>NZ_LR882967.1:0-4800000 GCF_904830925.1 Planktothrix pseudagardhii
GGATTATCATTTTCAGTAATATTAACGGTGAGAAATTGACTATTAACACCATTAATAATAATCGGAACTGCGTTTTGATAATTGTTATCGGAACTATTAACTGTATGAACTAGGGTACTCGTATGAATTTTATCTTCTATGTCTTCATCATTCACCGCACTGACCGTCACCTTTTGGGGTAAATTCCAGTTTTGTGAAGTGAAAGTGAGTTTGATTGGGTTATCTTCTCCGTTACCTAAGTTGGTTTGGCTATCGGGGGTAATGGTAACGGTGACATTAGCCGTCGGTTCACTATTGAGAACGAGGGTATAGGTATCTGTAAGTCCGTCTTCGCTGACATCGGTACTCTTATCGGTTTGGGTAATTTGGACAGAGGCGGAGTCATTATCCTTAACAATGGTGGAGACTTCAGTAGGTGCTACCTTAGCATACTCTGGATCGGTCGTGGTGATGCGATGACGAATTGTGGTAATCAACTCAGATTCCGTAATCTCATCATCAACGGCGGCGACTTCAATGGTTTGGGGAATTGTCCAATTATTACTATCAAAAGTAATGGATGAAATCGGTTGGAGTTGGTCTTGGGTTTCAATATTAATCGTAACTGGTGCGATAGGTTCTGCGGTTAAACTAATTTGGTAGGTACTGTTATTTCCTTCTTCTGTTACGACGAGTGTTTTGGGACTTATTTTTATCGCAGGAAGTGAATCATTATCGGTGATTTTAACGTTAATATTACTAATATTTAACCCATTATAGTTGAGATCTGAACTGGTTGCTGTGTGTGTAACTGTAGCGATACGATTTCCCTTAAATTCTTGATCATCAATGGCTTCTACTGTAATCGTTTGGGGTTGATTCCAATTTTCAGGATTAAAGGTGATTTCTGATAAAGGTTGAAGTTGCTCTCCTGAGTTAAATTTTAGGGTGACAGTTGAGGTGGGTTGTGTTGTTAATACAATATTATAGGTTTGGTTTTTCTCACCTTCTATAAGGTCTAAATTATTGGGATTAATTGAGACTCCAGCCGTATCATTATCAGTGATTTCAACTGTAATTGGATTGGTTTCTAACTCGTTATAGCTAGTATCGGAACTGGTAACGGTAGAAGTAATGGTTGCTTGATGCAGATTTTCAATTAAGTTATCATCGCTGGCTTGGACGGTAACGATTTGGGGTTGATTCCAGTTATTAGAATTAAAAGTAATTTCTGATAAAGGTTGCAGTTGCTCTCCTGAGTTAAATTTTAGGGTAACAGGTGAGGTGGGTTGTGTTGTTAATACTACTTGAAAAGTTCCTGGTACACCGCCTTCTGTAGCGGTAATCACTAAGGGAGAAATAGAAATTCCGGCGGAATCATTATCGGTAATATTAACATTGACATCGGGAACGGATACATTAGAATATTGTTCATCTGTCGTTTCAATACTATGACGAATTAAACTGAGGTGATTCCCTTCTAGTAAGTTATCATCTGTTGCGGTTATGGTAATGGTTTGGGGGATATTCCAGTTAGTTTTATTAAACGTTATAGGTTCGAGTGGATTAATTTGATTATCGGTATTAAATTTTAGGGTAACAGGTTCTGTGGGAATACTATTGAGAACAAGGGTATAATTTCCGGTGACTCCGCCTTCAGTTGCTGAAATTTGGGTAGGGTTAATAAGAATCGTGGGTTGCGCTTGTTGGTCGTTATCAATAATTTCTAAAGTGGCGGTGGTTTGGCTTCCAAGAAGGGTTCCCTCACTAGGGTTATTTAAAGTTAAGGTTAGGTTTTCTGAGTCTTCAATGAGGTTATCATCGGTAATCGGAATTAGAATTGTTTTTGAGGATTCATTCGCCACAAAATTAACGGAAATGGGTGTAGCAATAAAGTCTTCTCCAGCGACAGCAGTTCCCGTGTTAAGTTGTACTTCTAGGGAGGATGCTTGAGAGAGGTTTCCGGTACGATTTAAGGTAATTTGATTATTAATAATTGTGCTATCTTCATTCACTTGATAATTCCCTTGAGAAAACTCAATTGTTTCCGGAGAATTATCATCATTTTGCAGCGTTAAGGTTGTGGTGGGTTGGGTTCCGGTTATACCGCCAGCACTAAAACTAGAGAGTTGCAAATTAATGGTTTCATCGGGTTCGGGGGTGGTATCGCCTAAGATTTCGACGGGTAAAAATGCTTGGGTTTGACCCGCAGCAAAGTTAACGGTTAAACTTTCAATTAAATAATCATTTTCTGGGGTAGCAGTTCCCCCTGTAATGCTGAGGGTAACGGTTTCTGCTTGATTAATATTCCCGCTACGGTTAATTTTAATTACTTCAGAAATAGTAGAACTATTCCCTTCCGGGACAGTATAACTAGCTGCACTAAAATTATAGGTTAAGGGGGTATCATTATCGAGATTTGTAACAGTAATATCATCGGGATTGAGATTATTATAATTAATATCATTACTCTGGATAGCTGCGGTAATAATCTGATAAATAATATCCCCATCAACTCCTAAGTCATCTATCCCGGTTAGGGTAACAGTTTGAGGAAGATTCCAGTTACTCGAATTAAAGGTTAATAAAGAAGTTGATAGGGTTCCTTCCTTGGGGTTACTACTATTTAAATTTAGAATCACATCCGCAGTAGGTTGAGAATTCAACACCACATCAAAGGTAGCTATCCCTCCTGCTTCTGTTGTAGTTAAACCACTAATCGGATTAATATTAATCCCAATACTATCGTTATCTTGGTTAATGAAATTGAGGGTGTCGGGGGGTAAATTAATATATTGGCGATCGCTACTGGGGTCAATACTGCTAATAATAGAATAGTTAATATCTCCATCTTGAATATTATCATCAACTCCGGTAACTGTAACAACTTGAGGGGTACTCCAATTTTGGGAATTAAAGGTCACGCTAGGGGTTGATAAACTGGCTTCTTGGGGGTTACTGTTGCTGAGAGTAATCAGAACGTCTGATGTGGGTTGGGAATTTAAGACGATGCTGAAATTTCCGGTGTCTCCGGCTTCTGATGTTAGGGTATCTGATGTGGTAAGGTTAATCCCAATACTATCGTTATCTTGGTTAATGAAATCTAAGGTATCGGGAGGTAAAGTTGTATATTTGCTATCACTACTGGGGTCAACACTGCTAATAATAGAATAGCCAATATCTCCATCTCGAATATTATCATCGACTCCGGTGATGGTAACGAGTTGAGGACTACTCCAATTTTGGGCGGTAAAGGTCACGCTAGGGGTTGATAAACTGGCTTCGTTGGGGTTACTACTATTAGACATCTCCAAAATAGAAAAAAGGAGGGGTAAAAAGATGATAAAATTAAATTTTACCCCGGATTAGAGATGAGTAAATTAAGAGACTATCTGGACAAGAATCCCCAGCAAGCAAAAAGGCTATTAGGGATGGAATATGAACAGATGATAGAACTCATTCAAGCTGCGGAGTTATTAGAAGAAGAAAAACGACAGGAAAAAGAAAAAACTAAAATCAGGTTGATTAAAGCAGGTGGGGGTCGTCGGCAGAAATTATCTGTGGAGGAACAAATCTTACTGACTCTAATTTATCTGCATCAAATGCCCACATTTCAAATGTTAGGGTTACAGTTTGAAGTCAGTGAATCAACAGCGAATGATATTTTCCATAACTGGATAAAAATCTTGAGAGAATTACTACCAGCGAGTTTGCTAGAGCAAGTAAAAAAAAACGAGAGTGATTGGGAGTGGGTAGAAAAAATTCTGGTGGAATTTGAGTTAGTAGTAGATAGCTATGAACAGCCCAGGGAAAGACCAACAGACAATGAAGAGCAGAAAAAATATTACTCAGGAAAGAAAAAGACACATACCTTTAAAAATCAAGTCATTGTCATGCCAAATGGAAAAGAAATAGTGGATGTAGCTGTGGGTTATACCGGAGCAACAAGTGATCTGAAATTGTGGAGAGAAAGAAGCCAGGAATTGGGGAATAATCAAAAATACAGAGGGGATAAAGCTTATGTAGGAGAAACAGCAATTAATACACCACATAAGAAACCGAGGAATCAAGAGATATCGGCTGAAAAGCAAGAAGAAAATCGATTAAAAGCTAAACAAAGGATTGTAGTCGAACATTTAATAAGACTGATAAAAATTTATCGAGTTGCTTCAGAAAGATTTCGGTTAAAGAGGCAAAATTATGAAGCAATAATCTTGACAGTATGTGGATTAATAAGATGGCGAATAGGAGCGATTGTATTACCATCTAAGAATTGCCCAGAATTCTTTTGAGAAATGATTGCATATCAGAGATAAAATTCATTAGTTATTATTAATGTGACTGAAAAAGCCTATGAATCCGTTACTTTTGGAGAAGCCGGCACAGGAGTGCTAGAGATTCCAAAAGTAGCGATAGAGGGCATTTGGAGATTTTCGGAGATGTCTATTGAGAGTAATCAGAACGTCTGATGTGGGTTGGGAGGTTAAAACTAAATTGAAATTTCCGGTGTCTCCGGCTTCTGATGTTAAGGTATCAGAGGTGGTAAGGTTAATCCCAATACTATCGTTATCTTGGTTAATGAAATCTAAGGTATCGGGAGGTAAAGTTGTATATTTGCTATCACTACTGGGGTCAACACTGCTAATAATAGAATAGCCAATATCTCCATCTTGAATATTATCATCGACTCCGGTAACTGTAACAACTTGAGGGGTACTCCAATTTTGGGAATTAAAGGTCACGCTGGGGGTTAATAAACTTCCTTCTTGGGGGTTACTGTTGCTGAGAGTAATCAGAACGTCTGATGTGGGTTGGGAATTTAAGACGATGCTGAAATTTCCGGTGTCTCCGGCTTCTGATGTTAGGGTATCTGATGTGGTGAGATTAATCCCAATACTATCGTTATCTTGGTTAATGAAATCTAAGGTATCGGGAGGTAAAGTTGTATATTTGCTATCACTACTGGGGTCAACACTGCTAATAATAGAATAGCCAATATCTCCATCTTGAATATTATCATCGACTCCGGTAACTGTAACAACTTGAGGGGTACTCCAATTTTGGGAATTAAAGGTCACGCTGGGGGTTAATAAACTTCCTTCTTGGGGGTTACTGTTGCTGAGAGTAATCAGAACGTCTGATGTGGGTTGGGAATTTAAGACGATGCTGAAATTTCCGGTGTCTCCGGCTTCTGATGTTAAGGTATCAGAGGTGGTAAGGTTAATCCCAATACTATCGTTATCTTGGTTAATGAAATCTAAGGTATCGGGAGGTAAAGTTGTATATTTGCTATCACTACTGGGGTCAATACTGCTAATAATAGAATAGCTAATATCTCCATCTCGAATATTATCATCGACTCCGGTGATGGTAACGAGTTGAGGACTACTCCAATTTTGGGCGGTAAAGGTCACGCTAGGGGTTGATAAACTGGCTTCGTTGGGGTTACTACTATTGAGAGTAATCAGAACGTCTGATGTGGGTTGGGAGGTTAAGGCGATGCTGAAATTTCCGGTGTCTCCGGCTTCTGATGTTAGGGTGTCTGTGGTTGTCAGGTTAATCCCAATACTATCGTTATCTGTAATATTAGCTGTAACCGTATTTCCTGCTATTCCATCAACAGTAAAGGGAGTATTCGGAGCATTATAGTTGGGATCAGAACTAGAAAGAGAATGGGTGATAATACTACTATGATTTCCTTCAGCAATATTATCATTAGTGGCTGTTATATTAACAGTTTGAGGGGTTAATGCAGTAGTATCAGCAGCAAAGCTTAAGTTAAGAGGAACTCCTGCGCCTAAACCTAAATCAACTTCGGGATTTGAAGGAGTCGCAGTAATGGTAACAGGCGCAGTGGGAACAGAATTTAAGACAATATTATAAGTATCGGATAATCCACCTTCTGCAATATCCGTACTACTTCCCGTTTGAGTAATACTAACACCAGTTGTATCATCATCGGTTAAAGAAAGGGTTGCATTAGTTAGGGTTCCTAATACGCCATCTCCACTGAATCCAGTAATTTGTAAATCAATATTTTCATCTGATTCATCAATTAAATCTCCTAAAATTTCAAGGGAAACAAACGCATTAGTTTGACTGGGAATAAAACTCACTAAAAACGGCCCAGCTTTATAATCACTTCCTGCGGTTGCTGTTCCTGAAATCGCAGTGACTGTCACATCTTCTGCTACCGTAGTATCACCAGTTCTAACAATTTCTACAAGGTTAGGAGTCGTCGTAGTATTTCCTTCCGGTGTGGTGTAACTGGCTGCACTAAACTGATAGGAGGTATCATCATTTGTTAAGGTTAATGTCGTAGTTCCTTGGGTTCCAACTACTCCTGAACCACTAAATCCGGTTATCTGTAAATCCAGGGTTTCATCGGGTTCAACTCCCAAATCCCCTAAAATTTCAATGGGAACAAACGCACTGGGTTCATTGGCTACAAAACTAACTGTAAATAGTGCTGTTGTATAATCATTCCCTGCGGTTGCTGTTCCTGAAATCGCAGTAACTGTCACATCTTCTGCTACCGTAGTATCACCCGTTCTAACAATTTCTACAACATTAGGAGTCGCTGTAATATTTCCTTCTGGTGTGGTGTAAGTAATATTCCCAAAATCATAGGTTGGTGGAGGTACAATTAATGTGGCTTCTGGTGCAAAACTAGAACGTCCAAAGGCGGTATCAACCGCTTGTACACTCCAATAATAGGTTCCGTAGGGTAAATTTAATGTCCAGTTTGTATTATGATTAACATTCCCAATTTGAGGTAAAGAAGATTGAGGAGAAACAATTTCAGACCCTCCGGGTGTTGTTCCCACTCGTAAATTATAAGTTAAACCTGCTGTAGGAGTTTGATTATCAGTTGCGGGGTTCCAATTTAAGTTGAGGGTCTGGGAAGTGACAATTGTATTTAACGTGAGTTCGATGGAGTGCGATCGCGACAAAACAGACGACTATTGGACAGGCGATCGCGATAAAACAGACGACTATTGGACAGGCGATCGCGATAAAACAGACGACTATTGGACAGGCGATCGCGATAAAACAGACGACTATTGGACAGGCGATCGCGATAAAGCAGACGGCTATTTGGCAGGCGATCGCGATAAAACAGACGGCTATTTGGCAGATGATCTAATCAGTAAGCGTGGGAAAATAGAGATGTAACCAGCAAATATTAGACAATTAGGGAGGCTTTTATGGATCACAGAGCATCACACTTAGACATGACAGAAGTTTTTTGTGACGTGGATGACTTTTGTCAAGTATTTGAACCCTTATTGGCACAAATGTTGTTACCAGAAGTGGTGGGTCAAAGCCGACCCAAAACCCGCTTGACTTTAAGTGAAATAATGACAATATTGATCGGATTTCATGGTTCACGTTACCGAACATTTAAAGACTTTTACCGATTACAAGTAATGGCATATTGGTCGAAAGCTATGCCTAACTTAGTCAGTTATAATCGTTTTGTTGAGTTAATGTCTTATGCTTTATTAGCACTATGTTGTTACTTTGAGTATTGTTGTAAAGGCGAGGTAACTGGAACAAGTTTTATCGATTCAACCGCCTTAAAAGTCTGTCATAAAAATCGAGCAAATAGCCATAAAGTCTTTGCTGGACTAGCGGAATGGGGGAAAAGTTCAATGGGCTTTTATTTTGGATTTAAGTTACATTTAATCATCAACGACTATGGGGAAATTTTAAATTTTCAAGTCACACCTGCCAATGTTGATGACCGAAAAGTAGTCCCAGAATTAACAGAAGGAATTGTGGGGAAAATTTTTGGAGACAAGGGATATATTTCGGAAAAATTATTTAGGCAATTACATGAAAAAGGTTTACAACTGATAACTAGGCTGAAGAAAAACATGAAAAATAAATTAATGTTGTGGTCAGATAAAATGAAATTAAGAAAAAGAGGTATAATAGAATCAGTGAACGATCAACTGAAAAACTTATGCCAAATTGAACATACAAGACATCGAAGTGTAGCTAATTTTATGGTGAATTTAGTAGCCGGAATGATAGCTTATACTTATCAACCAGAAAAGCCATCATTGTATGACATTGAACAACCCGTTTATCATTTTGAATAAATTTAAATTTCCCGCGCCTTAAATAAACATTAAAACTGACAAGCAAATTTCGATCAAGCCTTAGCACTTACAGCTTGGGGCTTCGCTGTGAGCGTCAGCCGGACGGTGTAGCGATCGAACTCCGTCGAACTCACGTTATTTAAGTTTGTGGGAGAGGTGGGAATAGTATTCGTCAGAAGAGAATTATTTTTGTAAATCTCAGATAATCCACTCCCTGTTAATAAAAGATTGAGTGTGTTATCATTATTATAATCTCCCCAAGTCGCTGAACCTTCAAGGATTGTGGGTAATTGTGTACTAATATCAACAAAAGTATTAGCACCTTCATTGCGATAAACAATAGCACTATTAGAACCTGTTACAACCAGATCCAGATCCCCATCATTATCATAATCTCCCCAAGCAATAGAACTATCGGTAACACCGACTAAAGCAGCGACTGGAGAGAAAACTCCCCCAGTATTATTATAGATTTGTGTGACTTGATTGGAAAGACTATCAATTCCCGTCAAACCCAGATCTAAGTCACCATCATTATCATAATCTCCCCAAGCTGCATCACTATGATTAACACCTGTTAAGACTGCATTAATATCAGTAAAGCTTCCACCATCATTGCGATAAATCTTTGTCAAAGTATCGGTTAAACTTTGGCCTGTGATTACAACATCTAAATCCTGATCATTATCATAATCTCCCCAAGCAACGGAACCATATTCTAAGCCAATAATGGTTGTTCCACTATCAACAAAGGTATCAGCACCTTCATTGCGATAAATTTTAGTGGTGGGAATATTGTTACTATAATCACTTCCATTAATTAAAAGATCGAGATCCCCATCATTATCGTAATCTCCCCAAGCTAAATCACTCGCGTAAAAATTAAGGAATCCAGCCCCAATATTGTTAAAAATTCCTCCATCATTTCGATAGATTTGGGCAGTCCCAACTGAGAATTCATTATATCCTGTGAACGCAATATCAAGGTCGCCATCATTGTCATAATCTCCCCAAGCAAGCGCACCACTGGAGGCTTCAGGAAGGGTTGTTGCTATGCTAAAAGTACCTGCATTATTCTGATAGAGATTAGTTGGAGAATTAACCCCTGAAATTAACACATCTAAATCACCATCATTGTCATAATCTCCCCAAACTCCATCACTACCCGTAACCCCTGTTAGTCCAGCATTTATAGGTTCAAAAGGAATAATACCCAACTTAGAAATAAAACCATCGTCAGCCCCCGCACTGGTCAGGTTGGCTGTGCCTGCATTGGGATCAAAATCTACTGTTCCACTAAAATAGCCTGTGGTATAAATATTATAGGATTCATCAAGAGTTATCCCTGTCGCGACATCTTGACCTACACCACCAAAACTTTGAGCCCAAATATAGTTGCCATTGTTATCTAACTTGGATATAAAGGTATCGTCAAGACCATTGGTCGGTAAATTAGCTGTGCCAGCACCAGGGTCAAAATCTGCTGTTCCCTGAATACTTCCAGTCGTATAAACATTTCCTGTACTATCGAGGCTGATACCAAAGCCAGTATCACTGTTGAGTCCTCCTAAATTTTTTGCCCAAACATAGTTGCCATTACTATCTAACTTGGAGACGAAGATATCGTCAGCACCATTACTGGTCAGGTTGTTAACGAGGGCTACATCTGGGTCAAAGTCTACTGTCCCATTAAAACCTCCGGTGGTGTAGACGTTCCCGGCACTATCTACGCTGATGTCACTACCAGTATCAGAAGCACTTCCCCCGAAATTTTTCGCCCAGATATAGTTACCATTGCTATCTAACTTGGATACGAAAATATCCTCAAGACCATTATTGTTAAGGTTGGCTACACCTGCACCTGGGTCAAAGTCTGCTGTCCCATTAAAATATCCAGTGGTGTAAACGTTCCCGGTACTGTCTACACTGATACCGAAAGCCCAGTCAATTCCACTTCCCCCGAAATTTTTCGCCCATAGAAAATTGCCATTACTATCTAACTTAGATATGAAGATATCAGTATTATTAGACGTGAGGTTAAATGTGCCCGCACCGGGGTCAAAGTCTACTGTCCCATCAAAATATCCAGTGGTATAGATATTTCCAGCACTATCTACGCTAATGTCATAGGCAATGCTAGTCAGTCCAGGGGTGATTTGGGGAAAATTCTTCGCCCAAAGGAAGTTACCATTACTATCTAACTTGGATAGGAAGACCTCAAGTCCATTGCTGGTGAGGTTGGCTGTACCTGCACCAGGGTCGAAATCTGCCGTCCCTTGAAAACCGCCTGTGGTATAGACATTCCCTGCACTATCTACGCTGATGCCATAGGCATTGTCGTTATTAGTCCCCCCTAAATTCTTTGCCCAAAGTAGGTTTCCCTGGCTATTGAGCTTGGAAATAAAGATGTCATCTAACCCATTAGTGCTGAGGTTGAATGTGCCTATTCCGGGGTCAAAGTCTGCCGTCCCATCAAAAAATCCAGTGGTGTAGACGTTTCCGGCACTGTCTACGCTGATATCACGGCTAATATCCGAGTTAATTCCCCCTAAATTCTTCGCCCAAATATAACTATTATTCTCAGCCATTTGTCCTGACTCCCCGTTTGTGATCGCAATTTATCAGTAATATTAGAAAATTGATATTGCTTGTGATCCGTGCTGGAAAAGATAACAATTTAGGATTATGCTCATTCAATTTGATTGATCACAGGTTTTATAATTATACCCAAAAAACATTTTTATCCAACAGGGATAATCACCTATTTAACAAAAGTTCAACAAGGTACAATTACGTTCCAATAGTAACAAAAGCACCCTAAAGGAATTTAGTCCTGAATGAAAAATTGATTTGCCGTTAAAGCAGGTTTATTAGTTAATGTTAGGAATTGACCTCCAGTACCCCAACCTGACGCTGTGCCATTTTGATTGTAAAATAATCCTCCGGTTGTCGTGTTATAAACAAGATCAGCAGCACTGGTCGCTGCTACAGTATCGCTAGTAACTGTGGCAAATTCACTACTAACAGAAAATCCGGTTCCTGCATTAGAAATAATTGTGTTAAAGGTGTTTTTATCTAAAACAATTTGATCAGTTTGGGAGATATTAAAATCCGTAATTGTATCAATACCCACCCCAGAACTTGAAAAAGCAATATTAGTATCATAAACAAATTGATCAGCACCCGTACCTCCTGTCAGAGTATCATTTCCACCCCCACCATTAAGAGTATCATTTCCCTCCTGACCCTGAAGGGTATTACTAATCGCATTTCCTGTAATTGTATTTCCTAAAGTATTTCCTGTTCCATTTGTAGCTGTTTCAACTAAAATTAGGGTTTCGACTTGTGCGGGTAAAGTATAATTGACTAAAGATTGAACGATATCCGTGCCTTCACCTGCTAATTCTGTCACAATATCCCCTGCGTTATCGATAATATAAGTATCGTTTCCGGCTTTCCCTTGCAGTTGGTCGGCTCCGCTACTTCCTTTGAGAATATTATTAGCACTATTGCCGATAATCGTATTGGGTAAAGTATTTCCTGTGCCATTAATTGTTGCTGTTCCAGTTAAGGTGAGATTTTCTACATTGGCAGGTAAAATATAAGTAGCAGAAGATTGAACAATATCCGTTCCTTCATTTGCTAATTCTGTTACAGTATCCCCAGTATTATTAATAATGTATGTATCATTTCCTGCCTGGCCATTGAGAATGTTATTAACACTATAGCACTTCCAAATGAGTTATAATAAATGTAAGGTTAGCAATAATCCCCCAAAGCTGGCAACGGAAAATGAATATAATCGACGAAATAGACGATTTTATCAATCAGACAAAAGATCCTAGAGAAATTAAAAGAGCGATCGCTGTCAAACTCAAATTACAAGGTAAAGCCTACCGGGAAATTCAAGACTTATTACAAGTTTCTCAAGGATTTATTAGCCAATGGAAAAATCGGGTGCTTGTGGAAGGAGTAGACAGTTTAAAACTTCAATATAAAGGAAGGAAAGGTTATCTAAGCCCTGAAGACAAACAGAAAATTATTGAAGAATTAAGGGAAAGAGATTGGTTAAGATTGTCTGATTTACAAGTTTTGTTAGAAAGGGAGTATGGAGTCGTGTTTCAATCCCATCAAAGTTATTATAGCTTGCTGGAAGAGGCTCGCATCAGTTGGAAAAAAAGCCAAAAAAAGAATCCGGCTAAAAATGAGCAGTTAGTCCAAGAGAAAAAGGAAGAAATTGAAAAAAAGTTAGCGAGTTGGAAAGAGGAAATAGGGGCGGGAAAGCTGACAGTGTTTATGATTGATGAATGTCATCTTCTTTGGGGAGATATTTTAGGGTATGTTTGGGGAAGGACGGATCGAAGAATAGAAATTCCCATCAAAAATCAAAAAGAAAGGCAAACTTATTATGGAGCTTTAGATTACCAAACGAAAGAATTTATTATCAAAGGTTATGCGGCGGGCAATACAGAAAATACCGTAGACTTTCTCCAGTATTTACAACAGCAAAATCCGGGGAAAAGGTTGGCTATAGTCTGGGACAATGCCACTTATCATTGTTCTCAAAACTTTCGAGATTACTTAACTCAAGTTAATCAAAATTTATCGGAAGAAGAATGGCGGATTACTTGTGTAAATTTTGCTCCTAATGCGCCGGAGCAAAATCCGGTTGAAGATATTTGGTTACAAACCAAAAATTTCGTGAGAAAATTCTATCATTTATGCCCATCTTTTAAAGTAGTTAAGTGGCTATTTGAGTTTTTTGCTCAGGGGCAAATTTTTGATTTTCCCAAGCTTTTTATGTACGGGATTTTGCCACAACCTATTTAGGATTGCTATATTACCTGTAATAATATTATCTAAATTATTTCCTGTGCCATTAATGGCTGCTGTCCCTGTTAAGGTGAGATTCTCCACATTAGCAGGTAAAGTATAGGTAATGGAAGATTGAACTAAGTCGATTCCTTCACCCGCTAATTCTGTTACAATATCTCCAATATTATCAACAATGTATGTATCATTTCCTGCCTTTCCTTGGAGTGGGTCGGCTCCGCTACTGCCATTGAGAATATTATTAGCGGTATTTCCGATAATACTATTCACTAAACTATTCCCTGTACCGTTAATGGCTGCTGTTCCTGTTAAGGTGAGGTTTTCTACGTTATCGGGTAAAGTATAAGTAATTGCAGATTGAACTAAATCCGTTCCTTCACCTGCTAATTCTGTTACAATATCCCCAGGATTATCGACAATGTATGTATCATTTCCTGCATTCCCATCGAGAATATTATTAACACTATTTCCTGTAATAATATTAGCTAAATTATTGCCTGTACCGTTAATCGCAGCACTTCCTGTTAAGGTTAAGTTTTCTACATTTGTCGGTAAAGTATAGCTAACAGAAGATTGAACTAAGTCGTCTCCTTCACCTGCTAATTCTGTCACAGTATCCCCAGTATTATCGACAATATATGTATCGTTTCCGGCTTTCCCTTCCAGTAGGTCGGCTCCACTACTGCCATTGAGAATATTATTAATACTATTGCCTATAATGTTATTCACTAAACTATTCCCTGTACCGTTCGCAGCACTTCCTGTTAAGGTGAGGTTTTCCACGTTGTCAGGTAAGGTATAAGTCACAGAAGATTGAACTAAATCTGTTCCTTCACCTGCTAATTCTGTTACAATATCCCCAGTATTATCGACAATGTATGTATCGTTTCCTGCTTTCCCTTGAAATGAGTCGGCTCCGGTATTTCCATTGAGAATATTATTAGCGGTATTTCCGATAATACTATTCGCTAAACTATTCCCTGTTCCATTAATTGCAGCACTTCCTGTTAAGGTGAGGTTTTCTACATTGGCGGGTAAAGTATAGGTAATCGAAGATTGAACTAAATCTGTTCCTTCTCCTGTTAATTCTGTTACAATATCTCCAATATTATCGACAATGTATGTATCGTTTCCTGCTTTCCCTTGCAGTGGGTCGGCTCCGGTATTTCCATTGAGAATATTATTAGCGGTATTTCCGATAATACTATTCGCTAAACTATTTCCTGTTCCGTTAATGGCTGCTGTGCCTGTTAAGGTGAGGTTTTCTACGTTGGCGGGTAAAGTATAGGTAACAGAAGATTGAACAATATCAGTGCCTTCTGAAGCTAATTCTGTGACAGTATCCCCAATATTATCGACAATATAAGTATCATTTCCTGCCTTTCCTTGCAGTGGGTCGGCTCCGGTATTTCCATTGAGAATATTATTAGCAGTATTTCCGATAATAATATTATTTAAACTATTCCCTGTACCGTTAAGGGCTGCTGTTCCTGTTAAGGTGAGGTTTTCTACTTCCGCAGGTAAGGTATAAGTCACAGAAGATTGAACTAAATCTGTTCCTTCTGAAGCTAATTCTGTAACAGTATCCCCAGGGTTATCGACAATATAAGTATCGTTTCCGGCTTTCCCATCGAGAATATTATTAGCAATATTTCCGGTAATAATATTATTTAAACCATTTCCTATGCCATTAATGGTTGCTGTTCCTGTTAAGGTGAGATTCTCTACGTTGGTGGGTAAAGTATAAGTCACAGAAGATTTAACTAAATCCGTTCCTTCGGAAGCTGATTCTGTGACAATATCCCCAATATTATCGACAATATAAGTATCGTTTCCAGCCTTTCCTTGGAGGGGATCTGCGCCGCTACTTCCATCGAGAATATTATTGGCACTATTTCCGATAATACTATTATTTAAACTATTTCCTATTCCATTAAGCGCTGCTGTTCCTGTTAAGGTGAGGTTTTCTACTTCCGTAGGTAAAGTATAGGTAACAGAAGATTGAACTAAATCTGTTCCTTCTCCCGTTGATTCTGTGACAATATCTCCAATATTATCGACAATGTATATATCGTTTCCTGCTTTCCCTTGCAGTGCGTCGGCTCCGGTATTTCCATTGAGAATATTATTAGCACTATTTCCGATAATACTATTATTTAAACTATTACCTGTACCATTCAGGGCTGCTGTTCCTGTTAAGGTGAGGTTTTCTACGTTATCGGGTAAGGTATAGGTAACAGAAGATTTTACTAAATCCGTGCCTTCTGCCACTAATTCTGTTACAATATCCCCAGGATTATCGACAATGTATGTGTCATTTCCTGTATCCCCATAAAGGAGATTATTAGCAGTATTTCCGGTAATAATATTATTTAAACTATTACCTGTACCATTCAGGGCTGCTGTTCCTGTTAAGGTGAGGTTTTCTACATGATCGGGTAAGGTATAGGTAATTGAAGATTGTACTAAATCTGTTCCTTCTCCTGCTAATTCTGTTACAATATCATCAGGATTATCGATAATGTATGTATCGTTTCCTGTCTTGCCTTGGAGTGGGTCGGCTCCGCTACCGCCATCGAGAATATTATTACCGCTATTTCCGATAATACTATTGGCTAAACTATTTCCTATCCCATTAATGGCTGCTGTTCCTGTTAAGGTAAGGTTTTCTACGTTATCAGGTAAGGTATAGGTAATCGAAGATTGTACTAAGTCGTTTCCTTCTCCCGCTAATTCTGTGACAATATCTCCAGTATTATCGACATTATAAGTATCGTCTCCCGTCTGACCTTGGAGTAGGTCGGCTCCGCTACTGCCATCGAGAATATTATTAGCAGGATTTCCGATAATACTATTGGCTAAACTATTTCCTGTACCATTAAGGAATGAAAAACCAATAAGGTGACTAATTGAGAAATAGTTTACAGTGGATCAAGGTTTCCAGGGTTTAGTTGTGCAAGTTATTTATTTTTCATTCCTAAGTGCTGCTGTTCCTGTTAAGGTGAGGTTTTCTACGTTATCCGATAAGGTGTAAGTCGTAGAAGATTGAACTAAATCCGTTCCTTCACTCGCTAATTCTGTAATAATATCATCAGAATTATCGACAATATATGTATCGTTTCCGGCTTTCCCTTGCAATGAGTCGGCTCCGCTACTGCCATTGAGAATATTATTAGCAGTATTTCCGATAATACTATTCCCTAAACTATTACCCGTACCATTAAGCACTGCTGTTCCTGTTAAGGTGAGGTTTTCGACGTGATCGGGTAAGGTATAGGTAATCGAAGATTGAACTAAATCTGTTCCTTCTCCTGCTAATTCTGTGACAATATCCCCAGCATTATCGACAATGTATGTATCGTTTCCTGCTTTCCCTTGCAGTGGGTCGGCTCCGCTACCGCCATCGAGAATATTATTAGCAGTATTTCCGATAATAATATTATTTAAACTATTGCCTGTACCATCAATGGCGGCTGTTCCTGTTAAGGTGAGGTTTTCTATGTTGGCGGGTAAGGTATAAGTCACAGAAGATTGCACTAAGTCGATGCCTTCACCTGCTAATTCTGTGACAATATCTCCAGTATTATCGACATTATAAGTATCGTTTCCTGTCAGACCTTGGAGTTGGTCGGCTCCGCTACTGCCATCGAGAATATTATTAGCGGTATTTCCGATAATACTATTCCCTAAACTATTTCCTGTACCATTAAGTGCTGCTGTTCCTGTTAAGGTGAGGTTTTCTACGTTATCCGATAAGGTGTAAGTCGTAGAAGATTTAACTAAATCCGTTCCTTCACTCGCTAATTCGGTAATAATATCATCAGAATTATCGACAATATATGTATCGTTTCCGGCTTTCCCTTGCAATGAGTCGGCTCCGCTACTGCCATTGAGAATATTATTAGCAGTATTTCCGATAATACTATTCCCTAAACTATTACCCGTACCATTAAGCACTGCTGTTCCTGTTAAGGTGAGGTTTTCGACGTGATCGGGTAAGGTATAGGTAATCGAAGATTGCACTAAGTCGATTCCTTCACCTGCTAATTCTGTGACAATATCCCCAGGATTATCGACAATGTATGTATCGTTTCCTGTCTTCCCTTGGAGTGGGTCGGCTCCGCTACCGCCATCGAGGATATTATTAGCAATATTTCCGATAATAATATTATTTAAACTATTACCTGTACCATCAATGGCGGCTGTGCCTGTTAAGGTGAGGTTTTCTACGTTGGCTGGTAAAGTATAGGTAACAGAAGATTGCACTAAGTCGATTCCTTCTCCCGCTAATTCTGTTACAATATCCCCAGTATTATCAACATCATAAGTATCGTTTCCTGTCTGACCTTGGAGTTGGTCGGCTCCGCTACTGCCATCGAGAGTATTATTAGCGGTATTTCCGATAATACTATTCGCTAAACTATTTCCTGTACCGTTAATTGTACCACTTCCTGTTAAGGTCAGGTTTTCCACGTTATCGGATAAGGTATAAGTCACAGAAGATTGAACTAAATCTGTTCCTTCTGAAGCTGATTCTGTAATAATATCATCAGAATTATCGACAATGTATGTATCGTTTCCTGCCTTGCCTTGGAGTTGATCGACTCCGCTACTCCCATCGAGAATATTATTAGCACTATTTCCGATAATACTATTCGCTAAACTATTTCCTGTACCATTAAGCTCTGCTGTTCCTGTTAAGGTGAGGTTTTCTACATGATCAGGTAAGGTATAAGTCACAGAAGATTGAACTAAATCCGTTCCTTCTCCTGCTGATTCTATAACAATATCATCAGAAGTATCCACAACATAAGTGTCATTTCCTGCTTTCCCATCGAGAATATTATTAGCAATATTGCCTGTAATAATATTAGGTAAATTATTTCCTATACCATTAATAGCTGCTGTTCCTGTCAAGGTGAGATTTTCTACATTGGCGGGTAAAGTAGAGGTAACAGAAGATTGAACTAAATCCGTTCCTTCTCCCGCTAATTCTGTGACAATATCCCCAGAATTATCAACAATGTATGTATCGTTTCCTAGCTGCCCTTGCAGTAGGTCGGCTCCGCTACTACCATCGAGAAGATTATTAGCGGTATTTCCGATAATACTATTAGCTAAACTATTTCCTGTACCATCAATGGTGGCTGTTCCTGTTAAGGTGAGGTTTTCTACTTCTGTAGGTAACGTATAGGTAATCGAAGATTGAACTACATCTGTCCCTTCACCTGCTAATTCTGTGACAATATCCCCAGGATTATCGACATTATAAGTATCGTTTCCTGCCTGACCTTGGAGTAGGTCGGCTCCGCTACTTCCATCGAGAATATTATTAGCAATATTCCCGATAATACTATTATCTAAACTATTACCTGTACCGTTAAGGGTTGCTGTTCCGGTTAAGGTGAGATTTTCTACTTCCGTAGGTAAAGTATAGCTAATAGAAGATTGAACTAAGTCGATTCCTTCACCTGCTAATTCTGTGACAATATCCCCAGGATTATCGATATTATAAGTATCGTTTCCGGCTTTCCCAGCGAGAATATTATTAGCAATATTTCCTGTAATAATATTGTTTAAACTATTTCCTGTACCATCAATGGTGGCTGTTCCTGTTAAGGTGAGGTTTTCTACTTCTGTAGGTAAAGTATAGCTAATAGAAGATTGAACTATATCTGTTCCTTGACCTGCTAATTCTGTGACAATATCTCCAGCATTATCGACATTATAAGTATCGTTTCCTGCCTGACCTTGGAGTTGGTCGGCTCCGCTACTGCCATCGAGAAGATTATTAGCAATATTTCCGGTAATAATGTTATTTAAACTATTTCCTGTTCCGTTAATAGCTGCTGTTCCTATTAAGGTGAGGTTTTCGACTTCCGTAGGTAACGTATAGCTAATAGAAGATTGAACTATATCTGTTCCTTGACCTGCTAATTCTGTGACAATATCTCCAGCATTATCGACATTATAAGTATCGTTTCCTGCCTGACCTTGGAGTAGGTCGGCTCCGCTACTGCCATCGAGAAGATTATTAGCAATATTTCCGGTAATAATGTTATTTAAACTATTTCCTGTTCCGTTAATAGCTGCTGTTCCTATTAAGGTGAGGTTTTCGACTTCCGTAGGTAACGTATAGCTAACAGAAGATTGAACTATATCTGTTCCTTGACCTGCTAATTCTGTGACAATATCCCCAGTATTATCGACATTATAAATATCGTCTCCAGTCTGACCTTGGAGTTGGTCGGCTCCGCTACTGCCATCAAGAATATTATTAGCGGTATTTCCTGTAATACTATTATCTAAACTATTTCCTGTACCATCAATGGTGGCTGTTCCGGTTAAGATGAGGTTTTCTACTTCTGTAGGTAAAGTATAGGTAACAGAAGATTGAACTAAATCCGTTCCTTCACCTGCTAATTCTGTGACAATATCCCCAGCATTATCGACAATGTATGTATCGTTTCCGGCTTTCCCAGCGAGAATATTATTAGCAATATTTCCTGTAATAATATTGTTTAAACTATTTCCTGTACCGTTAATAGCTGCTGTTCCTGTTAAGGTGAGGTTTTCGACTTCTGTAGCTAAAGTATAGCTAATAGAAGATTGAACTAAATCCGTTCCTTGACTTGCTAATTCTGTGACAATATCTCCAGCATTATCGACATTATAGGTATCGTTTCCTAGCTGACCTTGGAGTTGGTCGGCTCCGCTACTGCCATCAAGAATATTATTAGCACTATTTCCGATAATAATGTTATTTAAACTATTACCTGTACCGTTAATAGCTGCTGTTCCTGTTAAGGTGAGGTTTTCTACTTCCGTAGGTAACGTATAGCTAATAGAAGATTGAACTAAATCCGTTCCTTGACCTGCTAATTCTGTGACAATATCCCCAGCATTATCGACATTATAAGTATCGCTTCCGCCCTGACCTTGGAGTTGGTCGGCTCCGCTACTGCCATCGAGAATATTATTAGCGGTATTTCCTGTAATAATATTATTTAAATTATTACCTGTGCCATTAATCGCAGCACTTCCTGTTAAGGTGAGGTTTTCTACATTGGCGGGTAAAGTATAGCTAACAGAAGATTGAACTAAATCCGTTCCTTCTCCCGCTAATTCTGTGACAATATCCCCAGCATTATCGACATCATAAGTATCGTTACCCGTTTCTCCCACCAGGCTATCAGAACCCACACCGCCAATGAGTAGGTCGTTGCCGTCTCCACCCCTTAAAGTATCATTGGAACCTAAGCCATCAAGGGTATCGTTTCCGGCTAAACTGTTGATATCATCGGCGTTGGGGGTTCCCACCAAGGTATCAGAGCCGGAAGTACCAAAGAGTGTTCCATCATAGCGCACCAGGGCAATGTCCCAGTTGTTGCTGCCGTTGTTGGAGAAACCTGCCACCAGAATCTTGCCATCTGCCTGCACCGCTACACTTCTGCCTAAGTCGTAAGAAGTGCCGACAGCCGTGGTGACAATGCCATCTCCCCCACCAAAGAGGGAATCCGGTGTGCCGTCGGCATTATAACGCACCAGGGCAATGTCAGAGTCGATGCCGTTGTTGTAGGAATAGCCCGCCACCAGAATCTTGCCATCTCCCTGCACCCCTACACTTCTGCCGACGTCATCGTAAGAAGTGCCGAAATCCGTGGTGACAATGCCATCTCCCCCACCAAAGAGGGAATCCGGTGTGCCGTCGCCATTATAACGCACCAGGGCAAAGTCATCGTTGGTGCTGTTGGAGGAGTTGTAGGATTGGCCCGCCACAAGAATCTTGCCATCAGCTTGCACTGCTACACTGTAGCCGGAGCCGTCAAGACTGCTGAGATCGGCGGTAACAATGCCATCGGTATCAAAGCTGGTATCCAATGTACCGTTGGTATTGTAGCGCACCAGGGCAAAGTCATTATTATTGCTGTCGTTGAAGGAGTCGCCCGCCACCAGAATCTTGCCATCTGCCTGCACCGCTACACTCCATCCTTCGTCGTAAGAACTGCTGAGATCAGTGGTAACAATGCCATCGGCATCAAAGCTGGTATCCAATGTACCGTTGGTATTGTAGCGCACCAGGGCAAAGTCATTATTATTGCTGTCGTTGAAGGAGTTGCCCGCCACCAGAATCTTGCCATCTGCCTGCACCGCTACACTTCTGCCTAAGTCGTAAGAACTGCCGACAGCCGTGGTGACAATGCCATCCGTATCAAAGCTGGTATCCAATGTGCCGTTGGCATTGTAGCGCACCAGGGCAAAGTCAGTATTATTATTGTTGAAGCCGTAGGAGTAGCCCGCCACCAGAATCTTGCCATCTCCCTGCACCGCTACACTCCAGCCTTCGTCGCCAGCAGCACCAACAGGGGTAGTGACAATGCCATTTCCCCCACCAAAGAGGGAATCCGGTGTGCCGTCGCCATTATAACGCACCAGGGTAATGTCAGAGTTGGTGCTGTTGTAGGAGTAGCCCGCCACCAGAATCTTGCCATCTCCCTGCACCGCTACACTCCAGCCGTAGGCATCAACAGTGCCAACAGGGGTAGTGACAATGCCATCCCCACCCCCAAAGCTGGTATCCAAGTCTCCGGCTGCTAGAACTCCTGTATAGTTAGCGATGACTTCGGGCTGAAATGCAACTTCCACTGATACAGGATGAGTTGTTTTCTCTAACTGCCAGTTACCCTTACCGATGAAGTTCGCTGAGGCTGCAATAGGTGCTTGGGTTAGTTTATGGAGTTTCTCGATGAATTCTTCTCCTTTATCTCCTCTCCCAACTTCACAGCCGTATAAACACAAGCTGCGAATTGACCAACCTTTGAGTTGAGTTTTATACTTTTCTAGGGTTTCAAGGTTCAGTTGACTGTTGCCCAAGTTTAAGCAACCCGGACTGCCATGAGCCACCAGATGTACCGTTGGACGCTGGGGACGCTGGCACAAAATTGTTGTGATTTGTTGAATTCCATCTTTTGTGGAGTCGAGGACAACGATTTCTACTCCGGCTTTGACTCCTGGGATTAAACTCTGATAGTCCTCAACTTGGCTATCAATAAAGACCAGGGTTGTTGAGGGATTAGAGACTGGGAATTTGACGGGTGAGAGACAGGATGGTTGAGTCATGGTGGTATATTTGAATTGGCAATAACAAAACAACCCAGTTAATACAGGGTTAGACTGTAGAGATAGGGGACAAATCCAGTTTGTAGTAGCGAAAAGATCGGGATATAACTAATAATAACAGATTTTTTTATTTTTCTATAATTTAATATTTTTTTAATCAATATAAACTTGTCTTGTGTTGACACTCCCCCGTCAAGCTACGCTGTGACGGGGGATTCTTGTTTCATAGAAGAATGCTTTTTAGCGCAAGCACCAACGAGTCTTACATCCTCTCCACAAGCTTGAATTTCCGTATGTCCTACGGTATTTGTTGACAGGATTCTTATACCCACTTCCCGAATGTTTCGTGCTGCGTTTTCATCTCTATCGTGGTGAGTTTGACAGTTCGGACAAACCCATTCACGAATACTTAAGTTTAATGAATTATTCTTGAACTGGCAGCAATGACAAAGTTTTGTGCTAGGGAAAAATCTGTCAACTTCAATTAACTTTCCTCCTTCTATGAGCCAGTTTGTAGTTTAGGAAATTAATTAGCATCCCAAATCCAGCGTCTAATACAGATTTTGCCAACTTGGTACGAGCTAACCCTTTAACACAAAGGTTTTCCACTACAAGTACAGACGCGCCATGGCGCGTCTCTACGTTCTCGTCAACTAACTTTCGAGAGAGTTTATGAAGAAAATCTTGTCTAGTATTTGCTATTTTTTCATGAACTTTAGCGACTCTTTTAACTTGCTCTTTACGATTATTAGACCCTTTTACCTTTCGAGATAATGCTTGTTGTCTTCTTTTTAATCGTTTAGCATATTTTCGGGTAGGTTTAATCGGGTCAACCTTGGTATAGGTTTCACCATCAAACACCGTTACTAAATTCGTTAACCCTAAGTCAATCCCTGAGATTTTCCCGGTTTTATCAAGGATTAAATCGTCAGTTTCAAACAAAATAGCGGCAAAATATTTATCTGTACTGGTCTTAGACACGGTGACAGATTTGATTTTGCCGCTAATTGCTTTTGGAATTCTAGCCTTAACAACCCCCAACTTAGGAAGTTTTACGCCATTTCCTTTGATTGAACAACTTTCGGGATAACGAATGGATTGCTTTTTGTGTTTACTCTTGAATTTAGGAAATCTAGCTCTTTTTTGGAAGAAGTTTTTAAATGCCGATTCCAAATTTTTGAGTGATTGTTGCAATGCAGCAGCAGTTACTTCTTTCAGAAACAGGTAATCCGGTTGTTTTTTGAGTTGGGTTAAATCCTTTGCCATATCACAATAACTTAACCCTTTCCCGGTTTCCTTGTACTGATTGTTAGTTTTCTCTAAGTAATAATTCCAAACAAATCTGCAACAGCCAAAGCTTTTCGCTAAAGCTGTTTGCTGTTCCTTGTTTGGATATAACCTTACCTTGAGAGAATCCAACATTGCTGCTATTTTTTTAAAAAAAAATCTTGTTTTAAGATAACATTTATTTGGTTTTTGTGCAACCTCTATCTATGTCAATTAAATCGTATTCGCTACCGCTCATGTTTTTATTTTGTCGTGATTCATCTCACCGCCAAGCTGACGCTGTGGCGGGAGTCCTCTCACGACGATTAAGATAGTGCCAGGGAGGACGCTGGCTGATATTAATAAGTGCTTGTGCCAAATCAATTACTGTTATGAGAGAGGGAACAGCTTAACGGGGAATCACCCAAGGTGTCAATAATGATGTTCGGGTACTTATAACTGAGTTTGAGAGAATGCAATTGTGTTCCGATAGTAACAAAAGCATCCTAAAGGAATTTAGTCCTGAATTAAAAATTGATTAGCAGTTAAGGCAGGTTTATTAGTTAAGGTTAGGAATTGACCCCCAGTACCCCAACCTGATGCTGTACCATTTTGATTGTAAAATAATCCTCCGGTTGTCGTGTTATAAACAAGATCAGCAGCACTGGTCGCTGCTACAGTATCGTTAGTAACTGTGGCAAATTCACTACTAACAGAAAATCCGGTTCCTGCATTAGAAATAATTGTGTTAAAGGTGTTTTTATCTAAAACAATTTGATCAGTTTGGGAGATATTAAAATCCGTAATTGTATCAATACCCACCCCAGAAGTTGAAAAGGCAACATTAGTATCATAAACAAATTGATCAGCACCCGTACCTCCTGTCAGAGTATCATTTCCACCCCCACCATTGAGTTGATCATTTCCCTCCTGACCTTGAAAGGATGGAGTCATTTTTACAAAGGACTCCCAATTAAGGTAAAACTCGCCCAATAGTAAGGATGAACTAAGGAAAAATCATCTAAATTTCTCAGTTCTGGGGGAAGGGAAACTTTTATTTTTTCTTCAGATAAGAATAAGTGCTCAGGCTCAAAAACAGCCGTTCCTCGAAGTAAACTAATTTGTGCTTTTTGTAAAGCTTCTGCTTTGGTTGTAGTTTCGGTTAAATGGTGATAAAATCCCGTCATTAATGCCAAGGTTCCGGCATCACTAATATACCATAAACTGGCTAAAGCAGATTTTGCTCCAGAGGCGATCGCTAACCCCGCAAACCCTAATTCCGCTTGATCATCTCCAATGGCTGTCCGACAAGCAGAAAGGGTTAATAAATCTGCCGTTGGGCGACTCCACCCCATTTGCTCCATTTGATCTAAAGTTAATTTTGTATCCCATAATTGAATAAAAGAATTGGCGGGACTACCGGCTCTAAAATCTGCATGGGTGGCTAAATGAACAATGGGGGAAGGTTGCATTTTATATTGTTGTTTAAGATTTTCCAAAGTAAATTTTTCATTCAGAAAATATTCGCCTTGAGCCCGTTGTTCGGCAATGGTTTCGACTTCAACAGGTACACTGGGTAAAAAGTCTTGATCTTGAAAAATAGAAGCCCCCATTGCTAAAACGTCCGCTTGAGAAATGGAACGATAGCGAGTATCTAAAGAGCTAAAACTGGGAATCAGACTCAAGCCATATTTTTCAATTAAAAATTGACTGCCATCATGAAGGGCGGCTAAGGGAAGGGATCTTAATCCCGAATCCAAAGTTAACATGATAATATCCACTTTATTTGCCTTCAAGGTTGCCTCAAGGGGAGCAATCATCCATTGATAAAGTTGTTGGGCTGGTGGCAAATAACTGGTGGTATCTCGTTGGCGAGGGGAGGTAATTTCTTTGACAAAATTCCTGGTGGTAGCAAACAATTTTTCTGGAATGGCTTCTGGAACCGTTTTGTGAACAATTGTATTTTTTGTCACGACTACCAGTTCTAATCCTTCAGGTCGAGAATAGACATAAATGAGAGCGGATTCTTTACCCGTTTGAGCTTGCATTGACCTTAATTGATATTGCATCTCCTTTACCGTTAATTGTGTAATTGATGCGGGTTTGCCCAAATAATTGAGATATTCCAAATTCACTAATTCTTCAATTTGCGAGATCGCAGTTTCTACATTGTTAGAGTCAAAACTCTGATTAATCCCTAAACGAAGATTTTTAATTGAAGTTTCTACCAGATTAGGATTATTTACAGATGGATTTTCCAGGGTGAGTTGATTATCTGCATTCACCTGAACAACCAATCCCCCGCCTAATTCCGAAAATTCATCGTTAATTCTGGTATCAATAGAGGGTTCAATCACTAATACTTCTGCCCCCTGAATGGTAGGCAGATTTTCAACGACCGAATCAGGTTGTATCCACACCCTAGGGACAGGTTGCAGGAGGGTTTGTGTTGCTTGTTCGGTCAAGGTTTCAGGAATGGGTGTTGGTGTGGGAATGGGTGTAGCAATGGGTGTGGGAATAGGCGTGGGAATAGGGGTGGGAATGGGTGTGGGAATGGGTGTTGGGGTTGGTACCACAATTGGTGGACGGGACGGAGTGGGTGGGGAGGTGGGTACAGGCGGTGCTGGTGGCGGTGTAGAAGGGGGTTCGGGAGTTGGGGGTGGGGGGGTATGGTGGGGACAGGTGGGGGCGTATAAGTGGTACTAATTGTAATATTTCCTTGAGTAAATGTTGCGGGAGGAACAGGAACTTCAAAGGTTAATAGTAAAGTTTCTGAACCGGTTTTAATCGCTCCAGCCGTTCCATTTTGACTCGCATCTCCAATAATAAAAGGTGTCTCTATACCCCCTCCATGTTGAATCGTAATATTACCATCCCGATTCTCTCCCGCAGAGGAAATACTCACGTTTGTTCCGGTGGAGTCCGTAACCGTTTCTTGCACTCGAAATAAATTATCTGTGCTGATCAAAATATTACCGCCACTAGAAAATAATGTTCCCGATGAGGCAATATTTCCAATACTTTCTAAGGTAATATCTCCACCGGACGTAAAAATGGAATCAACAGCAATTTGTCCAGGGGATTTTAGAATAACAGGCCCTCCGGCGGTGGTAATATTTCCGACTGAGATATTATTGCCTAAGTTTTGAGTAGAATTAATAAAAAAGGTATCGTTAATGGTGGTATTTTCCTGGAGAGTGGGGGAAGTTGTTAAGGTTTGTCCTGAACGTAAGATTAAACTGGGACTACTCCTTAAAATTTCGGCATCAACATCACTGGTATTGACCTCAGTATCCCCTTGGGTAATATTAATATCTCCGCCCTGAATTGAACCTTGAGCTTCTATCTTTAAGGACGCTCCGCTATAATCTCCAAAAATGACGTTTCCATCCGCATAAATAATCGGGTCATAAAGACTAAAAAAGGTTCCGACCGTTCCCGATAAATTCAAGATTTGAAAGTTCCCTCCGGCTGCAAAATGAGCATCTCCTGAAATGATGCCATCACTGATTAAGGTTAAATTTCCTCCCGCTTGTAGGGGAATTTGAGGAAAATTTAAAGCTAATATATCAATAGTTTGATTTCCTTGAATCGTTAGATTTCCCCCAGATAAGGCTTGAAAGGGGGTTTGACCATCCCGAATGGTGACTATATTTCCAGCTAATAGATTTAAGTCGGCTGTTGTGAACAGTTGGCTTTCAATTAAGGTTAAATTTTGATGAGCGTTGAGGATGGTATTTTCTGCGGTTGCTATTGTATTTAATAGGACAATATCACCCGGTTGTACCTGTTTCCCTTGTGTTAAAACAATATCTCCAGCTTGATTAATACTTAAGTTTGTTGCTTCTTTTATACCTGAACCTGTTAATAGTTGGGGAAGAGATAAAGGAGCGATCGCTAATGAGTTAATATCACTGTTGGGACTAATTTCTAAACTCAGTAAATAACCCGTTTGACTCAAACGAACTAAATGTTCTCCAGGTACAGTTTGTAGTAAAATTGTGCCGCCTTCCAGGGAACCTGTATTGACAATTGTTCCCGCAAGTAAGGTTAAATCTTGCCCAGGCTTGACTTCTAATTGACCTAAATTAATGATACTTCCGGGTTGAGAAGCGTTAAATTGAAAAGCGTTAGGATTTCCGACTAATTGACTCCAATCTGCATCTCCAATCGCATTAAACCAACTTCCTGAATTAAAACCAATTCCATCGGCGGTTGTTGCTAAAAAAGCAGCAGGAACATCTAAACGCGCCTGGGAACCAAAAATCATTCCCGACGGATTCATTAAGAATAAATTAGCATTTCCTCCGCTAACTTGAATTAACCCATCAATAAAAGAAGGACTTCCCCCGTTAATTCGTCCTAAAATATTGTGAATGTTGGGAGTGGTAATAAAATTAACAACTTGATTTTGAGGGATATTAAATTGTTGAAAACTATGAAATAAATTAACTCCATCCCCAGAAACTTTTCCGCCTGTAATATTCATTTGCATGGGGGAACCGCCGGGATGGGTTATTGGTGTCACCAGAGTTCCTGTACCATCAGCAGCCGAAATCACTGATTGTGCCCCAACAGTAGAAGATTCCATTAAAAGAATTAAGGGAGTCCCTAAACATACAAAGAATAAAGGCAAAGGGGATGTTTTTATCATGGGGGCTCTAAATTAATCCTATAAAACCAGAGTCAGCCTGTGAGGAATCTTAACCTATCAAGAATACAGTACGGTGAATCCCAAAAAGCCATTGCTTATATTATAATTTTTGAATGACATCCCCCCTAAGACAGGAAATTTGCTCTCGTCAGAAATTTCATTTTGACGAAAGGAATGATTACTTAAAACTCCCAATCGGATTGTTATAATGCAGAATTCCAAACAGTCTGAATCCCGATTGAGCTATACACCGTTACAACAAGAACCCTATTTAAAACCCGAACCTCATTCCCGAACTGAGGGTGACATGGGGATGATCCTTCAAAATGCTCAGGGTCAGATTCAAAGCTGTAATCTAACGGCGGAAAAGATTCTCGGATATCCCATTCAAAGGATGATCAACCCGATTGAATCTCCCTGGATATTCCTAGATCAAGCTGGATCTCCGATTCCAGTAGAGTCTTGCCCAGTTTACCTCACATTGGCAACCGGACGACCTTGTTTGAATGTGATTGTCTATTGTCGTAAACCCGATGGCGAGTTGATTGAGTTGTTGCTCAACACTCAACCTTTGTTTCAAGGGGGGGAAAGGTCTCCATCGGTGGTGGTTACGACCTTTACCGAACTGGTGCAACCCCAAGAAAGCAATAGGCAAAATCCGGCGTTACAAACCCTTCGGGATCATGAAGAACAATTTCGGATGGCGCTCGATAGTATTCCCAATACCTTAGTAATTTATGATGCTCAACGACGATTTCAGTTTGTGAATGCAGAAGGAATTCGTCGCAGTGGGAAGTCCTGGGAAGAACTGATCGGTTATCAAGATGAGGATGTATTTCCGCTAGAACTCACTCAAACCTATGTACCCACTCTCAAAAAAGCGATCGCAACTCGCACAATTCAAAAGTTAGAAGTGACTAAAACTGCTTCTGACTTAGGAAGCTACACCACGATTGTCAATTATGTTCCCGTTCTCAATACTGAAGGGGAAGTTGATCAAGTTTTGGGGATTACTTACGATATTACCGATCGCAAACGGTTTGAAGAATTTTTAGAAGCCAAAAATCGTCAAATTACTAATATTTTTAAAAGTATTACCGATGGTTTTGTCAGTCTTGATCATCGTTGGTGTTATACCTTTGTTAACGCAAAGGCAGAGGAACTTTTAGGCAAATCGGCGGCGGAGCTAATTGGTCACAACCTCTGGGAGGTATTTCCTGAATTAATGGAATCTCCTACTTATACCTATGCTCATCAAGCCTTAAACGAACAAATTCCCATCGAATATGAAGAGTTTTATTCCTTATTTGGTCGCTGGTTTGCAGTGCGTTTATATCCTTCAACTCAGGGATTATCTGTTTATTTCCTGGATATTACCGAACGTAAACAAACAGAAGCCGCCTTACGCGAAAGTGAAGAACGCTTCCGAAATTTAGCAGAATCTATGCCCCAAATTGTCTGGAGTGCGAATGCTGATGGTTCCGTCGATTACTATAATCAACGATGGGCAGAATTTAGTGGCATTACTCAAACTGACGGTCAAGGATGGGGATGGCAACCCGTTCTTCATCCAGAAGATCAGCAACGCACCGTAGACGTTTGGCAACAATCGGTGCAAACTGGACAAATCTATGAATGTGAACACCGCCTGATGCGGTTTGATGGAGAATTTCGCTGGTATTTAAGTCGAGGTGTCCCGGTACGAGATCAACAGGGAAATATTGTTAAATGGTATGGAACCGCAACGGATATTCATGAACAGAAGTTAGCCACCGCCGAACGAGAAAAACTCTTAGCGCGGGAACAGGCGGCTAGGGCCGAAGCTGAAACCGCCAATCAAATTAAGGATGATTTTTTAGCGACCCTCTCCCATGAATTGCGGACACCGATGAATGCCATTATAGGATGGGCCAATTTACTCCGCACCCGTCGGTTAGACTCGGCTGTGATTACCCGTGCCTTAGAAACCATTGAACGGAATACAAAATTACTCAATCAACTGATTGAAGATATTTTAGATGTGTCGCGGATTATTCAGGGTAAACTTTGCCTGAATTGTTATTCCATTAAAATCATGCCGATGGTTGAAGAAGCCCTTGAAATGGTGCGTTCCACTGCCATTGCTAAAGGGGTTGAGATTATCACGGTTTGGGAAACGGCAACCTCAGCATCGGTTTTTGGAGATATCAATCGTTTGCAACAAATTGTCTGGAATTTACTCTCGAACGCGGTTAAATTTACCCCGTCGGAAGGACAGGTCACGGTGAAGGTGTCGAGGGTTGAGGAGAATTTAGAAAACAAAACTTCGATGTCCTGGGTTCAGATTCAAGTCATTGATACCGGGTGTGGCATTAGTCCTGAGTTTTTACCTTTTGTGTTTGAGCGTTTTAGGCAAGCAGATGGTTCCACCACCCGACTTCATGGGGGATTAGGATTAGGATTGGCGATTGTTCGTCATTTGGTGGAAATGCACGGAGGTCAGGTACAAGCGGAAAGTCCGGGTTTAGGACTAGGGGCAACTTTTACGGTGAAGTTACCGTTACTAGAACCCGAATCCTTGAAAGTTCCGATTTCTGGAGATCAGGTTTCTGAGGTTGAATTAACAACATCTCAAGTTTTGTTATCGGGTTTGCAAGTGTTAGTGGTGGAAGATGAAGCAGACACAAGAAAGTTAATTCAAGTCACCTTACAAGAATATGGGGCAACGGTAACGGTGGTGGAAACGGCTTTAGAGGCTTTAGAATTCCTCCAGAAATTCCCCTTTGATGTGTTAGTGAGTGATTTGGGAATGCCACAAATGAATGGTTATGCCTTAATCCAAACGGTGAGAACCCTACCGCCAGAGGCTGGGGGACAGATTCGGGCGATCGCTTTAACCGCCTATGCGAGTGCCGAAGATCGCAAACAAGCTCTGGCTGTTGGTTTTGAGCAGCATCTTCCGAAACCCGTTGATCCGTTGGCCTTAGCCCTGATGATTTCAAGGGTTGTCAGAGGTGCTAACCGTTGAAAACTCACAACCAACTCTCGAAACCGGAGTTAAAATCAAATAACAATCTCAATCCGATAACGATTCCTGACTTGATCCTAAGTGTCCAAACAAACTGATCCTATGAACGTTTCAGAAACATCTGAGGCTCCAGACACCCCCGTATCCCCGGCCTATTCAGAGTTTATTACACCAGATGAAGCAACGGATTTTTTTAATCTCTCCCTCGATTTACTCTGTATTCTCGGATTAGATGGTTATTTTAAACGGATCAACCCGGCATTCAAAACCACCCTAGGATATACTGAGGAGTTACTTACTCGTCCTTTCATCGAATTTATCCACCCCGATGACCACCCTTCAACTCAACTTCAGGTTGAGAAACTTCGGCAAGGAACAGCAACGACTTATTTTGAAAATCGCTACCGTTGTCAAGATGGGTCTTATAAATGGCTGGCTTGGACAGCATTTCCCATTGTGGAAACCCAGTTAATTTATGGTGTGGGACGAGATATTAGTGAACACAAACGCATAGAACAGGAACATCGAGGGTTAGAAGCTGCTTTACGACAAAGTGAAGAGCGGTTAAAGTTAGCTTTAGAAGGCACAAATGATGGGGTGTGGGATTGGGATGTACTCACCAATGAAGTGTTTTTCTCAACCCGATGGAAAACGATGTTAGGTTATGCCGAAGATGAGATTAGCAATCATATTAATGAATGGGCAAATCGAGTCCATCCAGAAGATTTGCCCTCGGTAACTCAACTTTTGCAAGATCATTTTCAAGGAAAAACTCCATTTTATATCAGTGAACATCGAGTTCTGTGCAAAGATGGCTCCTATAAATGGATTTTGGATCGGGGAAAAGCCCGTCGAGATGAAACGGGAACTGTGATTCGGATGGCGGGTTCCCATAAGGATATTACTGAACGGAAACAACTCGAAGATTTTTTACAACGGGCAAATCAACAGTTGGAACAACGAGTCGCAGAACGAACGGCTCAACTGGAAAAAGCCTACAGCGATTTAGCAGAGCGGGAAGCTCTATATCGGCTGATTGTAGAAACAGCTAATGAAGGGATTTGGATTCTCAATACCGATGCCAAAACCACCTTTGTGAATCAGAAAATGGCTCATATGCTCGGTTATACCGAAGCCGAAATGCTGGGTTCTAGTATGTATGACTTCATGGATGAAACGGCCGCGTTGCAAGCGAAGCGGAACTTTAGCCGACGGATGAAGGGACTTAGTGAACAACACGATTTTGCCTTTCGCCGTCGAGATGGCTCTATTCTCTGGGTGATTATCTCCACAAATCCTTTGATTGATAGCCAAGGAAACGTGATCGGGGCGTTGGGGATGATTACCGATGTAACGGAACGTCATTTGACGGAGCAAGCCCTACGGGAAAGCGAGGAACGGAATCAATTGGGGATGGAAGTTGCCCGGATGTTTGCTTTTGAATGGGATGCCGTAACCGATCAAGTGCAGCGTTCTATCCATTGTGCACCCTTATTAGGACTGCCTGTATCGGAAGCCAAACAAGACACCGGACAACAGTTTTTTCAGAGACTTTTTCTCGAAGATAGAGGGGTTTTTCTAAGCTTGCTTAAATCCTTAACACCGGAAAATCACACTTATAAAACCCAATATCGGATTTTGCGACCCGATGGTATGAATGTGATTTTAGAAGAAAGCGGTCGTGCCTTTTTTGATGATCAGGGAAATCTACTTAGGTTATTGGGGATGACGGCTGATGTCACCGAACGGGAGCAAGCTGCCGCCGCATTACGCGAGAGTACCGCCATTCTCAATGCGATTAACGAATCGACCCCAACGTTGATTTTTGTGAAAGATCGTCAGGGAAAATTTCTGATGGCAAATTCTGCTGTCCTACGGCTGTTAAGAAAATCCGAATCGGAGGTGGTGGGAAAAACCGATGCTGAGGTGCTGCTGAATCTGGCAGAAGCGCAAAGGATTATGGCCAATGATCGTCTCGTGATTGAAACTGGAGTCGTGGAGAGTTTTGAAGAAGTCGCTGATTTTCCTGAAGGTCGGCGCATCCACCTCTCCACCAAATCCCCCTATCGAGATGAAAACGGAGAAATTATTGGTTTAATTGGTATTTCAACAGATATCACAGAGCGTAAACAAGCGGAAGAAGCGTTACAACAAAGTGAGTTAAACTTTCGGACGTTGGCGGACTCGATGCCTCAAATCTTTTGGACAGCCCAACCCGATGGATCTGTAGATTACTATAATCAACGTTGGTACGATTATACAGGGATGACCTTTGAACAGTCTCAGGCTTGGGGGTGGAAATCGATTCTGCATCCTGATGATCAACAGCCTTGTGTAGAACTTTGGAAGCAAGCGGTGCAAACCGGGGGGAAATATGAGATTGAGTATCGTTTTAAACGGGCAGCGGATGGGGAATATCGGTGGCATCTAGGACGGGCTTTCCCCTTGCGAGACCCCCAAGGACAGATTGTTAAGTGGTTTGGTTCGTCAACGGATATTCATGATCAAAAACAAGCTTTAGAAGAACGGGATCAAGCCTTGGAACGTCAACGAATCGCCCGTGAACAAGCTGAAGCGGCGAATCGAGTTAAAGATGAATTTTTGGCTATTTTATCCCACGAACTGAGAACTCCTTTAAATCCAATTTTAGGTTGGGCTAAACTGTTACAAAGTCGTTCCCATAGTCCTGAACAAACTCAAAAAGCATTAACCGCGATTGAACGTAATGCCAAACTTCAGGTGCAATTGATTGATGATTTGTTAGATATTTCTCGAATTATGCGAGGAAAGTTGAGTCTGGAATTAGAGCCTGTTTTTTTAATTGAACCGATTCGGGCGGCGTTGGAAACGGTTCAGTTAGCCGCAACAGTTAAGTTAATTCAGATAGAAACCCACTTAGAAACTGACATCCCTCCCATTTTAGGAGATAGCAGTCGGTTACAACAAGTGATTTGGAATTTGCTCTCTAATGCCATTAAATTTACCCCGGAAGGAGGACAAGTCACCCTAACATTACAACAAGTGGAAGGTTGGGCTACTCTGCAAGTGAAAGACACCGGAAAAGGAATTAGCCCGATCTTTTTACCTTATCTATTTGAGTTATTTAGTCAGCAAGATACATCTACAACTCGACAATTTGGGGGGTTAGGATTAGGATTAGCGATCGCGCGACAATTAATTGAAGCCCATGGCGGAACAATTACAGTAGAAAGTGCTGGGGAGGGACTGGGAGCAACCTTTACCGTTCGGTTGCCTTTGATGGTAAATCCTGAACTTAAAGTTTCTCCTTCGGGTAGTGATGAATCGATTTGTTTACATGGGTTACGGGTTTTGGTGATTGATGATGAATCGGATTCTTTGGAGATGGTTTCGTTTATTCTCGAACAGCAAGGAATGAGGGTGACGACGGTTTCCTCGGCCCATGAAGCATTACAAGTGTTCCTGCATTTACCCCTAGATATGATTATTAGTGATATTGGGATGCCGGAAATGGATGGTTATAGTCTTCTGCGTCAAATTCGCACCCTTCCTCCAGAACGAGGGGGGAATATTCCAGCGCTGGCATTAACCAGTTATGCGGGGGAAATGAATCGAAACCAAGCACTACGGGCTGGGTTTTCCGATCATATCCCGAAACCCGTTGAACCGATGACGTTAATCCATAAAGTCGCTAAACTAGCCGACTATTACGGTTAAGAATTCAACATATAGGGAACAGGGAACAGGGAACAGAAGGGAAAAGGAAATAGACAAAAGTGATTACTGATCTGATCAACTATCTGTAGCAAACATTAAAGGATGGAATATAAGTCTTTCACAGCTTACTGTTCCTTAATGCTATAGATTTTTATAAGCCGCCCAACCGCCCAACTCAGAAATATCAGGCCATTGATATTGTTCGACTAATTCACGGGAATAGAGCATTGCTGTTAAGACTTCCCCATCTTCTAAGATCACATCCCCAGGATAGAGATTTGGGGGTTCAGTTGAGAGGAGATGTTCATATTGTTCTAAGGAGATCTCATACACTTCCCCCGGAATAGAAATTCCGCCTTCTACTACTTCATAAATCGCCGGATGCCAACCGTTTCCCGCCGCGTGTAACCGATACAAAGGACGGGTTTTCGCAGGTTTAACAAATGTTGCATTTCCTAAATTACCATGATCCGGTTGGCCCCGGAGAGCAGAACCACAAATAAATAGGCGTTTCGTGTTGTTAGTCATAAATAATAGGAGGGAACAGGGAACAGGGAATAGGCCAATAACTTTAGCTTCTATCTGACCGTCAGTATTTCGATTATTAATATAGACTATTGAAAAAATCAAGAGTTATGAACTTTTTTCTCCCAATTCGCAATTCGTAATTCGTAATTCGTAATTCGTAATTAAAAATTATGGCTGTGATCACAGAACTGAGAATTAATCATAAGCGCCTACACCATCGAATTTATGATTTAGCTAAGATGGGTCAACAACCGTCAGGAAGTATTCGCCGTTTGGCGTTTACCCCGGAAGATTTGCAGGCTCGTGAAGTTGTCAAACAATGGATGCTAGAAGCGGGAATGAGCGTGAGAACCGATGCGGCGGGAAATCTCATCGGTCGTTATCCGGGTCAAAATCAGATGGCTCCCGCTTTAGCAACGGGTTCTCACCTCGATACTGTGCCAACAGGAGGACGCTATGATGGCGTTTTAGGGGTATTAGCAGGTATTGAAGTCGCACAAACCTTGAAGGAAAATCATCTAAAACTGCATCATCCTTTAGAAGTCATTGTGTTTACCGATGAAGAAAGTACCATGATTGGCGCTCAGGCGATGGCGGGAACGGTGTTACTGGATAACCCAGAGCGTTATTGTTCTCAAACCGGAGAGTCGATTCAATCTTGTTTAAAACGGGTGGGGGGAAATTGGGAACAGTTAGCCAGCGCAAGACGTTCACGGCAGGATATGGCAGCATTTTTAGAACTTCACGTTGAACAAGGAGCAATTTTAGAACGGAATAAGGTTTCGATTGGAATTGTTCAGGGAGTGGTGGGAATGGAACGCCAAAAAATCACCATTCTTGGACAAGCGAATCACGCTGGAACAACACCGATGGAAATGCGACAGGATGCGTTAGTCGCGGCGGCAGAATTAATTTTAGCGGTGCAAGAAATTGCGTTAAAAATGCCTTCTGAACCTGTTGCAACGGTGGGATATCTTAATGTATTCCCGAATGCGGTTAATATTATACCCGGACAAGTTGAATTATCCGTTGATATGCGGGATTTATCCCAGAATTGTTTACAAGAAATGTTAACACAATTGCAAAATAAAATTATAGCGATCGCTAATTCAACAAATACCCAAATTTCCATCACGCCGTTATTGAGTGTTAAACCAACTTTAGCAGCACAGGAAATTCAAAACACCATTGAATCCGTTTGTCAACAGTTAGAATTAAGTTATTTATCCCTTCCTAGTCGTGCGGGACATGATGCGTTAGAAATGGGAAGAATTACCAATATGGGGATGATTTTTGTTCCTTCCCAAGCGGGAGTAAGTCATTCCGAAGCGGAATATACTTCCCCTGAACAATGCAGCCAAGGGGCAAATGTATTGTTACAAACTTTATTATTAATCGAAAGGGAACAGGGAACAGCTTAACAGGGAACGATGACAGTTTTTTATTGTCATTCTGAGCTTGGGAAGAATCTTACTATTTTCTAGCTAAATTATCAAAGATCCTTCATTTCGCTGCGCTACATTCAGGATGACAGTTTCTTATTGTCATTCTGAGTTTGCGAAAAATCTCGCTACGTTCAGGATGACAATTTTAAAGGGTTTTTGAAATTATAATCGCGGATTCAATTAATCATTATGAGTATGTTCAAACTCATAAATATAGAATAAACGACTGAATTTTTTTAAGTAATATCCAGCCGTTGCAAAGGCGATCGCACATCCCAATAAAACCCAAAAACCTATCGGCGGAAATGCAGTTAATTGCCCAACGGTTCGGGCATCAACCATAACACCCAACCCAAAACAAACGATAGCCATAATATAGGAAAATACCGTTAATCGGTTAATATTTTTTAGGGCATTTTGACAGACTTGACAATGTTGGGTGTGGGTTGACCAAACATCAAATAATTGTTGTTTATTTAACTCAGGAAGGGGAAGATGGGGGTCACATTCTTCAGACCAAGGAATACCACCGCCTGCCCGTTTTTCAATCCATTGACGGAAGGTAATAACCATTTTATCCTGGGGATTCGGTGTAAAAACTTCCTCTAACCAGCGTTTATTTTTCCGTTTGGCTAATATTTTTTCTTGATAGTGTAAAAACACTAAATCTTGGTGCATAAATAAGGGAGCTAAAACATGATTTAACCAAATCGGCATCGGTAGGGCAAAAAACCCTATCCCGCCCGGTGTTTTACCTTGCTTACTTTTAATTAAAATCTGACGCCCAAAAGTCCGACACCACCCCGGACGAGTGGGAGTTGCATACAACGCTAAAATCATTTTTCCCCCATCTACATTAGTCGCGTAAATTTTCTGATGACAGGGGGGTTGAAAATCATGAACCGCTTCTACAACATGGGGTTGAGTCGGTATAATTTTAAAGGCAAATCCCTCTTGAGTTGATATTTTTCGCAAGGAAATCATGTCATAATATTTAGCATCTTTGTAGCGATTGCCGATAATTCCATGATGGGAAACCGGAACATGGGCGGGGTCAGAAATATTCTCCATAAAGAAATCCCAACCGTAGGGAATATCCCGAAAACTCCAAGGTAACTTAACAATTTGATCTGAATTTTCTTCTAATTCAGGAATCAGACGAGGGGATTTTAACAAGCTTTCTTGTTGGGCTTCGGAACCGGATTCTCCCCAAACCCATAATAAACCCTGACGTTCTTGGGTGGGATAAACCACAGCGCAGGATTTCGGGTTAGAACAATGTTTCGCTTCGGTTTCGCTATCTTGAGATTGGGGAATGCTAACACAATTTCCCTCACCATCGAACCGCCAAGCATGATAAGCGCACAGAAGTGTGCCATCGGACTCTACCCGACCTTCAGACAAGGGAACCAGGCGATGGGGACAAGCATCCGCAAAACAGCACCATTGACCCGAAGCATCCCGCCATAAAACAACATCTTTTCCTAACAATTGCACGGGATGGGGACGAGTGGGGTCAATGAATTCCACCGCAGCGACGGGATACCATTGTTTTGTCCATTGAAATTGTTCAGTTTCGGTTTGGGGATGTTCGATGAATGTGGGGTTTAGGTTTTGTTGCAGGGAAGTCATAAATTTTCTGCCTGTTGAACCGAAATAGTTTAACTACTAATATAGACATTATTCTGAAAACTCGAAAGCAATGGAAAGCCATCAAACCTTAAATCTTCCTGTGATGGGATGTGGAACTTGGGCCTGGGGAAATCGCCTATTATGGGGTTATGATCCCAGTATGGATGAACAGTTACAACAGGTTTTTAACTTGTGTGTGAGTCAGGGTGTAACGTTATTTGATACGGGTGATTCCTATGGGACGGGTAAATTAAATGGACGGAGTGAATCGCTTTTAGGACAGTTTTCTCAACAGTATCAAGGCATTAATCAAGACCGAATTTGTATCGCTACAAAATTAGCACCCTATCCTTGGCGATTAACGCGCAAATCGATGATTCAAGCCTGTGAAAATTCGGCTAAACGGTTAGGAAAAAATGTCGATTTAGTTCAGATGCACTGGTCTACGGCTAATTATGCTCCTTGGCAAGAATGGAATTTATTAGAAGGTTTAGGGGATTTATATGAACAGGGATTCGTTAAGGGAGTGGGATTATCTAATTATGGGCCGAAACGGTTAAAAAAAGTGTATCAAAAATTAGTAGACCGAGGAATTCCGATTTCAACTCTACAGGTACAATATTCGTTATTATCGACTTATCCGGTCAGGGAATTAGGGTTAAAAGAGGTTTGTGATGAATTGGGGATTCAATTAATTGCTTATAGTCCGTTAGGGTTAGGATTATTAACGGGGAAATTCTCGGAAAATAGCCCGTTACCGAAAGGAATTCGAGGGGGATTATTTAAAAAATTATTACCCGGAATTCAACCGATTTTAAATTGTTTGAAAGAAATTGCTGAATTTCGGTCTAAAACTGTTACCCAAGTTGCTTTAAATTGGTGTATTTGTAAAGGGACAATTCCGATTCCGGGGGCTAAAAATTTAGAGCAAGCTAAGGATAATTTAGGGGCGTTAGGATGGTCTTTAGACTCAGGAGAAGTAGCAGGGTTAGATAATGCTGTGATGCGTTCTAATCAACAAATGGTGCAGAATATTTTCCAGACTTCTTGATTTTTATCATTTCTGAGCGATTAAACTCAAAAAATCTGTTGCATTTACAATTTCAATTCCTTGATAATTTTTTAAAGGAAGTAAATGTTTTTTGTCTCCAGTTACGATATAATTGGCGTGACCTATAACCGCGCATTCTAATACCATATTATCATCAGGATCAGTAATAATTACATTAAGAGTATTAGAAATGATAGCCAACTCTGAACAGTTAGCTATCATTTCAACTTCTGACTCAACTTTTTCTAATGAATAGCGAAATTTAAACTGTAGTTTTTCTCGAAACTCATCCAGAATTTCTTGACAAGTTACAGATTGAATTTGACCTAAATGAGCAAGTTGCAAACACTGATAGGGGCTACCCCGTTTTGAGAGAACAGTTGCAATCAGAATATTAGTATCAAAAACAACTCTTATTGACACTTTCTATCCTCATGCAAAATATCATTAATAAAATCTAATCGTTCCTCCTCATTCATCTTATCCCAATCTTTCCCCCTTTTCCAAGCTAAAAGTCGCCCATTTTCTTCTCCATCTTTTGTAAACTGGTCGAGGGAACCCCAACGAGACTCGATTAAAAATCCGACTAATTCCGCTTGACAATAAGAAGGAAGTTGCTTGACTAAATCTAGGACTTGTTCATAAGTTAAAGTTAAGGTTGATGTTGACAATGGTTTTACCTCCAGTATATAAATCTACTATCAATAATGATTGTAGCTTTTATTTTTAATAATTGATATAATCAATATGATTAAACTTACGGTAGATTGAAGCTAAATTATCTAAAATAAAATTACTCACAACTTGCTTCCTCTCGTCGTTCTTGAATGAACTCATCAACTAAATGACGTTCAGGGTACTTAGATTTTAAAATCCCTCTTAATTTTCCTGTTGGGTTTTGGGTTTCGGTTTCTTTGGCAAGTTCTAGCAACACTATCCGTTTTTGTTCTAGTGGCAATTGTTGGATCAGATCAATAATTTGTTCTGTTGTTACAGTTAAGGTGGGCATAAAGATTATTCTGAAAGATTAAATCATGATAGGGAATATGAGAAGGATATAGTATTTTTTAGTATAACACAAATATTATCTAACAGACCAATCCTCTAAAGCCATCTGGATTATACTGTCTACTGAGGTAAAATCAGAAGCATCAACTGGTCTTAGCTTTTTACGAGATTTCATATATTTTCGATAATTGATATAGTAATCTTGGAAATTGTCGTAAATTTCATTAATACCAGTCACTTGAAAAGGATATTTAAGTTGAAAACCGCAGTCTAAGTGTAATATAGTATTAAAATCTAACAATTGAGTAACGTGAACAAAATCTTGAGTTTGTATATCTATTTGATCTACTCCTTTAATCCATTTGGCTTGTCTAGGCTTAAATTCAACAGTCGGTAAACAAACATACAATTGCAGCTTACCTAATTCTATATTTTCTTCAGGAAAATAAACAAAACCAGCACAGGTTTTATTTGTTAAATTTTTTTGTTTTGAATCAAATTTTGTAAATAAAACTTCTTTGCTAGTTCGCCCTGTATAATTAACCTTTTCTTCAATTTTGATCTCTGAATTATAAGACAGTATTTTTTGAGTAATCTTTAAAACTCTTTCTCTAATTTCTGGTTTATCTAACAAATATCCCTGAATAAAGGAAGGTAAAGACTCAAATAATGAATCTTCTATAATTTCAATTGGAATTTTTGATAAAATTCTATTATCAAGTTTTTTTAAAACTAAAAAATATTCTCCATTGTCGTATTGTTTGACTTCATGGGTTAATAATAAGCAATCAGGAATCATCTTTTGAGCATAATCAATAGTTGAACTATTAAAATGTGAAGCGATCGCAATTAAAAGAAATTTTTTACTAAAATCTACTCGTTTAAAATTAGGATCTTGATGAGATTCTTTTCTGAAAAAATCTTGATATCTTAATAATTGATCTATACTGGCTTTTCCTTCTCCTTTTTTAAGCTCTAAGATTGCGAGTCTACCGTCTGGGTTAACTCCTAATATATCAGAACGATTTTGTTTATTAATAAAATATTGTCTTTTAACGGGTTCTAAATTAAGTAATGGTTGGAGGTGTAACCAGATAAATTCTTCGAGTAAGGCTTCTGACTTAAACAAAAGTTTTCCCTTGGACGACCTTAACATAATTTCGAGAATAACCTCATAAAGTATTAACCTAACAATAAACCCAGGTTTAGAACTCCTCCACCATCCATTCTGACGATCTCCCGCCTAAATCTAGGGGAATACTAACGGCTTTTCCTAAACGAGGTTTTTCACGGGTATTGAGAATATAATGTTTCACCTGTTCAGTAGTTCCCCAACTATTCAAATAATCGGCGATCGCATTCAAATGGGCAATATATTCAGCTTCACTCAGGGGAAAAGACATTTGTTCTAAATATTTCCACATAATTTGTAGGAAGATTTTACCCCGTGTCCGTCGTAATTGTAGATCGTAGGACACGCCCCATTTATCTAATAAAAGTTGATGTAGATCTTCACCTGTCATCGCTACTTTTCCCCCTAAGATTAACTGCCAATTCCTAACCCTCTAGCTAACCCTGGTGTCAGGGGAAATAGGGTTGCAATCATTAAAAATAAAACCAATAATCCCAAGGCGGCGCGAGTATCATCGGGCTCGGTTAATTCATTTAAACTGGGGCGTTCTAAATTCCGTTGTAAAATCAAAATTACTAAAGCCCAATACAGCGCTAAAGGATTAGCTAAAGATGCGATCGCTAATACAATAAAGGTCGCTAAGGTTGAACGTCCGGCAATTTTTCGACCATAAATTGCCTGCATAATTCGTCCCCCATCCAATTGTCCCGCAGGCATTAAATTTAAGGCAGTAATCACTAATCCAAACCACCCAATTAACGCCAAAGGATGAATATCTACGGTGGCTTGATGCAATTGTGAGCCTAAAATTGCCCGTGATAAAGTTCCGACCAAAACTGATCCTTGAAAAAATTCCGTTGGAACTTTAAATAAACTCCCTGGATGAGATAGAAATAACCCACTAATTAACATTAATAACGATAATCCCCCTCCGGCGGCTGGCCCTGCAAAAGCAACATCAAATAAAACTGTTCTATTGGGTAAAACCGATTCAAAACGGTTGAAGGCGCCAAAGGTTCCGATTTGAATGGTCGGAATAAAAAACGGCCAGCTAAATTTAATATGATGACGTTTGGCGAGGACTTGATGGGCAATTTCATGGAGCATTAAAATGGTGATAATCCCGATGGCAATCGGTAAAAGTTCAGGATAGCGATTAATATTTTCAGAAAAATCGAATCCTAATAATAAACCCGCCGCTTCAAAAATAGTACCAACCGTAATTACCCCTAAAATAAGTGCTAAAATTTTTTGAGTGATTGAAGTTGTTGCGGGCTCATTGGTGCGGGGAAGAACAATCACAACGGGTTTACCATCAGGATTATCCACTAAAAATAACCGTAAGCGATCACCAATTCGTTGTTGTAATTTCGTAGATAATTGTTGATAAGCCGTTTCAGGATCACTGCGAAGATTTCCTTTAAAAATTGCCCCATCTTGATAGGGAATGGTTTCTGTGGCAAAAAACGTATCAACGCCAAAAATCCCTTGAATAATTTTGAGATCTTCGGGAGATAAAGGAACAGGTTGCAAAGGAGAAATCGGGTCAGAAGCCGGGGGTGTGTGATGGGTCGTTTCCGATGAAGTTGAACTGTCCACAGCATCAAGTTTGGGTTCCGGGGGAGACACTGCATCTTGATTGGCGATTTCGCGGAGTTTTCGGCCAATCATTATATATAACCCTGTGGAGGCTACAAATAAGAATAAGATACTAACCACATTCAGGTAGATTCCTAGGGCTGCCAAGGTGAAAAATAGCAACCAAGGGGACATTAACGCGACGGATTGCAACCAGGATAATAAACCTAGTTTTCCGTAAGGTCTAGCGCGATAATACCCCCAACCTAGGATGCCAAGGACAACAAAAAGAACTAGAACAGTGGTGTTATCAGATGCAGTAAACATTATTGACCTTAATTTTAAGCTTTGGGAGAGAATCTACATACTTGACACTCTCACCGTCAATCGCCAAGCGATGTGACGGGAGATTCTTTGTTCAACGAATCGACTTGCCCCAACAGGATTGCTCCCGTTAAAGTAGAGGTCAATTCTCCCAAAGCGTTTATCGGTTCTAAACCGAAAGTTCCCGTATGTCCTGCGGTACTTAATCCAATTCTTAAAATATTTTTCGCAGCATTTTCATCCCTATCTAACTGACATCCACAACTACAAACATGGGTTCTTGTTGATAGGGATTTTTTGACGGTTTTTCCGCAATTTGAACAGTTTTGGCTTGTATATTGAGGAGGAACAGCAATAGTAGCCTTGCCGTACTTTCTCCCAAAATATTCTAACCAAATACGGAATTGATACCAAGCTGCATCATTAATTGACTTAGCCAGACAATGATTTTTAACTAAGTTCTTAATCCTTAAATCTTCGTAGGCTACCACGTCGTTAGAGTGGATGACGGAGTATGCAACACGCTTGCTAAACTCTTTTCGTTGCCGACTGATTTTCAGATGAGCCTTAGATAATCGCTGTCTGGCTTTTTTGCGGTTATTAGACCCTTTCTGTTTTCGAGAAAGTTGTCTCTGTAACCGCTTAATTTTCTTCTCTCCCTTTCTCAAGAATTTAGGGTTGTCTACTTTATTACCTTGGTCGTCAGTGTAAAAAGCAGATAACCCTACATCTAAACCAATTGTTTTATTAGTTGGTTCAGTTTTGATTTGAACGTCAATTGAAATCAGAAATTGGCAATAATAGCCATCTGCACGTTTAACCAATCTCACTCGTTTGATTAGTTCGGGTTGATAGAAATGCAGATCATAGCTCCCTACTAATCGTAACCGCCCAATCCCTTTTTTATCAGTAAAGGTAATGGCTTTACGGGTTTCTAAGTTTAATTGCCATCCGGTTGTTTTGTACTCAACCGAACGGCAATTTTTCTTGAATTTAGGGAAGCCTTTTTTGCCCGGAACTTTCCGCTTGCAATTATCGTAGAATCGAGCGATAGCTGACCATGCTCTCTCGGCACTTGATTGTCTGGCTTGAGAGTTTAGTTCGTTAGCAAATTTAAAGTCATGAGCTAATACACGGCAATATTTGTTCAAATCGTACTTATTAACCCCTTTGTTATCCATCCAATATCTTAAACATTTGTTTTGGACGAATTGGGCTGTACGAATGGCTTCATCTATTGCCTTGCTTTGTTGCAATCCGGCTCTAACTTTAAATTCTAAAACCAACATTTATGCTACCTATCTCGACCTAAATCTAGGTTAGCACAAGTTTTTGTTTGGTGTCAACTGTTTCTATGTCGTGCCAATCTGGTTTTGTTGCTCGGTTTTTCATCTTTATTCACAGCCCGGCGTTAACCGGGCGGTGTAACGGGAGTCTTCAAACCGAGATCCTAGATAAAAGCATAATAGCAATCGGCTCTTTAGCGGTTGGGGTGTCCTAACTCCTGGAACTTCTCCTGTCAAGTCGCCCTTAATAGGAGTTCTCTGACTCGATTTAGATCGAATTTAAGGGGTTAGGACTCTTGGGCTGGGGGTTGGAATCCTCTAGGGGGATGAAGTCAGGATTGGCGGCTAAAATGGCTTTGGCTTCGGCCATATCTCGACGGGTGGCTTCCCGCAATTGTTCGCGCAGGGCGGGCATAGCAGCTAAAGCCCTTGTCCAGTCGGGAATTTGAGCAGCGGCTGGATTTTGAAAAAATTCTTCCCCAGCTTCAGCGATGACTTGTTGAAAGATATCAACCGTTGCCTCTTCTTGATGACGATCGTAATGTAAATTATTAAATCGAGCATCAACAAAATATTGACGGGTAAAATCTTGAGCTTCTCGTGTAAATTTAATTCGCAGGGTGTGAATTTGTTCACGGGTGACAACGACTCGTTCTGTTTCGATTAAGGTTCGCAAAATTGACCGCAGAACATCGGAACACATTTTGCGTAATCCTTCTTGGGAAGAGGTGCCAATCACTTGATGTTTATGATCAAAATTTCCGAGGTCAATTTGAGCAATTCTTTGAGGAGCAAGATTGCGATAGACTTCTGCTAACAACCCGATTTCTAAACCCCAATTACTCGGAATTCGAGTATTGAGAGCAATATCATTGGTGAGGGCAAATTCACCGGATAGAGGATAACGATAGGCACTTAAATAACGTAAGTAATTGTTATAACCATATAAATCCATTAAAGCGACTAATAACGGCGTGACAAATAGACGCATGACGCGACCATGAAAGCCTCTAGGATCTCCTCCTAAACGAGCATAATAGGCTTTATTAAAAGAAATTCCCAGTTCTTTTTCTAGGAGGGGAAATAATAGTTTCAGGGGATAGGATTTATCATAAGTAATAATATCAGCATCATGAAGGGCGATCGCTTCTGCTTGTAAAGATACCACCCCTAAACCAATCCACACTGCCCGACCTTTGCCTTTGAAACTCATCAGGTCTAAGCCTTTTTCCCGCAATTTTTCTAATAATTGATTAACTCTAGGGCTATTTTCCCAAATCACCAAAGTCGGTTGGGGTAAAACACTAAAAAAGTGAACCGCTTTTGTGTATTGTTCAAGGCTTTTAGCATATAAACAAACCACAACAGTATTCACAAACTGGCAGGTTGTCAGACAATCTCGAATTCGAGTTAAAGCAGGGCGTTCTAATTCCTCATATAAAGCCGGAATCAATACAGCCGTGGGGAAAGTTTCACACAGTTGAGTGAGTCGGGCTTCCAATAAATCAAGATCACAACCAAAGTCGTGAATCGTGGTAATTAATTCTTGTTTATAGTCCATTATCGTTACCCAACTCCCAAGGCTGCAAGCCAATGATAAATTCCATCCTAACACTGAATGACAAAGACGGATACAAATTTTTACAACATAGTCTCAGGAAAGCCTCACCTAGGGTTAAGAGCTAGATGAATTAGCAGTGGATTTTAAGGCTGTTCAGGGTTTAAATTTACTCTTTAAAAAAAACTTGATTTGTGTCATACTAAAGTTAGTTTTAAAATTAATAATAGTCTGCCAAAATCCGCATCTATCATCAGGGATAAGAGGTTGAGATTCAGTCAACCGTTCAAACTCTGTTTGAGCGACCCAAACAATGGGGAGGTTCGTTGAACACTAAGGAGATAGTATCTTAATAGTTAGAAAACAGCATTCTTGAATTTATTGTGATGATTTATGTCCAGGTTTTGACTTTTAATATTCAATCGGGTATGCTTTTGTATCAGACTATACCATAAACTCAGTCAACCGCCAGAGCGATTAACCTAATCTTATATTATGCAACAGGAAGAAGCAAGTATCCTCAATCAGGATTTTGTGGCACTAGAAGAAGAATTTATTAATACTCCGGGTAGAATACAACCTCATGGTCTTTTGTTAACGTTACAAGAGCCTGATTTAAAAATTTTACAAGTCAGCAGAAATGCTTTAAGGCTGTTTGGGGTTTCTGTGTCTGCTTTTCTAAATCGACCCTTGAGCCATTTTTTAAACAAACTCCAATTTTTTCAAATCCAAGACTGTTTAATTAGTAACAATTTTCAATATTATAACCCGATTCATCTGATTTTCCATATTAAAAATAAAAAAGTTATCTGTGATGGAATTCTCCATCGATATCAGGATACTGTGATTTTAGAACTAGAGCTAAATCAGGATGAAAATGTCACTTTTATCAATTTTTATCATCTGGTTAGATCCTCTGTCTGTAAGATTCAAAGTGCCACAAGTTTTAAGGATTTAAGTTTATTTTTAGCTCAGGAAATTCGCAAAATTAGCGAATTTGATCGAGTGATGGTTTATCAATTTGATCAAGAAAAAAATGGAGTTGTGATTGCTGAAGATAAACAGGAAGATTTAGAAAGTTTGTTAGGGCTTCATTATCCTCACCTAGATATTCCTGAATTTGCGAGAGACCTTTATCAGCGAAATTGGCTGCGATTATTAGTTGATATTAATCATCAACCCGTTGATATTGTGCCTCCGATTCATCCCCTAACCCAAAAACCCTTAGATTTAAGTTTTTCGGTGCTGCGTTCTGTTTCTCCCTGTCATTTAGAATATCTCCGAAATATGGGGGTTCAAGCAACCCTTTGTATTTCTTTAATTAAAAAAGAAAGCCTTTGGGGTTTAATTGCTTGTCATCATTATTCTCCTCGTTATGTCTCTTATACCATCCGTAAAGCTTGTGAATTTCTAGGGCAAGTTATGGCGGTAGAATTACCCTATAAAGAAATTAGTGAAGATTACCTCTATTACCGTGAAAAACTTAAATTAGTGCGTAAAAATTTACTGAATGCCCCTGCTTTAGAAACCTCTTTTATCAAAACTTTAGTACAAGACCAAACCAATTTACTGAATTTAGTTAAAGCTCAAGGGGCTGTGATTCGGTTTGGGGAAGATGTCATGTTAGTTGGTCAAACCCCTCCTTTAGGAGAAGTCCAAAAACTAATTGACTGGTTATCTCAATATTGCCATCAAGAAATATTTTATACGGATTGTTTGCCAAAATTGTATCCCCAAGCCGAATCTTATAAAGATTTAATCAGTGGAATTATGGCTATTTCTTTATCTCCAAATCAAAGTGAATATCATTTAATTTGGTTTAGGCCAGAAGTGATTCAAACGGTGAACTGGGCTGGAAATCCCCAAGACTCTATTGAAATTGAACAACAAGGATTTCGTCGATTAACCCCACGCCAATCCTTTGAACTCTGGAAAGAAATCGTTCAATTAAAATCCTTACCTTGGAAACCTATTGAAATTGAAACAGCCCAAGAATTAAGAAATTCTTTAATGTTAGCCGCCTTAGAATCCAGTGAACATCAGTTAAGACAAAGCAAAGAATTAGCCCAAGTCACGTTACAATCCATTGGTGATGCCGTGATTACCACTAATAGTCAAGGACAGATTGAATCCCTTAATCCTGTGGCTGAAGAATTAACAGGTTGGTCAGTTTTAGAAGCGAAAGGTTTACCCTTAAAGGATGTGTTCAAAATTCTGGATGTAAAAACTCATCTCTTTAGTGAAAATCCCGTTGAAAAAGTTTTAAAAGAAGGGTGTATTTTTGATTTTTCCGATAATGTTATTTTAAGGGCAAAGGATGGGAAAGAACGGGCAATTGATAATTCTGCGGCCCCTATCCGCAGCCGAGATGGTGCGATTATTGGTGCTGTTTTAGTATTTCGAGATGTTACCCAAGAACGAGAACTCGCTCATCGATTATCTTGGCAAGCTTGTCATGATTCCTTAACGGGATTAATTAATCGCAGTGAATTTGAAAGACAGGTGACAAAAACGTTAAAATTAGTGCGCGAATCTCCCCATCATCATGCCATTTGTTATTTAGATTTAGACCAATTTAAAATTGTCAATGATACCTGTGGGCATCTAGCTGGGGATGAACTTCTACGACAATTAAGTTGTTTGTTACAAAATCAAGTCACAGAACGAGATACCTTAGCCCGTTTAGGAGGAGATGAATTTGGTTTATTGTTAAATTACTATTCCTTAGATGAAGCCCAAAAAAAAGCCGTAGATTTGTGTAATGTAGTTCGAGATTTTCGCTTTGCTTGGGACGAAAAAGTTTTTTCCATTGGAGTGAGTATTGGATTAGTGCAAATCACTGATAAAACTCATGATTTAGCAACGGTTTTGAGTGCAGCAGATGCGGCTTGTTATGCAGCAAAAAATCAAGGTCGTAACCGGGTTCACCTTTATCACGCCGATGACCAAGAGTTGATTCAACAACGTCGTGAAATTCGCTGGGCGGCGCGAATTCCTCAAGCCCTAGAAGAAAATCGCTTCTGTTTATATTATCAACCTATTATGGACATTAATCCCGCGACAAAACCCCATAAACATGGTGAAGTTTTACTGCGGTTACGAGACACATCCGGTCAATTAATTTCACCGATGGCATTTATTCCAGCAGCAGAACGATATGATTTAATGAAAAGCATTGACCGTTGGGTTATTCGCACTGTTTTTCAACATTTAGAACAGCATTATCTCTCTATCCATCTCTCCGAAAATCTAGCAGAGATTCAAGAATTTTATGCGATTAACTTATCCGGGGCGAGTTTGAATAATGATGAATTTATTGAGTTTCTCTATGACCAATTTGCACAGTATAAAGTTCCTCCCCAAGTTGTTTGCTTTGAAATTACAGAAACCCTCGCTATTGCTAACCTCAAAAAAGCAGTACAACTGATACAATCTTTTAAAAGATTAGGGTGTTCTTTTGCCCTGGATGACTTTGGCAGTGGAATGTCTTCTTTTTCTTATCTAAAAACCCTGCCCATTGATTATTTAAAAATTGATGGGGGTTTTGTGAAAGATATTTTAACTGACCCCGTTGCCCGTGAAATTGTTGAAGCTATTCATCGTATTGGTCATGTGATGAAGATTAAAACGATTGCAGAATTTGTAGAAAACGATGCTATTTTAACAGAACTCAAAAAAATAGGCATTGACTATGTTCAAGGGTTTGGAATTGGCAAACCTCAACCCTTTATTCTTCCAGTTATTAAAAGCGGAGGCGAGACAAACCCGAATAAACATTAAATCGTTGACCGCGTAAAAATCCAATCAGAGTAAGATTAAACGCCTGGGCTAAACTCACCGCTAAACTACTGGGTGCAGAAACCGCACAAATGATGGGAATTTTTGCCATCAAACACTTTTGAATAATTTCAAAGCTGGTGCGTCCACTCACCATTATCATTCCTTGATTTAGAGGTAATTCATCCGCTAAAAAAGCTGACCCAATTAACTTATCTAAAGCATTATGACGTCCGACATCTTCGCGTAATTTTAATAAATTCCCCTCTGGATTAAATAACGCCGCAGCGTGTAACCCCCCGGTTTTATGAAACACACTCTGCGCCTGGTTTAATTGTTCGGGTAAATTATAGATAATATTAGCCGTAACGTGCCAATCTTCTGTTAAAATCGGACAACCTTTTTGCTCTAAAGATTCAATACTTGCTTTCCCACAAACTCCGCAGGAACTATTTGTAAAAAAATGACGTTCTAAGGATTTAAAATCAAGGTTTAATTCGGGTTTTAGGGCGACATTAACAATATTTTGTTGTTGTTCTCCATCAATATTAGGGTCAACGCAATAACTCATTTTGACAATATCAGATTTATTTTTAATCATTCCTTCACTATACAAAAATCCAGCCACTAATTCAAAATCAGCCCCAGGGGTTCGCATCGTCACTGCCAGGGTTTTGTTAGTCGGAGATAAGCGAATTTCTAAGGGTTCTTCCGTTGCTAATTCATCAAAACGAGAACGTTCTTTTCCCTCAAAAACTACCCAAATTTTTGCTTTTATTTTACTATTACCTGTATTCATAATTCCTAACTTAAAAACCCGGTTCTTTTTCCTTATATTGTAACTTTAGACCCAGGTTTAACCCTAGAAACCTAGTTTCTAAATTACCTATCTCTGTAGAATTTGTAAAACAGTCCTGTAGGGTTTGGGTAATCCAACCCAGGTGCCTAGAGGGTTTGAAAACCAAACCCCTACAATAAAATATTACAACATCGGCACAAATTTCAACATCATATTTTTTCCAGTTTAACAACAGCATTATAATCAGGAACCCCTTCAGTAGACCGTTTATCTTTATCCAATAAAATGTTTCCTTCTGGCCAATGAACTTGTAAATTTTTAGGAGTCATAGGGGCAAGATAAATCCGTCCTTGATAATCTCCATAATCATTGATTAACCTGACTTTATCTCCATTATTTAAACCCAACTGTTCTGCATCAATAGGGTTGATTAATATTGCTTCTCGCATCGCCCCAGTAATAGCATCTTTGCTTTCCTGTACCATACTATTAAACTGTTTTCCCCGTCTTGTTGCTACGAAGAAATGCCCCTCTGGTAAGGTTTCAAGGGTTGGAGATAAGGAACAAAAATGAGCTTTTCCATTGGCTGTTGGAAACTGCCAACCAAAACATAAATGTGTTCCCCCATATTGAAATTGATCTCCCGCTTCTTTTAAATGTTGAATACCTGCATATTGCGGTACAACTTTGGCAATTTCTTGACGCATTTCGGCGGTGGTTTCAAAGGTTAATTGTTCGGTTAATTCAGGACGAACTCGCCGCGCTAACTCCATAAAAACTTGCCATTCTGGACGCGCTTCTCCTATCCTTGGCCCCGGAATTTCAGGACTAAAAATCACCCGTCGTTCTGTTGTGGTTTCCGTCACTCCTCCGGGTACTTCATAACGAGTTGTAGCAGGTAATATTAATACCGTTTCTCCCGGTTCTATTAACATTTGATGAGAACAAATAATATCCGCATGAACCCGCAAGGGAACCGTTTTTAAAGCCGTTTCTACAAAGTCAGGGTCGGGCATCACTTCTAAGAAATTCCCCCCAACAGAAAATAGAACATCTAGGTTATTTTCTGAAGCAGCTTGAATCATTTCTGCGGTCATTAAACCCGGTGTTTCAGGAACAGTAAACCCCCATAAATTTGAAAGTTCTGCTGCATTTTCAGGGTTAATTTTTCGCCCCCCTGGAAATACCGTTGCATAACATCCCATTTCCGCCCCCCCTTGTACCCCAGAATGTCCGCGAATGGGCATTAAACCACAGCCTTCTCGTCCCACAAATCCTTTCGTTAAGGCTAAATTAATAATGGCTTTCACATTATCTTCCCCGCATTCATGTTGAGTAATACCCATACTCCAGACAAATACCGCTTTTTCTGCTTCATGAACCATTTGAGCAAACCGGTACATTTCCTCACGGTTTGTACCCGAAACTTGCTCTAAAAATTCCCAAGATTGTTGGTCTAAATTCGCTTTTAAAGTATCAAAATCTGTGGTATAATTTTTAATGAAATTATTATCAACCCAATTCTGTTCAATTAAATGTTTAATCACCCCATTAATAAAGGCTAAATCCCCATTTAGATTCACTAAAAAGAAATCTTCCGCAAATTTAGTTCCAAATAACGCACTTTCAGGAATTGATGGAACCCAATATCGTTCCATTCCCGGTTCTCGATAGGTATTAATCACAACAATGCGAGTTCCGGCTTTTTTTGCCCAGTGTAAATATTTAACCGTAACGGGTTGATTATTGGCAACATTAGAGCCAAAAAAGACTAATAAATCCGTTCCTATCCAATCTTTATAGGAACAAGTGGTCGCCCCGACTCCTAATGTTGATTTTAAGGCTCCCGTGCTCGGAGAATGGCAAATTCTCGCCGCATTATCAATATTATTACTTCCTATCGCCCGGACTGCTTTTTGAGTTGCATAATAGGTTTCATTCACCGTCCCCCGACTGGTAATATAAAACCCTAATTTCTGCGGAGAAGTGGCTTTAATTTTTGTGGCGATTAAATCTAACGCTTCATCCCAACTAATTCTTCTAAACCCTTTATCCCCTTTATCTCGTCGCATAGGATAGGGAACTCGCCCTAATTCTCGTAATTCTGCACTACTTTTTTGTTTTAATTCCGCTACATTTTCTAATAGTTTAGGATCAAATGCAGCCATCGTATTTAACCGCAATAACCGCAGACGAACATTACACAAATGTAACCCGTCTAACGTCCAATCTTTCATCCCGGTGGTTCCCAGGGAACAGCCATCACAAACCCCGTTATTTAAGATATCCCAAGTATATGAAAATTGATCTTTATTCACCCAAGCTGCGCGAAATACTTCCCAATAATTATTCGGATATTGTTCTCCTAAACCAAAAGGTTTCCAACTCGCCCAATATTCCGGGTTCCATAATTTGTTGGGTTTTCGCAACATTCCTTTATTCCTCAATTGCGATGGATATCATTAATTTTATCCTAAAAAGGCTGAGAAAACCCACCCCTACAATGAATTTTAAAGATCTCGTGAAGCTTGATTCACGAGATCTTTAATATTTTCAACCGAATGTTGAAATTGAGCTTCAGCTTGTTTTGCTTTTCCTTCGGCTTTATCTTGAGGATCACCCGTAATTTCACCGATGGCTTCCTGTGCTTTCCCTTCTATATTTTTAGCCGTTGCGTCCATTCTTTCTTTCATACCCATTTTGACCTTCCTTGTTGTTAAACAAAGTTTAATTTTTATAGTTATAATTGTAAAAAAATTAAAAAATATTAGCTTCTATCCCAAGATAGAAAACAGGGAACAGAACCATAAAAATAAGGAGTTATACTCAATAGGTTTAACTATCTAGGTGCTTTACGCCAACCATTTTTGATCGCCTCTGACTCTGTACAAAACCAGCGTTCTCCTTTTGATAAATCAATATCAGTTGATTCATAATCTTCCATACCTGGCAGATGATAGAATTTATTGCCTGTATTATAGGATATATTGCCTTTAATGTTACATCCGGGTTTGATAGTAGGTAGAATTATAGGAGGAGATTTGCTCAGACTACATTTTTGAATTAAAAGTAAAATTATAGCGACAATTCCTATCTTAGTAAAATTTTTGAATATACTCCCTTTGATGCGTTTATTCGAGTTTAATTCCTTTCGAGATTGAACACCTTGAATAGAAGCTTTACTCGCACTTACTTTTCCATTTGCTTCAGTTTTCTGCTCATACAAAATTATATCTCCAACTTTTGGGCGACGACTTGCACCCTTCAACGCACTAATATGCAAAAAAACCTCTTTACTCCCATCATCGGGTTTAATAAAGCCAAAACCTCGGTCATCTTTCCAGGTGGTCAGTTGCCCTTTTTTCATAACAATTTTTATATCACAGTTTCATTGAGTATAATTATAATGTATTTTGCTTTTCCCTAAACTCCAAACCTGAATTATTCTTGAGCATTTGCCTTTCTAAAGGTTTTAACAACAGATTTATAACCCTGAAATTCAGCTAACATTAAAGCGGTGTATCCGCCTTGATTTTTATCATTAATATTAGCTCCAAACTGAATTAATAATTTAACCGTTTCTTCATAACCCCGTGAAGCCGCCCACATTAACGCAGTTGAACCCGAATCATCCTTGATATTAACATCTGCTCCTCGATTTAAAAGTACCTTAACAATACTAATATCTCCCCGAATTGCTGCTTTCATTAAAGCTGTTTTTCCCTGGTCTGCACAACTATTAATATCAGCCCCAGACTCTAATAAAATCTCAATTAATTCAATATTTCCTCCTTGAATTGCAGCCGTTAATATTGTTTCTCCAAATACTTTGTAATTTAAAATATTAGGCAAATTTTCAATATTTGCTTTTTTAACTAATAACTTAAAAATCCCAGGATAACCTTGCAATATTGACACCATCAGGGGAGTATCACCCAAACGATTTTTGACATCAACCCTAGCTTTGTGATTAAGTAATAATTCCACGATTTCTATATGACCTTCAACTACTGCTAAATTTAAGGCAGTTTCTCCATCCTGATCGCTTGCATGAACATCTGCACCTGCCTCTAATAATAATTCTGCGATCGCTAAATGACCTGCTGCCGCCGCCGCCATTAATGCCGTTCCTCCATCATTATTGCTGCGATTAATATCAGCATTTGCCCCCAATAATATTCGGACTAACTCAATATTTCCCCCATCTACCGCTAACATTAATGGGGTTTCTCCATCTCGGTTACAAACATTCACATCCACCCCAGCAGCTAATAACATTTGTACCCCTTGAATGGCTTGCTGTTGTGTCGCTTGTAAAAGCACTAAACCCACATTGGGATCAGAATTTCCCGCCTTGAGCAAAGCCTCAATAATTGATAAATGCCCCTTAGACAAGGCTAATTTTAAAGCCGTATCTCGGTCTTGATCTTCAATCGTAACATCCGCCCCCGCCGTTAATAATAAATCAACCATTTCTGTATCGCCCTTCAACGCCGCCACCATTAACGCCGTACTTCCATCTTCATTTTTGGCATTAATATTCGCTCCCCCTTGAATTAACAAACGAGCCACATCTAATTGATGATGAGCCGCCGCCAACATTAAGGCTGTTATCCCATAACGTTTACTGGCATAATTAACCTCAGCCCCTCTATCCAGTAAGACCCGAACAATTTCCGTATATCCTTTCGTTGTTGCCAACATGAGGACGCTAATGCCCTCTTTATCCTTAACATTGGGATTCACACCCTTATAGAGTAAAGCACGGGTGTTAATCATATTCCCGGTTTTAACGGCATGAATCAATTGGCTGTTTTGTTTAGTTGCGCCCATGTTGGCTTTTGTGGAACAGGCATCATACCTGTTAAGTGTGTTAAATAGGGTATCAGGGTCTAACAATTGCGATCAACAATTTACCTGAATCATTTTAGACGTTTTTTTGTCTGGATAAACTTAGATATTTTTTAGTCGGCTTCTTTGAAATCCGACCACGGCTGGTGACAATCTCCGGCTTGCCGTCCTTGAGGAAATCCTCAATCGGGTAAATATACGATAGGAGCATCGCTGAAAGTTTTAGGCCTAGCTCAAATTCCTTAAAAACTTTACGGTAGCTGTCAAATTCCGGTTGTAATAGGATGCTCTCTTGGTTTGTATCATTTGAGTAGCAAACTTTAGGTATATTGAGCTTGGGTCAATTTCTGTTTCCCCGTTTTTTAGGTAGTTGTACACTGGCGCATCTTGGTACTAACACATAAGTACCAATAGGAATCAGTGTTTTTCCTATTGACAATGTTTTTATAATTAATTAATATTTTTTTATTTAGGGTTAGTTCAGTGCTTTATCACCTTTCATCTGCTGAGATTGCTCTTTTAAATTTATGTTCCCATTGTCAGGCTTCTAAGACAACTTTGGTTTTGATGCTTTTAAATCGTCAAGTTCTTGCTCGTTCTTACCTCGTCATGTAGAACGATTAATGTTAGAAACTGATTGGAAATTTCACCCCTTATAATAGAATACGGGTTAAATTCCTATCGAAATAAATGGAAACTAAAAGCGGTTATTCAAGTAGGAAACGCTCTATGAAGATCTGTGTTTTTATTGATTCAGCAATTAATAGCTGTGAATTTTTCATTAAAAATATTGTTAAATCAGTAGAAGTTGTCCAACTTAATAATAGTCAAGATAGTATTCAACAAGTTGCAGATTATCTACGACAAAGACGGGAGATTCAAGAAGTTCATCTAATTAGTCATGGTGCTTCAGGTTGTTTAAAGTTTGCCAAAAGTCAACTTAATTTAGAAAACTTAGAAAACTACCATCAACTTTTAAAACAAAGCTTTTCTGCTGTCGATTCTTTAATTCTCTATGGCTGTCATCTTGCTCAAGGAGAAAAAGGTCAAAGTTTTATTAAACAATTACATCAAATTACGGGTACAAAAATAGCAGCTTCAACAAGCTTAACCGGAAACAAAATCTTAGGGGGAAATTGGGATTTTGAATTTACCCTTGGCAATCTTAACGTCAATTTACCGTTTAATCGAAAAGCACTTCAAACTTATCCTTCTGTTTTAGCAACTTTTATTGTTAATAGTACAGGAGATACGAATGATAATGATATAAGCAATGGCATTACCACACTCCGAGAAGCAATTACTGTTGCAAATACAACCCCAGGCGCGGATCGAATTGATTTTAATATTCCGAATAGTGATCCCGGATTTAATGCAGCGACTAATTCCTTTACAATTCTACCATTATCCAGATTACCAGCAATCACAGATTCAGTTATTTTAGATGCGACGACTCAAGCCGGATTTACAGGTGCTCCGATTATTGAAATTAATGGCACTAATGTAGCAGGATTAGATGATGGAGTTATAGAAATTACAGCCGGAGAAAATAGCATTATTCGAGGGTTTGTCATTAATCGTGCTGGATTTAGTAATGCAGCAATTTTAATTAATAATAGTAACGCCAATCAAATAGAAAATAACTATCTGGGAACCGATATTACAGGAACCGTTGATCCAGGGGGGAATGGATCAGGAATTATTATTCTGCATTCTGCTAATAATATTATTCAAGATAATCTCATTTCGGGAAATAATAACACTTCGGCTCAAGGAATCCGTATCGAAGGAAATATCGCTACCAATAATCAAATTTTAGGAAACTTTATCGGCACAACTATTACAGGAAATGCAGCTTTAGCAAATTCAGGTGGGGGTATTGTCATTGAAAATGCGCCTAATAATATTATTGGAGGAACCACAGCAAGCGATCGGAATATTATCTCTGGGAATGGCTTTAATGGAATTAATATTACAGGAATTGATGCTATTGGTAATCGAATTTTAGGAAATTACATTGGTACAGATATTACGGGAACTGTTGCGATTCGCAATATTAATAATGGGATATTAATTTCATCTAATGCGTCTAATACAATTATTGGCGGAACCGCATTTAGTGCAGCTAATTTAATTTCAGGTAATGGTTTTAGTGGTGTTTTTCTCCAAACTGGAACCAATAATCAAGTCATTGGTAACTTAATTGGAACAGATGTTACAGGTAAAATTGCTTTAGGAAATGGTTCAGTAGCAGGAGTCAGAATTGAAAGTTCTGGTCATACCATTCAAGATAACTTAGTTTCAGGAAATCTTGGAGATGGAATCTTAATTCAAAGTAGCAATGCCAATAATAATATTGTTACTGGAAATCTCGTTGGAACAGATATTGATGGAATCGCAACTTTAGGCAATAGTGAAACCGGAATTATAATTGCCCAATCTGCAAAAAATAATAGAATTGGTGGAACTATTGCTGATGAACGAAATATTATTTCAGGTAATAATAGTTCGGGAGTTAGTATTCAATTTAATGCCACCAATAACCAAGTTTTAGGAAACTATATTGGTACTACTATTAACGGATCTATAGATTTAGGAAATGCTTCTGATGGTATCAGTTTATTGGCAGCACCTAATAATATTATCGGCGGAACAATTGCTGGATCTGGAAATTTAATTTCTGGGAATAATGGAAATGGAATTGATCTTGGTTTAGCTTCCTCTGAAACTCGAATTTTAGGAAACTTTATTGGTACAGATTTTACGGGAACCGTTGCAATTTCTAATACCAAACATGGAATTAGTACAGATGCGTTTCCGGTTAATGGGATTATTGGGGGTACAACGCCAACAGAACGAAATTTGATTTCTGGAAATGGGGGAAATGGAATTTCTTTGGATGCCCCAAATTATCAAATTATTGGTAATTTTATTGGGACTAAAATTGATGGTATTAGTTCTTTAGGAAATACAAATTCTGGAATAGATATTGGATCAGGTGGTGTCAATACCCGTATTGGTGGAACAAATTCAGGAGAAGGAAATGCGATCGCTTTTAATGGCAGAGATGGGGTATCTGTTGGAAATGGCAGTACAGGAAATTCTATTTTATCGAATGCTATTTTCTCTAACAGTCAGTTAGGAATTGATTTGAGTTCACCTCTAATTAATGATGCAGGAACCACAGCAAATGATTTAGGAGATACAGATACCGGAAGTAACAACTTGCAAAATTTTCCTGTTATTAATTCAGCCCTTTCCGATGGAACTAATACAACTATTTCTGGAACCTTAAATAGTACGCCTAACACAACTTTTCGGGTTGAATTTTTCGCTAATGATATTTTAGATCCCACCACATTCGGAGAAGGTCAACAATTTTTAGGATTTGCCAACGTCATAACTGATTCAACGGGAAATATCAGCTTTGATCAAAGCTTTTTATCTTCTCAAACTGACAATAAATTTATTACCACCACCGCCACAGATCCCAGTAACAGCACCTCAGAATTTTCAGGGGGACAAAAAGTTAATCCCTTAACCCGTGTTGAATTTTCTCAAGGAAATTATCAACTGAATGAAGATGGAACTGTTGTTAGTAATGCTATTACAATTAATCGCACCGGAAATACCGCAAGTTCATCCAGTATTGAGGTTCAATTAACAGATGGAACAGCAACCGGAGGAACTAACCTTGACACGGGGATAGACTTTAATAACACTTCGATTTTAGTTAACTTTGCATCAGGAGAAACCTTTAAAACTGTAACCATTCCCATTAATAATGATACGTTAACCGAAGACAACGAAACTTTGACATTAACACTAGCCAATGGAAGTATTGGAACAATCATTAATCCTCAAAATAGTTCAATTGTTGAAATTATCGATAACGACGAACCTGTTCCCACACCAGAACCCACACCAGAACCTACACCTACACCAGAACTCACACCTACACCAACGCCTACGCCAGAACCCACTCCTACACCCATACCCACGCCAGAACCCACGCCAGAACCTACGCCAGAACCCACTCCTACACCCATACCCACGCCAGAACCTACGCCAGAACCTACGCCAGAACCCACTCCTACACCCATACCCACGCCAGAACCTACGCCAGAACCTACGCCAGAACCCACTCCTACACCCATACCCACGCCAGAACCTACACCTACACCAGAACCAGAAGATCCAGACTGTCTTTGTCCCTCTTTCCCGACTCCTCCTGATGTTAATTTAACTCAACCTATAGATAGAATTGTAGGTAAGGAACCCGATGAAAAATTATTAGGTACAGAAGGAAATAACTTTTTACAAAGCTTTGGTGGGAATGACACTTTAATCGGCTTAGATGGACAAGATACCCTGGTTGGAGAAATACAAAACGATATTTTATTGGGAAATAAAAACGCAGATTTATTAATCGGTAAAATAGGAGAAGACACACTCTATGGGGGAAAAGAAGATGATTTAATTTTGGGAGACGAAGGAAATGATCAAATTTGGGGAGATGAAGAAAATGATACCTTATTAGGAGGAAATGGAGATGATACCTTATTGGGTGGAATTAACGATCCATCTAATCCCAGCGAAGATGGGCTAGACTTATTATTCGGGAATGAAGGAAATGATTTAATTTTCGGAAATCAAGCTAATGATTCTCTCTCAGGAGAAGCGGGAGATGATAGTTTGTATGGCGGGAAAAATGATGATTTGATGTCCGGTGATGCAGGTGATGATTTACTATTGGGTGATCAAGGAAATGATACCCTTTGCGGCGGTGAAGGGGAAGATACACTGTATGGAAGCTTAGGTTCAAAAACAGAAGCGAGTTCGGGAGAAGAAGAAGATTTACTTTGTAGCGACGAAGGAAATGATTTTCTGTTCGGAAACGAAGGAAAAGACACCTTAAATGGTGGCCTAGGAAATGATAGTTTGTTTGGAGGTAAAAATAATGATAGCCTCATCGGTGGCGCAGGAAATGATACTTTACTAGGCGATCAAGGTAACAATACTTTAGCAGGGGGAACAGGAAGCGATCTCTTCGTTGTTAGGGTTAATCAAGGCGAGAATACAATAATTGACTTTCAAGATAGTCAAGATCAAATTCTGGTAATTTTAAATGAAAATTTAGATAATTTTATTTCTTTTGAAGACTTGATAATTACCCAAAATGGAAACAATACATTGATCCAATTTGAGGAACAAGTTCTGGCTATTTTAGAGGGGATAGAAACAAACTTGATTACGTCAGAGGATTTCTTGTTTATTAACGCCTAACTCAATTTTCTTTTCCCATCTGTTCCCTATTCTAAGAGTGGATAGCGCTATAACGGGTGATTAACGTTATCATGATCTCAAATCAACCCCTATCGTTTATGGAGGGCCAGGAAACTGGTTAAATGTGCCTATCGAAACGATTTATGGTCAACTCCAAGGTCTAAAACCCAGTCAGCTTAAACGGTTGCAAAGCCTGTATCATCAAAGATTACCGGGCGATCGCATTACAACCGCAGAATTTGCCCAGCGACTGGCGGCTATTAGTACAGAAGTTGAACAACCTCTGTGCGCCTATATTAACCGTCGGGGACAAGTCATGCGTGTGGGAGTCGGAAGCCCGCGCCAGACCCAAATTCCCCCCTTAGAACTGCCCCGTTATGGCAATGGACGGCTGAGTGGGATTCGCTGTATAGCGACCCAAACCACCGCCGAACCCCCCAAAGAATCAGCCCTCACTGCAATGGCCATTCAACGGTTAGATGTTCTCGCAGTTCTAACGTTAACCGGAAGCGGGTTTCAACGACGAGGAGGAGGTGAAACAGGTTATGTCAAAGATACCTATATCGCTCACCTTGTCCCAGAAATGGACACGGCAAATAATCAACACATTGATAATGGTTTTTCTGCCATTCCCTATTATTTGTCCTTGCCCATGAGTTTGGATATCCTTTCCCAACAGGATTTTCTCGATTTGGTTAACGGCTTAGAGGCAGAATTTGAACGGGAATTTGTCGCCCGTGAAGTTGATTCTAGCCAAGATAAAGTCCTCTTAGTCGGAGTCAAAACGGAAAAAATCTCTCCCCAACGTTTTGAAGATGGGTTAGCGGAATTGGTGCGTTTAGTCGATACCGCCGGGGGTAAAGTGTTACAAACCCTGCGGCAAAAGCGATCGCAACCTCATCCCCAAACCGTTGTCGGCGAAGGAAAAGTCCAAGAAATCGCCCTCGTCGCCCAAACTATCGGTGCGAATTTAATTGTTTTTGACCGGGACTTATCCCCCGCCCAAGTTCGTAACCTAGAAACCCAAATTGGGGTAAGGGTTGTAGACCGAACTGAAGTTATCCTCGATATTTTTGCCCAACGAGCTCAGTCGGGGGCTGGAAAATTACAAGTGGAACTGGCCCAACTTGAATATAGTTTACCTCGCTTAACAGGTCGAGGTCGGGCGATGTCTCGGTTAGGGGGTGGAATTGGAACCAGGGGGCCAGGGGAAACAAAATTGGAAACGGAACGGCGGGCCATTCAACGGCGCATTTCCCGGTTACAGCAGGAAGTGAACCAACTCCAAGCGCATCGGTCTCGTTTACGCCAAAATCGTCAAGTTCGAGAAGTCCCCACCTTAGCGTTAGTGGGATATACCAACGCTGGAAAATCGACGTTATTAAATGTTCTTACCCAGTCGGAAGTCTACACGGCTGACCAACTCTTTGCCACCCTTGACCCCACCACTCGCCGTTTAGAGATTCCTGACACGATGACCGAGGAACCCTTAACGGTGGTGATTACGGATACAGTGGGATTTATTCATGAGCTACCCCCGCCTTTAATTGATGCCTTTCGCGCTACCTTAGAGGAAGTCACCGATGCGGATGCGTTAATTCATTTAGTCGATTTATCCCATCCCGCTTGGGAAAGTCAAATTGAGTCGGTGATGCAGATTTTAAGGGAAATGCCTGTTACTCCGGGCCCTGGATTATTAGCGTTTAATAAAATTGATCAAACTGATGGCGATACCTTACGATTAGCACAAGAGAAATATCCCCAAGCCGTTTATATTTCTGCATCTAAAGCGTTAGGATTAGAAACCCTCAGAAAACGCATGGCGGCTTTAGTTCATTATGCCGTTTCTAATCGTTAAAAGGGAGCAGGGAACAGGGAACAGGGAACAGGGGGAAAAGAAAATAGAAAAGAGGGAATAGGGGATAGGAAAAGGTGATTAGCCACCCGATCCATTATTTATAGTCAACATTGAAGGATAGAATATAACCCCACAATCCCACTATTTTTTATCTAATCAATGATTTTTTTCAATTGCAACTTTGAGCAATTATCGCTATATTATTAATAGATTGATCGTTCACTTACTCAGGCAGGAAATTAAACATGGACAGCAATACGATTCGAGAACGAGTTGCTTTAATTGAGCAAAAACGGGAATCTCTGGTTAAGTTGTTAGAAAGACCTAATTTAGGAACCCTCAGAATTGATGTTAATCAAGCCTTAGAAGAAATTGATGAATTAATCGAAGAGTTTAAACGCACGTTCCCCAATCCAGAACATAACTAGAAGGTAATTATCCCCTGTAAAAACAACTAAAATTTTAAAAATTACAGGGGAAAATGAGTTAGCAAGTCTCCATTAATCAGATTCAAGCCAAATAAGATTGCTATAGCAATCCCAAATCGCTCGTAATAATTTACAACTGACATAAAACAGCCAGAAGTATTATCTTTGTTCCCTATTCCCAGTTCGGTGTTCCCTATCTATGAGCTTACAAAATATAAAAATAGAAACCTCTATTCCCAAAGAATGGGCTAGTCAATTGAATCAATTATCCGCAGAAACAGGACATTCTGTAGACAAATTAGTTCATGAAGCTATCGGACATTATTTAGAAAAAGTTCAATTTTCTTCTATTTCTAATTCCGCTAATTTAGATGCTTCAAACCTTCATCAAGAATTATTAATTTTACAGCAAAAAGTTCAATCCTTAGAACCCTTATTACATCAAGTCGCTAAATTAGAAGCTAAAATAGTAACCCTAGAAAAAATAATTATTCCAGAAGTTCCTATTATTCCTAATTCTACCTTTGCTCAACTTTTAACCAATGATGATGATGATGATGAACCCGATGAAGTTCTAACAGACTTTTTATCTTAAAAAATTTACTTATAATTCAAAAGGAGCCATAATTCCTAATTTTTCTTCTAATAAAATTTGAAGAATCACTTGCGTAATTAAAACCAAACCCAGTCTCGCTTGAGCTAACTCCGGGGTCTGTTGTTTGACCTCTCCCCAAATCCGACAGTGACGATAAAACTGTTGGAAATTTTCGCTTAATTGAACAGCAAGTTTGAGCCAATGAGGAGAACTTAAAGGGAAAAAAAGAGCATCTACAGTCTTCACCAATTGCATTAAAAGTTGATAGTCATAACTTTGAGTAAATTGTAATTGTCCTTGATCTGTTAACCAAGGAATCGGAGAAGAAGTAAAGCTAATTTTTAAGGGTAATACAGCCCTTAAATTGGTTTCTTCTAACTGAATTAAATGCTCCCGGTCAGCCAAACTTAATAAAGAACAACAGCGAGCATGACTATATTGAACCTCAAATTGATCCAGGGAAATTTCCCGATTCCGAAGCGGAGTTAGTGTCCATCGGTGGCGAAGAAGTTGTTCTAACCAAGTCGCAATTCCCACATCCGTAAAAATAAATTGCAACATCCCTGACGACAAGGGATAAACCGTCACATCTGTAGGAATTTGCCCAAAACCGCACTGCTCCTCTGCATTTAAGGTCTTTAAGCTAACACAGATAGCCTCCGCCAAATCCAGAGCCGGTTGATGCAAGCGGGATGAAAGTTTCAGTGCGATCGCCGATCCGTATGTGATCTGAGTCTCATGTTTAATGTGATTTACGGGAATTTCCTGAGAATCAACCGTATCAATCCCTTGAAATCGTAAACTTTTTCCCAGTTGTACCGTCAATACCTTTGCCAAAGCAAGCATAACCTTCAAACTCCATCCCAAACAAGCTCACATTGGCTATTATCAGCATACTAAGTCAATACCCTGACAGAATTTTTTGAAATTGATTGTCTAAAATAGTTGATGAGTTTACTCAAAAGAGATGTGTTTTTTGTTACTTTGGTTAAAGGATCTTAAACCCTTCTCTCTCAAGTATAAAATACACCTTCAGGATAGGCGAGCAATTCTGTGAACCCATTCAACACTTGACGGATGTGGAGGTGTATGAGCATCTTGTCTTGACCTTTGACTAAAAATTGTTTATTACCTGATCTCATGATGCAATCATCTCCTATTCCGACCGATTCCAATCGACCTTTCCTAACCTGGCAGCGGATTACAGACTGGGCACAGGAACATTACCGTTGCCGCAGTTTCAGCAAAGATGAGCGGATTCCGGCGCGTCCAGGGTTACTGTATTTAGTCCAACGGGGTGCAGTCCGATTAGTTGGGAGCGCTCAACTGGAATATGCGAAGGGTAAACCCAATTCCAAACCCCGCAATCGCAATTTAGATGAAGCCTTTCTCGGTTTTGTCGGTGCAGGTCAACCCTTTGAACTGGTGGCTCAGTCTCCCTTTAGTCTACAAGCCTATAGCCATGCCGATGATACGACCGTGTTATGGATGTATTGGCACGATTTAGATAATTGGCCCCATTTTCGTCGGGAAGTTCTCGATGCGTTTCGATATCAACATCAACGGAAATTACTTTGGTTAAGTACATTGGGTCAACGTCGTACCATTGACCGGCTTTTAGGATTTTTAACCTTACTCATTGAAGAATACGGGGAATATTATGCCAGTGGTACTGGGGAAGATGGGTTTAAAGGCTATTGTTTACCTTGGTCATTAACCCACTCTCAAATCGGAAGTGCCATCGGTTCCACACGAGTTACCGTAACTCGGCTGATGGGAAAACTGCGTCAACAAGGCTTAGTTTATACTCAAGACGATAACTTAATTTGTATTCCCATTGAATCTCAAAACTACAACAACGCATTGGATTTAGAAGACGATGCAGGATTTGAAGAAGAATAATCAGTTATCAGTTATCAGTTATCAGTTATCAGTTATTAGTTATTGGTTATTAGTTATTAGTTATTAGTAATAAATAATCATCTGTTGATGAACTCCGAGCCTCTAAACTGTTTACTAATAACTGATCAAACCTTAGACTAATTAGTGATTACTGATTCCTGATAAAACCTGCCGTAACTGTGTTGTTGCCTGGGTTTGGGAGTTGGACAAATCTAACAGTTGATTCAGTTGAGTCGTTGTTTCCTGCAACTGCTGCCGAACTTGATTCCACGAATCTTGAACAGGTCGTAACATTTCCTGATACAAATTAATCCGCCCCCAAAGTTCAGCCACCATGCGTTGTTGTTCGATCCAACTTTGCTCCTGAGTTTCTAACTGTTGACGGGTTTGTTCTTGTTGTTGAACTTGAGCATTTACCTCTGTCTCTCTTTGGGCAAAGGTAGAGCGCAATTGTTGGAGTTCTGTTTCCAAAGTTTGGAGTTGCTGTTGTTGTTCCTGTTGTTGGGTTTCCAAATTCGCAATCACCGATTTCAAATCAGTCGGCCCCCCTGCGGTGGCCGGAGATAAACCTCGACGACGATTTAACACTCCTTCATATTGAGTTTTATGGTCTTCCCGCTCTTTGAGGGTACGGCGCTGACCCACCAATGTTTCATTCAACATTTGATAGGCATCTTGCTCCTCAGCTAATTTCGTCTGTAAACTCTCTCGATCTCCATCATTTGCCGTTTTGAGTTCCTCTTGAATTTCCCCAATCTCTTCGAGTTTGTATTTTAATTCCTCCTCTTGGTCTTTAACAAAACCAGACCAGCGATCCCATTCCTGTTTTAATTGTTCGACTTCCGCTTGTAATTGTTCTAAGGGCATCGCCTCCAAGGCTTGGATATCCACTTTCACGCTCACTGCGGCGGGTTCATCCTGCGATTGACGAGAAGCCAACTCTTGTAACTGTTCTAATAAAGTTTGACGGCTTTGGATCAGGGTTTGTAACGTTTGAGCATAGTCCTGTTTCGTTTGGACTAACTGTTGCTGGGAGGCTAACTCAGAGCGATTTTGAATTAACGTATCCTGCGCTTGCTGCCACTGTTGCCATTGCTGTTTAATGCTGCTGGTTGTCGTTTCTAGGGTTTGTTGAAGACGTTCAGCCTCAGAACGTTGTTCTTGTAATCGTTGCTGATGTTGTGCCAGTAAACTCTCAGCGCTAGTCACTTGTTCTAAGGACTGATGAAGTTTTGTCTGTAACGGTGAAATTTCAACAGGGTTAGACAATTGATTGAGTAAGTTACTGAGGAGTTCAGATTGTTCGGCACTCAAGGAAGGAGACGACTGTAATTGAGCTTGTTGTTCTTCAAGCTGTTTGCGTTGATCTCGTAACTGCTGTCGAGTGGTTTCAATATCTTGACGAGCCTGGTCAATTTGAGACCGTAAATGGTTACTTTCATCTCGGGAACGCTCAATTTCTTGACGTTGCTGTTCGAGCCGTTCTAATTCTTCCTCCAATTGTTCCATCTGTTCGCGTCGGGCTTCCATTTCCATTTCCCGGCGATTTAATTCCTGACTTTGGTAAGTCAACGACTCCTTCCACTGTTCAATTTCTTCCTGTTGGGTTTTAAACTTTTCCTGCAACCGAGAAAAATCTTGGAGAATCCCCACGAGTTGGCGGGCAGCTTCTTGGATACGCTGTACCTGCTTACCCGTATTCAGATCGACTAATACTAACGTTCCGTCCTTAAAGTTATTCGCATCATCAGCAAGGATGATTTCATCTCCGGGTACAGCACTCCAATTGTTTTCACCTCGCTGACAAGCCAATAGCTTGAGTTCAGTCCTACCGCCGCCCAGACCAAATTTGCTACTCTGCTTTTGTACTTCCGCTAAATAGAGCATCAGCCCTTTATCCTCTTGAGGTGTTCAAGCACTATTTGTTCGCTGTCTTAATCATAAAACCTTCTGGGAGTCGCAGGTAAACAGTTAATCCTGAAGCCTAATATACCGTTAGTTAATCCTTAATCGCTAACTATCGGGTGCATAAGTGGCTGTCTCCCCTAGAATATAAGGGAAGCCGTGATTTGATCATCACGATAGTGCCTTATTTTTCATCTCTAGGATGTACCTCAACTCAAACCCATTTGCAGGAGGCAACTTGCTAAATGCAAGGCTCTTTAAACGAAATTGATATTCGCAGTATTTTGCAACTGATTGAGCTTGGCCAGAGAACAGGGGAACTCATGGTCGAAGCTTACAGTTCATCCCAGATGGCCACTGAAATCGAACGCCATCCCAGCCGTTTAACCGGACAATGTTGGTTAGTGTTTTCTTGGAACGGTCGCATTATCTATGCAGGTCAAAGCGAAGGCAGCCTGATGAGATTACGCGATTATTTACGACGCTATAAAGCTGAAACCGTTCTCGCTCAGTTAGAAGTTCCCTCCATTGCTTCGGTCAATGCTCCCGAATATGGGTACTTGTGGGTATTACTTGAACATCAAGTGATTACCCCAGCCATCGCCCGTAATATTGTTCATTGTATGGTTCAGGAAACCTTGTTTGATTTACTGAGTTTACATCAAGGCGCTTTTATTTTTGAAATGGGATCTGCCTTAGCTCCCCAATTAACCACCTTAGAAATTAGCCCGTTATTAGCCAATATTTTCAAACAAGTCCAAGAATGGAAAAAATTCCATCCCCATATTACCTCCCCCAATCAATGTCCGTTGATCACAGATCGATCAAAATTACAAGAGACCGTCCGACCACAAGTGTTTGAAACCTTGAATCGTTGGGCTGATGGCCAAACCTCGATTCGTCAAATTGCCCGTCATTTACATCGAGATATTGTCATGGTGACAAAAGCCATTTATCCGTTTGTACAACAGGGATTAGTACAACTATTAGCCCCCCATCCCGAAAATCCGTTAACCACACTAGAACCCTTCACCGATAGAAATCGTAGCCCTCGGATTGTCTGTATTGATGATGATCTCGTGATTCGACAAACGGTTGAATTTATTTTAAAAGAACATGGCTATGAAGCAACTGCCATTGGCAATCCTTTAAAAGCATTGAGTTTAGTTTTTCAACTCAAACCGGATTTAATTTTGTGTGATATTGCCATGCCTGAATTAAACGGTTATGAAATCTGTGCCATGTTAAGAAATTCGACGGCTTTTCGTCAAACTCCCATTGTCATGTTAACGGGAATTGATGGATTTATTGATCGCCTCAAAGCTCGAATGATTCGAGCCACCAACTACTTAACAAAACCGTTTGGGGATGCTGAGTTATTAACCTTAGTGGAAACTTATATTGGGCCAGGGAAACTCACGAATACAGCTAAAGAGTCTAAATTAGAAGAGGAGTTCATGAGTGAGTTAGAAACCCTTTAACACTCCCCCCTAGAACACCCCAGACTAGATCAATCCAGGCGGTCAAAGATTTGTATAATTAAATAGGACTCTAGCCGACAAGATACACAATGCTGTAAAAACTGGCTCTATGGGTTTATAGAGTCGGGAACTATACTTGAAATTAAACAAGATGTTAAAAAAACTAAGTTATCATAACAATGCCGATGGGATTGACAACTAAACAAACCCGGAGCGATCCGATGCAAAACCCTGCCGCCGATTCGCCCTTCAATTAAACACCCACTGATCGGGTCTTTGAGAACATAGAAATAGCCTCTGTCCTGTAATGCCAACAGGTATGCCAGAAAGAATGACCTCTTTTGAGGCGCAAAGGTTTTGTTGACACTTTACGATAAATTTCTAATGCAGCAGCATAAACCCCTTACTCCTTGGACTCTTACCCCTAACCGGATTATCAATAATTCGGGAGTTTCCCAGGGAGAAGAAAGATGAATAAAGTTATGGTGGTGGAAGATAGTGTCACCCAACGGGAGATGATTTCTAATCTTCTCAAAGATAGTGGCTTACAGGTCAGTGTCGCCAGTGATGGTGTAGAAGCATTAGAACAAGTCCAAAAAAGCTGCCCCGATTTAATGGTGCTCGATATTGTCATGCCTCGGATGAACGGCTATGAACTTTGTCGTCGCCTCAAATCCGATCCCAAAACCCGCAATATTGCCATTGTGATGTGTTCTTCTAAAGGGGAAGAATTTGATCGTTATTGGGGAATGAAACAGGGGGCAGATGCTTATATCGCTAAACCGTTCCAGCCGACCGAATTAGTCGGAACTGTTAAACAATTGCTCAGAGGGTAGGTGTAAACAATAATGGTCGGAAACCCAGATTTTTTAACCGGGCAAGGAACAGATGGCCCAGAATTTCAAGAGTTGGAAACTCCCGAAGGGGAACCCCACCTCCGGTTTTTTGTGCCTTCAGGCAATGAATTTGCCCTTCCTGCCATCGGAATTCGAGAGGTACTGTTTCAATCTCCAGACCGGATGACGCCCATCCCTAACGTTTCCCCTCTATTACTGGGAACCTTCAACCTTCGAGGTCGGGTGATTTGGGTAGCTGATTTAGGCCAATTTTTAGGGGATACCACTCCCTTGAATACAGACCGCACAGAGATCCATGTCATTGCCGTAGAAGACCAAGACATTATATTAGGGTTAGCAGTTGATGCTCTCAATGATATGGCATGGCTTGACCCTGATAAAATGCAAATGCCCACTCAAGTCAGTGATAGTATGGCTCCTTTTATTAAAGGAGAATGGCAATTGGCAAATACAGGGAACGTTCTGCGACTCTTAGACCAAGTAGCAATTTTGCGATCGGCTCGCTGGGCAACGTGATCCATCAAACTCAAGGTTCATACCCAAAAATGTCACAGCCCGCCCAGCATCAATTGATTATAAAACTGTTTAAGTTAAACCTTTCTTACATTGAACTCTTAACGTTTAAGCCATACCACACTAAACTTTAAAATCAAAAGGGGAATCGCTCATGGCAACAAGCACAGACTTCCTACAAGAATATCAGCAAACGGAGGAAGCATACTGTCAGGGAAATTACGAAGAGGCGGCGGCGCTGGTTTATCAACTGGTGGAAGATTATCCAGAAGATCCTTCCGCCCGTCTTTTATGCGGTCATATCTATGGCTATGGGTTACAGCAGTATGATGTGGCTCGTGATCAGTATATGGCGGTCTTAAATTTGACCAGTGATGCGGAATTACTCGAACAAGCGCATCAAGCTTTAGCCGATACTGACCAATACGAACTCGCCTCCCCTTCAGGTGAGTTGAACGATATCCCCGATTCCCAAGCGGTTTTTAATGCCCTTCTCGATGAAGAAATTGATTCTACAGAAGTTGATTTAACTCAAGATTTACAGTGGGTCGCCGAAGAAACCAATGGTTTCGCCAATGGCACATCCTCAATGAATTTATTAAATGATTTAGAAATCCCTTGCTGATGATTCCCATCGGCAAGGCAATGGCAATTTGATCAATGGGTCAAACCCTGAGATAGACCTGAAGGATTTTAGCGGAACCGAAGATCACTTTGATTTTCAAGGATTAGAGGACTCCGAATTAAACTTATCAATTCCTGATCTCGATGATGCGATCGATGAAAGGGGGTTAGAACATCTAGGGGATAATCAAGACTATTTACACTCTAATGGTAGCCAATCTCCCCTCAGCTTTACAGCCGATAATCCCTTTGCCTTAGAGGATGATTTAGAGGAAGGAACAGAAATTTTAAATCCCTTGGATGAGGCGGGTTCCCTGACCCAATTCGATGAAGATCCGTTTACACTAGAAGAAGATGAATCACAACCCATAACCCCCTTAGCGACCGATGAGGTGAGTGTTAGTGATCTTGAACAGTTAACCGGGGATTTATTTTCCTCCGAGGATGACCAATTCCATCTTCTCGATTCCTCAAACCCCAGCACTGAGGATGACCTGCATTCACTCAATTCCCAGGAAACCCTGGATGAGTCAGAGATGGATTATCTACATCAACCGACTCAGTTCCTTGACCTGGATGACCTAGAGGGTGAAGGAGAGTTTGGGGAACCCAGGGGAGCCGAGGAAGACGAGGAATTGATGGAGACTCCTGAGTCTTCCCCCCAAACCCCTTTTCCTTCATCTCCTTCCGTCGCCCCCATGAGTTTTGAAGAAGAACTCGATGATATTTTTGCCCCCCTAGAAGAGATAGATTCATCCGGGGAGTTCGTTAACCCTGATCCGGTATCCTCCAATGGGATGATGTCGGGTGCGTCAACTCCTTTATTTGAGCCAGAAGAAGAAGAGGAGTTTGACCCTGATCTGTCCGGTTTTACATTTTCTGTGGAACCCTTCGTTGATGATGCTGATGATTCTGTTCCCTTACCCCCTGACCCTTCTAACATGACGGCGAACTTTAATGTTTTGGATGCAGAAGAAAGCAACGAAGAGGAAACCCTGTTGACCAATAACAGGATGAATCAGTCGTATTTTTCCAATACCCGGGGTGAAGCTACCCCATCCTCAGCTTATGGAGCGTTGGATATGGCTGAGGAAGAAGATGATATCGTTTTTGATGCCACGGATATTCCCGATAGTTTTGATCTCGAACCTTTAAATGAGGATACCTTTGGGGACTCCTTTGATATAACACCGGAGATGACAGATCTCAATGGTCGTTCTCCCAATGGCAAGGCCCCCCAAAGCGTGGAAAATGATTTCTTAGATAGTTTTGAAGAGTTTGATGATGTTGCCGATTTTGATATGGCAGCCAGTGGGGATAATGATCTATATGTTGATTCAGACTTTGGCAACTTAGATAGTAAATTTCCGAGCACGACCTACAACAATAGCACCCTCGATAGTGATAGTTCATCGATTCGGGATGATGAGATTTTTAATAGTGCCTATACCGCATCGGCTGTTACCACCTTAAGTCCAGATTTAGGGGATGTGATGGATACCGTCGTCGCATCTGATCAAGGGCCATTCTCCTTTTTAGAAAATGCCTCCCTCAACCGCAAACCCTTTTACACCGCCCTAGGAACGGGACTGGTAACATTGATATTAGTGGCAACAGCAACTAATATTGCCACCCGCACCGCTGCCTTAGATAACAAACGAGAAGTTGTGGATTATCTAAGAGTTACAGGTTGGTTTATGACCACCGTAGCCGGAGCCACGAGTTTTATCACCGCCTGGGGATTAGGTCGGATTACAGCCCAACAAATTACAAAAGCCACAGACGATTTACAAGCTCAATTTGATGCCATTGGTAAAGGCAACTTAGATGCCCGGGCTACGGTTTTTGCCGAGGACGAGTTTGGGAGAATGTCCGCCAAATTCAACCATGCGGCTCAATTTATTCAAAATATTACCCGCGAAGCCCAACGCAAAGCCAAGGAACAAGAAGATGCCAGAGATGATTTACATCGTCAGGTGATTCGGCTCTTGGATGATGTCGAAGGGGCAGCCCGGGGAGATTTAACAGTCACCGCAGAAGTCACCGCTAACGTTTTAGGGGCGGTAGCCGACTCCTTTAACTTAACCATCCAAAACCTGCGGGAAATTGTGGTTCAGGTGAAGCAAGCCGCCCGTCAAGTCAGTAAGGGGGCAACGGATAGTGCGACGTTTGCCAAGGATGTCGCCGGAGATGCCTTCCGCCAAGCGGAGGAACTAGCTGCCACCTTAAACTCGATACAGGTGCTCACCGATGCCATTCAACGGGTAGCCGAAAGTTCCAGGGAAGCTGAAGAAGTTGCCCGTTCGGCGGCGGCGGTAGCGACTAAAGGGGGAGAAGCGGTACAAATGACCGTAGCTGGGATTCTCAAAATTCGGGAAACGGTTGCAGAAACCAGTCGAGAAGTCAAGCGGTTAGGGGAATCTTCTCAAGAAATTTCTAAAATTGTAGCCATTATTTCTCAGATTGCCTCCCGAACCAACTTACTCGCGTTAAACGCCAGTATTGAGGCGGCACGGGCTGGGGAAGCAGGCAAAGGATTTGCGATTGTTGCCGATGAAGTTCGACAGTTAGCGGATAAGTCAGCGAAATCTTTAAAAGATATCGAACAAATCGTGATGCAAATCCAAAGCCAGACCAATACCGTGATGATGGCGATGTCTCAAGGTCATCAACAGGTAATTGAAGGAACTCGTCTAGCTGAACAAGCCAAACGAGCCTTGGATGACATTATCCAAGTGACGAACCGGATTGACGTTCTGGTGCGTTCAATTACCGCCGATACGGTGGAACAAAACGAAACGGCACGAGCCGTCGCCCAGGTGATGCGAGCCGTTGAACATAGCGCTCAAGAAACCTCCCAAGAAGCCCAAGGAGTTTCTAGTGCATTAACCAAACTGGTCGGTGTGGCGCGAGATCTCTTGACTTCCGTGGAACGTTTCCGCGTTGATGCTTCAGAAAAATCTTAGGGAGCAAGAAAGGCAGGGGAGGAAGTGCGTGAAAACAAGTGACCAAGGATTAATTGATAACTGATAACTGATAACTGATAACTGATTAATGATATGCAACTTGAACAGCAACAACGGATCATGGGCTATTTTATTGAGGAGGCTAAAGACCACCTCAATACCATTGAACAGGGATTACTGAATCTACAAACCACCGTTGAAGATCCAGAACTGCTCAATGAAGTCTTCCGAGCGGCCCACTCGGTTAAAGGGGGAGCCGCGATGTTGGGACTCAATAGTATTCAACAAACGGCTCACCGATTAGAAGATAGTTTTAAAATTCTCAAAGAAAACCGTCTTCCGACTCAATTCCTCGATCAACAATTAGAATCGTTATTTTTACAAGTTTTTGATACCTTACAAGCCTTGATTGATCAATTGTCAGGGCCCTATGGGTTAACAGAAGAAGCAGCGAGTGCCATTTTGCAGGATGTTGAGCCTGTTTTTGAAGCCTTAAATTACCATATTAAAAATGTTGTACAGCAACAGGGGACAGGTAAACGGCCCGTAGAAACGGATTATAGTACGCCTGTACAAACCCGCGCTCCATCTCCGTCGATATCGAAACCGCGTGAAGAAACGGGACATAGCAGTGCTAAAGATTTGGTCTTTGGTAGTGATGTCCCTGAACGGTTGCGGGAAATGTTGCAACAGTTCAAACAACCCGAAACCCCCCAAACCCGTCAAGTGTTAATTGAAACTTGCCGAAGTTTAGCCCGGGCGGGAGAACTGTTTGATTTACCGAATTGGGTTAAATTTATCGAAAATGTAGAACAAGTGATCGCTAATTCGGAGAATACTTATCGGAGTTTAGCTCCCGTTGTTATTAAAGCGATTAAAGAAGCTCAAGATCTCGTTTTAGCGAATAGAGAGACTGAAATTGTCGTCACCGAAGCTATTACCCGCTTGTTACCCAAGTCCGTAACCTCTGCAAAAGCCCCAACATCCAAATCTCAGACAACCCAATCGACCCTGCCATCACGTCCCTCAAAATCCTCCGGTCAATCTCCTAAATCCCGGACACTGGGAGAAGCCGAGTCTAAAAAATCAGCAGCTGCGACGAAAGCGACTGCATCACTTCGGCAAGGCTCAGTGACCGCGAAGTCAGGAAATAGTAAGAAGAAATCCCCAGATGTTTCAACCCTCACGAACCCCCTACTCGATACAAACTGGTCGGATTCAGCAACGAACGCCAGTAATACCCCAACTCGTTTACCAAACGGCCCCGAAATTACCCCCGAAGAATATAACAGCCTCAGAGATTTATTTGAAGGTTTGGATGAATGGGATCATGAGGCTTCTGAAGAAACAGTCGGGGAAACCCCTGCACAGGGAGGAATGGAAGCAGACCTCCTACAAGGCGACTTTTTTGATTTGTTAGACGAAAAACAAACCGGGTTAAACAAAACAGAAGCTAAAAACAAAAAATCCCCCAAAGAAACTCCCCAAAGGGGACATCATAACCTGGGGATTTCACCTGCTAACTCTGGTGTTGATGATGATCTAGCCAGTTTCTTTGATAATCTCAGTGATACGGATATTCCAATGGTGGAAACCCCAAACGTCAAACCACCATCGACAGTCAAGATGGCACAAGATAAACCATTGGCCAGTTTTGAGGATTTCTTTGATGAACTATTAGACATAAATCCCGAAACAGAAGTTTCATCGGGATCAGCCCAGCATTCTACATCTGTTTCCCCGGATGAAATCAACGATTTATTAGAGGATGCCGAAAGTTTGGATGAACTGTTTGACCAATTTGACCAGCAGGCTCAAGTGTCTCCCGAACCCAAACCCCAAACGGCAAAACCCAGTTCTTCCTTAACCGGGGAAGCAGCCCCCGAAGCAGTCACAGAGCCTTACCGAAGTGAAGATTGGTTTGATGAACTATTAGAAAGTGAAATGGGCATCGTACCCGAAACATCGACTCCTTCTTCCTTAGATGATTTGATGCAATTTGGAGAAGAGCAAGGTGCAACTATTCAGGACAGTGTTGAGGTGTTAACCCCAAGGATATCTCAAAACTTAGAAGCGATGGGACTTACTGCCCCCAACCTGGAACTACCGGATGATGATTTTACCAGTTTAGATGCTTTACTGAATGAAGAAGGTGCACAAGGTCAGCCCATGGCTGCTAACCAGACGGTAGAAGAAGATATTTTCTTAAATTTAGATCAACTGTTACAGTCCCCCGATGCAGTGGAGTCAACCTCAACTCCAAAATCCTCAGACAGTGGACGAACCCCTGTTAGTAAAGCATCGCCATCCTCCGACGAAGATTCGGAATTTACAGAGTTGCTGCAATTAATTGAAGATGCTCCTCGATCTCGTTCAGCATCGGTTCCCAGAGGAACCTTTGCCAAACCCATCGCTGAACCCATTGTTAAGGTTCCTGTCAAACAACTGGATAACCTCAGTAACTTAATGGGGGAACTGGTGGTCAACCGCAACAGTTTGGAACAAGACCAAGAACGGATGCGGCAGTTTTTGGATAACTTGCTACACCAAGTTTCTTTGCTGGGGGATGTAGGCCAACGGATGCAGGATTTCTATGAACGATCGCTCTTAGAAATTTCCCTCCTGTCCCACCGTCGCAAGCCGTTCTGGTTTAATGAAACGTCGTCAATTCATGATGATGATTCCAATACGGATTTAGATTCAACGGAACTTGATCGGTTTACGCCGTTCCATACTCTCTCTCAAGAGATTATTGAGTTAATTGTCCGGGTGCGGGAGTCGTCAGCCGATATTGAATTTTTGGTGGAAGAAGCGGATCAAGTCACCCGTGAGTTGCGACGGATTACGACGGCGTTGCAGGAGGGGTTAAATCGGGCACGGATGGAACCTTTTGCGATTGAAGCGGATGCTTTGAAGCGTCCAGTGCGGGATATTTCGATTAAATGTGGCAAACAGGCCGAATTGTTTGTGGAGGGTCGAGATACTTTAATTGACAAGATGTTATTGGGTAAGCTGCATGACCCGTTGATCCATTTGGTCAATAATGCCATTACTCACGGGATTGAACCTGCGGATGTACGGACAGCAGCAGGAAAATCGGCAGTGGGTCGGATTACAATTCGGGTATTTCACCAGGGGAATCAAACGATTATTGCGGTTTCCGATGATGGCGGTGGGATTGATGTCAATCGTGTCAAAAATAAGGCGATTCAGAAGGGGTTGATTACGGCTGAAGAAGCTGAGAGTATGAGCAATCCAGAGATTTATGATCTGTTATTCCTGCCGAACTTTAGTACAAAGGATGTGGCGGATGAATACGCAGGTCGGGGCGTGGGGATGGATGTGGTGCGAACCAGTTTAACGGATATTCGTGGCACGATTACGACGGATTCGACGTTGGGACGCGGGACGTCGTTCACCATTCGCTTACCCTTGAATATGAGTATTTCCAGGGCGTTGTGCTGTGTGAGCGATCGGGTGCGGATTGCTTTCCCGATGGATGGGGTAGAAGACATGATTGATGTTCCCCGTGAACAAATTCGAGCGATGGACGATGGCAGTAAGGCTTTAGAATGGCGGGGAACGATTTTACCTTTACGTCATCTGCGGGAATTGTTAACTTATCACCGTCATTTGGGTCGGGGAAATGTCTATGGGGCTACGGCTGAGGAAGACATGATTTCGGTGATTGTCCTGCGGTCTTCGAGTAGTTATTTGGCGGTACAGGTGGATCAGGTGTTGATTGAACAGGAAATTGTGATCAAGCCTTTGGAAGGGCCTGTGCCGAAACCGATTGGCATTGCAGGGGCGACGGTGTTAGGGGATGGTCAAATTGTGGCGATCGCCGATGTGCTGGAATTGATTGATTTGGCCATGGGTCGGATTCGCAAGGATGCTGCTGGTAAGATTTGGCAGATGGGCAATGCGGTGGCTGAACCCCAACTTCAGAAATCTGAACCGACGGTGTTGATTGTGGATGATTCGATTACGGTGCGATCGCTATTATCGATTACATTTGAAAAATCCGGTTATCGCGTGGAAGAGGCGCGAGATGGTAAGGAAGCTTGGGAAAAACTGAAATCGGGTTTACCCTGTGATATCGTGTTCTGCGATATTGAGATGCCTCGGATGGATGGGTTGGAGTTATTATCGCGGATGCAAAAAGATCCGATCCTAACGAATTTACCCATTGCCATGTTAACGTCGCGGGGCGCGGATCGTCACCGTCAAATGGCGTTTAATTTGGGGGCACGAGGTTACTTTACCAAGCCTTATTTAGAAGAACAGTTATTAGAAGCAGCCGGACGAATGTTAAAAGGTGAAGTGGTCGGGAATACGGCGGTTGCTGTTCAATAATGCTTGTTATCAGTTATCAGTTATCAGTTATCAGTTATCAGTTAAGAAAAATTTGAAAAAGTTGATTGTTGACTGTTGACTGGGGTTAACCGTTAACAGTCAATACTTGGACAAAAAGGGAAATTTAGGGCTCTTTTCCTACCTGTTCCCTGTTCCCTATTCCCTGTTCCCTGCTATCGCTTCTAGGAGTTGATCCATTTCCGAGGGAAGGGTAAAGTAATGAACGCAGGCTCTAACGCAATTGGGATCGAGGAGAGTTCGCAGGAAAATACCCTGGTTTTCTAAAGCGTTGACTAAGGATTGATGGGATTTTCCATTGGTGAGTTGAAATGAAACTAAACCCGCTTCGGGGGGAGAGGTTCTTAGACAGTGAATTTGCGGAATTTCTGATAATTTTTGCCAAAGATATTGACTATTTTGACAAATTTGTTGATAACGCTCTGTTGCAGTTCCCCATTGATGATGCAGGGTAATGGCATGGCGTAATGCTGCATATAATGGATAGGCAGAAGTGGCGACTTCATACCTTCTAGCATCGGGTATCCAAGCAACGGGTTTTCCCTGTGTATCGTTAATAATACTTCGCCATCCAATAAAGGTTGGAGATAATTCGGATAAAGATTCCGCACTAATATATAATCCTCCTAATCCATCTGGCCCACACAACCATTTATGACCTGTAAAAGCATAAAAATCAACGCCTGTTTCTGTTAATTGAAGCGGTAAAACGCCAACGGATTGAGCCGCATCGACTAATACTTTTGTGTTATAATTTTGATGACACAGGTTAACAATTTCTGTTAAGGGTAAAACTTGACCTGTATTCCATAAAATATGACTGATCACTAATAGGCGAGTATGGGGTTTTAAATACTCAGAAATCATCTCGACTGGATCACCTTGGTTTAAGGTTTCTCTGAGGGGAAAAAATGAAACTTGCAAATCAAAGCGACGTTGAAGTTCCTGAACCGTTGCGATAATTCCCGGATGTTCACAATCGGAAATTAACAGATGATCTCCCGGTCGCCAATCGATTCCCCACAGCGCAATATTACAACCAACGGTAACATTTTCGGTGAAACACAGGGTTTCGGGAGAAATTCCTAACTCAGTGGCGACCAAATTGCGAGTTAACTGGGTTTCTTGCTTTTGCCATTGGTTAATTTTACCCGAAAAAGGGCCAGAACACTGCACCTCGTTATACCCTTGAATAATAGCATCCATCGATATCCGAGGTAATGGCCCTTGTCCCCCATAATTAAAATAGCCTTTATTGGCTAAGGCGGGAAACTGTTGGCGATGGGTTTCTAGGGAAGGAGTTGTCATAATATTAAGGGTTCGTTATGTTTCGTCAAAGGACACTTTTAAGTTTAAGGTGAAGAGGATATCTAACTCATCATTGATCATTGACACCGAAATAATTATGTTAATCACCGATAAACAACTGTTGCTTTATCAACGCTGTCAGAGGCGTGCATTTTTAGAGCGTTATGGAGATAGTTCTCAACAAGATCCTCCCAGCGATTTTTTACTAAAATTGATGCAGGATAGTTCTGCTTATCAAAATAGTATTTTATCTCATTATCCTTATTCTAAACTCGATCCTTTTTTTGGAAATTGGGAGTTGGGTGCTAAACAAACCCTAGAGTTAATGCAGCAAGGAGTTGACCGAATTTATCAGGGGGTTTTGCTGAAAGTAGAGAAACTTAACCTTTCTGAAATTATGTTAGATGGATCGGTGATAGAATCTGATGAAATGATTCAGATTACTTTAGTGAGTTCTCCTGAATTATTAGTGAAACAGCCCGGATATTCTCAATTTGGAGATTGGGTTTATGTTTCTCAAGATATTAAGTTAGGGAAACGCCCTAAACTCGATTATCAAATTATTTCGGCTTTTCATGCTTATTTATTAGAAGGAATTCAAGGAATCCAGCCGGAAACAGGTTGGTTAATTTTACGAGATAAAGCTCCTTATTCGGTTAATTTAGAACAACGTATTCCGCAAATGTACCAGGTTTTAAATGATTATTTAAACATGGCGTTATCTCGTGATGAACCGGAGGTTTTTATTGCGAGACAAAAATGTAATTTGTGTCAATGGCATAGTTATTGTTTGGAGGTCGCGCGATCGCAAAATCATATTTCTTTAATTCCGGGTGTTACTCCCACTCGCTATCTACGGTTAAAAGAATTGAATTTAACAACCGTTGAAACCTTGGTGGAAGCTACCCCAGAGCAATTAGAAGTTTATCCTGAATTTGCAGAGGGAATTGCTTTACAAATTATTAAGCAAGCTGAATCTAATTTAGAAAGTAAAGCAATTAAACGTCAAGAAGAATTTATCAGTTTTAAACAAAATTTTAATTCTAGCTATTGGTTAGATAATTTTCAAGATAGCTATCAAACCAAATTAAAAGAATTTCCGGTTGAGATTTATTTTGATATTGAAGCACAACCGGAATTGAATTTAGATTATTTGCATGGTCTTCTAGTTATAGATCGGCGGTCTAATCAACAGAAATTTTATCCCTTTTTAGCGGAAGATAAAACCCAAGAAGAATTAATTTGGAAGCAGTTTTTAGAGTTAGTTTGGGCTTATCCGATCGCTCCTGTTTTTCATTTTTGCGATTATGAACCTAAAACCATTAAACGATTAGCTACAATTTATAATACGCCAGATTATTGCTGGAAACCAGTATTAAAACGATTTATTGATCTCCATCAAAAAATGACAGAAACGGTAACACTTCCTGTGGAAAGTTATGCACTGAAACCTGTAGCGAAATGGTTGGGGTTTGAATGGCGAGATCCCAAAGCAAATGGTGCTCAATCTGTTTGTTGGTATGAACAATGGTTAAAAACAGGCGATCGCACCTTATTAGATGCTATTGTTCAATATAATGAAGATGATTGTCGTGCTACATTTCATGTTAAAGAATGGTTAACAGAATTTCTTAATGCTTAATCCCCAAAATGGAGTTTATGAAGAAAAATTTTCAAGAGATATAGAATCTATGAATCAAGAACAAAAAATTGATCGTCAGCGAGAACATCAAGCCAATGAACGGACATTTTTAGCTTGGTTAAGAACATCTATTTCCTTAATTGCTTTGGGTTTTGCGATCGCTCGATTTAGTTTGTTTTTACGTCAATTACAAACCTCATTTACCGAAAAAATTCCCCCTAGTCATCCTATTTTTAATTCTGATAATATGGGGATTATTTTAGTCATTACTGGAATGATGATTACTGTAATTGCAGCTTGGAATTATAATCAAGTTTTTTGGCAAATTGAACAAGCCAATTATAAACCCAACCGTTTATTAATTTGGATGATGACAGTGATTGTGATTATTTTAGGATTAATGAGTTTACCATTATTTTTCCGTCGAGATTTACCCCGGAAAACTGTTTCCAACTCTTTAAATCTGCAAAATCAAAATACATTACCCTTTATTACTAAAGTTCTAATCAATCTTCGATATTAGAATAGAAAATAATAGCTTATTAATTTTTTGTCCCTAAACTTTATTAAAACAGGCAAATCTAATGAGAATTTTATTATCTTGTCTGCTGTTAATCTCAACCTTAATTTCCTTTTTAATATTTAGCACATCTAGTGTGGCGATTTCAACAGTAATTGATTTAATTGGACAAGCCACTTTACCGACAGGATTACTCTATAATAACACAGAAGTTGGTGGTTTATCAGGCATTACTTATAATCCTGAACAACAAGTTTATTATGCTATATCCGATGATCCCAGTGATAAAAATAAAGCCCGATTTTATACTCTCAAAATTGATTTAAGTTCCGGTTACCTTTCAGAAACAGGGGTGAGTGTAGTCGGGGCTACCACACTATTAACAGAAACGGGAAAACCCTTTCCTAAAAATAGCCTTGATCCTGAAGGAATTGCGTTTTTTAAAAATAGTGTTTTTATTGCTTCAGAAGGTAACCTTTATCAAAATATTTCCCCTTTTATTCAAGAATTTTCCAGGGACGGCAAAATATTGAGAAGTTTACCAATTCCTGAAAAGTTTTTTGATGGAAATGGAAATCAAAACCAAGGTGTTCGTTCTAATTTAGCCTTTGAAAGTTTAACGGTGACACCCGATAAGGCCTATTTGTTTACCGCGAATGAAAACGCCTTAATTCAAGATGGAGGAATAGCGAATTTAGATCAGAAAAGTCCTTGTCGAATTTTGCGATATAATTTGCAAACCAATCAACCGGATCGAGAGTTTTTGTATATTACTGATCCTTTAGCAAATTCTTCTTTTATAGCCGAACAATATAACAGACAAGGTTTAGTCGATTTATTAGCTATTGATGAATCTCATTTAATTAGTTTAGAACGATCTTTTTCTTTAGGCTTAGGATATACCATAAAATTATTTCTAGTTTCTTTAGAAAAAGCGGATACTATTCAAGATTTGCCCAGTTTAAAAGCAACAAATTCTGAGATTATACCCGCAGAAAAAACTTTATTGTTGAATTTAAGCCGTTTAAATATTGCAGTTGATAATATTGAAGGATTAACTTGGGGTTCTCCCTTACCCGAAGCAGGGCGATCGCTAATTTTAATCAGTGATAATAATTTTACAACTCTACAAACAACTCAAATCATAGCATTAAGACTGAATCATCTAACAGTAGTAAGCCCTTCAGGGCTTTGAGTCCTTTAGGACTCACTACATCATAACCAAAGCTTAACCCTGGAAACTTGACAAGGCATTGGGGGGATCGGCTATCCTTAGATTAGGAACGTCCGCCATTAGCCAATCACACTCAAATGGAGTCATCCAGCCTGCGGTTGTCAGGTCTGAGGGTGAATTAACAATACGACCTCATTGGGGGTGAAATTCTTCTTTACCTAGCGGGACAAAACCTATTTAATCAAATGATCAAGACTCTTGCATTCGGTTTGGTGACTTTCCAAGAGCCAGTGGTCGAACTGGCAATATCCATTTAGCTGATGCAGAAGTCAAGTTAGAGAACAAAATTTAATTGATTTATTAACCCTTTTTTATGAGTGTCTAATTTGATAAAACCTGAAGATTTCTGTGTTACCCACAGGAAACAGAGTTTTATCGTCATCATTAACTTTTAACCCTAAAGCTATCCTGATTTTAGTCGTAACACCTTGGTTTTAAAGGGTTTTCGGCTCAAATAGAGTTTGGTTTAAATTCTCTATTATCAACATTGAATGGAGAATTGATAAAGGTTGTATTGAAGAACAACCTCTAGTTTTTGGTGCAAATTTATCCGTTCGAGATTAAGTCAAAACTTCCGAATTTTCGGAACAATTTGTTATGAATTCTTTAATCATTAAACCCTACGAAGGTCAAAAAGATTGGTCTGCAATTTTTAATTTATTTCAAGCCTGTCAAACCGTTGATCATCTCACAGAAGATGAAAGTTTAGCAGACTTAAAATTAGGACTCTCTTCTCCAACGGTTAACCCCGAAAAAGATATCCGTCTTTGGACAGATGTAAAAGGTCAACTTTTGGGATTAGTTGGAATTGAACCTCAAGCCTCTAAAATTGGAATTGATGGATATTTTGGATTGTATATTCATCCTAGTGTCCGATCCAGCAATTTAGGCAAACAAATGATGCGGTGGTGTGAAAGCCGTATTCGAGAAATCGGACAACAAAAAAGACAACCTGTACAACTGCGAACCTACAGTTTAGAACAACAAACCGAACAAAATCAGTTACTCAAACAACGAGGTTTTAAAGTAGATCGGCAGTTTATTACGATGGCGAAATCCTTAGAATATCCTGTATCTATTCCCGAACTTCCATCCGGTTTTAAATTATCTTATATTCAGGGTAAACAAGACCTTTCAGCTTGGGTTGATTTGTTTAATGAATCCTTTATTGACCATTGGGATCATCATGAATTAACCCTAGAACAAGCCGAATATTGGCAAAATCAACCGATTTATCAACCTGAATTAGATTTAGTTGCAGTTGCACCGAATGGAACATTTGCGGCTTTTTGTAGATGTCACTTAAATTCTGATCAAATTGGTTGGATTGAATGGTTAGGAACACGACGAACATTTCGGAAATTAGGATTAGGAAAAACCATCCTTTTGGCAGGTTTATCTCAACTACAGAAAGCGGGTGTAACCACTGCCAAACTAAGCGTTGATGCTGATAGTTTAACAGGGGCAACAAAGCTCTATCAATCGGTTGATTTTAAACCCGTAACCCCCTGGTTTTCCTGGGTAAAACCCTTATCCCGTCAAAATCTCAGCCAACTTTTCCCCCAACAAGCTACTGCTTAAAGACCGTATACAATAGGAGTGTGGTTTGTCAGTTGTCAGGAAAAAGATCCCAATGCACAGTGCAACCTAAAGATTACGGTGAGGGAGTTAGAAGTTAATAATTTCCCCCTACTCCCCTATCCCCCTACTCCCCTATCCCCCCTGTCCCCTTGTCCCCTTGTCCCCCTGTCCCCCTGTCCCCCTGTCCCCCTATCCCCCTGTCCCCTTGTCCCCCTGTCCCCCTGTCCCCCTTCTCCCCTTCTCCCCTTCCCTCCTCCCCTATGGCTTCTCTTGCTCGAAAAAACCTATTTGAGGATATTCCCCGTTTTTTGGTGGCTCAAGCTGGGATTATGTTTGCAGTCAGTTTAGTTACCATTCAAAATGGGATTTTAACCGGGTTTATTCGGTCTTCTTCGGTCTTAATTGATCACTCAAAAGCAGATATTTGGATCGCTTCTAAAGATATGATTCATTTAGAGTTAACGATGCCCATTTCTTTAGAACGAGTCACCCAAGCTCAGACGGTTTCTGGTGTTGAACAAGCCGAAGCTTTTATTTTTAGAAATGCGCGTTGGCGCGATCCTGTAGAAAATAAAATTCATGCGGTAACAGTCGTGGGTTCTGATCCAGAAGGGGAATTATTTTCCCCCTGGAATATTATTAAAGGAGATATCAATGCTTTAAAACAACCCTATACGATTATGGTTGATGAGAGTAAATTAGACGCTCTCAAACTTAAAAATATCGGTGATATTGCCAAACTCGGAGGATTAGAAGCCAAATTAGGGGGAATTACGCAAGGAACTCAATCTATTGTGAGCAATAGTTTTGTGTTCACCTCGTTAAAAAATGCTAATGCTTATGTTAATAGTCCTGTAAAAACTCAAACCCGGTGTCAAGTCCAAGATAATGAGGATTTTCAATGTACTCAAAGTTATGAAGATCAATCCTCTAATCAAAAATCTACCGATATTCCACCACCAAGAGCCTTAAATTTAGCTGATCCGATCACCTATGTTTTAATTAAGGCAAAACCCGGTCAAGATTTAACTCAACTGAAGCAAAAACTAGACGATGCTTTACCTGATGATGTTCAAGTTTTGACCCGTGAAGAAATGTCTACGGTAATGCGAACCTTTTGGCAAAAACGCACAGGGGTTGGGTTTGTTCTCAGTTTAGGGGCGGCGGTAGGAGTGTTAGTCGGGATGGTGGTGGTCGGACAAATTCTTTATTCCTCCGTGACTGACCACTTAAAGGAATTTGGAACCCTGAAGGCGATGGGTGCATCCGACTGGGTGATCTACGGAATTATTTTAGAACAGGCACTCTGGATGGCTGTTTTAGGTTATATTCCAGGTATGGCACTGTGTTTAGGTGTAGCGTCCTGGGCTGGCGCGACCCAAGGCATTTTGATTTTAATTACCCCTTTATCGGCTTTAGGGGTATTCGGGTTAACCGTTGCGATGTGTACGGGTTCGGCATTTTTCGCCATTCAGAAAGTCACTAAGGTAGATCCAGCAATTGTATTTAAAGCTTGATGCCAGTCACTTTTTGTAACCAAATGGTATTAGATCACAGGCAATCGGTAACATTTGAGTTTAAAATAGTGGAACTAAACGGTTCAGGATAGTTCATGGTCAGCCCTCCTTCTCTGGAATTACCCGATTTCTTCAGTAAACTGACAATACTCCTCTGTAATTTAGTTTATTAGATCCGTCAATTCTTGTTAGAAGCCCACATCATTATTAATTTGGAACGATGATACGCACTCAAGTTAGCGAGGCAAAATCCACTATATCTCCCAATCAGGCTGCATACTATTCACCAAATGCTAGAATTAAGCCGATTGGAATTCAAGCTTGTCGTGTTGAAATGGCTTATAAATCGGGGCGGCAAACGGTTCAAGTGCTGCAAAATATTAATTTAGAAGTCGAACAAGGGGATATTCAACTGTTGATGGGGCCGAGTGGTTCGGGAAAAACAACATTGCTATCTATTATTGCCGGACTCTTGACACCGACGGCGGGACGAGTGTTTTTATTGGGTGAAGAAATTACAAAATTGTCTCGGACTCAATTGGCAGAGTTTCGGTTACATAATATTGGGTTTATTTTCCAAGGATTTAATTTATTTCCCGCTTTAACCGCTTTAGAAAATGTGGAATTAGCTCTGCATCTTAAAGGAATGGGCAAAAGAAATGCCAGAGAAGAAGCGAAAACACGTTTAGAACAAGTGGGTTTAGGAGATAAAATTCATCTGTTACCCCAAGATTTATCGGGAGGTCAAAAACAACGGGTTGCTGTGGCGCGAGCATTAGCAGGAGACCCCCCATTAATTATGGCTGATGAACCCACCGCAGCCTTAGATTCGAGTAGTGGTCGGGGTGTAATTGATCTGTTAAAAACCTTGGCCAAACAAGGAGAGACAACGGTATTAATGGTGACCCATGACCCCCGAATTATGGATGTAGCTGATAGCATTTTGACGTTAGAAGATGGCAGAATTAAAAATTAAAACGCCAAGGTAATCTAAATGAAGTCAACAAAACTGGGTTAATAACTGTTATCAACCCAGTTTCTGCTATTTTTTCCAATTCTTTTCCGCCTGTTCTAAAACATAAGCAGAAACCGCTTGAATTTCTGCATCTGTTAAACGATCTTTGTAAGCAGACATATTATTTTTGCCATTAGTAACTAACGCTGAAATTGCTTCTAAAGTATTAACATGATTGCGTTCTAAAGCTTTTTTCTTTAAAGTTTTTCCTCGTCGGACAATATTTCCTCCTCCCCCATGACATCCCACACATTGCGCTTCAAATATTTTCGCTCCCGTATCCAGATTAACAGCTAATGCTGGGAAATAAACAGGACTTAGAATTAAGGTTAAGGTTAATAATAATATTAGGAGTAATTGTTTTAGCATTATTTTATCCTTTAGGGGTGATGGGTAAAAAGTTTGTAGATATCAAACAGTTAACATTAGGGTAAATAATCAGAATTAAGAATATCTTCTAAGGAAAAAGGAGTTTTGAGAGGAAATAAATCACGAGGTAACTGATGAGTTTTTAAAGTATCGGTTCTAGCTTGGTCATAACAATCGAGGAATATTTCATCTAACAATGTCCTTAAACTTGGGCTATCTTCTAAGGATAATTCAATTTTTAATCGTTGTTCTATAACGTTATTGAGCCATCCTCTGGCATTATATTCTTTTTCGCTTGTCCAATATTTTAATTTTAACAAATTTCCAATTAATGTTTTTAATCTGGTTTTTAAGTTTTCTTTAACATTGAATTTTAAATTTTTAATTTCTGCTTTTAAATTATCAATATCTAGTTGATTAAGTTGACGAGTATCTAAGATTTCTGAAGTTTTTTGTAGCCAGAGATAATAATCTTTTTCATAGAGAGATTGATATTGAGATAGCTTTTCCATGAATTTTGCCTAATTTCAAGATATCTAATCTAATATCATATCACACAAAATTAATGACAAAGACAAATACCTAATCAGGATGGACTCTCAGCTTTTACTGTACCCAGATTGACTTAATATCAAACAAATATGATAAAATCAAACTTAGATGGAACATCTGTTGGTTTTGAATCCCATGCTCAATATTCCCCAAATTCTCGCTCAAGAACTGTCTCTTAAACCCTTTCAAGTAGAAAACGCGCTACAATTGTTTTCTGAGGGAGCAACGATTCCGTTTGTGGCGCGATACCGGAAAGAACTCACCGGGTCTTTAGATGAAATTCAACTGCGAGATCTTTCAGAACGTTATACCTATTTAACGGAATTAGAAGACCGGAAAAAAAGCATTTTAGACGCGATCGCATCTCAAGATAAACTCACCGATGAACTGCGAGAAAAAATCGAAAATTGTTTACAAAAAACGGAATTAGAAGATTTATATTTACCTTATAAACCTAAACGACGAACTCGCGCGACTGTTGCGAAAGAAAAAGGATTAGAACCTCTCGCTCAATTTATTGCTAATTTTAATCAACCTAATTCCCCGACGGTTGCGTTAGAAGGGGAAGCCGAAAAATATATTTCTGAAGAAAAAGGTGTGAAAACCGTTGAAGATGCCTTAAATGGAGCCTCTGATATTTTAGCAGAAATTGTGTCTGAGAAAGCGAATTTACGAGCGTATTTGAGAGAATATTTAATGAATGATGGGGTATTTTTATCCCAGGTGAAAGAAGATTACCCCGAAGGAACGACTAAGTTTGAAATGTACCGTCAATATAGAGAAAATGTACAGGATATTAAGCCTCATAATTTATTAGCTTTATTTCGGGGAGAAGCGGAAGGAATCTTAAAAGTCGAGATAGAATTTGATGATGATTTTGTACAGTCTTATTTAGAATCTCAGGAAATTAAAACGAAAAATCCGGTGATTCGCAAATTTTATCAACCGATGTTAAAAGATGCTTTTAATCGGTTAATGAAAACGTCCTTAATGAGTGAAGTCAGAAGCGATCGCAAAGCCTACGCTGATTTAGAATCCATTAAAACCTTTGAAGCCAATTTAAGAGAATTATTACTCGCCTCACCTGCGGGAATGAAACCCACTTTAGCCATTGACCCAGGGTTTAGAACCGGATGTAAAGTTTCAGTTTTATCCGAAACCGGAAAATTCTGTGAATATCATACGATTTTCCCTCATCAAGCAGAAGGTCAACGTCAAGAAGCCGCGAAAAAAGTTAAACAATTAATCGATAAATATAATATTGAATTAATCGCCATTGGAAATGGAACCGCCGGACGAGAAACCGATGAATTTATAACCGAAATTATCGCTAAATTAGACCGAAAACCGATTAAAGTTATGGTGAATGAATCTGGTGCATCGATTTATTCTGCGAGTGATGTAGCGCGACAAGAATTCCCTGATTTAGACTTAACAGTACGGGGTGCAATTAGTATCGGACGACGGTTACAAGATCCGTTAGCAGAATTAGTTAAAATTGATCCAAAATCCATAGGAGTTGGACAATATCAACATGATGTCGATCAAAAATTATTAAAGAAAAAACTGGATGATACGGTTGAAAGTTGTGTGAACTATGTGGGAGTGGAATTAAATACCGCGTCAAAAGAATTATTAACCTTTGTTTCAGGAATTACCCCAGCAGTGGCGCAGAATATTGTCAATTATCGTAATGAAAATGGAGCCTTTAAAACCCGTAAGGAACTGTTAAAAGTGGCAAAATTAGGCCCTAAAGCCTTTCAACAGGCGGCAGGATTTTTAAGAATCCGAGGGGGGGTTAATCCTTTAGATAATACCGCCGTTCATCCCGAAAGTTATAAGGTGGTGGAAGTCATGGCGAAAGATTTAGGCATTTCCTTAAATAATATTAGCCAATTTAAGGATAAAATTAAATCCGTTAAACTGGATAAATATGTTACTGATACCATTGGAATTCCAACTTTAAAAGACATTATTAACGAACTTGAAAAACCGGGACGAGACCCCCGTGCGGAGTTCAAATATGCCACGTTTAAAGAAGGGATTAAAGAAATAACGGATTTAAAAATCGGTATGGAATTAGAAGGAATTGTCACGAATGTAGTTGCGTTTGGTGCATTTGTTGATATTGGAGTGCATCAAGATGGGTTAGTTCATATTTCTCAAATCGCAGATCAATTTGTCGATGATCCGAATAAATTTGTTAAAGTGGGTCAAGTGGTGAAAGTGCGGGTGATGGAAGTTAATGAGAAGTTAAAACGGATTAGCTTAACGATGAAATTGTAGGGAATATATGAGGGATTCTAAATCAATTTCATAATATGGCGCGTAGCACGATGCGTTACCAAATTAAAGGAATTAATCTATATTTCACCTGATTTGTGTAATCTTGATATCCTTCTAATTCTTCAACTAACATCTTTTCTTCTCCCCTAATTCTAGCAACGAGAAGCAAGGATATTATAACACCGATTAAAACCCCATATTGAGAACCCAATAATATTGGTGTTCCCAGGAATAAAAAGATCGCTCCTAGATACATAGGATGTCTAACAAAGCCATAAACACCAGTGGAAACGACGTGGTGATTTCGTTCGGTTTGGATTCTGACCAGAGGCGATAAAAAGGTATTATCTGTAAAAGCTCGGTATAAAAAGAAAAATGAAATCAATAATCCTATCCCTCCCAAAATTTTTAGCTCCCAGGGGAAATTTGTTGTCCATTGATATCGTTTGCTATCTAAAGGCATGATTATAATCCAAGCTAAAAATAAAAGTTCAAATCCATAGAGAAAATATTGATCCCAGACTTTTTGATTATCTGATCCGGGTTGTTTAAATCTTTCTACCAGTAATTCCGGGTCTTTTCGATATAAATAAATGGCAGTAACTCCAGAAATTATAATTAACCAAACTCCAAAAATCCATCCTTCAAGCCATAACCAATCTCCTGAAAAAAGTAGAAGTAATAGGGGGATTATAAGAATATAAATAATTGCCAGGATAATCTGACCTGCTGATAATCTCCTATTTTCTATTGTCATAATTAAACCTCCTTGAAATTCCTCAACTACAATAATGCCAAGACAGTTAAAGCAACTAAACAACTGAACTGAATGACTAAACTGAACAGCCGAAACTTAGGATTTAAGCCTGCAATATGAATCAGTGAATGTAGGAGACGAAATCCGATATACACAACAATTAGCACATCTATCGTTGTTCCAGAAATACCCCGAACAGTTAGCAGGAAAACCACCCCCAGATACAAAGGTAGGTTCTCAATTAAGTTTGCGTGAACCCGAAACAGTCGCCAAAGCAAACTTTCATCATTCGGTGTGCCAAAATCTTTCACAGAGCCACCCGCCGCCAGATGGCGAATTCTGACAGCGAGTAACAGTAGAACAATAAAAATTGTCCACAGAATGAAAATAGCTAAACCCCACAGAGGAACAGTCATATCACTTAATAATAAAGTGGGTACTTTTCCGTTCAATGTGGAACTCATCCCGACTATGTGTTCAATAGGCACGTTATTGCTCCTGTTTGTTGGGTTAACGACGGCGGAGATTAGTCTGTTTAATCCTCGCTTGATTTTAGTTTGCGCGATCGCTCTACAGATTCACTCACCCAAAAGATAGTATTTAAAGTTAGGGTTTGACTGGGGTAAAAACCTCTTGGGTTATCTTATAATCGAATCCCTCGATCAAATAGTTTGGAAGTCAATAGCTCAGTCACCGATGTGAGTTGGAGTCCCAACGACCAAACCCTAGCTTCCAGCAGTTGGGACAACACAATCAAGCTGTGGACGATTAGTTTGGATTTAGATCAATTAATGGTTTGGGGTTGTGAATGGATGAAGGATTATCTGGAGAATAGTTCAAGTGTGAGTGAGGAGGATAGACATTTGTGTGAGGGGGTGACGGGGGCTCCGCACTCAACTTCAAACCCTTAAAAATTAGCTATCCTGAAATTGATTCCAGGGCTTAAATGTTTTAAGCTGTGGCATTGAGATTTAGATGAATTAATCATAATTAGGTTAGAGTTCCTTAATTAATCGTTCTTCGGTTGTTAAATCATACAATCACCTGAATTTCTTGTTATAATAACCTCCAAAGGTTAACAATATCAAAAAACATCTATGTCAATTGTTGTGACACTGACTCCCGAACTGGAAGCAAAACTCCGAGAAAAAGCAGCTAAACAAGGTCAAAATATTGATTTTGTGGTGACAGAACTACTCAATCAAATTTTATTATGGGAAACCCATGATACAGAAGAAGCCATTCAGGGAATTCAACGAGGATTAGAGGATTTTGAACAGGGGCGGTTTAGAGATTTTGATCAATTTGCTGAAGCACAACGTCGTAAATATAATCTATCTATTGATTGATGAAATATCGCATTGAAATTTCTAGTACCGCAGAAGCAGAAGCTGATCAAACGTTCCTCTGGATGTCTCAAGTTACATCTCCAGAAAAGGCAAAACAATGGTATCAAGGGCTATTAAAATCGATTACATCTCTTTTACAAATGCCAAAGCGTTGCCCTTTGGCTAGAGAAAATGAATATTTTAGTCAAGAAATCCGTCAACTTCTTTATGGTCATGGACGAAATTCTTATCGTATCCTATTTACAATCCTTGAAAATCCAGAAAGTTCAATCATTCGTATTCTTCATATCCGACACGCTGCACAAGAAACACTCGGTAAAAATTCTGAGGAATAATTTGCTTTTTTCCTAGTTTCCCTGGTTCTACCAGGGAACGTCTGCTAGAGGCTCCGCCTCTTAGAAATGAGGTGGCAGAGCCACCTTATAGGATTTCTAGGTAGAACCTAGAAACGAGAGAAATCGTTGTTGAGCTTTAGCTTCAAGTAGGCTGAAGCCTAACAACAAAATTCTTGAAGTTATATTAGTAAGTTTTGTTAGTTTAACGACAAATTTTAATTGATCGAAATACGGGTGTTTTCACTGCTATTCTAAACAATAGCCAAAAATTCTATTGTCTTTATGCGGCGCATCTCTATCCCCAGAGAAATTTCAGTTCTGAACTCTAAAATTTTATCACCCACCACCCCTAAACGTTATGCCATTATTGAAGCTTGCTTAATAGGCTTAGTGTCTGGTTTAGCTGCATTCTTATTAAAACAAGGGGCTGGATGGTTAGGGTCTTGGCGAATTTCAGAATCCTTAAATGCTGGGGTTCCCGCTTGGATTTTTCTTCCGGGTGTGGGATTAATCGGGGGTTTATTAACCGGTTTTTTGGTGGAAAGATTAGCGCCAGAAACGGCCGGAAGTGGAATTCCCCAAGTCAAAGCCTCCTTAGCAGGAGAACCCATTTCTCTTGATTTTCGAGTGGCATTTTCTAAACTCATCGGGACGATGTTTACGATGGGCTGCGGTTTAACGTTAGGACGTCAGGGGCCAACGGTGCAAATCGGTGCCGCTTTAGCCGCTTGGATTAGTCGCTGGGTTCCCACTTCTCCCAATTATCGCCGACAATTAATTGCTTGTGGAGCCGCTGCGGGGTTAGCTGCTGGATTTAATGCGCCTATTGCGGGGGTGTTATTTGTAGTTGAAGAACTCCTACATGATGTGTCAGGAATTACCCTTGGCCCTGCGATTATTGCCTCTTTTCTTGGGGCGGTGGTTTCCCGCTTATTAGGAGGTCAAGAACTCAGTGTTTATGTCACAAGAACAATTATATTAGAAACGGTACAGGATCGATTACTATATGCTAGAGAAATCCCTTTATTTATTATCTTAGGAATTCTAGCCGGAGTTTTAGGAACAATTTTTAGTCGCAGTATTATTGCGGGTTCAAAATTTAATCGTCGGGTGTTAAAGTGGGGATTGCCACAACGCATGGCGGTTGCTGGTTTATTATCCGGTTTAGTCGTATCTTTCTTGCCTCTTTCCTTTAGAAATAATACCGGAATTCGAGAATTAATTTTAAGTGGGGAATTGCCCTGGCAAACCAGTGCTTTAGCATTTACAGCCCATTTTATTCTAACCGCAATTGCAGCCAGTTCCGGCGCACCTGGAGGATTATTTGCCCCTTCTTTAGTCTTGGGTTCGGCGTTAGGGCATTTAGTGGGAAGTTGGGAATCTGAATTCATGTTAGGAATTGACCAACCCACGATTTTTGCTTTTGCAGGAATGGGGGCTTTTTTCTGTGCTGTGGCGCGAACACCGATTACGGCCGTTGTCATTGTATTTGAAATTACAACGGATTTCGGATTAGTTTTACCCCTCATGATTTCTTCTATTGTAGCCTATTTAATTTCTGAAAAAATTGATTCTGAATCACTGTATGATCAGTTATTAAAATTAAGTGGAATTGAACTCAAACCTAATCAACCCATTGATGGGACTTTAGAGAAACTAAAGGCTGCGGATGTGATGCAACGAAATGTTGAAACCTTACCCGATAATTTCACTTTAGAACAAGTGATTGAAGCTTTTGCAAAATCTCACCATCGCGGATTTCCTGTCGTAGAAAAGGGTAAGTTAGTGGGAATTATTACCCAAACAGATTTAACTCAAATTAGTAGTCGCCAATTCCCTGATCATACCCCCATTGATCAGTTAATGACAACCCAACCCATTACCGTTGGCCCTGATGATAATTTAACTCATGTTTTATATTTATTGGGTCATTATAAACTCAGTCGTTTACCCGTTGTAGAACATCATCATTTAGTGGGAATTATTACTCGGAGTGATATTATTCGTGCCGAATTAGGTCAAATTAGCGGGGAAGCAACCCAAGTGGGGCGACATCATGAAGCGTCTTATATTGCCTATCAAACCAGGGGGCCAAAAACCGGAAATGGTCGTTTATTAGTCTCATTATATAACCCTCAAACTGCCCCAACTTTATTAAAAGTTGCGATCGCGATCGCTCAAGAACGTAATTATGAATTAGAATGTTTAACGGTGATTACAATTCCCTACAGTCAATCTCCTTCAGAAACTTCAGTTCGGTTAACTAAAAGCCGGCGTTTATTACAACAAGCTGAACGTTTAGGACAAAATTTACAGATTTCTGTTCATACTCAAATTCGAGTTGCCCATGATGTCGCCCAAGCAATTTTAGAAACCACTCAAAATGAACATATAGATTTATTATTAATGGGTTGGCATGGGGATAAATCAGCCCCAGATCGGATTTTTAGTAATGTGATGGATGCGGTTATTCGTCAAGTTCCCTGTCAAGTTATGTTAGTTAAATGGGCGAAACATCAAATTTCAGATGATCCTCAAATTGATGGGAATTTAGATATTGCGGCTTGTCCGGTTTTGGGTTGGCAGCGTTGGTTAGTTCCCGTGAGAGATACCTTAGAACATTCCGTTTCTGTCCCTCTTTTACCTGCATTAACTAAGTTAAGTTTATCTCCTCAAATTCGTCTTTGTCGGGTCGTTAAAACAGTTCTTTCTAAACAGGAAATTAGAGAATTTCAGCAAGCTTCAGAAGATTTAAGTCATCGCTTAAATACGGATGTCATTTTTACCACTGTTTGTTCTAATTCCGTATCAGAAGCGGTCATTGATTTAGCAGATAAAGATCAGTGTGATGTGATTGTATTAGGCGCAAGTCGAGAAGGAATGTTAAGACAAGTGATTCAGGGAAATATTCCAGAAGCGATCGCTAAAAATTGTCACTGTACCGTCATTTTAGTGCGACCTGCAATTAAAAAATAATCGATTTCAACGGTTAAATAGTCATGCCACATTCATCAACTAAATAACACATTGCCCGAAACCGTAAACCCATTAATTGTTCATAAAAAGGGTTGAGTTTGCACAAGGGAGGAATATGCAAAACGGTATATCCAAAAAGTTTAATATCCCGTGCAAAGGGACATTGTGCTGGAATTACCCGATATAAAAATAGTGCTACATCAGGGTTATGAATTTCCAGATTATCTAACCATTGACGCAGAGGGTTCAGCAGATCACAGATCAAGTTACGCATAAGCATCTCCACTTGTTAGGGGACAATTTTGCCGTGTTGTTTTCGGTTTCCTAGTTTCTACTTTACAAATCTCAATCAATAATTAGGTAAAGGATTTGAAAAGAGTTGCTCGAAAATTATAAAAACTTTGTAAAGCTTGAAAATTTGTATTCTCAACTACAATTTAATGATCTGAGAAACCGGGTTTCAGGTTAGAGTTATTAATTATCTAAGCCTATTTATTAGTATTAACCACTGAAAAACCTCGACGATAGGGTTTTTTATCCGCTATTTGCACTTGAAATTGAACAGTATTCTGTTGAGTTCCCTGTTTAACGGTTAACGTCCATTGTCCCGGTTGCAATTGCCAAAATAAAGAGTTAGCAGACTGAACCTTTAATTTGTTACCATTTAACCACCATTCCACAGACTCTTGAGAAGGGTTAATAATTTTAAATTCTAATTGAGAAGCATCTCCCGAATTCATCACAAAATAATCATCCGGTTGAGGCGAAATAATTTTTAATTGATGTTGGGTTAATTGAGGATGAGGTTGTCGAGATAACCATTCATTATATTCAGAATTTAACGCAAATTGAGGAGAATTTTTATAGTATTCAGGAATTGCTTTAGGATTAAAATATTCTAATACAGTTCCTCCTGAACAATCTTCTGTCGGACGTAACCCAGTTGTTGCACAAATCGGTAATTCAACTAACCCTTCAGGTTTGGGAAAATTACCCGGTTCTTTTGTTTCATGTAAATGCAATAAAATTCGATTCCATAAGGGTGCTGCACCCGTTACCCCAGAGACATTTTGCATCCCTTCACCGTCAAAATTTCCCACCCAGGTTGCAACGGTATAATCTGTTGTGAACCCGACCGTCCAAGTATCTCGATAATTAGAAGATGTTCCTGTTTTCACCGCAACTGGAAAGGGTAAATTTAACACAGAATCAATCCCAAAAGAATGAGATCTTGCATGAGCATCACTTAATATATTCGTGATTAATTGCCAAGTGACAACAGTATCAATAGACTGTGAATTATTATTTTGAGGTTTTATTCTACTCAGCATCACATTAGGTTTAATAATTTTACCCTGATTTGCCATAATTAAATAAGCTTGGGCTAACTCCCATAAACTAACTTCCCCACTTCCTAACGTTAATCCTAAACCATAATAATTATGAGAATGAGTTAAATGTTGAAAACCTAACTTTTTTAATCGTTCTAAAAATACAGGAACGGTTACTTTTTCTAATACTTTTACCGCCGGAACATTTAACGAATTTGCTAACGCGACTCGCACCCGTACTGGGCCTAAAAAAGTTTCACTATAATCCGTTGGACTGTAAAGCTTTGCCCCCGGAATTGCATAATAAGTCGGAACATCTGCTAAAATTGTATAGGGTTGAATTATCCCTTCTGCTAACGCTAATTCATATAAAAAAGGTTTCAACGTTGAGCCGGGTTGTCGCAACGCTTGAACGCCATCATTTCGCCCTAATTGATCGCTATTAAAATAATCGGGAGAACCGACATAAGCTAAGACTTCTCCGGTATTATTATCAAGGACAATAGCAGCAGCATGATGAACGTTATGGTCTTTTAAACTACTCAAAATTTGCTGAATTTGGGCTTCAATAAATTGTTGTAACGGACGATCTATTGTGGTTTTGATATTATGGATTGACTTTTCTACCTTGTGAGTCATAACCTCGGAATTTGTTAATTGTTCCGTTAGCCAAAATAGAAAATGAGGTGCGGCGATAATTCCTTGTTGTTGGGGTTGAAAGGCTAATTTTTCTTGATAGGCGCGTTCCGCTTGAATAGAAGTAATATATCCATCTTCAACCATACGCTTTAATACATAATTTTGACGTTTTTTTAACGCAGATAAATTATGGTATGGATTTAGATCTGTGGGGTCATTTGGAAGGGCTGCTAATAAACTAGCTTGGGCTAAATTTAACTCCGATGCTGAGGTATTAAAATAGATTTTTGCAGCCGCTTCAACACCATACAAATTCCCCCCCATCGGTAAACGATTAATATAAGCTTCTAATATTTCCTGTTGATTCATTCCGGCGGTCAGTCGCCAAGATAACCAAATTTCACTAAACTTATTCGGTAATGTGCGGGGTGCAGGTTCTAATAACCTGGCTAATTGCATCGTAACGGTAGACGCACCGCTAACAATTTGTTTGGCTTGAAATGCTTCTAAAATAGAGCGAATCAGAGCAATAGAATCAACCGCCCCATGTTGATAATAGCGTTTATCTTCGGCGGCAATAATCCCGTTAATAAAATCCGGTGAAACTTGACTTAAACGAACAATTGCGGTATGATTTTGATTAGAACTCAGAACAGTTCCTAAAGGTAAATTATTGCGATCGCTAAATTCAAAAGCCACATCTTTTTGTTGAATATATTCTGCATGAATCGGCGCAAGATAAGGAAGCGATCGCACCATTCCCCCGAAACACAATATTAATAGACTTGTTCGGATCGCTGGATGTCGAAAACAATACAAAATTTGGGGTGGAATTCTGTTCATCTTTCAGCCTCATCATGGATGATTATGATTAATATTGGCAGTGCAATTGTTTGATAATCTGGAAATTAATCAAAGTCTTAACAACTGACTGAATTGTTCTACACTTGAATATTGTTTATTTACGGATTAAAATCTATCCTAGAGTAGCGACTTAGCTTGATCATTCGCTGAGAGATGCAACCTGAGCCTGAAACGGTTCCCAATTATGTTTTACAATTTGAGTATTAGGGTTTAATAAAGTAACAGAGTGTTGAGAGAAAAATAATGTTCAACCGGAAACGCTTTTTGGGATTATTTCTAACGATTGTTTTGGTGATGATAGGGTTCAAAACCTTTGCGGAAACACCACCCCACGATTATTTTCCTTTACCTGTGGGGGGAATCTGGGAATACCAAGCAAAAACGGCTGATGGGAAGCAATCTAAACTAACTGTTAAAGTTGAAGGTTTAGAAACTCAAACCGATGGAACAACGCTTTATAAAACCGAAAATAATTTAGGGTTTGCACCGTTTTATATTTGGTATGCTAAACCCAGTGGACTCGTAAAAGAATATCGACAACTGTATACCTTTGGGGGAAATAACACAGAATATCGCTTAGAACCGCCAAAAACGATTCTCAAAAATCCTCCTTCTCCTGGGGAGACTTGGACTTGGGAAGGTCAAGAAATTGCGGTGATGACCACAGAAGTAAAAGAAAATTATGAAGTTGTTGGAACGGAGGATATTGAAGTTCCCGCCGGAAAATTTTCAACGTTTAAACTCGAAATTAATGGAACAAAAGCCGGAACACCCTTTAAAAAAGTGGTGTGGTATGGAAATTTGATTGGGCCAATTAAATGGCAAATTTTTGATGATAAAGGAGCCTTAAAAACAACAACAGAACTTGAAAAATACACCTTTCCTCCTAATTAAATTAAGAGAAAACTGATTTTTCAAAACTTATTTAAAATTAGCTAGTTGCTGATGGGAGAAGTTAAAGGGGATGTAGGAATATTAGATTCTGTTCCATAGTTAGGCGTTGAAGTCATCGGGGTTGTTTCTTCAGAAGAAACGGGATATTGGGGTTCTACAGGAACCGTGGGTTCAGAATAAGAATTAGGAACAGGTTCTTCTGGTAATAAACCTCCCCCGCCCCCCGGTGTCGTCTCCGTTGGTAACGTCCCATTCCCATCTTGAGAATAATTGGATTCTGGCTCTGTAGAAGGTGAAATTGTTGAATCATTATCACCGGAATAGTTTGTTACAGGAGCCGAAGCCGAGGAGTCGGTAACATTCGGTTCTAATCCTACTTCAGGAGAACTGCTTTGTTCTGGCGGAGAAAGTAAATATTCTTCTAATTGAGATTCTGAGGTTGATGAGCTTTTCCCTTCTATTTCAGTAGCAATGCTAGTATCACTAGATTGCTCAACGGGTGAAGTTTCTTCGGTTTTTGCTTCTGCATCGGAAGGTTCTACTGTTGAGTCATATCCCTCTTCTAAAGGTTGTTCTGTGGAACGTTCCGCCGCGACTTCCTTGGGATTTTGAGTTTCAACAGAAGGATTTTCAAACATCGGTTCTGTGGAATCTAAATTATTAAAGGGATGATTCAATTGAATATTGGTTTTCTGACTAATAATGTAGCCATAACGACGGGTAAGATCAAATCCAACCCAACCAAAAAATAAGGATGTAATTAAGAATAAAATCGGCAGTAAAAAACCCAGGGAAGGTATCGTTTCTTCCGGTTCCCAAGTCGGAATCGCAACAGGAACAGGTTGAATTTGTGGGGGTGGGGAATTGAGGGGAAAACTGGGTAATGTCGCAACGGAAGTTAAAGGTTTTTCCTGAACAGAAACGGGGGTTTCAACAACTGCTTTTACCGCTACAGATTTGGGGGGAACAAGTTCAACAACACTAGAATTTTGAGGTTGAATCACAGTATTAGGAGATTGAATCGTTGTCGCAATGTCTTCAATGGGTAAAAAAGCAATCCATTGGTCAACACTTTGAGGACGTCGGGAGGGTTCAATTTCTAATCCCCAGTAAATTAATCGTTCTACAACGGGACTCAAGGTAGGTTGAATTTGTCTTAAAGTCGGTTTAGACGCGCTGAGTAACTGTTGTGTGGCTTCATTCACTCGCAATGGAGCTTCTAAGGGAGGTTCACCCGTTAACAAACAATAGAACGTCGCTGCCAAACTATAGATATCCGTGGCGGGAGTTAGGTGTTGATGGGGGAGATAATGTTCTAGGGACGCATAACCGACGGATAAAACCCGGTTACGGATGGGAAACTTGACACTCGGTTCAATAAAGCCACTGGTTAAGCCAAAATCAACTAACGTGAGGATGTCTGTCCCTTGATGGCGCAGGATATTCCTCGGTTGCAGGTTACAGTGAAGTAAACCGTGTTGATGTAGGGTTCTCATGGCCGAAGAAATCTGGCGGATATATTGCAGCGCCTGATGAACCGATAACGGAGAATGCGCGCGTAAGGTTTCTTCTAGGGTTTGACCCGCAATATAATTCATCACCAAATACGGTAAACCCTTTTCTTCAAAGATGTCCAGCACACGGGCAATATTAGGATGCTGACACTGGCTTAAACGCTTGGCAACTGTTGCAAATTGCTGTTTGATTTGGGGAAAATCAACGGAGGTGATGAATTTAGGATGCAGCGTTTTAATCACAACCGTTTGATGAGTGAGAGGGTGCATGGCTTGGTAGGTCACACCAAACTCCCCTTGACCCAGAACAGCATCAATCCGATATTTGCCGTTCTGGAGAACGATTTCCTGCGTTAGATTCATTGTGTGATTGCTAACTCCCCACCATATACTATCGCCCATACTATAACGATCAAATCGTTTTAGCATAGTCTACCTTTGGTTCTGGGATTGTAGCGCATCTGTGGAAATTAGCCAACTATATAGGGAAGAGGGAACGGGGAAGGGGAGATGGGGAGAGGGGGAGAGGGGGAGATGGGGAGAGGGGGAGATGGGGAGATGGGGAGATGGGGAGATGGGGAGAGGCGGAGGTACTGGAAGAAGATGTTAATATGGTTATTAAAAGTAATAAGCATATAAAATTCAGAAAATCAAATCAATTGCCAACATTCCTGTTATAAACTGGGGGAAAAATGGGAGACATCAGAATTTTGATCGTGGAAGATGAGTTGCTAATTGCCAAGGGATTAGCAAAAAAATTAGAAAAATTAGAATATGTTGTCGTTGGAATTGCGTCTTCGAGTGAATCAGCATTACAAAAAGTGGAAGAAACTCAACCAGATATAATTTTAATGGATATTGTCATCAAGGGAGATTTAGATGGAATTGAAACGGCAAAACTCATTCAGGAAAAATTTAATATTCCCGTTATTTATGTAACCGCTTATGCCGATGATGAAACCTTAGAACGAGCCGAAGAAACAGAATCCTATGGATATATTCTAAAACCGTTTAAAGAGCGAGAAGTTCATGCCGCTATTAAAATTGCATTAAAAAAACATCAATCTACATTAAAAATGCAGGAATCTTTAAAAGAGGCGCAAGCTGTTACCGATGAAAAATCTCGGTTTTTATCCATTGCTTCCCATGATTTAAAAACTCCTTTAACCGCCATTCAAATGTCTGCCGGAATGTTAAAAGATTATAGTGATAAATGGACGGAAGATAAAAAACAAAAACATTTAGATCGGATTCAAACGTCGGTCAGCAATATGAACAATCTTTTAGAAGAGTTGTTAATTTTAAGTCGGGCTGAATCTGGAAAACTAATCTTTAACCCAGAACCGACTCAAGTTGTGACATTTTGTCAATCTATTATCGAAGAAATAAAACCGCTTTCTCAGGCTGAACATCGAGTTTTATTCATGAGTTCTCAAGAAGTCATACACGGAAATTTAGATAAACCTTTACTGCGCCATATTTTGATGAATTTGTTATCGAATGCGATTAAATATTCCCCTAATGGGGGTACAGTCAGCTTAAAAATTCATCAAGATGGTCAATTTATCTGGTTTGAAGTCGCAGATGAAGGCATTGGTTTACCGATGGATTATCAAGCTAAACTCTTTCAACAATTTGAACGGGCTTCTAACGTGGGTAATATTAAGGGGACGGGGTTAGGATTATCCATTGTGAAACAAGCTGTTGATTTACACCAAGGTCAAATTAAAGTTGAAAGTGAAGTCGGAAAAGGAACAATATTTACCGTCACACTACCGTTATAAATTATCATGATCTTTTCGGATTCTAACGACGGCGTAAGACCTCTAAAAGTGTAGTTAACGGATGAGGGATAGGGGCGATCGCTTCAATTTTTTCTCCCGAAATCGGATGATTTAACGTTAATTTCCAAGCATGAAGAGCTTGTCCAGGTAAATTCACCTTGATTGCTTTTCCTCGACTATATTCAGGATCACCGACAATGGGATTTCCCATAAACGCACTATGCACCCGAATTTGATGGGTACGTCCCGTTTCTAAGGTAAATAACATTAACGTATAGTTCCCGATGCGCTCTTGAATTTGCCAATGGGTAATGGCTTCTCGCCCTCCTTTTTCGAGGGGAACAATTGCCATTTTTTTGCGATCAATCGGATGACGACCAATGGGTTGATTAATGGTTCCTGATTCGGTTTTTGGAACGCCATAAACCACCCCTAAATATTGACGACGGGCAGTTTTTTCTTTAATTTGAGCTTGTAAACTTTGCAAAGCAAAATCCGTTTTGGCCACCACCATCGCCCCGGTGGTATCCTTATCTAAACGATGTACAATTCCAGGACGTTGTACCCCGCCAATTCCTGCTAATTGATCACAATGAGCTAATAACGCATTAACTAAAGTATCATTCTGATGTCCCGGTGCGGGATGAACCACTAACCCCGCAGGTTTATTCAAGATTAATAGACAATCATCTTCATATAAAATATCCAAGGGAATATCTACAGCTTCCAGTTCTAAAGGTTGGGGTGGGGGAAGAATAATTTCTAAGCGATCGCCCGTTTGCACAGACAGTTTTTTAGTGGTACAAACTTGTTCATTAACTTTCACCCATCCCTGACTAATTAAGGTTTGAATCCGAGAACGAGACAGATCAGAAATTTGTTGAGATAACCACAAATCTAACCGTCGATTTTGTTGATCGGGAGGTAAATTTTCCGCATCTACCATTAACTGAATTAAAGTGGAATCATTCATTATTTTGCAAAGGTTATTTTTCCAGAGTAATCTCTAATTTATCTAAGGTTATACCCAAACTTTGGTATAAATTGGTTAAGGCGTTTAGATAGTCTATTTTAGCATTTAATTCATCATTTTGAGCTTGGGTTAAATCCGATTGAAATCGAACTAAATCGACAAGGGAAGATCCAGCTACGCCTAACTCAACTTTATCTTTCTCGTTGCGAAGTTGTTCTTCAGCTAACTGGGTTGCACGTTTAGATAACTCAACTTTTTTCCAAGTAGCTTCAATATCTTGTAACCTCTGACTCACATCAATCTCAATTTTTTGAGTCGCTTCTGTTAAGTTATTTTGGGCTTGTAAAACATCGATACGACTGCGTTGAAAATCACGTTCTAAGGTTTGATCACCCAAGGTTTTACTAAAAACTAATCCGGCTCTTAAATCCGTTTGATTGTCAATAATATCCGGTGCTGGTTCATGTCTTACCTCCGTTCTAAAATCGATATTCCATCGACGGTTATTTTCAGCAACAACTAATTGGGTTTTAAATTTTTCTAAATCTAATCTGGCTTGTAAATAATTGGGCTGGTTCTCAAAGCCTAACTGTTTAACTTCACTAGGCTCCAAGGTTTGGGGTTGAATTTCTAAATTTTCAGACGCTATAATATTAACATTCTCATCAATATCTAATAATTCCAATAAATTCAGTCGTTGCTGGTTTAAATTATTTTGGGCATTTAACAAAGAAATTTCTTGATTAGCAACGCGAGTTTGTACAGTAATTAAGTCGGCTCTCGGTCTGCGTCCAGCCTCAATAAAAACTTGGGTATTTTCGACTTGCTGTTGTGCAATAATTAAAGATTGTTGCTCAATTTTAAGTTGTTCTTGCGCTTGTAGTAAATTGCGATAAGCTAAAATTGTTTCGGTAATTTTATCAATTAAAATTGATTTTAATTTAAGTAAATTAATTGTTTCTTGAATTCGAGCAATTTCAACGGAAGCTCGATTAACTTTTTCACCTGCGCCTCTTAATAAAGGTTGGTTAAAAACGACTGCTAAATTTTGTCTTAAAACATCTTGATCAGAAAACCCTGAACCTTGATAATTTCTCTGTTGTCTTTGTCCAGTCCACTCCAAATTAAGTGCTCCTCCGGTGGGAATTCTAACAAAGACTTTCGCTGATAATATTAAACCACGAGTCATTGTTGTTAGATTTCCCTGAGTAATATTATCCCATCCAATCGCTAAACTGGGTGTAAAATCAGGATTAAATTTATCTTCAGCAACGGCTAAATCTTGACGTTCTACCACTCGTTCTAAATATTGATTTTTAATCGTGCGGTTATTTTCTAACGCTAAAATAATCACATCCTGCAAGGTTAATTCAACGCCATCTTGTTCAGAAACAACCGGAACCGGGGAAGCAGGTTGAAGATTAGACGGCTGTTGGGTCAACATTTGGTATTGAGGACAACTAGCCGTTAAATTTAAAGGGGTCATACTATTCTCAATACTTTCAATAGTCGTCTCAACTTCAGAAACATTATTGTTGCTAGTTAAAGCTTGAGGACTCGGATTTAAAATATTAATATTCTCATCTAATAAATTAGGAGGTATGGAGGAATATTGATTAAGGCTAAGTTCTTCTAATAATGGAAGGGAAGGGTTAGATTGAACGTTAGGTGCAGGGATTAAATTTCCCCTAAAATAGGGTAGAAGATCCCCCGAAATCGGTTTAGAAATTGGATTAAGAGTGGGTAGAGATTGGGAAGTGGAAATTGGGGGAGAAAACCATTCTAGCTTTGAGGAAAGACCAGAAGATTCAGGATTTTCAGGTTTAGAAGGAAGTGCCATTACTACAATTCCCCCTAAACCTGATATTAAAGTTAGAATAATCCCCAAAGGTAACAAATTTAAGAGTTCAGATTCTTCCCCAGGTTCAGGGTTGGGTGATGATTCTAACTCTAAATTTTCCGGTTCCTTCATAACCCTCAAACCCTCGTTTTGTTAAGAATTTATATTCTTTCTGCCCTATTCTCCTCTTAAAGCCTTTACTGGGTCAAGTTGACTGGCGCGTAAAGCGGGGAAAAATCCGGCTCCCACTCCCACTAATATAGCTGAACTTAGGGAAAATATAGCGGTTTGGCGTTCAAATTTATAGGGTAACTTAAATTGTTCTGCGATAACAACCGTCGCCCCATGAACCGTGACAATGGCAGTTGTTCCTCCGATTAAACTTAAAATAGCGGCTTCTAAAATAAATTGCAACATAATATCTAATTGGGTTGCTCCTATCGCACGTCGTAGTCCGATTTCTGGAGTCCGTTCTATGACTGAAGCAATGGTAATATTAGCAATACCAACCCCTCCGACAATTAACGCGATCACACCGACAACTAATAACGCTTTAGAAACAGAATCTAAGGTTTTTTGCTGTTCTAAAATATCCTCAATTGTATTCCACGTTCTAAACTTATACCTAATAAACCGTTGTTCTAATATTTTTTTAGCTTGTTCCTCTAAAGTTTCTAAATCTTCAATTTCATAGGGACGTAACCACATCATTCTAATATTTTTTCTGCCTGTAATTGCACTATAAATTGCCATCGGAACATACAGAGAACCCGTTGGTTCTTCCTCCTGGCTTTGTTGAGTAGCAACAATCCCAATCACAGTATAAGGTCTAAAATTAAGATAAATACTTTTTCCTAAAGGATTTATTTTTTCAAAGAGTTTATCAGCCAAAAATTGATCAATAATTAGCACTGGTTGATAGGTTTCAAAATCATTAGACGTAAAATCACGTCCAGCCACTAACTTACGTCCTGATGTGTTTAAAAAATCGATTGTTGTAGCTATAGCAGAAGGATTAGCTTGCTGATTTTGAAAAACAACCTGTTGATCTCTCATCCAATTTATGCCACTAATAGAGCGTAAAGATTTCAACTGTTGTTTTAATATTTTTAGATCTTCTAAAGTCAGTTGTGCAGACTCTTTTGTAAGAGGATTCCAATCTGGAAATATACGAATTTGTGGTGCATCTCGTTCAGCTAATTGTTGCTCAATGACCCCACGGCTAATATTACCGACTTGCAAAGTTGCATTCACCGCAGCGACTCCCATAAATACCCCGATTCCTGATAAGAAAGAACGGACGGGATTGCCTAATAAAGAACGACAACTTAATTGAACTAAACTCAGAATAGAAAGACCCATAATCCTGTTGACTCAATCTGACATCTAGCAATCTACGCCGAGGTTGTAATATTTTATCGTAGGGGTTGGGCCTGCCAACCCTCTAATTTTAAAGAGAGATTAATTCATTTAATTTATCACGAACTGCTTGAATATCTTGCCACATTAACCATTTCGGTGATCCGGTTTCACGGGAAGGATTTCTTAATAAATAAGCAGGGTGAAAAATCGGCATACATAATCGCCCTTCCCATTCCATCCATTGCCCCCTAATTTTAGTAATTCCCCGTTTATCGCCTAAAATAGATTTTACCGCCGTTGCTCCCGTTAATAAAATAATTTTGGGATTCACTAAACGAATTTGTTCTAATAAATAAGGTTTACAAGCTTCCATTTCTTGAGGCGTTGGGGTGCGATTATTGGGAGGACGACAGCGAATTGCATTAGAAATATAAACCTCTTGATCGGTACTTAAACCAACGGATTCTAAAATTTTTTCTAACAGTTGTCCTGAACGTCCGACAAAGGGTAAACCCTGTTCATCTTCATTTTGACCGGGTGCTTCCCCCACAATCATAATCGGTGCTTGCAGATGACCTCGACCGATGACCGCATGGGTGCGATTTTGTCCTAATTCACACCGATAACAATGATTACAATGGTTAGAAATTTCTTCTAAAGTTTGATAAGTTCCTACAGGAATTTCAATTTTAGCATCAGTCGGAATTAAATCTCGATTAAAATTCGATGACACAGACGGAGGGGAAGGTTCAGAATTGTTGAAATCGAATAAACTCAATTGTTCGTGATTAGACATAGTAGGGGTGTTGACGGTTGACTGTTGACGGTTGGTTTTTCACCGACAACCAACACTATTTTAATGGCAGGCGGAATTTCTGATGTTGCAACTCTTGACTGTAACCGTCATTATAGAGGTGATGCGATTGCCGAGGGCAAGCAGTTGATGTTATCCACACCCCTATTTCGAGATCGAACTCATGCTGGTGAGGAACTCGCAAAAGAGATTGTGTTACAGATGAGTTTTGATAGCCCCCAGGAGGAGCAGAAAATTGTTGTTTATGCCTTACCTCGTGGGGGTGTACCCGTTGCGGTTCCCATTGCTCAACGTTTACAATGTCCGTTGAGTGTGATTGTTGCTAAAAAAATTACCCTCCCCGATAACCCAGAATTGGCTTTGGGTGCAGTTACATCCGATGGTCAGGTTCTGTGGTCAAAACGAAAACCCCTGAATTTGAGTTTGCAACAGAGGATGTTACAGGAGGCTCAAACAAAAGCGCAGCAAGCCTGGGAACAGTTATCTCCCAGTTGTCCCCCGGTGACACCTCACGGAGCTTTGGCGCTGGTGGTCGATGATGGTATTGCCACTGGAATGACAATGGCCGTCACGGTGAAAGCCTTAAAAGCTCATCAACCCCTGGCAATTTGGATTTGTGTTCCCGTCGCGCCCTTGGAATTAATGCCTTATATGCAGGAATGGTGCGATCGCGTGATTGTGTTAGAAACTCCCCATCCGTTTTTTAATGTCAGTCGGTTTTATGAAGAGTTTGAGCAAGTCGAAACCCAAACCGCCTTATCGCAACTGCAACACCAAATCTGGCTACAATGAATAACAATTTATAGTTCTCGATTAACCATTATGAGAAGTTGGCGTTTTTGGTGGCAAACTTTTGTCTTTTCAACCCAATATAATCCCCCTCAGTTTGTAGAGCTCTTGATGTTACTCTTAGGAATTCTTTTACTGTTCCTTTGGAGTTTAACCGCACAGTGGCCTTATTTGGTTTTGTCTCTGAGTTATGTTGCGGGATCATCCACATCAATGTTAATTCGAGAAGCTCTGACTCCTTCCCCTCATCTGCAACTGACCCAAGGTTTAGCTATCGTATTATTAATTCTGAGTGCTTACACCTTAATTGATTTAGTCGGATGAAAAATTGTCGGGAATTTCATATAAAATTAAACGATTTCCCATCGGATCATAAGCATAAATTTCCCGACCATGAGAAGCGGTTATAATGTCTCCAGGCGGTGGATATCCAAGACGTTTTAAATGGGCGATCGCTGCTTCTAAATCCTGAACTTCCAAACACAAACTCATTCCTGTTTTCCCCCCTGAAGAAAATTCAGAAATATGGGTCGGTTTAGGTTGGAAAATTCCCAATCTTAAACTCGGTAACTGAAATTCTGCATAACGATGGGGAATATGCGAAACGGGTTCTATTCCCAACAAGTGGGTATAAAAGTTGACCAGAATTTCGATTTTAGGGTCAGCAAGGGTGACAAAAGCCTCTTGGCAGTGTAAAACCATAAAGGGAAGTAAAAATTTAATCACGCAATTGCCCTCAATATTAAACTTAAAGTCGAGAGCTTAAACAATGGGACGAATTTTTTTATCCGCAGGTCATGGAGGATTTGAAAATGGTGTAAGAGATCCGGGTACCGTTGCAGGCGGGACAACGGAAGCCCAAGAAATGATTCGCATTCGAGATTTAGTCGTCAGCGAATTACGATCAAAGGGGTTTCAAGTGATTGTGGTTCCTGATGATCTCAGCCAAACTCAAACGATTGATTGGATTAATGCTCATTCTCAATTTGGAGATGTAGCTTTAGAACTGCAAATGGGTGGATCATCTAACCCTTCAATTCGGGGAGTAACCGCTTTTTATATTGCGGGAAATTCCCAACGAAAAAAACAAGCGGAATCCATTTTATTATCCCTTTTGCAACAAGTTCCTCAACTTCCCAATCGAGGCGCAAAACCCGACACTGAAACGGGATTAGGAAGCTTAATTTTTATTCGTTGGATTGCGATTCCTTCCCTCTACTTAGAATTAGGATTTCTAACCAATCCCACTGATCGGGCTTTAATTCAAACCCGACGACGAGATATTGCCATTGGAATTACCAATGGATTAATCAGTTGGTTAAATCAGGACTCTACAAATCCGATTCCAACCGTTCCTCCCGGTACACCAGTTTATGGTTCTATTGGGATTAATATTAATGGTCGTCGCTATGGAGAAAATGGAATTTTAGTAAATGGAAATGCCTTTATTCCCATTGATTTAGTCGATAAATTAGGATTAAATTTATCTCAAATTTCTAATAGAGTCAGAAGAATTCGATACAATAATATTGTTTATATTCGTGCGATAGATTTAAGAAATTGTGGTATTTCCGTGAGTTGGGATAATCCCAATCGTAGTGTTGTGTTGCGTTCTAATATTCGTCCCTATAATAGTCAAATGGATCAAATTATGGGTAATGGGTTAACAACGGAAGTGCAACTGATTATGTTTATCAAAACTCATGATTCTAATCTAATCAATAGCGTTCCTCAAATTGCCAAAATCTATCGAGAAGAAGCCAGTATTGAAGGAGTTAATCATGATATTGCCTTTTGTCAAATGTGTTTAGAAACCAACTTTTTACAATTTGGGGGAATTCTCAAACCTGAACAACATAATTTCGGCGGTTTAGGAAGTTTAGGAGGCGCTTCGGAAAGTGCGTCTTTCCCCACAGCAGAAATTGGAATCAGAGCCCATATTCAACATTTAAAAGCCTACGCCAGTCATGAACCTTTAGTTCAAGATATTGTCGATCCTCGGTTTGAATTTGTCACCAGAGGAATCGCCCCCTATCTACAACAATTAAGCGGTCGCTGGTCAGACGATCCCACCTACGGTGAGCAAATTTTAGCGTTAGTTAGAAGACTCTATGAACTATCAGGATTATTATAATGGGATGGGAAATATAGCGATGTGCGATTATTAGCCTAAAGTTTAAATACATATTTATATTCCATCCTTCAATATCTGGGATATAATCTCTATTGATTATCAATCATTCCCATTTCGCTTGAACATAATTCGCTAAAATTATGTTGTCTTTTGTCAGTAAAATATTTCCATTTACCCCTGCATGAGCAACAATAAGGCGATCAAAGGGGTCACGAGTCCAATCTAATCCCAGACTATAACCAATCACTTTATTAAAATCTTGCTCACAAATTCTCAAACCGATAAGATTGCCCAAATCAGCAATAATGGGATCTGGCTGTTCTGAAATTCGTCCAATTTCGTAGAGATATTTCAACTCCAAACGTACCATCGGTGAAATGTAGAGATCATGAGTATTCATCAAAGACCTCGCTAAATCACTCAATTTGTCCGTTAATCCTGCATACAGCCAAACTACAATATGAGTATCAAGGTAGATCAAGATTGACCTCCTGCTCCCAATTAAGATCAATCAAATCGTCCGGTTCTCCTAAAATAACATGAGGACGATATACCAAGTTCTGTAACTTCTCTAACTTTTCTACGGGGACAATGCGAAGACGTTTCCCCCCCCGATCAATTTCCAAAGGTATCCCTGTTCTTAAAATCTCGTCGAGCAAATTGTCAAGATTACCTTGTAATTCCTTTGGTGTAACACTTTTCATTTTTTTCTCCTTGTATAGATTATATTATATGAAATCTAATTATAAATGCTATAGATGATTCCCCCTAACCCCTTTAACAAAAGGAGTTTTTGGGGGATCATGAAGGGATGGAATATTACTATCAACAACCAACCCATTACGCCTCTTTGACAAATCGAATAATTTCTCGAACATGATTAAGAAATTGCCCATCAGCACTTAATTGAGCGATCGCATTTTTTGCTTCTCTTTCTAAACGCTGATGTTCCGATTGATTCGTCGCTTTCAAGGTTTCTAAATTAGCCGTTAAATGAGTTAACTCTTCACGAATAGCTTGCCATTTTTGTTCTTGTTGAGTTGCCCAAGAATCAGGATATTTTAGGTTCAATTTTCGCTCTAACTCTTTTAAGGTTGTTTCCAAAATTTCAAAGCGATTTCGCAATTCTACAACATCCTCACGGGGATAGGAAAATTGACGACGAACCATTGCTAATCGAGTGGCTAAATATTGATAAGCACGCACCGAAGGCCGTAAAATCGTTAACAGTAAAGCCGCACCTGCACCCCAATAACCCACCACACTAATTCCTAACCAAGCTAACCCATAAAGTCCGATAGTGGATAACAAATGTAAACCCAAAGCAACCCAAAGAGAACGTTGAGCTAACTGAGTGACATATTGCACTTGTTGTTCTTCAACAAAAATCCCCTTTTTTCTCGATTCTTCGGCTTCGGCTAAAACTTCTTTCGCCTCAAAATGAATATTCCAAGGAACCGTTACAATTAACAATAACCACCAAAAAACGGCACAACCAATGACCCAATCTAAAAAGCTTCCCGCCGGAATATGTAACCAGTGCAAAACACTAAAGGTGAGTAAGAGAACTACGGTTAATCCTAAACCGAAATCACCATAATTAAACTGTATTTTCATAAAGATTCAACTCTCCTCAATAATTAGTAGGGTGCGTAAGCTCCGCGCACACACCACAAACCCTAAATGTTTTAAAGGTCATGACCATTGACCATCACAAAGTCAATCCACCCCACTTCTGTTCCCCGATTATGAAGAAAAATAATAATATTTTGATATCCACTGTGACACTTCTTAAAGCTTCATACCCTTGAGTTAGGATAAAATTAAATTCAAACCTTCACTTCTCTAAAATTCTACCAATGATTGGGCAAAAAGGAAAAGTTTATTTAATGGGAGCAGGGTTAGGAGAAATTGCTTATCTAACCTTACAAGCTCAAGCATTACTCTCCCAAGCAGAAGTCATAATTTATGATGCTTTAGTTGATGACTCTATTTTAACATTAATTCCAGCAAATTGTTTAAAAATTAATGTCGGAAAACGAGGCGGACAGCCTAGCACTCCCCAAGCAGAAATTAATCAATTATTAGTCGAATATTGCCTGAGAGGAAAACAAGTCATTCGTTTAAAAGGAGGTGACCCGTTTATTTTTGGACGTACCACTTCCGAAATTCAAGCCTTAATTGAATCTCAATGTAACTTTGAAGTCATCCCCGGACTTTCATCCGCTTTAGCTGCACCAACTCTCGCTTCTATTCCCCTAACAGACCCGGTGATGAGTCGTTGCTTTGCAGTCATGACCGCCCATGATTTAGAAGCCTTAGATTGGCAAATTGTTTCGCAAATTGAAACCTTAGTCATTTTAATGGGAGGACGAAATTTAGCTGAAATTGTCCATCAACTGCTACGCCATGAACGACTACCCCAAACCCCCATTGCTATTATTAAATCTGGGGGTTGTCCTCAACAAAAAGTCTGGATCGGTACATTAAATGATATTGTAGAAATAACAGCCCATGAATCTTTATCTCCCTGTGTAATTGTAGTAGGTGAAGTCGTGCGCTTGCGAGATTTCCTTAACCCTGCCCAACACTCTTGGCAACCAAATCAACCCCTAGAAAATTCTATTTTAAATCTGGATACTATGAATCTACCTTTATTCGGAAAAACCATATTAATCACTCGTTCTGCTGAACAATCCAGTCAATTTAGCGACTTATTAAAAGCACAGGGCGCAACGGTGATAGAAATGCCTGCTTTAGTGATTACTCCTCCCTCCAGTTGGGATAGTTTAGATCAAGCCATTGAACAGTTAGAAAAAGGTTCTGAAAATCATTTTGATTGGTTAATTTTAACCTCTTCTAATGGCGTTGAATACTTTTTTAATCGCTTAATAAACCTGGGAAAAGATATTCGCAGTTTAGGTCAAACTAAAATAGCCGTTGTCGGGAAAAAAACCGCAGCCAGTTTGCAAGAACGTTGTTTAAAACCAGATTTTATTCCCCCAGATTTTGTGGCAGATTCCCTCGTTGAACATTTCCCCGAATCTTTAGAAGGTAAACGAATTTTATTCCCCAGAGTAGAAACGGGAGGACGAGAGGTTTTAGTTCAGGAATTAACCACAAAAGGAGCAACGGTTGTGGAAGTAGCAGCTTATGAATCTGGCTGTCCTGAGAGTATTTCTCCTGACGTTTTAGAGGCGTTACAAAGTCAAAAAATTGATGTGATTACCTTTGCGAGTTCTAAAACCGTTAAAAATTATTACCAGTTAATTCAATCCCTCCCTGAACACACTTTACCCCCCAATTATTTAGACTCGATTTGTATTGCTTCCATTGGCCCCCAAACCTCTAAAAGTTGTATCAATTTATTAGGACGGGTAGATGTTGAACCTCAAGAATATACCTTAGAAGGATTAACGCAAGCCATTATTAATTATTTGATTTGTGCAGCAGATGTTTCTGCCTGCTAATTGTTTGTTAAATAACTTTAAAATTGATGGTTTGCTAATATTAGAGTACAACATCACCCCCTCATTGATATTAGCTTAAAATAGAAGTTACAAAAAGGATGAACAAAATCTCGTGAAATTACGTCTATTGATCAAATTGTCGTTTTATGAATTTCAGCCGAGTTTTTAATGGGTAGTAGGTAACGGATGATGGCAAATCAAGTGGCTTTATTATCGAGGATTTGAATTATGGGTTTAGGGTGGTTTGCGTCGGACTCTTTTCTTTATCTCGTAACCGGAACAGCAACGGTGGCGGCTATCGTTGTCAGTCAATCAACAATTGTGATGGCAAAAACAGCGCAACAGGTAGCAGAAATTGCCGAACCGATTACCGTACAAATTAATAGTCAATTAGGAGATGGTTCTGGGGTGATTATTGCTAAAAATGGTAATATTTACACGGTGTTGACTGTTAATCATGTTGTCGAAGATCCAACTGTGGAATATAGTGTGCGAACTTCTGATGGAAAAAATCATCCGAGTCAGAAGATTATTCGTTTACAAAATGATGATCAAGAACCGGATTTAGCGATTATTAAATTTGAGAGTTCTCAACAGTATCCGGTGGCAACATTAGGTAATTCTGAACAAGCCGTAATTGGTGCTCAAATTTATGTTTATGGATACCCAGCAACGGGGGGATTAACAGGTGTTGAACGGGAACCGGAATTATCCCCTGGATTAGTCACCAGTCGCCCGAAAAATCGTCCAGAAGGCTATAATTTACGCTATCAAGCGGTGACTTGGAGTGGGATGAGTGGGGGGCCAGTTTTTGATTCGGAAGCCCGTGTTGTTGGCTTACATGGACAGGGAGAATTTGGCTTTGCTCAAACCAGTTCCGGTGATGTGGCTCCGATTAAAACAGGATTTAATGCGGCAATTCCGATTAATTTATTTATGGCAAAACTATTAGAAACGGGTTTAAAATCATCGGATTTAGTCATTGATGAAAAACCGCCAGAAGTTAATCCGCTTTCCTGGGATCATCCCCAAAGTTATCAAGCGTTTTATTTTCAAGGATTAACCTTATTAGATCAAGGGGAAACTTGGGATGCAATTGATTCTTTTAATCAAGCGATTGAATTAAACCCGAATACTCCAGAAGCTTATTTTAATCGAGGCATTGCCCGCACTCTTTTAGCGACTCGAATTATTGAACCGACTCGCGCTCCTAATCCGATAGAAGATTACACCGAAGCGATTCGTTTAAATCCGGGTTTTGCTGATGCTTATTATAATCGAGCTTTAGCTTATTTGCAATTAAATAATAAAGAAAAAGCGATCGCTGATTTCCAAAAAGCTGCTGAACTTTATGATAAATTAGGTCGAAAAGCTTCTTATGAAGATGCGTTAGAGCGTCTTAAAGAGTTACGATAAATTTAAGGGTGGTGCGTGCGCTTTGCTTACGCACCCTACGAGGTTTGAATAGACATCTCCGAAAATCTCCAAATGCCCTCTATCGCTACTTTTGGAATCTCTAGCACTCCTGTGCCGGCTTCTCCAAAAGTAACGGATTCATAGGCTTTTTCAGTCACATTAATAATAACTAATGAATTTTATCTCTGATATGCAATCATTTCTCAAAAGAATTCTGGGCAATTCTTAGATGGTAATACAATCGCTCCTATTCGCCATCTTATTAATCCACATACTGTCAAGATTATTGCTTCATAATTTTGCCTCTTTAACCGAAATCTTTCTGAAGCAACTCGATAAATTTTTATCAGTCTTATTAAATGTTCGACTACAATCCTTTGTTTAGCTTTTAATCGATTTTCTTCTTGCTTTTCAGCCGATATCTCTTGATTCCTCGGTTTCTTATGTGGTGTATTAATTGCTGTTTCTCCTACATAAGCTTTATCCCCTCTGTATTTTTGATTATTCCCCAATTCCTGGCTTCTTTCTCTCCACAATTTCAGATCACTTGTTGCTCCGGTATAACCCACAGCTACATCCACTATTTCTTTTCCATTTGGCATGACAATGACTTGATTTTTAAAGGTATGTGTCTTTTTCTTTCCTGAGTAATATTTTTTCTGCTCTTCATTGTCTGTTGGTCTTTCCCTGGGCTGTTCATAGCTATCTACTACTAACTCAAATTCCACCAGAATTTTTTCTACCCACTCCCAATCACTCTCGTTTTTTTTTACTTGCTCTAGCAAACTCGCTGGTAGTAATTCTCTCAAGATTTTTATCCAGTTATGGAAAATATCATTCGCTGTTGATTCACTGACTTCAAACTGTAACCCTAACATTTGAAATGTGGGCATTTGATGCAGATAAATTAGAGTCAGTAAGATTTGTTCCTCCACAGATAATTTCTGCCGACGACCCCCACCTGCTTTAATCAACCTGATTTTAGTTTTTTCTTTTTCCTGTCGTTTTTCTTCTTCTAATAACTCCGCAGCTTGAATGAGTTCTATCATCTGTTCATATTCCATCCCTAATAGCCTTTTTGCTTGCTGGGGATTCTTGTCCAGATAGTCTCTTAATTTACTCATCTCTAATCCGGGGTAAAATTTAATTTTATCATCTTTTTACCCCTCCTTTTTTCTATTTTGGAGATGTCTAATGTTAATGCCTCGGTTGTTCATGGCGGCTTCAAATAAGGGAGTTGATAATACTTGTTCAACGGGCCAAACACCGGGTTTTTGCAGTTCTCCGTTTAAGCATAATTCTGCAATTGTTCCAGTTCCTATTCCCGCAATGGTAGCGGTATTTTCATGAACAATTGTTGAACAATAATCAACGGTTTTTCCTTGTTTAATTCCGGTGACACAAGACCGAACTGCTACCCCAATTCCACTCCAAATATCCGTAACATTGGTCATGCGATAACTGACTTGGGATAGAAACTCAATTACGGCTGGATTTTGTAACCAACTCGCCGGCCACCAATGGGCAACACTCCAGGTTAAATAATTATAAAAATCGGGAACTGTACCGAATTTTGTGATAACTGTTTTAGCTGGAAAAGAGTCTACTAAAGTGAAACATTCCGGCATATCAAACCAATAAACTCCTGTTTTTCCGTAGGGGGGAGGAAATTCAATGGTTTCTCGTTCACTATAGGGTTTAATGGTTTTCCATTCTCCATTTATCCACACTTCAAACGGACGTTGTAACCCGATAAATGTGGTTCGCATCACCGTCATTCCTGCACCGCCAGACCCCCCAACGACATAACTTAAATGGATTTTTTCAACTTGATCAAATTGTTCAACGCCTTGACGAACCATGCTATTAGAAATACCAGGGAAAATACCGGTATTAATAATAGCAGTAACTCCAGCTTTTTTAGCAGCTTCCGAATGCTCTAAAATCCGACTTGTAAAGCCACGATTATCGCTCACATCAATATAATTAACATTCTGTTGGATACAAGCTTGCAACACCCCAGTATCTCGATAATGAAATGGCCCTGCACAGTGGATGACTAAATCGGAATTTGCGATCGCAGTTTCTAATTTTTGTTGATCTTCTAAATCCAATTCTAAAACCTTAAACCGAGGATTAATCGCTCTATTTCCCGTCAGTTTCCGTCCAGTAATGGTAATTTCAGCAGAAGTATGTTGAGCTAAATCCTCAGCAACACTGTTGCCAATCCGTCCTCGACCTCCTAGAATTAAAACTCGCTTGTTCATAAGGGTTAATGTCCTTTATTCTAAATATTGAAAAACTGCATTAGCCGTTAATAAATTGGTAGCAAACAAAACTTGCTGCAAGTCACATAACCTCGATAAAGCTTCAATAGCTGGGGGATTAGATTCGCTTGTTGTCGGATCGCGTAGATACACAATCGCTTTAACCTGATCTAATAAAATTCGGGAACCAATGGCTGTTTCTCCTAAAATTAAATAATGAGATTCAATGACTTCGCTAACGGTTAAATTTGTTGTATCCTCTAAAAAAATCTTGAATTTATCAGAGGTAATAATCGAAAATTTTTCAATAATATGAAGATGATCCTTGACTAAATTAATCAAATCGGAAAATAAATTATTATCCGCTAATAATAGTATGATTTCTGTTGTATTTTCGGGGGGATTTTTGCGTAATTTATTCACCAGATTCCGAGTTGCCAAACTGATTAATTTAACGGCGACATAGGGTTGTTTTAATTTTAACTTTTCAATATCATCAAAAGTCATAATCGCGATCGCTCCATCACTGGCCGCAATAAAATCTGAGCGACGACCTTGGATAAATGCCATTTCCCCTAAAATATCTCCTGGGGTGCGACTGGTATTTTCCATCTGATCTCCCATAACGCTGACTTCCCCAGAGAGAATAATCCCAAAGGAGGAATCCTGACCTGTTTGGGGCAGAATCACTTGTAAATCAAAGAACTTGTGAATCGAAAAATACTCACTAATCAGTTCGACTTCTTCTGTATAAAATTCTCTAAAAATATCTAACTTTAATAATAATTCCGTTTTCTGATCCATTACAGATGCTCCGCCTTTTTACCTAAAATAAAATATTGATAACTTGATCCTAGGCTTTGTCCCGTTCAACACTTGATCAAGACTTAACTTTTTGTGAATCAATCAGAGTCTTCCCAATTTACAATCAAAAAGAAACAAGTTCTTTATTCTAATCTATAGTTGTCACCCCAACCGATGAGTTTTTCCCAATTTCAATCGTTTCAACCCATTGCTGCTATTGCCACCACCCCCCAGGCTCTACAACAACTTCAACCCCTTTGTCAAGGTTTAAATGCCATTTTGTGGATACCCAACACACTCCACCCCTTACCTGGAACACAAGTCTATTCCGGCTCTCTATCGGAACACCTAGCAACGCTTTGGTCAAGTCACCGAGGGTTTATTTTTGGTTTAGCCGCTGGTGCTGTGGTGCGATTAATCGCTCCTTTATTACAGCATAAATCCAGTGATCCTGCGGTTGTAGTGCTGGATCAAACCGGAAAATTTGTCATCAGTCTCTGTAGTGGACATCAAGGCGGCGCTGATCAACTAACTCGTTTAGTTGCCCGACAATTGAACGCCACACCTATTATTACAGGGGCGACTAACGCTTTAGGATTACCAGCGCTAGATTTATTAGGGCTTCCCTTTGGTTGGCGACAGGGGCCAGGAGATTGGACAGCCGTAAGTGGGGCGATCGCCAGGGGAGAACAAGTTAACGTGTTTCAGGAGGTGGGTTCAACGTTATGGCAAACAACTTTACCCCCCGCTCATCCTTTTGATTTTACCCCGAATTCAGAGGCGAAATTTCACATCTGTATTAGTTCTCAACGTCGATTATCAGATACAATTCAAGTTCAGTGGTTTCCCAGGGTGTTATGGGTGGGAATAGGCTGTGAACGCAACACCCCTAGAGCATTGATTGAGAAGGCTATTGAGCAAACTTTACAACAGTATAATTTAGCGGAAGAAGCGATCGCAGGAATCGCCACTCTGGATATTAAAGGAGATGAACCGGGGTTAGTGGAGTTGTGTCAAGCCAAGCATTGGCCGTTACGCACCTTTCCCTCGGAAGTTCTGCGGGAGATAAAAGTGCCTAACCCGTCTAAGGTTGTTGAAGCCGAAGTGGGAACCCCTAGCGTCGCTGAAGCCTCCGCATTACAAGCCGCAGGAGTAAAAACGTTATTCGTTTCTAAGCAAATTTACCGAGATCAGTTACCAAGTGCTTCAACTTCCAACCGCATCGGACAGGCGGTAACGGTGGCTATTGCCCAAGCTGAACAGGAATATACTGGACGCACGGGACAGTTATTATTAGTTGGAATTGGCCCTGGTGAATTGGATCAAATCACTCCTGCGGCTCAAACAGCCATTGTCCAAGCGGATGTGGTCATTGGATATTCCTTGTATTTAGACTTAATTCGGCCTTTATTTCGTCCCGGTCAGATTGTTGAATCCTATCCCATTACCCAAGAACGTCAACGGGGAGAACGGGCGATTGATTTGGCTCAATGGGGGTTAACGGTGGCGGTGGTATCATCGGGGGACTGTGGCATTTATGGTATGGCGGGGTTAGTGTTTGAACAGTTACGCGCTAGGAGTTGGGATGGCAAAACTCCGATGGTGCAAGTGTTTCCGGGGATTAGTGCGTTACAGGCGGCAGCAAGTCGGGTGGGAGCTCCCTTAATGCACGATTTCTGTGCGATTAGTTTGAGTGATTTATTAACCCCTTGGGAGGTCATTCAAAACCGATTAAAAGCGGCAGCCCAAGCAGATTTTGTGTGTATTTTATATAATCCGAGATCGCGCACCCGCACAGAGCAATTACACACTGCTAAACGCATTTTTTTAGAAGCTCGTTCTGGCAATACTCCTGTCGCAATGGTTCGTTCTGCCTATCGTTGTGATGAGGAAATTACTATAACTACTTTAGAACAGTTTAATCCTGATGCGGTGGATATGTTAACAACAGTATTAATCGGAAATCAAAGCACGGGTATTTATGAAAATTGGATGATTACACCGAGGGGATATTTGGGGAAATAGAATAGAAATTGGGTTTGTGAATTCCTATTTTTTGAGGGTTTATAATTCTAGGGTTCGTAATGGAGCGCCCTACAATTATCCTATCAACGTAACAGAACCATCCAAGTTTCCGACCCAACAACGCCATCGGATTTGAGTTTAAATTCCGTTTGGGCGGCTTTAACCGCTAATTGGGTTTCCGGGCCAAATACCCCATCAACGTCACCTTTGAGAAATCCCTTCGCTTTCAAACGTTCTTGTAACCCTGTGACTGCTATTCCTTGCATTCCCAGACGCAATATCGGAAAACTAGGGTTATCGGGTGTAGTCGCTGCTGTTGCTGTATCCGTAGAATTACTGACAACAGGTTGCTGACAAACGGTATTATTTGTAACTGATGTAGCGGTGGAAGTTACAGGGGGAAATAAACGGTTCCAGGTTGTACTATCCGTAATGCCATCTGCGGTTAACCCGGCGAAGGTTTGAAACTCAGAAACGGCTTTTGCTGTTGCTTCCGAATAAATGCCATCAACAGCCCCCTGATAATATCCCAATAATTTTAGGGTCGCTTGCAGTTCAGAAACGTCCTTTCCCCGACTCCCCATTTGCAATACCGGGCGACTGACTTCTACGGCAATTTTTACCGGAGATAGATTCGGGGTTTGGGCAATTGCTGACGGTATCAAATTTAACCCGATAACAAATACGGAGGCTATGGGTAAATAACGGTGAATCTTGAACTTAAACCCTTGATGATTCTGTTGCTGCATAACAATCCTCCTCCCACCTTAACTTTAAGATTTCTGCCTGGTTATTGTACCAGCCAGAGGAAGGAGTTGAAAGCCGGAAAAAGCCTAGGACTGGGAACTTACAAAGGCTTCGGGGCCAACGACGGAAAGATAAGGTTCAATGAAATAGTGGTTAGCGACTCGTAAAGCTTCTGCTGAAGTCACCCCCGCAATATTAGTCTGAAATTCCGTATCAAATTCTATCCCTAACCCTAAACATTCGTACCAGCCATAGATTTGCGCCAGTTGGGAGTTGGTTTGTTTTCCTAAAGCATATTGACCCAAGAGTTTATTTTTAGCCACTTGCAAATCATCTGGCGTTAAGGGAATATTGACGAGACGTTCAACTTCTGTGCGTAACCCCTCAATGGCAATATCGGTATTTTCGGGTGCGGTTCCCATGTACACGACAAATTGAGACTGGTCGAGGCGAGTGGGAAAAAAGGCAGATACATCGTAAGCTAATCCTCGTTTTTCCCGCAATTCCACAAATAACCGACTCGATAAGCCATTTCCCAGATAGGTATTTAAGACTTTTAAGGCTGAATAGTCTTCATGGTTGACAGAACTGGTTAAATAGCCCAACATGACAACGGACTGTTGGGTTTCTTGAGGGGTAATGGCGCTTTGAGGATGAGGGGTTAAGGTGGGTAAGGATAATGTCGGTAAAGAAGTTTGAGGCGCTATCCAGTCGCCAAATACCCGTTCAATTTGTTCCATCGCGGCTTCTGGGGTAATGCGTCCGGCGATGGAAATAATTAAATTATCAGGACGAAAATAGGTTTGATGGAATTCTTGCAGGTCGGCGCGGCTGAGTTGGGAAACGCTGGCTTCGGTTCCCAGGGTCGATAAAGCGTAGGGGTGATGTTGGTACATCTGGTGTCGCAGTTGTTCAAAAGCGACAGAAAAGGGTTGTTCCCGTTGTGAGCGAATTCCCTGAATGGTGATGCGGCGTTCGAGTTCGATTTCGTCTTCGGGAAAAGAGGGAAACCGTAATAATTGCGCGGTTAAATTTAAAATATTTTCAAAATCGGAAGCAACAGTTTTTAGACTGATTAAAAAATAATCCGTTGACGTGTCTGCATTCAATTTAGCTCCAACGGATTCAATTTGTTCGGCAATTTCCAAGGAGGAAAGTTGGTTGGTTCCTTTGGTTAATACAGTGGCTAATAGATGGGAAAGTCCTGATTTTTCCTGGGGTTCCCAGCGGCTTCCCGTTCGCAAAAATAAACGAGTTGCAATAATATCAGCCGCCGGATTTTCGGTGACAAGCAGCACAATTCCGTTATCGAGAACGGTGCGATGGACATTACGAATGGTGGTGGATGGAATTAAAGTTTGGGTCACAGTTCCTCTGTTTTCCTTTGTGGTTGGGGATTAAGATCGGCGTTACTGCACTTTTTAGCACAAATAGACCCCTATTTGTAATCCGTGATTTTTTGGAATTATGTTTTGATGTTGAGCATCGGTATCAGTGAACCCAGTAAAATCCTATGTAATCTTACAGTTGTTTAGGATACAATTTTTTAAATTGCTCCGTACTCTTACGCAAGGAATCAGTTTTGCTGTTATTTCTCAACATCTTAAAAGGGTTAAATTGAATTCAATTTAACCCTCTAGGTAAAACTTATTTTTGCTGTTCAATAATTCCCCCTCCTAAGACTAAATCTCCGTCATACCAAACGGCGGCTTGACCCGGAGTAATCCCAAAGATAGGTTCATCAAAAATGAGTTTAACGCAAGACCCAATATTGGGATCAAGTTCTTCTGCTTCTGGGGAATTAAGGGGAACAACGGTAACGGGTTGAGGTTGTGACCGATAACGAATTTGCACTTCGGCGCGAATGGGGGTATCGGGTGGTGAAATCGACACCCAATTGACTCGTTTAATCAGACATTCTGTTTGAACAGCACTATCTCTATCCCCAACAATCACTTGATTTCGACCTGCATCAATTCCCACAACATATAACGGATTGGGGGCAGAAATTCCTAATCCTTTTCGTTGTCCAATGGTATAATGATGAATGCCTTCATGGTGTCCTAAAACTTTCCCCGTTGTATCAACAATATCGCCTTTTTTCCCGGTAATATATTTATCCAAGAACGCTTGCATGGAACCATTGGCTTCCACTAAACATAAATCTTGGCTTTCGGGTTTATCGGCGGTTTTTAAGTTATATTGACTGGCAATTTTACGGGTTTCAGTTTTGAGGACTTCTCCCAAGGGAAATAGCGTTCCAGCGAGTAAATCTTGGGTGAGGTCGTATAAAAAATAAGATTGATCTTTATTGCGGTCTACGGCTCGTTTTAATTGATAGCGATCGCGAGTTTCATCATAGTTAATTCTAGCATAATGACCCGTTGCAATCCGATCAATTCCTAACTGTTCACGGGCATAATTTAACATCGGCCCAAACTTCACCGCGCGGTTACATTGAGAACAAGGTAAGGGTGTAATTCCGTCTCGATATCCATCCACCAGATAGTCTACAATATAGGTTTGAAATAACTCTCGACTATCAACAATATGATGGGGAATTCCTAATTGTTCACAAATAGACGCTGCATCCACCATTCCTTCAGAACAGCATTGTCCTTTTCCCTTCATTAGCCACAGGGTTAACCCCACCACCTCATAGCCTTGGTTGTGTAACAAGGCGGCGGCGGCGGAACTATCGACTCCACCGGAAAGACCAACAACAACTTTGCTCATGATCCCATCAGAATAACTTGCCAATTTCAAGAAACTCACTTAACTTTAATTTTAATGTTGACTGATCTGTCAGTTCTGATTACTCTGGATTCACTAACTTGCCAACATCAATCGAACTCACTCAAACCGGGAGGACGTTAAAATGTCAGTCTATTCTATTGTAATACAGAAAAAAACAAATGGGTTGATCAATTTTTTATTGAAAATTCCCCTATTTTCTACCCTAATGCTATTGGGGGGATATGGATGGATAGCCAACCCCGTTTTAGCCGAACAACGTTATGGGGTTTATGTCAATGGAGATAGCCCTTTATTATTAGAAGTGGTGCAACAAGTTCAACCCGGAGCCATAATGCAACGCTATAATAATCGCAGTATTATTGATCTGGGAATTTATTTTAATCAAAGTGAAGCTCAACAACTGATTGAAACCTTAAAACAACAAGGCGTTCAAGGAAATATTATTAACTTTAAAACCGGAGAAGATTTTAATAATCCGGTAACGGTAAATCCGATGATTATTCCCCTAGACCAAACAGATGTAAAAGTGATTACCACTTCTATTCCTCCCGGTCAAGTTCCCGTGACAACAGACTTGGGATTATATCAAGTTTTTGTGAGTCCAACAACTACTTCTTTAAGTGCTGTGCGCCGACTTTCTCCGAATGCCAGAACTTTAACTTATCAAGGGCAATCTGTGATTCAAGCGGGAAGTTTTGTTAATTTGTCGAATGCCAATCAACTCCAACAAAATTTGGCTTTAGCTGGAATTTCTTCGACTATTATTAATAGTACAGCGCAATTACAAGCGTTTTTAGCGAGTATTCCGACTGTTCCCAATGTTGTACCAACTCAGCCTAATTTTAATTTGGGTTTAGGCAATACCAACGGTTATTTTATTTTAATTCCTAGTCAACGGAATCAACTGGTTGCTATGGCTCAAAATATTGTGGCGTTGGGAGTTCCTTCTCAAAGTGTTCAGATGCAACAAGCCGCTTCTAATCCTTTCGTTGCTGTTGGCCCCTTTGCTAATCAACAGTTAGCACAACAATGGGAAAATTACCTCAAAAGTTCAGGATTACCTCGTGCTACGATTTATTTTGGGAGATAATTTTGGGCGGGAAGGGGCACAAGCCCCTACGATATTATAATAGGGTGATATTACATAGTTTATGATTTTATGAATTCTGAAATAAGATCCGAAAAAATTCAACAAATTGTTGTTACCGCAGAACAAATGCGAACTATTGAAAATCGGATTTTTTCTGCGGGAATGCCTGTGGCTGCGTTAATGGAAAAAGTGGCTCTTAAAATTACCCAACGCTTACAGAAGTTTTTATCGGAAAACTCAATAACCTCCTCAAATAAAATCGGGATATTAGTAGGGCCAGGACATAACGGTGGTGATGGGTTAGTTGTCGCTAGAGAATTATATTTTCTAGGGTATCCTATTATTATTTATAGCCCTTTTTCTAAACGAAAAGAATTAACCGAGGCTCATGCTAACTATGCCGTTAGTTTAGGAATTCCAGTTTCTTCTAATATTGAAGAATTACAAACCTGTGATGTTTTAATCGATGGCTTATTTGGATTTGGTTTAGAACGACCTATCGCTGGAGAACTTGCTAACGCTATTGATACCATTAACACTGGGAATAAATGGGTTATTAGTATTGATTTACCATCGGGAATTCATACCGATACGGGAGAAATATTAGGAACCGCAATTCGCGCTGATTTAACTCTCTGTTTGGGTTTATGGAAACAAGCCTTTTTACAAGAGGTCGGATTAGATTATATTGGAATAGCAGAACTGATTGATTTTGATATTCCCTTAACAGATATTCAAGAAATTTTAGGGAAATCTTCCTTTTTAAATCGTATCACTTCCTCAACAGCAATTCAGACTTTACCCCTCCCCCGTTCTGCCAATTCCCATAAATATAAAAATGGTCATTTATTAATCATAGCAGGTTCAAAACAATATACCGGAGCCGCTATTTTAGCCGGACTGGGAGCCAGAGCAAGCGGGATTGGAATGTTATCCATTGCTGTTCCGAATTCGATTAAATCCTTACTCAGTTCGACATTACCCGAAGCCTTAATTATCGGTTGTCCTGAAACGGAAAATGGAGCCATTCTCAAACTTCCAGAAGATATCGATTTAAGGCGGTATCAAACTATTGCCTGTGGCCCTGGATTAACCCCAGAAGCTCACCTTATTGTTGAAACGATTTTAACAGCAAATTGTCCGATTATTTTAGATGCAGATGCTCTTAATATTTTATCTAAACTCAATCCCTTTTTTACCCTATCTTCTCGTCAATCTACCACGATTATAACCCCCCATTTAGGAGAATTTAAACGTTTGTTCCCTGAATTAATAGAATTAGAAAAAAATAAAATTAATTTAGCGAAACAAGCTGCTGAATTAACCCAAACCATTATTGTCTTAAAAGGGGCAAGAACCTGTATTGCTACCCCAAATCAAGTTTGGATTAATCCTGATAGTACCCCGGCTTTAGGTCGAGGGGGAAGCGGTGACGTTTTAACGGGATTATTAGGAGGGCTGTTACCCCCTATTATTTTAGCGGAAAAACCTGTAGAATCAATTGTTAATAGTGCAGTTTGGTGGCATTCTCAAGCTGGAATTTTAGCAGCAAAAGAACGCACGGAATTAGGGGTTGATGCCTATACCTTAACGCAATATTTAATTCCCGCTTTAAGGCAATTTATAAAAACAAACTCATAGGGAATAATTTACCATGAAATTACAAATTATAGAACATACGGTTTTTAAACTTCATCCCGTTACTGCTGAAGCTATCTCTTATAACGAAAAAATAGGGGTTCATTGTGATACAATCTTTGAAATCGAAAGTTATTCTGAAGCAGAAGAAAACCATTTAAAGGTTAATTTCTTATCTCCAAAACCCAAAAATATGACCACTTGGTTTGTTCTTTCTCATCAAGTTAAACTTTTAGAAAATGATGAAGAATTAACCACCTCTCGTTCAGTTTCTTCGGCTTCCTTTGCTACTTCTAATTCCGAGTGGATATGGCCGATGACAGGAACCAGTATGGGTTCAGTGGCAGAATTTGGTTATGCTAGAGGCAGACTTCATGCAGGAGTTGATATTGGCGGATATACACCTGATGAATGTTATGCTGCCAGTGATGGTATTGTGGATTATATTAAAAATGATTGCAGTGGTGCAGAAGGTCGGGCAATTTATATTAAACGTTCCGATGGTTGGGAACACGTTTATTTTCATTTACAATCGATTCGGGTTAAAGTGGGTCAAAATATTACCAAAGGTCAATGGATAGGGGTGCGAGGAGGTTCAGGGTTTGGTTATGAAGGATTAGAAATTGATGGCGGAGGCTATTCCATTCATCTGCATTTTGAAGTCCGTCAACCTAATGGCGAATCTATTAATCCTCGTTCTATTTTACCCAATGATGGCAGTGTTCCGATTGTAGGTTAAATTAACTTCTGAGTGATAAAATCTAACAAAATCCTTTGATGAGGAGTTCCAATTAACCTCACCATTCCTGCTTTGTGAGAATAACATTCTCCAGCTTTAATATTCTCGGTGGTTAACAAACCCATATCCCATCCTTCATTTAAGACTAATTGACTTAAATCAACCGTTAAAGGAGCATAAAAAACAAAACGATTAACCAGAGAATCACCATACTCTTTAAACAGAACTAAATCAGAAACTTGATAACCAATTTCTTCAATTAATTCTCGTTTCAAGCACAATTCTGGCGTTTCTTCCCCTTCCAAATGTCCGCCAAATAATCCCCAAACCCCCGGATGAATAATTCCAGGAATATTATCTCGCAATTGAAATAAAAACTTTCCTTCTCGATAAAGAATTGCCAAAGAAACTTGAATCATAATTATCAGTTATCAGTTATCAGTTATCAGTTATCAGTTATCAGTTATCAGTTATTCTCGTTTAATTTCTTTAAGATAAACTTCTCCAATATCTTTGCCTTTCATATCTTTAAGTAAAATACTTTTATATTCGACTTTACCCTGAATTAATAAGTCTTGGTTAAGGGGGGGTAAGGGTTGAGTTGTGAATACCCAAATAGAACCTGTATTATCTTGGAGTTGATAAGCACCTGCACCTAAAAATGGTGCATGGCTTTCCACTTTACCTCGTAGATAAACTTTAGCACCGATTTTCTGCCTTTGTTGAAGTTGATCAATTTTAGCAGTGTTCAAATTAATCCAAGTTTCCGAAGGAGTAATACTCCCACAACCGACTAATCCGGTCACAAATAGTAATACAATACTCAGGGGCAACCTTGGGGTGAACTTCACTGGAAATGCAAGGGTCATAGAGTCTGGAATCTCAAATAAAATTCTTTTCTCAAGCCTATAACCTTTCGTGAGAAAAAGATTAAATTTATAGGTAAAATTATCTCCAATCCTAGCTTAACTGCTAAAAATAGAGACGATTGCAATAGAGTGAACGACGAGACAACGAATTATGGATAATCTATTAGACGGTAAATCTACAGCGAAAAAAATCCAAGCTGAACTTCAAGAACAAGTCCAAACGTGGGAAGCGAAAGTAGGGCGTCCTCCCGGTTTGGCGGTAATTATGGTGGGAGATAACCCAGCCAGTGCGGTGTATGTTCGCAATAAAGAACAAGCTTGTGCTAAGGTCGGTATTGCTTCCTTTGGTCAACATTTTCCCGCAGAAACTACTCAAGAAGAACTTACCCAAACGATTCATACCTTGAATCAAAATCAACAGGTCGATGGAATTTTAGTGCAGTTACCTTTACCTCCCCATTTAGATGCTGTTGGGTTATTGTATGAAATTGATCCCCAAAAAGATGCTGATGGTTTACACCCAGAAAATTTAGGACGGTTAGCTAGGGGGGAAAAGGGGTTAAGAAGTTGTACTCCCGCCGGAGTTATGCGACTATTTGAAGAGTATAATATTGAGTTAAAAGGCAAACACGCCGTTGTTTTGGGTCGTAGTATTTTAGTGGGAAAACCGATGGCGTTGATGCTCTTAGAAGCAGATTGTACCGTAACAATTGCCCATTCAAAAACGAAAGATTTAGCAAAAGTTACCCGTGATGCTGATATTGTAGTGGGAGCCGTTGGACGTCCGCAAATGATCACGGCGAATTTTGTGAAACCGGGTGCTATTGTTATCGATGTTGGGATTAATAAAATAACCGATGCTAACGGTAAATCTCGCCTGGTCGGGGATGTGGATTTTAATAGTGTTCAACCCATCGCCCAATATATTACCCCAGTTCCCGGCGGTATTGGCCCCATGACCGTTGCGATGTTATTACAAAATACCTTCTGGAGTTATTTGGAAACAGTCAGGGGTTGACCTTGATGGTTAACGGGTAGGGGGCGGGATATGGGTCTAAAAGTAGGCTCTCAAACCCCTATTCCCCTGTCCTACTGTTTCCGGGTGTAACGATGTTTTACTCCTAGGGGAAAATATTCAGGATCTCCGGTTAATTTGAGGGTAATTTGAGGGGTTTGATATTCAGGGGGTACATAATTAGCAAATTCGCTATTGAGGCGCTTTAATTGAGTTAAAATAGAAGTGGCGATCGCTTCTTTTTTATCCTCTGTTTCTTCAACACCGGGAGCTAATTCTACCACCACTGATAGAAATCGATTTTGATCAGAATCTTCTATCACAGACATGACAAATTTACCCGTTACCCACTCTTTTATTAAAGGTTGTTCTAACCCTACAGTAACATTTTCAGGATAAATATTTGCACCAAAATAGGATATTACAAATTGCGATCGCCCAAACACAAATACAAACGGTAATTGATGAATACCTCGATTTCCTAATTTCTGTAATTCTGAAATAGGGTCAAAATTATATTGTTTTAAAAAGTCTAACATCTCCTGAAATTGAATAATTCCACCTTGATCCGCAATATGATAACGGATTAAAGGAATGCCATTATCTCCTGAAAATAATAAGGTTCCCGTTGTCGAATCTTCCTGCTTTTGGACTTCAAAAAATCGACTTTTGGGGTCATATTGCACTAAAGTCGGTAATCGAGATTCTCCAAATAATTGTTTAGCAATGTCTGGATGTTCTGCTAAAAACCGACGAATACAAATACTTAACGGGGTTTCATTTCCTAAAACGCCTGCATCTGCTGTTCCATATAAGCTTGCTGAATCATAATAGGGTTGTGTTGAGCCAACTCGTTCCCCCAATAAACTGCGCCATTCTTCACTAAAAACCTCTCCTGCAAAAACCAATTTAACGTGATACTTTTGCCATTCTATGCCTTCAGCAATTCCCGTATCAATAACATCTTTAATAAACGGAGGATAGCCTAATAAAACCACCTGCTCAAACTGTTCCCCTAATTCTCGAATCACTCGAAAAATTTCGGTTTTTTGGTTTCCAGGGGTAATAACCGTAATGGGATAGCCTTTTGTGGCTAAATGACGACAACAAGCCGTTGTATACAGTCCGCCAACCCAGGTTCCCAAGGTAAAACAAATAACTGCTAAAGTCCGACATTGATCCCCTTGAAAACTATCATAAAAAATCTGTTCAAACCGAGTGGCAATTTGCAATTCATCACTAATAAACCGGGGCCAAAATGTCGGGTTTCCAGTGGAACCAGAAGAAACAGCAATTAAATCACAGGTTTCTAATTGTCCGTTACGGCACAATTGGGATAATGAATATTGGCGTAAATAATTTTCTTTAGTAATTAAAGGAAGAGTTTGGAAATCTTCAAGGGTTTTAATGTTAGGAATAGACTGATAATATTCTGCTAAAAATCGTTGATAGGCGGGAACAGTTGTGACAACCTGTTGAAATAATTGTAAAACAGAAGTAACCCCTCTATCTGGCGAGGGTTGAATTAAATCAGATAAGGGTGTAGATAAAAAGCCGTTTAACGCTGAAATTGCCCGTTGGCGTTGTTCGTCTCTGAGTTGACCCATGTTACAGTCCTAATAAATTGCTACTCTCAATTTAGACAGATTTGAACCGTTCAGCATTCCTTTTTTACCCTAACACCGAATGAGTCAATTAATTTACCCCGGTATTGTTCTGAGAAACCATTACACCATTGTCCGTGAGTTAGGACATGGAGGTTTTGGACGCACCTATTTAGCACAAGACCAACATCGGTTTGATGAACTTTGCGTTTTAAAAGAATTTGCCCCCCAGGTACAAGGAAGTTTTGCCTTAAAAAAATCTCAGGAATTATTTGAACGGGAAGCAGAAATTCTTTATAAATTAAAACATCCTCAAATTCCTCAGTTTCGAGAGTTATTTCGAGAAACCATTGATAATAAAGGCTATTTATTTTTAGTCCAAGATTATGTTGAAGGATTGAATTATCGGAGTTTATTGAATCAACGCTTACGCCAATGCTTGCCCTTTACTGAAGCAGAAATGATTCAATTTTTACTCCAACTGTTACCCGTTTTAGATTATATTCACAGCTATGGTGTGATTCATCGAGATATTTCCCCCGACAATATTATTCAACGTCAATTAGACGGTTTACCCATATTAATTGATTTCGGGGGTGTTAAATTAATTCAAGCTAAAGTTGAATCAGAATTAGCTGCACAACAAGGTCAAAATCCGACCCCCACTCGCTTAGGAAAAGTTGGGTATGCTCCCGATGAACAAATGCGTTTAGGAAAAGTTTATCCCCACAGTGATTTATATGGGTTAGCCGCTACAATATTGGTGTTATTAACGGGAAAGGAACCTCAACAATTAATTGATCCCCAAACGTTAATTTGGAATTGGAAAAAATACACAAATTTAAGTCCAGAATTTGGGGCTATTTTAGAGAAAATGTTAGCTTATCATCAAAGCGATCGCTTTCCATCGGCTCAGGATGTTCTAACAGCACTTTCAACCCTAAATTCTCCCCTAACTCAGTCTTTTCCAAAACCCTCGACTCCCCTGACTCAGGGAACAGTTTCCTTAACCCAAAACCAAAGTTTATCTTCCCCAGTTTCTCCAACTCCAGGAAGAATATCTGCGAGTCTTAAAATGCCTTTATTAATGTTTATTTCAATTTTAATCCTGGGAGGGTTCGGGTGGTTAGGAGGACGCTATTGGTTAAACCATTATGCAGATTTACATCAAATTCCGGGGACAGAACAAGAACGACAAGAAGCCTTAAGGGATGAAAGACGTTTATTAGGGATTAATTTTAACTTTTTTGTTGATTTAGTAAATGAAGAATTTTATACTCGCTATCCTGAACAACAAGGAAGAACCTTGACAGATAGTTCCTCCGATGCCATTTGGCGACAACGATGGCATCAAATTGCCGATGAATTCTTGCAACGTCTCGGACAATTAAGTGAGGAATCTCGGCTGAAATTAGGAACCTATAGCTTGGATGATCTTGATCACTGGAAAGCAACGGTTAATCAATTACAGTTAAGTCATCAATCCTTGTATGATTTAGCAGATGCCAAATTTTTCTATTTATTTCCTGAACAATCAAGAACAGCAAATTTATTAGGGTTGCCCATAGGACAAGTTTGGCAAGCTTTTACCGATGATGTTGTTCATCAATTACAAGCGGGATTAAATTGGGAACGAGTGGAATTTGCCTCGCAAAAAACTCGAAAAAAGTTAAAAGAAACCCTAAAACCCGGAGAAGGAAAAGCCTATATTGCTCGCTTTAATAAAAATCAAGTTTTGCAAGTCCATCTCAAGTCTCCAAAACCCTCAACGTTACTTTCAATTTATACCCCTGGTATAACACAACAATCCCAATCTTTATTAGAAGATTCTCCTAGGACTCGTTGGTCAGGTCGCTTACAAGATTCGGGTGATTATGAATTTGTAGTTGTGTCTAACTCTTCTCAACCTTTTGAGTATGAGTTAACCCTAGAAACTCGTTAACACCTTTTCCCTCCTGAGTAAGGGTATTCAAACGAACTAAAAATTGATCCGCTTTCTGTCAAAATTAAACCGATGTAATGATTGATGTTCAGATTCTCAGTAACACCAGACTCTATGAGATTCTAAAGGATATTAAAACCTATGAAAAAAATAAAAGTTGGTATTTTATATTCCTTAAGCGGAACAATGGCAATGAGTGCAACACCCTTGGTAGAATCAACCTTAATGGCAATTACAGAAATTAATGCCCAAGGAGGAATTTTAGGACATGAAATTGAACCCGTAATTGAAGATGGTGCGTCTGATATTTTAGTGTTTGAAAAGAAAGCCAAAAAATTACTAGAAATCGATCAAGTCAGCACAATATTTGGCTGTTGGACATCGGCTTCTCGAAAAGCAGTGAAACCTTTAATGGAAGAATATAATGTTTTACTTTGGTATCCCATTCAATATGAAGGGTTAGAATCTTCTCCTAATATTTTTTATACCGGTTCCTGTTTAAATCAACAAATTCAACCTGCGGTGAGTTGGGTACTCCAAAACCTAGGAAAACGATTTTATTTATTAGGTGCAGATTATGTATTTCCTCGGACAGCCCATAAATTAATTAAGTCCCTCCTGAAACAAGAAGGCGGAACTGTTGTTGGAGAACACTATTTTCCTTTGGGAGATAAAAGATTTTTCGATATTATTGATGAAATCAAAAATTTAAAACCCGATGTCATTTTTAATACTTTAAATGGGGATAGTAATTTTTATTTTTATCAAGCTTATTATGAAGCTGGAATTTCACCCTCAGAGATGCCAATTGTAGCAGTGAGTGTTTCAGAATCAGAGGTTCAGACTATGGGTAAAGCGAGTGTGGGTCATTATGCTTGTTGGAGTTATTTTCAAAGCTTAAATAGTCCCCACAATCAAGAATTTGTGAATAATTTTAAAGCTTTATATGGAACCGAGAGAGTTACTTCTGACCCCATTGAAGCTGCTTATTTTCAAGTTTATCTTTGGAAAAATGCTGTAGAAAAAGCCAATAGTTTTGAAACAAATTTCGTTAAAAAAGCCGCTTATGATCAAACCTTTGAAGCACCGGGAGGACTGGTTAAAATTGAATCTAATCATCATTTATGGAAACATTGTTATATAGGTCGAGTAACCGAATCTAAACAGTTTGAAATTATTTGGAAAAGTCCCGATTTAATTAAACCTTTACCTTGGTTAGGAGTGGAGGAGTTAAAAAATTTTCCGCAAGCGGATTTAGTGATTGATATGTTAGCAGAAGTTTCTCAAGGGATTCAATATAGTTGTTTATTAGAAGCCAATAGCCGACGCTTAGAATTGACTATGCAACAATTAAAAACCGAAATTGAAGAACGTCAACGGATTGAAATTACGTTACAAGAGGTCAATAAAGAATTAAAACACATGGCAATTACAGATAGTTTAACTAAATTAGCAAATCGATATTGGTTTAATGAATGTCTGAAATCTGTATGGAATCAACATTTAATAACTGAAACCACTTTAGCATTAATTTTATGCGATATTGATTACTTTAAAAACTATAACGACACCTACGGCCATCAAAAAGGAGATGACTGTTTACAACAAGTAGCTCAAGCGATTAAAACGGCTGTCAGAAATGGTTTTGACGTGGTGGCGCGTTATGGTGGAGAAGAATTTGCGGTTATTTTACCCCACACCGCCTTATTTGATGCCTCACAAGTAGCAACTCGAATTAATATGGAAGTGCAACAACTTCAGATCCCTCATAAGCTGTTAAGCATCTAAATAGGGTATAATGAAAAACCAAGTTTAGAAAAATCAATCAAAAGATGCCTGCTAAAAATCATTTAAATGAAAAGCAAGTAGAGAAACTACAGAAAAGATTGAAAGAGGAAGAAAATGGACAAATCCGAGAAAGAATCTTGATTTTATTATTGCTAAATGATGGTAAAAAGCAAAGTGAAATTGCCAAGTTTTTGGGCTGCTCATTAAACAAAGTATGTTATTGGTGTGTACATGGAGACCCTGACAAATTAGAAAGCCTAAAAGATGAAAGAATGAAAGGAAATTATAGAAAAGCCACAGACAAATATATAGAGATATTATTAGAAACAGTAGAAAAAGAACCGGAAGAATTAGGATATGAATTTGGGAGATGGACAGGAGAAAGATTGGCAACTTATTTAGAACAAATCACAGGAATCAAATTAAGTAGTTCACAAGTGAGAAAGATATTAAAGGAAAAAAAGTATGTTTATTTGTGGGCAAAGTATAGCTTAGAAGAGAAAAGAGATCCAGAAAAAAGAAAATTATTTAAAGATAAAATAGAAGAATATTTGAAAATAGCAAAAGAAAGTCCAGAACAATTACAGGTATGGTTTTGGGATGAAAGTGGATTTAATTTAAGAGTGATAAAAAGAAAGAATTGGTGTAAAAAAGGGAAGAGGAAACAGATTAGAGGAGACAGGAGGAAAGGAAGAGTTAATGTGATGGGAGGATTGAGGTACTCGGATAAAAAAAGATTTGTAGAATTTCTGGATAAAGGAAATGCAGATAATTTTTATCAAGTGTTAAAAAGTTTTTATCAAGAGCTAATTTATGAATGGGTATTAGCGGGAAATCAAGCAGAAGAATTTGTAGAAAAAGGAGCTAAGATCCTGATTATTCTTGACAATGCAAGTTTTCACAAAAAAGAAGAGTACCTAGAAAAAATTAAAGCAGAAATGCCGAATGTCTATTTAGAATTTCTTCCAGCATATAGTCCAGATTATAATTTAATTGAATTAGTCTGGCATTCAGCTAAAGAATATATAGCTCATCGACTCTTTAAATCAGTTGATGAGCTAGAGTGTTTATTACATCAGCTTTTAAATGAAGGACAGTTATCTATTAAATGGGGACGTAAACTTAAAAACAAAGGTAATGCTATAATCACAGTTTAAATACACAACAGCTTAAGACTTCTTTAGTCGAGAAATATGTTACAGTGAGTTTAGGCGTTGCTAGTCAAATTCCTGAGTTACACTCTTCTCCTGAAGTGTTAATTTATGAAGCGGATAAAGCCCTTTATAAAGCTAAAAATAATGGCAAAAACCAATGGTGTTTACATTATATTAGTGAACAGGGAACAGGAGGGAAAAGAGGAACACAAGTCTAGGTTTGCTGTATTAGTTTTTGCCACCACTGCTATAACTAATAACTGATCTAATTTTATTTTAAATTAAGCCGAGCGTCGTTCTAACAGCAAGTTTTGTTCTGGGTGAATCGAATTTATCCAACTCGGAAGAAAGGTTTTTAACCATTTTTCCCCCTGAGTTCCATACAAATGATGTTTATGAAGTTGTTCCGTTAGAGATTGGCTTCCGGGTAAGGTTAATTGTTCCCTTCCTCGCTCTATCCACCGTTTCATTAATTCTTCAGTCATTTCCGGGTGAAATTGCAGACCATAAGCCGTTTTTTCATAACGAAATGCTTGGTTAGGAAAATAGTTTCCTGTTGCTAATAAGACTGCGCCAGACGGTAATTCAAACCCTTCTTGATGCCATTGATAAACGTATTGTAGAGCGTTAAAAGAACCTTGTCCTTCGACGGTTGGAGTAATGGGAAAATAGCCAATTTCTCGAATTTCTTCAGGATGAAACGAGACTTTTGCCCCTAACACTTTGGCTAATAGTTGAGCCCCTAAACAAATGCCTAAATAGGGTTTTTGGGACTCTAAAACCAGGGAAATCCAGTTCAGTTCAGTCCGAATATAAGGTAACGTATTTTCATCATTGGCACTCATTGGCCCCCCAAAAACAATCACAGCTTCATGTTTTTCTAAATGATGGGGTAAAGCATCCCCCTGACTGGGAAGGCGAATATCCAATTTATAACCATAGGATGTTAGAATTTGTCCCACCCGCCCTGTTTCGGTGGTAGGTTGATGAATAATAACCAGAATATTTTTCATAGACCTTGTAAGCGCAATACACCATTCCAACTAACGACAAGTTGAGTCTGTTATTAAACCATAAAACGGAAAGAACCCTTAGTATAGAGGGCTACTAACTAGATGGATTGATCATTCATTACTGTTGCCAGTATAGCTGTCTTCAGACCATAAGCCAATAGGTTTTTCCAAATCCTGTTGTATTTTTTAATACAATTTCTTAGAAATACATTTTTATTCACAAACATAATTTAACAACGTTGAGATTGTATTGTCTGAGAGTTTTTAAGATTCTAATCAGGAAGTGAAGGAAAATCTTTCCTAAGTTAGATGTGTATATCTGTGACAATTAGGAAGAATAGGAAAGCAAGATAAGAATTGTTTAGAAGTCTTTCTATTAGGAGAGAATGCTAACAGATTCATAGCCTAATTTTTATAGGAATCTGCCCTATAACTTTATAAATAGGAGATTAACTATGTCACGTTTTATTCAAGTTAAAAATTTTGGATTTAGCCTTGATGCAGTGATTTGTTGGCAACGTTTAACTCATGAAATGGGCAGTCCGTTAGTTGTCAATTTTTTGGGTGATCAAACTCTAAAATTTACCGATGAAGAAGCTGAACAACTCCATCAAATTTTAAATAATCATTCCATGACTTTAACAACCCGAACTTTAACACCCCATCGTCTGGAAGTTGCTTAATGATAGCAACTGTTATGGTGATAAGAACAAACTATAAGCTGTCCCAATTGCCAACACACTAAATCCAAGTTATAGGTGTTATGGTGGCGGTTTTTAAGGGGAGTTGGGGGTTTAAAATCTCCCTTCCCCCTAATCGGTAATCTTGTCTGTTGATTTTGATTAATTTCAATCCCTTTCAGGGATTAGTGGTTATTATAACCATTTTCTTAATAGAATAAATAGAGTACGGGGATAGAATTTGTACTGCGGTTCAATATGTCAAATCAACGGTTAGGACAATTTTTAGGTGGTTTTGTCTTAGGTTCTGTCGTGGGTACGGTAGCCGGTTTGTTGGTAGCCCCTCGTTCTGGGAAAGAAACGAGACAGTTACTCAAAAAATCAGCCGATGCCTTACCCGAACTTGCAGAAGATCTATCCACTAACGTTCAGTTACAGGCCAATCGACTGTCTGGGTCTGCATTACGCAATTGGGATGAAACCTTAATTCGGCTTAAAGAATCCATTGCAGCCGGGTTAGAAGCCAGCCAACAACAGCGACAAACCCAACAGAAGTTAGAAGTTGAAAACCATCTACCAGAGTCTCAAAAAATCATACGGGAACGTTAACAATGGGGGATTGCGCCTAAAAATCGCTATACTTTGAAGGCGAATAAACCCCAAACTGTTATTGATGGAAATCAAGTGACTGAACCTTTGTTTTGGCTTGCACTGTCACTATTTTTTGTGGCAGTCAGCCTTACTGCTGTTGTTGTTGTTGCCTTACCTGCCGTGCAAGCTATTGCACGGGCAGCCAGAAGTGTGGAAAAATTAGCCGATACCCTCTCGCGTGAATTTCCACCGACTTTGGAATCGATTCGTTTAACTGGATTAGAAATTACCGAACTGACGGAGGATGTTAGCGAAGGGGTACAAAGTGCCAGCCAAGTTGTTAAACAAGTGGATTTAGGCTTAGATAGTGCTAAACAACAAGCCAGAAAATTGCAATCTACCACAGGAAGTATTTTCACCGGAATCCGCGTGGCGTGGAAAACCTTTACCCGCAAAACGTCCCCCTCTGAGTCCCAACGCCGATCAGGAAATCGTTTGTCAGGAAGTAGAAGTTCTCATCAGTTCAGAGAGCGAAATATTCAACGCTTGGAACTTTATTCTGAGGCAAACTTTGAGTTAGAAGATGAAGATCCTGAAGGAAATCATCATGCTTTTAAGAAAAAAGATTATTAACAAAGATCAAAAGCGGTTTGTATAGGCGATCGCATCCTTTAAATTTATGGAAGATCCACAATTATCCCCATCTAATTTAGAGTTTTGGGAAGAGACACGAAAGAAAGTAGCCTTTTATTTAGAAGATATTGAAACGCCCCTGGGGAAAACTATAAATTTAACCTTAACGGGAATTATATTAATTTCCTTAGCTAGTTTTATTGCTCAAACCTATCCCCTTTCTCCGAATGTTCGTTCTCGTTTAGAATTATTAGATTTTATTATTTTAATTTTATTTACCATTGAGTATGTTATTCGATTTTGGGCGGCTGAAAATAAAAAAAAATTTGTATTAGATCCTTTATCATTAATTGATTTATTGATTATAATACAAGGATCTTTAAGGTTTTTAAATATTAGTTATTTAAGGATTTTCCGTTGGTTTAGAGTTCTCCGATTAATCCGATTTATTGATGTAAAAATATCTGTTTTCAGAATTCAAACTGAAGATGGGATGATTTTTGCTCGGATTATTTTTACGCTATTAACGATTGTTTTTATATTTTCTGGCTTGATTTATCAAGTTGAACATCCTGTTAATCCTGAAATCTTTAAAACCTTCTTAGATGCAGTATATTTTTCTGTCGTCACCATGACAACCGTAGGTTTTGGAGATGTTACCCCCCTATCAGAAATGGGGCGATTTTTAACCATATTAATGATATTAACCGGAATTGCTTTAATCCCTTGGCAATTAGGAGATTTAATTAAACAATTAGTCAAAACTGCTAATCATATTGATACGATTTGTGTCGGTTGTGGGTGGTCAGTTCATGATAAAGATGCCCGTTTTTGTAAACGATGTGGCACTCCCTTAAATCCTTCCAATTTGTAGGGTGCGTCAGGCAAAGCCACACGCACCAATTTTTTATGAATTAACAACAAACATTTTGGTGCGTGCGCTACGCTTACTTTATAGATTGATTAATAAACTTTTGGTGCGTGCGCTGTGCTTATGCACCCTACTACTTTACGCTCCTTACTCTCGGCGGGTGCTTACGCACCCGATGGGAATTAATATTGATTCATCAGACAGAAGACAGACGTTGAGGTTTGTAGTTAAACTGAGGTAAACTTTTCAATAAGGGAACACGAGACAATAATTCTTTGAAAACTGTTAAATTATGATTTTGAACTGCATCGATCAAATCCTGCCGAAATTCATTAGCAAACCCTTCTATAACTATTTGATAATGGAATCCCCACTCTTCACCCTCTATGACATATTCAGGTTGAAATTCTGAGACGTGACATTCCTTATGAACTTTAACCGCACGTTCCAAAATTAACTTCTCCAATTTGGGATCAATCGTAAGAAGTTCAAGAATAATTCGACTGAGCGAGGGTACTTCTTTCCCATATAAAACCGACAGATCAAAGGAACAGTCAATTGCTTTCTTGATTCTTTGCTTCACATCTTCAGCTAATTGTTGGCTAAAATACTTCATAAAAATTTGCCCACGCCAAGATATGCTCTCCAAATTCAAGCAATCTTCTAATAATTCGATAGGGTGTGCAGACATATAGGACATTGCCACGGGAGAATCTAATTCAATATTAAGACGATTTATTGCGTTGTCTATCAGTTGATAGGTTTGTTTTTCTGTTCTGGCTAACATGGGCACATCATTATCTGACCGAATTAAGTCGGGGATAATATTATCCAGCTTGTTAAATGTTGGGACATCACATTTTTTTGCCACCTCTTTCAGACAGTCTGTCCTTTTATCGGAATATTCCATAATTAATCTTGAATAAAGTACCTTTGGGGCAACCAACCTGGGTGTCAACTGACTTTTAAGGTTCAGTTCACTTTCAGTGATTGAGTACCCTGATTTCTATCCTAGCGATTTTTTTTTAAATTGGCTGCACCGAGTCGAATTTCTGCAAAATTTTGATTTATTCAGCAGACGACAAACTTCTCAAACGCATATTCAGAAAGGCTTAGAGGCTAATGATGTATTCATCAGAAAATAGACAGGAGTGGGAAAAATCCTAAGCTGCTACTCATCAAAACTTAATGTTGAGATTGGTTATGGGGTGGGGCGTGAGTGAGTGTGGGGAGTCAGGCTGTATTAAATTTAGATAGAGAACACCTTATTAGTTGTCCCTAATGTATGGTAATTAAGAATATTAATCATCACAAGAGGCAATAACCCATGATTCCAGGTGAACTGATTGTTAAAGCAGGTGAAATTGAACTCAATGTTGGTCGTCCCACCTTAAAGGTTAAAGTAGCGAATACAGGCGATCGCCCGATTCAAATTGGATCACATTATCACTTTTATGAAGTTAATGAAGCCTTAAAATTTACACGGGAACAAACCAAAGGAATGCGGTTAAATATTCCAGCCGGAACTGCGGTTAGATTTGAACCCGGAGATGAACGGGAAATCGAGTTAGTGACAATAGCCGGAAGTCGAGAAATTTATGGGTTTAATAAGTTAGTGGAAGGTCAACTCGAAAACATCCCATCAGAACCATCCGATAAAAAATCTAAGAAAGAGAAAGATAAAACCAAAAAAGGTAAAAAAAAGAAGTAGAATAGATGAGTTAAACTTTAATAATTGATTGTCTCTGGAAATTTTGATGATGAGATTATTATCGATTGATATTAAAGGGTATCGTCCTTTTAAAGACTTTAAAGCTGACTTTAAATCTTTAGAAGTGATTGTAGGTGCTAATGGGGCTGGAAAATCCAGTTTGTTTGAATTTTTGAAATTTCTCCGAGATGGTATGTATCGAGAGATCCCCACTGAAATTATAGAGGGATCAATCGGTCAACAAATTTTTCATCTGACCGGGCCAGAAAAGTTTACATGGAATTTAGAAATTGATACCAATAGACCTGTTTCTATGCTCTATCAAGGTGAACTGGTCGGCCCTGTGGGGAAAACACAAATTACCCATGAAACAGTTGTTTCCTCTAAACCCTTTGACGATCAATATAAAAACCCTTATATTTTCATGGATATTCGAGGAAATCAAGGGCGAGTTCAAAATCCAGATACGGGGAGGTTTGACACTACAGAAATTGGGCAAGATATTCAATCTAAACGCAATCAATTAGCTTTAAGTACCATCACTAATCCACGTTTAGAATTATTATTTGAATTAAGAGAATATATTCAGAATTGGAGATTTTATAGCTCTTTTAATATTGCTAATCAGAAAATCCGTAAATCAGTGTTAATTGAGCAGGAACCGATTCTTCATGAAGATGCAGGAAATTTGAGTTCTGTTTTATTTTACTTACAAATGGAACATCAAGAAATTTTTAATGAATTGCAGTTGTTTTTAGGATTAATGATTCCAGGGTTTAAAAATTTAATGGTAAAAGCGCGAGGTGGCCCTGGCGAGGTCATTGCATTTTGGCAAGAAAAGGGAGTTGATGAAACTATTAGTTTAGCGGATTTATCCGATGGAATTTTACGTTTGATTTGTTGGGTTTGCCTTTGTTTACATCCTAAACCGCCCAGTTTAATCTGTATTGATGAACCGGATCAAGGGATACATCCTCGGACATTATCGATTTTAGCAGGACTATTTGAGAAAGCATCAGAACGGACTCAAATTTTGTTAGCAACCCATTCTTCCTATTTCCTAAGTCAGTTTGATTTATCTAAAATTGCCGTGATTCGTAAAGAACAGGGAGAAGCCAAATTTTTTAAACCCTGCGAATTTCCCGTATTAATTGATATGTTAGAAGATTTTGGAGCAGATGAAATTGAAAAATTGCATCGTTCTGATGAATTGGAGCAATTGATATGAAGGTAATAGTTTATGTAGAAGGAAAATCAGATAAGTTAGCAATGGAATCCCTGTTAAAAGATTTAATTGAAAATCAGCAATTTCAAGGAATTACAATTCAATTCTTTGCAGCCAAAGGAAGCGATAATCAAAGAGGCGGAGATGCTAAAAAAGAATTATTAGAAGTAATTCCTAAAAAAGCAATTAATGTTTTAAAAAATAATCCTGATTCAATTGTTGCCGTTATTCCTGACTTATACCCTCCCAATAAAGGGTTTCCTCATAAAACTTATCAAGAATTAAAAGCAGGGATAATAGCTAAGTTTAATCAAGAACTAACTCAAAAAGGACTTAATGATCAGCGATTAATAGAACGATTTAAGGTTTTTTGCTTTAAATATGACTTAGAGACCTTAGTTTTAGCCTCGGAGACTAAACTTAAAACTCGTCTAGGCTTAAGAAAAGATCAGAACTTCCCTATTTCTTGGACAATTCCTGTAGAAGATCAAAATCATGATCAGCCACCGAGTAGAATTGTAGAAAGATTATTTAAAGAGTATAATAAAACTTATCAAAAAACAGTAGATTCAACGTTGATTTTAGGGAAAGCTAATTATCAGGATCTTGCTGAAAGATGTCCTCAATGCTTTAAACCCTTCGTTGAATTCTTAGAAAACTTATCATTACCCCAGGAAGATTTATGAGTTATAAAATGGATCGGCAGGCTTATGCAGAAACCTTTGGGCCTACGGTGGGCGATCGCATTCGATTAGCGGATACAGAATTAATCATTGAAGTAGAAAGAGACTATACAACCTATGGAGATGAGGTAAAATTTGGGGGCGGAAAAGTGATTCGAGATGGCATGGGACAGTCACCCATTACCCGTGAAAATGGTGCAGTTGATTTAGTAATTACTAATGCTTTAATCGTTGATTGGTGGGGCATTGTTAAAGCGGATGTAGGGATAAAAGATGGGAAAATTTATAAAATTGGTAAAGCTGGAAATCCCTATATTCAAGATCATATTGATATTATTATCGGCCCTGCAACGGAAGCGATCGCAGGGGAAGGAATGATCCTCACGGCGGGAGGAATTGATAGTCATATTCACTTTATTTGTCCTCAACAAATAGAGACTGCCATTGCATCAGGAATTACCACAATGATCGGCGGTGGAACTGGCCCCGCAACGGGAACAAATGCCACCACTTGCACTCCGGGTGCGTGGAATATTTATCGAATGTTAGAAGCGGCGGAAGCCTTTCCCATGAATTTAGGATTTTTAGGGAAAGGAAATAGTAGTCAACCCCAAGGTTTAGTTGAACAAATTGTTGCGGGGGCGATGGGTTTAAAACTCCATGAAGATTGGGGAACTACACCTGCTGCAATTGATACTTGTTTAAATATTGCGGATGAATATGATGTTCAAGTTGCCATTCATACGGATACATTAAACGAAGCAGGATTCGTAGAAACCACCATTGAAGCGTTTAAAAATCGGGTGATTCATACCTATCATACGGAAGGGGCAGGAGGCGGTCATGCGCCAGATATTATTAAAGTTTGTGGTCTTGAAAATGTCTTACCTTCTTCTACGAATCCCACTCGTCCCTATACGATGAATACTTTAGAAGAGCATCTGGATATGTTAATGGTTTGCCACCATTTAGATCGAAATATTCCAGAGGATGTCGCGTTTGCAGAATCTCGAATCCGTCGAGAAACCATTGCGGCTGAAGATATTTTGCATGATTTAGGGGCATTTAGTATGATTTCTTCTGATTCCCAAGCCATGGGACGGGTGGGAGAAAGTATTATTAGAACGTGGCAAACCGCCCATAAAATGAAAGTGCAACGGGGGCTTTTACCTGAATCTAAAAACTCTCAAGAAACCCATGATAATTTTCGCGTAAAACGCTATATTGCTAAATATACAATTAATCCAGCAATTACTCATGGAATTTCTGATTATGTCGGATCAATTGCGGAAGGAAAATTAGCCGATTTATGTTTATGGAAACCCGCTTTTTTTGGGGTTAAACCGGAATTAGTGATTAAAGGGGGGTTAATTGCTTGGGCGCAAATGGGAGATGCGAATGCAAGTATTCCTACACCCCAACCTGTCCATAGTCGCCCCATGTTTGGAAGTTTTGGAAAAGCGATCGCCTCGACATCTTTAACCTTTGTTTCTCAAGCCGCTTTAGACGCTAAAATTCCTGAACAATTGGGGTTACAAAAACAATGCGTAGCGGTTTCAGGAACTCGAAATATTAGTAAAGCGGATCTGAAATTAAATAATGCCTTACCGAAAATTGACGTAGATCCTGAAACCTATCAAGTCAAAGCAGACGGGCAATTATTAACCTGTGAACCTGCAACTATATTACCGATGGCACAGCGTTATTTCTTATTTTAATACAGTCTAGGGTTGGGTATTCTTGCTAAACCTAACCCTCTGATCAAGGCTATAAAATTCTGATAAGGTTAACCGCAACGCCGTGTCGCCTCAGCTTTTGACCTGGTTAAAACCAGGTGGGCACCTCGACCAGACTTAAAGTTTCCGAGTACAAGCTCGGTTTACTGCCGTCTGTAACTTTCTTAGTTCCCGTATTCTTAAAGCTATAGATCAAAAAAACATATCGGCAAGCCACCAACGTCGCAGCACAACCTTACAAGTTATTATAACGGATTTTTTCAGGATGGGAAGGGGGATCCCAAAGCAGAAGAGAAAGGGTTATACATAATAGACATCAAATTAAGACATCAATCTATCCCTACAGCAAAGGATTCTCCATCAACTGAAAACCCCTGCACTGTATATAGCGTAGGGGTTAGAGGGAATGAATAGATATAGTGTTTGGGAAAGCGGGTGGCGGGAATCGAACCCGCATTAATAGCTTGGAAGGCTATAGTTTTACCACTAAACTACACCCGCAGTGCGTTTCACAATTTCTAACTATAGCATAAACTCCAGAAATGTAAACCCAGTTCCCAAACTTTTTTTGAGGACTGGGGAACACAGAGGGGAAACAACCTAAGACACGGAGGATTCAACAGTTTGCTTGGGTTTGAATTGCACCGTAAAATAATTGATCGCCTGTGTCACAAAGGACTGTAATAAACTGGCTTGTTGATTTTGCTGAAAGACCGTTTGCAGGGTTTTCTTGAGGTTATCCCAATTCAGGCTTGGATTTTCAGGGGCTTCTAACTGGATATCCTGCGCTTGGAAATACTCAATTAAACTCAACCCAGCAATTCGGGTTAAATAAGCCGCGCTGACCCCCTGAACTAGGCTTCCGGCGATAAACGTCACGGTATTACTTTTCAACAATGAGGTTAAAGTTTGGGTGGAGATTTCCACAAACCCTAATTTCAACATCTGAGTGCTAATCGTCGTTGCAACTTCTTGACCTTGCTGAAGGGAGAATTTTTGTTGATAAATCGCCCCTAAATCCATGACTAATTGAGCATTAACCGCCGCCGTTGCTAACATATCTAAAGCTGGAACTGGATTCGCTACTGTTGCCGCCGCTGCAATCCATTGATATTGTTCAATCAAAGGTAACGCCTGTTCTCGACGTAATTGATTAACAATTTCTTTCGCCTCTTGTCGCAATCCTAATGCTTCCCGATAGGTTGTTGCTAATACTAAGGCTTGCTGTTCTTGAGTGACAATAAAATCAAGGTGTTTTGTTAACAAATCGAGAATCGGTGATTGCGCTTCTAGCCATTCTTGAACGGTTCCATCCTCTTGATGTTGACGAACTTTGACGGGATTTGGAGACGCTGCGATCGCAATAATATCATCCGAGGATAACACCCCAGTTAATGTGGTTTTTAACTGTTGCAAAATTACAGGTTGATCACCGACTAAATATTGATCTTGCTTATTCCACACTAAAATAACTCGATGGTAATTTGCCACCAGTCCAGAAAGAATTTTAAATTCCGGGTCAGTTAAATCTCCCCCGGTCACAAACAAAACCACATCCGCAGTCGTTAAATTGGGGATAGGAGAATTGAGATCGGTTGCTGAAACTTCTGTCAAACTTAAAGTTTGAGACTGTTGAGTCAGCCAGTCCGACTGCAACCGTTGTAACAAAGCTGTTTTTCCCACGCCTTTGTTACCCACCAGGGCGATATTTAGGTTTGTTCGTTGCAGATGAGTCTTGAGTTGTTCTGTTTGCTGCTGTAGGGCTTCTAAACGGCTGTCCTGAGTTGCCGTTTCAGTGGCTAGACGTTGGATCAGAGCTCGGGTTTGGGTGATCGCTTTTTCCACTAATTCCTGATTTAACGATTCTGGAGGAGGCGACAATTGCAGAGGTTCTGTCCCTTGTTGCTTCCACCACCACAGTCCGGCGCTTCCTAACGCTAAACTAAACAGCATCATTTGTCCGAATTCGGACGCTGAATGCTGAAGACTTTGCAACAGCCACAGACCTAACGAAAGTCCAATCCCTCCCATTAAAATTGGGCGTTCCAATTTAACTGCCATCTCATCCTCCGCCAACGTCATCAAACCTTAGATTTTCAGTGGGGTTGGTTTGACATAAACCCTAATTTCTATGGTACTTCGACTGTGGCAAGTTGTGGAATTTTAGCTCAAGATTATTAGAATGGATCTGTTTGTCAGAATCCCAGATCTTAATAAATCAGGCTAAACCGATTGAGGAATAAATTAGACTCTGAGAAACCAGGAATTGATTTTGAACCTCTATGAACAGGGTCAAATTTATGATTACCTTATCGCCCGATTTATGTGCAACAGAATCCTCTATTTTAACCCTTCTCAGTATCAGCTTAGATTATCTAACAGATGCTTGCGTTTGGCTAACGAAAGAGGCTCGAATTCAAGGTTATAATACAGCCTTTAAAGAGTTGGTTTTAGACTGTAGAGAAAATCATTCCTTTGCATTCAATTCTCTTGTGGATCTTTCCTTAAATGATTGTCTGCCCTTCACCCAAAACGGAAAACCGATTTCAACATCAACTTATCTTAACCCAGAAATAGAAAAGGGCAATCATTGTCCCATCAATTATGAACTACAACGAGGAGAAGAACTATTTTTTTTAAGGATTTCAGGAAAGGTTTTAAATCTTCAGGGACAGGAAATCATAATTTTATGGATTCGTAATATTACTTCCTTTAAACAGTTAGAATTTCAATATCAACAAAAAGAACAATCTCTACGCCAAACCGAAGCAGTATTAAGAGCTACCTTAGAAGCAAACGCCGATGGAATATTAGTGGTGGGGGAAGATTGTGACGTTCCCGTTTATAATCAAAAGTTTTTAGACATCTGGTCAATGCCTGAAGCCTTAATGCAACCAAACCGTAGTCAAGAACGAGTACAATTTGCAGCAGAAAAAACCTTAGATCCAGTGGGGTTTATTGAGCGAATTAAAAACTTTTCAACTCAACCCTCACAGACCGTTATTTTAGACCGCATTGAGTTAAAAGACGGTCGAATTTTTCAGCGTTATGGTCAACTGCAATGGCAGGGAGAACACATAATGGGTCGAGTCTTAAGTTTTCGGGATATTACTCAACAGATAAAAATTGAAAAATCCTTAAGAGAAAGTGAAGAACGATTACGGACTTTGATTAATTCAACACCGGATATTATTTGTTTTAAGGATGGAGAAGGGCATTGGTTAGAATCTAATCAAGCAAACTTAAAGTTTTTAGACCTAGAAAATGTACCTTATCAAGGCAAAACGGATTTGGAATTAGCAGAGTTAAAACCCAATTATCGAGAGGCATTATTACATTGTCAAAAAACTGATGAACAAGCTTGGCAAAATGCTGATATTTATCGAATTGAAGAAAAAGTTCTACGTTCCGATGGTTATCTGACGATTTGGGATATGATTAAAGTCCCCCTATTTGAACAGGATGGCAAGCGTAAAGGATTAGTAGTTTTAGGACGGAATATTACTGAGAAAAAACAAGCAGAAGAAGCGTTAAAAGCACGAGAATCTCAATATCGAGATTTAGTCGAAACCGCAAATTGTATTATTTTGAGATGGGATGCAAAAGGTAATATTAAATTTCTAAATAATTATGGACAAAATTTTTTTGGATTCCAACTTGAAGAAATTATCGGTCAAAATGTAGTTGGAACAATTGTTCCTGAAACGGAAACATCAGGACGGGATTTACAGGCTTTAATGGATGATATTTGTCATCATCGTGAAAATTATAGTTTAAATGAAAATGAAAATAGTTGTAAACAGGGTGAACGCGCTTGGGTTGTTTGGTCAAATCGACCAATTTTTAATGCCAAAGGTGAACTGATAGAAATTTTGTCCGTTGGAACCGACGCGACGGAACGGCGACAAGCTCAAGATGCTCTTAAACATTCTCTATCCTTACAACAAGCGACTTTTGAATCAATTCAAGAGGGAGTTTTAGCGGTTGATAATCAAGGTAATATTATTACCTATAATCGCCATTTTTTAGAAATGTGGTCAATTCATCCTGAGCTTTTTCAGGAACAAAATCATTATAAACGAGTACAATATTTAGCGAATCAAGTTAAAGATTCAGAGATTTTTTTTCAACAGGTTAAGGAGTTATATTCTCAACCAGAACAAGATAGTTATGATTTATTAGAATTAAAGGATGGTCGCGTTTTTGAACGTTACTCTTGTCCTCAAAAGTTGGGTCAAACGATTATTGGTCGAGTTTGGTGTTTTCGAGATATTACTGATCAAAAACGAGCCGAAGCGGATTTAAAAGCTAGTGAAGAAAAATTTAGACGAATTGTTGAAACGGCTCATGATATAATTTATTTAATGAATGCCGAAGGAATATTATTATATATCGCGCCTAATTTATTAACATTAACTGGCTATTTCCCTCATGAACTTGAAGGACAACTCTTTACACTCTTTATCCATCCACAGGATATATCGAAAACTTTTACTGTCTTTCAAATGGTCATTACAAGCGGAAAACAAGAATTCGATATTGAATTTCGGGTTAAACATCAAGATGGAACCTGGAATTGGTATAGTTCAAATTGGTCTGTTTCTCAAGATGCTCAGGGAGATCAATTAGTGGTCGGGGTTTCCCGAAATATTAATGAACGTCGCCGTTTAGAAAATGAATTTATCTCTTTAGTCAGTCATGAATTAAGAACTCCATTAACTTCTTTAGTGGGGGGATTAGATTTATTAGCATCGGGACAGTTAGGACTGCTAACAGAACAAGGGAAAAATTTATTAAGCATTGCGATTAATAATACAGAACGATTAATTCGACTGGTGAATAATATTCTGGATTTAGAACGAATGAAATCGGGTAAAATTTCCTTACAAAAGGTTTACTGTAATTTAGCAGATTTAATGATTAAAGCTCAAGAAGCAATGCAAGTCATAGCAGATCAATCTCAAATTAAATTTGAGGTTGATCCGTTTGATTTTTATCTGTGGGTAGATCCGGATCGCATCGTTCAAATTTTAACAAATTTATTAAGTAATGCCATTAAATTTTCTGAACCGAAACAGAAGGTTTGGATGAGCGCACAAGTGGTAAAATTAAAGGAAAATGGCTCACAAATTTCTTACATTTGTTTGCAAGTTAAAGATCAGGGTCGAGGAATTCCTACTGATAAACTAGAAATCATTTTTGAGCGCTTTGAACAAGTGGATGCTTCTGATTCTCGAACCAAGAATGGGACAGGTTTAGGATTAGCAATTTGTCGCCTGATGGTTGAACAACATCAAGGAAAAATTCGGGCTGAAAGTCATTTAGGGCAGGGAAGTATATTTTATGTGATGCTTCCTATCTGTTAAAATCACTCCTAGAATTAACTCTAAACAAATTCTCGATATTTTCTCGATTTTGAGTTAAAATATGGAGTTAACTCTGTCACCAATAAGGACGCAAACTAATCAGATTACAGGGATAAATGTTATGCTGAACAAACAAATTTTAATTGTAGATGATGAACCCGATGTCCGGGCGATCGCTAAATTAGGATTAGAACTAGGGGCAGGTTGGCAGGTGATTACGGCTTGTTGTGGCGAAGAAGCATTAAGCCTTGCTGCTAACCATCAACCCGATGCTATTTTATTAGATATGATGATGCCTGATATGGATGGCAGGGTGACACTAGAATATTTAAAATCTAATCCCCATACCCAAAATATTCCGGTGATTTTAGTGACCGCAAAAGCTCAACAGTGGGAACGAGAAAATTTTTCAGGAATGGAGGTAGCGGCTGTATTTGCAAAACCTTTTCGACCCTTAAAATTAGCCGAACAAATTAGTCAAGCTTTGAATTGGCTGAACTAGCATTGATAAAATAGTGGGGATGAATTTTAAGTTGTAATGTCCTGCTAAATTTAAACACCTATTAACCAGAATCTAACTAAGATAGATCTAGTTTTCTCAAGTCAACTTCATGTTTGCCCCTTTTTACCCTCAGAACTGACGTACTAACCCCGAAAAACTGAGCTTTTTATTCTCTTCCTGAATCTGCCATCACTTCATTCTCTTAAAAAACTGGGTTTTTGCGACGGTTCTGACCCTAAAGAATTACAATAAAGGTTAGGTTTACCCGATCTGAAATCTTCAATTATGTCCAAATCTAAAAAAACCGAGCCAAAAATTACCAAAGACATCAATCTTAAAGCTCCTCAATATTATCTCAGCCGAGAACTGAGTTGGTTAGAGTTTAACCGTCGCGTTTTAGCAGAAGCTTTAGATCCTCGAACACCTTTGTTAGAACGACTGAAATTTTTAGCGATTTTTAGTTCTAATTTAGATGAATTTTTTATGGTGCGCGTTGCTGGAATTAAGCGACAAATTGAAGCTCAAGTGAATAAAGTTACTCCCGATGGTCGGACACCCCAACAACAACTCAATGCCATTCATGAACGGTTGTTACCGATGGTCACGGAACAGCATCAATATTTTGAACAACAGATTAAATCCGAATTAACTAAAAATGGAATCCACTTATTAAATTATATTGATCTCAATCAAGAACAACGAACCTATTTACAGCGTTATTTTGAAGAGGGAATTTTCCCGGTTTTAACGCCCTTAGCCATCGACCGCAGCCATCCCTTTCCCTATTTATCAAATCTGAGTTTAAATTTAGCGGTTGTTCTCAAAAATCCCGAAACCAAAGAAGAATTATTTGCGCGGGTGAAAGTACCGAGTTCTTTTCCGCGATTTATTTCCTTACCTAAAGAATTACGAGGACAAGCCAATGGGGAATTTGCGGCTTGGATTGGGGTTCCCATTGGTCAAGTAATTGCCCATAATTTAGAATCGTTATTTCCCGGAATGGATATTCAAGATTATTACATTTTTAGGATTACACGGGATGCTGATTTAGCGGTTCAAGAAGATGAAGCGGATGATTTATTATTAGCCATTGAACAAGAATTGCGAAAACGCCGCGTTGGAGGATCTGTTGTTCGTCTGGAAATTAATAGTTCAATGCCCGATTATTTACGCAGTTTATTAGCCGATGAATTAGAATTAGAATCAGAAGATATTTATACGGTAGATGGGTTAATGGGACTCCGGGATTTAATGTTTTTTCTCAGTTTACCCTTACCCGAATTAAAAGATAAACCTTGGAGTGCGGTTTTACCGCGTTGGATGAAGGATAGTGAAGATATTATTCCAACGACATCAGGAGAAGATGAAAAAGATATTTTTGCGATTTTACGACAAAAAGATGTCTTAGTGCATCACCCGTATCAATCGTTTTCGGCAACAGTTCAACAGTTTATTAATCAAGCTGCCCATGATCCGAATGTCTTAGCGATTAAAATGACTTTATATCGTACTTCCGGGGATTCTCCGATTATCACGGCTTTAATTGATGCGGCAGAAAATGGAAAACAGGTTGCGGTTTTAGTCGAAATTAAAGCTCGATTTGATGAAGAAAATAATATTCAATGGGCGAAAAAACTAGAACAAACGGGGGTTCATGTTGTTTATGGATTAGTCGGACTAAAAACCCATACTAAAGTTGTGATGGTCGTGCGTCAGGAAGCGGACGGAATTCGCCGTTATGTTCATATTGGAACCGGAAACTATAATTATAAAACAGCTAAACTGTATACCGATTTAGGATTATTAAGTGCCCGACCTGAACTGGGAGCAGATTTAACAGATTTATTCAATTTTTTAACCGGATATTCCCGTCAACAATCCTATCGGAAATTGTTGGTTGCGCCTGTGAATATGCGACAACGATTTTTAGACTTAATTGATCGAGAAACCGAACACGCTCATCAAGGTAAAACAGGTCGAATCGTTGCTAAAATGAATTCCTTAGTTGACCCGGAAATTATTGAAGCTTTATATGCAGCTTCTCAAGCGGGGGTGGGGATTGATTTAATTGTCCGAGGAATGTGTAGTTTGCGTCCCGGTTTAGAAGGAATTAGTGATAATATTAAGGTGATTAGTATTATTGGACGATTCCTAGAACATTCTCGGATTTTCTATTTTAATAATGGCGGACAGGAGGAGGTTTATATTGGTTCAGCCGACTGGATGCCCCGCAACTTAAATCGCCGCGTTGAAGCGATAACTCCCATTCAAGATCCTGATATTGCTAAAGAGTTAGAAGAGATTTTAGGAATTATGTTATCCGATAATCGTAAAGCTTGGGATTTACAACCTGATGGTCAATATATTCAACGTCGTCCTGCTGAAAATGCTCCCGAATTATGCGCCCATGATATTTTAATGGAGACGGCTTTAAAAAGTTAAGGATGATGAATTATTGGTTACTGAAATCTGAACCGGATGTTTATAGTATTGAGGATTTAAAACGCGATCACATTTCCCTCTGGGATGGGGTTAGAAATTACCAAGCGCGAAATTTCCTTAAAGAAATGCAAATTGGGGATCTGGCGTTTTTTTATCATTCTAATACTAAACTTCCCGGAATTGTGGGACTCGCTAAAATTATTGAAAATCATCTGATTGATCCCACTCAATTTGATGCTCAGAGTCCCTATTTTGACCCGAAAGCTATGCCCAATTCTCCGAGATGGTATACGGTGAAAGTTGAATTTGTGGAGCAATTTCAGCGTATGATTAGTTTAAATACCCTGAAACAAACCTTTAATTCTGAAGAATTTGGCGTTGTAAAACGGGGAAATCGTTTATCCGTCATCCCAGTTTTACCCGCCGTTGCAGAAAGAATTTTAAGGTTAAAATCATCGTGATTTCCGCCTTTCCACCCTATCTCTTCCTAGGGAGGATTGAAGAAAATTCCCAAATCAGTTACAATGATGTAGTATGTCAACATTACACTTTTAAATTTTGAGGCATTGATTCAAACAGAAACCCTAGATCTATTAGAATGGGAACGGTTATGTCGCCATTTATCCACCTTTACGGCGACAAAACTCGGTGCTGTGGCGGCGCAGCATTTACAGATTCCCACGACTGTACACCAAACCCTGCAACTGTTAGCTCAAACTAAAGAAGCTTACACCTTAGAACTGCGACAAACGGGTTTAAAATTTGAAGGAATTGAAGACATTGGCGTTTATTTAGAACGGGTAGAACGCCTAGGAATGTTATCAGGAAATGAACTGCTTAATATTGCAACGACTTTAGCAGGTGCAAGGCAGTTAAGACGTAGTATTGATAACCAATCTGATATTCCTATTTTAACAGACTTAATCTCAGAATTGCGAACCTATCCTGAATTAGAACAGGAGATTCATCGCTGTATTGATGAACGGGGAGATGTTGCCGATCGCGCCAGCCCTAAATTAGGAGAAATTCGGGGACGGTTACGCAGTCTTCGAGATCGAATTTATGGGATTCTACAAAATATTATTCAACGAAAATCTAATGCAGTTCAAGAACAATTAATTACCCAACGGAGCGATCGCTTTGTTATCCCTGTAAAAGCGTCTCAAAAAGATGCAATTCCAGGGATTGTTCATGATAGCTCAACCACCGGTTCAACCCTCTATATTGAACCGAAAGCCACCATTGATCTCAATAATCAACTCCGACAAATTCAACGGCAAGAAAAAGCCGAAGAAGAAATTATTTTACAAGCTTTAAGCGAACAAGTTGGAGCGGTTAAACCTGATTTAGAACGATTATTAATCATTGTCACTACTTTGGATTTAGCCGTTGCTAAAGCTCGTTATAGCCTGTGGTTAGAAGCGAATCCCCCCAAATTTATTGATGTAGAATCCTCAGAAGAGGCAACTTCAAATCCTATTAACCTCCGACAACTTCGCCATCCTTTATTAGTGTGGCAACAGCAACAGGAACAAGGCTTCCCTGTTATTCCCATTGATGTTTTAATTCATCCCAAAATTCGAGTTGTAGCCATTACTGGCCCTAATACCGGGGGTAAAACGGTTACTTTAAAAACTATTGGATTAGCAGCATTAATGGCAAAAGTGGGGTTATTTATTCCAGCCAGAGAACCCGTAGAATTACCTTGGTTTGAGCAAGTTTCAGCCGATATTGGAGATGAACAATCCATTGAGCAAAGTTTATCAACATTTTCCGGTCATATTCGCAGGATTAGCCGGATTTTAGCTGCGATTAATTCTCAAGGTGAGACTGAAGAAAAGACTCGATCTTCGAGTTTAATTCTATTAGATGAAGTGGGGGCAGGAACCGATCCAACGGAAGGCAGTGCTTTAGCGATCGCCCTTTTACAATATTTAGCGGATCATAGCTTATTAACTATTGCCACCACTCACTTTGGCGAACTGAAATCGTTAAAATATGAAGATGAACGGTTTGAAAATGCCTCCGTTGAATTTGATGAACAATCCTTACAACCCACCTATCGATTATTATGGGGAATTCCAGGGCGTTCTAATGCGTTAACCATTGCCAAACGTTTAGGATTAAACTCAGAAATTGTCGAACAAGCGGCGAGTTATGTCGGGGAAAGTTCCGAGGAAGTTAATCAAGTTATTGCGGGGTTAGAAGCCCAACGTCGTCAACAGGAAACCAAAGCTAAAGCCGCTAGTCAGTTATTAAAAGATACAGAACGTTTGCATCAGGAATTAGCCCAAAAAGCAGCCGCATTAAAACAACGAGAACGGGAGTTAAAGCAAGTTCAAGAACAGGCAATTCAAGAAACATTAATTCAAGCAAAAGCGGAAATTGCCAAAGTCATTCGGCGCTTACAACAAGGAACCCCAACGGGTCAAGATACCACCCAAGCAACGGAGGCTTTAAATCAAATTTCCCAACAGTATTTACCCTCTCGAAAAGAACCCCCTAAACCGCCCCCAGAGTTTAAACCGAAAGTCGGAGATCGGATTAGAATTCCCCGGTTTGGTCAAACGGCTGAGGTGTTAAGTGAACCGACTTCTGATGGTGAAATTACCGTGCGTTTTGGCATCATGAAAATGACTGTAGGGTTAGCCGAAATTGAGTCCTTAGAAGGGTTAAAACCGACTATTCCTAAACCCCCAGAACGGAAAAAAGAACCCACTCCTGAAAAGGAACAAAAACCAGAACAACCTATTGTTAGAACGTCTAAAAATACAATTGATCTTCGAGGAAAACGTACCTCGGAAGCCGAAATCGAACTAGATCGAATGTTAGGTCAAATTCATGATTTTGGAGCAATTTGGATTATTCATGGCAAAGGAACCGGACAACTGAGAAAGGGAGTTCATGAATTTTTGACCAACCATCCATTAGTAGAACGATTTGAATTAGCTCCACAAAATGACGGGGGCGTTGGTGTTACAATTGCTTATTTAGTAAATCGCTAATTTTTGGGTTAAATCATTGACTGTTTAGGGGTAAAATGTCCATGATTGATGTTAACCCCTGTAGAGACGCGCCATGGCGCGTCTCTACGGCGACCCTTTCATTAAAAGAGGTTGTTGTACAATTCTTTCCCTGAGTCCATGCTAAATTCTGATGCTAATGATGAGCAAAAATCAAACCCAAATAGAGACGATTTAAACCTTGATCCCCAACCCGAACAATGGGGTGAAATTACGGTTAAAATTCAGTTATCATTATTAGCCATTGAAGCCTTAACCGGAATAGCCTTAGAAACTATTTTACAAGTCGGAACTCTGCTAAAAATAGAGGCTTCTGTTCCTGATCAAATTCAATTATTACAAAAACATTCAGACCAAAATCCTCTATCCATTGAAGAAATGCGATCGCTGGTTCTGATTATTTGTTATATTGCTCAACAGGATCAAGTGTTAATTCGCCGTGCATTAGGGTTAGTGGAACAAATGGCACATCAAAAAACAGAATTTCGTCAAGTCACCTTGCTACGGGAATATTTAGATACCTTTAATGACAGTTATCAACAATGGATGACCTCAAACCCTCAAACCCCCTTAGACCTTGATACCCTAGCCATTAAATTACTGATTGATTTATTATTTTATAGTAAACCCGATAGCCATGAACAATTATGGTTAACATTGATAGAGTCGCCAGTCTAGTTTATCCTTAATGGTTAAGATATTATGATGATTATTCGACGCTATACCCCCCCAACTTGCACCTTAGAAGTTCAGGCGAAACGTTCTTTTCTATCTCGTCTGAAACAACAACCGATTTTAGAACAGTTTAAATTTAAACTTTGCTTTGATGATCCGCGTTTACCCGATGCCGATCATATTACCATTGAAGGCGATCGCACCCAACTAGAAACCCTCTATACAGTTATTAAAAATTATATTCAAAATTTTCTTAATTTTTCTCCAAAATCTACTCATCAATCTGAAACTTTATCCCTGACTTCTTCCACTAAAAATACCCCAGCTTATGTAATTTTTGACGGCGAACCTTCTGAAATTACCATTAAACCCGATGGCTTATTATATCATAATTTATTTTTAGGTAATTTATCCGATAATTCTGCCCAGTCTTTAGTTCATTTAAGCGTTTTACAACTCTTTGATCTCGCCACCGCCTTAGACGAATATGCAACGGAAGCCGAACAATTACCGAATCTAAAATCCTTAGAAAAAACCACACCGGAATGGTTAAAAACGATTTTATTTATTATAATTTCTATTAGTTGTTTAACAGGTTTAATTAGACTGATTAATCTCTATCGCCAACCTCAAACTCAAACCGCCACCCAACCGTCCCAAACCGTTCAAATTCCGCCCCCTAATCTTGTTCCCTTACCCCCTCCCACCTTAGCCCCCCTTCCTGTTCCCTCTGTTCCCCCTGCGCCTCAAGTCAAAGTCGCCCCCAATTTACCCCCCGTCAATACCGCCCCTCTCCCCGTCCCCGCCCCCCTATTTCCCAACTCAGTATCCCCCCAAACCTTCCCCAACCTAACCCCCTCGGAACCAGGGTTAATCATTATTCCCCAGGACTCTCCAGCAAGGGATGGGTCTGTACCTCCCCCACCGCCACCCCTCGCCGCACCCGCACCCCCACCGCCCTCCGTCGCAGTTACTCAACCTCAAACGCCGCCTCCATCTCCCCCGGTACTCTTTGCACCCCAAACCATTGAATTACCCACTTTAAAAAATGCACAAACCCCGATTATTTTAGAAGTTCCTTCTCCTGAAAAAACGTCTGAAAAACCGTCAAATCTTTCTGCTGAAAATTCTAATACTGATGAAGAAAATTATTTAGCTCAATTGAATAAACGTCCGCGCAGTATTGCCGCTACTCGTCAACAGGATACCACCCTATTTGATCAAATTCCGCAAGTGGCAGAAGTTAGAAACTATTTCCAAAATATTTGGTATCCGCCTAAACATTTAAAACGCACATTACAATATAGTTTAACCCTTAATTCGGATGGTTCTTTACAAAGTATTAACCCGGTGGGTCAACCTGCGGTTAATCGTCAAAAACAATTGGATTTCCCAGAAATAGGAAAACCCTTTGTGTCTCCTTTGGAGTCAGGAAAAACCCCTAAAATTCGGTTAGTTTTACAGCCGGATGGGAGTGTTCAAGCATTTTTAGAATCCTTGAATTAGGGGTTTTATAGGGGTGTTTCCCAAAATTTCCCCGTTAATAAACTGTCTACATCCTGGGGAAACGGACAAACATCAGGAAATTCTACATCATATTCAACCTGCATATTATTCAACGCTTCCAGGTAACAATTAAAATAAATTTCTTGTAAATAATTCCTCAAACTCGGTGAATCTGCAAGAATATCTCTTAAATTGGATTGAGTTCTATTAATTGTGACTTCCCATCCTCGATAACAATCTGGTAACAGTACATAATTCCGTTTTAAAGCGTCTTCAAATAATGCCGTTAACTGACTTTCTAATTCCCGTTTATCCCGCTTTCCCAAAGATTCAATCTCCTCAATTAAATTTTCCCAATCTAAATTTTCAATATTTCGAGATTTTAACTGATTAACGGTATCTTCAATCCACAGCGCAAAATCAATATCATAAAGTGTTTTTAACGAAGTTTGGGTCATAATTATAACCTACATCTTGATCAGGATTTTATTGTAACGTAGTTGAAAAGCGATCGCCTGTTGTTAGGCTTCAGCCTATCTTTCTAGGGGCTAAAGCCCAACAACAAACTGTTTTCTTGTTGCTAGGTTCTACTTCGGTGTAGTTTCCCTATTAATTACAACTTAACTTGCTTGGATCATTCCGTCAATATCGGATTGAGACGCTTTTCCTTCAATTAGTTCGGAAAATAGTTGATTTAAAGATTTTCTTCGACTAACTTGATTTAACATCAGTTTTTCATTCTCAAAGTGTTTAATGACTTGAATTGCTTGTTGTTTTTCTTGAGAATCTGCTGTAAAAAAATCTTGATCAATTTCTTGAAATGTCAGCAAATAACATAAAGCTAAAAAGGCATTTTGTTTATATTGATAAGGAAATTGGTTAGCGGGTTTACTCAGGAGATAGTTAGTTATTAACAAAAAATGATTTTTATAGTTGAATTTCTCAGCTTTTGCTTGAAAGTTATAATACCACAATAAAATTCGAGCATATCCCCATAAATATTGATTACTTGAGGAGCGATAGCTAGAATCAAATAGACTAAAATATTGTTGCTGTTGAGATTCACTGATAGCTGTTCTAGCCAAAGATTCTGAATATTTAGAATTAAATTCTTTATTACTTAAAATATTAATATCTATAAAATCTTTAAAATTTTCATATAAAGAACAAGTTTCTGAAAAACCATAGAGTTTTTCAATAAATTTTATAGATATACCAATAAACTTCTTCTGTTTAGGATAGGATTGAATAATTAAAGCAGGAATTCTTTTTAAAATCGGATTGTTAAACATTTGTCTTAAATCTTTGATTTCAGCTTCAGAAGAAAAAACGTTAATATATTGAAAGCTTTTCCTTTTAGGAATAGCCATGTAAACTTGTTGTATTTTTTGAGTAATAGTGTTATAGTTAATAGGTCTCGATGGATTACTAGCAAATATTTCTAACTCACTAAATAATTCCTCTAAAACAGGTTTTAATTGAGCAATTAGATGACTTTTAGTGATTTTTTTAATTTGTTCTGAAGATTTTTTTTCTCTAGTCGAATCAATCTCTTTAGAAGGAATATAACTAAAAGATTTAACTTCTTTTTCTTTTCGATCTACCAGTTTAGAGGTAATTTTATAAGTTTCGCTAATATCACTGACTTCAAGTTTAGGAGGTGCATCAGGTTTGAGAATAAATTTAATTTCAATTTCAATATCTTCTGTACCCGGAAAGTTTTCAATAAAAATTTCATAACTTTGAGGAACTTGATTTTTTAAATAGTCTTTACCATTAACTTTGATGGGAAGTCTTGCTGGATTAGTATTTTTAGGAATACGGAATACTTTTTGATTGGTTTCGGGGATAATTCCTATTAATGTTTGTTGAGTACCTTCATAGGAAATAGCTTGATCTGATAATTTTATCCACTGGGTAATAGGATTATTATTTTTATCTTTGTTTCCAATTTCAAATTCAATGGTATCTAAATAAATCCCAAATAAGGGAAAATTAGAGTTTTGTTTCATTTCCCATACTCTAGGAAAAGTTTGATGATCAGAACTGACACATAAAAATTGCGGAAGTCGCTGTTTAATAATGGGAAACCGATTATATTGAGAAATTAAAATCCAGTGAAAATTAGGATCTACTATTTTTTCTAAGCTGGAAAAATCAACTCTATTATTAACAATATTTTCAAGATCTGCCAGCTTTAACTGGACTTGTTTATAATAGATTTGATCAGAATCCATAATTTCAACAATAATAGGTATTGATTCTGTCTTTAAACCATAGGGAATTTGTTCAATTATTGCAATTTTTTGTAAATATTTTTGTAGATGAGCGATCGCAGTTTCTTCTAAATTACCATCTGGGAAAAAGTTAGTTAAAATTTTAATAGCAATATCTCTACAAATTTGATTATATGTTTCAACAGTATTAAAAGGCGTTTGAATGAATAACGGTTCTTTTGTATTAAGAATAGGAATTCTCTGCTGATCTCGTTGAATGGGAATTAAGCGATCGCATTCCAAACAATCTAAATCTATAAATATTAACGGTTTATCAGGATTTAGATGTTTAAATTGTTGATAATAATTCCAATAATAATAGGCACTTTGATATAAATAAGTTTCTTGATAATTTAAAAATTGACTGGTACTTAAAGTTAACAAGTCAATTGTATCTCTAATAATAAATAACCGTTGTATTCCGGTTTGGGTTAACTTCTCACCCAGAAAATTATTTTCATTAGTTTTAATTTCTAATTGTTGACTACGGTGATTCAAAATAACGGACTCAACTCGGTAGGGAATCATTCCATATTCTGTGATTAATTCTTGTTTATATTTTCTGGGTAAGTTTCCCATAGAATGAATTAACTCATCAGGATTTTTATCAAACCGATAAGCATATTGACATAATTTAATATAGGATTCTAAATTAAAGAGTTGAGTCATGATCTTGAACCTTTTAATGTGTTAATAATTTGACTAATTTCTTGAGAATCTTTAGTTTTATACATTAAATCATAACTTTTTTGATGTTTTAGAGAAAAATTAAAGTTAATTCCGCCGATATAAGCGATTTTATTTCCTAATATTGTGATTTTTGCGTGTATATTTTTCACTCTTTTAATATTGATAGTGGAATCTAAAAATCTCATTTCTTGGTCAATATAAATTATACTATTTAAACGCTGTAATTGGGATCTTAATTCAGCAGTTGCTTGAAAACTCCGACTAAAAATTATGACTTTTCCTTCAAAATCACTTAACTCTTTTAAAAGATCATTATAATATTGAGAGGGAGTTAGTAAAGTAGAAGAAGCCGGATAAGGTTCTTGACGATAACGTTTGATAGTTCGCAATTCAAACCCATCAAAACCCAATACAGGAATTACATGATCTCGACTAGAAGATTGCCAAAAATAACGAAATACATTAATGAGTTGTTGGTAAGTTTCATTGTTTTTAAAGATAATTCCTGATTCTAAATTAACATCTAAACTGCCTTTTGTCAAATTCACTGATCCTAAGTAACCATCATTTTCAGAAATGCAAGTTTTTAAATGAAATGCACCGCTTCTGATCTTAACTTTAGCATCTAACAATTGACGTAGACAATCTTTTTTGCGTTCATCAGCACGTTTAAAATGTTCAGGTAAATACTTAGAAATCGTCACTTGTTGATCAATTCTATCCACAACTTCATCCCGCAAATCTGTTAATATCCAGACTCCTTGCGGTAGAGTTGCTGATTTTTCACAAATTTGATGAATTAATGCTTCATCTTCGAGGATATAGCTAGAAATTAGTAAAAACTTCTCCGCTTGAGCAATTATTTTTTGAAATAGAGGACGATTTTTTCGACTTACCCAAATTTCATTGACAGGAGAAAGATTAGGTTTCAGAGGAGGATTTTCAGGAAAATGACTAACAATAATCCTATAATGCTCTTGATATTCTTGAATCAATTGTTGAGTTAATTCTGACTGATCAAAAATGTCCGTATTTCCTTCTCGTAAACTAATCATTGCTTCTCTTAAACTCAAGGGTAATTCTTGCCAATTTATCCCTAATCTTAATTGGTCATTAATTCTAAAAACTGCCTCCTGAGTATCAATGCTTCTCAAGAAACGATCAATTTTTTGATAATTGGGTAAATTCTGCCAAAAAGTTTCTGCTTCTTGCCATATTTTTTCGGCTATTTCTAAGGATAACCCTGGATAATAAGATTGATCTAAAACAACAGTATAACTCCCATCCTGTTGAGTTTCACTGCCATTAAATAGAGGAAATTGAGGATCATCAGCTAACAAATCCAAGGTAATTTCTGAACTAATAAATTGATAAATATAACGGTTAGCAATGCTTTCTTTTAAGTTAGACACCCTAGAAAATAATAGTTTTAAACTAGAAGATTGATAAAGTTGATCCTCCTGAGTGAGTCCATTAGCAATTTTTAATAAATCCGTTAAGACTGAATTAGGGATAAATTCTAACCCAAAAGATTGACGTAAAAGCTGCGGAGTTCGTCGATGAGTTTGGGTAGCAACTGCTTGAATTTCTTGTAATAATTGCCATAAAGATACATCAGATAAAAGGTTTCCTTCTACCAATTGACGGTAAAATTTTCCCTGAATTTGATAATGGATTTTCATGATAATACTCCTTGACGAATTCTAGGTAATTTCATTCGTTTTAATCGGGAAACTGCATGAGTCCATTTTTCATAGTCTCCCCATAAAATTAAGTAACTTTGTCCTCTGGTTAAGGCAATTTTCCAATGTTCTATAGGAATAATTTCAGGGTTTCCACTACAACAAATTAAGACAATAGATGCTTCTTTTCCTTGCCATTCTGTAACTGTTTTAATCATAACAGAAGTATACTCAATCGGACAATTAGCAATTAACTGATCTCGCTGAGTTTCCGAAAAGGTTAATATTCCGATTTTGGGAATTAATTCTAAATCCAAACTTTTTAAAAATTCTAAGATTTTTTCTCCTTCCTGTTGATTAGGAATATCTTCCCACCATAACCGATATTCCCATTGTGGAAAATAATCACTCATCTGTTGAAAATTTGTTTGTATCCATTCAGGGGAAAAGGTGTCATAAATTGTAGTTGCTAGTTCGGGATGTAAACGAAATTGTTCTGAAAGTTGCAGAGTATAAGTAGGAAGTAAATATTGCAATAACCAAGGAAAACCATAGAGAATACGCTGGAAAAATTTTCGATTCCGAGAAGCAGGAATAAACCCGGTATTTTCATCACCTAATAATACTAATTTATTGGTTAATCCTGAAATTAAGATTAATTCAACCCAAGTTAACTGTTGAGATTCTTCAATAATAATTAAATCATAGAAATTTTGCCAGAGGGTTTGACCAGTAACACCCATAAATTCTTCAACCGTTGCTAAACAAGGATTAAGGAGATTTTTACTTAGATACTGCACCAGAGTTTCTCTTGCATTTTTTGATAGATTTTGGTAGGATTGAACTAAAGTAAGTTGCTGTCTTAATAAGGGTTCTAGTCTCTTGAGTTGATAAGCAAACCAATTTAACCTTGATTCACTTAAATCAGGAAATTCTAAGCTCAAAGTTTGGGCGAGTTGCGGGATAGATTGGGTAGTAATTAAGGGTAAATATCTTTCTAGTTTAGCAGGCGATCGCAACTGTTCTAGTTCAGTATCCGGTAAACAGTAAAGTGGTAAATAATTGAGTTTTGGTTGTGCTAAATGATCGCGGCAAATCCGTTCAATTATTGCTGATTGATTCCTCGAATTTTTCGACAATAAATAAGGATATCCAGGTAATTGTTGATAGGCAGTTAATGTACTCGGATAATGACTTAAAATTAAAATACGTTTTTCATCTTTAATCGCAGCATCCGCAAGATTCAACGCTATGCGAGTTTTTCCCGTTGCGGGTAAACCAGAAATCACCGTAATCGGACTATTAGATAATCCCATTTCTAAAGATTGGATTTGTTGAGGAGAAAGCGGTAAAACGGGATGAACTGTGGTAAAATTAAGTTGCGATCGCTCTTGTAAATAAACCGCACAGTTACAGATTGTTTCAACAATTAATTCCGTCGGTAATGTTAACTCAGTTTGAGTTTTAACCAACTGTTCTAACAACCTTAAACGCCATTCTGGGTTATTTCCAAAATCGTTAATTTGTGCTTTTAATCCTTGCCAAAATTGCTGTTTATTGATCATGGTTTAATAATTTATTTTTGATTAAAATACTTATTAATTTTAATGTTTGCTCAAACCCATTAGCTAACATCGGGTCAGGAATTTGACAAACCCAAATTTTTTGATTAGTAATTCGTTGAATTTTACCTTTTTCTAATGCAGAATTAGGCGGTTTATGTAAATACAAGATAATCGCTGATTCAATATCTGATAATCTTTTAATATATGAAGCAGCTTGTTTCCGAATTTCTTGTGAGGGAAAATACCAGAATATCCAGATGGGAAATCGCAGTTTTTTAACTTTTAGTTCCGATGTTTTTAAATCATGAACTTCCACCGTCATTAAGTAATCTCCTAATTTGATATTTCTGGATTTTTGAATCTGAAATACATAGACTTTATCTCGTAAAAACACACGAATTTTAGGGAAAAATTGATCATGATGGTTTAAATATTGTCCCTGTTTAGGACTCAGAGAACCTGTTAAATAGCTTAAAGGTTCAACATAAGAATCTTTAAATCGCAAAAATGTTGTGGTAAATGCTAAATAAATCACATCCTTTAACAGTTGATTTCTGACTGTCCATAACTTCTCTTTTTCTGACCGTTTGGCAATATAATCTAAATAGGCTTGATAAAAACCATGATAGATGGGATTTTGTAATAACACATAATTGGGTTTACCTGGTTTAAAACGGTGTAAAGTTTTTAAAATCGGTTGAACAGTTGGTTGTTGTCTAAACTGTTTAATTGTTTGATAAAATTTTTCACATTCTGGATAAATTTTATAAAGATTTGATTCTCGGTAAAGAACTTTTCCGGCAAAATAAATCAGAAACTGATTTTCAGGTGTATTATAATCTTGGTGACGTTTTATCCCCATTAATTCCTGTCGAGATCCGGCTTTTTCTGCGGCGGTTAAACCCGGACGACGGGTATAATCTCTTAAACAATAAGCATCCATTTCTTGAATCTTTCCAACAGGCATTAATTCGGCTTTTCGTCTGAGTTGTTGTCTCAGTTTAGGGCTAATAATTTGTAAGTTTTTGTCTAAATTATACTTATTTAATAAAGCAATAATTAAAGGTTTAACAGCATCAGCAGTCTGGAATTGTTGAAACTTTTCGGGTAACTCCAGCACTCGAACTTTTTGATTTTTTCCTACTTTTTCAGTGAAAATCTTTTCACATAATCCCGTAAAAATTTGTAATAGTTGAGCAACTTTGTCATCTAAGCGATCGCCTAATTTATCTTTACATTCTTCTAATTGCTTGTCCTCTTCAATAGTAGCACGATCTAACACTTCACCTCGAATTTTTAAAACAGATAATTGCAAGTTAATTTCCAAGTTCAACTGAGTTTCAAGTTGGCAATTATTATGTTTTAAATCCGTTGGATTTAACCAAGGAAAACCTATTTCATAGACCTGATTGGTTTGGTCAATTAACATAGGACATCGGGATAAAATATCATCTGTTTCCAATACCAAATAGGGGCGATCTTTGGCTTCAAAAAGATGATCAATACTAACTTCACGTTGTTGATTCAAATAATCAAAAATACTAGAATATAACTTCATTTGCCTTTACTCCTCCTCTGGATAAATTAATCCTTTCCATTCAAACTGACGAGAACGTGAACCTCGCGCTTTTATAAATGCTTCTGTTAAGGAAGTATCGCCCAATTGTTCAATTAAACTAGCAAATTTATTTAATTCTTCCGGGTAATCATCAATCATTAATCCTCTAAGTTTTGGTAACAATTTTTGAGCAAATTGATCGACTAAAGCAAAGCGAAATTTCTCAGAATTTGAGTCAGAAACCCCAGGATAATTAATCACATATTGAGTAATTGCTTGATAGACTCGATGGGCGAAAGGATGTCCGATGCTTTCCATAATGTTATTCGCCTGATCTAAATAATCTTTAACTTTTTGAACCACCTCAGAATTTTGATCCGGCGTTTTGAACCATTGTTCAAAGCTTGAATAGCTGACATACACAGGACGTTGACCTTCAGTAGTCCTCGTCTTGCTTAATTGTAAAGTTTTAGGTTTTCCAAAGGTGAGAACATTAGCCCTATCTAACACTTTATCCGATAACGTTTGAGTCGTTTCGTCTTCATTCATAGTTCCCACAAATAAAAATTGTTTGGGAATTTTTAACTTTCTTTGTGCTTCAGAAATTGGTAAACTACCCACATCTAATTCTAAAAAGGTAGGACTCGAACGACGGCTTTCTAATTTCGAGAGAAAATCACTAAAATAATATTCTACACGGGCTAAGTTCATTTCATCTAATAATACCAAAACAATCCGATTATTCATCGCTTGATCATGGTTATATTGATAAATTCCTCGAATCAAATCAGTCGGTTTAAATTTCTTCTCCACATAGTTATAAAACCCTTGCAAATCTTGAGGAGAATCCCATCGAGGTTGAACTGCTAAAGTTAACTGTTGTGCGCCTATAAAGTCTGCATATCGTTGGGGAAGTTCGCTTTTTCCAGTTCCACTAATTCCAGCTAAAATCACTAAAGCAGAAATATCTTGCACTTTTAAAGAGGTATGAAACGCATAAACAACCCGCCGAGGAAATGCTAATCCTTTGGCTTCTAAATGCCGCATAAACCCATCTAAAAAAACGTTTTCTGCTGGATTTGGATTCCACTCTGGATTTGAATTCGGTGTCCATAGATGATCTTTTAGCGATCGCAAAGCAAAATCCGCCGTATTTTCTGTACTTTCCCTCAAATTTTTCATCAGATTAATTTCTTCTTGAAGTTCCTCTTTCTCTGCTTTGAGACCTTGAATTTTTCCCAATACTACTGATTGCTGTCCTTCTAACTCCTGTACAATTTGTTCAAGTTCTCGTTTTTGAGATTCTTTTTCTCGAAGTTCAAAACTCAAATTTCTAATTCTTTGTCTATCTCTTTCTATTTGTTGATAATCTAATGTGTGATTTTGAATTGCTTGCAGAATTCTTTGTTTCTCTGCTTCTAAAGTATCAATTTCAGGACGGAGTTGCTTAATTCGAGTTTCAAACTGTTGTGTTTCCAGAGATAAACTATCATAGGTTGCTCGGATTAATTCTAATTGTACGGTTCTTTGTTCCAGGGTTTTTGTTTCCTCTTGTTTTTTGGCAATATCAGCAATTAATTGTTGCAATTCGGCATTTTTTACAATATAATTAGCTTGAATTTCACGAAGTGATCGCTCAATTTCTTGTAAATATTGATTCTGAGATTGTAAACCAGTAATCTGACCCTCTAATTGACTTTTTTCTAGCCTTAACTGACCTACTTGAGTATTTAATTGTTCTAATTCTGATAAATTAGGAGGATTTTGACGCAAAGTATAAACACGATTTTCTAAATCTTGTTTTTCTTGATTTAATTGGGTTAATTTCTCCTGAACTTCCTGTAATTCTGATTGTTTTTGCGTTAACTTCCCTTGAACTTCCCCTAAATTTGTTTGTTTTTGTTCCAGACTTTCTACCTGATCTTTTAATCTAATCAATTTAGTCTGATATTCTTGCCAATTTCGTTGTGTGTCGAGTTGTTTTTCCAGTGCTTGTAAACGAAATTGATACTCTTGGTCTTTCCGTTTGCTTAAGTCTTGTAAACTCAGTTGATAATCTTTATCTTTTTGGGCTTGGGAATCTTGTAGACTCCGTTTAAGCTCTTGTTCTTTCTGTTTACTAGAAACCGCCGTCCCAACCAACGCCCCGGCGGTACTTCCCATTAATGGAGTTCCGAGACCACCCCCAGGAAAAACCACTGATGCGGCTGTCCCCATCCCCACGCTCAGAACACCGACTAGCAAGATGTCCTTTGGTAGATTCGCCCAAATATTCTTTCGCATATTGACTTAACTCGCAGTTTAATTATTATATCGCTGGTAATGGCAACAATTACGCAACTCTCTAGGATTTTGGCGCAGGTATTGTTTAAGACACCGGGTTTTTGCGTTGTACCTCACCCGACAACACACCGCTATATAATACGTCAGGCAAAAGTGATTGCAATTGGACAAACCGCAGGAACTTGGGATGAACGATTTAGCCATCAGGAAGACAATTTGCGATCGCATTTAGCCCAAGTTATTAATGTTAAAACCGATGAACAAGGTTATAATATTGCAACAGTTAGTTTTCCTGAAATTAACGTTAAAAATGATATTTCCAGCTTATTAACCATGATTTTTGGGAAATATTCAATGGCTGGAGTTAGTAAAATAGTTGCGGTTAGACTTGATAATAATTATGGTCAGTTGCCTAAATTTTCTTGTTGCTAGGTTCTACCAGGGAACCAGACAAAACCGGGCAAAATTATTCACTCCATCCCAGTTATAATAAGTTGTCACTTGACAATTTAAACACAATAAACTATAATTTATACAAGCTCAAACTTTTATGTCTAGGAAAAAACATCCTAAACCAGATATTGAAGCAGCCTTGAAATATGCTGAACAAAATGGATGGCGTATTGAAGTGGGTGGATCTCATGCGTGGGGAAAAATTTACTGTCCTTATAATAACAAGGATTGTCGCTGTGGAGAATTTTGTATTGTCAGCGTTTGGAGTACCCCTAAAAATGCAGGCAATCATGCTAAACTAATTCGTCGTGTTATTGATAACTGCACCGTTCATCATCAAACACAAGAGGAAGAGGAGAATTAACAAATGCCAGAATATGATTTTATTTTAAACTTTAATCTTCCAGATAGTCAAATTAATCTCGATCATTATTTAGAGACTTTAGCAACAGAAGGTTGTGATGATGCCTTAATTGGAATTGGGAAAAAGGGGAGAATTGCTCTCAACTTTATCCGAGAATCTTCATCAGCAACAGAAGCGGTTTATAGTGCAATTCGGGATGTGAAACGGGCTATTCCCCAGGCAGTTTTGACTGAAGTTAGCCCAGATTTTGTGAGTTTAACCGAGGTTGCTAAATTGCTCGGATGTACGCGGCAAAATATTCGTAATTTAATGATGAAGGATGAACTCAAATCTCCACAACCTATCTATGGGGGAACTCCTTCAATCTGGCACTTATCCGATATATTGCACTGGTTATGTAACGAGAAAAATTACCGAAATAGAATTAAGCAGAATTTATTGGAATTATCTAAGGTTAATAAAGATTTGAATATTGCTAGGGAGTGGGAAACAGTTAATTCTGAAGAAAAGCAAAAAATGATTAAGTTTTTTAGCCAAAATTTGGCTTAATTGAGTATTTCTCATTGCTAGGTTCTACCTAACAGGGTTCCCTAGTAGAACCTAGGAAGTAAGCAAAAATGTCTAGCTACACAAAGCTTAAAAGTAATTTATCCGAACGTCTGAACTGCTATCAATAAACTACCTTCGTCTGTTGTTGGGCTTCAGCCTATCTTTCTAGGGACTCAAGCCCAACAACCATAATTTTTTTGCTAGTATAATAGTTTATGATTAAAAACGGTTCATACTACCGAGGTGAAACATGGCAGTTTTACAATTAGAAGACGGAACAACTTACACCGAATTAGATGAAATTCAGCGAGAATTAGCTGGTCTGAATATTCATTTAAACCATTGGTCTGTCGGTACAGATCCAGAATTAATTAAATTATTGAATCAACCTGCATTAAACGATGAAGAAAAAGAAGATGTTTTGCAAGGTTTAGATCAATATTTTGAAGAATTAAAACAAACAGCAGGTTATCAGTCCCGTGATTTAATTGTTCTTAACCCTGATACCCCTAACTTAGAAGTATTATTAGCAAAATTTGAACAATGTCATATTCATGCTGATGATGAAGTGCGTTATATTATTGATGGAGAAGGAGTGTTTGGCTTTGTCCGTCCCGATGGAAGTCAAGTAGAATTAACCGTTGAAGCGGAAGAATATATTAACGTTCCTGCAAATACAGAACATTGGTTTTACTTAACAGAAACTCGGCGGATTAAAGCTGTTCGTTATTTTACCACAACAAAAGGTTGGACTCCTGAATATACCGATACAGAAATTAGAATTTTTTCCAGAAGACCGAAAAAAACCTTAGCTTTGAATTAATTTGTAGAGACGTTGCATGCAACGTCTCTACTGCAATGATAATAATTGCCAAAATAGAAAACAATGACGATTGAAGTAGATTATCGTTTTCCTCCTCATATTGATGCGTTGCGTCAGGCTAAAGTGATTGCTATTGGACAAACCGCAGGAACCTGGGACGAAAGATTTAGCCATCGAGAAGATAGTTTGCGATCGCATTTAGCCGAAGTCATTAACGTTAAAACCGATGAACAAGGTTATAATATTGCAACGGTTCGATTTCCTGAAATTAACGTTGAAAATGATATTTCCAGCTTGTTAACCATGATTTTTGGTAAATATTCAATGGCTGGAGTTGGTAAAATAGTTGCGGTTAGACTCGATAATAATTATGGTCAGTTCCCTAAATTTGGGATAACCGGAATTCGTCAACAATTAAATGTTGTTGATCGTCCTTTAATTATGGCAATCTTTAAACCCGCTTTAGGACTATCAGCTACAGATCATGCGACTATTTTAGAACAAGTGGCAACGGCGGGATTAGATATTATTAAAGATGATGAAATTATGGGGGATTTAGACACAGCCCCCACCCTAGAACGGTTAAGAGCTTGTCGCCCAATTTTAGACCAAATTAAACAAGAAACCGGACGCACGGTTTTGTATGCTATTAATGTTACTGGAAACGCCCAAACCCTATTAGAAAAAGCTCGAATTCTGGTTCAAGAAGGGGCAAATGCTTTGTTATTAAATGTTCTCACCTACGGTTTTTCGGTCTTAGAAGCCCTTGCCGCCGATCCAGAGGTAAATGTTCCCATTTTCGCCCATCCTGCCTTGGCGGGGGCGTTATGTGCCTCTGGTGATACGGGTTTTTCCTATTCCGTCGTCCTCGGAACATTGATGGCCCATGCTGGGGCGGATGCGGTGTTATATCCGGCCCATTATGGCAGTTTACCCTTTGATCCAATCGAAGAACAGAAAATTAGGGATATTTTGCGATCGCGCAACGTTTTTCCGGTTCCCTCGGCGGGAATTCACCCCGGAATTGTCCCCCAAGCACTCAACGATTATGGCCAAGATGTGATTCTCAATGCGGGAACGGGAATTATGGATCATCCCGATGGCCCCTCTGCGGGGGTTCAAGCGTTCTTTCAAGCGTTAGATTATTATCAGGCTGATCAATCTTTCAATTGGGAAACCTTACCCGACAGTGCCCTGCGTCGCGCCTTAGAAAAATTTAACCAATCGTAATCCCTTATAGGGGCAGGTTGAAAACCCTATGATTTGATCAATAATAAAATACAGAACCCAACCCCTCCCTAAGTCAGGATAATTCATCAATTGTCCCGACTGATAACTGATAACTGATAACTGATAACTGATAACTGATAACTGATAACTGATAACTGATTTCATGAACGATCCACGTCAAGCTTTAATTCATGCGTCTCGCCAATTTTATCAACTGGGTTGGATGGCGGGAACGGCTGGAAATCTTTCGGCTAAAATGCCCGATAATAGTTTTTGGATTACCGCCAGTGGTAAACAAAAAGGTAAATTAGTTGTAGAAGATTTTGTGAGAATTTCTTTAACGGGAGAAGTCTTAGAAAATCCCTCTCCTCAGAATAAACCTTCCGCAGAAACCAGTATTCATCAAGCGATTTATTCTTTATTTCCTGAAGCCAATGCTTGTTATCATGTTCATTCGGTGGAAGCAAAATTAGTATCCAATTTTATTGATCATGAACAACTGCCTTTACCTCCCATTGAAATGTTAAAAGGGTTAGGGATTTGGGAAGAAAACCCTAAAGTTTATATGCCTGTTTTTGAGAATTATTTAGAAGTTCCTCGCATTGCAGAAAATATTATTCAACGGTTTAAGAATACGACTCCTGATGTACCCGCATTATTAATTAGAAATCACGGAGTAACGGTTTGGGCTGCTTCTCCAGAAGCCGCCGAAAACCATGTTGAACTAGCTGAATATATCTTTCGTTATATTGTCGCAGCCCGTCAAGCTGGATTGAATTTTCAACATTGATTAATCTCAAGGGTTTGGTTTGTAAACACTATATACGAGTAGCAAAAACTGTCTTTTACAAAGACAAATGCTCAAACCTATCTATAGGGCGAACTTTGTTTCTTTCTGTTCCCCGTTCCCTGTTCCCTTCTATACATAAAAATAACCGGAATTTTCAATAAAATTTTTGCCCAATTGGAAATGCCAAATTTGGGTTTAATAGAAGTGGGTAAAGCCGAAAAATCGACGGGAATAAACCCAAAACGAGTATAGAAATTAGCCAAGTTTTGTCCTAGACATTCCAAATAAAGAGGTTTTGTAGATTCTTGAATTAAATGTTCCACTAAAATAGCCCCTAAACTTTTCCCTCGCCAAGCTCGACTAACCACCAAACTCCCCAATTCTTCAACATCCGTAAACTGTCGCAGTTGTCCACAAGCTATAATTTGTTTATGGGATTCTATCACCCAAAATTGTTGCCAGCGTAATTGAGTTGGATCAAGCATATCCTTTAATACTAACCACAAAATTTTCAGGCTATCTTGGGGGGTTGCTGGACGTAAAACACAACCATCCGGTAAGTCAATATTGAGGGAATTTCGGTTAATTTTTTCAGATGTCATAGAGGATTTTATTATGTGTGGACGTTTTAGTTTAGTCTGTTCAAAAACAGCGATCGCTCAAACCTTTAATGTATCATCGGTTCCTGATTTTATCCCTCAATATAACATTGCTCCAGCCCAAACCATTGCTACCATTAGACAGGATTTAGAACAGCAAGAACGACAGTTTCAACTCATGCACTGGGGGTTAATTCCTCATTGGGCAAAAGATGAAAAGATTGGATACAAACTCATCAATGCTAGGGTAGAAACCGTTACAGAAAAACCAGCATTTCGGCAAGCAATTCGTTCTCAAAGATGTTTGATTTTAGGAATGAAAAAGTAATAACTTGATGGGCTTCAGGTATAATGAAGTATAGGCACTGATGGCAGATTTTACAAAAATTGAGAGAACCGGGCAACGGATTTTTCGATTAAACTACACAACTTAACTTAAAACCTATGTTTTATTCTAGTTCAATTGAGGAAGAAATGAAAAAGTTTTATAACTCTTTATCAGAAAAGGATAAAAGAAGATATGCAGCGATAGAGGCTCAAAAACTGGGATGGGGAGGAATTAGTTATATCATCAAACTGTTGGGTTGTACTCGAAACACAATCGTCCGAGGAATAAAAGAGTTAAAAGAACTGGATGAACAGACTATTAATGATGTAAGAATTAGAAAAAAAGGAGGAGGAAGAAAAAGTATTTTTTCCACCCAAATTGGAATAGATGAAGCCTTTTTAGAAGTGTTAAAGTCCCGCACAGCCGGAGATCCTATGAACGAGTCAATTAAATGGACTAATTTAACCCACAAAGAAATTGCTTTGGGACTTAAGGAAGCCGGATTTAATATCAGTCCTCCCACCGTAAAGAAACTCTTAAAAAAGCATGGGTATGTCAAGCGAAAAGCACAAAAAAAGCAAACTACAGGAATTAATAAAGACCGAAATGCTCAATTTGAAAATATTGCTAGACTCGATACCCTGTATAGAGAAGCCGGTAATCCTATTATTAGTTTTGACACTAAAAAGAAAGAAGTTTTAGGGAATTTATATCGTCCAGGTACTCTGTATACAACTGAGCCTGTTACTACTTGGGATCATGATTTTTGGAGCTTAGGTCATGGAAAAGTCATTCCCCATGGCATTTACGATACTCAAAAAAACCGAGGATATGTAACATTAGGTAACAGTAAAGATACCAGTGAATTTGCTTGTAATGCTCTTAAACATTGGTGGAATCATTATGGAAAAGCTCTCTATCCTCATGCCAATTCGATTTTAGCTAAGTGTGATGGGGGTGGCAGTAATAATGCTAATCATTATATTTTTAAACAAGATTTACAAAAGTTAGTGGATGAAATTGGAATTGAGATCAGAATTGCTCATTACCCTCCCTATACATCTAAATATAATCCCATTGAACATCGACTTTTTCCTCATCTAACTCGAGCTTGTCAAGGAGTGATTTTTACCAGTCTTGGTTTGGTCAAAACTCTCATGGAAAAAACTCGTACTAATACAGGGCTATCTGTCGTTGTTAATGTCGTTGATCAGGTCTATCAAACGGGTCGGAAGGTAACTGATCATTTCAAAAAAACTCTGAAAATTGTTTTTGATGAATATTTACCCAAATGGAACTATCGAGCCGTACCTCAACTCACTCATTAATCCATTTATTGATTTTTCATTCCTTAGCGGATGGGTTCTATGAATGGCAACATCAAGGTAAAACCAAACAACCTTATTATTTTCAGTTAGAGAATCATCAACCCTTTGGATTTGCGGGATTATGGGAACGTTGGAACAATCCTAACGGAGAAGAAAATGTTTCTTGTACAATTTTAACCCAAGCTGCTAACGAAACAGTTCGTCTTGTTCATGAACGAATGCCGATTATTTTATCTCCTACCGTTTATTCTCAATGGCTTGATCCTACTCTCAAAGATTCTGAAACTATTTTATCCTTGGTTCAACACAATCCTAACTTAAGGGTTTATCCGGTGAGTTCTAAAGTTAATCGTGCAACCTATAATCAACCGGACTGTATTTTACCCCTTGATGAAGCCGTTGAAATATTGTGATATTTCTGATTTTTATATCCCCGATTCTTTTAGTTTAATTAGACGTGGATTCCTCCTCAGCAGCCGTTCGTTGGGCGGTACTTTCCGGTCGCATTTGTACAAGGGGTTGATTAGGATTTTTTAGATCAAAATACATCATTTTGCTTTTATCTAATTTTTGAGGAACATTTCTCATCCGATCAATCACTCGTAACTGTTCAGGAAATTTAGAACTATAGGGGCCTAGATGAACTGTACCAATTTCTGTTTCCAGAATTAAATTATTGGGATCTTCCCAATTGATTTGCTGAATTTTCACAGGACTGCGAATTAGAGCTTGATAAACAAGTGACCAGTAGGGATGATATTGGTTAATATTTCCAATCACTTTCAAACTCGGTAATTGTTTGGATTTTTCTAATTCTGTATAGTTCTCCAACGGCATCCAATCCCCGGTCGCATCTAACCATCCAATTTGCTGATTGTTTCTATTATCAGAAACGTTTGAGGTGGGATAAGCAACTGCAACAGGTTGTCGTTCTTGAATATTGATCATTAAACTCGGAGGAAATAACTGACGAGTCACATTAGCTGAGGCAATTTGTCCCCGTGATTCTAGGCTTTCTGCTAAGGCTTGGGGTTGAATTTTCCACAGGGATTCGGGATAAGATAGGGGCAATAAAGAGCGAACCATTTGATCCGATAACAGTTGATTTCCTTCAACTTTGATTTGTTCGGGTTGGCGAATAAACCAGATGGGTTGATTAATCAACCAAAATAAACCTCCGGTCAAACTACTGACCGCCATAACTTGCCAAAGCACTTGAACTAATTTAATCCGCCGTTGACGCCGTAACTGCTGACGCCGACGTCCTAATTCATTCGTTGAAACAGATCCCAGATTGGTCATTGCTTGTTACCCATTTGCCAGGATTTCCACCTTATCACTGGTTTTTGATTCCCCATCATTTCAAGGTTTCGCAGATAATTTAACATATTCGCTCTCGCTGTGTCTGTGATCGGTTGGAGTTGAGCGATCGCTTTCTACCCTGAGATTAAGGGTTTATTTTGTGTATTAACTTGATTGTATTGTATTCTTAATCCTTATTTTATCTGTATTTTCACGCAGAAATTATTATAAACCTTTCTCGATGTAACTGTCCCCTGTCCCCCCCAATGACTGATCCCCCTCATCCTAAAACCTGCTTGCTATCGGTAAACTAAGAGTAAGAGTTGACCGTTAAATTGATACAGAGGTTAAGAGTCTAATTGTGATTGAGCTTGATTTAAGTAGATTCTATAAAGCGTGTAATCCCAGTAAGACCATTGACATGGCAAACCCGGAAGATCGAAAATATTACATCGATTTTTCATCTGTCCGAGGGAGTGATATCATCCGAGAATTGAGCCGAACTATTACTTTACTCTCCCATGATGAACCCACCTGTCAATTGTTTAGTGGTCATATAGGATGTGGGAAATCAACAGAATTATTTCGTCTTAAAGATCTGTTAGAGCGTCAGGACTATCATGTCGTTTATTTTGAATCTTCTCAAAATCTCGATATGGCAGATGTGGATATTAGCGATATTTTATTAATGATTGCTCGTCAGGTGAGCGAAAGTTTAGAAGCGACTCAAATTCGTCTGAAACCGGGATACTTTGCCAACTTATTTACAGAAATTTCTGAGTTGATGCAAACGCCCATTCAGCTATCTGCGGAAGCCGAATTATCCGTTGGAATTGCTAAAATTACGGCCAAAACTAAAGATTCTCCAAAATTACGGTCTCAGTTACGGCAATATTTAGAACCGCGCACCAGTAGTATTTTAGACGCGATTAATGATGAACTTTTGGGACGAGCTAATAGTGCGTTACAGGCGAAAGGAAAAAAAGGAATTGTCGTTATTGTAGATAATTTAGATCGGATTGATAGTTCTCCTAAACCTTGGGGAAGAACTCAACCGGAATATTTATTTGTAGATCGAGGTGAACAACTCAAACGTCTCAATTGTCATGTGGTTTTTACCATTCCCCTAACCTTAATGTTTTCTAATGATTATGATCGGCTTTCCAGTCGGTTTGGAGTCAAACCTAAAGTGTTACCGATGGTTCCCGTCCGTCTTCGGGATGGGGTGCAGAATCCCAATGGCATGATAAAATTACAACAAATGGTTCTAGCACGAGCCTTTCCTGATCTGCCACCAGAAAATCGTTTATCTCAGATTTCTGTTTTATTTGATAGTCCTGAAACCCTAGAGCGATTATGTTGGATTAGTGGGGGTCATATTCGACGTTTATTGATGTTGATGTACAGTTGTTTACAACAAGAAGATCCCCCTTTTACCCGTTCTTGTTTAGAGCAAGTTATTCAAGAATATCGAGATGATCTTTTAGGGGCAATTAACCATGAAGAATGGGAATTATTGTTAAGAGTCGTGAAAACTCAAAAAGTAACGGGAGAAGATGAATGTCAAACTTTACTGCGGAGTATGTTCGTTTTTGAATATCGGGATCAAGACGGTCGTTGGTTTGGAATTAATCCTGCTTTAACTGAAAGCAGTCAATACAAATCCTTAGTCAATTCCCTGAGTAAAAAAGCTTAAAATATGACTCTTCATTAATATCGTTAGCTATAGCAATCCTATTTGATTTGTATCCAAAATTTCTGCTCAAAAGGGAACAGCTTAACTGGGAACAGGGAAAAGGGGTAATACTTCTAGCTGTTTCATATCAGTTTTAAATGATTACAACCTATTTGGGATTGCTATATCATTCTTTAAGTTTAAATTCAGGAATGATAGCTATTGAGTTGGAGAAAATTCGGTACAATATTGACTTCCAACTCGGCTGCGGTGATTCCCCTCCTAAAAAAGCCAATCCTGCTTTATGATGAAATGAATTCCAGAAGCAAGATCTCAAATATGGCTAAAGTTGGTTTACGAGGACGTTTATTTTTATCCCATTTGTTAGTGATGTTAATTGGGGTAACATCCTTAGTGATTATTGGAAAAATATCTTCTCCTCGCTTTTTTGTCAGTAATTTAGAACAACTTGAAGGCCCAGGATTTCGGTTACAATATATTCGTACTCGTCTAATAGAAGGCTTTGAAATTGCTTGGAACCGCAGCACCTTTTGGTCAGTTTTAGCGGGAACAACTGCCGCCGTAGGGCTGAGTTATTGGTTAACCCAACGCATTACTAAACCACTCACCCAAATGGAAGAAATTACTCAGAAATTTGCCTCTGGAGAATGGTCAGAACGAATGTCTTTCAGCGATATTCCTGAGTTAAATCAATTAGCCTTAAGTTTTAATAAAATGGCTGCTAGTTTACAAAATGTTGAGAAAGAACGAAGAGAATTAATTAGTGATTTAACCCATGAATTAAGAACTCCGTTAACCATTGTTAGGGGATATTTGGAAGAAATAGCCGATGGTCATATTGAACCTTCTCCATTAATTTATCAACAATTAGCGAAAGAAACTAAACGCTTAGAACGATTAGTCAATGATTTACAAGAACTTTCAAAAGTTGAATCCGGCTATTTACCCATTCATCAAAAACCCGTTAATTTATATCCTTTATTAACATCTTTAGTCCAACGTTTTTCAGATCAACTCTTAGAAGAAGGGCCGACTCTTCAGTTAGATTCTAAACCTGATTCACCGCTAGTATTAGCAGATTTAGACCGAACTGAACAAATTTTAGTTAATTTATTAGGCAATGCGATTCGCTATACTGAAACGGGAACCATTCTTGTTAAAACAGGTAATGATTTAAACTTTTTCTGGGTTGCTGTTATGGACACTGGAATTGGTATTTCTCCAGAAGATTTACCCCATGTTTTTGAACGCTTTTGGCGGGCTGATCGTTCTCGTTCTCGGAATTCAGGAGGAACTGGAATTGGATTAGCAATTACTCGCCGTTTGGTAGAATTACAAGGGGGAAGAATTGCCGTTTCCAGTCGTTTAGGAGAAGGCAGTACCTTTCAATTTTGCCTTCCCTTAGCTAAATAATTCGTCGATAAAGCAGGGTTTATTTTTTCCCTATTAACCAATAGGTTCGCATTTCGCCTTTCCCTTTAATTAAAATTATCCCCCGTTCTTCAAATAAATAGTTTTCTTGAAGTTTTTGATAGGTGGTTTGACTGACTTGAATTTGTCCTGATAAACCATGAGATTCCATCCGAGAGGCAATATTAACGGCATCTCCCCATAAATCATAACTAAATTTTTTTAATCCAATCACTCCAGCAACAACTGGCCCTGTATTAATCCCAATTCTAAGGTTTAATAATTGATTATCTTGTTGGCGAAATTGTTGAATAATAGATTGCATTTCTAACGCCATTTCTGCGATCGCTTCTGCATGATCCAATCGAGGCATGGGAATACCACCCACCACCATATAAGCATCACCAATGGTTTTAATTTTTTCTAACTGATATTTATCTGCCAAACGATCAAATTCAGAAAAAATTTCGTTCAAAAACGTTACAATTTGTGTAGGAGAACGACGAGAAGCCATTCCTGTAAAATCCGTTAGGTCTGCAAATAAAATCGTCGTTTCTTCAAATCGATCAGCAATACAACCTTGCTCTTTTTTGAGCTTTTCAGCAATGGCAAAGGGTAAAATATTCAGTAATAATTGCTCAGATTTATCTTTTTCTAACCGCAGAGCCATTTCTGCTTGATTCCGTTCTAGGGTGGCTTGATAAATTTGGTTAAACATCGTTTTAAAGGTAGCAATGACATCACCGAGTTCATCATTTCTTTGAATTAATTGGGAATAAAATTTAGGTGCAGGTTTGTTATTAACAATAGCTTTTCCCGCTTCCATTAAATCTAATCGTAGTTTCAAAATTGGGACAATAACCGTTTTCCCTAAAACAAATAAAGTTGTTGAGGTGACAAAAATAGCAATAATTAAAACCAACCCAGCAATTCTTAAAATATAAGCGTAAATATCAGCATTGATGCTGGAAGCGTCATGACGAATAATCACAAGGTATTTATTTTTGATCAGAAGTGTATTACAAGCAACATCATAGCGATCGCCTTGTTCTTGACGCAAATATAATGTTTCACCTTTCACCGCCTGTGCAAAGCTTAGAAGGGGGGGTTCACCAAATTCACCGATTAATTCTCCGGTATTTCGATAAACAGCACCGCCTAAAATCTCAGGATTCAAATAATGTAAATGACTTAATTGTTGTAGAAGTTCAGCATCGGATTGATAAGGATAGGTTTCAATCATCCAGGCAATTTTACCCGCCGACATTGTAGGTAAGCGTTTCAACAATTCCTGCTGACGTTGATACACTGAAGGAATTAGAATTAAAATCTCGACAAACACCAAACTCAAAAATACCCAAAGTGTGATGGTTGCAGAAAGTCGAGCATTTAGAAGTTTAAAAAATAATTTAAGTTGTTCACGCATAAATTGATGGCTCCTCTAAATATCTGTTTTTTTACAGGTAGATTGATAACTTTCGAGCTAATTCATTTTCGGGGCTCTCTTTTAAACGAATTATTAACCATAATTTTAGTTAACTTTATTGGCAATTTAAGGTACAATTAATCTATCAATGCAAAATTGTCTAATTTGTACCCTCTGGAGTTGAATATTAACTATCCACAAAACTCACATTCCCAAAGAATGATCCAATGTTAAGACAGATTTAGTTAAAATCAGGATAATTTAACTTGAAATTATTTGTCAGCTATCGGGTTTTTAACTGTTGAGAGTTGACCGTTAACAGATAACAGACACCAGACACTAGACAACAAAATCAATATAACTAAGGTTAATCAATGACAATGGATCCCAATTCATCCTCGTCTCATTCCCAAGAAGTTCAGGAGAACCCTGAAAGCCTTAATGGTGGGGTACTTCAGCCACACGATTCCCCCCATCTACCCCCCCCCATGGAGGAAATACAACTGAATTCTGGGGAATCTTGGGAGATCGAGACCCAAAACCCAATTTTGGAGGATCATCCCAGTTCTGTATCGGGTTCAATCGTCGTGCTATCAGCGATGGCTTTGATGATTTTAGGGCTAGGAATCGATAATATTACCCTAGGATATGTCAGTGCTTTGGCAACATTGGTAGTTTCCCTGCGCTTGATCTGGTCAGGTTGGGGTAAAGTTTGGACAACTTTAATTCCAGCAAGCTGGCGTAGTTTAATTATTGCTTGTTTTGGGATTTTAGGCTCTTTAATTGGGTTAGTTATTTTTAGTAATGCTAACACCGCAAATGAAGTCAGTAATATTACGATTAATTGGGATGCAATTGGCGCTTTAGGGGATTTAGGAGGAGCATTAGGTCAAATTTTAATTGCGATTCTTGCCGTTTATGTAGCTTGGCGACAGTATATTATTTCCAGAGATTTAACGATTCAACAAAACCGAATTACTCAACAACAAACGATTGATGCTTATTTTCAGGGAGTCTCAGATTTAGCATTAGGAGAACAAGGATTATTAGAAGATTGGCCCCAAGAACGAGTAATTGCAGAAGGACGAACATCGGCGATTATTAAAAGTGTTGATGCGGAAGGAAAAGCCAAAATTCTGAGGTTTTTATCCCAAGCTAAATTAATTACTCCATTACAACGCGATCGCCATTTAGGACGTCCAATGTTAGATGGAAATGGCAATTATGCAGAAGATCGAGATCATGGGGTACGAGTGATTGATTTAGGGGCGATGTTAGCGGGTGCAGATTTATCTCAAACTGACCTCCGACGCACGGATCTCAGTGATGCGAATTTAGTCAAAGCTAATTTACAGGGATGTGATTTAGTTCGCGCTAATTTAGCCAGATCGATTCTCTATGAAGCCAATTTATCTTATACAAATTTGCGTGCTATCAGACTGTTTTATGGTTCGCCAGAAACAGCTTCTCCTCGCAGTAAAACCTTAATTCCTAATTTTAATACCGGAGAACATACAGGGGCTGTTGTGGAAAATGCTGACTTTACTGGGATTGAAAATCTATCAGAAGAAAATCGCTATTATTGCTGTGCATGGTGCGGTTCTAAATCTCGAAAAACCATCCCCGGAGGTTGCGAAGGAATTCCAAATAAATTAGATCGATAAGTTTTGGGGGTGTCGGGTATTTTCGGGAATCTTTCTTATTTTTTAATCATTTTTGCTAAAAAAACTTCAATAACTTCAGTCAACATTAAAGCCAAGGTTAATAGAAGTTCAATGATTAAAAATAAGGGAAGGAAAATGACTTGAACGATCCAGAGTATAACTTTCTTGCTTTGTTTCATTTGAGTTTGGGCGGTCATCATTCGCAGCGCTCGAACTAAAATTCGGATTAAGCGAATTCTATAGCTAATCTTGAGATCTTTAAACTTAGGATTATCAAATTGAACTTGACCCGAATTAAACAGTTGATTTAATGTTAAAATAGAGTCTTGGGTATCAATTTTTGAAAAGTTTAAATGGAGCCAAGTTAAACCACACAGTCGCCCTAAAATAAAATCCTGTTCTCGATATTTTTTATCAAAAAAACCGCCAAAAGCGTTGAGAAAATCCGATGCTAATAGTTCATCTGCATCCTTGGGTTCTTCTACAATCGGAGTTTTAAACAAAGAACGAAATTTTTGATAAAGGGCTTCCAGTTGCGTTCGAGCTTCTATATCCTCAATCAAACTAATTTGATTTAAAATTAAAGGTGTAATAGGTGAGAGTTGAATATGATGATAGGGGATAGCTTTTTCTAGGTCAGCTTTAATTTGAGAAAGTGTGTCTTCCGGTGAATGTTCTGATAACGTTTCTAAACTCGATAATATCTTTTCTTTATAATCCACTTGTTCATTAATTTGAACAATTTGTTTTAACTGCATCGCATCCTGTTGAATGGAGGGAATTTTCAATCCTTTAAACAACAAATCCAAAAGATTAAACTGATTCTTCTTCAAACTAGGTTTACTATCTAAATTTTCTAAAGAATAGGGAGAAACATAAACATACAATCGATCATCTCGCTCTGTTTTAACTTTGCGGTTAAATTCATGACTAAACTTAAGAAAATCTCGACCTTCTTCTTGAAGGAAAGACTCTGAATTCGGCAAAGAACTTAATCGAATATTCGCTTCTAAATCAATGGCTTTTAAAATCGGTAAATTATCTAAAATTCCCCCATCAGTATACCAAAATTTCAGATTTTCCTGGGGACAAAACATCGGTAAAGTCGGATCTAACTGTTGTTCACCAGATTTAGAACAAATTGTAAAATAAGCTGGACTTAAATTTTTTAAGTTATAACTTTTAATATTTGATCGATCTTCAACGGGAGGAAAAGCCAGAGGAAAAGCCCCAGAAATTAAACTACTATCAACAACTTTATTCCAGATTTTTTGTAAGCGATCGCCTTGACGATTTAACTCAGAATGAAACAAAAAGCGACGAGTTTCTGCATGATTAATAGCGGGAATTCCTGAATAATTCCGACATTTATTTTCATAGGTGACTAATAAACCTTGTAAGTTCGTAACCGTCATCACTAAAGCCAACGGTTGATGAATCTTAAGTTGGTCTGTATTTTGAGTAATTAAATTGGCAATATTTTTAATTCCTTTTTGAGATAATAAACTTTCATTCTCACTTTTAAATACATTCTTTAAAGCTTGACGGTAATCTTCAATGGCGAAAACCGTATCAATATCTTTCATATCCGCCCGTTCAACCCACGCTTGGGCTAATAAATTCTGAGCTTCATAGTCACTATCTAAAATCTCTCGATTTAATAAATAATAAGCCGTAATTGCTCCTGTCATCGCTCCCGCAGAAGCACCTGTGATCAAATCAATTAACAACGGAGCATTGTCTTTTCTGGCTTGTCTTACTAATTCAAAACATACCCCCGCCATATAAGCTCCGAGTGCAATTCCACCTGATAAATTCAGGGAAATAGGAACAGGGTTAGGAGAGGAATTTGTTAAAACCATAACAACTAATTGAGGATCACCAATATAAGAAAAGCACCCTTAAATACTCTAATAGAAAAACTCCAAAAAGTCAAGGATTATCGAAAAAAAAGAAAAAGTATCTCCTAGGGTTAGCACTATTAATAATTAATGAAATCAGGTCGGCTTTTGAGCATGAGGATATATAATGTTAAAGGCGATGTCTGATACTTATACTGTTATAATGACAAATACACTAACTAATATTAACACCTTTATTGACTACGCCCGAACTTTGAAAGGTGACGAAAAAGGGGAGGCACAAGTATTTTGCGATCGCCTGTTTCAAGCCTTCGGTCATCAAGGCTATAAAGAAGCAGGAGCCGAACTAGAATATCGGGTGAAAGCTAAAGGGAAAACGACAAAATTTGCTGATTTATTGTGGCTACCTCGATTATTATTAGAAATGAAAAAACGGGGTGAAAAACTAGAAAAACACTATCAGCAAGCTTTTGAATATTGGTTGGAATTAGTGCCACAACGTCCTCAATATGTAGTGCTTTGTAATTTTGATGAATTTTGGATTTATGATTTTGATCTTCAGCTTAGGGAACCTGTAGATCGGGTGAGTTTGGAAGAATTACCTGCTCGTTTTACGGCTTTTAACTTTCTGTTTCGTGAAAATAAAAAGCCTTTATTTAATAATAATAAAATTGATGTAACTCGAAATGCTGCTAATAAAGTAGCTCAAGTTTTCAATCGTTTAGTAGAGCGAGGGGAAACCGTAGAAACCGCTCAACGGTTTATTCTTCAGTGTGTAGTGGCTTTGTTTGCAGAAGATATTGATTTACTCCCCAGAGGTTTATTCACTGAATTTTTAACAAATTGCCAGACAAATAAATTTAGTTCTTATGATTTGATTGGGGGTTTATTTCGACAGATGGGAAGTAATCGCCCTGCTCCTCAAGACAGTTACTATCACAATGTACCTTATTTTAATGGGGGAATTTTCTCAACTAAAGTAACCTTAATGTTGGCTAAAAAATTAGCCCTGGATGAAGAAAATAATTTGCTAAATGTGGTACAGATGAACTTAGCATTAGACTTAGATCAGGCATTACCTCTTGATAATTTAGATCAAAATATTCGCTGTGATGATGCTTTATTTTGTGATTGGGAACCTGTTAATGTAGTCGTTGGTAATCCTCCATTTTTGGGCGGTAAGCATATTCGTTTAGTTTTAGGTGATGAATATGTTGATCGCATTTTTGCCAAATTTCCTGATGTTAAAGATGTGGATTTTTGTACTTACTGGTTTCGTCTTACCCATAATCATTTGGGGGAAAATTGCCGTGCTGGTTTAGTAGCAACTAATTCTATTTCTCAGGGGAAAAGCCGTAAAGTTTCCTTAGATTATATTACTCAAAATGGGGGCTGTATTTATGATGTTATTTCTACACAACCTTGGTCTGGTGAAGCTAAAGTACATATCAGTATTATTAATTGGCTGAAAACTTCTGACAATCAAGAATTAACTTACCGGATAGATCATAAAATTGTCTCAAACATTAATTCTGCTTTGAAAGCCGAGGTTGATGTTTCTCAAGCCGTGCGACTGAAGGCAAATCTTAACTTGTGTTTTCAAGGTGTGATTCCTAACGGTAAGGGATTTATTGTAACAGAAAAAGAAGTACAACAATGGATTAAAACCGATCCCACAAATCAAAAAGTTCTCAAACTCTTTTCGATGGGTGCAAACTTAGCACAAAATCCTCACGGTAAACCTGATCGATGGATTATTGATTTTGATGATATGAGTTTAGAAGACGCTAGTGAATACAAACTTCCTTTCAACCATGTTAAAACCAATGTAAAACCAGAGCGAGATACTAATAGAGACAGTAGGGCTAAACAACTTTGGTGGACTTTTCACAGAACTCGTGGCGAAATGCGAAAAGCTCTAGCAATTTTACCTTATTGTTTCGCAGTTCCTAGAGTATCGAAATGGGCAATTTTTATTCCATTTCCATCAAATTGGTTAGCCGGTGATAAATCAGTTGTTGTGGCTTCTGATGATTTTTATGTTCTTGGTATCCTAACTTCTAACGCTCATCGCATCTGGATGCACGCACAAAAATCCACACTTAAAGCAGATATTGCCTACACTCACAATACCTGTTTTGAAACCTTTCCTTTTCCTCAAAATTGCCCCGAAAAAACTAAAACTGAAATCCGAGTAGCAATGCAGGCTATCCATGATTACCGCACGGAACAAATGGAGCGCAAACAGTGGGGAATTACCCAACTCTATAACCAGTTTTTTAATGAATCTGCTAGTCAACTTGCTAAACTCCACGCTCAATTAGATCAACTTGTTTGTAAAGCCTACGGTATCAAAGCCAACGATGATCCCTTAAAGTTTCTATTAGAATTAAATTTAGAAGTCGCAAATCGGGAATCTCAAGGTTTATCTGTTGTCGCTCCAGCTTGACCACCTATTGTTAAATAAGGTGTTTGGCAATACTAAACCTTGTAACAAGGGTCATAACTTACTGTTCCCTGTTCCCTGTTCCCTGTTCCCTTCAAGATTGAAGTTTAGCTTTCGGACGCAAAAACTTCACAATCCCATATAAATCCGGGTCGGTTTTAGCTTCTTCTCGATACCGGGGATTAAAATCAATCGCCTGTTCTAAATGTTCAACGGCTAATTCCGTTTGACGTTGTTGAGCATAACTAATGGCTTTATTATAGTAAGCATCGGCATAATCAGGCTTTAATTCTAAGGCTCGATCTAAACTTTCTAACGCTTCTTTCCCCCGTTTTAACTTAATTAAAACATACCCTCGATAATTCCAGGCTTTAGAATTATCAGGATCAAATTCAATCGCTTGATCAAAAGATGTCACCGCATCAGCATAGCGTTCAATGGCTTGTAACGCCATCCCCCGATTTAACCACGCCACCCCATCTTCGGGTTTAGTTTTCACCGCTTGATCAAAAGCTTCAAAGGCTTCTTGATGTTTTTGTAATTTACCATAAGTTACCCCTAAATCCACCCAAGCTTGATGATAATCGGGTTTAATTTCTAAGGCTTTTTTATAGGATGTGATCGCTTCATTTTGCCGTTTTAATCGACTTAAAGCCATACCTCGATTTAGCCAAGCTCGATAATCAGTAGGTTGCAATTCTACGACTTGATGAAACGCGCCTAAAGCTTCTTCATAACGTCCTTCTGCAAATAAAACATTTCCCTGCTGAACAAAATCTTCAACATTTAAAAACAACTCTGGTTTGTTGGATTTTAACCGATCTAATTGCTCCGTAATCGTTTCAATTTTTTGCATCATTTCTGATACCGCCGATTCGACTAAATTCGTCGGAGAAATTGCGGCTAATTCCTTGAGAATTTCATCTTTTCTTGTTAAGGCTTCCGACTGCATGGCGACTAATTCTTGGTAAATTCCCGCTTTTTGAGTATTAGCATCCGCTTGAACTTCTGTTAACTGTTCGGTTAACATCGTGTCAAATTTATCTAATTTCTTAAAGGTAGAATCCTTGCGGGTTTGCAAATCTTCTCTTAACTGTTCAATCACCCCATTCACATCTTGATCAAACTTCTCTAACCGTTGGACAATACGTTCTTTTTGGGTTTTCCATCCTGTCTGACTATCGGCAATAATCGCAGCATAATCTGCTTCTAATTGTTGTAATCGTTGTAACTTTTCATCTACTTGGCTTTGGACTTGTTGTTGATAGGTGGCGAGTTGAGTTTCCGCTTGTTGTTCTAACTGTTGAATGCGTTGGAGTTTCTGCTCCATTTGTCCCTGAATTTTTCCTTGAGAATCAGAGAGTTTCGTAACGGCATCATTGCCAAATTTCTCTAAATTTCTCAAAGCTAAATCAATTTGTTCCTGAGCTTTTTGTTCAGATTTAATCCGAACTTCTTCTAATTGGGGTGCGAAATCCGTTTCATATCGTTCTAAACGAGCAAATACCCGATCTTTTTGGGTTTCGGCTTGTTTTTGCAGTTGGGATAACTCTTGAACTAATTCGGCTTCAATTTGTTGTAAATTCTTGCCAACGGTATTTTTTTGTCCTTGAACATCCGTTTGCCAACTCGATACCGTCTTTTTAAAGTCTGCACTAACTTGTTCTAAGGTTTGGAATAAGCGATCGCGTTGGTTTTGAACTTGATGTTGTAACTCCGATAATTGTGTGGTTAAAGCCGCTTCTGATTGTTTAAAATGCTCTAAAACTGTATTCTGTTGTTGATCCGCATCTTTTTGTAATCCTGCCAAATGATTACCGTAATTTGTTCCCAGTTTATCTAAATTTTGTAAGATTACATCCTGTTGATTACTGGCTCGATTTTGTAACTCTGCTAATTGTTTAGAAAATTCAATTTCTAAGCGATGAATTTCCTGTTCCGCTTCTTGCGCTTCCTGTTGAAACTCTTGGATCGCTTGTTGACGAACCTGGGTTAATTCTGTTAACCATTCCCCGATCTGACTGCGATGGTCTCCTAATTCATTCTGGAAATTATCAGCTTCTAAATGTAGATCTTGAGCAATTCGATCCGTTTCCTGAATCACCGCTTGCATTTGTCGATTTGCGGCTGCTATTTTTCCTTCTAAATCCCCTAATTCATTGAGATGATTTTTAACAATAATGGTGACTTCTCGGACAACAGACCGTCGCAATAACCATAACCCCACCAACGTTGCTGCTAATAATACCCCTAACAGCGCTAATAACAAATTAAACAGCGTCATAGTCTGTTTAAAGGCTCGTTGAGCTTCTGCTTGAACCTGTTCTTGTAAACGTTGCTGTTCTCGCAGTTGTTCGAGTTCCTTGCGATCCTTGGGGGACAGGGTTTCGGTCGGAGTTGTGGGTTTCGGTTCTGGAGACTTTGGCGGTTTAGACTGAGCAACGCTAACTCCCGCCGACAGTAATACTAAAGTCAGGATAACGCTGCTGCGAGATACCCACGCCAAAAAATCAAGACGCTTATCAGAGATAGCCTCAGCATCAAACCGTTGATACTGTTGCGTGAATAGCTTTGTCTGTTTAACCAAGTCCGAGTTCTCCAACCCATCTTTTATAGTTTGACACATTTCGGGTTTGGGTTGATGCAAAATCAGTTATCAGTTATCAGTGTAAGAGTGAAGTGCTAATCAACTGTCCACTTCATGACTAATTACTAATTACTGATTTCCGATGACGCAGAAGGGTTAAACTTAATCCAAATAATCCTAATGATAAGGATACGGCGATGGCTGTGACTAAAATCATGGGTTGCGTCGCTTGGCGAACTGCGATCGCACAAAGTGCCCACATAATTACAAAGGGATAAGCTATTTCATCCCGTTCAATAGACATCTCCAAAATAGAAAAAAGGAGGGGTAAAAAGATGATAAAATTAAATTTTACCCCGGATTAGAGATGAGTAAATTAAGAGACTATCTGGACAAGAATCCCCAGCAAGCAAAAAGGCTATTAGGGATGGAATATGAACAGATGATAGAACTCATTCAAGCTGCGGAGTTATTAGAAGAAGAAAAACGACAGGAAAAAGAAAAAACTAAAATCAGGTTGATTAAAGCAGGTGGGGGTCGTCGGCAGAAATTATCTGTGGAGGAACAAATCTTACTGACTCTAATTTATCTGCATCAAATGCCCACATTTCAAATGTTAGGGTTACAGTTTGAAGTCAGTGAATCAACAGCGAATGATATTTTCCATAACTGGATAAAAATCTTGAGAGAATTACTACCAGCGAGTTTGCTAGAGCAAGTAAAAAAAAACGAGAGTGATTGGGAGTGGGTAGAAAAAATTCTGGTGGAATTTGAGTTAGTAGTAGATAGCTATGAACAGCCCAGGGAAAGACCAACAGACAATGAAGAGCAGAAAAAATATTACTCAGGAAAGAAAAAGACACATACCTTTAAAAATCAAGTCATTGTCATGCCAAATGGAAAAGAAATAGTGGATGTAGCTGTGGGTTATACCGGAGCAACAAGTGATCTGAAATTGTGGAGAGAAAGAAGCCAGGAATTGGGGAATAATCAAAAATACAGAGGGGATAAAGCTTATGTAGGAGAAACAGCAATTAATACACCACATAAGAAACCGAGGAATCAAGAGATATCGGCTGAAAAGCAAGAAGAAAATCGATTAAAAGCTAAACAAAGGATTGTAGTCGAACATTTAATAAGACTGATAAAAATTTATCGAGTTGCTTCAGAAAGATTTCGGTTAAAGAGGCAAAATTATGAAGCAATAATCTTGACAGTATGTGGATTAATAAGATGGCGAATAGGAGCGATTGTATTACCATCTAAGAATTGCCCAGAATTCTTTTGAGAAATGATTGCATATCAGAGATAAAATTCATTAGTTATTATTAATGTGACTGAAAAAGCCTATGAATCCGTTACTTTTGGAGAAGCCGGCACAGGAGTGCTAGAGATTCCAAAAGTAGCGATAGAGGGCATTTGGAGATTTTCGGAGATGTCTAATGATTAAAATAGCGGCTAATGTTCCCGCAATGACTAATAAAATTGCTGTCCAGAGTTCGGGTGAAATTCCTCCCCCTGTCCATTGCCAAGTTTCTAAAACTAAAGCGACATTAACAATCGTGGCAACAGTAATCCAACCGAAATAAATACTAATGGGAATATCGACACACCAGCGTTCCTTTTTGGCAACTCTAACTTTCCCAATATTTAACCGTAAATATCCCACAATTAAGGAATTTAAAATAGCCAACATTGCCCCTAGGGACAGAAAAAACATTTGATATTGAAATAAAAATACCCAGATAATCTGGGCAATACAAGCTAAAACAATGGAAAAACCCAATTTTTGTAATCGAGGATTTTCACGGTTTTGAGGTAATCCTTGATAACCCGCAAACGCAAATAATCCTACATAAATTAAACCCCAAATTGCAAAGGCATAATTAGCCGGAATAATTTTAACATTCCTAAAAATAGTATTAGAAATTTCTCCAATTGTTAACCCATTAAAAGGAGCTATATTCGCTAATACATTAATTCCGAATGCGGCTAAAATTGCTGTTATATTTGCCCATTGTCTGACCGAGTTAAAATTAGAGTCCTGAGAATTAGTCTGCATTGCTCTTGGAAAATATAGCAGGGAATAGGGAACAGGGAACAGGGAACAGGGAACAGCGATTGACTGTAAGCGGTGAGAGGGTTTGCTGGATTGAGGCCTGTCCTAACTGTCATGCGTAGCTTTATAGCAACGGCTCTAACAAAAAAAATTGAGAGACACGATAAATCGCGTCTCTGAATCTGCTTTAATCGACTTTGAGCCGTTAACGATGAATGTTATTCAACGCCTTGAGACACCGAGGGACGAGAAATCCGACGGTTTAATTTAGGTTTAGAAGTCACTAATTGAGCTTCTTCCTCCGGAGCATCAAAGTCAGAATCTAGCCAACTGGGACGAGTTTGATCGTAGGCCAGTTGTAAGGCGGCGGCGGCGATCGCATGAGGATCGTATTCCTCACCCAATTGCGCCACAATCGGCAAGAAAGATGCCACCCGTTCACCGGATAACGCTTCCCGCACCCGTCCTTGCAGACGTTCAATATAACGGGCTTCAATTTGCGAGCGCTTAGGAATGGATAACACCGTAAAGTTATGGCGCAAATGACGCTCGATTAACCGCAGTTTCCGGCGATCAATCGGTTGAATCAGCGTAATCGCAATCCCATCCCGTCCGGCGCGACCTGTCCGACCAATGCGGTGAACATAACTTTCCGCGTTATCGGGTAAATCGTAGTTAATGACGTGGGTAAGATGATCCACATCTAATCCTCGTGCTGCAATGTCGGTAGCCACAATCCACCGCACTTGACGACGGCGGAAGCGTTGCAGCAGTCGTTCCCGTTGGGCTTGGTTCAAGTTGCCATGATATTCATCCACACTATGACCCGCCGATTGCAGGAATGTGGTTAATTCCGCAGCGGCTTGTTTTGTGCGGACAAAAATAATCGCCGATTCTGGATCTTCTAATTCTAAAATCGGTTGCAACGCCCGGGCTTTTGACCAGCCACGCGGGGCCATATAAGCACGCTGTTCAATGCGTTTGGGAGTGGCTTTGGGATTTTCGGCTTTAATGGTGACTGGATTTTTCAGGAATTTCTTCACCAGTTTCCAAATCGAAGGCTCCATCGTCGCAGAGAAAAACGCCGTTTGACGTTCTTCCGCTACAGATTCAAGAATTTTTTCCACATCTTGAATAAAGCCCATGCTTAACATTTCATCGGCTTCATCCAACACTAACCACTTAATCCGGTTTAATTTTAGATCGCCGCGATTGAGTAAATCTAAAATCCGTCCCGGTGTCCCCACCACAATTTGAACGCCTTGTTGTAAGCGTTGAATTTGTCGCTCAATGGACTGACCGCCGTATACGGTTAACACATACAAGCTGCGATCATCGGTCATTTTCCGAATCGCTTCTTTAACTTGCATGGCCAACTCACGAGTTGGGGTCAGGATTAACGCTTGTACGCCTTTCGCACTTGTGTCTAGTTGCTCCAGAATGGGCAATGAGAAGGCGGCTGTTTTGCCCGTCCCGGTTTGAGCCAGTCCCACCACATCACGTCCAGACAATATATGGGGAATTGCTTCGACTTGAATGGCGGTTGGTTCAGTAAAGCCTATTGTTTCCAGATAACTCGCTCGTTCTTCGGAAATTCCTAAGCTTGCAAAAGATGGACTCATTAATTCTCCTGTCTATGTGTTTTAGCCCGGTTCCTTCCATTGCCCTATTCAATCGAGACACTTGTACTCTGATGCAGAGGTTTATTGGTTTTGCTATAACGCTTGACGTAGCTCTCTACAGAAGTCGAGTTACGTTGTCTCAGGGGCATCTTGGAACCTAATTACATTCCAAGGTCTTCAAAGTTCCTGAAGTCACTCTTAGTCACAACCTTTGGGGTTGTCTAGTCAATCAGACCCTTTAATAGACCATCTCTCTCTAGGATAACGCTTAATATTCAGAAACATTACAACAAATTTCTTAAAATTTGCCGCGTTTTCTTTAAATTGGCTGACGGTTGAGGGTTAACCCTCAATTGACAACCTATTCTAAGACGTACCCATAGAGATCATAAATATCGGCGTCGGTGATTTGGACTTTGATCAGTGAACCTAAACGAGCCTCGCCTTCAATATAGACTAACCCGTCTACTTCCGGGGCGAAACGGGATGAACGACCGATGAGTTCCCCGGTTTGCGGCTGTTGTTGTTCAATGAGAACATCCACCACCTGTCCGATAGATTTTTGATTTTGTTTCAAGGAAATGGGTTGCTGTACCTGCATTAAGGCATCCCGACGCGCATCCATAACCTCTTGTGGCAGTTGATTGGGTAACTGATAAGCCGGGGTTCCTTCTTCGGGAGAGAAGGTAAACACGCCCACGTGATCAAATTCGTGACGTTGCACAAATTCGCGGAGGTGTTCAAAGTGTTCCTCAGTTTCCCCTGGAAAGCCAACAATAAAGGTGGTACGCAGTACCGCATCTGGGATGGCGGTTTTCAGTTTTTCAATAATCTGATCGTTGACTCGTCCTTGCCAAGGACGGTTCATCGCCCGTAACACATCGGGGTGTGAATGTTGTAGCGGTAAATCTAAATAAGGTAAAACGTTCGGGGTGTCTTGAATTGCTGCAATTACGTTTGGGGTTAGCCCCGTTGGATAGGCATAGTGCATCCGTATCCAGGGAATATCAACTTTTCCTAATGCCCGTAATAATTCTGCCAGTTTGGGTTCACCGTAGAGATCCAGTCCGTAGTTGGTGGTAATTTGGGAAATGAGTATTATTTCCTGAACCCCTTGATCGGCTAATTGCTGGGCTTCAGTAACAATTGATTCTATAGTACGCGATCGCTGGTTTCCGCGCAAGTGGGGAATAATACAAAAGGCACAGCGATAGTCACAGCCTTCTGCGACTCGCAAATAGGCAACCCCCTCGCTAGTGGTACGATAACGAGGAACGGTTTCATCCGCAATATAGGTGGGTTCGGCCGAAATTTCTTTAACCCGTTCTCCCTGTTCGACCCGTTTGATCACATCGACAATTTTATGATAATCTCCAGTTCCCACAACAGCGACAGCTTCCGGGAGTTCGTCTAACAGTTGTTCTTGGAAGTGCTGCGCCATACAGCCTGTGATCACAATTTTTTTCTTGGCATCTGCTAATTCTACTAAGGTGCGAACGGATTCTTCCCGCGCGGCTTCAATAAAACTACAGGTATTGACAATAACGTAATCGGCTAATTCTTCGTTAGAATCGACTTGATAGCCTGCTTGTACCAGTAAACCGAGGATATGTTCGGAGTCAATGCGATTTTTTTCGCAACCAAGGTGAGAGATCGCAATCGTTGGCTGAGTTGCCATTCTAATAAAATTCTATCTAAAGATTACACAACCAGCCTTATATTATACTTGGTATTTGAGTATTCTGCTCAAACTGTGATTTTTATGACGGCTACTAATCGCTTTTCTACTGTGCTGTTGAGAGACGAGTGCTTTTCTACTCTACTTTTAAGAGGCGATCGCACTCTGTCGAACTCACGTCACGTTAAATTTCTAAACTCCGACTCCCTGTAGTAAATAAGGTGACAAATCTCTGACTGTTCCATCTTTAAGGAACACCCTAACTTTTATGTAAAAAGCACCCCAGCCTCTTGCACTCAAAGCAAAATTATTTTGACTTGTGCATACTTGACGTATTGGGTTAGGGAAGGTTGGGTGTAAGGTATATTCAACGCAGTCAATCTGTGATAGCGTTTGTGAATCAGACTCTACATAAGCCGTCCAATTCCATTCCGAAGTTCCTATCTGGGTAGAAGTATTTCTAACCGTTATTGGTGTAACTAAAGGAGCCGTTTGCGACGCTTTATCTAAATTATTAATGATGGGTTGAGTGTTTCTGGCTTGGTCGCTAATATCCGGTGTGGCGGGACTGGGTTGTGCTGTCTCAGGCTCTGGCATGGGAGCAATGGATGGTGTGCTGGGACTGGTTGTTACTATTGGTGATCCGGGGATAGGTTGGACGTTAATCTTATTGATTATCATACCTCCCCCCATTAACACGCCTAAAACCAAAACAGCATTTCCAGATACAAGGTTGATTTTGATAATATACTGAATAGCATCATGTCCAGCATTGAGGATACTCTGACCAGCATTAAAGATAGTCTGACTAAGATTTTGTTGTGACATAGTTTTATTAGTGCTTGGTAGATAAAAAGTTAACCACAGAAAAAACTCTTTAGTTCCCTCAGAGTTTTTTAGCATGAATCTTTACAAAGCCAGATATAGGTTCTACTTGGTAAGTTGTGTTTGTTGGGGCTGAATATCACCCCCAATTTGTATCCCTTGAGGATTGAGCTTAATGCGAAGACCTAATCCCCACGCTCCTCCTAATGCTAAAACTAGAGCACTGCTGATAATAATATTTAATCCGGTTTGGGTACTTTGTGACGCATTCCCCTTGTCAGAATTCACCACACTTCCAAAGAGAGTTTTGAAATTTTTCAAGTTAATCATGATCTTGGATCTCCTTTTGTGCAGTTCCTTAATATAAGCTACTCTTTATTCAACTGCCATTTCGGAAAATTTGTTACTACTTTTCAAATCCAAAAATGATAAGTTGAATTGTAGAAAGTTTCTCGATCTGACGGGGAATTCTGTAGCCAATAAAAAACAACGACCCAAATTGGTCGGGAATTATCAATCCAGGTGCATCTACCCTTTCTTTTCTAAATGACTAGATGCTATCAGGACAAATTAGCAGATGAGATCCAAATTTTGTCATTACTTACGCTCAAATCACGAAAAATCAAGATTTTCGGCAACTCTGCATAACAATCGCTGGTTTTGTGGCGATCGCGCTCCATCGAACTCACGTTAACTGAATTTCTCGAATCGCGCCTTGTTTCTTAGGTTCAATGGGTTGACTAATCGGTTGGATGTTTTGATAATCAAATTGTTGTGAAGGTGTCATCGTTAATCTTAAGAAATTCTGTATATCCTGTAAGATATTATACCTCTTTTCCAGACTCATCTTGCTTCTGAAGCCTTGACTACAGTTTTTTACTTCTCTGGACAGATGACATCAATCAACTCTTTCTCCAAAGATAGATTTATGAGTTAGGCGTGATTATGCGTTGTCTATTCTGTCCTTATCAATTACATCAAGATAAAACCGCAGCGTTTCAACAGATTACTGATATTATTCATCTCCTTGATTCCGCGCAAGATGCCTCGGAAGATGCTACGGCGAAGCATTTAATTAATGAAGCGGTTGATCGGTTATATGATCTGAGAATCCATACTAATAATTCAGGAACCTGTGTGGAACAGTGTTCTCTTTGTCCCTATTAAAATATATTCTTCCTCCTGATGATATCAATCACTGCTTTCGGTGGGCTTCCACGGAATGCAGGAGATTTTTGATTATTTTTGCTAACATAGAGAGATTGAAATTGACTGAGTGATCGCATTTTTAGCGATATTTTCTCAAAAATCAGGAGGTTTAGTGTGTTTTTCAACCGACTTTTATTACTCGCAACTGTTTTATCTTTAGGTGTGGTTGTCCCTGCACCCGTCAACGCGCAATCTGTTCGCGAACCCCAATTACAATTATCTCAACAATCGGTTCCTGAGCAGAAACGTCAACTCATCAAGGAATTAATTGAACTGACAGGCGGTGAACAAATGTTTCGCAATGTCAGCCAAATTACCTCTGCACAAATGCAACAAGAAATTAATGGGATTTTACAATCAATAATTCCTGAATCATCGGGAATTTCAGAAGCAAAGAAAGAAGAAATGATCAAGACAATAAATCAAGATATGAATCGAATTGTTAGCCAATATAATCAGCGATTAATGGAACAACTTGATTTTAATAAAATTATGGAAACGGTTTATTATCCCCTTTATGATAAATATTTTACCGAAGAAGATTTGCAAGCCATGATTGATTTCTATAATACCCCAACGGGTAAAAAAACGATTACTGTCATGCCAGAACTATTGGTAGAATCGATGCAACGAGTCTCGCAAATTATTCAACCTCAAGCCATTCAAATTTTTAAAGAAATATTTGAACAGGAAATTGAGCGTTTTAATTCTAAATAGGCTGAATATTGATTAAAGGGACTGTTATGGTTGGTATGGGGTTCATCTAAAGATGAACGGGTCATCGGATACAGATGGAAACCCCGGTTTCTCTTAGAGAAACAAGATACATTTTCAACCCAGTATACTTAAGGTGGGATAGCCAGCCAGAAACAAAGACCTATGAATTCCTTATTTTTGAGATTTGCAACATTTGGACTGTTCTCTGTTGGAGCCTTGATTTATGTCCCGGTTGCCAACGCCAGTTTATCAAAAACAATTTCGATTTTACCTCAATCCTCAGTTCCCTCTGCCGATTTTATCTCCAATTCAGGTGATTCCCGCCTTATTTTGGCTCAAGATGCAACGGAAGAAGAAACCAATATTCATGTGTATGAAAAGGCTAGTCCGGCTGTCGTTTCCATCGATACGGAAAAAACCAATGGCAGTGGAACGATTATTAGTCCCGATGGTTTAGTGTTAACGAATGCCCATGTTGTCTCTAGTGGCGGAACTGTCACCGTTACCTTAGCCGATGGCCGTAAGTTAGAAGCGGATGTCATAGCTTTTGGAGAAGATGGACTTGATTTAGCGGTTGTGAAAATTCGCAATGGGAGCAATTTACCGACTATTCCAATTGCGAGTCCCAATTCAGTGAAAGTCGGTCAACGGGCCTTTGCTATTGGTAACCCCTTTGGTCAATTCCAAAACACCTTAACGGTGGGAATTGTTAGCCGCCTGGATAAAGAGCGGAATTTAATTCAAACCGATGCCGCCATTAACCCCGGTAATTCGGGTGGCCCCTTACTCAACAGTGCTGGGGAATTAATTGGGGTGAATACAGCGATTTTTACACGGGGTCAAGGGGGGGGTAATATTGGCATTGGTTTTGCGATTTCCGTTGATAAAGTCCCCCCATTTTTGCAAGCTGTTCGAGAGGGACGGGCACCTCGCACCGCTCCACCAGAAACTCCGGCTTTTGAAACTCAAAATGCTAAACAAATTGAATTAAACGGCCCGGAAGTTACAGATACCTTGAAACAAGGAGATAAAGTTTTACCCGTTGATAATAGTTTTTATCATGTTTATGCTTTTACCGGAAAAGCGGGTCAACAAGTCACTATTGAAATGAATAGTAAGGAGGTTGATTCCTATTTAATTTTGTTAAGTGAAGATGGAAGTGAATTAGCTCAAGATGATGATAGTGGGGGAGAGAAAAATGCCAAAATTAGTATCACTTTACCGACGGATGGGACTTATATTTTATTAGTCAATTCCTACGAAGCGGGAGAATCGGGTTCTTATCGTTTAAAGTTGAAAGCAACTGCATTTTCACCCAATGATCCTACAAAAGGTCTGATTTTAAATCAAGAAGGAGAATTAGAAAATAAAGACTCGGTATTATCATCCGATGGCAGTTTGTATGACGAATATACCTTTGATGGACAGCAAGGTCAGTCTATTTTGATTCGTTTGGAAAGTCGGGATTTTGATCCCTATTTAGCATTATTTGACCCCCAGGGAAACTTAATTGCTGAAAATGATGATGCGAGTCGGTCAGAGAAAAACTCATCCATTCGAGTTACATTACCTGCAACGGGTCGGTATCGTGTAGTTGTCAATGCTTATGATAAAACGGGTCGAGGTCAATATTTATTAACGGTTCGTTAACTCCTGCATGATTCTATCTCAAGTCATCACCCAAATAGGGGGGATTGACATAGACTAATGCTGAGGTGAAATCTGGTTCTGTTCCCCGCTACGCTGAGGTTTTTTATGCAAAAAATGTTAATTTGGACAACAACAATGGGTGTATTGGTTTTCCTTCAAACACCATTGTTGAATGTTCTGAATATTTCTAAAATTGAACCCTGGAGAGGGTTAATACCTGAAAACGTTTTAGCTCAGGAAACACCGACTCCCCAGCCTTCAGTAAGTCCGAGTCCTGTACCGGAGGTTGAAGAAACACCTGCACCCAACCCAACCCCAACTCCTCAACCGTCTCCTACTGAAACACCTCCGACACCGACTCCTAATCCAATATTGTTAGATAAGCAAGGGGAATTGCAGGAAGGAGATAAGGTTTTACCTTCGGATAAAAGTTTGTATGATGAATACACCTTTGAAGGACAACAAGGTCAACAAGTTACGATTTCTTTAGAAAGTTCTGAGTTTGATACTTATCTAGCGGTTTATACCCCAGACAATCAATTACTGCAAGAACATGATGATATTAATCAAAATAATTCCAATTCTCAAATTACAGTTACGTTACCGAAAACAGGAACCTATCGGGTGATTGTTAATGCCTATGATAGCAAAGGAAAAGGAAAGTATTTGCTTAAAGTTCAGTAAAATTTAGAGACGTGCAAAGGCGCGTCTCTTCTTCTTATAAGGCAATACTTTCTAACAAAACCCAGTGACGGTTATCAATAATTAATTGACTCACTTGTTCAAAGATTCCGCGACAATGATTGGTACTTTGTAATGCTAAAGCTTCATTTTTAATATAAACGGTCATTTTGGTTTCATTAACCGTCGAAGTTGCCGTATCAAACACCACCTCAGCAATAACTAATTCTTGTACGGTGACTTGCCCTAAAGCTTCCCGTGCAATAATTGAGCTTGGGGTTTGATAAGTGATCTCCAGATTACAAGATTCTAGGATATCAATCATCATCGGTCGTAGATCTTCAATCCCGACATTAACAATAAAAAATCCAGTGTAGCGGGCCATAGAGAACTCCAGAGGTGCAACAGGCAATTTTGAGTCTAAAAAATTGAGGGTAAATTTAACCTCAGTGATTAAACCATTTCAACATCATGGTCTGGAATAGACCTTATCATATTTAGAGAAGGTTTGAAATATCGGACGATCATTATTGATTTCAGGGGGAGGCTGTCAGCCGATGCGGGGAAAATTAATTGTTTTTGAAGGGGTTGAAGGGGGCGGAAAAACAACTCAAATGCAGAGGATTCAGCTTTGGTTGCAAACCGTGACGGATGCACCTGTGGTCATGACCCGCGAACCGGGGGGAACTGTCTTAGGCCAAGAGTTGAGACGTTTATTATTAGAATATCAGGGGGAAGAACCGATTCAAGATCGGGCAGAATTGTTGATGTATGCTGCCGATCGCGCTCAACACGTTGAGGGGTTTCTTAAACCGTTATTATATCAGGGAACGATTATTTTATGCGATCGCTACACAGACTCAACTATTGCTTATCAAGGCTATGGTCGAGGTTTAGATTTGAGTTTAATTGAACAATTAAATCAAATTGCCACCCAAGGTTTAGAGAGTGATTTAACGTTATGGTTAGATGTGGATGTGGAACTAGGACTTGCCAGAACTCGCGCTAGAGGCAAAATGGATCGTATGGAACAAGCAACTCTGGAATTTCATCAGCGTGTAAAGCAGGGATTTCAACGATTAGCTGAAACTTATCCAGAGCGCATTATAACCATTGATGGAACTCTAAAGGTTGACGAAGTGACCGAAAAAATTCAATGGATTTTAAGTCAAAAATTAATAGAATGGGGATTCAGGGCTTAATTAATACCAAATGAATACTTTTTTTGCTCGGTTAATTGAACAACAACCTGCTATTGAGTTGTTAACACAAGTAGTAGCCCAAAATCGTATTGCTCCCGCTTATTTATTTGCGGGGGTGGATGGTATTGGTCGAACGTTAGCAGCGAACTGTTTTATTGAATTTTTATTTTGTCAAAATCCTGATCAAAAACTTGATGAAAAACAAATTCGTTCTCGAATTCAACAAAGAAATCACCCGGATATTCTTTGGGTAGAACCCACTTATTTACATCAGGGAAAACGTCTGTCTGCAAAAGAAGCCGCAGAAGCGGGAGTGAAACGGAAAGCACCACCTCAAATTCGCATTGAACAAATTCGAGAAATTAGTCAATTTTTAAGTCGTCCTCCTTTAGAAGCATCTCGATTAATAGTAGTAGTTGAACACGCAGAATCGATGGCAGAATCCGCCGCCAATGGATTATTAAAAACGTTAGAAGAACCTGGGAAAGCAACGATTGTTTTAATTGCACCGGGAATTGATTCGTTATTACCAACATTAGTATCTCGGTGTGCAAAAATCCCGTTTTATCGGTTAACAGATGAAGGCATGAAGCAGGTTTTAAAACAACAAAACTTAACCGATATTTTGTCCCATCCTGAAATTTTAGCAATGGCGCAAGGAAGTCCCGGACAAGCGATTTCTCATTGGCAACAATTACAAACTATTCCAGAAGAATTTTTAAATAAAGTTAAAAAACCCCCCTCTAATTTAAGAGCAGCTTTAGAGTTGGCTAAAGAAATTAGTCAAACCTTGGATAGTGAAGGACAATTGTGGTTAGTGGATTATTTACAACATTGTGATTGGCAAAACCAACAAAAAAAGGGAATTATTGATGATCAATTTTTAAAACAGTTAGAAAAAGCTCGAAAATATTTATTAAATTATGTTCAACCGCGATTAGTTTGGGAATGTACGTTAATGAGTCAATTTTTATAACATTTTTTTATGACTGAAATTCTGGCTGACAAACAATTTCGTTTTCTTCTCAAACCTAGTGGTAATCTTAAATTAGCAAGGGGATTAAGATTAACTATTGCATTATCGGTTTCCCTCGCCGTTGGACAATTAACAGGTCATCCTGATGTCGGTTTTGCGGTCGGAATTGATAGCTTATTTTTTCTTCTGAGTGATGCGGGGGGATTTTATTCAACCCGGGCAATTTCTCTACTATTTACGATTATAATTTCTACGGGATTAGTTACGTTAGCAACCTTAGTTTCAAATATCCTATTTTTAAAATTAATATTAACATTTTTTAGCTTATTTTTTGCCGGGTATATTGCTTTATTTGGACATCCTGGAGTTTTGTCGGGAATTGTGATTGGGTTATTTACTTTAGTAACCTTATATTTACCTGCTGGAGGTTGGGAAACTGCCAGTGAAAGAGCGATAATTTGTCTGATGGCGGGAGGATGGACAATGATATTATGTTTAGGAATTTGGCCGTTAAATCCCTATCTCCCCTTAAAAAAATCTATTAGTCAATGTTATCAAGCTATTGCAGATTATATTAATCCGGGTAAAAATTGTTCTCCGACAGAAGAATTAAAACGGGTGAGTCAACTTCGAGAAACTTTACAAAATGCGCGTCAATCCTGGGCATTAAACCGTAAATTAAGGTTAGGAAATACGCCATTAGGGGAAGCGGTTATTATTTTAGTTCAGGATGCTGATCATTTAATTACATCCATTGTCACCTTAACTGAATTAGTCCAACTTCATCAACATGATCCCCAATTTATCACCGTTGGTCTTTTAGTTGATGATGCTTTGGAGAAAATAGCTTTATTTTGTCAAAATTTAATTAAACTTTTATGGAATCAATCGGTTTCTGTTGATAGTTCTAATTTAAAACGTATTGTAATGGCGATCGCACAACAAAAACAACTACAACAACAAACGATTGGCAATCAGGTTGAAGATTATCCGGCTTTAGTAGTTATAGAACGAATTGTTTCAACCTTAGAAACGATTATTCGTCAATTAGATTGTACAGCTAAGACCCTCACTCAAATTAGAAAAAATCAATCGATTAATCACCCCCAAAAAGCCAAAATATTATCCGCAGAAACGGAAACTTTATCCCCATTTAAAATTATTTCTGGGTTAGAACCCTTGCGAGATAACTTTACCTTAGATTCTAGCTTTTTTCGTCATGGGTTACGGTTAGGAATTATGACAACCATTGGGGTTGCTATTTATAGTCTAGCTGAACTTCCCCAGGGAAATTGGTTAACAATCACAATTTTAGTCGTCCTACAACCTAATTTTGGTGGAACGTTTCAACGATTTTTCCATCGAATGTTTGGAACAATTTTAGGCTCAATCATTACGCCTATTCTTTGGATAAGTATTCCCAATCCATTAATTTTAGAAAGTATTAATTTGGGTTCTATTATTTTGGGATTTTCTTTAGTTCCCTTTCATTATGGTTTAGCTGTATTTTTTATTTCTATTTTTGCCATTGGATTAGAAATGAGTAAAGATGGGGGAAATTGGCAAGTAGCAATGGTTCGTTTTCTCTGGACTTGTGTAGGTGCTGCGTTAGCATTTGTCGGTGCATTTGTGTTGTTTAGATCCCAGGAAAAAGAACAGCTATCCGCTAAATTAATTAAGGCAATTACAGCCTCCAATGATTATTTTAATACGGTTTTATCAGTTTATTTAGGAACCGCACCCGATGATTTAAACCGAATAACCAAACAACGACAAAAAACCCGTTTAGCTTATTTTAATGCTCAAGCGGCATTACAGCAGTTAAGTAGTGATCCCAATACCTCCACTGCGGAAATCGAACCGAAAATGACCTTATTAATTTATTTGCATCGGTTTAGCCGCTCTGTCAGTGTTTTATTAGCACAATTAGAACATTTTACAGGGACTGAACCCCATCCTGAATTAGCCACTTTTGTTGAACAAGTGAATCAATTTTTTGATCAATTAGTTAATGCCATTTTAACCGGAACTTTACCGCCAGCCTTACCCAATTTTGAACCTTCTATCCAAGCGATACAAAACCATTTACACGCCTTACAAGCAACTCGCCTACAAGAGTTTGCACGAGAGCAAAACTATACCCCTACCCGTCAAATTTTAAAAGATTATACAATTTTAGGGATTGAACTCAATCAAATGCTTGATTCTCTTAATTCGATTCATTCAACGATGATTCGTTATTGAAAAACCCCTCAAAAAGCAGTGAGGGGTTGATCATTTTAAAGCATTAAGTTGTTAACATTTTGATTTGAAATTAGTGCAGCCATTCAGGTATTGCTTCTTCTTTCGTGTTAGTGCGACGTTCAGGGGTTTCACGCACAAACTTGAGGTGAACAGAACGGGTTTGCTCTCCATCCGCAGCAACGGCGAAAATGGGGAAATCGAGTAAACCGTCTTGGAAGGACATTTGTAACCGGAATGTACCATCGGGGTTAAGTTTGATGGGGCGTCCGCCAATGGTTAAGTTTGCATCGGGTTCGGTCGCACCATAAATAATCAGTTCAGCATCAGCGACTAACCAGAACTCGCGAGGACGTATCGGTGGCATTGAAGAACCCATCCCAATACCGGACATTCCCATACCGGACATGGTATAGCCTAATCCCGCACCGGACATACTCATTCCAGCACCAGACATGGTTTGTCCTACACCGGATTGAGTGTAACCTACACCAGATTGAGTGTAACCTACACCGGATTGAGTGTAACCTACACCGGATTGAGTGTAACCTACACCGGATTGAGTGTAACCTACACCGGATTGAGTATAGCCCACACCAGACTGGGTATAACCCACACCAGATTGAGTGTAACCGACACCGGATTGAGTATAGCCCACACCAGACTGGGTATAACCCACACCAGATTGAGTATAGCCCACACCAGATTGAGTATAGCCCACACCAGATTGAGTGTAACCGACACCGGATTGAGTATAACCCACACCGGATTGAGTATAGCCCACACCGGATTGAGTATAGCCCACACCGGACTGGGTATAACCTAAACCGACCCCGGACATTCCGATACCAGACATAGTTTGACCGATACCGACACCGGACATAATTTGTCCAATACCTGATTGGGTATAACCTACGCCGGACTGGGTATAACCTAAACCGACCCCGGACATTCCGATACCAGACAGGGTTTGACCGATACCGACACCGGACATAATTTGTCCAATACCTGATTGGGTATAACCTACGCCGGACTGGGTATAACCCAAACCTGCGCCCGACATTCCGATACCAGACAGGGTTTGACCGATACCTAAACCTGCGCCGGACATCCCGACACCGGAAGTGGTATAACCTACGCCGGACTGGGTATAACCCAAACCTGCGCCCGACATTCCGATACCAGACAGGGTTTGACCGATACCTAAACCTGCGCCGGACATCCCGACACCGGAAGTGGTGTAACCTACGCCGGACTGGGTATAACCCAAACCTGCGCCCGACATTCCGATACCAGACATAGTTTGACCGATACCTAAACCTGCGCCGGACATCCCGACACCGGAAGTGGTGTAACCTACGCCGGACTGGGTATAACCCAAACCTGCGCCCGACATTCCGATACCAGACAGGGTTTGACCGATACCTAAACCTGCGCCGGACATCCCGACACCGGAAGTGGTGTAACCTACGCCGGACTGGGTATAACCCAAACCTGCGCCCGACATCCCGATACCAGACAGGGTTTGACCAATACCTAAACCTGCGCCGGACATCCCGACACCGGAAGTGGTGTAACCTACGCCGGACTGGGTATAACCCAAACCTGCGCCCGACATTCCGATACCAGACATAGTTTGACCGATACCTAAACCTGCGCCGGACATCCCGACACCGGAAGTGGTGTAACCTACGCCGGACTGGGTATAACCCAAACCTGCGCCCGACATTCCGATACCAGACAGGGTTTGACCGATACCTAAACCTGCGCCGGACATCCCGACACCGGAAGTGGTGTAACCTACGCCGGACTGGGTATAACCCAAACCTGCGCCCGACATTCCGATACCAGACAGGGTTTGACCGATACCTAAACCTGCGCCGGACATCCCGACACCGGAAGTGGTGTAACCTACGCCGGACTGGGTATAACCCAAACCTGCGCCCGACATTCCGATACCAGACAGGGTTTGACCGATACCTAAACCTGCGCCGGACATCCCGACACCGGAAGTGGTGTAACCTACGCCGGACTGGGTATAACCCAAACCTGCGCCCGACATTCCGATACCAGACAGGGTTTGACCGATACCTAAACCTGCGCCGGACATCCCGACACCGGAAGTGGTGTAACCTACGCCGGACTGGGTATAACCCAAACCTGCGCCCGACATCCCGATACCGGACATAATTTGCCCAATACCCGCACCGGACATCATTTGTCCAACACCGGACATTCCGACACCGGACAGGGTTTCACCCACTCCAGAAGCCCACATTCCCACACCCGAAGGGAAGATGAAGGAACTCACAGTCTCTTGGGGTTTGACGACTTGGTGCATGGAACCAAACAGAGAACCGGCAATGCGTTTGGCTTCTGCTTCCCTGGATAACCCAAATAAATCGTCGTGAACCCCAGCCAGAACATAGGTTTTGCTGGGGACAGGGAATTCATAAAAGGTTTTCCCTTGTAATTCTTCGTCCCAAGAAACGGTAATAAATTGATCGTCAATCCATTCTGCGGGATAAACCGGAGGAATACGAGTTGCAGCAGAACGCGCTAATCCTAACCAACGGCCATCAACACAGCGATAACCAATTTCAACTACATAGTCGCGGTCACTGACAGGAACTGGTAAATACCATTCCCGTGCTAATTCATCACAGGGATATTCTTGAATACTGTGGGGACTTTGAGACTCTAACTCAATATCGGTAACATCATAGATCCGTAGAGCGAGTTGTTGTCCACCTTGACGCCGAAACATTTCTTTGTGTTCGTTAGAGACATCCCAGTAGGCATAGGCCCATTCAGGATCTCTGGGCATCATGACGATTTGGCTTTCACCATATCCAATCGGTAAATCCACTAACCCCTCATCTACTGAGGATAAGGAATCATCGATCTGATAGTTTTGACTGACGACGGAAAACTTTGCGACTTCCACTTCTTCTTGTGCCTCCAATGCGCGTGATGGATTAGGGGTTCCAAACTTTTGACTTTCGATTTCTTGAATAGCTTCTAAAAGCTGAGATTTACGCATTCGGCTATAGCGAGAAATGCCATATTCACTTGCGACCTTGCGGAGTTGCCGGAGGGTCATATCTTCTAAAGGTGGACGTTCCTTTGGCATAAAAGGGTGATCTCCATTGGTTTAAACAGCAGATGGATAACTCTGTAGAAATTCTTCGGGATCATGGGGATCGCTTGATTACTGACCATGTTGCAGAAAATATTGAATTTGGTCAAGGGGTAACTAGAGGTATTGATGAGTAAATATACACAGTTTTAATGGTTTTGGGGATCATTATGTCATGAAACCCTGACATTTTGAGGAAAAAAAATCCTCTTTGGGATCAAAGAGGGAAACCGGGATCGGAAATAAATTAGCGGATTACTTGCCAATCTTCAATTCGCCATTCGCCATCCTTGCGAATAAAGCGATATTGAATTTGCAAAGAAGCATTTTCAGTATTTTGGAGTTGACCTTGGCTGTAAAATTGAGCCTGCTCATCAACATCCGCATAAGCAACAGCTTGATTCGGATTGGCTTGATCCATCTGCACTTCAGTAACTTTCACACTATGTTTGTACGTGCGATGGGAACCGTCTTGTTTCATTGTTTCTGTCATCCCCACCCAACGAGCTAGGGCTGGATCAACTAAAATTTGTCGCAATCCTTCGACTTGATGTTCAGGCCCCATAGCCGCCGATTTCACCGACAACCATTGGTTAAGTTTGGCTTCAGCCACTTCCGGGGTAATTTTTTCGGGTTCTGCGGTTACGGGTTTGGGTTCGGGAATGGGTAAGGGAGGTTGGTTTAACTGCACCATTGCTTGTTCCCCTTTCAATTTCGGCCCAGACCAGCCCAAAACATCTGCTAAGGCTCCAAAAACGAGGGAGAGTAAAAACCACAGTAACCAAAGCCCCAGCAATCCCCCTACACCCAGAATTAACAACCGACGCCATTTACTCGCATCATTTTTCCGTTGAATACGACGGAGGCTACTGCTATTCGCTGGGGGAGGTGCAGTGGTTGGTGTTGGGGTGGGCGGGGTAGTCCCCGATGATGTAGGTTCAGGAACCGTAGAAGGCGGAGTTTCCTTGGATGTGGAAGAACTGCGACGGGAAGATTCAGGTTTACGACTTCCCTGTAACGACGTTGAGGCAGAACTTGTTTCAACGGAAGTCCGAATACTCGGAGGGGGAGGGGCGGACAAGAGGGGGGCAATGGATTCGTTAACCTGAACTCCTGACATTTCCGAATTCACAGGAGATCCCGTTGTCAGGGGAGACTCTAGGGACGTGTTGGTCAGTTGAATATTTGTGGGGGTTGGGCTGGATTTTGACGTTGTGGACTTGGAGGCGGAAGTTGAGGGTGTACCAGGACGACGAGGCTGAACCACAACCCACTCATTGGAAGGGCTGCCCGTTTCATTTGGTAGGGCTTCGAGATAAGCTTGGACATGAGGATCAGCAAAATAATCTTTTAAAGAAACCGACTTATCCAGCAAATCCCGAAAATGCGGAAAGACCTCATCTTGTAACCAACTTTCCGCGTAGAGACATAATCCCGGTAACAAATCAGGGGAATTCTGGGAATTTTCTCGGATAAAGGCAATAGGTTCCCGTTCCTGACTTAATTCCAAAGAACGACTAGCTTCTTCCGTTTGCCCCAACAATAAAGCACAAACGGCTTTTTCTAAATGCACATCTTGCCGCCGTCCTAACTGCATCAGCATTAATTTGGCTTTGCGAATCAAGGCGGGTTGAGCTTCAGCAAAGCCTTGGGCAATTAAGGCATAAACCGCTAAATAGGTGGCAACGGCAGAGGGGCGACGAGCTTCGGCTTCAAACAACCCTTGTTGTTCAGTGGTGGTCATGTAGCGACGGAGTTGCTGCACAAACCGCAGGAAGTCTTCGACCCCTAACCCGGATTGATCCTCCCCTTGACCATCAATGCCACCTCTTTCGTGAAGCATTTCCCGCAGGAGTTGCAATCCTTTGCGACGTTCTGTGGCTTTTTCTAAGGGTAGTTGGAGTAATTCTAAAATCCGGTAGGGACGGAGTTTGTAGAGATCCGTTTGCATTTCACCTCTCAAACTGGCAAACAAGCTTTCTCGTAGTAATAGATTTTGTCCAGCCTCTAAGGAAGAAGCCGCATTTTCATATTGTCCTTGTTGCCATTGCTCCCGACCCAATTCTAAATAGGCTGAGGTAACGGTCAATATAATATCAGGAACAATCAGAGCCGGATCACCAAAACGACCATCTTTGAGGCCAATACTGCCATTACTAAGATAGGGGTGACATAATTTCACCACTAATTCATATTCCCCTAATTCATGGAGCAGTAATAAAGCCCCCACAAATTGTTTATCCTCGATCTCAATACTCGGTGTGTGAGAGTCGATGACGGGTTCTAACGCCGTCCCTTGACTGGCGACACGTTTGCCAAAAGTGGGAGTTTTAACTTCTGATTCGGGTTCGTAGGTTTTGGCTAAAAACCCCATATCATAAGCTTGACGTTGATCGGCATCCGATAGAACTGCATACGCCTCATCAATCAATTGCTTGCGTGCGGTGATCGCCTGATCAGAATACTCCCGTCTAGGAAGTTGCAAAGTGCGATCACGGTGCGCTTGCTTAAGTTGTTCAGGAGTTGCTTGAATCGGTAAGCCTAATATTCGGTAATAATCGAGTGGAATACGCACGGGCCACTTCCCCAACGGTGAGAAACTGATGTAGCTATATTAGCAGGGAATGGGTATAGGGCAAGAACAGGGGGGTGAGGTGGGACAGTTGGGGTAGGAAAAAAGAGCATGGGAAGCAAGGTAGGGCTATTTTGAGTCTAAAATTTAATGATTATGGGGTAGATATATCTTGCCAGAAGGGTTGTTCATTTCCGAGACGAGTGGTATTTGTGGCACTGTAAATATTACCTTGTAATTCTTGATAGTAATCATCCTCTAGGAAATCAACATTAATTCCAGCTACGGCAACCCGGCGTTTAAAATATTCTTGGGTATAGTCTCGCCCATCAATTAAGGGCCCTTTGGGATTAGAAACTAATAATTCACCATTCACATAAACACAATTAATTAAATTCGGCCACCACGCATACCCACTATAACTAAAGATTGCCGGAATTTCAATAATTTGATCAGTTCTCAGATTAAATTCTTTTTTGAGTTGATTAATTAGAGGATCGATTTTTTGCTTTTGTAAATTCTGATTATGTTGCATCAATAATTGATTATTTAAAGCTGCCCTGACGGTGGTTTGAGTGCTTAATTCTCGATTAATTGCGGCTCCTTCATAGCCTTGTTTTTCCAGGTCTTTGAGGAGTTTAATGCCTTCCCCTGGACTGGCAATTAACATTAAAGGTTCACCGGAGGGACTGGGAATAAAATTAATAATTTCATCGACATGACGCACCATTAACCAAGAGGTATCAATCGCAACGGGATCACCTTGAATTTTTTGGGCTTTTAAAAATTCAAGAACTTCGGGATTTAAACTAACATTATCGGCTGTACCATAATAAATTCTGCCTAATGGATATTTCGGTAAAGCGGGAGTGACGGCTAAATTATTATACCAATCTGCCCATTGATTAAATACATCTAATTGGCGGGGTTTACCGACTTCAAACCAGCCAAAATTTTGATTCATTAAAGATTGAGCATAATCATCACTTTCTGTACTCCGGTTTCCTTTTAAAACAACGGGATATTCCTTTAAACCTTCAGTATTCGGAAATTGAACATAACCAATTTCTTGAGTTCCTTTCATCCATAAGGTTGCCCCTGGTGTCACTTTAACATTAGCTCCGGTTTTTTCAACGATTGTTTTTACCTCTTGAACAATGGCTTGATTGTCACCGCGATCGCTAATATGAACTTCAGAAACCGGTGCAGTATTGGGAGACATAATCCAAGGGGCTACACCCATTGAAATGGTATCTGTCGCCATGATAATTCCCTGTTTACGGGCGGTGGCTTTTAAATTAATTAAACCTGACCAATTTTGATTGGCAAATTGTTTCGCTTCTACCCCTAAAATAATATCTGAACTAAATTCTAAAGGGGTTGTACCGGATAAATCAACGGCTTTCCATCCGGTTGAGGTTTTTTGGAATAAATTAATATAAGGTCTTGCTGCTTCATCAACACTCATCAATAATTCTGAACCGTTATAATCTTGAGAGACTTTAAAATGAACTATAGCTAAATCCTTTTCATCTTCAGCCCCATTCACCCCTTTTTCTCGCCAGTCGGGTAAGCCATCACGATCATCATCATCATTATTAAATAAGACTAACGGCCCAACGGATAAAGACCATTGTTCTGGGCGTTGTTCATCGACTTCATTAACAACACCATCTCGGTTTGTATCTCCATACAGTTTAAACCCTGGAAATTGAGGATTAGCGGTGGAAATAGGGGAAATGGTTTGCGGTTTTTCAGGTTGTTCTTTTTGAGATTGTTGTGCTAACGCTCGTTGATAAGTTGCGATCGCTAAATACCCTTGATATTCTACAATTTTATCAATGGCTTTAGCACTTAAAAAAGATTCTCTAGGAATTTTTCTTAAAGTATCAATGGCTTGAACCCATAATTGTTGTGCTGTTTCCCAATCTTTAACAGTATGGGTTTCGGGTTGTTTACCAAAGGTTGCCGCTTCCGTAGCGATTTTAATCGCTTGATTCCAAGTTTCTAGGGTTGTTTCTTCAAATTTAATTTGAGTTTCAACTTGACGGTTTGCTTTAACTAAGGTTTCATATTGTTTGAGTTGCAGTTGATATTCCCAAGCTTCTAAATTACTATTAATATCGGGAGGATTTGAGACTTTCTTTAATTCGGCTTGAATGCGATCGCGCAGTTGATATAATTCAGCTAAGGATTTCGGTGTAATTTCGATGGTTTCAAAATTAGGATTTTTGCGAGTATCGGTTTCAAATCCTTGCAATTGCAGTCCTGAATCGTTAATGTGATACTCTAAATCCAAATCCGTTGGTGCGGACTGAGCGAAAGTTGGAGGGGCGGGAACCAAAATAATTCCAACAACTACACCGAAAGCATTAATTAAAGCAACAGCAATGTAGCGCATCCAGTTCATGATTCATCCTCAGCTATCCTGATTGATTGTACCTGAAATTTGCCTCACTGTTGATAGGGGTGAGAGAAAAAATTAACAACTTCTCTGAGGATGCAACACTAAAGTTAGTCCGGGGTCTATTCTACAAGTTTAGCAGGAATTGTTTTTTTTAGCCAATTCCTAACAAATTATCACTAATATCAACAATATTAATACTATTTTTAACACTATTAATATCGATGGTATTAGCAACAACACCAAAAATATTCCCCGTTGTTGTTTGACGAATAATAATTCCTTGGGAGGCTCCAGTGGCGATTTGGAAATTGGCAGTTTGATCAAAGGTTTCCAAGGTAAGTTCTTCGGAGGTGAGATTAGCAACAATCAAAATTTTATCGCTTTCTGTGGCATTAAAATCAGTAATTAAATCGGCTTGAGTGGGGTTTAGAGGAACTTCTGCGGGGTTTGCACCTAAAATAAATATATCCGCCTCAGTGCCTCCGGTTAAAATATCAAAGTCTAAATCTCCAATTAAAATATCCCGTCCCCCACCTCCATCTAAACTATCTTTTCCTTTCCCTCCTCTTAATAAATCTTCTCCCTCCCCTCCCATTAAGAAATCATCCTCACGATTCCCATTAATAATATCGTTTCCACTATCACCTTTAAGGGTATCATTTCCCTGACCGCCCCGAAGTAAATCAATGCCTTCTGCACCAAATAATTGATCATTTCCTGTGTTTCCATTCATAACATCAGTTTGATTAGAACCGACTAAAATATCATCTCCTGCTAAGGCTAATATTCCTCCGGGATTATTGATTGTCCATTCCGGTAAAATCATGCCACTCGGCTGTTGGGGAAAATTAAACGTATTGGGGGGTGCTAGAACGTCAATATCATCTGTTAATATAAATAATTGCGAGGATTGTCCTGATAATTGGGTTAGGGTTTTATAACTGCTTAAAATATTAATATCGCTGAGAATTTGACTGGGTTTAACTTCCAAAGTTGGGGCTGTATTGAGAGTAAGTTGAGGATTTTTTTCTAAGAGTTTCTGAACCCAAGGCTCGGCAATGGGCAGAATGGTTTTATATAAAGGTTCATATTGGGGAAAAAATGTGAAAATTAGGGGTTCAGCAACAGGCCAAATTACATTACTGACAAAATTAATAATTTTTTTAAACATATCCAGAATATCCGAAGTGCGACTGATAAATCGGTTAGTTATCTTAATTTTGCACTTTTATTTCCTAGGATTCAGGATAAATTTTTCAGAAGCATTGAAAGCCCATAAAAAAATAGAGATACATGAATTTGTATCTCTCAAATCAGACTGATTAATTTTTGCGATGCTACTCTGAAAAATCGGTTTCTGAATGTTCCCCTTGATTAAACCATAGCAATCGAATTCCTAACACTCCAAACCCAATAGCAGCAGCAGTTTTAACAAGATGGGTGGGTAAAACTTCTGCAACCCCTTGTCCTACCATCACTCCTAAAAAACTTGCTAATAATAGGGCGGCGGCTGTACCCAAAAAGATCGGACGGGGGGATTTGGTACTTCCACTTAAAGCGATCGCCGCTACTTGACTTTTATCCCCTAATTCTGATAAGAAAACCGTGATAAAACTCAATCCTAATAGTTGAAAATCCATAGATTTATTCTAATTTTATGAGTGTAAAACTTCCCAAATTAATAATGCAGAAATCAATAATAAACTGCTTCCGGCTAACCGTTCTAAGGTTCGGGGAGAGATGCGTGTAGCTAACCATTGACCCAGTAAAACCCCTAATAAACTGGTTAATACCAAGGCACTTCCTGCACCCGCAAAAACAACCCAAGGCGCGTGAGATTCTGCCGTCATCAATAAAGTCGTGAGTTGGGTTTTATCCCCAATTTCTGCTAAAAAAATAGTAATAAAAGTGGAAACAAAAATTTTCCAAGTCTTAGGACTCACTAAATTTTGAAAGGGATGGGTCTTTTTGGCAGAACTAGCAATCGCTGAGGATGCGGTCAGTCGGTCTTCCTGAACGTTAACAAGGATAGGGGATGAACTCATAGGTTGAGGGTCAGAGTATTGAGCAAGACTATATCATAATCTTTTCATATTTTCCCCAATCCCGCAATAGACGAACAAGGAACACTGTTCGGGTTACCCCTCAACCGCCTGATTAAAACGCTCCATTTCCGGGGAAGAATCCCCATAAACCCCTTCAATTTGTTGTTGACAACAATCAATGGCAAAATCGTTTAACTCTTCCGGTTCTATGCCATATAACTCTTGAAAAACATCCGGTTGTACCCGACAAAATCGAGGGCGTTGCTCATAGATGTTGCATTCTCTGGCTTCCGTATCAAAATGAATACACCATCCATCTTCCCCAACTAAACTTAAATACAGTTGTAAGTCCTCTGGGGTTAAATAGTCCTCTAACTCAGGGCGTTCACTCGGATCGAGATGACAGCACGCCCCACATTGTTTTACACAAAGCCAATTTGCCATTATTCCGGTTTGGGTTCAGAAGGAGAATTAGAGTCCGTTGGTTTTTGGGTGGCGGCTTTTAAATCTGGGTTGGGAGGATGGGGACGAACTAAAGCCGGAGGGGTGGTTTCCTCAGATTCAGTGGCTTCGGCGGAAGTTTCAGCTTCTGACACTGTGATCGTTTCCTCAACGGTTTCTGAGTCTGCGGGATCGACAACTACAGATTCCTGGGTGTCTTCAACAATAAGATTCACCTGTTCTGCGGTAATCTCAACCACAACTTCCACCTGGGGTGCAGCAAGTTGTTCAAAGGGTGAAGGAGTGGGTTTCTCAACGGTTTCCGTCGCTTCTGGTTTTGTTGGGGGTTCGGTTTCAATTCCAACAACTTCTGGGATATTAGGGGTTGAAGAAACCGTTGTTTCTATATCCTCAAATTCTGCAAATTCTGATCCTACAGAATCAGCCTGACTCGATGGAGTTGATTCTACAACCGTTGAAGTCGAGGGGGCAGAATCGGGTTTAGGAGATTTAGCTGTAGTTGTCGGTTTCGGGGTTTTGATTTTGGGTTTTTTATTGAATAACCCTGTTAAGTTTCCCACCCAACCCGATACCATTCCAGCCAGTTCTGGGATAGATTTCTGCGGTTTAGCAACGGTTTTTGATGGTGTTCTTCCTGAAGAAATTGGAGGTTTTTGTTCCAATTTTTGAGGTGTTTCTACAGGGGAGGGAGTGGGTTCAAGATTGGGGGTAACTGCGATTTCCTCAACAGTAACTTCTAGTTCGGGAGTGACAGCAGAAATCGGGGGTTCCTCTACAACGATATCATCCTGAACTGCTGCGACATCAGGAGCGGTTGCAATGATTTCTGGTTCAGGTTTGGGTTCCCCTCGGGTTTCTACAGGGGGTTCAGGAATAACAGGATTAATTTTAGATGCAGGTTGAGGAGGATTAACAATATTGACCGGGGGTTTAGATTGAGGTGAAATCACCGGAGGTTGAGGACTTAAAAAGCTGTTGAGTCGTTCTTTAACATCCGCCGGAATGGGGGTTTGTTGGGCTACAGGGGTTCCGGCTCGGCGTAGCATCAGAGCTTCCCATCCAAACCAAACTAATAATGATACACTCGCCACTTGGCCTAAAAGCACGGCCCCTGTAATTCGTCCAGCACAGGCCCAGAGCACCAGTGCATAAAACAATCCGACTCCACTCCAGACAAAATCACTTTTGCGGTGAACTTCTGGAAAGAAGAAGGCCGCCATATAAAGGGCAAAACTTCCTAAACCCACTGCGATCGCTAGGATATACGCCAGCATTTTTCCCTCCCACTCTATCAAGGAACCTGTTATGGAGTTATTTTACCGTTAACTGTTAACGGTTAACAGAATCTAGGGAATGGTGTTGGCTGTAGGCAGTTAACAGCCACTGTCCATTGTCAATGGAAACTTGTTGTGATTTGAATCACCAATTTTATGTGAATTATATCATAAATACAGATTGTACGGAATCATACAGACAGGATGTGTTGTCTTATTACTATAGATATAGGTAGAGAATAGGGTGCGATCAGAAAGTGATTTAGGGGGGAGTTAATCATGTTAGAAAAATTATTGTTAGCCGCTTTTGTGACCTTGGCTCTTCATTTACAGTTTGGTGTCAACTGGTTAAGCTCTAAACCAGCATCCACAACAGGTGTCGCACTGCAAATCGATATGGGAAGAATTGTTCTGTCCCAAAAAATTATTAAGTAGAGTCTGTTGGGAGAAACTTTAGCTCCAGATAAAAAGATGCCTCTATTGCTCAATTGAGGTTCCCTAAAAACTAAGTGAATTTGCATGAATTTTTTCTCATCAACCCTTCATCGCTCGTTCACCTTCAAGGGTTACTATCATCAATAGAGTTCGTGATTGTTGCATCTATCTTTACTATTACTGGAGTTTTAGTTAACCATGTTTTCCTCCGATTGGAAAGCTCATCGGAATCCATCTCCTACTCCAGATAATCCTAAACTCGTTCGATTAACCAGTGATGTTGAATGGATTCAATTAATTGAAAATGCAATATCAGATAATCGTTGTGCTTTATATCTTCAGGATGTTATTTCTTTAGCAGAACCTGATTCTCGACGATATTATGAAGTTTCTGTACGATTATTTGATCCCAATGGTCGGGTGATTCCTCCCTCAGTTTTTCTTCCGGTGGCGGAACGATATTATTTACTACCTGATCTGGATCGTTGGTTGGTTGAGAACCTTCTGGAATCCTTAGCTAAAATTGAGGCTGACCTACTCAATAACAGTTCTTTTGCGATTAACTTATCGCGACACAGTATCAATAAAGTTGATTTTGTTAGTAGGATTCATCAACAATTAAAACAATTAGATATTTCTCCTGAAGTGATTTGTTTTGAAATCAATGAAACAGTTGCTTTATCTAATTTAGAAATTGCTTCTGATTTAATTACCTATCTTCAAAGTTTAGGATATTACTTTACTTTGGATGATTTTGGTCGAGGATTATCTTCCTTATCTTATCTCAAACATCTGCCTGTAGATTATATCAAAATTCCGGGGATTTTTATTCGGAATATGCTGAATGATTTAACAGATAGAAGCATTGTTGAAATGATCCATTATTTAGCCCAAAAAATGGGATTAAAAACCATTGCTGAAGATGTAGAAACTGAAGCGATTTTTCAAAGCGTTAAAGCTCTGGGTATTAACTACGCTCAAGGTTACTATCTCAGCCGTCCCCAACCCTTTGAGAAGGTTTTACGTTCCGAGTAAAGAATAGAAAATCATTCTGATGTGTCTTAGAGTTCTAGCTTCTTGAAACTCCTCGTAATGTTAACCCATAATCTTTGATTCTCCATTTTACCCTTCACTCAGAATTGAGATTAATCTTGATATAGCTGATAAAGTTTAGTAACTTCCTGTTTAAATCGTTGTCGTACCGCATCCGGTGCCACAATTTCACAATCTGGGCCATAGCGAAACACCTCCCGAATTAACCAAAACGGATTCACAACCCGTCGCACCACCTGACGCACCTCACCCAAAACCTTGTTTTCCAGATCGTCCGGTTTCGGTTCATAGGCATTGACTAACCATTTTTTAAAGTGTAAGTACACTTTTATAGAATCCAGCGATTCGCGCCATTCTCCCTCAATCGGTAAAATTCCGTTAATTCGGTCTAACCTCAAACATCGATTGTGATGGAGTTCTGGCCCGTCTTCGCTATCTTCGGTTTCATCACACCATATTTGTAAGTAATAGCGTTTCTCATAAAAGCAGATTTCAGCATAACGGGCGGTGTACTCCATTTGCTGTTTTTGAGAGTTGGTATAAACAACGTGAAACGGCTGTTTTCGGGCAATTTGCTGATCGACTAAAATCCGCCATGCTTGAGTGGGTTGACTGACTTTTTGGAGGAGAGACTGACGCAAAGGAGCTTGTAAGTTGCCTCGGTTGACCAATAGGGATAATAAAATCTGAGCTTCCTCTACAGAACCCGAATCCACTAACACTTCCGTTGCTTTTTTTAAGGCTGTGACCTGATTCGCATCGAGGGTAAAGGGTTCTCCGACTTCGAGTTGTCCAAGGGCGATCGCACCAATTAACCCCGATGCACTGGGTTTATCGCCCCATTTGATATCCAGACGTTGGGCGATGTCTTCGAGCTTTTCTTTCGTTCCTGGGGGGACAGACAAAGTTAGGGTTTCTTTTTTTCTGGGCATTTTCAAAAATAATTACAAAATGTACTTGCAATTTATAGATGAGTGTGTGATAGTAGTAGATGTCAATACATTCTAGTCTCAAACAGGAAAGTTTAATTGTGGATACTTACTCTATCACACTCAAGCCTGTTTATTCCTGTCCAAGCTCTGAACCGTTGGAGGGGGTGACATTTACGCAGAAACCGGGTTTCTTAAGGAAAATCTGGACTTCATCGACCAAATTTGAACAAGAAACCCGGTTTCTCTGGTCTATGTAGACATTAATAAAGGAGAAGTTAAACAATATTTATGTCAAACCGTCCTCGACTTTTTAACCGATTACCTCAAACTTTAGAAGAACGCTATTTTAGCGAAATTCGTTCTAAACTCTATGAACTTCATGGTGATCATCATCAAACTGGAGTCAGAAAAGGTAGAACTCTAGCAGAACACTTTGATTCTGCTTGTCAGTTTGTTCTAACTGTTAGTAAGCTTGCTGGAATTACAGAGCAAAAACGGGCTGTTCTATTAGCAGCAACCGCAGTACATGACCTCAACAAAATTGATCCTTCTGGTCGGAAAGTTAAGCAGTTAGCTAGAGATAAAACCTTTTTACAAGAACAACTCAAACAAGCTGGTGTCGATATTTTAATTAACAGTGACACTGAACTAGAACTGGCTAGACGTTTAATTGAACGCCACTCTGGTCATAATGTTAGCGATGGATCAATATTTTTGCCTCAAGAAGATGATGATCTTGAACGTCTAACAGCGATACTTATTGCTGCGGATTTACTGGATTTAGGACTTGAAAACCAAGAGCAACTTTTCCGAAAACTTCAGACAGAACTTACGGTTGCGCTAGGAAGATCAAGTCACCTATTCCGAGTTCGAGTCAGTGAAGATCGAGGGTATATGACCGCCTTGTTATTAGGTGCGTGTGATGAAGTTTTAAGAACTTATGGATTAACGCCATTGACTATTTTCCCAGATGGGGAATTATTTGAGGGAGAAATAGCACCTAAACAAGACCTAACGAGAGAAATTGCAGCGAGTTGGCAAGCTAAAATTGATGCAGTTTTTGGAAATAATATTGATCAGTTGGTAAAACCAACGAAAGACGGAATTAAAATTCGTACTCCTGCTATTCAGCATGATCATCAAGAAGTTTTAAATACTGTCTTAGCTTTATTAGAAAAGAAAAAAGCAAATTTTAAACTCGATAAAGTTAACGCAGACCTTGATAAATGGGGGAAACAGAAAGTTGATAAAGCTGAACTTGATCATGCGGCTTCCGTTGGTTTGCTTCCCATTAGTAACTCTGATGAATTTGCTTTAGCAGAAGGACTTAAAGCAGCCTATTTAAGCTATCGCCAAGTCAAACCAGAACTTTCCCCTCGTCAGGTTTGGGAGAAAATAGGCGTTCATGTTGGCTTTTCTCCAGAACAATTATCTGCACTGGAAGTGTTTGATGCTCAGTATGGGCGACCTTTATTTGCAGCTAAAGCAGTTCAAACCGATTTAGAGGGGATAAAAGCAGCAATTCTTGAATCTTTGCAGATGAGAAAAGAGTGCTTACAACAACAGAAAGGTGGTGATGTTCCTGAAGAATTAATTGAAGCCGTTGCTCAAACTTTAAATTGCCCTTTCGTTAGTGGATTAGACTTATCTAAAGAATTAACAGCATATATTAATGCTAATCCCAGAGAGCGTTGTTCTTTAGGGCCTACGAAAAGTGAAACAGAAGACTTGGCAGAAATGCCAACAGGAACAAAGGTGCAAGTTTTTTCTAATCGTCTTCCGGGTGGAATGAATGGCGACCCTAGAAGACAGGCAGAACCAATAACATCTTTAGCTTACCAATTAATGACAGTGGGTGCTAACTTTCCCAGTGTTAAAAAAGAACCTCCCTATTACTTACATTTGACATTACCAAAAGGGTCTTCTCCAGAACTCCTAAGAATCTGGCGGGAGTGTTTACAAAACTGGGCAGCAACCAATGGCGATGGAGGGCCAGTCAGCATTGATTGGTTGAAATTGTATAAAGAGAATAGTTTTGAGTTTAGAACAGAAAAAATAGTTGGGTTTGCCTTCCCAAAACGTCCAGAATTTGTTCATGCAACCGTTATTATTCCTCTAACTTGGGGAGATACCAATGCTTCTGTTGCACTGCTCAAATCTCTAAGATTAGCTTTAGAACTTTCTCTATCATCAGAATTTGGATTTCCCTTTATCCTCAGTTCTAATATGCAGGTAGAAACATCTACGAATGCTTATGGACAAGTTGAAGGAATTCCAAGTGCCTTACAACCTCTCCTCACAACTGAAAATTATCAATCTGGACATTATAACCGTCAGGAAGCTGAAGTTATTCTTAAGCGGTTAGGATGTTTGGGTAATCTTGTACAAGCAACTGTAAGCTTGAGAAAATTTGATGACTGTTTGTATGACTTAGCTTGTGCTGCTGCACAACCCTTTAGTTTGTACTACGTTCTTCTACGCTGGATTTTACGCGAACAAGAAGAACCCAATCTTGCGTTAATGTGGAGTCGAATTCGTGAACCTTTGAATACATTATTGGAGAGTCTTATGCCCGATGAAAATGCTAGTTTGTTAACGAAATATTTGAAGGAAGCGGCTCTAATTGCTGCTGAAGCTCATTTGCAGGGAAGTTCATTTAAACGGACTGCCCAAGTGGAACCTTTTGCTAATTTTATATCACAGGTTCGTTCCCAAAAATCCTATATGGATTTAGAGTTTTTGTTTGCGGCTCTTGTACAAGACTATCATCATCGTTTGGATCGAATTAGCGATTATGGAGGCACTAAAACAAAACTTGAGCAAATTAAAAACTATTACAGCGTCATCAGAAAACTTTATGAAGAAGTTTATCAAGCTCGACCTGAAAAGTTGTTAGTTGATCAAAAAGCTTTAGAATCAGCTTACTTATTTTTCCTAGAAGAAGCTCGTCAAGAACTTAAAAACAAACCTGAAAATAAAGCTGAAGCTTCTAAGGCTTAATTCAATTAACTACCCCTTATCAATTTCAAAAGGAGAATCCTATGTCAATTAATCAGTTAACTTCATTTCTCGCCCCGACTTATGAAAACTTCCCCAAAGGGAGAACAATTGGTTTAGTGGTTTTAAGAACTTCTTTGTCTGAATTAGTTTTACGGACAGAAGGAAGCGGAGAGCCAATGTGTCGGGAATTTGTACAGGCTGGGGTAACAGATACGAAAAAGATTATTCCTCGTCTAGTCATGACGAAACGCAAACAAATTGCTCCTGAACGTCGTCGGGGACGGGAATTTTTACGAGCTTATGATTTACTCTACACCATTAAGAAAAAAGAAGAAGAATCGATTTGTTCAATGAATACAAATGCCCCTTGTGAAATGTGTATCGATTGCTTTCTATACGGTTTTGCTGCGGGGGGTGGAGGCGCTCAGAAAAGTCGAATTTGGACTGAGGATGCTTTTAGTATTTTACCTGCTACAGATACCATTGGCGATCGCACGATTAATGCCCTTTTTGAAAATGGAACCATGCGAGATGAAAAAGGCACTGCATCTACCGCTTTAAACACCAGTGAATACATTAAACCGGGCGTTCATTTCCTCGATGTTGTTACTCTCAAAGATGTTACAGCCGATGAATTACGATATGTGATTGGCAATATTTTATTAACCAGTCGATATGGGGCTGTTTCCAGCCGTATTGGTCGCATGGAAAATCAGATTTTGGGTGTTTTTGGTGGAATTACTGAACTGCCAAGTTCTCTGGAATTAGTACAAGGTGTTTATGAAACCTTAACTCATTCAGGCACATTATTAGAACATCCCCTGGATAGTAATGCTGTAATTACTGCCACTCAACAAGTGATTTCAAGTTGGATCAATAAACGAGGAATATCAGTGCAACTTTCTCAAACTGAATTAACTGAATTGATTGCTGATGTTGATCAACATTGGTCAGAATCTGATCGAGAATCCTTTCTCAAACGTTTAAATCAATCCTATGAAACCTTCCGAAAAGTTTCAGCGACAGCAGAGAGCAAAAAACGGAAAAATAAAGGCAAAGAAACCACAAGTGAAACAGAGAGTTAAATTATGCCAGAAGCCAAACAACTCAGCCTTTTTGATTCAGTAACACCACCTAAAATTTCTTTTAAACAGGCAAGATTAATTGAATTATGGTGTGCTGAACCTGTGTTTTTTGCCTCCAGAGAGTTATCTGATTGTTATTACACTGAAGGAGCATTTGGTAACTATGCACTGGCTTATGCAATGGGTTGGGTACATTCTCCTTATCGCTTAACTGGAAAAGCCACAGGACGACCAACCTATTTAGAAGATTTAGTTCCTTTAGCGCAAGAATGTTACATCTTACCTGCTTGGCCAGCCGAAGGAAAAGTAACGTTTCGAGTTGAACGATTTAACGCGCTTTCTGATGCCTATTGGTATGCAATGACAAATAATCGCGTCGCAACGGCTCGTGAAGATGTTCCACTCTGGCGACAGGGCAAAAAATTGAATACATTTCGACCGAGTAACTATCCTCAAACAGGTCGTTTACGTTTAATTGATCGAGGCAACTGTTTTCATACTTTAGTATTAGGAGAACGAGAAATACCAGAATATATTCGTTTAGGGAAATTTCGCAGCAAAGTTCGCATTAAGGTATTGAATCAAATGCCTATTATTTCTTTACCTGAAAGCGAGTATGACAGTAAAGCTTACTTAAGCGTAGCTGACTTACCATCTGAGTTAAATCTCCTGTCTTTTGATTTAATTTCCATCCCTCCTACATCCCTACTTAAAAACCTTCATTTTTCTGGAGCAGCATGGCAGATAGGAGATTGGACGATCCCAGCCAATTTATGTTTTTGTGGAGGAAGATCGAATTATGAACCGTGAACCATTAACCTTAACATTGGAGCCTAAAAGTATTGCAGCTTGTTCTAATTTACCGCCTGAACTCACATTTTTAGGAAATGCCCTTCAACACCAAGTTGATGTTTTTCTTAAATCCCGTGATCATGACATTATTATTGATTTAGCTCCCACTGGAACAGGGAAAACAAAAGCAGGGTTATCAGTTCTTCTACATCAACCGAATAAAACAGCAATCTACATCGCACCAACCAATGCTTTAGTTTATCAACAGAAAGAAGCCGCAGAAAAGCTTGTTCGTGATGCTGGATTGAATCATGTTGTCATTTCTGCTTCTGCCAAAGAGGTTCGAGCATGGTCTAACGATAGAGTCGGTTCGCGCCCAGGGGAAAAAATCTATAATTTACTCCGTAATCCTGCAACAATTTTTCCTGAGATTGGCGCCAATCGACCTGTTTTATTAGTAACAAATCCAGACCTTTTCTATTATGCAATATTCTTTGCCTATAACAAACTTGATCAAGTCAATATTGCCAGCAGTTTTTACAACAAATTTGCAACCATCATCTTTGATGAGTTTCATTTATACGATGCTAAACAGTTAGTCAGTTTGTTGTTTTATCTAGCCCTTTCAAAAGTTTTTGGTTTCTTTAAACAGGGTCGGCGAGTTGTTTTGTTAACCGCAACACCTGAACCCGCCTGTGAGGAAGCCTTTAAAAGTTTAGAAGCAGAAGGAGTTAAAATTGCTCGAATTGATGGAGAAGCAGAAAATACTCATCTTCTCCCCTCTCAAACCTCTGTACAATTACAATTGCGACCTGAACCAGAACGAGATCAGTTTTTAAAAGAAATCGCTGATGAAATTTGCCAACGATTTAAAGATAATCCCAACCAAAATGGGGCTGTTATTTTAGACTCCAAAGATTACGTTAATCGATTAGCAGATTTATTAAAAGCCAGAGGTTATGGTCAATCTTTTGGCAGAATTACAGGCTCTACACCTGCCAAAGAACGCCTCTGGGCTGCCCAACAACCGATTATTTTAGCAACCAGTACCGTTGATGTCGGATTTAATTTTGAACGCCATCCTGATCCCCCTCGTCAGAATTTAGATTGGTTAATTTTTTCAACTCGCGATCGCGCTTCATTCTGGCAAAGAATCGGTCGTGTCGGGCGTGTTTTAGGTAAAATTGAAACGAATATTCCTTCAGATGCGATCGCCTATTTACCTGATATCGCGTGGGAACAAGGATTAACAGATTTAGATCTTTCAGGAGGGCGAGAAGCTCTCAAACAAAAACTTTCAGAACTTCCTTGTCTTGAACGTCCTTTTCTAAAAGCTTATTGGCAATCAGAAGCATTTCTTGAAATTGCTCGTCCTTTGTTGGAAATGGAAGAAATGCTTGATAATTTATCCGGTAGTGAATTAATTCTACAGCTTTTTGAAACTCTCAAATTAACTTTAGGGGGTAAACGCACTTGGCAAGACTACCGCTATCGGATGAAAGTTTTACGCGCTGCTGATAAATTAAGTAAAACTTCTTTAAAGTCAATCAAGAAAGAATGGAAATATATAAAAGGAGGTCAAGCCTTAATTAAAAGATTTTTAGGGGCTAAATATCCTGAACGCTTACAAGAAATTGATGCGGGAATAGTCACTTTAGAAGAATGGGAGGAAGAATTCAGGGAATATGAAGATGCGGCTGAAGAACTCAAAACTTTTGCTGAAGAATTAAGTATTAGCTATACACCGATCTTCCAGTTTCGTTTTAGTTTATTTGAAAGCCTGCATATTCGTGACCCTTATGGACTGTTACTGGATCAATCGGAAGAAACTGATTTAGATCCGATTCATCTACTCCGTTATTATGAATTTGCAACTCAAGATGAAGACATTGTAGTTACAAGTCGTGCAGAAATCCCCTATCAAATCAGTTTCCGTTGGCGTTATTCTGGAAGTCGTCAAGAGTTTATTAACACTCAAATCAACAAACTGATTGTTTTGAAAAATTGTAATATTGAACGAAAAATGGGAGATGCGATCGCTCCCACTCCCTTACTCAATCAATTAGAAAAAAGCTTGTTACCTGGGGTAATCATTTGTCCTATTAGCAGTGCTGTAGCTTTTTATCGTCTTAAAAAAGAGCGAATTCCATCTTATCCTATTACCGTTAGATGTAATGATGTAGAAAAAGAGTATGCTTTTTTACCAGGAATAGCAGGGATCTTAACCGTTGCTATGAGTGGCTTAAAAATACGCTTACTCGATGAAGAAAACTTCTGGATTGCTTAATTAATTATAGCTTTAACTAACCCTTAAGGTAGATGAATAAGTTAATTAATCAGTCTTAACTATTTTCTTTCATTCTCTCAGCTACGCTACAAATTATTAAGGTAAAATTATGCCCCATAGTCTTGTTCTCAATCTTTTGCCCCTTTCTTCTATTCCCTTAAACTATTTAACGGGACGACATATTCATGCGTTATTTCTAACATTAGTCAGTTCCGTTGACCCCGAATTAGGAACTTATTTACATGAACAAAAAACAGATAAAGCGTTTACCTTAAGTCCGTTACAAATCAGCAAAACGATTCATCAGAACGTTCTGCAATGGCAACATAAGAAACCGATTTCCAGTGAAACTCCTTGCTGGTTAAGAATTTCTTTATTGGATGATAATCTATTTAGTCATTTGAGTGGTTTATGGTTAAATCTTAATCCTAAAACACCTTGGCATTTAGGCCCTGCTGATTTACAAATTACCAGCATTTTAGGCACACCTCAATCGACTCAACCTTGGGCTAATTTTTCATCCTATCGTCAATTGTATGAACAAGCATCTGATGAAAACCGACAAATAGAATTAATATTCTGTACCCCAACCGCCTTTCGTCAAAGTAATTTTGATTCGGCTTTACCAACGCGAGATAGTGTGTTTGGGTCGTTATTAAGACGTTGGAATCAATATAGCGGGATTCCTTTTGAAGATACTTTAATTGAACCTATTTTTCCGAGTTTCTTCAATATTAGAACCGAGATTTTAGCAGATTCTCGCAGTAAATTTATTGGCTGTGTGGGAATAATGAATTTTAGAATTTTGGGAGATGTAGACCCAATGGTTATTAAACAAATTAATACCTTAGCGGATTTTGCTCTGTATAGCGGTGTGGGACGGAAAACACCGATGGGAATGGGAATGGTCAGGAGAATTGGTAATGGTTGAAAGTTGACTGAATTATCTGTTTTTTGCTCAATAAGGTTAGGTGAATTATGGAAACCATTGATTATATTCCGATTTCGTCTTTGAATCATTTTTCTTATTGTCCCCATCGCTGTTGGCGAATGTTTTGTGCAGGGGAATTTGTTGATAATCAGTATACCATAGAAGGAACCAGTTTGCACGATCGCGTTCATAGTTTTGGAGAACAAAATCGTGAGGAACTTTGGCAAGTTCGGGCGGTTTGGTTGAAATCTGAACGTTATAAATTAATTGGAAAATCGGATTTAATTGAATCACAATCGGGAGAATTTTACCCCGTAGAATATAAACGGGGACGCAAAGGGGAATGGGATAATGATGAAATGCAGGTGGTAGCGCAAGCGTTATGTTTAGAAGAAATGACGGGTAAAACTGTCACAAAGGGTTATATTTATTATGCCCAATCCCATCAACGTCAACCTGTGGAAATTTCCTCAATATTACGAGAACAAGCAATTAATATTATTGATCAAGTTTTCGCTCTTTTACAAACGGGTCATCAACCTTTAGCAAGTTATCAAAAACGCTGTAAAGGTTGCAGTTTGTATGAATCTTGTTTACCGAAAATTGCTGCAAAAGTTAGTCGGTATCAAGAGGTGATTGTTTAAGGTAAATATTGTAGTGCGAGCGTCCTCGCTCGCTAGTATTTACTTTATAGATCATAGACAGTAATTCTGTTGCGTGCGGTTCGCTTACACAACCTACTATTTTTTTGAGGTTAATACAATGGGAACGGTTTATGTTACGGTTAATGATTCGTTTATTGGCAAAACGGATGAACGGTTAACGGTAAAGGCGGATAAGAAAAATGTTCTGGATGTGCCGTTAATAAAAGTAGATGGAATTGTTATTTTAGGACGCTCAACGGTATCTCCTGCGGTGGTTCAGGAACTTTTAGAACGTCATATCCCGTTAACCTTTTTAACAGATACGGGGCGTTATTTAGGACGGTTAGAACCAGAAATGACCAAGAATATTTTTGTGAGAAAAGCGCAATGGGAAGCAGCCGGAGAGTCGGAAAAGGCGTTACATTTAGTCCGGGGGTTTGTGCGGGGAAAATTGAAGAATTATCGGATGATTTTATTGCGACAAGGACGTAAATATTCTGAACTGGATTTAGAGGCTGCTTTGACTCGGTTGGATAATGCGATCGCTCCTATTTCTTATACCAATAATATTAACTCTTTACGCGGTTTAGAAGGGGCGGGAAGTGCGGCTTATTTTGGTGCATTTGATCAGTTAATTCGGGGAGATGGCTTTAGTTTTAATTGTCGTAACCGTCGCCCGCCAACTGACCCAGTTAATTCTTTACTGAGTTTTGGTTATTCTTTATTGTGTCATGATGTGCAAAGTGCGGTTAATTTAGTCGGGTTTGATCCCTATTTGGGTTATCTTCATGTTCAACATTATGGTCGTCCGAGTTTAGCTTTGGATTTAATGGAGGAGTTTCGACCGTTAATTGTAGATTCGATGGTGTTGAGTGCGATTAATTTAAAGCAGTTAACACCTGATGATTTTACAATAGAACCGATTAGCAATGCGGTTTTAATGTCTCCTGAAGGACGGCGAACGTTTCTGAAATTATATGAACAGAAAAAACAATCTAAGTTCAAGCATCCGGTGTTAGGTCAACAATGTACTTATCAAGAGGCGTTTGAAATTCAAGCTCGTTTGTTAGGGAAATATTTGATGGGTGACATTGAAAAATATCCGCCTTTGGTGTTAAAATAATCATGTTTGTTGTGGTGTCTTACGATATTTCTGAGGATAAACGTCGCACGAAAATTCATTCGATCTTAAAATCCTATGGTCAATGGATGCAGTACAGTGTTTTTGAGTGTGAGTTGACTAACACTCAATATGCTAAATTGCGATCGCGTCTCAACAAAATTATTAACCCTGAAACCGATAGTATTCGCTTTTATTTCCTCTGTGCTTGTTGTCAGGGAAAGGTTGAACGCATTGGCGGCGAACCTATACGAGATCATACGATTTTCTTTGCTTAGTTGCGCCTACCTGTGGCTGTTGGGAAAAGAAATGCTAAAATAATCGCTGAAACCGTTATCGGTTCTGGGTTTAAACTGTTTCGCTCATCTTTTGAGGTTGTCGCAATTCTTGTAAGCCTTATCCTGAAACAGTTTCAGCGTTTTTTTAGTTTTGCCTATTGTCAAGTCGATGGCTGAAATGGTATATTCTGATCAGGTTGTCGGAATCGCACCTTGAAAACTAAATATATCAAGGGTTTCAGAAGCCTGCGGTTATAATAACTATTAATCCCTATCAGGGATTGAAACATCCTCTAGATTCTCTGGTTTAACTCATCCTTGCCCGTAGGGTTATAATAACTATTAATCCCTATCAGGGATTGAAACCAATACTCCGGCAAGCTTCGGGTAGCATAAAGCGTTATAATAACTATTAATCCCTATCAGGGATTGAAACTATAGGTGAAGTAAATGATGCAGAAAGACCTAGGATTAACCGTGTTATAATAACTATTAATCCCTATCAGGGATTGAAACGATTCAGCAACGGAGACCATCGTAGCATTAGGAACGTTATAATAACTATTAATCCCTATCAGGGATTGAAACGGTGGTAAATGAGAAGATGATGGGTGATAGTGAGAAGGTTATAATAACTATTAATCCCTATCAGGGATTGAAACAACCTGCCAAATGAGTCTAAGCTCATATATGGCAAGTTATAATAACTATTAATCCCTATCAGGGATTGAAACTCTGGAGAATCAAAGTCATAGACCGGGACAAAAATATCAAGGGGTTATAATAACTATTAATCCCTATCAGGGATTGAAACTAACCAGAGCAGCAACGGGGAACGAAACTAATGATGTTATAATAACTATTAATCCCTATCAGGGATTGAAACATCAGGTATCAGTCATCAATCCGAAACAATTCACGCTAAAGAATTAATGGTTATAATAACTATTAATCCCTATCAGGGATTGAAACTCGAAGTCATCCCAATCGCAAAGAAAACTATCGAAAGTTCTTTGTTATAATAACTATTAATCCCTATCAGGGATTGAAACCCTTTAGATTGACCTAGAAACCATAACTCAGATGTTATAATAACTATTAATCCCTATCAGGGATTGAAACGAGAATGTCGCACAGTGAAAACCAGGGAATATAATCGGTTATAATAACTATTAATCCCTATCAGGGATTGAAACAGATGATGGATGATGAGCAGGAAGATATTGAACAGTTATAATAACTATTAATCCCTATCAGGGATTGAAACATTGCCAGTAGCAGAGACTTGCATAATCTCAGGAGGTTATAATAACTATTAATCCCTATCAGGGATTGAAACAAATAGTTTAAGCGACTTTTCGGTCGGGAATTTACTTGATCGTTATAATAACTATTAATCCCTATCAGGGATTGAAACATTCTTGTTGATTTTTGAAAAAGTATTTATCAAATATTGGGCGACGTTATAATAACTATTAATCCCTATCAGGGATTGAAACTTACAACTAACTCCGGGTCTGTCGCTGATGGTTATAATAACTATTAATCCCTATCAGGGATTGAAACCAAAGGCTTTTAAGAGGCCATAGAGGACAGATTTCTTAGAGGTTATAATAACTATTAATCCCTATCAGGGATTGAAACTAACAACTTAGAATTAAAGCTTGCAGATTCCATCAGTTATAATAACTATTAATCCCTATCAGGGATTGAAACACATTACCCACACCATAGGAATCTAATTCTATAGTTTTTGTTATAATAACTATTAATCCCTATCAGGGATTGAAACGGGGAGCTTCTGCCACAATATCAATATTGTGGGGGATGGACGTTATAATAACTATTAATCCCTATCAGGGATTGAAACTTCGCTGCGTAGAATCCTCTGAAGTTTACCCTTGCCGTTCTCGTTATAATAACTATTAATCCCTATCAGGGATTGAAACTCATAATCACCCAAACCTTCCCAGACAAGCTTCATATTAAGTTATAATAACTATTAATCCCTATCAGGGATTGAAACATAACCAAAACTGGCGATCGCCAAGGTTGTAAGATCGGTGTTATAATAACTATTAATCCCTATCAGGGATTGAAACCGTTGATTCAAGATATTGAAAGGGATCCCTCAAAAAGTTATAATAACTATTAATCCCTATCAGGGATTGAAACAAACCAAACCACATCGGCTAACTCTCTTAATCCTTTCCATGTTATAATAACTATTAATCCCTATCAGGGATTGAAACGTTCTGCTGCAATTTTCTTCAATCCCCAAATAGAGTTATAATAACTATTAATCCCTATCAGGGATTGAAACCTATAAATTTCACTACTGAGCCCTTTTTTTAGACTCAGTAGCTTAACTAGGATTTATTTGTCGGTTTTGGGTTTGTAAGTTGAAGCAACGTAGAGTTCCTTTAACTGTTTTTGGTCTACGCCAGAAGGTGCATTTGTTAATAAACAACCCGCTTGTTGAGTCTTCGGAAATGCGATCACATCTCGAATCGATTCCTCTCCCGATAATAACATTACTAATCGATCTAAACCGTAAGCAATACCGCCGTGAGGGGGAGTCCCGTATTCAAAAGCTTCTAATAAAAAGCCGAATTTATTGTAGGCTTCCTCCATGGTTAATCCAATAGTTGAAAATACTTTTTCTTGAATCTCTCGTTTATAAATCCGTAGACTACCACCGCCGATTTCATAGCCATTTAAGACTAAATCATAAGCTTGCGCTCTGGCGTGGGGTAAATCATTAATATCATCAAGATAGGGAGACGTGAAGGGGTGATGTAATGCTTCTAACCGTTTTTCATCTTCATTCCATTCAAACATCGGGAACTCAACAATCCACAATAAATTAATTTTATTAGCATCAATGAGTTCCAATTCTTTAGCCATAAATTGACGCAGACGGTCTAGGGTTTTATTCACCGTTGCAATATCTCCCGCCCCAAATAACAGTAAATCTCCCGGTTTTGCATTTGTCCGGGTCAGAATTTCCTGTTTTTGTTCGTTGCTTAAATTGTCTTTAATTGCGCCAATGGTATCAATCCCATCTTCTCGAACGCGAATAAAGGCTAACCCTTTTGCTCCCGCCTCACACGCTTCTTTAAAGATATCTCCACCGGGTTTAATTCGCATATTAGAAATGGCTTCATTTCCCCCAGGAATCGGTAATATTTTAACAATTCCGCCCGAAGCAACAGCCCCAGAAAACACTTTAAAGCCGCAATCTTTGACAATATCAGAAACATCGACTAACTCTAAACCATAGCGAGTATCCGGTTTATCACTTCCATAACGTTCTAGGGCTTCTTTATACGTTAAACGGGGGAAGGGAAGGGGAATTTCAACGCCTTTAACGGCTTTAAAAATATGAGCAACTAAGGCTTCATTTAACGCCAGAATTTGTTCCTGGGTCATGAAGCTCATTTCCATATCTAATTGGGTAAATTCCGGTTGTCGGTCGGCGCGTAAATCTTCATCTCGGAAACACCGGGCGATTTGATAATAGCGATCAAATCCCGATACCATTAATAATTGTTTGAACAGTTGGGGAGATTGGGGTAACGCAAACCATTCCCCCGGATTAACTCGACTAGGAACTAAATAATCCCTAGCCCCTTCGGGAGTTGAACGGGTGAGAATGGGGGTTTCTACTTCAATAAAATGCTCTTGATCTTCTAAGAAACGTCGCATGGCTTTAACGACTTCATGACGCAATTGTAAGTTGCGGGTCATGCGTTCTCGACGTAAATCTAAATAGCGATATTTGAGGCGTAAATCTTCTCGAACGCTTTCGGTTTCTGAGGCGGAAATTTGGAAAGGTAATTGTTTTCCGAGTGCATTGAGAAGTTGAATCTGATCGGCGTAAATTTCGATTTCCCCGGTGGCTAATTTGGGGTTGAGGGACTCTGGGGGGCGTTGGGAAACTCGCCCGGTAATTTTAACAACATATTCATTCCGCAGACTCTCGGCGGTGTTGTAGGAGTCGGGGGTGCGTTCAGGATCGCTGACAATTTGAACAATACCCGTGCGATCGCGTAAATCTAAAAAGATTACACCACCATGATCGCGGCGTCGATCAACCCATCCGCAGAGGGTAACAGTTTCGCCAATATCGGTAGATCGGAGATTGCCGCAGTAGTGGGTTCGCATGACTCTTAATGAAAGTTAGACTAAGGTTTAAATTAAATCAGGGCAACTTATCAGTATAGATTAAAGACCGTCACCCGTCATCCATTAGTTATTTGTTAAAAGTCAACCCTAAACGATTAACAGTCGTAGGGGTAAGGTAGGACGCAAAGTCCGTCAACTTAACCCACGTTAGCCCTGAACTCAAGTTCGGGCTAAAAGCGATCGGCATCTAAAGATGACTCAGATCATTCTTCATTAACCCGTTTTAACGGGTTTTAGCGTAGAGGGGGTTACATGGCGCGTCTCTCTACTGAAATTGATTTCAAGGCTTTTCAACTTAAGTTGACACTGATGACACAAGCCCCTACCCGTCAATCGTCAACACTCTATCTATTCTGGGTTTACAGGTAAACAAACGGTGAATAGGCTACCCTGACTTATTTTCGATTGAACGTGAATCGTGCCTCTGTGGGCTTCTACAATTCGTGAAACTAAATGCAATCCTAAACCACTTCCCGCTCGTTTATTATTTCCTTGGCGGAATCGTTCAAAGATAATCGCTTGATCTTCGGGAGACATCCCAACCCCGCTATCTTCCACTTCCAAAATCACTCCATCGGTGGGTTGATCTTGGGTATCGAGGAAAATCTTCTTGCGATCTAAACGAATTTCTATCGCACCCATATCCGTAAATTTAATCGCATTTCCCACTAAATTTGTCACCACCCGTCTGATTTCTAACGGATCACCCATAATAATCGGTGAGTCTGTTAAACAATTGCTAATCGGATTAAATTTAAGGGTTAATTCTTTTTCTTGAGCTAGGGGAGTCAGTTCTTGAATGACCTCTTGAATAATTTTCCCTAAATCAAAAGAGGAAAAGGTTAAGGTTTTGCGACCCGCTTCATACCGATAAACCTCCAGTAAAGTATTTACCATTTGTAATAAATTTTGATTACTGTTGATCATCGAGGTGATCGCGTCTTCAATGGTCGGTGAGATCTCTCCTAAAGCCCCCTGAAGAACCAAATGTAACATCCGATCTGCCGCGACTAGAGGAGTTCGTAGATCATGGGTGAGACGGGAGACAAAATCCTCCCTTTGGCGGGACATCGCCATCTGTTGATCAATGCTATGTTTAAGTCGAAGCAGCGATCGCACCCGTGCTAAAAGTTCATCAACCTCAACAGGTTTGCGAATAAAGTCATCTGCCCCTGCATCCAAGCCTTCGACCACACTGGAATGATCATGGGCCGTAATTAACAAAATGGGAATAAACGGAAGATGGGGATTAGTCCGAATCCGCCGAGTAACTTCATAGCCATCAATTCCCGGCATCATAACATCGAGTAATACTAAATCGGGAGGGTCGGCGTTAATAGAGGCTAATGCTGAACTTCCATCAGACTTACAGACAACTTCGTATCCTTCTTCAGCTAATATTGCCTCGATTAAAAATAAGTTATCCGGGGAATCATCAACGGCCAGAATTCGATCACTAGATTTTAAAGGGGGGGCAATAAAAAGGGACATGATTTTGAAAAACGTGTTTTTTACGCCAACTAAGTTACAAGATTAATCTTGTCGAGCACATTTGTTATTGATTTTAACAAAAAATCTGTCAATAATAAAGACAATGAGATCATTAAGGGAAAATCAACCATGAGTGAAATTCGTGTTGTCCTTGTAGAAGACCATGATTTGACACGGGTAGGCTTACGAACTGCCCTACAACAAGAAAATAATATTCAGGTTGTTGGGGAGGCAGCTAATGCTAAGAGTGGTTTAGAAATTCTTAAACAGACCCAGCCGGATATTGCCATTATTGATATTGGTTTACCGGATATGGATGGGATTGAATTAACTCAAAAATTTAAACAATATATCTCTAATGGAGGAGTTCGAGAAACAAAGGTTCTAATTTTAACGATGCACGATAATGATGATGCTGTTATGGGAGCCTTTGCTGCGGGTGCAGATTCTTACAGTGTTAAGGATGTTAGCATTGATAAACTTAAGGATGCTATTTACACAACTTTTGAAGGAAATGCTTGGATTGATCCGATCATTGCTCGCACTGTTCTGAAGCAGGCTAAGAAAAAACCACCGGAGGTTGTAGCACCTAGCGATATCAAAACTGTAACCATTAATGCGGTAGAAGCGGAATATCAAGATTTTCTGCAATCTTGCCCTTTAACTGAACGAGAATTAGAGGTTTTGGAATTAATTGTTGCTGGACGTAGTAACGCTGAAATTGCCGAAAAACTCTATATTACTGTGGGAACGGTTAAGACTCATGTTCGCAGTATTTTAAATAAGCTTTGTGCTGATGATCGCACACAGGCAGCAGTTCGTGCTTTACGTTCAGGTTGGATTGAGTAAGATTTTTTGATTGAGTTTAAGTTAGAATGAAGAGTTTTTTAACTATATTTTATTTGTTTTTTATAAAGTTACTAAAAAATTTTCTTCATTCTAACTATTTTCTGTCCTTTAATTTTCTATTTTTTGCAAAATACAAAAAATATTTTATAATTTTAATTATAACAAAAACTACTTTAATACAAATTGTTTAATTATCTAAAATAATTTAATTTATTCTTATCATAAAATGACAGTAAAAATGGAGACTTTATCTTTGCAAAATTTTATAAAATAAACAGGGTATAAATCAATTTTAAAATATTAGAAATATTTTTATTTTATGGCGACATTTAAAAATAGTATTAAAATCATTAAAAACAGTAAAAATATTCTTTAAATTATCCAATTTAAGGGTTTATTGATAACAATAACTTTGTGGTTTGAACGATCATAATTTTAAAGCATAAAAATTTCTCCCTGATTAAATTAATTTAACTAATACCCCAAAAAGTATCAGCTTTAACAGGATTATATTGAGGAAAATAATTGAAATTACAGGCAATAATTCTATAGGCTCATCCTTTTCTAGGTAGGGGAGATATAAAAATAAAATTTTTATCCTTTGTTGAAAATAGCCTGAAAATTTAAAAGCTTGAAGATCATTTGATTTTCACAAAAGTTAACTGATCAATGAGCCTTAAATTTTGAGTTTAAAATTTTAATGTTCATGGCAAAACTTACAACCTCAAACCTGTAAAACAGCAAGGTTGCTTAATTTAGAGAGGTTAACCCAATCAGCACTTAAACCACAGATTTAAACCGGATAAAACTAAAATCCTGTTCCCTGTACCGTATTTCCTCTTTCCGATTCGCTTAAGCTAAACAGAAAATTGGAAATATTGTTTAAATTTTGAGAGGGGGATTCTATCTTTCACTACAATTAAGGCAAGGATATGCTCCAGCCTGCTTAATTCACCAGGGGTTAAAACGCAGTTAAACTTACAATTTCCAGGGTTAATCCAGAGAATAAGCGATAACGCTTTGTAGCTACCTCTACCGCAAGATACATTTGTGCCCAATAGCAGGGTAAACCGTTGACGACATTCCGGGTAGCTATGTTACAATTGTTACCAAATAACTCCAGACTCAAAAGTAAAGTTGTTAACTTTAGCGAACTTAGGAATAAAGGATTAAATTCTATAAAAAATTAGAAAAAACTGAACATTAAAGTTTTTAAGGTTTAGTTTGTTAATCGTTTAAAAAAACACAAGTAGGATTTACATCATCAGACAGATAACGGTTATTCTGACTGGGGTTTACGATGTAACTTACAAGGGGGTTAACTTCCCCACGTTCTTAAAATGTACTAGAAATAGTATGTAAAAACAATCAATTCTGAGTTGAGATTAAATATTGGGAAAATAAGAAGATTTTAAGACTGTTTTTATCTCTAACAGTTCTAAAATTAACTAATTTTCACAGTTCCCTATTTTGCGGAATGCAAGTCAAAACTTATTCAATTCATTAAAAAAATTTTTCATGTCTACATCCTGGTCAAATTTTAATTCGTTGCCCTCAACAACAATTTTAGTCGTTGATGATTCGCCTGATATTTTATTTTTAGTAGAAGCTATTCTACAAGGGGCGGGCTATCATGTTAAATGTGCTGAAAATGGCTATATTGCTTTAGATCAAGTGAAAGACTCTCCTCCCGACCTGGTTATTGTCGATGTGATGATGCCCGGTTTAAGTGGCTATGATGTCATTCAAAGAATTTGCCAAAATTCGGAGTTACCTTTTATTCCAATTTTAGTCATGACGGCTTGTAGTTTTTTTGAAGTTAAACAGGAATCAAAAGGAGAAGCTAATGGTGTCATTTATAAACCCATTGATATTGATGAACTACTGAATCAAGTCAATATGATGCTCAAAATCAAACAAAAAAAGACTGAACATCAAAGGTGCTCGACGTTCAGAGAAAAGTCTGCTTAATCAATTGAATCTAAATCAATGTTAGCTGGAGCGGAATGAAATTTCCTCTTGCACAAAGACTTGAACTCGATTTAAACACTGTTGCAATTTTTCAACTAATTCCGTTGCACCCTCTAAAGTTTGTTCTTGAGCGAGATCTTCAAGTTGTTTCGCGATTTCTGGCATTTCTAAGACTGCTGCACTCGCACTTGAACCCTTCAACGCATGGGCCTGTTGTTTTATGCCGCTATAATCTTGATTCAGGATAGCTTGATGCAAATTCTGAATTCGGATTTGAGCTTGTTCGATGAACAAATTCAGCAGCCGGTGTTGCAGTTGAAGATTTCCTTTGAGTAAACGATTGAGACGTTCTAAATTGACAGGACTTTCGGCAAATGTCAAGGCACTCATAGGATTTGATTCTAAGGTAGAGGTTTCAAATGCAAAAGCAGGGTGTCGATCAGATGAATTCACCGACTGTAGAACCGAAAGACTCGGATCAGGGTCTGAGAGTTTGCAAGAACTCCAGCGCTGTAATATTTTTCCCAGAGCATTCAATTCTACAGGTTTACTAACATAATCATCCATTCCCGCTTCTATGCAACGTTCTCGATCCGAAGACATGGCACTGGCCGTGAGGGCGATTACGATTGGCTGTCGATGAATCAGGTCAGGATGCTGGCGTAAGCGCCGAGTGGCTTCATAGCCATCGAGAATAGGCATCTGACAGTCCATCAGAATCAGATCGTAATCTTTATAGGTTAATCGCTCTAAAACACTTTGTCCATTATTGACTAAATCGGCATCATAACCCAAAAGTTTAAGTTGACTCAAAATCACTTTTTGGTTAATCGGATCATCTTCTGCTAAAAGGATTTTCAGAGTATGAGCTTGCAGGTTAAACCGTTGATCGCGATTTTGAAACGATTCTATGCGATGGGTTTGATGCTGCCATTGATGTAGACGAGTTAAAATAGCCGGAGATTTCAGATTTAGGGTCAAAACCAAGGTTTGTAAAAAACGTAAAGGCGCGACGGGTTTTAATAAATAGCTATAATCTCCTAAATTAACCACTTGTTCCGCGCGATCGCGTTGATTGAGTTTACTCATTAAAATCATTTTAGTCGAGGATTTTTCATCACAATGATGTAAAGCCCGAACTAATTTAACCCCTTCTCGATTTAATAAAGGTAAATCAATTAAAATAATATCATAAGGATTACCTTTTTCAAGGGCTGTTTTCCAAACGGTTAAAGCCGTGTTTCCATCCTCGACTTCATCAATCTGAATTCCCCAAGTTTGAGCAAAGGAACAGATAGACTCACGAACTAAAGGATTACTATCAACTACTAATAATTTCACCTGTTCCAACTCTGGAACTCGGTTTGAAGCAATGGTTTCAGCTTTCGATAATTCTACATTAAACCAGAAATTAGACCCTTCACCTAAAGCACTTTCAAACCCAATTTCACCCCCCATCAGATCCACTAAATGTCGGCAGATAGATAGCCCTAACCCCGTCCCCCCATATTGACGGTTGGTGTTAGAACTTGCCAAAGAAAAGGGTTGAAAAATTTGAGCTTGTAAATCTTGAGCAATTCCAATTCCTGTATCTTTAACAGCAAACTTAACTTTGATTCTATCAGAATAGTTTGCCAATATTTTAAGCGTTAATATAACGTTACCTTTTTCGGTAAATTTAATCGCATTACTAATTAAATTCAGTAGAATTTGATGCAAACGTAAAGCATCACCCTTGAGTTGGCGGGGTAAATCGCTATCAATTTGGACAATTAACTCTAAGTTTTTTTCTTCGGCTTTGACCGTTAATAAATCAATCACCGTTTCCAGACAGCTATCTAAATCAAAATTGACCGTTTCTAAACGAGCTTCTCCCGCTTCTAGTTTAGAAAAATCCAAAATTTCATTAATAACCGTCAATAAATGTTGAGCACTACAATAAATCGTTGAGGTATAGTCCCGTTGTTGGGGAGTTAGTTGAGTCTCTAAGAGTAATTCAACCATCCCTAAAACCCCATTCATGGGAGTACGAATTTCATGGCTCATTTGAGCCAGAAAGTGAGATTTATGCCTAGCTGATTCTAAGGCGGCTTCCCGTTCTTCAATCAGTTGACTAATGGGTGTTGTTGCTAAAATTAAACCGCCGATTTTACCCGGCTTTTTATACCAAGGTTGAATCACCCAACTTTGTTGAAACTGGGTTCCATCCTCTCGTTCCCAAGTATCTTCTCCTTGAGAAATTGTTTCCCCTTTGAGTGCTTGTTGATGAGCTATTTTCCAGTCTAATTTGATATCGGGAAAGACTTCATAATGGCTTTTTCCAAGCAAGTTTTGATCTTCTAAGTTATATTGAGACAGCCAAATTTGAGAATAGGCTAAATAGCGCATTTGGGTATCAAAAATGGCGATCGCAATGGGAAATTGGAAAATCAGATCTCTAATCTCTACTATCCTCTGTTCCCAAACAAAGTTCGCATTTTCTACATAGCCATGCAGAAGTAAACCTTTAATTTTACCTTGGGGGTTTAACCAAGGATTAATATTCCAGTGAATTAACCCTTCTTCTGCATTCGCCAGTGAAACTAACTGTTGAAACTGAACGGATTTTTTTGTAGTTAAAACATATTCATAATGAGTTATCACTTCTGTTTCCATCGAGGGCGGAACAAATAACTTTAAGTAATTTTTACCCCAAACTTCATGACGTTGATATCCATAATGTTTTGCTGCACTAAGGTTCCATTGTTGAATGCAGTAATCAACGGATAAACCGATTACCATACAGTCAAGGTGTTCAATCATCGACTGTAATTCAGTTAAGCTCGCTTTCCAGCCCAAGGCTAGTTGTCTTTGTTGCCAAGCCCATCCTAAAGCAACTAAAACTAAACTGGTGAAAAAGAAGTATAAAATCACAACTGTAGGCTCACCGAATGAGTAAAAAAGGGGAAACAGGAGCTAACATACAGTTCAAGTCAATTAGGTATTTTTTGACCAAAGCTCCTAAAGTCTAGCCCAGGAAATTGTAGAATAGTTCGCCCGATTCAATTGGCTTCATAGACTGACTAAGATTAGGATTCCTAGAAATCTAAAAAATACCTTAACACAAATCAATAGAGTTTGGATGTACACGGTGTAACACGACTCAACTTCCAAAAACCTCGGATGGGAAATTCAGTTGAAATCAAACTAAACTCATTGATACCGAAAGATTAACAGTTGAAATCTGAGGGATGATCTGCAATTCATGGAAATTCGTTTACAGGAATTTAATCTATACACAACAGATCTAGGTAACTGAGTCAGTTACCTAGACAAAATTTATCAATTCGATTTTATAGGGCTCAACACCGGAACAAAACCCAATTAATGTTTATCGATCTCTTCTTTGACCGCATCTTTAACATTTTCCACCGTATGTTGTGCAGCAGCTTCTGTTTGCTTCATTTTTCCTTCTGCTTTATCTTCAGGATCGCCCGTAATATTTCCAGCCGCTTCTTGGACTTTTCCTTCTACATTTTTTAAGGTGGCTTTTCCTTTTTCTTCAGTGCTCATGATTATTGGTTTCTCCAAAATTAAATGGCTTAACTGTCTTGAGAATTAAATTCCGATTCAAAACAGCATTTATTAACTTTCTAAACAGTAATCAATTTTTATTGTTGTTTCCATCTATCCTCGGATGGATTAGTCCATTTCCTGGGTATTATTTAGTTCTGTAGGGTTTAATGTTAGAGATCGCTTAGGTTTAAATTCCCCGATTCTAATTCAGGATTAACTTGTTTTTGCAGTCTATCTTTCTTGAGGAAGATTTAAACCCAAAACAAGCAGATTCATAAGTTATAAATTCTGAGAGTTCTCTCACAAGGTAGATGTTTGGAATAAACAGACTCGTTTGAATAGGAAAGAGATTTGCAAATTAAAAAGGAGGTTTGAAAGTATGCCTAAGTTAAATATTGGTTTAACTGAAGAGCAAATGCAAGGGGTTATAGAATTATTAAATGCAGATATATCCAATATGTATCTGCTCTTAATCAAAACTAAAAAATACCATTGGGATGTGGTTGGGCCGCAATTTCGTACCCTACATCAACTCTGGGAAGAACATTATGAAGCCTTAACCGAAAATATTGATGTAACGGCGGAACGAGTTCGGACATTAGGGGGTTATCCGGTTGGGACGGCGGAAGGATTTTTAAAACTGGCTTCCATTGAAGAACACGCTGGAGATCTTCCAAACACAACCGAAATGGTTCAACGATTAGTGAATGATCATGAGCAAATTATTCGCAATCTTCGTGAACATATTGATCAATGTGCAGAAGAATTTCATGATGCAGGAACAGCCGATTTCCTAACAGGATTAATGGAGCAACATGAACAAATGGCCTGGATGTTGCGTTCCTTTATTGAAGGGGAAGGTTTAGAGTCTAATGGTAGACGCTCTAATGTCAATCAAAAAGCTGTTGCAGCCAGTGTGATGTAAAAAAATTTGACTTAAAAACGGTCTTTAAATAGTTATCAGTCCGCAATAAATCGCAATTTATTATCAAATTTTGAGTGAATTATTATCGCTCATTTAACACAATATAACATGAATTGTTCATTGTTGACTGATAACTATTTATTCCCAATCTTGCTCATTCAAGCTTTAGGAAAAAATCAATGGTTCCTTTAAACGATGAAAATCCGATCCGAATTACACCGATTGTTACTTATATATTAATCATAATTAATGTTCTGGTTTTTTTCTATGAACTGAGTTTAACTCCTCCTCAATTAGAAAAATTCTTTCAGTTGTATGCCGTCGTTCCTAATCAACTCAGTGCCAGTTTTGATGGGGTTTCTGTTGATCAATCCGTCCCCGAACCTTTTACTTTAATTTCCTCTCAATTCCTTCATGCTGGAATTATGCACGTCGGTTTTAATCTGTTATTTTTATGGATTTTTGGAAACAATATTGAGCAGGAATTAGGACACATTAAATTTTTAATTTTTTATATCCTTTGTGGAGCCTTGGCGGTTTTGACTCAATGGTTTTTCTCTCCTCAATCTTCGATTCCTTCTTTAGGAGCCAGTGGAGCGATCGCCGGAGTCATGGGAGCTTATATTCTCAAGTTTCCCCAAGCTAAAATATTAACCTTAATTCCATTAGGATTCTTTTTCTATACGATTCGAGTTCCTGCCATTTTTTTCCTAGGATTTTGGTTTGTACAACAAGCCTTTAATGGATTAATTTCATTAGGAGTTCCTGCTAATGTGGGAATGCAGCAAGGCGGTGTTGCCTATTGGGCACACGCTGGCGGATTCGTTTTCGGGGCAATTCTGGGGCCGTTATTAGGCTTATTTTCCCGTCCTTCCCCTGGAAGATATAACGAATATTGGCAGTAAGCTTAAATGATTTACAGATTGTATAAAGTTTTTTCTATATTTTTTTAAGATCTCTATTCAGCGAGTCTGGGTTGAGATCTTTTATTGTATTCAAAATAAGTTTAACTCTCGAATGTGGTAATTTGTCATCTGAGCTTAGGAATGCTAAAATACCTCATAATAAAGATGCCAATGGAGAATTGAGAAAATGCTATTTGCGCCCGTTGAAGGAAAAATGTGGGAGAAATCTTCCTCAAAACGTCAAAAAAAAATGTCGGATGGAGAAATTAATGATAAATACTCCTCCCAAGAAAACCGCATCCTAACTGAAATTAATCGTGAAAAGCTGCCTAGCTTTGCTGAGGCTTTAAAAAAAAACGGATATATGAATGTACAGCCCGTTTACCAAAGAAGACCTCGATGGGATGACAAGATGAAGTCACGATTAATTGAGTCATTCCTAATTAATATCCCTGTTCCACCCATTATTCTGTTTGAAATAGATTACAATTCTTATGAAGTCATGGATGGTCAACAGAGAATTACAGCAATTAAAGAGTTCTATGAAAACAAACTCAAACTAACAGGACTCGAACTTTGGCCAGAAATCAATGGACGTACTTATGATCAACTTCCAATTAAAGTTAAAGCAGGAATTGATCGTCGATCCATCTCATCTATTGTTATTATTGCAGAATCAACTTCTGATCCTGAAACAGCTTTGTTCCTCAAACAGAAAAGTTTTGAACGTTTTAATACCGGAGGCGTAGATTTAAGTCAGCAGGAAGTACGGAATTGTTTGTATCATGGGAAGTTTAATTCATTATTACTAGAATTATCTCGTAATCCTATCTTTACTCAATCTTGGGGAATTCCTATCGATGAAAATGACCCTGATTTATTAAACAATAATCTTTATAAAAAAATGGAAGATGCAGAATTAGTGCTTCGTTTCTTTGCCTTGAGAAATGTAGACCATTTTCAACGAGGAATGGAAGGATTTCTTGATCTTTATATGATCAAAAGTTCAAATTTTTCTGATGAGGATATTTTAATCCTAAAGGAAGTATTTTTAAAAACAATTAATCTAGCTTACCAAATTTATAACGATAATTTATTCAAACCCTTTGATCCAAAATCTAGGACTTGGAAGAAAGATTCCTATAAAGCTTATTATGATGCGGTCATGGTTGGATTTAATCGACATTTGGATAAAACTAAAATTTTAATTGATCAAAAAACAAAAATTATTGAAGAAACCCAGAAACTCTTTGAACGGGAAGAATCACGTCTTTTAACAGGAGGTGGAAAAAGTAAAGCAGAAATTCAACAACGAATCCAAATCTTTGATGATATGCTATCGCAGGTTATTGGAGAATAGCTTGCAATGTTTGAGAATCTTTTAGAAACATCCAGTATAAAAATTGCAACTGTTCGTGCAATGCTCCAGACTAATGATAGACTTAGGGCAATTGTTTTTGGAAAACAAAGTTTAAATAAAGATCCATTGCCGGAAAATAATGATTTTCTGGAATTGGCTCAAGAATTTCCTGGAGAAATTGAATGGAAAATCTATGACCACTGTGCTACTGTAATGCGATTGTACGCCATTTATGAACGATTTGTTGAAGATTTAATCTCCGAATGGTTACAACTTTTACCTGAGTTAATTTCCAGTTATTCCGATTTAGATGAAACAATTCAAAATACCCATCGAGAGGGAATAGGACGATTATTAATATACCCGAAAAAGATACGATTTGAAGACCCTGAAAACCAAAATCTATCTATTTATTATAAAAAAGTGGTTCAAGGGTTTTTGGCTGCCATTAGTGATCATGAAAAATACGAGTTACTGCCTGAAATTTTTATATTCCATGAACAAAATTTAAGAAAGGATGCGTTAGTGGAATTATTCACTAAAGCGGGAATTGAAAAGGCTTGGGAATGGATTATTCACCATCGACAGATTAAATATTTTATAGAGCAAGTCCGAGGAAATCAAAATACCGCCGAAGCAGAACTTCAACAATTTATTCACTATCGGAATAAAGCAGCACATGGATCAATTAATGAAATTTTAGGAATTCAAGAATTGCTATATTTAGCAGATTTTGTCGAAGCATTATGCCAAGCTTTAGCTGAATTAGTAACTTATCAAATCCTTTTAAAAAAAGTATCCATTGGACAAGCTCAAAAAGTTGGACGAGTTACGGAGTGGTTTAAAAAGCAAAAAGCAGCCATCGTAATAGTAGAGAATATAACTTTATCTGTAGGAGATAAGTTATTTCTAGTAAATGAAGAATCCTCTTATTGTTCTTTGACGAGAATTGAGAGTATTCAAATAGACAGTCAACCTAGAAATGAAGTTAAAATATCTTCTCCTACAGAAGTGGGATTAAAGTTTAATATTGATACTCGAAAAGGATTTAGCCTGTATCTAATCAATTAAAGTTACTACTTCTAATATTTCCTGAAGGAATAGAAGCAATTAATTGACGAGTATAGGCTTGTTTGGGATGGCGATAAATTTCATCGGCGGTTCCCATTTCTTCGATTTTTCCTTGATTCATTACAATCATGCGATCACTCATAAATTTAACCACACTTAAATCATGGGAAATAAAAATATAAGTGAGATTAAATTCCGCTTGTAACTCTTTTAATAAGTTCAATACTTGCGCCTGTACCGACACATCTAACGCTGAAACAGATTCATCACAAATAATAAATTTAGGGTTCAATGCTAAGGCTCTGGCGATACAAATTCGTTGGCGTTGTCCCCCGGAAAATTCATGGGGATAACGTCGCATTAAATCAGGATTTAACCCGACTCGTTCTAATAAATAAGCAACGCGATCGCATTTGTCCTGAAACGTTTGTCCGACTGAATGAATAATTAACGGTTCCATGACCGCATCCCCAATGCTGATTCTAGGGTCAAGGGAACTAAAAGGATCTTGAAAAATAATTTGCAGATTCCGTCTGACCCAACGCATTTTTTGATTAAATTGTTGTTGATTTCGATAATTTTTCAACCCACTGAACATTGAGGTTTCTAACGGAGGAGCCGTAATATGCTGACCTTCAAAAAAGACTTGACCACTCAAGGGTCTAATCAGTTGTAAAATCGCTCTGGATAAGGTACTTTTTCCACATCCTGACTCTCCCACTAACCCTAATGTTTCCCCCGAATAAACATCAAATGAAACATCATTAACCGCCATTAATAATCGTTTGGTTTTTCCTAATATTCCTGGGATTTTAAACGCAACTCTTAAATTTTTAACCGATAAAAGAGGTTGATCTGAGGGTAAACTAGATAAAAATGCCTTAGATTTTAAAGCAATATTATTATAACTTTTAACAGGTTCTACTAAAGTCTTTTCTCGGATTTCTACCTCTCCATTATCCAGCGTAATAATATCCATAAAATCAGCCACCGTTGGTAAACGTTCAGCCGGAGTATCTAACGTTGGACGACAAGCTAATAATCCTTTTGTATAGGGATTTTGAGGGGTTGTAAAAATTTGCTGAATTGTTCCAGATTCAACTATTTTCCCTTGGAACATCACCGCCACTTGATCCGCAATTTGAGCCACAATTCCTAAATCATGGGTAATAAAAATCATCGCCATTCCTCGGCGTTCTTGTAATTCTTGAAGTAAATCTAATATTGTTGCTTGTACCGTCACATCTAACGCCGTTGTCGGTTCATCTGCAATTAATAATATCGGGTTACAAGAAATTGCCATGGCAATCATCACCCGTTGCAATTGTCCCCCGGATAATTCATGGGGATATCGATCTAACATGGCTCGTTTTTGAGCATTAATTTGTTGAATCACTTCCCGTTTTCGGCTCCGTTTATCTTGTAATTCCTGGGGAGAACGAGAGATTGATTGATGTTTTTGTGCTTCTAACGCTTGCTGCATTAATTCATCATCACTGGGGAGTAATTTCACTTCCTGTAATAATGATGCGGCTTTCCACATCGCCTGTTTTGGAGAAACCTGTTCATGCTGCATAATGGCTTCTGTTAATTGAAACCCAATGGTAAAAACGGGGTTTAAAGAGGTCATGGGTTCCTGAAAAATCATGGAAATTTGACCGCCTCGATAGGTTTGTTTTTGAGTCGGTGAAAGTTGCAATAAATTAACAGGTTGGGAATAGGGACTATAATCTTCAGATTCAGGAATTTGAAACTCAATTTCTCCCTCTACTTTCGCGGTGGCGGTGGAAAGTAACCCCATAATTGCCAAGGCGGTCACGGATTTTCCTGAACCGGACTCTCCCACAATTCCTAACGTTTCTCCCCGTCCCACCTGAAAGGAAATTCCATCAACGGCGGTAACAGTCCGTTCATCGGTGTCAAACTCAACCCGCAGATCATTCACATTCAGAACAACATATTGCATGGAAGTTACCGCCTCTATACATTTCTATATCTTGAATCAATTTAACAGAAGATCGGGGAATAGGGGATAGAATGGCGTTGGACAAACCCGAAAGGATTGCATCAATGCTAAAATCCGAAAATAGAAAAAATAGCGACTTTACTCAATTATGAATATTAAAGCTATTGTTCACGAAGCTGAAGAGGGAGGGTATTGGGCAGAAGTTCCTGCACTCCCTGGATGTGTGACCCAAGGAGAAACTTGGGAAGAAGTGATGAAAAATCTGCAAGAAGCGATACAAGGTTGGTTAGAGGTGGCAAATGAAAGTCTAAAGGAAAAAGAAACTGACCGCATTGTGGAAATTGCAGTATGAAATCAATTTCTGGGAAAAAATTTTATAAAATCTTGGTTAGAAAAGGCTGGATTTTAAAAGAATCAAAGGTTGAGTTTAACTTATTCTTAAGGAAACTTTAAATGATGTTAACAGATTATATTTATGCAGCCATGAATCGAGCAAAATATGAGATCTTAGAGGATGGGATATTTTATGGAGAAATACCCGACTGTCAGGGTGTTTGGAGTAGTGGTAAAACCTTAGAAGAATGTCGGGAAAATTTACAAGATGCGTTAGAAGGATGGATCATTTTAGGGTTACGTTTGGGTCATCGATTACCGATTTTAGACCAGATTAACTTAAATTTTGAAAACGAGGTTGCTTAATGCCACCATTTTCTGCAATTAAATGGAAAGATTTTGTGCGTTATTTGAAACTAGCTGGTTTTCAAGGGCCATATCCTGGGGGAAAACATCAATATATGATTAAGGATGAAGTCAGGTTAACTATTCCTAATCCCCATCAAGGTGATATTAGTAAAAATTTACTGAGTCGGCTGTTACGTCAGGCAAATATTAGCCGAGATGAATGGGAAAAACTATAATAAATTGCCCTAGATAGTCAGTGAGTGAGGACGCGGATACTGGATTATCATTCAAGGTTAAGCGATCGCTTTCTATTATATCTTAATTCCCTAATCTGTTATCCCCTCAACAATTTTAATTTCTTCTTCTGTTAATCCATATAATTGATAAACCAGTTTATCGATTTCCGTTTCGATCTTATTAACATCTTCCTCTTGAGGATTAAGACATTTTTGAACAAGGTTTGTTATGGCTTCACGCTCTGATTGGCTGGAGGAGGGAATAGGGAAATCTTTCATAAATATTGAGCTTGGTTCGTAGAAATCACCCTGTAATTTTGATAGTAAATTCTCAAACAAAAATCGCACTACGCTAGAGTTAAGAACTGCTAGTAGAAATTTATCATTGGTAGGAATAATAAATGCTTTCTGGTTTGTATAATAGCCTAATTCATCCCAAGCAAATTCATTACTCTTACAAATATTTGGATAGATAATCTTAGATTGTTCAAATTTTTTCCAGTAAATACAAGATCGCAATTCCCAAAAGAATTTACCTTGATCGCATCTTTTAATTAAGGCTTCCTTAAATTGATTAAAATATTGATAAATCGCAGGGTATGTGTTATAAAAAATCTTTTCTGCTTCTTTTTCTGGTTGATCAGACCAAGGATGTTTTTTATTTTCAGAAGATTCAATTTTGATCAAATATTGATCAGCAAAATCTACTCGCCATCTTTTAACATCACGACCACGCAGCAAAGGTTTAATAACTTCCGCAGACGAAGAATGTTCAGCAATTAATTTATCTCTTGTTTGGCGATCAATGATAAAAGCCTCGTTAAATCCTGTTTTAATACCATAATAAAATCTACCATTTACATATTCTCCTAACGGTGTACCAGTATTTTGTAGTTTCGCAAGCAAGTCCAATACCTGAGAAGATTCTAGTCGCCAACCATCAGATTTTAAGTTTCTCTGAGGAATTATCAAACTATCCTGCTCTAAAACCGTCACAAATTGTGCAATATTTTGTTTTTTTGTTAGATCCCATGATAAAGCTTTTAATTCATTCGCGTCAGATTTAAATTTACTTAAAGAGATAATGCTAGGATAAGCGATCGCTTCTTCAAAAACCGGAAAATCACCGAAATCGATTAAATGATAAATCGTTGTTTTATCTGTCAAAAGTTGACGTAACTTTTCACCATAACCTGCTCTCAAATATTTATTAGAGGAGATATAAATTAAATTACCTTTTGCTTTTAATATATGCAAACCTAATTCATAAAAGTAAACAAATATATCACTAATACCTGTATAACATTGATAATTTTTCTGTAAAATTGCCTTAAATTCCTTAATCTCTTCTTGTCTAATATAAGGCGGATTACCTATCACAACATCAAACCCAATAAACCTTCCTATATCATCCAAAACTTCAGGAAACTCAAACCGCCATTCAAACGCATTTTCATAAATCTTACCGCTTTCGATTTCCTCAATTTCTATCCTTAATTTATCAATCTCATTATTTAACTTAGCAATTTTCCTTTCCCGTGCTTTCTGTTCCGCTTTAGTTTCCTCAAATAATAAAAGTTGATTCTCTAATTTATCAATTTCTCCCTCTAACTGTCTTAACTTCGTTTTCTTGGGGTCAGTTCCTTGAAGGGTGGTTTTAAAATTACCTTTAATGGTATTCATAAACTTTTCCATCTCTCGCTTTTGCTGTTTATTCTCAGCATGACGATAGGTTTCAACCGCATTTTGATAAGTTTCAATATCAATTTTATTTTTCTTTAATGCTGGTTTTAAATCCGCATCCAAAGGAAACCGACTAATTAACGAGTTACCGCATTTTATATTAATATCAATATTCGGTAAAGTTTCCAATTCCGTGTAATTACTCTCCACTTTATAATAGGCATTTTTTAACAATTCTATCCATAACCTTAACCGACAAATTTTAACCGAGTTCGGGTTAATATCTACCCCAAATAAACAATTTTCGATAATCGTTTGTTTTTCGTGAAATAAAGTTTCTTGGATACGTTGACTTTCTTTATTTTGAGGGGTATATTTAAACGGTTGATTATCTTCGTCGGTAATGATTAATTCATCATTTTCTACCGTAATTTGATATTCTTTTAATCGCTTTCCCTCTTGATCTTGTAAAATCTTCAAATCATGCTTAATGGCGATCAGTTCGTTTAACGCTGACACTAAAAAATGTCCTGACCCCACCGCCGGATCACAAATTTTAAGACGGTTGATAATTTGATTTGCTTCGGTTCTATCTTCAATTTTATCATACAAATCATCCAATGTTTGACAATTCCAACCTTTAATTTCATTAAATTTCTGAACAACCGCTTTCCGCAGAGTTTCTCGACACATATACATGGTAATAAAACCTGGGGTAAAATATGACCCATCTTTATAACCGTTAATTTTCTCGAAAATTAATCCTAAAACCGACGCATTAATTAAGGTTTTTTGTTCCTCTTGAATTCCTTCTGACCCTTCGCTACTAAAATCATAAGCATCCAGAAACTCAAATAAATAGTGTAGGGTGTTGAGTTCTCCCGTCCGTTTATTTCCGTTAGCATCTTTTAAAACCGTTGATGAAAAAATCGGGAGTTTTTCTTCTCTAAGATTACTAATAACAATAGTTTGATGTTCAAGTTCAGTGGGTTCAAACAGGGAACTATTCAAATAAGGAACCTGAGAAAATATTCCTGTTAAATCCGGTTTTCGTTCACTGGATTTAACCGCTAAGACTTGGAAAAATAACCGATCTAAATCACCCAAATCATGAATTTTATTTGTATTTAAAAAAGCAAAATCACGATTTCCTTTATGGTAAGTGATTAATTGAGATTCTAATAATTTTAAGAATAAAATCCGGTTGACCCAAGTAATCGATAATTCTAACGCAATATTAAAAAGTTTTTCGGGTTCAGTTTCTCCAAATTGTTCGGGGTTTTCCAGTCGAGAAATTTTATCTAAACTATCGAGTTGTAAAATAGCATTTTCAATCAGTGAACCCGGATTTTGTTTATCTTTGGGTAGACGTTGGATTAGTTTTTTATTCTTTTCTTTGGTTTCAGTTAAACCAATAATATACAGTAATTCACTATAAAACCCTTTATCTAAAGTATTACTATCATTCGCAATGGGTAATTTTAATAAATGTTGAGGAGACAGTAACTTAAATAAAGCAATCAATTTTTCATCATCTTCAGGGTTATTATTTCTAACAAATTGTTCATAATCTCGAATATCAAAATAAGTAAATATTATTTCATCTTTAATAGCTTCAATGGCAGGTTTAGCAATTTCTTTATAGAAAAAATCCGTTGTTTTACCCGTTAAGCGTCCGGCTTCAAAATCTTCAAATTGTTGAATTAATGGTTTATTTTCACAAAAATATTTTTCAAAACTCTGAGCATCAAAAATAAACCATTCATAAATATTAGTAATAATTAAATATTTAATTTCTAGGTTTTTATTGTTAATTCGTTCTCTTAAAAAATATAAAACTAACTCTTGTAAAGCTTTAGCATTAAGGTTTTCAACCTTCACCATTTCAGCTTTATTTTTGGGTTTTTTAACTTCTAAAATAATACCGACACTGCTTTTAGACTCTTTTTGATTGTGAATAACCAGATCATTTCGTTCTTTAGTATTAATAAAATAGTTAGGACTATAATAGGTATTTTTCAGGAAATCAGCCATGAGATTTTTATGAAATTCTTCTGACTCCTTTTCATTAATGTGATCAAGGAGATTAATCAAATTAGCTTTAAATTGTTCAATATCGCTCCTGCTGACTTTAACTTTCAGAAACGCTTTATTTAATGCTTCTCTGGGTTGTCTGGGGTGATTGTTCATGCTCAAAACCTCAAGAAACAAGACTGATCATCGTTCCCAGGCTAAAGCTTGGGAATGGTTCAGGGGATTCTACCTCCAAATTAATTCTATTGTATGGGAGGCAGAGCCTCCTGATGAGCATTTCTAGGTCGAACCTAGAAACGAGGGAAACATCTACATCCCAGAGAAACCGGGTTTCTGCGTTGATATGGCTAACCTACCCAGAAACCTGTTGAGAAACCCGGTTTCTGACTCTATATATATAGAGTCAATTCCACAATGTAACGAAATATTACAATAATGCCGTCATAGAGGTATAGCGTCTTGACATCTGAGAAGGGGTTCGTTATCTTGAAATACATACCCGGGTACACAAGTTCACTGTCCTATGCAAAATAAGCAAAAGGTAACTCTCTATCTCCCGCCTGAACTGCACCGCAAATTAAAAATTAAAGCGGCAGTTGAATCAGAACCGATGTCATCCATTGCTGAACGAGCCATTGTTTTCTACCTGACTAATCCCGAATTGGTAGACGAAGTGGAGACATCCTACGGACAAACCCATCGGGTTTACTCCTGTCCAGATTGTTCCAGTTCCATTGTCATGAAGGAAGGGGAATTGACCTCATTAAGAGAACAACCCAGTGTCCTATCCGATGATGAACTCCCCGTCCAATCCGTCAGAGATGTTGAATCGACAACGGCCCAATCGGGAGAAGAAGAACTGGTTCCCTGCTAAATCCCTGGCTTCGATGCTGGCGCGAGTTGTGTTCAGAATCGGACGTTAGGAATCGGAAATTCTGTAAACGTTACACCGTCTCTATTGGATCGAGGACTATGCAAGAAGAACTTAGTATCTTAATTGAAGCCCGATATCCTCTGATCTACCTCGTCACCTCTGAGGAAGAGCGGTCTGAGCAGGCTATCGCCAAAATCGCGCAAGCCAAACGCCAGAGAGAGGTTTATGTGTGGACAGTTACTCGTGGCTTAGTCAAATATGATCAAGCACGAACAGCAGTTCAGTCCAACACCGTTTCCCCTCAAGCGGCGATTGAATGGGTGATTCGACATAGAGAGCCTAACGTAAGCGGAGGTATCTATATTTTTAAAGATTTGCATCCCTTCAAAGATTCTCCTGAAGTGACCCGGTGTTTACGGGATGCGATCGCAAGCTTCAAAGGCACAAACAAGACGATCATCTTGATGTCGCCGATTCAATCCATTCCCATCGAGCTAGAGAAAGAAGTTGTGGTTCTGGACTTCGCTCTGCCCGATATGAAGGAACTCAATCAAGTGTTAACGGCCCAACTCGAACAAGCCCGGTCTCGACGTTTAACCACCGAAGGACGCGAAAAACTGCTCAAAGCAGCATTAGGCTTAACCCGGGATGAGGCTGAGAAAGTCTACCGGAAAGCTCAAGTCACCGCCGGACATCTCACTGAAGAAGAAGTTGATGTTGTTCTCACTGAGAAAAAGCAACTGATTCGACGCAATGGAATTTTAGAATACATTGATGTCGATGAAACTATCGATTCAGTGGGCGGTTTAGAAGAACTCAAGCGGTGGCTGCACCAACGTTCCAACGCTTTCACTGAACGGGCACGGGAATACGGTCTGCCTCAACCCAAGGGAATGTTAATCTTAGGGATACCCGGATGCGGAAAGTCCCTGATTGCAAAAACCACTTCTCGTTTATGGGGATTACCCTTACTCCGATTAGATATGGGTCGGGTGTATGACGGTTCAATGGTGGGACGTTCCGAAGCCAACCTGAGAAACGCTTTAAAAACGGCTGAATCTATTTCCCCGGTGATTCTATTTATCGATGAATTAGATAAATCCTTTGCCGGAAGTGCCGGAAGTGCGGACTCAGATGGCGGAACTTCTAGCCGGATCTTTGGATCATTCCTCACCTGGATGCAGGAAAAAAGCTCTCCTGTATTTGTGATGGCAACGGCGAACCGCGTTGAACGTTTACCCGGAGAATTCCTCAGAAAAGGCCGATTTGATGAAATCTTCTTTGTAGATCTCCCCACCAAAGAAGAACGCCAAGATATTTTTAGAATTCATCTGTCCAAACGCCGTCGGGAAATTGAACGCTTCGATTTAGAACAACTTTCTACCGTTTCCGAAGGCTTTTCTGGAGCAGAAATTGAGCAAGCCGTAATCGCTTCGATGTACGAGGCTTTTGCTCAAGACCGCGAGTTTACGCAGCTTGATATCATTGCCGCGATTAAGTCCACTTTGCCCTTGTCCAAGACCATGAACGAACAGGTCACCGCACTACGAGATTGGGCAAGACAGCGTGCACGTCCGGCTGCGTCCTCCGTCGCTGAATATCAGCGCATGGAGTTCTAAAAGCTTACTCCTAGTCCAAATAGGAGGTAAGGCTAGTCCCCAAAATAGGCTAGCAGTTCCCAAAAAAAAAGCCGTCCCCTGATAAAGGCGGCATTGATTCTAACCAAACCGTTGTTGTTTCGTTTTCAGTTCCACGGAGGATACCTAAATGTCTCACTTTAGCACACTGCGTACCAAAATCACCGATTCCGAAATCCTGAAAGCTTCTCTGCGTGATCTCGGCATTAGCACCAAAACCAGCGCAGATGTCCGGGGTTACAATGGCCAACGGGTTCGTGCCGACTTGGTTGCAGTCCTTGAAGGCGAATATGATCTGGGCTGGTCTCGCAACAGCGATGGTACCTACGATTTAATTGCTGATCTGTGGGGTGTTGCTAAAAAACACAACCAGACCGAACTGATCAACTCCATTAATCAAAAGTACGCCGTTAACAAGACCTTAGCTGATGTCAAACAGCGCGGTCTGCAAAATGCCAACGTGAAATTGGTCGTCCAAAAATAGTTGGTCAAAGCGTTCCCAAGCTGGCGGGTTAACCAAATTTACACGGGTTAACCCGTTTTTCTATTTGCAACTGGATCAATTTATGAGATATCTTAGTAATATTCATCATAGTGGATCGGTAATCTACTACTTAAAAAACGTAGCGAATTCTCATGCAAACTGAAGCTTTTAGCGAGCTTTTTCCACTATTCAAGGGGGCCAATCCTGAAACATTAGAATGGCTACTATCCGTTGCTGTCAAACATGAATATCCCGCCGACCGGGCTGTTGTCATGGAAGATGCTTGGGGAAATGCCGTTTATTTTGTCGTTTCTGGATGGGTGAAAGTCCGTCGCTTATCTGGAGATGAAGTGGTGACATTAGCCATTTTAGGACACGGAGATTTTTTTGGAGAAATGGCGATTTTAGATGAATCTCCCCGTGCTAATGATGTTATCGCCTTATCGTCAGTCCGATTAATTAGTGTTTCTGCCCAACGCTTTATCCAGACGTTGTTTAAAGATCCCCAACTTCATCATCGAATGTTGCAATTGATGGTGCGTCGTTTGCGCCAAACCAACCAACGCTATCAAATTCGTCACCGACCTCCAGCCGTAAAACTCGCCAATACCCTCGTAGAATTAGCTGAAAATTACGGTCAGCCCACTGAAAAAGGGGCAGATATTTTTAATATTCCCTTCCAAGATTTAGCGGATGTTACAGATATTTCTTTGGAAGAAACAAGCAAAATAATGGATAAAATTATGAGTAAAGGCTGGATGACGATTGATGAAGAACGGCAAGTGATTCATTTGCTCAATCTCAAACATTTAAACCATCTTGCCAGTCAATAAAGCCGAAACTATTTTAATAGATAGGGAATAGGGAATAGGGAATAGGGAAAATAGAATGAACTCCCTGTTTTCTATTCCCTATTTCTTGGATAAACTTATTTTTAATCACTCAAAATTATGACTGAAGCAACTCAAACTCGTCCTGATTCTTTGACTGAGGTTACTCCTGTTTTACAATATTGGGTGGGAATGCCTCAACCCGAATCCCATTTATTTGAAATTAAGTTACAGATTCGAGGAGATATTCTTTCATCCTCCCCCTTAGCGCTAAAAATGCCCGTTTGGACTCCAGGGTCTTATTTGGTGCGGGAATATTCCCGACATTTACAAGATTGGGGCGTTTGTGATCAGGACGGAAACCCCTTAAAATGGAGAAAAGTTAGTAAAAATCATTGGCAAATTCACTCGAAATCGGCAACAGAAGTTAGAGTTTCCTATCGCATTTTTGCTAATGAATTAAGTGTTAGAACCAATCATTTAGATTCATCTCATGGTTATTTTAATGGGGCGGCTTTATTTCTGTATGTACCCGGATATGAACAACACCCGATTCAAGTTACTATAGAACCCCCTAAAAATTGGATAGTTACCACAATTTTACCAACGGTTTCTCATCAAATTAATACGTTTTATGCGGCTGATTTTGATACGTTAGTTGATAGTCCCTTTGAAATTGGAACCCATCGATTATATGAATTTCAAGTTGAAGGAAAATCCCATCAATTAGCAATTTGGGGCGATGGGAATGTTAATCCTGAAAGGTTACTGACGGATTTTCAAAAAATTATTACCGTAGAATCAGAATTATTTGATGGATTACCCTACGAACGTTATTTGTTTTTATTGCATCTTTCTAATCAAGGGTTTGGCGGTTTAGAACATAAAGATTCTTGTTCGTTAATTTATTCTCGGTTTGGGTTTCGCAACACCGATAAATATAATCGGTTTATGCAGTTAGTCGCCCATGAATTTTTCCATTTATGGAATGTTAAACGGATTCGTCCAAAAGCGTTGGAAGTCTTTGATTATGAGCAGGAAAATTATACTTCTTCTTTGTGGTTTTCGGAAGGGACAACCAGTTATTATGATATGGTGATTCCCTACCGGGCGGGAATTTTTGATGTTAAAGGTTTTCTGAATGCGATCGCTAAAGATATTACTCGGTTACAAACAATTCCAGGGCGGTTAGTTCAACCCTTAAGTGAATCGAGTTGGGATACTTGGATTAAACTTTATCGCCGAGAATCCCATAGTGATAATAATCAAATCTCTTATTATTTAAAAGGGGAATTAGTATCATTTTTACTGGATTTATTAATCAGAGAAAAACAGGGAAATCAGCGATCGCTCGATGATGTCATGCGCCAAATGTGGTCAGAATTTGGTCAGCCGGAAATTGGTTTTACTCCTGAACAATTAGAACAGGTAATTGAATCTATTGCTGAAACCTCTTTAAACGATTTCTTCCAAAAGTATTTGTATGGACTGGATGAACTTTCCTACAATCAATATTTAGAACCCTTTGGTTTACAATTAATTGCTGAAACAACGGATGAAACGCCCTATTTAGGCTGCAAACTTGCATTGGAAAAAGGTCGAGAAATCATTAAATTTGTGGAAATCGGGAGTCCGGCTGAAGCCGCAGGATTAGATATTCACGATGAACTTTTAGCCATCAATGGATTTAAAGTCACCTCTGACCAATTCCAGGAACGCTTAAAAGATTACAAACCGGGAGATACAGTAGAATTAACCTTTTTTCATCAAGATTTGTTGCGAACTTGTCAAGCTACGTTGACATCTCCCCGTCCTAATCATTACAAAATCGTTTCTGTTAGCCAACCCACCCCTCAACAAAAACGAAATTTTGAAGGCTGGTTAGGATGTGCTTATCACAACTTATGAGAATTTATGAGATGATGGGGGAAAATATTTCAGAGGTTAAGCGATGGAAGTACCACCCCCTCCTTCAATTACACCCCGTCAAATGAATCTATTGCGGGTTGTAACCTCGATGGCTTGGTCAGATGGAGAATTAGCAACAGAAGAAGTTGACGTGATGTTGAATCAGTTTAGTCGTTTGTTCGCCAAACAGGAACAACAACAGCAACAACTTCAACAGGAATTAAGGGATTATTTAATGCAAAATATTCCCTTAGACGAGTTAATTCCAAAACTTGAAACTCAAGCCGAACGCGAACTGGTACTCGTTTTAGGGTATGAAGTGATTAACTCTAGTTCTCGTACCCCCGATGAACCTAAAATCAACCCGGAAGAAGCAGCGGCTTATCAGAAATTATTGCAATTACTGAATCTCCCTCCAGAAGTGGTTCAACGTCTGGAATCTGAGATGGATAGTCCCTCCCATTCTAAAACAGAATTAATTGAAACTATCACTCGTAAATTAGGAGAGTTTATTCAAAAATAATCTCTCATCAGTCATCAGTTTTTAGTTTTTAGCAAACAACTCTTGATATAAACTGTTAAATCTTCCCCTGATAACTGATAACTGATGATGCGGATACTTGATAACTGTTATATGTCAAATTCTATGAATGACATTGCTAAACAAGCCCATAATGGTCGTGTTGCAGCCATCATTCAAGTAATTAATGAACAAATGACTGATTTAGGGGTAAGAACTCGTGCTGTTTTTACCCATGATGTTTTGCAACTGCTTTGTGAGGCGAAAAATCCTGAATCTTTAGAAAAAACAACCATTGTTACTAAAATTCGTGAAATTTTGGAGTCTATTTCTCCGCGTAATATTCGCCGAGTCCGAATTAATAGTCGCATCTTGAAAGAACAGCAATTACTTTGGTTAGAAACCATTAGCCAAGATCCAGAAGAGCAGTTACTCTGGTCAGAAGATATTATTCTCAAAAAACCCAATCTTTTTAAACGGTGGTTTAATCGTTCTAGCCCTAATCAACCCATTGTCAACAATTTATCCTCAAATTCTAAGCCTGAAAAACGTCAATTTTCACTGAGTTTAATTTTAGGTATTGGGGTAAGTTTACTATTAGGATTAATAGGATTGTGGCTATACAGCGAGTTACAATTTCAATTATTCAACGCCTTACAATCTCACCGAAAATACAAGGTTGAAGTGTCTCCTTCCCCTCAACAACCTTTATCTTCAGCAGAACAGTTTACCCAAGGCGTAAAACTTGCAATTGAAGCCGCCGCCGAAGGACAAGTTGCGGATACCCGTCAAGAATGGTTAGAAATTGCTCAAAAATGGCAACAAGCTGCTGATTTAATGGCGGAAGTCTCTCCTGATTTTGAACGTTATAAAATAGCCCAAGATCGCGCCATATTATATCGTAAAAATCAAGAACAAGCCCAACAAAAAGCGGATGAATTAAATAATTAATAATTTAAGAAAGTCTAAATCATGAAACCTTTTTACAGCTTACTGTTCCCTGTTCCCTGTTCCCTGTTCCCTGCTCCCTAATGCTATATTTTGATAAGTTTGTTCTAACATTTTCGGGGTAATCTGTTGTTCTCCATGATAGTGTAAACGTCGATTTAAACAGCCAATAGTTTTAACATAGGAAGACATGGTATTAATATCATGAGTAATCATTACAATGGTGATATATTCATTTAATTTTAATAATAACTCATAAATACTGCTGCACATTTTAGGGTCAACACTAGCCGTAGGTTCATCTAAGAGTAAAATTTGCGGTTCACTCGCTAAGGCTCTCGCAATATAAACCCGTTGTCGTTGTCCTCCCGATAATTCCCCAATAGGTCGATTTCTTAAGTTTAACATTTCTACTTTTTCTAAAGCCTGAATCACGATTTCTTCATCTTTTTTTGTATAGGGTTGGAATAAAGAACGCTTTCCTAACCGTCCCATTCTCACCACTTCATCCACCCGGACGGGAAAATTGCGATCAAACTCTAAAATTTGAGGAACATAACCCAAATAACGCCGACCTTGGATTACAGAACGACCCATAATTTTAACCTCTCCTTTTAACGGTTTAAGTAACCCTAAAAGCACTTTAATTAAGGTTGTTTTCCCGCCTCCATTAGGGCCAATTAATCCTAAAAAATCTAATTCATGAACCGTTAAGTTAATCTCTTCTAAAATGGGTTCATGGGGATCATAACCCGCCCAAACTTGGTTTAAACGGATGACTTCGTTTTTTAGATAAGGGTTTGGGGGTAAATCTTGAGAATTTGACACAGGTACAAAGGTAAATTTAGGAAGTAAAATCATGGCTAACTTTAAAATGATTAGGGGTTTGAACTTTGAGATAAGGTTTCAGAAACTTTTAATAAATTATCAGACCAATTTTCATCTAAATCACTAATGAACACAACTTGACCTCCGATTTCTTTCGCTAAGGTTTCCGCAGAACGCGGACTAAATTCAGGTTGGGTAAAAATAATTTTAATATTGTCTTGTTTAGCCTCAGAAATTAAATCTGCTAACTCCGCAGCACTGGGTTCTTGTCCCCCAACTTCAATGGCTTCCTGTTCCAAGTTATAATCCTTAGCAAAATAACCCCAAGCGGGATGAAAGACCATAAACTTTCGATTTTTGAGGGGAGTTAAGTTTTGGCTAATTTGTTGATTCAGTTGATCAATTTCTGTGAGAAACTGATTTAAGTTGGCTTGATATTCAGCTTGATGTTTAGGATCAATTTTAACTAATCCATTATAAATATTTTGAGCTTGAATTTTAACTAATTTAGGAGATAACCAAATATGAGGATCTAAAGTTTCTTCAACCCCGTGACTTTCTCCTTCTTCATGGTGATGTTCCACCATTGGAATCCTCTCAATTCCTTGAGTTGAATCCACGATTAACATTGTTTGATTCGCGGCTTTAATTCGATCCATCCAAGCGGTTTCAAAGGAAACACCAATGGTTATATAAGCTTCGGCATCATTTAATGCTTGTAATTGTTGAGGTTTGGGTTCATAATTATGTAAATCCACCCCTGGGGGAATCATTACATTAACTCGAACATTCTTCCCCCCAATTTTTTCTACAAAATATTTTTGTGGCATAATACTAACCGTAATATCTATTACAGAATTAGCAGTTTCCGTTGATGTTTTTGTTGCGGGTGAGGGGTTATTTTCAGCCAAATTTTTAGGTGTAGAAACGGTGTTACACCCACTGATTAAACCGATCCCCAATAATAGCATTACCATTGGGGGATAAACGCACAACCTCATGTTGATGTCCTCAATGTACCTTCTTGCTCACTTTACCAAGCACCCGCCGCGAACTAGCACCCTTGGCATGGAACTTGACTTAACTATAATGATAATCGTTTTCATTTTTTTTGGGAAGGGGGTTTCCCCTATCTTCAGGAGTAACCTGCACTCAAAAATCTAAAATTCAAAATTCCTGGTCACGGTTTATCCTAAGAACAGCAGTCTTTATTCTCCGGTGATGAATCAACGTTCTAATTCCCTAGTCTCTGTGCGGGACTTTTTCCAGCACTATCCTGAAGCAATTGCAGCAATAGTTTGTGCCATTTTGGTCTTAATGGGTTGGGTTTGCTTACAATTCGGCTGGGTCGGATTCGCATTTTTAGTATTACCCATTGCTTATGTGATTGGGGGTTATGAAAGTGCCAAAGATGGGTTAAGCACACTTCTTAAAGAGAAACAATTTGATGTCGATTTATTAATGATTGTTGCGGCTTTAGGAGCCGCTATTTTAGGGGTTTGGAAACAAGATTATTTTTTAATGATTGATGGCGGAATTTTAATTTTAATTTTTGCCATTAGTGGTGCTTTAGAAAGTATTGCCATGCAGCAAACAGAACGCAATATCCATAAATTAATGGAATTAACCCCTGATACGGCTACTGTTATTAAGGATCAACAAGAGCAAAAAATTCCGATTCATCAATTAAAAATTGGAGATATTATTTTAGTCAAACCGGGAGAACGAATTCCCACCGATGCTGTTATTATATCGGGGAATAGTACCCTTAATCAAGCTCCCATTACCGGAGAATCCATTCCCGTTGATAAAACCGTTGGAGATGAGGTTTTTGCGGGAACTTTAAATGGAAATGGGGCACTGCAATTAAAAGTTCATCAACCTCCTGAAAGTAGTTTAATTCAACGGGTGATTCATTTAGTAGAACAAGCCCAAACCGATGCTCCTCCCTCTCAGCAATGGATGGAAAAATTTGAACGAAGTTATGCTCAAGTCATTGTTTTAATGGGTCTAGCATTAGGAATTTTACCGCCTTTATTCCTGGGATGGGATTGGGAAACTACGATTTATCGCGCCTTAATTTTTTTAGTCGTGGCTTCTCCCTGTGCCTTAATGGCTTCTATTATGCCCGCATTATTATCAGGAATTGCTACGGGGGCAAGACATGGAATTTTATTTAAAAATGGGGCGCAATTAGAAAAAATTGGACGCATAAAAGCCATCGCCTTTGATAAAACGGGAACCTTAACAACCGGAAAATTAACAGTTGTCGATATTATTCCATCGGCTGGGGTTTTAGAAAGTGAATTATTACAATTAGCGGTCGCAGTAGAATCCGTTTCAGAACATCCCATCGGACAAGCTATTGCTAAATTTGCTGTGGAAAAAAATATTCCTCGAATTACCGCCGTTAATGTCGCCACTCAAATCGGGGAAGGGATTATTGGAAAAGTGGATGATGACCAGATTTTTATCGGCAAATTAGAATGGATTGAGCAACATCAGATTCAGGTTAATCCTGAGTTAATAGAAATTAGTGATCATTTAGAAACCGATGGAAAAACAGTGGTTTGGATTGCTAAAAATCAGCAAACTTTAGGGTTAATTGCGGTGGCTGATACCGTGCGGTTAGAGGCAAAAACCTTAATTAAAAATTTGAAAAAATTTGGCATTGAACAAGTTGTTATGCTGACGGGAGATCATCAAAGAACCGCAGATAGTGTGGCAAAACAGTTGAATATTGATTTGGTTTATGCTAACTTATTACCAGAGGATAAATTAACCATTGTTCGACAATTAAAAACCCGTTATCAAGGGGTGGCAATGGTGGGAGATGGCATTAATGACGCTCCCGCTTTAGCCTTAGCAGATGTGGGCATTGCCATGGGGGGTGCGGGAAATGATGTGGCGTTAGAAACGGCTGATATTGTGTTAATGACGGATCAATTGGGTAAGATATTAAAAGCGATTAAACTGGGTCGTCGGGCTAACCGTATTATTAAACAAAATATTGCCTTTGCACTTTCATTTATTGTAATTTTATTAATTTCTAACTTTTTCGGTTCTATTAATATGCCAATTGGGGTGATTGGACATGAAGGATCAACGGTATTAGTCACATTAAGTGGTTTACGGTTATTAAAAAGTTAATTCAGAAATCTTAGAAACCCGGTTTTTTGAAGAAACTGGGTTTCTAAGAGGGATTTTGTAAATTAGAAATTTGTTGAGAAAACCAGAATGCGGCGTTAAAATTATTGGTTTTTTCTAATTGTTCTAAGGTTAATTCTAATAAAGCAATGGGTAAACCGTTTAAAGCAATGGACGTGGTAATTTCCTGGTATTTACCATTGTCTTGTAAGCGAAACGCAATCACCCGTTTTCCGCGAATATCAATCACCCAATATTCAGGAATTCCTAATGCTGCATAAAGTTGTTTTTTCTCATCTAAATCCATCGCTAAAGTCGTATCTGAAATTTCCCCAACTAAATCAGGAACTCGCCACTTTTCTAAATTAATTCTGCGTAGTTCTCCTTCTTGCCATTTGGGAGAATTTTCACCAATATATAACACTTTATCCGGTGAAGCAGCCCGTTGGTTGGGTTTTTCGATCACACAACCACTAAAGGAATTTGCTAATACCCCAGGTTCCCGCGAAAACCAAACATAAAATAAAAAACTCAATAAATCGTTCACATTAGAGTGATTAATTCCTTCATTTCCCATATCAATCCACAAATATCCTTGATCAAAAGTAATATTAACGGTTTCTAAAGAACGATTATTAACATAACTTAAATAATCTTCCCAAGTGGCAGGTTGCCATTGAGGAGTTTGAGCCAATTCAGGAATAGAAACTAGAGTTGTCATGGTTTCATCCTAATTTTAAGAGAACGTATATTTTATTTTAACATTAAGTTGAGGAGTGGTGCGGGCACTAGGCTGACGCACCTGATGGATTAGAATTTTAGTTCTTGTAATAGCCAAAATCCGGCGAAGGATTCCGAATTGGGATTAGATTGAACCGCTAAAAAATGTACATTTTTTGCCTTTTCTTTGGTGAGTTCAAAATTTTTAGCTTCCTCTTGGGTTTTAGCATCGGGTAAATTAGCTAAAATCCAGCTTTCACTTTCCCCTGTTTCTAATAATAAACTCGGACGAGAACCGCTATCTAATCGTAAATATGCTAATTCTAATCCTGACATCCAAGCAGCTAAAGGAGTCGCCCTAGAGGAGTAAATAATGAACCCTGGAATCAAGGTTTCTGGTGCTAAACCCACCATCGATAATCCGAAGGCTTCCCCAAAACTAATATCCCATTCTGACATATCAGAAAAAGCACTAGCTTCTAAGGTTACAAATGCCCATTTATCCCCCCGCAAAGCATCAGGAAGGGGTTGAGGTTGAGATGGAACAAACTGAACGGAAGGATTAGCACCTTCTTGATAATTTTCTAAAGTCGGATACAATTTTTCCATCCGTTCCTGTAACCATTGATAAAGGGCATAGGTACGCCGACTCGCATAGGCAGGAATGGCTAATTCTTTACAAGATTTGGAAATCATATTCGCCATGGGACGGCGGAAAAAGCGAATGCGAGAGGGGGAGGTAGGGGCTTGGGCGATCGCCGTTTCAAGTGCTTCTTTTAACCAAATTGAGTTAACTTGGTTACTGGGACAAAACTGGGTGTAGCGAAACATGGTTTCAGCGCGATCTTCAATATTGACCGGGGTTTCACAGATTAAGACTTCCCAAACTTTTTTACCTTCTTCGTCCCGCAGGGGGCGACTATAAAAATCGAGTTCCCAAATAGTTGATTTCATTGATGGTTAGATTCTGCTGCATAAGTTTACCCTGTTGTTAATGCTAGAGTGATTCGGTTGTTGTGATCAATGCTTCCGGGTATCCAAGCTCAAAATTAAGATAGGGTCAACGCGGACACACCCTACCCCTGTTTTAATTCATCATTTGTTTAAAAAATGCGATCGCATCTTTTAACGCCACAATAAACGCATCAATTTCGGCTTTTGTATTGTAGAAATACAAACTCGCTCTGGCGGTAGCATTAACCCCTAAATAACGATGTAAAGGTTGGGTACAATGATGTCCTGAACGAATGGCAACCCCCGCATCATCTAACATGGTTGATAAATCATTGGCATGAATTCCATCCACACTAAAAGACGCTAAGGCGGCTCTTCCTTCTCCCTGAGTATTGGGGAGGGGGCCATAGAGTTTTAACTCAGGAATTTCTCGCAATCTTTCATACAAATAAGCCGTTAATTCATGTTCATAATCAGCGATTTTATCCATGCCAATTGACATTAAATAATCAATAGCAGCCCCTAAAGCGATCGCTTCTCCAATGGCTGGAGTTCCAGCTTCAAATTTATGGGGTAATTCTCCGACGGTAAAATGATCTAAATACACCTCAGCAATCATTTCTCCCCCTCCAAAAAAGGGTGGCATGGCTTCTAATACTTCTAATTTGCCGTATAAAAAGCCTATCCCCGTTGGAGCACACATTTTATGACCGGATGCCACTAACCAATCACAATCAATTTTCTGCACGTCTAAGGGGGTATGGGGCGCACTTTGGCAACCATCAATTAATACTTTTGCACCGTATTCATGGGCAATTTGAGTAATTTCTTCAATGGGATTAATGCAACCTAAAGTATTAGAAATATGCACAACAGACACTAATTTTGTTCGGTCTGAGATTAAGGTTTTAAACTGTTCTAAGTCGAATTCTTGAGTTTCTGTTAATTCCACAAATTTGATCACAGCCCCGGTTTTTTGGGCAACCATTTGCCAAGGAACTAAATTACTATGATGTTCCATGACGCTGAGAATAATTTCATCCCCGGCTTGTAAGGTATTTAAACCCCAAGAATAGGCAACTAAATTAATGGCTTCACTGGCATTGCGGGTATAGACAATTTCTTGATAGGATTTAGCATTAATAAATTGAGCAACTTTAACCCGTGCAGCTTCATAGGCATCCGTTGCTTTTGCACTTAAGACATGAACTCCCCGATGCACATTAGAATTATAATTTTGATAATACTCTTGAATAGCATTTAAGACCGCTAAGGGTTTTTGAGATGTAGCGGCATTATCTAAATAAACTAAGGGTTGACCGTTGATTTCCTGATGCAAAATTGGGAAATCTTGACGAACAATTTCAGCAAGTGTTTTTTCTTGAGTTAGCATTATTTTGAAGATCCTTAAATTTAATTTTAGGCTCCTATAGAAACCAGGTTTCTGAACTAAAAATTTTGATGAGAAACCCGGTTTTTGGAGTTAACTAAACTCAGTGCGACAAGAAACGCAACGGGATAAGACCTGTTTTAACGTTTCGGATGGTAATTTGCCTAGAATTTCTGCCGCGAAAGCATCAATTAACAGATGACGACTCATCAGTTCACTTAACCCCCGACTGCGTAAATAGAAGACTTCATCTTCTTCTAATTGACTGACGGTTGCACCATGGGAACATTTGACATTATCTGCCACAATTTCTAACTGAGGTTTGGTGTCTATTCTTCCTTTTGAAGATAGCAATAAATTCCGACTCAGTTGATTAGCATTGGTGAACTGTGCCGTTTGTGGCACAAAGACTTTACCATTAAAAACGCCATGTGCTTTGTGATCTATAATACATTTATGGACTTGATTAAATGTCCCATGTTGATGATTAAGTATCATGGCACTGTGGGTATCAGCCAACTGTTCACTGCCAATTAATGTTAATCCGTTGAGCGTCGTTTCCGTTGCTTCTCCCCGTTGATAAATCTCTAAATTATGGCGGGATAGTTTAGCACCTAAACTCACAGCATGGCAAGTATAGCGACTATTTCGACCTTGGAAAACAACATTTTTACCAATATGAAATGCTGTGCCTGCTCCCCGTTGTAGCCTTGTATGGTTGACTTCGGCATTTTCTTCGAGGTAAATTTCAGTTACGGCATTGGTAAAATAGGGTTGAACTTTTACCTGATCAGAACATCCGAATACTTCGGCGGTTGCATAATGTTCAATAACAGTAGATGAACTTCCTGTTTCTGCTACAATTAATGCTCTGGGTTGATTGATCACCGGGCGGTTATCCGGTAAGGCGATGAATAATAAATGAATCGGGGTTTCAATTGTTTTATTCTTTTCAACCCAAACAACAGCAACATCCTTAAACCCAGTGGTATTAAGAGTAGCAAAAACGTCTTGGTTTCCTTGTTGTTGGCTGAGATAATGGGGAAGATTTTCTTGTAATTTTTCAGGAAGTTGTGCTAAATTTCCAATAAAAACCCCGTCGGGAATGTCTTGAAGATCGGAAAGATGGGGAGCATAAATCCCATTAATAAAGACAATCCGTTTGTGTTCGGCTTCCGGTACAATTAAAGAGGCGATCGCTTCGGGTTGTAATTGAACAAAAGGAGCGACTTGAAATTGATATTCTAATAACGAAGATAAATCGGTAAACCGCCATTCTTCATCTTGTCTGGTAGGGATTTCTAATTCTTTAACCCAAGTTAAGGCATGATCCCGAATATTTTGCAATTGAAGGGTAACTTCCGATGCCAAGGAGCTTTGAAGAGACGGTTGAGAGACTTCGCTTTGAATTTGTTCTAACAGATGGTTTAAATAGGACACTTCCTGTTTTTCTGTGATTGTACTATTGTTCATTAAACCCCCACCATTGCCGAAGCAACAACATCATCATAGCCTTTTTCTTCCAGTTCTAAGGCGAGTTCTTTTGTCCCCGTTTTAATAATGCGTCCATCGGACACAACATGAACATAATCCGGCACAATATAATCGAGTAACCGTTGATAATGGGTAATCACTAACAAGGCGTTATTTTCGTTGGCTAACTGATTAACACCATTGGCAACAATTCGCAACGCATCAATATCTAAACCCGAATCTGTTTCATCTAAAACGGCTAATTTGGGTTCTAATAACGCCATTTGTAAAATTTCATTGCGTTTTTTCTCTCCCCCAGAGAATCCTTCATTAACGCTGCGTTCTAAAAATTCATCGCGCATTTTAACAATGTCTAATTTTTCCCGCACTAATTCATCAAAATCAAAGGCATCTAATTCTTCTAATCCTTTATGTTTTTGATGAGCATTATAAGCAACTCTCAGAAAGTCTAAATTACTCACTCCCGGAATTTCAATGGGATATTGAAACGCCAAGAAAATTCCGGCTAAGGCGCGTTCTTCAGGTTCTAATTCTAATAAATTTTGACCTAAAAAGGTAATTTCCCCTCCAGTGACTTCGTAGCTCGGATGTCCGCTTAAAACTTTAGAAAAGGTACTTTTCCCTGAACCATTTAAACCCATAATAGCGTGGATTTCTCCGGCTTTGATTTCTAAATTAAACCCCTTAAGGATTTGTTTGTCGTCAATATTAGCCGTTAAATTTTTAACGGATAGAATAATTTCACTGTTCTCTTTAATCATGGTTGTCCGTTGTGAGATTTTTTCTAGTTTTCTAGTTCCCTGGTTCTACCAGGGAATGTAGTCGGGAGGCTCCGCCTCCTTTTTTACTAGAGGCAGAGCCTCTATTTCTCATTTCTAGGTAGAACCTAGAAACGAGGGGGGGGTCGGGGAATGATTAACCAACGGTTCCTTCTAATTTCAAGCTCAATAATTTATCGGCTTCAACGGCAAATTCCATCGGCAATTTATTGAACACATCTTTGCAGAAACCGCTAATCATCATGGAGACAGCATCTTCAGCAGAAATTCCCCGTTGTGCAAAATAGAAAAGCTGGTCTTCTCCAATTTTAGACGTAGAGGCTTCATGCTCGACTTTAGCGCTATTATTTTCCACTTGAATATAGGGAAACGTATTCGCCTGGGCTCGATCTCCGATTAACATAGAATCACATTGAGAATAATTTCTCGCGCCTTCGGCTTTCGGCCCCATTTTCACTAACCCGCGATAACTATTAGCGGATTTTCCAGCAGAAATTCCTTTAGAAATAATCGTGCTGCGGGTATTTTTCCCAATATGGATCATTTTGGTTCCGGTGTCCGCTTGTTGTTTATTATTCGTCAGCGCAACGGAATAAAATTCACCCACTGAATTATCCCCAGCTAACACACAACTGGGATATTTCCAAGTAATAGCAGACCCCGTTTCTACCTGTGTCCAAGAAATCTTAGAATTCACTCCTTTGCATAATCCCCGTTTGGTGACAAAGTTGTAAATTCCGCCTTTGCCTTCTTCATCTCCAGCGTACCAATTTTGCACCGTAGAATATTTAATTTCCGCATTATCTAACGCGACTAATTCTACAACGGCGGCGTGCAGTTGATTGGTATCAAACATGGGGGCGGTACAGCCTTCTAAATAGGTGACAGAACTTTCTTCTTCTGCAATAATTAAAGTCCGTTCAAACTGTCCAGAATCACCGTTATTAATCCGAAAATAGGTAGACAAATCCATCGGACATTGGACACCTTTGGGAATATAAACAAATGATCCATCACTAAAAACGGCAGAATTCAATGCAGCAAAGAAATTATCGCCAACGGGAACGACACTTCCTAAATATTTTTCCACCAGTTCAGGATGTTCCTTAACGGCTTCGGAAATGGAACAGAAAATTACCCCGTCTTCAGCTAATTTTTCTTTAAAAGTTGTGGCAATGGAAACACTATCAAAAACCGCATCAACGGCTACATTAGAAAGACGCTTCTGTTCGCTTAAAGGAATACCTAATTTCTCAAAGGTTTCTAATAAAGTGGGGTCAACTTCTTCTAAACTTGCTTTTTTGTTTTCAACTTTGGGAGCGGAATAGTAGATAATAGATTGATAGTCAATGGGCGGATAGTTGACGTGGGGCCAAGTGGGTTCTGCCATCTTCAGCCATTGTCGATAGGCTCGTAGACGGAAGTTAAGCATAAATTCCGGTTCATTTTTTTTAGCCGAAATCAGGCGGACAACATCCTCACTGAGTCCACGGGGAATGGTGTCTGACTCAATATCGGTAACAAAACCGTATTTATACGGCTGGTTGACTAGGGTTTTAACGGAAGCACTCATAACCTTAAATTTAGTGTTCGATAGTTCTCAAAGGATGGCAGACGGGTGGTAGGCTGTTGACTTAAGCAACAGATTTGTTACTTAAGTCTATTTTAAGCTACATTAACAACAAGTGCATTGTCAAAGTCCAAATTTATAAATTTTTGTTAAGACGATGGCCACCACTCAGCAGCAGTCCACAAAACACGATATTCTGCAACTCCTTCTCAAACAGGGACAGGCGACGGCCCAGGAGTTAGCGGAAACCCTTGAGATTAGTCCCCAAGCCATTCGTCGTCATCTCAAAGATTTGGAACTGGAGGGGTTAATTGCCTATAACTCGGTTCAGGTGGGGATGGGGCGACCTCAGCACGTTTATGAATTGACGACTCAAGGACGGGAACGTTTTCCGAACCGTTATGATGAGTTTGCGATTTCCTTTTTGGATACTTTAGCGCAAACCGTCGGACATGAACAGGTTAGTCAAATTTTACAGAAACAATGGCAGCGTAAAGCTATTGAATATCGACAAAAAGTTGGGAAGGGTTCGCTCAAAGAACGAGTGGAAAAATTAGTGGAATTGCGGAAAGCCGAAGGATATATGGCGGAGTGGTATTTGGTGGAGTCAGAACAACTGGATACTCCGCGAGAACGTTATATTTTAACGGAACATAATTGTGCCATTTCTAATGTGGCGGAATCATTTCCCAGTGTTTGTGGTCATGAATTAGAAATGTTTGGGGCAATTTTAGAAGATTGTACCGTAGAAAGAACCCATTGGATTGTGAATGGGGAACATCGGTGTGGGTATTTAATTATAGGAGAGAACAGGGAACAGGGAACAGGGAACAGGGAGGAAAAGACAGACATAATATCTGGTTTTCTGCAACAATCTTTGTCCTAACCCTACTTGAGCGACTCCTATATTCAATTATTACATAAAGCTATGGAATTTTTAACTCAGGATGAAGCCATTCAAGTGGATGCGGCGTTATTATCCTCTAAGGATAAGTTCTCAACGCGGTTAGCGATTTATGCGTTACGCTGTTTGAAACAAATTTCTCAAAGCGAAGATATTATTATTGAAGATATTAAACCCGAACAAGTCCAGAATTGGGTTAGAAATGATTCTAGTTTTCAAGAAAATATTGAATTTGATGCCAATTTCGATAGTTTCTTTACTCAGTTATTAATGGCTTCATTAAATCCTTTAAAAAAAGCTTCAGAAGCCGAAAATATTCCAATTCAAAATTTAACGGTTAAACAGTTAATTCATTAGACATCTCCAAAATAGAAAAAAGGAGGGGTAAAAAGATGATAAAATTAAATTTTACCCCGGATTAGAGATGAGTAAATTAAGAGACTATCTGGACAAGAATCCCCAGCAAGCAAAAAGGCTATTAGGGATGGAATATGAACAGATGATAGAACTCATTCAAGCTGCGGAGTTATTAGAAGAAGAAAAACGACAGGAAAAAGAAAAAACTAAAATCAGGTTGATTAAAGCAGGTGGGGGTCGTCGGCAGAAATTATCTGTGGAGGAACAAATCTTACTGACTCTAATTTATCTGCATCAAATGCCGACATTTCAAATGTTAGGGTTACAGTTTGAAGTCAGTGAATCAACAGCGAATGATATTTTCCATAACTGGATAAAAATCTTGAGAGAATTACTACCAGCGAGTTTGCTAGAGCAAGTAAAAAAAAACGAGAGTGATTGGGAGTGGGTAGAAAAAATTCTGGTGGAATTTGAGTTAGTAGTAGATAGCTATGAACAGCCCAGGGAAAGACCAACAGACAATGAAGAGCAGAAAAAATATTACTCAGGAAAGAAAAAGACACATACCTTTAAAAATCAAGTCATTGTCATGCCAAATGGAAAAGAAATAGTGGATGTAGCTGTGGGTTATACCGGAGCAACAAGTGATCTGAAATTGTGGAGAGAAAGAAGCCAGGAATTGGGGAATAATCAAAAATACAGAGGGGATAAAGCTTATGTAGGAGAAACAGCAATTAATACACCGTATAAGAAACCGAGGAATCAAGAGATGTCGGCGGAAAAGCGAGAAGAAAATCGGTTAAAAGCCCAACAAAGGATTGTAGTTGAACATTTAATAAGACTGATAAAAATTTATCGAGTTGCTTCAGAAAGATTTCGGTTAAAGAGGCAAAATTATGAAGCAGTAATCTTGACAGTATGTGGATTAATAAGATGGCGAATAGGAGCGATTGTATTACCATCTAAGAATTGCCCAGAATTCTTTTGAGAAATAATTGTATATCAGAGATAAAATTCATTAGTTATTATTAATGTGACTGAAAAAGCCTATGAATCCGTTACTTTTGGAGAAGCCGGCACAGGAGTGCTAGAGATTCCAAAAGTAGCGATAGAGGGCATTTGGAGATTTTCGGAGATGTCTTTTAATTATAAGTTTTAATTGGCATAGATCAGGAACTTTTTTAAAAATTAAATCAAATGTTTTTAACAATTCTTCTCGGTTGCTAGTATAAAAAAAATTTCCTGAATAAGAGGTTGAAATCAGCTTTCCTATTTCCTCCAAATCCTTACTTTCATAAGCTTTTTTAAATCCTTGAAAAAATGCTAAAGTATCACCACTAAGACCGTCAGGATTATTATCTTTGTTAAGAAATACATAGATATCTTTAGCGACTTGAATCAGAATAGAAATAGGAATATCAATCATATCTTCGCTAGTTAGATAGGTGGTATAAAAGTTAGAGTTTGCTTTGTGAGATATTATACCATGTTCTGTATTACAGCGATTTTCATACGGATGAAGTTCAGTAGGGACTAAAAAACCCGGTTTCTCAAAAAGCTTTTGTCTCCCAACTGAGATTGTTGTTAAGAAACCCGGTTTCTCAGCATTGAGTATACCTAAAAAGAGTGTTTTGGGGCTCGCTTTTAATCATGGTCAAGAGAGCGATCGCTTAAGATATAATCAAAACAACCCATCTCAGAAAATAGCTCAATCATGAAAACACAACTTAATCAAGAGGGACAGATTACTATACCTTCTAAAATTCGTGAGCGTTTAGAACTGAAACAGGGAGATGAATTCCTATTAATTGTTACCGGAAATGAAATTAGGTTACAACCCATTAAAAGAAAACGGCTGAGTGAATTCCGAGGAGTTTTACCCGCCACTCAAGCTTATCCGGGTAAGACAACTATACGCCAAGCTGTAGCTCAATCTTTAGCTCAGAAATCTAATCAGTTATAATCATGAGTAATTATTGGGTAGATGCCAATATTTTATTAAGGTTCATTACTAATGATCCTCTCGCTCTCGCTGAACGAGCTGCTAAATTTTTACAGAAAGCTGAACAAGGAGAAATTACACTCAAGGTATCTTCAATTGTTGTGGCTGAAGTGGTTTGGGTATTAATTTCTTTTTATGGTTATTCTCGACAACAAGTTGCAGATGTTTTGATAGGTTTGTTAACATCAGAGGGTATTATTCTTGAATCTAGTGAGCAAGTAATAACAGCCCTTGATAGTATGGCAACAGCAAATGTTGATTTTGTTGATGCTTATCTTGCAGAAGTAGCTCGTAAAGAAAATGAATTTATTGCTTCTTTTGATCGAGATTTCAAACGTTTAGATATACCTTATATAGAGCCAGATTAATTAATTTTTGGTTGGTTCATTGGAATCAATTAATCTATTATACTAGACTACCAATTTCTATCATGACAACGTGATAATTTTAGGAAAAGGGATAGTATAAAACCCCAGTTTCTCAGGGAGGCTGGGGTATTTTAATAAGGTTGATAAGATTACGCTAGAATTACCATTCCCGCCGGGGGCAAGTTCACATGAACGGCGGTTCGATTTTGATACAGTTCAACGGTATCAATACGGAATCCATCACAATCACTTAAGGCAATCCAATATTGATAAACCTTAATAATAGCGGATAAAACTTCATCTTTTGAAAGGCAAAGATCTTTTAAATCAAAAAAGTCACCCCGGCGGAATTCAACATCTGGGTGCATGACATTTTCCCAAGCAGCTGCGTCCCAATGTTCAATTTTTCCGGCGCGAGTATACCAGTCCCAATTTTGAAATTCTTGCGGCCAAACGCCATCTTCAATAGACTGGGGTTTATCAATACAGTCTCCAGTTTGAGAACGCCATCCAGCAACCGGATGAGCCGGAGAATAGCGATAGGAAAGGGTATCTTTGTGTTCACCGTTTTCGTCTTGATAAAACCAGTTATTTCCGGTGTGATTATAAATAATATCGAGTAAAACGTACATTCCCCGTTCATGGGCCGCATCAACTAAATCTCTTAAATCTTGACGAGTTCCAAACCGAGGATCTATTTCTAAAAAGTTTTGAATTCCATAGCCATGATAGGTTTGTAAATCACACCGTTGTTTCCAAATTGGGCCGATCCAAAGGGTAGTTATACCGAGTTCTTTTAAGTAATCTAATTTACTTTCAATTCCTTTTAATGTTCCCCCTGAAAACTTGGTTCCAGCTTTCATCCAAGCTGCTTTATCTAGGGTTTTCCAGTCTTCGGGATGATGGCGATCGAACAGGGGGCGTTTGGATTCTTCCCCATCACTGAAGCGATCTGGTAACAGAAAATACAAGATTTGATCGCGCCAGTCGTCAGGGCTGGGATAAACTTTACCACGAGGTTTTAAATTAACTTCTGATAAGTTTGTTGGGGCTGAAAATTCCACAGGTGTTGTCATGGTGAGTCCCTTGATAGTAATAAATTCTGCTCAAAAGATAGAAAGGAAAATAACAACGTAGAGAACATTCCCTCAAGAGGGTTTTCACCCCTAAGTTGTGATTTCCTTTCGTTGATTCAAGGGATTTTCTACCCATTCAGAACAAAATACTAAATTGAACTCACAAGACTTGACACCCCCAGAGGCATAGCCTGTTTTTAACTAACGAGAATCCCGATTTTGATCTAACGCTTGATACCCTGATCTATTGGGGTTTTTGAATAATCATTTCTACAACTCGCCGTTTAGCAATGGGGTCAATTCCCAATAAGCGAATATAATCTTGGGGATGTTCTGTTAAACAAGTTTCAATTCCTCGAAGAATATCTCCTTCTGATTGATTACCATTTAACCCGCAGCTATTCCAAGATCCAGTTTTAAACCGTCGTTTATCGGCGTATTCTAATCCAACCCGATAGCCACTGGATATAATCTGATCAATTTGTTCTAAGACTTCAATCCCTAAATTTGTACTAACGCATTTTCCCCCACTCACTAATGTACTGCCACTGGCATCTCCTTGCATTACGGTTGCCCCTGTACTATTAATACTATGGGGAGGCATAATGGGATTATAGGGGTTATGAGGAATGGGATTTAACGATTGTTGACGATTTTCTTGGGGAATGGGGGAAGCTCCAAATTGACTATTAAACGTGCGAAATTGATTATATTCTTCGACTAATCGCATTTCTTGAATCCGTTTTTGTTCCGCAACCATCAGTTGACCCATTTCAATTAAATGGGGTAGTTTAAAGTTGGGTTTCTGGAATTCAGGAGCTTTTTCCGCACTATTCACAATCCGTTTAGAAATACGTTCAACTCCCTGTTTATGAATAAAATCTCGAATTTGTTCATCATAAATTCGCGATCGCACAGCACTAAAAAAGTCAATGGATTGTTCAGGGAAAGTATCAACTAATTGAGTAATATCTTGTTGGGATAATTCATCGGTTTGGAAAATTCCCCGTAACACGCCAATGCGTTCCTCCCTTGTAGGTTCCCAATAAAATTTTTCCATGCGTCCATCCCGAATTAAGGGCGCGTATAATGTGGAAAAATCATTTCCGGTGACAATAATGGGAATCCGATGTAAGGGGGTTTCATCATAACTTCCCGGTAATTGAACATTAGTGGGATTATCCGCAATATTCATTAATGTAGCGTTCACTAATTGCGTATTCACGGTATATTGAGTACCCGAATCAAACCGTCCAGCACCCGCATCTAAATCATTAATAAATAAAGCACACATTTGTCCCCGAACTTTCACTTGTTCCGAGGCTTCCCGATATCTTAATCGAATTAATCGCGCCGGATCTCCCGCATCAGGACTTTCTAATTCCCCACCGGATATCATCACGGGTTCAAATCCCATTTTCTCAAAAACTAATTCACATTGAAAGGTTTTTCCTTCTCCCTTGCGTCCGTGAATTCCTAATATTAGAGGAACCCGGACACCAGGTAATTGTAAGAAATTTTTGGTGATATGAACAGCCAGTTTATCGAGAAAGCGAGGTGAAATATAATAAGACATATTGAAAATGACACAACAGTTTAAATTCGGTGCCCTAGTTTGATTTTACGATGAAAGGAACCTAAAATTAACCGTTATTAACATCTATCTTTAGAAATAGATTTAAGAAAAAATGTGGAACAGGCATCTTGCCTGTTAACCCTGTTAACCTGTGATCAGGGTTTAGCGGATCAGTTCATTAGACTTTTTTTCGGGGGTTTCTTGCTTATCTAGCCAATCTAATAAGCGTTTTGACACTTTCAATTGATTATTGAGAATTTCATCTGTCGCTACAATTACACCTAAGAGTATGGTTAAAGAAATAATATCCATGAGTAAACCCTCACGCTAATTAACTAGACCGTATAGTCTTTTCCTAAAATTAGGATAGACTGTACCGTCTAGTTTTGTCAAGCCTTGAAATATAGCTTAACTTCAAATATACTACATCAGAGAGGACATTCGGTCATAGTCGGAGTTGGGGGGCGATTTGATGAACCAGAATGCTAGTTAATCCACTTGTAATAAATTGCACCCCAATAGAAGCAACCAGTAAGCCTAAAATCCGAGTCGCAATACTTAACCCCACATTACCTAATATTCGTTGCAACCATTGTCCTGAAAGCAAAATGGCACAGACAATAGATGAAATAAAGACACAAACAGCAGCCAATTCAACAATCTGAAATCCATCTTTGTTAGCCTGAATTTCATTGGCATAGAGAATCACATTGGCAATTACACCTGGCCCCACCAGCAGGGGCATTGCCAAGGGAATCACAATCTTTCTATAAACAGACTTCGCTTCTTCCAAATCACTTTGATTGTCCTGTTCAGCAACATCTTGCACCTTACCTTTCATATTACCTGTTACCAAGTTAATCCCAATTAGTAACAGCAAAATACCCCCAGCAATTCGGAATGAATCTAAGGTAATGCCAAAGAACTGAAGGAGAGACGATCCCGTCAATAAAAACAGCAGAAGCAAGCCTAATACAGTGAGTGAAAGTAAGACTGCGAGCCATTTTTGTACCCCTTTGTTTTCTTTAGCGGTGTAACTGATAAAAACGGGCAAAACCCCCAAAGGATTGAGCAGTGCAAATAAACTAGCTGCAAATGTACTGAGAAGTTGTGTATCCATTAATGGTATTTCTTACTGTTCCCTGTTCCCTGTTCCCTCTTCCCTGTTCCCTGTTCCCTTAGTTTCAGAATCCGCTATTTGAGATGATGGGTTTTCAATTCTTCTTGAATTTGCTCCAGCGTCCGACCTTTGGTTTCTGGAACCAGTAAGTAGGTAAAGACTACCGAGCAAAGGGTAAGTACAGCATAGAGCCAGAAGGCACCCGGACGCCCCAAGGCGTTGACAATAGAGAGGAACGTCATCGCCACGATTAGGTTTGCGCCCCAGTTGGCAACCGTCGCCACACTCATAGCTTTAGAGCGAATATTAAGCGGATAAATCTCAGAAATTAATAGCCAGAACACAGGGCCTAAACCAATGGCAAACGATGCCACATACAGCATTAGAATTATAACAACCGCAACACCCAGAGACGAAGCTAGTTGGGGCAATTGAAAGGAAACTGCCAATAAAGCCAGAGAAATTGCCATCCCAATCAAACTGGTTAACAGCAAGGGTCGCCGTCCGGCTCGATCAACAAACCAAGAGCCAACAATAGTAAACAGCACGTTAATCACCCCGACCCCCGTTGTTGCTAGAATTGAAGCCCCAGCCGATTTTAAACCGGAAAATTCCATAATCGTCGGTGCGTAGTAAATCACGGTATTAATTCCGGTGACTTGCTGGAATATTGCCAACCCAATGCCAATCATCAACGGTAATCGTAATGCGGGTTTAAGCAAATCAGACCATTGCGATGAACCTTCCGTTGCCAAACTACTGTGAATCTCCTCCAGTTCTGCATCGACATTTTGAGTACCGCGAATCTGATGTAACACCTTGCGCGCCTGTCCGCCCCGATTTCGCATGATCAACCAACGGGGACTATCGGGCATTTTTGCCATCCCCAAAGCCAGTGCTAAAGCGGGAACAATTGCCAACCCTAGCATCAGACGCCAACCCTCTGACACATTAGTAAACAGGTAATCGACCCAATAAGACAGCAAAATTCCCAGGGTTAAGGCTAATTGATTCAGGAAAACCAGTGTTCCCCGAATACTCTTAGGTGCAACTTCCGAAATGTACATTGGAGAAATAAAAGACGCGATCCCAATCCCAACCCCAACAATAATCCGTCCGATCACCAAAATAGTTAGGTTAGGCGTAAAGGCTGTTAACAACGCACCCAAACCAAAAATGATGCCAGCGAGAATAATCATGTGTCGCCGTCCAAAGCGATCGCCCAGCAGTCCACCTAAAGCCGCTCCGGTCACTGAACCCACCAGCACCGAACTGACGACAAATTCCTGCATGGTGGAATCTAAGCGAAATTGCTCTTTAATGAACAAAATTGCTCCTGAAATGACCCCCGTATCGTAGCCAAACAGCAGTCCGCCAATAGCTGCGATCGCCGAAACAATAATGACAAACCGAGAGACCTGATGATGGGTTCCAGATGGAACAGGTTGAGAGGTTGATGATGTTTGCGCCATAATAACAATCCTGATAATCGTGGGATTTCAATGGTTAATCTGCTGAAAATTGAGTGATGAAATCAGGGGAGCTAAAACAAAAGCATTTGCCCAAGCTGGTCATAAAAGGCTTTATCATTCACCTCCTGAATCAGTTTGGCGACCAGTGCCGTCCATCCCGCTTGTTGACTGGCTCCCAATCCGACGCCATTGTCGCCCTGAAAATATTCATGAAACCGAAGTAAATCTCGCCAGTGGGGATCTTGTTGGAATTTGGTGATATCACCGTATATCGGACGACCTTCTGCGCCCTTACGAAACAAGTTAATCAGCCGTTGCGATAGTTCTTCGGCGACTTCCTTCAACGTCATCAGATTGCCTGATCCCGTCGGGCATTCCACGCGAAAATCATCCCCCAGATAGCGGTAATATCGCTGCATGGATTCAATCAGTAAATAATTCATCGGAAACCAGATCGGGCCACGCCAGTTAGAATTTCCTCCAAATTCCCCTGTGGTGGATTCGGCGGGTTCATAGTCGATTACATAGTCATGTCCCTGGTTATTTAAGTGATAGGGATGCTGTCGGTGATATTGTGATACCGATCGAATCCCATAGGAAGACAGAAACTCCGATTCATCCAATAAATGTTTGAGGATTCGTTTCAGTTCTTCCGGTGTAGCAATGGCACACAACCGTCGTTCTGATTTGCCTTTGAGCTTCAGGGAAGCAATATGTTGCATTAAATCGGGACGACGTTGGATCAATTTTTCCATCCCGGCTTGAAAGTCGGGAAATTGTTCGAGAACTTCCGGTTCCAGGGTACAAACCGCCAGTAACGGAGCTAACCCGACTAGGGAATAGATTTTGAGGGAGATTTCTTGCCCATCGGGTAGAGTTAAGGCACTAAAGAAAAAGCCTGCGGTTTCGTCCCAGAGGCTAAGATGATGATCGTCTCCGACCCGATCCATCGCTTGGGCAATATTCAGGAAGTGACGCAAAAAACTCAGGGCTGTTTGCCGATAAACGCCATCGCTACGGCCTAACTCCAGGGCAATTATCATCATGTTGAGGGAAAACATTCCCATCCAGGCAGTCCCATCGGACTGTTGCAGATAACCGCCCGTGGGTAACGCGGCACTGCGGTTAAAGATGGTGATGTTATCTAACCCCAGGAAACCACCCTGAAATAGATTTTTTTGATCTTTGTCTTCCCGATTTAGCCACCAATAGTAATTGGCTTGTAATGTCTGAAAGATCTGTTCGAGAAAGTTGCGATCGCCTTGTCCAGTTTTCTGTTTTTCATATTGATAAATCTTCCAAGCTGCCCAAGCTTGTACAGGGGGATTGACATCACTAAAACACCATTCATAAGCCGGAATTTGCCCCTGTAAATTGATACATTCGTCACTGCATAATAGGAGTAATTGTTGTTTAGCAAACCCAGGATCAATTAAGGCAAAGACAACGCAGTGAAACGACCAATCCCAAGCGGCAAACCAAGGATATTCCCATTTATCCGGCATCGAAATCACGGCTTTGGTATAGAGCGTTTGCCATTCTTTGTTTCGTCCCGTCAAGCGTTCGGTCGGAGGAGGAGGCTGCCCAGGATCACCCTGTAACCAGGTATGTACGTCATAGTCATAAAACTGTTTACTCCACAGCAATGCTGCAAAGGCTTGTCGCTGAATCGTGCGATCATCCTCATTTAACCCCGGAAATAAGTTTGTATAAAACTGATCTGCTTCCTGTTGCCGTTGGTTAAATAGGGCTGCAAATTCAGAGCCGAATGCTGCCTCAACGGGTTGATGGGTGAATCGCAATTGCAGCGTTACGCGCTCTCCCGCCGTGAGGGTGAGATGATAGTGGGCTGCCGATTTAGTGCCAATTTGGTTAGGGTTTATAGCTTCTGACTGACCCTGAATCAGATAGGTGTGAAAAGCATCTTTGACATAAGAGGTCGGATTTTCGCTCCCAAACAAGCGTTTAAAATTTGTCTCATTTTCGGTAAATAAGAGCGAGGGGCTATTGCCAAAAACGTGATCGCAATACAGCCAATAGTCCCCATAGTCGGGATGATAAAGTTTAATGCCCCCATCCGTTGCTGTCAGTTGTTGGGTCGGTTTACGACCTGTCCATGACCAAGTATTGCGAAACCAGAGGGTGGGTAAAACATCAATTTCGGCAGTTTCTGGGCTTCGATTGACAATATGAATTCGGATACAAATATCGTCTGGAGTCGCTTTTGCATATTCTGCCGTAATATCAAAATAGCGATTATCCTTAAAGATGCCTGTATCGATTAATTCATATTCTCCTTGTTGTCGGGTTCGGGCTGCATTAACATTAACTAATTCGGTATAAGGATAAGCTTGTTGTGGATATTTATAAACCCAGCGCATATAAGAATGACTGGGAGTATTATCTACATAATAGTAATACTCTTTGACATCCTCACCATGATTGCCTTGAGCATTCGTTAGCCCAAACAACCGTTCTTTTAAAATAGAATCCTGTCCGTTCCAAAACGCTAAGGCAAAGCAGATTTCGCCCGCAGCGTCGCAAAATCCCCCTAACCCGTCTTCACCCCAACGGTAAACCCTGGAACGAGCATGGTCATGGGGAAAGTAATCCCAGGCATTACCATGAGGTGAATAATCTTCTCGTACCGTTCCCCACTGGCGCTCGCTTAAATAAGGGCCCCATTGACTCCAGACTTGTGATTCACTATTTTCTTGAACTCGCTTTTGTTCAGCGTTCATATCGTTAAATATTCGTTAAAACAGAAACCGGGTTTCTGACGAAAAAATCTCGATTGTATTGATAAAATCTGAACTAGAAACCCGGTTTTTGTAGTCTAAAAACTAGCTAATAATATTTGCCCGAACTATTCCTCGACGCCAAAATCTTGGCGCAGTTTGGCTTCCTGCTCGTGGGTGAGGTTAGATTGAATTAATTCGCCTCGTTCTTCAGGTGTAAAAGCGTCTTCCACCTTATCAATTGTGACTTGACCCGTCAGCAAGAAAAGGGCAGAAGTTCCTTCTGTAACCTTGCTTTTGACATCATTGATAAAGTCGTCATTAATTCCATAGTCTGTAAAATGACCTGAAAGCGCACCAATGGCGGCTCCCATTGCCATTCCCAGAAAGGGCATAAAGAAGATGAGTCCAAACAGCATTCCCCAGAATGCTCCCCCTAATGCTCCTGCTCCTGTTGTGTCCATCGCCTGATAGGTTTTAGGACGTTTGCGACCCTCTGGCCAAGAGACAATTGCCGCATCAAGAACTTGAATTAGTTGCTGTTTTTGCAGGTCTTGTAATTTGTTGAGGGCGTTATCTGCACCATCAGCCGTATTAAATTTCCAGACCGTCAATGCTGCCATAATTTAAGTTTTCCTTTGTTGAACGTTGAGACAAAACTGATATTTTCAATGATTTGGACATATCTTCTAAAAGCACTTGCAACTCTAACAAAGAAAAGTGACAAACTCAGGTCAATTTCACTCCTAAGTCAATTTTTTTCAAGAACTGCCTACCTTATACTTAACGCTACATTATCTAATCCTTATAACTTCAGCCACGACATCTTTTTATTGCACGGGTTTGACACTTTTGTTCTGTAAACTTTTCCGGGGTTGTCCATTAATTGTTTAGCTTCTTCCGCACTCGTGCCCCACGTCTGACCCGTTAGGGCAGCGTGGGATGAATTGCGGTTGGGTTTTATGATTGTAAAATAGATTATAATAATTAACAAAAGGAGGTGATCCAAAGTGCTGAAGGCAACAAAAGTTAGGCTATATCCAACAACAGAACAGGCATTAGCATTGGCTAAGTCATTGGGTTGTGCAAGATCGCAAAAGGAATTTTGCCTTAAACGCCTGTATTCAGCACTATCAAGAAACTGGCAAAAGCCTAAAATTAGCATCTTATAAGGGAATGTTACCTCAACTTAAAAAAGAGTATCCTTGGCTTAAAGAGGATTGCTACTCATCGGTTCTCCAGTGTATCGCAATCAACCTAGACAGAGCTTACAAAAACTTTTTTGAGGGACGAGCTAAATTTCCTAATTTCAAATCTAAACATCACAAGCAATCAATTCAGTATCCTCAAAGTGTTACTGTTAACGGTGAATATCTAAAAGTTCCCAAGATTGGTGAAATCAAAGCAATATTTCACCGAGAGATTACAGGAAAAATTAAAACAGTAACAATTTCCAAGACTTCAAGTAATAAATACTTTGCTTCTATTCTGTGTGAAGTAGAATCAAATGGAGTCAAGGAATCGGGAAATAAAGTTATTGGAATTGATTTAGGGCTAAAGGATTTCGCAATTGTTCATGATGGACAAAAAGTAACCAAATACGCTAATCCAAAACATTTAAAGCGTCATCAGAAAAATCTAGCCCGGAAACAGAAAAAACTCTCCCGAAAAACCAAAGGTAGTAAATCGAGAGAGAAATTCAGAAAAATTATTGCTAAGGTTCACGAGAAAATAACCAACTCCCGCCAAGATTTCTTGCATAAATTATCAAGAGAATTGGTAAACGAAAGCCAAGTGATTGTCGTTGAAAACCTCAACGTCAAGGGAATGGTTAAGAACCGAAAGTTATCTAAGTCGATATCTGATGTGGGTTGGGGAAAATTTGTCAACTTTGTTGATTATAAGCTGAAGCAAAAAAACGGCGAATTTATAGAAATTGATCGCTTTTTCCCTAGCTCTAAAACTTGTTCGAGTTGCGGTCATATACTAAGTGAGTTGCCTCTGGATATCAGAGAATGGGATTGCCCAAATTGCCAAACTCACCATGACCGTGATGAAAACGCTGCACTTAATATCAGGAATGAAGGCATCAGAATATTAACTGAAGGCGGAGGGAACCCCGTTTTTGCTGATGGAGGCTGTGTAAGACCACCTACTTTTCAAGTAAGGGGCATCGGTCTGTGAATTCAGAAGCCAACACCGACCCGATTAGGGCGGTGTTGGTAGTTCACCAAAATTGATTCCATCGGAACCCATCCCCATTCACCCTTGAACGGAACATTTCAGTTATTCCTGCGGCTATGGAATCTAAACCTAATCCTCAAAATATCAACCTACTTCACTCAATTTTCCGATCCACAGCTTTCAAAGCTATCCTGGGAAAACTCAACCCGATTCTGTTTTGGGCGGCTCTAGCCGGATTGATGACCGGATTGATTGGGGGTAGCTTTCGGTTTCTAGTCTCAGTAATCCTAGATAACCGGGTGCGTTGGATTCATTCTTTAGATCAGATGCCTGGAAAAGGGGCGATTATCTCGATTGTTGTATCAAGTGTCATGGTCTATCTGGGATTTGGCTTGATGCGACGCTTTGCTCCAGATACCTCCGGTAGTGGCATTCCCCAAATTGAAGGGATGCTATCAGGGCATTTACCCCTAGTTTGGCAACGGGTACTGCCGATTAAGTTCGCTACGGGTCTTCTCATCCTGGGTAGTGGCATGGTGATGGGACGGGAAGGGCCAACGATTCAGATGGGAGGCAGTATCGGCAAGATGGTCGGTACTTGGTTTCGGGCTTCTCACGAACAAACGAGAGTGTTGGTTGCAGCTAACGCCGGAGCGGGACTAGCAACGGCTTTCAACGCGCCTTTGGCGGGAATTCTGTTTGTGTTTGAAGAAATGAAACCCGTGTTTGAGGATCAAGTTCATGCGTATCGAGCCATAACATTATCGTGTATTACCGCAACGATTGGACAGCAACTCATCTTGGGGACTGGGCCTGTTTTAAAACTGACTCAATTTGAAACGCCACCCCTCGCCTCGTTGTGGATTTTTGCCCTTTTAGGAGTTGCCTTTGGGATAATTGGGTATTATTTTAATGCTTTCTTAGTGAAAAGTTTAGATTTTTTTTCAAGTTTGCGCGGCATTCCCTATCAACTAACGGGGCTATTTGTGGGGGGTTTTATTGGGTTAATGAGTTGGCTTTATGCCCCGACGACTGGCGGTGGGGAAGAGATGATCATCTGGTCGTTTAATAATGTAGAACCTACTGATTTTCTCTTATTATTATTTATGGTTCGATTTGGAATGACTATTCTGTGCTATGGGTCTGGTGCTCCGGGCGGAATTTTTGCGCCCATGCTTTCAATTGCAACTTTATTCTCGTTAGGTGTTGCTAAACAAATTTATCTTTGGTTTCCGAGTATTTTACCCGTACCTCAAGTCTTAACAATTACTGGGATGGGAGCATTGGTTTCTGCCACCGTCCGCGCTCCCCTAACGGCAATTTTATTAACCTTAGAAATGACGGCTAATTATCAGTTAATTTTGCCAATTTTAGTCAGTTGTTTTATGGCTAGTGCTACGGCTGAGGGATTGGGAGGAAGACCGATTTACTCAGTGCTTTTGGAACGAAGATTAAAAAAGTAAAGTAATATGAAATCTTGAAAAGAATGCTATAAAAGGGAACAGGGAACAGGGGGGAAAAGAAAATCGGGAATAGGGGAGCGGAAAAAGTGATGAGTTATCCGATTAGTTATTTGTAGCAAATATTTAAAGATTTCATATAACCAGCACCAACGAAAAAAGCTTTTAGTTTGGTGCGGTTCTTCTGGCTCCCATTGTCTGAATGTACTCCATTAATCATCGTATTTTTTAAATGAAGTTGAATGATCATCCTAATGATAAATTTCACAAAGATCATCATTCAAATTTTCTGGCTTCCTATTAATTAGTAATTCACCCAAATCTTAGTGACAAATTCCGGTAAAGGTTTGACCACTATGCTGAATTTGAATTACACTATAGTTACCCAATAAACTAAAACTAATAGGACTTCCAGCTTGAGATTTTCCACTATAAGTATCGTTCCCTTGATAGGTTGTAGAGGCTAATCCAGCCGGCTGCATTTGTCCATTTATAGATTCATTTATGGTGACTGAAACAGGTTGTTTTTTCTCCATGCTATTGTTATCGATGACAGAGGTATAAAAGTAAATTTTATGACCTTGATTTGTCCTACCTTTGGCAACACAGATAATTCCATCACCTAAACTGGGAGCGGCTGACGCTATTTGAACTGGAAGGCTAGGAAAGAGTAACACTGTTCCTATCGCTACAAAACTCAATTTGTTAAAAAAATTAAACATGATTTTGCTAGTCCATTCGATAGATAGACAAAATTAGGAGAATCATCACCATAATTGACTGGAGTTTATTGCAAAAAAGTGACAAAACCGTGCAAAATCCTATTAATTTATAGCGGTTTTCAGTCCTGTGAGGTATTGATCAAAAGTGCAGATCAATCAGTTTCCCGATTAGAACACCTGCGATCGCTGCTAATCCAGCAATCCCGACGGTTTGTAGAACCGTTGGTAACACTGCACGCATCCCAATTCGAGCGCGACCATATCCCAACAGGATCAACAGCAACAAGGTCATGAGCAACGAAACCCATCGTGCTTCTGCTAGGGGTAAGAATACAAACGCTAACACCGGAGAGGGAAGTTTTCGTCATCATTTCTCAAAATTGTTACGGGCACTGTGGGATTCATAGGCTTGCAAAAGCGCCTTGAGGCGAGCTATTTCCTGGCTCATATCGAGAACCATTTGAGCCCCAATCCAATTAACGCTTAGATCCCGTCGCAGCCGTAAAATTTGGGTCAGGCGAGTAATTTCTCTGGCGGGTAACTGATCCTGTTCCGCTTCAATCACATTCAAAGCCACTAACCGACGTACCAAAGTCACAGAAACCGCCGTCAGGGTGGCTACCTGTTCAACGGTATAGCAACGCTCCTCCCCAGTGGCGGATTCGGAGGAGACTAAATCAATCATGTCTTCGTTCATAGGGTGATATTCTCCAGATTGGCATGGGGGTTAAACATCCGATGGGCGCGAATCGTTTCATAGCTGGTGCGTTCAATCTCACTCAACTCATTTTCCTTGGGAGCCACAATCATCAGTTTGACCAGTTGATCGGTACGCTCCCCTTTAAGTAATTTCCATCCCTTACCCCGCAACCTTAAGACCTGTCCTGATTTTACACCGGGGGGAATTTTCATCGTCACCAGTCCATCGGGTGTCGGAACCTGAAGGTCAGTTCCTAATACCGCTTCATCGGGCGCGAGGTTAATTTCACAGGTAATATTCGTTTGGTCGTCCAGCTTAAAGAAGGGATGGGGAGCGAGATCAATCGTCACATATAGATCGCCGTGTTCTTTGGTAAAGGGATTCATTCGCCCTTTTCCCTTAATGCGAATCCGGCTACCTGGTTTAGCACCAGGGGGAACCCGGACTTTAAACGACGGTTCTCCTTCGAGTTGCAACTGTTTAACCACACCTTGAAAGGCTTCTGCCATCGTCAGAACAATCGCCGCTTCAACGTCAGGTTGGGGCGCATAGCTATGATAGGGGGAACGATACCCCGGATCAAATTCGTCTGTCTCTTCTGGGTAGCCATCGCTGGTGTAATAACGATAAGCGCGACGACCCTGGCGATCGCCCTGACCATAACGATTCAACAGTTGATTAATAAAGTCATTGAAATCCCCATATTGTCCAAAGTCCGTATCTTCATACTGGGTCGCGCCTGTCCCTGGCGGTGGCATTCCCTCCTGGGCATATTTCCAATATTGTCCGTACTGGTCATACTTCTTGCGGTTTTCTTCATTAGATAGAACTTCGTAGGCTTCGTTAATTTCCTTAAACCGTTCTTCTGCCTTTTTATCATTAGGATTGAGATCAGGATGATATTGACGAGCCAGTTTTCGATAGGCTTTCTTAATAGCATCCTGATCAACTGCTTTATCAACACCTAAGATGGCGTAGTAATCTTTAAAATCTTGAGCAGCCATAATCAGTTATCAGTTATCAGTTATCAGTTATCAGTTATCAGTTATCAGAAAAAGTGGGGACGGGAGGCTTTTAGTCACCCGTTATTAGTTTGAAGACAAGCAAAAATTGTCTGCTCCCCCTTCTCCCTCTGCCTCCCCTGCTCTCCCTGCGCCCCCTGTTTCTAACTAGAGCATTCTTCCCCGTTTAAATTGAGCAATACCATTGTTTAAAGCACTTTTTAAGGGGGAAGCTAACGTGGCGATTAGCTGTTCCGACTGATTAAAGGTTGGGTTTTCCTCAATTAATGGATTGAGGGCGGTTTTAAGGACATCATTCTGACTCTGTAGTGTTTCATAGATTGCCTTACATTCATCAAATTCGAGGGTAAAACCATCCATATTATCCCAGGTGAGATCCCCCAATACTTTACATCCCTTGAACGATTTTAACGTTGCTGCTAGATCCAACAAAAACGATGCTGACCCTAAATCCTGATAATGGGTTGCGGGTGTTCCTTCTGTATTGGTCTGCACGCCATAATAAGGCCCAGTCGTCGTATAAACCACATTCCACGCCCAGACTTCTCCTGGGGGAAGTTGAAAATGCTGCTCAAAATCCTGCTGGGTCGGTTGGTTATGATGGATGTAGAGATTGGGAGCCAAGGGTTGGATTTGCTGATATCCCCACAGTTCGATTGCAGTCTCCCTAGGCGCAATATCATGGGGAATGCGGCTGCGTAATAGCTTTTCCGTTTCGTTACAAAGGAAGTTGACGTGATCCTGTAGGGCTAAATGTTCGTCATCGGTTAACTCCTGCTGCAATTGACTACGGATGGCATGAATCAATTCATCTTTCGTATTCCCTTCATACCAGACTCGGCGAACGGTATGTTCAATAAAGTGAAATCGCAGTTGTTCAAAGGCATAAGGCATAACAAAATCCTCGTAGTAATCCTAATGTTATTGTCATCTTCAGGTGCATTATTGATTTCTATTGTGCCAGTAATGTTGTGTCTTGTTGATCAGCTAAACTCAAAGAAAAGACCCCTTGAATTGTCACCACTTTGTTACTTTTGCAGGATAGAATATAGGATCTGGTTACAGATTAGTTTAAAAAAGTAAATTTCTTCTAGGAAAATTTACTGTTTAGACCCCGATTTGAACAAAAGACCTATCTAAAATTCATGAGGTTATAAGCTAATGTCTACTTCTAGTCATCCTCAACCCAATGTAGATCCCAATACAGAGCCTTATAGCAATCCCCATCCTGAAGAAGTCGAAGATCCAAATATCGATCCCTATACTAATCCTGATCCCAATTCTAATACAGACCCTAACTTAGAACCCTATACTAATCCTCATCCTGAACCCGTGAAAGACCCCAATATTGATCCCTATACCAATCCTGAATCTGAATAGGAAATTTTTATTAATTCCTATTTAATCAAAGTGAAGCATTGGGAAAATATGCGAATTCTACTGGTTGAAGATGACCATAATTTAGCTCAAGCATTGAGTGCCGTTCTCAGTAAACACAATTATATTTTGGATGTTTCAACTGACGGTGAAATGGGTTGGGAGATGATGAATATCATTTCTTATGATTTAGTATTACTCGATATTATATTGCCGAAGTTGGATGGCATTAGTTTATGTCGTCGCTTACGAGAACACAATCTACAAGTTCCGGTTATGCTGATCACAGCAAAGGATTCCTTGACCGATAAACTAATGGGATTGGATAGCGGAGCCGATGATTACTTAATAAAACCCTTTGATATTCAAGAGTTGCTGGCTCGAATTCGAGTGTTCTCTCGTCGATTAACAGAACAATCAACAATCATTTTTTCCTGTGGAGATATTCGGCTCAATCCCGAAATGCGACAAATTACTTATCAGGGGCAAGTTATACCTTTTAGTCGCAAAGAATATTTATTAATAGAATTATTTATACGTCATCCTTGTCGTGTTTTTAGCCGAATGGATATTGTTGATCATCTTTGGTCATTGGATAAACTGCCTACGGAAGATACTGTAAAATCCCATATCCGTCGCATTCGCAACAAATTAAAAGCTGTGGGAGCAGAAGATTTAATTGAAACTTTGTATGGACATGGTTATCGAATTAATCCAAGTTTTTTACAGGATTCCTCCTCTCGTTCTCCTTTGTCTGCGGAGCCAGGAAAAGAATTAGAGAATGCGATTGCTCAAATTTGGCAAAATATTCGAGAAGGAGTGTTTAATCATCTTAAAACGTTAGAACAAGCTGTCACAAGTTTGCAATCTCAAATATTAGATCAAAATCAGCTACAAACAGCCCAAAAAAGTGCTCATCAGCTTGCAGGTACAGTTGCTACCTTTGGTTTTGAAGCCGCTGCTTATATCGCTAAGGCAATAGAAATCCTATTACAAAATCAGGCTATACACCTAAAAACGACACATTCACTCACTCAATTAGTCAAAACTTTACGGCTAGAGTTAGAACAGCAACCCATTAATTCTATTCATGAAGAAAATTCTTTGATTCAACTTAATTCTTCCCAGGATTTCCCTTTTGATACTCAGCCGATCCGGATCATGGCAGTCGATGATGATGCCATAATTCTTATCTTAGTTAAACAAATTCTGGAAAATGAGGGAATTCAAGTGACTACATTAGAAAAACCAACACAAATTTGGGAAACCTTAGAAAATGTTCAGCCCAATTTGTTAATTTTAGATATTAATATGCCTGAGATGAATGGATTAGAGATCTGCCAACTCATTCGAGAAACAGCACAATGGAGTTGGTTACCCATTCTAATTCTGACCGTTCAAACGGATCGCCAGACGGTACAACAGGTGTTTGCCTGTGGTGCAGATGACTATTTAGCCAAGCCAATTGTACCCGAAGAACTATCGACTCAAGTTTGCAATCGCATTCGACGTAGCCAAAGACTGAAGCAGTAATCAGTCATGTTATTGCTATTACATACATTAAAATTAAAGCCTAATCTTCTTCAGCATCAGATACTATAATTTTTTTACCTTTATCAACCTCTTTTTTTTCTAATAAGACTAATTGAATTGATTCTAGTTCTTCATCTGTTACTTCCCATAACTTTGCTGTAAGCTGATCAATTTTTTTTTGGTTCTTCAGTATCTAGTATGCTAAAATTATAGTTAATAAAATCAAGAAAGACAAAAAATATATCTACCCCTAGCTGAAAAGCTTTTTCCGGTTGACAGTTAAGCCATCTGTGTTGTTAACTAAAATCAGAAAAATGGTAAATTCAGGGTAAATCAGTAACAATGACTTCCTCAAGGGAAATTAAAATGCTCACAGAGCTTCTGGAGCTAGAAGGAGTAAAAGTAGTCTCACGTCATCAGCATAAAGGGATTGGAATAATTTTAGAGATAGAGCCAATCCATCAGGAAAGTATTTGTCCTCGTTGTGGGGAAAAAAGTCATAAATTACATCAAAACCATCGATATATAATTAAAGATTTACCTTGGGGAGAATCGCCAGTATTTTTGGAAATAAATAGACGACAGTTCAAATGTAAGAAATGTAAAAGGCCGTTTAGTGAGGAGTTAGATTTCGTGGAAAAAAGAAGGACTTATACAAAAAGATTGGCTAATAGAATCGTACAAGAAGTTTTAGAAAAGGATATAAACAGTGTTGCCAAAAAAGGATTAGTGACAACAGAAGAAATAGAAAGGATGTTAAAAGACGCATCATCAGAATTAGCTGAGTTCAAACCCACCGATTTAAAAAGATTAGGAATAGATGAAATAGCATTGATTAAAGGAAAAGGAAATTATTGTGCAGTTTTAATAGATTTAGATAAGTCGAAGTTAATTGCAATTCTCCAAAAAAGAACACAAGAAGAAATCAAAAAAGTGTTGCTGGGATGGGGAACAGAGGTGCTAGAAAAGGTAGAAGAAGTCAGCATAGATCTGTGGAAAGGATACAGAAGCTTATATTGCTTACTTTGATCACAGAACAACCAGTGGGGTAGTGGAGGGAATTAATAACAAGCTGAAACTGATTAAACGCTCGGCTTATGGATTCAGGAATTTCAAAAACTTTCAATCAAGATGTTTACTGAATTGGCATTTTAACTAAATCTTTAGCATACTAAATACTGAAGAACCATAAATAATTTCAACAATAGTAATTATAGAAAATCCTACCCAATCACCATTAGCCGCAAGATTATCAATTGTTGAGCGCGCTGTTTGTGAAAGACGAGAATCAGCGAAAATATACCAAATAATAGTATGAGTATCAGCGATCGCCTTTAACATTATATATCCTCTCTCTCAAAGCCTAACCCTATCTCCTGACGAACTTGATCAATATCTTCTGCTGAGGGAGCTTGTCCTAAATCAGCACAAATTCCCCATAAAGAACGGCGAGGTTTAATTTCAGTTGGAATTAATTCTTTTTCAACATCGGGTGCGATCGCTTGAATTAAACGCATTTTTTCCAAAGCGGAAAGTTGTTTTGCTTGTTGAATTACTTGTTCTAAAGTCATGCCTAATATTTGATTACCTCAAATAGCTTATTTTAAGGTTATAACTCCCTCTATTATATCGTTTTAAGGGAGTAAGCGCAAGTGCTAAATAATAAAGCTATTTTTGGAGATTTTTTAGAGCGAGTATCCCAGAGATAAACTAAAAGTATAAGCTAAACGAGTTTCTACTTCCACAACAGAAATCACAGAGATTTCTAATCCCTTTTCAGCTTTGCCAGTTATACTATTAAAAAAGTAATCTTTAACCGCTAACCCTGTTCTAATTGCCAGGTGGATCAAATTAGTCAAGGTATCAGTCCTAAACCCCTTAAAATTGATAGGGATACAAAGGAGAACGTCAGGATGGACGATGATGCCAAGACCAAAACCGAATTGATTGAAGAGTTGCAAGCCCTGAGAGCCGAGGTTGCGATGCTGAAGCAAAAGTCCGGGGTCTTGCCGTCATCTGAACAACCCGATCAAGAGTTTCTTCAATCAGAGCAATTGTTTGCAGGCTTTTTTAATGCGGCAACTCAGTCCAACGTGGGATTATTTATTGTTGACAAAAACCTACGATTCCTCCATATTAATCAAGTCTTAGCAGACATCAACGGGTATTCTATTCAGGAGCATTTAGGTCAATTATTAGCCAATTTGTTACCCGAACTTGCCCCGACCCTAACACCTTTACTGCAAACTCTCATTGAAACCAGACAGCCGATCTCAAATTTAGAAATATCGGGTTATGTACCCAGTCAACCCGGAGTTTTACGACATTGCATCAACTCTTTTTTTCCCATTTCCAGCACTACGGGTGATGTCATTGCTGTCGGTGGTATCGTCCTAGAAATCACTGAGTATAAACAAGTCATCGAAGCATTACAACAGAGTGAATTTAATCTGCGTACAGCCCAAAGAATTGCTCATGTCGGAAGTTGGCATTGGGATCAAATTACAAACACCGTCATCTGGTCAGAAGAAATGTATCAGATTCATGGGTGCGATCTTAACCAATCTCCGCCTCAAGGCAAAGAACTTGAACCTTACATCCATCCAGACGACTTTGCTGATTATCAACAGTTAATTGAGCGAGCGCTGGCTGGGCACTCCTTTGAAGTGGATTTACGCATCATTCGCCCTAACGGGGAAATTCGCTATATTGAAGCACGAGGAGAACCTGGAATTTTCAATGCTCAGGGAGAATTATTACACTTGTATGGCACGGTGCTGGATGTCACGGAGCGTAAGCGGGTAGAACAGGCACTCCGTCAAAGTGAATTTGCCCTACGAGAAGCCCAACGGATTGCCCATGTAGGCAGTTGGCAATGGGAACAAGACAATGAAAAGATTATCTGGTCTGAGGAAATCTATCGCATTCACGGACTTGATCCCAATAGTGCTGTACCGGATGCCCAAAAGCGGGATAAATATATCCATCCTGATGATTTAGACATTCATCAAGCTATGTTTAACGCATCAGTCAGAGGGGAGGCTTATGAATTTGATCTGCGAATTATCCGTCCTGATGGAGAGGTACGCTACATCGAAGCCAGAGCAGAACCGGGAATTTTTAATGAGCGAGGAGAACTGATTTGGTTATTTGGTACGGTATTGGATGTGACTGATCGCAAACGAGTCGAAGCCACCTTGCAAGAATCAAATCGGAGATGGCGAAGTCTGTTAGATCAGGTACAACTGATGGTGGTGGGATTAGATACTCAAGGGGTGGTGGAGTATGTTAACCCTTTTTTCTTGCAAGTTACGGGTTACACCGAGCCAGAAGTGATGGGTCAAGAGTGGTTTAAAACGTTTGTGGTTGCTGAAGAATGGCAAGTGTCACGAACCCATTTTGTTGATTTGCTGGAGCAGCACGTTCCTTATTCCCATTATCAGAATAGAATTATCACGAAATCTGGGGAAGAACGAATCATTGTCTGGAATAATACCGTTTTGCAAGATACGACTGGAAATCCAATAGGTTCTCCCGTACAGACTAGCGTAATCGGTATTATTGGGATTGGTAAAGATATTACCGAACAGCATAAATTGGAACGACTCAAAAGTGAGTTTGTTTCTATTGTTAGTCATGAACTGCGGACTCCCCTAACTTCTATGCAAGTTGCTTTGAGTTTGCTCGATCAAAAATGGGTTGATCCGACATCGGAAGAGGGACAAGGGATGATTCATGTAACGGCCGAAGGAGTTGATCGCTTGGTGCGTTTGGTGAATGATATCCTCGATTTAGAACGGCTCGACTCCGGTAAGGTTCACCTTGAAAAACAGTCTTGTTACCCTAACGATCTGATTCAGACTGCCATCAACCAAATGAAGGACTTGGCAAATCAATCCGATATTCAGTTTGAGGTGTCTGTGGTCTCCTATCCAATTCAGGCTGATCCCGATCGTCTTATCCAAGTTCTAACTAATTTACTGAGTAATGCGATTCGTTTCTCTCCTTGCGATTCGATTATTAAAATTCAGGTAGAGAAGTTTTCTTCACTGTCTGTGGAGGATTTATCTCCTGTCACCTGTTTACAGTTTATGATTCAGGATCAAGGGCGTGGCATTCCCAGTCATCAGCTAGAAAGCATTTTTGAACGGTTTCAGCAATTGGATGCTTCTGATTCGCGCTCAAAAGGCGGAACAGGCTTAGGATTAGCAATTTGCCGAAGTATCATTGAACAACATGGAGGACGAATCTGGGCAGAAAGCAACTTACAAATCAGAAAAGGGAGTTGTTTTTATTTCACTTTACCAATTTTAGAGGGTGATCAAGATGGTAAAGAAACGGATTTTATTGATTGATGATGAACCTGGAATTCGTCAAGTCCTCCCTGTTGCATTTCGAGTGATTGCTTCCTGGGAAACAGTTGTTGCAGATTCTTGTCAAGCTGGTATTGCTCTTGCTGAAACTGAACCACTAGATGCGATTTTGCTGGATGTTATGATGCCTGAAATGGATGGGATTACGGCTTTTAATAAAATGCAATCTAATCCTATAAGTAGGTCAATTCCTACTATTTTGCTGACGGCTAAAGCACAAGCAAGTGATCGAAATCGGTTTGCTCAATTAGCGATCGCTGGCATTATTACTAAACCTTTTAAAGCACCAGATGTAGTGAGTCAAATCCGATTAATTTTGAACTGGCATGACTCATAAGATACTCTTTCCCAACACTTAAACTAATCTCTAATAGAGCGCTACGCCTGACGGTTAGGACATTTTTAAACCCTGAAACCCTTTCACTTCTTACTGTTCCCTGTTCCCTGTTCCCTCTTCAAGTAGCGCTATAGACTTGACCTGAGTTGAATTTTTTGGCAAGGTGAAAGACGGTATAGCAGCAAGGAGAAAAGACAATTGCCGACTTTAGGAGTCAATATTGATCATATTGCCACCATTCGCCAAGCCCGTCGCACCGTTGAACCTGATCCCGTTGCGGCGGCTATCATTGCTGAATTAGCAGGTGCTGATGGTATTACGGTGCATTTACGCGAAGATCGACGCCATATTCAAGATCGAGATGTGCGACTGTTGCGACAAACGGTAAGAACCCATCTGAATTTAGAAATGGCGGCGACTGATGAAATGGTGGCCATCGCATTGGACATCAAGCCCGACTATATTACCTTAGTTCCTGAACACCGGGAGGAAATTACCACCGAAGGGGGGTTAGATATTGCGGGACAAATTCCTCGGATGACTGATGTAGTCAACACTCTACAGGGTGCTGGAATTCCGGTGAGTTTGTTTATTGATGCCAACCCCCAACAAATTGAAGCCTCGGCGCAAGTTAAGGCAAAATTTATTGAACTGCATACGGGATGTTATGCGGAGGCGAAAGGGGAAGACCAAACCAGAGAATTAGAGATTTTAGCGACAGGTTGCAAGTTAGCCTTAGAAGCGGGACTGCGGGTGAATGCAGGTCACGGGTTAACTTATTGGAATGTTTACCCCGTTGCGGCGATAGAAGGGATGGAAGAACTCAACATTGGTCATACAATAATAAGTCGGGCAGTTCTCGTCGGTTTAGATCAAGCCGTTCGAGAAATGAAACAAGCGATTAACGGGAAACTCTAACCCCCAAATCGTCCCATTGCAGCATTTACAATGATTCACCATGCAGACTTATTACTACGTTTTAGGCAGTCGCAAATTTTTGATTGAGGAAGAACCCTTAGAAGAAGTGTTACGGGAACGCACCCGCAACTATCAGGAAAATGAAAAGGAACTTGATTTTTGGTTAGTGCAGCAACCTGCCTTTTTGGAAGCACCTTCCATGGCAGACGTTAAAGCTCAATGCCCTCAACCTGCGGTCGCCATTGTTTCTACCAATAAACAAGTGGTGACTTGGTTGAAATTACGTTTAGAGTATGTGCTCACCGGAGAATTTCAAGCCCCAACTGCTGGTATTCCTGATGCTTTAGCCTCGTTAGCAACAGCCTCTTAAAAATCAAGGGTTCAATAGTTGTACCCTGAGTCAGGACAATGAAAGCTGTTGCTTTATTCTTTAAAATCTGCCCCCTTGGAGAACAGCAGTTAAACTAAGTCAGAAAGATGACTCTCTGGCTAGTCTGATAAACCGGATGTGAACGTTTCCCTGCATCCGGCTCCTCAATTTTTGTAGAACAGGCATCTTGCCTGTTAATAAGTACATCAGTGATTTCCTGTGGAATCAAATGATCAGTAAAATAGTTGTGATCTTGAAAAATTAAAATAAGGTTCCCTATTGATATAACACAGGGTTAGCTCACAGCTTTTAGCGGTAACACAGAAATAGTAGTTACTACAAAATATGAGTCAGAAGCAAAGATTAGAATTAACCTGGATTGGTAAAGAAATTCGCCCCAAATTGGAGCCTCGAATTTTGCTTGAAGATCCAGATAAATCCTATCATGCTGACCATCGGATGAGTGAAAATGATAGTTTTGATAACCGCTTGATTTTTGGGGATAATTTGTTAGCTCTTAAGGCGTTAGAGTCAGAGTTTGCAGGAAAAATTAAATGTGTTTTTATTGATCCGCCCTACAATACAGGATCAGCTTTTGAACATTATGATGATGGGGTTGAACATTCAATTTGGTTGTCTTTAATGCGCGATCGCTTAGAAATTATTCGTCGTTTATTATCAGAAGATGGATCTCTGTGGATTACGATTGATGATCATGAAGCCCATTATTTGAAAGTGATGTGTGATGAAATTTTTGAAAGACATAATTTTATCTCAAATATTATATGGGAAAAAGCCGATAGTCCTAGGATGGATGCACATTTTTTTTCTACAAGACATGACCATATTTTAGTTTTTGCCAAAAACAAAAAAAAGTTTGTCATTAATAAAATATCAGTGAATGAAGAAGGTTTAGCTAAACATTATGATAAAGTTGATGATGCAGGAAGACCTTATTATTTAAAACCTCTTAGAGCAATGGGAGGAGATGATTCAAGAGAAGCTAGACCGACCTTATTTTTTCCACTGACTGCACCAGACGCTTCTGATGTCTTCCCTATTAGAAAAGATGGGAGTGAGGGGAGATGGCGATGGAGTCAAGAGAGAACTGAATCTGATCAACATTTAATTGAGTGGATTAAAAGTAGAAAGGGTTGGTCTCCTTATTATCGTATTTATGGAGATGTTCAATCCTTTCGCCCTCCAGAAACGATTTGGAATCATACAGATGTGGGCAGTAATCGAACATCAAAAGCAGAAATAAAAACTATATTTAATGACATTAAGGCGTTTGATACCCCTAAACCAGAAAAATTAATTCACCGTATTATTTTTTTAGCAACTAATCCTAATGATATTGTTCTTGATTCCTTTGCAGGCTCAGGAACTACAGGCGCAGTCGCGCACAAAATGGGAAGACGTTGGATTATGATTGAACTAGGAGAACATTGCCATACCCATATTATTCCCCGACTTAAAAAAGTCATTGATGGTGAAGATCAAGGGGGAATTAGTAAAGCAGTAAACTGGAAAGGAGGCGGTGGATTTCGATACTATCGTCTTGCACCCTCTCTACTGGAAAAAGATAAATGGGGAAAGTAGAACATCCCGATGAACCGACAGAAATAGTTATTCATGTCAATATGTTAAAAGAAGGTTGGGATGTGACGAATCTTTATACATTAAACTAGAATAACTACAATAAAGCCTAAGTAGAACTTACGGGCTTTAAACCTAATTAATTTTTTGGTAGACCTCCTGTTTATGCGTCAAAATGGTGTTCAAGGGTTGTCCACAATACTCGTTTTTAGTCTTCTAACGATCAGCAGTTGGAGTCTAGCAGCCCGAAGCAGTTTAGCTCAGGAAACGTGTGTAGCACCAAAACCGGGAGAATATCTGTTATTGATTGTCAGTAACACTCCAGAGGAACAGAAATTGGTGCAGCGCACGTTACCGAATGATATCAAGAGTGAAGTGTGTCGCTATTTGAGTAATTTAGTGACTAGGGTAGGGGGGTTTGATGATCAACTGGTTGCTGAAGATTGGGCGGCGTACCTGCAAGATAAAGTCAAGTTACCTGCCTATGTTGTTAAACAGGAAGCTACCCCGGTATCTCGTCCCAGTTCTAACTCAACCCCGGTTGTTCGAGAAACCCCTCCCTCCTCCGCCTCTAAGCCAGAATCAACAAGATATAATCCTCAACCTTTGGGGTCAGGTTATGCAGTTTTAGTGGATTATTTTAATCAACCGGAATTAGCCCTACAATTACGAACAGTTATTGGCGGAGATGTGGGTTTAGTTTCCTATGGTCAACGACCTTATTTATTAGTAGAATATACCACAAATTCTGACAAAGCAACAGCAACCTTAAAACAATTAAGTAGTCGTGGCTTTTGGTCAATGTTAGTCGATAGTAATCGGGTAACAGTAATTAGTCCTGCAATTAAACCTTAAGCGCATAGGCTTCTAAATTGCATCTGGAAACTCCAACTCTTGACTGTTCCCTGTTCCCTGTTCCCTGTTCCCTGTTCCCTGTTCCCTGTTTCTACAATGAAGCTTGGATAAAATGCAAAGGCCAATTTAATTCGGCAAGCGAACCAATGACAATGCCTAATCCTAAACCGACAATCACTTGAAATGGGGTATGACCTAATAATTCAATTAATCGTTCTTCACTTAACTGTTTATGTTCTTCAAAAACTTCATCAATGATTTGATTTAAAATTCGTGCTTGTTTTCCCGCCGCTTGACGAACTCCGGCGGCATCATACATGACAATCACTGCGAAAACAACAGCAATGGCAAAATCAGGACTTCCCCATCCCATTGTTTTGCCTACTCCCGTTGCTAAAGCCCCGACAAAAGCGGAGTGGGAACTGGGCATCCCTCCTGTTGTCACTAACACCCGCAAATTAATTTTGCCATGTTGGACTAACTCAACCGCTAATTTAGACAGTTGAGCTAGAATACAGGCTAACAGGGCAACCCATAACACTTGGTTATCGAGGATTTGAGCAAAATCTTGCATAAACTAGAAAAAATAGCTTTAGTGAGTGCGATTAGTGATAAAATCGGCGATCGCTAACAAGGGAATTGCCCGGTCTCCATAGTGAGATAATTCCGCTTTTGCGTCTGCAATTAACTGATGGGCTTGACGTTTGGATTCTTCTATTCCCCATAAACTGGGATAGGTCACTTTTTGGGCGGTTAAATCCTTCCCGGCGGTTTTTCCGAGTTCCTCCTGAGTTGCGGTAATATCGAGAATATCATCGACAATCTGAAACGCCAAACCAATATTACGCGCATACCGAGATAAGCGTTCAATATCGGTTTCACTCGCACCTGCTAAAATTGCGCCACAGACGACACAAGCTTCTAATAACGCCCCGGTTTTATGGGTATGAATAAACGTCAGGGTTTCTTCGGAAACATCCGTTAATCCTTCAGAGTCTAAATCCACGACCTGTCCCCCCACTAAGCCTGCGGCCCCCACCGCCCGACCTAAACGGGCAATTACCTGTAATACTTGATTGGCAGGAACGTTAGGAGTTTGGGTGGCAACAAATTCAAAGGAATAACTCAATAAACCATCCCCGGCTAAAATCGCAATATCCTCTCCATAAACCTTATGGTTCGTCAGTTTTCCCCGACGATAATCATCATTATCCATAGCCGGAAGATCATCATGAATCAAGGACATGGTATGAATCATTTCTAAGGCGCAAGCGGTCGGCATCGCCATCTCTACAGTCCCACCGACTAACTCACAAGTGGCAAGGCACAAAATCGGTCGTAGACGTTTTCCTCCAGCCAGCAAGGAATAACGCATTGCCTCATAGATTTTTTCAGGGTAGGTTAGAGGAAGAGACGCATCTAAAGCCTGTTCTACCAGGGTCTGCCGTTGGGTCAGATACGCCGATAAATCAAACTGAGAGTTCTCCAACGGCGAGTTAATTTCGCTTGCCAATACCATGATGCAGCTTGTGTATAGGGGTGATGTTAACAAAAGTTCACTCCTGGGGACTGAATTTTACCCAAATTGCAGGAGCAAAGTCTTAACTTCACTATTTTACGAGTCTTGGGGTACAGAAGTGATCATGAATTTATCAACAGGGGACAAAGACAGGCAGAAAAGCCAAGACTGTCAACTCTTTGGATGTTTACCAAAATTTTACAATAGCTTTCCTTAAACTTTACAAAACCCCCGTGATATTACGGAGGAACAAGCGCATAAGCTGTTAAGCATCTAAATAGGGTATAATGAAAAACCAAGTTTAGAAAAATCAATCAAAAGATGCCTGCTAAAAATCATTTAAATGAAAAGCAAGTAGAGAAACTACAGAAAAGATTGAAAGAGGAAGAAAATGGACAAATCCGAGAAAGAATCTTGATTTTATTATTGCTAAATGATGGTAAAAAGCAAAGTGAAATTGCCAAGTTTTTGGGCTGCTCATTAAACAAAGTATGTTATTGGTGTGTACATGGAGACCCTGACAAATTAGAAAGCCTAAAAGATGAAAGAATGAAAGGAAATTATAGAAAAGCCACAGACAAATATATAGAGATATTATTAGAAACAGTAGAAAAAGAACCGGAAGAATTAGGATATGAATTTGGGAGATGGACAGGAGAAAGATTGGCAACTTATTTAGAACAAATCACAGGAATCAAATTAAGTAGTTCACAAGTGAGAAAGATATTAAAGGAAAAAAAGTATGTTTATTTGTGGGCAAAGTATAGCTTAGAAGAGAAAAGAGATCCAGAAAAAAGAAAATTATTTAAAGATAAAATAGAAGAATATTTGAAAATAGCAAAAGAAAGTCCAGAACAATTACAGGTATGGTTTTGGGATGAAAGTGGATTTAATTTAAGAGTGATAAAAAGAAAGAATTGGTGTAAAAAAGGGAAGAGGAAACAGATTAGAGGAGACAGGAGGAAAGGAAGAGTTAATGTGATGGGAGGATTGAGGTACTCGGATAAAAAAAGATTTGTAGAATTTCTGGATAAAGGAAATGCAGATAATTTTTATCAAGTGTTAAAAAGTTTTTATCAAGAGCTAATTTATGAATGGGTATTAGCGGGAAATCAAGCAGAAGAATTTGTAGAAAAAGGAGCTAAGATCCTGATTATTCTTGACAATGCAAGTTTTCACAAAAAAGAAGAGTACCTAGAAAAAATTAAAGCAGAAATGCCGAATGTCTATTTAGAATTTCTTCCAGCATATAGTCCAGATTATAATTTAATTGAATTAGTCTGGCATTCAGCTAAAGAATATATAGCTCATCGACTCTTTAAATCAGTTGATGAGCTAGAGTGTTTATTACATCAGCTTTTAAATGAAGGACAGTTATCTATTAAATGGGGACGTAAACTTAAAAACAAAGGTAATGCTATAATCACAGTTTAAATACACAACAGCTTAACATTTTTGGGGATAGTTTAAGTGACCCCGGTAATATGTTTAATCTGACGGGTGGGTTAATTCCTGCTCCTCCAGCAGCTTATTATCAAGGACATTTTTCTAATGGTGATATTTGGACAGAGTATTTAGCAGAGGATTTAGAACTTAACCCCACTCCTTATACCAGTGGAATTACCTCAAGCCAAGGGGTTAACTATGCCTTTGGTGGAGCAACTACAGGAAGTACAAACATTATTAATAAGCTGAAACCTGGTCTTCCTCCATTACCCGGTGTACAGCAAGAAATCGGAGCCTTTATTCAACCCTTATTACAACAAGGTCAAACTGCTGACCCCAATGGTTTGTATGTTCTTTGGGCTGGAGGGAATGATTATACCTATGACGGTAATAAGAATACTACAGAAGTTGTTAGTAATTTATCTTGGGCAATCAATAGTTTATATAGTGTCGGTGCCAGAAATTTCTTAATTGGCAATTTACCCGATTTAAGCAAAACTCCTTTAGGAAGTAGTGGTGTATTAGTTCCAGCCGATGAATTACAACAGACAGTTAAAGCTCATAATGCTTTACTCAAAAAAGAAATCAAAGACTTAAATCAATCATTATTTAATTCTAATATTGCCCTGTTTGATGTTAATAACGTGTTCAAAGATGTGATCAAAAAACCTTCTAAGTACGGGTTGACAAATGTTACTAATGGATGTTTGTTAGTCGGTTGTACTAATCCTAATGAATACTTATTCTGGGATGATTTCCACCCGACAACGGCAGGTCACAAATTAATAGCGGATGCTGCTTATGCAACTATTGAAAAAGAATTCAATTCTAAGTCTGTTCCTGAACCCAGTACCGTATTTGCTTTAACCGGATTAGGGTTAGGATTACTGTTGAAAAAGAACAAAAGTCTAAAATAAGACATATAGCCATTTTATCCCTAGACAGAAGAACCGGGTTTCTTGAAGAAATCCGGTTTGTCGGTAAAATTCTAGCTGATTAAAAAAAATTAAAAAATAGCACTGTGTAAATCATTGGGCTTAAGATGGGAATGAATTACTTCCCCATCTTTAAACCAAACAATGCGATGAGTTTGACGGGCAACATCGGGTTCATGAGTTACCATTACAACGGTCATTCCACTGGCATTTAATTCTGTAAAAATATCCATGACTTCTTGAGTCGTTTGAGAATCTAACGCCCCGGTGGGTTCATCTGCTAATAATAACACCGGACGATTAACAATTGCACGAGCGATGGCGACCCGTTGTTGTTGACCCCCTGAGAGTTGATTGGGTTTATTATTTAACCGATTTTCTAACCCAACTCGAATTAACGCTTCTTTAGCGCGTTCTCGACGTTCTGTGGCGGGAATTCCTGCATACATCATCGGTAAAATCACATTGTCTAAGGCACTCAGTTGCGGTAAAAGATGGAATTGTTGGAACACAAATCCTAATTTAATATTTCTAATTTTGGCTAAATTATTTTCTGACATTTTCGCTACATTCACCCCATCCAAATAATAGGAACCTGTGGAGGGACGATCCAAACAACCAATAATATTCATCGCCGTTGATTTTCCCGAACCCGATGCCCCCATAATAGAACAATATTCTCCTTGTTCTACGGTTAAAGTTACCCCTTTTAACGCCTGAACTTGAATATCACCCATGCCATAAACTTTGGTAACATTTTCTAAATGAATAATAACAGGTTTGGGTTGTAAATCTTGATTTTCTGGTTGGGTGGAAATTGATGTTTTCATAATTTAATGTTGACAGCTTAAACACTTCTTAAAGCAACAATAGGGTCAAGTTGAGCCGCTTGTTTGGCGGGAACAACACCAAAAAATAATCCAATTCCCCCAGAGATGCTAACGGCTGTTACAATCGCAACGGTAGAAATTCCGGCTTCTAAAGGAGTGAACGCACCTACTAATAAAATACCACCCACCCCAATCAAGGTTCCAATTAAACCCCCGGCGGCGGATAAAATTACAGATTCAATCATAAACTGAATTAAAATATCAGATTGGGTGGCTCCAATCGCTTTTCTTAAGCCAATTTCTTGGGTTCTTTCCGTCACCGAAACCAACATAATATTCATAATTCCAATCCCACCCACTAACAAAGAAATGGCGGCGGTTGCTGCTAACAAAATGGTTAAAGCTCCGGCAATACTTCCCAAAATATTCATTAAATCTTTTTGGTTACGAACGGTAAAATCATCTTCATCAATCACTTTATGACGTAACCGCAGTAAATTTTCTATTTGGAATTGAGCCGCAGCCATATTATCTTGGCTATCAATGGCAATGGAAATAAACGTTACTTGAGTTCCATAAGGTGATTTATTCCCGATAATTCGATTCGCCATTGTAGTTAAGGGGACAAAGGCATTCATATCTTCATTACTGCCAAAACTGGAGCCTTTTGGCTGCATGACTCCCACCACTTGTAAGCTCATATTTCGCAGTCGAACAGATTTACCAATGGGGTCTTCATTGCCAAATAATTGTTGAGCTAATTCCGATCCTAATGCTACAACTTGTTCATTACGTTTTAAGTCTAAATCCGTAATAAATCGACCTTTAGCAATATCAAAATTCCGCACCGATAAATATTCCGGTGTTGTTCCGACGACCGCAGCCGAGGCATTATTACTGCGATAAGTCATTAATTCACTGCCATTCAAAGAGGGAGCAACTTGTTCAACAGATGGGACTTGTTCTGCGATCGCTCTTGCATCTTCTAAGACTAAATTTTGGGGGGGAAATACCGGACGACGTTGAGATTCTGGACTTCCAGGTAACACAAATAAAACATTTGGCCCCAAAGAATTCACTTGATTATTGACAAATTTCTGAGCTCCTTCTCCAATACCAATCATGGCAATAACAGAGGCATTCCCAATAATAATTCCTAACATGGTTAAACTACTTCGCATTTTATTGGCTAATAGCGTTGTAGTTGCCATTTTGATACTCTCTAGGAAATTCATAATCTGGTTGTCAGGGGTTGGAGGTTGGGTGTTGAGAAATGGTGTGTGCGTTTGTCACTGACGCACCCTACATTCCAGAAGGGTTGAACCTTTTCTCATTATATTATAGCTGATATAGAATCAAGTTTCATCGCAGCCAGAAGACTTGATTTTGATTCAGAATATTAATCCAGTTTGAACAATTTAGGAGGGACAACCGGGTAAATATTGACCGGGGATCAGGAAAAGAGTTACTGCGGGAAGACGTTACCATTTCTATTAAAAAATCTTTTCAAAAATTCTTAAGTTTTGATAGGGCGTTTTAAAATGAGTGAAGATAATGTTATATTAAAAAAAACACAAACTATAAACAAAGGACAGTCAAACGGGTAAACACCCTCAACACTATCAAAGAAAAGCTTGGTGTTTCCAGCTAAAACAGAGAAGAGCTTCTCTTTCCTCAACTCTCACTCCTAATCTTGCTCGGTATGATAACAATGAATTCTACTATATTAATGATTGATAAAATCAAATCTAACTCAAAAATAATGGAGTTTTAGCCATGAATGACAAACAGATTCAAGAAGAAGCAAAAAGCTATATTAAGACCCTTTTTAATGCCAACACAGATAGTTTATTAGAATTAGCAAAACTCATCGGAATTGACCTGACAAAAGATTTAGTGGGTATTGATTTAAAGGGTCTTAATTTGGCAAAAACTGACTTAAGAAATGTTAACCTGAGTCAAGCCAACTTAAGTCGCGTTAACCTAACTGAAGCCAACCTCAGTCAAGCCAACTTAAGCCAAGCGAATTTAAGTGGTGTTAACTTAATGGGAGCCAACTTAGAGAATGCAAATTTAAGTGGAGCCAACCTCAGTAACTCTAATCTCATTCACACCAATTTAAAAGCAGCAAACCTCAGAGAAGCAGACTTGAGTGAAGCTTATCTCAGCTACACAAATCTGAGTGGCGCAGACTTAAGTAAAGCTTACCTCAGTGGAGTCTATTTAGGAAATGCCAATTTAATCGAAACTGACCTGAATCAAGTTTATTTAAGTCAAGCCAACTTAAAAGGAGTCAACCTAAGTGGACTTAATCTCAGTGAAGCTTATTTTATGGGAGCAAATCTCAGTGAAGCTGATTTAAGTTATGCGGATTTAAGTGGAGCCAACCTCAGTCGAGCCAACTTAAATAAAACAAATTTGATGGGAGCGAACTTAAGCGGAACTAACTTGATGGGAGCGAATTTAAGTGAAGCCAACTTAACGAAAATAAATTTAGTGGAAAGTAATATTAGCCGAGCAAACTTAACGAGAGCAAATTTGTTTCAAGCGAATTTAAGTTTGGCTAATTTGTGTTTTGCCTCTCTAAATCTCGCTAATTTAAGTCTCACGAACTTGAGTGGAGCTATTGTTAAAAAGACTCAATTTAGATCGAACCTAGGGATTTCACCAGAAGCCAAGAATGATCTCATTAGTAGGGGTGCAATTTTTGATGATTATATTGGCAATAGCTTCAACACTTTAAACCCTCGGTAAGAGTTGTAATTTTCTATCCAAACTATTTATTAAAGCTTAAAGGAAATCCTACAATTACTTATTTCTAAAGATAGAACACGGCTATTGCAGGGGAAAATTAAAATCGGGCTGAAACCTTTAGTCTGAAAGAATTTCTGTTTTTAAATCCCAGAGAAATACGTTAGAACTCAGAGCAAATTTCAACTTTACCCTTGCAACTTTAAAAACGATGTGTTAACGTCATAGTCAAATATGGCGAAGAAGTCAGCCGAGTCTTGCTGTTGACTAGCGATAGTCAGCAAGAGCGGGGGAACCAAATTTTTGGGGCTAATCTCTTTTGATAAATAATAAAGAGAAGGGTATCTCTCAACCCCAGCCCGTCAGCTAACTCCGTAGGCATTGGGAGGAGACTGAAACAGTCAGAATTATTCATAATCTGACGAGATTCAGTGTTCCAGGCCAGTATCTTTTTCTTCGCATTCACTGACCTAGACTCTGAGGAAAATTAATGTTCTTACAATTGAATCTTGCGACTCTCGCAGTCGCTGGACAGATGGCGTGGAAAAAAACCAAGCCCATCTTATTTCGGGATACGTTTCTATTACCAACGTTAGGATTTTTAGGGGTAATTTTTCTATGGTGGTTTGCGGCAACATTCCTCACAGACTTAATGCCAACCCCTTTAGAAGCCTTAATCGATAGCCGAGAATATGCTAATCCTTTTTTCAGAAAAGGGCCGGGTAATTTAGGATTAGGTTGGCTATTAATTGCCAGTTTACGCCGAGTGATCTTAGGGTTTTTATTAGGGGCTGTGGTGGCAATTCCATTAGGGTTTTTAATTGGAATGTCACGCCCTGCATTTTTAGCGTTAAATCCTTTAGTTCAAATTTTTAAACCTGTTTCTCCTTTGGCGTGGTTGCCCATTGCGTTAGCCATTTTTAACTTAGCTGAACCCTCCGCCATTTTTGTGATTTTTATTACGTCTTTATGGCCGACTATTATCAATACAGCACTAGGAGTTGCCAGCGTTAATCCTGATTATTTAGATGTAGCCAGAGTGTTAGAAATGCCTCAATGGAAACGAGTGATTAAAATCATTTTACCCGCCAGTTTACCTTATATTTTTACCGGATTAAGGATTAGTTTAGGGATTGCTTGGTTAGTGATTGTAGCGGTGGAAATGTTAACCGGAGGTGTGGGGATTGGATTCTTTGTTTGGGATCAATGGAATCGCTTGAATTTAAGTTCGGTATTCTTAGCCGTATTTGTAATCGGAATAACCGGATTATTACTCGATTACGGTTTAGGTCAAATTCAAGCATTAGTAACTCATCACCGCGTACAAGCATGAGTTTAATTTCATAAAAGTTCAATTCAAAATCCAAAAACAATATGACTACCCGACGTCAATTTTTACACGCAATGGGACTGACGGCGACGGGACTGGCGTTGTATTCCTGCAACGTGGGTAAACCTCCCACCGCCCAATTATCGGAAGCCGCCTTAGCCGTTGAACCCGTTGTTGACCCCAAAACCTTAGAAAAGCCCAATATTACCGTTGGTTACGTTCCTGTTAATGATTGCGCGCCTTTTGCTGTTGCCTATGAAAAGGGATTTTTCCGCAAATACGGACTCAATGTTACCTTATCCCGTGAGGCAAGTTGGGCTAATTCCCGGGATGGTATTATTTTCGGGCGTTTAGATGCGTCTCCCGTCGTTTCGGGTGCTGTTACCAACGCCCGTATTGGAGCCGAAGGTGCACGAAAAGCCCCCTTGTGTGCCGCCATGACCATTCACCGCCACGGAAACGCCATGACGATGAATAAAGCCATGTGGGATTATGGTTTGCGTCCTTGGCATGAATATAACGGCAATTTAGAGGAATTTGGGCGAGATTTTCGAGGCTATTTTGATGCTTTGCCTCCTGAACAACGCATCTGGGCAGTTGTCTTAAGTTCGGCAATTTATGAATATTTTGCCCGCTATTTATCGGCGGCGGCTGGGGTTGATCCGATCCAAGAATTTCGGATTATTATTATTCCCCCACCTCAAATGGTGAACAATATTAGAATTGGCGCCATGCAAGCTTATATGGTGGCAGAACCTTGGAATACTCGCGCCATTACAGGCAATGAAAATGTGGGTTTTACCTTTGCTCAAGGCTCTGAAATTTGGTATGGACACCCTGATCGATTATTAGGTGTGATGGAATCATTTATTAATGAAAATCCCAAAACTTATCGCAGTTTAGTAAAAGCGATGATTGAGGCTTGTCAATATTGTAGTAATCCTGCTAATCGACCGGAAGTTGCTCAACTAATTACTGACCCTTCTTTTACGGGAGCAAAACCGAAAAAAGGAGCCATTGATAAATTTACTAAACCTGGAATTGTGGGGGATTATAATTATGGCGGATTTGATAACCAACAACGAATTATTTCTGATCCCTATACGACAATTTTTTATGATTCTCCTCCGAAGTTAAGCTGTTAAGCATCTAAATAGGGTATAATGAAAAACCAAGTTTAGAAAAATCAATCAAAAGATGCCTGCTAAAAATCATTTAAATGAAAAGCAAGTAGAGAAACTACAGAAAAGATTGAAAGAGGAAGAAAATGGACAAATCCGAGAAAGAATCTTGATTTTATTATTGCTAAATGATGGTAAAAAGCAAAGTGAAATTGCCAAGTTTTTGGGCTGCTCATTAAACAAAGTATGTTATTGGTGTGTACATGGAGACCCTGACAAATTAGAAAGCCTAAAAGATGAAAGAATGAAAGGAAATTATAGAAAAGCCACAGACAAATATATAGAGATATTATTAGAAACAGTAGAAAAAGAACCGGAAGAATTAGGATATGAATTTGGGAGATGGACAGGAGAAAGATTGGCAACTTATTTAGAACAAATCACAGGAATCAAATTAAGTAGTTCACAAGTGAGAAAGATATTAAAGGAAAAAAAGTATGTTTATTTGTGGGCAAAGTATAGCTTAGAAGAGAAAAGAGATCCAGAAAAAAGAAAATTATTTAAAGATAAAATAGAAGAATATTTGAAAATAGCAAAAGAAAGTCCAGAACAATTACAGGTATGGTTTTGGGATGAAAGTGGATTTAATTTAAGAGTGATAAAAAGAAAGAATTGGTGTAAAAAAGGGAAGAGGAAACAGATTAGAGGAGACAGGAGGAAAGGAAGAGTTAATGTGATGGGAGGATTGAGGTACTCGGATAAAAAAAGATTTGTAGAATTTCTGGATAAAGGAAATGCAGATAATTTTTATCAAGTGTTAAAAAGTTTTTATCAAGAGCTAATTTATGAATGGGTATTAGCGGGAAATCAAGCAGAAGAATTTGTAGAAAAAGGAGCTAAGATCCTGATTATTCTTGACAATGCAAGTTTTCACAAAAAAGAAGAGTACCTAGAAAAAATTAAAGCAGAAATGCCGAATGTCTATTTAGAATTTCTTCCAGCATATAGTCCAGATTATAATTTAATTGAATTAGTCTGGCATTCAGCTAAAGAATATATAGCTCATCGACTCTTTAAATCAGTTGATGAGCTAGAGTGTTTATTACATCAGCTTTTAAATGAAGGACAGTTATCTATTAAATGGGGACGTAAACTTAAAAACAAAGGTAATGCTATAATCACAGTTTAAATACACAACAGCTTATCGTATATTCCAGGGATTCATTCTACGTTTTTATGGCAGTCTCAAAGCCTTTGGTTAATGACTCAAGCGGCTCGTTGGGGACAAATTAAAGAAATACCTAAAGATGCTGAGAAAAAAGCCCACCAAGCTTGGCGAACGGATTTATATCGAGAGATTGCAAACGAAATGGGAATTGAATGTCCGAAGGAGGATTATAAAATCGAACCTGCTGAATTTTTTATTGATAAAAAAGCTTTTGATCCGAGTGATCCAGTCGGTTATCTTAAGAGTTTTGAAATTCGGGCTAATCGTCCTCAATCTTTATTTTTATCTTAGTTTATCTTGAATATCTCGTGAGGTTTATTATGAAACAATTCCCAACTTCAATCTCAACCCCAACTTCTACTTTAAACGCCTCTGGATTTTTAACTATTGAGAATTTAGTAAAATCCTACCCTAATGCCAATGGCGGAGAATTTGTGGTTTTAGATCAAATCAATCTCACCATTGGTGAGGATGAATTTATCTCGGTGATCGGTCATTCCGGTTGTGGAAAGTCAACCCTATTAAAAATAGTAGCGGGGTTGGAGAAATCAACATCGGGTTCTGTCCGAATTGAAGGAAAAGAAATTCGCAAACCCGGTTCAGATCGAATGATGGTATTTCAACATTATTCTTTATTACCTTGGTTAACCGTTCGAGAAAATATCCGTTTAGCCGTTGATGAAGTTCTGAAAAATATGTCTTCTGCGGAAAAAATGAGTTTAGTCAATGAACATATTGCTATGGTGAATTTAACGGCTGCTGCTGATAAATATCCCCATGAAATTTCAGGCGGAATGAAACAACGGGTGGGAATTGCACGAGCTTTAGCCATTCAGCCTAAAATGTTATTAATGGATGAACCGTTTGGAGCATTAGATGCGTTAACACGAGGAAAATTACAAAAACAAGTTTTAGATATTTGGGAACAAAATCGTCAAGCGGTGATGATGATTACCCATGATGTTGATGAAGCTATTTATATGTCTGATCGAATTGTTTTGATGACCAATGGCCCCCATGCTAATATTGGAGAAATATTAGAAGTTCCGTTTTCTCATCCTCGCGATCGCCATCAACTCCGAGAATCATCGGAATATTATGAATTACGAAACTATGCGTTAGATTTCCTAGAGCGTAATTTTTCGTCGGATGAATAAATAATTGCTCTAATTCCAGGATTTTGTAGAGGCGTTCCCTATAATTCCTCTACCGATTTTCTGATTTTCTGTCTTCTGTCTTCTACATCCCATATAATAAAAGAACTGTTTATGTGATGTTGAGTAGATAGCCGTGACTTCCCCAGGAACTTCATCCCAACAGCAACCCCAACCCGAAAACCATCCCGCACTCAATTCTAGTTATTACACGCTCTTAGGGGTTCATCCTAGCGCCACCCCCATAGAAATTCGACGCGCCTATCGGGAATTGAGTAAACTTTACCATCCTGATACAACAACCTTATCAAAAGCGATCGCAACGGCAAAATTTCAAACACTCAATGAAGCTTACGCCACCTTAAGCAACCCACAACGACGTCAATCTTATGATCTAACAATTGGCTATTCTCGATATCATGTCATTCAGGTTCCGACTAATTTTAATCAACCATTATCTAAAACCCATCCTTATCCTAAATCTTCTGCTTATTTAGACCCAACAGACCGTCCCCTTTCCGCCGGAGAGATTTTTGCATTATTTCTCATGGGACTGAGTTTAATCGGGTGTTTATTCTTAGCTATTTTTATCGGTTTAACTCGTTCCGGGAGTGGGGTAGAATCCATCCAACCTCTAGGGTTTTTAATATTTTAAAACATTGATTTATTAAGATTTGTAAAAAATGCTATAATTAACATTTAGGACAAATTCGTTCTCCTATCTCTTGTTTATGACCTTGCCCAGTTCCGATACACCGTTATATAATCATCCCTTACCCGATATAGAAAACTGGTTACGCTCTCATGGGGGGGAACAAAATAGTAAAGAGCTTCATTATTGGCGCATTAAAAACCCAAATTGGACAGCAGATTTGTGGTTAGATGTTGACCAAATTACCGTGCGTTATATTGGAGCCGCCAACAACGGTCAAGATATTCAACGTTCCTTTAAATATTCCCTATCTCGCCGAGATCTCGAAGCAGCTATTTTTGGCGGGCCATAATCAGTTATCAGTTATCAGTTATCAGTTATCAGTTATGGGTGAGTATTTGTTGTCGATTAGGCATAACGTAATTACAGTAATTATTCATAACTGCTGACGAAATAGTAATCCCTGATTCGAGTCTTTTTAAGAAGTGCAAAAATCATTTTTCCCTCTGTCGTCCCCAATCTCTCCAAAACTTCTGCAACCCAACTAACATCTCAACTGATAACTGATAACTGATAACTGATTCAAACTTTCCCAAACCTCCGCTCCCGTTTTTGATAGGAAGATAAGGCTAGATGGAGTTCCTGATGATCAAAATCCGGCCAGAGAGTATCGGTAACATAAATTTCTGCATAGGCAAGTTGCCATAATAAAAAATTACTAATTCGCAATTCTCCACTGGTGCGAATTAATAAATCTGGGTGACACATTCCGGCTGTATATAAATGTTGTTCAAACAGCGTTTCATCAATATCTTCCGGTTGAATGAACCCTTGTTTAACTTGATTTGCAATTTCTCTACAAGCCGTTAAAATTTCTTGTCGTCCGCCATAATTCGTAGCAATGGTAAATAGAATCCCCTTATTGGTTTTCGTTTCCTCCATTGAATATTCTATTTTTTTCTGTAGAGACTGGGGAAGTGCCGTTAAATTTCCCACAAACTGAATTTGCACTTCCTCTTCCATCATTTCCCGTAGTTCACGCATTAAAACCCGCTCAAACAACGCCATTAAAAAATCCACTTCTTCTAACGGACGGCCCCAATTTTCTGTAGAAAAGGCATAAGCTGTTAGTGCTTGCACACCCCAATCTCGACAACAGCGTAAGGCTTCTTTGAGGGCATCCACTCCCCGACGATGACCCATTGTTCGCGGTAAACCCCGACGTTTCGCCCAACGACCATTGCCATCCATAATCACAGCAATGTGTTTGGGCAAACGGCTTTGGTCTAAATCTGCGGGTAATTCATATATAACCCTTGTTTTAGCACTCATTTTTTCTCCCGAGAAGCTTTGGAACGAGGACGGAATAGGCCAGATACTAAAGCCCTTCCTTGGGAACCAATGCGGTTTCCCCAATGGGTAATCGAAATTGAAGCAGCAGTTCTGTCATCATTGGATGTCCAAGACCGAGCTTCTAATAGCTCTTTCAGTTTACTGCTAGTTAAGGGTCGATTGAGGACTCCTTTCTCCGCCAAAGAAATTGAACCCGTTTCTTCTGACACTACAATACACATACATTTTGCCACCCGTTCCGTAATTCCCATCGCGGCTCGATGACGAGTTCCCAATTGTCGAGACGCCATTCGTTCAGATAGTGGTAGAATTACCCCCGCCGCCGCAATTCGAGACGCCCGAATTAACACCGCCCCATCATGTAACAGGGTTTTGGGTTGAAAAATGGTTTGTAACAGTTCCCTGGAGACTTCTGCATTTAGTTTAACCCCCGGAACCGAAAAATCCCGTTCATCAATGGGGCTGGCTGTTTCAATAATAATTAATGCACCTGTGCGGTTTTGTGAAAGTTCTTTAACAGCTTCTACAATTTGATCAATCACTCCATCGGGTTCGGGAATCACACGGCGACCTTGACCAAACAGTTGCGAAACTTCTCCCCGACCCAATTGTTCTAAAAATTGGCGAAATTCCGACTGTAACATGACTGCCATCGCTACGGCAGACCCTGTAACTAAACTATTGAGGGCAATATACAATAACCTTAAATTAGCCCAGTTACTCAGAGCCGTTGCCAACATCAGAATAATAAACCCTCGCACCATCCATAGAGTACGGCGTTCTCCAATGATGACTAAGACCACATAAGCGACGGCAAAAACTAATCCAATATCAAGACTTTGAATCAACCAGGGAGGAATTCCTTGCTTTGTCATGAATAGGCGCCGTATTCATCGAAAATTATTATCAAATTTTAGAGTTAAATTGTTAGTGGTTAACGGTTGACTCTTGATTGTTAAAGTATCAACTGTCAACCGTCAACTGTTAATCGTTAAGGGTTGAGTGTCAACCGTTCGGGAAGTCGATCTTTTCCGATTAAATCTTGGTAAGATTCTCGTTCAATAATCACGTTAGCATCGCCATCGTTGACTAAAATCGCCGCAGGTTTAGACAGTCGGTTATAGTTCGATGCCATACTATAGTTGTAGGCTCCGGTTGCCATCACCACGAGAATATCCCCAGATTCAACTTTCGGAAGTTGAGCATCCTTAATTAAAATATCCCCAGATTCACAATGTTTTCCTGCCAGGGTGACTGGTTCAGTCATGGGTGCAGACATTTGATTCGCCAATACCACTCGGTATAAGGACTGATAGGTAATCGGACGGGGATTATCGGACATTCCGCCATCTACAGCAATATAGGTGCGAATTCCAGGGACTTGTTTTTGAGAACCAACGGTATAAGCTGTAACGCAACTAGACCCAATAATCGACCGTCCCGGTTCACATAATAATCGCGGTAGGGGATATTGTTTCTGTTGACAAGCGTTTACAATGGAATCGGTAACAATTTTTACCCATTCTTCAATGCTTGGAGGGTCATCTGATTCAGTATAACAAATACCCAAACCCCCACCAATATTAACTTCTGAAAGATTTAAACCATATTGATTCGCTTTTGTCAATGTATCAATAATGACATATCCTAAATCTTCGTGGGGTTGTAATTCAAAAATTTGCGAACCAATATGAGCATGAACCCCAATACAAACTAAACCCGGTTGTTGACTGATAAATTGAAACACTTCATCCAATTGACCGGGATCAAAACCAAATTTACTATCTAAATGTCCGGTGCGGATATATTCATGGGTATGACATTCAATTCCTGGGGTAAACCGAATCATAACCCGAATCGGATGATCAACAATCGATTGTTGACTCAGTTGAGCCAGAATCTTTAAATCTGACCAATTATCTGCAACAACCGTACATTCATTTTCAATGGCTAATTGAATTTCTTCTGAGGATTTATTATTACCATGTAAGTAGGTTTTCTGGGGTAGAACTCCTGCTTGTAAAGCGGTATAGAGTTCGCCTCCTGAAACCACATCAATGCCTAATCCTTCAGAGGCGACAATTGCACAAATCGCTAAACAATTCCAGGCTTTGGAGGCATACAAAACTAAAGATTCACCCGGATAATGACGTTTGAAGGCTTCCCGGTATTGTTGACAAGCCGTTCGCAGGGTGGTTTCATCAACAATATAAAGGGGTGTGCCAAATTGTTCAACTAAAGCAGTAACATCACAACCGCCAATTTCTAAGTGATCTTGGGGGTTGACTTTCGCCGTTAGAGGGAGTAGATGTTGATTAGGCGATCGCGTTTCACTGGCATCCGTTGATGCCGATAGGTATTGCAGTCCAGAATTTTGCACAGGAAATACTATATTAACACTTCTATGGATCTGATTTTACCTTAAAGTTGTCCCCCCTCACCAGCCATAGGAGGGAAATAGAAATTTTCGATGAATGTATTAAGATTATAATCACTCAGGATGGAGATGTCTATTGAGTATAAGTTTAATCATTAGTTAATCTAGGGTCTAATCTGAATTAGAAGATTGTAGGAGCAATGGGAAAACAATATTTAGAATTACAACTTTTAAGCGATGATCAACTTTCTGCGGTTGTCGAACTCGATCAACGCTGTTTAGGAGGACTTTGGACAATAGACGGATATCAACGAGAAATTGATAGCCCTAATAGTGATTTAATCATTTGGAAACGAGTTAATGAAACCGAAAATTCACAACCGATCTTAGAAGACTTAAAATTACCTAAAATAGAATTAAAAAATCCGGGAAGTTCGGGTAATGAAATTATAGGAATTGGGTGTTTATGGGCAATCTTAGAAGAAGCGCATATTACAATTTTAGCCATTGATCCAGACTATCAAGGAAAAGGGTTAGGTGAAGCGTTATTATTTCAATTATTAGTATCAGCTTGGAAACGGAAACTCGAACGCGCTACCCTAGAAGTTAAAGTTTCTAATCAACGGGCAATTAATTTATATCAGAAATTTGGTTTTAAAGAAGCAGGCCGCCGCAAAGGCTATTACCAAGATACCGGAGAAGATGCCTTAATTCTCTGGCGAGGGGATCTTCATCGTCCCCATTTTCCCCAAGTTCTCCATCAGTGGTATCAAGAGATTTGTTTGAGGTTATTGTAAAGAAATACGAAAAGCGGGCTAAATACCCGCTCCACAGTTTTGATCTATATTCATAGATATTGATCGATACTTGAAAATTGTAAATTTATACTGAGATTGTGTCTTTAGTGGCGGCTTTATTTTTGTTTTTATTGGCTTGCTTTTTCAAGACTGAACCAAACCCTAAAGCAGCGGCTGAACCTAAAATGGTCAGAGGTTCGGGGACTTCTTTCTGTGGCGTACCATCCAATTTCAAGCTTCCACCATTACCCACGTTTTGCATTCTGACAAAGGGACTCATACCGGCGGTATCAAGCGTGAAATTGGAGGCAAACGTCAAATTCATAGTGGCTTTAGTAAAGTAATTAGGTAAAGCAGCTAAAGCACTTGAACCGATAGCATCAGGGTTATAGAGTGCTCCTTTAATCTGGGCCTCATTACCAGCGTTGTTGAGAGCGGCAAATATATAATCGAGGCTAACACCAGCTACGTTGTTGTCAGATACCCGGCCCCAAGGTAAGCTGCTGTTGCTACTGCTACCAATGGTCTCCATAACACCTGAACTATTTAACGCTTGCAGCGTCCAAGAAGTGATTCCTGGATCAGATGTTCCTAAATTATTGAAGCCAAAGCCAGTAATAGCTGAAGCATTAGAACCAGTATTGTTATTCAACGTGGTAGGAGAAGTATTCCACAAATCAACCGTAACATTTTGGGTTCCTAAGCCTGTAAAGTTCATCGTGGCTGAACCTGTTCCCCCATTATCGGTACCGGAGAAATCAAAAGTTAACGCTTGAGCGGGTAAGCTGGTTGCAACTGCAACACTGGCAGCCATAAAGAAAGAAGGAAGAATAGTATTGAATTTCATAGTTTATGTCTTTGAGTAGATGTAATTTTGTTCTATCTCTTTAAGAATATACTTAACTTGCTAAACTCAATTGCTTCACGCAACAAGTTCATCAACTCTTTAAAATTGGGGGATTATAATTTTTTTTTATATAACAATCCTGAAAAAGTAGCTTTAAATACAGTTTGAGAGGATCGTTTGGCTGATAAATCCAGAATTTTATGTTTTCTTCTGTTCTTCCCTAGGCTAAATTTCCTAAACAGGGGAATATTCCATAATCTAAATTTATAAATTTTTTGGGGAAAATCAATCTGGAGGACTTTACATAAGGGGGGTAAATATAAAGTCACCTCCAGAAATACCAAACTTGAGCTAACGAGCCCAACGGGTAGAACGCCAGATAATAATGAAAAGTGTCCCTGAAATTAAAGCACCCAAGTTCCACTTAATGGAATTTTTCAGCAATGTTAGACGTTGACCAGACTGAACTATACTGGCTTGGTTTGACAATTGATTTTCCGTTTTAGAGATAAAATTAGAAAGTTCATCTTTGACTTTTTGGAGTTGTTCTGAGGTTTGAATATCAGGAGCGCGACCTTGATTATCCAAACGGCGCAATAAAGCTTTCATCTCTTCAGCCGTTTGGGTTGTAGCCAGTTGTTTTTTGACTTCCTGAATTTGGGTAATATTTTGCTGGACTTGAGAGCTAATTTGACTTTGAGCTTGTTTATCCAAGCGAATTGTATTAAAAACGCCTAGAGGAATCAAGAGCAAGAATAATAAACCCACGAGTAAAGTTAGCCAGGACAGGAGTTTAACCAAGGGAAATTCCCAATTTTCGCGTCCAATGTGTTCTCCATAAAAAACTAATAAGTCAAATATCTAAGTAGTTCTCTAGCCAATTGCCCAAGAATAACGAAAGTGAACATCCGGCTTGAACTGTCGAAAGGATGAAGTAGCGAAATTGACTTGATTACGCTGCGTTCAAAAGAACAAGGGGAAAGGTAGAGATTTTACTGTTCATCTACAAAGGTAAGGTTATATTTGCAACACTTACTAAGACTCCCAAAAGTACCCCGGCAGATAGGATGATTCTAAAGGCAATAAACCCATTTTCAAGGAACGTTAAAACCCCTCATCTACTCCTACAGAGGTCGAAGACTGCTAGGTAGCCACAAATCTAAGGCGGATGTTATGAGGGCGAGAGATGGAGTCAGAAGCCAAAGCCTAGATGTAATGTCCAGGATACGCTGATAGATTCCGGTTTAGTTGTTAGGTAAGGTTTCAATTAGCAGTTAAAACGGTGAAAACGAGTATAACCAAGACTACGAGTGCATGGAATTCTATCAATTGGGCGAAAGTCCAACGGGTAGTATTTAAGCTGCAAAAGAGAATTTACCAGGCATCATTATCGGGACAAAATGCAAAAGCTCGGAAGCTCCAAAAACTTCTAGTCAAGTCATATTACGCCAAACTTTTATCAATTAGAAAGGTGACTCAGGATAATCAAGGCAAGAAGACAGCCGGGGTCGATGGAATAAAATCCATTACACCCAAACAGCGATTAGAACTTGCCAACAACTTGAGTAAATACCAAAAGGCAAAACCACTCCGTAGGAAATGGATACCCAAACCCAACGGAGAGAAACGACCCCTAGGTATCCCAACTATACAAGATAGAGTGAGGCAAGCCTTGGTTAAATCTGCTTTAGAACCTCAGTGGGAAGCCAGATTCGAGGGTGAGAGCTATGGATTTAGACCCGGACGTTCAGCCCATGACGCAATGTCAAGAATCTATGTAAGCATCAACAAAAAAGAATATTACAACTAAAACGGCAACTGATGGGTCTTACAACTCAAAAGAAACCGGATGTTCTGATGACAACAGTTAACTAGACTCTTAAGCCGTGTGCGGTGAAAGTCGCTCTTCACGGTTTTGAATGGGAGTCGGGGGTTGTAAAGCCCCCCTCGACCCCTAATAATCGAAAGTCATCCCGTTAGCCACAACACAGTTGAGGCTTGCAGAGAGACAACCTCTATACAGAATCAAAATTCTATTTAGAGTAAGCTGTCTCTATTCAAGTCTTGATCCCTATCCTGATCTTGCCGATTCAAGAGGAGGAATAAGGATTTAGGCTCACCTTTGAGTCAGTCGTTGTGTCTAACTTTATAAAAAACAACCGTAGGGCAGGATATTTTTTCCTGCAAAATCAATCTTCTCAGAATTTCTAGGAAGGTTGTAGGTCAACCCCAAGTTGGGCAAAGATTCCCAGTTGAAGGAGACCAGGCAACGCCAACCTAGAACCTGACTAGCGCGAGAAATTAAAGTGCCAAAATGAACCCTTTCATTTTTTAGCAAACGTTTTAATTTTTCCGAAGTTAGGAGTCTCACGCTAAAATTAGCGTAACGGGTAAGCAGCAGGTGATGGGAATTAGCCATGTTTGAACGCTTCACAGAAAAAGCCATTAAAGTCATTATGTTAGCCCAGGAGGAAGCACGCCGCCTGGGACATAACTTTGTTGGAACCGAGCAGATCCTCTTGGGTCTGATTGGGGAAGGCACAGGTGTTGCTGCCAAAGTCCTAAAATCAATGGGAGTCAATCTCAAAGATGCCCGGATCGAGGTAGAAAAAATCATTGGTCGTGGGTCTGGGTTTGTCGCCGTTGAGATTCCCTTTACCCCTCGCGCCAAGCGAGTCCTGGAACTGTCCCTGGAAGAAGCTCGCCAACTCGGACATAACTATATTGGTACAGAACACCTTCTTCTCGGTCTGATCCGCGAAGGGGAAGGTGTGGCGGCTAGAGTCTTAGAAAACCTTGGGGTTGACCTCTCGAAAGTTCGGACTCAAGTGATTCGGATGTTGGGTGAAACGGCTGAAGTTGCCGCGGGTGGCAGTAACAGCCGCACCAAGACTCCAACTTTAGATGAGTTTGGATCAAATTTAACCCAAATGGCCGCCGAAGGCAAACTCGATCCGGTGGTCGGTCGTCAAAAAGAAATTGAACGGGTGATCCAAATTCTCGGTCGGCGGACGAAAAATAACCCCGTGTTAATTGGGGAACCCGGCGTGGGTAAAACCGCCATTGCAGAAGGGTTAGCCCAACGGATCGCCACCAATGATATTCCCGATATTTTAGAAGAAAAACGGGTTGTTACCTTAGATATCGGTTTGTTGGTGGCTGGAACTAAATACCGGGGGGAATTTGAAGAACGTCTGAAAAAAATCATGGATGAGATCCGCTCTGCCGGAAATGTGATCCTGGTAATTGATGAAGTTCATACCCTCATCGGCGCGGGTGCAGCCGAAGGTGCCATTGATGCCGCGAATATCCTCAAACCCGCTTTAGCACGGGGTGAGTTACAGTGCATCGGGGCGACGACCTTAGATGAATACCGCAAACACATTGAACGAGATGCGGCGTTAGAACGTCGGTTCCAACCCGTGATGGTGGGTGAACCGTCCGTTGCTGAAACAATTGAAATTCTTTATGGGTTGCGCGAACGCTATGAGCAACACCATAAACTGAAAATTTCCGATGAAGCGTTAGAAGCAGCGGCTAAACTCTCGGATCGGTATATTAGCGATCGCTATTTACCGGATAAAGCCATTGACTTAGTTGATGAAGCGGGTTCACGGGTACGCTTAATCAATTCTCAACTGCCTCCAGCAGCGAAAGAATTGGATAAGGAACTGCGGCAAGTTCTGAAAGAAAAAGACGAGGCGGTACGTTCCCAAGACTTTGATCGGGCCGGAGAATTGCGCGATCGCGAAATGGAAATTAAATCGCAAATTCGTTCCATTAGCCAAACCAAAAAATCCGAAACCACCCGCAGTGAAGACGATAGCCCTATCGTTACAGAAGAAGACATCGCCCAAATTGTCGCCAGTTGGACAGGGGTTCCGGTGAACAAACTCACCGAGTCCGAGTCCGAGAAACTGCTGAATATGGAAGGAACCCTGCATCAACGGTTAATTGGTCAGGATGAAGCCGTTAAAGCCGTGTCCCGCGCCATTCGTCGTGCCCGTGTCGGTCTGAAGAACCCCAACCGACCCATCGCCAGTTTTATCTTCTCTGGGCCTACAGGGGTGGGTAAAACCGAATTAACCAAGGCGTTAGCGTCCTATTTCTTCGGGTCAGAAGAAGCGATGATCCGCTTGGATATGTCCGAATATATGGAACGTCACACCGTTTCTAAGTTAATTGGGTCGCCTCCAGGCTATGTGGGCTATAACGAAGGCGGACAACTGACGGAAGCGGTGCGTCGGCGTCCCTATACGGTGGTGCTGTTTGATGAAATTGAAAAAGCCCACCCCGACGTCTTCAATATGTTGTTGCAAATCTTAGAAGATGGTCGTTTGACCGATGCTAAAGGTCGGACGGTGGACTTTAAGAATACCTTGATCATTATGACGTCTAATATTGGATCGAAGGTGATCGAAAAAGGTGGCGGTGGTTTAGGGTTCGAGTTCTCCGAAAACGAAAACGATGCTCAATACAACCGCATCCGCAATTTGGTGAATGAAGAACTGAAACAATACTTCCGTCCTGAGTTCCTCAACCGTTTAGATGAAATTATTGTCTTCCGTCAGTTGAACAAGGAAGAAGTCAAGGAAATTGCGGTGATCATGTTAAAAGAAGTCTTCGGACGCTTGGTCGAAAAAGGCATTACCTTGGAAGTGACGGACAAGTTCAAAGAACGGTTAGTGGAAGAAGGTTACAACCCCAGTTATGGGGCGCGTCCTCTGCGTCGAGCCATTATGCGGTTACTCGAAGATAGTTTAGCAGAAGAAATTCTGTCTGGACGCATCAAAGAAGGGGATACTGCTGTTGTTGATGTGGATGAAAACGGTCAAGTGGTGGTGCTTCAAAGTCCTGCTGACCGGGAATTGTTACCTCAAGGCGCTGAGTCTTAATTTGGTTTAATTCTATCTTTTTTGAAACCCTTCTCCTAACAGGAGAGGGGCTTTTTTGTTGTTGGGCTTTAGCCCAATTTTCTAGTAAATTATAGGTTTATATATAGCACTACGCATTACAGTTAGGACATTTTTAAATCCTGAAACCCTTTCAATTATTACTGTTCCCTGTTCCCTGTTCCCTGTTCCCTCTTCAAGTAGCGCTATAGCAGTCGCAGCAGATGTTAGGACGTTCTTAATTGCTTCCTCCTTCCTTTTTCTTCTGCTACAAAATCGTTAAATAAGTTTCTGTTGGACTGATGGGTAACGCCTTCAAGGTTTGATTTTTTAAGTCGATTTCTAACCCCAAAGCTTCTAAAGGTATGACTCCTAAAAGAGCATCTTGACCTCCTGGTAATTCTAAGCACTCGAAGGTTCCTTCCCGCTCAAATATTGATAGGGTAGCATCTCGGAAAATTCTGGCTTTACCAATACCCATTGCGGTGGCTACGTCCACTTCTTTTAGGAGTTTTAGCCCCAGTTTGGCGATCGCTTCTTGTGGTAAACATAGGGTAGTTGCACCCGTGTCTACTAATACATTTTTGAGGGTAATTGAGCGTATTTGGTCTTCTGATTTAACCCCAGCCTCTGCTAGAATTTGGTCGGCGCGGTTAGTAATTGTTAGAGTGGCGAAAACTTTTCCCATTTCATTGTTGCTTTGAATTTGCATATTTGTCTCCTACTTAAGAGTTGGAGTTATTGCGTCTTTTAATTGTAACTTATTTTGAGGGCGATCGCGTGGGATCAAGAAACCCGGTTAGGGGTCAACGGCTGTTGACCCAATTATGGGCGATCACTATACAATTTCTAGTGGTTATTTATTTTTGAATTCCATTGATACGCTCTATTAAGTGTGAGCTTTTATCACTAAATTCCTTAGTATAATTAAAGATGTCTTCGATTAGTTTTTCTTCTTGTTTTATAGTTTTTGCTTTTTTGTCTATGATGTCTTTCTGATCATTAATTGTTTTGTCCTGCTTGGCAATTTTGTCTCCCTGTTCGCCAATTGTTTTTTCATTTTGTTCAATTTGTTTTTTTTGCATATTGGGAATATTACTGTAATATAAGTAATGTCCAACTATACCAATTAATAAACCGATTACAAAAGCAACAATAATCGGTATCCATTTTTTCAGGGGAGAATCTTCTGAACTTCTTTTATCACTTCTTGAAGAGGCTGAAAAAGATGTCGGTAAACCCGCAGAAGGCGTAGAAGTAGTTCCAGATTTCCTTTTTTCTGACTGTGAAGATGTATTAGTATCACGATTAGAATCAGAAGGTTGATGGCGAAAGTTGTCATCTTTATCCCCCTTTACGGGTAAGTCAATCCACTCATCATCAGAAATTTGATCGGACAAACCACGCCAAACTTGTTTTTGCTCAAGATTATCTTTAGATACCGTTGAACACACTACAACTAACATTCCGTCATGTTTGGGCAAAGAATATTTTTTCAGGTCGTCAATTAGGCTATCTTTCAAGGCGGATAAGTTGCCGATTTTTTTAGAGGAATCAGAGCCGTTATTTTCAACAGACGGAAGACCAAGATTCTTCGGTTCTAATTTCTCAAAATTGACTTTAAACCCTTGAGTATTATTTTCAGAAACAACAGCTTGATCAATTTTAGCCGCTAACTCGTCATTCAGAGCTTGAATGGAAAGCGATCGCAAAGTGGCTTCATCAGAATTAGAATTATCACCAACCCACAAAAGCGAATTACAAATTTTCCGAGTCCGGTTATCGATGCGATTTTGCGATTTCAAGGCTGTAACCAATAAAGATAACTGACCATTGGCACGGTAAATCACCAGTGAAAAATAATCGCCATCCACCATTTCGAGCATCCGCTTTAAATTATCCGGCAGATCGGAAATTTTCTTTTGATCTTTATCTAACCAGCAATATCCCTTAGAAACCCCTCGGCTTTGCACATAAATATCCATAATTTATCTCCTTATAGTTTCAATAACTCTATCCCTTGAACAATCTCAGCTTCATCGGGTTTGGGTTCCGCAAAGCGACTCACTGCATTTCTCAGCCCATCATTTTGGCCAAAAAAATCGAGAATTCTGGTAAATATAGAAGCGCGTCTCTTATCCAGATGTAATTTCAGCAAAAAGCGCAATAGATACCGCAAAGGAAGTTCAGTATTTTTCGGCTGATAGGGGTCGCTAGGCTGGGGTTTGCGATAGTAGAAAATTGGCTGATTGTCAATTTCCTCAACACGTGAAAACACCACACTGCCAACGGTTTGAACTGGAGTAATCACTACCGCCACTTTGGACAATAACTTCTCACTGGCAAACTGATTCAGCATTTTCTGATAATTTTTTCTCACCTTTCTGAATAACTCTGTGGGGTTTTTCATGTATTTTTCACATTTGATCGGCACCAGAATTACTAAACGAGGTGAATCTAAATCCTTGTAGAGAGTTTTGAATAGCTCATTTAATTGCGTGGGCTGATTAAAATCGTCATGGTATTTTCCTCCCCTTTCCATTAAAGCTGGGGTCTCAATGGGAATCAATATGGCTACGGATTCTCGAATCAAGTCTTTCACCTTGTTTTTGTTGTCGTCTTCTCCTAACCATTCTCCTGGATAATCTTGGAAATTAATTTTTAGAGCGGGTGCTGTTCCCGTTTGTCCAAACTCAAACTTGAATGAGCGTGGTTTACCTTTTGTTTGTGTAACACCATCTTTTAATTTAATGGTGCTGCAATCCACTAGACTTTTCAGTTCTTTGAGTCTTGTATTTAACTCAGATTTATTTTCCTCCTCAGCATAAAGCTGTAAATCCTGACTGACATTTTCAAATTGATCATACATGGCTGTCAGCAAACTGGTTTTCCCAACTCCAGTGGGGCCAAGCATGGTGACGTTTAGCACTGGTAGCTCCTGGGGAATATTGAATAGAGTTTTCCAAAAAGATGTCATTGACGCTCCTCACAACGTTACTCTGGTTTTTTGATGATTCTACAAATTCTTTAAAGACCCTTCTAAGTCATCGATATGGCTAGAAACTGAGTCTAAAAGTCTTGACCATTCTCGACTGGCATCAATTTGCTTTTGCAGGTTCTCAAAATCTTCCCAAATCTGACCCCGCTTGCGTCGCAAAAATCGTTTCCACTCCTTCTCTGCGCTTTTTGCCCGGAGGACACGATCAGCAAATTCTTCCACTATTGCAAAAGACGCTTGACTTGGTTCTGATAAAAATCCATTCAAGGCATTTTCACAGTTGTAAAGTGTTTCTTGATACAGTTCGTGTAAGTGGTCTAAAATATTTTGAGCATTCGCCCCTTCTGTTTTCAATTCTGCGGTTTTATCCGGGGTTAACGGATCTAATTGCAAGCGAATCCGATGCTGAATTAATCCTCGATAAGAGAGATTAAATCCTGACAGAATATCAAAACCTTTTTTCAGTTCCGTATAGTCTGGAGAAATTTGACTGGCAACTTCCGCCAGAAAGTCTGCCCCGCGAGATTTTGCCAATCCACCTAAATCACACTTTTCTACTAAAACATCAGCGACTTTCGCTTTGGTTCCTTCAATGGTTTTTTTCAATCCTTTATCCATATCCAGAAATTTTCGCGATAGATTGGTTCTTAATTCTTTCAAGTATTCACTGTAAGTGCTGGCGTAAGAATCCAGCCGGTTGCGGCGTCTTTCCACTTCTTCAGTAGTGGGCATTTCCACATTTTGCCGACAGTCTTGCAGTACGGTCTCAATTTGCTCTTTTAGGTTTTCATCGTGGTTTTCGCGAGTTTTAATCAGCTCCTTTTGCAATGCGGTCATTTCATCGGTAATTTTGCCCCAAAATTCATCAAATAAATCATCATACTCATTAGCCATTTCATCTTCATCGATATCCGGTAAGATTCCCTGGGCTAGTTGCAATTGCTGCTGTAATTTTGTCAGACTGGCTTGCAAATCGGTGATTTTTTGTTGAGTATAATTCCGATCTAATTCCGTCACATTTGATCGCAGATTATCCAGAACTGCTTGAAGCACTTTGTTATTGGCATCTTCTGGGGAAGAACAATCAGCAATCACACAATCCAGGACGGGCATTTTCACCGTTTCCGAATCAATATCTCGTTTCAGAGAACGGCAACTTACATGATTTTCTCCATTGCGATCAGCATTGAGGACAAAAATAGACCGAGAAGGCAAATCGTTTAAAGCTTCATTCGCCAAATTATATAATTCTGTGTCGCTTCGCTCGAAGTTTGCCCGGTCTTTGGACGGCTTGCGAATAAATAGAATAAAATCCACTTCTTGGGCCAGGGCTTCAATGACTAAACTCTCATCTCCTAAGCGAAAATCCCCTAAACCGGGAACATCCACCAGAGCGATCGCGCCAATTTCATCCAGAGGAAACGGACAAGAAATTTTAACGTGCTTCACCGCCAAACATTCATGGTTAATCAGTTGATAATCTTGATTATATTTTGATGCCACATAATTAGAAATTTGCGACGGGTCTTGAATATTCAAAGAACCGCGTCCCAAGTATTCTTGGTATTTTTTACCATTAGTGTGATAATCATCTTTGAGGCGATTATAAATATTAATGTTCGTTTGATTCGTGCCTTGGGGTAAACTCGGAATTTCCCCATGAACAAAGGCTTCCAAAGAACTGGGAATTGGTATCAGTCCCAGTTTCTCATAATAGGGAATAATGACTTCTTGTAAAAATGAGTGGTGATCATGAAATTGAATCTCTGCGGTGGTTAAATTCCCCGATTGATGACAAATGGTACTCCGTGCAGCAGTACAAGCTTTTCCTGGGAGGGCTGGAATTACCTCATTTTCTAGTCCAGTCAAACTCTGTAATAGGGTGCTTTTGCCTTGTCCCATCTGACCAATTACCCCAATATTTAGGGTTTTGCGGGAAAATCTCCCCTGGAGTCTACGCAGTGAGGCTAACTGTTCCCTGATTTTTTGCTCAAAACTGGCAAAATCCAGTTTTTGGAGTTTGGACTTGGTAGCCTCATCTCCTGACCAATGAGGAAGCTGGCGATCGCGTTCTTGTTCTAATCGCTGGAGCGAAGCATAAAGCGATGATAACCCCGTTTCAATGTCTGCCAGCTTTTGGGCGAGGGGCTGACGTTGGGCGATAATGCTCTGAATTTCTTGGCTTTTATTCATGCCAATATATCTATATCCATGTATATAGAGATTAACTTTAGTTAGGCATTATACCAGAAAGTATCCTTTGAATTTCATAAATCGTATTTTTTCAACTTCTCTTAACCCCAAATCTCCTCACAGAAACTTAGTTTTTTGCACGTTGCTAAAATAACGTGAGTTCGATGGGTTGCGATCGCTTTAATTTTCTGCTCAACTTGTTGGCGGCTTTGGTGGCTTATACTGATCTACTCAAAAAACCTAACTGCATTATCTCATACTGTTTTTAATCCCTCGAATTCACATTATTATAATAAAGGATAAACCCCTTGAGGATTCAATTGTCTACGACACATTTCTCGCCGTTCTAAATTATTAGCATAACATTGGTTAATAGCAATTTCTCCATGATCAGGAGATACTAAACTTTCAATAAGTATGACTTCCAATGGACTATTGACGACACGACCAAATATTCCCGTTTCTCCGGGTTTAAGTTCTGTGGGATTAACGGTTGCTTCTCCGGCTTCTAATGGGACTAATTGATCATTCTGTTGTTGATATTCTCGATAGTTAACTTTCAGCGATCGCATTGAAGTTGTACTATTATTTTTAACCTTTCCCTCAATGGAATAACGAATTAATGTTCCTTCTCCAACTCGCACTAATTTAACATCACTCACGGTGAATCCTGAATTTTGAGTTACAATTACAGAGGCAGAATGTTGAGATGAGTTGGAAGTTGGAGAAAGAGAAGGATTTGAAATGGCTTTTAAGGCGGGAATTAAGCCAGAAACAATCACAAATGCTAAAGCCCAAGGTAAATCAATTGGCATAATCAAATCTCCTCAATTAGAATATTATTCTAATTAATCCGGTTCTGTTGCTACAATTTTGTCATATAAGGATTGAAAACCAAACCAACCCCCATAATCATGGCCAATTTGACTCAACGTTAAACTAGCCGTTTCAGGCTTTAAGGTTGTAGCTCAGGTTGAGGCTAGAAAAAAATTTTGAAAAAGGGGTTGACATTCATCGAGAAACAGAGTAGATTAGTAAATTGTGAGAGGAAAGCAAGCCAATCGCAAAATTGCTAACACCTCAATCATCACCGAAAAGTTTGTAAAGCTTTCCTGGTGCCTATGGCTCAGTGGAACCACTCCGATCCATCTCGAACTCGGCTGTGAAACGCTGACACGGCGAAGATACTTGGCGGGTAGCCGCCTGGAAAAATAGCTCGGTGCCAGGTTAATATCAAACTAAAGCCTTCTTCCAGTGATAAATCGGAAGGAGGCTTTAGTCTTTTAACACTCTCAGAAACCAGGTTTCTTTCAAGATCTATAGCGCTACTTGAAGAGGGAACAGGGAACAGGGAACAGGGAACAGGGAACAGCAAGAGGTGAAAGGGTTTGAGAATTCAGAAATATCCTAACCGTAATGGGTAGCGCTATAGCAACGCTTTAGGAGATAAGTCCTCTACTCCGGTTAAAGAATCCTGCCTGAGCAAGTCATTTTTTTGATTAAAAAATCTCAGTGACTTTAGCCCTGAGAGCGTCAAAACAGCTAAACCTCAAGATGGATCTGGTATGGTGAATATCAACATATTACTGTTAGTTTAAATTATGACTTTTACTCTCCAAATTCTGCATACATCCGACCAAGAGGCAGGGGTTGAAGCCCTAGAAGATATCCTCCCTTTTTCCAGCGTCATCAACGGCCTGCGTTCTCAATTTCCTGAACAAACCCTGGCTCTAACTTCAGGAGATTTATACATTCCCGGCCCGTTTTTCTTCGCCAGTAGCGATCCCGCACTGAGCGATGTTATTGGTAAACCCGGTGCAGGACGAGCCGATATTGAAACTAACAATGGCTTGTTCTTTGACGCCGCCACCTTCGGCAGTCATGAATTTGACCTCGGTACGGGTCTCCTCGCCTCCTTGATTCCCGCAGACCCCGTTATCGAAGGAGTCTATAACTATCCAGGTTCTAAATTCCCCTTTTTGAGTGCAAACCTCGACTTCAGCACCGACAGTAATTTAGCAAAATTTGTGGTTCCTGACGGACAGCCCCCCCAACCCAACAGCATCGCCAAAAGCACAGTGATTGACGTGCAAGGGCAACCCATCGGCATTGTTGGGGCTACAACTCCTCTTTTGGGCAGCCTCTCGTCTCCTGGCAATATTGGTATATCCCCCTCAGACCCTAACGATATCGAGGCTCTGGCGGCCACCATTCAACCCTCTATTGATGCCCTCACCGCCCAAGGGATTAACAAAATTGTTCTGTTGTCCCATCTGAGAGACCTGAATATTGACCAGGAACTTGCCTCTGGCCTGCGGGATGTGGATGTGATTGTGGCGGGGGGATCTAACGATATATTGGCGGATGCTACTGACCGTCTGCGAGTCGGAGATACGGCTGATGGTCTCTACCCCATCCTCACAACCTCCGCCACCGGGCAACCCGTTGCGATTGTGAATACTAAGGGCAACTATAAGTATGTGGGGCGTTTGGTAGCGGATTTTGATGATAATGGGGTTCTAATTCCCTCAAGCATTGACCCCAAGATCAGTGGAGCTTTTGCTACGGACGAAACGGGGGTGATCGAGACGGGAAACGTCCCACCCAATGAGGAATTATCGGTTGGCTTGGCTGCGGGACAACTTTCCATTGTTCCCAAAGACGGGAATACCTTTGGCCGCAGCGAGGTATTTCTCAACGGCGACACCAGCGATGTTCGCACCCAAGAAACCAATCTGGGTAATCTCGGCGCCGATGCTAATTTGTTTGCGGCTCGCCAAGTCGATCCGAGTGTAGCGATCTCAATTAAAAATGGGGGAAGTATCCGCTACTCCATCGGGGCTATTAGTAGCGAGGGTGAAAAAATCCCACCGATCGCTAATCCTATTGCTGGGAAGGAAGCGGGACAAGTTTCCCAACTCGATATTGAAAACGTTATGCGATTCAATAATGAGTTAACGGTGCTGACCCTAACGGCATCGCAACTGCAACAAGTAATTGAGCATGGCTTGGCGAAAACAGCAGCCGGGGCAACTCCGGGTCAGTTCCCACAAGTTGGGGGGATGGCGTTTAGCTTCGATGCCAGTTTACCTGTAGGACAGCGCTTGCGTGCTCTCTCGCTACGAGATGAATCGGGCAGTGTTACGGATATTGTGGTAGAAAATGGTCAGTTAGTCGGCGACCCGAACCGCTCTTTCCGTACTGTAACCCTGAAGTTTCTGGCAGATGGAGGCGATGGCTATCCCTTCCCAGACTTTGCGGCTACCTCTAACCCGGTCAGCCTCGCAGCGGCAGGATCTGACTCAACTTTTAATACCCCAGGTCGGGAGCAAAAGGCGGTTGCGGATTATCTGGCGGCGATTGGATTGTTCAACGAGGCCGATGTGCCAGCAGCCGAAGACGAGCGCATTCAAAACTTGACGGTTCGCAGCGATACGGCTCTCGCCTCGGAGTTTTTTAACTTGAATGATGACGATAATGTGTTTACAGTGGCGTCAGGATTGCTGGCGGGACGACTGGGTGGACTGCGATCGCTCGATGGTAACGATATCATCACGGGTTCGGCTGAGGCTGATCTCATCAATGGCAATCGCAACGATGATCAAATTTCGGGTCTAGGGGGTGACGATACTGTTTTTGGAGGCGCGGGAAATGATGTTCTTAATGGCGACGAAGGTAACGATATCCTTTTCGGAGATTTAGGTAACGACACCTTAACGGGTAATTCAGGTAGCGATACTTTCGTTTTGCGCTCTGGTGGTGGTGGCGATGTGGTGACTGACTTTGAGAATAAGGTTGATGTCTTGGGATTGCCAGAAGGTTTAACTTTCGCGCAACTTTCGATAACTCAAGGGGCGACCGGAACGTTAATCTCTTTTAACCAAGAAGTTCTCGTTAGCCTCAATGGTGTTGCATCTAGCTTAGTTACGGCGGAGAGTTTCAAAGCGATCGCATAGCAAGACATTTTATATTTTAACGTGACGTGAGTTCGATCAAAAATTTTTTTTGATAAAGGGGTTGACATTCATCGAGAAAGGGAGTAGATTAGTAAATTGTGAGAGGAAAACAAGCGAAACACAAAACTGCTAACTCCTCAATCATCACCGAAAAGTTTGTAAAGCTTTCCTGGTGCCTATGGCTCAGTGGAACCACTCCGACCCATCTCGAACTCGGCTGTGAAACGCTGATACGGCGAAGATACTTGGCGGGTAGCCGCCTGGAAAAATAGCTCGGTGCCAGGTTAATATCCAACTAAAGCCTTCTTCCAGTGATAAATCGGAAGGAGGCTTTAGTCTTTTACCCTACTGCCTAGAAACCCGGTTTCTTTGACCCCTGGTATTATATGATATTTTGAGATTCCTAATAGATTGAATATGAAGGCGATATTACCCCCTGGAATTATTTTAGATCCTCTATTACAACAATGGTTATTAGAAGATATCGGAAGAGGCGATCATAGTACCGCAGGATTATTAATTGGAAATCAGATAAAATCGGCGGATTGGATTGTTAAAGAAAAGGGTGTCATTGCTGGGTTATCCGTAGCGGCGAGAGTATTTCAACTCTTAGATCATCAGATGCAATTTACACCTTTAATTCAGGATGGAGAATATTGTGAAAAAGAGACAAAAATTGCAACTTTAGAAGGAAGTTTAGAAGCCTTATTAACGGGTGAGCGAGTGGCATTAAATTTAGCGATGCGATTGAGTGGAATAGCGACAGCAACGAGAAAATATGTAGAAGCGATCGCAGATTTACCTTGTCAATTAGTTGATACTCGCAAAACAACACCCGGATTAAGAGTATTAGAAAAATATGCGATTCAAGTGGGGGGTGCAAAAAATCATCGCATGGGATTAGATGATGCAATTATGATTAAAGATAATCATATTGCGGCGGTGGGTGGAATTGGAAAAGCGATCACTCAAATTCGAGAAATCATGCCTTATCCTTTAACAATTGAAGTAGAAACAGAAACTTTAGAACAGGTCAAAATCGCCTTAGAACATCAAGCGGATATTATTATGTTAGATAATATGTCTTTAGAATTAATGAAGGAAGCAGTTCATCTAATTCGTCAGAATAATCCTGGTATTAAAATAGAAGCATCGGGAAATATTACCTTAGAAACTATTCATTCCGTTGCAGAAACCGGGGTGGATTATATTTCAACCAGTGCCCCCATTACCCGTTCAACTTGGTTAGATTTAAGCATGAAAATTTAACATCCTCAAACTTGATAACCCCGATGAAATTTTAAGCTTAAATATTCTTAAAGAAAATCCCCCTGAATTAGGGGGAATTCTGAGCTTTTGATAAAGGCTACTTAGAAATAAAATGCACCCAAAAATTCCCATCAGGGATGCAAACTCGCGTGATCAAGCGATAAGAATAATGTAAATAAGATCCACTCAAATCGGTGCGATAACCAGAGGAGAACCATTCCCCATAGGGGTCATGAACAATAAATCCGTATTCGTCATAACCCACAACAACGATGATATGGCCAAAGGAAGTAAAATACCCATGAATAACAGCCGGATTTCCAGCCGCAATCCAATCTTTAATATCGTCTATAGTTCCATTGTCAGTAAAATAATCCTGACAACCATAATCTCGAACAATTCGAGCTAAATCATAAGGATCATGACGACTATAGCCTTTATTAATCGCATATTCATAAAGTTCATCTTCCAGTTGACCCGAACTGGTTTTACGACGAGCTTTGAAATATTCCAAACACATTGAGATGGAAGTCACATTGCATGAACCCGTGGGATTAAACCAGTTGTCTAATTGAGATTTATAGGGAACATTGAGACGATAACTGGATGGAATCGGTTTAGGATAAACCAGTTTTCCATTGTCATAAATTTGGGCGTGTTCTCCCCAAATATATAAAACCGAATATCCTCCAAAAGACTCATTTCGTAAAGCGACTCGTAAATGTCCACGAATGGGGTCATAGGCTAAAACAGCAAATTCTTTTCCGCCAGGAATCGAAAATTTTTCTGAGTCATTTAGTTGAGAAGAAGCAATCGGTTTAACCTTAAAAACGGTACTTTTAAGGGTTTTCAATATCGGGGTGGTAACGGGAATCTGTTCCCGTTTTGTTTCGATTAACTTTTTCGCAGTAATTGCACCCAGATAACCCGCTTCACCACACTCCATCAACTTTTGGAATTGATGTAATGAAGCTGTTGATTTAGGGCCAAAAATGCCATCGGCTGGGGGATCAAGCAAACCTAACCCAATGAGTTGAGTTTGGATCTGACGAGTGAGTTCGTCATCTTCAGCAATGGCTTTAATATCATATCGAGTATTTTTACCGATAAAATCCTGTAGTTTCATAGGGGCTGGTTCTCATCAATGACTCAAAAGCATAGACATCAAAGTTGTCAGGACAATTTTACCGATATTCGGGAAGAATTTAGAGATATCCCGATCATCCCTCTAAATCTGTGCTGTGAACAGGAGGTTTCAGGATGACGATTCCATAAGCATGAGCCGATAAATACTGTTGTGCTGCCTGTTGAATTTCTGTAGAACTCAATGCTTGAATATGATCAGGATAATACAGACCTGGGGTTAAATCCCCGACTAAGGATTGGTAATAGCCATATAATCCCGCGCGATCGCTCGGTGTTTCATTACTAAAGATAAACCGATTTGCCACTTGTGTCCTAACTTTTGTCATTTCCTCTTCTGTAATTGGTTCGTTTTGAAGTTGAGAGATATGATCACACAGAATCGCTTCAACCTCGGTCAGATTTTCTACGGGTAAACGGGCTGAAATATAAAAGACCCCTTGCAAACGCTGAGTCATATTACTCGCAGAAATCGACGAAACTAACCCCCGATTTTCGCGGAGATCTTGAAACAGTCGTGCTGTTCTTCCTTGGCCTAAAATATACGCTAAAACATCTAAGGGGTAAGTTTCGGACAGTTCTTCTAAACCCGGGACACGCCACAGCATTAATAATCGAGCTTGTTGTAACGTATCATCAATAATTTCTTGACGGACAATGCTCTGAAAACTGGCTTCAGGAGTCCAGTGTTTACGCTCTGGGAGGGCAGAACTGATTGATCCGGGATAAACTGAAGTAACGGCATCTTCTACGGTTTGAATCAGAGAATCAACGGGTAAATTTCCCACCACTGCTACCGTCATAGAGCGAGGCTGATACCAGGTGCGATGGAAATCTCGCATTTGTTGAGGATGTAACTGCTCAATTACCGATGCTGGCCCCAAGACCGGACGACGATAGGGAAGCTGCTCAAAGGCGATTTCCATGGACTGGCGAAAAGAACGCCTACCGGGGTTATCCTCAGAACGACGAATTTCTTCTAACACCACAAATCGTTCTCGTTCAAACGCCTCATCCGCAATACTAGCATTGAGAACTACATCAAACTGTAAAGGAGCTAAATCCGCCAAGTCTTGAGGGGCAGTGGTAATGTAGTAATGGGTATAGTCTTGGCTGGTGGCAGCATTGGTAACCGCACCCCGTTGTTCAATTTTTTGTTCAAATTCTCCCAACTGGAGATGGGGTGTGCCTTTAAAAACGATATGTTCTAAAAAATGCGCCATCCCGTTGATATCATTGGATTCAATCGCCGAACCGATATTAATCCAAACGTTGAGATTGACAGCATCCACAGGTAACTGTTCCGCCACAATGGTTAAACCATTTGAGAGGTGATGAACAGTTGGGGTATTAATCGGTCGAGACGAAGACGGTTTAACAAGGATGGAAGTCATTCGTTGTGTTTTGGGTTGTCTAGGTTTCTATCACTTTAGACCTTTTTGAGGGAAATTGAAAAACCCCCCGGTATTAAGATATCAAGGCTAACCTGGCTTATTAAAAAATTCTATCCCTACTGATAGAGGAGGCGATCAGCACTTAATCAGTAGGATGGGGACAGTCACCGAAATGACCCCAAACGTAAACAACAACTGGGTTGGACTGATTATCGGTTGACGGATTTTCCAGATATGGAAAAATGCTGGGAAATCATTTTCAAAGTGACAGAAGAAGGAGAATCTACCCAATAGAAACAAGAACTCGCCATGCCATTAGCAAGTTCTTGTTCAAAAGACAAATAGGAGACTATTGTGTTAAAGTGGACAACAATTTGTCAATCCAGATTAACTCTCGTATTCCAGAACCTCTAAAATGGCGGGGAGCGGATTTGAACCACTGACCTTCGGGTTATGAGCCCGACGAGCTACCAGGCTGCTCTACCCCGCGTCGCTTGTTCCTTTCCTAGTATAACCATAACCTTCTGGATTTGACAACCCCTTTTTTAAAATATTTTTTGGGGACAAGGGGACAAGGGGACAAGGGGACAAGGGGACAAGGGGACAAGGAGAGATGAGGGAGGCCGAAGTCTCCCTTCGACAGGCTCAGGGCAGCGCAGTGTCAAGCTGTCAATAGCTCACTTTAAAGAAACGACAATTCCCCCATGACATCTAAGCGTTTGAAGTCGTTGAGGGTGAGAAATTTTTCACCAAGGGTTTCGGCGATGGTGGGGGTAATCCATCCCATTTGTTTTAATAGATGAATGGCGGTGGCATATTTAGCGCGATGTGAGCCATCCATGACTTTAATCGCTAATCCCATACCTTCGCCAATGCGTCCAACACATTGCACCCCTTCGGCTCCAGATTTACTGACGAGTTCTCCTTCGGTTAAACGCATTAATTCCGTATCAAAGTGTCCAACTCCTGCGACCATTTCCGGGTGATGGGTCATGGCGCGAACAATTCTCTCTCGATCCAGGTTATCCCCCGATGTCAACTGAGCATAGAGTATCGCCATTTGGCTTAATTCCAGATAATAGGTAGGTGCTCCACAGTCATCCCTAGCGCTGAGGAACTCATCGGGGGGTAATGCTAATAATTCTCCGACTTTACCGATAATGAGTTGTTGTAGAGGATGTTTCCGTTGTAAATAACTTTCTAACGGCCAATGGCATTGTTGACAAACCGCTAACATTCCGGCGTGTTTCCCAGAACAGCCATGCTGCAAACGGCTATTTTTGCCTTCAGGAATGGGACACTGGAGTTGTACGGGGTCAACATCTGCTCGCCAGAGAATATTAAACGCTTGTCGCGCTTGCTCGATGGTTCCTTGATGAGAACTACAAATAATCGCTAAGTCAATATCGGTTAAATCATATCGTTCCAGTGTGCCTGTTGTGATCACCGCTAAGGCTTGAAACGGTTTTAGGGCAGACCGGATAAAAGTCGCCGTGTCGGAATTTCCCGCAACAGATAATACTCGTCCTCGGCTATCACAGACGGTCGCTTGCACCCGATGGGTAGACTCAACGAGTCCTTCCCGCAGGAGTCTAACTTCCAGTTCTTTGGCTTGTGTTCGTTTTCCCCGTGTCATATTTAAGATTATATTTGAATTGGATTCGGTGAGTCTTTACAATAAGATCCAGATTAGTCCGCCTCCTGCCAACAATCCTGCTAAACCGTAATAAGTTTTTCGTAATCGAGTCAGAATCGGTTGAACTTGGTGGGTAAGAATAAGTTGATCTTGAAGTAAAAATTCAGGGGTTTTGAGCCAAGTTTGGCCATCATACCATCCTGATTCTTCATAAAAAATTCTAGAACTCAACAGACGGGATCTAATATAGTACCAGCCTAAAGATAACCGAATCACGACTAAGGTTAAAATAAAACTTGCTCCTGTCGCCGCACTGAGTATTAATTGGCCTGGGTATTTACTAGGGGCAAAACTAGCAGCAGCTACAGGACAAAAAATCACCCAGCTAATAAACCACACCCAAACTAATTTTCTCAAATATTGGGGCCAGTTGAGCATCACCCAACTAAAAAACCAAGATGCTTTCAATTCTTGATATTCATTTACAGGACGTTGTTCAGGGGGAACTGGACAGACGGACACGGAAACCTCTCTCATATCAAAATCTGAGATTTTCTAGGATGGGCTAATCAATAATTTTATGTTTATCCAAACTATGATAACGATTTGACAGACGGATTGTTTTCTCTGTTGGGCTGATATTTCCAATCAAATGTCAGCTTGAAACCTTAGTAACAGACGGTTCAAAGCATCCATATCCATTAAAAACGCATCGTGACCATGATGGGAGTCCAAAAATACTAACTTAGCCTGGGGAATCAAAGCAGCCAACTCTTCCTGTTCAACAACGGGGTACAGAACATCCGAGTCAATGGCGATAATTAACGTGGGATGAGAAATACTTTGTAAAACCGCTTCATAGGTTTTTTCGGGACGGGTAACATCATGAGAATCCATTGCTCGAGTCAACGTGATGTAAGTATTCGCATCAAACCGTTCGACTAATTTATCCCCCTGATGGTTTAAATAATTAGCGATCGCAAATTTAGCTTCAGCTTGGGTTTGACGGCCAAAACGTTCACTAAAACTAGGCCAGGAACGATAAGTGGTCATGGCAATCATCCGAGCCACCTTTAAACCTTGATGAGGTGGTTTTTCAGGCGAATAATAACCACCTTGCCAATTTGGATCGACATAAATTGCCTGACGTTGAGCTTCACTTAACCCAATACACCAAGCCGAGTGCCGACCCGATGCCGCAATGACAGCGATCGCCCGTAGCCGTGAGGGATAAAGCAAAGCCCACTCCAAAACCTGCATCCCTCCTAATGACCCACCAATGACCAGACGCAAGGAGCGAATTCCCAGGGCTGCAACTAACTGAGCCTGGAGATGAACCATATCCCGAATCGTAATATTAGGAAACGTGGGGCCGTAGGGTTGCCCAGTTTGGGGATTGATCGAAGTCGGCCCCGTTGTACCGTAGCAACTGCCCAAAATATTGCTACAGACAATAAAATCCTGGTCTGGATTCAAAGCTTGCCCCGTTCCCAACAATGGACTCCACCAATTCTCTAAATCTGCCCAACCCGTAAAGGCATGACAAACCAAAACCCCGTTATCCCCTGCTGGGTTGAGGGTTCCCCAGGTACGATAGGCAATCTGAACGTTCTCCAAAACCGCCCCGGATTCAAGTTGAAACGGTTGAGGGAGTTGATAAAACTGGGTTAAAGGTGAAATAAATTGTTGGTAATCCATGCTTTCTACCCTGTTGAAGTGATCCCGATTAAGCTGTGATCCCCCCTGAGCAAGCGGAACAGGGAGGATAGTCACAGCATTAAAACGAAGCTAGACTTAGACAAAATGAGATTAAAGGCTCAATGTCTGTTGAAACGCTTGCTCAAAATCAGCCTTAATATCCTCAATATGTTCCAAACCAACGGAAACCCGAACTAATTCAGGTGTTACCCCCGATGATCGCTGTTCTGCCTCACTTAATTGTTGATGGGTGGTCGAAGCCGGATGGATGACGAGGGTTTTAGCATCCCCCACATTTGCCAGATGACTGGCCAGTTTAACACTGTCGATAAACTTGCGCCCTGCCGCTAATCCGCCTTGAATTCCAAAGGTTAAAACGCCTCCAAAACCATGTTTGAGATATTTTTTGGCTCGTTCGTGATAACAGTGACTTTCTAACCCTGGATAACTCACCCATGCCACCTGGGGATGGCTTTCTAACCAATGGGCTAAAGCCAGTGCATTCTCGACATGGCGATCAACTCGTAACGAGAGAGTTTCCAGACCTTGTAATAACAAAAAGGCATTAAACGGACTCAAAGTTGGGCCTAAATCTCGTAATCCTTCTACCCGGGCGCGAATAATAAAAGCAATATTGCCAAAGGGGCTATCGGGGCCAAAGGCATCTTGAAAAATTAAACCGTGATAGCCCGGTGCTGGTTCAGTAAATAAAGGAAACTTGCCATTTCCCCAATTAAACTTCCCTGAATCCACAATTACCCCACCAATTGAGGTTCCATGACCACCAATCCACTTAGTCGCAGACTGCACCACAATATCGGCTCCGTAGTCAATGGGTCGCGCTAAATAGCCGACACAGCCAAAGGTATTATCCACAATTAAAGGAATATTATTTTCGTGAGCCACCTGAGCCAGAGCCACAAAATCAGGAATATTAAACTGGGGATTACCAATGGTTTCCACATAAAGGGCTTTGGTGTGGTCATCAATAGCAGCCCGAAAATCTTCGACATTATCCCCATCAACAAACTTGACGTCAATTCCCAAACGGGGCAGACTGACCTTAAACTGGTTATAGGTTCCGCCATACAGATAACTGGTGGAAACGATATTATCTCCAGCTTGGGCAATGGTGCTAATCGTTAAAAACTGCGCCGCTTGACCACTTGAGGTGGCTAAGGCTGCAACTCCACCTTCCAAGGCTGCAACCCGCTTTTCAAAGACATCCGTTGTCGGATTCATAATCCGAGTATAGATATTGCCAAATTCCTCAAGACCAAATAACTTCGCCCCATGTTCAGCATTATTAAAAACGTAGGATGTGGTTTGGTAAATGGGAACAGCCCTAGCATTGGTCGTTGGATCAGGTTCTTGACCCGCATGAATTTGTAGCGTTTCAAAACGATATTGATCAGGCATCAGTAATTCCTTAAAATTGAGAGTGTTGAGAGCTAACTATTTTAGATATACATAGCAAAATAATCATTGTAAATTTCAGTATTGGTGGAAACAGTTAGTTCTATTTGTTTTTGTTCTTCCTCGGTGGCAGAACTTGTGGCCAGGCTTGAGGGATCGTCAGAGATGAAATCCCCACAATATTCATTGGCCGGTACGGCAGCCTTCATCTTTTTGGGATAACTTAAATTGAGATTGTTCATAATCGTTATAAACTGCTCACGGCTACGATCAGCAAACCGAGGGTTTTGTCGCTTTTCTTCGCCAATGGTGGAAACAGTCCAGCCTTTATAGTCATGGGCCGGATAAACTAACGTTTCGTCTGGCAAGGTAAATAACCGTTGCGTTACCCCATCATAGAGGGTTCCCGGATCGCCTCCTTGAAAATCCGTGCGTCCACAACCCCGAATCAATAAGGCATCCCCTGTTAACAGATGGGTCTTATTCACTAAATAGGCGATGTGACTAGCCGTATGGCCGGGTGTGGCGATCGCCTCAATCATGACGGAGCCGATGTTGATCGTTTCACCACCGACCCAGGAATGATCGGCTTTGGTTACTGTCGGATTCTGGGGAACAATCACCTGAGCACCCGTTTGTTTTCTCAGCTTGCCAGCCCCTGTAATATGATCGGCATGGAGATGGGTTTCCAAACAATACTTTAATTTCAATTCCAGTTCATCTAATACTCGTAAGTCACGGTCAACCTGCTCTAAAACGGGATCGACCAAAACCGCATCTCCTGTTTGTTGATCAGCAATCAAGTATGTGTAGCTACTGGTTTCCGGGTCAAAGAATTGGCGAAAGAGTAAGTTTGAGGGGAAAATTCCTGGGCTGAGTTCTTCTACAACTTGACGATCCTCTCGCGACAAGGGGTATAGATGGATAGTAGGAATAGAACGGACAGACAACGGGAGTGAGCGCAATAACGTCTCGGCTAAGGCTTGGACTTGTTCTCGAATTTCTGGAACGGCGATCGTTTCCCACAAATCCCCTTTGCGTGGAGTTCCTAGGGTATAAAAGAGAGTCGAAATCTGTCCATCGGCTGACCAGAGAGCCCCGTTGACGGCGGTATCTAATCCTAAGCCAAGAGGATTCGGACGAATGAGCCCTTGTGATCGCAAACTGGTAATTAGAGGATGGTCAAATTTCCGATAATCAACCGTTATGCCTGTGCAATTCACCACACGGCTAACGTTGAAAATAGTATTCGTTTGAGTGTTGCGTTGGCGAACCGTGACGGCTACACCATCGGGTAATTGTTGATAATCTTGAATCCGCCCTGCTGTAATCGTCAATTGACCGGAATCTAACAGTTCCCCTAAGATATCTGCTACTTTTTGAGCAATTCGGTGACGATGAACATCCCAATAAGGGGCAATATGAAGTAGAAAACGCTGCTGTTCAACCGTTGATAGTTGCTGCCAGAGTTGGGGAGTAATGGGGCGCAGAGAATCAATCACTCCTCGCCAGTCATAGCCCAAGGACACAGCAGACTTCACCTCAGCACGAACTCGATGCAGTAAACTCAGGGCTGTTGTGGGTGCTGTTTCTGGAGTCAGAAAGCTGGGATAAAATTGAGTGGCTTGATGTCGCTGGGGAAACAATCCTCGTCGAGACACGGCATAAATTTTGCCTTGATGCTTTTGTTCATGGAGAGACAAAACCATATCTACCATCGTCAGTCCCGTACCCATGATCAAAACTGGTGCGTCTTGAGCGAGATCCGTTAGGGCATCGGCTGACCAAGCATGGCGTTGATAGCTGGCTATATTCTCGTTGGCATGGCAGGTAAAAGGTGTGTTCCCTAATGCTAAAACGACTTTATTCGCATAAAAGGAGTCACCACTTGCCAGAGACAGGATTGCATCTGTTCCTGACGGGGCGATCGCAACCACTTCATCGGTTAATCGCTCTAAGCGAATATCGCTATTGGCTGTGGCTTCTGCTTCTGCCAAAATCGACTGAATGTATAAACCATAAACTTTGCGGGGAATGAAGGTACTGGGATTAACCTCTGCACCAAGGAGAGGTTTTAAGGTGTTTTTATTGTGTTGAAGCCAACGGAGTAGATGTCCTGGATCGTTGGGAAAGGCACTCATATTACCTGCGGATACATTCAGTAAATGACAGGTGGCATCAGTGCTGTAAGCAATTCCCTTGCCAAAGGAATGACTACGCTCAATCAACTTAATGGTGAGAGGTTGAGTTGCGGTCTTGAGTAAATGGGTGGCGACCAAAGCACCACTAAAACCACCACCGATGATCGCGATTGTGGCGGTTTTAGGGGGATTCAGAAAAGTAGAGTTCATAGTGATTTCCCGTCCTGATAACGACGCTGAATTAACCCGTTTCTGTTTGAGTACAAACGGGTTGATTTAAAAATTTGAGTGTGTTTCTGCCAGACCTTTGATCTTCTTAAGAACTGGTTGGAAACACCTGAAATCCACCTGCATAAACCCTATTTTCAAATCGTACAGTTTTCGCTTCGTATTCCTTTAGTAAGCAGGATACAAAATCTGATGTTTTTCAATCAGAAGATCCTTTTTTAGGGGTTAAATCTTAAAATATTATAAAGAATAAGGATAATTTTAAATTTCATGCTAGGTTCTACCCATCTCCAAAATAAAATCATGGGTAAAAACGCAAATGATTGACTTAATCTTCTAATGTGGGCGTAATTAAAACTTAACTGTAGAATTCTTTGAATATCAGGGCATCTGTATTGATTTGCCCTTTTTTTTGTTGGGGGGAGATGGGGACGGGGGGACAAGGGGACAAGGGGATGAGGGGATGAGGGGATGAGGGGATGAGGGGATGAGGGGATGAGGGGATGAGGGGATGAGGGGATGGGGAGATGGGGAGATGGGGAGATGGGGGAAGAGATTTTTAACGGTTAACTGTTAATATCCTACATCCCCCTCTGGTTTCTAAACGTTTTTATTGTAAGCGTTGACGGGCCATCATGCGCCAGGTGAGTAATTCGGGTAAACGCCAGGTAACGCCGTTAGATTGTTGATCCGTTTCGTCCTGTTCTAAAGCCGTTTTCCAAAATGCTAGGGCTTGTTTGTGACGGTTTTGGGCTTCTAAAACTTGAGCTAAAATATAGTAAGCTACGGCATTAGATTCTTTTAATTCTAAAGATTGACGTAACTCAACTTCAGCTTGTTTAGGATTATTTTGCAAGAAATAAGCCCAGCCCAGATTTTTATGTAAAGCAGAGCGAACTCCTTTATCTTTAACCTGTACGAGGGTTTTTTCTAATTTATCAATAGCTTCGTGGGTTTTGCCTTCTAAAATTTCTAACCGAGCTAAATTATTAACAGCCGCTTGTGCTGCCCGGTTATTGTCAACATCAACGAGAATTTGATAATGTTTTTTCGCGGGTTCAAACTGTTCTAGTTTCTCGTAAGTAGACCCCAGGTTATAATGACCTGCACTTAAGGCGGGATGATAACGAACGGCTTGCAATAAATCAGTTTTAGCGGATTGGAATTCTCCTTCTAAATAGTGTTTATAACCCAGTTCATTGAAGGATTTACCCATCAATTGATACCAAATTTCTTTCTTGAAATTGCTGTTAATGGTGTAACTAATGGGTTGACATGGGACGGCTTCTAACAGCGATCGCTCGATTAAGAAATCTAAGGAAATTTGAACTTCCGTTCCGGTTTCCGAGAGGATCAAATCCGTTGCCAACTCACTTAAGGTGGCTGGTTTGGGATTCACGGCTAACCAACAAACTAAACGAATTTCAAGCTCTGACAATTCTTGATCGGCTCGCAGATATTGACGAACCAATTCTTCAATCACTAAGGTATTTTGCTTGATTAATTTGGTCAGATTTCCTATCGTTAAATCCGGAATTTTAGCCGACCATAATTTTAAGATTAAGGGATTACCCCCACATAAATGCACTAACTCTGACAGGTATTTTCCATCCAAATAGAGGGTTTCCTGACCGGAAAGTAACATTTGTTGAGAGTCTTGTTCAGATAAGCCTGTTAACTGAATAGACGGTTTAGAGGCAAATTTTTGCCAGGAGGGAGGAATTTCCCAACCCATTAATAACACGCTACTGCGATGGGAAGATTCGCTCAATTGTTGCAGGAGGAATTCATAACTTTTGAAGGCTGCATCTTTACTTCCCAGTTGTGAAATATATTCCACTTCATCGATAATCAGTAAATATCGAGAATTGGATAGGGTTTTGATGAATTCAGCAATTTGTTCCGAATCATCCCAATCTAAGGGGGGTTTTGAGGTAGCGGGAAACGTAGCGGCAATAAATTCACTGGGAGAGGGTTTATCTCGCAGCGATCGCCAAATTACTTGGTCAAAGTCGGGGGCAATTTCTTGGACTAATTTTACCCCTAATGCGGTTTTTCCAATTCCTCCAATCCCTTCCAGCATCATCAGAGGAACACGTTCTGTCACTAATCCTTGTTTTAAGGTGGCTAAGGGTTCTGAACGGCCATAAAAAGCTCCTAATCGAGGCGCGCTACCCCAATCAATTTGGACATTACTACTGAAACCCTGAGCATCACCCCCTCCCAGTAAGCGTTTTTTGCGACCCGATTGGCCGTTTTGTCCGCCGAGTTGATTTCCTTCCGATTGATATTCTGCTAATAACCGTTGCTGAAGTTTGGCTAACTTTCCTGGGCCAGCCCCGGTAATGTTTAATTTCCTATACACTTCTCCTAAACGTTTCTGCAAGGCGTCCTTGCGAACTCCTAAATGCTTAGAAATTGTGGTCATGGGTTCGCCTTGGATTGCCCGTGCCATGACTTCGAGTTCATTGTCGGAAATTCCTACTCTCGTGGCTACAGTCTTTAAAAATTCTCTGGGTACCATATCCAATTTAACCTAATAAATTTTAAGATTGAATGCCAGCTTGATGCTAAATTCTCCTCTTGTCAATCCGAGTAAGTTTCTATCGATTGACAAGAGCAACAAAGGATCAATCTGGGGTGATCGTCGGACAAGGAAAATCAAGCTAGAACAAGTTTGAGTTGTGTTCCTAACTATCCTGCCAACCCTTGAAAATAGCTCTATTCTGCATTGAGCAATTTGCCCAAAAACTCAAGAACTCTCAATTTTAAGTTTAGCATATCTTCTCGGTTTTATGAGCTAATTTCAGAATTTTAAGTTTTTATGCTCCCAAGTTGGAAAAGAGCGATTCAGATGGAATCCGCTTTTCATCTCTGACGATAGCACCTGGAGTAATTTTAGCTCTAGTGGGCAGAACAGTCTTTCTGATCCGGAAACCGACAACGGCCATCCCGACAACAGCCGTTTGTAATCGGATAGGTGGGTCTAAGTTAAAAGTGAAGAGGATTTCCCCCTTTCTAATGGCGGAGATCAGACAGTTTAGACCGGAAAATTCCGTTAGATTTGATCTGTTCCTCAAGCTCAACTTTGGCATCGGAATTCAACTTTTCGGGTCTGCCATCAAAACTCAAAAGGAACAGACCTAAAGAATCTAAATTTAATCTTTAAATTGTTCTCAACCTCAAAAAAACAATGATAGGCTTTGGGAATATTAGCAAAGTCCAGAACAATATGGTGATTAGTCGTAGCCATCTCAATAATTCTCCCCATTTCAGGACAAAAACCCTAGAAACTTCCCAATCTGCTCATCACTTAGCCCAAGTTAGACAAGTGAAACTCTTAGCAACGGGAAAATACTTACCTAAAAATCAAGTTACTGCTGAACAATTAGGGCAAAAATTAGGAATTGAAGCCGCTTGGATTGAAAAGAAATCTGGGGTCAAAGTTCGTCACTTTGTTCAAGATGAAACCGCTTCTCAAATGGGAGCAATGGCAGCTAAAAAAGCATTAGAAACGGCGGGATTATCCTTAAATGATATTGATTGTATTGTTTGTACCAGTAGTGTTCCTGAACAGTCTATTCCTTGTACTGCTGCTTTAGTCCAAAAACAACTGGGAGGAGAGTCTTCAGGAATTGCAACTTTTGATATTAATTCAACTTGTTTAAGCTTTGTTGTTGGGTTAGATACCCTCTCTTATTTAGTAGATGCAGGACGCTATTCACGGGTGCTCTTAGTGGCTTCAGAAATTGCCTTAGCTGTTGATTGGAACAATCGAGAAACCAGTACCTTATTTGGAGATGGGGCCGCTGCTGCAATTATTAGTAAAACTGATCCCCAAGAGGGTTCAAAAATTATCTGTTCTCGCCAAGAAACCTATAGTGAAGGTGCAGAATTATCCCAATGTTTAGCCGGAGGAAATCGTTATCATCCCCGTGAATATTCGGACAATCTGGATCGATTTTTATTTAAAATGCAAGGTCGGGCAATTTACCGTTTAGCTTCTCAAATTTTACCCGGATTTTTGGAACGATTGTTACAACCTGCGGGGTTAACCTTAGAAGAGATTGATTTTGTTATTCCCCATCAAGCGAGTTTAATGGCAATGGGTTTAATTCGTAAAGGATTAAATATTCCTGAAGAAAAATGGATGGTTATTGCTCACAATCACGGAAATACCATCGCGGCTTCGATTCCGATGACCCTCCATGAAGCGATTCAACAAGATAAAATTCATCGAGGCGATCGCATTTTATTATTAGGAACCTCCGCCGGATTTTCCGTTGGGGGGATGGTTTTAGAATATTAAACTGTTAATTTGTAGCTAACTTAATGAGAGAAAATTATGAATTTGTTGATATTAATTTTAGGGTTAATTGGATTAGCAGAACGGGTGATCAAATGGATTTTAATTCAACAATTTTTTCAAAAAGCCAAACTTGAGTCTGAATCTTTCCTCCCACTGGAAACCTATACAATTTCTATCTTACAACCCATTTTAAGCGGTGATCCGACATTATGGGACTGTCTGAGCCACAATTTAGCTCTAAAAACATCTGATCAACTAGAATTTATTTGGTTAATAGATGACAATGATCCAGTCGCACAGGTGGGATGTCATCAATTGATAGAAACCTATCCTGATGTTAAGGTTAAATTAATTTCTCTACCTCCATCTCCCAATCAAATTAGTCCAAAAATGTTTAAACTCATTGCCGGACTGAAGGCGGCAACGGGTAATATTATTGCGGTTTTAGACGATGACACGATGTTACCCAATCAAGCTTTTGATCAGTGTCTTCCCTATTTACAAAAACCGGAGATTGGTGTTGTTTTTGGTTTACCTTATTATATCAATTTTTCTAATTTTTGGTCAACCTTAGTCTCCAGTGTTGTGAATGGGAATAACTTACTCACCTATATTCCCTATACTTATCTAATTAATCCCTTTACAATTAATGGAATGTTTTTTGTAATCAAACGAGAGGTGTTAGAAAAAGTGAATGGATTTGCAACTTTAGATAAATTTATTGTAGATGATTATGCCATCGCCCAACACTTCCGCCAACAGGGTTATCAACTCGCCCAAACTCCCGTTTGTCATGGAATTAGTACCCAAATTCAAGATTCTACCCACTATTTTAACTTGATCACACGCTGGTTTATTTTTCCTCAAGCCTCAATTTTAAAATCCTCTTCTGTTCAAGAATTAATTGTCTTTTATTTAATGGCATTTTTGCCCACTCTGTTTCCTTTTATCGTCTTCCTTTATACTCTATTCTTTCCTTCCGTTTATGGGTTAATCTATGGACTAATTTACTTTGGTTTAAATTATGCCCTATTAAGCAACTTTAATCAAAATTATCTGCGGAATGCAACACCCAAGACCCATATTATCGTCTTAATTCTTGTGCAAATTTTACTACCCCTTCATATTATTATTTCCCTGTTTTTACCCCGAACTATTAACTGGAGAGGACATATTATGCAATTAACCGAAGAGGGAGGGTTTGAATTTATTCAACGTCGAGATTCTGTTTAAAGCAATGATATTAGTTATAGACATTATATTCAGTGCGATCGCATTCATTCTATTTTTCACCGGAATAGAAACGATGCTATGGTGGTATACCTGGCATCAACAATCTCAACAAACCCAAATACCCACCAAACCTTGGCAAACTGCGTTAGTTTTTATTACTGGAATTAGTGACTATACCCAAGAAAATTTAGACCCAGAACAAATCAATTTTATTCATAAAATTACCCAAAGTTATCAAATTGATCAAATTATTGCTGAACCCTTTCCTTGGCAACCGTTGACCCATAAAACCTTAATTTTATCCCAATTTTGGAAGTTTTTACACCTTCAACCCCTACCTTTATGGGTGATGTCTTTACACAACTTTTGGCAAACCCTTTTAATTTTAGGGTTTACTAATTATTATGGCAAAGATATTGCACACTGTGTATTAAACCGCTTGGGTTTACCAAAATCTACTCCTAGTCAACTGATCTTTTTATGCGGAAGTACAGGGACAGGAATGGCGTTGGCTTCCCTCCCTTATTTAAAACAATATCTTTCCTCTGAATTGATTATTATTTCTTACGGAGGCGTGTTTGGGTTATCTCCAGGATTAAATGATATGGATCAGTTGTTTCATCTTGTGGGAAATCAAGATTATTGGGCAAAATTAGGTGAAATATTATTACTCAATCGAGGTGATTATACCACAGTTTTTACAAAAGCAAAACAAGAAAATCGCTTATTCAGTGTTTCGACTGGAGAACATAAACATCTGGATTATTTAAGCGATCGCTATTCCCAAACCAACCTTAAAACCGATCAACAATTAACCGTAGAAACTATTTTAAATTTAAAAATTTTAGGCTTGAAATCCTGTTTTGATAAATGCCCCTAGTGCTGAGAATCAAGCTATTACAAAAACTGACTGTTTTAAGATTCAGATATTTTGTTTTCAGTTGGCTTCTGGATCTGATAAAATAGCAGATGTAGTCTCAGTTTTAATAAATGTAGTTTGACTTAAATCAGTTCCAGCTAAATTAGCTTGATTCAAATTAACCGCAAATAAAATTACCCCCCTTAAATTAGCTCCTATTAAATTAGCATCTTCGAGATCTGTATAAATTAATTTAGCTCCTCTTAAATCAGCCCCTCTTAAATCGGCGCCTTTCAAATTGGTTTTAAATAATTTAGCACAGGTTAAATCTGCCTTTCTGAGGTCGGCATAAATTAATTTAGCGCTCGACAAATCAGCACCACTTAAATTGGTTTCAATTAAGTTAGCAAATAAATGAGAATTGCTTAAATCAGCGCCACTTAAATTCGCCGATTTTAAATTACTTTGCCAAAGCAAAATACTTTTTAATACGGCGCCTCTTAAATCAGCACCCTGCAAATTCACCCCAATAAAACCCCGTTTTCCTGTTGCATAACGATCTAATAATTCACGAGAGCTCATTAAAATAGAGGTCGGACTATGTTTTGTTGGCTTCATGGGATTTATGATTAAGCGTTTATAACTATACTTCTGTTATAACTCAAAGTGGATACTGGGTAATTCTTTAATTTTTATCCACCGAGAGACTCAGACTGATGTTATTACCAACAGAAAAATTCTGATCAGGAACACAAGCCATTTTATGAACGAGATTATTAATAATTGATCAGTATTTATACTCTTAAAAGGTATAAAAAATGACTTGAAGTTACAAAAATCAGCGATCACTTATTTTTGTAACAAAATCCCTGAAACTCAAATTTAATCGCAATTCTGGAATTGAGTCTGTGTCAAGGATTAACGTTCAGCTAAAAAAATCCTGAATTAAATGCTACCTTAATAGATCTCCATGATTAACCTTGTCCTAGGGACTGCCAAATCGACTTGAAGGAATTTTGAGTCTGTTTTAAAACTTGATTCAGGGGTTTTTGAGCTTGAAGAAATACACGAGCGCAATTGCGACCCGGCATTCCTGAAATTGATCCTCCTGGATGAGTGCCTGCACCCGTTAAAAATAAACCTTGAATGGGGGTGGTATAATTGGCTAATTCAGGGAGGGGACGGAAAAAAATCATTTGATCTAAGGTCATATCAATATGATAACAATTGCCTTTATAAGACCCTAACCGTTCTCCCAATTCCGCCGGACTTTCGACCCGACGCGCTAAAATTGAATGCTTGAGATTAGGAGAATATTCAGCAATTTTATCCAGCACTCGATCAGCGACTTTATATTTTAACTCATCCGTCCATCCGGTTCCATTTAACCCCGTTCCTTCGGCTCCTGCTATTTGATAGGGGGCAAAAAATTCAATCCATAAGGTATGTTTTCCTTCAGGAGCCATAGAGGGATCTAAGATTGTTGGAACTACTAAATAAACAGAAGGATCATGATCAGGAATTTCCCCAACGGTACATAAATTATGGGCTTTTTCAACATGATTAACAGAATCTGCAATTAAAACTGATCCGATTAAATAACTATCTTGATGATTATAGGCATCAAATCGTAAAGGTTCAGATAATGCACAATCAATTTTGAGAATCGTTTCATTATTATTAATCATTTTACGGTCTAACCGTTCTCGTAAATTGGGATCAGCCGCATCCACATCTGCCGCATCTAAACACTGTAAAAATAACCGTCGCGCATCAATATTAGAAATCACTCCCCGTTGGGCACGATATTCTTGCTGGTTTGAAACTCTAACCCCAACAGCACGACCGTTATCAATTAATAATTTTTGAACCGGAGTGTCTGTTAAAATAACGCCTCCTAAATGTTTAACTAAATTCACTAAGGCTTGAGTTAATGCACCTGTACCCCCGCGAGGTCGAGACATTCCCGGATGATGACGCATTGCTAACATACTTGCGCCGACAGAAATGCCTTTTTGAGAGGGAGGAGCGCCAATTTCTGATGCTAATCTTGCTAAAGGAGCTTTAACAATTTCGGTATCAAACCATTCATTCACTAAATCCTCTGGACTAATTAACATGGTTCTGACAAAATCTAAGATTTTATCTTTTCCTCCCAAGACTGCTAATAAATCAATAAATGCTTCTCGGTCAAAGTTTTTGGCAATATCAAGAATTGAAGTCGGAGGCGCATTAAATAAAGGGCTAACGGCATTCATTAATCGTTGCCAATACTCAACAAATTCTTTATATTTGCGGGCATCTCGTTCACTATATCGAGCAATTTCTGCACAGGTTTTTTCCACAGAACGATGAGCTAAAAAATAGCGTCCATCGGGATGAGGACAAAACACAACGGGGTCACAATATAAATACTCTAAGCCATATTTTGTTAATTCTAATTCTTCTACAACGGGGCCAAGATGGATAAATTCATGATCAATAGCACAGAGGTTAAACTTAAATCCCGGTGCCTCTTCGGGGATGACTTCTTCTGTCGTAGCAGCCCCCCCTGGAACGGGACGTTTTTCTAACAATAAAACGCTATACCCAGCTTTGAGAAGATAAGCGGCACAAACCAACCCGTTATGGCCTGCACCAATGATGATGACATCATAAGTAGACATCAGAAACCCCCCGTATTGATCACGTTGTTTAGTGTATCAATAGATGTTGATTTTTCCTAGTCCCTGGGGTAAAAAATAGAGAAAAATTTACATCTTTTGGAGGAAGGATGATTGATTTAACATCATTATCTTAGTAAAAAGATACTCAAAATTGGATATAAAATCAGGAGAAAATGATGAGTCAAAATCAAACTGAAAATTCGGAGACTTTACCCGAAGAAGTCGCCCAAAATCCAGGTGCGAGAGTCGCCGCCATTAATCGTAATCCTACCATTACTCAAGAAGAAGCAAAAAATGCCAACGAAGGAAAAGGCCCCAATGGTGCGGGCGGTGTGGCTCCCAGTTCGGCTGAGTATTACGTTCCCAGTTCTTCCAACCCTAACCCAACCGATCTTCCGAGTACCACCTAAGCTGAAGAAGTTAACAGAAACCCCACCTCAATTATTCCGCTTGGGGATAAACTGGGGTGGGGTTAGGGGTTAATAAAAGCTAATAGAAATTGTAAAAAATTCTGACCTCTGTACTTAAAGAAAAGTCATGCAGAGTTGGCAATTGAGTAAAAAAATGCTAGAATCTGATATAAGATTATAAGTTTTTTAATCGTTGCCAATCGCCTAAGTTACGACACTGCCGAAATAGGGAAAAAGCGGTTCCAAAGGAACAACCCTGACGCTGGGAAAAATCTCGAATTGTTGTTACAACTTCCAGCACGGTATCAGGATCGGCATCCAGTTGAAGATGAACTTGCTCCAACAAGGAGACAACATTTTCAGCAGGTAAACACAGACTGAGAACTTCTTTGACTTGCGTATATTTGTTGTTCACGAGCTCAGGTTTGGGTAAAGGGGAGACTAGATAGAATGATTCTATCTAAAGATAGATGAAAAAACTTGAAAGTTATTATATCTTATCATCTTCAAAACTCAGAAGTTGAGTTCGTTTTATTTGTTTTGATTAAACTTTAAACAGAGAATTAATAACCTTAAATCTTTATCTTTCTAGGCTAAATCAAGCTCTAATTCAACTAAATTTATTGAGATTGAACATTCCCATTGTTCAAGAAAAATATTCCATGACCGAAGTTCGACAATGGGTTTAATAATCTCGATAATAATGGGTTTCTTGTTTATCTCCATTAGCAACCATTCCTAATACAGGAACCCCGGCGGTGTTAATTTCTCTCAAAGCTAAACTAAAAGCTTCTCGGTCAGTTTTTCCTAAACCCACAACCATCATTAACCCATCCGTATGAGGTGCTAATAAATTAGCATCAGCTAACCCTAAAATTGGAGCGGTATCGTAAATAATTAAATCAAAAGATTCCTGCAATTGCTTCATTAACTCTTGCATTTGTTTTGAGGATAATAACCGAGTCGGATCAGGATAAAAGTCTCCGGCGGTTAAGACATATAAATTATCCTCGTTAGGAGCTTGTTTAATCACGGTTTTAAACTCTAGTTTTTCTGTAATAATATTAGTTAAACCTTGTTGATTTAAAAGCTCTAACATGGTATGAATTCGAGGACAACGTAAATCAGCATCAACTAACAAAACCCGTTGACCCATTGCTGCTGCTCCTTGTGCTAAATTCATGGCAATGGTAGATTTTCCATCAGATGGAGTTGCAGATGTAATCACACAGGAACGCACAGTTCCTTCAGGATTGAGTAAGCGTAAATTTGTATTTAAAGCTCGGAATGCCTCTTGGAATGGGCTACAAGCGGGATAGGTGATATTAGAAATATCAAGAGTCGGTGCAACAGAACCCGGAAGCATTAACGCCTCATTACTGGCTGGAATTACCCCTAATAAGGGTAAACCAATACTATCAGTAACTTCATGGGTCGTGCGATAAACATTATTGAATCGTTCCAGAATTTGAGCCGTAATTGCTCCTAAGAATAATCCCGCTAATCCTCCTAATGCTAAATTTAAAGGAACATTGGGAGAAACAGCCAGTAATTCGCCATTGGTTTGGCTGGGAATGCGAGGAGGTGCAATTAGTTCCCAAGGTTCCGGTTTCGTTTTGGGAACAACTTCTAATTGCATGGCTTGGCGTTTATTGGTGAGTTCTGTCAGTTGAGTATTCGTGGTTTTTAACTGTTGTTGTAAACTGTTATAACGACTAAAAACCACCGGAAACACTTGAGAATATTGGTTAAATTCTTGAGCCGCTTTTTCTAAAACTTCATTTCTCACCTTCAACATCTCAATATTATTAGCCGTCATCACTAACTGCTGGATGAGTTCCATTCTAATAGAATCTTGAAACCGGATAATATTAGGATCAACCTGATCAGAATTTTTTCCTAAAATCCGTTTCGCTTCCTGTTCTAATAAGGGTAATAATTGCGATCGCTGATCTAATAATACTTGAATTTGAGGAGCATTTCCTTTAAAACGGGCAGATTCAATGGCAATTTTTGTCTCTAATTGTAGTAACTCTTGCAATAAGCTTTGATATTGGGGAGATTGACTTAAGGCGGATGCGAGTAATGCTTGTTCGGGTTTTAATCCTAATTGTTGTTGTAAGGTTTGATATTGAGATTCCTGTTGCTGAAGTTGAGCTTGAGTTTCTAACTTTTGGGATTGTATTTGACTATTTTGTTGAGCTAAATATTGAGTTTGGAGTTGGGGGTCAATAAATTTATATTGTTGTTGTATTTTTTGAATTTCTTGCTGAAATTGCGGAATTTTTTTCTCTAATTGAGTAATTTGCTGTTGAATTAACTTGAATTTTTGTTCCCGATCTTGAGCCTTTTTATCTTCAGGAATACTATATTTTAAATAGCCCTCAGCAAGTTTTTCTAAAACAAATTGCACTTTCTGAGGTTCAGCATCTTGATAACTTACCTCTACAATTCGAGTTGCTTTTAACGGTTTAATTGAGAGAATATCATGTTTCCAAAAGGTTTGTCCTGTTGTTTTATTAAACAGAGAATCATAAGTCACTTCAGGATAGCGGGTTTGAATCGCTTTCAGAATTCCTGACATTAATTTAGGACTTTGTAAAATTTCGATTTGGGAATAATAATCTAAATCGGTCTTCCCCTCTACCTCAGAGGATTTAGGCTGAAGTTGAGGCTGAGATTCAACTAAAATTTGAAACGACCCTTTATATTCAGGAGTTTGATTAATTGTCCACAGATAAACTCCAGTAGTAACGGCTGTTGTCACTCCTAAAACCGCAATAGCTCGTTTCCATAAAACCTGCCAAAAATTAAATTTTTCTCCCGGATTATATTCCAAAGGATATAAATCTGCATCATAATATACAGGACTCCCGGACGGAATTCTTTCTACAGAATAGAGCGGTTTATTTTGAGGATGAGCAGCAGATAACCGAGATAATTTCCTAGTTTTCATCTTAATTTTGGGGGTAATTTCAACAATTTAAGTTTTGTAATTCGTAATTCTTAATTCGTAATTCCCTATTCCCTCTCCTAAAAAATATTAACAAACCGAAATAATCCCAAGAAATTGTTAATCGGACTTAAGGAATTTAACACTGTTCCTAAACCATCTCGGAAGGAAGCCCCCCCCGACCGACCGACAACAATAACATCATTATTTCTCAGCTTAGGATTCGTTTCTTCGTTTACTTGCGCCGATAAATTAATCGGAATTGGTCGTCGAGAAACTGTTCCATTGGGATGTAAGCGAATTAACTCCACCTCTTTCTTATTAGCACGAGATTCATTAAATCCCCCCGCCTCCACCAATGCTTGATTGAGGGATGTATTCGGAGCAACGCTTTTCGCTCCTGGGGAGACCACTTCACCCACAATACTAATTTTTAGCGTATCGGGAGAAAAACTCGCGGCGGCTACTTCTGCATTTTCTTCCGTTTCAGCCGTTGTCGCCGTTGGCACAATAATTGTATCTCCCTGTTGTAACATCGCATCTTGAGTGACATCCCCTTCCTGTAAAAGTTTCCACAAGTCAACCTGAATGTGTTGTTCTGTTCCCGTCCGGGTCAGACGTCTTACCTGAATATTTCTAATATCCGCTTGGGACGTAATTCCCCCCGCCACTTTCAAGGCTTGTGTTACAGTCAATATTCCCCCACTGGCCGTTGAAACAACACCTTCAGTTAATTGACCCGGTTCTGGGGAAACTTGGGGAATGGGTTCAGCCCTTAAGGTATGGGTTCCAGGGCGATTAACCGCCCCAACAACCGCTACATTAATCGGTTGATTGTTATTACTGGCAAAATTAGCCGTAACTAATTGGGAAGATTCCAGCGCATTGTGTTCTGTGGCGGTGGGAATATATATCGTGTCACCATCGCGCAAAGTAATATCCTGGCGTAAATCCCCCGTTTGTACCAATTCCCATAAATCCAAATTCAGAATTTTTTCTCCCCCATTTCCCAGAGAACGACGAATTTTCACCTGTCGAACATCCGCCGAGGCGGTAATTCCTCCGGCCATTTGCAAAACACGGGTAATGGTTGGTAAACGCCCCCCCATCTTCTGCACTTCTGGAGTCGCCATTAAGGAATTGTTCGTAGAGACGCGCCATGGCGCGTCTGTACTCGCAGACAACATATAAGACCCCGGACGTTGAACCTCTCCAGTCACAGCAATTTGTAGAGGACGGGCTGCGAGTAATTGCACCGTTAATAAAGGTCGTTGTAAATATTCCCCGTAGCGTTGTTGAACAATGGCGGTTACTTGGTCTAAGGTGAGCCCTTTCACCACCAAATTCCCAATTAAGGGCAAATTTACAGAACCATCAATTCCAACTTGATGCTGACCATTATTGCCACTATATTCAGGAACATTAAAAATATCCAGTTGGAGCAAATCTCCTGGCCCTAGGGTATAACCTTGGCTATCTTCAACGGGGAAATTTCCGGTTGATGGAGGAACCTGTATCGCTTGAGAAAAGGGCGATTGAGCCTGGGTTGTTGATGAATGTCCAACGATGACCGCAACGGTCACGAAAAACCCCCATAGGGTTAATTTGGGTTTTGAAAATAGAATTTTTGCCATTGAATCCAAATATTATGCGTAGTAAGCCCTTTAGGGCTTTTCCCCCATCTTTTGTATTCAGCCCTGAAGGGCTTACTACAAGAATTAACAAATCACCCTGACACTAAACCTGATTTTAACCGATAATTTTTATCGTTGTTTTTGTTAAAAAACTTCTCATGAATCAATTACAAGCGGATGTTTTAGTGGTTGGGGGAGGAACAGGGGGAACTGCGGCAGCATTACAAGCCGCTCGTCGAGGGGCAAAGACGATTTTAGTCAGTCAATGGTCAATGTTAGGAGGAATGTTAACATCTGGGGGAGTTCCAGCGCCGGATGGTAATGAATTAGTAGCATTTCAAACGGGAATTTGGGGGGCATTTCTCCGGGAATTAAACCAGCGTCAACCGGGAGGATTAGATTATGCTTGGGTGAGTTTCTTTACTTATCATCCCAAAATAGGAGCTAATATTTTAGCAGATTGGGTGAAAGCAGAACCTAATTTATTATGGATTTCAGGACAGTACCCTTTAGAAGTTGTTAAACAAGAAAATTCTATTACAGAGGTTCGATTTCAATCTTATATAATTAAAGCGAAAATCATCTTAGATGCAACAGAATTAGGCGACCTTTTAGAACTCGCTGAAATTCCCTATCGTTGGGGATGGGAATTACAAACTCAATGGCAAGAACCCAGCGCTCCTCTAGGAGAATTCCCCATCATCAAAAATACCCCTATTCAAGCTCCTACCTGGGTGTTTATGATGCAGGATTTTGGAGAAAATCAAATCGCCCCAGAAATTCCAGCACCTCCAATTGAGACTCCAGAATTATTTACAAATGCTTGGAAAAATTACGGTGCAGAATCGTTTCTCAACTATGGGAAACTTCCGGGTGAACGATTTATGATTAATTGGCCGATTCACGGAAATGATTATGATCAAAAATTAGATCGTTTAATCGGTTCCGAAACTGAACGGTTACAATTTTGGCAAGAAAGTTTTTGGCATAGTTTAAGTTTTGCCCGGTTTATTCAACAACAACTCGGACGACGTTATGGGTTAGCAACGGGAACTTTCCCCATAGAAAATCGACCTAATTTTAATACAAATCCAACTATTTTATCCGCTTTTGCTTTACATCCTTATTATCGAGAAAGCCGTCGAGTTCAAGGATTAACTACCATTCGAGAACAGGATATTTTACCGACTGACAAGGGTTATACGGCTTTATTACCCATCAATGAAAGGGGAGAATGTGAAGCGATCGCTATTGGAAATTATGCTAATGATCATCATTATACCACTTTTGAATGGCTTGTAAAACCTAAAAGTTTACGTTGGGGAGGACGTTGGACAGGAACTCCTTTTACTATTCCCTATCGAGCGTTAATTCCTATTAGTGTTAATAATTTATTCGTCTGTGAAAAAAATATTTCTGTTTCCCATATTGCTAACGGTGCGACTCGTTTACAACCTGTGGTATTAGGAATAGGACAGGCGACAGGAATGGCAGCAGCGTTATGTATTGAACAAGGAATAAAACCCCATGAATTATCGGTTAGAACGTTACAAAATGCTTTGCTAACTGATAGAATTGCTCCGCAAGCGGTGATTCCTTTATTTAATTTAACTCCCGATCACCCTGATTGGTTAAAGTGGCAATATTATTATTTAGATCACCCTGAATTATATCCGATTGATGCTAATTGTCCCGCATTTGGAATTTCTTCCTATCCTTCTCCGAATAGTCAGCCTTTTTCAGGTGTTTTTCAGCGTCAACAGGATCAAGATTATACCTTTACCCTAACTCAAGGAAAATTTACAGGTCAAACGGCAAAATTAGTCACGTTACACCCAGAAATTAACGAACAATTACAAAACCTTATTAGTCCCTCAACCTTAACGCTTTACGGACGATTCAATCTTTCAGGAAATTGGTTAATTGTAGAAACCTTGAATTCCATTCAAAACCCTTAAAAGCGGTTTTCTGAAAGTTAATTGATGTCAGTTTATTGATCAGACTGATTTCTAACTTTTACACCCGTTAAAAAAGGGTTAATACCCGGATTAAATCAGGAGAAGTCAAAAACGTTTTCCGACTAATCCTGATCTAAAGACTCAGGGTTTGTATACAGAAGTGGATAGACTTAAACGGACACTCTATTATGCAAACCTATACATCTTTAGTTTTATCAGTTTCTTTATTGATTGGTCTGACAACTAACGCTTTAGCTGTTAATCCTAGTGCCCATCAATTATCAGATATTCTAACTGACCAACAATTACTTTCCGCCCGCACCCGACTCAATGGCCCCTATGAACCCGACCGAGGTGGTGGACGTCGGGATTTCATGGATACGACCCATTCTAATGATGTGAATGCTCAACTTTAATTAAGGCTTAAAAATCAATAAAAACCACGCCATCAGAAGCCCGGTTTCTTGAAGAAATCGGGTTTCTATAATTGTTTAAAAAAAACTAAACCACTATAAAGATGAAAGGCATTATCCCAAAGACTTTCCGATTTACGAGGTACATCAATATAAGGGATAAGACGGCCTAGAAGTTGAGTATAATCTAAGGTGGTTTCTGCAAAAGGCGTAAATTCTGACCACAGTTGAGTCTGGGTTAAAGATTGATTTAACTGTTCAGTTAACAAATTCCAGTTAATGCGAGTGGTGTTTTGGCTTTGGGGAAGGGCTTGAGTTTCCTGAGAAAATTGACTAAAATCTATTCCGTCTTGAAAATTATAACTGTGATCACAAAATCTTAAAATACAACGTCGTTTTGGTAAATGTAAATCCAAAATTTGAGCATAATCTTGAGTCATTTCTTTATGCCGAAATCGATCTGATTTTCGACGACGTGGATCATAATCAAACATTTCTATAAATAACGGTAATACTCCTTCAACCCGTTGACTAACTTCTTGCCAACTAAACGTCAGAGAACCCAATTGATCCTGTTCATTTTGACAAATAATTGTCGGTTGTGGCGATAAAGATTGCAGGGATTGAACCCGAAATACATGAAGATTTTGAATCTCTGTTAAGGCGACCCAAAACACAGGAATTCCCGCCTCTAACATTTCTTGACCATAGACTTTTAATTCTCCCATTTCCCCTGTTTTATACAGTCGCCAACCCCGACTTTGTAGCTGCATTCGGGCGGTATAGGGATCGGTTTTTAACATTCGCGCCAGGGTTTTAGCGGCATTTTGCTTTTGTTCGGGGGCCAGAGGTTCTAAAATTAAAACACCGGGTTCAGTATTACTCGGATCAGCTTTAGCGTCAACAATGGCCTGTTGGCGTCGATTTTGTTCAATGGTTTCAATTCGTTGTAATCCCTGACGCGCCTGGGCAACGATTTTAGGGTTAGTGGCATCCTTCAATAATTTTCGATAAACCTTTTCCGCCGTTTCCAGTTTATCTGTGCCTTCATACCAACGCCCCGCATACAATTTTACCCAAGGATTTTGGGGTACTTGCTGTTGCAGTTGCTTTAAGAGTTTTGCGGCTTGGCGGTAGTCCTGACGGTCTAGGGCTTCTGCCACTTGTTCAAGTTCTATCATTGGTTTTACCCTATTGCCCTACTGTTATTGTGCCATTTTCTGAAAAACCCGGTTTCTTTGGCTTCCCCTGAACCTGAAATTAATGGATTGATTCAGAAACCGGGTTTTTGTTTTGATAATAAAATCACCTCCCCGTGATTAACAGGAAGGTGAAAAAATAAGGAGGGTTAAATCCGCTTATTTGGGGCAAACAGCAATATTATTGGCGTTGAGAACAATTGTTCCGGCTGGTTTTTGTTGAATTAAGATCGGGTTGCCTGTATCAGTTTTGATGAGTAAAGGACTTAAACCCAGACATCCTTGAATCGCTTCTCCCCATTCTTCGACTTTGCGGGTATATTCAGCCCGAATCCGAGGAACATCATCTAAGGTAATACCATTGGGGATCGGAGGTAAGTTGGGGATAAACACCGTATCGGTAATCACCGCGTCACTGGTAATGCTTTTATCAACGCCTAATTCATAGATAATCGGATATTTGAATGCAGAAGGTAAGGTTCTATCCGGTAACGCTAAATCAGGTAAAGTTTCATAGATAGGGGGATCAACCCGTCCGGTATCGGGATCTTTGGGTTGATATTTATAGTCAAAGTCAGAGGGAACCACAGGTACCCCAATCGGATTTTGAGCCACAGCAGGTAATTGTGAACCTACTGCGATTAGGGCGCATAACCCACCAAGCAGTTTAGACTTCATTGTTTTCATCTCCTCAATCTCACCAGCGTGAATTATCTAACACCAAAGCAATCGCTTTTTGAGTTGGACTGGGTTTCTATCTTAGATCACTAAGATAGAGTTACTTGGCAACTCTATCAAATTTTACTCTCTATATCAAGGGAGATGGGGGACAAGCAGGCCACCTATGAACCCGGTGTTCGGGAAGAGGGGGCGGAGAATCAAGTACAATGAATAGAACAAAGGATTACCACATCAACGGGAACACAATATTCATGGATGGGTTTGAAGGTGTAACGATTCCCTTACCGCCAGAGGGATATAAATCGGGATTTATCGGGATTATTGGTCGTCCGAATGTCGGGAAATCAACCTTAATGAATCAGATGGTGGGTCAAAAAATCGCCATCACGTCCCCTGTTGCTCAAACGACACGCAACCGTTTGCGCGGAATTCTCACCACTCCCGACGCTCAAATTATTTTTGTTGATACCCCTGGAATTCATAAACCCCATCATCAATTGGGTAAGGTTTTAGTTCAAAATGCTAAATTAGCGATTCAGTCTGTTGATGTTTTATTATTTGTCGTTGATAGTTCGGTGGATGCGGGCGGAGGCGATCGCTATATTGTAGAATTACTTGAACACGTCCAGGTTCCGGTAATTCTGGGACTCAATAAACAAGATCAACAACCTTCCGATTATCAATATCTTGATCAAACCTATCAACAACTCGCCCAACCTTATCAATGGCCGATTGCTAAATTTTCTGCTTTAACCGGGGAAGGTGTTGATAATTTACAACGGTTATTAATTGATCGTTTAGAACCTGGCCCCTATTATTATCCCCCTGATTTAGTGACGGATCAACCTGAACGTTTCATTATTGGGGAATTGATTCGAGAACAAATTTTATACAATACCCGCGAAGAAGTCCCCCATTCTGTTGCGATTTCCGTTGACCGTGTGGAGGAAGATCCTAAAATTACTCGAATTTTAGCGACCATTCATGTTGAGCGACCTTCCCAAAAAGGAATTTTAATTGGTCATCAGGGAAGTATGCTTAAAACCATTGGAAGTGATGCGCGTCAACAAATTCAAAAGTTAATTGACGGAAAAGTCTATTTAGAATTGTTTGTGAAAGTTCAACCGAAATGGCGACAGTCCCGCAGTCAGTTAGCGGATTTAGGGTATCAAGTTGAACAATAATAAGGTGGGTCTGAAGAAAGTTGATTCGTATTTATACTTAAAATTTGAGCAATCTCAATGTATCTCAGGAGTGCAGCAGAAATTGACTCCGTATTTATACTGAGGAAAAACTGGGGATTTTCCGCGTTTTCTGGGTCATCAGGAAAGGAGAGAAGTGGGGACATGAGGCTGTCTTCAGGCTTGAGCGTGTCATTGATTTAGAGAACTTATCAAATCTAAAAGTAATTCAAACCATTACAGGGTAGGCGTTTTCCAGGTTTGGGGTTCATAATAAGCAAATACAAGCAACACAAAAACTATCGTTTCTGGAGACTTAGTAAAAATGAATACAGACGTAACCTACGGATTATTACTGGCTCTGATTAATGGCATGATTTGTCTGTTCTTACCTGCAATTGTGTCTTATCTCCAACGTCAACGCCAGAATAATGATCAGTCATCTGTCATGACTCAGCAGCAAAACTAATGAATTTTGACTACTCTAAGTTGCGACAACCTATCGCTGTTCAAAACTCATGGGGAAATTTCAGGGCTGAAACTGTTGTCTGTTGAGGGTTTGAACTCTGTTGGTTATCTTTTGAGGTTGGCGCAACTTTTGAAAGCAATACTATATAAGGCTTTCAGCGTTTTTTGGTTTTTCCTTATTGTCAAGTCGATGGCTGAAATGGTATATTCAGATCAAGTTGGCGCGATCGCACCTCGAAAACTATATAAATTAACGGTTTCAGGAGCCTGCGGTTATAATAACCACTAATCCCTTTCAGGGATTGAAACGTATCTATACTTTTTAATTTCTTCCCTAATGGGTTTGTTATAATAACCACTAATCCCTTTCAGGGATTGAAACTTTTTTGTTTTTTGGCGGCATATTTAGAATTTAGCGTTATAATAACCACTAATCCCTTTCAGGGATTGAAACAACGCTACAAAAGCCATCCGACTTCCTACTGAGCAAGCTGGTTATAATAACCACTAATCCCTTTCAGGGATTGAAACATCATAAGCAAAATCAATCCTCGATGGCTTAAAGCGTTATAATAACCACTAATCCCTTTCAGGGATTGAAACCAGTCTTTTTCTTATGAAGTACCCCAGAAACGTTGGTTATAATAACCACTAATCCCTTTCAGGGATTGAAACGGGCAACTAGATAGACTCCCTCCTCCTATTGCTGGGTTATAATAACCACTAATCCCTTTCAGGGATTGAAACGTTGAGGTCTTAAAGTGAGCCATTGGATTAAGGTAGTTATAATAACCACTAATCCCTTTCAGGGATTGAAACTTGGCCCTCGGTTTCCGGGGGTTTTTCGTGGGTAGTTATAATAACCACTAATCCCTTTCAGGGATTGAAACTGCATAAAAGAGGCAAAAGCTCAGAATTTTAATAGTTATAATAACCACTAATCCCTTTCAGGGATTGAAACATTGCTGGGGTCATGGTTAACCCAGTCGTTCGCGTGTTATAATAACCACTAATCCCTTTCAGGGATTGAAACAGCCACTAAATTACTGAAGGGCGATTGGGATCTAAGTTATAATAACCACTAATCCCTTTCAGGGATTGAAACGTAAGACTATAAGTTTCAATTCTCAATCCTCAGCAATGGGGTTATAATAACCACTAATCCCTTTCAGGGATTGAAACAACGAACTTAAACGACGTGTACTGCCTTTCTTGTTTAGTTATAATAACCACTAATCCCTTTCAGGGATTGAAACGTAGTATTAAACGACTCAAAACCTGCGGATGCTGTAGATACGGGTTATAATAACCACTAATCCCTTTCAGGGATTGAAACAGGTAAAAGGATGGGGTGAAGGTTACAAAAGCACTGTTATAATAACCACTAATCCCTTTCAGGGATTGAAACAAAGTCTCCCTTGAATGGTTCCATCAGGTCGCAGGTTATAATAACCACTAATCCCTTTCAGGGATTGAAACAGCGCAAAACCAGAAGATTTAGAGGCTAACAAGTTAGAGTTATAATAACCACTAATCCCTTTCAGGGATTGAAACCAGAAATGCAACGACCAGTGCAGAAATGCAACAGAGTTATAATAACCACTAATCCCTTTCAGGGATTGAAACAACTTGCCCATGGTTAGAATTCCTCCTGATAGATTTCGGGTTATAATAACCACTAATCCCTTTCAGGGATTGAAACTGCTCACAGTCATCAAGGTTTAATTCCAGTTGTTGTTATAATAACCACTAATCCCTTTCAGGGATTGAAACAAGAAACCGGACTGTCTTATGTTGGTCAAACAACAGTTATAATAACCACTAATCCCTTTCAGGGATTGAAACAATTCTGATCCTTGTTCTACGGGAAACGATGAAACTGTGGAGTTATAATAACCACTAATCCCTTTCAGGGATTGAAACTCAAGTTGGGGATATTTTTACAATAAAACTGAGGGGTTATAATAACCACTAATCCCTTTCAGGGATTGAAACTAATGGCTTATTATGTGGTGTTATTTTGGGTAAACGTTATAATAACCACTAATCCCTTTCAGGGATTGAAACCTTATAGGCTGACTTATCAGGAACATAACGATTATCCTTAGTTATAATAACCACTAATCCCTTTCAGGGATTGAAACTGTGAAAATTCTTCCAATTCTTGAGTAGGGATGAGGTTATAATAACCACTAATCCCTTTCAGGGATTGAAACATCGGGATCTGATTCTATTTGAGATTTAAACTTTTGTTATAATAACCACTAATCCCTTTCAGGGATTGAAACTACTTCCGGTTAATCTTGCGGCGATGAATGCTCCTGAAGCGTTATAATAACCACTAATCCCTTTCAGGGATTGAAACCTCGATAATTGATACAGCACCATTGATCTTGACACGATGTTATAATAACCACTAATCCCTTTCAGGGATTGAAACATCTTGTTGGGGGTACTTGAAGCTAGTGTGCAATGTTATAATAACCACTAATCCCTTTCAGGGATTGAAACAATTTGCTGTTCGGTCAGCCGGGTCTTTTGGGAGGTTATAATAACCACTAATCCCTTTGAGGGATTGAAACCTAGAATAAATAAGTCCTCAGCATTATTTATTGTAAGCAATTTTGTTCCTAGAAGGTTGATCTGCTTCCGGGTCTGCCTCTTGGCCAAAATCGAACCGCAAAGGAAACTAACGCCATTGCTTGGTTAAGTTGTTGCAGTTGTCGTTGAAGTTGCTTATAATTTTGCCTGAGTTGAACACTTCCCTGTTGTCCATAATCAATAAAATTCGGTGCTCTTTCTAAAAAAAATCGGGTGTTACGCTCCATTAAAATTAACCGTTTATCTAAACGATTAATCATTAAAGTAAAGAGCCAGATTTTTCGAGCGATATACAAACAGACTAAAGAAATTAAAATATTGATGATAATAACGGTAATCAGCATTCTGATACTTTGATCCTAATCAAGGATTGTATGATCTGATTCTATCCTACTAACACCCCCTCGAATTAGAAATATTATGTTCAATTTATAAATATTTGAAACAATTTAAAAGCCAGTTGTCAGCTAGAAATAAAGCTGAAACTGGGATTAGAATTTGCTTGATACCAATACTTGTATTGGCTATATTAAAGAGATTGAGGAAGTAGAAAGGAAAAACCCCTCAAAATGTTAACACTTTAAGGGGTTTTATGGAGTGCCAGGAGGCGGACTTGAACCGCCGACACGAGGATTTTCAGTCCTCTGCTCTACCGACTGAGCTATCCCGGCTTGTTTTTCACTTTTATTAATCTAGCAAATCTAATCGCGTTTGGCAACCCCCTGAAGAGAAATTTTTTGATACAGTGAATGAGACAGCAGATGGGATAGCAGCATGAGGCACAAAAAACCCCCTGTAGAGCTCATTGGGGTCAGCTTAATTTGGCTTTTGGTGGCGGTGAGCGATCGCATCTGGTTTAGGATGGATCGTTCGGTGCCCGCTTGGGATCAAGCCGATTATCTCAATAGTGCCCTAGATTATTGGCGAGTGTGGCAACATCCCCAATGGTTTTCCGGGGACTGGTGGACTCAGATGTGGATGCTGTCACCGAAAATCCCACCTTTAACCTATTTATTAACGATTCCCTTTCAAAATTTATTAGGATTAGGATCGGATCAAACCAATGCAGTTCATTTATTATTTAGTGCAATTTTATTCGCTTCGGTTTATGCTTTAGGAACCCGCTTATTTAACCCAAATGTGGGATTTTGGGCAACAGTTTTATGCGCGATTTTCCCCGGACTTTATCACCACCGCTTACAATTTCTATTAGATTATCCGTTAACCGCAATGGTGACGTTAAGTTTTTATGGCTTAACGCTGTGGTGGTTTTCTAAGTCTAATCAATCTTGGCGATTTTCGATTGGATTTGGGTTAACCTTTGGACTGGCTCTTTTAACCAAACAAACCGCCTTATTTTTCCTATTTATTCCTTTATTATGGATAACAGCGACAATTTTTAAACAGCGTCAATGGCAACGTTTTTTACAATTAGCGATCGCGTTATTATTATCAATCGCCGTTATTTTCCCTTGGGCGAGAACTAATTGGTTATTAATGTTAACCTCTGGAAAAAGAGCAACCATTGATTCTGCGATCGCAGAAGGCGATCCAGCGTTAACCAGTTTAGACGCTTGGACTTATTATTTTAAATTACTTCCGGCTCATCTTTCCTGGCCGTTATTAATTATCCCGATTATAGGATTATTATTCTATATTATCAAACATTATTCTTTGTCTGCAAATCAACAACATCATCCCTTTTCCCACTTTCCTAAATTAGACTTAAACTGGATATCCTTAAACTGGTTAGCTATATTTTGGTTTGGGGGATATTTTATTTCTACCTTAAATATTAATAAGGATTTTCGGTATACTTTACCCTTGCTTCCGGTTTTAGCGATTATTTTAGCTTATTTTTTAACCTTATTTCCGCAACGATGGGGACGACAAATTCGCTGGTTTACGGTTAGTTTAGGCATAATATTAATGATTTTTAATTTATGGCCCATCGGCAGTTATCCAGTTAGACAAGTTATGAGAACTTTAAACCCTGGAAATGAACATCATGTTTATTTAGGAAAGCCTTGGCCGAATGAACAAGTGATTGCAGAAATTATTCAATCTCAACCTTATTTAAAAGCTAATTTAGGGGTATTACCTTCAATGCCAGAAATTAATCAGCATAATTTAAACTATTATGGTTCGTTACAAGATTCTCAAGTTTACGCCAGACAAGTAGGAACCCAGAAAAAAAACGTTTTACAAGATGTGCGGTCATTGTCTTGGTTTGTTACTAAAACTGGACAACAAGGTTCAGTAGATAGGGTTCAGGATGCTCAACAAATGACCATGCAAACTTTAGAAACCAGTCCAGAATTTAACTTAAAAAAACAATGGCTATTACCCGATAATAGTTTTTTAAATTTATATCAAAGAATCATTCCGTTTGTCAAAGTTGACCCCCTGAAACAATCCTTATCTAAAGTACAGCTAAAACAAATTTTAATTCCTAAACAAGCACCCCCAGGGATTGCGGTTCCTGTGACTTATCAATGGCAAGGATCATTACAACAATTGCAGGAAGGAATAGTAATTTTAACCTGGAAATTGACCCTTCCTCAAAAAGAAGGTTTATCCTCTTGGATTCATGATCATGGTATTGGTATGGGAGAATTATATGGTCATTCATCAAATCAGAGTTATCAAGTGACAGAACAGATGGCGATGCTTCCTCCAGTTAATCTTATCCCTGGAAATTATCAATTAGAAGCTACTTATTTAAACCGAAAAACAGGTGAAACTTATAAAATAGAATCTCCTAATATTACCTTAAATATTAATCCTAAAGCTCCTCCAATAACAGCACCAGAATTAGATTTAGTGACGCAGTTAAGAATATTATCAGTGAATTTACCTCAAGGAATAAAAGGGTTAGATCCGATTTTTGCCGAGGTGGGACGGATTAATCAATATGATCCGACTCAAGATTATACCCATCAAGCGGAAATAGCGTTAGAATATCGATTAAAACAAGAACCATTCCGTTTAGATTTAGCGTATAATTTAGGGTTAGCAAATGTTTTACAACAGGATGCAAAAGGAGCGATCACCGCTTTAAAACAAGTCACTCAACTAGACAGTAAAAACCCCAATGCTCATGCTTATTTAGCATTTGTTTATCTGTATAATTTACAGCCAAAATTAGCAGAACAGGCGTTAAAACCTGCCTTAGAGTTAAAACCCAATCAACCGGAATTTAAAGCTTTATTAGGGGTTGCTCAATTGATGCAGGGTAATATTATTTCAGCTTGGCAAAATTTACAAGCTTTGAAGTAAATTAACAGTTAGAGGGAAGGTACAGCAGATGGACAGTTAGAACTTCCACCGGAAATCCGTTCTAAGTTGCACCCAGGAGATGAGTTTGTCCTGTGGGAAGAAGAAGATATTATTATTTTAAAAAAGGTTAAAAAGCCTTTATTAAATGAGTTTATTGAACATCAAAAAACTGTTGATTTAGAGGGATCTTTAAGTTTTTTTGAAATTGCAGATCGTCTCTCTAAACTGAATGAAATTGATCCAATTTCTGAGGAAGAAATTCAAGAGGAAATTCAAGCTTATAAGCAAGAAAAGCGAAACTTGGCTTAAGTTTATGCGAATTATTTTAGATACTAATACTGTAATTTCTGAGCTTTTTTGGCGAGGTAAGCCTTTCCAGGTTCTCTAATGAATATTAGAGAAAAAATCCCAATTCCTATTGTAAGTGCTGGTGAGTTTTTAGATATTTTAGCAGATTCTACCAGCTAATAAAGTTTGGCGTTGTTATAATATTAGATTAGGGGGTGCGTGTGCTAGGCTTACGCACCCTACAGAAATCGCTAATCTAAGATAGCACCCCGTTGTTTGAGGTTGAGTTTTGCTTCAGGAGACAGTCCCACAACCCCTAAAAATTTAGCATTTTCCACAATAGAATCGGTGAGATAAATACCGCTTAAATTAGAGCCACTTAAATCAGCAAACGATAAATTTGCCCCTGTTAAATTTGCTCCAATTAAGTTAGCATCTCTCAAATCGGTATAACTCAAATCCCGTTCAATTCCACCTTCGGTGACAATTTCCTGAACCAGACGCCATTTCTCACTCAGTTCGGTGGTTTCATCAATTAAAGTGCCACTTAAATTCGCACCTCTGAGATCCGCACCAGTCAGAATAGCACCCTTAAGATCTGCACCAATTAAATTAACTCCTGTGAGATTAGAATTCGTCAAAGTGGCACGGGTGAGATTGGCATTAATTAATTTAACATTCGTGAGATTAGCTCCTGTTAAATTCGCGCCAATCAATTTAGTATAGATTAAGTTAGCTCCACTTAAATAGGTATTAACTAAATGGCTACGATTGAGATAAGCACCGACTAATTTAGCCCCATTGAGATAAGCACGGCTGAGATCTGATCCGCTTAAATCCGCACCACTTAAATTAGCATTAATTAAGTTGACTCCCGTTAAATCGGCTTCACTCAAATCTGCTCCCTGTAAGTCGGCATTAATGAGATTTGCACCACTTAAATCGACGCTACTCAAATCAACACCATTGAGTTGAACCCCAATTAAGATAGCACCTCGAAAATCCCTTTCCCCGTGAGTATATTTTTCAACTAATTGTTTAATGTCCATTCTCTAATATTTTGTTTAATTCGTGTTAGTCTGACTAGAAACTGAAGTCGGTACTGATGCCAATATCCCCTTATGGATCACAGGACTGTAATTTCTTTCGAGCCCGACGAGCAGAACGCAATAATTTAACCCGGTAAGGATCGGCATCGGTACGCCAGTAGACACGATAACCCCTGATTTCAGCACAATGATCTTCTAAACATTTTAACCAACCCAGGCGCGTCCGAATCAAACGAAAGTTATCCAACAGTCCCCATTTTTCTTCTTGGTCACTAAGTCTAACCAACTGTTGATAGTGGGGATACTCCGGCGTGACTAAGGTTTCTTTGCGATGCAATATGGGGGGATTGGGGCCATCATAGGCTTGATAGCTCACCTGAAGATCCCGCAAGTCAATTTGCATACAAGTGCTCAGAGTCGGATGAGGTTCAAGATCAAAATCGGGGGAAAATAAATAAGAAATTTTGGGGGTTTTGATATGAAACTTAATTAAGTTTGCACCTTCGGGACGACCTAGAGTTTGACTCGCGCATCCCTCATAGAGTCGCAGTAAAGGATCAAGTTTTTCCAGCGCTGAAATATGAATCCAGAGGGAATTGGCTCGTTTTTGACCGACCGCGCTATTTTGGCAATGGTTGGCAATAATTTTAGGATCACCAAGAGTATATAACATTAGATCAGCTAAATTACAAGATTTTTTATAACTACCGAATAAACCTTTTATATCATTTTTCATTTGTTCTGAAAGCTGAAACAGTTTAGGACGACGACCAAACCGACTTAAGGCAATATAAACCAGTAGATCTTGACGGCGTTTATGGGCGATTACATCCCATTCATCGGGATTTGTTGCTTGTAAAATTAGTTGAAATGCACGTTTCAGGCTGCCGAATTCTTGTTTAATCGGCTCTTCTTCTGGAAGTTCGGTTTCTACTGGTAAACGACCGCGATCGCTAACAAATTGAATCAAGGGTTGCAGTAAATCTTGATAATCTTCAAAGCGTTTAATATTTAACCGGACTTTGGGAGAAGTTAACCGCGAACGAAAGCGAGAGGCGCGAAATTTTTCAGCTTCTGTTTCATCCCGAAAAACAATATAAATTCCTAAATCTAAAGGAATTGCATCAACATTTAACACCTGATCAATATAAACTTTGAGTTCTTCCTGTTGATAATATTTCTGAAAGGTATTTCGACTGGTAATCACTCCATCTCCATAAACCATGATGCCTTTTTCTTGAGTATCGACTAATACTTGTGCTGCGATAATTAACACCTTTCGGGTTAAATTCCACGCCTGAATTAACGCTTCCCGTCGTTCCGTTTGACATTCAATCACGTTAATCACATACCCTAAATTAACAATATCTGATTCAACGCGAGGGGTCTGGGGAGAATAATAAGGATCCCATCCGGTGCTAATATATCCCTGTTCTGCTAATCGTTGAATATCTCCCCCATATCCACAGCCATAATCAAAAAAAGTAGTCTCTTGTTGAAAGAGTTCTGCTTCTATGGCTAAACGAACCGGACGGGATAAGGTTTTACGAGGAAGGGCAGCACGATGACGTTCAATTTTAGGGATGAAAGCTAAGGGATCATCGGAATTAATCGGAATTAAATGATCGCCCTGATCTCCAATTTTGATCACCTGATGATCTTGAATTTCTACCCCATGTTTATTTAAGTGTTGTTGCCATCCTTTGCGAGTTCCAATGGTTCGATAGAGACGTTGTTCTGATTGAATCAATTCTGCATCCAAAGCAGAGACGGATATTCGCCGAGGTTCTAATAATCCTAATTTTTCTTCAGTTTGAGTCAGTTGGGTGAATTTTTCATAATGGGGATAATCAGCACTCACAAAGGTTTCTTTTCGATGTAAAATCGGCGGATTATCACTATTAGAATAATCCATAAGATTCACTTGTCCGGTTTTGACATTAACTTGAAAACTGGCGGTTAAAGCTGGATGGGGATCTTGATCAAAGTCAGGATAAAACAAATAAGAAATAACCGGTTGATTGGTATGAAATTTGATAAGAGTAAAGGGTTTGAGCAAGGGTAAATAAAAACGGCTTAATTGTTCATAAACTCGTAACACAATATTTAAGTCACACAAAGCTGAACGATGAATATATAAGGCATTGGGAAGTTTTTTTCCCAAGGAACTTTGCTGACAAGATTGACTAATAAAAGTCGGGTTTTGCAGATTTAATAACAGTTGCTCAACAATCAGACAAGTTTGTTGGTAACTGCCAAAATAATTATAAATTTCTTGTTGAATTTCGGGAGAAAAAGTCTTAAAACAGTTCAGACGAGGCGGAACTTGTCGTTGCAGAGCTTGTAAAGCTAAAAACATCAGTAAATCATTCCCGACCCGGAGATCCCCGTTGGGAGAGTTTTGTTGAGTTAAAACCTCAGAGGCAGTAAGACATTCCCAAGAATAACTCTGGGGAGGAAAAACGAGATGATGACTACTACTCATTCGTCTGACCCCGATTAAAACGTAGCGGTTTATTCTGATTTTAAAGCAAGAAACAGGAATGAAGAATTAAGAATGATGAAGCTTACCCTGAGAAATCTTAAACTATGGCTAACGAATCCCTATTTCCGGGTCAATCCCATTATGTCACAATTGCTGAACAACAACACCCAACGATCCGACGTCGCCGGATGCACCAAAGCGTTGCTTTCTTATTATTAATCGGATGTTTTTTTAGCGGTTTAGGAATTCAACTCGCCCGGTTACAATTAATTCAAGGAGAATATCATCGAGTTCGAGCCGAAAATAATCGCTTACGTTTGATTCCTGTGCCTGCAAAACGAGGTCAAATTTTAGATCGAAACGGGTTTTTATTGGCAGGAAGTCAACTGTCTCGCTCGGTTTATTTATGGCCCCAAGAACAATCTCCTCAAGAATGGAAAATTACCGCCCAACAACTGCAATCTATTTTAAAAGTTCCCGCTTCTGAGATTCGGGAAAAATTAGAAAAAACCGGTTATCGTTCTCGAATTCCGGTGCGGGTTAGCCCGAATTTATCCCCCCGAATGTTTATTGGTTTAGCCGAGAAAGTGGAAAATTTACGCGGTGTGGAAGTGCGGGGAGAATCCCGAAGAAGTTATCCTAATGGCAATTTATTGGCTCATATTTTAGGTTATATTGGGGAAGCAACATCGGAAGAATTAAAAGCAAATCCTGATTATCCCATGGGAATGATGGTTGGAAAAATGGGGATTGAAAAATTAGCCAATTCTAAAATCCAGGGAGTTTGGGGAAATCGATTAATTGAAGTGGATGCGCAAGGACAGGAAATTCAAGAGTTAGGATTGCAATCTCCTCAACAAGGAGAATCTATGCGTTTAACGGTAGATTTAGCTTTACAAAAAACCGCCGAAAAAGCCTTAGCCAATCGTCGAGGGGCGGTTGTGGTTTTAGATGTTAAAACCGGAGGAATTTTAGCATTAACCAGTGGGCCGACTTTTGATCCCAATCTGTTTACTGATCAAGTGACTTCCCAGGAATGGAAACAACTCCAACGTGCTGAACAACCTTTATTAAATCGAGCCTTACAGGGATATCCCCCCGGTAGTACCTTTAAAATTGTGACGACAACGGCGGGGATTGAATCACGACAATTTTCACTCACTTCTAAATTAGCAACTGCTTCAGCGATTAATATTGGCGGGATTGCCTTTCATGAACATGGAAATGGTTATGGGGTGATTGGATTTAAAGATGCTTTAGCTTTTAGTAGTAATACCTTTTTCTATCAAGTGGGAATGAAAACAGGGCCAGAAAATATAGCAAAATGGGGCAAAGAATTGGGACTGGCGGGAACGATTAATTTAGATTTATTGGGGTTAGATGGAGCGAATCATGGGCAAATTCCTACCCCTAAAGAAAAGGAAAAGTTATATGGAGAACCTTGGTATGTAGGGGATACGGTAACGATGGCAATTGGTCAAGGTTTAGTCTTAGTTACCCCCTTAGAATTGGCGGTGATGATTTCTACTGTTGCTAATAATGGTTGGCGAGTTCAACCCCATTTATTAATGTCTCAAACAAATACATCTGAAACCAAACCGATTAAAACAAAAATTTCTGCATCCACTCTTAATCTGATTCGGGCTGGATTAATTGATGTGGTGAAAAAAGGAACGGGACGAGGATTAAATGATGGCACAATTCCTTTAACGGGGGGAAAAACGGGAACAGTTGAAATCCCTGGACAGCCGGATAATTCCATGTATGTTGGGTTTGGGCCTGCAAATAAACCGGAAATTGCGATCGCTGTGGTGGTGGAAGCGGGAGGGTTTGGAGCAGTTTCTGCGGCTCCAATTGCCCATGACATTTTTAAAACCTATTTTAGCAATCGAAACGTTCCAACTCAATCTAAACCTTAGATCCAAAACCCTGGAATTGCATAGTGTTTGAAGGAAACAGAGGTGCAATCTTATGATTTAATTTCTACCAGAAAATTGGAAAATATAGCAACTTCGCCTGACCATTATGAAATTAATAATGGCTGTGATCCTGAACCCTTAAGCATCCTTTTCATTGCTCCACTGTTGTTGAATCTTGCCTTCTGACTCCTATTCTTCCGATTCAGATTCAGCTTAACAGTTAGACAATTAATAAATTAGAAACGGAACTGTTATTAAAAATTAGTTCCCGTGATTCCTGACGGACTAATCCCTCAATAACCGCTTCTTGTAGTTTGAAAAAGGCATGGAAATCCTCCATACTGTATTTTGTTGTTTGCAAAAGGTTCCGCAAACGCTCTTCAGCATCGACTGTTAGATAGCCTGTCTCTAAACAAGTCTCAACGATCAAGTTAATTTTATTCATTTTTGTTGACATCTCGTTACGAAATGGTGAGGTTATTGCTGTAGAAATTACGTTTTTATTCTCCGTACTTACACGGAGATAATACATCTTTCTAAAGAAAGATTATTATGAACATTATTATGATTAAATCTTGATATTTGAGATAATCAGATGCAAAATCCATCTTAGACGATTCTGAAATCAGAAAGTTCCCCCTGATTTCATCACAGATCGAAATCTTCGCTTTAAAATCATGATTGGTAAACCTTCTACTGGATTTTGCACCACTCAATCTTCTAGGTAATCAATAATTTATAATGTATCTAACTTTAACTGTAGAGTTTGTTTACAGACGGTTGATAAAAGCGGGAAGCTACGAACGCCGGGGAGAAACCGTTGTGATATCTTGAGGGTTTCGCCGAAGGTTACAAAATGTACTATTGTATTAGTGATACATTGGGTTAATTTCTTTCTCTTTATGTCATTGAATCGCCGTCAATTTTTATGGTTAAGTGGTCTGAGTGCGTGTAGTGTGATTGGATGGGACATTAAAAAGCGGTTTTTGACGACTTCTGAAACTTCACATCAAGAAATTCCGTTAACAGATCATGCGATCGCAGCAGTTCCTAGTCCTCAACCTTTATTCCGTTTTATCACGATTGGAGATACAGGGACAGGAGAGACAGGACAATATGATGTCGCTAATGCCATGTTTCGCTATTATCAAAACAATCCTTTTCAAGTGGTAACTTTACTAGGAGATAATATTTATACAAACGGTGAAATTGAGAAAATCAACGCTGTTTTTGAGAAACCCTATCAACCCTTACTCAAAGAAAATATTAAATTTTATGCGTGTTTAGGAAATCACGATATTAGAACAGAAAATGGAGATCGTCAAGTGACTTATCCTTTATTTAACATGAAGGGTCGTTACTATAGTTTTCAATATGATCCGGTGGAATTTTTTGTTTTAGATGCTAATCAGAATGCGGACTGGGAAAACCAAATGCCTTGGTTAGAAAACCAACTGCAAAAAAGTCAATCTCCTTGGAAAATTGTTTATAGTCATTTTCCCATTTATTCTTCTGGCTTATATGGTGTTAATGAAGAATTAATTAATCGATTAACGCCATTATTTAAAAAATATAAGGTTCAACTTTATATGAATGGTCACGAACATGATTATGAACGCACGAAACCGATTGAGGGTACCACTTATTTAACAACAGGTATCGGAGGCGCACCCATTCGCTCAGTGGGACGTTCAGAATGGACAGCAACCTCCGCTTCAACGTTAGGATTTACGGCGATTGAAATTTATGCTGATCATCTCATAATTCGCGCTATTGATCCTGAAGATCAAGTATTTGATGAAGGGATGATTAAATTGCATGAATCGCTTTAAGAATTAACACACAACTTGGAGCATGGGTAATTTGGCTATTGATCACCATTTTGACAGCTTGTTCTAAAGGAAGACAAACCGTTTCTATGGTTTCCGTTCCTTCTTGATGGGTTTCAGTAAAGCTGAACTGTTTAGCTAGAAATAAATGCACGGGACAATGAACAATAGAGATATCTAAATCAAAGAATCCTAGCTCAATTAATGCTTCAGCTTTGATGCCAAGTTCTTCTTCAATTTCTCGTTTCGCAGCCGTTAAAGACGGTTCTAGGAAATAGTTTGATTAACTAATAACTGATTTAGCTAAAGGGGAATGCTCATAATGGGCTAATAAATCGGCGGGATGATCGTAAATAGCCAGTGCACCCGTCAGTTGCGAATCATCGAACCCACCAGAACGAAAGGCAATTACACCGACGTTAGCCCCTTGAGCAGATTGGATATCGTAGGGGGTGTCGGCCAGCATCACGACCTCAGAGAAAGAAAGCTGGATTTTGCTTAATGCCACTTCTACAATGTCAGGTGCGGGTTTGGACGCTTCTGCATCATCGGAGGTTGTTGCTTGAACTTGCTGAAGCAAATCATCAATAATTATGTTTAAACTTAAGCTTTGAGGTTAGCATTTTGTTTAAAATCTCCTCTACACTAATTACTGTTAGCTTTTGAGCAAATTCAGCAGGAAAAAGAGATATCATTAATCAGAAAAAGAGTAACTTTAGAGTAAAGGGATAACAATGGCTTCCTCAAGGGAAATTAAAATGCTCACAGAACTTCTGGAGCTAGAAGGAGTAAAAGTCGTCTCACGTCATCAGCATAAAGGGATTGGAATAATTTTAGAGATAGAGCCAATCCATCAGGAGTTAGATAAGCAGAGAAAACAAGAAAGACTGAAGAACCAGTTTTCTTTACTTCCCTAAGTACATACGTCAGGAAGTAAATCTGAAAGTTGACAGGGAAGGTAAGGGTAATGGTGATATGACTTATAAATATCGTCTATTTACGGATTATAAGTAAAAATTAAGCGATCACTGTAATTTGTATAAACTATTCTAATAATATCTTTAAAGGTGAGTTACTCGTTTTGCTGTTAGTTTAAATACAAGTTGAGTAGTTTCTGAGCAACGGTATTGGGTTTGTTAGCTCAATAGTAGAGAAGATGTGTTGTAGTCAGTCGGTCAAAGCAAAGCTGGTGACAAGATTTGAACTTGCGACCGGCTGATTACAAATCAGCTGCTCTACCACTGAGCTACACCAGCAACGTCTTCTACTATAGCAAAAGTTGTTAATTTTGATCAACTCCTTTTGCAGTTTTTTAAATTATAAGGTTTCGAGATAACTCAACAGGTCAGCCATTTCCTTAATATTGGGTTGAAACTTAGGCATGGGAGGGGTATTACCGCCAATAACTTGCTGAATAATCCCGACTTCTGACTTCCGTTGGGAAACATCATGCAGACTTGGCCCTACTTGACTACTCGCTTGCCAAGCATGACACCCAGCACAGTTATAGAGGAAAATGTCCTGTCCCCTTACCGGGTCGCCTTTAAGGGACAGAACACTTTCCACATAGGGATCAAAAACCTGTAGCTTAGGAAGGACAAAAATCCAACCCAGGATAAAAACCATCAACGCTAGGCTGACGACGGTGGCCCGTTTAATCAGGACTTCAATTTGTGTAATCGCAAGCTGGTTATCCAAGGTGTTTCTAATAATTTGAGAATTATCTACAAAAATCTTTACACTGTAACTAGCTTATAGCGTTGATGAGTGAAGAGCAAGAGCGCCCAACAGTTAACCGTTAACCGTTAACGGTATCATAGAGGGTTATTGCTCAAGTTAACACCGAAGGAGATCCAGTGGTAGAACCATTACTGTCAGGAATTGTTCTGGGTTTAGTTGTCGTGACGCTGTTAGGGTTATTTTTCGCAGCGTACCAACAATATCGTCGGGGAAACCAACTTAATATCGACTAAATCTCCAGAATTTCCACTCACCCTTGGTTGAGCCTTCTGGGTTCAACGGGGGTGAACTTATTTCGTGAATTCTATGAGTCAGCTAGGGATGGATCTGATATCAGTAGGAACAATGCTCCTCATCGTGGTGATTGTGATCCTTCTAATTCTTTATTTTCGAGGGGTTTTTCGAGACAAACACCACTATCAGATTAGAAATTTACCCCCACCCACCGCCGATAATTTTGCTTTTACCGTTGCCTGTCTATCGGATTCCTACATTACCGCAGGACAAGTCACCGGGTTTTGGGTCGAAGCGGATCAAATTTATGCAGCCCGACTGGATGCTATTCGCAAAGCCCAAACGGTGATTCAGTTTGAAACTTATATGATGACACCGGGGCGACGGGCTAATGAGTTTGCAGCCGCCTTGGTTGAACGCGCTCAAGCGGGGGTTAGAGTTCAACTGTTAGCGGATAATTATGGCAGCCAATCGATGTCTCCCGACTATTGGCAACGGTTGGAAGCCGCCGGGGTGGAAGTTGAATTATTTAATGAATTAAGTTGGAAAGATTTAAGCTATCATCTCAAACGCAATCATCGGAAGTTATTGTTAATTGATCAACATCTAGCGATGATTGGAGGGGCGGGAATTTCCGATGAGTGGGATGGTTTAGATGGGAATGGTTGTTGCTGTCCTTGGTTTGACTATGAAATTGCCTTTGAAGGCCCTCTAGTTGCCCGGTTACGCGGTATTTTTCTACAACATTGGATGGATGGTGGCGGTGTGGCGGATTTGGCTTTAGATCCTTTGGTTTTGACTCCTGAACATGAACCGAAGGTAATTATTACCCCCGGAGAAGATCCGAGTTATCGAGATTCAGAAATTCGCTCTTTATATCAATCTTTAATTCAGGCTTCTCAATATCGACTTTGGATTGCTAGTCCCTATTTTTTACCTGATCCGAGTTCCCGTAGAGTTTTATTTGAGGCGAAGCGCAGAGGGGTAGATATTCGGATTTTAACGATGGGAAAAACCTGTGATAAACCGTTTGTTCATTATACGTCCCGTGAATTGTACGGTTATTTATTGCAGGGAGGAATTGAGATTTATGAATATCAAAAAAGCATGATGCACGCTAAGGCGTGGTTAGTTGATGAGCATTGGGTGAGTTTAGGTAGTGCTAATTTTGATCCGCGTAGTTTGTTTAAGAATGATGAGTTAAATCTTTCTACGTCTGAACCTGAAGTGATTCCCCAAATAGAAACGTTTTTTAAACAGGGTTTTGCCAATAGTTATTTGGTGAATCGCAAAGATTGGCAACGTCGGTCTAGGGTGGAACGGTTAATCGGACAATTCTGTTTATTATTTTTCTGGCAACTTTAATCAGTTATCAGTTATCAGTTGTCAGTTGTCAGTTATCAGTTGTCAGTTGTCAGTTATTAGTTGTCAGTTATTAGTTATTAACTTACAATAAACAACAGTACCCAAATCCGGTTTCCTCAGTGATTTCCTCTCCTGTGTTGGATGATGTAGAGTTGCACTAAGGTTTAATGCTTAGTTGCATTGCTCCCTTTACCATAATTGGGGGAAGTGTAAGGATTAACGATGGGTACTGTTGTTTATATTCGACTTCGACGAAACAAATTGTTTTGACGTTTAACAGCGTAACCTACCTCCTAGTCAAACTGAGGAATTTCCTCATTTACAATTTATCAAATTCGGAGTTGTAAACTTGTTAATCACGAAGCTACATTGCTCCCGGTTGATTCACTTGAGGAAATATCAGCAACCAAAGGAAGAGGTGCTGCGGAAGATGACAGACGTTAGATGAAACAGTATTTTTACCTCCTAATTTCACTCAACTTCGATGCCCAATAAAACGTTTTTATGACCTCCTTTTAGATGAGATATAACCGTTTGAACATCGTTTGCTTATCTGTCAGGGAAGCTTTCTTTGCTTCTGTTAATACTGTAATAAACCTTCCTCTGAATTGCAAGTGAAATCAACTAAAGTTAATCATTTGATTCATTAACACTCTCTCAAATGTAAAGTTAAGTAACATTAAATTCTGCGTGGAATAGGCTTCTAATTTTGATATAGAGGGGATACCCACTGCTCAAACCGTTAATCAAGATTAACTCAAAATATGGCCCAACCAAAATCGAAACCATTGCTTGAGGCTGCAATTTCAGCGTTTCACAATCAGATTGAAGTTCTTCGAGAGGAACATCAATAGATTTCTATTGACCTTAATAATGCACCCCAGGCTCTCGCAGAAGCTTACCGTCACCAAGCTCGGCAAATGGTACAACAGTCCGCAATGCGATCGCAGCCTTAGAACAATAACGGTACTGGAAATAGCAGTAATAGTTTTAAAATGCAGTCTAAATATTGATCAGCTTAAGCCCTAAAATTAAGGATAGGGAACCCTGAAGGGTTCCCTACGAATTAGAGGATTTCTCGTCCTAAATAGGGTTGTAAAACGTCAGGAATACGGATGGTTTCATCGGGTTGTTGATAATTTTCTAAAATCGCAGCCATAGTGCGACCAACGGCTAACCCAGAACCATTTAACGCATGAATATATTGTGTGCCTTTTTTACCCGCTTCTTTAAAGCGAATATTGGCACGTCGAGCTTGAAAGTCCTTAACATTGGAACAACTAGAAATCTCGCGGTAGGTTCCCGCCGAGGGCAACCACACCTCAATATCATAACATTTTGCGGCGGAAAATCCTAAATCTCCCGTACATAATTCTATCACCCGATAAGGTAATTTTAACGCTTGTAAAACCCCTTCGGCATCCTGTACTAATTTCTCATGTTCTGCTTCGGATGTTTCAGGATGAACCAGTTTCACCATTTCCACTTTATTAAATTGGTGTAACCGAATTAACCCCCTGGTATCTTTCCCATAACTTCCGGCTTCTCGACGAAAACAAGGGGTATAGGAACAATGATAAATGGGTAATTGTTCCGCCTCTAAAATCTCATCTCGATACAAATTCATCACGGATACTTCAGAGGTTGGAATTAACCATAAATCATCGGAATCACATTTAAAACTTTCTTCGGCAAATTTGGGTAATTGTCCCGTTGCAGTTAAGGAGGTACTATTCACTAATAACGGGGGCATGACTTCAATATAACCGTTATTCGTATGGCGGTCTAACATAAACTGAATTAATGATCGTTCTAAGGCAGCACCTGCTCCTTTTAACGCCACAAATCTCGCTTGAGCAACTTTAACCGCCTGTTTAAACTCTAATAAATTCAGTTTTTCTCCAATATCTGCATGATGCAAAATATTAGGATTTTGGGGAATATATTCATCTCCCCAGCGTCTAATTTCTACATTCTCCCGTTCATCTTTTCCTACCGGAGTAGATTCACTGGGTAAATTAGGAATGGGTAATAATAATTGAGTGATTTGAGCATCAATTTCTTTTTCCTTCGGTTCCAATTCACTCAACTGGATTTTGAGTTGTTGACCTTCCTCTCTTAAGGCTTTAATTTCTTCCCCTTTCGGGTCACATCCTGATTTAATTTTCTCCCCAACTAATTTACCAATATCATTACTTCGGGTTTGCAATACAATGCGTTCCTGTTCCAGTTGGCGGCGTTGTTCATCTAAGGTTAAAATCGGTTGCAAATCATACTCGCCTCGTACCTTTAGGCGTTCTTGCACTTCGACTGGATTTTCCCGAATTAATTTAATATCTAACACGGCGTTCCCTTCAATACTGCTTGATTTTGGATTATGGGTTTATCTTTATAGTCTACTCCATTCAGGCAACATTAAATAGAAGGGAACCCAAAAGTTATCGATTCATCAATTATCTCCACCCTTCCCAAGGCGTAACTTCCAGCAGTCCAGAGGGAGATAAGACCACCTGAAATTGAGCAAAAGATTGAAGGGAAGATTGAGCATCCGGTTGGAACAAGGGGGCGGTTTTTTGCATTTCCTGAACAGCAGCTGAGTTAAAGGGTTTATAGGCAATGATTTTGCCTTTTTCATTTAAAACAACTTGATAAATCAATAAATTTTTAAGCATTAAATTAGCTTGCCAACGTTGATCAATTGTATCATAAAGTTGTTGATTTAAGTGTTGAATTAATTCCCTATTAGTAATCGGTATAGGTGCTTTTTGTACCAAAGGTTGAGGATGAGGCATTGACCAAAGTTTAATCGTTTCATCCCCACTAGCACTCGCTAAAATTGTACCTTCAGGATTAAAGACTAATGACCAAATAGGATGATGATGTTCCGATAAATGGTTTAAGAGTTTCCCCGTAGTGGGATTCCATAAATTAATGGTTTTGTCATAACTTCCACTCGCTAAAATATCTCCATTGGGGCTAAAAACAACGGATAAAACATCTGCGGAATGGTGATTTAACGAATGCAGAACTTTCCCGGTTTTAAAGTTCCACAATTTGACGCTATGGTCTGCACTCCCACTAGCTAAAATTGTACCATTAGGACTAAAAGCTAAGGCGTGAACCGCCGCAGAATGCTGCATTAAGGTATAGTTTCCTTCATCGGTTAAAGACCAAATTGTAATATTACCATTTTCGCTTCCCGTTGCTAAAGTTTGACGATCAGGACTAAAGGCAATTGAAGTCACCCAATCTTTATTATCAAGGATTTTTAGAAGTTGACCTGTAGACAAATTCCACAACCGAATGGTGTGATCTGTACTCCCAGAAGCTAACAATTTACCATCGGGACTAATGGCAATTGCTTTAATATCATCGCTATGACCTTTAAGGGTTTGAATCAGTTGACCTGTTGTAAAATTCCACAGTTTAATTTCATTATCCCAACTCGCACTAATGATCACTTTTCCGTCAGGACTCAGCGCTAAAGATTCAACGGCATCAACGTGAGCATTTACGGTTTTTTGTAATTGACCTGTTTGCAAATTCCAAATTTTAATAAAACCGCCATAACCTCCACTAATTAATGTTTGACCATCGGGAGTCATTGCGATCGCATAAATCCATCCTGAATGATCTTTTAAGGTTTGCATAGAGGACAATGATAAACTTGATTTAAGCTCAGGGGATGTTGCATTTAATCTTGAGAAATTCTTTGCTAATGGAACACCCATAATAACTGCGGTTGTCATTGCTAAAACTGTTGAAATTTTCCAATTAATTTGTTTGATAAACATCTAAATTTTCTCCATTAATCTTGTAGAAAAAAACGGGTTTCTGAGCGAGATCTTTAGATATAAATTAAATTTTTTTACAGAAACCCTGTTTTTGAGAATTGCTTTGATGATGAACAATCCATTGACGATACAAAAATAAAATAATAACGATTAACATTGACACCATGCCAAAGGGTGTTAAATATGTCCAATGGTGAGCCATAATTGCCCAAATATGCCAGGTTAATAAAAACATTGCCCAATACGTTAACTGTTGTAATTTCTTCCAATTTTTCTTGAGGCGTTTAACACTCCAATCATTAGAAGTAATTGCCAATAACGTAAAAATCGTTAACGTTGAAGTGCCTTGAAAATAGAACCAATAGGTTTTAATATCTAACCAATCAAAATTTCTTTGTTTAATATAAATATAAGCATGACCAACCGCTAAACAAAATGATAAAAGACCAATCCAACGCCGATATTTCAACAACCATTTAGGAATCCCTGTTTTAGTCGTGGCTGGGAAAACAATTCTTAACGTGGTTGGAAGTAATGTTAGAATATAAGCACCAACCGCTAAAAATCCTAATAAAGCTGCAAAAGAAACTGGATTAAATTCAAGTTGAAATAGTTGCATGGCTTAATTCCCTCATCCTGAATAGTTCTATTAAGCCAAGCTATAATTACCACTTCCTTTCACGGAGATTACAAATTTGTAATATTACAAGCTGATTAATCCCATTATTATTAAGGAAGCTTTCATCAAATTCTCATCCAATTCTCATCAAACTTATGAATGTCCTGTTGATTGAAGATCAACCCAAAATCGCCAATTTTGTACAAATGGGTTTGAAAGAACAAGGGTTTGTGGTTAACTATTGTGACAACGGCGATGACGGGTATTTAGAAGCGATGAACAATGACTATGATGTAATTGTTCTCGATATTATGATCCCCGGAAAAGATGGATTAGCCATTCTCAAAAGTCTCCGCAAAGCCGGACGGAATATTCCGGTTATTTTACTCACCGCACGCAATGAATTAGAAGACCGACTGGAAGGACTTAATTTAGGTGCAGATGACTATATTTCTAAACCTTTCTTTGTCGAAGAATTAATCGCGCGGATTCATGCAGTTGTCCGTCGGAGCATCGGAGAACGCCAAAATATTATTGCTTATGGTGCTCTAAAATTAGATCGAATTACCCGAGAAGTGACCTGTGATCAACAAATTGTTGAACTCACCACCCGTGAGTTTAATTTATTAGAATATTTAATGCGATCGCCGGGACGAGTCTTAACTCGAACACAAATCTTAGAACACGTTTGGGGGTATGATTTCAATCCCAATACAAATGTTGTCGATGTCTGTATTCAACGCATTAGAAAAAAAATTGATTGTATCGGAGGAAATGATTGTATTGAAAGCGTGCGCGGTGTAGGTTATCGCTTTCGGAAACCGGAGTCATGAACATGAAACACCATTCTTTTCGAGTCCGTATTGCGCTGTTATCTGCAACCCTAACCGGAGGGTCTTTAATCGCCTTTAGTTTAGGATTTTGGGGGCTAAATTATAATGCTCATCTCGCCCGTTTAGACGCAGAACTTAGAAATCAACTATTACAAAGTGATCATATTCAAGGACAACCTTCATTACAGGTTTATGAAACTCAATTAAGCCATCATTTTAAGGATATTCCTATCACTATTTGGGTCATTGATCGAGAGGGTTTTACTCAATATCGCTCCCCCAATATGCCAAATTTTAACCTCGAAATTTCTGATTTTCCCCCATTCTCCTTACCTCCCCATCATTTAGATTTTCCCCATACTCCCGATAGGTCTCGTCCCCCCGATTTTCCCGATGCTCCCCGTCGTTTGCGACGTCCTCCCCGTAATTTTGAACCCCATTTCCCTCCCCCTCCTCCTGAAGCTAAAATTATGACCCGACGGTCTTCTTCGGGGTTGTGGCGTGTCGGTTTAGTCACGTTTCCCCATCAAAAAGTAGCGATCGCCGTGAGTTTCAGGGGTATTGAACAGGAAATGGCATCAATGCGGAATGGATTTTTAGTGTCAATTCCTATCCTTTTATTAATGATTGTAGGTGCTTCTTGGCTTTTATCCAGTAGTGCATTACACCCGATTCAACGATTAACAAAAAGTATCCGACAAGTGACAGCAAAAGGACTAGATCAGCGTGTTCCTATTAATACAACAGATATTGAATTTGTCGAATTAATTCAAGTGTTTAATCAAATGTTAGAACGTTTAGAACGTAGTTTTAAACAAGCGTCTCGCTTCAGTGGAGATGCGGCTCATGAACTCAAAACTCCCCTGGCTATTCTTCAAGGAGAATTAGAACAAATGTTACAAAAAGCAGAAACAGAATCATCCACACAGCAAGCCTTAAGTCATCTTTTAGATGAAGTTAGACGTTTAGGAGGAACAACCCGAAAATTATTATTATTATCCTTAGCTGATGCTGGACAAATGCGATTGTATCAAACCCCGGTCAACTTATCTTCAGTGTTAGCAGACCAGATAGAAGATATAGAATTATTAGCACCGGATTTAATACTTAAAACAGATATTAATCCTGAACTCATTGTATCAGGAGATCAAGATTTATTAACCCAAGTATTACAAAATTTAATTGGTAATGCGATTAAATATAATTTGCCGGAAGGTTGGATCAAGATTCAAGGTTATCAACGGGGGAAAAAGGTTATTATTACTGTTACTAATACCTCTAAAGATATTCCTCTTAAAGATCGAGATCGTTTATTTGATCGTTTCTATCGAGGTGATCCGGCGCGAACTCGCCAAATTGAAGGGATCGGATTAGGATTAAGTTTAGCACGAGAAATTGCCCGCGCCCACCAAGGAGATCTGACGTTAGATCCCCCTCAATTGGGTCAAACCTCGTTTACCTTTACCCTTCCCCAAGCGGGGTCAAAATAGATGTGATTTTTGATAAATTTATCTATAGCAATCCTATTTGAGTTGTGTTCAAAATTCTTGAGCAAAAGGGAACAGGGAACAGGGAACAGGGAACAGAGATAATACTTCTGGCTGTTTCATATTAGTTGTAAATTATTACACTCTATTTGGGATTGCTATACAATAGCATTACCTCTTAATTGTTATTGTTGTTTATGAATCCCACCTTAGAAAACCCGAATCCATCTTCAATCACATCAACTTCTTGGAAAATTAAATTGCTTTATGATGGTGAATGTCCCTTATGTTTACGAGAAGTAAATTTTTTACAGAAACGGGACGCAGGACGAGGATTAATTGCCTTTGTTAATATTAGTGATATTAATTATCGTCCTGAAGATCATGGCGGGATTTCTTTTGAAGCCGCAATGGGACGAATTCATGGCTTACTTCCTGATGGCACAATCATCCAAAATTTAGAGGTATTTTATCAAATTTATCAACTTCTGGGACTCGGTTGGATTTATGCACCCACTCGTTGGCCATTAATTGGCCCCGTTATGAATACACTCTATGAAATTTGGGCTGACTGGCGACTAAAGTTAACAGGACGGCCCAATTTAGCCACATTAGTTAAACAGTGTCAGGACTCTTTAACCTCTGAAACCCCTTCAGAATGCCGTTGTCAGCGTTAATTGCCGTCAAACTTCCTGCAAAACAAGGGGTTTTTACACTAGGGGGTGACACCCCTCATTTTATGTGTTATACTTCAATTATTAAGTAGATGCACCCTGAATTTATCTCCCGCAGTGCCAACTGAGAGGGAGATTTTTGTTTAGATTGGTTTTCAACTCCTATGGTGTCTTTCAATCCTAAAGGACGATTCAGCCGACCTATCTTCCAATATGGTCTTCTAGCGCTGATGACTTTAATACTCGGTGTATCTTTACCCCAGTTACCGTTTTGGGATCATTCCCATGTTCCCCACTCCGGGAAGGAAGTTTTGGTGCGTCAATTCCTGTCCCATGCGTCCGAACTCGCTATCCGTTATCAACAAAATCAAACGATTTCTTCCGTTTCCACCCAGAATTAATAGAACCTCAATAAAAAACCACCTCGGAATTTACCAAGGTGGTTTTTTAGGGTGTAGGGGAATGGAGCATATGGGAATCGAACCCATGTCCAGAACAAGTATTTACTCCTTGCTCATTCACAGACTTAGCCTTTCTGATCCTCAAGGCGGGAACCCCTCATTATCCCGAAGGGTGGGATGCACTGGTTAAATCTTAGCTAACTCTCAACCAGAGGAACGAAGTTAGAGCATCCGTTGGGGGTTGGTCTATTGTCCTTAACGGAGTCAAACGATAGACGCTCGAACCTACAAGAGGTGTTTAGGCAGCAACAGCGGCTGATTTACGAGCAAAAGGAACGATATTGTTCGCAGTTACATTTTGTTTGAGCCTGGATTTACGAGAGGTGACTCACTCTCGGCCTGCATCACTTGGTAGCTTTCCTTACCCTGTCGAAACCAGTAATGCCCCTTGCACTATTACTATAGTAGACAATATTTTGGCAATCGTCAAGTTTTGGTTAATGTCGTTTATCACATTATTTGTCGTTATTCACAAATTAGTGTCGTTTTTCACACTTGATTGTCGTTCAACAGGCTGATTAACAAATTAATGTCGTTTAACTTAATGGCTCTCCTATACTTATGGTTATAAGTAAGGCTTATATAAAAAGACAGGCTAGTAGCTTTTGGCGCATCATCTCAAAATTTTTGAAGCCATAGCTTTGACGAAGAATTAATTTGATCCGGTTGTTTAATCCCTCCATAACTCCACTGGTTGTTCGATTAATAAAATAATGGCAAATATCGGGAAGATGGTGTTTAAGAGTTTGGGCGGTTTTTCCAAAAACAATAAGAGCCGAATTGAGCCATTTCTTTAATCTTCTCATTCCCCTAAGAACCGTTGTACTGCTTTCATAAATATCTCGGAGTTCCTCTTTTAATTCATAAGCGATACTCAAACAGGGGGAGGCCTTTAACAACAGTTTCAGATCCCTTCTCTCTTCGGGGGTTAAATCGACATAATTTTTGAGCAGTAAGCACCGATTTTTTAAGCCTTTTAGTTCTAATTTAAGTCGAAGTTGATTCAGAGAACTGTTGACTAACTTCATCACATGAAATCGGTCAATGACAATTAAAGCATTAGGAAAAACTTCCCGAATCACTTTTTTAAATCCTCCCCACATATCCACAGAAACCTCTTTGACCTTGGCTCTCATTATAACGAATGGTGTAATTCCTCCTTTTCTCTACAAATTCTAAGGGTTCTGTTGGATATTTTTTACATCCAGCACAATAAAATTGGCGACGGGGTAGATGCAGATAAACTCCCTGCCCACAAATAGATAGATCTCGGATTAACATCGAGCGAGTTTGATGAATATGATCGGTATAATTTTGACAATGTGGACAAGTAATTCCCTCGTTTAATAAGTCTAATTTAAGAACAATAAAACCTTCTTGTTCTTGACAAGTGAACACCGTAATATTCGGGAGGTTGAGCAAACGCTCTAGTTGAAAGTCCATATTCAGTCGGAGTGTAAAACGTAGCTTACGCTACATTTTACACTATTTATTGAGGAGAGCCATCAGGAGAATCTATCTGAGCAGAACATAGGGCCAAGGCTAAAGTTGAATCAGAGAAGTTGACCCTTGCATCAAATTGATTACCTAATCAATATTATAGAAAACGACATCTATTTTGTGGAAAGTAGAAAACTACTCAAAATTGGCATTTTTCTAAGAAACGACAACTAAATTGTTAAATTCTCAAAGAGCGACACATAATGTGTGAATCTGAAGCGAAGGGTCTTTTACTCAAAAAAATGCTATAATGCTTATCAATAAAGGGTTTTAGTCCTGTTTCTCAAAGCGACATTAATGTGGTAAATGCGACATTTAATTTGATAACCGACAAAACCGCAGACGTTTATTATTATCCTGATATTATGGTAACTTGTGACTCCCGCGACAGAAATAATGGTTATTTTAAACAATATCCGAGTTTAATTATTGAAGTATTATCTGCCTCAACTGAAGCCTTTAACCGAGGTGATAAATTTGCCGACTATCGACAGATTGAAACCTTACAAGAATATGTATTGATTAGCCAAAATAAAATTAATATTGAATGTTTTAGACGAAATTCAGACGGACGATGGGAATTGTTTACCTATAAACCCCAGGAAACTCTTCAATTAGAAAGTATTAATTTTAGTTGTTCTGTCTCAGAAATTTATGAAGATGTATTAGGATTGAATTAAATGAGTATAATTACGCCCTAAATATTCCTAATTTTCCAAAGATTTAATTAAATTGTACTCATTTAACAAAAATTGTGATACCATTTTCAGCTAATAAGCTAGGGGTGCCTGCTAGGTTCAGGCTGAGAAAAGACACCCTTGGAACCTGAGTCCGGTTAGTACCGGCGGAGGGAAGCTGTTAATAAGAGGAAATTCAAGATGCGGACAGAATGGATTGCCAAACGGCATGGACAGAGCAACGTTTCTCAAATGCACTACGCCCGTCAAGGGGTTATTACGGAAGAAATGAACTATGTTGCTCAACGGGAAAACCTTCCGGCTGAGTTAATTCGGGAAGAAGTCGCACGGGGACGGATGATTATTCCTGCTAATATTAATCATCCCAATTTGGAACCGATGGCGATAGGAATTGCCTCTAAATGTAAAGTTAATGCTAATATTGGCGCCTCTCCTAATTCTTCTAATTTAGATGAAGAAGTTGCTAAACTGAATTTAGCCGTTAAATATGGTGCCGATACCGTGATGGATTTATCCACTGGAGGCGGTAATTTAGATGAAATTCGGACGGCAATTATTAAGGCTTCTCCAGTTCCCATTGGTACAGTTCCCATTTATCAAGTTTTAGAAAGTGTTCACGGTAAAATTGAAAATCTCACCCCCGATGATTTTCTCCATGTGATTGAAAAACACGCCCAACAAGGTGTGGATTATATGACGATTCATGCGGGATTATTAATTGAATATCTGCCGTTAGTCAGAAGTCGAATTACCGGAATTGTGTCTCGTGGTGGCGGAATTATTGCTCGTTGGATGCTCCATCATCATAAACAAAATCCCCTTTATACCCACTTTGACGATATTATTGAAATCTTCAAAAAATACGATGTTTCCTTTAGTTTAGGAGACTCTCTACGTCCGGGTTGTACCCATGACGCCTCCGATGATGCTCAACTTTCCGAACTCAAAACCCTCGGACAATTAACTCGCCGCGCCTGGGAACATGATGTACAAGTGATGGTAGAAGGCCCCGGTCACGTTCCGATGGATCAAATTGAATTTAATGTTAAAAAACAAATGGAGGAGTGTTCAGAAGCGCCCTTCTATGTTTTAGGGCCGTTAGTAACAGATATTGCCCCCGGTTATGATCATATTACCTCAGCTATTGGGGCGGCGATCGCAGGTTGGCACGGAACTGCAATGTTATGTTATGTCACGCCAAAAGAACACCTCGGTTTACCCAATGCAGAAGACGTCAGAAATGGGTTAATTGCCTATAAAATTGCCGCCCATGCTGCCGATATTGCCCGTCATCGCATTGGAGCCCGTGACCGAGATGATGAGTTATCCACAGCGCGATATAATTTTGATTGGACTCGTCAATTTGAGTTATCCTTAGACCCAGAACGGGCGAAGGAATATCATGACGAAACCCTTCCGGCGGATATCTACAAAACGGCTGAATTCTGTTCGATGTGTGGCCCTAAATTCTGTCCGATGCAAACGAAAGTTGATGCGGATGCGTTAACAGAATTAGAAAAATTCTTAGCTAAGGAAAAAGAAGTTGTAACTCAACGTTAATTCAATGAGTTAGAAACCGGGTTTCTAATAGTATTTCTTCGTTAGAGCTAACAGTCTAGTGAGAAACCCGGTTTCTGAGTGTTTACTTTTTAGGTTAAAATGAATTCAAAGAGGAGGTGCTAAAGCACAAAAACGGTGTATGAATTATCAACGAATTTTAGTCGCCATTGATCAGTCAGTGCAAAGTAAAATGGTATTTGAAGCCGCGTTAGAATTAGCGCGGAAATCATCGGGACAGTTGATGATTTTTCACCGTTTGTCTTTGGACGAACCGGAAAGTTATACTTATACCAGTGTGCAAGTTGAAAAGATTGTTCACCATTATAAATTTGTTCAAGAGAAGTTAGAACAAGATTTAGAAAAAGTGCGGTTATGGTTAACTGGGTTAGAAAACCGTGCCATTGAAGCAGGAATTCAAGCCGAATGGGATTGGAAAGAAGGGAATGCAGGACGTTTGATTTGTCAGGTCGCTAAAAATTGGAATGCTGATATTATCGTCATGGGAAGACGTGGAAAAAGTGCGGTTATGGAAACACTTTTAGGGAGTGTGAGTTATCATGTTGTCCATCATGCCCCCTGTGCGGTATTGATTGTTCAAGGGAAATAGGGTGTTGGCAAATGAACTTACAGAGATTGAATCACAATTTACTCTTGAAGGCTAGAAATTTCATCCACCACTTCAATTTGTTTGCGTGCAATAGACCGATAAATTCGACTGAGCGATCGCAATTCCTCTTCCGTTAAACTCTCATCAAAAATTGCAGCCAATAACCCATAGCGATCAGCTAATGTGATCTGACCTGTTTCATTAACTTTAACGAACAATTCGCTGAGTGCGGACTCAATTAAACAAATAGGTGGTTCCATGATCCGGTTAGTTGGGATAACTGAATTGATGTGATGATGGAGAATCGAGAATTTGGAAAACTCCACAGATTTAGAGATAATTCTGTAGAGTTTTAGCCTGTAATTCGATGAGAACTATTAAATAAGGGGGTTTGAACTTTTAATCTTTACAGCTATTATTTCAGAGTTTGGGCTTCAAAGACGTGATTAAACCTCAATAACAATTGTGATTCTTAGGATGTTATACTGTGATCTCAATCATGCCTAGCCAGTGATTTGACTCATACAAACTTAATTTAATTTTAAGGCACTGACAGGAACATCATCCCAAGATTCAACGGTTCTCAGAATAGCAACCCAACCTTGTTGTTTTTGGATTTCTGTTAAGTTTCTTTGAAAGGACTGATGGCAATCTTGAGCTTGCTTCTCATCACAACAAGCAATACAAGAATAGACGATTCCCATCGGATCAAGTTGTTCATTTACCCAAATGGTCATTGTAAATTTTCTCCTGACTCAATACCCATGAATGGCTTTTATTTTATCAACATTCAAGCACAAGGCTCAAAAAAGTAAAAAGGACAGATTATTTTGGGTTTCCCAATGCTGCTAAAGAAGCTCCAGTGACCCGACAAATGCGCCAGTCGGGGAAAATTTTCGCGCCTATTTTTTCATAAAAATCAATAGCGGGTTGATTCCAATCTAAAACAGACCATTCTAAACGTCCACACCCTCTGGATACTGCTAATTCTGCTACATGAGTGATTAAGGCTTTACCAATCCCTTGACGACGATATTCAGGAAGGACAAATAAATCTTCTAAATAAATTCCAGGTTGGGTTAAAAACGTAGAATAGTTATGAAAAAATAAGGCAAAACCAACGGCTTTTCCTTTAACTTCAGCTAAAATTGCTTCTATATAGGATGGAGAACCCAATAAATGTTGTTTTAAGTTTTCCGCACTTCCACTCACTTCATGGGATAGGTTTTCGTATTCCGCTAAGGCTTGAATCAGTTGGAATAAAACAGGAATATCCTCAAGGGTTGCTGGTCTTAAAATTGCTGATTTTGACATATCCGATTTTGAACAGTTGATAATGACAATCAAATTTTTTCTAACGTGTTAGATTTTTGTCAGTATACAACAATTCAAATCAATCCTACCGGAAAAAATTATTTAATCCAACCTTTTAACCGTTCTGCAATATGAGGACGACGTAACTTTCGCATGGCTCTGGCTTGAATTTGTCGCACTCGTTCCCGTGAAAGATCATAAAGACCACTCACTTCTTCTAAGGTGTAAGGAACTCCGGTGGTTAATCCAAATCGCAAAGCTAAAACATCTTTTTCCCGTTCCGTTAAAACCGTTCCTAAAACTTCCAATAAATCCTGACGCATCATCATTTCATTCATTTGAGCTTCAGGGGTTTGAGTTTCTTGATCTTCTAAAATATCCATTAATTCCGAGTTCTCTTCCGTCCCAATTCGGTGATTTAATGATAGAGATTTCCGATGAACTTGTTCAAGAATGCGAATTTGTTGGGGGGTAATCGCAACAGCTTCTGCTAATTCTTCTTCCGTAGGTTTTCGTTGAAGCGATCGCTTTAAATCTCGGTAAGCTATCTTGAGTTTATTCAATTGTTCAACAACATGAACGGGTAATCGAATGGTGCGTCCTTGATTAGCAATGGTTCGGGTAATCCCTTGACGAATCCACCAATAAGCATAGGTAGAAAATTTATATCCTTTATCTGGATCAAATTTCTCCGTAGCGCGGTTGAGTCCTAAAGCCCCTTCTTGAATTAAATCTAAAAACGGAACCCCTCGATTAATATAACGTTTAGCAATAGAAACCACTAACCGTAAATTAGAACTAATCATCCGACTTTTAGCCGCCGTTCCTAATTTTAGTTGATGTTTGAGTTCTGTTTCCGTAATGCCTAGAAACGTGGCGAGTTCTACGGGAGTAGGTAAGTACCCTAATTCCAGGGTCAGTCGAGTTTGTAATTCTTCAATTTTAACCAGGGTTTGAATATGACGACCGAGTTCTATTTCTTCATTGGGTTTGAGTAAAGGATAACGCGCCATGCGTTTAAATAATGCAGCAATTGCGTCATCTCCCGCTACAGTGGTTTCTGTAATCGGAAAAAACGTCGAATTCTGTGGATTCATGGTTATATCCTCCAGTTGACGATCTAAATTTGAACAGTTCGCTTGCAGTTTTCCCCATCGTCAAAATCTTCTGTCAGATCAGAAGACAAGGAAATCCCATCTATCACTACTTTATGTTGGTTCCATTATAGAAGACTCTTTTAAAAAACTGGGAGAATTAATCCTATCTCTACAGAAGCCAGGAGATAGGTGTTCGGTGTTTTCACCTCAAAAGTTAAAGCTCAAAATTCAAAATCCAATTTCTTGAACTTTGAATCATGAGCCTTGATAAAATTCGGCAAATTTGAGAGGAATAACTCTAATCCTTAACTCCACATTCCTACACTCTTAGTGGGTCGAGGAACAAAAGGAGGAATATCCGAATCAGAGTCAGATGGAACAGCAGGAGTTGTTGGGGGGGAAGTAAATTCCGACGTGGGAATACCTTTAGGTTCTGCATCGGGTTCATCGGGGCAAAATTCTAAACGAATCCGAAACTTCCCGGTTTGCCAAGATTTACCAGGACGTAGCAGTTGACACTCGATCCCTTCCTTAAATAAATTTTCCTCCTCTAACTTAGATTCCATAATAGACAAAAATTCACTAGCTTTAAATGTGCATTGAAACATCAAGGCACTTTCACTGGTATTAATCACATCATCATCATTGAGAATATAAGTTGAATCGCTCATTTCTGTGTCCTGTAAATTGTCTTTTGTGCAAGGGAATTACCCTCAAAAGGGTTCAAATTCATTTAGAAGAACCAACCGTAGGAATGTAACCCTTTTCCTAATAGATTAACTCCTAAATAGCACACCCACACCACGACGAATCCTGTGGCTGCTAAAATAGCAGGTTTCCGTCCTTGCCAACCGCGAGTAATGCGTGCGTGTAAATAAGCGGCGAACACTAACCAAGTAATTAACGCCCAGGTTTCTTTGGGATCCCAACTCCAATAGGAACCCCAAGCTTCATTCGCCCAAACAGCCCCAGCGATAATCCCAATGGTTAAAAGCGGAAATCCTAATCCAATAATCCGATAACTGATATTATCAATCGTTTCCACTAACGTTAATCGCTGTGGAGACAGAGGTTGAACAGAGAGAAGATTATCTGTGAGTTTAACCGCTTCTAAGACAGCCGTTGTACTATTTCCATTCGTTGTTAACCCTTGGGGGTTGGAGTCTGTAACCGTGGACAGAGAATAGGTGACTAAATTAGTAACCGGTTTCTGATGATTTCGAGAAATGCGGGTTCCGAGAGAACTACCACTTAATTCAACTTCCTGTCCCCGTGTCAGAATTAAAAAGGCGATCGCTAACAAAGAACCGACCATTAAGGTGGCATAACTTAACATCATGACGCTGACGTGCATCATTAACCAGTTAGATTTTAAAGCGGGTACTAACGGTTCAGCCACGCGCATTTGGGGCGGTAATTTTAAAGCTGCAAAGGCTACAATTGCCATCGCCACAGGAGAAGTTACAACTCCCACTAAACGGCTACGACTCATATTTTCAGCAATCAGATGAATCGTTGTAATACCCCACGTTAGGAAAAATAGCGATTCATATAAATTACTAATAGGAAAGTAACCTGCCTCAATCCATCTCGCTCCCAATAGGGCTGCAATCGAAAGATTAGCGATCGCCATTCCTGCGGTTCCCAACGCCCAGAGATAAGGAATATTAGGAAATGCAGCCCCCACCCAATACAATAACAGGGTGGCAAATAAAAGGGCAAAGGATATATTATCTAATCCATTCTGGAGTATAACCAGACTCATGAACGATTCTCCTGGTAACGGTATGAATTACCGAGTTTTTTCAGAACTCTATCTCTACTGATCCTACCGATTCCTGGCGATCTTGGGTGATGTTTCCGTTGAGATCCTGATTTCGTAAAGTTCGGACATTGCGCTGATTCCATCAGCAACAACCGAACCCAATTGCCTTAAAAACCTTGATACCTTGTAAGTAAAGATTAAGCAGCACTGAGATAGGGGATGTTGAGCGTCGGGAAATCCAGCCTGATTAAACCCCTAAATTGAGATCAGGAGCAGCTTAGGAAATTAATCTGCTGAACTATATTAAAGAATATTAATCAAAAAACAACTGGCTTCAGGATCACTGTATTGAGGAGAGGGGAAGAATGCCTGGGACTGACTATAAAGACTACTACGCGATTTTAGGATTGGAGAAAGTGGCAACGGCTGATGATATTAAAAAAGCCTACCGTAAACTTGCCCGGAAATATCACCCGGATATGAATCCAGGGAATAAACAAGCCGAAGCCCGTTTTAAAGAAGTGAACGAAGCCTATGAAGTTTTGTCCGACACTGATAAACGGGGAAAATACGATCAATTTGGTCAATATTGGAATCAAGCCGGAAGTGCCGGATGGCCCGGTGGGGCAGGTTCCAACGTAGATTTTAGCGGATTTGACTTTAGCCAATTTAACAGTTTTGATGAATTTATTAATGCTCTTTTAGGCCGTGCGGGTGGAGGGCCAAGACCTGGAGCAAGTAGCAGTCGCAGTTATTCCTATCGTACCCAACCCGGAAATCCTTCGGGATTTGGAGGGGGTGCTTATAATGATTTTTCCTCTGGATTTAATAGCCGCAACACTTCTGCCATCGCCGATTCGGAAGCGATTGTCACGCTCTCTCTCAGTGAAGCCTTTCATGGAACCCAAAAACGCTATGGAACCGGGGAAGTCACGATTCCGGCGGGAGTAAAACCGGGGAGTAAAATTAGAGTTCGTGGTCAAGGTCAACTCGATCCCTACACCCAACAACGGGGGGATTTATACCTGAAAGTGGAACTGCAACCCCATCCTTTTTTCCAATTTGACGGGGAAAATTTGGTTTGTGAACTGCCTTTAACCCCGGATGAAGTGGTTTTAGGAACCTCTGTTGAAGTTCCTACACCCGATGGGATGGTAACGATGAATATTCCACCGGGAATTCGTTCAGGACAGTCCTTGCGATTGCGAGGCAAAGGATGGCCAAAACCCAAGGGAGGAGGACGCACGGATCAATTAGTTAAAATTGTTGTAGTTCCCCCTAAAGAACTTAATCCCAATGAACGAGAATATTATGAAAAAATTCGCGCGACTCGGACGTTTAATCCCCGCAGCAGCTTGAAAGAAATGAAACTCTAAAAATGTTTAAACCGATCAGAAGCATGGTGTCCTGATCGGTTAATACTGTGAACTTGCATAAATTGTTGAATGTTTTTGGACGATAAAACTACTCATTCACCCATTGGCAAGAAAGCCGAGAATTTTCATCCTTTACCCAACGCGCCACTAATTGTCCTTTTTTGGCGAGGCTTTTGCTTTGGGTCTGGGTCAAAATCGGCGTTTCTAGGGTCGGTTTTTCTAGGTGTGGATGAGAAAGGGGTTTCCTCCAGTAAAGATTGATAAACATTGTAGGTTTTCCTCCCCAAACTTTTCTATTTCTTTTTTAATTCCACTTTATCCCTTATCGAAATTTTGTTACGAAAATGACAAATACTTTAACAGTTGTGCAAAGTTTTGTAAATAAACCGTTAAGAATTGAAAGACGTTTGGGGAAAGAAACTATCAATCATTTACCTTCAGTTTTGAATCTGTTCCCAAGCGGTAATAATAGTGCGTAAGGGTTGGGGGAGAAATTGAACGTTTAAATCGGCATAGCGGGTTACGGTGGCTTGTCCCACTAAGGTTACGGTGATGAAATCAGCGGCTCCTGAAGGCGCGGGAAAACTGAGACGATCATATTGAGTGAACGGTTGTGTAGTCAGCAGTCTTTGGAAAGCCTGAACTTCTTGGGGTGGAATCCAATTCCGTTTAATGATAGAAGGTTGACCTCCGTTTAATTGTTGGGAAGTAATCCATCCATCTGACCACAACGTTACTTTAGACAAACCTCCCGTAATTCCCCCAGAAGAAATGGTCTGAAATACAGCACCTCTGGGTAAGGAAGGAGAGACTTCAGTGGGACTAAAGGGAATCGGTTGCAGGGTTCCAATATTGCTATTTCCTTGAGCCGTGGTGCTATAAAGTCGGACTTGAAATCCATCCTGATTTGTATGGTAAATCCAACGTTGACCCCTACCTCTGACGGTGATTTGCCAACCGAAAATTGCAATTTGAGGACACATTTGATCAGGTTGATGAACGCCTAAACATCCATCCCAAAGACGAGAATTGGCTTGAATAATTTGAAGTTGATTCCGGGGAATTCCTGACTGGGACTGTGCCGCTTTTAATACGGCTTCTTTTACAGAAACAGGTAAAACACTCAAACCATTTTCCAGATAAATTGTATTCCCTCGGTTATTCGTGCGAAATAGTAAACCTTTTTCGCCACTCTTAACGGTGACTAACCAGCCTTCGACTTGGCTTTGGGAACAGGCGATGTCGGGAAAGGAAAGACCTAAACAGCCATTAGGCCAGATGCGACGTTCTGCATTGAGAAGGGTGACACTCGATGCAGGAACACCAGTAAGTTCCATAGCTTTTTGTTTGACCAAAGCTGCAAGGGATATTGGAAAGTCAGAAGTCAAAGGATTAGAGGGATTCACAAACTGAGCAACAGGAACTGAATTGTTGTTTGCTTGGAGGGGAAAGGCATAGAGGGGTTCAGCCGGAAGTAAACACAGAACACCGAGTAGAGCAATGAATCGAGGATGAACTCTCATAGCAGAAGAAAGCTAAACGCTTCAGAGGAATCTTTAACCGGATCTTTCCTTCGGCTGGCCTACAGATTCAGGAAATTTTGGGGATGGAGAGTTACAGCATTACTTTTTGAATACAATTTTGAAAATATTGGCTACATTTTTTGTATCATCTTCTGAATTTTGTCTACAAAAACACCCATTTGTGTATATTGACAAAATACACAAAATATGTGTCTTTGCTCCCAATGTACAAGGATCAGTAATTTTACAGATGCAACTTGTTAACTTTATGGATTTTCAAGCCTCTAGTTTCATTGAGATAATAGGCGCACAGTAGCAGAGAGATGTGTCCTATGCACTTAAGGAATTTCTAGGTTAGAACTTAATCTCCTTAAGTGACTCAGAGGAGCCAGATGTAGACTCAATCCGGTAGCATCCCTGTTGAAAGATGTGGTAGCGGGTTTGTAAGTAGGGGCGGAAGTAGATAAAATCGAAGTTCCCATCAATCTGAGCTTTGATTCCCCCCTACACTTTTTTTTAAGAAATAGAAGCACTGGGGTATTTATTAGAGGAAGTTAGTGATTAAAAAACGAAATAGAGAATAATAAAAAACAGAATTAGCCTTTAAAAATCAGCACCTATAGCAATCCCAAATAGATTTTAATAATTTACAACTGACATGAAACAGCCAGAAGTATTATCTCTGTTCCTTGTTCCCTTCAGAAATTGAAAAGGGTATGAGATCAGTCTGTCTACGGATAGAAAATCTAAGTATTTGTTAAATGAATGTGACATTAGAGCCAAGCCTGCATCACAATCAAAATAGGCGATGTAAGTCTGATCCGCTCAGAAAGAGTAATAATTGAAGTAGCCCAGATCACTTATTGTCTACCTGCGTTCCTAATCATCAGACGTTCGATTATGCCTCTATGAAGCGTAAATGGCTCTATAAGTTCTTGTCACCCAATCGGCAGATTGTTCCGTATCTGGTTCTGTTAAGCACATTGCTGCTGACGGCACTGGCAACCTATTATGTGGAATCTACGGCGCGTACTCAAGATCGGTTGCGATTTGACTCTTCTATCCAACGCACAGAAAATTTAATCCGAGATCATGTTAAAACCTATATTGCCTTACTGCGGGCGGGAAGTGGATTATTTGCGGCTCAAGAGACTGTAGATCGAGAAACGTTTCGCGCCTACATGGAACGGTTACAACTGCGTGAAGAATATCCGGGTATTCAAGGGATTGGATTTAGTATTCGGTTTTCGCCCTCGGAAAAAGATCAATTAATTGACCGAATGCGACAGGAAGGGATGTCCAACTTTACGCCTCATCCTGATTATCCTCGCCCGGAATATTATGCCATTATCTACCTAGAACCCTTAGATCAACGCAACCAAGCCGCTATTGGTTTTGATATGTTTAGCGAACCTGTGCGTCGTAAGGCGATGGAACGTGCTCGTGATGCGGGTCTACCCATCGCATCCGGTCGAGTCATTCTTCGCCAAGAAATTGACCAGAAAAAACAAGCGGGTTTTTTAATCTATTTTCCCATTTATCAAGGCAATTCTATTCCGCCAACGGTAGCAGAAAGACGGCAGAAATTACGGGGATTTATCTATAGTCCATTTCGGATGGGAGATTTGATGCAAGGACTTTTCGGGAGTAATCGAGAGTCTTTGATTGATTTTGAAATTTATGATGGTTTAGCGATTACCCCAGCCCATCTTTTGTATGATTCTAATTCTCAGCAGCATCCCTTTGGATTCAAGCCTCGATTTGAGCGACGGAAAATGATTTCGATTGCTGGACAAACTTGGACAATTAAATATACGTCTCGCCCGGAACTGGATTTTAATTCTCAACGTTTGATTGCTCCCTATATTGCCTTGTCAGGGAGTTTAGTCGGTATTATTTTATTTGGATTAATGCGATCGCAAATTCAAGCCCGACGTATTGCTGAAAAAACGGCAACAGAATTAAGAAAATCCGAAAAAGCGTTGCGAGATAGTGAAGCCCGATTTCAAGCTTTTATGGATTATAGTCCAGCCAGCGCTTGGATTTGCGATCGCCAAGGTCGAATGTTATATTTTAGTAAAAGCTATACTCAAACCTTTAATGTTTTCAAGGAAGCTTTAGGAACAACAGTTGTTGATCTATTTCCTTCCCACTTAGCTTCAGAATTCCTCGATTGTATTTCTATTGTTGCTTCAGAAAACCGTGTTTTAGAAGTGATTAAGTCTGTCCCTAGACGGGATGGCACTATGGGAGAATTTTTAGTTTATCAATTTCCGATTTGGGATGCTTACGGACAGCCGTTAGTCGGGGGGGTGGCGATTGACCGCACAGAAAGCCGTCAAGCGGAAGCTTTATTACGTCGTTCAGAAGTGCAATATCGAACGATGGTTGAACAATCTCCTTTGAGTATTTTAATTTTATCGGTAGATGGCTCTGTTCAGCGTGTCAACCGGGCCTGGGAAGATTTGTGGGGAATTAAAGGAGAAAATATCAAAGATTACAATCTTTTTAACGATAAACAATTCATTGAAAAAGAAATTATCTCTTATATTAAACGGGGATTTGCTGGGGAATCGGTGACCATTCCTCCGATTTTGTATGATCCCCATGAAACCTTCCCAGGATTATCTCGTTATAGCTATGCTCAACGTTGGATACAAGCTTATATTTATCCGGTGCGGGATGAAATTGGTCAAATTCGGGAAGTGGTTTTTATCTATGAAGATATTACAGAACGAAAACACGCAGAAGAAGAATTACAAGAAAGTGAAGCTCGGTTTAGAACGTTAATTGAAACGACGTTTGATGGAATTATTATTCATGAAAATGGGATGATTTTAGAGGCTAATCAAGGGGCAGCTATTATGTTTGATTGCTGTTTAGAAAACATGATTGGAGCGTCTTTTTTAGATTTTGTTACTCCTGATAGTCACGCTTTAATTTTACACAATTTGCGGAAGAATTTAGAAGCTCCAGTTGAGGCTTTTGGCTTAAAAAAAGATGGGATAAAATTTAATTTAGAAATTATCGGTCGTCCCCATGTTTATAAAGGACGTCAAGTTCAAGTAACGGCTTTACGCGATATTACCAACCGTAAACAATTAGAAGCTCAACTCCGCACCCGTGCGGAAGAGTTAGCGGAAGCAAACCGTCTCAAAGATGAATTTTTAGCAACACTTTCCCATGAATTACGAACACCGTTGAATGCCATGTTGGGATGGACACAACTATTAATGTCGAAACATTTAGATGCAGAAACTTTTAATCGAGCTACAGAAACAATTAACCGCAATACCCGTTCTTTAGCTCAACTCATTGAGGATTTATTAGATGTCTCTCGAATTATGAGTGGCAAATTACATTTAAGTCTGGCTCCAACTTCTTTAATTCCAATTATTGAAGCTGCCATTGACACAGTACGTCCGGCGGCGGAGGCAAAAAATATTAAGATTCATGTTTCTCTTCAATCTAATATTGGGATTGTGATGGGGGATAGCAATCGTTTACAGCAGGTGATTTGGAATCTACTCACAAATGCAGTGAAATTTAGCTCAGAAGGCGGAAAAATTGAAGTGCGACTTGGTAAGTTTCAAGAGGAAAATTCCGGTTCTCGTTTAGATTCTCTAACTCAACGGAATGGGTCGTTTTCGGAAGGAGTTGAAAAGGTAGAATATGGAGAAATTCAAGTGAGTGATACAGGACAAGGAATTAGTCCAGATTTTTTACCTTTTGTATTTGAGCGTTTTCGACAAGCTGATGGTTCTATTACTCGCAAACAAGGGGGATTAGGATTAGGATTAGCCATTGTGCGTCATTTAGTTGAACTGCATGGGGGAACTGTTAGCGTTGATAGTCCTGGGTTAGGACAGGGTACAACCTTTACGGTCAAGTTACCTTTTATGACATCAGAGTTATTAGAAGAAAATGATGATTTTCAAGATTTTCTCAGTGATAATGATTTGCTCCTAGAAAGTTGTTTTAAATTAAAAGGAATACGAGTGTTAGTCGTTGATGATGAAGTTGATGCTCGTGATTTAGTGGCTCATATTTTACAAAATTGTGGGGCAAATGTGGTGACGGCAGGTAGTGCTGAAGAAGCATTTAATTTATTAAAAGACAACAGTAGTACATCTCCATTTCATATCTTAGTGAGTGATATTGGAATGCCTCAAGGAGACGGTTATTCTTTATTACGTCGAATTCGTTTATTACCCCCAGAAGAAGGAGGTCAAATTCCGGCTTTAGCGTTGACGGCTTATGCCAAAGCTGAAGACCGCACAGCAGCATTTTCGGCAGGATTTCACGCTCATTTGGCAAAACCTGTAGAATCCCATGAATTATTGTTTACAGTTGCCAATTTAGTTGGAATTATTGGATAATAAAGCGGGGTTATAATTGGAAATTAACTTGATGCGCTGGTATAGTATTTTAAAGCAAATTCCCAAAACTTTGCCGAAAATATTAATAGCCCTAAAGCTAATAATCCTGAACCCATCACCCAGGAGATTTGCGTTCGTCCTAAAATAGATTCGGCGGGAATTGTTGTTAAAAATGCGACGGGAACAATAAAGGTAAAAAAGAAACGATAAGCCATGGGATAAGCCACCATTGGATATCGTCCGGCTTCTAATAATCCCCGTAATACCTCGGTGACATTATAAATTTTAACAAACCAAATACTGGTTGCTCCTAAGATAAACCATATACTGTATAAACTCATAATGCCAAAGGATAAAGGCAATAAACTATCGAGATAATCTCTTCCAGTTAAGCCGAGTTTATTACCTTCATAGACAACAATTGAACAACCAAAAATTAAATCTGGGGTTCCCCAAGGAGAAATCATCCGGGTGGATAGCCAAAATTGACTACTGAGGGGTTTAAGTAAGACAAAATCTAAGGTTCCATCTTGAACATGGGTAACAATTCTGTTTAAATTGGGAACTAATATTGTTGTAGAAATTCCTTGTAAAATTGTAAAAATCCCCAGAACAATTAAGGCTTCTTCCCAACTCCATCCTTCAAAACTATACCCGGTTCTATAAAATAGAAACAGGCTAAACATACTGCCAATTAAACTCCCTAAGCTAGTGATAGCAGAAATCAAAAAATTTACCCGATATTCTAGTTCTGCCGAAATCGCAGTTTCCCAAAATAAGGTTAAAATTTTAAAATAGCGTTGCATCATAACTTCCTGTTGTTCCCTTGTCCCTATAAAATAGAAAATAACCGTTCAATGGTGCGTTGATTTTCATCAGGACGACCAATGGTAATTCGCAGTCCTCCTCCAGTGTGACGGACTAATGTTCCTTTGGTTTTTAATTGTTGCATGATCTCGTTTAATGCAGGTTCAGAATTGCGTTCATCAGTGAGTCTAATATAAATAAAATTAGCATCACTTCGCCAAAGCTTTAACTGTTTATTTTGAGCTAAAGTATTAATTAAACGAGTGCGTTCTCCCAATATTTCAGGAATAACGGCGAGTAACTCTTGACGGTGATTTAAAGCTAATAACGCTGCGGTTTGTGTGAAACTGGGGAGATTATAGGGAAGACGAACTTTTTCTAATGCAGTGATCAATTCAGGATGAGCGATCGCATATCCAGCGCGTAATGAAGCCAAGCGAAAAGCTTTAGAAAAGGTGCGTAAAATCACCCAATTGGGATGCTGTTTTAACTCCTCGACAACACTGGTTTGACTAAACTCAAAATAAGCTTCATCAATAACCACTAAAATATCTTTGGGTAAGCTTCTTAACCAGTCTAATTCATCTTCTGTTAAAGCATTAGCCGTTGGGGAATTAGGATGCACCACAAATACAACTCGAATGGGAGAATTTTGTGTGGTTTCAATTGTAGTTTTAGCGGCTTTTAAATCCATTTCAAATGTGTCTTCATCCCGTCCCACGTTCACAACTGGAATCCCTAAAGTTTGAGCAATAATTCCATACATGGAAAAGGTGGGATTAGCCACTAAAATTGACCCTTCTCCCCCTAAAGAAGTGGCAATTAAGATGGAGCGAATTAATTCATCCGACCCATTCCCTACAGAAATTTGCTCAGGATTAACATAGGCTTCCGAATTAGAAATGATTTCATTAATATAGCTTGCGATCGCTAGTTTTAACGGGAAATGACTGCCATCAGGATAACGATTCGTTTCAATTTCATGTTGATACGTCCACGCCAGCTTTTGTTTTAACGCTTCTGGTAAATCATAGGGACATTCATTCGTATCCAAACGATCCAAAATTTCAGCCTCCACCGGACTACCGGAACTTCCCCCAGGGTGAGGAGTATAGGCGTTAATTTGGTTGAGGTCGTTGCGGAGAAAAGACAGCATGGCGTTGACGTGATCGTAATTTTTTCTTAAGTTCACACAAACTCTATTATCTCTTAATTTAGACTAAAATAACATCCAAAAACTAATATTCTTCTGATTGAATTGAACTATGGCAGCCAAACAAATTTTAATGCTCGTGGGTGACTTCGTTGAAGATTACGAGTGCATGGTTCCGTTTCAAGCCTTGCAAATGGTCGGACATACGGTTCATGCAGTGTGTCCGGGAAAAAAAGCAGAGGAAAAGGTAAAAACTGCAATTCATGACTTTGAAGGCGACCAAACCTATAGTGAAAAACCCGGTCATAATTTCACCTTAAATGCCACATTTGATCAAATTAAACCCGAAAATTATGATGCGTTAGTGATACCCGGTGGACGGGCACCAGAATATATTCGGTTGAATGCAGATGTTATTAAAATGGTGCAGTATTTTGCTCAAACGAATAAACCCATTGCTGCTATTTGTCATGGTGCTCAACTGTTAGCAGCAGCCGATGTTTTACAGGGAAAACGGTGTTCTGCCTATCCTGCTTGTGGGCCTGATGTGATTCGCGCCGGAGGAGAATATGCGGATATTGCTGTTGATGATGCCATTGTTGATGGAAATTTAATTACCGCTCCCGCTTGGCCGGCTCATCCCCGTTGGTTAGCTGCATTTTTAACGGTATTAGGAACAAAAATTGAGCATTTAGAATTGGCAAAGGTTTAGTTTCCCAATTCGAGGCTTACGCAGATATCATACACTTAATTTTATCTAATATCTGCGTAAGCTTATGATTCAAAAACAGGGTTTCTTGAACAATATATAAATTCTCGATATCAATGACGGGAATACTCAAGCGTTTTACAAAGATTGAATGTCTTCAATACTTAATCCCGTTGCTTGAATCACTTGCTCTAAACTAAAACCCATTCGCAATAAATTTAAAGCAACTTCTTCCTTAGCTTCCAATTTCCCTTCAATTTTCCCTTCTAATTTCCCTTGCAATTTCCCTTGCAATTTCCCTTCTTGTAGGATTTCTTGATAAATCACTGAATTTCGCATAAGATCACTCCTTAAAATTCTTTTCACGGTATCTTGATTTAAAATTAAACCCGCCAAAATTGCCGAAGCAGCCGTAAGATTACTTTGAACTTGTTGATCTGTAATTCTGTTAATCACTTCAGCCACTTGACTTAATATCATTGTCGGATCATCCGTCTGACTCAGTACCGCAAAGGGTAACAGTCCTAATACATTTAAAAACTCTTCAGGTGGTTGTTCCCAAAGACGAATCACCTCAAACTGATGAAATGTATTCTCTAGGCGAAAACTATTTTCTTGGACTAAAGGAGAGTTAGTGCGATCCAGATAAATCACCACCTGACGCATGACTTTATTAGGAAAACGGCGATAGACCCTTACTCGATAATCTAACATCCGAAAAGGGATTTTAGCATCGGGTTCCGTTTGAAATTCTGTATGCAAGACCAGATCATCCGATTGCAGTAAGATCAGGGAATCAGCCCGAATGGGTTCCAAGGATAACTCTTGGGGACTTAACTCTGTTAACGCAACGGGAGAACCCAACAACCAACTCGCTAAATCTTGAGAATAATTTTCAGCCAAAAACTTGCAAATACTGTCAAACACCCTTGATTATCCCTCCCGAATCTCCTCATCTATTCATTTTACAATGTGCTCAATCTAAACTACTATAGCTAATTGATGGGTTCAACCAGAATTATCAGGTTAATGATTAATTTTTCAGTTCCCCTTTTAATAACCAAAATCCACTGAATGTCATTCCCGAATCATCCGGTTGAACTAATAAAAAATGTAATCCTTTAGCTAACTGCTTTCTCACTTCAAAGGTTTTAGCAGCTTCTATGACCTCTGCATCTTCAAAAGTGGCTATTACCCAACGATCAATTAACCCCGATTCTAAAATTAATCCATCGGGTGAACCCGCTATATAATTGCAAGAAAAAGGTTTAATTTCGGCTAACCATCGCGCTAACGGCATCGATTTTTTACCCCCATCAATCACAATCCCAGGAATGGCAACTACAGATGCTAATCCTAAATTTAACGGTAAAAATTCATCCGGTGTTTGTAAAATTGGAATCGGACTATCTGCAAAAAACGCTTGCAAATTTCCCGCAGATAGGTTAGCAAATCGCCAGCGATCACCCCATAAATTTTCAGGTAAAGGTAAAGGGGGGGGTTGATCTAACGTCACAGGATTATAGGGTTCCCCCGTATAATTTTCTAACTTAGAATAGACTTTTGAACGTTCCTCTAACCACTGTTTTAAAGCCATAGTATTTCGAGAGGGTTCTACCGAAATTCCTAATGCTTTGCCAGCCATTTCTAATAAACTGAAAGACTGGGGACGAAAGACTTGAATTCGCTCCGGTTTTTGGATTACAATTGCTTGCTGTAACTGTTCAATTAACCAAGTCGAATTCGCTTGCGATTGAGGACACATCGCTATAAACTCAACTTGGCGAGTCTGATCACAGACTAATAACTCCCAAAGGGGTTTCCCAGTGGTATCCTTCAGGGGACGACGATAAAAATCAGCTTGCCAGATCACCATAGACACAAAAACCCCTAACATTCTGATTGAAACTATTCTGTATTTTCAATTCTAAGGTTAAGATTGATCAAATGAAGATTAACAGGGATCAAATTCCATTGCTGAGGTTTTGGGTATCAGATTTCGGGTTATGATTCTGCCTGCCGTCTCCTGATAACAGGAGAATGATGTTAATTAATTAATTGGGTTATAGAACTATGAATCCTGCATTGACACAATTTGGTGAACGGATGTCTCGTTTAACCGGGGTTCGTGCCATTATGAAAGATATTATTGAAACGTTAAGATCAGGAAAAGGCAAAGATTTTATTAATTTAAGTGCGGGAAATCCGGTAATTTTGCCAGAAGTTGAACAACTTTGGCGAGATTGTACGGAACAATTGCTATCGAGTCCTGAATATGGGGAAGTGGTTTGTCGGTATGGTTCGAGTCAGGGATATCAACCTTTTATTGATGTTATTGTTGAGGATTTTAACTCTCGTTATGGGTTAAATTTAACTGACCGTAATGTATTAATTACACCGGGGAGTCAATCGATTTATTTCTATGCAGCTAATGCCTTTGGGGGATATACCACCGAAGGCAAACTGAAAAAAGTTGTTTTACCTTTAAGTCCTGATTATACCGGATATGGGGGTGTGAGTTTAATTCCTAAAGCGGTTTTTTCCTATCAACCCGCCTTAGATATTGATGAAGCTAATCATTATTTTAAATATCGTCCTGATTTTAATCAATTAACGATTGATGAAACGACTGGCTGTGTTGTTTTCTCCCGTCCCTGTAATCCCAGTGGTAATGTTTTGACGGAAGAAGAAGTCAAAAAAATTGCAGCATTAGCAGCACCTTTTAATGTTCCTGTGTTTATTGATTCAGCCTATGCACCCCCCTTTCCGGCGTTGAATTTTACAGAAATGAAACCTGTTTTTGGAGATAATATTATTCATTGTATTAGTTTATCAAAAGCAGGTTTACCGGGGGAACGATTAGGAATTGCCATCGGGAATGAAAGCACAATTCAGGTATTAGAAGCATTTCAAACCAATATGTGTATTCATTCCCCCCGTTATGGACAAGCCATTGCCGCCCGTGCTATTGGGTGTGGAGCATTATCAGAAATTGCCACGGAGGTAATTCGTCCTTATTATCAGCAGAAATTCACCGTTGTTGAAACGGCATTAAATCAAGCCATGCCTAACAATTTACCTTGGTTTTTACATCGAGGTGAAGGCGCAATTTTTGCCTGGATGTGGTTTAAAGATTTACCGATGACGGATTGGGAACTTTATCAGCAGCTAAAAGAAGTCGGTTTAATTGTGGTTCCCGGTAGTTCATTTTTCCCCGGTTTACAAGGAGAATGGAGCCATAAAAACCAATGTCTTCGCATTAGTTTAACGGCAACGGATGAAGAAATTACAGAAGGAATGAAGCGGTTAGCAACAGTTGTTGAGCAGATTTATAAATCCGCAGCAATTGCTGTTTAAGGGTCATAAAAAAGGGTGTGTCACTTTACATGAAACACCCTAATCGTTACTTTTTAAAACCTTATTCAGCGTGTTGACGATACCAATCAATGGTATTTTTTAACCCTTCTTTAAAGCCAACTTCTGCTATAAACCCGAATTTTTCTTTCGCTCTAGTTGTATCTAAACAACGCCGAGGTTGACCATTGGGTTTATCCGTTTCCCAGACAATTTCTCCCTCAAATCCCATCAATTCACAAATCGTTTCTACTAAGTCTTTAATTTTGACTTCCTGATTTGTCCCTAAATTCACGGGGTCGGGTTCATTGTACAATTGAGTAGCCATAACAATTCCCCGTGCTGCATCCGTTGAATACAGAAACTCGCGACTGGGACTCCCATCTCCCCAAACTGGGAGAGTTTTATCTCCCCGTTGTTGAGCTTCATAAACCTTGCGAATTAATGCCGGAATTACATGGGAACTTTTGGGATCAAAATTATCTTCAGGGCCGTATAAATTCACGGGTAACAGATAAATTCCATTGAAACCATATTGTTGACGATAAGCTTGTAATTGCACCAACAATGCTTTTTTAGCAATTCCATAGGGTGCATTGGTTTCTTCAGGATAACCGTCCCACAGATCATCTTCTTTAAAAGGAACAGGTGTAAACTTAGGATAGGCGCAAATGGTTCCCACACAAACAAACTTTTCTACCCCTGCACGATAGGCACTTTCAATTAATTGAGTCCCCATCATCAAGTTATCGTAAAACAGTTCCGCCGGTTTGACTAAATTCAAACCAATGCCACCAACGTGTGCCGCCAAATGAATCACAATATCTTGATCCTGAACCACTTTTTGGCAAGCGTCTAATGTACACAGATTATAATCTTTAGAACGAGGGATCATAATCTGCTTTGGATCAGCACCTGCTTGATGCAGTTGAGCTACCACTTGACGCCCTAAAAAACCCGCACCTCCTGTCACCAGAATCCGTTTATTTGTTAAATCCAGTGGACTCATGAATTTAGCCTCTATTATATCAGTTATTAATCAAATTGATGGGTAGGTTCTTGAGTTTCTTCCAAGGCTTTGAGATCAGAATCTACCATTAATTTAACTAATTCTTCAAAGGTAACACTAGGTTCCCATCCTAATTTGGCTTTAGCTTTAGCAGGGTCACCAATTAAAATATCCACTTCCGCAGGACGCAGATAGCGTTCATCAAATTTGACATAATTTTGCCAATCTAAATTAACATGACCAAAGGCAATATCGAGGAATTCCCGAATTGAATGGGTTTCATTGGTAGCTACCACATAATCATCCGGTTCAGAATGTTGGAGCATCAGCCACATGGCTCGAACATAATCTTTAGCATAGCCCCAATCTCGCTTAGAATCGAGATTTCCTAAATAGATTTCCTTTTGTTTCCCTTTAACAATTCGAGCCACCGCGCGGGTAATTTTGCGGGTCACAAAGGTAGGGCCACGCCGGGGACTTTCATGGTTAAATAAAATTCCATTACAGGCAAATAAACCGTAGGATTCTCGATAGTTTACGGTTTGCCAATGTCCATAAACTTTAGCACAGGCGTAGGGGCTGCGGGGATAGAAAGGTGTCGTTTCTTTTTGGGGAATTTCTAACACTTTCCCAAACATTTCTGAAGAACCCGCTTGATAAAAACGAACTTCGATTCCGGTACGGTGTTGATAGTCTCGAATTGCTTCTAATAAACGTAAAACCCCCATTCCAACTGTATCAACGGTATATTCCGGGGAATCAAAACTGACCCGCACATGGGATTGAGCCCCAAGGTTATAAATTTCTACAGGTTTAACATCTTCCAGAATTCGGCGTAAAGTTGTACCATCGGTTAAATCTCCGTAATGTAGAAATAACCGCGCCTCAAGGTTATGCGGATCTTTATAAATATGGTCAATACGGTCAGTATTAAAGCTAGAAGAGCGACGAATAATTCCATGAACTTCATAGCCTTTTTCGAGCAACAATTCACTCAGATATGAGCCATCTTGACCCGTAATTCCCGTAATTAAGGCTCTTTTCCGTTCCGTCATTTATAGTATTCCTTATGGTCTTGTAGGTTAATATTCCCTCGTTTAATTGTACACAACAATTAACGGGGAGAAGTCTGTCTTGTTTGCACCCCAGAACCTGATCAGCAATTCAGTCCGTGAATCGATCATCCTGATCTTGCAGACTTGTCAGTCCTGGATCAGTACCCATCACCAAATTAACCTGATACCCAGTTTAATTCAAGTTAATTCCAATCCCTACTCTATCAGACTCGTTCAGTTACTGGAGAATCCTCATCCTAGTTTGAGGTTGATCAGCTAGTTAGCTCAAAATGAAACCCCTCAACTCTTGATGCACAAGGTTTAGGGGGTTTGTCAAATTCTAGGTTTGAAAATTTAAAGAAAAATAAAACAAGATTCAATTGAGCTAGGAATCTTGTATTTTTTCTGAACCTAATAAGCTCCATTATTTTTAGGAAAAATCACAACACCAATGGTTTTGATGACTATCCATAAATCCGTCCAGAAATTCTTAAAGTTGACATAGTATAAATCCATCTGAACACGACGAGGATAGGGAATATCATTGCGTCCTGAAACTTGCCATAGTCCAGTAATTCCGGGTTTGATGGTCAAAATTTTATCCATGTGACGACCATATTTATGTAGTTCTTCAACCACTAAAGGTCTAGGGCCAACTACACTCATATCCCCCATTAAAACATTCCAAAATTGGGGAAATTCATCTAAACTTGTCACCCGTAAAAACCGACCTATCCAAGTAATTCTAGGATCATGTTTGAGTTTGAAATTATTGTGAAATTCTTCCCGCAAATGGGGATGGGTTTCCATCATTTGCGCTAACATTTCATCGGCATTACTCACCATCGTTCTGAATTTAATACAACCGAACAATTTCCGGTTTTTCCCCACTCGCTCTTGGACATAAAAAACTGACCCTGGTGAGCTTAACGCAATCAGCAGAGCCAAAATTATGTAAACCGGAGCAAACAAAATCAGAACAGACAGGGAAAAGACAATATCAAAAGATCTCTTAAAAAACTCCTCGTCTAAACGCTGTCGAGACAGGGGTTGAGGCATCACCCGATCGGCCAAGGGCAAAACCCCCCGCCTTGTGAACCCACGCCGAAGTCCCTTACCAAAGATGAGTTGGCTATTGGCAGTCATCTTACTCCTTCAATTCACACCACACACAGTCCTGATCATAAAGCCTCAAGACACCCAATATAGGTAATTCGGCTTTAGTTCATCAAAATTCGGATCAAAAATCGGTCTTGACAGAAGGGGAAAACTCCAGTGGAGAAAGGGACTATAGCCCAAATTTTAATCCACTGTTAAAAGAATTCCTTGATTTTAAACCCTCTGCTTTGGGAAACCTATTTTCACGCATCCGAAATTAATTGGCATTTTAGCTGATATTTCCCGATTGAAATTGTTGCAAGCAATGCTCCACGAATCCCAAATAATGCTCTTGGAATTGTTTCGGGTTGAACCCAGAGGCGTTTAATCGAGCTATATCAGGGTTAAACCTTCCCCTAGACTCCTCAAACGCTTCTAAAGTCTCTACCAATGCCTCCTCGGTTTGGGCGGGAAACAGTAAACCCGTTGCCGAATCTGGATATTGTCGCAGATCTCGCACCGTTTCCAAAGCACCTCCCGCACCGTAAGCAATCACAGGAGTACCACAAGCTTGAGCTTCTACTAAGGCCATGCCAAAATCCTCACAGGAGGCGTAGACAAAGGCTTTAGCATCCCTCATATACTGGTCTACTACTTCATTGGGCTGCCATCCTAAGACCTGAACATTGGGTTTTGCCAGTTGTTGAATCCCCTTTAAATCGGGGCCCGTCCCAATCACCACTAAAGGGTATCCGAGGCGATTGAACGCTTGCACAATCAATGAGATTTTTTTATAACTTACCAAACGACAAACGGTTAAGTAAAAATCTTGTTTTTGCGGCTGAAACTCAAATCTTTCCACCTGCACTGGGGGATAAATCACCGTAGCTGGCCGACGATAACACCGCCAAATCCGTCGAGCCGTATGTTTAGAATTGGCAATAAAATAATCCACTCGGTTCGCTGAGATTACATCCCACTGCCGCAAACGATGTAGTAGATAGCGCGTTAACACCCCTTGTAGCCCTTTTCCTGCTAAACTACTGTTGAGATAGTCAAAGGTTAAATCCCAGGCGTAGCGCATTGGGGTATGGCAGTAACACAGATGCAGTTGATGGGGACTGGTCAGCACACCTTTAGCAACGGCATGGGAAGACGAGAGGATCACATCATAATCTCGGACATCGAGTTGTTCAATGGCGAGGGGAAGTAAAGGCAAATATTTCTGCACCCCAGAACGCGCCTGGGGAAACTGTTGAAGAAAGGTTGTGCCAATGGTACGTTGATACAAATAGCTGTCAGGGTTTGTGGATTCAAAATCAATCAGCGCGTAAACATCCGCTTCAATATGGTTGAGAATTTCCTGCACAACAAGTTCTGAACCACCCGTCGCCAAGGGTGTTAACCATTCATGAACCAGTGCATAGCTTAACGACACAGCAAATATCTAATCCAAGAGAGTGCAAGAATCAATATCGCACAGCTTGGGAATTCGAGAAATATGTTAATGTCCGGCGTTTAACTCCTGATCAAAAAATTTTGATCTGTTCCGGGAAAACCTGAATCCTAATTCACCCAATATAGGTTATCTTGTTCTAAACTGTTCAGAATTATCAAAGTCATTCAGGGTGCAGGGGAAATAGGGATGGCGATATAACCCACATTCCGCCCTCAAAGTTAATGGGTGTTCGCATAAAATGGGTCTAGCTTCTATTCCGAGGGTTAGCCCTAAATAACAATTCTGTGATGGGTGGTATTCTGCTTCAAGTATAAGTCGCTTCCTCCTTCCCACTCAGATTTGGTATAACCCAGAGGATATTGGATTGATGCTGTCTCGTTAGTTACTGGTCTATTTCCCTGTCCTAGCTGTCAGCAAAACACCAGTTCATGAGTCTTTTATTAAACCCCCAATTCAATCTTGAAACTCTTGAATGATGCTAGAAGAAAAACTTTCCCAAGAATCTTTTACGGGTCACGTCAACTCCCTATTCCCAGACCTTGAAACCTGGAAAAATACAACCTTTGATCTCAAAGTCTGGCATGACAAACAAAACCCGAAATCCTCCCCGTCTACTGACCCTTCTGAAACCCCATTAGAACGGCGAGAAATCTTTGAAGCGATCGCAGAAGCCACCCCTATTCCGATTATTATTAGTCGCTTATCCGATGGCTTAATTTTATATGCCAATGTCATGTCCAGTAATTTATTTGGTTTTTCGCTGAAGCTTCTCAAAACGATTAAAACCCTTGACTTTTATCTCTTTCCTTTAGATCGGCAAAAATTAATTGAAAAAGTCATAGCGGAAGGCTATGTTCATAACTATGAACTGCAAGTCAAAAAAATGAATGGAACCCCCTTTTGGGTTATGGGTTCTTTCCAGATTTTACTCTTTCAAGGAGAACGAGCGATACTCTCGATTTTCCATGATATTACAGAACGAAAACAAGCCGAACAAACCCTACAAGTCAGTACAGAACGTCTACATCGTCAAAATGTTGCTCTGCGGGATTTAAGTCGAGAACAAACCCGCAATTGTGATCATCTGGATATTGCCATTCGCCAAATTACTGAAACCGCAGCCAATACATTAGAAGTAGATCGCGTCAGTGTTTGGCTTAATAGTAGCATTCGTTATGCTATCTTAAAAACAGAACAATCTCCTGAATTCATTCCTAAATTTAACGTTGAATCTGGGATAGAAAAGCAGGGTTTAGATTGGATTTGTTTAGATTTGTATGAACGTCAAACCCATCACCATTCCCCGGAAGATTTATCCCTTGTTAATCATTGTTTTACCCATTGTTCAACTCCGATTAATCCTCAACCTGCACCTTTTTCTCCTGAGCGTTCATTTCCTCTCGATTTATCATCAGTTGATCGATCTATTTCTTCTGAATCTTACCTGGATGATCTTCCCTATTCCCAGAGAAACCGTTTAGATGTACCGATTTGGTTGGGGGGGAAAATTATTGGGTTTATCTGTGTAGAATATCCCAGTAATCAACAGAAATGTAATCTTGAAGATCGAACTTTTATTGATTCCTTAGCGAATTTAGTTGCCTTAGCCATTGAACGATTTGAACGCCGAAAAGCTGAACAAGCTCTAGCCCAGGTGAAGGCAGAATTAGAAATCAGAGTTAAAAAACGCACGACAGAATTACAAGATGCAATTCAACAATTGCGAACTGAAATGATTGAACGGTTGAAGGTTGAATCTATTTTACAAACCGCTTTAGATCAAGCTCAAACTGCTAACCAAGCCAAAAGTACCTTTTTAGCGAATATGAGTCATGAGTTAAGAACACCGTTACACGCTATTATTGGGTTTAGTGATTTATTACTGGAAGAAGTTTTAGATCGTGGGATTAATGATTTATTACCCGATGTACAGAAAATTCGTCAGTCGGGTTCCCATTTACTCACCATGATTAATGAAATCTTGGATTTATGTAAAGTAGAATCGGGGCGAATGCCTTTGAATGTGGAAACCTTTGAAGTCGCTAGTTTGATTCATGACGTGGTGACCACCTTACAACCTCTAGCGGATCAAAATCAAAATACAATGCAAATTTGTTGTAAAAACAATTTAGATCTGATGGAGGGAGATATGGGTAAAATCCGACAAATTTTTTATAATTTGCTCAGTAATGCCTTGAAATTTACCCAAAAGGGGAAAGTTACCCTGACATTAAACCGAGAACATAATGGCGACTTAGACTGGATTTGTTTTCAAGTGAGTGACACTGGAATTGGGATTTCCTTAGAACAACAGCAAACATTATTTCAAGCTTTTACCCAAGTGGATAATTCCTTTAGTCGTCAATATGGCGGAACCGGTTTAGGCTTAACGGTAACCCACCATTTCTGCAAAATGATGGGAGGACAAATTAAAGTGTCTAGCAAACTGGGAGTTGGTTCTACCTTTACGGTTTATCTGCCTACTTCCCTCCCCGGTCTATCGTAAAAATAAAGAATAACCTGAAATTGCCACGTTTTCTTGATTTAGTGTTAGTTTAAAGGGAGAGAGTATTGGATGGATCTTGCTTAGGATGTCCCCTAAAGGAAACGCATCCCAGTCCAAGCAGCAAACCCATTTAATCCATCTCCCCTTTTTAGGGAAAAACCACCAGCAATTAATTAAAAAAGATTAATTCACTATGTCCAGATATGACTCCCACTTACGATGCTCGTTCTGCGGTAAATCTCAAGAGCAAGTTCGCAAATTAATTGCAGGCCCAGGTGTTTATATCTGTGATGAGTGCGTTGAACTCTGTAACGAAATTTTAGAAGAAGAATTTTCTGACCGCAATCGGGCCAAGGCTTCAGTGAGCGGCCAGCCAGAGGCACGTTCCTCAAAACAGTCTGCAACGAAAGGATTTTCTCTGACTTCCATTCCTAAACCCATTGAAATTAAAAACTATTTAGATGATCATGTGATTGGTCAGGATGGGGCGAAAAAAGTTCTATCTGTTGCAGTTTATAATCATTATAAACGCTTAGGTGCTGAAAAATTAAACGGTTCTGATTCAGGAGCCGATGATTTTGTCGAATTACAAAAAGCCAATATTCTGTTAATGGGGCCGACGGGTTGTGGCAAAACCTTACTCGCCCAATCTTTAGCGAAATTATTAGATGTTCCCTTTGCCGTTGCCGATGCGACAACGTTAACGGAAGCGGGTTATGTGGGGGATGATGTTGAAAATATCTTACTGCGACTGTTACAGGTTGCCGATTTTGATATTGAAGCGGCGCAACGGGGAATTATTTATATTGATGAAATTGATAAAATTGCCCGTAAAAGTGAAAATACCTCGATTACACGAGATGTATCTGGGGAAGGGGTACAACAAGCCCTCTTAAAAATGTTAGAAGGAACGGTTGTTAATGTTCCTCCCCAAGGCGGAAGAAAGCATCCCTATCAAGATTTTATCCAAATTGACACCAGTAAAATTTTATTTGTTTGTGGGGGAGCGTTCGTTGGGTTAGAAAAACTCATTGAACAGCGCTTAGGTAAAAAATCCCTCGGTTTTATTCAGTCGGGAGAAGACAATAAAACAACAATTACTCCCCTCCAGTCCGATGAAATTTTATATCACGTTCAACCGGAAGATTTAGTCAAATTTGGTTTAATTCCCGAATTCATAGGACGGCTTCCGGTTTTAACTCGTGTTTCTCCGTTGGATGAAGGGGCGTTGATGCAAATTTTAACTGAGCCGAGTAATGCTTTAGTCAAACAATATAAAAAGCTATTACGCATGGATAATGTGCGGTTAGAATTTGAATCGGAAGCGTTAAAAGCGATTGCCAAAGAAGCCTTCCGTCGCAAAACAGGAGCCAGAGCATTACGGGGAATTCTGGAGGAATTAATGTTAGAAGTTATGTATGAAATCCCCTCCAGAAAAGATGTTGTTCGCTGTGTGATTACCCAGGAAATGGTGGAAAAACGTTCCACAGCAGAAGTTTTATGGCATCCCGCTTGGCATCGACAACACGAGTCAGCATAATCTTAATTGCTCATCATTCATTAACTTGCTCCTATGAAGTAAAATTCGATTTGTAGGGGCAAGTTTTTAAATTTTGAAAAACTTATCCAGCTAGAATTTTAGTTTTATTAAGCTTAGTCTTACAAAACCGCATCGGAGATCATATCTGGTGGGTGAGCGATGTCCGCAAGTTCCAATCCCATTATCCCAATTGGCAATTTCAATATGGGTTAAAAGATATTTTAGTGCAGATTTATGAAGCATTAAGTCAACGAGAAAACGTTGTCATTAAGGCCTAGGGAAGAGTGCGAAGTGCGGAGTGCGGAATGCGGGGTGCGGGGTGCAGGGTACGGAGTTAAAAACTATAGCCTGTGTCCTGTCTCCTGCTATAAAACGATATTGAGGAATTATTATGAAATGGCACAATGAGCCGCCGGTTTGGAATGAACAACAACAGACATTAACGGTGACTTCTGGAGAGAAAACCGACTTTTGGCGTAAAACCCACTATGGATTTATTCGGGATACGGGACACTTTTACTATGAGGAAGTCACAGGGGATTTTGTCGCCGTTGTGAAAATCACTGGACAGTATGAAGTGTTGTATGATCAAGCCGGACTGATGATCCGCGAGAATGACACAACTTGGCTGAAGTGCGGAATTGAATTTGTTGAGGGGGTGCAATATGCCAGTACCGTTGTGACACGGGAGTTTTCCGACTGGTCTGTCGTTCAGTTACCCCATAACCCGACTTCATTATGGCTGGAGTTAGAACGCAAAGGTGGCACCGTACAGGTGAAATATTCCCTGGATGGTGAAGACTACACGATGATGCGGTTGGCGTATCTGACGGAAGCTGAGACGGTGCAAGTTGGCCCCATGTTTGCTTCGCCAGAACGGGAAGGGTTTCAAGCAACGTTTGAGGACTTCCAAATTAAGCCTCTCTAGGGTTATTCACAGTAGCTCTTGCCGAGTTGACGAGCCACAGGTAAACCGACAATGAGACAGGCAGCACCAACAACCGCACAGTTTTCGGGGGCAAATTCTCCTCCCGGTTGTAGAATGCTGTCATCCTCTAAATTTTGGTAATTTTTTTGCGCCTCTGCATCGGTGATATACTCATCCCTAGAAAATCTGATCTGGTGTTGATACTGTTGCAGCCAGGTTTCATGGTGGATGACTAAGGTTGCTAAAATTTCCGGTCGCAAACTCAACAAGTCCATTGCCACTCCTGTAACCACCAGTTCGGCGCCTCCGGTTTGCAGCAACTCCCGCAAGGCAAGAATTTCAGGATAGTCTGTGGAACTATTTTCAGGACGGTTAAACAGTTCTTCGGCAACTTCCCGCAGAATTGTATTGGTAATATTAAAAGAATCCTGGGGCTGTTTGTCCGAATTTGTGGGTTGAAACACCATTGAGGGGATAATATGATACAGTCCAGCCCCATCCGCAACCTGAGCAGAACGGCGACTGACATAGTAGCGGTAAGATTTCCCATCATAAGCGGCAAACAGACAAGAAATTGCCACCGTTGCACTGCGATGCGCTCCTGTCCAAACGTCTTGGAGAGCAGCTTCTCCGGTTTGGTTTTGGTGAAGTGCCCGACGCAGAGGCATTCTTTCATATAAAGTGGCAAAGTCTAATTCAGGGGTTTGGCTGATGGTGCGAGTTAACTCCTGCTCCAGCACCATGCAGGTATTCACCATATCAAAATAATAGCCCTCCGCACACCGCAAACGGGGATAGGCAGATGCAGCATCTAACTCTAAAAATACATAAGTTCGACCATTCCACAAATGTTGGTTCTTTTGTTTCATCTCCTCTAACAACGGGCTGGAACTGGGAAATTGACGGGTATCTTCCGTGAGTTCCTGCAACACCGCTTCAGGGTTATCCAGAATGCAAGGTTTCACGGTGACAGGATAGGGAATACCCGCAGGACTTTTGAGGAGAGCGTCTTCTCCATAGAGCCAAGCTAGAAAATTGCTGATCATCAATATTTGATTAGACATTAAGTTGAGCAAAACTTCTGACAATACCATTAAATTATTTTGCCAGAGTTCTAATATAGTAGTCGCGTCTGGCAGTTAGGACATCGACTGATATTAAACCCTAGAGGGTCAAGTCTTTTCCTTCCTGTTCCCTGCTATCAACAGTTAAGGAAGCAAAAAAATGAAAATCAACTTCTTGATCCCTACTCTAATTTCCTGTTGGTATTTAAAAGATACAGATAGCAGCCGGATGAAAGTTACAAGGATTCAACGTGTTGAACCTTTGCCACTTTCCACTTATCAGCAAGATGCCAATTTACCTGCTTGGTGACCCACTCATTTAAACTAATAATTCCTCTAATTTATGTTGATTCCAAAGGGTCTGATATAATCCTTTTAAGGCAACTAATTCAGCATGGGTTCCCGTTTGAATAATATGCCCTTGATCCATGACGAAAATGCGATCCGCCGTTGCCGCTGCCGACATTTGATGGGAGATAAACACAACAGTTTTGCGCTGGACTCCGATTTTTAAATTCTGTAAAATTTCTGTTGCTGTTTGATTATCCACACTGGAAAGGGCATCATCTAAAATTAAAAGGGGTGCATCCACTAATAATGCTCTTGCTAACGCAGTTCGTTGTCGTTGTCCCCCGGATAATTGAATTCCTCGTTCTCCCACTAGAGTTTCATATTGTTTGGGAAAATTCAAAATTTCTTCATGAATTTTAGCCATTTTAGCAACTTTTTCAATTTCTGATTGTTCAGCTAGAGGGTTGCCATAGGCAATATTATTGCTAATACTGGTACTAAATAAAAAGCTTTCTTGAGGAACATAAGCGATCGCACGTCTTAAATCAGATAATGTTAATTGAGTAATATCCTGACCATCTACAAATAACTGATCCATCTTAATATCTAATAACCGAGGAATAGCATTCGCTAAGGTTGTTTTTCCAGAACCAATAGGGCCAACAATTGCAACAGTTTCTCCTGGTTTAATCATAAAATTAACATCATTTAAAGCCGGAATTGTGCTTCTGAGATAACTATAGGTTAGATGAAAAGCACTTAACCATCCTTTAACAGGAGTGGGTAAGGGTAAAGGTTCTAAAGGATCTTTAATCCGAGGTTCAACACTTAAAATGGCTTCAATTCGATCAATACTGACTTCTCCTCGCTGATAGGTTGTAATTGTAAATCCTAATAAAGCTGTGGGAAAAACTAAGCGTTCAACATATAAAATTAAAGCAACAAAATTCCCGATACTGAGTTCTCCATTGGCGATCGCTTCATCCCCCACTCCTAATAAAATTAGAAAGCTTAAACTTGCAATTCCGCCTAAAATTGGGAATAAAAGATTACGGGTTTTAGCCAACTCTAAATTGGCTTCAAATAATTCCTGGTTATGACCTGCAAAAGCTTTCCGTTCATTCTCTTCCTGAGCATAAATCTTAATTAAAGAAATCCCACTCATATCCTCCTGAATCAAATCACTAATATTTGATAGTTTTTCCTGAACCGTCATTTGTTGATCTCGAAGCTTTCCACTAAAAACCTGCACTAAAATCAACATCAACGGATAAACTGAAATCGATAATAAAGTTAATCGCAGGTTAATCGCTAACATGACCGGAAGGGTTAACCCGTAAGCAAATATCGTATTCGCAAGACTGAGAACGGCAAACCCTAATAAACGGCGAATACTATCAACATCACTGGTGGAACGATTAATTAAATCTCCAACGGTACTTTCGGAAAAATAGGAAGGTTCTAAAGTTAATAAATGATTAAAAATCCTTTGCTTTAAATCAAATTCGACTTGACGACCCACCCCAAAAATAACAATGCGGGAAATCATCCGAATTACCCACATCATCGAAGCTAAAAGAAAAATCAATAATACTTGACGCTGTACCGTGTCAAACTCAATTGCAACTTGGAGTTCATCAACTACATTCCGAATTAAAATTGGAATATAAACCCCCACAGCATTAACCAGGAATAATGCCACAATTCCTAATGTTGCTTTTTTCCAATGGGGACGTAAATAGCCGATCAGTTTTTGTAATCGAGAAGATTTCATATTTAGGTGAATAAAGTTAAGCGATTAAATGATGGGTTGGGTGTGTGTAATGCAGTTTATACAGTATAAATGACCTCTTTCTATACTGCAAATTACTGAGTCCTCTGCTTTCAGGTTCAGAATTTTTACAATATAGTCCGGTATTGGTAAAGCTAAAGAATTACCCAAGTTGCTGATGTGTATTTTGGCTGTCATACATTTGCGATTTTAATGCTCAGGTTTATTCAGGTTTATCTATTATAACAACTAGATGTAATCGCGTGGGGTTCAGAAACCGCGTTTCTTAAAAAATCATCCAAGAAACTGAGTTTATCCTGTAAAAAATTATTGATAACTATCCCAACAACCGACTATTTTTTTCCCTCTTTCCTCTTTTTCTGCTAACTCTAGGTTGAGTTTGAATAATTTCTCTAAAAGATCATCATCGGGATTAAATTCATAAGCCTCCATTGCTAATTTATCTAATTGTTGATGGAGTTTATACAGTTGACTGCTAGGCTCAGTAAAATATTTGTTGTATAATTGGGTGATTCCCCATTGTTTTTTCTCCATTTGTGCTGTCCGATATTCATGGAGTTTAATCATGGTTTCTCTGATTTTTTCAACTACCTTTTTAGTCGGTGTTTGCGGAAAGGGAAAGGTTTCAAAACAGGTTTTATGAGTGTAGCGTATTCTATCTTCTAAAGTTGAACTTTGTGCTTTTACCCAAATACGATGAATATTTGAGGTTAATATTCCTAAGATGTAAAAATCATCTGATGCTACAATTACAGTAGAATCACCGGGTAGCCATTCTTTTTGAACCGGAATAAAAATAGACCATTTAGAATGTCGAGGAATAGCAAAATAAAAAGATAAATTTTTAATTGCTTCCCTCATGGCCGGACGTTTTTCACCAAATCTCCACCAGTTTAACTTGGTAATTTCTCGCCTATTTTTATCTCTTTCTGGCTTAACAGTAGCTTTTATATGTTCAAAAGGTAATTGATAATCACTAGCATCTTCTAAACTCATATCATTAAAATCAATAATCCACCTATCCGGTTTTCCATGAGGATTTCTAGCTAAATCTTTAGCATCTAAAAATTGCTTTAATACCGTGTTATTATTATCATTACTTTTAATATATCTTTTAACGTCTTCTTCTGTGATCAAAAACCCTTGTCCGGTTGGTTGAACCCCTTTAAAAGCATAATTATAATTAGCTTTAATTATACCTACTTGTGAAACATCTATGGTAGTTGTCAAAGATGAATTAATTTGTTTAACTAATTGATGATCTAAATAATATTCTTTGGGATTTTCATAACACCAATTAACAATACTAACATGAACGGCTGCTTCACCTGACCAAACTTGTGTTGAAATTGCTTCGTGAATATAAGCATTATTTTGAGTAATATAATCTAAGGATGCTTTTCTTCCTAGCCCTTGACTAATAGAATTAGTACCCACTAATCCAGCCCTACCTTTTTGATTCATATTATCATGTGCTAACCTAAACCAATAAATACAAAAATCTACTTTATCTTTAACATTTGAAAATTTATCGAAAACTTTTTCTATGTATTCATCTCCTAATTCTAATCTTACTTTATTTCCCCCTAAAAAGGGAGGATTGCCAATAATAGCATCAGCCTTCACCCAATCACTAAAAAGAGCATCTTTACAGATAATATTATTATCCAAAGTATCTAAAGGTAAAGCAGATTCAGTTAAATTAAACTTATCAATTGCCACCTTACGTCCTATCATTAAAGTAACTCTAGCTAACTCCACGGCAAAAGGATTAAGATCCATTCCATAAAACTGATGGGGAGTAACAAAACTGATGTGTAATTGATCAATATTGGTAGTTTTTTTACTCATAATTTTATGAATTAAAAGCTGCTCAAGGCGTTTTAATTCCTGATAAGCAATATAAAGAAAATTCCCACTCCCGCAAGCTGGATCTAAGACTTTATAATTGAGTAATTCTACCTGCAATTGATACAATTTCTTGAGAGTATTTGCTTCCTCAATACGCTCCTCCCAATACTGACTAATAGTAGGGCGAACAATGTTCATTATGTCACTTTCTGAAGTATAATGAATTCCGTAGGAATGACGGTCTTTTTTATTAACCCAGCCTTCAAAAATATTCCCAAAAATTGAGGGTCTAACCTGACTCCAATCCTGTCTCGCAGCCACATCTAAAAATTCTAATTCTTTCTCTGTTAAATCAATGGGATAAATTGTAGAAAATAGTCCCCCATTAAAATAATCTACACCTTTATAACGCCCAGCCGCAGTAATTCCGGTTTGATTCATTTCTCTAAATAATCCGCCAATGATATCATAAGAGCTTAGTTTATTTTGAAGACAATCTTGTACACAAGCAATAAATAAATCTTGAGGTAATAATCCCCGATCTTCGGCAAACATGGCTAACACACATTGTAAAATAAAACGTTGAACAATTAATTCAGAATTTTTTTTTGACAATCTTTCGTATAAAATTGTAAATAATTCCGCCATTCTTCGGGCTGCGATTTCAGTAATTTCTACTTGATTATTTCTAAAAACAGGAGTCCGATTTCCCAACTCCATAAAAGCAAAAGCACTCGCTCTTTCTACTAAGTTAATAACAGCGACTTTATCAACAGGTTCATCTAATTGATTATCAAAATCAAAAATCCAAAATTCATCAAAATTACAAAGGATCACATAACGAGGGCGATTCGGTACTAAACGTTGCCAATAAGCAAAAGCTTGGGCATAATGTTTATTGAGATCCTCACCCCGTTGTTTCATCTCAATTAAAACTTTAGGTTTCCAAATTAAATCAGCAAAACCAGTTTTACCTTTTTGGCTCCCTTTTTTGATCGCTTCCTCATATTTTGCACCCGCTTCTAAAGCACCCTCATAACCGAATGCTTTAAAAAAACGATCTAAAAAAGTTTGTGCTTCTTTTCTTTCTTGTCCTGTGATATGTTCTTTACAGAAATCAATAAATTTTTGTAAGCTTTCCGGTGTTGCTGACATTTGACAATCCTTACGCTGGTTTTAACTCATTAGATAGCCTTGTAGATATAGTAATTTTTTCTAAGAGAACTTCTGTGGATTGTCAGAAACTGGGTTTCTTTAATAAACCCGGTGTCTAGTAGTTTAAAGTGTCTTTTAACGTTCTGGAAATAGCTTACATTCCCTAGCTGTGGGTTTATTAACTTCCCCTAAACGAGAGTTTAAAAATCGATCCATCCAATTTTCAAAATAAATCCGATTCGCTTGTTTTTGCTCAGGATCAGAGGTACTAATGGGATAGGGTGCTAATCCAATAATGGCGGCAGTTGTTACACAATACATGGACTTTTGAAAACTTTGGCAAATTTGTACCCGTAAATCATCTTCTCCGCGACAACTATTTTGATAAATATTGTGTAAATAGTCAGGTAGAAAATGACGCATATCTTGCATTAATTGAGTGGGGGGAATTCCTGAACCCCCAATAGGTAAAGGATCGGCGTATAATGCACCATAAGCAAACTCTTTTTGTTCCAGGGGAATTTGATGGGCTTGAGCATTATAAGAAACGGTTCCCGGAAATGGAGTTCCTCGGAAAAACACCGCTTCAACATAGGGAACAGCCGTATCCATTAAAAAGGTTAATTTTGCTGATTTGGGGAGAATATCATAGACTTTATTGTTAATTTTGATGCTATAAGTAATCGGTTTATTGGCTGATTCAACTAATCCTGATAAAATATGATTCACAACATCAGGAATTGATTTAATTTCTCCGTGATCATAGCGATCAGATAGGGAAATAAACATATCACTCATGACTCGCCAAAATTGACCTAATCCACTGTAATAGGCGAGTTGTCGAATTTGTTCGGGGAGGAATTCTGGGAAAAGACGATGCAAGGTTTGGATCATTAAATTTCCCTTTGTTTTAACTTGAATAGCCGTTTCAGCTAACTGGAGAAATTCAGGAGAATCTAAATATTGATCTAAGCCACCGCCTCCATGCCAAAACATGGTTTTCATACAATATTCAGCATATTCAAAGTTAATTCGATCATGCCACCAATATTGCAATAATTTTTGAGTTTTTACCTCGCCATTAAAATATTTAAAAAACGGAAATAATTCTAAAAACTGTTCATTGGCAATATATATTAAATTTTTGGAATAGGCATCCAAAACAATGCCATAACTTTTTAAAATGCCAACCACTTCCACCAAATTTTCAGGATAATCGGGTAATAAAGCTTCACCAGACTCTAGGCGATAAATATACTCAGACAGAGGGTGTTGAGAAGCCGCAGAAGATTGGGTCAGAGTCATTTTGTTTAAAGTTTTGATTAAAATTAAGGTTTATTTTATTTTACAATCATATTGGAGTAAGTGTGAGAAATCACTCTGACAATTTAACAAAAAAAGTCAGAGTGACATGAGAACGGTTAAAGTTTTTCGGCTAGATGATGAGCAAATAAAGGTTGGGTATGGGCTAACGCTGTTGTGGACGCATCACTTAACCTGACCATTAAATTAGGCTGAATTCCTAACACAACAATAATGAGTGCTAAAATCATAGCTGGAATGCGATCGCGCCATTGTACCGGGGGTAAATTCACCACATATTCGGAGAGGCGACCAAAGAACGCTTTATTCATCATCATTAAGAAGTAAACGGAGGTTAATCCGGTTCCCACCATGCACAATAATGTTTGTACCGGGAACACATCCATACTCCCTCTAAAGATAATAAATTCTGCCACAAATCCCACTAAACCGGGTATCCCTGCACTCGCCATCACGGCTAAAATCATGATCGTTCCAATTAAGGGTAAACCCCGTTCTGGGTTTAATAACCCTTGAATAATATCTAAGTCTCGACTTCCCGCTTTTCGATACACGACCCCAACGGTTAAAAACATTAATCCAGAGATTAAACCATGACTCACCATTTGCATCACTGAACCTAACAAACTGGTGGAGTTAGCGGCAGCAAACCCTAATAAAATATAGCCCATGTGAGCAATGGAACTATAAGCCACCATTTTCTTCATATCTTTCTGATAAATGGCACAAAAGGCTCCATATAAAACGGTCACAACAGCCCAACTCGCCATCCAGGGAGAAATCACTAACCAAGCATCAGGAAATAAACCTACACCAAAGCGTAATAACCCGTAGGTTCCTAACTTTAATAAGACCCCCGCTAATAGTACGGAAACGGGGGTTGAGGCTTCGACGTGAGCATCGGGTAGCCAGGTATGAAAGGGAACCAGAGGAATTTTAATTCCAAACCCAATTAAAAGACCTCCTAATAAAATCAATTGTGTATTTAAGGGTAAAGAAGAAACGCCTAAAGAGGTTGCACTAATGGTATCTAAATCAAAATCAAGGGTATTAGTCAGCCAAACAATGCCTAAAAATGACGCTAAAATTAAAAATCCTGAAACTGCTGTGTAGAGTAAGAATTTAGTCGCGGCATACCCTTTATTTTTGCCTCCCCAAATCGCAATTAATAGGTAAAGGGGAATCAATTCCACTTCATAAAACAGTAGAAACAATAATAAATTTTGGGATAAAAACGTTCCCGCAATTCCAGCCGCAATCAACAAAATTGAGGAATAATACAATTGATGGCGACTAATCCCTACATTGGTACTGATAATGGCAATGGTAATTAATAAACCATTTAAAATGACTAAAGGTAAGGATAAGCCATCGACCCCTAAGTAATAATTTAATCCCAAGGGTGTAAGCCAAGGAATATATTCTTTAAATTGTAAAGAAGGATTACTCGGATCAAATAATCCCGCTAAAACCAACGACCATAAAAATAGTCCTCCCGCTATCACAATAGACAATTGACGAGCGGTTTTACTAGAGAGATTTGGCCAAAATGCAATTAAAGCCGCACCTAACAAAGGAACCCAAATTAATACACTCAGCATAAATCAGTTATCAGTTATCAGTTATCAGTTATCAGTTATCAGTTATCAGTTATCAGTTATCAGTTATCAGTACCATTGCGCGTCTGTACGAGTTAAGAGTTAGCAGTTAATCAACTGTTTACTATTCACTTCTTGATTGATAACTGTTTACTGATAACTGATAACTGATTAAAATAGCCACAACATCAGTCCCACAAGTGCCCCAACACCGAGAGCAATGGTGAGCAGATAAAATTGGGATTGTCCAGAAATACTGTATTTTAAGCCTTCTCCACTAAATAGAGTTGCTAAACCAAACGCATTCACAATCCCATCAATAATATATCGATCAATCCAAGCACTTAAGGCAGAAATACGACTGACCAATAAGACAACGGTAACATTGTAAATTCGATCAATATAGAAATCGTAAGCCAGTAAATCCTGCAATTCTTTCCAAGGGAATTTAAAGGGTTTAGAACCCATTCCATATAAATAAATTGCTCCTCCAATGGCTACACCAATTAATCCCGATAAAATTAACAAAGGAACCGTTAATTGATGCACAATTGTGGCAAACCCAGAAGCAGATGTTGCAACTAAGGGACTATTCCAAGTCAGTAATAATTGCCATTTTTGTAACATCAGGGGAACTAATAACGTGACAATAATCATAGCCACCATTGGTACAGCCATCGGCCAAGGAACTTCCGGTGCGCGTCTGGTTTTAGGTTGAGGTTTTCCAGCAAAAACTAATCCGAAAACCCGGGTTAAATTCAACGCCGTTAAACAATTTATCAACAGCAACACTAAAATTAACCACAGGGGAACTGTCCAAAATCCATTCACCCAACGACGCATTGTCCAAAAGGTTCCCAAGGGCATTAACGCCACTAAACCGGCTGAACCGACAATAAACGCCATTGTCGTGGCGGGCATTTTTGACCATAAACCGCCCATTTCCGTTAAATCTTGGGTATTCGTGGTGAGAATAATGGAACCCGCACTCATGAAAATTAAAGATTTAGCGATCGCATGGGTGAATAATAATAACAAAGCGATATCAACTTGACTTTCTCCCACCGCAATAAAAACTAACCCTAAATACGCACTGGTGGAATGAGATAAAGCCCGTTTTATATCGATTTGGGCAATGGAAACCAGGGAAGCACCAATGGCTGTGATCGTTCCTAAAACCACTAAGGTTGTAGAGGCAATGGGAGATAACGCTAAAACCGGTTGTAGTTTAATTAATACATAAGCTCCACTGGCGACCACCACCGAATTCCGCAAAATCGAAGCCGGGTTAGGGCCCTCCATCGCTTCATCTAACCACAGGTTTAAAGGAAATTGAGCGCACTTTCCAATGGGGCCAGCAATTAAAGCTAAACCGAGTAACGTTGCTTGTAAAGGCATTAAGGTTGCCGTTTCTGCCCAGTTTTCCAAATCAGAAAAGCTCAAACTTCCCGCGAGGGTTGAAAGATAAACCACCCCCATTAATAGCAACACATCCCCCACCCGTTTTGTCAGAAACGCATCCCTAGCCGCAGTCACCACCAACGGTTGAGCGTACCAAAAGCCCACGAGAAGATAGGTCGAGAGCGTTAACAATTCGAGGAGAATATAACTGAGTAACAAAGAATCACTCAAGGCTAACCCACTAATGGCGGCTTCAAAGAATCCCATCAGGCTAAAAAACCGAGCCAGTGCCCAGTCTTTTTCCATGTATCCCAGGGCGTAACATTGAGCAATTAAACTCAGGCTGGTGACTAATTCCATTGACCCCACACTCACCGGGGAGATTTCCAGGGCAAAGGACAAGTCTAAATCAGTGGTATGTACCCAATGGATGAGGATTTGCTGAATGGGTTCATCCCAAGTGGTACGGAAAATCACCGAACCATGGATAAAGGCCAAAACCGTCATTAACAAATTAAAGTAGGCGGCGGGTCTTGGGCCAGTACGTCGCACCAGTCCCGTTGACCAAGGTAAGGTCAAGATTGCCCCAATTAAGCCATACAAAGGTATCCACCAACTGGTTTGGAGGAGAAAATCCGTCATGTTAAGTTAAATTAGAAAATTCTTATGAATTATCAATTTACTATATCAAGATTTCGTCTTTGGGTTTGTTCTCTGCCTTGAACTCTCCATTTTTATACCTTTTAATAGAGTCAAGTCAATATATGACTCTATTTAATAGAGCTATTATCTTTTTAACACGTTTTTATTTTTTAAAAAACTTAACAAAACTTAATCAAAGTTCAATATCAACAAAAATAATATTAAAAATGAGAAAATATAATGCAGATTAATATTGTCAAGGGTGTCACGATTCTCCTATTCTTAGAGAGGGAGGTTCGTTACTATTTCTGCAAATTGAAATTGTAGGTAATCTAAAGCCGTATTTGACAAAAAATTAAGGTACGGTAAGGCCTGCCGCAACCTTCTGGCTCTCATGAAAGCAGGGCTTATCTTCCATTCCCGCCTAACGGTATGGGGAGTCGCAATAGGAAAATATAACTATTGCCAAATCTAGGGATAAATAAGCCGTAAAATTTGACTTAGAGGCGAACTACAACCTAGAGTGTAGGCCTAAATCCGACGGTTCAATCTGTTGGGAAGTCACATATTGCTTAAAAATACATTGTAGTTTAGTCTGTTCATTAATTAGGAGTTAAACAATGTCAATTGCTGTTGGAATGATTGAAACCCTGGGCTTTCCTGCTGTCGTTGAAGCCGCAGACTCGATGGTGAAAGCTGCTCGTGTCACCTTAGTCGGATACGAGAAAATTGGCAGTGGCCGAGTCACCGTGATTGTGCGGGGGGATGTGTCCGAAGTTCAAGCATCCGTAGCGGCCGGAATTGAATCCGTCAAACGAGTCAATGGCGGTCAAGTGACTTCCACCCACATTATTGCCCGTCCCCATGAGAACCTAGAATATGTGTTACCAATTCGCTACACCGATGCGGTAGAGCAGTTCCGGTCTTACTAAGGCTAAGGACTCACAAATACCCCTTTGAATTGACAAACGTACAAGTTCTTAAAAGCAATTCCTGAACCGTGGCGCTGGCGCAGCACCAAAAGTCAATTTTAAGTTTTATCGGAATTTTGCTGTTGTACGACGGCATTCCGCGTTATTTCCGAACCGTTTTGATTGATTTTAGGAGTCAAATTTAATGGCGATTGCAGTTGGCATGATCGAAACTTTAGGCTTTCCTGCTATTGTTGAAGCCTCGGACTCAATGGTAAAAGCTGCCCGTGTTACCTTAGTGGGTTACGAAAAAATTGGCAGTGGCCGTGTTACCGTGATTGTGCGGGGCGATGTTTCCGAAGTCCAAGCATCCGTAGCGGCGGGAGTTGAATCTGTCAAACGAGTCAAGGGTGGAGAAGTTTTATCGACCCATATTATTGCCCGCCCTCACGAAAATTTAGAATACGTTTTACCCATCCGCTACACCGAAGCGGTGGAACAATTCCGCGAAATGATGGCTGGGCGTCCCATCAACCGTCCTTAATTTCCAGAAGATTTAAACCGTAACGTTTAGTCGGTGTATCCGACCCATTGTTACTGAAAATTTCCCTTTATTCATCCTCCAACTCTTATGCAAATTGCCAAAGTGATTGGCACAGTCGTCGGTAATCAAAAAGAACCCAGTTTACGCGGTTCTAAATTTCTCCTGGTCAGATTTGTGGATGAAAATGGAGAAGATATATCTAATGGATATGAGGTGGCGATTGATGCAGTCGGAGCCGGAGTGAGTGAGTGGGTACTGGTCAGTCGAGGCAGTGCAGCCCGTCAAATCGAAGGGAATGAAAAACGCCCCAGCGATGCGGCTATTGTTGCCATTATTGACACTATCAGCGTAGAAAATCGCTTGATTTACAGCAAAAGAGATCATTATTAACAGGAGAAAAAGTTGGGCAATTGAGAAGCCAGAAGCCGGAAATCTTGAAAAAGAACAAGGCTGAAAGGGTGTTTCCTTATAGGATAATTGAAATTTTGAAAAAAATTGAGATTTTGCACCCGAAATTCCAAAACTTTAGAAGTTCTTAAGTTTTAATTCCATTCCTTCTTAATCACCCATTTTAGCTTCTGAGATAACGAACCCTGAAAACGAACAACAAACAACTATTCGGTTAGGAGCAATTAAGATTATGGCAGTTCGTGGCCTAGCGGCACCTCCAACCCCTTGGTCGAAGAACTTGGCAGAGCCGAAAATCGATCCAACGGCTTATGTACATTCTTTCTCTAATATTATTGGTGACGTTCGCATTGGGGCTCATGTATTAGTCGCCCCCGGCACCTCCATTCGCGCTGATGAAGGTTCACCCTTTGCGATTGGGGAAAATAGCAATATCCAAGACGGTGTAGTGATTCATGGCTTAGAAGAAGGTCGGGTCAAAGGCGATGATGGCCAAAACTACTCCGTGTGGATTGGCAAGAATTCTTCCATTACCCACATGGCCTTAATTCATGGCCCTGCTTATGTGGGAGATAACTGTTTTATCGGGTTCCGCTCTACGGTGTTTAATTCCAGAGTTGGGAATGGTTGCATTGTGATGATGCACGTTTTAATCGAAGACGTGGAAATTCCCCCTGGAAAATACGTTCCCTCTGGTTCCATTATCACCAATCAGCAACAAGCCGATCGCTTACCCAATGTCACGGATGCCGATCTCAGCTTCGCCACTCATGTCATTGGTGTGAACCAATCTCTCAAAGCCGGTTATCAGTGTTCTGAAAACGCTTCTTGTATTAACCCCATCCGTAATGAATCTTCTGGGAATGGCAGTGGTCGCGATCGCTCCTATGCCAATCTCGGCGGTGGGAATTTATCCTCGGAAATCGTTCAGCAAATTGGCGATCTCTTAGCCAAAGGCTTCAAAATTGGCACAGAACACGCCGATGCTCGTCGCTTCCGTACTGGATCTTGGAAGAGTGGATCTCCCATCAATGGGAAGAGTACCGGGGAAGTCGTGGCTGCGTTAGAAGCTTGCCTGAGAGAACACACTGGAGAATATGTCCGTTTGTTAGGCATTGATTCCAAAGCCAAACGCCGTGTAGTTGAAGAAATTATTCAACGTCCCGATGGCCCCGTTGTTGCCAAATCCAGTAATGGTAAAGTCAGTGTTGCCGCCTCTGCTCCTTCCAGTTCTGCTAGTAGTGGCAGTTCTGATTTAGGAGCACAAATTGGAGATCTCTTAGCCAAAGGCTTCAAAATTGGCACAGAATATGCTGATGCCCGTCGCTTCCGTACGGGATCTTGGCGCAGTGGCCCCAGCATTTCGGGTTCAGGAGTAGCCGATGCCCTATCTAAATTAGATGCCATTATCAGTGAGCATCCTGGGGAATATGTGCGCTTGATTGGGATTGACCCCAAAAACAAACGCCGGGTGCTCGAAGAAATTATCCAACGTCCCGATGGCAAAGTGGTTAAAACCGCTTCAACTTCAGCCCCTGCATCCAGCAGTAGCGCCAGTGTAGCCCCGGTTTCCAGTGGCAAACTCGGCAACAACGTCACCGAGCAAGTGCGGGATCTGTTAGCCAAAGGCTACAAAATTGGCACAGAACACGCTGATGCTCGTCGCTTCCGCACCGGATCTTGGAAGAGTTGCTCTCCAATTCAATCGAACAATATCTCTGAAGTGATGAGTGCTTTAAACGGTTGTTTAAACGAACATAGCGGCGAGTATGTCCGGTTGATTGGGATTGACTCAAAAGCCAAACGTCGGGTACTGGAGGAAATTATCCAACGTCCCTAAGATCCAGTTTCCTGTTGAAACGCTAGAGGTTCCAGCAACAATGAACATATCGCCACCGCAACTCCTAAACCCTGACGTTTATGTGAGTGGCGATGTCACCATCGATCCCAGTGCAACCCTTGCACCCGGGGTAATCTTACAAGCGGCAACCGATAGTCAGCTTCGGATTGCTGCGGGAGTTTGTGTGGGCCGGGGAGTTATTATTCAGGCTTATCACGGTATCCTAGAAATAGAGGCAGGTGTTGTGTTGGGGTCGGGGGTGTTAATTGTGGGGGCGGGAACCCTGGGGGAAAACGCCTGTATTGGTTCAGAAACAACGATTTTTGAGAGTTCTATTGCCCCTCAACAAGTCGTTGCCGCGAGATCTGTGATTGGCGATTGCTCTGGTGAATTAGAACCCCAACAGGTATCTGTGCCACCGGAACCTCCGCTCACCCCATCACCGCAAATCCTTTCTGGTTTTGGTGAATTGTCCGATCCTCTGTTAGAGTTAGCTTCTTTTCCTTCAGAACCCCAAATAATTTCGGCTTTGGAGGAAAAGCCGGCTCAACCTTCAGATGTTTTATCGGTTCCTGCTGAACCAGAACCGGCGATTGCTCCTTCCCCCGAAAAATCGGAAGAATCCGCTCTGGTTCCTCAGTCCCCAGAATCGGTGGAACTGTTACCCCAGCCACTCCCTCCGATTATTTATGGCAAGGAACACCTCAGTCAGTTATTGGATACCTTACTTCCCCATCGCAAAGCCTTTAATAATCCCCAGAATTGAAGGGTGTTGGATGTTGGTTGTCGGTTAACCGTCAACACTCAACAGTCAACACCCCTCTTCCCGACCCATCGGAATGATTGAAAATGGACACAAACAGACAAAATTCCGGTTCTTCTGAACGCTCCGTTCAGAACGAATTTAGAGATATGGCTCTGGGTTTAGTTTCGACTCAGAGCTTCCCGGCGATTGTGGGAACGGCTGATATGATGCTCAAGTCCGCCGGAGTTCATTTAGTGGGATATGAGAAAATTGGGGGGGGACATTGTACAGCGATTGTCCGGGGAAAAATTTCTGAGGTACGGTTAGCGGTGGAAACCGGGGCGCAAACCGCTAAACAATTTGGTCAATTTATCTCTACATTAGTGATTCCTCGACCGTTTCCCAATTTAGAAATCGTGCTTCCCATTAGTTCCCGATTATCCCATCTCACTAACGGGGGGGCAAGTCATCGTTTGAGTAATCAGGCGGTAGGATTACTAGAAACACGCGGATTTCCGGCGATGGTAGGGGCGGCGGATGCCATGTTAAAAGCAGCAGATGTGCGTCTGATGTCCTATGAACGCATTGGGGCGGGGTTGTGTACGGCGATTATTCGCGGCCCGGTGTCCGATGTGGCGATGGCCGTTGAAGCGGGAATGTTTGAAGCCGAACGCATTGGCGAGTTAAACGCGGTGATGGTAATTCCGCGACCGTTGGAAGATTTGGATCAAACCTTACCGTTAGCCAGTTGTTGGATCGAACAACGTCAACCGTTGAGAGTACCCATTAATGTGAAGGAACCGGAGAAAGAAGTTGTTCAACTCCCCGATTTACAAAAGTTAGAGGTTCCGGTGGAAGAAGAATATTTTTAACAATCCCAAGACTCCTAAAATAGAGATCTAGGTTTCAAAAAAAAATATATATAATGTTCGGCGATTACTTGCATTTTGTCCACCAGATGCCGGATAGCAGTATCGTCTATCAGGGCGAGTACCATCCAGGATTGGTTATTCTTTCCATCGCCATTGCTATTTTTACCTCCTATACCGCCTTTTTGATGAGCCAGTTTGCTGAACGGGTTAGGGCTCAACACATTCGTAATACCCTGTTTTCCTTAAGTGGAGTGGCAATGGGAATCGGCATCTGGGCTATGCACTTCATTGGAATGCTAGGGTTTCACCTGCCTTGCGGTATCAACTATGATCCTGGGGTGACAGCCCTATCGATGGTTCCGGGTGTAGCTGCCAGCGTCTATGCGATGCACTTCATTACCCGTTCCCGCCCCAGTTTCAAAGTCTTGCTAATTGCAGGGACATTATTTGGGCTTGGCATTGGTACAATGCACTATACAGGCATGGCAGCCATGCGATTGGATGGCTTGATTCGCTACAATGTCTTCCGCTTCACCTTCTCAATTGTAGTCGCGATCATTTTAGCTGTAACCGCGCTGTGGTTCCGCTTCTATATGAGTCAACGGTTTTCAGTAGCAGCGAGTCGCTATACCTTAACCATTTCAGCCGTAATCATGGGACTGGCAACATCGGCTATGCACTATTCTGGAATGACTGCTGCTTATTTCCTGCCAAACTCCGTCAGTCATAACTCTATTACTGGCGTTGAACCCCATATTATTGTCATTACCGTCACCCTAGCCACTACATTACTCACAGGGATTGTGATGCTGGTGGTATTACATGAAACGGCATTGCAACGGGATCAAAGTAAGGCTTTGGCAGAAACGGAAGCCTGGTATCGAGGAATAATTGAATATGCTCCTGATGGGATGCTTGTGATTGACTCCAAGGGGATTATTATCCTGGCTAACACTTCCCTAGCCACCATGTTTGGATATGAGACTCATCAGTTAATCGGTCAGCCAATCCACAGACTGGGACTGGATGAAGTCTGTGCATACCATTTTGACTGTGCAAATTGTAACTCACACCTAGAACCCGCTTGTCAGATCGGCATTCACAATCGAGAAGTGCTGGGTCTGCGTTACGACGGTTCCTCCTTTCCCGTTGAAGTGGGACTTGCCCGTTTGCCGGCCTTGGGAGAACACGATATCAGTATATTTGCCTCAGTCCGCGACATTACAGCCCGTAAACAAGCTGAATTGGAAATTACTCGCCAGCGTGAACACCTTCAGTCCATTCTCGATAAAGCTCCGGTTGGAGTCGCGATCACCGTCGATGGCATTACCCGGTTTGCGAACCAACGTATTGCCGACTTGGTGGATCTCAAGATCGGGGACTCCCCAGCCAAAATCTATGTTGATCCCTCGGTTCGCCCTCAAATGCTGGCGGAACTGCAACGCCAGGGCATCTATGAAGGGGGTTATTTCAAAATGTATAGCCCCACTGGGGAGATTCGCGATATTATGGCCACTTTCATGGTCACGGAATACGAAGGGAAGCCCGGAGTGTTGGGGTGGCTAACGGATATTGGCAAGATTAAAGCCGCTGAGGAGGAAATGCGACGGGCAAAGGAACTCGCTGAGGAAACCAGTCGGGTTAAAGCTGATTTTCTGGCTAATATGAGCCATGAAATTCGCACGCCGATGAATGCTGTTATTGGCATGACTCATTTAGCACTGAAAACGGATCTAACTTCTCGTCAACGGGAATACTTAACTAAAATTCGAACCTCCAGCCAACACTTGTTGGGAATTATTAATGATATTTTAGATTTCTCGAAAATTGAAGCGGGTAAATTAACTATTGAGTCTATTGATTTTGAACTAGAAAAGGTACTGGAAAATGTTTCAACCTTAATTAGTGAAAAAGCCGCCGCTAAGGGTTTAGAACTGATCTTTGATATTGATCGAAATTTACCTCGAAACTTCATTGGCGATCCCTTACGTTTAGGCCAGATTCTGATTAACTATGCCAATAATGCCGTTAAGTTCACGGAAAAGGGTGAAATTGCCATCATCATCAGGCTCAAGGAATACCGTGATACTGATATTGTTCTGTATATTGCCGTCAAAGACACCGGAATTGGTTTGACTCCGCAGCAGTTAGGACAGTTATTCCAAGGTTTCCAACAGGCGGATACTTCCACGACTCGCAAGTTTGGGGGAACTGGACTGGGTTTGGCAATCTGTAAGCGAATTACAGAACTGATGGGAGGGGAAGTCGGTGTCGAAAGTGAATACGGCAAAGGTAGCACCTTTTGGTGTACGGTATGTCTACGCAAGAGCAATGCAACAGCACGGCGCTTAGTGCTGAGTCCTGACCTGGAAGGCAAGCGTGTATTAGTGGTAGATGACAATGAAAACGCCCGACTGGTGTTGATGGATCTACTCGAACAGATGAAATTTAAGGTTGATCAAGCCCGTTCTGGTTCAGAAGCGTTACAGGCTGTGGCGGAAGCTGATGCAGAACGTCGTCCTTACGAGATTGTTTTTCTCGACTGGCAAATGCCCGGTCTGGATGGGCTACAAGTGGTGCGTCGGATGCAAGACCTCCCTTTACAACATAAACCCCATCATTTAATTGTCACCGCCTACGGACGGGAGGAAGTGTTCAAAGCCGCCGAAACCCTGGGCATTGCAGATGTACTTGTTAAACCCGTCAATGCCTCTGTCCTGTTTGATAGTTTAGTGGGATTACTCGGTGGTAATATCGAAAAGGTCAGCACTCCAACCTCTAAAACCTCGACCCTTCTAGTTGACCGCCTCAAACAGATTACCAACGCCAAGATTCTGCTAGTTGAAGATAACGAAATCAATCAGGATGTGGCGATCGGGTTGTTAACCGATGCTGGATTTGTCGTTGATCTAGCCGAAAACGGACGGATCGCCGTAGAAAAGGTTCAGACGGGTGACTATGATATTGTGTTGATGGATATGCAGATGCCAGAAATGGATGGAGTGGAAGCGACTGCTGTGATCCGCAAAGATGCTCGTTACGATAGTTTACCGATTGTGGCAATGACAGCCAGCGTGATGCAGGACGATCGGGATCGATGTTTAGAAGTGGGAATGAACGATCATGTCGCCAAACCCATTGAACCGGAGCAACTCTGGAAAACGCTGTTGAAATGGATTACACCTCGTTCAGGACGAGATCAACATCCAGAACAACCTACCGCTATGCCTTTAAATTCAGAGGATGCCATTGTCATTCCATCCGATATTCTAGGTCTTGATACTTCGGAAGGACTGCGGCGGGTTCTGGGTAACAAGTCACTTTATCTGTCCATGCTCCGAAAATTTGCATCAGGACAGAAAACCGTTGTAGACAAAATCAGCCAAGCACTGGATACCCAGGACAAAACCCAAGCTGAACGGTTGGCTCATACCCTCAAGGGGGTTGCTGGCAACATTGGTGCATTTATAATACAGGAGGCATCTGCCTCCCTCGAAACAGCAATTAAACAAGACTGTTCTCGTTCAGAAGTTGATTCATTATTAGCCACAATTCGTGGCCCTCTGGAAACGTTGATCAACCAACTGGAGATGAAGTTTCCACCCAAAGCTGTTACTCCCCAAATGACCATAGACTTTGTAAAACTCGAACAGATTTGTACTCGACTGTCGGAACTCCTCGTTGAAAATGATGCCGAAGCCGCTGATCTGTTACAAGATCATACCGATTTACTAAGAAATGCCTTCCCTAATCATTACAGTGCCATTGAAGCTGGAGTGAATTCATTTGATTTTGATACAGCCCATACTGCGTTAGGATTGGCTAGGCAAGCTCTGAAACCATCACAGGGGTAATATAAAAGGATATGCACATCTCTCAAGGCCAGAATGAAAAAGCGACCATTTTAGTCGTAGATGATACCCCGGATAACCTGACTTTTATCAGTGGACTGCTGAAGGATGATTATCGGGTCAAGGTTGCTAACAATGGTGAAAAAGCATTGACAATTGCTCAGTCAGCTAATCCCCCTGATTTGATCCTCCTTGATATTATGATGCCTGGTTTGGATGGTTATGAGGTTTGTCGCCAGCTTAAGGCTAACCCACAAACTCAGGATATCCCGATTATCTTTCTGACGGCTAAATCGAGCATTGAGGATGAGCGTAAAGGCTTAGAGTTGGGCGCGACTGACTATATTACAAAACCTGTTAGCCCGCCAATTCTCATGGCTAGGGTTAAAACCCAACTCAGGCTAAAAGCATCTTATGACCATCTTCGAGACTTGCTGAGTTTCCGTGAAGATATGGTTAATATGATGGTTCATGACTTACGAAATCCAATTACCAGTATTCTCTTAGCCGCAGAATTGCTGATGAAATATTCCACCGTACCCCCCGAAAAACTTCAGAAAAAGCTGGATCAGATTTTGAAAGGGGTACGACAGCTGCGATCTTTGGTGGATGAATTACTTTTAAGGGCTAAATTAGAATCGAGTAAATTAGTTCTTGAACGTCAAGAGGTAGACCTGTGTGAACTTTGTACCTCGGCCATTACAGACTTACAAGAAATTGCCACTCAAAATAATTTAAAACTGATTGCCAAAATGCCTCAAGTGAATCACCGTCTGGTGAATATTGATCCCTCTCTATTTCGTCGCACCCTTGACAATTTGCTATCCAATGCGATTAAGTTTTCACCCCATGATAGTGAAATTATCCTCACAGTTGATTACCCAGGTGAACAAGGTGCTAGAGTTCAGGTTGCTGATTTTGGGCCAGGGGTGAATGATAATTTACGACAAAGCATTTTTGAAAAATATGAAATTGGAACTCCCATGAAAGGAATTAGCCAAACTGGATTAGGTTTAGCGTTTTGCAAACTTGTGGCGGAGGCTCATGGCGGCAGGATTTCCGTTGTTGATAATACACCTCAAGGTTCAATCTTCATTATTGAAATTGACCATTAAATTTTCCTTTACTTCAGTTTAGTTATGAAAATTGCGATCGCTCAACTTAACCCAACGGTTGGAGACTTAACGCTCAATGCTCAACGAATATTAGACGCAGCAGAAAAAGCGGTTGAAGCGGGATGTCATCTATTATTAACGACAGAATTATCCTTAACAGGATATCCTCCCAGAGATTTATTAATTCGCCCGAGTTTTATTGAGGCGACAGAGAAAAAATTACAGCAATTAGCAATAGATTTACCTCCTAAAATTGCCGTTTTAGTCGGAACAATTCAACAAAATTTAGATTATCAAACAAAAGGTGGCAACCCAATTTTTAATAGTGCTGCATTATTAGAAAAGGGTGAAATTAAACAGTATTTTAAGAAACGATTATTACCAACCTATGATGTTTTTGATGAGGATCGCTATTTTGAACCGGGGTTAGAAAGTGATTTTTTCTATTTAGAAGAAAACTTGAAAATTGGGGTAACAATTTGTGAGGATTTATGGAATGATGAACTATTCTGGGGAAAACGCAATTATCCTTGTAATCCGTTTCAAGATTTAGCGAATTTAGATGTAGATTTAGTCGTTAATTTATCGGCTTCACCTTATCAAGTGGGTAAGCAAAAATTTAGACAATCTTTAATTAGTCATACGGCAAAACGCTATAATCTTCCGATTTTATATGCAAATCAAGTCGGAGGAAATGATGATTTAATTTTTGATGGTTGTAGTTTTGCCTTTAATAAAAATGGCGATAAAATTTTAAGTTTAAAACCCTTTGAGACGGATTTTGCCGTTATAGAATTTGATACCCAAACCCAAGATTTAGTTGCTAATTTTTCTCAAAATCAAGACATAAATTTAATTGAGAATGAAGATCAAGAAATTTGGTCAGCGTTAGTTTTAGGGGTAAAAGATTATGTGCATAAATGTGGATTTTCTAAAGTAGTTTTAGGGTTAAGTGGAGGGATTGATTCTTCTTTAGTTGCAGCGATCGCAACGGAAGCATTAGGCGCAGAAAACGTTTTAGGGGTATTAATGCCATCTCCCTATAGTTCCGATCATTCCATTCAAGATGCTTTAGAATTAGCCAATCATTTAGGGATTCAAACCCAGACTTTACCCATTGGCGATTTAATGCAAACCTTTGATCAAACCTTAGAACCGATGTTTACAGGAACATCCTTTGGACTAGCTGAAGAAAACCTCCAATCTCGCATCCGAGGAACCTTATTAATGGCGGTTTCTAATAAATTTGGGCATTTATTATTAACCACTGGGAATAAATCAGAAATGGCGGTGGGATATTGTACCTTATATGGTGATATGAATGGAGGATTAGCGGTCATTGCAGATGTACCGAAAACCCGTGTTTATTCCTTATGTTCTTGGCTAAATCAATATTATGGAAAAGAAATAATTCCCCATCATGTATTAGTAAAACCGCCGAGTGCAGAACTCAAACCCGGACAGGTGGATCAAGATTCTTTACCTCCTTATGAAATTTTGGATGATATTTTATATCGTTTAGTTGAAAAACATCAATCCTTGACTGAAATTGTGGAAGCAGGACAGGTCGAAACGGTCGTTAAAAAAGTGATTCGATTAGTGATGATTGCTGAATTTAAACGTCGTCAAGCCGCACCCGGATTAAAAATTAGCGATCGCGCTTTTGGAACCGGATGGAGAATGCCCATTGCTAAAGCCCTTAATTGGTAATATATAGCAACGCATTACAGTTGTAGAGACGCGCCATGTAGAGACGCGCCATGGCACGTCTCTACTTACTGTTCCCTAATCAATCAATATTAATGGTTTGTAACCCTTCATTAACCGTAATCACAATTTTGCCAACAGTTCGCCCCATTTCACTATAAGTATGAGCTTCAGCCAAATCACTTAAGGAATAGGTTCGATCAATGATTGTTTTAACTTTACCCGTTGCGATCAAATCTCGTAAAGCATCTAAATCTCGACGGCTGGGTTGAGCTAAGACTAATTTACATTTTTGGTTAGAAAAGAATAACGTTTGTAGGGTCGCTCCCATATTATCAACCGTTGGTAATGTTGAGATATAAATTCCATCCGGTTTTAGAACTTTTTCACAATTAAAAAAGGACTGTTTACCCACCGCATCAAAAATAATATCATATTGAATTTGTTGCTGAGTAAAATCCTCTTGGGTATAGTCAATAACGGTATGGGCTCCTAAACGTTTCACAATCTCAACATTAGCCGTCCCACAAACTCCCGTTACCTCTGCATTCATCACCGCAGCAATTTGCACCGCAAAGGTTCCGACACCACCAGACGCACCATTGATTAATACCCGTTGTCCCGGTCGCAATTGACCTAAATCTAACAACCCCTGTAACGCCGTCAGACCCGCCACCGGAACCCCTGCGGCTTCGCTATAGGTCATATTTTGGGGTTTATAGGTCAAATTGGTAGCATTTACAGCCACATACTCCGCATAAGCCCCTCCAAATAAGGGATTAACGAAGGTATAAACTTGATCTCCAACCCGCCAGCTTGTTGCTTTTTCCCCCACTTCCACCACTTCCCCAGATAAATCACATCCTAAAACTTTGGGGAAATTGTAGCCGGATAAGGGTTGTAATAATCCCTGCCTAATTTTCCAATCTACAGGATTAATACTACTGGCATGAATTTTGACTAAAACTTGATCCGGTTTAATCGTTGGGGTGGGAATATCTTCATAACGAAGCACATCGGGTGCTCCGTATTGATTGATAACAATTGCTTTCATAACCGTTTACATTAATAGGCAGAGAACACCTGTCAGCTTAACACATACTTCTGGAGATGGGGATTCAGGTTCTCTTGATTTTCATTAATATTTTGCTGTTTTTTGAGAGGAAAAATAGGGTTTTTGAATTCTATATTAACGGTTTTGTTCGGTAAAATATTCATTAAAATTAGTGATTTTTCGTATTTTAACTCAACAATAAAGGACAAACTCAAGAGAATAAAATCGGAACTTTTTAACCCATAAACAGTTGTAACTCCCTAAAATTCTCACTATCATGGAATTATGACGCAAAAACCTCGGCAAACCCTATAATTGAGATTTTTATGGATATTCAGTTAATCAATATTGGTTTTGGTAATATTATCTCTGCAAATCGGGTGATTGCCATTGTTAGTCCTGAATCGGCCCCTATTAAGCGTATTATAACCGATGCACGCGATCGCGGACAGTTAGTCGATGCTACCTATGGACGTAGAACCAGAGCCGTGATTATCACCGATTCTAGCCATGTGATTCTCTCTGCCATTCAGCCGGAAACCGTTGCTCATCGGTTCGTGATAGCGAAAGATGGAAATTCTCGCGATGATTAAGAAATTTATAGCAGGGAACAGGGAACAGTGAGTATTGCAACGGTTTTAGGATTTACGAATTGTCAAACACTTTAATGCGTAGCACTATAGTATCAGTCTTTGTTCTCAATACCCCTGGCGGTTGCTATATTTTTGATCTCTTGGTTTCCATCGGCATACCATGAGAAAATGGAAAGATTCCTATTCAGCGTGAATGAGTAAAAATTCTATGAAAAAAGGCCGATTAATTGTAATGACAGGCCCTAGTGGGGTCGGGAAAGGCACCTTGGTTCGTTCCCTGCTCAACTGTCATCCTGACCTGCATTTATCCATTTCCGTAACAACTCGTTCTCCCCGTCCGGGTGAAATTAATGGACAAGACTACTATTTTGTAGATCGACATCGGTTTCAAGAGATGGTAGAACAGGGAGAGTTATTAGAATGGGCTGAATTTGCGGGTAATTGTTATGGAACACCCTTAATCCCGGTTAAAGAACATATTGAAGCGGGAACATCGGTTTTATTAGAAATAGAATTAGAAGGGGCTCGTCAAATTCGGCGCACATTTCCTTCCGCTTTACGAATTTTTATTATGCCTCCTTCCATTGATGAATTAGAACGTCGTTTACGCGGTCGAGGTCAGGATTCTGAAGATGCCATTCGACGGCGTTTAATGCGAGCAAAAGCAGAAATGGACGCGGCGAATGAGTTTGATTTTGAAGTGATTAATGATGATTTGGATTTCGCGTTACAACGATTAGAATCTGTGCTATATACGCCTGTTTAAATTAAGGAAATATGCCAGAGGAAGAGGCTTTAAAACTCAACTTGGTCAATGGGATGGCAACAAATGTCAAGTCAGCTGAAGCTTATGCTAATTTAGGGCGTTTGCAGAGTCAGCAAGAACAATGGCAAGCTGCGATCGCAAATTATTATCATGCCATCGAATTAAATCCCAATTGCTCTTGGTTTTATCATCATTTAGGGGATATTTTCTTAAAACAAGAACAATGGCAAGAGGCGATTAATCATTATCGTCGCGCCATTGAACTGAATCCTAATTTTCCCTGGTCGTATCATAATTTGGGAAATGCTTTATTAAAATTAAAATCCTGGGAAGAAGCAATTCAGGTTTACCGTAAAGCTATTCAGTTAAATGCTCAATTTCATTGGTCTTATTGTAATTTAGGGGATGCGTTAGTTCAGCAAAAAAAGTGGGATTTAGCGATTACTTATTATTGGAATAGTTTGGTTGTTCTTCATCAAACCAATCAAGAACAGGATTTTGTGATTATTGCCACTAAATTAGGAGAAACCCTAGAATCTTGTTTACCGGAAACTGTTGATCTAGTGATCGCTTATTATCAAAACGTGATTCAGAAGAGTCAACAGTATCCTGAGTATCAAAATATTATTAATTTTCTAAATACTAATCTAAAATCATGGATTAAAATAGCAGATTTTTTCATCCATAAACATTGGATGAATGCTGCTTTAATTCTGTATTCAATGGCGATTGAAGTTTATCCTGATGAGCGGTTCATTAAAGAGAAATTAAAAACCATATCTCAGAAAAAGAATGATTTAGAAAAAACGATTGTTTTGTACCATCAAAATATTAGTAAAAATCCAAAAAAATGGTCTAAATATGATGATGCGATCGCTGCTAAACCCACTGTTAATTATTCTTATAATCCTTTAGCTGTGAATCAAAAAAACGGACAATTTATATTAAGTACGGATATCGATTTTGACTTAGACCAATTAGACCAACTCTTTGAAGCAGTGGGTTGGATGACTCGTTCCCATGAACAAATGAAAATTGCCCTAGAACACAGTTTTTTAGCCGTTACTCTTTGGTTTGTCAAAGATACCCAAAAACAATTAATAGGGTTTACACGGGCTGTTTCTGATCATGTTTATAATGCAACGTTGTGGGATGTGGTCATTCATCCCAATTTTCAAAGTCAAGGATTAGGAAAGACCCTAATTCAGTATACGTTAGAAAAACTGCGACAACAAAACATCGAAAATATCACCTTATTTGCAGGTTCAAAAGCGGTTAATTTCTATCATAATTTAGGGTTTATTACCGACCCTAATGGTATTAAAGGAATGTTTTGGGTTTCCCCCTAACTATTTTCAATTCCCAACCCCATCACACAGTTTACGATCTTGTTCCTCCACATCGGAACCATATTTTAAATAATCCCGAATTTGTTCACACACCTGACCCGTAAGGTATTGTTTTCTGCATGGGTCAGAATTAATTTTCTATCTTCGCTAAATGCTGCTGATTGAATTTGAGTTTGATGTCCTTTCAGTTCTGTTAAAATTGACCGTTTCGGTTCCAAACTTGGGCATTTTTATCCTCTGAAGTGGTAATAATAAACTGACTATGTTGCCAACAATTATGTTACTATCAGGGCTAAACTCAAAGTATCATGGCTATGCTTACTACGCAAGAGCTTGGTGCATAAGTTTAATTTGTACGACTCAAATGCTATATCAATGTCTAGGATTGCGTCTTCAGGCAAAAACCGAGTTTCTTAACAACTGTGGGTTAGAAACTCGGTTTCTAATACCTAGTCACGAAGATTGAGTCGTTTTATCTTTTCTTTGCTTGAAACGGGAATGAAGCACAAAAGCACCCAAAGTTAAGATAGTACCAAAGATCATATTTGGTTCGGGAACGGTCTTAGTTGGTTTTATTTTTCCCCCTAAAACATCATCAATATAGCTGGCATAAGTTGACACGCGAGTATCTACACCAAATTCTCCGAAACTAGTATTTAGAAGAATATTATCAATATCAGGAGGACTTGAACAGCTAGTGTAATTATCATTAGCACTACCCAAACAAAAAAACATGGATCCCATTCCTGCAATTAACCCATTAATGAATGTTGGGCCACCTGGGCTTGTTCCTCCATGAACCTCTTGCAAACCTAATCCTAAATCAGGAATACCGATGCTTCCAAATCCATCATTTTCGGGGTTGCCATTATCAAAATCATAGGCTAAAGATGTACCTGGGACGAATTGAGACGGATCTAAACTATTGAAAATTTCTCCCCCACTTTCATATAGATTTTTGCCGAAACGCTTGACTCCAAATGGGAATTTTGTTACGTCAAAACCTTGATTTCCTTGACCCGAAACCCCATATCCTACTTTAACACCAACTTGACCAACTTCATCGGTATTGCGATAAATATCGTATCGTTCGGCAGCTTCCGGTGCCACAGATGCGAGTTCAAGAATAGCGAGATCACCTTCAATTGACTTAAAATCAAAAACATCTTTCCAATTTGGGTGAATATAAATTTTATTAGCCTTGATGCCAATTTGACCTGTCGGTAAGTCAAATAATATCGTTGTATCAGTCGATAAACCAGGGGTAAAAGGGTTATCGAAACACTGGGCTGCTGTCAAAATATGTCGTCCTGAAGATAACAGCGAACCTGAACAACCAAACATTTCTGAACCAATTTTAATTGGTATAGAGACAACACCATTATATCCAGTTCCAGGCTTAACAATATAGTCATTAGGATCGCCTGAAGTTACTATAGATTCAGCTTTATTATTAATATCAAAAAGTACAAAAACTCCCACTAAAGATAAGGTAGTTGAGGCGATTGTAGAGACCAAAACGTTAAGCTTTTTAAAGATAGATATTGACATCAGATTTGTTCCATTCCTAATGTATTGCTCTTGTTCTAGGGCTACTATTGCAACCATTCTCAATTAGCCAACATCTGGTAGAAAATTAATGCAGGATGGTTATCCTGATCGAAACGGACTGGAGCGTTAACGAAGCTTGTAAGTATCTCTGAGATTCTTCCGCTATGCAGAGGCTTCGTAAACAGTGCGCTGTACTGCGACCTAACATGACTGTTCCCTGTAATTGCAACTGTATCAGAGTCAGCCTGGTTAACGAAACCAACTATTGTTTAGTTTTTAACCTAGCCAAAAGTATAGGTATGACCCCCACCCAGAGGCTAGTTAAAGACTCAACTCTTTATTCGAGGTTGTTGATAGAATTTATCTATATGCACCAAGAAGACCCCAAAGTCCGTCAACTTAAGGAAAAGATAGGAGGCGATCGCAACGGCTAATGCTAGTTGAAGAGGGCGATGAGTAGTCGCCCTAGCGAGGTGGCAACTGTAAGTGTGAGTTTAAAGGGGCGATCGCATTCATTCGGTGTGAGTTGAAGGGGGAAGGAAATCAGATGACTAAAACAACAGGGAGAATTTTGAGAAATGCGGATTTAAGGCATCAAAGTCAAATGGCGGTGCTACCATTAGAAGTGCTAGAAAAAGAACTGTATAGACTACTAACACCAGAAAATTTTAAACCGTTGGTTCCACATTGGAAGAATTATTTAAAAAGTTAAAAGCCCTGAGAGAGGGCAACACAGTATTAGGGGAAAAACTTTGTATCGATTAAACTCTCATCAAAAGGAGCAAATTATTGCTATAATATATTCTATAGTTTAATTGATCAATATCCCCATTTAGGGCTTCAACGTAAGAAGTTAAAAGTTGAACAAATTTTAGAGAGCTATAAAAATGGTTAAAATTATTAGTCGCAAATCTTTAGGAACCCAACCAGTTTATGATATTGGCGTAGAACAATATCATAACTTTATTCTGAGTAATGGTTTAGTTGCTTCTAATTGCTTCAATAAATCCCATTCCATGGCTTATGCCTATGTCACCTATGAAACCGCTTATTTAAAAGCCAATTATCCCGTTGAATATATGGCGGCTTTATTAAGTGCTAATAGTGGGGATACGGATAAAATTCAAAAGTATATTGAATCTTGCCAAAAATCCCTCGAAATTGAGGTTATCCCCCCGGATATTAATCTTTCGGGTATGGATTTTACCCCCTCCGATAACAGTATTATTTTTGGACTTTCAGCGATTAAAAATGTAGGGGAAGGTGCGATTGAACATTTATTAGCAGAGCGTCGAGAAGGGGGAGAATTTAAAAGTTATCCTGATTTATGCGATCGCATTAATTTACAAGTTGTCAATAGCCGTGCTTTAGAAGCATTAATTAAATGTGGTGCTTTAGATAAATTGAACCCCAACCGTCGCCAAGCTATTGATCATTTAGATAAATTAATTTCTTGGGCGCAAAGTAAAGCTAAAGATCGGGCTGTTGGTCAACAAAGTATCTTTGATCTTTTAGGGGGAGGAACAAATACAATTAACACCCATGAAGATGCACCAAAACCTGCAAAACTGGAAGATTTTACAGTTCAAGAAAAACTACAATTTGAGAAAGAATTACTGGGATTTTATGTTTCTGAACATCCTTTAAAATCCATCTTAGAATCTATTATTGTAGAGGAACGAGTTACTTTATCAGAATTAACGGGTAAAAAATCAAAAGTTAAAGTCGTTGTTGTGATTACCTCGATTAAACTGCATACCACTAAAAAAGGCGATCGCATGGCATTTTTACAAATTGAAGATTTAACCGGACAAATGGAGGCGATTGTTTTCCCCCAAACCTATCAAGAAATAAAGACTTTTCCGGGTGAAAATGATGTGGTTTTAATTACAGGAAAAATTGATAAACAGGAAGATAAAACTCAGTTAATTATTGATGAATTGCAATTCGCCAATACTCTCCCTCGTCATGAAAAACTCCCAACTCCTTTATTAGAAGATTTGGAAATAGAGGAATCAGAATTTATGGTGCTTTTACATTTAAAAATTGAGGAAATTTATGATTTAACTCGCTTGCAAAAACTTCATGCACTCCTCAAAGAACAATCATCGGGTAATCAACAACAAGCTAATATTCCTATTGTGGCTACAGTGAAGGGAGAATTCCAACATAATTATAAAGGGGTTTGTTTAGGTCGTGACTTCTGGATACAAAATGCTGAAGCCACTCTGAATTCCTTAAAATCTGCTGGGTTTGATGCTGAAATTAAACCGAAAATAGAACCAACTCTTTCTTCTATTTTTTAATATTTCTCTAAAAAATGTTGAGGAAATTGTTGTTTTAAAGCAATAAAAACCGGACAGGGTTTTTGTTCTTGCTGATTTTCGGGTTTATGCCAAGTGTAGGGAGCAAAACGAGACGCAGACATCCATAAAAAACGTTTAGCTCTGGTCATGGCGACGTAGAGTAAGCGATATTCTTCGGCAATTTTTAAATCCTTGGCTTGTTCCCAAGCGGTAACAACATCAGGAATTAATTCTTGTCCGTGAGATGCGGCTCGAATTTGAGCACGAGCGACTTCAGAAAGGGTTAATTCTCCTAGAAATTTCGTTTGCGGTAAAACTCGTAAATTCCCCGGAATAGTAGACTCTTGTAAAAAGGGAAGAAACACATAATCCCAATCTAATCCTTTGGCTTTGTGCATGGTAATTAAAGTTAATTGACCGTCACGGGTGTAGGGACTTTCTTTAGAAGTTTCTTCATCAATATCAACGGGTTCAAATCGTTCTGAACTGACAATATCGTTTAAAACATCTAAAATAGTTCCCATAGAATGGCTACCAAAAGTTTTTTGACCAATGCGTTCAGCTAATTTATCGGCTGTTGCTAATTCCGTTCGTTCATAGCGCAGGGATAAGGCTAAAAAAGAGATTAATTGATAGGGAGGAAGTTCTAAACGCGCTTGCAATAATTGACAACAAAAATAACGACATTGACGAATTTCTGGAGACTGAGGCGCATCCAGTGGGCCAGGATAAAGAAATTCTTCAGGATGAATTGCTATTTTATTATAATCTAAATTCGGAATTAAATTGCGATCGCCTAAGACTTTTAACGCTAATTTTAAATAATCCGGTGAATGGGGCCGATCTAAAAATTGTAATAAGGCTAACATCTCTTCAGGAATTTTAGAATTTCGTGCCTGTTGAGACGCATCATAAATGCGGATTTTAGTTTTAAAATCTTCGGGTATCTTAATATTGTATGATTTGGGGTTATTTAAAACGTTAGAAATAAACTCTCCTTGTTTATTTTCTCGAATTAAAATAGCAAATTTTCCTTTAGGCTCATGATTAAAAATTGTTACAATCCGTTGCACAATCCACTCAACGGTTTGATAAATATCCGCAGGTTCACACAGTTCTAAGCCTCGATCATAAGCGGGTGGATTTGCATTGGGTTGAGGGTCATTCCATCCCACTAACCGAATCATTTGCTCTCGAAAAGGTTGTTCATTTCCTGCTAATTTGGAGCGATTGACCCACGATAACATATAATTAGCCGCATCAATAATAATGCAGCTACTTCTTCCTGCCTGATCCATTGTCGCTAATTTTTGTAACCGTTCACATTCATTACAAAAATTCCGAAAATAAATGGGATCAGCAGGAGTAAAAGTTGAGTTAATCGCTTGATTAGGATCACCGACTCGAACTAAATTTAAAGTCTCTAAATCATCACTAATTGACTCAGAAGACCGGGCTAAAATTCTCAAGAGTTTACTTTGCAGAGGCGTAGAATCTTGAGCTTCATCTTCAAACACAGCAAATACTTGATTTTGCCAAACTTGACGCACTGCTTGATTTTCTAAGACTTGCAAGGCAGCTAAAATCATTTCATCATAATCAATTAAATTCAGCGATCGCAATAAATTTTGATAATTTTCATATAACCCCCCAGCAATTTTTAAAATCTCATAATCATCAGGAATTTGTTCGCTAATTTGGTTTAAATCTTCCGGTTTTAACCCTGAACTTTTCGCTTCTTGAATCACTTTCCAAGCCAAATTCGGTAAAATTTCTGTTCGTAAAACTGATTGCCTCCTTAAGCGTTCTGTTTCTTCTCCATCAAATTGAACTCCCTCAATTAAGCGTTGATAATGACGAGGATTTGCAGCAATCCACTGTTCAACACAGGTGCGAGTAATGCGATTACTGGGAGTGGGTAAAATTAAAGTAACATTCTCTAAATTTAATCCCGATAATTCAGGATGCCTTAAGGCAATATTGAGAGCTAAACCATGCAAAGTATGAACAACAAATCCGCCTAAAGGTAATTTAAGTTCTTTGAGTTTTTCTATAATTTTAGCCCGAATATTAGCAGCGGCTGAACGGGTAAATGTGACAATCACTAATTGATGACGAGCGTGGAGTTGATAATGAGCGATCGCTAAAGCAGCAGCAACCGCCATTCCTGTTGATTTTCCCGCACCCGGAACCGCAGAAATCGCTAATGGCCCTCCATTCCAATCCGCCATTTGTTGTTGACCAGGACGTAAACTTTGATAAATTTCTTTAATTTTTTCGGATCGAAAAGCACGAACTTTCTCAATATTTTCTAAAGAATTCGTTGTTGTGCCATCAGAAACCGTCAATTCCGTTTCTGGGGTTGATATAGAATCGGAGGAGGAAACTTGATCCAGGTCAAAATCGTCTGTCATTTTAGGCTCAATCTTAAAGGAGTTATTAACAATAAAAGGTTAAATTAGACATATTGTTATAGGGATATCGCTTAAAATTTTATCAGGAAACAGTAAATTTTAAAAGGATATTGCTGTAATATCGGGTTCTTTTTTTGAGGAAGGTAACGCCATGAATACTAATCAAATGGGCTCTCGGACAGCATCAAAGCTAGGATTTTGTCTAGGATTAATGGTATCAGTTTTAGCTTTATCCAGTTGCAGTCAGGCGAATAAAGCGACAATGAGTTCTCCCGCTAGTGCGCCTTTAGCCCCAGCAGATACCCGCGAAATGGCTAATTCTGCACCGGAACAAACGACCCCAGAACCTAAAAAACAATCTCAACTGATTAAACGTGCTCAATTGACCTTAGTAGTGGAATCAATTCATCAAACGACAGAATCAATTACTGCTATTATCCAGAAACAGCAAGGAGATATTTTAAAATTTGAAGCTCAAAAATCTCCCGATAATAGTCAGCGTCAAACGGCTTATTTAGAGTTTAGAGTTCCTCAACAACGGTTAGAAACAACGTTAAATGCGTTAGCAAAATTAGGAACGGTGGAAAATCAAATGATTACAGCCGAGGATGTTTCCGATCAATTAGTCGATTTTCAAGCTCGACTACGAAATTTACGCAAATCGGAAGAAATGATCTTAAAAATTATGGAACGTTCGGGTTCCGTTGGGGATGTTCTCAAAGCCGCGAATGAATTAAGTACCATTCGGGAATCCATTGAACGCATTGATGCTCAATTAAGAAATTTACAAAATCAAGTTGCTTATTCCACAATTAGTTTAACCCTTGAATCGCCCGTTTCTGCTGCTTCTACTTCTGATAATTTGGGATTAAGAATACAAGAAACTTGGGGAAGCGCAACTCATACAATGGGAGAATTTACTTGGTTATTAGTAGGATTAACTTTATGGTTATTAGCCTTTAGTCCTTATTTATTGCTTCTGGGAAGCGCAGTTTATGGTTATCGTTGGTATCGTCAAAATAAAATAAAATAAAGTTAAAATCCTGAACCGTTTATAAGATTTTGGGGTAAATCGCGAGCGAGGACGCTCGCACAACTTAAAAACTCGGTTTCTTCCTAAAACTCAACCCTTAATTATTCATCAGTTTGCCAAACATCATGAATTTGATCCTCATCTAATACTTTTTTGGGGCGGACTACCAAAAGCAATTTTCCGAGTAATAAGATTGACGGGTTTTCATCAAACCATTGTAATTCTAAATACTCGGAGCCTTCTACTAAGAAATAGGCATCAGTATCCCATTCCCGTTGAGCGCGATCTACAATCATTAAAACAGGTTCCGATTTATTCGGTAAGGGATGGGGTAAATTAGCACTATTTCCTAAAATGGCAACGGGATCTTCTGCTTTCATCACCACTTGCCATCCTGGAACAGCTACCCAGGCGGCGTTTCCTGACGATTTAACCATACGAAATGTACCGATTTCTTCCATTAAAGGAACAGCATTAAAGTCCGATAATGAAATCGGAAATTCACCCGCAACTGGAATTAAACGAGGGATATCTTCTTCCGTTTCTAAACGATAAATCGGTAAACGAGGAGCAGAGCGTTTTGTCGTAACTGAAAAATCGGTTAACAGTTGTTCAATTTTTTCTCTGGCGGTTTGGGAATGAACATATTTTAACCCCTTTGCAATTAACCGTGAGCGTTGTTGTAAATCATGATGTTGTCGTGCGGCTTTCCAAGCGTAATAAGCTAAAATATCCCCAGGATGATGAGAAAAACCGTCTGGAGCAGTCGAAAATCGAGAAAATTCTTTGATTGCTTTTGCTAATTCTTTCGCTTCATCGGCATCTAATTGACGCTGATTTGCAAATTCTGAAGCCCTGACTCGTTCCGCTTGGTTCAGAATCCGAAATTCATATAAAATATCACTTCCTTTGCGTTGAAAATAAGATTGAATTTCAAGTGCTAAATTGCCTTTGACTAAAGAGCTAAAAACCTGTGCCGCCACAATCACTTGATTTTGTTGAATGGGTTCAAACCCGGTTTCCTCAAAAATTTGTTGGGGATTGTAACCGGATTTTTGTAATTGAGCACAAGCTTCACCCCACTCGACCCAATTTCCTTGTTTACGACGTAATAACTGTATTAAATTTACTGTGTCCGTCGAAGAATCTGGTGTCGCGGAGAGAGAATCAGAAGGATTCTGTGGTGTTTGAGTCATAATTATAGAGGTTAATTTTCTGGAAAACCGTCTGAAAATATCAACTTTTTGTCTGAATTTTTAATGTATCATAAAAGATGGAGAATTATAAACCTGATTTCTTCAAAATTAATAGAGCGGTACAGAAATCAGCAAAATTGTCAAATCAATTTAGAGATAACTTATCCCAGGTATGTTGGGCTGAACGTAATAAATTCTGAGATTCTTGACTAACTGTTGTTCCTGCTGGAACCTGTTCCAAGGTATTAATGATATCGGTTAATTGACTCATTAAAGCACCAATATCAGGATCTTTAGAACGAGCTAATTTTTGCCATTGAGCAATAGCAGATTTTGCTTGTTTAACTAACTCAACAGCATCTTTTTCAGTTTGTAACCGAGTTTGAGATATTCCTAAATTTGTTGTATATTCTGCTAATTTTTTCTGAGCTTCTGAATAGCTGGGGTTTTCCGTCGGAATTTGTTCTAACCGACGAATTGCCTCCTCCCATAATTTAATCAGTTGTTGCCATTCTTGAGCAGTGTGAGGCGGATTTTGAGAAGCTTTTGCAGCTTGACTTGCAAATTGCATCGCCGCATCAATTAACGTATTTCCTTTAATACTTCCCGCCACAAATCCAAGTTGTTGTTGAAAATCCCGTTGCGCTGTTGCTAACTGTTTTTGAGCTAATTTTCCTGCTAAGGTTTCGGGGGGAATTTTCTCTAATTGATCAATCGCAGTTTGCCAAACTTTAATGGTTTGTTGTTGTTCATTTCCAGGGGGAAGTTTTTGGAATTTTTGCTGTGCTTCTTGAATGGATTGTTCGGCTTTTGTATATTCCTGATAGGCATTTTGTTCTTGAAAAATTTTAGATTCCATTCGTCCTATATTCTTGCGAGCATCTTCATATTCATCGAAGGTAAATCGCCACATACAACCCATAAACGAACAATACGCTTGAGGATAATAGCCTAAAAACCAAACTGGTAATTGATCCAGATGCTTTTGAGCTTGTTTAACTTTTCCAACCCCTAATTCAATATCAGCAATGGCTGTTGCTTGATTGACTAATTGATCGGATTGTTCAACTAATGACACCGCTTGTCGATAGTTATAATCCATATTAATATAGCTCGGAAGTAATACAATGGGAAAGGTTTTAGCCACCGGAAAACGAATCATGGGATAAGGTAAATTAGCCAGAGCAACTAATCCTACAAATCCGCCTAAAACAGCCATTCCCAAAACAATTTTAGGAAAAATTCCAGGGGGACGATTCACTTTTGCTGCTTTTTTTAAAACGGATTCGCTAAAGTTAGGAAATTGATCATAAACTAAATCTTTTAATTCATCTAAAGTCAGGGAATCTCCTGATTGTAACCGCATTTTTTCTAATCGTTTTAGAACAATTTTCGCTCCCACGTCTCCAACTAAATCTTTTTGAGAACACTGTTTAACTTCTTGTTGTAAAATTTCAAAAGCTTGATCATAAAGTCGTCTCATAACTCATATCCTCTTAACTTTATAAAGCAATCCTATGAAAAGGCTTATAACAAAAATTAATCATCAAATCCAAATTCTTTCTATTCCCTATTTCCTGTTCCCTGTTCCCTGTTCCCTCTTAATTTATTGATACCGAGTTAATTCCACTCGATATCGTTGTTTTTTGGTAATCACAATATCCTTGACCTCTAAACGTCCCTTTCCCCGAATTGCAATTAAATCACCGGATTTTACTTGATAACTTGCTTGGGTGATTTCCTTCCAATTCACCCGCACATCTCCCCCATCAATTAAACTGACCATTTTGCTGCGTGACATTCCAAATCCAGCAGAAGCAACTGCATCTAAACGCATCGAAGCTTCTACCGTTGTTAAGTCTTTCTTTTTAGGTTCTTTAACCTTTAATTCACTCGGATCAATGCGCTGTGTTTTTACCGGAACAGAACGCACTTGGGTCAAATTTAATTCCAAAAAATCCGCTAATTCTGGAGTAACAATCGTTTGAGCACCACGCTCTCCTAAAACAATAATATCCCCCGTTTTATCACGGACAATTCCCGTTCCTAACATCGAACCTAAAAAGTCTCGATGGGTGGCTGGATCAAAGAGAAAATTTCCCGAAATCTCTAACACCACAACGCTAACCTGGGAAGAATCCAAAGGCAGATCAGATCGAGCAATTCCTAACCGTTTTCTTTCTGCTTGGGGATAGCCTCCCCAGGCAATCATCTGCACTTCTGTTAATCGACTAAAAACCTTTTCTGATTCCGCCAATTCAGGAGGAGACAGAAAATCCGTTAAGGTAATTTCCCACGTTTTAAGTGCTTGTTCTGCCAGATCGAGAACCCGTGCTAAACTTTCTCGATTTTCAATGCCTTTTAGAAGTTCATCTCTCGGTAACATTAGGTGATTTTAAGTGAACGGGAATAGAACAATTATTGGTATTGATGATAGCATTTTTAACAAAAGTTCAATCCATTTGGACTCGATAAACTTTTCTCCAGAATCATTAGAAATACCTAGAGACAAAAGCAACAAATCCCAGGATAGAATGGCGCCCATTTAAACTATTGTATCTCCCACCGTATAACCTTGCAGATTTTCCGGTTCTAAGGGTCTTAAAACGCGAGTGGCTCTCCGCATTAAGGTTTCTGAACCCGTGACCACCACTAAATATTTTCCAGCATTGAGGCGGTTACGATAGGGTAACGCATCCCCTCCCCCAACAATTAAACCCACGCCGCCGCCAGCGACTACACTGCCTAACCCCCCGGAAATCGCACCGAGAACCGCACCAATTAAATGATTTCCAACCTGTCCCGCCCAAGCGAAGGTATCTAATCCTGTAATTAAACTAAAGGTAAATCCTGCCACAAACCCAAAGGGAATTAACCAAGTTGCCATTAATTTCACTTGTTTAATCGCACTTTCATTGGGATCAATTAAGCCAAATTCATCCGCCGTTTTATAGCCTTTTCCTAAAATCGTGATTTGAGTTGGGGGAATTCCTTCTTTCTCTAATTCCAGATAAGCCGTTTCTGCTTGTAGGCGATCAGAGAGGACAGTCACAAGATAGTTCATAAAAGTAGGATGGGAGTGTGGAAACTCAGCGTCTTCAGACCTGAGAGGAAACACGACTCAGGGGAATTTATTCCCCGTGAATATTGGATTGGGAACCGACAAAAATTGTTTTATTTGCCGATTCCCGATTTTTTTGGGATTTCTCCCACTCCTATTGCTAGGGTAATGTTAGCTTCGCCAATGTTATCGGTCGGTAACTATCTCAAAAGCACTATTTTACCCCTCGTAAAACTGTTTAACTTTTAAGTTCCAGAGCAACAGACTAGCTACGCATCTATTGGTGGGTTCTTGAACACTTGCCGATAACGTAGTCAATTAAGACTATAGCTGGTCAGCTATCCAAAGAGGAGGCATGAAGCCCCGTCTCTTTAGAGCGGGGTGCTGACAGGAGAATCTGAAAATACACCATTAATACTATTGCTAGTCTACACAATCCTTACCCCCCTACTCCTCAAACCCAAGCTGCCTCACCTTTGCTCTCTCCCCCACCCAGAGCAAAACCAAATTTTTTCCAAGGATTCGCAGTGGATAGACCCCATTAACAGTTAAAATAACCTACTGCGGTATTTACATAGACCGTTAATTTGGGAGAGAGAATAGATCATGAAGACTCTCTCGAACATCCCCCTAGCGGATTTTGTCAGGGGGTGAGATCTCGATTCCTGCTATTGCAACCCATTTTCCTAAATCATGCCGAAGGTTCTTGTCTCCGATTCGATTGATCAAGTTGGTATAGACATCCTCTGCCAAGTCGCTCAGGTGGATGTCAGAATAGGTTTACCCCCAGAAGAACTGGTGCGGATTATTCCAGAGTATGATGCTTTGATGATCCGGTCTGGAACTCGTGTAACCCAAGAAATTATTGAAGCTGGCGATAACTTAAAAATTATTGGTCGCGCGGGTGTGGGTGTCGATAATGTAGACGTTCCCGCCGCTACCCGCAAAGGGATTGTTGTTGTCAACTCCCCCGAAGGAAATACCATTGCTGCGGCTGAACACGCTTTGGCGATGATGCTGTCTCTGTCTCGCTACATTCCCGATGCTAACCAATCTGTTAAAAGTGGAAAGTGGGATCGTAAAAGCTTCATTGGTGTAGAAGTTTATAAGAAAACCCTAGGCATTGTGGGTTTAGGTAAAATTGGTTCCCATGTCGCGACGGCGGCTAAAGCGATGGGGATGAAATTATTAGCTTATGATCCCTTTATTTCCCAAGAACGGGCGGATCAAATTGGCTGTCGGTTAGTGGACTTGGATTTGTTGATTCGCGAGTCCGATTATATTACGCTGCATATTCCCAAAACCAAAGAAACCTATCATCTGTTTAACGCGGACATCTTCTCTAAAATGAAGCCGACAGCCCGCTTAATCAACTGTGCTAGAGGGGGGGTGATTAATGAAGCCGATTTAGCCGTCGCCTTAACAAATGGCCAACTAGCCGGGGCTGCCCTCGATGTCTTTGAGAACGAACCCCTAGAAGCCGATTCTCCTCTGCGGGAATTGGGATCTAAAATTGTGCTCACCCCTCACCTGGGAGCCTCTACAGAGGAAGCCCAAGTCAATGTGGCGATCGATGTTGCCGAACAAATTCGGGATGTGTTACTGGGCTTACCAGCCCGCTCTGCGGTGAATATTCCAGGGTTGTATCCCGATGTTTTGGAAAAACTCAAACCCTATCTGCAACTGGCTGAAACCCTAGGTAATTTAGTCGGTCAGTTAGCCGGAGGTCGGGTAGACTTCCTGGATGTGCGGTTGCAAGGGGAACTGGCTGGAACCAATAGCCAAGCGGTGGTTGTGGCAGCCCTCAAAGGGTTACTGTCCAAAGCTTTACGCGAACGGGTGAACTATGTTAACGCCAGTATTGAAGCCAAAGAACGGGGAATTCGAGTGATTGAAACCCGTGATGCTGCCTTGACGGACTACACGGGATCACTGCATTTAGAAGCGAAGGGCTCATTAGGTAGTCATTCGGTGACGGGAGCTTTATTAGGGGATCAGGAAATTCGGATTACCAGTGTTGACGATTTCCCGATTAACGTGCCCCCGACCCGCTTTATGTTATTTACGCTTCACCGGGATATGCCGGGAATTATTGGCAAAATTGGCTCCCTTTTGGGCAGTTTTAATGTCAATATTGCCAGTATGCAAGTCGGACGTAAAATCGTTCGGGGTGAAGCTGTTATGGTTTTAAGCCTTGATGATCCCTTACCTGAAGGACTGCTGGCGGAAATCATGAAAGTTTCTGGTATCCGCGACGCTTATACGGTAACGCTTTAATCAGTAATCAGTTATCAGTCATCAGTTATCAGTGGCAGCCATTGACCGTTGATTAACTTTTTACCCGGACGAATCGCCTAGGATATCAACTCGCGATTGTTAAGTCTAATGAGTGGGTAGAAACGGGCGATCGCAAATCTCTACACTGATGACTGATGACTGATGACTGATAACTGATAACTGATAACTGATTATGGCTAATAGTTGGTGGGAAATTAAAGTATTGTGTGATCCGACGCTAGAGGATGCGGTCTTTTGGCGGTTGGAATCCTTTGGTTGTCGGGGAACAGCTTGTCAAATTAAAAATAATTCCTGCCTGATATCGGCTTATTTACCTGAAGAAAAAGCCCATTTACTGGATTTAGCAGCGCTTTCTTTATTGTTGCGTCAAGATGCTCTGTGCTTAGAAATCCCCATTCCTGCGGTAACTTGGGATTTAATTGATGAGCAGGACTGGTCAACGGCTTGGAAACAACATTGGGAACCGACCCCTATTGGCGATCGCTTTTTAATTTATCCAGCTTGGTTAACCTTACCCGAACATTGTGATCGAATTTTATTACGCTTAGATCCAGGGGTTGCCTTCGGAACCGGAACCCACGCCACGACTCAACTGTGTTTAGAATCTTTAGAAATGCGATTAGGGGGAGAACCCACCCAAGCGGTGATTGCAGATATTGGTTGTGGTTCGGGTATTTTATCAATTGGGGCAATTTTATTAGGCGCATCAAAGGTTTATGCGGCTGATAATGATCCGTTAGCGACTCGTTCTACGAAAGAAAATTGTGAATTAAACCAAATTCCACCGGAAAAAATTATTATTCAAGATGGAAGTATAGAACAGATCATTTCGGTGGCAGAACAACCAGTTGATGGTATTGTTTGTAATATTTTAGCAGAAGTTATTATTGATTTAATTCCTCAATTTAATGCGATCTCTAAGAAAAATACTTGGGCGGTTTTAAGCGGTATTTTAATGGATCAAGCTAAACCCATTGCAGATACTTTAGAGCAAAATGGTTGGGTTGTCGCTACCTTATGGCGTCGGCAAGAATGGTGTTGTTTTAATATTCGGCGATCTTAATCAGTTATCAGTTATCAGTTATCAGTTATCAGTTATCAGTTATCAGTTATCAGTTATCAGTTATCAGTTATCAGTTATCAGTTATCAGTTTACTGGTTTCTGGAAATATTGGCAAGGGAATGATCGGGGTTGATTTCTACAATTAAATTAACTAACTTAGGATTTTTAATTAATGGATTTATAAATAATTCGGGATGTAGGGCTTTCCAAAAATAATCAACAAATTGACTGATTTCTGCATCGCTCATGCCTGATTTTCCGGTTGAAATCATGTCATGTTCAGCTTGAATTCTCCATTGTTTTGATAGTTTATAATCGATCGGATTTAAAATCATTAATTGATCTAATTTTTCCCATAAAGGAATATATTGTTTTAACTGTTCATTCATATCCCTGGCAAATTGTTGATCGGTGAGGGTAATAATGGGTTCAGGTGCAGAATTAAATTGTTGTGGATCAATGGGTCTACATCCCACGAACCAGCCTTCAAATAAAATAATATCAATTCCTGTAACAAATTCCGATGAAATGCGATCACCTGCACCCTGCCATAATGACTTATCAAATCGAGGAATAGCAATGGTTTGATTCGGTAAGGGTTGACGCAATTGTTCTAACACCTGTATTGCCAATTCAACATCATGGGTTCCAGGTGGCCCCCGCCAAATTAACCGGGGATCGACCCTTTGTAACTGTTGACGTTCTAAATAAGTTTTATACAGATCGTCTAAGGACAAGCTGATTGTGTCATAGTGAAAAAGAGACAAAATCTGAGTTAAGACTTTCGCTAGAGTTGTTTTCCCTGTCCCTTGTCCTCCTAATATTCCTTGAACCAGAGGACGACCTAACTGTTGACGAGACTCAGCCAGTTGGGTCGCAAACGGAAGCCAAAACTTCCAGAGGGTTTCTAACTGTTGGGATAATATAGGGAAATCAAGATTCTCTTGAAAAAGTCTATAAAAAAGATGCGATCGCCCTTGTAATTTCCGCCTAATATTTTCCGGTGTGATTCCCCACAATATCGCTTGTTTAGAATCAGACAGTTCCCACTGTTCTAAAAGCTCTAAATCTGTGGAATGGGGGGGTTGTCCATCAGCCCAAGCTTGCAAAATTTCTATCATAGACAATCACAGAAACATAAAAAATGTTAGTTTTATGAACCCAACATGAATGCTAACAAAAATAACCCATAACACAAACCCATTTTGAGTGCATTCAGGTTTTCAACCCAAAAGGATTGTCGCAAACGGTTGGGACTACTGTAGGCTAACCAGTTGACCCCTTCTACTAGGATAGAGACCATTAAAGCCACAGTTACATCTATATTTGCATTTTGTCCCGCAATTGCAGAAATAGCCAGTGCTAGGGCAAAACCAAATAACAAACTAATGATGAGGAGCGAAATCCGTCGCCAAGGATTTAACAACCATCGTCGGAGTAGTGCATTGATAACAGTTACAAGCCGATTGAGACGGGTATTTTGCATAAAAGACGGTGTAGAGAGTAATGGAATTAATGAGCGGGTTTAAAACGAAAGATTATGAAAGCTAAACTGTATCCAGCCTTTCTAATTACTGGAACTATTTTATTAACTTTAATTAGTTTAAGGCAATTCTTATTTCGCTATTGTGTCCAGTCAACGGAACGAAAATCTTCCGAACAGGTGGCCTTATCTCTCTCAGCCCCCCTCTCAACAACGTTTCCTAAAACCTCTATTCCAGCGCCACCTGCGTCAGAAAGACCCCCTGTTCCTTCTCCCAAATTGGGGAATAATCCCCCCAAACTGTCACCTCCTGCCATTTCCACAAACCATCACCAAGGGTCATTCCGAGTCAGTAACCTCACGGAACATCCGGTGCGTGTAGCCTTACTCACTCGTTCATCTGTGGGCAACACCGAACCCGTCCATTGGGATTTTGCGCCGGAAGAAGGCAGTCAAGAAGGGTTGATTTTGTCCCTCCCAGAAAAAGATTTAATTCTCAAATCTGGCGATATTTTGATTGTTTTTGCACCGGATGGTTCTCGCTATTACTGGGGGCCTTATATTGTCGGGGAAACCCCCTTCCCAGTCTGGAAGCCTGAAAGTAAGGAATGGCAGTTGGTCATACAACCCACTAGGACACTGGATGAATTTTCATCTGGAAAATAGGCAATAGTAAGATTATTTCGGTTGCCCAAATAGGTGATAATAACTAATTGATATATTGAGTTGGGTGTTAGTCAACAGCCAACAGTCAACAGTTACCACCTGTGTCCTTCCCCCATGAAACTAAGTTCAGATCGAGAGATTAAAACCCTTTTTTCAAATCAAATTAAAACCCGTTGGTTTCCATTTCTCCTGGCGATTTTGGGGTTGGGTTTAATCAGTGGGTTGGCTTTTTTTCAGAATTTAGGAAATCTGGGTTTATTGGATGAAACCGAACCTTTATTTGCAGAAGCTGCCCGTCAAATGTTAGTTACAGGGGATTGGATTACCCCGTATTTTAATGAAGAAACTCGTTTCGATAAACCGCCTTTAATTTATTGGTTAATGGCAATTGCTTATCAAATAGTTGGGGTCAATGAATGGGGGGTTCGTCTGCCTTCGGCAGTTTCGGCTTTTATTCTAATTGGTTTGGGATTTTATACGTTAAGTTATTATGTTCAGAAAACGCAATTTTATACCGTTAAGAAACAAGAAATACAAGGCTTAATTTCTCCCAGTTATAAACCTCGTTTCAGGACAGTTCTTTTGCATCCTTTACCTTGGATGGGGGCTATATTGATGGCTTTTAATCCTGAAATTGTGGCTTGGGCAAGAATTGGCGTTTCGGATATGTTATTAACAGGTTGTATGGGGTCAGCTTTATTGGCTTTTTTTCTAGGATATGCAACTGATGAAGCGAAAATATCTGAGTCAGAATTTAAAGAATATCCTAATGTAGGGTTTAAAAATTTAACTCTACCCCAAAATCGAGTAAATTATTGGTATTTAGCTTTTTATATTTTAATAGCCTTAGCGGTTTTAACCAAAGGCCCTGTGGGAATTGTTTTACCTATTTTAATTATTGGTTCATTTTTAATTTATATTGGAAAAGGATACCAAGTTTTACAAGAAATGCGTCTTTGGCAAGGAAGCTTAATTTTTTTTGTGATGACTCTGCCTTGGTATATTTTAGTCACTTTGATTAATGGTCAAAGCTATATTAATTCGTTTTTTGGTTATCACAATTTTGAACGATTTACCAGCGTTGTTAATCGCCATGCGGCTCCTTGGTATTTCTATTTTATTGTGGTTTTAATAGGGTTTGCTCCATTTTCTGTTTATTTACCTATTGCGATCGCTTCAACAAAATTTTGGAAACGCCGATCTTGGAAACGTCAATCTCGAATTCAACAATTGCCATTATTTGTTGTTTTTTGGTTTGCTGTAATTTTTATCTTTTTTACTGTAGCTGTTACTAAGCTTCCCAGTTATATTTTACCTTTGATAAGCTGTTGTGTATTTAAACTGTGATTATAGCATTACCTTTGTTTTTAAGTTTACGTCCCCATTTAATAGATAACTGTCCTTCATTTAAAAGCTGATGTAATAAACACTCTAGCTCATCAACTGATTTAAAGAGTCGATGAGCTATATATTCTTTAGCTGAATGCCAGACTAATTCAATTAAATTATAATCTGGACTATATGCTGGAAGAAATTCTAAATAGACATTCGGCATTTCTGCTTTAATTTTTTCTAGGTACTCTTCTTTTTTGTGAAAACTTGCATTGTCAAGAATAATCAGGATCTTAGCTCCTTTTTCTACAAATTCTTCTGCTTGATTTCCCGCTAATACCCATTCATAAATTAGCTCTTGATAAAAACTTTTTAACACTTGATAAAAATTATCTGCATTTCCTTTATCCAGAAATTCTACAAATCTTTTTTTATCCGAGTACCTCAATCCTCCCATCACATTAACTCTTCCTTTCCTCCTGTCTCCTCTAATCTGTTTCCTCTTCCCTTTTTTACACCAATTCTTTCTTTTTATCACTCTTAAATTAAATCCACTTTCATCCCAAAACCATACCTGTAATTGTTCTGGACTTTCTTTTGCTATTTTCAAATATTCTTCTATTTTATCTTTAAATAATTTTCTTTTTTCTGGATCTCTTTTCTCTTCTAAGCTATACTTTGCCCACAAATAAACATACTTTTTTTCCTTTAATATCTTTCTCACTTGTGAACTACTTAATTTGATTCCTGTGATTTGTTCTAAATAAGTTGCCAATCTTTCTCCTGTCCATCTCCCAAATTCATATCCTAATTCTTCCGGTTCTTTTTCTACTGTTTCTAATAATATCTCTATATATTTGTCTGTGGCTTTTCTATAATTTCCTTTCATTCTTTCATCTTTTAGGCTTTCTAATTTGTCAGGGTCTCCATGTACACACCAATAACATACTTTGTTTAATGAGCAGCCCAAAAACTTGGCAATTTCACTTTGCTTTTTACCATCATTTAGCAATAATAAAATCAAGATTCTTTCTCGGATTTGTCCATTTTCTTCCTCTTTCAATCTTTTCTGTAGTTTCTCTACTTGCTTTTCATTTAAATGATTTTTAGCAGGCATCTTTTGATTGATTTTTCTAAACTTGGTTTTTCATTATACCCTATTTAGATGCTTAACAGCTTACCAGCTTCAGCTTTATTAATTTCTCTATTTTGGCACAATCTAATAAAAAACAATCATCTTGTTAATCCTAATGTTAGTTTAGCTGGTGCTATTCCTAAAGCGTTTTCTCTATCTATCATTTTCAATATTATATTGGTTTTTAGTGCTTCAATTGTTAGTTATTTTAGTAAAAACCTGCTAGGATATGATGCAGATATGCCCAATTTTAGAACGGATTTACAAACCTCTGGACTCCTAAATCGATCTGCTTTAATCTGGGGAATAACCACAATAGGAATAATCATAAGTGGGTGGAAACGGCGAATTTCAGGAATTTTTATCGTTAATATTTTAGGATTTATTGTGTTTTTTATCTGGGCAGCAACTCCTACCTATAGTTTACTTGATCACCATCGTCAAGAACCTTTAAGACATCTCGCCCAAACCGTTGTACAAGAGCGAAAATTAGGAGAAGAATTAATGATGGTTGGCTTTAAAAAACCCAGTTTAGTTTTTTATACTCAACATCCGGTTCAATACGCTCCTGAACTGACTGATGCGATTAACTATATTAACAGTCCAGAGGTTGAAAATTCTTCCCCTAAAACCCTTTTAATTCTTGGACATCCTCGTGAATTAACGAATATTAGATTAAAACCTAATCAATATAAAATTATTGATCAAGCGGGTTCCTATCAACTCATTCGAGCTAATATAGGGAGGAGGGAACAGGGAACAGGGAACAGGGAATAGTAAGGATTGAAAGGGTTTTAGGATTTAGAATTTTCAAACACTTTAATGGGTAATGCTATAAAATCTAATAACAGTTTTCACATTCTTTCTTTGTAACTTGATGACGATATTGAAACATATCTTCTAAACGACTATTGACCCACCAGCCTAATATTTTTTCTGCCAATTCTCCGCCGGGTAGAGAATAAGTAATGTTATCGGTGAGGCGAGTTTTACCATTTTCAGAAACAAATTGATGTCGATGTACCCAACTTTCTACAATTCCTTCTTGTTGTTCATCGGTAAATAACTCAAAGGGTTTACATTCGGTATGAAGTGCTACCCATCGCACCGGAATAAACCCTAATAATATTCTAAATTCCGAAATTGCCCCTACATCTAAACCCCCTTCTCGACGCACAATTTCTACGGGTTGCCAAGGAGGAGTTAACAATTGCAATATATCCGGTCGGGTATGAAACTCCCAAACGACTTCTACAGGCGCATTAATCAGGGAAGAATAGTGAAAGTGCTGCATAAATGTTCTACAATTATAAGAGTTGTTAGTTCTCGATTAACAGCCAATAGTCAACAGTCAACCATTAACAATTAACAATTAGCAATTAACAGTGATTGATTTTTCAGAACAAAATCCCGAAGCTGTACTTAATTTAGTGTTAACTCAGTTAGAACAGGGAGATTTTCAACAGCGATGGGAAATCAGTAAAATTTTACCTGATTTAGGAACCATTGCCCTAGAGCCTTTGCTGAATATTTTACAAGATGAAACGACTGATGTAGAAATGCGTTGGTTTGTGGCTCGAATTTTGGGACAGTTTAAATCAGAATTAGTGGTTGAGCCCTTAATTAATTTGCTAAAAACTGATAAAATAGAGGCAACAGAAGAAGAACTATCACTTCAGGAAATAACGGCTATTACGTTAGCCAGTTTAGGAACTTCAGCCATTAAACCCCTCATGGAATTATTACAAAAAGAGGAGTCTAAACGATTAGCTACATTTGCCTTAGCTCAAATTCGTCATTCTGAAATTATTACCCCCTTATTAACGGTTGTAAATGATTCTAATCCTGAGATTCGCGCGATCGCAATTGAAGCATTAGGAAGTTTTCATGATCCCAGAGTCATTCCGGTTTTATTAGAGGCTTTAAATGATCCCGTTGGTCATGTTAGAAAAGAAGCGGTTATCGGATTAGGGGTAAGAATAGATTTATTAGACAATATTAATTTAGTCGAAAAACTTAAACCGTTATTATGGGATATTCGACCAGAAGTTTGCCAACAAGCTCAACTCGCTTTATCCCGTTTAAAAACAGATGAAGCAGCAACAGCATTATTTGAACAAGTACAATCTTCTAATGTTCCCCTATCTTTAAAAATAGATGGGGTTCGTTCATTGGGATGGATTGAAACGCCTCAAAGTTTAAAATTTTTAGAGGAAATTATTTTCAGCTTCCATCCTGAATTTAATCTGAATGCCCCTAGTCTTACACCTGTAGAAATTACTTTAATTCAAGAAATTATTCAGGGGATAGGACGGATTGAAACCATAGAATTACGAGAACAAGCGACTCAAATTTTAATTAATTTAATTAATCGTAATCATCCTGCTATTTCTGATCTTAAAATTAAACAATTAATTGCAGTAGGATTAGGAAAATTAGGATTAATATCTGCTCTTGATCCCTTAATTCAACTTTTAGCTGATCCCCAACCTTCAGTTCGATACCATTGTATTTCGGCTTTTAAGCAAATTAAATGTGAACAAACTTATCAATATTTACAACATTTATTAAATCAAGATAATATCAATCTTGATATCAAACAAGAGATTTTAAAAGCGTTATCCGAATGGTAAATTAAATAAAGAAGCTTTTCAGGGGTTACTCCAATTCTTGATCAATTCCGAGGTTTAGGATGAAATTATCAAAGCTGTATCAATCTCTACTAAATGGAATGAGTAAATCTATTATTGTTGATCAGTAATCAGTCATCTAACTGTTTACTGATAACTGTTTACTGATAACTGATAACTGTCTGTATGCGTTTAGAGCAACTGCAATCTTTTCTGTCTGTTGCTGAGACGGGAAGCTTTCAACAAGCAGCACGCAAATGCGGGGTCACTCAATCAACCATTAGCCGACAGGTGCAGGGACTAGAGGAAGAACTGGGTTTACCTTTATTTCACCGCACGGCTCAAGCTAAATTAACCATTGGGGGTGAACGCTTTTGGCCCTATGCTCGCAAAATTTGCCAAACCTGGGACAGTGCGAAAGAGGAATTAGCGTCTCTGCTGATGGGAAAACAACCTGAACTCTGTGTTGCAGCCATTCATTCGGTTTGTTCCTCTTATTTACCCCCGGTTTTGCAGAAGTTTTGTTATGCCTATCCAGAAGTTCAGTTGCGGGTGACATCCTTGGGAAGCGATCGCGCCTTAAAAGTGCTTAAGGATGGATTAGTTGATATCGCTATTATTATGAATAATCGTTCTTTTACGGCCAGTGCAGAACTTTTAGTCGATATTCTCTATCAAGAACCGATTGAAGTCTTAATGGCCAGTAATCACCCGTTAACTCAATATTCTCAAGTTCCTTGGGATGAGTTAACTCGTTATCCGCAAGTGGTTTTTAAAGATGGTTATGGAATGCAGCGTTTAGTTCAAGAAAAATTTACTCAAGCTGGAGCCAAGCTGAATGCAGTTTTAGAGTTAAATACATTAGATGGGTTTCGAGGGGTCATTCGTCAAGGGGAACTGATCGCTTTACTGCCCTATTCTGCCTTACTAGAAGCACGAACTGATCCTACCTTAGCTGTCCGAGGGTTAGCACCCCTTCCCTTTGCCAACTCTAAACCTTTAATCGCGAGTTCTACTCCCTCTATGTTAATTCCTGCGGACGGGGATACAACTTGGACTCGTGAAGTGGTGATTGTCACCACACCTGATCGAATGCAAATCCCCCCCATTGCTTATTTTTGGCAACTGGTTCATGAGAGTCTTCCTGATCAACTCGATGGAGCAATTAATTCTTTGAATCCCGAAACCTTTCTGTTGAAGTAAAAACGCTAGGATCAAATTAAAGTTTAAAAATGGAGTTTCGGTTAACCGTCAATACTTTATAGGCATGAGTGATCGATTTAGAGAGTTACTTCGTCAAGTGGGTAGTGGAACCCATACCAGTGAGGCGTTGAGTCGTTCCCAAGCGACAGAAGCCTTGAGATTAATGTTATTGCAGGAGGCAACTCCGGCTCAAATTGGTGCATTTTTAATTGCTCATCGTATCCGACGTCCCACAGGTGAAGAATTAGCGGGAATGCTAGATACTTATGAAGAAATTGGCCCTCAACTTCAGTCCGTTGCTTCTGCGCCAATGGTGTTGGGTTGTCCCTATGATGGTCGGTCTCGCACCGCTCCTTTTGCTCCCTTAACGGCTTTAATTTTAGTCACCGCAGGGGTTCCGGTAATTTTACATGGGGGCCAACGAATGCCAACTAAAGAAGGTATTCCTTTAATTGAAATTTGGCAAGGGTTGGGGGTGGACTGGTCTAAATTATCCTTAGTACAAACTCAACAGATGTTTACACAGTTGGGTTTAGGGTTTGTTTATCTTCCTCAACATTTCCCAGAAGCCGAACGCTTAGTCACCTATCGTCGAGAAATTGGCAAACGTCCTCCGTTAGCAACAATGGAATTGATGTGGAAACCTTATTTAGGACAAGCAACGGTGGTTTGTGGGTATGTCCATCCCCCCACAGAAACCCTGTTTCGAGAAGCCTTTCAATTGCGGGGTGTGACTGAATTTATTACCGTCAAAGGATTAGAGGGTAGTTGTGATTTACCTCGCGATCGCACTTGTATTATTGGGTTACGTCAACCTAGCCTCGGAACAAAACAGATTAAAGACTCTACCTCAGTAGAAGGACAAAATTCCCATCCGACGGGAGAGGATGTTTTCTTTGAACGATTATTATTGCATCCCCGTGATTATGGGTTCGGAGGGACAGAAGTTCCTCTACCCTCGACTGCGATTTTAATTGAACAAATCCAATCGGTTTTAGCGGGTCACAACAGTGAATTCATGAAAGCCGCACTGTGGAATGGGGGGTTTTATTTGTGGCGTTCTGGGGTTTGTCCTAATTTAGAATCAGGATTATCGGAAGCTGAATCTTTACTAACGCAAGGGAAAGTTCACGCTAAATTGCAGGAAATCCATTGTTATAGCAGGGAACAGGGAACAGGGAACAGGGAACAGACAGGAAAAGAGGAGTATCCGATTTAGGTTTTAGCATCAGTCTATGTCCTAATACCCCAGGTGCGACTGCTATATCTCTAAACTACAAAATTGCTATTTTTGGTTAACCCGCTCTGGGTTTTTCACGCTGATATAGCGCTACGCATTACAGTTAGGACATTTATTAAACCCTGAAACCCTTTCAATTCTTACTGTTCCCTGTTCCCTGTTCCCTGTTCCCTCTTCAAGTAGCGCTATAGAGAACTTTAGCCCTAGGTATTACCTCAAGACCCATGATCAATCATCTTTCAATTGCAGCTTTAATTCTGGCAGGGGGCCAAAGTTCTCGCATGGGTGAGGATAAAGCTTTTGTCCTGTATGAAGGAAAACCCTTGCTTCAGCGAGTGTATCAAGTGGCGGCTACTTGTAGCCAAAAAGTATATATTGCTACACCTTGGCCGGAACGCTATCAAACGCTATTAACGGAAGATTATGAAGTTATATTAGAGACGGAACCGAACCAAGGGCCCTTAGTTGCTTTGTCCCAGGGTTTATTAGAAATTCCCTTTGATTGGATTTGGTTATTAGCCTGTGATTTACCTTTGTTACAACCTGCGATGATTCAACGTTGGCAAAGTCATTTAACGGTTGTTTCTGATACGGTTTTAGCGGTTGTTCCTCAAAGTCAGTCGCGCTGGGAACCCTTATGTGGATTTTATCGCCGTTCTGCTTATTCCCAGTTACAAGAATTTATGGCTCCAGGGGGAAGATCCTTTCAACGATGGTTAACTCATATTCCTGTGGAACCTATTTATCTGTCTGAAGAAGAATCACAAATGTTGGTCAATTGCAATCGACCCACTGACTTAAAACCTTAATAAATCCTAAAATCCTTAATTAAAATTTCCATCAAAAATTAATCTTTTTTCTGGTTTTGAGGTAGAGAAAACCCTACTTGTGAATTTTTACAAAATCTGCATTAAAATCAAAAAATCTGGGTAACTTGTAAGTAAAATTACGTTCTTTACCCAGAAAACTTGGTATAACCAACGGATATTAAAAATGGACAGGAGGAACCTATGCCATACACCTTCGATCTAGTGGGTGTTTCTCCCATTCTTTCTTTCTTTTATCAACAACAAGAATTAAACGAACAACCCGCCCCAGGGGTTGAATATTTGGGAAATCGTAAATGTACCCTGGATACTTTTATTGAATCTGTACAGACGGTTTCTCCTCAACGGGGCTGGAATGTTGATCAAGCCGTTGATACGGTAATTCAGTTTTGGATGAACAATGCCGACAGCATCCAATATTGGAAAACTCGCCTAGAAGATGCCGGACAGGAAAACCTCTTAGTGGCTAGAGTCGCTGACCTCAAATTTCTTCGTAATACCTTTGAATCATTACTTGGCCATTAAGTGTTGACAGTTGACAGTTGACGGTTGACAGTTGACTGTTAACTGACAACTGATAACTGGTAACTGATAACTGATATGTCTCGTTCCAGAGCTTTACAATATTACGTCTTTACTCGTTTACTGCTGGCTCCCTTGATGCTGTGGACAATTACCACAGTGGTTTTTTTGCTGCTACGAGCTACCCCTGGTGATCCGGTAGATGCGATTCTTGGCCCCCGTGCACCGGAAGCAGCCAAAGAAGCCTTGCGATCGCAATTGGGTTTAAAGGGTTCTTTGTGGCAACAATATTTTGACTATATGGGGAAACTCCTGCATTTTGATTTAGGAACGTCCCTGACCAGTCGCGGACAAACGGTTTGGGAAATTATTCAAGCTCATTTTCCGGCAACGGTTGAACTGGCTCTATTTAGTATGATCATCGCTTTAGCGGTGGGAATTACGGTTGGGGCGGTGGCAGCCTCCCATCCTGATACGGTTTGGGATACGGGGGGACGTTTATTTGGAATTATTACCTATGCTGTTCCGCCGTTTTGGGCAGGGATGCTGTTTCAGTTAATATTTGCGGTGCAGTTGGGTTGGTTTCCTTTGGGAACTCGCTTTCCAGTAACTGTTCAGGCCCCTGAAGGGTGGAGCGGATTATATACCCTGGATAGTTTGTTGACGCTTAATTGGATGCAATTGGGGGTATCACTGTATTACTTGTTTTTACCCTCTGTAACGTTAGGGTTATTGTTAAGCGGTATTTTTGAGCGAATTGTGCGGGTGAATCTCAAACAAACGTTAAAGGCGGATTATGTGGAAGCCGCTAGGGCTAGAGGGATTCCTGAATTGCGAATTGTTGTGGCCCATGCGTTGAAAAATGCCATGATTCCGGTGATTACGGTTTTGGGTTTAACCTTTGCCGCGTTATTGGGGGGAGCAATTTTAACGGAAGTGACCTTTTCTTGGCCAGGACTCGCTAATCGGTTATATGAAGCGATTAGTTTCCGGGATTATCCGACGGTGCAGGGGATTGTTGTGTTTTTCGCAGGGATTGTGGTTGTGGCTAGTATTCTGATTGATGTTCTCAATGCCTGCATTGACCCGCGCATCCGATATTGAGGTGAGTTAACGTTGACAAAATTATTGATCGTTGACACTCTCCGGCTTGAAGGTGCGGAGATTTTTTTTTAAGGAATTGACGCCATGACAGTGACCTCCTAAAACCCATTTTCTGGGGTAATCAGATCATAAATGTGCATAATTTTTCTAAAAAAGTAAGTATTTTTACTCAAGTAAAGTTAGGGAATTCTGATGGGAATCTTCATGAAAGATACACTTCTTAATAAATTTTAACGCAACAATTTGCGATAGCGTTGTATAACTAATATCTGAAGGGCAAAGACGACAGACAAATGTTGGTCTCCCAACAATTGATTAACATTTGATTAAAAAAGTTTAATGTCCTTTCATAAAATGATGTAAGATTTCTAAGGTTCCTCTAAGTGAGGCTGAGGTTGCTCTCAAAAATAGTAACGACGGCCAAACATAGAGAGACTCTCAAGAGTCAGGATCGGGAAAACCCATCATTTCACTTTGAGTCGAAAACAAAGTTAAGCAAGTCAAGTAGGAGATTAATCCATGTTTGATGCCTTCACCAAGGTAGTTTCTCAAGCTGATACACGCGGCGAACTGTTAAGCGGCGGCCAAATCGATGCCCTGAGCCAATTGGTTGCCGAAAGTAGCAAACGTTTAGACGCTGTTAACCGCATCACCGGTAGTGCTTCCACCATCGTTACCAATGCGGCTCGCTCTTTGTTTGATGAGCAAGCCCAACTGATTGCTCCTGGTGGTAATGCTTACACCCACCGTCGTATGGCTGCTTGCTTACGTGACCTGGAAATCATCTTACGTTATGTCACCTATGCAGTTTTCGCTGGAGATGCTAGCGTTCTCGATGATCGTTGCTTAAACGGTCTGCGTGAAACCTACCTGGCTTTAGGCGTTCCTGGTGCTTCCGTTGCTGTTGGCGTTGGCAAAATGAAAGATGCCGCTCTGGCTATCGTCAACGATCCTGCAGGAATCACTCCTGGAGATTGTAGCGCCCTGGCTTCTGAAATCGCCAGCTACTTTGATCGCGCTGCGGCTGCTGTTGCCTAGTTTTTCAAAAATCTGATTTTCATAAATCCATAGAAGTCTAATTAAATGACTTCAATTTGTACCTCAACTTTGTAAACCACATCGGGAGATAATTCAAGCATGAAAACCCCCCTGACTGAAGCAGTAACCACCGCCGATTCTCAAGGCCGTTTCTTAAGCAGCACTGAACTGCAAGTGGCTTTCGGACGTTTCCGTCAAGCCAAAGCCGGCTTAGAAGCTGCTAAAGCTCTGAGCAATAAAGCCGATAGCCTGGTCAGTGGTGCTACCCAAGCAGTGTATAACAAGTTCCCTTACACCACCCAAATGCAAGGGCCTAACTACGCTTCTAGCGAACGCGGTAAAGCCAAATGCGCTCGTGACGTCGGTTACTACCTCCGTCAAATCACCTACTGCTTAATTGCTGGTGGTACAGGGCCTTTGGACGAGTACCTGATTGCTGGTGTTGATGAAATCAACCGGACTTTTGAACTGTCTCCTAGCTGGTATGTTGAAGCTCTGAAGTACATCAAAGCCAACCATGGTCTCAGCGGTGACGCGGCTGTTGAAGCCAACTCCTACATTGATTATGCGATCAACGCTCTGAGCTAGACAAGCTCGCGTTTGATGCTCGGAGCGGTAAGTAGCTGTTAGCAACTGGGTTAACGGTTGTTTAGCGCTCCGGGCATCTTTGATTATTGGGGTTTGTCTCCCACATTAACAAAGTTTTCTTTTTTGTCTTCTCAATTTTGAAGATCTCTTACGGAGCATAAGGCTATGGTTGGCTTGCTTGAGGGTAGCCGACTTGGTATCCGGGCTTTCGAAGAAACAAAACCCGTAGAACTGCGCCCCAACTACACGGAAGCAGATGTGCAAACCGTGATTGTGGCAGCATATCGTCAGGTGATGGGCAACGAACACCTGATGTTGCGGGAACGGCTCACAAGCGCGGAATCTTTACTCCGCCAAGGACAAATTACCGTTCGGGATTTTGTCAGAGCTATTGCTTTATCCGAGCTTTACCGGACTAAGTTTTTTTACCCTAACTTTCAAACTCGGTTTATCGAGTTAAATTACAAACATCTTTTGGGCCGTGCCCCTTACGATGAGTCAGAGATTGCGTTTCACGTTGATCTCTACACCAGCGAAGGTTTCGAGGCAGAAATCAACTCTTACCTCGACTCTCCCGAATATCTGGAAAACTTTGGGGAAAATATCGTTCCCTATTATCGGGGATTTTCTACCCAAGACGGGCAAAAAACCGTTGGTTTTAACCGTTTATTTACCCTTTATCGCGGGTATGCCAGCAGCGATCGCGCTCAAAACCAAAAGCAAAGTCGTTTAACTTGGGAATTAGCTCGGAATTTAGCTTCTCCGATTCAAACTCCTGCTAGTGGGCAAAGCTTAGGAGGTACGACAGGCGGTAATCGTGGACAACTTTACCGCCTCACTGTTATGCAAAAAGCAACACAGTCGCTACCCCAGGTGCGTCGTACTACCACTGAATATACCGTACCCTATGACCAACTGTCTACTCAGTTGCAGCGAATTCATCGTGCTGGGGGACGGGTGATGAGAATTACGTTGGCATAATCTCATTCATTAAAACCTGAATGCCGGTTTGTGCTTAAGGGGTTAGAGTTCTAGCTGACTGTTCATCGGGCAAGCTTGGACTCTAACCCTCTAGGTAACAAACCTTTCAACCGGAATCGTTGCACGCTACATTCGCAACTCAATTCTAACTCACGTTAATAAGAGGAGGATTTTAGGTGGCTATTACAACAGCAGCATCTAGGCTCGGAACAACTGCGTTTCAAGAAGCGCCTCGTGTTGAACTGCGTCCAGATTGGAGCAGAGACGATGCCCAACAAGTCATTCGTGCGGTTTACCGCCAACTTTTGGGTAACGATTATTTAATGAGTTCTGAGCGCCTCAAAAGTGCTGAATCTCTGTTGTGTGATGGCAGCATCACTGTGCGGGAGTTTGTGCGCTCCGTTGCTAAATCGGAACTGTACAAAACCAAGTTTTTCTACCCGAATTTCCAAACCCGTGTAATTGAACTCAATTACAAACATTTATTGGGTCGTGCCCCCTATGATGAATCTGAAGTGATTTTTCACTTGGATTTATATCAAAATCAAGGTTATGACGCTGATATTGATTCTTATATTGATTCAGCCGAATATCTGGAAAGCTTTGGGGAAAATGTGGTTCCCTACTATCGCGCCTTTGAAGTTCAACGGGGACAAAGAACCGTTGGCTTTACTCGCATCTTCCGGTTGTATCGGGGTTATGCCAATAGCGATCGCTCTCAATTAGAAGGAAATGCCTCCCGTTTAGCCACAGAACTGGGTTCCAATAGTGTTTCTACCATTGTTGGCCCCTCCGGTGGTAACGAAGGTTGGTCTTATCGGGCTTCTGGACAAGCTGTGGTTCCAACCACTGGATTTAGTACCGGTGGTGTCTTAGCACAAGGCCGTAGTTATCGGGTGGAAGTGGCTGGAATTCGTGAACGTCGCTATCCGAAAGTTCGTCGGAGCAGCAAATCTTTTATTGTTGCTTACGAACAGTTATCTCCTTTACTTCAGGAAATTCAACGCCAAGGTGGGAAAGTAGCCAGCGTCACTCCTGTGTAGGATTGCTGAAAAACCAGGGATTGCTAATCTAGCGATCCCTTTTTGTCAAGTTTGTAGAACTGTTTTTGGATAAATTTAAACTCATGTTAGGTCAAATTGCTGTTGGACAATCATCGAGTTCCCCATCGGGAAATCGCTTTTTTCGCTACGAAGTTGTCGGTTTACGTCAATCCAATGAAACTGACAAAACGGAGTATCAGATTCGTTCTAGCTCCAGCCAATTTATTACTGTCCCTTACAACCGCATGAACCAAGAAATGCAGCGTTTAACGCGGATGGGAGCAAAAATTGTGAGTATTCAACCTTTAACTTCCAGTCCTGAATAATCGTGATTATTCTCTAGTTCAGTTGTTAGAAATTCAGACCGAAATTTAACAAGTGAATAGACCCTAGTTTAATTTTTAAATTAAAATCTGTGGTTAGTTGTTTAAAACGTAAAACAGCTAACCATTTTTTTATATTAAGTCAGAAACAAAATTCAATTTCTACTATTCCGTCCCCAGGATTTTCATGGTAAGGTTGAGAAAAACAGAATTTAACCTATGGACAATTTGGGATACGAATCATCGGATAAAAATATTGCTCAAGCGGAGGAATCTTTAACCATAGAACAAGCGATCGCTAATCTTCAGCATGAAGAATTAGGACGTCGTTATTATGCAGCTTGGTGGTTAGGGCGTTTTCGCGTCAATGAACCTGCGGCGGTAGATGCGTTAATTCTAGCCTTAAAGGATGAATCTGATCGCACGGAAGAAGGAGGTTATCCCTTACGCCGAAATGCAGCCAGAGCATTAGGAAAACTCGGCGATAAACGAGCAGTTTTAGCCTTAATTGAATGTTTAGATTGTTCTGATGTTTATGTGCGGGAAGCAGCGACTCAAGCCTTAGAACAGTTAGGAGATGAGCGTTGTATTTCCGGCTTAATGAACTTATTAGAAGGGGGAGTCGCAGTTGCTCAACGTGTCCCTGGAAAACCCTATTTAGTCCAACCTTATGATGCAATTTTAGAAGCATTAGGAGCTTTAAAAGCGACGGTTGCGATTCCTTTAGTTCAACCCTTTATCGAGCATCCTATTCCTAAAGTTCAGTATGCAGCACTGAGAGCCCTGTATCAATTAACCGGAGACAATAGTTATGGAGAACGGTTAATTGAGGCGTTAAAAGGAAATGATTTAACATTACGTCGCACGGCTTTAATGGATTTAGGTGCAATTGGGTATTTACCAGCGGCAAAAGCCATCGCCCAAACCTTAGCAGAAAATAGTTTAAAATTAATTGCGTTAAAAGGTATTTTAGAACATCAATTCATAGATAGTGCTGATTTTAGATTATCTGAATCAGCCATTGAAGTGATGGAATTAATGGATTCTCTTTTATAAAAAACTACCCTTATTTTTTACCTAAAACCTGAAAGCGAAACTTAAGATTATGAGTGTACAACCCTTAATTCAAGCTGTTGAACAAGCTGATTCTGCTGCCTCTTTATTGAAAGCGGTTGTTTCTTTAGTAAAAGCTAATTCTATTGAATCAATTCCCACATTAATTAACGTTTTAGGTTATAATAATCCTGGGGCTGCGGTGGCTGCGGTTGATGGATTAACTCAACTGGGTGAACCTGCGGTTATTCCTTTATTAGAACAATTAGATGGTTATAATTATGGGGCAAGAGCTTGGGCGGTTCGTGCCTTATCGGGTATTGGTGATCCCCGTGCATTAGAAGTTTTATTAGAATCTGCTGGAAGCGATTTCTCCTTAAGTGTTCGTCGCGCCGCCGCCAGAGGATTAGGAATGATTCAATGGGATAAATTACCCCCAGAACAAATTCCTGATGCTCAATTTAAAACTTTAATGATATTACAAAAAACATCACAAGACCCGGAATGGATTGTCAGATATGCAGGGGTTTTTGGTCTACAAGGTTTAGCAATTGCTCTGCATGAAACCCAGCCTGAATGGTTCGCTAAAATTAAAGAACAGTTAGAATATATCGTGAATAATGATGAAACGACTTCTGTTCGAGCCAGGGCAAAATGGGCGATTCAAAAATTATAAAGCTACGCGCTAGGGAACAGGGAACAGGGAACAGGGAACAGGGATAATACTTCTGGCTGTTTCATATCAGTTTTAAATTATTACAATCTATTTGGGATTGCTATATTTGAGATCTCCATTTTAAATAATTTTTAATATTTATATTACTTTTTGTTAACCCATTTCTTTCTCAGGATGTTCAGCCATTACATTAGATGAATCCGAAGACTGTTCAGAGGGATTTTCCGACAAGGTTAACTGTCGAATTTGTTGGAATTGAAAATCACGGGCTAAAGCCCGCAAACTGGCTGCAATCCCTTGATGTTCAGGGGGGATTTGTTCAGTCAGACGCAGCACCTCTTCTTCATCACACAACTGGGCTGCTTCCTGGAGGTTGGTAATCCATTCAGGAGTCATGACTAACAGGCTATCAGACGTTAAAACTGGGTTAACCAAATCCGAGGGGATAGGAGAGCGAGGGGATGAAAGGTTAGGGTCTACATACACATACTCCACGTTCAAATATTTAGCCATTTTGCTAAATAGTTCATCTTCTTGGAAGGGTTTACTCAAATAGTCGTTACATCCAGCCGATAAAGCAGAATGGAGATCGCTTTTAGAGGCATAGGCGGTTAAGGCAATAATCACGGTGCTTTGACCCTGCAAACTAGCGCGAATGTGTTGAGTCGCTTCATAACCATCCATAATCGGCATCCGAATATCCATCCAAATCAGATGGGGTTGCCATTCTTGCCAGAGGATCAGAGCTTCGTGTCCATTTTCAGCTTCTTTAACTTCAAATCCAATTTGAGTTAATAATTTAATCATCAGTTGACGATTTTCGGGTTGATCATCCACCACTAAAATTCGATAATTCGGTTGACCAGGAGCTAAAGATAAAACTTGACGACTGATTTGGGGTGATTGAACTTGGCTTTTGTGGGCAATCTGTACCGGAATTTCAAACCAAAATGTACTTCCGACACCCAGGGTACTTTGTACCCCTAAAGATCCTCCCATTAATTCAACAAATTTTTGACTAATGGTTAATCCCAAACCCGTCCCTTCTAGGGCTTTTTTACCGGATTGACTTTGAATAAAAGCATCAAAAATATTATTTAATTCTGCTGGAGAAATCCCAACACCTGAATCCTGAATTTCAAAGCGTAGAGTGTTCCCGGTTTCCAGTTTCCTGTTAAGCGTTAAACTCACACTGCCTTTCTGAGTAAATTTAATCGCATTTCCTAAAATATTAATTAAAATTTGGCGGAGCTTATTGGGGTCAGTTATGACCGTTTGAGGAACATCAGGTTGAATATTGAGGATGAATTTTAATCCTTTTGCTTCTACCCGTAAGCGAAACATTTCCCAGGTAGATAAAATTAAATAATTGAGATCAAAGCTACTTTGATCAAAGGTCATGCGTCCCGCTTCTATTTTAGAAAGATCTAAAACATTATTAATTAAATGAAGCAGATGATCGCCACTGCGGCGAATGATTTCTAAATTTTCCCGTTGATAGGGGGGAATGATCGGATCATGACTCATTAATTGAGCAAATCCGAGAATTGCATTTAAGGGCGTTCTTAATTCATGGCTCATATTAGCAATAAACAGGCTTTTGGCTTTATTGGCGATTTCTGCGGATTCTTTAGCTTTGTGTAGTTCTAATTCCACTTGTTTGCGATCGCTAATATCTAAAGCTGTTCCAAACAGTTGAACAATATTGTCTTGTTGATCTCTAACTCCTTCTCCCCGAACTTCTAAATAGCGAATAGAACCATCGGCTCTAATAATCCGATAATCCAGTTCATAAGAAATCCCCCCTTGAATAGCGGCTTGAATATGTTGCTCAACACTAGAGCGATCTTCGGGATGAACATACTGTAAATACTGTTGATAATTGGGTTCAGGATAGGGGTGTTCTAATCCAAAAATTTTGTACATTTCTTCTGACCAACTCATTTGTTGAGTGGCTACATCAAATTTCCAATTTCCAATATGAGCAATGCGTTGAGCTTCAACTAATGCTTCTTCACTTTGTCGTAATTTTTCTTCAGCGATTTTGAGTTCCGTTAAATTGCGAATACTAATCACCACACCGGAAATATTCTGGTTGAGTTCATAATAAGGCGCGTAAGTAATACTGAGAAATTGAGACTCTAAGGTTGCAGAACTTAACCAAAAATGAGTATGGATGACTTCTCCCTGTAAACATCGTTCTAAATGAGGTTTCATCATCTGTTCAAATTGCTCTTGACCGACCAAATTGATCAGAGGACGACCCATCAAATCCTCTAAAGCTTGATGATAAAGATTCAAATAGGCGGGGTTCGCTAACTGATAGGTATAGTTGCGATCAATTAAACAAATTTGATCCGTTGTTGCGGCGACAATTCTTTCATAACGACGTAACGCTTCCTCCGTGCGTTTGCGTTCACTAATATCTTCACAAATTCCCATCGCCGCAATAATTTGACCTTGGGAATTCCGCACTAAAGCCGTCGATAAACTAATATCCACTAAAGATCCATCTTTGCGTTGACGTTTAGTTTCCACTTGACTGAGGGTATCTCCGACAAATGTATGATTCACGAATTCTTCAAATTCTTGTATAGAATCATTAGGAATCATGGGTAAAGATTGACCAATCACTTCTTGAAATGACCAACCAAAAATTCGTTCTGCGGCTGGATTCCACACCAAGACTTTCCCATTTTTATCAATCACATCAATAGCAACGGGAGCAGCTAGAATAGTGGCTTGTAATAAATCATTAACTTCTTGTAATGCAGCTTCTGTGCGTTTGCGTTCGGTAATATCTTGATAAACCGTTAAAAATAATTCTCCTCGTTCATCTTCTAATAATACTGTTGAAACCAAGAGAGTTTTAGTATCCCCTAATTTAGTAATAATCGTTGTTTCAATATTAGACATCTCCAAAATAGAAAAAAGGAGGGGTAAAAAGATGATAAAATTAAATTTTACCCCGGATTAGAGATGAGTAAATTAAGAGACTATCTGGACAAGAATCCCCAGCAAGCAAAAAGGCTATTAGGGATGGAATATGAACAGATGATAGAACTCATTCAAGCTGCGGAGTTATTAGAAGAAGAAAAACGACAGGAAAAAGAAAAAACTAAAATCAGGTTGATTAAAGCAGGTGGGGGTCGTCGGCAGAAATTATCTGTGGAGGAACAAATCTTACTGACTCTAATTTATCTGCATCAAATGCCCACATTTCAAATGTTAGGGTTACAGTTTGAAGTCAGTGAATCAACAGCGAATGATATTTTCCATAACTGGATAAAAATCTTGAGAGAATTACTACCAGCGAGTTTGCTAGAGCAAGTAAAAAAAAACGAGAGTGATTGGGAGTGGGTAGAAAAAATTCTGGTGGAATTTGAGTTAGTAGTAGATAGCTATGAACAGCCCAGGGAAAGACCAACAGACAATGAAGAGCAGAAAAAATATTACTCAGGAAAGAAAAAGACACATACCTTTAAAAATCAAGTCATTGTCATGCCAAATGGAAAAGAAATAGTGGATGTAGCTGTGGGTTATACCGGAGCAACAAGTGATCTGAAATTGTGGAGAGAAAGAAGCCAGGAATTGGGGAATAATCAAAAATACAGAGGGGATAAAGCTTATGTAGGAGAAACAGCAATTAATACACCACATAAGAAACCGAGGAATCAAGAGATATCGGCTGAAAAGCAAGAAGAAAATCGATTAAAAGCTAAACAAAGGATTGTAGTCGAACATTTAATAAGACTGATAAAAATTTATCGAGTTGCTTCAGAAAGATTTCGGTTAAAGAGGCAAAATTATGAAGCAATAATCTTGACAGTATGTGGATTAATAAGATGGCGAATAGGAGCGATTGTATTACCATCTAAGAATTGCCCAGAATTCTTTTGAGAAATGATTGCATATCAGAGATAAAATTCATTAGTTATTATTAATGTGACTGAAAAAGCCTATGAATCCGTTACTTTTGGAGAAGCCGGCACAGGAGTGCTAGAGATTCCAAAAGTAGCGATAGAGGGCATTTGGAGATTTTCGGAGATGTCTATTATGTAATGCGCCTTCATGAATCACCTGTTGTAAACGTTCTCCCGCCTGTTGATAAGCCTTGGTATCAGGATATAGCAACTTCATAAAATCGGGGTGGCTTTGAGTATCTTCTAAGCCATATCCGGTGATGCTTTCCATTTGAGAATTAAAAATTAAAAATTCTCCTTGATTATTGCTCAAGGTGATGCCATTTCCGATGGTTTCAATCACCGTTTGTAATCGTCTTTGAGTAATTTGGAGTTCAGCTTGAGCTTTTTTGCGATCAGTAATATTAACCCAGTATCCTACAATTTCTAAAGGTTGTCCTTTAGAATCTCGAACTAATCGCATTTGCATATCTAACCAACGATAGGTGTGATCAGCGTGTAAAAATCGATATTCATAACTAAAAACATCTCGTTTTAAAATATGCTGTAATCCTGAGCGTAATAATTTAATATCTTCAGGATGAACATGACTTAACCAAAACCCAGAATTTTTAATAAATTCTGGCGCATAATATCCCAATAAACTGCGAACATTATCACTCATAAAGGTAATGTCATAATCTGCTTGGGGTTGACAACTAAAAATCACGGCGGGACTCACCGTTAGTAAATATTGCAATCGTTCACTCACAGACCGTAATTCTAATTCGACTCGCTTGCGTTCAGTAATATCTAAGAACACCCCACCCACCCCGGAAGGACAGCCTTGAACATCCGTTGATAGGGGGAAAAACGATGCCATCCAATAACTTCTAATCCCCGGATAACTAGATTCGCCACTAATTTCTAAATCTAAAATCGGGTTTCCTTTGCTTAAAACTTCATCGCCAACAAATTCTAAAATGGCTGTATAGTCGCAAGACACATCTTGAATGGATTGACCAATATGATCTTTAGCGGGAATTCGGTGCATTCGAGCAATGGAATCGTTAACTTTAATAAATCGTTTTTGATTATCTAAAATTAATAATCCAGCCGGAGCACAAGCAAAAAAAGCATCTAACCAGGATTCTCGTTGGGCTAATTCCAGTTGTAAGGTTTGTTGTTCGGTAATATCTCGTCCTTCAGCAATTAAAAGCTTGACTTCTCCGGTTTCATTAAATAACGGACGCAGAGAAAAATCCAGGGTTTTCAGTTGATAATTGTGGCTATAAATTTCAACTTCATAGTGAATAAATTCCCCTTGAGCCGCTCGATGAATCGCATCCTGAAGTTGGGCTTGAGTTTGGGGAGAAACTGTCCACCAGTGTCCTTTCCAAAACGGTTGATTCACGATATCTTGATGCTGTAAATCGGCAAAATCTAAGGCGGTTTGATTAATTTCTAAAATCATGCCTTCACAGGTTAACAGTCCCATTAATTGGAAGGTTTGGTTAAAAATGGCTCGGAAACGAGCTTCACTATCGCGCAAGGCAGCTTCTGCTTGTTTACGGTCGGTAATTTCAGCCACAACAATTCCGATAGCAATGGGTTTCTGAGATTGAGAACGAATGGGAAAGTAAGAAACTAACCAAGTGCGATTAACTCCGGGTTGTTTAAGGGTTTCTCCTGAAATTTCAATGGAAAGAATGGTTCTCCCTTCATTTAAAACTTCGTGAAAGATTTTTTCTTGTTTAATGGCTAAATCCGGTACAATATCCCAAGGGGTTTTACCAATATGCTCTTCTACTGAAATTCCATTGATTTCTGCAAGGGCTTGATTAATAAAAGCAAATTTCAGTTGATCATCCAGAACGGTCATTCCCACAGGCGCACTGGTAATAAAGGCATCTAATAATTGTTGTTTTTGCAGTAATTCTTGTTCAAGTTGTTTGCGTTGAGTAATATCTTGAATTTGAGCCAGAAAATATAAAGGATTTCCTTGAATATCTCGAACTAATGTACTATTCAATAAGACCCAAATGATCTGTCCTTGTTTATGAAGATATCGTTTTTCACTTTGATAATTTTGAATAACTTGATTTAATAAATTATGATAATTTTCCCAATCTTTCTCTAAGTCATCAGGATGGGTAATGTCTTGAAAGGTTAAATTTAATAATTCTGCCTGAGTATATCCCAGCATTTCACATAAAGCTTGATTAACCCTGATCCACTGGCCTTTTAAACTGACAATTGCCATCCCAATCGAAGCATTTTCAAAGGCACTGCGAAATCGTTCTTCACTTTCTCGCCAATCCGCTTCTATGCGTTTACGTTCACTAATATCTCGCGCAATTTTAGATACTCCAATCATCTCTCCCTTGGTATTTTTAACCGGAGAAATTGTTAAAGAAATAGGGACTAAGCTGCCATCTTTTCGGGTTCGGACGGTTTCAAAATGTTGAATTCGTTCACCGTGAAGCAGTCGTTCTAAAATTTCAGCTTCTTCAGACAAACGTTCTGGGGGTAATAAAATTGAGATCGATTGACCCATCATTTCTGTCGCTGTATATCCAAACAACCGTTCAGCCCCAATATTCCAACTGATTACCATCCCATCTAAGGTTTTACTAATAATCGCATCATCTGAGAATTCAATAATTGCAGCCATTTGAGACTGGGTAATTTCGATTCTTTTCTGTTCACTAATATCTCGTAAAAAACCAATAAGTTTTGTTCGATAATTTCCATTGATTGTCGCCAAATAACATTGATCTTCTATCCAAATATAAGCTCCTTTTTTGTTGAGTAAGCGATATTGAGATTGAAATCGAAGCGAGTTTTTCTGCAACATCTTTTGAGTTTCTTGTCGCCAGGTTTCTCGATCATCAGGATGAATTAAACTTAAAAAACCTTCAAGGGTCAGGGGCATTTCTGCAACATCGTAGCCTAATAAGGTTTTGGCATTGTTTCCCCAGGTATGCTGTTGAGTTAATAAATCATATTCATATAACAATTGACCACTGACTTCAACGGCGATTTCATAACGTTGTTTCCAAGTTTGTAACTCAGCAGTCCGTTCATAAACTTGGGTTTCTAAGTTAACTTTCGCTTGTTGTAAGTCTAGTTCTGCTTGTTTACGTTGGGTAATATCTTCCACCAGTCCGACAATTCGGTAATATTCTCCGGCCTTATTGCGAATAAAAAACGTGCGGGATAATACCCAACGCAGAGAACCATCGGGGCGAATAATCCGGTATTCTTGATAAAATGGTTCCCCTTGGGTTTGCTGTTGTAAAGCAACTTTAACCTGGTTCCGATCATCGGGATGAATTGCATCAAACCAAGAATTCGGATTTTGATAAAGACTCTCACAGGAACGACCAAAAATTTCTGGGTATGTGGGACTAATATAAATGAGTTGAGTATGATTAAAGGTATTAATAAAAAAGATTTCTCGAATATTTTCTGCTAATTGTCGAAATTGTTCTTCACTTTCACGCAGTTGTTGAGTGCGTTCTTCAACTCGGTTTTCGAGTTGTAAATTAGTTTCTTGAAGGCTAACTTCGGCATATCGCCGACGCAGATCAATTTGGTTGAGGGTGTTAGCATTCCAACTCACCAGTCCTAATAACATCACCATATCTAGGGTCGTACTGATGGCGAGCGCCATAGGTTCGTTATAGAGGGCTTTCTGTACCCCCCATAGTCCCAAACCCCCTAAAATTGGGGGTAACAAGAGTATCCCAGGTAAGAGTTGACGGGCCAGATGGCTACCCATACTGTCCCCCAGGAGAATCAACATTAATCCTCGATGGGGGCGAGCACTTAATAGGCTACTACACAGCAATAGCACAAGAATTGCAGTTTGCCATCGGATTTCTGGGGTGAATTCGGGTTCAAAATAAATGTAATTGTAAATCGGGGTTAATAGTCCTAAAACCATGATAAATCCAGCCCCCATCACCAAAATTTCAATGAAAAAATCAGGAGGATGAGTGCGGTTTAAAAGCAGCAACGCCACGCCCAGCATCAGAAATGCGAAAGCGGTATTCATCTGCATTGGCACTAGAAGAGAGCCACTGAAAAAGGCTGGAAATAGGGAAAGGGAGATGTGATCATACAGATGATATAGGAGGGTAAATAGAGCCATAAAAATGATGCTCAATTCTCCTATTTTCAGGGCTGATTTTAGATTTTTGGGGATCTGGGATTCGGAGAAATTTCGGTTGTTATAATGCCAGAACCATAAGCTTAATCCACTCAGGGTTAAACTGATTGTGGTATAAATATTTAAGGGAATCAGATGGAATAAAATCGAATCAGCAAAAACTTGTTGCCCCATCCAACTCAGCAATCCCAAAAATCCTAAAATGCTAATCCCTAAACTCATCTGTTGAGAAAAACCTTTTAGGGTTTCGGCTCGTTGAGTTAAATTGGATGCCAATGATGGCTGTTTATTTATCATAAGACTTGCCCCTCTGGATTTGGGTTGAAAAATGATAAATTTGTTTTTTATTGAGTCAGAATCAAAAACAAACCTCCACCTTATCTTTATTTTATGTATTATTTTCCAAAAAACAATTAATCTTTATAAAACTTTTATTTCAGGAGTTGCCCTAATTTCAACTGTTGATAAAACAGACTAAAGTATTGACCTGATTCCGGGTTGCTTTGAATTTGAAATTTGGGACACCCATCTAATCCGTTTGCGATATCTCCTGAGTCTCAAAGCTCACACACAATATTTTTTCCGAGATTTTTGGCTTTATATAAAGCTTGATCTGCTTTTTGAATTAAAATTTGGGGTTCTCCATCGATGGGGGGAATTAAACTACTCACTCCTAAACTCAGGGTGATCACTTGTTTGTCAGGGGAGGCGACATGGGGTAATTGTAAATTATAAACCGCTTGTCGGATTTGTTCAGCCACTTGTATTGATCCCGCTAAGGAAGTATTGGGAAGAATAATCGCAAATTCTTCTCCTCCATAACGGGCGACTAAATCCGCAGGACGTTTAAGGGTTTCATGAATGGTTTGTGCGACTTGCTTTAAACAATCATCCCCGCATAAATGACCATAGGTATCATTATATAATTTAAAATAATCGATGTCTGCTAAAATTAAGGATAAAGGCAGTTTTTCTCGTCGCAATCTTAGCCATTCTTGTTCTAAAACTCGATCAAACCTACGACGATTGGGGACTTGGGTTAACCCATCTAAATTAGCAAGACGTTCTAATTCATGATTGACTTGGTGCAGTTGTTGATACAGTTGAGATTGTCCAATTGTGATCGCTAATTGATCAGTGACAACTACCGCTAACTCAACATCAGTTTCTGACCAGGGAAGGGATTGATGTCTGACAATACTTAAACTTCCCCAGACTTCTCCATTAGAATAAACGGGAATTGCCAACCAAATTCTCGGATATTGTTCAACTAAATCTTGATTGCTGGAATCGATGATATTGTGAGGGTCTTCGACACAAAAGACCTGCAATAATTTCAAGCGTTCTGTTAATAACCCTTGGGAATTTAACAGTTTAGCATTGACCAATTTGGCTAGATCGGAATTGGGAAAATATTCAACAATCGGTTGCCAGCTATGGGATTGAGAAAAATGCTGAATAATCGCCACCCAATCGGCTTGTAAGAGTTGACCAATTTCGGTCACAGTGGTAGAAAAAACCGTCGAAAGTTCCAGGGAATTCCGAATAGCCCGGATGACTCGATTTAAGGCTTGTTCTCGTTGATATTGTAAGCGCAAAGCTTCTTGAGCTTGTTCTCGTTCTAAAATTTCAAGTTGAAGTTGTTTTTTGTGCCATTGAATGGTGAGTTGATTTTTCACCCGTGCTAACACTTCTTCTACTTGAAAAGGTTTAGTAATATAGTCTGAACCTCCCACACTAAAGGCTTTGACTTTATCTAATCCGTCACTTAAGGCACTCAGGAAGATAATCGGGATATCTTGGGTTTTTGGCCTTTCTTTTAACTGTTGACAAACTTCATAACCCGATAAATCGGGCATGAGAATATCTAATAAAATTAAGTCGGGGGGGCTCTTTTGAATCGTCTCCAGAGCCTCATAACCATTACTAACGGCTCGAACTTTATAGCCGTTTTCTCGCAGCAGATTGACTAAGAGCCTTAAATTTGCCAGTGTATCATCAATAACTAGCAAGTCGGCTCTCGATACAGAATTGGAAGAAAAATACATTCGCACTGAGTCAGCTAAGACAATAAGCCGCAGATCAAACTATCCTTACGCCTCTAGGGTTTAGATTCCGTACTATTATACTTCAGAATATTAATGGGAATTTGTCTTCAAAATTACAACTCCATTAAGATATTATTCTGTTAGATAACCTGGTTTTTATGTTCTAAATTCTATTCCAGATTTAGGAGATCATTTCTATGTATAGGTTCAAACAAGGTAAGCAACGGTTATTCTGGATCATTTTATTTTGCTGTTCTTTATTGATTTTTCCCATACTGACTCAAGCGTTAACCGTTGAACAGGTACCCAACCCTCGACAACAAAATGGGGGATGGGTAACGGATATGGCTAATATTTTGAGCCCTGAAACCGAAGCTAAACTCAATCAAATGATAGGCGAATTAGAAGCCAAAAATGGTACAGAAATAGCTGTTGTTACCGTTCCTACCACAGAACCTTCCGCTACACCCAAAGAGTTTACAACCCAACTATTTAATACTTGGAAAATTGGCAAAGCAGGACAGGATAATGGCGTTTTATTTTTGAATTCTGTGGGCGATCGCCGGATTGAAATTGAAACAGGTTATGGTGTTGAAGGAGCCTTACCAGATGCTCGTGTTGGACATATTATTAAAACTAAAATTATTCCCGCTTTTAAACAAAAGGATTGGGATGGTGGAACTCTCGCTGGAACCGAAGCTATAATTTCCATTTTAGACAAAGAAATTTATCCTCCCGGTGTTCCTTTAACCCAAAGATTTTCTAATTTTACTTTTTTTATAGTCACTTTATCAAGTTTATTTTCCTATCGTTTTTATCAACAAGCCAAACGCCAATCTCAACAACCAGCTTTTGTTCAACTCGGTAGTTATACTCGAATTAAGGGGATTGATCCACTTGATTTTAAAATGAAACGTTCCCTCCAAATTGGAACCTTTGCAATCTTATTTACAGTTAATAGTATTATTTTATCAATTTTGGTTCAAACCTATCCGAATTTGATTTTGATCGGTGGAATTATAACCACTTATATTATTTACCTAATCACCTTATTGGGGCCACAATCTTGGGTTCCTTTGAATCAGAGTCATTGGTTAGGAAGACTATTCTTATTAGGAAATTGGGTAATTTTATTCATCATTGCTATTTATTTGCCCGGATTTTATTTTGATTCGCCTCAAACTTCCGTTGTAGTAGTCACAATTTTACTATTGTATTTACTGTCTATTTTGGCAAATTGGCAAAATCCCAGAAATAAAGCCATCCAGTCAACAACTATTTTATTAGGAGTTGGAATAATAGCTGGGATAATCTGGTATTTATTTTTTGCTCCCTGGATTAATGAATCCTTGGGTTTTATATGGGATTTTATCGGATATTTTGATCCCAATACTAGAACATTAATTATTGCTGGAATTTTGAGTTTAATTGCCAGTGAATCTATTGCAAATTCACTTTATAAACGTTTTGCAATTCGAGGAAATCGCTCTACTTCGGTTCGTCCTTTATATGAAGAAACTTCTCAAAAACCGATGCAGCTTTTAGAACAAAATCAAGTTTTACCCATTTTAACCGATCATGAAAAAGTAGCTCAGGAGTTAAGAAGTGTTGAGTTTGAAGGGTGGTGGTGTCCTGATGTTGCATCAACAATTAGCCGAGATACAATTCATTTGCGAGCTTATATTATCAATGATTCTGAATATTCCTATTGTCCCCAGGGTAATGAATTAACCGTAACTCGAACATCGCAAGTAACAAGAGAAGCGACCACTTATCAGAGTGGAACTCGTTTAATTACATTAACTTGTCAATGTTGCAATTATCAAAAACAAGAAGAAGAAACTATCCCCCAAGTTAGCGAAAGTAGCAGTTCTGGGGGAGGCGGAAGTTCCAGTGGGGGAGGTGGAAGTGATTTTGGCGGAGGAAGCAGTGGAGGAGGCGGTGCGGGAGGTGATTATTGAAGTCAAGACCCATGTAGAGACGTTGTATACAACGTCTCTACAGTACCTATTAACCTAAGCTAAACAAGCGGCTAAATCAGCATCGGGAGTGGTGATAGGTTGCAGGTTATATTGACGTTGTAACAGTTGGAAAACATTGGGAGAAATAAAGGCAGGTAATGTAGGGCCGAGGCGAATATCTTTGATGCCTAAATAAAGCAATGTTAATAAAATAGAAACCGCTTTTTGTTCATACCAAGATAAAATCATGGATAACGGTAATTCATTAACATCCACATTAAAAGCATTAGCTAAGGCTAAGGCAATTTGAATCGCAGAATAAGCATCATTACATTGTCCCACATCCATTAATCGCGGAATGCCATTAATCTCTCCTAATTCTTGATCAAAGAAGCGGAATTTGCCACAAGCTAAAGTTAAAACAACACAATCTTGAGGAACTTTTTCCACAAATTCACTATAATAACTGCGTCCGGGTTTAGCACCATCGCAACCTCCCACTAAGAAGAAATGACGAATTTTTCCAGTTTTAACCGCATTAATCACTTCACCTGCTACATTTAAAACTGCATTGCGCGCAAATCCAGTCATCACTTGACGGGGTTTTTCAGTTTCTGTAAATCCCGGTAATTCTAATGCCATTTTAATCACGGGTGTAAAGTCTCGACTGGATAAATGAGTCACATCTGGCCAGCCAACAGGGCCACAGGTAAACACCCGGTTTTTATAGGTTTGATGGGGAGGCATTAAACAATTGGTGGTCATCACAATTGGCCCCGGAAAATCAGCAAATTCACGGGTTTGATTTTGCCATGCTGTGCCATAATGTCCGTACAAATGAGGATATTTTTGTTTCAGTTTCGGATAGCCATGAGCGGGTAAAAGTTCCCCATGAGTATAGACATAAATTCCGGTATTTTCTGTTTGTTTGAGGAGTTCTTCTAAGTCTTTCAAATCATGACCGGACACTAAAATTGCTTTACCTGCATGAGGATTTAAGGCAACGGTGGTTGGAACGGGATGACCGTAGGTTTCTGTATTAGCAGCATCCAAAAGTTCCATAACTCGTAGGTTAACTTCTCCTAATTTTAAGGCAATATTCACCCAATCGTCTAAAGTTAAATCGGCATTAGATAAGGCCGCTAAGGCTTCATGACAAAACGCATAAACTCGCTCATCATGATGTCCTAATTCTTGAGCATGATATCCATAGGCAGCAATTCCCTTGAGTCCGTAAATTACGGTTAGTTTTAAGGAGAAAATATCAACATTACTGGCCGATTGACTAATAAAGTCAAATTCGCTATTTTTACCTTGTTGAATTAACTCTTCCTTTGTTTCTCCAACTGACAGCCAACACAGGGGAGAACCGGTTATTGGCTGAGGAAGTAATGCTCGGAGGTTATCCCGCAATTGAACGGTTTTATGGATATAATGAATGAAATCCTCGGCATCAAAGTTAACATTCGTTAAAGTCGAAAATAAAGCTTCACAGGTAAAAGTATTGGCTTCAAAGGAAAGGATTCCATACTGACGAGCAATGGTCGCAACTTCCCCCAATCCCCGCAGACAATGTAACAACAAATCTTGTAACGCATCTACGTCGGGACTTTTACCACAAGCACCCCATTTTAAACATCCTTGTTCACTAGCTGTTTGTTCACACTGACTGCAAAACATAACCGTTTCTCCTAAGTCACTTTCTTTTTCTCTATTTCCACTGTAGGACGCAGGTTTTAAACTGACCTTGACTTAAGTCAATTGTTAGAAGAGGGAACAGGGAATATAACGGTTGAGCGTTAATGGTTAATAGACAACAAACAACAAACAACACCGAACTCCTGAGTAATGAATCTACCTGAATTTTTGCGACAAACTCAATTTTTCTTAAATCTCCCCGATGACCAAATTGAGGCGTTAGGGGAGATTAGTGTTTTGAAACGGTATCCCAAAGGAGAGTTAATTTTTGAAGAGGGAGATGAAGGAAATGGATTTTTTATAGTTGTGACTGGACGGGTCAAAGTATTTAAACTATCCTTTGAAGGAAAAGAACAAATTTTACATATTTTTAACCCCGGAGAACATTTTGCGGAAGTTCCCGCCTTTGACGGTCAATGTTTTCCGGCTTCAGCAGAAGCCTTAGAACCCACAGAATTATTGTTTTTCCCTAGAACTGCTTTTTTAAACCTTCTCCATCATCATCCTTCTTTAGCGGTGAATTTATTAGCCGTTTGTTCGCGTCATTTACGTCGTTTCGCTCAAATTATCGAAAATTTGTCTTTAAAGGATGTTCCTGAACGATTAGCAACTTATTTATTATATCTGAGCCAAAGGACAGGAAATTTCGACACCTTAGAATTAGACTTGACGAAAACTCAATTGGCTGCTTTACTGGGAACAATCCCAGAAACATTATCCAGAGTGTTTGCTCGATTAACTCAAGAGGGTTTAATTGTCATTAACGGCTCATCCATTACTATTTTAGATCGCAATGAATTGATCCGCCGAGCCAAAATTTCATTTTTTGATGAAAAACCCTAACCAGAATTATAAAATCTTTAAATAAAGGTGACTTTTTTTCTTGAATTATGAAAAGAATGTAAAGCTATCATCAGATACTGTCTATCTTTCTATCTTTCGCTGCTATGCTAGACTGAACAGTATAAGCACCCAGTACAATTGATGGCTAACCTCGTTAAAGATAAATTGATTAGTAATTCTAATCAATCTTTGTCCTTATCTTCTACAGAGTATCCTCTTTATACTCGTTTAAAAATGAGTGCAGACCTAATTTACGAATTCTTTTTAAATCGGGTACAAACGGATAGCCCAGGAGCCGTTTTAGATTCCTTTGAACAATTATTTTTTTTACCTCCTGTGTCCCCAAAAACCGGAGATTAAAGTCGCCTTAGAGGAAATTTTAAGTCATGAGGAAGGAGAACCCCATTTTCAAGGAATTATCAAGCGCTGTTGCTATATCCTGATTAATAATTGGTTGCTGAAGCGCCAACACAGTTTTATTAGAAAACTGATTAATACACTCTCAGAATCCCCAGATTGTAATCAAACCTGCTTATCAATTCAAGAAAGCCGCCTCCTGTTATGGCTGAAAACTTTTTTAGCTAGTGAAGATTATCAAGAGTTGCTACGATGCGCCAACTTAGAGCGGAGTGACTGGAGTAGTCGTTATCAATCTTATTTATTAGTTTCTCAATACCTTAACCCCCACAATTCTAGGGAACAAAAAGAAGTCGCGCGGACGTTAATTAAACAGCTTAAAGATCAATATAAATTTGATTTAGCGATGTATATTGCTCGGTTGGAATCTCCAACGGGTCGAAATCGTCAGCCAAAAAACCCGACTCAATTAGGAGATGAAGTCGTGAGTTTAATTAAACAAACGATTTCTACCCAGCGCGTGTTTAATTATGGAACTCAAGCCAATTTATTTTTAAATAATACTCAAAATTTGAGTTATGAGAAATTTAAACAGTGTTTACCTCAATATTTGATGTTTCACATCAATCAACAATATCCTGCCAATATTATCAGGGATAAAATAGAAGAAAAATTGGAATCTTTGTACTCTATTCATGATGATGATATTGTTAGTAAACCGTTAATTAGTAGAACTTGTAATCGTCTCATTGAATATTTATTAATTGAAAAAGGAAAACCACCCTCCTTTTTATTTAATTTAATGATTCGGCAAGGAGGTCAACTGACCTTAGTGATTTTATTGCTAAAATTAGTGCTGATTGGCAATTCTTCCCGCAGCTATTTAGATATTTGTATTGCTCATTTAATTCAATTCTACCAAGACCATACAGAAGTCAGATGTCAAGGAGTCATTCAGTTCCTAGAAATTTTTAATTTAGTGTTTACTTTATTTACTGAAAATGTACAATATTTTTTAGTAAAAACAAAAGCGGGGCTACCCGGAACTCAATCCGAAACGGAATTAAACACCTATCGCCTATTTTGTCAATATAAAGGCCCCGATTTACGCAATACTAATGTTAAAGAATTGCAGTTAAAAGGAAAGGATTTACGCGGGGCGGATTTACGCGATGTGGATTTAAAATCTATTGAACTGATTCAAGTGGATTTAAGCCTTGCTAAACTGAGCCGTGCAGATTTAAGTCAGGGAATCTTTACAGAAACCAAATTTTTTATTTCTAACCTAAATTATACTAACCTGATGGATGCCACTTTAACCCAAACCGATTTTCGTCGAGCCGAATTAAAACACGCTAACTTAACCTGTACGAATTTAAAACTAGCGAATTTGAATCGCGCTGATTTAACAGGAGCCATCATTACCCAGGCTAATTTACAAGAAGCTGATTTGGGAAATGCCGATTTAACCGAAGCCAATTTATCTGAGTCTAATCTACAACTGGCTAACTTAAATGCAGCGAATTTAACCGGGGCAAATTTAAGTTATACGAATCTAACCAATGTGAATTTAAGTCGAGCCAATCTTCAAGGCGCAAATCTCCAAGGTGCTGACTTACGCGGGGCTAATTTAACCGCCACTAATTTAGAAAATGTTAATTTGCGAGGAGCCATTTTAGAGCGGGCTGTCTTCACCCAAGCTAACTTAAAATCAGCAAATTTAGTGGATACTAATCTCACGGGTGCAACTCTCACTCAAGCCGATTTAAGTCAAGCTATTTTGATTCATGCCCAACTGCGAGATACGAATTTATCTCAAAGCATTCTCCGTCATGCGGACTTAACAGAAGTCGATTTAACCCGTGCTAATTTGAAGCAGGTTGATTTTAGTTATGCCTCTTTAGAAAATGCCATTGTCCGTCATACCAATTTGAAAGATGCGATTTTATTATATACCGATTTACGGGGTGCCAATTTATTCCGCAGTGGCATTGCTGAAGCTCAAATTTCAGGGATTAAATTAGGCAATAATTCGGGGTTATCAGATCAAACTCGAATTTTCTTAGATGGTGAAGAAATTAATTAAAAGTAGTAAGTCCTGAAGGACTCTCTTTTTCCCTTTATCCAAACACTTGATACAAATTTTTGCTAGAATGAAGGCTGAAAAGCCTGAACAGTCAGGATAATCATCCCAAGCAGTCGATTTTGGCTGATTTTTGGTAATCTGGGTTTAAAATAAAAGCAGAATCAAGGTGACAATGATGGATGTTGTTCAAGCACAGCTACAAACAATTTCGTCTTTAAAATCCTTGGGAATTGAGTTTTATCAAATGCCCAACGGCAATTATCGCATTGGAATGAGAACCCTTAATCGAGCTTTAGGGTACAAAAATAATGGGTTAGATCAAGAAATTTTGAGCGAGGATAGTCAGACTCGAAGAAGATTAAATGAAATTGGATTTACACCAGAAATTGAAAGGGTAGAAATTCCCTTAAAGCTTGGTCATCAAGAAAAGCTTGTTTCTGTTTTAACCCTTAGCTTTGATGATTTTAATCGTCTGATATTCTATGAAGCTTCAACAGGTAATAAAAGAGCTTTAGAAATTTTGTTGTCTTTAGCTAAATTAGGCTTGAATGCCATTTCTTTAAAACCATCAAGTCAAGAATTGGGTGAGACTCAAGACTATATTCGTACATTGCTGGATACGAAGTATGAAGCAGCCCATCATTTGATTATGGAACACATGAAAATTGATGAACTAGAGGAACTTGAAACCGAAGATGATATTTTATCTTTAGCTGTTTGCCTAACTTCTTAATAAGTTTTCATGAGCGATTTGCTTCGGTTATGCCTAGATCTTAATATTTGGTGTGCTGCTCTACTTGCTGATAGAAAAGGCAAGCAAGATACAGCGTGCCAATCTTTAGTTAAAATTGTTCGAGAAGGAACCTGTACGTTAGGGTCGGTTCAGCTTATTATCTCCTGGGGTATGCTCAACCGTCTATCTTCGGTGCTAGTAGAAAAGCTAAAAATTCCTGATGCTATAGCAATCACTGTATTCTGATTAGACACAGCAGCTTGCAAAAAATACTGATTGAATTGGGGAAAATTAAAAGCTTTAAGAAATTGACGACGATAAGTTTTTTTCACTGAGGGAACTGTAACAACTTAGATTAGTAAAGTTGACTTTCCCATACAGCAACAAAATTGTAGAAAATAAAATCACCAGAAATTTTTTCTGGGCTTGACTAACCCCGACCATCGGTTGTAGTATGAGTTCAATATTCATTGCGCTATCTTTTGAGCTAATGGAGATTATTTTAGCTTACCAGAAAGATAGCTTTTTTCTGATTTGATTACAGACAGCCCAACGGATTTACTTGTTTTCTGACTTTCTTCACATCGTTCCTTACCTCAAGCCTATCTTCAAAAACTGTCCGAAGTATTGATATATATTGCATTTTTTATTTATTTTAATTAAGGTAAGCTTGAAGAATTTTTAGTAAAACATTAGCTGCATTACGCACAACTTCTTTATCAGAATCTCGATGATAAATTTTATTCCCGTGGAATAAGTTACATCGGACTTGATATAAAATCATTAAAAGTGCCTTCAATCGATATTTCGGAGTAGAACGACGATCATTTAATTTGTATGAATCCTCTAATGTATCTTTACCAGTATCTCGGCAATCCCGAATAATTCTAGTTGTAAAAAATAAAGATGAATCGTCTCTAAATATTTCTATTAATGCTTCTCGTCTTATTTGCAATCTTGAAAAGTCTATAAAATCTTTAATGGCTCGACGTTCATTTCCAAAGAAAAATTCATTATATAAGGCATTAAATGCAAACCAAAGCGAAACAAAACGATTGAAATCGTCTGTTTCTTGTTCGGCTTTAGATACCCATGATTTAGCTATTTCATTAGGAAATCTCATGCGGGAATATCTCCATTTAATATTAAAGTTTGACCCGAAAAAACTAACAATTTAGCCTTTTTAGTATCTAATTTATTGAGCTTTATAAAATCTTGTTCTAATGGATCATTAAAACTAGAAAGAATTAATAGTTCTTCGGGATCGCGCTCTTCAATTAGTAGATAGTAAGGGGAACTAATAGTAACAGCAAAACTCAAATACCCGTTAGATAATATAAAATTATCAAATTCATATTTAGATGTTAATAATTGTAGAAGTTTGCTACAACTATATCGAACTGATTCAATTAAACTTTTTTTGGGGCTAGAAAGGTAATATTCAATCATGTGTTTGCGAATTAATTGAAGCAATTGAAAATCTATATTGTCTGTTTCTTTTAGCATTTCATTATAAGGAATGATGGGTTGATAACTGTTTGATAATGAATGGATATAAGATGCGTTCAATGTCCAATTATATCCCAAAAAATTAAGATCAAAAATATTAGACTTTTCCATAGGCTCCGATAAATCAAATTGAACTGATGCAATAGAACTTGAAGCTGTTTTAATACAGTTTAATAATTCTTGAATTACTGTCCTAGTTTCTGGGTGGCAAGATGAACTAATTATTCGAGGATTTCCATTATAATAAATTACTATAGTCCAATATTTTATGTTTAAATTTGAAATTAAATTATTAAACCGATATGAAAAAAGATTATTTTGATGAGAAGATAAAAGAAAAATATGCCTTTTAATATTAACCATTATTACATCCTAAGTAAGTAGGCGGAAAAATCAACAAGTAGGTAACGAAAAGTTAACTCTAGTTATTGCTCAGATTGAAATTTCATACGGTGTGTGCTGTAGTTTCCTCTTACTCCCATGTGAGTCCTTCAGGACTCTCTTCTAACGGGACTTAAACACAACAACCAGTTTAGACGCGCCGTGGCGCGTCTCTACGGTAGGATTAGATCAGTTTAACCGCACGCAGGGTAAACATAATTCCGGCTGCTGCAACTAAAGCTCCCGCATAGATGATAACGTAAGCGATCGCGCCATCCACTGTAAGCATTACACAACTCCATAAACATTACTCTCCATTGAATCATGAGTGATCCGTCCGTGATCATCCTTAAGGGGTAAAAAATAGAATACAATTTTTAAGGGTGAGTTAATGAGGGGAAGAATATGGAGTCGATGATTCGGGTTAATTTAGGGTCATTATCCTATAATATTGCCATCGGTGCAGGACACTTAGATCGATTAGGGGAATTGATCACCCCATTAAATTTAGGCAAAAAAATATTATTAGTTTCTAACCCAGAAATCTTTAATTATTATGGAGAACGTGCCCGCATTTCCTTAGAACAAGCGGGGTTTGATGTGGCGATTTGTACCCTTCCAGCAGGTGAAGAATACAAAACCCCCGAAACCCTACAAATGATTTATGATGCTGCATTAAAACACCGATTAGAACGTTCCTCTACAATGGTGGCATTAGGGGGTGGAATTATTGGAGATATGACCGGGTTTGCGGCGGCGACTTGGTTACGAGGGATTAATGTCGTTCAGGTTCCGACTTCTTTATTAGCAATGGTGGATGCGTCTATTGGAGGGAAAACAGGCGTTAATCATCCCCATGGAAAAAACTTAATTGGGGCGTTTCATCAACCGAAATTAGTGTTAATTGATCCTGATGTTTTGCCAACCCTTCCTGAACGAGAATTTAGAGCCGGAATGGCAGAAGTGATTAAATATGGTGTAATTTGGGATGAGGAATTATTTGTTAAACTCGAACAATCCCCAGGTTTAGATCAAATCCAATCTTTAGACTCTGGATTATTACAAGAAATTTTAACTCGTTCTTGTCAAAGTAAAGCGGATGTTGTTAGTCAAGATGAAAAAGAATCCGGGTTAAGAGCGATTTTAAATTATGGTCATACGATTGGTCATGCGGTGGAAAGTTTAACCGGATATACCGTTGTAATTCATGGGGAAGCCGTAGCAATTGGGATGGTAGCCGCAAGTCAAATTGCGGTTAAATTAGGATTATGGGATCAAGACAGTGATAAACGACAATTCGCGTTAATTGAAAAGGCGGGATTACCGACCCAACTCCCCCCCGGATTAAATCTGGATGATATTTTGGATAGTCTACAAACCGATAAAAAAGTCAAGGCTGGAAAAGTGCGATTTGTCTTACCAACTCGCATCGGAGAAGCGATCGTTACAGATCAAGTCACGTCTGATGTGATTCGTCAAGTATTAGAAAACTTTCCCGTTCGTTGTTTGGCTTAATGCTGGAAAAATTCATAGCTTTGTCATCAAATTGACACAATAACTCAATATCGTGACGATAATCTGTAAATCATAAGCAAGTTAACTCCTCCTCACACCAAAATCACGTTTCGTTCCTCACCCACTGGCTGATTACCAGTGGTTTTTTTTTCGCTTGATTTTTGTCATAGTAAACTGGAAAACGTTGCACTTAATATTGGCTAACTCACCCATGAGAAAATGGACGCCTATTCTGTTGTTAACCCTGTATTTACTAGGGATTGGAGTAACGGTTGGACTCAAAAATAAAGATTGGCTTGTAGCCCAAGGGATGTCATTATGGAGCCAAATGCCTTCTCCGCCAAAATTTGAGCGGGTTATTGCTGAAACAGTCTCTCCCTCTCTCTCCCCATCTCCAGACATCAAACTGGTGGTGGCTGAGGAACTTCCAGAACAGCCAGAGGCGACTCACGCGCAACCAAAAACGGTGGCGAATGTGAATAATGTTCCTGTCCCTGGAACCTGTGCATTACAACCTGATCCTAACCCGACCGCGAGTGGGAGAGTTGGGCCACCTGTGAATCCCGTCACGTTATATCGGTTTCGGCGACCAACGGATGTACAAACAGCCAATCTTCAAGGCGGGATGAGTTATGCTCCCAATGAATATCAAGCCTTAGCAAATCCGACAAATTATGGACAACGATTTCTTTATGATATTAATGGGCAACCTGTAAATAATGCCCCAATTGTAGTGATTCATGAAACTGTATCGGATGTTTATAGTGCGGTCAATTTTTTCCAAACTGCCCAAAATTCCGAGGATAATCAAGCGAGTTATCATACTTTAATTATGTTAACGGGGGATATTGTTTATATTGTTCCCCCTGATTTAAGAGCATTTGGTGCGGGAGATTCTGTATTTGCTACTTCAACGGGAACGGAAACTGTAAAAACCCATCCTCAACGTCCTCCTTCTGTGAATAATTTTGCTTATCATGTTTCTTTAGAAACGCCTGCGGATGGTCGCAATAATGCTGATTCTCATAGTGGTTATACGGCTGCACAATATCAATCTTTAGCATGGTTAGTGGCAAAAACTGGGGTTCCTGATTATCGAATTACGACTCATGCGGCAGTTGATCGTTCAGGAGAAAGGCGAGATCCCAGAAGTTTTGATGCTCAACTGTTTCTTCAATATTTACAATCCTATCCCCGAACTCAAGAAATTATGATTAGTTGTCAATCGGCTTATCTGAATTAGAATAGTTAGAGTAGGGAACAGCTAATATTGACACAAGAAAAGCCTTGAAATAAATTTCAGGCTCAAAGCTAAAACCCGTTAAAACTGGTTAATGAAGAATGATCTTAGGAATGAAAAACCAATAAGGTGACTAATTGAGAAATAGTTTACAGTGGATCAAGGTTTCCAGGGTTTAGTTGTGCAAGTTATTTATTTTTCATTCCTAATTATTAGTCATCTTTAGATGACTTAAGCTTTTAGCCCGAACTTTAGTTCAGGGCTTTAATTTGACACTAATTTCTATTAATATCACAATGCAATTTTAGCTTGATGAGGATTCCCCCAAATCACGGTTTCTTGTTTATAAATCACCATCCCTGGTTTAGACCCTTTGGGTTTATAAACGTGCTTGGGTTTAGTATAAATAACTGGAACTTGTTCACTTTGTCTGGCGCGACTATAATAGGCGGTTAAATTAGCTGTAAATTGTAAATCCATATCATCAGCAACCTGTCCCGCACTTAACCGCAACAATACATGACTACCGGGGATTTCTTGAGTATGAAACCATAAATCATAATCCGTTGCAACTTTAAAGGTTAATTGATCATTTTGACGATTATTTCTGCCGATTAAAACCTCAAAATTATTGGGAGTTTGATAGCGATAGAATTCTATGGATGAGGGAGAATTAGAACTGCGATTATCAGGAACATTAATATAACCTTGTTGAATTAACTCTTCTCGAATTTCAGCTAAGGTTTGTAAATCTTCGGCAGTTTTATAGGTTTCAATTAAACTAATTGCTGATTCAACTTGTTCTAAATAGTTAATCTCGGTTTTAACTTCATTTAACAGGGGTTCAACGGCAATTCTGGCTCGTTTTAACTTTTGATGTCGTTTATATAAATTTTGAGCATTCCAGACGGCATTATTCTCTGGATTGAGGGGAATTTTAACCGGTTCTCCCGTCTCAAAATCCGGTAACAAAATCTCCTTCATGCCCGGTTTCCATTCGTGCAGAAATGCCATTAATAGATCGGCTTTTGCCCGATACTCATCGGCTTCATCAGATTGTTGTAACCGTTGAATAAATTGTTCGGCTTTAAATTGCAATTTCGTTAAAACATTATTGATTTTTTGATTAATTTGATGCCGGAGTTGCTGAAATTCTTGATGATTTAATTGATTAGTATAATAAGTATTGAGTAAAATTTGAATAGATTTAACGTCAGAAACCGTTTCTGAAGTCCAAGGAATAACCTCATAACCTTTTGAAGTATAATAAGGAAAAAAATTATAATTTTCTAAAGTTTTTAACCAAGTTTGCCAACTTTTAAATAACCGATTCCAGTCTTCTGTCCTTAAAGTATGTGTGGGTTGAGTGGGATCTAAATTAGCAGCTTGAATCATCGATAACACTAACCCCGAACTTAAGCCTCGATAGTTTTTTAAGAGTTGTTGTTTTAAAGCACTGGGAATTAAACTGACACGCTCTTGCCAACGAGATTGAGGCTCATTTAAACTGGGAATGGGTTCGGTTAATTTAGGAGGCAGTTCATAGGGTTGACCTGTTAAAATTGGTCGCACACTCGATTGTTGTATATTCACCTGATGGGCTGCCGTAACAATACTATTGTCCGATCCGGTTAAAATTACATTACTATATTTTCCCATAATTTCCACATACAAATGCCAGAGGGGACTATCCCCTGGACGCTGGGAAAATTGTAGATCTAAAATTCGTTCCCAAGGATCAATTTGCTGAATTTCAACTAATGCTAATCCCCCTAATTGATGCCGCAGTTGATCACTAAAAGTAAAGGTATCAGGAATACGGGGAGGAGGATCACCAATACAAATTCTAGCCGCTTGGGGATGCCAAGAAATATCTAACCAGCCTCGACGCTTGAGGGTGCGTAACCCCAAAGAAATCGTAAAGCGATCGCGTTGATACACCTGTTCTAACCGCGCTGGAAGCCAGTCTTTCCGCAGTTCACAACAGCTTGCGATTAATGTCGTTAAATCAACAGATTGCATAATATTTGCCTGATCACTTTACCCATGTACTATTGTCTCATTATTTTTTGCTCATACCCCACCTAATTTTAAGGATAACGTTTTTTTAAATTATACTGGGTTTGAATATTTTGCTAATTAGTGAAATTGCCTATAAAGCCTTTTTTTAAGTTATTTAACGAAATAATGTTAAGTTTTGATTAATTTTTTTTAGTTGATTATGAGATGGCTTTAGAATTTAAAAATTAATGTTCTTAAAGGAGAACAGCGATGCCTTACGTTATTACAGAAGCTTGTGTTAAATGTAAGTACACAGATTGTGTTGACGTTTGCCCTGTGGACTGTTTTTATGAAGGTGAAAATATGCTCGTTATCAATCCTGATGAGTGTATTGATTGTGGAGTGTGTGAAGCTGAATGTCCGGCTGAAGCCATCATCCCTGATACATATCAAGGTGCAGAACGCTGGTTAGAAATTAACAGGGAGTATGCTGAAAAGTGGCCGAATCTTACTCGCAAGAAACCCGCTCCCCCAGACGCAGAGCAATATAAAGGCGAAGCCGATAAGTTCAATAAATATTTTAGTCCTAATCCAGGTGAATCGTAATTTTTTAGGGAATATTAACAGTTTGCTGAACGCAAATTAAACCTAATACATCCTCTTCCCTCTCAAATAAAAACACTCTTCTTGTAGGAAAGAGCAGGGAGAGGTGGAGAGGAGGGGCTAATTCTTTCAAGATTTCATATTAAGCACTTTGAGACTTTAAATAAAATTGAAATCGCTGCTGCATTTGTCCAATTGTAAGCTTTTGTGTCCAATATTCTACTAACGCATGACCAAAAGCCCAAGCATTTTTTTCCGGGGGATTAGGATTTTCTAACAGTAACGGCCAGAGAGCCAATAAATCAAAATTCACTGGATCAGATTCTCCTGAATTTAATAACATAAACAAATCATAGGCCATTTGCAATTTACCAATCACAACGGGTAATTGTTCGACGGGAATTTGTTCTGCAAGCAATAAAGCCAAGGTGGGAGAACCTGTTGTTAATGTTGAAATAAATCTGAGAATGGGGCTTTTTAATAACGCCGTTAATCCTTGGGTTGTTGCCATTTGAAAGGTATAATGATCAATAATTTTAGCCGTTGCTAAAATCCGGGCTTCTCGATTTTTCAAAAACCGGGCTAAACGCAGTTGTTTAGCGGGATTAATCGTATCTAAAAGGGCAATTGATAACACATCAATTCCCCATGGTTGGCGCTGAGTTTGACGATCTTGGGTGACAATTGGTAAAACGCGATCGCAATATTCTCCTAATTGTTCAATCCGATATTTTGTCGCGTCTCGAATCGCTTTTTCTTTGGGACGATTTCCCCCTTGCCAATCATAGGGGGGTTGCCATTCTCGCATCGGACGTAAGCGATCAACTTGGGTAATAATGATAATAATAGGTAGCTCGAATCCTTGCTGTTTAATCTCCTTCAAAAAATCCCCATCCATTTGTAAAGCGGGATCAAGGACTGGAGTTACTAATAATAACAAATCTGCGTTGGTTGCATAATCTAAAACTTGTTCTCGCAACTCAGGACGATTCACCTGTTCATAACCCGGAGTATCCCATAAATTCAAGCTTTCTCCCGTTTCTATTTGCCACTGATAATTTTGAATTTTATCCGTACTTGGTAACACATCCACTGCTGCATTATCAGCTTGAAAGAGGCTATTAATTAAACTACTTTTCCCTGCGCCTGTACGTCCCACCAACAGTAAATTAACAGGTTTTTGTTTTAAGGTTTCAACGGATTCAGTTTGGGTTAAAATTTCTCGTAAAGTTTGTGTTTTAGCTTGAGGAAGGGAGGGAGTTGTAACCGCAAATTCTGTTACAGGTAAGGTAGTTCCACTGTAGAGAATAACCGCTTGACGACACAAATTTCTTAAGGCTGATTCGCGTAAGGATTGACCTAAATTAACTAATAATTGTTGTGTTGCTTGATTGGTAGATTTTTGAGTCGTAACTCGCGCTAAAGCAACTGTTGGATTTAATAGCCATTGTGCCCAATTCCACACCCGCCAAAGTTTACGCGCAGAGGGTTCTAATTTCTGATAAACTTGATAAGCTTCATAGCCTTGTCCAACTGTAATTTGATTTAATACTGGAGATAATTTTTCCATCCAGCGATCTAAATCATCAACTGTTCCTCGCATTAATTGATAAGCTTGAGGGATATAAATGCTGAGGAGAGGATATTTAACTTCAGGATGATAAATATTAGCAACAGTTGTCACCACATCTTGACAGCGTTTCCAAAAGATTACACTATCTTCCCAAATTGGGGGATCATTTTGGGTGGCTTTTAAAATGTCTTGTAATGCGGTTTCAACTTGGATAATCGCTTGATTTCCAGTTGGTTGAGAGATGGGTTCATCAAAGGAGGATTCTAGTTCCTGATTGACTTCAGCAACGACGGTTTCCATCTGTTTAACCAAGGGTTGAGTCCATTTCACTAACAACCAACGCCAACCCAAAAATATCAAGGTAAATACCGCCCAAATCCAATTAATTCCCCAGTCATGAATGGTGACTCCCGCCGCCACCAGCAAAAAAATTACCATGATTGTGATCGGCGTGATTAATACAATCCATTGCCATTGTTTGAGTCTAATCATAGTTTTCTCATGAGTTTAGATAAACGTTTAGTAAAAATCCTTAACTCTATTCAACGTCATGCACTTGACAATCACAATTGAATACTATAGTATCTTAGATTATGACATATACAATCATTGATCTGTTTGCTGGTGCAGGTGGCTTGACAACAGGATTTCACCTGGCAGGATTTCAATCTCTCTGTGCAATTGAAATCGATAAAAAAGCCATCGCTACCTATAAATATAACTATCCAAGCACTAAAATTCTCCAACAAGATATCCGGGAAGTTAACCCCTCTGACCTTCGTTTAGCTTTAGGTTTAACCCAGGAAAAATTAACTGTATTAGTAGGAGGGCCACCTTGCCAAGGTTTTTCCCGAAATATTCCAGCCAGTGATCGCTATTTTAACGATTCTCGTAATCAACTGTATCAAACTTTTTTGACATTTGTACAGGAGTTTAGGCCTGTTTATGTGGTTATGGAAAATGTTCCTGAAATTCTAAATGCTTATGAAGGCATTATCAAAAATGAGATCACTGAAAAACTTGAATCTTTTGGTTACAAAGTCACCTCATCCATTTTAAATGCAGCTTACTATGGTATTCCTCAAACTCGGTCTAGAGCTTTTTTTCTAGCAAGTCTCAACCGAAAGCTTGACATTCCCAAACCTACCCATCAAGGAGATATTAGAAGCGATTATCGCTCTAGTTTATCTTCTAGGCAATTGAATATTTTTGAATCTAACCTGTCTCCTATTGTAACAATTAAAGATGCTATTGGAGACTTACCCTCTTTAAAAGATGGAGAAGAATATACCCATCAAAATTATCCTGATTCTCCCCAAAATCTCTATCAAACCATCATACGTCATGAAAGTACAAATGTCCATGCCCAAGTAAAAGCAGTAGGATCGAGAGGATATAATGGATATTCACAATAGAACAGCTTTTTTAATAATATCTGCTCTTTGAATAACAAACCAAAACGTATTTCCCCGTCTCATATTGTTAATTTGCAGCGATTTTAGTGACTAACCTGTTTTTGTTGTAAAATTAACAGCATCATAGAGAAGTTTAGTTCGTCCTAGTGCAGGATCAGATACAGGAATATTTTTAATATAATGAAAAATAGCTTCCCAAGTATAATCTTCAATTGAACCAATAATCGGAGAAGCAACAGTAGCAAGAATTGCTTGCCTGAGCCGTTCAATTTCCTGATCATTCAGTACGAAGAGACTCCTCTACAGACAATAAAAATTCACTCATTGTTATATTTAGAGCCTTAGTAATATGATTCAAAACTCTAATGGACGGGCTTTTTAGCCCTCGTTCTAACTGACTGATATAAGTCCTGTGCAAACCTGTCATTTCTGCCAGGTATTCTTGAGACCAACCTTTGTCTGTACGACGACGTTGGATCTCTAACCCTAAAATTTTGTCCAATTTACTCATAAAACAATAGTAAAACTTTGAATACAAAAATTACATAGACTAAAGTATTCAAATAGGTCAGATCAATTTAAAAATTACATTCCTAACCCATTACAGATCCGCTAAAATGTCAACGTTGGCAAAAATTGAGTCATCCCAATGGATAATTTACCCCCAGATTCCCAGGATAACGCCTTGTGGAATCGCGTTAGTACCAATAGTTTAGTGCGCTTTTTATTGTTTTTTGCCTCTGGCTGGGCATTAATTCTAATTTTTAACTATTTTGAAAATATCTTTTTTACATTTATATTAGCCGCAATTTTAGCTTTTCTTCTCAACTATCCCGTGCGCTATTTAGAGCGATATTTGGGTCGAGGATTAGCCTTGGGAATTGTTATTTTTCTGAGTCTATTTCTGGTTGTGGCTACAGGATTAGCCTTGGGAACGATGTTTTTTAATCAATTTCAACAGCTTCTCAGCCTCGTTGTTGAAAATTTAACCTCAGCCGATAATCCGTTTGACCGCTTACAAGAGTTTTTGACAAATCGGAGAATTAATATTAATCTCGCTCCGATAGAAGCCGAATTTAATAAATCTCTGGGTTCGATGGTAAGCATTTTAGTAGGAACTTTTTCTTCATTACCTAATGCGTTGCTTTCATTTATTATTATTTTTGTGATTGCATTTTTTATGCTGGTTGATGGCGAAAGACTTTGGTTTTTATTGTTAAAACTCATTCCTTATCCCCATCGCAGTCAGTTTTCTGTAGCCCTGCAAAAAAGCTTTTTAGGTTTTTTTAGAGGTCAACTATTACTCTCCTTTTTCTTGGGAATATCTAGTTTTTTAGTTTATAGTACCTTGAGAATTCCTTTCTCATTATCCCTGGCGATTATTGTTGCCTTTTTTGATTTTATTCCAGGGATAGGAGCCACTCTAGGGATTTTAATCATCAGTTTAATTGTTTTAATTCAAAGTGGCTGGTTTTTGACGGTACAAGTATTGTTTGTTAGTGTAATTTTACAACAAATTCAGGACAATTTTATTGCCCCTCGCATTATGCAAAGTGCAGTTAATATTAACCCTGTGGTTTTGTTTTTTGCTTTACTGGTTGGGGCAAAAATTGCTGGAATTCTAGGGGTATTTCTCTCAGTTCCCATTGCAGGGGTAATTGTGAATTTATTAGATATTGAAGAAATGCAATCTAAAGAGGGAAGTAAAGATTCTCTTGAAACAAAAGCCTAAACTCTGGTTTTTCCGTACTTTGTATGTCAAAATATTATCAGTACGGAAGACCCCTTTCTCAAATTTTATACATAAGTTCTGCCTTTCCAACTTCCCCCTTTTCCTTGCCAATATCTTAAGGCTGAATCTAAAGTCATCAACGCATATAAAAATCCAATTAACGGTAAAGTTAACCCCCAAACGGGAGAAAGTCGATAGAGTTTTAAGGTGGGATAATATGCAATTTCCATTAATAATCCTGTTAACGTAGCTAAAAGGATAATTAACCCCTTTCCATGCAGAATTCCCCAAATCAAACTAATAGGATAAATTAAATAAATCAGAATCATCCCTATTAGAGTTAATCCCAATAAAATTATCGAAAAATTTAGTTGGCTAAAGGCTGTTCTAGCAACCATATCCCAAATACTTGATAAACTCGAATAGGGTCTTAAACTATGAGTTGTTTCTGTTAGTCCTAACCAAATTGGATAATAGGATTTAGAGGTAAAAGGAAAGATAAAACGCTTCATAGAAAATCCCTGAGTAATAGAAGAAAAGTCTTCCTCGTCAAGATAGGTTGGGGGGATTAATTTCACAGCTTGTGCTAAAGAACAATCATCAATTAACGCTTGTTTTAATATTTGTAAGCCACCAATACGAGTTAAGGCTTCCTGGCGAATTAAAATACATCCTCCTGCTGCGGCTGCGAGTTGACTTTGAGGATGATTAACCCACCGAAACGGATATAATTTTTGAAAGAAAAATACAAAGGCGGGAATTAATAACTTTTCCCAGAAACTTTGACATCTTAATAATACCATTAACGATACTAATTGTAATTGTTCTGTTTCGGCTTTTTCTACTAATTGCTTTAAATTATTAGGAGAATGTTCAATATCAGCGTCGGTAAATAAAATATAATCGGGAGGTTTTATTAATTGTTGAGTAGATTTAACGCCCTGTTCCATCGCCCAAAGTTTCCCTGTCCATCCCGCAGGTAACGGTTGAGAAGTGATAATATTTAATCGGTCTATTTTATTTAATATTTTAGCAGTTTCTAGGGCAATATTGGCTGTTCCATCATGGCTTTGATCATCGACTAAAATAATCGAAAATGAACCCGGATAGTTTTGATTAAGAAGCGATCGCAAACTAATTTCAATTAACTCCGCTTCATTTCTTGCTGGCACAATTATAGCAATAGAGGGGTAATTTAATAACGGTTCTTGAATTTCTGAAAGTCGTTGATCGGCTTGCCAAAACCGTCCTCGAAACATTAATAATACAATCCATATTATTAAGGATAATAGCGTTAAAACTAAAATTATATTTTCCATTTTACTATTAAGAAATGCTGGGAGTTTTTAACTGTATCGGTTGCTGGGATAAATAGGAATACAATACATCAGGATCTAAGTCAGCACCGCTATCCCAATAAATAGTTCCCCACTCGCTAGAAAGTTTAACTTGACTAAAGTAATCAGGGTTTTTTAGAGGTTCAAATACTCCGGTAAACTGAATGAGTTTAGACACATCAATGATCCCTTCTACTCCATCTTCAAAACGAAGTTTTAGCTGGTAATTTGTTAAGGGATGAACTTCAACAATATCTTTAAGCATGATTTACTCCATTGGTTCAATTTTATTTAAAATTAGATTTTTTTGAGCTAATTCCCAATTTATGAGTAGATTATATAATAAAATTCTGATTAATTCAATAAAAGACATGATAGAATATTTATAACCTCTTAAAGAAATAATATTCTCAAAAACACTAACAGGAGTTAAACTGATAACAATGGAAAGGGAAAATCAAGTCTCTGTAACCCAATTAAAAGATGCGATCGCAGCCAGCCAAAACTTTCTTTTATCTCAACAATATCCCGAAGGCTACTGGTGGGGAGAATTAGAATCTAATGTAACGATTATATCAGAAATTATTCTATTACATAAAATTTGGGGAACTGATAAAAATCGCCCTTTATCTAAAGCTGAAACCTACTTACGTTCTCAACAACGAGATCATGGCGGTTGGGAATTATTCTATGGCGATGGAGGGGAACTCAGTACCACCGTTGAAGCGTATATGGCGTTAAAAATATTAGGGGTATCAGAAATTGATCCCGCCTTAATTAAAGCCAAAAAATTTATTTTAGAACAAGGTGGAATTACAAAAACTCGAATTTTTACCAAGCTACATTTAGCTTTAATTGGGTGTTATGACTGGCGAGGAATTCCTTCAATTCCCCCTTGGATTATGTTGTTACCTGAAGGCTCTCCTTTTACTATTTATGAAATGTCCAGTTGGGCAAGGAGTAGTACCGTTCCTCTATTAATTGTTTTTGATCAAAAGCCAATTTTTAGGTTTGATTCTAACCTAAATTTAGATGAATTATATGTAGAAGGACGACAAAATGCTATTTTTGAATTGCCTAAAAATAACGATTGGACGGATATATTCTTAGGGTTAGATCAAATCTTTAAATTTGCCGAACTCTTTAATGCTGTTCCCTTACGAGAACAGGGGTTAAAAGCGGCAGAACAATGGATTTTAGAACGACAAGAAATAACCGGAGACTGGGCGGGAATTATCCCAGCAATGTTAAACTCTTTATTAGCCTTAAAATGCTTAAATTATTCGGTGTCTGACCCTGTTGTTCAACGGGGTTTAGAAGCAATTGATAACTTTGCTATAGAAACAGAAGAAACCTATCGGATGCAAGCTTGTGTATCTCCAGTTTGGGATACTGCTTGGGTAATTCGAGCTTTAGTTGAATCAGGAATTGAGCAAAATAATGCTGCTATTGTAAAAAGTTCAGACTGGTTAATCCGCCAACAAATTTTAGATTATGGAGATTGGAATATTAAAAATAAACAAGGAAAACCGGGAGGCTGGGCGTTTGAGTTTACGAATCGATTTTATCCTGATTTAGATGATTCTGCCGTTGTAGTCATGGCTTTAAATCAAGCTAAAATTCCTGATGAATCCTTAAAAAAAGCAACCATAATTCGAGGCATTGATTGGATGATCTCAATGCAATGTAAAGCCGGAGGTTGGGCTGCTTTTGATATTGATAATGATCAAGATTGGATTAATGCGGTTCCCTATGGGGATTTAAAAGCCATGATTGATCCTAATACGGCGGATGTTACCGCTAGAGTGATTGAAATGTTAGGAGAATTAGACCCGAATTCCTCTGAATTTCAATTTAAAATTCAATCCTTAAAATCTTCAATTGAACGGGCGATTTCCTATTTAAAACAGGAACAAGAAACCGATGGCAGTTGGTTCGGGCGTTGGGGGGTTAATTATATTTATGGAACCAGTGGGGTATTGTCAGCCTTAGCGGTCATTCATCCTGTTCATAAAAATTGGGGCCATAGTTCTCTTAAACCCATGATGAAACGAGGGGAAAATTGGTTAGTGAGTTGTCAAAATATTGATGGCGGTTGGGGGGAAACTTGCCACAGTTATAATGACCCACAATTGAAAGGAAAGGGGGTTAGTACCGCATCTCAAACAGCGTGGGCATTAATTGGTTTAATGGCGACGGGACAAGCAACAGGAAACTATGAAATGCAGGCAATTGAACAGGGAATTAACTATTTAATTTCAACACAACTTTCAGATGGTCGCTGGGATGAGTCAGAATTTACGGGAACTGGATTTCCGGGTCATTTTTACATCAAATATCATTATTATCAACATTATTTCCCTTTGTTGGCGTTAGGTCGTTATCAAAAATTACAACAACTTTAGCTTAATATTGGGTGGGTTTGACCCATCCAAAGTTTAATATTTGTCAGGAAGGGATTAAGGGTTTATAATCTTTGGGAATTAGGGCTAAAGCCCAACAAAGAGCTAATGTGAAGGAAAAATGGGTAATCGAGAAAAGATAATTGTTGCATTGGGTGTGATAGCATCGATTACATCTTTGGTCATTGGAATGGCAAGAACGGCTACAGTGTCGGAAAAAATCAGGGTGAAACCAGACTATGAACGATTAGCTAATTTATTAGCAGCAAAACAATTTACTAAAGCTGAACGTCAAACCTATAGAATGATGTTATTAGCTTTAGGAAAAGATACGAAATATTCTGATCCCATTGAGTTAAATCAACAGGATATTGCTAAATTTCCTTGTGAAGATTTAAGAGAACTGGAAAAAATTTGGCATGGTTATACTCATGGAACAATTCATTTTAGAAATAAAATTATGAGTTGGCAAAACGATCAACAAAATTTAAGTTCTGCTATTAATTCTCGGTCTAATAGTTGTAAAATAGAAGAAAATAGAAATTCTACTGCTCTGAGTCAATAGAATATTTGAGCTTGCTTAAGTTTTGTAACAAATAAAGTTTAAAATAGATGAGGGGAATAGTTTAGTGTTTAAATAGGATTAGAAGATGCTAATTTTGTCGAAAATTTTGTCATCTAATCTAACCAGGAGAAAGCGATGGGGAAGTTAGGAGTGCTGACTTTTGCAGAGGGAGACTTCGACAATAGAGGTTTTTCGGTCACGTTACAATTAGGGAATGAGGGGAAACCTGCGACTATTCAGGAAACCGGATCTTTACCGCCAGACCCAGAACTGATTGAATCTTACAACAGTTGGAAAGTCACTTATTATAGTTTTCTTGGGATAAAAGTTAGAGTATTAAAGGCAAAAGCAGGACAAATAACTAACTTCTCAATTGGTGATGTTAATACAAAAGCTGATAATTTAAGCCAACATTTTAATCAATGGTTAAAATCCCCACAATTTAGTCATGTTAGAGAAGAATTGATTGCCCATTTAAAAGAAGATGATGAAGTGCGGTTAATTATCCAAACTTCTAATCTTGATCTCCGCAAACTTCCCTGGCATCTTTGGGATATATTAGAACGTTACCCTAAAGCAGAAATTAGTGTCGGTGCGCCCAAATTTAAACAAGTGACATCAGACAAAGTTGCTAATAATCACGTTAATATTTTGGCAATTTTGGGCAATGATGACGGGATTAATGTTGAAGCAGATCGAAAAATTTTAAATTCTATTCCGGGTGCTAAAGTTGAGTTTTTAGTTAAACCTAACCGCCAAGAACTCAACGATCAACTCTGGGAACAGTCTTGGGATATTCTCTTTTTTGCCGGACATAGCCACACGGAAGCAGAGACAGGAATTCTATATATCAATAAAACTGAGAGTTTAACGATTCCTGACTTAAGATATGCGTTAAAAAAAGCCATTGAAAAAGGTTTACAACTGGCTATTTTTAACTCCTGTGATGGTTTGGGGTTAGCTCAAGATTTAGCGCGTTTGAATCTACCTCAAATGATTGTCATGCGAGAACCTGTTCCTGACAAAGTAGCACAGGAATTTTTAAAATATTTTCTGCGTTCTTTTTCAGGGGGTCAGTCGTTTTATTTAGCAGTTAAGGAAGCGCGGGAAAGATTGCAAGGTTGGGAAGGTCATTTTCCCTGTGCGAGTTGGTTGCCTGTGATTTGCCAGAATTTAACAGAAGTGCCAGTATATTGGCAGACAATGTGTGGGGAAAAAAAGGAACAAAAGGAAGATTTGAATGGGAGTGAGCTAATTAATCAATTCAATCCTGATAATTCAGAAGACTACTACAACCGAGGCAAGGCCTACTATGACTTAAAAGACTATGAAAAAGCGATATCAGATTATAACCAAGCCATTCAACTTAATCCTAATTATGCTGAAGCCTACTTCAGCCGAGGCAAGGCTTACAGAAACTTAAAAGACTATGAAAAAGCGATATCGGATTACAACCAAGCCATTCAACTTAATCCTAATGATGCTGAAGCCTACAACAACCGAGGCATTGCCTACTATTACTTAAAAGAGTATGAAAAAGCGATATCAGATTTCAACCAAGCCATTCAACTTAATCCTAATGATGCTGAAGCCTACAACAACCGAGGCATTGCCTACTATTACTTAAAAGAGTATGAAAAAGCGATATCAGATTTCAACCAAGCCATTCAACTTAAGCTGTTAAGCATCTAAATAGGGTATAATGAAAAACCAAGTTTAGAAAAATCAATCAAAAGATGCCTGCTAAAAATCATTTAAATGAAAAGCAAGTAGAGAAACTACAGAAAAGATTGAAAGAGGAAGAAAATGGACAAATCCGAGAAAGAATCTTGATTTTATTATTGCTAAATGATGGTAAAAAGCAAAGTGAAATTGCCAAGTTTTTGGGCTGCTCATTAAACAAAGTATGTTATTGGTGTGTACATGGAGACCCTGACAAATTAGAAAGCCTAAAAGATGAAAGAATGAAAGGAAATTATAGAAAAGCCACAGACAAATATATAGAGATATTATTAGAAACAGTAGAAAAAGAACCGGAAGAATTAGGATATGAATTTGGGAGATGGACAGGAGAAAGATTGGCAACTTATTTAGAACAAATCACAGGAATCAAATTAAGTAGTTCACAAGTGAGAAAGATATTAAAGGAAAAAAAGTATGTTTATTTGTGGGCAAAGTATAGCTTAGAAGAGAAAAGAGATCCAGAAAAAAGAAAATTATTTAAAGATAAAATAGAAGAATATTTGAAAATAGCAAAAGAAAGTCCAGAACAATTACAGGTATGGTTTTGGGATGAAAGTGGATTTAATTTAAGAGTGATAAAAAGAAAGAATTGGTGTAAAAAAGGGAAGAGGAAACAGATTAGAGGAGACAGGAGGAAAGGAAGAGTTAATGTGATGGGAGGATTGAGGTACTCGGATAAAAAAAGATTTGTAGAATTTCTGGATAAAGGAAATGCAGATAATTTTTATCAAGTGTTAAAAAGTTTTTATCAAGAGCTAATTTATGAATGGGTATTAGCGGGAAATCAAGCAGAAGAATTTGTAGAAAAAGGAGCTAAGATCCTGATTATTCTTGACAATGCAAGTTTTCACAAAAAAGAAGAGTACCTAGAAAAAATTAAAGCAGAAATGCCGAATGTCTATTTAGAATTTCTTCCAGCATATAGTCCAGATTATAATTTAATTGAATTAGTCTGGCATTCAGCTAAAGAATATATAGCTCATCGACTCTTTAAATCAGTTGATGAGCTAGAGTGTTTATTACATCAGCTTTTAAATGAAGGACAGTTATCTATTAAATGGGGACGTAAACTTAAAAACAAAGGTAATGCTATAATCACAGTTTAAATACACAACAGCTTATCAGATTACAACCAAGCGATTCAACTTAATCCTAATAATGCTGAAGCCTACAACAACCGAGGCATTGCCTACTCTAAATTAAAAGACTATGAAAAAGCGATATCGGATTACAACCAAGCGATTCAACTTAATCCTAATTATGCTTATGCCTACAACAACCGAGGCATTGCCTACTCTAAATTAAAAGACTATGAAAAAGCCATATCGGATTACAACCAAGCGATTCAACTTAATCCTATTTATGCTAATGCCTACAACAACCGAGGTAATGCCTACAGAAACTTAAAAGACTATGAAAAAGCGATATCAGATTACAACCAAGCCATTCAACTTAATCCTAATGATGCTGAAGCCTACAACAACCGAGGTAATGCCTACAGAAACTTAAAAGACTATGAAAAAGCGATATCAGATTACAACCAAGCCATTCAACTTAATCCTAATGATGCTGAAGCCTACAACAACCGAGGTAATGCCTACAGAAACTTAAAAGACTATGAAAAAGCGATATCGGATTACAACCAAGCGATTCAACTTAATCCTAATTATGCTTATGCCTACAACAACCGAGGCAATGCCTACTATGACTTAAAAGACTATGAAAAAGCGATATCAGATTACAACCAAGCGATTCAACTTAATCCTAATAATGCTGAAGCCTACAACAACCGAGGCATTGCCTACTCTAAATTAAAAGACTATGAAAAAGCGATATCGGATTACAACCAAGCCATTCAACTTAATCCTAATGATGCAGATGCCTACTACAACCGAGGTATTGCCTACGATGACTTAAAAGACTATGAAAAAGCCATATCGGATTACAACCAAGCGATTCAACTTAATCCTATTTATGCTAATGCCTACAAAAACTTAGGCATTAGCCAAATTAACAGACTATTTCAATTTTTTGACTTCTGGTGAATTCGACTAAAAGGAAAACAAATCGGCGTTGAAACCATTTTTTATGAATATATTGATTGCCGTCGCACTCCAGAAGAAATTGCCGAAAATATACTATAATTAAATTCAGTAACGAGGCAAACTCTATACTTACTCTTTTAACACTAAAATTATAGAATGAGGCTTACCGATGTTAACAGCACAACTAACAGATTATTTCAACTTCCTCACTCCCGATGATATTCGACTGAAAGGTACAAGAATCGGCATCGAAACTATCCTTTATGAATATATTGATCGCAGTTGCACTCCCGAAGAAATTGCCCAAACCTACCCCTCGCTAACCTTAGAACAAGTCTATGCGACAATTCTCTATTACCTACAGAACAAAGAAACTATCAGCAATTACCTAAAAAATTGGATAGAACATGGTCATAAAATGAGAGAACAACAGCGTCTAAATCCTCCACCTGTATCGGAAAAACTGCGGCAATTGAGAGCCGATAGACAAGCCCAAATATAAACCGATGACTCTAAAATACCTAATTGATGAAAATGTAAATCCTCTGTATCCTAATCAAATTAGACAGCGAGAACCTGGTATCGTAATCCAAGTCGTAGGAGAACCGGAAACACCACCAAAAGGAACACTCGATCCAGACATTCTCTATTGGTGCGAAGATCATCAATTTGTGCTTGTGACTAATAACCGGACTTCAATGCCAGTTCACTTGGCAGATCATATCGCGCTAGGTCGCCATATACCAGGGATTTTTATCCTCAATCCTAATTTAAGTATTGGCGAAAACCTTGAAGAATTGATTTTAATTGCCATCGCTTCTGAGGAGTATGAATATCAAGACCGAATAGTTTATTTACCTTTGCCATAAAGTGTGATTCCAAGACGATTAATGAATTGATAAGGCAATTGGTAAAGTTACTTATAACCCTAACCTATAGAAACCGGGTTTTTATCGTTAACTTGAATTCACAAATTGAGTTTTGTTGAAAAACCCGGTTTCTTGACTTTTTGCAGTTAACTTGACTGTACAATTTCAGTTTTATTGAAAAACCCGGTTTCTTGACTCCATTTCTACTTAGCTAAATTTCTGTTAAAATATAACTACTTTCCATTTCACACCCCTATCTATGAGTTTACTAATTTCCGATGAAATCTTAGAACATCGCGGCTTATCAGAATTGGTTAGAGTTAAGCTAGTGCTTTGTACTGGAGCAGCAAAATTATGATCCAAGTAATGATTAGCCCACAGTCCTTACTGGAAACAGGCATTAAAGTTGAGAAGGTTGATAGCCTTCGACTCTTCAAATTTACCGACGAGTTACAATCTAACCTCGAAGATTTGCTAGAAAAAAACAAGACAGGTTCACTAACCCTAGAAGAAGAGGCAGAACTCAACGCCATCGGGGAACTTGACCGTATCTTTACCTACCTCAATTCCCTCTTAGTTGCCGAGCAATGACTATTAATGAATTGACAAGGCAACTCGTGCGGAAACGTGCAGGCTACCTGTGCGAATATTGTCACTCTCCTGAGAAAATCAGCACCTCTCGTTTCACCATCGATCACATCCAGCCGCGCTCTCTAGGTGGCTCTGACAATTCTGATAACCTGGCTTTAGCTTGTAGCCGTTGTAACCAGCGTCGTTATAACTTCATTGTGGGTCGGGATGTGGAAACCTCAGCAATTCTGCCTTTATTTAATCCCCGTCAACAGCAGTGGTCTGACCATTTCATCTGGAATGCAGACGGTACGAAGATTGTCGGCACAACTCCTATCGGTCGAGCCACTTGTGAGCGTCTTGACCTCAACGACGAGCGCTATAGAGGAGAACGTTCTATCCAAGAAGCCCGTGCGCTATGGGTTCAGGCGGGCTGGCATCCTCCCTCAGAAGATCCCCGGCAGCTTGAGTAAGCAGATTTGTCCGCACAAGCCCAAAAATCAATCGAGTCAATTTACCCCACAGCAAACTCAGTAAATTGACGAATATAAGGAGCTTTAAACGCTAAAACAATATCTTCTTTAGCAACTCCCGCAGCGACCAACTCATTCGCTATTCCTGTTTCTGTTCTATCCCTCTGAATCCAAATTTTACCATCTTTTATATCGACGTGAATCACACAACCATAAACCCGTTTTTGCTTCTCCCAACCCAAATGAACGACTTGATAATGCTCCCTTTCCGTGTCAAATAGTAATTGTACTTCTGTCTCAGTATCTAAATCATTTCTTGAGTGTTGAGTCAGAATTGTTTGGACTAATTCTCTGTAGTTTATTCTTTCCATAAAACGATTTCCTCTTGAATCGCATCAAAATAGTAGCAAACTACTGGGATAATAATGAATTGACAAGGCAATTGCTAAAGCTACTCATAACCCTAACCTATAGAAACCGGGTTTTTGTAGAGACGTTGCATGCAACGTCTCTACAAAAACTAGAAATTAAGATTTATTGAAAAACCCGGTTTCTTGATTAAAGTTTGATTGTCACCGTCTTAATTTCGGTGTATTGTTGCAAACCGTATTCGCCTAATTCGCGCCCAATTCCAGATTGTTTGAATCCGCCAAAGGGTGCAGCCGCATCGAAAACATCATAACAATTGACCCAAACTGTACCCGCCCGCAGACTGTTAGCAATAGTATGAGCTTTAGTAATATCTTGCGTCCAAACCGCCGCAGCCAGACCATAGATGGTATTATTAGCTCGTTCAATCACCTCGTTGATATCTTTAAACTTGATAATACTCATCACCGGCCCAAAGATTTCTTCTTGAGCAATCTTCATTTCATCCCGAACATTGGCGAAAATAGTAGGCTCGATAAAGAAACCGCGATCGCCCACACGATGACCCCCGCATAACATCTGGGCATCTTCTTTTATACCCGATTCAATGTAGCCCATCACCTTATTAAACTGCTCTTGATCCACCTGCGGCCCTTGCTGAGTGTTAGCATCAAAAGGATCGCCGACGACTCGTTGTTTAGCACGTTCAACCGTTTTGGCAACAAACTCGTCATAGCATTTTTCTTCTACGAACACCCGCGACCCCGCACAGCAGCATTGTCCTTGGTTAAAGAATAGACCAAAGTGAGTTCCTTCGATCGCGGCATCCATATTGGCATCAGCAAAAATAATATTAGGACTTTTACCGCCCAATTCCAATGTGACACGCTTCAAATTGCTTTTGGCGGCAGCTTCCATAATTAAATGTCCGACTTCCGTTGATCCCGTAAAAGCCACCTTATCAATGTCATTATGGTGAGAAATTGCTGCCCCGGCTGTTGGCCCGTAGCCCGATAAAATGTTAACGACACCGGGAGGAAAACCCGCTTCAACGATCAATTCACCGATCCGTAACGCTGATAAAGGAGTTTGTTCGGCGGTTTTAAGTACAACGGTATTCCCGGTTGCTAAGGCTGGAGCTAACTTCCAAGCCTGCATTAACAGAGGGAAATTCCAGGGGATAATCTGACCGACTACACCGATAGGTTCATGGCGAGTATAACAGAAATAAGAACCGTTAATCGGAATGGTTTTGCCTTGAATTTTATCAGCCCACCCAGCATAATAACGATAGCAAGCAATCACCAAGGGCAAATCAATATTCAGTGAATCCGTAAATGGTTTACCATTATCCAAGGATTCTAACTGTGCTAATTCTACAATGTTTTGTTCAATTAAATCTGCTAATTTGTACAGCAGTTCGCCCCGTTTCGTCGCTGACATTTCTGGCCAATTGCCACGAGTAAATGCCGTTCTTGCCGCTTTAACGGCCTGATCAACATCAGCGGCGTCAGCCTCAGCTACATCACAGATGATTTCACCTGTCGTGGGGTTAATGGTCTGAAAGCGACGACCCGAAACGCTATTCACCCATTCATTATTGATCAGTAATTGAGTTGGCCCAATTTTCACTTTTTGATCGGGTCTGATGGATGTCACCATGATTTATTCCTTTATTAAAATTGAAGTTTTGATCTCCTATAATTTTCGTTAATTGAAACCCCGATTTGGCAAATCTTAATACAAATTTCATGATGTTTAATCAATAAAAGGTCAGTATTTATGCGGATATAAGCAGATTAAATGGGTAAAAATTGAGGATCTAAGGTTTGTTCTAAGGTATAGGGACAGACTTCAGGAAAGAGTTGTTCACCGAGTTTTGTTTCTCGAATAGCTAAAGCCAATCCTAATTCATAAGCATCCGGTAAAATTTGATTCAAATAAGGCTTTAAACTCGGACTGTCTTGTAATAAAAATTTTATTTGAATGCGTTGTTCTCGGATTGTTCCCAACCAACTATTCGTTCGTTTATCAAGTTGAAATTGCCATTTTAATAAATACTCTAAGAGAATTCCTAATCGATTTCTCAATTCTTGTCGTTCTTTTCGTCCCAAGGCTTCTATTTCCTTAATTAAATTCAGTGTATCTAACTGTTGCCATTGTTGAGTTTTCAGAAGATTTACTTGATCTTCTATCCAACCCTGAAAATCGCTTTCATATAAATGAGTCATCGTTTATCCTCTATTTGGATTCATTAATTCCTTTAAACCGTTCTTTTGCTGTTTTGAATGCTTCTTCCATAACAACTTGAATTTTTTGCGGATCTGGTTTTTTTCCTCCCATTAAATCCCCAAAATAAACACAAGCTCCTTCCCCTAATGCCCAAGTATAAGCAGCAGCCCAAGACGCAGCAATTACACTGCCAAAACCGGGAATAAATTTAATTAATTCTCGACCGATCATTTGGGCTAAAAATCCTCCCGCGATCGCACTGACTAAGCCCCCTGCTTGAGATAGATTTAAAGTTTTTCCATAAAGATTTCCTAATAATACCACCAGAGAAACTTGCAGGGTGGTTAAGACAGGCATCGTAGCAAAGGGAATCGGAACAGCTGCAACGGTCGCAGCCATAATACTAAAGGCTAAAATATACCGTCTTCCCACATCTCGATAGATATTTCCCAGTTGATTGTTAACTTCTCCATTTAATAATTGATGAATGGTTCTTGCTTCGGCTTCAGGAAGCAAATCGGCTAAGGTATCCCGCAAAGCTTCTAAGCCATAATATACAGGGGTATAGCCATCTTCTTCTAAGGTAAAATCAATTAAAACAGCCTGATCATATAACCCTTTAAAGGCTAATTTTAATTCTGCAAAGGCTCGATTAATATCTTCAAAATCAGGAGGATAAATCGGATGGTTATCAATTTGGGAAGGATAAAGTTCATGGAGACAAGTAACGACCAATAAACAAGGAATATTAGGATATTTTTTCCGTAAGCTTTGAGCAATTGTTCGTAATGTATCCGTTGCAAAATCGTTGATTTTAACCGTTAGAATTAAAACCCTTGCTCCTTGGCTTTCTTGTTGTAAATCCCCAATTAATTCTTGAATAATTAGCTCAGTATTTTGATTAATATCTCCTAAACCAACGGTATCTTTAAAAATCAGTAAGGGTAAGTCATTAGAGGGGTAGGCATAGCGTTCGGTGTGTTGAGTATGGGGACGAAAACCTTGACCCACAATTTCGGCTGAAACCCCCGTTAATCCTCGAACAATTGAGCTTTTTCCCGCTTGCGGTTTGCCAATTAATAACGCTTCTGTAGTAGGAAGTTCGGCGCGAACCTTTTCTAAAATCTCAGCAATTTGAGTTTCATTAACACTAAACCATTGCACAACGGTTTGAGCTATTTGGTCAGTCGGGAAAAGTCCTTTAAGTTGTTGGGTTGTCCAACTCCAACCAGTTGCAATTCCATCCATCCAAGAGGAATTAACAGAGGTTGATTGATGGGGCGTTTCAGACACCGGGGAGGAGATTTGAGAATCCGGGGTTTCAGTCATAAGTCAGGTTTGATATTCTCTACTTTGATTCTAGTTTAAGGTTAAAATCCTATTCCTCGGTTTCGGTTATCCTCCCTTGTTTCCCCCTGAATTCAGACCCCTAAAATAAAATCAGGGTAGGTATCACCTACCCCAGCTTTTTAACCCTACAATCTCTCATTTAACCAATATTTGATGATTTTATTCTCGATAGCCGGGACGAGTGGTAACGTTGGGATCACGATAGGTTTCGTGATGGGTTTTGGGTTGACGAAATAAGTTTGCTAAACCAATTAACCCCAGAAGTCCTAACCAACCCCAGTTATTATTATCATCTCTTGTTTCTTGAAATGGAGTCGTATCAACGGTGGGACTATTAGGATTAGTTTGAGCGTGAGCAGGTAAGGATGCAGGAAATACAGCTAAACTTAAAGCAATCATTCCTGTACCCAAAAGCTGTTGCACAGACGGTTTAATTCTCATGAGTAATCCTCTATTTTAGTAGCGGTTTGCGGCTTCATCTGTGGTGCGATAACGGGGGGCTGGATCTTCATTTTTACGAGCTAAACCAGCTAAACCAATTAAACCGAGTAAACCTAACCAACCCCAATCAAAATCTCGATCTCCTGCTGTTTGGCTGTAGGTTGTATTGGTGTTATCTGTGCCTGTTGTGCCTGTTGTGCCTGTTGTGCCTGTATCTGTGGGTGTGGTTTGAGCAGAAGCAGACAGTGTAGATGGCAGAACTGCTAAACTTAAAGCTAAGGCAGTAGCACTAACTAATTTGGGTAAAGAATTCAGTTTCATGAATTAATCTCCTTGGATATTCGCTCGGTTAAGATGTGAATCAACGATTTAGAATTAAAATCGTGCTTCAACAATGTAAGCGATGTTTTAAATGTAGGGGATTTGTCTGCCTATTTCCTCCCTCTTTAGCCATAACATAAAGTCAAGTACAGTTAACACTAAAGAGATAGCTAGGGAACAGGGAACAGGGAACAGGGAACAGGGAACAGAGAACAGGGAACAGGGAACAGGGAACAGGGGGAAAAGAAAATAGGGAATAGGTAATAGAGGGGATAGGAAAAAGTTATTAGGTATCCGATCAATTATTGATAGCAAATATTTAAGGATGGAATATAAAATATTTCTACCTAATAAGAAATTCTTTCTTAAACCAGTTTTTGTCAGATTATAAAAGCCTGAGAGTTAGAGGTCAGCTTCATCAAGCAACCTTCAAGCCCTAAATCGATGAGCGACGGTGCAAATGCCAAAATTTAAGCTAATATGGCTAAATCAAGAACCTTGAATCTCGGTTGATATTGGCAAAATTGAGAGATCACCATTGTTGATTCTCAATGATACATCAACTGAGTTTAAGCTGAATAGTATGCTAATAGTAGCTTACTTGTTTGCAAGTCGTGTTAGTGTTGAGGTAGCATAATTTAACATACTCATGGTAACAAAGAATATCAGAGCCGTTACTTACGTTCCCCCGGACTATCATAAAAAACTGCGTCAGTACATGAAACGGCACAACTTAACGGAAAGTGCAGCGTTAGTCCAAATGATTAAACAGTTCTTTGATGGGGAACAGCCTCAACTCAATTCTGAACTGCGAACGGAGGTCGAAGAAATTGTACAAGACCAAGTAAAACTTTTAAAAGGAGATATTGACCTTTTAAAAGGACAAATCGCCTTGATGCAGCAGTTATTAGACAAAACTGTCACGGCTGAAACGACTCGTCGTGGAGCTAATTCTACTAATAATAATCATCCTAGAAATTTATTGAGGTTGACACCCAAAACAGAAGAAGAATTAACTCGTCGCTTAGGAGTGAATACAGGAAGTGTTGCCAAAGAATTTGCCAAAGGTGCAGAACATTTTAGCTATTGGAGTCAACAAAAAGATCCCAGTGGTATTGGTTGGCACAGACGGGGCGATGGTTTGTACTATCCGGTTTAAACTAATTACACTCTAATTGCACCCTTTTCCTACCCTGAATCTATCGCTTATGCTCGCTCTGGAAGGCTATTAAATTCTATTTTTAATCTCTAAAAGCAATCATTCCCTGATTTATCAAGGAACTAGAGAGCGGGATAAGCAAAAGATCATTCTAATCCCTTGAAGATTCATCTTCCTTTTCGACCCAAACTGTTACCGCCGCAACAGCAATTAACATTTCATCATTTTTGTCTTGAAATTCTTCAATTGCCCGTCCTTGTACCACCATTCCTCCGGTTTCAACGGTAATCTTTTTCTGTCCAAAAGGTAAAACGGCTAATACTTCTTCGGTTCTGACTTGTTCAGGATAGGGAACGGCAATTTGCACTTCTACAATCATTTCATTGGGATGATTTAATCCCGCCACTTCCCAAATTCCGGGTAACGCATTATGGGCAATTGCATTTCTAAGTGCCCTAGCCGCGGCAACCGTAGGTTCCTGTCCATGTTGATCAACGCCCATCCCCATTTCAATTACAAACCGTTTTTTAGCCATAATTCTCAAGCTTTTTTTTTACTGAATTAATTCTACTACACGGGCGAATTGTTCTCAGAAACTTGATGACTAATGGCTTGATAAGTATATTCGGGACAGTCAGAATCTGAATGAGTTTCTAAACATTCAACTTCCACTTTCATTTGGTTCATTTCTGCCATTCCAAAAATAGTGGCAAAGGCAATATCCGCCGCATCTCGTCCCGTTCCAATTCTAATTAATCCATTGCGGGGCGCAAGGCGAGTGGCATCAAATAAGTACCAGCGATCGCCTAAATACGCCTCAAAATAAGCATGAAAATCCGGGGGTTGCAGTTTATAAGCATAACCCGATGCAAACCGAGCCGGAATATTTAAAGATCGACAAAAGGCAATTCCTAAATGGGCAAAATCTCGACAAACTCCCGCCCGTTCTGTTACCGTATCAAAGGCAGAGGTATGTTGATCACTGCTCCCCGATAAGTAAGTGACGTTATCATAAATCCAATTACAAATTGCCGTTACTCTGGAATAATCGGGCAATAAATCGCCAAATTCTGATTGAGCAAAACGCATTAATCGGTCAGATTGACAATAGCGACTTGGATAAATATATTGTAATAATTCTAAGGGAAGTTGAGCAATCGGAACTTCATTAATCGTTGTGGGATTTGTTTCCTCATAAATGACATCAACAAAAGCTTGATAGGATAAGTGTAAATTTCCCGACGGGACATTAATCCGAATATAACGATTATCTAAAACTGGAGCAATATATTCCTCATGATTTAGATCGGGTTCTAAACAGAGATATTCTTCTAGGATGTTTTGATTTGGGGTTTTAGCAACATTAACATTGAAAATAAACGTACTATTGGCACTCACCTGATAATCTAATTCACAACCGACTTTAAATTTCATAATGACCCCCCTTTTAATCAGTCGTTGTTGCCATTGATCGCCCCCTCAAAACCCGATTTATGGGTCACTGCTTCTGGACTAACTTTAATTTATATCGATATAACGCCACAGGATGACCACTAGCTGTGAAGAAATTCGGATCTTGAGGAGATAAATAAACCGCCGTCACTTGATCTCCTACAATTGATTTTACCGGAGCATCCAATTCTGCCTTGTAAGCCGTTGTTGTTTCTACTTCATTAAAATAAATTTGAGATGAACTTTCAAAGACTTGCTGACTAATTTCGCTGGCAATAAATTGATCCTCACTGGGAATTTCACGACTCCGACCTGTTACCGTTGAAACGAGTTCTAAATTTCCGGGTAAAGCAGTGATCAGGCGATTGGGATTTGTTGGATCAACCTTAACGGATAAAATCCCATTTTCTCCTAAGATGGCTCTACCCATATTAAACCCATTAAAAGCGCGATCGCTCACTATCTTAGGATAGATTTTTCCATCGGCGTGCTGCTCAGAACCTTCTTGGGTAAAAAATAAAGTTAAGGGAAAAATCTGTAGCTTAGGTAACAATTGAACTGTTTTAAATCTAACCTTAAACTCAATGGGTTGATTCATAAAGGTTGAATTTTTTTCAAACCCAGGAGTGCTAATTTGCGGAGCTAGAGGAGCCACTTTATCCACTAATGTACTGGTAACGTCCCACTCTCCTTCCATCCACTCAGGATAAAACAAATCTCCCTCTGCGACTTTAACCATCGGTTTGTGAGTCCAGTTTGGAAATTCGGATAAACGCTCGGCTAATTCTCCCGCTTGCGCGTCTGTTTCCCCTAGAATTAAACCTAGAATTAAACCCACAATTAAAATCAATTTTTTCATTTTTTTTCAAGTTGTATAGTGTTACCCATTACAGTTAGGACAGTCTAAATTATTAAACCCTTTCACAACTTACTGTTCCCTGTTCCCTGTTCCCTTTCCCCTATAAACTTTCTAAGGGAATAGGTTCCCAAACTTCTCCATATTTTGCTTTTAACCCTTCCCAATTTTCCACTTGTCCGGGTTCATATTCTCCCGGTTTTCCCCATTGTAAAAACGCACTTAATACAACTTCCTGCTGTTCACTCAGAAAGCGAATCGCATAGGTTGTAAAATTCCCCCGTTTGGCTTCTCCGGTTTCAAATTTCACCTGTTTAACATGATCCATATTCAAATGAAATTCAAATCCCTCGGTGTGCATATTTGCATATTTGCCTTTGGGTAATTCGGCATAAAATAGCTTTTCAAGTTTTCCCCTGGCTTCTAATACCGCCGCACTACTGGTGACAATTAACCGTAATGTTCCTAAAGTTTCGCAGGCTTCTAAAAATTCTTTAAGATTACTCATTTTCTAAAATCCAGTTATAAATTCTTTTTAATTCTAAATTTTACTAGAATTCTGTAACCTTTGGCTGAATTTTTTTGAACCTAGAGGTTAACCCCCTGATTTAGTTGATTTTCTCATGTTTTTCGTAAGCAGCAACAATGCGTTGGACGAGGGAATGGCGCACCACATCCGCTTGGGAAAATTCACAAAAGGCAATTCCTTCCACATTTTTTAAGATTTTTAACGCTGTTGTTAACCCCGACGTTTGATTCGGTAATAAATCCGTTTGGGTAATATCTCCCGTTACCACCATTCGAGAGCGAAATCCTAAACGAGTTAATACCATTTTCATTTGAGCCGGGGTGGTATTTTGGGCTTCATCTAAAATAATAAAAGAATTGTTTAACGTCCGACCCCGCATATACGCCAGGGGAGCCACTTCAATCACCCCTCGTTCCATTAAATTTGCCGCTTTTTCCGGGTCAATTAATTCATACAGGGCATCATATAACGGTCGTAAATAGGGATTAACTTTTTGTTGTAAATCTCCAGGTAAAAACCCTAATTTTTCCCCGGCTTCCACCGCCGGACGAGTTAAAATTAATCGTTCATATTGATCGGATAATAACGCTTGTAACGCTAAAATTGCAGCTAAATAGGTTTTACCCGTTCCCGCAGGGCCAATACAAAACACTAAATCCTGAGTCCGCATCGCCTGAATATATTGACGTTGGCGAAAGGTTTTAGCCCGAATTTCTAGTCCTCGCCGGGTTTTGGCTAAAACATCACGCTGGATTTCTTGAAAAGCATCCTCTTGATGGGTATTAATAGCGTGACGCGCTGTGAGAATATCTACAGAAGTAATCGGTTTTCCGTCTTTCCAAAATTCTTTTAAAGATTCAACTAATTTTTCACACAATTGAATTTGACTGGCGGTTCCACTCACGAGCAATTCCTGTCCTCGCATCACCAGTTGAGCGCCTGTTTGTTGAGATAGAACTTTTAGATTATCTTCTTGATAACCCGAAAGCGCCATTGCACTTTCAATACTCGGTAACTGAAGGGTAAATCGCTCAGTCATGATAATATCAATTTTTTTTCAATCAATGATCCGATGCCAATAGATAACAGTCACAACTAACAGTCATTAACAAAAACGAACCCAGAAAATCTAAACTTGTTTCCCTCTTTTTCTCAATTTTTTTTATATGCTATTCCCTGTTCCCTGTTCCCTGTTCCCTGTTCCCTTCTAAAAAATACTGAGAAGAGGTTGGGCAAAACTATTGAGGTCAATTTACCCCCAATTCTGCCCAACATTAAAAAATTCGTCTAACCCTTAATCTATCCTGAGCCGTTGGTTTTACTGCTTAGGACAGATTTGGGTAACGTTATTCTTCATATCTTCGGTTCAAACGAGGCTTAGAAGGGGATGAACGTGTGGGTGGACGAGTACGTCCTTCCCCCCCTGCATATCGCCCTGGAGAGCGATGACTAAACGACTCTCTAGGTTCCCGTTCCCGATGAGACTCATCGGATTCACTATCGTTATAGATATCCAAATAAATCGTTTCACCGGACGCTGCGGCTAGTGCGATTAAAACCATCCGAATGGCTTGAATATTGCGTCCGCCACGACCATAAACCCGCCCCTTGTCTTCGGCTTCCACCGCCAACCGAATCCAAGTTTTACGCAGACTCGCAAAATGCTCACAATCGACCCGCAAGGACTCTGGGGAATCCAGAAACGGCTCGATTAAAAACCGCACCAGTTGGTCATAATTGGGATTAGACTGCGGATTCTGCAGTCGTGGCTTCGGGTTGGACTCCAGACTTGAGTTGTTCAAAAACATTGGCTTTTCTCAGGATGCTACGCACGGTCTCGGTCGGTTGCGCCCCTTGCTGTAAGCGGCGGACAATGCCAGGGACATCCAATCGGACTTCATCGGTTCTGGGATTGTAGAAGCCCAGTTCTTCTAGGGGACGACCATCTCGGCGAGAAACGCTATTCATCGCCACAATGCGGTAACTAGCTTCCCGCTTTTTTCCGAATCTCTTTAAACGCAGTTTGATCATTATTGATTCAAAATACTCCTCTATGAATTTTGACATCCTCCACTGCTTAAAGGCGAGTGGATTCTTCGCCACGCCACAAGGGTCGTTGAATGGGGTTGACGTTTCATCGATTACAGCCTAAGTATTTAGGTCTTATACAATCTCCTCGTCCGATTAAAGTCTCCGAATGCCCTCCGGCGACTAAAATTTATTGAGATTTAAAGTGCATTCAAGGTTGGATTTCCATTGCCTTACATCTGCTTCCCCGGTCTCCTTCAGGCTCGGTTTCACACCGCTATCAGTGGTATATCGACTGCAAAGTTGGGTGGGTTTTTTCATACCAACATCATCCTACCACAATACTCAATAAAAAGCCTAAGTGGAACTTAGAGGCTTTAAACCCAGAATTTTCGGTAAGCTATTTTTCAACAGCCGAGTCATTTGTTTAGGGAAACTTTAGCCAACAATGGCTGGATGGGCGATTGACCCCCCTACCCTGACTCACCCCTTAGCCTAAACCAGCCAACATCTACCCATGTCCTTATCCCGATTATCCGATTGGATTAACCTGAAAAAAAATAGTCGTAAACTTGTGATCCCTGCCTTGGGTATTTTGATCCTAATTTTAAGTTTACAGTTTGGGAACAGTTTTCGCACTCCAACCCCTGAAAAAAATTCACCGATTTATCAACCGCTCACTGAAATTCCCGCCACAGCCCAAAAAGTTACCGTTGGAGTTTATGCTCAAAATATTTATGAACTGAATGCGTCCAGTAATACCTATTACTTGGATTTCTATTTATGGTTACGTTGGAAAGGCAAAATTGACCCCGTTACTAATTTAGAATTTATGAACGGTGTTGAAGACTGGGGAAGAATTATCGAACCCGCCTATGAAGAACCGAAAAAACTCAAAGATGGCAGTTTCTATCAAATTATGCGGGTCGAAAGTCGGTTTCGAGAACCGTTTGAATTTTCCCGCTATCCCCTGGATGAACAACGTTTAGGCGTCACGATTGAAAATGCCGTTTATCCCTTAACTGAATTAGTCTATATAGCGGATACAAAAGAATCTGGCTATGCTGCGGATTTAACAGTTCCTGGGTGGAAAATTAGAAATTCTGAGATTAAAACCTTATTCCATCAATATCCCTCTAATTTTGGGGATTTAGACGAAGGAAAAAATAACTGGATTTATTCGACCGTGCGGTTTGAAATGAACATTTCCCGTCCCTTAAGTTTCTTTACCTGGAAATTATTACTTCCGTTATTTGTCGTTTTATTCTCCAGTTGGGGTTCCTTATTACTCTATCCTATCTATGTTGATTCTCGGATTATTCTTCCCGTTACCGCTTTATTAACGATTGTTTTTCTACAACAATCCTATTCCGATGCTTTACCCGACGTAGGCTATTTGGTTTTAGTAGATAAAATCTATGCTTTAGTTTACGTTTTGATTATTGCAGGAATTTTAGAAACCATTATTACGGCAGATTGGGCAAAAAGCGAACATCCTGAATCCATTCTCCGAGTCAAAAAGCTTGATCAATTGTTCTTGGCTACAAATATCGTTATCTTAGCCGGAGGAGTCACACTAATCTTACTCTTGTAAATCAGATTAAATTCAGAAAAACCCGGTTTCTGTTGTTTTTAATTTACTTTAAATTATTCAATTCTGCAAAGAAACCCGGTTTTTTTATGAGCGATTCAAAACCCAATTCTTAGTAAAATCCCCTAAATTTGGGGTACAGAATAAGAATCAACTTCCTCAGCCGTATGGGTTTTGACTTCATCCCGTTGACGTTGAACTAATTCCACTAATTGACGACGTGCGGCTTCAAACACATCTCGAATCACAGCTTTTAACGATTCATATTGAACTCCTTCTTGAGGGTTCTCAGAAGCAGCTAACTCATGTCCTGGGGGTACAGTAATATCTAAACGAACTCGATAGGGAGAACCACTTTTAGGACGATCATGGATTTTTTCAACTACAACTCGGCAACTACTCATATAATTACAATATCGCTCTAACTTAGCCACTTTTTTGTTGATTAGCTCATCCAGATAATCGGTCTTTTCCACATCTCGATAAGTAATTTCAACAGGAACTTTCATGAATATTTCTCCTATTAATTTCCATTCAATATAAAGACTTATTTTCCCTTAATTCCTCTATCAGAAGTTGGAAATTGTCTTTACCTTTACCCAATCATTCTCAACTTTATTTCTTCTTCTTGTTCTTTTAGAGTCAGAGACAAAAGTTGAGTTTGGAATTCCGTTAAGGTCATATTAATATAATACAGCACAGTTAAGGATATTTTATCATTTTTATCCTGTTATCTGTCCTATTTCTAAATCCGTTGAGTTAAAATGCGATCGCTTAGTCTTCATCAGCTAAATAATCAACCTTCAAAACTAATTCTAAATTAAACGGACATTCATCAGGGAAAACACTAACTTTTAATTGCGTTTCCGTTGCTGCATCCTGACGCGCATCTTGATAACATTCTGCAAATATTTCTTGACCATATCCCTTTAAACTGGGGCTATCTTTAAACAAAATCAATAAACGTCGTCGATGCTCAACAATTGTACTCCTCCAACTTTGAGAACGTTTATTCGGCTGATATTTATATTTGAGTAAGTGCATTAACAAAACTGTTAAATTACTTTGAACAGATCGTTTCTCACTTCTGCCCATACTGTCTAACTCTGCAATTAAATTTTGAAGATCAATCTCTTGAAATTGGTTTTGTCGCAATTGTTCTAAGGTTTTCTCAATCCATAAATAATAATCCTGATCATAAAGGGTTAAATCGCTTGACTCTCTTTGAGATAACTGAGGATTCATAAAAAAATTACCTCTCAACACTCATGTCTTGTATAGTCTAACTGTTTTTGTTGGATGAGAAGTGATCGCTTATAATAAAATTAACCCTGATCCTATTTTATTATCTTTGTTGAAATAAAAATGGAGTTACCATTACCGCAAAGATTAGTATAGCAATTCTGCTGAACAGTTGTTTTTTAGCTTCTTCCAACAGCGCAATAATTTGTTCTCTACTAACAGTTGGAAATCCCTCTAAAAAATCATCAATAGACTCTCCCGCCTCTAAATAGTCAAATAGGGTTTGTATGGGAACTCTCGTCCCTAGAAATACTGGAGTTCCCCCCATGATTTCAGTAGATATACTAATTATCGATGAATTCTCAGGCATGATTTTAGCCTCAAATTAGATTAATTGTTTAAGTATCGCTTATAATTAAACTAACTTTATCCTCTCAACTGGCTATGACTTCCATTATCCTAGATGATAATAAGCTCAAAGGGGCTCTAAAACAGGTGATTCGAGAAGCTCTAAAACAGGCGATTCGAGAACTTATTCAAGAAGATCAAGCAATGATTTCTAATTTAGTTGCTGAAGTGGTCGAAGATGTTGTCCTTGAAAATCTGCTTCAAGCAGTAGCTCTTTCAAATTTTCACCGAGAAACTGAAACATCATTAAAACTTAACGTAACTCTTAAAAAACCATCTCAACAGCAAGCTCTACAAGCACTAGATGAATTTGACCAAGCGGTTAAGCAATTTTTAGAGGAAACAGACATAACAAAGGAAGAATTAGCTGAAGCTTTAGATTTAAGTCAACCCTTAAGTAAATGGGCGTAATTAAGCGTAAAATCCCAAACGCTGTAAATCTCTGTGTGTAAGGAATTCACTTTTTCGGTTTTACCGTTTATTTATGACTACCTACTTAAAATGATGCAGTTAGTTGTTGATGCTAATATTTTAGTTTCTGAGCTATTAAGACAAAGAGGAAAGGAGTTAATTCAACATCCTGGTTTAATTTTGTATGTGACCGAATCTGTTTTATCAGAAACTTCTCATGAATTAAGGAAACGGATTAATGCTATTATTCATAAAAAAGGTGCATCTGAAGAACTGGGAGAAAAGTTACTAGAAGCTGCACAAAATGTGATTAATACTAAAATTACTATTATTGAAGAATCAGTTTATATTCACCTGGAAACAGAAGCCAGAAATCGTATTCCTAAAGATCCCCTCCCCAGGATTGGTCAACGGTTGCTTTAGCATTAGCCCTGAATGCAGCAATTTGGACGCTAGATTGCGATTTTTTAGGTTGTGGTTGTCCAACATGGACAACAGAAACATTACTTACTCAACTTACAGTAGGGTAAATGATTGCCAATAAAAAGAAACCCGATTTCTTCAAGAAATCAGGTTTATGAAATCACTATTTGATGACTAACTAATTGCCAATTTTAGGCGCACTCAAAGAGAAGAATTTCCATTTATTCGGTTTAACTTCTGGGGCTTTTTGCGCTAACGTCGGGACAGAATGACGTAATAAAGCCGTTAACTGTGTGGTTGTGGAATCATAGATTTGGGTTAATATTTTGGGATATAACCCAATGCCAATAATGGGCACTAATAAGCTGGCAATAATGAACACTTCACGGGGTTCTGCATCTACCAGTTCTTCATGTTCTACTAACTCTTTATTTTCGGGGCCGTAGAGAATTTCACGCAACATCGACAGCAGATAAATGGGCGTTAAAATTACCCCAACGGCTGCTAATAGAATCACAATGACTTTAAAGGTGGAGTTATAAGCGTCGCTAGTTGCAAACCCGATAAACACCATTAATTCGGCAACAAATCCACTCATCCCCGGTAAGGCTAAGGATGCCATACTGCACGCTGTCCACATGGCGAAGACCTTCTTCATCTTGACACCAACGCCACCCATTTCATCCAACATTAAGGTATGGGTGCGGTCGTAGGTACAGCCGACTAAGAAGAATAAACTTGCCCCAATTAACCCGTGAGATACCATTTGTAACATCGCCCCACTCACCCCAATATCGGTAAAAGAGGCAATTCCAATTAACACAAACCCCATGTGGGAAATTGACGAATAGGCGATTTTTCGTTTTAGGTTTCGTTGAGCAAAGGACGTTAACGCCGCATACACAATATTAACCACACCCAATATAACTAAAATTGGGGCAAAGGTTGCATGGGCATCGGGTAACATTTCGGCATTCATTCTTAATAACCCATACCCCCCCATTTTTAATAGAATTCCTGCTAGTAACATATGGGCGGGAGCGGTCGCTTCTCCGTGAGCATCCGGTAGCCAAGTATGCAGGGGAAAAATCGGTAATTTTACGCCATAAGCTATTAGGAACCCACCATATAATAACAGTTGTAAATTCAGTGGATAATGTTTAGCCGCGATCGCCTGCATATCAAAGGTAACAGTATCCCCATAGAATGCCATGGCTAAGGAACCGACTAAAATGAAGAGGGAACCTCCTGCTGTATAGAGAATAAATTTGGTTGCAGCGTAGAGACGTTTTTTCCCACCCCAAATCGATAAAATTAGATAAACCGGAACTAATTCTAACTCCCAAACCAGGAAGAAAAGCAACATATCTTGAACGGCAAAAACGGCAATTTGTCCGCCATACATTGCCAACATCAAGAAATAGAATAATTTGGGTTTAAACGTAACCGGCCAAGCTGCTAAAATTGCTAAAGTGGTGATAAATCCGGTTAAAATAATTAAGGGCATGGATAAACCATCTGCCCCTACAGACCAATTTAAGTCAATTTGGGGAACCCAAGCATATTTTTCAGCTAATTGTAAACCGGGTGTATGCAGATCGTATCCGGTATTAAAGGCATAAACAATAAAGGCAAAATCGATTAGCCCCACAATTAAGGCGTACCATCTCACCGTTTTTCCATCTTTATCAGGAATAATCGGGATGAGTAGGGAGGCTACAATCGGAAATAAGATAATCGTTGTTAGCCAAGGAAAATTTTCCATAGTTTCGGTCATGAATAAAGAACTTAGAATTAAGAATTAAGTCAAAATAGTCTTAATTCTTAATAAAGATTTGCGCCGTGTTATGCTGTCAATGAAGTCCCTATTTGTAGAATTCAGAAGTTAGATTATTAAAGGGAAGATCAATTTATTGTTATCCCTAAAAAGGAAAACTTTAAATTTACCTTCCCTCTAATAAAGTTCAGAGAAAGGTTAAAAATTTTCCTTTCTAAATTCATGATTTCTATTGTTAAACAAGAATCAATATTTAGAACAGAAATTTAACCTTTCTTAATTTCAGCTTGATTGTTAACTATTGACCCTTAACCGTCAGGGGAGGAGAAACCCCGCTCAGAAGAGGATTTATCCGGTAATTCCTGAGAACACAACAAAGCCGAGGACGGCGACGAATACAATCAGAGCGTAGAATTGGGCACGACCATTTTCCAGGTATTTTAAGCCTTCTCCCGTAACCAGAGTGACTAACCCGGTCAGGTTAACGGCTCCATCGACAACCCGATAGTCTACTTCCATCACTTGTCGGGCTAACCGACGGCTACCTTGAACAAATAGCACCTCGTTGATATCGTCGAGATACCATTTGTTTTTTGAGAAATTGTAGAGGGATTGGTATTGTTTGGCGATCGCAGCCGGATCAATTTTACCTGCCAAATACATTAAATAGGCAATCGTAATCCCCACTAAGGCAATACCAACGGAACTTCCGGCCATAATCAAAAATTCCGTTAAGTCAAATTCCGCCAGATGTTCCTGAACCTGTTTGAGGCTTTCCCCAGGAGCATGAACAAACAACTCAAATATATTGTTAAAGGGCGTTCCCACAAACCCAATTAATATTGAAGGAACCGCTAACAACATTAACGGTAAGGTCATCGTAATGGGGGACTCATGGGGATCATGGCTATGACCGTGATCATGACCTTGGTTTAACTCTTCCGGGTTCATCGCCCCAGGGCCAAAGGCAAATTGGGGGCCGTTGGCTTCCGCTAATAAACTGTTTTGAATCGTGTTATCATTGCCTCGGAATTTGCCTTCAAAGGTCATGAAATACATTCGGAACATATAGAAGGCAGTCATCCCAGCCGTTAACCAACCGACTAACCACAACATCGGGTTCGCAGCAAAGGCATTACTGAGAATTTCATCCTTAGACCAAAAACCCGCAAAGGGGGGAATTCCACATATCGCTAAGGTTCCAATTAAGAAACAAGCGGAGGTGACGGGCATATATTTGCGTAACCCGCCCATCAGACGCATATCCTGGGCTAAAATCGGGTCATGTCCAACAACAGCCTCCATCCCGTGAATCACTGAACCGGAACACAGGAATAACATGGCTTTAAAATAAGCATGGGTCATCAGGTGGAACAGTCCAGCACTGTAAGCTCCTACTCCCATGGCCATTACCATGTAACCCAGTTGGGAAATCGTCGAATACGCTAACCCTTTCTTAATATCATTTTGGGTTAAGGCAATGGTGGCGCCTAAAAAGGCCGTAAAGCAACCCGTAAAGGCGATGATATTCATCACCGTCGGAAATCCTTCAAAAACGGGATACATCCGGGCGACTAAAAACACCCCGGCGGCTACCATCGTGGCCGCGTGAATTAATGCAGAAATCGGAGTCGGGCCTTCCATGGCATCGGGAAGCCAAACGTGCAGGGGAAATTGAGCCGATTTAGCAACGGGGCCAAGAAAGACTAACACCCCGAAGAAGGTCGCTAAACCCATGCTGAGGGAACCCGTTTCCACTGCGTGTTCCAGACGTTCTCCCATCAAGCCAAAATCAAAGGTATTGGTGGCCCAATAAATTCCTAACATTCCTAACAGTAAGCCAAAGTCACCAACCCGGTTGGTGACAAATGCCTTTTGACAAGCATCGGCGGCAGGTTTGCGGTCGTACCAGAACCCAATTAACAGGTAGGAACACATTCCCACCAGTTCCCAGAAAATATAAACCTGAATTAAGTTCGGGCAAATCACTAGCCCCAACATGGAAGAACTAAATAAACTCAGATAGGCATAAAATCGTACATAACCGGGGTCATGGGCCATGTAACCATCGGTATAGATCATGACGAGAAATGCTACCGTCGTTACAATCGCCAGCATTACCGCCGCTAGATGGTCAATGGTATAACCCATCGTCAGTCTAAAGTCCCCTGCTGCTGCCCACTCAATGATATGAGTGTAGGGCGCGTGACCTTGGAGTTGACTCCACAATAGGGCGAAAGCGAGTACCGTTGATGCCCCTAACAGCGAGACGAGAAAGGTTGAACAAACTTGTCTCAAATTATTAGTGGCGGTGTTGAAGGAAATTAGCCCAATTCCAACCAGCGCTGCACCTAATAGGGGCAACACGGGAATTAACCAGGCATATTGATAGAGAGGTTCCATAACAATGTCAACTTTATAGTTCTTAATGAACTTGCCAAAACTGTTGATAATTTTGACATAGAGTATGAACCTTATGGGTAAAAATTCCTGAAATCTTTCTGAGGAAGTCTTAACTCAGGATGTGTAGGGCAGACTTCACCAAACAATAGACTAGGGTTTACAGGAGGTGGGAGTTAGGTATCTAAGGTTAATTGCCTTAATAATTGATAACTGATAACTGATGATGCGGATACTTGATAACTGATAACTGATAACTGATAACTGATAACTGATTCAAGCTTCCAAGGGTAAAACTTCTTGGGTTTGGCGAGTTTGTTGACAACTTTGATAACTCACCATAAACGAATCCAGACTACGACGTAAATCTTCTCGTCCTTGGAAATGGTCGAGTCGATATAACACTTGGCCTCGATCAAAAACAATCAAAGTTGGCAACGTTTGTAGGCGATAGGTGGTGGCTAATTTTAAACTTTGATCTGCATTAACAGCAACCAGCTTGACTTTGCCCCGCCAGTCCTCTTGGAATTGACGCAGTTGAGGCATAATCAGCTTACACAGTCCACACCAAGGCGCCCAAAAATGCACAAGCACGGGAGTAGAAGCTTCGAGAACTTCTTGCGTAAACATCTGCTCACTGACGGACAATAGCATGATCCCTCGAATTTTATTAATGAATGTTTTTATATCCCTGGGATCATGCTACCAGTCTACGTTACCTGTGGCACGAATTAATAGTGGATGAGCTTGCCAGAGTAGGAGAATAAAAAGACCGACTCCTAAATAAGCCCAGCGAAAAAACTCCTTCCATTCAAAGGTTTGACGACCTTGGACAATGGCTAAGAAGGGAATCACAGAAGTCCGAGATTTCACGGTTTCAAAGGATTGTCCATAACGAGCGAACAAACGGCGATCGCCATGCCAAACTGCAAATAAATGATGCAAAACTAACCCTAGGGAGGTTAACAAGGTGAAACTGGTTCCCATCCACAAGGTATGACCGATACACCAAATCACTTGACCCACCATTTGCGGATGTCTGGTAATCCTGATAATTCCCGTTTCATACAGATGAACTTCCGGTTTAGCAATGGCGGCAATTTCTAACAAATTAAAGGTGGCCGGATACAGAAAAATAAAGGAAATCGCTGATAACACCCAAACAATGGGTTTAACAACGGGAACATCCTGCACAGACCACAACTGTAATCCATCATAACGGTGATTAAAAAAGTAGATAATCAGGACGGTGGCAAAGGGGATACTCACTAACGCAAATAAAATTCGATAGAATCGCGGGCCAATTTTCGCTTCTCCCCAAGGCCGTAATGCTGCTAACCCACTATGGGCGATCGCAAATCCCAACAGTAACCCAACCATGACAAAATGGCTCGGAGTCAGCCAATTCTCGGACATTTTTACCTCTTCTCGATTTAGTTAGATAATAAAGTTAATTTCAATACAGATCATCCCGCAGTATGCTGAAAGAACTTGATCCCCAAACCTAATAGCCATCACGCTTCCTGATTTTACCGAGGTTGAGGAATATGTCTGACCTTCCATTCACTTTAGATCAGTTACGCATTCTCAAAGCCATTGCGGCTGAAGGCAGCTTTAAACGCGCTGCTGATAGCTTGTACGTCTCCCAACCGGCTGTCAGTCTCCAGGTACAAAATCTGGAACGACAGTTAAATGTACCCTTATTTGATCGCGGGGGACGTCGCGCTCAACTGACCGAAGCAGGTCATCTGCTCCTCAGTTATGGTGAAAAAGTCTTGTCCCTGTGTCAAGAAACCTGTCGCGCCATTGACGATTTACAAAATCTGCGAGGGGGAACTTTGATCATTGGGGCGTCTCAAACCACCGGAACCTATTTGCTCCCCCGGATGATCGGTTTATTTCGGGAAAAATACCCCGATGTTTCGGTACAGTTACACGTTCATTCGACACGACGCACCGCTTGGAGTGTGGTGAATGGACAAATTGACCTAGCGATAGTGGGGGGTGAAATTGCCCCGGAACTGGCTCAGGCGTTGGAAATTGTTCCCTATGCTGAGGATGAACTGGCGTTGATTGTTCCAACTTCCCATGAATTTGCCCAACAAGAAACCATTCTCAAAGAGGATTTATATCAGTTAAAATTCATTACTTTGGATTCTCAATCCACCATTCGTAAAGTCATTGATCAAGTTTTAACGCGGTGTGGAATTGATACCACCCAGCTTAAATTAGAAATGGAACTGAGTTCTATTGAAGCGATTAAAAATGCCGTTCAGTCGGGATTAGGGGTCGCGTTCGTGTCTACCTCTGCCATTGAAAAAGAATTGCAAATGGGAGTGATCCAAAGCGTTAAAATTGATCAAGTCATTGTTAAACGAACTTTATCTGTGATTTATAATCCCAATCGCTATCGATCAAAGGCGGCTGAAGCGTTTACCAATGAAATTTTACCTAAATTTGCCAGCCCTAACTTTAACCAACATTCTATTGATATCCAGCATCCTCTGGACTATACGGCATTGCCTTTATCGGATTAATTTTATCCCATTTTTTCTAACTGGTGAGATTTAGTGCTGAGGTAATGCTCTAATTCTCTACAGGATTTTAACCTAAATTTTTTACCCTTTCCAACAATGACAGATGTTCCTTTTACCTTAGATCAATTACGCATTCTCAAAGCGATCGCGGCTGAGGGAAGTTTTAAGCGGGCCGCGGATAGTTTATATGTGTCTCAACCCGCCATTAGTTTACAAGTGCAAAATTTAGAACGACAGTTAAGTGTTCCTTTATTTGATCGGGGAGGACGAAGAGCAAAATTAACAGAAGCCGGACATCTACTTTTGAATTATGGCGAAAAAATCCTGAGTTTATGTCAGGAAACCTGCCGCGCGATCGAGGATTTACAAAATCTTCAAGGCGGAACATTAATTGTGGGTGCATCCCAAACCACCGGAACCTATTTACTCCCACGCATGATTGGATTATTTCGCGAAAAATATCCTGATGTGGCGGTACAGTTACACGTTCATTCAACTCGAAGAACGGCTTGGAGTGTATCGAATGGACAAATTGATTTAGCGATTATTGGGGGAGAAGTTCCACCGGAATTACAAGATGCGTTAACGATTCAACCTTATGTTGAAGATGAATTAGCCTTAATTATTCCTCCGTCCCATCCCTTCGCCCAATTAAATACAATTCAAAAAGAAGATTTGTATCAACTACAATTTATTGCTTTGGATTCTCAGTCAACCATTCGCAAAGTCATTGATCAAGTTTTAACCCGATGTGAAATTGACCCCCGTTGTCTGAAAGTGGAAATGGAGTTAAATTCTATTGAAGCGATTAAAAATACGGTACAAGCGGGATTAGGGGCTGCATTTGTTTCGACTTCGGCGATTGAAAAAGAACTACAAATGAACGTTTTACACCGAGTTATGATTGAAGATGTTGTGGTCAAACGAATGCTTTCAGTTATTGTTAATCCTAATCGCTATCAATCCAAGGCGGCTGAAGCCTTTAGTCGGGATATTTTACCTTTATTTACCCCCGAAGATTGGATGTTAAACACTCAAGAGGTTTCTCAAAATGCAGCTAAAAAATCGACAGCGTTTGACACCTTTATTCCCCCTTCCGATTTAAACGATCCCCAGGAACCAGAACTTTAATTCTGAAAATTGCTAGGGTTTTCCGAAATCTCCTTTTAAAAAAGCATCCTGAATGATCATTATTTTTATCAAAAAATGGAAAAATAATAACGATTTCCTGTTCCCTATTTCTGCAAAATCCTATGAAAATTTACTGTACTCGTCCAGGTTGTTTGGGTGCTGATCGCAATAATTTTATAGATTTAGAGGATCAAATGACCCTCAAAACGGTGCAGCAAAAATTTTGTACAACCTGTGGAATGCCGTTAATTTTAGATGGTCGGTATCTCCCAGAAAGATTATTAGGAAAAGGGGGATTTGGGACGGCATTTCTAGCCAAAGATCGTCGATCTCCCACCCTTAAATATTGTGTTGTTAAGCAATTTCAACCCTCCTCAGATTTCAATTCTCAACAATTAGCAACAGCACAAATGCTATTTGAACGAGAAGCTCATGTGTTGGAACAGTTGGGCAATACACATCCCCAAATTCCCGATTTATTTGCCTATTTTCCCTTAGAAGCACCGGGATGGCATTCCTCGAAACCCCAACAATTTTTTTATATTGTTCAAGAATATATTAATGGCGAAAACTTAGAAACGGAACTCGCTGCAAAAGGACAATTTTCAGAAGCAGAAGTTCAAGAAGTGTTAGAAGAAATTCTCAAAATTCTGGAATTTGTTCATGATCATGATGTGATTCATCGAGATATTAAACCCTCTAATATTATGCGGGATTATCAAGGTCGTTTACATTTATTAGATTTTGGGGCGGTTAAACAAGTCACCCAAAGTCCGGGGGGAACCTCGACGGGAATTTATTCATTAGGGTTCGCTCCCCCTGAACAAATGCGAGGATATACGGTCTTTCCTTCAACAGATTTATATGCGTTGGCGGCAACTTGTCTGGTATTATTAACCGGAAAAGAACCCCAAGAGTTATTTGATAGTTATAGTGATCAATGGCGATGGAAACAATTTGTTTCGGTTTCCGATGAATTAGCTGCAATTTTAGATAAAATGTTATTACCGACACCGAGCGATCGCTTTGGTTCCGCTCCCCAAGTTTTAAGTGCTTTAAATCCCCCTTCTATTCTAGCCATTCCTCAACCTTCCCCAGTTCCATCTCCTGTGGTTTCTCCTCGCACAACCCAACTACAACCTGCTGTCAGTAATCGTTTTGCTTCTCCCTTAGAATTGCTATCGGGTGCGGCGTTTACCGGGTTTGAATTAGGGGTTTTCAGTTGCTTAGGATTTGCCTTATTTAAGGTTTTTAATATTAACCCTATTCTACTATTAGTTTTAATTTTAGTCGGTTTGAGTGGATTAATATTGGCTCAATATCACCATTGGATTGAAAGAGGAATTGATTTTATTATTATCCCTTTTATATCGATTGGAATTTTATATTTTATTTTATTAAAACTCAAATTTTATTTGATTTTAATCATAGTTCCTTTAATAACGGCTATATTCGCTGTGGCTGTCACCGCTTTATTTCGGTTAGTTTATCTGATTCTACAGCGAATTTTATAAACCTAGGATGAAAAAACGGCTCTCCTCAATAAATAGTGTAAAATGTAGCGTAAGCTACGTTTTACACTCCGACTGAATATGGACTTTCAACTAGAGCGTTTGCTCAACATAAGCGAATATTACGGTGTTCACTTGTCAAGAACAAGAAAGTTTTATTGTTCTTAAATTAGACTTATTAATTCTTTGTCAAAGCTATGGCTTCAAAAATTTTGAGATGATGCGTGAAAAGCTACTAGCTTGTCTTTCTTTATAAGATTTACTTATCACCATAGGTACAGGAGAGCCATTTTTGAGCTTACGGATTGGGGAGAAAATTTTTACTGCCGGCAAAAAGTTCTGCTGACTTCCCTAAGTACATACAACTGGAAGTAAATCTGAAAGTTGATAGCCCCGGTAAGGGTAAAGGTGATGTGAAGGGTTACTGTCAAACTTGTATCTATCTTGTATCCTTGAAGAATAACTAACTGGATACAAGTAAGGGCTGTTAACTCAGTGTAGAGTGCTTCCCTTATAATGAAAGGCTTACAAGTTTATAATCAATAATGGGCGGTACAAGATTCGAACTTGTGGCCTCTTCCTTGTAAGGGAAGCACTCTACCGCTGAGTTAACCGCCCGATTCATACATTAATTTATTATAACATAAACTTTTAGAAGCACAACCCTATTAGCAATTTTTAATTTTCATCCCCCATGCCCTCTGGTCAAACCCACGACCGTATTACCCTTTGGAGCTTACCGTTTATTGCGGGTTTGACCTGGAGCCAAACTCGCAGCAGTCACTTAACCTTTCTGGTGACAGGAAGTTTCCTGTTTAGTGGGTTAATGTTTGGGCCAGATTTAGATATCGACTCCCGACAGTTTCAACGCTGGGGACTGTTGCGATGGTTCTGGGTTCCCTATCAAAATAGTTTACGTCATCGCTCCTTTTTATCGCATGGGCCGTTTATTGGTACGGCGTTGAGGATTCTTTATTTAGGGGGTGGTCTTGGTTTAATTGGGCTTTTGGGATTACTAATTGCAGAATATTTAGGGCTGATTTCCTCAAATCCTTTAGAAATTGCTCAAAATAGTTTAAGTTCCCTCTCCCGTTATCCCAGAGAATGTATTGCGGTTTATTTAGGATTAGAAATGGGAGCAATGAGCCATTCTTTTAGTGATTGGTCGAACTCGTTTTATAAGGAATTTAGAAAATGGCTAAAAATAGGAGAAACTTCTCGCCCTACCCTAGAACCTGAACAACCGAAAAAACGCAAACGCTCAGTTTCTAAAACTGCTTCTGTGGAACTTCCCCCCATTAAACCCCAACGTTCAAAATCAAATTCAACAACTTCTAAAAAATCTTCTCGTCGTTCTAAGAAATAAAGTTTTTTACCCTGGTTTTAGATCACAATAGAGGTATTTGTAATGAACAACGCTGAAAATATGACTTTAACTCCTAACTTAATTGCCTTACAAAATTTAATCGATGTGGTTGCTAAATTGCGATCGCCAGAGGGGGGATGTCCTTGGGATTTAGAACAAACTCCAGAAACGTTAATTCCCTATATTCTTGAAGAAGCGTATGAAGTGGTTGATGCTATTCGCAGTGGTGATCAAAAGGCCATTGTAGATGAATTAGGGGATTTATTATTACAAGTAATTTTACAAGCTCAAATTGCCAGCGAAACTCAACAATTTTCAATAGCAGATGTCGCTAATAATATTACTGAAAAGTTAATTCGTCGTCATCCTCATGTTTTTGGTGACGTAGAGGTTAATAGTGTGGAAGAAGTTCGACAAAATTGGGAAGAAATCAAAGCCAATGAACAAGGAGAAACACCTGAAACCCAGAATTTAAGTTCTAAATTAAGCCGTTATGCGCGACAATTACCCCCCCTAATGGCAGGAATGAAAATTTCTAAAAAAGCCGCAGCCATTGGTTTTGAATGGGATAACGTTGAGGGAGTTTGGGATAAATTTGAGGAAGAAGTTGCTGAATTTAAGGAGGCTATTCAAAGAACGGATAAAGAGCATCAACAGGCGGAATTAGGTGATATTTTATTTGTCTTAATTAATTTAGCTCGTTGGCATGATTTAGATCCCTATATGGGATTACATGAAACCAATCATCGCTTTATTCAACGGTTATCAAAACTGGAGGAAGCTTGCGATCGCCCCTTCTCAGAATACAGTTTAGAAGAACTTGATGCCCTCTGGCAACAAGCAAAAGCCATCCTAGCCAAAAAATAATCCGTTGTAGGGGTGGGGTCTCCCCACCCAGATGCCATTATAGATTAGATAAAACTTTTTATTTATATAGACAATTTTATTATTTAAAATAATGTCAGGAAATTTTGATATTTTATTGAAAATTACTCTCAAATAGTTGACGGAATCATGGGGGTTCTGGTACACTTAAGGAAACACCCGTCAAGGGTTTATTATGTCTAAACGTCAAAATAAAGGCTAAAACTCTCATTCTTTCGTAAAAAGTTATAATTTTCTGACACAATTGAGCTTTAACAGAACACGAATTTTTCCAGGTTTCCCTGAAGCTTCAAATCAGCCTCTTGACAAAATCAAGATTTTATGCAGTGTCACCCTTGATGACTCAATTTAGAGTTGGGACAATGAGTGAATCTTGAAACTCTTTCACTTCTTACTGTTCCCTGTTCCCTGTTCCCTCTTCAAGTAGCACTATAGAAAATTTAGCAATAGTATTGTTAAACTTAGTGAATTTTTCAGTAATTTTGTAGCAACCGAGACAAAAGTATTTCCCATCAAGAATCCCCTTGCTTTCAGCTAGGGGGAATGTCAAGATGTAGAGTTGACAAAGAATCAGAAAAAGCCCGAATATGACCCCAACAAACTCGAAAACCTGGAGCCAACGGTTTGAAAAATCCCTGCATCCTGCCATTGCAGAGTTTAACGCTAGTATTGGGTTTGATATCCAACTGATTGAATATGATTTGACCGGATCAGTTGCTCATGCCAAAATGTTAGCGAAAACAGGAATTATTACCCCTGAAGAAGCCGAAAAACTGGTTTTCGGTTTAGAACAAATTCGTCAAGAATATCGGGACGGAAACTTTAACCCTGGTGTTGATGCGGAGGATGTTCATTTTGCAGTTGAACGTCGTTTAACGGAATTAGTCGGAGATGTAGGAAAGAAACTCCATACCGCGCGATCTCGGAATGATCAAGTGGGAACCGATACCCGTTTATATTTACGAGATCAAATCCAACAAATTCGTCAACAATTAGTTGATTTTCAACGAGTGTTATTAGATTTAGCAGAAACAAATGTTGAAACCTTTATTCCTGGTTATACCCATCTCCAACGCGCCCAACCACTCAGTTTAGCCCATCATTTATTGGCTTATGTGGAAATGGCAAATCGAGATTGGGAACGCTTAGGAGATGTGTATAAACGAGTCGATATTTGTCCGTTGGGAAGTGGTGCTTTAGCAGGAACCACTTTTCCCATTGATCGCCATTATAGTGCAGAATTATTAGGGTTTGGGCAGGTTTATGCTAATAGTTTAGATGGAGTCAGTGATCGAGATTGGGCGATCGAATTTTTATCGGCTGCGAGTTTAATTATGGTACATTTGAGCCGTTTAGCAGAAGAAATTACCCTTTGGGCTTCTCAGGAATTTAGTTTTGTGACCTTGACTGATAGCTGTTCAACGGGTTCTAGTATTATGCCACAAAAGAAAAACCCGGATATTCCTGAATTAGTAAGGGGAAAAACCGGGCGGGTATTTGGGCATTTACAAGGGTTATTAGTGATTATGAAAGGATTACCCTTAGCCTATAATAAGGACTTGCAAGAAGATAAAGAAGCTTTATTTGATGCAGTTAAAACGGTGAAAGGCAGTTTAGAATCCATGACGATTTTAATGGAAGAAGGAATAGAATTTCGGACTAACCGTTTAGCAGAAGCAGTGGCGGAAGATTTCTCGAATGCAACGGATGTTGCGGATTATTTAGCCGCACGAGGAATTCCCTTCCGAGAAGCTTATAATTTAGTGGGAAAAGTGGTCAGAACTTGTTTAGAAGCCGGGAAATTACTCAAGGATTTAACCTTAGCAGAATGGCAAGAATTACATCCTCAATTTGAGGCAGATATTTATGAAGCGATCGCACCTCGTCAAGTGGTTTCGGCTCGAAATAGTTATGGCGGAACTGGGTTTAATCAGGTAAAACAAGCGTTAGAAAATGCGCGTCAACGGTTGAATAATTGTTGATATTATTTGGTAAACGAGAAAGAGCGATCGCAGATCCAGAAAATAGGCGATCGTTCTTTGCATTTACATAATCTTATAATTTTATCAAGTACGGTTAAGGAAGTAAAAACCGTCCTTTGGATCAGTATAATTGAATTAAAATTTTCGCTAAAGTGAAAAAAACGTTGAATTTAGGTTAATCTGATGTCGAGTTCAATCAATCCTCCTGCATCTGAGGCTGAAGTTTCCCAAGTTCCCGCTAGATTGTTATTAGTGGACGATGAACCGGGACTGCGAGAAGCGGTACAAGCTTATTTAGAAGATAGTAACTTTACCGTTGATGTGGCGAGTAATGCTAAACAAGGATGGGAATTGTTGCAACAAAATCTTCCTGATTTAGTCATTACTGATATTATGATGCCGGGAGTCGATGGCTATCAATTTTTACAACAAATGCGGGAAGACCCTCGTTTCAAAGCGTTACCCGTTGTTTTTCTAACTGCTAAAGGCATGAAAAGTGATCGCATTCAAGGGTATCAAGCTGGATGTGATGCGTATTTATCCAAACCCTTTGATCCTGAAGAATTAGTGGTTATTGTCAAAAATTTATTAGCAAGACAAGCTGCTTTGCGGAGTAGTACCGCGGATGGAAATCCAGATATTGCTACATTAGCAGGTCAAATTGCTCGCATTGAAAATATGTTAAAAGGCAAAAGCGGAATTCATCAAACCCCCGCCCCGATTAAAATTGATTTAACGCCGCGTGAGCAAAGTGTTTTAGATTTAGTCGCAAAGGGATTAATGAATAAAGAAATAGCCCGTAATTTAGAAACCAGTGTTCGCAATGTTGAGAAATATGTCAGTCGTCTGTTTACCAAAACGGGAACGAATAGCCGGACAGAATTAGTGCGTTATGCTCTTGAACATGGTTTAACCGAATAAGGAATATTGAAGAAAGGTTACATAAACTTACAATTTATAAGGATTCTGCTTCAAAAGTTATATAGATCTGTTACTGTAAGGGAGTAGAGCTTATCATTTTTAGTGATGATGAAAGTGTCTAAACCTTCAACCCAACCTGAACAACAATCCATCGGGATGAGTGTTCTGTTCTTTATTCTTCTCATGGGAATTTTAGGAATGATGATCCTCAAAGGTGGAGTTTAACTTTCTATAGGGGGGAAAAATTAACTGAAGCATGATTAGCAGAAATCCTGAGTTACTTCTTGTATTTTTATTAACTCAAAGCATAGGGTTCGTCCAAAAAATGTCGAACCCTATTTAGAATAGGGAAAACTCTCCTGTCTCAACATTTGAGGAACTGGCATCATTACTTAAATCCGAAGTAAGATATCACGACCATGAGTGTCGGTGCCACAGGTGTTTAGTAAACCATAGCTATCGGTTAACTGTTTAACTGGGTTGACGATTTCTGTATTAAGTGACCAAGGGTTCGTATGGCGATAGGCATAATACACTTCAATGCCATCTATTCCCAAACGAGCCGCTTCTGCAATCAATTCAGTGAAAGGACGACGATACCTGGCTGGATGAGCTAAAACAGCCAACCCTCCTGCTCCTTGAATAGCAGCGATCACGTTTTCAGCATAATAGGCATCGGTTTTTAAAAAAGCCGCATCACCTTGCAGATAGGGTTGCAGACAAGCTGCATCAGGATCAAAAGCATAACCCAAAATATGGACATCTACACCCAATAACTGAGCATTAATTTCTGCCCCTGTCCATAACTGAGGGGCTGTATTCGCAAGTTCGGGATGGTTTTGTTTCCAGTTGTCTAACCACTGTTGTGATTCTTTGTACCCTTGGGTTGTATGGTGATCTGTAATAGCCAGTCCTTTTAACCCAATATCAATCGCCTGTTGCATGACTTCATCCGGTTCAAGTTGGCCATCTGAACGTCGGGTATGGAGGTGAAAGTTATAGGACGTTGGGCAACTTCTGGCATTCAAGGTTTGAAAGACCTGTTGCAGTGCTAACCTATTTTGGGCAGGAGGTATCAATAACGATGATTCCACATATCCGGTCTGGATGTGAAACCACCTCGACAAAAGTTCAGAAGCTGAAGTTAGATTAACACTCATAGCGTCTTAATCTTAATAAACTGTTACTGTAATCTACTGTATCGAATTTACTCGGTAGTTGCGACAAGACAGCCTTAAGATTGACCAATTTTCAATTTAAAAATCTTATATAAGGAAATAGGGAACAGGGAACAAGGTGTTGAGGGTTTCCTTGTTTCCTAACACAAGTTCCCATTATGCTAAGGCCTCGGTGTTACGGTAGTTGAAAGCCATGTCGAGGAGTTTAGCCCAACGTTTTTGGACTTGTTTGGGAGTACATTTCAGGGCAGATGCGATCGCTTTATCACTTTCTTGAGTTGCTTTGAGTTGCAGTAACGTTTGTTGATCGGCGGATAATTGAGCTTGAAAGGTTTCCCATTGTTGGCTATTCATCCCCAATTTTTGGTTAATATCAGCCCCTAACCATTCATGGACAAGTTTCCAGTTGGTAGACCGGGCGAATTTTTCAACGTGGTATTTAAACCGTTGTTGCAGATAGTCCCGTTGACGGGCGGTTAACCCCATGGCTTTGTCAATATCGCAAGCTTGGAGATCTTGCATTTTCAAGGTTAAGTATTTGACACAATCACTTTGTCCTTGAGATTCTAAATATTGAACCAGTTCAGCAATAACCCGATCTCGTAAAACACCTTCAGCCGGGTCAGGGGTTTCAGATACCATTTTTTCCCGAATTTGCTGCATTGCGGATGTCCGACTTTGAGCTTCGGCTTCTTCGGTTTTACCTCCTTCAACGGCTAACTCAATATCCATAGACATTTCAGGAGGTTGACCTTTTGCAAACCCTTGGGCGCGTAATACAATTAACCGTTGACGGTTGCGACCGGGTAAACCAATTTGACGTTTGGCATACTGTTCGGTAAAGGCCATGTATTCTGCTAATTCTAAACGGGTGCGGGGGGTATAGTCGGCTTCCATCACGTGTTCCCGACGGAAAGCCCGTAAACACTCGACATAAAACCCTTGCAGAAAGTCTTCAATTAAATTGTAACGAGCTTGAAAGCTTAACTGAGACTCAAAGGAAGCAACGTGACGGTACACCATCGCCGCTAAGTTAGAATGCAGTTCCACCCGACCTTGACGAGAACCGAGTTTGTAATATTCTAAGCACTTTTGCAAGCGATGACGAGCTAAACTGAGTTGCCAGGTTTGCACTTCGCCAGAATTTTGAATGCGGTTGCTTTTTTCGCAAATACGTTCGACTTCTAACGCCATCCGCAGCGTCACCGCCCGACCACTAGCGGGAAGGGTTTTGACGTTTGTTTGCAATTCTTGTAATAAGAGTTGAGCTAAAGCTTGAGGATTAATAGAATTAAGGGTAACTTCAGAATCTTGAATAGAAATTTCTTGTGCAAACATGATGGATGTCCTGGGGTAAAAGCACGGTGTACAGAAGGCGAGAGTGAAAGGCGGTTTGGTGTTTCCTGATTCAACTCTCTACACTTTGAATAGTAGAAGCAGCCCCTTTGGAGTAGTGATCAGAATGTTCCACTCTCTGAGGTAACTGTGTAGATGCCTTTGTCCATTCCTCTACATCAAGCAATTGTGCATCACCCTGAAGCTCTTATTTAATCGGTATTACAACCCTATTTTTTTGCTTTCGATCACACCTAATTTTGTTGGGGTTGTCGATGTTATCCCTAGACCAGTTTGGCAACTGGCTACCTGAATCTTATGAAGAGAGACCGTAATATGGAGTTCCTAGGGTTCTCTAAAACCCCGAAGACACAAAGTATTCTTCGTGTCTCTGTGTCTTTGTGTTTATTCTGATTCGGCAAATCTACCTACTGTTGCTCTATCAAGGTAAAATCGACTTTATCGTAAATATCCGCTAGGGAAATTTCAAAGGCAACTGAGGCGAGGGATAAGGTGGCAGTTTCGCCTTCATATTCGGAGAGTAACCATTTCCCGTTATCGGTTTTCGTGAATTGTTCAACGTGGTGATGATATTGATCTATTAAAAGATATTCTTGGAAGGTGGAAATAGTTCGATAAGCCTGAAATTTGTCTCCTCGATCATATCCTTCTGTAGATTTAGAGAGGACTTCAGCAATTAATGTTGGATTCATTAAACTGTCTTTTCTGCCTTCTTGAAATTGTAATTCTCCTGGAATGATCATAACATCTGGATAAGTATAAATTTGTTTTTGAGGAATCCAGAGGCGTTGGTCGGTTACAAATACCCGATAAGGTTGACGTTTGAGGGCAAAATTTAATCCTCCACTTAGATTCAGTGCAATTTGATTATGATTGGGGGTTCCACCTGTCATAATAACAATTTCTCCATCTAAATATTCATGGCGTTCTTGAGAATTGAGTTCTAATTCTAGGTATTGTTCAATGGTTTTATGGTCTTGTTTTTCAATTTGAGCAATCATAAAGTTTTACCTCGTTAGTAATCCCATCAATACCATCGTCTTTTTTAGCATAATTTATAGTAGTTCGCGCTGGTATCTTTACAAGGGTTAACCTTTAATTTAACCACAAAGGCACAAAGGCACAAAGAAGTTGTAAAGACTAATCTGCTTATTGCCATATATTAATAGAAAGCTTTGGCTTCTGTTTCCACCGCGTAGGAACCAGGGAAATATAACTATTAATTTAGCTCATCTTCCTTCTACAATAGCAATTTCTTCTTCTGTTAATCCATAGAGTTTATAAACGATTGCATCTATGAGTTGATCACATCATTGCATTTAAACTCTATATCTACGCAGCGTGAGGACGCTGGTACTACAATGGTTTCACGATTACCTAATAACCCATTTAGACGCTTAACAGCTTATTTAACTTGTCCTTTAGAATTTTCATCAACCAGTTCCCAACTATCTTCTTCTGATATTTGCTTCATTTTAGCAGGGGTAACTAATTGAATATTTGTTGTACTATCTGTCAATGTACACTTAAAGTATCTGACCAATCCTTTTATATGAATATTGCTATCAATTATTAGCTTAGGAAATAAGTACAATTCTTGGCTATAACTGATCACATAAAATTTGGCGTCAGATTCATTAACTTTATTCACTTTGATTACACCTTTTGCTGCATCTGAGTCATCTTTGACGGGTATAGGTGAGTTAGATTTCAGAACATTAAAGTCACCGTTATTTTGATTATATTTATCAACTAAACTCTGTAATTTTTGAGAAATTTTTGGGGTTTTATTTTGTTGGCTTGTTGTTTTTTCAGCTTCATTTTTTTGTTTTTTATTCGTAATTTCAGATTGTAGGGAATTGATTGTACTATCTTTAATTGTAATCTGTTGTTCCAAACTATCTAGTGTATTTTGCTTTTCTTCTAAATCTGATTGTAGCTGGTGAATTGTTTCTTGTTCTGCCTGTAATGTTGTTTGTAGTTGTTTAATATTTTCTTTTGATTGACTGTTTTCTGATTTCAATTGTTCAACTTCTTTCGTTATTTTTTCTAATTGCGATTGCAATACTTGAATTTGCTCATTATGATTATTTAATTCTTCAGAACTACTTTGATCATCTTCTCCAGTTGCAACTGCTTCATGATGATCTGCAATTATAGTTAATTGTTGATTATTATACTCCTCCCTTATTAATTTCTTTATTAAGGGAATCAATTTTTTCTCCATGTCGCTAAAAAAACGATCAACTTTATCCTTATTTTGATCCTTAATAAGATCAGGAATATTAGCTAATTGTTCGCTTATTTTTTTAATATCCTCATGAGAATATTCCTGTTGAGAATTACCAGTATTAATAGAGATTTCTTCTATTTGTTTTTTTATAGATTCCCATAATATATGAAAATTATGTTCTAAATTTTCTTGAAAAGATTTTTTTATTTGATCATTATTTTCATCAATTTTTTGGGATATTAATTTTTGCACTTCTTCAAGCAAGGTTCTTGGAAGTTTAGTTTCAACATTTGATAATGCTTCTGTTTGTTTTTTTAGAAACTCATCAAAATATTCCAAGATTTTTCTTAATGCTTCACTTTCTTTTAGTCCCACAAATGTTGGATTTTTTTTTGTACCATCGCCCGATTTATCTTGATCTGCACCATCCACTGTTCTATCTCCTCCGTTATCCAAAATAACCCTAATAAATAATCCCAATAATAATACAAATAATAATCCTAAAATCGAATATTGTAAATTTTTTTGAAAGTCTAATCGTTTTTCCAAACTCTCTCGGTACTTCTTCTCCTGTTCTTGATTAACCCACTCCTTAACTTGATTTAACAGTTGCTTAATACTCTGTAACTCTTGTTTAATATTAGTTTCAGGACTATCAACCGTTTCTTGAGGATCAGAAGATTGCTGACTATTAGCTTTTAACTGATCAGTTTTGTTGTTGATATTATTGCAAGTTGTTCCTATCTGATTGAACAAATCGGCAATTGTTTTATAGGTTGTATCTTTTTTGCTTTCCTCCTCAATTCGTTTTTTTAACGGCGAAACAGTTTGAGTACAAAGTTGATCAACCTGAGCATCAACATTAGTCCAAGCTGATTTCAACTGCTCAGGAGTTAGCTCTGTTTTAACGCTACCAAGAGCCTTGATCGCCGCGTCCAGTTTAGAGTTTAACATCGGTAAGTTACTTTGCAACTCATCCAACAAGGGTGACTCTGGTAGTGGTGGACTTGTTGGTGGGGATGATGGTTGGGAGGATGGAGAAGCAGACGCAGAAGTTGCTGGTGCTGGTGAATTTGGTAGGGCAAAAAGGCATAAACCTCCCATAGCAATAGCAATCAGCCAACTATCTCGACTAAAAGAAGGGAGTTTCATAAATTCTTAGTTCTCCAGTTGATTCGGATCGATTAAAACGTCCAGTAACACTTTTAATCCCATAATAAAGGGAGGTTCAAGACGAATATTGCTAGAATTTCCAGTCATATTACCAGGTAAATAAACATCATTTAGACGTTCAGCCACCTGATACCAAAGTCGATCTTGCCATGTCGAATCGGAATATTTTGAAAAAGGTTGAATACTAGAATTGTTTAGGGTTATGATCGCCTCATGGTAATCTTGGAAAAATTGTTTGAGATTGGTTAAATTCTCCATCTGAAACCCTTGGATAGTAGAATGTTGTTGCAAACTCAATCGGGAACTATAGTCTCCTGTTTTGAGTACACCTGTTTCGGTGTATTCATAATCTTCTCCAGCAATTAACCGATTATCTGAGTTGTCAGGAATCTGCAATTGATTTTGTTGAGCACTTAAAATTAAACCATAGGCAACTTCATCTTTAGGTTGAGAACTGAGGCGAATTGAGACTGGTTTCTGATATTCAAAACCCGAACCTTTATTCAACATTTCCTTAAATAACCGATTTAACAACTTAGAAGCTGGGTTATTTTCATCAAATTCTCCAGTTGCCACTAACCAATGAAAAACTTGACTGCCATTACCTCCAATATAAACAGTAGCTAATCTAGGTTCACTCCAAACTCCTTCACCTGCACGGGATTGCAAAACTTGAAGGATCAGACCAATATAATAATAAAGTCCTGCTATTCCTAATCGACTAATCTGTCGCATTTCCCCCAAAGCCCGCTTTTCACCTTGAGTGTCGATGTCCCCAATACTACGCATTAAATTCTGCCGATTACAACAACGTAAAGAAGCGGCAAGTTTAGCACTAAAGCCATCAATTTCCTGATTTTGATTCCCTCCTACGTTGTTAGCCAATGTTTGAAGTTCATCCTTTAATCTCAATTCTTTCTGCAAAATCTCTAGGACTTTTGGTTTTTTCCTGACGACACCATCAAATAATTGTTTTCCGGCTAACCTGACTGAACATTGGTGAACTAATTGATACTGTTGCCAAATTGAAATATCAGATGTAGTTCCCCCGATATCAATGCAAATAAATGTCGCAGCGTCTTGATGTCTCTGGTTAAAATAATAAGCAAAGGCTAAACTTTCCGTTTGCCAGTGACAAATACCATCTTGATTTTGCTGTTCCCATTGGTGTGTTATACCTGTTTTTTCCTTTAGTTGTGCTAATATGTCTTTCCAAGTTTTTAAATAACTATCTTGGTCATCATCAGAAAGTGCAGAAGGATAGGAAAAAATCCACTGAATTTTTTGGACTTTTTTAAAGACAGCTTGAGCCGTAATTTGTAAAGTTAACTGATACAAAAATTTTTCAGTTTGAACTCTTGATTGTGACCATTTTAAATTCGTATGAATATAGTTTTGATTGGGATCAAAATCAGGAACACCGCCAGCTAGATAAATCCGTCCATCAAGGATATACTTGTTTTCATTGGTTTGTGATTTGGTTGTTAAAATTGAGGATAGGGGCAAAATATCTGCTTCTGGATTTCCTGACAAGAAATATTCATAAAGCAAATCACGAATTTCCCCGCCTTCTTGGGACTTAGTACCAAGAGAATAGCGAAGATTAGGCAGAGTTAACTTGTCAGGATTGGTGCCATTACTATAATAAATGTTAGTGAAGGAGCTTCCAAAGTCAATGCCAACTTTCCAGGTACTATTGAAATCGGGCTTGAGAGGTGCGGGTTGTTTAAACAACAGTAACCCACAATCTTTATCTGTTTCTTTTTCTTGACAAATTCCATAAGCCGGAAATGCTTTCAGACTGATAATTTCATAGAGGTAGGCTTTATCCTGAATAGTGCGAATATCTTTTGCGTTGGGTGGGTGAGGAAATTTAACTCGAAATGTTTTTCCCTGCGGGGAAGTATCTGCATAAAACCCATAATATTCACTCCAGCCTTCAGCTTGGAAATTCGGCCAAATTTCCAACGTAGGAATCGCTGTTAAGATATTGTCTTTTTTGATGGGGTAGTTTTTAGTAATTTCATAGTCTTTTTCATGACCAGAAAGGCGTAACTTGAGGGTAAATTTAACCGAAACTTCTCCGCCTTTACTCTCTTGAGTGGCGGTTATTTTTTCAATCAGTTCCGTAGGGTTAATTCCGGTCAGCAGTTTCGGATTAATCGGTAACAGGGAGGTTAGGGGCTGGGCATTATTTCCTTCCCAGTTATATTTGATATCTTCTCCCTCAATGAGTAATGCACCAGGTAACTCTTTTTGATCGGTTTTCAAGAAATAGCAATCTTGGTTAAAGATTTCATCAGCAAATAAATATCCCTCTCGGTTGCGATAATTCCTTAAGCTGCGACTATTGAGGTTAACTTGATTTTGTTCATCAATACAAATTTCAAAAGCTTCTCGTCCCCATTGTGTTTTAATTTCTTCAGGATCAGGAATAATTTGTAGTTTTTGTAATCCTTCAAGCTGACGGGGTTTTAAAACAATGCCGGACTTGGTGTTACTATCTATTAAAATTGGTTGGCTTAAGATTTTTAATTTTCCCAGATCAATCTCTTGTTTAAAATAGGAAGAATTCTTGTCAGTAATTGGGTTAGCTGCACTGTTAACTGGGATACCATTTAATTCCTGTTGAAACTCTGTAATTGATTCTGAGATTCTTGGGTTTCCAGGGGAATCATTTAATTGCTCTTTAAGAGCCTCCAACCACTGGTAGAGTTGTTCAGTTTCATAAAGTGTTAACCGGGGAACTTCCGGCCAGTTTTCGCCTTCTGAGGGACAAATTAAGGTGGTTGCAGAGGTGATCCCGATCGCCTTACCATCCCAGAGAAATACATACAAGGTTGACCAAGGATTCTTACCATTTTCTAAGGTATAAAGGCTATTGTTTTTATCAGGAATTAGTTTAAACAACGCCTTTTCTATGGGATCAGTTGCTTGTTCTTTCAGATCAGCTTTCTGAATAGTAATGGGGTAATTTCTTACCTTTGCCAAAGCGATCGCAGCTAACATTCTTTGCCATTGCTTTTTAACCGATTGATGGAGGGGATGATTTCGGTCTAAAAGTGCCATTTGAACTAACAAAGGACGCGCCCACATATCGGGAATAGAAGTAACGCTTTTCGCCTGATCGCCTGAATGCGAAATACTCAGATCATCAGCAATAGCTTTAAAGGTAAGACCATTTTTACGAAGCCATTTTCCTTTGTCACCCATCCCGATGTTGTCGTTTATTAAGGTAGGTAATAACCATCGGTCAGAGTTTCCACCATCGGAAATGTCAGGGGAGTTAACAAACTGAGGTTTACACAGGGGATACAGGTGAACAATTAATTCTTCTGTGCAACGGTCATCTGTCGGTTTAACGTTAGCTTTAGCTAATTTAGTTACAATATCCCTCAATTTAACGCCATAAATTTGATTGATCGCTGTTTCTAATTTATCAATCGCACTCTGCTTGTTGAGAACTATGGATTTAAACTGCGTAATCAGTTGGTCAAATAATTTGACACTGGAGTCTTCATGGATACTCACCCACCAATCCCAATAGTTTCGACAGGATTGAGTCATTGTTTCAATATCCTGTCGGTCTATTTCCTGTCTAATCGAGTTGGGATTTTTAAAAAAGCGATTAATCCAAGGGGTGTTAATCTTATTTTGTTTTGAGGCTATTTTCAATTCTGGCTCAATGTACAACAACCAAATTAAACAAAATAAGATGTGATGAGTGAGTTTTGTTTTAACCGTTGGGCTGTCAGGACAATCTTCCCAAATCAAATTATTTGGATTTTTTCTAGCAATTAAAACAACGGGTTGATTTCCGTTTTTAGGAGTCATAAACCCATCTCTAACCGCTAAAGCAGCATAAAATTCCAAAAATAGCGGCGGATTTTTTTGCTGACTACCTCCATCCTTATTCCCAGGAATCTTTTTCCGTTCAGGTACTCCTAATAAATAAACGGTGTCAAAAATGTCCTTGGCTTTTTCGTCATAGTATCGCAACGCGGCATTAGCATTGAGGGGCAGTTGATCAGAGAGATCTTTAATTTTTGACTGTTGTTTTTTTACCTCAGATTCTTCGCCATTTTGGGAAATTTTAGTTTCATCTAAGGTAAAGTAAGGGAGCATGAACACCGCATTTAATGTTAATGTTTCCGGCGTATTGTCTTTTTTCAATAAACGACCGATTGTGGGTAAACCAGAGGCTCCAGTCCCTCCAAAGATAGACCCACAAATAACGACTTGAGCTTGATTATCGGTCTTAATTGTTGTCCTTATAGAGTTCCATACACTGTCTTTTTGGTTTTCTTCCTCTGCTATTTTAGTAATACAGGCTGCACCAACAGCAGGTTTGCCGTGAAAGCCGACGTTTGTTTTCGTATTGGGATCGCGCTCCTCTTGACTATAAAAAACATCAAATAGATAACGGGCTGTATCCTTACGTTCTGTTGAATAGTTAAAGATTTGAATAAAAGTTTCTTGATTTTGTTCTTCCAAAATTGGCCAATGATTAGATTTCTCCGTTGTGGGAGTAATCGGTGTTAGGAAAACAGGAGGTTCAGAATTTGAAACCTTAAGCAATTGATAACAAGTTTGATGGAAGGTGATGCTATTATGAGTTTCCGCTAAATTTCCATTACCCTCATCACTATCAATCAGATAAATATTAAGAGTCTTTTTGGGTAGGTCAGAATACAAGCCAGCAGCAGCTAACTGCACAACTGCTTGAGCTATTTTCATCCCTGTACCACCGACTGCAATCAGATAAGCTGCCATTGTTTTACTCCCCCCAAGGGTTGATCTTTTTTCTGATACTTTCTAAAATTTTTGTCTGCGATAACAACACCGACTCTTCAAGTTGTCCTGGTGTAATAATTGCTGTTGTCACCCAATAAAACACAAAAATATTCAGTAATGAAAACAATGTACTCCATAGCAGGGGCTTAAACTCAGGAATAGTTTGGGAATATTGATGAGAAAAAAACAAGGCAATCCACATCTGTAAACCTAACAACATCCACCAAAAATACATTGTTTGCTGGCTTTGTTTTGCAGATAGAATATTTCTCTCTTTCCATAGCGCCCACCCCAACCATAAAAGTGTTGAAAATGCACTGACTCCTGCCAGGAGTAGCATCTTTTTCCTATAAATGCTCATCCATTCATTAGGGTCAACGGTGGTAAGCGGAGCCCATTGAGTTTGAAAAATAAAGGGCTGAAATATTATCATCACTGCGTACAGTGTTGTCCAGATCAGCAAACTCACAACTCCTTTCAGTAGTTGTTGCTTCATCAGATATTTTGCTTAAAACAATTTGCTATTTTTTTTGATACACTCTAATATAGTAAAGATCGGTTGTTTTTTGGTAACTTTCGATACATTTTTATAAATCTTAATCTTTATGTATCCCAGACAAAACCCATGAACAAACCTCTGTTTAACTTGACTATCATCGCCCTTAGCTTAGTTGTAGCATCCTGTACCACTACAATCACAGCACCCGATCCCTCCAAGTCCTTCCCCGAATCCTTCCCAAAATCCGAGTCTCAGAGATCTCCATCCCAACCTATTGATGTCAGTATTAATATTGACGGTACGGCATCTATGTTAGGATTTGTAACAATTCCTGACAGTGAGTATAATCAAATATTAGGCTCAATAGAGCGAGCAACAAGTAGTTTATCAGATAAATCCAGTGGAAAATATTACCGTTTTGGCATAAAAAAAGAACCATTTCAAGACAATAATGGTGTTATTGAAGCCCAATCTGCCAGTTTTTATAACTTGTATAATTCTAATTTATTCGAGACTCACCTTAAAACCGTAATTCCTAATCCGCACCCAGCCAATCAACTGTCTATTATTGTCACGGATTTGTATACCGACCCCCAACAGTCTCAAATCAATCAGATTTTAGATCCAATTAAGAACAATTTTAATCAAAACCTCAACTATGCCGTTGGTATTATGGCATTTCGCAGTCAATTTGATGGCACGATTTTTGATATCGGTTTAGGGAAGCAAGAAAAAAATTATACGACTAATTCCCAAGATTCAAAAACCTTTCGTCCTTTTTATGTTCTGGTGTTAGGGGATTATTCTTTAGTTCATAAATTCTTTGATTTTTTTCAAAAGGATAGTAGCATTAAACCCCAAGAATCGGTAATTTTCTTTCCACATCCTTTAGAAAAGCCGTTATTTTTAAATATTAATGATCAAGATAAAAGCTCCTTAGCTTCAGGAGTACAACGAAATGTTAATATTAATAATGGAACCGTGCAAGTAACAACTAAAAACCGTCAATTAGTGGAACGCATAGTATTAACAAAAGATTATCAAAACGAAAAAATGCAATGGGAAATTCCCTATTCACTCCTTCCTGAGACTTTACCCCTAGAATTTGAGTTTGAACCAGAATTAAAAAAATATGGTCAATCTTCCTGTGAGAATCTCCCTAAGATTCAAGTTAATCAGGAAAAATCCGATGGTACAAAATTAGTCATTTCTCCTGATTTTAGCACCTTAACAGAACCCGGTGTTTATCAATTAATTATTAATGTCAAAGTGAAGGATTTCCAAACCCCTAAATGGTGGCAAGACTGGAGTTTTGAACAGCCTCAAGATTTCAAGCCTAATAAAACCTATAAATTAAGCCCACTTTTATCAGATTTAAAAGATGCTACGGTTTTAAAAATGCCAACTCAAAACAAAAATTCTGCTGATGTTTGTCAAACTGTTTCAGAAACGCCAGATTCAAACAAAAACTCTGGTGCTATTGGTCAGTTGGTGTATATTATTCAGAAGGATTAAAAATCTTAAGCAAGGCTATATAGAGGGGATTTGGATAGCTGCTGGGCCTACCCTCGAAGCGTTGTTAGGTTATCGTCCTTGATAGGGTCTAAAATCCTTGACTTGTTTCAGATATTCGATTAAACTATTTAATATTGTTTTTTTACAAAAAAATATTACTGTCAATATTCAGATTAAATCCAGGAAAAAAGATGGTTGAACCCTATACGAATTATGAATCTCCGTCTCCTAATATTCATGAAATTGCCCAAGATTTTCGTCGTTTGGGCTGGTTTGGATTTTGGGTACAATCTATATTGGGAATAATCCCCATATTTCTATTGATTTTTGTTTTGTTTTTAAGACCCGCTTCTCCTTCTAATCCCCAAAATTCTGCCCTGGGTCTTGTTTTAGGATATGGATGTTTATTTGCTTTGATTTTTACCCTGTATTGGTGTTTCCGATATAGTCAAATTGGTAATCAATTAGAAGATCCCAACCAACGACCCGCTAAAGCAGAGGTGATTCATGCTTTATGGTTAGGAATTAGTGCTAATTTAATCGGGATGGCTTGTGTTATTTTAGTGGGGTTTTTAATGGTGGGAAGTTTATTATATCGGATGCTTACCTTACCTCCGGGTGGGTCTAAACTTCTCACTCCACTTCCAGGAACAACGGTTTTAAATGCGGGTTCTATTATTACCCCTTTTAATTTAATTGCGATGCAAGCAATGGTGAATGCAATGGCCGCAGAATTAGCTGGAATTGCAGTCAGTTTGTGGTTATTAAGTCGGGTGAGTTCTCATCAATCTAAATAGGGAATAGGGAACAGGGAACAGGGAACAGGGAACAGGGAACAGGGAACAGGGAATAGGGAACAGGGAATAGGGAACAGGGAATAGGGAACAGGGAATAGGGAATTACGAATTACGAAGGGGGAATAGAAAACAGGAAATAAACTGATAACTGATAACTGATAACTGATAACTGATGACTGATAACTGATGACTGATAACTGATAACTGATAACTGATGACTGATAACTGATGACTGATAACTGATAACTGATAACTGATGACTGATGACTGATAACTGATAACTGATGTTCTATCAGCTTTTAAATTCTGCATGGCGATCTGGGATAATATTAGAGCCATAATGACGGGTATAAACTTGGGTAAATTCTGCACCAAAAAATAGAATTTGTACAGAATAATAAATCCAAGTTAGAAAAATGACTAATGATCCCGCCGCCCCATAGGTTGAACTAAAACTACTACTTCCTAAATACATTCCAATCAAAGATTTACCTAATGTAAAAAATAAAGCTGTAATCATTGCCCCAATTAAAACATCATTCCAAGTAATCAAAACATCGGGTAAATATTTAAAAATTAAAGCAAATAATAAGGTAGTAACCGCAAAAGAAACCACTAAATTGAGCAATTGCCACAAACTATCAGCACCCGGTAAAAGTTCACTGGCATAGTGACTTAACCCGCTTAATACTGCACTAACAGTTAAAGAAACTAATAATAAAAATCCAATACTAACTACAGCAGCAAAAGATAACGCCCGTTTTCTGACAAAACTACCCACTGCATTTGTCGGTTTAGGGGTAATATTCCAAATTGTATTTAATGAATCTTGTAACTGAACAAAGACCCCTGACGCGCCAAAAATTAAAAAGCCAAGACTCACCAAGGATGCAAAAAGTCCATTTCCTTCCCCCGGACGGTTGGTATTTTCTAAAGCGGTTTGAATAACCGTTGCTCCGTCTTTCCCCACTAACCCTTGAATTTGTCCAACCAATTCTCCCCGTGCTGCTTCTTCCCCCAAGAAAAAACCTGCAATTGCGACAACAATAACCAATAAAGGAGCTAAAGAAAATACAGTGTAATAAGCTAAAGCCGCCGCCAATTGAGAGGCATTATCTTGACTCCATTCTTGATAGGTTTCTTTGAGTAGTCGCCAAACCGTTCTCCAACTAACCACACAACCTCCTTTAGGCGTTTATCAATGATCTGTTGTCGGTTAATAGTCCCAAGTTAAGGGTTTATCCTGCTTCAGGAATTCATTGATCCCCATCTCCAACTTTTAAAGCTAACCTTTTATCGTTATACTCCCAATTCTGACTAAGCTTCAATCTGTCTTTTGAGAGAACCTAACATCAAGTTTGATCCTTAAGCTAATTTAAAATTTAATGACAATTTTGAACAATTTCTATCCTAAGAGAGACGAAAAATAGGGGGAATTCGGTTTATTTTTCATTCTATAGGGGGATGTTCATTGAGTAAACCCTCAAATTAAGTCTGTGTTCAACATAAATGGAATAACTTTTTATGGCTTTAATTCCCTCTATTCAAACCTGCCGATCTCCCAAGATATACTGTTCTGCACATAACTTAGAATGACACCATCTTTTATCCTCTCGGAAGCTTACCCCGATATTACCCCTCCCCCTGAGACCAGCAAGGATGTGACGATGAATTGGAATGGGGTGAATATTCTCGATCAAATTACGGACGGGTTTGTTATCTTAGATCAACAAGGCTATTGTCTCTACCTGAATCCGGCGGCTACTCGAATTCTACAACTGTCCCCTTCAACTTTAAAAGATCAAATTCTTTGGGAAACCCTAGCGTTTCTCGCGACTCCGTTACAACAAGCTATTACCCAACAACAAACCCTGACTTGGGAAGCCTTCTATAAGACTCAACAAATTTGGTTAGAACTCAAAGCTTATCCCTGTACAGAAGGATTAGCGGTTTATTTTCAAGAGATTACCCAACGCAAACAAACCGAGGAGATTTTACGATATAGTGAAGCTCGTTTTCGGCGGATATTTGAATGTAATGCGGTTGGTATTGGAGTGTGGACAAAATCAGGTGAAATTATAGAAGCCAATGATGCCTTGTTAAATCTTTTAGGTTATAGTCGAGGACAATTAGAAGCGGGTGAACTTAACTGGCGAACTTTAACCCCCCTAGAATATCAAGGGTTAGATGAAAAAGCTTTAGCCGAAATTGAAATATCCGGCTGTTGTCAACCGTTGGAAAAGGAATATGTACACGCCTCTGGACGACGCATTCCGGTTTTAATTAGTGGTACAGCCTTTTCCATAGAGTTAGATAGCGGGATTTTTTTTGTTTTGGATTTAACCCAACAACGGCTTTCTGAGGCGAAATGGCATCTTACAGAAGAACGCCTACGAGTGGCGCTAAAAAATTCTCCGATTACTGTTTTTAGTCAAGATCAAGATTTGCGTTATACCTGGATCTACAATTGTCCTAAACAACAATATCCCCCTGATGAAGACATTATTGGTTTATTAGAAACCGATCTATTTGATCTTCATGATGCTGAAAAATTGACTTGGATTAAAGGTCGGGTTTTAAAGACAGGAATTGGAACCCGTGAAGAAGTTTGGGTAAGTCCACAAGGTCAAGACTTCTGTTTTGATTTAACCGTAGAACCCTTATTTAATGAACTCGAACAAGTGGTAGGTGTCACCTGTGCGGCTATCAATATTACAGACCGTAAACAGATTGAATTAGCTCTACATCGCAGCGAAACTTTATTACAAGCATTATTATCCAGTTCTCCAGTTGGTCTTGCCTTTTTGGATCATGATTTACGCTATGTGCACGCCAATGAAGCCTTAGCCATGATTCAGGGCTTACCCTTGAGTGCATTGATTGGACAACCTTTAGCGACGGTTTTACCCGAATGGGCGGCTCAAATTACACCGATCTTACGCCAGGTGATTGAGACACAACAACCGTTATTAAATCAACCCTTAAATCTGGAAATTCCTCATGTTAAAACCTTTCAATATAGTTTAGTGAGTTATTATCCCGTAGGTTTACCCAATGGTGAGGTTTTGGGTGTAGGAATGACCGTGATGGATTTGACAGCCCGCAAACGGGCGGAACAGTTGGAACAAGTCTTAGCAGAAGCGAGTTCAGTCTTGGTCAGTTCCTTGAATTCGCGGACAACCTTAATGAATTTAGCCCAATTATTAGTTCCGACTCTAGGCGATTGTTGTTTCTTTGATGTGGCCGGAAGCGATGGCAGTTTACGACGGTTAGCGGTTTATCATCGTGATTCCAGCAAAAATCAACACTTGAGTCAACGTCAAAACTGGGTTCTGACTCTCCATGATCATCATCCCATTGCTCAAGTTTTAGCTCAGGGTCACTCTATATTATTGCCCCAGATTGATCCTGATTGGATCGAAACCATGACGACGGTTCCTGAACAAGTCGAATTTCTGCATATCGTCGCCCCTACCTCTTGGATATCTGTTCCGTTAATCGCCCGCGATCGCAAATTAGGGGCGGTAACGTTTTGTTTAACGGCCCAATCCCATCGTCATTATACCGATGCTGATTTGACTTTTGCTGAAGAATTAGCGTATCGGGCGGCTTTAGCTTTAGATAATATTCAACTGTATCAACAAGCTCAAGATGCGAATCGGATTAAAGATGAATTTCTGGCGGTTTTGTCCCATGAATTGCGATCGCCCTTGAATCCGATTTTAGGCTGGGCAAAGTTACTGCGTTCACGAACCTTTGATTCCACTACCACCGACCGAGCATTAGACACCATTGAACGCAATGCCAAATTACAAGCGCAACTAATTGAAGATTTATTAGATATTTCTCGAATTTTACGGGGGAAAATGGTGCTGAATGTAGGTACAGTTTCCCTCAGCGAAACAGTAGAAGCTGCCTTAGATACGGTACGATTAGCCGCAGAAGCGAAAAATATTACCCTGGAAACAGTATTTTCTTCCCATATTGGTTTAGTCTGGGGAGACGGAGGACGATTACAACAAGTTATCTGGAATCTGCTCTCCAATGCGGTGAAATTCACACCGGAAGGCGGACGGATACAAGTGCGTTTGCAGCAAATTGCTCATCAAGTCGAAATCCAAGTTGAAGATAATGGACGGGGAATTAATCGTCATTTTTTACCCTTAGTTTTTGATTGTTTTCGTCAGGAAGATAGCAGTACCACTCGTCAATTTGGCGGTTTAGGTTTAGGATTAGCCATTGTCCGTCATTTGTGTGAACTTCATGGCGGAACGGTCAGCGTCGAAAGTCCAGGGGAAGGATTAGGGACAACCTTTACGGTGCGTTTACCCCTGATGGAAAATTGTTGTGAATGCTGTGCTAGGGTTGAGGAAACACAAGCAACGGTTAATTTAGAGGGAATGCGAATTTTAGTGGTAGATGATGATGAGGATATGCGAGACTTGATTCAGGTCATCTTAGAACCTCTAGGAGCTAAACTCTTAACAACATCTTCTGCCAGGGAAGCTCTACAAGTTTGGGAGGATTTTCAACCTCTGATGCTGATTTGTGATATCGGAATGCCCGGTATGGATGGTTATATGTTAATGCACAAGATTCGCCAACGTCCTTTAGAAGTTGGGGGACAAATTCCGGCGATCGCATTAACCGCTTATGCGGGAGAATTTAATCAACGTCGGGCGTTAGCGGCAGGATTTCAGCAGCATCTTTCTAAACCCGTTGATCCTGAACACTTAGTCAAAGCCATCTCCCAATTGTTAACTTAGTTGATAATTGGCGGTTGACGGTTGACTGTCAAGTATGGAGTCTTAGCGATGTCACAACCGCTTATTTCTGCAATTATTTGTACCCACAATCGAGAACAATATTTAGGGTTAGCGATTGATAGTTTGCTGCAACAGGATTTCCCGGAATTTGAAGTGATTGTGGTGGATAATGCTTCCACGGATGGAACCCGTCAAGTGGTGGAAGCTCGTCTTCCCCATGCCAAATTGCGATATATTTATGAACCGATTACAGGTTTATCGGTCGCCCGGAATACGGGGGCAAAAATTGCTCAAAGTCCGATTCTTGCTTATTTAGATGACGATGCTATTGCCACACCTCAATGGTTAAGGGTGTTATATTCAGCTTATGAAAATCATCCGAAACTCGCCATTGCTGGGGGCAAGGTTACTTTGATTTGGCCAGAAGGAATTACTTCCCCACTCTGGTTATCGGATAATTTAGCGGGAAATTTGGGTGTCTATAATTTAGGGGAGCAGTGGGTGGACATTAAAAATCCGGGTTTGACACCCAGAGGGTTAAATTACTCCATCCGTCGCAGTTTCTTAGAAAAAATTGGCGGTTTTGATATTAATTTAGGCCGGGTGGGAAAACGATTGTTATCCAATGAAGAATTACAGATGACTGAACTCGCACTCCAAGACGGTTGGCAAGTTGCCTATATTCCTGAAGCCTTAGTCGCCCATCATGTTGCACCGGAACGGGTGAACCGATCTTGGTTTATGGAACGGGGATGGTGGCAAGGCATTAGCGAATGTTATCGCGAACAATTAGCGGGACGAGACGGCATGATCCAACTGGGACGCGGAGGAGAACGCATTCTGCGAGGATTGTACAAAACTATTAAATATTTTGGCAATCCTGCCTTACGATTTGATAATTTCGTGTATGCTTACGGTCAAATCGGCTATCTTAGTGCTGCCCTTTCCGGTTTAGTTCGTTCTACGTCTCAACGAGGGAATAACCCGCAATAACTCCTATTTGGAATGGTGAATTTATACCTCGTAGAAATCCTTTGATTTATTGTTAAGTTTAACCATGACTTCTAACTTATCTAAACTTCCTGTTTCTGTGTTAATTCCGGCTCGAAATGAACAAGCCAATTTACCTGCTTGTTTAGCGAGTGTTGCTAGAGCCGATGAGATTTTTGTTGTCGATTCCCAAAGTAGCGATCGCAGTGTGGAAATTGCTGAAAGTTATGGAGCCAAAGTTGTTCAATTCTATTTTAAAGGCGGATGGCCGAAGAAGAAAAATTGGTCGTTAGAAAATTTACCGTTTAGAAATGAATGGGTTTTAATTGTTGATTGTGATGAACGGATTACGCCTGAATCTTGGGATGAAATTGCTGAAGTGATTAAAAACCGAGAATATACGGGATATTATATTAATCGTCGGGTGTTCTTTTTAGGCACTTGGATTCGTCACGGCGGCAAATATCCTGACTGGAATTTACGTTTATTTCAACATAAATTGGGACGCTATGAAAACTTACAAACGGAAGATGTTCCCAATACTGGAGATAATGAAGTTCACGAGCACGTTGTTATGTCTTCAGGGAAAGTGGGATATCTTAAAGAGGATATGCTGCATGAAGATTTCCGAGATTTATTCCACTGGATTGAACGCCATAACCGTTATTCTAATTGGGAAGCAAGAGTTTATTATAATCTCTTAACGGGTGCTGATGATAGTAAAACTATTGGAGCCAGTCTCTTTGGTGATTCGGTTAAACGCAAGCGATTTTTAAAGAAAATTTGGGTGAGATTACCCTTGAAACCTCTGTTGCGGTTTATTTTATTCTATTTTATCCAATTGGGATTCTTAGATGGCAAAGCGGGATACATCTATGGCAGACTGTTAAGCCAATACGAATATCAAATTGGGGTTAAATTATTTGAATTGCGTAAGTTTGGCGGACAATTAAACGTTACTCCAAAACCCTCTCAATCCTCTGTTGAACCTTCTGTAACTACCCATTAATTTCATTCGTAGGGGTGGGTTATCCCCGCCCAAACTCAGTTTTTAAACGGATGACTACACTAACTTTTGAAGGTTTGAAGCATGGAAAAAACAACATTTGTAGATTTAAGTAAATATGACCAGTCGGATTTTGATCGGGGAAAACCCGGTTGGTTTGTGTTATTCTGGTGGCTAGTTCAAGGCGTGATATTTCCCTTAACACTACATCCCTTGAATGGAATTCGCTGTCAAATTTTACGATTATTTGGAGCTAAAATTGGTCAAGGGGTGATTATTCGTCCAACAGCCCGATTTACCTATCCTTGGAAAGTCACCATTGGAGATTATAGTTGGATTGGAGATGATGTTGTCTTTTATAGTTTAGATCAAATTACCATCGGCGAACATTGCGTCATCTCTCAAAAAAGTTATTTATGTACCGGAAGTCATGATATTAAAACACCGGACTTTAAATTAAAAACGGCTCCGATTGTCATTGAAGATGGAGCTTGGGTGGCTACGGATTGCTTTATCGGCCCTGGGGTTGAAATTGGAGTCAATGTTGTAATTGGGGCGCGCAGTAGTGTCTTTAAAAATATGCCTTCGGGCCAAGTTTGTATGGGTTCGCCTTGTCGTCCCTGTTATTCCAGACCCATGAGTTAATCCTGATTCTGCATCAACTTTACAGAGGGGTCGGAGGCAGAGCCTCCGACGGGGGATTCCAATACAGCGTATTGGAACAAGGGAATAAAGGATGGGAAAAGGGAATGATAGTATTATAAATGCAAATTGCTATTTATGCAAGCCATCTTTGAGGAATTCAGTTCCGTTTCTTTTCTGAATCACGTTCTAAGGCAAATTGGATTAATTGATGGACTAATTCAGGAAAGGGAACACCCGTAGTCGCCCAAAGTTGGGGATACATACTGGTGGCTGTAAAACCGGGAAGCGTATTAATTTCATTGATGAGAATTTCTCCAGTTTCTTCCACATAGAAAAAGTCAACTCGTCCTAATCCAGAAGCATCAATCGCTAAAAAGGCTTGAATCGCCATCTCTTGAATTTTCTGGGTGATTTCATCGCTAACTTTTGCGGGAATAAATAAATCTGCTTTTCCTTCGGTGTATTTAGTTTCATAATCATAAAAATCGCTATTAAACGTAATTTCTCCCACAACAGAAGCTTTAGGATAATCAGTTCCTAATACCGCACATTCTAATTCTCTCGCGACCACTCCCGCTTCTACAATAATCCGCCGATCATAACTAGCTGCATTATCTAAAGCGGTTTCTAATTCTTGACGATTTCTAACTTTAGAAATTCCTACCGATGATCCTAAATTAGCAGGTTTCACAAAACAAGGATAACCTAATTCAGCTTCTAATTGATCACATAATTTCGGAAAAATACAAGGGTTAGAATAAATTTGCGATCGCATCACCAACTGATATTTAACTTGGGGTAAACCCGCTTGAGAAAATGCCATTTTCATCGCAATTTTATCCATTCCCATTGCTGAACCTAAAACCCCAGACCCGACAAAAGGAACCTGGATTAAGGTTAATAATCCTTGAATGGTTCCATCTTCTCCATTAGGCCCATGTAAAATCGGAAACCAAACATCAATTTCTGATAAATTAATCGTCTGAGGAATGCGATCACCCGGTCGAGCTTCATCGCTGATCAATAGAGGTTTTCCAGACTCTAAAACCTGTTGAGCGATTTCCCGATCTTTCCAAACCCCATCTTTTTGAATATATACGGGTAGCACTTGATATCGATTTGCATTCTCATCGGTTGTTAAGGCTTTTGCGATCGCTCTAGCGGAACTAATGGAAACTTCATGTTCGCCGGAACACCCACCAAATAGTAATCCTACCCGTAATTTAGTCATATTACTCAAAACGCAGTTTCAAATTTCTCGAATACTATAGCAGGGATGAGGGGACAAGGGGACAAGGGGACAGCGGGATGAGGGGATGAGGGGATGAGGGGATGAGGGGATGAGGGGATGAGGGGATGAGGGGATGAGGGGATGAGGGGATGAGGGAGAATCAATGATTTCTTCCCTATTCCAAGAATGCAAGAGTGCCATTGCCCATTCCCTATTGTCCATTGCCTATTCCCTATTCCCCATTCCCTATCACTTTTTGAATTTTGGGTAATTTTAAACCTTGAACAGTTCCTTGAGGTTGCATTAAAGGAAGAAACGTCTCAACGTTTTCAGCACCAGCGTTTTGTAATGCTTTTAAAAGTTGGCTGGTTTCATCGATGAATTGTTCAACATTAATTCCACTATAATCAGGATAATAATAGTTTAAGCGTCCCAGTCCTTCCCCCATTAAAATAACAGCCCCTTTCCAATTTTTTTGGCTTAAATGGTAGAGTCCGACGGCAATTTGTAAAACGCCTTGATAAAATTTCTTTTCCGGTTCTGAGGCTTCCATCCATAACGCTTCTAAGGTGTCATGACAAGTATAAAATTCTTGTTGGTTAAATTCTTCAACACCTTGCCAAAACGCCAGGGGAATTTCTTCTGTCATGGATTTTAATTTTTAACCTCAAATCAGAATAATAAAAATGATGGATTAACGATTAATTACCCTAATTTTTAACACCAAACCCGACACCAATAGTCAATAATTATACCATCGTAGCGCGAACTTTTTCAATTTCTTCTAGGGAAATTGCTTGCTGATCTCCTGCAAAATCATTATCATCAGTTAGGAATAGCATACAATGACATTCTTTACGTTCTCGCATAGGAACACAGGGACAATTCCAAAATGTGCTTTTGACCTCAGCTTCTTTATCTTCATAATGACGACAAGGACAAAGAGGTGCGCCTAACTCATCTTTATGTTTTGCTAACCCTTCAATAACAACAGCAGTAACGGAGGGTTCAGCACAAAAATAAGTTCCCGTGCGTCTAGCATACTGTTCCGAGAACTGTTTCATTGCGATTAAGCTTTTTTGGCTGGCTAATTTATCGTTAGTTTCTGGGGTCATGGATCAGCGTGTAATTTTATAACAATATTATTTTTAATTGTACCGCAATGGATGTCAATCAGGCAAACTAGGAGTCTCTGTGGAACAGGCATCTTGCCTGTTCAGAAAATGGACATTCAATTAAAATTGAGAATTATTACCTAAAGATTGGATAATTTTAATGAAGATTGAAGTTGAGATTGTAGAGAAAGATCAAGCTTAATTTCTAATCCTAAATGGGATAATTTTTGTATTTGATCGTGAGTTTGGCTGGTTAATTGAGAATCAGACGGCCAAAGTAACCATCGACTTCCCAAAGGTAAGGTTCTTAAGGAAGCTGGATTTTGAGTTAACCAAATAATCGGATAATTTGGAGGTTCTTTAACAAATACATCTTCCCCAGGATTAACATCTGCTAAGGTATGAAGAACGACTCGATTTCCGTAAACTAATCCGGTTTTTGCTGTCCATAACTGAACATTTAATTGACTGTGACAGGCATAAAAATATAAGGATGCAGCAGCAATTACAGCTTGTTCAAAATCATCGGGTTGCCAGAAAAAAGAACTATCTAATGCAATAATAATTTCCTGACCTCCGTGGGAGGTTTCTAATTCTCGAACTCGTAATTCGCCATATCGCGCACTAGAACGCCAATGAATTAAACGAGTGGGATCACCATAACGATAGGGTCTTAAGGTGCGGGTAACACCTTCAGTTGCCATTTGAAACTGACGATGTTCATAAATATTGGGATTATACTCTTTTCCGATTTCATCGATTAACGGACAGGTGGTTAACGGTAAAACTAACGGATAAACAATGGCACTTGCAGGAACTTTTCGTTCTCGACTACACCAAAATAATCCTAATGGTGTTGCGGTTCTTAATTTAACTCCCATCCAATGATAAATCCCCCGTTTTTGGGTAGGAATATAAGTTACCCATTGATAAGATTTATGGGCAGGTAAAAGCTCGATTACGGTTGCCGATTGTCCTAAATTCGGAGGTAATAAATCCTGAACTTGAATCAGAGTTTTAGCTTGATTGCTGGCATTTTTAATCGTTAATTCTAGGGTTAAATCGTCTCCAACACTAACGGGATTAATGATTTCTCGTTGAACTTGTAGAGAAATAAGAGAACGTTGGGGTAAAATTGCAGCAATGGCTAATAAAGCAAAACTAATACCACTAATAACATAAAGCCATCCTGCCATGGTATTTGTAGCTGCACCAAAGAAAAAGATGGATAATGCCATGAGTAATCCCCCTGCATAAGCTGGGGCGACCCAATGGGATTCTAACCAGTGTTGTAGGCGAAATCGATGGTTTTTCATGAATTCAAAACCTTGGGGATTGGAAAGATTGTAGCAGGTTTCTGTGTATTGTATCTTTATATGAATATTCAATTTATTGATAAAGTTGTCATTTGAGAGGAGAATTAGTACATCAGAAGTTCGATGGAAATCCCCGAATAAAGGTTATTAATACCTCAACGTCCTTGATCCGAGGAAAGGAAAAGGTCAAAAAATGTTTACAAAGACTACAAGTAAGAAATATATTGCCTATAATTCAATTAATCTTAAATTGCGTTGAAGTCAGCTAAACAACCCTAAGCTTATGACGAACTCCGCCTCCCCCAAACCTCTGCCCAAAATGCCTCCACCCCCTAGTGCTGTTTCAGTGGAGTCTTCCTCGGTTTCTATAGCCTCGGCTTCCTCGATTAAACTGATGGTGAAAGATGCTTATAGCAAAAAAGCCTCAGATATTCATATTCGAGTCGGACATACCCCTCGATTTAGGGTTCAAGGACAAATGGCAAGGGCAAAGGATCATGTTAAAGTCACGCCTGAACTATTTGAACAGTATTTAGATGAAATTCTCACTCCCCATCAACGCAAACAGTTTGCGGAAACAAAAGAATTAGACACAGCCATATTTTATCCAGGGTTAGTGCGGTGTCGGGTGAATTGTTTTGATTCCCTGACTGGAGGGGCGATGGTTCTGCGTCTGATTCATTTGCAGATTCCCTCCATTGATGAGTTAGCATTACCACCCGTTCTCAAAAATATTATTAATTCTCCCCAAGGCTTAATTTTAGTCACAGGGCCAACGGGTTCTGGGAAATCGACCACGTTAGCAGCAATGATTCGTCACCTAAACGAAAGTGCGAAAAAGCATATTGTTACTATTGAAGACCCGATTGAATTTGTTCACCCCTCGAAGATGTGTTTAATTAGCCAACGGGAAGTGGGGTTACATACCTTAGAATTTCATAACGCCTTACGGGCAGTTCTGCGGGAAGATCCTGATGTGATTTTGATTGGGGAAATGCGCGATCGCACAACGGTTAATACAGCGTTACAAGCATCACAAACGGGTCACTTAGTATTAGGAACTCTGCACACCCGTAACGCTTTAAACGCGGTTAATCGTCTATTAAACCTATTTAACATTGATGAACAACCCGCCGTGCGAATTCAAATTTGTGATTCTTTAGTGGCGGTGATTGCTCAATTATTAGTTCCTACTGTTGATAATAAACGCACGGCGGTTCACGATATTTTAGTTAATACTCCAGCGATGCGAGATTATCTATTGAAAGGTGATGACGAAAGTGCCTTACAGTTAATGGAATCAGATACTTACGAAGGAATGCAACTGATTAACCAAGCGCTATTTGAACAGGTGGTTGCTGCACGGATCACAATGGAAGAAGCCGAAAAAGCTTCTCCCGATGCTACCGATTTAGACCGTCGCTTCCGTACTGCCGGGATCGACTCATCGGGTATGGCCCGCCAATTCAGAGAAGGTAAATCGCCGTTTAGTGCTTAAAAGTGTTGACGGTTGGGTGCAATGTACAAAGTGCGGAGTGCGGAGCGCGGAGTGCGGAGTGCAATGTATGGGAAAAGAGATAGCAGTTCATTATTTCTCCCCCTGCTCCTCCTCTCCCCCTCTTCCCCCTCTTCCCCCCTTCCCCTCTTCCCCCCTTCCCCTCTTCCCCCCTGCTCCCGGAGTTCCCCCTTCGTTCTATAATTTGGCAGTAACTTTCATCTTACCTTGATCGTGATAGCCCTTTATCCGGGTAGTTTTGATCCGGTTACGTTAGGACATTTAGATGTCATCGAGCGAGGTTGTAAACTGTTTGATCAGGTGATTGTGGCGGTTTTGGGAAATCCGAATAAAAAGCCTTTATTTACCGTAGAGGAACGGATTAAACAAATTCGTTACAGTACCCAACATTTGAACAATTTAGAAGTAGCCAGTTTTGATGGTCTAACGGTAGACTATGCAAAACTACGGAACGCTCAAGTTTTACTCCGAGGTCTGCGAGTTCTTTCAGATTTTGAATTAGAACTGCAAATGGCTCTCATCAATAAAACCCTGTCAACAGAAATTGAGACGGTGTTTTTGGCAACCTCAAAGGAATATAGTTTCTTGTCAAGTAGTGTTGTCAAAGAGATTGCCCGATTTGGGGGTTCTGTTGATCATCTTGTTCCTAATCACGTTGCTCAAGAAATCTATAAATGTTACGCCAGGAATCAACCCCAAGACTAGAACCTGAACAAAATGGACTCCGTGTAGAACCTGAAACTCCGGTGAGTAATTCCCCTGGAATTGATATCCAACGGGAACTTAACCGACTGGAGGAAATGATTCTCGATAGTCCCAGGATTCCATTAACTCGACGCACTTTAGTCGATGAAGAACAATTACTCGATCAATTAGATTTAATTCGATTGAATTTACCGAGTGCTTTTCAAGAGTCAGATATTATCGTCCGCCATAAGGATGAAATTCTTCAAGAAGCGGAAGAATATGCTCAGGAAATTATCGATGCGGCTGAACAAAGAGCGGCTCGAATATTGAATGAGATGGGTTTAATTCAACAAGCAAAAGCTGAAGCGGATCAATTGCGTCAACAAGTGCAACACGAATGTGAGACGCTTCAACAACAAACTTTGTCTGAAATTGAACAAATTCGCTATCGTCTTCAACAGGAATTAGAAGAAATGCGATCGCGGACTATGGCTGAATGTGAAGAAATTCAAAATGGTGCAGATGACTATGCAGATCACGTTTTAGGAAGTATCGAGCAACAGTTAAATGAAATGATGCGAGTGATTCGGAATGGTCGCCAACAAATCCAGGGAAATCACCCTACCCGATAACTTGATTAATCGGGGATGTTATCTGTCACGATATGATAATTAGGAGATAGCTTGGACGTTATTGACAGCGTTTTTTCGGCTATCTCCGATTTTAATTCGCCGATTTTATTAGGGATCAAAATTGCATTCAGTTATTTATAGCAGTCGCGCCTGGGGTGTTAAGACATAGACTGATGCAGCAAACCTAAGCATAGAAATCTTTTCCTACCTGTTCCCTGTTCCCTGTTCCCTGTTCCCTGCTATATGTTAAATAATATTCGGCTATTACTTCAAGCTTGCCAAAATCTAAATATTGATTATGAAATTCTCCATAGTCATGAGAATTTAATCAAAATTAAGCTCGATAAAAATTACTATTTCTGTAATTATAGTACACCTTTTGTTGATCAATCTGTTTTTAAAATTCTCAAGGATAAGGAATACACTTACTCGATTTTAAAGGAGAAAATTAACATCCCGAAAACAATAGGTTTTCTTTCCCCATTTTGTGATGAAAAATATCAAGAGTATTTACAATTTAAAACTATTCCTGATATTGCCCGTGAAATCGAGAGATTTTTTAAATTTCCAGTGATTGTTAAACGTAATTCTGGTTCCAGTGGACAGAATGTGTTTTTATGTCAAGATCTTGAAGAAATTGAAACAGCATTAACAACAATTTTTAATATTCATGATAAAAATTATGATTATGTTGCTATCGCTCAAGAATATATTTTAATTCAACGGGAATATCGAGCCGTTTTTTTAAATCAAAAATTAATCTTACTGTATGAAAAAGATATTAGTCAAGCGACATTTATAGGAAATTTAAGCCCTTTACATTGGGAAGGTGGAAAAGCTAAATATATCAATAATCCTCAAATTATATCAGATATAGAAAAGTTTTGTCAACCCATTTTTCAAGAATTAGCTTTAGATTATACGGGGTTAGATATTGCAGTAGATGAGCAGAATCAATATTGGTTTATTGAGGCTAATTCTCATCCTAATTATGATATTTTTACTAGAGATAATGGATCAGAACTCGCTGTCCAAGTCTTTGAAAAAATGCTCACCTTTCTGGCTTCTAAATCTAATCAAAATTCCTAGCCATATTTTTAGATTTTTTCCTTTCTCTGTTGCTTGTGTAAGTTAACTATCTGTCACAAACCTTAACAATTAACCTCGATTTCCAATTAGAACAGAATTGTATTTTCTGAATCTCTAGGTTAAAACTAACATACGATTCTATCCCTCGGATCAACAGCCCTCTAATTCTCCTAACATTGTTTTATATTACTTCAAATGGTTAACGAAAAATTCCGACGTCAACTACGCCAAGAAGCCAAACTTTGGCAGGAAGAACAACTCATTGATGATTCTCTATATCAACAGTTAGCAACACGCTATCAATTTGATCATCTTGAAACCGCAGCCAGTAGTCGGTTTGTGATGATTTTAATCGGTTTAGGGAGCATTCTATTAGGTTTAGGTGTAATTACCTTTGTGGCTGCGAATTGGCAGGACTGGTCAAAAGCCGTTAAAGTGATTCTGCTTCTGAGTTTATTTATTGGAGTCAATGCGGCTGGTTTCTATTTATGGAAACAGCCATCAGATTCTTTTCAAGTGGGAAGAAAACGACGGTTAGGAGAAGGATTATTACTTTTTGGCGCATTAATTTTAGGGGCAAATATTGCCTTAATGGGACAAATTTTTCATCAAAGTGGTTCTCCCTATGAACTCTTTCTGGTGTGGGGAATTGGGGTATTAGTCATGTCCTATAGTCTACAACTAACATCTTTAGGATTTTTAGGACTACTATTGTATGGAATTGGATATTGGACAGGAACCTCTAATTTATTCTCACAGCAAGAATTTTCTATTTTGCATTTAGTCTTAGAACATACCCCATTAATTGCCGGATTTCTGTTTATTTCCCTGGCTTATTGGTGTCAGTCTCGTGTCCTATTCGTGATGACATTACTGATTCTAATTCCGGCTTTACAGATTAGTATTATTCCCTTGTTTAATTCCGATTTACCCCAAGGGTTACTATTCGCTTTCTTATTCATCTTTACTCCCGCTTTACTGTGGGGTTATGATGATACTTTGTGGCCGAATGTTGACAGTAGACGCTTTCAACCTTTAGCGCGAACCCTATCCATTATTCTGTTAGCCGTTTTATTTTTTAGTCTCTCGTTTAACGGGTTTTGGAATAACTTTCCTTTAACAGATTCTAACGATTTAATTCCGATTAGCAACTTTGTTTTAATTGATTTCGTCTTCTTTTTAGGCATTCTATTTTTAGAATGGTTCCAACTGGTTAAACCGACTGCTATTCATCCCAATAAATGGGGATTTGATTCGATTACCAGTGTAATTGTAGGATTTTTAGGGTTAACGGGATTAATCTGTTTCTGGCATTTACAAATCCATACCATGCCTGAAATCGCAACATTTTTGTTTAATGTACAAATGTTTTTATTAGCAACAGGATTAATTAGAATTGGACTCGCCCAAACTCAACGCTTTGCCTTTTGGGGGGGAATGATTTTATTAGTTTCTCAAATTATGAGTCGCACCTTTGAATACAATACCGAATTGATTCTAAAAGCCTTTGTGTTTACCTTATGTGGAGTCGGAGTGATTGTAGCAGGCTTATGGTTTGAACGCCATTTATTAGCTATTGCTAAAATACAAAATCGTTAACTGATCTAATTATTAGGAGTAAAACTCATGAATGATGCTAACTTGAATGAGACTCAATCTTCTGTTACTTTAACTCAGTTTCCTGTTGTTAAAAAACAAATTCCGGCTTGGAAATTTTGGACACCGTTATTATTTCAGTTAATTCTAATTTTAGCGGTTCCTTCTCAAGCCTTTTATACTCAGGTAACAGGAAAAACAGTCATCCTGCAAACGGCACCCGTTGACCCCTATGATTTCTTTCGAGGATATTATCAAACTCTGAGTTATGATATTTCTAATCTGAATACTCTCAAAGCACTTCCCGGTTGGAAAGAAATCGTTAAAGGTGAAGAATATTTACCCACTGGAACCCTAATTTATGTCACCTTAGAACAACCCAAAGATTCAACAAAATCTCAACATCCTTCAGCCTGGAAACCTGTAAAAGTCAGTGCAGAATATCCTCAGAATTTATCTAATAATCAGATTGTTTTACAAGGAAAATCAACAGGATGGAGTATTGAATATGGTTTAGAACGGTATTATATGCCAGAAAATCAACGAGAACAAATTAATAGTACCATTACAGAAGCACAAATGAAGGATCAACAATCTTTTGTGGTGGAAGTTAAAGTTAATGCTCAAGGAAAAGCAATTCCTGTTAGTTTGTGGGTGCGCGATCGCAATTACCAATTTTAAATTCCCAAAACCTAGTTTCTAGTTGTGATAGAATTTCCAAAAATATGTTACAATTAAGAAGCTGGGTTTTAATATTAATTTAAAACCTTAACTTTAATTTAAAATCAATTCAATTCAATTTATTTTTAACAATAAATAGATAAAAACATGAAAAAAATTAACCTTACTAATTTAGGACAAATTAAAAAAGCAGACATAGAATTTGGCGATTTAACTTTATTCATTGGCTCGCAAGCTACTGGAAAAAGTATTTTATTGCAATTAATAAAACTTTTACTTGATAGTGGAGATATTGTGCATACAATCAAAAAAAATGGCTATGACTGGGGAGGAAATATCAATAATTTAATCGAGTTTTATTTCGGAGATGGAATGCGAAATCTCTGGAGTAAAAACACAGAAATATATAGTAATAACAAAAGTATAGATTTAGACCAATTATTAAACGAAAATAGTCGCAAAAAAGAACAGCTTTTCTTTATGCCAGCCCAGCGTGTGCTAACTCTTGAAAATGGATGGCCTCGATTGTTTCGCAGTTTTAATGGAGCTCCCTATGTCGTTCGCAATTTTAGTGAGCATTTATTGCTACTCATGCAACAAGGTTTGGGTAATAAAGGTAGCCCAATCTTTCCCCAAAAAGGTCGCCTTAAACAGGAACTTCGTGATGCACTCGATCAGAGTATTTTTCACGGTGCTCAGGTAGAACTTAACACCACCGGAATGAGTAAAAGCATCCAAATTAATATGAATGGAAATCGCTTATCCTTCATGTCTTGGTCTGCTGGACAACGAGAATTTATGCCTTTACTTCTAGGTCTTTATTGGCTAATGCCGATATCAAAAGCATCTAAAAAGTCTGATATAGATTGGGTCGTAATTGAAGAACCCGAAATGGGATTGCATCCTCAAGCAATTTTATCAGTAATTTTGATGTGCTTGGAACTTTTGCATCGAGGATATCGCTTACTCATTTCAACTCATTCTCCTGTCCTTTTAGAAGCGGTTTGGGCTATTCGTTTCTTACGAGAACAGAATCCTGATATCGAATATCTTTATAAACTTTTTGCTCTGAAGCCCTCTGCCCCAACTACAAAATTATTTGAGACTATTCTCAATCATAAGACTTTTTTGACCTACTATTTTGACCAAAAAGAAGACGGCGTTTATGTCCGTAATATTTCATCTTTAGATCCATTTGATCCTGACCCTGTGATCGCCAACTGGGGGGGATTAACTAGCTTTAGTAGTCAGGCATCGGATGTTGTTTCCCAAGCGATTCAGGAGAAGGAATGAGTTTTCAGAAAGTGATCGAGAATACGCCTTTATTAAAGAATGCTTTTGAAAAGGGATTAAAAGCTCTAGGTTCAAATAGTAGCAAAGTAAAACCTCTTGATACCAGTAAATGTGAAGGGAGTGTTGATATTGATACAGCAGTTAAATCAATATATCCTAATGCTTCACGTTGGGACTATGCAGTTAGTTATGATGGTAAAACTTATTTTATCGAAGTACATAGTGCTAAAACAGATGAAGTAAACTGTTTTCAGAATAAGCTTCAATGGTTAAAAGATTTTCTCATCAATGATGCCCCTGAATTGAATCAAGAACCAAAGTCTTTTCATTGGATTGCCTCTAATGGAAATCATATATTACCGAGTAGTGTTCAAGCCCGTAAGTTAGCTCAAAAAGGAATTACGATAGATAAACAACTAACCATTCCGATTGTGGTTCGGAATAATTATCAATCAGGCTCAAAAAGAAATCACGGTAGATAGACAACTAACGCTGTAATTTACAACTTATTGATAATCGTAATTCTGTTTAAAACTTGGGGGTGGGGTGAGGACAAGCCTCACCCCAAGGTGTCGGGTTTTAGGTGTTCACTAATTATAGATCAAGGTTCCTAAAATAGTAAACCCAGATCCAAATAATTTTATTAAAATTCTATCCAAAAACCAAAAGGACGAGGTTTTCTCACCCTAACAGAGAGACTTCCTCGCCCCGATTCTTTGATAATTTCGCACAGGTAATCGGTTTATTCTTCGTCGCCTTCTTCTGCGTCGTCAGTGGGATAGTAGAATCCTGTAGAACGACCTGTGAGAACAGACTTACCGAGGGATAACGCTTTTTCAGCTTGTAGTCTTGCTTTCCGCTTCCAAGTCGCCTTCCGCATATCGCGTCTTGACCTGGACATTTTCTTCTTGGGTACAGCCATGAGCCTAGTTTAATGAAGATTTTGCACAAACTATTATATTACCCTATCTGTACCCTTGACTGAAGATTTTTTCCCCAAAAATTTACAACGACTGCAAAAAGCGGACTAACGCCTCTCGGTCTTTCTGGTTCATGGTTCTGAAGGCTTCTTTAGCGGTTTCGGCTTCTCCCCCATGCCATAATATCGCTTCTTCGAGGGTTCGCGCCCGACCATCGTGTAAATAGCCGGAATAGGGAGACACCGTTTGAGTTAACCCAATTCCCCATAACGCCGGGGTGCGCCATTCCGTTCCTGATGCTTGAAATTCCGGGCGGTTATCGGCTAATCCAGAACCTAAATCATGTAATAATAAATCCGTATAGGGATGAATGGTTTGATTAGCTAATTCTTTAACCGCCTGATTCCCAGTTTTTAAGGTTGGTAAATGGCAGGAAACACAATTTGCTTGTTTAAATAAAGTTTCGCCTCGTTTAACTTTGGGATCATCTAATAAGGTTCGGGCGGGTACGGCTAAAGTTTGGACATAGAATGTCGTTAAATCTAAGGTTTTTTGATCAATATCCGTTGGTTTTTCACCCTCAGTAAATAAGGGGTTTGTGATTCCCATATCATTGACATAAGCTCCCGCATTTTGTTGAATTAATGTCGGGTTTCCAGCTTTTAAACCAAACCGTCCTAATGCTTGTGATTGTTTTTGAACATCCCAAACTTGATTCACTTTTCCTGAAATTCCATCTTGATTTTTATCTTGAGGATCAGCGAGATTTAAAATCGTTTGTTCAGGAACCGCTTCTAATAAACCCAAACCAAAAACAGGCGGTGGAACTCGCAAGGATTTTTGAATATCCGTTGCAATGAGTTGACCATTAGGAAGGATAATTTTAGGCTGTGGCGATCGCAATTTATAGGAGGTTTTATCGCCATATTGACCCGTTTTTTCTTGCCATTCTATATTAACTGTGGCTTCAGGTTTTTGTCCATAAATGGCGAAATCTTGAATTTGGGTTCCCAGTCCTAGAACAGGCGGTGAATTATCAATTTTAACCGATCCTTCTAAATGAAAATTACCGGGTTGAATCGGATTAATTTTTGTGGCGCTAACCCTTACTAATAATTGTCCGGGTTCGGGTAAACCTCGACCATTTTTCAGGTGACATCCTGCACAGGAAGCATTATTAAAAAAAGGCCCTAACCCAGGATGAATTTGTGCAGGTTTAGTGACAAAATTCGCCTCAAAAGCAGTATTAGATTCTGTATGTTTTTTCTTTCCAGCTTCATCTAAATTGCTTAAGGGTTGTTCAAAACTACTAGAACTACGGTTAAATACCGTTGTTTCTCCTCCTGCTAAAGAGATTTCAGGTTGAAACAAATTTTGAAAATGCCAAAGATGAGATAGGGTAATTCCTCCTAAAATTGCAATGGCGAAAATGATTAAAAATTTAATCGATTTTCGGGGAGGATATTTTAAGGATAGGGTTTGCATTGATTGTATGAGTGGAGGGAAAGATATTGATTAGGGTATTTTTGGGTATGTTTTGATAACTTTAATAGAGAAAAATACTCTACACCGATATTAGGTTGTTTTGAGCAGGGGAAGAAGTTGTGTTTCTATTGTAGAAAACAAGGTTAAAATCGCTGATTTAGCTGATGTTAATTTAGCCGTTTTTTCCGGGCTTTTAATACTGTTTTCAATCGGACTAGGAACCGCATTAACAGCTTCTATCGCTGCTTTTAATTCCTGTTTGATTTTTTGATCTAATTCAGGATTTTTTTGAGCCACTAAACTACTAATACTATTACTTTGCGTTCCGGTTCCTGAAATTTGCCCTAAATAAGCATTCTCAACACTTTTAAGATTATTCTTAAAATCTGTTAGAGAATTTTGGCTAAATCGACTTTCAAAGCTTAAATGATCTTTCGTTTCTAACGGTTTCCCGATTTTCTCATTGGCTACTTCATCCAAACAGCCTAACATCCCCTGTAGAATTTCCTCAACGGCGGCTTGTGGGGTGGGATAGGCGGGATTATTATTCGTTCCTGCGGTTGCTAAAACCTCCCGATAAGCTGGATTCCCATTTACTCCTTCTGCCCAACTTTTCGTTAAACTATTGGCAGATTCATTAAACGCTAAGGTTAAATTTTGTAATAATTTTAATTCCCGTTCAGAGAAATCCTGAGCCGTTTTTTGAGAATCTAAACCAAATAATAGATATTCAATTGTATGAAATCCTTTTTGCGTTGTTTGCAGTTTTTTCACCGACTCTAAGGTGATTTCATCTTGACTATTAATAACAGCAACAACATCCGTTTCATTCACAGGCCAATCATCTAAATCCCCATCATAACCTAATGATTCCGCAGGGCCAAAGGCAAAGGCTTCACTTTGTTCCCAAGGAGCACGAGTCGTTATCCAAGCGTTTTGTGCCGCTTTGAGAGTTTCTTCGGTGGGGTTTTCTACAAACCCATTAACGGCTTTCGACAGTTCTCCCGCCTCTTGTACTAACTGTTGATAGGTGGGAATGACCACTTCATCCGCAAAATTACTTACTACTAAGGTCGTCATCTCTGGTGATACGGCTTGTGAGGGATTATTCGTTGATGCCGTATTATTGCAACTACTACTCAATAAGAGTAAACTCGCGATCACAGATGTTTTAAAACACTTTAATATTGAGTAAGTCATCGATTGAATGGGTAGAGTCTTGTTCATAGTTTTTGAGAGTTTTTCTTAAATAAATAATGACGAGAGGACGGGTTTAAATGCTTTTAATCCTCCCGAATTACCCTTGATCATTATGGGTTTTTCGTTGATAAAAAACTGAGTTCTAGGGAACCATCTGGCGTGAAAACCACGATAAATTGACCCAAGGGAGAGGGAGATTTTAACGTTGTTTCAAGTTGAGATAAGGGAATTTCTTGAAGATAATCCTTAAATGGCTAAAAAGGAAATAAAACTCGACCAAAAGGCTAAAGTTCGCATTTGAGGCAGAATTTTACTTGCGCCTCTGAGGAGGGAAAATGCTAAATGTCCGGTGTAAACAATGACGACGGTTGCTAATAGGGAACCAAAGCCATGTAGAGTTCCTAAACTGCATTGCCAAGGACTCGGATGTAGTAAATTGACGAAGGGTAAAAACAGAAATAAACCTGCGGATAAAATACTAAGTCCGTAGATACACAGCGTTGCTAAATCCAGAGAACGCGGAAAATTTGAGGTGTTTGTTTGCATTGAAGGTTTTACCAATTCAGATTAATTCTCAATTAGTTTAGAAAACGATAATTAATGCTGACGTTTCTAAGGATTGACTTGACAGAAAATCCTAAAAAAACCTACAATGAAACTATCCAATCTAAATTAAGCGAGGACTTTCCAGGGTTATCGCTCAATCAAGACACAAGGATATTTCAAAAGCGGTCATTAATTATCGCTTTCGGCTGAAAAGGCTCTAGGCTAAGTTGCTCAACTTGTCAGCCTAGTGCCTTTTGTGATGGTTTTGGAAGCTCTCAATTCCTCTGGGTTTTTAAAGATTAGTTGATAAAGCTTCTCAATTAAGATACGATAACTCTAGTCAAAATGCAAGAGTATTAATCACCTATGCTCCTGTGATTAAGTCCAGTGTTAAGATGACAGGGGTGTGATCACTCGGCTGTTCCCAGGTTCTAGGAATTTTATCGATGATAGAATTGCTGGCGACTTCGTAGAGGGGTAAGGTTAAATAATGGGTATCAATGCGCCATCCGGTATTGCGTCGGAAGGAGGCTTGGCGATAGTCCCACCAGCTAAACTGTCCGCCTTCGGTTGTGAACTTGCGAAAGGCGTCTTGAAACCCTAATTCTAATATTGATTGTAAAGCTTGACGTTCAGCATCACTCGCCATAATATGAGTTTCTCGATTTTTGGGGTTATGAATATCAATATCTTCTAAAGCAATATTAAAATCCCCACAAATACAAATCTTTTCTGTTTGAGTTAACAGAATTTTTAAATAATCTTTAAGACAATTTAACCAGTTTAATTTATATTGATATTTATCGCTATCAATACTAGAACCATTGGGAACGTATAAATTAACAATAGCCATTCCATTAATAATTCCCGTTAAAACTCGTTTTTGTTCATCAAATTGTTGAGCTTCTTCAGTATTTAACAATCCTGAAAATCCACAATAAACAGAGTCCAAAGGAATTTTACTTAAAATTGCCACCCCATTATAAGCTTTTTGGCCATAAATATAAATCTCATAACCCAAATCTTCAAAAAACGGACGAGGGAAATCTTTATCAATTACTTTTGTTTCTTGTAAACACAGAATGTCAACGGGGTTAGTTTGTAACCATTGCACAATATGATCTTTTCGGGTTCTAATTGAATTAACATTCCAGGTTGCAATTTTCATTCTAAACTCCTAACTAAACCTTAAAATTATCATAATATTTTTGAGCGAACTCAAGAAATAGCTTGAGATAAGTTTAAATATTCTAAGATTAATAAGCGCAGGTAATCTAACATCCGCAAGTAAGATTTAAAATTCTCATACTTTCCAGGAGTATGAAAATAAAGTTGAGCAATTATAGGAATATCAAATACTCTCATTTTTTGTAAAATCCGAATTTTTTCTTGGACGTTTTCCAGATAACCTATCACTTTAATTTGATTAGCGTATCCTCGAATATCTGTAGTTAATAGTTCAATTTCTTCTAATACTGTAAATTCAGCTTCTGATATAGAAAATTCAGCAGAGATTGCTTTTCGATCTGATTTAGTGTTTTGATAATCAACTATTAGTTGATCTAACAGTTGATTAATGTGAATTTTGGTTAATTCAGGGTTTTGATTGGTAATAGTTGTGTTAGTCATCGTTAACTCCATAAGTAACAGTTTTTTCAATTCTAATTGGCATTCTGTTAAACTCAATTACTCATTTTATCAAAACTGTCGAGCAATTCTTCTCCAATCAATACGAGTATCTTAAGCATCACATTTACGCTTGCCATCGGGCTGTTCCTCCTTATATTTTACCATGCCATTAACAGCAATTTTAACCCATTTAACGAGTTAAGTAAGCGTAAACGTAAAGTATCCATAATATCCCTCTTCTGTCAGTCTCCGAGAAGTAAAATTAGAAAATAAACCAGATGGGTAGCTAGAAGGGGGATAGGGTAATGGATGTAGAATTACAGATGCTCAAACATTTAGCCCGAGATGCACAACCAACAGTTTCAGTGATTGATGAATATTGTCAAGGTTATAAAGACCTATTTGCTGAAGTAAGAAGTTACGAATGTTTTAAATACTTACATCTAGGAATCATCTCACCAATTCCGAGAAAATCTTTACCGGAAATTGCTAAAATAGTAGGAATTAGGTCGCCACAATCACTCCATCATTTTTTAGCGAATTCGCCTTGGTCAGCAAGGGAATTAAAGGAAAGAAGATTGGCTCGAACTCTAAAAGCATTGAAAGAAGAAAAGATTATAGTAATAATTGATGAAACGGGAGATAGGAGAAAGGGTAAAAAAACTGACTATATAGCTAGACAATACTTGGGCAGTGTGGGCAAAATAGATCGGGGAATAGTATCAGTTAATGCTTACGGTGTTTATAAAAATATAACCTTTCCTTTAGTGTTTAGAGTATTTAAACCCAAAGGAACATTAAAAGAAGGAGATGTCTACAAAACTAAGATTGAAATCGCGTGCCTAAATCCTAACAGAGTTAGTTGAACTAGGATTTAAAATTGAATTGGTATTAGCAGATAGTCTGTATGGTGAAAGTAGTTCGTTTATCAGTACATTAGATAAATTTGGATTACCGTGGATGCTGGCAATAAGAAGTAATCATGGAGTCTGGATGTCAAGATGACAGACAGTTAGAGCCAATAAATGGTGTAAATTTGAGAGGATTTTTAGCAATCAAGAATCAGAAACTAGATATATCCCTCTTCTGTCAGTCTCCGAGGAGTAAAATTAGAAAATAAACCAGATGGGTAGCTAGAAGGGGGATAGGGTAATGGATGTAGAATTACAGATGATCAAACATTTAGCCCGAGATGCACAACCAACAGTTTCAGTGATTGATGAATATTGTCAAGGTTATAAAGACCTATTCCCAGAAGTGAGAAGTTACGAATGTTTTAAATACTTACATCTAGGAATTATCTCACCAATTCCGAGAAAATCTTTACCGGAAATTGCTAAAATAGTAGGAATTAGGTCGCCACAATCACTGCATCATTTCTTAGCCAATTCGCCTTGGTCAGCAAGGGAATTAAAGGAAAGAAGATTAGCCCGAACTCTAAAAGCATTGAAAGGAGAGAAGATTATAGTAATAATTGATGAGACAGGAGATAGGAGAAAGGGAAAAAAAACCGACTATATAGCTAGACAATACTTGGGAAGTGTGGGCAAAACAGATCGGGGAATAGTATCAGTTAATGCTTACGGTGTTTATAAAAATATAACCTTTCCTTTAGTGTTTAGAGTATTTAAACCCAAAGGAACATTAAAAGAAGGAGATGTCTACAAAACTAAGATTGAAATCGCATCAGAAATTCTAACAGAATTGGTTGATTGGGGATTTCAGATTGAATTGGTATTAGCAGATAGCCTTTATGGTGAAAGTAGTTCGTTTATCAGTACATTAGATCAATTTCAAATTCCTTGGGTACTAGCAATAAGAAGTAATCATGGAGTCTGGATGTCAAGCGAGCAGAAAGTTAGAGCCAACAAATGGTGTAAATTTGAGAGGATTTTTAGCAATCAAGAATCAGAAACCAGATATATTAGAGAAATCATATTTGGGAAAAGAAGTACAAGAACCTATTGGGAAATTACCACAGATCCAGAAACGATGCCAGAAACATCAACTTCGTTTGTCATGACAAATTTAACAGAGAAGAGAAGCCAGATGAAAAAGACATTAGGTAATTTATACGGGTTAAGAACATGGGTGGAATATGGATTTCGACAATGTAAACAAGAACTGGGTTGGACTGATTATCGGTTGACGGATTTTCCCGATATAGAAAAATGGTGGGAAATCATTTTCTGTGTGTATTTAATGATTAGTTTAAACTCCGAAGTTTTCCGGTCTTTAAGTCAAGGCAGTCCCAGAGAATTTGAGAGCAAAAAAACACTACAGATTGCTCAAATCACCAACAATGGAATCATAAAGAGGGATGGAAAAATGTTTTAAATAATCTGCGTTTAATAATTCAGCCTACTATTATATTGTGGTTGATTGTCCCGTAGCTAGATATTTTTCCCGACCGCCATTTATTAGTAGATTTTCATAAATTAATTGAGAATATTAATCAATTTCAATCTTATTTTCTGAATGGATAACTCTACTTTTTATTACTTGTTGATTTCGGAGATTGACAGAAGAGGGTTAGAAAAAGCTGTTGATTATTTGAAACAACAGGGTGTGGATATTCCTGAAGAATATTTGCAGCATTTATCGCCGTTGGGTTGGGAGCATATTAATCTTACGGGTGATTATGTTTGGAATTTAAAGCAGGCAAGCGGTTTTGACAACTTACGCCCTTTGCGGGTGAAAGAAAATAGGTATCGTTGAAATGCTTGAGGAATAAAGGTTTCAACCTTAGCGTACAATTTTCCCGTTTTGGCACGGTGATGCCTAAAGCTTCGGAAGTTCACCGAAAAATTGGAATAGGTTTCTATTTTTTAGAATTAGTGGAAAATTTGCCCCCTATCTGCGGAATGTGGGCTTCAAGGTCAACAGATTAAAAGGAAGGGAATTCAAAACTATATAGGTCGTCTGAAAGAAGAAAGGCGATCGCTACGCCGTCACAGCAGTTTTTGGATGGGGTTATACGGCACATCTTGGGTAATAGGAATGGAGTTTTTTCAAGAAATTGTCAATGAATTAATGCTGATCAGACGTAACAAGTTGCCTTTTTTTCAGAGGGGGTTAAGGGCTATGTCCTTGATTTTATCAACCTTTTAACAGGGTTGTCACCCCGTCAGCAAATCTTTACAATTGATCTATTGCAATTTCATCAATTTTTATTTATAAGTAGGTAGGCTCTATAAAACACCACTATGTAAAGAGAGGATCGAGAATTAAATATTGTTTACTTTAATCTATTTAGGAGAATATCGTTTGTTTAAAAAACACTAAAACCCATTTACATAACTAAATATTATGATAACAATGAAAACCTCTTCTGTCTTTGATACATCTATTGGAATACGGCAATATGATGATTTATCTCAGTTGATAAATTCTCAATACGTAGAATCTTGTGTCCCCTCATTTTTAGCCCTTTTAAGTACAGTTCTCTATAAACACACATACAATGAAGTTTTTCGTGTGCCTGTTTACTCATATACCAACTTACATACCAATAGTAATGTAGAAGAGCTATCTAAAGATTTTATCAAGAAAAGTTTTGTATTTGACTCAAATATAAACTATACGTTAGATGAACTATCAAAATCAATTAAGTGTACACTAGAAAGTTCTTCTGCTGAAAAAATAACCACCAATGATGATAGTGTAAACGTTCTTGTGCTTTTATCTGAGGAAATGCTTTCTCAGCAAATAATAGATGATGCCAAAGCATTGCGGCAAATGACTAAAGTTGAATTTGTCTGTATCATAACTAATAGTAAACAATTAGTCGAAATTTCTTTTTTAAATACTGATTCCAGTCGTTATCAATTGATCCCAGAACATTTATATAACCTGGCAAATAATATTGAAAAAAATCCTACTCATTGTATTCATTCTTTTAATATTTTAAGCCCTGATGAAATTAAGCAACAGTTAATACTTGCTCAAGGTGAAAAAGTTAAAATTTCTGATAAACCAATTTACAAAAATATAGAATTCTTTGCAGCCACAACGCCTAATACTTTGGCAGTAAGTGCTGGTCAGAAAAACCTTACTTATGGTCAGTTGAATTGTGAAGCGAATCAACTAGCTCATTTTTTTCTACAATTTCCTATTGCTATAGGGGATAAAATTGTCGCATTTCTGCCACGATCAACAGATATTATCAACGCTATCTTCGCAATTCATAAAGTAGGGGCTGTTTATGTTCCTATTGATCCAACTTTTCCTAAAGAAAGAATATTGGCAATTTTGCAAGAAGTCAAACCTCAATTAATTTTGACTTGCTCGGAAGGGGAGGAAGTTCTGGAAAATATTGATATTCCTAAATTCAACCTAGAATATTCTGCTGAAATTCTCAATGCTTTTCCGGTAAATAATCCAGAAATAAAAGTTAATTTAGATCATGAATCTCATATCTTTTTTACATCAGGTACAACCGGTAAACCGAAAGGTGTGGTTGCTACCCAGGGAAATTTAGTACAGTACCTTTCTTCTGCTCGCAACAAATACAAATTTTCTAGTAATGATCGGTTTATATCAACAGCTAGATTTACTTTTAGTATCAGTTTGTTTAAAATTTTAACTCCCCTATATGTTGGAGGATCACTGAGAATAGTTGATCGGGATATAGTTCTCAATTTATCTCAGTTATGTAAAGAATTACAAGGGATTACAGTATTTCATTTTGGACCTAGTTTATTAAAACAGTTACTTCCCTATATTGAAGAAAATTTTGGAGATTTTAGTGCATTTAATAATATCAGGCACGTTTCCTCTGGTGGTGATATGGTTCCGCCAGAAGTTTTAGAGAAATTGAAGAAAATTTTTATTAATGCCGAAGTATATGTAATTTACGGTTCTAGCGAAATTAGTTGTATGGGCTGCACTTATCAAGTATCTAGGGATATGGTTTTGCAAAAAACCAAAGTTGGTAAACCGCATCAAAATATGTCTGTGAGAATTTTTGATAAGTATGGCAATATGGTACCGATGGGAACGCCAGGTAAACTATATTTTGCAGGAGATGGATTAGTAAAAGGCTATTTAAACCTAGAGAAGTTGACGGCTGAAAAATTTATTCAAATTGATGGTGAACGGTTTTATTCTATTGGTGATATTGGACGTTTTGATAGTGAAGGAAATATTGAATTATTGGGACGAGATGATTTTCAAGTACAAATTCGGGGTATGCGGGTAGAGTTGCCAGAAATTGAATATTACTTGAAACGTTTTCCAGAGATTGCTGATTGTGTAGTTGTTGGCAGAGTTATGGAAGAAAATAGCGATATATCTCTCATAGCATATTTAGTTTTAAAGATCAACTCTAATATAACCGCCATCAAAATCCGAGAGCATTTGTATAAATTTCTGCCTGACTACATGATACCAACTATTTTTGTTAAATTGGATAGACTTCCTACTAATCACAATGCTAAATTAGATAGAAGTCAACTACCTGCACCAAATATTAATAACATCTTAGTTAGTTCAACTTTTGAAACATCTACTGATGATATAGAATCTGTATTGATTGCATACTGGGAAAAAATGTTTAAGATTGAAGGAATAGGAGTTAATCATGATTTTTTTGAACTGGGTGGAGATTCTTTGCTGGCTGTGCAATTTCTCATAGAAGTTCAAAAGCGGTATGATAAATTTATACCGATTGCTGTTATACTTGAACGATCAACAATTAAAGATATAGCAGCTATTATTAGAGGCGATATTATAGTGCCGGAAATGGGAAATTTGACAATATTAAAACAGGGAGATGTTTTATTACCCCCTTTATTTTGTTTATATGGTGTGTTGTTGTATAAAGATCTTGCTGGCAGTTTGGATATTGAGAATATTGTTTGTAGTGTGTACCTGCAAGAAGAAATTGATGTTATTCAAAAGGGAGTAAATTCACAGGAGTTTCAAGATTTTCCTAATGTGAAACGTATTACTCAACTTTATTTAAATTCAATTCAAAAATACCAGCAACAAGGACCATATTTTCTGTGTGGAGAATCTTTTGGGGGGATTATTGCATTAGAAGTTGCACGAGAGTTAATTAAGCAAGGTGAGGAAGTTAAACTGGTTGCCATGCTGGATACTCATGTACCTGGTTTTGCAGATCGTCTAAGCACTTGGCGAAAAGCAATGATTCATTTGATGAATGAGGGCATGGGTTCTTTCTCTGCGAAGGTATGGAGTAAATTGATAAATAAAGACTATATGGTGAGACAAGAAGGAAAACTAACTACTAAAACTGATTCAGATGATGAATTTGCTGATGTTAGAGAATATTTTCGCAAAAAAGCTATTGATACTTATGTTATAGAGCCTTACGACGATCCTGTCATATTATTTCGAGCAACACAGCGCTCAGATTTTGAACCCAAGCAAATTGATTTGGGATGGGGAGAATATATTAAGCAATTGACGGTGATTAATATAGAGGGTGATCATTTAGGCATATTGACTAAAGGATATGTAGATAGTTTAGCTACAGAATTGAGCAAATATATGACGTTATAAATTTGTAACAGATAGCAAATGAATTTTCACTAACTAATATTTCTCTCAGATTGTTTTATCTTAATAGAGGTTACAAATATGCTACAATCAAGTGATAAAGTTAAAGTATCATCTATTTCATTCTTAGAATTTTCCGGTAGCCATCCTGAATTGTTGTTATCTCTTTTTACCAAAATGGGGATGCGACAAGTAGGATCATTTGGTGAAGCACCTGCTACTACACTGCATTGTCAAGGAGATATTCACTTTATATCTAATCCTGGATTTGGTGGTAATACTGAAATATTTCGTAGTATTCATGGTCGAGGTGCTAGTGCTATTGGTTTTAAGGTAGAAAACTCTCAACAAGCATTTACTCAAGCAATAGCTTTGGGTGCTATTGTCGCCGAAAAAACAGACTATTCTCTCCCAGCTATTCAAGGTGTAGGTGCTTCTCTTATTTATTTGGTCGATGATCAATTGGAGAAAAATTTATTTGCTTTATTTAATTATGAACGTACTAATAATATTAATCCTGCAACCTGTTTAGAACGAATAGATCATCTCACCCATAATCTCAATAAGGGTGGTGTAGAACGTATGCGTACTTTTTATGAAAAAATATTTGGTTTTGAACAAATCAAATCATTTCATATTCATGGAAAAAAAACAGGTTTATATAGTGAAGTGGTAGCAAGTCCTTGTCGGAGTGTAATTATTCCTCTGAATGAAACTAAAGACGATCAGTCACAAATTGCTGAGTTTATTCGTGAATATAATGGAGAAGGTATCCAACATATTGCTCTTGCTAGTAATAATATTTATCAAACAGTTACTGAATTATCGATGCAAGGCATTGAGTTTCAAGATACACCAGATACTTATTATGAGTTAATTGATCAGCGTTTACCAAACCATAGTGAAAATGTAGAAAAATTGCATAAACATAAAATTCTGGTTGACGGTGGGGAAGAACAGGGAGGAGGTTTTCTCTTACAAATCTTCACTAAAAATAGTATTGGTCCGATCTTTTTTGAATATATTCAGCGTAAAGGAAATAATGGTTTTGGGGAAGGAAATTTCCAGGCACTTTTTGATTCGATTGAATTAGATCAAGAACGTCGGGGGATTTTGAGTTGATTGTGACTCAAAGAAATGTGGGAAAATTGGGGTCGTGAAACAAAAATCTGTGGGATAGGGGGTTAAGTAGCATTCATGCAGAAAGTAACGCTAAGACCTGACAGTTAAACCTTCTGAATCAGAGGAACCTTAAATTATTGAAATTGCATTCATTCCGATTGAAATCAATTAAACTTTTCTCTCGGCAAATGAGTAGTTTTACTTACTAAATTGGGGTGAATTGTTCGTAGGAAATAAGAGGGAAAATAGTGCATTTTTTCCCTACTTTTCCCTACCTGTTTTTAGCCGTTTTTTGGGCTTGTGTGGAAAGAAAGAGTCAAAATGTAATTTTAATACTACAAATGTAACAAAAGCCAATGGAAAATTTTCCATTGACTCCTGTGTGATGAGATGGAGAGTTGCAATAGGGGCTGCCCCCATTCCAAACCCGTAAAACTTATCCTGTGTGATTATATGGAGAGTTGCAATAGGGGCGAACGCCGACACTCGTGGAAAAAGTGCTTTCATCAACCGTCAAAGCTTTGCCTATTCAAAGGCAGTTAATTTCAATTCGGCAAGGATTCACACGCTACCCGTCTTTATTGTTATCAAGTTTGAATGGGTCGTTAAGGAACGCTCTTAAAACTTGCATTCGCCGCAGCTTGGGTTTTGAAGATAGTATTGATTACAATTGTGATGAATTTTCATAAACTGAATAAAAAGTTTCATACCACATATCCCTCTTCTGTCAGTCTCCGAGGAGTAAAATTAGAAAATAAACCAGATGGGTAGCTAGAAGGGGGATAGGGTAATGGATGTAGAATTACAGATGATCAAACATTTAGCCCGAGATGCACAACCAACAGTTTCAGTGATTGATGAATATTGTCAAGGTTATAAAGACCTATTCCCAGAAGTGAGAAGTTACGAATGTTTTAAATACTTACATCTAGGAATTATCTCACCAATTCCGAGAAAATCTTTACCGGAAATTGCTAAAATAGTAGGAATTAGGTCGCCACAATCACTGCATCATTTCTTAGCCAATTCGCCTTGGTCAGCAAGGGAATTAAAGGAAAGAAGATTAGCCCGAACTCTAAAAGCATTGAAAGGAGAGAAGATTATAGTAATAATTGATGAGACAGGAGATAGGAGAAAGGGAAAAAAAACCGACTATATAGCTAGACAATACTTGGGAAGTGTGGGCAAAACAGATCGGGGAATAGTATCAGTTAATGCTTACGGTGTTTATAAAAATATAACCTTTCCTTTAGTGTTTAGAGTATTTAAACCCAAAGGAACATTAAAAGAAGGAGATGTCTACAAAACTAAGATTGAAATCGCATCAGAAATTCTAACAGAATTGGTTGATTGGGGATTTCAGATTGAATTGGTATTAGCAGATAGCCTTTATGGTGAAAGTAGTTCGTTTATCAGTACATTAGATCAATTTCAAATTCCTTGGGTACTAGCAATAAGAAGTAATCATGGAGTCTGGATGTCAAGCGAGCAGAAAGTTAGAGCCAACAAATGGTGTAAATTTGAGAGGATTTTTAGCAATCAAGAATCAGAAACCAGATATATTAGAGAAATCATATTTGGGAAAAGAAGTACAAGAACCTATTGGGAAATTACCACAGATCCAGAAACGATGCCAGAAACATCAACTTCGTTTGTCATGACAAATTTAACAGAGAAGAGAAGCCAGATGAAAAAGACATTAGGTAATTTATACGGGTTAAGAACATGGGTGGAATATGGATTTCGACAATGTAAACAAGAACTGGGTTGGACTGATTATCGGTTGACGGATTTTCCCGATATAGAAAAATGGTGGGAAATCATTTTCTGTGTGTATTTAATGATTAGTTTCAACTCCGAAGTTTTCCGGTCTTTAAGTCAAGGCAGTCCCCGAGAATCTGAGAGCAAAAAAAACACCACCGATTGCTCAACTCATCAACAATGGAATCACAAAGAGGGATGGAAAAATGTTTTAAATAATCTGCGTTTAATAATTCAGCCTACTATTATATTGTGGTTGATTGTCCCGTGGCTAGATATTTTTCCCGACCGCCATTTATTAGTGGGTTTTCATAAATTAATTGAGAATATTAATCAATTTCAATCTTATTTTCCCAATGGATAACTCTACTTTTTATTACTTGTTGATTTCGGAGAGTGACAGAAGAGGGATAAATTTTATAAAAATAGCTTTATACGATTTTTTGTGAAGCATCGCACAAAGCTATTTTTATCATATTTGAGTTAGAAATGATAGTGCTAAAGCAGAAGAACTATTGGGATACTAAAGCACAACAACAGAGATTAAATCGGACAACACAACCCACCAGAGCGTTGACTAAAGCGCGAGTTTTCTTGATAGTCTACGGGACAATCAATAACAACAGGAACCTCTTGATTTAAGGCTTCTTTAAGAATAGGAACAAAATCCGTTGTAGCTTCAACACGATATCCTTTTAACCCCATACTTTCAGCAAATTTAACAAAGTCAGGATTCCCAAATTTGATAAAACAAGATTCACCAAATTGATCATTTTGTTTCCATTCAATTAATCCATAACCGCCATCATTAAAGATTAAGGTAACAAACGGTGTTCCCACTCGTAAAGCGGTTTCTAATTCTTGATTATTCATCATAAATCCGCCATCTCCTGTCACCGCTACTATCTTGCGATCAGGATAAACTAATTTTGCCGCCACTGCACCGGGAATCGCAATTCCCATCGCAGCAAATCCATTAGAAATTAAACAAGTATTCGGACGTTCACAATGATAATGTCTCGCCATCCACATTTTATGAGCACCGACATCAGAAATCACAATATCTTCTGGGCCCATAACTTGACGCAAATCATAAATAATTTTTTGCGGTTTAATTGGAAATCCATTATCATTAGCATAATATTCGTAATCTTTGCGAATATCAGTTCTTAATTTTAAGGCATAGGGTTCAGCTTTTCCTGTGCGATCTGAACGTCTTAAAATTTCATGGAGAGAGTCAGAAATATCCCCAATAATTTCAGCAATCAGAATATAACTGCTATCAACTTCCGCAGGCGTTTCGCTAATATGAATAATGGGAACTTTGCCTTGGGGATTCCATTTTTTTGGGGAATATTCAATTAAATCATAGCCAACAGCAATGATTAAATCGGCTTTGTCAAACCCACAGCTAATATAATCCCGCAATTGTAATCCTGTTGTCCATAACGATAAAGGATGGGTATAAGGAATCACCCCTTTACCCATAAAGGTATTAACAACTGGAATATTAAGTTGGGTGGCAAATTCCATGAAAGCTGCACAAGCATTGGCTCGAATTGCCCCATTTCCCACTAAAATTAAGGGGTTATTCGCTTTAGAAATTGCGATGGCAGCTTCATTCATACTTTGATAAGCGGAATAAACTTTTTCTCGCTTATCCTTTTTTAAAGGATAGCCTTCAACCGCCATATTAGCAATATTTTCTGGGAGATCAATATGCACGGCTCCTGGTTTTTCAGCTTGCGCTATTTTAAACGCTTTTCTGACAATTTCTGGGGTAATACTAGGGCGAACAATTTGAGCATTCCATTTCGTAACCGGAGCAAACATTGCCACTAAATCCAAATATTGATGGGATTCAATGTGCATTCGGTCGGTTCCCACTTGACCCGTAATTGCAACTAACGGTGCTCCATCTAAATTCGCATCAGCAACCCCTGTCATTAAATTGGTCGCTCCAGGGCCTAATGTTGATAAACAAACTCCGGCTCTTCCGGTTAAGCGACCATAAACATCTGCCATAAAAGCAGCACCTTGTTCATGGCGAGTTGTAATAAATTTGATCGAGGATGTTTTGAGGGATTCAAGAATTTGCATATTCTCTTCCCCAGGTACTCCAAAAATATACTCGACCCCTTCATTTTCCAAACATTTAACTAACAGTTGTGCTGTATTCATAATTTTCCAGAAAAATAGAACCCGAAACCTAAAACCCAAAACAATAAACCCGATAGAGCTTATACAGAAACTGACAAACCCGGTTGCGCCTGCCTTATTTCATCCAAACAGTTTTAATATTCACAAATTCGTGAATTCCTTGGATGCTCAATTCTCGTCCGTAACCGGAACGTTTGATGCCTCCAAAGGGTAAGCGCGGATCGGATTTAACTAAACCGTTAATAAACACTGCACCCGCTTCTAATTCTCGAATTAAACGCTCTTGTTCAGCTTGATTTGTTGTCCAAGCACTAGCACCTAAACCAAAAATGGTGCTATTAGCAAGGGTAATGGCTTCATCTAAAGAATTGACGCGGAAGATTAACGCCACCGGCCCAAAGAATTCTTCACTATAAGCAGGGGCTCCTTCAGGAATTTGGGTTAAAATAGTTGGCGGATAAAAATTCCCCGGACAATTTAGGGGTTGACCTCCAGTTAAAACTTTGGCTCCCAATTCAACACAACGTTGAACTTGATCATCCAACTCCATTAAAATATCTGGGGTTGCTAACGGCCCGACTTCGGTATCAGGTAACATCGGATCACCGATTTTTAAAGCTGCAAATTTTTCAGCCATACAACGTTCAAATTCATCGGCAATACTTGAGATTAAAATAAACCGTTTGGCTGCAATACAAGATTGCCCATTATTTAACATTCGTGCGGTAACGGCGGCTTCAACTGCTGCGTTTAAATCCGCACTTTCTAGCACAATAAACGGATCACTTCCGCCTAATTCTAGGACGGTTTTTTTAATATTTTGACCTGCCAACGAAGCTAAACTTGCACCTGCGGGTTCACTTCCGGTTAAGGTTCCCGCTTTGACGCGATCATCGGTAATAATTTGGGCGACTTTATTAGAACCGACTAATAAGGTTTGAAACACCCCGTCAGGAAATCCAGCGTTTTGGAAAATTTCCGCAATGGCTAAGGCGCATTGAGGCACGTTAGAAGCGTGTTTGAGTAAACCGACATTTCCCGCCATTAAAGCAGGCGCGGCAAAACGAAACACTTGCCAGAAGGGGAAATTCCAAGGCATGACTGCTAAAATTGCCCCTAGGGGTTCATAGGAAACAAAGCTGTTACTGGCGTCACTGGAGACGGGAACATCCGCTAAAAATTGGGCTGCATTTTCCGCATAATAACGACAAACGGAGGCACTTTTTTTCGCTTCTGCGATCGCGGCAGTAATGGGTTTCCCCATTTCCAAGGTCATGATTTTGGCGTAGGTTTCGGCGTTTTCTTCTAACAGGTTAGCTGCGTTTTGCATCCATTGCGATCGAGTATCAAAGGATATTCGCCGATAGTCTCTAAAGGCACGATCCGCTAGAGCTAAAGCGTTCTCAATTTCGGCATCCGTCAAGGCGGTAAAGGTTTTGACTGTTTCGCCTGTTGCCGGGTTAATTGTAGCAATGCCCATAATTGATTTTTTAGTTTTAAGTTAGAATTAAAGTTTTACTTTTTTTATGGTAACGCTTTAAAACTCTCTATTTTCACGGAAGGGATGACTCATCCACTACTTGATACAAAACTGAACAATACTATAACTAAATTCAAGGTTCTTAACAATATGAATAAAAGTTTAATAGAGAAAATTAAAAAGCCACAGTACCCATTGAACTCTTAGGAGAAAAATTCTGATTTGAACATCATCCTGATCATGAAAAAAAGAGATATTGCTCTCAATTTTCACTGTTTAAAGTTCATCGATGAAGGAGAGGAGTAAAAAGCTGGGTTTGCTGTAATCTGCGTCACCAGATTGCCACTTTTTAGGTTTACCTTGAATTTCAGTAACAAAACAGTTATCTGTTCAATTCTGAGTTAGGAAACCGAATCAAGATGAATTATTCTTTAAATCTGCGTTCCCTCTTTCGCCCAACCGTTAGTATCGTGACGGTGACGCTGTTAAGCGGGTTGAGTTTAGTCGGTTGTAATTCTAATCAACCTACGGTGAAAACGGTTCCAGCGACTCCTCAAATTCAAAACTCTGTTACACCTAGTAATAATACTTCGTCAGCGACGCTGAAAAATTTACAAGCCGCTTATAATGGGGAATCTAACGCCCATGCTCGTTATCTTGCTTTTTCCCAAAAAGCAACTGATGAAGGATATCTGCAAGTTGCTGCTTTATTTCAAGCTGCGGCGGATGCAGAAGCAATTCATGCGGCTAATCATGGCGCAGTGATTCGGAAATTGGGTGTCACACCTGAAGCAAAAATTGAAACTCCCACTGTGAAATCAACGGCTGAAAATTTGCAAGAAGCCATTAAGGGAGAATCCTATGAACGACATACTATGTATCCCCAATTTATTGAACAAGCGCGTGCTGAAGGAAATCAAGATGCAGTTGTTACCTTTACCTACGCGATTGATGCGGAAAAGCAACACGCTAATTTATATACTCAAGCGAAGGATAATTTAGGCCAGTGGCAAGAAGCTAAAATGACATTTTATGTCTGTCCTCAATGTGGTTATACAACCAATACTTTAGGGTTTACCAATTGTCCCGATTGTAATACGGCGGAAAATCTTTTCTTGAGTGTTGCTTAGAGGTTTAAGCTATTTTTTTATTACTGCATTTTGAAATTTTACTGATGTAGAGATGTTGCTGGAAACGTCTCTACATAGTTCTCAGGATTGAACTCTAAAATTTATAGGTTAATTATGAACCGTCGTACTTTTTTAGCTTGGGTCAGTGTGGGAAGTTTAGCGAGTTTCTTTCCTGTTGCTTTAGCCGCTTGTTCTAACTCTAAAAAATCGTCAAATCTTGTCACTCGCCCTGATCAGTTTATCCAAGTGGGAACCCTTCAAGAACTCGATGAACAGGGATCTATTTTAAATTCTCAAATTCCTGTTTTAATTATTCGTAATCCCAACAATCCCCAGGAGATTTCTGCTGTTAATCCCACTTGTCCCCATTTAGATTGTGTTGTGCAATGGGAAGCGAGTAAAAAAGAATTTGGATGTCCTTGTCATGCGTCCCAATTTACCCCAGATGGTGCAGTGATTAAAGGGCCGGCTGATCGAGGATTAAAACGTTATCTAGCTAAACTAGAAGGGAATATCGTTTTAGTCAAACCCAGTTAATCCAAATTTAACGGAGAGGGAATTGGGTGTGGAAATTAATGACTGATATTCAAGATCAAAAAGTTTGTTATAATAGAAAAAGTTGATTTTTCAAAAATTTATTAACGATTCGGGTGCTAAGGATTAATAAAATCACGATTCACAGTTCAATTATGATTGCCGTAATCCAAACCACTTAATAACAATTTTTGTCCTGATAAATTTAACTCAAATTATAGTTGGTTTGATGATAATATGGCAGTCTTGGTAGAATCATAACTCTTAAAACTGATATCAGCATTAAATTCTGCATTCATGTATACCTCATCTAATTCCCTAACATCCCTTTTAGAATCTCGATTTACAGGAAATCCTCAAAGTGCTTTCTGGGGTGAGCTTTTGAGTAATAGTGGTTATTTTTTAATTTTAAAAAGTCTCTCTAATATTATTTCTAAAAGTTGGATTGAGTATTTAACTGACCCAACAGAATATTTATTAATTGTAGCCATGTTAGTACAAGCCTGGGTTCTCTCTCGTCCAAAAACCCATCGATTTTGGGGAAATTTAGTCGGGGTTAGTTTGTACACAGTCCTGGATTTACCTTATGATGGATTAGAGTTTTTAAAAGAACCTATTCATATTGTATTCTTAATTTTTTCTTTCCTCATTGCTACGCTTCAAGGATTAAGGTTTCATAGCAATTTAAAAGCAGATTGGTTATTCTTTCCTCTGGAAAGTATTACCCGAACTTTAATGATTATTGCTTTTTATATTGTTGTTGAGATTTCTGTGGATTCTGATCAATTATATTGGCAAACATTTCTGAATTTTCTGCAAAGCAAAACTCATTTATTTTTGACTTTAAGTATGATTTTAATTGGGCTACTTTTAGGGTTACAAGCCTTTCAACTATCCCAACAACGATATCAGCTTCAACAAACAGCTAGATTATTAGGAAATATGGCAGAGTGGGGGATGGGAAGTTATATGGTTACAACAGCGTTAAATAATCCTGAAGCCTTAGCCTTTCAACAATGCGATCGCACAATTTTATTTATGGATATTCGGGGCTTTACTCAATGGTGTGAAGAAAAACAACCGGATATTGCTGCCCAGGTTTTAAACCATTATTATCAAATGGTAGAACCAGAAGTTGCACGATATCATCCCTTAAAAATGACCCTAGCTGGGGATGAAATTATGGCGATTTATGCTACCCCCCAACAAGGCATTCAAGCGGCTCAAGCTATGCAAAAAGCCGCTAAAAATAGCTTGAATTCCTATGGTTTGGGAGCAGGTTGTAGCGTTCATTGTGGGGAAGTGATTGAGGGATTATTTGGCGGAAAGGAAGTCAGAACTTACACCGTTATTGGAGATGTGGTGAATACGGGTAAACGTTTAGAAGGCATTACTCCGGCTGGAGAAATTACTCTTTCGGATACCCTGTATCAAGCTTTAAATCGGAAACTCAAGGTTGAACCTTGTGATCCAATTTTTGTTAAAGGTAAAGTTGAACCTTTAATTGCTTGGCGTTTAAGTTCCTCTTAATGCGTGTAAAAAGAGGGATCATGGACTCCCAGACGCAACCAACGCTGTTCTCGGAAACTTGCTGAGATTCGATTTGAGGAATTCTGGAGGAACTGGAAACTTTAATCCAAATTAATGCCTATCAGCAATTGAAACAAATACATGGTAAGAAAGAAGTTATGTTAAGAAATGTTCAAAGGATTGGGAATTGGGCGTTGAGAGGATATCTCAAGAACCAATTCGTTGTAAACGATACTATCCATTTAGGTTAGGCTATGGATTTTTCGACTCTTGCAGCGCAGTTAAACGCTGGGATTATTTGGCCAGAGGGGATTGTGATCATAACCCTCTTGGTGGTGTTAGTCGGTGATTTGATTGTTGGGCGCGTTCAATCTTCCCAATGGACGCCTTATGCGGCGATCGCAGGTTTACTGCTTTCGGTTGGGGTGTTGTACACTCAATGGGATACAACCAATACCATCGCCTTTTTAGGCAGTTTCAATGGGGATGATCTCAGTATCGTCTTTCGGGGAATTATTGCCCTGTCTTCAGCCGTCACGATTTTAATGTCCATTCGCTACGTTGAACAAACGGGAACCGCCTTAGCAGAATTTATCGCCATTCTATTAACTGCAACTTTAGGGGCGATGTTCCTGTCCGGGGCGAATGAATTAGTCACCATTTTTGTTTCGTTGGAAACCCTGAGTATCTCCTCTTATTTATTAACGGGATATACCAAACGTGACCCCCGTTCTAACGAAGCCGCATTGAAATATCTGTTAATTGGGGCTGCCAGTTCCGCCGTATTTCTCTATGGTTTATCCCTATTATATGGACTGTCGGGAGGCAAAACCAATTTAACGGAAATTGCCAACGTTTTAGCAACTTCTAGCGGTGAATCTTTAGGCGTTGTCATCGCTTTAGTGTTCGTCATTGCTGGAATTTCCTTTAAAATTTCGGCTGTTCCCTTCCACCAATGGACACCGGACGTTTACGAAGGTTCACCGACCCCCGTTGTGGCCTTTTTATCCGTGGGTTCCAAAACCGCCGGGTTTGCCCTGGCTATTCGCTTACTGATTAACGCTTTTCCGTCCGTCGCCGATGAATGGCGCTTTGTGTTCACCGCTTTAGCCCTCCTGAGTATGATCTTAGGAAACGTCGTGGCGCTCGCTCAAACCAGCATGAAACGGATGTTAGCTTATTCATCTATTGCCCAAGCTGGGTTTGTGATGATTGGGTTAATTGCTGGAACAGAAGCGGGATATTCCAGCATGGTATTTTACCTGTTGATTTATCTGTTTATGAACTTAGGGGGCTTCATTTGTGTGATTCTCTTCTCTCTGAGAACGGGAACGGATCAAATTAGTGAATATAGTGGGTTATATCAAAAAGATCCCCTATTAACCCTGTGTTTAAGTATTTGTCTATTATCCTTGGGTGGTATTCCTCCCTTAGCTGGATTTTTTGGCAAAATTTATCTGTTTTGGGCAGGTTGGCAAGCGGGTTTATACGCCTTAGTTTTGTTAGGGTTAGTCACCAGTGTAGTCTCGATTTATTATTACATTCGCGTTGTGAAAATGATGGTGGTGAAAGAGCCCCAAGAAATGTCCGATGCGGTGAAAAATTATCCGGCTATGCAATGGAATTTACCCGGAATGCGTCCTCTACAAGTGGGTTTAGTGTTAACTTTGGTCGCGACTTCGTTATCAGGTATTTTATCGAATCCGTTATTTACCTTATCAAGCGATGCGATTACCCATACTCCGATGTTTAAAAACGCATTGGTGAAAACCAAAACCGTTGCTAATCTGACAACATCTCCTATCATTACTAAACGGAAGTAATTTTAACTTCTGAATTTCTCGCCTACCCCCCTTTTGTATTTTAGGGGGGTTTATAATAGGAATATTAATTGCGTGGTTTTTTCCTATGATTGAAATCGATTATGCTGAAGCGTGTCAGGATTTTGAAACTCTCTATAATCAAGCTATTCTGAATCGTCAAGGAATTACAATTCATCGAGAAGGTTCGGAAAGTGTCTCTGTGATTGCAACGGCTGAACTAGAAAGTCTAATAGAAACAGTTTATTTGTTTCAATCCCATGAGAATGCAACCCGTCTTTTAGCTGCGTTAGGGCGTGCAAAAGCTGGAGTTAATCAACCTCAAACTGTTGAAAAATTACGTCAGGAGTTCGGACTTGGCGAAGAAGAAAAAGCCTCAGCCTGAAAATGAAAAATCTCAAGAATCCTTAGCCAATACTTTTCCAGCTAAAGGTAGAATTAAACGAGATCTGGTTTTTGATTCTCAGTTTCTTGAAGATATAGCTTATTGGGTAAAAACTGATCGAAAAATTGCCTTACGTCTATTATCATTAGTTGAAGAAATTGGACGTATCCCTTTTGATGGGACAGGAAAACCAGAACGCTTAAAATATCAAGATGCTAATGTCTGGTCACGCCGTCTTACAGATAAAGATCGGATTGTTTACTTAGTAAGTGAAGATAGAATAGAGTTTTTACAAGGTCGTTATCATTATAGCGATCATTGATTCTTGAATATAAACTTTAAGTTAAAGGATAAAACTAGGGGATTATCATCTTCTCTATTATCTGTTAATATCCCTTCAACGGTTCAATTAATTGTTACCCCTGAACAATTTATGGAAATTGCGATCGCAAACCGCGATTTAAAATTAGAACGTACTGCTACCGGAGAATTAATTGTTATGCCCCCAACCGGAGGAATTATAGGCAAAAAAAATATTGATATTGAAGGACAATTATGGTTATGGAACTGTCAAACTAAACTGGGTCAAGTGTTTAATTCCTCTCAGGATATAGAAATTTTAGCACAACCTTTAAGTTTATCCGGTGAAGATATCTTACCCGAATTTATATTAAATTTAACAGAAATCTAGCAATAATTATACTCGTTTACTTGTTTCTAGGTTCTACCTAGAAATGCAATTCCGATGGCTCTGCCACCCCAGAACTATCATCAACTATCATCAATATAATAGCAGAGGCAGAGCCTGTGTTTGGCATTCCAAGCAAGATGCTGGGAACGAGGATATTGAGGAGTTCATATTAATGATACACTAATAATGATAACCAAGAGGTGAATTATGGATGCTAAAGAACTGTTAGAAAGATATGCAGCAGGTGAACGTGATTTTAGAAACAAACAACTCAAAGGAATTGATCTTCAGGGTGCTGATTTAAGAGACATTAATTTTGAAAGTTCAGATTTAACAAGTGCAAACTTACAGGGAACAAATTTACAAGAGGCTTGTTTACAAAATACAATATTAAATAAAGCTTGCTTGAATGATTCAAATTTAAGTTATAGTAATTTAAGTTCGTCAATTTTAAATAAAGCTTCTTTTTTAAGAGCTTGCTTAATTGGAGCCAACTTAGACAATACTACATTAACCAATACAGATTTTACAGATGCTGATCTTAGTCATACATCTTGGACACAGACTAAGCCTTATCGTATAATTTTTACAGGCTCTAACTTACAATTTGCTAATTGGAGTAATGCCGATCTTTCAAGGGAAAATTTAAGCAATATTAATTTAGAATCTTCTACTTTTAAAGAATGTAACTTAAGTCACGCATTACTTCAAAACTCAAACTTAATAAGAGCTAATTTAATTCAAGCCAACCTTATTGACGCAAATTTAGAGGGTTCTAAATTAATCAAAGCTGACTTAACGGGTGCTAATATCTATGGGGCTAATCTTCAAAATGCTGACTTCACAGGTACAATAATGCCTAATGGAGAACGTAATAAATTAGAAAATAACCCTTCTAATTTATCCGACACAGCAAAAACATTATCCGACACAGAAAAAGCCATGACTCGTAAAATCATTAAAACTGAAAAAGCCCCTAAACCCGTCGGCCCTTATAATCAAGCGGTAATGGTCAATAACACGATCTATTTATCAGGACAAATTGCCATCGACCCCCGCATTAACCAAATTGTTTATCCCGATGAAATCATCAAACAAACCGAACGAGTAATGTCAAATTTAGAGGCGGTATTAACCGAAGCAGGTGCGACTTGGGAAAACGTCGTTAAAACCACAATCTTCTTAAAAGATATGAACGATTTTACTCAAGTTAATGAAATCTATTCCAAATATTTTAAAACCGAAACAGCCCCCGCTAGGGCTACCGTTGAAGTGTCCCGTCTTCCCAAAGATGTATTAGTAGAAATTGAATGTATCGCCGTCCTCTAACCGTAGGGTGTGTAAGCGCAATGCACACACCATTAATTATACCTGAAAATTCAACATTTTTTGTTTAATTTTTGTTAAATTGGTGCGTGCGGCTTTGCCTTACGCACCCTACTCATTGATTTTAATTGTCATTCAATAAACGATATTCTTCTTCAAATACTTCTTGCCAAGATAAAGAGATTAACGAGCATTTTTTACCCATTTCACCCTCAGCATCTTTAATGGCTCGTTTAAAACATTGTTCCCAAATAGAATTAATAAAATTTAGGTTTAAACTGGGAACTTCTTCTTGAATATCAGCTAGATTCAATTAAAACCGCTAACCCTTCTGTTGCTTCCATCCATTTTTTCTCCTGTAATAAGTCTTGAACAGCGATCGCAGCTAAATATTCAGAACTCGCAGCCAACCATTCCCAATCTTCTGAGGTTCGCATTTTTTCCCTAATAAAAATTAATTAGAAAACACACTTTTGATTTTATGTCAAGTTTTTAAAATTGAACTTAACATTTCTATTCAATTTAACAAAATGTTGCTCAAAATTTAAGAATCATTGCAATTAAACAACATTATTATTGTTTTAGTGTCAAAATAAATCCTAAAATAGAAATTAAATTGCGATCGCTAAGTATAAATACGACTAGCGATTGGCACAATTTCTGAGAACATAAACAAGGCTATCCTAATCACCCATCAACGGAGAAAGACACTATGAAATTGGCTTATTGGATGTATGCTGGCCCTGCCCATATTGGAACCCTTCGCATCGCCAGTTCTTTCAAAAATGTTCACGCCATCATGCACGCCCCTTTAGGGGATGATTACTTCAACGTGATGCGGTCTATGTTAGAACGGGAACGGGACTATACCCCGGTGACAGCTAGTGTTGTAGATCGTAACGTTTTAGCACGGGGATCTCAAGAAAAAGTTGTTGATAATATTGTTAGAAAAGATCAAGAAGAACATCCCGATTTAATTGTCTTAACTCCCACTTGTACGTCCAGTATTTTACAAGAAGATTTACAAAATTTTGTCGAACGCGCTCAACTGGATGCCAAAGGCGATGTTATGTTAGCGGATGTTAATCATTATCGCGTGAATGAACTACAAGCGGCTGACCGGACGTTACAACAAATCGTTCAATTTTATATTGAAAAAGCTAAGAAAAAAGGTGAATTACCCGAAGGCAAAACTGAAAAACCTTCTGTTAATATTATTGGAATGTCTACCCTGGGTTTCCATAACCAACATGACTGCACCGAATTAAAACGGTTAATGGCAGATTTAGGCATTGAAGTTAATGAAGTGATTCCCGAAGGAGCATCGGTTCATAACTTAAAAAACCTACCTCGTGCTTGGTTTAATTTAGTTCCTTATCGAGAATTAGGGTTAATGGCAGCCGGATATTTACAAGCGGAATTCGGTACTCCTTTTGTGGATATTACGCCGATGGGTGTGGTAGAAACAGCCCGTTGTATTCGCAAAATTCAACAAGTGATTAATGCTCAAGGGGCTAATGTTGATTATAGCGAATATATTGATAATCAAACCCTGTATGTTTCCCAAGCTGCTTGGTTTTCTCGTTCCATTGACTGTCAGAATTTAACCGGAAAAAAAGCTGTTGTTTTTGGGGATAATACCCACGCTGCGGCGATGACAAAAATTCTCGCGCGGGAGATGGGAATTCATGTTGTTTGTGCGGGAACTTATTGCAAATATGATACAGATTGGTTTAAGGAACAAGTGAGTGAATATTGCGATGAAGTTCTCATCAGTGATGATAACGCTCAAATTGGAGATATGATTGCCCGCATTGAACCTTCTGCTATTTTTGGAACCCAAATGGAACGCCATGTTGGGAAACGTTTAGATATTCCCTGCGGTGTTATTGCCTCCCCCATTCATATTCAAAATTTCCCCATCGGTTATAAACCCTTTTTAGGCTATGAAGGTACGAATCAAATTACCGATTTAATCTATAATTCCTTTACGTTGGGGATGGAAGATCACCTATTAGAAATCTTCGGCGGACACGATACAAAAGAAGTGATTACCAAAGGAATTTCGGCGGATTCTGATTTGAATTGGACGAAAGAAGCTCAAGCCGAACTGAATAAAGTTCCGGGGTTTGTTCGGGGTAAAGTTAAACGCAATACCGAAAAATTTGCCCGTGAACGCGGTTTAAATGAAATTTCTTTAGAAGTGATGTATGCGGCAAAAGAAGCCGTTGGAGCTTAATTTTCTATTCTGTAGGGTGGGCTATGCCCACCTTTTTTTGTTACAATTTAAATAAAGGTGCAATTTTTATTAGTTATAATATTGTTCTATAATTTTAACATTATAGTAGGTAAGCCCTTGACTCAAACGCCAGACTATGAAACTGAAAGATCTACCTTAATTGCAGAACTTCAAGCCAGAAGAATCAAGCATAATCCTGAAAAGATTGTAAGAATCGCTAAATGTGCAGATGATCAAATTGTATTCTTAGAAATGGGAAATGAAAACCGAGGTTTACAGCATATTTTAGCGAAAGCTGATCAATTTGCTAGAATAGGAATTGATGCAGATGAAATTGTTGATGTTGTTATGGGAGCAATTACCAAAGGAACCATTGTTAGTTTCCAAGGTAGAGACACAGTTAACCCCCGTCCAGTTTATCAATTTATTTATAAGGGTGAGATTAAATATATTGCAGTTACAATAGGCAATAATGGATATATTGTAGGGGCAAATCCGAGAACAAAACTAAAATAATCTTTATAGAGGTTCAATTATATGCCTATAAAAATTAGACTAATGACAGATTATGGATGTTACCCCTTATGGTGGGATGAAGCTGATCAAGTGGGGGATTTAGATCCAGAATCTTTACCTTTAAGTCAAGAAATTATTCAACGTTTGTATCATTGGGCTGATGCTTTTGAAGCTCGATTAAACTTGGCTGATCCTTCTGATTCTCCTGAAGTTACACTGGAAGAAGTAGAACGTTTTGAATGGGAAGGATTAAGTTTATGGAAACAGTTAGATCAGGAATTATCACCTGATTATGAAGTAGTTTATTTTAGTAGTCATTTTCATCAAGTTTTTACTGATCCGGCTAAATTAGAGGAAAAACTAAAGCTAAATCTGATGAAATTTAATCAAATTTCTTGGGAAGATGCTAGGGAAAATATCACTCAATTGTGTGAGCAAGTTGTGGCGAATCGAGATATTATTGTTATTCATCGTCCAGAAGGGGAAAGTGTGGTTTTAATGGCGATAGAGGAATTGAATCATTTAATAACAACTGCTCATTTAGAAAATGAAAAACAAATAATTGGTAAATAAAGATTATTAGAATTGTAGGGGCTACGCGATCGCATCCTTAAAAAACCCATAGGGTGCATAAGGCGAGGCCACAAGTACCAACTTTGATTGATTAATAAATTTTTGGTGCGTGCGCTGTGCTTACGCACCCGACTAATTTACTAAACAAAAAGACTAAAAGCCTTCTGAGGGTGAACAGCACCCTCAAAAGCCCTAATTATTGGCATTAACACCATAGATTATTTTTATTGTAAATTAATAAAATCTCTATGTCAATCTATTTTATCTTATATTCTTACCAATTCTCTATAGCAAAACTTCTGGCTGTTTCATATCAGTTTTAAATTCTTACAATCTCTACAAGGATTGCTCTATTTACGCTTCAGCTTAATTCCCCTAGATAGAACAACTTTGTGATAGCCTAGAAATTCTCTCCCTAAAACCAGTGAAACAACTGAGTTACGGTGTCAGGTATTGACTGATTCATCCCCATCAATCTATAAAGGGACTTAAACATCATAAGAGACTAAAGCATGGCTGTCACATTATCTAAAACAGATTACAAACGGTTAAAGGTACTAACTATCCAATTACAGGCTTTAATTCGTGAAATTTCTCAAAAAGGTGCAATTCTGGATGAGATAATGGAGATCCTGCAAACTGTGAAGCTTGATACAGACAACCCGGAAGTGATTGCGAATACCCGAGTCTTCAGAAGCCCAATAATCACCAATCATATCAAGATTGAACGGATTAAAGCAATCCAAAAGCAACTGGTTGAAATTCGTGAGAGCGCAAATGTGGAGGGTTTTGATTCAACCATTGAGCATCAAAAAGAATTAATTATAAAAAATATTCATGAAATCAAACCTCTATTTTTTGAGCGAAAAGAAAATTTTCAGTTGAAACAAGATATTGCCATTTTTGAAGCTGTTGAGGTCAATGGAATGTCTGTGAAAATGGCTTCAAAACAATTTAATATTAGTGAAGATTTGGTCAACTATGCTGTCAATCGAGCGCGTGTGAAACTTGTTATTTTTCTCCTGGGTTGGGATAGTGAGAGAATAAGTTTGAGTTCTTAGTTAAAAGTTAACCTCAATCTAAAATACTTCCATTTTTATCAATAGAACTTATCCTCAAAGCATGATTCTCTCTCCAAGGATAATCATTCTAATTTTTGAGCAAACTAAACTGTAATTGTTTCCCCTGACCCTGATCTTGAAAACGCTGTTCACCGACTCCCACAACATCAATGATAATCTCACGGTTAGGGGGAGTCCATTGTCCTTGACGAGGTTCGATTTCAATGATTAATTCTTGATTCTCTTGATAAATTCGATATTTCGTTGTTGCATAAATTCCCTGAACATACTCAAAAGAATGACCATCATCTTCATATAAAATCCCCTCTCCTGTCCCTGGAAAAACCTTAAAGGTTAAACAATCAATCGGTTTTTCATCGACATATTGCATCACGGGTTGTAAGGGAATAATTGAACCCGCTTTCACATATAAAGGCATCCGTTCTAAGGGTGCTTCTGCTAAAATATATTGTGATCCAGAATAGGATTTTCCTGTCCACCAATCATACCAAATACCTTCAGGTAAATACACCGCCCGACATTCAACACCGGGGCGATAAATGGGTGCTGCTAAAATTGCTGAACCGAGTAAAACTTGATCGGATAAGGTATAGGTTTTGCTATCATTTGGATAGTGATAAAATAGGGGACGGAGAATCGGCGCTCCCGTTTGGGTGGCTTCCCAAAATAAGGTATAAAGATACGGTAAAAGACGATAGCGTAATTCTAAATATTCTCGACAAATTTGTTCAACTTTTTCTCCAAATACCCAAGGTTCATGTTGGGCGGTTGATAAAGCAGAATGACCTCGCATCAAGGGATATAAAACGCCCATTTGCATCCATCGAGCGAATAATTCTGCTGTTGCATTTCCCGCAAAACCGCCAATATCACAACCCACAAAAGCGACTCCCGATAACCCCATATTGCATAACATGGGAAGAGAAGTTTCTAAATGTTCCCAAATCGAATGGTTATCCCCCATCCACACCGATGACCAGCGTTGAATTCCCGCAAAACCTGACCGTGTTAATACAAAAGATCGTTCCTGCGGTCGCAATTTTACCAGTGCTTCTGCACAGGATTTAGCCATCATTAACCCGTATAAATTATGGGTTTCGGCGTGGGTTGCTTGTTCTTCTAATGGCCCTTGTAAACAATCTAATGGAAAGGTAATTTTAGTTCCTTTATCACCAAAAGGACGGTCATCTAAGGCGGGTTCATTCATATCGTTCCAAATGCCTGCAATTCCCATATCTGTTAACGTTTGATGGCATTCTCCCCACCATTTTTGGACTTGGGGATTTAAAAAATCAGGAAATACCGCTTTATCCGGCCAAACATAACCATGAAACAATTGACCATTGGGTTTTCTAACAAAATAATCTTGTTCTAATCCTTGATCAAAAATAGTATAATGTCCTTCGGGTTCATATTTAACACCGGGGTCAATAATGGTGATGGTTTTAAACCCGTTATGGCTTAAATGTTGAATTAAGTTTTGAGGATGAGGAAAGCGATAATCACTCCAAGTAAACACTCGATATCCTCGCATATAATCAATAAGCTGTTGTGTATTTAAACTGTGATTATAGCATTACCTTTGTTTTTAAGTTTACGTCCCCATTTAATAGATAACTGTCCTTCATTTAAAAGCTGATGTAATAAACACTCTAGCTCATCAACTGATTTAAAGAGTCGATGAGCTATATATTCTTTAGCTGAATGCCAGACTAATTCAATTAAATTATAATCTGGACTATATGCTGGAAGAAATTCTAAATAGACATTCGGCATTTCTGCTTTAATTTTTTCTAGGTACTCTTCTTTTTTGTGAAAACTTGCATTGTCAAGAATAATCAGGATCTTAGCTCCTTTTTCTACAAATTCTTCTGCTTGATTTCCCGCTAATACCCATTCATAAATTAGCTCTTGATAAAAACTTTTTAACACTTGATAAAAATTATCTGCATTTCCTTTATCCAGAAATTCTACAAATCTTTTTTTATCCGAGTACCTCAATCCTCCCATCACATTAACTCTTCCTTTCCTCCTGTCTCCTCTAATCTGTTTCCTCTTCCCTTTTTTACACCAATTCTTTCTTTTTATCACTCTTAAATTAAATCCACTTTCATCCCAAAACCATACCTGTAATTGTTCTGGACTTTCTTTTGCTATTTTCAAATATTCTTCTATTTTATCTTTAAATAATTTTCTTTTTTCTGGATCTCTTTTCTCTTCTAAGCTATACTTTGCCCACAAATAAACATACTTTTTTTCCTTTAATATCTTTCTCACTTGTGAACTACTTAATTTGATTCCTGTGATTTGTTCTAAATAAGTTGCCAATCTTTCTCCTGTCCATCTCCCAAATTCATATCCTAATTCTTCCGGTTCTTTTTCTACTGTTTCTAATAATATCTCTATATATTTGTCTGTGGCTTTTCTATAATTTCCTTTCATTCTTTCATCTTTTAGGCTTTCTAATTTGTCAGGGTCTCCATGTACACACCAATAACATACTTTGTTTAATGAGCAGCCCAAAAACTTGGCAATTTCACTTTGCTTTTTACCATCATTTAGCAATAATAAAATCAAGATTCTTTCTCGGATTTGTCCATTTTCTTCCTCTTTCAATCTTTTCTGTAGTTTCTCTACTTGCTTTTCATTTAAATGATTTTTAGCAGGCATCTTTTGATTGATTTTTCTAAACTTGGTTTTTCATTATACCCTATTTAGATGCTTAACAGCTTATCTAAATGAATGACATCACAGGGAATTTTGCGGTTTCTAAATTCTTTTGCAAGTTGTTCAACAACAATTTCTGATTCATAACTCCACCGACATTGATGATAGCCTAAAGCCCAACGGGGAGGTAAGGGCATTCGTCCGGTGAGTTGGGTATAGGTATTTAAAATTTGTTCAGGTTTAGGGCCATAAATAATATAATAATCGAGTTCTGAAGCTTGGGTTTCCATGCGCCAAACTCCGGGTTGTTCAACTCCAATATCAAAGCGACTCCAATAGGTACTATTCAAAAAAATGCCATAACTTAACTCAGGACGTAATGCCATAAACATCGGAATGGCTTGATACATGGCATCGGTTAAGGCATCATAATCTAAAGAATCAACTGTCCAATTGGTTTTGACTTCTCCAATTTTATCTAAAAATCCAGTGCGTTCTCCAAAGCCATAAAAATGCTCTTCTGCTTCAATCTTTTTCCAAACTGCCATTAACCCTTGTCGCCATGCAAAACCTAATTCGGCATCAATTGCAAAAGGGTTATTATTATTATCATAACATTGAATACGGAATGGATGATGCTGAATAATAATTTTAATTTTTTCAGTAACAATTTCTGTCGTTTGTTCGATGTCTTGAGTTTTAAATTCAATAGGTTGCCAGTCTGAATCATCCACCGTAACAGCCCAAGAACGACGGGGCAGAAAGTCACCGGATGGGGCATAACGAACTCGAATTAAATTATCAGCTAATATACTAATTTTAACACAAACATTCCCACATTTAAATAGTATAGAGCGATCGCTTACTTCTACTGTTTTAACAGATTCAATTTGTGACCAATTGGGATCGAGGGTGTGTAATTGGCCAAAGTATTGAGGCATAATCTAAGACCGTAGGGATTAACAATATAGCACTTAATTAATTCTATCCTAAAAAACTTTATCCTTGTAATAAAGATTGTCCGCCATCAATCCAAACTTCAGTTCCGGTAATATGACTAGAGGCATCAGAGACTAAAAATAAAACCAGTTGTGCAACTTGTTCAGAGGTTCCCGGTTGACCATTGGTTAAGGGAATTTCACCTTCAGGAAATTCTACAGGTTCTTGAGCTTCTTCTAAGTCTTCTCGTTCAGTATTTTGATCAATTTCTGTTGTAATTGCCCCCGGACAAATGACATTAACTCTAATTTTATATTTTGCTAATTCTAACGCTGTCATTTTTGCAAAGGCAACTTGAGCCGCTTTTGTAGAAGCGTAAGCGGTCGCGCCACTATTACTAAACATTCGAGTTCCGTTAACAGAAGAGGTAATTACCACACTCCCACCTTGTTTTTTTAAATAAGGTAAGGCATATTTTAAAGTATAAAAGGTTCCATCTAAATTAATCGAAATGGTTGTTTTCCATTCTTCCGGTGAAAGTTCATCTAAAGGAGCCCAAACCCCATTAATCCCCGCATTAGCAAAAACAATATCAATTTTGCCCCAACTTTCAGCAATTTTATCCATTGATGGTTGCACTTGTTCCCAATGGGAAATATCTGCAACCATCATCATCGCTTCTCCACCTGCTTGTTTAATTTGATCAACGGTTTGTTGACTTTTGGCAGGTGTGCGATCTAGGGTTGCTACTTTTGCCCCTTCTTTTGCCAATAACAATGCTGTTGCTTGACCAATTCCTGAACCCGCCCCACTAATGACAGCAACTTTATCTTTTAATAACATGGATTAACCCCAATTTAATTTTCCCATAGTCTGAATATTGCAAGTTTTCTCAAGTTTTTACGTCTATCCTGAGAAAGACTCCCCTAAAATCAAAAAAATATGCTATAGTTACAACAAAATTATTCTAATTCCCCTTAATCTTCAGAACCTGCTTAGGATTCTTAATTTTTGACATCGGTTGTTGCTATTATGACTCTATCCTCATTAACACTTCCTTCATACAATTCTGAAATTCATCAATGGCAAACTGCAACTTGGGATGATTATTTAGCCTATCGAGATCATCCTACTTTAGAACGAGTTAAAGTATTTTATCAAGATGGATATTTATGGAGTGAAATGGGTTCAGAAGGAATTAATCATGCTAGTATTAGCGATTTATTAACCATGCTATTTGCCTTTTGGTTTGCTCGATTTCCCGTTGCTAGTTTTAGTTCACTCGGTCGCTGTCAACTCGAAAAAGCGAACACTCGCGCATCTGCCCCCGATCATGTTTTATATATTGGTGAAAATGCACCTCGTTGGCAAGCTGGAGAACCCCGTCGTATTGACTTAAATCGTTGGCGAGTTCCTGATTTAGTGGGAGAAGTTTCTGATACCACCTTAGCCACTGATTTAGATGAGAAAAAACAACTGTATGCCGCATTAGGAATTCCTGAATATTGGGTCACAAATGTTAAAGGGAAACAGGTGATTGCTTTTCGGTTAGGAGAAAACGGAAAATATGAAGAAATTGAATATTCTGTAGCTCTTTCGGGTTTGCCAATTCTCCTTTTAGAACAAACTTTAGAACAATTAACTCAAGTAGATAACGGCATGGCAGCCCTATGGTTTTATCAACAAATTGCCAATATTAATCTGAACTCCCTTGAGGAGCAGGGCAAAAATTAACAAATTGTTACACAATAGAAATGAGTTAAGAATTCAGTGAAAAACACGCGCCTAACTCTTGTTGGGTTTAAGTGGATATTGCACACTATTAAGGAATAGGTATTTTGAACGCTTTTCGTAGTTTTGATTCCAAGAGCCAACAGAGTTTACTGATACTATTTATCGCCGGTTTATGTTTTTGGACAAGTCTAACCGCACTGTTACCAACACTCCCTTTATACGTTGAATTTTTGGGTGGAACAAAACAACAAATTGGCTGGGTTATGGGCGCTTTTGCCTTGGGTTTATTACCCTCTCGATTTTGGTTTGGCCCCTTAGCAGATCGCAAAAGTCGTAAATTAGTCCTACTCATTGGAACGATAGTGGCGATGATCGCGCCTCTAGGATATTTATGGACACAATCAATTTTATTGATGCTGTTTTTGCGGGCATTTCATGGCATCAGTGTAGCGGCATTTACCCTCGGTTATAGTGCTTTAGTAGCTGATATTGCCCCTGTGGATAAACGGGGAGAAGTCATCGGATATATGAGTTTAGTCGCCCCAATTGGAATGGCAATTGGCCCAGCATTGGGGGGATTTTTGCAAACCGCTTTTGGCTATGACCCCATCTTTTTATCTAGTGCGGGGTTTGCGTTTTTAGCATTTCTAGGAATTTCTCAAGTCTTTGAACCCCAACGAAATCAACCGACACTAACTTCATCTTCTACTTCGTTCCTAGAAAAAGGATTATGGTACTGCAAAATGTTGTGGAGTCCCCGTCTACGAATTCCCGCATTTGTGATGTTAATGGTGGGTTTAATCTTTGGAACTTTAGTGACATTTTTACCCTTATCCGTGAAAGAATCTGGGTTAAGTTTTAATTCAGGTTTATTTTATAGTACCGCCGCGATCGCTAGTTTTTTAGTGCGGGTTCCTACAGGTCGAGCTTCTGATCGCTATGGTCGAGGTATATTTATTACAGGGGGTTTAATCTGTTATTTTTTGGCAATGTTACTCTTATCTAAAACAACAGGTAGTAACATTATTTTATTAGCTGCATTGTTAGAAGGCATGGGAGCAGGGATCGTTATTCCCATGATGATTACCTTAATTACAGATCGGTGTCTTCCAGAAGAACGAGGTCAATTTTTCTCCCTTTGTTTAACGGGTTTTGATGTCGGAATTGCCCTGGCTGGGCCTATTTTTGGAAGCCTTGCTGAACAATTAGGTTATTCGAGTATTTTTGCTTTGGATGCAATTTTAGCTTTAATAGCGGTCATCACCTTTGCAGGATTTTCTAATAAAACGGTTCACCTTTCTCTCAAATTTGCTATGGGTCAAGCCAAGGATGTTTATAGCTTAAATTAAAATTATTGGGGTGTGAGTCCTATAATAGGTTGGCACACCCTTTGTTTAATAGTGACCAAAGGAAGGATTTTTCCAATCATAATCATTCGGAAATATAAAATTAATAAAAGATACTGAAATACTGATCTCTAAAGCTTTGACATAATGCCACCATCCCACCGGAAGAAAAATCACTTCTCCGGGGTGTAGAATCACATCAATGGAACGAACGTTTCGATATAAAGGATAACGGCTATAATCAGGATTAGCCGGATCAATGGGACTAAAAACCCCAATGGTATTATAAAGAAATGGGGTTTGTTGAGGGGGAATCATTTTAATTAGTTTTCGCCCCGAAACTTGAGCTAAAAAGATATTAATAGGATCATGATGTAAAGGAGTTACAGTTCCGGCTGAACCAAACCAAAAAAATGTTCTTCCGGCTTTAATATCAGGGTTTAAATATTCAGGAAAAATTTCCATATCTTCAAAGAGACCCTGCATTTCTTCACGGTTTAAGGTATGGTTATTCGCCACCATATAGTAATCATTGGTTTCTCCCGCATGAACAACCCAATCAATATAATCTTGAAATAACATCGTTTTCCGATGTTGTTCTAAATTAATTTCATAATTGGGATCAGCGTTGCGATTTCCTTGAACTTGAATGCTAACATTACCATACTTTTCTTTTAAATATTCAGGTGTCCATCGGTGCAAAGCTGCCCAATTGTTCATCAGACCCGTTAAAATAACAGGTTTATTTTGTGAATAATATTGGTCTAAAAATTCATCTTTTGATAAAAAGGGAATTCGAGGAATAGTGTTAGAATGGGAAGATAAAGCAGCGAGTTGATTTTGAATTTGTAAAAGAGATTCTAGTTTTTCTAACTTTTGCAGAATTTCTTGTCCGGCTTGAAAATAAGGTTGATTGGTGATGCCTGTAACTTCTTCAATGGCAAGCTTAACATCAATCCCATTTTTAACCATACATTCAATTAAAGCCTCATCGGATTGATTAATTAATTTATTGGCGGCTACCCATTTTTTCCAACCATCAGGAAGTTGAGGAGGGTGAACTATTTCAGGCGGTTGAGACGGTTGTTGGGGTTCATGAATGGGAGGTTGAGGAAGCCATTGTAAACTGACTTTCTGGCCATCGTTTAAGGTGATTTGTAAAGGGGGAAGGGTAATTTTTAAGGGTTGAATATCGGTCATAGAGTGGCAACCTTTTATCGTTAAAAATAGGATATTTTAATAAAATAAAATCAAAAAACACAAGAGCATACTATAATTATATCCCAAGGGTTGCAAATTGTCTATAATTCTCAGTTTTGTTAGCCGAATTGAAGAGAAAAACAATCATCAGAGTCATAGGAAATTAAAAAACTGCAATCAACCCGGTTAGTTTTCCCAGAATTGAATCCATTGACGAGTTCCAAAATGTTGACAAGATTGGGCGGCAATTTTGGCGGATTCAGCTAAGGCGGTGGTAAAGTTTTGGGATAGAATAAAATGGCAAAAAGCACCATGAAAAATATCGCCTGCACCTAAAGTATCAATAGCTTGAATGGTGGGAACCGAGATTTTCCCACTTCCTTCTTTAAGGGTAGCATATTCAATGGGTTTTTCTCCTTGAGTAATTGCAATATAAGGAATATTTAAGGCTTTGAGATAATTAAAAACATCTTCGGAAGTTTGGCAGTTAGGAGGATAAAAAGCATTAGAACAAATGGCATAGGTGATATGGGGTAAAATTGTTTCTAATCCCGGTTTCCAACTGCCTCCATCTAAAATAATAGGTATTTTCTGGGTTTTGGCTTGCTGAATGATAATTTGACTCATCGGAATTTGATGACCATCGATTAAAATAATATCAATATTATCTAAAAATTGAGGTAAATTTGAGAAGTTGGAAACTTGGGATTTTGTCGCATTAATGGAAACAACCATCCGATCACCTGTTTCAGGAGTCACAATAATTGATGAGACGGGAGGTGCTTCTAAACGAGTGGGATCTAAGTCTACCAGATTAACATTATAGTATTGTAAATCGGCTCGAATCAGTTGTGTTAAAGGATGGCTACCTAATACTCCCAGTAAGGTAGATGGGTTCCCCAAACTGTTAAAAGTAACAGCAGCATTGGTTGCTGGCCCACCAGCAACAACGCTATAATTTGAAGCCACAATTTTTTGATTTTTATGGGGATAAGTGTTAACCGAATAAATGAAATCAAGGGTGATTAATCCCACAAATAAGCCTTGTTTAGCCATAAAATGATTTTAAAAATTGAGAAGTTAACAAAAGGTTAAATCGAGTTTAATAAACTTTTTTTTTCTGGAAAAGCCGAAAAATACAGTTGGCATCAACAGGCGGTGAAAAATAATACCCTTGTGCATATTCACAGCCTAAATCCTTTAAAATAGCAATTTGTTGTTCTGTTTCTACTCCTTCTGCAATCACATCCAAATTTAAACTATGAGCCAAGGTAATTAAGGTTTTTATAATATCTAAGCTTTTGGGATTTAAGTTAAGGTTTGAGATAAAAGAACGATCAATTTTTAATGTATCTAAAGGAAGAGATTGCAAGTAAGATAAACAAGAGTAACCTGTTCCAAAGTCATCAATTGCTAATCGAATTTTTCGGGATTGGAATTGACTCATGTATTGGGTTACAATTTCAGGATTTTCCATTAAAATGCTTTCCGTAATTTCTAGTTTTAACGTGAATCCTTCCAAGGGATTAGATTGAATAATATTATCAATTAAGCTAGTAAAATCCGAATTCAAGATTTGTAAACCGGATAAATTAACACTGAGTATTAAAGGAAATTGTTCAGGAAATTCTTTGTACCAGCGACTAAATTGGCGACAAGCCTCTCGAAGTACCCATTCTCCCAAGGGAATAATCAGTCCAGTTTCTTCTGTCAAAGGAATAAATTCTGAGGGCGGAATTAAGCCTCGACTCGGATGTTGCCAACGAACTAAGGCTTCAAACCCTGCTAAATGTTGATTGTCTAAGCTGTAAATCGGTTGATAATAAACCCGAAATTCCTGATTTTCTAACCCTAATTCTAAATCCGATTCTAACTGCAATCGATTTAAAACTGCCATCTGCATTTCAGGATTAAAAAAAACGGTACAATTTTTTTGATTCTGCATTCTAGCATAGTGCATCGCTGTATCTGCTACCCTTAAAAAATCTTCTGCTTGTTCACAGGGAAAACTTGATAATGCAATCCCAATGCTGGTATTTCCTGATGCAATAATTCGGTGTCCTCGCAGGGATAATTTCAAAGCTTTATGAATTTGATTTGCTCTTTCTAAGGCAATATTTTCTGATTGAATACCGGGTAAAAACAAAACAAATTCATCTTTCCAAATTCGAGCTAATACATCAGTAGTGTGAAGACAAGATTTTATCCGTTCAACTGCTTGAATTAAAAACTCTTCAGCTAAAGTCTTTCCATAACCATATCGAATTACTTTAAATCGATCTAAGGCTAGATAAAAGACAGCAAAATCTAACCGTTGATCAATAGCGGCTCGAATACATTCTAAAACATGATTTTGATTCGGCAGCCCCGTAAGTTTATCATAAAGAGCCAAATATTGTAAATTCTCAACAGCAGCTTCTAGTTGTTCTTTTTGCAGGCGACTTTTAGTGACAATATCAATCGTTTTGCGGATGGTTAAAATTAAATCTTGAAAGTTAATGGGTTTGGTTAAAAAATCAAAAGCTCCTCGATTCATGGCCGTTCTAATATTTTGAATATCGCCATAAGCTGAGACAACAACTGCTTTAAGGAGCGGATCAATTTTAGGGATTTGTTCGAGCAATGCCCATCCATCCATCCCCGGCATATTTAAGTCGGTTAAAACCATAGAAATATGGGGAGTTGAACGCAAAATATCCAAAGCATCAATACCACTGGTGGTAAACAAAAACTGGAATTCTCCAATTTCAATTTGATGTTTTAATCGTCTTTCTATCAACCGTTGTAACTCCGGTTCATCATCAATTACTAAAATACAAGCTGGGGTTTGAGGCATAATAATATAGCGTGTAGGGAACAGGGAACAGGGAACAGGGAACAGGGAACAGGGAACAGGGAACAGGGAACAGTAGTTTATGACCCTCATCATTTTTTTATTTTAATCACCTCCGGTTCAATAGAATTAGATGAGATATTATTCGTGACACAAAATCCGATGCGATTAATTCTCCTGCTGAATTTTAGGTAAAGTTAAAGTAAACTCAGTATATTGTTTCCATTTTGTATCAAGTTGAATGCTTCCTCCATGCTGTAAAACAATAATATCATGGGTTAAAGATAAGCCTAGCCCCATGCCTTGTCCGGGGGGTTTGGTTGTAAAAAAAGGGGTAAAAACATTAGCAATCGTGTCAGGTTGAATCCCAATTCCATTATCATGAATTTTAATTTCAATATAAGATTCTTGATTCTTTGTCGTTAAGGATAAAGTAGGGCTAAAATTAGTATTTCCATGCTGCTCTTCTAAGAATTTTAAATAAAGGGCGTAACAGCTATTATCAATTATATTAATAAAAGCCCGATGTAAATCCGAGGCAATTGCTTCTATGGGTTCTAAATTAGAATCAAATTGTGTATGAATTGTCATTAAAAACTGTAGATGTTTAGCTCTAAAACTATGGTAAGCTAATTTAAGGGCTTGAGGTAAAAGATCATTGAGATTAATACATTGATATTCTCCCGGTTCAGAACGAGCCAACTGCATCATACTTTCAATAATTTGACTAGCCCGTTCTCCATGTTCATAAACCGCCTGAGAATCCTGGATTACCTCTTGCAATTGATTGATAATTTTCTGGGGTTCTAGCTGAGGATTTTCCTGGATATTTACGAATAATTCATTTAAGCTATCAATAGAAGATTGAGCATAATTAATCACAAAATTTAAAGGATTACGAAGTTCATGGGCAACCCCTGCGGTAATTGTTCCTAAAGACGCTAATTTTTCTTGAGCAATAATTTGTTTTTGGGCGGCTCTTAACCGTAAATGAACTCGAACTCTTGCTAAAACATCTTGTTCATCAAAGGGTTTGGTAATATAATCTACAGCCCCTAAAGAAAGACCCTTAACTTTATCAATCGTTTCTGATAATGCCGTCATAAAAATAATCGGAATATCCTGAGCTTTTGGGTTAGCTTTCAGACGACGACAGGTTTCAAATCCATCAATTTTAGGCATTTTTACATCGAGTAAAATCAGTTCTGGTAATTCTTCCATGACCTCCTCTAAAGCTTCTTCTCCATTGGTTGCGATCGCCAATTGAAAGCCGGCACTGGTTAAAGTTTGTGACAGAATTTTTAAATTGGTGGGATTATCATCAACAATTAAAATGAGTTGATTGTGCATTGATTTAGAAACTCCTTAATTTGTGTTAATTGAAATTCTTGAGTCATGGACTTAATCCGATCTGCAAATAAACTCCAACGCGGATCAAAAGCTTTGAGTTTCATCACTTCCTCTTCCAATTCTAAAACTCTCCCTCGCTTGGCTAATTTAACTAAATTATCTAAAATTTCAGGACTGGGAATGACTAAAGTAAGCGGATTTTCTGAAAGGGGTGGAAGCCAAGTTTCTTGGGGGCGATCATATTCCCATTCTAACTTTAACCAAGTTTTAAGTTTATGTAGTAAATCCTCAACTTGTAAGGGTTTAGGAAGAAAATCATTGCATCCCGCATCATGGCTTTGCTGTCGATCCCATTCATAAACAGATGCGGAAGTTGCAATCACAGGAATATTATTGAATTTGGGTAAAGAACGAATGCGGCGAGTCATTTCAAAACCATCCATAATCGGCATTAATAAATCAGCAATCACTAAATTAGCTTGGGTAATTTCCAGTTGCTCTAACCCTTCTTGACCATTACTTGCTTCTAACACTTCAAACCCTAAAGGTTGCAATAAATCGACTAACACTAAGCGATTTTCAGGTTTATCATCCACGACTAAAATCTTGAATTTTTTTCCTCTAAATCCTACAATAGAAGATAAGGAATTACCGTCAGGTATCGGTTGCCATTGGGTTGAAGCCGGAAGAGTTAATTCAAACCAAAACTTACTCCCTTTTCCAGGGTTACTTTCTACAAATAAATCTCCTCCTAAGTGTTTAATTAATCGTTGAGTAATCGCTAACCCTAATCCAGTTCCCTCGGCACGATAGGACATCTCTGCCACCTGTTCAAAGGGTAAAAAAATCCGCTCTAATTGTTCAGGATTCATGCCAATTCCGGTATCTTCAATTTGAAATTTAAGGGTTGTATCAATAGGATGATGAGTGCATAAAGAAGTAGTTAATTTTTCTTTATCAATGACTTTTAAACTAAAAGTTAGCTTTCCAGAGTCCGTAAATTTAACGGCATTTCCTAAAAGATTAATTAAAATTTGTCTTAAGCGTTTTTCATCAACTTCCACAACGGTTGGAAGTTGAGATAAAGGCATATAGATAAACGTTAAACCTTTTTGTTTAGCTTTAATCGCGCAGATTTCTATAACGTCTTTTAAAAAAGTTTCTAAATTGATCGGTTGAACTGAGATATCTAGTTTTCCTGCTTCAATTTTTGATAAATCTAAGATATCATTAATCAAGGTCAGAAGATGGGTTCCACATTGATGAATAATTTGAATTCCCGCTTGTTCTTTTTCAGATAAGGTTGTTGAACGTTTTAAAATTTGGGTATATCCTAAAATTCCATTTAAGGGGGTTCGTAATTCATGACTCATATTGGCTAAAAATTCACTTTTAGCATGACTCGCGGCTTCCGCATCTTCTTTGGCTTCTTTCAAGGCTTCTTCAACTTTTTTTCGTTCCGTAATATCAATATTAATTCCCACAATTCGAGTCATTTTATGAGGACGTTCAGGTAAACCAATTCCTCGACTTAAAATCCAAATGTAATGACCTTGTTTGTGTCGCATTCTCAAAATAATTTCATAATGAGAATATTTCCGATAAATATATTTATAAACTTGGTTAAGAACGGAATCTCGATCTTCTGGATGAATTCTATAAATAAATTCATCAATTTTGGAACTAAATTCTTCTTCGGTGTATCCTAACATTTCTTGATATCGAGGGGAATAATAAGCTTCACCTGTAATAATATTCCAATCCCATAAGCCATCATTAGCACCTCGCATGGCTAACTCAAATCGTTCTTGACTTTCCCGTAGTGCTTGTTCAATGCGTTTACGTTCTAATATCTCTTGTTGTAAGGCTTGGGTTCGTTCGGTCACTTTTTCTTCTAAGGTTTGATAAAGACGAGCATTTTCAATGGAAATTGCGGCTTGAGAAGACAGTAAATTTAAAATTTCTAACCGTTCTGACGTAAAAGCTCCAGCCATTAAATTATTCTCTAAATATAAAATTCCCATCAGTTTTCCTTGGTTCAAGAGGGGAACACATAAAATAGATTTAGGTTGATAGAGAAGAATATAATCATCACTGGTAAATTTATTTTCTTCCGTAGCATCATGAATCACTAAACTCTCTTGGGTATGAATTACATAATTAACAATAGCGTTGCAAACTTCCGGGGTATTCGTGTGGGGATTTATCCATTCAATCGGAATCTTTTGTAGAACTTGAACTTGATCAGGAACAGTTGTTACCGATGCTTGAATAAACCAGTGTTCATCAGATTCTAAAATTAAATATCCTCGCTCGGCTCCCGCATTTTCTAATACAATTTTCATGATTTTGGTGAGTAAATGCTCAATAGAAATTTCGCGGGAAAGGGCTTGAGAGGCTTTAAAAATACTGGCAATATCTAAGGAATTGGATGAATTAATATTATCAGGTTTCTGTAAGTTTTTAGGAGGATTATTACAATAATTCGTAATATTTTTAGCCTGAATTTGTTCCAGATTCCATGTCCAGTTGCCTTTGTGGTTGCCTTGTATCCACGATAATTGAGTTGGGTATTGAAATTGCAATAATCCTTCTGTATAAAGGGATTTCAAAAATTCTTTAGTAAAAAAAGGATTTCCTTGAGTTTTTTGATAAACTAAATTTGCTAAGGATTGACTGATTTCCAGAGAACAATTTAATCCTTCAGCAATTAAATGATTAACATCTGATAAGCTTAAATTATTGAGAATAATTTTAAACCCTTTATCTTGGCTTTCTTTAATCACTTCTAGGATTGATTTTAAGGGGGGATTGAGATTTAATTCGTGATGGCGATAGGCTCCAATAATCATTAAATATTGAATTGTTTCATCTTGAATTAAGGTTTTAATCAAGTTTAAAGATGCCCAATCTGCCCATTGCAAATCATCTAAAAAAATCACTAACGGATGTTGAGGTTGAATTAACGCTTGAATTAATTTTTTAAAAGTCCATAAAAAACAATTCGGAGTGGCTTGTAAATCCAGAGATTTAGGGACAGATGTTTTGCCAATGACTCTTTCTAAGTGGGGAATTACATCAATTAAAAGATGTCCTTTATTTTCTACAAAAGCCAAAATTTTTTGTTTCCATTGCTCTAATATTTCTTTCCGTTCTGTTAAAATTTGATGGCAAAACTCATTTAAGGCTTGAGCAATGGCAAAATAGGGAATATTTCGTTTATATTGATCAAATTTTCCTGAAATAAAAATGCCTCGTTTAGCCGTTACCGGTTTATGAATTTCTCGAACTAAGGCCGATTTTCCCACACCAGAATAGCCCGAAACCCAAATTAATTCTCGGTTTCCTTGACTCACCCGTTCAAACGCTTTTAACAAGGTTTGTAGGTGGTGTTCTCGACCATATAATTTTTCTGGAATTTGTAATTTATCGGATAAATCTTGGCTTCCTAATAGAAAAGGTTCAATATCACCCTGGGTTTTAATTTGTTCTAAACATTGTTCTAAATCACTTTTAATTCCATAAGCAGATTGATATCGATCTTCGGCATTTTTAGCCATTAATTTTAAAATAATACCGGATAGGATGTCAGGTAAGCTAAAGGCTGTATAGTGACGGGGAGAAATCGGAGTTTTAGCTATATGACTATGGACTAATTCTAAAGGGTCATCACTTTGAAACGGTAATCGACCCGTGAGTAATTCATATAACGTTACCCCTAAAGCATAAAAATCACTGCGATAATCAATTGGACGATTCATGCGTCCCGTTTGTTCAGGGGAGAGATAAGCTAAGGTTCCTTCTAAGGTATTGGGAGAAATAAAGGTAAGGTTTTCTTGAGATAAAACACTCGCAATGCCGAAATCAATCAGTTTAACAATTCCCGTCTGAGGATTTAAGATAATATTACTAGGGTTAATATCTTTATGAATAATATTAAATCCATGAATTTGACCTAAACTTTTAGTAATGGCGATCGCTAATTGCAAAAATTCAATTAAATTCAACTGACCCGCCGATCCCAATTTCGTCAGAGATTCTCCCCCAAAATCTTCTAAAATCATGATCGGGTGAGGGTGATGGTGTTCTAAGCCGTAAACTTTCACCACACCGGGCAGATTTAAAGACTGAATCAGTTCATATTCTCGCTGAAACCGAGCTAACTGTTTGGGATTATGTCCCTGTTCCCGCAAGACTTTCAGCACAACCGGCTGTTCATGGTCAACCCAATAGCCCCGATACACTAAACTGGTGGGACTGCTATACAGTAAAGTAGTTGTGCCAAATCCTGATAGTGTCAGCATTCTGGTTCAGTTCATGATTTTCGGGGTCAAGAGCAACAAGCCTTAATCTCAAGATCAAAAATGAACTGGAGATGTACTCTATACTTCTCTAAGATACCTAATATTATCCTTGAGGTATGGTGCGTTATATCACAGTTATATTTGCGTAAGGTCTTAAATTAAACATGACGATTCAAGCTGGAACCCTTTATATTGTTGGTACTCCCATTGGCAACCTGGAAGATATAACCTTACGCGCGATAAAAATTTTACAAAGTGTTGATTGGATTGCGGCTGAAGATACCCGTCATACGGCCAAGTTATTACACCATTTTGACATCAAAACGTCGCAACTAAGTTATTATGAACATAATCAACATCGCCGGATTCCCACTCTGGTTGCATCTCTACGTCAGGGAAATGCGATCGCCTTAGTGACTGATGCCGGAATGCCAGGCATTTCTGACCCCGGATATGAATTGGTTAAAGCTTGTATTGAAGCGGAAATTCCCGTGATTCCCATTCCTGGGGTTAGTGCGAGTTTAACAGCTTTAAGTGCGGCGGGACTGCCAACGGATCGATTTGTTTTTGAAGGCTTTTTACCGACCAAAAATAAAGAGCGCCAAAACCGTTTAACTTTATTACAAACTGAATCTCGAACCTTAATATTATATGAAGCGCCCCATCGTCTTCTGGAAACCTTAACCGATTTAGCGCAAAGTTTAGGATCAAAACGGTCAATTGTCATCGCACGGGAACTCACAAAACTGCATGAAGAATTTTGGCGCGGAACGTTAGCAGAAGCCGTACAATACTATCAAGATCATAACCCCAAAGGTGAACTCACATTAGTGATTGCAGGTATTACGGAAACGGCAACTCCTCTGACAGAAGATCAAATTAAAGCGGAACTCCAACGTCTAATTCAAGAGGGGATGTCCCATTCCGAAGCCAGTCGCCAAATCGCCGAAGCCACCTCCATTTCCCGTCGCCAAATCTATCAACTGGCTTTAACTTTACCTGATTTGGGTTAATAAGGCGATAATGGATCATTCTACAATTGCTGTCTTCTGCTATTGTATTATTCTATATTTAATTTTCCTATTTCCTCTAATATGGCTTCTCTTACCCAGCACCGTCGGTCTGTGCGACGTTCTTCTGTTCGAGGCTATTCTTTAAGGCACTCGCCTATTAAAGTTAGAACTAAACCTCCCCATCCATTAGCACGGTTAAAATACTCTCGAATTCTATTTTTAATTGCCCTATTATTAACCTTTAACTGGACAATGGGAGGGATTTTTAAACTATTATTTCCACCCGCAAAACCCCAACCCCAAATTCAAAATACTACGATTTCTGCCCCAGTAGCTACCAATACCGATAAAACCGTTGTTTATAATATTAAAACTCCTCCTAATTTAACTTCTAGTAAAGACTTACAAACTATTGTTGATGGGGCTGTTAATATTGCCAAAACCCAAGGATTACCAACCGAATCTTTATCGATTAGCTTAATTGATGTTAGTAATCCTCAAACCCATACTATTGCTGGATATAACAATACTACCCTCAGATTTCCCGCCAGTGTTGCTAAATTATTTTGGATGGTGGCATTTTTTGGCTATGCCGAAAAAGGATATATTCCCCAAGAATCCCCCTTTTATACCGATTTATCCCACATGATGCGAATTTCCGATAATGATGCCGCTAGTCGCATTGTTGATGCTATTACACAAACTGAATCGGGGGAAAATTTAGACAAACCTCAATTAGATAAATGGGTGCAAAAACGCAGTCAAGTCAATCAATTTTTTGAAAAATCCGGTTATAAAGGGATTAATTTAACCACTAAAAATTATCCCATTACAGGGATAGGAGAAGAACCCACAGGTCGAGATTTACAACTGCGAGAAAATCCCCCCTATTCTAAAGGAAATCTTGTCACCACAGACCAAACCGCACGATTAATGTATGAAATTTATACAAAACAAGCCATTTCTCCTGTAGCCAGTACCAAAATGGCCTATTTATTAACTCGTGATTTAAACCCCAAAGCCTGGAAAAATATTGATGCTAACTCCGTTGAAGGATTTTTAGGAGAATCTTTACCTCCTGACATTTACTATGGGTCTAAAGTAGGTTATACCAGTCGTTCTCGTCAAGAAGTTGCCTTTGTTAGAACCTTAAACGATAAAGCCATTTATATTCTAGTCGTATTTGGAGATGATCCTGCATGGTCAAAAAATGAAAAGGTTTTTCCTCAAATTTCCCGTTATATTTTTGACCGTTTAAATCAAACTCCCTTAAAAAGCACCCCCGAAAAAGTGACTCAACTCAATTCTTTATCTTTACCCATAGTCGGTATCGAGCATTAAATTGTAGTAAGCCCTTCAGGGCTTAATTCCCCTCTCTATAAATATGAAAAAAGACCTAATCATTCCTCAAACCTGTCCTCACTGTGAGGGAAAAGGATATATAGAAATTCGAGATTGTTCAGGAGAAATTCAACGGGAAGAAACTTGTTTTTTCTGTGAAGGAACCGGAGAATTTATTCCTGAAAAAGATCAAAGTAGAATCACAAACCTTGACTCTGAACAAGAGGATAGAAGTATCAAAAATTAATACTTTTCCCATTATTGATATTCCCGATGTTCAGCTAAACTTTTTTCTAATAATCCTTGTTGCGTGATTTTTCCTAAAGAACCTGATGCGATTAATTTGGGTAAATTATCAATTTCATCTAAAGGAATTAACTGGTTTTCTCCCGTATCTTGATCTCGATAAGCAACCATAACAAAAGGAATAAAATCAGGGGTTAATTCATCCATTAAAGCGGGGTTATGAGTCGTGACTAAAATATCAATATTCCGTTTTTTCCCAATTTCTCGTAACATTTGTAAAAGTAAACCAGCGCGAGAGGGATGTAAACCATTATCAACTTCTTCAATCACAATTAAACTGCCTTCGGGACGGGTTAATAAAGCGGTTAAAATGGCTAAAAATCTGGTTCTTCTAGGCTGGTTATGATAACTTAGTAATAAACAAAAAATCAAGAAGGAAAAAATGTTTAAAGTTGAATTGAGTGAAACTGATAATGGGAGATTGACATAGACAATATTTTATGGTATTAAATATTGACTAAATCACTAAGAAAAATGACTTTTTTATAAAAATGCCATCTAACTCCCTACTTTATTTTATTACTCAAATCATTAACTTTCCCGGTTTTAAAGCAACAAATTATCATTTTATTACGGAGAATGAACTTCTGATTGAATTAGAAAATAAACAGACTAGCGCGACTTGTCCTCATTGTGGGAAGAGTACGAGTAAAGTACATCAATCACATCGACATAGAGTGCGAGATATTCCTGTGAGTAGTTTTGATGTCTTTCTGAATGTAAATCGCCGTCAATTTAGATGCCCTAACTGCCAGAAAGTATTTTCCGAAGAATTAAGTTTTGTGAAGAAAAGAAGAACATATACAAAAAGACTAGCCCAAAAAGTGGTTGAAGAAGTGTTAGCAACAGATGTGGTGAATACCGGAAAAAGAAATCGAATGAGTCCGGCAGAAATTGAAACGATATTAAAAGAAATGGAAGCGGTCAGTATAGACTTGTGGGTTCCCTATAAAAGTGTAGTGGAAGAACTGATGCCGAATGCACAAGTAGTTGCGGATAGATTTCACGTCATGAAACAAGTCAATGAAGAGTTAGACTATCGGAGAAAAACCGAGAAAAAACAGGCAGAAAAAATCAAAAATAAAACGGAAAGAGAACGTCAAATCTCAGGAATAAAAGAGAGTAAATATCCTTTGCTGAAAAAGAAAGAAGATTTGAACGAGACGGAAAAATCAAAATTGTCAGTTCTCAAAGAAGTCATGCCAGAATTAATGGATATGTATGATAGAAAAGAGAAATTTAGAGATATATTTGAAAGTCAAATAACGGGAGATGAGGCATTTTGGCAACTGGTAGAATGGACTGAATCATCTTATAAAGACTTCCCAAAAAGCTGCCAAACAATCAAAAGGTGGATTGCCGAAATTCTCGCCTATTTCGACAATCGAACTACCCAAGGAGCCGTCGAAGGAATCAATCAGAAAATTAAGTTAATTAAGAGAAGAGCGTATGGCTTAAATAATTTTGCTAACTTTAGAAGAAGAGTTCTCTTAAATTGGCATTTTTCTCCTAATTTATCATAGTTACCCTAGAAGAGCTAAAAATCTTAAGGTTCCATCGGACATTCCTCTTGCATCAACTAATAAAGGTTCTTGATTTTCACCCCATTTTTCTTCACAATATAACATCGCATCACTACCTAATCTTCCCACAGGTTCAGCCCAAACTCGTTGTAAATCTCCTTCAGGAAGTTGGGATAAATAATTTAGTAAAGTTTGTTCAATTTTTTCTTTTTCAGGTTCAGGAAATGCTGCTAAAACTCCCGCAATATTTGAGCTATCCTGTTCTAAAGTTTTTGATAGGGGAGAATATTTTCTCATATTCTGAGGAATTGGGTTAATAATAAATATTGTTCTTAGAACTTCTATAGTAGTAGTATAACTCCAATTCGTACTGCTCAAAGAAGAAAAATCATAAAAAGGCAGATATTTCTGATTCATCAAAAGGAATTGATTTTTAGGGAATAATTGATTTAATGCTGATAATTCATATTTTCCCAGAGTCATTTTGATACTGCCCGAAGAGGGATATATAAATGACTCTATACGACTAATTTTATTTTCTGGTGAGTTATTGCTTTTGTGATTTTCATTAGATTTAAGTAATTTTATAAATTCATTAATTAATTGTATTTTAGGTTCTATTTCAATTGTAACGCTATAAAGACAATCAAATTCAACTTGCTCATTTTCCTGTTCATATTCCCCACTAATAACCGCTTCTAAAGTAAACTGAGTTTCCGGTTTTCTAACCACCCATTCTAACCCCCCTCGAATTCCTGGGGTATGACTATCACCCATTAAAGCTGATTCTAAAGATTTTGCTTCAGGAATGCGACTTAAAAAGTCTAAAGCATCAATAATATTAGATTTTCCACTAGAATTAGTTCCAATTAAAATAGTAAGTGGATCAATATATAAGGTCGCATCTTTAAAACTTTTCCAATTTTTTAAGTTAATTTGTTTTAGCATTATAAATTTTTTCGGGTTTAATTTTTTTATAAAATCTACTGATAAATACAATGATGAAAACTGGTTTAATTATTTATATAGCAAGTCTAAATCAGTTATAAATGACTTAAAATCCAATTTATCGTAGGGGCGAGGCGCGCCCATTGGCGTCAACTTAAGGAGCGATCGCCCCAAACCTGCTGTGTAAGAGCATCGATTTCTCGATGTCGTTTTCGAGTGGATTTGACCAAGCCAAATAACTTCTGATGTGAGGTTAAATAGCTAATAACATCAGAAGTTTCTCCCCGTAAACTAGCTCGAGAAAAATGATATAAAGCGCGAAATACCATTTCTGTAGAAATTCGTTCTTTCGGTTGACCTAAAGCCATAGCGACATCAGTACACAACTGATTTAAGACGGCATAAAATATCCAGGTTGATAAAATTTGAATTTGGATTCCGTTGCTATCTCCCACCCAGAGATAGGCTAATCCTAATAATCTCTTCGTTAATAAAAAGGCTTGTTCAATTTGCCAGCGATTTCGGTACAACTCACAAACTTGTTGAGCCGATAATTCCTCTGGATCTAAGACATTGGTTAAATAGCGATACCAAGTTTTTCCCCATAAGACTGAGACTAATCGTACAGGCTGATGACATCGGTTAGAACGGTACAATCCCATCTGGATAATTTCATCTTGATAGTATAACCCTTGGCTTAATGTTTTTTTGACTTGATAGGCTGTTTTTTCTCTTAATCGGGTTACAAAAAATTTTTTTTGTTCTGTAAATTCATCAAACCACCCAAACTTAAAAAAACCTAAGTCAAAAATCATTAATCCCCCTTGGGGAAGTTGTTCTAACAGTTGGTCAGTAAAGATTTTATCGTTAGCTTTTGATTCTTCTGTATACCACATTTTCACCGGTCTATATGTCCAGGCTTCTACAATCACCATCATCTTTCCCCCTAACACTGTGTTACCCTTTCTCAGCACTTTTAACTTTTTAAATATTTCTTCCAGTGTCGAACCATCTGCTATCCAAATTCCTGTAAACTTTTCTGAGATCCCTTGCCATTTTTCCGGCACTCCCTTCAGATTTTCTTCGCTTTTTAATTTCTCTATCACCTGTTCAAAGATTTCTACAAATAAACTCGCTGGTAGCGTTCTTAATCTTTTTGATAACGCTTCCACACTCACTTGCATCGGTTCTATCCACAGCATTCCTTCTTCCGTTAGGATTCTTAACAGTTCTCGCAATCCAGCTATTCTTCTATAGACTAAGCCAATAACTACTGCCATCATCACTGGTAAATTTAATACTCGCGAACGCAGTTTTTTTCCTGAATTCCTCGGCTTTCCTTTAACGGTTTAAAATTTTCGGGTGTTAGTAGTCTATACAGTTCTTTTTCTAGCACTTCTAATGGTGGCCCTGCCATTTGACTTTGATGCCTTAAATCCGCATTTCTCAAAATTCTCCCTGTTGTTTTACTCATCTGATTTCTTTCCCCCTTCCACTAACACTGACCTTGGCGATCGCCCCTTTAAACTAACACCTACAGTTGCCACGTTGCCAGGGCGACTACTCATCGCCCTCTTCAACTCCCATTAGTCGTTGCGATCGCCTTTCCTTAAGTTGACACCAATGGGCGCGCCTCGCCCCTACTACTCCTAACTAACGTCTTAAAAAATTCAACAATTCTCGATTCACTGTTTGAGGAACTTCCTGTTGAATCCAGTGACCACAATCAGGAATTAATTGTAGTTTAAAAGGCGCAGCAATTAATCGGTCTAAACCTTCGGTAAGATGATGGCTTAAAAATGAATCTTCCTTCCCCCATAAAACTAATGTCGGAGACAAAATTTTAGCTGGGGTTTTTGTCCAATTTAATAACCAAGTCGGCGGCCAAAATAAATGACGATAATAATTAATGGCGGCGGGTAATACCCCTGGTTTTTCTAAAGCCGCTTCATAAATTTGAGTTTCCTCTGCACTAAACGCGCCTTTACGGATAGCGTGTTCTCGCAACGCATTCGTGACAAATTCTTTTAAATTCTGTTGGATTAACCATTCGGGAATTCCGGGAATTTGAAAAGCAAAAACAAACCAACTGCGACGAAGTTGATCTAAATTACTGACTAATTCTTGTACAAATCGATGGGGGGGAGGAGCGTTGAGAATCGCCAAACGGTTGAGAGATTGGGGAAACTTTTGAGCAAAATGCCATGCAATTAACCCCCCCCAATCATGCCCAACAATATGAGCTTTGCCATAGCCTAGACGTTCAATTAATCCTTGAATATCGGTACAAAGAGTATCTAAATCATAGCCACTTTCCGGTTTATCTGAATCGTTGTAGCCGCGTAAATCAGGCACAACTACTTTAAAATAACGGGCTAGGGCTGGAATTTGATAGCGCCAAGCGTACCAAAATTCAGGAAACCCATGCAGGAGTACGACGAGTTCACCCTCGCCTTGAGTTACCGTGTGTAAGCGAATATTATTCGTCTCAACAAACAGATGTTGCCAATCAGATTCTAGTGTCACCATAAACTCCAATCTTGTTGCTCACAAGTGGGATGCTGACATCTCCCTTGAATTTCCTCAAGGGATTGGAGCAATGTTAAACAGTTGCTTCTGATCTCAGATTACCACTTACAGGCGGTTGTCATACTCCATTCACATCATTAGCTCTTCGAAGACCGGGAAAGATCAGGTCTTCTAAACAGGTTGGACGAGTTTGGGAGTCATGACATAGCCAGAAACGCTTCCTCTGTAAATCACTAAATTGGCTAATTCCTGCAACTGTTGAATGGCCTCGGCTCCTTCAAGCTTCATGAGTTCGCGGTCATCGCGCATTTCTGTCCAGGTAATGCCATAGTCTGACACCAGAAACCGAATCAGATGATTTTCGCCTAAACTCACCATGAAAGAGGCACTATTCATCTGACCCCCACAGGTATAGCATGATGCCAGATACCCCTGTCGTTCTAGCACGGTGGCTAGAGCTTGGAGGTTCATCACCAAGTCCTGAACAAATTTGCGGTGTTGCTCTGCAAGTCTGAGAAACATAAATTGTCCTCCTATCACCACACCTAAGATTATTTCCAGAATGTAACATAATCTTAAGGTTTTGGTGCTGAAATATTAATCTTAGTCTGACCAGCCTAAATTGAAAAGATCACCTCCTGGAGGTTAAAACACACACCGTTTTGCAGATTAACGAAACTACTCCCGTAAGAAGGTATCTAGGAAAACAATACCGTTAAATTTTTGTTAACTATACGGTTCTAACTGGACTAAGATCCTACTCTGCAAAGGATTAGCTGAGAAATCACGTCTAAACCTATAATAAAGATTTAATACTCGATATAAGTATAGCCCCTAGTAATCGGATAGTAGATCTTTAGTTTCCGGGATCAGTTCCTGTTGAAGACCTGCTCAGATCAAACGCTGTTCCCTTGGATCTTAATCAATTTGCCACCATCCAAACCCAGGGCCAATAAATCGAATCGTAATCCAGACCGCTACTAATAACCCAATGCCAATCCAACTGACTTTAGTGGTAATTTCCATAAATTGTTGGCTTTGGTTTTTGGTAATGGGAAGCCAAGGGGAGATTTTTTCTTCTTGGCCATAGCGTTCTCCCATGGTTTCTTTTCGACGTTTAGCTTCACCCATATTTGTATACAAAAGTTAACAATGACTCTCATTTACTCAACTTTATTGTATTGTATTTAATCGTGAGTTGCAGCATCAGAACTCAGGAGTCGTTGCCAACTTAAACTTGGAATTTCCGAAGATGAATCAACCTGCCATCGCAACAGTTGAAATGCAGATTCACCCACAAGGGAAAATAAGCCGAGTGCTTGTCTGGGGGCAATTGTCGCTAAAGCGATCGCATCTTCCACTCCACAACAATTCCATTGAACTAAATTTTGCACCCCGATTAGCAAGGGTAACGTGGTTCCGGCTAAAGTGCCATCCGCTAAACGGGCTGTTCCTTGTTTAACTTCAATTTGTCGTTCATCCCAAGGATAAACACCATCGGGAAGTCCCAAGGGTGCTAACGCATCACTCACTAAAAATAGGGGGATTAAATTAGTCGTTTCCTGGGTTGGGGTTATTCCCGACATTCGCAAGAGTAACTTCACCATCAAAGGAGAAACGTGCTGTCCGTCCGCAATAAAACCAGATTGGACTTGATGATTAACTAACGCGGCTCCTAATAAACCGGGTTCTCGATGGTGTAAACTGGGCATGGCATTAAAGGCATGAGTCACCATTGTTGCCCCCTGAATAAATGCTTGTTCTGCCTGGGCTGTGGTAGCCTGGGAGTGACCTAAACTGACAATAATGCCTAAATTGGTCAAATGGGGAATGACGGTTCCTGTTGGGTCTAATTCAGGGGCTAGGGTGATGATTTTAACACAATGGCTATAGTTCCCCAAAACTTGCTGCACGTTATCCACAGTTAAGGGTAACAAATGCTCTTGGGGATGGGCTCCGCGTTTACTGGGATTGAGAAATGGCCCTTCAAGATGAACCCCTAATATTTTAGCGGTGGGTTGGTTTTGGGGAACAGTTTGCCTAAAGTCGCTAATTGTTGCCAGCGATCGCTGTATTTTCTCAACAGAAGTAGTCACAATTGTGGGCATAAAACCATCAATTCCCTGCTCCCATAAATATTGACAAATTTGAGTTAATTTGGGGAAGTCCTGGGGTTCTAAATCCGGGAATGCTAATCCTAACGCTCCATTAATTTGTAAATCTATGCCACCCAAGGATAGCCAATCTCCTTGTAAATCTAATTGTTCTATTTCTGTTGAGGATAAAGATTGAGATAAACTCGGCATCGGTTTAATGGCATCAATTTGACCTTGGCGAATTAAAACGTGTTGTAAATTTTGTGATCCAGGGAGACGGACATTGATAATATCGAGGTTAGCAGTGTATGACTGTGGTGTTGTTGTCATGAGGAATAATTTAAGACTTTGAACTCTACATCATTATTTTCTAACTCTACTCCTCCTGTTGTGGGGATTATCATGGGGAGTGATTCAGATTTACCAACGATGAGTGCTGCGATCTCGATTTGTGAAGAATTTAGAATCCCCCATGAGGTGGCAATTGTTTCGGCGCACCGTACCCCGGAACGGATGTTTGACTACGCGAAAACAGCCCATCAGCGAGGACTCAAGGTGATTATTGCTGGAGCAGGAGGAGCCGCCCATTTACCGGGAATGGTTGCGTCTTTAACTCCTCTACCTGTCATTGGGGTTCCGGTCACAACTCGAACGTTACAGGGGGTTGATTCTCTCTATTCTATTGTACAAATGCCGGGAGGAATTCCAGTGGCAACGGTGGCGATTGGCAATGCTAAAAATGCAGGTTTATTAGCGGTACAAATATTAGCCAGTCATGATCCCGAACTGTTACAAAAGGTTTTAGATTATCGAGAAAATCTCAAGCAATCTGTTCTGGAAAAACAAGAGCGTTTAGATCAGGTGGGTTATGCAGAATATTAATAAGAGTTAAAGGGAACAGGGAACAGAGGGGAAAAGAAAATAGGGAATAGGGAATAGAGAATAGGAAAAAGTGATTAGCCACCATAGCAATTATTGGTAGCAGACATTTAAGGATTTTTGTATTAGTTTTACTAATTATTTATTTTAAATCAATTTTATTTTCAAAAGATTGTCACAAAATCATCATATTTTATTGAGAATAGCTCTCAAAGAGTTGACGAGATTCTAGGGGTTCTGCTACACTTGAGAAAATAGTACCCAAGGGGTTATTGTGCCTATATGCCAAAATAAAGGCTGAAGCCCTTATGCTGTCGTCAAATCTCTGGATTTCGTGACTAATTTTCTGTGTGGCGATGCACGAGTTTTTAGAAGAAACGGTTTAATCCAAAACACCCCTCTTGACAAAATCAACAAATTGTGTAGAGACGTGCCATGGCACGTCTCTACGGGGAAAAGGGCGATCGCAACCTCAAAGAAACCCATTACTATCATGACTATGAAGGGGCGGGGTTTGTAACCCGATTTCCTAAGAACAGATAACCGTTATCAACCTGCCCCCATCAACATCAATTATTCTTCTTCTGAACTGCCATCAAAGTCTTCTTCATCATGACTATCAACTTGGGTGACAGAATTCGCTGAAACCACAGCCCCACTGTCTAAAGCCCCTCTCACTTTTTGCTCAATTTCAGTTGCCAAGGCTGTATTTTCTTCTAAATAAGTTAGGGTTTTATCCCGTCCTTGACCAATATTATCGCCGTTGTAACTGTACCAAGCCCCTTTGCGTTTTAAAACTCCTGTTTCTTCCGCTAAATCAATTAAACAACCTAACGTAGAAATCCCTTTTCCAAAGATAATATCAAATTCTGCAATCCGAAAGGGAGGAGCAACTTTATTCTTAGCAACTTTAACTTTAGCCCGAATTCCGTATTCATCCGTTCCCCGTTTTAAGGTTTGAATTCGACGAATATCTAACCGTACAGAGGCATAGAATTTTAACGCATTCCCCCCCGTTGTGGTTTCCGGGTTGCCATAGGTGACGCCGATTTTTTGACGCAATTGGTTCAGGAAAATTACAGTACAATTTGACTTACCAATATTACCCGTAATTTTGCGTAAGGCTTGACTCATTAACCGCGCTTGTAACCCCATGTGGGCGTCCCCCATATCCCCTTCAATTTCTGCCCTGGGAACTAACGCCGCAACGGAGTCAACGACAATAATATCAACGGCTACAGACCGCACCAACTGATCCACCACTTCTAAGCCCATTTCTCCGGTGTCCGGTTGAGAAACGAGTAAATTTTCCGTATCCACTCCTAGGACAGCCGCGTAAGTCGGGTCAAGGGCGTGTTCTGCATCGACAAAGGCGGCTACTCCTCCGGCTCTTTGCACTTCGGCGATCGCGTGTAACGCTAATGTAGTTTTACCCGAACTTTCTGGCCCATAGATTTCAATCACCCGTCCCTTGGGTAAACCGCCTCCCAAAGCCAAATCTAGGGTTAATGCACCACTGGGAATAGTTTCCACTTTCATCCGGGTGGCGTCCCCTAACCGGACAATGGCACCTTTCCCGAAACTTCGCTCAATTTGGTTTAAAACTTGAGTTAGAGCTTTTTTCTTTTCAGAACTAGAATTATCTTTTACTGTAGCCATTCGCTGTAATTGTTAGTAACGGTTAACGGTAAGCGTCCTCGCCACCCTAGATGTCAGGCAAGCATCACTGGTATGGTAGCAGTTTTGCTTGGGTTGTGACTATCGGGGATCGGGGTTCCCGTCAGTGAGCTTAACAATTTTTTGCAGTTCGTCTGCTCAAGCTCTCAGGGAACCTCTTCTCATTGTAAGAAAGATTGATGTTTTCGTCAATATCGGGGAATGGGGAATAATGGATTCCAGAATTATTTTATAACAATCACCCGTAGTCGAGATTTTAGAGACGAAACCGCTTAAAATTTTTAAGGAATTAAACGACGCAAGAAACGAATTCTACTTATGGCTTATCGATATCTTTTATTTTATAAACCTTATGATGTTTTGAGTCAGTTTACCGATGAAGATCCGACAACAACTCCCCGTAAAACCCTAAAAGATTTTATTTCTATTCCGTTAGTTTATCCCGTTGGACGTTTGGATCGAGATAGTGAAGGATTATTATTATTAACCAATGATAATTTTGTTAAACATCGGTTAATTGATCCGAAATTTGCCCATCCTCGAACCTATTGGGTACAGGTGGAACGCATACCCGATGAAATAGCTTTAAAACAGTTACGTCAGGGGGTACAACTCTCTGATTATCGCACCAAACCTGCACAAGTGAAATTACTTTCCCCAGAACCCCATTTACCTTCTCGTGAACCCCCCATTCGCTTTCGCAAAACCGTCCCGACGGCTTGGTTAGAACTGACGTTAACAGAAGGTCGTAACCGTCAAGTGCGGAAAATGACGGCTGCGGTGGGGTTTCCGACGTTACGGTTAGTAAGAGTGGCGATCGCACATTTAAGTTTAAACCAACTCGAACCGGGTCAATGGCGAGATTTAACCGCTATTGAACTTAAGAAATTGATGCAAATCTTAGGAAGTTGTTAAATTGATTTCTAGCCTGGGATTAGTCGCTTCTAAATGTTAGTGTGAGTGATAGAACCTTATGCGAGGGTATAAATTAATCATTCTAATCAAGCTATAGATGAAGATTAGGATTAAACCAATTCCCATCAGTAATGAATTCTTGACTTTGCCAATAAACCTTATCTAAACGTAAAATTTCCCATTGTTTATTGGCAGGTTCAAAACCGAATTCGATATAACAATCACCCGAATCAAACTGATTAAAAAGCCATTTTCCGTCCCGATTATCAGCCTTTAAAACAAAACTAATAATTAATCTAAAAAATAGTTCTGATTCATCTAAGATATAAATTTTATCAATCCTTAATCTTAGATTACATTCAGGGGAAAAGTAAATAAAGAAATTTTTGTAAAAATCAATTAGTGTTGATTTGGAGATTGCTCCACATAAACTTCCACTAAAATGTTTAGAAATTAATGAATTCAGCAGGTTAATATCTTGGTTAACATAAGCTTTTTGAAATTTTTGTACACCCATTTCTATGTGATTCGGTAAAGTTACGGGATTAAAAGTAATATTTTTTAACAATTTAGAGTTATTAATGGTTTGAATCATTTCTGAATTTGATAAATTTTTAAATAAATCTGCTTGAGAAATTTTAAAAACTTTTTGATAGATTGTAGGTAAAGATTCTTGTTTTTTAATGATTCCTAAATTTTCTAGCCATGATAAATTAAATATTTCTAAATATATGTAATTACAGATTGCGACTTTTTCCTTAGATTTAATAACAATTCCAGTTAATCGTAATTCTAAATATTCCTTAGTTTCTTTATAGAGATTAAATTCAGAGGTTAAAATTTGAGAATATAATTCTAATAATTTTTCAGAATGCTTACTTCCCCAAAGTAAACGATCACGAATTGTTCTCAAATGTTCCGGTTCGTCCTGAGCTTCCCAATTTTCTATTATACGCGATCGCACTAACTTCTCAACCCATTCTTTCTCCTCCCCTTCAGGAATGATTTCCTCACTTAACCGTACTAACTGACAAACTTTTTGGGTTAAAAAAGGTTGTCCCCCTGTCCAGTTTAAAACTTCCTGTAACACAATTTCTGGGTTAGGAGATTTTTCAATAAACCCTAATGCTAACGGTTTAGCTTCTTCAAATTGAAAACCTGTTAATTCAATGGCTTGACCAATATTAAAGGGAGTGCTGTGATATTGACTATTAATTAAATCATTAGGAGTGGCTACCCCTAATAAAGCAAAGGTTAAACGGTTAAAATCTGGTTGTTCTGCTCGTTTATTATAACAAGCGCGAATGGAGGCAAAAAAATCATCTACATTAAAATTTAGCCTTAAAATACTATCAATTTCATCAATAAAAATCACGATTTTTTGACCAATAGCAGACAGTAAAACTGATTCAATAAATTTATTCCATCGTCTGACATTGGAGAGGCGTTGATTTTTAGTCCACCATTCATCTAAATCAAAATGATCATATAAATTTAAACTACTAACAATACTATCAATTAACCCAGCATACCATTCTTCCGGCGTAATATCAGATGTGCCAATAGCCGTTAAATCAATCGCAGCACAAACAATATTTTCTGCTTGTAAGCGTTGCATGGTTCGCACTCGCAAACTAGATTTTCCCATCTGTCGAGAGTTCAAAACATAACAGAATTCACCGGCTTTTAATCCTTGATAAAATTGTTCATCCGCTTGTCTATAAATATAAGTGGGGGAATTAACGGGTAAACTTCCCCCCACTTGATAGGAAAAATTCGGAGAGATTTCAGCCATAATTTTTAGGTATAAATTAAGGAATAACTCGATATAAAGGGAGAGGAGATTCAATTCCTTTGAGTTTCCGTTCTCCTAAATAAGTCGCTTGCAAGGATAAATGATTCTTCACCACATCATACACCGTTTGAGAAATACAAATTTCTCCCGGCATCGCTTGAGATTGTAACCGAGAAGCAATATTAACCCCAATTCCTAATACATCTCCACCGCTTAAAAATACATCTCCAACATGAATGCCAATGCGATGTTTTAAACTCGTTTCTGGGCTAATTTCTGCGGCGGCTAAAGCTTGTTGCATTTCTATCCCACAACGCACTGCTTCTACGGCCGAACTAAAATACAGTAATAATCCATCCCCCATGCTTTTTAATTCTTGTCCGTTGTGTTGACGAATTAAATCTCGAATCACCGTAAAATCCCGTTTAATACAGTCTAACATTTGTCGTTGATTGCGTTCCATCCGGGATGTTGAATCCACAATATCGGTGAACATAATGGCAGCTAAGGCGATATCCTTATCCTTACTGGAAGTTGTGAGCCCTAATTTTTCTCGAAAATAAATTCGATAGAGATTACATAAGGGTAATACATCATTTCCTTGAAATTTAACTAATCCCATACTTCTTAGTTTAAAGGCTTCAGCCGAAGGAATAGAAACCGGATAATCACTCTTAATCACTTGTTTTAAAATATTAGTTAATTCTTCATTTTTTTCTAAATTAGATAAATGGCGACGTAAATGATCATAGTAACATCCGGCTTCTGTGGGTGCAGTTTCCAGGAATTGTTCTAAAGTAATTTTATCTTTAGCAATTTGATACAATGCCATTCTGACTAAATAGGGATGTCCGCCAATCATGTCGAATAAAGCGGTAAATTCGACTTCGGAAAATTCTAATCCATGACGGTGAATTAAATCTTGAATTTGTTCGGGGGTGAGTTCAGGAAGTTCAACGGGTAATCCTACATTAAAGGGAGATTGATTAATATTGAGAGGGATATAAACTTCTTTAGAATGGGAAATAACTAAACGAAGATTTTGCCAAGTGGGTTCATTTTTGCTGCGTTCATGCCAAGCTCTTAATAACCCAAAAAAGTCAACGGCAATTTCAGGATGTTGAAAAATTAAATCGACTTCATCTAATCCTAACACCAAGGGAGAATCAAGTTGAGCGAGTAAATATCGTTGTAAATATTTTGTACATTTATTTTTACTTCCAATTACTCCTTTCCAGTATTGTTCAAGTTGATCATCCAATCCTAATTCTTCTGCAATACTGGCACAAAACCATTGTAAAAATTGATCCAGATTACTAAAAAATTCATAATCTGCTAATTGAAAATTTAAACAAGCTTTGTGATATCCTTGTTGAGTTCCAGAATGGAGAATTCGCTGCATGAGGGAGCTTTTACCCATTTGTCGGGGTGCTTTAATGCGAATTAATGCCGTCGGTCGTACTAAGGTTTGGTAACAGTCGGTTTCGATGGGAGGACGTTCAATATACAACGGAGAATCTAAAGGAACTTGACCTTCAGGTTCTTCGAGTTGGTTAGGGGGGATAGGAATATTCATGATAGAAACTTGAGAGGTTGGTTGTTTCTGTTATAAGCGATGTCGATAGGCAGTGGCTATATTATCGTACACTCGTCATCCCGATAGAAATCTATCTTTTTATGACCATAATGATATCTTTACAAAAAAATCTAAAATCTTTAAATAAAACCCTGTTAATTTTCCTCCTCCCCAGACTAGATTAAATCTATCGATTATCGGGATTGATCCCGTGATCAACTTTAATTTAAAATTTTACCCAGAGGATTTAACATGAATATTGCACCCAAAGCAACTGTGAAATTCTTCCTAGTTGCTACTCCCGTTATTGCTTTATTAAGTAGTGTTTCTCCAGGTTTTGCGGGTACGTTAGCGCAGGCTGAAGCAAACACTTTAATTTCTGATTTTAGCCAAGTTCCTACAAACACTTCCACGTTTACAGATACTCAAACCACAGCATTAGCTATTCGAGGAATTACATTAGCCGAAGCGAATGCTAATGCAAATTTTAATGTTTGTTTGGAACCTGAAAATTGTTTAACTCTAACCGAAAATAGTTCTCAAGCGAAAGCTCAGGGAGAAGGTCAAGAATATCTGGGTTTAGCTTACAGTGAAGCAGTCGGTATAGGTTATCAGTTTAAAATTGCCGAAAACCAAGAATTTTCCTTTAAATTTTCCTCTTTTTTAAATTTGGAGGTTCTCCCCAGTTTGTTCTCAAAAGAATCGGCTCAAGCCGAGAATTATATCGCTTTTTATTTATTTGATGATTTGACCAATAATCTGTTAGATTTTTTGAGTCTCAATAGCTCACTCAATTCTTCTAATCAGCTTAATTTATCACTAGAGAATAGTCAGGGTTTTCAATTGTCACCGTTGACAACAACAAACGCTCAAGGTAATCAAGTCTCTGCTAATATTGTGTTATCGGGATTATATTCTCGTGAGTTTAGTCAAAGTCAAAGTTTAACGTTAATTACCTATCAAAACAGTAAAACATTGGTCAAATCACCTGAACCTTCAACTTCTTTGAGTTTATTAATCATGGGTATATTGGGAATAGCGTTAAGCTTGAAAAAGAAAAATATTTTATCTAATTGATATTGTCAATCCGATAAAATTACTGAATGTTTAGGACAGACTCAATCGGTTACTGCTAAAGCGTCAAAACGCAGTGATCGCTAGTAAAACTGAGCATAAGATCATTGGGGTGAGGCTTCCCTCACCCATTATACACTAAATATAAGCTAAAAAATGTCTGAATTTTTATCCCATTTACGATAACATCGGGCTGTTAGTTGTTTTAAATCACAAAAATTGTCCCAAAATTTTTCCAATACAATCGGCGTAGGAAAATCAACCATAAAAACTAATAATCTTAAAAAAATGCTCAAATTAATAATCTGTCCAATCACAGTAACATAAAATGGATCACAATACAAGCCAATACTCAGTTCACCTAAAAAGAATTGCTATAATCCTAAACAAAATCAATCGCAGAGTTAGTCCCTTGACAAGAGCGGAAAAATCTGTATTTTGATTAAGTTAAACTTGAAGATCAGGAAATTGTGTCCGATTGAGGTGCAGAATACAGAATTGTTGACCAACAATAGTCATTAACACAACATAAACAACCTTAACCCATCTGTATCCTGTTACCCAGATGATCCTTGAACGTTAATTGATGCTTAGATAGGAGACTGAATGACTCAATCCTTGATTCCGATTAATGAATGTCCCATCCAAATTGAGGACGATCGCACTGGAACGAGTGTGGAGACCTTAAAACGGGCTTTTGCCGATAATTTATTCTATGAACTGGGCAAGTATGAAACCATCGCCACAAAGGAAGATTTTTATATGGCGTTGGCTTATACCTTGCGGGATCGGTTATTAAGCCGTTGGTTAAAAACGGTCAAAACTTACGAAGACCATAGCGTCAAAATTGTTTACTATTTGTCTGCGGAATTCCTCATGGGCCGACACTTGGGGAACAGTTTAATTAACTTACACCTCTATGATCGCGTCCGTCAGGCCGTGGAAGAATCGGGACTCAACCTAGATGAACTCCTTGAACAAGAACCCGACCCCGGTTTAGGAAATGGCGGTTTAGGACGGTTAGCCGCTTGTTTCCTCGACTCCCTGGCGACCTTGGAAATTCCCGCCGTTGGCTATGGCATTCGCTATGAATTTGGGATTTTCCACCAAACCATGCAAGATGGTTGGCAAGCGGAAATTCCTGATAAATGGTTACGATTTGGCAACCCTTGGGAAATTCCCCGTCCCGAAGAATCCGTTGAGGTAAAATTTGGCGGTCATACCGAAATTTATCATGATGAGAAAGGACGGGAACGGATTCGCTGGATTCCGGCGAAAACCGTCATTGGTATTCCCTATGACACTCCGGTTCCTGGGTATGATACCAACACCGTTAACCCTCTCCGGTTGTGGAAAGCAGAAGCCAGTGATGCCTTTAACTTTGAAGCCTTCAACGCCGGAAATTATGATGGGGCGGTGGCTGATAAAATGCGGTCGGAAACCATCTCTAAAGTCCTCTATCCCAATGACAACACCCCCCAAGGGAAACAATTGCGCTTAGAACAGCAATATTTCTTTGTGGCTTGTTCGTTGCGGGATATTGTTAAACGCCATCTCCGCCACAATAGCAGTCTTTATAACCTGAATGAAACCGCCGCCATTCAACTGAATGATACCCATCCAGCCATTGCCATTGCTGAGTTAATGCGGGTGTTGTTAGATGAACATGGGATTGATTGGGATTCGGCTTGGCGAGTTACCCAAAAAACCTTTGCTTATACTAACCATACCCTGTTACCCGAAGCCTTAGAAAAATGGTCAGTGGGTTTGTTTGGCTATTTGTTACCACGTCACTTGGAAGTCATCTATGAAATTAACCGTCGTTTCTTAGAAGATGTCCATCGCTGGTATCCCGATGATGATAGCTTATTGGGACGGTTATCTTTAATTGAAGAAGGGCCAGAAAAATTTGTGCGGATGGCTCATTTAGCTTGTGTTGGCAGCCATGCGATTAATGGAGTAGCAGCACTGCATACGGATTTGTTGAAAAAAGATACCCTGCGAGATTTTTATAAACTCTGGCCAGAGAAGTTTTTCAATAAAACCAATGGTGTGACTCCTCGGCGTTGGATTTTATTGAGTAATCCCACGTTATCGCAGTTTTATAGCTCTAAACTGGGTGAGGGTTGGCTCAAAGATTTAGATCAACTGCGTCAATTAGAAAGCCAAATTGATGATCCTGAATTCTGCGAACAGTGGCGTCAAATTAAACTGTACAACAAACAATTGTTAGCGGATTACATTTGGAAATTTAATGGCGTTGAAGTTGATCCCCATTCCATCTTTGATATTCAAGTGAAACGGATTCATGAATATAAACGTCAACACTTGGATGTGCTGCACATTATTACTCTGTACAACCGCATCAAACAGAACCCCAATATTAATATTTATCCCCGAACCTTTATCTTTGGGGGGAAAGCTGCTCCCGGCTATTTCATGGCAAAATTAATCATTAAATTGATTAATGCCGTTGGAGAAGTGGTCAATAAAGATCCCGATGTCCGGGGACGGTTAAAAGTGGTGTTTTTGGCAAACTTTAACGCCTCTTTAGGTCAACGCATCTATCCGGCGGCGGATTTATCCGAACAAATTTCAACCGCCGGAAAAGAAGCTTCTGGAACCGGAAACATGAAGTTTGCCATGAATGGTTCTTTAACCATTGGTACTTTGGATGGGGCAAATATTGAAATCCGCGAAGAAGCTGGGTTTGAAAATTTCTTCCTGTTTGGCTTAACCGCAGAAGAAGTTTATGCCTTAAAATCTAAAGGTTATAAACCCCTCGATTACTATCATCGTAATCCTGAATTAAAAGGCGTGATTGATCGGATTTCATCGGGTTATTTTTCCCATGGCAATGAGGAATTATTTAAACCTTTGGTGGATTCCTTAATGTACCATGATGAATATATGCTGTTCGCAGATTATCAAGCTTATATTGATTGCCAGCGACAAGTGAGTATGGCATTCCAAGATACACAAAAATGGACAAGAATGTCAATTCTGAATGCCATTCGCATGGGTAAATTCTCTAGCGATCGCACCATCCGTGAATATTGTAACGAAATCTGGAATGTGAAATCTATTCCTGTGGAAATGGAAGGATATAACCCAGAAGCGGCTGGATTGCGCGTTATTAGTTAATTCTGAATCCTATTAAAAATAAGGTGAATTTTATCTCATAGATTCCCTTGTTTTTATAGCGATTTTAAAGGTACTCCTTCATCCCCATCAGGAGTACCTTTTTTGATCGAGTTAATTTATGTTCAATAGGGAATCGCCCCACAACAATAGGTAGGGAGATGAAAATTCAGACAAACGGCTAGGAAAAAAATTCCCCCATTTTAATTTTTTATAGCCAAAAATCAATCGTTTATGCTGAAATAAGTGTATCTATAACGGGACTGATCCTCATGTCACAATCTTATCCCCCTGATCCCTCCAATCGTCGATCTAATCCTCGCTTTGATGAGGTTATTGCCATTATTGTTGCGTTAGCAACGATGGGTACAATTTTATTTTGGGTTTTAAGTCACCCTAACCGGAAATTAGCGACCATCCCCAACCAAACCCCCCCAGAAACCCAAACCTCCACAACAGATCAGACGTTCTCCCAAATCCTAGAACGCTCCCTCCCGGATGGGGTTTCACCTCTATCTCCCCCAACTCCCCAACCCGCAACACCTTCCACCACACCTCAGCCAACAGTGAATCAACCTTGGTGGGTTGGTTTGGGGTTAATTCCTCAAACAACACCGGATACACCCATCGCCACGTCACCCCCACCCCAAGTTACTCCAATTCCCCCCCAAACCACTACCATCAACCCAACGGAAACCCTTTGTCCGACTCCATCCCAGGGGGGAAAAGTTTGTTCAACGACTCCACCGCCTCTGGAAACTCCCTCTTCTACAGTTCCTGACAAATCTTGGGCGAGTCCATTTGTTGCCTATTTTATGAGTAAAAATTGGGCCACCGGGTCTGATCAAAAACCCTTTCAACCCGACGAAAAAATTACACGGGGAGAATTTGCCGCCCAATTACAAAGGGCATTTAATGAACAACCTGAACAATCCCCTATTCAATTTAAGGATATTCCTAAAAACTTTTGGGCTAAACCTGCTTTGAAAGAGGTTAGTCAATCGGGTTTTTTGGTGGGATATCCAGGGAATATCTTTCGACCTAAACAAGAAATTACCCGTGTTCAAGTGTTAGTCGCTTTGGCAAGTGGGTTAGAGTTAAAACCGTCTAAAAATCCTCAACAAACCCTTAAACTCTTTAAAGATGCAGATCAAATTCCTGAGTGGGCAGTTGAGGGTGTTGCCGCCGCAACGGAAGCCGGATTAGTTGTTAATTATCCTGATAAAAATACTCTCAATCCCAATCAATCTGCTACCTATAGTGAAGTCGCTTCTATGATTTACCAAGGGTTAGTTTATCAGAAAAAAGTAGAACCGATTTCTTCTGATTATATTGTGAACTCACGCTGAGGGGTGATGGTTGACTGTTAACTGTTAACTGTAAGCAGATAACAGTCAACACACCCTTTTAAAATCCCTGCTGAGAAACTAACTCAATACAAAGTTGATTGACAGTTTCCCCATTGACTTGTTTGGGTAACGTGGAATTTTCCTCGGCTTCATCCAATTTTTGATACAAACTTTTAGCCATAACCATGACTTCATCATAGCTGTATTTCCCTTTTTTAAGGGCTAATAATTCCTCTGCATCTCCAGCTTCCCGACGATCAACGATTAAAGATTGAGTTTGTAAAATCTCAATTCCTGTTTTTAGTAAGCGAATAGCTTGCATCGCAAATTTACAATCATATCCAACTTTAGCTTCCATTTTAGCTCGTTCAGGATTGCGATTTTTTTGCCAATCTTGATAATGTTTATATTCTCGACAAGCGCGTTGATATTGTTGACTTTTTTGCAACAATTGAATATAATCTTGAGAAGAATTGGCTAATTTTTGGGTTGTTTCTAAGGTTTCTTCGGGTAAGGGATATTGTTTTAAAATTCCTTTAAAATCAATATCAGCCGTTAACAACTGATACAGTTCTTTGGCGGGTTCTAAAAATTCAATGCGATCGCGCACTAACCCATACAAATATTCTAAAAAACTATTCATTTGACTAACCGTTAACGGCGGTGTATCGACTAAGCCAAATTCTGCCGCCGTCGGTTTATGAGTGGGAGGATTCAACAACCAATGGCGATGGGATTCTAACTTTTTAATTTGAGCATAGCCATAGCCAGAATAGGTTTGTTTTACCTTTTTAGACAAGAAAATCTGGCGATTCTGTCTCAGCTTTTCCCCAATTTCTGTTAGATATACATAGTCTTTAAACCATAATAATTCTAAAATATTAGGGTTATTATCTACTGATAATTTCAGAAACTTTTTTAATTCATACAAACAGGTATCTTTTGACAAAAAAGAGAATTTATCGGTTGGTTCATCTGTCCATCCTGTATCTTTTTGTTCAATTAAGCTAAATCCTAAATAATAGGGCTTTGTAGCAATAAAAACCCCACGATAATCATAATCTGAGGTGGTTGTTGCCAGTCCATAGCCTCTGGAACCTGTTAAGGCGAGTAAAATAGTACGGTTTTCAATCTCTAAACGGTTCATAATAGGTTTGTAATCAAGAATTGATAGGCAAGATTTCCACCAATTTCCCTCCGGTGATTTTATTCTGTAATATAAGTGTAGTATATTAACACCAAATTGTCAAGAACCCATAAAATTTAACTAACTATAGAGCTTTTGATCAGGTTTCGACTGCTGAAACAGTATTCTCATTTCTGAGATAATTTAAAAATTTTACCCTTCCAGAGGGTGTATGATATAAATTAAAATTGTTTTGCTTATTCCGTTAGCCTTTAAGCCATGACTAATAGTGCAGAGACGAACCCAGCGTCGATGATCAGTACCCTTGAGGATTCTTCCAGTTCACCCAACTCCACCCTGCTACTGTTGCTAAAAATTGTTGAGTATTTTTCCTTAGCGGGTTTTGTAGGTGCAGCTTTCATTAACATTTTTGTTTCTGAGTTGCAAGTCGCTAAAATCTATGAAATTATTTTAGCAGCAACCTGGATTTGTTTGTTCTTAATTAACCGACAAGTTTTTCAGAACTATCAACAGGCAGACAAACTCTCCAAAATGAAGAAAAATGCTGCACTGTATACGATTTTAAGCAGTAATTTAATAGGTGAAAATAATCCTATGGATAACTCGGTGATTACCGCCGCGAGAATCCAAGCATTAGAATATGCTCAGGAGTTAATTGATGACTATAAAAAGACCCGAAGAGACTGCCGCAGTATTTACTATGTTTCACAAACTGCCACGATTGTTTTATCGGGTGTCACCCCTATTTTAGTGTTAGTGGATAAACTAGAAGCTGGGGTATCTTGGTTAAAATGGTTGCCTGTAATTTGTCCAGCAATTGCAGCAATTGTTGCGAGTATTGTCACCTCTTTTCCCTTTCAAGAAAATTGGGTAGCGGCGAATACTGCTGTGGAATTATTAGAAGCGGAACAGGAGAAATTTATCTTAGGAGTGAGTACCCTCTATCAATATGATGCGATGGAAGATGCTCAACTGTCTAAAAAAGCTCAAAGAGCAATTGAAAACTTTATTGTTCAGGTGAATACGATTCATTTGAAACAAGTTCAATCTGCCAGTGAGAAAAAACAAGAACAACCCCCGGATTCAACTCCTAGTATAGAAGTGAATCCTCCAACTAAAGCCTAATTTACGTTCCTTATTTAATCCTAGGAAATCAACCCGCTTAGGCGGGTTTTTTGATGACAGCAATTTTTCATCCTGAATTGACAATATGAACAAAAAAGAGTATCTTATATATTAAGACTAAAGTTGAATTTATACTGAATCTATGGTTCTTAACTTAAAATCAGCCAATATTAAAAACTATAAGAGCTTAGGAAATGTCTCGTTAACATTTAGAGACTTAACAATTATTGTTGGTGCTAACTCTACGGGAAAATCGAATATTATAGGAGCATTAGAACTCCTGAGTATAATGGTTTATAATGGTTCGCCACCACCACCAGAGTTTATTAAAAAAAGATTTAGAGTAATGAATGATGAGTTAATTTATAAAATTAAGATTGAAGATGAAAATACAAAAGCTGATTATGAATTATCAATTTCAGCTAATTCAGAAACAGAGAAGCCTAGTTTTTCTCGTGAAAAATTAAAAGTAGATAAGATAGAAGTTATTGATATTGTAAAAGGGGAAGGAAATGTTCAAGATGAGGATGGAAAAGCACCTGTCTCTTATAATTCTAAATCAGGTAACTTAGCCTTGAATACGGCTGGTGATTTTGGATATAAGCCTTTTACATCGGAAGTATCAGAATTTATTAAACATTGGGAATTTTATAATTTAGATCCGGAGATAATTGGACGCAAAGGAATAACAGTTAGACAAATTCAAGCAAGTAGTAGCTTGGTTTCTGAAACACCAAAACTAGATCAAAAAGGTGGTGAAGTACAAGAAATTTTATTATACTGGGCAGAAAAAAATAAAAATAAATTTCAAGAGATTAATCAGAAACTTCAAGATATGGTTAATATGGAGTTTGAAGTTGAGTCTGATTCAGATGGAGATAAGTTTATTCAAGTCTTGGAAGGAGACGGTGTTCAAGTTCCTTTATCCAGTATGGCGGATGGAACCTTAAGATTAATTGCCTATTTAATTTTGCTAATTGATGATGAATTACCTCCCTTAATTGGAATTGAAGAACCAGAAAGAAGTTTTCATCCCGGTCTTTTGTCAGATATTGCCTCTATTATTAAACAACTTTCTCAAAAAACACAGGTTGTGATTACAACTCACAGTTCTCAATTATTGGATTGTTTTACTGTTGATGAAATTAATTCAGATGTATCTTTAATCCTGTTAACCAAAAAAGATAACAAGGGGACTGTCGCTTATCCAATTGATGAACTTAGTCAGAAGCGTGAAAGTTTTTTAGACTGGATGCAAGAGTTTGGAGTTGGAAGTGCAATTTTTCATAGTCAACTTTTATATGATATTCAAAAACAATAATTCAAGTATGTGTAAAATTTTTCTCTGGGCTCCAGAATCAGATTATGATGCTAAAACAGTACACTGTATAGCCCAAAAAATTGTTACTTTTCATCGAAAAGATAATGTTGAACTAATTCTTGGTACCAAACAAGCCTATAATCATGCTATTAAAAATAGAGAAGAAGATGGGCTACAAAAAGCAGTTGAAATTTACTTAAAAGATCATAATTCTGTGTTAATTGCAGAAAAAAGGAATCCCCAGTTAAAAGAGAAAGATCTAAAAAAGCACAAATATACAGAAAGCCTATCTCCTGAAATCGCTGACTATCTTGAAATTAACAGAACAACAATTGAGAGAAACTCATCTTTAAAAGAATTTGATGAATATTTATTTCAAGCTTCAAATCGTGAAAATTAAGCTCTATACCTCCTGCTACTATTACCTTGTTGTTGGGGTTATGAGTGGATTAGGAGTGTGAACTTCTCACTAAATATGATAATATTGAATTAATATTTCTCCGGCTTCATTTAAGTCTTTACCAAAGGTTAGAAATCCATCTTCATGTCCAGCCATAACTAATATTTTCTTTTCCCTTAAATTTTCTTCCTCAAATAATCTAAACATTTCTTGTGCCATTTTGGGGGTTCCATATTGAACGTCTTTGCGAGTGGTGGGAACCTGATTTAATAACTTTCGCCACAGTTGGGGGTGATGAACATGAATAATGGCATTAATATTCGGTTCATAACTATAAATTGCAGCATGGGTTAAGGACTCGGATGAGGCTTGAATTGGCCCACAACAGGTGAGATGATTGTGTTCAATATTAAACTCAGTAACAACAGTATAATGATCGGGATTAAGTTTAGCTAAATGTCCCGTTTGACTGCCAGAAATAATAAATTGTAAAGTATTGGCAATACGGATGCTAATATTGCCAAATCCAATACCATTTTCATAGACACCAATCAATCCTAATTCATGAATATGATCCCGCCATTTCATTAAAGAAGCTATCAATTCAACCGCAACGTTTTCTCCTGGGATACATTCACAGGAATATTTCACAACACCTTCATCCATCATCGGGAACCTCTCAGTGGAAAATCCAACTTGCTTTAGTATTTTAGCAATAACTTGAGGAATGAATCTTCATTTGTAGCAGTAATTCAAGGTTGATGGGAAAGGGGCTCCATCCAGGGGAATAAGTATTTACTCTGGGTGCTGCGATGTCAAACTATTTTTGATCTGAATATTGATTTTGAGTCAACTATAGGGGTTCGGAATCTAGCCTTTACAAAATCTTTACAGAGATTAATTTGAAGTTTTACAAAAAGATCTCGTATTTTTGGGCCGTTTTGTTGTAAAATCTAAGCATTCAAAATTCGATCCTCCCGCTTAACACTGCTATCGAGTAGTAAACCTTCATTACTCTATATAGCTACATTGATGAATCAGCGACGGATTAGGGCTCAGTCTCTGAGTCAAAGAAACGGTTAGCAAAGTCGAGAGAACAGAAGGGAAACAAATGCTAACTGCTCAATAATCATGACTTTAGCCGATGGCTCAGTTGATCGTTGTGGTATAACGTTAATTCAACTTTCGCCAGAACTAAGTTAATAGACTATTTTTTAAAACAGGACAGAAAAGCGCTATGGCTAACGACATCAACATCCTCAATCTTCCGATTAATAATATCTCCAAAACCCAACTTCTTAAACGGTTAGGTTCCAGGGGCGGTGTCGTTTTTACCCCTAACGTCGATCACTTAATGAAATTACAGAAAGACCCGGACTTTTATGGGATCTACCAAGCTTCAACCTACCGGGTTTGTGATAGTAAGATCTTGATATATGCCTCTAAATTTTTAGGTCAGCCCATCAAAGAAAAAATTTCGGGTTCGGACTTATTTCCAGCCTTCTATGAGTATTATAAAAATCATGAAAAAGTAACAATTTTCTTGATGGGAGCCGCTGAGGGAGTTGCTCAACGCGCCCAGGAAAACATTAATAAAAAGGTGGGGCGGAAAATGATCATCGAGTCTTATTCCCCTCCCTTTGGCTTTGAAAAAGATGAGGTAGAATGCCAACGTATTATTGATCGGATTAATCACTCTGGAGCTACCGTATTAGCCATTGGTGTAGGAGCACCTAAGCAAGAAAAATGGATTGCTAAATACCGCAGTCAACTCAAAAATATTAAGGTATTTTTAGCGATTGGTGCAACGATTGACTTTGAAGCAGGGGAAAAAGGTCGCTCCCCCCAATGGATGAGTAATATGGGTGTGGAATGGTTACACCGCTTGTTTTCCGAACCCAAACGTTTATGGAAACGGTATCTGATTGAGGATCTTCCTTTCTTTTGGTTACTGTTATTACAAAAGTTAAAACTCTATACACCTCCATTTTCCACCCGAGAAGAATTTGCCAATTGGGAATCTCCCCGCTTAGGACAACTCTTACAAAAAGCGGGCTTATTGTCTGCTGACCAAGTTAAGACTGTTTTGGAATTGCAAACCCAACAACCTGAAAAACGATTTGGCGATTTCGTTGTTGAGTTGGGATGGTTGGAAGGGGAAACGATTGATTTCTTTGCCGATTATTTACCGCAGTTAGGGTTATCAAAACAACGATATCCTTTAGGTTATTATCTCTATAAAGCTAAATTGCTTGATGAATCCCAAATCAATTTCATTCTCGAAGAACAACGGGAATTAAAACTCCGGTTTGGGGAAATTGCGGTAATGAAAGGGTGGGTTAAGCAGCAAACCCTGGATACGGTACTGGATTATTTAACCCAACAAGAATTTATTAATTGGGAGTCTCCCTTCTTGGGTGAAATCTTACGAAAAGCCGGGTTACTGTCGGGTGATCAAGTTCACACTATTTTAGAACGACAAAAACAAGAACCCGGTAAACGATTTGGTGATTTTGTCGTTGAGTTGGGATGGTTGGAACAAGACACCATTGATTTCTTTGCTGATTATTTACCGCAGTTGGAACAGACCCAACATCGGCATCCCTTGGGTTATTATCTCTGCAAAGCTAAATTGCTTGATGAATCCCAAATTAATTTAATTCTCGAAGAACAAAATGAATTAAAACTGCGGTTTGGGGAAATTGCGGTGATGAAAGGGTGGGTCAAACAGCAAACCCTGGATACGGTACTGGATTATTTAACTCAAGAATTTGAAGATTCTTTAGTGGCATAAATTGTTAAGTTTCTGTTGTGTCCTTGAGGCTCGTTGAGAGAGATGAACAGTCATCTCAGCGAGTCTTTTTTATCGGGAATGATAGTGATAGAGGGTATCTCGTTGTTGATAGGGACGCCCCAAGGACGCGATCGCTTTTTCTAAGGTTTCCGGTTCCATACAGGTTCCTCCTTTGGCTCCCGCCATGGTGGTAATGTGTTCTTCCATTAAGGTTCCCCCAATATCATTACATCCCCATCGCAAGGCTTCCGTTGCTCCGTCTAAACCCAATTTCACCCAACTGGGTTGATGATTCGGGATATAATGACCGAGGAAAATTCGAGCCACGGCCGTTAATAATAAGGTATCCGCTAAAATCGGTTGATCCCGTCCCACTCGTCGTCGCAAGGGAGGTGGGGCTGTTTCTCCCACAAAGGGTAATACAATAAATTCTGTAATTCTAGCGGGATAATCCTGTTCAATGGCTTTTTGTTGCAGCGATCGCAACTGTTGTAAATGCTGCATTTGCTGTTGAGGTGTTTCAATATGACCCGATAGCATTGTGCTGGTGGTGGGAATACCGAGACGATGGGCTGTTTCGATAATGTCTAACCAAGTCGCGGTATTAATTTTTTCAGGACAGATGATTTTTCGCACGGAATCATCTAAAATTTCCGCAGCCGTTCCCGGCATAGAACCGACTCCAGCATCCCGTAATGCTATTATGACATCGGCATAAGAGAGATGATCTTCTCTGGCAATAAATTGAACTTCTTGAGGAGAAAAAGTATGAAGATGGAGGTGGGGAAACTGAGTTTTAAGGGCTTGAATTAAATTGAGATAATAAGGTAAGGATTTCCCATTAATTTTTGCTTCCAGGTTTAACCCACCCTGCATACAAATTTCCGTCGCACCCCGTTGAACCGCCTCAGCCGCTTTTTCTAAAATTTGATCCAGTTCTAACCAAAAAGCTCCTTCATCTCCAGCATCTCGACGAAACGCACAAAAACTACAATGTTGTTCACAGATATTTGTAAAATTAATATTGCGATTAATCACATAAGTGACGGTTTCTCCTACTTGTTGAGATCGTAAGGTATCACTCACCAGCCGAATATTCTCAATAATTGCTGGGTCAGTTTGCTGAAGCAAAACCACCCCTTGCTCTGGGGATAAATCATCTCCTGCGATCGCATGGTTAAGAATGGTATCAGCCGTTAAATTTAGTATCATAATTGATCAATATTAAGAAGAAGTGACTTTAATCGTTCTGGACAGGAAGGATGGGTAAACTGGAAACAAAGTTAATCTTCTGTCTCTTTCCTAGCTTCCCTATTTTCCCCAGAATCTTGCTATTTACGCTTAAAATATCGCCATGAACAAATTGTTATTGTTTCAAAAAAGGTTCTTTTTATTCAAACCCTTTAGTATTTTAACGGCTAGTGCCGGGGTGTTGCAAGTTTCCCTGAGTATAGGAATTAGTTGGTTTCTGCTTCATGCACCCCCTTTTAATTTCGCCTTCGGACAATCAACCGTAACATTGGCTCAAACCCCTAATCAGACTAATGTTAAAGCTTTATTTAAAAGTGGAATTGAGCAATTTCGTCAAGGGTTATTTCTAGAAGCCTTAGCAACGTTTCAAACAGTTTTAGAACAGCAACAGAAGCAAGGGAAACAGGCTGAAATTGCAGAAACTCTCACTTATATTGGGGAAGTTTATAGTAATTTAGGCAATGATGCAGAAGCCTTAAAAGTTTTACAACAAGCCCTGAATTCCTATCGACAATTAAATCAACAAGCGCAAAACAAGAACCCAGATTATCAAATTGGAATTAGTCGCAGTTTAAATTTAATCGGATTTGTCTATCGCAATCAAAATAAAGTCTCAGACGCTTTAAAATTACATCAAGAAGCTTTACAAATTTCCCAATCGATTAATGATCGAGTGAATATGGGCGAATCTCTTCATAATTTAGCCTCTGATTATACCACATTAAAACAATATGATCAAGCGTTAAATTTTTACCAACAAGCCCGAACAATTCGGGAAGAAGTTGGAGATAAACGGGATCTCAGTCGCACATTAAATAATTTAGGGGCGTTGTATTTAATTCAGGGAGATACTCAAAAAGCGTTAGAGATTTATCAACAAGCATTAGCCCTGCGTCGCCAAATTGGAGATCAAGCTGGAGTTGGGCGATTATTAAGTAATATTGGGCTATTATATCGTCAGTTAGGAAATGATTCTCAAGCGTTAGTTTATTTTAAACAAGCTTCAGAATTAATGACCCGAATAGAAGATCATGGGAGTGCTGCCAAAGTTCATAATTTAATCGGGGAAATTCAGGAAAAACTCAAACAATCTGATCAAGCTTTAATTTCTTATCAAAAAGCAATTGATTTGGCGAAATTAGCCAATGATCAGGCAAATTTAAGCACCGCTTTTAATAGTTTAGGTAGTGTTTATTATAGTCAAGGTCAATATCCCCAAGCTTTAGAAGCTTACCAAAAAGCTTTATCTATTTATCAAACCCTCAATAATAAACCTGAAATCGGTACAACTTTAAATAATATTGGACAAGTTTATGAACGCTTAGGAAACTATCCCCAAGCCTTACAAACCTGGAAAGAAGCCTTAGCGATTCTCCAACAAACCGGAAATCAAAAAGCCGTTCAAGAAACCCAGCGTAGTATTGACTCGGTGCAGAAAAAACAAGAAGGTGGAGTGTGAGAAGAGTAGGGGGACAAGGGGACGGGGGGACAAGGGGACAAGGGGACGGGGGGACAAGGGGACGGGGGGACAAGGGGACGGGGGGACAAGGAGACGGGGGGACAAGGGGACAGGGGGACAGGGGGACAAGGGGACAAGGGGATAGGGGAGATGGGGAGATGGGGAGATGGGGAGATGGGGAGATGGGGAGATGGGGAGATGGGGAGATGGGGAGGGGAAGGGGTTAACTTCTGTAAAGACGTGACTGGTCAAGTTCATAGCGTAGGCTCTAACCGTGTCTAACCCCTGATAACTGATAACTGATAACTGATGACTGATAACTGATTACCCTAATTGCTCTAAACTAATGTCTGGAAATGCTGATGCCTTTTGAGAGAGAACATGAGTTTAGCTGAACTGTTAGAACCCATTGCGAATGTATTTCGGAGTTTAGGAATTCCTGAACCCATTACCCATTGGGGACATCCGGTGATGATGGGAACTGTTATTTTCACAATGGGGATTTATGTCGGGTGGACAGGATGGCGCGGACGTTTGGCGGAAGATAAGGAAGTCGCGTTAAAAAATCGGGCTGACCACCGCAAACTCGCCCCCTTGATGTTTTTGTTTTTGGCTTTAGGTTACACCGGAGGTTTATTATCCCTGGTCATGCAAAAACAACCGATTTTAGAAAGTCCCCACTTCTGGACAGGGACAATATTATTGGGATTATTACTCACTAATAGTGTGATAGCCTTTACTGGGTTTGGCAAAGATAACCCCGGTTTAAGAAGCACCCACGCTTATCTGGGAACCGTTGCACTAGGGTTAATGTTAGTCCATACTTTTTTAGGTTTACAATTAGGGTTTTCTCTCTAAAAGAGTTGACCGTTGATTGATTACTTTTCTCTGTTACCTGTTCCCTAATTACTGAATGAATCAAACGGTGATTTTTATTCTGGCTTTTGCTTATCTGTTAGGTTTGCTAGTGGGTGCAATTCCTTGGGGAAATTATGGAATATTAGGATTAGGAATTATATTAGCACTTGTTACAGCCCTGAAACAAGTTTATCAGCAAAAACAATCCCGAAAAGCTAGAATTCAACAGTTTATTAAACAAAAAGAAACGCGAAAAGATGCCCTCACTGACCCGATTGAGTTTGCTGAAAAAATCCCTAAACCTCCTCGCCCTAAACTGCCCTTTTGGGTGTGGTTATTAGCCGGAATCACCGCTTTTTTAGCCAGTGTTTATTTACAAATTAGAACCCCTCAACCGACGACAAATGATATTAGTCAATTAATTCTTAATAGTGGGAATAGCCAAGATTTATTAATTACGGTTCGCGGAGAAGTGGGTAGTATTCCCCGGTTAACTCGTTCAGGGCGGGGACAATTTTGGTTAAACGTAAATCAAGTTAATGAAATTACAAATAATAATACTCCCATTGCTGTCAGTCGAGATGTGAAGGGTTTAGTTTATGTGACTGTTCCTTTATTAAAAGCAACGGGGTTATATCCGGGGGAAAGTGTTGCTATTACCGGAAGTTTATATCAACCTCAACCCCCTTCAAACCCGGGGGGATTTGATTTTTACAACTACCTTGCTCAACAAGGATCTTTTGCTGGATTACGGGGACGTTATATTAGTCATGATGATAGTCAACCCCCCCCTTGGGGATTGTGGAAAATTCGCCAACGCATTACTCGCGCTCAAGCTAAATTATTAGGAGTTCCTGAAGGTTCGCTACTGAGTGCAATGGTATTAGGCCGTTTAGCAGTTGATTTACCTTACGATATTCGAGATACTTTTGTTCAAGTTGGACTCGCTCATATTCTAGCAGCTTCAGGGTTTCAAGTTTCATTTTTATTAGGAATTATTTTAGCGATTACTCAGAGATTCTCTCCCAAAATCCGCTTTATTTTAGGATTATTAACACTCCTTTTTTACTTAGGTTTAACAGGAATTTCACCTTCTGTTTTACGAGCAACGCTAATGGGATTAGCGGTATTAATTGCCCTTTTAAACCAACGTCAAACTAAACCCTTAAATGTATTATTACTGGTAGCTATATTATTATTAATCGTTAACCCCCTATGGATATCCGATATCGGATTTCAACTGAGTTTTTTAGCCACCTTGGGATTAATGGTCACAGTTCCTCCTTTAATGCAACGGTTAAATTGGATGCCTCCCTTTTTCGCTTCTTTAATCGCCGTGCCCTTAGCCGTCATGATTTGGACATTACCCCTACAACTCTACGTTTTTAACGTTTTATCGCCCTATAGTATTCTAGTTAATATTATTGCTTCTCCTCTAATTTCAATAATTACATTGGGAGGCATGGCAAGTGCCTTGGTCGCCTTATTCATGCCGGGATTTGGAAGTGCGATTTCCCAAGTTCTTCATTATCCAATTTTGGGTTTAATTGAAACAGCCGATTATTTTAGTCAACTTCCAGGTAATTCTATTGCGGTGGGCAGAATTTCCCTCATACAATTGATCACCCTCTATAGTTTAAATCTTTTAATTTGGGGTTATTTTATCTGGGTAAATCCTCAAGAGAATTTTAAATTTTCTACTTCTAAAAAAGGGTGGATTCCCATTTTGTTTGCAGCGACTTGTGCTGTATTAATAGTGGTTACACCGGGTTGGTATACTAAAACAACCCAATTTCAAGCCACGATTCTCGGTACACCCAAAGAACCGATTTTAGTGATTGAAGAAAAAGGAAAAGTAACTTTAATTAATAGTGGAAGTCAGAACACAGCCCAATTTGTCGTTTTACCGTTTTTAAATGCTCAGGGTGTCAATGAAATTCAAGGGTCAGTTGCGACTCATCCCCAACTGGGTTTAAGTATTGGTTGGCCGTTTATTTTAGAGAATGTTCCGATTAAAACGTTTTATGATAATCCCGCCCCTAAAAAAACCTATCAAGCCACCAATGAAGTTATTTTAAAAGCCTTAGCCCAACAAAAAGGAGCTTATGTTCCTTTGACATTACGTCAACCTGTGATGTTAGGTTCTGTGAAACTTGAATTATTAAATCCTCAGCCTCCAGTCATTCGATTTGAAATTGGTCAAAACACTTGGACATTATTAGGAGAAACCTCTATTAATGACCAAAAACAGTTGATGGAAAGTCAAAGTTTAACCCCGACTCAAGTATTGTGGTGGTCAGGAGAACCTTTAAGTACAGAAATTTTATCCGTATTAAAGCCTAAAATTGTGATCGCTTCTTCTAATTCTATTGATCCTAAAACGGTAGAAACTCTGAGTCAACAACAAACTCAAATCTTTTGGACGGGTCGAGATGGAGCCATTAGATGGACACCAACTCAAGGTTTTGAAACAACTTTAGATTTTGATGAAACAGATGGGTCTTTTCTTTGATCTGTTGTAGGTAATGAAATCCAGTAATTAACATAAGCTGACGCAGTAAACCTAAATGATGAAATGTTTTTCCCGGTTTCCGGTTCCCTGTTACCCGTTCCCTGCTATAATCGAAAAATCGTCTAAAACACGATCTGAATCATTTCAGGTTTGGAGAGGTGGCAGAGTTGGTCGAATGCGGCAGACTCGAAATCTGTTAGGGGTCTTGCACTCCTCGTGGGTTCGAATCCCACCCTCTCCGTTTTCAGAATTTCTCAATCTATCAATCTGTAAGCTGAAACGGCGTAACTTCGTTCAAATTAAGTTTGGGTTTTGAGCAGACTTTGAACGAATAATTTGAGCCGGAATTCCAACGACGGTTTCACCCGATGGTACATCGGAAAGTACAACCGCATTGGCACCAATGCAAACATCATCGCCAATGGTCACATTTCCCAAAATCTTTGCTCCAGCACCAATATTAACCCGTTTTCCTAATTTAGGAGCATCGAAAGGTTTATCTAAATAGCGATTTCCTAAAGTCACTCCTTGGCGAATAATACAATCATCCCCAATCACACTATTTCCATGGATTACAATCCCATGTTGATGTTCTACAATTACACGACGACCCAGTTCAACACTATGAGGTAATTCAATCCCATAGGTATTACGAATTTTCCGATATAACATTCGATAAAGAAAGCTCAAAGGGGCACGAAACATAAACGATTTAATCTGCATTCTCCATACCCCAAAGCGTTGAACCACCACTGCTCGAAATCCGGGTTTCGTCCAATCTCGGTCATGAGCAATCCAATCTTCCTGAATTTGTTCCCAGAGTCCTAAATTTTGAGTTGGGTTAATTTGGGGTTGAATGTTAGTATTTTGGGCTGGATCTATATCTGACCTAAAAATATTAATTAGGTTGAACAAAACACTATAGCGAATAAAATCTTGCAATAATTGAGGGGGGTCAGCATCGGGTTTATTTTGTAGTTGGCGACGAACTCGCCAGGTCATAAAACTCAGTATCCAAATAATATCGGTTACGCCTGCATAGAGTTGGCCATAATTTTTTGTAAAATAGTATTGGCGGGAATCAAACCAATATTTAGGTAGGCGTTTGGGGTTAGATTTTATATTATTTATACCTGAACTTTGTCCGACTAGATGAACCACTCGACTTTCGGGAACATACCAACAATTCCAACCTGCTTTTTTTGCCTGTAAACAAAAATCCATCTCTTCATAATACATAAAATAATCTTCATCTATTAAACCAATCGTTTCAAAGACAGAACACCGAACTATCATACTTGCACCCGCAACCCAATCCATTTGACAAGCCTGTTCAGGAACCGGAGGCGCAACAACCCATTTTTCTAATAATTTAGATACCAATCCTAAGCGCAGTCCGCTATCTAATTCTCCCCACAAGGTATGGAACCGAAATGCAGAACGTTGGGGTGTGCCATCAGGATCTTCTAAACGACTTCCTGCTATCCCAATTTCGGGATTTTTCTCCATAAATTCTACCAGTTTTATTAAGGCACCGGAACGCACAATCGTATCAGGATTGAGAAGTAAAAAATAGGAAGGAGGATTCTCAGATTGCAAGATAGGACGAATAATGGCATTATTACCAAATGCGTAACCGCCATTATGATCTAAGGGAATTAAAGAAACCCAATCTCCCCATTTTTCTTGGTCAATCACGGCTTGAATTTGAGTCAAAGAATTATCTCCTGAAGCGTTATCAGAAACGACAACTTTTGTACCAGGTAACGCTTGAACTTCATTAACTAACGAGTATAGACAATCAATTGTTAAGGAAGCTGTTCGATAATTAACAATAACAATGACTAGGGGATAGGGATGAGTGATGACTGGGGAATGAACCATGATTTAATTATCCTTTTGTTTCATTGACTCCGTTTTTTATGGGCGATTAAGTAGGTGGGCATAAATAAACACAAGATGTGATCTAGGTCGAGCAAGCTTTTGAGGCCCGTCTATTTTACGTTTAATTTAGCCTACCTACTTAGCTGCTGATAAATATTAACTATTTTTTGGGCTTTTGTTGTCCAAAGAAAATCTTTAGCTCGTTGAATTGATTGGGCTGACATTGATTGCCAAAGGGGTTCGTTTTCAACTAAAGTTTGGATTTTTTGGGTGAGTTCGTCTCGAATAAAGTCTCGTGAAATCGGTTCAATTTTAAACCCGGTTGTCTCCGTCACATATTCTCCAATTCCTCCATTATTAACGACAATGCAGGGTAAGCCACAGGCCATTGCTTCTAAGACAACAGCCCCACCAAATTCTCGAATGGATGGAAAACAGAACAGATCGGAGTTTTGATAAAATTCTAAAGTTTGTTCTTGTTTGACCCAGCCTGTAAACGTGACTAATTCTTGTAAATTTAATTGTTTAACGCTGGCTTCTAAAGCTGTTCTTTCCGAACCATCACCGACAATCGTGAGATGGACTTTCTGTTGAATTGAATTTTCTAATTGAGCAATGGCATCAATCAAAATATCGGCGCATTTATAGGGAACTAAACGACCGACAAATAGGAGGTTCACTCGGTCAGAGGTTCGAGTTTTGGGTTGATCCGTTAGAAAGGTTGGATCAATGCCATTTTCATAAAAAAGATCAATGTGATCATCGGAAACTTTTAAAGAGTCTTTTAACCAATTTAAGGTATAGGTTGAACCCGAAAGAACTTGGTCTGCTTTTTGATAAGTTTGCAAATACCCTGGTATCAACATTCTTCCAATACTTCTCAAAAAGTTGAGGTTGGCAAATTCCTTTTTAGCAATCTTTTGAAACCCCGGAGGAAAAGGGACACCCCCATTCACAGGCCCTAGTAAAAAGGGGGTATTTTGACAAGCGTTAATCAGTTTGACCGGATATCGAGGTATCATGGGGGTCAGGGCGTGAACAATATCATATTTTCTTTGTAAAACCTCATCTTTAAATTGTTGATAGACCCGATGATTAAATTCAGCATAGATGGGATAACTTAAGGTATGAGCAAGGGGCCAGTTAATCGTTCCTTTAGAAGCCAAAGTCACGATATTTCGATAATATTTTTGAGCCAGCTTACTCTCAGGAATAAAGATTATATTGTCATCGCTATGACGAGATTTTAAATCTTTTTGATTGCGTTCATGAGTAACAAGGGTAACATCGACTAATTCACTAATTTGTTGAAAGTATTTATAGCCTTCTAAAGGAACAGATGACCAATTGGGGTTACATTGTTCAACGACCATTAAAACTTTGATTTTTTTTGATTTGTTCATAGATTCCAACTTACTGTTTGTATTAAATACTTAATTATCAAGATATTTCTACTTGTACTCTACTAAAGTTGCCTTTTTACCTTGAAGATAGCTGGCGTAAAATTGAAACTGTCCTTGCAATTGGGGAAACTTGCTAATGACACAAGACAAAGAATAACATCCCCGATGATAAGCTGTCAGATCACGGGGAAGTTTCCTGTTCCAATAAATCCGAAACGTTAATAGGGGGTAAGCCAATAATAACAGTAAACTCCAGTTTTGAGTCAAGGGGATTAAACCAATAGACACCAAAGGAATAATTAATCCCCATAACCAAATACTACGGCTTTCTCTCACCCAATGTTTTTCAGGTGCTTTCCCATGTAAATAAGCTCCCTCAGCATAGGCATGACCGCTTCTTAAATTGCGTTTCCACCATTGACTAAACCGGGTCATTTGGGCATCATGGAGCGTCATTTCTGCATCTAAACGCTCAATTTTCCATCCCTGTTGTCGGAGTCTAACGCACAATTCCGGTTCTTCTCCTGCGATTAATTTGGGGTTAAATCCAGAGACTTGTTGAACCGCTTCTACTCGCATCATGGCATCTCCACCACAAGCTTTGGTTTCACCAATGGGAGTATTCCATTCGAGATCACACAGACGGTTATAAATTGACGCATTCGGAAACCGTTCTCGTCGTCGTCCACAGACTACTGCGATATTAGGATTTTCATCTAATTTCTGTTGCGCTTTGTTTAACCATCCGTCTACAATTTCGCAGTCGCCGTCTACAAATTGAATATAATTTAATTCAGTATTTTTCTGAAGTAAAAATTCAAAACCTGTGTTTCTAGCTCGTGCTGCGGTAAAGGGAATAGATAAGTCTAATTTTACAACATCTACACCGAGGGATTTTGCTATTTCCACAGAACCATCTGTTGAACCGGAATCAACATAAACAGCATTTTCAACTTTCCCAATAATTGAAGATAAACATTGGTGTAACCGTTTACCTTCATTACGCCCGATCGCAACTAATCCAATTTTACTCAAGGTTAAATCTCCTGAATTCATGTTTTGTAATTAATTCTAACTGAAGTGATAAAAATGTTAAGCTGTTCCGCCTCTAAATTCAATTGTACTGGATTGATTAAACCTGCCTCCCTTTGATCACAATTTGAACAGAGTGATTGATTAAATTGACGCTTATCTACCAGCTTTCATTCTGCCATCAGGGATTATTATCAATAAAATCTTCTAAAGCTTGATATTTTGGTGAAGTCGGTTGATATACAGATTCTAAGGCTCCCCAACTCCCATATTTTGTGGGTTTACCGATATCAGAAAAGTGCATGAATAAAGTTCCTCCAGCTTGTTTCCAATCTTGTAAAAGTTGTAAATAGGCATCATACATTTGAGGATCACGATTCAGTTGAATAAAAAATTTCGATACCTGTTCTTTGTTGGGGTCTTTGGGATTGGCAACCAGATGTTGTCCGCCTTCATAAGCGACTAACTTTAACCCTTTAGCTTTAGCTATTTCTGCATGGCGCAAAAACATTTTATAATTATCAACTAAGCTATTCCAATCTTTAGGAAGTAATCCACCTTTTTTTAACTGTTCAAAGGCTTGATTAATTCCCTGATCGCCCTGATTTACCCAGGATTGAACCACACTGCTATTTTCCAACTCTCCTAATCCTCCACTAAAATAACCGGCGATCGCATAGGCATCCATTCCCTGATAACAGGGTTTGTTCCCTTCTGCAACCCAATAGGAACATTCTAAAATATGGGATTCTGCACCTTTATAATAAGTTTGTGTAGAAATCACACAAATCACACGATTAGCCTGGTTTCCAAACTCTTTCTTCCAGATTTCACACATTTGAGCCGATCGCATTCCATACCACTGAAAAAAGGCATCTCCTTTATCTTTTCCCCACCGAGCTTGACCTTGTTCTAAGGCATAATGGGTTTGTTTAAAATTCCAATTCCAAACTTCATTAGAAAACTCCACATAAATGTTTAAATTAGGGTTTAATTCGGCTTTAACCTTCTGGGCAAAATTTCTGATATATTCATCCGTTGCTTGATGGGGCATATTAAACCAAGGTTCAGCTTTTTGTTGATTAGAAAGGGCAATCATAACTTCTAAAGGAACCCCTACGTCACTATAAGTCACCCTTTCGGGTACAGGTCTATTTTTCCACTCTTTTTGAGGAGAATGATTGGTTTGCATCCAGTCCATAAATCGCAAGGTTTTAAAGGGTTTAATCTTCTCCAAAAAGGCGGGATTAAACTGTTCACCGTTTTGATATCTGGTTTCGTCTTCTGCTCTAATCATCCGAATATTGCGAAGATAATTTCCGGTTTGATTAGGATCAGTTTCAGCAATCAAAATTAACGCAATACTCGTGTTAGATGAATCAATATTAATCACATCTCGACCGGGTTTAGAAAGAGCCAGATCTTTTTTAGCTGATAAACCATATTCTAGGGTTCCTTCTCCGTCATATAAAATTAGATATTGTCCAGCAATGGGGGTATTTTTAGGAATATCTGCAAAAAAAATGGTGGAAACTTGAGTATAACGAGGTGGATCTTCAGGCTTTGGTAAGGATTTAACCCATCCTTGCTCATCAAGATCTAACAGGTCAGATTCTTCTGTGTCCCATACCTTGTGACAGTCTGAAGTATTTTTGCTTTGACAGGTGGTGATCCAGGGAGGGGAAGTTTTAAAATGGTCAATGAAAGGAAATTGAGTGGAGTAACTCGCCACACCACCGAGATTAATTCCTAAAGAAGATTGAGTATTTGATAAAGTTTGACTGATGGCAAACTCTTGTAAATTATTCTGAGATCCGTCAATTGTTGTGGAGAAAACGATACTAATTCCTAATAAAAACATCAGGAATAATAATATGTTTTTATTAAAATTAAATCGAAATAAATTAAACATAAATAATCACCCTAAAAAACAAATTTTTACTTTTATAGCCTTGATTTCTAAAAACTTACTGAATTGATCGAGGTCGATGGGATCGGCGATTTAGTTTAGGAATACCGTAATTGGGTTTAGCAGAAATTGGAATAGGTCGTGGCTTTCTGCGATTTGGTTTAGAAATTCTATTACTATTAACTGTCTTAGCAGAAACTGGAATCGGTTGGCAGGGTATTTTTCGATTCCATGTCCGAGGGCGATAAATACTGTTGGTAGAAACGGCAATAGAGGTATGGGATTCTTGGGGATTGGGATTCATCAATAACCCGGCTAAACCTCCACTAGCCAAGATAAAAACGGGATTATACATACTATTTAATAGATTGTCTAAGACATATAAAACTGTTACCACACTTAGGACTGCGGCTCCAGCAATCTGAGGACGAAACCAAGTTTTAGCCGGATATCGGAACAATGCAAAGGTGAGCGCAGGAAGCAAAGAAGTGCCAAAGACACCGAAGAGTCCAAAAAAGCCACTGATCCCATAGGTTATAATCCACAAACTATCGGTGACGGAAATATCCACTAATGTACCTTCCCAATCATACCCATAAACTCGATTTCGTCCCCATCCTGCCCAACCAAACCACTTTCGTTCTAGGGCTTTTTTTACTAACATTTCTTCATTATCAAATCTGAACTCTAAAGACTGTGCTCGATCAGGGCCAGCTATATTAGTAGCAACCTGAACAATTTTATCCGCTTGTTCTCCTGTGAAATTTCCAGTTGCACCTAGGTAGAGGTACGAGGATAATAACAAAATTAACAACACTTTGGGAAAAGCAGTGCGAAAAAATTTAGCACAGAATAAAATAATCACTCCACAGAACATATAAGCATAAGCACCTGTGGAGCGAACTAAAATATGAGTTAGATAGAGTCCGATAAACCAAAGCTTCATGGGGATATTCAAGAATTTTTTTAATGTTCCTGATTGCCAAAACCATAGAGCAATTAATGCTGTAGCCATCATCCACATCCCCACGGCTAAACCATGTATCATAAATACATTGGGTCGATATCCTCCTAAACGCATGGATTGTCCGAACTCAACAATGCCATGATAGCCGTAGACCATCCGATGCAATTGGGGACTGATCACACTTTCTAACCAGCATAAGGGGGCATAAATAATCCCACTAATAAAAATACCTACCGCTAATTCCTGAAGACCTTTGAAACTATTAAGATATACCCGACCTAAAAAGTAAGGAATACCATACCCAACAATTTGGGTGAGAGCGGATGAAAATCCATCGTAGGCTCCTAAATCATTAGTTATTGATGAAATAAAAGGACTAATACACGACATTAGCATGGGAATATCTAGCCATCCCAATTTAAAGGTGCGAAAGGTTTGGGGATCATACAAATAAGTTGCCAGCATAATGCTGTAACTGGTGGCGGTGGAGCGATCATAGTCAGGTAAACCGGGGAAGGAAAAGGCAGTGCGCTGGGGAAGAAATAGCCACGCCAGAATAAAACTGATCACCACTGCTCTATCTGTTGAAAACCGTTTAAATAAAAACAGAACACAGGGGAGCAAGAGTAATAAAGCCAGTTGTGCTTGGGGTGTCATAAACGCGGTGGAGAATTTCCGGTATTTTTAGAATTTGGATAGCTTCCCAATTTAAGATTGACTGAATTTAGCTGGAGAGGGTTTTGAGTTTTTCTAGGAGAGCAATCTGGCGACGACTAGCTACTTTATCCCAGGTAAAGTCTTGACTTCTTTGTTGGGTTGATATTCCTATCACACCATTGTTCTTGAGGCATTTGGCACATCTTAACAATGGTTTCAGCCATGTCTTCTGGGCCTTCAGGTTTGACTAGAATTCCAATTCCGTCGCTCAAAAGTTCTGGAGCAGCACCCGATGGCACACCAATCACTGGAGTACGACAAGCCATCTGCGATTTAATCTGCTGAAACATGGTTGGTTGCTGTGGTTGAGTACAAACCATAAAAAGTTGATGGTCACGTTTCTGTAAGTTATAGGCAAGATCCGCATTGGATAAAACTCCTCCTGATAAACACTCCTGCCAATGGGGCATAACAAAAGTAATTTTCATATAAATTTTCCTTGATCGATAATGAGTTGATTTTTACCTAAGGTAGATAATCAAATATACCTTCAATAGATAAGCCATAACCTAAAGTATACCGAATTCCTCCTAAAATAAAAATTATCCCTATTAGAAGATAAGTTGCCCACAAATCCTGTTTTAAACCTGAAAGTCCTTCTCGCCAAAGCCCATAGTTAACAAAAATATAAAATGGAATATCATTAAATGCAACTACTAGGATAGTTCCAGCGATTCCCATAATAGAAAATGATAATGGCAGAAAAATTACCATCCACAGGAACTTAAACACATTACCAACAGCCATATAAAGGGGCTTACCAAGAGCATATAAGGCTTGTTCAATGCTGATGCAGAGAATAAATGGCCATATTCCTAGAGTCAGGATCGGCAACATCCAAGCAGCTTGTTCATATCTTTGATCATATAAATTCAAAATTAATTGATCCCCAAAGCAAACTAGAATAGCTAAGGGAAAACTGACGAGTAATAATAATATTTTTCTTTTTTCGAGAATAATTTTCTGAAGTTGCGATCGAGGCAAATCTAATTGTTTAGAAATAACCGGAAAAACAACTTTACCCATCACTGAACCCACTAGGGATTTGGGAAGATCCGCTAAAGCAGAAGCAACGGTATAAACCCCTAAAATTTGTAGGGTTAATAATTTACCGAGAATCAAACGATCAGATTGAGATGCCAAGAATGTCATCACTGTTGAAATAAAAATCCAGCGTCCAAAGGAAATTAATTCTTTAAAAGCACTTTGATCCAAAGCCAAGCGATTCGGCATTCCGCTATTTAAGTAATGACTTCTAATTAATCCAAATAAGGATGAAACTAAAGCTCCAATAATTAATGCCCAGATGTTAGGACTAATCCATGCCAAAATTATCATGATCCCCAGGCTTAATCCTTGGACAATAAAGTCATAAATTGTCAGGATTTTTAAGTTTAAATGGCGATTCAAGCTTGCTAAAGATGTGGATTCAAACCCTGCTATAACTGTTTTAAAACCGACAATGGGTGTAATCCACAGAAGCTTAGGTTCGTTGTAAAAATTGGCAAGAGGAACTGTAATTAATAGACAGATAATCCAAAGCCCAAATCCTCGAAAAACTTGAATTGTCCAGGCTGTATTTAGAAATTCGGGATCATCTCCCCGTTCACTCCGAATAATACTCGGGTGAATTCCCACATCAGAAAATAAGTTCAAGCCTATAATAAAGGTATTGACTAAAGCCATCAAACCAAATAATTCTGGCACGAGGAGACGAGTCAGAATTAAGTTGCCTCCTAATCGTAAAACTTGGCTTCCTCCGTAGCCAAAGAGAGTCCACATTGTGGCTTGAATTGCCTGTTTACTGAGAGATGTCATGAGGATGTTAACCGTAAATAAATTTTGGAAATAGGGGGTTTAGAACTGGTGGCTTTTTGCCTTGACTGGGTTTGAAATAACCGTCCTGATCAATTTCCGGGTTCTGATGGTATAACATCTTGATCCCTAAGTTTAAAATGATCAGCTAAAATGAGGTTGATCTAGGTCTATCTTGAGATAGGCTATTGTACAATTTTTGACTTGAATCTTCAAATCATCTAGTGTTTAGAGTATAACTACTTGAGGTCATTATGCCACGATTATAGATGAACTTTATCAAACTTTTACATTTTTCTTTAAAAAAGCAGAACTTCCTGTTTATCGTTTTGATCCCGGTGGAGAAGGGTTTGCAAATTGTGCTTAAAAAGAAAGAGTACAGATGAACTGTACCCTTTCTTTCTTTGATAACTTTAAATTCAGATGGTTATCCTGCTTTTTTTCCAATTCCCAGATGTTGTTTACTTTCTCGAAGTTGTTCCCATAAGGCTTCAATTTGTACATAAGATTCTTCAACTGAAAGTTTTCCACTGGTTTGCAGGGCAACAATAAAGTTAACCTTCTGAGCAAATTCCTGCAAATTCGCATTAAACACAACATTTTCAGGGGTTGCTTTCCCTCGATAACGGGAACTCCAGTAAAACGAACCTCGGTTGGTCATCTTTTTCACTCTCCAGTGTATACCATTATTTATTTTTACATAGAATGTCAGATTTCAGACTTGATTTTAAAAATCTACCTTTATATTTTAATTATAGCCCGATTCAATTCATTTCTGAGAGTTAAGACAATATACTTGTATGTCTTAAGAAGGAGATTAATATTAAGAATTGAAGTATCGAAAGTCATCAAAACAAAATGCTTTTTCAAGGCTGTTAAAAAAAATACGGCCAATTCCAATATTTTCCCCAATAGGATACCGTTGAGCTACCTTCAATCACAACTTTTGTGGGATGTTATAATAGAACTAAGATGCTGGTATTGCACCAAATATGCTTCTAAAACTCTAAATTGGCTACAGTTGAGACTATAGTAAATCCATCGTCCGTCTTGGCGACTCCGAACTAATCGTGCTTCTTTCAAAATTTTTAAGTGAAAGGACAATTTAGACTGAGGAACGTTTAATTGTTCACAGAGTTCACACACACATAATTCTTGTCCCCGCAACAGTTCAATCACTTTCAAACGCAAAGAATCAGATAGCGCGTGGAAACCCCCGATTATTAGGGGGTTAGGAGTGGGAACTGCTGTTGACACAATCAACGGTTTTGCCATTATCCAGAAATCTCCTACATCTGCCATTATTGCTACCACTGATCAATTTTAAACGGCGATCTCAAAAATGGTACACATTAAACCGTTATTCCTTCTAATTCTTGTTCTGTTAAATCATATAATGCTCTTAATTTTTCTAAAGTTTCTGCATCGGTTTCCCAAAATCCACGACCCTGTGCTTCTAACATTCGACCCACAATATTACGAAAGGCTTCGGGGTTTGCTTGTCTTAATTGGTCAGCCCTTTTTTCATCTAACGCATAGGTTTTAGCTGCTTGATCATACACCCAATTTTCTTTAAAATTAGTCGTTCCTCCCCAACCCATTAAGGCGGTCATTCGTTGAGAAATTTCATAAGCACCTCCACTTCCTTGATTCACCATTGCATCTGCCCATTTGGGATTTAATAATTTCGTTCGATATTCAATTCTTAATAAATCTTCTAATTGCCGAGGGGTGGTATCCTTAGAAAAACTTTCAACAAAACTGGCTTTAACTTTTTGACCTTTTTGCTGTTCGGCTGCCCGTTTTAATCCTCCCGTATTGGCATAATATTCTTGAATATCCGTTAATCCATATTCAACAGAATCAATTTCCTGCACAATATTATCCATGGTTTTTAACAGTTGGGTCATCACTTCGGGTCGAGCTTGTCCTTTGTCTTGGCGACCATAACTAAATACATTTCGTCCTTTCCAAGTATTCCCTAATTCGTCCTCAGATTCCCAATTCCCATCTACAATTTGATCATTGACTAATGAGCCAAAATCCCCCGATGGATTAGAAAATAAACGGGCAGATGGGTTTTCAATGCCTTGCGATCGCAACTGTAATGCGTGTTTTCTAATAAAGTTTTGGTCTTCGGGTTCTTCTGCATGGGCAGCCCGCAGAAATAAATCATCTAATAACTCGATAATATTGGCAAAACTATCTCGAAAAATTCCTGATAAATTCGCTAAAACATCAATGCGAGGATGATTTATTTTTTCTAACGGTTGCAATTCATAACGAACAATTCGTCCAGTTCCTTCTTTAACAGGTTCTGCCCCAACTAATTCTAAGATAATTCCTAAAGATTCTCCTCTCGTTTTAATCGCATCTAACCCCCATAACATCACAGCAATAGTTTCAGGATAATTCCCCGTTTCTGCTAACTGTTGAGATATGATTTTTTGAGCGATTTCTCGTCCTCTTAAATAAGCTGCAGCCGAAGGCATTCGATAGGGATCTAACGCATGAATATTGCGTCCCGTTGGCAACACTCCCAGCCCATCTCGAAGTAAATCTCCACCGGGGGCAGGGGGAATATATTCTCCATTTAATCCTCGTAATAAATTCGTTAATTCATCGGAAGTTTGCAACAATAAACCTCGGATTTGACTTTCTGTTTCTGGGGTTAACTCATTCATTGATTCAGTGAAATAAGCATTCATATAATTGCTTAATTCCTCTTCTGTTGGGTTTTCTCCAAAGGTATGTAATCCCGAAGAAAATAATCGCTGTTCTAATACTTGCAAATAATCATAAATTTTGATAAAATAATTGTAGAGAACTTCCACACTAAATAATCGAGCATTTTTCAGTGTAAAGGCAATCCCTAATTTTTTCCCTTCCTCAAAAGGACAATCTACCTCTAAACCCATATCCGTAATTTGCTGGCTAATCACGTCTTGCAGGGTTGAATTTTTTTGCGGATCTTCTCGATATTCCGCGATGAGTTCTCGTAACGATACCAATTGTTTATACAGTCCGGCGCGACCATAAGGAGGCACATTATAGGAAATTAATACTCCATAACCGCGACGTTTGGCTAAAATGGATTCTGAGGGATTATTGGCAGCATACAGATATAAATTCGGTAGATTTCCCAGTAAAATATCTGACCAAGAATAACCCGTATTTCCTAACGGTGAACCCGGCAACCATTCAACGGTTCCGTGCATTCCAAAATGAACAATAGCATCGGCTTGAAAGTCCTTTTGTAACCATTGATAAAAGGCAGTATATTGGGGATGGGGGGTTAAATCTCGTTCAAACATTAACCGCATTGGATCACCGGATAGCCCTAAAGGGGGTTGCACTCCGATCCAAATATTGCCTAATTGAATTCCTCCAATATGATAATCTTCTCCTAAAGTTTTAATCCCCGTTCCTGTTAAAGATTGCCATTGTTTTTCAACTCGACTTCGTTGTAAATACCCTAACCATTTCTCTAATTTTTCTACATTGACTTGATTAGAAACAACAGACCCATCGGCAAAAATAAAATCCTGTTTTGCTTCTAAGATTTCATCCGCTTGTTTAACCTTCTGAATTATACTTTCGCCCGTTTCTGGTAACTCTCCAACGGTATAACCTTGTGCTTTTAACGCTTGTAAAACCTTTAACAAACTTTGAGGAACCTTTAATAATGCGGCGGTTCCTGTAGCACCATATCCTGGGGGAAATCCATATAAAATCATCGCGATTTTTCGATCTTTTGGAGATTTTTGTCGCAGCTTAATCCAACTTTTAACTCGTCCGGTTAACCGTTTAACTCGCTCAGGAATTAAATAGATATTTTCTCCGACTAAACCTCCTAACGGAACCGTATCAATAGCACCATCTAGTTCCGGTAAAGCATATAAAACCACACTTTGTAAGCCTCCTATTCCTTGACGAGTCCAGGATAATAAATCTTGAATTAATAGAGGTGCTGCAATAAAATAAGGGACGTTTTTTACGGTTAAAATTTGTTTAGCAATTTCCACCTGTCGTCCGGCTTCCATCGAACCTGCTGGCCCTCCAACTAAGGGAAACCCAATGGTTGAAACAATGGCATCAACCTTTACAGCTTCTTTGGATAAGGATAAGGTTTCAATATTTCCCTGTTCTCGCTTATTTAATTCATCCGTTGTAGTCATCCAATCTCTAACCGCAACATGACCTTCAACACCATTAATAAAAATCGGCAAGGGGATTAAATTATCTTGCTGAAAATAGCGAATTAATTGAGGGATATAATTTTGTTGAGTAATGACGTGTTTTCGATATAATAAAAGACCCACAACGGGATTATTAACCGCCTCTGGATATTCGTGTTGATACCACTCTAAATAAGCTTTAGGCGATTCAAAATAACCGTTATAATCGGGATGTAATAATCCCATATTGGGGGTTTCTACGGGGGGCGGAATTTCACCAACGGTTAATCCTAAATAATTTGTGGCAATTGTCCAAAACATAGCCGCGACATTTTCCGTTCCCCCTGCGTTCCAATAGCCATATATAATTAACCAGTTGCGAAGATCTTGAACTTTTTTAACCGGAACAAATTTTAATAATTTTGGCCCGGTTTTGAGAAAACTAATATAACCCGCGAGTTTATCTTCTTCTTTCCCACTGGAAAATTTACTGAGAATAAATTGTATAGGTTTGGGCATTCCTTTGGGTTTGTCGCCGATTTTAAAGGCTCCAATTTGAGTTAAACTCATTAATTCTAAGGCAGATTCAAACACTAACCGAATAGGAATCTTTTGGACTCGTTCTCGCAACCATAAAACTTGATCATAATCAAACAATAAACTTGCAAAAAAAACATCAGCATTTTCTAATGCTTCTGCTACGGTATCCGGTTCAGTAGAAATAGCGCGATCGCTAAAAACAAAAATCTCTAATTCAGGACAGCGAACACTGGCTAATTGTGCAGAATTTCGATATAAATCAGCATTAAAAGATTCAAAGCCTGCAATCAAAACAATTCGTTTCATAAAATCAGTTCTTAAAATATACGGTTTAATCTATGATAGATAATTATAGCAAGTCTAAATTTGAAGGAAATGATAGCAGATGATTCTTCAACTCCGATTTTAATCGCAGGAGTGGATGAAGTTGGACGAGGTGCTTTATTTGGCCCGGTGGTGGCAGCAGCCGTGATTTTATCTGAGAATAGTATGACGCAATTAACTCGTGCTGGGGTGAAAGATAGTAAAAAATTAACCCCTGGGGTTCGTTCGCGATTAGCCCTGGAAATAAAAGCGATCGCCATTGATTATAAAATTGGTTGGGCTTCCGTGCGAGAAATTGATCGCTTCAATATTTTACAAGCCACATTATTAGCGATGAAACGCGCTATTTTTAAGTTAAATCCTCAACCCGAACTTTGTTTAATTGATGGGAATCAAAAAATTCCTCAATTATTCATTCCCCAACAAACTATCATCAAAGGAGATAGTACATCTTTGGTAATAGCAGCCGCCAGTATTGTCGCAAAAGTGTGGCGAGATGAATTAATCACTCGTTTATCGGAAAAATATCCTCAATATGATTTAAAACAAAATAAAGGTTACGGAACTGCAAAACACCGTCAAGCCATTCAACAGTATGGTGTGACTTCTCAACATCGTCAATCTTTTAGTTGTTGCCAATTATCCTTACCTTTAAATTAAAAATCAGAAGCTTTTACACTCCTGTCCTTCTTCAGGTAAAATCAATAGAGGAGATATTTAACGATGCTGCTCCCAACTTTGAACTAGGAGGATTATTCTTTGTGGAACCGACTTACGAAACGTTAAAACAACAACTGACTGCATTATCTCAACGCTATACAAATTTAGGCAATCTTCTGGCTGAAGCGGCACAACATCTCAAAACCGCAGGAACTCCCCCTGCAAAAACCTTAATCGATGAACTCATCGCTTATTCTAAAAACTTTAGCGAGATTCAACAAAAATTCATCGCCCAAGGACAACAAGGTGCTGCTCAAGCAACCTCTGTACAACAGTTACAGAATTTATTGCAGACCTTAACCGCCACACCTGGACATCAGAAGACTCACCAACAAGCGTTGCAAATTTTAGAGCAAGTTCTCTCTCTGACCCACAGTGAACAACAGGATTTCCCCCCCTTACAAACGGCTCAAAATCAAGCAAGAGAATTGCAACAATCCATTACTCAACAAACAAATCAACTGCATTCTGTTGCAGAGGCTTTAGCGGCTGGAAATCATCCTTTAGTAGCATTAGTTAACTTAGTCGAAAAACAAGATCATTTAGATGATAATCAATGGGCGATTTTAGAAGAACAAATTACCAAAGGCTTTGGTAAGTCTCTGGGTGTGGCAATTTCCAGAGGAAAAATTAATTTTACAGTTCAACCTTCCGCTCCAGTTGCGACGGTTCCTAAACCGCAAATTCCTGATATTGTGATCTTGGATGAACCCCAAGGATCGGCTAGTCCAGAATTAATTATTGTTCCCAGTATTGATGTTACCAAATTACCCCCAACCATTGATGGGAAAAATATTGTTTTTGGCAATGCACCCCTTGCATCTAAATCCCAAGAAAAGGCAACCCTTTCTAATATTAATTTAAAAATTTTAGTGCATTTACAAGGCTTAGGCGATCGCATCTTTACTGCCAGAGAATATGCCGGAACACGAGGTCAAGGACGGCGTTTAGAAGCTCTGCAAATTAACATTGATCCCCCCATTGCAGGTTTAAGTCTGCGCTACATGGCTCATATCGCCAACGTTGGGGATACCCCCTGGATTTCCGAAGGACAATTAGTAGGAGAACGGGGCAAAAACCGACAAATTGAGGGATTTATCATTGAACTCACTGGCCCCCAAGCTCCGAACTACACGGTCTTCTATACGGCCCACATCCAAAATAAAGGCGATGTTCCCGTCTGCACCAACGGCCAATACTGCGGCACAAAAGGTCAAGGTCTACGGGTAGAAGGAATTAAAGTTTGGATCGAAGCGAAGTAATTATCAGTTATCAGTTATCAGTTATCAGTTATCAGTTGTTAGTTGTTAGGGTAAGCGTGAACCCCGTACATTCCTCCTTTCTTCCCTGTTCCCTGTTCCCTGTTCCCTGTTCCCTGTTCCCTGTTCCCTCATAACTGATAACTATCCTTGTAATGCCACAACCCAAACTAACAGGAAAGCTTCTGTCCATTCAACAACGGCTCCATAAGTATCTCCGGTGTGTCCTCCCAAACGAGCATTAAACCAAGCACCGCTTAAAATGGCGATCGCACTTCCCCCTAAAGCTAGACCTACGCCCACTAACCAATAGTGGGGATGAAGAATCACGATAATCCCGCTTAAGGCGATCAACAATAACGCACCGGGAACTAAATCCCAGGAGGAATAGGGAGTATCCTTGTGAAAGGCTCCTTTTCCAGTGGCTTTCAAATAGGGATAACGAGCGATCGCCACTAACTGTCCCCAACGTCCCCATCCAGCCACCGCCATTAAAATTAAGCCTCGATCCGCACTCAAATCTTGTAAAGCAGAAACTTTTAATAAAATAATGGCGATCGCAGCCATCACCCCGAACGCCCCCGTCACACTATCAGCCATCACCTCTAAGCGTCGATTCGGATCAGCCACGGCTAAACCATCGGCCGTATCCATGGCTCCATCTAAGTGTAAACCTCCGGTGATGCCAATTCCTGCCAGAATTACTAACACAGAACGGGTTAATACCGGACAACCGAGTAGGAATAATCCCCCATCAATTAAGCCTAAAATTCCGCCGATTAATACCCCAATCACCGGGGCAAAACGGGCAATTCCGCGAAACTCCAACGTCCAAGATAGGGGAATGGGAAAACAGGTATAAAAGGCAATTGCCGCCGCTAACGCTGTACCCTGTCGCTGGAAAAATTCAGAAAGTGATCGAATCAGCTTATTATCTGACATAAGTAGGTAGGCGAGAAAATCGACAAGTATGTAACGAAAAGTTAACTGGGTTGTTGCTGCGAGTGAAATTTCATCCGTTGTGTGCTGTAGTTTCCTCTTTCTCCCCTAGCTTGAATACCATTCATTACCGCATAGGCCAGGTCTAATTCATCCTCAAATGTTTGTCCTGATAGTTCATCTTTTTTGAGATGTTGCCACTCTAATTCAATCGGATTCATTTCCGAACAATATTTAGGCAAATAGAAAATATACAAACCCATACTTTCCCATTTTGGCCAGAGTTTTTTGACTTCATGGCATTGATGTATGGGGCTATTATCTTGGACAATGACTCTCATCCGTCCGGCTTTTTCAGCCTCTGCTGCTTCTTGTTCCATCATTTGGATATAACACTGGCGATTGACACCTCCAATCACCAAGCCGTAAACAAAACTGATTTGCTGTTGCAAAAACCCAATAATGCTTAATCTTCGACCCCGACGACGAGTTTGTTCTAAACGTTTTTGTTCCCCTCTAAAATAATAGGTATACCCCGGTTCACTCCACAGACAAAAACCCGATTCATCTAAATACTTTAAGTCAATTTCTCCGGTGGCGGCTGATAATTCCAACATTTCTAAATCCGCCTGTTTCTGCGCGCGGACTATCGGGTCTTGCTTTCCTTTGTGGCTGTTTCTGGCTCGCTTCCAATTCACCCCCTTTTTTTGAGCACCCGTCTTAATCTATCGGGACTCAATTTAACTGACCGTTCTTGTTCTAATTTTTGGGCTAATTGCTCAGAGTTGTATGTCCGGGGTTCTCTTCTGAGACATTCTTCTAAAAATACTAAGTCCTCTTCTTTCCACTTGGCTTTTCCCCCGCGACCGGGTTTTTCCCATAACCCTTCTAGTCCTAACTTTTCCCATTTGTGCAACACTTCTCTAACTGTCTGTGCTGTCCAATTAAAATAAGCTGCTATTTTTTCCACGTACCAACCTTGTGAGTTTAATCGAATCACTTCGGCTCGGTCTTTAACTTTCTGTGGCACATCTGCTGTTCTGAGCTTGAACAGGGTTTTGTCTTGCTCACGAGTTAGAAATACCCTTAAACGAGCACCCATATTTTCATGACCTCGGTAGATTTCTTCTCTCTCTTCATTTATCTTTACATACTTTCGTTTCTTCCTGCCTACCTACTTAATTCCTCCCCATCCCAGTTTTTGAGCCTCTATCGCTGCATATCTTCTTTTATCCTTTTCTGATAAAGAGTTATAAAACTTTTTCATTTCTTCCTCAATTGAACTAGAATAAAACATAGGTTTTAAGTTAAGTTGTGTAGTTTAATCGAAAAATCCGTTGCCCGGTTCTCTCAATTTTTGTAAAATCTGCCATCAGTGCCTATACTTCATTATACCTGAAGCCCATCAAGTTATTACTTTTTCATTCCTCTGTCATTCACAGATTACATCTGAGGCTTTTGCTCCATGAGTTACGACCAACTAAACTACAGGGTGTCTGCTCCGTGCATTATCGATACGGGTATCGTTCTCAATAAGCGGGATATGCAAAAACTGCTTGTTGATTTAGGTCGTGTCCGTTATTTGCATATTCAAGACGGACAAATATGCACCGAAGCAGAAGGATACATCCTAGAAGTTTTTGCTAATCCACAACAAGCAACATTAGTTGCCAATCATTCGTTGTATTTGAATGTTTATAGTTTTGATTACTTAGAACTCAAACAGTCTCCTGACAAGGAAACTTATTTTGATCTAGTTCAAGAAGGGGGGCGTTTATTAAGATTAATTCCTTTAAACAATCCCTTACAAGAACAATTTAATCGCAATTTTAATGCAGCAGCTTTAGATGCGGTTATGGATCAAGTTTTGTCTTCTAATTGGGATACTCAAATTGATGAGGATGACTGTCCGTTCTAAGGGATAAAAGCAAGAGAATCTGAATTCTTAAGGCTCAACTCAGAATTTGAACTTTGTTGTTTCAACAGAACCTTAGAATAAAAAAGGAACGGGGAAAATTATTTTTTACCCCGCTTTTTCCAAGCTGTTTTTTGAGTTTTTTATGTCACACCCTTTTTCCTTTGAAGTTCAGGCGTGCTGTAGTCAAACAAAAGCCCGTGTTGGGTTATTTCATACCCCTCATGGTTGGGTTGAAACCCCCCGATTTATGCCTGTGGGAACCTTAGCCAATGTCAAAACCCTGACTCCAGCCCACCTGAAGGATGCAGGTGCCCAGATGGTTTTATCCAACACCTATCACCTGCATTTACAGCCAGGGGAAAATATTGTCGCTAGGGCTGGAGGTCTGCATCGATTTATGGGGTGGGATGGCCCGATTTTAACGGATTCTGGGGGGTTTCAAGTCTTTAGTTTAAGTGAAATTCGCACCATCACCGAAGACGGGGTAACGTTTCGTTCTCCCCATGATGGGAAAATCATTAACTTTACCCCAGAACGTTCTATCCAAATTCAAAATGAATTAGGGGCGGATGTGATTATGGCCTTTGATGAATGTCCCCCCTATCCCGCCAGTCGAGAAGCAGTTTTAAAAGCCACAGAACGCACCAAACGCTGGTTAGAACGTTGTATTAATGCCCATCAACGTAGCGACCAAGCTTTATTTGCCATTGTACAGGGGGGTATTTATGCGGATTTACGACAAAAAGCGGCTCAAGAATTAGTTGAATTTGATTTACCTGGATATGCCATTGGTGGGGTAAGTGTGGGGGAACCTGTAACATTAATTGAAAAAATTGTTCAGGTGACAACGCCAATTTTACCCTTTAATAAACCCCGTTATTTAATGGGGGTAGGAACCTATCGGGAAATGGCTCAAGCGATTGCTGCTGGGGTGGATTTATTTGATTGTGTCATTCCCACTCGTTTAGCCCGCCATGGCGCAGCGTTAATTAAGGGAGAACGATTGAATTTAAAAAATGCTCAATTTCGAGAGGATTTTCAACCGTTAGATGAAACTTGTCCCTGTTATACCTGTCAAAATTTTAGTCGGGCGTATATTAGTCATTTAGTCCGAGCTAAGGAACTATTAGGCTATACGTTAATCTCTATTCATAATGTTACCGAATTGATTCGGTTTACCCAACGCATTCGAGACGCCATTTTAAACCATCGATTTGCAGAAGAATTCCAATTTTGGTTAAGTCCAGCACCGGATACTGAAACCGTTTTAGACGAAGTTGAAATCAATAAACGCAGTCACGGCTAACCCTCCCCCGTAGTAAGTGCTTCAGGGCTTTCTTCCCCCTATCAAGGTTTCAATCCCTACCAGGGATTAATGGTTATTATTGAAAAATGGTCGTTCTTCAGAATTATGTCGAGAGGGCGGCTACTAATCGCCCTCTTCAACTAGCATTAACCGTTGTAAGTGCCTTCTATAATTTTCCTGAAGTTGAGGACTTTGGGGGAAACCCCGCCCCTACAACTGGTTACGCCCCTCGGTTGACGGCAGCTTCAACTTGTTTAAATTCTTGTTCCAAACGTTGTTTTAATTTGTCGGGGATAGGACGGTTAGGATAGGAGCTATAATGACCTGCTAAGGCGTTGAGAGCGGTTCGCATGGTGGTAAAGGACGAGAGAGTCGTTACAGAGCTATCCCGACGGTAACGGGCAATAAATTCGTTAATCACCTCGCGGGCTTCACCTTGAGCTTCTGCCTTATTCGGTGCATCTTCAGGTAACAAGATAGCGGTTCTTAAGCTATCGACAACAGCTAAAGTATCTTGAGGATAATTGCCTGTTAAGAGTCCAGAGGGACTTCCCCCACATCCGACTAAGGTAATGGCAGCTACAAGAACAAGAGCTAATAGGCGAGAAATGTATTTTTTCATGAGCTTTATTAGAATTGGCATTAAAAATTATAGTCAAAATCCGGGTCTATTCTATCTGAAGGAAGGAATAAACTGCTAAAATGGGGGATGGGATCAGGGTCAAACGTCCCAATTCTAATACTTGATTCAGCTTGAATTGTTATCTTAAAAATTAATTAAGATTTAGAATTGTTTAAAAATATTTCAACTTCTGTTAATGTCGGTTGAGCCGCAATTGCACCGGGTTTTGTTGTGGTTAATGCCCCAACTGCACTGGCAAACTGTACCATTTCTTCAGATATTTTAGCATGATTAATCGATTCTATTCCTAATTTACAGAATTGATAAAGAATTCCGGCTGTAAATCCATCTCCGGCTCCAGTGGTATCTGCGACAGGAACAGAAAATGCGGGTAGTCTTCCTGAATTTCCGGCTAAATAATAGGCACAACCTTGTTCTCCGGCAGTGACAAATACGCCTTGAATTTGTAACTTTTGGGCGAGGGCTTCTGGTTCTATGGTATTAAATAATAATTCTGCTTCTTCATTCGTTAATTTTAGGAAATCCGCATTTTGAACAACATTTAAAATCAGTCCCATCGCTTCATTCGTGTTTGACCAAAACATCGGTCGCCAATTTATATCAATAAAAATTTTAATCTGATATTTTTTAGCTAACTGAATTGCTTTTAAAATCGCTTTTTGGCTTTCTGGGTAGGCTAATTCTAAGGTTCCTAAAACCAGAAATTCTGCGGTTTTAAATAATGCTTCTGGAAGGAGTTCTGCTTGTAAATAAGTATCTGCAAATTCCCCTGTGTCTCGTTCTCCAAATCCTGCAAAACTGCGATCACCTGCTGTATCTCTAACCACATAAACAATCCGAGTCGGTGCGTTAGAATGGCGTTGAGCCCCTGTAATATTAACACCTATTTCCCTCAATAATTTCACTAACTGTTCTCCGGGTGCATCTTCCCCAATACACCCCATAAAAGCCGTTGGAATTCCTAATTTTACTAATCCACACGCCGTATTCGCTGGCGCACCTCCGGGGTAATCTGTCCACGATTTAACTTGTTCTAACGGTTGTCCTAATTCATTGGATAACCGATCAAACAACATTTCACCAATACAAATAACTTGAGGATTATTCATGATTTTTAATAAAAATAAACCTTCTCTATTGTAGGGTGCGTGTGCGTTGCTTACGCACCATCCCAGTTATAATAAGTTGTCACTTGACAATTTAAACACAATAAACTATATATAGCACTTCCAAATGAGTTATAATAAATGTAAGGTTAGCAATAATCCCCCAAAGCTGGCAACGGAAAATGAATATAATCGACGAAATAGACGATTTTATCAATCAGACAAAAGATCCTAGAGAAATTAAAAGAGCGATCGCTGTCAAACTCAAATTACAAGGTAAAGCCTACCGGGAAATTCAAGACTTATTACAAGTTTCTCAAGGATTTATTAGCCAATGGAAAAATCGGGTGCTTGTGGAAGGAGTAGACAGTTTAAAACTTCAATATAAAGGAAGGAAAGGTTATCTAAGCCCTGAAGACAAACAGAAAATTATTGAAGAATTAAGGGAAAGAGATTGGTTAAGATTGTCTGATTTACAAGTTTTGTTAGAAAGGGAGTATGGAGTCGTGTTTCAATCCCATCAAAGTTATTATAGCTTGCTGGAAGAGGCTCGCATCAGTTGGAAAAAAAGCCAAAAAAAGAATCCGGCTAAAAATGAGCAGTTAGTCCAAGAGAAAAAGGAAGAAATTGAAAAAAAGTTAGCGAGTTGGAAAGAGGAAATAGGGGCGGGAAAGCTGACAGTGTTTATGATTGATGAATGTCATCTTCTTTGGGGAGATATTTTAGGGTATGTTTGGGGAAGGACGGATCGAAGAATAGAAATTCCCATCAAAAATCAAAAAGAAAGGCAAACTTATTATGGAGCTTTAGATTACCAAACGAAAGAATTTATTATCAAAGGTTATGCGGCGGGCAATACAGAAAATACCGTAGACTTTCTCCAGTATTTACAACAGCAAAATCCGGGGAAAAGGTTGGCTATAGTCTGGGACAATGCCACTTATCATTGTTCTCAAAACTTTCGAGATTACTTAACTCAAGTTAATCAAAATTTATCGGAAGAAGAATGGCGGATTACTTGTGTAAATTTTGCTCCTAATGCGCCGGAGCAAAATCCGGTTGAAGATATTTGGTTACAAACCAAAAATTTCGTGAGAAAATTCTATCATTTATGCCCATCTTTTAAAGTAGTTAAGTGGCTATTTGAGTTTTTTGCTCAGGGGCAAATTTTTGATTTTCCCAAGCTTTTTATGTACGGGATTTTGCCACAACCTATTTAGGATTGCTATAGCACTTCCAAATGAGTTATAATAAATGTAAGGTTAGCAATAATCCTCCAAAGCTGGCAACGGAAAATGAATCTAATCAACGAAATAGACAATTTTATCAATCAGACAAAAGATCCTAGAGAAATTAAAAGAGCGATCGCTGTCAAACTCAAATTACAAGGGAAAGCCTACCGGGAAATTCAAGACTTATTACAAGTTATAAAGGATTTATTAGCCAGTGGAAAAATCGGGTTCTTGTGGAAGGAGTAGAGAGTTTAAAACTCCAATATAAAGGAAGAAAAGGCTATCTAAGTCCCGAAGATAAACAGAAAGTTATTGAAGAATTAAGGGAAAGAGATTGGTTAAGATTGTCTGATTTACAAGTTTTGTTAGAAAGGGAGTATGGAGTCGTGTTTCAATCCCATCAAAGTTATTATAGCTTGCTGGAAGAGGCTGGCATCAGTTGGAAAAAAAGCCAAAAGAAGAATCCGGCTAAGAATGAGCAGTTAGTCCAAGAGAAAAAGGAAGAAATTGAAAAAAAGTTAGCGAGTTGGAAAGAAGAAATAGAGGCGGGAAAGCTGACGGTGTTTATGATTGATGAATGTCATCTTCTCTGGGGAGATATTTTAGGGTATGTGTGGGGAAGAACAGATAGAAGAATAGAAATTCCGATCAAAAATCAAAAAGAAAGGCAAACTTATTATGGAGCTTTAGATTACCAAACGAAAGAATTTATTATCAAAGGTTATGCGGCGGGAAATACAGAAAATACCGTAGACTTTATCCAGTATTTACAGCAGCAAAATCCGGGGAAAAGGTTAGCTATAGTCTGGGATAATGCCACTTATCATTGTTCTCAAAAGTTTAGAGATTATTTAACTGAAGTTAATCAAAATTTATCGGAAGAAGAATGGCGGATTACTTGTCTAAATTTTGCCCCCAATGCACCTGAACAAAATCCTGTAGAAGATATTTGGTTACAAACCAAAAATTTCGTGAGAAAATTTTATCATTTATGCCCATCTTTTAAAGTAATTAAGTGGCTATTCGAGTTTTTCGCTCAGGGTCAAATTTTTGATTTCCCCAAAATTTTTATGTATGGGATTTTGCCACAACCTATTTAGGATTGCTATATCCCTCTTCTGTCACTCTCCGAAATCAACAAGTAATAAAAAGTAGAGTTATCCATTGGGAAAATAAGATTGAAATTGATTAATATTCTCAATTAATTTATGAAAACCCACTAATAAATGGCGGTCGGGAAAAATATCTAGCCACGGGACAATCAACCACAATATAATAGTAGGCTGAATTATTAAACGCAGATTATTTAAAACATTTTTCCATCCCTCTTTGTGATTCCATTGTTGATGAGTTGAGCAATCGGTGGTGTTTTTTTTGCTCTCAGATTCTCGGGGACTGCCTTGACTTAAAGACCGGAAAACTTCGGAGTTGAAACTAATCATTAAATACACACAGAAAATGATTTCCCACCATTTTTCTATATCGGGAAAATCCGTCAACCGATAATCAGTCCAACCCAGTTCTTGTTTACATTGTCGAAATCCATATTCCACCCATGTTCTTAACCCGTATAAATTACCTAATGTCTTTTTCATCTGGCTTCTCTTCTCTGTTAAATTTGTCATGACAAACGAAGTTGATGTTTCTGGCATCGTTTCTGGATCTGTGGTAATTTCCCAATAGGTTCTTGTACTTCTTTTCCCAAATATGATTTCTCTAATATATCTGGTTTCTGATTCTTGATTGCTAAAAATCCTCTCAAATTTACACCATTTGTTGGCTCTAACTTTCTGCTCGCTTGACATCCAGACTCCATGATTACTTCTTATTGCTAGTACCCAAGGAATTTGAAATTGATCTAATGTACTGATAAACGAACTACTTTCACCATAAAGGCTATCTGCTAATACCAATTCAATCTGAAATCCCCAATCAACCAATTCTGTTAGAATTTCTGATGCGATTTCAATCTTAGTTTTGTAGACATCTCCTTCTTTTAATGTTCCTTTGGGTTTAAATACTCTAAACACTAAAGGAAAGGTTATATTTTTATAAACACCGTAAGCATTAACTGATACTATTCCCCGATCTGTTTTGCCCACACTTCCCAAGTATTGTCTAGCTATATAGTCGGTTTTTTTTCCCTTTCTCCTATCTCCTGTCTCATCAATTATTACTATAATCTTCTCTCCTTTCAATGCTTTTAGAGTTCGGGCTAATCTTCTTTCCTTTAATTCCCTTGCTGACCAAGGCGAATTGGCTAAGAAATGATGCAGTGATTGTGGCGACCTAATTCCTACTATTTTAGCAATTTCCGGTAAAGATTTTCTCGGAATTGGTGAGATAATTCCTAGATGTAAGTATTTAAAACATTCGTAACTTCTCACTTCTGGGAATAGGTCTTTATAACCTTGACAATATTCATCAATCACTGAAACTGTTGGTTGTGCATCTCGGGCTAAATGTTTGATCATCTGTAATTCTACATCCATTACCCTATCCCCCTTCTAGCTACCCATCTGGTTTATTTTCTAATTTTACTCCTCGGAGACTGACAGAAGAGGGATATGGGGGAACGCCTTCGATTTGGCACTTATCAGATATATTGAACTGGCTATGTGAGGAGAAAAATTATAGAAATAAAATAGATCCGAATTTATTAGAATTATCTAAGGTTAATAAGGATTTGAATATTGTTAGGGAGTGGGAAACAGTTGATTCTGAACAAAAGCAAAAAATGATTGATTTTTTTAGCCCAATTTCTGTTTAATTGATCATTTTTCGTTGCTAGGTAGAACCTAGCAATACTTTAATCAGGCTCTGCCTGCTGTTAACAAGAGGCAGAGCCTCCCTGAGTTAATTCCCTGGTAGAACCAGGGAACTAGCTAACACTTGACTGAGTACGCAAGTCCTGTTAACATTTAATTAAATTTTAGGAGTCATAATTGTGTCTAATCCATTAAATAAGTTTATTAAAGACTTTGTTGGGGGCCTTGTTAATATTGAAGACATTGTTAAAGTAACGGGTGAAAAAGCTAAAGATATTATTCAAACCAGTAATATTTTTGCTAAAAATTCTAATGAAAGTGAGGAATCTTATCAGGCTAGACTTAAATATTTACAAAATAAAGAAAATCAAAAAACTGAAAGATTAAAAATAAAATTAGAGAATAAACAACAAATGGCACTTTTGAAAGAAGAACAGAAAAGGGTTAAAGCTGAAGAAAAAGCTGAACAAAAAGAAGAAAGAGCTTTAGCTCGTCAACAAAAAAAAGAAGAATAAAAGGAAAAAAAGCTTTAGCTCATCAACAAAAACTATAAGAAAAAATGCGTAAGTCCTGACCAGATATTTCTTGTTGCTAGGTTCTACCTAGGGCTTGCTGAAAAAGTAACAGAAAAGGAAACGGATGATTAACTAGCTAATGGAGTTAGAAGGATAAATAACTTTTCTTGGAGGTAAGGAGTTAACAGATAACTTGTCATAATCTATGATCTGAAAAAAGTAATTGAGTAAAAAAATTGACCCCAAAAGCTGTCTAAGAAGGGCAGAGAGATTCATCACTAAAAAAGTAATAGCAATTGCCGTTTCGGAAGTATGAGCTAGTTTATTCATAATGCGATTGAGGCTAAATCTTCTTTTTCCTTGCCCAAATTTGCCCTCAATCGAATTCCGAATTTTTTCATCCTCTAACGCCTGTTTCTTAGTAGATTTACTAAGATTTGCTGGAGGTCTCCCTAACGGGGGGCCACTGATTCTAATTCCTCTTTCTTTACACCAAGCTCTGTTGTCTCTAGTCCGGTAAATTTTATCTACATGGACTGACTCAGGATAATGTCCCGTATATTCTTTAAAAGCCTCTATTTGTGTTTTTAAATCACAGGATTCGTTAAAATTATCCCAACTAATCCGGTCAAGAAATACATAGTCATCCATACAACTCGCAGACAATTTAGCACCAAATTCTACTGACACTCCGGCTTTACCTCGCACAATCGGACGAATATGAGGTTGGCTCAAACTGACGATTCTATCGGAAATACTTTGTTTGTTATTATCATACATCCACTGCTGTTGACGATAAACTTCTGATATGACTAATAAACTCTTATATTGCTTGTTATTTAAGCTATCCAGCGTCCCTCTATTGGCGATGATTTGGTCTATATGCCCTAAGTTTCGTTTAATATATTGCAGTTGTTTTTTAATGGCATTTCGTCTTTTTTTCCGCGCAGGTCGGCGTTGTTTTGCTACTTCTAGGTAGTCTTTTCTCGCTTTTTTTCTATAAGTTCTGGGTTTCTTCTCTGATTTATCCTGACGGCTTTTATGCAAACTATCAATGATTTTTTCTGTCTGTTCTCTGGCTTGATTTAAAATTTTTAAGTCTGTCGGATATGTGATATCAGCCGGGGCACAAGTTGCATCTGCTATTAATTTTCCTCGGTTTTTCCTCTCACTTCCTTCTTCAGCTTCTGATTGATTTTCGGTGACTGGCTCCTTACTCGCCTCTCGCATTCTTTTGATCATTACCCGATTGACTTTATTCACTAAATTCACATTGATTCTTGTCCGAAAGTGCACTAACATTGAGGCATCAAATGGTGCCTTGTTCCTGTATTCTGACAACCCGATAAAATACTGCAAGTAGGGATTTTCTTTGATTTGTTCTACTGTTTCTCTATCACTTATTCCTAATTTTTCTTTGATGATTAAAGCTCCCAATGCCATCCTAAATCTTTTGGCGGGTGCTCCCATCACAGAAGAGAATAATTCTTCATATTCCGCTTCAAATTCTTCCCACGGTATCCATTGAGCCATGATTACCCACCGATTATCTTCCGACAGCTTTCCCTCAAACGGCAGTTTGAACTCTTCGGGTGGTGTCCTTGGTTGTTCGTCTTTACGGTACATTTTCCCCGACTCCTGCAAGGTTTTTGGGCTATTTTACACCTATCCCTTGCACCTGATTCATTTTTTCTTGTCTTCTCCTCCTGCCTGTTCTGGCTTTTCCCCTTTTTTCAGCAAGCCCTAGTTAATCATTTGTTTCCTTTTCTGTTACTTTTTCAGCAAGCCCTAACTAGCGAATGAAGTTAGAAGGGTAAATCAGTTTTTTTTGAAGTAAGGAGTTAACAGATAAGTTGTCATAATCTATGACTCGAAAAAAGTAATTGCATAAAAAAATTGACCCCAAAATCTGCCTAAGAATGACAGAGAGATTCATCACTAAAAAAGTAATAGCAATGGCCGTTTCGGAAGTATGAGCTAGTTTATTCATAATCCGATTCAGGCTAAATCTTCTTTTCCCTTGCCCAAATTTGCCCTCAATTGAATTCCGAATCTTTTCATCGTCTAACGCCTGTTTCTTAGTAGCTTTACTAAGATGTGCTGGCGGTCTCCCTAATGGGGGGCCACTGATTCTAATTCCTCTGTCTTTACACCAAGCTCGGTTTTCTCTCGTTCGGTAAATTTTATCTACATGGACTGACTCAGGGTAATGCCCCGTATATTCTTTAAAAGCCTCTATTTGTGTTTTTAAATCACAGGATTCGTTAAAATTATCCCAACTAATCCGGTCAAGAAATACATATTCATCCAGACAACTCGCCGACAATTTGGCTCCAAATTCTACTGAAGTTCCGGCTTTTCCTCGGACAATTGGACGAATATGGGGTTGGCTCAAACTAACGATTCTGTCCGAAATACTCTGTTTGTTATTCTCATACATCCATTGCTGTTGGCGGTAAACTTCTGATATTACTAATAAACTCTTATACTCTCTGTTATTCAAGCCATCCAGCCTGCCTCTATTGGCGATAATTTGGTCTATATGTCCTAAGTTTCGTTTAATATATTGCAGTTGCTTTTTAACTGCTTTTCGTCTTTTCTGTCGGGAAGGTCGGCGTTGTTTGGCTACTTCTAGGTAGTCTTTTCTGGCTTTTTTTCGATAAGTTCTGGGTTTTTTCTCGGATTTATCCTGACGACTTCTATGCAAACTATCAAGGATTTTTTCTGTTTGTTCTCGGGCTTTATTTAAAATTTTTAAGTCGGTCGGATACGTGATATCCGCAGGCGCACAAGTCGCATCTGCTATTAATTTTCCTCGGTTTTTCCTGTGACTTCCTTCTTCAGCTTCTGATGGATTTTCGGTGACTGGCTCGTTACTCGCCTCTCGCATTCTCTTGACCATTACCCGATTGACTTTATTGACTAGATTCACATTGATTCTCGTCCGAAAGTGTACTAACATTGACGCATCAAATGGTGCCTCGTTCCTGTACTCTGACAACCCAATAAAATACTGCAAGTAAGGATTTTCTTTGATTTGTTCTACTGTCTCTCTATCACTTATCCCTAATTTTTCTTTGATGATTAAGGCTCCTAATGCCATCCTAAATGTTTTGGCCGGTGCTCCCATCACGGATGAAAATAATTCTGCATATTCCACTTCAAATTCTGACCAGGGTATCCATTGCGCCATGATTACCCAGCGATTCTCTTCTGAGAGTTTTCCCTCAAATGGCAGTTTGAACTCCTCTGCTGGTGTCTTTGGTTGTTCGTCTTTACGGTACATTTTCCCCGACTCCTGCAAGGTTTTTGCGCTATTTTACACCCATTCCTTGCACCGGATTCATTTTTTCTTGTCTTCTCCTCCCCCTGTTCTGGCTTTTCCCCTTTTTTCAGCAAGCCCTACCTAGCAATACTTTAATCAGGCTCTGCCTGCTGTTAACAAGAGGCAGAGCCTCCTTGAGTAAATTCCCTGGTAGAACCAGGGAACTAGAGGGAATTAAACAATATAAGGAGAATCAATGGCCTGTGCTCGATTAACGGCCACTAAGGTTTGATAGAAAATTGCCGCAATTTCCGCACGGGTGACATCTTTTAACGGGTTAAAAACCTCTTTTTTCGGGTAATTGACAACCATATTTAATTCCGTTGCGGTAATCATGGCATTAACAGCAAAAGCTGGAATTTGAGCACGGTCAGTATAAACACTCAAATTAGTTGGTGTTCCTCCCGTTAATTTCAACCCATTCACTAAAGAAACAATCGCCTGAGAGCGAGTTAAATTTTGATTCGGTCGGAAGGTTTTATCAGGATAACCCGACAGAAAACCTGCCCGATTTGCTTGATTAATGGCTTCTTTCCCCCAGAAATCTGCGGGGACATCGGTAAAAGCCGTTGCTTCCCGAATGGGGGTGAGTGTAAATGCTTTCATCAACATTGCAGCGTGTTGGGCGCGAGTTAAGGTCGCATCCGGTTTAAATGAACCATCGGGGAACCCGCTAATAATCCCCATATCCGCTAACCGCTCAATAAAGGTTCTGGCCCAGTGAGACGTAATATCGTTGAATTTTGCGCCACCCGGAGCCGGAGTCGGCGTGGGAGTTGGGCCAGGGCTGGGTGCTGGGGTGGGAGAAGGCGTTGGACTTTGATTAGCACTAAATTCAATATTTCCTAATGTCCGAGTGGGGTTAATTTGATTTCCTACTGAAACTAAGGTGAATTTACTGGCATTTTGCACATCATATTTGCCATTATCAACAAATACATTGCCACCATTATCTTGAGGATTACCCAAATCTGGAGCAGAATCAGCAATCACCGTTAACCCGTCTTGAAGATTTTTCTTAACTTGGTTTTTTCGCAATACGGGTTTAGATTGTCCTGATAACACCAACCCAGAGCGGTTTTCCAGAATTTCATTTTCAATAATTAATGGGGCAGCAGAGGCTTGCACAGCGATCGCATATCCGGTATTTTGGAATTTATTCCCCCGAATTTCTCCTTTAGCATTTCCCGCTAAAGCGATCCCATTTCCCACATTTTGAATAAAATCACTATTAAGTACCGTAGGAATGGCTGTTCCTGTTGCAAATAACCCTTCTCGTTTGGATTTTGATAAAGTACAACTGGCAACGGTACAATAAACGGATTCTGCCCAAATTCCGGTTCCTCGCGTTTGCTCATTGGTGACACTGACACCCTTAACCGTCGAGTTATTTTGCATCAAAATCGTAATATTCTGAGCCGCTGCACTGGGACTGGTAAACGTACCACTCCCGACAATCACTACATCTTGGCCTTTTGTAGCTTCATTCCCCAGAATTGTGACTCCCGATGGCACAATTAAGGGAAAGACTTCCCCACTAGCAGCGTTATAGCTTCCGGGGGCGACTTGAATCACGGTTCCTGATTGGGCACGACTCAGGGCTTTAGCAATGGTTTTTAAGGGGTCAGATTGCCCACCTGTGGCAGAATCATTGCCTGTGGCAGAATTAACAAATAAGGTGGCAGATGCAGCCATCGGTACAGTTTGAGTCACGACTTGTAGAGTTCCTTTAACGCGAGTAGGACTAATAATATTTCCAAAAGAAGTTAAGCTGGCAGTTCCAGCATTTTGAACATCAAAACCGCCATTATTGCGAATGGTATTTCCCCCTGGAGTTTGCACGGTTCCCAAATCGGGTGTGGCTTGATTTAGGATAACAACACCATCGCCACTATTGCGTTCAATTAGGTTTTGACGCAAAATCGGTTTAGCGTGATCTGCAATTAATAATCCAGAGCGATTTTCTACAATAGCATTATCTCGAATTAAGGGAGCAGCTTGATCTTTAATGGAAAGACCATATCCGGTATTTTGAAAGGTATTTCCTTGAATTTCTCCTTTGATTTCCCCTTCAATGGATAGGCCATACCCTTCATTTTGAGTAAAAATACTATTGAGAATTTGAGGATTTCCTGAACCCACTGCATAAATCCCTTCCCGTTTACAGCGAGTCAAGGTACAATTGGCAATCATAGGAGATTGAGATTCAATCCAAACCCCAGTTCCACGAGTTTGAATATTGGTGACGGTTACGCCGAGCAATTGGGCGTTATTTTCCATCAAAATTGTAATATTTTGACTCGCCGCACTGGGACTGGTATAGAGTCCATTTCCTTCGATTAAAATGCCACTGCCTTTACCTGATTCATTCCCCATAACAATGACCCCTGAAGGCACAATTAGGGGGAAAGTTTCACCACTGAAACTATTATAAGTGCCAGCTTCTAGGTAAATTGTAGTTCCAGACTGAGCTTGAGACAGGGCTTTTTTTAAGGTTTTAAAGGGGGAATTGGAGTCCCCAGAACTGAAATCGTTTCCAGTGGCGGGGTTAACGTACAGAGTTACCATAATTGTGTTTTTGATTAAACCGTCTGCGCTTTATCCTAGGTTCTGTTACACCTCTGGTGTTAGGGATTCGGTCAAAAAACCGGAAAAACTTAATTTATTTTAATATTGTTCTGTTGGTTATACCTTTAGGGGGTTTCAGCCCTGGTTTCAAGTTAATGCTCTGTTTTTGGGAATTCAAGATGGGCATAGCCCATCCTTCTTTTGCTTAACTGTTATAGGTGCGATAACGCCATTTAGACAGTTGAGATTCTCCAAAGCAAGCTAATCCTTGCAATTCTAAAACCCGTTTTTGCAAAGTGTCAATTAAGTTATCTTGTTCTTGCAAATAGGTTTTCAACGCATCATAATTAACTGTTGTATTCGTCGTTCCCGGCTGTTGTGTTTTACTAGAAACTAAACTCGCTAATTTTTGTTCCATTGTCGCTATTTGAGCTTTTTGGGTTGCACAAATATGCTCTAGCTGGGAATAACTTTCTGTAGAAATACTGTGAGCTAATTTTACTTCTAATTCAGTAATTTTCTCTTGTTTCATTTGCAGTTGCGCTAGAGACCCATTACTGGCATTAAGTTCTTTTTCCAGGGCTTGAATTTGCTGAGTTAATTGTGCTTCAATGGTGCGTTGTTGTTCTAATTCGTTTTGCAAGGTTTGGTGGGTTTCTGCCGAAATTTTTCCGGCTAATTCCTGTTCTAATTCAGGAATTCGATTTAATTGAGTTTGTAATTGAGCAATCGTTGATTTTTGTTGTTCTGAGGCTTTTTGTAAAGCTTGATACACTTCTACATCAACGGTTTGTGTTATTTTTTGTTCTAGTTGATGGTGTAGATTAGTAATGGTTTGTTTTTGCTGTTCTGCTTCTTGTTTTAAGGCTTCATGGGTTGCAGAATCAACGGTTTGCGCCAGTTGAGCTTCTAATTCTGATATCCTAGTCAGTTGCTGCTGTAACTGTTGAATGGTATTAGCTTGTTCTTCAACTTGCTGTTTTAAGGCTACAGTCTCAGAGGAAAGATCAGAAGACTCTACATTAGCAGTTTCTACCGTTTCAGAGGAAGTGGAAGGTGCTGTTTCTGGAGTTTTGGTAGATAGATTTAACTCCCCTTTTCCTAGGCGTTCAAATAACTCAGATTTGGAGACTCCTAATTCTTTAGCCAAGGATTCTATCTGTTGTGCTGAATCAGCCGTTAATGAAACCGTAACTTTTACTTTGTCACTAATGGCAGAAGCAGGACGGGAAGTAGAAGGAGTGCGTTTTTTTCTATTGGTGGACATGAGACTATATTCCTTAAAAATTTCACTTAGGAGACAAGAATTTTAGATTGTGGATGTTATCACAACAATTCAACCCAAAATCTAAAAGGGTTTATCCCAAATTCATCGATTGGATGGCGGTAGACTTTCAATCGTGAGGTGTGCATCTCACTGTTGACATTTTGAATTCCTGTTCAACATTATCCTGCAATAGCCTACATTTAGAAGTATAGGGCGGTGCAGAGACAAAAAAGTGTAAATTTTGTGAAGAACAAGAGGGCGGGTTTGTGGAGCAGGCGTCCCGCCTGCTAAAGGTCTATGGAAAAAAGGAGGGTAGCTTATCTGGGAGAGCAGGAGGACAGAGGAAGTCCAACCGTCATCGCTCTCAGCAGCCCAAAGCAAAAATATGTACTTAATAAATAATTTTAACCTTAACTAAAGTTTTTTACAAATCCTCTAAAAATAGAAGACAATTTAAACATAATTTTATCCTGTTTTATTTTAGCAACTAAATACCGTTGCTGTAAAGATTGTAACCCATTAATTAAATCCGTTGATGATAACTCTACACTTTCTCTCAATGTTTCTCTGGATAAGGGTTGCTCAAATTGACTGAATTTTAAAACGATTTGTTGTTCAACCTGTGAAAGTCTATTATATAATTGGTTAAAGTGCGATCGCATTTTCTGAGTAATCACTAATTCATTCTCAGCTAAAAACTCAGCAACATCACCATCAAATATATTTTTAATTAAAATAGCAATACTTTTTAAATAACTAGAATTTCCTTCGTATAGATTAATTAAATTTAACCAACATTCTTGATTTTCTAACCCTTTATGATTCAAAATATTAGTATCATATAAACCCGATAATTCTAAACACTTAACCGGATATAATTCCTCATCTAAACTTTCCATTTCTGCACATTGTTCTTGACTAATTAAAATTAAACTACTCTGATGTTGAGTTTCTGTGATCAAGGTGAAAAAGTTTTGGTAACTGTGATATTCCGGTTGATATTGTCCCGCAAATTCACCCGGACTAAAGATATTCTGCACATCATCAAGGATAATTAAACATTTTTTATTTGTGAGAAGATCTAATAATTCTTTGAATTGCTCATCTATAGTCTGTTTTTCTTCTGGTTTAATAATATTCAATAAATCCTTAACAAGCAATTCTAAAGGTTTAGGATATTTTAAACTTCTCCAAATAATGACTTCAAATTGATCTAAGTTCAAATCAATAAACCTTTTAACCAAAGCGGTTTTACCTATTCCCGATATTCCTAATACTGAGATTAAACGACTATTTTGTTTTAATATCCAATTAGATAGAGTTTCAAGTTCTGTTTCTCGGTTGTAAAAATTTATTATTTTAGGAGCTAAAGTTAAATCGTGATCAGGGGATTTAATAACAAGCGAATCCTCTGTATTGACAGAGATATGATGATCCAATTTTGACCCATTAGGATATAAATTTATATTACTATTAATCCCAATATTAACTACCTGTTGTTGTGTCGTTGAATGATGAGAACTTTTTAATCTTTCAAAAGTAGAGTGGAAATTTGATTTATGGATATTTTCACCTAATTTTTCCGATAATATTTGCCATAATTTATAACCTACATCTCTTACATGGCGTTCACTCCGGTTAGATTGATCAGCAATTTCCTCATAAGTTTTACCATTCCACACTCCCTTAACTACTACCTGCTGAGAATCATCCAAGTGTTTCCCCGTTTGCGAAAAAACTAAATCATCCGCAAATTGTAAAACTTCTGTTACATTCATAGGATTTAGACAAGTCAATAAATTTGCCCATTATAGCTTAGTTTATCATAGTCATTTTCCGTCATTATCTGATTTTTTGTAAAAATTGTGTAACATAAATTACGTCATAATCTGATATTTAAGAGTGGTTAAATACCTAAAACTTGTGCCATTGTATAGTTGAGCAAAACGGCGAAAGCACTCAAAAAAAATTTTTGAGGTTTTGCATAAAATCGGAGTTTGCACCCGATAGCAATAGTAGGACACCAAATTTCAAGGACTAAAACCAGAAACAGATGGAGTACGAAATTGTCAAAGATAGTGATAGGTCAAATCAGCAGGAGAAAGCGCAGCTTTTAGTAGAGGAGCCAAAATGGACTCTCGAAGAAGTTGCACTATCCAAAAGTACACTTGACCAAATTGATGAGATGATTGCCTATATACAAAATCGAGAAAAACTTTTGTATGAGTGGCAGTTTAATCGCTTTTTGAAAACAGGAAGTGGTTTGAGCGTTAACTTTTTTGGTATACCGGGTACAGGTAAGAGTATAACTGCTGAAGCCATTGCTCACAAGCTTGGAATGTCAATTATTAGAGCCAACTATGGTGAGCTTGAATCTTCTTTAGTAGGCGGAACTTCTGATAACTTAGTATCAGTTTTTAACATAGCAGAAGAAACCAAAAGCTTGTTATTCTTCGACGAAGCTGATGCTGTTTTGAGTAGAAGAATCTCCAATTTATCACAAGCCGCCGATCATGGTGTTAACTCAGCAAAAAGCACATTGCTAACTCTCTTAGATAAATTCAACGGGATTATTGTTTTTGCAACTAATCTTTTTGATAACTATGATGAGGCTTTCCTGAGAAGGATTCTTTTTAATGTAGAATTTCTAGCTCCTGATTTTCCAATGAGAGAACAGCTATGGAGATTCCACTTGTCAGAAAATGTGACAAAACAAGTCACTTATGACAATTTGGCAGATATTAGTGATGGTCTTTGTGGGGGTGACATCAAAAATATCACGATTAAGTTAGGCTTAAAATTATTGACTGGAAAGGTAAAGACTATTGATGAGCCTTTAGTCAAAGAGGAAATTGCACGTTATACAGAAGTAAAAATACGGCACAAGAGAAAGGAACTTTGGGCTGAAACTTCTGTGAATGGAAATGACGGAAATCAAAATATTATGGAGAAGTAGTTTTATGGACCCAATTACTTGGGCAATAATTATAGGAAGCTTTTTGGGTGGGGCAGCTATTGGCTATTTTTGGGATGAAATCAAAGCTTGGGCTAGTAAAGTTTTAGGCTACATTCTTGATGGCATAAACTATTTAATTGAAGTTACTTCAGACGCTGTTGTTTATCTTGTCAAACAGGGAACTCGTGTTTACAAGAGAATAGAAGTTTATGTTAGAAATATTCGTACAGGCGGTACGAGACTTGAATATAGACAAGAAGAGATATCCCCCTATGATCTCCCTGATGATATCAATGCTGAACTTAACAGAAAGATGAATAATAAATTGGAAATTGCACGCGGATCAACATAGGAGATAATTAATTATGGATAAGCAAGAAAGCCTTCAAGACAAATTTGGGAAACTATTTGATACCATAACAAATATTCCCAAAAAGCTCGCAGATGCAGTTGAGGATGGACTCAGAGAACCTTCTAATTTAGTTTGCGTTAAAGACGGATTGCTGGATTTTGAACAAATTGAAGATGATGTCAGAGAAATTCACAGAAATCTCAAAGCGAGAGGAGATAAAGTTCTTGGAAGTCATCTCATTTTAGATGATCAACGTAACTTGATGGAAATTCGGACTTATGCTGAGAGAGGTAATAAAACTTTTGTGATCCCCGTTGATGCAGAGGTCAGACGAGTAACTAACATTCCCCCTGATGTGTTAGACGAACTGAAGAAAAAAGGGCGCATTGAACTCAGTTTAAAAGTTTAAAATGTCGGGTGGGCAATTTTGAATTTATAGTGGTTTTCAATTGCATAATGGATGGGGATTAAAAACCCGGTTTCTTTAAGAAACCGGGTTTTTAAGGTTTAAGGTAGTTGAGAATGCGATCGCTCATTTTAAATCTCTGAATGGATTGATAATCTGTAAAGTATCTTCGATGATTAAACCATCTTGCATATCTTCGGAATATAGAACAGTTATATCGCCTAAAATTTCACTAGCAATGATTATACTATCCCAAAATGAAAGTGAATAGCAATCCCGCAATTTTACAGCATACTGAATTGTTGCAAAGGAAACAGGTAAAATTTCACAGCCCGATCCCAAATCCTCAATTAGACTTTGAATCTGTGAATTATCAAATTTGGCTTTGCGAATTAAATTTGAGCAGACTTCATTGACAACCTGCGTGCTAATAACTAAGTTTTCTTGACTGGTAATACTTGTAGCTATTTGTTGTTTTGCTCTAGCATCTGAATCATTAGGATTAACGATAAAACGATAGAGCCACATATTAGAATCAACAAAAAAACGTTGAGGTTTACCAACGCTCATTCGCTTCCTCTCTTGTCAAGGAATGAAAGTTAGGAATCACAATAGGATTTGCTGTTAATTGAGCAATAATCCCCGTTTTAGGAAAGCTTTTCGTTTTTTTAATAGATTCCGATTCTATAATCAGTTTTACGGTTTGACCTTCTGTTAATTGGAAATCAGCTAAGGGTCGAAAAACCCCGTTTTCAAAAATTGCATCAAAACTTTGTTTTTTCATAATGAATTAGGTGATTATTTAACTCTTTTCTATTTTAACCTATTTTATTGTAGGGTTGTTGAGGGTGCGATCGCTTTTTGAGGTTTAAGGGAGTTAGGAGTGCGATCGCTGTTATAATATACACAAATAACTTTAGGTTAGGGAAACATAATGAACTTAGTCACCTTAAATCAATCAGGATTTATTGAAATTCCTGAAGTGATTAGACAACAGTTAGGTTTAGAACATGAATCAAAACTATCTTTAGAAATTCAAGATGGAAAAATAATCTTAAACCCGATTTACGAAGAACCATTACTTTACTATGAAGGTCATGTATTAGTTTCTGATGCAGAACTATTAACCGATGCGAATACAGTAATTGAAGAACTCAGAAATGAAAGAACAAATCAATTAACATCATGGTAAAAATATTATTTGATACTTCTGTTTTAGTCGCTTCTATATTAGTTAAACATCCTCAGCATTTTCCTTGTTGGTCATGGTTAGAACAGGTTAAAACCCAAAAAATAGAGGGATTTATTGTCACTCATACCCTAGCTGAATTATTCTCTGTTATATCTTCTTTTCCCTCTAAACCTCGTTTTTCCCCTCAAGTCACTCAAAGGCTTATTAAAGAGAACCTTAAAGAATTTCAGATTATTTCTCTCACAGAAGATGATTATTATGAAATCATAGAAAATATGGTGAATTTGGGCTTGACTGGTGGAGCAATTTATGATAATTTAATCGCTCATGCTGCCATAAAAAGGGAAATTAATAAAATATTAACCCTTAATCCTAAACATTTTATTCGTCTGGGCGATCACATTGCTGAATTAGTAGACGTTCCCTCATAATATGATCGCTTTTTATTGTAGGGTTGTTGAGGATGCGATCGCTTTTGCTATTTTGTGCTAACATTAAATTTAATGCAAATTTAGTGCAAAGTCCCCAACCATGATTAATCTAAATCGAGATATTCAATCCCTCTCAACCTTTAAACGGAATACAAATGAAATGATTACCCAGATGAAAGAAACAGGTAATCCTATTGTTTTAACTATTAATGGGAAAGCCGAATTAGTAGTACAAGATGCTGTATCTTATCAAAAATTACTAGATTTTATAGAGAAATTAGAAACTATTATTGGGATTCAAAAAGGATTAGAAGATATAGCAACAGGTGACACACAACCCCTAAATCAATTCATCGAAGAAATGCAGCATAAACATGGAATTTCAAGTTAAATTAACCCAGAATGCTAAACTAGAAATAGAATCTGCTTATCTTTGGTTAAAAAATCTTAACCCTAATTATGCTGATCAATGGTTTAGAGATTTAATGAATACTATTGCTACTTTGCAAGATAAGCCAAAACGTTTTGCTTTAGCTAGAGAAAACGATGATTTTCCTGAAGAAATTAGACAAATCATTTATGGGAAATCAAGGAATAAATACAGAATTATTTTCACCATTCGAGAGGATATCGTTTATATCCTTTATCTTCGTCATAGTGCCCAATCTACAATTACTTTTAATCCCCTTGATTTGGAGTAAAGTTGTTAATGCGATCGCTTCTTGGGGTGTAAGGGAGTTAGAAGTGCGATCGCTCATTTTGCCTATTGCCTATTGCCTATTGCCTCTTCCCCAATCATCAATGTGAGCAACTTATGACATTACCCCTAGGTTTGCTTATCAATTACATTAAAAATTTCAACCCATTGGATATTAATAAATGTTAAACTAAAAAGTAAAATACATAACAGGTCAAGTAAGGACTAACCATGTTATCTCAACCTATATTTGATGATCGTGCGCTGAATGAGTCTTTGTACCAAGCGTTGATTGAACGTTTCCGTGAAACTCTACCCTCCTCAAGCCAATCTCAACTGTTAGAATGCAGCTTTGGTTTTGCTCCCAGTCCCACCGGAGTCAAAACCTTTTTTATTGTTACCCCTGCTTTGGGGGTCGCTGAACAGTTGTTATCGGATATAGAGCAGATTGTTGAACGAGTGCAAACCTTAATGGTTGGAGTTGGACAAGTGGCTCTGTGTATTCAACCTCACGACCACCCTGTAGAAACCCCTAACTCATCCTCGGTTTGTCACCCGTCCCAAACCCTTCATCCTCAATATATGATGTGTAAGATCTTCCCGGTTAATAGTGAACCGCCCAATTTAGAAGATTAAACCCGTATATCTATTTGGAGGAAACCCGGAACACTTAACGGGTTATTGCGCTATTCCCGTTACCTTCCGATTCAATGACTTCACGGACTCGATAGATAGGTCGATCTTGAGACTCATGATAGGTTCGCATTAACAGTTCAGCTAATAAACCAAAACAAAACAGTTGAATTCCGGTAAGGGTCAGTAATACCGCAAACGTGAGTAAAGGACGATCAGCAATTCCTTCGCCCAAAAACAGTCGAATAAAGGTCAAATAAATACCAACAATAAGTCCAAAGACAAAAGCCAACATCCCTAATAGACCAAAAACGTGCATAGGTCGAGTCAGGAATTTTTTGATAAAGGAAATGGTTAATAAATCCATCACCACCCGGAAGGTTCGATCTAAACCATATTTACTCTGACCAAAACGACGAGCATGATGGTTAACCGGAATTTCAGTAATTCTCGCGCCTTCAATAAAGGCTAAAGCGGGTAAGAATCGGTGGAGTTCTCCATAAAGTTTCATATCGGCGATTACCTCAGTGCGGTAAGCCTTAAGAGAACAACCATAGTCATGTAGTTGTACCCCAGTCATCTTACTAATCAGCCAGTTCGCAATGCGAGAGGGAAGTAAACGAGTGATTTTGGCATCTTGTCGATTTTTACGCCAACCACTGACGACATCAAAACCCTTACCCAACTCTGTCAGAAGTAGAGGAATATCTTGGGGATCATTTTGTAAATCACCATCAATTGTAATAATCACCTGACCTTGAGAATACTTAAATCCCGCCGCCATTGCTGCGGTTTGGCCATAATTGCGGCGGAGAATAATGGCTTTGAGATGAGGATTGGTTGTGGCTTCCTGTTTCAGGAGTTCCGTGGAACCATCGGTTGACCCATCATCAACACAAACCAATTCATAATTTAAACCCAAAGAAGTCATATTACTATCAATCGCTGCTATCAATCGGGGTAAACTTTCGACTTCGTTATAGATAGGTACAACGATAGAAACAGCTAAGGAGTGAGAACCCAAAATTAAATCTCCATAATGTTTCTGAGGTTCTGGCGTTTTTAAAATTGGGGGTTGTGAAATATCCATCTTATCCTCTAAGTTCTTACAAAAGGAAATAGTTGTATTAGGAAATTTTAGGAACACATACACGTTCATTGAGTCTTGTCTTATCTAGGATAGAGTTAGTAAAAAAAACACAGTTAGAATCAGATAGAACTCTATCCTTCCTAGAAAATTCAGTTCCTGTGGGAAAGATTAATTGGAGTGCAGGAAAAACAGTAGCTAGAATATCCTTGGGTTAGCCTGTAGATAATTTCTGACTATAAAATAACTGAGGAAACCAATTATATCAAGTGTCTCTTGAAGATTTATCTTTTCGGCTTAATCCCAATATTAGGATAACATCACCCCAGGAACCAAAAGCTTGAGATGAGAAAATTTTACTCAGGGGTGGTAGATTTTGTTGTCGGTACAGCCGGAGTTACCTTAAATACTTGAATAGGCTGAAATTCAAGGCTACTAAATGTTTTTTCCTGTTCAACTTTAAATTGTTGTCCAGCTACTGTGGTAAATACTCGATTCATCCCCTCGGTTTCGTTGCAAAATAGCCAGCAAACAAACCAAAGATTCGATTTTAAAGGTAAGGTTCTATCGAACTGTTGTTTAATATAATCTGGGGTTAACTTGTCCTGAGAACCCGGATGATTCAGTAAATGAACTTTATTAGGTTCGGGATAATAGCGAGGCAGAGATAGAGGGAAAAAGTCTGGAGTAGAGTGCATGACTATCAAATCATTAGGTTGCTGATTTTGGTAAATATATTGGGTGGCTCCTTGCCAATCATTTCGATATAATTTCGTGTAGTAATCGAAAAGGCTGCCTGTAACGCCAATACAGTAAGCAATGGCTATGGCGATCGCTAACGGTTTTTTCCAATTCCAAATGACAACAAATCCTGCTGCTATAAGAATGAGAAAATAAGGAGCAACAAACAAAAGATAACGAGTAAACCAGATGGAATTTTTATAATAAGATAAAAACAACATTAAACTAGCTGGAATAATCGCCCAAGTTGCCAACCAAATCAACCGTTCTGAAGGATGTTTACTAAAAATATTTAATAGGGAAATAACTAATAAAACAATCAAAATCGCAGTAAAACCAGCATAGAATAAAATAGAAAAAGTTTTTACACTCAATAATTGATTTAACAATGTAGCATCTGTTAACTGATTTTTATTTAGAATAATTTGATTAGATTCAAGTAGATTTCTCAAAGGCCAGTATACGGTAAATTGGGTTAACATCCCAATAATTTGAGTCACTCCAGGTTTAGAATAGTCAGCAACTTGCTTCTCCATAAACTCATTTGCTCCACCTCCTATGGTAAGTGCCCAGAAGATGGGAAGGAAAAATAAACCGATAATTGATAAACCTCCAGCAGCAGCCAGTAATACTTGACGCTGTTTGCGGAATTTCCAACCCAATAAAACTATATCGGCCACCAAAATTAAAATATTATTAGCATTCGTTAAAATTAAGAATGTTCGTGCTATTGTCCAACCCGCTAAAGCTTTATAGGAAGGTCGTTCTAAAAAGTAACTGAGGGCTAATGTTCCCGCTACACTCAAGAAGGTAATCACGGTGTACATCCGAATTTCTTGAGCGTGATTAATAAATAGAGGAGAAACACTGGCCATAAATGCGGCAATTAATCCGGTAGACTTTCCGACAATGCGACATCCCAACCAATAAGTAAAGTAAATACTCCCTAAACCAAAAATAATCGATAATCCTCTTAACCAAGCATCGCTATCGCCAAACTGCATCCAGGCTTTCAGGAGTATGTAGTAGAAGGGGCGGACGTAAGGGAGAGTAAACTCAAATGATTTAGCATCACGAATACTAAGCATTTCATCAATCCACACGCTTTCGGTACTGAGTTGATATAACCGCAGTCCTGTAGCCAGTAACAGAATCAATAGAATCGGTATCTGTTTAAATAAAAGTTGTTGAGTATTTTTACCATTAGAAGACAATGTTAACTTAGGATCAATCTGCAATTTCACTGAGTGTCTCTCCTATGTGAGAAAATTTGGGGAGTTGTTTGACAAAAAACAATTATAGCAATCCTATCCCGCTTCTGTCACTCTCCGAAAAGTCTTGCATTTTCTTCTGAATCCTAGAGCCTAGACAGAGCAAGCGACCACACCTTTTTTTACGAGTAGAAATTCTGAAGAGCGCGAAATTGGCTAAAATGCGATCGCCCCATCCCAGATCGTTGACTATAACGTGGCTTTGGAAATTACTAATCATAGGCAAAACCGGAGAGTGACAGAAGAGGGATAGCTTCAAGTGTAATCTAAGATTTTTTGATCACTACTCTAAGCCAGATCACTTAAACTATATATCAAAAGTCTACAAAAGAGGATAATTTGATGCAAATAGATGGGTTTTTTATTCTGAAGAAAGAGGATAATTTATCCTAATTATCAGATAATCTTTCTTCAGAAGGATGAATCCACGATCTTGATTTGGCTAACGTAGGAAAGATAAGATTTATTTCTTAAAAATAGAGGAATTTAATATGGCTTTCCTACGAATTGAAGATTTTGATCCCCATTACAAAGATGCGTTTGATGGAGAAGAAATCATTGGCTTAGATGTATATTCTGATGTCCAAGAAGAAAAAATTGGCAGTATTAGCGATATTTTAGTCGATGAATCCGGTCATTTTCGGTATTTTATCGTTGATTTAGGCTTCTGGATTTTTGGCAAAACAATTTTACTTCCGGTCGGTCGTTCCCGAATTGATTATAAATCTCAACGGGTTTATACTAATGGATTAACCAAAGAACAAGCAACCCATCTTCCTTCTTATCAGCACTTAGAAACGAAAGGATACGATTACGAAGAACAAGTCAGAAAAACCTATCGTCTCCCTTATATGGGTGAAGTTCCCATTCGCAGTGATCAGGAATATATAATGCCCAATACGAGCGAAATTCAGTCCGCGCCTGTGTTAGATTGGAAAACCATCAATCCTGACCATTATAGTTATGATCTTGAACCGAATTTATATCGATTAAATGAACGGGATCATCAACAATTAAAACGATATGAAGAACGGTTAATTGCCAATAATTCCCTCAAAAAATCCCATTCTATAATTCGTTAGTATCAGAAAATAAGGGAGGAAAGGCGGTTAGAGGTGTTAAACCTGATCACTGATTACTGTTCTTTAACGTGAGTTCGACGGAGTTCGATCGCTACACCGTCCGGCTGACGCTCACAGCGAAGCCCCAAGCTGTAAGTGCTAAGGCTTGATCGAAATTTGCTTGTCAGTTTTAATGTTTATTTAAGGCGCGGGAAATTTAAATTTATTCAAAATGATAAACGGGTTGTTCAATGTCATACAATGATGGCTTTTCTGGTTGATAAGTATAAGCTATCATTCCGGCTACTAAATTCACCATAAAATTAGCTACACTTCGATGTCTTGTATGTTCAATTTGGCATAAGTTTTTCAGTTGATCGTTCACTGATTCTATTATACCTCTTTTTCTTAATTTCATTTTATCTGACCACAACATTAATTTATTTTTCATGTTTTTCTTCAGCCTAGTTATCAGTTGTAAACCTTTTTCATGTAATTGCCTAAATAATTTTTCCGAAATATATCCCTTGTCTCCAAAAATTTTCCCCACAATTCCTTCTGTTAATTCTGGGACTACTTTTCGGTCATCAACATTGGCAGGTGTGACTTGAAAATTTAAAATTTCCCCATAGTCGTTGATGATTAAATGTAACTTAAATCCAAAATAAAAGCCCATTGAACTTTTCCCCCATTCCGCTAGTCCAGCAAAGACTTTATGGCTATTTGCTCGATTTTTATGACAGACTTTTAAGGCGGTTGAATCGATAAAACTTGTTCCAGTTACCTCGCCTTTACAACAATACTCAAAGTAACAACATAGTGCTAATAAAGCATAAGACATTAACTCAACAAAACGATTATAACTGACTAAGTTAGGCATAGCTTTCGACCAATATGCCATTACTTGTAATCGGTAAAAGTCTTTAAATGTTCGGTAACGTGAACCATGAAATCCGATCAATATTGTCATTATTTCACTTAAAGTCAAGCGGGTTTTGGGTCGGCTTTGACCCACCACTTCTGGTAACAACATTTGTGCCAATAAGGGTTCAAATACTTGACAAAAGTCATCCACGTCACAAAAAACTTCTGTCATGTCTAAGTGTGATGCTCTGTGATCCATAAAAGCCTCCCTAATTGTCTAATATTTGCTGGTTACATCTCTATTTTCCCACGCTTACTGATTAGATCATCTGCCAAATAGCCGTCTGTTTTATCGCGATCGCCTGCCAAATAGCCGTCTGCTTTATCGCGATCGCCTGTCCAATAGTCGTCTGTTTTATCGCGATCGCCTGTCCAATAGTCGTCTGTTTTATCGCGATCGCCTGTCCAATAGTCGTCTGTTTTATCGCGATCGCCTGTCCAATAGTCGTCTGTTTTGTCGCGATCGCACTCCATCGAACTCACGTTTCTTTAATCTTTCCTTCTCTCCTCTTTAGGAAAAACTTAAGGTTCCTTGTTCTCCATCCAGATGAGCCATCCGACCAACGGGTAAAATAGCATTCGATCCTTCATGACCGAAGGGTAAATTAGACACAATTGGAATTCCTAAATCGCCTAAGCGATCGCGTAATACCTCTTCTATGGTAAAACTATTAGGATTTCCTTTAGCTTCACAACGACTAAATCGTCCTAACGCAATTCCTTGAACCCCTTTAAATGCACCCACCATCCGCCAGTGAGTTAACATTCGATCTAAACGATAGGGTTCTTCATTAACATCTTCTAAGGCGATAATGGTATTGGTTAAATCCGGTTGATAAGTTGTTCCTAATAAATGAGTCGCAACCGTTAAATTAGCAGGAAATAATCGACCAGAAGCATAACCTTTGATCCAACTTTCCCCTTGTAACACTTCAAAATATCCCGTTTCAACACCTTCAAATAAACGTTGAATTGACCAATCTGGTTCAGTGGCTAAGGTTGTTAAAACAGGGCCATGAATGCCGATAATGTGTGAATGATGGGAAAATGCCCATAATAATCCTGTGATATCAGAAAACCCAATTAAAAATTTAGGAATAGTCGCAATTTTAGCAAAATTATCCCAATTCCATCCTTCTAATAATCGAGTTGATCCAAACCCTCCTCTAGCGCACAAAATACCCCGACAAGTTTCATCTGTTAAGGCTTCTAAAAGTTGTTGTCGTCGGTTTTCATCGTTTCCGGCTAAATATCCCCAGGATTGATCAAAACCCGGTGTAAATTCGATTTTATAACCGTGCGATCGCCAAATTTCAACTCCTTTTTCAAAAGGTTCCCATTCTCTTAACGCGCCACTGGGCGCAATTACTCGTAATTTATCGCCCGGTTTTAATCCTGGAAAATTGGTCATAATTAATGATATTATTAATAATAAAAAGTCCTGAATACTTTACGATGAAATAACCTGAAATAACCAGTGTTCAATGCGATCGCCTAAAGCATCTAAAGAATATTCTGTTTCCGCCTGTTGACGACAGACAAAACGGTCAATTTGATCTAACTTTTGAATAGCCTGAACTAACTCATTAATATTATCCGGTTCCACTAACCAACCTGTTACGCTATCTCGAATAATTTCTGTTGGCCCTCCTCGGCTATAGGAAATTACAGGAACGCCACAAGCTAAGGCTTCGATCGCCACATTTCCAAAAGCTTCTATCCAGCGATGGGTCATCACTAAAGCGCGACATTGACGAACTTGTTCTTGAAGTTTTTCCGTTGATAAAAACCCTAAGTATTGAATCGGAGCATCGGAATAATTTTGAACAATGGTTTGCCAGTAAGCTTCATCTTGAATTTTACCCATAATCATTAATGGAATTCCCGTTTTTTGGGAAGCAGCAACTGCATCTTCTAAACCTTTTTCGGGAGAAATTCTACCGACCCAAGCTAATTGATTTTTGGGTTCTGCACAAAACTGATATTGAGATAAATCAATCGCATTACTTAAACAAAAATAACCCTCTTTTAACCCAAAAGTTTCTGCTTGACTATGGGTATGAAAAGCAATGGAACCCGGACACTGTTGAATGGCTTGATGAACAGCTTGATCCATGACATCGGTTAAGGAACCCATACTGACTAAATGGATTAATTTACCTTTAAAAAAAGGCGTTAAAAATAAAGGCAACCAATCATAAGCAAAGTTCAAAATAATATCATATTGATCAGCAACTTGTTGAGCATAATTCCACAAATTCGTTAACACGGAATTATCAGGCAAAATCACCGGATCATGACGGTTTTGGGTTTGGGCTAAAGTTTGTAATTCCCCTGGAATTTCTACTATTGAAAAAGACTCTAATTGAGACGTTTCCGGGGCTGCAATCGTAACTTTATGACCTCGTTGGCGCAGAACTATTGCTAGATTTAAGACTGTTAATTCTACACCCCCGCCCAATCCAGATCCCAACGGCCCAACGGGAGTTGATACCAATAATACTTCTAAGCGTTGATTCATTGAAAATCAAGGTTTGAAAGGAAATTTAAAATCGCAAGGAAGCCTAAAGAGCCTCTCCCATACTGAGGGCGATCAGGCAAGATTATGATCCAGTCCTATCAAACTTTTCCGCTCTCGTCATCCCTAAAATGGGGAGAAGTTGATATTTTTCGCACCGTGTATTTGGGAAAGGTATTGTTGGATTGAATTGAAACTCAACCCAACCCCTAATTCCTCAGTGAATTAACGACCTCTCGGTAACGTTAGTCCTTCCGCCGCTACCCGATATTCTTCAACATTATCACTAAAATCAATGGGTAAAACGGCTACCACATTTTCATGGGGACGAGGAATAATCACCCAAGTTTCTAGTGCTGCACCATAGGCTTTTTCAACCGCCGCAATTCCGGCATCCATGGCGGTTTTAACTTCGGAAACATCTCCCCGAATCATAATTGTAAACCGCGCACTTCCTGCCCGAATATAGCCCACCAACGTTACCCGACCGGCTTTTACCATCGCATCTGCTGCGGCTAAAACACCGGGAAATCCTTTGGTTTCTAAAGCTCCAACGGCTTGCTGTGACATTTAATTTCTCCTGAATTAATTAGACTTTAAAGGTGCTGCGATTGAATAGTTTTCGCAAAATTAGAAGTTAGGTTAAGTGCGGAAACGTTCACTTAGTTCTGTGTAGCCAATTGACATAACATCTACAATGTTCTCAGGGGGGTTGGGAACAACGTAGTAAGTAATTAGTGAACAGCCAAACGTCTTTTCTGCTGCTTCAACACCAGCTTGGACAGCAGGAACCACTTCCGATGTTGGGCCACGAACTGCGACGATAAACTCACCCCGTTCTGCTAAATCATAGTAAACAAGGGTGACTCGCGCAGCCTTGACCATCGCATCTGCTGCGGCTAAAACCCCTGGAAAACCCAGGGTTTGTATGACACCAACTGCCTCTGGCATTGAAGTCTCCTAGTAAGAACGGAACGCATCAAAACCATTGTACGACTGAATGGTACCGTCAAGATTAAGATAGGTTTCGGGTTTCTGGTCAGGGACGGCTGAGGTTCACGATATAGAGTAGCAGTAAGGGATATCAATATCAATTTATCGATTATCACCCACCCAAAAACTCGGCAAAACATCAGATTTTATATTAAAATCTAACGGAAAATTGCTTTAATTCTGATGGAATAACTGCCCCTTTTTCTGTTATAATAGCGGTAATTAATTCAGCAGGAGTTACATCAAAAGCTGGGTTGAAAAATTCCACGCCTTCAGGACAAATTCGAGTTGAACCCACTTGATAAACTTCTGTTGCATCTCGTTCTTCAATTGGAATTTCATCTCCGGTTGCTAATTTAAAATCAACCGTTGATAACGGTGCAGCCACAAAGAAGGGAACGTTATGGGCTTTTGCCACAATGGCTAAACTATAGGTTCCTATTTTATTAGCCGCATCGCCATTAGCAGTAATTCTATCTGCTCCCACAATAACAGCATCAATTAACCCCTGTTTCATACAATGAGCAGCCATATTATCGGAAATTAAAGTAACAGGAATTCGCTCTTGTACACATTCCCAAGTTGTTAATTTTGCCCCTTGTAAACGAGGACGGGTTTCATCCGCATACACTCGATTTAAGCGTCCAGAATTCCAAGCAGAACGAATCACCCCTAAAGCGGTTCCATAGCCTCCTGTTGCTAACGCACCTGCATTACAATGGGTAAGAATGGTTAGTTTTTCAGGTGTTTTAGGTAATACCGTTAATCCAGCTTCTCCAATTGCAAAACAAGTTTGAATATCGTCTTCTTTAATCGTATTTGCTTTTTGAAATAAAGCTATTTTAATATCATTAATTGTTCCAGGGGTTTCTATTGCCGTTTTCAACATTTGATCAATCGCCCAGAATAAATTAACCGCCGTTGGACGAGTGGCGCATAAAACTTGGGCAATCTCTTCTAATTGGGTTAAAAATACTTGACGGTCTGAAGTGCTAATCTCCTTTGCACCTAAATATAACCCATAAGCAGCGGCAATTCCAATGGCAGGTGCACCCCGAACAATCATTGTTTTAATGGCTTCTGCCATTTGTTGATAGGTTGTAACTTCTATTCGGGTATATTCATCGGGGAGACGGGTTTGGTCGATGAGTGAAGCGCGATCGCTTTCCCAAATAATGGGATCAACTTGAGTTAGATTTGAAGTCATTTTGGCGATTAAATTTAAGCGTAGAATATTGTTACCAGTTATTTAATTATAAACCTAGAGTGAACTCTAAGCACTAAAGAATTAAGGGTTAATTTTGTATTGGCAATCTTGATATTGCGATCGCTTATGATGATCCCGATAAATTATAGTCAAAATCAATGTTGCGATCGCAGATAAAATCAGGGAAGTGCTTAGACTTGCGATAGATATTGTCATCCAAAATCACTATCAGGTAAATCACTGATTTATTGTGTCTGCCATCACTCAAAACCCCTGATCTATTTCACACTCAGATCAGGATAATATCACGGTAAACCGTAAGGATAAATGACACAATTTTAAAGATAAGGCTAAGTCTTTGGAGTGCTTACTTATGGCTACTCAATCTTCCAACAAAGAACTGCGGCCCAACCCTTTCATGGCCTACCGTGATCCCGAAACGGGAAAATGGATTGTTGTGAAACCCGAAAGCGGGGATGTTGAGGTAGCCGCAGCATAAAGGATAACACGGTTAATGAGAGCGGTTTTTTTCCCTCATGGGTGACGGGGTGATGGTGATAAAGGTTGCATCCTATAACACGACCCAACCCACAGTTAACTGTATTTTCCTATTGTCCCTGTTTGTGATTAGTATTTTGTCCTGATTGCGGATTAACCAATCAGAAACGACTAAAACCGCAGACAGTTTTTCCCAAAACGAACGAGATAACTGTGCCATTTCTCGAACTGTCTACTGCACCCGATGCACTTTAAGCTTAATTCTCTGATATCAGCTTTGTCAATAGAATCAACCAAAACTGTAAGGGTTAAAATAGTGTCACATTCCCTAAGCCAGAATCTTGTTGATCTCGGTAGAGTATAAACATCGAGTCAAGTTTATACCCATGAAATCCAACCTAAATTTTACCGATACTTTTACGTCTGAGTTTACTACTAATTGTTCTCATTCTGGTGACGTTTCTTTAACTCTTTCAGATTTACAACACATTATAGAAAACATGAACACATTTACTGGGGATGAGTGGCTGTCATTAGCACCTGATATTGATCAAGGAGAACTCTATCGGGATTGGTTTATTTGGTATGATGCTGAAGTCACTCAAGGGTGGGAAGCTTACGATCATTTAATGAATTGCTGGTTTGAAGCGGAAGATTTAGAAACCGTGAAAGCCACCATTGATTTGATTGAAAATTCCAGAACTGTTGTTCCTCTTGCTGCTTAATTTTGCTAAATTTAAGTCATAAAAATTTATGATCATTTCCAAAAGGGGCGAATTTGCCCCTATATTTTTGAGAAGTTAACGTAAACCCAACCAGGTGAATAAATCTTGATGGGTGAAAAATTCCAATACAATTAATAGAACAAATCCTACCATAGCAAAACGGCCATTAATTTGTTCAGCATAGCGAGTCCAACCCATAGCAGGTTCGGGTTGGGGGTTGGGTTCGTCCGGGGTGGAAGTCGAGGGTGTTGGAGAAGTCATGGTTGTTTTTCTAACTCTTGAATTGATTCAATTAGCGATCGCACGGTTTCTGTCCCTTCAGAGGGTTCAAAAGTGAAAGGAAACTTACCTCGCATCAGTACCCGCATTCCAACGGGCCCTAAGCTGAGTAACCCCTTGAGATCGCGGAAATAATTCCCTACTACCATTACAGCAAATTTGCGCTCATCGACCCAACCGCCCTGTTTTACCAATTCCAGTAAGACTTTGCGGTGACGAATGGCACGACTCGCATCGGCGTCTTTGCGTTCTAGGATTTCATGCTTAATTTTGGTAATCTGATCTAGGGGAGCGACTTCCATCGGACAAACAGAATTACAGTTAAAGCAACGGGTACAGCCCCAAACTCCCTTTGTGCCTTCGTTATAATGTTCGAGGCGTTGTTCGGTTTTAGCATCCCGCAAGTCCGCCACCATCCGTTGAGCTTTGGCTAAGGCGTGGGGGCCAACAAAATTGGGGTTAACTTCGACGGCGTTACAGTCAGAGTAACAAGCGCCACAGAGGATACAGTTGCCCATTTGGTCAAGTTTAGCCCGTTCTTCAGGAGTTTGCAGAAATTCTCGTTCAGGAATAGCCCGTCCTGCGGTACTGACATAAGGTTCAACGGCTTCTAGGTTGTCCCAAAAGCGGTTCATCTCCACAACTAAGTCTTTAATAACGGGTAAATTCCCCATTGGGGCAATCGTCATTTCTGGAATATCATTGAACTGGGATGGCTCAGAATTCGCCTCCGCAATTTTTTGTAAACGGGCAACTTCACTGCCAATATTTTCTTTACAAGCTAAGGCAGAACGGTTATTAATTCGCATCGAACAACTACCACAAATCGTATTGCGGCAGTTTTTTCTAAAGGCTAAGGTTCCATCCTGTTCCCATTTTATGCGGTTAAGACAGTCCAGAATGGTATTTCCCGGTTCAACATCGAGGAAATAACTTTGTACTTGGGGAAAAGAATTAGGACTTTGCCTAACAATATTAAACTTAATTTCCATGTTGTTACACTGATGCAGGTTTATCGAGTATTGATCACACTCGTAGTGAGTCCTTTAGGACTCTCTTAGCCCTAAAGGGCTTACTACTTATTCTACTTCTGACCATAACCGTTCTAATTGATAGCGCCAAGCGGTTAAGGTTCGTTCTCGATCTTCTGTACTATTGGTTAAATCTCCCATCACCCCTTCTGCATAAAACCGTTCTAAATTTTGTAAGGTGGTTTCCATTGATTGTCCTTGCTGTTTCGCCACTAAAATAATTTCTTGAATTCGATTTTCAATCAGTCGATTATAATAATCTGAAAATCCGGCTTCTTGAAGAGAAATTAAATTAGAAACCGCTCGGTTAAAATCGTTTTCTGTTAAGGTTTCTCGGTTATGTTGAAACACAGCCCAAACCACATTTTGATGAATTCCATAGCGAGTTTCTTGAGTTTGATCAAAATTCGCTTCTAAGAGTTGTTCTAAAATTAGTTGAACTTCTTGAACTGGAGCAATGGGAAGTAACATCCTTAACCAACTTTGATTTTCTGATAATAAGACTAATAAACGAAATTGCTCGGTTTCAACTTGCCATAAACTCGCTTCAATTTGACTCACGGCTGTTCCAAATCTAGCGGTTAAAATTTGAGTAATATCTGTAATTTCCATAAAATTTCCTACAAAAAGAACGTTAACACAGTAGAGGCTTAGTTTAGGGAAGCCATTGGGGATGGAACCCTAAAAAGGGTAATTCTTCGGGTTTAACTTGAGGTTTAGATCCATCGGTCGGTGTATCAATGACGAGAGGTAAAATCCAAATTCGACTGGTTTTAATGGTATCTCCTCCTTGGGTTTTTGTGGATTGTTCCAAATCATCGGGTTCCCCAGTTTTGATAACGGTCTGATCAAACAGTAAGGCTAATCCATCGGGGGATAAACTGATGTTGATTTCTTGTTGATTGGGTAAAATCACAAAGGGAATCACTTGTTTAGTTTTGATATCGATCGCAACAATATAAGGCTGTTCTTGATAGGTTTCGGGATTATCCAAAACTTCAGTAATTAAACAATATAAAATACTGTTACTGGAATCAAATTCAGCACTGATAATATTGCCAAAGGGGGGAGTGCGATAAAGTTCTTGTTCTTGTCCTTGGTTATTCACCACAAATAGTGATCGCGTGCCATCGGGATTAAATTTCACCATTGCTGCGGCACTTCCATTGCGTGCAAAGCTTAAAACTTGACCGAATTTTGGTAAAAATTCTAACGGTTTAGCATCGGGTTTTAAGGGTAAAATTGTTGTTAAATCAGGCCCTTGAGCAATCACAACGGATTGACTATCGGGTGCAATTAAAAAGTCTCCACCCTGAGCATTTAAAGGTTTAGGAGATTTCCCCTTTTCAATAAACCAAGGACTCGCATCATTAGGATTAGTTTTACTCACCCGTTGTATCACAATTATATTGCCATCGGGAGATAAATCAAATTTTAAATTCCGATAATATTTGTTATCTAAAAGTTTCTCAATTTCCCCTGGAGGTTGGACGGATTTAGAATTATCTTCGGGAGATTGAGGATTAATTCCCGTTGTCACCGTATATAATTCGGGTTCAATTAATCCTTGTTTTTGTCCGGTTTTAGGAATCGCTGAAAATAGAATGTGATCCCCTTTGGGATAAGGTTCAAAATCTAAAACCACTAAATTTTCAGGGGTTAAAGGTATCGGTTTAGGTTCTTTTTGACTCAGATTAACTAAGATTAATCGTCCTTCTTCGTTTCCCTGAACTCCAATATAAGCAAAAGCCCGATCTCGACTGCGAAAAAATCCTGTAAAGGGTGCAATTAATGTTCCTTGCTTCTCTCCATATAAATGATCTCTAGCACCTTTTAACTGCACACTAAAGGGTGTTCCATAGGGAACGGGTTCTGATAAAGTATAGGCCATACGTCGTCCTGCCCAACTAATTTTACCCGAAAGAGGCGGATCAATTTGCAAATTTTTCTCAACACTTTCTCGATTCATGGGTCGATTAAAGGTCATTAAAAATCCCATATCTTCCGCCCCAATTTGTTTATTTTGCCAAGTAAATTCTTGAACTTGGGGAGTAGTGCGATCACCTGTTAATAAAACAATTCCGATCAAAACGGTTAAAACAACCATTAAAATTAATGCTGCTTGATCTAACGGCTGAACCCATTTTAAAGTCTTGAACTTGCTTGTAAAACTATTCATAAATCATCATCCCAGATTTTAACTAACAACTAACAACTGATAACTGATAACTGATAACTGATAACTGATAACTGATTTAATAGTCGTAGGGATTTTTAGGAGGAAGAATGGCTTTAATGTTTTGAGCTTTAATGGTTAATTTGCGTTGATTATTAAAAGTTTCTGTATACATTTCTCCTTCTATTTCTAACCAAGTATCTTGAGCATATAATTGTCGAGATTTGCCTTCAGGAAGTAAAACCGGAAGCCCGACCGGGTAAGCATCCGCCGCACAACAGGTTAGAATAAATCGTCCTAACCAAATATAATTTTGGGGTAAATCAGGAGGATAAATGACAAACCCAGTAACTTTTGCTTTTTGACCTTTATAAGCATCGGGTTCAGGATTAACATTCAGTAATCTCACCCATTCAATTAAGGAACGATTTTCCGGTTTAATGGCGGTTCTAAATTCCTGGGGTTGAGCACGAGTCATGGGTAAAGATTCCGTTAACCCGCGTTGTAATGCAGCTTGAGCTCCGAACATTTGGGGGGTGATCAATAATCCCAAACAAGCTGTAAAGATTAATAATACACTACTCCACCCTTTGGGAAATAAGGTGATATGTTGTACCGTTGGGGATGAAGTTTCTTGAATTATTTGTTTAGCTTTTAATCCCCCTAACACCAACAATGTCACACCCGCAGCAACGGTTAATCCAAAATAATTGGGATGAATGAGAATATAAAGTTTTCCAGTGATCCAATATTTTAATAATAAAATTCCCCAGAGGAATAGAGCGACAACATCTAACCAAGGGTTGTCTAATTTAGTGGAAAATTGCTGATAGAAATGGATGATTTTTGGCTTTAGATGCGTCATGGTGTGGAGAACTCCCAAGCTCAATTAACTGAAATTCAAGTTAACCGCTAGGGTCAATAAAAAGGTTAACTGAAAAGCCAGAATAACAAGATAAAAAACCGCCCTGGGTTTAAAAACCGATAATATTAAACCAACGGTTTTAATATCAATCATTGGCCCAAAAACTAAAAAGGCTAACAGTGCTCCACTGCTAAATGCAGACGAGAAAGAGAGGGCAAAAAATGAATCAACGGTTGAACAAATGGAAACGATTCCCGCCAATAATAACATCGCTAAAATTGATGTCACCGGACTTTGACCTAAATTGAGAATAAATTCACGGGGAACCGCCACTTGAATGAGTGCAGCGATAAAACTTCCTAAGACTAATACTCCTCCTAATTCTCGAAATTCCTGCACCATATTTTCTAACATTGAACCCCAACGTTCTTTTGTGGGAGTAAAAAATATTGTTTTCCAAGGTGCACGGACAGGTTTAACAGCGACAGGTGCTTTTTTTGCGGGTTTTTTCAGGAGTTTTTGAGTTTTCCAAGCGGGAAGGGACTCTAGGCGCAGACGTTCTTCGGACTCCCCTAAAAAATAGGTTCCTGACTGAAGCAAGGAAGCACCTTTAACCTCAGAGTCAGAGGGTTGAGGAGGGTCAACGATGGGTAACGCACGGGCGATAGCGGGTTGAACAATGGGCCTTAAGTCCTTCTGGACGCTAAAAACCCAGCCTAAAATCGTAGCAATGGTTAAAGAAAATAAAACCCGTAAAATTACGATTTCCGGTTGATCTCGAAACGCTGTCCAAGTTGACCAGATGACAATGGGGTTAATAGTGGGGGCGGCGAATAAAAAACCAATGGCCACCGATGAAGGAACCCCTTGCAATAGTAACCGACGGGCGACGGGAACGTTCCCACATTCGCACACAGGAAACAGAAACCCGACTAAACTTCCCACAAACGCCCCTAGGAGGGGATGGGGAGGAATATAGGATAAGAGTTTCTGTTCATCGACAAACCACAACAGCAAACTGGAAAATAACACCCCCAAGAGTAAAAAGGGGATCGCTTCAACCAGTAAGCTGAGGAATAGCGTAAAACCGCTATTAAATTGATGGATGAATGTTGCTGACATCCGTTACCTATGCGGAGAATAACGCACTGTTATGATCCAGGGGATCAATTGGAGCAGGGGACTTGAGCCATTTTACCCCAATCAGTGCTTTATCCAACTTAGCAGATCGGATGGCGGAATTGTTCAATGTGGGACGTTAGGTGTCAATTGTTGAGTCAGTTAAAATTAAAAGCTGATAACTCCCTCAACTCGTGATTAATATGACCAACGAACTTAAACAAGAAGCGTTAGAACTTCTCAGAACTGCTCTTAATAATAAAACTGCTGAATTTAGAGACGGACAATGGGAAGCCATTCAAACTTTAATTGAAAACCGTTCCCGTCTTCTTGTTGTCCAACGGACGGGTTGGGGTAAAAGTTTAGTTTATTTTCTCCCCACTCGCTTATTAAGAAATCGAGGAAACGGCCCAACTTTGATTATTTCACCGTTACTCGCTTTAATGCGAAACCAAATTTCAGCAGCAGAAAGAATTAAGCTTAAAGCAGCAACAATTAACTCCACAAATACAGAAGATTGGGAACAAGTTAAAAATCAGTTACTCGCCGATGAAATTGATCTTTTATTAATTTCTCCAGAACGACTTGCTAACGAAGAATTTCGGGAAACAATACTCTTACCAATGTCTGAAAAAATTGGCTTATTTGTTGTTGATGAAGCCCATTGTATTTCTGACTGGGGGCATGACTTTCGCCCGGATTATCGTCGCATTGTTAGAATTTTAAATGATTTACCTTCTAATATTCCTGCTATAGCCACAACAGCTACAGCAAACAATCGAGTCGTTAATGATATTATAACTCAATTAGGAACAAATTTGCAAGTTTCCAGAGGAACTTTAACTCGCCAAAGTTTACAACTGCAAAATATTTATATTCCCAGTCCAGCCGCTAGAATGGCATGGTTAGCCCAACATCTGCCGAACTTACCCGGAAGCGGTATTATTTACACATTAACCATTAAGGATAGTGAAAGAGTTGCAGATTGGTTAAACAGACAAGGAATTGTGGCTAAAGCTTATAACAGTCAGCTAAAAAACGAAGATCGATTAATTTTAGAAGACCAACTTCTGAATAATGAAATTAAAGCGTTAGTCGCTACAACGGCTTTAGGTATGGGTTTTGATAAACCGGATTTAGGATTTGTTATTCATTATCAACGTCCGGGTTCTGTTGTGCATTATTATCAACAAGTGGGGCGAGCCGGACGAGCCGTAGAACAAGCTTATGGAATTCTTTTAAATGGGAATGAAGATGAGGATATTACTAACTATTTTATTAGAACTGCTTTTCCCCCCCAAGCCCATACTCAGGAAGTTTTAAATGCTCTTAATCAAGCAGATAATGGCTTATCTGTTGTTCAACTTGAGCAAAAATTGAATCTGTCTAGGGGACAAATTGAGAAAGTGTTAAAATTGTTGTCTTTGGAATTTCCCTCCCCTATAACTAAGATAGAATCTAAATGGAATGCTACCCCTACAGCAGTTAATTATAAACCCAATACAGAGAAAATTGAACAGTTGACTCAAATTCGTCTTGCTGAACAATTTCAAATGCAAGAATACATGAAAAGTCAACAATGTTTAATGGCTTTTCTCGCAGAAGCTTTAGATGATTCTAATCCAACTTCCTGCGGTAAATGTGCGGTGTGTTTGGGTCAACCTTTAATCCCAGAAACTTGCTCAATAGAATTAGTTAATCAAGCAATTCAATATTTACGTCGCAGCGATCAAATTATTGAACCTCGAAAACAATGGGCATCACAAGCTTTATTAACATACAGTTTTTCTGGTAATATTAAAAACAATTTAAAAGCTGAACCAGGAAGAGCATTATCTCTTTGGGGTGATGCAGGTTGGGGAGAATTCGTTAAAAAAGGAAAATATCAAGATCATTATTTTAATGATGAGTTAGTGAAGGGTGCTTTTGATATGATTCAACGATGGCAACCTCAACCTTTCCCGACTTGGGTTACTTGTGTTCCTTCTTTAAATCGTCCAGAACTTGTGCCGAATTTTGCTCAAAGATTGGCTAATCAATTAAATTTACCTTTTATTCCAGTGGTGCGAAAAATTAAACCCAATCAACAACAAAAAGAGATGAGTAACAGTTACCAACAAGCGCATAATTTAGATGGGGTTTTTGAAGTTGATATTGAGAATGTCATGAATGGTGCTGTTTTCTTAATAGATGATATGGTCGATTCTCGTTGGACATTGACGGTCATTGCAGCCCTATTAAAACAAGCGGGTAGCGGTGCTGTTTTTCCCCTTGCTTTAGCGTTAAATTATTTGGAAAAAGCCGATTAAAAAAGTTATAATAAAATTATGAATCATCCTATCCTATCACCCGATACTCAAGCGATTTTGTTGTTATGTGCCAGCTTTGGACAAAATCGACTTTCTCAACCCCAACCTCTGACCTTAACTGAGTATAATCTCTTAACAGGTTGGCTTCAGGACAATCAAATGCGACCTGGGGATTTATTAAGTTCAAATATTAACAATAAATTACAAAATCTTGCGATTGAAAAATTGGATATTCAGCGCATTCAAGCATTACTAGAACGAGGTGTAATGCTGAGTTTAGCTGTGGAAAAATGGACAACTCAAGGACTCTGGATAATGGGACGAGGTGATAGTCAATATCCTAAACGTTTGAAGCAGAGATTAAAACAAAAAGCTCCTGCAATTCTTTATGGAACTGGTAATATAGAATTACTTTCTGCTGGGGGGTTAGCTATTGTTGGTGCTCGTGATGTTACTGAACAGGAAATTGACTATACTCAGACCATCGCAAAAACTTGCGCTGAAGAGGGAATACAGGTCATTTCTGGCGGTGCTCGTGGGGTCGATCAAATTTCAATGTTAGGGATATTAGAAGCGGGTGGAACGGCTGTTGGGGTGTTAGCTGATAGTTTAATTAAAACCTCTGTAAATGGTAAATATCGCAATAGTATTGCTGAAGGTAGATTAACTTTAATTTCTCCTTATGATCCGAATGCTGGCTTCAACACGGGTAATGCAATGGGTCGAAATAAATATATTTATGCTTTAGCCGATTATGGTTTAATTGTTAGTTCTGGTTATCAAACAGGTGGAACTTGGGCGGGAGCAACAGAAGCACTTTCAAAAATTAAAGATATACCCGTTTTTGTACGGATGCAAGATACTATACCGGAAGGGAATCAAGAATTAGTTAAACAAGGAGCCCAACCTTTTCCTATAATACCTGCATCTTCTTCGTTAAAAGGACTATTAAGAACGGTATTGGAGGCAGTTAATTCAGAAGTTGAAGCAATAGATCAATTAACTCTAAAAGATATGAATCAAACGACTTTCTCTCAACCCAAACTTGAGGAAAAAACACAAGGATCTGAGCATCAAGTTACAGACACTATCCCGACAGTTTTTCCGATGAGTCCAAAGGATATTTATGAAGCAGTTTTACCCTTCATCCTGGCTCATTTACATCAACCTTTAGATACGAAATCCATTGCTGAACGTTTGGAAGTCCGACAAGGACAAATGCAAGATTGGTTAAATAGAGCCGTTGCTGAAGGGAAAGTAAAAAAAACCAAGAAACCCGTTGCTTATGTTATTAATCAACAACTGACTCAATTGTCTCTACTTCCTGAAATGGAATAATTAAGACAATTATTAACTGCTTAAATACCGACGAATGTAACTTTCTAAACTTTCCATTTTAATCGAAAAAAGTTGCTCTAAGTTTTGAATTTCCTCCGCCGTGCAGAAGAATTCATTACCTAATAAAACTCGTAATGTTCCTAATTTTTGATATAAATCAGAATTAATTAATCCTAAACTTCCTCGTAGTCCATCAAATAAAAATAAAGGCAGATTAATCACAATCGCTTCTCGATTAAAAACGCGACTAAAAATTTGATAAATATCTTCTCTAGCGAGAATTTCTGGCCCCCCTACAGGAATAATTTTCTGGTTTGCTGCTTCGATAAAGACTGAATCAATGGCAATTCGAGCGATATCATCGGTACTAACAACAGAAGTTCGATTTTTAGCATCCCCAATTAATAAATAAAGCCCCGTTTGTTTAAAGCGTTCTGCTAAGGGTAATAAACTAGATGCTAAGGCTGACGGTCTTAAAATAGTATAATTTAACCCACTAGATTCTAAATATTTCTCAACTTCTCGCTTGGCTTTAAAAATCGGGGAATCTTGATAGCCTCGATCAGTTCCTAACACAGAAATAAATACAAAATGTTGAACATTATTGGCTTTTGCTGCATCAATTAAATCAATATTAGACCGATAATCAACCCCTAATGGATCATTGGGGTTACTATGGGTACTAATAATATATTGGATACCTTGACAGGCTTTTTCAATATCTCGCTTTTCCGTTAAATCTCCAATAAAAATCTGAGCCCCTCGGTGTTCCAATTGAGCATATCGAGAAGTTAAACGCGCAAAAGCTCGCACCAGAATTTCCTGATCACATAGAAGATCCACACAAAGATTATGAGTAAGTGTCGTCAGCCAAGCCTTAAAATTAGTAATTTCTCCTGTGGCATATTTTTGCACCTTCTCCCAAGCTTTTAGCATTGCCTGACTGAGCGCATCTTCAGCATCGGTTGAATTTCCACCCATCCACTTGACGCAGCAACGATAAAGGTAATCTTGATACTGTTGCCATTGCTGCCAAAAATTTTGACCCATATCTGACGAATGATCACAACATTTTAAAACGCCAGATGAGAGAGTATTTAAACTCATTTTCTTACCTCGGAACGATACAACACCGACCAATTAGAAACAGGCAAACTAATCTCTCTGTCCCGACATAAAAAAAATTTATTCCTTTAGATAGATGTCTGTCAAGGGAAATTCGCTATCTTTGGGGATTAAGATTAATTAATTTTTTGTATTAAACAGTTTTAAGAAAAAATACATTTTGTAAAAAATTAGTTTTTATTGCATTCAATGTGATTGCTGGCAAGGCCAGAGGCAGTGCAGCCAAAAGTCCCCTGGGTGCAAGCCGTGGGCTTTAAGCGCGCCTGTTACTTGCACCACCCCATCGGCGGGGTGGTCGAGGAAGCCATGAAACCCTCGTAAACTCCTGCTGACAACGGTTCTCGCCCTTAGAGGTTTTTCAGGAGCCGGTGTCCCTAGAAAGCCAAAAAGACCTTGCCAATCCTCCCCAGGAGTTTCATTGCATCTGCCAGAAATAGCATGAAACTCAAAAATTTCAAAAATAGCCTTTTTTCAGCGTCTTATAAATACAACGAGTAATTTGGACATCAAAAAAAGCTGTGATGGAACTGTCGCAAAATTTGGTGACCCTAAAAAGTATGGTTGGCACTCAGCCAGCCATGACCAAAATCTTCAGAGTCGTGGACCTCGAAGAGGGAGGAGTACAGTCAGGAGAGCCGGATGAGGGAGTGTCGGGGACTCCCGTTCCCAGAAACGATCTCAGGATTCCGGTTTCCCCCACGGGTGAAGTCAAAGATGAGATTCTGTTTGAGAGAGCGACTGACCCGGCACAAAAGCTCTATCTGCCTCGCTACCAGCTGGCAGAAGAAGAAGTTTCCGGCCAGCGACGGTATCGCATGTCGATGCGTCCGGACGGTCAGAAGTGGGTTCTGGAGTTGTATCTCCAGGCCTATCCTGCCCCGAGTCTAGAGCCTCAGATCCGCAATGCCCAAGCGATAGCACCCCAAGTTACGGTAGTGATCAACTATCGGTGGCAAGGGCAGCCACAGTCATTGGAATTTCAGGAAGTCACGAAACGAGACGGAGAGCAGACATTAAAAGCCGTCTTGCGAGTGAACACTTTAGAAGAACGAGACAAAGTTTATGCGGTGCTGACTGACATAAGCTATGAAGCTGCCCTCGTCGTCAGGCGCAAGGTGAGGGTGGCAACTTCCGTGACGGAATTATCTCCTGCCGATCTTCAGCGTTGGAAGGAAACCGTTAAGCTCTATCCGGAAGCGGACAGCTATGTCATCCAAGATAGCAGTGGCAGTAACTTCGGCAGCCAGCCGTATCTCGAAGTCGAACCCTTATGGAAGGGGGACGGCAAGCAGAAACTCGCCTATGTGCGCTTCAATCTGAGTTCCCTGCCCAATAACGTCAGAATCGACAGTGTGAACTTTCAAATGACCGCTTTTGCAGGTTATGCCTATGGAGGAGACGGAAACCAGTACACACATTTAGTTTTAGACGACAATTGGAATCCTACCTCGCTCACTTGGGGCAATCAGCCTCAAATTGGCGAGATGCTTGGATCTTGGTGGACTTGGTACGGGTTCGACAGTTTGCCACCGTCGCGCCAGGAGCCGAAAAGCATCGATAACCGCGATATGACCGCAGACATCACACCTGCGGTGAGAGCAAAGTTGGCGGGGAATAAGAAGATTTCCCTGTGTGTTAAAAGCTACGGTTACAGGGTGAGATATTATTCGAGCAGGTCAAGCACGGAAGCCTATCGCCCGCAGCTAATCGTTACCTACACTCCTTTTTTGTATCAGGAACAGAATAATATCCTGGATAACATCGTAGACGACACCTTCTTTTTTCCTCCTTTGCTGTACCAGTACATATTTGAGTCCATCAAACCCACTCTTACAGGACAGGCTTTGATTTGTCGGCAAGTCCCTTGGAAGGGCATTTCGTACCGGTACTACCAGGATGCAAGCGATCGCTATCGATTTTACTACCTGCCGGACAGCTTTGAAATTGGCAGGAGATCGGACTCCGAAGGTCCAACCATTTCCCTGTCCTTTGAGTCGTCTGACGGTTCGTTCGATGAGGAAAAAATCCGAGCGATTCTAGAGTTTTACGCAGCGCCAGTTGTAGATGCTAACAGGCTGGAAGCGGCTGCCAGAGCGCTGCTCAACTATGCGCCCTCTCCTTTGCCGTCAGGGGCTGAAGGTCTGGAGTTCTCGCCTCTGAACGCCGACGAGCGGAAGCTCCAGTTCAGCCTGTCCATTCCCGGACAGATCGGCTCAGTTCGCAACGCTCGAGTCAGCCTTAAGGATGGAATTTTTGACAGTTTGACCTTATCTCTGAAGGATTTTCAAGCTGTTTGGGATGCCATGTTCAGCAGCGAAGTACAAAACACGCTTTTGACGGGACAGGTTGCGGTTGAAATTCCAGGGTTCGGGCGAGAGAGTATCCCATTTCAATGTCGGTTGCCGGATAACAAAGCGCAGATATGGGGGACAATTGAGAAAAATGTACCGATAACTTTTACTAAGTCTATCACGCTTAGGACAGTTGTAGCGACATTTGTACAGATTCAGTCTATTGTGGTGGACTTCGATCGGAGTGATGCTGTAGAACTCACCGCCAGCAACTTGAGTGCCAGCGTGACCGTTCGGTTGCCTATCAGTATGATTTTTTGGGGGCAAGAAGATCCGGGAACCTATCATTACAAAAAGAGAGTGATTCGCAAGGATGGACAGCAAACAATCTCTGATTGGCTGACAACGACAGAGGAAATAATCTACATAGATGGGAAGGTCTAATTGACCTATAGGGCCGATGAGTCTAAAAGCAGTTGGCAGAAGATGGCGAATTTGTATTGCCCAGCTTAATTCAGCTTCCATAAAGACAAAATCACGATAGAAATTATCTGTGTACCCAAGTGAGGTGTGACATGTCCTTGCAAGGATTGCCTGATTTTTATGCGCCCATCCAGGCAGAAGTTAAAATATTCTACCCCTATGAAGGCACTGGCAACTTTGTTCTCGTGCCCGATGGCTTGGAAATCGCTGCCCGCGCTGACGGAAAACCTGATTTCGCGCTAACACTCGTGCGCGGAGAGAATCTCTCTCGACCCCCGGAACCGCATGGGATGCTGGAATTTGCGGTTCTGTCTCGTTACCAGATGGACACAGCGCTGAGGGTGCTGCGCGAGAGATCTTCGGGAGCTACCCTCGTCCCTGCTTGCTTCTCGTCAGGATTTCTCCGCTTCCGCCCCTTGACAGAAATAGATCGTGTGCCGGAAGAATTGCTGCAACCGGTTCCCCTGGCTGGCAACGGTCTCGGCAGAGGGCGATATCTGCTGAAACTCTCGCAAAACAACGCTCTCCTGCTGCGAGATTCCCTGAAGGGTGAGGGGGGCAATCTGCTGGGATTAAAAGCCATAGCTGAGATGGAGATAGTTGGTGTGTCCCCCCGACTGCCACTGAAAGTCAGCTTTGACCCCAAACAGCTGCTGGAAGCTCTAGCAGATCTGGGCAATCAGAACAGGCAGGTTCCCAGGGATGCGATTGTCAATTACTTCCGAAACAGCCTTAACTCCGCAAATCTGAAGGTCGAAGGGAACCTGGATGCCATCGCTCCTAGCGCTGTGGCTGAGGTGCTCGCGGATCGCGTCCGGGAACGCTTCGGCACTTTTTGTCCAGCGGAGACCGCTGGTGCCGGCCCCCGCATCGCCCTGCTCTCACCGGCGGACACCGGCACCGGGCGTTTCCTCTGGGATCTGTCAGAACCTACGCCAGCCCATCGCCCCTTGGTACTCCAACTCGATCCGTTTGCCGCCGCCCGACAGCTCGTCCAAGACCAAGGAATCGACGAGGTGGTCAAACAGACAGTTGTTCCGGCGATTAACACTGGACACCTGCGGGTTTACCTCGCTGATAACCTTCCGAAACAGCGACGGGGGGTTGTGGCCTTGGGAGTGACCTTTCGGGCAAAACCCAATATCCCCAGGCGTCCCCAAGCCATAGTAGAGACAGAAGAATTGAACGAATCTGGCGACACTCCGGCTGTTGTCCTCCGCTTCTCTCCTGCCGAGAAGCAAGAGTACACCTTGCAAACCTATGCCGTCCTTCAAGACGCAACAGGCATTCAACGCTTCAACGGAACAGTTAAAACCTATCAGGGAGATTTGCTGATCCTCAATCCCGATGACTTTCCCGTGGATTTCGTGCCGGTGGAAGCCTCTCGGTCTTTGCTGGAGATGGCTGACATCCAGGGAATTTTGAAACGCCCTGACAGCGGGTCTCAGATCCAGGATCTGTTTGCGCTTACTCTCGATCGGCCAGTGATCGCCCTGGCCATTCCCAAAGGCGCGGAAGGAGCTACCTTAGAAATTGAAGCTCGTTCCAAGGAAGGGTTAGGAACCATTAAGCTCGATCCGGTGCCGGCCAATCCCCTTTGGCTGGATTTGCACTCCCTGCCCCAGTACGGGACTCAGCAGGTTGAGGTGAGCTGCGAGCTTAAGAACACTCTATTTGCCGTCTTTGAGTTCCTGCCGGAGGGAAGACCAGAAACCGACAAAATTACCTTATTTTTCTTGCCCGATACTCCCAAACAGGCACTCAAGTATTTGCCTCAATCCCCCTTTCAATCCCGCTACCGCTACCGGCAGCAGCTTGAAGGCCCCAGTTCCCAACCGTCCCCTTGGTCAGATTACTGCTCCCCCTCGCAACCTTTGAACCTTCAAGTGTGAATTTCTCTCAGGCCACTGCCAGCCAATTTGTGAAGCAAAGCTTAAATTGCATAGTTGTGGGAGGGCAATTGCGAGATCTCACCCAACGGACTGCCACTACTGTGGTAACTTTGACTTGAAAATAGCTAGAGAGCAGTGAAGCTTTATTTGTGAAATCAGCGCTGAATAACTCACCAGTTACACCTTGGGAAAAGTTCCCTACCTTTACCCCTAGCAGTTAAGGGTCAGACAGTCCCACCCCGCAGCCTCTACGGTACAGGTCAGTTAGCCCCCCTGTCCTTCTTGCTTATCTTTACTGAATAAATCACCTCTTAAACATGACTAAATTGCCAGAAACCCTGGGCTTTGAGTTCCATGGCGTCCGGTGCTACCAGGCAGCCAGCTCGGATGGCCGGACTTTATATTACATCCCAGGCAAACCAAAACCCGAGCCAGATTTCTCCGGTCAGCCCACCCTCAGCCTTTGGGTCAGCGATCGGGGTGCCATACTGCAATTGCAGACCCGATGGGATGTGGAGTCCAGCTTGCTCGAAGACCTAAAGGCAGAGATAGCCCGGCGCTACCAGATCAACTCCCATTCCATCGTCCTGGATATGGCTTCGGTTTCCAGTCCAGAAGTGTCGCTGGAAATCGGGGACGGTCAAGGAAACTTTCAGGTATTGAAAACCTCTCCCTCTTCTGGGTTCTTGCCCTACACCACCATTTTCCAGGAGACGCTCACCGCTGGAGAAAAACACCAAGCCCTCTCCGCTCTCGGCGGTGAGCCAGATTACCTGCGCGTCAAATACAGCGCTGAGATTGGAGTAACCGCTGCCATCGCCATCCGCCTGGCGGGGGATGTGGCTGCTGATATTGCGGAGCTTGTCAAAACCGCTACTGGGGGAGAACAGCAGCCAACCTCCAGGTTAGGAGGTTTGTTTCCCAAAAGGAACCAACAGCAGCAAAGGCCTATTTCTCTGGGGGACTGCCACGCTCAAATAGAAAAGGCCATCACTGAGGGGCGTATCACCCTCAGTATCACAGAAGTCAATGCGGTGTCGCAGGAACTTCGCCAAAGAGTGGAGGGCAAGGTCAAGCAGAGTGCCGCCGACCTGCTCCTCCCGCGAGCCCAGCAAGCCCAGGCTGGGAATATCCTCCCCGATAGCTCCACCTTGGAGGCGCAGTTCACAGACACAGAAACTCACAGCTACTCCGTCGAGCGACAGACTGACGTGAGTTCTTGGTTTCCTGACGGAAACGGTCGCGATCGCATCCAAAGTTCACCCGAAACTATTGATGAGCCATTGCGCCCCGTTTTGGGTGAGACTGGCCCAACTGCAGCAGGGGGCACTTCTGGGGGGACTGGCTCAACTGCGGGAGAGAAAGTGGTTCGGTTGGGGTTTGAGCCGGAAAGCACTTTACTCTATTCGATCCGGGTCACTTGTGCAGGGCAAACCAAGACTCTCGAAGAGCCCAGTTTCCATTCCGTGACCCTTCCCGCTCCTCCCGGAGAGCCTTTGGTAGTTGAGACTGGATATTCTCTAGGGGAGAATTTCACCGCGCAACTCCCACCCACCAGATCTGGGGAGTGGGTGCTGGCACCAGAAAATGTGGGACTGGCAAAGATTGTGGTCGATGCTTCGGCTCGCCAAGTGGCTCGAGCAAAGGGCGTGCGGGTGAAAGTTACCTACAAGCCTTCAGGAGACGGCGATCGGGAAACCAAGACCGTTGAGTTCGACCAGAGAGATGCGGAATGGACCAAAAATGTTTACTTTGTCACCAGAAGCCCCAACCTCAGTGGCGTCATTGAGTACAGCTGGCAGGAAACCCCGGCCAAAGGCAGTCTAGTTTCATCTAAAGTTTTTAAAACAGAGAATACCCAGGTGACCCTGTAAGCCAGATGCGCGGTTGAGGGCGCGGCGTTCCGCCTGCGACCAGCCGGTGATAGAGTGTGGGGGAGGGCTTTTCCGCAGAGGGAAGCCCTCCTTTCAATTTTGTCACCCCGGCAAACCAAAACGTCTGAGCAATTTTACTTATCCGCATCGGATCGATGGCCCCTATCAGGGCTGAGGATCTGAAAAATCAGGCGATAACTGCAATCCAAAATTTCAGAAACTGCCCTAACCGAGCGTCTTAATAGTAGATGTCTCAAATCGGAGAAGTTTGAAAATGTTAACGACTCATGTCCAGAAGTTCCTGAAGCTATCCACAGGACAGGGCTACCAGTGCTATGGAGATAACGAAGATCCAAATCAGTTTTACGTGATTCCAGCTACGCCGACATACAAACGGACGGAGGACGGAAAGGCCCTAGACTTCACTGTAACGAAGTACAATCCAGGCCCAGGTAAAGAAGGGGGAGGATTCTGCACCTTCACGGTTGTCCTGCCCTTTCCCAATCCCCAAGAACAAGACCTGATCAAGCAGCTGCTATCCAAAGAACTCAACCCGCAGTTGGAGCAGCGCGCTAAAAATATCGTCGAGATGTTGGAGGCTTATAAAAAACAACCCCAAGGAGAGTGGAAGACTCTCAGTAAAAACCTGGGATACACTGATCAGCAAGTTGACGCCCTCGCCAAGACATACCAGCCGGCACAGGGGTGGCAGCAGTTTATACCCACTAACGTCAAGCTGAACGCCGTACCCTTTACCCAGACTAAAACAGAACTACTGCTTAAGGATTCTAACAGCCGACTGATACTACCCAACCCAACCCCTCCTAAACCCTCAGGCTTTGGAGACAATAATGCGATCTTCAACCTGGAACTTACGGAGCACGGGGCAACCTTCCTGGAAAAAGCCCTCAAGGAAGGAGCGGGAGGCTCTATCGCCGGCGTCAGGTATGAAATGAGTTTTGAGGCCGTTTTGCCCCCAGCCGAGGTGACAGTTTTCTACAAGTCAAGCGAAGTAGCCTCCTTCGCACATACAATAGATCGGAACGTCTGGGGTCAGGCGACAGAAGAGAATATCAAAAAGGAGTTAGAGCAAAAACAAACTTATGGTGTAAAGGTTGGTCCTGTTTTGGGACAAGGCTGGACTCCAGAGCAAAAGAATAAGCTCGAACAAGACTTGCGAGACTGGGGAAATAAGCAACTGACGAATATTCTGAAAAACCAGACCGAAGGGCTCGATATCAGTAACCTAGGCCAGCACTTCCAAAAGAATCCGGATAAGGTTTCTGAAGTCCTCAGCGCGACTGTAGACATCAATATTACATACAGTGAGAGTCGAGCGGTCGAGCAGACCATTTTCCCTCAACTGCAGCTTCCCACAATCTCCAGCATTTTGAATCCTGATGGTCTGTTAGACGACAATGAGTTAAAAAAGGCATTGGATAAATACTTCAAAGCCTATAATTTGGTTGATGATTTTTACCGGGATAAAACCCTCCAGATAGTTGTCAATGGCGACTTTGAGAAGCTGAAGATCAGCTATGTGAGGGTTGACATCGAATACTTAGGTTGCAAGACGAGTGATCGAAACAAAACTGTGCTGTTTGAAGCAAAGGGGAAACCGGAACCCTCTCCCAATGGCGGGGAAAACAAGAAAAATCCGGTCATGTGGAGCTACGGGATAGAGAACGGCCAGCCTGTTCAGACCTGTAGCTATACCTACGAGATCGGGTACGCGAATGGAAAAACGTTCAACACCCCGCAGGCTCAAAAAATAGACGGTAGCGTTCTGAATATCAATATTCAGGACATAGGGATTGCCCGAGCCAACATCAAAGGCGACAATATAGATTGGCAGTTGGTTGATCGAGCTCAAGTCACTTATAAGTTCGAGCCAGATGGCCTAAGCCCGATCGAGAAGAAGATCACTCTCACCCAGGCTAAACCGAATGCGGATGAGTTTGTCGAACCTCTGCTGGTAGCCAAACCCGTGCCTGTCAAGTACCATACAGAGTTTGTCTTGAAAGATGGGTCGCGCTTTGTGTATGCGCCCGGTTCCCAAAAACAGAAAGTTGACTGGGCAACAGATTACAAAACCGACATCTATATAGAGCCTCCATTTCTGGCACCTCGCACCTATACAATCCTGCCTTCTGGTTTAGACAGCAATGTGCTCCTCATCGCAAGCACCCTCAAGTACACAGTGCCCGCGCTAGGTGACTTCACAATCAATTTTCCAGTGAGCTTCCAGAACAGCAGCGAATCAAAAAGCTGGAAAGTGCCCACATTTCCAGCGAGTATGACACCTAAGCTGGAATATGACACACAGCTGGTTTTTAACGATGGTAACCGCTCTAAGTATCAGGGTTCGGAGTCGGTGGATACCTCGTTTATCTTGGTCGGCATCCCGCCAGAGCAGCTTCTGAATGTCGTAATTGATGAAACCGGCCTACAGAATTTTGCGGAGCGCTTTGAACGCATAAAGGTGCAGTTGCTGTACGAGGATGCGAAAAACGGAATCCGTAAAGAGGACGAGAACAAATTCATATTTCAAAGTGGCAACAACAATATAGTAGACCGGTGGTCTGTCCCCCTGAAGGAGGGAGGCCCAAAGTCATACAAGTATCGATTGTTGATCCGGCACAAAGCTGTATTCAATGGTTCAAGTCTCAACTTGTATTGGCCGGTGGAATTGACAACAGAGAATACCAACAACCTAGACTTAAGTGAAATTATCAAGACCGATGCCGAGATCGCTGCGGCCAACGGCAAGTTCTTGGTGAAAGTAACTGCAGGGAACCTGTTCCAGTTTGAGCCGAATTACCTGGCTATCGCCGTCAACATTGAGTACGATTCTAAACGCACGCGATTGGTGGTAAACCAGCAACAGCCAGTCCAGTATTTCGTGGCTGAGCGTCTCACAGCAGGTGCCATCGGCACTTATAAGTGGCTTGCCCAGATCAAGAAAAAAGATGGTTCGATGGAATATCACCCCTCTGACGCGACCTGGATCTCCTCAACCGATGCTGTTGTGAATCTTGAGTCTGTACTGGATGTTTGGGGTGCCCCCCCCAGCCCCGGCATCGGTTCTGGCACCGGCAGCGGTTCTGGCACTGGCACCACCAGCGGTCTTTCTGATTTCGACTTCTAAGTAGAGGAATGGGGCGACAGCGCCCCCGCCTCAACCGCTTGGCGATTGTTAACCGATTTATGGAGATGACGGCAGTGCTGCAATATCTCAACAGCAGGGAAATCAAAGGGGTTTCCCTATTTGGTGATGATGCAAATCCGCGCAAATACTACTACATCCAGCAACAGCCGCGCTTGACCTCCGACGAAAAGGGCAAACCCAAGCTCGGACTGATACAGTACCGGGATGATAAGCAAGAGATCACAGGTGGCTATTTCACCCTGGAGGTGAATCTGGGTGTCAAGGAAGAAACCTTGGGAGAGATCGCCAAGCAACTCGAAACAGACCGGCACAGCCTCGAACAAGTTCCACTGGTGGATGGCACGGTGACGCTGACGATTCTCAACAACAGCTACTCGGCCAAGCCATCGCTCTTTGGTGACAACCAAGCAGTATTTTCTGTGGAACTCGGTCGAGATGAGGTGACCCTGCTCAAACAGGCACTCTTCCAGAGTGCGTTCGCGCCGATTGGGGTTGCCTACTGCCTCGACTACTTCGCCACCAGACCTGCTTACTCTTTCCGCATCCGCGCTGAACTGGATCGCGTCCAGAAGCATATTGAGGAGCATTATGATATCAACCTGATTTTTTTCAGCATCAATATCGATAACATCGTGGACTCACTGGTTGAGAGCAGCGTCCTCGAAATTGAGGAGGAAAATGCTGTCCCACTAGAGGAACAGACGGCTGCTGCCACACAAAGTCGCGATCGGATTGTCCAGGAAATCAAACAAATGGTGCTGGCCACCTTTTTTAAACCTAAATTCGGCCCCATTCAGGAGACAGGAGGCGGAGGCTTTTCTTTTCCGATGGGATTCAGCTATTACAAACTTGATATTACCCAAATCGACCGACGATCTTTCAATCTGGCCATCAACGAACAGGCGGCGGTGAGGCGCAGCATCTATCCCCAGGGGTATCTCCAGGGATTGCTGTCGGGCATTCAACAAGGAAATTTCAAACCCGATGACTTTATCACTTCCATAGACCTTGAGAATAGCTTTTTCCAAAAGCGCCAAGTGGCGGTGATTTGTCGCGCTAATTTTGAGAGAGATGACATTAATCACATCCAGGTAACTCTCACTTACGGTGAGATTTCAGACAGAGAGCGAGTTGTTTTCCTGTGGTCTTCCACGGACAGAGAAACCGCGATTTGGAGCGCCAGCACCAAGTGGGACAGCACCCTGAACAAGAAGGTGATGCAGCGGGACGTGAAGGTGAGTTACAAAGTTATTTTCAACATCAGTAACTACAGCGGACGCCCTCAGCAGGTGGAGTCAAGGGAAACGGTAACTGACCGCGATAATCTGGAGATTTTTCCCTACGACGACCTCTACTTAAATGAGCAAATTCCGATTTTTACGCCCCAGTCCTTCCCGTGGGATCGCTATCGTTCTGTAAAGGTGGAAGTTCGCTATCTCGATGAAGATAATCTAATTCGGCAGGAACAGACTTTCAATCTGCGTCAGAACAACTCTGCGCTGACCTGGACAATGTTTGTGCGGGATTTTAAGCGGCGGCAGTTTTTATACAAACTAACCTATTACCCCTACCAAGCAGGCGATTTCTGGGAAACGCCAGAATGGCCATGCCAGGAACAGATTATTGTCCGCGATCCATTTCAGCTCAAACGCAAAGTTACCGTTGTCCTGCTTACGGTTAATTGGTCCGAAATCAGAACTGTTTATCTAGAATTATCTTATAAAGACCCAGAAAACAGTCTTCCGATTCAGAGTGTATGTCTCGAATTCAGCCCTCTAAAATCCCGGTGCCAAACCTTTGAGGCGAACCAGCGCCTTCCGGACTGCAAAAGAGTTGACTACAGAGTCATTGTCTGCTTCAATCAGGGAGCAAAGGAGATTTTGAAATCTGCTACTGTCGGCAACCGAATTCTTTTAGGTCTCGATGTAAAAGCACCGTGATGCGGTCAAAACTTAATCAAAAACTCAAGGTCACGATCCAACACATCCAAGCTCAGGACTTATGCAAAGCCTCTATGTCTAGAGCGTGCAAGTGTTGCACATACCCCACCACATAATTAAGGGTCGCTGAGTAAGTCCCATAACCCAAACCAATTCGAGGAAAATTCGCATGTTATTATTCAGTAACAAAGCCATAACAGTTCAGGGTGTCACTGTATTTCCCGACCATAAAGATCCCGACCAGTTTTGGTATCTGGGCACCATCTCTCTGGCAAAAAAAGACGGCAAGCCAGAGTTTACGTTGCTCAAGTACACCTCCGACGCTGCACAAAAAGGTGGGGGGTTTCTCGCCTTCACCGCTGACCTGAGTCTGGACGAACAAACTCGGAATGGCATACTCAGTGAACTCCGTAAAATCTCGAAAAAGCCCAGACTCGCTCCTGTTGTCTTTGATAAAGGAAGCGTAAAGGTGGCCGCTGGGAATGTCGGTCAGGAAAACATATCCGGTCTGGGAGTCCCCTCTTTGGCCGGGGATAACAGTGCAGCCTTTAGCTTGAATTTGACCGAAGAACAAGCCACGCTATTTCAGCGATCGTTCCAAAATCAGGGACAGCCGGTAGGAATCTTCTACGATTTGGAATTCACTGGTTTGCGGCCCGCGCTCGAAGTCAAAGTTACTGCTGATTTCCAGCAAATCGAAAACGCACTGGGAGTTGGATTTAAAGCAACTATTCCCCTGAGTCAAGACATGATGAACACCATGAAGGTGGATTTGAGTACGCAACTGAAATGGCTTCAGGAAAACCAGGGTCTCAAAATTGAAATTCTCAGTCAAATCGATGATGCAGATACAGAAAAACAACGAGAGTGGGCGCTTCAATACTTCACAGAACAGCTGCTTAAAGATTATTTTAAGCCTCAGATAAAAGATGGTGATGTGTGGAAAGATGCTGGCGATCCGCAAGTCGCAGCTCAAGTAACACAGGCAGTCTCGGACGCTGTATTGACTGAGAACGAGACAGAGGGGGCTGCAGCGTCTGAGAACGCGAGTCCAAAGCCACTTCTGAGTCCGATCAACTGGGGAACTCTGGGGATCAAATTTGTTCGTAAGGAAGAAACAAAAACAGCTACCTACACCTACTCCTCAACCCGAGCCTGGAAACAGCGCTACGCACCTCAGGGGTTCTTTGGCATCCTGCTCAAAAACCTCGATCCGAAAGCACATTTTCAGGAAATTAACCTGAATGACGATTTTTTCAAGAAGATTCAGGTGTCAGTCAGTGGGCCACTTGATTTTGACTCTATTGGCCTCGAGTCTGTGAGTGTGGAGCTGAAGTACGGTGGCGACTACAAAGGTGATTTCACCTTTGACAGACACAATAATCAGCGGTGGGCTAAAGAGTTTTCTACCAACGCTAAGCGGGACACAGCCTATGACTATCAGCTCGAGTACCGCTTCAAACCAAATACGCTGTCAGGCTGGGAAGGAGAGAAGAATGTTTACCCGATCAAGGCGGAATCAACCCAGAGCCGGTCACTGCAAATCGATCCATACAAGTCTCTTGGATTTTTGGATATCGCAGCCACGCTAGAACGCAATTTTGTCTGGGCGGAAATTCAGGAAATCGAAGTGCATCTCAGCTATGCAAGCAAGAGCTGGAAACCCCAGCCAAAGGTACTGCGTTTCTTCCCTGACTCACCAACCGAACAGCACTGGAAACTGCGACTGAGCGATCCGGAAGTTCGCTCCTACACCAGCCACTTCGTTTACAAAATGCAGGACGGCTCCACTCATAAAACTGAGCCAGTCACCACATCAGTGTCAACTCTCGTCGTGCCCGACCGGACAAATGGCAAGCTGAATATCGATATTGTGTCCCTGCTCAATCCCATCACCGACCAACTGGCGTTCGTCGATGTTATTTATACAGATGAGGCCAACGGCTACAACTGGACAGGCGATCGGACGCTGACAGCAGGGGCGGCAACTCCCGTCCCGCCCTTGGTCATTCCTCTGATGGACGCATCGAAGCGGAAATTCAACTACCGCTGTACTTTTGTTAGCGTTAACAACCAGCAGTACACACAATCGGAGAACGGAAGGGAAGATCGGCGCATTTTTATCCAATCTGCGGGAAGGCCAGCCTATGAAACTCAGCCGAACGTACTGACGATAAATGTAGATGAGAGCGGTCTTGATTTCAAACGCTTTGACTCTGTAACCGTTTTCTTAAAGTACGAACACGGTACAACCTTGACGAAAACGTTCAGGTACACGCAGGTAACAAGGGAGATTGAGGAGTGGTCTATCCCGGTAAATGACCCTAAACTCAACGACTATAAGTATCGAATCGAGATCAAGCACAAGGCGCTAGACACGAAAATTAACTGGCCAGGACCGGGGGAAGATAAGTGGGGCACGAGTTCAAATCCTTTCTTGGCATTGTCTGAACTTGTGCCTGACGACAGTGCGCTGGCTCGACAAATTAGCAAGTTCCTGGTTAAAGTGGAAACGCAAGCGTTTAAGGTGGGAGGATACGAAGCCATTCAGGTAGTTATGAAATACAACAATTTAGAGAAAAAACCCTTGCTGGTTCCCGATCAGCTCCCCCATTACATTGTATTTGACCTCAACCCTGCTGCTAGCACTTACCAGTGGAAAGTTGGAGGTAAGAAAAAAGATGGAACGAGAAAACAATATCCCACACAAGGGGAGGCAACCGATCGCCAGACCGTTCTGAACCTAGACCAATATTTGCTTGACAATCTCGTGTAACGATCGAGGGGGACTGGGAATGATTCAGCTAGACAGAGCCTTGGGAAATCAGCTAGCCGTAGCGCGAGCAGTCCGGATAGCAGCAGCAGGGATACCCAATCTGGAAGAGCGGGCGGCAAAAACTCTGGATCTCCTGCTGGAGGAAATTCGCTGTTCCCCCCAACCAGACACTGCTTGGGAATTCGGCAGCTTGAGCTACAACGGCTTCCCTGTGGAGTTTACCTTTGGGTCTCACGAGACAGGTATGCGCTACGCAACCGAGGTGGGCGGTTCTGAGGTGAAGCCACAAGATCGGCTCTCCCGTGCCGAGTGGCTGCTGGACTTTTTGGGGGCGGGTCGCCTGCCTGAAGAGGTGAGTGCCCTCTCGCACAAAGTGCAGGAATCCGGCAGCCTGAAGTGGGGAGCTTGGATGGGGGTGCGCCACCGTTTGGAAGGCGATCGCTACAAGCTCTACGTCGAAGTTCCCCAGGAGGGATCTCCTGCGGCTGCGGAAATGGTTCGCTGCTTTCTGGGTAATGAACCATTGCTGCCCAATGGAGGGGCCCAGCTAGTAGCCATCGGACAGGAGACAGACCTGTCGCGAACCGAGTTCTATTTCAGAATCAAATCTCCCCATCTGACGGACTGGCAGGTTACGAATCTCCTGCAACGAGTGGGCTTGGAGTCCAGGCAAGCGGACTTGTTCGGCTTGATTGAGGAAACATCGGGCTATACCTTCAACCGGGCAGGAGCCGGACTGCCTGAGGGAATTTATGGCTTTAGTTTCTCCTTCTCGTCGGGAGCCGAACCACTTGTTTTCTCTGTGTTTACCTTCGCCAAGACCCTCTTCAAAACTGACGGGAGCGTTCGCCACGCTCTGCTGTCCCTAGCACAGCAGAAGGGGTGGAATTTGAGGAACTACGCCGCTTTCACAGAGCCACTGGCCGGTTGCACAGACCCCCTCGAACACCACAATGTCATTGCTTTCTTGGTGGCGCAGCAAGGCCCCCCCGCGTTGCATATCTCTCTGAGCCCTCCTCTGCCGGGAATCAATCGATACCGCCATCACTCATCGAGCAGTATTCGCTCATCTGTTAACTCATCGGTTGACGCCGCGATTCGATTCCTTTGCAATGCCCGCCATCCCGATGGATGGTGGTCAGACTTCAGGCTGGCACCGGGTTGCAGTGACGAGTGGGTCACCGGTTATACAGGCACGGCACTTGCCAGCCAAGCAGTGCCCCAAGCCCTCACGGCTGCCCAGGAGGCGTGGCGCTGGCTGAGCAATCGTTGCCAGCCTTCTGGCTGCTGGGGATACAACAGCTTGACGCCAAGAGATGCTGACAGCACCGCCTGGGCACTGCAATTAGCAGACGCCACAGGTTGTGGCGATTGGGAGCAAGCCCTTTCGGGGCGGGAATTCCTCGCCGCGCACGTCCGGATGGGAGGTGGCATTGCCACCTATGCCACTGATGGACCGATTCGGGGCTTTATCCGAGCGTCGGAGGAGATGCCCTTTGACGGATGGTGCGAACCCCAAAACTGCGTCACCGCAGCCGCCGCTTCCCTGCCCGATGTGCGTGCCGGTGCCTGCGAGTTCCTGCGGCAAAGACAATCTGAGGACGGTAGCTGGAAGAGTTACTGGTGGTGTGAAGATGAATACGCCACTGCCCAAGCCGCTGAGGCTCTGGCAAACGTCTTGCAGCCGGAAGACCGCGAGCGAGTTGGGAGGGCAGTTCGCTGGGCCCTCAGCCGCATCAGTGCAGACGGCTCAGTCCCCTCCACAGTGAGACCTTCCGGCTCTCCCTTCGCCACTGCCTGGATTGTGCGCATACTGGTTCTGGGCGGCGATACCCAAACTGTCCGCGAACCCCTGGAGCGGGCGATCCGCTGGCTTGTACAGCAGCAAAATCCAGACGGTTCTTGGCCCCCCTCAGCAGGTTTGCGAGTTCCTCCTCCCAATATGACTGCTCCGGAAAATTATCAGAACTGGGTTTTGAACAGTTTGATCGAGAGCGCAATTTCTTTAGATCAGCACGGTGTTTTTACAACCGCCACGGTACTACAAGCTTTAAATAGGGCTTGCTGAATAAGGGCTTGCAGATGACGGGGTGTGGGTTAAGCTGGCGTAAAGCCGAGACTTAACAAAAACTGAACTCAAAATCCTGTTCCTTGCTCTGGGTCAGAAAGATTAATCATCAGAAATCAGCCGATTTTGAATTTTTGTTGCAATTCTTAACGCAAATTCTGTCCCTTCTGGGTGTAGACGTTGGTAGACTGTATTGCATGGCAATTTTAAGCTGATTCATAAATAAGCATAGCCTTAAGCGGGGTGACGGGCGGAATGTCCCGTGAACTCCTGACTTTAGAACACACTGTGATAAGAATAGAGATCCAACAGACATGGTAGATTCCCTGAAAAGACCCGCTTTTGACGAAATCAGACCTGGGGTAAAAGTCCCAGCCAAAGAAACCATCCTCACTCCCCGTTTCTACACAACGGATTTTGAGGAAATGGAGAAAATGGACATCTCCGTCAATGAAGAGGAACTCTTAGCCATTCTCGAAGAGTTTCGGGTAGACTACAACCGCAATCACTTTGTCCGGGATCAAGAGTTTGAACAATCCTGGGATCATATTGATGGCGAAACTCGTCGTTTATTCATTGAATTTTTAGAGCGTTCCTGCACGGCTGAATTTTCAGGTTTCTTGCTCTATAAAGAACTCAGCCGTCGTCTCAAGGATAAAAGCCCTGTTTTAGCGGAGTGTTTTCAATTGATGTCGCGGGATGAAGCTCGTCATGCGGGTTTTCTGAATAAAGCGATGTCCGATTTCAATCTGTCCTTAGATTTAGGATTTCTGACCAAAAGCCGTCAGTACACTTTCTTTAAACCTAAATTCATCTTTTACGCCACCTATTTATCTGAAAAAATTGGTTACTGGCGCTATATCACCATTTATCGTCATTTAGAAGCCCATCCCGAAAACCGCATTTATCCGATTTTCCGCTTCTTTGAAAATTGGTGTCAGGATGAGAACCGTCACGGCGATTTCTTCGATGCGGTGATGCAATCTCAACCCCAAATGTTGAATGATTGGAAAGCGAAGCTTTGGTGTCGTTTCTTCCTGTTGTCAGTGTTTGCCACCATGTATTTAAACGATTTACAACGGGCGGATTTTTATGCTGCCATTGGTTTAAATGCACGGGATTATGATATTCACGTCATTGAAAAAACGAATGAAACCGCAGGTCGCGTTTTCCCGGTGATGTTGGATGTGAATAATCCTGAATTCTATAACCGATTAGATATCTGCCTCAAGAACAACGAACAGTTAACGGCGATTGTTAATTCTGATAGCCCTAAATTCGTTCAGTTCTTCCAAAAACTGCCCTACTATCTGTCTAACGGATGGCAGTTGCTCAAACTGTACTTAATGAAACCGATTGATGTTACCGCCTCTCAAGGTGCTGTTTATTAATCAATCCTGGAATGTACATCTAAATTAAACGGAAAGAGGTTCTGTGTTTTACAGAGCCTCTTTATTTTGGATATCATTTCGACAGAACTCGTTTATACTAAATTCACCATATAGCAATCGCCAAGGTGGTTAGGACATAAAAGCCTTTTCCTACCTGTTCCCTGTTCCCTGCTATAGCTTTTTCTGTTCCTCCTTGTTTTCCCCCATCCCTGATTAATCTATGTTAGAAATGCTTAGGAATCAACTAACGCATTTACGGATTGTTCAACGTCTTTTTAACTATTTAAAATCTGTGAATGTAGTTCCTGAATATAATAATACACTCAACCATTTGTCTTATGAACGGTGGCGACATCATTTTTTGTCAGTGCGATTAAATCTGGCGTTTTATATCGGAATTTGTATTTATTTTAGCGCTATTTTAATTAATTTTTTGCAATTTATTCTTTGGAATCAACCCTTTTTAGATCAAACGTTATATTTACAAATATTTGCATCTTTAGGTCTACTAACTTGTTTGAAATTATTAAAAACACCTTGGGGAAATCAACATTTAGGTTATCTATTTTTAGGATTATCAATCTCCCTTGAATTAACAAAACAAATTATTCAAACGGTCAATGGAAATGTTAGCCCGAATTTATTTGGTTGGGTGTTAACCTTTGTCAGTCAAGCAACATTAATTCCCGTGCGATTAATCTTACATTTAACCTCCCAATCGATTATCTTAGGCTATTATTTCGGAATCAATAAATTACTGGGTAATAAAATTATTCCTGATAACTATGATTCCTTAATGTTAATATTATTTTTATTTTGGACTTGTTTAATTTGTAATTTGTCCGTTTACTTGTATGAAAACTTACAACGAACTTGGTTTAATTCGCGACAAAAATTAGAACAAGCTTATGAACAATTAGCTATAACAGAAGCAAAATATCGCAGCATTTTTGAAAATTCCTTAGAAGGGTTATTCCAATCTACTCCTGACGGACATTTTATTAGTGCTAATCCCGCACTCGCCAGGATTTATGGCTATTCGTGCCCGGAAGATTTAATCCAAAATCTTTCCCATATTCCTGATCAAATTTATGTTAATCCTCAACGGCGAGAAGAATTTGTACGTCTCATTAATGAACAAGGAACAGTTTTAGGGTTTGAATCTGAGGTTTACCGTTCTGATGGAAGTATTATTTGGATTTCGGAAAATGCTAGAGTCATTCGAGATTCAGTGGGAAAAATTATTGCTTATGAGGGAGACGTAAAAGATATTACTCAGCGCAAATATTCTGAAGCTGAAATTCACAAAGCCTTACATCAAGAAAAAGAATTAAATCAACTTAAATCTCGATTTGTCTCCATGATTTCCCATGAATTTCGTACTCCCTTAACAACCATTTTAGCATCCGCAGAAGCTTTAGAACATTATAGCCATAAATGGGATGAAGAGAAGAATTTAACTTATTTACGACGAATTCAAACAACGGTTCACCATTTGACAGAACTCTTAAATGAGGTATTATTAATTGGTCAAGGAGAAGCCCACAAAATACCCTTTCATCCCAGTTTAATTAATTTAGAATATTTTTGTTTTACTTTAATTCAAGAGATGCAGGTTGGCTTAGATGATCAAAAACATTTATATTTTATTCCTCCTGAATCCGACTTGCGGCAATCCTCAACTTTACCCGTTCTAGTGTATTTAGATGAAAAACTCTTACAACACATTTTATATAACTTAATTACCAATGCGATTAAATACTCTCCTCAAGGGGGAAACATCGAATTAAAATTAAATTATAATGTTAATCAAGCCATTTTAACACTAAAAGATCAAGGAATTGGGATTCCTCTAGAAGACCAGCAGCATTTATTTGAACCCTTTCATCGGGCAAAAAATGTCGGGGTAATTCCCGGTACAGGATTAGGGTTAACTATCGTTAAAAAATCCGTTGAAATTCAGGGAGGTGTGATTCATATTGAAAGTCAAATCAATTTGGGAACAACAGTAACTCTCATTTTTCCCTTATCAAATCAAGAGTATAACCCATGAAAAAAGTATTAGTCATAGAAGATGATCTCAATGTTCGCTCTATTATTTTAGATATCTTGGAAGCTGAAGAATTTTTAGGAATTGGTGCAGAGGATGGAGAAAAGGGGATAAAATTAGCCAGAGAAATTTTACCGGATTTAATTATTTGTGATGTCATGATGCCGGGATTAGATGGACATCAAGTTTTAGAAGAATTAAGACAGTTTAAATCTACAGCAACCATTCCTTTTATTTTTTTAACGGCTAAATCAACAACGGCTGATTTTCGCTATGGGATGAATTTAGGCGCTGATGATTATCTCAGTAAACCTTTTACACACCAAGATTTATTAGAAGCTATCCATAGCCGGATTCAAAAATACCAAGTTTTTGAACAAAAAGCACAAGAACAATTGGATGAGTTATGTAATAAGATTACCCTTTCTCTCCCCCATGAGTTAAGAACTCCCTTGAATGGAATTATCGGAACTACACAACTGTTAATTGCAGATTTTGAGGAAATGGCACCGGATGAAATTCAAGAGATGTTAGAAAATATTAGTCTGTCTGCGGCTCGTTTATACCGACTAACTTGTAATTTTCTCCTATATGCTGATTTAGAATTATTAGAACGAGATCCGCAAAGATCTCAATATTTTCCTAAAGGATTTATTTCCGACCCTGAACGTTTAATTAGAAGGATTATTGAAAGTAAAATTCAAGAAATTAAAGGAAATTTCCTAAATCCCGGCTTGGAAATCGAAAAATGTGACGTTAATCTTCCTGAAGAAATTTTTAATAAAATTACAGAAGAATTAATTGATAATATGATTAAATTTTCAGCCAATAATACTCAGATTGTTGTTAAAGGATATCAAATTTTTAATTATTATTATCTGGAATTTATGAACACAGGACGGGGAATGACCGCCGAACAAATTGCTAAAGTTGGAGCTTATCAGCAATTTGAACGTCGCATTTATGAACAACAAGGATCAGGATTAGGATTGATTTTGGTTAAACGTTTAGTTCAGTTTTATCAAGGAAGATTAGAAATTGAAAGCACCATAGGAAAAACAACAATTGTGCGAGTTATTTTATCAACGGTTTCTAGTTAAAAATAGGGGAATTTGTTGATTATAAAGTTCCCGAAGGGTCTGGCGTAATAATTCTAATGCGACTCCCCCTCCTCTATATTCTGGCGCAATTCCAACGGAGGCGAGTCCAGCAACCGGAATAGATTTTCCTCCCCACCATTGACCCATAAAAAAAATACATAGCCCTCCGGCTAGGGTTCCATTTTGATAAATGATCCGAAAGTTTTCTAATCCTATAAAATCTCGATACTCATCCCATTCCTGAACGTTAAAACACTGATCTAAAATTTCACCCAGTTGTTGAGCTTCCTAGGGATGGGTAACGGGAGTAACCGGAAGTGATGAAGTCATCGTAGGGGAGGTTGAAGGTTTCTGCCCATAGAAATACCACAGTTGCTAGATTGTAGCAACTGTGGCTAGATCAGTTATCAGTTATCAGTTATCTCTAATTGTAGCAGCAATCGCAAAATTTTTCTATACTGTTTTAATCAATATCCTAGGTGAACGCAGGAAGCTTGCTAGGACTCTGTTGTGGCTGATGGCAGACTTTTCTTATACAATAACAAGGCATAACCTGATCACAACGTTGATTCAATGGCAACTTCGTCTAATCTCGAACAAGAAATTGAGCAACAACCCCAGGTTTTACAAAGGCTGTTAACCTCGGAACGTCCCATTATCCAACAGCTAGTTACAGAATTACATCACCGCCAGATTTCTCAAATTGTGATTGCAGCACGAGGAAGTAGTGATAATGCAGCCCGATATGCTCAATATGTGTTCGGTTCCCTGAATGGATTTTTAGTGAGTTTGGCGACACCGAGTTTATATAGTATTTATCAGCAAACGCCACAATTAAAAAATACATTAGTATTAGGAATTAGCCAAAGTGGTCAAAGTCCTGATTTAGTAGCCGTATTAGCAGAAGCCCGTCTTCAAAAGGTTTTAACCGCCGCAATTACTAATTTTTCCGACTCCCCCTTAGCCCAACAAGCAGATTATGTGATTAACTTAAATGCAGGAGTAGAAAAATCCATTGCAGCGACTAAAACCTATACCACTGAATTATTAGCGATCGCTCTTTTAAGTGCAGAACTCTCTCAACAATCAACAATCTTAAAAACCGTTCAAACTGTTCCTGAATTAGTTCAAAAAACCTTAACCTTAAATCCAGAAATTAATCATTTAGTAGAACGCTATCGCTATATGAAACATTGCGTTGTCATTGGTCGAGGTTATAACTATGCAACGGCTTTTGAACTGGCTTTAAAACTTAAGGAATTAACCTATACTCTCGTTGAACCCTATAGCAGTGCTGACTTTTTGCATGGGCCTTTAGCCATTGTGGAACCTGGATTTCCTGTTTTTGTCATTGCACCATCGGGGAAAGTTTTACCCGAAATACAAGCTTTAATGCAAACTTTAAAACAACGGGAAGCCGAGTTAATTGTTATTAGCGATGATCAAGAAACCTTAAAATTTGCTCAAACTTCGTTAATTTTACCGCCTGATATTCCTGAATGGATTTCTCCCCTCGTAGCCATTATTCCGGGTCAATTATTTGCCTTAAATTTAGCGTTAACACGCCATTATAATGTCGATCAACCTCGTGGACTGCAAAAAGTAACGGAAACCCGCTAGGAACACCAGGAGAAAATTCCCCCCTTTGAATCGTACATACCGTACCTAAGTCTTAATGAACCAAAATTAAAAAAACGTTACATTATAGATAAAAGAACTGAAAAACTCCCACAATCAAAAAAATGAACAGATTATCTGTTTCCCTCTGAAATGGGATTTTCCAGTTTCCAGTCCTCAGAAAATGAGATGTGATTTATGTTCAAAAAACTTTTAAAACCTTTAGCTGTTTTCAGTTTGGTTGCTGTTTTATTTTTTAGTCAAGCCGATGGAGCCTTAGCAGCCCGAAGTGGGGGACGCATTGGTGGAGGTTCCTTTAGAGCACCGAGTCGTAGTTATAATCCTGGCCCTAGCCGTGCTCCAGGGGGATATTATGGTGGGGGCGGGTTTGGATTTCCGTTTATTATTCCCTTCTTTGGATTTGGCGGAGGCGGGTTATTTTCCCTGCTGATTTTTATGGCCATTGCGGGGTTCATCTTCAGAAGTTTTCGGTCAACGATGGAACAAGATGAACTGGGATACAGCAGCAACCCAACGGTTTCCGTCGCCCGTTTACAAGTGGGGTTACTGGCTCAAGCGAGAACATTACAAGCCGATTTAGACCGCATAGCCCAAACCGCCGATACAGGTTCCGCAGCCGGTCGCGCCCAAGTCTTACAGGAAACCACCTTAGCGTTGTTACGCCATCCCGAATATTGGGCCTATGGTTCTTCCCAGTCTGAACAAACCGGAATCAATTCCGCCGAAGCTAAATTTAATCAATGGGCATTAGCAGAACGCAGTAAATTTACGGAAGAAACTCTGTCTAATGTTAACAATCAGTTAATCGGTGGGGTGGCTCCGAGTCTGACGGGAAATAACGCGAATTTAGTTAATCAAACTGGCGATTTAACCCCAACGGAAAACGAATATATTGTGGTAACGTTAGTCGTCGGAACATTAGGACAAATTCAACTTCCCAAAGTCAATAGTCCTGAAACCTTACGTCAAGCTTTAAGTCGGTTAGGTTCCGTTGGAAGCGAACAATTATTAGCTGTAGAAATTCTCTGGACACCTCAAGCCAGTGGGGATACTCTCAGCACCGATGATATGTTGGCTTACTATCCCAATTTAACCTTAGTTTAATCTTAGGGTGGGCAGGGATTTCATATAAGGTGTTTAACAATAACCTACTGTTCCCTGTTCCCTGTTCCCTATTTAAAACAAAAGGAGGTGACATCAGCCACCTCCTTTAAGATTACAAATTAATCATCGAATTAGTAATCGAAATCGCCGCCCATACCAGCACCAGCACCAGCGGTCGCATTATCTTTGGGTTCGGGTTTGTCAACAACAATACACTCAGTTGTTAACACCATTCCAGCGATCGAAGCGGCGTTTTGCAGAGCCGAACGGGTCACTTTCGCTGGGTCAACAATACCCGCTTCAAACATATCCACAAATTCGTTAGAAGAGGCATTGTAACCGACGTTAAAGTCTTTTTCTTTAACTCGTTCAGCCACAACAGCACCGTTAACACCCGCGTTTTCAGCGATCCGTTTGAGAGGAGCAGCCAACGCACGGGACACGATCAACGCTCCAGTTAAAGCTTCATGGGTGAGGTTAGCATTCGCCCACTCTTCTAACTGAGGTGCTAAGTGAGCCAGAGTTGTACCACCACCGGGAACGATCCCTTCTTCAACGGCCGCTTTGGTGGCGTTGATGGCATCTTCCAGACGCAGTTTGCGGTCTTTCATTTCGGTTTCAGTTGCAGCACCGACTTTGATTACCGCAACACCACCGGCTAATTTAGCCAAGCGTTCTTGGAGTTTTTCACGGTCGTAGGAAGACTCGGTTTCTTCCATTTGACGGCGAATTTGCTCACAACGGGCTTTTACTGAAGCTTCATTGCCTTCGGCGACGATGGTGGTGTTATCTTTGGTCAGGGTAACGCGACGGGCTTTACCCAACATATCCAGCTTGGCGTTTTCCAGTTTCAGACCCGCATCTTCAGTGATCAGTTGACCACCGGTTAACACGGCGATGTCTTCTAACATGGCTTTGCGGCGATCTCCAAACCCAGGGGCTTTAACCGCAGCAACATTCAGAACACCGCGCAGACGGTTGACAACCAGAGTCGCTAAGGCTTCTTTTTCAATATCTTCAGCGATAATCACCAACGGACGGCCAGAACGAGCCACTTGCTCCAGAACGGGCACTAAGTCTTGAACTAAGGTGATTTTTTTATCGGTAATTAACAGATAGGGTTCTTCCAGAATGGCTTCCATCCGTTCCGTATCGGTGGCAAAGTAGGGGGAAATATAGCCTTTATCAAAGCGCATCCCTTCGGTGATTTCCAACTCGGTTGTCATAGATTTCCCTTCTTCTAAGGAAATCACGCCTTCTTTACCGACTTTATCCATCGCTGAAGCAATCATTTTACCGACTTCTTCATCGTTTCCGGCAGAGATGGAACCGACTTGAGCGATCGCTTTGGAATCTTCCACTTGGCGAGCGTGTTCAGCGATTTTTTCGACTAAAAAGTTAGTAGCTTTATCAATACCGCGTTTGAGTTCAATGGGGTTGGCTCCCGCAGCCACGTTCCGCAGACCTTCTTTAACCATCGCGTGAGCCAGAACCGTTGCAGTGGTGGTTCCGTCCCCAGCAGCATCGTTGGTTTTGGAGGCAGCTTGACGAATTAGGGCAACACCAGTATTCTCAATGTTATCTTCTAGTTCAATTTCTTTAGCAATGGTGACGCCATCATTCACGATTTGGGGCGCACCAAATTTTTTTTCTAATACAACGTTGCGACCTTTGGGGCCAAGAGTAACGGCAACGGACTCTGCCAAGATGTCCATACCGCGTTCTAATGCACGACGAGCATTTTCGTTGTAGATGATACGTTTAGCCATAGGTGTTGTGTTCAGGTTTTAGGTTAATAGTAAAAACGAATTCGGAAAAAGATGGGTTGAGGGTTTAACAAGTCAGATCGCAGAACACCAGTGTGGTGTACGATCTAAAAGGTTGAAAACGCGACTTAGCTGACGATGGCTAAGATATCTTTTTCAGCTAACAGAACAAATTCATCGCTGCCGAGTTTGACGTCAGTGCCAGCGTATTTAGAATAAAGAACTTTGTCACCGACTTTAACTTCTAATTCGGAGCGAGAACCATCATCATTCCGTTTGCCAGGGCCAACTGCCACGACTTCGCCCACTTGGGGTTTTTCTTTGGCGGTGTCAGGCAATAAAATCCCACCTGCGGTTTTTTCTTCAGACGCACTTACTTTGACGAAAACGCGCTCACCTAATGGTTTAACGGTTGATACGCTTAGAGATACAGCAGCCATTCATTAGCCTCCAGTTCACAGCAATAATTGGGAACGAGAGTTGTGTTACTTCCTTTGAGAAATTTCACATTAGCACTCTCAACTCCTGAGTGCTAATTTAGCGAAAATACCCCACCCATTGCAACAACCTAATTTGTACGGGTTTCCGAACAGAGGGGAAGGGGGAGCAGGGGACAGGGAGCAGGGCAAGCAGACAGGGCTGTTTCATATTTGAAAATTATAGTTAATTTAAACTTCTTACTTTTTTCCCTTTTTGTTTCCTAAATTATCGTTTCCGGCGAATGATCCGATTATTCTGAATAATTGACAACAGAAATAAACACGGCTATTCTATTAATAGTGAAACTTGTGTTTGTCATCTGTCTAAAGGTATAAATCTCACTCTTTAACTTAAGTCAAGTGACTGAGCCAGACTGACTTAACAATAAGTCTTTCTACCTATAAGCATTGCAACACCGAAGCTAGTGAAAGCTCATTTTATATCAGGACTACCCCGATCAGGCTCTACTTTACTTGCTGCACTGCTACGCCAAAATCCCCGGTTTCACGCAGCTATGACGAGCCCTGTGGGGGGGTTAGTTGAGCGAATGTTGGAAGCCATGAGCGAAAATAATGAGTTTTCGGTATTCATTTCCCCGGAACAAAAACGGGCACTGATTATGAGCATATTTTCTGCTTATTATCATCCGCAAGCTGACAAAGAAATCATCTTCGATACCAATCGGCTTTGGTGCAGCAAATTGCCATTAATTCTGGAATTATTTCCCGAAGCAAAAGTAATCTGCTGTGTCAGAAATATTGCTTGGATTATGGATAGCATTGAGCTACTGATTCGGCGCAACGCCTTTGATGTTTCCCGGTTATTTAATAATCCCGCAGAACGAGCTACAGTTTACAGTCGCACCGAGGCATTAAGTCAAGGTTCCCGTTTAGTGGGTTATGCCTATACCGCCCTGAAAGAAGCATTCTACAGCGAACAGAGTGCATCTCTCCTCTTGGTAGATTACGATTTATTAACCAAAAATCCGACTAAAACCATATCGTTGATTTATCAATTTATAGGTGAAGAACCTTTTGAACATGATTTCAATAATGTTGAATATCAAGAGCCAGAATTTGATAATAAATTGAAAACAAAAGGGTTACATCAAGTGCGTTCTCAAGTCGAGTTTAAACCGAGAACAACGATTTTACCTCCCGATTTATTTGAGCGATTTGATGGCTTATCTTTTTGGACAGAGGCAACAAATAGTCGCGCTAGTATGATTGTAGCGAAAGCGAAAGAAACTGTAAAAAATGAGCCTCTTGATCCCCCCTAGCCCCCCTTAAAAAGGGGGGAACAGGAGATCAAAGTCCCCCTTATTAAGGGGGATTTAGGGGGATCTAATCCGGGCTGTAATCACGGATTTTGGGCTTAATAAGTTGACACCCATGAGTGTCCCCCTAACTCCCCAGTTAGTGTCAATAATCACGCTAAAAGTAGGCACTCAAACCCGAATTCCCTTGCTCTGATCACAAGTTAATGATCCCCCCTAGCCCCCTTAAAAAGGGGGGAACAGGAAATCAAAGTCCCCCTTATTAAGGAGGATTTAGGGGGATCTGATCTCGGCTGTAATCACAGGTTTTCGGCTTAAGAGGACTTAATCTTTGAGGCCGGGGTTGAAACTCCAGCCGGACTTAAATATAAACAATAGATATCAAGGATTTCAGCAATTATGAACGTGCAAACTCTAAACAAATCCATCATTTTCGTAGACTCCTCAGTAGAAAACTATCAAAGCCTAATTGACAACACCGATACCGCTCAAATTGTAATTTTAGATAACACATCTAGCGGGATTGAACAAATTACTAATGCCTTAGCTAATCAAAAAAATATTGAATCTGTACAGATACTTTCTCACGGTAGCGAAGGCAGTTTAAAACTCGGTACTGATGTACTGAATGGGAATGATATAGAAAATTTTAATACTCAGCTAAAACAGTGGGGAAATGCTCTAACAGAAAATGGCGATATCCTATTATATGGATGCAACGTAGCCGCCGGAGAAACGGGCAAGAATTTTGTTAAACGATTAAGTGAAATCACCGGGGCAGATGTCGCCGCCTCTAACGACTTAACCGGAAATCAAACATTAGGGGGGGACTGGGATTTAGAAATAGTAACGGGCAAAATAGAAGCCTCTGTGCCCTTTAATCAGGAGGCGATGGCAGATTATGACTATACACTGGCTAACTTCGATGTCACGGCGGCAACGGATGATGGCACTGGCACTGTAGCAGGCACATTAAGCAAAGCCATTTTAGATGCGAATACCGCAGCCGGCGATGACACTATTACTATCCAAACAAATGTCCGATTCACAGGAACTCCTAATGTTCCCATTAACAGCAATATTGCCTTTATTGGTGGCGGTTTCACCGTCAGCGGGGATGTGAATGGTAACGGCACTAATGACACGGGTGACGTTCAGCCATTCTTTGTCAAATCGGGAATCGTCAATTTCTCTAACATGACCATATCTGGAGGTCGTGCCAAAGGTGGGGATGGCGGCGTCGGTCGCGGTGGCGGTGGTGGGGCTGCCGGTATGGGCGGTGGATTATTCATTTATAATGGCACGGTATCCCTCAACACAGTCACTTTTAATAATAATCGGGCAATCGGTGGTAATGGTATCGCAGGGAACAACAACACTACCTTCGGTGGCGGTGGCGGTGGCGGCATTGGCGGCAATGGTGGCAACGGCCTTACTGGCAACATTGCGGGCAGTGGTGGCGGTGGTGGTATCGGCGGTGTCAGCACGTTAGGTTTTGGTGGCAATGGCGGCGGTAGCAACCTTGGCAGCAATGGTGGCTTCGGCGGCGGTGGCGGCGGTGTCGGCACGTTAGGTCTTGGTGGCCAAGCTGGCTATGGAGGCGGTGGCTCTGGCAGCAGCGCCATACCCCAATGGGGCGGCGGCGGCGACTTTGTTAACGGCGGCGGCGGTGCTGGTTTAGGTGGCGCTATCTTCATCCGCCAAGGCTCTTTAACCCTGAACAACACCGTTTTCAACAGTAACACCGCCACTGGTGGCACAGGCCTCAACAACGGTCAAGGTAAAGGTGGGGGAATATTCGTCATGACATCCCTCACCAACACCAACAGCAATAACCTAGGGATGCCGACTGCGCTACCTACCGTCATCTCATTAGGAGGAGCTACATTTACCGGCAACACCGCTGCCAACCAAGCAAGCAACCCTGGTGCTAACACCCCCACCAACGGTGTCGGCAATAGCCAGGATAATAACGACGTTTATGGCACGATTATTGGCAATACCGCCCCCGTCCTTGCCGATACTGTCGTCACCCTTAATTCTGTCCTAGAAGATGCAGTTGCACCCACTGGTGCTGTCGGCACTCTCATCTCATCTATTGCAGCCATCGGTACAAACATCACCGACCCCGACACTGGCGCAGTGGCAGGCGTAGCCATCACCGTCGCCGACACAACCAATGGCATTTGGTTTTACACCACAAATGGCGGTACGACTTGGACTGCCTTGGGCGCAGTATCCAATACCAACGCTCGCTTACTAGCAGCCAACGCCAACACCCGCATTTATTTCCAACCAACCACTGCCAACTACAATGGCACTGTCACCAACGGCATTACCTTCCGCGCCTGGGATCAAATGGCGGGTGTTAATGGTGGTACAGCAGACACTAGCACCAACGGCGGTAGCACAGCCTTTAGCACGGCTACCGACACCGCAGCCATCACCGTTACCCCCGTCAATGACATTCCCAGTTTCACCGCCACCAACCCAACGGCAGTTAATGAAGATGCAGGAGCGCAAACCGTAGCGGGTTGGGCAACTTTCAACCCAGGAGGGGGTACGGATGAAGCCGCCCAAACAGCCACATATACTGTTAGTAACATTGGCACTCCCAGTTTATTTGCCACAGCACCCGCAATAGACGCAAACGGTCAACTCACCTACACTCCGGCGGATGATGCTAATGGGACTTCGACGTTTGATGTTGTGGTGCAAGATAGTGGCGGCACTGCTAACGGCGGTGTGGATACTTCCACGACTCAAACCTTTACTATTACTGTTAACTCTGTCAACGACAAACCCAGTTTTAGTAACGCTGGCAACCAGATATTAACAGCATGGACAAACACAATTCAAACTGTTAGCAACTGGGCAAATACTGTTATCTTCGGCCCCGCCGATGAATCAACTCAAAGAGTCCTCAACTACACTGTTACTAACACCGATAATACCTTATTTACCGCTCAACCAACTGTAGCAATCGATGGCACGTTGACCTACACTCCCAGTGGTAAACCTGGTACTGCCACTGTTAGCGTGAAACTGCAAGATGACGGTGGTACAGCCAATGGTGGTGTCGATCTTTCCGACATAGCTACTTTTGATATCACCATTCCCGCACCAAAAGTTAACCTGACTGTTAGCACCAATACTGCCAGTGAAGCCGGGACAACAGCTATTACCTTGACCGCTACTGCTGAAGGTAATGTTGTCGGTGCTCAAACCCTTGATTTAGCATTAACGGGTACTGCTAGTGCGGCTGACTTTACTGGTACTATTCCCACTCAAATCACTATCCCAGATGGGAGTAATACCGGACAAGTAACCATTACAGTTAAGGATGATTTGATTGCTGAAGGTACGGAAACCGCTACTTTAACAATTAGCAACCCATCAACAGGAATAGCATTAGGAACTACCACTAACCAAAGTGTAACGATTACTGACAATGATACGGCGGGCATTACTGTTACACCCACCACAGGTTTAACCACAACAGAAGCCGGGGGAAATGCCACATTTACAGTCGTATTAAATAGTCAACCCACAGCCGATGTCACCATCCCATTAACAAGTAGTAACACCGCCGAAGGTACAGTAGACAAAACCAGTTTAACCTTCACCGCAGCTAACTGGAATACTCCCCAAACCGTCACCATTACCGGAGTAGATGATAGCGTAGATGATGGCGATATTGCCTATAATATTGTTACGGCTACTGCTACCAGTACCGATGCTAATTATAGTGGTTTTGATGCTTCAGATGTGGCAGTTACTAATACCGATAACGATATCAAAGGCATTACTGTTACACCCACCACAGGTTTAACCACAACAGAAGCCGGGGGAAATGCCACATTTACAGTAGTTTTAAATAGTCAACCAACAGCCGATGTCACCATCCCATTAACAAGTAGTAACACCGCCGAAGGTACAATAGACAAAACCAGTTTAACCTTCACCTCCGCTAACTGGAATACTCCCCAAACCGTCACCATTACCGGAGTAGATGATAACATCGTTGATGGAGATATTGCCTATAATATTGTTACTGCTACTGCTACCAGTACCGATGCTAATTATAGTGGTTTTGATGCTTCAGATGTGGCAGTTACTAATACCGATAACGATATCAAAGGCATTACTGTTACACCCACCACAGGTTTAACCACAACAGAAGCCGGGGGAAATGCCACATTTACAGTAGTTTTAAATAGTCAACCAACAGCCGATGTCACCATCCCATTAACAAGTAGTAACACCGCCGAAGGTACAATAGACAAATCCAGTTTAACCTTCACCACTGCTAACTGGAATACTCCCCAAACCGTCACCATTACCGGAGTAGATGATAACATCGTTGATGGCGATATTGCCTATAATATTGTTACGGCTGCTGCTACCAGTACCGATGCTAATTATAGTGGTTTTGATGCTTCAAATGTGGCAGTTACTAATACCGATAACGATATCAAAGGCATTACTGTTACACCCACCACAGGTTTAACCACAACAGAAGCCGGGGGGACAGCCACATTTACCGTTAAATTAAATAGTCAACCCACAGCCGATGTCACCATCCCATTAACAAGTAGTAACACCGCCGAAGGTACAATAGACAAATCCAGTTTAACCTTCACCACTGCTAACTGGAATACTCCCCAAACCGTCACCATTACCGGAGTAGATGATAACATCGTTGATGGCGATATTGCCTATAATATTGTTACGGCTGCTGCTACCAGTACCGATGCTAATTATAGTGGTTTTGATGCTTCAAATGTGGCAGTTACTAATACCGATAACGATATCAAAGGCATTACTGTTACACCCACCACAGGTTTAACCACAACAGAAGCCGGGGGAAATGCCACATTTACAGTCGTATTAAATAGTCAACCAACAGCCGATGTCACCATTCCATTAACAAGTAGTAACACCGCCGAAGGTACAATAGACAAATCCAGTTTAACCTTCACCACTGCTAACTGGAATACTCCCCAAACCGTCACCATTACCGGAGTAGATGATAACATCGTTGATGGCGATATTGCCTATAATATTGTTACGGCTGCTGCTACCAGTACCGATGCTAATTATAGTGGTTTTGATGCTTCAAATGTGGCAGTTACTAATACCGATAACGATATCAAAGGCATTACTGTTACACCCACCACAGGTTTAACCACAACAGAAGCCGGGGGGACAGCTAATTTTACAGTCGTATTAAATAGTCAACCCACAGCCGATGTCACCATTCCATTAACAAGTAGTAACACCGCCGAAGGTACAATAGACAAATCCAGTTTAACCTTCACCTCCGCTAACTGGAATGTGGCACAAACCGTCACCATTACCGGAGTAGATGATAACATCGTTGATGGCGATATTGCCTACAATATTGTTACTGCTGCTGCTACCAGTACCGATACAAATTATAGTGGTTTTGATGCTTCAAATGTGGCAGTTACTAATACCGATAACGATATCAAAGGCATTACTGTTACACCCACCACAGGTTTAACAACAACAGAAGCCGGGGGGACAGCTAATTTTACAGTCGTATTAAATAGTCAACCCACAGCCGATGTCACCATCCCATTAACAAGTAGTAACACCGCCGAAGGTACAATAGACAAATCCAGTTTAACCTTCACCGCAGCTAACTGGAATACTCCCCAAACCGTCACCATTACCGGAGTAGATGATAGCGTAGATGATGGAGATATTGCCTATAATATTGTTACGGCTACTGCTACCAGTACCGATGCTAATTATAGTGGTTTTGATGCTTCAGATGTGGCAGTTACTAATACCGATAACGATACCGTAGCTCCCACACCGGAACCAACAGTCGCTCCCACACCGGAACCAACAGTCGCTCCCACACCGGAACCGACCGTAGCTCCCACACCGGAACCAACAGTCGCTCCCACACCGGAACCAACAGTCGCTCCCACACCGGAACCAACAGTCGCTCCCACACCGGAACCAACAGTCGCTCCCACACCGGAACCAATACCAACTCCCACACCGGAACCAATACCAACTCCCACACCGGAACCGACCCTAGCTTCCACACCGGAACCAACAGTCGCTCCCACACCGGAACCAATACCAACTCCCGCACCCCAACCAACGGCTGTATTTGATCTCTCAAAGTTTATTGTTGGACTATCGTTAAACACAACCGAACCCAGTGGAGAACCCCAACAGGGGACGAGTAATGATGACCAAATATTCGGCACAGATGAGAATAACTGGATTAACTCAGGTGCTGGAAATGATCAGGTGTACGGGTATAAAGGCAATGATTACCTCGACCTCGGTAGCGGAGATGACATCGCTCATGGCGGTAAAGAAGATGATTATATTATCGGTAGTGAGGATAATGATCTCATTTTTGGGGATGAAGGCAAAGATGTCCTAATCGGAAATAGCGGTAATAACATCCTGTTTGGCGGTCAAAATGATGACTTTTTACAAGGAGGCGACGGTGATGATCAGCTGTTTGGCGGTCAAAACGATGACTCCCTCCGAGGCGGTGAAGGTAATGACAGCCTATTCGGAGATATTGGCAGCGATGTCTTAGAAGGTAATGCAGGTGATGACTTGCTCTTGGGTGGAGAAGACCAAGACACTATGTCTGGTGTTGCAGGTAATGACACCCTCTATGGCGGTCAAGCCAATGACCTTGTAGATGGAAATGAGGGCAATGATATCCTATTCGGAGATTTAGGGGATGATACCCTCGATGGCGGTGAGGGTAACGATATTCTCACTGGTGGTGAGGGTAATGACTGGTTAGTCGGAGCCGGGGGCGATGACACCCTAACAGGTGGTGCGGGTAATGACCGCTTCTATCTAGCTAGTAGTTTTGGGAAGAACCTGATTACCGACTTTACTAACGGAGAGGATATTATCGCTTTAACCGGAGGTCTAACTTTTGAACAGTTAGAAATTACCTCTTTTAACGGCTCGACTCTGATTAAAATCGCCAGTAGTCAACAACAGTTGGCTGAACTGTTTGGAGTCGATAGTAGCTTGATCGGTGAGAGCAATTTTGTTCTCGGATAACAGTCATTAGTGTAGAGACGTGCTACGGTGCGTCTCTAATACTGATTTTTCATACAATCAACCCGATCTTCAACACATCAACAGCTAACACCTGTACACTTTAAAACTGTTAGGATATAGTTTTAAGGCTTTTTAGATCAAACGGCGTAATTATATGTCATCTTCGTCTGAATCTGCGATGATTGCCACTTCTGAGTCGGGTTTAGGGACTCAACCTCTGGTGAAAGCGGTGCAAGCTTTGGGATTAGATAAAATTCAGCGCCATATTTTGATTTGTGCGGATCAAACTAAACCCCTCTGTTGCTCTAAGGAAGAGAGTTTAGAAGCCTGGAACTATTTGAAAAAACGATTAGCCGAGTTAAAACTGGATCAGCCGACAGAGACTCAACCCGGTTGTACGTTCAGAACCAAAGCCAATTGTTTGCGTGTTTGTACTTATGGCCCTATTTTAGTAGTTTATCCTGATGGGGTTTGGTATCATTCTGCAACACCAACTGTGATTGAACGAATTCTCCAAGAGCATATTTTGGGATCTCAAGTAGTAAAAGAGTATGTGTTTCTCACCCATCCTCTACCCGATTGTTTTTCTTGTGTCCCACCAGAGGTCAAGGATTAGCTAAGAAATCTATTGAAACGTTAAGTCTTTTTTTGCTTAAGCATTTGTAACTTATATAGATCCGATTTCCGGTATGATGGATATTGGATCACTTCTTACTAAAATGTCGTAAACTTGCCTATATATCTACTTTTCAGAACGCTGTTTTATTGACAGCTAAATCAGGAGACTACTGACTTTAGAGAAATGTCTCCCTAGCTCAGGGGTAGTCACAAAATATAAGACAATCAAGGTTTTTGAGTCCCAAGATCAAGAAAAAGCCGTTCATCCGGCTCCTTGAATCAATCTCAAAAATTGTCCTTGATGTTGCAGGATTCTCCATTGGAACATATTTAAAATGAAGGATAGTAACGGAGAACAAAAACGACTCATGCTGGTGGATGATGACCCCAACCTGGTCTTATTGGTCAGGGATTATTTAGAATTTCGGGGATATGATGTCATCACCGCAGAGAACGGCAGAGTAGCATTGGAAATTCTCGAACAAGAACTTCCTGATCTGATGATCTGCGATATTATGATGCCAGAAATGGACGGCTATACTCTAGTTAAGCAAATTAGAGAAGATCCGCGTACCGGATGGATTCCTGTTCTATTTTTATCAGCAAAAGGACAAAGCCAAGATAAAGTCAAAGGTTTGAATACCGGAGCCGATGTCTAAGCTGTTAAGCCTTTTGAACCTGAAGAATTAGTGGCTCAAGTGGAATCTTCCCTGCGACAAGCATCCCGTTTGACTCAGCGCCCAAATCCCAATGTGGATAATGGCCCTAAATTACGGGTGCGTCGGAATGTAGAACTCACCCCTACGGAATTAAGGGTTGTACAGTTAGTGGCCCAAGGTTTAGCGAACCGTGATATTGCTCGGATTATGAAAGTCAGTCAACGCACGATTGAAAGCCATGTGAGCAATATGTTGGGAAAAACAGGCCTTCATAATCGCACAGAACTAGCTCGATGGGCACTAGAAAGCAAAAAAGCCTAGAACATCAGGGTTCAGCCGAGGGAAACACTAAAAATCCAATCACCATTCCAGAGCACAGGGGACGGAAAAACAGAAATAGGATCAGCATAACTGGGGAGTTATGGCTAATTCCCTCAATAAATTTACGTTGAGGTGATTAAGATTACGAGGACTGTTCCTTTATTCGGTATACTAGAAAGGTTATAGACTATTTCTATATTGTAGATCAGTAACAACCAAATCCTTAACTGTTGTCATCGTCCAGACCCAGAAGTGATAGAAACAAACAGGGCTAAATCTTAAGTTTCATTTCGTGTGAACAGTTTCCTGTAACACTGAATCTTTCAAAAGACTAGCCAATGAAGTTTTACCTTGTTCCTGGGTTTCTCACCTATTGACACGAAGTAAAATTAACCTCAGCCCAATGATTAACACTAAAAATCAGGATATAACTTGGTGTGTTAAAAAATGGCTCAAGTCGTTAAATAATCAAGGGTTAATCCAATCAATACCCAACGAATTGATAAAGGTTTATGTTTCTTCTGTTAAGGGCTAGTTTGTACTGCATTCATACGGTAGGATCAAATTATATTCTTACATCTATCCGATGAAAGATTCATGGGGAAACAACAGGAGTTGTTGAACGAGAGACTTTCTTTGATTAGGGATGGTAAGATAGAATATTTAGATTAAATTCTTTACTACAAATATTAGGTCTTAAGTTTCTATGCCTAACGTAAAAAACCGTCTTTCTATATTTGTGGACGGTAACAATATGTTCTATGCTCAACAAAAAAATGGTTGGTTTTTTGATCCCCGAAGGGTTTTGACCTATTTCAAAACAGAACAAGCGGAGATTACCTTAGTCAATGCGTTTTGGTATACAGGACTCAAAGACCCCCAAGATCAACGAGGTTTCCGAGATGCGTTAATTAGTCTAGGTTATACAGTTCGCACAAAAATTTTAAAAGAATATTATGATGATAGTTCCGGTCGCTATTCTCAAAAAGCTAATTTAGATATTGAAATTGTCGTAGATATGTTTAATACCGTAGACCAATATGATCGGGTTGTCCTCTTTAGTGGAGATGGAGACTTTGAACGGGCAATTGAACTGTTACGATCTAAAAATACTCATATTACTGTTGTTTCTACAGAAGGAATGATTGCCAGAGAACTCCGTAATGCTACGGATCGATATATCGATTTGAACGATATTCGAGACCAAATTGAAAAAACAGATTACTAAAATTAGCGTTTAAATTCCTAAAACCCATGATTGTGAAAATCCATAGGCCATCAGCTATCCGCGCTACTGATATGCTGCCTTCCCCCCAGGGAAGCAACACAGATTCTAATCAAACGCAACGGAAGTTCTTAAACTGTTAACCTCCCAGGTGTAACGGTCAACCTTTAACCTTTACAACAGGATTTGCAATCATGAAATTTCAACCCAACCCCGACCGAATTATTATTTTTGATACCACCTTGCGGGATGGCGAACAATGTCCCGGCGCGACCTTGAATGTCGATGAAAAACTCGTAATTGCCCGACAATTAGCCCGTTTAGGCGTGGATGTGATTGAGGCGGGATTTGCCATTGCCAGTCCGGGGGATTTTGAAGCGGTTTCTCGCATTGCCGAAACGGTTGGCACAGAAGATGGCCCGGTAATTTGTAGTTTAGCCCGGGCTGTGAAAGGGGATATTGAAGCGGCGGCCAAAGCGGTTTCTCCTGCGTTCCATCGCCGAATTCATACCTTTATTGCCACTTCTGATATTCATTTGGAATATAAACTCAAAAAAACCCGATCTGAGGTGTTGGACATTACCTCGGAAATGGTGGCTTATGCCAAATCTTTTGTGGATGATATTGAATTTTCTCCCGAAGATGCGGGACGGTCTGACCCAGAATTTCTCTATCAAGTCTTAGAACGAGCGATCGCAGCCGGAGCCACAACGGTTAATATTCCTGATACGGTGGGTTATACTACTCCAGCCGAATTTGGGGCAATTATAAAAGGCATTAAAGATAATGTCCCCAATATCGACCAAGCAATTATTTCCGTTCATGGCCATAATGATTTGGGTTTAGCTGTTGCCAATTTCTTAGAAGCGGTGAAAAATGGGGCACGTCAGTTGGAATGTACCATTAATGGCATTGGAGAACGGGCTGGAAATGCGGCGTTAGAAGAATTGGTCATGGGGTTACACGTCCGGCGACAATATTTTAACCCGTTCTTGGGTCGTCCCCAGGAGTCGGAAAAGCCCTTAACCAATATTGATACTCGCCAAATCTATAAAACCTCTCGTTTAGTTTCCAATTTGACGGGAATGTTGGTACAACCGAATAAAGCCATTGTGGGGGCTAATGCCTTTGCCCATGAGTCGGGAATTCACCAAGATGGCATCTTGAAGCATAAACGCACCTATGAAATTATGGATGCTCAATCCATTGGGTTGAATGATAACTTGATTGTTTTGGGCAAACATTCCGGGCGTCATGCGTTTCAAACTCGGATGCGGGAGTTGGGATTTGAATTAACCGAAGATGAGGTGAATAAAGCCTTTGTCCGGTTTAAAGAATTGGCTGATAAGAAAAAAGAAATCACTGATTGGGATTTAGAAGCGATTGTTAATGATGAAATTCAACAAACACCAGAATTATTCCATTTGGAATTTGTGCAGGTGTCCTGTGGAAATCAATCGCGTCCCACCGCTACGGTAACAGTCCGCACCCCTGACGGCCAAGAATTAACGGATGCAGCGATTGGTACTGGCCCGGTGGATGCGGTGTATCGGGCAATTAACCGCGTGACGAATGTTTCTAATGAGTTAATTGAGTTCTCAGTACAGTCGGTAACGGCCGGAATTGACGCCATTGGCGAAGTGACAATTCGTTTACGTCATGAAGGTCGGGTCTTTTCCGGTCATGCGGCGAATACCGATATTATTGTCGCCTCGGCTCAAGCTTATTTGAATGCTCTCAATCGCTTGTATGCAGATTTGCAACCCCGAATTAATCCTCAATCTTCAGAAGTTGTCGAAACTTCGGTTAGTTAATTAAAAGGTAGTTGGCGGTTAACGATTAACCGTCAACACTTCGACACTTCGACTGCGCTCAGTACAAGTCAGTGCAAAGCTGTCAACCGATAATCCTGAATCAATATGAATCCAGAACCTTTTGACGAAAAGAAAAGAATTAAACAGGAAATGCTGTTGGAATATGAAGCCGAAACGATGAAAATGAAAAAAGTTTTTGTCGTGATTATGGCAATTTTAAGCTTAATATTAGCTGGGTTAGGATTGTGGATTTATCAGAATTCTCAAAGTGCTAGAACCCCTGTCCCAGAAATCAGGAATTAAGGGTTAGTTGAGTTGTTTTGTTTTAGGTTTCTCTATAGAGTTTTTGAAGAGTTTAAAATTTTGATCCCTTAATTTCCCTTAACTTAACCTTTTTTCCTGAGAAAAGGGCAAGGTTATCCTAAACTCGCTTCCCTGTCCAACTTCAGAATTACAGGTTAAGGTTCCTCCATGTTTATCCACAATAATAGCATAGGTGATTGCTAATCCTAAACCCGTTCCTTGACCCACAGGTTTAGTTGTGAAAAATTGATCAAAACTGCGACGTTGAACTTCAGCAGACATCCCAATCCCATTATCAGCAATATTAATTTTTAATAGATGTTGCTCAGTAACAGATTCAATTTTAATCCGAATTTGAGGGACGAATACATTCAGCGTTTTAGAATGATTTCCTAACATGATCGCTTTACTATCAATCGCATCAATCGCATTATTGAAAACATGAATAAAAACTTGATTGATCTCACTCGCATAACACTCAATGGGAGGTAATTTGTCATAATCATGAATGATTTCAATTTCAGGACGATGGGAAGTCGGTTTAAAGCGATGACTTAATAACATTAATGTACTTTCAATCCCTTCTTTTAAATCTATCTCTTTTAATTGTGCTTCATCAAGTCGAGAAAAAACGCGCAGCGATCGCACTAAATCCCGAATCCGGTTAGCACCTACTTCCATAGAAGATAAAAGTTGAGGAAGATCATCTTTTAAAAAGTCAAAATCAATTTCTTCAGACCAAGCTTTAAGTTCGGGAATATCAGGGGGAAGATACTGTTCATAAAGCTCGATAGTTTTCAATAAATCTTGGACATATTTTTGAGCATGAAAGATATTTCCATAAATAAAATTAATCGGATTATTAATTTCATGAGCTACCCCTCCGACTAACTGACCTAAAGAAGACATTTTTTCAGTTTGAATTAACTGAAGCTGCATTTTTCTTAATTGCAAGTGTACATGAATTCGAGCTAATACTTCTTCAGGTTCAATAGGCTTTGTAATATAATCAACTCCTCCCACTTGTAAGCCTTTAACTTTATTTCCCAATTCACTCAAAGCCGTCATAAAAATTACGGGAATATCTTTTGTTTTTGGATTTTCCTTTAACTGACGGCAGGTTTCAAAGCCATCAATTCCCGGCATCATCACATCTAATAAAATTAAATCGGGCAAGTTTTCTTGAAGTTTAACTAAGGCATTTTCTCCACTTTTGGCAATGGAAACTCGGAAGCCAGACTGATTTAAGATATCTAGCAATAATTTAATATTGGTAAGATTATCATCCACAATTAAAATGGAATAGGAATGATGGGAATTTTTCATAATTTTTTAAATAAGGTGGGGTTGAATAAACCGAATAATTTCTTCATCTTCAAACGCTTCAGATAATTGCAGAATATAATCTGCAAAGGCAATATATTGATCATCTAACTCCTTAATTCGATTGGCTTCACTTTGAACTTCTAAAATATAGCCTCCCCTTGCCAAATCGTACAACTGAGTCAGTTCTTCAGGTGGAGGAATCATTAACGAATCAACAGATGGGGATAACCGGGGAGTCACGGTGCTCGTGTCTGAGTTTTCATAAATCCAAATTAAGTTTAACAAGTGTTGGAGTTGATTCAATAAATTTTGTTCTTGAATGGGTTTAGGTAAAAAACCATTACAGCCTGCGTTTAAACATTCTTCTCGATCTGAACTAAATACAGAAGCCGAAGAAGCAATAATTATCAGATCAAAAAATTCTAAATCCGCTCTTAATTGTCGAGTCATTTCTAACCCACCTAAAACAGGCATAGTTAAATCTGTAATTATAAGATCGGGAAACCATTCTTGAACTATTTCTAACCCTTCTTGTCCTTGAGTTGCTTCTCTAACTTCAAATCCGATAGATTCTAAAAGATTCACAAGAACGGCTCGGTTTTCCCAGCGATCATCGACAATTAATATTTTACGTTTTTCTCCCTGATAACCCACAATTTTTTGTTGAGTTTTAGGAGTTTTGACTAGCTGCTCTTCTGCTTCGGGAAAGTCTACATCAAACCAGAAGCGACTGCCTTTTCCGAGGGTACTTTCAACCTTAATTTTGCCTCCCATCATCTGTACGATTTGATGACTAATAGCTAATCCTAACCCAGTTCCTTCTGCTTTTCGCTGCTGTTCTCCAACTTGTTCAAAGGGTAAAAATATTTTTTCAATTTGTTGAGCAGTCATCCCAATTCCTGTATCTTCAACTTGAAATCGCAGAGTATAAATTTTAGGGGTAAAAGATTGCCCTTCCCCGGATGGAATTTCTGGAGATTCCGATAATACTTGTACAGAGAAAGTCACTGATCCTTCATCCGTAAATTTAATCGCATTTCCTAATAGATTTAACAAAACCTGACGTAACCGTTTTTCATCCCCCTGAATTGCTGAAGGTAACGGTGTTAATTCTAGGTCAATAAATTTTAATTCTTTTTGTTCAGCTTTCAACCGACAAACTTCTCGAATTCCCCATAAACAATATTCTAAATTAAAGTCTACCGGATAAAGTTCTAATTTATGGGCTTCAATTTTAGAAAAATCTAAAATATCATTAATCAGGGTTAACAGATGGGAACCACACTCATAAATAATATGCAGTCCTTGTAAGTGTTTAGGACTAAGATTCGGTTCCCGTTGCAAAATTTGAGCATAACCTAAAATTCCGTTTAAGGGAGTCCGTAGTTCATGACTCATATTCGCCAAAAATTCACTTTTCGCTTGATTCGCAGATTCAGCTTCTTCTTTAGCTGTTTGGAGTTGTGTGGTGCGTTCTTCAACTCGTTGTTCTAAGCTGTTGTGTATTTAAACTGTGATTATAGCATTACCTTTGTTTTTAAGTTTACGTCCCCATTTAATAGATAACTGTCCTTCATTTAAAAGCTGATGTAATAAACACTCTAGCTCATCAACTGATTTAAAGAGTCGATGAGCTATATATTCTTTAGCTGAATGCCAGACTAATTCAATTAAATTATAATCTGGACTATATGCTGGAAGAAATTCTAAATAGACATTCGGCATTTCTGCTTTAATTTTTTCTAGGTACTCTTCTTTTTTGTGAAAACTTGCATTGTCAAGAATAATCAGGATCTTAGCTCCTTTTTCTACAAATTCTTCTGCTTGATTTCCCGCTAATACCCATTCATAAATTAGCTCTTGATAAAAACTTTTTAACACTTGATAAAAATTATCTGCATTTCCTTTATCCAGAAATTCTACAAATCTTTTTTTATCCGAGTACCTCAATCCTCCCATCACATTAACTCTTCCTTTCCTCCTGTCTCCTCTAATCTGTTTCCTCTTCCCTTTTTTACACCAATTCTTTCTTTTTATCACTCTTAAATTAAATCCACTTTCATCCCAAAACCATACCTGTAATTGTTCTGGACTTTCTTTTGCTATTTTCAAATATTCTTCTATTTTATCTTTAAATAATTTTCTTTTTTCTGGATCTCTTTTCTCTTCTAAGCTATACTTTGCCCACAAATAAACATACTTTTTTTCCTTTAATATCTTTCTCACTTGTGAACTACTTAATTTGATTCCTGTGATTTGTTCTAAATAAGTTGCCAATCTTTCTCCTGTCCATCTCCCAAATTCATATCCTAATTCTTCCGGTTCTTTTTCTACTGTTTCTAATAATATCTCTATATATTTGTCTGTGGCTTTTCTATAATTTCCTTTCATTCTTTCATCTTTTAGGCTTTCTAATTTGTCAGGGTCTCCATGTACACACCAATAACATACTTTGTTTAATGAGCAGCCCAAAAACTTGGCAATTTCACTTTGCTTTTTACCATCATTTAGCAATAATAAAATCAAGATTCTTTCTCGGATTTGTCCATTTTCTTCCTCTTTCAATCTTTTCTGTAGTTTCTCTACTTGCTTTTCATTTAAATGATTTTTAGCAGGCATCTTTTGATTGATTTTTCTAAACTTGGTTTTTCATTATACCCTATTTAGATGCTTAACAGCTTAAGCTTTCATTAGCGATCGCTAAAACTGTAAAAGATTGTTGTAATTGTTGAGCCATTTGGTTAAAAGAATTACCCAAAATCTTAATTTCTTTAATTCCATTAATATTAATTTTTTGTTTAAGATTTCCATTAGCAATTTGCTGGGAAGCATAACTTAGCCAAAGAATTTTTTCAGTAATCCAACGAGAGGTTAACAATCCGAATAAGGTAGCAAGTCCCACAGCAACAATACAAAGAATAATAGTTTTTTGAGTATTAGCATTAATTTGATTCATAAAATCGGATTCAGGAATCACCACCACAATCAACCAATCTAAACCCCATTGATCTTTCCAAGGGGTAATTTTAACAAATTGATGTTGATTATTAATAAAAATCTGAAGAGATTGATCGGTCATAATCGAGTTAACTTGACCGAATTTTTCCGTTAAAGCGTTAAAAGTTTCTCGAATCATGACATCTTGACTGTCCGCCGTATTCAGCCGTTTTGCCACACCCTTCACCATTTTATAAGGCGGTTTTGAGGATGAACTCGCCACCAAAAGCCCATTCCGTTCTAAAATAAATGTTTGTCCAGATTCACTAATTTTTAAGCGTTTTAAAAACTCACTAATTTGGGATAAACGTAAATTTGTAACAAAGACTGCAACTAAATCATTGCGAGTATTATAAAGGGGATAACTCGCAGAAATAGAAATAATATCAGGAAAATTATCCCATTGATAAATCTGGCTCCAAACGGGTTTTCGATCTCTCACAGCATCGGTATATGTCGCTTCACTTCGAGGATTATAATCATCATAGGAAGCCATTAATCGACTTCGATTTCCTTGCTGATCCGTTGCATAAGTATTGGCTTTCCATTGAGTACGCGGAGAAAGTTCATCAATAGTTGCCTTATTCAAATCTAAAAAATATCCGGCTCCTGCATATTCCCCAGTGGGGAGGACATAATAAATATAACCCACATCAAAGGCTTGAATTTGCTTCCAAAAATAATGTCCAACTTGAGAAAATTCTTTAAGATCTAATAATCCTAAGTTAACAGCATCGGCATTAATTTGATTAATTTGATGGGGGGTAGAAAGATAAGTATTTAAGTGTTGTTGAATCCGAGAACTCACTTCATTTTCAATCTGTTGTGCCAGTTCGTTAATCGCTTTTTCTCCATGGCGGAAAGCGAACCAACCGGTTAAACCCACAGCAATTGAAATTTCTAATAAAAAGGGAATAACAAGTACCCAACGGAGGGGAATTCCTTGCCGGATATTCAACCAACGAAACAAGGGGGATAATGATAATATCATAATAGCTTCAGGATGATATCTCTGAGATGAAACTGGGGAATAGACAATCAAGAACAGTCAGCCAACGGAAACATAGAACCCAGATTATTGAGCCACAGTCTAAAAGAAATTCTAGTGTTATAGATGCCTCCATCTGATTTTAATTTATCACTAAAATTAATTTTCTTTAAGGAGAATTTTGCCACTCTGGTGTTAAATTGCGGTAGTTAAATTCCGATGCACCGGGATGACAACTGGTACAATTATTCACCGTCACCGGTTGAGAAAACTCAACACGGGGATGCAGTGCTTTAAAATAACGAGAACGATTGAATCGATAAGGGATAGCTTCTTCCTTAAGCGGAATTGAACGGGAATAGGTTTGGAGATATTTCCACATTAACAACAATGATGGCCCATCTAAGGGTTGAAGCGTCGCACCATAATGTTGTTCATCTTGAATAATTTGTTGCCAGGTTTGGGTGGGAAAGACTTGGGGGGGAATAGGAATATGACAAGTTGAACAAGTGTTGAGATACAGTTCCAATCCTAATTGATATTCGGGTTCTATGCTATCTACACTCGCAATTTGACCAACAGTGAGCCCCGTATCATTTCTCTGTGATGGAGAAGCTGCATTCAGGGATTGTACCATCCCCAAGGCGATGCTGATACACCAGATCCCAACAATCAGAACCGACACCCAGGAAGAAAACCATCCGGTTTGCCTGCGCTGCTGCTGATTTTGCTTTTGACTAAGAAAACCCATAACCAAAACCCATCTACCAACATCACCTGAAATCCTAGCCCAAAGTGACACCTTCTGTCTGAGGATAGGTTGTTAGTTGAGTTTTAAAATCATGCCTTCGCGGGCTACAACCCCATTGGGAAAAACAGCTTGTACCTGAGCTTCAATTTGATCGAGAATATCATCGTTATGGGACGGATCATGTTGATACATCACCACCTGTTTCACCCCAGCTTTTTTAGCGACTTCCACCCCCACTTCCCAAGTTGAATGTCCCCAACCAATTTTAGGAAATTTGTCATTATGATATTCTTCGTTGGTATAGGTGGCATCATAAATGAAAACATCGGCTTCCCTAGCTAGGTGGAGAACATTTTCATCGAAGCGATCTGGAAAATGTTCGGTGTCGGTACAGTAAACAGCCGTGCGCCCTTGCCAAGTGACTCGATATCCGACCGCTACATTAGGATGATTTAAAGGAGCCGTTTCAATCTTAATATCATCCAACGTTAGCACATCCCCCGGTGATAAGTCATAGAACTTCATATCCGACTGCATCACATGAATGGGCACCGGGAAATTCGGGTGAACCATCTGATCACAAAGACGATCTTTAATCGTACTGCCATCTGGGGCGATCGCACCATAGATGTGAAAGCGATTAATGGGGATAAAAGCTGGAACAAAAAACGGAAACCCTTGAATGTGATCCCAATGGGTATGGGAAAAGAATAGATAGGCTTCCACAGGCATCTGTTTGAGCAGATCCAGCCCCAAGACTCTTAAGCCTGTACCCGCATCAAAAATTAAGCGTTTTTCACCCAAGCGCATTTCTACACAGGAGGTATTGCCTCCATATCGAACCGTTTGAGATCCGGGCGTGGGTATACTACCTCTTACCCCCCAGAATCGCACGGAAAAATCGGTCGAAGAGTTCTTGTCCATGGGGGTTGCTTCATCAGAGGACTTTGGGTTCTGGGCTGGCGGATCAGAAACTGGCATCGTTTGTTTTAGCCTTGGACGTAGAACGGTGACTGACCCTACACTAACCTAGGGGTATTGTGTGTAGGCTTCCTGCTTGATTAGGATGAGCCTTAACCCGACAAAGCGAGTTGGGGCTGACCTTTTGCTTTGAAGATCGTGGTGATGCAATCTATACATCCCACTCTCTCCTATAATAGCCCCGTATGACATAGGGAGACACCCTGCACCCCAAGGGGCTTATTCAATTCTGTTTCCCTATCAGCCGTTGCCATCGGACTAAAATACCGAGAGAGTCAATGGGCTGATAGATTCCCTGATTTTTTTTTAGCGAGTTACGGCCAGAGCAGGGCTGCACTCCGGGTCTGTTCAGCCGTGCAGGTAGGTTGACAACCTGTTGAATTTTATCACAGAGGTGAGCGACCCAGTTCATTTCTGTGGCAATCGACAGTTCCGACTGCAATTCAATGGCTGTTGCCTTTACCGATCAGGCGTGAGACACTCGTTGCAGAATAAGCTAAAATCATTTTAGCCCCGAATTTCCACAATTCGATTATTCTCATCGACAAACACGACTCTAGGTTGATGGGTGGTTGCTTCTTCGAGGGAAAATTGTGCATAAGACATGACAATCAAGCGATCGCCCACTACCCCCAAACGAGCCGCCGCTCCATTCAATTCGATCGCACCGGAATCAGCCACGCCCGGAATAACATAGGTGACAAACCGTTCCCCATTGGCAACATTCACGACTTGTACCTGTTCATGAACGAAGATTCCAGCAGCATCGAGTAGGGATTGATCAATGGTGATACTTCCCACATAGTGAACATTCGCTGCGGTTAGAGTACAGTTGTGAATCTTAGCGTATAGTAGTGTTCGGTGCATGGTTGTGAAAGTTGGATTTGTCTCCTATGTCATCCTAGAGGATTAAAGTTGAACGGGAATTAACCTTTGGGTTTTCCAGCTTGAATACACTGCTCAACAAGGGGAGCCACTTGATCAACATCTTGCCAACCTAAAATTTCCGTGACTTTCCGTTCCAGATTTTTATAGGTTCTGAAAAATTCTGCAATTTCTTCGAGGCGATGGGGAGCGATATCTTTAAGGGATTTTACGTCTGCATAGCGGGGGTCGGCGGCGGGAACACAGAGAATTTTTTCATCTCGATCACCACCATCTACCATTTCTAACATCCCAATGGGTCGCGCTGCAATCACACAGCCGGGAAAGGTGGGTTGATCCATAATCACCAACCCATCTAAGGGATCTCCATCATCGGCTAAGGTATTAGGAATAAAGCCATAATCAAACGGATATTGCACCGAAGCAAACAGCACACGATCCAGAGCAAAGGCTTGTAAGTCTTTATCGTATTCGTATTTGTTTTTACTTCCGGCGGGAATCTCAATCAAAACATTAATTAAACCCGGTTTAGGTTGGGGCGGAATTTTTGATAAATCCACGAGTCGTTCTCCAAGCTGTTGCAATAATCAAATTAGGGGCATTCCCCCAATAGCATTCTAAAGGGGATGGGCATTTCCTCCAAGGGGGAGAAGATCACAAGGGGAGTTAATAGCCAATACCCCCTACTTCTGAATTGATGGGTAATTAGGGGGATAAGACGGCCAAGGATTAATTTGGCTGGGAGAATAGCGGGCAATCGCAAGCAAAGGTAGCGTTAAGGTTAACACAGCGATCAAGGTTCCAATGAGGTCTGCCAATCTATCAGTAGATTTTTCACTAGACCTGGCTGGTTGACTATCTGATTCCATAAATAAAAGCTACGACTGCTTGATATTAATTGTTTAAAAATTACAATCTCTAAATTCTAATATAGCACAAACTCAAGGAAAGTGTTTCCTCCTTTGTAGAGAGATTGGGAGAAATTTTTGCTGTTCAAAGCCGAGGATAAATTTCTCTACCTCTCTCAATGCACTCAGAATCGCTCAAGATTTTGGGATTCTGTTATAGGTATCCTGAACCATGTCAAGTAATGTTAACAATTGCTGCCATTGAGCATCTCCAACTTGATGACTGTTTTGAGATTCGATTGTTAAACTCTCTTTTAAACGCTTGAATAAATCATTAACGGACAAGGCTGTTTCTGGAGGAGAATCATCTGCTTCATCGTCATCATGCCCTGAAAGGTCATCTCGTCCTGAATCATCTGAAACTTCCTGAATATCCTGGGCGGTTTCCGCTAAAGTCAACGCCCGTTGAGCAATATTTTCAGGGAGTTTGGGTCGTTCTGCTAAAGCAATTCGAGACAGTTCCAACAACAATTGTCGCACGTCCTCAATCCATTGGCTTTTTTGAGATTGCCAACTCGTATGATGATTGGGTGTGTTGGTGTTTTTTTGCAGAATAGTTTGGGCTTTTTGAGCTAAAGGCAATGCTTGAGTGCTGACACTCTCCGGCAATTTCGGACTATCGGCTAAAGAAGCCCGTGCCACTTCAATTAACAAGTCACGAACTTGCTTAACCCACTGAAGATCGGATAATTGTGAACTAACTCTAGGCATATCTTACTCTCTGATTGTTAATCATAAGAAAAAGTGGGAAGTTTGGAAACGAGTGCGTCTATTGATCTAAAATTTAGTTTATGACGTTCAACTGCATCAGATTAAATCCTATTCAAAAATCTTAACTTTGCAGGTCAAACCCGGACTTTACCCGATGAGATTAGCGTCCATTTTCATGCCTCAGTCTTTGAACAATAGTTGTGCAACACAAAACTTACACAGTCATTTTACCTCATAGAATCCCACCCCCGATTAACGGGTGCTATTTTTCGGTTAAATTCCAAACTCCATCCCAGGTTTCATCCGGGGGTTGTGTGGTTTCATAGAGAATACAGCGATCAACGTGTAATTTAGCCGCTTTATTCTTGGGATCAATTTCTAGCACTGTCAGAAATTCACGCTTGGCATTTCTCAACGATTCTTTGGCTTTAAGTGCAAATTTTCGTTTAGCTAAATCAATCATTTTCCGCAGTTTCGGTAAAGCCATCTCCGTTGCTTCATTTTCTAACATTTCTTGGGTATTGACATCCGTTGTAAACTGTTTCAGTTTAGCAATGAATAGTTTTTTGGTTTCACGGGGAGTTAATCCCTTAATTTTGTCCGGTAATACCCCTAAAGCTTCTTCAGTGGGCATTTGCTTAAATTCTTCTAGTGCTAACCGTTTGATTGTGTTTTCATCTAACATCTCGGTCAGCTTTTTCAAGGAATTTTTCAACAACATTTGCCCTAATAAATCTTTATCATCATAGGACAGTTTTTTCATCTGAGCTTCGGTGATTTCTTCCAGTTCTTCTAATATTGGTACAATTTCCTCCGCCGTTAATTTTTCCGTTGCCGGTTTGAGGTAATATTCCCGTCCTTGATGATAATGGTCGATGATACTTTGCTGTTTTTCAGAAATCGGTCGAACCAATTTACCTTCCCGAATTCCTACCAATTCATAAATTCTTACGGGTTGACTCTTTCCTTTCACTGTGATGAAATCCAGTTCTCGAACAATCACCCGATCTGCATAATGAGTATAGGTATTCTCACTAATAATAATATCCGTGCCATATTGTTTGCTGGTTCCTTCTAAACGGGAAGCTAAGTTGACCCCATCCCCAATGGAGGTTAATTCCATCCGTTTACTTGATCCAATATTTCCTGATACAACTTCATCAGAATGCAGACCCATGCCAATACTAATGGGCATTAACCCTTGGGCTACTCGACCTTCATTGTATTCCGCTAAACGGTAGCGCATTTCAACAGCGGCTTGCATGGCCATCCAGGGGTGATCTTCTAAGGGGGCTGGAGATCCAAAGACGGCCATTAACGCATCCCCGATATATTTATCGAGGGTTCCTTTATACCCTAATACGGTGTCTACCATCTCCTCAAAATAGGAGTTGAGCATGGTAACAACTTCTTCAGCTTGTAGTTTTTCTGTTAAGGTTGTGTAGCTGCGAATATCACTAAATAAAACCGTTACGTCTTTGCGTTTTCCGCCTAACCCCGTATCGCCACTCGCTAACAGTTGTTCTGCAACTTCTGGGGTCATGTAGCGATACATTAAGTTCTTAACTTCTTTCTCCCCACTAATATCTTCCATGACGACTAACGCCCCACTAACTTTTTCAGGGTTGTTAATATCGGACATGGAATTAATCGATAAATTAATACTCCGAGGTTCTTGAGAAGCACCAGATAATAGAGTTTGATCGGGATAATATTGTTGCCGATCTTTGGAATCTTTCGGGGCTAAAGCTGCATCAAACCATTTGCCAAAATCTCCTTCTTTAATCTGAAGTAAATCTCGAACTGAACGCCCTTGAACGACATCTTCTTCCCGCAGTCCTAAGAGTTCCATTGCACAATCATTCGTGGCAATCATTCGGCCTTCTTTATCCGTAGAAATAACGCCATTACTGAGTGATCGCAAAATATCTTTTTGTCGTTGTTCCTGTTCTTTTACTTTTTGGAATAATTTAGCATTTTGCAGCGCGACCCCCGCTTGAATATTAAACGCCCGCATGAATTCTAAATCATCGTTATTAAAGCTGGCTTTCCATTGTTCCGGGGCTTCCGGCCAATTGGTGGGATCATAAGGCGGAAAATCCCCTTGTTTTTTCTTATTAATTAACTGAGTCACGCCAATCAGATGATCATCAGCATTATACACGGGCATACATAACATACTGCACGTCCGATATTTGGTTTTTTGGTCAGTTTGTTTAGACGTTTCAGAGCGAGGATCGTTGTAAAGATCAAAGGGAATTAATAACGGATCGCCACTTTGGGCAACAATTCCAGCAAATCCAGCGTGTTGAGGAATGCGAATTTCAACTAACTTGCCCCCAATGGGAATTTTTGTCCAAAGTTCTCCTTTTTCTTGATCTAATAACCACAATGTACTGCGATCAGCATTCATTAATTCTTTTGCCTGATCCATAACATTTTTTAGGGTTTCTTCTAAGTCTAAACTGCTCTTACTCAGGGCATTAACCGCATTCATTAACGCGGCGGCGGCTCGTTGTCTAACGGTAGCGGCATAGAAGGAACGAGAGGATTCTAAAATTAAGCGAATGGAGGGAACAAATTCTTCAAATATTTTTTCATCATCGGCAGTAAACCCGTCAAAATCTATTTTTTCATCTAAGGGAAGTGAGGGAGCACAATTCAGTTTTAATTTGTTGAGTAACTGCACCACTGCCACCAGTCCATCCTCATCATTTAATAGAGGCATGACCAGCATGGTATAAGTCCGATATCCGTTTTTCTGATCCATTTTCTTGGCCGCAGCAGAACGCGGATCAGCGTAAAAATCGTAAGGAATATTAACAACAGATCGGGTTGTAGCGACTTCTCCGGCAATTCCTGCGGTTGAAGGAATCCTCAATTCTAGGGGTTTTCCTTCTGCTCCTCCAGCTACAATTGACCAGAGTTCATGTTTGTCTTCATCGACTAGCCAAATAGTGGTGCGATCTGCATTGAGCAATTCCCCTATTTTGATGGTAATTGATCGCAACATTTCATTGAGAATTTCCTCAAACCCTTGAGCATCGAGCAGATTATTCAGCATCGATAGGGTTTGATTAACGGTTTTAAGTTTGTCCTCAACTTCTTTAACGACTTGAACAAAATTATCTTTAGTTAAAGGCGCTAAAAAAGAGGAGAAATTTCCACCCTGTTCCTTCGTAACAACTAAACCCCCGCCTTTATCTGATGAAGCAGGTGCTTGTTGAGGGGTTTCACCCCCTCTTGAAGTTTGGGGTTGATTGCCATTTCGATTGGGTTTGGAGTCTTCAACAGCAGGTACATCAATCGTTACATCAACAACTTGTGCTGAAACAACGGTGGATTCTTCCGATACAGAATTGGTTGGGGATGCAGATTTCATAGTCATTTTAAATAAACCAGGGCTAAAACAATACCAAGGAAAAAGTTAATAAAAATTTAAGCTTTGAACTATCAAAAGAAAGTAAGACATACAGAAATACTATTTACCAGTTTACTTTGGATATAGACAACTTGCTCAATTTAATTTCATTTGGGGTGAATGGGGTTTGTGGGACTATTGTTGCATTTAGTATAGATTGCTGTCTGTGTTTTGTTGTACCAATTTTGAAAAAATAGGGCTAGAGGCAATCGGACTCACAGATTTAAGAGGATATCACGGATTTTAATCTGTCAGGACTTACGCAAACACGCTATATATAGTGTGCTTGCGTAGACCGTTGCGATCGCTATTCCTGTGAGTCGTGATTTTTAGGCGATCGCTGGTTGATTTTTTGCGAAGTTGCGATATAAATGTTATGCTTAACGTAACGCATAACACTTGCCTATGCCTCAAAAATATAAAGACAAACGCACAGCCAAATTTGCTGCTGGCGATCGTGTCAAAAAATTTCAGGCATTTGAAAGACAAGCATACAAGCGCCTAGAAATCCTAGAAGCCGCACCTAATAAAGAATCCTTAATAGCTTTGCCAAGTAACCATTTTGAGGCACTAAGTGGAGATAGAAAAGGGCAGTACAGCATCCGCATAAATGATAAATGGCGTATTTGTTTTGAGTGGACAGAAACAGAAAATCGTCCATTTAACATCGAAATTGTCGATTATCACTAAAGGAGAAAACAACTATGGCAAGACCTGCAATTCACCCTGGCGAAATCTTATCTGATGAATTAAAAGAACTGGGAATTAGTGCATCAGAATTAGCGCGATCGCTCCATATACCCACAAATCGGATTACGCAAATTCTCAAAGGGCAAAGAGGTATTACTGCTGACACGGCATTACGTCTAGGACGATGGTTTGGCACGGGTGCAGAACTATGGCTTAATTTGCAAAAAGCTTATGAGTTACGCCTAGCCGAAGAGTTAGCGGGAGAAGAAATTAAAAAGACGATTCAACCTCGTTCATCTATAAACAATCAGCCGTTAGTTAAAGTTTAGATAGATAAATTTTGGGTATGGGGAATGTGATCGCTATAATTAACTCTCCATTTGCATTTCTTTCAAATCTCAATTCGCGGTTGTCTTGACATAGCTGAAAAAACTGCTCATCAGTCATTTCTATTAATGATTTCAAATTGACAGTTAAAGCATTCATAGTCCTATCCTCATATATTATTAGTTACCAATTAATATCTTTATTTGGTCATGATTTTAGAGTTTTTGGTGTCAAAAAGATTCTGACAGCCACTACTATGTTCGCAAATTAATGAGTTTTATGGGTTATGAAAGAGTTTACATCCCCTGTCTCCCTATTTTTTCATCAATGCCGCTTGACTCAAGAGGGACTCGGCGAAGGCGATCGCTTCTTGGGCCGATTCTCCACTGGCCAATTGAGCGAGTTCTTCCCGGCGTTGGGGGGAAGTCAGGGGAGTGACCCGAACAACGGTTCGAGTTTCAGGATCAGTCCCCTCGGAGTTGAGATCACAGTCCGTTTGAATAGTTTCTTTCGTCACTCGAAAATGATGATCTCCCATAGCCGCCACCAGAGGTTGATGGGTAACACAGAGAACTTGATGGCGTTGGCTGAGTTGGTGGAGTTTCTGAGCAATGGCGGTGGCTACTCGTCCCGATACACCGACATCAATTTCATCAAATATTAAGGTTCCTGACCCGGCAATTTGAGAAAAACAAGCTTTCAAAGCCAAAAGAAACCGACTCATTTCTCCCCCGGATGCGATCGCGCCCAAGGGTTGGAGGGGTTCTCCGGGGTTAGGACTAAAGCAAAATTGAATTTGATCCGCCCCTAGGGCTGTGGGGGAAATCGGATGAAGTTCGACCTGGAATTTAACCATTTTCATCGCTAAAGGTTTCAATTCTTTAATTAAATGGGTTTCTAATTGATGGGCAGCTTTTTGACGCAGACTGGTCAACTGTTGACAGGTTTCTTTCAAGGTTTGCAGGGTGTGTTGATACGCTTCTTCAAGAGCTTCAATGGATTGATCTTCATCCTCTAAATCTTTTAATTCGGTTTGAATGCGTTCATAATATTCGATCACATCTCCTAAATTTTGCCCATATTTTCGACAAATTTGTTTCAAATCTCGAATTCGCTCTTCCACTTCTTCTAAGCGTTGAGGATCGGATTCTAATTGTTCGCCATAACTGCCGATTTGTCGTCCAGCTTCGGTAATTTGAGCCACCGCTTCACTGACAATTTCTAAAATCGGTTGCAGTTGGGAATCATATTCAACTAAATCCGTTAATTTACCTTCAGCTTGGCTTAATAAATCGGCGGCGGCTAACCCACTTTCATTTTGATATAAAGCTTGATAAATTTGATAGCTTTGTTGCTGAAGTTCAACAATATGATTCAGCCGTTGATGTTCTATTTGTAATTGTTCTAATTCATCGGGTGTTGTTAACGTTGCTGCATCTAATTCTCGAATTTGATAGGTTAATAAATCCAATCGTTGTAACCGTTGCTGTTCAAATTGACGGCGTTTTTCTAAAGCATGGCTACAGGTTTGAGCTTGGGTATAGGCAACAGAAACTTCTTTCCGAGCTTTGATTAAAGCTTGACCGCCATAGAGATCTAACCATTCCTGTTGGAGTTCGGGTTGACCTAATTGTAAGGTTTGTCCTTGGGCGGTAATTTCAATTAAGCGATCGCGGAGTTGATCAATTAATTTACGATTTACTAATACTCCATTGACCCGTGATCGACTGCGAAGTTTATCTCCTGAAATCACCACTTCTCGACTACAAACAATTAAGCTACCATCCACTAAATCAATTTCTTGTTCTGTTAACCAATTGAGCCATTTTTTTTCAATCTCGAATGTTGCTTCTACTAAAGATCGAGTAGCCCCCGTCCGAATTGAACGTCGGTCTACTTTCCCCCCTAAAACGGCATCAACCGCATCTAAAATAATGGATTTCCCGGCTCCCGTTTCTCCGGTAAAAACATTCAAGCCTGTTCCTAAATCTAAATCTAAATGATCAATGAGAGCAAAGTTTTCGATTCGCAAGGAAAGCAACATATTAAAACACTAAAATAAACTAAACAAGCTCAAATGAATTTAAAATATACTTCAACTTGAAGAAGATACGGGTAAAATAATCCGGGTGATCAAAGGTTGATTTTCTATTTTTTCTAGTAATAAGTTTCCTCCCATTTTTTCTAACATTTGTTGGCAAATTAAAAGCTGTTGACCCGGAGAAGACGTTAACAGAGAGGGAGCTAGTAAATCGGGATGGGAACCCATTTTTAACTCAATAATCAGTTGCGGGTTAATTTTACCATAATCTGTAATAAAAAGTTCTAATTCATGATCAGTACAAAGGCGACTAACAACCTCAATCATGCCTCCAGGTTCAGAACGGTGACAGGTTGTTAATAAAACTTCATAACAAACCAGTTCTAGTTTAATCCGATCTCCAATGACATTAAAATTCCCTTCTTGTTTGACAATAAATTGGATTTGTTTATTACGAATAATAGCATTCAATCGTTCCCGTACCCATCGTAATAAATTTGTAATCGGAACAATATCATGGTGATGATGAAGTCGCCATTGTTCTTGTTTAATTAAAGAACTGGTAGAAGCCAAAGCATTTCCCATCTGACGTAATAATTGTTGATAACGTAAATGGGAAAGTTGGGTTTTCTGAGGATCAGAACCTTGAAACGGAGAATTATTTAATTCGCTTAATTGTTTCAGTCCTCCGCCTACGGTTCGATATAATTCTTCTAAGCGCCGTTGTTTATACCAATTTAGCCATTGTAATTCTTCATGTTGGGTTTTTAAGGTGTCTTGAATTCGTAAATAGCGCCGTGACCAAGCAAATTGCATGACTAACAAATTTAACATGGTTAAAGAGATATGAGATTCATCATGAATTTGCTCTGGATCAGCAATAATTAAAAGACCTGTCGGCTGATGATTCTTGGCTGTGCGAAGGGCAGTCACTAATATTTTATCAACGGAACTGGTAAACCATTGTCGAGTATAGGCTGATAATTCCTGTACAGGCCACCAAAATAATTCTTCGGTTGATAAAGCGTGTTGAATTAAAGGATCTTTAGCTACCGTAATTAATCGTTCTGTGTTGATTGATAGAGTTGCTTGACGTGCCACACAACTGACAATTTTAGCTTTTTTTGCACCCTCAATCCAGGTTAATAATACAACTAAAGGACTTTGTAATAATTGGGCTATGTCTTGGGTAAATTGTTTTTCTATAGATGGTAATTGGTCTGTTTTTTGTAAGGTTAACCAACAATCCTCTAAAACTTGATTAAAGTCTTCATGAGATTGAATTTGTTGATTAAGTTGCCATTGATGTAAAATCACACTCAATTGTTGGCTAACAATTTTAACTAATTCTTGTTCGGTTCGATCCCAAGTGCGAGGAGATTCATGACCAATTACTAATAATTCTTGGGGAACTTTTTGCTGTTGATTTTTTCCGGTTGTAATATAACCATTAACTGGACACAACATCAGCGATCGCACTCCTGCATCCCGAAGCTGAGTTCGCCAGGATTTTAATTTTTCATCTTCCTCATAATTTTCAACCACTAAGATTTCAGTTTGATTTTTAAAGCGTTGCAAATCTTGATAAGTTAGAGCATTTAAAGGGGAAGGAATTGCCGTTCGATTTAACGGATAATGTTGATAAATAATCTTAAAGTCTTCAGTTTCAGGTTGATATTCTATTAATAAAAACCGCCCTGCATTTAATCGTTGACACAAAAGATTTGCTGTGGTTTTTAGAGAAAACTGCCAATCTTGATCATCCACAATTGCACGGGTAACTTTAGCCGTTAAGGATTGATCGAGTTCAATTTGTCGAATTTTGGCTTCCATTTCGGCTAAGGGTGCAGTTAAGGAAATTAAATGAGCAACCCCTCGCAAAAATTGTTTTTCATTTTCTTGCCAAATCCGAGGATGTTGTCCTTCAACGGCAATAAATCCTAACATTTCTTGATTAAAAACAATGGGAACCGCTAATAAAGATCGGGCGCGAATTTTCTCCATTAATCGTTCCGTTGTATCGGCTCTTAACGAACTATAAGACTCGCCAATAGAGACTAAATGATCGGAAATTAAAGCTTGATAAAATTCCCCTAAATCTTGTACCGTTACCCCAGAAGCAGCTTGTTTCATTAAACTGATACCGGGCATTTTTTGTTGATTACTCGCCCTTCGCCAAAAATACCGTCCTTCTCGATAGTACCAATAAACATTGGTGCGCGTAGGTTCAATAAATTCATGGGTAGTTTCTACGGCTACTTCTAAACAGCGATCTAAGGTATTTAGCGTTCTAAATTGAGTTAACAGTTTAAAGAAAGGTTGATCAGGTCGTTTTGTTTGTTGATACATCCAAGTTGTTTCAATTTGGAATAAAGAAGTGGCTAAGGTTCCTAATACCATTGAAATCAGTTCTTTTTCCATTGAACTCGGAGAAATTCCCCACTCACTTGAGCCTAATAAAGCCACACCAAAACACCGATCTTTGTAGCGCATGGGAAATAAAATTGAACCCTGAATATTAAAAGCTTGGGCTGCTTTTCGCCATTCCCCCGCACGGGTTTCTTCTCTTAAATCAGGAACAACCACAGGTCGCAATTCAATCACAACTTGTTCGAGTAAATCCCCAGGAGATAAAATAAATCTTTGTTTGAGTAACCATGAATCTTCTGTCGGGATAATTCCCCCTTTTCCCAGGAGGCGATGATCTAAGCGATCATATAAACCAATCCAAATTAAACTATAGTTAAACTCGGTTTTGATATAGTCTAAAGTGGTTTCGATTAAAACATCAACATTATCTTCGTCTTGTAGGGTCTGGAGGACACGCCCTAATGTCATGATGGGTTGATCTAATGCGATCGATTCTTCGGATAGACCCATAATAAACTCCCAAACCGTATACTCTAATTTAGGTTTAAAATTAAAAATTTAATGGAGATCTTCAACAAATGCAATCTTCTGGTATGGGGTCAAAAAATGCTTTCCCCGTTGATCTGGTTTCTCATCCCATCTTACCCTTAGTCTTTCACGATTTTGCTCAAAAAATACATTAAATTAAAATTTAACAATCAGGATTTAGGAAATCCCTGAGTTTTAATGTTCTGGACATGATCAGAGGAGACGATCTTGGATATTTACCGTAGCACTGTTAGACCCCTTTTATTCTATGGATTAAAGCTTGACCCCGAATGGGCACATCATCGAGCTTTACAACTCTTGAGTTGGATTGACCAAAATCAGTCTCAGTCTCCGATAAATTGGGTAGAATCTCAACTTAGACCCTCATTTTGTTTACAAGATGTCCGTTTACAGCAGAAATTATGGGGTTTAACGTTTAATAACCCTGTTGGTTTAGCGGCGGGTTTCGATAAGGATGGGGTCGCGGCGGGAATTTGGCAAAGTTTGGGATTTGGATTTACAGAATTAGGGACTGTTACCCTCCATCCGCAACTAGGAAATCCGCAACCTCGATTATTTCGATTAGTTGAAGATCAAGCGGTCTTAAATCGCATGGGATTTAATAATCAAGGGGCGGAAATATTGGCGCAACGGTTACAAGAAAAACGCCAACAACAATTGATGATTCCCGTTGGAATTAATTTAGGAAAATCTAAAATTACTCCCTTAGAAGTCGCCGCAGAAGATTATTTAGGGAGTTTTAAATTGTTAAAGAATTATGGAGATTATTTTGTTGTGAATGTTTCTTCTCCGAATACCCCCGGATTGCGATCACTCCAAGATGCTGAACAATTAAGTAAAATTATAGAGGTTTTAAAAACGGAAAATACAGACAATAAACCGATTTTTATTAAAATTGCACCGGATTTAGAATGGGATGCGATCGCTGATGTTGTTCATTTATCTCAAACCTATAAAATAGCCGGAATTATTGCGACGAATACCACCATAAAACGGGAGGGATTAAACACCCAATGGCTACCCCAAACTGGAAGTTATATTACTGAAGAAGCCGGAGGAATTAGTGGCGCTCCCCTGAAGAAACGGTCTACAGAAGTGATTCGTTGGATTCATCAAAATACCCAAGGACAGTTACCCATTATTGGCGTTGGGGGAATTTTTACCGCCGATGATGCTTGGGAAAAAATCACCGCAGGGGCTTGTTTAATTCAAGTCTATACGGGTTGGGTTTACGAAGGGCCAGGAATGGTTAAAAGAATATTAGAAGGACTCTTACAGAAATTAGATCAATATAAGTTAAAATCTATTTCTGAAGCCGTTGGTTTTAAGCCTTAATCATAGATAGGGAATAGGGAATAGGGAACAGTAAGCTGTTAAAGGTTTTCAGGATTTAGAAATTTCAAACCCCTTTTTGCGTAGTGCTATATCCTAACGCAAAAGAATATTTAAGAATAAATCTGGTGATAAAATTTGTGTCCGATGATAATGTTTTAAGGGTAAAATATGTTGCTTATCCAAAGATACTAAATAATCTGCGCCGATTTCATAAGCAGCAGCTAAAAATATATTATCATCAGGATCAATGTTGTCCAATGTTGTTGCCTGATAAATGCCTTTAACATGAATAGCTGTATAAAAAATTGCTGCTAAGATATCCTTAATATCAGTTTTATCAATATTCTTTTCTAATAATTTACAAACCAATTCTTCTAGAAGTTGAGGTGAAATAGCCAACTTAAATCTACCTTGTTTCCAATATTGAATGATTTGACAAGGCGCGCTATTTCTATTTTTACTCAGGAAAGCTGAGATCCAAACAGATGTATCTAAAATAACTAAAGGTAATTGTTTTACTGCCATTATTATTCAAGATTTTCCTGACATATTTTTGTACAAACTGCATCAAATCTTCCCCAAACTTTATCATAACAATTGTCGGACATTGATAAAACCTCTAACAACGTTTCAGAGATAATTTCTCTCGCTTGTTTTTTCTGGTTTAATTTTTCTATTTCTAAGCCTTGACTGTTTAATTGTAGGCTTAATTGTTGGAGTAACCATTGTTTATCCTCAAGGGATAATTGATTGATTTTTTCGGCAAACTCACGAACTTCTAAAGAGGGCATAGTAACTCACCACAAATAAATATTGATAAATTTCTCCTATTATAGCATTGCTTTGTAGAATTGAAACTTTACTTGAGAAACAAAAGCAAGCAGTATTAACTATTGAAGAAGAAAAAGAATTAGATGGTTATGAAGAATTAGATGATTATTTAAGTTTAGTAAATCGGACAATTCGCGACCTTTATTTAAGTCAAATTTAGTGGGAAGTATTGACAGGTGTTCTCCAATGTTCCTGAAAAAGTAAAGACAAATTAAATAAAATTGGATCAGCTTTAATTTTACTAACTAAATACCGTTGCTGTAAAGATTGTAACCCATTAATTAAGTCTATTGAGGACAAGTCTAAATGTTGTCTTAACTCTTCTCTGGATACAGGTTGATCAAATTTGCTCAATTCTACAACAATTTTCTGTTCAACGGGTGATAATCTGTTAAATAGCTGGTTAAAGTGCGATCGCATTTCTTTAGTAATGACCAAACTATCCTCAGCTAAAAACTCAGCCACATCCCCATCAAAAACATCTTTAATTAAAACAGCAACATCTTTCAAATACATCGGATTTCCTTGATATTGTTCAATCAATTTCAAGCTGCTATCCTCATCTGTTTTTAATCCCATCCCTGACAATATTTCTTCATTCTCTAAACCCGATAATTTTAAAGTTTTTATCGGATATAGTTCTTCATCCAAACAATTCATTTCTGCACATTGTTCTTGACTCATTAAAATTAGATGACTTTGATGTTCTGTTTCTGTGATCAGTTTAAAAAAATTTTGATAATCTTGATAAACACTTTGATATTGTCCAGAAAGTTCACCTTGGGTAAAGATATAATGAACATCATCAAGGATCATCAAACATTTTTTATCTGTGAAAATATCAAATAATTGTTTTAAATTGTCATTTATAGTTGCTTTTAATTCTTGTTTAAAAGTATTTAATATATCATTAATAAATAATTCTAAAGGTTTGGGATATTTTAAACTTTTCCAGATGACTACCTCAAATTTATCTAGGTGTAAATCAACAAATCTTTTAACTAAAGTCGTTTTCCCTATTCCAGATAATCCTAAAACTGAAATCAAACGAATATTATTATCTAATATCCAACTCAAAAGGGTTTTAAGTTCTGATTCTCTATTATAAAAATTGATAATTTTAGGAGTTAACGTTAAATCATAGTAAGGTGATTGAGATTTTATATTAGTTTCTCGATTATTTTTATTGGGGTTATTTAAAGTTGGTGAACTAAAAGTAAAATTATGATTAGTACCAATACAAATATTTTGTGATGATTCAATATAAACTCTTTCTAATGTAGAACGAAAATTATTTTTTTTAATATCTTCACCCAATGCTTGAGATAAAAGTTCCCATAATTCCGCACCTACATCACTAGCATAATTTTTATTAACATGACACTCATGGGCAATATTATCATAAGTTTGTCTTTCCCAAGTTCCTTCAACAATAGCCCTTTGAACATCATCAAGGTGTTTTCCAGTTTGTTCAAAAACAAGACGATCTACAAATTGTAACACTTCATTTACATCCATCGAATGTATATAGGATAAAGGTTTTGAGCATTATAGCTGATCTTGATCCCAATTTTTCCTAACTTTTCTGTGTTTTTGCTCAATATTTTGTAATAAAAGTTCCGTGAAAATCTGTTTTTTTCCCAGGATTAATTTTTTAAGCAGACTTTAGAATAAAGGTGTCTAAAACTAGAAGTAATTATGGCGTTCCTACTCGTTAGTGGGGAAGAAATCAATGAATAAAAAAGCGATCATTTTGTTACTCAGTGGTGCTTTAGCATTAGGTGGGGCTGTTATCAAAGGAAGCCCAAATGCTAATGCTAATCTACCGGAAACCCCTAGAATTAATGCTTATAATACAAGTATTATTCTCAAATCGAATAACCCTAGTATTATAGCACAGTCTGGGGATAGTCCCTGGAATCAGAGAATTTCTCCGAAAACTTACACTAACCCTGACACTGGCCAAGACTTATGTTTTTATTATGCGTCATCACGCTGGGCACCATGTCCAGGCCAAGGAGATGTGATTATTAGACCTCAAAATGCCAAATGTCGGGGTGCTTCAACAGTCAATGATGTGATGCTTGGATGTCCAGCATCTAAATGTATTATAGACCAAATCGGCGACAATGCTGAACGCGCTATGGGCATCGGTTCTGGTGGTACCCCCCCGTGTGATGGTTTACCTTAGTAGCCAATAAATCTTAAGAAACCGGGTTTCTATCATTATCTTTGTTTCCTCACCGAGAGATTGATAGAGAAACCCGGTTTCTGACCACCACTCTACTCATTTACGAATCCCATTTTTTGGCTATTCTTAAGGAATCATCACTTTCAAATTTAATAACTGAATTTGTGATAATTCTTGCCGAGATTTTAGGTGGTATTGATCACTAGAATCAACTAAAGCATAAAGAGGAATTGTATCAGCAATAACCGCTTTAATCATGACTCACTTAATAGAATATTAGCTAATAAAAGATGACATTTTCTACAAAAATTCAATATTGTTGTACATATATTCAGGTTCCAAACATTCCCAAATCAAAACTAAGTCACCGATGATTTTTCCAATTGACTGACGTTTTTGGCGAGTATAAATAATACCACAATGTTCAATGTCTGTAGAAGCTAATCTCAGAAAATCATCATCAAAGGTGAAAATCGCTCGTTGTTGAGATAAAGCATAAGCTAATTGTTGTTGATCAGATACACCAATTAACCCTTGTTCTGGAGAAGTTGTGACATCAATTCCTCTCATTCTCAAACCATTTGCGATCGCATTACTCACATTTTCATCAAGATGAAATTTAATCTTGTTTAACATTTTCACCCTTTAATAGTTTTTGAATTAAAGAGGGTTGATTTCCTTGTAATTCTTTAGCATAATCTTCTCCTGCTTCAATTTGTTGTCTAATTTCTTCTCGATGGTCATGGTAATAAGTTAAAGCTGCATAAACATCGGCTAAGGTAATACTAGGATGGTGATAAATAATTTCATCGGGTGACATTCCCATTCTTTCATGCCAAATTACGATATCTTGAACTTTAATTCGATGTCCAGCAATACGAGGTTTTCCACCACAGATTCCTGGAGTTATGTCAATATGTTGTGAGATGACTGCTTTCATAAAAGTAGGATGGGAGTATTGATATTTTTTTACCATTATAGCATTATTTTAAATATTATGCTAATCTACATAATAGATAAATTTTCCCTGATTTTTCTAAATCTGGACATTAGCAATATGCTGACAGTTCCATCTCTACAATAAGATCATGATAAGAGGGTTAAACCTATGGCGATCGCACAAATTGAACATCTTATTCGTTATGTCACCAATGCCGAGGGCGAAACAACCGATGTTCTTGTTTCTATTGAACTTTGGCAACAACTGATGAATACAATAAACTCTGATCCTGTTAGTGGTTTAGCTTGGATTGACGAACAAGAACCAAAAGCCCAAATATTAGCTGACCTACAAGAATCTATGCGACTTGCTACAACAGGAGAAACCTTTCCAGTATCAAAATTTTGGGAATATACCACTGTTTAAACTTAGGCTAAAAGTTCGCTAGATGTTAATAAATTTCTAATATTATAACATAATAAAGATGACTTAAGAAACCGGGTTTTTGACCCCTAGCAATAGCGTTGAGAAACCGGGTTTCTGCCATAACTTTTGTTTCTCAACCGAAAGATTGATAGAGAAACCCGGTTTCTGACCACCACTACTTAAAAAACCGGGTTTCTGTCGTGATTTTTGTTCCCTCACCGAAAGATAGCTTAAGAAACCGGGTTTCTGGCCTGCAATACCTCGAAAAAAATCATCCTTCAGGGGTTTACTATTGTAGCCAACCTGATTACTATGGGGGAGACAAAACATCACGGTTTGGAGTGAGGAAACAGGATGTACATCGTACAAATTGCCTCTGAATGTGCCCCGGTCATTAAAGCGGGAGGCTTAGGCGATGTTGTGTACGGACTCAGTAGGGAGTTAGAACTGCGGGGTCATACCATTGAGATTATATTGCCCAAGTACGACTGCATGAGGTATGACCAAATATGGGGACTTCATGAAGCCTATCAAGACTTATATGTTCCCTGGTTTGATGGTGCCATTCACTGCACGGTTTTTTGTGGTTGGGTTCATGGACGGTTATGCTTCTTTATTGAACCTCACTCCGAAGATCATTTCTTTGACCGAGGTTGTTATTATGGTTGCGTCGATGATCATCTAAGATTTGCCTTTTTTAGCAAAGCAGCATTAGAATTTTTACTTAAATCTGGAAAACGTCCTGATATTCTCCATTGTCATGATTGGCAAACGGGTTTAATTCCAGTCATGTTGTATGAAATGTACAAATATCATGGCATGGAAAATATCCGAGTTTGTTATACCATCCACAACTTTAAACATCAAGGAATTGCTGGCACAAATATCCTTTGGGCTACGGGATTAAACCGAGAATCCTACTATTTTGAATATGACCGTTTACGCGATAATTTTAACCCCTTTGGCTTGAATTTTATGAAGGGGGGAATTGTTTACTCTAACTTTGTAACAACGGTATCTCCTAACCATGCTTGGGAAGCCCATTATGGAGAATTTGGTTATGGCTTAGGACATACCCTAGAACTACATCAACATAAATTTGGTGGAGTATTAAATGGGATTGATTATGAGGTTTGGAACCCTGAAGTTGATCGATTTATTCCTGAACAATATACGCCGAAAACTTTAGAAGGAAAACAAAAGAATAAAAAAGCTTTACGCGAACGCTTATGGTTAAGTCATGAAGATAAACCTCTTATTTGTTATATTGGTCGCTTAGACGATCAAAAAGGGGTGCATCTGGTTCATCATGCCATTTATTATTCACTGCATCGACAAGCTCAATTTGTGTTATTAGGATCGGCAACGGAACCCGGTATTAATGCTTGGTTCTGGCATGAAAAGAACTTTTTAAATGATAACCCCGATTGCCATTTAGAACTAGGATTTAATGAGGAATTATCCCACTTAATTTATGCGGCTGCCGATATTATTGTGGTTCCGAGTAATTATGAACCTTGTGGGTTAACTCAAATGATTGGGTTAAAATATGGGGCTGTTCCCGTTGTTCGCGCGGTTGGTGGTTTAGTTAATACGGTTTTTGATCGGGATTATGATCAATATCATACACCGGAAAAACGCAATGGCTATGTTTTTAATTACACCGATTTTCAAGCCTTAGAATCCGCAATGGATCGCGCTATTGGGCTTTGGAATTACTATCCTGATGAATTTGAAAAATTGAGAATTCAAGGCATGAATTATGACTATTCTTGGAACCAACCCGGAACAGATTATTTAGCCATTTACGAATTCATACGGCACAAATAATGATGTAGGGGGGGTTCAGTCAGGGTTTTTTAGAACCCTAAATAAAGATGATAACCCTCCCTTTTCTGCTAATGTTTTGTAAAAAAACTATTAATAATATTAAACGGTCGTTGATCAATCTATAGAAATGTAAAGTCAAATTTTCCAATTTTCCAAGTGTCTACTTCCTCATCAACCCATAACCCATCTGAAATCCTAACAAACTCAAGCAACATCAGGGTTTTCCCTTTTCCTAGACCCTGATAAAACCCCTTGAGCACTGTAGAACTTAGAATAGTAGCACTCATCGGTCAGAAAGCAATAAAACCCCTGCGTAGATTGAAATCAAAGCATTAGGAAAATGTATGATTTCAAGCCGAGTTCGCACCTTTTTAATTGCCACCATTTTTCCCTTCATGATTAGTTTATTTATTCCCATACCAGGAACAGCGCAAACACCCAGTAGTAATGGGAATACCGATGTATTTATCCTCAAAACTCAAGATGCGACCAATGATCTATCTAATGTTTCGGTGATTTCTAATTTTGATTGGTTCAATGATGGAGATAAAATTGGTTTAACCGATGGCCTCACTGAATCTGATTTAGACTATCTGCAATTGATGGATTTTGATCAGGATGGACGTTCAGATGATGCCATTATTAAAATTAAATCTACTCAGGAAATTTTAGGGGTTGTTTTAAATGCTGATGATTTTGTTTTAGAAGGGGAATTTGTTGTGATTCCTTCCTTGACAACTCAACCAATTGCTTGCTTACCTAAAGCCAATATAAGCACCTGTCAAGTTCCGGCTTTCAATGCTACTATATTGCCATCTTCGTCCGGTGTCAATCGATTAGAAAGTCCTCAACAAAAAGCTGAAATCAGTCCTAAAAATTGAACCTTGCACATTGTTATAGACCTCTTTGACACTCCTCGCGAATCAAGCGACGAGGATTCTTAAAAGAGATTAACCCTTAAAGGCTGTGCCAAACAGCCTCTAAACTGTCCGATTAACTCATCCAGCTTACTTGTGTGTTTACGCAAAATATTCAGTGCGCCATTAGCATCAGCGTTAACAACCCATCCTTGAGCGGTGCGGTACAATCCACGCTTAATGCGCTTGCCACTAAATTTATAGGTTTTAGGATTGTCAGCATTCCAAACAGGCAAAACATCGACATCAAGCGAACTTGCTTTACTGGTGTACGACTCTTCCTGTTCAATTACTTTAATTCCGTACCGTTCGCAGAGGCTTTCCAGCTTGCGCTTAAAGGTAAAAACAGGAATTTGAGTAAAGTTCTGATTGTTGCGTTTACCTATATTTATCAACTGTTTCAGGTCAGGGTTGTACCCCACAACAATCTTGCTGATATTTCGTTTGATGCACCAGTTCACAACGTATCGAGCAGATTTACTCAGAAAATCTTGGACTTGATGATTTCGACGATTCAGTAATGCTGCCTGTCGATGTGTCAAGCCTTGGACTTTTTGCAAATCCTTAATTGATTGCAATCGTGCGTTTTCCTTGTTAAACCATTGATTGATCGATTTAATCTTTCTCCCATTCAGGATAAATGATTCTTGAGTAGTGCTAACGCAGGTTGCAAAGTTGTTTAAACCCAAATCAATACCGAGCATTTCTTGGGATGGTTCCACTTGTTTTTCTTCAGCCCCTTCGTAGACAAAAGCTGCATCAAAATATCGCCCTCCTGTTTTTGGGAGAATGCGAATCTCTTTGATGTTGAAGCCTCTAAGTCTCTCAGGAATTGTAAAAGAAAAAGTTCCAACCTCCCGCCTGAATTTACGAGAAGTTGGAACTGTGAATACCCAATTCTTGCTAGGCATCTTTTCAAGATCTCTGGGTCGAATAGGAATAACCAACAGAAAGTATCCATCTTTCGGTAAGTAGCCAGGAATGTTTACCTTCACATTTAACTCTCCACGCTGTTTCATTTGAAGCAGTTTGAAGAATGATTGAAACGAGCGGTCAACTATTTTCAATGTTTGTTGAGCGATATCAGTTGCTAACAATTCATAGTTTTCATTTCCTTTGGAGTGATAATAGTTGCCCTCGTAGCGGAGATGCTTTCGTTCCTGAAAGAAATACTGGCGAACGTTGTACAGACCTACATTGAACATATTTTTGCTCAATCTGCAAAGTTGTCTCGCAATCTCCGATTCCTGCTTATTCAGCTTCAAACGATTGGTTTGAGTGAGAAGCATTTTGACTTTCCGCTAAGGATATAATCATTATAGCGGGTAGGCGGTTAAAACCGCAAGCTCGTTTTTCCTCTGAGATCTAAAGATACTGAGTTCCCAAAAGTTGTTGGAGATTTTTATGGAACGTTTCGATGTTGTGGTCATTGGTGCGGGGCCAGCAGGAGGTCAATGTGCAAGACAACTCACCCAAGTCGGTCAACGGGTATTATTAATTGAACAACATGAAACTTTTTCTAAAAATGATTTTTCCAGTGCCGCTACGCCTTTAGAAACCTTGGAAAAATTCAATTTACCGGAAACTGTTATCGGGAGTTATTGGCAAAATTTAGTGATTGTTACAACGAATATTCATCAGAAATGGCAGTCTCCAACTCCTTTGGGGGCTGTTTTTGATTTTGCTAAATTACGGGAATTTTTAGCTACAGAAGTTAAAAGCCAAGGTGGCGAAGTTTGGATGGGATGTCGTTATCTTCGGTATATTAAAAATCATCAGAATACGATTGTTGAATTAAAGCAACGGTCTACGGGCGAAATTATTCAGGTAGAAACGCAAATCTTAGTGGATGCTACAGGCCCAGCTAGGGCAGTCATGTATAATAAAATAGAACCGCAACCGGATTATTTAACGGGGACGGGAATAGAATATTTAATTGAACTTTCAGAAATTGATTATCAACAGTATTCTCAAGATTTAATTTTCTTTTTAGGTCATCGCTGGATGCCTAGGGGTTATTCGTGGATTTTTCCGATGGGAAATAATCGCTTAAAAGTGGGTTCTGCTCAATTAAATTGTTCCCACGCATGGGTTAATCAAACTCAAACGTTACGTTCCTATGTGGAGTTATTATTAACAGAGTATTTAGGGGAAATTTCCTATAAAATCATTAACCATCATGGAGGAATGTTAAAATATTGTAGTGGGTTAGAAGATATTTATTATAATGATAATATTATTGCCATTGGGGATGCGGTTTCAATGGTGAATATGTTAGGAGGAGAAGGGATTCGTCATGGAATGCAAAATGCTAATATTGCTTGTGGATATATTCAAGATTATCTCGCTGGAAAAATAACAGATTTTGCCGGATATCGTCAAGAAATTCGACAGGGCTATGCTAGAACTTGGAACTGGTCAGAACAAATGGGATTAAGTAAATATTTAAAATATAGTGATCAGTCTATTGATAAAGGGGTATCCTATCTCAAAGATTTATCTTTAGAAGATATGATGGCTATTTTATTTGATTATGATTTTAAACGATTATATAAAGCTGGGTTTAAATATTTGCGCTATAAAATTGTATCGATTTGGACAAGATTAAAACTTAAATTGAATTTAACCTAGTTAAATGTTATATGAAATCCTTAAATTAGCGCTACAGATGGCAAGGGAACAGGGAACAGGGAACAGGGAACAGGAGGGAATAGGAGGGAATAGGGAATAGAAAAAAGTTATTACCCACCCGATCAAGTATTTGTAGCAAACATTAAAGGATTTCATATTATATAGCGCTACGCATTACGGTGTTTGACATTTTTAAACCCTGAAACCCTTTCAATTCTTACTGTTCGGTGTTCGGTGTTCGGTGTTCCCTCTTCAAGTAGCGCTATAGTTAGTCTAAATCAGTTGTAGAAATGACTTAAAATCCAATTCATCTCCTGGGGCGAGATGTGCCAAAAGTCCGTCAACTTAACGCCAAAAAGCCCTGATTACAGCTTTGATCAGATCCCCTTAACCCTAGAGACGTTGCATGCAACGTCTCTACAGGGGGGATTTATTTGTAGCTCCCCCAAACCTCCTCAAAAGCTAAACAAATTGGAAGAAGTTGCTAGTGGTTAAACTTGTTTGTGACATCAATACTCCTTCAATCACACCAATATATTGCTGATTTCCTTGATCATCAATACGGATGATTCCGGTACCAACACCCGTACCTGCGGGTGCATCGGTCAAACGATAGTTATCTGCACTTCCTGTGAGTTGAATCACGTCTTGATTGGGGGTGAAGTCTGAAATCAGAGTGTAACCCAAGTCAGTTACACCATAGAGAACATCATTTCCCTTATCTCCTAATATCAGGTCACTGCCACTTTCCCCTGTCAGGGTATCATCGTCTTGACCGCCATAGAGAGTATCAAGACCCCCTCCACCAAAGACCAGATCACTATTTTTATTGCCATAGAGGAGTTCATCACTACTACTACCAACAAGGGTGTCGTTATCCACACCTCCAAACAGTTGATCTCCCCCTCCTTCTCCATTCAGGAAGTCATTGCCTTTGAAACCCAGCAAGGTTTCATCCCCACTACTGCCGATAATCACATCATCATTGTCAGTCCCAAAGAGTTGATTGGGTTGATCTTCGGTAAAGTCTGTAGGTGAAGGAATGGAGGGTTTGGTTAGGGGAGTACCTGTCAGGACAAATGTATCTGCACCTTCTCCACCCTGCAAGGTATCGATTTCGTCGGGAGGTGGTAGCGTGTTGGTATCGGTGTTGGTATTAGTAACCTGAACATCCGTGGCATTTTTGCCCTTATAGTTGGCATCGGTACTAACAGCAGGTTGCAGTTCAATGGTATAAGCTTGATCCCCATCAACAGTATTATCCGCTACACCTGTCACCGTAACGGTTTGGGCTGTATTCCAGTTAGCAGCAGTAAAGACTAAACTGGCAGGAGAGGCTGTTCCTTCTGCGGTGTTAGAGCTAACTACTGGAATGGTGACATTTGCCGTCGGTTGAGAATCTAATTTCACCGTAAAGGTAGCTGTTGTACCGGATTCACTGGTGGTTAATCCGGTGGTGGGACTGACGGTAATTCCGGCTGAAGGCCCAACATCAATAGGAACATCAACGTTAGTATTTGTAACAGAGACATCCGTGGCATCTTGACCACTATAGTTGGTATCGGTACTGGTAGCAGCTTGCAGTTGAATTGTATAGGCTTGATTTGCATCAACGATACCATCGGCTACACCCGTTACCGTAACGGTTTGGGCAGTATCCCAGTTAGCTGAGGTAAAGACTAAGCTGGCAGGAGCGGCTGTTCCTTCTGCGGTGTTGGAACTCACGACCGGAATGGTGACATCGGCTGTGGGTTGAGAATCTAATTTGACTGTAAAGGTAGCTGTTTTACCAAATTCATCGGTGGTTAATCCGGTGGTAGGGGCTACGGTAATTCCGGCAACATCAACGTTAGTATTCGTAACAGAGACATCCGTGGCATCTTTGCCACTATAGTTCGCATCGGTACTGGTAGCAGCTTGCAGTTCAATGGTATAGGCTTGATCTCCATCAACGGTATTATCGGCTACACCTGTCACCGTAACGGTTTGGGCGGTATCCCAGTTAGCTGAGGTAAAGACTAAGCTTTCCGGGGCTACGGTTCCTTCTGCGGTGTTGGAGCTAACGACCGGAATGGTGACATCTGCCGTCGGTTGAGTGTCTAATTTCACCGTAAAGGTAGCTGTTTTACCTGCTTCATCGGTGGTTAATCCGGTGGTGGGGGCTACGGTAATTCCCGCAGGAGGCGCAACATCAATGTTGGTATTCGTAACAGAGACATCCGTTGCATCTTTGCCACTATAGTTCGCATCGGTACTGGTAGCAGCTTGCAGTTCAATGGTATAGGCTTGATTTGCATCAACGATACCATCGGCTACACCCGTTACCGTAACGGTTTGGGCGGTATCCCAGTTCGCTGAGGTAAAGACTAAGCTTTCCGGGGCTACGGTTCCTTCTGCGGTGTTGGAGCTAACGACCGGAATAGTGACATCTGCCGTCGGTTGAGTGTCTAACTTCACCGTAAAGGTAGCTGTTTTACCTGCTTCATCGGTGGTTAATCCGGTGGTGGGGGCTACGGTAATTCCCGCAGGAGGCGCAACATCAATGTTGGTATTCGTAACCTGAACATCCGTTGCATCTTTGCCACTATAGTTCGCATCGGTACTGGTAGCAGCTTGCAGTTCAATGGTATAGGCTTGATCTCCATCAACGGTATTATCGGCTACACCTGTCACCGTAACGGTTTGGGCGGTATCCCAGTTCGCTGAGGTAAAGACTAAGCTTTCCGGGGCTACGGTTCCTTCTGCGGTGTTGGAACTGACGACCGGAATAGTGACATCTGCCGTCGGTTGAGTGTCTAATTTCACCGTAAAGGTATCGGTTGTACCGGATTCACTGGTGGTTAATCCTTTGTCAGGAGTGACGGTAATTCCCGCAGGAGTAGGAGCAGTAATTTCAACAGTAACGTTTCCGGTGACGGGGGGATTTATACCATCACTGAGGCTGTAATCAAAGGTGCCATTTCCGATAAAGTCTGCCGTCGGGGTAAAGATGACGTTACCGTTTTGTAGTTCTACAGTCCCGTTTTGAGGATTGCTAACCGCCGTAATACTGAGGGGATCGTTTTCGGGATCGGTATCACCGTCTAATAAGGTGGCGACGGGAATCGTGACTGGGGTATTTTGTGTACCCTGAACTGTATCTGCGTCGGCGGTGGGGGGTTGGTTGGGAGTTCCAACGGTTAGGGCAAAAGTATCCGTGGCTATACCACCATCTGCATCGGTGACGGTGACGGTGATATTAGCGGTTCCACTTTGATTATCTGCTGGTGTTACGGTTAAGGTGCGATCGCTTCCTGCGCCACCCAAGGCAATATTAGTATTGGGAACTAAGGTGGAATTATCCGATGTTACAGCAACTTGTAAGTCAGCTACAGGGGTTTCCACATCCCCAATGGTAAAGGGAATGGCTGCCGTTGCTGTGTTTTGCGCGGTGGTTTGGTTGGTAATATCGGTAATCGTAGGCAGGTCGTTAACCGGATTCACCGTTAGGGTAAAGGTGTCCGATGTAGCTTGATTGCTTCCATCGGTAACGGTAACAGTAATATCTGAACTTCCGGCTTGATTCGCGGCTGGTGTAACGGTGAGATTGCGATCGCTCCCACTTCCTCCTAAAGCGATATTAGCAGCAGGAACTAAAGTGGTATTGCTAGAAGTAAATGTGACTTGTAAGTCAGCAACAGGAGTTTGATCATCTCCAATGGTAAAGGGGATAGCGGCTGTTGCGGTATCTTCGTTGGTGGTTTGGTTAGTGATATCGCTAATTGTCGGGGGTGTATCTGTTAACAGATTAATTTGTAGGGGTTGGGCATCAAATGTATAACCGGATGCTGTTGCCGACCTAGTGAAGTTAATGTTAGTACCATCAAAGGCTGGCAAAGCAGTAAAGTTTGCCGTATATAGGGTTACAGGATAAGTTTTATCGGCTCCAGGCCATTGACTGCTAATATCTGTCCAACTGTACAATACAAAAGAGTTTGTACTAGGATCTCCATCATCTGTTTGTGCTGTTTCCAGTTGTTCTTGTGGCCCTAGTGGAATGGGAGCGGGGAGTATATTAGTGAGATTAGTGAAATCTAGTTCTTGAGAGTTAAAGTGTAAGCGAAAGCCTATTCCTATTAAGGTTGGATCGCTTGGGTTAGCCGTGTTATATGTGACATCAAATGAAACAGGATTGTTGGGTGAAGCATTGAGTGTCAATGGGTTGGTTCTAATAATTTGTTCAGGCATTTTATCAAGACTCCTTACAATATTAAATAGGCAGCTAATTTTTCCAAATGCACAACCTATTTACTCATTATAATATACTCTTTTCATACGGTAAATCAGAGTGTCTTAACTTTTGTTAATAATCAGCTATTTTATCCATAAAAAGCCAAAATTTTTAAATCAAGAATGAATGCGATAACGACGCTATAGATGAATAATTTGTTCCTTACTTTTGAAGCTAAAATGAATATCAATACCTGTGTTTTAAACTTATTTATCCTATTCTTTCAAGATTTCACACAAGTATAACAGCATCCATTTAAGTTAGGGCAATACCAAACCTTGTAACCGATGTAATATATTGTTACGGTGTTCTCAGTTTGCTATAACAAAAAAATCAAAATAGACAAGATTTATTGGAAAAAAGATCTTGTCTATTTTAATCAAACTTTATTGACAGTATACTCTCATAAAAGAGCGACAATAACCGTAATTTTTCATTTCAGGAAATCAAAGGGTGATCATCAGATTACCTTTTGATTTCTCAATTTAGAACAGAGAGGTTGAATTATTCGATGCAGGAGGCATATACAGATCGAGATAGTTGGCTAATTGTTCACCCGTTGTCCGAGTTGCACCTGTCCCGATATATGCAGGGTTAGCGAGTTGATCACCACGGAAACCAAACAAATAGGCCAGTTGAATTACACCATCTGTTAAAGCATCCGGCGTACCATTGCCATCAACATCCAGCATATTGGTTTGAGCTTGCTCTAAATAATTGGTGATTTCATCTGCATAAATCCGTTGTCCATCACTAGCTACTTTCCCTTCGGTTAAGCTGTCCCCCGTGAAACCAAACAGAGAGCTTAAAGTGATGACACCATCCGTTAAAGCATCTGCCACACCATTCCCATCAATATCCAACTCCCGACGCACAACATCAAGGGTATAGTTGGGATTGGTAGTAGCACCGTCTTTACCGAAGACTTTGATATAGACCGGATCACTACCAGTGGGGAAACTAATAGACTCATAGTTGCGATCGCTGGTTGAAGAACTTTCAATCAGAGTCCCATCGGCTTTGTACAGTGCCAGATTGAGGTCGCCTTGAGCGTTATCAAAGTTAATCGTGATCGCGTTAGGATAACGTTCAGGAATCCGAGTTGGGGTGATCATGTACCAGTCTTCATCACCCGCAGTAATATTCAGACCGGGAATACTCAAGGAATCGTTTGGCCCTAAGCCACCTAAATCACTCGCTTTTGCCTGACTGTTATTGTTTCCATTGCCTTCTAAAGCATCCGAGGTAATTCCTTCTCCGCCTCGACTAATAGCGGCAGCCGGGGCATTGACCTTCAGGCTGTATTCTGGGTTAGCTGCACTACCCGACACCTCAACAAAATAGGTTCCTGCGGTTTGACCGACAAGACTGACGCTTCCATCAGTTCCCGTTGCCACTGCCACTGAATTGGCTGCTAAACTGCCATTGGCTTCAGCTTTGTAAAGTTTCAGGGTGAGGCCAGGAGTCGTATCAACCAAGGAGATTTTATTGCCATCAACACCATCACCCGGCATTTCAAACCGATACCAGTCTTGATCAGCGGCCGTATCCAGATTCAGATTAGAGAATGTATACTCCGATCCGGCTAAATTGCCCAGATAGTAGGCAGCACTGGCCGAGTTGTTATTTTGATTACCCGTAATATTGCCACTTAAATCTGTGGTTTCAGCAGCGTCAGGAGTAATCCGTTGACTGCGATCGCTGGCTACAGCACGATCACGACTGGCGAAAGCGGTGAGGAATTGAGTCCATTTGGTATCGGCGGCAAAGTGGAAGTTATTACCATTGTAGGTACTTTGATAACCAGAACCATTCACAGGAGGCAGGTAAATACTCAGACCGTTTGCTCCAGAGTAGTTTACTTGGTTGATGACTGCCGCTTGCAGAGCTTGAGACACTTGACGAGCCGCATCCCCAATTGGGCCATCTAAACGATTATCAACCGCCTGCATGAAGCCACCTAAATCCCGCTCATCTTCAATGTAAAAGGTTCTGGCTTCTGAACGCGCTTGAGTAATCGCTTGCCAATCACTATCGCTGGCATTAGCCGTAGCATCTACGAAAGCATCCAATTTAGTTTTCAGATTGTCTAACGCGGAAGTACGGATAGCTGATTGAGTTTCACGATTGTTATAAAAGTCACCATAGGCATCAACGATCGCACCGCCCATTTGTTCAGCATTCAAGCGACCGCCTCCATCGGCTAGACGTCGGAACCAGCCCTCATAATCCCAACCATCCCCAGGTTCGAGGTCTTGGGAACCCACAAACACTTCGGTTAAGTCTTTCAGGTCGTAGGTCTGTTCAGTTAAAGCCATCAGACAGGCATCTAAACCCAACACTTTCAGGCTACTTCCTAAACCAGCATTGGAAATTGCCGTTGTCAGTTCGCTCACGGATAAATTAGCATTACCGTTTGTATCATCCCAAGCCACACCACTGCGGCCACCGCCATGATCCCAAACCACAACGGCATAGTTTTGCGCCGCGTAGTTGTTTTTACCCCATTGGATAAAGTCAGTCAGGGTTTGGGGATCACCCATATTCAACTCACCCAAACTGGTTAAGTTGCTAGAAACCGTAGAGGTGGTAAAGTCTTGTTGAATCACGCCCCGACGGGTATCTACCCATTCACTAGAGACATAACCCGGTGCACCGTCATACTGAACCACAACATTGACATTATCGGGCAGTCCGATAGATTCCATTTCATTAATGTCAACTAGACCTGCTTCTGCGAGGTTATTATCCCCGGCAATGTAGACCATAATCGTCCACTGATCCGTGGATGTACCGGGGTTCACACTTGCCGTTTCCGGTGCATTCAAGGACAAACTGTAGGGGGAAGGATTCGCTCCTGAAACCTTAGCATAGTAGGGGGTGTTGCCATCACCAGGCAGTCCGGCTAAGGAGATACTGGCTAAACCAGAATCGGGTTGAGAAACAAACGGTCGATCCGGGAGCAGATTTCCGGCCTGATCATACAATTCCAGGGTTAAATTAGCGACAGAATCGTAATTGATAAAGATTTGGTTGTTTTCGGTACTATTTCCTGCGGGAGTAAATTTAAACCAATCGGCATCATTGGCATTGTGAATACTCAAATTGCCTTGAGTAGAGGTCAAATCTTGAAGAACAGTGGCTCCGGTTCGTTCGTTGTTACCCGGTTCAAACTGATCGGCGGCAACATCTAAAGAACCTCCGTTTCCAAAGGTGGGAGTGATCTGTAACCGATAATTGGGATTAGTTGCCCCCTCATAACCGTAGGCTCGGACGTAATAAGTGCCTTGGGCTGCGGCATTAAAGGAAACGGTTTCAGTGTCGCTCGTTCCTTGGGATCGGCCGATCAGTTGGTTATTACTGTCCCGAACTTCCAGATCCACATCTCCGTAGTCATGTTCAAAAGTGAGTCGAACATCGACATTTCCGGCACTCGTTTTTCGGAATTTGAACCAATCATCGTCCGCAGTTTCAATGGTCAAATCGGTGAGATCAATTTGATCTTGAATAGCACTGACAACCCGCGTCGGATCAGCACTACGAGTTGTACCCAGGTTACTAGCGGTTTCAAAAGTATCATTGTCCTCGTAGCTGTCTCGGTTAATTGTAATGTTCCCAGGGTTTGAGTTAGGATTATTGGTATCCACCACAGGAGCATTAACTTGAAGCTGGTATTGAGGGTTCGTTGCTCCGGCATAGCCAAAGACTTTCACATAATATTCACCAGGGATAAGTCCCTCTAAGGAGATACTTTCAGAGTTACTGGTACTTCCCGAACTCCGCAGGAAGGTTCCCGCAGCATCATACAGTTGAACATCGATATCCCCTAAACTGTGTTCAAAACCATTAACAATAACTTGATGGGAGGATAAACCCGCACTGCCTAAGTTAAACTTGAACCAATCTTCATTATTGGCTGCATGAATGTTCAGACTGGGAATGATCCCGTTATTGAGGATAGGGCTTGCTGTCGCTTGACTATCATTCGGTTCTCGTGCGTCGGGTTGAATTCCTGCGGTGCTAGATGATGTCACCGGAGCAGTAACCGATAAACTGTAATTGGAATTAGCCGCTCCAGCATAACCATAGACTCTGACTTTGTATTCTCCGGCGGGAAGATAAGCCAAGCTCACTTCTTCGTTAGCGAAGATACCATAGGAACCATAGGTTTGCCCATCAGGAGCGAGAATTTCTAAATCTAAATCTCCCGATTGGGTTGAGTTGATTGTAATTTTATCGTTGAGTCCTCCGATTTGAGTTGTTGTAAATTTGAACCAGTCATCATCATTAGAGTTAATCTTCAGATCGGTAAAACTGCTTTCTCCACTCAGGAGTTTTGTCTGTAGATCGGTAGCCTGATCTGAAGTATCATTTTCTTCAAATTGATCATCTCCGGTATTATTGATCGGGCTTGAGGAAGTTGAGGTAACAACATTGAGGTTATAGTTATTCGTTGCTCCAGCATAGCCGTATGCACGAATATAATAATCGCCTGCGGGTTGGCCGACCAGACTAATCGTTTCAGTGTTGCCGACCCCGTAGGAACCCAAATATTGATTCGTCGGTGTTACTACTTCCAGGTCTAAATCCCCTAGACTGTGCTGAAAATCTATACTAACGTAATCACTGGCTTGGGCTGGGCTGTTGAGTGTAAATTTGTACCAATCATCATCTAAAGCCCTCAAAGCGTTAAAGGTTTGTTGTCCGACGGGTAAAATAGCTGCTGATGCTTGAGAATCATTTTCTTCAAATTGATCATCGTAGCCCGTAGGTGGTGCTGTTCCTCCTGTGGCATTAATATTCAGACTATAGTTAGGGTTTGTTGCTCCATAGCCCGTCACTTGTGCATAGTATGTGCCACCGGGTAGGGTATCTAAGTAAATGGTTTCGCCATCCCACCAATTATAGGAGGCGTTAACGTAATAGCCATTTTGATCGTATAAATACAGGTCAAGGTTGCCTTGAGCGTTACTAAACCCAATATTAATGTTGCTACCCGGGAGCGGATTTTGGGGAACCGTAAACTGGAACCAGTCATCATCGTTGGCCACTAAGTTGTTAGTAGAAAATTGACCATTTTGTAGTTGTAATTGCGTTGCTCCTCCCAGGGAGTCATTTTCTTCATACCGATCATCGGTAACAGTAGTACCACCTGTAGTTGCATTTAGTGTTAATTCGTAATTAGGGTTTGTAGCTCCAGCCCAACCAATAACTTGTGCATAGTAAGTTCCAGCACCCAGTCCACTTAAAGGAATACTTTCGGTGTCATTTGAACCTGATGTTGAACTGCCTACCAGGCTATTATTTTGATCATACAAATAGAAGTCGAGATCCCCTAGACTGTTCTGAAAATTAATCGTGATATTACTACTGGGGTCTTGATTTCCTGGTAGGTCAAATCTGTACCAGTCGGGATCGTTGGATTGAATGTTGGCAATATTACCGTAGTAACCTAGGCTGATGGGAGTGGCTGTTTCTCTCGTGTCATCTTCTTCTAAAGAATCTGCAATACCATTATTATTTCCACTACCAGCAGAAGTCGCATTAATTGAAAGGCCGTAGGTAATGGGTGCAGCGTTGGGGTTAGCTGGGTTAGCGTAATCAGAGTACCCCCAAACATCGGCATAATAGGTTCCCGGAGTTAGATAATCTAAGGGAATAGTTGCACCATTCGAGTAGCCATTAGAAAAGTTATATGAACTGTTAACCCAGTTGCCATTTTGATCGTACAAAGTTAAGCCTAGGGTGGCTATCGAGTTAACAAGATTCGCACTAATATTGCTACCAGGACTCGGATTTTGGGGAACCGTAAACTGGAACCAGTCATCATCGTTGGCGGCTAAGATTAAACTGTTGTCAGAAAATTGACCATTTTGTAGTTGTAATGGTGCTGCTCCTCCCAGGGAGTCATTTGGTTCATACCGATCATCAACGGTAGTCGCAGTGGGAGCATCAACGGTGAGGGTATAGTTGGAGTTACCCACTCCATTGTATCCAATCACTTTGGCATGATAAATACCTGGGGCAGCATTGGGGATACTGATCTGTTCCACATTTCCCGCAGTACCGGAAGAACCCACCCGTTCACCCGCGCTATTATAGAGTTCAAAATCTAAATCTCCCAGAGAATGGAGGAAATCTAAACGAACATTCAGGGTTCCGGTATTCGTGGTTTGAAATTGGAACCAATCTTGATCATTAGACTGAAGCACTAAATTATAGTAGGGGTTCTGTCCTTGTAGTGATCCTAAATCGCCCGTTCCAATAAAATCATTTTCTTCATAGATATCATCTATTCCTGTTCCTGTCCCAAGTGGTGGCGAGATAGTTAGGCTATAGTTGGGGTTACTAGCACCATTCCACCCGTAAATCTGGGCATAGTAGGTTCCGGCAGGGAGGTAGCTTAAGTTAACGGTTTCGTTATTGCTAGAGCTAGTAGAACTCCCTAGCCAATTCCCGTTAAAGTCAAGCACTCGCAGATCTAAATCTCCTAGTGCGTGGTCAAAACCAATCTCAACATTTGTTGAACCGCTACCTGTGGTTTGAAACTGAAAAAAATCTTGGTTATAAGAATCAATACTCAAGTTGGGTATTGATAAGGCTGTACTGACTACTCCTAAGTTAGTAGCCCCTCCTCCCAGGGAGTCATTCGGTTCATATAGATCAGGCATAATATTTTCACCCTCAATTATTTAACAAAAGCAAGTCGAGTCTAGGCTATTAAATCTAATAGCCAGGAATATCGCTAACCCAACAAACTATCTAGCGCAACGAAGTTTATTGAGCAGAGAAATATTAAATAGGAATAATGCGTCCTGTTGTGCAGAACGGTTTCAGCAATTTCAGTAGCAGGTCAGTGAGAAATTTGGGGTGGGGGAGGAGGGAACCCTTAGAAAGTCAAAACGAGTAAGGTTTAAGGCTGAAAACAGTTGGAAGATGTATTCAATCTAAAACTAAGTATATCATCTCATTCCGAATTGGATCTAAAATTTTTCAATTTTTCTGGGTTTTGAAACAAAATTTAATGAGACTATACATTTCATTAAAGATAGAATTAATAAAGCTAAATTTAAGCCGAAGCCTAAAACTTAAGATTAATTTAAGTTTTACTCTAACAGCAGTAAAATTATTAACACTGACTATCTATGCGAGAATCTGATATTTTGCGTTCCCTAGAACCCCAATCTCCTCCCTCTATTTCTTCCCCAGTCCCAACTTTTTCCCTTAATACGGAGTCATCAATTCAACCGCAAAGTATTGTCACGACTCCTCATACAACCGTATTAGTAATTACGGGGATGCACCGTTCAGGAACGTCCTTAATTGCCACTATTTTGCAAGAAGCTGGTGTCTATTTAGGGGATCAATTAATTGGAGCTAATACAGGTAATATTAGGGGCCATTTTGAGGATGTTGAGTTCGTCCAGTTTCATCAAACCGTATTGCGATCGCAAAACTTAAATATTGAGGGGTGGATGATTCAACCCCATAAACAAATCTTACCTGAATATGTAACAGTCGCTAAAACCTTAATCACCCGAAAATCTCAACGAAATCTCTGGGGATGGAAAGATCCACGCACGACATTATTCTTAAACTTTTGGCAAACCTTAATACCCCAAGCTAAGTTTATTTTTGTCTATCGCTCCCCTTGGGAAGTGGTGGATTCTTTGTATCGTCGAGGAACAGATGATTTAATTCAACAAAATCCTCAACTTGCGATTGATTCATGGATTTTATACAATCAAAAAATATTAGAGTTTTATCGTAAAAATTCTTCTAAATGTGTATTAATCAATATTAATTATTTAATTAATAATAACCACGAGCTTATTAATAAAATTAATCAAGATTTTACTTTGAATTTATCTCATCCAAACTATGCTCAAATCATTCAACCTCATTTATTAAAATCTAAATCGATTCCTAGCTATAGAACTGAAATTATTAAACAATATTTCCCCAAAGCCTTAGATTTATATTTAGCATTAGAAGCTGAATCTTCCCCTTTAAATGCCGAACCTCAGTTATCCTGGTCACAGTGGCAACCTTCCGATCCTCCTCAAGCCTGGATCTGTCAAGATTGGCTAAAAATCAGAAATTTAGAACGGGAAATTGAGAGTTTAAATACTGAATTAAAGCTGAATAAAACTCAACCCATTCCATCAGAAATTATTCCAGTTAAACCCTCTGATTTTGTTAGTTCCCAAGGTTTAAAACCCTATGAAGCTTGGTTAAATGTTAATCAGTGGAATCAAAGAGTCCAGATGTTCTTACATTCTCGGTTAAAAAAGGATATATCAAAGCTTCCTAAACTATCGGTGATTATGCCAGTATATAATCCTTTAGTAGAATATTTAGAAAAAGCGATCGCCAGTGTTACTCAACAGATTTACGTCAATTGGGAACTTTGCATTGCAGATGATGGAAGTACCCATCCAGAAATTCAAAAACAATTAAACCAATGGCAAAAACAAGATTCACGTATTCGTGTGATATTTCGCCCAGAAAATGGCAATATTAGTCAAGCGAGTAATAGTGCGGCAAGTTTAGCAACCGGAGAATTTTTACTGTTTTTAGATCATGATGATCAACTCACCCTCGATGCTTTAGCAGAAATCGCCTTATATTTAGGGGAACATCCAGAAACAGAATTTCTCTATTCCGATGATGATAAAATTGATAGTCAAGGTAATCGTTTTGCTCCTCAATTTAAACCCGATTGGTCACCCGAACTGCTTTTATCTTATATGTATATCGGTCATTTGTGGGGAGTGAAACGAGAAATCTTTGAACAATTGGGGGGATTTAGAATTGGATTTGAAGGAGCCCAGGATTATGATTTTGCCTTAAGAGCAACGGAAATTTGTCATCAGATTGCTCATTTACCTTTAATTCTATATCATTGGCGAGCAATTCCCGGTTCAACAGCAGATTCAGCCCTTGCAAAACCCAATAGTTTTAAAGCTTCTATTCAAGCGTTACAAGAAGCGTTTCAACGTCGGGGAATTGCCGGAATTATTCAACAACCTAACTGGGCAATTCATAAACAAGTCGGGGTTTTTGAGCATCAATTTCCCGATCAAGGGCCATCGGTGACGATTGTAATTCCGACTAAAAATCAAAAACAGTTATTAGAAGATTGTTTATTTTCTTTAAATAAAACCACTTATCAAAATTATCAAATTGTAATTATTGATAATGGCAGTGATGATCCTGATACCCTCGCTTATTTAGAACAGATTCCCCAGCAAGTGTTAAAAATTGAAACGCCTGATAAAACCTTTAATTTTGCTGCAATTCATAATCAAGCGGTTCAACAGATTCAGAGTGATTATATCCTATTTTTGAATAATGATACTGAGGTGATTTCTCCCCATTGGTTAAGTCAAATGATGGGTTATGCTCAAATCCAAGGAGTCGGTGCTGTTGGAGCAAAATTAGTATTTCCCAATGAAAAAATTCAACACGCTGGAGTTGTTCATGGACTCCATCAAGGATTAGCAGGTCATGGGTTTAAATTAAGACCCAGTAAAGCCAATGGTTACTTAAGTTATATTCAAGTTGTTCGCAATTACTCGGCGGTTAGTGCTGCTTGTTTATTGACACCTCGGAATTTATTTTTAGAAGTCGGAGGATTTGATTCAGAACAGTTTGCTGTGGCTTATAATGATGTTGATTATTGCTATCGACTCAGTGAGAAAGGATGGAGAAGTGTTTATTGTCCGACAGCAGAATTAATTCATCATGAAGGCGCAACTAGAGGTTATCAAGATTCACCCCAAGAAGTAGCAGCATTTCGACATTTATACGGAAATAAAGTTGATCCTTATTATAGTCCTCATTTATCCTTAGCTGATGAACATTTTAGAATCCAACCTCGGCGGTTTTTCTTAGGGTCAATGAAAAAACGATTGCGGGTCTTAATTGCGAGTCATTTATTAGATTTAACAGGTGCACCTTTACATCAATATGAAATTGCAGTGGAGTTAGCAAAAGCCGGATTGATTGAACCGATTGTATTTTCATTTCAAGAAGGGCCACTACAAACAGACTATCAAAAACAAGGCATACAGGTAATGATTTGTAAACCTTATCCTTTAGACGTAAAATATGATTTAGATACCTATAATCTGGTGATGCAAAAATTAAGTCAGCAGTTATCTAAACTCAAGATAGATGTTTTTTATATTAATACATTACCTAACTTTTTTTTAGTAGATTGCGCTCAACGATTGGGGATTCCTTGTATTTGGAATATACATGAAAGTGAACCCTTAGAGAGTTATTTTCAAGGATTAAATGAAGAAATCACTCGTCATGCTTTAGAGTGTTTTCGGTTTCCTTATCGTGTTATTTTTGTGGCTTCCGAAACTCAAAAAAATTATTTAGATTTGAATCATCATAATAATTTTACCGTAATTTATAATGGGATTAATCGCAGTTCATCCCCAATGAGTAATGCAACTTGGACGATGGAAAAAGCTAGAGAATCTTTAAAGATCAAAAAAGATGAAATTGTTTTATTGCTATTGGGAACGGTGGGATCTCGAAAAGGGCAAAAAGATTTACCCTTAGCTTTGGCAAAATTACCTCCAGAATGGCAGAAAAAAGTTAAAATTTTGATGGTTGGCGATCGCCCTAGTTTCTATAGTGATGAATTGAAAACTTTAGTACGGAGTTTACCGATAGTTTTACAGGAAAAAATTAATATTATTCCTGAAACTCCTGATACAGAACGTTATTATAAAGCGGCGGATATCTTTATTTTAACTTCTCGAATTGAAAGTTTCCCCCGTGTGATTTTAGAAGCCATGAATTATGGTTTACCGATTATTGCTACACCTGTTTTTGGGGTCAAAGAACAAGTTAAACAAGGGGTGAATGGGCTATTTTATCCTCCGGGTAATATTGACGCTTTAGCGAAGGTTATTACTCAGTTATTAACGGATGAAAAATTGCGATCGCACCTCGCTCAAAATTCCTTAAAGGTTTTAGAGCGCTTTAATAATTTTGAACAAATGGTAGAAAGTTATCGCCAAATTTTACAAGAAGCTTATTTAAGTGGTTCTCCCGTTTCAGATTCTCCTAAAATTTTACCTGAATTTAAAGGGGTTAAATCAGAACTTCCCCTAGTTAGTGTTTGTATTCCCACCTATAATGGTGAGAAATATTTAGCAGAGGCGTTATCAAGTGTCGTTGATCAAACCTATCCTCATTTAGAAATTATTATCTCTGATGATAGTTCAACGGATAAAACTTTAGAAATTCTTGAATCTTTTCAGAAAAATTGTTCTTTGAAAGTATCCCTATTTCACCATGAACAATATGGGTTAGCCAAAAATTGGAATTATTGTATCTCTCAAGCTCACGGGAAATATATTAAATTTCTCTTCCAAGATGATTTATTAGAGCCAAATTGTCTTGAAGAATTGGTAAATTTAGCGGAAACAGATACAGAAATCGGTCTAGTTTTTTCACCTAGAAATATTATTCTATCTCCAGAAGTAACAGCCAATCAAATCTTGCTGAGAGCTTATTATGGTTATCAAGATTTACATCAAAATTGGTCGAACTTAAAATCAATTCAAACCGGAAAAGATTTATTAACTGATCCTCAGTTACTTCAGAGTCCACTGAATAAAATTGGCGAACCTAGTACCGTTTTGATTAAAAAAGCAGCAATTGAACAACTGGGAGGGTTTGACTCAGAATTTAAACAGTTGTTAGATTTAGATCTCTGGTTAAGACTCATGGGTTGTTATAAAATTGGATTTATCAATCAAAAATTATCCGGTTTTCGTTTACATTCTGATCAACAAACTTTAAAAAATGCTGAGTCAGGTTATTCTGAACTGAGAAAATTTTATCAAAAACTGTATACTCATCCTGATTATTCATTTTTATCAGATGATCTAAAAAATCTAGTAGGGCAGATTTATCAAGGTTATCTGTAGAAATCAGAAATGATCAATAAAATTAACCTGCGATACCAATAGACGGTTGCTAGGCTATCGCAGGTTAAAGCTTAATGTCTTTAACCGCCAATCATCATCGGTTGAGGTTCAAAGTTGGGGAAAATGCGATCGCCATTATAATCAGATGACACTAAAGGACGACCATAATAAGCATCAATTAACAGTTGTTTCAAGTCTTTAATCAACGGATAACGAGGATTAGCCCCGGTACATTGATCATCAAAAGCTTGGTCTGCAACTTCATCTAATTTTGCCATAAATTCTGCTTCGGTTTTATCCGTTAAAACCTCTTGAATGGAAGCCGGAATTCCCACTAACCGTTTTAATTCTTCAATAGCCAGAATTAACCGATCTATTTTTTCATCTTCCGTTTCTCCGCCTAAGCGTAGATAATCAGCAATCCGAGAATAGCGCCATTTGGCATTCGGATATTTATATTGAGAAAAAGTCGCTTGTTTGAAGGGAACATCCGTCGCATTATAACGAATAACATAACTAATTAATAACGCATTCGCTAATCCGTGTGGGATGTGGAATGTTCCGCCTAATTGATGGGCTAACGAGTGACAAATCCCTAAAAATCCATTCGCAAATGCCATCCCTGCCATCGTCGCCGCATAGTGCATTTTTTCCCGTGCTTTCGGATCTTTTGCCCCATTTTCATAGGAACTGGGCAGGTATTTAAAGATTAACCGAATCGCTTCTAAAGCTAACCCATTGGTATATTCCGAAGCTAACACCGAAACATAAGATTCGATGGCATGGGTTAAGGCATCAACTCCCCCGAAAGCCGTTAAACTTTTTGGCATATTTAACACTAATTCCGGGTCAATAATTGCCATATTTGGGGTTAAAGCATAGTCCGCTAAGGGATATTTAATATTTGTGCGTCGGTCTGTCACAACAGCAAACGGTGTGACTTCTGAACCCGTTCCCGATGTGGTAGGAATTGCAACTAAAATTGCTTTATCGCCCAACGGAGGCAGTTCATAAACCCGTTTCCGAATATCCATAAACCGCATGGCTAACCCTTCAAATTCAATATCCGGGTGTTCATACATTAACCACATAATTTTAGCTGCATCCATCGGAGAACCTCCACCAATGGCAATAATCACATCGGGTTTAAACGTATTCATTAAGGTTAATCCCCGTTGTACTGTATCTAAAGAGGGGTCGGGTTCAACATCGTAGAAAACATCATATTTAAGCCCAATTTCCTCTAAAACTTCCTCCAGAGAATTTGTTACCCCGATATCAAATAAGGGTTTATCGGTGACAATAAATGCCCGTTGTTTTCCGGCTAATTCTCGAATGGCAACGGGTAATGATCCATATTTGAAATAAACTTTGGGAGGAATACGAAACCACAGCATATTTTCCCGACGTTCTGCGACGGTTTTAATATTTAATAAATGCCGAGGTTCAACGTTTTCACTAATGGAATTACCGCCCCAAGTGCCACAGCCTAAAGTTAAAGAAGGGTCAAGACGGAAGTTATAAATATCTCCAATTGCCCCTTGAGAGGATGGGGTATTAATTAAAACCCGTGCCGTTTGAACGGTATCTTCAAAGCGTTTAATATGATCAAGATTACTGGGAGAAGTGTAGAGAGCGGCGGTGTGTCCTCGTCCTCCTAATTGAACTAAAGTATCCGCTTTGGCAACTGCATCCTCAAAATTTGTTGCCCGATACATGGCTAAAATCGGAGAAAGTTTTTCATGGGAAAAGGGATCATTTTCGTCAACATTGATTCCTTCCCCAATAATCACCCGTGTTTCTTCGGGAATTGTAATATCAGCTAAAGCTGCTAATTTCTGCACGGGTTGACCGACAATTTCTCCATTCAAATGTCCGTTAATAAAGATAACCTTTGCCATGCGTTCCCGTTCTTCTGCGGTAAGGAAATAAGCGCCGCGCAGGGTAAATTCTTGTTTGACTTCTTCATAAACGGAATCAACTACAATCACCGATTGTTCACTGGCACAAATCATGCCATTATCAAAGGTTTTACTAATAATAATTGAGGAAACAGCCATTTTAATATGGGCGGTATCATCAATTAAAGCGGGGGTATTTCCGGCGCCAACACCCAAGGAAGGATTACCAGAAGAATAGGCAGCCCGTACCATTCCCGGCCCTCCGGTGGCTAAAATTAATTTAATATCCGGGTGCTGCATTAAAGCTTGAGACAGGGGAACAGTGGGTTCATCAATCCAACCCATAATATCTTCTGGGGCACCAGCTTCGATGGCAGCATCAAGAACTATTTTAGCGGCGGCGGCGGTACAATGTTTGGCGCGGGGGTGGGGAGAAAAAATAATCCCGTTGCGAGTTTTAAGCGCAATTAAAGCTTTAAAAATTGCCGTTGATGTGGGGTTTGTGGTGGGAACAATCCCGGCTAAAATACCAACGGGTTCAGCGATTTTTTGGAATCCAAAGGATTTGTCTTCTTCGATGACTCCACAGGTTTTATCGTGTTTATATTTATTGTAGATAATTTCTGAGGCAAAATGGTTTTTGATGACTTTATCTTCGACTACCCCCATTCCCGTTTCTTCGACAGCCATTTTTGCTAAGGGAATACGGGCAGCATTCGCGGCGAGGGCTGCTTTTTTAAAGATATAGTCTACCTGTTCTTGAGTATAGCTTGCATACTTTTCTTCTGCCACTTTCACCCGTTTTATGAGGGCTTCAAGTTCATCAATGTTTGTGACTTTATCTATCATTAGTCGTCCCCTTCGGGTTAGATTTAGGTTTTTTTGTCCTGACTTTATATGATAATCGGTTTTATTGATTTTGGAATCTGGAACTCAGAAACTCAACAAAATTTTAATAGAAATTTAAGATTAAAGTGGTGAGTCAAACTGATGAACCTCTAGGGAAAACTCAGTCCTAGAGAGGTGTGTTCAAAGGTTGGGGTTGAAAATGGCTGTTGTTGATGATCTGATGTGATCCGCGTAAAATTTAAGATCTTTTTAAGATTAAAGTTTTAATTTAATTTTTCTTAATAAGACCTCAGTTTTGAACCGGGATACCCATTTTTTCTAAAAGGACGGGGTGATGGGGATGGATGCCCTAAACCCACTGATGACTCAAGCTGTAATTGACTGTTGATCTTATTCATTATTACAATTTTTTCTCAGAATTTTCATACTTTTTAACTTAATTTGATTAAACGGATAGAAACAGCCAGGAAAGATCAGTCCCAGAAAGTTTTCATTCAACCTTAACCGGAAATTTGTTACAGTGTTACAGGGAAACCGTGATCAGCCTTTGGGTTAGTTGCGATCGCTTTTTCTGATCCCTGGACAAATCTTGAAACTTTATAAGGATCAGAGATTTCCTGAAAGATTAGATTATAATGGAAAAGAATAAAAGCTGGAATAACGTGCTTAAAACTACAAAATTTTTTGTTATTTTTCCCTCATTCCAGTGCCCCGTATAAGGAGTGGTCTATGCAAACCACAGCAACGCGAATCTCTGATCCAGCCCATGATGTTTTACGCTACGAACATCAATCTCTAAATGCTATTTTTAATCCCAAAACAGTTGCCGTTATTGGGGCTACTGAAAAACCCAATAGTGTCGGTAGAACCCTCCTTTGGAATTTAATTAGTAGTCCCTTTGGTGGCACGGTTTTTCCGGTTAATCGGCATCGCAATAGTATTTTGGGAATCAAAGCATATTCTAGTATTAAAGACACCCCGGAACCCGTTGATTTAGCCATTATTGCTACCCCAGCGGCGAGTGTTCCCGCCGTGATCCAAGAGTGTGTCGATGTCGGTGTTAAAGGGGTAATTATTCTATCAGCAGGATTTAAAGAAATTGGGCAAAAAGGCTTAGAATTAGAACAGAAAATTTTGCAAATTGCTCAATCGAGTAAACTGCGAATTATTGGCCCCAACTGTTTAGGATTAATGAATCCCTTAACGGGATTAAATGCCACTTTTGCCAGTGCAATGGCTAAACCCGGAAATGTTGGGTTTATCAGTCAAAGTGGAGCTTTATGTACTTCTATTTTAGATTGGAGTTTCCGAGAAAATGTTGGATTTAGTGCCTTCGTTTCCATTGGTTCAATGTTAGATATTGGTTGGGGAGATTTAATTTATTATTTAGGCAATGATCCCCAAACTCAAAGTATTGTTATTTATATGGAATCCATCGGGGATGCCCGATCTTTTTTATCGGCGGCGCGAGAAGTCGCCCTAACCAAACCGATTATTGTGATTAAAGCCGGACGCACTGAAGCCGCCGCCAAAGCCGCTGCCTCCCACACTGGAGCTTTAGCGGGAAGCGATGATGTGTTGGATGCCGCCTTTAGACGCTGCGGAATTCTGCGGGTCTATCATATTGCCCATTTGTTCTCCATTGCCGAACTCCTGAGCAAACAACCCCGACCCAAAGGCCCACGACTCACGATTTTAACCAATGCTGGAGGGCCAGGGGTATTAACCACAGACACCTTAATTGGAGAAGGTGGCACCCTCGCTCAACTCTCCTCTGCAACCCTTGAAGCCCTGAATCAAGTGTTACCTCCCCAATGGAGTCATAATAACCCCATTGATATTTTAGGAGATGCTGACCCCGAACGCTATGCCAAAGCCTTTGATATCGTGGTTCAAGATCCGAATAGTGATGGTATTTTAGTGATATTAACTCCCCAATCCATGACTGACCCCAGCAAAACGGCGGAACAGTTGAAATATCGTTGTATGAAAATGCCCAATAAACCGATTTTAGCGAGTTGGATGGGGGGGGCGGATGTGGCATCGGGGATTAAAATTCTCAATCAAGCCAATATTGCCACCTTTTCCTATCCCGACTCGGCGGTACGGATGTTTAACTATATGTGGCGCTACACCTACAATTTAAAAGGCTTGTATGAAACCCCCAGTTTACCCAAAATCCATGAAGATGATGGTCTAGTTTGTGATTGTGTCCAACATCTGATTGGTTCTGTTTTAGCCGAGGGGCGAACTCTTCTAACTGAATTTGAATCCAAACGTCTCCTCTCAGCCTATGGCATTCCCACCGTACAAACCTGTATCGCCTCAAATATCGATGCAGCCGTTGATGTGGCGGAGCAGTTAGGGTATCCCGTCGTGTTGAAATTGTTATCCAAAACGATTACACACAAAACCGATGTGGGTGGAGTCCAACTCAACCTCAATACCGCCGAAGCTGTGCGGCAAGCCTACACCGCCATTGAAACCTTTGTTACCCAACAAGTCGGGCCAGAACATTTCCAAGGGGTGACGGTACAACGGATGATTAAATTAGAAGGCTATGAATTAATTATTGGTAGTAGCCTTGACCCCCAATTCGGCCCGGTGTTGTTATTTGGCATGGGGGGACAATTGGTAGAAGTGTTTAAAGACCGAGCCTTAGCTTTACCTCCGTTAAATACCACCCTTGCCCGTCGGATGATGGAACAAACGAAAATTTATAAAGCTTTATTAGGCGTGAGGGGAAGGCTTTCAGTGGATATGGAAGCTTTAGAACAGTTATTAGTTCGGTTTTCTCATTTAGTCGTTGAACACCCTTGGATTAAAGAAATTGATATTAACCCTCTACTCGCTTCGGAAAACGAGTTAATCGCCTTAGATGCACGAGTGGTGTTACATTCCCCAGAGACGAAACCCGAAGCATTACCAAAACCAGCCATTCGTCCCTATCCTCGCCAATATATCACCCATTGGACATCAAAGCAGGGCATAGCAATTACCATTCGCCCCATCCGTCCTGAAGATGAACCGTTAATGGTCAAGTTTGACGAAAGTTTATCCGAGGAAAGCGTCTATCTTCGTTATGCTCATTTGGTCAAACTCAGTTCTCGAATTACCCATGAACGGTTATCGCGGCTGTGTTTTATTGATTATGATCGGGAAATGGCATTAGTGGCAGAATATCAAAACCCCGAAACGGTCGAAAATAAAATTATTGGGGTCGGGCGCCTGAGTAAAGGCTATGGAAACGATGAGGTAGAATTTTCTTTACTGGTGAGTGATAGTTACCAACGTCAAGGCATTGGGACGGAATTACTACGACAATTGCTTAACATTGGTACTCAGGAAAAAATGCCTCTGATTTTTGCAGAAATCCTCAGTGATAATCGAATTATGCAACATATTTGCGAACAATTAAGATTTACATTAAATCGGATAATCGGTGAACCGATGGTTCGGGCTGAAATTCAGTTGATAGGGAACAGGGAACAGGGAACAGGGAAAGAGAAAATTCATCTCCCCCCAGTCGCGCCACAATATCAGCATCTCGAAAGGTTTCCTTGAGAATTTGAGCCGCATCCATAATTACTCGGTCTCCCAATTCATGTCCGAGGGTATCATTAATTTTCTTTAACCCATCTAAATCGGCGAATAAAACACAGCAAGGCGTTTGGGTGCGTCGTGCAATTTTTAATTGTTGTTCTGCGAGTAAAAAAAAGCCTCGTCGATTATAAAGTCCGGTTAAATCATCCGTTAAAGACAATTTTCTCACTTCTGCTTCCGCTTTCAACCGATCTTTAATTTCTTGTTCTAACCGTTGATTTTGTTCAATTAATTGTTGATGTTGTTGTTGAATTAATAATTGATTTTTAACCCGGGCTAAAACTTCCTGTTCTTGAAACGGTTTCGTAATATAATCCACACCCCCCAATTCAAAAGCCCGCACCTTATCTTCCAAACGTTCCAGGGCACTAATAAAAATCACCGGAATGTAAGCCGTCGATTCCGATGCTTTTAACTTTTCACAAATTTCATACCCATTCATTTCCGGCATATTAATATCGAGCAAAATTAGATTGGGTGGATCACGCTGCACCCCTTGCAGTGCCATTCTCCCATTCAGGGATTTCCGAACAATATAACCCTGAGATTCTAGGATTTTGGCTAACAAGCGGAGATTATCCGGTGTATCATCCACAATCAAAATATTCGTTTGAGTCGGGTATTTGAGTAGAGTTGTCATTAGCTTACCCCTCAATCTTCGTAAGAATTGCGATCGCTTCGAGTTGGAAGTTATCAACTAAGGAAGTCATCGCCTCAATTAGAGGTTGATGTTTGGGTGGAATTTCCGCAATCAATTCTAGGATTTGATGATCATTGAGATCCAGTGCTGCCTCATGGACTTGAATAATCCATTCCGGGGGCATCACTTTTACCTCTTCTGGAGTCAAGTGCTTGGAATGCGACGGGGAAACTTCCGGTGTTACAACTTCAGCATAACGATACTCAATGCCCAAGTATTGGGCCATCTTCTGAAATAAAGTTTGTTCTCGGAAAGGCTTACTCATATAGTCATTACAACCCGCAGCCAGGGCGAGAGTGCGATCGCTTCGGGACGCCTGTGCAGTTAGGGCTATAATAATACTACTTTGGCCCTGTTCCATCGCCCGAATTTGCCGAGTCGCTTCGTATCCATCCAGAATTGGCATCCGAATATCCATCCAAGTCAGATCCGGTTGCCATTCCTGCCACAGTTGTACCGCTTCCTGTCCATTACACGCTTCCCGTACCTCGAATCCTAATTGTGTTAACAGTCTGACAATCAATAAACGATTTTCGGAGCGATCATCAACCACAAGAATCCGACGATGGGGTTGGTTGGGAGCTAATCCAATGATCAGGCACTCATTGTGTTCGCTTGCAATATCACCTCCATCACTCAGGCTCACCGGAAGAGTAAAACTAAAGGTCGTTCCCTTGCCTATTGTACTCCGAACCGCAATGTCTCCGCCCATCAGTCGCAAGAGTTTTCGGCTGATGGTTAATCCTAATCCTGTTCCACTCACAGCTTGTTTTCCGGCTTGAGCCTGCACAAAGGCATCAAAGATCGTATCCAGTTCTTCCGGTGCAATTCCGACCCCGGTATCAATCACAGCCAACTGAAGAATCCAGCACGGACTCGATTTTTCTTCAGGACTAAGCTCACCCCTAACTTGTAAGGTAATACTGCCATGATGGGTAAATTTAATCGCATTACCCAACAGGTTAATTAAAACTTGACGCAATTTTTGAGCATCCGCTCTAATAAACTGAGGCACATCGGGAGCAATATCAAAATAAAGATCAAGTCCTTTAGAACTGGCTCGTTCTGCCAACATATTCCGAAGAGAATGCAGCAACGCAATTAAGTCAAAATCACTTTCTTCCAAGGTGCAGTGTCCCGATTCAATTTTGGAGAGATCCAAAACATCATTAATCAGATTCAAAAGATGATCGCCACTGCGTCGAATGGTTTGTAGATCTTCTTGCTGGTTAGGGGTTAAAGAGGAGTCATGGGACATTACTTGAGCAAATCCCAAGATTACATTCAGGGGAGTACGAAGTTCGTGGCTCATATTAGCAAGAAAAATACTTTTGGCAAGATTAGCTTGTTCTGCGGCTTCCATCGCCTGTCTCAGGGCAATTTCTTTTTGTTTGCGATCGCTAATATCTTTATGAGTTCCAATCATGCGGATGGGCTGACCCTGAGCATTATAAGCCACAACTTTCCCATAGTTGGCAATCCATTTCCACTCCCCCGATTTACACCGAAAACGATAGTCCAAGGCATAAGGAACAGAACTATCTTTTAAATGAGCATTCAAACACTCCGAAGCCCAGGATCGATCATCGGGATGAATCATCTCAACCCAGAGATTAAAATCCATCTGTAACTCACCCGCTTGGTAGCCCAGCATTTCCTGATAGCAAGGACTTAAATAAATATCTCCCTGTTCAATATTCCAATCCCAGAGTCCATCTCCAGACGCTTCTAGGGCCAGTTGCAACCGTTCTTCACTCAGATGTAAAGCGGTTTCAGCTTGGTGTTGTTGGGTGACATCGATGGCGACTCCCCCAATCAGGATTTGTCCCGATGCGTCAGGAATGGGAAATTTATAGACGAGGAAGTCACCAAGGCTACCATCGGCACGGGGTGCGATCTCAATCGTTTTGAGCACCTCACGGGTTCGACTAACGGTTAAGATATTGTCCAAAAATTGTTGGGCAATGTTAGTGGGATAGATTTCAAAGATGGTTTTACCGAGAAGATCTTCAGTCGGTAACTGGAAACTGTGACAATAGGTTTGGCTGATATAGAGGATCAAGCCATCCATATCAGTAATCCAGGCTGGAGCCGGACTATGATTCATAAAAGCTTGAAACCGAGCTTCACTTTCCCGAAGGGCTTGTTCTGCTTGTTGACGTTCGGCTTCAATTCGCTTTTGCTCAGTGATATCTCGATTACTGATTCGTAGGCCGAGACAGTGGGACATTTGACTTAAAACAGGTTGACAAGTGTGGGAAATCCAGCGAATTTCACCCGAACGGGTCATAATCCGAAACTCGGCAAATTCCACCCCAGAATGGTCATTACAAATATGGTTATCTAGGGTTGGGAAATCATCAGGATAAATAATTTCACTGATGAGATTAGGATTGGCGATAAACTCGTCCCGTGAAAAACCCGTGATCCGTTCACAGGAGGGAGAGGTATAGATAAACTGACCTTTTGTATCGAGCCAATATTCCCAATCGTAGGTAAAATCGATCGCTGTGCGGAATTTTTCCTCACTCTCGCGCAAGGCAGCTTCTGCTTCCTGTCTGGCGGTAATATCACGCAAGAACACGGTAAAGATAATCTCACCCTTGAGATTGAGGTTAGAAATGGAGGCTTCGGCCGGAAATTCTGACCCGTCTTTGCGTCGCCCAAAGATGCCTCCTCGCTCTGACATGGGCCTGGCATACCCTCCGATTTTGGCATAATCAGCAAGATGTTGATGATGAACCTTTGCAAAGCGCTCCGGTATCAACAGCGCCAGGGGTTTCCCTAATATTTCCTCAGCTTGATAACCAAAAATTTGTTCTGCTCCTTTGTTAAATAACGTAATTTTTTGATGGTGATTCACTGAAATAATGGCGTCATTGGCAATTTCTAAGATTCCCGCAAACCGAGCTTGGGAGATTTGGAGGTCAATTTCCGCTTGTTTGCGTTTACTGATATCTCGACAAATACAAAAGTGGATCACCTCCCCTTCTAAAGTGACGCGACTGTAACTAATTTCGACATCGTATTCAGAACCATCTTTACGGCGATGTCGGGTTTCAAATAGAGGAATAAAATTGGGGTTTTTGAGTATTTTCTGTAACTCTTCTTTTGTCCATTGGGCATCCCAATCCACTACATTTAAACTCAGGGTTTCTTCTAAGGTATAACCTATCATCTCAGCAAAACGAGGACTCGATTGGATTGCATCTCCTTGGTTATTCATCACGACAATGCCATCTAATGAAGTATTAAACAAAGTTTTTGTTCGCACCAGTTCTTTTTCTAACTTGAGTTCTGCTTGTTTGCGTTCTGCTTCAAGTCGGGCTTTTTCGCTAATATCTTTCATAAAGCAATAATGCCCCAACAATTGATGCTGTTCGTCATAGTTAGCAATCATGACTAATTGTTTATAAATAATTGAACCATCCTTGCGAATTCCGGTGGCTTCTACTTCAACTCTTCCTGCTTTTAGCATCTGCTCATAGGCTGCAATAAGTTTCTCTAAATCATCAGGATGTACCGTTTTTTGCCATAACATTCCAATCATTTCTTCCGGTTCATAACCGGTGATTTGAGCGTAGGTTTTATTGACATAAAGATAACGACCTTGGGCATCCAGTTTAGAAATCCCTGATACGGCATTTTCCATCACCTCGCTCATTTCTTGTTGTTCAGCTTCAGCTTGTTTGAGTTTGGTAATATCAATAAAGGTAATTCCAATTTGTTTAAGTTTATTCTGATGATCAAATTCTGGAAAACCATTGACTAAAACCCAAACTAAATTCGGTTTACCACTATTAATTCCCAGGACATAATTTTTGAAAGAAGTTTGAGTTGATAAGACTCGATTAATGGGATATTCTTCGATGGGAATCCGGGTTCCATCTTCCCGAACAAAATGCCATGCAGGATCAATAGCAGTTTTTCCCATCATTTGCTCAATGGTGAGTCCTAATAAATCACAAGCGGTTGCATTACACAACAGAATCTTAGTATCGGGAGCATGAATGACGAACCCGGCATTTAAGTTATTAATCAGTTGTCGATACCGAAGTTCGCTTTCATGGAGGGATTCTTGGGCTTGTTTGCTTTCGGTAATATTTCGAGCAATTTTGGAAGCACCAATAATATTTCCGGCTTTATCTTTCAGGGGAGAAATCGTAATGGAAACATCAATAAAAGTTCCATCTTTCCTGAGTCGTTTGGTATCGTAATGTTTAATACTTTCTCCTCGGAGAATACGGTGCAGAATTTCCTGTTCTTCGGCGTAATATTCTGGGGGAATCAATTTTTTAATCGATTGTCCAAGGATTTCATCGGCTGTGTAACCAAAAACTTGTTCGGCTCCGTGATTCCAACTTCTAATCATACTATTTAAGTCTTTACTAATAATTGCATCTTCTGAGGATTCAACAATGGCAGCCAGTTGAGTCTGAGCTATTTCTGCCTGTTGTCTATGTTCTAATTCCTGTTGCAGTTGCTGGTTGGTTATCTTTAATTGATGAATTTGAGACTGATTGATTCCAATCAGATAAACCACTAATAAACATAACCCAATTAACGTTAAGCCTCCGATGAGAACCACAACAGGTAAAGGGCTAGTTGCTTGTTTTGTAGAGGCAACCACCATTTGCCAGTCAGCACCATAGGCTCTGACAATAACTGTTTTTTGCAAGGTGGAGTTAGAAGGAAATCCGGCTTGACGATAAATTGATTCAGTTCCATCATAAATCGCTACTTTATAACCGGGTGGCACATTCAAAGTGCTATCAAATAGAGTTTGGAAGTGAAAAACTCCGACAATAAATCCATCAAAGCGATAGCCTTCGGCTGGGCGGAGCCCATCGCCAATGAAGAGAGGTACAGTAGCCAGCACACCTAATAACAACGGTAACACTTTTTTCCAGGGTGTTTGGCTGAGAATTTTAATCAAGTTAAGCTGAATTATAGCCATAAGCTGCCTACGAAAACAGGGAGCAGGGAGCACAGGGGGAGGGGGAAACAAGTTGTAGGGTGCCTAAGCCAAAAGCCCACGCCCCATTAGTCAAGCGTCAAACCTCAACTGTCCATTCTTCGTAAGCTCAATCCCAACAGTTCAGAGCGGTTTTGAGAAATTATACTCACCCCGAAGAACAACAACATTGAAAGGGAAAGGAACGCTTAAAAAGGACAATAAAGGCTATCAATGAATTAAGCAAAAAAATGCACTGTTTTAAAGAAAATCTTATTAAACTTATTAAAATCGCTGAATTAATTTTACTATGAATCATGGAAATTCGCCAAGCTGAAGAGAAATTAGCGGTAATATAAGGTTTAACCCCATGCAGCTTCATCAAAGGAATCCCCTGATGTTGGCCAAATTTGAGCCATCTATATGGGGTTCAAGTTCCGTCCTGATTCGGCTCTAGGGTGCCAATGGATTCAGGACTAGAAAAGAAGAAGCTCAAAGGATTATTACTCGGCTCAAAAAACGGGACAATCAATGAAACGCTCTTGTTTCCTATTGCCATTAGGGATTAGGAATTGCTAAGTCAATAGAGGCTTCAATTCCTTTAATTAAACAAGATAAAGGAATCACTCCAGACACAAAAACTAAAGAACCTCGAACCGAATTATGATAGAATTGGAAGGTGGTATCCACCATTAATACATAACGGACTTCATTTTTTCCCATCATTAAAGATTTGACTAAATCAGGTAAGGGTTCAATTTGGAAAGTTGGAATCGAGAAAGTAAACTGACTCCCCATTAAAGTTCCCAACATATTAATATAGGAATTTAAGAGAATATTCCCAGCTTCCATTAAAACTTCACAGGAAGAAACATTCAAATGTAAATTATAATCTTCTTGATCGGGTCGCAGTAAGTTTGTGAGTTTGACCGCAAAAGAATAGTTTAAAAGTAAGAGTGCATCTCCACTCATTGTCCCTTTAAACATTTGATGAACGCTGACAATATCTTCATTGAACTGGTTGGGTAATTCGGTCATTAATTTACTCAACGGAGATAAAGAAACCTCCGCAACCTTCATCGTCACATCAGACCCAATTAATTGTGATAATGCCGTTGCTGTTCTCCGAGAAAGAACAATTTTCATAAATTCAGATAAGGCTATTTTTTGCTTTTCGGTGAGTAACATTTTTACACCTATTGAGGGTTAATCAAGGATTAAAATTAAAGGTTAATTTTGGGGTTATCAAGAACAATCATAAAACGTCTAAAATTGCCTGTGCAATTCCATTGAGAGGATAAGAATGATCACTTAACCCTGATTCCTCTACAGAACGTGGCATTCCATAGACAATACAAGTTTCTTCAGACTCAGTAAATATTAAACCTCCATGAGATTTTATCCATGCTGCACCCTGTTTTCCATCGGAACCCATTCCGGTCATCACAATTCCTAAAAGCCGATTACCATAAACTTCTGCGGCTGATTGAAACATAACATCCACCGAGGGACGATGAGGCATATCAAAGGGTTGTGCAGCCAGACGGGTGACAACAGAATTCCCTTCCCGTTTAAAGGTTAAATGACGTCCCGCAGGGGCAATAAAAACCATTCCTGGATGGAGAATTTCTCCATCACCCGCTTCAACCACTTTCAATGCGGATAATTGATCTAATCGTTCTGCATACATTTTCGTATAACCAATGGGCATATGTAAAACAATTGCAATTGGAACCGGAAAATTACTGGGTAATTGAGGAATCAAAAATGCTAAAGCTTGGGGGCCACCTGTGGAAATTCCAATTGTAATTAAATCAATTGTACCGGGTTTAAACACCGGTTGAGCCGGAATTAATCCCGAAGTTAATGACCCTAAAGCTGGAACCGGAAGACGCTTTAAAGGGACATTCGCAGCAGCTTTCACTTTATCAATTAATTCCTCAGCTAATTCATACATTTTTTCCGTCGCTAAAGCCGTAGGTTTATGTACAAAATCAACAGCCCCTGCGTCTAAAGCTGCTAATACTAATTCTCCTCCTTCATTGGCAATACTCACAATAATCACCGGAATCGGATGTCGTTTCATTTGTCTTTTGAGAAACTCTACCCCATCAACTTTAGGCATTAATAAATCCAAGGTAATCACATCAATTTCATTCGGTGTCCGTTCTAATCTTTCTAAAGCTTCTTCCCCATCATGGGCTGTTCCCACAACTTCTATAAAAGGGCTACGAGACAGCATTTGTTTAATAACTTTACGAACATAAGCAGAATCATCAACCACTAAAACGCGAATAATTTTATTCATGACTTTTTATCCTTTTTTTATTACAATAGGGGAATCAATAAATTAGACTCAAATCCAGCACAATTGCTCCTTTAATGTTTAACATATATAAATGCTCCTTCAATGTCTTCCAATTCAAAATTAGTTTTCAGTTTTAAGAGAGACTCAGAAGCACTCAGAAACAAATAAGAGGGTTTAAACATTCGTTCATAGAAATAATTAACAGTTTGGCGGATAGAAGTATCGGAAAAGTAAATAAAAACATTCCGACAAAAAACAAAATGAGCTTGAGCTAAATATTGAATTTCAGACTCCTTCAATAAATTATTAACTGACCAATGAACTCGGCGATGAATCTGAGGAGAAACCCGCCATCCATCTGCTTCAGCCGTAAAATATTTCTGCTTCAAAGCTTCAGGGAAGCTGCGAAATGAATATTGTCGATATAATCCCATTTTAGCCTTATCAATTGCCTTAGAAGAAGCATCACTAGCCCAAATTTCAATCGGAACTCGTTCAAACCAACCCGCTTCATTCAAGGCGATCGCAATTGTTAATGGTTCTTCTCCAGTGGAACAAGCCGCACTCCAAATCCGCAGGGGTTGACAAGGATAAGAGAGACTATAAAACTGCTCTAAATACTGAGGAATTAACACCTCAATCAAAACCTTGATTTGATCATACTCTCGCCAGAAATAGGTTTCGGGGACACTTAAACTATTAATCACTTGTTGCCATTCTTCATCCGCTTTAGGATCATATTTCAGCAAATAATAATAGTCTAAAAACGAGTCTAACCCATTTTCAAACACGCGATTAGATAACTTATCCGCCAACATATTTTGCTTAGAACTCGTATAAAATAATCCTGTTCGTTCATGGATTAGATCTCGCAAAATAATAAAAATATTATCGCTTAAATTCAGGGGTTCTGGAGAAAATCGCATATGAGTAATCAGTTATCAGTCATCAGTTATCAGTCATCAGTTATCAGTCATCAGTTATCAGTCATCAGTTATCAGTCATCAGTTATCAGTAATTAGTCAACAGTTAGGACATAAACTGATGAGCGCAAGCCTAAACTTGTGTTTCTATGAACTTCCCAATTAAGTTTTTCCTGGCTATAACTGAAAACTAAAAATTAATGGCTGATGACTGATAACTGATAACTGATAACTGACTATTGATGCAATCCTTTTTGAGCCGCCCGACGAACTGCCGCAGAAGGATCATTACGAGCTAATATCCCCAACTGTTCAGTACAGGAGCGATTTCCCAAATAAACCAAAGCATTAACCGCCGATAAACGGACACTTTGATCCTGGTCGTTCAATGCACTGATTAAAATTTCCGAAGCAAAAGGATGTTTGAGGCGTTTCAACACTTCAACAACAGTACACCGGACAGCCGGATGGAGATGGGTTAACCCTTGGCTAATACCTTCAATATAGTCCTGTTTCTGGCTGGAATGCTCCAAATTTCGAGAAGCCAACGCCATAATACAAGCTTCCCGACTGCTGGGATCTACGGACAATTCCAACAAAGCAGCAATCGCTTCTGGGGTTCCCATCCGAGATAGGGATTCAATCGCAGCTTGAACCACTTTTTCCTCTGGATCAGCGGCTGCCATCCATTGTAAAGCAACTCCGGCCTCTTCTCCTCCCCGTTCCCGAAACGCATGAAGGGCATCTAAACGCCGTTCTGCATTGGTAGAATTCAACGCCATTAACAAAGGCGCAACAGCGTCGGTACTGTTAATCCGTCCCAAAGCCATTACCGCCGCCCGGGCAATGTCCCCATCTCCGACCTCCAGTCCCACTAATGTCGTTAACAGAGGAATTGCTTTTTCCTCACCGATGTGGCCTAAAGCCGAGGTAGCAGCAGCCCGAACTGGATAGGCAGAATCTTGGTTGACAAGCTGTTGTAGAATCTCAAAGACCTGTTTAAGGGATTCTGCCTCCGACTCTGATAACAGATTAAATTCCAAACGCCCAATTGAACGAGCCGCTTGATACCGCACCCAGGAATCATTATCCTGTAAAGCATTCAATAAAAGGGGTAAAGCTTGATTCACTTCGATATCCCCCAAAGCATGGGCCGCCGCCGCCCGCACAGAAGGAACCTCTTGGGTTAACGCTCGGACTAAATAGGGAAGAACCCGTTCATCCTCCAGGTAAGGCAAATGTTCAATGGCAGCCCGTCGTATTTTTTCTTCAGGATCATGGGTACAGTTAAATAAAGCTTCAATGCACTCTCCAAAAGCAAAATACCCTGCGATTTTGACGGCTGACTCCCGAATCAGGGGATTGGGGTGAGTTAGTAACTGTAGAATCCGTTGCGGTAGGGCGGGATGGCCCAGGGAATTGAGAGCCGCAATCGCGCCTAAACGCACGGCGGAATCAGAATGTCCTAAGAGATCTAATAATGCTTCAAAAGCTCGCCCATCGCCGATTTGAGCTAAGGCAGCCGTTGTCACCATAACTAATTCCGAGTCGGCACTGAGTAAATCGGTTAAGGCCGGAACAGCTTGATTACTCCCAATGCGACCGAGGGCTGTAATGGCAGCTTTACGAGTTTCGACATCAGGAACATCAAGTTGAGCAATTAATAACGGAGTTACGCTACTCCCAAAGCGAACTAAGGCTTCAATAATGGATTCTCGCAGTTGAGGATAACTTAACAGTCTGGCTAAGGCGGTGGCAACGTTCTCTCCTTCTAACCATCCCAAAATTAATGCAATCCCCTGGAGTTCTTCAGGATTAGCCTGTTGAATCGTATCCAGTAGGTTTTGAGTTCCCACCTCTGTTACCGCACGACGGGTCAGGTCAGCAATAAATTTTCCTTCCCCAAATTCAGTTTGATAGCGTTGATAAATTTTAGCCAGGGCGATGACTAAACTATTCGCTCTCACGGGGGAGTTGGCTATATCAGTTTTGTTCAGCCCCTGGGCGATAGGAGTAACCACATCAGCAGAGCCCAATTCTCCTAACACCTCAGCCACTTGATCGCCTAATAGCTCATCATCTAATAAGGAAACAATGCGACAACCAATAGTCGAGTCTCCAATTTTCATCAACGCTTCCAAGGCGGGAAAGGCGAGGAAAAAGTCTCCAGATTGGGTGATTTCGACTAATTTATCGACGGCTTCTGTTGCCCGTAGGTGTCCCAAGGATTCAATGGTATGATACCGAACATTAATATCAACATCATCCAAAGCTTGAATTAAAGCCGGAATAAGTAGGTAGGCTCTATAAAACGCCACTATGTAAACGATTGTAAACCGCTCTAACGCTCTGTAATGGTTGATCGAGGCTTCTTTACATATTGTTACATGGTATAGCTTAATCCTGCCTACCTACTTAGCTCTGGGGTCATGGCGTTCTCCGAGGGCTAAGGCGGTGTAAATGCGTAGTTCTGGATCGGGATCGGCTAAACATTCCACTAAGGAGGGAATTGGATCGATATGACTGAGAACTAAAACCTGAAGCACACTATTGAGAATGTCGGGGTTACGGTGTTGTTCACGAAGCAAGCGTAACAAATCCTGGGTTAAGTTAGGATCGTCTTGCATTGCTAGGCTATCGACGGCTTCCCGACGTACCCGCCAATTCAAAGTTTTTTGAAGTAAAGGCATTAAACGTCCTGCAATTGAGAGATCACCAATTTGCATTAGAGCATCTAAGGCGGGAAAGGCTAAGAAAAAGTCTTGAGATTGAGCAATTTCGAGTAAGGGATCAATGGCTTCTCTCGCTTTTAAACGTCCTAATGCTTCAATGGCATGATAACGAACATTTTTATCCGTATCGGCTAAAGCCAAAACTAAGGCAGGAATGGCGCGAATATCATCCCGTTGTCCCAAGGTTTGGGTTGCATAAATCCGCAGTTCTGGATCAGGGTCATGCAAACATTCAATTAAGGCGGGAATTAAATCCACCCGACTCAAGGCTAAAACTTGAATCACACTATTGACAATGGTGGCATTTCGATGTTCTTGGCGCAGAAGTTGTAATAATTCTGTGGTAATTTCTGGGTTATGACTGGCTGTTAATCGCTCTACTACTTCCCTTCGGACTTGCCAACTACTATCTTGTAGGGCATTCATAAAGTCTGTGGTATTAAGCTGTTGTGTATTTAAACTGTGATTATAGCATTACCTTTGTTTTTAAGTTTACGTCCCCATTTAATAGATAACTGTCCTTCATTTAAAAGCTGATGTAATAAACACTCTAGCTCATCAACTGATTTAAAGAGTCGATGAGCTATATATTCTTTAGCTGAATGCCAGACTAATTCAATTAAATTATAATCTGGACTATATGCTGGAAGAAATTCTAAATAGACATTCGGCATTTCTGCTTTAATTTTTTCTAGGTACTCTTCTTTTTTGTGAAAACTTGCATTGTCAAGAATAATCAGGATCTTAGCTCCTTTTTCTACAAATTCTTCTGCTTGATTTCCCGCTAATACCCATTCATAAATTAGCTCTTGATAAAAACTTTTTAACACTTGATAAAAATTATCTGCATTTCCTTTATCCAGAAATTCTACAAATCTTTTTTTATCCGAGTACCTCAATCCTCCCATCACATTAACTCTTCCTTTCCTCCTGTCTCCTCTAATCTGTTTCCTCTTCCCTTTTTTACACCAATTCTTTCTTTTTATCACTCTTAAATTAAATCCACTTTCATCCCAAAACCATACCTGTAATTGTTCTGGACTTTCTTTTGCTATTTTCAAATATTCTTCTATTTTATCTTTAAATAATTTTCTTTTTTCTGGATCTCTTTTCTCTTCTAAGCTATACTTTGCCCACAAATAAACATACTTTTTTTCCTTTAATATCTTTCTCACTTGTGAACTACTTAATTTGATTCCTGTGATTTGTTCTAAATAAGTTGCCAATCTTTCTCCTGTCCATCTCCCAAATTCATATCCTAATTCTTCCGGTTCTTTTTCTACTGTTTCTAATAATATCTCTATATATTTGTCTGTGGCTTTTCTATAATTTCCTTTCATTCTTTCATCTTTTAGGCTTTCTAATTTGTCAGGGTCTCCATGTACACACCAATAACATACTTTGTTTAATGAGCAGCCCAAAAACTTGGCAATTTCACTTTGCTTTTTACCATCATTTAGCAATAATAAAATCAAGATTCTTTCTCGGATTTGTCCATTTTCTTCCTCTTTCAATCTTTTCTGTAGTTTCTCTACTTGCTTTTCATTTAAATGATTTTTAGCAGGCATCTTTTGATTGATTTTTCTAAACTTGGTTTTTCATTATACCCTATTTAGATGCTTAACAGCTTAGCATACAGGCCTTTATTGAGATCATCGGATATGGAAAACATTAAATTCCGCTCTTGAGCCTCGGCGTCAGAGGAAACTACTTCGGAGGAAATGATTTCCCGACGATAATGTTGAGCCAGATCAATTTCTCGCTCCCGTCGCACCGTGACATCCTCAAGGGTGACAATGGTTCCGACGATGGTTGTTTTCTCGCGTAAGGGCGTAATTGTAACGCGCTGCTGCATATACTGGAAGTGCTTGGAGTTCGCCGGAGGGGGACAGGGAATTAAGTATTGATGGAACGCAGGTGCAAGGGTTTCAATGACTCCTTGGGTAATCACCCGTTGAAATCGCTCCAGTAAACCCCGTTGTTCCAAATCAGGAATCAGATCGGTAATTTTTTGTCCACAACTCTGTGCCGCAGTAATTCCCGTGAGTTCGATTAATCGAGAATCCCAAGAACGAATCGTTAAATTGATATCAGTTGTAAAAATACCAATAGCCATAATCAGTTATCAGTTATCAGTTATCAGTTATCAGTTGACAGTTATCAGTTATCAGTTGACAGTTATCAGTTGACAGTTATCAGTTGAGACAATCCTTCATCACTCATCAATACCTCCTGTTATTAACTAATTATTCATTCCCTAACATCCAATTGATTAATACTAACCCTCAACTGATAACTGATTAGTGATGATGCGGATACTTGATAACTGATTAAATGAGGGTTTGAACACTTTCGAGGAGGGTTGTGGCAGCAGTCATAATAATCTTGCTGCTTTGTCGGTGGCGTTCACTAATTTGTCCTATATTTTCTATGCCTTGCAGTGTCTCACTTAAAACAGCAGAATGTTCTACATTGGAACTGCGAATTAACTTAATTTGTTGGGTGATGCTTTGAATCGCCCCCGTCATCTCTTGAATGGCTTTTGACTGTTCCCTCATGGCTTTCGCCAGTTGCTCCGACTGTATCCGCATATTATCAACGGCTTGGGTTGTTTGAGATGCCATTGTGGCTTGTTCAGTCATGTCTTTGCTAACACTATTAATCAAGCTGCCCAGTCGTTCGGCTTCTTTAGAGATTTGCTCCCCGGCTACGGACTGTTCTGCAATGGCTCGTGAAGTGGTCATGACTCCCCGCCTCATGGACTCTACCGCTTGCATAATTTGGGATGCCCCTTTATTTTGCTCAAAAGTCGCTTTACGGACTTGTCCGGCTAAATTCGTGGTATTTTGAGCCGCTTTAATCACATCACGGGCAGCACGAGCTTGTTCATTCATTGCTTGGGTGACTTGTTTAGCAATTTGCTGCATCTGTCGGGTAGAAACCACAATTCCTTGGGTGGTTTTAGATTGTTCAATGGTGGCTTTGGCAACTTCTCGTGCTTGGTTGGCGGTGGTATTAATTGAATTAACAACGGTTTGACCCGCAATCATTTGTTCCTCGGAGGCGACGGTAATTTGACTAACTAATTGAGTGGTTTTTTCAATCCCCGATAGGATTTTTTTTAATCCTCCTAATCCTTCTTCGGCTAGACTCCCACTATCTTCAGCTACCCTTAAACCTTCATTAGACGTGTTAACTGCATCCTGGGCAACCTGTTGTAAGGCTTTAATAATCGAGGCAATGTCGGAAGTGGCTTGGGCTGCGCGATCAGCTAAATTACGAATTTCTTCGGCAACAACGGCAAATCCCCGTCCGGCATCCCCTGCCCTAGCTGCTTCTATTGAAGCATTTAAAGAGAGCAAATTGGTACGTTCTGAGATTAAGTTAATCGTATCGACAATACTACTAATTTCGTTCGTGCGTTTGCCCATATCTCGAATCACGTCGGAAGATTTAACCATTGATTCCCGTACCCGACTTAACCCTTGAATCGCTTTTTCCACGGTTTTACCGCCCACTTCGGCATCCTGCATGACTCGACGGGTAATTTCATCGGCTTGTTGGGTCAGGGTGGTAATCGAACGAATGGATCGATCTAACTGTTCGGCGGATGTAGCTGCACTGGTGGCGGCTTCGGTAATTCGTTCTCCATTTTGAGCGACACCTACAACAGATTGCGCCATTTCTTCGATTGACGTTGAAACTTGTTCAACGGTAGAAGCTAAATTTTCTGTGGTAGCAGTCACTTCTTCAATGGAAGCTGCCATTTCGTTAATTGAAGCGGTGGTTTCTTCGGAGGCGGCCGTTAAATCATCGGCATTTTGAGCAACCCCGCCAATGGAACTGGTCATTTCTTCAATGGAAGCGGCGGTTTCGTTGACGGCGGCTGCTAGGTTTTCTGTGTCCAAACTGACACTTTTAATCGATGCAGCCACTTGTACCATTGATGCGGTGACTTGAGACGCTGAAGTTGCCATTTCTTGAGCACTATTGGCAACATTATGGGTAGAAACACTGCTTTGTTGAACGGACGTTGAGGTTTGTCTAATGGCCGTTGCCAGTTCGGCACTACTCGCGGTTACTTGTTCGATGGACGCTGCCATTTCATTAATAGAAGACACCAATTCTTCCCCGGAAACAGCAACGGATTGAGCTTGGGTTGCCGTATGTTTTAATGAGGTTGTTAGGGTCTGAATTTGGCTACTACTTTCTTCTGCTAGGCGAGTTTGGGATTTCATCCCCTCTGAAAGATGTTCTACTGTTTGTACAATATCTTTGGTTTTAATCAGGATTTGCTGATTTTGTTCTCGTAGCTGTTGAACAATCAACTCAGGTGCGTTTTTATCAGGAACTTCAGAGAAGTTTTTTTGATGATTTTTATAATTTTTTTGTTGCTTATTATTGACTTTAGCCATTATTTTCTCCTTTATTAGTTATCAGTCATCAGTTAACAGTTATCAGTTATAAGTTGTCAGTTATCAAGTATCCGCATCATCAGTTATCAGTTGAGGTAAAAACAGGGGATAACACATTTCTACACAGATAATAGATTAGTATTAACTGATAACTGTTAACTGACAACTGATAACTGATTGATCAGTAATTGTTCAACATTGAGGAGCAGGATAACTCGTTGTCCTAAAGTGGCAATTCCCGCTAAATATCGACCGCTTAAATTAGAGATTCCTTCGGGTGGGGGTTGAATAGTTTGCTCTGGGATTGCGATAAATTCCCTAGCCGTATCTACAATTAATCCAACGGTACGATGATGGGAATGAATCACAATTAAACGAGTTCGTAGATTATAAGAGGTTTTCTCCAGTCCAAATCGGACTCGTAAATTAATGGCGGGAATCACTTGTCCCCTAGAAAAAACAACTCCCTCCACAAAAGGTAAAGTGTTAGGAACGGGGGTAATTTGTTCAATCATTTCCATTTGCTGCACAATTTGAGAGGGAATGCCAAAGGTTGTGTCAGCCAGTTCAAATAAAATATAGGGTTGAGTTGAAGTTAAAACGTCTGACATTGGAGTTAGAGTCTAAGGTTGACAGTTGACGGTTGACGGTTAAGGTCAACCAAACGTGGCAAGTCGGACTAAAGCACCCACATCTAAAATTAAAACCACCCGGCGATCTCCAAGTTCTGTTGCGCCAGCTATTCCTGTCACTTGGACAAAGGGATCGGTTAACGGTGTCACCACGATTTCGCGTAGTCCCGTCACCCGATCAACGACTAAAGCCACGGTATTTTCTCCACTTCCTACCACGATCATCATTAAGGATGACGGTTCTAGGGAACACAAGGCTGGGTCTGACTGGGGATAGGTCGCAGAAAGAGGGAAAATTGAGGCTAGACGGATCACGGGTAAAACCGTGTTGCGATAGCTGACAATTTCGTTCTTCTCAAAAGAAATAATTTGGGATGTCGAAACTTCTAGCACTTCCAGCACCGCCGCTTGGGGAATGGCAAAGGTTTGTTGGGATACAGAAATAATCAAAGCATCTGTAATTGCTAAGGTGAGGGGAAGTTGAATCGTAAATCGAGTTCCTTGACCTTTATGGGTATCTAAACTCAGGAACCCCCCTAACTCCTGAACCGTATTTTTAACAATTGACATTCCCACCCCCCGTCCCGACACTAAATCCACTTCATTTTTGGTGGAAAATCCGGCACTGCACAGAATATCTAATAACGCCATCATATTATATTGGTCGGGCTTTCCGGCTTCCCCATATTTGTTTTCGAGCAGAGAAACAAAGGATCGAGTTTCAGTGAGTTGGGTCTGGGTCGTGACTCGTTCAATAACCGTTTCAACATCAACACCGCGACCATCATCTTCAATTTCAATCACGACGGTTTCCCCAGAGGTTGTTGCCCGCAGTTTGAGGGTTCCCTGGGGAGGTTTCCCGGCTTCAAGACGCTCTTGGGGAGATTCAATTCCATGACTGACGGCATTTCGCACCAGATGTAATAGGGGGTCAAGCATTCGTTCGACAACGAATTTATCAATTTCGGTTTCCTGTCCACTCATTTCCAGAGTGACTTGTTTTTCACTGGCCCGAACTAAATCCCGAACGACAAATTGCATCCGAGCAAAAATCTCACCAATGGGAACTAAACGAACTTGCATCACCCCTTGGCGCAGATCTCGTAATTGTCGTTCTAGCATTAAGTTAATTTCTTGTAAGGCTCGAATTTGAGGGGAGGGAAGATAGGACGTGATGGATTTGAAATGATCCTCTAAACGGGCACGACTCATGACCAAATCCCCCACCATTCGCATCAAATCATCCAGTTTGGGTAAATCTACACGCACCACATTTGAGGAGGGGGAAAGGGGCAGGGGGGAAGGGGAGAGGGGGGGAAGGGGAGAAGGGGGGAGTGGGAGCGGGGGAGGGGGGGGAATTGTGTGATCTTCTTTGGGTGGGGTCGTCTCCTGGTCTGCTGTTTCCGGTTTCCTTCCTTTTAAGTAAAGCTGCCAGGTTAAGCCCGGTTGCTCGGTTTCTGGAAAGGGAATTTCTGGCAAAGTGGTGGCGAGGATGAAATCAAATAGAATTTTGTTGCCCTCACTCATGCGAGGTGCAGTATAAATTAATTGACCGAAGGTTTGTAAGTGTTCTCGAATCGTATTAACTCGGATTCCCTGTTCTGAGAGTTGGGTACTCGGTGAGAATACAAAGTGCCAAAGCGTTTCGCCGTTGTTAATTGCTATGTTGAATGTTTCTTGTTCTTGGGGTTTGAGTTTGAATTCTACCGGGGTAACCAGGCCAGATAAGGGGTTTTCGACGTTTTCGTTAGGAATAACCGCCCTCAGTTGGGTGCTAATGTCGGTAATATCGGGGGGTGGGGCTTGAGTTCGGTGACAAGTGATCACTTGTTCGAGAAGTTTTGTTCCCGCAATTAAAGCATCAAATCCTTCAGAAGATAGAGCTATTTTTTGATCCCGTAAGACTCGTAAATAGTTTTCCATTTGATGGGCTAATTCTTCCGCCAGCCCCACTCCGACCATTCCTGATAATCCTTTGATGGAATGGAAACAACGAAATAATTCATTGAGATGAGAACGCTCAATCTGTGATTGATTAATCCAGGATTCTAGGGTTAGAAGTTCTCGTCTAATGACGGCTAAATGTTCTTCGCATTCTGCAAAATAATCTTCTAGGAAATCCTCGAAAAAATTTTTGTTAGGCGGATTGGACACAATGGAAGTTTCCTCGCAAGAATGATATTAATATTTCTCATTAAAACAAGAATTTGGGTTTAATTGACTCAGAAGTAAAACCCCTTCACACTGAAACTGAAGTTAGTAACTGGCGAATTTCACTCGCTAAGAATTTAGGTTGAAAGGGTTTGGTTAAATAACAAGCTGCACCTGCTGCAATGGCTTCACTCCGACTATTTTCATCACCCTTGGTCGTCAGAATCACAATCGGTGTATCGTGATAACTGGGATGCCCTAAAACAAATTTTAGAACTTCTAACCCGTGCATATCGGGCATATTCAAATCCAATATCATCAGATCAAAGGGAGCCACTTCAAGTTGTTCAATTGCTTCTAAACCATTCCCCGCTTCACTAAAACTAACATCAGTTAAATCTCGCAAAGACGCGATTACCATTTTTCGCATCGTTGCTGAATCATCAACCACTAAAATCCGTCTCATAATCCACACTCCTTGAGCGGATAAGGCAAGAATAGTTTGCATTCCTATACTCGTTTATTAACAGAATAGATGTAGAGCTTGATATTTTGACAATCCCCAATAAGTACAGAGGGAATAGCTCGATCTTTTCATGATCTCTTCAGGGTGATGTTAAAGGATTCTTAAGATCAATCAAAGGACACTATTGCTTGCGGGTAAATCAATTAATTTCTGCACTCTATCCTGCCAGGAATAAACGGGCATAGTAATTCGCAAAATAATCACACCTGAATTATAAATCATCCTCTTCTAGGAATTATGAATTGTGTTTGAAAAGTTAACAGAACTAGGTGTTGGCTGTTGACTGTTCATAGAGGAATGGGGAGTCAGAAGTTAAGGATTTCCCCTCCGCTTCCCCTTTTCTCCCCCGACTTCCTATCAAGAAATCCCAGAAAACACTTGAGTTCCTTGAGGTGCTTCCAGGCTATCACCTCTATTTTGACCGTCGTGAAAGGCAGCTAGAATCACATCACAGGTTTTTCCCCAAGCGATCGCACCCGTTGCATCAATGCCAATGGCCCCAAAATCCCGTTGACGATCATGAGCTTCTGCAAAGGATTTGTCAAAGGCGGCTTTTAAGGTTTGACCATCCGTGACCCGCGTTACAATTTTGGCGGCTAAACATTCATCAAGAATATCTTCCCCAATTCCGGTACAACTCACCCCCGCTTGATCCGTAGCATAATTTCCCGCCGGAGTCGCCGAGTCACTCACCCGACCAATACGTTCAAACCCTTTTCCTCCCGTTGAGGTTCCAGCGGCTAATTGGCCATTTTGATCCAAGGCGACAACCCCAATGGTTCCGGTTCCCGCCGATTCGGAGACGACATTGGCCATACTGCGTTTAAAATTATCTTTACGGTCTTCTAACCATTCTTGTAATCGTTGATCCGTGAGGGGATTATACAGGGGAAGTTGCAGTTCCCGTGCTAATTCAGCCGCACCATAATCGGATAAAACGTGATCCGAGGCGTTTTGTAAGAAAACGGCTAAATCGATAGGATTTTTGACCCGTGAAACGTTAATCACGCCACTAAAGCGTTTTAAGGTTCCATCCATTAAGGAAGCACTCATGCGGATTTGGCCATCGGACTGTAAAACGGAACCTGTACCCGCATTAAATCGGGGATCATCTTCGAGGAGTTGACAGCCCCGTACCACCGCTTCTTTAGCACTAGCTCCTGTCAGCAGTAAGGCGTAGACTTCATCAATGACTTGATACAGGGATTTACGAACGGCTTCTAACCCTCCTTTCCCTTGGAGAGAACTGCCAGCACCACCATGAATAATCAGTTTAGGTTGAACCACCATGAATGTATTGTAAAGTGAACAAAGATCGGGGTGTTATTGGGGGTGTTCTATCTCTGGGGTAGAAGAAGAACGACGGCGACGGCAGCGTTCAGAACAATATTTGACTTCATCCCAACAGTTCGCCCATTTTTTTCGCCAGGTAAAGGGGCGATCGCAAACAGGACAAATCTTCGTCGGTAAGTCGGATTTGGATGGCACGCGCACCATGCTAAGTTATTGGAGTTGCTTGAATCTCGGATGATCATATCATTTCCATGTCACAGACCGTTTCTGAGAACACCCGATTAACTTTCATCCGCATTGTGTTAGTTGAACCCGCCGGAGCGTTAAATGTGGGTTCGGTTGCACGGGTGATGAAAAATATGGGATTAGAGCAATTAATATTAGTCAATCCCCATTGTGATCCCCTGGGGGATGAAGCCAAAAGAATGGCTGTTCATGCGGTTGATATTTTAGAACAGGCCATTATTGTTTCGTCTCTACCCGAAGCCTTAACCGGATGTCAACGCGCGATCGCAACAACAGCCCGATCTCGATCCCAAGCGTTACCCACTGATTTAGAAGATCCCAGAACGGTTTTACCTTGGTTATTAGATTGTCCTTCAGCTTTAATTTTTGGCCCAGAAGATCGAGGTTTAAATAATGATGAATTGAGTTATGCTCAACGATTTCTCCGCATTCCTTCGAGTTCCTGTTATCCGTCTTTAAATTTAGCTCAATCTGTTGGGGTGTGTTGTTATGAATTACGATATTTAGCGTTAGAAATCCAACCGACTCCAGCACAGGGGATGGAACACCCCAACCCTTCGACCGTTCCCTTAGAGGTCTTAGAAGGATATTATCAACAGTTGGAAACCTTGTTACTTCGGGTTGGATATTTGTATCCCCATACCAGCAATAGCCGCATGAAAAAATTCCGGCGTTTGTTTAATCGTGCTAATTTAACGGGGGAAGAAGTCACAATGTTACGCGGTATCCTCAGTCAAGTCGAATGGGCAATAAACTGTAACAATTTTGTTGCAATTGATGATACCCTAAAAGCGTCGCCCGATTAAGTTTAAACAGACCCCCCTTTCCTTGACTAATGAGTTAGAGGAGAGGGGATGGCTCATCATCAGGTCGGGTGGAAAATGATTGCATCGTCTTAAAAACAGTCTTAAAATCCTAGTCAGGTGTTAGGTGTGGCTCAACGATCTCCGCGTCAGTCGTTCTTCTCAAAACTTTCTTCTTCTAACTCTGGCTCTGCGTCCTCTGGGCCAAAGTCCCGCAATGACAATTCATCGAAATCACAGCCTCGACGCCGTTCTCGTCGTTCAACTCCTCCTCAACCTCAACCGGTTCCTCGTCGGGATCGCTCACCAGAATCCCGTCAGAACGTTGATCCCAGCCGTTTAGAGTCTTTTGAACCCCTGGTTTCTCAACTACGACAACAACCTCCTAGGCGACCCAAATCTCGTCAAACCCGATCTCAACCGGGTAAACGGCCACGCCAGAAAGTGACCCTGGCTTCTATTTTATCGTTTCTGAAGCCTCCGATATCGGGGTCGCAACGATCTCGGCGTCTTCCAAGGGATCGAGTCGCGACAACTTCGGTTGGTACACCCAGGGATCAATCTGTAAAACGAATACGGAAAAAACGTCGGGTGTCTCCGATGGTTTATGCAACTCGTTTGTTGATTTTGGGGATTGGCATTGGTGTGATTTCAGGGACGATTCTTTCAATTTTAAATGCGTTGGGACGTTCGAGTGCAGAAGCGAATCAAACCATTAATTTAACTTTAGAACAACAACAAAACCCTAATTCCAACCCGTCTAACACTCAGGTTCAACCGTTACAACTAACTCAAGAAGCGGCGGATTTAAAAACAGCAATTCTGGCTTTAGCTCAGGATTCACCTAAGTTAAAACCGGGGGTATTTCTGGTTGATTTAGATACGGGAAATTATGTTGATATTTCAGGAGAAACCCCCATTCCTGCTGCCAGTACCATTAAAGTGCCAATTTTAGTTTCATTTTTTCAAGCCGTTGATGAAGGTAGAATTCGCCTGGATGAAATTTTGACAATGGAGGAAAAACATATTGCGAAAGGGTCTGGAGAACTCCAAGATAAACCTGTTGGTAGTAAATTTACGGCTTTAGAAACGGCTACTTTAATGATTACTAATAGTGATAATACGGCTACCAATATGATTATTGATCGTTTGGGCGGTATTGAATCCCTAAATCAACAATTTGTATCCTGGCAATTAAAACAAACTCAAATGCAAAATATCCTGCCTGATTTGGAAGGAACCAATAAAACCAGTAGCAAAGATTTAGTAACATTAATGGCAGAAATCAATCAAGGGAAGTTGGTGTCTGTGAAATCCCGTGATTTTATGTTACGAATTATGCAGCAAACTCGTAATCGTTCTTTATTACCCAGTGGTTTAGGAGAGGGTGCGTTTATTGCTCATAAAACAGGCAATATTGACACGGTTTCTGGGGATATTGGGTTAGTTGATATGCCAAATGGGAAACGATATTTAGTTGGGGTTTTAGTTCAACGAGAAGCGGATGATCCCCAAGCCGAAGAATTGATTCGTCAAATTTCTTCTACGATTTATCAATATTTTGATAGCTCTACTAACCCTGTTCCTAATTCTGATTCCTCACCTGCTCCCGATGAAGTTCAAAGCCAAGATGATCAACAATAAACCGTAGGGTGTTTAAGCGCAGCGCACGCACCCCTAAATTGTTGACTCACAAACAATAATATTGTCTCAAAACAGCAATAAATTTAAACGAAACCCCGGTCAGATCTTCTCACTGGATAATTCTGTAGGAATATTCCTCAATTCTACAGGTTTTTCAAGGCGATAAATTTCAACCTAAGAATTGCCAAAATTATTGTGATAAATGATCGCATATCAGAGATAAAATTCATTAGTTATTATTAAAGTGACTGAAAAAGCTTATGAATCCGTTACTTTTGGAGAAGCCGGCACAGGAGTGCTAGAGATTCCAAAAGTAGCGAGAGAGGGTATTTGAAGATTTTCGGAGATGTCTATTCTATTAGACATCTCCAAAATAGAAAAAAGGAGGGGTAAAAAGATGATAAAATTAAATTTTACCCCGGATTAGAGATGAGTAAATTAAGAGACTATCTGGACAAGAATCCCCAGCAAGCAAAAAGGCTATTAGGGATGGAATATGAACAGATGATAGAACTCATTCAAGCTGCGGAGTTATTAGAAGAAGAAAAACGACAGGAAAAAGAAAAAACTAAAATCAGGTTGATTAAAGCAGGTGGGGGTCGTCGGCAGAAATTATCTGTGGAGGAACAAATCTTACTGACTCTAATTTATCTGCATCAAATGCCCACATTTCAAATGTTAGGGTTACAGTTTGAAGTCAGTGAATCAACAGCGAATGATATTTTCCATAACTGGATAAAAATCTTGAGAGAATTACTACCAGCGAGTTTGCTAGAGCAAGTAAAAAAAAACGAGAGTGATTGGGAGTGGGTAGAAAAAATTCTGGTGGAATTTGAGTTAGTAGTAGATAGCTATGAACAGCCCAGGGAAAGACCAACAGACAATGAAGAGCAGAAAAAATATTACTCAGGAAAGAAAAAGACACATACCTTTAAAAATCAAGTCATTGTCATGCCAAATGGAAAAGAAATAGTGGATGTAGCTGTGGGTTATACCGGAGCAACAAGTGATCTGAAATTGTGGAGAGAAAGAAGCCAGGAATTGGGGAATAATCAAAAATACAGAGGGGATAAAGCTTATGTAGGAGAAACAGCAATTAATACACCACATAAGAAACCGAGGAATCAAGAGATATCGGCTGAAAAGCAAGAAGAAAATCGATTAAAAGCTAAACAAAGGATTGTAGTCGAACATTTAATAAGACTGATAAAAATTTATCGAGTTGCTTCAGAAAGATTTCGGTTAAAGAGGCAAAATTATGAAGCAATAATCTTGACAGTATGTGGATTAATAAGATGGCGAATAGGAGCGATTGTATTACCATCTAAGAATTGCCCAGAATTCTTTTGAGAAATGATTGCATATCAGAGATAAAATTCATTAGTTATTATTAATGTGACTGAAAAAGCCTATGAATCCGTTACTTTTGGAGAAGCCGGCACAGGAGTGCTAGAGATTCCAAAAGTAGCGATAGAGGGCATTTGGAGATTTTCGGAGATGTCTATTAGGAAAGTCGCACCATTGACTCCGAGATTAACCCTCCTTTAGGGTTACATTTTCAAAGTTAAGACAGATTCGGTTGGGTTTAACCAATTGTTTTATATCTGTCTCCCCGTTGACGTTTTAGGTGTTATCCTTCAACTTTAACAAGAACGTCTCGCACAAATTTTTATATTTTAACAATTCTAACATTTTAAATAAAATAAAACAATCCTTTTTTTTATTGCCAATTCGAGGCAAGCTAGAAGTATAGAGTTTTTTGTGGATCAGCTACTATGATGCTCAAAGCTAAAGATATTATGACTACAGAAGTCGTAACGATCAAAGGTTCCGCTACGGTTGCCGAAGCCGTGAAGCAGATGAATGATATGTGCTTACGGGCATTGCTCGTTGAGCGACGTTACGAACAAGATGCCTTTGGGATTATTACTGAGACCGACATTGTTTACAAAGTCACCGCCTACGGGAAAGACCCAACACAAGTCCGGGTTTGTGAAATTATGACCAAACCCTGCATTGCGATTAATCCTGACCTCGGTGTGGAATATGTGGCGAGACTCTTTGCTCAAACGGGAATTCGTCGTGCTCCAGTGATTCACGATAAATTGCTGGGAATTATTTCGGTCACCGATATTATTAGCAAAGGTGATTTTGTCGAAAATCCGAAGGGCATTCTGTTAAAAGAACGCATTGAACAAGCGATTGAAGAAGCTAGAGCGACTTGTTCAGAAAAAGGAGCTACCTCGAAAGAATGTGCCGCCGCCTGGGATATCGTGGAAGAACTGCAAGCCGAAGCGTCTCACCAAAAAGCAGAACGTTTGGAAAAAACAGCCTTTGATTTGTATTGTGAAGAAAATCCTGATGCTGTAGAAGCTCGGGTGTATGACACCTAATCCTTGAGGACTTCAGTTCAGGTTGTGGTTTAACTCATTTCTCTTGACCGTCACAGTTTCCCCCTCTAACAGATCAATATAGAGGGGGAATTCTGCTTTTAATAGATTCTATATGGGGAATTGAGAATTATTTATAGCCGATAGTATAGCAGTTGTGGCTAACGGTTAGAACAAAACTGGATCTAATTTTCAATGTCCTAGAGAATCAAATCAACAATTCTTAATCAACCATGAATCCAACCATTAATTGTAAATCGACCATCCGTAAATTGTTGAGAGGGACAATAAACAGGTAAAACTTCATGCTTACAACGACTATCAAAAAAGATAATACTATTATTACGCGGTTCAATTTGATTAAATCTTTCTTGAATTAGAGATTGATTGTCTTGAATTTTAGTTTCATATAATCTTAAGTCTCCTCCATAAAAAGGTTTAGGTTCTTGATAAAAATAATAAACATAGGTTAATCTTCGATTGGCAGCTTTTCCGGCATCCACATCTTGATGAATTTTATAATATCCCCCATGTAAATGCGCCGTGATTTGCATTTCTAAATGGGACACTAAAAACATCGACATTTGTAATTGCTGCATAACATTGGGTCTAGCAGAGAGAATCTGATGAGTCAGAAGTTCATGGAACTCGACAAAGTGTTGAGGAAGTAAAATATAAGATTCCCGATATTTTGACTGATCATTTATCACTTCTGAAGGAAAAAATTTATCTTGATTAGCTAAAGTCATCTTTAAAAGTTTCTGATAATCTTCCTCTGAGAGAAAGTTATCCAGTTGTACATAATCGGGATTTAAAATAATGGCTTCTGTTTCTTGATGCTGCAAGAAAGGATCAGGAGAAATATCTGAAGATGGGATAACTTCGGGTAACAATGAATTCAACTGCTTTTGTTGTGATGATAATATTCCGATCTCTAATACTTTTAAGGCTGCGTTCAGCCTTTCATTGTAGGGAATTTCAGGTTGATTAAGGCTAGAATTTACCAAATCTAAAGCTTGACTAAAAATCTCATCAAATTGTATATTATATTCTGAATTGAATAACATTAGAGATTGTTTCCTCCTTTTCATTAAATTTTTGCTCAAACTACTTTATTAAATATACTCGGTTTTAATAGGACTTAAAACAAAGATTAAGCCCGAATCAAGCCTAAACTGTCTGTAGGCTACAAATACATCCCTCCGCATACTGGAGCCACTCCACAAATCCAAAAGAAATCGCGGTGCGAAAGGCTTCAAGGGCATCAGCAAATATGCTTAAGAGTTTCTAGGATGTGGAAACAAGACCAATAAATTCTGTAAAAAGTAAAGATTTAGTAAAGATGGAGACAAACCGATTGTATTTTTTTTCATCCACTTTATAATTGCAGCATTAAAGATTTGAGTTACAACTTACACACCGGAGGGTTAAAAAACCTGGTTTCTCGTCTTGGCTTTAAGCTAAGAGCTTGATGTAATGTTCAGAAATCGGGTTTTTGCGTAAGTCTATTGGCATAACATCGCTATTCTAGTCAGACATCAAAAATCCAATTTGGTCTGACTTTATCAGTTGGGGTGCAAAGGAATAGTGCCAAACCCGAAATTTTATCCGTTTAGTTCAAGGAAAAACTTTAGCTTTGAAAACTTGGACAAGCTGCAATGCAGACTTCTACTTTGCCTCTATTAAAACAACAAACTGAATGCGTACCCTTTTACCCTGAACTTGACGAAATCAGTTGGAAAGCTGGAATTTCTCTCGTCAGCTATGGTGTTCACATTGGTATCCGTGTCAACGAACCCACTATTTTGGAACCGCTTTTGGATTACCTGCCGCCTGGGTGGGAGAAATCATCATCACCAGTTGATGAGTTGTACTCGCTAATTGTTGGTGAAGTTGGCAAAGGTTCTAGTGGTTACATTGATCACCAGATCTATCGAGGGCAAGACAAACTTACCGAAAGTATAGAGCTTGAAACTATTTTCGAGACGTTGGACTCTGACTTGCGCTTGCAGGTTGGCATTGCCGTACAAGATTGGCTATTTGTCCATGCGGGTGTTGTGGGTTGGCGGGGGAAAGCAATTCTCATTCCGGGGCGCAGTTTTAGTGGCAAAACAACTCTGGTAAAGGCGTTAGTTAACGCTGGAGCAACCTATTACTCGGATGAGTATGCGGTATTGGATACTGATGGACGGGTTCATCCCTATCCGAGACGTTTATCCATACGGCGAGGAGAAGGGCAGCGAGTCAAACGGTGTTCGGTGGAAGAATTGGGGGGTACAGCAGGAACAGAACCTTTACCAGTGGGTTTGATTGTTCATGCTCAATATGAGTCTGGAGTGCAATGGAATTTAAAACCAATGTCTTTAGGACATGGGGTATTGGCACTATTAGATAACACAATTGTTGCGAGTCTTCGTCCTGATTTTGCCCTTCCTATTTTGGCAAGTGCTGTTTCTAGTGCTTTATGTTTTGAAGGGAAACGAGATGAGGCAGAAGATGTTGCGATCGCATTATTGCAACACTTAAAAGATTAAGTTGACTATCAGTTTAAAAAATTCATTGATTAACGAGGATAAAACCATGATACCTGTCGCCAGAACTGAAAATCTGTTGCTGCAAGATATAGGTAATGAATTGATCATTTACGATCAAGATAATAATTCCTCCCATTGTTTAACGCCACTGGCAGTGAGAGTCTGGGAATTATCAAATGGTCAAAATACAGTTAATGATATAGCTCGTAAACTCGAAAAGGAGTTTAATCTGCCTGGGAATAGTGATGTGGATATGCGGGGTTTGGTTTGGCTGACATTGGAAGAATTAGAACGCTATTCCTTGATTAAAGAGTATTTACGACAACCTGCTACAAATGTAATTGCAGGGATGTCACGTCGGCAGGCAATTAAGACAGCTACATTGGTTGGAGGATTTGCGATCGGTTCGATGTTTCCTGCTGTTAAATCACTTGCTAATGCACCAAAACCAGGTGATCACAATTCTCCTACTGGTGGTAATAATAGTGGTGGTGCGTGTCGAACCGAGAGACAAACCTGTAATGTTCAAATTGAAGGCACGAATAAACAGAATAACTGTTGTGCTGGATTAATATGTACTCCTACGGCAATAAGAGATGTATGTTTAAAACCAGTTTAAAAATTCATTGATATAAGTAGGAAAAAAACCATGATACCTGTCGCTCGAACTGAAAATCTGTTACTGCAAGATATTGGTAATGAATTGATTATTTATGATCAAGATAATAATTCCTCCCATTGTTTAACGCCACTGGCAGTGAGAGTCTGGGAATTATCGAATGGTCAAAATACAGTTAATGATATTGCTAAGAAACTGGAAAAGGAGTTTAATCTGCCTGGGAATAGTGATGTGGATATGCGGGGTTTGGTTTGGCTGACATTGGAAGAATTAGAACGCTATTCCTTGATTAAAGAGTATTTACGACAACCTGCTACAAATGTAATTGCAGGGATGTCACGTCGGCAGGCAATTAAGACAGCTACATTGGTTGGAGGATTTGCGATCGGTTCGATGTTTCCTGCTGTTAAATCACTTGCTAATGCACCAAAACCAGGTGATCACAATTCTCCTACTGGTGATCCTCCTCCTCCAAAGGAAAATAAAATTTGTACAAAGAAAAAATTAAAGACTGTAGCCTGTTGCCTAGAACCTACAATGATAGGAAATATAATTACAGGGAGTTGTATACCTGGTGATCTTCTTCCAGCTAATCAGTACTGTGAGCGCATAACAGAACCTGATGGTTCCCCAACTGGTTATACAACTTCTTGCAAGCCAGCTAATAAACCCATTCCATAGATTCACAGGCGAACCTTAAAACTCTAAAACGTTGCTGATTAAGAGTATGAATTGATCTCGCGCTCTAAGTAGGTAGGCTCTATAAAACGCCACTATGTAAACGATTGCAAACCGCTCTAACGCTCTGTAATGGTTGATCGAGGCTTCTTTACATATTGTTACATGGTATAGCTTAATCCTGCCTACCTACTTAACAAATAATTCGTTGATGGTACAAGCCCCCGAATTTATCCATAGCATCAATCTAAATTCCTTGCATCCAAAATTGCCTGACAAATATGGTTTACTTACCGTAAAACTATTCCCTATACAATTTAGAAAATTGATCACTTATTTTAGTACATTAATTATAGGGTCTATATTCCTAATAACAGGAATCGCTAAAGCCCTCAGTTCAGAACAATTCATCCATCATAATTACAGATATGGTTTGCTACCCCAAAAAATTGTCCCCCAGGTAGCGACTACCTTCATTGGTTTAGAATCAGCATTAGGATTAGCTCTAATTCTCCATGAATTTCCCCAATGGCTTATTCCTATATCAATCCTTTTCTTAATCGGTTCATCAGGGTTAATTCTTTGGTCTACCTCCTCTGGTAAAACAGAAGATTGCGGTTGCTATGGAGGTCTTGTAATCATCACGCCCCAACAAAGTATCCTGTTGAATTTAGGATATATTCTGTTACTAGCAATAGCATGGTTTTATCCAGTACCCAACCACCATACAGAAACTTGGCAATGGATACTTGCATTAATTGTTGGAATATCCGCTAGCACCCTCGGTTGGCTATCTCGACAGAAGCCTCTTGTAGACTTCTCTCGCCTAAAACTTGGAAATCATTGGAAACGTCGTTGGTTAAAAGATAGCCCCAACGACTTACAACAGGGTTCCCATTTTGTTGTATTCCTCAGCAAAGATTGCCCTTACTGTAAACGATGGGTTCCTTTTCTCAATATGATGAATACCCAAAAAGATTTACCCCAAGTTCTGGGAATTATGTCTCTCCCCTCTGATGAATTAGAAGCCTTTAAAGATGAACAGATGGTGCGCTTTCCCCTAGTTTCAATGGATAAACTTTTATTTAGTTATATGGCAGATGCCTATCCCACTGCTATTTTAATTGAAGATGGAGTCATAACTCAAACATGGATTGGAGAACTTCCTGAAGCTTATTTAGACCGAATTAAACAGATGTATGAGAGAGTTTTGTTGAAGAAGACAGAACCCATCTCATCTTGAATCCCCAAAAGTTCTAACTGAGGGCTTTATGAAAAGCTTAACTTCCATCTCTGCTAATTTGCCAATAGTAGATATTCGTACTGAAGTCGAAATCTTGGTTTGCTGTGCTAGAACTTGCATGGACTCTAAAAATGCTGAACGGCTCAAGATTTTGCTGCACGAAAATATTGATTGGGAGTATCTGATTCAGACAGCAAATCTTCAGGGGTTAATGCCACTTCTATACTGGAATCTTAATACGACCTGCCCAGAAGCAGTTCCCAAGGCTACTTTGGCTCAACTACGAGCTAGTTTTGAGGCTAACGCCGGGTGGAGTCTTACTTTGACTGGGGAACTGCTCAGGCTTTTGGAACTATTTGCAACTCATGAAATTCCTTCCATCCCCTTTAAAGGTGCTATTCTAGCCGCTTCCGCTTACGGCAATTTGGCATTGCGACAGTTCTGCGACCTAGATATCTTAGTACGCCAACAAGACGTTCTGGCAGCTAAAGACTTACTGATTTCTCAGGGATATAGACTAGATGATGAATGGGGTTGGGAGTGTAATCTCATATCACACGATGGCAGGATTAGTGTAGATCTTCACCAGGCAATCACACCGAACGATTTTCCGGTTTCAATCTATTTTGATGACTTATGGAAAGGTGTTAAATCAGTATCTCTTGCTGGTATAAACGTACTGAGTTTGTCTCCAGAGGACTTGCTCTTAATTCTCTGCATTAACATCGCCAGGGATTCTTGGCAAGACCGAGAACGATTGGTACAGATTTGTGATGTTGCTGAAGTGATCCGGGTTTACCAGGAAATGAATTGGGAACAGGTTATAAAACGGGCTAGTCAGTTGAATAGTTTGCGAATGCTCTTCCTTGGTCTTCTCTTAGCACACGATCTTCTAGGAGCAAATCTTCCAGAAGAAGTGTTGAAGAGGGTTCAAGCAGAGCAAATAGTTAAATCCCTTGTATCCTTAGTCTGTAAATGGCTGTTCTGTCAAGCCGAAAACCCAACTAGAGGCAGAGAAAAAAAACGGTTTTATTTTCAAGTTAGAGAGCGTTTTCAAGATCGAGTTCCCTACTTAGCCCACCTCGTCCACCTTTGGATAGCTCCAAGCGAAACAGATCGGGCGTTCCTTCCGTTGCCAACTTCTCTATCTTTTCTCTACTATTTAATCCGCCCCACCCGAGTAGTCATAAAATTGATGTTAAGATGATTTCAGCACTTTCTATATATCTATGTTTCAAGCGGTGCATTTAGTCAGGATAAATGGAGAGAAACAAGTGAGTAACTTAACCCAAAAGCGTCAAGCAAGATATATTGCAACATTTAGGATTGCTATAGCTATCAATACTCTTTAATAATTGCTGGGGGATAAAGATTGAGAGAAAGGGGAAGATAGTTGTAAAAAAATCTAACAATAATTAATTAAATTTTAAGATAATCATAAAACAAATAAATATGCAATACTTAAACCTACAAATCCAGAAAAATTACGAGGATTGAACCTTGAGAAACAACAGCGAATATACCTTAAAAGAAGCCTTTACTTGTTCCGGTGTGGGATTACATACGGGAGTAATGACAACGGTTAGAGTTTTACCCGCAAATTTGGGGGAAGGACGCTATTTTGTGCGGGTTGATTTACCCGAAACTCCGATTATTCCTGCACAATTAAAATCGGTATTATCCACCACTTTATCCACAGAATTAGGTCATACAAACGCAACCGTTAGAACCGTTGAACATTTGTTAGCCGCCTTAACCGGAATGGGAATTGATCACGCTCGCATCGAAATTGATGGCCCGGAAGTTCCGTTATTAGAGGGGTCGGCTCAAAATTGGGTAGAAGCGATCGCAACCGTTGGCCGCCAAATACTCGAAGGTCAATCTCAAGAATTCAACCCTTTTAAAATCACCCATCCCATATCCGTTCAACAAGGAGATGGGTTTGTCACAGCCTATCCCGCATCAGAAACGCGATTTACCTATGGAATTGATTTTTCCGTTCCCGCCATTGGCAATCAATGGTATAGTTACACCGCTAACCCTGAAATTTTTGCTCAGGAAATTGCTCCGGCTCGAACCTTTACCCTGGAAGAACAGGTGGAACAGTTGCGCCAAGCGGGACTGATTAAAGGCGGGAGCCTCGATAATGCCATTGTCTGTGGAAACTCAGGATGGTTAAATCCACCCTTAAGATATGCAAATGAACCCGTGCGTCATAAAATTTTAGACTTAGTAGGGGATTTGAGTTTATTGGGTGTTATCCCTCAAGCTCATTACTTGGCATACAAAGCAGGACATCATCTTCATGTTCAACTGGTTCAGGAAATTCATCAAGATCAGAAATTAACGGTTGAGTGTTAACCAGAACTCTAAAGTTGAACAAAGGTTGTGTCTTCTCAGTCCTTGACCCCCTTTCCCCTGTGAACCCTATTATCACGGTTGATGATGACGAGATCTGACGTTACATTAAATTCATCGGATACGGATACGGCGTTGAACGGTGAAACGACTCAAACCGTATTCATGATTGAAGACATTCAAAATTTATTACCCCATCGCTATCCCTTTGCGTTGGTAGATCGCATTATTGAATATATCCCTGGTCAAAAAGCCGTTGGCTTAAAAAATGTCACCATTAATGAGCCCCATTTTCAAGGTCACTTCCCCGGACGTCCAATTATGCCAGGGGTGTTAATTGTGGAGGCGATGGCGCAGGTCGGAGGGGTGGTTTTAAAGCAACTTCCTGATCTCAAAGGCAGTCTATTTTTATTTGCAGGAATTGATAAATGCCGTTTCCGCCGTCCCGTTGTTCCAGGGGATCAATTAATTATGACCGCAGAATTATTGACCGTGAAACAACGCCGTTTTGGTAAAATGCAAGCTCGCGCTGAAGTCGATGGTAAACTGGCCTGTGAAGGAGAACTAATGTTCTCTCTTGTGGACTAAACCCTTATTCCTTATTAGGTTTTAACCGATTTTAATTTCCTATGACGACCTTAATTCACCCCACTGCTGTCATTCATCCTGGTGCACAACTCCATCCAACGGTTCAAGTTGGGGCTTATGCTGTCATTGGGGAGCACGTTAAGGTCGGTTCTGATACGGTGATTAGTTCCCATGTTGTGATTAATGGACGCACGGAAATCGGCGCACGTAATCAAATTTTTCCGGGTGCGGTCATTGGTTCTGAACCTCAAGATCTTAAATATGATGGGTCTTTAAGTTTAGTTAAAATTGGGGATGATAATTTAATTCGGGAATATGTCACGATTAATCGGGCAACCAATGGCGGAGAAGCAACCATTATTGGCAATCAAAATTTATTAATGGCTTATGTTCATGTCGCTCATAATTGTGTCATTGAAGATCAGGTGGTGATTGCCAATTCTGTTGCTTTAGCAGGTCATGTGTATATTGAATCGAAAGCACGATTAAGCGGCGTTTTAGGGGTTCATCAATTTGTGCATATCGGACAATTAGCCATGATTGGAGGGATGACCCGAATTGATCGAGATGTGCCTCCGTTTATGTTAGTTGAAGGCAATCCTTCACGGGTGCGATCGCTCAATTTAGTCGGGTTAAAACGTGCCGGATTTACTTCAGAAGAATTTAGTTTATTGAAAAAGGCATTTCGTCTATTATATCGCTCTGATTATTCCTTTACTCAGGGATTAGAACAGTTATATTTATTACCCGATAATCCGTCGATTGAACATTTGCGTCAGTTTATTCGATGTTCTCAAACGGAACCCCAACGGCGAGGAATTATTCCAGGGGGAAAACGGAAAATAACGGAAGATTAATGAATCAGGAGGTGAGTCATTAATGATTACGGATTTAAAACAGCTTTATGAAATTGATGATGCTCAATGGTTAGAAGAAACTGTTAAATTGATTAAGAATAACCAATTTGGAGATTTAGATATAGACAATTTAATTGAGGAATTAGAAGAGTTGGGAAGAGAAAAGAAAAACGCGGTAGCCAGCCTTTTAGAACAGATAATTCGTCATTTATTATTACTGGAATATTGGACAAGTGAAGCTGAATATACTTCTGTTCAATGGAAAGAAGAAATTTATACCTTTAGAGTTCAGTTGAGACGAAAAATCACAACAAACCTCCGTAATTATTTAGAATCAGAATTAGATTCTATTTATCAAGATGCGTTAGGATTTGTGAAAATTAAAACTCAAAATTCTGTTAATTTTCCTTTAGAATGTCCTTACACCCTTGAGCAATTACTGAATATTGAATGGTTTCCGGTTTAAATTTGATTGGCAAAATGTTCCTGTAACCAATAACAATTTTGATATAAAATAGTAGATTTTTTGCAGTCCCGCAAGCGGGATTCTATTAGTTGAAAGGCGATATCTTTTGCAAACAATTCTAAGTTTTCTCGTTTCAGTCCCGCAAGCGGGATTCTATTAGTTGAAAGTGGCTCAGGAGTTGGTGTCGGTGTCGGAGTTGGACAAAGTTTCAGTCCCGCAAGCGGGATTCTATTAGTTGAAAGACTGTCCCCTGAAACTGGGATAGAGTAGGCATTTTGAAGCCACTTTTCGTGAACCTCATTTTTAGCCTGATTTCAGCCTTCATTATTGCAACCCATTCGCAATAAATAACCGAACTCAAGAATAAAAACTATTGAATTGTCGAGGTTCTGGCGTTTTTCGCGAATCCCCCCGGGTTTTGGCTCCCGCTTCGATTCCCGAAAACTATAGTAAACCAAATATAACCTCTTGTCAAGATTAATTTTCTATGATATGGATTGTCCAATGGGTTGAAATCTGCATCAACAATAAACACTTTCTGAGATGCTTCATTTCACTCAACATAACAAAGACTTCAATTCTTCTAATTTAACGCTTAAATTTTATTTGCAAAATGTTCCTGTAATAAACGATGAATAAAACGATAGCGATCGCCTATTTTTTGTAACAATAATTTACGACTACAATCCTTCAAAAACCGTTGATAATTCCAAGGAATATTCCCATCTTTCCATAAAACCCATCGGATAGCAAACTGTTCTATTTTTTCCTTTAAACCTGATTTTTCTAATAAAATTGCAAACAATAATCCTAGACCCATTCCCATAATTAATAGTGGAGTTTGACGTAAGATAACTCCGGCTAATATAATCAGCAAAATCATCACCCAGATTAACCCTAAAATTATCTTTAAAGTTAATTTATAACGTTGCTTTTGTCCTTCATCATTTAACCAATGGATCGGGATTTTTTTAACACAAAATTCTGTGGCTTCATCAGTTTTAAGATGAGTTGCTAACCACCCCAACCACCGTCTAAAACTCTCAGATTTCGGTGCTTTTCCCTGGGGATATTCTGATTTATAAATATCTTGATTCAGTTGACGACGAATATAAGCATTAAATAAATAATGACGTTGTTCTTCAAAAGAATTTAGATGTTTCCAAGACATCATTAAAATTTCTTCATAAGCTAACGTCATTATTGTTAAATATAACGGAACTTTTGCTAACTTTAATAACGGTTCATCGGTTTCAATATTTTGCCACAATTCTCGACTACGAGAATTAATCAGATAATCTTGAATTTGGAGAGAGGTTAAAGGACGTAAAAAAATTGCACCATTGAGAACTAAGCGTTCTGGAAGTTTTTGATAACTCAAAACATTGGCACAAACGACTAAATGTAACGGTGCGATCTCTCCATTTAATAGTTGATTAATCTGTTGAATACATTGAACTTGTTTTGTTAAAGGAAGTTCATCCAATCCATCTAATAAGGGTAAAATTTTAAGTTGCTGCATCCAATTTTCACCCTGATTAATAGCAATCCAATACTTCAGATGAAGTTGTTCTAAAATCCAATCCGCGAGAGTTTGTTGTGGATTTTTCCAGGTTAATAAATTTAGTAAAACTGGAATAGGTTCTTCCGTATCCCTTTCCGCGCGACTAAGCAATACTTTAGTTAATCCGATTAACGTCGTTGTTTTTCCTGAACCTGGAGCACCTAAAATTAATAATCTCCCATTTAAGCGATCAAAAACTTGAATAATTCCCGTATCCGGTGTTAAACGAACACTAGGTTGATGGCTAACTTTTAACTCCACATCCCAAATTCGTCGCATTTTTAACGGCGGGGTTTCTTGCGCTAAATGGGTTAATACTGCGCGATGTAACGACTGTAACCGATACTGCTTTACTTCTTTTTGAACCTGAAGCAGTACCTTTTGACGATTTTGTAACTCAATCTTGGAAGAAGCCAATTTTGCCATTGAAGGTTTAGAATTTGTAAAAAACAACAACCTATCCGTTTTCAGAAATTATAATTAGTATATCCCTAGAAAATCCAGTTGTTAAATTTTATCGGGATATCCTGAAACATAACATTAAAATTCACAAACTCAGCCATTTTATCCAGAGATATTCCTCACCAATTATGCTATCACCATTTGCCACAAACAAGGTTAAGCCATATATCGATTCAACCTAGCCAACTGATCATAGCAGGTGTAGCCCAATTTATGGCTGGGGTGACAGTTCCCTGAATGACTGTTTAGTCTCTCATGTCGAAACCATCCCCCAACCCTCAGAACTGAACAACTTCTGGGGAAAGTAAAATTTATTTATGTTTTTCTAAGTATTTTTGTACTCCTTTCCCCATCTCGATTAAATTGGGTTCAAGTTTCTTTCCTAGAACTTCCTCAAATACATTGGCTAATTGACTTCTGAGAAATACAGGAATTCCCTCTAGTTTATCTGGGTCTAGTTCAATTTCTCCTCGCGTTTGAATCAAGGTAGAATTTTTATCTTCTAAAAAGGTATTTTTACCTGAACAATGGAATGCTTCTGTAAAAGCTTGGGTTTTAATGTGCCAATCTAAGGTAAAATTCTGCCCATTCCAAGTATCTGATTCTGTCCATCGCAGTTTGTCATATTTTAATATATCTTCAAACAGTGCTGGAACATCTTCTGATGATTCCCAATCATAAACGGTATAAACCGTATCTCCTTCAACGCGACGAGAAACTAACTTCACAGCATTTTTAGGGGGTAATAAATTAACAACCTCAATTAATCGATCTCGATAGGTATTAAAGACAAGGGGACGGGGGAAAGGAATCTTGATATCAGAGGAAAGTTTCATAATCAATCCAGTAAAATAGTTCTCCTATTATAGGCTTTACTTTTGAAACAAATCTAAATCAGCCAGAAAACTTTAGGAATTAAGACGATTTTACACCCTATACTCCAGAAGACATCCACCTGAGTTAGGGTTTGATTCCTCCAAATAAGGCGATTTCAAATAATTTCATGAAACAATCCACATTTTGATATCCAATCTCGCGTAACCAATCACATTGCAATTCAACAGAAGCTAAAAGATTGGCAGTTTTATCCGACCGATTATAATATTTTTTATCGACTTCCTCCCGTGATAAATTATTGCCTAATTGTTGATGATAGGCATATAAAGAATCTACAAATAATTCATCAAATAACTGCTCACCCCAAGGGGTCGCTGAGGCAATATGTTCTAAATTGAGAAAAATACCTCCGGGTTTGAGTAAATCAAAAATTTCCTGATATAATTCTTTTTTACGTTCATCGGGTTGGTGGTGAATGGAAAACCCGGATACAATTGCAGCAAAGGGAGCCTGATTTTGAAGTTGATTAACCCAATCTTTTTGGCTAAAATCTTGTAAAATAAAAGAAAGATTTCCCGAAGACTGATCCACTTTCTCTTGTGCGACTTTAACCATTGTTTCAGAAATATCTAAAAACACCCCTTTTGCATGAGGATATTCCCTTAAAATAGATCGTCCTAAAACTCCATCTCCACAGCCTAAATCTAAAAAATTATCGAGATGAGGTTGAGCTTTTCTGAGTATTCTTAATAAAATATCAATTTGTTCCGCCGCTAAGGGAATTGCTCCCCGGACTCCCTCTAAAAAGGCTTGAGAGAGTTCAGCAGTTTTCCAGACTTCATAGGTTTGAGACATGGTGAAAATATCCTAGCTTCAAGGCGTTATTTCCCTTAAATTTATTACAATTTAGCAAAGATCACTAGAGCATACGCACGATAAGAGTTGCGATCACTTCTGTGCAGTTTCTCAGAAAATCTTTTAACCTGTCGATTATCAAATTAAATGTCGCATTTAAGTAGGTAGGCGAGAAAATCGACAAGTATGTAACGAAAAGTTAACGGGGTTGTTGCTCCGAGTGAAATTTCAATTGAAATAAGTTGCTATTTTTTCGACGTACCAACCTTGTGAGCTTAAGCGAATCACTTCCGCTCGGTCTTTAACTTTCTGTGGCACATCTGCCGTTCTCAGCTTGAACAGGGTTTTATCTTGCTCACGAGTCAGAAATACCCTTAAACGAGCACCCATATTTTCATGACCTCGGTAGATTTCTTCTTCCTCTTTATTTATCTTTACATACTTTCGTTTCTTCTTGCCTACCTACTTAGAGGGCTTGAGATAGAACAATTCTAAAGTTGCTGACACATCCTACGGGTTTATTTTCGTCGTTCTTCTAATTTTTGATAAACTTCTCTCAAATCTACATCATGATACGCTAAAGCCACTAAAGTATGATAAAATAAATCAGCAACTTCCCCGGCGATCGCATCTTTGTCTTTGTCCTTACAAGCCATCACCACTTCGGCGGATTCTTCCCCAATTTTTTTGAGAATTTTGTTATCTCCCCCCGCTAATAATTTACAAGTATAGGATTCGAGTTGGGGATAGTCACGGCGATCGCAAATCACATCAAATAATCCTGATAAGGTATTTCCTGATAATTCCTGATGTTGTTCTTCAACTCCAATAATCACCATTGGATTTTCATCACTGTAGCGAATTTCTTTGACTAAAATTTCTGCATTCCATAACACAATTTCTGCCTCTTGACAAGACCAAACTTGCTGAGAGGATAGGGTTTTTTCTAAAGCTGCTGCATTCATCCAAACCCAGGTAAACACCGTTCCTTCTAAACAATCTTGGATAACGGCCAGAATCAATCCTTTTTCATTGTAACGAATTGTATCAATAGGACTCAACAGGCTTAACTCTAGGGGTTTTGAGCTTGACATAAATTTAACCAATACAACCAGAACCCTAACTTGACTACAATATCATCTTGTTGGTTTTCCTGTGGAACAGGCATCCTGCCTGTTAAAAAGCTGTAAAAAAGCGATATTCATACAGCTTTTAACGCATTAACCTAAACAATTTTACCATTCAAGGAGATTATCTCAGAGTGACCCTACCCTTAATAACTACAAAATCAGAAGAAATTTTTGCCGCAGCCCAAAAACTAATGCCGGGTGGCGTTAATTCTCCAGTACGGGCGTTTAAGTCCGTCGGGGGACAACCCATTGTCTTTGATAGAGTCAAAGGGGCTTATGTTTGGGATGTTGACGGTAATCAATATATTGATTATGTTGGCTCCTGGGGGCCAGCCATTTGCGGTCATACCCATCCCGATGTCATCAACGCCCTCAAAGACGCTTTAGACAAAGGAACCAGTTTCGGTGCTCCTTGCGTATTAGAAAATGTTCTAGCTGAAATGGTAATTGATGCAGTTCCGAGCATTGAAATGGTACGATTTGTCAATTCAGGAACGGAAGCGTGTTTATCCGTATTGCGTTTGATGCGGGCTTTCACCGGACGGGATAAATTAATTAAATTTGAAGGCTGCTATCACGGACATGGAGATATGTTCCTCGTGAAAGCAGGTTCAGGGGTCGCTACATTGGGTTTACCTGATTCTCCTGGAGTTCCCAAATCCGTTACCAGTAGTACCCTCACAGCCCCCTACAATGACCTAGAAGCCGTCAAACAGCTATTTGCTGAAAATCCAGGTGAAATTGCCGGAGTCATCCTAGAACCGATTGTAGGCAACGCTGGCTTTATTCCTCCCGATGCTGGGTTTTTGGAAGGTCTACGGGTACTGACAAAGGAAAATGGGGCTTTATTAGTGTTCGATGAGGTGATGACTGGCTTCCGCATTGCTTATGGCGGAGTTCAAGAGAAATTCGGGGTGACACCGGACTTAACGACATTAGGAAAAGTCATTGGTGGCGGTTTACCTGTTGGTGCTTATGGTGGACGTCGGGATATTATGTCAATGGTCGCTCCGGCTGGCCCGATGTATCAAGCGGGAACCTTATCAGGAAATCCTTTAGCGATGACTGCGGGAATCAAAACCCTAGAGTTATTGCAAAAACCTGGAACTTATGAATATTTGGATAAAATCACCAAAAAATTAAGTGAGGGGTTGTTAAAAATAGCTAAAGAAACCGGTCATGCGGCTTGTGGGGGACAAATTAGTGGAATGTTTGGTTTATTTTTTACCCAAGGGCCAGTCCACAATTATGAGGATGCTAAAAAATCCGATTTAGCTAAATTTAGCCGTTTCCATCGTGGAATGTTAGAGCGGGGAATTTATTTAGCTCCTTCTCAATTTGAAGCTGGGTTTACGTCTTTAGCTCATACGGATGAAGACATTGAAAAAACCTTAGCAGCGGCTAGAGAAGTGATGTCTAGTTTGTAAGTTTTGGGGTTGGGGTGAGTTAGAAAAAATCCACTGACTCACCCCACCGTTACTAGAGATTTAATAACTAATATTTTGCCATTCTTGAGCATTGGAAAACAACCCTAAATGCTTGACATTGATGGTACTAATAGCGTTTAATTTTTCGAGTCCTTCATCGGTAGCCCCAGTTTTAATAGATAATACTAAACTGCGTTTTATTTCATAAAAACAGAGTTCAGAAGAAACAAAATAAACCCCCCTAGCTAATAATTTCGGTTCTTCAGGGGTTCTCGCATAATATTTCAGAGAACGGGTTAAAGTTCCCTTGGGTTCAGGATATTCGTCATGAATAGGATGGGTTTATTGTACCATAACGATTAACCTCAAATCGTATTAATCAAAATTATAACCTATAATTGCCATCAAATAATATGTTAATATTATTCCCCCATAATATGTACGACTAATTCACGGCTATGACGATGGCGACGGTGTTCCCAGAGATAGATTCCTTGCCAGGTTCCTAATAATAATCGTCCTTGGGAAATGGGGATTTGTTCAGAGGTATGGGTGAGAACGGTTCTAATATGGGCTGGCATATCATCTAAGCCTTCCGCATCATGAATATAATAATTACCTTCAGGAACTAATTTCGATAAAAAGTTCTCTAAATCTCTTAAAACATCAGGATCAGCATTTTCTTGAATAATTAAACTGGCGGAAGTATGTCGTAAAAACAAATGACAAATTCCGATTTTTATCCCCGAATTTTTAACAATTTCCTGCACATAATGGGTAATATTAGAAAATGATTTACCACTGGTCTGAATCTCTAAAATTTCCTGATAATGCGCCATAATTAAAACCCGTAGTAAGCCCTTTATGGCTTTATTATCCTTAAATTTTAAGGTAAATTCAAAAGATAGTCAACAACCGCTTGAGCGATCGCTTCATTGCCATTTTTATCTAATCTTTCAGAAAGCTGAGGGGGTTGTAGAGGTTGATGGATAAAATCCCAATTATTTTCAAAAAATTCAGCCGACGGGATCAGTTGATGCGTCCCATAATTTTGTAACCAGTCTAATAAAACGGGGGCTTCGGCAAATCCATCTCTTGTTAAAGAAATTAAAGGAATATCTAACCGTAATGCTTCCGCAAAGGTACTATATCCCGGTTTAGAAATAACTCGTCCACACAAAGGCATTAAATCCACCGGACGCAAACGAAATAAATGGGAATCAATATCCGGTAATTGCAAAAAATTACTTACTTGAACTAAATTCGGGAAAGACGGTAAATTTACATCAAAGGTAATAAAGGTATAATCAGAATATTGTTCAAAATTATGAACCGGAATTGCATTTAATCCCAAACCGCCAAAAGTTAATAAGATAGTTTTTTCAGGAGGAGTCGTAATTCCTAATTTTTCTCTCAAAGCTTCTAAATTAAACCGAGGATTTCCCCCCGTTAAACCCACATCAATTGTATGGGGAAAAGCCGTCATCGGTTCATGAAGGGGAAAGCGAAATAAGCGATCGCATTGACTAAAACAACCCGAAATCCAATCCGCTAATTCCATAAACTCTTCCCCCCAATCTCGATAGATAAAATCCCAACCAAAATTCCCCATCATCCAACAGGGAATTCCCGCAGATGAGGCGATCGCTGAAGCTAAGGGGGGAATATCTGCTAAAATTAAATTAACTTTATTTTGTTTAATAAAACTGACTTCCCCGGCAATAATTGAACGGTCTTGTTGGCGAATTTGTTGCCATTGCTGTAAAGTTGCAGCTTTATCCATCGTTAAACTATCAGACTGCACTACCCCCACATCAAACCCACGGGGACGGACAATAAAATCCCCCTCCAGATAAGATTCTAATAACCATCGAGGTGCTGTTGTCACCAGAATTAATAACACATCAGGACAACGCTTTTGAATTTCATTAGCAACCGCAGCAGATCGCACAGCATGACCAAATCCATGATTTGTAATCGCTAAATAGACAGTAGGTCTTGACATAAAGGTAAATTTCAAGTTAACAGTTCTTCAATTTTGGCATGAACTCAAGGGTCAGGTGTGAGGGATTCGCTGTCAACAATAAAGCCTCAATACTCAAGGGTCAACCGAAACCCGATAAAATAAGGATCACCAATTGAGGCTGCTGCAATGAGTTCTTTCGGAACTAGCTAATATAGGTAAAAGAAAGTCCTTAGCCAGACAAAAGACCTTGAAAACGTGAGTTGTGACAGGTGATGAAGGGCCAATTGAATGAAATTCTGGACAAAAAGCCTGATGTCCAGGCTTGTGGTCTACTTTTTACTGTTATCTGTAGTAACCGTCTTCTGTGTGGGGGCCATCGCCTTTCAAAGCGCCAAAGCCTCCATTCAACAGTTGGTGTTTGACCGATTGGAAGTGACGGCTACCCTGAAAGAAGAAGCGTTAAATCTATGGGTGGAGAATCAAAAAAATGCAACCGTTTCTTTAGCACAATTACCCGATCTCAAAACAGCCGCAGCGATTCTATTGACGGTGGATGCGCGTTCCCCCCAATGGAGGGATGCCTATATTCAAATTAAGCAATATATGGCTTCTGCTCTAGCTGCTAAACCAGACTTAAAGAAAGTGCAGCTTTTGACAGCTAAGGACGGAAAAGTTATTTTTTCGACCAATCCCGAATTTGAAGGCCAATATCGATTTAACGAACAATATTTTAAAGAAGGTCGTTACCATACTTTTGTACAAAATATTTATTTTTCGCCGATCACCCATAAACCCACTTTAACTATTTCCACACCCATTACTGGACAAGATCAAAATGTCTTTGGGGTGCTAGTCACTCATTTAAACCTGAAAAAAATGGAAGAAATTGTTTTTGATAAAACCGGTTTAGGTAAGAGTGGGGAAACTTATTTAGTAGATCGATCTCAGAGGTTTGTCACCGCCGAAGGTTTTGGTCGAAATGACTTTCCGACTCAGATTCATAGCCGGGGAATTGAAGCGGCGTTAGCGGGACAAGACGGTCGCAAAATCTATTTAAACTATGCAGGAATTCCAGTCATTGGGGTTTATCGGTGGTTAGATCAACAAGACTTAGCATTATTAGTAGAAATGCACCAATCAGAAGCCGATGCACCTGCCCATCGATTGGCTTGGATTATTTTATCAGTTGGATTAACTTCGGCGGTTATTTTAGCTGTAGGAGTCTATATTCTAGCTCGACAAATTACTCGTCCCATTTTAGCAATTACCCAGACGGCAACTCAAGTATCGGATGGAGATTTAACCTTAGTTGCGCCAGTGACAACCGATGATGAAATCGGACAATTAGCGATCGCTTTTAACCGAATGACTCGACAATTACGCCGTCTTTATGCAGGTTTAGAAGAAAAAGTTGCCCTTCTTCAGCAGAAAGAAGCTCAATTACGAGACAGCTTCACCCAATTAAAAAAAGAAAAACAAACCGTTGAAGCTCAGAAAACTCAATTAACCCAAGCCTATCAAGAAATTACCCTACTCAACCAACGCCTTAAAACCGAAAATTTGGATTTAATGGCGGAATTACGAGTACAAAATCAACGACTCTATCAACTTTTAGAAGCGATTCCATTAGGAGTCGTGGTTGTGGATGCCACCGGAAAATTATACTATACGAATCAAGTGGTTAAAGAATTATTAGGAAACAAAGTTTTCTTTTCTGATCCCCCTTTAAAATTGAATATTTATTCTAATTCCTCCTCAGATATTAAGAAACCCTATCCCTTAGAAAATTTACCTATTTTTAAAGCTTTGCATGAGGGAATTGGCAGTGTTGATCAATTAGAAATTGAATATTTAGAGCGAATTATTCCCTTACAAACTTGGGGAACGCCAATTTATGATGAATGGGGACAAATTGCCTATGCCATTGGCGTGTTTCAAGACATTACAGAACGCCGACGCGCCGAAGAAGAACGGCAACGGTTTATTGAAGAAATGTTTGAGATTAATTGTAATTTAGAATTAGCCTTAGATGAAGAAGAACAATTAACGGATGCGGGGGGTCGATTTGTTCCGAATCAATTTTTATCGTTTTTAGGCTATGAAAGTTTAGTGGATGTTAAATCGGGGGATGCGGTACAAAAAGAAATGTCCATTTTATTTTCAGATATTCGCAGTTTTACCCAACTGTCTGAACGGATGACTCCTGAAGATAACTTTAAATTTATTAATGCTTATTTATCGCGGATGGAACCTGCGATTACTGAAAATCGAGGATTTATTGATAAATATATTGGCGATGCGATTATGGCACTGTTTGGAGGTAGTGCTGATGATGCCGTCAAAGCTGGAATTTCAATGTTACAACGCTTGTCAGAATATAATCTCACTCGTCAACGTCCTGATCGTCCTCCGATTACAATTGGCATTGGAATTAATACGGGGGATTTAATGTTAGGGATTGTTGGTGGACAACACAGAATGGATAGTACCGTTATTAGCGATGCTGTAAATTTAGGAGCTCGACTAGAGGAATTAAGTAAACGTTATTGCATCCCTTTATTAATTAGTGAACATACCTTTTTGCGACTGGAAGATCCTAATATCTATTCCTTCCGTGTGATTGATAAAGTTAGGGTGAAAGGAAAATCAGAAATGGTATCAGTTTTTGAAGTTTTTGATGCTGATCCGCCCGATTTATATCGCAGAAAAGTGGCAACAAAAACGTTATTTGAACAAGCCTTAACCCTCTATCATCTGGAAGCTTTTCCTGAATCTGCTCATTGTTTTGAAACCTGTTTGCGGGAAAATCCATCGGATCAAGTTGCTCAAATTTATTTACAGCGTGTGCTGCAATCTTTCTCAAGGTAATCTGCATTGTTTCAACAGGATCAGCAAATTCAGCTTGAAAGAAACAGAAAAGGAGTTAAATTTTAGACCGGGAGGATCTAGATCAATTGTTTCTTGACAGCTTGTACACAAGTTTAGTAATCTAGGTCATTGCAGAATCTGGATTAAATCTTTCTTTATCCTTTAAAAATTGGATTAATGTTTTTAACATTGTATGATAAAATAAGCTCCCACAGCTTTTGCTAAGATTTCAATCGGGAAGTTGACAACAGTTCACCAAGCTGCTTTATGGGGTTAGATTGTTTACACTCACCCTAGCCCAGTTACACTTAGAGATTCGACTCCCACTGTTTTAGTGCTTTTCCCTAAATTTATTTATTTTACCCTTGTTTACTTTTCGTAAAAAAGTAAAATGATTAGCTCAATAGCCTTTGGTTTGTTATCACTTAAAGAATTTATGACCGAGATTTTTGGCGACTTTGTTGAAGTTCCTCTCGTCAGCAATGAATTTCTGATGATTGGTTTCTCTCCCTATTCCATGCCGCTCAAACAGCGTTGGCGTAATAATGGTTTGTCAGCTAATTTTATGGCTGATTATGTAACAACATTTTTCCCAAAAAGTGAATATGATCAAGCGACTTCCTCTCGACAAAATGACATTAAAAGTTCCGTTAGTTTTATTGCAAATGAATTATTAGAAAATGCGATGAAATTTAGCGATGATACAGTCAATCAACCCATTAGCATTCAACTGTATTTAAAAACAGATAGACTAATCTTTGTTGTCGTGAATAGCATTACTCCTGAAGCTGTTCAACCCTTTCAAGAGTTTATTGAAAAACTGATAAATTCTGATATCGAAGAATTGTATATTAAGCAAATCGAACAAAATTTAGAAAATGATACCCAGTCTGGCTTGGGATATTTAACCATGATTAATGATTACTTCGCTCGATTGGGATGGAAATTTGAAACCATTCAAACAGAACCTAAAATTGTCAACGTCACAACAATGGTTCAACTTGCCATTTAAACTTTAAAATTCCACGTTTAATTTACCCCCAAAATATAAGGATTATAACAATGGTAATGAAAGAATTTAAAACGGAAGATTATCAAGTGAGCTATGAGAGTAATACCCATACCATCACGTTATCAGGTTCATTGCGTTTGAGTGGTCTTGAAGATACTAATCCTGTGATTAAGTTACTGAATGATATTTTGCTAGAAGAACCCACCTTGATTACCCTGGATCTCCAAGAGTTAGAGTTTTTGAATAGTTCGGGGATTAATATGCTGTCTAAATTTGTTATTAAAGTTCGTCAAAAGAAAGAAATGGGATTAATCATTTTAGCCTCTAATACAATTCCCTGGCAAGGAAAATCCCTAAAAAATTTACAACGATTAATGCCCACTTTGGAACTCAAGATTAAATAATTTCTTTCATTTCCATGACCCATGAAGGCTAAAGGCTAAACTAAAGTATTTATTTATAGACCAGAGGGATACTTTAAAGATGCAGCAAACCACCCCCCACTCACTCTCTGAACTGTTCTTGGAAACGGAAAAACTCTCTCAAGAGTTAGAAATCTTGAAACGGGAAAAGTTGGATTTAGAAATTTTATTAGAAGCAACAACCGTTCATGCTGATTTAGTAGAATCTCAATTATATGAATCCAACCGACAATTGCACTTTGAAATCCGAGAACGAAAACTAGCTGAAGCTAAATTAAAAGCATCAGAACGTCAACTCAGACTCTTACTGGAAACTGTCAGCCAAGCCAATCATGATTTGAGAATTATCTTAGAAACAGCAACGGCTCATGGAGATTTTATTGAAGAATATACTCACAATCTTAGTATTCGAGATCCCTTGACCGGTTTGTTTAATCGACGTTATCAGGAAAAATCCTTAGACCGTCATCTTAAATATGCCCAGGAACATCAGCAAGTCCTCAGTGTTATTATGATTGATATCGATTATTTTAAAAGGTTTAATGATAAATGGGGGCATCAAGTTGGAGATGTGGTTCTACAGGAAATCAGTCAATTTTTGATTGATAATATTCGTCAATCAGATATTGCTTGTCGATATGGAGGAGAAGAGTTAATGCTGATTTTACCCAGAACGTCTTTAGAAGAAGCTAAAAATTTAGCAGAAAAACTGCGTTCAGGAGTTGAAAGATTGAGGATAGAAAAGCATGACGCATTTTGGGAAAAACTGACAATTTCTTTGGGAATTGCCAGTTTTCCAGTCCACGGATTATCGAGTTTGCAACTCACAGAATCGGCTGATGCCGCTTTATATGAAGCGAAAGCCAAAGGACGAAACCGTGCGATTACGGCTAATGAACTCTTGCTATAATCAACTCATCCAATTTGAATAGGATGAATTTTAAATGTATATTGAATTTAGAGAACTTTGCTTATTATTTCATCCTTTAAGACCAGCATAAATTAATGGAAAATGATCCTTGTTCTGAAAAACAACTACTAAACTATATTCACGAACTCCGCCAGAAGATTAAAACCCTGAAGCAGGAAAAAGCTGACCTAGAAATTTTATTAGAAATTACGACGGCTCATGGGGATTTAGTAGAAGCTCAATTACAGAAATCCTATCAACAACTAAAAGCAGAAATTCACGAACGTCATTTAGCACAAATTAAACTCCAAGCTTCTCAAGAACACCTGCAATCGTTAGTCGGTTTATTACGTCAGGAAAAAAATGATTTAGAGTTAATTTTGGAAACCACGATTGAACATAGTAATCTGGTAGAAGAAAGCTTACATTATGATAGTATTCATGATTCCCTAACAGGATTATTTAATCGAAGATATTTAGACACCGTATTTCCCCAGGTACTAAATTCGGCCCAAAAGGTGCAAGAATGTTTAAGTGTTTTAATGGCAGATATTGATTATTTTAAGGGGTTTAATGATAAGTTTGGTCACAAAGCCGGAGATATTGTTCTGAAATTGGTGAGTAAAACGGTAAAAGATGTTCTCCGTATTTCTGATATGGCTTATCGCTATGGTGGTGAAGAATTTGTCTTTATTTTACCGAATACCAATCTTCAAATCGCGCAAATGATTGCTGAGAGAATCCGCCTGAAAGTTAAAAATTTACAAGAGGAATATTCCTATCATTTTTTAGAAGGAATTACGGTATCTATTGGAGTTGCTGTGTTTCCTGATCATGGAAACTCCTGTGATGAGTTATTACAACTGGCAGATATTGCTTTATATCAAGCTAAAAAACAGGGACGAGATCGGGTTATTGTAGTTGATATTTCAAAGGCTAATTTATTTTAAATTTCTGTTTCCATTCTAATAAAATTCCTCGACATTGAAGACAAACTAAATCCTTGAGTAACGCTTCAATTCCCTGAGTTGTAATCGGGTAAATTGCTCCAATTTGTTCGGGATTGATAGAAATATTTGGTAAAATCTCAGCCATAAATCCATACAATTTTTGATTAGAAAAAGAACTATTAATAGCCCATCCCTCATAATTTAAAGTGAGAATTTTAGCAATTTCATGAGATTGAATTCCTAACTCTTTTTGGAGAATCAAGGGAACCGCTTCTAAAGGTGTTTGTTCTGAGGAAACTCGTCCTCCTGGAAAATCAAGTGTGGTTTTTCCGACCCCTGGACGATACATAGGTTTAGGCAAAATCAAGGTTTGATTCTGAATCGTTAAAATCACAACAGAATCAGCTTTTTCCACTCGCCAATAGTCTACAATTTTACCTTGATCATCTTGTAATTGTTCCGCAATTACCGTTACCCAAGGAGAACGAATCTCGGCTAAAAGTTGAATAACTTTCCAAGGAGACGATGAGGGTTGATGATTTTTGACCATTTCATCCTGATTTCATTTTTGAATGTCAAACTAAAACTGAGGAGTTTACCTCTTAGATTAACTCCGCTTTTATTCTAACAGATTCCCTTTCTATTCTGAATTTTGAACCCAAAATCTATGAAATTTAACCCTGACTTGTTATCTTCCCTTCTCGGAATTTCTCTGACCTTAAGTTTAGGAGCTTGTACAACAGTTGAATCCTCTTCTAAACCGATAAGCTGTTAAGCATCTAAATAGGGTATAATGAAAAACCAAGTTTAGAAAAATCAATCAAAAGATGCCTGCTAAAAATCATTTAAATGAAAAGCAAGTAGAGAAACTACAGAAAAGATTGAAAGAGGAAGAAAATGGACAAATCCGAGAAAGAATCTTGATTTTATTATTGCTAAATGATGGTAAAAAGCAAAGTGAAATTGCCAAGTTTTTGGGCTGCTCATTAAACAAAGTATGTTATTGGTGTGTACATGGAGACCCTGACAAATTAGAAAGCCTAAAAGATGAAAGAATGAAAGGAAATTATAGAAAAGCCACAGACAAATATATAGAGATATTATTAGAAACAGTAGAAAAAGAACCGGAAGAATTAGGATATGAATTTGGGAGATGGACAGGAGAAAGATTGGCAACTTATTTAGAACAAATCACAGGAATCAAATTAAGTAGTTCACAAGTGAGAAAGATATTAAAGGAAAAAAAGTATGTTTATTTGTGGGCAAAGTATAGCTTAGAAGAGAAAAGAGATCCAGAAAAAAGAAAATTATTTAAAGATAAAATAGAAGAATATTTGAAAATAGCAAAAGAAAGTCCAGAACAATTACAGGTATGGTTTTGGGATGAAAGTGGATTTAATTTAAGAGTGATAAAAAGAAAGAATTGGTGTAAAAAAGGGAAGAGGAAACAGATTAGAGGAGACAGGAGGAAAGGAAGAGTTAATGTGATGGGAGGATTGAGGTACTCGGATAAAAAAAGATTTGTAGAATTTCTGGATAAAGGAAATGCAGATAATTTTTATCAAGTGTTAAAAAGTTTTTATCAAGAGCTAATTTATGAATGGGTATTAGCGGGAAATCAAGCAGAAGAATTTGTAGAAAAAGGAGCTAAGATCCTGATTATTCTTGACAATGCAAGTTTTCACAAAAAAGAAGAGTACCTAGAAAAAATTAAAGCAGAAATGCCGAATGTCTATTTAGAATTTCTTCCAGCATATAGTCCAGATTATAATTTAATTGAATTAGTCTGGCATTCAGCTAAAGAATATATAGCTCATCGACTCTTTAAATCAGTTGATGAGCTAGAGTGTTTATTACATCAGCTTTTAAATGAAGGACAGTTATCTATTAAATGGGGACGTAAACTTAAAAACAAAGGTAATGCTATAATCACAGTTTAAATACACAACAGCTTAGGCGTCTGGATTCGCCGGATGTCTAAGGAGTTTAGACGACATGAAAACCCATCGATTCACTGCAAAATTGATCCCCCTTTTGGTTTTAAATGGTCTTATTTGTCCGGCGATGGCTGAAATGCCTGGGGTTTCTGGGGGTGTCATGGCTGTCCCTGGGGAACATCAGGGGCGTGCTGTCCCCCCTAGCCAAATTTCCAATCTAAATTCCGCACTGTTTTTTCCAGCTATTCCTGTTAATAATTCCACTATTTTTAGCCCTAACTCTACCTCTGCAATGCCGGGGAATTTTCTACCGATTCAAAATCAACCGATGGGTGGAAATAATATTGTTTTACCGCCTAATTCTCCGTCGATGTTTTCAACCAGTCCCCTCTCACCTTCTCCCCATTCAATACCAGGAAATGCAGCACCCCAACCCACTCCAGGGGGGAATGGTAATTTTGTTCAGTTATCAGGAATGGGACAAATGTTAAATTTAGAAGTCCCGGTGACAGCAACTCTGGGAAATGGGTCGGTGAGTCCGTTAGCCTTACCTGAATTACTAACAGGTTCTCCCTTTAATAGTCCGGCGAATCATGTGAGTGTTAATCCTCAAGGTCAGATGATTTTAAGTAATACTAACCCCTCCCCAATAGGGATAACTTCTGGGCCGTTTTCAAATCATTCTCCGGGGATTTTGCAGTTGGATTCTCGATTAGTTCCTGGAAATGGCGCACCGGGAATGCCTCCGATGATGGGTTTTCCGGGTTTAAAAGAAGTTAATTCTCAACAAAAATTAGAGATTCCCATTCGTGAAGTTAATAATTTAATCTTTAGTGCTAATCAAACTCAATTGCAGGATAGAAATTGGGGGGGATTTACTGGATTAGAGGAATTACGTCGGGATGAATTTGCCGAATATTTCGGTCAAGACGTGGTGGGTTTTTCATTAACAACGGCTGATGCAGCATCGGTTTTAAAACGCATTTATCGAGAAACGGGAACCCATGCGGCGGTGGTTTATGTGATGTTGAGACAAAATGATTTAGATGTGGTGATTTTAACGGAAAATGGAAAACCGCAATTGAAACGAGTTGATGTTTCTCATGCCGAATTAATGGCAAAAGTTCAGGAGTTTAGAACTGGAATTACGAATCCACGAGATCGAAATTCTGAAAGTTATTTATCGGCTTCTCAACAACTGTATCGCTGGTTAATTACTCCGATTGAATCTGAATTGAAAGCGGGTAATATTGAAACATTATTATTGAGTTTAGATGCTGGATTACGCAGTTTACCGATGGCTGCACTCCATGACGGTCAGCATTTTTTAGTCGAAAATTATAGTTTGAGTTTAATTCCGAGTTTGAGTTTATTAGATACTCGTTATCGTTCTCTGGAAAATACGCAAGTTTTAGCTATGGGAGCGAGTCGGTTTGTGGATTTACAACCCTTACCTGCGGTAGAAACTGAGTTAAATTTAATTACTCAACGGATGTGGTCGGGTCATGTGTTTATGAATCAAGCCTTTACGATTAATAATTTAATTCGTCAACGGCGAGATTATCCCTATCAAATTATTCATTTAGCGACCCATAGTGAATTTAACCCCGGACGTCCTGATAATTCTTTTATACAATTGTGGGATAAGGAACGATTGGGTTTAAATCAGTTAAGACAGTTAGGATGGAATAAACCCGCAGTGGAGTTATTAGTTTTGTCGTCTTGTCGTACTGCTTTAGGAGATGAACACGCAGAACTCGGATTTGCAGGGTTAGCGGTTCAAGCGGGTGTAAAATCAGCTTTAGCGAGTTTATGGTATGTTAGTGATGAGGGAACGTTAGGGTTAATGACTGAGTTTTATCGTCAATTACAGGGGTCTAAAATTAAAGCTGAGGCATTAAGAAAAGCTCAAATTAAACTTTTGAAAGGGGAGGTAAAATTAGAAGCAGGTTATTTACAACTCGATGAGAAACAAAGGATTCTGCTGCCGCCAGAACTGGGAAATTTACCGCCTCAAACTTTGACTCATCCTTATTATTGGTCAGCGTTTACTTTAATTGGCAGTCCTTGGTAAATATTTTGACCAGATTCTTGAATTTGAACAATAATTGTTGAATTCGGATTCATGAATAGGTAAGATGAAGAGGGATTTTAACCCCAAAATTAGGTTATAAAATTGGTATTCTCTGATACTGACAAGAATTATGAGCACAGATAAAACTGCACAAACCCCTATTTCCGAAGAAAGTACAACTCGGACACCGCCTTGGGGTCAGGTGAGTTTACTTGAAGAAGGCGATCGCTACCGAATTAATCGCATTGTCGTCAATCCAGGTTATCATATCAGTACCCAAATGCACTATCATCGCAGTGAACACTGGATTGTAGTGGCAGGAACCGCTAAAGTCGTTTGTGGGGGTGAGGAAACTTTACTGCTTCCGAAACAGTCCACCTATGTTCCCATGAATACCCCCCACCGCGTGGAAAATCCTGGGGTGATTCCTTTGGTGATGATTGAAGTGCAGAATGGCGAATATTTGGGGGACGATGATATTATTCGTTTTCCTGATGAAGACAGCAAACACAAAGGGAAAAAATAACTCGACAGAGCGCACAGAATGAGAGACAATTTCCCTGAGTCTATTCGATCTTCTCGTTGATTACAATACTCATGGATTTAAAGTCTCTCATTCGGGAAATTCCCGATTTTCCTAAACCCGGAATTTTATTCCGAGATATTACGACTTTGTTACAAGACCCCCAAGGACTGCGGTATACCATTGATTGTTTAACGGAAAAATGTCGTCCTTTGTCTCCTGACTATATTCTCGGAATGGAGTCGAGGGGATTTTTATTTGGAATGCCTTTAGCTTATCAATTAGACGTGGGGTTTGTTCCTATCCGTAAACCGAAAAAATTACCCGCCGCCGTCTATCGGGCTGAATATGAATTAGAATATGGCACGGATTGTTTAGAAATGCACCAAGATGCAATTTCATCAGGACATCGGGTGTTAATTGTAGATGATTTAATTGCCACAGGTGGGACAGCAAAAGCGACGGCTGAATTAGTTCAACAAGCGGGGGCGACCGTTGCTGGATTTTGTTTTGTTGTGGAACTCACGGGTTTAAACGGTCGGGTACAATTGCCCGATGTTCCGGTGATTAGTTTGTTAGAATACGATTAATTTTTATCGGTTTTCCGTGACGTTATTTGCAGGTTATAAAAGGGGAAAAGCCAGATGATGAATGAAACATTTGTCTATATTGGTAAGCGATTATTACAAGCCATTTTAACGCTATTTTTAGCTTCCGCTTTATGTTTTACCATTACTCAGCTTGCCCCTGGAGATTATTTAGATAACCTTTCAAATAATCCTCAAATTTCCCAGGAAACCTTAGACCAACTGCGAGTAAAATTTCACCTTGATAAATCGGCTGTAGAACAATATTGGTTTTGGTTAGGGCAAATTGTTGGTTACGGCAATTTTGGCTATAGTTTTGCCAATCAACGGTCTGTTACCTCTTTGCTTTTAGAACGAGTTCCGGCTACGTTATTATTAGCAATTTTATCCTTAATTATCACTTGGGCAATTGGAATTCCGTTAGGCATTGTTGGGGCGGTTCATCAAAACCGTTTCATTGACCGATTTTTACAAGTGATTAGTTACACCGGACAAGGCTTTCCCAGTTTCATCACAGCTTTATTATTATTGTTTTTAGCTCAAAAAACCTCCCCCTTATTTCCCGTTGGCGGGATGACCAGTATTAATTTCCCAGATTTATCTCCCTTGGGAAAAATAGCGGATATTGCTTGGCATAGTATTTTACCAACCTTAGCCTTAAGTATTACCAGTTTTGCTGGGTTACAACGGTTAATGCGGGGGCAGCTTTTAGATGTTTTACGTCAAGATTATATTCAAACCGCTAGGGCGAAAGGACTCCCTGAAAATCGCGTTATTTATATTCACGCCCTCCGCAATGCAGTTAACCCTTTAATTACCTTATTAGGCTTTGAATTTGCCAGTTTATTAGGAGGAGCTTTTATTGCGGAAACCTTTTTTAATTGGCCGGGATTAGGTAAATTAATCTTGCAAGCGGTACAACAGCAGGATTTATATTTAGTTATGGCAAGTTTAATGATGGGGGCGGTGATGTTAATTATCGGTAATTTATTAGCAGATTTACTCTTAAAAGCCGTTGACCCGCGAATAAAGTTAGAAGATTTACGTTAAAATCCGAGGGTTCTCCATCGTTTCATCTTGTTTTAAAACGCTGAGGATTGTGTTAAAATGTTTTCAGAAGTTTATTATATTTTACGAGCGAGATCTGATGGCCGTTATGTCACCGCCCGTCCTGACCCGGATAAGCCATCAAGTTATTTATTATTATTTTCAGAACAATTTGATGCCTTGGGTTATTTAAACAAACACGCGGGGGATTTGAAAGATAGATTTGCGGTAGAATCAATTACAGGTTCGCAAATTAAACCGATTTTACAGCGCTGGGGTTTTGCGGGAATTGGTATGATTAAAGATCCCCTTTTACCCCATATTGAATTTATCCGAGTTCAACAAAATTAAGAGATTATTCAAATTGAAGTCATAAACCGTCTCATCCTCTAATATTTGAGCATCCCCCGAAGTTGCGCTAACCTATCGCTGTTGAAATTACCAGGGCTGAAATTCACGTCTGAAACTGTTGTCTGTTCTGGGTTTGGGGCTTCTTCAAGGTTAAATTAGGTTGTCGCAATTCTTAAACGCTATATCTGAAGAGGGTTTTAGCGTTTTTTGATTTTTGCCTGTTGCTAAGTCGATGGCTGAAATGGTATATTCAGATCAGGTTAGCGCGATCGCACCTTGAAAACTGCATAGATTAAGGCTCTCAGAAGCCTGCGGTTGAAATCAGCTATAATCCCTTTCAGGGATTGAAACTGTACTTCTCAGCATATCCCCTCTATTTATTGCGTTGAAATCAGCTATAATCCCTTTCAGGGATTGAAACAAACCAGAGAATCTAGAGGATGCGACTGGATTGGTTGAAATCAGCTATAATCCCTTTCAGGGATTGAAACTCTCATGTCGCACGCTCGGTCAATGACAGGGGAGTTGAAATCAGCTATAATCCCTTTCAGGGATTGAAACTGTACCTTAATCCAATGGCTCACTTTAAGACCTCAACGTTGAAATCAGCTATAATCCCTTTCAGGGATTGAAACAGCTTGACCGCTTCGTTCGTTTCTGCCGGAATTGTTGAAATCAGCTATAATCCCTTTCAGGGATTGAAACGATTCTCTCAGCGATACCTAACGAGCATCCCAGGTTGAAATCAGCTATAATCCCTTTCAGGGATTGAAACTCCTTTGGTTCTTTCACTTCTTCTGTAGCTTCTTGGGTTGAAATCAGCTATAATCCCTTTCAGGGATTGAAACATCTCTGCTCAGATGTAAGGGTAAATGATTTCCTCGTTGAAATCAGCTATAATCCCTTTCAGGGATTGAAACACATTTGCACATATCAGTTAGCGCAAGACCAGAGTTGAAATCAGCTATAATCCCTTTCAGGGATTGAAACGCTACTCTCGCGCGCGTATGCTAGATTTGAAGCTGGAATGTGTTGAAATCAGCTATAATCCCTTTCAGGGATTGAAACAACGCTAATCGCACCCGCACCAGTGCCGCCTTTAATAAAGTGTTGAAATCAGCTATAATCCCTTTCAGGGATTGAAACATCAATTCGGGCACCAAGTCCACGTCGCTGCAACTCAAGAGTTGAAATCAGCTATAATCCCTTTCAGGGATTGAAACATCGATTATCGGGAATGGGAAAATAACAACCCTGGTTGAAATCAGCTATAATCCCTTTCAGGGATTGAAACCTGTTGTACTTCTTCCTGATGTTGTTGTGGTTTTAGTTGAAATCAGCTATAATCCCTTTCAGGGATTGAAACTTGTTAATTCTCCCTGACCTTGACTAAGTATGCGTTGAAATCAGCTATAATCCCTTTCAGGGATTGAAACTCTGGTTAATCACCTCAATCGTGGTGATTTCATCAGTTGAAATCAGCTATAATCCCTTTCAGGGATTGAAACGCCTCAAAGGATTGGCTAAAGTTTCCCCCGAAATAGTTGAAATCAGCTATAATCCCTTTCAGGGATTGAAACTGTAATTTAGTTGGCATAAATTTTATTCCACTCCTGTTGAAATCAGCTATAATCCCTTTCAGGGATTGAAACCAGTTTTTAGGTTCTAATCCATCAAATATAATAAGTTGAAATCAGCTATAATCCCTTTCAGGGATTGAAACTAGAAGGAATGTTTCTTAAATCATTTACATCAAAGTTGAAATCAGCTATAATCCCTTTCAGGGATTGAAACAGAAACCACCAATATTTATGGAGGCCCCTCAATTTTCCCTCTCGTTGAAATCAGCTATAATCCCTTTCAGGGATTGAAACAACCGCCATGCTTTTTGGAATTGCCAGAAGCGATGTTGAAATCAGCTATAATCCCTTTCAGGGATTGAAACGTTGATGACAATGGAATTATATTAAGCAAGTCTAGTTGAAATCAGCTATAATCCCTTTCAGGGATTGAAACGTCGAAGTCCGAACCCTTGACGTGGCTCTATAAAGTTGAAATCAGCTATAATCCCTTTCAGGGATTGAAACTTTGCCCTGACTACGAAGGCGAAAAAATGGGGATAGTTGAAATCAGCTATAATCCCTTTCAGGGATTGAAACCAAACAATTGGTTTCTATATGTTGCTTCAAGTGTATCAGTTGTTGAAATCAGCTATAATCCCTTTCAGGGATTGAAACAATGAATTTACCGATGACTTGGGGGTTCCCTATCGTTGAAATCAGCTATAATCCCTTTCAGGGATTGAAACCTTAATTCTTCCCAGAAAAACTCTCGTACTTTGTCGTTGAAATCAGCTATAATCCCTTTCAGGGATTGAAACGCCCTCGGAATCAAGGAATTTGAAACCCGCAATTGTTGAAATCAGCTATAATCCCTTTCAGGGATTGAAACGCAGGGCCTCCCTCGCTCACTAAAAGGCTTCATCTGGTTGGTTGAAATCAGCTATAATCCCTTTCAGGGATTGAAACACAGCACCAATGATTTGTAAAAAGGGCGTTGAAGTTGAAATCAGCTATAATCCCTTTCAGGGATTGAAACATTCTTGTAGTTTTTAAAAAAGGTAAAGGCTTAAGTTGAAATCAGCTATAATCCCTTTCAGGGATTGAAACGTATGAATGCAAAATCCGTGATGTTGATTGGAGACGTTGAAATCAGCTATAATCCCTTTCAGGGATTGAAACGGATTCAACTCTAAACAATTTGATGATAATTTATGCAAGGCTAGTTGAAATCAGCTATAATCCCTTTCAGGGATTGAAACCCTCTTGATATTCTTGCTCAAAAGCATCAATAAACGTTGAAATCAGCTATAATCCCTTTCAGGGATTGAAACACAAGCGTCGTTAAGTCAGTTAAATTCTTATAGAAGTTGAAATCAGCTATAATCCCTTTCAGGGATTGAAACTAGGTGGCGCTATCTCAGTTCCAGACCCTAAAAAACGTTGAAATCAGCTATAATCCCTTTCAGGGATTGAAACTTATGCGGTTGGCTTCTATCATTAATGAACGTCCGTTGAAATCAGCTATAATCCCTTTCAGGGATTGAAACGGGTGATTACTGAAGGTGATCTCCCTAATCCAAAGTTGAAATCAGCTATAATCCCTTTCAGGGATTGAAACTAAGGACTTAGAATTATAGCTAATTACGTGGGATTGTTGAAATCAGCTATAATCCCTTTCAGGGATTGAAACAATTAAGGTATTTAGGCAGGGCTGTTTCATTCCGCAGAAGAGACTGCTAAAATAGAAGAGAAACTTCTGGGGAATGAACAATGGAAACAAATCTGGTAGAAGAACTGAAAAAAATTAAAGACTTCCGAATTAATGAAGGGAGAAGACACCCGTTATGGTTAGTATTGCTGATTGTAATTATGGGAACAATGAGCGGATATTTAGGATACAGAGCATTAGGAGATTTTGTAACAAGACATAAGGAAGCATTAATTCAAACATTGAAAGTCCCTAAAAACCGTCTACCCTCTTATTCAACAATCCGTAGAGTGATGATGGGGATAGACTTTGAAGAATTTTTATCGGTGTTTAATAATTGGGCGATCGCGACGATGGAACCGGAAGGGAGGAGGTGGTATGCAGTGGATGGAAAAACTCTAAGAGGAAGCCAGAAAACCTTAGAAGAAAATTATACACAATTTGTACAAGTTGTGTCAGTGTATAGCACAACTCAAGGATTAATAGCGGGAATGGCAGAATGGTTAAGTCAGTCTAATAGTGAACTAATAGTGGTGCAAAACTTAATTAAAACCTTGGGATTAGAGGATGCAGTCTTTACCTTAGATGCCCTTCATTGCCAAAAAAAACCACAGAAGTTATTATTAAGAGCAAAAACCACTATATCATCGCCGTCAAGAAGAACCAAAAAAAGCTGTATGAAATGTTAGAGATGAAACGAGAAAGCTGTGAAAGTGTAGACCAGCATATTAGTCAAGATAATACAAAGGGAAGACAGATTACCCGAAGGGTAGAAGTTTTCGATAATCTCAGTTGTATTAATCAAAATTATTGGAAAGGAATTAAGAGCTTTGTTTGTGTAACTCGAAGCGGAATTAGAAAAGCAAAGCCTTACTACGAGAGAGTTTACTACATTAGCAGTATACTGATTAGTGCGGAAGAATTCGGGGAGAAGATTAGAGAACATTGGTTAATCGAAAACCAAAATCATTGGATAAGGGATGTTTTATTCCGTGAAGATAGTTCTAAGATTCGCTCAGGTTGGGCTGCACAAAACTTCGCCATTATCAGAAGTATTGTCCTTAATCTTCTCAGAATTAACGGCTATCATTCTCCCACAACAACTCAAAGAATGATAGCCGACAATATCAATTATCTTTGCCTTTTGTGTACCTAATTTTTTTAGAATGAAACAGCCCTGGCCCCAACCCCAGGGCTGTTTCATTCTCGGATCGAAAATGCGATCGCTAAACTCTAAAAGCCTTTTTCTGTAAAGAAAAGGAGAATTATTTCAACAGTTTTGATATTTTCTGTTTAAATAGGGTCTAAAACTTGCCCCAGATCAAAGGTTTAGCGATCGCAAAAAATTAGAATGAAACAGCCCTGGGTATTTAGGGGGTGTCAAAGACGAAGTTGAAATCAGCTATAATCCCTTTCAGGGATTGAAACCCACAAATTCTGCCGACCACTTCCCCAGCCTCTGTTGAAATCAGCTATAATCCCTTTCAGGGATTGAAACATACTAATTTTTTGCAGTGGTGCCTATTATGGATTGTTGAAATCAGCTATAATCCCTTTCAGGGATTGAAACAAAAACATTGTTTTTTGCTCCATTGAATTTGGTAAGTTGAAATCAGCTATAATCCCTTTCAGGGATTGAAACATAATCCTTGATATACGAAACTAATTAACTCGATGTTGAAATCAGAGTTTCAGCACCTGATAGGGATTGAAACTCTGATTCAGCCTTTTTTAATTTCATGCTATGATTTCGTTGAAATCGACTATAATCCCTATCAGGGATTGAAACTACAAGAAGATAGCCCTGAAGGGCTTACTACATAGATTGAAATTGACTATAATCTTTATCAGGGTATGATTAATATTTTAGGCTTGATTTTCTAAAATATCTAATACTGCTTTAGGCGATAACTTATCCTTAAACCATACCACAGGAACCGGGAGACGATTAATATTAATTCCAGCATTTTCTAAATTCAACCGTTCAGAAATCGCTAAAATTAAAGTATCACATCCAGAACGTTGCACCTGATAAAACTTCTTCTGTAAATATTCCGGTCGCCAATAGCCAATAATCTCTAATAAAAACACTCGTCCATCAGGATGAACTAACCGAAAATCAGGAATCATTACACTCCCCGGAAGCGGAATTAAATCCACTTCTCGTTCTAATTTCCATTCTGTTTTTAACTTATTCCAACGTTCAGCAAAGGATTGTTCAATCATACTATCATAGGGTTTACCCGGTGGATAATGACTGACCAAACCGCAATCCGAATTCAAACTAAAATAACCCGTTCTCACCACACGAGTATAGGGGTCACGTTGTTGTAATTTTGCCTTTAAACTCCATTTTGTGACATGAAGTAAAGCCGGAATCATTTTAGCTAAAGATAAACCATAGCGGGTACTAGCTTTAAATAAACTGGTCGGCCCATCAATGGTTAAGGTAAATCCTTGATCTGCATCTCCTTCAATATAAGTCATTAATTGGAATAATTTTAAATATCGAAATAATAATTTATATTCCCCTGGGTCATTGCGATAGGCGTTAATAATAATTTGGCTGGCTTGATAGAAAATACCCTGAACTTGAGATAAATTATACCGATGTAATAACGCTTCTGGAGTGGGAGAATCTAATTGGGTTAAAATCCGATTTTCCTGTAAATCTGCATAAAGACCCGCTAAAATTTGATAAGGTAAAACCTCTCGATTTAAGTCTTGGCTGAGTTGAGTCGCTACCTGTTCTAAGGTGTGTTCTGTCGCCACCGAACTGGGTACAGTTTTCGCCGCTAATGCAAATACTTTTTGTCGTAATTCTACAGGTTCTAAGGGACTAACAACCTCAAAGGTACAAAAACTACTCCTTAATAAATGTGCTAATCCTCGTTTCAACCGATAGTCAGGACTATCCCCTTCAAATTCCTGTAACTTTTTATTCAGTTCTCCTTGGGTTTGATTCACAGATTCTTCAAAACATTGAATCACATCCGTTGCTAGATTGATATGTTTTGTATCAATATTTAAACGGAGGGGAATAACCGTTTCTCCCTGTTGTTTATAACTTAAAAGTTCAGAAGGTAGCATTAGAAATTAAGGTTCCTAAATTCACAAGATTGTTGTAAAAAATTATATTTTTAAATCATATCATAGAGTAGTCAGACAAACACAGTGATTAACAAAACCTGATCAAAAAAACTAGATATTAAAGTCTTTTCCGTCTTCCTGTTCCTTGTTCCCTGTTCCCTGTTCCCTATTATATTCAGATTCTTCAGAAGAATTCCATTGTTCAGAAGATTCAGCAACTCGTTTGCTTTGAGAATTGGGGCGACTATATAAAGGAGTGGGTTGAAAAATATCTAATTGTTGATAACCAGAATTCGAGGCTTTTTTCGGGGGTTGGGGTTTAGATTTCGTTTCTCCTTTACGACGTTGGGCGGTACGTTCCTCGCTGGTATCTTCCGTAACGACTTCATACAAAATCGCTTGTTTATTGGGGGTATTTCCCTTGCGTAAAACTCGCCCTAACCGTTGAATATATTCCCGTTCTGATCCGGTTCCTGATAAAATAATTGCAATTTTAGCATCGGGAACATCAACCCCTTCATTTAAAACATGGGATGCAACCAGGGTTTTATATTCTCCTTCTCGGAATTTAGTTAAAATTTCATGGCGTTCTTTAATGGGGGTTTGATGAGTAATAGCCGGAATTAAAAAGGCTTGAGAAATCCGATAAACCGTAGAATTATCCGCAGTAAAAATTAAGGTTTTTTCAGGATAATGTTGAGCCAGTAAATCAGCTAATATTCTTAATTTTCCCTTGGTACATAATGAAATATCTTTCGCTTGTCGGTGGGCTAACATTGCCCGTCTTCCTAAAGGCGATCGCGCACTTAACATCACAAATTGTTTCCATCCATCTAAACTCGATAATTTAATATTATTCTCTTTAATAAATTCATTTCTGATTTTCATTTGTTCTTGATAAATTTCTCGTTCTTTAGGAGAAAGTTTAACTAAAATTTGAACAACTTTATGGCTTGCTAATGCTCCTCCGGCTAACTGTTCCGGTGTTTTTCGATAAACGGTAGACCCAATTAAGATCGATAAATCACTATGTCTACCATCAGAACGCTCAGGGGTTGCTGTTAATCCTAACCGATAAGGGGCGAGGGAATATTCAGCAATGACGCGATAGAAATCCGTTGGTAAATGATGACATTCATCAAAAATCAATAACCCATATTTATCTCCTAACGTTTCACAATGAATCGTTGCACTATCATAAGTTGCCACTAAAATTGGGGTTCTATCTTTCGATCCTCCCCCTAATAATCCGATTTCAATATCAGGAAAAGCTGCCAATAAATGGGCATACCATTGGTGCATTAAATCCAATGTCGGAACCAAAATTAAAGTGCTATATCCTGTCACTTGCATGACTAATTGAGCTAAATAAGTTTTCCCAGAAGCCGTGGGTAAAACAACAACCCCTTGGCTTCCCACCTGTTGCCAAGCTTCTAAGGCTTCCTGTTGATGAAGATAGGGAGGCATTTCAAAACTAGGGGTTAATTCTAAAGTATTAAAACTTTGAGCTTGATCAATAAAATCAACTTGATTTTTGCGTAATGTTTCCACTAAGCTACGATAATAATAAGCAGGAATTCTAAATTTTTCTACCCGATCATCCCAGGTCGCAAAATCAATCCAGCTTTTCCCTTGTGGAGGTGGATGTAATAATAATGTACCCCGATCAAAGGTTAATATAGGTGTACGAGGCATGAGTTCCTATCGTATTTTTCAGATCGATTCTGAATCTTGTTTTTTGACTAATAAATCAATATTAGAATCATTATAGCCATTTAATTGAAAATAGGATACAATTCTTAATATTCAGATTGCCAGATCAAATTGAACTCACGCTTAATCAATCCCATTATGTTACTGCAACGTCATCAACGGATTAAATTAGACGAGACAGACGACTCTCTATTTTACTCTTTTCCTCGTTTTGTTACCCACGTCGATGAATCCTTTATTGATCAGTTAACTACTCTCTATCGAAACCGTTTAAAACCCCAAACACGCATTTTAGATTTAATGAGTAGTTGGGTGTCCCATCTTCCCAATGACATTGAATTTGCTTATGTTGAAGGACATGGAATGAACGAAGAAGAATTAGCTAAAAATTCTCAACTTGATCATTATTTTATTCAAGACTTAAACCAAAATCCTAAACTTCCCCTATCAGATCAAGATTTTGATGCGGTTTTAATCTGTGTCTCGATTCAATATTTACAATATCCTGAAGCCATTGTATCAGAGATTCATCGAATTTTAAAACCCGGTGGAATTTCCATTATTAGCTTTTCTAATCGAATGTTTTATCAAAAAGCGATCGCAGCTTGGCGAGAAGAAACAGAAGCAAATCGTATTGAATTAGTAAAAGGATATTTTAATTCAGTTCAAATCAATCATTTACCCGGTTTTAGTTCCCCAGAAGTTATTTCTAACCAATCTAAAACGCCTCTGTTTATGCAAATGTTAGGAATGGGAGGAAGCGATCCCTTTTATGCGGTCATTGCATCCCGAAACTCTTAACCGTAGTGAGTCCTTCAGGACTCTAAGCCCTTCAAGGTTTACTACTTAAAATTAACAAATATTATGAAACCTTATCAACAAATTATTATTCAAGACTGCGGTGAACCTCTTGTTAAGATTCCCTTAGAAACATTTGTCGTAGAAACTCCCCATGCGTATCAAAAATTAGGTGCGCCTTATCATCTTTCGGCGATAGATTCTCCCTATTATTTAAGACAAAGTGTTTTAGAGCGTTTACTAACCGCACAATTGCTCTTACAAGACAATTATCCTAACTGGAAAATCCTCATTTTTGATGCCTACCGTCCCGTAGAAGTGCAACAATTTATGGTAGATTATTCTTTTAATCAGTTATTAAAAGAACGGAGATTAAATCAACACTCTCTTTCCGCAGAACAACACCAGTCTATCTTAACAGAAGTCTATCAATTTTGGGCTGCTCCGAGTTTAGATCCCGCCACACCGCCTCCCCATAGTACAGGTGCAGCACTGGATATTACGTTAGTGAATGAAACGGGAACATGGGTGAATATGGGTTCGGAAATTGATGAAATTTCTCCTCGATCTTACCCCAACTATTTTGAAAACAGTTCAGACCCAACGGAACAAAACTATCATCAAAATCGTCAAATTTTATCCAAAGTTATGAAAACCGCAGGGTTTCAACAACATCCGAATGAATGGTGGCATTTTTCCTGGGGAGATCAATTATGGGCTTGGTTAACGAATCAACAACAAAATAAGACCCCTATTATTGCAAAATATGGTCGATATCTGTGTTGATAGTTAAGAGTTTAAGAACGGAAATAACGCAAATTTTGAATTTCTTCTAAACTCAATCCTGTTGTTCGGCTGATGGTTTGATCATCTAAAATATTTAAGAGTTGACGAGCAATTTCTATTGCTTTTTCACGTTTTGCTTCATTTTGAGCTAAAGTAATCGCATTTTTTTGATCCTGTAGAAACAGTTCTCGCTTTTCAACTTCATCCAATTCTTCACGGGTTAAATTGGTTTGATTAGCAATTTGAAACGCCCGTTGAATTTGAGGGACACTTTCCAACGTTTCAGGAACCGATTCTAATAATCTAGCCCTTTGCATGAAATAAATCCATTTATCCGTTAACGTTTCTAATTCTTCTAAGGATTTCTGAAATTTAGGTAATTCCACAAATACTAACTCTAATTCATTCTCGGAATAATTAAAGTTTTGAACTTTTTCTTTAAATACAAAGCGAGAAATGAGTTCATCAGTATTTTCAAACTCTATAAAATCGGTAATCGTTAGAGCAATAACAGGTTTTAAAAATCGATAGCCTTGTCCAGCATCTAATTGCAATGAATAGGTTTTAGCTGCATTGTATAACACTCGTTTGGTGAAGGCTTCTACATTTAAAACCTGCATCTCAATAATTACAATTTCACCGGTATTGAGTTGGGCTTTAACATCTAAATAGGTATCTTTTAATCCAGTAATCTTAGGAGAAAAGTAAGGATCAAAAATTTCTAAATCCTGAATTATTGAGTCAGAATTATAAACCAGTGCATTTAAGAAACTGATTAAAATATCCTTACTTTCCGATGATCCAAAGATTTTTTTAAAGGCAAAATCTGTTTTAGGATTAATAAACCGCATCGCTTTTATTCCTTTTTGAATATATCCAAATAATCTCCATTAATGGGAGCAATATATTTTGAATTAGCCCGAACATAACACACTCCAGAATTAAACCGATAGCCAGCCGGATTAATACTTTCTACTTTCATCCAAGGTTGACCATTTTTGAGAACAATTGCATCTCCTTTGCCATTATTAGAAAAAATAGCATTAATAATTGCACCAGTCACTAATTTAACTTTAACGGTTCCTTCAGGAGTATTCCGACAGTTGAGAGATTCGGGGTCAACAACCAACCAATGAATATTATTATAAAGTCCTCGATTTCCTTGAACTTTTGCGGTGATAAAATCCCCTTTAGCATTAGGTGTTGGGACTTCGGCCATTTGAGCCATTCCCACGCTTGTCACTAACGTGAGAGTTGTCATGGCGGTTGTGATTCCAGAAACCAGTGTAGAAATGAATTTCATAATTTAGACCTGAAGCTATAAAACAATAACTGAAAGGCTATGAATAAGTTAACATCTTCAAGGATTGTAACTTATCCTACTTTAGGGTAAAATTCTTACTTATATTATATTCTTTTAGAATGAAATTTGATGCGAAATTAACTTATTGTGTAGTTTTGTTCTGAAAGATTAACCCTGAAACTGGAACCTATAAACGATCTCTTCCTCAACTGAAAACCCCTGATCAATTGAATTCCTTATGGTAAAATTTACAGATATAACCACTCATTGGGCTAAAGACAGTATTGAAAATTTAGCCAATAAAAACATCATCACAGGTTATCGAGATGGCAGTTTTAAACCCGATGCACCCGTCACAAGGGCCGAATTTGCGACAATGCTGATTAAAGCTTTTCCTCAACTTTTAGAGAATCGAGAACCCATCGAATTTAAGGATGTTTCGTCGCAATTTTGGGCTCATAGTGTGATTCAAAAAACCTATCGAACTGGGTTTATGAGTGGGTATGAAGACCAAAGTTTTAAACCGCAACAAAATATTCCCAGAGTTCAAGCCTTAGTCGCATTAGTTAAGGGATTAAATTATGAACCCACTCAATCTATTGTTAAAACCTTAAATGAAAGCTTAAATGATGCTAAAGATATTCCCAATTATGCGAGAAATGCTGTTGCTGCGGCGATTGAATCTGGGTTAGTGGTTAATTATCCAGAGGTGAAGCTTTTAAACCCTAATAAACCTGCAACTCGTGGGGAAGTGGCTGTATTTTTTTGTCAAGCTTTGCGTCAACAAAATGAACCTTTAACCATTCCAGAACAATATATTGTGAAACCGCCCATTATTTCCGTTCCCACCGGAGAATTAAGAGGAGTTTGGTTAACCAATATTGATAGTGATGTTCTGTTGTCTAAAAATGCGTTAACAGAAGCGTTTAATTTATTAGCAGAATGCAAGTTTAATACTATTTATCCGACTATTTGGAATGAAGGTTATACCCTTTATCCCAGTGTTTTAATGGAACGGTTTACGGGAATTAAAATAGATCCAATTCCTGAATTAAAAGATCGAGATATTCTTCAGGAAATGATTCCTTTAGCTAAAGAACGAAAAATGAGTATCATTCCTTGGTTGGAATTTGGATTTATGGTTCCCCCAGATTCTAAAATTGCACAACTTCGTCCCCATTGGATTACTTGTCGTCAAGATGGGACAAAAGGATATAAAGAAAGTCAAGTTAATCAAGTTTGGTTAAATCCATTCCATCCTCAAGTGCAACAATTTATTTTAGGATTAATTATTGAAGTCGTCAAAACCTATAATATTGATGGAATTCAACTCGATGATCACTTTGGTTTACCCGTTGATTTAGGCTATGATGAATTTACCGTTAAATTATATCAGAAAGAAACGGGAAATTCAACTCCTCCAGGGGATTTTAAAGAGGCAAATTGGGTGAGTTGGAGGGCGAAAAAAATTACGGAATTTTTAACTCGAATTTTCTGGGTAATTAAAGATTATAAACCGAATTGTATTCTATCTTTATCTCCCAATCCTTATTTGTATGCTTATTCTCAATTTTTACAAGATTGGAAAACCTGGGAACAGGAAGGCTATTTAGAAGAATTAGTCTTACAAGTCTATCGAGAGGATATGAATGGCTTTTTAGCCGATTTAAAACGTCCTGAACTGTTAGAAGCCAAAAGCCATATTCCTGTGAGTATTGGCATTTTAACGGGGCTTAGAATTAAACCGATGTCCTTTGCTACTGTAAAAGAACAAATCCAACTAACCCGTGATCGCAAATTTGCAGGAACATCCTTTTTCTTCTATGAAACCTGGAAACAAATGATGACATCAGAAACCCAAAAAGCTGAGTTTAAAACGTTATTTTCTCAAGGTTTAGAACGCCCAAAATTTGTTTAATAATGAACAAAAATGATTAAAATTCGCCCTTATTTAGATCAAGATTGGCCACTAATTTGTTGCGTTCACGATCGCGCTCAACCTGCGGAATTTTTGGGATCTTGTGATTTAAGGGCGATGACCCCTCTAGCGCACAATCCCAATGCGAATCAAATTTGCTATGTTTATGATAAATTTGTAGCTTGTAAAGGGAAAACGATTGTTGGTTTTGTTGCAATAGATCGCAACTGTATTGCTTTATTATATATCGATCCTGATTATCAAAATCAAGGCATTGGTAAACGGTTATTAAACTTAGCTTTAAAGCTGATTGGTTCCCCCGCTTATACAATTGTTATGGCTGGAAATCAACGAGCGATCGCGTTTTATAAAAAAGCCGGATTTCAAGAAATTGGAAGCTTTAAAAGTCATGTTTCTGGTTATCCTTGCCGATTTATTCGTTTAAGTAGAATGTTAAACTCAAGTTTATTCGACCTGAAAATGATAAATAATTTCCCCATTTGATTTTTTTTCAAATGTGCCATTTAATTCTTGGGCTTTTTGATCTAAAAATGCTTTAGCTTCAAAACGAGATAAATGGGTATATTGTGCTAATTTTTGAACCGTAATTTCTCCGCCTTGAACTTGGACTAGATGCCAAAAAATAGAACGAATCCGTCGAGAACGAGCTTGAATTTTCTGAGAGCGTTCTTGATACCAATCCCAAGCCACCCATCCGCCGATTCCCAAGGACGGTAAACCTAAGATTAATCCGCCTAAAATAATACTGAGTTTGCTATCAGCCGTTGAATGAGGATTGATCAATTCAGTGGCGATCGCCAAGAGACAACCCATTCCAACCGGAACTAATAAACTCGCAGTGATCACCTTCAGGAACTGCATTGTTTTTCCTCCCCAGCAGAGAGAGCAGAACACTCATCAAGGCAACAATCACAGGGGAAGATACAGAACAATCTTTTGATCTTTGATCTCCCTCCTGCCGACCCTAATTTTAAGTGCGTGTTGCTTCCATTAAGCGCGAATAGTAGAAGCGTGTGCCAATCATAGCTTGTCGTTGAATGGAGAAACCATTGTCTCTAAAAATTTTAACAATATCTGCTTCTCGATGTTGGTAAGCACGAGTGGTTTTACTCGGCCCTGGAAATAATTCCCCAATTTTTTTGAGAACACTTAAGGCTAAGGTTTTTGGCGCAAAACTCAAAATTACACGAGACTCTGCTAAGGAACACAGATGAGAAATCATCTCAGGAATTTGATCTTGAGGATAATGAATCAAGACATCCAAACAAATCACAGTATGATACCGACCCTGGAGGGTTTCTAAATCTTGAGCCGTAAAGGTAACGTTTTGGATCACGCTGAGGCGGTTTTTAGCCCGTTCATAGGCTTCCGCTACCATTTTTTCGGAAATATCACTCCCATACACAACGGCACCGGCTTCTGCTAAGGGAATACTCAAACTGCCAACCCCACATCCCGCATCACAGATGGTTAAACCGGGTAGGTTTTCATCGGCTTTCAACCAATCTATGACTCGATCAACGGTTTGTTGATGTCCTTGACGGATATCCAGTTGAACTTTATTGACTTGACCATTACCGTAGATTCGTCGCCACCGATCAAATCCTGTGCTATTAAAATAATCCCGAACTACGGTTTTCTCGTCTGCTACACTCATGGTTTGTTTGAAATTAAATTCCGTCCAAACCTTCATTGTAAGGCAAATCCCTACAACGAAAATGCCTAACTTTCTGATATTGAGCATTGAGAATTAAGCGGGACTTAAACAAAAAAGAGGAATAAAACGCCTATAATATCAATAGGGTAAGTATTTCACATTGAGTAACCCTTATGAAAGAAACCACTCCCTCGGCTATGCCACCATGCTTTGAGAGATGGTGTGCTAGGTTCGATGATATATTGAAGAATCCATCTCAAAAAAAAGGATTTAGGCACTATTTAGGAGGATTATTGGGCGAAAGTGGACGAAAAAACTTAACTCAGATGTCAAATAATGCAATTGGCGTGGTTTATCATCAATTACATCATTGCTAAATTGATGAGCAAGGTTACTAATTTGCTTTACTCAGAGTTACTGAAGCGGTTTAAACGCTAAACCTTCTAAAGCCCTACTAAAGTTAAATAACTTGGTAGGGTTTTAAAATCGGGTTAAATTTCAAAGTAGAGTAAAAGAAAAAGGGGAAGCAAGAGGGCCTGATCATGGATGTAGAGGTCTTAGAGCTAATTACATTTGCTAAACATCTGGTTATTAATCGAACTCAAAATCCTTTGGATCAAGTTCAAGAGGCGATCCTCAGACAAGCACTGCTGGGTGCTAAACTCAAGGAAATTCGGATCATCGGGTATAGTGAAAATACGGTTCAAACAATTTTAGCTCCCAACTTATGGAAACTACTTTCAGACGCAACGGGAGAAAGAGTTGGGATTAAAACGGTGCGGTTAATTTTACAAGAATTATTCAAAAAACAAAATAAATTTAATTCCTCAAATCAAGCCTTAGAAAAATCTCAGGAAACCCTAAATTTTGAGCTAGAATTACCCGGTGGTCAAGTTAATTTATTTTCTCCTTTTTATATTGAACGTCCTCCGATTGAATCTCAAGCTTATGAAGAAATTATCAAACCCGGAAGTTTAATTCGCATTAAAGGGCCAAAACAGATGGGAAAAACTTCTTTAATGGCGAGACTCTTAAACCATGCTCAACGTCAAGGTTGTCGTACCGTTGTTGTGAATTTTGAGTTAACGGATAATGAAGTTTTTGCGGATTTGAATCGATTCTTACGGCGTTTTTGTGCAATGGTGGCGGATGATTTACAACTCCCCATGCAACTCAATCAATATTGGGATGAAGAATTAGGAAGTAAAAATAATTGTACAAACTATTTTGCTCGGTATTTATTACCCAAATTAGGACAGCCTTTGGTTTTAGGGTTAGATGCGGTTGATCGAATTTTTCAACATGAAAAAATTGCTGATGATTTTTTTGGTTTACTGAGAGCTTGGCATGAAAAATCTAAACAAATTGAGATTTGGAAAAACCTGCATTTAATTATTGCTCACGGAACGGAAGTTTATATTCCCTTAGATATTCATCAATCTCCCTTTAATGTAGGATTAGATGCCAAACTCCCAGAATTAAATACCCAACAAGTCCAGGAACTTGCTCGGAGGCATGGGTTTAAATTAACGCCTTTTGAAATAGAGAAATTGATGGAGATGTTGGGAGGACATCCCCATTTATTGCGGGTTGCTTTTTATAAAATGGTGCGAGAAAAAATAAGTTTAAAACAAATTTTAGAAGACGCTCCCAAGGATACGGGAATTTATGCGGATTATTTACGATTACACCTTTGGAATTTAGAAAAATATCCTGAACTCGCACAAGCATTTAGAACCGTTGTTGAATCGGAACAACCTATTGAGTTAAAATCAAAATTAGCCTTTGATCTCAATAGTATGGGGTTAGTTTATTTGCAAGGAAATCAAGTAGAAATTAGAAAAATCTTATATCGAGAATATTTTCGAGATCGTTTAAAATCTTCCCTGCTCACATTGCCTTCAGCAGAAAAACGATTAGAAAACCTAGAACTTATTCCTGAGCAGACGAGAAATATTTTAGCGGCTATTATGTTTACTGATGTCAAAGATTCCGCACAAAAACATCATCAAAATCAGGAACCAACCTTAGCAGCAGTTTTTCGAGATTTGAATTTAATGACGCGATTATGTCAACAATTTGAAGGACAGGTCTTAAAATCAGTAGGAGACGGGTTACTGATGTATTTTGTTTCGGTGGTAAAAGCGGTTCAATGCGCGCAAGAAATTCAAAAAACATTGATAACCGCTGCCTCTGAATTACCCTCTGATGCGGTTTTAGAACATCGAATTGGCATTCATCTCGCCGAGGTTTATTTTAATGGGAATGATGTCTATGGAGATGGGGTAAATATTGCAGCACGTTTGCAAGTTGAAGCGTATCCGAGGGGAATTTGTATTTCTTCAATGGTTTATGAAGCTGTTAAACGTCATCTGGGTTTGAATATTATTAAGAGTGAATTTAGAGAGTTAAAAGGCATTGGTTCTATGCAGGTTTATCAGATTTCAGTAGAATAAAGACTCCGTAGTGAGTCACTGTCGAAACAATGACCCACTGCTTTGATTATTTATGAGTTTATGATGATAAGAGGTGGCTTATTTAATACTACAAACTGACATTTTTCCGGGTAGAGTCGTTTTCCACTGACCGTTCCAAGTGCCATTCGCTGCGATTGCTGCTACTGGACACTTAACTTTTGCATCATTATCATTCAAGATCGGGCCAGCATTCACATCTCCGGGTAAGCCAATATTAGGTAGAGAGGTCGCGTCAGTACCACAAACCGACATTTCTCCCTCTACAGTGGTTTTCCACTGACCATTCCATTCAACATCATAAACTTCAACAGCGACTGGACACTTCACTTTGGCATCATCATTATTCCAGATTGGGCCAGCTTTAATATCGAGAGCAAAAGCTGGGCTAGACACAGCAAAACTAGCAGAACAGCCAATAACTACTGTACCAATAGATAGCCAGAATTTTTCTATTTTGGAGGGTTTGAAATTAGTAGACATGATTTGTTACTGGGAAAGGTTTAGTTGGTTTGAACGTCTGGTTAAACGAGTTGGTTAACCTTTTTACTCTTTTCTATAATATAGCATACTCTACAGTATTTACAATACATCTTTATGGGGTTTTTATTCTTAATGTATACTGGGGTAAGGGTTGTTACCTGCTATACAATTCCCTGGAGGTAGGTATGAATTATGAATATAAAGTTGGTGGCAGTTTACCCCCCGATTCTCCGACTTATGTTTGGAGAAAAGCTGATCATGAATTATATCATCAACTTATGGGAGGAATGTTTTGTTATGTGTTAACTTGTCGTCAAATGGGGAAATCTAGTTTGCGCGTTAAAACCATGCGTAAGCTTCAAGAACAAGGGTTAGCTTGTGCGTCTATTGATTTAACGGCAATTATTAGTTCCGACTTAACCCGCAAACAATTTTATGCAGATATTATTGATAGTTTAGCTGAGAACTTTAATCTTTTAGAATCCATTGATAGTTTTAAACAAGGCTGTCGAGAATCGGATTTATCCCCGATGAATCGCTTTAATAAATTTATTCATGATATTTTATTAAAACATCCTTTATTAATTGAAAAAAATATTATAATTTTTATTGATGAAATTGATAGTTTATTGAGATTACCAGACTTAGCCAATGAATTTTTAGGATTACTCAGAGCTTGTTATAATAAACGTGCCGATCTTCCCGAATATAACCGTTTAACCTTTGCCATTTTAGGGGTGGCTTCTCCCTATGATTTGATGAAGGATGCCAACTATAATAGTTTACCTTTTGATTGTGGTTATGGCATTGAATTACATGGGTTTCAATCCCACGAAGCTCAACCCATTGCGGAAGGATTAAAACTGAAATCCGAACATCCCCAAGCGTTATTAGATGCCGTTCTTGATTGGACATCAGGACAACCCTTTTTAACCCAAAAAATTTGTAAATTAATTGTTAAATGTCCTGATCAGATTCCCCTGGGTTCCGAGGCGGAATGGGTCGAGAAATTTGTGCGATCGCAGGTGATTAATAATTGGGAACACCAAGACGAACCGGAACATTTAAGAACCATTCGAGATCGGCTACTTCGTCAAAAAAATCGCAGTATTGACTTATTAAAATTATATCAAAAAATTAGAGAAAAAGGAAAAATATTAGCCGATAATAGTCTTGAACAAATGGAACTGCGGTTATCGGGTTTAGTCAGTAAGCGAGAAGGAATTTTAGAAATTAGAAATCGGATTTATAAAGAGGTATTTACTTCGAGTTGGTGTCAAAAAGCCTTAGCCGAGTTACGCGATGAATTAGCGATTATTGAACCCGAATTTATCCAAACCCTTGCTAAACTCAAAGTTCAACTCTTAGAAACCCAAATTCGTCGAGTCGCTGAGGGAAGCAGTTCTGATGAAGTCATTTATGAAGTATTACGGCAAATTACCCTAAAATTAGGAGATTTATTAAAAGCGGATCGCGCTACCATTTATCTATTAAATGCAGAAAAAACCGAACTGTGGTCTTTAGTCGCTGAAAATCAAACGAATGAATTCCTTAATATTCAAGTTCCCGTTGGAGAAGGAATTGCTGGACAAGCCGCAAAAACCAAAAAAATTATTAATATTCCTCACAATGTCTATGATGATCCTCGTTCTAATTTAGTCAAATTAGCCGATCAAAAATATGGCTATCATACCTATAATGTCTTAGCGTATCCTATTTGTAATCACGCGAAAGAAGTTGTGGCGGTTATTCAATTATTGAATAAACTCAAAGCTAATCTGTTTGAATCCGAACCCTTAGCTAAACGGGTTAAAGAAGAAGGATTTAACCAAGCGGATGAAGAACAATTAACGCGATTTGCTCCTCATATTCGACGGTTTTTAGAAAGTTGTCAATCCTGTCGTCAAGCCAGCCGAAAATTACAAGCAACCGCCGCTTTAGCAGAAGCGACTCGTTCTTTAGATGGGAGTCAATTAGATACAAAAGAAATCTTACAACGGGTGATGGATGCGGCTAAAAACTTAATGAATGCTGACCGTAGTACCTTGTGGTTAGTGGATGAAGAAAAACAGGAACTCTGGACAAAAATTCGACAAATGGATGGTACTTTAATTGAAAAACGAATTCATATTAATGAAGGGTTTGCGGGTCAAGTGGCACGAACGAGGGAACCGATTATTATTCCTTTTGATGTCTATCAACATCCTGATTCCCAAACCTCCAAAGAAACGGATTTAGAAACCGGATATCGCACCTGTAGTTTATTGTGTATGCCTGTTTTAAATCCCGATGGAGAACTCTTAGGAGTGACTCAATTAGTTAATAAATTGAATCCGGGTAATTATCCTGATTATAACTCGGCTTTGTGGCCCCAAGCTCCCGAAAAATTTAAAGCCAGTTTTGATAAAAATGATCGTCAGTCCATGCAGGTTTTTAATGAACGAGTCGGGGTGATTTTACAATATGCAAAAGTTCATGAACGCTTAAAAAAATTAGCTGAATTTCAATCGCAAAAAGTGGTTTATCATACCTTGGCGATGTTAAGTCAAGCGGTGGGAAGCCAGAAAGATGAAGAACTTTATAGCACTTTATATAATATTTTAGAATTTATGATGCAATCCATTAGTAAATTGCTCAGGGTTGCTCAAACAGATATTTTTATTTTTAATAGTGATAAACAGGAATTTTGGTCAATTATTCCCGATATCAATAATTCTAACCATCTAATTGAAGTGATTATTGAGGCTGATGTTAACTTATCCCAAAGACTACTCAATTCTAATTCTAGTTTAGTCCTGAACTCAATTTCTAACTTAGATGATCCTTGGTTTCAAGTTGGAGTGCGATTTCATTTACGCGAACAGTTACACAATGCTTTATTTTTTCCGTTTATTAATTCTGACGGACAAGTAATTGCAGTTATTCGTCTGCTGAATAAATTAATAGATTCTCCCGTTTTAAATTCTGAGCCAATTAATCAAGAAGGATTTACCCCCGAAGATCTGCAACAACTTCACAAACGCTCAGAATTTATTATTAAAGTTTTAGAGGGATGTCAATCTTTCCATCAAGAAATTAGTACCCTGCAAAAACAACGGGCTACAGATACTTTAAGATCGGCGATTAATTCCGTGCGTCAAATTGGCTTTGATCCTGAAAAAATTCTGTATACAGTGATAGAATCTGCTAAAAAATTAACCAATGCGGATCGCAGTACCCTGTGGTTAGTCGATGCTTATGATCCTGATAAATTATGGACAAGAATTCCGAGAATTGATGGCACAATAGAAACCTTTTATATCTATAAAAATGAAGGATTTGCAGGAAAAGTTTCCCAAATGAAAAAACCGATTATGATTCCTTTTGATGTTTATGATCATCCTGAGTCCCAAACTGCAAAAGGAACAGATCAAGAAACGGGTTATCGCACTTGTAGTTTATTGTGTATGCCAATTTTAAGTTTTGATGGGGAATTATTAGGAGTAACGCAATTACTGAATAAACGCAAACCCGGAAATTATCCCCCTTATCATCCGAAAGATATTTATGATATTCCTGATTATTTAAAAGTCAGTTTTGATGAACGAGATTTAAGATATATGGAAATTTTCAATAATCAAGTCGGGATTGATTTACCCCATGTATTGAATAAAACCTAACCCGTAGGGTGCGTAAGCGCAGCGCACGCACCACCAATATTAAGATTAATATATGATTTCCCCGTAGGGGCGAGGTTTTCTCGCCCTTCCCATCAATATAGGGGCGAGGTTTTCTCGCCCTTCCAATCAATCAATGTAGGGGCGAGGTTTTCTCGCCCTTCCAATCAATTTATAACCCCAATAGTACCAAGAGGGTTGGGAGACCCAACCCCTACGAATTTTTAGATTGAATGTTGAATATAGACAATATTATTATATAATAAAAAATATGGCAATTTGAGGTCAATATTATGCCATCATCTTTACCGACGGAATTACCCAAATGGTACGAGCTTGACGAGGAACAAAAAAAGGGTTGGACACCGAAAGCAAATCAAGTGGATATACCCGAAGTCCGAGACGCTTGGAATGGAACAATTTACCGAGAGGCGGGTAAAAATTTTACGGTAAAATTAGATAAATTACAGATTCTCAGTCCCATTCAAGTTGGGGGAGGGAGTTTTCCAGAAGGAGCAATTTTACCTGCACAAATTGGCGGCGTTCCCTATATTCCCGGTTCCAGTGTCCGGGGTTCTTTATTAAAATATATTAGAACGATTTGGTCAGAAATTCCTCACGAAGAACAACAATTTTGGTTAACTCTTTTAGAACCCAATTTAAACGGTTGGCAACCTCTAAAAATTCGGTTTGAAAGTATTTTATTAAAGGATTTAAAAGCCTTTCCTCTTTATGCTCAACAGGAATGGCAAATTTTTGATCAAAAAAGTAATAAATTGAGTCTACAATGGCAAGTTTCTCCTAAACCTCCCCATCCTCAACCTGATCGCTTTCGCTTACAAGTGTTATTAAAAAATACCCCGAAACCTGCGGAAAAAACTTGGTTAGAAATTCGCCTCAAGGAAATGTTAGAACGCCGAGGAATAGGACGGGGGACGGCTTCGGGTTTTGGACGGTTAGCCACCAGTATTCCGACGGGAAAATGGGAACTTCATTTAACAGGAATGAAACCTTGTGTGCGATCGCATAATCCTAAACAAAATCAAACGGGAGAATATCGCTGGAGTCCGCAAGTTTTACGAGCCACTTTAAGGGGTTATTTTATCCGTTTTGCTTTGGATTTTTTACCCCGGAAACAGGCCGAACTTTTAACAGAAAAATTGTTTGGAGGGTTGGGAACTTTAGCAAAATTGCGGTTAACGAGTTATCTGTATCAAATTCCTAGAATTAGCGCCGGAAATGATTATGCGAATATTCCGGCTAAAACTGCCCATGAAACTTGGATTATTAATGTGGATTGTAACTCCGAATATTATCAATTAGTGGGAGATTTATTAAATTTAGCGAGTCGTTTGGGGGGACTTGGCCCCGGTTGGCGACGTCCTCCCCATCGTTTAGACCGTTTTGGTGGGTTTCGCGGAAGTGAATTTACGGTGACGTCGTTGGCGTCGGACTCTGGGTTTACGAGTGATCCGGCTTCCTATTTAAAGCAACTTAGCCACAGTATTGATCAGCAGGTGCGTCAACTGGCGAAAGTTTGGGGTTTTCAACCGACTAAAACGCCGCAACCGGGACGCATTTACAGTATTTGGCGGGGGGAAGCGGACGCCTGGGAAGAGTTGGTGCATGGGGTGTGTAGCACTAAGGCGGCTAACCGTCCGGTTTGGTGCGGGAGTTCTAATAACCGACCTTCGGGGTATGGGGTGCGGGAACATTCGGGTTTTTGTTTGGTGACGGTTTTTGATCCGAATGTGGAGAGAAGTTTACCGAACTTGGAGTTTAGAAAAATTTATGGTTGAGTTTTGCGAGGCTGAGGGAAAATGGCTGTGATGTCGATTGTGCTGTTGGGAGTCTCGATAGCTCTCTGGGTAAGGGTTATAGGGTTTTTACAATGGTTGTTTCTGGGGGGAAAAGTTGGGTTTTGTTTGAGTCTCGCAAACGGTGTCTGGATAGATTGCCCCGTCTAGGTTGTAGAATAGAGGGGTAGCGACTTCTATTAGGAAGAAAAGGTGTTGAAACATTAATCCGTTTGAGAATTCGTAAGCTTTGAACGTGTAGCGACTTCTATTAGGAAGAAAAGGTGTTGAAACAGAAACGCTTGTAGTTGTAGGAGCAACAGGAGCAAGTAGCGACTTCTATTAGGAAGAAAAGGTGTTGAAACCACAACTTACTTCAAGTGCAAGGACATATAAGTCCCCATTGGTAGCGACTTCTATTAGGAAGAAAAGGTGTTGAAACTCGGAATGTTTTCCAAAAACTCATTGTCAGTTCAGTAGCGACTTCTATTAGGAAGAAAAGGTGTTGAAACGTAGCCAATACAAATTAGTCGAAGTCTTCTATTAATGTAGCGACTTCCATTAGGAAGCCAAAAACCTTGAAATAAATTTCAGGCTAAAAGCGAAAACCCGTTAAAACGGGTTAATAAAATTCAGTCTTGAGTTATCTTTAGATAACGTTAGCTTTTAGCCCGAACTTTAGTTCAGGGCTAAGATATTTTAAGTAGGGGCAATTCATGAATTACCCCTACTAATTTTAATTAAACCCAAATTAAACAGGCAATTTAGAGTCTTTCGCGTCCTTAATTCGCATTGTCCAGAATTGAATCGTATCAGAAATTTCGATTAACAAATCCGTTAATAAAACCTGCTGATTAAAATTCAAACTTCTGAACCGTTCTTGAAATTGTTCCGTTGTCATATCCGCCTTAATATTCAGATGAATTCCGACAATATTACACAACACCACTCGCGCCACACCCCAAGCAAAATAACGGCGTTGTTCGTCTGAACCCCCCGCAGCATTGGGAACACCGCCTCCTAATAACACCGGAGAACGAGACATCGCCCAAAATCGTTCCACGCCCCAACTTGCCACATAGTCACTAATTCCACTGGCGGCGCCTTGCCAGTCTCCCAGAGAATTTGCCCCTGCATTTAAGAGGGTAAAAACCTCTCGATCTAACTCATAGGATGTCACCGACATGATCTTTCCTCCTTAAATCTTTTCAATTAAAATTCGACCAAAACCCACACTCCATAACCCGCCTAAATAATGTTCATCATGGAGAAACTTTTCCCAGTCCTCGACATTTTGAACCTGACCCCGTGTAGTCCAAGACGTTAAAAAAACCGCCCCCGGAGGAAACCCTTCCACCCCAAACAAATTTTTAACTAAATTGCCCTTTTCGTCCGGTTCATCATGCAAACTAACACGAGGTTGACGGACTAACCCCATATCAACAAATAAATTAATACTGGTGTCAGGAACAATAATTAAGCGATCGCTGGGAATAGAACTGGGAACAGGCAATTTTTGCCCTTCATTCGGGTTGCGATATTGTACCTTTTCTAACTTCAACCACCGCAAATAAACCGTTTGATTATTTAACGAATTATCCGTGATCAAAACCTTATTTCGATCTAAATTCAAAGGCGACTGTTGAGATAATTGTTGAAAACGATTTAACCATTGTAAACAACTCACCCACCAGTTGCCATAACCCAAAACATGAACGGGCCACCAAACGGGCCAGCCCCAACCTAAAGCGATCGCCCCAGGAGAAATAGCGTTATCCTGACCCCCAAACCAATGATTAACAAAATTGGCGTGGGTGTGTTCCGCGTGTTCCCGCAAAGCCCCCCGCAGAGAACTCCCCGGAATAGCCGGAGTGCGATCGCTCAGGCGAAAAATCGGGTTATTATTTCCTCGACTGCTACTATCCGCGCCGCCAATATGCACAGGTTCTTGACAAATTAACCATTCTGTAGTCATGATGCAATCCTCAAAATAACCATAAATGTCCATAACCCAAGGCATCCCGATGAAAGGCATCAGGATATGGCCCCGACTCTGATACCGGAGGCGTTCCCTCCCATAAATACACCGCCCCCGCAGGCGTCATCCATTCCCCAGGCGTCAATACCGAAACCCGACGGTTAGGGTCTTTGCGATCGCGTACCTTCTTCCACGACTGCCAAGGAATGCCCATTTCTGCCGCGTAAGCCTTGACCCCTGGGGGTTTGGGCACAGAAATTTTCCGTCCCGGTTGTTGCCATAAAGCCGCCGTCAGTAAAATTCCCCCTTGGGGTTGGGGACAGGAGGCCGTTAACCACTTCCAAGTATTTTTTTCCTGAATAGGGCTCATAGTAACCGGGGTTCCCGCCCCCAATATTCCCCAGTCGGGGGGTTGATAGTCGCCGATAATTTTGACTAAAATTGACCATCCGGGGGCCATTAAAGTCGTTTGTTCAGCAAAAAATCCCCCCTCCTCCACCACTTGAAAGTCTTGGCGACGGTTATGGCTGAGGGTTAGAGACGACCAAGGTAAAGGCTGAAGCACGTTATCGGGGGCTGTACCCGACTGGAAAATTAACTTTTGCTCTTGCCAAAATAGCTGTAAAGTGTTACCCGGTATTAAATATTGACCTCCGATCATCTCAAATTCCTGGCTTCGGTGTTCCGGTTGCACCTGCCATTGTTGCTGTTCATTCCACTGCATTCGATACAGGTTCGTGGGTAAGTTCGGGGAAGTGATATTGAGATCGAGGGTATAAACAGGCAAGGGTAAGGGAACATAGAAATTAGAGTTATATTCCCAAAACGGCCCCCAGAGTTGACTTTGACTGGGTAAATTCAAACAAGCTGCCAACTGATGCCCATTCGGGGGCCAGCGACAACCGACTTGACCGCTATTTTGTCCGACGGGCGTTAAGTTGCCGATGGTGATCGGGCCTGTGGGAATGATTTTGTACCATCCTGTCATGGGTTAATCTCCTTTAAGAAAGGGAACAGGCAAGAGGCAATTTCCCTGGTTCCCAGGCTCCCGCCTGGGAATGTCTATGGGAGGCAGAGCCTCCGTGTTCAGCAGGCGGAGCCTGCATAGAGGCATTTCTAGGTAGAACCTAGAAACGAGAAAGCCAGTTATTTTGTCCCTGGTTCCCAGGCTCCCGCCTGGGAATGTCTATGGGAGGCAGAGCCTCCGTGTTCAGCAGGCGGAGCCTGCATAGAGGCATTTCTAGGTAGAACCTAGAAACGAGAAAGCCAGTTATTTTGTCCCTGGTTCCCAGGCTCCCGCCTGGGAATGTCTATGGGAGGCAGAGCCTCCGTGTTCAGCAGGCGGAGCCTGCATAGAGGCATTTCTAGGTAGAACCTAGAAACGAGAAAGCCAGTTATTTTGTCCCTGGTTCCCAGACTCCCGCCTGGGAATGTCTATGGGAGGCAGAGCCTCCGTGTTCAGCAGGCGGAGCCTGCATAGAGGCATTTCTAGGTAGAACCTAGAAACGAGAAAGCCAGTTATTTTGTCCCTGGTTCCCAGACTCCCGCCTGGGAATGTCTATGGGAGGCAGAGCCTCCGTGTTCAGCAGGCGGAGCCTGCATAGAGGCATTTCTAGGTAGAACCTAGAAACGAGAAAGCCAGTTATTTTGTCCCTGGTTCCCAGACTCCCGCCTGGGAATGTCTATGGGAGGCAGAGCCTCCGTGTTCAGCAGGCGGAGCCTGCATAGAGGCATTTCTAGGTAGAACCTAGAAACGAGAAAGCCAGTTATTTCGTTCTCGCTGTTGACGCGCCAAGAAACCCCGGAGGGCGATCCAGTTTTTCCACCATTGCCAACTTCCGAGATCTGTTTTCAGACTCTTAGTGTTTCCGATGGCGAGAAGGTCGATCTGTTGCCAACTCAGGGGTAAATGCACACTCGCCCACAGGGTATCCATGAGGGAACGAACCGTTGAGGGAGAATATTCTTCCAGGCGGGTACTGTCCAAATAAAACAACAACTTTTCCCAACAGTTCAGATCCGTTTTGTCCTCCCCGACGGGTTCAACGGCCATTAACAAATGCCACAATACCCAAGGACAAACCCAGTCCAAACTTTGACCACTGTTAAACAAAACCTGCACACAAACCCGATCCTTACCGAGATGTTTGGCTTGTTTGTAGGCTTCATTTAACCCCCGATGCCATAACGACTGCGGGATACGCCGTTGGGCAATAACCACCCCTAAACTAAAGGTCATATTCGGGCTAGGGATAGGATAAATTTGATTTTGATAAGACACCCAACCCGCTACAGGGGGATCAAGCGGTTGAGTTAAGGGGGTAGGTTGTCCCGTCCAAAGCTGATGAAGTTGGGATGTGAGAGCGATCGCATCGGTGATCGGCCCTAATAATAAGAAGTCATCCCCACCCGCAAAAATTACCCGTCCGTTGTGGTGATGTTCCGTCAGGTCGTATAACACCCGGTTCCAATATCCAAACAAAACCGATAGATCTAAAGTATGGGGAAGTTCCATCTGGCGAGTTAGATCCGGTAAATTAGGCGGTGAAAAACCGAGTTGATATTGTTCAATAGTTGAGGCATTGGGATGCCAGTTCGACCAAGGTAATTTCAGTTTTTTATATTGTTCACCGGATAGCCATTTGCCCATATTGTCCCCATCGCCGCGCCATCCCACTGTCCATTCCACGGGACTTTCCCACCCGTTGGGAAGATCATTTTCCCAACCTTCCACCTCCTCAGCATCAATATTGCGACGCTCTAAAACTCTCGGATGAGCATAGGGGGGAGACTGACGATCCATTTGGGGAATACCCCAAGGTTTAAAAGGCGATCCAGACTGATAATATTCACTCAGCGCTTCAACTTCAGTATTCCACTGTTCTGCATCCACAATATCAGCCACCCAAGCCGCCGCCGCCGCCGTGCGATCTGGAAATTGATCCCAAGGACATCGGGGGGGTTCTTGTCCCCATAAAGTTGTTAAGGTGGGAACGATAATTTCAGGGACGGAAGCCAAGCGTTTCACCATTTCCAAGCTATTGAGGCGATCGCTTTGGGAAAATAACCCCGCTAAGGAGCTTTTTTCCGCTATCCCTTCCCACCATTCCTTTAATACCTGATCCGGTAGTCCCCAAGTTCCCCCCGCTTCCACAGGTTGCAGACCCGGATGCCAGATCGATAAACTCCCCGAACTCGGACTGGTGCGTCCTCCCCACCAGTTCCCTTGCCATTGTCGGCCTAATTTTTGAGCATCAACGGAATGATGCAACAGTTTGATATCTTCGACAATGTGCTCCGACCGCAACGGCGTAGACTCCCCATAAACCGACCAAAAACTCAGGTTATCTCCTTGAATAACTTGCCATCCCAAGCCGTTTAACCGGGGGTTATGGCGGATGGAAGCGGTTTCTAGGGCCGTTAAAAACCGTTGCCATTCGTTGTTGAGAATAGTTTGACAGTTTTCCCACCATTGGGGTTCGTCGGGAAATAAGCCAGTAATAATATTAGGGAGTTCAGCTTGCCAGAAGCTTTCATCGGTAATGGTTTCGCCGTTTAACCATTGCAGTAAAGGAGAGGACTGATGCAAGGGGACTAAAACCTTTCCTCCCTGTTTCTCCCAATGGTAAATAACCACCCCGCAGAGATAATGGCATAACCACGACGCAACGGCCCAGTCCCGCAGGCGTTGACCTCCAGCGAGGAAGCTTTGCACCGGGCCAAAGGTCAAAACGCCGATCTGAGTTAGGGTGAGATCACTGTGTTGTTGAATTTGTTCGCAGGCTTCTACAGAAGCCCCACCCCCCCACCAAAATTGATTTTTTAAATATTCTGAAGTTTGCCAAGTACCGCAGCTAGGATGGGTTGCTAAGGTGGGTTGATCGGGGGGCAAAGCTGCATAATATTGTTGTTGTTGTTTCAGCCAGTCTTGTAATTTCATTAGAGACTCCGTTTAACATCATTAACGAGTTGTTCAAATTCTTTGATTTTGCTATTAATAGGGGTTGTCAGATTGGCTAATTTGACAATATAGTTTAACCAATCAATTGCAATTTGAGCCGGATGATCAGCGTGATTGACTCCTTTTAATTGTTTGGTTTTTTCATCTAAAATTTGATCAATTAAATCCCCTAATAAACTGTGATACAGTTCATTTCTGAGTTGTAAGAAACTCTTTCGAGTATTATTTTGAAGGGTAATCCAGTTTGAACAGTAAAACTCTTTAAAATTGTTCCAAGCAGAATCAGTAATTTTAGCGGTAATATAGTTAACTTTGCGATTCAAATAGTTACTGTGGGTTGAAGCAATTCCTTGAGTGAGGAGATCCTTAACCGTTGGCGTAATATCAAGTCGAAACTCTATGGGTGAATTTTGGTTTTTTTCTTGATATTTTAGAATCGGTTTTTGAGTGGCATGATCTCTTTCCCAGTGATAATCATTTACGCCTTGATGTTGAACTAAACAAGCGATCGCTAATTCAAAAGACCCAGCAATTCTTAAATACCACTGCATCCACTGACCCCGTTCTCGAAAGGCTTTTTCACTCCATAAAGCAATTGCAATTCGTTCTAAAATATCCTCTTCAGCCGATAGCTTTTGCCGTTTTGCCGATAAATTAAAAGAAACAGCCCGATCTAATTGTTCGAGTTTTGTTTTTAAGTTATGATCAGGATGATCTTGGATTAAAGTTTTTACCCCCAAAAAATCTTGAGTTTCTAATAACTGTTCAATTTGTGGAACTTTTAACCGCCATTGCCAATGAGTTCCCGTATGAAAATAGGGTTGAGAATCTTGGCGAGACATATAGACAAATTCAATCGGATTTTTCGCTAACTTTTGTTCAAGTCCCCATAAATATAACGCCCCACTTAAGGCTGGGGTTCCACTACTATGTTGTACAATTAATTTCTGAGCATTAATCTTAGGATGATCCGAGGTATTCTCGAAAACAATACCCTTGGAATTAAAGGTAAATTTAGGATTTAATTGTTGTTCAACAAACTTTGCCATTTGATCCCAATTAGCAACCCCATTATCTAAATTCGGATCAATATCTAAAATTATTAAATCATGGGGAATGCCTAGTTTTTGACACCAAGCTTCTAAAAGATTTCGCCACCAATATCCATCAGACGTAATTACATTACTCAATTCTTGTCCAGAAATATGATGATATTCAATCCAAGCTTGCTGATTCGTTAAAAGAATGACAAAATGAAGTAAAGTATCAGGTTCTCGACTTTCCCACAGGTTTCTAATTAAAGCAAAATCAATCCGATCTAAGTCATTCCCTAATTCTTGATCGTTGTCCGCCGCCAGGTCTCGAACATCTTCTAAGGTATAACAGGCACCGAGTTGGGAGGTTCCTTGCTCTGAATCCACCCTCACATCATTGTTACCTAAAATCTGTAAAACAACATTTTTTCTCATATTGCTTAAGTGAAAAAAGGGAAAGACATCTAAGTTTTTATTCAAGCTTAATTGAGTTGAGTTTGTAAGTTTCTTTACTTTTACTTAATATACCAACGGCTAAGGAGGTTAGGGCAAAGACTGATTCAGCAAACCTAGACTGTCAAGCCTTTTCCTATTCCTGCTCTATTAGATTCTGTTGAATAAAATTAATCTACGACTTTTAACAAAGCCAATTTATTTTTTATATAATACTTCAATGATTTATTGAGTTTGATAAACAAGATTTAAGATATATGGAAATTTTCAATAATCAAGTCGGAATTGATTTACCCCATATATTAAATAAAACCCCGTAGGGTGCGTAAGTCCAGTACACAAACCCTTCAACCCTTTTAAAATCAATCTATAAATTTAGACTCCATCTATCACTTTAAGCTCAACAATAAGTATAGCCAGACTGTAGCATACAACTGAGAATTTATTGACCTAAAGGCATAGTTTTGTAAAAATGACTTTATTTAATCCGTGTTTCTACTATATAAATTTCACTTATAAATCATCAAATCTAATCGAATTCAGCAACAAATTATTAAATTAAATTTTTTAAAAAAATCACTCTTTTTAGAGATAGAATCCTACATTTTTTAAGCTAAATGGAAAATACTTTTAGCTTTAGAAGTGCTTCAATTGACAGATCACAAAGAATTTGAGCTAAAATAGAATTTTAATTATAAGTTAATTTAATATTTTATGGAAGCCCGCCTAAATTAAAGATTTAGTAAAACCCTCAAACTTATTAACACCGACTCATAATTTAAATTTAGGATGGTGTTCAGGCAACCCAAAAACTCACATTAGATTAAACCTAAATACTGATCTAATGGGAGATTTATTTTTACCCTTTAGTAGGCTATACCCATGAATAACCTGAACAAGCTTTCCTTAACAACTGTATTCTTTTTATTTGTATTAATACCGAGTCAAGCTTTAGCCGCGACCCTGATTTCGGATGAGGTGGTAGGAAGTTCAAAGCCAGAAGTTAAAAATACAACTTCTTTGCAAAACGGAGGTTTTACCATTACACCAAACCCCTACAATTCAGTGTTGGGGAATGGAACTGACGAGTTTACAAATTGGAACTTTGATTTTGGTGTCTCTGCTATTAAGGGTACCGTGACTAAAGCCTTGGTGGATTTGGATTTAACACCATTTAGTTTATATGAAACGGATAAGCTGTTAAGCATCTAAATAGGGTATAATGAAAAACCAAGTTTAGAAAAATCAATCAAAAGATGCCTGCTAAAAATCATTTAAATGAAAAGCAAGTAGAGAAACTACAGAAAAGATTGAAAGAGGAAGAAAATGGACAAATCCGAGAAAGAATCTTGATTTTATTATTGCTAAATGATGGTAAAAAGCAAAGTGAAATTGCCAAGTTTTTGGGCTGCTCATTAAACAAAGTATGTTATTGGTGTGTACATGGAGACCCTGACAAATTAGAAAGCCTAAAAGATGAAAGAATGAAAGGAAATTATAGAAAAGCCACAGACAAATATATAGAGATATTATTAGAAACAGTAGAAAAAGAACCGGAAGAATTAGGATATGAATTTGGGAGATGGACAGGAGAAAGATTGGCAACTTATTTAGAACAAATCACAGGAATCAAATTAAGTAGTTCACAAGTGAGAAAGATATTAAAGGAAAAAAAGTATGTTTATTTGTGGGCAAAGTATAGCTTAGAAGAGAAAAGAGATCCAGAAAAAAGAAAATTATTTAAAGATAAAATAGAAGAATATTTGAAAATAGCAAAAGAAAGTCCAGAACAATTACAGGTATGGTTTTGGGATGAAAGTGGATTTAATTTAAGAGTGATAAAAAGAAAGAATTGGTGTAAAAAAGGGAAGAGGAAACAGATTAGAGGAGACAGGAGGAAAGGAAGAGTTAATGTGATGGGAGGATTGAGGTACTCGGATAAAAAAAGATTTGTAGAATTTCTGGATAAAGGAAATGCAGATAATTTTTATCAAGTGTTAAAAAGTTTTTATCAAGAGCTAATTTATGAATGGGTATTAGCGGGAAATCAAGCAGAAGAATTTGTAGAAAAAGGAGCTAAGATCCTGATTATTCTTGACAATGCAAGTTTTCACAAAAAAGAAGAGTACCTAGAAAAAATTAAAGCAGAAATGCCGAATGTCTATTTAGAATTTCTTCCAGCATATAGTCCAGATTATAATTTAATTGAATTAGTCTGGCATTCAGCTAAAGAATATATAGCTCATCGACTCTTTAAATCAGTTGATGAGCTAGAGTGTTTATTACATCAGCTTTTAAATGAAGGACAGTTATCTATTAAATGGGGACGTAAACTTAAAAACAAAGGTAATGCTATAATCACAGTTTAAATACACAACAGCTTAGTCTCACAAACTTAGGAATATAAAAAATTAGGTGTGTTAGGCGAGTAAGCTTTGTTAGGGAAATTCCTAACAAGTAGAACCACCTAATGCACCTGATTAGTTAAAATATTATTCAAGTTGAAATTCATAGGGTCTTAATCCTATTGAGCAACTTTAATCGGCCCTTCAATACTCCCACTAAAAAATTGTTGTACAATCGCACTATCGGTTGTGTAAGCTTCCTCAATCGTGCCTTGCCATTGAATTAATCCTTGATACAAAAACACAATCCGATCAGCCGTGCGTCGAATGGTACTATCTTGATGGGTCACAATTCCGTAGGTACTGCATCCTTTTCCACTCTGTTGTAAATCTCGAATTAAATCTTCAATAACGGTTGATGCAATCGGATCTAAACCGGCGGTAGGTTCGTCATATAAAATAACCTCTGGAGTCTCCCTGGGATTTTCGGGATTTGGCATAATTGCACGGGCAAAACTCACCCGTTTTCGCATTCCTCCAGACAGTTCTGCAGGATAGCGATCGCCAATATTGGGTAATCCTACCATTTCTAACTTTTCATTGACTAATTCTCTAATTTTTCGAGGAGGTAATTTTGTATGTTGATACAATAAAAAACCGATATTTTCCGTAACCGTTAAAGAATCAAATAGTGCCGCCTGTTGAAATACCATGGCAATGCCAATCGGATCAGTAATATCATCTACCCATCCTTGCCGTTTTTTTCCTAATACATAAACCTCCCCCCTATCAGGAGGTAAAAGTCCAGCAATAATTCGCAAAATCGTTGATTTTCCTGTTCCTGAAGGGCCAATAATTCCTAAAGCTTCTCCCCGATAAATCGTTAAATCAACCTGCTCTAAAATCACTTGGGAACCAAAAGCCTTACTGACTCCTTTTAACTCAATTAAAGGTTCTAAGGATTCTGATCGTTTAGATAAGACCAAGTTATCTTTCAAATCCCTGGGTTCAACTTCAATTCGATGACTTTTTCCGGTTGTGCTGTCTTTCATGATCTCGCTAAACCCTTCTCATCATTGTACCTTTGACCCTATGCCCTTGTTCTGAGCGAAATAAGGATAACCCTCATCCCCTTGATTTTTTTTTGGGGGAATCCTCAGAATAAGATAGAAAAATAGCCTTGTTAAGTTCAACTCTAGTCGTTATTTTACGGCCAGCCTCCCATACTGTATTGTAAATTGGTCGTCAAACCCTGCTTATCCATCTGAGATATATACTTATGCCAACTGGTTCATTCAAACACACCCTTCGCAGGATGATGAAATTCAGACTCTATCTGGGTTTTTCCAACTCGCGTTCTCCTCGGATGGTCAATCAATGGTTTAAATGGTTAGCACCCGGACTATTTGTAAAACGCTGGATGGCGATTAGCGCTACCGGGGTGTTAGTGACCAGTTTGGGGTTAGCGATTTGGACGGGAATGACCCCGATTTATTACATCCTACAATTGCTGAAAAATTTCTTAGGATGGATTACCACTGTTATTCCGAATTATATTTCAGGGCCATTGATGATTGCTTTGGGAATTCTTTTGATTCTGTGGAGTCAAACCCGGAGTTTAAATTCTATTAGTGAAGCGTTTCATCCAGCCGGAGATGAACAATTAATTGATCGGTTATTAAGTCATCGCCGTTTATTACGGGGGCCAAAAATTGTAGCCATTGGCGGTGGAACTGGGTTATCGACTTTATTGCGAGGATTGAAAGAATATAGCGCTAATATTAGCGCCATTGTTACGGTTGCAGATGATGGAGGTTCTTCTGGTCGATTACGTCGAGAAATGGGGGTTTTACCACCGGGAGATATTCGCAATTGTTTAGCAGCATTAGCCGATGAAGAACGATTATTAACGGAATTATTTCAATATCGGTTTACCGCAGGAGATGGATTAACCGGACATAGTTTTGGGAATTTATTCTTAACTGCAATGTCAGAAATTGAAGGAGATTTAGAACAAGCAATTGCAGCCAGTTCTAAAGTTTTAGCCATTCGAGGTCAAGTTTTACCCGCCACGTTAACAGACGTTCATTTATGGGCAAAATTAGCCGATGGTCGGCGCATTCATGGGGAATCTAGTATTACCGAAGCGAAGGGAAAAATTGTGACAATTGGTTGTATTCCCCCGAATCCTCCTGCCCTTCCCAAAGCCGTACAAGCGATTTTAGAGGCAGATTTTATTATTATCGGCCCTGGGAGTTTATATACCAGTGTCATTCCCAATTTATTAGTACCTGAAATTGCCGAAGCAGTAGCTTCTCGAAATGTTCCCCGGATTTATGTTTGTAATATTATGACTCAGCCGGGAGAAACGGACGGTTACAGTGTTTCGGATCATATTAAAGCCATTGATAAAGCTTGCGGTTATCAACTCTTTGATGCGGTGTTACTTCAAGGGACAGTTCCCCCAGCCCAAGCTTTAATTCGTTATGCTCAAGAAGATTCTCACCCGGTTGTATTAGATCGAGATAACGTTAAACAATTAGGCCGAAGAATTGTGATGAGTAATATTATGGATGTTAACGAAAAGACAGGATATTTACGCCATAATCCCTATCGTTTAGCTCAAATTCTATTACGCTGGTATAACAAAAACTAACTTTATCCTAGATAATTAATAACTGACGATGGGCGAGAAAACCTCGCCCCAACTGATAACTGATACTTGATAACTGATAACTGAATATGACTCAATTTCATCTTCCCAACGCTGAAGCCACCCGTGAATTCGGAAAAAAATTAGGGCGATCGCTCCCTGCCAATAGTATTCTATTATTAGAAGGAAATTTAGGAGCCGGAAAGACAACTTTTGTCCAAGGATTAGGAGCAGGGTTAGGCATTCCCGAATCGATTGAAAGCCCTACATTTACCTTGATTAATGAATATCTAAACGGCAGAATTCCCTTATATCATTTAGATTTATATCGGCTAGAAGGCTGGGAAATTGAAGACTTGAATTTAGACCAATATTGGGAAGGAATCGAAGTAGAACCAGGAATTGTTGCCATTGAATGGGCCGACCGTTTACCTTATAAACCCGAAAGTTATCTGCAAATTGAATTAACCTATACAGAAACAGGTGAGCGAATCATCACCATTTTTAAGATGGGTCAGGGAGATTTTAACCTCAATGGGAATGATTGTTAATGTTCAAGCTTGACTGAAACTAAATGCAATCCTCAAATCACTTTACAAACTCATCCAATTGTAGGATAATTTAAACATACTGATCCCAATCTTCCCCATATTGAATAAATGCCTGCTCCCATCCCCGTCTATAAGAAAAAGGAATCCCTAATTTTTTTAACTGATTGATATTCCATTCGCCATTCGGTTTTTTACAACTTCTGAGTAACTTTTCTCGATCTTTGCGTTTCTTGGGAATTTCCATTTTTTTACCTCCGAAATTCTAGTCTTAAATTCCAGTCTAACCGATTGCAAAAATAACCCCATGATTCACCCAGCAAAACCCTTAGTATTTCTCGCTGCTTTTGTTTCTCTGAGTATTGTTTCGGCATCTGTTACGGTTCAAGCTCAAACTAAAAGCAAAATTACTCTGAGCATTGACGGATTAAAAAATAAAAATGGACAAGTTTGTGTGAGTTTATTTGCGAGTAATAAAGGCTTTCCCAGTAATGGAGACGATGCGATTCAAAAACGTTGTACCCGTATTACAGAAGTTCCTGTCATCATGACTTTTGATAATTTACAACCGGGTAGTTATGCTATTGCGGTTCTTCATGATGCGAATAACGACAAAACAGCTAACCGTAATGGGTTAGGAATTCCCATTGAAGGATTTGGTTTCTCTAAAAATCCCGCTATTCTCACAGGGCCACCGAAATTTAATGATGCGGCTGTTGTCGTGGCAGGAGATAATACTAATATTAATATTAAATTGCAGTATTTATTTGGAGGTTAAGGATAAATTTAGTTTTTAATTCTTTGTATAAAAAGGTTAATATAAAATCAATACACATTGTCAGCCGAATAGAAATAATCTATTCGACAGGTCATATCCAGATTAATATGATATCATTAGACTCAGGTTAACCTTGACAGTCTTTATGTATGTATATTAAGGAACTTCATCTCAAAAATTTTAGAGGATTTAAAGAATTAAAGCTTCAGTTTCCCCGTAACTTAGCTGTTATTATTGGTGTGAATGGTTCGGGGAAATCTTCTATTTTAGATGTGATCGCTATTTTTTTATCAATTTATATCAATCAACTACTGTTAAAAAAACGACGAAAAAACTCAACATTAAGTGATCAAACAAGGTTGACAGAAGATGATATTTATATCAATGCTCAAGAATCTGAAAATTTAATTCAGGTTGTTATTGAACCTCATCAAAACATTTCATGGTCAATTAGAAAAAGTAAAGATAATTCAGTCATTAAACAAGTTGAAGCAGAAGAATTATTAAGTCATATAAAAAATACTTTAGAAAGTTTAGATAATAATCCATCCTTAAGTCTCCCAGCATTGGTCTATTATAAAACTAATCGAATGGTTGTAACACCTTCATCTGTGCTAAGATTGGATTATTTACTAACAACTATTAGACAAGGAAACCAAATCAATTCTTATGAAGGAGCTTTTTCAAACCAAGTGAATGATTTTAAAGATTTCTTTGGATGGTTTAAAGTCGAAGAAGATTATGAAAATGAAATTCGTTTAAGAAAAAATACAAATTATAGAAATAAAAATTTAGAAATTGTGAGAATTGCCATTACAAAATTCTTGAATAACTTTCCTAAAACCCATTTTGATAATCTTCATGTTGTCCGGGTAAGTACAAGCCAAGAATTAAGAAAGCTCGGATTTAATCCAACTTTTACTATAGAAAAAAATGGTCAAAGTTTTAAATTAGAGAAACTATCAGATGGCGAAAAAATGCTGTTAATGGTTGTAACAGATTTAGCTAGACGATTAGCAATACTTAATCCATCAGTAGAGGAACCTGCAAAAGTATTAGAAGGAAAAGGGATTGTTTTAATTGATGAAGTTGACTTACATCTACATCCCCAATGGCAAAGAATTGTTGTTCCAGCATTAACTAATACCTTCCCCAATTGCCAATTTATTGTCACAACTCACTCACCGCAAGTATTAAGCCAAGTTCATAAAGAAAATGTGTTCATCTTAGAAAATTATGAAGTTATTGAAGAGACTCCTTATACTTTTGGAAAAGATAGTAATTCTATTCTTTATGAACTCATGGGAGTTACAGAACGTCCTCTGGAGGTTCAGAAAGAGTTAGATGAATGCTTCCAATTAATTGATGACAATAAAATTCAAGAAGCACAAATAAAGTTACAAAATTTAACAAATTTATTGGGAGAAGATGATCCAGAATTAGTTAGAGCTTACACCCTAATCAATTTTTTTAACCAAAAAGAATGAAGCAAATTATTAAAATAACAGAACCCTCTTGTTTGTTGAAATATCGGCAAACTGCAAATGCAACCTATGAGGATTATCGACCAAAAGACCCCCTCAAAAAAGCATTACTGACAGAACAAGGCTATATTTGCTGTTATTGTATGAAACGGATTTCCGAAGATAACATGGAAATTGAACACTTCACACCCCAATCCGTTAATCCAAAATTACAGTTAGATTATCACAATTTGTTAGGTTCTTGTCAAGGAAATCGAGGAAAACCTCAACGTATTCAACATTGTAATGCTCGGAAAGGGGATGAAAAAATAACCTTAAACCCTACTGACCCTCAAAAGAATTGCGAAAATTTTATTAAGTATGGAAGTGATGGAAAAATTTATGCAGATGATACAACAATTAATCATGAGTTGGATAATATTCTAAATCTTAATAATCAAACATTAAAAACTAACCGAAAAAAAGTTATTGAAACAATTATTGATGAGTTAAATAAAAGGTTTCCAGGAAAAACATGGTCTCAAGAATTCTTGCGAAAAAAAATTAATGAATGGCAAAATAAAAATAAAAAAGGGCAATATAATGAGTATTGCCAGTTTGTTATTTACTATTTAAGTAAGCGGTTATAAGATATTCAGTACATCCTAAGACGCATCAAATCTTAATGCCTGACCCCGAACTTCTGTATTGACTTTGCCATTTTTATAAGCCACTTTTCCCCCAACAATAGTATACTTCGGCCATCCGGTTAACTCCCACCCTTCAAAGGGACTCCAACCACATTTACTGACTACTTCTTCCCGCAAAACTGGATGGTAATTGTCTAAATCTACTAAAATTAAATCGGCATCATAACCTACTTCTATTTTGCCTTTATTCGGTATTTTATACGCTTTTGCCACAGCCGTAGACATCCAATTAGAGACTTGTTGAACCGTGCATTTTCCAGCCATTGCTTGTGTTAACATTAAAGGTAAAGAAGTCTCAACTCCGGGCATTCCTGATGGCGTATTGGGATAGCCTTTTGCTTTTTCTTCTAACGTGTGGGGAGCGTGATCTGTGGCGATAAAATCAATCACCCCATCTAATAATGCTTGCCATAATATTTCATTGTCTTGAGGCGATCGCAATGGCGGATTCATTTGGGCTAAAGTTCCTATTTGATCATAAGCATTAATATTTAATAATAAATGCTGAGGGGTGACTTCTGCCGTTACCCATTCCGGTTTATCTTGACGTAATAACTCCGCTTCATCTCCCGTTGAAAGATGCAGAATATGTAATCGCCGTTGATATTTTTTAGACAATTTTAAGGCGAGTTGAGTAGCTTGTAAGGCAGCTAAATTATCTTGAATGGTAGAATGAATGGCTGGATCAGTTATTCCGGCAAATTCTTGACGACGTTGATTAATTCGAGCTTGATCTTCAGCATGAACCGCAATTAAGCGATCGCCTTTTGCAAAAATCTGGTCTAATATTTCTTCTTGAGAAACCAATAAATCTCCGTGCATTGACCCCATAAATATTTTAATCCCCGGAGTCGGATTAGCGTCTAATAAATCGGGTAAATTTTCGGCTGTCGCCCCAATAAAAAAGCCATAATTAACAATACATTTTTCAGAAGCTCGTCTTAATTTATCATCTAAATTTGCTTGTGTTGTTGTTAACGGGCGAGTATTGGGCATTTCTAAAAATGAAGTCACTCCCGCTTTTGCACAAGCACAACTCGCTGTAAATAAATCTTCTTTATATTCTAAACCCGGTTCTCGGAAATGCACCTGCGGATCAATCACACCCGGTAACACAGTTAACCCTTCTGCATCAATCATTTCCCAATCATTTCGACCCAAAGCATGATGATCAATCTCTGAAGCAATCTCAACAATTTTGCCATCAACAAGGGCGACATCTCCGAGCAGAAAATCACCATTCGGTAACAAAATCCGAGCTTGATGAATGAAGACACCATAAGAATTAGACATAATTTGCTTTATCCGATCTACTATTAAACGATTTAACCTCAAATTTGTCTTTTGATGATCAGGAACTATCATTCCCCAATTGCAGACAAATTTGATATGATGAATGTAGTTTCTTGTCCAGTGATCCGTTGCGTATGAGTAGCCCGCCCAATCAAGAGCCAAATCCCGTTAAACCTTCCCCTCAACAGCAAGAGAACCCTTGGGTAGAAATCCTCAAAACCATTACTTTGAGCAGCTCTTTGGCGTTAGGCATTCGCACCTTTGTTGCTGAAGCTCGCTACATTCCCTCTGGGTCAATGTTACCAACTTTGGAAATTAATGATCGATTGATTATTGATAAAGTTGGCTATAAGTTGGGAGAACCCCATCGGGGTGATGTAGTGGTGTTTAGCCCCACAGATGAACTCAAAAAACAATATAAAGATGCGTTTATCAAAAGAATTATCGGTTTACCCGGGGAAACGGTGGAGGTAAAAAATGGGTTAGTGTTTATTAATGGTGAACCTCTCCCGGAAAAATATATTGCGGAAAAACCTCAATATAATTGGGGGCCAGGAACAGTCCCAGATGGCCAGTATTTAGTGCTCGGTGATAACCGTAATAATAGTTACGATAGCCATTATTGGGGTTTTGTCCCCCGTGAAAATATTATCGGTCGAGCTACCGTTCGTTTTTGGCCTCCTGACCGCATGGGTGGACTCGGTGATCCTGATTATCCCCCCGATGAACAAAAATAATAAAATAATAAAATCAAGACGGTTTCTAGGCTAAATTATGAACGATTAGTATTAATTTTAGCCTGAAACTTCTGTTTTTATCCTAAGTTTAGATCTTCCTAAATCCTTTTAAAATGGGGATTAGGGGGATCAGAACTATTTAAAATCAAGGGATTTGTAGGATTAAACTAGATTATGAAACAGCCCCTATTTTGTTGTTTGGGGCGACCAACTTTGTATAACTCGACCTGTAATTTTTTGTCCTGCCCAAGGTGTATTAATAGATCGAGATTTCAGGGTATTTGCATTTACTATCCAAGGCTGTTGAGGGTCAAATAATATCATTTCTGTGGGTTGGTCGGGTTGAATAGAAGGGGGTGTTTGTTGTAAACAAAGAGCAGGTTGACTGCTTAAGACTCGCCATAAATCTAAGGCTGACCATTGCCCAGATTCTACAAAGGTTTTCCATAATAAGGGTAAGGCTAATTCTAAGCCAATGGCACCTGGAGGAGCGTCGGAAAAAGCGACGGTTTTTTCTTCATAAGAATAGGGAGTATGATCAATAGCGATCGCATCAATAACTCCCGTTTCAATTCCTTGAATTAAAGCTTGTTGATCCGCAGGATTTCCTAAAGGCGGATCTAATCTTAAGTTAGGATCATAGGGGAGAGGAATAGAGTTAACAACAGTTAGATTTTCTAAGGTTTCAGCATCTTCTAAAGGTTGATTCCAAATGCGATTAATGGATGTTGTATTTAATAATAAGTGCATCCAGGTGGTACTGGCTGTAATTGGTAAATTCCGGGCTTTAGCTTGAGCAATTAATTCCACACTTCGCGCCGTAGAAACCCGCATAATATGAATGGGGGTTTGTGTGACTTCAACTAACTCTAATATAGCGGCTAAGGCTGCGGTTTCAGCATAGTCTGGTATTCCGGGTAAACCGGATAAGATAGAATCATTGCCTTCTCGCATGACTCCATTAACAACTAATGTGTGATCGCAAGGATAGAAGGCTAAGGGTTTATTTAAAGGTTTTAAATATTCTAATATTCTTCGTAATAAGGCTAAATTTTGTAACGGTTGACCATCGGCAAAACCGACAACACCTGCATTAGCTAATTCGCTAAATTCTGTCATATTTTGACTCGCAACTTCTTGGGTGAATGCGCCCCAAAAATGCAAGTTTGGAAGCGAAAATCCAGAATTTATAGAAACTTTCCGAGATCGTTCTTTTAATAAGGTTACTGTTGCTGGATTATCAATAGCGGGAATCGTATTCGGTAAAATCGCTAACCGAGTAAATCCTCCGGCTGCGGAGGCATTTAATAAGGTATTTAAAGTTTCCCGCTCCTCAAATCCTGGTTCTCCACTATGACTATATAAATCAACTAATCCAGGGCCTAAAATCAACCCTTCGCTATTAATAATGTGGGTATTTTCCGGGTAATCATTAATATAAAATTCAATGGTCTTAATATAACCATCCATCACTAAAACATCAGCAATTTGATCTCGTTTAGAAACCGGATCAATCACACGAACTTGCTTTAACAGTTGACAATTCATATTCAGAATAAAACAGTTAAACCGATAACTGATAACTGATAACTGGTACAGACGTGCCATGGCGCGTCTCTACACTGATAACTATAACGCTCCAGCCACAGTTTTATCGAGAATACTACCGGATAAATGGCTTGTAATATTAGCAGCTTGTAATACAGGTAAACCCTCAATTCCGTGAGGATAATCAATCACTGTCACCGCACCATTTCCTTGTTTAAAATTCCAAAAATGATCCGGTGGTAGATTAAATAATTGACACAAAAGGGCTTTATTAATGGCATCATGGGCAACCACTAATATTGTTACAGGTTGATAATTATAGGTTTCAACAATTTTTTTCCAAGCCACTAAAGACCGTTGCCAAACCTGTTGTAAATTCTCCCCTTCTGGCATTTGAACCGTTTGGGGTGCTATTTTCCATTCCTGTAATAATCCAGGGTAAAGCTGTTCGATTTCCGTCTCGAATTTACCTTCCCATAACCCGTGACTAATTTCGCAAAATTCCGGTTCTAATTGTAATTCTATCCCCGGATGTTCTTGCAAAATAATCTCGGCGGTTTCTTTCGGACGTGCCATCGGACTTGTTACGGCAAAATCAATCTTAATGTCTTTTAAAAATTCTGCGGCTTTGCGACCTTGTTCTCGACCATTATCATTTAACGGCACATCAATTTGCCCTTGAAATTGCCCCATGCGGTTCCATTCCGTTTCCCCATGACGCACTAATAATAATCGTGGCCCTTGATGTCCGGGGCGCACCGAAGGCAATTTATGGCCGACATGAGTGGTTAGGTTCATGGACTCTAATTGGACATCCGCAGGTTTCGGTAATTCTCCGGGGATAACATTAGTAAAATTCAAAATACTAATGCCACAATTAGATTGTTGCAAAGCTTGGTAAAATTGGGGTTCAATGCCCAAAGCTGTCGCAATTAAACAGCGATTAATTCCATTATGAGCTACTAATAAAACCGTTTGATTTTGATGACGGCTTAAAATTTCGCGCCAAAATTGTTTGGCTTGTTCAAATAATGCGATTACCGGAAAATGTTGTTTTTCCCCTTCCGGTGTTGGAACCCGCATCGAAAACTCATGGGGACATTCTTGCCAAGCTTGATATTCATCGGGGAACTGTTCGAGAACCACTTGACGTTCCATCCCCGCCCACAATGGTAAATCAATTTCCATCAACAAATCATGCGGCTGAAGTTGAGGTGGGTTTGACAGGCGCGTTACAATAATTTCAGCCGTTTGTTTGGCCCGTTGCAGGGGACTGCAATACAAGGCATCGAACGTCAAACCAGTCAAGGCATCACCCACTTTTTGCGCCGCCACAGAACCTTTTTCTGTTAAAACAGAGTCGTCCAAGCGACCTTGAATTCGACGTTGGGCATTATAGGTACTTTGACCATGACGGACAAGAATTACACGGGTCGTCATTTTTTAATTGAGGAGTTGGACTTTTAAACTAGAGTTGAGCCGAATTTAAGCCAGATGCCATTGTACCTTGTTTAGGACAGCATCAGTTAAAATATTGTGTTTCTAGCTCAAACTCGGTAATGTTTTACCCTCACGCTTGGAACTCATGACACTGAAACGCTGGATTTTAGCAATTTTAACAGTAGTAGCGGTTAGCTTTTTGAGTTTATCTTTACTTGATAGTTGGACTCAACCGCAAATTCAAAGCCGTTTGGAATTATATCAAACCAATTTACTGCTTCATGCCTCCCAATGGCAAGGCCAGGGAACGCAAGAGGAAAGTTTAATGACATTGAAGGATAATTTAATTGGCAAAACTCCTGTAGAGGAAGCTTATAAGCAATATCAACAGGTACAAGAATCTGCTGAAAAAAGTTTAGCCAAAGTTCAAGCTAATGAAACTTCAATTGCACCGGATTCTTTAAAACAATTACAACAACTGAATCAGGATTTACAATTGCAAATTGGCATCTTACAAACTCAGTTAGGTCAACCCGATAAAGCCTTAAAAACCTGGAAGGATTTAATCGAACCTCAAGATAGTGAATTTCTCGTTTCTCCGACTGAAAAAATGACAGCACAAGTATTAACGGGATTATGGAAAACTCCAGCCCGATTATTACCCGATGCTGAACCAATTTTACAAAAACAGTTAGACGGTTGGTTTCGTTATCAAGCTTTAGTTAAGCTCTATACCTTACAACAGCGTCCAGAAGCATTAGTGGCTTTAGAAACCCAAGAACAACAACGGGCAGAACAAGCAGTTGTTAAGTTAATAATTGTGAGTGCAATTCCAGGGATGGGATTAGTTATTGGGCTTTTATTAGCTATTGTTTTAGGCATTCAAACCCTCCTCAAAGGCAAGGCTTCTATCCTCGCAACGAATATGGATGTTGCTTGGTTAATTCCTTGGAATGGAGAAACAATTTTACAAGTTTTTGTGGTGGGATTTGCTTTACTGGGTCAACTGTTTATTCCTCTAACCTTAAGAGCCATTTTCCAAGAGTTAAATATTCAGCCCAGTAGTTTTGAAATTAGGACTCAAGCGGTTTATATTTTAATCACCTATCTATTATTAATGATAGGAGGATTTTCGGTTTTGTATTTTTCAATTAAACCCTATTTTCCGTTGCCCGAAGGCTGGTTTACCCTAAACTTTAAAGGAAATTGGTTTCTTTGGGGTTTAGGGGGGTATTTCGTCGCTTTACCGTTGGTGATTTTAGTTTCTTTAATTAATCAGAAACTTTGGGATGGACAAGGCGGCAGTAATCCGTTATTACCCATTGCCTTAGAAAGTCGCGATAGTGTAGCGTTAACGGTATTTTTTATTACCGCATCTATCGCTGCTCCAATCTTTGAAGAAATTATGTTTCGAGGATTTTTATTACCCTCCTTAACTCGTTATTTACCTCTAGGGAGTGCGATTATTTTAAGTGGGTTTTTATTCGCCGCAGCCCACTTAAATATTTCGGAAGTTTTACCGTTAATGACGTTAGGAATTGTGCTAGGGTTTGTGTATACGCGATCGCGCAATTTATTAGCCTCTATGTTCATGCACGGTCTATGGAATAGTGGCACTTTGTTGAGTTTGTATATTCTCGGAAGTGGGGGAAGTTAGACGAATAATAAGCGAAACAATTCTATTTGTAAAAACTCGGATTTTATGAGAGGATTAAGGTAGAGATGCAATATTTTGTATCTCTACTTCTGGTTTCTGAACAAGAAGCATCAGGATCTTAACCATGTTAGTTCAAGTCACCCTAGAGAATGTTTTATCGTTCAAGGAAGAAACGACTTTTAGTATGGTCGGTGTTAACAGTGACCTCAATCATGTCCATCATCTTGCTGTTGAACAAGCCGGTAAAGGACGGTCATTGTTACCCATTTCTGCTATATATGGTGCTAATGCCGCAGGTAAATCTAATCTGATTAAAGCGATTGATTTTGCCAAAGATTTAATTGTAAATGGGACAAGGGGAGTACAAACTATTCCTGTCTCTCCATTTAAGTTGAGTGACTCTAATAAAAAGCCTAGCAAATTTCAATTTATTTTTACCTATCAAGGAAGTCTTTATTCCTATGGATTTAAGTTAAATAAAACTCAGATTTTTGAAGAATGGCTTTATGTGACACCGAAAGATAAAAAACGAGAAGTTCTATTTTTTGAGCGCCTGACCAATGAGAACAAAATAACAGAAGTAGAATATGGGCTGAGTCTTAAAGGGAGAAACTCAAAATATAAACAATTTCTCGATTTTATTGCCCAAGGAACTCGTCCTAATCAATTATTTTTGACCGAAGCTTTAGACCGGAATGTTGAGACGGTAAAACCTGTTATTGATTGGTTTAAAAATGTATTGACAATTATTCCAGCAGAATCTAGTTATCAAGGTTTAGAGTTGGGAATTTTAAGTAGCCAAGAATTTACGGATTTTCTCAGAGATTTTCTCAAATTTGCAGATACAGGAATTGATTCAATAGGAACTCAAAAACTGGATTTAGATTTTAATAATCTTTTTCAAAAAATATCGGAAGAAGAAAGAAAAGAAATTTTTAAAATTATTGAAGATAATGAAAATCTTGTTACAATTATTGAAAATAATATAGGAGAAAGATATCTTTTCAACAAAGGAGCAGACGGTCAGTTAAATTTAATTAAAATTATAACCCAACATCGAGATGATCAAGGTGTTCTCGTTGATTTTTTAATGGAAGAAGAATCAGAAGGAACACAGCGTTTAATTAACTTAATTCCTGCATTATTTATGCTTCAACAAAATCCTGAAAAAGTGATTTTTTTGGATGAATTAGATCGCCGACTTCATCCCCTACTCTCCCGTAGATTTGTTGAAATGGCTCTACACTGTAGAAATCCTAATAGTCAGAGTCAACTTATTTTTACAACTCATGATACTAATTTATTAGATTTGGAACTTTTACGAAAAGATGAAATTTGGTTTGTTGAAAAAAATCAACAAGGAGAGTCTCATCTTTATTCTTTAGCTGAATTTAAAATTTCACCCGACCTTAAAATTGAGAAAGGTTATTTTAATGGTCGATTTGGCGCAATTCCATTTTTTGGGGATATTCGGAATTTAGGATGGCTTAAGTGTGAAACCGAGGAATCTGAAAAAACTGCTATCAATCATGGGAAAGATTAATCGAACTAAACTACTAGATCGCAAATATAATAATCGAGATGCAAGGCTTTTTATTATTGCTACGGAAGGACGGGATACCGAAAAACAATATTTCCAGGGAATGTTTCATGACTCTCGGATCAAAATAGAAATATTGTCAACCGGAGAAGATGATAAATCGGCTCCTAAGTATGTATTAGAGCGATTAGATAGTTTTAAACAAAAATATGATTTAACATCAGATGATTCCTTATGGTTAATGTTTGATATAGATCGATGGGGTGAAAAAAATATTAGTGAAATCTGTCGTCAAGCTAGACAAAAACAATATCGATTAGCAATTAGCAATCCCTGTTTTGAAGTTTGGTTATATTTGCATTTTAATGATCTCGATTCTACTTTTATTAAATGTAAAGATTATGAAAAAAAATTACGCACTCATTTAGGCAGTTATCAAAAAAGTAATCTGAATTTGGATGTTTACAAAAACCATATTCAAGAAGCTGTTCAACGAGCTAAAACGTTACACCCCAGCCCCCAACAAGACTGGCCACCTACACCGGGATCTCACGTTTATCGGGTTGTAGAAATCATTCTCAAAGTTATAACCCCCTAATTTCAACAGAAAATTAAACTATATTAAGAAATGTTAAGCCATTGAGGATCAGGACGGGTGAACACAGGACGACGGGTGATTGTGATTGGGGCGGGAATTGGGGGATTAACCGCCGGGGCGTTATTAGCTCATCGGGGATATTCCGTTTTAATCTTAGACCAAGCCATCGTACCGGGGGGATGTGCTTCCACCTTTCAACGTCGGGGGTTTACCTTTGATGTGGGGGCGACTCAGGTAGCAGGTTTGGAACCGGGTGGCATTCATCACCGCATTTTCACGGAGTTAGGAATAGAATTGCCCGCCGCCACCCCCTGTGATCCCGCTTGTGCGGTGTTTTTACCCGGAGAAACCCAACCCATTCAGGTCTGGAGAGATCCGCAAAAATGGCAACAGGAACGACAACGACAATTTCCGGGGAGTGAACCCTTTTGGCAGTTGATGGCGACGTTATTTGAGGCGAGTTGGCGGTTTCAAGCCCGTGACCCCGTGTTACCGCCTCGGAATTTATGGGATTTGGGACAGTTAATTCAGGCGGTGCGTCCCGATACCTTAATTACATTGCCTTTTACCTTGATGACGGTGGCTGATGCCCTACGGTTGTATAATTTACAGGACAATCTTCGCCTCAAAACCTTTTTAGATTTACAACTGAAATTATATTCTCAAGTTGATACGGAAGAAACGGCTTTATTGTACGCAGCAACGGCGTTAGGAGTGTCTCAGGAACCTCAAGGATTATCCCATCTTCAAGGCAGTATGCAGGTGTTAAGCGATCGCTTAGTTGAAGCTTTAGAACGGGATGGCGGTAAACTATTAATGCGGCATACCGTTGAAGGAATTGAAACAGAAAAGGGTCAAGCCGTAGCTGTTAGAATTAGAAATCAAAAAACCGGAGAAGTTTGGCGAGAAACAGCAGATCAAATTGTTGCTAATGTCACCGTACAGAATTTAATTCAATTGTTAGATGAAAAACCTAAAAAATCTCGACCGAATTTATCGATTTCATTCCCTTTATATCAACGACGAATTGAAAAATTACCGCCTGCATCTGGCGCATTTGTGATTTATTTAGGAGTGCAACAACAAGCCCTTCCAGCCAATTGTCCTCCCCATTTACAATTTCTCTATGATTATCAAGGCGTTATTGGCGAAAATAATTCTTTATTTGTGTCAGTCAGCCACCCCGGAGACGGACGAGCGCCTGAAGGACAAGCTACAATTATTGCTTCTAGTTTTACCGATACTCAACAATGGTGGCAGTGTTCAGATTATCAACAATTAAAACAACAGTATACAGACACCGCCATTAACCGTTTAAGGTCTTACTTTGACTTAACTCCAGAAACAATTATTTATCAAGAAGGCGCCACCCCTCGCACCTTTGAACGCTATACTGCTCGTGATCAAGGAGTCGTTGGGGGAGTGGGTCAACGACTTTCCACCTTTGGGCCCTTTGGATTAGCAAATCGTACCCCCATTAAACACCTTTGGTTAGTGGGAGATTCCACCCATCCAGGTGAGGGAACCGCAGGGGTTTCCTATTCCGCTTTAACCGTTGTTCGACAAATTGAAGCTTCGAGATTTTAGATAAAATGGCGATATAGCGCTACGCATTACGGTTAGGACATTTTTAAACTCTAAAACCCTTTCACTTCTTACTGTTCCCTGTTCCCTGTTCCCTGTTCCCTCGCGCGTAGCGCTATAGTTTTTTATTCTTGATGTTCTTTTTGGTCTAAATCTGAGTGACGGAGAACGGTAAGAATCAGGGTTATATCTTCATTCGGAAGGGGAATTTTAGAAGACTTTAATAACTCTGTTTTGAAAGAATCAGGAAAAACCAGATAACCCTCGGAATCAAATGTAAAATCTTCTAAGGTTAATCCTAAAAACAGAAGTTTGTTAGAGATTTCTTGATGAATCACGTCCCTAACATTAACTTCTGGTTCTAAACAGTGGGGATGCTGTAATAACCAAAGAGTTGTTTGAGGACAGGTATTAACGACGGCTTGAACAGCCTTGATCAAGACTTCTTTAATATGATTAGGATTAGGAATAAAGCTGAGAAAATTTTTCAGAATAGAAAGGTTATTGACGTTTTTATCTTTCAGTAACGCAATAGCAATATTAATCGTTACTTCAAAATCTTGTGAGTAGGTATACATAATTTTTATGATTAATTAGGGACTCAAGAATAACGCTAATGATTTACATCTAAGATTTATCCGGGAATTGAGGAAACTTTAATAGAGGCAAAAACTAGCTTTATTTTGTTTGGGTTCATCCGGCAAATAACAATGCAACATTTCTAACAACATTTCCGGCCAGAAGGGTTTGTATAAAATTGCATTAGGTAAGTAATTAGTTTGCCAGCTATCAGTAGTTTTCAATTCATACCCAGTGGTTAAAATAAACGGCGTGTTTTCATCCTTAAAATCCCTGCGAATTTTTTGTAGCAATTCTAATCCAGTCCCATCAGGAAGGGTGTAACTACATAAAATGAGATCAGGATCTTCTTCTTTTAGCCGTTCATAACCTTCTTGAACTGTATGAGCTTTTACAGAATAAAAACCCATTTCCATTAGCCATTCCGATAAAATTTCTAGTAGAAATTTATCATTTTCAAGAGTTAATATTTTATACATAATCTTTTCCTGGCTTAGGAATTACAACTATCTTCTATCTACAAAAAATTTATGAATTTTTTATGAATTTAATAAAAATTTAATATTTACTTTAATAACTGATAATTGATAATTGATAATTGATAATTGATAATTGATAATTGATAATTGATAACTGCCAACTGTCAACTGTCAACTGATAACTGATAACTGTCAACTGTCAACTGATAACTGATAACTGATAACTGATAACTGATAACTGATAACTGATAACTGATAACTGATTTTACTCTTCCCAATTCAATAGCAAGCGCATCTGTTGAACTAAATCAGGAGCCGTGAAGGGTTTAGTAATGACTCCAGTAATAGGAAGTTCAATCAATTGTTGCTTTTCGTGAATCTGAGCTTTTGCCGTTAATAAAATAACGGGAATCGATGCAATAATTGAAGTTTCCTGCATTTTTTTAAAGGTCGTAATACCATCCATTTCTGGCATCATCACATCTAATAGAATAACATCAGGATGGTCTACTAACGCTCGATCAATGCCTTGCTGACCAGATGTTTCCATCAATACCTCCCATCCAGCAATTGCTTTTAAGGAAATCTGTACAATTTGACCGATCGCCCGATCATCATCAATAATAAGAACTCGCTTCATAATTAATAGGAATTGTAAAATAAAATGTGCTGCCGACTTGGAGACGACTTTCCACCCAAATTTGTCCCCCATGCTGTTGAATAATACTCCGACAAATAGCTAATCCTAAACCAGTTCCCCCTTTTTCCCGCGAATCAGAACTGTCAACTTGGTGGAAGCGTTCAAAAATACTCTCCAGGTTTTCTTTCGGAATTCCCCGTCCGTGATCTCGAATTGCAAATAACAAAAATTCAGAGGTTAGGGGCGGATAAATTTTGTTGGAGGTTGAAGCTTGATGTGCATTGATAGTGGGTTGTTCATCATCTGAAGAAGATTGATAAAGATGCACTGAAAGATGAATTACAGAGTGATTAGGAGAGAATTTAATGGCATTACTCAGCAGATTAATCAAAACTTGTAATAATCGATCTGGATCAGCATCAATCTCAAAAGGTTGAATCTGACTTTCAAGGACAATCCCACCTTGATTGGCTAACTCCTGCATTTGAGCAATCGCGGTATTGATTAAAATCGTAACATCACAAGGGCGAATTGCCAGACGAATTTTACCCGATTCCAAACGCTCTAAATCTAAAATATCATTCACCAAACGCACCAACCGATTAACCCCGGTCATAGCAATATCCAGGGTAATTTGTCCTTCAGGAGACTGCGGTGCAATAATATTGCTATGAAGTAAACTCAAACCCGCCTGCATAGCAGTTAGTGGCGTGCGTAACTCATGACTGACCATAGAAATAAACTCAGCCTTCATGCGTTCGAGTTGATAGCGTTCTGTAATATCTTCTCCAATACTGAGGGTACCAATAGGCTGACCCTCAACATTTTGTAATAAAGTATTATTCCAGGCGATTATGCGTTCCTCTCCTGATTGGGTGAGAATAGAATTTTGATAATAGGGATGGAAATCAACCGTCATAATGTCTTGGAACATCTTGTTAACTTCTAATCTTTGATGGGGGGGAATAAAGTGATCAAACCACATTTTTCCTAAGACTTCCGCTTCCGAATATCCGGTTAATTTCAGGAAAAAAGGATTGATATATTCAACCTGACCCTCTTCATTTAAAGCTACAACAATTAACTGCACATTATCGAGAAGAGATTGCCAACGGCGGTTGGATTCGCGTAAGGTTGCTTCTGTTTGTTTTTGCTGTGTAATATTACGAATAATAGTAGAAATAAATTGAACTTGATTCGTCCCAAATGTATGAGCCAGGATCACTTGAGAAACCGGAATTTCCTCTCCATCCGATTTCAAAATAGCCGTTTCTCCCATCCAAACCCCTTCTCGAATCGCAGTCGGAATTCCCTGATTTTTAAGAATAGAAAAAGCCCAGGGCGGGTGTACATCAGGAATCGAAAGTTGATCAAGTGGTGTCTGTTCTGGAAAGCCAAACACTCGACGACCTGACAAGTTCAGATATTCTACCTCCAGGGTATTAACCGCAGCCGTTCCCACAATATCGGACGTTACTTCTAAAATATCAATTAGTTTTTCTCGCTCGATTTCAATTCGTTTGCGATCGCTAATTTCTATAATAATATTCCCAATTGCCTTTTGATTTTTACTGTTTCCTGGAATCGGAAAATAGGACACTAACCAATAGCGCATCACGTTGGGTTCTTGGGGTAAAGCGATCGCAATTTCTCTATTAGATATAGCTTCTCCCGTTTCCAATACCTGTTGTAATAAAGGTAGAATTGAGGAAGCTAGATGGGGTAAAATTTCAGTGACTGAATGATTAAGATGGGCTTCAATAGAATAACCATTCATATCAGCAAAGGCTTGATTGACTTGCACAAAGCGGAACCGATGATCTCCAATTCCTAAGCCAATATTAGCAACGGAAGCCGCATCAAAGAAACTTTGTAACAGTTGTTCCTGTTTTTTTAATTTTTTCTCTATGATTTCTCTGGTTATCAGTTCTTTTTGCAGACGATTATTGATTTTAGTTAATCTTTTTGTGCGTTGTTTAACCTTTTCTTCTAGTTTTGTATTCAGATTGTGTAGGGCAATTTCTGCTTGTTTACGCTCGGTAATTTCTAAGGTAATTCCTAAAATATGGCTCGATTGACCGTTGGCATCCATCAGCAGATATCCTCTTCCCAACATCCAATGGAGACTCCCATCTAGCCCATAAATCCGATATTCAACAGTGTAAATATCGTGGTTTTCTAGGGTATTTTGGAGGCTGTGTTCAATCTGGGGAAGATCATCAGGATGAAGTAAAGTTTTCCAAGCTTCAAAGTCAAAAACTTGACTTTCTAAAGGCAGTCCCCATAATATTAATTGATTGTCACTACAAGTTAATTGATTACTTTGCAAATCCCAATCCCAGCACCCAATCTCGGTTAACTCTAGGGTCATGCGAAGCCGTTCTTCACTGATTTTGAGGTTTTGTTCTAATTGTTTGCGTTGTGTAATATCTTCAGAAAAAATAATAATCCCACAAATTTTACCTTTGCTGTTAGACCAAGGGCGAATTTCCCAGCGTATCCATTGTTGAGTTCCATCAGAACGCACCAGCAAATCTTCATCGGATTTTTCTATACTTCCGGTTAGACAGCGCCGATGGATTTGTTTCCAACGTTCAGGAATTTCAGGAAAAATTTCATAATGCGATCGCCCTAAAATGGATTCAATAGACTCTAGTTGATAATCCTCTACCCAGCGTTGACTAGCCATAACATAATGCAGATTTTCATCCAGCATGGCAATTCCCGCCGGAGCATAACTAACAAACAGGCGCAGGGTTTCTTCCCGTTCCCTCAAGTCAATTTCTATTTGTTTACGGGGGGTAATATCCTTGAGTACCCCTAACATTCGAGTCGGTTGATCTCGGAGAATCTGACCCGCACCCCACATCCAATGCAAGCTCCCATCCGGCCAAATAATTCGATATTCTACCGAGTACAATTCTTGAGTTTGGATGGACTGTTGCAATCCTGCTTCTACGTCTTCGATATCATCAGGATGAACAGATTTTTGCCAGGTTGCATAGTCGGAAACGGCCGTTTCAGGATCTAATCCCAATAGGCGGAAGTGATTGTCATTCCACACAACGTCCTGAGTTTGCAAATTCCAATCCCAGCACCCCATTCCTGTTAAATCTAGGGCTAGTTTTAAGCGTTCTTCGCTGATTTGTAACTGGGTTTCTAGGTGTTTCCGTTCTGTGAGATCAAGCACGCAACCCGTCACCATCACCACATGACCCTGTTGATCACACAACGCCTTCCCCCTCCCCAAAATCCAGCGTACTGTACCATCGGGCCAAATAATTCGATACTCGGCGTTATAGGGTTGTTGATGGGTGATCGTTTGTCCCATTTTTTCAAGGATCAGAGGGCGATCATCGGGATGGATACGTTGGATAATCGAGTTAAAGGTTACGGTTCTAGGGGTGAGGGGAAAGCCAAAGATTGACTTAAACCGATCAGACACCGTAGAAACTTGAGCCGCTACATCCAGACACCAGGTTCCTAAATCGGCCGATTCCACTGCGGTTTTTAACTGTTCTTGACTGTGTTGTAATGCGATTTCTGCCTGTTTTCGGTCTAATAATTCCTGTTGTAGTTCTTGGAGTAAGGTTGCTTGCTGAATGGCAATACTCACTTGAGTAGCTAATTCCTGCATTAAGTTAACTTCATTGGCTGTCCAAAATCGAGGAGCGGTACAATGATGGGCAATTAATAACCCCCAAAGATGATCTCGCAACAGCAGGGGAACGATGAGGTTACTGCGGATGTGCAACTGTTCGAGAAATTCTCGATGACAGTCACTGATGTCAGGATCGGTATAAATATCTTGGATCACTCTGGTTCGTCCCTGTTCGTAGGGTGTGACCCAGGTGTAGGGAAAGTGTTCTTCTGGCATCACCGCCCCTAGAAGGGATAAGGTTGGATCACAAACTGATTCCTGTAGGATGATACCTGTGCGATCAGGTTGAAATTGATAGACAATCACGCGATCGCTTTGTAGAATCTGTCTAATTTCTGTAACGGTTGTTTGCAGAATTTCGGCTAAATTCAGGGACTGACGAATCGATAAAGCTGTTTTAGCAATCAATTGTTGGCGTTGTTGTTGCCATTGTTGTTCCTGTAAGAGTTGAGTTTTTTGAACTAAATGAGTCACGGCTCGATTTAAACTATCCGCAGTAATCTGGCTTTTATCTAAATAATCTTGAGCACCTTGTTTGAAGAATTCAACGGCAATTTCTGTATTTCCCTGTCCTGTAATAACCAGAGCCGGACATTGATGATTTTCCCAATATGTCCGAAATTGGATTAAAAATTCTAACCCGTCCATATCGGGTAAACTATAATCTAATAGCAGAATATCGGGCTGATTTTGTTGACACCAAATTAAAGCTTCTTCCCCTAAATTAAAGTTAATAAACTGATAATTATACTCCTGATTTTGTCTAAGGAACCGTTGATAAATATTGCCATCAATTTCACTATCTTCTACACATAGAACTTGCAGGGATTTACCATTTCCCCCAGAACTCAAGTAATTTACCAACAATGAAGGTTTAGACGGGCTCTGTTCTATTACCTGTGTTAGGGTTGCCACCTGCGCCCGTAGCACCTCTAACTCCGCGATTAATTGTGCTTTCGTCTTCAGATGATCCATAATCAGTTATCAGTTATCAGTTATCAGTTATCAGTTATCAGTTATCAGTTATCAGTTATCAGTTATCAGTTATCAGTTATCAGTTATCAGTTGACAGTTATCAGTAGAGACGTGCCATGGCGCGTCTGTACCAGTTATCAGTTATCAGTAGAGACGTGCCATGGCGCGTCTGTACCAGTTATCAGTTGACAGTTGACAGTTGACAGTTGACAGTTGACAGTTGACAGTTATCAATTATCCATTATCAATTATCAATTATCAATTATCAATTATCGGTTGACAGTTTTTATTGATCCTAGTATTTTTAAGGATGGCAAAAAGAATTTTTCCGACTTCATCAGCATCTTGATAGATACTGTTAAAAGCTTGTTCATCTAAATAGCTTGTGTCTTTTAATAAAGAAAGCCAGTATTTAGTTTCCAGACATTCTTTATATGCAATAGACATTTTGGCAGAAAAATCTGCTGGAGATATTGCACCATTAGCTTCAGCAATATTCGCTCCAATTGATGTACCACTTCTAATTAACTGCTTAGACAAAACCCACTCCTGCTTATTTTGAGTTAGATATTTATAAGCATTAACAACCCGAATCGCAAATTTATAAGCTTTATCATAAACCAAACTTTTTTGACACAATCCTTCATCACTCATCAATACCTCCTCTTATTAACTAATGATTCATTCCCCAACATCCAATTGATTAAGACTAACCCCCAACTGAGTACAGACGCGACATGGCGCGCCTCAACTGTCAACTGTCAACTGTCAACTGTCAACTGATAACTGGTACAGACGCGCCATGGCACGTCTCTACTGATAACTGATAACTGATAACTGATAACTGATAACTGATAACTGATAACTGATACCTGTCAACTGATTACTATTCGACTTCTGCCTTGGGCTTTAGCTTGGTAAAGGGCTGTATCCGCAGCTTGGTAAAGGGTTTGTATGTCTTTGCCATCATCAGGAAACTGAGCAATTCCGCCACTAAAGGTGACTTGAAAGGGAATTCCATTCTTAGCGCCAAATTGGTGCTGGCTGAAAACCTCAAAAATCTCCTGTAATCGATGAATTGCAGTGGATTTTATGATCCCATATATCCCTATTACAAATTCCTCGCCCCCCCAACGTCCTACCACGTCTTCTTGTCTTAAGGATTGTTGTAAAAGTTTGCCCAAATAACTTAAAACCTGATCTCCGATATCGTGTCCATATTGATCATTGATGCGTTTGAAATGATCTAAGTCCAACATTACTAGACTGAAGGGTTGTTGTTGTCGTTGGGCTAAATGGAGTAACGAAGTTAGGTCTTGTAACGCTTTTCGCCGGAGACTGACTCCCGTTAACTCATCCAATTCCGTCATTTTCCAGCGTTGTCGCTGTTGTAGTCGAATTTCAATCCGAGTCAGCAATTCTTGGGGGCCAATGGGTTTCGATAAAACATCATCAGCCCCGGCGGTAAAACTGCGTTGAATGGTTTCAGGGTCAGTATAACCGGATAAAACCAAGATGGGTAATCGGTTCCAGCGTGGATCACGGCGAATAATTTCACACAAATCCCAACCCGTGACACTGGGGGAGGGTATGGGATCTGTCAGGTTCAAGGCGCAGATGTTGGATAATTCCAAATCCAGAATTAACAAATCAGGAGCCGTTTGTTCTAAGATTTCCCAAAATTTTTCGGCTTGATTCAGCAAGATGACCTGATAACCTGCGTCTTCTAATACACTTTCTAAAGCTTCTAGTAAAATTAGATTGTCATCAACGACTAAAATCCGAGTCGATAGGGAATTTTTTTGCTCTAAAACTTGGGATACCGCCTGCATGATTTGATTGGGAGTTAAGGGTTTTTGCAAGAAGCAGGGACTTCCCAACCGCGCCGCCTGAATTCGCTTCATCCAGGCGGGTTCTGCCGTTAACATTACCACTGAAATATTGGGATATTGATGTCGTACCGTTGCTAGAAAATCTAATCCCGTTTCTGTAGAATTCGGGAAGTTGAGATCCAAGATTATGCTATCAAATTGATACCGAGTCAACAGTTGTTGGGCTTGGTGCAGATCCGTGGCAATATGGGATTCATAGCCCCAATTCACGGCTTCAATGGCAATAATTTGAGCCAGGGGAAAATCATCATCTACAAGTAACAATGTGCTGCGAATCGGGGTTTTAGATTGAGGTTGAGGTTGGGGATCACTTTTGTGTTGGATGTGTTGATTAGTCTGTTCAATCGCGTTCCGTAATCTGGTTGTTAAGGTTTGGAGTTGGTCGGCTTCTGCTAATCCCAAGGGTTCTCCCGATTTCAAAATCTGCTGAATTTGGCGGGATAAATCCGAGGCTGACATTAATCCAAAACACCCTAATGATCCGATTAACGTATGAATTTCTCGTTCTGCATGGTGTTGTTGTTCGGGGGTTAATCGTCCTTCATATAAGGCTGCGATCGCCTGTTGAACAATGGATAAGCGATCGCAGTAAAGGGGTTGGGACTCCTGCCATACGGGCCACAATTCAGGTAGCATTTCTGAAGTTAGGAAAGACGGATCTAATTGTTGAGGAAATTCCTTCAAAACTTCCGGTTTTTTTTGTGATTTTTGGGCTTTATTTGGGGTTTGATTCTGTTTTTCTAATCTTAATCGATAGCCTAATTTATACAGGGTTTCTATAATATCTTTAGACCCCTGCTCTTTGAGTTTTTTTCGTAATCCTTTAATATGCGCTCGAACTGTTCCTTCACTGGGAAATTCATCGGATTTCCACAGACAATCTAATAAGCGACTGACACTAAAAATCTGATGGGGATTTCGCAGAAAAAGCTGTAATAATTCATATTCTTTTGCGGTTAATATGATCGGTTGATCTTGATAGGTTACTTGACAACTATTAGGATTCATACACAATTCCCCCCAAGTTAATTGGGGTGAGCGACTGTCTGGATGTCGTCGCAATAAGGCCCTCATTCGAGCTAAAAATTCTTGTAAATCAAACGGTTTAACAATATAATCATCTGCTCCTGCATCCAAACCCATGACTTTATTGGTGACTGTATCCAAAGCGGTCATCAGCAGTACGGGTGTATCAGAATTTCGGCTTGAGGGGGAGGAGGAATTTACTCGAAGTTGTTGACAAAACTGTAAACCATCTAATTGAGGTAAACCTATATCGAGTAAAATTAAGTCGTAGGTAAAGGTTTCTGCAAAGTTCCATCCGATCAATCCATCTCTGGCTAAATCGACCTGATAATGATGCTGCACTAAGAGAGTTTCCAATAGTTTAGCTAAATTGGGATCATCTTCTACACACAGAATTTTCACATTTTTATTCCTTGTGGATGTTATGCGGGATGATTCAATTTTACGCACTATTGCCTACTTCTTAATCAAGTATTATAAAGGAGGTCGGTCAGCGTAATAAAGATAGAACCAGAGAAGGTTGACTAGGGAGAGAAGTCTCTTTGCGGGATAAAATGCTGAGGGGCGGATTTTTAAGCTCGAATACAGGCATTTCTTCCCAACAATGACGGCAGAACCAATAGACTTGATGGTTGCGGGTATGACGAAGCATTGATTCAGAGCAGCAGGGACAAGTATTCATAGGAGGATTAAGAAATTTTATTCAAAGTAAAGTATTATTAAGAGTGAACTGGGACTAAAAAGTTATTCCCGGTATCCAATTCTAATGTAGACTCAACTTGTGAAAATTTTGTGAATATTCTATTTTTATTGAGTGTTTTCTATTTCTGATTGATTATTCTCTATTCCTGTTCTCACTTTCATAAAAACAACCCATTGATAGAGGTTGAGAAAACCCGGTGAACTACCTACACCGACCCGACTAGGGCGGTGTAGGCTTCCGAATTCACAGACCAATGCCCCTTACTTTTACAAGCAGGTGGTCTTACACAGCCTCCATCGGCAAAGACGAGGTTCCCTCCGCCTTCAGTTAATATTCTGATCCCTTCATTCCTGATGTTGAGTGCCGCGTTTTCATCACGGTCATGGTGAGTTTGGCAACTTGGACAAACCCATTCTCTGATATCCAGAGATAATTCATCTAGGACATGACCACAACTCGAACAAGTTTTGGAACTAGGGAAAAAGCGATCAATTTCTACAAGTTCACCGTTTCTTTGTTTCAACTTGTAATCAATAAAGTTGACAAATTTTCCCCAACCCACATCAGATATTGCTTTTGATAACTTCCGGTTCTTAACCATTCCCTTGACGTTGAGGTTTTCAACGACAATCACTTGACTTTCGTTTACCAACTTTCTTGATAATTTATGCAAGAAATCTTGGCGGGAGTTGGTTATCTTTTCGTGAACCTTAGCTACAATTTTTCTAAACTTCTCTCTCGATTTACTACCTTTAGTTTTTCGGGAGAGTTTTTTCTGTTTCCGGGCTAGATTTTTCTGATGACGATATAAATGTTTGGGGTTAGCGTATTTAGTTGCATTTTCTCCATTATGAGTAATTGCGAAATCTTTTAACCCTAGATCAATCCCAATAATATTATCTCCCGACTGTTTAACGTCAGTTCCTTCGACTTCACATAAAATTGAAGCAAAATATTTATCAGTCGAAGTTTTGGAGATTGTTACTGTTTTAATCTTTCCCGTAACTTCTCGATGAAATATCGCTTTGATCTCACCAATTTTGGGAAATTTTAGGTATTCACCATTAACAGTAACACTTTGGGGATACTGAATTGATTGCTTGTGATGTTTGGATTTGAAATTAGGAAATTTAGCTCGTCCCTCAAAAAAGTTTTTGTAGGCTCTATCTAAATTTATAGCTACACATTGAAGAACTGATGAGTAGCAATTCTCTTTGAGCCAAGGATATTCTTTTTTAAGTTGAGGGAGCATTCCTTTATAAGATGCTAATTTTAGGCTTTTACCAGTTTCTTGATAGTGCTGAATACAGGCATTTAAGGCAAAATTCCTTTTGCGATCTTGCACAGCCAAACGATTTAGCTAATGCCAACTCCTGTTCAGGTGTTGGATAGAGCCTTACTTTTGTTGCCTTTAGCACTTTGAATCACCTCCTTTTTTATTATATTATATTTTATAATAACCAATTATTGAACATTCTAGTCCCTGACCGCAATTCATCCCACGCTGCCCTAACGGGTCAGACGTGGGGCACTCGTTGCGGAAGAAGCTAAAATTAAGATGAATCAAGAAGTAGGAGGACAATGGGATGCGACCGTTGCTGGAGATGCACCGACAACGCCAAATAATGGCTGCATCTCGACCCAAACCCGTTCAGAAGTTATGGCGTCAGTGGAGGAAATATTTTTATCGTCGTTTTATCCACCGTCAAGGTAAACCTGAATACTTAGCTAGAGGTTTAGCTGTTGGGGTGTTTACGGGTTGGTTTCCGTTTTTTGGCTTACAAATCATTTTAGGGGTGGCTTTAGCAACCCTTCTGCGGGGCCATAAATTGTTGGCGGTGGTTGGAACTTGGGTGAGTAACCCCATTACTTCTATTCCGATTTATTGGTTTAATTTTCATATCGGTCAATGGTTATTAGGTTTTCCTACCCTTTCTTTAGAAGAAGAACAATCTTTATCTTTTGATAATATTCTTAACTTAGGCACAGATTTTATCATCGCTTTATTGGTTGGATCTTTCACGGTTGCCTTAATTTGTGCAATTATTAGTTATTGGGGAAGTTTATATTTTATTCACCGTTTGCATCAAAAACAATTTTATCGACGGTATTGAAAAATGCACTCATCTGATTACAATTGATTCTGGGTTATTAATTTCTGATATAAAGCTAGTAATCTTAACAAAATATCAAAAATACGTTACAATAATGGATTAGAAAGTTATTCTAGGATTGAGAATTAATGAAGACTGCGTTAATTACAGGAGCGTCTGTTGGAATTGGGGCAGCGTTTGCAAAGGAACTGGCATCTCGCAAAATGGATGTGGTTTTGGTAGCTCGTTCTCAAGATAAATTAGAAAAACTAGCTGAACACTTTCAGACTCAATATAATATTAAAGCTCATGTTATTCCTCAAGATTTAACGAAACCGGGTGCAGCAAAAGCAGTTTATGATGCTATCTCTCAAGCGGGATTAACTGTTGATTTGCTGATTAATAATGCTGGATTTGGAGATTATGGAGCGTTTGTTGAGCGACCTTTAGAAAAACAAGTTCAAATGATTCAGTTGAATATTTTAGCTTTAGTTGAACTGACTCATTTATTCTTAACCGATATGAAAAAACGCAGGTCGGGTGCAATTGTTAATGTGGCGTCTATTGCGGGTTATCAACCTTTACCTTATTCTTCCGTTTACTCTGGAACAAAAGCCTTTGTTTTGACGTTTACAGAAGCCTTATGGGCAGAAAATAAAGACTCTGGGGTGAGAATTTTAGTGGTGTGTCCTGGCCCTACAGAATCTAACTTTTTTGTAGAAGCAGAATTTCCCCAAACCTTTGCAGGTGCCGGACAAAATTATGCAACGGCGGAGGAAGTAGTTGAAGAGACGTTACAAGCGTTAGAAAAAGAGTTTTCAACTTTAGTAACGGGGGGATTAAGTAATCAATTTATTGTGAATTTACCTCGATTTTTTCCTAGGGATACGATTGTTAGTATTGTAGAAAAACAGTTTAAACCTAAGAAATAATCTTGTTGTAGGGCTAAAGCCCTCCGATCTTGGGGTTAAAGCCCTACAACGATTTATGCGGATAAGTGCCACCGGGTAAGATTTTAACCAGGGGAGAATTGCGATAAAACACTTTCCAAAAGTCCTTCCCTATAGGAAGTAAGTAGAGGTAAACTTTTTCGATTTGTATTAAATCATTCAATGGCGACAGCTACGAATCCCCTTGCTGATTGTCAGAAAGTTGAGCGAACAAGTCAATAACACTACTTTGCATCTCAATTTGGGATGCTTCAAGCTCCTCACGCAGCATGATGGTTCTTCTTGTCTTCTCCACAACACTATTTAATGCGGCTTCATCAGTTGGTATAGCGATAATAATGTTTGCAATATGATGTGGTTCAAGGTGCTGTTGGACTGAGCCGTATTCATTCAAAATCATTTGATCAAGGGCTAGTTTAGATTGTAAGAAAGCATAAGCATAAAGTCGAAATGTCTCATCTGGAATTCTGACTCGTATCAAGTCATCAGACACAATTAACCCATTCAAACGATTAGTAATATATGCCACACGACCTATAGAACCAGATCGTGTAATGAGAATATCACCGCGATAAACACGAACCGCTCTTAACGCTGAAAGTTGACTTTTAGATGCTTTTGATAAATCTAGTAATTTAACGCTATCTCCTTTTTCTTGTAAAACAGCAGATGGTGTGAAGTAGGGTTCAATTTGATCGCCAGGAGTCTCAACAATTAGGCTCTCTGTTCTTAATCGTGGGCCTTTGAATATCTTAACGCCAGCGCAAATCTGCCCTAAAGTTGCGATCGCCCAATTATCAGAACCATCAAGAGATTCAAGTGCGCGTATTGTTGCATTTAGGTCTGGAAGATATGCTTGAGGGTTGATTCTGAGATCGCCATTAATATCAGACACATTGATTGAAAAACGATACTCAGATGGTTGGAGATTGTTTTGAAGAAATCGATAATAATCATCTAAAATTTCATCTAAATCGTGATCAAGAATTTCTGAATCAGAACCACTGTCTTCTTTTTTGAAGATTGGAATTCCCTCACTATCATGCCCAACCTTTTTGGAGATTGCCATAAAGATAGGATAATCATCTGGCGGGTTTTCTTTGGGTCGGTTCTTTTGAAAAAACACTAAACAAGTTCTAACACCCGTATGAGGCTGAAAAGTGTTTTTGTGACAGTTAACTACACCTAAAAGTCTGGCATCACGAAAGAGAATTTGTCTGGCTGGAAAGTATGTTTGGGTATCAAGAAAGCTCTTTGGCATAACGATCCCCACTTTGCCACCAGGCGCAACCCATTGCAAGCAACGCTCGAAAAATAACATTTCAGGTGGTACTCCATCATCAAGCTCAGAAGTTGCTTGATATTTGCCATCACGCATAGTCCATTTAAGACCACAGTTAAAGTTATCTAATATTTTTTTGTCTGAAATGCGTCCTTCACCAACACCCGCAAAAGGTGGATTAGTAAGAATAATTGTAGGTTTGCCCTGTCCTGCTAGAGCGCGGACGTGTTCGTTCAAATTATCAATAGACCCAAGACTATCACCTTGAGTCATACCAGTATGTCCATCTCCGTTGAGGATCATGGCAGTTTTAGCAATCTTCACAAGCCGTTTGCTAATTTCTACCATAAAAAGACGAGTTCTATGTCTATCTAATTGTCTTTGTTTTGCAATATCTGTTGCATTTGAGGAAAGAATTTTGCGCCGAACATAGCGCATTACTCCTGTAAGAAATCCACCAGAGCCTCCAGCAGGATCAAGAATATTATCCTCATAAGTCGGAGCTAATATTCCAACCATGAAATCAATAACGAGGCGATTGGTGAAAAATTGTCCTCTTTGACGTTTTAAGTAGGTTGCTGTGTACTGTTCGTAAGCATAACCCATGATGTCCCAGTCGTCTGACTCCAAAAGGTTGCTTAAGAGACGATAATTTTGAAGCTCAACTACAACATCAGCAATAGCGCGTCTACCAACAGTAACCCTTTCATACTCTCCAAATACATCAGGATTATCGGTAACTACTTTTGCAAACAAAATCTGAACTCGCTGTTCTACTTGAGCTTGTCCTTCAGGCGTAGCATATTCTTCAGGTGTACAGTAAAAGGTTGTAAACTCATCAGATGATTCCTCATCTTTTGCTTTCGCAAGAATTAGGCGAACCATATCCATAGTGAGGTCTTCTTCCTCACCATCTACACCGCGTCCATGAAGTTTGTTGTGACATCTACGAAGCAAACCTTTAATATCTTTTGGACGTTTTAAGTCTTCTTTCCTTCTACGTCCTAGAGCATCCCAAGCCTCCCCCTTCCTGGGAATTCCTATCCAAGGAATTAATTCATTTCTGGGAGTGCTTAAGCGACGGTAATATTTAACATCACCATTAAACCAAACACCACCATTGGCACTTGTATTGAATATGTAGGAGACAAGTTGGTTATAGCCTGAAGTTTCATTCGGTGCTTTGCACTCAACAATAATTTCGATTCTGCCTTGATCACGTGCGGTACAAGCAGATGCCGTTGAATAAATGACTATATCGGCTCGAACGGGTCTACCTTCTAAATCCTTTAATTCTTTTGAGCCATAGTAAACGGGTACTTCTCTAGCTAAATGAGTCTTCGGATACTGATACTCGAAGTGAAGAACTCTTAAATATTGTTGGCGGACAAATTCTTCTGGTTTTGCTTCTAAAACATCACCAGTCAAAAAGTCAATAATCTTACCTTCGGGGTTCAGAGGAATTTCAAACAGATCCATTGGTATCTCTCTGTACTGCAACAGCTAATAGTACACTATACAAATGATTTAGCTTCTTACGCACTCGTGCCTCACGCCTGAACCCGTTTGCGTAGCGTGCCGTAGGCATAGGGTCAGCGTGGGATGAATTTACGATTGTTAGTATTGTGGAAAAACAGTTTAAATCTAAGAAATAATTCCTTTGTAGAGACGTGCTATGGCACGTCTCTACATAAGATTTAAGGATAGAAACACAATTGCGGTAAACCCAAGGTTTCTTCCCAACCCATCATAATATTCATACACTGCACTCCTTGTCCGGCTTGACCTTTAATTAAGTTATCAATAGCCGACATCACAATCACTCGTCCCGTGCGTTGATCAACTTCAATTCCTAAATAACAAAGGTTTGTTCCGCAAGCCCATTTTGTTTGAGGATAAGTACCTCCAGGTAAAATTTTCACCAAGGGAGAATTGCGATAAAACGCTTTGTAAATCGTAATTAAATCTTCTCGAACTAACCCCGGATCTCGTAAAGTTGCATAAACTGTTGCTAAAATTCCCCGTACCATTGGCATTAAATGGGGAGTAAATTGAACTAAAATATCATGTCCGGCTAACTCACTACAAATCTCTTCAATTTCTGGGGTATGACGATGATGACCCCCCACACTATAAGCGCCAATTGAACTATCAGCTTCTGCTAATAACATATTAACTTTAGCTTGTCTACCGCCTCCAGAAGTGCCTGATTTAGCATCAATAATGGCGGTATCAGGAACCACTAATCCCTGTTTTAATAAGGGTGCAATCGCTAATAAACTCGCAGTTACATAACAACCCGCACAACCGACTAATTGAGCCGTAGAAAGGCGATCGCGATAGAGTTCAGGTAAGCCATAAACCGCCGTTGCTGCGATCGCTTGATCCTGACGCTCTCCCCCATACCATTTTTTATAAATGTCTAAATTAGAAAATCGATAATCTGCCGATAAATCTAATACTTTGCAGCCTTTTTCAAGCAATTGTGGAGCCATTTGATAAGCTAAACCATTGGGGAGAGATAGAAAGACAATTTGACATTTAGAGGCAATTTTATCAATATCAATGGGTTCTATCACTAAATCCACGCATTCATTCAAATGGGGATAGAGACTGCAAAAGGGTTTTCCAGCACTACTATCACCCCCCAAATAGGCAATATTTACCAGGGGATGATCCTGCAATAAGCGAACCAATTGTACCCCACCATAACCTGATGCTCCCACAATCCCCACAGGAATCCGTTTTGCATTACTCATATTACCTAACTCCTAGTAAAATCATATAATCCGTTCGACAATCCTTCGACAAGGCTCAGGACAAGCTTTTGCTGCATGATAGCGGATTCTGGAAAAATTTGGAAAAATCTTTTGAAATTTCTCTGGGATATCTCACAGTCGAAAACCCATTTCCGCTAGTCCCATCCGTAAGCGTTCAGCTTCTGGAGAGTTGTTTTGTTCGTGTAATTCAATGGCGGCTTTAAACATCATAAAACTATCGCTGAGTTGACCAATTTGGAGTAATAAAACCCCTAAATTTTGGAAGGTTTCGGCAGAATTGGGATTCAGTTCAATGGCTTTTTGATAAGCTGTGATCGCTTCTCGATAAGCTCCCATTGCTCTTAAGGTCATGCCTAAATTATAATGAGCGATCGCTAAAGTCGGATCAATTTCAATGGCGGTTTGATACGCTATTTTAGCAGATTCTAGTTCTTCTTCTTGTTTAAAAATATTCCCTAAATTGTTATAAGCTCCTAGCTTCAATTGAGGTAAAATATTGATCTCAATAGCTTGTTGATAATGGTGTTTTGCTTCTGCGAATTGTTGTTGTTTCCCATAAGCAATTCCTAAATGATAATGCAGTTCATATAAAACCCCTTCTTCTACATCATTGCCTTGAGATAAACCTAATTTTAAGAGTTCAATTCCTCGATTTAATTCACCGATTTCGACATATAAAGCTCCTAATTTACTCGCTGCATAGGCATCATTGGGATGTTCTGTTAAATAACGTTCCATTGATGATTTTGCGGCTTGCCATTTGTTCCGTTTAGTAATAGTTTCAGCTTGATATCCATCATGTAAAATCGCTACTGTCGGTAAAGTTCCAATTTTCCATTGAGGTTTTTGGTGAATTAATTCGGTAATACTATCATCCACCATTGCATGATAGGGACGAGAAAAACAAATTTGCGGGTGATTTCTAAATAATCGAGAGACTAAAGAATAGGGAGATTGACTCGCACCGATTTCTTGTCGAATTAAGTTAATCACAATTAAATCACGGTTTTGCATCATTTGATGGAGGTGTTCTCCCATTCCCGGTGCTAATCTTTCATCTGCATCTAAGACTAAAATCCATTGTCCCGTTGCATAACTTAAAGCTGCATTTCTGGCTTTAGCAAAATCATCACACCAGTCAAAAAAATGAACACTAGCCCCAAATTGTTGAGCAATTTTTGGGGTTCTATCCGTTGACCCCGTATCTACAATAATAATCTCATCAACAATTCCTTTAACGCTGTTTAAACATTTAGCTAAAGTCTCCTCTTCGTTTTTAACAATCATGCAAAGGCTTAATTTCATAACTGGGAATAAAGTTGTTTTTTAGATGCAATCAAGATTAATTTTACCTTATTCAGGTAATACCATCACTTTATCAATAACATGAATAACCCCATTACTCGCCGGGATATCAGAATCAATCACCCTGGCATCTTCGACTTGAATTTGATTATTATCGGTTCCTACCGTAATAGAATCTCCTTCTAAAGTTGTTACTTCTCCTGCTTTTAAATCCGTTGCGTTGACTTTCCCTGGAATGACATGATATTTTAATAAATCAGTAATTTTACTCAAGTCTTTTGATGTCAGGATAGCTTCTAAAATTTCTTGGGGTAATTTAGCAAAGGCTTCATCCGTTGGGGCGAAAATGGTAAAATCTCCCTTTTTTAGAGCATCTAATAATCCGGTTGTTTTTAAAATTGCAGCTAAAATTGTAAACCGGTCATCGGATAAAATAATACTAGCTAAATCTCCACCCACAGCTTTAATCACTTCTTTAGGAATTGGAAGTTGGGCGATATTTTGGCTGTCAACGAGTTTTGAATTAGGAGATATTTGAGCTTCTGCGGCGACAACGGGGGAAATTGTTCCTAACAGGAGGAAACTCAAAAGGCTAAGAAGTCCGACCCGTTTACCTGGGTTTTGATATTCTGTTAAGTTGTTCATGATTAAATCCTCTTTAAATTGTGTAAATTAGTTGGGTCGAATTACGGTATCAATAACATGAATTACCCCATTAATAGCTGGAACATCGGCTTTAATCACCGTTGCATTATCAATTTTTACCGATGCACCCACTTGTACGTTAATGGTATCTCCTTCTACGGTTTCGATTTCCCCTGATTTAAGGTCAGTTGACAATACTTTTCCCGGAACAACATGATAGGTCAAAATCTTGACTAATTCTGCTTTATTTTCGGGTTTGAGTAAGTTTTCTAAAGTTCCTGGCGGAAGTTCTGAAAATGCTTTATCCGTTGGTGCAAATATTGTAAATGGCCCTTCTGCTTTCAGGATATCGACTAAATCCGCTGCTTGCAAGGCTTGGGTTAAAATTGTAAACTCACCCGCACTCACCACCGTATCCACAATATCCAGTGATGTTGTAGCCGGAATTTGGGCAATATTAACAAACTTTGTTAAGGTGTGATTGTATAGTTGCGCTTCAACGGGCACACTTCCACCGAGTATCACTCCAACAACGCTAAAAAATACCGTTATTTGTTTCAATTTTTGAGTGTGATTTTGAGGATTCATAACAATTAAAGGGGAATTTATCAGTTATCAGTTAGTAGGGGATTCATCAAAATTGTAGTTAATTTTAAAGAACCCGACCTTACTTGTTAACAGCTAAACGTTAACTGTTAAGGAATACCTAACTTTTGGGATTATTATCAAAGTTATAAGTTAAGACATTAATTATAGGGCCTTCTTTCGGTAAATTATCGGCAGTTAATGTCAGGGTATCTGTTTTTTGAATTTGTATGGGTGTTCCCGCCATTACGGTTAAAAAATTATCAATGGGTTCAATATCACAGGTTGTTGCATCGGCTGCTAACGTTCGATAATGGGTGGGAATTACAATTCGCGGATTCAGAAATTCAATGGTTTTTTTGGCTTCTTCCGGGGTATAGGATTTTGCCCCCCCGCCAACCGGAATTAACATTAAATCAGGACGACCAATTAAAATGCGTTCTTCCATTCCTAAAGGGGCTGCTAGTCCTCCTAAATGTAAAATTTTAATCCCGGCTTGTTTCCATAACCAAGCGACATTAACGCCAAATCTGCGCCCTTCAAATCGGTCTTTAATGGTGCGAATCCCTTGAATTTGAGTGCCATTAAATTGATAGACACCGGGTTCATATAATAAAGCGGGATTTCCCGTAAATCCTTCTATCACTCCCTCATCTAAGAGACGGCTACTAATTAAGATTAAATCTGTTTGAAATTGTTGTGGACTGCGATAACCACTGGTGCACCCAATTTGGCGAAAAGGATTGACTAAAACTCTTAATCCTCCCCCTGTAAATAAAAAAGCCGTATGTCCTAACCATTGGACGGTTAAAGTATTTCCAGAAGCAGATTGGGCTGTAGATTTTTGCCATTGAGACGTTAACCCAGTTGCTAACGTTGTTAATAGCGTCGTGGTTGTTAATTGAATTAATTTTCGCCGTTTCATAATATTTGGGTTGACGGAAGCAACGGATTAAAGCCGGGATGACAGTTCCGAGTTAACAATTATATCTGTTCTAGGAAATTTCTTAAGAGTTGTTTTCCAGAACGGGTGAGAACGCTTTCCGGGTGAAATTGTACCCCCTGAATATGGGGATAGTCCCGATGGCGAACCCCCATAATTGTCCCATCTTCCACCCATCCTGTAATTTCTAAAACATCAGGACAAGTCTCTCGTTCAATCACTAAGCTATGATAGCGAGTGGCGGTTAAGGGATTTTCAACATTAGAGAAAACACCGACCCCAGTATGATGAACGGGGGATGTTTTTCCGTGCATTAGTTCCGGTGCAGAAATAATATTCCCCCCGAATACTTGACCAATACTTTGATGGCCTAAACATACGCCTAAAAGGGGTAAAGTTGGCCCTAATTCTCGAATTAATTCTAGGGAAATTCCGGCATCTTCTGGACGACCTGGCCCTGGAGAAATCACCACTGCATCGGGTTTCATCTGACGAATTTCTTCGATAGAAATTTTGTCATTTCTAAAGACTTGAACTTCAGAAGCAATCGGTAATTCTTGACCGAGTTCTCCTAAATATTGAACAATATTGTAAGTAAAACTATCGTAATTATCAATAACAATAATCAAGGTTTAAACTCCTAATAAGGTAACGTTAATCCAGGCGATGAAAGGAGGTAATAGTAAGATTACCGCCACAAATAATGCCACGATAGCAGAGATTAAAACAGCCGCCGCCGCGCAATCCTTAGCAATTTTTGCTAACTCATGGTAAGACTGACCCACCGTTAAATCAACAACGGATTCTATGGCTGTATTCAATAATTCCATCGTCATTACCGCCCCAATGGTTAAGCCAATAACTGCCACTTCCACCTTGGGTAAATTCAAAAAAAGACCCAAGCCAATGGCTAGGGTTCCAATAAGAGTATGAATCCGAAAGTTTCTTTGGGTTCTAAAAGCATAAATGATTCCAGCCCAAGCATATTTAAAGCTAACTAATAAATTAGATGCTATTGTCCAAGATAATTCTCGGTTATATTTTTTTCCCATAGCATCAGACCGGTTGGGCTGTACTGGTGTTGTTCCTTGAGGTAGAGAAATCAACGATGAGGCTGCAAATTCTGAAATAGAGGGTTTGTTTAGGTGCATTAGTGGATAGATCCTTCACTGATTACATTTTTAACCACATTCAGTTTCCATAAGCATACTGCAAGCAATCTATCTTGACACTCCCCGCTCTCTTATAGACGGGGATTCTAACTTCGACCTAGATACGTGCTGCGACCAGGGTTTCCCCAAGAAGAGTAGAGGTTTCTAGTCCATTAGCGTTACTTCGGGATTGCCCATCCCTAGCTTGTTTAGCAAGATTGAGAATGTTTTTTGCAGCGTTTGTATCTCTATGTAACTCACATCCACAGTTACAAATATGGGTGCGAGTCGATAGAGATTTTTTAACAATTACCCCACAATTAGAACATTTTTGCAAAGTGTAATGGGGTGCAACCGGAATTGCCAATTTATCAAATTTAGCTGCAAAATATTCTATCTATTGTCGGAACAAATACCAACAGGCATCGCTTTAAGGCAAATTTGTCAATTTTCAATTCTCTGGAATTATCCATCCAGTATCTAATCGCTTTATTGCGAACAAATTGAGTTGTACGAATTGCTTGATCAATTGCTTTGTATTGCTCAAGCTTGTCTTTAACTTTGTATTCTAAAACTATCATGGAAATCTCTTATTTTCGACCTGTTGATAGGTTAACATAAATCAGAAAACATAAATCAGAAAAATATTCATGGGGAATAAATTCCCCTGAGTCGCTTTTCATCTGTTGTCTGAAGACACGCTGGTTTTCAAGCTCCCATCCTGGCTTTATAATAAATCTGTGCTTCATGGCTCTACCTCAGAATTTGTGCTGTACTCAGGGAGTCACCGTAGCGAGTTAACTAATCCAATAATTTCTAAAAGAACTCGTTGTTGGTTTAACATTTCCGTTAAACTTTCATCATCAGGATGATCCCAACCTAAAAGATGTAATAACCCGTGAGTCGCTAACCATCCTAACTCGGTTTTGAGGGAATGTCCCTGTTCTTGAGCTTGGTTATAAGCGGTTTCCACCGAAATGACAATATCGCCCAAATATAGCGATTGAGAAGATAAAATTTCGGGAGGTAGGGGACAATCGACCTCTAATGACGCAAAGGCTAACACATCGGTCGGTTTATTTTGGGAACGATACTGAGTATTTAACGTTTCTATCTCTGTATTATCCGTTAGGCGCAAGCTTAATTCATAACTGGATGCGCTGGGAAGATCAGAATGTAAATGATTCAGCCAAATTTGAAACCAATTTTCCCATTCTGTCTCATTGATGGGACAGTCAATTACTAGGGGCGAAGACTCCATACTCTGGTCTGGGCTGGAGTTAGGTTCTGGGTTTTCTAACACAAACCGATCCCAAAAACAGTCCTGTATACTAACTTCAATTTGAACACTCATTTATAGAAGGGAACAGGGAACAGGGAGGAAAAAACAGGTGTAGGGTCTAGCTTTGCTGCATCACTACTTTGCCTTAATAGGTCTCTGACGACTGCTATAAGATAAAATTTAATCAAAATTCTAGGGGTTAGCGAGTCAGGTAAGCCATCCCGATGAGAAATCCTAATAAACCTATGGTGGTTAATGCAAAATGAAACAAAGACTTTCCGCCTTTGCGAACCATATTTCGCATCGCTAATTTAACATAGCTGGGTTTGGGTTCGTTGGGTTTAACCTCTGAGGATGCCGGAGAGGAGGGGGTATTCATCACGCTTGGTTTAGAAATTAATAGGGGAAAATAGACCGACTGACTCAATCTTAACAAAAATGTAACATTTTATGAAGCGATCGCCCGGTCGAATCTACCATCCACAATATCCCCAACGGTTTTAACGCTGAGTTTCTACTAACTCGGTGTTAAATTCATTGAAAGAACGTCGCCGCAATTCCACAGATTCAGACCGAGGAAGTAAATCAAAAACTTGACGAAACACATCATCGACACGTTCAAAAGCAACTTGTCCGTTTTGATCAAGAACCACTTTCCCCGACTGGTCAATTAATACGGTTTGAGGAACATAGCCTTTGTAATAATAGCCCGGTTCCTGACTAGAAAACTGGGTATCGGGTAATAAAGTATCAACATTGACCGGAATAAAATCCGCAGCCCTTCCGTAAAAACGCTGAAGTTCAGATACAGTTGTTGTAAATTTTTTACAATCTTTGCTATCGTCCAAGAAAAAGACTAATAAAGCGGGTCTGCCTTGTCTGCGGGATTCTGCTAAGGTAACTCTGGGAGGGACTAGGGAACCATTTCCCCCATACAAGGCAAAAATATTACCATCAAAGCGATCATCATCCAAACTGGCTAACGCGGTTGGGACAAGGGTAAAAAAGAATACACTAATAATCACGAAGGTTATCAGTAGGGTTTTGAAACCTTTAAAACCCTGAAAGCACTGTTGTAGAATTTTGAACGGAGGACAATTCCATGGAGTTAGACGCATATTCTGGAAGCAACAATTCAGATAGAAACGGAATCTATTGTGACATTAGTTTTCCGGTGTTCTCAAAAAAGAGTAGAAACTCCACTGAATTTTATAATACAAATGCAACCGCCGTCGCGATCGCAACTGACCCCCGCGAACATCAAGGATCTTGATGGGTAATCAACCCTTGTTGTGCCACTTAAATCAGTTGTTGAAGATCTACGATGGGTATCGTCATCAAGACATCCTAAAAGAAAAGTAGCCACAATGGTTTTGCCGGAGTGGATAGGGGTTGTTTGACTCAGCCTTTAAGAGTGAAAATCTCTTAAGAATCCCCGTCTCTTCAGAGCGGGGAGTGTCAACGATATCGTTCTTGACTAGGCTTAGGGTTCATGATTTTTGGGATTGAATTGTCGCTTCAAAATCAGTGGACATCGTTCCCACCCCGTGGAATGTTAAAAACTATTACAATCCCGCTAAGAATGTGGGCTCTATGCCTCAAAATACAAGCGATAGGTAGTAACAGTATTGGGCGAATGTCCAAAGCGAGTTACAGTCGCCGGAAGGCATTCGGAGACTCTAAACGGGCGTGGAGAAAGAAAGCATAAGACCTAAGAATTTAGGCTGTGATCAAGGAAGCGTCAACCCATCAGATGCAGACCCGAATAGGGAGCAGGCTGGGAATTCACTTGCTTTCAGGCAGTGGAGGATGTCAAGCTTGTGAACTGTCCCCTAAAAATCTCAAAAATTTTTGAGGGCTACGAACAAGCCAAAAGTGAACCGATAAAAATCTTAAATAAAAATAGATTTGATTGCGGATCACAAAGCAGATACACTCTAAGATCATGGCTTGATCCAGAATGTATCTGAACAAGCAGGAACGCTCAGAGGTCACTCTGAGACTCTCCAACTCAGTTACATGGGTTTTCGGGAGAGTGTCAATCAGGAAAACGTTAGCTAAACGCTTTTGTAGAAAATGAGTATCGTCACAAAATCCATCGTTAATGCCGACGCCGAAGCGCGTTACCTCAGCCCTGGTGAATTAGATCGAATCAAAGCCTTCGTCACCTCTGGTGAGCGTCGCGTTCGCATCGCCGAAACGCTGACAGGTGCCCGTGAGCGCATCATCAAAGAAGCTGGAAGCCAACTCTTCCAGAAACGCCCTGATGTGGTCTCTCCTGGTGGCAATGCTTATGGCCAAGAAATGACCGCTACCTGCTTACGCGACCTCGACTACTACCTGCGTCTGGTCACCTATGGAATCGTTGCGGGCGATGTTACCCCCATCGAAGAAATCGGGATCGTTGGCGCTCGGGAAATGTACAAATCTCTGGGTACCCCCATTGAAGCCGTTGTCGAAGGAATTCGTGCTACGAAGAATGTTGCTGCTGGTCTGTTATCTGGTGAAGATGCAGCCGAAGCCTCAGCTTACTTCGACTATGTGATCGGTGCAATGTCATAGTTCCGATTGCTTTATCACCTTTTTTAAACGATTCCTAGATTCAGCGACTACAAGGAAATAGAACAATCATGCAAGACGCCATTACTTCCGTAATCAATTCTTCTGACGTTCAAGGTAAGTACCTGGATGCCAGCGCCCTGGGCAAATTAAAAGCCTACTTCGCCACTGGCGAACTGCGGGTTCGTGCTGCTTCCACGATCAGTGCCAACGCAGCCACCATCGTCAAAGAAGCAGTAGCCAAATCTCTGCTGTACTCTGACGTCACCCGTCCTGGTGGAAATATGTACACCACCCGTCGTTATGCTGCTTGCATTCGCGACTTAGACTACTACCTCCGTTATGCCACCTACGCCATGTTAGCTGGCGATCCTTCCATTCTTGATGAGCGCGTTCTCAACGGTTTGAAAGAAACCTATAACTCTCTGGGTGTTCCCATCGGTTCTACCGTTCAAGCCATCCAAGCCATGAAAGAAGTGACCGCTAGCTTAGTGGGCGCTGATGCTGGCAAAGAAATGGGCATTTACTTTGACTATATCTCCTCTGGCTTAAGCTAAAACCGATGTTAGGTTTTTGAGGGTGAATTTCTAAATTCCCAATTCAAAATCCGAACAACCTTCAAGGCCAGGGAAGTCTGGAGTGAGTGCTAGACCGCCAAAGGCTTGTCTGTTATTCCTGATAAGTTTTAGCGAGCTAGTATTGACTTCTGACTCCCGGCCTTTGAGCATTTAAAAATTGATCTAAAACTTGTTAAATTTGCTCAGGAGAGACGAAAAAAAATGCGGATGTTCAAAGTAACAGCTTGTGTGCCAAGCCAAACCCGGATTCGTACCCAACGGGAATTACAAAATACTTACTTTACAAAGTTAGTTCCCTATGACAATTGGTTCAAAGAACAACAACGCATCATGAAAATGGGCGGTAAAATTGTCAAAGTGGAACTGGCAACTGGCAAGCCAGGAACGAATACAGGATTACTGTAGAAGGCAGGAGGCAGGGGACAGAAGGTAGAGGGAACTGGGAAAGAAGAATAGAGATTAATTCTTAATTCTTAATTCTTAATTCTTAATTCCTCCTGCCTCCTGCCTCCTGCCTCCTCCTATTTCCTGACTCCTATTCGGCTATGATATTGGAGAGATAAAACACCACCTGAATAGAGGCGGGAAATGGCAAGTTGGGAATTTCTAGTCCAAAAAGAAGGGGATAATACTTGGCTGACCTTAGAATCCCCCGATGTTGAAATTTTAGAAGGGCGCTATCGGATGGTCGCCCGTTCTGGTTATACAAACACCTCCATTGATGTTCGCATTATTTATCAAGATTTTGAAGCCCTTCCACCTGTTCAACAAGTTCAAACTCGAACACTAACGACCAATTCCGAAGGGTTAATGGTGGTGATGCCTTACACTTCCTTAAAACCTGGAAATTGGCAGTTTTCCTGCTCCCCTCAACTGACCTCTGGATTATTATCAACGGTTGGTAAAAGAACAATCCAACTCCGAGTTCTCCCCGTAGACCTAGAAGACCTTGATCAACCCTTTGAAGAAACTCAACCCCCGACGGTCAATATTATCCCCACAGAATCGGTAGATATTGAGGTAACACCGGAACCTTCCCCTAAAATTGTACAATTTCCCACCTCTCGTTCTAATCCGGTTGCTGAACCCCCACAGCCCCAAGCTTCAACCCCTGAAACTCCCTTGTCCCTCGTTGAAGAGTCTCCCCAACCCCTTCAGCCGGTAGAGACTTTGCTCAATGCGCTGCACCTGAGCCTCGATCAAGATTCCTTTGTTGCCCGTTTGGGACAACCTGTAATCCTATGGGGACGCATCGAACTGCCCATCGCTTCCCCCTCTCAGCCTTCAACTTCTGTTTATCCCGTCCTTCCTTCCTGTGAACTGCAATTTCGTTTACGCGACCCCCAAACCGCAGAACCGTTATTTGAGGTAAGCCAACCCCTTCGGTTCTCGGATTTTCCCCTGTCTTTTTCCGGTGTGGTTTATATTCCCTTTGAATGCAAAACCCGTTTAATTTTAGGGGAAGTGATCTTTTCCCATGATGGGGTTCCGGTGACGACCCAATCTTTTAACGTGGTGACTCAGGTTGAACATCTCCTCGAAGCCATTGATCAAGGTTTTGGCACCCAACAGGATCAAGAAGACTTCCCTGACCTTTCAACGTTGGATTTGGGAGTTTTGGAATTACCCGACCTCAGCGATAACATAAAAACGGCTCAATCCCCCTCTGCTGAACCCTTTGCTCCTGAGATTTCCACCATTTTGCCACCCAAAATACATCCCTCTGGAACGGACTCTCGACCCTCTACCCCCCTAGATTTACCAACATTTGGCCAGAGTTCAACGACTCAGGAGGTTCAGACCCCTGGGGTTCCGGTGTCTGAGGATTTATCAATCAGTGTTGAAACGTCCGAATCAACGTCTACAGATATCCCCGTTTCAATTTCACCCTTGCCGATACCCGTCCCCGATCCCATAGTAGAATCCGCCCCCATTACTAAACCTAAACCAGATCCAGAGGTTCAACAAGCCTTTCAAGCGTTGGATCTCAATAATCGATTTTGGTCGCGGTTAAATTCTTTAGCCCAGGATCAGGAATGGTCACAATGGGTTAAACGCGCTAACGTTAATCCTTTACCGGAGATTCCGTTTAATGCTGCTACTAATATTGTTAAACGTTCTGATCATGACAAGCAAGATGCCTGTTCCCCAGTTTTCTCAGAAGTGATTCATCCCCAGGAGGAATTAGAAGAAATTGTCGTTGATGATGAACCTTTGGAATCTCCTTCCGCATTTTTTTCAAAACGTAAACTGGGGAAAGAAACGAAACCGGAAACTTCTACGACAAATCAACCGATTCCCTATGTTTTATCAGAGGATCAACCCGTTCCTGATCCAGAAATTGAGGTCTTAGCAACAGAAATTATTTCCGGACGATTGGTAAAAGTTCGGGTGCGACTTCCCGATGGTTTACCTCGAATTTATGTCAAAGTTTGGCTTTTTGATCGGCAAACTCGTAGTGTTGTTGATGGCCCTCGGTGGTTAACAGAATTTTCACCCAATGGGTTTGATCAAATTGAAACCACTATTGATTTAGAAGTTCCTTACAGTAGTTTAGAGGTACTTTTTGAAGCGATCTCTGTTGAAATGCAAACCCAACGAGAAAGCAATAAAATCACGATTGAACGCTCTGTCAACCCTCCTCCAGCACCTTCTTTACCTCTTTAATAACTGATAACTGATAACTGATAACTGATAACTGATAACTGATAACTGATAACTGATAACTGATAACTGACACATGATCAAATCCTATTATCAAGTTGGAGGGAGTCTTGCCACTTATATACCCAGTTATGTTCCCCGAAAAGCTGATAAAGAATTATATGAAGCTTTAAGAAAGGGAGAATTTTGTTATATTCTCAATTGTCGGCAGATGGGGAAGTCTTCTCTTTTAGTGCGGACAACTCATCGACTTCAAAATCAAGGGTTTCAGTGTGCGATCATTGATTTGACCGTGATTGGAAGTGAAACCGTTACACCCGAACAGTGGTATAAAGGAATTGTTGCCGAGTTATGTAGATATTTTCATTTGTTTGGACAATTTAATTTAAAAGCTTGGTGGCTAGACAATGCAGAATTATCCTTAGCGCAAAGATTGGGCTATTTTATTGAAGATATTTTATTAGAATATTTCCCTGACCAAAATATTATTATTTTAATTGATGAAATTGATAGTGTTTTAAGTTTAAAATTTCAAGTCGATGATTTTTTTGCCCTGATTCGCTCCTTTTATAATAAAAGAGTCATGGCTCCCCAATATTATCGAATAACTTGGGCAATTTGTGGAGTTTCCACACCCAGCGATTTAATTCAAGATCGGAATCGAACCCCTTTTAATATTGGGAAACCCATTCATCTTGACGGCTTTACCTTTGAGGAAGCACAACCTTTAGCGGTGGGATTAAATGATCAGTGTGAAAATGGCACAGAAATTTTAAAAGAAATTTTAAATTGGACAGGAGGACAACCTTTTTTAACCCATAAATTTAGTCAATTAATCTTTCAATTAATGACCGTTAATTCTGTATCGAGGTTAACGATTTCCCCCGGTCATGAAAAAAATGCAGTCGAGTCTATTGCTAGACAATATTTAATCACCAATTGGGAAAAACAAGATGAACCTGAACATTTAAGAACAATCCGCGCTCGCCTGCTCAGAAACGAACATAAAGCCGGAAGACTCCTAGGTATCTACCAACAAATTTTAAATCAAATAGATGTAAACATTGATGATAGCCGAGAAAAAATTGAACTGATATTGTCCGGTTTAGTGATTCAAGACAATCAATATCTAAAAATTAAAAATAGAATTTATCAAGAAGTTTTTAATCTACAATGGGTTGAAAAAGAATTTAACAAACTTCGTCCTTACTGGCAACTGTTAGAGGATTGGGTCGCCTCTGAACAAACCGATCAATCTCGTTTATTACGGGGAAAAGCCTTACAAGATGCCCAAGAGTGGACACAAAACAAAAGTTTAAGTGATTTAGATTATCAATTTTTATCAGCTAGTGAAACCATAGATAGGCAGGAAGTTCAACAAGCTTTAGAAGCCCAACGACTCAAAGAAGTTGAAAAAAATGCTCACAGACAACGGTTGTTAATGATGGTATTAATAGTGGCATTTGTTACCGTGACGGCTTTAGGATTAACGAATTTTTGGCAATATCGTAAAGTAGTTATCAGTGAACGAAAAGCTCGGATCAGCGAAATTCAAGCCCTAGCTTCCTCTTCTGAAGGGTTATTTGCGTCTAATCATCATTTAGATGCCTTAATAGAAGCGTTACGCGCTAGAAGAAAACTATTGTTGTTAGGTCGAGTTGATCCGAAAACTCAAAGCCAGGTGGAATTAGTTCTTCAACAAGCAATTTTAGGGGCTGATGAATATAACCGCTTATCCAAACCTTGGACAGGAACTCGTGGGATTAAGTTTAGCCCAGATGGAGAACTGATGATCGTCGCCGGCCAGGATAATACCATTAATCTGTGGACAAAAGAAGGCAGACTGTTGAAAAGCCTGAAAGGGCATCAGGGACTATTGGGGGGTGTTGCTATCAGTCGAGACGGTCAACTGATTGCTTCCGCTTCTGGCGATCGCACGGTGAAACTCTGGACACGGGATGGGGCTTTACTCCATACCTTGAAGGGTCATCAGGCAGTAGTTCAAACGGTGGAGATTAGCCCCAATGGAAAATGGATTGCTTCTGGAAGTGAAGATGGAACAGTCAAATTGTGGGGACGAGATGGAACCCTGATCAGAACTTTGATTACCGGGAACGGTATTAATTATGGACTAGCGTTTACCGCAGATAGTCAAAAAATCCTAGCGAGTCGAGAAGATGGGAAACTCTTGATTTGGGGGGTTGACGGTCAACTCTTAGCCACTGTCCCGGGTCATAATGCTGTGATTCTGGGTATAGCGATTAATCCTCAAGGAAATACCATTGCCACAGCCTCGGCGGATGGAACCCTGAAATTGTGGGAATTTTCTGGAGATATGCCTGTTCTGCTAACGACTCTGAAACAACACAAAGGCATGGTTATGAATGTAACCTTCAGTCCCGACAACACGCAACTAGCCTCCGCCTCCGATGACAAAACCCTTCAACTCTGGCAACGAGTGGGGACAACTTGGAACCATCCGCAACTCCGCAGCACCTTTGCCGGACACCGGGGGATGATCATGGATGTGGAGTTTAGTCCTGATGGTCAAACCTTGGCTTCTATGTCTTCAGACAGTACAGTGAAACTCTGGAAATGGGCGAACCCCTTACTTAAATCTTTGAAAGCGCATCAAACTGCGGTGTTTAGCCTTGCCTTCAGCCCCGATAGCCAAATTTTGGCTTCTGCTAGTCTTGATAGAACGGTCAAACTCTGGGACACTCGCGATGGGATACCGTCGGTACTACCTCTACGCACCTTAAAAACAGATGGGGGATTGATGGGAGTCACGTTTAGTCCCGATGGCAAACGGTTAGCTCTTGCCAGTATCAAAGGAATGCTGCAATTGTGGACAAGGGATGGGAAATTGCTATCAACTGTCAAAGGACATCAAGGCGCACTGAGAAAAAGCCAGTTTAGTTCCGATGGTACGCGACTGGTTACCTCTAGTGGAGATGGAACCGTTGGACTCTGGAATGTTGAAGGAAAAACTCCGGTTTTACTGATGCAATTAAAGGGACATCAAGCGGGTCTCTGGGCTGCTATTTTTAGCCCCGATGGTCAGAAGATTGCCTCCTGTAGTGGAGATGGCACCATTAAACTTTGGACAAAAGACGGTCAGTTTTTGAGAACGATTAGAGCCAGTCAAGTGGTAGTTCGGTCAATCGCCTATAACCCAAAGTCCCAACTTTTAGCCAGTGGTAGCGATGATAAAACTGTGAAACTCTGGAAAACCGATGGCACGTTAGTCAAGACTTTAACGGGACATGATGATATGGTGCGGGCAGTAGCCTTTAGTCCCGATGGAACACTTCTTGCGACTGGAAGTGGGGATGGCATGATTAAATTGTGGCAACCAGACGGAACCTTATTAACCACCCTCAAAGCCCATACCGGAGGAATTTGGGAACTGGCATTTAGTCGCGATGGTCAGAAACTCGCCTCCGCCAGTGAGGATAGTACCGTTGTTTTGTGGAATCTTCAGCAAGTTCGATCAATGGATCATTTGATTACTCACGGATGTAACTGGATACGAGATTATTTACAGACGAATGGGGACTTAGAAGAAAGCGACCGACATTTGTGTGACGAGGTGACAGCCGGGAAGGGGGAGTAGGGGACAAGGGGACAAGGGGACAAGGGGAGAGGGGGACAGGGGGACAAGGGGGAGCAGGGGGAGCAGGGGGAGCAGGGGGAGGAAATTATTTCTTGCCTATAGCAAGATTGCCTATTGCCTGTTCCCTGTTCCCTGTTCCCTGTTCCCTGTTCCCTGTTCCCTGCTAGAAAACAGAAGAATGCGACAGCCTTTACGGTATGATTGGGGTCAATAGAAACATCTATCTCGTTAAACTTTAGCCTGGTTTGGGCGATGCCATTGTTAGGAGGAACAAGGTGATTAAAGTCGCAATCAACGGTTTTGGACGGATTGGACGTAACGTTTTGCGCTGCTGGTTAACTCGGCAAAATAGCAATTTAGAGTTTGTGGGAATCAACGATACTTCTGATCCCACCACCAATGCTCACTTGCTGAAATATGATTCCATGCTGGGGACGCTCAAAGGCGTGGATATCAAAGCCGATGAAAACTCCATTATTATTAATGGCAAAACCATTAAATGTGTGTCTGATCGGAATCCCTTGAATTTGCCTTGGCAAGAATGGGGTGTGGATTTAATTATCGAATCCACTGGGGTATTTATTACGGAGGAAGGAGCCTCTAAGCATATTCAGGCTGGGGCTAAAAAAGTCCTGATTACGGCTCCTGGAAAAGGAGATGGCGTGGATACCTTTGTGGTGGGTGTGAATCACCAAGACTACAATCACGATCAACACCGGATTCTCAGTAACGCCAGTTGCACCACTAACTGTTTAGCTCCTTTTGCTAAAGTGCTGCATGAAAAATTCGGCATTGTCAAAGGAACGATGACCACAACCCACAGTTACACTGGAGATCAGCGTCTGTTAGATGCCAGTCACCGGGATGTGCGTCGGGCCAGAGCCGCTGCGGTGAATATTGTTCCGACTTCTACGGGTGCTGCGAAAGCCGTTGCTTTAGTGATTCCTGAATTAAAAGGAAAACTCAACGGGATTGCTTTCCGAGTTCCTACCCCTAACGTCTCCATTGTGGATTTAGTGGTACAGGTGGAGAAGAAAACCTTCGTCGAAGAAGTCAACCAAGCTCTCCAAGAAGCAGCCGAAGGTAATATGAAGGGGATTCTGGAATACAGCGATCTGCCGTTGGTGTCTTCTGACTACAAGGGACATGACGCTTCTTCTATTGTGGATGCCAGCTTAACGATGGTTATGGGTGGCGACATGGTGAAAGTCGTGGCTTGGTATGACAACGAATGGGGTTATAGCCAACGGGTGGTTGATTTAGCCGAATTAGTGGCTACAAATTGGAAATAGATTGAATCAGGAGAGAGGCAGCGTTTTTCGTTGGTGGCGACCGTTGGGATGCTCAAACTTAAAACGCCCTACTCCGATTTCAGTTTGGCTGATGATAGCTTCGAGTTATGAATATTTAATTTAAAATTAATAATTCATAACTCACGGTTATGATAAAAAGTGCTGAAATCCTCTACTGAGGGAAAGTTCTTCTACCGTTGAGGGTTCAGCATCATCAATTAATAAGATATTGGGGTGGGATGTAATTTCACCAATGATTGAGGCTGCTGTCCCTAACTGTTGAACTAAAAGTTGAGCTAAATCGCCCGGAAGACATAACACCAGTTGAAAGTCTTCACCCCCATATAATGCCCATTCTAAGGCTTGTTGAGGGGGAAGCAAGGTTTGTAAAGCTTCGGATATCGGAATTTGACAACGTTGTACCTGAGCTCCGACTTGACTGGCACGACAAATTTGGACAATGGCATCGGCGAGTCCATCGCTACTATCCATTCCAGCAATAGCAGTGGACGGTTGGGAGGCTAACAGGGTTTGCAATTTCGGTAAAACATCCAAGCGGGGTTGAGGGCGTTGATGGGCTTGGATTAAAGATAATCGTTGATTAGCCGTTAATTGGGTTTGTAATTCGGGATGTAACAGTAATTCTAATCCGCCTCGTGAATCCCCATGATATCCCGTAACCACAATTACATCCCCTGGGCGTGCGACAGAACGCTTAATGGCTAAATCTGGGTTAACACTTCCAAAAGCGGTAATGGAAATACAAGTGACAGAAGATCGGCAAATATCACCGCCCATAATTGGGGTATTGTACTGATTTAAACAGGTTGTTAATCCTTGATAAAGTTGTTCCACCCATGCAACGGGTTGATCACCTGTTATTCCTAATGCGACAGTAATTCCTAATGGAAACGCACCCATGGCGGCGAGATCGGATAAATTAACGGTGGCTGACCGCCATCCAACATCAAAGGGGGATGTGGTGCGATCGCTAAAATGCACGTTATCCACTAACATATCCGTTGTAATGACTAAAGATTCATCCCTAGGAACCGACAAAATCGCCGCATCATCCCCGACCATTTCGGGAGGACAAAAACGCTGCACAATTGCCAATAAACCTTGTTCTCCAATCTCTTTAACTAACATTATTATTTGTTGTTGGTTAACAGTCGTAGGGGGCGGGCAAAGCCCAAACCTACACTTTTTCTTGCCCTCTATTCCCTATTTCCTTTTCCCTTCTGTTCCCTGTTCCCTTTTTACACTAATGCTCGTAATAAAGCTTGTAATTTTAATTGAATTTCAGCGAGTTCTTTTTCCGGTTCTGACCCCGCCACAATTCCGGCTCCTGCATAAAGTCTAGCACGATTTCCATCTAATAAAGCAGAACGAATTCCGACAACAAATTCTCCATTTCCTTGATGATCAATCCAACCAATGGGAGCCGCATAAAGGGAGCGATCAAAAGCTTCATAATGATGGATTTGTTGTTGAGCAATATCTCTAGGGGTTCCCGCCACAGCCGGAGTCGGGTGCAATTGGGCTAAGATTTCTAACAGATGAATCTGGCTAGAAACTTGACATTGAATCGGTGTCCATAGGTGTTGAATATTAGTGAGTTGTCTTAAACAAGGTAAACCCGTTAAATTCGGAGTTAACCCTAAATTTAATAACCGTTCAACAATAAAATCTACCACCACTTGATGCTCACGCAGATTTTTTTCACTATTCAGTAATTCTTGACCTAAATTAACATCTTCTAAAGGCGTTTTGCCACGGGGGGCTGAACCCGCCAAGGCATCGGTAATTAACTCCTGATTTTTTAAACTAATTAACCGTTCTGGACTCGCACCAATAAATTGTTGACCCTTGCCATTTCCCGTTGAAAAGATATAACAATCTGGGTACAAAAATCGTAAATTATTTAAAGAATGAATCAAATTAAACGGTTTTTTAGAAACCACATCAATGGGTTGAGAAAGCACCAATTTCTTTAAAGATTTAGCTTGAATTAAATCTAAAGCGGAATTCACAGACTGTTTAAACTGTAAATAAGGTTTGGGGTCAGTTTCTACTTGTTTTGTTAATAATAAACTAGAATTTTCACAGGCGACCGAGAGAATTGAGGTTTTTTCTAACGCATTAATTTGTTGACTTTTATACCAAACATCACTCAAAATATTTTCGATTTTAGAGTTTTTCTTTAAAACAATATTAACAATTAAAATGCAGCGATTCTTTTTGCGAATCACTTGCCATTTCGGTAGAAATATGGTAGTTGGCGGAAAATAAACTCGTTCTTGATGAATTGAAGAATCCGGTAAAGAGTCCACCGATAAATTAGAATTAAAATGTTGATCAAAAAAAGTAAAACTACAACAAAAATAAGGTTTAGGTAAATTACTGTTTTTAGAACCAATAATAACAGTTTTATCTAAACAAGACTGAATAAAGTTTTGAGCTTCTAAAAACCGATTTTTTCCTCCTGTGGTGAACTTTATAGCCGTATCAACCGCAACAAAGGATTCCTCAATTTGAGGTTTCTCAAAATAAAAATGAATTAAATTAGGATGATAAAACTCCTGTAAAACTGCTAACGGATCAATCCATTGAATTTCATGAGCAATACTGAGAATTTTAGTCTGGTAATCCTGTAATCCATGATGCTGAAACTCTAACAAAAAACGATGCAGTTCTTGGCGATCTTGCAATAACGGGGTTGCAGAAGGAAAAACTGGCATATAAAAAACGAACAAGAAAAGGTTAGAACAGGGAAAAGTATTACCGAAAAATCGTTAACTTTGATTATCGTAATATAACTTAACGACTTTCAGCGCGATTTACCCTTTATTCATAATCTCTCTTGGAAAAATCTTCCCTTCAGTCTGTAAAAAAAGTTTATATAGCAGGTCTCAGAAGTCAGAAGCTAATTATTTCCTCCCCCTGCACCCCACTCCCGGTCTCCTGTGCCTCCCCTGTTCCCCTACACCCCCTGTTTGAAGTTCTCTACCCTGATCAGTTATTGTTATGGGACGATAGCATTTCATCGTTTAAAATCTTCCTGCTATGACCACAGAACTGATTGCAGCCTCAAAAAATAAATTATGGTTAGCGGCGATTAAGCCGCCGATGTATAGTGTGGCCATTATGCCAATTTGGGTTGGCACTGCCGTTGCCGTCTTTGAAACGTCTACCCTCAATTGGAAAATTTTTACCACGTTTATCACGGCTGCTATTTTAATTTTAGCCTGGGAAAACCTTTTGAATGATGTCTTTGATTCAGAAACAGGAATTGATAAAAATAAGCATCATTCTTTAGTCAATTTAACCGGAAATAAATTATTTATTCTTGCTATTGGGAATGGTTGTTTAGCTTTAGCTCTTTTAGGATTATTAGCAATTTGTTGGTGGCAAAAGGATTTAACCGTTTTAGGATTAATTCTCCTGTGTTGTGGGTTGGGGTATTTATATCAAGGGCCTCCCTTTCGGTTAGGATATCAAGGATTAGGAGAATTTTTATGTTTTTTTGCTTTTGGGCCCTTGGGGGTTTCCGCAGCCTATTATAGTCAAACCCAAAGCTGGTCATGGGTTTGTTTAGCGACATCAATTATTGTCGGAATTCCGATCACCTTAGTTTTATTTTGTTCCCATTTTCATCAAGTTGATGATGATATTGCGGCGGGTAAAAAGTCTCCCATTGTGCGTTTAGGAACAGAACGAGGTGCAAAACTTTTACCTTGGGTTTGTGGAAGCATTTTTTTGTTAACTGGGGGATTAGTGCTATTTGGAATTTTACCCATTTGGACGTTACTCAGCTTTGTTGGAATTCCCTCTGCTATAAAACTCTGCCGTCATGTCAGTCAATATCATAACCAGCCTAACTTAGTCAGCAATTGCAAATTTATTGCGATTTCTCTACAATTTTGGAGTAGCTTATTCTTAGGGGTAGGGTTAATTTTACATTAAATGAACACCCTTTTGTTATTTATTGATTTGGTGGGCTTTGCCCACCAGAAAAATTTCCAGGTTATACACCACCACTACGCATTACAGTTAGGACACTTCTAAATCCAGTAAGCTTATTCATGACTTACTGTTCTCTGTTCCCTGTTCCCCGTTCCCCGTTCCCTACTATAAAAAGAGGTTCAATAATGATGCAGTTTATTCCGTTAATAGGACGGACATTTTTAGCAACAATTTTCATTCACGCTGCGGTTAATAAAATCTTTGATTTTGCCAATACTCAAACAATGATGACAGAAAAAGGTTTACCGTTTGCGGGGGTATTATTAGTAGGAACCATTATTGTCGAAATTGTCGGAGGATTATCGTTAGTGGTCGGGTATAAAACCCGTTTAGGGGCTTGGCTTTTAATTCTATTCTTAATTCCAGCAACCTTCGTCTTTCATAATTTTTGGGATATCCCTTCAGAAAAAATTGATTTCTTCAAAAATTTATCAATTATGGGTGGGTTACTGATGATTACCTATTTTGGAGCAGGGCCAGTAAGTGTTGATGAACATATTACGATGAGTAATACTGACTTTACTGATCCTGATAATCCCTAACGAATTCTTGCAGGAGTTTTTGATTTAATTTTCCTTGGAAATTACGAGGTAACTGTTCTAAAGGAATCCACAATTTAGGATGTTTAAACTTGGATAATTTTCCGAGCATTGCCTGTTGTAATTCCATCAGAGACACCTGTTTAAAACCCGGAACATAGACCGCAACCACAATTTCGCCCCAGTATTGATCCGGTTTCCCTATTACACAAATATCCTGAACTAAACCCGTAGAAAGAATAACCGCTTCTACTTCTGCGGGAAATACATTTTCTCCCCCAGTAATAATTTTATTACTCTGTCTTCCTACTAATGTTAAATATCCCTGTTCATCCCAATAACCTAAATCATCAGGTATAAAACTATTAATCCGCATTTGAGGATCAAAATTCTCTTGATAATATCCTAACATTAAGGAATCCGCTTCAATTGTAATCAGTCCGGGTTGATTCGTTTTTAATTCGGCTCCATTTTGATCCTGGATTTTAATTTGAGCATGGGGTAAAACCTTTCCACAGCTATTATTTCCCCGTAAAAAATCCGAGGGTTTTAAGGTAACAATTTGAGAAGCAGTTTCTGTCATTCCATAGGTTAACGCCAGAGGAATTTGATAAAAACGACTTTGTTCTAATAAGTCTAACCAAGGGGGGGCTCCTCCTAATAAGACTATCTGAAATTGAGATAACCAATTTGTTAAGGAGGGTTGTTGTAATAAGCGATGTAATTGGGTGGGAACTAAGGAAATAAAAAAGTGATGAGGATTAAAATTAATCCAGTCTTCTGTTTCTACCGTTTTAAAGGATGTGATGATGAATTGTCCATCGGTTAAAAGCGATCGCATCCACTGCATTAATCCACTAACATGATAAAGGGGTAACGTACAAAAAGAATGAATAGCAGGGGTTTGAAAATATTGTTGAACGCCTAAAACTGAAGCCGTTAAAGTATCCCAAGTATGAACAGCAAACTTAATATTTCCCGAAGTTCCTCCCGTGGGAATCATAATCAAATTTTGAAGCAATTCATGATTCTTAGGGGCAGAATTTTGATAATCTAAAATTCGACCTTGAGATATTAATAAATTAGGTTTAACTAATTCATAAACTTGATTCCATTCTTCTTTTCCCCATTGAGGATTACCTAAAAACACAGGACATTTTGCTGTCACCGCAGCTACAAAAGCCGCTAAAAATAAAATAGGGTCAGATTCTGATATTAGTATTTTAGGATAATTTTTATTTAATTTTTCCCAGTGATTAATCTCTTGCAAATAAGTTTTAGAAAGATCTATTAAAAATTCTTTCTGCTCTAAATTAACCTGATTTTGGCTTTTGATTTTATCAATAAAATCCATATTAAACTAGGACACTTCTAAATCCAGCAAACTCATTCCCTGTTCCCTGTTCCCTATTCCCTGTTCCCTGCTATAAATTTCATTCCAACTTAGGTGTAGTAATAGGTTGAGACTCTGGGGAAGGAAGGGGAGTAGATTCTGGGACTGGCTCTGGAGTCGGTTCTGGTGTGGGACTCGGTTCCAAGGGCGGTGCTGGAGTCGGTTCTGGCGCTGGAATTGGGGCGGGTTCCGGGGTAGGAGCAGGTGTCGGAGGCGGGGTAGGAGCAGGTGTCGGAGGCGGGGTCGGTGCTGGTGTCGGGGCTGGCTCCGGTGCTGGAACAGGGGCTGGGGCTGGCGCAGGTGCAAAGGTTGGTTGAGGGCTGGGTTCCGGTTCACGAAGGGGGGTAGGTTCCGGTTCACGAAGGGGGGTAGGTTCCGGTTGAGGTTCTGAAGGCGTAATGGGGGAAAGGGTATTAATTAACGTCAGGTCTAACTTATAGTTACTTTCGGGTAGCCCAGGAATAGTATTGAGAATTACGGTATAGTCCCCGCTAGAGGGTAGAGTTCCTTGCCATAAAGAAACGGCTTCTCCCTGATTAATCGGTTGTTGATCCGGGCCAAGTAAGGTTAATAAGACTCCTTCCCCACTGACGGAGGCATAAAACTGTTGTCCAGCTTCAGCTGGAACTACATAGTTAGCGGCTTGATTAGCTTTCAGATTACCTTCAACGACCGTTGGTTCTCCCACCACTAAATTCAAGCGCTTTGTAGTGGGGGTGGGTACAACCGGAGAAGGAATCAATGCTGGATTCGATGGGGTGGGGTTCGGGGTTAAATTAGGTAAGGGTAGGGACGGTATAGGATTTGAGGGACTAGCCAGGGGAGGATTGACCTGGGACGGGGGTTCTTCAGGTTTGCGGTCAGTAATTTTCAGGAATCCTTTCACTAAAGCCCAAGATCCCCAAGCTGCTAAACAAGCCACTAAAACACCCGCTATAATCACGGTGATGGGTTTATCCCAAAGGGATTGAGGGCTTGAGAGAATCGGATCAGGATTAGGAGATAGGGAAGGGGTCGGAGGCGGAACAACGGGACTATTATTGTTCTGGGCTTGCTGTTGACCTTGTTGAGTAACTAAGGGTCGTCCAACCGCTAGGGTGGGGAGTTGAGAAAAATTCGGGTCTGGGGGTTGGGGTGTGGGGGAAGGAACGGGAATCGGTAGAGTTTGAGTGGGGGGAAAACTCAAAGGTTGATTCAGGGTTTGTAACGCTTGTTCAACGTCCTGAGCCGATGGATAGCGATCGCTCGGTTGCCGACTCAACATTCGATTAATAATTTGAGCGAAATTCGGACTGACATTACTATAAGGTTGCCAATTCCAAGATAAAGCGGTTTGGTCGAGTAAATATTGCGGTTCTTGACCCGTTAATAAAACAATAGCCGTTACCGCTAAAGCATATAAATCACTACTGGGAAAAGCTTGTCCCGTTTGAATTTGTTCAAAAGGAGCATACCCTAATTTTCCCACGCGAGTAGCCGGAGGTAAGGTTAAATCAGGGGTATTGATGCGAGTTGCAATTTCAATCACCACCCCAAAATCAATTAATATAGGGAGTTGATCTCGATGACGTAAAATAATATTATCCGGGGAAATATCTCGATGAATAATTCCTAAACTATGAATATGAGCTAAAACGGGCAACATTTGCCGTAAAAACAGCACTATTTCAGCTTCCGTAAAGGTTTGAGGAAAACCAGGTGCTGCTTTTTTCCGCTCCATTAATAAAGCGTGATAGGTTTTCCCTTCTACATAATCTTGAACTAAAAATAACCGTTGATTTTCTTCAAAAACCGCCCCAAACTGAGGAATTTGAGCATGATGAATTTGGTAGAGAATTTGGGCTTCCCGCCGAAACAGTTCTTTAGATTTTTGTAGGGCGTAGGTTCCGGTTTGGACGGGAATAAATTCTTTTAAGGCGCAGCGCTCGTTAAATCGTCCTTGATCTTCGGCTAAATAGGTACGACCAAACCCCCCCTGGCCTAAAACACCAATCAAGCGGTAGCGGTTTTGCAGAATTGTCCCAACGGGAATAGCAGTTTGCGTCATGCTTCTAGCAGGTGAGTGATCAAGAAACCCAGATGAAAATTAACCTTTTGTATTATAAAGCTTAGGTACAATTCCACAGGTTCAGTCACGGCTGACTACAAACAGAACAGTCTCGATTCCGTAATCACGGTTGGCTGTTAAGCCTTAACACTTCGACACTTCGACACTTCGACAAGCGAGCGTGCAAAGCCGTCAACAACCAACCGTTAACGCTCAACCTAACTTCGCTTTTACCAGTTCCTGAACCTTTTTACCGTCCGTTTGACCTTTTAAGCGTTGCATGGCTGGCCCCATCACTTTCCCCATATCTTTAGCAGAAGTTGCACCAACCTCGACAATAACTTGATCAATAATGGCACTCACTTCTTCATCGCTAAGTTGTTTGGGAAGATATTCTTCAATGATGGCAAGTTCAGCTTTTTCTTTGTCGGCTAAATCCTCCCGTCCAGCGTTTTGATATTGTTCAATGGAGTCTCGACGTTGTTTCGCCGCTTGAATTAACACTTCTAATTCTTGTGCTTCGGTGAGGGAATCTTTTCCCTCTGCTCCAGGGCTGGTTTCTTTCTCTAGCAGCACTTTTTTAATGCTGCGAACGGTTTCTAGCCGCACCTTGTCCTTAGACTTCATGGCAGCTTTGATATCTTCACTAATGCGATCTTTGAGACTCATGGCTTCTAATGGGACTTCAATTTGCTCCCCAAATCATAGCAGGGACACCCCTAGAGCAAATATACAGTTTCTTCTTGATCTATTGGCTAAACTGTCTTAACATAAATTTCAGTATTTTCCCTATTTTAATTTGATCACTCTTTCTCCACAATTAATATAGAGGACGTTTGATTTGCACAATTTCAAGCAGCAGTGCTTCCGCTTACTGAAAAACGTCGTTTTCCGTTGGCTTGGCTGCTGAGATGTACCAACAGACAACAGCCAAATTCAATTCGCCAAACCTGTTCCGAATTCCAGTCTTTTCTGGAATGATTAAGATTGATTGCCATGTCATGAACTGTGAGGGTTCGCCGTGATCCGTTCTGCTACATTACCCCTTCCGTATTCTGAGCCATTAGTTGCTGATCATAGTCGGTTACGACTCTTTTCAGGATCGGCAAATACTCCCCTAGCCCTGGAAGTCAGCCGTTATTTAGGAATTGACTTAGGGTCAATGGTTCGCAAGCGATTCGCTGACGGAGAAATTTACATCCAGATTCAAGAGTCGATTCGAGGCTGTGATGTCTATTTGATTCAACCGTCTTGCTATCCGGTCAATGACAACTTAATGGAGTTGTTGATCATGATTGATGCTTGTAGACGGGCTTCTGCGCGTCAAATTACGGCTGTTATTCCCTATTATGGATACGCCAGAGCCGATCGCAAAACCGCAGGTCGTGAGTCCATCACTGCCAAATTAGTGGCTAACTTGATTACTGAAGCGGGTGCTAGTCGAATTCTCGCCATGGATTTACACTCGGCTCAGATTCAAGGGTATTTTGATATTCCCTTTGATCATGTTTATGGTTCTCCGGTAATTTTAGATTACCTGATGAGCAAACAGTTATCCGATATTGTTGTTGTTTCCCCGGATGTTGGTGGAGTCGCCCGTGCTAGGGCTTTTGCTAATAAACTGAATGATGCACCTTTGGCGATTATTGATAAACGTCGTCAAGCGCATAATGTTGCAGAAGTCTTAAATGTGATTGGGGATGTCAAGGGGAAAACGGCTGTTTTAGTCGATGACATGATTGATACAGCCGGGACAATTGCTGAAGGTGCTCGTTTATTACGTCGAGAAGGTGCGCGTCAAGTCTACGCCTGTGCCACCCATGCGGTCTTTTCTTCCCCTGCCATTGAACGTTTATCGAGTGGGGTGTTTGAAGAAGTGATTGTTACCAATACAATTCCCGTTATTCCCGAAAAACAGTTTGATCAGTTAACAGTTTTGTCTGTTGCGAATTTACTGGGGGAAACAATTTGGCGAATTCACGAAGATAGCTCTGTAAGCAGTATGTTCCGATAATCAGTTATCAGTTATCAGTTATCAGTTATCAGTCAAAAATTGGCCCTTTATCGTTGATCGTTGTAAATTCTTGACTACTTACTATAGTGCGGTCGTCCGAATAAGGGTTTATCCATCAATCAATAATTTTGAGTAAATTGAGCGATCGCAGATTCCCATCATGATTGTAGCGGTTTATTCGGGAGAATGGTAAAAAGAAGACTCCGTAAATGAGTTTAATCTTTTTAGATATTTTCTGCAAACATAAATTCGTTTAAAAGATAAAAAAACAATTTATTTTTATTTTCTTGATAAACTGTTTCTATCCATAACGTTTTAGCTTTATTAATATTTTAACTTTTTTCAGATTCCTAAAAATTTCAATAAAACTAATAATTTTAATAATTATGAAAACTAACTCTATAAAGCTTAACTAAATGTAACAGATCAGGATTTTAGGATTGATGAGGGGGAGTCGGGGCGCAATTATGTTTAAGATCAATAATTTGATTTCCTGACGGCTCACGGGTGTCATTTGGGCATTTAAATTCATAAAATTTAATTCTAGGGCTTCTAACTAGATGAAAAATAAAGTATAGAGTAACATAATAGCCAGATTCTCAGTTTTGAGTAGAAAACCATAGAGGATAATTTGATTATTCAGTCATAATAGGACAATTTATCTTATGTTTGATCCAAACGACTCTAATCCGATTCCTTTGTTCGATTCCGGTTTGGATAGGGAAAGTCGCCAAAACCCGGCTCCCATCACATTGGCTTCAGGACAAAACCTTAACGGGATTAACTTCGGTAATACGCAACTCGGCTCCATCAGTGGGACGAAGTTTAATGATCTCAATCGAGATAGCCTGCTCACCCCTGGGGAACCGGGTTTATCCGGATGGACTATCTTTATTGATACTAACAATAACGGAACCTTAGAAGCCACAGAACCCACTACTCTAACAAATGCCAGTGGTGGGTATGCCTTCACCAACTTAACGGCGGGAAATTATACCGTTCGAGAAGTACAGCAACCCGGATGGGTACAAACCACTGCTAACCCTGGGCTAGTAAGTGTAACCGGAGGTGCAGATATCACCGGAATTAACTTCGGGAATAACCAATCAGGTACTATCACTGGAATTAAATTCAACGATAGTAACGGTAACGGATTGTTTGATGCGGGTGAAACCCCATTACAGGGATGGACAATTTTTGTCGATGGTAACGGGAATGGCGTTCCTGATACGGGAGAAGGAAGGTTAGTGACCGGCGCCGATGGCCGTTACACTTTTGCCAATGTTCCACCGGGGAATTATACCCTGCGGGAAGTTCAACAACCGGGATGGACACAAACCACGCCGAACCCTGGAGCCGTTGGGGTCAGTGGTGGTACCAATGCCATTGTTAACTTTGGCAACCGTCAGTTGGGTTCCATTAGCGGAGTCAAATTTAATGATCTCAATAACAATGCCACCTTTGATACTGGGGAAACCGGTTTAGCGGGATGGACAATTTTTATTGATGCCAATGGTAACGGAACGTTAGAAGCGACAGAACCCACAACCGTAACGAATGCTAATGGTGGATATACCTTTACCAGTATTCCCGCAGGTAACTATACTGTTCGAGAAGTGCAGCAACCGGGATGGGTACAAACGACCCCTAACCCTGGCCCGGTGAGTGTGACCGGAGGTGCAAATATCACCGGAATTAATTTTGGGAATAACCAATTTGGAACCATCACAGGCATAAAGTTTAATGATACCAATACTAATGCCTTGTTTGATGCAGGTGAAACTCCGTTACAGGGGTGGACGATTTTTATTGATGCCAACGGGAATGGCACGCTTGAAGCCACAGAAGCTGCTGCCGTTACAGGCGCTAATGGTCGCTATACCTTTGCGAATGTTCCCCCTGGGAATTATACCCTGCGGGAAGTTCAGCAAACTGGATGGACACAAACGACCCCTAACCCTGGCTCCGTTGGCATCAGTGGTGGCACGAATGCTATCGTCAACTTTGGCAACCGTCAGTTTGGTTCCGTCAGTGGCATAAAGTTTAATGATAAAAACGCTAATGGTTTGTTTGATGCAGGTGAAACCCCTTTGCAGGGGTGGACAATTTATATTGATGCCAATGGTAACGGCACTTTGGATGCCACAGAACCGACAACTGTAACCGGAACAAATGGCAGTTACGTTTTCACTAACGTTCCGCCAGGGAATTATATCCTACGGGAAGTTCAACAACCGGGATGGGTTCAAACCGTTCCCCCAGCAAAAGCTTAATGAGAAGTCAGGATGAATTAAATGTCAGGGTAAGGAGATAATTGTTTTCTCTTTTTTGCAAATAACTTTTGTAGAGGCGCGCGAGTTCGCACGTCTCTATATTTTTTATCGGGATTAGATATTTTTCCAAATTATTATTGATGATGAGGATTTCAGAAATTAATTAAGAACAGCAATCAATTTAAACTTTATTTTTCTGGGAGATAATTTTGCTGTTTTGTTTCTCAGTTATTATAATGTCAGAGGTTTTTCACAGTTTGCGATGGGTTCCGTCCAGCCGAAGGCTATCGCTGATCCCCATCAAAAGTTAAAATAAGACGGTTGTGCTGAATGGGATGTTAGTGACATCGCTCGGATACGACAGAGGGGAAATTGAGCTAAAACTGTCTCAGAGTCTCCTGTTGACCGATTAACGTCTCTTTTGACATCAAAGTGATAACATCTAAACCTAGAATATGATAGAACGGTATACTTTGCCCGAAATGGGCAATTTGTGGACAGAGACTTACAAGCTGCAAACTTGGTTACAAGTAGAAATTGCCGTCTGTGAGGCACAGGCAGAATTAGGATATATTCCATCAGAAGCCGTTGAAGAAATTAAAGCTAAGGCGAATTTTGATATCAAGCGGGTGCTGGAAATTGAGGCAGAAGTCCGCCATGATATGATTGCCTTTTTAACGAATGTCAACGAATATGTTGGGGATGCCGGACGCTACATTCATTTAGGCTTAACCAGTTCCGATGTACTCGATACGGCTTTAGCGTTACAATTAGTGGCGAGTGTGGATGTGTTATTAGAACGCACAGAAGCCTTGAGTCAAGCCATTCGTTATCAAGCGCAACAACATCGAAATACGGTGATGATTGGTCGTTCTCATGGTATTCACGCCGAACCTATTACCTTTGGCTTTAAATTAGCCGGATGGTTAGCGGAAGTGTGTCGCAACCGAGAACGTTTGGTGCGTCTGCGTCAAACCGTTGCGGTGGGTAAAATTTCCGGGGCGGTGGGAACCTATGCTAATGTTGATCCCAGGGTAGAAGCGATCGCTTGTCGCAATTTAGGGCTCGAACCGGATACGGCTTCAACCCAAGTGATTTCCCGTGATATTCATGCGGAATATGTGCAAACTTTAGCGTTATTAGCCGCAAGTATTGAACGGTTTGCGGTGGAAATTCGCAACTTACAACGCACGGATGTTTTAGAAGTCGAAGAATTCTTTGCCAAAGGTCAAAAAGGTTCCTCGGCCATGCCCCATAAACGCAACCCGATTCGCAGTGAACGCTTAACGGGAATGGCGCGAATTATTCGGGGAAATGCCGTTGCTGCCTTAGAAAATGTTGCCATCTGGCATGAACGGGATATTTCCCATAGTTGCGTTGAACGGATGATCTTACCCGATTCTTCAACGGTGGCTCATTTTATGTTAGTTGAACTAACAGATTTAGTCAAGAATCTGTTAGTTTATCCTGAAAATATGCAGCGCAACATGAACCTTTATGGTGGTGTTGTCTTTAGTCAACGGGTGTTATTAACCTTAGTTGAAAAAGGCATTAGCCGGGAAGAAGCCTATAGAATTGTTCAATCTTGCGCCCACACGGCTTGGAATCAAACCAATGGTGATTTTCAGGCTTTAATTAGGGAAAATGAGCAAGTCAAGACAAAATTATCTCCTGAAGAAATTGATGCTTGTTTTGATCCCAAACATCACTTAAAAAACCTTGATCAAATTTATCAACGGTTAGACATTTAAACCTCAAGAAACCGGGTTTTTAAACCTAATTCATCGTAGGGGCGAGGCGCGCCTCATCCCTACAGGAGTTTGTAAATTGATATATTTTCTGAATTAACCCCGCTTCTAACTCATTACATCACCCGGACTTTAACCTTATGCTTTCTAAACCCATGATGCGATTATTTTTATTTTTATTCATAATTTTGGGTATTAACTGTTATCCCGTTAATGCTCAAAATTTAACCCCCCCTGTTACGTCTCCTCCTACTGCCCCTCCTACTGCCCCTCCTACTGTTGTGGTTCAAGATTATAATCAAGTTTCAGAAGCTGAAAAATTAGTCGATATTAGAAGTGTTAATCTGAATATTCGTCTCGATATTCGCTATGCCACAACCAACAATTTTTTAAAGAAAAAAATCTATTCGGTTCCTCGTTGTTTGTTGCGTTCTGATGTTGCCCAACGCTTATCAAGGGTACAACAAGATTTAGAAGATATGGGGTTAGGTTTAAAAGTTTATGACTGTTATCGTCCTCTGTCTGTAACGCGGCAAATGTGGGAAATTTTACCTGATACTCGTTATGTTGCAAACCCGGCTAAAGGGTCTCGACATAACCGAGGGGCGGCGGTTGATTTAACCTTAGTTGATTTACGCACGGGGGCGGAGTTAGAAATGCCAACAGCCTTTGATGATTTTACCGACAAAGCGGCTAGAGATTACACGGGAAATGCTCCTCAAGTTCGTCGGAATAGTGATTTACTTGCTGTTAAAATGAAACAACAAGGATTTATCCCTTTAATTACAGAATGGTGGCATTTTGATGCGCCAGGTTGGGATAAATACGGCCTTTTAGATGTTCCTTTAGAAAATATTCGTTAGAACTCATTTCTGATTTCAGGGCTGTTTGATCCCCTAGAACAGGATAAAATAGCCCTTGGGGGGTTGTTCCAAAGCTCAAGCATCAACATTTAACAGTCAACCGTCAGTTACGCCACAATAGAGACAGTTAAATTTTGAACTGATCAAGTATGACAACTGCAACGGTAGAGAAACCTGCAACTCAACTTCCGCCTTTAATTCCCCGTGAGCTCCTGTTTGGCAACCCAGAACGCACGAGTCCGAGTTTGTCCCCCGATGGCAAATATTTAGCCTATATTGCCCCCGATGACAATAATATTTTACAGGTTTGGTTAAAAATTGTTGGACAAGAGGAAACTCAAGCTTTAACCCGTGATCCAAAACGGGGAATTCGATTTTTTTTCTGGACATATAACCCAGATCAACTGATGTATGTTCAGGACTCCGATGGCGATGAAAATTGGCATTTATATTTAGTTGATGTCCAAACCCATATTGTCCGGGACTTAACGCCTTTTCAAGGTGTTCGGGCACAAGTGGTTAATGTAGATCACAAATTCCCGGATCAAATTTTAGTGGGAATGAACCTGAGAGATCCCCAAGTTTTTGATGTTTATCAGGTGAATTTAAAGAATGGGGCTGTTGATTTTCATACGGAAAATCCCGGTAATATTTTAGGGTGGACAGCCGATGCTGACTTTAAAATTCGGGCAGCGAGTTCTAGCACCGAAGATGGGGGGTTTGATTTATTATATCGAGAAACAACCGAACATCCTTGGGAAACCCTACGTCATTGGGGGCCCGATGAAGAAGGGGGGGCAGCTTTCTTTTCTAATGATGGCAAAATTTTGTATATGGTGGGCAACCATAATGCCAATGCAGAACGATTAATTGCCTTAGATTTATCGACTCGTCAAGAAACAATAATTGCTGAAGATCCTGAATATGATATTGGGGGATTATTAGCCCATCCTATAACCCGAAATATTGAAGCGGTTTCTTTCTATAAAGATAAAGAAGAATGGCATATTCTTGATGAAAGTATTGCCGCAGATATTGAGGCGATCAAACAAATTCGTCCGGGTGAATTTGGCATTAGTCGAACGTTATCCGATGAAAAATGGCTGATTAGTTTTGTCGTTGATGACGGCCCGGTGTATTATTATGTTTACGATCGCCCAACCCAAACTCACAGCTTTTTATTTAGTAATAAACCCAAACTAGAAGGCTTACCGTTAGCCTCAATGGAACCCATTTCTTACACGGCTTCTGATGGCTTAACCATTCAGGGTTATTTAACAAAACCTGTGGGTGTTGCACTTCCCGCCCCGACGGTGATGTTAGTGCATGGTGGCCCCTGGGCGCGAGATACCTGGGGTTATGACTCGGAAGCACAATGGTTAGCCAACCGGGGTTATGCGGTCTTACAGGTGAATTTCCGGGGGTCAACGGGCTATGGGAAAGCCTTTGTGAATGCGGGAAACCGAGAATGGGCTGGAAAAATGCACCAAGATCTCATTGATGGGGTGAATTGGTTAGTAGAACAAGGCATTTCTCAGCCGGATAAAATTGCCATTATGGGGGGATCTTATGGCGGGTATGCAACCTTAGTGGGGTTAACTTTTACGCCTGACGTTTTTGCTTGCGGTGTGGATATTGTGGGGCCGAGTAATATTATTACCTTGATGCAAAGTATTCCGCCTTATTGGGAACCCATTCGCAAGAATTTCTATCATCGAGTCGGGAATTTAGACACGGAAGCGGACTTTTTAAAAGCGCGATCGCCTCTATTTTTTGTTGACCGAATTGAGAAACCTTTATTAATTGGTCAAGGGGCTAATGACCCCCGTGTTAAACAGGCAGAAAGTGAGCAGATTTTTGAGGCGATGAAACAAGCGGGTAAGCCTGTGGAATATGTTCTGTATACGGATGAAGGTCACGGTTTTGCCCGTCCTGAAAATCGTTTACATTTTTATGCCATTGCTGAAGAGTTTTTAGCTAAATATTTGGGAGGACGGTTTGAACCCATTGGCGAAATTGCCGGACATTGCGGTGTAATTAAATCCTCAAGTTAGCCTTGAAAATATCCCCCTTTTTTAGGGGGCTTCAAGGCATCTTGACTCAAAATCATGCTAAAATGATAAATAGCATGAACTATAAGTTAGGAAATCAATCAACCATCAGCCTCTAATAAACAGAAAGCTTTCCTCCCTGTTCCCTGCTATACATACTTCCTGCTAAATTTTAATTTTTTAAAATCCTATGTTCCAGTATATTCTGGGTATTTTATTTCCGATTATCATTGGATTTACACTGAATTCTTCAGTTAAAGTGATTAGTACCAGTGATCTAGCAATTGTTGAACGATTAGGTAAATATAAACGCACCCTAAAACCGGGGCTTCAGTTTATTGTGCCTGTGGTTGAAAAGATTGTTTATTATGATACTAACCGGGAACGTTTATTAGATATTGATCCCCAAGAAGTAATTACAAAAGATCAAATCACTCTGAAAATTAATGCTGCGGTTTTTTGGAAAATTGAAGATTTACAGAAATTTTATTATAACGTTGAAACCAATAAAACGAAAGAAGCCATTTCTAATTTGGTTTTAACTACCCTGCGGGCAGAAATTGGCTTAATTAATTTTGAAGATTTATTAGCTAAAATTAAAGAACTGAATAAAAGATTATTAGAGGCTTTAGGAGAAGGAACAAAATTATGGGGGATTACGATTATTCGAGTTGATATTCAGAATATTACGCCTCCGAAATCTCTACAGGAAGCCATGGAACGCAAGCGGGTTGCTGAGAGCAAAAAACAGGCAGAAATTTTAGAAGCTCAAGGACAAGCTCTATCCATAAAAGTATTAGCTGAAACTTTGGGATTAAAAACAGATAGTTCTGAATTTTTAAAATTTTTAATTACAAAGCAATATGTTGAAGCCAATCAACAGTTAAGTCAAAGTCCGAATTCTAAAGTTATTTTTATGAACCCGAATCAATTAACAGAACCCATTGCTCATTTAATGGAAAATGAATCCGAAAATACACCTCCTTCTATTATTTTACCGAATTTGGAAGAAGTCACTAAACCTCAATCTAATCCTAACACTCCAAAAACCTAGGATATTGCTCTATACTCCAACGACCCCAAATTTATTTTTCTTTCGTCACCACTTTGTCACTATTCCATGACTACAATGGGCTTAGTTTCAAATCAAGGACTAAGGATTAAACCCATGAATAGCAATAAAAATAACCGTCTGTCTACTCGTACTAAGATTTGGATGGGAGTGGGTGCTTATATTCTAACAAGCGGATTGTCCGATGTTGCCAATGCTTCTGCACCTCATAATTTGAACCCAGAAATTCCATCCAATATTTCGACTTCAGGGGCTACTTTCACCCATTCTGAGATGTTACAAGCAGCTACTCAAGGCGACAAAAATGGGAAAACAGATGATAAAGGAAAAGACAAGAAAGGTGATGAAGGCGGAGAAAGCGGAGAAGGTGGAGAAGGCTAACATCTGATGATTTTTTGTATTGCTGATGTTCTCACACCAGAAGAACTAGAAACAACTTTGACGCTACTTCAACAAGCTGAGTTTATAGATGGAAAAACAACGGCTGGACGGTACGTTAGAGAAGTTAAAAATAATCAACAAATCAAAACCGATACTGAGATTACGTCCGAACTAAGAACTATTGTTCTCCAAGCTTTAAAGCGTAACGAACTGTTTCAAATAGCAGCACGTCCTAAAGCAATTCGCCCGATTATTTTCAGTCGTTATGATGTGGGAATGTATTATGGTTCCCATTTCGATAATGCTGTGATGGGAGATGAATTTATTTCTCGAACGGATGTTTCATTAACTTTATTTCTCTCTGACCCTAATACCTATCAAGGGGGAGAATTAGTGATTGAAACTTCATTAGGGGAACAGAGTTTTAAGTTAGATGCAGGTTCGGCGATTGTTTATCCGTCTTCGACCTTACATCGTGTGGAAACAGTAACTGAAGGTACTCGCTGGGCGGCTATTACTTGGATTCAAAGTTTAGTTCGTGACCCATCTAAACGAGAAATATTGTTTGATTTAGATACCGCTCGTAGAAGTCTTTTCAAACAATATGGCAAAACTATAGAATTCGACTTGATTGCTAAAAGTCACGCCAATTTATTGCGGAAATGGGCTGATATTTAACCCCAATTTCATTAAAATGTAGGGGCGTTTAATCAAATGTCCCTACATCAGGGCTATAGTTTCAACTCCCCAATGTTTTCGATTTAAACGCAACAGGATAAAAGATCATGAGTCTGTATGAATCTAACGATGATAATAACAGTTCAGAAGATTATTATCAACCCACTTCAGTAACAGGTATTACCCCAACAAATTATACTCATTATGATAATAGTTGGGACAATAACAGTTCAGAAGATTATTATCAACCTAATTCAGTAACAGGTGTTACCCCAACAAATTATACTCATTATGATAATAGTTGGGACAATAACAGTTCGGATGATTATTATCAACCCAATTCAGTAACAGGTGTTATCCCAACAACAAATTGGGATATTGTGACAGGAACCCATTGGTATGATGTCTTACAAAATCCTCAATATCAAGAGAATTTACTTGAAACTTTTGACGAGAACTATTATCGACAAACCAATCCTGATGTTAATTTAGCCATCACTCAAGGAACCCTATCTTCAGGTTTACAACAGTATATTTATTTAGGAGAAACAGAAGGACGTTCACCGAATCAATTCTTTGATGAATCCTACTACTTAAATACAAATCCTGATGTCGCAAATGCTGTCCAAGCTGGGGTATTTAATTCAGGTTTTGAACATTTTGTGATGTCAGGTGCTGAGGAAGGACGAAACCCCAGCACCCAGTTCAACACAGGATTTTATTTAGCACAGAATCCTGATGTTCTGCAAGCCATCAACAGTGGAGTTGTCAGCAATGCGTTTTCTCATTATACCCTGTATGGTCAGTTTGAAGGTCGGGTTGCAACACCAATTTAAACTGAATTGAATTAGGCTCTCAATACAAATAGAAACCCGCTTTCTCCAAGAAATCGGGTTTCTAATATCAATGTTCAGTTAGGAATTCATATTCAGAACTTGCTTTAAAAATGCAAATTCATCAGCAATTTCCTCAATGATTTTAGCAGTGGGTTTTCCGGCACCATGTCCGGCTTTGGTTTCAATTCTAATTAATACTGGATTTTCCCCGACATGGTTTTCCTGTAAGGTTGCAGCAAATTTAAAACTATGGGCGGGAACCACTCGATCATCATGATCTCCCGTTGTAATTAAAGTTGCAGGATAGGTAATTCCAGGTTTTAAATTATGCAGAGGAGAATAAGCATATAAAGCTTGAAATTCTTCGGGATTTTCCGGGGAACCATAATCAGAACACCAGGCCCAACCAATGGTAAATTTATGGAAGCGAAGCATATCTAAAACCCCCACTGCAGGTAAGGCTGCTGCAAATAAATCTGGGCGTTGAATCATACAAGCTCCAACTAATAATCCGCCGTTACTTCCTCCGATAATCGCTAATTTTTGAGAGGAGGTATAACGTTTTTCAATTAACCATTCCGCAGCACCAATAAAGTCATCAAAAACATTTTGTTTTTTCAGTTTTATACCCGCTTGATGCCAATCTTCTCCATATTCTCCCCCACCTCGTAAATTGGCGATCGCATAAATTCCGCCCATTTCTAACCACACTAAACGACTGATCGAAAAGGAGGGAGTCAGAGAAATATTAAATCCTCCATATCCATATAAAATTGTGGGGTTATTTCCATTTAATTCTAACCCTTTTTTTGCCGTAATAAACATCGGAATCAGCGTTCCGTCTTTACTGGGATAAAAAATTTGTTGGGTTTCGTAGTCATCGGGATTAAAATCAACGTTAGCTTGGCGGTAGATTGTACTTTCTCCTGTCACCAGATTGTATCGATAAATTGTATTAGGAGTGGTAAAACTGGTGTAACTGTAAAAAGTTTCGGTATCATATCGTTTTCCCCCAAAACCATCCGCCGAACCAATTCCCGGTAATTCAATTTCTCGAACAAATGACCCATCTAAATTAAAGATTTTAATTTGAGTATGGGCATCTTTTAAATAATCCGTAATAAATTGATTATTTAAAATGTTAACTCCTTCTAATGTTTCTGGAGCTTGGGGAATAATTTCGGTGTGAGTTTTGGTATTAATATTAATGGCTATAACGCGACTCCGAGGCGCATCTAAATCCGTTGTAAACCAGAAGTTTTCTCCTTCATAATCAATAAACCGATAACTGGCTTTAAACTCTGAAATGAGTTCTATAACGGGGGAATTGGGCTGAGTTAAATCTTGATAAAAAACCAAGTTTTTAGGTTCAGTTCCCATCCAAACGGAAATAATTAAATATTTGCCATCTTCGGTCAAAAATCCGTTAAATCCCCATTCTTTATGATCAGGACGTTCATAGATTAAAGTATCTTCAGACTGGGGAGTTCCTAAACGATGGTAATAAAGTTTTTGGAAATAATTTGTTTCTTCTAACGGTTTTCCCTCTTGAGGTTCATCATAACGACTATAAAAGAATCCTTGATGATCGTGTGTCCAGGATGCTCCTGAAAATTTAACCCATTTTAAATGATCGGGTAAATCTTCTTGAGTATTAATATCTTTAACTTTCCATTCTTGCCAATCTGAACCCGAAGTGGATAACCCATAAGCCATTAAATTTCCATCTTCACTAATGGACATTCCTGATAATGCAATGGTTCCATCAGAAGATAGGGTATTGGGATCTAATAAAACTTTCGGTTCCCCATCTAACGACTCTAAAACATACAGAACACTTTGATTTTGGAGTCCATCATTTTTAAAATAAAAATAGCGAGTTCCTTGCTTAAAAGGAGTACCATATTTTTCATAATCCCACAGTTGCGTGAGGCGATTTTTAAGGGTTTCTTTGGCTGGAATATTATTCAAATAAGCAAATGTCACTGCATTTTGGGCTTCAACCCATGCTTTCGTTTCTTCTGAGTCTAAATCTTCTAACCATCGGTAGGGGTCAGCAACGGTTACACCATGATAGTTATCAACTTGATCACATTTTCGAGTATGAGGATAGCTGAGGATTGGATTTTGTTCAGACATGAGATTAAACAATAAAGGGTAAACCAAAAGTTATCGGGATAAATCAACCTGATCTCACACTTATAGGGTGCGTAAGTGCAACTTCACATACCACTGGATGATTAAATTAACCGACTTATCCTATTATAATTCTAATAGATCATTATTCTCCCAGAAAAAAGCGAGAAAAACCTCACACTTAAATTGAAAATGTATGAATGGAAACATTACTTACAGTCCTGCTTATACGCTTGTCCCGACTTATGATTGTTTTAATCGCTGTAGCTATTGTAATTTTAGAACCAATATCGGTGAAAGTCCTTGGTTAACTTTAAATCAAGCTGAACAACTCTTAAAACCGCTTCAAAACTCAGGAATTATTGAGATTTTAGTGTTAAGTGGGGAAGTTCATCCGCATAGTTCTCAACGTTCAGCGTGGTTTCAACGGATTTATGCGTTATGTGAATTAGCTATATCTTTGGGGTTTTTACCTCATACCAATGTCGGGCCGTTAACGTTTGCAGAAATGTCACAATTAAAACGGGTGAATGTTTCTATGGGGTTAATGTTAGAACAAATTACCCCTAAGTTATTAGAAACCGCTCATCTCCATGCTCCGAGTAAAGTCCCTCAATTGCGGTTACAACAGTTAGAATGGGCTGGAGAATTAAACATACCGTTTACAACCGGACTATTATTAGGAATTGGAGAAACTTCTCAAGACTGGCGAGATACTTTAAATGCGATCGCAAGTATTCATCAACGATGGGGACATATTCAAGAAGTGATTTTACAACCCCACAGTTTAGGAAGTCAACAAATAGGACACAGAGACAGTTTTGAGTTACAGCAGTTACCCGAAGTTGTGGCGATCGCTCGTTCTATTTTACCTCCAGAAATCACCTTACAAATTCCTCCGAATTTAGTCACCCATCCTGATATTTTATTAGCCTGTTTAGACGCTGGAGCGCGAGATCTCGGTGGAATTAGCCCCCGTGACGAGGTGAACCCCGATTATCCTCATCCTGATCATCAAACCTTACAAGCCATTTTAGCCCCCAATGGGTGGCAATTGGTGCGGCGTCTACCTGTTTATCCTAAATACGATACTTGGGTTGTTCCTAACCTACAAGGGATTGTGAGCCAATGGCGAAAAAAGCTTGCAATTTCACAAACACCTGTGCTATATTAAGTAACTGCATGGTCGTGGCGGCATAGCCAAGCGGTAAGGCAGAGGTCTGCAAAATCTCCATCCCCGGTTCAAATCCGGGTGCCGCCTTTAAAAATGATTTGTTAATCTTGGATTTGCTTAAAAATCCAATAAATCCAATTTCTAACAGTAGATTGGCGTCTTCCTGGGGTCTGCTTGCTAAGTTCAGCACGAGAAGACAAGATAATTTCGCAAATTTCTTCTTGTGATGGCATTTTTCCCCTAGATAAATTTAATTGAAATACTGTATTAAAAACTTGACGTTCTAAAATTTTTCTGATCAAAGAAAGATATTTATGTTTTTGTCTTTTGCTTAAAATTTCTCTGGCTTCCTGTGTTAAACGAAAGGTTATATCACCTGTACCAACAGCTTTGTATTTTTCTACAAGTCCAAGATATTGACCTGCATTTGTATAATACCCGGTTTGTCTCTGATCAAATTGATAATTTTCTGTAATTTCATCTCTCGTTAAATCTCTTTCTACTAAAAGGGATAGTAAGTCAATGACCCGTTCAAAGTTATTTGCTTGGGGGAATGGTTTACTAGGTTCTGAAATTAAGGTAATAGTTTCAAAAATATCAGAAACGTCCTGCTGTGTAATTTCTTCGGGTGCAATAATATAATTTTTTTGCTCTATTAAGCGAATGGAGTTATAATCAAATTCATTCTTAAACTCATAAATAAAAAAGCTGAATATGTCGTTGGAATAAGTCATTAAAATAGGAATGACTTTTTTAGTAATTTTTTGTGACCATAATCGATAAGGATAATATAATTGCCTAATTATAAAATCATCAGTTTGATATTTCTTGGCTTCAATTAAAATCAAATAATTTTCACTTTCAAAACCTGCATCTATTTCGCATTGACTATTAATGACTGAAATGGGATAAATTTGATTGTTTAAATGATTTTTAATTGTGAAATCAAAGCAACCAGAGGACATCCTTCCAGAAAGTGTAAAAGATGTTTCCTCTCCTAATAAGTCGTTAATAATTCCTGTATTAAATGCACAACCAATAGCAGATGATTCTGAATATAAATGGGTATAGTCTATACTTTCTATATAAGAAGGAAACTCTATATCAATAGGTTCTATATCAGTAGAATATTTAACATTCAAGTAAGCATCAAAACAACCAATAATATATTTTGAACGGGAAATAGGTAGTATAGATAAATTATTATCTTTAAAAATATTGGGTAAATTAACTGAATGATCAAACTTAGCCATTAACCGACTTTCTCGTTCTTCATTAATTTGAGTCGCTTCTATTTCAAAATAACCTTGTTTAGCAATAATATCTAAAATACTATATCGTTGAAATAAGGTTTCCCAAGCAATATCATTTTTTCCTGGTTTTTTGTTGTTCATGTATTTTAAGGTTTGGGAACATAATTTAAAACTAAAACCTCATCTATTTTACCTCGTTTAAGAGCATTAGAGTTAATACTGCGGGTTGCAGAAACAGTTTTTATTGTTTCCTTATAATCTTTATACAAATCTAAGATAAAATCTGTGGCTGAATTACTTAACATCACATGACATCCTTTTTCGGTTAATTCATCAACGACTTGTTTTAAACGTTTTTGTTCATTTTGATTAAACCCATTAATATCATATCCGGTGAAAGAAGCGGTATTAGAAACGGGATCATAAGGAGGATCAAAATAGATAAAATCGCCTTTTTTTGCATCTTTAACGGCTTCGGAAAAATCAAGATTTAAAAAAGTTACTGTATTTTGATTAAAATAATCATTGACTCCCCTTAATACCGCCTCGTCTAATATATTCGGATTTTTATAACGACCAAAAGGAACATTAAAATGTCCTTTAGAATTAACTCTAAATAATCCATTGTAACAAGTTTTGTTTAAATAAATAATTCGAGCAGCTTTTTGAATATCAGAATATTCACGATACTCTTTTAAACGATCAATTCCCCGAAGATAATCATAGTATTCTTTGGAATTTTTTGCTTGGTGAACTTTTAAAATTTCTATGAGTTCTTCAACCTTATCTTTAATCACTCGATAACAATTAATTAATTCCTTATTACTATCATTAACAATTGCTGTTTTAGGCTGTAGCTCAAATAAGAGTGCACCTCCGCCTAAAAAGGGTTCATAGTATGTAGTCTTACCTATATTTTTAGGAAGATATTTGCAAATTTCAGGTAATAATTGTCGCTTTCCTCCCGCCCATTTTAAAAAAGGTTTAACTAAGGGATTTTTTTGCACAGTCACAAACTAATAATTCCTTCAAATTTTAGGAGCATAGTCTATTTTATATTAAATTGAAATTTTAGTCAATATATTTTATTGAAAATTCTTTTATCCTTGTGGTAGAAGGGTAAGGGACAAAAAAACTACTTCCCTTTTCTAAGATAGTATTTACCCAAAATGCTTGATTATTTGTTATTCTATTCAAGATAAACTAACCAACAGCATCTAAAACTTAAATGACTCAGCCGATTTATCAGCCTCCTTTTAATCTCAAAAATGGTTTCTTGATGACCATTTATGGAGCTTTAAGAGCCAGTCGAACTTGGGAAAAGACCATTAACTTACCTGAGCCTCCCTATCAAGAAGTGGTATTTTCAGGGGCGGGAGGGGTTCCTATTTACGGGATTATTGCTAAACCTAAAAATCCTAGAGGAACAATTGTTTCCACCTATGGAATTACGGGGACTTTAGAGAATCAATGGTTTTTGAAACTGTGGGGAAGAAAAGCATTTGCGGCGGGTTATGCTGTGGTTTTGTTTGACTGGAGAGCCCATGGAAAAACAGCAGAATTATCTCCAAGTTTAACATCTGATGGCTTATTAGAAGGAGAAGATTTTGTTAGAATTGCAGCACAATCTAAACAAATTGGTTGTCCAACTCCTTTTTGGTTTACGGGGTATTCTTTAGGAGGACAATTAGCCTTATGGGGAATTAAGACGGCTCAAACTGTCAATCAATGGGGAATAGATTTAAACTTAAAAGATTCCGATATTGCTGGGGGGGCAGTGATTTGTCCCAGTTTAGATTCTAATCGTTCTTTAAGTTATTTAGTACAACATTCTTGGGGAAAACATTTAGAACGGGCGATTACAAAAGAACTGAAAAAATTAGCCAAACATCTGTATCAGTATCATCCTAATGATATTGATTTAGAAGCGATTAAACGAGCGAATTCTATCTGGGGCTTTGACCATGAATTAGTCATTGGGCGGTTAGGGTTTAAGAGTGTTGAAGAGTATTATGAAGCCAGTAGTGGGTTACAGTTAATTCCGCAAATCCATAAACCTACATTAATTTTATATGCGGAAGATGATCCCTTATTTGAACCTGCCATTATTCCTGAGTTGAAAGATGCAAGTCATCACAATTCTGCCATTGATTTAGTCGCGACTCAATATGGGGGTCATGTTGGATATATTAGTAGTAAATCTTGTCAAAGTCAATTCAATGATCCAGATCGGTGGTGGGCGTGGAATCGTATTTTAGATTGGTTTAACCAGCAAGAACAGTCTTTAAGAACGGATGAAAATATCAAATACAACCGTAGATTATCGTAAACTTCAGAGGAATTTTGATATAAAAGTAAATTCTCAATTACCGAAATATACGGTTGACGAAACACTCGGAATAGCTTATCAAAGCTTAATTTCTCATCGGATTCTAGGATTTATAACTAAGATAAGATAGAATTTAGGCAATCGTTAACGGAACAATCAGAAGTCCGACTCAAATGAGAATTTGAAACGGTTGATTTCCAATTACCAGAGTGCAATCCAGATGGAAACCCTGCTTATTCTTTTAGGATTATCGACTGGAGCCGCCATTGCTGCTCAATTTCATAAACCCAAACCTGAACCACCTCCTAAAGAAAAATGGGATAAGGAATGGGAAATTGAGACAAAAACCCGAATTAAATATCGCCGAAATCACTAATATTGTGTTTAAGCTTGAGATGACAAATTGTCTCAGGGGTCAATGTAGGGTCTGTAAGCGTGGCGCAGGCATCCCTAACAGGGGATAAACTTTAACCTCTGGGACTATTAAAATCAGCCCCATTTATAGTAAAATTCACAAGGATTGGGGTTCTGCTTTTTTGGGATAATTAACGATGAATATTATCGATTTTTTTGAATTAAGTGCCGGAAAATGGTTTTCTCAACGCACCCTACACAATTTAAAATCGGGGGAATTAAAAGCGGGTAAGTCTAATTTAATCATTGAGCCTTTACCGAACACGGATGGGACGGTGATTCAAGTTTGTCAGCAACATAATATTGACCCAACTACAATTTCTGGAGGGTTTCGATTAACGTGGGAAGGAACAATAGAAGGAACTTCCAATCCAGAAAAAGGGTCTGCTATTTTAGTTCCGATTATTAATCCTGATCATCCTCAGCAAGGGGAATTATTACAATATCAAGGCACAAATCCCAATCAATCTTTATCGGGACGTTATAGTTTAGGAGAAGATGAGGTCTTAACTTTAATTACAGAATCTCCTAATTTTTATGTGGAAGAACGGTTATGGTATTTGATGCCAAATCTTAGGCTTCGTACCAGCATTGTTAAAAATAATTCAGGTTTAACTCAAGCGTCTTTTTGTTCGGAAATTCGCATGGGATTAAAATAATCGGGGTTGACGGTTAACCGTTGTCTATTCCTGATAAAGCAAAACTGGCTATTTTCCAAGGAGATATGATCATATTACTGGTTTCCTGGGATTCTTCTAATAGATTGACGGGATAGTCTATGGTTAATCCTAGAGAATTATTGCATTTTAAAATAGTCTCTTCTCCTTGGGATTCATAACATCTTAAAATCCAGCGTTGCGGTTGGGTTTCTGCCTGTTTGAATGCCATTAAAATTAAATGGTCAGATCCTAATTCTAGGAAACTCTGGGAATCGGATAATTCAGAAGTCTGATTAGATAAACTAGAAGCAACAGCAGGATAAACTTTAACCTGTAAAGGACGATTAAATTCATAGCCTTTTTGAACGGTTTTGGCTTGTTTCCAATCTCCTGCATGGGGATAAAGGGCATAACTAAATTGATGAGATCCTAAATCGGCTTCTGGGTCAGGCCAAGTTGAACCTCTTAATAGCGTTAATCGTAATTGATTCGGTTGAGCATCATAGCCATATTTACTATCGTTTAAAAGACTAATTCCATAATCTGATGTACTGATATCTGCCCAATGAATCGCCGGAACTTCCCATTTGGCTTTTTCTGAATCGGTTTGGGGATTTGTAGACCGTTGGATGACACCGCAAGGAATTTCATAACTGGCTGTATCCGCAGAAATGGTTAGGGGAAAGGCGGCTTTGATTAAAATATGACGCTCTTGCCAATTGACCGTTGTTTCAATTTTTAATAGGGGAGAATCTTGCTCTAAAGTATAATCTTGACAAAAATCTGATTGCTGGAATTGTTTAATCATTCTCAATTTCCAAACTATAGGCCCCTGTTCTATCCATTCAATCGATTTCAGTTGCGGAGACGGTAAGGGATGTTGTTGATAATTCGGATCGATATTCCACCCATCCCAATATTGTCCTGAATCTTGAAAGGCTTGTAATTGATTTCCTTCTCCTGGTTTAAGGATATTACGGTGATGAATTAAGTCAAAAACCTGTTCTAAATTTCCGGTTTCGGAATTAATAATAACTCGCAAAATTCCATTGTCAAAGCTAATCTTTTCCGGTTCTAACTGATAACTATTGACAAACTCGTTTTTTTCTGCTAAACTTTTAGTAAAATGGGGAATAGTTGCGGTCATATAGGGTCTTTTCCACGACGTTTCAAGGGTTTCAGCCTCCTTCACCCCCAGCCAATACACTCGATACCCCACACTCGGAACATTTTTTGCTAAAAATAACAATTGTGGCGTTTCCGACCTTTCTCCCCGGAGTTGGGACAGTTGGGCTATTCCCTGAGTATCGTAAATTTCCCAAGAATTATCGCCATTGGGAATAGGGACAGCAACGACTTCTGAGCGTGACCAGTTCAGGGAATTAAAGATAAAGATGGGTTGAGCATTCAGTTGGGGTGGGGGAGGAAGAGGCGTAAAATTAGCGATCGCATCAAAAGACTGTTGTAGAATCTCCTCTGCTTTTGTGATGGCGGTTTCCCACTCTTGATTCGCCTGTTGGTAAACCGAAGAAATAGAAGAACCGGGTAAGATATCGTGAAATTGGTTGAATAAAACTTGCTTCCAAGCGGTTTCTATTTCCCGTAGGGGATAGGAAGACTGGGCGTAAAGGGTTGCTAGAGTTGCAAACAGTTCCGCTTCATATAATAGCGTTTCACAGCGACGGTTATAGCGTTTTTGATCGGCGTGAGTGGTATAGCAACCGCGATGGAATTCTAAATAAAGTTCATCCTGCCAAATAGGAAGAGGTGCGGGGGGATTATTTAGGACTTCTTGTAAATAATCGGCGACGGTTTGAAAGGTAAATTGAGGGAAAATTGCAGATTGATTCCAGCGTCGAGTTATTTCTAACATATCACGGGTCGGCCCGCCTCCATGATCGCCAACTCCTGGCAACCATAAACTCTGATTTAATCCAGTTTGGGTTTTCCAGTCTACCGCCGCTTTAAACATTTTAACTGGTTCAACCCGTTCACCGATTAAAGCGGTCATGAAACTCATAATTTGAGTTCCATCTAACCCTTGCCATTGAAATAACCCATAGGGAAATTTTGTAGTATCGTTCCAGCGCTGTTTTTGAGTAATAAAATAGTCGATACCCCCTTGTTTAAAGATTTGGGGAAGTTGCCAACAAAACCCAAAGGTATCAGGAAGCCAAGCAACAGTTGAAAGTTGACCCATTTTTTCTAAAACATAACGTTGTCCGTATAAAACCTGACGAACAATAGATTCTCCATTAATTAGATTGAGTTCCGGTTCTACCCAAAGTCCGGCGGCGATTTCCCAGGTTTGGTGTTGAACACTATTTAAAATTCTGCTAAATAAATCAGGACGGTTTTGTTCTATCCACTCATACAGAACGGGGGATGAATGACAAAAAATTAACTCAGGAAAATCCGTTTGTAAGTTTAGAACTGATTCAAAGGTTTTCTGCGCGGCTATCCACGTTTCTGCTATCGACCATAACCAAGCTAAATCTAAATGGGCGTGACCGAGTAAGCGAATTTGATAGGATGGAACTTGTGGAATAATCGACTGTAAGGTTTGACGAAGTAAGTTCAGGCTATTTTTAAATTCTGGAAGATCTTGGGGGAGAGAATAGCCAGAAATAATCTCTAAAAGTTCTAATAGGGAAATTAAGCTGGGTTCAATATTGGGGTTGTGGAGTTCGGCGTTTAAAATTATCCCAAAAATTTCTAATTCATCGGCTAAAAAAGCAGGGTCAATTTGGTAAGCGTCCGAGACTTCATACCAACATAAGGAAGAAACCAATGCTCCTCGGTCATGACCGGGACTGACTAAATTTAATTCCACCTCAAACTCATCCCCTGGCTGTACCGAGGGACTTAATAAAATTCGGGTATAACTATCAAATAAATCTCCAGCTTGGACAAACTGATGATTAATATAGATTTGAGCATCTTCCGCCCACCAACTTAAGACAATTCTTAAACTTAAACTGGTTAACGGATAACCGCGTAACTCAGCCGGAACTATAATTTTTTGTCTTAATCTCAAATTCTGTTTTCCCGCCGCCCAAGCAATGTGTCCCCGTTCATTGATTTCAACGGGTTCTCCAAGCTGCATGGCGTTGATGGTTTGCCATTGGGGTTGAATATTAAGCTGAGTCAACCCCCGCAATTGTTCTGCAACTTGAGTTAGTTTGAGGAGGAGGGTGGCTGTAGAAAAACACATGATCTGTTATATTAAATGGGGGAGAATCCTAAATAAACCCATTGTTGCCATGTCTGTTGCTGACTCCGGGCCCTACAAAAGTCGATTATTTAATTTTATCTCTCAAACGGCTCAGAAATTGACCGATGAGGGAAGTCGAACTTGGCGCTATTTTAAGTATGCCACCGAGATGACCTTGCAAACGGCACTGTATCCGGTTTATTTTCTCCTGCAAACGGTTCGAGTCACTCGCCAAAAATTAGCAACGGCGGTTAAACAGCATTTCCCCCAACTCGCATCCCAGGTCAAAGCTGAAACCTCGGAACCACCAGACGTTGATACTCCTATTATTCAGGTTCTTAATACAGTCGCCACCCAAACCGAATCTCTATTTCAAAATTCGATTACCTCTGCACCCGTCGCCTTAGACCTTCAAGGCATAGCTAGTCAAGTTGACTCCCAAACTTTGGTTCTCGTGCAAAAAGATAATGTGATTTTAGATAGTCTCACCGTTGAAGAACAACATCATCTTCAGCAACAAATTGTTTTAGAAATTGCCAACTATTACTATTTTTATCAACATTTAGCCCAACAGCAAAAACCTTTTCAACCTCAATTAAAACCCGCTCTCCATTCTCCTCATATTTTAGCTCCCATTCGTTGGTTTTGGCAGGTGATGAGTTGGGTACAAACCAGTTCGGTTGCGGTCAAAATCAATTGTTTTGGAGAAGCGAATTTTGCTGAGTCTAGTTCCTTTCCTTACCTTTCTCCTCAATTGATTTATACCTTAGATGGAGCGATCGCACAAGTTGAAGATTATTCAATTGTTCCCCTTTCCCACGCCACCCACAACATTGTTCAACAGAGTCAAACTTGGGGACAAACGGTTATTCAAGTTTGGCAAAAACCCCCTCAAACTGATGTAGCGGTCAAATCAGAATCTTCTTTAGAACAAGGGTTTGATGAATATTTTTATAAGATTCAATCCTTAATTTTAGCCGCCATCGATTATTTCTTTGGGGAACATCATCCCCCCCTAACTTCCGAAGAAAATCCTGAACAATTTTCTGGCGTTATTTCAACTCCAAACTCTTCTCCCGCCTCCCCCCTTCCCCAGACTCCCTTGGAAGATCCTGGCTTAACCCCAGAGATTCTAGCTGAGAATATTTTATCTAAGCTTAAAAAACCTAAACCTGCTAAATTCCGTCCCGCTTCCTTCTCCCCTAACCCATTAACCAATAAGAATAATAGTACCCAAAACCGAGTTTGGGAGAAAGTCCAATCTTCCTTAAACCGCTTCAACCCATCACCAACCCCAGAAGAGCATCTCTCCTTAACGTCTCCCGTTGCTTCAAAGCCCTTGACAAAATCTCAAAATCATGCTATAGAATTCCCCAACATTTCTAATTCAGCGACCCCAGAAGCAAAACCCGACTGGTTAGAAGCCCAAGTTACCTCAACTGGATATATTAAACACCCCCTAGAAAGAATTTTAGGGTGGTTAGATCAAATTATGGTCAAGGTTGAAGAGACAATTGCTAAAGCTTGGTATTGGTTAACCCATTATCAGAAAAATTAGATAGACTCGAGGGGATTGGAAAAAGACCCTGTAGGCGCGCACAGATCCCCCAGTTTAATAGTAACACAAAGTTATCCTTTGTCAAGAGGGCGAAAAAGAATCCTTAAAGGAAAGGGTATTTTGAGATATGATGATAAAGTTGTGCTTCCGGCATAACATTTATTAAATAGACTCTTGCAGCCCCGGAGAAATTCATCAATGCTGACGCTAAAAATCATCGTTAATATCGTCGTTCTGTTCTTTGTTGCTTTATTCGTATTTGGATTTTTGTCCAATGACCCGGCGCGGAACCCCAAACGCAGAGACTTAGAATAAAGCAGCGTGGAAGTTGTCTCAACAGAAGTTGGGGCATAAAAATTGAACTAATATGCCGACAACCTCTGTGAACAAAATCCTTGATATGATAAAACCTTTAATTGTCATTAGTCATGATCCCCTAGAGTTTATGGCTAATGGCATTGTTTTAGCCCAGTCCCTTATGCCGTCGAGTTCGGGCTATTGTGTGGAATTCTGTTACTGAAGTATGCCCTACCCGGTCTCGCCCCCTGAACCGCCTCCTTTGATTCGTACCCTGCCTTCATCAGATACAATTCAAGCAGGGAAGATAACGGCTCTCAATGAATTAGGGCAACCTTCGCCTTCATTCTCAATTTCCCCCAAAGTTACAACTCACGCCACCCTGACCTATCCCCTCCCTCAAGCTACACCAGAGGAAGTTTATCAAGTCTCCGCAGACTTACTCGGCCCGCCTGTGAGTCCAACGGTGGAACCCGAAACCGTTTCCCCCACTCAATATCGCTTTAATTCTAGCTTTTCCTTTCCCCAGACCGAGGCTTCTTGCCCGACTCCAACCTGTAACCAAATTGCCATCACGCCTCCTCCTCAGTCCCAACAACCCACCGTTATCCCAGTTCCAACTCCAGAAGATCTCGTAGAAATCACCGCAGATCGGCAAGAATATGATCAACAACGGCAAATCGTCATCGCCGAAGGCAACGTCATGGTGCGGTTTCGTCAGTCCCTAATTGATGCCGATAAAGCCCAAATTAATTTAGTCAACCGTCAAGTGATCGCCGAAGGCAATGTCGCCCTAACACGAGGAAATCAGGTGATTCGGGGCGATCGCATGGACTATAACTTTGTGCAGAATACCGGGTCAGTGTATCAAGCTAAAGGAACCGTTTCCACCCGCACCGCCGCCACCGATCTCGCCATTGTTGATCCCTTAGTTACGGGTACGACCTCCACCCTTCCCTCCCCCATTAGCGATCGCATTACCGCCGCCCAACCGGTGCAAAAAGTTACCGCCGATACCGGATTAAACGCCACCGTATCCGCCGGAGGGGGGTCATTATTTGGGGTTCAAGGTACGGTTAATCGCCTAAGATTTGCCGCCGAGCGCATTGATTTATTCGGCAATGGGGGATGGGAAGCCCAAAATGTCCGAATTACCAACGATCCCTTTTCCCCCCCAGAACTAGAAGTCAGGGCTGATACCGCCCGATTTAACCGCATTTCCCCCCTGCGAGATGAACTGATTACCACGCGATCGCGCTTAGTTCTCGATCAATCCTTGAATCTGCCTTTATTTCGAGAACGAACTGTCCTCGATCGCACAGAAAAACAACCGCTCCCCTTTTCCATTGGCTATGATCTCAAAGATTTTGGCGGCTATTTTATTCAAGGGAATCTTCCGACCGTTCCCCTGGGCCCATTAACTTTACAAGTCGCTCCCCGACTGTTACTCCAACGAATTTTTCAAGATAACCTTACCCCCTTTGAACCCGCCTCTTTAGGGTTAGAAGCCCAATTATCAGGAGCCGTTACCCCGACAACGGAATTAAGGGGGTTTTTATCCCTCAATACCTTAGAAAATTTTCCCGATCTCAATGAAGAAGCGATCCGGGGGAGTTTTCGAGTGCGCCAACAATTGGGGGCTGGATTTGCCCTCAACGGAGAATATAGTTATCGCAACCGTCTGTTTAATGGAACCTTGGGCTATCGTACCGTCCATAGTAGTTTAGGGGCTGTTCTCACCTCTCCGGTGATTCGTTTAAATGATCAAGGAGCTCAATTTAGCTTTCAAACTTCCTATCAATCGGTGAACGCGAAAACCGATCGCCCTGAATTATTGAAACCCATTCGTCCCAATGATCGGGTAACATTAGATCGCTATGAAGCCTTGGGAACCTTTATTTATCCGATTTTATTATGGCAAGGAGAAAGATTGCCTCCTACTGCTACAGAAGGGTTAAGGTATACGCCTCAACCGGTGATTCCCTTTTTGAAATTAGCGTTTATTACGAGGGGTGTCACAACCCAATATAGTGAAGATTATTCCCAATCTTACCTAAGTACATCAGTCGGACTTCAAGGACAATTGGGTCATTTTTCTAAAGACTTTTTAGACTATACAGGATTTAGTGTCTTTTATACTCAAGTTTTCTTAGATGGACAATCCCCATTTTTGTTTGATCGCTTAGTAGATCAACGAGTGCTTAGTATGGGATTAGTTCAACAAATTTATGGGGGGTTAAGGGCTGGAATTGAATCGGCGGTGAATTTAGAGAATGGTTTATCATTAAACAATGAGTTCACTTTAGAATATAGCCGTCGCACCTATGGGGTGATTCTACGCATTAATCCAGTGCGCCGCATTGGTAGTATTAATCTAAGAATTAGCGATTTTAACTGGGTAGGAACCCCTGACCCGGATTTTGGAACTCCACCGGAACCTTAAGTAGGGGGACAAGGGGATGGGGGGACAAGGGGATGGGGGGACAAGGGGATGGGGGGACAAGGGGATGGGGGGACAAGGGGACAAGGGGACAAGGGGATGGGGGGACAAGGGGATGGGGGGACAAGGGGAGATGGGGGGAAATCATTAACTTCAGTAGAGAGGCACTATGGTAAGTTTCTACACTGACAACTGATAACTGGTACAGACGCGCCATGGCACGTCTCTACACTGATAACTGATAACTGATAACTGATAACCCCCAGGAGGTGATTGCTGTGTTTGCTTTAGAATTTCCGTTCCCGGATGGGGAAGACCACCCAACCCAAGCCGAAACTTTGAACCCGCCTTCTATGGAAGCTTCGGCGTTACTGAAGTATTATGGTTTTGATTTATCGGATCAGACTTCTGAACAAATTGTGGCTGAGTGGCTAGAACAATATGAAGCTTCTTGGGTGTTTTTGGCAATCCTAGAAGCACTATATCAAGGACGTTATAAAGCGATTTCTGTACAACAAATCTTAATTTATTGGCAACGTCGGGGACAAGCCATTTATCATTTTACTTCTGATTTTGAGCGTTTAATTTGTCATCGCTTTCCGCAAAATTTATTACTGAGGAGTCAAAATCCCGAATCATTACCGACTCAGGAAACCCAACAAAAAACAATAGAAAAAGATATTAAACCAGAAATCAATTCCGAATTAGAAACCCCTGAAACGGATAAATTATCCCTTAAACATCCTGATTTTTACAGGAAGTTAAAGGGATTTATGGGGGATAAAACTCAAGAAAAAAAGAAGGATTGATTATAGACTACTATTAATCGGATGCGGTGACATTTTCATAGACTCCTTTGTCTCGTTTGACTAATTTCGTAAACCCAGCGTTTTTATAATCGGAATTAGAGGTGGGAACCGAAAGCATCGGTGCACTGATGACACGACGTACAGGAGCATCTTCAGGGGTCTCTCCGGTCTCACACTGGGCTAACTGGCAAAGTTCACCCCAGGTTTTGATCTCCCGGCTATAGGAGTGCATCACTTCTATCGTTTGGTTGTTGCTCGGACAGAAATAATCGTAGATTGGCATAGCAAGGCTTTCTATTATCACAGTCGGTGAGGATTGATATCTCTATTATGGAGGGTTTTGCTCAAAGTTTCACCCCCAAAAAAAAGGCAAGACCCAAACCGGATGCAATTTTGCCAAAATCAGAGATAATACGGAAGTTGAGGTTGTGATTCCCATTCATTTGCTCAACAACATCTCATCCTCTATCTTGATAGAGAAGAAAAAATCCACTTTGTTTCCAGGGTGACAAAAAAATAATGAATTTGACGGGGGTTTTAATTTTCCTAACACTATAAAATTGAGTTTATATTAAAATTTTCTGACTCTAACCTATTCTGGTGAGGATGTATCGATGAGTGATTTTAAACCAACTCCTGAAACCAATATGACAACCACTCAACTGTTAGATCGTTATCAACTTCATGATGCCAACGCCTTAAAAACTTGGGCAAGTTTGCATGGAATTTATAAACAGGATGGTTTATTTACTCCGTCAGAAGTGGATTTAATTGATCACGTTCATCATCATGTTTATAATTTAGGAATGACTGTTGATGAATATCAAAATTTCTTAAATCGTCGCCTAAATCGAGTACAATCGAGTGTAGAAGCGGAACCCCCTATTGTTCAGCAAAATCCTGTTCCTGATGAGATTACAACAGAAGCCTCTCAAGCGTTAGAATCGTTAATGGAACAGTATTCCGAAGCTATTGAATTGATGGGGGAACGCATTGCGGATCATTTTATTGATGAATTAGATTTATCCGTGATGCGACATTTGGCAAAAAAAGTTAAAGAACGTCAATTATTAAATGGTCAAGCGACTAAACCCAATCGTTTTTTAAGAACAATTCAAGCGGTACTTAAACCTAAAAATAGTCCTTTATTAGCATCTCCTTCTCCTGAAGAAACGACTGTACAAATGGAAAGTAATCATCGCTTAGGTTAAATGCTTTTTAAAGGTGTTGGCTGTTAACCGTTAACAGTCAACTGTTAATACCCAAGACCCAAAACCAGATTAATACTGATCGAATGGACTCATCTTTAAATCCCAAGAATTTTGTTAAATATTTGTATCAACAGGCAAATTATCATTTAGCACATCAACAAGTTGATGAAGCGCTGTCTGTGTGTTTGGCGGCGATGAATATAGATCCAGAGTATGCCCCGATTTGTAAAACATTAGGGGTAATTTGGCAAGTTCAAGAAGATTTTGAACAGGCGGAATTTTGGTATAAAAAAGCTTTAAAATTAAAGCCGGATTATGCAGAAGCTTATGGAAATTTAGGAGATATTTTTGCTGAAAGAAAAGATTGGGAAACCGCAATTTTAAATTATCAAAAATCGATTCAATGTAATCCTAATATAGCCGTTGTTTATCGAAATTTAGCAAAAGCTCTGACTCAAGTTAATCAACTCGATGAAGCGGATATTTTCTGGTATAAAGCGTTTCATTTAGAACCCAGTTTAGGACTATTTTCTGAACATTTAGTCTTAGGAAATCGACTGTTTCAAAAACAGGATATTGACAAGGCAATTTCTTGTTATCGCAATGCCATTCAATCTAACCCCCAGGGATATGAAGCGTATCATAACCTAGGAGAAGCTTATCATCAACTGCAACAATGGGAAAATGCAATTCAAGCTTATAGCCAAGCCGTTGAAAGAAATGATCAATTTTTTCCCTCTTATATGGCGTTGGGGAATATTAATAAACAATTAGGCAAATGGGAAAATGCAATTCAGGCTTATAAGCGTGTGATTGCCTTAAATCCTAAAGCTTATTTACCTTATTTTCAAATTGCAGAAATTAAGTTTAAATTACAACAATGGGATATGGCGATCACCTTTTACCAAGAAGCTCTAAAATTAGAAGATAAGAACCCATTTATCTATTTATCTTTAAGTCGAGCTTATAGTTATACAAAACAATGGGAAGAAGCGATCGCCGTTTCAGAAAAAGCTTTAAACATAAACGTTAATTTACCCCATTCTCATACCCATTTAGGTAACTTTTTATCAGAAATTGGGGAACTCGAAAGATCGATTCAATGTCATCAGAAATCCCATCAATTAAGGGGATGGAATGCCAGCAGCGAGAAGAATTATCACTTTACCAAAGATTGGTTTAGCGTGAATATTCCGAAGTGGGATAAAGCCCTTCATGCTTTCGCTCATCGTCCTCAGATTCAAGGCTTAGAAATTGGCAGTTTTCAAGGGATGTCTGCTTGTTGGTTACTGGATCATATTTTAACCCACCCAACGGCAAAAATGACTTGTATAGACTTAAGTTTTAAAACGGAATTTGATCAAAATATCGTTAAAACTGGAGCATCGGAAAAAGTAATTAAATTAGAGGGCTATTCTCAAGAAATATTACCCACTCTTTGCCCTCATACCTACGATTTTGTTTATATTGATGGCTGTCATTTAGCCTCAGTGGTTTTGCAAGATGCGTTACTATCTTGGCAATTACTGAAACCGGAAGGAATTATGATTTTTGATGATTACGAATATCGAGATCCTGAAAATCCCGAAGAAGATACTCGTCAAGGCATTGATAAATTTCTGAACACTATTTCTAAACCTGTAAAAACTTTGCATCAAGGCTATCAGTTAATGATTCAAAAAACGGTTTAAGCCCTCATCCTTCCAACCACTCTTCTGCTTCTTCCCATCCTTGACCTTTTCTAACAATAACAGGTTCATCGGCGGTTAAATCAATAATCGTTGAAACTTGATAACCCGGATCTGAGGTATCATCAACAATAATATCAACTAATTTTCCTAAACTATCGTACAATTTGGCTTTATCAATTTGACCTTCTATGGGTAGCGCAATCGGAGCTTGACCTTCTTCTTCTGTGGTAATATGGGCAGAAGTTGAAATAATTGGATTGCCTAAAGTTTCAATAATTGATAAACACGCTTGATGATTAGGAACCCGAATTCCGGTGGTTTTGCGTTTGGGAGACATAACTAATTTAGGAACTAATTTAGTTGCGGGTAATAAAAAAGTGTATGTCCCTGGAATTAAGCGTTTAATTAACCGATAAGCTGAGTCACTGACAATGGCATAATCAGTAATATTCGATAAGGACGAACAGAGGAAGGTCAAGGGTTTATCATTGGAGAGTTGCTTAATGCGTCGGACTCGTTCAATGGCCGACTTAACGGTTAAATCACAGCCAATGGCATAGACCGTATCCGTCGGATATAGCATCAACGCGCCATCCTTGAGGGCATCTTTGATTTTTTCAAGGGTGCGTTCTTGAGGGTTTTGGGGGTGAAGCTCGTACAGAATTGCCATAGTCAAATGTTGTATTTTAGAGAATAAATTTTATAGTGATTTTAAGACTAACAGACTAACGACAAATTATGGCTAAAATTGCTTATTTTCAATGTCCCACTGGGATTTCTGGGGATATGTGCCTAGGGGCTTTAGTTCATGCCGGGGTTCCCATCGATTATTTAAAGGAAAAGTTAGATTTACTGGGAATTGGGGCGGAATATCAGTTTAAAGTCAAATCTGTTCGTCGTCAAGGACAGTTGGCCACTAAAGTTTCTGTCAATTTAACTCAACAGCAACTCTCCCCAAAAAACATCCATTCCCATCATAATCAGGATCAGGCTCACAATCATCTGCATCAAGATGAAATTCATCCCACCCATGACCTCAGCCCCACCCGTCATTTATCCGATATTGAAGATATTATTCTTAAAGGGAAATTACCGAAACAGGTAGAAGTTTGGAGTTTAGCAATTTTTCGGAAATTAGCAGAAGCAGAGGCGGCTGTTCATGGCATTCCCTTAGAAGAAGTGCATTTTCATGAAGTGGGGGCGACGGATGCCATTGTGGATATTGTGGGAACTTGTTTGGGTTTAGATTGGTTGAATATTGATCAATTTTACTGCTCAAAATTACCCACAGGAGGAGGGACAGTTTGGGCGGCTCATGGTCAATTACCCGTTCCGGCTCCGGCGGTTTTAAAGTTATTTGAACTGGGGAAAGTTCCGATTTATAGCAATGGAATTGAACGGGAATTAGTTACACCAACGGGGGCTGCTATTGCGGTGACTTTAGCTCAATATTTTGGAGAACCTCCGGCTTTATCGATTCAAACCATTGGCTTAGGGGCAGGTTCTCAGGATTTTGCCATTCCTAATATTTTACGGCTTTGGATTGGAGAACAGAACCAACTTTATAATTCTGATATTGATTCAAAAATTAATCCAGAAATTCAAACAATTTCAGAAACAATTTCGGTCTTAAAAACTCAGATTGATGATTTAAGCCCTCAAGTAATTTCTTATACGTTTGAGTTGTTATTTCAAGCGGGAGCAATTGACGTTTTTAGTCAACCCATTACCATGAAAAAGTCTCGTTTAGGAGTCTTATTGACGATTATTTGTCATCCCGAAGACCGTCAAGCTTGTGAAGCGATATTATTTCGAGAAACGACAACTTTAGGAATTCGTCATACTCTGCAAAATCGCAGTATTCTCAAACGGGATATTCAAACGGTTCAAACCCCTTATGGTGTTGTTCGCATTAAGGTCGGATTTTCGGGAGAAAAGATTACGAATGTTCAACCAGAATATGAAGATTGTGCTAAACTTGCTAAACAGCATAAGATTAGTTGGTTAGAAGTGCATCGATTAGCACTACAAAGTTGGTATAATTTGCCTTAAAATTGCCGATAGAGAAGAGAGATCAATAATTAGGCTTCTATGTCTTATCCTAAAAATTTATTAAGAATTTGAGCTTAATTTCTGTTGCTCTTTATACTAGAATTAGCATTGGAGAGCCAAAATCATGAGTTACCTGTTTGGATCTGCTTTTATTCTACTGACTTATTTAACAATTGCAGGGTTTAAATTAGATCGAGAATATCAACGGGGAGTTGTTTTCAGATTAGGGCGAGTGCAGGCGGTGAAAGGGCCGGGTTTATATTGGATTATTCCAGCCATTGATCAAAAAGTTCAAGTCGATATTAGAACAAAAACCGTTGACATTGAACCCCAAGAAACGATTACATCGGATAGTGTTACCATTCGAGTCAATGCAGTTTTGTATTACCGTTTAATTGACCCGTCTAAGGCAATTGTTAAAGTCGAAAATTATGGAAAAGCTGTTTATCAAGCCGCTTTAACAACCTTGAGGAATGTCATCGGTCAAAACAGTTTGGATGATGTTTTACAAAATCGAGATAAAATTAATCATAAAATTCAAGAAGTTGTTGATGAGATGACAGAATCCTGGGGAATTATAATTGAACGGGTGGAAATGAAAGATGTTGAAATTCCCACTTCTATGCAACGCGCTATGGCTAAAGAAGCCGAAGCGTTCCGCGAAAAACGAGCGCGTTTAATTAAAGCTGAAGCGGAACAAGAAGCTTCAATTAAATTAGCAGAAGCCTCTCAACTGATTATGAAAAATCCGGCTGCTTTAGAGTTAAGACGGTTGCAAATGTTATCGGAAATTGGCACCGAAAATAATACCACAACGATTGTTGTACTTCCTTCAGATTTAACCTCATTAACTCAAAATTTAGCCGTTAAACCCCAGTCTAAAACTTCTCTTCCTGCGAAAACCGAATAAAAAGGTTTTGCAACCCTGTTTCGTATTCCCTAGCACTATAGGCTACAAATCTAAGGGTTAAAGAGAGATTGATTAATTTTCATCCCAAATGAACCCGTTTAAGATTAAGCTAGAAGTTTAGACGTTTTTTCTTGAATCACCATCATGAACTTCCCGTTATCAACAACAGATTGGCTAGAGCTTTCTAAGTGGGTTGGAATTGCGACTTTAGCTTTTGCCGGAATTACGGCTTTAGCTTTTATTTTTAAATGGGGAATTCGGTTTAGATTAGTTGGAATCACGGCCTTTACAGGGGTTTTAACCGTCGGAGTTTTTGGCTTAAGTTTAGGTCTATTTTATCATGTTGAAATTCCGGGCGCATTACCTTATACCCGTGTTTTTGATGATGGTGGTAGACAAATTGTAATTGCCGTTCCTCCTAATATTACCGAAACTCAATTAAACGCCACATTACGTCAAGCGGCGGCGAATTTATATTCTCCTGGACGAGGTGGACAATTCCAAGAAGCGTTGTTAATTCGTGCCCGAACTCTGGTTCACCCGAATGCAGAAGTGTCTCAACCCCTCTATTTAGGTCAGGTGAAACGTTCTGTAATTGAACGAGAAAATGATAACCTAGAAATTCAGATTTTCACCAAAAATCTGGCTCGTTTACAACAGTTTAACTCTTAAATTCTGTTCAAGTTTAATCCGCCTTTTGAACGATTAAATGGGTCGGTTGATATTGCAGAATAAATGATGTCATTATCTCTCGTTCTTCGATGGTTGGGGTGGCTAAACATCCTGATGTTCCCGTTTGAGAAACATAGGAAAAAGCCGAAGGATCATAATGTACCCCTAACCCTAATCGTTGGGTGGGAAAAGTGGGTGTAATTCCTGACCAAACCCCCCCAAATTCTCCGGGTGCTTCTTCTACAACACCCGGAGCATCAAAGGTATAAATTCCAAAGGGTAAAGGCGTTTGAGAACCCGGTTCATCGGAGGGAATTTGTTGACCAATGCGCCCGGAAACACAACGCACAGTATTAATAATTTTGCCGATATTATCGATTAATTGGGTTTGATAAACTTGTAAACCGCCTCCAATTTGTTCCTGAGTTTGTGTCGCCACAATTTTAGAGCCTGGAAGGTTTAAAATATCAGAGTTAATAATCGTTAAAAATTTCGCAGCAACCCAACGATTTGTCCCGATGGGTGTCCACATTTCACCCTCGACATTCACAGACTCTCCACTAATTGTAACCGGGGTTCCATTTTGTAAAACCTCAACAATTTCACCATTTGGAGTCGAACGAACATTGAGGGTATCACCGTAAGTTGTGACAATAGCAGTAGAATTCATATTACCATTTGCCAGCTAATTGAATTTATTCTATCCTATTTTTTGGTATATGCCATCTCTCCCATAATATACGTTGCTTGAATGGCTCGATCATCTCCTAATATAATCAGTGTAAAGACTTTTTCGGCTATTTCTAGGCGGGTTTGATTGTCTAAAATTTGTTGATTTTTTAAGTCCATTAACGAGGTTGCGTTACAGTCTAAGACAATAAAATCCGCTTCTTTTGCAATTTCAAAGTTGCCAATTTTATGCTCTACTTTTAATGCTTTTGCTCCCCCTAATGTTGCTAAAAATAAGGCTTGAAAGGCGGATAATGTTTGGCTTTGTAATTGGGCAACTTTATAAGCTTCATTGGCAGTTTGAAGGAGGGAAAAACTGGTTCCCGCACCAATATCGCTTCCTAAACCTACGTTAATAGGATGAATTTTAGATTTAGCTTTGTGCAGTTTAAACAGTCCACTTCCTAAGAATAAATTAGATGTTGGACAAAATGCGATCGCCGATTTTGCCTCGGATAACCGTTTAAATTCATCATCGCTTAAATGAATACTATGAGCGAAAATTGAACGGTCTCCCACTAAACCCGCTTGAGCATAAACGTCTAAATAGTGTTGAGCTTCGGGAAATAACTCAGCCACAAATTCAACTTCTTTAAGATTTTCTGAAAGATGGGTTTGTAAATAAACATCAGGAAATTCTGTTAATAATTTTCCCGCTAATTTCAACTGTTCAGGACTCGATGTAATCGCAAATCGAGGGGTAATAGCATACAGTAAACGTCCTTTTTTATGCCATGTTTGAATTAATTGTTTCGTTTCTTGATAAGAGGTTTCTGGGGTATCTTTTAAATAATCCGGTGCATGACGATCCATCATCACTTTACCCGAAATCATCCGTAAATTTCGCTGATAAGCTTCTTCAAAAAAAGCCTCAACGGACTGGGGAAAAACCGTAGCAAAAACTAAGGCAGTTGTGGTTCCATTTTTGAGGAGTTCATCGAGGAAAAATGCAGCAATTTTTTGAGCATATTCTCGACTACTAAATTTCCGTTCTGTGGGAAACGTATATTGATTTAACCAGTCTAACAGTTGTTTTCCATAGGAGGCAATCATTTCGGTTTGAGGAAAATGAATATGGGTATCAATGAACCCTGGCATAATTAATAAATCGGGATAATGGGTAAGGGGAAATCCTTGATATTTGTCTTTTAAAATGCTATAATGATCAAAATCTTTAATAATGCCTGCTTCTACCACTAATAATCCATCAGGAATATAACGAACGCTGTTCTCTTCTGATTCATAAAAGGGATCAGCAATAAAGTCTAAAAATGAGGAGCGAAAAAGTTTTAAGTTTGTCATGATAGAGCGATGTTCTAATCTAATATTAGAGTGTATGTTACGAAGATAGGTTATGGTTCAACTTTTCATAAAGACGAAATTGAGCAATTTTATAAATTTCTTCTAAAGCGGTTATTTTTTCTTCCTCAATAGAATGATTAAGCCGTTGTTCAAAAGCTGATAAAATACTCGCTTTTGTATGATTTTTAACAGCAATAATAAACGGAAAACCGAATTTATCTTTGTAATTTTTATTTAATTGATAAAAGTGTTCATATTCAGAAGGGGTTAAACAATTTAACCCAACTCCTGCTTGTTCCTTAACCGAGGCTTCTGCCATTTTTGCTTTACTTCCTAAGTCAGGATGAGCGCAAATTAACGCGAGTTGTTGTTGTGAATCACTATTTTTAACAATATCAACCATTGTTTGATATAATGAGGGGATATCTTCAAAAGGTCGTTTTAACCCAGCTTGTTCAGCAACCCAAGGAGATGCTTCAAAAATAGCTCCTAATGTTGAGATAAATTCCGTTTGAGACATTTGATTGAGTTGGGATAATAAAATAGTAGCTGTCATCTCTAACTGCCTCGATAGGTACTATAAGACCAAGGTGAAACTAATAACGGAACATGATAGGCGACGGTGGGGTCAGCAATGCCAAATCGGATGGGAATTTGATCTAAAAATAAGGGTTGAGGTAGAGATTGATATTGGGTTTTAAAATAGTCTCCCACCGCAAAGACTAATTCATAAATTCCTCTGTTTAAGTCTGTTTCTGTTAATAAAGGATTGTCGGTTCTCCCATCGGAATTGGTAACTACTGTTTTTAACGGAATTCGTTCTCCTGTTTCTACATTAATTTGCCATAATTCAATCCTTAAATTAGCAGCAGGACGACCGTTAGCCGTATCTAATACATGAGTTGTGAGTTTAGCAACCATAAGATAAAAATTGAAAGGTTAAAATAAGTTTCAGAAACCCGGTTTCTAATCGTTTACTTAAATGGCCCTCCCAGAATTGTTTTGCATAAAGCATCCGTAACATCACGTTCCGTTTCTTGTTTCAGTTGTTCATACCATTTTTGAGTTAATTCTGGGTCTTTACCATAAATCATATCTGCACGTTTTCGAGCTTTCAGAACCAAGGTTGACGTGCGTTCTTTGCGCTCTGTTTCATATCGTTTTAACGCATATTCTACGCCTAAATTAATCGTTAATAAAAATCGAGATAATATTTCGGCATCTTCCATCGCTTGACACCCTCCCTGTCCTAGGGTTGGAGTCGTAGCATGAGCCGCATCTCCTAACAATGCAACTCGACCTCGAACCCAGGTTTCTAAGGGATCTAAATCATGTATTTCTAAACGGTTTGACTCATAAGGATTAAGACGTTCAATTAATCGTTGAACAGGGAACGGCCATCCCATAAAAATCTGTTTTAATTCCTGTTGACGATACTCAGGTTCAACCCAAGTTCCTTTTGCCATCGGACAACCAAAGAAATAATAAAATCGATTATTTCCTATCGGCATCATCGAGGCACGTTTGCCTTCTCCGACATAAATTACCCAGGTATTTTTATCGCCTAAATCTTCCTGAATTTTGATTAAACCATTCCAATTAACATAATCAGCATACCGCAATTCTACCGGATGACCAACAACATAATCGCGCAACTTAGAATGAATTCCATCCGCCGCAATTAACACATCGCCACTGGTTTGATATCCATCAGCAAAATAGGCGGTGACTCGATGTTCATCTTGCTCAATTCCAATACATTGAGCATTGAGTTTAACTGTTTCCGTCTCGTTATTAAACGCTTTTAAGAGTAAAGATTGTAATTCCGTCCGAGAAACGGGATAAGGTCGTTGTCCGACCGTTTCTATCACCGGATGTAGAGAAATTCGATTTAATAATTCATTGCGATGACTGCGATATTCCATCACATCCATCAGTCCCCCAATTTTAGCAACTTCATCACCTAAACCTAAACTATTAAGAACTTTAACCCCATTTGACCAAATTGAAATTCCGGCACCTGCGGGACGAATTTCGTTTGTTTTTTCATAAATTTCAATGGCATATCCTGCCCGTCGCAGGGTTAAACCTGCGGTTAATCCTCCAATTCCTGCACCAATAATAATAACTTTGAGATGATTCATAATATTAAGGGTTAGAAGATGGCTCTAAGGCAATTTGAGTATAGAGTTTTAAAGCCGAACTCCAAACTAAATAACCTTGTTGACTTAAATGTAAACCATCCGTGCTTAACTCCGGCCTTAAATTGCCGTCGGCATCGGTAAATAAGGAATGTAAATTAAAATAATAAGCTCCTTCTTCCTCCGCTATTAATTTTAACGATTGATTGAGATTCCGAATCCGTTCATTGGAAATTTTTAATAAACGGTCACGCCCTTCCCAACTAGACTGTTTACCACTATGGGGAAGAATAGATTGGACAACAATTTGAGTATCAGGATGTACCCAACGTAAATCTCGAATAATTTCCCGATAATTATTTAACAGTGTTGTATCGTCTACCCCCCGAATTAAATCATTAATCCCAATCATGACAAAAATAGTGTCCGGTTGAGTAATATCAAACAACTTAATTCGCTTTAATAATCCGGCGGAAGTTTCCCCAGAAATCCCTTGATTTAACCAAGTTTGTTCTGGGGGTAAAAGTTCAGATGGAAACCACAAGCTTAAGGAATCTCCCGCCAAAATCCGTAAATGTTCCGGTGAGCGTTCCGCAATAGCATTCGCTTCCCGCTTCAACTGTTCAACCCACTGTTCATACGTCCAGCGATGACGAGGGACACCGACCGCATTGATTAAAGCCGAGTCCGATGTTGATTGTAACTGAGTAGCCCCAAGAGCATCCGTTAACGATGATGTAGTCGCACCTGAAACAGATTGCCTCTGCATTATCAATCCCAGAATGATCAATAAGAGTAACCCATTGCTGATTAAAGATATCCAAGCCCAATGGGGAATCGTTTTTGAGCGAATGAACACTGGATTCCAATACTGCTTAAACAAGACTGACTCAACCTAATCCGTCCATTTAACATTTAACATCCCTTTCCCTGAAATGGGCAAAAAAAATACCCCGGCTTGGGGAGGGGGAGACAAGGGGACGGGGAGACAAGGGGACGGGGGGACGGGGAGACAAGGGGACGGGGGGAGACGGGGAGACGGGAGAGGGAGAAGAGGGAGGGGGAGACGAGGGGGAAATAATTAGGTTCGGGTTCCGCACTCCGCACTCCGCACTCCTAACTCCGCACTCCGCACTCCTAACTCCGCACTCCGCACTCCGCACTCCTAACTCCGCACTCCGCACTCCGCACTCTAATTAATAACGACTACTAACGCTACTCCCTTTACCGGGAAAACTAGAGCCCGAACTGCCTAGACCGGGGCCAACGTCATCTTTGAGGAATCCTGCGTAGGCTTCCATCCCGTGTTCGGCGATATCCAAGCCTTCAAATTCCTGTTCAGGATGAACCCGTAACCCAACGGTGGCTTTGAGGGCTAACCAGAAAATCGTACTCAGAACAACGGTAAACCCGCCAATGGAGAGAATACCGAGAATTTGTACTATTAAATTAGCACCGCCAAAAACTCCAGCCATTAAGGTTCCAAAAACGCCACAGACTAAGTGAACAGACGTTGCACCAACGGGGTCATCAATTTTGATGCGGTCAAAGAAACCCACAGAGTAGACAACAATTACCCCAGCCAAGCCACCAATAATCACAGCACTCAAATAGCTAACAGAATCACAGCTTGCGGTAATTGCCACTAAACCCGCTAAAATCCCGTTAATAATCATGGATAAATCGGGTTTACCATCCTTAAACCAGGATGTAGCCGTTGCAGTAACCCCGCCCGCCGCTGCGGCTAAGTTGGTTGTAACAGCAATATAGGGGATTTGTTCGTTGGCGGCTAAAGTGGAACCGGGGTTAAATCCAAACCAGCCTATCCACAGAATTAAACAGCCCAGGGTGGCAATACTCATGTTATGACCGGGAATGGCGCGAGATTGTCCATCAGCCCCATATTTCCCTAAACGGGGGCCAAGGAACGCAGCCCCCATTAAGGCCGCCCAACCACCAACGGAGTGAACCACCGTTGAACCTGCAAAATCTTTAAATCCGGCTTGGGCTAACCATCCCGCACTATCCCAAACCCAGTGACCTGTAATGGGGTAGGAAATCCCAACCAGAAGCAAGCTAAAAAGCAAAAAGGCAATAAATTCAATGCGTTCAGCCACAGCCCCCGATACAATGGTTGCAGCTGTGCCAGCGAAAGCGACTTGGAACAGGAACAGTAAAGGAACAGGTAATCCTGCGGGAAAGGGGCTTAAACCGTAGGTTTCTGACTGTCCGGTGAGGAAATAGCCACCACCTCCAATGAAGGGGTTTTCCCCGCCAAACATAAAGGAAAATCCAAAAGCCCAGAAAATTAGGGTCGCTAAGGCGAAGACAATTAAGTTTTTCGCTAAAACGTTAACCGCATTTTTCTGGCGACAGAAACCGGTTTCTAACATACAGAAACCCGCGTTCATAAAAATCACCAAAATGGAAGCGACTAAAACCCACGCAATGTTTAAATAACCCTGAACAATTTCTGGGGTGAGGGGGGGAGCATTTTCTTGAGCAACGGCGGCAAAACCCCATACCCCAACGATAATCGCCGTTAACGGGATACAGGCTAACCAACTTGGAGACAGCCATCGAGAATGCTGTAATTTCAGGATTAGACTATTGATTTTAGCGGTGAAACGACTTGTCCTTTGCTGTCGCCGTTTTCCTGGATATTGAGGTGTTTTCGGAATAAACATTGTGTTGGATTTAGGAATTGATGTCAGTACAGGAAATGAATCGCACAATTCTAGGGAGTGATGGTTAATCAGTTACAGAATCAATCACGGGTTCTATTTTTTGAGTTCAACGTTATATCCGAGTGATAGTGTTAATCACCCTTCGAGAAAAGCCCCGTGCTTAACTCTCAGTTTGTGCTAGTTGATGAAGGGCTGACATCATCAACTAGAAGTTACGGCTAGTTCAACACCTTCAAAGGGGTGCTAGTAGGTGGCTGATTGTTAACTAAAGTGTTAACAATTTTTGATAGATTTTTAACAGATTTTCTGTATTCAACAATACTGTTTTTGAGCCTCTTTTCGGTTATTGAAGGGGCTGGTGATTAAGGGAACGGGGAACGCGGGTGGTTAATGACTTTTTCCTATTCCCTATTTTCTTTTGCTGTCTGTTCCCAGTTCCGAGTTCCCAGTTCCCTTTTGTAGCATTCTTTTTAAACATAGTATCGCACAGTAGTTACAATCCGACATTGATTACTTCGCAAGGCTTGACGAATAAATAAAGCCGTTTGGTTGTGTAGCAGTTCTTCCCACCAATAGCGAGTAACAATTGAGGGAATAATCACCGTTGAAAAACCGTAAGGACGTTCAGCTTCAAATTCACTCACAAATGTCAGAATCGGTTGTACAACTGAACGATAAGGAGAATCCAAAATAACGAGAGGAACATGAATTTCTAAATCTTCCCATCGTCGTCGCAAAGCCGTTTGATTCGTTGTCCCAATATCAACATGAATTGCTACAATTTCTTGGGCAACTAAACGCGCATAATCTAAGGCTTCTAAGGTGCCCCGATTGGGATATCCTACTAAAACAATGGCAGAATGTTTAATAGTGGTATCTGGGGCAGGTAAAGGACAGCGATAAGGTGAAAGTTCCTCATCTCGGAAATGTTTAGCAAGATTTTCATAATGACTATGAATCTTTAAAAATAGGATCACTAATAAAGGGATTGCCAAGACCACTAACCAAGCTCCCAATAAAAATTTAGTAGCAACAATTACCCCTAAAACTATTGCTGTTGTTAAGGCTCCCACACCATTCATGACGGCGCTTTGTTGCCATCGGGATGATTTACTCTTAAACCAATGAATCACCATTCCTGATTGAGATAAGGTAAAAGAAGTAAACACACCCACCGCATACAGAGGAATTAAAGCATTCACTTGACCTTTAAAAATAATAATCAGAACAGCAGCACAAAGACTTAATAACCGAATTCCATTAGCATAAACCAGACGATCTCCTAACAAGGATAATTGACGAGGTAAAAATCCATCTCGTGAAACTAAATAAGATAATCGCGGGAAATCGGCATAACTGGTATTAGCTGCTAGTAACAAAATAAATAAGGTGGCTAATTGTAGAAAATAGTAGAAAAAACCATTACCAAAAATTTCTCGTGCCAGTAAAGAAACCGTTGTTTGTCCTTCTTCGGGAATAATATGATACGCTTGGGTTAAATAGGTAATCCCAATAAACATTAACCCTAAAATTCCCCCCATCCACAATAATGTCGTGCGGGCATTTTTCCATTCCGGGGGTTTAAAAACTAACACGCCATCAGAAATTGCTTCAACCCCCGTTAAAGCGGTACATCCGGCCGCAAATGCGCGTAAAACCAAGAATAAACTTAAGGGTTGACTGACAGGAAGTATGGGAACCGTTGCTATTACCTGACCTGTTGAGTATTTATAAAAACCTAAACCCATTAACACAAACACACTGATAATAAAACTATAGGTTGGGATCATAAAAATCCGTCCCGCTTCCCGAACCCCCCGTAAATTCGCAACCATTAACAACACCACCGCAAGTAAACACAGTTCAATGGTGTAGCCATCAAGAGCAGGAATGGCAGAGGTTAGGGCGGCAATTCCTGCTGAAATACTTACTGTGACCGTCAGAACATAATCAATTAATAACGAAGCGGCGGCGACTAACCCAGCATGAAGTCCCAAGTTTTCCTTCGCCACTAAATAGGCACTTCCTCCTTGAGGATAGGCACGAATTGTTTGACGATAAGATAAGGTAATTACAAATAACAGTAAAATAATACCCCCCGCAATGGGTAAAGAGAGTCCTAAAGAACTACTTCCCGCAGCGACTAAAACCAATAAAATTTCCTCCGTTGCATAGGCCACAGAGGATAAGGCATCGGATGCTAAAATGGCTAAGGCTGCAAAATTGGTTAGGCGTTCATGACTATAGGCACTGGTGGGTAACGGTTTACCCAGTAGAAAACGATTAATTTGAGATAGGGTGAACATAGATCCTTAAAAGGGTAAACTTAGGTTCCATCTAAAACCTAATGATTAAGGTATTCTACAGGATAAGAAATCTATTTTTAACGTGCAAGTCATCTGCTTAACAATTCTGCCAATGGACAGAGCTTTAATCGACCTAAATCATCGATAGAGGTTAGACTGAGGATCAGAAAAATTTAACGAAGATTAAGACATCAAAATTGAATTAAAGCTATATAATTTCTCAATAACTTGGACAGCCGAAGGCAATGATTGGCCCTCAATCCTAAATTGATTGAATTGATTTGAGCATTTCATGAATCCTAAACCTAACTGGCTGAAATTATTATTGATTGCCTTAGTGATTCCAACCTTGGTTTTAAATGGTTGGGTCTTCTTGCTGACTTTAGAATACTTTAAGTCTATCATTCATATTTTTGTAACGGCAATTTTATTATCCTTTCTCTTAGATTATCCAGTCCAAAGACTGCAACGATATGGACTGCAACGAACCACAGCCATTTTAGCCGTATTATTGATTACCTTGATTATTTTTGGAATTTTAGGGATCACTTTGTTTCCAATTATTATTCAACAGTTCAATACCTTAATCGAACGTCTTCCCAGTTGGATTGAGTCAGGAAACCAACAAATTAAAACCTTTGAAGCTTGGGCAATTAGTCGGAATATCCCTGTTAATGTTGGAGGAGTAACTGTTCAACTATTGGAACGATTATCCAGTCAAGTTCAAACCTTAGGAGGAGATGTAATTGGAGGAGTTCTAACCGTTTTTGGTCGAGTATTAGATGTTGTGATCATTGCAGCTATGACCTTTTATCTATTATTACATGGAGAGTCGCTTTGGGATGATTTCTATCAACTATTTCCAACTAAAATCCGGGTTCCTGTTCGTAGTGCTTTAAGAAAAAATTTTAAGAATTATTTTATTGGTCAAGCCTCCGTCGCTGGACTTTTAGGGGGATTTATGACCTTAGCATTCTTAATTATTCAGGTTCCCTTTGGATTGTTATTTGGAATTGTCATCGGGATGATGGCTTTCTTTCCCTTTGGAGGAAGTTTGGGGATTATTTTGGTTTGCTTTTTAGTGGCTTTAAATAGTATTTGGTTGGGAGTAAAAGTTTTAATTACAGCGATTATTGTTGATCAAATTGTAGAAAATGGAATTGCTCCACGCCTCCTAGGAACATTTACCGGATTAAACCCCGTTTTGATTTTAATTTCCCTTTTAATTGGTGCTAGAGTGGCAGGTTTTCTCGGTTTAATAGTTGCTGTTCCTCTAGCTAGTTTTTTCAAATCCTTAATTGGAATACTACAAACTCCCTCCTCTGAAGCTTTTTAGATATTTGCCAATTTTCTATCTTTTTTATTAATTAAAATCAACCATGAAAAAACATTTAATCATTTTCACTCGCTATCCTGAACCCGGTAAAACTAAAAGCCGATTAATTCCTATTTTAGGAGAAAAAGGTGCCGCTAATTTGCATCGTCACATGACCGAAAAAACCCTGATTACAGTCCGAGAATTACAAGCATTAGATCCCCTATCGATAGAAGTTCGATTTACCGGGGGAAATTTAGATGTCATGCAGAATTGGTTAGGATCGGATTTAATTTATGATGCTCAATGTTTTGGGAATTTAGGCGATCGCATGAGAAACGCTTTTGAAACAGCATTTCATGAAGAAAACACCCATATTATTATGGTGGGAACAGATTGCCCCTTTTTAACCGTTGATATTTTAGTTCAAGGATTTAAGGCTTTAGAAACTCATGCAGTTGTTCTAGGGCCAGCAAAAGATGGGGGATATTATTTAATTGGATTAAATCATTATATCCCCGAACTTTTTCAAGATATTCCTTGGGGAACTTCAAAGGTTTTTAAAACAACCATCAAGTGTTGTCAAACTCTCAATTTATCAGTGAGTGAATTACCCCTTTTATCAGATATTGATCGCCCTGAAGATTTAGAGTCTATGGAATTTATTGCTTTAAAGGAAATAGAGAACAAAAGAGTTGATTTTTAATCTTTAGTCCGTTAAAATCCTTAATTTTTAATCAAAAAATCTATGGAACTAATAGAACAGACTTCAACTCAACTGCTTCTTAAAGACTCCAGCACAAGAGTTTTGCTTATTAGATTGGTTTGTACTCCATTTTTAATGTTTGGAATTCTGGGATTATTTATCGTTATTACTGAAAAAGTATTTCCCAGTCTGTTTATTGTTTTTTGTTTATTGTTTATTGGTCGGAATTTTAGGCGTTTTTTTTACCTCTCATCAAACTATTTATTTAGATAAAAATCAAAACAAACTAACCCTGAAAACCAAAAGATTATTCGGAACAAAAAAAGCAGAATATCCCCTTGATAATCTCAATATTAGGGTGCAAAGGACTTCTTTCCAAGTCAAAACCTATTCTTCAATTTTAATCAGTCAAAAAGAACCCATTTATATTGTTGTTTTAGAAATCCCTTCTGCTGGTAAAACTATCAAGATTTCTAGTAATTATAGTTTACTTCAAAATCAAGCCCTTGAAATCGCTAATCAAATCCGTACTTTTCTCGATATACCTCCATAAACATTCTTTCAAGCTCAAATTTCTGCTAATCCTCAAATATCCCTACTGGGGGACAAGGGGACAAGGGGACAAGGGGATGAGGGGACGGGGGGATGAGGGGACGGGGGATGAGGGGGAGCAGGGGGACGGGTGTAATAGCCAAGTGTTTATTGTCAACCATTAACTTCCATAGATTGTTCCTGCATAAACCTAAGTAATCTGGGATGATGGAAAGAGGATTTTTCTATAGTGTCATCCTATACCGGGACTATTTGTGAGGCGAATGATATGGAGGTTAATGAATTATTAAAGCGTTATACAGAGGGAGAGCGGTTGTTTCGAGCCGTTAGCCTAGTTGGAGTGGATTTAAGTGGGATTGATCTCAGTGAAGCCATTATTGCCCGGGCTACCTTGGAAAATACATCCTTTATTGGAGCCAATTTAACAGGGGTCAATTTTCGAGAAACCAAGTTTATGGGGGTTGACTTGACTGACACGAACTTGAGTGATGCGAACTTAATTGGCAGCTATTTGAGTGATACGAAGTTTAACCGAACAAACTTGACCGGGGCGAGTTTACGCGGGTCTTCTTCTAAAAATGTTACCTTAACTCAAGCAAATCTCACCGAAGCTAACCTCACCGAAGCCAATTTCAGCCAAGCAAATTTTGTCGGTGCCAATCTAACCCATGCTACGTTAGTCCGAACAAATTTGATGAAAGCCAATCTCACGGGAGCCATTTTAGAAAGTGCTAACCTAACCAACGTGATTATGCGAGAAACCACCTTGGAAGGGGCCAATTTAACGAATGCAACCCTGAGTGGGGGAATGATGATTGGAGCTAACTTTCATGAAGCGGATTTAACACGAGTGACAATGATTGGGGCGGATTTAAGTGAAGCTAACTTGAGTGAAGCCAACCTGCGAGGAGCTAACGTGACTTGGACAACCTTACGCGGGGCGAATATGAGTCGAGCCAGACTCTACCGCACAAAATTATCTTGGTCAAATTTAAGTGGTGTAAATCTGATTGAAGCGATTATGATTGATACTAAATTAGATCGAGCGAATTTAAGAGATGCAGATATGAGAGGTGCGATTTTACCCAATAAATAGGCGGTGAATTCTGTGCCAGTGCAGTCCATTATCGATTCTCAAGAACTGTTGTATCGTTATTTAGCTGGAGAACGAGATTTCCAGAATGCGAACTTGATTGGTGCTTCTCTGCATCAAATTAATTTAGTGGGGGCTAATCTGGCTGGAGCATCTTTAGCCCGGGCTGATTTAACACGGGCTTTGCTCCATGAAATTAACTTGACTAATGCCTTTTTGTATGGCAGTAATTTAAGTTTTGTTAAGTTAGGAAAAGGGCAATTAAAAAATGCTGATTTGACAAAAGCAAACCTAGAAGGGGCGTTTTTAGTCAAGTCGGAGATGAGTGGCGTTAAGCTTAGTGGTGCTATTTTGCGGGGAGTTAATCTCCGGGCTGCCAATTTGCAGGGTGTCAATTTATGCGGTGCTAATCTTTACGGTGTAAATTTACGCGGTGCTAATTTAACCAGGGCCAATTTAAACTGGGCAAATTTGAGCCAAGCTAAATTGAGTGGGGCGATTCTTCAAGAAACCCAAATGACAGGAATTAATTTGAGTTCCGCCTATTTAATCGAGGTTAATCTTCAAGGATTTGATTTAAGTGGGGTTAATTTTGCTCAAGCCGTAATGACGCGAATTAATTTACAAGAGTCTGATTTAATGGCTGCTAACTTAAGCCAAGCTCAATTAAAACAAGCGAATTTACAACAAGCTCAGTTACAAGATGCCAATTTAGTTGAAGCCCAGCTTTTCCAGGCAAATTTGACGGATGCGGTGTTAATGCGGGCTGATTTATCCCAGGCGAGTTTAACCTGTGCCACTCTGCTCAGAAGCAACTTAAATTTAGCTACCTTGAGAAAGACGGATTTACGGGGTGCTGACCTGCGAAATGCTTATCTTTGGAAAGCCGATTTATCCGAAGCTAATTTAGAAGGTGCAAACCTTTCTGGGGCGAGTTTACGCGGGGCCAACCTACAAGGAGTTAATTTAAGAAATGTTAATCTAGCGGGGGTCACACTTCCCAATGGCACTCTTCATGCAGTTTAAAAAGTCATTGACCCCTTTTAATTTTTAAGGGTCTTATTAGGGGTCGATGAGGGCTTTACAACCCTCACCTCACATTCAGAACCGTACTTACGATTTTCACCGCACACGGCTCCTAGTTTAGTTGCCTGTTCTGTCATTGAGAACATCCGGTTTCCTTTCTTTCTTGAGAGTTAACTTTCTTAGAGATTTTATAAGGAACAGGGAACAGCAAGAATAGGACATGAATAATTGCTGTTATCCTGAATCATTAAGCATCTTACTCCTGTCTCACAGTCTCCTGTTTCCTGAATCCTAGTCTGGCTAAATTTTAGAACGATCTGTTAAAATTTCATAACCCGTTTCGGTGACTAAAACTGTATGTTCAAACTGAGCAGATAAGGAATTATCAACGGTTACGGCTGTCCATTTATCGGATAAAGTTCGGGTAAATCGAGATCCCGCATTTAGAATGGGTTCAATGGCTAAGGTCATCCCAGCTTTCAATTTAACATTGGGTAAAGAATAGGTACGAGCGTTAAAAACCGAGGGTTCTTCGTGTAAATTTTGTCCGACACCATGACCTGTAAATTCTTCTACAATTTTATACCCATTGGCTTCTGCATGATCTTGCATCACCTCAGCGAGATCAAGTAAATAGGCTCCCGCTTTAACTTTTTCTATTCCTTTATATAAAGTTTCTTCCGCAACTCGAATCAATTTGGCAGCGTCTGGGGACACTTCACCGACCCCAATTGTAATACAAGAATCTCCATGAAATCCTTCATAATAAGCCCCTGTATCTACTTTTAAAATATCCCCAGTGCGAATGACTTTACGACGGTTAGGAATGCCATGAACCACTTCATGATTAATTGAAGCACAAATGGAACCTGGAAAGCCATGATAACCTTTAAAACTGGGTTTTGCACCCATTTCTCGAATCCGTTTTTCTGCATAAGTATCTAAATCAGCCGTTGTCATTCCCGGTTTTACCTGCTCTGAAATTTCTTTTAAAACCGTAGCTACAATTTTTGCAGCTTGTCGCATGATTTCAATTTCTTGAGGGGATTTAATATAAATTCCTCGACGACTTTTTTTAACTTGAGGGGGGTTAGGTTGAGCCGGTTTAGACAGAAAATCAGCCAGAATATTCATCTTGTTCAGGGTTGAGTGTGTTCGGATAAAAGACCTTTTTATAAGTTACCCTAAAATATCAACTTTTGGGTTACAGTTCCAAGCTAAAACTCCAACCCTGTTGTTTAAAGCCTAAAGATTCATAGAATTGATGGGCTGCTGTGCGTTTAATATTGGAGGAAAGCATCACTTTATAGCATCCCGCCTTGCGGCTGAGTTTGAGGGCTTCCTGCATCATCGCTTTCCCAATTCCTTGATTTCTATAGGCAGATGTGACAACAACAGCATCAATTAAGGCTGATTTGCTATCATGTAAAATCATAGGAATCCATAATAAGCTAAATGTACCTACAGGTTCACTGTTGAGCCATGCAATATAAATATTGTAGTTGGGAATTTGTTGAATTTGCTCAAAGATTTGCTCAACGTGGGATAGAGATAGAGGAGATTCCCCATCAATTTCTGTATATAACTGATTTAAGATTAATAAATCAGAATTTGTTACGGGTTTAATTTCTAATAGCATGAATAATTTTATTTAACCCTATGCAATATTTGATTATCTGTACAATTGCCTATCTCTACAGGAATGAATGGTTACAAATTTTCCTCAGAATAGAGCTTTTTAAAATCTAAGGTTATCATCATTATATATTCACCCTCGGAGAAATTTATGTCAATTTTAGCAGAAAATTGGACGAGCGACTTTATCACCACAAATAAGGTAAAACTCCATTATGTCACCCAAGGGGAAGGGCCGTTGATACTGATGTTACATGGATTTCCTGAATTTTGGTATTCTTGGCGTTATCAAATTCCTGAATTTGCTCAAGCTTATAAAGTGGTTGCCGTGGATTTAAGAGGGTATAACGAGAGTGATAAACCCAAAGAATTATCGGCTTATTCTATCAAAGAATTAATTTTAGATGTCAAGGGATTAATTGAAGGGTTAGGATACGAAGAATGTGTATTAGTAGGACATGATTGGGGCGGGTTTATTGCCTGGAATTTTGCTTATTGTTATCCTCAAATGTTAAGTAAATTAATTGTCTTAAATCTTCCTCATCCCACAAAGTTTAAGCAGGGTTTAGGAACGATTCAACAATTATTAAAAAGTTGGTATATTTTTTTCTTTCAAGTGCCACTTTTACCCGAATTGTTGTTACAAGCGGATGATTATCGCACTGTGGGTGAAGCTTTTACCAAGATGGTAATTAATAAAAATACTTTTAGTGAAGCTGACTTAAATGCTTATAAAGATGCGGCTGCTAAACGGGGAGCTTTAACGGCAATGGTGAATTATTATCGGAATCTTTTTCCCAGTTTGTTTGCTACTCAACAAACCCAAGGTTTACTCAATGTCCCCACTTTAATGATTTGGGGGGAAAATGATCTGGCATTGGGTCAAGAATTAACCTATGGGACAGAAGAATATGTCCGAGATTTTCAAATTCGTTATATTCCTAATTGTAGCCATTGGGTACAACAAGAACGTCCTGAATTAGTTAATCAATATATTTGGGAATTTTTGAATGCAGAACCAATGGGGGAGTGAGGAGGGAGAGGGGGACGAGGGGACAAGGGGACAAGGGGACAAGGGGACAAGGGGACAAGGGGACAAGGGGACAAGGGGACAAGGGGATGAGGGGAGAGAGGGGAGTTAAGGATTTTATCAAGAAACTTTAACAGGTACTTGAGGAGTTTAAAAATTTCTGTAACAATAAATACAGAAGAAAAGTATTTATAGGGGTATTCCATGCTCATCAACTCTAATCAGAAGAGGAGGGGAAGATCAGGGAATCAATACCTTTTTGTTTAGTATCAGTACGAGGGAAACAGGCTTGATACTCACTTCCAGAGGGATCGGGATTGTGCGTGGTGTCTGAACCCTCTTAAGGTGGAGTGTCTTGTATGAAAACTCAATGGCAAATTTATCGGCAATTAGAACTTATCCCGGATACGGTTTTATTACCTTCACCCGATAAAGGAACATCAGCGTTCTATAAAGGTGAATTATGGAGAGGATTGGTCAATTCCTGGAGTAAAAATTTATCCGAAACGCAAAAAGTTTCCCATCTCAACATCTGTTTTCAGCTTGATTATTGTGACCCGTATTTAACAGAAAAATTTAATTTTTTTCAAACGATTTGGCAGTTTTTAAATCAACCGATTAATCTTTCTGAGCTTTTCCATCCTTCATCAGAACCGTATGTTTGGACAAGTTCTAATCCTTTGGGTGACATTCAATGGCATATTTATGATCCCAAAAGTGGACAAACCTATGATTTAAACTCGGAGGAAGAAGTTTTAGGTTGGTTAGAACAACGGGGGTCTAATTAGCAGAAGAGGAGATTTTGATTGTTGACACTTAACAGTTAACAGCTAATCCCTAACGAGATTTAATTCTTCTTAAAGATTGAATGGTATTAACAGTATAATCTGCAACTTGATGGATTTCTGATTCTGTTGTGAACCGACCTAAACCAAAACGAATTGAAGCATAAGCTAACTGATCACTATAACCTAATGCTTTTAAAACGTGAGACGGTTCAATTTTTGTGGAGGTACAAGCGGAACCAGAAGAAACTGCCATAATCGATTGTAATCCTAATAGTAAAGCTTGACCATCAACTCCCTCAACACTAATATTTAAATTTCCGGCTAACCGTTGGGTGGGATGACCGTTTAAATAAATTCCGTCTAGGGTTGATAATTTTTTCCAAAGGATTTCTCGCAATAGAATTAACCGTTGATTTTCTGATCTGATTTGGGATAAAGCGAGTTCAATGGCTTTAGCAAAACCGACAATTTGAGGGGTAGATAAGGTTCCTGAGCGCATTCCTCGTTCATGTCCGCCACCATGAAGTTGAGCCGCTAATTTAACCCTCGGATGGCGACGACGAACATACAACGCTCCGATGCCTTTTGGCCCATAAATTTTATGGGCGGTTAAAGACATTAAATCCAGATTCATCTGTTGAACATCCAGAGGAATTTTACCAACAGCTTGAGCACCGTCTGTATGAAATAAAATTCCCTGGGTATGGCAAATTTCTCCGATTTCTGCTAAGGGTTGCAATACCCCAATTTCGTTATTAGCTGCCATGATTGAAACTAATATTGTATCGGGACGAATAGCGGTTTTGAGTTCGGCTATATCCACGATACCATCAGGTTTTACAGGAAGATAAGTAATTTCAAATCCTAAAGTTTCTAAATAATGGCAAGGATCAAGAATTGCGTTATGTTCAGTGAGAGTAGTAATAATATGTCTGCCTTGATTAAAATAAGCTTCAGCCACCCCTTTTAAAGCTAAATTATTCGATTCTGTTGCGCCACTGGTAAAAACAATTTCTTCAGGAGTTGCATGAATCGCTTGGGCAATTATTTCTCTGGCTTGCTTAATGGCAGCTTCTGCTTCCCAACCGTAAATATGATTAATACTGGCAGCGTTGCCAAAGTATTCAGTAAAATAGGGAAGCATAGCATCTAAAACTTGAGGATCAATCGGAGTTGTAGCGTTACAATCCAGATAAATTGGACGTTGAGACATAGCAGTTTTCAAGAATAAGGGAAAGGTTTTAAGTCTCTATTTTTTTAATTCAGTTTAACATGAATTTTTAATCGATTTTCGTTTTTGCTAAACCCATAAACCGCTTAATATTCTATAATAGAGTATAAAGTGCTATTCCTCGCTAACAATTCTATGACGGAACCACAAAACGCTTTAGATCTGTTTCGGACTGCCTACGAACATCGTTATACTTGGGATGCTAACTTCCCCGGTTATCGTGCTGATATTGAACTTAAACAGGGAGATGAAGTCTACACGGGTCAGATTCAGATTCACCCCGACTTAAGTGTAGAAGTCACTGGAATTGAAGACGAAGATGTCAAACAAAGTGTCTATACCCAACTGCGAGATGTGATTACCCATCGCAAGCGAACTTCCTTTGAACAAGCTCATGGAAAGAATAAATTTAGTTTAGGGAAAACCGACGAAACCGGGGCGGTAGAAATTCTTGTTGAAGGCGATGCAATGGGTTCAAACTATTCAGTTCGCGGTCATGAAATTTCTAGGGTTAGCCGTGTTATGGGTCGGATGGCATTTGTGATTAATACCCATGAAAGTTTAGACACTGGAGAAGGTTACATCGCCCATCGTTATAGTGCCATATTCCGTAACCCTCAAACTCAAGAAATCCTGCGAGAACTGGAGTTTGAAGATAGCTTTGAGAAAGTGGGTAACTATTACATTATGACTCGCCAAATCGTTCATTCCCAAGAAGTGGGTCAGCCACTCACAACGGAGTTTAACTATTCCCAGGTGAAACTACTGGAACCCGTTGGAGTTTAATACCCGGAAGTGATCGATCCTCGGTGATGAATTTATCGTTTCGATTCCCTACAAAGAACGCTAGGATTATATTATCCAACAGCTATTTCTGCACGATTAACTAAAGGTAAACCATGACAACATTAGCACTCACTGAAGATAACGTAGAGACGGTTTTAGACGAATTACGCCCTTATCTGATGGCGGATGGGGGAAATGTGGAAATCGTTGACATCGATGGCCCGATTGTTCAACTTCGACTACAAGGCGCCTGTGGGTCTTGTCCCAGTTCGACTATGACCTTGAAAATGGGAATTGAACGACGTTTACGCGAAAGAATTCCTGAAATTGCTGAAGTTGTAGCCGTTCCTTAAGAGTTACATCCCTAACTTCATGTTCAAAGTTCCAGAGTTAACCATTCTGAACTTTGAACGAACTTTAACTTTATAGAACCCTAGATTTTCTGCTCCTTATCCCCTAGCCTATGCCCTTTCCATGCGTGTTTTATTAGTAGAAGATGATCCTAATCTAGCTGAGACTTTGGTGGAAGCTTTAGTTCACCAATCTTACACTGTGGATGTGGTCATGGATGGAATTTCAGGTTGGGAACAAGCCCAAAAATCAAGTTATGATTTAATGATTTTAGATGTGGGATTACCTCAGTTAGATGGAATTAGTTTGTGTCAAAAATTGCGATCGCAAAATATTACCACTCCCATCCTGCTGTTAACGGCTTATCACCATCGAGAAGATAAAGTCAAAGGCTTTGATGCTGGGGCGGATGATTATGTCGTTAAACCCTTTGATATTCAAGAATTATCCGCTAGAATTCGAGCCATATTACGCCGAAGACAACAAACCCCAACCGCTATTTTACAATGGGAAAAACTTCGTCTAAACGTGAATACCTGTGAAGTAACTTATAAAGATAATCCCTTGAATTTAACCCCAAAAGAATATGGATTATTAGAGCTATTTTTAAAACATCATCAACGGGTTTTCAGTTTAAATATTATTATAGAAAAACTTTGGGATTTAGAAGAAACGCCCACCGAAAATACAGTTCGGGCGCATATTAAAGGATTAAGAAATAAATTAAAAAGTGCAGGCGCACCCGGAAATTTGATTGAAACCGTTTATGGTTTAGGATATCGTCTCAAACAAGAGTCTCCTCCGCAACCCGAACCGAAAAAAAATAGTACAAAACAAGCTCAAAATCAACCTAAATTTAATCAAGCCCTTGTTCAAATTTGGGAACGATATCGAGGTAAAATTTGCGATCGCATTACCATTTTAGAACAATTTTCTCTCGCAGCCCAACAAGAAAAAACCGATCCCAATCTGCAACAACAAGCCCAACAAGAAGCCCATAAACTAGCCGGATCTTTAGGAACCTTTGGTTTAGGACGAGGTTCGGTTTTAGCCAGGGAAATTGAACAATTATGTCAATATAAAACCTTGAGTTCTGAACAAATCCCCCATTTTAGGCAATTAGTTTTTAAACTGCGACATGAAGTTGAAAATAATGCTCCCCATTCTCCGCCTCCAACCCCAGCAACGCCTCAACCTTCCCCGATCAAATCCAGTCATCAAGTGTGGATTTTAAGTCAAGATCAATCCTTAATTCATTCTATACAAACGGCTAGTTTTCACTTGGGAATTGAAACCCAAATTCTCACGGCTCAATCCTTAATTACCACCCTCAAAACCTCATCTCAAGAAAAGCAACATCCCCCCATCGTGTTTTTAGATTTTGATTTTTATTATTCCTATGAGTTACTCATCCAACTGACCCAAGAAACCCCCTCTATTCCCGTGATTGTTTTAACAGAACAAAAGAATTTTAGTCAACGGGTTAAAGTCGCTCAATCTGGGGGAAAAGCCTTTTTACAAAAACCTGTAACTTCAGAACAAATCATTAAAGTGATGATGGATGTTCTTCGTCAAAGCTGTACCTTAAATGCTAAAGTTTTAATTGTTGATGATGATTCCCAGATTTTAGAGACTTTTCAACTCCTCCTTGAACCCTGGGGAATTCAAACCGTTACCGTTGAAGATCCGCGACATTTTTGGGAAATTCTGGAAGCCACTACCCCCGATTTATTAATATTAGATATTGAAATGCCTTATTTAGATGGAATTGAACTTTGTCAGGTTGTTCGTGCTGATCCGCGTTGGAAAAGTTTACCCGTAATTTTTCTCACAGCCCATACTAATGGAGAAATTAAACATCAAGTGTTTATGGTCGGTGCGGATGATTATTTAACCAAAACCACCGAAGCGTCTATTCTAGTCAATCGAATTTTAAACCGACTAAGGCGAACTCAAAGCTTACGAGAAGCCTCCACAAAATTTTAATTGTTTCTAGCTCATTAAATCAGCATTTTCTGAATCATTGTTGAGTTATTAAGTTTTACAAAACTATTATAATATTTATCAAAATGATTAATAACAATTCTCAAACCGAAACTCAATTTATTGCTTCCTTGCAAGCCGTTAATCAACGATTAATTGAAGAAATTCAAGAGCGTCAACGAGTTGAAGAAGCCTTGCGAGAAAGCTCAGAACGCTTGAAAACGTTAATTAATGCCATGCCGGATTTAGTCTGTTTTAAAGATGGTTCAGGGCGTTGGTTAGAAGCGAATCAAGCCATGTTAGACGTGTTTCAACTCAATGCCTTAGATTATCAAGGAAAATCCGATATACAATTAGCGGAATTAGTTGAACAGGTGCAAGGAACAAGCCTTTATCGAGATGCCTTAATAGCCTGTCAAGAATCCGATGAAGAAGCTTGGAAGAAAAAAGAGTTGTCTCAACAGGAAGAAATTATTCCAAAACCGGATGGAACCTGGCAAATTTTTGATGTGATTAAAATTCCTTTATTTAATCCCAATGGAGAGCGAAAGGGATTAGTGATTTTAGGACGAAATATTACGGAACAGAAACAAACGGAAATTACTTATAAACGGTTAGCAGCCATTGTAGAATCCTCAGAAGATGCTATTATTGGCAAAACAATAGAAGGAAAAATTATTAGTTGGAATCAAGGGGCTGAACAAATTTATGGATATTCTGAAGCGGAAGTTAAAGGTCATTCATTGGGTTTATTAACTTTACCTGAACGGTCTAATGAAGTGCCTCAAATTCTAGCGAGTATTCAATCAGGAGGCAGTATTGATCATTATGAAACGGTTCATATTCGCCAAGATGGACAGCATATAGATGTTTCTTTAACGATTTCTCCGATTAAAGATAATCAAGGAAATATTATGGGAATTTCTACGATTTCCCGTGATATTAGTTATCAGAAAAGAATTGAAAAAACCTTAGAACAACTGCGTCATCAAAATGAATTAATTTTAGATTCAGCCGGAGAAGGAATTTGTGGGTTAAATCGAGAAGGAAAAATTACCTTTGTGAATCCGGCAGCAGCTAGAATGACGGGATATACAGTGAGAGAACTGTTAATGACTGATTGGCAAAAAATCACTCAAGGAAAACCCTTTCAGACCGCTCCCTCAGAACTGAGTTCTAAAATTTTTTCTACCTTACAAGATGGTCGAGTTCGTCATATCACCAATGAAGTTTTTTGGTGTCAGGATGGAACCTCTTTTCCCGTTGAATATGTTAGCACTCCGATTAAAAATCAAGGAGAAATTATTGGGGCTGTGGTAACCTTTAAAGATATTACGGAACGGCAAGCGATGGAGAAAATGAAAGATGAATTTATCTCCGTTGTCAGTCATGAACTTCGTACTCCTTTAACCTCAATTCATGGTGCTTTAGGATTATTAGCCAGTGGATTATTAGATAGCCAACCGGAACGCGCGAAACGAATGTTTGATATTGCCGTTACAAATACAACCCGCTTAGTTCGTTTAATTAATGATATTCTCGATTTAGAACGGATGCAAACGGGACAAATTACCCTCGATAAAAAAGTCTGTAATTTAGCAGATTTAATGCTGCAAGCGACGAATGAAATGATGGGAATGGCAGAAAAAGCAGGGGTAAATGTATTAGTCCAACCCCTAGGAGTACGTTTATGGGCTGCACCAGATCGGATTATTCAAATCTTAACAAATTTATTAAGTAATGCCATTCGATTTTCTAATGTTGATAGCTATGTTTGGTTTAATGCTACCTTAAATCACTCAAACCTCTCCCGTTCTTCTCAGGAAGTTTTAATTGCCGTTCAAGACCAAGGACGGGGTATTCCGGCTGATAAACTGGAAACGATTTTCGGTCGTTTTCAACAGGTAGATGCGTCCGACTCTCGCCAAAAGGGAGGAACTGGACTTGGACTCGCCATTTGCCGTACTATTGTGCAACAACATGGGGGACATATTTGGGCTGAGAGTACCTTGGGTAAAGGAAGTACATTTTTTGTGCGTTTACCAGTTTTGGGGGAAGGAGAAGACCCTCATGCCTGACCCGTTAAAATTAAGTGAATATTAACTTTTGCTCTTTCCACGATTTATCCCATGACCCCAAAACATATTTTACTGATTGACGATGAAGATGATATTCGAGAAATTGCCCAACTGAGTTTAGAAATGCTCGGAGGTTGGGTGGTTCTTTTAGCAAATTCAGGACGTCAAGGCATTCAACAAGCTCAAACCCACCAACCCGATGCCATTCTTTTGGATGTGATGATGCCCGAATTAGATGGGTTAGCCACGTTTCAGCAGTTACAAGCTAACCCCGTAACTCAGGAAATTCCTGTTATTTTACTGACCGCTAAAGTTCAATCTGCTGACCAACGCAAGTTCAAGGAATTAGGGGTCAGTGGTTTAATTACGAAACCCTTTGAACCTTTGGCTTTGGCAGAACAGGTGGCTAAAATTTTAGGATGGACTCTGAATTAAAGATTTTCTACCTGATTTTTTCGGAAAACTATTAACTTTTGTAACAAAACACAAACTTCTATCACTATTTTAATTTCCTTCACAAGATCTTCATGTTTTACTTTTATCTTTAATAGTGTAGTCCACCTGGTACTTCTAACAGGAGACTATATGCAACTCACCTAGGAGGTGAAGACCATGCCCTCAGTCTATCTTATGCTTCTGACCTTTGCTTTAAGTTCCATCTGGGTTTATACACAAACCTCTAACGATATCCCTTTTGTCTTAGCGGGAGTTAGTGGGCTTGTCTGCTTAATTTGGGGTTTTGCCTTTGCACATTGGAGCATTCAGCTACTAATTGTACTGGGGTTGTGGCGCTTGTACAAATTTTATATGCCGGAAGAAATTAACTTGGGTTAATTTTGATTCCGTTTGTAAACTATTAATCTATTGTCAATAACAAAAATCCCCCAAACACTACATATTTGAGGGATTCTTGCTTTTTAGAGAATTTTTACCTCAAGGATTCTGAAATTCATCCCAGAACCTTTGAGTATTGTAAAAAAAATTAGAAGAATTACATTAAGCCGAGTTGAGATAGAATTCCTTGGCCTGTCATTAATTCCGTTGCTAAACCAATGGCGAACCCTAACATGGCTAAACGGCCATTCCAAGTTTCTGCGAAGTTTGTAAACCCAAACTTGGTGTCTTTGCTTTCCATAATCAATAACTCTCCTGTTTGCTTGAGTCAACTACATAAAAGTTAACATAACCTCAGCAATTTTGCAACGTTTCTTTAAGAAAGCTTGACAAATCCCAAAATATTTGAAGGAAAGTAGGGGATGAGGGGACAGGGGGACAAGGGGACAGGGGGACAGGGGGACAGGGGGACAGGGGGACAGGGGATTAGGGGATTAGGGATTGGTTTCTATGGTTAAAACAGAATGAATTGTATCGGATGTTTTAAATAGAAAACGAGATATTATGAAGCGACACATAGAAGAATTTGCCAGGTTTTTTCAGGTTTCTGTGGCAGTGTTTTTCCCTGGAAATTCAATTCGGAATCTGGGTTGATTTAAAATTTACAGGCTGAAAGATAAGTTTCGACATAACGCCAATGATCATCTCCATAACTTTCTTTTAAGAGATTGATCGTTTCAGTACCAATCACTAATTCTCCTTCATGAGTATAGGAAATTTCATGATTGGTTTGAGTCTCTTCATCCCCTAAAAGATGCTTAAGCGTACTGAGCGTATGGGCAAAACTTGCCAACACATAATGCTCTGTAATCCAATCTTGCGGATCAGGAATGATACTTTTGCTACGGTTTGGTTTCATAGGAGTTACATTAAAGCGAGGGAGTTTATAAATTTTTATTGTAAAACTCAGAAGTTGGCTTTATGTATTCGCTGTTCACCTGAGATTGGTCTAATTATGATAGATATTGTAATTAATTTCAGTGATATTTAGCGGGCAAGAACGATGATCAATTTCGTGTATTTTTGTGATCTGTGTCACGGAAAAGGTGAAGCAGAGGGGGGTTTACTGTTGATAATTGACGGTGTAGAGACACGCCATCGCCCGTTTCTACTGGATGTTGACGGTTGAAGATGATCCATCTCCTCATCCCCTTTCTCCTCTTCCTGGGCGTAAATTCTCTTATAATAGGATAATATTCAGAGTTATAGCAATAAAATCCTTTAAAATATTGCCTTAATCATCGGGAGAAAACAGAATGTTACCTGTAGACCAAGCGGAATCAATTCTATTAAATTTAGTACATCCTCTAAATGGTGAATCTGATCAAGAAGTTGTAGGTTTATTAACTGCTTCTGGACGAGTTTTAGCTCAACCTTTAGTTAGTCAATTAGATTTTCCCCATTGGGATAATTCTGCAATGGATGGGTATGCAGTTCGATATGAAGATGTGGTGAATGCTTCGATAGATCATCCTCAAGAATTAGAAATTATTGAAGAAATTCCAGCCGGATATGCTCCCCAATGTACCATCCAAACCGGACAAGCAGCACGAATTTTTACAGGAGCTTGTTTACCTAAAGGTGCAGATACAATTGTGATTCAAGAAGAGGCAGAACGGCTAGGAAATCGAGTTAAAATTTTATCGACTCCAGAACCCCATGCCTTTATCCGCTATCAAGGATCATATTATAAAGCTGGGGAACCTTTGTTAATCCCTGGAATTCCCTTAGAAGCACCAGAAATTGCAGTATTAGCAGCGGCTCAATGTACCCATATTCCTGTTTATAGAAGGTTACGGGTGGCGTTATTATCAACGGGGGATGAATTAGTTACTCCAGATGAACCGTTGAAGCGAGGACAGTTGGTAGATTCTAATCAGTATGCGTTAGCAACGGTGGTGGCAAATTTAGGGGCTGAACCCATTTCTTTTGGAATTATTCCTGATCAACGAGAGGTGTTAAAAAATGCGATCGCTCACGCCATAGAAAAAGCCGATATTGTATTATCAACGGGGGGAGTTTCGGTTGGAGATTATGATTATGTTGAGGAAATTTTAACCGAATTAGGCGGAACTATTCATATCCAAGCCGTAGCAATTAAACCCGGAAAACCTTTAACCGTTGCGAGTTTTCCCCATTGTTTATATTTTGGTTTACCTGGAAATCCGGTTTCAGCGTTAGTTACATTTTGGCGATTTGTGCAACCTGTCATCAAGAAAAAATCGGGATTATTACCGAAATTTTGGCAGCCTGAATTTGTGAAAGCGCGATCGCTTCAAAATTTAAAAGGGGGAGGGAAACGAGAAATTTATTTCTGGGGTCAATTACAATTAGTCAAGGGTGAATATGAATTTCAATTAGCACCGGGAAGTCAGATTTCAGGTAATTTAATTAATCTAGCTCAAACAACGGGGTTAGCGGTTTTACCTATTGGTCAATCTGAAGTTAAAGCGGGTGATTTTGTTCAGGTGTTGAAAGTTCGGTAATTTTTGGATAGGGCTTAAACGTTAACACTAATCTCTCAAGTTTGTAACTTTTAGTAAAGGAAACTTGACAGATATCTAAAAGCCTGGTAAATCGCCTTTTGCCAATCACTTCTATAGGGTGCGTAAGCAATGTGCAGGGACTCTACAAGGTTAAAATCTTTGTCCGTCAAGGTTTTTGGTGTTTTCTGAAACCACTTCAAGATCAAGGTTGCAAATTTATTCGCATTTTGCTAAGATAAATTTGTTGAGTTACTGATGAGGGTTTTACTATGGAAACATTTTTTTTAACCTTAATAGAATATGCACATTATTTCAAAATCAAAACTTAAACCGTTTTGGACAAAATACCCTAAAGCTGAAGTTTCTTTAAAAAGTTGGTACAAAATTACTGAAAAAGCTGAGTGGAAAACGACTGCTGATGTGCGTTTAACATTCAGAACTGTAGATTTTGTAGGTAACTTTACGGTTTTTGATATTGGGGGAAATAACTATCGGTTAATTGCTTATATAGATTATGAATATAGGAAAGTCTTTATTCGTCAGATTCTCACTCATGAAGAATATGATAAAGGCAAATGGCAACAAGATCAATGGTATCAGTAAGCTGAAATTCTCATTCAAAAGTATATTTTGTTGATGTTAACCACTGATTCGGTAATAGAAATAAGGCAAACTCAGCCCTACTTCTATCAAAATTTCAAATTTCCACTTGTTTAAAAATGCTAATTTATAATGATTATATTAAATTGCTTGCAAATTTTCCTCCGCGTCCCATAACGTCTGAGGAAGAATTAGAATTGACTCAAACTGTTATCGATCAATTATTAGATAAAGGGAAACTTACTCAAGATGAGAAAGATTATTTGAATGTCTTAGGTGCTTTAGTTTATGAATATGAACAACAACAAGAGCCCATTCCTGATATTTATGGGGTAGAATTGCTCAAAAGTTTAATTGAAGATAATGGTTTACGCCAAAAAGATTTGGTTTCAATTTTTAAAACTGAATCTATTGTATCCGATGTTTTAAATGGAAAACGAGAACTCACGAGACGACATATTGAAGAATTGGCTGAATTTTTTCATGTTTCTCCGGCTGTTTTCTTCCCTAGAAATTAAATTAGGAAGTAGATGAAAATTTTAGGTTAAGGAAATTGTCTTAAGGAGGAAAATGAATTCGTGCCCAAGAAAATTCGAGAATTAAAGGCTATGCTACTCAAAGCAGGATTTTTATATCGTTCCGGTAAAGGGAGTCATACCGTATGGAATCATTCTTTATTGGAATATAGTCTAACCCTTTCTGGTAAAGATGGCAGTGATGCAGATCCTTATCAAGAACGAGACGTTAGAAATGCACTTAGAGATTTAAAACGGTTACAACAGGAGGATGAACAATGAACTCTCAATATAGTATTTTAATTCAATGGTCAGAAGCAGATCAAAAATATGTAGTGAGTTTACCTGAATTTGGGCCTTATGCTCATACTCACGGGGAAACCTATGAAGAAGCTTTAAAAAGTGGTCAGGAAGTATTAGAACTTTTAATTGAAGATTATCAGGCGAGAGGAAAAGAACTTCCGAAGCCTTTGACAATTCAAGTCTAGTAGATATTCATAGAGATGTTTAAGCATTTTTAAAAAGATGAAATAGAAATGAAATAATTTTTAATGGCTGAAGTTTGACTGATAACTGAATCCATTGTCCCCTGAATGTGCAAAAATAAATTACGGTAATATTTAGAAATTGAGAGTAAACTGTGAGTTCAACTGTCGTCACCCCAAATCTAACACCAACAACGGTCAACCTGGCTCGTCGCCCTGTTTTTCCCTTCACCGCAATTGTCGGCCAGGAAGAAATGAAACTGGCTCTAATTTTAAATATTATCGATCCCAAGATCGGTGGTGTGATGATTATGGGCGATCGCGGGACGGGAAAATCAACGACTATCCGCGCTTTAGCCGACTTACTCCCCGAAATTGAAGTTATTGCAGATGACCCGTTTAATAGCCATCCCACCGATGCAGAATTGATGAGTGATAACGTCCGGGAACGCCTGAGTCAGCATCAGGATGTTCCGGTATCCCGTAAAAAAGTCCCCATGGTGGATCTGCCGTTGGGGGCTACAGAGGATCGGGTTTGCGGTACGATTGATATTGAAAAAGCGTTATCGGAAGGGGTAAAAGCTTTTGAACCGGGACTTTTAGCCAAAGCTAACCGGGGTATTTTATATGTGGATGAAGTCAACCTCCTCGATGATCACTTGGTTGATGTGTTATTAGACTCGGCGGCAAGTGGCTGGAATACCGTTGAACGGGAGGGAATTTCCATCCGTCACCCCGCACGGTTTGTGTTAGTGGGTTCTGGAAACCCGGAAGAAGGGGAATTAAGACCCCAATTATTAGATCGGTTTGGAATGCACGCCGAAATTAGAACGGTAAAAGAGCCGAATTTGCGGGTTAAAATTGTTGAAGAACGGACTTCTTTTGATCAAAATCCTGAAGTTTTTTTACAAAATCATCTTAACGATCAACACCAATTACAACATAAAATTGTAGAGGCTCAAACCCTTCTTCCTTCTGTGCAAATTGATTATGATTTACGGGTCAAAATTTCCCAAGTTTGTTCAGAATTAGATGTAGATGGCTTACGGGGAGATATTGTTACAAACCGGGCTGCAAAAGCTTTAGCCGCCTTTGAAGGACGTACAGAAGTCACCCTAGATGATATTCAACGGGTAATTACCTTATGTTTACGTCACCGTTTGCGGAAAGATCCTTTAGAAACGATTGATTCTGGTTTTAAAGTGCAGAAGGTTTTCCGTCAAGTGTTTGGTTTACCGGAAGAATAATAATCAGTTATCAGTTATCAGTTATCAGTTATCAGTTATCAGTGTAAGAGTTATAGCAGTAGCTAGGACAATTAGGATATTAATGATGGCTGTGTTCCTGAATCGTTCAGTGTCCTATTGTTGTCTCGCTTTATGAAAAAAGTAATTTTAGGGTTTGATCCGGGTTTGGCAATATTAGGATTTGGGGCAATTGAATGTCAAATTAATGATAAAACTCAGGAACAAGAAGCGGTTTCTTTAATTGATTTTGGGGTAATAAAAACACCCGCAAAAACTGAATTAGGGAAACGGTTATGTATTATTTATGATGATGTAAATCAGTTATTAATCCACATTAAACCGGATTTAGCCATTGTTGAAAAGCTGTTTTTTTATCGCATGGCAAATACTATTGCTGTTGCTCAAGCAAAAGGAGTGTTATTATTAGTCTTAGCTCAACATCAGATTCCCTTAGTTGAGTTTACTCCGGGTCAAGTTAAACAAGCTTTAACGGGCTATGGAAATGCGGATAAATATCAGGTTCAGCAAGCAGTTGCGCGAGAACTGAATTTAACAGAAATTCCTAGACCTGATGATGCTGCTGATGCTTTAGCCGTTGCCCTAACCGCTTGGTTTGATCCTGATATCATGTTTCAGTACCAATTAAGTTCCTGAAGTTTAACGAGTTAGTTATGATTATTCTAACGTCTCAAGAAATTGCTCAATTTCGCTCACAACTGGCTGAATATTCCGTTGCTTTAGAAGCTTTAGATCGAATTGAAGATTGTGAAGGAGATCTCGAAGATGCGGCTATAGAAATGGCAATTCATGTTGGGCAATTACCCGATACTTCGGAAAATTGGTTAGATGGGTTAGCGAAACGATATCGCGTGAGTTTGTGTAATAAAGACCTCCGAGAAGAATTAATTCAAGGCAATATTAAAGCGATGGTAGAAGCTTTAATTGCAGAAAATCAATGTCCTGCCTTATTAATTACTCCCGTTGTTCTTTATGCGGTAAAATCGGGAATTAATGAATTTTGTGAACCCTTAGAATATAAATTGTAATATCCCAGGGTGACGAGATGGCAACGTCCGCACCCTATTGCGTCTCAAATTAAGGATATTAACTCCAAATTAGGAGAGTCTATTCTCCTATTTAAGGCGAACGGGCAAAAAATATTAATAAACCCTGACGAAGTTAGATATTGGCTAACACAATAACCCCGAAACGGGAAATTTTAGCCTAAAATTGAGAATCAAACACCAACCGAATTCAGGAGTGATTTGTGAGTCCAGAAACCTTAGTGAAAGAACCCCCTGTTACCAATCATTTTAGTATTGATGACTTTAATTCTCATGTCATGAATACTTACGCCCGTTTCCCCATTGCATTAGAGCGGGGAGAAGGGTGTCGGGTTTGGGATACACAGGGTAAAGAATACTTAGATTTTGTCGCCGGAATTGCAACTTGTACCCTAGGACACGCCCATCCTGCGTTAATTGAAGCGGTGACAAAGCAAATTAAAACTTTGCACCATGTTTCTAATTTATATTATGTTCCCGTGCAAGGAGAATTAGCCAAATGGTTAACAAATCATTCTTGTGCAGATAAAGCTTTTTTCTGTAATTCTGGGGCGGAAGCAAACGAAGGTGCGATTAAATTAGCCCGGAAATATGCTCATGAAAAACTCAATATTGAAGACCCGGTTATTTTAACAGCCCATGCGAGTTTTCATGGTCGGACTTTAGCTACAATTACGGCGACCGGACAACCGAAATATCAAAAAGGTTTTAGTCCGTTAGTACCGGGATTTGTTTATATTCCTTATAATGATATTGAAGCTTTAGAAGCGACAATTTCTGAAGTTGATAAAGACGGACGACGGGTTGCCGCAATTATGTTAGAAGCACTGCAAGGAGAAGGCGGCGTGCGTCCTGGGGATATTGAATATTTCCAAAAAATTCGTCAAATTTGTGATGATAAAGGCATCCTTTTAATCTTAGATGAAGTCCAAGTTGGCATGGGTCGCAGTGGTAAATTATGGGGTTATGAAAACTTAGGAATTGAACCCGATATTTTCACCTCAGCCAAGGGTTTAGGAGGTGGAATTCCCATTGGGGCGATGATGTGTAAAGCATTCTGTGATGTGTTTGAACCCGGAAGTCATGCGTCTACCTTTGGCGGAAATCCTTTTGTTTGTGGGGTGGCGTTGGCAGTTTGTCAAACCTTAGAACGAGAAAATATTCTGGAAAATGTACAAAAACGAGGTGAACAACTTCGCAGCAAATTAACAGAAATTGCTCAAAAATATCCTAATTTAATTGCGGAAGTGCGAGGATGGGGTTTAATTAATGGTTTGGAATTAAAAGAAGATGTGGAATTAACGTCTCCAGAAGTCGTAAAAGTGGCAATGGAAGCGGGATTATTATTAGTTCCGGCTGGCCCGAAAGTGTTACGATTTGTTCCCCCATTAATTGTGACGGAGGAGGAAGTCAATACAGCCTTAAAAGCAGTTGAAAATGCTTTAGAACAGTTAACAGTTTAATTTTATAGATTCCCTATTCTTCTTTCTGGAAGAGAAAGAAGGTAGGGATAATCAGATAATTTTTGATTTCCTATTTAATCATTTATTAGCTTTTTAATCAGATAGCGATACGGAGAAATAGAATCATCTGATTTCTTCTCTAATTGTAGCTTGTGCTGCTGATAATTTAAAAAAAAACAATAATAATAGGTCAGCTTTGATTAAGACATATTGTGTTCTGAAATCTTAGGTTATACTCTATTGATGGAGGTAAACTCTATCTTGACTTTTTTAATTATGCGATCGCTTACCTCTGTCAGTATCAAATCCAAATTGATCATGATGCTGCTAGCCGTCAGCAGTTGTTCAATTTTAGTTACTGCTTATTTAGGGTATCGGAGTGGAAAATTAAATCTAACACACCGAGTTTTTAATCAGTTAACGAGTGTTCGCGCGTCCAAAGCTTACCAAATTGAATCCTACTTTAAAAATATTCGCAATCATACCCAAACTTTGAGCGAAGATCCAGCAATCATTACAGCTATGCAAGAATTTGCAACGGCTTATCCTCAACTCCAAACTATTAATATTTCCCAGAGTTTTGACCCCAAATTAATCACTTACTACCGTGACAAATTTCTTCCCCGCCTCACCCAAACTGAAGAAGGTTCACCGATTTTAGAATCCTATCTACCCAAAACAATCGCTTCGCGCTATTTACAATATTATTATATCGCTGATAATCCCCATCCAGTGAGTAAAAAAGATGCCTTAGATTATGCCAAAGATGGAAGCCAATATAGCAAAATTCATGCTCGCTATCACCCTATTTTTCGCAATATTATTCAGAAGTTTGGTTATTACGATATGTTCCTGATTGATCCCCAAGGAAATATCGTTTATACCGTTTTTAAAGAAACCGACTTTACAACTAATTTAGAAAACGGCCCCTATCAAAATAGTAATCTCGCTGATCTATTTCAGAAGGTAAAAGAATCACAATCAAGAGATTATGCCACAATCATTGATTTTCAAGCTTATGCTCCTTCCTATGGTGCTCCAGCAGCATTTATCGCGGCTCCTATTTTGAATCAATCTGAGCTAATTGGGGTATTAGCTTTTCAACTTCCGGTTAATGAAATTAATAATGTGATGACGGGTAATCAGCATTGGGAAAGCGATGGTTTAGGTCAAACAGGGGAAACCTATTTAGTCGGACGAGATACCTTAATGCGTTCCATTTCAAGGTTTTTAGTACAAGATCCAAAAGGCTATGCTAAAGCGTTGAGATCATTAGGAATGAGTGAGACAGAAATCAACCGAATTAATCAATATGGTACGTCTATTTTACAACAATATGTAAGAACAGAAGCCGTTGCGGATGCGTTAAATGGTAAGCAAGGAACTCGAATTATTAGAGACTATCGAAACATTCCGGTTTTGAGTTCCTTTGCACCCCTTCGCATTGATGGATTAGACTGGGTAATTTTATCAGAAATAGATATATCAGAAGCGTATGCTCCGATTTATTCTTTTCGGAATCAAATTCTAATTTCAGCGACATTACTCATGTTATTAGTAACATTAATTGCAATGGTTTTAGCCAATTTATTTGTGAACCCGATCAATCAACTGATTAAGGGAACCCGCAAAATTTCCGCAGGACAACTTGATGCGATCGTACCTTTAGAAACAGAAGATGAATTTGGAGAATTAGCAAAATCCTTCAATCAAATTGTACGGAATCTACAGGCTCAAACCTTACTGGTAGAACAAAAAAATCAAGAAAATGAAGAATTATTGTTAAGTATTTTTCCTACTTCAGTCGCAAAACGGTTTCAACGGGGAAACAAAGAGATGGCTGAAGATGTATCAAATGTTGCTGTTTTGTTCTCCGATTTAACCGGATTTTCTAAACTATCTAGCTCCTTAAGTGCTAATGAATCCGTCGCTATTTTAAATGATTTATTCACTGCATTTGATGAAGTTGCTGAACGATATGGGATGGAAAAAATTAAAACAATTGGAGATAGTTATCTAGCCGTTTGTGGACTTTCAATTCCTTATCTGGATCACGATAAACGCGCCCTTGATGTTGCTTTAGAAATTTTGATTATTGTGCGTCGATTTAGCCATGAACGGGGATTATCCTTGAATATTTCAATTGGTATTAACGCTGGAGATATTATTGCGGGAATTGTGGGTCGAAATCGCTGTATTTTTGATGTTTGGGGTGATACAATCAACCGGGCTACAGCCCTCAAAAATGCCTGTCCACCCGGAAGAATTTTAGTATCTCAGACCGTTTATCGTCGGCTTCAGGATCTGTATCAGTTTGAGCCTATCTCTGAGCCAGAAGTAACGGGTAAACCTAAATTGAATGGGTGGTTATTGAAAAATAAACACTCAGCCATAGAAGTTGAGGGTTTAGGAATTTTATAAATAAGATGATACGCTATTACAAATTTAAACTTATATCTATTTCCTATCCCATAACTGATATCAATTAACTTTACAATGATTCAAAGTAATTTATTTATTTGGTCAATCATCCTTACTGTAGGGTTTCCTTTTTTAATCATCGTTTTAGGAGAAATAATTCATCGTCTTAAAAGACGGGGTAAACCTCTAGCAACAACGTTACAGGTAGTCAGAAATTTAGTCTTACCTGTGCTGGTGTTCATGCTGTTTATGCAGTATGTTCTCAAACTTGATCCTAATAGCAATTTAATCAAAACAGTTCAAACGTTGTTATGGGTTTTTGTGATTCATGCTGCACTTTCTCTACTGAATGTTATCTTGTTTGAACAAGCAGAAGCTGATACTTGGCGGGCGAGATTTCCTAAACTTCTGATTGATCTTTCTCGACTATTTTTGATTTTGGTAGGAACTGCGATCGCGTTATCAAGTGTTTGGAATGCGGATCTGGCAGGTTTAGCAACCGCATTGGGGGTGAGTTCCATCGTCATTGCTTTAGCCCTTCAAGATACATTGGGCAGTATTATGTCAGGAATTGCACTGTTATTTGAGCGTCCATTTACCGTTGGAGATTGGTTAAAAGTAGGAGATACGGTCGGACAAGTTATTGATATTAATTGGCGTGCAGTTCGCCTACAAACCTTTGATCGGGAAATGATTGTAATTCCCCATAAAGTGATTAGTGGAGAAACCATTCATAACTTTAGCCAACCCTTACGCCTTCATGCAGAACGCATTCAAATTGGATTTTCCTATAATGATCCACCCAATTTAGCCAAACAAGTTTTAAAAAGTACAGCCCTTTCAACTCAGGGAATTTTAAGCGAACCCGAACCACAGATTTTTACCCTTTGTTATGATGATTCTAGTGTAACTTATGAAGTGAAATTTTTTATTGAAAACTATAGCGAATTGGAAAAAATTCGAGATCGGTTTATGACTCGAATTTGGTATGCAGCCCAACGCAATAACTTAAAAATTCCTTTTCCAATTCGGACGTTATATCATGTTCGTGGCTCGAATTCTCCAGCAGAAGATCCTTCTAAAAAATTTGCTGAAACCCTACAATCAATTCCGGTATTTGTCCCCCTAAAAAAAGAACAAACTAACCTAGATAATCTGTCTCAAGGGGTTATGCTTCATCACTTTGGTACAGGAGAAAAAGTAATTCAGCAAGGCTATCCCGGTAATGATCTCTATATTATTATTTCAGGAAAAGCCCTTTTAACAACCCCGGATGCGTGGGGAACTGAATGCGAAGTATTGTCACTGAAAGCAGGAGAATTTTTTGGGGAAATGGCTCTTTTTTCCGGTGAACCTAGTACAGTTTCTGTAACGGCTATTGAAGATTTAGAAGTGATGATTATTCCTTCGACTGTTGTTAATCAAATGATTGAACGTCAACCGAGTTTTGCGCGTGAGATTGGTCAAATTTTAGAAGTTCGGAGAAAGGCAATTCAGGTAGTAAAACAGTCCGGTTTTTAATTGCAGGAAGGCTAAATTTTATTCATGATCTGTTAGACTAGGAATAAAAATGGTGTTGATAAACTCGGAGATAAAATAAGCGTTATCACTTGCTTAAAATTTCTGCCATTGCCAAACCCCTGATTTGAGGTTATTCTAAATAGATGGAGGTAAACCCACAATGACTACATCTACTTTATTTTTACCGGAACAACGTACCCTGTTAAAACAGGTAAGTTGGAAAACGTTTATCAATTTATTAACCGATTTAGGAAATAATCGCTCGGCTCGGTTATATTATGATCAGGGAGTATTAGAAATTATGACCCCATTAGGAGAACATGAAAATAATAATCGGTTTATTGATGATTTAATTCGGGCTATAGCTGATGAATTAAACCTAAATCTTAAAAAAATGGGTTCTTTAACATTAAAAAGAGAAGAAGTCTTAAAAGGTGCAGAACCGGATTCTTGTTATTATTTAGAAAATGAATCGTTAGTTAGAAATCAACAGAATATTGATTTAGTATCAGACCCACCCCCTGATTTAGTTTTAGAAATTGATATCACCAGCAGTTCTTTAGATAAACGTCCGATTTATGCAGCCTTTGGAGTTCCTGAACTGTGGCGTTATAATGGCAGAAAACTAGAAGTTTTTATTTTAGATAAAACGACTCAATCTTATCAGCAAGTCACTCAAAGTTTACATTTTCCCTGGCTACCTTTAGAAATCATTCCTCAATATATTCGTCAAAGTTTAATCGATGGAGAAACTGCAACGTTAAAAGCCTTTAGAAGTTTTGTTAGACAGTTCATTCCTTGTTGAATAAATGATGACTACGTTATAATAAAAAGTTAAATATTTTGGATTATAGCCATGAATAATCCTCTCGACAATGGCGACGATCATAACCTGGATTCTATCTTTAATAATTTAATACAATCTTTAGGAATTGACCCCCATCAACAACAGATTTCCTGTTATGCCAGATTAGACAATGAGTGAATTACCGATTATCCAGAAGACCTATGATTTAATTAAATGGTATGTACCTACCGAGAAATCGTTAGAGTGACAAGGGTTTAAGCCGACACTATTGTTTATCTGTAATTGAAATCACATAGGGGTGATAGGTATTGGGTTTATAAGATCCCACCCAAATTTCATATTTTCCCGATAACCATTGACCTTCAATACTAGGATTAATATCTTTAGAATCATCGCTACACCAACTTCCTCCAGGCCCGCGAATGACTAAAACCGTATCTTCACTACTTTGGACTTGGAGTTTTAAATAATCAAAAAAACTGGTTAAAATTAAAGTGTGATCGGGTTGTTGATCCACATAACCCTGACAAGTTCCGGTTTGAGTGTCTTCTCGTCCGGCGATATCTTTTGCTAAAGCTGGCCCTCCACTCAATCCTCGAATTAGCATCGGGTCAGGGCTAAACTGAGGAGTTAGGGTAATGTTTTCAAACATCGGGGTGGATGCGGCGTTAAACGGTTGAGCTTGAACTGTACGAGGCAGTAATACCCCAACCGTCATCATCACAACGCCCAATGCTAAGTGTTTTAGAGTTGCATTAGTCATTGTTGGAACTGTTTTATTTATGATTTTTTACCCAGAATTTCTTCTTTGAGGGTATTAAAATCGGTGCTGAGTTCCTTACGAGTCTCTGCTTTCAGGAGATAACGATAAATAAACCAAGCTGAATATCCCAAACCAACGGTTTCAAACGTGGGTTTAATTAGAGGAATTTCATTAATAATTTCCACTAATCCCGTTAAAATTTTAAAGGTAACTAAGAGGGCAATTAATAAACCCACAGTGGTTAAAGGACGCTTGTATTCCTTAAAGAAACCTCCTAAATTTTCGGGAAGTTGAGATAAAAACGCGAGAATTTCTTCTTTCATAGGTTGTATAGATTGGTTAACAGAATCATAAGAGAATGAAGTTGGAGAATCAATAACCACCTCAACTTTAGTGGCAGGGGTTGTCACGGGTTCAGCATTGAATAAAACCTCCGTTGCTGAAGTATTAGCCCATTGCGGTTGAGGTTCAGCAAGTTCTGGTTCAACGATAGGAGGCAACTCTTCGAGAACTTGTTCTACTATCGCTTGATCCGTCACAGGTTCCGGTGTCGGTTCAATGACTGGAGGTAACTCTTCAATAACCTGTTCCACGACTGTTTCATCAGTTACAGGCTCCTCGACGACAGGTTCCGGCGTGGGTTCTTCCACTGCTACAGGCTCCTCAACGATAGGTTCCGGCGTAGGTTCGTCTACAAGCGGTAACTCTTCGAGAACCTGTTCCACTATCGCTTGATCAGTTATAGGTTCTAATGTGGGTTCTTCCACCGGATGTTCGGTGGCTACGGGTTCCGGTGTCGGTTCTTCCACAACCGGATGTTCGGTGGCTACAGGTTCCGATGTCGGTTCTTCCACCGGGGGTAACTCTTCAAGCACCTGCTCTACAATTGCTTCATCCGTGATGGGTTCTGCTGGGGTGACAGACTCCTCAACGGGAGTTTCAGCAACCGGAGGTTCTGAAGATGGGGATAGGGGGGAATTAGCTCCCGTTTCTGCTTCAGATGCTTGGGCGGGTGTTGAATTCACGGTAGGCTTAGGTTTTTTAGATTGGGAAGAATTGCCTTTAGCATCGGATGATTTGCGAGATCTGGGAGAATTTGCCATGATATCTGCCTCGTTAAAATTAACCCTGTAAAACAGTTTGAAAACGAATTAAATCAATCCCTTTTTGATGGAACAGTAACCAAGATTCAATTAAATCTGGGCCGTGCATTGTTCCCATCAAAGCTGCTCTGAGCGATCGCATCACTAAACCTTTTTTGACGTTTGTTTCTTTCATCGCACTATTAATCATTGCTTTAGCAGCATCTGATGTTAAGGGTTGATCCCGTTGTTGGGTTATTTTATCCTGAATTGCCTGCACAATTGCGATCGCACCTTCTTGTTGTAATTGCATTTTTGCTTCTTCGTCTAACTCTACGGTTTGGGTAAAAAATAATTGACTCATTTCAACGGCATCTTTTAAGGTGGTTAAACTAGGGCCAATTAATGCCGTAAGCTGTTCTAACCAAGCTCGATCTGTATTCTGGTCAAATTGATAACCCGCTTCTTGCCAATAGGGAATTAATAAAGCTGTTAATTCGGGAATGGGCATTTTATGAAGATATTGGCTATTAATCCAATTCAATTTATCCCAATCAAATTTTGCTCCGGCTTTATTGACCCGTTCAAAACTAAAGTGTTTTGCGGCTTCTTCTAACGTAAATAATTCCTGAGTTGCATCGGGGGGAGTCCAACCCAATAACGTCATATAATTCGCTAACGCTTCGGGGGTATATCCCATTGTTTTAAAATCAGAAATCGAGGTAACGCCATCCCGTTTTGATAACTTACGCCCCTCAGCATTCAAAATTAATGGTGTATGACCAAATTCAGGAGTTGCTGCATTTAACGCTTCATAAAGTAAAATTTGTTTAGGCGTATTAGAAATATGATCTTCACCCCGAATAACCTGGGTAATTTTCATATCAATATCATCAACAACCACGACAAAATTATAAAGCGGTTGCCCAATTTCACCTTGATTAGAAGCTCTAGCAATCACCATATCTCCGCCTAAATCACTGCCTTTCCAAGTGACTTTTCCGCGTACTAAATCTGTCCAACTAATTTCTCGATCATCATCAATTTTAAAGCGAATTACCGCTTGACGACCTTCGGCTTCAAATTGTGCTTGCTGTTCGGGAGTCAGATGGCGATGACGGTTATCATAGCGAGGCGCTTCGTTATTAGCTTTTTGGGCTTCTCGCATGGCATCTAATTCTTCTGGGGTACAATAGCAACGATAAGCTAACCCTTTTTCCAATAAGGTTTGGATGGCTTGACGATATAAGTCTAAACGATCAGATTGATAAAATGGCCCTTCATCCCAGGTTAAGCCTAACCACGTTAACCCCGTGAGAATGTTTTCAGTATATTCAGGGCGAGACCGTTCTAAGTCAGTATCTTCAACCCGCAGAACAAATGTACCTCCTTGGTTACGCGCAAATAACCAGTTAAACACCGCAGTTCTAGCCGTTCCTATATGTAAATTCCCGGTTGGACTTGGGGCAAGACGAACTCTAACACTCATATCAATATCAATTTTAATTTAACAGGGGAGGATTGCCCCATCGGTTGTGAAAATACACAGATATTATAATTTTACCATTATTTAGTCCTCTCAGCGCAAAATTTTCTCCAAAGCGAGTTAAAGGTTAAGGTTTTTCAAACACTAAAAAATGTTGTTGAGGCAAAAAAGATCTAGTTTCTCGCCAGTTTAAACCAACGGCTTGCATTTCTTTTTTAACTTGTTTTTCTGACATTTTATGAAGTTCCTTAATTAAAATAAAAGGATTTTCTTTTCGATATTCTAATAATACCACTCGTCCGCCTGGTTTAAGGGCTTTTACAATGCCTTGCATCATTTCTTGGGGATATTGAAATTCATGATAAGCATCCACCATTAACACTAAATCAAGGGTAGATTCGGGTAAATTAGGATGATCAACTGTTCCTAATATGGGTTCTACATTTTGAATAGTTTCCTGATTTTTGACAAAATTAATTAACTCTAACATTTCGGGTTGTAGATCGACTGCATACACTTTTCCTTGGGGAACTAAGAAACTAATTCTAAAGGTAAAATATCCGGTTCCTGCGCCGATATCTGCCACAATATCCGTCGGTTTTAAATTTAAAGCTGCGATCGCTTGTTGAGGGCGTTCAGAGGTTTCTCGGCTGGGGCGTTCTAACCATCCTGCGCCTTCATGACCCATGACTTGAGCAATTTCCCGACCTAAATAAAATTTACCAATACCATCAGGATTGTGTAAAGTGCGATATTCGTAAACAGGAGTAACTTGAGTAGACGTTAACGCTAGGGTGGCATAGGGGTTAAGTAAATATCCTCCCAAAAACACCGCAACGCTACAAATAATAAAGGATAAATATTGATACACAGGTTTCATAGTAGTTTACATTCGATTTAAATTGTTGTTAAACTAGAAAGAATGGGTGCAATTGTTTAAATGGGTTTTGGGTGTTGGAGATCCCGTGCGAGAGATTAGGTTTTAGGAACTAGGGAATAATCAGGAATTGTTGATTTCTTAAATCCCACACCCGATACTTGATTTAATATTTGACAGGTTGACAGGCAAGATGCCTGTTCCATTGAGCTAAAACCCCCATATTTTATAGGAGAATTATACCTTGCGTCGAGACTATAACAAATTAGTGCGTGATCGCATTCCTGAACTGATTCAAAAATCAGGGTATCAGTGTGATATTACCACATTATCGGAAACTGAATATCGTCAAGCTTTACGCGATAAAATTCTGGAAGAAGCTCAAGAAGTTGTCCAAGCTTCTGATCAGGAATTAGTTCAGGAATTAGCAGATTTATTAGAGGTAGTAGAAGCTTTAATGGAAAGTTACGGGATTGAAAATGAACGAATTTTATTAGAACGAGATCATAAACGGGCAGAAAAAGGAGGCTTTGAACACAAAATTAAATTACTCTGGACAGAAGCCATCGCCTAAATTTGAAAAGACTCTTGACTTTCAATTCCAGAAAAATCATCCGAAAAAACAACAGGTTAGGATTCTGGGTTTTGACTGATGTACTCTTGCAAAAAAATGCGGTATTATCAGGAAAACGTCAATTTCAATTGATTCAAGATCGGTTAATGTTTACTTATTATTCCCTACCCTGGTTAAAAGCTTCCTATACCTTACCTGTTGTTTATTCCCAACTGGTTGGGTGGTCAATGGTGTATCCTTCGATCTATGCCAGCGAACTCTGGAAAGCTTATTGGAAATCGAATTTATCTCCAAAATCTTCTCCCTCTACCTCCGAAGAGGAACCCGTTGTTACCCTAATTGCAGAGGAGATAGCCAAAACAGCAGTCGTAGTTGAACCGATTGTTATTGTTCCCCAAGCGGAAGCAGAAGTTTCCCTGATCTTAGAACAACGTAACACTGTTGAGGAAAAACCCTTGACCCTATTAACAGTTGAAGTGGTAGAAAGTCCTGCGATTTCAACAGAAACCTCACCTCCATCTTTTCCGATTTCGCCTCGACAAAAATCAGAAAATCGCAAACGAGTGATCAAATTATTACAGTCTTTTTCTATTACTCAATTAAACGATATCAACCGTTTAACCTTAGACCGAACAAAATCTTTAGCAAAAGCGTTGGGAATTCCTCAAAGTATTCAAGGAGAAAAGAAAAAAATGGCGGTTCTCAAGGATGAAGTCAAACAAAAATTACAGGATTCTGCTTTATTAACTCATGATTAATCTTAACTCTAACCGTCATGGCAGTAACCCGAATTAGAATTGCGAAAGATAAAGCAGAATTAGTGCGGTCGCTGACAGAAATTGAAGGCAAAACAGGGCCGTTTCAAACCTATGCTGATGTTATCGCTTTTGCTGCATTATTAGGAAAACGACGAAAAAAACGAATTCCAGTTGATGGACTTTCTAAACGTGATCCAGGGCCGATTTCAATGGAAGTTTTTATTTCCAGGGGATATGATGCTATGATTAAATTAGTGGCGATCGCCGAAACCCAAAACCCTAAAATTTTATCTCCCTTTGAACTCGAAGCCGAAGAACAACGAGCATTAATTTTTGAAGAATATGCCAATGGCGGGTTAGAAATATTACGAGAGGAATGTCGAGGGACAGTTGATTATTCAGATCGATTATTATTAATTTTAATGGCTGAACGCGATCGCCCATGTCAACCGGAAGGTGAATTTGATTTAAGTCGTTTCCTCGGTTAAATTTCTGTATTAAGATAGATGGAAAATTTATTGATAATTGATGATTAATATTGGTGTCTGTTTATAGGGAAAAGTTTAGCTTGCTTATAAACCCTTAAGATTAAAAGTTGATAAGCAAGACCTGAAAAGCTTTAAACGTCCCAACCCCTTACAAAGGTAAAGCTAAAGGTTTAAATCCATGTTTGACAGAAACGTTGCCAATGTGTTCCATTTTTTCCAGTGTAATTTGATTTCGACCCCAAGAAAAATTGGTGTAAATTTTTTCAAATTCCAATAACATTGATTCGGCAAAACAGGCAAACAGTTGACGACCGGGTAACTTCATATTGACAATTTTCATAATTTTCCAGTCAATATCAAGGGAGTGTTCAACAATTCCACCATCTAAAATGTAAATTTCAGGATGTTGAATTTTTGTGGCTAAATTCTTAGGATAGCCGCCGTCAATTAGCAAACAAGGTTTCTTCAACGTATTCGGGTCAATTTCTACCCCTTTGGGCATACTGGCAACCCAAACAATAATATCGGCTTGAGGTAAGGCTTCTTCTAACCCCATAATTTTGCCCCGTCCTAATTCTTCCTGTAAAGCATTTAGGCGTTCCTTATCACGGGCAATTAATAACAATTCTCCGGCTTCTGTCAGACGATTAAGCCAACGACAAACCGCACTGCCAATATCTCCAGTCGCACCACAAATCGCAACGGTTGCTTTGGCTAAATTAATCCCTAACTTTGTCGCTTCATTTTCAACCTGACGACAGATAATATAAGCAGTGTGGGTATTTCCCGTGGTAAACCGTTCAAACTCTAACTTAATATTACGAACTTCTTTAATTTGTTCTAAGTTAAAATTTTCAAAAATAATCGAGGAAAATCCCCCTAAAGCCGTGATATTAATACCATTTTTTTGAGCATGGGCCATGGCATTAATAATTTTGCGAGTCGCCGATTTAATTCGACGGCTGGCTAACATTTCCGGTAAAAAGCAAGATTCCACATATTTACCTTCAATGATTTGGCCGGTAATACTCGTGACTTTAATATCATCAACGATTTGAGGCGGGGCGCTACACCAAAAATCTAACCCCTGGTCAGCATATTCAGGATATCCTAAATCTCTGGCTACGGCTTGGGCGTGTTCTAGGCTTGTAAGATGACCGATTAAACCAAACATGATTCAACTGTAGATTTTAAGATAGATTTTAGATTTTAGCGTCAGAAGCCGCAGACTGGTGGACAACCGTTCTCCGCTTCCAGTCTGCCAATGCTCCCATCAATTTACTCTAAAATCCAAAGGGTATTTTAGGCTGCGGCTAGACCGTAGGCGGACATCCGCATAATATCGCGGGTTGAAAATCCGATATTGCTTAGAGCTTCCCCATAAGCAATCATAAAATCTTCAACTAAGGCCTCTTTTTCCATGCCCAGAATGTGAGCATCATCGGCCACTTGGTTGAGCATTCTCCAAATAATCGGAAGATTTTGGCGGTTAGCTTCTTCCAGTTCCGCTTTGGAGGCTTCAAAATTCGCTTTTAGCCATTCTTCCCCAAAGTTGAGGTGCAGATACTCATCTTTAACCACCCCTTCGGTAATTTTGCGGGCAAAATCATCCGCAACGGGGATATAAATGTTGTAAGCTGCGATCGCAAAGCATTCAATAATTAAAGATTGAATCAGCAAGCAGGTGACCAGTTTACCTTCTGCGGCTGCATCCTTAAAATTTTGGTGCAAGGAAGAAAAGAACTCACGAGCAAATTCCATGTCCGGTGTCACGGCTAAATTCCGACCACAGGATTGAAACCCTTTCTGATGGCGCATTTCCATTTTGGCTAAACGCGCTAAATTTTCCTGATGCTCTGGTAACATTTCACCCAGCTTGATGTAATTGTCGTAAGCTTCCTGTTCCCCTTCAATCACAATGGCATTAATCCGGCTGTAAGCATCCTTATAGGTTTCCGATTGGAAGTCAATCGCTGGAATAGCTTCAAGCTGTGGCATAGATTTACAATCTCCTCATCGCAAATGAGTTATTATAGCTAGTTTACAAACTCCCTACCCCTTGTTGGGGCAACCTTAAGATAGGGTTGGAGAGTCGATTTTTTGAGAAACTACTTAATTAAGCTTATAGCGATTCTCGCACAAAACCCGCGTCTTTTCAGCGTGGGATATCGTTCCCCCTCAAATTGATTGATGTTTTTCTCAATCTGGGATGATCTTTGATGCAAAATTAAGAGGGAGAGTGGATGTCTTTAGGATTAGAACCCATTACAGGCTTATGAAAACAGCAATTGAACGGGAAAAAATATTAGTGGGATTGAGTTGGGGTCTGTTGTTGATGGGGGCTGGGCTTGTATTATTACCCTTATTGGTGGTCTTGCTGACTTCCTTCTCAACGCCCAACGTTGTTGGCGAAACTCAGTTCAGCGTTGCTAACTATCAGCAAGCTTGGCATCGAGGGAACTTTCTGTTAGCTTTTGCCAATTCGACGTTAGTGGCGTTAGGAGTAACGGCATTTCAAGTCATCACTTCGGCTTTAGCCGGATACGCCTTAGCTCGATTACAGTTTCCTGGACGACAAACTCTATTATTGATCGTTCTGGCAACCCTGGTGATTCCCTTTCAGTTATTGGTAATTCCAATTTTTTTAGTGTTGAAGTGGGGACATCTGCTCAATACCTATTGGGCTTTAATTTTACCAACAGCTGTGAATGGCTTTGGAATTTTCCTTTTGCGTCAATATTTCCTGACAATTCCCATTGAGTTAGAAGAATCTGCGGCTTTAGATGGAGCCAATCGCTGGCAGATTTTATGGCAAATCATGTTACCTTTAGCTCAACCTGCCCTAGTGACGTTATTTTTATTTACTTTTATTGGGGAATGGAATGATTTATTTAAACCTCTGGTATTTACCACGAAACCCCAATTAAAAACCGTGCAGTTAGTTTTAGCGGAATTTCAAGAACAATTTACCAGCAGTTGGCAATTATTAATGGCGGCGGTTGTCATTTCTTCAATTCCTGTAATTGTATTATTTTTAATCGGGCAAAAACAATTTATTCGAGGGATTGCCACAACTGGGATTAAGAATTAAGCAATAGTTTAGAAGCGATATGATATCCATTAACGGTTTATCATCAAACCCTTGATTAACTCTAGTTTTTCCATTAACCCTTCTTGATCTATCCAACCCACATAGCCACCGAATTGCAGTTCATTATCACTATCTAAGACATAAACATGATGCACGTTAATAGCATTAATATATAAATAAATTTTCCCACTTTTATCAGGAAATTGCAAATAAAGATCTCCCTTCCGAATATTCTTGCTATGATAATTGAGCTTTATTCCCATAACTTCGTCAGATGTAGGGGTCATCCCCTTAACTTGAGATAAATGATGAATTACGGTTTTTAAGAAATTTTGAAAAATCACTTTTCGTTGATTCAAAATATTATTAGTAATTAATCGAGCAGTTTGAGGACAATTCCAATAACTCTTATGGGCATCACTGGAACCCAAAACCATTGCTAATTCATTTTGACCTAAACTTCTAGCTGTTTTTTCAGCTAAGTTAACATCCTCTAATAAATACTCATCTTCAAACTTTAGATAACTATTTTCATCCAAATGTAAACTCGCTTTTAAGGGATAAGCAATTAAGTCCGAAGCATGAATTAAATTCAGCCATCTTAAAGGCTGTTCAGAAGAATAGGAATGAGCAAATTGATTAACTTTTTCGGGACGCACATCTAACATCATGTTAATCAATAAAATGGGAGAACCCATAATCGTGATACTCTTCAAATTAACCTGATGTTTAAGTTTTACATCTGTCTGATTTTCCAATTCTCGAATCATAGCTCGAATCGATAAAGCGGGGTCTTTCGCTGAAAATCGATCTGAAAATAAAACATCCCATAGAATTACAGTTCCTAACGAATGGGCAACAATATGAAGTTCAGAATCATCAGGATTTTGCTTAATAAAATTATAGAGTTGTTGCGCGATTGTTTTACGAATTTCTCGACCCTTATCAAGATTCATATAGGTAAAGAAATCTCCCAGAAATTGAGAAAATAAACCTTCTCTAAACGGTCTATATCGAAAAATCTCTTCAGTATCAATTTTAGGATATTTCTTTTTAACGGCTGCTAAATCTTCATCAATACCATTCCATATTTTCCCCATATCCGTTAAGGCAGAACCCCAAAAACCAGCGTAAAAATGAGGATTCTTTTCTTCCCGGTGACTAAATTCTGTTTTGATCAGTTGTTGTAAATTTGATGAGTAGCAAGCATCTCTTGTGGCGACACCATGAATAAAAAATACAAGCATAATCGAGAATTGGTAAAGTGTTTAATGACTCAAAAAACAATTATTGCTAACTATAGTATAGCAATTATAAATGATTAAACCAATTTTGATCAATTTCAACGACTTCAATCATTTTTGTTTCGACTCCTAAATTCAAATCTTTGAGAATTTGACAAAGTTGTTCCCCATCAATTAAATCCAATACAGGCGCACCGTCACGGGTTGCTTCTTGTTTGGCTGAACTGGTAAAAGTTCCTGTGGTTAGAAATAAACCTTTATCGGTTCTTCCTACCATAGCACCTCGGAAATCTCGAATTTCAGAAGGGCCAACAGAACCTTTATAACGTTTACATTGAAAGAAGACTTGAAAACTCAATAGGGCAATTTTTAAGACTCCAATTCCATCAATTCCCCCATCTCCTTTTCTTCCGATTACTTCAACTTTAATAAAGCCGGATTCTCTTAAAATTCGTTGACATAACCGTTCAAAACTATCAGGATGAATTTGTTGTAAAATTTCTAATAGTCTTTCTGTCCAAATATCAGAATTAGCAGGAATTTGATCCTGATCTGAAATAGATTCTATTGTTTCAATTGTAGCTTGGGGTAATAAATTAAAATCTTGAACAGATTCAGAATTAACCTTTTCAGTTTTCTTTCGGGTTGTTTGATTGACAAATCGATTAATTTCTTTAGGATTAATAACTTGTAGATTTCTCCCCTTCTCTGTGAGTGACCATACTCCTCGTCCTACACTTTCTAAAACTCCATATACTTTTAAATAACTTCTCGCCCAACCTAAACGATAGGCAATTTCTGTCTGTGGCCCTTGTTTATGTAAAATACTCTGTTGTTGTTCTGAGAAACTTTGAAGTTGACAGACTTGCTCATGAATTTCTTGAACTGTTCCTGACCCTCCTAAAGATTTAAGAGCTTTAATCGTGGGTTCAAATAAATCGTTATGAGAGGGAATATTTAAGGATTGATTCATTGTTTGAGAAGTTGCGATCGCACTCATTTAATAACTTTCAATAATATGATCTAGCTTAACATTTTTCTCAACTATAAAATTAGGCTGTAGAAAAATTATAGCTTGATGCAATCAGATCAAACTGCTACGCTACATTATAAGTTAGCGGTATCTATCCTGAAGCTTAAGTTAGGTTATAAGGTCAAAATTCTAACAGGAGATGAGGAATTACAATCTTATGAACCTGCTAAATCTCCCTTAATTCCTCAGCGTAAGCAAAAGTAACCGTTTCCCTGTTCAAAATGTGGAAATCGGGTTGACACTTGTGAGCTAATAAGCTATCTTTATATTTAAAGTTGAATCCTCTAGGATTTTACTTTAAATATAATTAAAAATAAAACAATGTTAATTCGGTTTACTGTAGAAAATTTTCTATCCTTTAATGAAAGAACTGAATTTACGATGATTGCTTCTCCTGACGACAATCATCCTGATCATGTTGTTCAAGAGGATAACAAAGAATCTATTAGATTATTAAGAACTTCTTTAATTTATGGAGCTAGTAATTCTGGTAAATCTAACTTGATTAAAGCGATGAAATTTGCTCAAGATTTTATTGTAGATGGTGTTGATAAAAATAAAAATATAAAAGTTAGTCCATTTAAACGTGATCAAGATTCTTTAAAAAAGCCATCTCGGTTTGAATTTGAGTTTAGACATGATAAAAAACAGTATGCTTACGGATTTATCATTGATGCTACTCAAGTTTATGAAGAATGGTTATTTGAAATAGGTATTAATCAAGAAAAAAGCATTTATGAAAGAAATGGTAATGATTATCAATTCAACTTTAAACATTCTCTATTTAATAAAATAGAAGGTGAAGAAGAAAGCAGAATTAAATATGAATCTAAAAGTACGAGAGAAAATTTATTATTCTTAACTAATTCTAAAGAGCGGAGTATTACATATTTTGAAAATATTTATAATTGGTTCTCAAAGGTATTAACAATTTTATTCCCTGAAAGTAAATCTTTTGCACTTCCGTTACTGTTAAAGGACAATGAAAAATTATTGAACCAAGGTTTTTTTAAAAAATTTAATAAATTATTACAATCTTTGGATTTAGGAATAGAAAGAGTAGATATTAATGAGATTGATTTAGAAAAGTATGAGAGAATTCCACTAGAAGTTAAAGAAATGATTCAAGAAGAATTCCCTTATCATGATGAAACAGCTAATGCAATATTTGTTTTATCGAGAAATAAAGGGAGCAGTTTAATGATTCGATCTATTCCAGGTTCAAAAGCTTTAAAAGTTATGAAATTGGTTATAATTAAGTATGATAAAAATAAAAAAGAAGTTTTGTTTGAAATTGAAGAAGAATCAGATGGAACCCAAAGAATTATAGATTTAATCCCAATGTTAATTAAACTGTCTCAAGGCGATGCTGTTTTTGTGATTGATGAAATAGAAAGAAGCCTTCATGTATTGTTAGCACGGAAAATATTTGAGATTTTTCTCAATTTTGAAATAGAGAATCAAAATCAAAATGATAAATTGCATAATAGCCAATTAATTGCTACAACACATCAAGCTATTCTTTTGGATATTAAAGAACTTTTTAGAAAGGATGAAATTTGGTTTATTGAACAAGATAAACATGGACAATCAATTGCCTATTCTCTTGCAAACACCCAGGTAGAAAATTTAGATTTAGCTAAAGGTTATATTAACGGTCGGTTTGGAGCTATCCATTCTTTCCCAGAGATTAAAAATGATGAAGAACCAGTTTTGGCTAAATAAGGGATAAACGAATGCCTAGAGAAAGAAATGATTATCAACGAATAGTCCAAGATATTTCAGATGAGTGCAAGGATGGTAAGTGGAAAATTTATGTTATTGCAGCAGAAGGTGACAAGACAGAATATTTTTATTTTAAAGAACTCATTCAACAATACTGTTTACAGTTAAACAGAAAGAATATTAAGTTAAAATATCTTGATAAAACCTATTCTGGAGACTCTTCTCCTGCTGCTGTTTATGCACAATTAAAGCAATGTTATGATGAGCTAGTTAAAAAATATGATATCCAAGAGTATGATGAATTATGGATGATTATTGATACAGATGATTATAATAACCGTAAAGTTAAAATTCAGCAATTAATAGAACTCTGTCACGACAACACAAATTTTAAAATGGGATTGAGTAACCCTTGCTTTGAACTTTGGTTAATTCTCCATTTTGTAGATGCTGATACTCAATTGGGGAAAAGTAATAATTCCCAAAAATCTAAAACTAATAAAAAACGGAAAGTCAAACAACCTACAATCAGGGAATCCATTGAAAATGAAGGAATCAAAGGTAGACCTAAACTTTGTAAGAGGGTTCTTGATGATATCCACCCAGATAAATCTAAATCTAATTACTATAAAGAATTTATTAAAGGTAAGTATCTAGTTGCTGCAATTGAACGAGCTAGAAAACTAGGAGAGTGCCAGCCTACTGATGAGGATTTTCCTCAAAGAATCGGTACAATGGTTTATAAACTTTTAGAACAGTTTTCAGAATTATTTGAACAATTAGATTAAAGCTTCCATCCATTTATTCCGAACTCCAATAAATAAAGGGTACAGCATCGCCATACCCTCATTATTTTAATCCTTAAAATTCAGCAAACTATCCCTGTAGAGACGTTGTATACAACGTCTCTACGACTATTTATTTGGCTTTGGCAACGTCCATGACTTCATCTAACAACGTGCCAGATTCTTCCATTTTGCCAATGTCAAGAATCGTTTTAATCACAGAGTCAGGGTTCAAACTCATCGAGTCAATTCCCAGTTCCACTAAGAAGCGGGCAAACTCTGGATAATCGCTGGGGGCTTGACCACAAATCCCAATCTTGCGACCATATTTTTTAGCCGCTTTAATGGCAATCGTGACCATCCGCCGGACAGCTTCGTTGCGTTCATCGAAGATATGGGCAACTAAAGCCGAGTCACGGTCTAACCCTAACGTTAATTGGGTTAAGTCATTAGACCCAATGGAGAATCCATCAAACACTTGGGCGAATTCATCGGCGAAAATCACGTTACTGGGCAATTCGCACATCACATAGACTTGCAGCCCATTTTCACCCCGTTTCAGACCGTGTTTTTCCATTTCCGCTAACACTTTGCGACCTTCATCGGGAGTGCGACAGAAAGGAATCATCGGAACCACGTTAGTTAAGCCCATTTCGTCCCGAACCCGTTTCAGGGCGACACATTCTAACCCATAAGCTTCGCGGTAGTTGGGGTCATAGTAACGAGACGCACCCCGCCAGCCAATCATCGGGTTTTCTTCTTTCGGTTCAAACTGACGACCGCCTAACAAGTTGGCATATTCGTTGCTCTTGAAGTCGGACATCCGTACAATCACAGGATTCGGATAGAACGCCGCCGCAATCATGCCGATACCATGAGCCAGTTTATCCACAAAGAAGTCGGGTTTATTGGGATAAAGTTTGGTCAGGTCGGCAATTTCCCGTTTGACTAATTCGTCTTCGAGTTGGTCAAATTTCAACAATGCTAACGGGTGGGCTTTAATATGGTTGGCAATAATAAACTCAAGCCGCGCTAACCCCACACCATCGCAAGGAATACTGGATAAGCCAAAGGCTTCTTCCGGGTTCCCGACGTTCATTAAAATTTTCGTCCGCGTTTTCGGCAGATTATCCAGGACGGTTTCTTGAACTTCAAAGGGAACTAAGCCTTCATAAACGCGACCTTCTTCTCCTTCGGAACAGGAAACGGTAATTTCTTGTCCGTTTTTAATCACAGAGGTGGCATCCCCGCAACCGACAATGGCTGGAATTCCCATTTCACGGGCGATAATGGCGGCGTGGCACGTCCGTCCCCCAGCGTTGGTAACAATAGCGCTGGATTTCTTCATAATCGGTTCCCAGTCGGGGTCAGTCTTATTGGTGACTAACACTTCACCCGCTTGGAATTCATCAATTTTATGAACATCCAAAATCACTCGCGCTTTCCCTTGACCAATCATTTCGCCCACGGCGCGACCCCGTGACAGCACGTTACTGGTTCCTTTGAGTTTGAAGTTTTTCAGAACGGAACCGGATTTTTGCGATTGTACCGTTTCAGGACGAGCTTGGACGATGAATAATTGTCCGGTAATACCGTCTTTTGCCCATTCAATATCCATCGGAGTGTAAGTACCCCGAACTTGCGAATAGTGGTTTTCAATAATACAAGCCCACTTCGCTAGTTGCAGAATTTCATCGTCGTTAATACAATATTTTTCCCGTTCAGATTGAGGAACAGAGACGTTTTTCGTCAGTTTAGAACCGCCGATGTCATAGACCATCTTCAGTTCTTTAGTTCCTAAGCGTTTTTCTAAAATTGGACGGAAGCCTTGTAATAAAGTCGGTTTGAACACGAAATATTCATCGGGGTTCACCGCACCTTGAACAACGTTTTCTCCTAACCCATAGGCGGCTGTTACTAACGCGGCATTTTTGAATCCGGTTTCGGTATCAATGGAGAACATCACCCCAGAACTGGCGAGGTCAGACCGCACCATTTTTTGTACACCAACGGAGAGAGCTACGTTAAAATGATCAAAGCCTTTAATCGTCCGATAGGAAATTGCCCGGTCGGTGAAAATCGAAGCAAAGCATTTATGGCAGGATTCTAATACGCCTTCTTCGCCATAAACGTTTAAATAAGTTTCTTGTTGTCCCGCAAAACTAGCATCGGGTAAGTCTTCGGCGGTGGCGGAGGAACGAACAGCAACGTCTACATCGTTGGCATAACGTTTGCATTCTTCCTTATATTCTTCGCCAAATTGGTTGCAAAAATCCCCATCTGTACTGTAGCGTTCACAAAGTTTTTTATAAGCGCTGGTAATCGCTTCTTCTAAGTCGGCTGGAAACGGAGTGTCAAGGATTAATGAACGAGCTTGTTTGCCACGTTGCCGCAAATTCGGCATATCCTCAACGTCGAGGTCTGCAAATAGTTCTCGTAGTTTTTTCTCTAAACCCGCAGACTCAATAAAATAACGATAAGCATAAGCAGTAGTCGCAAATCCATTGGGAACATTTACACCTTGGCGGGTGAGTTCTTGAATCATTTCCCCCAAAGATGCGTTTTTCCCACCGACTAACGGAATATCAGAAATTCCAACTTCATCAAACCAAAGTACAAAAGCTTTTTCTTTGGCTTCTGAATTTACTGTTCCCGTCGTTGCATAAGCGTCAACCATTTTTAAATTCCTCCAATTGGAATGACTGTTTTGTTAGAATTCAGTCAATCTTTATTGTTTATTTAAGTTCAAACTTAGGTCAGAATGTATTTATCCTTACCCGTACATTCTGAGTTAACTGGTTCTAAATCACTCGATACTCAATATGAATGTTTAGAACTTCTGAATCTTGAATCGGTGAACTTGGCAGTTCTTAAGATTTTTTTCCGTTTTTTTCTCTCTAGGTGTGAACTTTCGGCCTCAACTGAGGGTTTGTTTTCCCTCTATCTCAAAGCGTACTACTTTCTATCGTGATTTCAATATAGGTTCCCTTCATTCACATAGTTACCAAAAGTAAAAGATAGTTGCCATCTGGGAATTATAGGCTATTCTTAAAAAAGATTGAATCCTTAAGGCTCTTGGGATTAATGTTAACAAATGTTGCAAATGAATGTTACCCCTTGTCTCGAAAAACCAGACTTTGGTTCTGCAAGCTCCCAGAATCAAAACACTTGCCCGATTCAATATATTGTGCAAATCATCAGCAGCAAATGGTCAGTCTCAATTTTGCGGGAGTTACTAATCAGGAATTGTCGTACCCATGAATTTTTAGAGGCTTTACCCGGAATAAGTACGAAAACCTTGACAATTCGCCTCCGAGAATTAGAAAAATATGGTATTATTGAAAGGAAGGTCTATGCAGAAATACCCCCTCATGTTGAATATTCCTTAACCGATAAAGGCCGACAACTGCAACCTGTATTAATAGCTTTAAAACAAGCTGGAGAACAATTATTACAGCAAGAACCCTGTCACTGTTCCATCAAGCTTTAAAATCGGTGTCGGGTGTTGGCTGTCGGGTACCGAGTACCGAGTCTGTTACAGCAACGGACTATTGCTGTTAACAGTCTCGCTAAACCGTTCAATCCCTAATCGTAAAATCGATAATCCCAAAACGATTAAAAATAAAATTAATCCAATGGTACAAGCATAACCAAATTCTAATTGTTGGAAGCCTTGTTCATACAAATAATAAACAATCGTTTTAGAACTATTTCTTGGCCCTCCTTGGGTCATAATATACACTTCTTCAAACACTTTCGTTGAGGATATTGCTGAAATGACCCCCACTAAAACCATGTAAGGTTTCATTAAAGGTAAGGTAATATCCCAATGTTTTTTTAACCCATCAGAACCGTCAATCGTTGCGGCTTCATACAGTTCTAATGGAATTCCTTGTAATCCTGCTAAATAAATCACCATATAATAGCCTAAGCCTTTCCAAATCGTCACCGCCATCACACTAAACAAGGCGACATGGGGACTGGTTAACCAAGGAATAGGAGGAAAAGAAATAGCATTTAAAAGTTGATTTAAAAACCCATTTTCTGCATATAACCATTTCCACGCAATACCCGCCACCACCATTGAAATCACGACCGGAACATAATAGGCGGTTCTAAAGCCATTAATTCCGCGTAATTTTTGATTCACTAAAATCGCTAAAGCCAAGGGTGCAAAAACTAAAATCGGAACAACGATGATTAAATAAAGCAAGGTATTCTTTAAGGTTTCCCAAAATACCTCATCTGTCCATAACTGTTGAAAATTCTTTAACCCGACCCATTCTGGCGGTGTAAGTAAGTCATAACTAAACAAACTTAAATAAAATGCTTGTAACGCTGGCCAAAATACGGTTAAGGTCAGCATTAATAAAGCAGGAAATAAAAATAAATAAGGCGTTAAAACGGATTTAAACTTTAGCATATAGTACGGAACAGACAAGAGATTAGGTTTCCAGAAGCAGTTTAAATCTTTATTAGCTTCATGTCAAAATATAATTTGATTTTAAGTGCTACGCATTACAGTGGTAGAGACGCGCCATGGCGCGTCTCTACCAAATCCTGAAACTCATTCCCTATTCCCTATTAATCAGATTTAAGTTGAGAAAATAACTCATCCCAATTTTTTGATGCTGGACTATCCAGTTCTGCTTTAACTTCAAAAGTCGTATTACAAGCTTTCGGTTGAGTTAAAGCTTGGATACATAATTCAGCAATATCCTCTCGACTGACTTGTCCTTTAATTGTGTCTCCTTTGTCAACTATTAACGCAGAACCTCCGGGTTGTTCTGTTAATGCACAGGGACGAATAATTGTATAGGGAATACCACTAGAACGAATCACCTCTTCTCCCCGTAATTTCCAGGTTAAAATCCCCCCTAATTGTTCATTTAAACGCACCGCCGGAGGTTCTTCTTCTAAATTTAATCCGGGTTTTCCTGGACGAGTTACCCCCGCCGAGCTCACCTGAACAAATCGAGGTAAAACGGTTCCACCGTAGGCCTTAATCGATTCAATTTCTAATTGAAAAAGTCCGGGTTCAAATTTGGGATTTAATGCGCCATCATATTCAAATTTACTCAACATTAATTGTAAGGAAAATACCTGACTGGCATTAAAAGGTTTTCCTTCATTTAAAGTTTTAGCACGAAACACCGGAATTAATTTATCAAAAGGAATCCGAATGGTAATAGGAATATTGTACACCGTATCAAACGAATAACAATATCCTACACTATCCCAACCTTCATTACAGCGAATAATAAATTTATAGCGTTTTCCATCGCCTTTAACCCGTAATTCAATCCCTTGATAATCATATAAATTTAAAGGAGGTTCAAAATTGCGGGTTCGCACGGAAACAAACCCCCCAGAATTCGCTGTTGAAACATATCCTGTAAACAATGCGCCATCTGGTGTTAACTTTAACGAACTTTCACTAATACCCCCCATGACAATATCATCTAATGCCCCCCAAATTTCCTTAACATCTTCAGCAGGTTGGGTAAAATCAAACAAAATTTTATCCCCAGCATTTCTCAGGGTTCTAGGTACTGTATTAATTAAATTTTGAATGCCTTTATATTCCACTAATTCCGGTACATCAACCACTTCCGGCATATAAAACTTAATTCCCTGATAATATTTTTCGCGGTTCGGCGTATCTCCTTCAACGGGTTGGACTTTTGTACCACTACAACAAATAATCCCATTAATATCTTGAAAGACAGCAGGCGTTAAGGTTTCAGGAAGGGTTAAATCTGCTTCAATTAATTCTACCGAATTTCCTAAGATTGTTCTTCCTCTTTTAGCATCCCGAACTAAACAACGCACTTTAATGCCTTGTTGTTGTAACCGTTGAACCACTCGTTTTCCCACTCCCCCCGTGGCACCCACGACTAATATAATATTGGGTTTTTCTTGCCGTTTTTTTGCCCCTCCCCCTAATAAATTTTGTATCCAGTTAATATTGCCAATAAAGGGAATAACCTTAAAATAAGCCAGGGTTTTCAGGAACCGACCCCCATCCCATTGTCCTTTTTGTGGTTCTGTCATTGCCTTCTCCGTATAATTTTGTTAAGGAACTGGTGTTATAGATTAAGATATGTAACAAATTTAATGGTAACAGAAGAAAGCCAAAGTTGCTCAAGGTCTTTGAAAAGGGGAACTAAAGCGGGTACATAGCCAAAATGAGAATAACGAGCTTCACCTTCCCCAAGAATAAACATCTGTGTTAAGGTATCTCTTGAATAAATTTAGCCAATGACAATGGAAAGTATAGATTTAGAAACAGCGATCCCCGTTGGACTTGCTTTATTGATTATTATTGGTAGTTTCTTAATGATGTTTACCAATTTTTGGACAACCGCTTTAAAAAACAAGAAATAGTCAACCATAGACATTAAGGAGGAGGACAGAAATTAATCTCCAAAAACTCATTTCATCAATCATTTGATAGAAATTGTGACGGTTCTGTAAAATCAAAAGGAACAGAATATTTCACAAATTCAATAAAGACGCTATAGTGTAGAAGCCCAAAACAGAAAAATTATTCAATTCCCGATCTCAAACAACAGAAAAAGAAGAGTTTTGATCATGATGGATTTCACAACAATTGCTGAGTTCTCTCGAAATAACTGTTTAGGAATTTGTGCTTTTTTAGTGCCGTTTAATTTACTGGCTACCTTACAAACCCTAATTTTTATCGGTTTAAATCGTCCTCCATCTCAAATTTTGTTAATTTCTGGGTTTGCTAGTTTATATTCAGGATTGATGGTACTGCACGTTTTCACCTGGTTTATGATTGGTGTCGTGATGATTCCTACCTATGTTTTATTACTCTTGGGAACAACGTGTTTAATTATTAATATTTGGGCAGTTCAATTTCCTAAAAGTTTAAGATATATTATTGGACAAATCGTTTTATGGGTTCAAAAAATTATGGGTAGAATTCAAACTGTAGCCTTCAATTAAATTCATGGAATCTACGCCAACCCTATACCCCAAAATCTTACCCCCAGGACTTCTCCGCCGCGTTCATCATCTTGCATTAAATGTTGTTGACTTACAAAAATCTCGCGATTTTTATGGTACAATATTAGGGTTACATGAATTAGTTGGGGATGAAGTTCCCAGTACCTTAAAAGGTCTTGTTGAAACGGGAAAAGTCGCTAATTTTATTACCCCTGACGGGACAGTCATTGATTTATTTGCTGAACCGGATTTAAACCCCCCTGATCCTGATCCCAAAAAAGCGTTTACCCGTGTGAATCATTTAGCCTTTGATATTCCAGCAGAATTTTTTGAGCAAGCGGTAGAAGTCTTGCAGTCAAATTCTATTCTCATTGATCATGGCCCCGTCACCCGACCCACTGGACGTGGCATTTATTTCTATGACCCCGATGGTTTTATGATCGAGATACGTTGTGATCCTTCATCCTAACCCCAAAATTTGGTAGAATCCGTCTTGTCAGAGCAAATTGATTCGCTGAAAAAAGAATCCCCAGCCCAGTACATAGCTTGGCGGGGGAGTGTCAAAAATACCGTTGTTGTTGCGATTTGAATAACCTAAACGCCGTTTTCTTAATCTGCCTGCGGGTATAAATTTTCAAATCTCACAATTTTATTGTATCAAACATAACGCGATTTTTTTACAAAACTTCACTAAGTCCCTGAAACCATCTCCTTAACTGCCTCTGGCTTGTTGAATTTGTTGATTGTACATTGAGCGTAACACACGAGCGGGATCAACCCAACGGCCACTATATTTGACACCCCAATGAAGGTGAGGGCCTGTTGTCCGTCCCGTCATTCCCACTCTGGCAATTCTCGTCCCCGAAGGAACTTGCTGACCTTCCCAAAGTTGAATACCCCCTTCTCGGTCAATAAAATAAGTTCCTTGACTGGTTTTTTCCACAGTCCCTTGAACGTGACAATAAATATGTTCCCATTGGCCAGACTGAATGGCAATCCCGTTACCACAACGACCATCTTGCCACACTTCCACAACCGTTCCTTGCCACCAATTGCGAATATAACTGCCTTCAGGGGCTGCCAAATCTAAACCATAGTGAAACCCTTCCCCCCGATAGCCAAAAGGAGAGGTATATTCTTGAAAATTTTCAACGGGAAACGATGCTCCTGACCAGTTTAAACCCGTTGCTACTTCAGTCGGTTGAGCTTTGGCGAACTGTTGTTTCCATCCCAACCCTACCAAACTCACACCCATTAATCCCGCTAATAACAGAAGTGTGTGGGGACGCAAGAATTTAGATTTTGTCATTCAGGTTTGACTCCTCAATCACCAAGAAGGGTTTATTAATCGGATTTTGCCTAATTTTTCCACTCAAAAAAACACTATCTCAGGGTGTTCACTAAAACTCAACTTAAATACTTTATACAACAGATGCTCCCTGGTTCTAAGCTCACTGAGAACATTTGCCGAGGGTTCAGGGTGTATTGTACTAGATTTTGGTTAAAGTTCGTCAATAGAATCAGGAGACAGGAGGACAACGAGAAGAGCCCTCCTGTTTCCTTGTATCATTGATTAAGCATTGGCTCCTTTGCCAAAGAATTTCGGAGGTTCAGCTAAAGTATAAATTTCTGTTTCAGAGGCGATCGCATCGCGTAAATGTTTGGGTACTTGTAACATTCCTAACATCGTTGTCCCATCAAACATCCGTAATCCTCCGATGGTTTGGTCTTGCAACAGTTGATCCACCGTGTCGGGGTCAGGACGGGTATTAATCGGTTGGTTAGAAACGATAATGAAACTCCAGGGACTTCCGTAGGTGGAAATATAACTGGTATAAGAGTGAACCTGGGGAAATACCGTTTTCAGAGTATTCACCAAACGAACGTGCAGTTTCATTTCATTGGGGGAAACCGGGCCAGCTTGAATCACCCCATAACCATCGGGAGTTAAAATTTGCTGAATTTTTTCAAAATATTCTTTGGTAAATAATTTGAAGGATGGCCCCTCTTCAATGGGATCGGATAAATCCGAAATCACAATATCCCATTTTTCCTGAGTCTGCTCTAAAAAGTCAATCGCATCCCCGATAATCAGTTGGGTGCGGGGATCATCAAAAGCATTTTGGTGCATTTCTGGCAGATGTTGTTTACAGGCTTCCACCACATCTCCATCCAGGTCAATCATGGCAACACATTCAATAGTTTTCCAACGTAAAACCTCTCGAATCGTTGCCCCTTCTCCTCCCCCCAAAACCGCAACTTTTTTGGGAGAACCGTGATAGACCGAAGCGACATGAACTAAGGGTTCGTGATAGAGAAATTCATCTCCCGTACAAGATTGCCATTTACCATCGAGAACCAAGGCTTTTCCATAAGCACCCGTTTCCACAACATACATATCTTGATACGGGGTTTTTTTATACGCTAATACTTGGGTAATTCCATGTACATAAATATCCCAAGGTGTGATATACTCGCTTACCCAAAAATCAGCTTTTAGTTCACTACCCGACATAATCACTTCTCCTGGAAATATACAGATCCAATGTTCTAGGGTAGAACATTCTGGAGCTACCACAAAATATTAAATGTCCCTTAACTGAAGCTTAATTTTATTGTCTCTAATTCTTAACCATTGTTCGTTTACGCCAAGCTGTATAAGGAATGGAAACAATCGCAGCAATTAAGGCATAGGTAATCAGCGTATCGATAATGCCACTTTTGATAAAATCTAAATTGGGGAAATTCAAGCTAACCAGTAGAACCGCTAAACCCGCATTCCGAGTTGCGGTTGCATAAGCTAGAACTGTTCTTGTTTCCGGTTTCGGCCCACCCAAAACATGACCACAGACCAGCGAAGCAATCGAGAGCAAACCCATTACCAAGTAAGCAATAAATCCGGCATTGAGAACTTTTTCTAGGCTGACGGCGAGCAGGATAATTAGAGCCAGCAAAAGCATCAATTTGGCAATTTTGTTGACGGGTTCTACCCAATCTTCTGCTAACTGGGGTACATATTGAGCCAGTAAAACGCCGATTCCCATGGGTAACACCTGAGCAAACAACACTTGGTTAGCAATGTCTTGTGGGGATAACCAGGCTTGATTCGGATAGAACTGACTCAGAATAGCAGCCGTTAAGGGGATACTAACAATGGCTAGAACGCACACCGTAAACTGTAAACTAGCAATAAACTTTGGCTGTCCCCCAGCTTTTATACTCTTAAAGGGAATCATGGGCGCACCGGGACAGGCTATCATTGCCCCAATACCAATGCGTTGTGCCACGGTTAAACCCGGAATGAATACGGTTAAGGCTCCCAATAATGGCACTGCAATTAACACCGAGAGTAGCGATCGCAACAGGAGAGACGGTTGCTTCCAGATCCAGACGACATCCTCAATTTTCCAATGAATTGCCATAGAAAACATCAGAACAAAGAGGGTTAATTTGGCATAATTAATAAATATTGTCTTGATCAGGGCAACGGTGGGATTGACAGATACAGTTTGGTCAGAGACACCGGGGACTTTTTGAGCAACTTCAACCTGATTACTTCCTTGGCGATAGACCACTGTTCCCCCCTTGACAATAGTTAACTCTGAAGAACCCAACGGACTAATCAACACGATATATTGTTGATTACCGATCACAGCAACGTATTTAATCGGATCTTTTGTAGGGTTTTTAGCCAGAGTAATAGAAACAGGTATTTTTTTAAGGGTTAGGGTTTTGTTTTCCTTGTCATAGATATTGACATAAGCTTTATTTTCTTCTCGAAATACTCTCACCACATAACGGTCATTTTGAAACAATAAAGCTGTATCTGAGGTAGGAATCTGAGGCGACGCACTTGGGGGCAGTTGATCGGAAGTTGGTGCTGGAGACTGGGCGATCAATTCCTGAGAATAGGCATTCTGAGTAATGGCAGAGGATGTGAGTGTCCCTGAGTACAGGGTCACTGCCAAGATCAGTGTAAACAGGGCAAGAAAACGGATCAGAAAAACCGGACGAGAAACTCTTTTAGAAATAAGAGGGGATTTCCATAAAAACATAAATTTAGCTGTCCTGGGTACTGAGGATCAAAAGTAACTGCTGGTACAAGTGTCGGGATAATAAATTCTGAAAACCTTGATGGAGTTAGATTATAGCTTTAATATTATCAGCCCTATTAGCAAGAGAACGCCAAAATCCTCACATTCAGTACGCAAGAGGTTCATCTCAGTATGACAGTTTGTCCTATTTCTTCTACAAACTATTTCCTTTTAAAATTGCATCCTTCTTAGGGCTTAATAGGGTTTCCCCTATGTAAAGTAAAAATGTGTTTACGACAGATTTGTTTAACTCAAATTTGTGAACAGCAAGCTTTATCATATTGAGTTTATTTTGTCAATTCTAATTAACCCTAAAAAAAACTATCCCCTCGGTAATAACCGTTTCCTGAGACTGTTAAAGACTTTTATAAAAGTAAAATAAGGGGTTGAGTAAATCTCTATCTTTAACTAGATGAAATAAGGGTTCAGAGACGGTATAAAAAGATTCCTATTTTCCCATCCCAAGGAGGTCAAAAGACCCTTTTATCGGTAGAATCTACCTTTGGGCGTCAGTATAAATTCTCCCTCTTGAAATAAGTCTAAACTTTCCTTAATTTTTAGCAAATCATGAACAGAATGTTGCATACTAAAAAGTGACAAACAAATTCTGCCTGACTGCCTAATGAACACTAAGACCGTAAACTATGCTCCTATGGCTCCTGTGCCTCATTGGGATGCAAAACTCTACGACAGTCATCATAGCTTTGTCTCTAACTTAGCCGTAGATCTATTGGAATTGCTTGATCCCCGTATAGGAGAGCAGATTCTTGATCTCGGTTGTGGCACAGGTCATCTGAGCTATAAAATTACAAACACTGGGGCTGAAGTGATCGGAATTGACAAGGCTTCAACGATGATTAAACGCGCTAGTCAAACTTACCCCGGTCTAAATTTTTTAGTGGCAGATGGAGCTAACTTAACCTGGACTGAACAGTTTGATGCAGTTTTCTCGAATGCAGTTTTACATTGGATTCAACAACCTGAAAAAGTTGTGGATGGGGTTTGGCGTGTCTTAAAACCCGGCGGGCGTTTTGTTGCAGAATTTGGAGGCAAAGGGAATATTGATACCATTATTGCCGCAATTTATGCAGCGTTAGATGCGGCTGGATATCCTCAAAACAAAACCTTAAATCCTTGGTATTTTCCGAGTATTGCTGAATATGGAATGCTTTTAGAATCACAAGGCTTTCAACTCAAGTCAGCAACATTAATGGAACGTCCAACTCCATTAAATGATGGAGACAAAGGGTTAAGAAATTGGCTGAAGATGTTTGCCGGAAATTTCTTTGAGGGGATTCCCCTTTCTAAACAACTAAATATTATTACTGATATCGAAACTCGCTTGCGCCCCAAATTATTCAAGAATGGCTCTTGGATTGCGGACTATAAGCGGATTCGCATTGTCGCCACTAAAAATAAGGAGTGAACCCCATTAGCGATTGCTGAAGAACAGGGAAGTTGATGGTTAAGTATTAACTGTTGATCAAAAGAGGAGTCAGGGGTCAACAGTTAACACTTTGGCGTGATCTTAGTCGAACTCTGTCTCTCCTCTTCTCCCTTTTAAGATCAGTTGGGTGTATGTTCTAAAACCCGTTTAAGAACTTGTTGATAGGCAGATTCAACATTTCCTAAATCTCGACGAAAACGGTCTTTATCCAAAACTCGACGGTCGGGGTCTGTTTCCGATTGATCCCATAATCGACAGGTATCAGGACTAATTTCATCGGCCAGTACCAGTTGACCATCCGAGGTCATCCCAAATTCTAATTTAAAATCAACTAACGTAATCCCACATTCATTAAAAAAGTCAGAGAGAAGTTGATTAATTAGTAAGGATAACTGGGTGATTTGTTCTAATTGCTTTGGCGTTGCTAACTTCATTAATAACAGGCGTTCATGAGTTAATAACGGATCACCTAATTCATCATTTTTATAGCAAAATTCTACTATTGGCGGTTCAATCACTGTCCCAACAGCAATTCCAGTTTGTTTACATAAACTTCCCGCCGCTATATTCCGAACAATGACTTCTACTGGAACAATGTTTACCCGTTTCACCCGCATTTCATTAGGTGCAGGACAATCAATATAATGGGTGGGAACGCCTTGAGCTTCTAACTGTTGAAACAGATGGCTAGAAATAGCGGTGTTAATTTCCCCTTTGCCTCGAATTGTCCCACGTTTTTGGGCATTAAAAGCCGTGGCATCATCTTTGAAGTAGGCGAGTAAGATTTCCGGGTCATCCGTTGCATAGATAATTTTTGCTTTGCCTTCGTAAAGCTTTTCAGGAGTAGACATAGAAATATGGAGTTTAAACGTTAAATACGGCTTATTGATAAATCAGATCTACCTTAATTTTAACCGAGATAGCTACTTTTGCTGTGATAATAATTCCTACTCTTTTTCAAGACTCACCCGATAAATGGCATCAGCAACTCGACTGACATCTACCATTTCTTTAACGTCATGAACTCGTAAAATATCCGCAGAATTCCCAATAGCTGCCACACAAGTTGCCGCCGTTCCCCAAACCCGTTGTTTCGGGTCAGGTTGGTTTAAAAGATGACCAATAAAACTTTTGCGAGAGGTTCCCACTAAAATGGGACAATCGAGCGATCGCAACTCGGTTAAATTTCTCAATATTTTTAAATTTTGGACAACAGTTTTAGCAAAACCAATTCCCGGATCAATGATAATATAATCTTTAGGAATTCCGTGATGAATAGCAGCTTGAATTCGTTCTTCTAAAAATTGTCTTAATTCTCCGATTAAATCCTGATAATCCGTTAAACTTTGCATCGTTTTCGGTGTTCCTCGAAGGTGCATTAAAATAATAGGAACGTTTAATTGAGCCACCACCGATAACATCTTCGGATCAAAGGTTGCACCCGAAATATCATTAATCATGTCTCCTCCCGCTTGAACGGCTGCTTGGGCGACTTGGGAGGAAGTTGTATCAACAGAAATGGGAATATTAGCTAACAGTTCATCCGAACTCTTTCTAATCGCTTGAATTAGGGGAATTACACGGTTTAATTCTTCCTTTAAACTAACAGTTTCCGCCCCGGGTCGAGTAGATTGTCCGCCAATATCAATGATATCCACTCCGGCTTCCACCATTTTTTGCGCTTGGTTGAAAGCCATCTCTAAACTATTAAAATCTCCCCCATCACTAAAACTATCTGGGGTAATATTCAAAACCCCCATAATATAAGTTCGCTTCCCCCATTGAAAACAAGTTTCTCTAAGGGTTAAAGGGTTAAGAACAGCCGTCATAATTTTTATAATAGAGAATAGGGAACAGGGAACAGGGAACAGGGAACAGAGGGGAAAAGGAAATGGGGAATAGGCATTCTTGCAATGGGAAAAATATAAATTTAATGGGTAAACGCTTTGACTGATAACTGATAACTGATTACTGATAACTGATTACTGATAATTAACAATTCGGGCAAAACTTTCAGGTTGTAAACTTGCCCCTCCTACTAATGCCCCATCAATTTCTGGCTGTGCCATAATATCATCAATATTATCCGGTTTGACAGAGCCACCATATTGAATGGTTACATTAGGATTGATTAATTTACTGCGAATTAAACCAATCACACGATTAGCTTCTGTGGTTTCACAAGTATCCCCGGTTCCTATTGCCCAAATCGGTTCATAAGCAATCACTAAATTGTTTTGATCAACCCCGATTAAATCCTTTTCCAACTGAGAGAAAATCACACGTTCTGTTTCTCCAGCATCTCGTTGTTGTTTCGTTTCTCCTACACATAAAATTGGCGTTAACCCATGACGTTGAGCCGCTCTGAGTCGCCAATTTACCGTTTCATCAGTTTCGCCAAAATATTGACGTCGTTCACTGTGACCCACAACAACATAGCGGATGCCAAATTCTAGTAACATCGGGCCAGAAATTTCCCCCGTGTAAGCTCCAGAATCTTCCCAATGTATGTTTTGAGCACCGAGGAGAATTCGACTCCCATGTAAACTTTTGGACATCATCCCCAAGGCGGTAAATGGTACACAAAGTACCACTTCCCGGTCTTCCGAGGTTTCATCTAAATGACTGGTAAACCCTTGCAGAAACTCTTGAGCTTCTGTTTGGGTTTTAAACATCTTCCAGTTACCCGCAATAATGACTTTTCTCACCGCTAATGCAATTAACCTTAAACACAATAAAAATGTCACCCTTCAGTTTAAAGCGTTACGGGACATTTTTATCGTCGGAACTTGACCGTCAAGACAAGAGTGCGGAGTGTAGAGTGCGGAGTGCGGAGTGCACAGAAAAGAGTCAGAAGTTAATAATTTCCCCATCTCCCCGTCTCCCCGTCCCCCCGTCTCCCTTTTTCCCCATCTCCCCGTCCCCCCATCTCCCCGTCCCCCCTATTGGCCAAATTCCAATCGGGCTTGTTCCACAAGTTCTGCGGTAACAATACCTTGTTCTGCTTCTCTGGCTAGTTGTTCAATCCGTTGTCTAGCTTGAGTCCGAACAAAATAGGGGATATTTTTCAATTTGGCTTTGGCTTCAGGAAGCCACTGAAGTTCACCGAAATAATCAGCGTTAGACATAAACTTAACAGTTACTTTGGGATCATGTCTTTATTTTACTCATGGGGTTGAAAGGGGTTCAAGGATTTTTAGACATTGACGAATCACCCCAATCGTGACCGCCGGAAGTTCTAAATGGGGAGTTAATCCAACATTATCTATTTTTTGAAAAACTTTAATCGCCGTTGGATTTAAGTTAGCTAACCGTTGGCCAGTTTCGGGACTGGTAAAAGCGGATTTTTCACCCCAAAGAATAGCTGTTGGTGTAATCAGTTGAGTCATATACAATGATAAATCAAAACACAAATCACCCCCCACAAAAGACAAAGCTGCGTATTCGGCATTGGGTTGTTGAGCCGATTTTAAATAAGCGTCTACAATTTCGGGATAAATTCGATTGGGTTCAGCAAATTGACGGCTTTGCAGAAAACTTTGAATTCCGCCACTATTGGCAATTCCCGTAAAATACAAAATCCGATCTAAAATGGGTGTTTTCACAATTTGGCTGAACAATGTGCGTCCATAATTTTCTCCAAAATCCGATAATCCTGAAGGAGTTACTAAAATCAAAGATTTGAACAAGTCGGGACGTTGAATGGCGACTCGAATTGTAAATGCTGCCGTTAGAGAAGAAGCAATGACTGTAGCTGGAGGTGAACAGGTTTGTTCTAAAAACTCAGTAATGGTCGTGAGATAATCCTCAATTTTATAAGTTTTTGCCGGATGTTCTGAACGACCCCACCCGATTAAATCCGGGGCTAAAATTCGGTATTCATCTACAAAAGCCGGATAAACTTTTGACCATTCATAAGCAGAAGAACCTCCCCCAAATCCATGTAAAAAGACTAACGGAGGTAATGTCGCAGAAACTTCATTCAAATTCCAAGGTGAACCCTCGGCGGTGTAATACACCATTCTGCCTAAAGATGTCACCATTGAACGCTGACCAAATCCATTCGGTTCAAACATAATTGACCTCTGCAATAATTACGGCGTTGAATGTCGGGTGAAACAGAATACAGCAGTGATTCTTTCCCCCCTCCTCCTCTTTTCCCCCTCCTCCTCTTTTCCCCCTCCCCCTCTCCCCTTGTCCCCTTGTCCCCTTGTCCCCTTGTCCCCCTCTCCCCTTCTCCCCCTGCTCTTTTCCTGATTTCCCCTCCAAGCCTTTGTAGGATCTAGTTAATCCTAAATCTGGGTTTGCAAACAGTCTGGGCTGGTTTATAATGAGGGGTGACACCCCTCATGGGTTAAACCCATCTTTTAAGGGCAACTGATTTAAGGATCTCAGTCTGTCAATCCAGTTGTACTCCCCCAAAAGATAGCAGTTTGACACCAGAATGGTTCAATAACCCTGTTCTATCAATTATTTGGTTGTGGGTAACTATGAAAAACTTTATGGTAGACGAAGACTTTCCGGCTGTTGATTTTATTCAATCCTTAGAGTTAGAAACTTCTATGGATTGCGAATCTAATTCATCTGAAATTATTGTTTATCCTCAACGAGAAGACCAAAATATCGATCCAGAATTTACCGTTAAAGCCTCAACCGAAATTCGATTAGCTTTAGAAGAATTAAATTGTTTTGAAGTTGTTGAAAATCAATTCCAACATTGGGGAATTACGTTTCATAATGCGATCGCTTTACAACCCTCTAATCCCGCTTTTGTCTTAAAACCTGCCACAACAGTTATTATGGGCGCACCCAAAGGGGGAGTCTTAGAAATTAACTTTAAATATCCCATTCAGCAAGTCTTGGGACTGATTACCAGTTCTCACGCTACCGTTTTATTCGCCTATGATGCCGAAGGTAACAAAGTAGCAGAAACCCGGATGAACGTCTCTCCTCATCTCAATACCGATTCCCTAAATTTCCCTAATGCTCAATTAGAATTAAGCGAATTAAATATTAACAAAATTATCTTTGAAACCTTTGATGGTCAATTGATTTTACATCATCTTCAGGTGAAATTCTAACCCTTAATTCCTCAAAATCCCTTCGGTGGTTTTCGGGTTCCAAAATTTGTAACCCTGCTAATAACGCTTCACGCACAAGGGGTTCATTTTCTTGGTATAACATTAATTGAAAATACTCAACAATATGAGTTTGATTAATGCCTTGAAAGGACTGAAGAGTCGGTAAAGGTTGCCACCGTTGCGCCTCTAATAATAATTGTCGATTTCCTGAACGTTGGGGAGAATGCTGAAAGGAATCAGTGATTTGATGCACAGCAATCAAGCGTTTCAGGGGATTATCTTGAGTTAAATCTCCCAACCATTGGTTCAGTTGAGATTGAACGTTATTATATTTTTGTTGATACCATTGCCACAAAATCAAGCTTAAAATTCCCAAAATCCCTAAATTTTGTCCGATTAGACTTAAAGCCATTTCAGGACTTTCAGCACTTGTCCAAAGGGATAGAGAAATATAGAAGAAAATACAAGAACTGACCCCACTACCAACCGTCAAGAACAACTGACGCTGAGAAGGTTCCAACCGTCGATACCAGTTCCACCCCTGGAAATTAATCGGAAGTTCCCGCAGATGGTAAACCCAAGCCATTACCCCCACAGCCAAAGCCGTTGAAAATAAAAGTTTACTATTCCACCATCCCCAAATCCCGAAACCTATTAGCAGGAATAACCAAGTTTTCAAGCGTTCAGACCGACGTTGGCCTAACCGCTTCCAAGGTTTAACAAGACGAGTGAATTGCAAGGGGGGTGTCAGGGAAAAATGCTCAGACGGAATAACCGTCCGATTCCTAGAATATAATAGCCTTTGGACTTGATGCAGGACGTGTTGACTCTGAGTTGATAGGCTAATCCGAATTAGCTGAAGATGATCAAGAGTTTTACTGACTTTATCCATACTGAACATCCAAACCAAAGTATTGTATTATGTGATCTCAAATTTGATCTAAAATTAGAGTGGTATTAACGATAGTTTATGTCATTCTGTCGCATCATTTCGGATTGATACAAGATCAACCTCGGTTAAGATAGGATGGATCTTAACTTTGAGGCTTTCAATTAAGTTTTTCCACCAAAACTTAATCCGAATCAACCTAACCCACTCAACCGCCTAACTCCAACGAGTAATAACACCTATGTCTAATCTACAAAACCAATTCACGGTTCATTTTTGGGGAGTAAGAGGGAGCATCGCGTGTCCGGGTTCGGAGACCGTGCGCTATGGCGGAAATACGCCCTGTATCGAAATGCGAGTGGGTACGGAACGATTGATTTTTGATGGAGGTACGGGGTTACGAGTCCTGGGACAATCCCTCCTGGCTCAAATGCCGGTTACTGCCCATTTATTTTTTACTCATTATCATTGGGATCATATCCAAGGATTTCCCTTTTTTGTTCCGGCTTTTATTAAAATTAATACGTTTTATATCTATGGTACAATTGCTCCCGATGGTTCAACGGTGCAGCATCGTTTAAATGATCAAATGCTCCATCCTAATTTTCCCGTTCCGTTACAAATTATGGGAGCCGACTTAAAATTTGTCGATATTTCGGTAGGCAATTCGATTAATATTAGTAATGAAATTACCGTCGAAACAGCGTTATTAAACCATCCAGGTGAAGCGGTGGGGTATCGAGTTAACTGGCGAAACTATTCAGCCGCTTATGTCTCGGATACAGAACATTTTCCCGATCACTTAGATGAAAATGTATTATTTTTAGCTCGGAATGCTGATGTTTTAATTTACGATGCTACCTACACGGATGAAGAATATCATGCCGAAAAAACCAGTAAGGTAGGTTGGGGACATTCCACTTGGCAAGAAGCTGTTAAAATCGCTAAAGCCGCCAAGGTAAAACGGTTAGTCATTTTTCATCATGATCCGCTTCATAATGATGATTTTATGGATAAAATTGGCGAACAAGTTGCCGAACAGTTTCCCAATAGTTTAATCGCGCGGGAAGGATTATCAATTCAGTTAAGTTCTCCCTTGAATGCCATCAATCCTACACAAGTACAAGCTGTTACCGGAAATTTGTAAGGGTTTCACCATTCGATAATCTCTGAACTTTTATGAGAATTAATGACTTCTAATAACGAACCATTTGATAGATCACTTACTACAGTAACATAGATATATTCTTCATAACGAATGGTGTAATTCCTTTAATAGTTCTAACTTAAGAATAACAAAACCTTCTTTTTCTTGGCAACTGAACACCGTAATATTCGGGAGGTTGAGCAAGACTTCCAAATCATTTTTGTCATTATATGGATGCTGCCAAGAAACTTGAGATTGAATTAGAAAGCATCCTGCTGCAACCGGAATTCGACAGCTACCGTAAAGTTTTCAAGGAAGAGGATTCCGGCGACCAGAAAAAATTCCGGCGGGCAGGTTCAGCACTTTGTCGGGAGCAACTATTCCTATGGTCACTGCGAGTCATTGAACGAAACCGCTCACCGTTCCTTGGAACTGAACTCGGTCAAAAGCTGCGGGGATACCTGGAACTAAAAATCTCAAAGGGCAAACACCGGAGCAAGGCTAGGGCTTCTTTAATATCCAAAGTAGCTGAAATGCTATTCGATGCCCTCCTTAAAGAGATTGTTAAATAATCAATAATAAACCAACACCCTCTGGATTCCACCAGGGGGTTTTTAATATCCACACAGAAAAACGTCTAAAATGATCAATAAAGATGTAAGTTAATTAGGAAAAGGTAGCGCGTGGTTGTCAAGCCAGACTGGTTGCGAGTTAAGGCCCCTCAATGGGAGCGCGTTGGAAACGTTAAAGGAATTTTGCGGGATCTCGGCTTAAACACCGTTTGTGAAGAAGCCTCCTGTCCTAATATTGGAGAATGCTTCAACGCCGGAACTGCCACATTTTTAATTATGGGGCCAGCTTGTACCCGTGCCTGTCCCTACTGTGATATTGATTTTGAGAAAAAACCCCAACCCCTTGACCCGACAGAACCGGAACGATTAGCGGAAGCAGTACGACGCATGAACCTGAATCATGTGGTGATCACGTCTGTTAACCGGGATGACCTAAGCGATGGCGGTGCGTCTCAATTTGTCCGGTGTATTGAAGAAGTGCGTGCTGTATCTCCCCAAACCACCATTGAAGTGTTAATTCCTGATTTGTGTGGCAATTGGGACGCTTTGGAACTGATTTTACAAGCGAAGCCGGAAGTTCTCAACCATAATACCGAAACGATTAAACGGCTGTATCGTCGAGTTCGTCCTCAAGGAGATTATCAACGTAGTTTGGAATTATTAAAGCGATCGCGACAACTCACCCCAGAGGTTTATACCAAATCAGGAATTATGGTGGGACTGGGTGAAACCGATGCAGAGGTTCGAGAAACCATGCAGGACTTACGGACTGTTGATTGTGATATCTTAACCTTGGGTCAATACCTACAACCGAGTCCTAAACATTTGCCCCTAGTGGAGTTTATTCCACCAGAACAATTTAAGGCTTGGCGAGAGTTTGGCGAGTCTATCGGGTTTCTGCAAGTTGTTGCGTCTCCCTTAACTCGGAGTTCCTACCACGCAGAACAAGTTCGAGGGTTAATGGAAAAATATCCGCGTTAGTTTAAGTTTCGATAACACTGGGTAGAGACGAAATATTTTACATCTCTACCTAATAATCTCTTCTATACCGTTTATCCGTTTTCTCAGAGTGATCCTAAATATGGCTTTCTTTCGTCAATATATTGCCCCGTTGATTGTTGTTTTAATATTTCTCTTTGCTCTGTTTGTCGTCAGTGCGAGAATTTTCCTCCCAGAAGATATGATGGCTCCTGCACCCATCAGTACCATTCTAGGTTCTCCGATATTGACTCAATCTTCTGTTAATAATCCCCGTGTCTGAGGTTCTAATTCCCGGTTATAGTCTGCGTCAAGGATCACGGTTGGATCGGGCATTATTGCTGAAGTTTGTCTATCGTACCTATAAGGAACAGTTCCCTAACCAGGATTTAAGTCATCTGACCCAAACCGTTGAGCAGTATTTCTCTCCTCAAGCCCCCTTATGGTGGGTAGAGCAATTACATCCTGATGGTTCAATCTCCGAACCTGTGGGGTGTTTATGGTTAGGGAATGCCATTGATCAAGCAGATGGAGAACGCACAGCCCATATTTTTCTATTGTATGTGGCTCCAGAACACCGCAAACAGGGAATTGGTTCGGCGTTAGTGTTGCGAGGGGAAGAGTGGGCACTGCAACGAGGCGATCGCAAAATTAGCCTGCAAGTGTTTATGAATAACCAACCCGCCCTCAACCTCTATAAAAAACTCGGCTATCAACCTCAATCTTTATTGATGCAGAAGATGCTTTGAAGCCGTATTAAGAGTGAGTGATTGGGTTGTGACCTTCTTTGCGCTCTGGTGATCCCCTCCCTTGCGAGTAATTGCATCAACGATTACAAATTGTTGTAAATTAATGATATGGAGGATGAAGAACTGAGCGTAATCAATACCCAAGACCCGTTAGAGAGTCCTTTGGATCAATTGGATGATGGCGAAGTGGCCAAACCAGATCCAGAGGAAATGTTGCTGTTGTTAAAATCACCGGAATCCCAAGGGCGGATGATCGCAGCACGGGCATTTTGCGAAATTCAGGACGGGCGTGCTATTCCTGATTTGATTAATTTATTACAGGATGCTTGCCCCCTGGTGCGGGTGAGTGTCGCCTATGCTTTAGGGCGCAACTCTAATTCTCAAGCCGTTGAAGCTTTAATTGAACAACTCAACCGCGACTGGAATGGTTATGTCCGTAAAGGAATTGTTTGGGCCTTGGGAACCTGTGGCGATCGCAGAGCCTTAGAACCCTTACTAGATGCCCTAAAAACTGATATTCCGGCGGTACGCTTGTGGGCGGCAAGTTCTCTTGGTCAAATGGCGAAAGTCGGTTATGAGATTGTGATCCGAGCCATTCCCCCCATGATTGAAGCTTTGCGTCAAGACCCCATCGCGGCGGTTAGAAGTAATTGTGCTTGGGCGTTAGGACAATTATGTCGAGAACTGCCTTCCAATGTCGTTTATGCTGTGGCGATTGATGCCTTAATTGAAGCGTTGGAAGAAGATGCAGATATGGGGGTTAAAGATGATGCTAAATCCTCTCTATTAAGAGTCGGTGATCCGCGAGGATTACAAATTATTGAAGACTTAGAAATGGACGGTTTATTATAGTTTCTCTTGGGGATGAAATTGTTTTACTTAAAACGAATAGAAATTTGAGGTGATGCTGATCGCACTGACATCATCTCAAATTCTTAACATTTATCCCCGTTTGCTACACATAATTGCTATGGTGGCTAATAACTTTTTCCTATTCCCTATTTTCTTTTCCCCTCTGTTCCCTCTTCCCTGTTCCCTGTTCCCTGTTCCCTGTTCCCTTTTCTAGCATTAATTTCAGGATTTCATCTCACAAGGGAATGCTTAAGTCGCTGAAGAAATTTTAGGTCTGTATGTAGGTTGTAATGGGGTGATCTGCTCACTGACAGCACCATAATCATGAAGGGTTTCTTGGAATATTTCTAAAATGCGATCGCATTTTGCATCCCAATCAAAATAATGCTGTTTCACCCGTTTTATTCCGGCTTGACCCATTTGAAACCGCAATTCGGGGGAGTTGGCTAACCGCAGCATCCCATCGGCTAACCCTTGAATAAACCCGGCTTTAGAACAGGGGTCTACGAGAATTCCACAACTGGAGTGTACTGTTTTAGCTGGCCCAGCCCAATTGGCAACAATAACAGGTAACGCAGATGCCATCGCTTCTAATACGACATTTCCTCCCGCTTCTCGTACCGCAGGCAATACAAAAATATCACACTCACGGATAAAAGTAGCCATCTGTTCCCGTTTCATCCAACCGTGAAAATGAACCTTATTTTGAAGGTTTAATTGTTCAACTTGGGCTTGTAATTGGGGTCGTAATATTCCATCTCCAACCAATTCTAAAACAGCAGAGGTTTGTTCGGATACAATTTTAAAGGCTTCGAGTAAAAATTCTACTCCTTTCCAATCTACAAATCGTCCCGTATAAATAAAGCGAATCGGTTGATTCGGATCAGGCTGAGTATAGATTTTAGGTTGCCAAATCTCTAAATCCACTCCACATTCAATGACTTCATAAATTTTGCCTTTGCAACCTTTTGGTAAAGCAGCTTTAGTTTGGGAATTGGCTACAATGATAGTATCAGCTTTTAGTTTTCCTGGCAATAATTGATGAATAAACTCAGAATACTCTTTGATAAGCTCAACTGTTGTCCGGGTTTTTGACCCATCCATGTATTGAAAGGCTGGAGGAAAATCTAATCCTCCTGATAAGGGCCCAATCACAACAGGTACACCTAAATCGTAGAGGCAACTAATGCCTTTTGGGGTAATCGGAGAGGGTTCAAATACTAGGTTAATCTTGTGTTCTTGAATGATTTGCTTGGCTAGTTTTCTAGCTCGAAGTTGAGTATTCAGGCGGATCAATTGTTCTATCATTCCCACTTGAATACGAGGAGGTAAGTGTTGAGTTATTTTCCAAAGATTACTTTGCAAAGGACTATCTTCAATAAATCGGATTTTTTTAAACTCTGCTTTTGTCAACTCCTCCTGAAGTTCTTCGCGGACTCGTGCATGACAAATAATATGCACATCAACATTCCGTTCCTGCAAAAGTTGCAAATAATACAGATTTTTTCCGGCTTCACCCCCCATTTTCCGCGATATATTATCTGCGACTATCAACAGGCGTAATTGATTTACATCGCGGGTTTTGAGGGTATTCATAATGATTCCTAAGATAGGGTTGCAAGGTTTTATAAACTGGAAAAACTTTCACTCTATCTAATAATATATAAAGCAATTTTTCCTCTATCATTAGAGATAAATAATGAGGTTTAATTCCCTAAAAAAAACTATCTTAAGGCGTAGATTAAATCAGTAAATGTCTTGTTTGATTAAGCGATCTAAACAAATTTGATGAGAAGAATTTAGCAGAGAAAGCCATGCTAATAACACAACTCCCAAGGTTCCTAATGCTGTTGCTGAGGCGATCGCAAAGATAATAATAATCTGATATCGTACTGCATCTAACGGACTCGCTCCTGCTAAAATTTGCCCCGTCATCATACCCGGTAAACTGACAATTCCCATCACCATCATTGAATTAATCATCGGGATCATTCCGGTTCTAACTGCCGCTTGAACTTCTTCATGGGTTGCTTCCCAACGAGTGGCTCCTAAAGCTAATAAGGTTTCAATTTTTTGACGTTGATTAACTAAAGATTCCATGAATCGATCTAATCCTAAAGAAATTCCTGTCAAGGTATTTCCTAATACCATTCCTAAGAGGGGAATAAAGTATTGCGGATCATACCAAGGTTGAACCTGAATAATACCAAGGGTTGTTAAATTGGTAATCAAAAATGAGGAGATAAAAACCGATAATAAACTCCGCCAATAAATTCCTGCAAATCTGCGAGAGGTGCGATTTACACTGGAAATTCCGGCGATAGTGGTCATCAGCAATGCTAAGGCAATAATCGGGACAGGATGGGATAAGGTAAACAACCAATTTAAGACATATCCAATTAATAATAACTGCACCACCATTCGCAGACTAGCAATTACTAAGGTTCGCGCTAGACCTAATTGGAGTCCTAACGATAGGACAATATTAATCAGAATAAATAAAACTGATAAGGCTAATTGTTCTAAACTAATTGGAATATAAGAACTAGACATTTTAGAAAAAAATGAAATATAATTAATGAACAGAAACTAATTCTTGTTGAACTTGAGTTACTCGATGCAATTGTTTAGAATCATGGCTTGTCCAAATACAAGCGCGTTCAGGGTTTTCAGTTAACCAGCGTTGAATTAAGGACTCGACTTGTTCAGTTGTTCTGGGGTCTAAAGATGCCGTTGGTTCATCTAATAATAACACTAACGGATCAAGTTGTAAGGCGCGAATTAAAGCAACCAGTTGAGTTTCACCCCCCGACAAATTTTGAGCCGATTGTTGGAGAAAATTAGGCGATCGCCCTAGGTCTAAAAACCAGTTTTCTACTCGTTGAGAATTGTAAGATTTTTGACGATGAATTGATAGGTTATAAACGCTTTTTAAGTTGGTTTCGACAGTTCCTTCTAATAGAATAGGACGTTGATGAAGATAAATCACAAAAGAACGATATTGAGGCATATAACATTGGTTTAAAGGGCGATTTCCCAGTTTAATTTCACCCTTATCAATAGGATCTAACCCCGCTAATGTTCTTAATAAGAGTGTTTTTCCGGTTCCTGTCGCCCCCACTAAACCTAAACAAACGCCAGGGGATAAAGCTAAATTTACCCCACGCCAAACCCATCGAGAGTTAATTTTACGACCGAGGTTGATTGCTGATAATTGACTCATGTTCTGTAACTAAAAATTAAACAGATATTTATGGAAAAACCCAGACTAAAACGGGAATTTGGAAAGCTAGATGTTAAACTCTTAACTAGATCCACCCTAATTATAAAGGAGGCAGTAACATGACTCTAAAAGACTTAGAACCTCAACTGCTGGCCTTAAGTCTAGCGGAAAAAGCACAGGCTATTCAATTGCTAGTCCAAAGTTTAAGTAATGTTTGGCAAGGAATTGAAAAAACTCCTGGGGTGTGCGGTGGGGATGCTAGAATTGCTAACACTCGTATCCCTGTTTGGTCATTGATCAATTATCGCCGGAATGGTGCTTCTGATGCTCGAATCTTACAAGATTTTCCTCATTTGAAAGCAGAAAATTTAGTCAATGCTTGGATTTATGCTGATACTCATCCAGAAGAAATTGAGGCAGCTATCCGCAGAAATAATTAACAAGAAAAAACATAATCCCTCTTGTGTAACTTTTGGGAAATTAAACGAATTTTAAGGATTATAGCCAACGAAAAATCAGCGTTAATAACCCCAAAAGCCTTGAAATAAATTTCAGGCTAAAAGCTCAAACCCGTTAAAACGGGTTAATGAAAAATGATCTTAGTCATCTTTAGATGAAGTAGAGACGCGCCATGGCACGTCTCTACAGCCCGAACTTTAGTTCAGGGCATTATGACTATCTATAGAGTCAACATTTACACGGCTAAAAATTGTTGAATCACTTCTTGACTTAAATCTTTTGTAGCACCCGAAGCAACAATTCCCCCTTTTTGCATGGCATAATAACGGTCAGCTTGGCGGACAAAATGTAAATGTTGTTCCACTAATAAAACCGAAATTCCCGTGGTTTCGATAATATGTCGAACTGCGGCTTCAATTTCGAAAATAATCGAGGGTTGAATCCCTTCAGTGGGTTCATCTAAAACCAATAATTGAGGTCTTCCCATTAACGCCCTTGCGATGGCTAACTGTTGTTGTTGTCCGCCGCTTAAATCTCCTCCCATCCGAGATAACATGGTTTTTAAAACGGGAAATAACTCAAAAATTTCTTCAGGTATTTCGGGTTTTCCTTTTCGTCCTTCGGGTAATGCTTCTAACCCTAATAATAGATTTTCTTTCACCGTAACACGGGGAATCACTTCCCGCCCTTGGGGAACATAACCAATGCCTAATCTAGCCCGTTTATCCGTTGAAACTTTATTCAGGGGTTTTCGTTGAAAATAAATCTCCCCGGTTTTAGGTTTGAGTAACCCCATAATACTTTTTAAAAGGGTAGTTTTGCCCACACCATTCCGTCCAATTAAACACACCATTTCTCCAGGCGCAACACTTAAATCCACATCGCGTAAAATATGGCTTTCCCCATAATAAACATTGACTCCCGACACCTGTAACATCAGATTAGGGGGTGCAATAGATTCCATCACCGCCCCTTGTGTTCCTCCGATCATTTTGAAATTCTCCTGATTGATTAAACTTAAAACTTTATCTAACGATGAATTGGATTTTAATACATTTGGATAACAGATTGAGACTGACTATCACTTAATTTCTCACGGTTGCTGATTCACTCTCACCCCCTCACACAAACATCTGTCCTCTTCACTCACACTCGAACTATTCTCCAGATAATCCTTCATCCACTCACAAGCCGATACCATTAATTGATCTAAATCCAAATGCCACAGCTTGATAGTGTTGTCATAACTTCCAGAAGCGATGGTTTGGCTGTCGGGACTCCAACTCACACTGAATAATTCCCTGGCAGAAGTAGATGAAAAAACTTGAAAGTTATTATATCGGATCATCCCCAATACTCAGAAGTTGAGTCCGTTATTTTTCTGGCAAATTAAGCTTTAACTAGAGAATTAATAAGCGGAGAATCTGATCGCTTCATCCGTCTAGCCTACTGAATCAAGCCCTCATTCAACAGCTTAAGAGGGTTGGAAAACCCAACCCCTACAATAAAATATTACAACCTATTGGGAAATGCGATATAGACTAAGAAACCTCTAGTATTAACATTTTTTTGTTATACCAACTCTCTAATATAGCTAAATCTTTAAAATAAGCATCATAGACTTCACGAAGTTGATTCCTACTATCATCTTTGGGAGATTTAGATTTTTTGCTTTTTGAATTAGCAGGGTTCTTTAACTCATCCAACTTTTTTCCTGACTCTTCAATAATAATATCTTTAATGGCTTCCCATAGTTTTTTATCAACTAAGTAATATCCCAAATCTTTATGTAACTGAATTTGAGAATCTGTACTCAAAAAATTCTCTATTTTGGGGTAATACGCAGAGATGGGCGGAAATTTTGTATCAATCTTTTCAACACAAATTAAATCTTCAATTTCCAGTATGCCTTTATTTTCAAAACACACTTTGAGCATTTTCGGAATATCATTGAAGTCAAGAGATTGGGTGAACTTTTCACTAAAACACTGAATTGTGAAAAAATGAAGATTTTGAGCCATTTTTTTATTTCCTTGCTTGGTTGATATATTCAACTAACCCAGATAAGCTTTTGACTTTTTCCAAAGCTTTAATTAGATTATCTACCGAATCACAGTCATAGTATTGTATATCAACATGACTACAATCTTTTTTTAGTTTTTCTAAAATGATTCTATTACTACTATCAACACGATTCACTGGAAAGATGTAACGAAACGCTGTAGGTTGCTGCTCTTCCAATAACTTTTTAACATCTTCTGTCCATATTCTCAGGCTTTTATTATTAAGAGCGCCTCCTTGTTGTTCAGGAGAAGATTTGCACTCATAAATATAGTTTCCATCTTTAAAATATACAGGTTTCATTGGCTTTACCTCAAGTAAATATGATCAGATTTAAGGTTCAAAGGGAAATAATGTTATAGTGGCTTCAAATTTTATGAGGTACAAATAATGATATAAATATAACCATCAATACCTAATATAATTCTACACCACTAGAAAAATTTTAGGCTGCCTTTTTGCGAAAATGAGCTTTAACTTCAAACTCATTACCTAATTTACTAATTCTACTATGTCCAGAAATTGCAATGATTTTACCGTTAAGTAATCCTCTAATTAATTCATCAGCTTGTTGAGATAAAGCTACAAAATCTGCACTTCTTGCATTATCATCTAAATTATCAACATAGTCTATACCAGGTTTCATTCCAAACTGTTCCATTAAATCTTTCATCAGAGATTTAAAAGTTTTATCAATAACTTTTCCTTTAGTAAAGCGGTTTAATTGATTCCAATCGGACAACCCTTCCAGTGCTTGACTTAAAGCGGTTTTGATTCGATCAAATCCAAATGTTGACATAGAAAAATAGTGATTTGAATGTACTGTATATTTTGTAGAATAATACTCTTTTAGCTAATAATCTACTGACAAATGTTAGAAGTAATGTTAGGATTCTGTTAGGGTTCTTTATAAAACGTGCTATGGAAAATCAAAATGAACTGTTTAGCCAAGCTGTAAAATATTGGGACTTGGAAACCTTGTATAATGATTTAGCCTCAGCTAAGGGAAAACACTTAACTCCTGTTGAAAAATTACACTTAAGGGGATTACTATGTGGCTATAGCCCCTCAGAGATTGCAGAACAACTTAGCAAAAATTCAAGGGGTGTAGAAACTGATCTCTGTGCGACTATTTATAAATATGTGAAGTTTCTTTTAGATAAAACTGATGAAAAAATAGAAAATTGGCGAAATATTTCTGAATGGTTGGAACAATCTGGTTATAAATGTCTATCTCCTCAAATTCCAATTAATAGTGTATTTCCCGAAAAAAGTATTGTAAATATTGCGACTGTTAATGTTGAACGAGATCAAATTGTATTCCAAATTAATCTGCGGGTTCCTACATCAGAATTGACAGAATTATCCAATAATTTAGAAAATGAGGAAAAAGAAAATAATTAATATTTTAAAATTTGATCAGCTTTAGCCTAGGAAAAACCAAGGTCATTCCTATCAAAAAAACTTAATAAATTGAGCAAAAACCGGGGAGAAAGTAGGAAATGATTCACATTCCGCACTATTCTCCCAGCACCCGAAACCTGACACCCGAAACCCGTTAATGATGAATTTCTAAACTTAAAACATAACGACCCATTTGAACATTTTCTGACCAAAGTTCGTATTCTAAACGCATATATTCAGGTAGAGGATGTCCGACTAATTCTAATTGACGGGTAAAATTCCGCAGACGGAGTTGACTTGCCATTGCTTGTAAATCCGTTTGCAGATAATATCGACTTAAGCCATACATCCCCTGTTGCCAGAGGTGACGATAACTGTATTTTCCCTGACCCTGCATGGTCATCACCGCCCGATAGGGAGAAACCTCTAACCATAATAGACGGGGTTTCTGGGCAGGAATAATCCTCTCTGGGGGAAAAGAATCAGACTCCCATTCCACTAATGCAGGTTCATGTAACAATAAATGGAACTGATCTCGATCCTTTTGATACAGGGTTGCCGATCCTTCCACTAAAGAACGAATAGGCAAGTCTATCGATACTAACGACAGACTCACGGGCACACGATAGTGTGTTAACATAAGTCATCTCATATAGGATAAAATTCTCGATGTTTCTAATTGGGTTAGAGTCGAGAAAGCGGTAGGATAACTAAGGCAATCCTTACCTTATCTCAAATCATAAAATGCAAGGGACTATCGTAACAACTGAAAATACAGAAACTGAGCAAATATTAACAATACAACCCCCAAAATCGGGCTTATCGTTACAAGGACGAATTCGCATTCCTGGGGATAAGTCCATCTCCCATCGAGCCTTAATGTTAGGAGCGTTAGCAAAAGGTGTCACCACCATTGAAGGCTTATTGTTAGGGGCAGACCCCCGTAGTACCGCCCAATGTTTTACTTGTTTAGGGGCGGAAATTTCGGAGTTAAATTCAGAACGGGTAGAAGTCAAAGGCATTGGACTGGGTAATCTTCAAGAACCCACTGAAGTTTTAGATGCCGGAAATTCCGGTACAACGCTACGGTTAATGTTAGGAATTCTCGCTTCCCACCCTGGGAAATTTTTTACTGTTACCGGGGATAGTTCCTTAGTCCGTCGTCCCATGTCCCGTGTCACGAAACCCTTACAACAGATGGGAGCTAATATTTGGGGTCGTCAAGGGGGGTCTTATGCGCCTTTAGCGGTTCAAGGTCAAGCTTTACGTCCCATTCATTATTTTTCCCCCATTGCTTCGGCGCAGGTAAAATCCTGTATTCTATTAGCTGCGTTAATGACCGAAGGAGAAACGACGGTAACAGAACCCGCTCTTTCACGGGATCATAGTGAACGAATGTTAAAGGCTTTTGGGGCTAATTTAACCGTTGAACCGGATACTTTTAGTGTAATTGTTAATGGGCCAGCAGAACTGCACGGTCAGCACGTTGTCGTTCCGGGGGATATTAGTTCCGCGGCGTTTTGGTTAGTGGCGGCGGCAATTGTTCCAGGGTCAGAATTAGTGGTAGAAAATGTCGGAGTCAACCCCACTCGCACAGGAATATTAGAAGCTTTAGAAAAAATGGGGGCGAATTTACAATTAGAAAATCAACGGGTTGTGGCGGGGGAACCTGTGGCGGATATTCGAGTTAAATATAGTACGTTAAAAGCTTGTGAAATTGGCGGGGATATTATTCCTAGATTAATTGATGAAATCCCGATTTTAGCGGTGGCTGCGGCGTTTGCAGAAGGGAAAACGATTATTAAAGATGCGGAAGAATTACGGGTAAAAGAAAGCGATCGCATTACCGTGATGGCAACTCAAATGAGTCAACTGGGGGCGAATATTACTGAACGTTCCGACGGCTTAGAAATTACCGGAGGTTTCCCTTTAACGGGAACAGAAGTTGATAGCGATACGGATCATCGAATTGCTATGAGTTTAGCAATTGCTGGTTTAACGGCTCAAGGAAAAACCACCATTCACCGAGCGGAAGCCGCAGGAATTTCCTATCCGAATTTTGTGGCAACGTTAAGCCAAATTTGTACCGTTTAAAATCAAGAGTTTCAAAACTTGAGAAACCGGGTTTCTAGTTGTTATCTAAGAGATTATGATTCAGAAACTCGGCTTCTGAGTGCGATTAAAAATCTGATATTTATAACTGTAATCTAATGGACAGACGATTAAAACATCAAACTTCCAACGGTTCAGGAAAAACAATTGTTTTAGCAACCTTTGGGTCTTTAGGAGATTTATATCCCTATATGGCACTGGCTCAAGAATTGCAAAATCGAGGGTATTCCGCCCGCATTGCTACCTGTGAACAATATCAAAAAACCATTGAAACAGCCGGAATAGAGTTTTGTCTCCTCAGACCCAATGGTTTGCCCCAAGAACCCGGAGAGATAGAATTTTTATCGATGATGATGGACTCCCAACGGGGGATGGAATACATTATCAATTATTTATTAATGCCCTATTTACGCACCAGTTATTCTGACTTAATTAATGCAGTACAAGGAGCAGATTTACTCTTAACCCATCCCTTAACATTAGTCGCCTCTTTAGTTGCTGAAAAAACAGGAATTCCCTGGGTTTCTACAATTTTATCTCCCAGTGTTTTGATGTCTGCCTATGATGTCCCCCCGGAAAAAAGCACTCAATCTCGCTATGAAAAAGCAATGGCGGTAGTGGCTAGGGATTCTTTGCTGCGTCTGTTTCGCTGCAATATGCAACTTTGGAGTGCGCCTTTGGAACAATTACAAGAAGAATTAGGGTTAGAAGCCAGATTTGATCCTTTGTTCGAAGGACAATTTGCACCTCTGGTGTTGGGTTTATTTTCCCAAACCTTTGCCAGTGTCCAACCTGATTGGCCCCCACAAACCCAGATTACGGGTTTTCCCTTTTACCGTCAAAATTCTGAGTCGGGGTTATCCCCAGAACTCCAACAGTTTTTGCACGCTGGGCCACCTCCGATTGTATTTACCTTGGGGTCAACGGCTGTTTTAACTCCAGGGAATTTTTATGAACAGGGGATGATAGCAGCCCAAAAGTTAGGATATCGGGCTGTTTTGATGATGGGAAAAGCGGCACACCAATTGAACGCCTTGGGTTTACCCCCAGGAGTCATCGCCATTGACTACTCACCCCATGCCGATATTTTTCCATTCGCCGCGGCTATTGTCCATCATGGGGGTATGGGAACAACGGCGGAAGCCTTACGAGCCGGGCATCCGATGTTAGTCATTCCTTATCATTATGATCAACCCGACAATGCAACACGAGTTGTACAAATGGGGGTTGGGCGAACATTAGACCGCCATCTTTATCAAGCGTCTACGGTTTTAGCAGAACTGAAAGTGTTATTAGGTGATCCAAGTTATGCTACCCGTGTGGCTGAAGTCAGCAGCTATATCCAAACTGAACAGGGAAACTGCAAAGCCGTTGATGTCCTGGAAACTTATCTGATGACCAGAAAACCTGAAACCTGAAACCTGTTTACTGCACATATTCAGCATAAACAAATCCTTGAGCTATTAATTGGGTTTCGTTAATTTTTAGGTGGGTTTCAACGGTTCCTGAGAGTTCTTCAATAAAAGTATATTGACGGGATTGATTATCAGGAACAATCAGTTCTAGGGTAGCATCAAAGTTAAGATTTAACAACAAATGATCCTGTTCATCTTCAGCTTCAATTTGTAAACTTTGCGGCATTTTTAAGACGCGATCGCTAAATAAAGATGCCATAACTCCGGGTAAACGTAAAGGTTGATAGGGAACGGTTGACCACTGCCAATTTAGGCGTAATGTTTCCCCTAAAAAGATTTTACTTAACTGATGATTTTGATAAATAAAAATATAGGGTAAACCGCCTTGAGTATGGGTTTTATTTGTTCTCCAGTCTAAGATTAGGGTCAGGGGAATTTTAGTTTCAGTTTGGGCAAAAATTACAAACCATTCCCAACCGATATCTTCTCCCCAACGAAAACGCCCAAAATTGCGATCATGATAACATAACCAATCAGAATTTAAGTTAAATTGAGTTTCACCCAGGTCTAATTGGCCTAAAACTTCTAACCCAGGAATTAACCCCCAGCCGATAAAACCACTGCCAAATTTAGCATCTTCAGTCACTAATAAAGGAGTGGCTTTAACTTGAGTTTTAAACTCAATATAAAGTTGCGATCGCTTGTCCTGAACTTGAATTTTTGATTGTTCTCCCTGAATTTGTAAATGAACTCCTTTTGCTTGAATTTCTAAGGGTTGAGAACCAACATCATTAGCTTTCCAAGGAATCGCAACAGTCGTAGCAAAGGTCGCTATTAAATCCTTTGTTTGTAAGGAAGGGGGTAATAAAGCATTGGGACTATTAATAATCAAACTGACTTGAATTTCTCCCCGTTGGGGTCTACCCATAAGGGTAATATTCACTAGAATTCGCATCCCGGTTTCAGGATGAATCAGAATATAATGATACCAATCTTTCCAATCTAAAGAAGATTCTGGATTATCTAAAGGAATTCGTAAAGATTCAATCTGGTTAATCAGTGAAGGATCTAAAGTCATCGTTGTAAAGATAGATTAGAATTAACAATATCTTCTGAGGGAGTTTTAACAATTTTTGGTTGTGGGGAAATAATAGGCGATATCTCGGCTAAAGTCTGAATAAATGCTGAAATTCTAGGTGAGATTAAAGCCAGTCCTAGAATCAGATCAAGGAACCATTTTTCAACATCCATTCCATTGTTTTGAATTAAGGTTTCTGTTAAGGTATGATAATTCACAAGATTAGGCAATGGCTGAGAATTTAAACTCCATAACCATTTTTCCCAAAAATAAAGTAATCCTTGGGTTTCTAAGGTTCCTCCGGTATCAGTATGAAAGGCTGATGTGGCTTGATGGGTGACGATTAACCACCGGGGAAATTGTGCAGAAGCTAAAGCCAGAATCCCATTTTTGAAAAATCGGGTACGTTGCAATTTAGAACTCAATTCTATCCCCAGTTTTTCCGTTGAATACTGATTTCCTTGAGCAGCGATTATCAAAAGCAATTCTACAACCAGCCAACGAGCAGGTAAGGTATCAAAACTTGATAATCCTGTGATTAAAGTGATATTTTTTTCCGGTGTAATCGTGGGGGTTTCCTGATTATTTTTCGGGTTAATAAACGGCAATAAACCCAGCCCAAACGCAGGTTTTTTTGGCGATTTTGAGGTTTGAGAAATCAAGGTTTCTAATTGATCAGAAAAAGACGGATTAATTTGTTTTAAGCCTAAAATAATATTAGAAAACCAGCGTTCTGTTTGGTTATTTTGTTGAGAAATCCAGTGGGAAGGGAACAGGGGAGACATTAAAATAGTTTCTGGATTTTTTTCATGTTCTAAATCGGTTGCTCCTAAACTGTATAACCACTGTTCCCAAAGTTCTAATACCAATTTTTGACCTAAATAGGTTTTAATTGTAGATAAAGTGATGAGTATCCATTGAGGAATACCTCCCGAATTAAATGCTGTTGCACCTTGTTGAAAAAAGACTGTTTTTTCAAGGTCTTGAAGGGTTTTATTTCCTTGTTTTGTTTGAGAATAATCATCTCCAATGATTGCTAAAAGAGTTAAGATTTCAACGATTAACCAACGAGAAGGGATTGTATCTAAATCCATTAATCTTGATGTAAATTTCCCCATTATACTTGTTTTTTGAGGGGAAAGATGAGTTGAGGGTAGAAGATTTTGATCAGAAAAAGGAAAGGTCACTTTGAGAGACTTTTCAATTGAGTTAGCTGGCGATAGGGTTTCAGAACTAGGTTGAGGGGATACCAAAGTGATTAGAATTGGAATCGCTTCTGCTTCTATCCCTGGAAATCTTAACCCGATTTTCACCGAATTTTGATCAGAAATAGTTTTAGGAATTTGGAAGGTTAAAATTAGATTTTCCGCTTTTTTTGGCAATAAGTAAAGATAGGCTGGATTGACTTGATAATGACAGGATACAACTTGTTGGCTATCGGTGAATCCATCTTCTAAAATTGGACGAATTAATAAATTTTCTGAGCGCTCATTACAACAGGATAACTTCAGAATTACGGTTAATCCAGGTTGACCTTCAATTAAAATCGGGAAATCGGAAGTGGGTTTTAAATCTAAATTCATTATGATAATATCCTATTTTTAGGGAATTATAAATTGCGATAAATTACATAATTAATCAATTCTTTTAAAAATCGTCGGTCATGATATTCGGAAATAAATTTTTCCTCTGAACGTAAGGGGGTTTCAGCCTCAAGAAAATCCAAGGTTTCAAATAGTTCTGCGGATTGTTTTGCATAAGAACGAGCTAAACACCAACCATGATCTATACTGCCATACTTTTGCATTAATTTCAAAATAAATTCAATTTGATCGGAAGTTTTATCTTCTCTGGGAGTTGCTAATATTTTAAGAATTTCTTGTGATTCTCCGGGATTACTATGACTAATAACATGATTTAACATCACTGTTCGTTTTCCCTCATAAATATCTCCCCCAATTTCTTTTCCATAAGCTTCCATTTCTCCAATTAAATTTAACAGATCATCTTGAATTTGAAAAGCAATTCCTAGTAGCATTCCAAATCGAGTTAAATCGGCTAAAGGTTTGACTAATGCACTGGCGTTAGCATTAGGATTTCCGACAATAAACCCAATCCGGCAAGGGGTCATGAAGGAATACCAACAGGTTTTTTTAACGCACATGGTAAAATAATCTTGATCTGTTAGATTGGAAGTATTATCAGCTACCCAATCTAACTCCATTGCCTGTCCTTCAACGGATTGTTGTGCCATCACTTCAATTTCATGGAGAATATTTAAGGTTTTTGTAACTCCCAAAGATGATAAATTTTCTAATAATAAACCCACCGCTAAAACATTAGTCGCATCTCCAACATTAATCGCACGAGGAATTCCAATTCGAGAATGTAAGGTTTCTTTTCCTCGTCGAGATTCTGAGCCATCTTCAATATCATCATGAATCAAAAAAGCATTATGATAAAGTTCTAAGGCGGCAGCAGTTGCTAAGGCAGATTGTCCTATTCCTCCAACGGCACGAGCGACACTAATACAAATTGTGGGCCTGAGCATTTTTCCCACTCGAAAGGGATAGTCGGTTAATAAATCATATAAAGGCTCATAAGCACCTGTACCTTGACGTTTGCTATTGACAAACTCTTGAATTTTACTGACAATAGCAGAACGGGAATTTTGTAAGGCTTCATTAATAATTGTTTTATCAAACATTGGTTCTTACTCAGTCGTTGCTATTTGAATAGCTAATAGGGATTACTGGGGTTTAACTGGATTAATTTTTATGCTATGTTGGTTTTAGATTTCGGTTTAAATAAAATTCATTTTTAACTCCTAAAGATGGTTGATTTTGTGAGAGAACGTCAGCAACAATTAAAGGAATGGTTAGAGGAATTAGTCTGCCAAATTCGCACTCAGGGAGGGTCAACTTGGGATCACTTTGTTCTAGCGGTTTCAGACAAATCCGCCCTCATTGAACTCGACGGCATTCCTTTACAATTGCAGGCCCATGGGGGTGAACCATTACAAGTTGAAATTGAACCCATTAGGAGGGGGGAAGGAACCTCGACCCTACAGTACGATTTTCGCAGTGATGCTGAAACCTTAAGGGCGATTATTCAGGGGAAGTTATCGTTAGATGCTGCCGTTGTTCGGGGGCAAATTTATGTTCAAGGAACGTTATCAGATTTAACGGCAATTTATGGAGTTGTGATGAATCTTTTTGCAGATAGTGCCATTCATCCAGAGTTACAAGATTTATGGAACAAGTTTGATGAAATTTGGTTGCTTACCTCTGTTTCTCCTATTCCTGCTACCCTAGAACAACAACATCCTGCCTACGGTTATTTAATTGAAAATATACCAGAAGATGTGCTGCGAGTTTCTCTGAAATAGAGAAAGGTTCGGGAGGGGAAGAGGGGTATTGACAGTTAACCGTCAAGAGTTGAAACCTGAAACCTAATTTTAGGGAATGAGTGCAGTACAAGTGATGCTGATATTTCCCGTATTATCTTTATAGCCATCAGTATAGCCCTCAGAAATAGGAACGTCATTGACGACAAAGGTAATCGTTTGACTGGGTTTTAAGACTAAAGTAATTTCGCTTCCTAATTCACCTAAAACCGTTTTAGTTTCAACATCAACGACTAACAAAGCAAAGGAAGTATTGTTTGGATATTTCATTTGACTTTGATATTCAAAACCGGGCCAGCCTCCGGGGGTTAACTCACCCCAACTCGCGGGTTTCCAGGTTCCAGACGCAGAAATTTTGAATGAAACTTCCTGAGCAAAAGTATTAGTAAAGTTCACTCCCGCTTGTGAGCAGAGGTCAGCCTCAAAAGTTTGGGTTTTGGGTATAGGCGTGACAGGATTGTCATTCTTAATAATTATCCCATCTAAACCTTTCCCGGTTAAATCAGGAACTTTATTATCGGAAAGATTACTAAACCGCCAATATCCCACTAAATTAGGTTCTTTTCCGGTTAATTCTTGATTGATGGTTTCCTGAATTTGCTGTTGAGTACGAACGACATCCCAAATGCGAACTTCATCCATATATCCATTGAATTCACAAAATACAAGATTTTTCCCATCTTTTGACTTTTTGACTAGCGCTCCCAGTCGCAATATATTAGAAGTTGCAGGGGTCTGGGGTTTAAGTGGATTATAGTGCGTGTTTGCGAAATTATAAGTTTGCAGGAGTTCGCCATTGATATAGAAACAGGAAATTTGGGATTTCTGGTCATACGTCCCTGCAAAATGTGTCCAAACATTGAGGGGTAAAGGGGTTTTTACAAACAGTGGATAACGCTCGGTCAAAGTATCGACTTGAAAGATCATCTGTAAGCCTGTGGCTGCATTATATTCCCCAAGGGTATATCCTAACTCTTGTTGTTCGGTCGTGCTGATGAGGGGAAGGGTCGCCGCCGAATATTTATACTTTTCTATTTGTAAAACCCAAAGTTCAACGGTTAAATTAGGTGGGGTTAATTCGTTTTTAAAGGGAATATCTGCATAGTCTTTATTGCCATCAAATCGAAATAGAGGACTTTTGGGATTGTGAGTGATCATAATAATATAAACTCCAACGAGATTAAGTTCAATTGAGTTAACACAGGCAACAATAGACCGAGATAAGAGTTGGGTAAAAGCTAAAATTTAACTAGCTCCAAGAACCAAACCCTATCTAATTTTACCGATTGCTATTTCAAGGAATCTGTGCAACAGAAGTGATGCTGAGATGTCCTGTATTATCTTGATAGCCATCATTGACAGGAACGTCATTGACGACAAAGGTAATCGTTTGACTGGGTTTTAAAACTAAAGTAATTTCGCTTCCTAATTCGGCTAAAACCGTGTTAGTGTCAGCATCAACAACTAACAAAGCAAAGGAAGTATTGTTTGGATATTTCATTTGACTTTGATATTCAAAACCGGGCCATCCGGCAGGTGTACAGTCAGCCCAAGTAGCTGGTTTCCAGGTTCCTGTAGCAGAGATTTTGAAGCTAACTTCCTGTTGAAAATCATTTTTAAAGGGAGTACCAGAGGTTGAGTTGATATCAACATCAAAAGTTTTTGTTTTCTCTGGCTGCGGAGTGGTAAATGGGGAGTGATCAATTAATTGAGAGGTAGCATTCCCATAAATAATTCCATCTAAACCATTCCCAGTTAAATCAGGAACTTTATTCCCAGAAAGATTACTCAAGTGCCAATATCCGACTAAATTGGGTTCTTTCCCTGTTAATGGTTTATTAAAGCTTTCTTGAATTTGTTGTTCAGTACGAACGATATTCCAGATGCGAACTTCGTCAATGTATCCTTTGAAATTACCCCCAAAACCTGATCGATCAATGATTCCTGTTCCTAGTCGCAACAGGTTATAGATGTTAGCAGATTCGGGGGGTTCTGGCTTATAGCTACTTGTATAAGATTTTACAAGTTTACCGTTGATATAGAAAAGTTGCCTTTTAGTTGCTGGATCGTAAGTTCCTGCAAGGTGAATCCAAACATTTTTGGGTAAAGAATTATTTACCTCAGCGTTGTTACTGCCTCCAGGAACATGAAGTGCAAAAAATGAACGTCCGGTCTGTTCTACAAAATCATAATATCCCCTGTTAGAGCTACTTTTTATCGAGGGTGCTGAAGTGATAATTCCTAAGTTTGTATCAGGAATACTCAAATCTAAAACCCAAGCTTCAACCGTGAAAGTGGGAGGATTTAATTGGGTTTGGTATTGAATTTCTACATAGTCATCAACACCATCAAAGCACAAGAGAGAGGTTTGAAAATTACTGGTTGTCATATCTTTAATTCCTTTTCAATAAGTTAGACTGACTTACCCTTATTCAAGGGGAAAATAACAAATCAACGCTAATTTTCCCCCTTGAATAATGCCTGAATTAGCGACCAACTTCTGACCAATTAACAGTTATACTGCCAACGTTATTACCGTAAGCTCCAGGGGCATCATTCATTCTGAAAATTAATGATTCGCCCGGTTTAATCGCAATGACTGTTGGGGTATAAATTTCTTGGACTATATTTGTGATGGGATTAATGGCTAATAGCGAAAAAGCTGTATTTTGAGGATGTTTCATTCCAGCTTTTGCATAAGAAGCATCTCCTGCCGATGAGAAAGATGCTGTATTTGGCCCGTTTTTCCACGAACCTGATGGCATGATATTAACGGAGGCATCACGGTTACTATTATTCATTAATGCGACGCCATCTTCCGAGTTAGCTGGAACTTCAAATTTGCCACTCGCAATGACTTGGGTTTGGGCAAAATAGGTGTTAACCAATTGAATATTGGTGAGTGTAATTCCCATAATGGTTACACCCGTCAATTTGGTATTGGTGAGATTCGCGCCCGTCAGATTCACAAAACTTAAATCCGCATAACTTAAATCTGCATTGGTTAAATCTGCATAACTTAAATCTGCAAAGCTTAAATCAGAATGACTCAAATTGGCAAAACTTAAATTGGCATGACTGAGGTTAGAATAAGCTAAATAGGCATACCCTAAATAGGCATAGGTGAGATTGGCATAGCCTAAGTAGCTATAGGCAAAAAAGCTATAACCTAAGTTAGCTGCCATCAAGTCAACGCCTAACAAATTCGCTTTGTACAAATAGGAAAAGCTAAGATTGACTGAGGGGAGTTTGGCATTGGTTAGATTGGCTTCATACAGATAGCTATAGGGAAAATCCCGTTTTCCTTGAAGATACAGCCAATTCAACAAACTGACTAAATCTTTTGTATTGGGTAATGGGAAAGGCCATTGTTGAGCATCAGACATCGATTTTTACTCCTGATAATTGATGAAGGGAGAGACTGGAACGAAGACTTACAATTGAATTGAATGCGCTTTCCTATTTAATCGTCGCTAAACTCCATCTCTCGGAGTAATCAACCACAACTTCATTGAGGCAGAGTTCAACGGTTTATACAGATTTTTTAATTCAGTAGAAATCACCTTATATGAAATCCTTAAATGTATGCTACACATCTCCCTACTTTTTAAGGGGGGTTGGGGGGGATTATCCGTAGCCTTCATCATGGGATTTCATATTGATTTCAATTCAATTGAAATTTTTTCTGCATATATAGCAAAACAAAAGATCTATTTTTAAGATATATTCTGTTGTTTTGGTGTGAATAATGGGGGAATTTCTGAGTTGACTATTCTAATTCCACAGTTCCAGAACAGGGTTGAGTGGAACTTGTAGATGGGCTTGCTTTAAAAGGGGGACATTCTACTGTTCTAATGGTGAGCGCTCGCATCGGATGAGTAGATTTTCTCATTATATTAAATAAAGCCGAAAATGTTGCCAACACTTTAAGAGAAATAATCAATAATTGTTACGAATTTTAATTAAATTCCAGAACAATTTTATCCTGCTTTATCAAGAAAATAACTCTTGTTAATACAGAATTGTACTAGAGCCTACTAACCGTTATCAATTAGGAATTATTCTTTTAAAGTGTTGCCATTTAATCTCCTGTGAAATTGGACTTTAATCCCCTCGCTCTAGTTTTCTTTTTCTTCACAAGATGAAAGAGTGCAAAAACTAGATTAGGGTTGACCTAAGTGGCTAACCATTGAACAGTAAAAGCCCCATAATTATCCGCATAACAACCCACCACATCATTGATGCGGAAAGCAATTGTTTGTCCGGCTTTAATGACTAATTGAGTTGTCCCGGTAATTTCGGCTAAAACCGTATTGGTTTCTAAGTCAATGGCTAACAGCGCAAAGGAAGTATTTTGGGGATAAACCATATATTCTTGATAGGGAAAACCAGGTGCACCTGCGGGGGTATAGTAGGGGAGGAAATAGGCAGGTTTCCATTCTCCTGACGGGGTAAAGAAAACAGTCAGATCCCGACCATAAGTATTTGTGAAGTTATAACCAATTTCTGAGGTACTCAGCACTTCAAATTGACCGAATAGTGGAGCGGGTGGGGGTGTGGGAATTGGAGTTGGGGCGGGAGTTGGGGCGGGAGTTGGGGCGGGAGTTTTGGGAGTCGGCCATTCTAATTCTATGACTTGAGAACGGGGTTTAGCGACATCGGCCGATGTTCCGGGTCGGGTCAGGTGAGGTTGGGCGGGGCCAGCCGTTAGCGATCGCGTGCGATCCGCAGAGGCTACAATAATATTAAAAGCGCAAATAGTGTCAACACTTTGATAGACAAAATCAAAATTTGCTAAGTGGCTTAAGTCAAATGATCCAACAATTTCATCCTGATAAGTAAATGAAATTAAATCTCCTTGATGTAGAATAGTACCCGGTGCATATTGTCCGTTATAACTAAAGGTTCCGGTTCCAAAAGTTTGACCATTTAATAGTGTGCGGAATTGCAATTCAACAACCATTTGCTGCTTCTCCTTGTATTCTGAATTAAGTGAAAAATGCGTTTTAGGAATCAGAAGAATGGGAAATCTAATCTTTTTTGGGTTTCCTCACTCTTCGCTTTTAATGTTTGAGAATTAACTTAAGTAGCTAACCATTGAACAGTAAAAGCCCCATAATTATCCGCATAACAACCCACCACATCATTGATGCGGAAAGCAATTGTTTGTCCGGCTTTAATGACTAATTGAGTTGTCCCGGTAATTTCGGCTAAAACCGTATTGGTTTCTAAGTCAATGGCTAACAGCGCAAAGGAGGTATTTTGGGGATAAACCATATATTCTTGATAGGGAAAACCAGGTGCACCTGCGGGGGTATAGTAGGGGAGGAAATAGGCAGGTTTCCATTCTCCTGACGGGGTAAAGAAAACAGTCAGTTCCCGACCATAAGTATTAGTGAAATTATAACCAATTTCTGAGGTACTCAGCACTTCAAATTGACCGAACAGTGGAGCAGGTGGGGGTGTGGGAACTGGAGTTGGGGCGGGAGTTGGGGCGGGAGTTGGGGCGGGAGTGGACGGAGGAGTAAAGGGTGGGTTAATAATATTAGCACCCATCGAACCTTTACAAATATTGCCATTATGACCATGACCTGTGAGGTCAGGAACTTGGGCTCCAGAAATATTGCTTAACCGCCAATAAGCCACTAAATTCGCTTCTTGACCCGTGAGGCGCTGATTCATTTTTGCCTGAATTTCTTGTGCGCTGTGAACGGTATTCCAGATGCGAACTTCATCAATATAACCATTAAAGAAATAAGTTCCCCCAACACAATACCCCGACTCGGTAGAACCTGCTCCAATGCGTAAGATATTCCGGCTGTTATAACCCGTCGGCGCGGTGGGTTGATAGGCTACGGTTTCTTGAGCGACTTGCTGACCATTGATATATAACCGTGCTACGGATGAACTGGGATCAAAAGTCCCGGCTAAATGAGTCCAGACGTTAGCTTGAACTTTTGGCCCGTGAATTTTTTGATAATTGCCATTCGGAGATAACAGCCATAATTCCCAATTATCTTGAACACAAGCTTGATAAAACATATACCCCCACCGATAACTATCGGGACGGGAAGTTAATACAGAACGTTCAATTCCTGTATTTGAGGTGAGGGATAAAGCCCAAGCTTCAATTGTGAAAGTTTGGGGATTTAACTCATTGTTGTAGCCAACATCAATCTTATCATCGGAACCATTAAAATACAGTAGTGATGCTGTTGTGGTGCTGGTCATAAAACTGAATGCTCCTTATATTAAGAAAAGTTTTAAATTTAATCAGCCTAATGTTTAGCCATCTCAACGGCTAAAAACTGCTGACTTCACAACAGACTGATAGCAGGGAACCGGGAGGAAGAAACTTCACCGCCCTTGGTTTTACCATCAGTTTTTGTCAAACATGGATTTGGCAACTGCCATAACCTGATGTGAAAGCTTGATACTCCTAATGTTTTGATTCCAACTTGGAATAATAATGTTATTTACCCTTTCGTTAAACTTCAAGATTCAACTCTAGGGTTGATGCACAAAATCAATAACTTTTTCCGGTGTTGATAGGTTAAGGTGTGATGATTGGGATTAAAATCTGCACCCTCTAGCTTAGATATGACTTGAACACATCATCAACCAAAGGGGAAAACACTCAACTTTAGTGTTCTCTTTGAAGGGGATTTTCAATTAAACTTTAATTAAAGAGTTTACCAACAACAGGTGATTATTGAAATAGCAAAGCGAATAATAGGACTCAATTTTAACAAAACTTAATATATAGTTTCTCTAATAGGCAGAAAAGGTGGAAAAGCTTACAGGGTAACAAGATGGCTAAAGCTCTCTTGGGTTGGAAATGAGAGACTAATTATCCTATTAATGCCAGGAGGGATGATTTTATTATCCAAAGAATCATCCACGCTCAAGCTCCTGTTGTAGGTGATTAAATCAGTTAGTAATATAAAAATAACTTTTAGGAGACTATCAGTATGACAACTGTACCTAACGAACGAACAGCTATTATCCGTACAGAAAGAGGATTAACAATCGCAGGTACACGCATCACTATCTACGATATTATGGATTATGTGACGGCTCAATATCCATCTAAATTTATCAGGGGATTATTTGATTTGACAGAGGCACAAATTAACGCAGCTTTAGCTTATATTGAAGCCAATCGCGCTGATGTTGAAGCTGAGTATCAAATTGTTCTTAAAGAAGCTGAAGAACTACGACTATAATTATGAAGAAAAAAACCGCGATCTGATTGCTAGAATTGCCGCTCAACCTCCCCAACCTGGAACCGAAGTTGCATGGGAAAAACTGCGAGCAGCTAAGGCAAAACGTGAGGCTAAAGCATGATTTTTTTGATAGATCATAATCTCAATGGACACGCCATGATTTTCTTTGGCTCTATTGCTAATCAAGGTTGGCTTGATATTATTCCAAACCTGTGATTACGATAGGAAACGCTGATAGATTATTCAATGATTCGGAATATCGAGAACGTTGTGTTGAGCGTCTAATTGAGATTGTGCTTAATATTAATAGTTATATGGGTGTAAGTCGGCTTTTTATCCCCTAAAGTGAAGTTGAGGTTTTTGAAGAAGTGCGATCGCTTCTTTTAGATCAATAAAAGCGATCGCTCTAGGATTAGTATTTTAAGGTATAATATTGAAGCAAGGAAACAACAGATCAAGAGTGGGGTACTTTAGCTGAAACGGTAAGTCAAGACATTAGCAGATGAGTTTCTGTGTTAACTCAATAAACCTTAAACGAATATGGGACTACAAATTTTAATTTCTGATTCAGTTTTGCAAGCAATTCGTTTACCAGAACAACGTATTGAACAGGAATTGCGGCAAGAATTAGCGATCGCTCTCTATAGTCAGGATCTATTATCCTTTGGTAAAGCACGAGAACTGGCTGTTATGGATAAATATCAATTTGGGCAACTCTTGGGAGAGCGTGGAGTTTTACGACACTACACACCAGAAGAATTAGATGATGATTTGACTTATGCTCGTAGTTAGTAATACTTCACCAATAATGAGAACAGGAGAAATGAAAATGAATAAATTACTTCAGCAAGTTATGGAAGAATTAGAAAAACTTCCAGAAGACGAACAAAATGCGATCGCCACCCGTGTTTTAGCAGAACTTCAGGTTGAAAATATTGAAAAAAACTCTCAACTTGCTACCTTTAATCGCAATGATTTAGGATCAAAACCATCTGGACGTTCTGGTTGGGATATATCGGTTTATAATCGTGAAAACCAACTAATATTAATTGTTGAAGTGAAGCGACGATCTAATCCTCCACTCCCTTGGGTGATAGAATTAGGCTGGAAAATTTTTGAAAGTGAAAATTTCCCAAAAACCCCTTATATTATGTTAGTTTTTACTGATTCAATCTATTTATGGTCTAATCTGAATCATCAAAAACAGATCGCAGAACCTTCTTATATTATTGATGCAACTCTGATTTTTCAACCTTACTTTGAACGGTCTGAAGTTACCGCAGATCAAATCAATCCCCAGAGTTTTGAAATGATTGTTACTTCTTGGTTAAGAGAAATAATTCATTCTCAAACCTTGGGTAAAGAGGGTGATAAATCTCAACAATGGTTAGTTGAGTCAGGGCTAGGGACAGCTATAGCAGGTGGTTATTTTCAATATGAGGATATTGCGTGAATATTTACGTTGAGACTAATTTTGTCCTAGAATTAGTTTTCGAGCAAGAACAGTTTAAAAGCTGTGAAGGAATTCTGTTACTGAGTGAGCAAAAACCTGCAACATTAATTATTCCCGCCTATAGTTTAGCTGAACCTCATGAAAAATTAATTCGTCAAGCTAGAAATCGTAAAGCTTTGCAGCAATCTCTTGATCGAGAATTCAAACAGCTTGAACGCACAGTTTCCTATAAAAATCGGATTCAAAATAATATTAGAGAGTTTTTTAATTTATTGGTTGAAATTGATGTGGAAGAAACAAAACGATTTGCAAAATATAGAAATAGGTTATTGAGTCATGCAGATATTATCCCACTAAATGGCAATATTCTCTCTGAAGCAGCAACTTATGAAAACTGTTATGCTTTGATGCCTCAAGATGCCTTAGTCTATGCTTCAGTTCTGTTTCATCTACAGCAGAATCAACCAACAATTGCTTGTTTTTTAAACCGTAATTCAAGAGATTTCGATACACCAGAAATTAAAGCAGAATTGAATAGTTTTAATTGCAGAATGATATCACAATTTGATCAGGGATTAAGTTTTATACAATCTCAACTCTTACCTTAAATTTATTTATAATAAAAGCGATCGCTCTAGGATTAGTATTTTAAGGTATAATTTTGAAACTAGAAAATCAGAGCTATAGTTTTTTGTCCCAAAGTATGATAGAATTAGTGTGTCAAAAAATAATTAAATACTATGACACTTGAAAATCTTGAAGCTGAGGTTCTTGCACTTCCACAAGACTCTCAAGTAATATTGCTCTCGCGGCTCCTAAAACACTTGGGACAAAGTAGGGAAAACGATGCAGAAGTTGAATTAAGCTGGGGTGAGGAAGCTGAAAGACGCGATCGCGAAATGGATATCGGCGAAGTTACTGGCATTCCGGCTGAACAAGTGTTTCACAAGATTCGTGGTCTTCTGCAATGAAAAATGTGATATTTCATCCACTAGCAGAACAAGAATTAATTGATGCCACCGCCTATTACGAGGAACAAAAACCTGGGCTTGGGTTAGAGTTTTTAGAAGAAGTAGAAGAGGCAGTAAACTTCCTCATGCTATATCCTGAAGCTGGTTCAAAGGTTAAAAGTTCTGCTCGTCGGATAATTTTGCCTAAGTTTTCTTACTCTCTATTTTATCGTATCCTAGAAGATGATCGGATTCGGATTTTAGCGGTTGCACATCAGAAGCGTAGAACACAATACTGGGCTGAACGAGAGTAGCCGCCTAAAGTCAGGAGTTACTTAGTTCCTAGTTCCCTGGTTCTACCGATCTTTAACAACTTAAGATCATTTTATATGTCAATACTAAAATTATTCCTCCAATAAATCCCACAAACAACAATAATCGATGAGTTTCACTATCCCAACTATTATCCTGCATTATTGTCAATGCAGAAATAAGACTAATTATAAATGCTGCAATTGTTGCGATTATAAGGACGATACACATAAATTTTAATTCCTCATCCCTAGTTAGCGTTAGCTCCTCATTATATCAATAAATGCGATCGCTCTAGGATTAATATTTTCTCGTTTCTAGGTTCTACCTAGAAATGATATTCGGGTGGCTCTGCCACCTAAAACCAGAGGCAGAGCCTCTATAATATATTCCCAGGCAGGAGCCTGGGAGCTAGGTGAAGTCCCCTATAATGTCACAACACTCTAAGCTACAAAAAAACATATCTTGACAATTATCATTTTTTTCTGATTAGCTAACAAATTACTTTGAATTATTAACTTAGCATCTCGGCACAGAGCAAACTGCTGACGAGCTAAAATAGAGAGCGATCGCTTCTTTTAAATAAATAAAAGCGATCGCTCTAGGATTAGTATTTTAAGGTAGAATCTTGAAATGAGCGACAATAGAATTTATACTAGGGATTGCCTTTGATTTTGAGGTGCAGCAGCACCGCGTAATAATCCTTCGGTACTAATATCTTCATCTATTTCTTCCCAATGAATCCCATAACCACCACCACAAATTTCCCATTTTTGTAATTGTTCTGGGTTCGCTTTTAATAGTCGAGGAAACCAAGCTAGGGGAGTGGTGAGAGTGCGTCCATCCATTAATTCCACACTAAAAGCATCTTCATGGATGAGAACATTTTTTACACGAATATCAGTTTGAATTGCCAAAGTATTCATACCATGCCTCTAAAAATTTTTGTTGATTGACTTCCACAAGGGATTGTATTTTTCTTAACTCTTTAGCATTAAATCCTATATTTTTGGCTAAAGATACGGTCGATAACCAGAATTTAGCTGAGAGATTATCTCTATCAATGTGAATATGGGGAGGTTCGTTGGGTTCATGGCTGTAAAAATAAAAGCGATAGCTTTCAAATCTTAAAACTGTTGGCATTTTTTATAGATATTTTTACCCTAATATATTTAATCATATTGATTTGATTTTGTCAATTTCAGTTGAACAAACAGACATTAGTGATCATATATTCTTAAGCATGAGCCTGGGAATGAGGAAATTCTTAACCTGTCATAATAATTTAGAGCGATCGCTTCTTTTTTATCAATAAAAGCGATCGCTCTAGGATTAGTATTTTAAGAAGGTAGAACGATGAAACAAGAAATTCTCTAGCTACCGGATGATACACAGGTCAACACCATCTGGCTATTGCCTCCTTTTTCCGCAGCCATACAACACGCTAATGTTTGATTACCGTCTTCAGGTTGGGTGGGAGGATATATTTCTACCTGATACATATAATTGTTGGTTTCATTTGGCAATCCTAGTAATTTTAATGAGTCTGTAAACAAGGTAGTTTCAGCATAGTAAGCCATCTGTTTTTTTTGACAAGTGTTGATGTAAGTAATTGCTTCTGATTGTTTAGCCTTATGGATTAAATTAAACATTGTCTTTATAGAAATAGTGGCGAGAATACCTATAATAGTAATCACAACTAATAATTCCACTAGGGTAAACCCTGATTTTTTTTTTCGATAAACCGGAAAAATAACTTTTAAAATATATTTCATTTATCACTTTTATTAAAGTATTCAAGCTAACTAAGAGCTATTCGTGTCTACTACAAATGGAGGTCTGTAGCTGGCACGAATAGTCCCTGATTAATATTAGTGTATGTCGTGACTGCCTAACAACCATAAAGATTTAAGCCACGATAAAATGACCGTAAAATTACTGCCAAAACCATCGCCAACGGTAACAATCTGTCTGCCAATTTGCTGAACCCCACGAACTAACAGCCTTACCCCATACATTGTCACGACCATACTTCCATTGACAAAGCTGATTACGATCCCAAGGAGGTGTAGATAGACCGATTCTTCCTTGCGCTCGCCAATAAGCCAGGTTGTCGCTCACAGTCATACGACCCAGGTATGTGTCTTTTGTAAACCACCCAGCATTAGCTGGCTGAGTGTGAGACACAAGAACCAAACTACCAACGAAGACTGCTATCGATATTTTACTAAGTTTTACTATTTTTGACATCAGTTATTCCCTCTAGTTTAAATAATAAAGTCTTGAATCAATATTATTTATTCTCCAACATAAAAATTGTAAAGACAACTGACATGATGTAAGGATGAGTAACTAATTTAGTCAGCAAAAATGTCATCTATCATCCCAATGTCATCAGATGTCAGAGAATTTATGATAATATGATAGAAATCTATCGATCTCAAATCAATGGACATAAAAGATGTATTAGAATTTACAGATTATCTATTTTTTTCACAGACTGGTAAACATATAGATAGTCTGCAAGAGAGCATTTTGAAAGGAACCTTGGATGGTCAGAAATATAGCGAAATAGCAGAAGCGGAACATTGTACCGAAGGTCACGTCAGAAATGTTGCCTCGGAACTATGGCAAAATATTTCCAGTGCTTTAGGTGAAGAAGTTAATAAATATAATTTTCGCCGTACCTTACAAAAACCTAATTTTTCTATAACTTCATCAAGTTTTACAAAAGAATTCATAAATGTTAGTAATATTAATTTTTGCTATAGTAATATCCAACAACTAGAAATTATGAATAATAGATTAGCTCCCTCTCCCCCAGAAACATCCCAAACCCAAAATCAATCAACAATTATCAATTTAATAGAAGCACCTGAATTAACGACCTTTTACGATCGCACCTCAGAATTAACTACCCTCAAACAATGGATATTAGAAGACCATACTCGCTTAATTACCATTTATGGATTAAGTGGAATTGGAAAAAGTGCGCTAACGGTTAAGCTGATAGAAGAAATTAATAGTGAATTTGATTATATTATCTGGAAAAGTTTTAATAATATTCCTACCCTTTCAACACTACAAACCGAACTTAAAGACTTTTTTTCTCAATCTCAACAAACCCTCTTATCTACAGTTATTGATTATTTTCGTAACTCTCGCTGTTTAGTGATTCTTGATGACCTACAGGATATTTTAAAAAGTGGTGAATTAGCAGGTCAATACTTACCCGGATATGAAGATTATAGTAAATTTTTTAAACAAATTACTACATCTCCCCATCAAAGTTGTTTAATTCTCCTGAGTTGGACAAAACCCATAGAAATCGCCAATTTAGAAACAGAAAATAGCTCCGCACAAACCTTAAATCTCAAAGGATTAGGGGAAGAAGCAACCGAAATCTTACGAGAAAAAGGGTTAATTGATCAGGAAAATTGGTTAGAATTAATTACAATCTATCAAGGTCATCCTAGATGGTTAAAGATTATTGCTTCAACAATTATTGAACTCTTTAATGGTAGTGTTTCCCTGTTTTTAGCCGAACAAAATGATATCTATTTAGGAGATTTAGAACCTGGTTTAGAATCTCACTTAGACCGTTTATCGAAATTAGAAAAACAAGTAATATATTGGTTAGCGACTCAAGCTCAACCCGTCAATATTTCCCAAAAACCTGCTAACCTGGTATTATCAAAACCTGAATTTATGCAAGCGATACAATCATTAATTCGACGGAATTTAATTGAAAAAGTTGAAGGAGGAGGGCGATCGCTATTTCTATTAAATCCTGTATTCAAAGCATATATTCAGTTTCATACAACAGATCAGCTTTACTCAATTTAGTTACTTTCCGTATATCCTAACTTCTATAATCTTGACTATAATGTTAATAGAATGTTTATAAAAGATAATGACGAGGAATAAAAAATGCGATCGCCTTTACCCCTATTGACCGTTGAAGACTATCTAAACGCCGAAGCTAACAGTCAAACTCGCCATGAATATGTCGGTGGCTATGTCTTTGCGATGGCGGGTGCGAGTGAGGAACATAATATTATTGCAGGAAATATTTTTGCCTTATTGCGTCCTCATCTGCGGGGAAGTTCTTGTCGGGTGTTTGTGTCGGATATGAAAGTTAAAGTTCAAGACGATATTTTCTATTATCCTGACTTGCTGGTCACTTGTAACCCCCAAGATAATCATAGATATTTTAAAACTCAACCTAGTTTAATTATAGAAGTTCTTTCAGAAACGACAGAAACTACGGATAGACGAGAAAAATTAATGAACTATCAAACCCTTGACAGTTTAAAAGAATATGTTTTAGTCTCCCAAAATCAAATGCAAGTGGAAATTTATCGTCAAGATGATCAAGGAAATTGGACAATCCAAATTTTAGGACAAAAAGACGATTTAATCTTAGAATCTGTGGGGTTAACGCTGACAATGGCGCAAATTTATGAAGATGTCTTTAATAATTGAAATTAGGATTAAGTCTAAGAATCTGATGATCTGGGAAGTTCGATGATAAATTCTGTTCCAATTCCTAATACTGACTGACATTTAATTGTACCTTGATGTCGCTCTTCAATAATTTGACGACTGACAGATAAACCAATTCCAGTTCCTTGTTCTACGGGTTTTGTGATTAATAACGCTTCAAAAATTGTATTTTGATCATTCTCAGGTATTCCTAAACTATTATCTTGAATTGATAAAATAACAGAATCTGAAGTTAAGCTGGTTTTAATTGTGATTGTGGGTTTAAATTCAGGATTAGAGGGTTGAGCTTTGGCTTTTTCATCTAAAGCATTAACGCTATAATTAATTAAATAAGATAAAGCTTGATTAAAATGTCCGGGATAACAGTTAATTTCCGGGATGTCTCCATAGTTCTTAATCACCTCAATGGGGGATCGGATTTTAGTTCCTTTAAACCGACTTTTTAACATTAATAATACACTATCAATGCCATCGTGAATATTAAATAATACTTGGCGATCGCTTTCAAATCTCCCAAACGTCCGTAAAGCATTAAGCTGTTGTGTATTTAAACTGTGATTATAGCATTACCTTTGTTTTTAAGTTTACGTCCCCATTTAATAGATAACTGTCCTTCATTTAAAAGCTGATGTAATAAACACTCTAGCTCATCAACTGATTTAAAGAGTCGATGAGCTATATATTCTTTAGCTGAATGCCAGACTAATTCAATTAAATTATAATCTGGACTATATGCTGGAAGAAATTCTAAATAGACATTCGGCATTTCTGCTTTAATTTTTTCTAGGTACTCTTCTTTTTTGTGAAAACTTGCATTGTCAAGAATAATCAGGATCTTAGCTCCTTTTTCTACAAATTCTTCTGCTTGATTTCCCGCTAATACCCATTCATAAATTAGCTCTTGATAAAAACTTTTTAACACTTGATAAAAATTATCTGCATTTCCTTTATCCAGAAATTCTACAAATCTTTTTTTATCCGAGTACCTCAATCCTCCCATCACATTAACTCTTCCTTTCCTCCTGTCTCCTCTAATCTGTTTCCTCTTCCCTTTTTTACACCAATTCTTTCTTTTTATCACTCTTAAATTAAATCCACTTTCATCCCAAAACCATACCTGTAATTGTTCTGGACTTTCTTTTGCTATTTTCAAATATTCTTCTATTTTATCTTTAAATAATTTTCTTTTTTCTGGATCTCTTTTCTCTTCTAAGCTATACTTTGCCCACAAATAAACATACTTTTTTTCCTTTAATATCTTTCTCACTTGTGAACTACTTAATTTGATTCCTGTGATTTGTTCTAAATAAGTTGCCAATCTTTCTCCTGTCCATCTCCCAAATTCATATCCTAATTCTTCCGGTTCTTTTTCTACTGTTTCTAATAATATCTCTATATATTTGTCTGTGGCTTTTCTATAATTTCCTTTCATTCTTTCATCTTTTAGGCTTTCTAATTTGTCAGGGTCTCCATGTACACACCAATAACATACTTTGTTTAATGAGCAGCCCAAAAACTTGGCAATTTCACTTTGCTTTTTACCATCATTTAGCAATAATAAAATCAAGATTCTTTCTCGGATTTGTCCATTTTCTTCCTCTTTCAATCTTTTCTGTAGTTTCTCTACTTGCTTTTCATTTAAATGATTTTTAGCAGGCATCTTTTGATTGATTTTTCTAAACTTGGTTTTTCATTATACCCTATTTAGATGCTTAACAGCTTACTAATTTGATGTAAACGTTCTGCTCCATTTTCCATAGCCGATAACAATTTCGGCACATCTTCCGTTAAATACTCTAAATCAATCGCATCAATTTCATCAGCAATTTCACTAACAGGATCGGGATAATGTTCTTGATACAGTTCAATTAAATTTAATAAATCTTTGACATAATCTTTAATATAAGTAATATTTCCGGCAATACACCCTAACGGATTATTAATTTCATGGACAACACTTGAAACCAAATGACTCAAGGTAGCTGTTTTTTCTTGTTGAACTAATTCCAAAATATCCGTCGCATTGAGTTGTTCTTCTGACGGGTTTGTTAAACTCATACTAAATTCTCCTTATAATCAGTTATCAGCTATCCGTTATCAGTTATTAGTCAAGAAAAGAAGTTATCATTTAACTCTTAACTCATAGATAGAGACGCGCCATGGCACGTCTCTACACTGATGACTGATGACTGATGACTGATTACGGCGCTAATGCACTTCCGCGTAACAAACTCCCCAGGGTTTTTGCTGTAATCTTCATCTGAATTAGAGGGTTGGCCGGAACAACGGTTTTGTACAGATAGCTATCAAAAGTTAACTTCTGCACATCCCTATCCGCACACATCTCTACAAAAGCTTCACGGGTCGCATCCGTGCGATAGAAGACTCGTTGCAGAATATCTAACACCAGATAAGTAATGCCATATTTCTTATCCCAGAGTTTGATATATTCCTTCAGATCGGCTTCTGTGGGAATGCGTTTACCACTATTACTCCGTTCCACAATGGTTTCGGCACACATCCGCCCTGACTTGGCGGCGAAATAGATGCCTTCTCCAGAGGACTTCGTAACTGTTCCGGCGGCATCTCCGACTAACGCCACTCGTCCCACAACCCGACGAGGACGGGGATGTTCGGGAATGGGGTGAGCTTCTACTTTAATAATCTTACCGCCTTCGATGCGGCTCGCTGCCCGGGCGCGAATTCCCGCTTGCAATTGTTTGATCAGCGCTTGGTTGGGTTTCATGGTTCCAGTTCCCACCGCAACGTGATCATATTTGGGGAATACCCAGGCGTAGAAGTCTGGGGAAACGTCGTTACCAACGTACATTTCCGCCCGATCTTCATAATAGGCCATTTTATCTTCAGGGATACGGATGCGTTCTTGGAAGGCGATCGCATAATTATAATCCCCAGCATCAATGGCTTTAGCAATGCGGGAGTTAGCTCCATCCGCCCCGATCACCACATCCACTTCTAGGGTTTTGGGTGTACCCACGCCACCTTCAGCCGTTGCATGATCATGATAATGAATCACATAAGGCTCGGAACTGGTTTTAGGAATTTCTAATTGATGAACAGTACCATTTATTAAAATTGTCCCTAGAGAGACGGCGCGATCGCGCATAAACCCATCGAGAATTTCCCGACGGCACATTCCAATATATTCGTCTTCTTTTTCAATGAAAATATCAACCTCACGGTTCGAGGGAGAGATCATTTTCATTTTTCTCACCCGCCGATCAATGACATGAGCAGGTAAGTCAAACTCACTCACCATACAAAGCGGGATCGCCCCACCACAGGGTTTGGCGTTATCCAGCTTCCGTTCAAACAGGTAGGTTTCAATGCCTGCTTTAACTAGCGTCTCGGCTGCGGAAGAACCCGCAGGGCCAGAACCAACAACAGCAACCCGTAGTGTCAACGGTCTTCTCCCAATCTATCTCGTCTTTTTACTAATTTGTGATGGTATCACGGACACTCACCTGGAAACCATTTCTCCCCCGTCAGTTGTGACGCTTTGCAATACACCTTAACAGTTTGTAATAAAGTAGGGGCGGTTGAGGGTTGCTTGTCTCCCCCTGCTTCTACTCTAAATCTTGGGTTTGGGTAGAATTCGGACGAATTTAACAATTTGACCGGTTACTTCTATTCCAATTAAATAATTTTCTAAAGTAAAGCGATAAAAAATAGCACTTGAACCTAATGGCTTAAGTTCGGGTAAGTCTTTGAGAGTTTTAATCTGTTTAAATTCAACAAAGACAAAATGATAGACCTTAGAATAAGCGGATGGTTCTAAGCTTATTAGGTCATGAATAAAAGATCGACCATAGCGGACATCAAGCGTCACGATGGGGTTACTCAGTCATTCATTTGGGGAATAGGACGATAGGTGGGATGGTGATGTTCTGAATGAGAGGCACTGGGTCTACTATACTCAAAATGCAACAGTTCTAGGGCTTCATCATAGGTTAAGGAGTCTCCTGGTGTTAGAGTTTCCTTGGCTTCTTGAATCGCTTTGAGCATATAGGTATCATAAAACAGGGTTTGCAAGGATTTCCAGGCTTTTCCTAAGTCTTCTTCGGAGATCTGATCAACTAAGTAATGCAGTTTTTTTCTCAGAGGATTTATCATTTGTAGAAATAAAAATCCCTAACTCGGTCGTTTAATTCTACTATTATAACATTTTTAGTTTAAATTCTTAAATTGTAAAGTTTCGCTTGAAACGCGGATCAAAATCAGCTTTCTTTTTCTGATTACATTGAGAACACAAGGTTTGTAAATTACTAATATCGTTAGACCCTCCTTTTGCTAATGGGATAATATGATCCATTGTCAGTTGGGTTTCATTTTCGGTTTTACCACAGCTTTTACATTGATAATTATCTCGTAAAAATACATATCTTCTAACTTCTTGAGGAATGACAATTCTGGGGGTAGGTTTCATTAATTTAACCATCCTGTAATCAAGCTTCTATTTTTTTATTATAGATCATGTTCTATGATAAAAAAATCAGCTTATATACTTACCCTTTCTCAAATAATTATCTTCTAGCCTTACTGAAAACTCTTTTAAAAATTTCCCAACTTTGATTTGACTATCGCCTCAATATTCTGCCACTTTTCCAGACTTGACTGGGACGACAAAAGATATTTCTCATGAGCTAATCTTAACTGATTTTCTATCTCCAAATATAGGTTATGTTGGTTGACTGATGGGTTGACAAAAGAATACTCAACAATAGCAATATTTAAGGCAAACCACAGACAGTAAATAAAGTAGCAATTCTGATCATTTTCCAGTTTTCCTAAAGCATTATCGATAACTGATGCAATTCTGCCAAATTCTTGTTCTGCTTTAAAATTTGCTATTCCAATTTCGGCTACTAGATCATAGTTTAGCTCAGAATATTTATTTCTACCCTTAGTCCATAATTTATTAAACAGTTCATCGCTATTAACTTTTTTTGAATTTTGTCGATGATTAATAATATTGCACATTGAAGTTATAATATCGTCAATTGCAAAATATAAGGTGTATACTTTGGCTGTGTTGTTCATGTTTTTGTTAAAATTAAGTCATAATGCCCTGAACTCAAGTTCGGGCTAATAGCTAAACTCATCTAAAGATGACTAAGATCATTAACCCGTTTTAACGGGTTTGAGCTTTTAGCCTGAAATTTATTTCAAGGCTTTTAGCGTGATTTTTGACGAACTTTAGGCGCGCCTCGCCCTTACGATGAATTGGATTTTAAGTCATTTCTACAACTAATTTAGACTTGCTATATAGAGGGTAAAACTAAGATATCTCATGAAGAAACCCTATTTCTATTTAACTATTATTTTGTTGGTTTAATTTTTGACGAATATCATCTAAGGATTTTGCTACTTTATCCATTTCGTCTATTTTTTCTTCCTCTTGAACTTCTACTTCTTCCGGTTCATCGGGACAAAATTCGAGAGTAACTTTAATTCTAACTTTTCCGGGTTGCCATTCCTTCGCCCCTAACTTTAAAATTTTACACTCTTTTCCTTCTTCAAACCATTGTTTATCATAACGAAGGTCATCTTTAATAACATAAAATGATTTATTAGATTGTTTCCTAGTAATTGACTCTATAATGCTATTTGCACGATCTTTCAAATCACACTCAAGATCTTGTTTTAGTCTTTCAACAAGACAAGTATGATTTCCAAACCATAGAACTTCATAATCATCTAAGGATTTTGTCATTTCATCCATTTTATTAATTTCTTCCTCATCATCAACTTCATCTTCTTCCGGTTCTTCTGGACAAAATTGGAGAGTAACTTTGAATTTCAGTGTTCCGGGTTGCCATTCCTTCACTCCTAACTTTAAAAGTTTACACTCTATTCCTTCTTCAAACCATTGCCAATCATAACGACTGTCACCTTTAATCACATAAAATGATTGATTAGATTGTTTTCTAGTAATTGACTCTATAATGTCATTTGCACGATCTTTCAAAGCACACTCAAGATCTTGTTTTAGTTTTTCAACAAGGCAAGTATGATTTCCGAACAATAAAACTTCATAATCTTCACAATTTTCTGAATAAACAACATCGCTCATGGTGATTAGTGATTTTATCAAATATCAATCAATTTATTTTATAACTATGATAATACTTTGTCAATGTAAAAATATTAGTGGATTGAGCATTAAATTACTGATAAAACTATACATTAAAATTCAGTTTTTCCAAAAACCCGGTTTCTCGAAGAAACCAGGTTTTTAGAGAGGTAACGAGTCTAAACGTTAAAAATCGAAACGCTCATCACTAATGTTAGAATTAGAGATAGTTGGTAATAGATGTTCAAATAGTTGCATTGACTGTAAACAACTATTAATCGCTGAAACAAATTGATTGTATTCCTCTATTTTTTGATTCACTTCAGACTGAAATCGAGCATTCGTTTTGATTTTCTCCTCCGCTTCCTGTTCCAAGGTATTCTCCAAATAAACTCGCGCTTGACTGTATTGCTGCATAATTTCTTCCCCCTGAATTTCCGTCATCGGTAATAATTGAGTTTTCAGGGTTTGGTTAACCGTTTGGCGGAAGGTTTGATTAATCGTTTCTGCAACTTTAGGTTCTAAATCTAACTTCAACAATTGACGAATAGCAGGTTCTGCATCGAGCATTGCTTTAATATCATAACTGGATGAGGTTTGTAATAAAGTTTGGCGAAATTGATAAATTGAAAAGGTTCGTTCATCATAAAAGTTAGGACTTTCTCGCACATAGCGATCGCATTCCGTTTTAGCCATCGCAACTAACGCTTGATTAACCTCTTCTTCTAACCGTTTTAACCGCAGTTCTATTCCGCCATCATTCCCTAATAAACGATTGAGTTTGCGATAATATTCGGTCTTGCGAACTCGTTCAACTAAACGACGGAAAAACCCTGCATTTACAGATTGAACCGCCTCCACTAAAATATCCTCTAATTGGTTCGCTAAAAAATACAATGCTTCCACTAAAACCGCCAATAACGGCGCAGTTGCATTCCGAGGATGGCTGAAGGTCGCACGACTATAAGCTTCTTTGACAGAAAAACTATCCAATAATTCATCTAAACGCCTCACCATCCGAGATTGTAATTGATTAAAATCCTGTTCAAAGCCATCACATTTACTGGTAATAATTCGATTCACTTCTTCCGCAATATGATCTCGAAATTCCTGTCCAGCTTCTTGCAATTGTTGATTCAGCAGTTGTAATTCCTGGGCTTTCATCGATTCAATTTCACGCGGTTGACTGTCTAATTCCCGTTGAATTGATTCGTAATACTTCCGCAGAGGAATACAAATATCTTCTAAATCATCGGCTAGATTCTTAAACAGTTGGGGACGTTTTTCTTGGGTTAAATAGTAAGTAATGGCGGTACGAAAATCTTCAATTCCGCTATCTTTAATTAACTGATCAATCAGGGGTTGTCCCCAATCTGCTAAAATCCTGACATAGTTTTGATTGGGAGATTCAAACCCGTTAATTGTGACTCGGAATTGAATCGGAAGTTTGCGGGAACTGCCACAATAGTTATTAAAAGCATAGACAAATTGAGGGGTTTCTTCTTCTCCCCCAAATCCTTTAATACTTTCGGCAAAAATACTATCTAACCCAAAGCGATCGCGTCCCGTTGTTGATTTAATTTGGCTTCCATAAAACCCTAATAATCCACTGGTTTTATAGACTCTGGTGGTATCCTGAAAATCCGAATAAATTAAGTTATCTAACCGTTGACGCAGTTGGGCATTATACCACGTTTCATCAATGCGATTAAACACATAAAAAACGCGATCGCGGATACTGGGATTTTGACGAATTCGTTCTAAGAGTTCCGTTTCTTCTATTGTCATTTCTCCCGCCGATGCAGGTTTTAAAACACAGACCACCGCCGAGGTATCGGGATTCTCAATTTTCTGATAAGTTAATTGAGCATCTTTCTCTACAGGCGCATCAATTCCAGGGGTGTCAATAATGACATTTCCATCTTGTAATAGGGGATGATAGCAATAGTATTCAATCCGTTTTAAGACTGCACTATTACTGCCTCGACGGGCATAACTGGCAGCTTCTTTGAGGTTAGAAAAGTTAAACTGTTCCATAGAATAAGTCGCATTATTCAGGGTGTGAATGCGATCGCGGTTTTCCACAAACCCTTTCATTAATAAATCTAACGCTTTGGCTTGTTTTGCCCGTTCAGATTTATTAACTCCTCCTTCTTGCTGAATAATTTTGTCACAGCCTTCTAAAAGCAAATCAATCACATCATTGCGATTAATATTAACATTAGAACTTAAGCCCAAAAGCTGACATAAAGCCGCGACTTGTTCGCGAATTTCGGCTTCACTTAAAAAGGTTAAAACCACCCGTTCTTGATCCGGTTCAGCATAGTCAATATAACATTCGGTTCCGGTGGCGTGTCCCTCTGCACTATATAATAATTCCCGTTCTAAAAGGGCATTAATTAACATTGATTTTCCAGCACTAAACGCCCCCGCAAACACAATTTCAAACTTGGGGGAGATTACTTTATTCAAAGATGCACGCACCGCCGTAATATCCTGTTGTCGCAGGGACGGTTCTTGATGCAGAAGTTTGACTAAGCCTTCAACCTGATGTTGTAGATTTTGGCACTGAGGCGAGAGTGGAGTATTCATGTGTAAAACTCTAATTTAGATAAAAAATATCTCAGTTTAGATTATCCCTCAAAAGCGATAGCTTGGGTATCAAACTTTACTTTAATTTACAGTTTCAGTCTAAGTGGCTATCAAATTTTGAGGTAATTTGTTGATTTTAACTTCTGTTAGCTAATTTTTGGACAATTAATTTATGTTTAATTAAGCTAGAGAGGCTTTAAAGTGGGTTTTATTACATTTGTTGTTTAACAAAAAAGGGAGTTATAAGAACAGATGTAAATAATTTTTAAACTTTTAGAGGTTAGTGAAAACTATGATATAATACTCTCATAAAGGGTTTCAAAAATATCCAGTTCCAAAAAACGTATGTTTAACTTTCGATGGCCGGGAAAATCCCAAAACAAGTTTTTATATTTATTGATTGCCAGTATTCTTTTTCCCGTACTTGCTGTCAGTTCATTCAATATTATTAACTCCCGCCAATATCTAATTGATTCCGTTGCTCGCTCGATGAAAAATGAGGAACAAAATAGTGGGGAAACCATCAATCTTTTCATGAGCAATTTCAAATCTGATATTTTATATTTAAGTGAAACTCCCCCGATTCAAGGCATTGTTAGAGCCCGGGAAAACAAAGGGATTGATCCTCAAGATAAATCTAGCTATGAAAACTGGATAAATCGATTAACGATTATTTTTTCTTCGTTCTTAAGAAATCGTCCCTATTATGATCAATTACGATATCTGGATGAAGATGGAAATGAACTGGTGAGAGTCCAAGTTGCTAATGGTCAAGTTATAGTGGTTCCCAGCAAAGAGTTAAAAAACAGAACTTCATCAGAATACTTTCGGGAAACTTTAAGCTTAAAACCAGGACAAGTTTATGTTTCTCCTATAAACTTGAGTCGAGAGAATGATCAAATTGAAATTCCTTATAAACCCATTGTTCGGTATGGAGTTCCCATTTATAATCAAGCTGGTGAGAAACGAGGCGTTTTAGTTGCTAATATTTTAATTGAACGGTTGTTTGAGCTTGCTGATAATGATAATTTAAGTTCGGAATTGCAACAACAATTTTTTGTAGTTAATCAAGATGGATATTATTTAAGCCATCCCCTTCCCGAAAAACAGTGGGGGTTTGAATTAAATAAAAATTATAATCTCAAAAATGATTTTTCAGAACCTATTGTTAAGCAAGTGCTATCAGGAGGAAATGGCTTGATTACAGATATATCTAACTCAATTATGACTTATAATACCATCTTTCCCGATTCAGTTAATCGCAAAAATCCTTTTATTTTAGTCTATGAAACGCCCAAATCTGTTGTTTTAGAACCCATCAATCAGTTTATTCGGATAGCTGTAATTGTTACCTTTGTGATTGGGGGATTTTTTGTATTTTTGGGAGTCATTCTGTTAAAGAAATTAGTCAATTCTATTTTGGAAGTTGTCGGGGTTGTGACTTCCTTTTCCAGTCAGATTGTGTCCACAATTAATGAACAAGAACGGATTACCAATCAACAATTATCTTCAGTTCAAGAAACAACCGTAACAATGGATGAATTAAGTGCTTCCTCTCAACAATCTTCTCAACAAGCAGAAGGGGCTGTTTTTGGGGCTCAACAAGCCTTAATTCGGGTAGAACAGGGGACAGTCGCCATTCAAAAAGCGTTACAAGAAATGGAAACCCTGAAAATCAAAGTAGAATCTATTGCTGAAAAAATTGTGCAGTTAAGTGAACAAACCCATCAAATTGGTAGTGTTTCTGATGTGGTGAGTGATTTATCAAATCAAACCAATATGTTAGCGTTAAACGCCGCCGTTGAAGCGGTACGCGCTGGAGAACATGGAAAGGGATTTGCTGTTGTCGCGTCTGAAATTAGAAAACTCTCCGATGCGAGTCAAAAATCCAGCCAAAAAATTAATACCTTAGTCAATGATATTCAACGGATGATTCAAACAACAGTTGTGGTGACTGAAGAAGGAACAAAAAATGTTGAATCTGGGGTTCATGTCGCTCACCAAACGGCTCAAGTCTTTTCCGATGTGTCAAAATCAATGGAACAAATCGTTGAAAGTAGTCAACAAATTGCCTTAACATCTAAACAGCAAGCCGTCGCTATTCAACAGGTTAATCAAGCTATGAATAATCTCACACGAGGTGCTAATGAAACGGCTCTCGGTGTCAACCAAATTAAAAACGGAAGTGCAAAACTCAGTGATGCAACTCATAACTTAAAAGAAGTGTTATAGTGCTATTTGAACAGGGAACAGGGAACAGTAAGGAGTGAAAGGGTTTGCTGGATTTAGACGTGTACTAACTGTACTGTGTAGTGCTATGTAATCTTTTTCCCCATCTTGCTTTAACTCGAAACGGTTAACCCTAATTGCTCATGACAACGTTGAATATATAAAGAGGTAATGGTATCGTTGGGGTTATGTTGTAGAACGGTTTGGAAATATCCTAATGCTTCTTCATAGTTTTGGTTTTTCCACGCTTGAATTCCCTGATCAAATTGTGATAAAATTAAAACTTCTGAGGTGGAAAAGGCGGAGGAAAGAGTTCCCAAAAGTTCATAAATTTCAATCGCATTTTGTTTCCCTCTAGGGATAACACAATCAATCCACCGCCAATAAAATAAATCAGGTGTTACAGGGTATTGAGTAACTAAGGAATCCGAAACGGTCTCCACCCAAGTTGTTGCTTTATTCAGGTGTTCTAAAGTCGATTGACTTACAATAATCGTACAACCATAGACTTTCGTGAGTCCTTCCAATCGAGAAGCGGTATTAACAACATCTCCAATCACCGTTGAATCCATTCTCTCTTCTGAACCTAATGTCCCAATCATTCCCTTTCCGGTATGAATTCCAATCCCAATGTTTATCGGATGTTGCCTTTTTTTAAAGTGAGGATGATTAAATTCTTGTAAACTTTTTTTCATCATTAATGCAGCGTTAAGTGCATCCTGGCTTTGTAATTGAGGTCGGTCAAAAACAGCCATGATGGCATCCCCTAAATATTTATCAATAAATCCATGATGGGAGGTAATACAGCCACTCATTTTATTAAAAAAAGCATTTAACCATTCAAAGGTTTCTTGAGGATTTTGGGATTCTGCAATGGCGGTAAAATCTCGAATATCACAAAATAAAATCGTCAATTCTTCTTCGGTAACATTTCCTAAGCGAATCGATTCAACCCCTTCAGGGGCGATGCGGTTTAAAAATTGTTCAGGAACAAATAAACGAAATTTTTCTGATAAATCTTCATTAATTTGCCAAGCTACAGAAAGTTGACGTTTTGTAGTTTCTTGAATCCGCCGCTTCATTAAAGTCTGGTGCGAAGCTTGGCGAATTTCTTGTAACTGAAGCAAATTCGCAACTTTTGCTAACAGTAATCGACTCTTAAACGGTTTAGTAATATAATCATCTGCCATTTGTTCCATTCCTTTCAATTTCGATTCTTCATCATCTAAAGCAGTTAAAAAAATAATCGGAATGGTTTTTAAGAATTCTTGTTGTCGAAAATAATGGCAAACCTCAAATCCGTTCATTTCTGGCATCATCACATCTAACAAAACCAAATCAGGAATACAGGTTTGAGTTAACTGTATGGCTTCTATTCCCGATGTTGCTGACTGGGTTTGATAGCCTGCTGATGCCAGTAAGTTTTCTAATAAACGGAGATTCATCGGTTCGTCATCGACGAGAAGAATACACGGCGATGGGTTGGACATGAGATTAATTTTAATCAAAATTGAACGTTTAAAAAACCAACCTGCTGATAGGTTGCTGCCCCTACTTTTAATATTAGGTTTCCGCAAAACTCAAGAAAAAACTGGTCGCTCTGAACATCACCCTGATGTTATCATTACAACGAATCAGAATCCTGCTTTTCATCCGTCATTGTATAGATTTTGTCTATCCCCTCTTCGATGAAGACCCCAGAAAAGATTTCACCAGAGACAGCATTAAGTCTAAATCTAAAGGTTTACTTAAATAGGCAGATGCACCCGCAGCTAAACAGCGTTCTCGGTCGCCTGCCATTGCCATTGCTGTCAGCGCAATAATCGGAACAGATTGCCACAGAGAATGGTTTTGAAGTTGACGCATCAGTTCTATCCCATCTATCTCTGGTAACTGCACATCCATTAAAATTAAATCGGGTAAGGATTTTTCAGTTACTAGGGGAGAATGAATGGCTTCTAACATAGTTTGACCATCACTAATTAATTCAACTCGATATCCCTCTAACTCTAAAATTTCAGAAACTAATAATTGATTAAAGGGTTGATCTTCCACGACTAAAATTCGAGGAATATTGGGATAATTCAGATTAGAACTATCAGAAGCATCAGATTTTTGATCTTTAGATAAAGCTTGAGGTTGCCGATTCAGACTTAATTCTTCACGCATTTCTGTTAAAGGCAACCACACCCGAAATAAGCTGCCTTGATTCACCGTTGAACGGAAGGAAACCGTGCCGCCATGTAACTCTGCCAGTCGTTTAACTAATGCTAATCCTAATCCGGTTCCTTCATGGCGACGGGTTAAAGAAGAATCTACTTGTTGAAAGGGACGAAACAAAAGATGCCAACGTTCTTCTGGAATCCCAATCCCTGAGTCTTTTACTTCTAAACAAAGATAAGGTGTACTGGAATTTACTGGGGAACAATCCGGTCGATAATCTTGATCAATTTGGCTGCCATAAGCTAAAAATCCACTGAGTTTAATGCTTCCTCCCTCCGGTGTAAATTTCACCGCATTAGACAGTAAATTAATAATAATTTGTCGCACCCGTCGCTCATCTAAAAAGGCTTGATTGAATCGATAATCTAATTCTAAAGACATCGCCAACCGTTTTTTGTCAGCACGAGGCTGCATCATTCTTAAGCCTTCAGTACACAGGCGGTGAACATCGACAATTGTTAAATCAAGTTCGGTTTTTCCGGCTTCAATTTTGGATAAATCCAGAATATCATTAATCAGTTGTAAGAGATGTTGACCACTTTTTTCAATCAGTTGAACGTGATGCAGTTGCCGTTCATTTAAAGTCCCTCCAATCTGGCGTTTAAGTAAGTCGGAAAACCCTAAAATACTATTGAGGGGAGTTCGCAGTTCATGAGACATGGACGCCAAAAACTCGGATTTTAGTTGAGAAGCTCGTTCTAAATCTTCGTTAATTTGACGCAGGCGAGTTTGTGCTTGTGTCCGTTCAATCGCCGCACCCAGCGTCCGACAAGCTGCATCTAACATATCCCGTTGAGGATATTGTTGAAATCGATTTAAGTCCCGTGATTCTAAAGTTAAAACCCCAATAATATTTCCATTAGTCGCCGGGATGGGGAAAATTCCTAACTGACCAATTCCGGGAGAGCGAAATGCAGGAACGGATTTAGGATGTTGAGCATAATTTTGCACAAAAATAGGTTGACCCGTTGCCACCACATCCCATAATAAACCTTGACCATAGGGAATTCCATCCTTTAAGATTTCCTGCATTAAAGCAATGGCAGGTTCTCCATAGGTGGCAATAAATTGACCCGAAATTTGATTCATAATCGTTTCAGCTTGGCGATTTCTTCCCTCTCCATAAATGACTTTCACATCCCCAAAAGCCGCATTGATAACGGAAACTAAATAATTCAAGGCAAACTGAGCCACCTCTTGTAAATTATCAGAATCTTGTAAACGTTCATTTAACCCTAATAAAAATTTTAATCGCTGAACTTCTGTATTTAAGTGGGTTTGAGAATTTCGATAATAAGTTACATCTCGAAACGTGAATAACCGACCGCCCTGGGAAGTTAAGGTACTTTCAACTTCTAAATAAATGCCGTTACTTTGCTGAATACAAAAAGATAAATTAGGAATTTCTGTTTGCTGTAAACAAGCCGTGAGTTGCTGACATTGTTGTTCACTCCAATAGCCCTGAGCAACCACTTCTGAACAAATCCTTTCTAAGGGAGGATGTTGAGTTAAAAAATTGAGAGATAATCCCCAAATTTCAGCTAATTTTTGATTAAATAAAACTAAATGATGCGAAGAATTAAATAAAGCGATCGCATTATCAATCTGGTTCAGAATTAATTCTTGCTCTTCCCGCAACTGGTGGACATCCATTGCCAATGGCGGTTGCTCGCTATTACTCATCTCTTCAATCATGGTGTTTCTGGGGGAAGCCGGACTCAATTAGGTTGGATTAGGGTGGATAAAAATAATGTAACAAATCTTAACGATATTAGAGCCGAGAAGAGCCAAAGCAGATTTGAGTAGTGGCTCAACCATTCACCGTCAATAGCCAACAGTCAACGATAACTCTATTTTCTCAGAAAATCCGAGGCACAATCGCAAAATTTTGTAATTTTTGATATAAAATCAAAACGATGTAAAGATTTGTTTAGAGTTACTGGAACCTACTTAAAGAGGATAGAACACAATGGCTTTTGAACTTCCGCCTTTACCTTATGCTCCTGATGCTTTAGAAGGAAGCAAAATGTCGGCGCAGACCTTTTCCTACCATTATGGTAAACACCATGCAGCTTATGTTACGAATCTAAACAATCTGATCAAAGACACTGACCTGGCGAATAAATCCTTAGAAGAAATTATCAAAGCCACGGCCAATGACCCCGCCAAAGTCGGAATCTTCAACAACGCCGCCCAGGTGTGGAACCATTCTTTCTTCTGGAATTGTATGAAACCCGGTGGGGGGGGTGAACCCACAGGAGATTTAGCCAACAAAATTAATCACGATTTTGGTGGGTTTGACAAATTTGTAACAGAATTCAAAAACGCTGCGGCGACTCAATTTGGGAGTGGTTGGGCTTGGTTAGTGCTGGAAAATGGCAAACTGAAAGTCACCAAAACGGCTAATGCGGCTAACCCAATGGTGGATGGGGCGACTCCGTTATTAACCTTAGATGTTTGGGAACACGCCTATTATCTCGACTTCCAAAACGCTAGACCGGGTTATATTGACAACTTCCTGAGTAGCTTGGTGAATTGGGACTTTGTAGCCAGCAATTTAGCTTCTGCATCATAGAAAAGCTGGGAGTGGGGAAGGGATGATTTTTTCCCTATTCCCGGTTTATAATTTCCGATTAATGGATTAAAATCCGAGTTATGAATAGTCAAGAACTAGCCCGATATATTGAAAGCACGGATAGTATTTCTAAACCTTGGTTATTAGTTCAATTGCGCTTAAAAAAGCTTCAAGAGCGTCGATCTGAAATTTCCCACGAAGAGTATATTCAAGAGTTAGCCCAACTGCATCAAGAGTTAATGAATTTGGGCGAATGGTGGTTAGGAATAGAAGATGAAGTGTTTGGTTAAACTCTATTTTTCGGGTAGGGAATAGGGAACAGGGAACAGGGAACAGGGAACAGGGAATAGTTTGCTGAATGTAGTGGAGGCGCGCCATGTATTGGTCTTTACTTAAGTCATAATGCCCTGAACTAAAGTTCGGGCTAAAAGCTCAAACCCGTTCAAACGGGTTAAGAAAGGCAAGCCTTCAGTCATCTTTAGATGACGTAGAGGGGGTTACATGGCGCGTCTCTACAGCCTGAAATTTATTTCAAGGCTTTTAGCGCATCTCTACTATAGTGCTACGCATTACAGTTAGGACATTTCTAAATACAGCAAAAGGATTCACTGCTTACTGTTCCCTGTTCCCTGTTCCCTGTTCCCTGTTCCCTGTTCAAGTAGTGCTATACAACTTTCCCTTCGGCTATTTCCTAACAATATTTAGAGATATCTTCGTGACATTCATCTGCTAAATAACACAACGCCCGGAAACGTAACCCGACAAATTGTTCATATAAAGGATTCAATTTGCACATCGGGGGAATATGAACAATCTTGCGCCCAAATATGGTGAGATCTCGTTCAAAAGGACACTGAGGCGGAATTAATTTACACACCGCATGGGCAACTTTAGAATCATGAATTTCTAAGTCATCTAACCAATGTTTAACCGGAGAGAGAACATCCAGATGATGATCATCATGGCTATTGTGACTTATGCAAATTTCCCCTAACTCCCCCGATTGAATTTGGGATAAATCTTGTAAGGTTTTGCGTAAGGTATCTAAGGCTTCTATTTTCAGGTTTAACGCTTGACAAAATTGATGGAGTAAATCATCCTCACAAATTGAATAAATCCCATCAGCTAAAGCCACCATTACCGCCGTTCTCAGGAAGTTTTCAGCCAGTTTAGGATGGGTTCCTAAAACAGCCCCTAATTCCTCCGGTGAAATGGGATCTAAACTATCAACATCCGTGACCGCGACTAATTCATCATGGGTTAACGCATCAATTAACTCATGTTCTTCTTCGCCAAAACTTCCATCCGCCCAAGCCAGGGTTAACAGTCCCCGCATCCACGCCAGACTTTGTTCTGTGGTGTATGAAATTCGAGATGTGCTCGTCATAGGTTTTCCTCTTCGCCAAATCTCCTATGGTTCAGTCCCTGTTATTTTCCGTTGGGTTATGCGGAAAAACAAGACTAAGCTTTTTTGCTTATTTCTATGTTAGCTGCAACTCAAAGGAACCCAGCAAATTTTATCCATGCAAAACCAACGCCCAGCAGTCGCTATGGCGTTGGAGACTTCACACAATCAAAAATTAAATCAACGAGAAGGAGATCAGCTACTCCCGGTGAAGATAACTTCAGGAAATTTGCCTTGGGCTTCGCTCATGGGGCGATTTCTGCCCTCTTCTTGCCAATAATTGATCACCTCGGTTGCTTTATTGAGCAACTCAACTTGATCACCTTCAGAAATCCAACGTTTGGATTCCATTTCTGTTTTCAGTTGTTCCCAAGCATCGTTGCGAGGCCAGAAAAAGTAAGAGGTTAAAGGACTTGTGCCTTTACCCACCACTTGATCCACCGCCAGCGCAACATTCTCATCCAGCCAGAGAACTTTTAGTACGAACCTTGACAATTACACCTCCAGGTCTATCCCAGGCTTAATTAAAAATATTACAATCCTCTATAATACCTTATGTTTTTCCAAATCCGCCAATACTTTGATTGAGATTTGCCGGAGTACCCAGTTCGGGTGTAGCCTTGAGCATGACATAAGCTCAACGGACTCAATGATGAAAACCGCTATTGTTGTTTTTGATATTGATGGAGTCATTCGGGATGTGGGAGGTTCCTATCGACGGGCTATTGCTGATACCGTCGAACAGTTTACAAACGGCGCCTATCGTCCGACCCTGACCGATATTGATTATCTCAAAGCTGAGGGAATTTGGAATAATGATTGGGAAGCGTCTCAAGAATTAGTTTATCGTTATTTTGAAGCCCAAGGGAAAACAAGAACTGACATTTCCCTTAATTATCAACAGCTAATCGATTTTTTCCAGTCCCGTTATCGAGGGCTAGACCCCGAAGAATGGACAGGTTATATTTGCTCAGAACCCTTACTTTGTACCCCGAATTATTTTAAAAATTTGACTGAAAATCAGATCCTTTGGGGTTTCTTTAGTGGGGCGATGCGAGATGAAGCTCTCTATGTTTTGCAGGGTAAACTGAATTTAAGTTCTATTGTTTTAAGGGCGATGGAAGATGTTCCGGGGAAACCTGACCCAACAGGATTATTTGAAGTGATTGCAGAATTAGAAACCGAAGAACATCAACAAACTCCCGTTCTTTATGTTGGGGATACCGTAGCAGATTTATACACTGTCACCCAAGCCAAACAACTCCAACCTGAGCGTTTTTGGGTGGGTGTCGGGGTGCTTCCGCCCCATATTCAACAAGCTGATTTAGAACGTCGTCAAGGGTATCAGCAAAACTTAGAAAAGGCGGGAGCAACCATTGTATTAAATCAGTTAGAAGAATTAACTCCAGCAAAAATTAAGGAATTAATTTCTTAATCTAATTTCCCTTTTATTAAAAATTAGCGTCACAATGGGTTTAACGTGCGGTGAAATTTCTGATCAAAAATTGGTTTAATTTCTTCTCTAAAAATCAAGGTTCAAATTCTTCTGCTATTCTGAAAGAGGGTTTTATTGATCCAGTAACAGGGCGGCATAGTTTGGATCGTCTCTATGAACAATTTGCAAAACCCCAAGTTAAAGGACTTTTTGAACCCGATGCTCCGTCTATTTATATTAACCATAAAATCGGACAAAAAGTTTTAGGAGATTATATTATTGATCAAGTATTTGAAGATAAAAAAACCGGATTTTATGCCGAGGGTCGTCTTCCCTTAAAAGCTGATCAACCTCCTGTTTTAGTAATTCGCGGCTATGGGTCATGGTATCCGTTTTATCGCGTTATAGAAGATACGCCCGATGTGTTTATTGCTAGTTGGGAAGGGCAATTAAAATCGGCTGAAAAAAAAGGTGCGATCGCTTGGTTAAAAAATCATACCCAACAAGGACAAAAACCCGATATGATTGGAGAAAGTTTAGGAGGAAAAGTGGCTCAACAAATTGTGATTAAATATTCAGATTATATTCGCTCAACGGTGACTTATAATTCATTAGGAATTTCACCGGAATTAGCAAAAATTGCTGGAATTAATAACATTTTTCACTATTTTACATTAGGAGAACGTTATGCCTTTTGGGCAAATCGAGGCGGTTATCTTCCGGGTTATTGTTTTCAAATTTCTAAACGGGGAAGGAATTGGGTTTATAAACTCGAAAATAAAATAATTTTAAAAGCCAAACTTTCAGATCTTAAAAATCATGTTAAATCTCGTAATCTATCACAACTATTTTGGGTATTTATAGCTCAGATCATCTTGCTTAAAAGACATAATGATATTATATTAAATCGTCATTCTCCTGTTGTTGATATAATCAATTTGGAGCAATTACAAAATATTTGATTTATGGTGATCGCCAGCGTGATTAATCCTCAAACCTAAAGTACACCTGTCTTTTCCTTTCCATTCTCCATTCTCCATTCTCCATTCTCCATTCTCCATTCTCCATTCTCCATTCTCCATTCTCCATTCTCCATTCTCCATTCTCCATTCTCCATTCTCCATTCTCCATTCTCCATTCTCCATTCTCCATTCTCCATTCTCCATTCTCCATTCGTAATTCTCTGCTTTAATATGGAAAATAATATTGATATTTTAATTCTTTCTAATGGCCCTGGTGAAATTACAACTTGGGTGCGTCCCGTTGTTCAAGCCTTACGAGAACAGCTACAAAATCAACCATTTCAAGCCAGAATTTCTTTAATATTATCTCCCTGTCCCAATGCAACTGGAAAAGAGGTTAATATTGCTCGTTCTTACCCAGAAATTGATCGAGTTCAAGGGGCAGAATATTTTTGGCAATTTTTGTTATTTGGAAAAACCGCAGAAAATTGGGACTGGTATCAACAAGGTGTCGTTTTATTTTTAGGAGGAGATCAATTTTTTACCGTAGTTGTTAGTAAACGCTTAGGCTATCGTAGCGTTATTTATGCCGAATGGGAGGCGCGTTGGTGGCGTTATATTAATCGTTTTGGGGTGATGAAATCCGAGATTTTAGAGACTATTCCCCAACCCTATCAAAGTAAATTAGAAGTCATCGGAGATTTAATGGCGGATGTAGCTTTATCGGCTTCTTCCTCTCCTATTTCTTCGGATATAATGATTGGATTATTACCCGGTTCTAAAGCAGCAAAATTAACCCAAGGTATCCCCTTAACCTTAGCCATTGTTGAATATTTACACCAAAAACGACCTAAAACTCGATTTATTATTCCTGTTGCACCTACCTTAGATTTACAAACCTTAGCTCGTTTTGCCGATCCTCAATATAACCCCATTATAGCAAAATTTGGTGGAATTTCAGCACAACTTCATTTAGGAGATCCAGCTTATTTAGAAACTCAAAACGGCATCAAAATAGAACTTTATACATCCTTTCCCGCTTATGATTTACTCTCAAACTGTCAAATTTGTTTAACCACAGTGGGAGCCAATACCGCCGAATTAGGAGCATTAGCTGTTCCCATGATTGTATTATTACCCACTCAACAATTAGATGCCATGCGTTCTTGGGATGGGATACCCGGAATTTTAGCAAATTTACCCGGTTTAGGATCTATTTTTGCTAAAGTTATTAATCAATTCGTGTTAAAACAAGGTAAACTATTTGCATGGCCGAATATTTGGGCAAAACAGGAAATTGTACCCGAATTAGTCGGAGAACTCAAACCCGAAGATATCGCTAATTTAGTCTTAAATTATTTAGACCATCCTGAACAATTAGAAGCCATGGGCCAGCGTTTACGACAAGTTAGAGGGAAACCCGGAGCCGCCCAAAAATTAGCAACTATTATCATTAAATGTTGTGGTTTAGAATAATCAGATGATAATTTTTGTATAGCGCTACGCATTACGGTTAGGACATTTATGAATTCTCAAACCCTTTCACTTCTTACTGTTCCCTGTTCCCTGTTCCCTGTTCCCTCTTCAAGTAGCGCTATAGACAGGATAGGAGATTATATACGTTAGGTTAAAACGATTATAAACTCTGTTTTTAGTTTTAGACAAAAGATCACTTTTATTCTGAAGAAATAGTATGTTTTAAAAAATGTCTTAACAAAGGGTCAAGAGTAAATAATTTTATATTATTTTGTTCAAACTTTTTCAAAAATAACCGCAAATTTAAAGATTGCAAACCTTTCAAAAATTCGGGATAAGATAACTGAATGTTGTGATTGATTGCAGATAAATTTAAAGGTTGATCTTCATGAGCCAATGTATTTATTATTTTCATTTCTAAGGTTGTTAAACGTTCTAGTTGTTGATACAATCGAAATTGCAAGGGTTCACATAAAATCGGTGGGGAACACTGCAAAAATTCAGAGACACATCCCCCAAAAAATTCTTGAATTAAAGCCGCCGTTAACTTTAATCCCAGGGGATGACCTTCGTAGCGTTTAATTAACTCATTCCATTCGGTTTCATCCCTTAATTTTTGATCCCTTAAAATTTGTTTAGATGCTTGTCCTAAACTTCCTAATACTAAAGAAAAAATAGTATCATGTTCTAATTCTAATTCTGCAACCTCTCTGGGTTTTTCTGAACTTAAGAGCATTAAACAACTTTGATGGGAAACCTCAGCAATTTGTTTGAAAAATAAGCGATAATTTTCATAGCCCGCTTGATAACATCCGGCTAATTCTTGAGGTGCAAATAACATCTGAACATCATCCAGAATAATTAAACAGCGATATTGACGGAGATATTTGAAAAGTTGAGTCAATTTAGCATCTAAAGTGGGAGGAATAATGGAAGACTCAGAAAATACTTCTAAACAATGAGTTAAAATCTCTTCTAAACTTGGGCAAAATCGCAAACTGCGATAAATAATCGTGTGAAATTCAGATTTGATGGGTTCAACACAATGTAATGCTAAACTGGTTTTACCGACTCCACTTATTCCTAGAAGTGCGATTAAACGGTAGGATTTTTTAATCATCCATTCTTGTAAACAATTTTCTTCTTCTTGACGACCATAAAACGTCAATATTTCTGGTGCATCTCCCCAATCTACACAAACTCTATCCTGACCCCGTTGTTGCGCTTGAAGATAAATATTCGCTTCAGGAAGTTTTAGATCTTTTATTAAGTATTGATGAGTTTAAAAACTTAGTACAGAATTGTCAGAAAGCAGGAGTTCCTATTCGTTTAATTCCGGTTAGTGCTGTGGGTAAAGGTTTTGCCACACTGCAACCTGACGGAAGTATGTTAAAAACACCAGGAGTTTTACCTAAACCGTTTCAAGTTGAATTACCTTTAGCTTGTGTTTTACCTGATTTAATTCAAGCTGAATATAATAGGCTAGAGAAACAAGAACAGGAGATGAAAGCAGCTAAAACTGAAGTAAAAGCTAACCTCAATTTTTTTGAGCAAGTCGGTCAAATTGTGGGTGAAGGTCTAAAAGTTGTTGCAGAATTTGTACCCGCCGTTGTTGAAACCTTTTTACCTAAAAAATATGAGTTTGCTACAGGTTCTTTGCAGAAAATGATTTATTTTACATCAGAATTAGCTCAATCATCTGCAAACCAAAAACAAGAACTCGCTCAGAGAAGATCTGAAGAACTACGTCAAGAACGCGAACAAACATTGACACAAGTTGCAGATGAACAAACCGCTTTAAAGTATGCCTTAGATTGTTTTTTACTCCTGCAAACTGAACTTTATAAAAATTTCCCTGAATCTAAAATTGAATTACCATGAATTATACACCAGCTTGGTCATTTCTAGTCAGTCGTAATCAATACCTGGATTACAGAACAATTGTTGCTCCTGATTTTATCTGTAATGCGGATGTTTCTATTATTTTGGCAAAAGTGGCAATAGGAGAGGTTTCAAAGCCTGAAACTGCTTATTATCAAGAAATTGATCATCCTTCCGTTGGCAAATTAACCTTAATTTTTCGAGTTATTTTAGCAACAGGTGATAATACAGGTTTGCCTAAAACTGGGGTTTTAACCGATGGTTTTGGTCGAAAAATTCGTTTAATTGAAGGGATTGTTATTAAAGAATTTCAACCTAATTTTAGGTTAAGTCAAACAACGTTAGAGGAGATTCACAAACCTCTGATGGAATGTTATCGTAAATTTTGGGAAATTATCAAGCCTGTTCCTGCTGAACCTTCTGAAGTTTTTAAGTTAACTAACCTTGAACAAAATGAAGGTAGCTTACAATATATTACGCTTAATCGTTATATTGAACAATCTGAACCTTCATCTCAGGGAACTCGCCAAAAATCAACGGTTAGCAAAAAATGGCAAGTAGAACAAATGCTAGAGTGTGATAGTGAAATTTGTTCTATTGTTAGCTTTTCGGATGGAAATCGTATAGCAGTAGGTTGTGATCAAGAAATTATTGTTTATGATTTGTTAAATAAAGGGAAAATTAAGCGATTTTCGGGTTCAAAAATGACACCTGGCTTTAAATTTCCTACACCCATCGCTCTGAGTCCAACAGAAGAATTTATTGTTAGTGCTATGGTTGGAGGGTTAGAAGTAAATCTGATTCAACTCTGGGATATTAAAAACCTAGAAGAAAAAAGTCCAGAAGAAAAAAAACCTAAAACTTTAGCAGAGTATGGAGGAATTTTTGATTTAAAAGACTCATTTTTCAATCGTTTTGGGAGAACAGAAAAAGCTTCAATTCGAGTTAAAGCAGTGGCGTTAACCCCTGATAGCAAATTTGTAATTACTAGCACTATTAATGGCAAGATTAAGCTCTGGGATACTCAAGAAGAAAATTTAGAAATAGTAGAATTTTCTAGCCATTCCAGCCCAATTTCTGCTTTAGCGGTTGATCATAATAACTTTATTTTAGCGAGTGGCGATGTCGATGGTTATATAAAATTATGGAATTTAAGAACTCTGAGTAAAATAGAAATCATGACGCTACAGATTCCAAAACAAGCGATTAATGCATTAGCGTTTAGTCCTGATGGTAAAATGTTAGCGAGTGGGACTGATCAGGGAAAAATTAAACTTTGGGATACTAAAAATTGGGAAGAGTATTCAGTCAATTGGCAGGATTCTGAAGCGATTAATACATTAGCATTTAGTCCTGATAGTTGTTTATTAGCGAGTGGTTCTAACGATCATAAAATTGGACTTTGGGATGTAAAAGATCAACAATCCAAAGAAAAATATTTACTAGAAGCCCATACTGATGCTGTTACCGCAGTTGTATTTACCCCTGATGGTCAAAAGCTAATTAGCGGGGGAAAAGACCGTAAAATTAGAGTTTGGCAACCTGTTAATTTGAGGTAGAGCCTCAAAGTTAGCATTGTAATGCAGAGCATTGGAACAAGGAAAAAGGACTTGTTCTTTTATTCTCGTAACTCTACGATAGTTCGCTTTTGTACCTAGCCAAAAGTATAAGTTATCCCCCCACGCCAGAGTTTGTTTAAAAATAAGTTATCCGTTAGTTGTTTTTAGTCCGTTTATAGTTATAGTGATTAAAAGTCGCTGATTAACACAAGTCATATATTCCCTTTTCCTAACATTTCATCCCCATCATTAAATCCTAAAAATCGTTTAAACTCACACGGAGCCGTTTCTAATGACCCACTTCGGTATTCTCTGTCCAGCCTCTACTGGACATCTCAACACCATGATCCCGTTAGGGTGTGAACTGCTGCGTCGCGGTCATCAAGTGACGGTCTTTAACTTCCTTGATGCTGAAGCTAAAACCTTAGCAAGTGGGTTAGAATTCTACCCCTTAGATCAAGGTAATTCCACTACTAGAGTGATCACAGAAACCCTGACTCAATTAGGAAAACTTAATGGATTAGCGGCTTTTCAATATACGATTAAACTCCTTGCTGAGAGTGCAGATACCGTTCTTAAAGAGGCTCCAACTGCTATTAAAAATGCAGGTGTAGAGGCTCTGCTGGTAGACCAAGTTTCACCAGAAGGAGGAACCGTTGCAGAGTTTCTGAATATTCCTTTTATAACAATTTGTAGTGCGTTGGTATTGAATCGAAATATTAATATTCCACCCGTGATCACCACTTGGCAATATAATCCAACTTGGAAAGGGCGTTTACGCAATCAATTGGGCTATCAGTTAATTACCCAGGCGACTAAACCAATTCGACAAGTCATTGCGGAGTATCGTCAAAAGTGGAATTTACCATTGCATTCTCACCCCAATGATGCTTACTCTAAGCTAGCTCAAATTAGTCAACAACCTGCGGAATTCGAGTTTCCTAGAACCAATTTACCCTCGTATTTTCATTTCACTGGCCCTTATCATAATTCTGCTAGTCGTCAACCTGTTCCTTTTCCCTTTGAACAGTTGAATGGAAAACCGTTAATTTATGCTTCAATGGGAACCATTCAAAATCGCTTATTAGATATTTTTCAACAAATTGCTTCCGCTTGTGAAGGATTAGAGGCTCAATTAGTGATTTCTCTCGGTGGTTCGACGACACCTGAATCGTTACCGAAATTACCTGGAAATCCGATTATTGTTGGCTATGCACCCCAATTAGAACTATTACAAAAAGCAACTTTAACGATTACTCATGCTGGGATGAATACCACCTTAGAATCCTTGAGTAATGGTGTTCCAATGGTAGCAATTCCCATAGCAAATGATCAGCCAGGAGTTGCAGTGCGTATTGCTTATACCGGAGTTGGGGAAATGGTTCCCTTAAAAAAATTAAGTGTTCCTAAATTGCGAACAGCAATTATAAAAGTATTAACAGAAGATTCTTATAAAAAAAGAGCGATCGCCCTCCAAGAAGCAATTGCACGCTCTGGGGGAGTTAAGAAAGCGGCGGATATTATCGAACAGGTTGTATTGACTGGAAAGCCTGTCTTGGCTACAAAATAAATGTTCTGTAATCTTGTTATAATCAATTCAATACCCGAACTCAAGCTAACACCCCTTTGAGCAATCAACTGATGGTAACAATCAAAACTCAACTTACTCTCGATGAATTTCTCACCCTTCCTGAAACCGACTTAAATTATGAATTGATTAATGGAGAAGCAATTCCCAAAATACCACCCAAACGTTTTCATTCTCGAATTAGAGGAACTTTATGTACCCTCTTAACTCAATGGTGTCAAAATCAAGGAGAAATTGGCATAGAATGGGCGGTTATTTTGAAAAAAAATAATCGAGATTGGGTTCCAATTCCTGATTTACTTTATATTTCCTATAGTCGTCTACCTTTAGACCGATTTATTGATGAAGCTTGTCCAGTTCCCCCTGAATTAGTGATAGAAATTATATCGCCGGATCAAACCTTTGGTCAAATGAGTGAAAAAGCCATTGATTATCTTAATGCTGGAGTATTGAGGGTTTGGGTTATTGACCCGAAAGCTAAAATCATTACTATTTTTTATCCCGATGCACCACCTCAAACAAAACGAGATGAGGCAATTTTAACGGATAATTTATTAGAAGGATTGCAATTTACCCCCCAGCAAATTTTTCAACAAGCCGGGATTATTTGAAATCATTGTATCTAGTCAATTAATATCCTCTGGATACATCAACGGTATTATTTAATAATAATCCCCCTTGACTTTTGTTAATCGCGTCAATAATTTGAGGTGCTACACAAGCCGGAATAGTTTTTGCGGCAATATGGGGGGTAATTGTAATGTTTGGATGAGCCCAAAAAGGATGATTTTTCGGTAAGGGTTCAATTTGAAAAACATCCAAACAAGCACCGGAAAGTTGACCGGATTTTAAAGCATTTAATAAATCTTCTTCAACTAAATGTTTCCCCCGTGCTACATTAATTAAATAGGCGCCTTGAGGTAAAGCTGAAAAGGTATTTTGATTTAAAATTCCTTCGGTTTTTGGGGTTAAAGGTAACAAACACACTAATATCTCACATTCACTTAAAAATGACTTAAATTCTTTCTCACCTAAAAAACAATTAATAGTGTCTAAAACTTTAGGGGTTCGACTCCAACCTCTCACCGAAAATCCCATCATCTTGAGTTTTTGAGCAATATCTAAACCCAAAACCCCTAACCCTAAAATTCCAACGGTACAATTAGCTGTATTTCTAGGAGGTAATCCTTGCCATACCCCTTGACTTTGTTGAGTTTTATAAGCTATCAATTGACGATGATACTGTAAAACCGCTAATAAAATATATTCCGACATTTGCGAGGTTAAAGAGTCATCCACTAACCGTACAATTGGAATATCAGGAGGTAAATTCGGATCTCGTAAAATATGATCAACACCTGCACCTGTTGAGATAATGACTTTTAAATTAGGGAATTTTTCAATCACTCCCAATGGGTGCATCCACGCTAAAATTGCATCAATCTCTGCTAAATTTTCAACATCAGGATAAACCTCAATCTTTAACTGCGGTTGATAAGTTTGGAGTGCAGAAACCCAAACTTCAGGGTTTTCAAATTCTCCTAATAATAGTAATGTCATTGCTGATTTCCTAAACCGTCATTAACCATTTCTGAAACTCCCGACGCACGGCAACCCGCCCGGATTTGATATTATTTTTAATAATTTTCGGTAAACCTTCTAGGGCTATTTCAGGAAATACGAAACTGTGAGAAATTTGTTGATATTCTCCCTCGTTTAACTGATAAATTTTCAGTTTATTTTCATCACACCGCCAAACTTCAGGAATCCCTAAACGGGCGTAGAGAGAACGCCTGGAAAGAGATTTATAAGTTAAATCAATTTCCACAACTAAATCAGGCGGAGGATTTTCAGGTAAACTAATCGTCAATAGTTTTTCAACCCTGGGTAAATTTTGGATATAAAAACAACTATCCACTTCTAAACTAATTTTTAAATCGGGTCTTTGCCAAAGGGCGAACCCTAAACCCCGATAATTAATATTGTATAAATCCAATAAAGCAATAATAAATTCTTCTAAAATTTCACGATACTCTTGATGAAGAGGCGAGGGAGTAATCAGTTCCAAACGCCCATTATCATAGGTGAGTAAAGTCTCTCCATTTTTTTGCCGTTTAAAAATAATCGTTTCTAAATCCTGCCAAGGGACATTTTCCAGAAAGATATTACCAGGATGAGGAGATTTAGACATTCTCGCAATCAAAAAAGTGAACAACTATGATTAATATTATTCTATATCGATCTAAGATAAGGTGGGAACGTTCAATTCCTTGGTGAAATTGCCCCATTTAGGAGAAGTTGACCTATGCCCAAAGGGTCTTTTGCAGAATACAATGCGACCACAGCAACGCAAATCACCTTTTATTATGACAACGGCCACGATGAAACCTTTAGCATTCCCATTCCCTCGGCGGAATTAGCCCCCCTACTTTCCCAACTGTTAAATCAAGCTTGGCTAACCTTTCATCTGGTTGATCAAACGGTCATGATTAATATGGCAAAAGTGGAAAAAGTCGAGTTGAAACCCCCGGTTATGGAACTAGAAGGAGAGGGAATTTTCCTGAATTCTCAACGGGTAACCGCCCTACATCGGGGTGCAGTCGGTCGTTTCAAAGTTACTGAATAACTCAACTTGTGCCATCTTACTTAATAGATTAAATCATCCTATAGGATTCCAGATTTATGCCAACTGTGTCTTTAATTCGGGCTAATTCTTATCACCCTCAAGCCCTAGAAACGTCCTTGAAAACATTACTGGAACCTTGGGGCGGCATAACAGCCTTTGTAAAACCGGGTGATCGCGTTCTTCTCAAACCCAATTTATTAACGGGAAGTCGTCCTACAAAAGAATGCGTTACCCGACCGGAATTGGTGGCTGCCGTTGCTAAACTGGTGATTGAGGCGGGAGGAAAACCTTTTTTAGGGGATAGTCCCGCCTTTGGGAGTGCTTTGGGAGTCGCCCGTGCTAATGGTTATTTACCCTTGATTGAATCGTTAAATTTGCCTATTGTAGAATTTCAGGGGAAACGTTATCAAACTGTTAGTGAAGGGTTTGATCATTTACGGTTAAGTAAAGAAGCGATGGAAGCGGATGTGGTGATTAATTTACCCAAACTAAAATCCCACGTTCAACTTACCCTAACCATGGGAGTTAAAAACCTCTTTGGTTGTGTCCCCGGAAAAATGAAAGCTTGGTGGCATTTAGAAGCCGGAAAAGATGTTAATCGGTTTGGGGAAATGTTAGTAGAAACCGCAAGAGCCATTAACCCTAATTTAACGATTTTAGATGCTATTATCGGTCATGAAGGTAATGGCCCCAGTGGAGGTGAACCCCGTGAATTAGGGATTTTAGCCGCTTCTGATCACGTTTTTTCCCTCGATAGAACCCTTGTTGATCTGCTTCAGGTTGATCCGAGCTTGGTTCCTACTGTTGCCGCTTCTCAACGATTGGGATTATGTTCTGAATTAACAGACATTAATTATCCGTTATTAACTCCAAAAGAATTACAAGTTTCCGACTGGAAATTACCCGATGCTTTAGTTCCCATCGATTTTGGTTTACCTCGTGTCTTAAAATCCACTTTCCGACATTTTTATATTCGCTGGATTAAAGAACCGATGGCAACTTATACCCAAAATAGTAATTAGTTATCAAGTATCCGCATCATCAGTTGTCAGTTGTCAGTTGTCAGTTGTCAGTTGTCAGTTAACATTTCCAATGCTTGATTAATTCCTCCTCGAACAGATTCTGCACATTTCATTAAGGCTTCATGTTCGGATTCTGTTAAATCGAGTTCTAAAACTCGTTCAACTCCTCGACATCCTAACCAAGCTGGAACCCCTAGGAAAATATCATTTAAACCGTATTGTCCTTGTAAATAACAACAGGTGGGTAATAGTCTTGATTGTTGACGTAAAATTGATTCAACCATAATTCTCACCGAAGATGCGGGTGCAAAATAAGCTCCTCCCGTTTTTAATAATTCAACAATTTCTCCCCCTCCTTGGCGGGTACGTTCAACAATTTTATTAATCGTTTCTGGCTCGATTAATTCTGTAATGGGAATGCCGTTAACTGTGGTATAACGAGGTAAAGGAACCATTAAATCGCCATGACTTCCTAATACGGTTGCATCAATATTTGACACAGACATTCCTAACTCTATTCCTAAAAAAGCTTCAAATCGTGCGGAATCTAAAACCCCCGCCATCCCCATTACTCGATGGGGTTCAACCTTCGTCACATTCCAGGCAATATAAGTCATAATATCAAGAGGATTCGTGACAATAATTAACACCGCATCAGGGGAATATTGAATAGACTTTTTCGCAGCCTCCGCTACAATTTTGGCATTAATACTAATTAAATCATCTCGACTCATCCCTGGAATTCGAGGTTTTCCAGCCGTAATTACCACAATATCTGAACCCGCCGTATCTTCATAATTGTTAGTCCCTGTAACGTGTCGGTCATGACGTTCAACAGCACCCGCTTGCATTAAATCTAACGCAATTCCCTGGGGAACTCCTTCTAAAACATCTAATAAAACAACATTAGCAATATTTTGTTCAACAATCCGTTGGGCAAGGGTACTGCCTACTTTCCCAGCACCAATAATTGAAACCCGTGTGGAATGACAAGAGGCAGGAAAAAACGGAGTAGATAATAGCATAATCAGATTCTCACAACTTGAAACACGAGAAGGTTAACTACCCGCCACTGAGCGAAGTACCACTACAGTGGGGGCTTGTATCTGAAGTCCACCGCAATTCTGAGAACCGCTATAAGTTAACTATTGCGCTGCTTCCAATTGGTCGAGTCGTAACCAAATATTGGGGGTGGGAACTTGTCCGAATTTAACTAAAGCATAGTCCCCTCGCAGTTCCATGATTTCCCCTTTGGTTTCAAAAATATAAGGAGAAAACCGAGTATCACTGGCTTTTGCCTCTAAGCTGTTTTCTAACTTTTCCCGAACTGCATGAACCAAGTCACCTTTTTTAATCGCCATAGCTCGTTAACTTAAAGTGGTAATAGAATCTTTTTTCAAATTTTATAGCACTACGCGCAAGGGAACAGGGAACAGGGAACAGGGAACAGTAGGGAGTGAAAGGGTTTGCTGGATTTAGAATTGTTCTAAATGTAATTCGTAGGGCTATAAAGGTTTATAGTCTTTATTTTCTATCTCATTCGTAATTCGTAATTCGTAATTCGTAATTCGTAATTCCCTATTCCCTATTCCCTATTCCCTCTCCCTTGACATTGAGGACAGAAATGAGCAGACCGTCCCGCCAGCTTTAAGCGTTCAATGGGGGTTTCACAGATGCGACAGGGTTCCCCAGTTCGGTTGTAAACCCAAGCAGTGCCACCATAGTTGCCATTTATCCCTTGAACGTTGAGGAAGTTGCGAATGGTTGTCCCCCCAGCTTGAATACTTTTTTCTAAGACTTGAATAATATGGCTTCGTAACGCTTCGAGTTGTGGACGAGTTAAAGATGTGCAAGGCGTTGTTGGGGCAATACCGCTTAAAAATAACGCTTCATCTGCATAAATATTTCCCACTCCCGCCACTAATTTTTGATCTAAAAGGGCTGATTTAATGGGCCGTTGACGCTTTTTAAATTGGTCTTGTAAATAGTCAACGGAAAATTCTGCTGCAAACGGTTCTGGGCCTAAATTATTTAATCCCGTAATAATATTAGAAATTTTTTGATCAGGAGGAACCCACCACATTTGACCAAAGGTGCGCTGATCGACAAATCTTAACTCTCGATTTTTAGCAAAAAATAAGCGAATACGAGTGTGTTTTTGTAAGGGATTTTCTTGATCAACCCATAACAATTGTCCTGTCATCCGTAGATGAACCCCTAACCAGCCTCCAGGGGTTTTCTCTGGGTCTAATTTAACTAATTCTGCTAATAAATATTTCCCTCGGCGATGCCACTGAGCGATCGCCATTCCCGTTAAATTCTGCAAAAATTCATCCACAGAAAAAGGGTAGGCGAGGGTGCGATTTAACAACACCTCCCCACCCACAACGGTTTGGTTCAAGGTCACTTGATTAAGACCTTGGCGAACGGTTTCAACTTCCGGTAGTTCCGGCACCGACTAATTTCCTTCGGTTCCTTGGTTCGGATCACCGACACGAGTTGCACTACCACCAGGGACTTTACGATCTTTAGCTTCTACTGGTGTTTGAGAGCCAGTTTTCACTTTTTGACCCGAACCTTTGCCCGGGCCTGCAACTTCCACCACTTCCGACAAAGCAAAGTTGTTGGTATTGACGCTTGCATAGTTCACTTTGTCAAAGCGAACGATAACCGGGTATTTGATACCACTGGAGTCTACAGAAGCCACTGTACCCACTTCTTGATACCAGTAAGACTCTTTGCGTAGGATACGAACTTTAGAACCACGTTGAACCATTGGTTTATCTTCCCCTTTTTAATGAAAAGAACGGATAAAGACGTTTAATGTTCAGGGTACTACTGGATCGGTTGTCTGGGTTCATTTCAGTCTTTAAGTTTTATTGCTAACTGAATTTAACAATCACCGAGGTATATATAACATAGCAATAAAAATGTCAAGTTTTTTTGGGAATTGAGTTACAAAACTTAACATTTTGTCAATGGTAATCGGGAATAAATTCCTGTATAAAATTCCGTTTTCTGATTTCAATTGGGAACTGTTCAAATTGTGGTAAAACCGTAAAAAAATCCCTATCAACGAGAACCCATGTTTGTAGTTGTGGGTTCAGTTGGATCGGGATGAAAATGCTGCGAAAAATATTTTAAGAAGGGGATTAAGTACCGCAGGACATACGGGAACTTTCGGTTTAGAACCGATAAATGCTTTGGGAGAATTGACCTCTACTTTAACCGGAGCAATCCTGTTGGGGCAAGTCGATTCGTTGAACAAAGAATCTCCCGTCACATCGCTTTGCGATTGACGGCGAGAGTGTCAAACCTTTTTGCCGTCTCGAAAAGACCCTGGAAAACGCTTGCCTTTGGCATCAATAATCGTCCCTTGACCATGAGGAACTCCCCCTCGAAATTCTCCTTCGTAGCGAGTGCCATTCGCAAAGGTGCAGTTTCCTTTCCCATCAAGTTCTTGATTAAAAAACTGTCCTTGACAGCGAGTCCCATTAATTCGGGTAAACACCCCTTGACCAAAGGGCGATCCGGCGAAGAATTCCCCTTCATAGCGATCGCCATTGGCATAAATAAATTGACCTCGACCATTAGGTTGACTACTGACCGCACCACTGCCAATTTCTCGCACCAGTTTAAACGTGCCAATATAGCGATCGCCATTGGCAAAAACTACCGTTCCCTGACTGATATTGCCATCTTTAAATACCCCAATCACACGAGCATCATCAGCAAAAATAAACACCCCTTGTCCATTGGGTAAACCATTGCGGAATTGGCCTTCATAGCGATCTCGATTGGCATAAACGTAAATGCCACGTCCTTCCGGTTTACCGTTAACAAACTCTCCCTGATAGTTATCTCCTCCCTCATAATTACACTTGACTCTTCCGGTGGGTAATTGTCCTTCACAAACGGGAGGACGCTTGCCTTGAGCTTGCTGTGCAATCGCAGCCAGTGGATTAGCTATCTCAATTGCAATCGCTAAAGTCGATAAAATTAGTGTTAAAGAACCCAGTTTTCGCATCGAACACAACATGGTTACTCCTACCATGAAAAAATTCTACAATTGATTGAAGTTGACACCTGAATTAAAGTCCTTTTTAACTGGACTAACTCACAGGAGCAGAGGATCGCCGACTAATATTATTAATTTTTTGATCCGCCGGTGGATTCGTAGCTCCTACAGATTTAGCGATCTCAACACCATTTTGCTCAAAAATCACAATGGGTTCACCTCCGGTATCAAACTTGACTCGTTTGACGAGAACTTGACCATTAGACACACGCTGTCCAACGCTTACATAACGACTGGTAGGTTCTGCGGGAGCTTTAAGAATCACTTTCGTTTGATTTCCCACCTGCAATACCCCGGTGACTTCCATCGCCTGTGCTAAGTCTGTAGATGGAGGCGGGGGCACAAAGGGTTGAACGGCAACAGGTTTTGGTGGAGGTGGATTCGGATCACGCCAAGACGGGGGAGCCACTGTATTGGGAAGGGCTGGTAAATCAGGAACTTGGGCAATGGGTAAAGTCGGTAACGTGGGAACGGTTCTCCGAGGTGCAACGGTTCGAGGGGTTGGTGTTGTTCCCCTGGCGTTAGGAGATAAGGGATTACGAGCCGCTCCATTACCCGATGTTGTTCTCTGAGTGGGTGTTGTTCCCCTGGCGTTAGGAGATAAGGATTGAGAGGGATTACGAGCCGCTCCATTGCCCGATGTTGTTCTCTGATTCGGCGGGTTAGACCCTCTATTGGGAGCCATTCCAGATGGGCTAAATCCGGTGTTGGGGGTACGGGTTTGTGGCGAAGGAATGCTCACACTTGCAGTCCTCCAGCGAAGCGGAGGTTCAGCAACGGGTAATTTAGGTAAATCTGGCACAGTACGAGTGCTTTGTTCGGGTGCTTCTGGTGTTTCTCCAGGGTCGGGAGTTTGGGTTACGATTACAGGAGGCAAAACTCCAAAGGGATCATCTACCGCAGCATTAGGAGCCGTTGTTGTGGCGGGTGCTACGGGGGTTCCTGTTGGACGTTTCCCCAGAAGATTTAACCGTTCTTCAGGATTAGTCGATTGAATTAAACCTGCACCCGCAGCGACGTTTGATTGTTCTTTGACTAACGGATCTTTAAACGGAGCAATTTTGCCCGGAGTGGGTGTTGCATTGGGTTGGGGTGAAGCAGTAGCTTCAGGGGAAGCCGCAGGAGAAGTTGTTGGACTGGGTGTAGAGGCTGTTTCTTCAGGTGTTGAACCGCATCCTCCGAGCCCAACTGCAAAAATACCGATGGAGATCAGAAACCAAAGTTGACGCATTGCCAGTCCCCAAAACACAGTTGATATTAATTTAAGGATACCCAATCTTAATCTGGATCAACTTCATATTATCAAATTAACGCTGGAGTAACCAACACCAACGTTTCACTTATCCCCTCTTGCGTCAATCAATGCAAGCTGTCCTTTTAAAAAAACTTCGTTTTTGTATTGGGTATTAGAAAAAAATGGGGCGATTGCCTACGACACCAGAACATCTAATCCCTTCCTACACAAAAGCTCTATAGGTAAACAATTATAAAGATTTTCCGACAGTGACAGCTATAGGAATATTATAGAAATTGGAGATGCTTCTAAGCTGTCACACATCTATTTTTTAAACCGATCTAAGCTATAGAAAAGTTTCAGGCATCTAACTCTACAATTTAAAGGGGCGGCAGGTTAAACTGTCCTTCATTTAAAAGCTGATGTAATAAACACTCTAGCTCATCAACTGATTTAAAGAGTCGATGAGCTATATATTCTTTAGCTGAATGCCAGACTAATTCAATTAAATTATAATCTGGACTATATGCTGGAAGAAATTCTAAATAGACATTCGGCATTTCTGCTTTAATTTTTTCTAGGTACTCTTCTTTTTTGTGAAAACTTGCATTGTCAAGAATAATCAGGATCTTAGCTCCTTTTTCTACAAATTCTTCTGCTTGATTTCCCGCTAATACCCATTCATAAATTAGCTCTTGATAAAAACTTTTTAACACTTGATAAAAATTATCTGCATTTCCTTTATCCAGAAATTCTACAAATCTTTTTTTATCCGAGTACCTCAATCCTCCCATCACATTAACTCTTCCTTTCCTCCTGTCTCCTCTAATCTGTTTCCTCTTCCCTTTTTTACACCAATTCTTTCTTTTTATCACTCTTAAATTAAATCCACTTTCATCCCAAAACCATACCTGTAATTGTTCTGGACTTTCTTTTGCTATTTTCAAATATTCTTCTATTTTATCTTTAAATAATTTTCTTTTTTCTGGATCTCTTTTCTCTTCTAAGCTATACTTTGCCCACAAATAAACATACTTTTTTTCCTTTAATATCTTTCTCACTTGTGAACTACTTAATTTGATTCCTGTGATTTGTTCTAAATAAGTTGCCAATCTTTCTCCTGTCCATCTCCCAAATTCATATCCTAATTCTTCCGGTTCTTTTTCTACTGTTTCTAATAATATCTCTATATATTTGTCTGTGGCTTTTCTATAATTTCCTTTCATTCTTTCATCTTTTAGGCTTTCTAATTTGTCAGGGTCTCCATGTACACACCAATAACATACTTTGTTTAATGAGCAGCCCAAAAACTTGGCAATTTCACTTTGCTTTTTACCATCATTTAGCAATAATAAAATCAAGATTCTTTCTCGGATTTGTCCATTTTCTTCCTCTTTCAATCTTTTCTGTAGTTTCTCTACTTGCTTTTCATTTAAATGATTTTTAGCAGGCATCTTTTGATTGATTTTTCTAAACTTGGTTTTTCATTATACCCTATTTAGATGCTTAACAGCTTATGATCATCCCATACATAATTTCTCTGATAATACGGCTTGTAATTAATTTTATTTAAACTGCGTAGACTAAAAAGGGAATCAATAGATTTTGAATAAGTTTCAATTTTCAAATGTGATGTAAAAATTGTTTCAAAGTCTTCTTGTGTTAAAAAACCACTCATTGTTAATCTCTCACGTATAATCATTTTACTTAGCTATCAATTTTAGCACGGCACACACCGACTGTTGGGTAGTATGAACCGATTGCCCCTGAAACTACTAAAATAGAGTCACAGAATTACAGACTAAGGTGAACTGTTCTATGCCCGAAAGCCTCAAACTTCCCCTGGAACTCACTCGCTTTCAACTGTCACCAGCAGTTCAAGCCCGTTTGCAATTTCTCTTAGATCGTCAAGATGAAGGTTACAGCCTATCTCAAGCAGAACAACAGGAAGCCGAGGGACTGGTTGACTTGATGGAATTTTTATCATTGCTACAGTTACGCTCAACACGGGTGAGCCAGTAATCATCAATGACAAAGATTCCAGCTACTCTCCGTCGATAGGTGATTCAACGAGCTAATAACCGTTGTGAATATTGTGGCATATCTCAGATCGGTCAAGTCGCTACATTAAGGCTGATGAGGAGATTTTAGACCAACGGGAGGCAATTAATAAAGCCTTGGCGCGGTTGGCGTTGGTGGCGATGGAACAGAAAGATGAGGTTTCGCGGTTACGGTTGCGGGAAAGTTTGATGCTGCATCAAAAGCCGTCTGCAAAGCAATTTTGTAACCCTAAAGACTCAATCTTCAATCAGATTTTCACAACTTTTCAACAAGATTTTTAATCACTTCATGGCATTTTTCTCTCTGTAATTCATTAATTTGGATGTTCTCTCCATACAGTTCATACTTCCCACGTTTTAGCATTTCACTTAATGGTAATCCTAGATTGGCTGCTACTACACCAGCACTATTAAAATCTCTCAATTCACAACTATACGCAGTTTCAAATTCCTCTTGAGTATAATCATGTAGCTCTCCCTGGACAAAACGGGACTTATTTTTCTTGTACTCCTCAAACATTTTCTTCACTGCTTCATTTGATAGTGCTTTGAAAGCCCGCGCTGCGCCCTTTTTCTGAGTAAATCTATTACCTAGTAAAAGAGCAATTTTTGGTCTTTCTATTTGAAAATTATCAACTTTCGCTGCAAAAGTGTACTTTCCATAAACTGGATGTGATTTCTCAGTACCCCAAATTAAATTAAACAATCCAGATATAGCATAAATTGATGAATCATCTGCATTGATAGGAACCAATAACTTTTGTCCTGATAGAATTGCTATTTGTGTATAAATTGAAAAGCTGGGATTGGTATCAATAAAAAATGTTGTTGGCTTTTCAAATAGAGTACGCTCTGTCAACTTTTTTATAATTGAATGTATCTCAACCCAAGGAGAATCAGTGCTTGACAACGGTGTTGCATCAGCTCTTTCTGCCAACAAAGGAGCTATCAACTCAAGATTTCCGTCACCAGGCATTAAAAAAAGGTTTGACGGTAGCTCTTGGTTACTTTCCTTTAATTGAAGTAAATACTTATTCACATCGCTAGTATCATTCTTTAACACACTATCTGTCAGATAACCCACAACGGTTTTAGGGACATCTCCAATAATTAGTTCCTGAAGACGAGATTCTGCACCAGTACCGCCTCCCATCAACATCATTGATGAGTTTGCTTGTGGACACATATCTATAACAACAACATTTCGATCTTGATTCTTCTCGGCATACATAGATGCAATGTGAAAGGTAATGGTGCTTTTACCGACACCACCCTTGTTGTTCCATATAACATAACTCTTATTCATGAAATTGCCTCTTAATTTACGTCTAACGGCATAGTTCAACTGCGCGCGATCACTGTTAAGTCGAACAGATGAGTCCGAACCCGTGTTGCAACGTCATGTTGATTTCGCAGTGGAGATAATCCTTGCTTGAAACAGTTAACTTTGACAGATTTCTCTGCGTATTCAATAAACTTCTGCTTCCCGCCGTCGAATCAACTAAGCCTTAACCCGCAAATTGGGGATCAACACTTGCTCTCACCCTAAACTACCACTTATTTTGTGTCTTGTCAGGTTTGACTCAAGAAAATTATAGTTCTGGATTACTACAGCTTTTCCTTCCATGACCAATGGATCTGGGTGTTATAAACTGACTTCTACCGGGCATGGCACGGTTTAACCGAAACCCAAACTTTCCCGATCAAGACTATCCTAAAGAAGTCACCACCCCCAGCAAACTGCGTGAACACCTGAAAAAACTCAAACTCACCCGAAATCAACCGAAACTCAACCTTCTGCTCACCCATTGCGAACATCCCACCGATGAACTTATTGCCTTTTGCCACAAACTCACCAATATTCTGTCTATCGCTTGGCTAACGGACAAATCCCTAGAAGCACCGTTAAAAGGCTTTCCCCCCCATCAACCCAATCTGTTATCAGCGATTCAAACTTGGTTAGAGGAGACGTGAGAAGATAAGGAACCGGGTTTCTGAGACGGTTTTGGCAGTTTCTGGTTTTGGGGATAAATACCCCATCCTCAATCTAAAAATTTAAGATAAAATATCGATAAACCCTAAGCGTAACGAACAATGACTCCAGCCAACTATCAACTTTCCCTGAACTTTGAGCAAGTTTTAGCCTTAGTCAAACAACTGCCATATTCAGAAAAATTGCTGTTAAGCCAAGAACTTGAAAAAGAAGTATTAAACAGCCAATTAACAGCCCTTTTAGAGTCTTTCAAAACCGATGAACTTTCTTTAGAAACTATTACCGAAGAAGTTGAAGCAGTTAGAAGCGAAATTTATGCCAGAAAACCAGCCTCTTAAAGTAATTATAGACACGAATCTTTGGATTAGCTTCTTGATTGGTAAAGAATTAGCCAATCTCCAAGAATTAATCGTCAATAAAACGCTCCAAGTTGTCTTTTGCAACCAACTCCTAGAGGAAATTAATCTAGTAACTCAAAGACCAAAACTCCAAAAATATTTTCCAGTAGCGAAAGTCCAAGAATTGCTGGAATTGTTGAATATTATTGGTTTATCTATAGAAACAACCTCAGAAGTTTCTATTTGTAGAGATGCTAAAGATAATTATTTATTAGCTTTAGCTAAAGATAGTCAAGCTGATTTTTTAATTACAGGAGATAGAGATTTATTAAGTTTGGTAAATTTTGAGGGGACAGAAATTTTAACTTACAAAGATTTTTTACAAAAAATATGACAAATCTATTCGTCATTTTCGGCTAAGATATCCTGTAAAATTTCTGGCGTTAGCCCTCGCGCTTGTGCTTTACCCGAAATTTCTGCCATAACTTCAGTTAAAGTTTTATTTTGTAAATTTCCTCTCAAAAACAATTGAACAATGTAGCTCAACTTTTTCTGAGTCTCAGAACTAGCCCCTTCAAACGCTGTCTTAATATCTTCATCAACTTGAATCGTAATGCTTGCCATAGTCCTTATAAGTCTTCAAAATTAGGTGGTTCGCGTAAAAGTTCTCTAGCGATAGTCGGAATTTCAAAATCGCCAAAATGGGCAAAACGTCGCTCGATAGCCAAGGCAAGATTTAAGGGTTCGAGAGTTTTTTTTGTCAAGACAGCGCGGAGGATTTCTTTAGCTTCTTCTTCCAGAGAACGCCCATAATATTCGGCTCGCTTTTGGAGGCGATTTTTCAGATCATCATCAAAGTTTTGAATCGTGATATTGTTCATAGTAGATTCAATTGTTAAAGCTACATTTTTTTGAAGCTTAATATCAGGTTAGCATGGTGTTGTTTTACTTGCTGTAGATTTCAACGCTGCCCATACCGACTGCTGAGTAATGTAAAGCGATCGCCCCGTCCCACTCTCCAAATCAAAATAAGTCGCAAACCGCTTGAGATTACCCGCAGCCATCCGGTACAGGTAATCCGCCGCCTCAGCCGCCACTCGGACATTTACGCTCTCGCTCTGCAAGTTTAGCATTGCCATCTCAGCACAAGATAAGTTATTTGTCAACTCTTCAGGTTTCGGTTTCAAAAGGTCAGGAGCTTGGATCATCGGAGACGGCAACCTCGCACATCCGAGTCCCCCAAAATGATAGAACTCCAGGTCAGTTTCCAAAGAACTGCCCAGCAAGATTTGTCCGGCTGTGGCATGATTTCCGCAGTCCAAATACCACACACGGGGGATTTCAGAGTGGCTGTAGTATTGGTTTAACTCAAGCGCCTGGTTAATAGCCGCTCTCCCGGCAGCCGTGTCCACGCATCCGACCAAGATGGTCAGCTTGTCGTAAGCTCTTCGGATCAGTTTAGGATCAAATTCCTGTACGAAAGCCGTCGTCTCCACTCCCCAAGCTATAGAGTATCGCAACGCTAGAGCCTGCGCTTTGGGTAGTCCGATTTCCTTGTCACAAAACGCCTGCCTGCTGATGTTGGCTTCTTCAACTATATCGGGATCTGCGACCGCCAATTGCACCTTCTTCCCTGACTTACCCAAACTCCGCGCCAGTCGCGCAATATGGTACGATAGCCAAGAACCCGTTCCTCCAGCCCCAATTAACCAAAAATCAATTGAATCAGTTTGTCTGATGATTAGTGGCGAAGCTTTCAAATAATCATAATTAAACATTAGCTAAATCTCCTATTTTCATTTACAATTGCATCGGTTTATCAAACAACGGTGGTGCAACAGAATTTGAGTAAAAATTACAAAATTATCCCTCTTTTTTTTCCTCTGTGACATCCGTAATAAAACTGGGTAATTCAATCATTAATTATTGTCGAGAGTAATTTTGTAATGGTTTGGTGGGTACTGATTAAATCTTTAACCGGATAAGATGAACGGTTAACGGCTTTTTCAAGTTGCTGACGAATATCATTAGGCTTCGCCTTAGATTTACCATTGCTCAAATGCTCATTGAAGGAACTTGAGATGAATAATTCCCAAGCATTTGTAATGGTATTTGGCGAAGCGATAGGCGGTTTATGATCTCCCCAACAGATGCGTCCACAAGATTGATAAGACTGTGAATAAACGTTAGGCAACGGAACATGAAAAGCTTCTGCATCTGGGTTAAATTTTGAGCCTTTAATTGCCCAAATCCAGTAATCTGATTTTAAACCTAAAAACACCAATGCAGGTAAAGGAATGAATAACTTTGATTCCAATACATTAATTTCATGTTTTTGTGGGGGAATGAATTTAATTGTCCATTCCCCACTACTACCTGTTCCCCAACGTACTATTCCTAATTCTGGGTTTATCCAACCCGAATCAATGGGTGTATTTGCAAAAGCAGTTCTCAGCGTTGCTGGAGACAAACATTTGTATTTAGAACCATTTTCGGATTGATAATGGAAAATGTAAGTCTCACCCTCAAGAAAAAGAAGTTCAGCTTGAATCACAGACAATTTCCGAGGGGAAACTGTCAGAATTTCCTGAATTATTTCAGATCCAATGTCAGATTCCATAATGCTAAAAGGTGTGAAAAATTAGTGTTTGGGTCGGTTTCAATCCATTCAATTAATTCATAAGCTTGATTGAGGAGTTGAGTCGCTTGATTCCATTGATGAGTGAGAAATTGAACTTCTTCAAGCTTCCAAGGTCTTAATTCAATATTACGACTCCAATAACTTTCAGAACAAGCAATCTGATCTAACCAAATATTATCTGTTTCTAGGTCAAGGAGTGCTAATGCAATGGGAAAAGCATTAATAGGAGATGTCGCCCGAAAAGCTAATTTTTTGAGAAGTTTAAGGTTAATTTTTTCAGGATGAGTAATGTCCTTTAAGCTATATCCAAACGTGCATTTGTACCAAGCTTCTCCTTGAGTACCTTCAACAGTTTCCAACCACCATCGACCTGACTTTGAGAGGGGGAGAAGGAGTTGCCACCCTGTTCGCAAAGCATCAATTCCTTCTTCTTCATCTTGCCAATCTATTCCTTTAGGAGAGACCGGAATTTGATACAGGCGTTCTTCATAAGCAGTCTCGATAATCAAGTCATCTATGGGAAATAAATATTCATTCACCAGTGAAATAAACTCTAACTCTTTTGGACTATGACTGTTATTTTCAGAGTAAATTTCAGATTGGCTTTTTTCCCATTCAACAGGAAACAATTCTTGGTAAAGATTTAGAAGCTGATAGGTGTTCAGTTTAGACCATAAATAGTCAATGGCTGATTCAATATCGATGATAGGTTGGCATTGGCGTAACAGTTGCAGAGCTAATTTAGCGTTCCAAATTATAGCCATCTTAAAACCCTGTTGGAATAGCTGTAGCAACAGATTGACTATTAAACAACCGTTCTTTCGTTTGTTCAACTGCTTTTATGTCATCTGTTGCTTGGGAAATTGCTAACTCAATCGTTTTTACCATTTCTTTCATTGTGGTACTATCGAGTTCTCCAGCAAGCTCTAATCGTTGAAGCTTTCGGCACATAGAAAGCGCTGGATTGACTTCTTCGGGAGCATTAATCAGAAATTCTAGGGGACTAATTTTCATGATTATTTTCATCCTTTAGAACCATTCCGTTTAGCAATGGTAATCAATTCTCCTGGCTTTCTGATAATATCTGCATTAGCACAATCTGGGTAGTAACTTGTTAACAATTTACGAAGTTCTTGATCATCATTGGCTATTTCTTCATCAACAGGATGCTGTTGTCCTTCAAAGGAAATTAGCACTTTCTTTTTGGAATTCATTGGGTTCTCCTAAAGTTAAGTAAGGGGTTAAATTTTAGAATAAACTTAGTTGAGTTCCAGTAGTTTTGGGTTGGGTAGAAGTTTCTGATTTAACCGTTTTACTGGTTTCATTTTTAGGTTGATTGGGATTAGAAGTTGCTTTCTTTTGGGTGCGAATATTAGCCATTTGTCGTCGTGCTTGGCGATTTGGAAAATCAGCAACAAGTTCCTTAAATAATGTTTGAATAGGAGGGGGTAATTCTCCCAAGGCTGACGCTCTAATTTTTTCACCCATTGGGAAGTCGCCGTGACTGCTGGCTGAAATAATCACAATCCGCCCCTCAGAATGACCATCATCAGGTTTAAATGTTAGATGGAGTTCGATAGTACATTGTTCAAAATTGTAAGGTTCTTCTGGTTCAGTTACAGTATTTTCTTCATCTTCTTCTGCTAAACTTTTATCATTAATTAAATCTGAATCAGTAGCAGAATTAGAAGGTTTTATAGCCACTTCATTTTGGATATTATCTGAAGAAAGTAGAGCTAAATAAGGTTTGTTAGATTGCCAGCGATCGCGATCAAATAACAAGCCAACTTTTTGAAATCTTTCTTCTATTGTTTCTTCCTCTTCAGATTGAAGAGTATATTCAATTAGCTCCTCACTCGTTATTGATAAATTAGCAGAAGCAACGGCACGTTGTGGGGTTAACCATTTCATTTTTGCGCTTATTGGTTAATTATCACCCTATTGATGGGCGTTAGCCCCTTTTTACAGGAAAGATAGAAGATAAAAAAATAACAGATAGCTCTATGATTATAAAAGCTATCTGCTATCAATGAAGCACAATCATTTGTAATTTTGGGATAGTTTGAATCAAACCATTATGCTTTTATTCCCTGATTAGACTTCTCAGTATTTTTTTTAGAAAATGTCTTTCCTTTTCGCTTGGTTTTGGGTATTGACATTGAATCAGAATTCCGGGTAGTTGAGGAAGTGCTACGATTAGAAATAACTTCAATTGTACCCGTTAGATTAGACGGAACTAGGGCGTATTCTACTCTAAGTTTCCGTTCAATACGAGTGCCATCAACGGGAATGCCTTGTTTCCAGTCTTCAATGATTTTACGTTTGTTGGGCGCAACAACAAGCTTTTCTGTGCGATACTCGCTAGGTAAGTCAGAAGGATCGATTAAGACTTCACAACTTGGGGGATTTTCTTTTAGTTGGATGTGACGCGATCGCCCAACAACATTAGTAGAAATAACCCCCATTTGGTGAATATAGAGTAAGGTTTTATCAAGGTTACTACGCCACCGTTCTAATCGTTCAATTGCCTGATTATGCAGTGTAGCTAAATGTTTTAAACGAGCTTTAATTGCACAAATTTCAGCATCTAATTGATCAGCTAATTCAGCGTGAGTATCGACAGCAGTTTCTTGGTCTGTTTGGTTATCCCAAATTGCTTTAACAATCGCCTCCTCTTGTTCAGGAGTTTCAGCCATTTCTAATTGAGTCCAGAGTTCAACCGATTGGATTGAATATCGGGCTAACAAATTTTTAGCTAAGTACATAAATTACCACTTTCCACAACAATGAAAATACTCATCAAACGTTTCAATTTGGACAAAAATCGCTAAGGTTCCTGGTGTGAGTTCATTATCAGCTTCACAACTTTCTAAAAAAGGTTCCAAAGCGAATGAATCATCACAGAAATTAGTGATTACAACACCAGGATAATTTGGAACATCATCAATTTCGCGGCTGTTAGGAGTGTTTTCCATTTCGGTTAGAAGCCCTTAACGACTCAACTTTTTTCAAAGCAGGAACTCGTTGTTTCCGAGAGGAAGTTTTTTCTCTATAAACTTCTGAGTAACTCTCTTCATCATCCTCAAGATCAGAGTTATCCAAATCCGTTTGATTATCCTCCTGTTCTTCATCCGATTCTAAGGGATTGGAGTTTGTTGTATCGATGGGTATTTCTGATGTTAGGGAAGTAGTCAATGGTAGAGTTGGAATGGCGATGACATCATAGCCTAACTCTAAAATTAAAGATTGCAGAACGCTTTCTATTTGCTGTTGAGATAAGCCAGGAGTCGTTCTCTTAAGTTCTTGCTGTTTGATTAACATCCAGATTTGAAGTGTTTCTTCTGGGCTTGTTGTCTTCAATGCGGTTTTAATTTTTCGGGCTAGTTTCTCTCGTGTAGATTTTAGAGGATCAGAGGTAGTTCTTTGGGTACTCTGGGTTTGATTTGTAGACATAGTTAATAACTAAGAAAATGTTATTTTCACCTCTGGGCTTGGGCGTTAGCCCAGTAATCATTTATTAAAATCAACAGGAAGTTTAGTTTTATTTAATTCTTAAGGATGATCAAGTTAGGTGCTGATAGGTTGTAGCGTAGGAATTGATTAAACTATAAAGCCTATAACTTTTATTAAATTTAGCAATTCTTAATGTCATGAATTCAGTTAGAGGTTTTTATCCCGTTATTCTGATTCCTGATTCAATTCGTTATTTCTGCATTAATAACCCAATACCCGTATTGAATAGCAGTCCTAATTCAGTGGCAGAATTTTCTTCTGAAATAAAATTGTCCTCAAAAGAATATATTTATCCTAGTTCTTGTTTATATGGGGTTATTGTAATTTGGGTCGTGAGTGTTGTAATAGTTCTGTTAGTTAATCAACTATTTGGCATGAGCATTCTAGCTTTTTGGTTATCACTGATATGTGCGTCAGTGAGTGCAGTAACAGCTTGTTTTTATTTGCGATTTGTTAATTTTAAATTGTGCCAGCAATATCAGCCTAAACTTACTAAAAATCAGCAAAAAATATCTAACTCTAAAAGTAATTTATTACACCGTTTACAGCACCAAAATCAGAAGATTGAACAATATAATAATTTGTTAGAAGACCGTTCTAAGAAGCTTTTATTTTTATTGAGTAAAATTGTTCAGCCTCCATCTAATCAAGGGAATACAGGAGTACAGCAAGGAGTCAGTGAAAAACAATTTTTTATTTACTTATGTCGTTATTTCTCTGGTGTTTATGACTTCTGTATGGGTGTTGAGTTTCCTATACCTAATACCTCTTTCTGTTATACGGCTGATTTTATTCTAATTCATCAAGCAACAGGTTTAGCGATAGATATTGAAATTGATGAACCTTATGATGGAAAAACAGGAAAGCCTCATCATTGCGTGGATCAAAATAAAGATCAGCAACGCAATCGATTTTTTTTAGAACGAAATTGGGTTGTGATTCGGTTTTCTGAGTATCAGGTTGTTAAATGTCCAGAGGGGTGTTGTAAAGCGATCGCTCAAGTTATTTTTCAAATTACAGGTGATTATAGCGGTTTAATTAAACTACAAAGTATCAAAGATTTACTCCCTCATAAACAATGGAAGAATAAAGAAGCTGTTTATATGGCTAAGACTAAATTTCGTCAGTCTTACTTAAAAAATAATTTTCTACTGTAGTATAGAATTTTATTTAATTAAAACGAGGAAGAACATCATCTAAGCGAAGTTGCAAACTTGTGAACAGAGGAGAAATAATCGGTTCACCGAGACGAAATTGTTGCTGGGTGTAATCTTCGTCAATCAGTTGACAAACCGTAACAGTTGGTTGTTTGGGTTTACCAATAAAAGCGACGCCACCTAAACCCCGATAATCTACAATCCAATATTCAGGAATTCCAAAAAGAGCATATTCTTCAACTTTTCGGGCGTAATCTGTTTCCCAGTTTGTACTCACAACTTCTACCACTAATTTAATAGAACGTCCTAGGGTAATAACAGGTTCTCTTTCCCATAAGGGTTCACTGGAAAGTGCTGTTTCATCTAAAACAACAATATCAGGACGACGGGCGGTTGCGACATCAGTAAAAGGACGAATTAAACAAGTTCGGGGAATAAACCAAGGAAGTTTTTCTGTTGTAATGGCAATACCGATTTGAGTGGCAAGTTTACCACTGACAGTCTCGTGGGGGCCGGTTGGTTCCATTTCAACTAATTCTCCGTCAGCAAGTTCATAGCGAGGATTATCACCATATTGAGCTAGAAATGTTTCAAACGTTAAAAGTGTTTCTAAGGTATAAGTCATTGTAAAACTCCTATAGAGAATTATCAGTTATCAGGTATCAGTTCATTACCGCAATAATTGAAACTGATAGCTGTTAACTGATTAATTAAGGGTACAATCCCAAATTGTCAGTCTTCGTCGTTTGAGTTCTGCAACAATTAAGGGATACTGTTCTAAATTCGGGTTACTTTTGACAATTGCTATTGCCATTTCACGGGCTAAATTCAGTAAGTCTTCATCATCCAGTATATTAGCTAGTGCAAATTCTGAAATTCCCGACTGGCGATAGCCCATAACCACTCCTGGCCCCCGCAATCGCAAATCCATCTCTGAGATGAAGAACCCATCAGTGGATTTTTCTAAGACTTGAAGCCGCGCTTTGGCTTGTGCGGTTTGGCTGGTATTCAGCAATAAACAATAGGAACAATGGGAACCTCGGCCAACACGACCTCTTAACTGGTGCAGTTGAGCTAAACCAAAGCGCTCGGCATGGTCGATTAAGATAACGGTAGCATTGGGAACGTCTACCCCAACTTCCACAACCGTAGTAGAAACCAAGATTTGGGTTGTGTTGTCACTAAATGCCCTGAGAGCGTCATCTTTCTCGGCTGATGTCATGCGACCGTGCAGCAATCCCACCCTAAATTCAGGGAAAATTTGGGTTGATAGTCGCTGATATTCTACAACAGCCGCTCTTAGATCTAGTTTGTCTGATTCTTCTACCAAAGGCAGAATGATATAGGCTTGGCGACATTGAAGTACCTGATGACGAATGAAATTATAAGCGGGAGTACCTTGGTTAATCACTTTGGTTTGGATTTTCTGTCGCCCAGAAGGTAATACTAAATCCGGTTGCCAAAACCTTTGTATAATCAAGGGAAGATAACTAGGAAAAGATGAATGCTGAAATTGGAAAGGGCATTATTATCTTATCAACCTTATATATAATTCAGCAGTAGAGTCGCTCCCACATTCTAACTCTATCTTCTCATTACCCGATAATATTAGCTCCAATTCATTGCTTTTTTTGTGTAAAGCTTTCATATAAAAAGTATGAACTCCTGGGTCAACAAAAAAAGATTTTGTACTATTAAAACCAATATTCCCAATTTTATCATTATTATCAAAAAAATTATATTTATTACATATAGCAATAGATTCTTTTTTCCTTTTTAAGACAATTACCACTTGACCAGTGCTGTTTTGAGCTTTATTTATAGAATCTAGTCTACTTTCATTTTCTATTTTTTGTTTAATTTCTTGTTTAAAATGTTCAATAAATGAAGCTCCTGGTAGCTTCTTCAACCATAAAATTGCTTCTGATTCAGAAAATAGAGGTTCAGATAGATCAATTTTAAAACTAATGGATTGTGCTTTTTTTATTCTTGATAATAAAGGAGGGTGTGTATCTGTTTTTCTTCCTGCTGCTTCAGTTCTTTCTTTTGGGTTGAGGTAACGAACATTCAAAAATTCTCGATTCATATTTTCTAAATATAGTTTTTCAATATTATTTAAATTTAAATTAGGTATGATTTTATATTCCTTATTTATAGATCTTTTACTAATTGTATTATATGCTATATGTAAATCAAAAACCTTTTGAAGTGCAGATGCAAGAATATTTCCTCCAGAATATTTAGCGGCAACCAAATCGCAGTAATACTCGTATTCTGAATTTCTTATTAAAATTCCCATGAAAAAGAGAAATAAGTCATATATGTATAAAGATGGTAAAATGCCGTAAAGAGCAATAGGGCTATAACAATAAAAAAACATAAAGAATGAAATTTCTTTTGCACGTCTCTGAATAGTTGATATTGTCTCTGTCAAAGCCTTTACAAAGCTTTCAAAAAATAGAAAACTTCTATAATAACTCCTATTAATAAGCATTGCATTATGATGATGGTGTCCACATTCATGAGCAATGACTGCTTTTAATTCGTCTTCGGTGAGATATGTTAAGGCAATCACACTAAGATTTAAGTATCTTCCACGACCGATGTAGAAAGTAGATATATCCAGTTCTGAATTGAGGTACACTGCTTCAAATCGAGAAATGCCAACATCATCAGCTACTTGTTCCACAAGTGAAAGTATTTTTATATTATCGGCTATATTATCTTGTTTAGGTATACGAACAGCATCTTTCAAACATCTTAAAAGGTTAATAAACATGGTAATAGAGGTCAAGAAGCTACCGACCAGATAAAAATAACGATGAGAATCTTTTTTTAATAGGGTGGAAAACATCAAAAATCCTAATATCGATGGCCCTATACAAGCAAATATTTGTAAAATAATAAAAATAGTTATACTTGTTAAAGTGTATAACCAGGATAGCAATAAATTGAAATACTTATTATATCTAAGCTTCATAATACTACAGAGATGTTATTGAGATCTTTTTCTATAAATAATTTGAAATACTACAAGTAATATTATTTACGTTATCACTGATAAAATTTAATGATGTAAATAGAATACTCATTAAAATTAAAACTGGGTTTTTGAGTAAATATTTGGCTGTAAAGGTTCATAGTTGACTTCATATTTAAAATAAGGAGTAAAAAATTTCTTCGCTTATAGCTACTTTTGGATTTTTATGCCAAATCGTGTAATACTTACAGAGAACAAGCCAACAGAAAAAAGTAGAGCTCCTGGAGCAGCATCAGAAATCTTACTGTCTGCACCCATTATTTTTGCTGTCCAGCTAGTGGAACCACCAATACCATTAAAGAAAAGAAAAGTACCTAGAATCATACACATTAGACCAAGCGACAAACCAAGTGTTGAGTAGATAAACTGATAGCGTATAGCCATTTGTTTAGTTTCTTCAGACATTTCACCTGGTAGCGATATCATTCCAGAGCTTACAGCTTTTGAAGTAGCGCTCTTTTTAACTGGGTCTTTAGGCTGGTTAACCATATAATTTCTTTACTCCCAAGTAAACATAAATTAGTATTTTCCAGTATTATACTATTGGTCGCTAATCTTTCTAAAGAAAACTAAAGTAACTTGACATACTTAGTGTTCTTGTGTTCGATTATAATTTATTTATCCCCGTTATTCCAAAATTTAATAAAAATTTATTATTTTAGGTTGTGGGTTATCCCTCTTTTATCACTTTGAGAGAAAAGCCTAATTTGAATTAAGCCCAAAGGGCGTAACTTTGTTAATCAATAAATCGGCATAATTGAGTTTTTCGTAATTTATTTACTGATAATAGCTGGTAACTGGTAACTGCAAAGATAGTTTTGAATTTCAGTTTTGATGGCATTGGGCAACAGGCACATCACAGCACCCAATAACTTACAAAGGGTTGGTATAGAAGCCATCGCTAAAATACGCCTGAATGTCCTTCGGCCATAACTTTGCGCCCAAGTGACAACTTCAACAACCACATCCGATGGCGTAATTTCTCCACTTTCGAGAGATTGGACAACGAGGGGGAGATAAGTTTCAGCAATCCATCGGGCATCATCGGGCAGATCAGAAAGTTGACTTTTGCTATTAATACTTTCTAATAACAGAAGTAAACTTTTTTTCAGGAGCCTGAATCCTATACCCAATCGGTCTTTCAGATTCTTGGTGATCCCACTTTTAGTAATTCCGAGTAAGGAGGCGATTTCGTCGATAGTGGCGACGGTGCCGCTTTGAATGGAATGCCAAAGTGCTTCAATAATTCCCCGTTCGGTTTGAGCGCCTTTAGAAGCTGCTTGAGGGGCATAATCATCAATCTTCTCAACGGTGACGGTTGCGCCGGGGAAGGCTAACCGAATTTGACTGATGGTATAGTTATCGAAGTCTGCAACTAAGTAACTGTGAAGCTGTTCATTGGGTCGGAGGTGGGCGCGAAGTCGGCTAACGTCTTGAATAAGTTCTGAGGCGATTTTGCGGTTGACCCATTGGCCATATTGCCCGATTAATTTTTCAGGACAGTTAACCCATCCTCCTAAAATGTGATATTCAGCCCCAATTCCCCCTAAATTAGGAACAGGTCTACCAATACTAATCAGGCTTTGAGTATTGAGGAACTGGTTTGAACCCCTGGTATCCCGATGCCAGTACCCCAATTTCAAATCATCCACTAAGTCTTGATAATGCTCAATGGCGGATTTATGATCAATTAATCCGATATTGTGACCTTGTTCTTTGTGAATTTTTGCGATCGCTTCAATGCCAATTCTAATCCGTTGCTGTTGGGTTTCTCGTCGTTGTTTACCGCAATTTCCTAAGCCTTTAATTAGATGAATATGCAAGTTAGGTGTACAACGTTGAACCTCTCTTACTTCTAAAATTTCATTCGGATTAATCCCTAAACTGAAGGCGTAATCTTCTTTAGATTGAGTCGCATCTAACGCAATCGAAAACCCTGCATTTTTAATAATATTGCGATGGCGTTTAGCTAATTTAGTTATCATTAATTTACCATTATTAATCCTTAAATTAATTCTTTTATTTCCCGTTATGCAATCAATTAAAATAGGCAACCAAGCCGGAATAATATTCGCTTTAATTGCTGCTTGTTTTTGTTGAGGGGTTTCCAGAGAATTAAGGTATTTTTCATAATTTTCAAACATTTTATAACATTCTTTCTTCAAATCATTGAGAGAAGGTGCAATCCAATTGGTTCCGCTAATTTTAATCGCAGTAACTTCACCATCAATGATTTCATAATCCCAGATGGGAGTACCCCAAACATTATCTGCTTTCAACCAATCATCCGCATAAAGTTCCCAGATTGTTTGGTTTAGCTCATCAATAGATGGCATTAATTCCATCACTTGATGATGATAAATACCCCATTTATATTTTTCTTGATCAACTTCTTCTAACGCTTGATAAACTGCCATTAAAAGGGGACGTAATGCCTTGAAAATGCGTTCATCCTCTCGAAGTTGCAATTTAGCTGCTGTTTTAATAATCTCATCAACTTTAATAGTGATTTGATGAGCATTTTTGATGTTTTTATCCGATTCTTCAACAATTAAAATGTCATCTTTTGAAGGCGTTGGAATCGAATTAATATCGGCTCGAATTAAAGGTTCATAGCTTAAAGTCTCCCTACGATTGAGTAGAAAAGGACAGCCCTGACTCAGTAGTGGGCAAGATTGACAAATTGGTGAGTCTTTCCCTCCAAAAACAGGTAATCCCAGTTCAGAAACCGTTAAAAAGGTGTCATTTTCAGGACAATTAGAAGGAATAGTAACAGTTCCATTTTTTTGATCTAAACTTGTAGCGCGAATGATGTAAGGCTTACCCAATGGAGTACGCCGACTGAAATCATAAACTAAACCATTATGGCGTGATTCGAGGTCAATATAATTGCCTTCAATGGTAGCATTGGTGGGGTTTCGATGGTCAGGAGATAAGTAGAAAATGCGAGTTTTATTCTCAGTTTGATGGGGTTCAATTCCAAAGGTTTCTAAGTTAATTAATCCAGCATCATGAGATTTACCATGTCCAGCAGGAGTTGAATCTTTAAGATATTTATATCCTCTTTCATAGGCTTCTTGATAGAAAGTTAATCGTTCTCCTTGTTGAATAATAAATTGAGGATGTCCTAATTGTTGCCATTCCTCAACCATTGGGAGTTGTCCTGGGATATAAGGTACAGAAGTTAGAATCTGAGGTTTCCAAAGAACAATTGCTGTTGATGGAGGAGTTGGAGTAGGAGCAGTTTTTGGAATTGAACTAGCTGCAAATTCTGTACTTTGATTACGTTTTTTACGTTTACGGAGATGGTGGCTATAAAACTGTTTTAGGGTTTGGGTTAATTCCTGTTGGAGTTGTGGAAACTTGAACTGTTCAAACCATTCTGTTTGAGAAAGAGTTAAAGAATGAGAATCAAGTTCGGAAATTCCAGCCCAAGTTTCAAAGGAGATCAGAGTAGCTTGATTAAAGGTTTGAATATCAATTTCATCAATATCTAACCCTTGAGATTTAGGTTGGTTTCCTTGACCCCAATCTCTAATTTCAAGGGTATATCCTAATCGTTTGATAAACTGATTAAGTTCTCGATATTGCCTCAAAACTTGGGGATTGAGGAGAGAACCCGTATCAGGATTTAAGATAATTTTTTCTGGTTGAATTTCTTCAAGAATCGCTTGGAATTGTTCAGGAGAATGATGCCAATTGACTCCCCCCGCACCGACTACGGTTAAGTGATGTCGTCGTGAAGCAATTAAGGGTTTTAGGGTTCCTTCAATAATGTCTAAATTTTGGGAACAACTCGGATAGAACTGTAACGGTAGTTCTCCGTTTTTTAGGTGAGGCTGAATCAGGTGTTTATATTTCCCCTCCTCCCGATTATCAGATGCGAGTTGAAACCCAATAATTAACCCACTAAAACTGAATAAAGGAATAAGGAATCCATCATTTTTAATTTGTAAAGTTAGTCCATCGACACTGATACCTGGAAAATTAGGGTTAACAGGAATCATTAAATGTTGATAGCGTTCGACCGATTTAAAGCCAATTGCTTCAATATCTGTATCTGTTAACCCGCGATTGAGTAAAGATTGACGGTGACGGGTACTTAATCCCAGTTGTTTGAGGAGTTTTCGAGCTTCTTTGTCTCGTTGTTCATCGGTTAAAGCCGTTGCTTGACGCTTTCTCTGCTGTTGTTTCCGTTCTTCTCGTTGCTGTTTCCATTGTTCTCGTTGTTGTTGGCGCTCTTGTTCGGTTTGGGAGGTAGAAGCGACGACCAGGGAACCCATACCGCCTTTGAGTTCCTTTTTCCAAACCCAGCCAGAGGGGACATTATTTTTATCGGTTCGCAGACAGAGGACAGCGACATCGGACAAAATCTGGCATCCGTGATCTTTTCCACAGACGGGACAGGGATTAAGGCGATTGACGTAGTAACCTTTGGTCATTAGCCTTCACCTCCGGTTGTTGTATTGAGGGAGGTGAGTGCTTTATCCCGTTGATGAATTGGACAGGGATAATTTTTTGTGGAGTTTTGTTGCGGTTTTGAGGTGTTAGGGTATATAATCATAATTAAGGTTTTTTAATGCACCCTTCTTGGGTGATGAACATCCCAAACCTTTGCCTTCGGTTAACTTGCTGGAAAAGCCTACAAAACTAATACAGCTTGTTAGAGATTAGGTTTTAGGTTGGGTTTTTTTCTGAAAATAGTTAAAAACTGGCCGTGTAGCTGTTGTAGCAGTTACACGGTTTTGTTTTGATCACAGAATCGACCCAGCCGATTGACCATACAACTACCGAACGGTCGTGAGTTAGACTTCCCGGTTGATGCCTTAAATAGGTCAAGAATGACATTAAGTTCAGATGAAACCCTAGTAGAACTGGCCATAAGCTTTGACAAATATAGCAATCCTAAATGAGTCATGATGATAAATTAGCCTAAAACCCAAGCACAGCAAGGCTCCAATATTACAACCTATTTGGGATTGCTATAGTGAATTCTTTTTACCAATATACTATAAATCTTTGAAAGCGGACACAATTTCTGGCATCAATGAGAACTTTTGCTATTTTTTAAGGTTTTACAACAATATTTTTAGATAAAAATATGTTTTTAATGTACTCTATCTAAAAGAAGATTTTTGATTATCTCCTCTGAGATATCCCTTTATTCTAAACTTAGTTTAAAATAAAAAAATAATCCTAAAATAGAAAAAATTTATTAAAATTCAAAATAGTTTATATTTTATTAGTTTAAGTTAATACCCTGAGTCCATTGCTCTAATTCTTGCTGTACTAGATTCTGAGTTTGATCGGTTTCAGGTAATATTTTTTCTATTTCTCGGTCTGAATTGATTAAAATTTGGTTCCAGCCTCTAATACCTGGATTAATTCGTTGAGCTTGAGGTAGAACCTCAATAATTTCTTGAGAGAGTTGTTCACCGAATTCATCTCCTTTTAAACCAACGACTATAGTGGGAATATCTATTAAAAAATCTGTGGGTAATGAAGATACAGTATCAAGGCTTAAGTATAACGTTGGTCTAATATTAAAATCAGGATCTAAAGCGATCGCAGACAAAGTTTCTATCGGATTACTGGTAATAATAGCTCGTTCAATATTATGTTGAGTCGCTATCCAGAAAATACCTGTTTCGTCATCCTCAGTCTTGGCCAACGGCATTTTGACATCAGAGTTAATGGAAAATTTTCCATTAGACTCTAAAGTACAAGTTCCCGTGTCCTCTCCAGCCAATGTGCGGAGGGTAAATACAGCACGGTTGTGTTCGTCTATATTAATCCATCCCTTGTGGTGTAACAAATCTATCAATTCAGATGGTAAACTGGTATTTTCTATCAATCCTTCTCGTAAAAAGCGAAATCATATTATCCTACAGGTTTAATGTAAACTAAATGAAAGTTAAAACCTTAGAAATGAAAAACTTCCGAGGAATCGGAGATCTAACTCTAGACTTTGATTTTACTGAACCTACTCTATTGGTTGGCATTAATGGTTCGGGGAAATCAAGTATTCTTGACTGCCTCGCAACTCTATTGTCACATTTTATTAGCGAAATTCAAAATCCTGGTGGTTATCAAGCTTCTATTAGTGATCAATATACTGTAGAAAAAGTATTAGAAAGAACTTTTTTTAAGGATGAGGATATTACAGATAAAAAAGATAAGACAGATAATAAAATTTCAATTTTGATTGACTCTCAAGAAATTACATGGAATATTTATAGATCAAAAGATAAAAACCGCTTTCGTCCTGATGGAGCGGATGTCACAAAGTTACAAGGGATTGCTTTACATATACAAAGTGAACTAGAAAAAGATTCTTACAAAAATTTACCTTTGCTAGTTTACTACCACGTAAATAGAGAGTTTTTTGATAGCCAAGATACGAGTCAAGAAAAAAAAGAATATAAATATAATCAAATCGAAGCTTATGATCAAGCTCTTACAGGAACACGAATTAGTTTTAAGAAATTTTTCGATTGGTTTAAAGAGCTTGAAGATTTGGAAAATGAGTTATTCCGTTACAATTCTAGTTATTGTAATCCTTTACTAGAAGCAGTGAGGAGGGCGATCGATTCACTTTTAGGGGAAGAATTATCAATGCTGCGAATACGCCGTTCTCCATTAAGAATGACTATGATGAAAAAAAATTATGAACTGATTATTAACCAACAACTATCAGATGGGGAAAAAGGTTTACTCGCAATGGCAGGAGATCTGGCAAGACGTTTGGCAATAGCAAATCCCGGCTTTCCAGATCCACTTCAAGGCGAGGGAATTGTTCTTATTGACGAGATTGAGTTACACCTTCATCCTAAGTTGCAACGTGAAATTATTCCAAGCCTTAAACATACATTTCCTAACTGTCAGTTTATTATTACAACCCATTCACCACAGGTTATTAGTCATGTAAAGTCAGTCTACCTTTTAAGATCAATACCAGAAGGGATTGTTGCAGAACAGCGACGAACTTTTGGAAAAGATAGCAGTCGAATTCTTGAAGAACTAATGGGTGTACCAGATCGTCCACAGGATATCAAGAACAGGCTTCGTGAGCTATTTAGACTCATTGATGATGGTAAAATTACTGAAGCTAAACAAAAGCAAGAGCAACTCGAAAAAGAAATTGGAGATGATGATCCAGAGTTTGCTAGTGCAGATATGTTGATAAGGAGCCAGGAGATTTTAGCGGAATGAGATACATAAAAAAACAAGATAATGAGCCTGATTGTCTTACTGAATTCAAGAAAACGTTATTGCAATGGAAAAAGACAGATGACCCATTGTGGGAATTTAGTAAACTTAATTGGGATGATGATTTTAAAAATCCCCATAAAGCTCAACTTATTGATGTTCTGCGGAGAGAACAAGGTTATATTTGTTGCTATTGTGGAAGACGCATAAGTAAGGATAATAGCCACATTGAGCATCTAAAACCTAAATCTAAAAAGCGTAAGCCTTCTTATGCACATCTAGTAGTGACATATTCCAATTTGTTAGCGTCTTGCAATGGATATACTGAAGAGCAGGAGTCGGAATATAATGAAAAGTTACAACAAAATCGAGCCACGCCAGCCCCAGCACAAGAATCCTGTGGAGCTAAAAAAGATGATTGGTATGATGAAGATTTTACAGTCTCTCCTTTAATAGAAAACTGTGCTGAATACTTTACTTATACTGGGGCTGGAGAAATTCGATCTCCGAGAGTTGATTCAACGAAAAAACAAACCGCAGAAGAAACAATGAAAACAAAAGCCGCAGAAGAAACAATTAAACACTTAGGGCTAAACAACACAAACCTACAAAGCTCCAGAAAAAAGGTAATTCAACATATTTTAAAACTGATCCGTACCAAACAATTTTCCAGTCAACAGTTAGAAAAACTAATTAAAGGATATGATAAACTTAGTGATCAAGGTGAATATGTACCTTTTTGTGCTGCAATTTTATATTATCTCAACCAGCAGTATAATGTTGCGAAGATAAAAGAATAACTTAAATTTATGGGTGATTAAGGAAAAACAAAAACTACCTGGGAATTTTACAGTGGCGATCGCCGCGTTGTTACCCCCTGGAGAATATGAAGACCGAAGTCGGTTTGAGCGGGTACTGCGCGAAGCATTAGCAGATTATCAAACTCCGACGGGTCGCATGAGTGTGGAGTTATTGGTATTTAATTGTAAACCCGAAGGTGGTGGCATTTATTTAATGCACAACAAGAAAGCGGGTTCTGGAATTAAAGAACGGGTTTGTGCGATCGCCATGATTGGCTACCGCAACGCGAGTCTGCTAGTTGCTCAACGGGGAGATGTAGCCCCTGGAAAAATGAGTGATTTGGGCTTTATTCGGATGGTTGAGAAAGTCATGGTTAAAACATCGGGACAAACTGCGGAGCGATTAACCCCAGCAATTGTTACAGCAGGAAGTGAATTTAAGGCGGCACCTTTAATGCGATTAGCCCGCAGCACGTCTCGGGAAGGACGGGCGGAGGAAGTGCAGCAAATGCTCCTGGCTATCAAGGAAGCTCGTCCTGAATATGTCCGAAGTTTAACCAGTTGGTTAGATGAAAATTTACCCCCAGATTGTGATGAGTTGGTGTTTTGTGGAGGAACGGCGACTTATTTCAAAAAAGAGTTAAACGAATACTATGATCGTCTCCCGATTATTTGGAATGCGGATATTTCTATTCCAGTTGCTTTAGATAAAAAAGGACTGGGCGATCGCCTCAGTGACGTTTATGGAATGTTTGTCTACTTTAAAACGGTTTTGAAGAAACAGTTCAATTCTAAATCTTATCAATCGCTTGAGTCTTTATCAGAAGATTCCCAGAAGCAGGAGGTTAAGGCTCATGGCTAACCCAGAAAAAATAGATTTCGTTTGGCGATATCAACCCTTAAAAAATACGGCTGATGCCGTGTTACTTACTTACATTAAACAAAATGAAATTTTACCAGTTAGAGAAGTGATTCTCCAGTCATTGCGAGCTTACTGGCTACCATTAGCTTATCAACAAACAGGGGAATTTGATCCAGTTTTGTTGGAACAACTATTTAGAAAAGCCGTTTATGCCTTGGAGAAGCACGCTTTGTATTTGTGTGACCAAGTGGGTATTGATTATTCTTCCAATTTCCCCAATCTTTGCCGAGAAGATGGAATCAAAGCGACTTGGGATTCTAGTTCGATTCACCCTAATCTAACAACTGAGAATTTATTAGAGTTAGTAGGAGGCGATGAGTTTAATGATTCGGGCTTTTCATGATTAGAAGCTAAAAAAGTAAGGCGTTGATTAGGAGTAAAACCCATTTTTATTTCTAGAACATCAAGTAATGGAGTAGCAAAATGCCAGGTCGGAGTAGAAGAACAAAATCTCAACTAGAACAGGTAGATCCTACAACTGAACAAGCTGAAGCATTAGGAGAAGTATCAATGACAGTAACAATAAAATCCCCAAGTCATTTAGGCGAAAATGGATTGGAAACTGTTGAGAAACACGCTACTAGAATTCATTTAATTGATGGAGAAAAAGGCGGTGTAGGTAAGAGTTTGTTTGCAAGGGTTTTAATTCAGTATTTTATGGATAAAAAATATCCGTTTTTAGCCGTAGATGCGGACAGGTCTAACCCCGATGTCTCTCGAATTTACGAAAGTGTTTGTCGCGAAGCTTTATTTAGTGAAGATGAAAAGAAATTTTATGAAGCAGACAAAATTTTTGAGTGGGCTTTTGACAATAGCATTATTGTCAATTTACCGGCTCAGGTTTATCCGGTGGTGACGAGTTGGATTGAAAAAAATAACTTAATTGAGTTAGGCAAACAGTCCAAAATTACATTTTGTAAGTGGTTTGTTTGTACAGGAGGTTATGATAGCGTGCAGTTATTTTTGAAATCAGTGCAACATTTTGACAAAAAAATAGCTCATATTTTAGTTCGTAATTTTGGGTTAGAGGACGATTGGAGTTCTATAGAAGAGATGGAGGAAGTCCAAAATGCGATTAAAAAATATGATGTTAAAGTGATTGATTTCCCTAAGCTTTATTCGCGAGAAAGAAATGCTATTGATGCGGGGGGAATTACGTTTGAATTAGCTCGCAATAGTCAAGAATTTGGGGTGTTGGGACGGCAACGAATTAAATCGTTTATGTTGTCAGCTTACGAAGCGTTTGAAACGACGGGGATGTTACCGTGAGTTATGGTGCTGTTGATACTAAATCTTTACTGGATATTGCCCTAGAAGGTCAATCTGAGGAATATCGGCGTAAGGTTTTGGAATTGGCTTTTAAGGGGAAAATTGAGCCAACTGACCCCATATTTTTGATTTTATTAGCAACGGGGCGATTGGAAGTATTGATTCAAGAAAGCCCGAAACCAGAAGATTTTGAGTTGGCATTTGAGCGTTGGGTCGGGCGGATTAATAAGACACTAGTAACTTACGAACGAGTAGCCGTTGAGAAGCAAGAGGGGCAAATTGCTGAGGCGGTGAATTCTCTGGTACGTCAGACGGAATTAACAAAAATAGTGACTTCTGCTCGTTCGTTGATGGTGGCGACGGGTATCCTGTTGACGACGTTGGGTGTCGGTGCTTTAATGGGATGGATGGGTGTGCTTTGGTCGCAAGGAGGGTTTGCACCGGGGGAAGCGGTTCATCTGACTCAGGAACAGACGGAGGCTTTGCGGTGGGCGACTAGCTTTTTTGAAGGGAAGTTTGCTAGGGGGAATTTTGAGCTATACCGCCACTAGAAGGAAGCAATTAATTTAACTTAACTGTGAGAGATATTTACGATGGAAGAAAAACAATTCATTGAAAAGCTAACCCACAACAATTCAGATTACAATAATCCTGAATTAGCTATTACTACCGCAAATCTCTGTGATACAATCTCAAGAGATATAAATACTGATAGTCAGCGTTTTATTTACGAACTTCTTCAAAATGCTGATGATGCAAGCAATCAATATAATAGTCTTGATGTTCAAATAGATTTTGTAGGTGATTATGTGATAGTTTCCCATAAGGGAGAGCCTTTTTCAAAAATTGATATTGAAAGTATATCAAGTGCAGGTGATGGAACAAAAACAGGAGATTGTAATAAAACAGGATTTAAGGGAATTGGCTTTAAGTCTGTTTTCTCTCATTCTACTTGTGTAATTATCAAAAGCAAAAAATTTTGTTTTCGCTATGATAGAAATTATTGGAAAGACTATTGGAATAACACTTGGGGCAATAAAATTGATTGGCAGAATGAAAGACGATCCAAGCATAAAGATGAACAGCCTAAAATGCCTTGGCAAATTATACCTATTTGGACAGAATTACCCAGAGAATTAAATCAACTTTCTGCTTTTAGGGAATTTAACGTTTCAACGGTTATCAAATACGATAATATTGAAAAATCAAAAAAAGATTTGGCTGACTTAAAAAAAGATTTGGCTAATTTGCTTTCAGATACGCAAATTGTACTATTTTTGCGTAGTAAGGAAGTTAAAATTACAGTTAATAGTAGCGAAAAATTAATAATTGAAAAATGCAAAAATGGAGAAAATACCACATTAAAAAGAAACGGTATTTTACAAAGCGAATGGATTATCAAAACAGAACAGTTTGATATTCCCGAAGATGTAAGAAAAAAAATAAACGCAGATGAGAAATCACCAAAAAAGCTGAAAGACGCATTGCGTACAGAAATGTCTTTTGCTATTCAATTAGAACAAGGCAAACTGAAAGCTGTTGATAAAGAAAACCGTTTAGTATTCACTTATTTACCAACTTCTATTAACTACGATTTTCCTTTCTTAGTAAATGCAAGTTTTTTAACTGATGCAGGGAGACAATATTTGCATCAAGACGTTTCTTGGAATAATTGGATTTTTAAACAAATTCCTTTAAAGTTTTTTGGGTGGGTTGCCGAAATCGCCAATAAATCAAGCAAATATAATAAGCAGTTTTTGAGTATCTTACCTCATAAGTTACATGGATATAGTGGATTAGAAAAAAGTTTTAACGAAGGCTACAAACAAGCTATTGACACAATTGCTTTTGTTCCAAATCAAAACGGTGATTTGCTCAAAGTCAGTCAAAGCATTTTTGACAAAACAGGTATTTCTCATATTATCAGCAAGCTAACACTGATCAATTATATCAATCAAAAACTGCAAAAAAGTTTTACTATTCAGTCTTTTTTGCCTTATCTTGAACCTATAAGCACCTTAGATAAAATAGGCGTTCAAATGTTTGAGATTGATGATTTAGAAGGATTTTTTGCTTCTAATATTTTTGTAGGGGAACACAAATTAGAAGAAAATTTTCAACTCATTTCATTTTTGCATGAACAAGCAGAACGTTCAAAAGAAAATGATAATAACATTTGGAATGAAAAATTAAAAAATATACCTTTTATTTTTGACGCATCCCAAAAACTGAAAAGTCCTAAAGATATTTATTTTCCTTCAGTACAGTTCTGTGAGAAGTTTAGTTCAGATATTTGCATAATCCACAGTAATATATTAGAAAAAGTTAACCAAAATCAACGTATAAAAAATTGGCTTGATTTTTTAGGAGTAAAAGAGCCTTCAGATTTGAGTTTTATCGAAAAAACGATTATTGCTCAAGCAGATACTTACATTATAAAAGAAAATGCCTTACAAATTGGTAGATATCTCTTTAATGCTCATAAAAAAGGGATATTACGAGAACAGCATTATGAGGGTTTGTATAAATTTAAACTTATTACTAAAGGGAAAAATTTAATTGCCTCAAATAAAGCCTTCTTATCAGATTTTTATGAACCTGAATTAAGATTAGAAAGTATTTATGAAAATGATTTTTATGTTTCAGATGATTATTTTGAAGGCAAAGACCTCAAAAGTGAGTGGAAAACATTTTTCTTGAGAATAGGTGTAAATCAAAATCTATCTTGGATTAAAGAAGAATTTAATTATCCTGCCGATAGACCCGACAAAGATTTTTTTGAAAATGAGAGAGGGTTTCCAAATTGGGGATACCCAAATATAATATCACATTACCGAATAAATAAAATTTCATTTATAGAACAATGTAATAAGCATTCATTCAGCCGAATTTTTTGGAGTAATGTTTTTAAAAGTGGATTGCCAATAACACATGGCGATGACCAAGGCTATTGCTTCTATTTCAAATGGAAAAACTTAAATGAAGGGCGATATAGTGATTGGATAATAAAAAATTTATCAATTTTTCCCACCAATCAACAAAATTGCTTAAAAGCCTCAGAAATTTTTAGCAGTGATATACCTAAAATAAAAGAAATAGCAGGAAAGTATTTACCTATTTTTGATTATAACGAGCCTATTCCTCCTAATTGGTCAAGTTATCTGAATTTCAAAAATAATTTAGAATTAAATGACTATTTGCAAATACTTAAAAGCATATCGCAGGATACAAACTTAAGCGAAGAAGAAAAAAAAGAAAATCAAAAACGAATAGCGCTGATTTATGAAAAATTAGCCTCAATGAGTTTACATATTTCAGACAAAGAGAAAATAAAAGTTTGGGGTCAAGGAAATAAACTTTTATCTAAAGGCGGAAGTGCATTTTTTTATCCAAGAGATTTGTATATTGTTACTGTTGAAGGTTTTAGGGCTTCAAATTTAGCATATACTGAAAAAATAAATTCTGAAATTATTGATTTATTGCGTTTATTGGGAGTAGTAATAATTGACAAAATAACATTTTCAGTTCCTAACAGCAAGAGTGAAATTCAAACTCTGAAAAATAAACTCAATCGTATTTCATCATTAGTAGCATTGATTTCTGTTAATAAATCTAAAAATCACAAAGATTGGGAATTAGAATATGAACGTATAAACAAAAAGCTCAAAAATATTCGTTTTTTTGAAACCTCTGAAATTTATTTATCTTATGGCAACGAAGATGATAAGCAAAAACGAAGTTCTTGGGCAGAAGAAAATGATTTTTACTATGTAGGTAATTGGTGGAGTCCGAGGGTTTTAGATGGATTAGTTGAGCCTTTGGGTAAATTTTTAGGCATACGATATGCAGAAAGGCTTTTGATTGTGTTGCTATTAGAAACTTTTGCAAACGGCATAGAGTATTTAAGGGAAAAAGGTTATGATGTAACACTTATTCCGACACATTTTTTAAATCAAGAAGAGCCTGAGAATGCTGCAATCAATCAAGGAAACCGACCTTATAACGAATCTGATGAAGCTTTAGGTAGAAAAGGTGAGGAATTTGTTTACGAAGAGCTAAAAAGAATTTACAGTCAAAAATATAGTTCTCCTATACAAGAAACCAAAACTGGGTTTAAAATAGGGAATATTGTAGAAGTAATTTGGGTGAATAAGTCAGAGAATACAAATAAGGAGTACGATTTTAAAATTGTGGAAAATGGAAAAGAAATTTACATTGACAGCAAAGCGACATCTTATGGCAAATGTGCAGAGAAAAAAGTACCTTTCTATGTTTCAAAAGACGAACTTCAACTAATGGAAATAGCAGAAAAATATCTAATTGCCAGAGTGTTTAATGTTACAACAAATCCAACAATGGAAATTATAAAATTAAAAATAGATAATCTTCATTTTGAGGGTGAAACTTCAACGTTAGCAATTCGGGTTCCGAGGGAGATACAACGTAAAAATACTTCCAACCCCCAGTTGTGAGGTCACTTCTAAACGACCTGAATGGGCCTCTGCAATACGTTGGGACAGATGTAACCCCAAACCACTTCCGGCTCCTTTTTGATTTCCACTGCGAAAGCGTTCAAAGATTGCATTTTGCTCTGATTCTGGGATTCCAGAACCCGTATCTTTGACCTGAATGGAAACGCTCTGAGCTTTGTACTCAACAGTGATCTTGACTTGACCGTGCTCGGTAAACTTAATGGCATTATTCACTAAATTAGTTAAAACTCGGCGCAGTTCTAAGCGATCGCCTTGAATCCGAAAAAACTGTTGTTGGGTTTCAAAAATTAAACGTAAGTTTTTGCTGACCGCAAGCGCCTCTTGCTCTTTAACCACTTCCTCAATAAGTTTGTAAAGATCAAAAGTTGTAATAGCCATTGGTTTGCAACCCGCTTCAAATCGATGCACTTCTAGGAGGGTATTAACCAGCGTAATTAAGTTGTCATTGCTAACAGCGATAGTCTGGAGAGCCTCTTTTACTGTGGGGGGTAAGGTTCCAAATTTTCCTTGCCCTAGTAAAGTCAGCATTTGTTGAGCGGCAATCAGAGGGTTACGCAAATCATGGGTTAGACGAGAAACAAAATCTTCACGGGCTAAGGCCATTTCTCGCATTGAATCGAGGCTATGCTTGAGACGGAGCAGGTTGCGGACACGGGCCAGTAATTCGTTAACGTGAATGGGTTTCCAGAGAAAATCATCGGCTCCCAATTCTAATCCATTGGTAGAAGGAATGGAGGGATCTGGCGCGAGAAGGACAATGGGAATAAAGGGCAATTGAGGGGTAGAACGAATTTTGTAAGTGACTTCATAGCCGTCCGCATCTGGCATCATCACGTCCCATAGAATTAAATCGGGAGGGTGGGCGTTGATAGAGGCGATCGCTTCTTTTCCATATGAACTGGTGTTAACAGAATATCCTTCCTCGGTTAAAATCGTTTCCAAAATCAATAAGGTATCCGTTTCCTGATCGGCTGCAAAAATTTGGCTGGGTCTATCTTTCATGAATTGAATCTCCTTTCGGCTAACCCTCCCCAACTTACAAGGGAGTCTGTATTGTCCATAGCCTGAATTTCTTGAATGATAGATAAAATCGGTTGGGAATTTTTTAATTGTTTGGCAGCGTTTAGTTTTTGTTCTTTTGTAACCCGAAGTAAGTAGTTTTTTAATCGCACATAGCACCATCCCAGGCGCATCCCCAGTGCATAGATTTGCTCGCTTTTGCTGGGATTCACAGATTTTAGCAAGATTGGAGCTAAGGATCGAGAGTCAGGAGCCGGAATGGTTCGTCTACTTTTTTTCCCATCTCGATAGCCTTGCCAAAATTCTAGAGATTGAGATGAAGGTTGGATACGAAGCCGATAGTGTTCTGCCATTGAAATTAGCCATTCTAAATCTTGTTTTCTTAAAGGAGAAAGGGCATCATTAGGCGGGTAGTTGCTCCAGAGGTCAATTAAACTTTTTAGCTTTTTCTGAAATCGAGTGAAATGCTCAATGGCAGCTTGGGAAGAAGTTGTCCCTGAAAGCAGCTTGGGTTTGAGGATCTTAATTGATGCCATAATTGGTCGCTTCCTTTATATCGAAGTTACTCAGAAGGAAAAGGTAGGTTGAAGTTGCTTTTTCTATCTAAGATCCTAAATTAGCAATGGCATAGATTAAGAAAGTTCTACCTTAAAGCTGATTTATTAAAAAAGTTGGGGGTTTAAAAAAAAGTCGTTAATCTAGGAACCGATCATCCGGTTTCGTGCCTATCTTTTGTTTCCGCTTTTTAAATAGAAACCATAAAAATAAATAATGCCCCATTCATCCTGGAGCATTTTTAAAAGAATATTAAATTTCCCTCAGTTTATATCTAAGGACAGTTGTTGATTTCAATTTCTTTTCTTAGCTAGATAACAGGGATTCTAAGTCTACTAAAAGTTTTTGGAGACGTTTTTGCTTTTTTGGATCGCTCCAAGCTTTTGACTTATTGACTTGTGTGAGGGCGACTTTTATTCGAGTTTGAAGAGAATCTTCGGGGGGTGCGGATTGGGATTCTGATTTGAGCGCAGAAATTTGAGCTTTGATTTGAGTTAAAGACAAATTTTCTGCAATTGCCGTTTCTAGTAAAGTAACTCGTGCCTGTTCATCTTTAACTTTAGCGATCGCACGAGCTTTAGTATATTCAATTTTGCCTTCTCGTAAACTTGCTAAAACTTCTTCAGGAAGCTTCAACAGAGGCAGCCGATTACTAATAAAAGACTCCCAAGACATCTTGCCTAAGTCTTGAAAAAGTTGGGCGACAACTTCAGATTCAGGTTGAATGATAACGTTATCATTATCTCGAAGTGTTTGATTTTGCATTCGATATAGAAGGCGTTCAGCTTCCTGTATAGAACAATCTAGTCGATTAGCGAGTAGCCCTAAAATCCCTTCTGTTTCTTCAACGGGGTTAAGATCTTCTCGTTGCAGGTTTTCAACCAAAGCAATTTGTAAAGCTTGTTGTTCTGTCAGTTCTTTAATGATGACAGGAACTTCTTTCAACCCCACTTCTTTCGCCGCTCTTAAGCGCCTTTCTCCGGCAACTAACTCATATTTTCCATTTGGTAAAGGACGAACTAATAGCGGTTGCAGAATTCCATCAATTTTGACAGACTCAACTAAACACTGCATCGCTTGAGGATCAAAATAGCGGCGGGGTTGAGTAGCTGGAAGCTGAATAGCATCAAAAGGAACTGAACTGTTAGGTAGACTTTCAGCTTCGTCATCGCCGAACAAAACGGTTAAATTGGCTTTTCCTTTGTAAGGCTGATTACTTTTATTTGGCATTGAGTTTCTCCATCTTGGCAGCTAAACGATCTAATATTTTAACCACTGCATTTCTCGCGTCATAAACAGCTAAGGGAACCTGCTGTTCAGAAGCATCAACAAAAGCAGTTAAGCGAGGAATCGGCTCATAAACTGTTGCCACGGTGGAAAATTGTTCTTGAATCGCGTTTAAAGTGCGTTTATCCTGGGAGTTGGTGGCAGCATAGCGAGAGGGAACAAATCCAGCAATCTGCAAAGAGCGATTTCCTTTTTTTCGGACTCTGGCGACGGTTTGTAAGAGCAGGTTGGTTCCTTCAAACGCTTTGTAATGAGTTTCAATGGGGACTAAAACATGGGTGGCAGCAACAAGGCTAATGTAGCTTAATAACCCTAAGCTAGGCGGACAGTCAATCAAAATAAAATCATAGTTCTCTCGAATGGGTTCTAGGGCATCTTTGAGACGAAGTTCTCGAAAGTCCATATTCACCAATTGGATTTCTGCCACACTGAGGTTAATGTTGGTGGGAGCTAAATCCATGCGATGAATTGCTTTGTGGATGAAGAGGGGTTCTTCATTAACAATGGCATCAAATACGGTTTTTTCCAAGCTGTGAGGGTCAAGACCCATAAATAAGGTTAAAGACGCTTGCGGATCGAGGTCAACGAGCAAAATTCTATTCCCTCGTTGAGCTAGGTGGTAGCCTAAGTTGAGCGTAATCGTTGTCTTGCCCACACCACCAGCTTGGTTGAACAGCGAAATCACTTTTGTCTGGGTCATGGGCTATTCTCCAGCAGCGTGCCAATGTTGCGGTTGAGAAAAAGATTTGGAGCTACAGTTGGGACTATACACATATCGATTTAAGATGAATATTTCAGAATATTTTGCTAGAAAAATACAATAAATTTTCCATGAGTGTTAATAATATCTCATATCCTGGGAGAAGATGTTGAAGCGAATCAAAAATTTTTAGATTTATAGTTCCATCTACCCTATTTCTGAATTCAATCCTGGCGGGTTTAATCCTGAAGAGAGACTAGGAAGGCTTGTCGTCGTGATAGGTTGAGGGATGAGTTAATTATCGGGAAATATAAGATTTATGTTGACAAGGCAGATGCAGCGATTTTCTCCCCAATCAATCTACCAACTTCAACAAATTGGACTAGCCTTTTTTGAAAAAATTGCAACAGATTCTAATTTGGCTGGAGAAACTCAAGATTTTTATCAAGGATTATTGGTTGGGTTAGATTGGGGTGTTAAACTGATTGATCAAGAGCAGGGGATAGAAACGCTAAAAGACTTAGAGGCTAGAGTTGCAACTTTTATCAACCTAGATAATCTTCCCAGCCAACAGCCGAACCCTTCAACGGTAATTCATCGATTATCTTCAGCGTCTATTGCTCAACTGCAACAACGAGGGCTATCTACTGAACTTGATGAAAATATATTAGCTTGTGTTCCTGCTACTGAAACTCAAGATTTCTATCACGGTTGTCTAGCAGCTTTAGATTTTTCTATATCTTTATCTAAGGAAAAATATGCTTATGCTCAGATTAGTTTGCTTAAGACGAATGCTGCCCATTTTATCGAGTTATCTTCCCAAAGCGATCGCCAAGTCGCTCGTCCTACCCTTCAAGATCTATCTTTGTCTCAACCTCGAAAACCCAGAAGATTTAGTTCTCTCCTACCAGTTTATCAGTCAGGAGTAGCAACTCCAGTTTCTCCAGAAACTAACTCTGAAACACTAATTGAGTCGGGAATAAATGACTCAGACTATGCTGAAGACTCCGAACAAGTTAGATTAGAGGATGATCCCAAAGATTCAAAAGAAGGAGAAGGTTTGATTGAAGTTGGCAGATCAGCAGAGCAACGATTAGAACTGGAAAGATTATTGGTGGATCTTTTATTAAAAGAGGATCATCAATTTAAGAAATTAGAACAGTTAGAGTTGATGGAAGATTGGACAATATTATCGCAGGAAGGAGAATCAATTCGAGTAGTTTCTCAAATCGATCATCACTTGGTCTTCAAGATCAATTTAGAGGGTGAAGTTCAAAATCCTTTATCTAATTTAGATGCAGAAAAGTTAAAGATAAAACTCACTCAGGAAGCACCTGAACTGTTGAGTGAAGTCCAAGTTTTAGACAATAATTCCAACTCAACTATTGAACCGTTAATGTTCACTTTAGAGCGTGAACAAGTTAAACAAGCTGAATTGATTTTACCAATTGCCCAAAAAGTATTTGAATACAAACTGAACTTAGGAGATGAAGGGGTAGAAGAAACGGATGATTTGACTATTATTTCCGTTGCCGAGGTTTACCAGTTAATTGCCACAGATGTTGAAGGGGTTTCTGTATCTTCTTTGAGAGCATCTGGCAGAGGAGAACTGTTGAGAGTGTGTGGGGAGCATTTAGTTCTAGCTCAAGGAATTCGATCTGAAGATGTTGAATTTTGGCTTCAAATGGCAGACGATTTGAATACTGTTGAATCCCAACCTGCTCAACACTCAAGAGAGATTGAACTTTGAGTTTTTGCGATCGCATGAATCCTTAATTCTAGAGGTACAGGGGAAGATAAAACTCAATCGTTGGAAGAAATTGGGATGGGTTGAAAACAATATCTTAGTCGCAACCTATAAACCCTAACAATCGTTTAAGGTTTTGGCCCGTAACTTTTCCTAGAGAGGTTGATATATTTTACTGGAAAAAGGAGAAAAACCATCATCCCCTTTTGCCGTTAGATGGCACAACAAGCGAAACTGTCGTGGTGTAGGAGGTTGATTAATCCGTTCTACCTGTACATTAACCTCGTAGGTAGTCCTGCGAATGAGTTCAAAAATTTCAGGATTCAAGTATCGGGGACAATAACCGACAATATAGTGATCTTCTGTGTTGAGAGTCAAAGCCATCTGATCATAAATATTTTGGAATTCATGGCTTAACCATAACTTCTCCCCTGGAACAAAGCAGTTAATTCGTTCAATTGAAGATGGTGGTAAATGTTGCATTCCATGAGGAAAAAAGTGAAGATGATAACGCCCTTCTTCATCTGGTATGGGACAAGGAAAAACAGTCAGTGTATCCGTTTTCTTCTGTCCACCACTACGAGCCAATAAAGTAATTGGATCATCTTCATGTTTGGGAATGTTTAACCATTCAATAAAGCTTGAGTAATCAGGACGACTTCGAGGCATTAATCGATTAGAAAACACAGAAAACAAATAAGTTGATGTATAAACTTCATCGAAACGCGGGAATGAGGATAAGGGGGTAAAACCAGATTTTTCTTGAGCTTCTTTGACTCCTTGTGTGTAAACAAATTGATAAGTAGCTCCGTCAAAAGTTAAGCGACCAATGGGAAACCAAAAGCGACTGTTTGGATCTTGCCATGCCAAAAATAGTGTTTTGTGTGTCTTCAAGGTAGTGAGTTCCTTAAGGTAAGTAGTTTGTGTTGATTGAATTCTAGAATTTTCTGTGCAAACTCTGCTGCAATAGATGAGATGCGAGTATTGGGAAGTAGATATTTTGAAGTGTTGGGGGGTTGATTTTCCCCCATAAGGGTTTTAAAGTTCGGCTAAGTCCTCAAGGTATTGTGCAAGTTGGCTTTGAGTCATGCAAACTTGCTCTCCATCTCGCAATAACCAAGCCACTAAGCCATTGTAAAAAGCAGCACCAATCATAATGTCTTCTGGGTTAATGATTCGGTTTAAGTCGAGTGAAAGCAATCTTGCATCAAGCGTTTTAGTTGTTCTCAGATGCTGAATCATTGCCACCTGAGAACGATCAAATTTGTTAATGCGATTCATCGTTCTCAGTATCTCCAATTAGCAATCAAACCCGAAGTCAAATTTAGCGAGTTCCGCTGCTCGTATAAGTTCGATTTCTTCTTGTTCTTCAGGATTAATAGTTTGGGTAGTTTGTTGGCTGTGTCGTTTCATCCAAAGCTCACGATAAACCAGTATTAATTGCTCATTCTCCGTTGTTTTTAAGGTGGATTTGAGAACGATACCGTTAGAAGTTTGGATGTAGAAAACAGTTTGGCTGTCGAAGTCTTCTTCAGTCCATCCAAGGTGTTGCTCAACCAACCCATCCGCATAAACTATCTCAATCACATCAATTTTGAACCCGTTGTCATCAGTGTAACTGCGGGCAATTTTAGTGTTGATAGCAGTGTTAAGTTGTGACGTCATGAAAGTTAGCTCCTTCGTTAATAAAGAACCAACCGGAAAACAGCTAGCTAGGTCGGTTGGTTCGGTAGGTTTTGGGTTAAACAGCAAGGGAATTGATCTCAAATGGCGATCTAAAAAACAACGCGGTAGCGTCTCGGTGAGTGTTGTGGCAAATTGTGGTGAGCAACAGGTCAGAAAAGAACTGGATGGGAAGGATTAGCGAGCGATCGCGATGAATTCAGTTAATGAATCAACTGGAGAATGCAACCATGAGGCGAACGCTTGTCCTCTAACAGCTATTTCATGGTGTTGGGTGAAAGTGGTATTGTCTTAAAGTCGTTAGTGAAGGGTCGTACTATTTTCCCGGTGATCCAATTGCAACCCATAATCTCAAAAAAACAAAAGTTCTGACCTATGCCAAATGAGTAGTTTTACTTACTAAATTGGAATACGGAATTTTGACATGGCTTGCTGTTCCACAGGTGAGGAAAAAGAAGGAAAAAGAAGGGAAAACAGTGCATTTTCACCCTCTTGGTGATTTAGATTAAATGGCAAAATGTTACAAAAGATACCAAATTTGATATAGTACACCGTATTACAGCAGGAAATAAGAGGGAAAATAGTGCATTTTTTCCCTACTTTTCCCTACTTTTCCCTACCTGTTTTTAGCCATTTTTTGGGCTGTGTATCCCATTAGAAAGTCACTCAATCTCAAATGTATTTTTTTGTACTACAAAAGTAACAAAGCTAATGGAAAATTTTCCATCAATGCCTGTGGGGATTATTCACTATGTCCTTAGTGGCGGGTGGGTGGGCAAAAAAAGCTTCCCCTCTGGTGGGGAAGTTGGCAGTTAGCATGATTAAGGATTGACACTCACCGCCCTAGAAGGGCGAGGCTTGTATCCCATTTTTTTGGTCATAAAGGCTGGTTCTGTGTGTGGGTAGTTCACTCCATCTCAATTTCATGATCATCGATTCCGTCATCTAGCGTTAACGCATTTTGGGCAATGACCATGTTTTGGCGAGCCATCCGTTCATTGCGGATGCCCCGATGCTTGGCTCGACGTTCTCGAATGGCATCAATATCGTTCAAGCCATAAAGAGCTTGTGCAGCGCGCATCAGTTCTTTCAAGGAAGTCGTGCCATAGTCTTCACGAAACTGAGCATTGTGGGTTTCCCAGTCAAAATCGTGGTTATTAAAACGTGCAGCACTCGCAAGCTCACGGCCACATTCTTCTCTCAAAACTTCCAGCACCATCAAACGTAGTTTTTCGTTATAGCTGATGCACTGGTCTAAAGCCTTGGTATAAGCTTTTTGAGACTTTGTGGTTTTAACGGAATCGAACTTACGATTTTTAGAAGTTACAATCATTTTGATCTTCCTATTCAAATGTTGTTCACACCCAAAGCAGCGATCGCTGTCTTCTTCAGTTCAATTTTTAAATTAAAGTTTTTTGTATGATGGCGATCGCTATTTTCTTCTTTTTCTGGAAACTATGAAAATCAATTCTTGATTAAATTAATTTAGTTTAAAATTTCTCATTCTAAAAAAAATTACCCTACCTTAAGGTAGAGTAATAGTAAAATGGATATGCAATCAAATGAATTAAATCAGAGCAGAAAATTAGTTATTCTAAATCTTCCTCCTCCTCATCTTCTTCATCTTCTTCATCTTCGTCTTCTTCCTCAAAGTCATCGTCTTCTTCGTCTTCAAAATCTTCTGGTTCCTCATCATCATCTTCATCTTCCAAATCATCATCTTCCAAATCATCAATATCATCATCAGTGTTAGATTGCTCTTGCTGAAGATAACTATTGCGTTTGGCAAGGGATTCTTGATTGAATTTAACGAGGCTTTTAATGGCTTCTTGAGGATCTAACTCGAAAACATCGTACAGTTTTGCCATAACCAAAGCTAAAGTTTCGATATCATGACGCAGGGCATCCGGTTGTCCGAACAAAGCAGGGAACACTTCGTTATTCCAACGCTGCCAGTTCATGGTTTTGCCGCGTTTTTTCAATTGAGCAGCAATATCCAAACCGATCTTTTCTTTAATGGCATGACCGATTTTTGTTTGAAGACGTTTTTCGCGAAGTTGCAGCTTCACGCCAAACTTTTTAACAATGGTCGTTCTGACTCGCTCAAGCAGTGCGTTAGCTTGCTCTTCAACTGAAGCAACTGAACGACGGGTTCCATTCCCATTGCTAGGAACAGGTAATCCGGTGCTTTTTGATTTAGGAGTCACACCGTTGGTTTTTCCATTGAAAGTTGCTGCACCATTAGACGTGCGAGAGTTATTTTTATTCGTTGTAGTTACCATGAAGTTCAATTGAATTTAATTACTTCGTGGCAATCTGCGCCGCTAGGCGCTTTCAAGTTTCCCAATTGATTATTAATGGTTAATTTTAAATTAATTAAAATTATTTTCGATTTTATCATTAAATGATTGAGTTAAAGTATTCATCTAACTTAAGGAATAAAAGCTAAGTCAGTTAGATAGATCAATAGGGGGATGGAAAATGCCGATTAAGAAAGCTCAATAGAAATTAGTCTGCTTAATACTTCTTAATCTTTTATGATCCATCCTTTTAAAGATTGGCTCTTATTGGCAAACCGAGGAATCAAGATAGTGGGATTAGAATACTGTACAACGGATCGAGTCAGGATTTTAACTCACTTCTATGAATGGGGTCAAAACCTCCAATTGCCTGTTTTCTTTTGGAATTGTGGCTACCGATGTTTTCAGCAAATTAATTGTCAAAATGAAGACGGGTGTCGGTTAGAGAACACTGATTTACAAGCTAACTCCGACCCCCTTTTAGATTTATTAGAAAATCAAAGTGAAGGAATTTTTATTATGGAGGGAATTTTAGAGTTATCAGGATCAAATATGACGGATAAACAGCGTGAATTTCAACTGGTTAACGCCTACTATCACTTATCGGGAGATAAGCATCGTCAATTCTGGGTTTTATTGGAAAATAATATCAATTTACCTCCCAATTTACAACCTTTAATTCCGGTGTTGAAAGCTCCTATTGCGGATCGCATTTGGGTACAACAGAAGGTGGCTTCATTTTGCCGTGACACTTCCTTAATGCTGGGAAAAAAAGATACTGCTATTCAAGAAAGTTTAGTGCGATCTTGTCTAGGATTGGCACAAGGAGAAATTGAGTTAATTTTACAACAAAGTTTAGCATTTACTAACAGTTTTGAAGACATACCTGATTGGGTACTCAACTACAAAGTTAACAAATTGCGAGGGAGAGGGTTAGAGTTAATTTCTGAACCGGATGTTGCCCAAACCGGAGGGTTAGAATTGCTAGACGAGTTCCTCTCAAAAGTTGCTTCTTTACTCAATCCAGAAGCCGAGAAATATGGGCTTAGATTTCCCAAAGGAATGATTCTTTGGGGGCCACCTGGCACTGGGAAAAGTTTGAGTGCCAAGTTAGCTGCCAAGAAGATGGGAGTGCCTTTATTAGCGGCTGATTGGGGTGCAATTATCGGTTCCCAAAAGCCAGATTTGGCACTGCGGGAGTTGTTAGAATTGGCCCAAGCTTTAAGCCCAACAATTTTGTACTGGGATGATTTCGATAAAGGGTTTGCAGGTTGGAATTCTAATGCAGATGGTGGAGTTTCAAGGCGTTTGTCGGGAAAATTGTTGACTTGGATGCAGGAAGTACAACAGCCGATTTATATGGTAGCAACGGTTAATCGATTAGGGATGTTACCTCCAGAATTAATTCGTCGCTTTGATGATATTTTCTTCGTTGATTTACCCCATGAAGGGGCAATGTATGAAATTTTTAACCTGCATTTGCAAAAGTATTTCCCAGAGTTCCGCAAGGGATCTCAATCTCCTTGGACAGATGAGGAGTGGCGAATTTTGTTACGGGATTATCGGCTTTGTACCCCGGCTGAAATTGGCAATGCCGTTAAAAAATGCGCCGAGGAAATTTACTATCGCAACTATCAGCAAGGCAAGCAACCGCAACAATTAAAGATCACTTTAGAAGATTTACGACAGCAACGTGACCAATTTACGCCAGCTTTAATTCGAGATGAAGAACAGATTTTAGCAATTCGTAATCAAGCCACTTATGCTCGTCCGGCGGCGGGTGTAGATGTTTCCAAATTTGCGATTCCTCCTCAAGAATTGTTTGGCTAGGATTGCTCAAACAAATTCTTTTGTTGATAGGTTGGGGTGGGTTTGATTTGTTGTATAGTTTTAGGGATAATCTGATGGCTGAAAGTCTTAGTCAATTCTTGAAGAGTAGACATTGAATGGCTCAACTCCCCTAATGTAATAGATTGATAGCGTTGCACTTGTTCAGTATTATTCGGCTCAATATAATCTGGCAGTTCAATGATGTCTACAGGTTGGTAATCTAAGGTTTCAATATATTTGTTCCAATGGATTCCAAACTGTTCAATATTCTTCTGAATTTGTTCGCTTAGGCAATCTAATTGCAGAGAAATCTGAAGGCGAGTTTCGTAGCTGGCTTTTTGCCAAAAAATCGAATGCACTAAATGTTTTCGAGCCGTTGCTAAGGTTGAAGCGATTTCCAAATAAGCTAAGGCATCATATTTTTTAGGATGTTCTGGCCCAGCTTGGAGGAAGTTTTTAACTCGGTGGTAAGCACACTGGATTAAAGCTTCATCAACGGTTCCATAAAACGGAATTGTGCGAGGGACAGGCATAAAATTTCTCTCAACTTGTCCCTCTGAGTCCCCGTTATGGGGAAGGAATGGAAAATTTTCCATTTCAATTCTCTAAGCACAGCTTGTTTGAGAAATTAATATTCATTGCTCTCCATTAAAGTTCCAACTCTCCAAGTGGTATTAACATCTTCAGGAGTGTCAGCACCAATTTCTTCCCCGTTAAGCCAAGCGGATTTCTCAAAATAATCAATTTTGAAAAAGTAGCGATCGCCATCTAACTCTAAAGTCACAAAATCTCGTTCTCCGTAAGGATCATTATCCGGTGAAAACGAGTTAAATTCTTTCAATAATTGGAGAAGTTGTTGTTGCTGTTGGGGAGGCAGAAGTCCAACACTACGGGACAAATGAATAGCCCCGACTTGTGAATTCTGAGCGCGTAATTGATCATTAAGACGAGCAATCTGTTCAGATTTTGTTAAGGTTTCACTCATTGTTTTTTCCTGACTTTTCACCCTCAATGGGCGCGTTAGCGCGTTAGTTTGAGCCTAGTAACAGATTCCTGAATGCCAAGAATTAGAGAAATCGATAAATTACAGTAAAATTCAACAGTTAGGAGAATTCACGAGGCGGGTTTGAACTTTTTAGAACCGTATTCGTTTTCTGTTCTCCTCATTCGGTGATTAAATCGGTAGGTGAGATGGATATCTATACCCTCTTAAGTCAAACTCAACGGCAACGGGTCAGTGATGGAGCCGTAACCTCTCTATTAAGCGGTTGTGAATCCTCACCCAGACAACTCGTGCTAATCTGGCCCCAACTGGGAGATTTCGATAGCTTAGAATATGCTTGGTGGTTACAACGGGAGGCAAAACAACTTGAATCCCAAGGAATTGCAATCCGAGCCGTAGGAATTGGCAACCGCACTTCAGGACAGCAATTCTGTGACTATACAGGATTTCCCCCAGATTCTTTATTTATAGATCCCACCGCCGAACTGCACCGAACCCTAAATCTTTATCCCGGTTTATCCCTCAAATTCCCCGGTCTGTCACCCGGTATTAACGCTTGGCTCAACTTAATACTGATGTGTGCTGGACTGGGTAGCCCAGGGACTCTAGCCGAAGTGTTCCGAGGCTATCGGGGTGATAAAAAAGCCCCTCAATTAATTGGGGATGAAGAAATTGTTCAAGCTCCTCCTTTACCCCCATTGAAAGGTTCATTCTTCAACTTAGCAGGAGGTCAAGGTTTTCAGCGCCCCTTTGAGTTAGCCACGTTGCGACTGCGAAATATGGGAGAAGTGCTAAGTCACTGGAAAAGTTACGTTCCCGATTCAGCTTATCTAACCCAACGAGGGGCAACTTTCTTATTTAACCAGCAAGGAGAATTACTCTATGAGCATCGAGACCGCGCCATTCTAGGCTTCGCTACTAATCCGAGTAATCCGTTATCTTTTCTTACAGGTAGGGAATAGGCAATTATGAATTACGAATTACGAATTACGAATTATGAATTACGAATGGGCAATGGGATCAATAGTTTTGGCTGTTTCATAGACGTTTAAAATTATTATAACCTCGGCACGGATTGCTATAGCTGTATTCCTCAATCTCTCGGTCTTGAAGGTAAATTAGGAATAAAACTCTTGCCATCAATTAAGCCTAATCCATTCGCTTCCAATCGCTGCCAACTGTCATACAAATCCGTTAAATTACTCGCCACTCGTCCCGATAAGAAATCCCGATCTGCCATTGAAGGAGTTTGATTCTTCAAACAAATCCTCACCGCATAATTATAAATTGCCCAATCCTTACGAGTCAACTCACTCAACCCTTTGGATAAATTTCCATCTCTGACAGAAGCCAAACTTTCAGTTGCATTTCCCCAAATTTGTTGCTCAAACTGTTGAAGAAATGCCTCAATTTCCTCCTCAGCACACCGAAATAGAGAAACACAAACTCCTTTCGGAATCACAGTTGGTAAGGTTTCACGAGTCTGAAATTCAAAAATCTCCAACAAATCCGCATCATGCAAAATCAAAATCCCAGAATCATCAGGAATTAAACCTGAATCTAAATGTTCCAATTCTGGGAGAATCTCTTGAATTTTAATAGAATCGGAAAATTGATAAACTGTATAATCGGACGAATCTGGATACAATATGTGCTTCAACCTCTTAATCCAATTAGCAGGAGATTTAAAATGAGCTTGAGGAGAACTAACTCTATTGGGGGCTTGAGAATGTGAAGATAAGGGTTTAGAATTGTCAGACTTTAGAGAAGGAGAAACTGCACCTCTCAATTGAGACGGTAATAACTCCTGAATTGAGCGCACATACAAACTTTGCAAACGCAACATTGTTCCCCCATCCGAAAAAATCAAATCCCCCTTACCTAATAACCCCGTACACAGCTTTCCCCATTCCTCCACATCCAAAATCACCGCCCCCGCCTTCGCACTTTGCAATCTCAATCCCAACCGTACCCCCATATTCACCTTAATCTTCGTACTGACCACATCCGCCTTCGGGTACTGAGTAAACAACACCAAATGAATCCCCGCCGCCCTCGCTAAAGCACCCAACCCCTCCACCAAAGCTTCAAACTGCCCCTTTACCTCCTTCTCCTTCGTCAAATACTGAATTTCATCAATAAAACAAACAATCCGAGGCAACCGCAACTGGGGTTCCACCTTCCGGTTATAATCCTCCAAATCATTTGCCCCTAACTGTTCAAACCGTTCATACCGTTCTTGCTGCTGGGCATCTAAATCCTCCAACAAATTCAAAGCACTATCCGTATCCCGACAAACCGGATGCCATAACCAAGGCAAAGCATCAAATTCCTGTTTAGCAAACGTAACTCGTTTAACATCAATTAAACACACCTGAACCCGTTCAGGAGGATAACGTAAAATCAAACTGGCTAACATCGCCTTCTGTGCTTCCGACTTCCCCGAACCCGTTGCCCCTCCCCCCAAAACATGACAAGTATTCGGGTTGGCTAATTCAATTTCCACCAATTGCCCATATAAATCAACCCCCATCGCCATCCGCACCGGTTCTTCATCCGATAAAACTCGATAAGAAATATAGTTTTCCAGGAAGCAAAACTGCCGTTCTTGTTCACTCAAATTCAAGTCAAACGCCACCCCCTGCGTCAAAGCCTGAATTAAAGGCGGTTGTGATAAACCCAAAGCAATTTGAAGATCTCGTTCTCGATTTTTTAGGTCAGCCACCTTCACCTTCACGTGAGCATTCACCACCGGTTTAAGTACCAACCGTTGAGTAGTCGGCCCTCGATGTCCCTCCACCCAATCACAAGGCAAATTGTAATGCAGTAACGCTTCAATTAAAGCTTGTCCTATAGGTGCTAAAGGATGATTAATTGGGGGTAAGGTAACAGCGTTAGAAGCCGCAGGTTGTAAAGATTCAGTCGGATAAGAAGACTGTTCAAGCATCGCTTCCATCACCCGTTCTCGTTGAGTTTCTTGGTAATAGCGAGTCACCGCCAATTGATGTTGATAATCCTCTTCTTCCTGTTGCTCTTCAGCCCGTACTAAGGGTTCTAGTTTACTAATCCGAAGTGCATGGGATAAACTCACCCCAGACAAAACAATACCACTGCCGGTTAACGCTAATTGCAGCACTTTTAAAGTAGTGGTATTTCTGGGTAAAATAAACGGAGGAATAAATAACAGTAAACTCCCCAAAAACAAATACAAACCACTAATTTTATAAGCAGATTCCAGCGTTTGATTAATTAAGCGACTGCGATAATTGAGTTGTCGAGGTTGGAACATAACAGCATAAATCCTAACCCAAGATTAAACTTAAAAACGACTTTCCCTTTTGAATTAGTTTTGAACCCACCGACTCAACAGCCAAAGCAGAATTCCCATCACAGCCGATAAACCCGTAAAGATGAGAATTCCATAAAGTTCCATTGGCTCAATTTTCAATAACTTGACCCAAGCATCATCCCCAACCCAACCGACTATTTGAGCTAGAATAAATGCAATTAAAAAGAAGCAAGCGATCGCTAACCCTGCTGTATTGAATTCACTGGCGATCGCTAACATTAATGTTAAGCTAATTCCGATCAGGAATAAATTAGCTCCGATTAAAAGCTGGCAAAGAAGTGAAGCTCGTTTCCAATTCATTGCTCTTATTGATTCTCCCAAGATTTTTGGATTTGTTGACGATACTGAGCAATCTTATTAACCGCTTGTCGGTCAGCTTGATCAATATTGAGAGACATCTGAGCATATTGAGGTCGAAGTCCATGTAATTTCTGAGCATAATTAGAATTAGCCCCTAATTTTTTGACTTCATTACCTGCAAGTTGACCTTTATAGGCATAATGAGCTAAATGAACTGTTGTATCTGCATCATCAATTTGCTTAAGGGCTTGATAAGATTCTTGAGTATGTTTTGCCGATTCCTTTCTCTGTTTCGCTACTTGTTTGAGAACCACTTTCTCCTCTTTAGAAAAATAGCGAGGTGAATCTAAAACAGGAACTGAACGAATTGAGGCAAAATTACCCGGATTAGTCGGAGAAAAAACAGTGGAATCTGTCGGTTGTAAGACTAGAGATTTATCAATTTGATGAGAACCATAGCCGGCGTTTCTGTCTCTTGTTTTTTGGTTCCAGGTTTCCAAAATGCGATTTAAAATCCCCATCAATATTTCTCCTTAAAACTTGAATAAGAACTAGGGTTGCCATAACCTCGATATAGACTCGATGGGTGGTCATAGGAATCTGTTTTCGTCCCAGAATGTAACCAATACTGGCTGATATGGCACTAACTGCAATCAGAGATAACCATTGAATAGAAATCATCTGGAAAATTGAGTGGAAAATTGATGATAAAGCCGTTGGAAACACTACTTTGTATTTCTGGCAAATGAAGGCAATCAAAGCCGTTATCAAAGTAACTGCTATCGAAAGTTGTCGAACTTGCTGTTGTCCGCATTTTTGCCGTTTTCGAGTGTATTCATTCATTAGGACAACCCAAACATCAACGTTGAGGTCATACTGACAGGATATACAGAAGTTGGCTGTAAGCAATAGCTTTGTAATTGATTGAGGAGGTTTTTGAGGTGTTTCATATCCTGAGATGGAGTAGAAGTAGACAAGGAAGAAAGGGTATTTTTGAGTTCAGTCACTACACCCAGCAAATCTTGTTGTTGAGAAAGCTGAGTGTGTTGGAGGCTTAAGATTTCCTCCAACAACGTGTTAATGGTATCGGTCTGATGTTCACTGGCTTCAAGATGCGCTTTTAAGTGCTGGAAAGCAGTTGAGCACTTGCCCTCCCAATTGAGTTTGTGGAGTGGGAGATTCTAAGTTACGGCGCTCTTGTTTACCTTGTTCGGCGGCGGTATTGAAAGCCGCTACAAACTGTGACACCGTATCCTCTAGTTTGGCATTGCCATTATCAGTAGACCCAAATCCAAAAACCTCTAAAAGAATCTTATCATCCAACATTTCTTGAATTTTGGGAGCCACCGTTTGAGCAATTTGAGAAGTTTTCTGCTCCCAACGTTCGTACAACCCTACACCGGAAGAATCATACACAGAATGAGTTGTTGTATTGGTATTGACTTGACTTTGTAATTCTTCAATCCAAAATGCAATGGCTTCTTCAATTCGGAGTTGTTTGCGTCCTTCACTGCGGCTATCACGAATTGCAATAATTTGATTCAGCCAAATGGTTAGTTGTTCAGAATTTACTAATTCCAAATTCATCCGAAACTTTTGGCACAATTCACTGAGGATATAACGAATCACATTACTCCCCACTGCTTGTCCTTTAGAGGTCACCGATTGACCTAACTGTTCTAAATCAATGCCATATTGGCTGTAATCCGTTGAAGTTCCATTAGTTGTGTTTGTCATATTTAACCTCGATTTTGACGTTTAGAAAAATTGCGAACTCGGTTTAATAAATTGGGGCTATAAGCGAGCCATTCATCAGGATTAAATCGACCCCATTTCACTTCATCAAGGGCTTTTTTCTCTCCCAGAGTTAGGGACATAATCCGAAACCCATCAAGAATCTTTTTGCCTTCTTCTGAAATTAAGGTTCCGTATTCGCCTTCATTAAGTTGAGGCATGACCGCTTTTAAGAGGCGATAGACTTTACGGAATTGGGGACGATTAACATTCCACAGGCTCGACTCATAAATGACTTGTTCGGGGTAATAGGCTCTGTTGTTAACAAAGACAACTCTGGGGTCAATAATTTGAGCTTCTTTGATTTCTAAACAGATTTCGATAGTTTCACTCATTCGACTGATTTAAGTTTGTTCTCAGGTGAATCTGGGTCAATTCTAATTTCTCAAATCTTAGAAATTGAATTGAAGGTCAGAAGAAACCCCGTTCAAACTAATTTCCATTGGTCTTGGTGAACATCCTATTAAAGAAACCAGGGTGTCGTCAATTTATTGCTGTCATGAATACGGTATTTTTCTAATTCAATTGAGGCGAGATTTGCTGAGTCAGCAAGGAATTATTCTTGGAGTTGAAAGGCTGTCGTTAATTGGGGGTCTTGCTGAGTATTGATGCAAGATTTGCTGAGTCAGCAAGAAGTTGTTCTCAAGTTGAAAGGCTGTCGTTAATTAGGAGTGTTGCTGAGTGCTGAGTCAGCAGATTAGAAAATAGGGGGAGGAATTGAGAATTTGAAATAATTGTTGGAGATAGAGCAAGGGACGGAGTAAGCGATCGCCTAAACACGTTTATAATTTCAAATTAAGCTCGTCTTTGGTGATTAATCTTGGAGGTGTGCTAAGGATCTTTAGTTAGAGATTGGCATAAAAAAATCTCCTTAGCTTTAAGGAGACAGAGCGTTAAGGTTGAGAATCAATAGAATTGAAGTTAACCTATAGAAATCTCCGCCTTCAAGACGGAGGTTGTAATAATTTTAAACATCTATGAAACAGCCAAAAGTATTGACCCTATTGCAAGAGTGCCCATTACCCATTCGTAATTCGTAATTCATAATTCGTAATTGCCCATTACCTATTTATTCAGGTTGAGGTTGTGTAACAGTCTGAACAATCCTGCCGTGATAAATAATTTGCAGGAGTAAGTCTTGTTGTCTCAGCATTAATTGAACACTTTCTGGGCAAGATTTAAAATCGGTTTCAACCCATCTGTAAATCATGCGTTCTTTGCGTCCGGTAATTTGACAGAGTTCTCGAACACAAGCGGCTGTGTATCCCCAGTCTTGAGGTTGAATATTGTGGAGAATTGGAACCCAACGCGCACAATATTCTGTAGGGTGGAGAGGAACCGATAACAGTTGACGAATTGTCCGAATTTGCCGTAATTTTTCAGTTTGAATTGATGGAGACTTGTTAGGGAAGTATGGGGATGGCATAGTTTTAATAGAGAGTGTTTTAAGAGTGCGAAGTGCCAATTTTAAGAAATTAGAACTTATAACCAAGTTGGGATTTGATGCCAATCAAAAGTTTGCCGTTGTGTGGGTTGAATGACGAGTAATACTCCATTACTTTTAAAATTTTGGGATTCATATTTTCCATGAGGAGCATAAGTCACTGTATCGTTAGCAATTGCAATGCCAACTAATACATCAAGTAAGGCAGCATAGCGATTATCGGGATCTCCGGCATGGTTGCCAACAAATAGAACCCGAATCTCCGCCGAAGATAGAGGAAATTGATGATAGCAACTCAGGTTGGTTTGGATAGAATTTGGGTTAAATTCGGGAGCATACTCTAAGTTTTGCCAGTGAGTAATGGAACGTTTAATTGCTAATTGAGTGCAAGTTTTCCAGCGTTTATAATTAGCATCGAGATGAATGGTTTTGGTTTTAAAGTTAGTTCGAGGTCTAAGTTTGCTATAGCACTTACCAGGTAGCCAAATTCGAGCATCTACAGCATAGAAAAACTCGGCTGAAAGTTCAGGTGAAATCAGGGTCGAAGAAACAACTTGATTTGGGGATTCAAACATCATGATTGAGAGAGTACGAGGTGTGTTAAGAAGTACGGAGTTCAGAGTGCGATGTGCGGAGTGCTTTAAGAAGTGCGATGTGCGGGGGGTTCGGAGTGCGGAGTTAGGAGTGTGGAGGGCAGGAAGTAGACGGTCGATCATTGAGTTAGAACTGAGGAGTTAGAGGTGAAGAAGATATTATTTAAGGCTGAAAAGATAAAGGTTAAATTTAGGGAAAATTAAATAAAGTAAAATTAAGGAAAAAAAGAATTTAAAAAGCCCAGATTTTAAAAAAATATTCAATTTTCCAATCAATCATATAGCCGATTTAATAAGCTTTAACTCTTCCTTTTTCCTTGTTCTTTAGCCTTAAATATACAGGCACTCACTAACAATCCCCCAACTCCGCACTCTGCACATCCCACTCTTAAAGCACTCCGCACTCTTAAAGCACTCCGCACCCCGCACTCTTTCTTAAACCAGAGGTTGGAGTTGACAAGGTTCAAACAGTTCTTGGTAGGTTTGTCCGCTAACGGGATGGGTGATGCTGACCCACCAATAACCGGGACGCTGTTGATATGCTTTGTGAATAATTCCTTGCATCCCAGTGAAGATGTTTTTGGGGTCAAAGTTGACTCGCACTTGAACACCCGGTTGTAGGTCGGGTTGAATTTGTTGATTAAGGCTTTCACGCCATTGCAATAGTTCTTCAAGTTGGGTTTTTAATTGCTGGGTTTGAGCGGTTTGTTCAAGTCGGATGTGACTGGGTTCACTGAGTAGCGTTTCTAAGTCCTGTTGTTGTTGAGCAAGCTGTTGTTTGAGGTGTTGATTTTCGCTTTTGAGAAGACTGAGTTGACTTTGAGCTTGTTCAACACCACTCATGCGCTCGAATGTCCATCCGGCTTTAACATCGTTTTGGTCAAGCACACCGAGCCATTTGGTTTTAGGGCGGTTGTAGGTATCTAATTCAAGGATTAAGTCATCAACAACGCCTTTGTGTTCTGGGGAATAAACTCGAATGCGATCGCCCACTTTTAATTCACTTAAAGGCACTGGGACGAACTTCGGTTTGAATATGGTGGGTTCGTGGTCGGGGGAGGAAGTGGGTTGTTGTAGTTGAGCAATGAGTTCGTCTTTTTGCTGAAGTTGGGTTTGCAATTGTTCGAGTTGTTGCAAATAAGTTTGGGAAAGTTTTTGCTCTAGTTGTTCGAGTTTTTGCATCAATTCAGCGTTTTTCTGACGTTCGGTGGCTAATGCAGCTTCAAGGTCGTCTGTGGGAGGGCTTTGAGGTTGTGGCGGGATAACAATGGTTTGGGGGTCAAGGTGAGCGCACAGGTGTTTGATTTCCCGTTCGGTTTGTTTGATGTCATAAATTAACTGGGCTTGAGCATCCCCAGTAACCGCTTCGGAGAGTTCTTGTTCAAGTTGGACTTTATGCAGGGTGAGACGAGCTAGGCGAAGGGCGGATTCTGAAGGCTGTTGGGGTATTGGAGAGGATGTTTTGTAGCCTTTTTGAGCTAAGGCTTGATCCAGGTGTTTGAGTTTAATGACGGCTTCAGCTTGATTTTTTGTATCAGCCTGAGCAAATTCTTGAGCAAGGGTTTGGAGGTGTTGTCCTTCTTGGGGGGTGAGGTTGTAACGTTTAGAAATCTTTTGCCAATCTTGCTCTGTAACGATTTGTTCGGCTTTGGCTTTTCGGACTTCTTTTTTTGTGATCTTCCCTCGCTGGGTTAGGGATTCTACAATAGCTTCTGAGGCGTGGGTTAACTCTCGCAGGGCTGCTAAACTCCAGTGTTGCACTTTGTTGAGGATGCGCTGCTGCAACCGAGGTTTGAGGGAATCAAACCATTGGCTGATTTTGATTAAGGATTCGGCGATCCATTTGGAGGCTCCCCAGTCGCTACTATTGAGCCAATTTTTGAAGCGTTTTTGGCCGTCTTGGGGAGTCGTGCGAGCGCATAAATTGCTCAGGAGTTGACTCAGTTGGCGACCGAGTTCAAGCCCTTCGCTGAGGGTGCGCTGCACAAAGTTTAAGGTTTGATTGAGGGTTTGTTGGGCAAGGGGAGCCAATTCACCAAAACTTGAATAGTCGTAGTTGTGGGAAAACGAGTCAGAAAGCTCAAAGTGGGTCGGAAGGTTAAAATCAACTTGATGAGCCGGGGGAGATGCAAGGGTGGCTGCTGTCATGTTAAGTTGTTCCTTGTAATTATTTTTTGTGAAAAGCTGGCCTAGCCGGGTCAGCTTTTTGTATTGAATTAATCTTCAATCCGTAATAAGTCGTCAATTGTGATTTCAGGTTTTCCTGTGAGTTGCCTAATCCAATCTCTAAGTTTGACTAAAGTTATGAACTCGCTTTTGGTTAGAGTTCCTGCCTTAGCAGCAGATAGAGTTCGGCGATCTACTTTGAGACCTTTGAGTAAGAGTTCTTCATAGGCAGCATTGATCGATAAGCCTTTGGGCCAGTAAGGACGTAAATCAACGTAAACTTCCATCAAATTGAATTTTGAATTGATAGTGCTTACCTTGATCCTGCCATGTTTATAGTCTAATACGTTTACACTCATACGTCAACACTTTAACGTTTTAAATCCGAGCCAACTTCAGTAAGCTGATTGATGATTGGGTCAATGCTCAAGATTGAATACAATATACGCAAAAAACGTATTTAAGTCAAGAGGGATCTTCGGAGGGAAGCTGAACAAGCTGTCGAATTTGACGGATTGTGTTTTCCTTCTCCAAGACGACCAATATATAGTCTGGTCTATCCCGGAATTCTGGCCCCCAACCTTCAATCGTGCGTTCAGAGAGTCCCGTTGCTTTAGCAAGGTCTCTAACACAGGCTGTGTAATACCCTCTTGTTCCAGGATTTGGGGTTTTAACCCATCGCAAACAAAACTCTTTCGGTTCCAAGGTGGCTTTTTATGTTGTCTTTTCAAATGTTTCGCTATCATCATACAGCTTTAGGAATTGAGACCATTGCTACTTACTTAATTTGCGTATTAAATTGAGCAAGCCAACATTGGCTTTTGATTAACTTTGATATTGCTACTCACAAGGACGTTCATTTGAGTCATTTACCTATTTTTGCGGGACTTCGACTATAGTAACATTACTGGAGCATTACTGCAATAGCTCAGTAATAGCCCAGAAACGGAATATAACAATGTAGGATTGTTAAGGAACATCCATGAAATTAGAAAAAGTGCCATCTAGTCTGCCCCGATTTAATGTATATATTGAGCCTGAGTTGAAACGTGATGCTGAAAGACTGGCGAAGAAGCAGCGCCGTTCGCTGTCTGCGTTGGTTTGCTATTTGTTAGAGCAGGCTGTCAAACAAGCTAAGACTACCGGGGAACTGGCAGAGGATGATGAATGACTCTAAGGAGATTAAGCTGATGCTTATAAACAAAAACACACAGAGTTACACTGAATAGCTGGAGATTTTCTAAACAATGCTGTGGCAACGCAAAAAAAACGAATTACGGTTGAAGTTGATGATATCTATGAGCTAATAGGACAGATGGCTGATGAAGGCCGTCGTTCTAAAGGTGCCCAAATTAGGCTTTTGGTTGATGAAGCTTTAGTAGCTAGGGGATTAATTGAGCCTCGCCCTGGAGTTAAACCGTATCAAAGCGATAGTGAAGTTGATGAGGCTCGTCTTCAACCGATTACTCTACTGATCAATAAACTGATTGAGGGAGAAATGCCTACTGATGGTGAAATTATCACTTGTGCAATTTTATTTCTATAGACTTAGGATTTCAGTAGAACCACTGAAATTTAAAATTTGTAAATTTCCGTAAATATACTCTTGCTTCTAAAACGGTAAAGATATATAGTTATAAATTGATTCTCTGCTACCACATTATTTTCAACATTCTCAGCCTACTATTTCAAAACGCCCACGAAAGTATTCACTTTTCTGTTTTGAAATAGTAGGCCGTCCAATTTGCTTGATTAAAATTGACTGTGCTTGTTCTGTAAGTTTTTCTCGATAAGTATCTTCCATTTGATTTTAACTCAAATAATTCATAACTCTTTTTTGAATAAAAGTTTTACTTTTTTGAAAAGTAGTTTAACTAAACCGATTTCTTTATTCTTACAGTATTCTTAACTTTAATAGTTTTAACAGTGATTTAAGAGAAATGTTTCGATCTTGTATAACTAAGTTATAGGTATTTTTAATATAGCTAATGTAAAATATTCAAATGCTATTCAATGATACTCTAGATAACAAGAGTATTGAGCCATAATTATATAGAAACTATCTTCATATCGAGCTAAGTTTTGGTGATACTATTTTTGCCCATAGTCTTAATCAGAATTGTACTTGATATCTGTATTTACACTCATGCCCATAACAAAAAATCAAAAGAGAACGAAGCTAAAATAAATTTATATGTTCTGTTTTAATGCTATAATTAGGTTGAACGATTTTAATTTCTGAATAAAAAAAGTGATTACATTTAACATGACATTATAAACATCAAAGAGAGATTTTACCTTTTGAACAAGTTCCTAGATTGAAAATTATTATTCATGATATGAGATAATGGTATCAAGTAAACAACTCAAGAGGCTATTTCAAGCTTTCAAAGAGCGGGATGACAATGCTTTTTACAGAGCAGCAGAAGCTTTGATTGCAGATGAACTCATTGCTAATCATCATGCTCTTGCTCAGGAGCTACAGCAAGCATTAGGAAGGCAACCGATGAAACAGATAACACAAAATGGATTGAGGCTCCTCCCTAAAGATCGTCGCAGTGGCGATGATTTGGTTATATTAGAAGAAAGCTTCGTAGATTCGACTCAAGTCGTTTTAAATCAGGAAACTAAGGGGAAAATCGAGAGAGTTTTAGATGAGCATCGTAAACGCCAAGAATTAAGTAAGTATGGATACTTGCCTAAGACCAAGCTACTTTTTTGGGGTCTACCTGGATGTGGTAAGACTTTTACTGCGAAGTATTTGGCTCATGAACTTGGCCTTCCAGTAGGCATTGTGAGGTTAAATGCAGTTATTTCTAGTTTTTTAGGAGATACCGCTTCTCATCTCCATCGGGTTTTCAATTTGGCTAATACAACTCCAATGGTACTTCTTTTAGATGAAGTCGATGCAGTGGGAAAAAATAGAGATGATCCCAACGACGTTGGAGAACTTAAACGAGTTGTGAATAGCTTACTACAGGCAATGGATACTTTTGATTCATCTAAAAGTGTTATTATTGCTGCTAGTAATCATCAGTATTTGCTCGATCCCGCTTTATGGAGACGTTTTGATGATCTGATTGAGTTTCCTTTACCTGGTAAAACAGAACGAGAGATTTATCTTCAACGCCTTTTAAATGGCGTTAATTTTGATGGCTCGCTAGAATATATAGTTAAGAATATGAGTTCACTTTCTTATGCAGATATTCAGCGCATTACTGTTGAAGCTATTAAAACGATGATTCTTGAAGGGAGAGAAAATTTAAAAAGCCAGGATATTTCTGAGCAACTTAAAGCTTTTAAAAAAGCCACTTTTGAAGCACAAGCTAAAAATAGGAATACTTTATAATGAATCAAGATTTTCCTCTCTTTTCACTAACTCAACCGCAAACTGCTCAACGTCGTTCAGAAAGACCTTCTTTTGTTCCCCTCCCCCTAGAAAAAATTGAGCAGCGACAAGAGAAAGCTAACAATTTAAGACAACAAGTTCAAGGACTTTCTCAAAAATTGCAAGAAATGTCTGAAGAGCAAAGAAAGGCAGTATTAATTAAACTAGAACATGAACAAAAAATTTCTTTAGATGGCACAGGTTTAAAGCCAATTTCAGAATCTACTAAAAATTTTACCCTTGCCGTTCCTCGTACTGAAAAATTAGATCAACTAGAAAAAAAGATTGAAGATTTTGGAGAGGGGGAATTAAAAAAAGGTCAACCGCTTAATCCATCTTTAGCATATCTTAATACTATTAAAGAAGCTTCACCCAAGGATCGTCTTTGTCAAATATTTTTTGAACAATATGACCAATTAATTCAGCAAGACTTGATGATTTGTGAAATTGAAATGATGTCTTTACAAACAGGAAAAAACCAACAAAGCCGAGAATTGTTAGAAATACGAATAGAGATAGGCAACTTATTTGAGAGTGGGACTAAAGGCAATTTATTTGAGCATGAAGAAATCAAAGGAACTTGCCGTGCTGTAATTCGATGTACTGGGAAGATTTTTCAAGAATTAGTAGAAGGTAAAAAATGGCAGAATAAAATAGTGTATTTTGATGCCCGTCCAGAATTTGAAACATTTCATCAAACGCTTAAAAATTTCCAAATTCAAAATTTAGGCGAATTCGTTAGCCCTCCTCAAGATGCTCCAATGGTCTGCATTGTAGATTCGGGAGTGACGATTGGAAATCCTTTCCTGAAACCTGTTGTTAGAGAAGATTTGATTCGCTCTTATCTCAAAGCTGAATCTGACAAGGATAATCCTTATGATGAATGTGGACATGGTTCGGGTGTTGCTTCTTTAGTTTCTTACTATGCCTTGAATTTATACCCAAATGCAGAAAATAAAGGAAAAATTTGGATCGCCAGTGCCAGAATTTTGAATAAAGATAATGAAATTGAAGATGAAAGATTATTTTCCAAAATCTTAGCAGAAATTGTAGGCAACTTCGATTTATTAAATGTTAAAATTTTTAACCTCTCTCTTCAATTTACTAATCGAAAATGGCATGAAGAAGCTAAACGAACCGTTCCTCGTCGTTCTTGGATAGCTCGAACGATTGACAAACTTTCAAGAGAATACGATGTTGTTTTTATTACAGTTACAGGCAATATATCAACTTACGATGTCAAATATTATCATGAGGATGGATTATCTTATCCTAAATATTTTATAGATGATGAATCCTCAATCTACGATCCCGGTCAAGCAGCATTAGCTATTACAGTAGGCTCTATTGTTCCTGGTACTCAAGCAGTGGGTCAAGTAGCAACAGCGATGGCAATTGCTGAACAACATCAACCCTCTCCTTTTACTCGTTGTGGGCCTGGAATTAACCGCGAAATTAAACCTGAGTTGGTCGAATATGGTGGTAATTATTTAATCGATGAAAATGGCTCAGTGCGAGAAAATCCAGGAATGAATGTAATGATGGCGAGTCACAAACTTACACCTGCAATTGCTCATCATTCGGGAACAAGCTTTGCTGCTCCTCGTGTTGCTCACAAAATGGCGCGTATTCTTTATGATATGCAGCTTTTGGGCTTTGATAATATTTCTGCCTCTTTATTGAAAGCATTAACTGTTAATTCTGCTATTTATCCACCCTATTATGGAAATTTTGATAATTTTAAACAAGCAATGGATGAGGTACAGTCTAAGCATTGGTTAAATGTTGTTGGTTACGGAATACCAGATGATATCAGAGCAACAGAATGCGATCCTTATACAGCAATTCTATTGTTTCAAGGTGAAATTGAACCGAATACAGTTGCTTATTTTGATATTCCTGTTCCTGAGTGTTTGGTAGACGCACAAACCGGGATAAAACGGTTAACTGTAACAGTAGTTCACGCACCTCAAGTTCAGAGATGGGGTCTGGAAAGCTATTTAGGAACAACGTTTAAATGGCGAATGTATCGAGGAAATGTGGATAAGGAGGATATTATTCAATCTATGTCTATCGAAGGAGATGAAGATGATGAAGAAACAGCAAAGAAACAGAAAGACTTAGATTTTATTCCAGGTATTAACCTGCGTTCTAGAGGAACGGTTCAACATGGAGTGTACGAGTGGAAACAACATAAGTTAGAATACAGCCAAAATTGCTACACATTAGCTATAGCTGCTTATCAGAAATGGGACAATCAACCTGTACCTTATGCAGTCGTTGTACGCCTCGAAGACACGACGCAAACGGCTCAAGTCTATGCAGAAGTGCAGAATATCATAACGCAACTTGAAATCCAGACAAGAACTAGAGTATAAAAAGGCGTTATGTGGGTTGAAATCGGTTTGAGGTTTAGCATAAACATTCACTTTCTTAACTCTTCTGCCTTCAACATTTCTACCAATGCTTGACCCTTTGTTAAATCAACTGCACCTAACACTACTACTCGCCAAGGCGGATTATCATTGGTAAGCCGGTCGCGAATAAAGCGATCGCGTCTCCGATTCACACCTTTATGAAATGCTGCCCCATCAATATAAATTGCCAATCTTCGTTCTGGTATAGCAAAATCAGCAATAGAAATTGGGTTATTAGTTGGCACGGGAACTTGTTTTTCAGGTTGAAATCCATGCTGTTCAAATAAGCGTAAAAACTTGAGTTCTAAAGGCGAACCCACACCCGCATTATAGGCTTCTAACCAAGGAAGCGGATCGTCAAGGTCGCCAGTTTCTAAAGGACGAGTAACCGGGGGTGATTGTGCTAATTGTTCTAATGCGGGGATTACTTGCAGCCAGTTTAGTAGTTCGTGATAGCGTTGATTTTGATAAGATTTTAGGCAACGATAACAGGCTGTTTCGCAATTAGGATGATCTAAATGAGCGATCGCCTCTTTCGCCACTTGATCAAACTCAGTAGCAATGCGACGCAGATAACCACTTCCACCTAAACTCGGATCGATAAATGTTAACGATACTAGACCGTAACGTTTTCCGCCATTATTAACTTGCCACATTCCCTCAAACTCAAAATCAACCTCCGAACCGTCTAGCATATATAGATGCTGCATTCCAGCTTTCAGTGCATAGCCTAGAGATAATCCCCAAGACTGGAAATCCTCTTTTGGCATAGAACTGGGTACGGGTAACACTAGCCGTAATACTTCTGCTTTACTAGAAGTGGCGATCGCTAATGGTTGCGGTGACTTGCCAGCTTGGGGGCATTTATCTGCATGACCAAAGGGGTCATCTTGACCAGATTTGCGTGCTTTTCGCCGTCCTTGTGTGGTATTTTGCCGATCGGGATCTTCTAAAATTCGTCCACAATCGCTACAAAGTAAATATCCCTTTGCATCGTTGTGTAGTAGAGGAATACCATCAGTACGTTCTTTGTCAGTAGCAGGTAAACCTTCATTAATCCAGCGAACTTCTTCATCCCGGCTTAGGCGCAGTCCCCATCCTGGGGTGACAGTCCACCTTGCTATTACTTGTCCGTTCCATTGCGGATGAGTTTTTACTAAATTGCGTGTAGCATAGCGTTCTTCTTCGTCGAGAATTGGACTTTCGTCCCGTCGTGCTAAAAATCCCGCAAATTCACCCGCCGGGAATGATTTTCCAGGCGCATTATTTCCACAACGGGGACAAGACGGTTCGTTACCATCAAATCGTAACTCGCAAGTATTACATAATCGATACAACCAAGTAGCACTTTCGGTTCTGGGATTCCAAGGTGAAGCGTTATCCAAACCGATGACTTTCCAGCGTTTGGTACGGGCGAAAACTTGAGCATTGGGCTGAAATTGTCCAATACCGAAGCGACGGGCTACGCTGATGGGGTCATCTTCTCGTTCGTCGCCTAACAATCGCAGTGCTGCGGGTTGGGTAGGAAATTCGTAACCGGGAAGGATGCCAAATTCGGCGAAACGGCGTAGGGGATACCCAGCAGAACGATCATCTGCTTCATTAGCATTGCGTTTTTTATCGGTTTCAATCCCTAAAATTCGGGCTATTAATTGGGCGGCGCGGGTGCCAGCGCGTTCTCCTTGTAGTTCGGCGGAGTAGGTATCGAGGGCGGTTCGTAGTTCTTTGACTTGTCGGGCGGTGCGGTTAATGACATCTTGAATACGTGATGATAAGGTTTTTAAATGTTCACGCAACTGGGTTTCACTCAGTCCCGCTTCATTTAAGACTGTTTCTTCCCAAGCTTCTTGTGCTAGAGTAACAGCCCGATCGCATTGTGCTTGCACCCCATTAATTAAAGCATCTACCGCTTCTTGTTTAATATCACCTTGCGGGGAAACATATTCAACCATTTTGCCAGCTAAACCTGGTTCGGCTGCACCAAATGCGATCGCATTCAAATGCCGAAAAATTACATCTCGGTTGCCCAATGCTAAGGCGGGTGCAGGTACTTCCCCAGCGATCATTTCTGCTGGTTGATCGTAAAAATATTGATCATGGGGTGTACTGCGGGCATAACTGACGACTAAACCGATACGAGTGCGCCGTCCCGCACGTCCTCCCCGTTGAGCATAATTATCGGGGCGAGGCGGTACATTTCGCAAAATTACTGCATCTAACCCACCCACATCAATGCCCATTTCTAAAGTAGGAGAACAAGCTAATAAATTAACTTTTGATTCTGTTGCTGGTGCTTTAAAATCTTCTTCAAGTTCTACTCTAACATCGTTAGGAACTTGGGCAGTATGTTCTCCAGCTTCTAAAGGAATAAATTGATCAGCTAGAATCCGTTTAACATTGCGATTTTGTAAGACTTCTGATTCTGACCAATGTTTTAAATTACCGTGACAATAAGGACAAGGTAAATTTTCTTTTGCTCCTAACTTATGAGTAGAACAAACTTCACAACGGTAGCGTTGTTGTGCGGTGGCTAAGTGCAGATGAACTACTTCCGCATTCACTTGTAAAAGATGGATTTTGTCTCTAGCACCGTATAATTCTGAAGCGACTAAGAAACTGCCATTTTGCAACCACGCTAACAGTTCTACCATCTGTTCTTCTGTTGGTTCAGTGCCGCCACAGCGAGTGAGTAAGTGTTTAAGAATGCGCTCTAAACTTGGCCCTCTACCACCTGTTTTTGGTTTGCGCCAAGGGTTATTTAGTTTAATGCCATAAGGTATGGTGGCACTATCTAAATAAGGGACAGGTTGTTCACTTAAAAAAGCATAACCTTGGGGTTGTTTCATCCGTCTTTCCCATTCAGCGGCTTTTGTGTAGCTGGGACAACTGGGATGTTGAGGATGATAACGTAATAATTCGCGAGAAAGACAGCCGCGAATGCGAATTTCATCTAACAAACAACGAGAAATATATTCTAAAATTTCCTGAGAAATACCTAAATTTTTGGCAATTTCTAACCCGTTAGTTTGCACGTATTCATCTAAACGGTGATATTTAACTTGCACTAAGCCCAAGTTCATTAATGTTGCACGATATCCAGCATTAACTGCTAGTTCATCAAGTAAAGGTGCTTCTTCCCAAGCACTAATTCTGTGCTTTGTTTCATCAGTTAGAAAGCCGCTAGGGTTAGCTGGGGCGTATTGATTATCATGTTCTTGCAGTCCCCTTTCTCCCAGCAATTCTACGACTCGCTGTAAGGAAAGTGATTTGCAAGAGGTATTAGGTGTTAGGTTTTGGGTGTCAGGTGTTAAGGTTTCTTTCCCTGACCCCTGATCCCTAACCCCTGACACCTGTTTTAAAATTTGTACCACCCGTCGTCGCATTCGATCGTACCGACTGGTAAAAACAATAAATCTTGCTTGGTGGGCGGCATCTTGACGGCTATCGCTGAAAACTAACAAGCGTTCTTTGCCATCATGGTTAGGTTGGTTAGAGTTGGCTTGGGCTAAGGCTTCTACTAATCCTTCACTCAGCACTTTTACGGCGGCTGAAGTTCCCAATGCTACAGGGGTAATTACGTTTCGGCTTCCGGCTGTACCACCACAACACAGGCAACGGGTACGGGCGGGGGCGAGGGTGACTTGCCAAGGGTAGTCTTTGGGGTTGGTACTGAAGGAGAGAGTCGAGGTATCAAAGGAACCTTGGAGAACGGGGCGTTTTTTGATTTGTTTGGTTTGTTTTTGGCTACCTTTGCGAGAGGTACGAGGTTGGGGTTCTTCTTCGCTGTCTTCCTCGCTATCTGCTTGGATATCGAAACGACTGGGGTCGTAGAGCATCCATTCTGAGCTATCATCAGGGACGGCGGAAGGTTGTAGGGGTTGAGAAGTGGGTTCACCAATAAAGCGTAGGTAGTCAGCACCGCAGTTACGACATAGATATAAAGGTGCTGTTTGATGTCCGCATTGACAGCGTTCTTCGCCCATTGGGTAAAGTTTGCCGCAGGTGGGGTTAATACAACGGTGGAATTGCCAACCGCCTCGAATTAAGCGATGGGCGCGGAGTTGCAATGCGCCGGGGGTGCCTTCTGGTAAGGCTGCACCAACTAGCAGGGCGGTTTCTACTTCGCTTCTGAGTTCGCTATCGTTACATTGAGAGCGTTCTTGAATTTCTGCTTTGACTTTTTCGACTATTTGTGATATGGATAGGGGCGATCGCGTCAACCAGCGATTTAAGTCCCATAGCAAGCGGGCGTGATGTACTGCAACTTCTAAGGGTGTGTCTGGGGGTTGGTTGCCTAATGCACAGAGGGTTTGTCTAACGGCTTCGGGGTTGGTGAGGTCGAAGTCTTTGATTGTGATAGGTTGAGGAGAATAGATAGCGGTTTCAGGAGTTTGAATATCTTGCAGTTCTTCACCAATGACTCGAATTGTATTTTTATTAGCACCTGTTAGTTTACTGAAAAAATCTTGAATAGGTGTCAGGTTTTGGGTTTCAGGTGTCAGGTTTTCTATTCCTGATCCCTGACCCCTGACACCTGAACCCTCCCTTTTAATTGTGGCGGAAGTACCAACGGGAATTAGTTGAGGATAGCGACGGGTTTGAATATCGGGAGAAATATTAGTAAAATAATCTTGTTTGGCATTAGTTAAATGCGCTTTTAATCGTCGCACGAGTAAGGCGATATTGCTGCCTAGTGTTCCCCGATAAGTATGAACTTCATCTAAAACTAAAAAGTGGCAACGATGGTTGGCAAAAATTGCTTCTCTATCGGCTGGACGAACTAGCAAATATTCCAGCATCATGTAATTAGTTAAAAGAATATGAGGCGGATTTTTCCGAAGTTCTTCCCGTTCTGCTTGTTTCGTTCCCCTGTCGTATTTTCTAACAGATATTGCACTTTGCCAACCGGATTTTTGCAGGAAATCATTAATCCGCAATTCTTGATCATTGGCAAGGGCATTCATGGGATAAACTAAGATGGCAGTTAATCCCGATTTTTTGAATTGAATCGAGTCTTCTATGGCATTTTGAATAACTGGTAATAGGAAAGATTCTGTTTTACCGCTACCTGTTCCGGTGGTGACAACTAAGGGGGAAGTGTTAGCACCTAAAAGGTGAGAAATTGCTTGACTTTGGTGTAAGTAAGCATATTCGCTTTTTGTCCTTTTTTTCATGACTGTTGCCAATTGGGAATCAATTGGTAAATCATGCCATTTAACACCGTCTTTGAATGGGCGATGGGCTTGATAAAAGGGTTCTTGAGCTAAAAATAAGGGTGTATCTAATTCTCTTTCTAATGCTGCTTTTAGTTGGTAATCTTTAGCCCGAAATTCGGTTTTGAGATAGTCTTTGTATTCTTCTGTTAATTTGTCGAGAATTTGAATGGGATGGAGAGCAGGTGCAGGTGTGAGGTTTCGGGTGTCAGGTGTCAGGCTTTCGGTTTCTAATTCCTGAAACCTACCCTGAAACCTGCTCCCTGGCTCCTCCTCTGACACCTGATACCTGACCCCTGAAACCTGCTGATTAATATATTGGGAAAACTGAGATGCTAAAGAGTCGCTGAGAGTGGAAGCATCAATAATTTCTCCTAGTTGGGCAAAATCCCAAGTTTCGGGAATTCTTGAAAATAGTAAATCGAGTTGGTTAGGGGAAATTATATCAACTCCTGTACAATCTAAAATTGCCATTTTTTGGCTGAGAAAAGTGCTAGTCGCAACTAGGGAATCGTCACCTTTCTCTATGATTTCTTGCAATTTAAAACTAAAGCTCATGATTTTTTAAATAATTTACTATAGGGCAAAAACAATACGGAGGGCTTGATCAATTTTGAGCATGAGTTCGGGTTCAAGTTCCCCTCGAATGCTTACTAAACGAGAACGATAATCAATGGGTCGTGTTTGTAAGCAGTCAGCAATTGATTTTTTCGTTAATTTGTTCATTTCAGAAGTATCAATTTCGACATTAGTTTTAATTTTTGCTTTTTTACTGTTCCAACCAGTGATAGGGACGACTTGAATAACCGGAACACGCTCGTTGTAGGTATTATTGGTAACAACAATACAAGGGCGAATTTTTCCGGTTTCCGATCCTTTCGTGGGGTCAAGATTCACATCAATAATCATGCCTCGTTTAATTTCTATTCCTGTGGCCATTCTTTTAAACCAGATTCAGTTAATTCTTGTAATTCTTCATCTTCGGCATAGATTTCTGCATAGAGTTCGGCAGATTCTTGCAAATTTTCTGACTCTAACTCTGACTGTAATCGCTGAATAGCAGTTATGACGAGTTCATTGGGTGTTTTAAATCCATATTCTTTGCAACGTTCAAGGAATTTGATTTGAGATTCATTTAGTTTAAAGGTTTGTTCTTTCATTTCTTTTTCCTCCTTGATTTAGGTTTTTCAGTTGGGGGTGCGGTAAGTTGAAAACTGCCATCCTCGGTAGAAACAGCATTTGTATTTACTTCTGGAATGGGTAACTCTATCACGGGTTTTGGTAGATTTTTATTGAGGGGAATATCCCAATAAGGATCATATTTTCGGGTGAATGCTTCTAGCCCGATGTTTTTCAGTTCGTCAAAGCAAGCGAGGCAGAGTTGGGGTGCTTTGGGGTAACTTTTGTGGCTGAATGTTGATAGGATGTGGGCGTATTGTTCGCGGTTGAGTCCGTAAGCATCAGCAACAACTGCATCAATGGCGGCGCGTATTTGCCATCTTTCGTTATCAGTTGATAAAACCGGAAAAGTGAATTTAGGTTTCAGGTTTCGGGTTTCAGGTGTCAGGTGTTTTGTTTCTGAAACCTGATCCTTGATACCTAACACCTCTTCATATTCTCGCCATTCGTTACCAAGTTGTTCTTGCCAAAGGGGTAAGTATCCGGTGTGGTTGCAAGTGAGGCGAAGGGCGGAATGAGAGAGAAAGGTTTTAGATGTTTGGTGTTGAGTGTCAGGTAGCGGGATACGATTGACAATAAATAGATTAACGTTAGCAGATACAAACTGACGAGTAAGCCAATCTGTGATGTAAGATGAACAACACGCAGATAGTATCATGGCATAGGATAATTTACGCTGATGAGGTTCTAATTCTGCAAAAATACTATCTCCTGATAGCCATAAAGTAGGAAGAAGAGATATTATTAAAGTCCGCTCATTTGTTGAACTAGATACTTTTCGTAAAGCTAATCTATAAAAACTAGGCGGTTTCTGCCAAGTTGTTCGCTCAAATATATGTTTAACTGATATCAAATATTTTGGTAATGATTCCCATTGATCATTATATTGCCAGAAAGTTTTACCTTCATGTAGTACAAGATAACCCATTTTTAATAGTTGCTTGGCTACATCTGGCTCACGTGGATCTTTGCCTTCCGGTAAAATTTTAGAAGTGGATGTGAAGCGCCAAGAATCATGAGTCATGTGTAGCTCATTGCCTAGTTTAATACCTAAGCGATCACAAACGTTACCAAAAGGTTCGCCGTTAGCAAAACAAACCTTAGCAACTTCTAAATCTTTTTCTGATCGCAACTCTAACAAACTTAGATAATTACCACCTGTTTTTTTAACAAAATCGAGATTATAGTTAAGTGATAAATTTTCTCTTCGATCACGAAATAAGTATTCATCATCATGGAGATAAAAACCACAAGGAAATTCATCAGTAAGTTTTCCTTCCTGAGCAATTACAACAGCAAATTTAAACCGAGAATCAATTTCAAATAATTTCCGCCTATTCTCAAATGAATAACAACATTGTAAATTCATTTTTTCTAAATAAAGTTGTCTAATTCCAGTTGCACCTTCATTAGCATGAAAAGCAGAGGGAACCACAACACCTGTTAATCCTAATGTTTTCAATAATTGTGCATTTCGTTCCATAAAGACGCGAAAAGCATCTAACTGTCTACCAGCTAAATCTCCTTCTATACGAACCTTTTGATAGTGGTAAATAATATCATTAGCTCGTTTTTGTTGCTCAAAATCCTCTTGATAAATTTCAAACAGCTTTTTACAGCTTTCATCTTCCATAAGTTGCTTTTCTATTTTATCTCTTTCCCGCTTGGTAGGAGCATCAAGAATGGTGATATCAAATGCTGCTAAAAATTCTTTAGTTTTAAATTGAATTGCATCCCAAGGCGGATTACCCAAAACCGCATCAAACCCCTGCCTATTTCCTAAATTTCCACTCGGATAAAACACCTCAGCAAACGTCAAATCATAAGACAAAGCTGGAACGCAGGTGTCAGGTGTCAGGTATTTGGTGTCAGTATTTTCTGAAACTTGATATCTACTATTGCCTGATACCAATGCAATTAAATCTTCACGCTTAGATGGTACACTTTGCAGACCCAACCCCCGCGCAATCATTGCCAAAAGTTTTGATTGTTCAGGGTTTGAATCTCTAATATCTGTCATTGAGTCTCTACTATCCAAACTCATCCCTGAAACCTGATTACTGACCCCTAAAACCTGCCCTGAAACCTGAAACCCGACACCCGACACCTGTTCTGGTAAATCTCCCATTTTTCCCACTATTTGCACTAACTGAGAATAAGCAAGATCGTCACACTTATCCTTACCTAACATTACCCCACCAGCCCAAGCTGCCGCTACAATCTTAAAAGGAGCTAAAGCCCGATCTAACCTTGCCTTTGCAGCTTCCTTCGCCTGAATTTCGGAAATATTTACCCCGATAGTTGCTTCCAAATCTCGGACGTGCTTTAATGCCTCATTAATTGCATTTCTAAACTGTTGATTCACCCCTTGCCAAATTAACTTTTGTACATCATCTTGCGAACCTGGTTCCTTCAGTAAATGCTCAAAAAATGGCCCCGTTAAAGAATCTCCCACTACCAAACGGTGATCTAAAAAAGTCAAAGGCAACCCTTCCCCATGAGACTCTAACCATAAAGATAATTTCGCCAATTCCACCGCTAACGGGTTCTTATCCACACCATAAAGACAATGCACCGCCACTAACCGCCGACACAAAGCGATCGCCTCAGTTTGAGAATAACCAGTTTCCTCTTTCTCCGGTGCAGAAGAAGGCAAATATTTCAACAATTTATCATCAGGATCGGGTAAATCTATGATCCGTTGACGTAGTTCTCTTGCTTTTTGTAAATAGCTATCAGGTGTCAGGTGTTGGGTGTCAGGTGTCAGGTGTTGGGTGTCAGGTGTCAGATTTTTTGTTTCTGAAACGCGATTATTTCTAATACCTGAAACCTGAAACCTAACCCCTGAAACCTGTTCTGAAACCTGAAACCTAACCCCTGACACCTGTTCTGAAACCTGAAACCTAACCCCTGAAACCTGTTCTGAAACCTGAAACCTAACCCCTGACACCTGTTCTGCCTGCTTCTCCGCCTCCGTCGCTAACTCATCACATAACCGACAAGCTTCATATAATTTATCCCCTAAAAACCGACAAGCTTCTACTAAAAAATGACCGCTTCCCATCGCTGGGTCTAACACCTTCAGCTTGAGGATTTCCCCTGGTTTTGGGTCATCTTTAGGCGATTTTTCATTAATTTGCGGTTCCAAAGTTTCCTTGACCAAAAAACGCACAAAGGAATGAGGCGTATAATAAGATCCACTCGCTTTTCTACCCAATCCCACCCGTAAATAAAAACGCCCTGGTGGAATTTCTTCTATCCAATCAACCTTATCAGGTTTCCGGTTTCGGGTGTTAGGTGTCAGGTTGTCTTCTTCATCCGTTCCTTCAGTGTCTTCCTCAAACCATTCAGCATCCGACCCACTTCCGCTGTTATTGTCAGAATTTCCTCCAATTCTTGAGGTGTCAGGTACGAAAGTTTCCCCGCTATCAATAGATGTGTCTCTAATTCCATCAGAGATCCGTTCGCTATTGATAGATGATGGATGTATTGACCCAGATGATCCCTCCCTTTTCCCTCGGCGATGTTTGCTGGAACTGATACTGCTGCTCTTTGAATCTGACTGCTCAATCCGTAAGTTTCGGTTGTCGGAAACTGTTTCGTCACTTGATAACACTCTACTACCATATCCATCGCCCGATTCCAAACTTTCAGATCCCGATAACTTTTGACCTCCTGCATTTTTTTCTAACTCCTGAACTTCAACACCTGACACCTGATCCCTAACACCTGATACCTGCTTCCGATACTTTTCACCTTGATCAACTGGAAGAACTACCTCTAACTTTTGCCGCCTTAATCGACACATTGGTTCAGTGCTAATTCCAGGTTCTAATTCTAACAAAGCTTCATAAACGCGCCCTAAATCTTCTACATCCAAAGAACCATAATGTACTCTTTCCCTTGCTTTTCCTGCTTGTGGCATTGTCCACAAAAGTTGGTCAAACAGGTGAGAAATTGCCCGTTCTCCCCATTTCAATTTCGACAAAATAGGTGTACTATCAGCCCCAAATAAAACACCGCTTAAAGGCTTGACATTTAACTCAGTACATGATAAACCTTCAGCAAATAAACGGAATAAAGAACGCAATCCATTCTCTAAAAAACTGCCAGTTTCCCATCCATCATCTAGCACTTTGCGAGCATAATTTGCCAGTGCCATACTTGGAGAAAAAGTATTGCGCCACAAACTTGTAGAAGCAAAACTAAATGCTTGTGCAGGGTTATCACTACTTTCTAATTTGAGGATAAATAGTAAGCGATAAACAATAATTAATCCTTCTTTCCAAAGTTGTTTAGCGAAGGAAGAGGTATCAAGTGCAGGTGTCAGATGTCGGCTGTCAGGTGTCAGGTTTTCTGTTCCTGAAATCTCACCCCTGACACCTAACCCCCCGACACCTGACACCTGTTCCAAAATCTCCTGAATAAACCTTTCTACCGCACGTCGCGCCTGTACTCGTAATTCCTTTGTTACCCGCGCCTGCTGCAACCGCGCTTTTTCCACCAATTCCGGTAATGCCTTCACCCCATTGGGAGACACTAACGCCAACAGTAATAAAAAAGAATCGGGAATATTTCTGCTGCGTTTCCAATAAGGGTCAATAGCAATGGTAATTTGGGAATCTGGACGAGCCGGATCGGAAATTAATAACCGTAATTCCACCCCATTTGTTAAGAGTCCCAACCGTTCCCCACAAGTTAGTAATACTCTTTGGGCAATGCGTAAATAACTATAGCGATAAGCAGCACCCCGTCTTGCTGGGGCATCTAAATCTGTTTCAAAATCAGTACACCAAACCCTTAATTTAGTTGAATTATCGGCAGTTACCAGCACTTCACCGCCTGACTCCAAACCTTCGCGGGTTTCCACTTCACCGCCTGACTCAATGCCATCGTACCCCAATAACTTCACCAAAGGGGTAATAACATGATTTCTCACCCGCAATGCACCGCCTCTCGTCGCCAATTCTCGCAACTTGCGACGATAAACTTGCCAAGCTTCGTCTAATTCCTTGCCTTCATTCCCCGTTGTTTTGGGTAAAAGTTTCGCCTTAGTCAGTTCCTTTTCTAACTCAAACCGCACAAAAGGTTCAGGTAGTGCTGGCCCGGTGAAAGTACAATGTTGGAGTAGTTCAAGCGTCATAATTTACCTCTGGAACCAGCATCAAAACACCCAAGGGCAAAATTTCTGGGTTACTCAGTGCTAATCTTGACTGTATCATGTCCCAACGCTGGTGATAGATGCGTAACACCCCATCCGCTTCGCTACGCAGTTTCGCAGGTTGAGTGACATCAGTGGCATAAGCAGCTAACCTTTCCACGGGGTTTTTGAGATACATCCATTCTGACTGAAAAGTTTGCTCTTCCGAGTTAGCAGTATCAAATAAATTCATCTGAACAGCAGTGACAACTTCCCCGGTAATTTCCTGAGTTCGCAGTTGTAACCATTGAGCGATCGCATCTTGTTCCCGTTCTAACTCAAGGGTATATCCCCGAACAAATTCTTTCGCTGCTACCTGCCAACCTGCTTCAGCAGTTGAGTGCGCCGAACTCTTAGCCGTTTCCCATCCCTGCTGAAAATAATTTTGCCAAATATCGGTCGTATTCATTGCCCGTTTTGGATCTATCAAACATAACCATTGGTTAGCTTGCAAATAAAATTCAGTGCAGGTGTCAGGTGTTAGGTTTCGGGTGTCAGGTGTTAAGCTTTCTTTCCCTGACCCCTGACCCCTGACACCTGACACCTTCACTGCCAATACTCGCTCAAATTCTGACCCCGCTCCACTAGCAACCCGACCCAAAAACGTAAATAATAAAGTAGGACTTGGAACATCTGCTTTTACTACACTAGCGCGGGGGTCTTGACTGTAGGAATCTCCATTGCCAAAAGACAAATTTCGTACTCGGTCTAAAGCGCGTCTGACTAGAGGATGGGCGCGACCCAAAAATCCTACAGGGCGGTTTTGGGCATCGCGGGTAATGTCCAAATTCGTAGTTAATCGCAAATAGCGCGTATTTGCATCATATCCCGGTAATTCCTCCAACCCATAACACCAATTTGAGGGAAGTCGCACCTCAAAAATGTCAGTTTGTGACGTTTCCCGAAAGTCGCCACCATCGAGATAAACGGCATCGCGGACAAAACTTAGGAGATTGACTGATAGGGTGCGATCGCCTTTTTCCTTTGCTTCCCCTGCTTCCGTCAGCAGTCGCGACTCTGCATTTAACCCTGCATCGCCTAACCAAGTATGAGTGCGTGCTGCTTCCCGAAATCCTTTTAAAGAATGGTCAATTTCTTCTAATAATTCGCGAGTTGCTGGATCGGTTCCCTCATTTTCATCTGCCGTTTCTAAATTAACTAACAACGGCGTATCATCTTCAAAAAGTTTTGCATCTTCATCCATCAATCCCTTTAATAATTTAGCAGTGGTTGCATCTGTAGACGTTGTTAAACCCAAAGTATTCGGCACAAAAGTTAAAATCGCTCGTTGCTTTTCATACTTAGCAATCAACCGCAGTAAAATGCGTTCTTCAAAAGTTCCCCGTAAAAACAAATAACTGACAATTGGATCGAGTTCTTGCCCATAGCGGTCAATTCTACCATTACGTTGTTCTAATCGATTGGGATTAAACGGTAATTCTAAATGAATTAAATGATGACAGCGTTGCTGTAAATTCAAACCTTCTGCTGCGGTATCAGTGCTAACTAATATTAAATTAGTTTCTGTGCGAAAGCGATCGGTAATTTCTAAGCGTACCTTGTCTGTATCATTACCAGAAAGCATCAATACTTCGCCCATTTTTGTAGCTTGAATTGCTTTTACTGCTGCACGTTGACTGGTAATATACTCCGTGTAAATTAGTACGTTAGCATTTGGTTCAGAAGAGCGAATTTGTTGAATTTCTTCAATTAATTGGTGCAGTTTTGGATCTTGTTCAACTGCCGCCTCAGCTAATTCAACTAAGTTATCCAGTGCTTCTACTAAATTAGAAATTTTAGCCACACTCCGCGAACCAGACCGAACTTCCCGTTCTAATTCGGCTAAATTTTGCGCTAACTCTTCTGCTTCTAAGGCAAATTGTTCTTGTTCTTCTTCAAAACTAACCGTGCCAAATCGTTCTAATTTTCGATAGTAATCTCGTAATGTTTTTAACCTCTGCCTTTTACTTTCTTGAGTTTCCGAACCTTCTGTTAGCAACTGTTGAAATCGTTCTGCTACCACGGTTAATGTTGATTTACAAGCTGCTACCGTGGAAACACTACGTTTGAGTAAAGCAATAAATGCCAGCACATCGTTATAACGCTTATTCCTAAAAGCGCGACGGAGTTCTGGTGCAATTAATTCCAGTAACCCCTGTTGTAACGCTACAAAATTAGGATGTAATGTTGGCGAAGCTGTTACTGATATTGGTCGGACAATGCGAGTTTTGAAGCGTCCAGGAATATGGGATTTCAAGCGACGGACAACATGGCGACGATAGCGATCGCCTCTCAAACTTCCTCTTCCATCTATCAAAGAAGGGTCTAACAGTTCGCACAGAGAGGCAAAGGAACGGTCATTGCCATCATGGGGAGTCGCCGTTAGTAATAGTAACGAATCACAGCGACGCGCTAACACTTGGGCCAGTCGGCGACGTTGAGAATCTTCCCGATCCTCGATCGCACCTAAGTCCATACAGTGATGCGCTTCATCCAACACCACCATGTCATAACTCGCTCTTTCGAGCAAATCAATAATTTTTTCCTGTTTCAGAAAATCGATCGAAGCAATGCCCAAGGAAATATGGTCAAATGGGTTTGCGCCTAACTCCGTCCCCCGGCGAATTTCTTCCAACCTAGCGCGGTTAATTTCATCCATCCGCAAACCAAACCGTTCTGCCATTTCTAGTTTCCACTGTTCCAACAATGGCCCTGCCGGGGAAACAATTAAAATCCGATGCGCCACTCGCCGCGCCATCAACTCAGTAATAATTAACCCTGCTTGAATAGTTTTCCCCAAACCAACTCCATCTGCCAACAGCAACCGCACCCGACTCATGCGAATAGCACGCAGAACCGGAACCAGTTGATAAGATTCAAGGTACAGACGACCTGGTTGAACTGCCAGCAGCGCATCCGTTCCCAGTGCTTGTTCCAAAAGAAAAGCTTGGTGGTAAACCAACCAATTACTTAAGGGTGCAGCGCGGTCTGGACGCAAATCGCGAATTACTGGTTCAATAGATTCAAAGGGATAGAGGATGTCAAATTCTTCCCCGCGCAGTTCTCCCTCTAAGCAGCGCAGACGGTAAAGTGTTTGCTGCCCTAGTTGGGTACTGCTTACGACTTCCCAGCGTAGCGATCGCGCTTCAACTTCTGTACCAGTTAACAGGTTTGTCATATTCCATTGATGCTTATTTGAAAGAATTGATTAAGATGGCGAGGGCAGACTCTCAATCGCACAATTAGCTATTCATAAGATTACAGTAAATCAATTATCAAGAATTTGGGGTATTGCAACGATTCATGAAAAATTCTGCCATATCGCTTGAATTCCATACCGAGATGGTGTCGAAATAGCAAAACTTCGAGCCGTTGATTTACTAAGTGTTCCGTACAATGGTTAGTAGAGCAAAACCAACCATCCAGACTTTTGGGCTACGCTAGTATTCAAATTTGCCCATTGGCAAGTTTTATACCGCAACCTTATTTAAGAGCAGCAGCTTACTTAAAAAAGAGAGGAACGATATGACATTTGCTGGTGGAGTAGCAGACAAACTGGGCAATCGCTACGAAGGTTGGTGGACTGTGCATTGCATGGTTGATGTCATGAACGAGAAAGCTGCTTCGATTAGTCTAGAACCACTAGGTATAGACGGTATAGAGTTTTTTCTGAATCGAAATGGTAAATTGGAGTATCACCAAGTTAAGCTGCGAAGCAAAGATCGGTGGACTATAGGGGCTTTAGAAAATAAACAGGTTAGCACGTTTGAAAAGCTTATGGGGGTTTTGGGATTGTGAAATCAACAAAAAAATCTAGTGAGTATTCTTACTTGTAGTTAACTGGTAGTCCAAAGGGCTTAGATAGCCTTTTCTTCCTTCGGAGAATGTATGCGGCTAGAAAACAGCAATGTAGCAAAAAAGAAATTCGATTAATTCGGAATCAACTTGCTAAAGCAAAGAGCCAACTGAAAGGATAGCAAGCACCTGTAGGAACGTTCACTTTTGCTGGAGACAGCTACAGCTTGCCCAACCAACCTTAATACCGCTTTTGACAAGCCCTTCTCGTTTAGATCTGCTGATGGAGATTCTCGATACGCTGTTACCTGTGCGAGCGGATAGGTAAAGATGAGATACAATGGGCAAAGTTCATCTATAAATAAATGAACTTTCCCCTAATCATGCGTTCAAAGCTTATTTCCTAGCTAGTATATCAACTTCGCCAATCAATTCAATTCTTTTATTTTATATTAACAAATATTTTTTAAAATGATATGAATACTCAAGATGCGTTAGTAGTTCAATTAAAAGCTTTAGCCTTAAAGATAAAAGATGAACTTCAGGCTAATATCTCGGAAGTCAAACCAGAAGCCTACATATTTATTGTCGATAAGATTCTGGATTTTGAGTATAATAAAGAAGGAACACATTTTAGCAAAACTCAGAATGAATACATCACAGAAAGTTTTTATAGAGTTCCAAGCACTATATTTGACTCAATTAGAAACACCTGTGAGTATAATTCTGTATTGCAAGACATAAATGCAAGTCAACCTCTAGTAAGCAGAAAGTCATTAGATAGATTTGTCGAGGTAATAGCTGGATCTATACTCAACAAAGCTGATGCTGAAGAAATAATTGACACAACAATAACAACCTTCCTAAAGAACATATATAAAGAACCATTTCAATCGAGTGCAGTAGTTGAACTTGTAGGAGTAGTTATTGATTTAGAAAGCCTTGAATTAGATTCTGATATCTTTAAGGTCATTATAAGGCAGGTTAAAATTGAGGACTTAGAAAAAAAGCAACCTATTTATCCATATCCAGCTATAGCTTTCTCTTCAACGAGAAAATGGTTGATTCCATCCGCAATAATTGATATAGAGTTATATGGTAATGAGCCTTATAAAATTCGCAATGAAATTAAAAAAATAATTACAGTATTACGGCTTTTTAGAGTTTCTAGCACTGATTACAAGTCTTACCGTATGGATTCTGAAGCCATTTTATGGGATAGCATACTAGGCGCGACGTTTGGCAGCGATAAAGAGATTGATATTTTAGAAAAGCTTAAGATTACAAAAGAAAACGCTTCCGATCTAGTTATGTTTTATAGAGATATTAAAAACAAAATTCCAACACAAATTTATCAATCAGATTTTCAGGAAAAGGCTATGATTCATTTAGCCATAGCATATCGCCATTATTCTGAAGCTCTTTTAAGTCAGATTAGAATAGAAGAAAAAATTACAAATGCTGTTATCGGCTTAGAATCTCTACTCTTAGCTGAAAATCAGGAAATCTCCTTCCGATTCTGGGTGCGTGGGGCTAAGATACTTGGCTTATTAAATTACTCGCCTTTAGAAGTCAAGAAAAATTTGAAAACAGCATATGACATTAGAAGTACCTTTGTTCATGGGGATGATCTTGAGCTTGATAAGAAGCTAAGGAAGATAAACAAAAATAAACAAGAAACAAATTTATTTTTGATAGAATTGCTTGACTATCTTCGAGTTTTAATAGTAGTAATAATATTCCTGTCAAACAATAAAAACTTTGTAAAAAACAATAAATTTGACAAGAAGAAGTTTTTAGAAATTGTTGATGATTCACTGATTTCGGTAGAAAAGGAAGCCGAACTTAGAGAGCTATTGAGTTGCGTAAGTTCTCAATATGGGTCATGCCTGAAGCCAAATAGGACAATACATCATAAACTGTGATTCGCATTCCACGAATATAAGGTTTGCCACCTCGCTTTCCAGGTTCGAGGGTGATGATGTCTTGATATCGCATGGTTTTTCGTTAGGCTTAAACACCATCATCCTAACCTTTATAACAATGGAAAAATCCCAACACGATTCGATTAGAAATTGATCAAAATCATCAAGCGATGGCGTAGCCGCCGCCTGTCGGCATCGCCCTTTTTAATTATCAACACCAACGAAAGCACTTGTGCTTAGAAGAACTTAATCCCAATCCAGTGACGTATTTTCCTAAATACATGAGAGAAAAAATCAGCTAAATTCAAGGAAATCCGTTCATTTCCGCGTTGCTCTAAGGCTTCAATAGCAGCATCGCAATACTTTTTTGCCTCCATCAATGCGAATGATTCCTCTGGATTTGGCGGAGAGTTTATCTTCGCCAACTGCTGAAAATGATTATAACAGTATCCGTCAAAACTTCCCGGCAAATACTTACCATTAACTCGGACAGTGAAGTGAATTGAACCCACTCCTCCCGGTGCAAAACTGGAGTGCTTATAAATTTCAATTAAATAGCCTTTGTAAACTTCTTCATAAACCTTTTCAAAATATCCCGTCATAAAATTAATGTTATCCTTACAAAAGGTTGTGAGAGAGCATGAGCAAATCAAGTTTTCCTCTAACATTTTAAAAAGAAAAATTAGAACAATTTTTTTTATGTCCATTCACCCAACATCTAATCTTAATGAACCCGATTTCAAGCATCGCTTCTTCCAACTATCCGTTGTCAATATTTTATCTAATCTGATGGTTCCTTTGTCCGGTTTAGTAGACATGGCATTTTTAGGACACTTAGCAGAAATTCGTCATTTAGCTGGGGTAGCGCTCGCTGCTGTCTTATTTAGCTATATTTACTGGACATTTGGGTTCCTCCGCATGGGGACAACAGGCACAACCGCCCAAGCTGTGGGACGTTCCGACCCCGATGCTGTCCTACTCGCTGGCTTACGGAATGGATTGCTCGCGTTAAGCTTAGGGTTAACTATTTTAATTTTGCAGCATCCGTTGCGAGAGTTGGGATTTGCTTTATTAAATGCCACACCGGAAGTAAAAGCATCAGGTCGAGCTTATTATGATGCCCTGATTTGGGGCGCACCTGCTACACTCCTTAATTTCGTCTTGATGGGTTGGTTTCTCGGTCGTGAACAAGGGGGTAAAGTTTGGCTGCTGTCGGCTGTTGCTAACGGGGGAAACGTAGTCCTAGACTACTTATTCATGATGCAGTGGGGATGGGAAAGTGCCGGGGCGGGTGCTGCAACGGCGGCGAGTCAATATTTAATATTATTGGTAGGGATAATTTTAGTTAGGAGTGAGGGATGGTTTAGTCAAGTATCACGGGTTAGTTTTCGCATTTTTGAACGGGATGCCATGCTGGCTAATTTCAAACTAAACAAAGATATCTTAGTGCGAACCTTAGCTTTAATTTCTACCTTTGCGGTCTTTACTAATTTAAGTGCAGGTTTAGGAACTTTGGTGTTAGCCACGAATACATTATTATTAAAAGTTGTCAGTTTAGCTGCACACTTTATTGATGGATTAGCGTTTGCGACTGAAAGTTTTGCTGGGATTTTTCAAGGTAAAAATGATCAACAGAAACAGGCAAATCTTTTGCGAATGTCTTGTGGTGTTAGTTTGGGTTTAGGCTTAACTTTTGCAACGGTATTTATTGTATTTCCCAATTCTATTTTTCAACTGTTAACGAATCACTTGGATGTGATTGAAGGAATTCAGGCGGATGTCGTTTGGTTAATCCCTGTGTTGGGATTTGGTTCAATCGCTTATATTTTAGATGGATATTTTTTAGGGTTAACAGAAGGTCGAATCTTGCGAACCTCAATGGTGCTGTCAGCAATATTTGGATTTGCGCCTTGGGTTATTGCCGCTTGGCAGTTTCGTAGTAATCAGATGTTATGGCTTGGGTTATCTTCCTTTATGGCAGCTAGAACAATTACTTTGGGTTTGCAGGTACCTAAAACTTTAATTGACAATCGGGAATTTGTGGACTAATCCAAATTCTCAGAGGTGAGAAAATTCAGGATTTCTTGAAAATATTCGGGATGATAGCGTACTAACCTAAATTAGAATAGCCAAATTATAATCGAGACAGAGCCAAAGCCAGCTAAAATTTGTCAAGAGAGCTTAAAATCATAATTCAATTACTATTTTCCTCATGAAAAAACCTTGTATTAATTACCTACTCATCTTGTTATGTGTATTTTTCCTGTTGCTGGGGAATACACCAACTGCCTTAGCATTTTGTGGTTTTTTTGTCGCTCAATCTGATACGCAACTCCAAAATTCTTCCTCGCAAGTTGTTATTGCTCATCAAGGTAATAAAAGTATTTTTAGTATGGCGAATGATTATCAGGGAGATGTTAAAGATTTTGCTCGCATTGTACCCATTCCCGTTGTTCCAAACCGGAATCAAGTTAGAATTGGTAACTTAGATGCGGTCAATACCCTCAATGATTTTACAGCCCCTCGGTTGGTAGAATATATTGATGAACCTTGCCGTACAGAATCCAGCTTATTTGCTACTGGTATCGTTTTAGCAATCAGTTTATTAATTCTGATTGGGATGAGCATCTGGGCCAGACGAGCCGGACGTTTGATAGAATTATTAATCGTATTTTTTATCATTGGAATCTTGATAGCAATTTCATGGCCTTCATTTTTGCATCAAGCTAACAAAGCGAAACAACCTTTTCCTGATTCCGCGTTGAATGTCACTGTTGAAGATCAATTCACAGTCGGCGAGTATGATGTTGTTATTCTCAGTGCTGAACAATCAAATGGTTTGATCACTTGGCTTGTTCAGAATGGCTATAAAGTCCCTACCGAAGCACAACAAATGCTGCAATCTTATCTTGAGGAAGGGATGAAGTTTTTTGTTGTTAAAGTTAACTTAACCGAATTTGAAAAAACAGGTTATGGGTTCCTGCGTCCGATTGTTTTAGAGTATGAATCTCCCAAATTTATGCTTCCGATTCGATTAGGAACTTTAAACTCCACAGGAGAACAAAATTTAATTGTTCACATTCTGTCCCCAGAGGGTTTTGCAGAAGTTAGTAATTATCGAACTGTACCCATCCCAACGGATAATACTTCACACCAATTTCAACCATCAGGGCAAGAATTACCCTACTTTCTCAAAACTCAAAATAATTTTAGTCAATTCTATGACGCGATGTTTCAACAAGAATATGAACGACAAGGAAAAAATGCTGTTTTCTTAGAATATGCGGGTTATATTGGTACCGGAATGAACTTACCCAATATAGCCTATCCGAGTATGCGCTTTACCAAATGTGATCCCTGTACTTTGCCCCCAGAAGAAATTGAAAAACTGCTGAATTTACTGCCAACACTTGATCCATTTGAGTCGGGTTATGTAACTCGTTTACATATTCGTTATACTCAAGAGAAGTTTCCCAAAGATTTAGAGTTTCGCATGGTGGGAACCTCGGTTAATGCCTTTACTGAATATGAAACAATCGCCCCAAAAGTTTCCAGAGGAGATATTTTTCAAGGGCGATATGTGATTCGTCGTCCTAAAGGAAATGCGTATTGTTTCGCTGGGTTAAGATATCGAAAATGGAACCAAAATTGGACAGAGAATCTTAAGAAATTGACAGGTTGGGATATAAAAGAAATCGATAAAATGGTATCCCGTTAAATTGCAGACTGTCACTCAAATAAGCAACTCGACAAAAAGAACGAAAAGTGGTTTATTGGGAAGATGATCCGTTGTTCCACTTCAAGCAGGGCGATCTGATATCACCTGCATCAGCCATTTTGCACCATCCAAATCAGAAAGCCCAAAATTTGTTCAACCGGAGAAAATCGAGTATGATTGTTACAACCCAATATAAAATATAAACAAATTAAAATAACATCCCACCATGAAAATCCTGCACGGAACCTGGATTCCTGAAACAACAGGTGATTTCATCGAAAAAGGTGCATTTTACCTTTGGGTTGAAACTCCGACCCGCAAAACCAAGCAAAACTCAGATAGACTTCATCCCCAACATCTAACAGCCTCAAATTTAGAAGCATTTGTGCGAGATGAACTGGGGATTTCTGAACCGGATTCCCGTCTAATTTCCCTAAAATACTTTACCCTACCAACCGTTAATCAGGAACCCCTTCCTTCCCCTGAATTAGCAAAATACTTAGAAACTGACTTGAGCTTAGAGTTTGAAGAATTTGCCACTTGGGAAATTACAACTTATCAATTGACATCAAGTCAGAATAGATTTAATGCCCTCAACACAATTATAAAACTTCTGAAAGAAATTCACTTCTTCGCTCAACAAAACCCCTCAGAAATGAGCCTCGGTTCAGACCTCTTCTTTTGGTATCATTATACCCAATCCTTTAAACAAATCCTTTACAAAGATCAATATATTCCCGCCCTTAAATATCGTCAGCTTACTGCTGCTAAAACCAAAGGTAAAAGCAAACGTTCAACCCAAACTCCTGTATTTGAAATTTATTCCGGCTGGGAAATCATATCAGAACAATATCAATCCTTAATTACTCAATCGATTAACTCAATGCCTTTAGCCTGTGTATCAGGTTCTCTCGCTCCTCAAAATCCAATTAAATTTTATAACAAAGAAACATTACTGCGCCACTTTTCTGAATCTTTACTGAATGAAATTGTTACCCAAACTCCCTTAACCGCTAAATTTAATCAACAAATTGCTGATACCTTAGTAGAGCATTGTATTCGTCCAAATTCCCAGAATCCTAGAACCAATCCAGCAGATTTAGAAGAATATCAACAATGGTTAACTTGGAAAGAAAAACTCACCCACAGCCAAACCGCCGCTGCCTTTGACCTATGCTTTCAACTCCAAGAAGCCACTCACGAACAAGACAATTGGCTCATTCATTTTTCAGTTTCCTCAAAACAAGATCCCTCTTTTAAATTACTATTAAAAGATTATTGGCAACAACCTCAAAAAAAGAAAAAAGAACTGTATAATTATGTAGGAAAAGATTTCGAGAAATATTTGTTACTCAATTTAGGATATGCAGCGAGAATGTATCCTAAACTTTGGGAAGGATTAGAAACAGATCAACCCATTGGATTACAATTAAATCTGATTGAAGCCTTTGAATTTCTCAAAGAAAGTGCTTGGATACTAGAAGATGCAGGATATAAAGTCATCATTCCCGCTTGGTGGACACCCCAAGGTCGTCGTCGTGCTAAAATTCGTTTAAAAACCTCTTCTCGTTCTTCAGGAAAAGCATCAGCGAGTCAAGGATTTTTTAATTTAGAGACATTAATTCAATATCAATATTCCCTCTCCATTGGCGGTGAACTTGTTACACCCAAAGAATGGGAACAACTCGTTAATGCTAAAACACCTCTGATTCGATTTCGGGGTCAGTGGATGGAATTAGATCAACAGAAAATGCAGCAAATGCTTGAATTCTGGCAAAAACATACCGAAGAACAACCGGAAATCAAGCTGTTAGATTTCGTCAAAATGTCGGCTTCCTTAGAAGATGAATTAGAAATCGAACATGACTCAATGATATCTGATTTGATGGGGAAATTGCACGATAAAAGTCAACTGACAATGGTGGCTGATATTCCTCAATTGCAAGGAACGTTAAGAGATTATCAGAAACGGGGAGTATCTTGGTTACAATACTTAGAAAACTTAGGATTAAATGGCTGTTTAGCGGATGATATGGGACTGGGAAAATCCGTTCAGGTGATTGCTCGATTAGTTCAGGAAAAAGAAACAACAGATTCTACGTTACCCACCTTATTAATTGCACCCACTTCAGTGATTGGCAATTGGCAAAAAGAGATTGAAAAGTTTGCTCCTCATTTGCAAACTATTATACATCATGGTAGCAGTCGAATTCAAGACCTAGAAGCGTTTAAATCGACTTGTCTGAACTGTGATGTTGTGATTACCTCTTTTACTTTAATTCGTCAAGATGAAAAATTATTCAATCATCTGGAATGGCGACGAATTGTTGTTGATGAAGCTCAAAATATTAAAAATCCCAAAACCGCTCAAACTCGTGCGATATTAAAACTTTCGGCTCAATATCGATTAGCATTAACGGGAACTCCGGTTGAAAATCGTCTCCTAGATTTATGGTCAATATTTAATTTTTTAAATCCCGGTTATTTGGGGAAAGAAGCTCAATTTCGGAAGTCCTTTGAAATCCCCATTCAAAAGGATAATGACCGCATGAAATCTATAACGTTAAAGAAATTAGTAGAACCGTTAATTTTAAGACGAGTTAAGACTGACCCGTTAATTATTAATGATTTACCCGATAAAGTTGAGCAGAAAGTGTATTGTAATTTAACCAAAGAACAAGCGTCTCTCTATGAAGCGTTAGTCAAGGATGTGGCTGAAAAAATTAATGAAGTTGAAGGGATTAAACGAAGAGGATTAATTTTATCAACGCTGATGAAGTTAAAACAAATTTGTAACCATCCGGCTCAGTTTTTACAGGATGGAAGTGAATTTTCAGCAGAGCGATCGCAGAAATTACAACGATTAGCAGAGATGGCAGAAGAAGCCATTTCCGAAGGGGAAAGTTTATTAATTTTTAGCCAATTTACAGAAGTTTGTGATGGTTTAGAACGACATTTTAAACATCATTATCATTATAACACCTATTATATTCATGGGGGTACAAATCGCACAAAACGAGAACAAATGATTACTGAATTTCAAAATCCTGAAACAGAACCTTCTGTCTTTATTCTCTCTTTGAAAGCGGGGGGTGTGGGAATTACGTTAACTAAAGCCAATCATGTATTTCACTTTGATCGGTGGTGGAATCCGGCGGTAGAAGATCAAGCAACGGATCGAGCTTTTCGGATTGGTCAAACGAAAAATGTATTTGTTCATAAATTTGTGGCGTTGGGAACTTTGGAAGAAAAAATTGACGCGATGATAGAAGATAAGAAAAAACTGTCTTCTCAAGTTGTTGGGAGTGATGAATCCTGGTTAACGGAATTGGATAATGAAGCGTTTAAACAGCTTATTCAATTGAATAAAGTTGCTTTATTGGAATAGTTAATTTTGTTGTGTTTAAAAGGAGTATAATCTATTATGGCTCAATTTAGTCGGACTTGGTGGGGAAAACAATTTATTGAAGCATTAGAAGCTTTTAGTGACCCCGCACGTTTGGGTCGAGGACGTTCTTATGCAAGAAATGGTAAGATTCTGAAGTCGAGTATTGATCAAAATCGAATTACAGCAACCGTTAAAGGTTCAATTAATCCCTACTTTGGGGTTTATAAAGAACCTCGATATAATACGACGATTGAAATTAAACCGATTAGTTCTAGTGATTGGTCGAAAGCGATTAAAGTTTTGTCTTCAAAAGCGAGTTTTGTGTCTAAATTATTAATGAATGAAGTTCCTGATAATATTGAAGAGGTTTTTTCAGAGTTAGGGTTACATTTACTTCCCCAAAGCGAAAAAGACTTTAAAACGACTTGTTCTTGTCCAGATTGGTCAAATCCTTGTAAACATATTGCGGGGGTTTATTATTTAGTCGCATTCCAGTTAGATGATGATCCTTTTTTGCTGTTTGAATTGAGGGGTTTATCGAAAGATGTCCTCAAAGCTGAGTTATCTCAATCCCCTTTAGGGCAGATTTTATCTCAAGAATTGACAACCCAGGAAATTTCTGTACAACCCTCAATATCTTTCTATACAACTGTTGAAATAGAAGGGGTTCCAGAGAAAATGAGTGCGCGAGAGTTTTGGTTAGGAACCCATCGACTTCCTCAAATTGTTGAAGAACCTTCTTCTGTGAGTTTACCAGCAATTTTGATTAAAAAACAAGGAGATTTTCCGGCTTTTTGGAAAAAAGAGTATTCTTTTATTCAAGTTATGGAAGAGTTTTATGAACGAGTTAAAACTAAAAATAAGAACTTGATTTAGCTTGGGAATGAAAAACTTTTAGCCCACAGCATAGTCGCTCATTTCCCGCATGAAAGGAGGATAAAAACCTAGCACAATATCTTGTTTTGGTACACCCAAATCAACTAAATCTGCCCCAATATCATGTTCCGTTGAATTGTAAAAAATCCAGATTTTCTCGTTCCGAATATCCAGATGTATTATACAGTGATGTACCCAGCGTTTATGCTGCCAACCTAGATGCACAATTTGATAGTGATTTCGCTGGGTATCAAAAATAGTCTCCACCTCAAAATCGCCATAAGCCGGTTTAACTTCTGCGTAACCCATCAACAACTGCTGCACAATTTGCTGATAGTTTGTTAATTTATCCGTTACTCCTTCCATTGTGAAATTTGCTCCAATTCAATTTAACCGCTCATAACCGCTCATAACCGCTCATAACTGCTCATAACTTCATGTATCGGGTGGAGCTAAGACATAAAAAGTTGCTCGGCTTTTACCTTGGCGAACGAGTCGCCTATCGTTGTAGAGTTTTTGCAGAAGGCGGGCTGCTTGATCTTTAGTTAATCGACAAAGCTGCATTACATCTGCTCGTTTAATTTGACCATACTGTTTTACATAGTTCATCACCAGTTGCTCGTTTTGCAGATCTGAAAAACCAACTTGTCGGGTATACTCTGCTTTGTTGCCTGCTGCTTGGTAAAGATTGGGAGCAAGGGTATAGGTACGGCTGCGCGTTATTCCATGCGCTTGAACGAGCCCAGCTTCATTCAAAATTTCAAGGGTTTTTCGAGCTTGATGAGTGTCTCGCTGGATTCGGGTTGCTAATTCATCAGCACTCAGGCGCTTGCTCTCTCGTAACGCGGAAAGGGCAATCAGGCTATCAATAGGTAAGGGTCTGGTTTGCTTGTTTTCCTCTTCAACAACTAACCGGAGAAATTCAAGATCTGCTTCAGCAGTGGAGAGGCTGAGGACGACGTTATTGGTATTGGTGCGGCTGTAGTCTGGAGCAGTGCGGCCGTAGCGGAGTAGCCCGCGATAGATGTTATCAATGCCACGACCTGAGCGCTCGACAATTCCCACTCGTTTCATGACATCGGCAAGGCGGGGATTGCGGGGACGGGGTTCAGTCGTCAGGAGGTTGGCAAGGGTGACACCATCGACTAGACCGCCAGGGTTACTGATCACCAGGGCTTCGTCTTCCAGGCGAACGTGGATGGCTCCCCGTTGATGGTAATCCCGATGAACGAGGGCGTTGGCAATCGCCTCCCGAAAAGCACCCAGATCAACTTTAGGGACAGGCACCCGAAACAGTCCAATTTGTAGCTCTTCTTCTGGGTTATAGGGGCGAAAGTTAGTTTCGAGCCAATCTAAGGCTTTGAGGAGAGGGAAGCGCCGAAATTCGTTAAACCGCACGGCTTCCTGGGCTAACACCTGAAAGGCAAATTCATGGGTAGGTACAAGATCCCGCAGGGCTGGCTCCCGTCCGATTAGTAATAGTCCGGTTAGGGTGGGAATGCGGCTGCCATCGGACTGTCGAGAGGTTAAGCCCAAAGCACCATCCAGGGCTTCGTCATCAAGGTCGAGGAGGATGCGATCTCCCCCATAGATTTGAATGGCTTGGCGCAAGCGATCGCGTTCGATGGGATCAAAATCTTGGAGGGTGCTACCTAAAACAGGTTGGGCAGAGGCATCGAGGAGTCCGAAGGTCGTGGCGCGGCTGGTGCGCTCATGGGGCAGCATGGGAACACATTCGGGAGTGCCGTCAGGGCGCAAACGACGACGCACATACACCCCGTTGCTGGTGGCTACCTCACCCTTGGCTTGGGGGACTAAAATCCGAGCGACCTGGACACTCTGAATGGTGAGGCGATCAACTTGTACGGTGAGCGCGGGGGAGGTTCGTGCTGCGACCAGTCCGATAACTCCTTCAACCATTTGATGGTCGGGATGTAACCCGGTGGGAGTGCCATCATCTTCAACCCCTAGCCACAGTTCGCCGCCGTCGGTGTTGGCAAGGCAGGTAATTGCTTCGATCAAGTCCCGATCTGAAAGTTTGTTTCTGTCGCTTTTGAATTCAATGGTTAGGGTTTCCTGGGGGGGTAAGGCTGGAGTCATGGGTGGCTATCTCTTGATTCTTATGAGGTGATATTTTCGCTGTTCCTTGTGTTAAGTTTGAGCCATTCAATTCTTGAGGAACTGGTAGAACTTTGCAAACTATTGCCCTTAAAGCAAATACTATGTCTCCAACAAAAACCATTGTAAAAAATCCAAATTTTCTGCCAACCGAATATCAAGATGTATTACAAAATGATGTACCCAACGCTGTATGAAACTTAGAAATTGCCGATGTAAAGCTCCAAAAAACTTTTAACTTCCACCGCAATTTTTTCCTCTCCTCGCTCTGAGCTAGAGGTGTAGTTCCAAGCTATTATACCAAATCGCAATCCTCAGCCATTTTGCACCATCCAAACCAGAAAACCCAAAATTTGCTCAACTGGTGGTAGTGGATAATCAGTCAAATCAATCGTCACAGTTTGCTCTTCTAGTTTGAGAAACCGCCAAACTGTACCGCTCGTCACTGTTCCGTAAATCGTTGAAATCGGCTGCTGTTTCTGTTGATTAAACCGTTGGGAAGCCACCATTTCTGCTAAACATTGTCCCAGTCCGGGCTTCAAATCTTCCTTCTTCGCTTCCACCAAAACCACCGCAGGCGCTTTAATAAACAATTGTTCTGGAGAGCGGCTAATTAGAAAATCCACATAACCCGTCAAATCAACCTCTGGCTGCACGTTGAATTCTTCACCCGAAAAAACACTAACTTGTCCCTTAAGTTGACGTTTGACTTCTAACAAAACGGGATTGATAATTGCTTCAGAACGAGCTTTTTCACTCCCCACTGCAATCGCCCAAGGTAACGTTTCTTTCAACGTATCTTTGAGCAAAGCAGTTGGATTGACTGGGGAAATCTCAGGCAGAAAGCGATCGCCTTCAACGAGGGTGAGTTGAAAATCATCTACCGCTTTACTGAGTGTAAATTTACTATAAGGCATAAAAGTTTTCCCAATCTGTTTATAAATTTAAAAGTCCTCGAATTTGACACTCTCCTAACAGATTGTTGATGCCCTAAATTATACAACTCCTTGACAAGCTAATCGAGTATTATTTTTAGGCTTATTCCTTTCCAACTCATATTGAAATTTTAAGCAATAGCGTATCCAGTGTGTTGTCGCACATCAGGTGAATGAAACGCCAGAACAATTTTATCTTTGGGAACTCCAGCAGCAACCAGTTCGCCAGTAATACCGTCTTCTATGCCGTCTCTTTGAATCCAGATTTTGCCATCAATTATTTCGACGTGAACAACACAACCGTGAATTCTGCGCTTGCCATCCCAACCTGAATTCATCAGTAAGAAGTTGTTGCGCTCTCGATCAATAATCAACTTACTTTCGATCTGTCCATGACTGTAAGGAATGCGATGGTGCGTTTCGAGAATACGTTCAATAATATCTCGATATTCATCTACTCTATCCATTTTACAACCTCCACTTTTAAATTTAGAATTTGTACTAGATAAAAATAAAATTTGTTCTGTTCATTATGGGAAAACATCTAAGTGATTTCCACATTGACCTGCTAGAAAAGATAAATTACCTGTTTTTAACAAAATCATCAAATGTTCAATGCGTTCATATTCATCGAGTTCCTGTTGTTCGGCGGGAGTTAAATCTCCGCCTTGACGACGACTTAACAAAGTAAGTAACCGAGACTGCATTTCCGGTGTAGGACGAAATTGGGCAATTTCGCTGGGGGTAGGTTGACTACTAAGGAAATTGAGAATGTAGCGATAAACTTGGGCGGGAAGGGGCGGTTTCACCAAACATTGACGCAACAGTTCAGGAAGTTGGTCTCCTAGTTGCAGCAGTTGGGTGGAGAGATCGTCGGGAACTTCAATGGTAATTTGAGCCATTGTTTAGTCAAACAGTTTTGATAGAGAGACTTGAGTTAGTCGTTATTAATTATAGTGGACTTGAATTACAATAAAATAGGTTTAACGCTCAATAAAACCTAACTTAGCTTTAACTTTTGGGTAACTTTATGGTTCAACGGATAGAGGAAATATTGGGTACGACAATTACTGAGTATACTCCCAATGCCATTAAATTTCAAGGCTTGTCCTTAGAGACATTACAACAGATTCTTGAAGAGGGATACACCACACCCTCGGCAAATTTTAATGCGGCTCCATCTGTAAGTTCATGTATTGAATTTGGGCAACGATGTCAACAACAAGGAGTCATACCAACTTTTGATGGTATAGCATTTCCTGACGAAGTAACGCCAGATTTAGTAATAGATGCAATAACAGTTGTTGGTGTAAAAGACTTAGATTTCGCGGGTGAATTTGTGCGATTCGTTTGGGGTTGCGATGAAATTGAAATCAATTCTCAAAAGTTGTATGCTTGGTGGGATTAACTTCAAACTTAGTCAAGCCATATGAAATTCAAAAAAAATACGATATATTCTTTGGGATGGAGGAGGTTTTTAGGCGATCGCATTCTGTCAAAGCAATACAATTATGGTGCGTTATATTTCATTAACGCACCCTACAAACTAACCCATCAGGCGATGCCTGCACTGGGCTGCGCCTAGGCACTTCTTACCACTTTTTCGGTATTTTGTGCCGTTGATTTAGCCAAAATTGGATCGATATCTTGGCTTTTATCTCGTTGAATAAACTCATCCAAAAGTTGAAAGAAATAATCAAATCCTGCTTTTTCATCAATACAGGTGAGCAAAATAATTTTGTCCCAAGCATTTACTGTACGAATTGATAAGCGATTTTGTAGCCAGGGTTGGAAGTTTTTGTAAAAGTCACTTTCGGCTTCAGTATTGACGATACCTACTTCTGAGCGTGCAAAGCGATAGCCTTGAATAAACATCCGCAAACTTGTAATAGAGGATAATCCCAGGTATAATCCTGGTTTGCTTTTGATTTTTTCTAGTAGCTCAAATAATGTACTCATTCTGAATTAAGTAGGCTGGCATAAATAAACACCATTTTCTGTAATGCTTTCAAAGCAACCCTGTTGTTCAAGGCGATCGCTAAGGATAAAATCTTCATTATCGTATCGGGTCGAAATTCGCCAGAGTTTTCCCGGTACTTCACGTTGTTTAAGCCATCGTTTGAGCGTGCTGGCACATTCTTGACAATGAAGCAGAGGAAATCGAATGACAATATTGCCGATGGTTTCGTAAAGTTCCGCAATGACTGTATCGTCTACGGGTTCTGTCAGGCAAAGCACCTCCTGAGCAATAAGTTGGTTTTATTGTAGCGTCTGAGCGATCACACTTAATTCTTGTAATCTACCTTTTGTTCCATCGTGTTTCCGTTTTTGTTGGCTAAAGATGCGTTTTCGATCTTACCACTTTTATAAAGTTGTAAAAGGTGCTGACCGTTAAAATGAATTAAATGTGTAGCATCTTCCGCAACCCAAACATCTGTTTCCCAAGCAATTTCTGTCAGAAATCCCACCATCGCTTTATTTCAAAAATGCTGTTACCATAACGAGAGGAATTGTTGAATTTTTGAATAAATTTTCAAGCTCATTCTTCCGTTTTGCATGAATAGGGCCATGAGAAGTCACAGCTTCTATCAAAATCAGCCAATTTTTCTCTATGAAATGAATGATCACATCTGGCATTTTACCGTGAGAATCAATCTGGAGACCTAACTCAGCGATTGCATCTTCATTGAAGTAGGCAAATTTCTCATCTGTATCTCCAACATAAAGTAATTTACCTTCCGGTGTAAATCTAGGCGCAAATTCATGAATAATTTTTTCAATTAAAACATTTTGTCCTCCAGGTGAAAGAGTTTTTACTTCTCCTTCAATTACAATTGGAATTCGAGCCATTTGTCGTTCATTGGCATAGCGTTGTTTTAAAGTTTGTACAGAAGCTTGGTAAGTTTTAAGGCTTTGTTCCCATTCAGGAGTGCCATAAGTTCTTAATAATTCTAAAGCACTATCTTCTATTTGATATACAGTTTTTGGACTATTAATAGCTCGTAGAGGTTGGTCTGGATTAACCCGAATTAAGGCTGCATCTAAAAATTGGTGAATTGTCTGGCGACGAACGGTTTCCCGAGTGTTCGGTTTATAATTTTTACCATAATGCTGTGCCATAAATTCCATAATAGGTGTAATTCCTATCAGATGAGATGTAGCAGATTGCCAAGTTTCATTAGGTTTTAAATTGAGTAAAGCCAGTAATGTTAATGCAGAGCGTTCATTGCGTTGTGTTGTAGGAAACCCCAATTGCTCAAGAATACTTAAAGCTTCATTAATGTGGGATTTAATGCCAATAGGATTACTTTCTCTGGAATTTGTCATTTTTAAAATGTCTTGCTGAATCAGTTCATCAATAGTTTGCTGAGATGGAAATGAATTGCCGATTTTTTCTCCCAACTCTAAAAGTTGTTTTAAGGTGGGATATTTGAGATTTCGCAAATCAGTTGCATTAACTTGAGTATTCCCATTAAATAAGCGAAAGAATGAATCGACTAAAGTTGAATTTAAGTAAGCCGTTAGTCCTCTTGCTAAACAAAGAGATAATCCTTTACCCTGGTGATGAAAATAGTTCAAATGGTTTTCAAAACCTACCCATTGACTATTTAAAGAATTAGCATCATAAACAACAGCAACAACTCGTTTCTTTTCCTCTTTAGCAGAAAACCTCCTCGTCAAAACATAATGTTCATTCGGAAGCAACAAATTAGCCGTCTGTTCAGTCTGAACTAAAGCTTGATGTTTTTGGGTTGATGTTGGATATTCAAGATACCCCTTAGAACAATGAACTGGATAAATCAAAGGAACAGTTCCAGCTTCGGGTAAAAGTCGTAAGTATTCTTTAGCCCGAAAATCTACAACTCGTCCTGTTGAAACACACAGCCCTAAATCTAATAAGGTACACTGAAAAGAAGCCATCTGTTCTAGGATTTCTTGACTGTAGGCATCCGGTACAATACGAATAAACTGTTCAGGATCATCAGGATGAACAACTGTTGTGTAAGGTACAGTATGAGTTCTGATCAAATCATCATCTGCACTACAACTGCTATTAATTAACACTGTAGATTCTTTTTCTACCTGTTTAACAGCATAAAAAATCATTGTTTCTTGAAGAACAGCTTGGTCATTAAAAGGCAAGAGTCGAGAATCAAAAAGGTGAACTTGGCGTAATGCCATATCCCTTAAAAACCGCTTCCGAAACTCCCGAAAATATAAACCATTACAAAAACTTCTAGGGGTAATCGCAACGAGTTCTCCCCCATCACTCAAAAGTTGAGTTGCAACTTGAATAAAACCGGGATAAATATTACTGGTTTCTAAATTAATTGAACGAAGTAAAGAGCGATATTTTGAATGAGCATTGATTTTAAAATAAGGCGGGTTAATAATAGCGTGGGTAAAGGAGAGGTTTTCTGAACCGCTAAATAAATTTGGTTGTAATTGATTAACACCTTCTTCGATAAAATCGAGCGTCCGAATTTCCCAATGCAATGAAATCTTGTGGGATTCACATTGCTGGGCACATAAATTCAAAGTTTGTTTTAAATATTCCTTGAGAGAGGGATCAATTTCATAAGCAATAATTCGCAGAGAATCAGGAGGTTTAGGTTGTTGGCAAACCGTTGATACAAAAGCAGCAGATAAAGACCCAATTCCCGCACCTGCATCCAACAAAGAAATCTCAGGTGAATTTAAGTTTTGAAACATTCGGGCCATCAGGTCTGCCACTGGAGAAGGTGTAAAAAACTGACCCCATTTCTCTTGCTTCACCTTATCGATTTTTGGAGTAATCCTCAAACGCAATAAATCAACTTCCTTAAGGAAGGCGGTATTAGAAGAATATTGAATCGGTTTGGAGGCTTGAATTTGACTTGACGTTAAGTTTAAAACCATTTTAAATTATATTATATCAGATCATTCGTTATAGTAAAACCGCTTCTCTAAGAATCTGTTCTCGGAAATACTCTTGCAATCCCTTAACTGTTGTCACATCTACTTTTCTACCTAAAAGATCTTCCAAATCTTGCATTAACCCAATCCAATCTAACAAACTTCGTCCGGGTTCAATCTCCACTAAAAAATCGATATCACTATCCTCCCGTTCTTCCCCTCGTGCAACTGACCCAAAGATACACACATTGTAAGCACCATATTGAGTAGCCAGGTTGAGAATTTCTTCTCGTTTTTGTTGTAATAAGTTTCTTAAATTCATCATTTAAACTCTTGATAATTTTTTTCAATTTTAGCATAATTTCTTATGTTAAATAGTTTATTGGAGTTTCTACTAATGCAGCAATTTTTTGAGCGAGTTGATTAAAGTCTCGGTAAGCACTTTGTACAGCTTGAAGATGAGCACCAATCGCTCCATCTGCTGGTTTAAGATGAAACATCGGTTTGTGAGCTTCTTGAGCCAGAGGCATGAGACTTTGATAGTATTTTAGTAAGGCTAAACAGTAGGGATCTTCTGATAGCAATAGGTTACTATTTCCTTCTTCCATTAATACGGCTTCCCGATAAACATTAGGAATTCCAGCCATCCATCGTTGATAAGCTTTAACTGGACGGTCTAGCCTTACAGAATGTTGCAGGACAATGTACCCAAGCGGTTGTATTTGACCCGTTGGAAGTGTTAAATCAGAGACAGGATTCTTTGCTAATTGTTCGTTCCATTCTTCTCGCCAGCGTCTAAGAGTGGGGCCGAGATTTTTCAATCCTTGCAGTGAGAATAAATCAGGGGATAGAGGAACAACAACATAATCAGATGCAATTAAAGCAGCCCGATTAATCGCTCCTAAATTGGGGCCAAGGTCTGCCAAAATAATATCAGCTTGATGGGTTTGACCAGCAGCTTGTAGCAATCGCCAAAAAGCAGAAATGACCCGAAAAGAACGTTCTTTTCTATCCCTACATCCTGACCATTCTTCTGGGCTCTTTACCGATTACTAAAGCACCTAAGTTAGTTGGAAAAATAGGAGTTTGGATACGGGTTGTAAACCGAACTGATGCTAATTGTTGTTCAACAGTTCTTTGATTTTGTTCTAAGATATCAGATTCTAAATCTTGTAATAAACTCTCTAATTGCGAATTATCCATAAATCGATATCAAGCCAATAGCGATCGCGCAAGTTACAAGCACTCACCCACTCGTTTACTGTAGCACCGTTCGTTAGCTTGTTCGTAGGCGATTAGTAGCCGCCGCCTGGGACGGCATCGCAACTCTATAGAGCTACGCATTACAGTTAGGACAATTCTAAACCCTTTCATTACTTACTGTTCCCTGTTCCCTGTTCCCTGTTCCCTGTTCCCTAGAGGTTTTATCTTGGTATAATCAACAAGGCGTTCGCTATTTAACGCCAGAAGAACGGTTAGCGTTGTATCAAGAACGTTTTGGAGAATTATAAATTTGTTCAATTTTAGGAGTAAATGATGACTTCTACAATAGCTTTACAAAATATCGCAGTTTCTTTACCTGTTTTTACGGACGTGGAACAGAAAGAACGATTTTTATTTGTTTTGGGTGCATTAACCGTTAGAGTGATAAGTTTGAGGAAAGCTGCGGAAGTGATGAATTTAGATGAAGCGGGATTATTGCAAATTTTAGATTTATTAGGAATCGAATTTTCCTATTTAGAGGATGAAGATATTCAACGGGAAAAGGACTGGTAAACGTTGTGAAAATTGTGATTAACTCATCCCCGTTAATTTTTCTCGGTAAATTAGAGTTTTTAGAATTATTTCTGGAAACGGAGGATGAATTTTATGTCCCGACGGCTGTTATTGAAGAAATTCAAGCGAAGGATGATTTGATTATTTCAGTGATTAATCCGTTAATTGAAACGGGAAAACTTCAGGTGAGGCGTACAACTTTACTGTCTTTATTAAACCGCATCAATCAAAGTTTAGGACAAGGGGAGTCGGAAGCGATCTCTTTAGCAACAGAACTGCAAGCGGATTATATCATATTAGATGACTTAGCGGCTCGAAAACAAGCGATTAATTTAGGATTAAATGTTAAAGGAACTTTAGGAATTATCAAAAAGTTAACCCAAACGGGTAAGATTAATATTGCGGATAAAAATGAATTATATCAAAAACTTAGGGACATTAATTTTCGGGTGTCTCGGTCTGTTTTTGAGGGGATTTTTTTGAATTAACTCCCTAACCTCAACATTTTCTAACTCTTATTTCTGCTCTGTCTTTCTCAACTCAACAGCGTTGTGTTTTCCATCTCGATAAGACTGACCACACATCGGACAAAACCGATATTGCTCAGACGTGATGGGGTGAGAACACCCTAGACAGCGATCGCACAGACCCTCCCCACACAAAAAACAAAACTTAGCCCTGGGGTCAGTCCATCCCAACTCCGGTACCGTCCCCGGTGTCCAACAGTGCAGACACAGTTTCAGGGAATGAGACAACTCCACCCCCGTCCCCCGCACCGCCGCCTCCAAATACGCCACCGGAACCCCCAACACCTGAGCCAGACCCCGTTTCGCCTTCTGGCTCAAGCGAGTCGTTAACCCCCGCTCAATCTTACCAATACTTTGCAAATGCAACCCACACCCCTGCGCCAACTGTTCTTGACTCAGACGCTTCAGTCCTCGCAGCCGTCGCACGTATTCTCCCAGCGTTTCCTCGGGTTGGGGCAGAAATTCCGATGTTAAAGTGTGCATTAAAATATGCTAAAAACAGTAATTATTAACCTCTTCTTATTTCAGCATAATTCCGATTTTATGACAACCACAATTGCTACAATTGCCAGCCAATTTTTACAGCGTTCTGAACTCTCCCCTGCCACTAAAAAGTCTTATGAACTCACCCTAATTCCCTTCCTGCAACAGTATGGGTATTGGGAGATTAAAACACTAGATCGTCAACAAGTGCGCGACTACCTCGACTCCTTAACCCACCTGAGTTACACCACCCACCGTCGCCATCAACGTATCCTCATCGCCTTCATGAACTTTGCCGTCGATGAAGGCTATATCCCCCTCAACCCCATCGCCCGCCTCAAACCGAGAAAACCCGATGCCGAACAAGGAGAACACCATGAAGACAGCACAATTCGTTACCTCAAACCGGAGCAACTCAACGCCCTGTATCAAGCCATCCGCCATCTCTGCAACTGGCGACTGATGGCGTTAGTGCGCCTGCTGCACCGTAGTGGCGCTCGAGTCAGTGAAGTCCTCGCCTTAGATCTCGACCAAATCAACTTCTCCGACCGCAAATTCCAAGTCATCGGTAAAGGCAATAAACGACGCTGGTGCTTCTACAGTGCTGATGCCGCCGAAGCCTTAAACCGCTATATTCAGGGAACTCGCCCTCCCCAAGCCACTGCCTTATTCGTCGCCCAGCACCCCAAAACCCTACACCTCACCCGCCTCAGCTACAGCCAAGCTTATCAAGACTGGAAAGAGGCGATCGCTCTTGTCCCCCCACTTCAAGACGCTAGATTACATGATTTAAGACATACTTTTGCTACCGAGCGAGTCGGATTAATGGGTTTAGAAGAATTACGGGCGTTGATGGGACATAGTAGTATTCAGACCACGTTACAGTATCAAAAAGTGACATCAGAGAAAGCGGAATTGATTGCTCAAACGGCTTTAGATAAGTTGCTGGATTAATTGACCCTAAAATATGTTAATTAACCTTAAACTCAAGAGTATTAATACTACTCTTGGGGATGGGGGTGATCAGAAATGTTGATAAAAAAATCAAGATTTACAGGGAACGTGGCCCAGACGCGATCGCCCGATTAGCAATTTCCTGTAATGTCTCTAAATCCCCATTTTTCATGAAAACTCGGTACAGTACGCCTTGATACTCCCATTCCACCAAAGCCGTACAGTAAGCCCCACAGCCTTTGGAAAAAGAGCCTTCAATCCCACCTGTTAAGGTTAACGCTTGATATTCTTGTCTAGGGCCTGATGTGGGTTCAGAGCGCTTTCCACCCCGTTCTGCAACCAATGAGCCAATAAAACAGGCTGTTACGCCTCGACAGTTAGGGGTAGCACTCATTTCAATGTTGTAGCCTGTTGGTGTGACTTTGGCTGTGAAATAAATGTCACGATCCAAGGGTAAGCTTTCTGGCAGAAAGAGGGGAACTGATATTTTTCCAGCAAAGGAACTTTCGACTTCGGCGACGGGAAAAGGCACATCTGCCCAAGCACGATTTGTGAAATCCAGGGAAAGTGGTAGTGCTGAACAGATGCTGATACCGACTAAGAGTTTGAAAAGTTGGTTAGGCATTGATTTTGATTTGTAGAGGTCTCTTGATTTTATTATCGGCTAAAAGCTAACAAAATCTTCAAAAAATCTCTCACTCAAAAGTCTCCGCTTGAATCGGGAAAAATGGCATCACCACCTGGTTTAAAAGGGCGAGGATTTTCCAAGGTTTCTGAACACTACGCTCCAAACACCTGTGTCCAATAGTAGTTCCAATTTTCAACACCCGTATCATTTGCTAAATAGAAATAGCCAATGCCAATTTCGGTATAATCAGGGTTTAGCAAGTTAGCGCGGTGTCCTGGGCTATCAATCCACCCTTGTACAACTTCTTCTGGTGTCTGATAACCAGCCCCAATATTTTCGCCAACAAACGAAGAGGGGTATCCTTGCTCTTGGGCGCGGGTTGAGGGAGTAGAACCATCTAACCCAGTGTGACTGAAAAAGTCTTCAAGTGCCATATCCTCACTGTGTTCCTGGGCTGCTGAGTTTAACTGAGTATTTAAAGTAAGAGGCTGTAAACCATTCTGGCTGCGGAAGTTATTGGTTAACTCTAAGACCTGTTGTGTAAAATCTGAACTGGGGAGACTAGGAGGATTAGGGGGATTAGGGGGATTAAGAGGATTATTATCAAGCTGCAACGTAAATCCCTGGCCAATAAAGTCTCCTGAATTTAACTGGGATGGAGTAATACCATCAAGGAGTGCTAATTCTTCATTGCTTGCAGTCACCACAAGACGAGTTTGAGTGCTACCCACAGCCTGCACTTGCACTTCCCCAACATTATTAGGCAACTGAATTAAATCAATACCTGATTCAAAATCAGTAATGAAGTCACGACCTTGACCTTGTTGTTGCAATAGAAACACATCTTCGCCACTACCCCCGGTGAGGGTATCTGCGCCTAAATCTCCCGATAGGGTATCGTTTCCGCCATCGCCGTTGAGAACATCATCGCTTTTACCCCCAAACAAACTATCAAAACCTTCACCGCCATTGATGGTATCCGCATCGAGATTGCCAAATAGAATATCATTGCCACCTTCTCCGTTGAGGAGATCTCCATCTTTACCACCAAATAAGGTATCAGCACCCTCACGACCGGATAATTGATCAAAGCCTGTGTTACCTAAAATCAAATCATCATCACTTGAACCAAAGACAGTATCATTACCATCAAGGACTAATACGCCTCCAGGATAGCCGGATAACTGCCCTGGAAATAGGGAAATCATTTCTGAGGAATCATTTCCGACTAAAGCACCAATGGAAAAATCTGGAATTAAGCTCATAGTTAGACTTTGGGGTTCAGTGTTTAAAATATTTAGAGAGTTTAAATTTTCCGTTCAGGATAACGTTAACTTTAAGTTTTCCCGTGACTGTTGCCTCACTTGACCTTGCATGGCAGCGTGTTGTAACTGAGCAAAGGCATTAAGTTCAGAGGCTCCATATTTTGTATTTTGCAACAGTTGTCGCAATTCTTCTTCAGCGTCTTGGGTTAAGTAACCCGTTTTTAGACTATGTTGAATAACTTCACAAATTTTGCTCATTTGTTGAATTTCTCGAACTTTCAAAACAATTATTAATATAGAGGTTAATTTATTCTCAAGATGAACGTTGAAAAGTGATTCCAATTAGACTCAAAATCAATAAACTAATTGCTAAATTAGGTTCAGGAACTTCTTTCGGTGGGGTGGCTTGAGCGACCTTAATTTGGAAGGCTAATTGAGATTGAACGGGGGGAGTTCCTTGCCAAGTCATGATAGATTCTCCTGTGAGTTTAAAGCTGCCCATGACATCAGAAATTCGCAGGATATCGAGTCCGCCTGTATCAGCAATAGCATGGGATTGAGCATTGAGAGAAATATCATCAAGTTGCAGGTTACTCAGGAGCATCGAACTTCCGGGTTTTGTGGCACGGGTGCGGAGGAAGAAGTCGGAAAAGGGATCGGTGTAGACTTGGGTGAGGGTGCGATCGCCCACAGTAAAATGAACTAAATGGGAGACGGCATCATAAAGGAGTTCAAAGGGTTGAGCAACTCCTGAAAGCCAGTTAAATTGGTCTGTGACTTGAGGATGACCGGGATCAAATTCGTGTAAATTCAGTTCGTGGGTGGCAGTGGCACTGCGATCGCCAATTCTTCCTTCTGCAACAAAGGCAATATCTTGCATTAAAGCATTCATTTCGCTATCAGAGGAGAGATGATTTAGGGTAAAAGCCTCTACGGATGGGGTGCTGAATCCTAAACCGAAGGTGCTCAGGAGAAATGGAACCAGAAATTTTTGTATTTGCATGAAATGAACTCCAAAATTTTAAACACCTGACCTTGTTATTGTGAGTTTAAAGGTCAGGTTAGGGCAGATTTAACCGAGTTTAGGGGTGGGGCGATGTCCTCGTCGTAGTCGAGAGCCTCCGAAAACTAAGCCCAGAGCGAGGAGAGGTAAAGCCGTGGAAGGTTCTGGGACAGGTTTCGGTTCAATGGCACTGACTAAAGCGATCACGTCGTTATCACATTCGGGGGCGAGGTGAGCGGTGAACAAACCATCGGGTAGTAAAGAACGGGCGACACTGAAGGCGATAGTCTGAGTTCCGGTGGCTCCAAATTGACCAAAATTTAATCCTAAACTGCCGATATCGCTGATCAGATTGACATCACCAATTTTGTTTCCAGAGGCGATGACGTTTTGAATGTGGTGATTTTGGTTAAAGTAGGGGTCTTCAGCCCCTAAGTCGCCGATGGTGGGGTTGCCGCCATGACTTCTGATCCAGTTGTTGTAACCCCGTAAACTGGCATCCCACAACAGTAAACCGTTTTCTTGAGCAACGCTTTTGGCGGTGACGTTGTTATAAAGTCCGAGTTCAGGAACACCGGAACCATTATTCGCCCAGCGAATTCCCACTAATTGAGCCGCACTACTAGCAGCGTCTAAAGCTTGTCCTGTAAAATTCAGAAGCAGATCACCCCATCCAATATGGTCATCCTGGGCATAGCCATCGGTGACACCTGCGCTGGGTAGGTGGGTGTTAATGGCAAAAATCACCTCATCGGCGGTTTGCTTCATTGCCATGCCGTACATTTCGTAGATGGTATTACCGACGTCATAGCCTGACATACTATCGTTAAAGGAATCGATGCTGTAGTTCCAATCTCCTGACAGCGTAGCAGCACGAGCAGCTTGGGGGTACAGAAAAGGAATTAAACTAACACTGGCGGAAATTAAACCCAAAGCCAGAGTTTTCAGAGGTTTGTATGCCATAGCAGATCTTCTCATTACATTAACGTAATAAACCGTTGAACAAATGTTGTTCATTCTGTCTATGGAGGTTTACCCATGGGTTTTACGTCGAGTTGGCTTTTTTGTAACAAAACTAAATAAAAGTTTGGGTGTTAGGTTTCAGGTAGGGGGCTCTCAAAACGTTTTCTGTGAATGGGTTAATGCTTAAAAATTCAAACTGGTGCAGGATGGGTTTGATGTTAGAGTTATTTTTGAGAAATGGGAGATCACATAGTTGCTATTCTGAGGCACTACACAAGAGTTTGGGGAACGGGTGATGAGTAAAATTGTAATTTTGGAGATCGCAGAGGGGAATTGGGAACAAGGGTTTCCGGTGAGGTTACGAATTGGGACGGAGGGAGAACGTTTCTTGGCTGATTTTCCTCCAGGTCAACTCCCAGGGAGTGCTGATGTTCTGCAATTTTATCAACTTTGGCAGTCGAGTTATCGTCAACTTCCCAGTCCTTTGCGGTTAGAAGCATCTAAAAATCAGGTGACCAATTCATCGGAGATTCTTGATCAATGTCGTGAAGCAGCGCAGAAGTTGGAAGAGAGTCTTAACGATTGGTTAAATTCTGAGACGTTTCGACCTCTAAAAGAACGATTATTACACAACTTGAATCGTTCTGAGTCGGTGCGGGTATTTATTCAAACTAATAATGTAGAGTTGAGGCGGTTGCCTTGGCATTTGTGGGATCTTTTTAGAAGCTATAAACAAGCGGAAGTGATCCTGGCTGCCCCCCTGTTTGATCCCGACCAGCCACCGATTTTGAATTCCTCTAAAAAAGAATTGAAAATTTTAGCAATTTTAGGGGATAGTCGAGGAATTAATGTCGATGCGGATCGACAATTTTTAGAGAAGAAATTACCAGGAGCAAAAGTCAATTTTTTAGTGAAACCAAAACGTCAGGAAATTACGGATCAGTTGTGGGAGCAAGCTTGGGATATTTTATTTTTTGCCGGACATAGTTTGACCCAAGAACAGAAGGGTAAGATTTTTATTAATGAAACTGAAAGTTTAGGATTATTAGAATTAAAAAATGGTTTGAGTAAATCCATTAATCGAGGATTAAAATTAGCGATTTTTAATTCCTGTGATGGGTTGGGAATTGCTCAAGCGTTAGAAGAGTTATATATTCCCCAGGTAATCGTGATGCGCGAACCTGTTCCTGATGGAGTTGCTCAAGGATTTTTGAAGTATTTTTTACGGAGTTTTTCTCAAGGGGAACCATTACATTTAGCGATTAGAACGGCAAAGGAACGGTTAGAGGATGAGGGATTAGAAGAATATATTCCTGGGGGTACTTGGTTGCCGATTTTGTGTCAAAATCCGGCAGTGATGCCTTTGGTTTGGCCGAAAGCACCGTTAAAAAGCTTGGTTTCTTTAGGAATTGCTGGGGTGTTTTTACTGGGGGTAATTGGGGTAGCTGTTGGCCAGCAGTTTAATCAGGCTTTACCGTTTTCTGAACAGGGCATAGAGTTAAAATATCCAAAAAGTTGGCAATTGAAAAAAGATCCAGTTTTAGGAGAGGTGGCGCGATTTGTAGTTCCAGTTGAGGGGTCATCGGATGGGTTTCAAGAAAATGTGAGAATTACGATAGAACCTTTACCGTCGTCGATGGTTTCTTTGGAAGATTATAGTCAAGATATAGTGCAACGGATTAGTCAATTTTTGACAAATGACCCGATTTCTGCTATCAAAACACAAGTAGCGGGGTTAGAAGCTGATCAAGTTGTTTATTACAATAAGGATAATTTAAAGTTAAAAACAAAGCAAATTTGGATGGTTAAAAATAATCAGGCTTATATTATTACTTATACGGCTGATATTGAACAGTTTGAACAGTTTGAACAACAGGTAGAAAAGATGATGCGATCGCTTAAAATTAATTAAATGGGTATGTGGAACAGGCATCTTGCCTGTTAAGTGTAGTGTCGGGTATCGGGTGTTATCTTTGTTCCCTGATTTAGATCAATAATAACAAGATTGTAATGATTTCTGTTATTGCAGGGAGTCAAAAACCCGGTTTCCATATCAATTTATTACTGCATTCCCTAGATTTGGGATAGAAACGGGGTTTTTCGGTAGCCGTTAGTTCATGAAAGTTGAGCAATCCTCCTTAATACTTTTTGATATTCTGTTGTTTGTCCTTGTTGTTGATAGAGTTCTGCTGCTTTGCGTAAATCAACAATAGCTGCTCGTTTATTGCCTTTGTTAGCATAAGCATTTCCTCGGTTGCTATACGCTAAAGCTAAAGTAGAATTAAGTTCAATGGCTTTAGTGTAATCAGCTATTTCTTTCTGATATTGTTTTAAATAAAAGTATACAATACCTCTCATTAAATAATAATCAGCATTTTTGGGTTGAAGTTCAATAGCTTTACTATAATCCGATATGGCTTTTTCATATTCTTCTAAGTTTAAGTAGGTCAAGCCTCGGCTGTAGTAGGCTAAAGCATAATTAGGGTTAAGTTTAATGGCTTGGTTGTAATCTGATATTGCTTTTTTATATTCTTTTAAGTTAGAGTAGGTCAAGCCTCGACCGATGTAGGCAGAGGCAGAATCAGGATTAAGTTGAATCGCTTTGCTATAATCTGATATGGCTTTTGCGTATTCTTTTAAGTCAGAGTAAACATTGCCTCGACCAATGTAGGCATCAGCAAAATTAGGATTAAGTTGAATCGCTTGGTTGTAATTCGATATCGCTTTTTCATAGTCTTTTAAGTTTCTGTAGGTAATACCTCGGTTGTTGTAGACATCAGCATCATTAGGATTAAGTTGAATGGCTTGGTTGTAATCCGATATGGCTTTTTCATATTCTTTTAAGTCAGAGTAAACATTGCCTCGTTTATTGTATGCAGAGGCAGAATCAGGATTAAGTTGAATGGCTTGGTTGTAATTCGATATCGCTTTTTCATAGTCTTTTAAGTTAGAGTAAGCCATGCCTCGACCAATGTAGGCATCAGCAAAATTAGAATTAAGTTGAATGGCTTGGTTGTAATCCGATATGGCTTTTTCATATTCTTTTAAGTTTAAGTAGGCATTGCCTCGACCGATGTAGGCAATAGCATCATTAGGATTAAGTTGAATCGCTTTATTATAATCCGATATGGCTTTTTCATATTCTTTTAAGTTTAAGTAGGCATTGCCTCGACCGATGTAGGCAATAGCATCATTAGGATTAAGTTGAATCGCTTTATTGTAATCCGATATGGCTTTTTCATAGTCTTTTAAGTCAGAGTAGACAATGCCTCGGCTGTAGTAGGCATGAGCATAATTAGGATTAATTTGAATCGCTTTGTTATAATCCGATATCGCTTGTTCATAGTTTTTTAAGTTCCTGTAGGTAATACCTCGGTTGTTGTAGGCATCAGCAGAATTAGGATTAAGTTGAATGGCTTTGTTGTAATCCGATATCGCTTTTTCATATTCTTTTAAGCTAGAGTAAACATTGCCTCGACTAATATAGCCATCGGCAGAATCCGGTTGAATCTTAATGGCTTGATTATACTCATTAATTGCAGCTTGATAATTGCCTTTGTCATAATAATTATTACCCTGCTGAATATAGGCTAAAGATGGATTAGATTGTGCCGTCTGATTTGTATTATTGAGTTGAGTAATTCTATCTAAAGCACTTTGATACTCGGTTGTGCTTCCTTGCTGTTTATAAAGTTCGGCTGCTTTTTGAAAGTCAGCAATAGCCGCTTGTTTATTTCCTAATTTAACATAAGCATTACCCCGGTTAGCATAAGCCAAAGCATAATCAGATTTGAGTTCAATAACTTTAGTATAATCAGCTATTTCTTGCTGATGTTGTTTTAAATAGAAGTAAGCGATACCTCTCGATAAGTAATAATCAGCATTATTAGGTTGAAGTTCAATAGCTTTACTACAATCAGCAATCGCTTTTTCATATTGGTTTAAGTTTCTGTAGGTAATGCCTCGGTTGTTGTAGGCTAAAGCAGAATTAGGATTAAGTTGAATTGCTTTATTGTAATCTGATATGGCTTTTTCATATTCTTTTAAGTCATCGTAGACATTGCCTCTACCGATGTAGCCATCAGCAGAATCTGGTTGAATCTTAATAGCTTGATTATACTCATTAATTGCTGCTTGATAATCACCTTTGCCATAATAATTATTCCCTTGCTGAATATAGGCTAAAGATGAATTAGATTCTGCCGTCTGATTTGTATTATTGAGTTGAGTAATTCTATCTAAAGCACTTTGATACTCGGTTGTGCTTCCTTGCTGTTTATAAAGTTCGGCTGCTTTTTGAAAATCAGCAATAGCTGCTTTTTGATTTCCTAAGCTAACATAAGTATTACCTCGGTTGTAGTAGGTATTAGCATTATTAGAATTAAGCTGAATCGCTTGGTTGTAATCCGATATGGCTTTTTCATATTCTTTTAAGTCATCGTAGGCACTGCCTCGGTTGGCGTAGACTAAAGCATAATTAGGATTAAGTTGAATGGCTTTGTTGTAATCCGATATCGCTTTTTCATATTCTTTTAAGTCATCGTAGACATTACCTCGGTTGTTGTAGGCATCAGCATAATTAGGATTAAGTTGAAGTGCTTGGTTATAATCCGATATCGCTTTTTCATAGTCTTTTAATTTTAAGTAAACATTACCTCGGTTGTTGTAGGCATCAGCATAATTAGGATTAAGTTGAAGTGCTTGGTTATAATCCGATATCGCTTTTTCATAGTCTTTTAAGTCAGAGTAGGCAACGCCTCGACGAATGTATGTATCAGCATCATTAGGATTAAGTTGAATCACTTTGTTATAATCCGATATCGCTTTTTCATATTCTTTTAAATTAGAGTAGGTCAAGCCTCGACCGATGTAGGCTAAAGCATAATTAGGATTAAGTTGAATGGCTTTGTTATAATCCGATATCGCTTTTTCATATTCTTTTAAATTAGAGTAGGCATTACCCCGGCTGATATAGGGAAAGGAATGGGAATTTATTTTAATGGCTTCTGTGTAAGCAACAATTGCTTCTGGATAACGTTTTAAGAACTCTATCAAAATATAACCCTTTTGGAAATGAAAGGTAAAGTTGTTTCTATCCCGTTTTAGAGATTCTTCAATCGCAGCTAAGGCATCTTCATATCGTTTTAATCCAATTAAAGCTAGCCCTCGCCAATACCAAGGAGGGGCAAAGTTTTGGGGACTATTTTGAATAGCTTGGTCAAAAGCATTTAAGGCTTCGGTATATTGGGACATGGAATAAAGCGTTAATCCTTTACCATACCAACCGAGATAGGACTTGGGTTGCAGGGTGACAACTTGATCAAAAGCATTTAAAGCCTCTTGATTTTTACCTAACCGCCATAACTGATTGCCATAATTTAACCAAGCAACGATATCTTGACTATCTGTAGGAGTGGCAACATTTTTAAGAATGGCTGTAATAATTGTGTTGATTTCTGCTTCCGTAAAAGCTGGCGGAATCCCCGTTTGCACTTTTAACCATTCTGGCTGTATTTCTAATGGTTGAAGCTGAGTTAAAAAAGAACGAATAGGAATCCCTAAACTATAACCTAACTGAATTGAAATCCCCCCCTGTCCCACCTGTTCGGAGGCAATTTCTCCATCGGCGCGTCCATGAATTCCGATGAGTTGTCCCCGATTATCCAACAAAGGGCCACCACTCATACCGGAGGCGGTAATATTCGTATAAACTAATTCATAGCCATAACTCAAAGACGTGGAATATTGACCCAAAAAATTGCTATCGTTTTGGCTAAAAATCTTACCTGCACTAAAAAAATCTGGGGTTTGAGTATTCGTTAATTGATTGGCTGGCCATCCGTAGGCAAAGATAAAACCACTATTTTTAAAATCATAATTAGCCAGAGTTGCAACGGGATAAATTTCATTACTGACAAACTGAATTACCGCTAAATCAACCCCAGGTAGAGTTTTAACAGTAGTTTCATTAACCGTTACGGGATAGGATTTGCCATCGGGAGTAACAACTTGAAAATTCAGCTTATTTCTAACGACGTGTTCGGCCGTGAGAATATAATAAGTGTTTCCTTGTTTTGCTACAATGACCCCCGAACCATTGCCATTTTGCCATTCAATTTTAACGGTAATTTTTTTGGCAATATTATTAACATCATTGGCAATCGGTGATACAATATTATTAGGAACCGTTGGAGTCTGAGGGGTTTGGGGTAAACTGGCAGTGGAGGAAAAATTTCCCGCCAATTCTGCAAAGGTTTCGATAGGAATTCCCCAACTATAACGACTCATTAAATCCTGTTCGGCAGCCGTCGGTTTAGAGCCATCTTCATAAATATAAGGATTCCCCCATAAGGGTTCAGCGTGGATACCATTAATCCCAATTACCTGACCGTAAACATTCAGAATCGGGCCACCGCTCATGCCTTTTTGAATATCATTACTATAACCGATTTGATAACCTTCTCGAAAGGGTTTGGGGGGAATATATAAAACTTGTCCAGTGGTAAAAACAAAGGGTTGATTCGGTTCACTTTCATAGGGATAACCTGCGGCATAAATAGAGTCATTAATTTTGACAGCCGCTAAATTTGCTAAATTGGCAACAGTATAATTCTCATTAGCTTGGAATTGAACTAAAGTTAAATCTTTGCCTTGGAAATCAATATTATTAACTAAAGTTGCGGGATGAATTTTGCCATCATTGGTTTGAATCTGTAGGGGTTGATTCGGTTCAATAACGTGCTGATTGGTGAGAACCGTATAAACTTGATTTTGGTTTTTAATAATCACCCCAGAACCGCTACTTTCCCCAGAAATCACTTTAACAGTAATCCCTTCAGCAATAACTTGAATTTGATTCTCAGACCGGGCAGAATTCTGAGAAGATTGGGCAACCGCAACCGGGGGAAAAGCCATGAGTTGAACCGTTGTTATCGGCAACAAAAACAACGTTCCCAGTCCCAATATCCAACTCAGAGATTGATAGAAATAACTAGGTTTCATTAGCATTTTCAAGGGTATGTGGAACAGGCATCTTGCCTGTTAAGTAAAGTGGAACAGACAAGATGCCTATTAAGTAGAGTTTCGGAAGCAGAAAGCTTAACAATTTAGGATAAGCTGTTGTGTATTTAAACTGTGATTATAGCATTACCTTTGTTTTTAAGTTTACGTCCCCATTTAATAGATAACTGTCCTTCATTTAAAAGCTGATGTAATAAACACTCTAGCTCATCAACTGATTTAAAGAGTCGATGAGCTATATATTCTTTAGCTGAATGCCAGACTAATTCAATTAAATTATAATCTGGACTATATGCTGGAAGAAATTCTAAATAGACATTCGGCATTTCTGCTTTAATTTTTTCTAGGTACTCTTCTTTTTTGTGAAAACTTGCATTGTCAAGAATAATCAGGATCTTAGCTCCTTTTTCTACAAATTCTTCTGCTTGATTTCCCGCTAATACCCATTCATAAATTAGCTCTTGATAAAAACTTTTTAACACTTGATAAAAATTATCTGCATTTCCTTTATCCAGAAATTCTACAAATCTTTTTTTATCCGAGTACCTCAATCCTCCCATCACATTAACTCTTCCTTTCCTCCTGTCTCCTCTAATCTGTTTCCTCTTCCCTTTTTTACACCAATTCTTTCTTTTTATCACTCTTAAATTAAATCCACTTTCATCCCAAAACCATACCTGTAATTGTTCTGGACTTTCTTTTGCTATTTTCAAATATTCTTCTATTTTATCTTTAAATAATTTTCTTTTTTCTGGATCTCTTTTCTCTTCTAAGCTATACTTTGCCCACAAATAAACATACTTTTTTTCCTTTAATATCTTTCTCACTTGTGAACTACTTAATTTGATTCCTGTGATTTGTTCTAAATAAGTTGCCAATCTTTCTCCTGTCCATCTCCCAAATTCATATCCTAATTCTTCCGGTTCTTTTTCTACTGTTTCTAATAATATCTCTATATATTTGTCTGTGGCTTTTCTATAATTTCCTTTCATTCTTTCATCTTTTAGGCTTTCTAATTTGTCAGGGTCTCCATGTACACACCAATAACATACTTTGTTTAATGAGCAGCCCAAAAACTTGGCAATTTCACTTTGCTTTTTACCATCATTTAGCAATAATAAAATCAAGATTCTTTCTCGGATTTGTCCATTTTCTTCCTCTTTCAATCTTTTCTGTAGTTTCTCTACTTGCTTTTCATTTAAATGATTTTTAGCAGGCATCTTTTGATTGATTTTTCTAAACTTGGTTTTTCATTATACCCTATTTAGATGCTTAACAGCTTAACAATTTAGGATTATAGCCTTCTAAAATTTCCTAACCCTGCGGACATTGGCTGCACAATCAAGCATAACCAAAAACCCGACACCCTGCTTAACAGGCAAGATGCCTGTTCCACAATTTTCCGATTATTTTTCAGTAGTGTTAGGGGCATTTTGCAGTAAAAAATTCATGTCAATATAAATCTGAGGTTCGCCATCCTCCGATTGTACAACGGGGCCACGAGCGCGATAGGCAATACCTATCAAGCTGTTAATGACTTCTCTAGGATTATCTTCAGGTCTAAGGGTGAAGAGTAAACTACTGCAAGGGCCACCATATTCTCTTGCGGTACAAATCACTTTTTGTCCACTCATCACCCCATGAGTGAGAAAGTTTAGGGTTCCATTGTTATAAGCTTTCTGAAACCGAGACGAAACCTCTTTACATCGGGCTTCTCGACTAATCGTTCCCCAGTCTTTCTGCCAGCGTATCACTGCAACTCGTCGGGCGGTAGAAGTCAGGGCAAAGGTCGTTGGAACCCCATCACGGGACTGACCACAAAAATAGGTCGTATTCTGCGCTGCACCGGGTGGAGCCAAGAAAGGAACTGACCCCAAAACCAAGGTGCAAGCCGTTAGCAACTGAGCAAACAACCGAGTTTTCATAGGAAGATTAATAAGGCTCAGGCATAATGATTTTTACCTTAGTTTATCATAAAGCGAACTGAGGTTGGTAAAGATGCAGTCAAGTTCCCCTATGGTAGTTTTGATCGTCATCCATTCGTCATATTTCACCGGGGAACCTTCAAAGCGTTTAAATGATGAAATTTTCTATGATACTAGCATCGCCTAAAGCGACTTTAACGCTAAACTTCTCCCCAGGCTCTCCTCGAAACTCCAGTTGTATCCAATTGTCTGCTTTGCGTGATCGCGCTTCCAAAAACACACCCCCCGTATCATCTAGCACAATCAGTTCCACATCTGGCGGTAAATAAGGATAACCGCGACCTGGATGCAACTGTAAAAGAATGTTGCGTTTATTGTCTGATTCGTTCGTAAAACGTAATATTAGTGCTACAGGATGACCCGCTAATTGAATACCTAAGTCAATTATTCGTCCGCGACTGATTTCAGGAGTGCGATTTTCAGCATCTCCAGATCTCGATCTAGCCACAGCAAGATTGAGATTAAGTACCTGTACTAACTCATCCAATGATAACCACAATTGATGAAAAATATGTTCACTCAAATTCACCAATTTGTGCATTGTAGATTCTTTTCCTATTCGCCGGTAATAAAGCTGTTCCCTCAAATTATCCGACGCTAAAAACGCCCCCCACTGTACAAAAGGTATTTTTAATCGTGGAGAATAAGATGAAGGTTTACTCAGTTCAGACAAGAACCTTTCTATTTGATTAGTCGATAATTTTGGTAAAGGTTCAATAACTGCTTTCTCCTCCTGACAAAGTTTCAGAGAAACCCACAAAGTATTGAGGTTTTCAAACAAGTCTTCTGAGTCTAGGGAATAAGTGCGATCGCTCGGATCATATCTTCCTTCACTTTTAAGTTTTCGATGAGTCGTAAATCCCCAAACGCGCAACCATTGATCTTCTAAATTAACCTGTACCGCTAAATAATAATCACCCGCCCATTCAGGAATATCCACCCATTCTTGAGGGACACAAATTTCTTCAGTATCCATTGCTTCACTCGGAATAATAACAAGCCGGCTTTTTCCTATATTAATCGCCATACCGTTAATAAATTCCCAAATACTCGGCAAGAATTCCGCAGAAGGAAACACTTGAGGAGATTGATTTTGCTCGGCTTCGTCTTGCAATACAGGTAATAAACTATTCAAACAAAGACGGTTAATATAAGCTCGATAATAAGCAGCATCATAAGAATAATCTTCTGCTGAGGGCAATGCTTGTGCTTGTTCTTCTGGCGTGAATTCCAACACCAGTTGATCGGGATAAGCTTGATTGAGTTGTTCAAGTGTAAAAGTCATCTTTATTATCTCCGTTCTAGTTCTAAAATGCCATAAGGCGCTGTTTGTAACCAAGTTTCCACAAGTTCAGCCAAAGGTTGTGTTGTGTCAGGGGAACTCAGATTAAAATTGAGGGTTTGTTTAAAGAATTTTTGCAACTGTACCTGTAAAACTTGTTTGATTCCGATTAGTTTCTCTTCAAGCTGGGTTTCTGTAAGTTGGAATTCTTTGATAACAGCGATATTTTTGTTCTCGCTATAGTAACAACTCAACAGAGAAATTTCTGTGTACAGTGTGGGATGCAGCCACAGGGTTGTGTACAAAAATCGGTGTAAAATTGTTGTCTGGCAATACCAATTTAGCCATGAATCTAAATGTTGAGAAAGAGCATCAATCTTCTCCACATCCAGGGTTATTCCCCCTTGATTTTCACTCCATTTTGCCAACACTTCTAATAGAGGGCGTTTATGGCGCGAGAGTTGTCGCGAGACTTTGTATTGCTTGATGCCAAAGGCTCTACCAATTTCTGTTTGATTCAGTCCGATTAATCCATGCTCTAAAATTAACATCTGACGGGCAGTCGGTGGAAGGGATGCGATCGCATGGGATAAGACTCTTGTAATCTGTTCCCATTGCTCAGAATCAGTCTCTTGTTGCCTCTGTTGCACTTCAGAGTAATCAGTCACCTCACATTCTAACGCTCGGTTATCGGCATCGAGGGATTGTAACTCAATGGTGTGCTTTTTCCGTACTACCTTGATGCAAATTTCCAGCATTTCTTGGATTTTGATTGCATTCACCGCAGAGGCGGGCGATCGCTGTTGATTATAATAATCAGCAATTGCCGTTAATTGTGCATCCGTTGGTGCAGGTAAAGGTTGATTGCGTCGGATAGCAGGAGGCTTGTAAACTTCCTGAAATCCTTGCCAAGCTAACAAATAATCAGCCTGTTGCGCTTCTCCAATACCCGCCATTTGCAAGGCAGTTTTTAAAGCTTTTTTCGACGACTTTCGCAGAAGTCCCCAATCAGATGCTCTCTGGGTTTCTTGCCCTTTGCGAATAACATCCAGAATAGCACCCCTGAGTTTTGTTTGGGCGTAGACACGGGGCAAACTTAGCTCGGCTTTATAATTATTGAAGATTCGCACAGGGTTGCTAGCGACTTGTCTAGCAATTTGCCAATAATCGGACTCCGTAAAATCTGGGCTAGAAAACTCACGATAAGTCACTTTGGCAGCGTACCAGCAGGTTTCTTCCAAGTAAGCACACAAGTGCCGCGCTGCAAGAGAGTCTGTACCGTTTTTAGCGATATCTAGCCAGTATTGCACCCAGAATTTTTCGTCTTGTTCTGGATACTGCTGTATTAATGCTTTCATGTTCTTTTCCAGGGCTGGGTCAGTAACCCAGCGAGGGGAAGGATGAACCTGATAGAAGCTGGAGCACTTTTGAAGATTTGTATAACGTTTTTTCATGGGGGCTGTTACTCCGCAAATCTTTTCAGCCGATATAGCAGGTGTCGGGTGTCAGGAATCAGGGATCTGGTAGCACTTAATACATCTAGATCACAGTGCTCCAAAATGTCCTAATCTGAACTTCGAGTGCTATATCATCTTTTCGTAAACTTGGGTCGGTTTTATGCAACGTTTAAGCAGCACCGAGTTGTTTGCGGTTAGACAGTGCTTGTTCCAATGGTTTCAGGAAAATTATTGAAATACTGTGCAATTGGGTTGAGTGCTGTCGCCATGAAAACCTCGTCTGTTGTTGTTTGCTACAGGTTTGTCGTGGCGGGTGGGGGAGTTTATGCAGTTTGTTGGAAAAGTTTTATAAATTTGTGAGGGAATTTGGTATGGTGGGGTGTTAAGAATGGTTTTAGGGTTGCCACTTGGCGATCGCCTTTTTCCTAATACTTCTGGTTTCAAGGAGCAGGTGAAAAGTAGGAGATGAGGGTTACACTTATGATTTAAACGGATTAATAATCGTGAGTTTTTGAGAAACAATTAACCCATCTTGCATATCTTCAGAATAGAGAGTTTCTGCGCTACCCGCTAAGGCACTAGCAACAATCAAACTATCCCAAAAGGAGAGATTATATTGAGTGCGTAAATCAGAAGCAGATTCCAGAATATTTAAGTCAAATCCTACAACTTGACAACGATTATAGAGAGATTGAATCACAGCTTTAATTTGGTTTTCATCAATTTTAGCTTTTTTGATTAAATTGGCTGAAATTTCATTAATTACCTGGGTACTGATAATTAGATTTGATTGGTTTGTAATCGAAATAGCGATATTTCGCTTTCTTTCTCTTTCTTTTGCTGCTATAGATTGATCGTCAAACAAGCGATAGAGCCAGATATTAGTATCAATAAAGCTAAGTGTCATCAGACCTCATCCACGATTAACGTTCATAAATATCTTCGCGAGTGAGAAAACCATTAACTTTAATCGGCTTTTCTGTTAAAGTATCAATGATATCTAGGTTTTTTATGTTGACTTGAGAACTGGCTAAATTATCGAGTAGGTTTTTAGCTTTAAATGCCTCAATAATAGCTTGTATTTGGGTAATTTGTTCGGGTTTTAACCCACTGATATTAATAGTTTTAATCATAGTTTATGTGGATTGATAGGATGGGATAATTTTAACACAATTCCTCCAACCAACTTTGAATCGCCCCTAACAAATTATCCTGACTGGGAGGAAAACCCCGTAAAGGTGCTTCCAGGGCTTCATCGGTTATCCAGAGAATGTGTAAACCCAGGTTAGTATCGGCAATTTTGCGACAGCAGTTGAGGAGTGGGAGATGAGGTTTACAGTTATGGAGAATTAGGGCGAGGTGGCGTTTTTGCAGTTGTTTTTTTACGGTGAGAATCTGTTGTTTGAGTTGGGCAAAGTTGCTGACAGTGGGGATGTCTGTATCGGGGAGGGCTAAGGCGTAAATTAGGGTGCAAAGTTCTTGATAAATAGCACTTGTGTCTGTTTCATCGGCTAAAGATTGAATGTTAATAGGTAGGGGGTAAGTTTGGGCAGTAGGTTGGAGTTGGGAGAGAATATTATTAATTTGGGTTTCTAAAGATTGAGTTAAAACCGTGTTGCCAACGAAAATGTTATTGGGTGCTTCTGGATGAGTGCTTGTCAGTTGATGATGCCATGCCGTATAAAATTCTGGATAGGTGAGGTTTTGGGCGCATTGCCAAATAAGTTTGTAAGATTTTTTATAAAGGTCGAAGTTGGTTTTGTAAATTTCGTCATTTAAGTTATATTTAAGATTATAAACTTCCTGAAAATATTGATGTTTACTAGCAATTATTTTTTCTAAAATATTTGTACATTTGTCACGAGTATTTTTGTTGAAAGTTTGAGTTAGTAGCTGTATTAAAAATTTAGTAGTCTCCTGATTTCCCTCTGCTATTTTGCCTAAACTGTCAAAAGCTATACTACGGGTTAAATCATTTGAAGTTTGATCTATAAGTTGAATTAAGCAGTTAATGCTCTCCTGATGATTAGGAGCTATTTCGCCTAAAAAACGGACGATTTTCCAACGATCATTTGGTAGAGTTTCATTGAGTAGCCCAATTAAACAGTTGATTGCCTTTTGATTCCCTACGCCTATTTTACTTAAACTCTCAGCCATATAACAACGCTCGTAATAATCTGAGGTTTCATTGAGTAGCCCAATTAAACAGTTGATTGCTTTTTGATTCCCTACCCCTATTTTACTTAAACTCTCAGCCATATAACGATAATTTTTTTTGTTTTGAGTTTCATCTATCACTTGAATCAAACGATTTATTACTTCGATATTTCCTAGAGTTGCTATATTACCCAGATTTTTGGCAATCTCTGTCCGGCTACTTTCATCAAAAGTTTCATCTAGTAATTGAATTAAGCGGGCGATTGCAGGCTCATTTCCCTCTGCTATTTTACCTAAAATATAAGCAATACATAAACGCATATTTTGCTCTTTATTTTCATCGATTAACTGAATTAAGCAATTTATAGCTTCCTTATTTCCTATAGCTATTTCACCTAAAATCCAGCCAACTGAGTAATAAAAATCATTATCATAAATTTCAAAAAATATTTGAATTAAACGATTAATTGCTTCTTGATTTTCTACAGCTATCTCGCCTAAACAAATGCCAATATTAACTTGTTTTTCACGCTCTGAAGTTTTAAGAAGAAGTTCAATCAAACAGTTAGTTACTGTTTTATTTCCTACTGCTATTTCACTCAAACTAGACGTAACTCTACTAAAAATCTCTTCATCTTTTGCTTCAAATAGCAATCGGAGTAAGCAGTTTATTGCTTTTTTATTTCCTACTACTATTTCACCCAAACTATTCACAAAATCAACAAATAAATTTGGTGCTAAAATAGCATTCATGTGTTGGATTAAATCGTCGAGTACACCCAGATTTTCCACTCCTATTTGATTTAAACTCTCCGCAACTTCCCTACGAGTCCATTCATCGGAAGTTTCATCTAACAGTTGAATTAAACGAGCAATGGCTCCTTGATTTCCTATAGCTATTTGGCCTAAGCTACTAGCAACTTCCCTACGAGTCCATTCATCGGAAGTTTCATCTAACAGTTGAATTAAACGAGCAATGGCTCCTTGATTTCCTATAGCTATTTGGCCTAAGCTACTAGCAACTGTCCCACGAGTCCGTTCATCGGAAGTTTCATCTAACAGTTGGATTAAACGAGCAATGGCTCCTTGATTTCCTATAGCTATTTCGCTTAAGCTACTAGCAACTGTCCCACGAGTCCGTTCATCGGAAGTTTCATCTAACAGTTGAATTAAACGAGTAGTGGCTGCTTGATTTCCTATAGCTATTTGGCTAAAAATTTCAACAATCCACCTCCAAGTATCTTCAGATGAAGTTCCATCTAATAGTTTGATAAAGTAGTTAATGGTTCTTTCCTGATCCATTTGCAGCAATACTGCTCTTGCATCTTCTCGAATTGGTTGTAAAAAATATACCCATCGGATATTCTCGTAATCAAGAATATCTAAGCCTTTTTTGACGGTTTGACTAACGAAACCATTAACTGCATCAATAAAATCAACTCCTGTTTTAACTACTTTATCGACAACATTAGCATCGAAAAAAATAGAACCTAAATCAACCATGAAATAAGGAATTTTATCTACGATTTTTTTTTCAAGTAAAGGGATTTTATCTACAATATTTTTTCGAGGTAACTGATTTACTGCTTCTACTTCTATTTCTAACTCCTGATTTATGCTTCCATCATTAGTATAAAAGCAACCAAAGGTCAACTGTATAATTTTTTCTAAAATTGTATCTTTATTGTGGCAATCTTTAAACTCAGAAATCGATAATGCTGCCAGAAAATAGGCTTGATTGTGATAAAATTTATGGCAGCTATCATCAAAATTGACCAACTTTTCAATAAATGTCTCTTTCTTCTGCTTCTGCACATTCTCCCGCCCAAACCACAGCAAAATCACCTCTTTCCACTGCTTCTCAAAAATCCGATAAGTCCCTAAACTGGGATTATTGGGTACATGATGCAAAAAATAACTCCAATTATCCACCGCCAACGCCGCAAAATACTCCTGAAACGTCGGATGATAAAACGCATACACCCGTTCATCGGGATTTTCCACCGCTACGCCTACCAAATTCAACCAACCCAACTGCAACGCCAACTGACACAACGGCTCATCCGCTTCTCCCAAAACCTCCGTTACCAAACTTTCCCTTAACCGAAACCGAGACTCTGATTGCTCCATCCCCCGCAGCGCCAACCTGCCCAACGCCGCATTTAACTCCCGTCGCTGCTGGAAAGTCGTGGGAAATGCCTCCTGCTTCCACTCATACAGTGCCTCGGCAAACTGCCTATACAACCCTGCTTTAGTTTCCGGTAAACCCCCCTGACGAATTTGCCAAGCCCGACACAACAGCGCCAACCGCAGGGGATTTCGCACTGTATCCCGAATCCGCTCTTTTCCTGATTGGGCTAATTCTGCCAGCAACCGCTCCCCTAACTCTGGGTGACGCGCAAACCAGCACTGAATAAATTGCCCCACCCCCTCCGGGTAGTCAAAATCGAGATTGCGATAAACATCAAACCCTTCCAGGGCATTTTTCCCCGCATCCCAGACATTCTGGCGACAAGTTACCACCACTCGCGCTGAAGCAACCCACCCACTAATCTGATTTGCCACTGTTACCAGGGGGTTGCCATCCGCCGCCATTTCATCCAACCCATCCAGCAACAGCCACACTCGCCCACTCTTAAAGAGCGATTCCAGCGCGTCTTCCATTTCTGGCGTTACCCGCACCGCCCCCAGAACATCCTTAAGCCACTTTTGCAACAGGTATTCCTCAACAGTTCGCCCCTGCAAATCTGCCAAAGACACCCAAATTGCTACATCCTGCTCTGTCTCTGCGGCTACCCATTGGGCTATTTTCTGCAACAGCGTGGTTTTCCCCGCGCCTGGTTCCCCCGTCACCGCTAACCTGCGCCCTTGACTTTTCGGACTTTGCCCCTGTTTCAGCACTTGCGCGAAAAACTCATCATTTTTATAAGTGCGGGTGACTTCTTCTGGCTGATAAAATTGCGAACCTTCCTCTGGCGAAACCTCCCCAGGACGTTTTTCTTTTTTTACCTTTTCCACCAATCCCAGGGGCACATAAATATCATCAAAAGTAAACTCTACCCCGTCGCCAGTAGTGAGAGGATTAGTGGTGAGTCGTTGTCTTTCTGTTAATGCGTTTTGACAGACTTCGCGCCAATTAATCACGGCTTCAATTCCCCGCAGCCCTTGCCAAGTGACGGGATTTTCTGCGGGATTTTGACAAATAACAGGCAACCAAGATGCACAAGGAAAATAGTTCTCTAATCCGTGTAACTGTTCTCGCGCTTCTCGGACAGAAATATATAAAGATTGACCGCTAGAAAACGAACTCAAAAAATATTTCAAAAAATCTTTAGCCACTATATCGGGTACTGGTTCCCGCATGACGATAATTTGAGGAATGTGTAATTCCGCTAATTTTTTAGCAATTCCTAAACCATCACAGGAATTGAAAATTGCTAACTGCAACCCTCGTTCAATCGCCTTTTGTAGAGCAAGGTTTAAATCGGGAATCCTTAAGCTTTCATTAGGATTAATATATATTTCCCCGGTAGTTGCATCGGGTTGACTGCTACTATGTCCGGCAAAAAATAAGATATCCCATCCGTTTTCATCCCAAAGTGTTTCGTTAAATTCTTGTCGGTTTGGCTCCACCAGAAACACGGTTTCAGCATCGGGTAAACTCTCCAAAAACTGCCTGTCTGCCTCAATGTCAATGGGGATACCTGTCTGCGGGTGAGAGCGATCGCCTAAAATAGCTAATATCCTCACCTTCGCTTTGGGTTGCACCGACTTCTTCACCCGCTCAGATGTAGGTAAGGAAACCGCCACCTCTGCCAAACGGTAACTTGCAAAAAAATCCCACAAATACCAAGGTAGTCGCCGTAACCGGTGATTTTCCGTCTGAATAATCACCCGCACGGTGTCATCTGTCTTTAATTTTTCGAGTAACTTATCTTTAATCGGGCGAAATGTATCGGAATTGAGCCATTGATTTAGGTTGTTAATTAAATCTTCAGCTTTTTCATTGACATCAGCAACAGAATATGATGTCCTTTGTTGTGTAGTTGGCTTTTTTCCCAGCGATGGCCGTTCTGCTTTAGGCTGGTTGAGAAAGTTGCGATACTCCGACTGCCAAGTCGTATACAGAAAGTCGATTTCGGGATTCGGGGGTAAGTTACCATCAAGGGAAGTGTGGAAGCTTGCGCCGTCTTCCCCAATGTACAACGTTACCGGAAACCCTTGCTCAAAGCTGCCTGACCCGATTTTGATAACGACTAGCTTCCCCATAGCCATAGCCTTGTAAAGTTAATGTGTGAGCGGGGCGATCGCAATTCTTTGACTAACTTAAATAAGCAAAATTTTGCGCTTTCACTTGTAATTATTATGTTAGCATCAGAGCGCAACAGGCAATAGGATTGCTGTAAACTAATGTAACATTTGCTGGGTTAAATATTGCGATCGCTCAATAATGTAATAAGCTAAAGTCCCCTGTAAATAGTGAAATTCATCTGTTAGTAACCGCATCTTCAATTTCTCTGATAGAATTTTCCGAGAAGCCAAATTTTCCACCATTGCAAAGGCAGCAATCGTTTCAAATTTTAGGATATTAAAGCCATAGTCTAAGTTAGCTAAAGCTAACTCTGTTGCTAAACCTTGACCCCAGTAGGGTTTGTCTAAAATATAACCGAATTGGGGATAGGGAGAGCGTTCATTAAAATAGAGTCCACTACGACCAATCAACACATCCAATTCTTTGTGAATAATCGCAAAATGACCAAATTTATGTTGTTGCCAGTGGTCAAGATAACTTTTTAGTTCTGCCTCTGTTTCCCCTAAGTTTCTTTTCGTTTTATTGACAACAAAACGCATGACTTCGGAATTGCTATACACTCGATGAAGATCCATCAAATCTGCACCAATAAAAGGCCGGAGAAATAGCCGTTCTGTTTCCCAAGTGTTAGGCTGGTATTGATGCAGAGGTAAAGTGGCGTTCAATCCACTTATAGGGTTAGTTTCCATAGCTTTTGTACCGACTTAACTAACCTTTAATCGCGAAGATTGGGAATGATTATGCAGTTGGAAAAGCTTTGTTGAGAATAATTGTTAATATTAATATTGATATTGATAGGATAATTGAGGGATAGGAAAAGCAATAATGGCTATTTCTGAGTCAGAATAGCCTGATATTGGCGATCACATTTTGGGTGCGGGTGATAAATGTGCGATCGCTTTCTACTAATTAATATCAATATTATGGAGTTAATGACTGAGGAGATCGACAAACTTGAAGATCCTTAGCTGCTTCTGGATGAATGGCAAAATAATCTTTTAACCAATCACAACCTCTGGAGAGTAAATCATTTAAGCTTTGAGAAACCCGCCATAGCCGTATTTTATCTTCCTCCACAGTAGCAACATACTTTCCATCAGGGCTAAAAAGGCTAAATTTGCTTTTCCACTCAGCTAAGGGACGACCTGACAGATCTAAAATTCTGGCTGTACCATCTAATCCCATTGTCTGAATTCGTTTCCCGTCTGGAGCGAAAACTGCAAAAGAACTATTATTATTTTTAAATTGAGCTAGTCGTTCTCCTGATAAAGTCCTGACCTCAATACTATGCTCTTTGCCTAAAAGTAACTTATGTCCATCTGGGCTAAAACTTAGATATCTCGTAGAAGCATCTTTCTCTTTCCATTGCTCTAGTTTTTCACCTAATGAACTCCAGATAAGAACTGTTCCATCATGCTCTAGAGTAGCAATTTGCTTTCCATCTGGACTCAAAGCCAAAAAATCCAGACTATTTTTGTTGATTTTTAATTGTGCTAATTGTTTTCCTGACCAATCCCAAATTTTAATTAAGGAGCCATTATCGTCTGTTGTAATTAGGTAATCCTGCAAGTTGCTAGTTTTCCTAATAATGATATTAGTACCTGGCAGTTCAGCTATGAGTTTTCCCGATAAGTTTTTAAGCAGAATTTGTGAACCTTTTGAAGGGACATTAACTTGAATCGCGAACTGTTTTCCATCTGGACTAAATATAAAATCTGATAAACTACCCTGCTCTTCAAATTCAAGCAATCGCTGTCCTAACAAACTCCAAATTTGGATTTTTTTTGGTTGTAAAGATTTTATGATACTTTTTTCTGCAATAATTTGCTCCACAACAGTTACAAAATGTTCTTTATCAGGACTAAAAAATAAGCCAGCAATTTTATGTTTAGAAGTTTTAATTTCAGTCATTTTATGACCATAAATATTCCAAATACTGACTAAATTATCTTGTTCTTTTACAGCTATTCTTTGGCTATCGGGGCTAAAAATTACATCGTGAGTAGGATTAATAGGTTGACGCTTGATATCAGCAATTTGCTGTCCTGTCAGCTTCCAAAGGCGAGGTAAATCAAACCATCCTGCTGTAGCCAAATATTGTCCATTTGGACTTAGACTAATACTTGTAATTTTATCGATTGTCTTGATAATTGGATCAAATTGTTGTGTTTGAATATCCCATCGTTGAACACCTCTATCTCCAGCTAGAATAAGATACTGACTATTCGGACTAAACTGAGCACTGTGTATATTACCGTAAGGATATTTAACTTCGGCTACTTTTTTCCCAGAAAGATTCCAAATTCTTGCTGAATCAGTTTCTCCTGTTGTCACCAGGTATTTTCCATCGGGGCTAAAGTCAAGACGATAGTCGTTTTGATTCAAACTTTCCCATTGAGCAATCTGTTTGCCAGATAGTTTCCATAGTGTAATAATTCCGTTGTTAATAGTTGCTAACATTTCCCCTTTCGGACTAAACCTTAGTCTTAACATTTCCCCTTCACGGCTAAATGTTATCCGGTCAATCCCATTTTTAGCAGTTTGCCATTGATGAAGCAGCTTACCAGATAGGTTCCAAAGACGAACTCTGCCATCATATCCTCCTGTAACAATCAACTTACCATCAGGACTAAAACTAACCCGATTAGGGCCACAGCCGAAATCATCTGCTCCGTATAAATCTCCGTATAGATCACAGTCTTTTATCTTTTGACCCACTTTCCACCTAGCTAACTGCTTACCGGATAAGTCTCGAATTTCAACAGAATCATTACCTTCGGTGATAGTCAGCAGTTTTCCGTTAGGACTAAAGCTGAAGTTGCCAGAGATTGAAGACAATGCAGTTAAATGCTTACCAGAAAGATCACGAATCTGAATCCAGAGATTTGGTAGACTCATGGCGAGTCGCTGTCCATCAGGAAAAAAACCAATCCAATCGACTTGCATACTCGTACTCGGCGGCCAAAGGAAATGTGGTTCGAGTTTAAGTTTAGGCATCAAGTTATCAAAGCGATTCTTTTCACGAATATTGTCAAGAATTTGCTGTAAAACAAAAATAGTGTTAGTTGTTGGATAATCTTCTAGAGAGCGATCATCTTTGACTAAAGCTTGCAAATTTTGTCCAGTTTGCATAGCAGAAATCAAAGCATCAATTTCCCCAGTTTTTGATTCAAACTGCTGTAAAGCTGCTACTGCCTCTTGTTCTAATCTTGCAGTTTCTTGACCTTGTTTCAGCTGACGTAAAGCCTGACCTGCTATCACGGTAGCAATAGTTGCCCCCACTAAAGAAACTGCCAAAATCGCAGAACCAATTCCAATTCTCCGTTTCGCCTTTTGATAAGCTTTATCTAATATCTTCTGCGCCTGTTCAGTTGCCTCTTTTTCCGCCTGTTCCCTATCGCGCAACTCCAAACTCAACCGAATAAACTCTCGCTCACCTCCACTCAACTCACCCCCGCGTTCTTGCAACCAACCTTCCGCCTCAGCTAAAGGAACCCGTTGCAACAGCGCCCCATCAACGCGGTGATTTTCCTCCCATTGGCGCAAACTCACCCGCAGTCGTTCTTGCCAAGTGCGAAAACGGCGGTTGGCGTGAATCCACTCTTGCAATCGTCCCCATCCGCTAATCAGCGCCTCATGCACGATTTCCACCGTTTCCGAACCTGTCGCCTCCTTGCCGCTACTCACCACCAGTCGCTCAGATGCCAACCGCGTCACCAAATCCCAGTTCTCTTCCCCCACCTCGGCGCGACTTGCCACCCGGCGCGTGTCCCAAGTTCCTTCCCCCGGATGTACCAACTGGATGAAAATACGCCGCATCCGTTCCTGTTCTTCTGGAAACTGGGCAAACACCGCCTCCGCATGGTTCGCCAGCGCCTTTTCCACCCCACCGATGTCATCGTAAGGAATGAAAAAGTAATAACTTGATGGGCTTCAGGTATAATGAAGTATAGGCACTGATGGCAGATTTTACAAAAATTGAGAGAACCGGGCAACGGATTTTTCGATTAAACTACACAACTTAACTTAAAACCTATGTTTTATTCTAGTTCAATTGAGGAAGAAATGAAAAAGTTTTATAACTCTTTATCAGAAAAGGATAAAAGAAGATATGCAGCGATAGAGGCTCAAAAACTGGGATGGGGAGGAATTAGTTATATCATCAAACTGTTGGGTTGTACTCGAAACACAATCGTCCGAGGAATAAAAGAGTTAAAAGAACTGGATGAACAGACTATTAATGATGTAAGAATTAGAAAAAAAGGAGGAGGAAGAAAAAGTATTTTTTCCACCCAAATTGGAATAGATGAAGCCTTTTTAGAAGTGTTAAAGTCCCGCACAGCCGGAGATCCTATGAACGAGTCAATTAAATGGACTAATTTAACCCACAAAGAAATTGCTTTGGGACTTAAGGAAGCCGGATTTAATATCAGTCCTCCCACCGTAAAGAAACTCTTAAAAAAGCATGGGTATGTCAAGCGAAAAGCACAAAAAAAGCAAACTACAGGAATTAATAAAGACCGAAATGCTCAATTTGAAAATATTGCTAGACTCGATACCCTGTATAGAGAAGCCGGTAATCCTATTATTAGTTTTGACACTAAAAAGAAAGAAGTTTTAGGGAATTTATATCGTCCAGGTACTCTGTATACAACTGAGCCTGTTACTACTTGGGATCATGATTTTTGGAGCTTAGGTCATGGAAAAGTCATTCCCCATGGCATTTACGATACTCAAAAAAACCGAGGATATGTAACATTAGGTAACAGTAAAGATACCAGTGAATTTGCTTGTAATGCTCTTAAACATTGGTGGAATCATTATGGAAAAGCTCTCTATCCTCATGCCAATTCGATTTTAGCTAAGTGTGATGGGGGTGGCAGTAATAATGCTAATCATTATATTTTTAAACAAGATTTACAAAAGTTAGTGGATGAAATTGGAATTGAGATCAGAATTGCTCATTACCCTCCCTATACATCTAAATATAATCCCATTGAACATCGACTTTTTCCTCATCTAACTCGAGCTTGTCAAGGAGTGATTTTTACCAGTCTTGGTTTGGTCAAAACTCTCATGGAAAAAACTCGTACTAATACAGGGCTATCTGTCGTTGTTAATGTCGTTGATCAGGTCTATCAAACGGGTCGGAAGGTAACTGATCATTTCAAAAAAACTCTGAAAATTGTTTTTGATGAATATTTACCCAAATGGAACTATCGAGCCGTACCTCAACTCACTCATTAATCCATTTATTGATTTTTCATTCCTAAGCAGCGTGAGTCAGTGTCGCCTCACTCATTTTCGACCATAGCTGAGTCAGGGCAAACTCCAACAACGGCAGATTCCCTGGTTGTTTTTCCACCGCATCTAAAAGGCGTTTTGTCAACCCCTCCTCGATCGCCACATCCAGTTTTTCTGCCGGACGTGCGATCGCTTCTTCCAACTCCAGGCACTTCATAGGGCCAAGTTTCAAATCCTGATGCTGCAAGGCATCGGCAAAAGGACGGTAAGACAACGCCTGTCCCAAAAAATCCGCCCGCAGCGTCAGCACCAGCTTAAAATTAGCGATCGCCCCCACTACTTCCAACAAGCGATCAAGAAAACACAGACGTTCCTCCTCATCCTGACAAACCGTGTACAATTCCTCAAACTGATCCACCACCAGCAGCAAATCACAGTTGGGGATATCCCACAAAATCCCCTCCAGCGCATCCCGCAACGCACCGTTTCTATCCCGCAAATATGCCGCCAAGTCTTGCACTTTCTGCCGCTGTTGGGTTGTGTGCAAATTGGGTTCTTGCACAGATGCGATCGCAAAAGCTAACGCTGTAAAAGGGCGATCGCCCGGACGCAACCGCACCACCTGCCAGTTTCCTTCTCGCCGCAACTGGGGAATCAAACCCGCAAACACCACCGAAGACTTACCAATCCCAGATGGCCCAACTACCGCCACCAGAGATTGATTCGTCACAGCTTCCACCAACTTAGCGGTAAAATCAAACCGACCAAAGAAAAACGGCGCATCCTCTTCTCCGAACGCAAACAAACCGCGATAGGGGCAGATATCCGTAGGTCGTCGCCCCAAATTCTCCCACTTCGGCGGAACAGCAGTAGAATTCTGACAAATTACAGGCAACAAACTCGCACAGGGAAAGCTATTTTCTAAACCTTGCAATCGTTCCCTTGCTTCTCGCACCGCCTGATAGAGAGAATAGGAATAACTAACAGCTTGATTCTTACCAGCAAAAGCAGTCAGAAAATACTTTAAAAATTCCTGCGCCACCAAATCCGGCACTGGTTCGCGCATCACAATAGTTTGCGGAATGTGCAATTCCTCTAGCTGCCATGCCAACCCCAACCCATCGCAAGAATTGAAAATCGCCAATTGCAATCCACGTTGAATGGCTTTTTTTAGACCATATTTTAACTCATTAATCGTTAAACTTTCCGTTTGATTGATATAAATTCGACCCGTTTCTGCCTCAGTTTTACTGTGACCTGCAAAGAACAGAATATCCCAAGATTGTTCCCACAACTGGTCGCTAATTTCCTTGCGTCCAGGTTCGACTAAAAAAGTAATTTCAGCATCGGGTAATTGTTCTAATAATTCCCGGTCTTTGTGAGTATCAATTCCCTGACTATTTCCCAGAATAGCCAGAATTCTCACTTTATCTTTATAAGTCGGAGTCTTAACTGCCACTGACTGTAACTTTCGGGAATTTCGGGAGTTGATGGCAACTTGCCAGAAACTTCGATACTGGGAGATTTTCCCTCTTCCCCAATTTGCAACGTTACCGGAAAACCATCACCAAAGTTACCCTCTGCGACTGTGAGAATGATTAACTTACTCATATTTACGATCTATCAGTATTTTTATGTTGTGACTGTGAAACGTTACTAACTGTGTAAAATGGGAGGGGCTGGGAGTTGCGATCGCGCCAGCCCTACAAAATAGTTTTTCCTTAAAAATTGATGCGAACCTCCCCTAATTGCCGATTGCGATCCACTGTCAGCACTGCTGGAGTAGGGCGACTGTTTAAAAACCTCAACAACTGGTCAATCTCCCGCAATCGACGACCGTTGACAGCTACCAAACGATCGCCGCGTCTCAACCCCGCCCTGGCAGCTACAGAACCCGGTTCCACTGATTCAATCACCAGAGTTTCCCGGTCAATATTAACTCCTAAACGCGGGGATGAACCCGACTGTGGCAAAGAAACTGCTGAAATCACTTGTTGGATAAACTGCCTCGCTATCGGCGCAGAAGTGGCAAACCCAATCCCGGAATTACTGCGCCCGTCAGGACTAAGAATTGCTTTATTTACCCCAATCAACTGTCCTTGAGAATTCAGCAGCGGGCCACCAGAATTCCCTGGATTGAGATTCGCATCGGTCTGTAAATCGCCATTGCGCCCAATGCGGCTGAGAATTCCAGTTGTCAGCGTTCCTGACAATCCAAAGGGACTGCCAATTGCGTACACTCGCTGACCAACTTGAATCCCGGAAGCATCAGCTAGGGGGACTACAGGAAAGCGATTGTTTGTTTTCAGTTGAATCAAGGCTAAATCGTTAGCTACATCGGTGGCTAGGACTCGTCCCCGATAGCGATCACTATTATTTGTTACTACTATCACTATTCCCCGCCCTGCCCCTCGAACAACGTGCTCGTTTGTGAGAACTAAGCCGTCTGCACGCACAATAGTTCCCGACCCTGAACTGCTGCCTGCATTGATGGTAACAAAGGCTGGAAGTGCTCTTTGATAAACTTGGATGCCTACCTGTTCGGAGTCAGAAGCTATTGTAGACTCTGGTATAGTTGGGCGGTTCTGAACTAGCAGGGGAGGGAAGTTAGTTGCTACTATGGGTTCGAGCCTCGCGGCTTGAGCCTCACTGCAAGCACACAGCGAGATCGTTACTACCGAAAAAACGGATGTAACAATCAATGATTTACCTTTCATAGTGTCAGCGAGGAATGGCAAATTTATCAGTTTTTTTGAGCGAAGAAACAATTAGTCGTTTGCAAAAGCTTCCCGTCTAATTGTTCTGTTTGTAATTAAGGAAATTTTAGATCGCGCAACCCGAACGGCGAATTCTGTTTAACCCACCGCAAGAGTCCGAATCTCCCCGACTACATTCGCCTGCAAGCTGCATAATCACCGACATCGGTGGGCAGCCTCCACCCATCTGATTCATCGGGAACATTTGATCAAGCATGAGTCCACCTTCAGCAAACAAGCCATTACCGTTGGGAAGGGAGATGGGAATGACACCAGTTGCAGCCCCTGTACCGCAACGGGTGGGCTGGATGGTTAAATCAGCACCTGGGTTGGCGGTGGGCTGAAAGGAACGCTCAAGGGTACTTGTGGGGATGCAAATATTCATCACTTGACCATTGAAGCCTACTCCTCCCATCCCGCCGTGCATCCGCACTTGTCCGCAAGACATGGGGTTGCCTAGCCTGAGTTGGGCTTTGGCGGGATTTGTTGCCATCAAGGTCAAGGAACTGCCAACCAATAGGACAATCGGAAGTTTCTCTAAGCTAAACTGAGGTCGCAACCAGCCAGAGGGCAGAGTAAGCAATTTCATCGTCTGTACTCCGTTGAGTGATTTGTTCTGTTTGTTAATCGGGTGAGTGAGGCGGGATTATGCAGAAGCAATCGACTCTGGCTGATGCTTTTTGTGACAACTGATCGCACCTAGTGGCGAGAAATAGGGTTTGTTGACTAAACTCTCAGTTTTTGCTCAGAAACAACTGCTAGAAATTTGGCTTCTTTACGATAAAGCACGGCGTAATGAATCCCATGTTGGGGGAATTTCAGCCGGATTTTGACAAATAATGGGCAACCAAGATGCACAGGGAAGATATTGTTCTAAAGATTGCAATTTTTCTCGCGCTTCTCGTACTGATAAATAAAACGATTTCCCACTAGCAAAAGCATTCATAAAATGCGTTAAAAATGCCTGAGCAACGGCATCAGGTACAGGTTCCCGCATGACAATAATTTGAGGAATATGTAACGTTGCTAATTGATTTGCCAATCCTAAACCATCACAAGAGTTAAAAATGGCAATTTGTAAACCGTTTTCAATAGCTGTTGTTAAAGCGGTTTTTAATTCAGCAATTGTAATTTTATCGATATCATTAATATAAAACCAGCCGTTACTGCCATCCATATCACTCGAACTATGACCCGAAAAACACAGAATATCCCAACCTTGTTGACACCACAATTGTTCCTCTAATTCTTGGCGGTTGGGTTTAGGGAGAAAGACGGGTTCTGCACCTGTTTTTTCAATAGAAGCTTTATCTTTATCAAGATTAATTCCTTTGTCATCCCCTAATATTGATAAAATCCTGATTTGATTTCTTTGGGGAGGTGTTCTAACAGGTCGGTCATAAAACGGAGAACTTAACGCAATTTCCGCTTTCCGATAAGGTTTGAAAAAGTCCCATAAATGCCAAGGAAGTCGTCGAACATTAATATCATCGGATTGAATAATCACTTGAATTTCATCAGAACGTTGGAATTTTTCGCGTAAGATTTTATCAATAGCCAGAAATTGGTCAGTGTTCAACCATTTATTCAGTTGTTCTTCTAATTGTTCAGCGAATTGATCGATTTCTACTTTAGAACCACTTGTAATACTCGCTGAGGATTTCCCTATTCGGGTTGCGATTAAAGGTTTGATAAAATCATTGTATTTTGATTGCCAACTGTGGTAAACTTTAAGTAAATCTAATCGGGGTTCTAACTCCCCTGGATGTTGGGTTGGCAGTTGGTCATCTTTTGTCCAAACTTGAACGATGATCGAAGGAAATCCGGTTTCAAAATTGCCCTTTAATAAGGTGAGAATCACTAAATTAATAGCTGTTTGGTGTTGGGCGATCGCTTTTACCTCACGTTCATTAACTGGAACATTAACGGCTGTCTTCGCTGCGAGAATATCAATAATTTTATCCATTTGATAATTCTGCTGAATCTCTCTCTGGCGAGAATCTTCTAACTGTTGACGATAAAGGGTAATTTGTTCATCTTTGCTTTCTAGTTTAGCTTGATATTTTTCCTCAATTGCCTTTAATGCGAGTTCGTAGTTTTCTGTAAATTCTCGATGAATCTTTTCTTTATTCGTATCGGGAGGAACACTCACTCGCACAACAACAACCCCATCCCCTTTATTTTCAATACTTTGGATCGTTAGTTCAGTGTCTTCATTCTCAATTTGCACTTTTTGGAAGGCAGCAATAAACGCTTTCCAGTCAACGCCTTTACCAAAAATAAAGTCAACAGTTGTTAGAACTTCTTGGAAGAGTTTTGTAAATGCTCCGGGTGCAAATTCACCACTGCTAGGACGGACTTCACGGTCATCTTCTGTGCCTGGTTTGGGATCTTCTAAAAGATAAATATATCGACAATCAACATGATCTAATTTAGTATTACTTTCAATATTCCAAGCTTCTATACAAGCACCCGTCATCAAAGCACGGGTAAAATCGGTATTAATGGCTTCAGTTAGGGTTAAGTTAGCTTCTTCTAAATTAGCACTTTGGAAAGTCGCATCACTAATATTTGCGCCTTTTAAATTAGCCCCACTCAGGTCTGCACCCATGAGGTTTGCACCTCTAAGATTTGCATTAATATAAGATTTATTGTGACCGTTTCTTGTAACCAATAAAGAGCGAATGGGTAACGGATCTAAAATAGATTTACCGACTCTGGCTAAGTGGAGTTCTTTTGCTTCATAAAAGCGAGTGCGAGTTAGATTTGCCCCCGTAAATTTCGTGCTTTTGAGGGTTGCTTGGGTGAAATTGGCATCGGTTAAATCGGCATTACGAAAGTTAGTGCCACCTGTTGAGGCAAAGAAAACGGCTATTTTGCGAATAAAATCGTGCTTCTCATCTCCAACTAAGGCACGCCAAGCAATATAAATACTCAACACTACCACTGCCTCAGCCAGTGCCACTGTCCATGGTTCTACCAATGCTGCTATCAATGCTGCTACCAATGCTGCTGCCACTGCTATTGCCCCTCCCCATGCCACTGCTATTGCTCCTCCCCATGCCACTGCTATTGCCCCTCCCCATGTCGCTGCCACTGCCAATGCCACTGCTATTGCCCCTGCAAATGCGTCTGCCAGTGCCCCTGCCCCTGCCACTACCCATGCCCCTGCCCCTGCCACTCCCGCTGCTCCTGCAACTGCTGCTCCCGTTGCTCCTGCAATTGCAACTGCCACTGCCACTGCTGCTCCCGCTGCCCCCAGACCTCGGCGGATAGTGACAATAAAGAAAACTGCAAGTATTATTAAGATTATTGTGACGGAAATGATAGCATATTCCTTATTAATTTCAGGAGCGAAAAACAGTCCGATAAAACCAGCACCCCATCCTGAAAAGAATCCTACTATTAGCGACAGTAATAATGAGAAGATTACCAAGATAGTTGCCCAACGGCGTTGCATTCCCGCTTTAGCTTTGTTGAAATTAGCTCCTATCAGAATTGCATTGTTAAAATTAGCTCCTCGGATATCTGCATTGCTGAAGTCTGCACCTGCTAGGTCTTTACGATCTTTAAAATTGCGTCCTCGGAGATTTTGGCCGGAGAAGTCTTGAGGCATATTAGTGATAGGAATAAAAAGACTTATAATGATTGATACTATAGTAGAGCTTAAGGGCTAGTAACTGTCAACCGTAGAAACCGGGTTTCTTAACAAAACTTTTGATAGGAGTCGAGAGATAACATGAGAAACCCGGTTTCTGAACCTTTGTTAGTTAGTTATAAATTTGTAAATAAAATAAGCAGTTCAGTACAGGGTTAATATCCCCAACGATGAATCATCAAACAATGTTTGAATATCATTAATGTGTGTTCTCAGCATCGCTTCAATTTCTGAAGTTGAGCAGTTTCCGCGTCTGATCCAAATGATTTTAGGTGGAAAACCACGCAACATCAAAAGCTCATTGTAGTCGCTATCTTTGGTAGCGATCGCAAAACCATTATTTTGTGCATAAACCCATACATCACTATCATCTGTTTGCGCCAGTCCTAAGTTATCAACGTGATTTGATTCTGGAAAAATATCTGTAAGTCGGTTAACCAATCGAGGAGATAGATTATGATCGAATAGTAGTTTCATGCCTGAATTAATAATATTTATCTCTCCCGATCTGCTGCATAGCTCAAACAAGCTAAAATATCCTCTTGAGTCAGATAAGGAAAATCATCAAGAATCTCTTGATAAGTCATTCCTGATGCCAGATAAGATAACACATCGTAAACTGTAATCCGCATTCCGCGAATGCAAGGTTTACCACTTCGCATACCTGGTTTAATCGTGATCCGTTCGTGATAGTTCATATTGTATTCAGGTGTTAAATAAATCTGGACAAAAGGCGTGTTATTCGACATCTATTCCCTCCCACATTTCAGAAAGGGGGATGCGTTGTCCTGATTTAGCTTGCTTTAATGCTCGCCGGAGACTGGCTTTTACTTCTTCAATGGGAGTATCATCAGGATCGGTTTCAACTTCCTCAGTTACTTCGGGAAAAAGTACGATCACTCGCACGCGACTAGGGGGAAATTTTTCAATGGGGTAATCGAGGGACAATTGACCTTTTTCATCCAGGGTTCCTGTGACTTCAACAGCTTTCATTTGGTTGTCCTCAAATTTGCGTCTATTCTATCACATCAAGTCAGGAAAAATATCTACAAGTCGATTAACCAATCGAGGAGATAGATTATGATTGAACAGTAGTTTCATGCCTGAATTAATAATATTTGTCTCTCCCGATCTGCTGCATAGCTCAAACAAGCTAAAATATCCTCTTGAGTCAGATAAGGAAAATCATCAAGAATCTCTTGATAAGTCATTGGACATCTGGTGTAAGCCGAGAAACCGGGTTTCTTTACAAAACTTTTGATTGGAGTCGAGAGATAACATGAGAAACCCGGTTTCTGAACCCCTCAGTAGTAGGCGAGAAACCGGGTTTCTTGACTTAGCTATGAATTTGAACCCCCAAACATTGCACCGAGAATAGCGGCACCGATGGCTACAATTCCCATTGTTCTTGTTGTTCCCATTGTGGTATCCCCTAACACATTCCCTTCTGTATCAATTGCCATATATTGTTCCCCATTCGCACCTCGATAGCAGATAATAAATCCATCTTCAGCTTCTTGATAACCGATATACTCAGCAAAGGGGTGATACTGGTCAACGATTTCGACAAACATCCGGTGCATGACAATTTCCGAAGCAGCCATATTAAAACTCCTTGTATTTTTGTCTGATGCCTATTTATCGTTACCCGAATTGAAAGTTATGCAGAAAATTGAAAGAAGCGATTATAGCAGGTGTCGGGTTTCGGGTTTCGGGTTTCAGGTTAAAGAGTTGTTTTTGTTAATCCTGACACCTGACACCTGACACCTAACACCTAACACCTGACACCCGACACCCGACACCCGACACCTGTTATCAGATCATAAAATTCTCTATGATGCTGATATCTCCCAGTTCTATTTTAATACTAAAATGTTCTCCGGGTTCTCCGTGAAATTGTAATTGAATCCAATTATCAGCACTGCGAGAAGTTGCCTCTAAAAACACTACTTCCGTATCCTCTAAAACGGTTAATTTCAGATCAGGAGGTAAATAAGCATCTTCCCCATTAGAATATAATCGGGCAATAATTGTGCGTTGTTCCTCCGTTTCGACTTGATATGCTAAAACCAATGCTAAGGGATATTCTGCCAGTTGAAATTGTCGAATTCCACTGATACTCTCCAATATATCTTCGGTTTCTGCACGGCGAGAACGGGGTGCAGTCGCATATCTAAAAACCAAATTTTCGGCTAAATTTTCTAAGAAGCTTTCTAAAGCCACAAAATCACCGTTTAGTTGAATCTGATTCGGTTGTAACCAGTCATTTAACCGAATAAATTGTGAGGGAATGGTGTTAAATTGAGCATTAATCATTGGTTGAGGTAAGGGCTGATTTACAACGTTAGTTTCTGATAAAATATCAACTTTATCCTTCCAAATCTCATCTAATTTATTCATTAATTCTTCTGCTAACTCTTGCCATTCCTCATTATTGGAATTATCTTCTCGGTTCCCTCCACGCCAAGCTATACCTTCTTGTGCTGCATTCGCTAAAAATTCAGCACCAGCATAGGGCCATTCTTCTTTAGGACGGATGCGATAAATTTGTTCAAGTCCAGCAATAATTTCTGTTAGAGGTTGTTCTGTAAGTCGGGTTTTAACTGTCTCCACGACCTCATCATCACTCTGAAAAAAAACCAAAGCTGATTCGAGTCGGTTTAGATAATCAATGAATGTTTCTAAAGAAAGAAAACTATCAAGAGAAATTTCTTCCATCATTTCTAAAGCATTAACCGGAGGGTAAAATCCTAATAGGGTTGCTTCTCTTGAGGGTTCATCAATTTCTACAACAATATAACCGATGCGATTTTCCCAAGTGTCAACGGGAATATAACAAAATTCATCTTCTGGTAACACAGGACGACATTCTATTTTGCCAATTCCTTCTATTTCTAAATCGGCGATATTCATTAACGACTGCATTACAGGATTTAGACTATCAGAATTTTCTAAATCTGTCTCAATTCCTAAACATTGACAATAGGTTTCTACGGCATAAACCGCAAGGGTATTCAGATAAACTTGTTCAGCTTTCGTCGAATTTTCATATTGACTTTGAAACGACTTAGCTAACTTATAGGCTTTTGAGGTTAGGGGGACTGTAAACATTGAACGATTTGCGTAAGTCATGGCTTTGAACTCCTGATTATTAATCTATAGATTGGGTGTTGGTTCACTTTTACGGGTTCGGGTCTTGGGTTTAGGTAGCCAGTTGAAAATAACTGATGCAATCAAGGTAAAAATAAATTAGATCTTTAACATCAATTTTCAACTCTTGTGCTAAATCCCTCCAAGGCCGAGGACGTTCTTGTTGCATTAAAATGATTTGCTGAAAATTAATATCTGTTTTACGAAGTCTTTCATTTTTGAATTTACCTTGCTCATCATCGATAATTTGCTCTACAGTCATCGAATCTAAAGCAAGTTTAAATTCTGTATTACACTCCTCAATATATTCTTTGAAAATAGGTGTAAAATACTTGACACAACGACTGTAAAAAGGGCTAATCGTTTGTTGAGCATAGCTTTTTTTAGGGTCAATAGGATGCTTAAAATAATCATCAAGATCCTTTAACGTAGCTCCCCCCATTTTTAAAATAGCAATAATTCTAAAATTTTCCTCGGGGAAATTTCTAATATGCTTATTTGTAAAAATCCCATCTTGATCTTCAGAAATAATTTGGGGTAAGGGGTTCGGTGGTGGCGGTGGCGGCAACGGTGGTGCTGGTGGTGGATTTTGACCGTCATTTAAAATTACCCTTTGTCGCTCTCGGATAATATCAAAAAAACGGAATTTTATATAACGCTCAAACCAATTCCAAAAAGAGCGAGGTTGAAAAAGCTGCTGAACTTGTTCACAAAAAGTATTCCAGACTTGTTGTAAATCTATTTCATTAGTTTGAATGCTGTTGCAAAAATTTTCACAAATTTGAGATAGCTGTTGGGCTTTTTCCGGCGGATAGGGTCTAATAATAATTCCGTCTTTCTTTTTTGTTCGTCTTTGGATAAAACGATTCCGAAATTTTGCGACTTCTTCAGGAAAACCTTGCTGTATGTCATTATAACAAGTATCCCAGACTCCCAGCAAATCTGCGTTATTGTTTACCTTTTGATTGCAGCACGCTTCACAAAAATTGACAGATTTTATTTTTACTTTTTTAAAGCGAATACAAAGTTCTTTTCGGTGCTGAATAAATTTTTGATTTTGCAAATTTGGGTTTGTTTTTAAGAATTGAATTTCGGATAAAACATACCAGAGATTGTATAACTCAAAATCTACTCCTTTTTTATAAATATCAATTTTCGTTAAAACTTCTGTTTGAGCTTCCTGTAAAACATCAGGCCAATCTTGATTAAAATCACCTGCTAATTGATTTCCATATCTGCCATGAGCCCATGTTCTAAGACCTTTTAATCTACGCCTTGCCTCATCATCAGTAGGCTGTGGTGGTCGGTGTCCTGATGGTAACATAGTGTTCCATAACTCCTGTACAATTCTTTGTCTTCTTTCTCTGGCGCATCGCGGACATTGCTGCGCTTTTAATACCAACTCTTCAAGCTTTTCATCTAATGGGTGCATAGTTGAAAGGTCAAGCAAAAAAGGGATGCTGGAATTATATCAGAAAAGCACCCCTCGCTTAATGCTCTCTCAATTCTCTTAAGCAATGTCGCTTCTCGGTTCGTCGTCTTCTTGCCAGCGATCATATCCCTCATGATACCGCTTCTGAACTTCTGTCAGGTCTTCCTCACATTGCTTGATCTGGGTTTCAAAACGGTGAGCGATTATTTTTAAATCTTGCTCTAAATTGGCTTTTAAATCAGCCGTTTTTTGCTGTACCCAAATCGCTTTTTGCTGTTTAATTCTTTCCTCCTTTTCCTTAATTTGTTGGGGACTCAAACCCGTCAAATTAACTTCAGGAATAGGGAATTGATTCGGCAGATTAGCAACTTCAGCGCGATGAGCAAATAAACGTTGCTCAACAGCCTGATCTCGTTCTTGTTCTAACTGATGTTTGCGCTTGCGAATTTGATTAATATCATAATCTGCTTCAGCCATTGGTAAGTTCTTTAACCGTCCGCTATCATCTCCTTCTGCAACGAATTTCACTAAATAATCAATCCGTTGTTCTTGGGCAATTTCCATCGTCAGCAGGTCTTGCAATTCTTCTTCTGTCATTCCTAAAGGGGGAAATAAAGCAGGTTCATATTTGTTAATTAACTCAGCAAATTTTTCCGGTAATTCAAAGTGATCGCTCTGAAAAGCGGCAGCAATCCAAATTAATGTTACAGGTAAACTAGCAGCAATTCCTTCAATTAACAATCCTCCGGGTAATCCTAATTGTGCCACAATCCAAAAACTAACGGTGAATTCTGCCGCACTTAATGACCCCGCTAAAACCCCATCAATCCAGAGTTGTTTACCTAAATTTTTACCTTCAATTTCTTGGATTAATGCGGTTTGACTGCTGTAGTATAATTCTCCTAATTCATTAATAAAAGATTGGGATTCTTTTTGCTTAATAATGCTACTCAGTGCTTGATTTGTGCTGTGAGCTAAACGAGCTTTTGTTGTGACTTTAGTTGCACGGTCATCAACGAGAAAACTTGCTAAAGCACCCCCAGCCATTGCCGCAGGTAACGCCATTGACCCTAAACGGGAAGTTAATACTTGGGTTCCAGCACTAAAGGTTAATGCACCAATCATCACAACAATAATTTTAGTGGCTTTTTTAGCAGAGTCGGAGGGTTGATGGTTAGCACTAGGTTTTAAGTCATCAATGCGAGATTCTGCCACACGAGATTTACCCGATCGCTGTTGTCGTTCACTCATTTTAGCACGAAAACCTTTTGGCAACCGGGCGATAACTTCTTGGGGAAGATGTCGCCAACTATCAACTAATTGATCAATTTGAAACTGTTTTTGATGGTGATGAGAATAATTAGAACTCATGATCAATACTCCTTAATGACTAGCAAATGTTTGAGAGCGTTAACGATTAGGTTTGATCGATTAACAATTATTTTGTTCTACCTTACTATCGAGAAAGCTTTTGGACGTTATGCAAAGGTTTTAACTCTGATAAAATTTTATAATTTCCGTCCGATTTCAAAAGCTTTATTAACACAATTTGAAATATCGGCAAAGGAGCAGATTTCGGCGGAGGTTTCCTCAGTTAGAACTGTTCTCAGTTGATGATTAACATTGGGGTTTTCCACCATCAACATAATTGTTCCTTGATCGGCTGTAATTTGATGTACTAATTCTTGAAGGCGTTGATCATCCGGTGGGGGTTGATTCGGCCCTGGTTCAGTATCCTGTAAGGTAATGGTGACAACAACCGGATTATAATTTTGGCGATCGCGCTCTTTTTTAATGAGTCTGTTAACGTCTTCTAATAGTAAAATGAGCGAAGTGCCGGGTTGTTGGTTTTTAATTGGACGTTGAGCTTTATTACACTGACCCAAAAGCGATAAACTATTGAAAATCGAGATATTTTGAGTAGTAATTGGACGGTCTGCAAAAGCCGTAGTAATGGCAACATCACCGGGTTTATACTGTTGAATACTGGCGCGGCAATGTTGTTGTCGTTCTAGGCTATATTTTTCAGCAGAATCGGAACTATCATCAGCACGAATATGGATAACTCGTTGAGTGGTATATTCAATCCAAAGGGTACTACCAATGATCCCAATTCCTGCTATAATAGATCCTAAGATTAAGGGGGATTTCCACCAAGGGAGATTCTCAACTGGGGGTGAGGGTTGATAGTGACGACGGGAATAGGTGCGACTCATAACAGTTTTTCTATTGGGTACATTGCTATATCGTAGAAATCTGTTAGAGTTATGCAAAATAGAAACTAGAAACCTCGAAACCGGGTTTCTTTTGAATTAATAAGTCAATTTCGATGAGGGAAAGGTGATGGAATTTGCCACAATTAATTTATCAACTCCTCTGCAATTAACGATTGATTTAACCGATGATCAGTTTTTTGAGTTATGTCAAAACAATCGAGATTTAAAATTTGAACGGACTGCATCAGGAGTTTTAACGATTATGTCACCAACGGGAGGAAATACAGGGAGACGCAGTATTAAAATAGCGACTCAACTCGAAATTTGGAGTAGTAAAACTAATCTCGGTGAAGCGTTTGATTCTTCGACCGGATTTAAACTTCCTAATGGTGCCGATCGCTCTCCTGATGCGTCTTGGATTAAACGCGATCGCTGGGATAATTTAACCCCCCAACAACAGGAAAAATTTCTCCCCATAGCTCCTGATTTTGTCGTAGAATTACGGTCAGCGAGTGATGCTTTAAAACCCTTACAAAATAAAATGAAAGAATATCAAGAAAATGGGGCAAAATTAGGCTGGTTAATTGATCCGAAAAACCAACGAGTTGAAATTTATCGTCCCGATCAAGAAGTAGAAATTCTGGAAAATCCCACCACCTTATCCGGGGAAAATGTTCTCCCCGGATTTATCTTAGATTTAACCTTAATTTGGTAAAACGTAGTAAGCCCTTCAGGGCTACGATCTAAATCATAATCCATGCTAAAATAGAAAAAATAGCACTTTAGACTCTTATGAAAAGAGACGAAGCACTGGCAATTTTAGCGAATCACACAGAAGAATTAAAAGCTTTGGGTGTGAAGTCTTTAGATTTATTTGGTTCAGTTGCACGGGATGAAGCGCAACCAAATAGTGATGTAGATTTTTTAGTTGATTTTTCCATAGAAGCAAGTTTATTTGATTTGTTTCGGGTACAACACTATTTAGAGGATATTTTGGGACTTCCTATTGATTTAGGAACAAAAGATGCTTTGAGAGAACATTTGCGAGAACCTGTTCTCAAGGAGGCAATTCGTGCCTTCTAGGGAATGGTCAATGCGGATTCAAGATATTTTAGAAGCGATCGCTCGCATTCAAAAAACGACTGAGGAAATGAGCTTTTCTGACTTTCAAAAAACAGAAGAAATCATTTTACAAGGCATTCTCTACAACTTTATTATTATCGGTGAAGCTGCTGTCAATATTCCGATCACAATTCAATCTCGCTCGTCACAGATTCCCTGGCGACTGATGGGTGACATGAGAAATGTGATCGCTCATGAATATTTTCAAGTTAATCAGAGATTAGTTTGGAACACAATTCAAAATCATTTACCTCCGCTTGTACCATTATTACAGGAATTATTAGAGGAGAAAGGTAGAGAAAATTAAGTTAAAAATCATTAGTAGTAAGCCCTTCAGGGCTTCCATTCCCTATTCTAATCCTGAACAAATGAAACCCGCCCAATAAACCGGATGATCAAAGGGATATTCTTGATTACAAAAATCTTTTAAACTTTCTTTGGCATTAAAATTTTTAGTTGCAATTCGATTCCAATATTGATATTCTTTCTGGCATTGTTCATATTCTGGGGTTCCTTTTGATTGTTGATCTCGCTCTATCTTAGCTTGTTCTTTCTGGGCGTTAGCTTGGTTAAACTGTTGAGTAAAACGGGCTTCTAACTCGTCATAATATTGATTTTTTAACGTTTTTTTCGTTAACCCTCTTAACTTAACCTGAGCCATTTGTAAAGAGACTGAACGGTTATGACCCTGTTTACGATTTTTATAATAGAAGATAGAAAATAACGCCGTTGCTAAGTCATCAACTGCCCATAACGTACTCACGACATTTCGCGCCCCAGCACAGAGGAAACCTGTTGATAACGTTAGAATATCATCGGTGACTTTAGCAACCCCTAGATTCGTTTCACAACAGGATAGAAAAATATCCGATAACTGGGGAAGCCGCCAACCGGGGGTCATGATTTGCCCTAATGTAATTGTACCATCGGCTAAGATTAATCGAGATTCTAAGGGATTATCTAAACGGGAGGACGCATGATGACTAGAATGGAATACCTGGACTTTTTCTAACAGGTTGCGGTATTTTTTAACGGTTCCTTGTTCTCGACCTTTTAAACGGTTGTCATCGGGAATTTTATAAAGTTGAGCAATTTTTTCTCCTTCATAACTTGCACCTGGAAGCGTGCCATCAGGGTTTTCAACGGTTCCATAATGTGATAGATTGAGTTGGGGTCGATCTTGACAGAATTTCAAGATTTGGCAACTCGGAACATAACGCAAGCGGAATTTATCTCCGAAATATTTAGAATTTTCTTGAACAGTTGATACCGGAACATTATCGCTATGGGTGGTTTGCTTTTGGGGTTTTTCTAGTCGGTTAAAGGAAGATACCCCCCCTAACTCCCCCTGTGACCTAACCCCCCAACCCCCTTCCCTGCAAGGGAAGGGGGAGTTATTTAAAATTCTTCTCCCCTCTCCTTGTAGGAGAGGGGTTGGGGGAGAGGTCACAGAGGAATCTGTTTGTAGCATGAAACCGTCTTGGGGTTGGGGGCAGGGCTGTTTCATTCTAATTTTTTGCGATCGCTAAACCTTTGATCTGGGGCAAGTTTTAGACCCTATTTAAACAGAAAATATCAAAACTGTTGAAATAATTCTCCTTTTCTTTACAGAAAAAGGCTTTTAGAGTTTAGCGATCGCATTTTAGATCCGAGAATGAAACAGCCCTGGGGGGTTGGGGGGGGTTAGACAGAGTAATAGGTAACGCAGCAAAGGGAATTTGATGCCAAAACAGATGGGGGATAATAATTAACTCTTCAATATCGGAAAGATAGCGATTAATTAAGGTGTTTAGATCTAACTCTTGCGCTAGATTTTGTAAGAAATCTCCCATGTTTGTGATCCAGTCTTGTCTTGATTCTGAATAGGGAACTAACCACTCGTAACCCCCCAATTGTACCAATTCAGCATAACCTAAATTATTGCAGGTATGGAGTTGGGGCGGTTTGTTTTGATAGAGGATAAAAATGTGGGTTTTGTTGTTGGTGGTGTAGAAATTTAGAATCGCGGTTTTGGGCGTTTCAATTAAAGCTTGAATTTTGGTAAAATCCAGAGGAACAACTTGAATTTGTCCTGATAACACCCGATCATGACTGCGAATTTGTTCCCAGAGTAGCTGTTTTTCCTCTTCTAATTGTTGAATTGTATCTTTACTGAATTCAACTGCTTCTCGCTGGTGCTGACGACTGACACTTTCTACTAAGGTTCTATTCCCATCAAATTCTCGCCGTAAACGTTCCCGTTCTTGATCAATCCGTTGTTGCAGAAGATCATAATCTTGCAAATACTTCTGCACTTCTGGAGGAATTTCACCGTCAGCATAAAGGTCATTACTTGCCATTAAATCCACTAAGCGTTTAGACCGAGAACGTTCTGCATATTCAATGGCTTTATCAACTTGACCCAGATTAATATAACACTGGACAATATTATGATAAACTCCCACCGCTTGCGCCATAATTTCCTGTCTTCGTTCATCCGTCATCGCCCAACTGCGGCTAATTTCTACCGCTTCAATTGCCTGTTCATACCCTTTTATAGCAATCTCCCACAACCCCGCATTAAACGCTGTATTTCCTAAATTTCGACCCGACTGTAAACAACCGAAAGGAAACGCTTGTGGTGTTCTAATTTCTAATGCTAACCGAAACCCTTTAATCGCTTGTTCAATATTATCCGCTTTTTCCCCTTTGATTCTATCAGAATAGGCAATAGCCAGATTATTTTGAGTGTCTGCCCATTGTTCAGGAAAAGCTGCACGGGTTCTAATTTCTAAAGCGGCTTGGCAGGCTGTGATCGCTTGTTCAATATTATCGGCTTTTTCCCCTTTGATTCGATCCTTATAGGCAAGAGCCAGATTATTTTGAGTCCTTGCCCATTGTTGAGGAAATGCTTCACGGGTGAAAATTTCTAAAGCAGCTTGGTAGGCTGTGATCGCCGATTCAATATTATCAGCTTTTTCTCCTTCGATTCGATCCTGATAGCTATTAGCCAGGTTATTTTGAGTTTCTGCCCATTGTTGAGGAAATGCCTCACGGGTGAAAATTTCTAAAGCGGCTTGGCAGGCTGTGATCGCTTGTTCAATATTATCAGTTTTTTCCCCTTTGATTCTATCCTTATAGGCAGCAGCCAGGTTATTTTGAGTTTCTGCCCATTGTTGAGGAAATGCTTCACGGGTATAAAATTTTAAAGTGGCTTGGTAGGCTTCGATTGCCCATTCAATATTATCAGCTTTTTCTCCTTTGATTCTATCCAAATAGGCAGCAGCCAGATTATTTTGAGTGGTTGCCCATTGTTTAGGAAATACTTCATGGGCGAAAATTTCTAAAGCAGCTTGGTAGGCTTCGATTGCCGATTCAATATTATTGGCTTTTTCCCCTTTTATTCGACTATAATAGGCAAGAGCCAGATTATTTTGAGTGGTTGCCCATTGTTCAGAAAATGCCTCACGGGTGAAAATTTCTAAAGCAGCTTGGCAGGCTTCGATTGCCGATTCAATATTATCAGTTTTTTCCCCTTTGATTCGATCTTTATAGGCATTAGCCAGGTTATTTTGAGTTTCTGCCCATTGTTCAGAAAATGCCTCACGGGTGAAAATTTCTAAAGCAGCTTGGCAGGCTTTGATCGCCGATTCAATATTATCAGCTTTTTCTCCTTTGATTCTATCCAAATAGGCAGCAGCCAGATTATTTTGAGTGGTTGCCCAATCTTCAGGAAATGCTTCACGGGTATAAATTTCTAAAGCAGCTTGATAGCCTTCTATCGCCCTTTCAATATTATCGGCTTTTTCCCCTTTGATTCTATTCTTATAGGCAACAGCCAGATTATTTTGAGTCATTGCCCAATCTTCAGGAAATGCTTCACGGGTATAAATTTCTAAACACACTTGGTAAGCTGCGATACTAAGCTGTTGTGTATTTAAACTGTGATTATAGCATTACCTTTGTTTTTAAGTTTACGTCCCCATTTAATAGATAACTGTCCTTCATTTAAAAGCTGATGTAATAAACACTCTAGCTCATCAACTGATTTAAAGAGTCGATGAGCTATATATTCTTTAGCTGAATGCCAGACTAATTCAATTAAATTATAATCTGGACTATATGCTGGAAGAAATTCTAAATAGACATTCGGCATTTCTGCTTTAATTTTTTCTAGGTACTCTTCTTTTTTGTGAAAACTTGCATTGTCAAGAATAATCAGGATCTTAGCTCCTTTTTCTACAAATTCTTCTGCTTGATTTCCCGCTAATACCCATTCATAAATTAGCTCTTGATAAAAACTTTTTAACACTTGATAAAAATTATCTGCATTTCCTTTATCCAGAAATTCTACAAATCTTTTTTTATCCGAGTACCTCAATCCTCCCATCACATTAACTCTTCCTTTCCTCCTGTCTCCTCTAATCTGTTTCCTCTTCCCTTTTTTACACCAATTCTTTCTTTTTATCACTCTTAAATTAAATCCACTTTCATCCCAAAACCATACCTGTAATTGTTCTGGACTTTCTTTTGCTATTTTCAAATATTCTTCTATTTTATCTTTAAATAATTTTCTTTTTTCTGGATCTCTTTTCTCTTCTAAGCTATACTTTGCCCACAAATAAACATACTTTTTTTCCTTTAATATCTTTCTCACTTGTGAACTACTTAATTTGATTCCTGTGATTTGTTCTAAATAAGTTGCCAATCTTTCTCCTGTCCATCTCCCAAATTCATATCCTAATTCTTCCGGTTCTTTTTCTACTGTTTCTAATAATATCTCTATATATTTGTCTGTGGCTTTTCTATAATTTCCTTTCATTCTTTCATCTTTTAGGCTTTCTAATTTGTCAGGGTCTCCATGTACACACCAATAACATACTTTGTTTAATGAGCAGCCCAAAAACTTGGCAATTTCACTTTGCTTTTTACCATCATTTAGCAATAATAAAATCAAGATTCTTTCTCGGATTTGTCCATTTTCTTCCTCTTTCAATCTTTTCTGTAGTTTCTCTACTTGCTTTTCATTTAAATGATTTTTAGCAGGCATCTTTTGATTGATTTTTCTAAACTTGGTTTTTCATTATACCCTATTTAGATGCTTAACAGCTTAACAGTCGTCAACTATCAGAAAAACTTCTCCAAGAGAGAGCGATCGCATTAAGCGCAGAAAGAATTAGAAAAATCTTAAAAAAAAAGACTGGCGCTGGAAAAGGACAAAATCAAGTTTAAAGAAAAAACAGAATCCTGAAAAAACCGCGATGAAAAAAAGAGACTTGGAGACGTTAAAGCGTTATGAAGAAGAAGGTTTGGTCAGATTAAAATATTTAGATGAGTCAGGCTTTTGTTTATGGAGTCCTGTTAATTGCTGAAGCACACCAATTTCCACTTTTATTAATCCTAAAAATCTAATGGCAACGCATCTTTCCTGAAAATTAGGAAAAGAAGAGGAGAAGTTAACCTTATTCTTGGTAAAATATCTCGAAAGGATGAAACCAACTCCGTAACTCATGCAAGAATACTTCCCCCCCCTCAATCCAGCAATTGTTGATGGCGGTTCTCTTTCCGTAGATCTCAACGCCCCTCAAACTTTAATTGAAGTATTACAAACAGCCACTAAAACTTCAATCAAACAACAAATTGTTTACTGGCAATCCCAGGGCGAAGTTATCCATCAATCCTATCGTCAACTGTTAGAACTCGCTGAAAAAATTTTAGCCGGATTAAGAAGCCAAGGATTACAACCAGGGGATAAAATTATCCTGCAACTTGAACAGAATTTTGATTTAATCCCGGCGTTTTGGGGTTGTATTTTAGGTGGGTTTATTCCCGTTATTCTCGAAGTTCCCCCCAGTTATCAAGAATCTAACCCGATTCGAGAAAAACTGATTTTAATTTGGCAGTTTTTAGAGTTTCCCACTATTTTAACATCCCCAATTCAGGCACCTGATCTGCAAAACTTAGCCGGACAGAATCTAAGGTTAGTTTCGATTGAACATTTATGGCAATTTTCCCCAGATTCTAACTATTATTCTCCCCAACCTGATGACGTAGCATTTCTCAGCCTTTCCTCTGGGAGTACGGGAATTCCTAAATGTATCCAACTCACCCATCGGAATTTAATTAGTCGGGGAATCGGGGCAAATATTATCAATAACCATAACCAAAATGATATTATTTTAAATTGGCTACCCTTTGACCATATTGGCAGTATTAGCGATTGGCATATTCGGGGAATTTTATTAGGCTGTCAACTGATTTATACAACTAAAGAAAATATTCTCGCTTCTCCCCTCAATTGGATTGAATTAATTAATCAATATCGAGTTACCCATAGTTGGGCACCTAACTTTGCTTATAGTTTAATTAACCAACACTTAGAAAAAAATCCTCGCCAAAATTGGGATTTATCCTGCGTTAAGTTTTTATTAACGGCGGGTGAAATTATTAGCGTTGATGCGATTAAAACTTTTTTACAAAATTTGGTGAGGTATAACTTACCCGCAACGGCAATTCGTCCAGCGTTTGGGATGGCAGAATTAGGATCAGGAATTACTTATTTTATCCCCAATCAATCCGAAGCTTTTAAAATTCACTGCCTAGATAAAGCCTGTTTAAGTGGAAGGATTAAACGAGTAGAAAGTACGGATGTTAACTCTAACTCGTTTGTTGATTTAGGGGAACCGATTCCAGGGGTAAAAATTAGAATTGTTGACGAAGAAAATAACGTCATCCCCGAAGAAACCATCGGTCATTTGCAAGTAAAAGGGGATGTAGTTTCCCCAGGATATTATAATCATTTTGAAGCGAATCAAGAAGCATTTACCAATGAAGGTTGGTTTATCACGGGGGATTTAGGGTTTATTAGCGATCGCAAACTCACGCTAGTGGGTCGGGCTAAAGATACGATTATTATCAATGGGGTAAATTATTATAGCCATGAAATTGAAGCCGTCGTAGAAACTTTACCAGAAGTTGCTGTTTCTTATACGGCGGCTTGTGCAGTGCGCCCAACTCATCAGAATGGCACAGAAAAATTAGCGGTTTTCTTTCATCCGATTAGCGGTAATAATATTATAAGTTTAAGTCAGAAAATTCGAGAAAAACTATTAACGAAAATTGGGATAAACCCTGACTATATTATTCCGTTAGACAAAACAAGTATTCCTAAAACAGCCATTGGCAAGATTCAACGCCAACAGTTAACCCAACAATTTGAAGCCGGAGAATTTAACGAGATTCTGCAACAGTTTCAACGTTCAACTGCTGTTAATACTCTACCCACAACCGAACTTGAAGAACAAATTACCTTAATTTGGCAAGCTGTTTTAGGTTTATCTTCAATTGGATTAACGGAAAACTTCTTTGAGTTAGGGGGAAATTCTCTCTTATTAATTCAAGTTCAACAGCAAATTCAAGACAAATTAGGCCATGACTTAGCCATTATTGACTTTTTCCGTTATCCAACCATTGCAGCGTTAGCGGATTTCTGCACCTCTAAAACCACACCGAAAGCGACTTCTAATCGGACTCGCAATCATTCGACGGGTTCGCAACCATTTAATATTGCAGTGATTGGTATGGCGGGGCGATTTCCGGGGGCGGATAATTTAGAGAAATTTTGGCAAAATTTACAAAACGGCATTGAATCCATTTCCTTTTTTACCGATGCAGAAATCCTCGCATCCGGTGTTGATCCAAACTTAGTTAAAAATCCCAATTATGTTAAAGCTAGTCCGATTTTATCCAATATAGAATTGTTTGATGCTGACTTTTTTGGGTATACTGCCAAAGAAGCAGAATTAATTGATCCGCAACAGCGTTTATTATTAGAATGCGCTTGGGAAAGTTTAGAAGATGCTGGATATGATCCGTTGAATTATAGCGGTGCCATTGGTATTTATGCGGGCGCGGCAATGAATACTTATATTTTCAATAATTTATATCCCAATCGCCATCAATTTGATCCGAATGAAACCTTACAAACATTGACTTTAGATTCGATGGGTGGCTTTCAACTCATGGTGGCTAATGATAAAGATTATCTAACCACTCGTATCTCCTATAAATTAAATTTAACAGGCCCCAGTGTGAATTTACAAACCGCTTGTTCAACGTCATTAGTGGCGGTTCATGTTGCTTGTAAAAGTTTATTGAATGGCGAGTGCGATTTAGCATTAGCGGGGGGTGTTTCGGTTAGAGTTCCTGAAAAACAAGGGTATCTTTATCAAGAGGGAATGATCGTTTCTAATGATGGTCATTGTCGCGCCTTTGATGCGGAGGCGAAAGGTACAATTTTCGGCAGTGGTGTCGGGTTAGTTGTGTTAAAAAGATTAGAGGAAGCGATCGCCGATCAAGATCAAATTTATGCGGTCATAAAAGGGTCTGCAATGGGAAATGATGGCGCCACAAAAGTCGGATATTTAGCACCCAATGGAGAAGGACAAGCGAGAGTGGCGGCGGAAGCAATGGCGATCGCTAATATTACAGCAGATACAATTAATTATATCGAAGCGCACGGAACCGGAACAATTTTAGGTGATCCGATTGAAATTGGCGGCTTAAGTCAGGCGTTTGAAATGACAACCGATCACAAGAATTTCTGCGCCATTGGTTCAGTTAAAACGAATATCGGACATTTACAAATTGCATCGGGAATTGTTGGGTTTATCAAAACAGTTTTAGCGTTGAATCATCAACAATTACTCCCCAGTTTGCACTTCCGAAACCCGAATCCAAAAATTGATTTTAAGAATAGTCCTTTTTATGTTAATACGGATTTAAAAGACTGGGTGAGAACCGACAGCCCCCGTCGTGCAGGAGTCAATTCTTTGGGGGTGGGAGGAACCAATGTTCACGTAATTTTAGAAGAAGCACCAGAACCGTTAATAGCGGATCAAATTAAACCTTCTCATTTTCTTTTAACCCTTTCTGCTAAAACAGAAACTGCTTTAAAGGCGTTAGTTAATCGTTATCTTAATTTTTTGAATAATCATCCTCAGCTATCATTAGAAAATATTGCTTTTACGACTCAAATCGGGCGATCGCATTTTAACCATCGATTAGCCATTCTTACCGATTCTATTGAGAACTTACAGCAGCAATTAACCGCTATTCAAAATCATCAAGCAAATCCCAACTGGGTTCACGGAAAAATCAGCCATTCCCGGAACAAAATCGCTTTTTTATTCACCGGACAAGGTTCTCAATATATTAATATGGGTCGTCAACTCTATGAAACCCAACCCACCTTCCGCCAAACTTTAGATGATTGCAATCAAATTCTTCGATCTGAGTTAGAAAAACCGTTGCTTTCTGTTCTTTATCCTCAACAAAATCAACCTTCTCCCCTCAACGAAACCGCCTACACCCAACCCGCTTTATTTGCGATTGAATATGCGTTATTTACCTTGTGGAAATCTTGGGGAATTACACCAGAAGCCGTTTTAGGTCATAGTCTTGGAGAATATGTTGCGGCTTGTGTGGTGGGGGTTTTTAGTTTAGAAGATGGGTTAAAATTAATGGTGGCGAGGGGACGACTGATGCAACAATTACCTCCTGGGAAAATGCTCGCTATTTTTGCCGATCAAAAAACCGTTGAATCATTAATTGAATCCCATGGGGGTAAAGTGGCGATCGCTGTTATTAACCATTTGGAAAATATCGTGATTTCCGGTACTGAATCCGCCGTTAACTCTATTGTAGAAATTTGTAACCAAAATAAGATTAAAACTCAGTATTTAACAGTTTCTCATGGGTTTCATTCTCCCTTAATGGAACCGATTGTTAATGAATTCAAGCAAATTTTAAGCCAAGTTAACTTTTCCCGTCCTAATATGAGCTTGATTTCTAATTTAACCGGAGAAATCATTCATGAAGAAATTACCACACCTAACTATTGGTGTCGCCATCTCTTAGAAACAGTTCAATTTGCTGCGGGTTTGGAAACCTTAAAACAAGCAGGTTACAATGTTCTAATTGAATGCGGTGCTAAACCGATTTTATCAGCAATTGCGCGTTTTTCCTACTCTAATCAGGAGGTAATTTGCTGTCCTAGCTTATGGTCAGAAGGAACAGATTGGCAAGAAATTTTAAAGAGTTTGAGTCAACTTTATATTCAGGGTGTGGTGATTGATTGGAAAAAATTTAATCAAGATTATTCTTATCATAAAGTCAGTTTACCGTTATATCCCTTTGAACGGAAACGATATTGGATTGATCCTCCCAAAGAAGTCATCCAACAACGTTTAATTAAACCCTCTCGATTGATTCATCCTTTACTCGGAGAAAAACTATCTTCCCCTTTAAAGCAAATCTTATTTCAATCCCAACTTAGTCCAAATAATCCTACATTTCTGAAGGATCATCGAGTTTATCAACAAGCGGTTTTACCAGCAACGGCTTATTTAGAAATTGCCTTATCCGCAGGAATCAAACTTTTTAATCATCAAAATCTATGCTTAGAAACTATTACCTTTGAAAAAGCATTATTCTTAACAGAAAACCTCCTCAACACCGTAGGGGCAGGGTCTCCCTGCCCAACCCCAACCGAAATCGAAACAACAATTCAAGTTATTTTAGAAAAAAATCCAACAGAATCTTCATTTAAAATTTATAGCCAATCTTCAAATCAAGAAGAGGATTGGAGCTTAAATTGTTCAGGAAAAATTACTTTCCCCTCTCCACCTCAAAATTTAGAATCGATTAATCTTGAATTCTATATAACTCTTTTAAAACAAAAAGACCCCCAGGAACATTATCAAAACTGTCAACAACAAGGATTAGAATATGGCGAGACTTTTCAAGTTTTAAAACAATTATGGGTTGGGGAAGAACAAGCGTTAGGTAGGATAGAATTACCTGATGGTTTGGACACTGATAATTATCACATTCATCCAATTTTATTAGATGGATGTTTTCAAGTATTAGTAACGATTTTACCAAATTCTAATTTATCGGATCTGTATTTACCCGTCGCGCTTGAACAGTTAACAATTTATCAACGTCCTCAAACCTGCGTCTGGAGTTATGTCAGGTTACGTTCAAATTCCTTAGTTGCTGATGTTCAACTCTTTAACACCGCAGGTGATTTAGTAATGGAAGTCAAAGGGTTAACGTCTAAAAAAGTGACTTCCCAAACACTTCTCGGTGTAGAAATGCCTCAACAACCGTTAGAAAATTGGCAAAATTGGTTATATGAAATTAAGTGGCAAAAACAAAATCAATCTGTCTCTGCAACTCTTTCTAATTTAACGACAAAAGCAGGGAATTGGTTAATTTTAACTCAACCTTCAACGCTTGCAAAATCGTTAGAAATATTGTTAACGTCCCACAACCAAACTTGTCAGTTAGTTGATTTAACAGAATCGATTGATTTTGAGACGTTATTTAATTTTAGGCGATCGCATTTTCCCTTACAAGGTGTGATTTATTTAGGGTGTCTTGAAAGTTCCTCTCAACCGGAATGGGAAATTATTCTTAATTTAATTCAAAGTTTAGCATCTCAACAAGGGTCAGAACCGCCTCAACTTTTTATCGTCACTAGAGGAACACAAGCCATTAATAATAGTATCATTCAAGAACCCGCAATTCTTCAATCAACTCTTTGGGGACTGGGAAAAATCATCGCTTTAGAACATCCTGAATTTCGGTGTCGGTTAATTGATTTAGATGTCTCTCCCCAAGCGGATGAGGCGGAACAGTTATTCACAGAAATTATAACAGAAAATTCTGAAGATCAAATTGCGTTTAGAAAGGGTGATCGCTGGCTTCCTCGACTGATTAAAAAATCTCAGCAGCATTCATCTCCTCAAACGTCACTACAACTACAAATTACGCAACGAGGAACCTTAGAACATTTAAAATGGCAACCCATTTCTCGCCGTCAACCCAGTTTTGGGGAAGTGGAAATCAAAGTGCAAGCAACCGGATTAAATTTTAGAGATGTTTTAAATGCTTTAGATTTATATCCAGGGGAAGCGGGAGATTTAGGGTTAGAATGTGCGGGAGAAATTATCGCAATTGGGGATGGAGTAAACCACTTTAAAATCGGTGATCAAGTGATAGCGATCGCACCTGGAAGCTTTAACCAATATATTACAATTAATGCTGAATTATTTGTCCTCAAACCTGAATTTTTATCTGTTGTAGAAGCCGCAACAATACCCGGTGCATTTCTAACCGCTTTCTATACTTTATATTCTTTAGCAAATATTACCAAAGGCGATCGCATTCTCATTCATGCTGCAACTGGAGGCGTGGGGTTAGCGGCGGTTCAAATTGCTCAAAAAGCAGGTGCAGAAGTCTTTGCGACTGCATCTCCGAGTAAATGGTCACTGCTAGAATCTATGGGAGTTAAGTATATTATGAACTCCCGAACATTAGACTTTGCGGAACAAATTCTCACGCTAACAGAAGGTGAAGGCGTTGATATTGTCTTAAATTCCCTAACGGGAGATTTTATTCCTAAAAGCCTTTCAATCCTTAAAGAAAACGGTCGTTTTATAGAAATTGGAAAACAAAATATTTGGCAACCAGAACAAGTTGCTGATTTCAAACCGAATATTTCTTATTTTATTGTTGATTTAATCGAGATTATTCAGCAAAATCCGAGTTTAATTCAATCCTTATTTTCTCAATTAATCCATCAATTTGCTGTGTCTCAACTTCAACCGTTACCTTATCAAGCTTTCTCCGCAGAACAGATAATCGAGGGGTTTCGGTTCATGCAGCAAGCGAAACATATTGGTAAAATTATTATTACTCCTCCTCTAGAACTAACCAACTCGGATCGTTCTAAAAGCAGTTGGGAAGACTCGTCTTATTTAATTACTGGAGGATTAAGCTGTTAAGCATCTAAATAGGGTATAATGAAAAACCAAGTTTAGAAAAATCAATCAAAAGATGCCTGCTAAAAATCATTTAAATGAAAAGCAAGTAGAGAAACTACAGAAAAGATTGAAAGAGGAAGAAAATGGACAAATCCGAGAAAGAATCTTGATTTTATTATTGCTAAATGATGGTAAAAAGCAAAGTGAAATTGCCAAGTTTTTGGGCTGCTCATTAAACAAAGTATGTTATTGGTGTGTACATGGAGACCCTGACAAATTAGAAAGCCTAAAAGATGAAAGAATGAAAGGAAATTATAGAAAAGCCACAGACAAATATATAGAGATATTATTAGAAACAGTAGAAAAAGAACCGGAAGAATTAGGATATGAATTTGGGAGATGGACAGGAGAAAGATTGGCAACTTATTTAGAACAAATCACAGGAATCAAATTAAGTAGTTCACAAGTGAGAAAGATATTAAAGGAAAAAAAGTATGTTTATTTGTGGGCAAAGTATAGCTTAGAAGAGAAAAGAGATCCAGAAAAAAGAAAATTATTTAAAGATAAAATAGAAGAATATTTGAAAATAGCAAAAGAAAGTCCAGAACAATTACAGGTATGGTTTTGGGATGAAAGTGGATTTAATTTAAGAGTGATAAAAAGAAAGAATTGGTGTAAAAAAGGGAAGAGGAAACAGATTAGAGGAGACAGGAGGAAAGGAAGAGTTAATGTGATGGGAGGATTGAGGTACTCGGATAAAAAAAGATTTGTAGAATTTCTGGATAAAGGAAATGCAGATAATTTTTATCAAGTGTTAAAAAGTTTTTATCAAGAGCTAATTTATGAATGGGTATTAGCGGGAAATCAAGCAGAAGAATTTGTAGAAAAAGGAGCTAAGATCCTGATTATTCTTGACAATGCAAGTTTTCACAAAAAAGAAGAGTACCTAGAAAAAATTAAAGCAGAAATGCCGAATGTCTATTTAGAATTTCTTCCAGCATATAGTCCAGATTATAATTTAATTGAATTAGTCTGGCATTCAGCTAAAGAATATATAGCTCATCGACTCTTTAAATCAGTTGATGAGCTAGAGTGTTTATTACATCAGCTTTTAAATGAAGGACAGTTATCTATTAGACATCTCCGAAAATCTCCAAATGCCCTCTATCGCTACTTTTGGAATCTCTAGCACTCCTGTGCCGGCTTCTCCAAAAGTAACGGATTCATAGGCTTTTTCAGTCACATTAATAATAACTAATGAATTTTATCTCTGATATACAATTATTTCTCAAAAGAATTCTGGGCAATTCTTAGATGGTAATACAATCGCTCCTATTCGCCATCTTATTAATCCACATACTGTCAAGATTACTGCTTCATAATTTTGCCTCTTTAACCGAAATCTTTCTGAAGCAACTCGATAAATTTTTATCAGTCTTATTAAATGTTCAACTACAATCCTTTGTTGGGCTTTTAACCGATTTTCTTCTCGCTTTTCCGCCGACATCTCTTGATTCCTCGGTTTCTTATACGGTGTATTAATTGCTGTTTCTCCTACATAAGCTTTATCCCCTCTGTATTTTTGATTATTCCCCAATTCCTGGCTTCTTTCTCTCCACAATTTCAGATCACTTGTTGCTCCGGTATAACCCACAGCTACATCCACTATTTCTTTTCCGTTTGGCATGACAATGACTTGATTTTTAAAGGTATGTGTCTTTTTCTTTCCTGAGTAATATTTTTTCTGCTCTTCATTGTCTGTTGGTCTTTCCCTGGGCTGTTCATAGCTATCTACTACTAACTCAAATTCCACCAGAATTTTTTCTACCCACTCCCAATCACTCTCGTTTTTTTTTACTTGCTCTAGCAAACTCGCTGGTAGTAATTCTCTCAAGATTTTTATCCAGTTATGGAAAATATCATTCGCTGTTGATTCACTGACTTCAAACTGTAACCCTAACATTTGAAATGTCGGCATTTGATGCAGATAAATTAGAGTCAGTAAGATTTGTTCCTCCACAGATAATTTCTGCCGACGACCCCCACCTGCTTTAATCAACCTGATTTTAGTTTTTTCTTTTTCCTGTCGTTTTTCTTCTTCTAATAACTCCGCAGCTTGAATGAGTTCTATCATCTGTTCATATTCCATCCCTAATAGCCTTTTTGCTTGCTGGGGATTCTTGTCCAGATAGTCTCTTAATTTACTCATCTCTAATCCGGGGTAAAATTTAATTTTATCATCTTTTTACCCCTCCTTTTTTCTATTTTGGAGATGTCTATTAAATGGGGACGTAAACTTAAAAACAAAGGTAATGCTATAATCACAGTTTAAATACACAACAGCTTAATATAATTTAATTCAAATAACTTTAACTGCATCAACCCTCAACCATGACCCCACCGACTGAACTATCCCCAACCAAACGAGCACTTTTGGCCCTCGAACAAATGCAAGCCAAACTAGAAGCGCTGGAAAACCGCCACCATCAACCCATTGCCATTATTGGGACGGGATGCCGTTTTCCGGGGGGTGTGGAGAGTCCCGAACAATTTTGGCAACTGCTGCGGAATGGCGTTGATGCGATCGCACCTGTTCCCCAAGATCGCTGGAATATCGATGAATACTATCATCCAAACCCCGACACCCCAGGAACGATTTGTAACCGTCTGGGGGGTTTGTCGGCAATTTACAGGATTTTGATGCTCAATTTTTCCGCATTTCTCCCAGAGAAGCCGCCAGTCTCGACCCCCAACAACGCCTGCTTTTAGAAGTGAGTTGGGAAGCATTAGAAAATGCGAGTTTAGCCGTTGATCGCCTCGTGGGAACCCAAACCGGAGTCTTTGTTGGCATCTGTGCAAACGATTATTGGCATCGGTTACTCAGCCGCCAAAACACTGAAATTGACGCCTATCTTGCTACTGGAAATTCCCATAGCTTGGCGGCGGGTCGAATTTCCTATAGCTTTGGTTTTACTGGCGCTAGTTTAGCATTAGATACCGCTTGTTCCTCTTCATTAGTTGCCGTTCATTCCGCTTGCCAAAGTTTAAGAAATCAGGAGTGTAATCTGGCGATCGCAGCAGGCGTTAACCGAATTATTTCTCCTCAAATGAGCATTAACTTTTCTAGGGCAAAAATGTTATCCCCAGAAGGACGTTGTAAAACATTTGATCAGGCGGCGGATGGATTTGTTCGAGGGGAAGGTTGCGGGGTCATTGTATTAAAACGGTTAAACGATGCGATCGCTTCAAATGATAATATATTAGCGATTATTCGGGGTTCTGCCGTTAACCATGATGGTCGTACCAGTGGCTTAACAGTTCCCAATGGTCGCGCCCAGCAAACCGTGATTCGGCAAGCGTTAGAGAATGGTCGAGTCAAGCCGGAACAAGTTAGTTATATTGAAACTCATGGCACTGGAACCCCATTAGGAGATCCGATTGAAGTGAATGCTTTAAATATTGTTTATGGCGACAATAGAGCGAATCATTTTCCTTTAATTATCGCTTCTGTTAAAACTAATATTGGTCACTTGGAAGCGGCGGCAGGAATGGCTGGATTAATTAAAGTTATTTTAGCCTTACAACATCAAGAAATTCCACCTCATTTACATTTTAATACCCCTAATTCTCATATTGATTGGGATAAAATAGCGGTTAAAGTTCCAACCGTTATTTTACCTTGGGTGAGAGGAAATCAAGACCGAATAGCAGGGGTCAGTTCCTTCGGATTTAGCGGAACTAATGCCCATGTAATCTTAGCAGAAGCTCCGTTATTAGAGGCAAAATCAATAACAACAGAACCCCCTGTTAATCTATTAACTTTATCGGCAAAAACTTCAACCGCTTTACAACAGTTAGCTGTCCGATATCAAAATTACTTAAAAAATAATAGGAATCACGCTTTAGCCGATATTTGTTTTACTGCGAATATCGGGCGATCGCATTTTAACCATCGATTAGCTATTATTACCCGATCTAAACAAGAATTACAACAACAATTCACTCAATTTTGTAGTGGAGGAACCCCAGAAGGACTATTTCAAGGACGAGTGCGGGAAAATCAAGTTAATCATCGTTTTTTCCCAGACCTAGAGTTTCTATCCTTACAAAATGACGCAAAATTATTATTTGATTTAGCAGAATTTTACGTTAATGGAGGGTCGGTTAATTGGGAGAAATTCTATCAAGGTTATTCAGGTTGTAAAGTGGTGTTACCTAATTATCCGTTTCAGAGACAACAATTTTGGATCTAGTTTTTGATATAATTGACCAGGTTAATCTTTGTGTGCCGCGCTCTCAGCGCCACTACCAATAGATGTTTTTTAAGTCTCAAAACTCTTGGCAATCTTGGATTACCTTTATGTCTGCTATTGGTTTAAGTTTCACCTTGATCAATAGCCCTGTTGCAGTTGCTGAACGCCTTAATCCTGTTCTGTTAGCCAGCCAGCCTCAACGGGCAATATTAACCGGAAGAAATGGGCAATATGTGGTTAAAATTGTTGTCAATAGCTCTGCGGATACCGCTTGGAAAGTGTTAACAGATTATAATAATTTTTATCGATTTTTACCCAATGTTACCAGTAGCAAACTGTTAAAAGTTCAAGGAAATCAAAAAGTCTTTGAACAAGTGTATAGAATTAAAGCACTTATTGTTGATGAAACAAGCCGAATTCGCCTTTCAGCCAGCGAAACTTATCCTAAACAAATTGCATTTAAACTTGTTGAAGGAGAGGTGAAATCGTTACAAGGAAGCTGGACAATTGAACCGATTTCCTCTAAACAAGTGATTATTCAGCATCAAGTTAATGTTGATCCCGGTTCAACCCGCACCAGAGCTTTATTTTATACTATCTATGAAAATACATTGAAAATGACGTTAGAAGCCATTAAGAAAGAATCCGAACGTCGTAATTAATTTTATTGTCATTGTGAGAGAAACGAAGCAATCTCAAAACCTTTTAGATTGCTTCACTTCCCTTGTATTACTTCTGCTCAATTTGTTGTTTCCAAATCTCTAATAAATTTTGAACCGCCTCATCCCAACTACAATCTTGAACAGTTTCTCTCCCTTGCTGTCCCATTTGTTCCCGCAACTCTGAATTCTCCACTAAAACCTTTAACTTTTTAGCAAAATCATCAGCATTTTTAGGTGTAAATAATAACCCATTTTTCCCCGATTCAATACTATCAATAACCCCACCCGCAGCAGGTGCTAAAACCGGAATACCGGATGCAAATGCTTCTAAGATGGTTAACCCTCTGGTTTCCTTTTCCGATGTCGTAATATGGATATCACTATTCGCTAAAAGTCCTGCAACTTGACTCGGTTCTAGCCGTCCTAAAAAATGAATATTAGCGGTAAAAAATTTAAAGTTCTGAGCAATTTCATCTTTCAATTCCCCATCCCCTGCAATTATAAAACTAACTTGATCTAAATCAATCAATTCTTGTATTTTTGCTAAAGCTTTAAGGGTAAACTTCCACCCCTTATCAGGCGTTAACCGTCCTAAAAAGATGAGTTTAACCTTGTCATCAACATTAGATAAATGATAATGTTTAGCAAAAAAGTTGTCTTCCCGTTTGTGGGGATTAAATTGTTCTAAATCAATCCCTAATAAATTCCCATAAATTACATTATGCAGTCCCACTTTAACCAATTTTTTAGCACTAGAGGAACTAGCGGTTAACGTGGCATTATAGCCGTTATACGTCCATCTAAAATGAAATTTTAATAAAAACTGAATTCCTGCAATAATAACGGATGGTAACGGTAAATAATCCTCTAAATATTCCATTAAATTACTATGAAAGAAACTCACACAGGGAATATTATATTGTTTAGAAAAATCGATTCCAGGTCGTTTTAAAAACCCTAACCAAAGTCTTTCCGGTTCATCAACATGAATAATCTCTGGTTGAAACTGTTCTAATTCTTCTAATACCATTTGATAAGATTTTTGGCTCACATTCCGTTCAAAATCAACCCCCATAAAGGCGGTACTGTCTAAATTAATAACCCGAACTCCAGGTAAAATATCTCCGGTATAATCTTTCCAATGGGGATAAATGGTTGGTAATGCACTATAATCAGGACAAAATAATAAAACCTGATGTCCGAGTTGACTCAGCTTTTGAATTCGCTGAAAAACTGTTATGGTCACGCCATCAACGACGGGAAGAAATCCTGAGCTAATGATTGCAATTTTCATGTTCAGTTCATTTAAAAACAATGAGCGAAAATAAAATTATAACTTCGATTTACCTTTTTAATTTCTTTAAAAATCGCTCAACTCGATTTTGGTTAATACTCAGTTTATTAATTCCGATTTATTTTGGATTAATGTCCATAGGTTTTTATCTAATTCATCCTTATCTTATTCAAGATGATGCTAGACATCATGTAGTTTGGTTACAAAAATTCGTTGATTTGCAATTGTTTACGGAAGATTTTATTGCTGATTATTTTTATGGTGTTGCGCCTGCTGGATATAAGTTTATTTATTGGTTAATCGCTCAAATGGGAATCGGTGCTATTACGCTTGCGAAAATTTTACCCACTGTTTTAGCATTAATCACAACTGTTTATATTTTTCACGTTTCTCTTAATATTTTCCCCCGTCCAGAAGCAGCATTTTTAGGAATATTAATTTTAAATGAAAATCTCTGGATGAATGATGATTTAATTTCAGCAACACCGAGAGCTTTTTTATATCCAATTTTTGCAGCTTTTATGTATTATTTAATTAAGCGATCGCTTTTTTACACCCTATTAACCCTAGCCTTGCTAGGCTTATTTTTTCCCCAGTTTTTATTCGTTGCGTTAGCATTGCTTACCGTTCAACTATTTCAATTGAAAGGGAAAGCACTTCGGCTTTCCAAAAACAAAGAAAACTATATTTTTTGGATGTCAGGACTCATTATTGCTGCGATTATTCTTTCTATTTTTGCTGTCCAACTATCCGAATTTGGTGAAACCTTTAATAACGCACAGATGAAAATAATGCCAGAATTCGGTTTAAACGGACGGGTCGAATATTTCGGGGTCAACCTTCTTTATTTTATTCTCGATGGGAATAGTGGCTTAAATCTTCCCTTATATCCTTTCCCGATTTTATTGAGTTTAGCTTTACCGTTATTCTTAAAGCTTAAACTTCCCTTAACCCAGTTCATTACCTCTAAAATCCAGATTTTATTCTCTCTAATTTTAGCTTCTTTAGGTCTGTTTTTTCTGGCTCATATTTTCCTATTTAAACTTTACTTTCCCAGTCGCTATACTTACCATAGCTTTATTTTTATAATGGCAATAAGTTCAGGGATTGTTTTGTTTATTTTGTTAGATTATGGCGTAAATTTTTACCACAAACTGCAAAGAGAATCACCTAAAAGCCAACCTTTACAAATCATCAGTTTGAGAATCGCAGCAATAGTCCTCACCGCTTCTTTAATCTTACCGTTTATTCCAATTGTTCCGTTTATTTTCCAAGGATGGGTTATGGGTGAATATCCTGAACTGTATCAATTTTTTTCAACTCAGCCGAAAGACACCTTAATTGCATCTTTAGCGGATGAAATCGATAATTTACCAGCCTTTTCCCAACGTTCCGTTTTAGTGGGTGGAGAGTTTGCCCTTCCCCATCATATCAAATATTATCAGGAAATTGAACAGCGAACCATTGATTTAATTAAAGCTCAGTATAGTTCTGATTTAGAGGTAATTACTAATTTTATTAATCAATATAACATTAATTTTTTGCTACTGGAATTTAATTTTAATAACCCCAATTACTTATTAGAAAAGCCTTGGCTTGTGAACAGTTCATTTAAAAAAGTAGTTTTGGAAACCGTTGAACAGCTTAAACAAGAAAAAAAATTAGCGATTACTCCCTTAATAGAACCTTGTTCAGTTTTTACTCACTCAAATTTTCAAGTATTAGATACAACTTGTATAACCCAAAAGGAACTTAAAAGATGAATCACCTAAAAGCTATCCGACATCAACCCTTGACCGTTTTACTATTAATTATTGTACTCATCAGCTTAGGACTCCGAGTAATTAATTTAGGAGAAAAAGTGTATTGGGTTGATGAAGTTTCTACCTCTTTAAGAGTTTCTGGTTACACTCGACAAGCGTTGATTCAAGACATCTCTCAACGAGATTCTATTACGATTCAGGAATTAAAACAATATCAACAATTAAATCCTGACCGAAACTGGAAAGATACAATTTCTGCCTTAACTCAAAGTCCAGAACACGCGCCTTTATATTTTATTCTCCTCAGAATTTGGCAACAAATCTTTGGAAGTTCGGTCGTCGTCATCCGAACTTTATCGGTTTTATTGAATATTTTGTGTTTCCCGTTATTATATCTATTGTGTTTAGAATTATTTAAAGTTGTAGAAGTCGGAAAAATAGCCGTTATGTTGTTTGCGGTTTCTCCCTTTTTTATGGCTTATGCTCAAGAAGCTCGTCCCTATAGTTTATGGATGTTAACTCTTCTATTATCCAGTTTAACCTTATTAAAAGCAATTCGCCTCAATCATCCTAAATCTTGGTTAGCATATACCTTCAGCTTAATTTTAGGGTTATATACGTCTTTATTCTCAGGTTTTACCTTAATCAGTTCAACCCTTTATATTCTAACCCTCGAAAAATTAAAATTAACAAAGCTGGTTAAGAATTATAGCGTTTATTCTGGCTTAGGATTACTCGCTTTTCTTCCTTGGATGATGATAATTATCTTGAACTGGCGACAACTCCAGGATAATACGACCTGGGTGAAAGCACCTATGGAGTTTTTACCAAAAGTTGCTATTTTTATTTATAGCCTTTCAATTTTATTTTTTGATTTTCTAAGTTCAGAACAACCCAGCTTGTTCGTTATGATCTTAGGATCTCTCCTCACCATTTTTGTTTTAGGGTTAATAACATTCGCTTGTTACTTCCTGTATCAAAAAACACCTCAATCAATCTGGTTATTCGTTTTTTGTTTAATTTTAGTGAATCCTTTACTATTATTGTTAATCGATTGGATTTCCCAAGGACAAGCTTCAGCAACCTCTCGATATCTGATTCCTTGTTATCTGGGTTTATTGTTAGCGGTTGCTTACTTACTCGCTACTCAAATTTTTGATTTTCATTCGATTAAAAAACGTCAATTTTGGCAGTTTATTTTAATACTGATCCTATCAGTTGGTTTAATTTCTTGTATTTTATATCAAGAGGCGGTTCCCATTTACCAAAAAGGTCGAAATCGGCATAATCTGACAATAGCTCGTTTAATTAACCAAAGTGAATCTCCGGTATTAATCACCGAAACGCAACAAATTTTTGATATTTTATCCTTAAGTTATCAACTTAACCCGAATCTAACCATTTATTTATTACCTCAAACGGATTTAGAACAAATTTTAAATCCTGATCAATCCTTACTTTTATTTAATCCTTCTTCTCTATTAAAAGATACAAGTAATCAAGAAAGTCAGTTTGATTTAGAGGAAATTTATAAACCGGATTTATTAACCCCAAATGATCGTTATCTAGCCCTTTGGAAAATTAAAAAAGTTCAGAATCCCATTCGATAACATTACTTTTGGATCTCCTCAACTAAAGTTTTGATCGTAAATTCAATTTGATCTTCGGTGTGAGTTGCGGTCATAAAAAACCGTAAACGAGCGCCATTATAAGGAACAGAAGGATAAACCATTGGGTAAACATTAATTCCCCGTTTAAATAACGCTTGAGAGAGTGTGACCGCTTTTTGAGATTCCCCGACAATAATCGGAATAATCGGAGAATTTTGACTAATTCCCGTATTAAGTCCCTGTTGTTTTGCTAAGGTTAAAAACCGTTGAGCGCGATCGCATAAATGTCTAACCCGTTGGGGTTCTTTTTGCAAAATCCGCAAAGCAGCAAGGGCGGCGGCGGTGTTAGGGGGAGACATCCCAACGCTGAAGACAAAACCAGGGGCGGTATATTTTAAATATTTAATCAGTTGCTTACTTCCCGCAATATAACCCCCACAACTGGCAAAAGATTTACTTAAAGTTCCCATCCATAAATCAACGTCTGAAGCGGGAATTTTAAAATATTCACTAATGCCTCGCCCCTGCTGACCTAATACGCCGATTGAATGGGCTTCATCCACCATTAAAAAGGTTTTATATTGCTTTTTCAAGGCAACAATTTCCGGTAACGGGGCAATATCGCCTTCTGTACTATAAATGCCTTCAATCACAATTAACACTTTTTCAAATTGTCGCCGTTTTTGTTGTAATAGTTTCTCTAAACTTTGCCAATCATTATGGGGAAATTCAATTGAAGTTGAACCGGATAACAGACACCCTTGGCGAATACTATTATGGCTGAGGGCATCATAAAGAATTAAGTCTTTTTCGCCGAATAAATGCCCAATGGTTGAAACGTTCGTGGCATGACCGCCAATATAAACAATACAGTCTTCTGTTCCTAAGAATTGAGCGATTTCTTGCTCCAATTCTTGATGAAGCGATCGCTCTCCAGCCACAATTCGACTCGCAGAAACGGACGTGCCATAATGTTCAATGGCTGTTTTTGCCAGTTCTGAAACCTGCGGATCACCACAGAGTCCTAAATAATTATAACTGGCATAATTAATTAATTCTTGCCCTTCAACTTGAATAGTTTCACGGGCAACACTATCATAAATCCTAAAGAAAGGATTGCCTAATTTTTCGGCTTTTTCCACATCTCGTTCTAAGGTTAAATATTCAGGAGAGCGTTCAAATTGATAATATTCTGCGGGAATTTCTTCTGCAATTATTTCAGGGGTAGGCGGTGGCGGGGTTAAGGGTTTGGAGGGCGGGGTTGGGGTAACAATACGACGGGTTTTAAGAGATTGATTTAATACATCTTCGCTGAGAACATCGGTTAAGAAATAATCAACCAATGCTTCTAAATCAGGATAATCAAAGACTGAACTGAGGGAAAATGTACTACCCAAACAATTTTGTAAACGGTTCTTGAATTCAACCGCCATTAAAGAATCCATTCCTAAATCGCTGAGATTATCTTCTAAGTTAATAGATTCAGGGGAACTATACCCTAAAACGGTTGCCAGTTCGCTTCGTATTTTTTCCGATAAAATTGTTTTACGGTCAGACGTTGAAGTTGTTGCTAACTGTTGTAAAAAGTCTAATTTTGGGTTAGAATTAACTTCGGGTTCAGTTGCCTTATCCTGGGAAATCAGATCTTCTAAGAAGGGAAAAGCAACACTATCCGGCACTTGTTGGGTAAAAGCTGACCAATCAACAGAAAATACGCCGATTTGGTGGATAGTTTCAGACAGTAATTGATCAAGAATTTTTAATCCTTGTTGGGGTGCGATCGCTTTCATTCCCTGCGCTAATAATCGCCCTTGATTTTGATTGCTTAATTGGGCTGCCATTCCGGCTTCATCCCAAGCACCCCAGTTAATACTTAACCCTGGTAAACCGAGTTGGCGGCGATATTCCATTAACCCATCCATGATCGAATTTGCAGCCACATAATTGCTTTGACCGGGGGAACCGATTAAGGCAGTAATTGAAGAGAAACACACAAAAAAATCGAGGGGTAAATTTAAAGTGGCGGTGTGTAAATTCCAAGTTCCGGTTACTTTGGGGGCTAAAACCTCTCTAAATCGTTCCCAAGTTTGTTTTTCCAGAATGCCATCATTCAGAACCCCTGCGGCATGAATAATCCCCCGTAGTGGCGGTAATTGATTAGAAATGGTATAGGGTTTAATGACCGTTTCAACGGCTTCTAAATCCGTAATATCTGCTTTGATGACTTGAATCGTAACGCCTTGATTTTTTAACTTTTCAATAACATTTTTAGCGTGTTGAGAAGGTTCACTGCGTCCAACTAATAATAGATTTTTTGCCTGTTTTGTCACCAACCATTGGGCAACTTGTAACCCTAATGCCCCTAATCCTCCGGTAATTAAATAGGTACTATCTTCTCGAATCGTTATGTCTTGAATGGGTGGGGGTAACGTCATCACAACTTTTCCGATATGTTTTGCTTGCGCCATATATCGGAAGGCATTTGAAGCCTCTTCAACGGGAAAAACAGTATAAGGAAGAGGTTGTAATTGTTTTTCTTCAAACCCAGGCATTAATTCCGTTAACATTTGGTTGATTAACTGGGGGTTTTGTTCCGCAATTTCTAATAAATCAAAGGCTTTATAGGTAATATCAGCCCGTTTTTCTTGAACTTGCTGTTGAGTCCAAATTCCGATTTTCCCAATTTCAATAAACCGACCATTGGCAGATAAAATTTCTAAACTTTTGGGGATGAATTCTCCATTTAAACTATTGAGAACGACATCAACGCCTTGATTGTTTGTCAACTCGCGAATTTCGTCAGCAAAGGCTAAAGTTCGGGAGTTCATCACAAATTTAATCCCTATTGACTTGAGAAACTCTTGCTTTCCTGGGGATGCCGTGGCGTAAATTTCTGCCCCCATTTGTTGGGCAATTTGAATGGCAGCTTGACCGACTCCCCCAGAAGCGGCATGAATTAAAATGCGATCGCCAGGTTTTAATTGAGCTTGGACAATTAAGGCATAATAAGCAGTTAAAAAGGCGGTGGAAAGGGTAGCGGCTTCAGCAAAATTAATATGAGTCGGTTTAGGAATAACAAATTGATGATTAACGGTAATATAACTGCCTAAACTTCCCAACGCAGGGGCTGCGATCACTTCATCTCCAATGTTTAAGTTTTTAACGCCTGTCCCAACGGCAACAATCATTCCTGAACATTCCCCTCCTAACGGAATTTCTGAAGCGTTAGAAATTCCCATTTGTTCTAAATATTGATTCAACATTCCCAACCCGTTGAGAACATCTCGAAAATTCAATCCCACCGCCCGAACTTGGATTTCTACTTCTCCAAAACCAGGTTTTTTTCGGGTTAAAGGAACAAAATCAAAGTGATCTAAGGTTCCAAGATTAGCAATTTTGAGTTGATAAGGTTCTAAAGTTTTACGATCAGGTTGATAAGCGTTTAACCGAGGGACATAACGGACTCCCTGACGGTAGGCAATTTGGTTTTCTTCGTCGGGGTTTTCTAATTCTTCTAATAAAGTTTGGAAATTTTGGTTTGAACTATCGTTTGGTTTTAACGTCTTTTGGCTTGCGGGTAAAATTAACTTAAATGACTCCAAATCAATACAAATACAGGGTAAATTTGGATGTTCTAAACGGATGACTTTTGCTAACCCAAACGCATAATGTTTTGTTTGTTTGGATAAATGAGAGGAATAAGTCACGATCCAAAGTCGAGGGGGTGTTATCCCTGGTTGCTGAGTAATACGTTGAACCAGATTAAGTAAACTCGCGCCTGTTTCGTCAAAGGTTTGATCAGAACTCCAGAGGTAAATAATCTGGTCACAAGGTTGTAGTTGTCCTGAGACGTTTTGAGGGTAAATAATAGAACAGCGATCGCCTTTTTCCTCTAAACTTTTAGCTAATTTCACGCCGAATTTTGGACAGTCTGAAACAATCAGCCAATTGGCGGTTTTACGAGTTTGGCTAGCAGATAAACGGGGTTTAGGTTTCCAAGTTAACCGATATAAATCTGGCAATTCTGGGGAGGAACTATCGGAAATTTGAATGAGTTCTTGTAAGGATTTTAGGTTAATTGCCCGTAGCGTTAACGTTTCAATTTCTGCTAATATTGTTCCGTTATCATCGAATAGTTGAAGTTGGGCAGTGATTTGTTGAGAATTAATCGTTTTGATTTTAACAGAACTCCAGACCTTATCGCTTGGTCGTTGATAAATATGCAGATTTTCGATACTGACGGGTAGATAGGTTGTGCGATCGCTTTGTTTAAGTAAAATTGTACCTAAAACTTGGAAACAAGCATCTAATAAAACCGGATGCAAGGTATAGGGATCGGTTTCAGTTCTTAACCCTTCGGGTAATTGAATTAAGCCTAATGCTTCGTTTTCTTTTTGCCAAATTTGGGCGATCGCTTGAAAGGATTTACCATAATTAAGCCCCTGTTTTTTGACTTGTTCATAATAGTCGGGAATAGAGGCAAGTTCTCCCCCTTCTCGTTGAAGGGAATTATTCCTGAATTGCCTATTTTCTAAGTTAGTTTGGGTTAAGCGTCCCCTAGCGTGAAGGGTTTCTGTTAAGGGGATATTTTCTTCTGCGATAAAACTATAAATTTTAAATTCATATTCTCCCTGAGATTTGGGAGTTAAAATAACTTGAACGGTTGTTTCTGTGGGGGATAACTTTAGCGGTTGTTCTATGGTTAATTGAGATAAGGTAACGTCTTCTCGAATTGCCTTGATTGCTGCTAAGATGATTTCCAGATAAGCAGTTGCAGGTAAAACAGGCTGAGAAAACAAACAATGATCTTGTAAATAATGGGGAGACTGGGAACTCAACCGAGACTGAAAGCGGATTTCTGTTGTTCCTGCTAACTGTAACTTTTCTCCTAATAAGGGATGCAGAGAAGGAGAAACAGTCAGAGATTTTTGAGGGTTAAATTTAGCCGTTGACCACCAATAGGATTGACGTTGAAAGGGATAGGTGGGAAGTTGTATTAAATAAGGAATATAATCTGGATCTAATTTAGCCCAATTAATTGAGATTCCTTGAAGATAAAGTTCGCTTAAACTCGATAAAACTTGCTGTAATTCTTGTTCAGGACGCAAACTGGGTAACAAAGATTGATCAAGATCAGAACCGCAAGAACGCGCCATCCCCAAAAGAACGGGTTGAGGGCCGATTTCTAGCCAAATTTTAGCGTCTAATTGCTTTAATGTGCTAATACTATCGGCAAACCGAACCGGTTTAATAATATGTTCACACCAATATTCAGGAGTAGCAATATCCTGATGAATCGATGTTCCGGTAACATTGGAAATAATCGGAATTTGCGGTTGATGGTAAGTAATTTCTGATGCAATGTTTCTAAACTCTCCTAACATGGGAGTCATTAACGGGGAATGGAACCCATGAGACACGTTTAACGGGGTGGTTTTAATGTTTTGGCTATTGCATTTTTCGATAATATTTGAAAGGTTTTGAAGGGTTCCAGAAATAACAAGAGTATTAGGAGTATTAAAGGCGGCAATTGTCGCATCTTCTTTAATAAGCGATCGCACCGTTTCTTCATCTGCAAAAATAGCAACCATTCCCCCATTTTCGGGTAAGGCTTGCATTAATTTTCCCCTAGTGGCAATTAGTTTTAAGCCATCTTCTAAACTGAACACCCCCGCCAAACAAGCCGCCACATATTCCCCCACACTATGACCGAGAACAACGGAGGGAGTAACGCCTAAAGATATCCAGAATTGAGCTAACGCATATTCCAGGGAAAATAAAGCGGGTTGGGTGTAAGCCGTCTTGTGTAAATCGTTATTTTCTGAGAAAATTACGGATAATAAAGATTGTTGTAAATAAGGACGGAGAATTTGATCACATTGATCTAATGTTTGGCGAAATATCAAATTAGTTTCATAGAGTTTTTGCCCCATCCTAAGATATTGAGACCCTTGACCTGTAAATAAAAAGGCAATCTTGGGAGACGTTTTAGGAGTGGTGGTTGTGTAGCGAACTCCAGAAGTTTCTTGATCATGAACAAAAGCATTGAGGCGGTCTTGAAATTGTTGGTGAGAGTCAGCAATAATCGTGAGGCGGTGAGAAAATTGCGATCGCCTGGTATTAGCACAATAGCAAATATCCTTTAAAGAAATATCAGAATTATTCCTAAAAAAAACTTCATATCGATGCGCTAAATCCTTGAAGGCGGCTTGTGTTTTTGCGGAAATTGTTAATAGATGAGGTGTCCCCAACCCCTGTAGAGACGCGCCATGGCGCGTCTCTACATTCTGGCGCGTTTCTACGTTTGCTTGCAACACAACATGGGCATTTGTCCCCCCAAACCCAAAGGAACTAACCCCCACCAACGCCGGATCAGAAGGGTTGGGCCAAGGCGTTAACTGCTGTTGCACCCGGAGTGGTAGTTGCTCAAAATTCACCGCAGGATTGGGATTTTGGAAATGCAAACTCGGCGGAATTTGTCGATATTTAAGGATCAGAGCAGCCTTGATTAATCCGGCAACTCCGGCGGCCGTTTCTGAATGTCCAATATTTGTTTTCACTGATCCAATGGCGCAGAACTCCCCATCAGGACGGTTTTCAGCCAGAACTTCCCCTAACGCTTGCAATTCCACCGCATCCCCCACTTTCGTTCCAGTTCCGTGCGCTTCAATATATTGCACCTGACCGGGCGAAACCCCCGCCACCCTGTAGGCTTGGCGCAGTACCGCTTTCTGAGCTTCGACATCAGGAGCGCTGAGGCCGTTGCTGTGGCCATCTTGATTCACCGCACTACCCCGAATCACTGCATAAATCGGGTCGCCATCCGTTAACGCTTGTTCCAACGGTTTTAACACCACCATTCCCGCCCCTTCGCTGCGGACATAGCCGTTGGCACTGGCATCAAAGGTTTTGCAACGGCCATCGGGGGACAGTAATCCGCTTTTGCTAAACCCAACCATAATCGTTGGCATCAACAACCCATTCACCCCACCCGCTAACGCCAAGGTTGACTCGCCGCGCCATAAACTCTGACAAGCGAGGTGGACAGCAACCAACGACGACGAACAAGCGGTATCAACGGCTAAACTTGGCCCCTTAAAATCGAACAGGTAGGAGAGACGATTCGCCGCAATGCAGTTAGCGGTGCCTGTGGTAGCATGAGAATCGCTGACGGGGTTTTGCCACAACAGCACCGAATAATCATGGGTTCCAATGCCTACAAAAACCCCCGTTTGGCTTCCGGCAAGCTGTTCAGGAATTTGCAGTGCATCTTCCAGCGCTTCCCAAGCCACCTCCATTAATAAACGATGTTGCGGGTCAAGGGTGAGGGCTTCTCGTGGCGAAATCCCAAAAAAATGCGGATCAAATTCATCGATTCGGTCTAAAAATCCACCCCAACGACTATTGGTTTTATTCGGGATTGTAGCATCTGGATGATAAAATTCATCGTTGTTCCATCGAGATTTCGGAACTTCTGTAATCACATCAATCCCATCTTGCAATAGTTTCCAAAATGCTTGCGGATTATTAGCACCAGGAAAGCGACATCCAATTCCAATAATTGCGATGGGTTTGACTTCCATAGGGGTGACAATCTGACGTGAATTTTACGAATGAGGAAGCGCCTAAAAGAATCCAAGGCGAGACTAGATTTTTAATTTTGCGTCAGTCCATCTTACATGATTTTGGAGCGATTGTCAATGCTAAAATGCGACTCAGTGAAAGATAAAATTTATTAATCGTTATGAAGCCTATTATACTTCTTCAGAAAACGCGATATTCTAAACTGTTACTTTCTCTCACTACCTGCTTGCTTGTCAACGTTTTCAGTATTTTACCAGGGAAGACGGCGGAAAGAATAGATTTTAAATATGGTATTGCAAAAATTTCGATTGAGATTGAAGAATTAGAAACTTTTGCTAAAACGGGAAAAACTGAAGAAGAATTAAGCATTTATCTGAAATTTTTAAGCCCTCAACAGCAAGCATTGTTACGAAATTTTCTCAATACTCGCTATGAGATGGATGCGACTAAAATTAATCGCATTTTTGTCGCTAAGGCGGGAAGAAGTTTATTTGATAATGCTGGAGAAATTATTCAAACTGAACAAGGCGAAAATGGGGCAGAAGCAATGCGGCTTGCGTTAGCAACAGCGGCGGTTCATCCCGACGGGTTAACCCCGATTAATATTCTGGCACAATTTCCCACGGATATTTTAATTAATGTTAATCAAATTATCGAGGTGCGAAGGCAGCTTTTCAGCTTAATTCAAGAAACGAAAAATTCAGTTAACTCTCTAATGGAGATGACCGTTGAGGAAGCGAAGATTCAACCTGTACAAAACTTCAATGAACTGCCGGATTTACGACAAAATGGTTCTTTTCAAGTGACTAAGCAAACCTTAGAATTTGTTGATAAAAGTCGAAATCGTCAACTCTTTTTAGATTTATATTTACCCCAACAAATTCAGAAGGATTCAGTTCCTTTAATTATCATTTCAAACGGCATCGGTGCTACTAGAAATCGCTTTAGTGATTTTGCTCAAAATCTCGCGTCTGAAGGCTTTGCTGTTGCCATTGCGGATCATCCTGGGAGTAACCAAAAATGGCAACAAGACTTTTTTGCGGGCATTCATCAAGATAACTTTGAAGTGCAGGAATTTATAGATCGACCGTTAGATATTACCTTTATTTTAGATCAACTTGAAACCCTAAATTCAAGTCAATTTAATCATCAACTCAATTTGCAAAAAGTCGGTTTATTTGGTTATTCCTTTGGAGGTGCGACGGCATTAGCCTTAGCAGGGGCAGAAATTAATTTTGAGCAATTAGAACAAGATTGCACCCCTGACAATAAACGGTTTAATATTTCTCTCCTCTATCAATGTCGGGCGTTAGAATTACCTCGAAAAACCTATTCTTTTAAAGATGATCGCATTCAAGCTTTATTTTTATTTGTTCCGTTTGGGAAAAGTATATTTGGAAAAGTTGGCATGAGTAACGTTCAAGTTCCGGTATTTTGGCACGCAACGAATGAAGATGTTTTAACTCCGTTGGTGTTAGAACAAGTTCCTGGGTTTAAGCAATTAGCAACCCCGAATAAATACTTTGCAGTCGCGACGGGAATTCCCCATACGAGAGTGACCTTTGAACTGTTTAACCGATGGATGAATCAAGGAATTACTTGGGACTATTTAAAACAGTTAAGTGAAGGGTATCATAATACCTTAACTACCGCTTTTTTTAAAGTTTATTTAAGTCAAGATCAACAATATTCTGCTTATTTAACTGCTGCTTATATGAAGCAATTAAGTAATAAAAATTATCCGTTGGTTTTTGTGCAATCGCTTCCTTAAATCCTTCAGATTACCTATCAACTTATTATCATCTCTCCAATGCAGCTAAAATCAATAATCTCTCAACTTCAATCAAAATGGCTCATTATTATTTTAATTTTAGGGTTAATTTTTCGCTGTGTTAATTTAGATCAAAAAGTGTATTGGGTGGATGAAGTAGCAACCACATTGCGAATTTATGGCTATACTCAACCGGAATTTGTTCAAGAAATCTCTAAAAAACCTGTGATTACCATTACTGATTTACAACAGTATCAGAAACCCGGAGAAAGAACATTTCAAGACACAATGCACGCCTTAACCCAAAGTCCCGAACACGCCCCACTGTATTTTATTTTAGTTAAATTTTGGGTTCAGATTTTTGGGAGTTCAATGATGGCTATTCGTAGCTTATCAATTGTTCTGAGTTTATTGGCTTTCCCTTGCTTATATGGGCTATGTTTAGCGTTATTTCAACTTCCCATAGTCGGGAAAATTGCCGTTGCTTTATGGTCGGTTTCCCCCTTTTATGTCGCCTACGCCCAAGAAGCACGTCCCTATAGTTTATGGGTAGTGACTATTCTTCTCTCCAGTTTAACCTTATTAAAAGCGATTCGATTCAATACTCTGCAAACTTGGGGACTCTATGCTTTAACCTTAACATTAGGATTATATACCTCTTTATTATCAATTTTTCTGTGGGTTGCCCAAACCGTTTATATTTTAGCTTTAGAGAAATTCAAGATTAATCAACTTTTTAGACGCTATGCGATTGCATCCACGTTAGGCTTTTTAAGCTTTACTCCCTGGTTATGGGTGATGTTAAAAAATTGGGATAATCTACAAGATAACACAATTTGGATGCGAGTCTCCCTCGATTTTTTATTCATGATTCCTCTATGGATTTATAATACATTTATTCTCTTTATTGAATCTCCCGTAAGCTTAGATACTTCCGTTATTCCTCGAATTATTCTTGATTTTAATTTACTCATCTTAGTTTTAACGTCCCTGGTTTGCCTTTGTCGTCAAACCCCTCAAAAAACTTGGTTATATGTTCTAAGTTTAATGATTATTCCCCATATTATTTTAATTCTAAGTGATTTAATCATGGGGGGACAACGTTCAACCGCAGCGAGATATATTATCCCCTATCATTTAGGGATTAACTTAGCCGTTGCTTACTGTTTCAGCTATCAGCTAAATTTTAATAAATTAGCAAACCCGACCTATCGGAAAATTGGGAAAATTATTTTGATAGGGGTTCTATTAATCGGGATTTTTTCCTGTATTTACCTTATGAATACTTCCCCAAAATATCAAAAAACCCGTAACCTCAGTAATATTCCCATTGCTCAGATCATCAATCAAATTGAGTCTCCCATTATCATTACTGAGAAATCGCAAATGATTGATATTCTCTCCTTAAGTTATCTTCTTAAACCCAATACCAAAATCTATAATGCTGAAACGTTTAATTTCTCGAATACTTGCCAACCCTTATTCCTATTCAATCCTTCCCAACAGTTACAAACCGAACTTCTTAAACAAAATACTTTAAAATTAGATCAAGTTTACAAACCCAAACTTTTAATCCCCAGTGAAATATATCTTTCCCTCTGGACAGTTAAAAAGTCCTGTTCGTAGTCGCTTTAGCGCGATCACTTGTGCCTCTATTGAGAACAATGCAATTTATGTTAAAATGCTGATTCAAATGTATCGCTTTAGGGCGATCACTGGCGCTACTATTAAGGGCTAAAACCCAACTACGAACTTAATGATGCGCGAACCTCATCCTACTAAATTAGGCTAAAATAATGGCTGAATTTTTAACATTAGTTGAACTGCTTCAATACCGATCGCAACATCAACCCCACGATACCGCTTATATTTTCCTAAAAAATGGAGAAACAGAATTACCCCCATTAACTTATCAACAATTAGATAAAAAATCAAGAGCGATCGCAACTCAACTCAACACTTTAAACCTCCAAGGAACTAGAGCCTTAATGGTTTAAGCTGTTGTGTATTTAAACTGTGATTATAGCATTACCTTTGTTTTTAAGTTTACGTCCCCATTTAATAGATAACTGTCCTTCATTTAAAAGCTGATGTAATAAACACTCTAGCTCATCAACTGATTTAAAGAGTCGATGAGCTATATATTCTTTAGCTGAATGCCAGACTAATTCAATTAAATTATAATCTGGACTATATGCTGGAAGAAATTCTAAATAGACATTCGGCATTTCTGCTTTAATTTTTTCTAGGTACTCTTCTTTTTTGTGAAAACTTGCATTGTCAAGAATAATCAGGATCTTAGCTCCTTTTTCTACAAATTCTTCTGCTTGATTTCCCGCTAATACCCATTCATAAATTAGCTCTTGATAAAAACTTTTTAACACTTGATAAAAATTATCTGCATTTCCTTTATCCAGAAATTCTACAAATCTTTTTTTATCCGAGTACCTCAATCCTCCCATCACATTAACTCTTCCTTTCCTCCTGTCTCCTCTAATCTGTTTCCTCTTCCCTTTTTTACACCAATTCTTTCTTTTTATCACTCTTAAATTAAATCCACTTTCATCCCAAAACCATACCTGTAATTGTTCTGGACTTTCTTTTGCTATTTTCAAATATTCTTCTATTTTATCTTTAAATAATTTTCTTTTTTCTGGATCTCTTTTCTCTTCTAAGCTATACTTTGCCCACAAATAAACATACTTTTTTTCCTTTAATATCTTTCTCACTTGTGAACTACTTAATTTGATTCCTGTGATTTGTTCTAAATAAGTTGCCAATCTTTCTCCTGTCCATCTCCCAAATTCATATCCTAATTCTTCCGGTTCTTTTTCTACTGTTTCTAATAATATCTCTATATATTTGTCTGTGGCTTTTCTATAATTTCCTTTCATTCTTTCATCTTTTAGGCTTTCTAATTTGTCAGGGTCTCCATGTACACACCAATAACATACTTTGTTTAATGAGCAGCCCAAAAACTTGGCAATTTCACTTTGCTTTTTACCATCATTTAGCAATAATAAAATCAAGATTCTTTCTCGGATTTGTCCATTTTCTTCCTCTTTCAATCTTTTCTGTAGTTTCTCTACTTGCTTTTCATTTAAATGATTTTTAGCAGGCATCTTTTGATTGATTTTTCTAAACTTGGTTTTTCATTATACCCTATTTAGATGCTTAACAGCTTATAACCTAATACCAAACTTAAAGCTTGTTCTTTAGATAACTGTAAAAACTCAATCACCAACTGAGCGGTTGGTTCTTGATGAGCAATAGTCCAAAAGAAATCCTTCAAATCCCGATTATAAGCTTTCCGAGTATTCTCCGAACGCTTTGTAGCTAACAAATCCTCCATCACATTACGTTCAGCTAATGTCCCAGCAACAGAAACTGGAACAATTTCAACAGCAGAATGAGACGGGAGGGTGTTCATAGGGATTATAGAGTGCGGAGTTCTGAGTGCGGGGTGCGGAGTGCGATTTAGATAGAGTTGAGGAATACAAAAATAGGATTTAGGTTTGATTTTATCCCAATTTTCTGGTCAAACACTTCAAGAAGAAATCGATGGGAACTAAATCTCAACCAAAAATTGAGAAATTGCCTGCTGTTGAGCCAGCGTAGCATACTCGCTCTCTGCCTCAATTAAGTTAATCTCAGGTTCCTTGCTCAAATTAGACAAATCCTGGTAAATCTCGTAACCTTTCCTCTCTGGTAAATCCCAAACAACTAGCGTAATCTCTGACCAAAAAGTTAAGGGTTCAGGTTTGACCAAATCTCCAATGACTCCCAAGCGAGTTACCCCATATTTAGAACGTAATAAGGTAGCTGCTTGACGAGCCAAATCCCACCAAACTGCTTTCCGTTGGGCATCTTGCTGTCTCAAAGTTTCTGTTTCTAATAACGCGGTTACCCACTCAACGGGCGACAAGACCTTTAAAGCATCTGCTAAACCGCATGTCATCAGTAACATTCCAATTAAGTTGCGGATGCCTTCTTTACCGCCAATTTGGGGTTTCCCATCCCAAAACTCAAACTTGGCTTCTGGACACCAAGAAATATACTGTTCAAAGGAAATCGGTACTGGCTCTAACTGCAATTGCAGATTAAATGGTAAACATCCCCAATCTAAACCATTCTCTACCGTTCGCAGTCTTCGACCTTCTGGCTGTGTGCCTTCAATATCAACAATTGGGGGGTCTTGGGGCCAGCGATACCAGTCTTCATCTTCTCTCCACAGATTATCGGGGAGAAAAACTAACCCCGGTACGCTCTGCGGTCGGTAGCATCCTGATGGGTCAGGAGCCATTCGCTCATATTTTCCGTCGATTAAGCGCCAAAATTCGATTTCTTTTCGGACTGGATTGAGAATGACGTATTCTGGTACTCCACCTGCGGCGTAATAGTCTCGTTTGATGATGCGGTCTGCGTATTCATGTCCGGGTCGCAGCACTTCGAGTACCATTTCGGCTGGCCCTTCAAGGTAGTATTCTCTGAGTGTGTTGCGCGGCGGCCCTAAAAATAAGAGGATGTCTGGGGTGAAGCCATTGTTGCCTAGACGCATGACAAAATCGCGACTGAACGATTGTCCTCCTAGTTTTTCTGCGATTTCCCAGAAGGAGTGGCTGATATAACTGCGGATGGGATTGTGATAGTTTTCTTCTGCTCTGGAACCGGGTAGCAGGTCTTGAGGTTGGTAGGGGAAACTAGCCGCCCAGGTTTGTAAGGTGGTGGCGATGGTTTCTGTACTGTCTAATCCAGGTGGAATGGGCGCGTTATAGGTAAGACGGAGAGCTTCTAACCATTGTTGTATGGGGGCTAGGGCGATGGCGGCACTCGCTCCCCATCCGGTGAGAAGTTGTTTGAGTAGCAGACGGCTACCAACTAGGGTATTACCGACGATTAGCTGGGATTCAATCAATTCTAGTTTGGCTTCTGGGCCGGCGTCGATAAATTCATTGAACAGGTTTGATGTCATTGCCACATCTATTTTTTGTACTGATGTTCTACCCTTACTTTTAAAGAGTTTAGAATATCAACCCTTGAAATGGTGAAGTTGTATGAGTGACTTGAAACGTTATTGGATTGTTGTCCACTATGAAACCGAGTTGATGGCAGAAACGGAGTGGGATGCTTGCCATAATATTCGTCTGGGCAATAGGATTGTTGAAGAGGCGAGTATTACTGCCCAAGAGATTTCTTTCAATGGCGATATCAAAGCGTTGATTACTCAAACGAGGCTTACTGTTCGTAAAGAAGCGGCTCTGGCTATTATTCTCAATCAACTCTACCATAAATTACAAGATTTTTCTTTGCTCGTAAATGGGCTACCGCCAGAAATACAAGCCCAGGTGGAGGCACTATCGATTGAACAACTTGAAGACTTAAGTATAGCTGTCCTCAATTTTAACTCTTTGGAAGATCTAAGTGCCTATTTGCAGACTCACAACGATTAATCCTGAATGAGATCATGTCGAAATAAGTTTACCCACTTCAGATATTATAATTGGTTTTCATCCGCCATTCAAACGTCAATTTCAAGTCAAATCATTTAAGTTATAATAGTTTTATTCGTAATTCATGAATAAAGAATATTGCTGACTAGCTCTCGAATGAAATCGGCTCAAAAACCTCAAGATATCGTCATCTTGCTCAAAGTTCACTGTTTAAATTCGATGTGGACTTATGATGACTTGGCAAAAAGTTTAAAGACCAGTGCTTCTGTCGTGTATGAGGCTTTACAACGTTGTGAACAGTGCCATTTGTATAACAGCAAAAGAAGGAAAGTCTTAAAATCGGCTGTGGAGGAATATCTTATACATGGTTTAAAATACGTTTTTCCAGCCTATCCTGGGGCATTGGTACGGGGTGTACCCACGGCTCATTCTGCGGAACCGTTGAAGGGGCTGTTGATGACGGATGATCAAAATCTCTATGTATGGCCCTTTGCTAAGGGGAAGGTAAAGGGTCAGGAAATTACGCCTTTATATCGCTCTGTACCAGAGATTGTAGGGGATGATCCTTTATTTTATGAGTTATTGTGTTTGGTGGATAGTTTGCGGGTGGGTAAGGTGCGAGAGCAAGAATTGGCTGCACAGGAGTTAAAAAAACGGCTGTATGACTCATCCTCAAATTAGGAATTTAGAAAGGGTAGCGACAGTTTTGGCTTCTGTACCAGAGCGTTTTGTGTTTACCGGGGGAGCTACAGGAAGCGGTGTTAACTTTTTTGCCAGCTTCTAGTGGGGAACGGAAAGATTTAGTGATTGATTTAATTGAACGTTTGAGTAGGGTTATTTAAGAAAAGCAGCATATAACATCTCGCCCCTATCCACTTCGCACTCCGCACTCTTGACGTACTCTTCGTAGATGAAAAACTCGGCTTAAGATAAGCCGTATTATCTTAACCTAACTCTCCCTAATTATTCCTAAGCAAGCAACACAGCTTTCCTCTGTTGCTTAAGGCTGTTTTCACACTCTTTGAGAAATTAAGAGCCAGAAAGCCGAGGTAACGTTAAAACTTTTTCCAAATATTCCAGATACAGCAGTTGTCGAGGCGTAAATTCTACACGCTGTTGCAACACATCCAGCAACGCGATTTCCAGTTCATCTAAGTCCAAACTTCGGAGTTGTAATACCTTTGAAGCGACCTGTAATAATTCATCACTAGGCTCATCAATTTCTACTAAATCTCGGCTATAAAATTGCAGCATTTCACTGCCCAAGTTCATCAAAATCAACCCAGAAGTTCCTGTGCCTTCTACCCTTCCCCAATACCCATTCCAGCGCTGGTCGGAGGGAGCAAAGGTTAAGTTGGGGTCGATGTTGACAATGGCAAAGTCCCCCGATACAAACAAGCGGGGGTCATCGAGACTGGCTTCTTCGGCGAGCAGTAGGGCAGCTTCTTTGGGAGTCCGAGCCGCACCGGTGGCAATTAAATCTAAGATTTGTTTTTGTTGTTTTCGAGGCAGTTTTAGTAAGGAATAAGCCGCTTGAATACTGACAGTGTTGAGAATTGAACGCCAAACTTCTGCCCATTCTTGGTTTCCGGCTTTTGTTTCTGTATCAATTTGAGCGACAACTTTGGCAGCTTTGGTATAGGTGACACCGGAACCCAAACCGACCTTAGCAGCAACTAAATCACGGGTGGTACCCTTGCGACCTTCTGAAAATATATCCATAAGGTTGTCGGGTTCATCAATCTTGATTCCGGCTTCCTGGCGTTGTTTGGCGCGAGCCGATTCGATTTCTTTCCAAGAGTTGGCTTCTCGAACTTTTTGTTCCCGGGTTTTGGGTCGGGCGAGATTTTCACTCAGGAGGGCTTCGAGTTCTGACAGTCGGTTGGGAAAGGCTCGAATTTCAACGGGAATGGTGTTCCACTTTAATTGTAGGGCAGCTTGCCAGCGTCGATGACCACTAACAATTATCTGTTTTGGGGTGATGAGAATGGGGTTAATCCAATTGGACAATTGAATTTGTTCGACCAATTCCTCGATGTTCATCCGACCATAGATTTTCAGGTAGCGAGGATGGGGTTTGAGGGTTTTGGGGTCTAGGGTTGTGACAGTGGAGTGGGTATCGGGTAGAGCGGGCAAGCGGGATAGTTCGTTGACAGTTTAAAGTATACTCGCCATTTTAAGCGATCGCTTCACTGAACGAAATGAATCAAACCGAATCTGGTGTTTCATAAGGTGCAAGAATTTGAGACCTACTGGAATCAGCAGTTTTCCAATTCGATTAAAATAATCATCAAGTAACTCTATACAAATAGTGTCTATCCTTTTCAATAAACTTCCGACATGAAAGTTCAATCTGTCCAGTTAAAATATTTCAAAAAATTTCGGGAGCGGTCATTCGATTTCACCGATCCAGAAACTGGATTAGCACGAGATATTATAGTTATAATAGGGATGAATGGTGCTGGAAAAACAAGTCTTTTACAAGCAATTGCTGCTACTCTGGGAGTAGCCACTGGGCGATTACAGAAACTTCCCGATTTAGAATGGCCAGGATTTAACTATGAATTACTTGGGCATAATTGGGGAAGGTTTGAACCAGAAGTAACTCTAAAAGTACAATTTCCTAGCCCAGAAATCGAAGCCGTGGGCGAGTTTCACCATGAATTACAAAAGATAGGGCGGAATTTACCAGTTTCTCCTGCTAACGAAAATGTTATATTTCTAAGATGGCAAGGTGAGCGAGTTCAAGCAAACACGGCGGCTGAATTGTTTCAATTCAAAGGGCGAGAATATGCAAAGCAATTACTTCGTTCAGAAGGCTTTCAGGTGTTTGAACGAGTTGGCACAGTTTTTTGGTACACAGAGCAAAGAACTTCAACTAGCCTAACTACTGAAAACCTGGATGGAAAAATTGAAATCACAGATGATATTTTACGCGATCGCCTATCAAAGTGGCGAATATTTCATCAAGATGTGAAAGATAAAAATCTGCAATTGCGTCCTGGGCAGAAAGACTTATATGCTGAAATTGAACGAGCTTATAAAGCCGTTTTTCCAGAACGTAGCTTTGAAGGTTCAATTCCACGAGAGGGTATCGATGATATTCTCAGCGAACCTTGGTTTTATCTCTACGATGGTAAAAATCAGTATGAAATTTCTGAGATGTCTGGGGGTGAGCGTGCTACCTTTCCCATCTTAATGGACTTTGCCAATTGGAATATTCATAATTCGGTTATTTTGATTGATGAAATTGAGTTACATTTACATCCACCAATGCAGCAAGCATTGTTAAGAGCTTTACCTAAATTAGGGAAAAATAATCAATTTATTATTACCACCCACTCCGATTATGTAGAGCAGTTAGTACCTGAAGCATCCATTGTCCGCATTGAGGTGTAATTGTGAGTGTTGTTAGCGGCGGAAAAATAATTTTTTGTGAAGGGAAGGCGACCAGCTTAGACTATCAGTTACTTAACAAAGTCGTTGATGGTATCCCGGGTGAAAAATGCACGATTATTCCTGCGGGTAGTAAATTTTCTTTTTCAAGTTTTGCTGAAGGCTATTTCTCTAGAAATCAAGCAGTAAATCAGAAATACATTGTTTTTCGCGATCGCGATTTTGATGTTCAACCAACTCCTAACTGTCAATTACTCCAACTCGGTAATAGATCTATTAATTTAACTTATCGCGCTTGTGTAGAAAACTATCTTTTAGATCCTAATTTAATTCACACCTATTGGGTAGAAAAGTACAAGGAGAAGCAGGAAAATCCTAAACTTTCTAAGTGGGGACATCGAGATTCACCAGGAATTGATCTCATTTCAGAATGGATTGAAAGTAGTGCCAAGAACCTGCAAGCTTACCAAGCTGTACGCTGGGCATTGGGTGACTTGGTTAACATGAGTGCAGCACGACAACAACTCAAAACGACATGGACAGGCAATAGTGGTATACTACCCGCTTCATTGGATTTACAAGATTGTCAAAGTGAAGCTTTAGGGTTAATTAACCAATTTAGACAAGCTGTTGAAACAGCGACAACAGAAAAATTTGAAGAGAGCCTTGCCATGTATCAAAATCAGTTTGAACAAGAGAAATTCTGGACACAGAAACAGTATTTAATATGGTTTCATGGAAAAGATATTCAAAAGCAAATGGAAATGCAGAAGCAATTGCAGCAACAAAAACATCACTATATTTCTCTAACCGATTTTTTTCGTTGGGGAACTAATAATTTTGACATTACGCAATATCCCGATATTATGGAATTACGATCAAGAATCGAACAGTTATAGTTTAACTTTTATTGCACCAAGATTAATTACAGCTAACAATCAAAAGAACCAAGAATCATGTTAGATTTGCTAATTCAAAACGGATTAATTTTTGATGGTTTAAGTTCTGCATCAATGCGGGAAGATATTGGTATCAAAAAAGGGTAAGATTGTGGCGATGGCGTTAGCCGCCTGCCAAGGCATCGCATCTTCTCTTACCCCCAATGCTAGCAGATATTTTTCAGAGAGTGGAAACGCTTTCCCATAAATTAATAGAAAAATGGTTAAAACAATCGATTCTTCTAAGCTAGTTATGATAATTTAATAATAGAGAAAGAGCAAATAAGGAAAATCACCCAATCTGTTCATGGCTTCAAATCGTTATCCGAAAAATTGGAAGGAACTGGCATTGGCAGTTAAAGAAGCAGCGAATTGGCAATGTCAAAAATGTGGTTTATTCTGTATCAAGCCGGGAGAACCGTTATCAGATGCTATGAAATCTCGACGCCGAGCTTATACACTGCAAGTCCATCACTGGAATCATAACCCGGCTGATAATCGTTTAGAAAATTTGGTTCCGTTGTGTAGTAGTTGCCATTTAGCTTGTCATCGTCGAAGCCGAGGAAATATTTCCCCAGGACAGTTATCCCTTAACTTAAAATTATCCTAATTCAGAATTTAATACTGAAGTTTTGTGCTTATTTATTCAAGTCCGGCTTCAATTAAAGCTCGGTTTAAATCCTCAACTAACCCCAAAGATTCAGCCTGGTTATTGAGGTAAACTTTATCTAAAGAGTCTCCTTGCACTTTTAATATCCCCAATACATCTCGCCATTGCTTTTGGGACTGATTGAAATTTCGCCACTGCAACTTATTAAGGATTAGATCTTCAGGTGAGGCGAGAAAAACTGTTGCACCTGTGGGAATTTGATATTGTTGTCGTCGTTCCAACTTCAGACGCTCAAATTCTGAATCAGAGGCTATGATTAAATCAGCCCGGGAAATGGTTTCCATATGAGTAATTGGCAAGGTTTGCATTCGACCAGAAACCCCATCATCTACACCGGAAACATAAAAGCCCGCTTGTTCTAATTCTAAAATTAATGTACTTAAATGTTGAGGAATAATTGAGATGACAATATCTAAATCCCGTGTTGTGCGGACTTCCCCGTAAGCAATTGCAGCAACACCGCCTGTAATATAATAAGGAATATATAGGGATTCAAAAATTGGGTGGAGAATTTCAGCCAGACTAATGGAATCTTGAACCCAAGTCATTTCATCTCCGGTGGGAATATAATGTTGTGGACAATCTTCTGCTAACCAAGCTTGGGCGAGTTTTCGAGCAAATTCTGGTTCTTTTAGCTCAAAAAAGCGTTGGCGGAAGCAGTTAATAGCAAAGCGACGAGCATTTTGATTCATCGAGCTTCCCATCAACAGTCGCTGTTCGGGCGTTCGTTGTTTTAAAAGCCAGAATCCTAATAAATCGGCTTCGGGTGTTGTATCAGAAGATTGAGGTCGATAACCCGGTTTGATTGCAAATTTAGGAAGAATTGGAGCCATAAGATGAAATCAGGAGCTAGGAGTTATCAGCCAGAATTACAATCAATACTTAACGGAGTAATGGGGAGTTATTCTCCTTGATTGGCTACAAATGACAATTATAATAGAACTGTCCCAACATCTTACTCGTTACCGATATGGCTCCTCTAGTTGCCAAACGTACTGCTCGTTCTAGGTCTCGAATTTTTGATTTCGATTCCCTGACACCTGAAGAAATCAACAAACGGGAAGCTGAAAAAGAAGACTTAGATCAACGATGCTATAAATACTTTGAAAAGATTCGGAATCGTTTACTTGAAACCCATTATAATTGGTGTGTTGCTATTGAGCCTGAAAGTGGTTATTATTTGCTAGATTCAAATTGGGAGCGTTTAGTCTGGAGAGTGAAGATTTACTGTCCTAAAAGCCAACTGATGCTCTACGGAATTAACGAAACCGGAACCTGCGGAAAAATATGATTGAGGGACAATTTGGAGAGAATGATGAGTTAATTTTTGAGATTGAGTTAATGACCAAAAATGGAGAAGTTATATCAGTTGACGTGATGTTAGATACGGGTTTTACGGCAGGTTACTTGGCGATTGACCAGCAGGATATTATTGCATTAGGATGGCAAAAATTGCAATCGGATATTCGGATGAAAACGGCTCAAGGTGTGGGTCGGTTTGATATTTATGAAGGTCAGGTAATTATAGATAGCAGAGAATTTATTGTTCCCGTTCATGTGGGAAAAGATTTACCTGAAATTCTTATCGGTGTTAAGTGGTTGAAGTTGATGCGGTTAAGTGTAGATTATCAGCTAGGAATCTTAACTTTAGAGTCTATAGATATGAATCGGTGACGAATGTGTTGATTACCAATAGCATTTGGCAAATTTTCTGGGTGGGAAACATAGTGGAAAATTTTCCACCATGTTCCGCTCTGTACTATTCTTAACCCCAACTCAAGGCAGTTTTCACGTCCACTTCAATCGGAACTTGATGCAAATATTGTTGTCCTGCCTCAATCATTACGGTTTTAAGAAGGCGAGTTGTTTTTTTAAGAGTTTGTTGGGGACATTCTAAGAGAATTTCATCATGGACTACACCAATTAACTTAGCTTCTGTATCCGGTAAAACTTCAAACAAACGAGCGATCGCCACTTTCAATAAATCGGCTGAAGTTCCTTGAACCGGATGATTGAGCAACTCACACAGACGGGGTTTAGATGCCCATCGTCTTCGACGTCCACCAATGGTGCGAATCTCTCTTTGTCCTTGAGCATACACCGTTTTCCTGACTTGCTCATGCCAATTCTTAACCCCTTGATAAGCCGTAAAAAACCTTTTTCTAAACAGTTTAGCTTCCTCCAACGTCAACAAAACATCATATTTTTCCTCAGCATAAGCTTGCAATTTAGCTGCCCCCATGCCATAAATTAAGCCAAAATTCACAGATTTAGCAATTTGCCGATCTTCAGGTGTAATCTGTTCTAACAATTTCCCTGTAATTAAAGATGCCGTTAAAGCGTGTAAATCCTCCCCTTTAGAATAAGCATTTAACATCCGGCGATCACTCGATATTTCAGCAACAATTCTGAGTTCAATTTGGCTATAATCTGCTTTAATAATTTGATAGCCTGGTGCTGAAATAAAGCAGGTTCGCATTCCTTGAGCGGTACAATTTCTGGGAATATTTTGTAGATTCGGTTGTTGACAACTAAAGCGACCTGAACGCGCTCCGCACTGCCGATAACTGGGGTGAATTCTCCCGGTTTTGGGGTGAATATGTTTAGGCAAAGCTTCGACAAAGTTAGAACATAAAGACGCTAACTTTCGATAGTGGAGGAGAAATTGTAGAATTGGATATTCACGAGCTTTAGGAATTAATTCATTTTTACGAGTTGATTGAACCGGAATATTAAGCGCACGAAGAGCTTGTAAAACTTGGGAAGTAGAACGAGGATTAAGCGTTTCTGTTAATTCGGGGAATAGAGACAATTGGGGACTAGGGGGTGGCTTTAAACCTGCATTGATTAATTGAGTTAATACCCTCTGTTCTTGAGCTTTTAACTCAGCACCTACTTGCTGCCATGCTATTGCATCAAGTCGCATTCCATTCAGTTCCATTTGGGCAACGGCGGGCAACGCATCAAACTCAATTTGAGCCGTTTCTAATAATCCTGCTTTTTCAAGTTTAGAATGCAGTCGAGTTTTCAGTTTCAGTAAGACAGCCGCATCTAATGCTGCATATTCTAACTGAGCCGTTGAAAGTTTACCCGCAAAATTACTAAACTGTAAACTTTTATCAAGTTTAATCTTTAAAAATTCCCAAGCTAAAGATTGAAGATCATGGTCTTTCTTAAGTCCTGAACGTAACACTTGACTGGCTAACATTACATCAAAAAAAGGCCCTGACGGACGGAGATTTGCCATTTCTAGCATTTGCCAATCAAACTTAGCATTTTGGAAAATTTTCAGCGCACGGCTATTGAGGAGTTTTTTTAACAGTTGACATCCCCTCGTTCCTATAGCAGTTAAATCAATAATTATAATAGGATGTTGAGGGACAGCAATTTGAACCAGACAAATCCGATCTATGAAGGGATCTAGTCCGGTTGTTTCAGTATCAATAGCCAGAACAGGAGCGTTCATTAAAGGAAATAAAGCCTTTTTAAGCTGATCAGAATTAGTAATAAAGTTATAGTTCATAAGCAGGAGATGGAGAAGAAAAGGGTAAAAAATTAGAATTCAGAAGCTTTATCAATTACAATGAGGTAAGTCTCAACTGTAACCGGACGAAGAGTACCCCAAAAAATTTCTAAAGGGAGTTTGATTACGTTGGCTTTCGTTTGTTTAAGAAATCCTCGGAAAGTTTGCCCTCGTTCATCGTTTTTGATATTCATTGAATTACTGACAACGCTAACCAACCGACCAGAAGATGCTAAAAATAGGTGATAAGCGCGTTGAATCATCGCTAAATCAATTCCCCGAACTTTATTAGTAGAAAAGGGAGGATTCATTAAAATCCGGTTGTATTGGCGTTGAGGTTGAGATGTTAAGAAATCACTCCCCACTAAATTAAATCCTTTTTGAAAAAGAATCTGACGCAATAGAAGGTCAATTTCAATCACATCTACAATTGCACCCGCTTGAACCATTGCTTCAGCTAAAACCCCATCTCCCGCCATCGGTTCTAAACTATATAATCCTGGGGTAATCTGTGCTTCTTTCAGCATGATTTCAATCAGTTGAGGGGAAGACGGAAACCAAGAATAAGGTGGAGTTTCTTTAACTTTCTGATATATCCCTCTTCTGTCAGTCTCCGAGGAGTAAAATTAGAAAATAAACCAGATGGGTAGCTAGAAGGGGGATAGGGTAATGGATGTAGAATTACAGATGCTCAAACATTTAGCCCGAGATGCACAACCAACAGTTTCAGTGATTGATGAATATTGTCAAGGTTATAAAGACCTATTCCCAGAAGTGAGAAGTTACGAATGTTTTAAATACTTACATCTAGGAATTATCTCACCAATTCCGAGAAAATCTTTACCGGAAATTGCTAAAATAGTAGGAATTAGGTCGCCACAATCACTGCATCATTTCTTAGCCAATTCGCCTTGGTCAGCAAGGGAATTAAAGGAAAGAAGATTAGCCCGAACTCTAAAAGCATTGAAAGGAGAGAAGATTATAGTAATAATTGATGAGACAGGAGATAGGAGAAAGGGAAAAAAAACCGACTATATAGCTAGACAATACTTGGGAAGTGTGGGCAAAACAGATCGGGGAATAGTATCAGTTAATGCTTACGGTGTTTATAAAAATATAACCTTTCCTTTAGTGTTTAGAGTATTTAAACCCAAAGGAACATTAAAAGAAGGAGATGTCTACAAAACTAAGATTGAAATCGCATCAGAAATTCTAACAGAATTGGTTGATTGGGGATTTCAGATTGAATTGGTATTAGCAGATAGCCTTTATGGTGAAAGTAGTTCGTTTATCAGTACATTAGATCAATTTCAAATTCCTTGGGTACTAGCAATAAGAAGTAATCATGGAGTCTGGATGTCAAGCGAGCAGAAAGTTAGAGCCAACAAATGGTGTAAATTTGAGAGGATTTTTAGCAATCAAGAATCAGAAACCAGATATATTAGAGAAATCATATTTGGGAAAAGAAGTACAAGAACCTATTGGGAAATTACCACAGATCCAGAAACGATGCCAGAAACATCAACTTCGTTTGTCATGACAAATTTAACAGAGAAGAGAAGCCAGATGAAAAAGACATTAGGTAATTTATACGGGTTAAGAACATGGGTGGAATATGGATTTCGACAATGTAAACAAGAACTGGGTTGGACTGATTATCGGTTGACGGATTTTCCCGATATAGAAAAATGGTGGGAAATCATTTTCTGTGTGTATTTAATGATTAGTTTCAACTCCGAAGTTTTCCGGTCTTTAAGTCAAGGCAGTCCCCGAGAATCTGAGAGCAAAAAAAACACCACCGATTGCTCAACTCATCAACAATGGAATCACAAAGAGGGATGGAAAAATGTTTTAAATAATCTGCGTTTAATAATTCAGCCTACTATTATATTGTGGTTGATTGTCCCGTGGCTAGATATTTTTCCCGACCGCCATTTATTAGTGGGTTTTCATAAATTAATTGAGAATATTAATCAATTTCAATCTTATTTTCCCAATGGATAACTCTACTTTTTATTACTTGTTGATTTCGGAGAGTGACAGAAGAGGGATATTAGCGTAGCATTAAAACCAGAACTTTTGTCAGTGGGTTTTATTGCACAGCAAACAGGACTAAATTTAGAGCAGGTTGCTTTAAGTGCTTTCCCCCTAATCGGTCAACAAACATTAAACCAACTCATTGAAGCAATTCCCCTTTTAGCTCAATTCAAAGTTGAAGAAATTGCACCAGTAGCAGACCTATTCACTACCCAAGCTGCTAATCTTAATTGGAGGAATCAAACGTTAACTCAGGTACTCAGTAGCAACCCCCTACTTGGAGAATTGAAACTTGGACAAATTGATTTGTCTTCCTATTCAATGTCTTCTCTTCCTAACTTAGAAAGTACCCAACTCGGTGCGTTGTCAGGATGGCAAACCACTCCCATTCAAGATGTACCAGGACTGAACACTTTACCTCTGTCTGATTTTCCCAATTCTGTGACTGAATTTGGTGATTTAGTCATGCGAATTGATACTATTTATGGCCCCGCAGAAGGACGACGAACCAACACCATTTCGGGTTCTGATGTTCAAGGGTTTTCTGTCAATTGTCAGGGGAGTCAATGTGCTTACATCGAACTGGATGATTTAGAAAATATCGGTCGCAGTGCGCGGGGTTCTTTGGAAGGGAAACAATGGATGAGTGGGAAATACCAAGAAGTTGAGGGCGGTTGGGGTTGTCTTCAGGGAATCAACGGAGGTAAGGAACCCACAGGTAGATTACCTTTTGGTAGTGCTTTTAAAGTTGTTGTGATGGAACCCGACGAACAAACCGACACCGTATCAACCGCTTTATTCTTTCGGTTCTGTTCCCCCTGTGGTTGCTCTCCCTATTTTATTGGGCCTGTTCCCTTCTTCACCTATCGAGTCAATTCTCCCATGTTTGTTGGAGTGTTAGAACCCTCGCCACCTGGATTTCCCTCAATCCCAACACAAGCAGATGTTTCAACAGAATCTTCTGTTATGTCCCAAAAGAATTCGCTTTCTCCGCGTTCTCGTCCAACTCAATCAAAGTTAACTTATGGACAGGTGCAAGGCGTTGATATTGAAGTTTTGTCTGAAGCGATCGCTAGTTTAGAAAGCAGCAATTTAGACTTAGCTATTGGCCCTTATGTTTGTGCAGATAACAATCGCAATTGTGGTATGGCTTTAGGCAAATATCAATTCATGAGTTACAACGAATATGCAAGCGGTGTAATTGCCTCAAAACCTGGAGGAGAAACATTTTTAGCCCAACTTGCTAAGGGATATCAACCGACAGAAACAGAACTATTTCAATATTTTCCCCCTGCGGATCAAGAGGCGGTATTTGTCCAAAGTCTCAGTGATAAACTTAACGCCACCGTTGCAGAAATTGACCCAACAACAGGGCAATTATTTGAAGGTGAACGTTTAATTGAACGAGTCGCTCAAAAACACTTTGGCGGTGATTCTTCTCAGGTTGATGGTCAAGCCACAGATGCTTTTGGTCGGTTGACTTTAAAAAGTTATGGTCTTGATGTCTTAGGACGTTATCGAGTTAATGGTGGAACCGTTATTAGCAGCAATACAAGCTTGAATAGCCAGTGATTAATCTGTTAAGGAGGCTAAATAAATGTTACTAAAAAACAGACAAAAACCCAAAATTATTGTTTATAATCGTTCGATTAATTCTCGATATCGAGCATTAAAGCTTGTGTATCGACCTAAAAATATAGAACCTAAACCACCTCGTTCTTTTTTATGGGTAGGAAGATGGTTTCGGTTTGGAGTGGCGTTGTTTCTGTTCTTATCAATGCTATTAGGAACAAGCGGTTGTAGTTCAAACTCGACATCAGTATCTTGGTTAAAAGCCACTGAGATTGTTCCAGTTGATTTAGTCAAAAGAGTGATTACTGAAAATTCTCAACTCAATCCTCAAGAAGTTTTATCCAGTGTAAACGCTTTTACCGTTAAAGGAAAAGCAGGTCAGTTAATTGTTTTTAACTTCAATCATCAAGGAGTATGTGGAAAAGTCAAGTGTTTATATGTTGGTTATCTAATTTCTAAAAATACTACCCCTGTTCGTGTATTAGCAACCTATCTTAACCCTAACTTACCTCCCCAAACTCCATTATTTAAAATCGTGCGAGATCCTTCCCTCTCCTCGGATTTACCTTGCTTACAGATACAGCAATCAATTGGAAAGAGTATACGACAGAGTAAATGGTGTTTTAATAATCATCAATACCAAATTGTACAAACTTCTGTAATTGAATCTACTGCTAAACAAAAGTAAAGAAAAAAATCCCCTCATCCTAATGGAAAAAGGGAATTTTGCCTAAGATAATTGGAGTTAGCTTTATTCATCCTGATCAAGATATTGATCAAATTCATCCAAATCTAAATCTTCATCAAACTCATCATCATCTTCAACAACAGATGCAACAATTTTACGAGGAGGTTTAGAGGAAGCGATTGCTTTTTTCCCAAGTTCTTCTTCAGCAAAAGAGGGAGGAAGAACTTGAATTTGAGGTTCAGATGTTCCCGGTAATGAAGGTGTTTCTGTAAACCCTAAAATGGTATCATGCAGCCCCCAAATTGACTTTTTCTGCTGAGTTTTTCCTAAATAGAGGGAAGGAAAATTGTTAACGGTTGGCTTAATATAGCTAACAGTTTTACAGCAGTAGCTTTTATTAGAGCCTTCACCTTCCTTAACTCCTTTAAATTGTACATCAAGAATACCCAAACTGCGCCATTTATCGTTTTTGCTACTAAATGGAATTTGCAAGTAGTCAGAAAATGCTTTCTCCAGTAAGCGATAAAATTCTTCTCGAACCGCCTTAAAACTCCACAGTGCAACGTTCTTAAACCTAACAACAATCGGATTATTGTGTAAAGGACGGTTCATTTCATCTAAAAAGACGAGCGCGTGTTCACTCACAACATCCATTGTCTTTTTGTTCAGTTGACTTTTGTATTCTTCATATAAGCCAACAACACTACCTCCCAAATCAGGAATATCGTTTTTATAACGAATGTATTCAGGAATAAATGCTAATACACAAAAGCGACATTTAGACAGTAATAAACCCGTTACGTCTTCTGTTAAACTAATGGTTGTCATTTCCTCATCGGTTGGGAAAACTAACCAATTCGCTTTTTCTAATTGATCTTCGGGAATCAAAATACCTGCCACTTGTTCATTAACAACAATCCCATAGGGAAGAATGGGTCGTCTAACAAAATTGTAACGGGATTCTAAAAGTTCTGGATCAACTTCAAAATTCAGGGTTTCGGGCTGTAAAGAAGTTTGATCTTCAGCCGTTTTTAGATTCATAGAGCTTTTAGCTCTAACTTTACCATTCGTCTTAACCATTTAAAAACAGAGATAAATTTTCCGCCCTTACAAGGCGGTAGCCTCTTAACAGTTATCAGTTATCAGTTATCAGTTATCAAGCAATTATTTTAATTCATTCTTGAGGTGTAATTCTAAGTTCAATTTAATCTGTCTTAGGTTTGAATAGTGAATTGGTCTTAATTCAGTAAATTAAGGATAATTTATTGGAGTTGTAATATGAATAATTTTAATTTGGTTCTGGCTCAGACTTCTCAAAAAACAGAACAACCAATTCCTTTATTTTCACTAGATTTTAAAGGTTTGTTTCAAGAGTATAATAACCCGGAAGGATATTTAACCCTAGGGATGTTTATTGTTCTACTGGTAGCCTCTCGATTTATAGGAGGAAATCGGGGTAAAATTACCACCGGAAAACAATGTGGAACCCTGGAAAAAGTGGGTGCAACTCGGTTAGCACTTCAACAAATTAAAGAAAATAAACCTAATAAAGTAACATTGTGGTGTGGGAGTCCTCGTTATTGGTGGCGGGGATTAAAATTAAGAGGTTTTGTAGCAACTCTTCAAACGGCTTTAGGCGCCAGTCCGACGGTTTGGTTACCCCATGCAGAACGCTCAATTTTAGTGATTGGAGCGCCGGGATCTGGTAAAACATTTTCAACGATTGATCGAGCAATTGAAAGTGCAATGGTGCAAGGATTTCCGATTCTTCTTTATGATAAAAAAGGAGATCAACTTAAACTTCATGCTCCTTTAGCTGCTCGTTACGGTTATAAAGTTTGGGTGTTTGCACCTGGGGAAGCTTATTCAGGCGTAATTAATCCCCTTGATTTTATGAAATCTCCTCAAGATTCTGTAATGGCGGGAGAAATTGGGCAAGTTATTAATCGAAATGCAAGTTCTAATCAAGGAAAAAGTGATGAGTTTTTCTCAAAAGCGGGAGATTTATTAGCGAAAGCTTTACTACAATTAGTGAAAGGGTCAAAGTATCCTGATATGGCAATGCTGTATGCAATTTTGAGGTTGCCGAATTTAGTGAAACGGCTTGATTATGCGATTCAATCTCGGCAAATTGATGAGTGGGTTGCTACGAGTTTTAATCAATTTTTGAGTGCGAAAGATGCTGAAAAAACCATCTCAGGAATTCTAACAACTGCCGCCGGAACGTTTAGTAATTTTATTCAAGCTGATTTACTGCGAGCTTTTTTGGGGAAATCGGATATTCCGACTCGGCTTGAAGGTCGTCAAATGATTATTTTTAAACTTGATGATGAGCGACGCTCTGTTGTTGGGCCTTTGTTGGCGGCGGCTATTCACTTGTTGGTAGTTTCTAATTTAAGTCGTCCCCGAAAAGATCCGTTAGTTATTTCATTGGATGAATTTCCATCAATTCGATTAGAACGGATGCCACAATGGATTAATGAATATCGTTCTAATGGAGCTTGTTTTCTGTTAGGAATTCAAAGTTTGGAACAACTTTATGAAGGGTATGGGGAGAAAATGGGAGCAGCGATCGCCTCTGCTTGCAGTACCCACATTCTATTTAACCCGGGAAATACGGACACGGCAAAAAAATATTCAGAGCGTTATGGTGATCAAGAAATTTTGATTAAAAGTAAGTCTACCAGTCGGTCTTTTGGCGGTCAATCTGCCAGTAATCGCTCAATTAGTTGGAACGAATCTCTACAAAAAATGCCTTTATTTTCCATTGATGAAATTTTGCGATTTCCCCAAGGACGATGTGTGATTACCAATCCCGGTTACAGTTCCGGTGGCGAAGGGTCGATTCCTTACGCACTAACTATCCCGATTCCTAAAGCGGATTTGAAGCGCAAAGATGAAAGTGAGGCGTTGTGGGATGAACAAGTTAGACCTCGTTTGGAAAGTCGGGTTAAATTGACTGATCTGGAGGGACTTACCGCCGCATTATACGAGCGTATTGAGGAGGCTGAACGGATGTTACCGTTACCTGATCCGGGGGGAAATGTTCCCCTGCAATCGCCAGACACATTGGAGGTAAACCGCAATTACGGCTCAGATCCTTTAGATGTGATCGCTCATCAGACAGGACGTTCTAAACGGGTTTTTTCCACTGGAGGGATTGGGAAACGAGACGATTGATCCTTCACGAATGGAAAATTTTCCATTGGAGTTGGGGATTAGTTAAGAGCAATTTGGCTAAGATGTTTGAGAATCCGAAGAACCTGGTGCAAATCATTACCCGGGTTACGAAGCTCAAAAACTTTAGAATTTGCGTATTTCCAGTTACCGTTTTTAAATAATTTAATAAATGTAAAACTTCCCCCTGTTGAAATTAAGCCATAGCAAGGTTTTTTTTTGCTATGGGTTATTGATTTTGTTGCCTATGGATTTTTAAACAGAAATTTATAAATTCTTGAAAACTAAGTAAGTGATCTGAATTGGTCTCAACTCTCGCTCTGAGTTGTTTAAGGTAATATTCTTCTTGTACTTCCTTGGGTCTATATTTCTTATAAGACAGATTACGTTCCTTGAAAATCTCTCTCAGATAGCCTTCGTGAAACAAAGCTTTCGTTTTATAGCCAAAAATATCCCTTGAGTTCTCTTCATCTTGCACAAATTCACTTGCTAAATCTTCAGGGTTATTTTGACTAACATCAAAATATTTGATATACTCTTTCAAGATTTGATTACGTTGTGGATGTCTGACAAAAAAATTCCTATTGCCTAAAAACCAAGTTTCCATACAAACTTTTTGTACAATAATTTCTAATTTGCAATTTTTGGGTAGAGTTTTAAAAGGTTTATCTTTTAATTCTGATTTAATTTGCTCATAAGCTTCCGCTTTTTTTTCTGAAACAGTAAAACGGTCTGCATCTGTGAATAGCACCAAGTAATCATATTGAGGAAATTCGTTAATTTCTTGGATAGCATTAGCAGCAACTCTGTAGCAACTAGGAACGCCCATATCACTTTCATAATAATAGTTATTCTGGATTACCGCATCAAAACTATTTACTTCTGTCAAGTCTGGAAGAAGTACAGATAACCACTTCTTATAAACAATCGGTTCTGTCTTCCCTTCAAATACAAAATAGAGGTTCATATTACGACTGTTGTTCGAGAATTCTAGTTAATTGAATAAATGCGTCTTGTTTAGATTTACCCAGATGATAATCTGAAGCATTACAAATGCTAATGTGTCCGCCCTGCCGGGTCACTATTTTCCAATATTCATACGGAATATTATTAATAATGTAAGGGTGATGACTTGTGGCAATAAATTGTAAGGTTTTATTTTCGTGAATAAGGTCATCAGTCAATATGTCAATACAATTTATCCCTAAACTATTCTCAAATTCATCAATCAATATTACCGACCCTTCATTGGCAAGAAAAATTTCACTAATATGAATAATTGTGCGTAACATACCAGAAGACATCCTATCTTCTCTAATCCATTTGTGGACAGATTTTTGTTTGATATAAATAACAGGAACATTGTCAGAGATTTTTTTTAGTACATCATCTGTTTCAAGTGGTTCAATCTTTATATTTTCCACTTGTGGAAAAATTTCAATAAATGTCAATTTAATTTTATCAAAAATATCTAATTTATTTTCATAAGTCAGATACAGTTTAGTCCTAATATCTTCATCACTATTTACTATACTCTCTAAAGTTTTATACTTGCTTTTAAGAGAATGCAAAGATTTTTCCTGAATTCTAAGGGGGAAACCACCGTGTCTTGTGTGGTCACGATATTCTATTTTATTTAAGGCATCAAAGGCTTTCTTAATAATAGGTTCTTCTTTAAAAATATATATTATTGATTGATGGGAAGAAAGTTTGGGCATGGGGCTATTTCTAAACTTTATTTCTTCTTGGTTTCGCTCACTTAAAACTTCATTTTTTGAACTGAGTTTCTCATAAATTAATGATGGTTTTTCTTTATCATCTTGGTTTTCTTTTTCAGCATAATCAAAATTTAGTTGATTTTTTTCAACAGTAGCAAAGCTACCTTCCCAAACAAATTCAGTCCCATCTACGGTAGAAAATATGATTTCCCATTCAAACCCATTTATAGCTTTTCCATTTGCAATATGTCTTAAATCGATAATGGCACGTAGAATTTGGGTTTTGCCTGCACCTGATATACCTACTAAAAGGATTAAATTTGATGAAAACTTGATTTCATTAAAATCCCAACCCAAAAAGTTATTCTTTACTCGCAATGAAATAATCTTCATAAATTTTAAAATTTTTGCTTAGATCTCTAAGTAACTTTAAACAAACCTATATTAAGCGAAAATTGCTGATGTTTGCAAACTTACCTAATCAGGTAAATTTTTAACTGGAAAACACAACTATATCTAAAACGCTTGTTCAATAGCTCGATGCGCTAATTCAATTTGTTCGACCGCATCAAGATAAGTTAAAGTGGCTGCATCCCAGGATAACCGTTTTTGCATTCGGTTTAAGATTATTTTTCCAAACTCATGCACAGTATCAAAGCGTTGCAATCTGAGAATTCGCTCTGCAACTTGGCAAAAATCTGGTTGGGGATTTTCAATCACTTCAACATCGGATAAAAGCAGCGATAAAATCTCGCTTCCCATATCAACCTTGACGGTCATTCCTACGGCCGTAATTCGACCCCAAAATCCATTCCATTTCCGTTGAGGAATTCTCTCTTTCGGTACTAAAGGAATTTTAATGATCACCCAAGTTCCAATGGCGGGAGTGCATTCTTGTTGAGTTGTTTTAATATCATCGGGTTTGTCGGTTAGGGATTGATTTTCTGCGGAAGTTGGGGATTGTGAATCGGGTTCTGCTTTCATATCAATGGGGTTAAAAATTGTCTGTTCTTTGAGCAAAATTTTAGCTTGTTTGGGGGTTTTTGCTGCACCGGTGGCGATCGCATCAAGAATCATTTTCCGTTTCTCCCCTGGTATCTTCACCAACTGATACCCCGCATCAATACTTTGCTGATTCATCATCTCCAGCCAAACCTCTGCCAGTTTAGGTTCATCCATGTGGAGGAGATCTGCTGCTTGAATCGCTACACGCCCTTTTCGGTAAGTTCTACCACAACCTAACCCCACAATCGCTGCCACAATATTTTCAGTCAGTTGCATTTGTTTTCCATTCAAATTCAGATTAAACCTCGCCAATGGAAAATTTTCCATTGAAGAATGTTGAGGGTTTTGGGATGAAACTGTAATTTCTGAGTCGGAAGTGCGTGGCGTAGTTTGAAAAGCGTAACAATTTCTGAGTTTGCGGGCGAGGGGTTCTACAATCATGCCTTCTCGAATTTTCTGCACCGTTGTCTGTTGGCGCTGGCGGTTTTCTGCAATCAAGATAAATAATTCCTCGTCCTCGCTTTCAAAGTGACAGACTTGAACCGGAGCTTTTTCCCATCCCAACGCCAGCAAGGTTCGCCAACGCCGATGACCGCTAATAATCGTCCCATCGGTTTTGATCAGTAAAGGACGGACATAACCTTTGAGGGCGATCGCCTCCATCAAGTCCGTCAGATTCTCGTTGCGACCGTAGATCGCCTCATTGCGGGGATGGGGTTTGAGGTGATTAAGCGGAACGTACTCAATCACCTCAAAGCTTTTCAGCGATTGTGTTTGGCTTGTATTCATAGTTATCGCCCTGACGTTGATCTGGGGATTGAGCTTGCTGCCAGTCTCTCCTTAAGATAGCATAATAATCATACGTTTCATAAAGATCATACTTTTAGGCACATTAGGGTGATCGTTACGGTTAGAGACGTGCCATGGCACGTCTCTACAGGAGATGTCGCGAAAATGCCTCAGAAAGTGCAATATAGTAACAGAGGATTCGCAAGGAGGATGCAATGGCAAGAAAACGAATTACCTTATCTTTAGATGAAGATTTGCTGGAACGAATCAAACAAGCGGCGCAAAAAGATGACCGCAAAATCAGTAATGAGGTGGAGAGAATCTTGATCAAGCACTATCCCCCAGAGCAGAATTTTGCTCAATCCGTTTCCAGTTGATGTTTTATCAATAAACTTTCAAGCTCTATTAAATTTGATATTAATAAAAAAATAATCCCAGAGTTTTGTTAATTCTTAGCTAACAAAATCCTGAGATTGAGAAAGGAAATATTAATCATTCAAACGATTTAGCTGCTGTTTTAATAGGTTGGCTTGCAAACAGTTGGGTAATTGCCAGAATAGAAGACAGCAGCAAGTTTCGTTTTCCTTGTTTTAAAGCTATTTCTAAATCCAGTAACAAAGATACAGCTTTTACTAAAGATTGCAAAGGAATCGTTTGCACCTCTTGTTTAAGAAAATAGACTCGTTTGAAATTAGCAATTTGGCAAATCGTGGCAATTTCAGCATCAGATTTAACTCCCTTAACAATTGTTGCTTTAACCCACAGCCAAGTTCTAAATTGGGTAATAAGCGTGGCACAAATAGCAGCAGGAAACGTTTCTTTTGTCAAGAGCTTTTGGAGTAAATCAACTGCTTTTTGGGCATTATTTTCTCGAATTGCTTTAGCTAATTGGAGACTATTTTGGGTGGTGGAAGGGATAAGAGAACGAACTTGTTTTAAACTCAGCTTTGCGCCGTTACTATAGAGAGCTAGAAGTTGCAGTTCAGATTCAATTCGGGCTGAATCATTGCCAATAGCATCAGCCAAATATTCTCTACTATTTTGATCTAATGATAAACCGATGCGAAGGGCTTGGGTACGGATATATTGGGTGATGAGATCACTTCGCCAAGGTGCAATCAAATTGAATTCAAACAGTTGGCTTTGGGAGAGCAGAAATTTTGAGACTTTTAATCGTTTGTCAAGGCTGGAAGCTACAAAAATCAAATGAGTTGATTGAGGAACTTTTGGGAGCAATTGAAGAATATCCATCACCGCTTCATCAAACTGTTTAAAGTTGCAGTCCTCCACGATAACTAATTTAGCTTTAACCGAACCAAAAGCTGGAGTTAAAGCACAATAAATGGCTTCATCTACAGCAGAAGCATGAAAGCGATGATAGTTGAAACTAAGCCAAGCGGGGTTAAGGCTTTTTTTGAAAGTCAAGAGTTTTTTAGAAATTGCATACCGATCATCGCCGACTAACAAACTAATCATTGATTTCCCTCCTGAATTAAGACTTGATAGTTAATTCCTGTTGCTGCCAAAAATAGTTTTTGTACCTTCTGAATATTGCGGTTAAATTTGTTAAGATATGGGGGAGGTACAGCTAAGATGGCTTTTTGTTCAGTTAGTTCAGCAAGGAAAGCAACGGACAGGAAAACTCGGTTCTTTTCAGATGCTTTTGACAGCACGGTTTCCCAAATGGTAGTTTTTAGATCAATGGGTTTTGAGGCGGAAACAGAGGTTGAATTTCGCTTGTGAGTTTGATTATTACGAGGTTTATTTTTAGAAGATTTAGGAATTAATCCCAGGAAACAAACTTCTAGCCATAAACTCGGTTGTACACTTTTATTAAGCTGCCATTCTGAAGCACTTAACTGTTCAAAACCTTGATGAATTGAAGATTGACTCCAAGTTTTTGCGATCGCCTTCAGTTTTGAATAAGAAACACCACTGGTGAGTAAGGATGAACAGTCAGGGACGTTGGCGACTAGCAACAAGTCTCGATAACAACTCAGCAAGGAAGTTAGCAAAGTTAGGGGCGTTTTTCCACTATCAAGGAGTTCACGAGACAGTTGTAGCAGTTTCAGGGTGTCTCCGGTGTTAATGCAGTGCAGTATTGTTACCAAGTCGGACTCTGAAATTCGACCCGATACCGCTAGAACTTGAGAATGGGTAATTTCGTCTCCCAATAAGCTTAACTGACCCAGTAATTGCAAGGCGTCGCGCAGTCCACCCCCACAGGCGCGAGCGATCGCAATTTTAGCCGATGAAGTAATGGAGATAGCTTCTTTTTCAGCAATCATGGTTAAATGCTGAACAATCGCAGCAACAGAAAGCGGCTGAAACCGAAACACTTGACATCGGCTGACAATAGTAGGTAGCACTTTGTGTGCTTCTGTTGTGCAGAGAATGAAGACAACATGAGCGGGTGGTTCTTCAAGACACTTGAGAAGGGCGTTAAAAGCTTGGGAACTGAGACAATGAACTTCGTCTAAGACAAAAATTCGGTAACGACCGATAGCGGGAGCAAAGTGGACTCGTTCAATCAAATTCCGAGCGTCTTCAACTCCGTTGTGGGAAGCTGCATCAATTTCCATGACGTCTAAACTGCTTCCTTTTTCGATAGAACGACAGGACTGACATTGACCGCAGGGAGTAACAGTGGGTTGGTCGGTAGCGGTGCAATTTAAGGACTTCGCTAAAATTCGTGCTGTTGAAGTTTTTCCAGTCCCTCGTTCTCCTGTAAACAAATAAGCAGGAGCAATTTTGTTTGCTTGAATTGCGTTAGAAAGGGTTGTTTGGATGTACTTTTGTCCGGTTAATTCGGATAGGGTACGGGGACGATATTTCTGAGGAAATGGAGTGTACATAATGACAAGAAGGGTTAAGATTTGACAACAGGCATTAACAAGTATTGGCTATCGATTAAAAGATGGGGTTGTTCTCGATTGCCAAAGGGTTTTAAGATAGCTGGATGATCACTATCAATGAGATGAATTGAAATTTCAGAACTAGCGATCGCTTTAATTCCTTCCAACAAATACTTAATATTGAAAGAAATGGAAAAAGAATGACTAAAGTTGATAATCGCTGTCATTTCTTCTCTTCCATTTCCAAACTCCCTTAATAAGGATAAGGAAACTTGCTGGTTTTCAGGGCTAAAGTCAATGTTGATAATTTTTTCCTTTTTATCCGCCAAGACTGAGAGCCGTTCCAGTGCTTTTACAAAAGGCAACTTTTCCAGGTAAACTTGATGTTTAAAGTCGTGGTTTAATAGATCTGGGTAAGCGGGATATTCCCCTTCTAAACAACGAGTAATCAGCCGTTGCACGCCCCAAGAAAATTCTACATAACCCGTGGTCAGGTTATAAGATAGTTGTACAGATTCAGCAGAAGTCCGACTCGCTAAAATTCGCTCTAGTTCCAATAGAGATTTAGCAGGAAGAGTAAATTGCAAAGGTTCTGTATTCTCCGTTTCTTTCTTTTTTTTGAACCCTTGAATGGAGGTTTCCACCACCGCTAACCGATGACCATCTGTTGCCACCAATTCTAAGGTATTAGAGTTAATTTTTAGATGTACTCCGGTTAAGATTTGCTTCGTTTCATCGGTCGCTGTTGCAAATAATGCGCCTTTAATACCACTTTTTAGAGCTTCCGCAGCCATAGCCAGATTTTGGCAAGGGTTGACTTCAGGAATTGAGGGGAATTCATCGCTTGATAAACCTCGAACTTGGTAGCGTCCACTGGCGGAAACTAAAGTTAAAATCGGATTTTGTTCGGGTTTAGCTGTATTTAAAGGGTGATCCTGGTTATTTTCAGCGTTCAAGGAAATTGAGTTAGTTAATTGGAGATCACCCGAAGAAAACTTGCGAACAATTTCACTTAGTAGTTCGGCGGGAATTGTCGTTTCTCCTGAAGTGTTAACCTTAGCTTCAAAGGAAGTTTGAATGGCTAAACTCAGATTAAATACGCTTAAGTAAACACGCTGAGTTTTAGCGCAAGCTACTAACAGAACATTACCTAATATGGGATGGGTTGGTTTAGCAGGAACAGCATGGCTAACGAGTTCGAGGTGAGTTGCTAAATCATTTTGTGTGCAAAGCAGTTGCAGAGTAGCATCTGAAGTTGAGGAAGAGGGGGAAGTTTTAGAGGTGTTAACAACTTGGCTTTTTTCTTCTGTTAAAATCTTGTAAGTTTGAGAAGGAACAGTTTGAAGGTCAGAGGATTTATTCTTTTTAATTCGGCTTTGAGTTGCCGAACGTCGGGTTTTAGTTGGCATTTTTCCCATTAATATATAGATCAAAACCTAGCAGCGATAGCTGCTTACAAACTGAGGCATTATTATTATTTTTTATAACCCTGCTTGTTGTAAAGCTAACTCTAAAAGAGATTGGACTTTAAGAATTTCTGCCCATTGATTAAGATAGTTGAAGTCCAGACGTTCTCCTTGCACTTTTAAAACTCCCAAGACATCTCTCCACTGTTTTTGAGATTCTGTAGTAGACAGTAAATACCAATACAACTTTTGTAGAATGATATCTTCGGCTGAATAAATGTAAATACCTTTTTCTGATTCATCAATTTTATAAAGTTGGCGACGATTCATTTTAGAACGAGAAAAAGCATCATCTCCAATCACAAAAATATCTATTTTTTCTAATGAGGTTAAATGAATAACATTGAAAGAGCGTTTTTCAGTCACCGCTTCAACAACCGCCGATTCACTAATATAAAACTCCTGTTCCATTACTCGAATGAGTTGCTGTGCTGTTGACAGCGAAATGCTGATGACTAAATCTAAATCTTGGGTTGAGCGGCTTTCTCCTAAAAGGGAACTGGCTACAGACCCACCCACTAAATAGGGAATATTTAAAGTCTCAAATAGGATTGCCATTTGAATAGCGAGTTCCAAAGGATCTTCAATCCTAAATTTTTCTTCAAATTCTGTTGCTTTTAATTTTAGAACGGTTAGCCATTCTGAGCCTAAATGCCTTCTGATGAATTCTTGATAAATCTTGGATGAAGAAGCATTAGGATAATGATTTTTAATGGCTATTATCGTTAGTTCGCGAGTAGCTTGATTGAAGTGTCGAAATCTTTGGGTTCTCTGTTGGGGTGTCAGTTGTCGAAGCAGTTGAAACATCAGCACATCTGCATCAATGCTGGTGTCTTCTGACTGAGAGCGGTATCCAGGTGTAACTGCCGAGATGGGAATTTGTGGCATCAGTGATCTGGGTTAGAGTGAAATCTAATAGACCATTACAGGAGGAAGAAACGTTATCGATTCAGAAATATTTTAGAATACCGTTAATTGAGTTTGAGCTAGATTTAAGAAGAAAAAAGTGCAAGTCATCTATGCCTAGCAATTCCTCACCTTCATTCACAACAGAGCCAGAAAACAGTCTTCGGGAGAAACTGATCCGCTCAATCTGGCTGCACAAGAACAAATACTGTTATCTATTTGAACCCGATGGCTCTTATCGATTATTAAGCACAGATCGCCGAGGTCAGTACACCATCTTAGCCGATGGTCGTTCGGTTTTACTAGCTTGGGCAACCGATCCCTTTACTGAAACCCTACTTGTACAAGAAGATGGCAGTTTGTTCATGAGTGGGAGTCCGTTTGTAGAAATGGGGACACGCTCCGAAGTACCTTCACAAACCGCCAATTCCCTACCGCAGTCTGATGCGATGATTCCTAGCTTAATCCCAGAAGAACCATCGCAATCGGATGTCATTCCCTACTGGCTCCCAGAAGATTTCCGCGTCTTTACCAGCGATAGTGGCATCGTTGGCATTGCTTCAGGTGGGGGGCAGGAAGTTGAGCCGCGAATTTTACCGACCGTCAATCAGTACAAGGGTGCAGACGGTGGATATGTGGCGTTTTATTCGCGAGATCCAGCTAATGCTGTGTATTCAGTCGGGGGAGGGATTTATGTGGTGGGACAAATTCGGCTTAAGGGTAGATATATCGGTCGAATTTTTCATCCTGAAGGCTACTTAAATCAAGACATCAGTGCGGTGTCAGAATTCAAAGCGTTATGTCGTAAAACGTTTGGCGTTGAAGGATGGGCTGGAGGGGACACCGGAGGCTGGTTTGGTAAGTTTGATTCTAGCCCCGAAACACTAGAAACAATTGGAGATCGTCCTACCTCAAAGATTGACACAGCCCCAGTTGTGCATCGACCCTGGAAGTGGGTGGTTACTGAATGGGTTGACTCTCTCCCCGATTTTATTAGAGCTTTATTGCCTTGGATGGTGGGTTTGATAATTTTGCTGAGTCCAACCCTTTTGATTCTCTGGGGTGCTGTGGCGCGATTTGGGTTGACTTGGAGGCTAATGTTGATTCCGGTCGGTGGGATTGTTGGGTTTGTGCTGATGGCGATCGCTGCGATGTATTGGTGCAACTACAACTTCGAGCTTCAGGAGCGTCAAACAGGGCCATCTGAAGCGGGGTCGTTTGGAGGGTTAGGTCAAGCAATCATGGCATTGATTGCAATGGCTTTATTGGGCTGGATTGGCTCAGGGCTTGGTGCTTGGTTGGTTGCAAGCTATTGGGTAGGTGGCTTCTAATTAATGAATAATGAAAACTCGATTTTTAGCTCGGCTACAACTGACATAATAAAGTTGGTTACACGCTAAGACACTGTTGCGATATTCTCTTAAAAAGTCAAGTTTTTGGTTAGGAAGATGTTGAGCTAAATACAAAAACTTAGTCGCAACTTTTTTAGAGATGTCGTTGCTATCAATTCCGACTTCTCGAAAAGTAGAACCTTGAGCGTTATGAACCGTTAAAGCCCAACAATTTCGCAGATCTGCAAAAATTTCACAATGATTATACCAAGATTTCCAAAGGCTAGGATTAGTTTTAGCGTTTCGTAATAATTTGATATTATCTTTGTGAAACTTTTGAGCATCGTCTTCATGAAGCAGATAGATTTGTCGCAGATCCTCGGAAGCATAAAAACTACCATTATTCTCGATTTTAACCTTCAGTTTCCAGGCTTTATAACCCGAATAGCGATCTTCTACTGCCTCCATCACTTCTACTTCTGTTGAGGTAGAAAGAATAACGGTTTTTCCATCTGGAGCAATCACAGGAGCTTTACTAATGAGTCTTTCTCCCACCACAAATCTAGGTGCATTTTTTCCGTAGAGTTTTGCTCGAATTTTATGGTTCCAGTAAGCAACTCGTTTGTTAGTGTAGCAGAGAATTCGGAAACAATCTGGATCTGAAGGAAAGGTTGCCGAGAATTTTTTTAATGCGTATTTGAGAAACCTTTCTTCTCGAACCATGAAAGCTCCATTTTTGCGCTCTAAGTCAAATTTGGAGAAGGGTTTAAAAACGGTTTTGCTTTTAACAGCAGTTCGACAAGCGGTTACAAATTCTAGGAGAGGGCTATTTTTGCCTTGACGAACAACTTCGGTTAAGACGACTTTATTTTCTACATTAAAAGATGGTGATATTCGTTCATGATTATCCTCGTTAACTGGGGATAATTGAGCGGGATCTCCCATAACGATGAGTTGGCGATTTTTACCAAGAAGTAAAGTATTCTGGATTCGGTGTTGAATAATATTCCACAATTCGGTTGTCACCATGCTGCATTCATCCAGAAAAATTGGATCGTATAAATGCAGTAATGAAGGTAAAACTTGTTTGAGGATTTTATGTTGTCCTTGTTTAACAGGAGCTAATCCTAAGAGTTGATGAATGGTCATAAAATCTACTCCTCTAACTTTTTTCTCAGTTGCCATGCGTTGCAAAACTCCTACAGCTTTATTAGTGGGAGCGGTAAATGCAACTCGTTTTCCTGCATTGACAAGCTGTTGAGCAATTAAATTAATAATCGTTGATTTTCCTGTGCCTGCATATCCAAATAATCCAAAGATTTGTTGAGGACTGTTGAGAAATTGCTCAATTTGTTTTAAGGCTTGATCTTGTTGGAAGGTGAGTTGAAAAGAGAGTTGAACCCAATTTGGTGTCATAACGGTTAGGTTTTTGTTGACTACTAATTAGGTTCAGCGTTAGCTGTGAAATACTCTATGGAATATTTTATTTAAGCTAAATTAACAACAACTCAGCTGACACAGAGCCAAAAGTAGGCTTCATACATTATCAGGTCTCTAACATCAGCTTAAAGCCTACCTATATCTTCAGAGCTTTTGCAAAAGCTGAAACTGTTACCCTATGTAGCTTACAGTTTGCTTGTTTGCCCCTGAACGCAAGTATTTTGAGTAACTTCTATTGACATTTCTAATTTACATCGTTTAATGTAAACATAAGTCAGTGATATATTTGTTCGATTATGTACTTTGAAGACGTTCGCCAGTGGCAAGGAACTGCTGAGACCCTGACACAAGAACTAAAACGACAGATTGAGCAGCTTGGGTTATCAGTGGAACCACCAGCAGTAAGAACTGTGCGCTCGTGGAGATCCAAGCAACTTTTGTCACAACCAAAAGGCCAAGAATTTGGGTTTCGGCAAATTTTAGAAGGACTGGCAACAACACTTTTGCTCAAGAAAGGTTGGACACTGACAGCGATCGCTCAAGTTTTACCATCATTCCCTGATTTAGTCTTGGAGCAACAAATTATGGCTGAGACTAACGGCCAAGACCCTACTTGGTCGCCACCAATCCACACAGCAGCATTACCATTACCCATAGGACACGCTAGCACGCAGGATTTGGCAGAAGATGCTGTTGTCTTACTAGCGCAGGGAGTTGTGCGACAATTCACAAGAACTCTCAATCGAGAGATTGTGCGTCAGGACGATAGTATGCCTGCGGAACTGTACCGGGCGATGTGCAAATTGGGTCGTCTCTACATCGAAGAAGGATTACCTGATCGCGCCGCTTGCGTGCATACTGTTCTCGAACGTGGTAGATATCCTCTGGAAAAGTGGGATTTAGATATTTTTCGTCACCCAGATTTTCGCTTTCGACAAGCAATTCTCATCGATCCAGACCTGCGAGTACCAACCTCAGATTGTGCAGAAATTGCCAATTCCAAAGGAACTTTTGGCGAAGATAATGTCATTGAGCATCGTCTGCACGAAAGGTTGCGTGAGGCAACAGAACGATTAGGAAGTCGTCGTCAGCACAAAGCTTATACGGCTTTGCGAGATTTATTTGCTAGGAATTCGTTAATCGGAGAACATCAGCTACTAGATTACTTAGTTGAAAAAGATTTAACCCCTTTGCAAGGGATGATTATTGACACTTTCTTTGATCGTGTCCCTGACATCTGGTTAATTGACGGATCTGCTCATCGCTGCGCCTCTTGTGGGACTCTAATGCGACCCTATCCCAATCAAAAACTTTTTCCACAGGGGCGATGTCCCATTCGCCAATGTGAGGGTCATGAGCCTTCAAACGCAAAAATTGGCGAAAAATTAGATCCCAATAAAGATTCATTGCTCATTGCCAAACCGCAAATTTTAACCTATTGGACTGGGCCTGCAATTGATGAAGTAAAAATTTTTGATACAGCTAGAAATTATGGACTGAATGCCGAACTGTATCCAGAGTCCGACCTCTGTGATATCGCCATCAACGATCGCAGTATTGGTATTGATGCCAAATCCTATAGCAGCCCGGTTTCTCTTGCCTTGCGCCTCAACCGTAGCATTGGGGGGCTAAGTTACTACCGCCGTCGCATCATCGCCGTTAGCGATCAACTTATCGAAGATAACCCGTATTATCTCTCTACCTTGCAGTCAACCCTCGATAAAAAGGGCGATCCGGCAAATTTGGAAATTTTATCTGTTTCGGAAATTATTCAGTTACTAAAGGGCATGAAATATGAGAATTAAACTCGATTTTTGGACAGGGGTAGATCGAATCTGTTGGCTTTGCATTTTGATGGAAGAATTTCTTGATATTAACTCCCTAGAGTTTGCGCCTTTAGTAATGTCAGGGATGGCTAGCATTTTCAATGCGCCAAGGTTAGAAAAAGCTCGTCAAGCCATTTTCAATATGCGGCAAATTTCAGCAGCTTATGTCACAGCGCAATCAATTAAACACGCAGTTGCGATTTATAACGATCACCACTACCGTAATAAAACTCAGGGAACCTACAAAATTAACTCAGAAACACTTCACTTTGAACGTACAGATCCCCTAGAAGATCCCTTGATTACTAAAGCGCGTCAAATTCTCAGCCAGCCTTTAGCACACCAATTTTATAGTGCAACTTTTGCCGATGCTCGTCAGCCAATGGCAGTTGCTTTAGGCGAAGAAACAACAGCCACAAGAGTTCCAATCAGCCCAATTACTGTTCCGCTTGCTCAACGTCGCACCCATTCTCTCAACCGCATACCAAAAGAAAAAATCTGTATTCCTCTTTCGGAATTACACGAGTTAGCGGTTGAGATGGATGACCTGGAAGCAAATTATCCCGAAATAAGACAAGGCAATTGGGTAAAACGGTTGCAACATTTTGCCCTCATGGTGCCAGAAATTGGCAAGGGGTTGCGGGAAGAAAAAGTCATTGAATTAGAAGGTATTAAGCACTTAATTGGATTACCTGGTGCAGGCAAAACAACCTTGCTCGTCTTGATCGCGATCTGGTTGGGAAAAAAGGGTTACAAAGCGATGTTTGTATTTCCCTCGATTGAAGTTGCTAGACAATATATGGCAACTCTAGCATTTCACGAAATCAAAGTGGGAATGTTAGTCGGTCAAAGCGATGGAACTCGTCGCCGACACGCTGACAATATTGCGGAAGCCATTGCTGCTTCAGGAGGTAATGGTGGCTTTGCTTATAGTCTAGAGCAAGCAGAAACTTTTGGCTTAAATTGTGTCCTACCCGCATTTTCAACAGCCGATACTACCCTGTGGGGATTTGGTTATGCACCCTGCCAAGAAATTTTACAAAGCGGGGGCAAAAAAGGGCAGATGAAGAAGTGCCTTTGTCCGGTTTGGACGATGTGCGGTCGCAACAAAGCACCCCGTGATTTGATAGACGCTGATATTTGGGTGGGTCACGTTCTTTCAATGGATACAGAAGTTCCACCCCATGCAATTGCAGAACGCATTCGTTATTTTGAATTAATTGCCCGCACATTCGATGTCGTAGTTTTCGATGAAGCTGATATGGTGCAATCAACTCTCGATACTTATGGAGCAGCTACTTTAAGACTTTCAGGTGCAGAAGATTCCATTCATTTAGTGATACAAGAACAGATTCATAATCGCTTTGCTCGGGGTGAAAACTATCGACTTTTTGACCGTACTATAGAACTTTATAGTCGCGATTTAGCAGAATTTGGTAATCATAATACAAGCTTGGTTTCTGCCGTTCAAAATATGCCATCATCACGAGTCAGCAAACGGTATGAAAATCAGTTATTAACCGTTTTAAGAATTGTGAGTGATTTACTAGATGGCTTTGAGAAAACTTCTAAACGTGATCGCCTTGATGAACAGGAAGTCAAAGAAGAATTTAGCAAAAGTCGAGCCTTAACTCAATTTTGGGAAACAGCAGCTTACCATGCTTTTTATGATCGCACTGGTATTGAATCCCATGATCGACTTAACTTAGATTTGTGCGCTAAAACACTCGGTATAAATTCTGATCCGCTTAAACAGCGTTGGGAAAGTTTGATCCGCCATTTCTGCCGTTATTTAGCAGAAAATTTGATCGAACGTCGTGATAATATTATCAAAGAAATTGCAGAATTATTTATACCTTTGTGTTTTAAGGATAGCACAGTATCAGCCGAAGCGTATGATACAATTACGTTACTTGTTTGTGTTACATTTGTGATTTTAAGTTATCAGAGGATTGTTCCAGGAACAAGAACAATGGTAGCTGAAGGACTAATTCGTGACCCTATTGTTGAATCAACGGCAACACCCGAATTGCGAAAAGTTATTCCAGAAAATATTTTAGGGTCTTTTTCAGGTGTTAAATATAGTTTAAAATCAGCAGAAACAACTCGAACTCAAGCCCGAAATGTAGAACTTTCTTATATTATCTTTGTCGGCGCACCTCGGATGTTAATGCACCGCTTTTACAGATTGTTTGAGGCAGAGAGTGGAAGTACAGGGCCAGCAATTTTAATGACTTCAGCTACGTCTTTTTTAGAAGCAAGTCCTGCTTATCATATCAATTCAGGCCCCCACTATTTGCTCAAACCCCGCCAAACAGAACACGCTCCACAAAATAGCATTTACCGCTTCAAATGGTTGAGCGATCGCGAGCGGGGTTCGGAACCGCTTCGATATAGTGGTGCAGGGGAACTACGCGATCGCAATTTAGAAAAAATGGTAGAGACTCTAGTAAGGGGAGGAACCACTAAATCTGAGATTTACAAATCCATCCGTAACTTTGACGTGCGAGATGGTATTTACCGCAAAGCCGCTTTAATCGTCAATAGCTATGAACAAGCTCGCACTATTAAAGAATTTATCAATAATTATCATCCAGACGTTGGTAAACGAACAAAAGCAATTGTTCGCTCCCTCAAAAGCCGAGATAAACCAACTGATTTTGTGACAACGGCTCAGTGCGAGGCTTTAGGAGATGACGAAACTTGTGATATTATAATCTTTCCAATGTTGGCAATTGGTCGAGGGGTGAATATTGTTTTCACCAAAGGTTATCGAAAACTTGATGCAGCAATTGGCACAATTTATTTTCTGACTCGTCCGCATCCGACGACAGATGATATGCAGCTTTTGTATAGCCTAGCAGGAAAAGCCACCCAAGAATTTGACAGTCAAATGTTTACTGAGCAAGAAGATTTGCAAAAACTTTCTAATGCTTGGAAACAATCCAGAAAACAACTCTGGAAAACAACAAATCGTCTTTTACGCGAACCACTCATGGCTAGCCGTTTGGGTGAAGATTTATTTAAACCATTCACAGCAAATCAAATGGTTGCGATTTTACAAACAATTGGACGTGGGATGCGAAATGGATGCCCAGTACAAGTTTATTTTGTCGATGCAGCTTGGGCGATTAAATCCACCCAAGATCAACCTGACTCTGGACGAGACAGTATGTTAGTTCAGATGCGAATTATTTTAGAAGAATGCGTCAAACATTCAGATCCAGTAGTTCGAGAAATCTATCAAGAACTTTACGGGGCATTTCTCTATCCATTACAACGAATTCAAGGCGTAGTTTACCCAGAAAACTTACGCAATTCTGAAGATTTGGCAGATGAAGAAGACGGTTTTGATGATTCACCTTTTTTGGAGATGTAACCATGAATGACGAAATTTTTGACGAAATTGGATTAGATGATGAAGAAACTAAAGCTACTTTGGTTTCAGACACCCTTTACATTGCTCTAACAAATAAGAGTATTAAACAGATTCCCCTAGCCTTTACCGTCCCAGATAATGTCGAGCCAATAACAGTCACAGGCTTTACAATAGCTTGGACAAAATCTGCTTTGCGGGAGCTTTCAGAAATCCAAAAAGCGACTTCCGATGGGGGTTCAATCATCAAAAATATTCCTTATGTATCGTTGCGAGGTTTGTTAGAGGTAGGACTTAATGATGTAGCGCGGATTAAATCAGATTTGGGTTTGAGTCGGTTTGATTTGAGCGGAAGAAATGGAAAAGAGCCAAATCCATTTATTTATCTAAATGGGAATAATCTAGAAGATATTCATAAGACTTTGCGAATAATTCTCAACGAGTGGATCACAGGTTTTATTAAACCTTTCGCTGAAAAAGAAAATGTGCCATCTGAAGTTATTGGCCGTTTGGAAGATTTGCTTGACACAGGAGAGTTGTTAACAATTCATCCGTTACAATCTCAAGTCATACCTTGGAAGTGGTCTGAAGAAACAGGAACAACCCAGGGAAAGACTCATGATTTTCAAGCTCTAGTAGATTATGTAGCGCGTGCGATTTCTGGAAAAGAGATCTTTCAGGGGTTAGGAACAATGAAGCGCGTTATTTCCAGTAGTGGTAGTTTCACGACGGGTATAGCAGAATTGATTACCAACCCTATAACTCTACCCGAGCATCAAGATAAATTTAGTCTGGTAATACGCTTAGAAGTGGTAACATATCCTTCTTTACACCAGCCTTTATTGAAGATTGATGTTTCTAAGCGCCGATGGTTTAGTAGTTTAAAAGCTGCACGTTTTAACTCTGGTAATCTTAGTGGTTTTGTCTTCTCTAATAATTATCAAGATCGCGCCTTTAGCTACAAAGTCCTTTGTCAGCAAGAAAAACAGGGTGAAAATAAAATTTGGCGTTGGACAATTGATAAAGATTTTGAAGCCTTGCGTCGTAAACTAAAACTTCCCATAAAAACGCCTGATGGTCAAAATATTGATGGCGAACAAATTCCATTAGGTAAGGCTTCAACGGATAGCTGCCAAGTTATGCTAACTTACCGAAACGGATTACAAGGAGGAAAACACGAAATTAATGTGGGCGTACCAGAAATTGATAAGTTAGAAGCATTTGAGGCGATCGCCACAATTGTTGAAATAATCGGTTTTCAACCCTTTGAAAATTACTCACCAGTAAAGTTTAAGAGAGGTGAAAGCCACAAATTAGACGATACAGCTTCCCGCATGATTAATTTGCCTACACTCTTAGGCACTGCCTTAGAAAATCTGGAAAAAGGTAAAGTTTCTAGTTTTACTTCAAAATTCCTCGAAAGCTTTGACGATGCACAGTTAAATAGCTTATTGAATAAGCATTTCAATCTCAATTTAGACAATATTCAAGGAGGTAAAAAATCTCTTCAGTTTACAAGTAAAGTACTGTGTCAAGTCAAAGAACTCAAAGCTTTAATCCAGGCAAATCAACAAGCGGTGCGACGACTTTATCCGAACGAAAAACTGTTGCTCGTCGTCTTTTATGAAGAACAATTTCAAACAGAATTAAAACTGTTAAAAACAATAATTCACCTTCTTTGGGGTGGAGCGTTTGAACTGATAGCTAATCGTTTGCCAGCAAAGACTCATGGGCCTAGAGAATTATTAGAGGGTGCAAACTTGAAAGCTAAAGCCCGATCACGTCACCGAATAGAAGCCTGGGAACCTATTGTAAAACAACTTGCTTTACGGAACCAGCGAACTTTTTGCCTAGTGATGGCACGAGACTTTTATCCAAATAATCGACCTGATGATCGCGTGAATAAACCCTCAACCCGTCAAGCACTGGCTCAACTTGCGGGTTCTTGCGTGCAGTTTCTTCTACCCATTGAAACAACTAAAGAGAAACAACTTCTCAAACTTGATAATTTTTTCCATCGAGTACAAGCTGCTCTAAAAGACTTACTTTCTGCTCATTGTGGTCGGATTGATAATGTTAAAGAAAAGGTTGACAAATACCTAAAAGATATTCCAGCAGAAGCCAGACCAAAAGAAATTATCGGGATTACCATTGTCCGTAAACAGAAAGGGCGCGCTCGTGGTTTTATTGACAACACATTTTTGCCAATTGCGATGCGACTCAATATAGAGACAGGCGAGTGTGAGTTATGCTGTGCTTATGAGAAAGGAGATAGTTTACAAATTAGTCGTTGGAGTAAATTTTCTGATGCGATCGCCTTTATCTCCAAAATTTCCCCCGTGAAACTAGCTGATAAAAAAGAAGTGCGTCAAACTCGTTTCATGGAATTTGTTAAGCAAATTATTTCCAATTCTGTAGAGGAAGGAAATCAACCATTAGTTATGATCGATTCTTCTAACTGCGTACAACTTTGGCCTTGGCTTGCCGATGCCAGGATGAATGCAAATGAAATTAACCTTGGTCAACAGTACGAGCGAATGCAAGATGAGTGGCAAGGTGCACGTCTAGTTCGCATTCGTCAAGACCTCGCCCCTGGAATTATTGAGAAAAAAGTAAGAGAGTTAGCAGAAACTTCTTTGAAAGATACTCGAACAAAAAAAGAACTAACTACTACTCATACAATTGATTCAGCTTCTCCTGTAAATGGGTTATTTCAACTGACTATAAATAATCAAAAGGGTGAAACTAATTCAACAGGTTGTGTTGCTTATCTATCCGTAAGAAATAACAAGCCAGGAAAAAAACGTGGGCAAAGTTGCTATCGAAGAATAGATATCAACACTCCTGTTAAGAAAACTGATGGTTTTAAAGTCAAAGTTTATAACAAAGCTGGGTTAGAATTGCACAATCTTGGAACCTATCTTCCATGTACAGGTCAATGGCCAACTCCTAATCCTTTAGAAATCGTTGTTACATTACGACAACCTGAAGATAATCCCGATTGCCTTGCTGCGCTTGTAGAATCCCTACGTTATGGTTTCGGCCATTATAGTGATTGGTCGAGCTTACCCGCTCCGCTCTTTTTTGAGCGTGTTGTTCGAGACTATATTAGCGAATTTGCAATTGAAGATGAGGAAATGGAGACGGGGCAGGGTGATTTAGAAGAATAATGTAGCTTTCCTTCACTAGAATCATTTTCAGCACCTTTAACGGCGAGAAAATATCTAAGTCCCATTAGGTTCAAACCCCGAATCGGGATCTACCCTGTGCTGCAAATTTTCTACTGAATCGGAATTTTCTTCCAACAGATTGTCGGAAATTCCGACATCGTTCCGACAAGTTTCCGACAGCCTTTCATCGTCTAAAATTCCTTGCTCATAAAGATCTGGAGAGCTTTCATCATCAGAATTCCGACAATTCCGACAATTTTGATCAAATAACCTTTCCCCTAACTCGGAAAGACTGCTTTCGGCTACTGGAATAACTTTAGAAGTTTCCTCATCCCCCAGTTGGCTAGAGTTATTTTCAAGCTGGGTTGAAAAAAATGTTTTTGGGTCGGAATTGTCGGAATTTTTGACGAGTGACGGTTGGATTGAACTCCCATTCGGTTTTTCATTCACTTGAGGGGTGTCGGAATAGCAGTCGGAATGATTCGGAATTCCGACATTTGCTTGAGAAATCGGAATTGCTCTAATTCGTAAGTCTTTGCCTTTCCCAGATAAAACTGCATATCCATTCTCAGTCAGGGTAGCAAAATCCTGTCGGATTTCCGCAAGGGTGGGTTTCGGTTTGCAACGCTTAAACACAGTATTTTGAACTTGTACCGCCGAGACTTCTGTTCCTTTTCTTAAAGCATAGGCGTGAATTGAAGACAATCGCCCAGGGAGAGAATCGGATTGATGGTTATTCGTTTGAATAATACGGAACTGTCCGATACTAAACTTTGCCGCTAAAATAGCTCGTTCTAAAGTTTCGATACCCACCCGCAAGGGGTCAGATTTTTGCTCATATTTTAATTCCATGCAGTGCAACAGCAGTGCTAATCTCAAGGTTTGACTGAGCATTTTGCCCAAATAGGCAAATAATGCCGGATTCTCAAATTCTACCCCCTGTTGATTGCGCCGAACTTCCTCCCACCATCGCTGCCACCGTCGCCGTGCTTGGGGAGTAAAAGATAATAAAAAAGGCAGTTGTTCCTCGTGAGAATCATCGGAAGAAGTTGAGAACAGATCCCCATCCTCTTGCATTGCAACTGCTTCATCCCTGCCGATTAAAGATTCATTTTCCTTATTTCTACCTTTACAAAATTCTCGTAATCGCTGATGTAACACCCGCAGATGCTCATATAAATCTTGTAATTCTTGATTAATTGCAACGACTGAATCTGACCAAACCGCAAAGTTATCGGGACTGGCAGGAACCGCAATTAAAAAGCGACTAATTAGACCATCTCCATCATCAGGATCACTAAACAAGGTTTTAATTTTTGAAAGTTGAGTTGCACCTGTTAAATTTAAACACAAATCTTTGAGTTCAAAAGAATCTTCTTCATTGGAACGCTCAAATTCGAGATCTGATGGAGAATTCCAAGTTTGTAATAAAATTTGACGGGTATCTCCCCCTTTATCTTTATATTGATCTAATTTTAACAATCGCACTAATTCATCAAAAACCCAAACACAGCCACTCCTCGAAGCTAATTCACTCAATCGTCTTAAAGCTCCTTCTGGAGTTCCAGCTTCAATTAACTTTTTGGGTGGTGGCGGTGGCATGGTGGCTTTAAATACCGTAGGATTGAGTTGACTATTTTTGAGTTCTTCCTTCTCTTCTGATGACTTTTGTTGCCATGCTTCTTCTAAACCCTGTAACTCGGTTTTGAGTTTTTTATATTCTGTTTTACTTTGCCTATAGCGATGTTTAATGGGATCAAAAATAGAGCGCATCGTCTGACTTTTTCCACCTGATGCCAAGGCAATAACCATTGTCCAAAAAATAGGGTATTCTATCCAACTATCAGCTACCGTTGCACCTTGTTTACCAACAATGCCAATATGTCCGCCCATTTCACTACCACAAGCTGTTAAGAGATATTGATAAAGATAAGCCGGATCAAGTCGGTCAGAATCGGCTTTTGTTAATAAAGCTTGGGCGAGAGGAGCGGGTAAAATTTGGGTAATATTAAGTTTTTGTTGACGGTAATTGAGGAGTTTATTCAGTTCGCGGGCATCTTCTGTACGTCTTTCTTGATTACCAATATAAGTTTCAATCTCAACGGCTAACTGTTTAACACCTCTGAGCGGATAGCCTTTCGCTGATGAGAGTTCAACAAAAGCAGCACTTTGTTGAGGAGGGTTATTGTCACTTGTTAAAATAGTCGTAACTTGATCATATAAAGACGGAGTGTTATTTAAAGTGCGATCGCCTGAATGATTAGAAGCATCAGACATACTATTATGGTTGTTATGCCCATTTTCAGTACGGATTATTTGAGGTGAATTTAGATGAAAAGTATGACTCCCATTAAACAGCGATTGCCCTCGAAATGGTGAACTCCAGCCATCTTGTTTTGCCATCAATGCTAGAGTCCCAATTCCTACTCCACTTTTGTTAAAAGATTTCCATTTCTTATCACATTCTCCAGGTTTATATTTAGAAGATTGGCGACTCCAACTTTCCCACTCATGGAGTAAAGACTCATCAATGGACTTAAGAATCATACCAACGGTACACCAGTCTTCGTAATGATCAGCCCGACTTGGGGATAACGCGGCTAGATAAGACAAAGCCCAATCTGCATCAGTCCATTGCAGTTGAGAGTTGTTTGAAGTTGGGGAATAATAGATGTTAACTTCATTGTGAAGGGGATATGGCTTTGCTGCGGTAGCAGGTTCTGTCTCCTCTTGAAGCATTGCTTCTATGAGCCACAAAGGAGCGATGGCAATTGCAATTTCATCAGGAGCGCAACCGCTCACCCAAACATACTCTCCCGTTGTGGGGTGAACACTCGGAGGTAAAACAGATTGCAAACCAACCCAGCGCAATTCAAGCTGTTCGTCTTTGCCATCATCCCCTCTAACGACCGTCGGGAATTTGCGAGTTCGCAGTGATTGAGCATACTGTTGCGGGACTAAAAATAAGTATTGGCAACGCCCAGGGCGACCCGAAGTAAATGCAACCGTTGCAGGTAAAGATTCTCCGCCAGAGAGTTCGAGAATTTTTGCTCTGGCACTGGCGCCATCTTGGTCGAGAGCCATTAAATAATAAATGTTCCCTTCCAGTTCAACAGGTGTACCTGTAATCAGCCCATAACCTTTGGGATAACATTGGTACTGAGTGCCATCAGCTTTATCCACCTTCCAGCCTTGAATAATGGCTGTTTTCATTTGCTCAGGAGTTAAGGGATTTTGCTGCCAACCGATGCCTTGGGGAACTTTTTTCCCATCGAGTAGACACAATGACCAATTGGGGGGAATGCGGGATAGCCCTTGATGAAGACGGGCTTTGAGGTCATTTTGGAAATGGGAATTACTCATGATGCGCCCCTTCAATATTAAAATTTAAGTTTTCAAAACAAATAACAGCACTTTTTCTTTGTTTCGTTTGGATACAGATGTCAGTCACGTTTGCTCCTACAGCAAAAGGGTTTTTTAAGGAGCCAAAGTTTCCAGCTAAAATATCCCAGATGGATAACATTTTGGGATGTACCTATTGCATCAGAGCTTCTGATTCTGTATGATGAAGCTACTGCTGATTGCCCAAGCATTGGCATGGCAATAGAAACTATTGCTGAAAAAGATTGGCATAGGTTTACTGCCCATTGCCGGTACATTGGCAGTAGAGCAAGGACTACAGGCATCGGTGGTGATGACTGTAAAAATACCCCGATTGTTGAATGGATAAAAAGCAACGGTAAAGGAAAAACTCAGAATGGGGATTCTTAGGTTGTTTTTCTGATTAACTGTTGGCTTTAAATTTGATCCAAGCCTCACTGATAATTTTATTCAGAGTCTCAGTGAGGCAAAATTCCCTAAACAAGTAGAATGCTAAAGCAGCTTATTTGAACTGGGTTCAGCGTTACTGATTAGAAAATTCTTCATTTACTAATCTTATAATTGATAAAAACTTTTATCAAGTTAAGAATTGTTAAGGTTCAGGTCAATAGATTTACTTCTGCTGGCACATTCCCTTATAAGTGGGGAATGAGCTATAATGGAAGATGTGTCAACCTATCCGATAGTCGATATAAGGCTATAAAGCGCATTAATGCTGCTTGATTGCTTCATTCAATCGGTTGTTAACTTTTGGCTGCCTGGGAACTGTAATGTCAGCAAAACTAGAAGAAAACCTAGCATTAGATATCCGAATCCACAAACGCATTGGTCAGTTGATAGAGGCGTTAGTGGAAGATGAGCGTGTGGGTAGTTCTAGAGAGTTAGGAAGACTCACCGGAGTTTCTTTCAATACGCTAGTTAACTGGTGTGAAGGAAAATCTGACCCCAGATTGCAAAAGCTCATGCAGTTTGCTTATGCGATTGGTTGGTCAATGACAGAACTCATGCAGTATGCGGAAGGGGATGAAGATCCCTATGAAGCGATCGCGCGTAAAAAAAAAGTCCAATACCAACAGTACCAGAAAGCATCTTAACGACAGAAACTGAGAACGATCAACTGCTGGAATATTTAACAACAACATTCACTCCAGAACAGATTCAAAAACGTGAATTATTTTTACAATACAATCAACCTGATTTATTACCCAATCTTAGCTCTCGTAAGAAGCTTTTTGTCTTATTGATAGACAGTATGGCAATTCAGAATATTTCAGAAGTTGAGGTTTTGAAGAAAACAACGATTCCCAAAAAATTGTGGGAAAAGATCCGACATTTAGACATGAATTTTAATTTTTCTCGCTTCAACTTAGAACAACTTGCTTCTTATCTTTTTCAAGTAGAAACTTGGGAAGAATTAAGACCTGTTTTTAAATTACCTTATAGCTCTTACCAAAACAACATAAGCCAACTCATTGAAGATTTACAATTTAACTCTTCAACACAACAGAACTTACCAGGTGTTGCTTAATTAGTTTTTGAGAACTTTAAGGTACGATATTCTTCCCTATAGCTCTATCAAATTTATAGCTTCTCAAGCCCCAATTTTCCCAAGGAAATAAGAATCGGCATAGACAGTTGAGTTTTGGCTGATGCTTCAGAAATTCCCATGCCATTTCTGACCAACGTTAGAAACTCTCGAACTTTGAAAACAACCGGATCTGTGGCAGGAGTATAACCTTTTTGAATAGCAATTTTTAAACCTTGTTCAATATCTTGGAGTGTAGCAATACGCTGATGATCTACAAACACTGTCGATTCCTGCCCTAGTGTACCCGTAGTCATCGCAATTCCATTACTGGTTGGCTGTCCTGAATGGGGAATAATATTAAACAAATAGAGACGTTCAATACCTTGACTAGAGCGAGTTTTAATGACAAGATTAGTAATAGAAGTGGTGGTTGCCCCTGGAAAATTTAAAGGTTGAATGGGTTGAACTAATACCATCCGAGCTTGATTACTTTTTAATTCTATATCAGTATTAAAAACTGCTTTAGAAGGGTCAGCTAATCGAATATAAGTAACAATTTCATCGGTTTGGCTAAAGTCAATCACGCTAAAGCGACCTGGCCAGACGGGGAGATTCGTGGTTGTACGAGTTGCCGTATCCCGACTCATCGGTTGTAAAGCTGGATTTTGAGCAGAACTTTGGGAAGATAAACTGGTGATTAGAATTGTTGAGAGAACAGGAGAAAGTACAATTAGACCCATCTTTTGAAGAAGTTTTTTCATGATGCAATAACCTCGAATTAAATTCAGTGATTAATTGACCGTAATAAAAGCATTAACAAAAATTGAAACTTCCGTTCCTTCTGGTACAATTGCCACATTACCTCGCTTCATCAGTTCTTCTAACGTTTGATCTGAACGTTCACGTAAACGTTGAGCCGTAGGTGTAAAGAAACCTTCCAAAGCTGCGGCTAAAATATTAGGTTGAGAGCGTCCAGTAAGAGTTTCCACACTGCTACTTCCCAATAGCCCACTGTGTTGACTTAATGTGCGTTGAGTGGGTTGATTAATAATTTGTCCAACCCGTCCTAAACTACTTAATACACCAACTAAAATATCGGTTTTAGCAATTGTAGAACCCCGCTCAAATAATCGTTGAGCAATCAACGGTTTGTTATTTGAACCTCGAATCAGTAAGCTTTCTTCAGGGATAGGCATCTGCTGAATATTGCCAGTAGAATCGGGATAAACTATTGCAACAGCACTTTGAGAAACCAAGCGATTACCAGGCGTAACATTATCAACTTCGGTAATTAAAATAGTTCCAGTGGGTAAAGCGATCGCCCCATCAGTAGCTAACAAATCCTCAGTTAATTCCACTGCAAATCTTCCCGCCGTTGGGCTTTGGTTTGTTTCATCCCAAATCATCGGTACAATCACTTTTCCCTTAACAGATGAACCAATTGCAATCTGTTTAGGAGAAGTATATTCAGTTCCATTCTCGTCAACTATTGTGCGGTTAAGAATACCGATTTCTCCGGCACTCATTTCATCAACCGTTGAAGCAGAAGTTAAACGTTCTGGGCTAGGATTACCAATAACAACTGTTTTGATTTCTTGATGTTGTTCAGACTGTTTTGGAGAAGAGATGGTGGGTGAACTAATCTGCATAAATTGTTCAGTTTGAGGAATAGATGTTGGTGCTGCTACGGCCGTTGTCATCCCAAAAGACGGAGGTGTAATAGAATTGCGGGCGATCGCTGGATAGTCTGTAACATCGGCTTGGCTTTGTCCTAAAGAGGCTAACTCCGCCCAGCGTTGATAGGGGTCAACTTCTTCTAATGGGGGATTTGAAGGGCGAGATGCTACGGTTGGTGCGGGGGGTGGTGCAGGACGAGGGGCAGGTACAGGCGGTACAGGGGGAGGAACAACTTGTACTGTTCTGGGTCTGGGTGGTGGTGCCGCTTGAACAGGTCTTACAGGTTGGGGGGTTGCAGCATTAGATGCAGGTGTAGGTTGGGGTTTAGAAGGTGGCGCTGCATTTGAAGTAGGCAGTTTTTTAGGCGTTGGAGATTGAGCGTTTAGGGTTCGTTGCTGATCTTGAAAAGCGAGTTGACTTTTCAGTTCGCCTGATTCATCTTTAGGGGAAAATGTTGTTACTTCGGGTTTTGAAGTTTTCGGTTGTTGAGCAACAGGTTTAGGAGCAAAAAAGACAAACCATAAGAAACCAAAAACGCCTAAAACCAAACCTGTAGCAGTCAAAACAGAAAACATCCGAACAGATGGTTTTTGAGAAAGTTCTCGACTTTCTACTGGTTCATCATCCTGTTTAATTCTGTATTCGGAAGCTAACAATTCTAAAGCATCTTGATCATAGCCCGCTAATAATCTTTCTTCATCAGGGCTAAGTTCATCCATTGTTTCTGAAAAGCTAGAGATCGATGTTTTAGAGGAATTTTGCTGCTTTAAATTAAACCTAGTTAATCCTTCTTCAATCGTATCAGGTTCAGAATTAAAATCAGGTTGATATTGAAAACCATTATTACTCATGATTTTGACCTCACTTTATTGGGGATTGAATTCAGTGATTTTATTAATCTCTAACCCCGCAGAGCGGATTTCATAAACTTTTTGCTCAAATGCGGATGCTTGCTCGCCTAATGGGGCCGTTTGAATCTCAACGGCGTTAATTCTAAAGGTTCGATTGAACGGAATTCTTTCATCTTTTCCTAAACTCCGATCAACAATTAACCGAGTGGCAATCATATCAACTTCCCATTCTCCAGGGCGAATTTCTCTGGGTTCAGAAAGAAACGAAATAATAATCGTCGAGCGAACTTGACCCGAAAAAACGTTACTCGGAACCAATTCAGCAATTTTATCAAGAGAAGCCTTGCCAAATTCAGGTTCCATTAATAAAGAAGCAAAGTAGGTACTGGTTGGAACTCGTTTTGAATTGACTTTGATCCCTGAGTCAGTTTCATTCGTACCCGGAAGTTTACTATCCCAATTAAAGGTTAATTCAGCCCAAGTCTTGATGAAATTTTGGATAACTGATGGATAGCGAAACCGTTGGTCTCGTTCAGAAACATAATAAGTTTGACCATTGATGAGTTGAACTTGAGTTGTTCTTAAACTAGCCAATGAATTCATACGGGAGGCAATAAACAAATGTAGAATTAGCGTGACAAAATTGATAGCTGTTAAAATCACAAAACACAAGGCAAGCCAATTTTTGGCTTCGGGAAGTAGTGCAGGTTGTGTTAATTTTTGAAGCTTCATATTATCGGAATCCTTTGTAAATAATCAGATTACTTGCGGCTCCAAGCGCATTGCTGAATAAATCGACCAGTTGTTTGGCATGACCCGCAATGCCGTTGTATAAAGCAATTCCTCCTCCTCCGGCGATGAGAAGAGCTAATGCAGGGGCAAAAATACTGATGAAGAACAGGAAAGCAACATCACTGGCCAGTTCTGCTCCTGAGTTCACCAGAACAACGGCAGCCAGTCCAACGATAATGTTGTAGCCAAGCTGGACACCAAATAAACTGAGAAAACCTGTTGTCCAAGCCCAAATCGGACGACCTTGCAGAGGCAGAAGAGACAACCCCATTGCGATCGGTGCAAATAAACCAGTCAGCAGTAAAGCCGCTTCAAGAACGTTGACGAAGGCCCACTGAATGCTGTACAGAATAAAACGAAGAATAGGTATGGCTTTTTCGCGAAACACTGAACCCGGGTCAGTGACGAAAGTAACGGCATCTTCAGCAGCACCGAATAAAGTACGATTCCAAAGCATTTGTCCAAAGGTTCGTAATGCTTGCAAAGGAACAGAACCCGCCGCTTGTCTTTCAGCTTCATCAACAATTTTTTGCGCCGCTTCACGTTTAGAATTCCAACAGGTTACGAGTTCTTCACCGACTTGATTTCGACATTCACTATAGAGATTTTCAAGCTGCTGTTTACCAATACTACTGAGGGTAACGTTAGTAATTGCATCTCTAAAGGTGAGTTCTCCCAATTGAGCTTCTGTGGCAAATCGCCATCCTAAAACACTTTTTCCAGAACCCGATTCTCCGATAATTAAAGCTAGACTAATTTGATTATAAAACAAATTAATAAAAATCGGTTTAGCCAAGAAAAATGAGAAAATTTAACACCAACTTCGGAATTAGTTCAAGATAAATTTTAATTACTAATATTGTTAACAAGAGACTTCAATATCACCAAGGGAAAGTGTTTACAATGAATCAAGCTTATATTTAGCTAAGGCTATATTAGCACGTGATACATATTTTACTCCCTCTAAAACTTCAATTGCTTGGTGCAAGACACCATGCTCAAAAAGAAGTGCTTTTCCAAGTTCAGGAATAACTCTAATGTGTTTTTTTGGAAACGCTGTTTCTCCTCCTATAACAGAATCGCTTAAGTATACTAAAAGGGTATGGGTTGACCAAATATTAGGTTCAATTTCTCTAGCTCTATCGTAGTGTGGAGTAATATAATCTCCTTTATAGTAACGATAACATTCAATAATTTGTTGAATAGAAATGATGCTTGCAATTTCATGACATTCACAAATACACCTTTGTAGATGGTAAAAAAGCATCAAATAAACTTCAGAAGACTCAATAAAAGTTTCTTGATTATAACGTCCCATTGCTTGCTTATGTGCTATTGTAAAGCCCCCCGAACAAGCTATTTTAACTATTAAATTGCATTCTTCAGTATTTAACATCTTTTTAATTTGCCAAATACCATTAGCCAATTTATCCATGTTTGTATGATTAAATAGTTTTTAATTATAATATTTAATTTACTTGAATAATAGAGCAATTATGCGTTAAAACCAGTGGTTTTAACGCATTAAAATTAAATTGAGTAATTATTACTAAAATAATTTTGATCTTGCATTTTAGTTAAAAACTCCAAATTTTCTTTAGGTTTATGAAGTTTAGGAATAAAAAGAGATGAACCTCGAATGTGTTCAGGGTTAGTAGAATCAAGCTCCTCCAAGCAAATAGGCATAATCTCTGAAGTATTTTCGCTACTTAAAGGACAACTAATTAGGAATAGCTGATGATTAGAAGGATAGAAGCGCAGTAAATACGTTTTCAAGGGACTTAAAACATCTTTTTTGGGAATTCTATATGCTGTTGTATAAGAAGTTCCAAATGTGCTTATTTGTAATAAGATACAAGGGACATTAACTCTTGGCTCAAGATTAAAACCCACAAGCATAGAAGCATCATAAATTTGTAAACCAGGAGCTACTTCATATTTTAAGTCAACCATTATTGTATCAATAGACGAGATTGCGGGAAAAATCTTAACTGTCAAACCTTGCTTTTCTGCACCTTGAATAATCCACTGAGTTACACTATCAAATACTACTGGATTCCCACTCGCTAAATAAGCAATTGGACGCTCTTGATGGGCGGCATCAAAAATTACTTGAGCCATAGCCTTATAGTTTTCTCGACGCAATCGATCTGGCTTATATAAATGCCATAAGTTTTTGATCTTTTTGTGTAAACCCAGAGGAGTATTTTTTTCATCATTGAGATGTGTTGCAATTGTATAAACTGATTGACAGTGTTCTAAAATTGCAATTGTTTCTAAGGTCAAATGTTCTGGGAACTTTATTCCAGAACCTACTATTGATATGTCAGGTAAATCATTTTCAAAAATGGCATTTTCCATAATACAAAACCTCAAAAAAATCTAGTTAACTAACAATGATCAAGTAAATCAGATATAGGAAATTCTTCAAGACGAATGGCTTTGATTGTAGAATATCCTAAAATCCACGCTTTTCCAATTCTGTGCATTCCGTCCAAAATTATTCCATTTGGTGCGATGATTATAGGAAAATCTAAATCTGCATCAAGCATCCTCTGACAGTGCTTGATAACATTTAAAACTGTTGGTAATTCAAACTCTCTAAACCATATATCTATATCCAAATTAAAATCTTTAATTGGTACTTCTTCAACCTTCATCCCAGATACAAAGTTCCAAAGGTTGAATACATCGAACTTATAGGTTTTATTATTAATTGTATATACTATAAAATGTTTGCCTTTATTATTCTTAGTATTTTCCATACTCATGCTAAATCTGTCTCCCCTTTAACTCAAGATAATCTAACATACTATCTACTAATGCTTTTGTATGAACCTTACAATGAAGAGTCTCTGCAACATCAAATCTTCCTGTTTCAGAAAACTTATTAGAGGGTGAACCACCCCCGCAAAAAGACCAATAATTGCATGATTCTTGACAAATTTTTAATCCAGCTTTAACTTCTATATTAACCGCTTTAAAAACAGGATTATCAAAAATAGAATTTATGGGATTATCAAAAATATTTCCCATAATGAAATTTTTAAATTTTGAACTTTGTGTTGCTGATAGTTCAGGGCAAAAAGTTGTATAATTTCCTAGATAATCAAAAGTTAGAATATGCAAAGGGGTATTAGTGCTATTGATTAGTATGCCTTTCCCATGAGGGTTATTTTTAATAATTGATGCAATTTGAAGGAATTCTCTAACCTCTGGGAAACCCTGATTAGCATCTACAAGTTCAAGAAATTTATTGATAAATTTTTTATACTGGTATATAGATTCATTAACTTGATAAGATGATGATAGGTTTTGACCACTAACCTCATCAATATTAAAGGCGATACACTGAATTCCATTATCAACAAAAAAATTAAACATTTCATCGGGATAATTAAGGGAAAAATCTGTCAACACAGAGATTGTAGTAAATAGAATGTTATTTTCTTGAAGTAAGCGTATCCCTCGCATGGTTTTTTTATGTGTTCCATATCCTGTATGAGTCACTCGATATTTATTATGAATAAATTCAGGCCCATCAATACTAACTCCTATATTGATCTTATTTGCTTGAAAAATACTAATCCATTCTTCGTCAATTAGAGTAGCATTAGTTTGAATACCATGCTGTAACTTACGTTGATATTTTAAGTTTATATGATTTAAGAGCCGAAAAGCGTCTCTATAAAAATCTTTTGGTACGGCCAGAGGTTCACCAGCGTGCCAGACTAATTCAATCGGATCAGGTAATGGACTTTTTAAAACTTCATCAAAGATGCGTTGCATAACCTCTAAGGACATTTGTTGTCTTAGATTGCGGTTAGGTAGATAGCAATACTTACAATCAAGATTACAAAAAGGGGTCGGTTGCAGTATAATTAATGGACTATGCGATCTAAACGCTTCAATGTTTAAATTCATTGGTACTTAACTCCACATATTAATTATTTCTACTCATAAACCCCAATATCAATTGCTATACAGTATACAGTGTAAACTCTATAAAAAAGGCAATAGCTTACTTGAACCTGCCTACAATAATAGCATTATCAAGTTAGTATGTAAGTCCTTTTTCTATTTCCAACTACTAAAGTTTCCCCAACTACTAAAATCAGCAAATCCTTGATATCTTGTTAAATAACTATCTGAATTTATTTCTGATTTATCAATATTTTTATTTTGACTGCCAGCTAAATTAAGGAGCGAAGTCTCGATAGCACTATTGTTATCTTGAGTAACCTTATCATATAACTGCAAGACACGAGCGGTAATAGAGTTATTAGAATTGCTGGTTTGAGGAATATTAGTAGTGATTGACATAATACTGTAGGTTACTCCTAACTGGTGGATTGCTATCTAGTTAAGCAAAAAAACTAAGTTACTACCAGAGGAAAATGCCTGATTAAATCCTGAGTTGTGTTACAGAATATTAATCTAATTGTCCGAAAATGCCTGATCATGCCTGCCCAAATTTCAGCTATAATGCCTGAAATGCTCAAATGATAGAGTTTGTATGGATGTTACAGAAATTTTACAATTTGCGAATGAGCTAGTGCTTGCCCAAACCGGAAAGCATTTAGATGATATTCAGGAAATTGTGATTAAGGGAGTTTGGGAGGGGCAGACTTATGAGAAAATCGCAGCAGAGTGCAATCGAAGTGAAAGTCACATTAGGGACATTGGTTATAAACTGTGGCAAGTCTTTTCAGAGCAATTAGAGCAAGATATTAATAAACGTAATTTTCGCTCTACTTTATCAAGGTTAAAATTCACATCATCTCCCATCATTATACAAAATAACAATCACCAGAATAATAATCATCATTTTAATTTTTGCTCATCTGCTGAAAATAAAAATAATCCTAATAGTATAAATACAAAGAATAATAACCACTACTTATATCATAATTTAACCCTAGCTCCTAAAATAAATCAGTTTTACGGACGGGAAATAGAACTTAAAATTCTATCCGATTGTTTGAAGAGTCAAAATACTCGCTTAATTTCAATTTTAGGATTACTAGGAATTGGTAAAACAACTCTAGTTAAACAGTTTGTTGATCTAAACTTGCAACTTTTTGATATCATTATTTGGAAAAGTATCAAGCTCTCTGAATCTTTAGATAGTATTTTCACTGAAACTTTAACAGCTATCGATAGTGATGTGACTGACGGTGAAAACAAAATTACTCAATTCTTTAATGTTTTACGTCATCAAAGATGTTTAATTATCCTTGATGATGTGCAAGAGTTATTTATCAGTGAACAATTAGCAGGACAGTTTAAAACTGAATATAAGAATTACCAAAAATTCTTTACGATGATGACGGAGATAGAAAATCAAAGTAGTTTAATTTTAATTAGTCAGGAACAGTGTCAAGAGATGGTTTGCTTAGATGAGGAATTATACCCAATTAAATCTTTAGAAATAAATGGTTTACATAACAGCGAATTTATAAAAGATAATGGGTTAAAAAATAATCATGATGGAGCAAAAATTATAGACTTATATGAAGGGAATCCGGCTTACTTAAAAGACATTTTGAATTTAATTAAAATAGTTTTTGCTGGTCAAGCTGATGATTTTTTGAAAGAAAATAGTTTAATAATAACTAAAGACATAAAATCTAGGTTAACAGAAATATTTAATCGGCTATCAATTTTAGAACAAAAGATTGTTGTGCAAATTAGTAAACTAGATGAACCCGTATCACGAGAAGATTTAAAACAAGTTTTACCGTTATCATCAACGGATTTAATAAATGGATTACAATCATTGAGTCAACGTTATTTGCTCAAAAGAATAGAAAAAGAAAAAATTTTATTTAATTTATCTCCTGTATTCAAACAGTATATCAGGACTAATCTTGAAAATTTAGAATTGTTAGAGTAAATTTTCTGGAGTATATATTCAACGGGCTACAGTAGGAAATAAGAGAGAAAATAGTGCATTTTTTCCCTACTTTTCCCTACCTGTTTTTAGCCGTTTTTTGGACTTGTGTGGAAAGAAAGAGGGGAAATGTAATTTTTATACTACAAATGTAACAAGAGCCAATGGAAAATTTTCCATTGACTCCTGTGCGATGGCGTAGCCGCCGCCTTGCGGCATCGCCTTAAGATCTCCAACCCTCTCGACTCGCCTAAACCAGTTCTAGTTCTTTTGGTTTGGCTTTCGCCGTAGACAGGAGAGTTGTTTGAGGTTGGGATAACGCTTTCTCTCGCGCCATAATCATGTCTTGGAAACGAGTTGCCGCTTTTTCTGTCAAGGGAATTTGAACCTCTCCGGTATGAACGTTGGCTTTAAACACGGTGCGCTTAGACTCGTTTCTGACAAAGCAATCCCCGTTGGGTTGCACATAAGCTGTCCATTGGTTGTCCCCAAACTTGAAGTGCTGGGTGCCATGCTGACAGGCGGCGTCGCCATCGGAAGTAAGTTGCCCTTGTCGTTGTTGGTATGTGTCTGACACAACGCTAAAAAGCAGATCTTGGAGAGAAAGCCGCCAGTGGTCAGTGTTAGCAGGCGTGGGACTGTACTTTCCGTTATTCCCTATTCTTTCTGGTTTTAAAGCGGGTTTTTGACTGCCATTGTCAACGATGGAAACAAAACGGTGAGAAGGTTCAGGGGAATCAATGGGTGGCAATTGGGTTTGAGGCAATTGAATTGATTCAGAATCAACCTTCAGCATCAGTGACCTGCCACTTTGATTCAGCGTTATCGTGGCTTCAAACGTGGTTCCAGGGGGTAATTTTGGACTATCGGGGGAGAAGGTTCCCAATTTTTTCTCGTCCAGTTGAATAATAGGAGTGCCTTGAAATCGGTAATATTTCTCGTGAGTAGGAGGTAAGTCTAGGGTTCCCACTTGCAGAGTCACTTTGCGGTCTTTCCATTTAGACTTGCAGAAATCTTCCTGGGAGTAGTCGTTATCAGGATGTTTAACATTAACAACTTCGATTTGGTTAACCTGATAATTGGACAACGCATGGCAAATTTCATCCATAAATAGTTTATAGACCAGTGCGCCTCGACCCGCTTTATCTTGAGATTCAATCCAGCGACAATCAACCGGAGGTACAATGAGCAATCGGGTTTCATTACCTGAGTAATTTGTCACTTTCAAAGCGTCAGGATCGATATGGTCGTTGGAGTTATCTCCGTATTTAGCATCAAGTTTCGCTACCATGTTCTGGGGTAAATCTTTAAAGGCAAATTCAACTAAGGGTAATTCGTGATGAGCAGTGGCTTCGTATTCAATACCTTTTCTATCCAGTGAATCTTTCCATTGGTTAGGAAGGTCAATACTACGGCCGTCTTGAGTTTTCACTTTCTTGAAAGGAACTTGCAGGACATAAACATCTCGTGGCAACGCTTCGTGAAGTAACTCGTAATCTTGCTGAAGGGAAAAGGTAATTTCTAGTTCCTCTGCGACTTTCTGACCGACTGTCCGGTGTTTGCTGAGGTTATCACAAGTGTGGGTAGCTTGGAACAGGGCATGAGCGGCTCTGGTTTTCCGTTCAGGGGTATCCCAAATTTCATCAATTTCAACTCGATAACTGTCATAAAGTTTGCCGATTTCCTCCTTTCGCATTTTGATATCATTGCCTGTTCGTTCGTAGATAAGCTGTTGTGTATTTAAACTGTGATTATAGCATTACCTTTGTTTTTAAGTTTACGTCCCCATTTAATAGATAACTGTCCTTCATTTAAAAGCTGATGTAATAAACACTCTAGCTCATCAACTGATTTAAAGAGTCGATGAGCTATATATTCTTTAGCTGAATGCCAGACTAATTCAATTAAATTATAATCTGGACTATATGCTGGAAGAAATTCTAAATAGACATTCGGCATTTCTGCTTTAATTTTTTCTAGGTACTCTTCTTTTTTGTGAAAACTTGCATTGTCAAGAATAATCAGGATCTTAGCTCCTTTTTCTACAAATTCTTCTGCTTGATTTCCCGCTAATACCCATTCATAAATTAGCTCTTGATAAAAACTTTTTAACACTTGATAAAAATTATCTGCATTTCCTTTATCCAGAAATTCTACAAATCTTTTTTTATCCGAGTACCTCAATCCTCCCATCACATTAACTCTTCCTTTCCTCCTGTCTCCTCTAATCTGTTTCCTCTTCCCTTTTTTACACCAATTCTTTCTTTTTATCACTCTTAAATTAAATCCACTTTCATCCCAAAACCATACCTGTAATTGTTCTGGACTTTCTTTTGCTATTTTCAAATATTCTTCTATTTTATCTTTAAATAATTTTCTTTTTTCTGGATCTCTTTTCTCTTCTAAGCTATACTTTGCCCACAAATAAACATACTTTTTTTCCTTTAATATCTTTCTCACTTGTGAACTACTTAATTTGATTCCTGTGATTTGTTCTAAATAAGTTGCCAATCTTTCTCCTGTCCATCTCCCAAATTCATATCCTAATTCTTCCGGTTCTTTTTCTACTGTTTCTAATAATATCTCTATATATTTGTCTGTGGCTTTTCTATAATTTCCTTTCATTCTTTCATCTTTTAGGCTTTCTAATTTGTCAGGGTCTCCATGTACACACCAATAACATACTTTGTTTAATGAGCAGCCCAAAAACTTGGCAATTTCACTTTGCTTTTTACCATCATTTAGCAATAATAAAATCAAGATTCTTTCTCGGATTTGTCCATTTTCTTCCTCTTTCAATCTTTTCTGTAGTTTCTCTACTTGCTTTTCATTTAAATGATTTTTAGCAGGCATCTTTTGATTGATTTTTCTAAACTTGGTTTTTCATTATACCCTATTTAGATGCTTAACAGCTTAGCAACATTTTCAACTCTGTATCTGCTTCAAGCAAGGCCACTTGTATTACAAGAGTTTCAGGATTTCCCAATGGCCTATTTAGGGACTCAATAAGTGTCCAAACATAATTATTTGCACATTTGGTGATTCCAGCTTCCCGGTTTTTTTCTCAACTCGGTCATTGATTTTACATAAGCACTTAACATCTGAGCTAATTCAACTTTTTGGACTTGGCTCAAGCAACAACCCATGAACAATCCTAAAACCCTAACAGTTCCTTTCTCGCGGCACTTTCTGGAATGGCTGCACCAACAGCAAGTCAGCCTCGCCCTAACTACCTACCAAACAAACCGCCTTGGTTTGATTGGAGTCCAACCGAACGGCCAAATTTCCACCCCCGTTTGGGAATTTGAGCGACCTATGGGACTTTATGCAACTACAGAACGCTTTTACCTTGCTACCCGCTATCAAATTTGGCAGTTTGAAAATATCCTAGAAAACGGGGAACTTTTACAGGAGAAATATGATCGCGTTTATGTCCCTCGAATTGCCTACACCACTGGAGATTTAGACGTACATGACCTTGTAGTTGATCCTCAAGGTAACATCATCTTTGCCAATACCGAATATAGCTGTTTAGCAACGCTCCATCCCCAACACAGCTTTACCCCTGTATGGCAACCGAATTTTATCAGCAAACTCGCCCCGGAAGATCGCTGTCACCTTAACGGGTTAGCCGCCGTTAACGGTATTCCCCGCTATGTAACGGCGGTGAGTTGTTCGGATGTGGCATCGGGTTGGCGACATCGAAGGAGTGATGGGGGAGTGGTAATCGATATTCAAACCAACGATATCATCGCTAGGGGTTTATCCATGCCCCATTCACCTCGATGGTATCAAGGGAAATTGTGGTTATTGAACTCAGGAACAGGAGATTTTGGCTACATTGATAACGAAGAATTTGTGGCAGTTACCTTTTGTCCCGGTTATGGACGGGGGTTAGCTTTTGTCGGAGATTTTGCCGTTGTTGGTTTATCTAAACCTAGAGATTATCATTTTTCCGGTTTATTACTCGGAGAAAAACTGCAACAAAAACAAGCAGAAGCTCGTTGTGGCATCTTAATTATTGACATAAAAACCGGGGATATTGTCGAGTGGCTAGATATGGATACCGAAGCCACAGAACTTTATGATGTGGCGATTTTGCCCCAAGTTCAATGTCCGATGGCTTTAGGGTTTAAAAGTGGAAATATTGCTAAATTAGTAACTATTGGTAGCCCCACAAAAACCCAGAAAAAAGTCATCTCTTTTAGTATTTGGGGCAATGATCCTATGTACAATATTGGTGCGATTAAAAATGCGGAATTAGCGCTTAAAATTTATCCAGGTTGGATTTGTCGGTTTTATGTAGATGAAACTGTTCCCAAAGAAACGTTAGAACGTTTAGCGGCTTGGAGTCATGTTGAAATTATTCCGATGCAAACCCCCTCTCAAAATTGTACCGGATTATTTTGGCGGTTTCTAGCCCTGAATGATCCCGATGTCGAAATTACAATTATTCGGGATACGGACTCGCGACTCAATCAACGAGAAAAAGCCGCCGTTGATGAATGGTTAACCAGTCCTTTTCCCTTTCATATTATGCGAGATCATCCTTTGCATCGAAGCAAAATTATGGGAGGAATGTGGGGATTTAAAGGAAATTTAGAGATCAAAACTGCTATCAATAATTATGTTAAAACTCATTCTCAATCTTTAAGAAAAGGCATTGATAAACTGTTTTTGAACGATGTCATTTATCCTTTAGCTCAATATCAAAGTTTGGTTCATGATGAATTTTCTGAAGGAAAACCCTTTCCACTTTCTCGTCAAAATACTGAATATGTCGGGCAGATTTTTCGAGAAGATGAGACGACAATTTCAGAATTAGATGACATCCTAGAACAACACTTAAGGACGTTAGAAAACCCACAATTAAAAGTAGCAAAAGCTGAATTTGAACGGGGGCAAGATTTCAAAAAACAAGGAAAAATTGAAGAAGCGATCACTTGTTTCCAAAACGCTATAACAGCCGACCCAAACTATATTCCTGCTCACAATAATTTAGGAACCTTACTCCAACAGCAAAATCGCTTATCTGAAGCCATAACTTGTTATCAAAACGCTCTAAAAATTAACCCAGATTCAGCGTTAACCTTGACTAACTTAGGGTCAATTTATCTAATTAAAACCCAGCTAAATCAAGCCGAGGAGTTATTAAAACGCGCCTTGGAATTAAACCCTGAGCTTGTTCCGGCGTTGTACAATTTAGGTTTGTTGTATAAAGAAAAAGCTAAATTAGACGAGGCGATTCAACTCTTTCAAACCGCAGCTAAACACCAACGAAACTACGCCGATGCCTATTTTCAACTTGGGCAAATTTGGGAATTTCAGAGTCAATTTACCTTAGCAAAACTCGCCTATGAACGAGTGCAAAGCCTCAACCCTAATGCTGAATATTTATATCCCCATATCGGGTTTGTGAAACTGAATCTCTGCGACTGGGAAAACTATGATAATTTTGTCCAAGATTTGATAAATTCCACGACCCAATATATACAGGAAGACAAGAAAGGGTTTACCTTAGCTCCCTTTCAGTTAAACGCCCTTCCTATTCCCTCAGAATTATCCCTAGCCGTTGCCCAAAAACACGCCGCAGGAATTGAGAAATCAATAGCTGAGAAAAAACCTAAATTCATCTATTCTCAAAAAACCGATAAACTGCGGGTGGGTTATGTTTCCCCAGATTTCTATAGTCACGCCGTCGGACGTTTAATTTATCAAATTTTTGAAACTCATAACCGAGACGAGTTTGAAATCTTTGGCTATAACCTATTAAATGTCAACGATGAAGTCACAGAAATCATTAAAAATGGCTGTGATCAATTTCGAGATATTGCTCAACTTTCTGCCTCTGATGCTGCTGTGCAAATTAACGCTGATGGCATTGATATTTTAATCGATTTAGCGGGTTATACAGGTTACGGTAAACCGGAAATATTGGCTTATCAACCTGCACCTATACAGGCAAGTTTTCTGGGATATCCCAATACAATGGGAGGGAATTTTATCCCCTATTTGCTAACGGATGAATGGGTAGTACCAGCAGATTTAGCTAAAAATTACAGCGAGTCAATTATCTATTTACCCCATCAGTTTATCTGTTCACCGATGGAGATTTCCAACAAACAATTTAGTCGGGCTGAATTTGGGTTGCCAGAAGATGGTTTTGTCTTTGTTTGCTACAACCGACACTTTAAAATTACGCCGGATTTATTTGCCGTTTGGATGGGAATTTTGCAGCAAGTTGAAGGTAGTGTGTTGTGGTTATCTTTGGCAGTAGAAGAGACAATGCAAAACCTCCGTCGCCGTGCTGGGGAAATGGGGGTAGCACCCGAAAGACTAATTTTTGCCAAAAAACAGCCCCACCCCGAATATCTCGCCCGCTTACAACTGGCAGATTTAGCCTTAGATACGTGGATATATAGTGGCGGTTCCACCACTGTAGCAGCGTTGTGGGCGGGTGTACCTGTACTGACAAAACCCGGTGACACCAACGCCTCCCGCATGGGAGCGAGTATTTGTGCCAGCGCCGGACTCCCAGAAATGATTGCTAACAGTGTGGAGGAGTACGAACAAAAGGCGATTGACTGGGCCACCCATCCCCAAAAGTTGCAACAGTTGCGTCAACGGTTACAAAAACGAGATGCCCCGTTATTTAATGTATCAGGGTTTGTCAGCCACTTAGAATCGGCATTTCGACAAATGGGAAACCGCTAATAACTCCCATGAATAGGTTTGAGATTCATTCTTCCATCAACTAACTACCTCATTAAAGAGGATTAAAAAAATGACTTCTAGTTTTAACTTTACCGAAAACACCAACATCTCCCTCACCGGTGTTTACAATAGTTCCGTCACCACAGCCGACTTTGACAAAGATGGGGACACCGATATCCTGCTCACGGGCTACGATAGTTCACATAACCCCATCAGCCAAATCTATAGCAACAACGGCAGTGGCGGTTTTAGCCAAAACACCAACGTCTCCCTCTCCGGTGTTGGCTATAGTTTCGTCACCACAGCCGACTTCGACAAAGATGGGAACACCGACATCCTGTTCGCGGGCTACGATAGTTTTTATAAACGCATCAGCCAAATCTATGGCAACAACGGCAGTGGCGGTTTTAGCGAAAACACCAACGTCTCTCTCACCGGTGTTTACTTTAGTTCGGTCACCACAGCCGACTTTGACTCTGATGGGGACACCGACATCCTGCTCACGGGCAAAGATAGTTCATCTAACTACATCAGCAAAATCTATAGCAACAACGGCAGTGGCGGTTTTAGCGAAAACACCAACATCTCCCTCAATGGTGTTTACAAGGGTTCCGTCACCACAGCCGACTTTGACTCTGATGGCAACACTGACATCCTGCTCACGGGCAAAGATAGTTCTAATAAACCCATCAGCAAAATCTATAGCAACACCCCCACCTCCACCCCCCCCCACCTTCAGCAGTTTTGCTGGCCCGGTTGACACCACCAACGAAGATACAGAAGTCGAACTCACCTTTGCTGACCTTGTTGCCCAAGGAAATGAAGCAGACAGTGATGGCACGGTGGATGCCTTTGTTGTGAAAGCCGTCAGTAGCGGGACGTTAAAAATTGGCAACGATGCAGCCAGTGCCACAGCTTGGGTTGCAGGAAGTAATGATACAATAGATGCCACGAAAAAAGCTTATTGGACACCGGATGCTAACGTTAACGGCACGGTCAACGCTTTGCAAGTGGTGGCCAAAGATAACGACGGTTTGGTGTCCCCTACACCAGTCACCGCCCAAGTTACGGTCACGGCTGTTAATGATGCGCCCGTATTAGATAATACTAACTTCACCTATAGCCTCACCACGATTAACGAAGATGATAACAATTCTAGTGGGGATGTTATCAAAGATATAATTCCGGCTGGAAGTATTAAAGAAAACACCAACATCTCCCTCAATGGTGTTTACTTAAGTTCCGTCACCACAGCCGACTTTGACTCTGATGGCAACACCGACATCCTGCTCACGGGCTACGATAGTTCATCTAACCCCATCAGCAAAATCTATAGCAATAACGGCAGTGGCGGTTTTAGCGAAAACACCAACGTCTCTCTCACCAGTGTTGCCACTGGTTCGGTCACCACAGCCGACTTTGACTCTGATGGCAACACCGACATCCTGCTCACGGGCAAAGATGGTTCTGGCCCCATCAGCCAAATCTATAGCAACAACGGCAGTGGCGGTTTTAGCGAAAACACCAACGTCTCTCTCACCGGTGTTTTCTACAGTTCCGTCACCACGGCCGACTTTGACAAAGATGGGTACACTGACATCCTGCTCACGGGCTACGATAGTTTTAATAACCCCATCAGCCAAATCTATAGCAACAACGGCAGTGGCGGTTTTAGCGAAAACACCAACGTCTCTCTCACCGGTGTTTTCTATAGTTCCGTCACCACGGCCGACTTTGACAAAGATGGGTACACCGACATCCTGCTCACGGGCCGGGATAGTTCAGGAAACCGCATCAGCCAAATCTATAGTAACAACGGCAGTGGCGGTTTTAGCGAAAACACCAACATCTCCCTCACTGGTGTTTCCTATAGTTCCGTCACCACAGCCGACTTTGACTCTGATGGGGACACCGACATCCTGCTCACGGGCTCCGATAGTTCAGGAAACCCCATCAGCAAAATCTATACCAACAACGGCAGTGGCGGTTTTAGCGAAAACACCAACGTCTCCCTCAATGGTGTTTTCCGTAGTTCCGTCACCACAGCCGACTTTGACTCTGATGGTGACACCGACATTCTGCTCACGGGCTACGATAGTTTTAATAACCCCATCAGCCAAATCTATAGCAACAACGGCAGTGGCGGTTTTAGTGAAAACACCAACATCTCCCTAAATGGTGTTTACGGTAGTTCCGTCACCACAGCCGACTTTGACTCTGATGGGGACACCGACATCCTGCTCACGGGCAAAGATAGTTCTGGCCGCATCAGCAAAATCTATAACAATCTTTTCCCCATATCCGATGTAGACACCACCACCATCACCGAAGCCATCGCGATTACAGCCGCCGACAATAACGGTACTTGGCAATATTCCACCAACGGTACAACCTGGACAAACTTCCCCACCGTCAGCAACAGTAACGCCCTATTATTAGATGCGGGGAATAAAGTTCGTTTCCAACCCACTGCCCACTACAACGGGACGATTACCACTGCCCTCACCTTCCGGGCTTGGGATAAGTCCACAGGTACAGTCGGAAGTACAGCCGACACCAGCATTAACGGTGGTACAACAGCCTTTAGCGTCAACACCGCCACCGCCTCCATTACGGTTACGGCCGTTAACGACGCTCCAACTGCAACTCCTATCACGACTCAAACCGCAACAAAAGATAGCAGTTTTAATCTCAATATTGCTAATAAATTTAGCGATATTGATGGAGACATCCTAACCTATAGCGCCGCCTTAGCCGATGGTACAGCCTTACCCAGTTGGTTAACTTTCGACAGCACAACGGGAACTTTTACCGGAACACCGACTAACAGTGATGTCGGGAATATTGCTATCAAAGTGACAGCTAAAGATAGTAGTAATGCCACCGTTGAAAATAGTTTCCAACTCACCGTTAATAACGTTAACCACGCTCCAACGGCAACTCCTATCACGACTCAAACCGCAACAAAAGATAGCAGTTTTAATCTCAATATTGCTAATAAATTTAGCGATATTGATGGAGACATCCTAACCTATAGCGCCGCCTTAGCTGATGGTACAGCCTTACCCAGTTGGTTAACTTTCGACAGCACAACGGGAACTTTTACCGGAACACCGACTAACAGTGATGTCGGGAATATTGCTATCAAAGTGACAGCTAAAGATAGTAGTAATGCCACCGTTGAAAATAGTTTCCAACTCACCGTTAATAACGTTAACCACGCTCCAACGGCAACTCCTATCACGACTCAAACCGCAACAAAAGATAGCAGTTTTAATCTCAATATTGCTAATAAATTTAGCGATATTGATGGAGACATCCTAACCTATAGCGCCGCCTTAGCCGATGGTACAGCCTTACCCAGTTGGTTAACTTTCGACAGCACAACGGGAACTTTTACCGGAACACCGACTAACAGTGATGTCGGGAATATTGCTATCAAAGTGACAGCTAAAGATAGTAGTAATGCCACCGTTGAAAATAGTTTCCAACTCACCGTTAATAACGTTAACCACGCTCCAACGGCAACTCCTATCACGACTCAAACCGCAACAAAAGATAGCAGTTTTAATCTCAATATTGCTAATAAATTTAGCGATATTGATGGAGACATCCTAACCTATAGCGCCGCCTTAGCTGATGGTACAGCCTTACCCAGTTGGTTAACTTTCGACAGCACAACGGGAACTTTTACCGGAACACCGACTAACAGTGATGTCGGGAATATTGCTATCAAAGTGACAGCTAAAGATAGTAGTAATGCCACCGTTGAAAATAGTTTCCAACTCACCGTTAATAACGTTAACCACGCTCCAACGGCAACTCCTATCACGACTCAAACCGCAACAAAAGATAGCAGTTTTAATCTCAATATTGCTAATAAATTTAGCGATATTGATGGAGACATCCTAACCTATAGCGCCGCCTTAGCCGATGGTACAGCCTTACCCAGTTGGTTAACTTTCGACAGCACAACGGGAACTTTTACCGGAACACCGACTAACAGTGATGTCGGGAATATTGCTATCAAAGTGACAGCTAAAGATAGTAGTAATGCCACCGTTGAAAATAGTTTCCAACTCACCGTTAATAACGTTAACCACGCTCCAACGGCAACTCCTATCACGACTCAAACCGCAACAAAAGATAGCAGTTTTAATCTCAATATTGCTAATAAATTTAGCGATATTGATGGAGACATCCTAACCTATAGCGCCGCCTTAGCTGATGGTACAGCCTTACCCAGTTGGTTAACTTTCGACAGCACAACGGGAACTTTTACCGGAACACCGACTAACAGTGATGTCGGGAATATTGCTATCAAAGTGACAGCTAAAGATAGTAGTAATGCCACCGTTGAAAATAGTTTCCAACTGACGGTTGAAGCTACTCCTCAACCCACACCTACACCCACACCAGAACCAACTGTCCAACCCACACCCACACCCACACCAGAACCAACTGTCCAACCCACACCCACACCCACACCCACACCAGAACCAACTTCTGACACTTTGCCAGCAAACTCCAGTGGGGATATCTACGACCCCACCCGTTTTGTGAAAGCCATCGCCTTTCCCACCCTAAAAGCCAACGTTGTCAGCGATCAATCCATAGCAGGTACAACAGAAGCTGATACCGTCTTTGGTAAAGAAGGTAACAACAACATCCAAACCGGAGATGGGAATGACTACATTAACGGTAATCAAGGTGAGGACTTTATTGATGCTGGTAAAGGCAATGATACCGTCTTGGGTGGCAAAGACAACGACCAAATCGACGGCAGCGATGATGATGATGACTTGTTTGGCAACCTGGGTAACGATACCATTGCTGGAAATATTGGCAATGACTCGATTAATGGTAACGAAGGAGATGACCTAATTGATGGTGGCGATGGCAAGGATCAACTCTTTGGAGGTGAGAATAATGACTCAATTAAAGGTGGTAACGAAACTGATCTGATTTTTGGCAACCTGGGAACTGACCTAATAGAAGGAAACGACGGTGACGATAGCCTCTTTGGTAACGAACAGCGCGATACAATCTCCGGTAACTCCGGGGATGACCTGATTTACGGAGGCGAGGACAACGACCTCCTAGACGGGAACGAGGGCAATGATGCACTCTGGGGCGATGACGGTGATGATACCCTTGATGGTGGCCAAGACAACGATATTCTCACCGGAGGCAAAGGTAACGATATCTTGGTGGGGGCCTCCGGTGCTGATACCCTGACTGGAGGCGAAGGCAGTGACCGCTTTGTTCTGGTTTCAGGATTTGGCCCCGATACCATTACTGACTTTACTTCTGGGGTGGATATTATCGTCCTTGATGGCGGTCTCACCTTTGAACAACTGACTTTAACCCTGGTCAATGGTTCAACTCAAATTCAGGTCAATAATCAAATTCTCGCTACCCTGAATAACGTTGATCCTAACTTGTTGACTGTCACCAACTTTACGACTTCTATTTTCTAACAAAGTAGAGAGAGACTAAGCAGGTCTTAGTCTCTCTACGGTTTTCTTCAGTTGAATAGGTTTGAGACCCATTCTTCCATCAACTAACTACCTCATTAAAGAGGATTAAAAAAATGACTTCTAGTTTTAACTTTACCGAAAACACCAACATCTCCCTCACCGGTGTTTACAGAAGTTCCGTCACCACAGCCGACTTTGACTCTGATGGTGACACCGACATTCTGCTCACGGGCTACGATAGTTTTAATAACCCCATCAGCCAAATCTATAGCAACAACGGCAGTGGTGGTTTTAGCGAAAACACCAACGTCTCCCTCACCCGTGTTTACAAGGGTTCCGTCACCACCGCCGACTTTGACTCTGATGGGGACACCGACATCCTGCTCACGGGCCAGGATAGTTCATGGAAACCCATCAGCCAAATCTATAGCAACAACGGCAGTGGCGGTTTTAGCGAAAACACCAACATCTCCCTCACCGGTGTTGGCTATAGTTCCGTCACCACCGCCGACTTTGACAAAGATGGGGACACCGACATCCTGCTCACGGGCTTGGATAGTTCTGGCCGCATCAGCAAAATCTATAGCAACAACGGCAGTGGCGGTTTTAGCGAAAACACCAACGTCTCCCTCACCGGTGTTTATACAAGTTCCGTCACCACCGCCGACTTTGACAAAGATGGGGACACCGACATCCTGCTCACGGGCCGGGATAGTTCATCTAACCCCATCAGCAAAATCTATAGCAACAACGGCAGTGGCGGTTTTAGCGAAAACACCAACGTCTCCCTCTCCGGTGTTGCCTTTAGTTCCGTCAGCACAGCCGACTTTGACTCTGATGGTGACACCGACATCCTGCTCACGGGTCGGGATAGTTCTAATAACCCCATCAGCAAAATCTATAGCAACAACGGCAGTGGCGGTTTTAGTGAAAACACCAACATCTCCCTCAATGGTGTTTACTATAGTTCCGTCAGCACAGCCGACTTTGACAAAGATGGGGACACCGACATCCTGCTCACGGGCCGGGATAGTTCATCTAACTACATCAGCAAAATCTATAGCAACAACGGCAGTGGCGGTTTTAGCGAAAACACCAACGTCTCCCTCCTTGGTGTTGCCTTTAGTTCCGTCAGCACAGCCGACTTTGACTCTGATGGGTACACCGACATCCTGCTCACGGGCTTTGATAGTTCATCTAACCACATCAGCAAAATCTATAACAACACCCCCACCTCCACCCCCCCCACCTTCAACAGTTTTGCTGGCCCGGTTGACACCACCAACGAAGATACAGAAGTCGAACTCACCTTTGCTGACCTTGTTGCCCAAGGAAATGAAGCGGACAGTGATGGCACGGTGGATGCCTTTGTTGTGAAAGCCGTCAGTAGTGGGACGTTAAAAATTGGCAACGATGCAGCCAGCGCCACAGCTTGGGTTGCAGGAAGTAATGATACGATAGATGCCACGAAAAAAGCTTATTGGACACCGGATGCTAACGTTAACGGCACGGTCAACGCTTTGCAAGTGGTAGCTAAAGATAACGATGGTTTAGAGTCCGCTACCCCAGTTACCGCCCAAGTTACGATCACGGCCGTTAACGATGCTGCGCCTGTATTAGATAATACTAACTTTACCTATACCCTCACCACGATTAACGAAGATGATAACAATTCTAGTGGGGATGTTATCAAAGATATAATTCCATCTGGAAGTATTAAAGAAAACACCAATATCTCCCTCACGGGTGTTGCCGGGAGTTCCGTCACCACCGCCGACTTTGACAATGATGGGTACACCGACATCCTGCTCACGGGCCGGGATAGTTCAGGAAACCGCATCAGCAAAATCTATAGCAACAACGGCAGTGGCGGTTTTAGCCTCAACACTAACGTCTCCCTCACTGGTGTTGACTTGAGTTCCGTCACCACAGCCGACTTCGACAAAGATGGGGACACCGACATCCTGCTCACAGGCAAAGATAGTTCTGGCCGCATCAGCAAAATCTATAGCAACAACGGCAGTGGCGGTTTTAGCCTCAACACCAACGTCTCCCTCACCGGTGTTTCCTATAGTGCGGTCACCACCGCCGACTTTGACAAAGATGGGGACACCGACATCCTGCTCACGGGCTACGATGGTTCTATCCCCATCAGCAAAATCTATAGCAACAATGGCAGTGGCGGTTTTAGCGAAAACACCAACGTCTCCCTCACCGGTGTTTACAATAGTTCCGTCACCACCGCCGACTTTGACAATGATGGGTACACCGACATCCTGCTCACGGGCATCAAGAGTTCTAGCCCCATCAGCAAAATCTATAGCAACAATGGCAGTGGCGGTTTTAGCGAAAACACCAACGTCTCCCTCACCGGTGTTTCCAATAGTGCGGTCACCACCGCCGACTTTGACAATGATGGGGACACCGACATCCTGCTCACGGGCTACAGTAGTTCTGGCCGCATCAGCAAAATCTATAGCAACAACGGCAGTGGCGGTTTTAGCGAAAACACCAACGTTTCCCTCACTGGTGTTCGCTATAGTTCCGTGACCACCGCCGACTTTGACAAAGATGGGGACACCGATATCCTGCTCACGGGCAAAGATAGTTCTAATAACCTCATCAGCAAAATCTATAGCAACAACGGCAGTGGCGGTTTTAGCGAAAACACCAACATCTCCCTCAATGGTGTTTACAATAGTTCCGTCAGCACCGCCGACTTTGACTCTGATGGTGACACCGACATCCTGCTCACGGGCAACAGTAATTCTGGTTACATCAGCAAAATCTATAACAATCTTTTCCCCATATCTGATGTAGACACCACCACCATCACCGAAGCCATTGCGATTACAGCCGCCGACAATAACGGTACTTGGCAATATTCCACCGACAACGGCACAACCTGGACTAACTTCCCCACCGTCAGCGACAGTAACGCCCTATTATTAGATGCAGGGAATAAAGTTCGTTTCCAACCCAAGGCTAACTACAACGGAACCATTACCAACGCTCTCACCTTCCGCGCTTGGGATCAGTCCACAGGTACAGCCGGAAATACAGCCGACACCACCACTAACGGCGGGACAACAGCCTTTAGCAGTAACACCGCCACCGCCTCCATTACGGTTACAGCCGTTAACGACGCTCCAACTGCGACTGCTATCGGCAACCAAACCGTTAACGAAGATAGCAATTTCAATCTCAATATTGTTAATAAATTTAGCGATATTGATGCAGGAGATAGTTTAACCTATAGCGCCACCTTAGCCGATGGTAAACCTTTACCCAGTTGGTTAACTTTCGACAGCACAACGGGAACTTTTACCGGAACACCCACGAATAGTGATGTCGGAAATCTTGACATTAAAGTTATCGCAACCGATAGTAATAATGCCACCGTTGAAAATAGCTTCCAACTGACGGTTAATAACGTTAACGACGCGCCTGTATTAGATAATACCAACTTCACCTATACCCTCACCACCATTAACGAAGATGATAACAATTCTAGTGGGGATGTTATCAAAGATATAATTCCATCTGGAAGTATTAAAGAAAACACCAACATCTCTCTCTCCGGTGTTCGCTATAGTTCCGTCACCACGGCGGACTTTGACAATGATGGGGACACCGACATCCTGCTCACGGGCAAAGATGGTTCTGGCCCCATCAGCCAAATCTATAGCAACAACGGCAGTGGCGGTTTTAGCGAAAACACCAACGTCTCCCTCACCAGTGTTGGTTATAGTTCCGTCACCACCGCCGACTTTGACAAAGATGGGGACACCGATATCCTGCTCACGGGCAAAGATAGTTCTAATAACCTCATCAGCAAAATCTATAGCAACAACGGCAGTGGCGGTTTTAGCGAAAACACCAACGTCTCCCTCACCGGTGTTTACAGAAGTTCCGTCACCACGGCCGACTTTGACTCTGATGGGTACACCGACATCCTGCTCACGGGCAAGGATAGTTTTAATAACCCCATCAGCAAAATCTATAGTAACAACGGCAGTGGCGGTTTTAGCGAAAACACCAACGTCTCTCTCACCGGTGTTCGCTATAGTTCCGTCACTACCGCCGACTTTGACAAAGATGGGTACACCGACATCCTGCTCACGGGCAAAGATGGTTTTGATAACCCCATCAGCAAAATCTATAGTAACAACGGCAGTGGCGGTTTTAGCGAAAACACCAACGTCTCCCTCACGGGTGTTTTATATAGTTCCGTCACCACGGCCGACTTTGACAAAGATGGGGACACCGATATCCTGCTCACAGGCTTCGATGGTTCTGGCCCCATCAGCAAAATCTATAGCAACAACGGCAGTGGCGGTTTTAGCGAAAACACCAACATCTCCCTCACTGGTGTTTACGATAGTTCCGTCACCACGGCTGACTTTGACAATGATGGGGACACCGACATCCTGCTCACGGGCTTCGATGGTTCTGACCGCATCAGTAAAATCTATAGCAACAACGGCAGTGGCGGTTTTAGCGAAAACACCAACATCTCCCTCACTGGTGTTTACGATAGTTCCGTCACCACGGCTGACTTTGACTCTGATGGCTACACCGATATCCTGCTCACGGGCTACGATAGTTCAGGAAACCCCATCAGCAAAATCTATAATGATTTTCTTTCTATATCCGATGTAGACACCAACCCCACCATCACCGAAGCCATTGCGATTACAGCCGCCGACAATAACGGTACTTGGCAATATTCCACTGACAACGGCACAACCTGGACAAACTTCCCCGCCGTCAGCGACAGTAACGCCCTATTATTAGATGCAGGTAACAAAGTCCGCTTCCAGCCCACTGCCAACTACAACGGTACTATTACCACTGCCCTCACCTTCCGCGCCTGGGATAAGTCCACAGGTACAGTCGGAGGTACAGCCGACACCACCAGTAACGGCGGTACAACGGCCTTTAGCGTCAACACTGCCAACGCCTCCATTACGGTTACGGCCGTTAACGACGCTCCAACTACGACTGCTATCGGCAACCAAACTGTTAACGAAGATAGCAATTTCAATCTCAATATTGCTAATAACTTTAACGATATTGATGCAGGAGATAGTTTAACCTATACCGCCACCTTAGCCGATGGTAAAGCCTTACCCAGTTGGTTAACTTTCGATAGCACAACCGGAACATTTACCGGAACACCGACTAACAGTGATGTCGGAAATCTTGACATTAAAGTTATCGCAACCGATAGTAATAATGCCACAGTTGAAAATAGTTTCCAACTCACCGTTAATAACGTTAACGACGCTCCAACTGCGACTGCTATCGGGAACCAAACCGTTAACGAAGATAGCAGTTTCAATCTCAATATTGTTAATAAATTTAACGATATTGATGCAGGAGATAGTTTAACCTATAGCGCCACCTTAGCCGATGGTAACCCTTTACCCAGTTGGTTAACATTTAATAGCACAACGGGAACCTTTACCGGAACACCCAGTAACAGTGATGTCGGGAATATTGCTATCAAAGTGACAGCTAAAGATAGCAGTAATGCCACCGTTGAAAATAGTTTCCAACTCACCGTTAATAACGTTAACGATGCTCCAACTGCGACTCCTATCACGGCTCAAACCGCAACAGAAGATAGCAGTTTCAGTCTCAATATTGTTAATAAATTTAGCGATATTGATGCAGGAGATAGTTTAACCTATAGCGCCACCTTAGCCGATGGTAAAGCCTTACCCAGTTGGTTAACGTTTAATAGCACAACGGGAACCTTTACCGGAACACCGACTAACAGTGATGTCGGAAATCTTGACATTAAAGTTATCGCAACCGATAGTAGTAATGCAACGGTTGAAAATAGTTTCCAACTCACCGTTAATAACGTTAATGATGCTCCGACTACGACTGCTATTGGCAACCAAACCGTTAACGAAGATAGCAGTTTCAGTCTCAATATTGTTAATAACTTTAACGATATTGATGCAGGAGATAGTTTAACCTATACCGCCACCTTAGCCGATGGTAAAGCCTTACCCAGTTGGTTAACTTTCGACAGCACAACGGGAACTTTTACCGGAACACCGACTAACAGTGATGTCGGGAATATTGCTATCAAAGTGACAGCTAAAGATAGCAGTAATGCCACAGTTGAAAATAGTTTCCAACTCACCGTTAATAACGTTAATGATGCTCCGACTACGACTGCTATTGGCAACCAAACCGTTAACGAAGATAGCAATTTCAATCTCAATATTGTTAATAACTTTAACGATATTGATGCAGGAGATAGTTTAACCTATAGCGCCACCTTAGCCGATGGTAAACCTTTACCCAGTTGGTTAACTTTCGACAGCACAACGGGAACTTTTAACGGAACACCGACTAACAGTGATGTCGGAAATCTTGACATTAAAGTTATCGCAACCGATAGTAGTAATGCAACGGTTGAAAATAGTTTCCAACTCACCGTTAATAACGTTAATGATGCTCCGACTGCAACTCCTATCGGCAACCAAACCGTTAACGAAGATAGCAATTTCAGTCTCAATATTGTTAATAAATTTAGCGATATTGATGCAGGAGATAGTTTAACCTATAGTGCCACCTTAGCCGATGGTACAACTTTACCCAGTTGGTTAACATTTAATAGCACAACAGGAATATTTACCGGAACACCGACTAACAGCGATGTCGGAAATCTTGACATTAAAGTTATCGCAACCGATAGTAGTAATGCCACCGTTGAAAATAGTTTCCAACTCACCGTTAATAACGTTAATGATGCTCCGACTGCAACTCCTATCGGCAACCAAACCGTTAACGAAGATAGCAATTTTAATCTCAATATTGTTAATAATTTCAGCGATATTGATGCAGGAGATAGTTTAACCTATACCGCCACCTTAGCCGATGGTACAACTTTACCCAGTTGGTTAACGTTTAATAGCACAACGGGAGAATTTACAGGAACACCCAGTAACAGTGATGTCGGAAATCTTGACATTAAAGTTATCGCAACCGATAGTAGTAATGCAACGGTTGAAAATAGTTTCCAACTCACCGTTAATAACGTTAATGATGCTCCGACTACGACTGCTATTGGCAACCAAACCGTTAACGAAGATAGCAATTTCAATCTCAATATTGCTAATAACTTTAACGATATTGATGCAGGAGATAGTTTAACCTATACCGCCACCTTAGCCGATGGTACAACTTTACCCAGTTGGTTAACGTTTAATAGCACAACGGGAGAATTTACAGGAACACCCAGTAACAGTGATGTTGATGCGTTGACTATTAATGTTACTGCTACCGATAAAAGCGGGGCAAGTATTAGCGATAGTTTCCTGTTGAGCATTATACCAACACCGACACCGACACCGACGGTAACACCCACGCCGACACCAACGGTAACACCAACACCGGAACCTACACCAACACCAACGGTAACACCAACACCGGAACCTACGCCGACACCAACGGTAACACCAACACCGGAACCCACACCGACACCAACGGTAACACCAACACCGGAACCTACACCAACACCAACGGTAACACCAACACCGGAGCCCACACCAACACCAACGGTAACGCCCACACCGGAACCCACACCGACACCAACGGTAACACCAACACCGGAACCTACACCAACACCAACGGTAACACCAACACCGGAACCCACACCGACACCAACGGTAACACCAACACCGGAACCTACACCAACACCAACGGTAACACCAACACCGGAACCTACACCAACACCAACGGTAACGCCCACACCGGAACCTACACCAACACCAACGGTAACGCCCACACCGGAACCTACACCAACACCAACGGTAACGCCCACACCGGAACCCACGCCGATACCAACACCGGAGCCCACACCCAACCCCACTCATGATATTTATGAGCCTAGTAATTTCATTAAAACCCTTGATTTTCCTGCTTTAAAACCTAACACAACCTCCCCATCCCAGGTTTCCACTAATGGCAATGAGGAGATCTTAGGTACAGCCGAATCTGATCAAATCTTTGGTTTAGAAGGTAACGACAACATCCAAACCGGAGATGGGAATGACTACATTAACGGTAATCAAGGTGAGGACTTTATTGATGCTGGTAAAGGCAATGATACCGTCTTGGGTGGCAAAGACAACGACCAAATCGACGGCGGCGATGATGATGATGACTTGTTTGGCAACCTGGGTAACGATACCATTGTTGGAAATACTGGCAATGACTCGATTAATGGGAATGAAGGAGATGACCTGATTGATGGTGGTGATGACAAAGATGAACTGTTCGGAGGTCAGAATAATGACTTTGTTAAAGGTGGTAATCAAGATGATATCATCTTCGGCAACCAAGGAACAGACCGACTTGAAGGAAACGACGGTGACGATACCCTCTTTGGTAACGGAGATAGTGATACAATCTCTGGTAACTCCGGTCAAGATCTGATCTACGGTGGTGCCGACAACGACCTCCTAGACGGGAACGAGGGCAATGATGCACTCTGGGGCGATGACGGTGATGATACCCTTGATGGTGGCCAAGACAACGATCTTCTCACCGGAGGCAAAGGCAACGATATCCTGGTAGGGGCCTCCGGTGCTGATACCCTGACTGGAGGCGAAGGCAGTGACCGCTTTGTTCTGGTTTCAGGATTTGGCCCCGATACCATTACTGACTTTACTTCTGGGGTGGACATGATTGTCCTTGATAATGGTCTCACCTTTGAACAACTGACTCTAACCCTGGTCAATGGTTCGACTCAAATTCAGGTCAATAATCAAATTCTGGCAACTCTTAATAACGTTGATCCTAACTTGTTGACCTTTGATAACTTTACGACTTCTATTTTCTAAGAAATCTCAAAGTTATTCTCAATCATTTTTTAAAAGAGAGATTAAGCCCTGCTTAGTCTCTCTACGGTTTTCTTCACCATCTCCACTCTTCTACTAACTCACGATGGTATGATAGATGGGAAAATTACCACAACAAACGAAAAGGTAACTTGGCATGGCACCAAAGTCTGTATCTCCCGTTGTACTGATCATTTTAGACGGATGGGGTTATCGTGAACAAACCGACGGAAATGCCATAGCCGTTGCAAATACTCCTGTGATGGATAGTCTATGGACAGCTTATCCGAGAACCTTAATTCGCACCTCTGGGAAGGCGGTGGGTTTACCCCAGGGTCAAATGGGAAATTCAGAAGTCGGTCATTTGAATATTGGTGCGGGGCGGGTTGTTCCTCAAGAGTTAGTCAGAATTTCCGATGCGGTGGAAGATGGCACCATTCAAAATAACCCCGCATTGTTACAAGTTTGTCAAGATGTTTTAGAGAGAAATAGTAAATTACACTTGATCGGTTTGTGTTCCGATGGCGGTGTTCACTCCCATATCGACCATTTAATCGGACTTTTACACTTAGCCAAAGCCAAAAATATTAGAGATGTTTGCATTCATGCCATCATGGATGGTCGCGATACCAATCCTAAAGATGGGATTAAATATATTAAGCAGCTTCAAGAACAAATTGATGCCATTGGGATGGGTCGCATTGTGACGATTAGTGGCCGTTATTATGCAATGGATCGAGATAAACGCTGGGATCGAGTTAAACAAGCTTATGATATTATGACCTTTGATGGGGAAGGCAATGGATTATCGGCTGGTGATCTAATGTTATCGTCCTACGCCGAAGGCATTAACGATGAGTTTGTGGTTCCTTCTCGCATCGCACCAGGGGCGGTAGAAGCCGGTGATGGGGTAATTTTCTTTAATTTCCGTCCTGACCGAGCTAGAGAATTAACTCAAGCCTTTGTTGACCCCAATTTTTCTGGATTTGAACGTTCTTATATTGAACCCCTCAGCTTTGTCACGTTTACCCAATATGACCCTCATTTCCCCGTATTAGTCGCCTTTGAACCTCAAAATCTCAATAATATTCTCGGACAAGTTATCGCTGAACACGGTTTACAACAATTGCGAACCGCAGAAACGGAAAAATATGCTCATGTCACCTATTTTTTTAATGGCGGTTTAGAAGAACCTTTTCCTGGGGAAGACCGAGAATTAATTCCTAGTCCCTCCGTTGCTACTTATGATTTACAACCGGAAATGTCGGCGGCTGAAGTCACGGATGTGGCGATTGAAGGAATTGAAAAGGGAATTTACTCGCTCATTGTAATTAATTATGCTAACCCTGATATGGTCGGACATACGGGAATGATCGATGCGACGGTAAAAGCCATTGAAACTGTTGATCACTGTTTAGGGTTATTGTTAGAAAGTATTAGTAAAGCCGGAGGAACAGCGATTATTATTGCTGATCATGGTAACGCTGAATATATGTCCGATGCTGAGGGAAATCCTTGGACAGCCCACACAACAAACCCGGTTCCCTTTATCCTAATAGAAGGGGAAAAACGCAAAATACCGGGTTATGGAACTGATGTTCCCTTACGGACAGATGGCTGTTTAGCGGATATCGCCCCCACGATTTTGCAGATTTTGGGAATTCCCCAACCCCCGGAAATGACAGGTCGTTCTATGATTGAATCGGCAGCCTATGATGTTCGAGAAAATCGAACTCCAATACGGATGCGACTGTAACCCAATTCTTGAAAAAATAGTTTAAACTTAAGGGTTTGACGGTTTAATTTTTTTCGTTCAAATTATCAACTTCTTACCATGATTACTCAAGTCTTACAAGCCATTTGGTCTTTATCTGCTCTCGGAATTATTATTTTAGTTCTACTTCACAGTCCTAAAGGAGATGGAATTGGGGGTATTGGTGGACAAGCTCAACTCTTTACTAGCGCTAAAAGTGCTGAAACTACCTTAAATCGCATTACTTGGATGTTAGCCATTATTTTTATGGGAATTACTGTTATTTTAAGTGCAGGTTGGATTAAATAATCAGTTATCAGTTATCAGTTATCAGTTATCAGTTATCAGTTATCAGTCAAGACTTTGGAGTCAATTAAACTAATGTTATAGCAACGGACATGGCTATTAGGACAAAATATAAGCGTGTCATTTCCCCGAAATGGAGAATCTATGCCCTAAGCGGAATAGCGACTGCTATAATAATAGGCTTGATTATTTTAATTAGCCAAATATCAACCCTTGGGACTGACGATAAAATTCCGTTTAAACCTCATCCATTACCAGAACTTTTAGCAAATTGGAACGATTTAAGTAATAAAGGGGATTATTTTGATCAAATTGAATCTACGACTGTTGGTTATTTAGTGTTTTCAAAATTTCCCCTTAAAGTTTATATTGAGAATCCTGATTCTAATCTTCAGTGGAAAGAAACGGTTTCATCTGCTATTTTAAAATGGAATAATTATTTACCTTTAAGTCTTGTCGAACAACCGCAAGATGCGGATATTGAAATTATTAGAAAAAATCCGCCCCTAGACCCTCAGAAAAAACGAGCAAGTTCCGCAGAAACTCGGTATCAAGTTTCCGTTAACTATACTCCTGAAGGGTTTCCCTATTTATCCCATCACTTCACCATTTGGTTAAGTCCGACCCAAACCGGACAATATATTGAAGCCGCCGTCCTTCATGAATTTGGTCATGCGTTAGGAATTTGGGGTCATAGTCCTGAAAAAACAGACGTGATGTATTTTTCCCAAGTTCGAGAACCTCCGCCAATTTCTGTTAGAGATATTAATACTTTAAAACGAATTTATCAACAACCCACTCGTTTAGGATGGCCGGTATTAATTCCTCCCAAGACTTAAGGCCTGGTACAGAATGACCAGACCTTAGCGTTTAGAATGTAAACTAAGTTGACTCAAGCAGATTTCAGGTAAGTTAGATAAAAAAATCAAGATACTCAACTAACGTGGACAAGACATTGCAACGATTCCAATCAGGAGTATTGTACTAGCAAAGTCGATACAGACCTTTTTTATGACATTGACCCCGAAGCAAACTAAATCGTTATCGTTTTAGAGCCTCAAGCGAGTCACAGACCCTCTACAACGTCAACTTGTTTTGGTAGTTCACATTGCCTCTGACGGCGTTGCAATTGGATTAAAGCACGACGGACACAAGCTTTTAATCCGATGGGGTTGTTCTCAATATTCGTGTTATTGAGTTGTGCCCTATGACTATTAACATAACATAAGTTTCTGGGTTGCCAACCCTAATTTACTAAATTTGACACTCTTTAATATTCCGTAATAATTCATCAAACCTTAGACCCCGATCTCAACAGATGACTATCAATGTTTGCATGGACTGTTGTTCTATGCTTTCCTACTAAAATTGTAGCCTACATTTCAGGATGTAATATAATCAATGGCTAGAAGCTAGAAACGAGGTGTAGTTTTTAACAGCTTCCGGTTTAGAGGGAACACCTTTTTTCATCAAAATGACTCCATCTCTAAAATCAATAATGCCGTATTCTTTGTTATTCGTTAACTGTTCAATCCGTTGAGTAATTTCATTGAAGGAATTGCGATCGCCTGAAAATGCTAGACCATATTTTTGTAACTGCCATAAATCCGCTAAAATATATTCAACAGAAATCACCTCTCCCGCATCATTTCTTAACTGATATAAGGGAAACCTTAATATTTCTCGGCGACCGGATAAATGGGGCACAATATAAGTCGTTGTGGCGACACTGGCATCAGCAGGAATGGCATCCATTAACGGTCTAAATTGAGCAACGTGCGACCATTGAGTGGTTACGGGAATATAAACCCACGGATCAATAGAATCGGGAATAATAAAATAGAGGGTACGATTGGGGTTAGAGGTGAAACTAAAGAATAAGGATAAGCCAATACAAAATAGCCAAAATCGACGGAATTTGACCGACGGTAAAGTAACTTTAGATTCAGAAATTTCTCCCCCTTCTAAGTTCAGTTGCAAGTTTGATTTATCCTGTAACTGTTGTTGTCGATTTGCCCACCATAAAATAGTTCCATAAAATAACCCTGGAACTACGGTTAAGGCATAACGAATCGTAATCGATAATACGGATTCTCCCTTCGCCATGAAGAGTTTTAATAAGGGAAAACCTGCTATCATCCAAGAAGCCGGAGCAATGGCGGGAATAAAGGCTAAGGGCAACCATTGACCTAATAAATATTTTAATGTTCCCCAAAACGGTGTAAAAAGTTCAACGATTAATCGCCCCGGATTACTCACAATTCCCCAGAGAATTTCTAAGGTTGAAGCTTCTTCTCCATCGGCATATTGACCAAACCGTTCCATCATAAACCGTTCAGAAATATCCGCCGAAAACAAAGGCATGATAAAATTAGTTAAAGCTAAAATATAGCCAAAACTCAGAAAGCAAACTAAAACCCCTTGCACGGGATAACGTTTACTTAAAATTAGATAAATCCCAATCCCAAATAAATTGATAGCCGAATCCTCCCGAACCATTAAAATTAAAACGGCACACACCCAAAATAACCACCACCAGCGTTTTTCCATCGCTAGTAGCGCTGTAAACATAAATAAGGGAATTTGACAGATATCATGGAAATTACTCAACGTCGGGCCGATGACGGCATTGGCAGCATAAAAGCTGACCGTTATGAATGCGGCTAAAGGAGGTTCCAGATACTGACGCGCCAAAATGTACAACACCAACCCAGCAACCGTGATTAACGTAACCTGTAATACCGTTAGAGTGACTGGGGAGGGGAATAATACATACAGGGGTAACCACAGTAACAATGCTGGAGTAAAATGCTGTCCTAAACGATGGTAGCTAACGTTAGGAAACTCTCCCTGGTGGACAACATTAGTAGATAGTGCAGAAGACAGGGAACTTTGAAACAACCGTCCGTGACTACTATTCCAAAACACTTGATTAAAAATGCCTTGGTCATAAGAGGCATAAAAACTGAAATAACGGTGTAGAGTTAAGCCTAAACAAAGGAAAAAGAACGTGATCGCAACGCCTACGACCCATCTCAATGCTGAATTTTTCTGCCAGTTTTGCCAGCTTAGGAACATTCTGGATCAACCCAAATTTTTGCAACGGTGATCTTATCCCCCAAAAACTCAAGACCGTTGAGGGACAAAACAACAAACACCGAATAGTCTACCACTCTCTTTCAGCCTCCCAACTTACCCTATCCCCAAAAAAAATCGAATCTTAAGAAGATCTTAAATTAAACTATAAGATAAAAAGCAGTTGCCCATGTACCATCCTTCCTCTTTCACCGATAGTGACAACAGCTTACCGCTCCTGCTTCAAACCTATTTCATGCAGGCATTTCCCGAAAAACAGTCTCCGTCTCCAGAAGTGTCCTTACAACTTCTCCTGTTCGTTGATCAACGTCCTAGCTCTCAAGAGCATATTCGGCAAGTTCGTCAGTTCCTAGAGGAGTTAAATGTTCAAGATGAATTTGAGCTTCAGATTATTGATGTGGGTGAACAGCCGTATCTGGCTGAACATTTTAAACTGATTGCCACCCCCACGTTAATCAAAATTCACCCTGAACCTCGGCAGGTTTTGGCCGGAAGTAACTTAGTGACTCAACTCGAACATTGGTGGCCCCGTTGGCAACAAACGACGGAGTTATTGGAGTCGGATGAACAGTTATCTTCCCCTGTGGCTCCCGCTTATCCCCTGACAAATTCGGTAAATTCCGTTGTTTATGCGGGGGAACTGATGAAACTCAGTGATGAGACGTTTCGCCTGAAACAAGAGAAAGAACTGCTACAGCAACAATTACAGTTTAAAGATCGGATTATTGAAATTTTGGCTCATGATCTGCGAAGTCCTCTCACCGCAGCTTCTTTGGCTTTAGAAACTTTATCTTCTGATCAAATTACGGTGGCTTTGAAAGTGCGTTTAATTCAACAGGCTCGCTCTCAAATTCATATTATTGATCGGATGATTACGGATATTCTCCAAACAGCAAGCAGTCCTAATATTCGCTTACAAATTCAACCCAATCAGTTAGATTTAACGGTTTTTCTAAACCAAATTTTAACGGAATTAGACTCGCAGTTCCAATCTAAATCTCTGAATCTCAAAACAGATATCCCCCATGATACGCCCTGTGTTTATGCAGATCAAGAACGGATTCGACAAGTGGTGGTTAATTTATTAGATAATGCGATTAAATATACCCCCAGAGGGGGAAGTTTACAAGTTAGTGTTTTACACCGCACCAGTCAAAAAGTGCAGGTGAGTATTTGTGATAGTGGGCCAGGAATTCCTGAAGAAAATCGCGATCGCATTTTTCAAGAACATTTTCGTTTAGCACGGGATGAAGCTCAAGAGGGGTATGGTATTGGTTTATCTCTTTGTAAACGAATTATTGTCGCCCATTATGGCAATATTTGGGTTGATTCTAGCTTTACAAAAGGCAGTTGTTTTCACTTTACCTTACCTGTATATCATTAAGCTGTCTATCATTCTACCCAGTTTTCAATCTTTAATTTGTTAATGCGACCAAACTCTTTTACATTATTTGTTACTACCGTCAGACCGCGACTGAGGGCTTGGGCAGCAATCAACAAATCGTAACTTCCGATGGGCTGTCCTCGGCTCTCTAAATCAGCCCGAATATTGCCAAAAATTTGCGCATCTTCTTGATTCAAACCCACGATCTCGAAGGGAGCACAAAATATAGCTAAAGTCTTACGGTTGCGTGAGGGATTTTGACTTTTTGCGGCACCATACTCAAGTTCCCCAAGAGTGATAATAGAAATACCGATATCAGAGGAGTTAATCACTTCAAAACGCTGCTTAACTGATATAGGCTTTTGTTTGATAATATAGATACAAATATTCGTATCAAGCAGATATTTCATAAAAAAATATCCTCTCGCTGGGGGAGATTAGGTTGTTCTCGATCATCGAGAAAATCAGGTGTAAATTGAGATAAATTATTCCACCAGTTTTCGTCTAAACTTGATCTCAAGTCCGGTTGCTTCTCTAATTGTAAAAAATGACGATGCTTAATAAACGCAATGTAATCTAAGACTTGATCGATGAGTTGATCGGGAAGATTTTCGAGTTCTTGAATCAGTTGATCTTTAGAATTCATAGGGGTAATCATCCTAATTATTGATGACTTAAGAATTATTTTTCAAAGCTGCAATAATTTTTTCATTGGCTTTAGGAAAGGGAAATTGTTCAATTTCATCTAAAGTCACCCAGCGAATTTCATCACATTCTAAAGGTTGGGGTTCTCCACTCATATAACGACAGTGATAAACATTTAATGTGACTTTAAAATGGGTATAAGCGTGTTCAATGGTGATTAAATGATCTTTAACTTCTATTTCTATTGCTAATTCTTCTTGAATTTCTCGTTTAATACACTCTTCTAGGGTTTCTCCCGCCTCTAATTTTCCTCCTGGAAATTCCCATAACCCCCCTAATAATCCTTTAGCAGGTCGTTTATCAATTAAAATTTGTCCTTGTTGATTCCAAATAACAGCAACACCAATCATTTTATGGGGTAAAGGAGCAGAGATTTCACGCATGGGAATTTCAGATTGAAGATTTAATAAATAAGCTTGACAATGCCGTTTCCAAGGACATTCTGAACAGTTGGGTGCTTTCGGTGTACACACCATTGCGCCTAAGTCCATAATGGCTTGATTAAACTCACGGGGATGGTCAGGATCAAGCAAACTATCAGACCATTCCCACAGAGATTTTAATGATTTCGCTGGGGGTACCGATAAAGCCCTGAGCCGAGCTAAGACTCGTTTAACATTCCCGTCTAAAATAGAAACCGGAAGATTATAAGCAGCACTGAGAACTCCTCCGGCGGTGGTGCGACCAATACCCGGTAAACTCAAAGCTGCTTCTAATTGATTCGGGAAAACCCCGTCATATTGTTGCACAATTTGTTGAGCGCAGGCGTGCAAATTTCGAGCTCTGGCATAATATCCTAACCCTTGCCAAACTTTTAATACGGCTTGTAAATCCGCTTCAGCTAAATCTTTAACCGTAGGGAACGTTTCTAACCAACGTTGGTAATAGGGAATTACCGTTTTAACTTGGGTTTGCTGAAGCATGATTTCAGAAATCCAAATTTGATAGGGATCACGACTATTTCGCCACGGTAAATTCCGCCCGGTTTGAGTATACCAACTCAGAAGCGAGTGCCTTAATTGAACACTATCAAATTCCGGCAAACTCATGGTTCAGACTGCCGAATTTTTGTCGGTTTGAGCATCAAGGAATGGAAAAAAATCAAGGGTTTTCATTATTCGTCAGCAGCTTTTTCACCGACTTGAATAGATCGTTCAAATGCCATGCGTTGTTCGGCGTTGCGAAGGAAATAGCCACTGATCATCGCTGAAGCTAACAGCCGACCTAAATGTTCTCGACTGGTTGTGACTGTAATGCCAAAATGTTCCGAGGGTAAATTCCCTAATAGTCCGATAATATTTCGTTCCATCACTTGAAAAACTTCAGGAGAATTGGGTTTAGACAGTTGAGAAACCGTATCAGGACTCATAGATTGGACATATTGCCACAATAAGTTCCCAATTTCTCCTCCTTCCTCCTGAAAAAACTCCGAATTTCGATTGGATGCGTCGCTCATGCCTTTCTCTCCCTTATGCAAAAGTTGAAACGGCTCTTAATCTGATCAATTAAGAGGATTTTCAACTCCAGTGATTCTTTACTCTAATCTAGCAGGATGTAGAGACGTTTTAGATAAACATCTCTACTGCTTTAATAAGTGTCACCGCAGAGGGATCACTCGTTGTTTAACTTGCCATATAGTCGTCAATATCTTTTTTACGTTTTCGCAGTTTTGTTAAAGCTTCTCGTTCAATTTGTCGAACTCGCTCTCGACTAATATTTAGGCGATCGCCAATTTTAGCCAGGGTTAAACTTTGCCCATCTTCCAAACCAAATCGCAAGGATAGCACCTGACGCTGTTGTTCGGTGAGATCGGCCATCATCACTTCTAAATCCGTGCGTAAGGAAGATTGCAGGGCAAAATCTTCGGGAGATGCTCCCGTATCTTCTAAAAGATCCCCTAACTCCGTATCTTGGTTATCCCCCACCCGCAGATCCAGCGACAGGGGAAGACGAGCGTGTTCTAAATATTCTCGGATTTGTCGGGGAGTGATTTCCAGTTCCGCCGCGAGTTCGCCCATCGTAGCGGCTCGCCCCAATTTTTGAGCCAGTTGACGTTGAGCTTTTTTGATTTTATTGAGTTTTTCCGTAATATGAATCGGGAGACGAATGGTACGGCCTTTTTCAGCGATCGCACGGGTAATCGCTTGACGAATCCACCAATACGCATAGGTGGAAAAGCGATATCCTTTGGTGGGATCAAATTTCTCAACGCCGCGTTGCATCCCAATAGTCCCTTCTTGAATTAAGTCCAGCAAGTCTACATTACGCTTGATGTACTTTTTCGCAACGGATACTACCAGACGCAAATTGGCTTCCACCATTTTACGTTTCGCACTTTGGCCTAGTTCAAGCACTCGTTCTAATTCGGCTTCTGAGAGCCCCACAGCCTCTGCCCATTCTGCTGGGCTGGGTGCTCGACCTAAACGGGTCGCTAAGTATTCCCATTCATCTTGAACGACACTCAAGCGTTGAACTTGTTTGCCGTAGAGAATTTCTTGCTCATGGGTTAGCAGGGGAACACGACCAATTTCTCGTAGATAAGCGCGTACAGAGTCTGTGTCTGAGATTTTAGCAGTTTTCATGGCTCATCTCCGGCTGGATACCTTTAACCTATAAAGGTTTGATACGTCAAGCCCCTACTCGAAGCGCGAAAGAACAGCAAGCAGGTTTTGATGCAATTCTTTCGTCTAAAGTACGGACGGTTAGCCTAGGTGTTACAACCTGGGATTTTTTCCAATGTTAAGGACTGTAACCCAAGCTTGCAGTTACACACTTAACATAACTCAATTATATGTTAAGAAGTTTAACATTTCTTAAAAATAATGACTATCCCCCCTAGGGCCTAATCTGCCCAACCTCAAGGCACTACTCCTATGAGGGTAGCGTTTAAGTCCATTTTTGATTGCATCACACAGAACAAATTTCATGAAATGTTAGGGAGTAGGGAACAGGGAACAGGGAACAGGGAACAGGGAACAGGGAACAGGGAACAGGGAACAGGGAACAGGGAATAGGGAACAGGGAATAGGGAACAGTAGATAATACTGCTGGCTGTTTCATGTCGGTTGTAAATGATTACAATCTTGGTGCGGATGGCTATAGCTTAAATTTAATTAGAGTTGACCAAATGGCAAGCAACGTAATGGTTTGAACCTATATTTTTTAAGAGAGGTTCTTCAATGTGACATTGTTCAATAACATAAGGACAACGACTACAAAATCGGCATCCTGTTGGAGGGTTCATCGGGCTAGGAACTTCCCCGGTTAATAAAATTCGTTGTCGTTTGGCTTCTAATTCGGGATCTGGAATGGGAACGGCGGATAATAAAGCTTGAGTATAGGGATGGAGTGGATTTTCATACAAGGAAATCCGATCTGAAATTTCTACTATTTTCCCTAAATACATCACCGCAATTCGGTCAGAAATATGACGAACTACACTTAAATCATGGGCAATAAACAGATAAGTTAATCCTAGAGTTTTCTGTAAATTTTGCATTAAATTAATGACTTGTGCTTGAATAGAAACATCCAAGGCAGCAATAGGTTCATCACAAACAATAAAATCAGGATTCATGGCTAAGGCTCTGGCAATGCCAATGCGTTGTTGTTGTCCGCCGGAAAATTCATGAGGATAACGATTCATCACATCGAAATTTAATCCGACTAATTCCAATAATTCTTTGACTCGATTTTGTGCTGTTTTTGGATTTGCTAATTGATGAATGATTAAAGGTTCACTAATAATTTTACCGACGGTCATTCGAGGGTTTAAAGAAGAATAGGGATCTTGAAAAATCATTTGCATTCGTCGGCGAAAGGGATGTAATTCTTTCTCGGTTAAACAAGTTAAATCGGTATTTTCAAAGTAAATTTTTCCATCGGACGGACGAGTGAGTTGTAAAATTAGTCGTCCGGTTGTACTTTTTCCACACCCCGACTCCCCGACTAAACTTAAGGTTTCTCCCCGTTGAATATCAAACGTAACCCCATCAACAGCTTTAATGGCGGCAACTTGACGTTGTAGCAAAATTCCTTGCATCACGGGAAAGTATTTTTGTAAGTTTTCAACCCGAATTAAGAAAGTATTTTTTTGCTCAGATTTGAGCTTCTCTTCAGAATTGATTATCATATTTTTATAAAGAATAAAATAATATCTAGCTATTTTAATTTTAGTCTGAATTTGACTCAACTCCCCAGTTACTATCCTATAGCTCTTCTGTAACTCTAAGCCAAGGCAAATTTGAAATGCGTCTCATACCCTTTCTCTAATTTATCGGATTTATTGAGCTTCATCACTTAAAATTTGAATAAGCAGGTGCAATTTATTCAGGGGAACCTTCTATCCTTACTTTTAAACGAGAGAGAGTTGGGTTTGTATCTCTAACCCTTAAGAAATCCTTGAGAAATTTGCTCTTGATGACGAATTATAGTAGGGATATTGACCCCTTAAAAACTATCATAATCCGCTAGGGATGAAGTAAAAGGCGACCCAAGATAGAGGTTAGACCCAGTTAAATCGTCGATTTTTAAGGCCTAAAAAGCCTATACTGTGGCTGTTTGCAGCCCTAGATACAATTGTAACTTTTTTTAATATATTTGTGTCAATAAAAGCTCTGAATGGTTAGATTTTTATTAATAGATAATTGTGATTATCAATTCTGATTATTTGCTATAAGCTGTTAGTTGTCAGAAAAAATAAAGAAGAAGCTTCTAAACAAAAAAACACCTAAAAATATTAGGTGACAGGTAAAGTTTTGGAAACTTTTTCTACTCAAAAAAGAGTGAAATCTTATGGTAACAATCAACCCAAATCAAACCCGTCAACGGCAAAGCATCGATACAAAAGCCGCTCGCAATCTAGCCATCACCACCAACACCGTGCCTCAAATGGCCGGAATTACCCCTCGGTGGCTATTACATTTTCTGCCTTGGGTACAGGTACAATCGGGTACTTATCGTGTAAACCGTACAAAAGTTGTTCTCAAACCCAGTCCTAAAGTTCGGGTTAATAATAATAACGGACATTCCAGTATTTCCCCTGAAGAATTACGCACCATTCCGATGTTATCCGTCCTTGACCCATCGGATGCAGCAGCGATCGCCAATCGTTTCCAAAGTGAATCCTTCAATATTGGCGAAACCATTATCCAACAAGGTCAGCCCGGAGAAAAATTTTATATCGTTGTTGAAGGAAAATTAGAAGTTTCCACCTCCGGCGATGAAGGAGAAAATCTGCGAGTGGCGGTGCTCGGAAGCGGAGACTACTTTGGGGCGGTGGGTTTAGCTCCAGAAGTAATCAGTCATTCCACAATTCGTACCCTCACTCCTTGTCGCTTACTAGCCCTTTCCAAACCCTGCTTTGACGAAATTCTGAGTCAGTCTCCAGATATTCGATTAAGTTTACAAAAGGCGATTGAAGAACAAAGTCGGTTAAAATCCGTTGTTAATGTTTATGGCGAAGAAAAAATCCCGGTGATCTCTGATTATCAAGGAGAAATTGAACTTCCCGCCTCCTATATTGACTATGAAATTGAACCGCGAGAATATGATCTGAGCCTAGCCCAGAATATCCTGCGGGTTCATACCCATGTCACCGATATTTATAACGAACCCATTGATCAACTCCGCGAACAAATTCGCCTCACCGTCGAAAACTTAAAAGAACGTCAAGAATGGGAAATCATTAATAACCCTAACTTTGGCTTACTCAACTCGATTTCGCCCTTAATGCGGGTTCAACCTCGCTATGATGTCCCGACTCCCGATGACCTGGATGAACTGTTAACCCGGGTTTGGAAAAAACCCGCCTTCTTCTTAGCTCATCCCCGTGCGATCGCAGCCTTTGGGCGGGAATGCACTCGTCGGGGTGTGCCACCTGTGAGCATTAATATATTTGGAGCACCCTTCATCACTTGGCGCGGTGTGCCATTAGTTCCCTGCGATAAATTAGAAATCAAAGGCTACAATGGCAACCTCCAAGGCCCCGGTAAAACTAATATTCTGTTAGTGCGAGTGGGTGAAAAAGAACAAGGGGTCGTCGGTTTGCATAAAGTCGGGATTCCGGGTGAACAACTCCCCAGTTTATCCGTGCGGTTTATGGGTATTGATTCCCAATCCTTAGCGTCTTACCTGCTCACCTTATATTTCTCCTGCGCGGTCTTAACCGATGATGCGGTAGCTGTTCTGGAAAACGTCGAAGTGGGATACTACCATGACTATGAATATGCCAGAGTCTAACGGCAAAAACCTCGATTATTTGCCCGAACCCTCTGAGGGGAATCAGATATTTGACCCCCTAAGTGTGGCAACCCTGGCAAATCAGTTTTATACTGCCTTACCCGTTGAAAACAATATTGCCCCCCTGACTCCCCCTCAGTCCGCAGCGCCTACCCACCCGCCCCTACCCCAACCGGACAGCAGAGGATCAGATGTTGGTGGAGTCGTATTCCTGGGAAGTGCAGCACCCAGCCAAGTGTTAACGGAAGAAGCCTTAACCCGGATGGCGCAACAGTTTGTGGCGACGCTGTTACCGACTCAACTCGAAACCAGTTTCAAACAAGCCTTGACCCAGCCAGAACCCATCAGTCCATCCTTGGGCTCACAACCGACCGCCTTACCAGCCCCGGATGTTACTTCCGAAGCCTTCAATCCGGTTCCTAAAGAGTATTTAACTGAGATTCCTTCTTTGTTGCCCATCGCTCAACCTGATCCTGGAATTCCAACTTCTGGGAATCCAACGGCAATTGCACCGATTAGCGACTTGGATTGGAAACAGGTATTTACAGAGATTCAGGATAATCCGCTTCCAGCCCAGGAACCCTCTCAACCGTCTTTTTATTTTCTCTCTTCCCCAAAGGTAGAAAACCTGGGGTTAGAATCAGGGGAACCCTTTGATGTTCAGGCAATTCGCAAAGACTTCCCAATCTTGCACCAAAACGTCAACGGTAAACCCCTGATCTGGATGGATAACGCTGCAACCACTCAAAAGCCACAAAGCGTTATTGATAGTTTATCGCGGTTCTATCAGCGAGACAACTCCAATATTCACCGAGGAGCTCACACCCTAGCCGCAAGGGCAACGGATGCCTACGAATCCGCTAGAGAGAAGGTACAACGGTTTTTAGGAGCGAGTTCAGCCTCCGAGATTATCTTTGTGCGGGGGACAACGGAAGCGATCAATTTAGTGGCTCAAACCTACGGTCGCAAACACATTGGTGAAGGAGATGAAATTCTGCTTTCCACCCTGGAACATCACGCCAATATCGTTCCTTGGCAGATGTTAGCCCAACAAACGGGGGCTATCATTAAAGTGATTCCGGTGAGCGATCGCGGTGAGATTCTCTTGGAAGAATATGCTCAACTCCTCAGCCCTCGAACTCGTTTAGTGGGAATTACTCAAGTCTCTAACGCCTTGGGAACGGTTCTCCCCGTGCGGGAAATGACTGAAGTGGCACACCGTCATGGTGTTCCGGTGCTGGTGGATGGTGCCCAAGCGGTTTCTCATTTTCCTGTCAATGTTCAAGACATCAATTGTGATTTTTATACCCTGTCTGGTCATAAACTGTTTGCACCTACAGGTATTGGAGCATTGTATGTCAAACGGGAAATTTTAGAAGATCTTCCTCCTTGGCAAGGTGGAGGGAGTATGATTCGCAGTGTTAGTTTTGAAAAGACGGTTTACAGCGACCCCCCAGCTAAATTTGAAGCCGGAACTCCCAATATTGCGGATGCGGTAGGACTAGGAGCAGCCATTGACTATATTACTCGCCTGGGAATGCACAATATTGAGCAGTATGAACACAAGCTCACCTGTTATGCCACAAAACGCCTAGCGGAAATACCGGGTTTGCGTCAAATTGGCACTTCCCCCCATAAAGTCAGTGTGTTATCGTTTATTCTCGATGACATTCCGGTAGAACAAGTGGGTCAACGCCTTGCTCAAGAAGGTATTGCCGTTCGTGCAGGTCATCATTGTGCTCAACCGACAATGCAGCGTTATGGTTTAACGGGTACAGTTCGACCCTCTCTAGCGTTTTATAACACTTGTGCAGAAATTGACACTTTAATAGAGGTTTTACAAACTCTTAGATTTCGTTAAACCCTTGTAGGATTAGATCCCCCTTTTTTAGGGGGATTTTGAAATTTTTCCTTTTGTTAAAAACAGGATTATTTTCTCAGGACTTACGCAGCTACTCCATATATAGTGTATTAGTGCGTTAAACTTCCACTAAAACACCTTACTGATAGAGGCAGTGCGTAAGTCCTGTTTCCCTAAAAAACCCAATCAATCTTAAATACCCCCTGAGTCATTCTTCGTGTCTTTGTATCTTTGTGGCTTCTGAAAAAAATCTCTGTACATTACCTACCGAAAAACCGCTATTATGTCTAATTCCAGTTTGCTCAATACCCCTCAAAAAACCTCTGCAATTCCCAGCCAACATTCTGATAGCTTGCCCAATAAAGCCAATGCTTTTCAGATGTTTTTGGAAGATTTAAAAACCATTTCCAAACGTGATCCGGCTGCCCGCAATTGGTTAGAGATCCTATTTTGTTACCCTGGATTACACGCGATTTGGTGGCATCGAATTGCCCATCGTTTATATCGTTGGGGGATTCCATTTTTACCCCGTTTTCTCTCTCATCTGAGCCGTTGGTTCACAGGAATTGAAATTCATCCCGGTGCTAAGATTGGTAAAGGGGTTTTTATTGATCATGGCATGGGAGTTGTGATTGGAGAAACTGCAATTGTTGGGGATTATGCTTTAATTTATCAAGGGGCAACTTTAGGCGGAACGGGGAAGGAAAAAGGCAAACGACATCCTACTTTAGGTCATCATGTAATGGTGGGAGCAGGTGCTAAATTATTAGGTAATATTTATATTGGGGATCAGGTTCGCATTGGTGCGGGTTCGGTGGTCTTAAGAGATGTTCCCAGTCATTGTACAGTTGTTGGTGTTCCGGGGCGGATTACGCGCAATTCTAAAGAAACGGATGATTTACAATTATCCGATCATTTACCTGATCCTGAAGCTACAGTGATTCGGAATTTGTTTGAACGAATTAAACTTTTAGAACAGGAATTAGCTAGTTTAAAGGCTTTAAATTCTGTGACGGAAGTTCCAGATAGCTCGCAACAAGATGCGCTCGCTAATATTCAGGCTAACGAAATTATTGAAGAATTTCTGAATGGAGCAGGGATTTAAATCAATTCCTAGAAACTGAGTTTCTCTGGTAGATTTGTTGTCAGAAATCAGGATCACTTTAGAAACCCGGTTTCTGTGAGTCAGCACTAAGTTGTTAGAAACCGGGTTTCTCTGTTCAATTTGTTGTCAGAAATCAGGATAATTTCAGAAACCCGGTTTCTGTGAGTCAGCAGTAAGTTGTTAGAAACCGGGTTTCTCGGTTAGATTTGTTGTCAGAAATCAGGATAACTTCAGAAACCCGGTTTCTGTGAGTCAGCAGTAAGTTGTTAGAAACCGGGTTTCTCTGTTCAATTTGTTGTCAGAAATCAAGATCACTTTAGAAACCCGGTTTCTGGTAGCCTGCACTAAGTTGTTAGAAACCGGGTTTCTCTTTGAGATTAGCAAGTCAATTTTTAATTCAAGCCTAAATCTAGCTGTTTTTTGTAACGTTTGGTAACAGAATTGACGGGTCAACAAGATCAGACTAGATAATTATACTTAAAGGGTCATAAGAATAGTTGGCTCTAAACCAAGCTGAATAATCCTTGTCACGGTTAGCTTATGACCTTAAAGACTACTGGAGGGGGTATTAAGGTTATGTATTCAAGTACGCATCTAACCCAGAATAATTTGGGTCATTTCGGATTAGCATTTAACCCAGATTCATCTACTTTCAAGCAAACCCAAGAGATGATCTTTATTGACTCTAATGTTTCTGACATCGATCAACTCATTGCCGGAGTCCAACCTAATACAGCCGTTTATGTTCTCCATCCCCAAGAAAACGGCATTGCACAAATTACGACAATTCTGCAACAACACGCCGCTATTGAAACGGTTTATTTAGTTGCTCATGGTAAACCGGGGTGTTTATATTTAGGCAATACTATTTTTCATCAGGAAACCTTGCCTACGGTTAGCGAACTCCTGAAGACTTGGAATATCCGTCAACTGTTAATTTATGCTTGCAATGTGGCGGATGGGAAAACCGGAGAGGCGTTTTTACAGCAATTACATCACCACACAAACGCTAAAATTGCGGCATCTTCTCACCCCATTGGTCAAACCGAATTCGGACAAAATTGGCAACTGAATCAAACAACTCATCCGATAGAAATTAAGTCTGTTTTTAAACCCGAAGTCATGGCAACTTATTCGGGAGTTTTAGCCGCAGGGGATTTAGATACAACCTTCAGTGGGGATGGTATCGTCACAACAGACTTGGGTAGCGGGACTGAAGACAATGGAAGTGTTATGACGTTGCAACCGGATGGAAAAATTATTGTTGCTGGTACTTCTAACGATGATATTGCACTTGTTCGCTACAACAGCAACGGCAGTCTTGATACTACGTTTAGCGGAGACGGAAAACTCACGACGGACTTAGGGGGTGAGGAGTTCGGCAACAGTATGGTATTGCAGCCCGATGGTAAGATTGTTGTGGTTGGTCGCCTGGGTTATCCCAATTTTAATTTTGATATTGCAGTTGTTCGCTACAACAGCAACGGTAGTCTTGATACCACGTTTAGCGGGGATGGAAAACTCACGACGGACTTAGGGGGTTATGAGTCTGGCGAGAGTGTCGCATTGCAGTCTGATGGCAAGATTATTGTCGGTGGTAGCAATCAACTATTACGCTATAACAGTAACGGCACTCTCGATACCACATTTGGTGAGAATGGCATCAAAACCTTTCCTGTGAACTGGGAAGTTGATGGCTATAATGGCATCAGCATAGCAGTGCAAGCGGATGGTAAGATTGTTGTCGCTGGTGGTATTTTCGACGCTGTTCTGGAAAACTTTGTCGTGGCACGTCTTAACAGTAATGGCAGTCTTGATACTACGTTTAGCGACGATGGTATCGTCACGACCGACCTGGGTGATGAGTTTGAGTGGTCTTCAGGCTTAGTATTGCAACCCGATGGTAAGATTGTTCTTGCTGGTAATACCGGAGACGGCACATTTCGTCACCCTGCTGACTTTGCTGTCGTCCGCTACAACAGTAATGGTAGTCTTGACACCACTTTTAGCGGGGATGGAAAAGTCACGACGGACTTAGGGAGTTGGTATGACTTTGGCCAAAGTGTAGAATTACAACCCGATGGTAAGATTGTTGTGGCTGGTGATTCTGATAGTAACTTTGCTGTAGTCCGCTACAACAGTAATGGTAGTCTCGACACCACCTTGAGTGGGGATGGAAAACTCACGACGGACTTAGGGGGTTCTGAGTACGGCGGTAGTGTCGCATTGCAGTCTGATGGCAAGATTGTTCTGGCTGGTTCTTCTAGCAATGACTTTGCCGTTGTCCGTTATCTAAATGATACTGCTTCAGGAACAATTAACGGTACGGCTAATAATGATATTCTCACAGGAACCGCCAACCCAGAAATCATTAACGGTTTAGGCGGAAATGATCAACTTTTGGGTAATGGTGGTAATGATACTTTAAATGGCGGTGATGGAATTGATACTCTCGATGGCGGAGCAGGTAACGATCTACTCAAAGGCAATGCAGGTAATGATATTTACATTGTCGGCACTGGGGATGTTTTGACAGAATTAGCCAACGAAGGAACCGACTTAGTTCAATCTTCTATTAGCTATACCCTTCCTGTCAACGTTGAAAACCTAACCTTAACTGGAACTACTGCCATTAACGGTACAGGGAATACGGTAGCGAATATCATTACGGGTAATACTGCTAATAATATTCTCAATGGCAGTACCGGAGCCGACCAACTTAAAGGCGGTACAGGAAACGATACTTATGTTGTCGATAATGCTGGGGATATTGTTACAGAATTAGCTTCTGGAGGAACAGATTTAGTCCAATCTTCTGTAACTTATACCTTACCTGTGGAAGTGGAAAACCTGACCTTAACCGGAACCACAGCTATTAATGGTACAGGTAATGCTTTAGCTAATATTATTACAGGAAATACTGCTAATAATATCCTGAATGGGAGTACCGGAGCCGACCAACTGAAAGGCAGTACAGGAAACGATACTTATGTTGTTGATAATGCCTTAGATGTTGTTACAGAATTAGCTTCTGGAGGTACAGATTTAATCCAATCTTCTGTTACCTATACCTTACCTGTGGAAGTCGAAAACCTAACCTTAACCGGAACTACTGCTATTAATGGTACTGGTAATACTTTAGTTAATATTATTACCGGAAATACTGCTAATAATATCCTGAATGGGAGTACCGGAGCCGACCAACTGAAAGGCAGTACAGGAAACGATACTTATGTTGTTGATAATGCCTTAGATGTTGTTACAGAATTAGCTTCTGGAGGCACAGATTTAGTCCAATCTTCTGTAACTTATACCTTACCTGTGGAAGTCGAAAACCTGACCTTAACCGGAACTACTGCTATTAATGGTACAGGTAATGCTTTAGCTAATATTATTACCGGAAATACTGCTAATAATATTCTTAATGGCAGTACCGGAAATGATAACTTGATTGGCAGTAGCGGTGCTGACCAATTATTAGGTGGTGATGGCAACGACTCCCTCAGTGGAGATGCCGCTAATGATACCCTGACGGGTGGACTCGGTGCGGATAAATTTATCTATAATACTAATGCAGCCTTTACGACTACTGCGGTAGGTTTGGATTCTATTACCGATTTTACCATAGCCCAAGGGGATCTGATTGTATTAGATAAAACCACCTTTACCAGTATTAGCAGTATTGCGGGAACTGGGTTTTCTGTTGCTACTGAATTTGCTAAGGTAACAACGGATGCTCTCGCTGCTACCAGTGCCGCCGATATTGTTTATAATACCGCGACGGGCGGATTATTCTACAATCAAAACGGCACAGCCGCAGGTTTTGGCACAGGTGCTCAATTCTTAACCTTAACCACTAAACCTGTCTTAACAGCAACTCAATTTGTAATTCAAGCCTAATTCTCAATTGAGAGATAGAGAAACCCGGTTTCTGGTAGAAACTGGGTTTCTGAGGTTATATAGCAGTCCTAAATAGGCTGTAATATTTTATCGTAGGGGTTTGGTTTCCAAACCCTCTTTGCGCCTGGGTTTGGAAACCAAACCCCTACAAAACTTTTTCACAAATCATTTAGGATTGCTATAGCATTTTTCTAACTGAGAGATAAAATTGATAAAATCTTCCTTAAGGAGGATGTTAAATTAATAATTTTGTTAGGGGCAGAAAAACGATTTTGTGCTAAAGTCTTAAAGACTAATTTTATTATTTTTTTACCATGAGTGACTTAATTGCGATCGCTTACGATGACGAATACAAAGCCGAAGAAGTGCGTCTAACCTTGATTAAATTACAAAAAGAACATTTAATCGAATTAGAAGACGCAGCAGTTGTTGTCAAGAATGCTGAAGGGAAAGTTAAACTCAAACAGGCTGTTGACTTAACAACGGCTGGTGCGGTCAGTGGTGGGTTTTGGGGTTTATTAATTGGAACTTTATTCCTGAGTCCAGTTTTAGGGGCTGCGGTCGGGGCTGCTGCTGGGGCTGCTAGTGGCGCATTAAGTGATATTGGTGTTGATGATAACTTTATGAAGTCTTTGGGGGAAACAATGCAACCCGGAACCTCTGCGCTGTTTGTTTTAGTGCGGAAAGTCACCCCCGATAAAGTGTTAGAAGAAGTCGCACCCTATGGGGGGAAAGTATTAAGAACCTCCCTGAGTAAAGATGAAGAAGCCCAATTACAGGAAGTTCTCACCAACCGAGGCGTAACGGTTTAATCCACTGTTTGAATTCGATTCTGTGTCATAGGTAAAATTAGCTAAAATTGCTTTAAGGGTGCGTAAAACAAAGCTGACGCACCCGATTTTTAACAATTCTAATTTTTTTATAAAGATTAGCCTTAGAATTTTTATAATCGTTTATAATCATAGAAATTTTGATCATAATTGTTAAGATTATATCAGAATTCAAGCATTTAGTAGAGTGTCAAAAAAATTAGATTTGATATACTTTACTTTAGCATTTATATTAAAATAGCCGACCGTTAACGGTTAACGACCTAATTATAGAGGACGGAAAACAATGGGACAGACTCTACTCGAACAACTACGCGAAATGACCGTTGTAGTGGCGGATACGGGAGATATCCAAGCCATTGAAATGTATACCCCCAGAGATGCAACCACCAACCCTTCCTTAATTACCGCTGCTGCCCAAATGCCTCAATATGAGGAAATTGTGGATAATACCCTCAAAAAAGCGCGTCAGGAGTTAGGGAAAAGTGCTTCCCCTTCAGAAGTTGCCACTTTAGCCTTTGAACGATTAGCCGTTGCCTTTGGGTTAAAAATATTAGAAATTATTCCAGGGCGGGTGTCAACGGAAGTGGATGCTCGGTTATCCTATGATACGGAAGCCACCATTGCTAAAGGTCGTTATTTAATTGAACAATATGAAGCCAATGGCATTTCTCGCGATCGCATTTTAATTAAAATTGCCTCCACTTGGGAAGGAATTAAAGCCGCAGAAGTTTTGGAAAAAGAAGGGATTCATTGTAATTTAACCCTCTTATTTGGGATTCATCAAGCCATCGCCTGTGCCGAAGCGGGTGCAACTTTAATTTCTCCGTTTGTGGGGCGGATTTTAGATTGGTATAAAAAAGAAAGTGGACGAGATTCCTATCCCCCAGAGGAAGACCCCGGTGTGTTATCTGTCACCCGAATTTATAATTATTATAAAAAATTCGGTTATCAAACAGAAGTCATGGGGGCTAGTTTCCGCAATATTGGGGAAATTACCGAGTTAGCAGGTTGTGATTTACTAACGATTTCTCCCGCTTTATTAGAAGAATTACAATCTACAGTGGGTGAGTTACCTCGCAAACTCAATCCCCAAACTGCTACAACTTTTGAGATGGAAAAAATCTCCATTGATCAAGACACCTTTAACCGAATGCACGCCGAAGATCGGATGGCTTCGGAAAAATTAGAAGAAGGAATTAAAGGATTTTCTAAAGCCTTAGAAGCGTTGGAAAAATTCTTAGCAGATCGATTAGCTAGAATTGAAGGGGAAGAAGTGATTAGTCATGCGGCGGAAGATATTTTTCGCGCCTATGATTTAGATGGAGATGGTTATATTACCCGTGAAGAATGGTCAGGAACCGATGCTGTTTTTGATGCCCTTGATCAAGATAATGATGGTCAAATTACCGCCGAAGAAATGGCGGCTGGACTGGGAGTATCGTTCCATTTAGCCACTGTTTAAATACCCAAAACCCTCAAAATGTTGTAGAGACGTTTCATGAAACGTCTCTACATATAGCCAGAAAGATCAGGCTTTAAACCGATTTTTTAGTAATTTTACGGATGACTGATGCGCCATAAAGTTTTATTATTATGAAATCTATACTTAAATCTCAAGATGAGTCCCTCGATTCCCGATTCTATTTTAAACGATCTAATAGCCGATGATCCTGAAAGGCTAGGCTCTTTAGATGATTTGCAACGAAACTTTGCTGCAAATCTTCTCTATCTTCAAGGTCAATTACCGACAACAGCAACCCCCCAAGAGTTATATCAAGCCTTAGCTTATACTGTTCGACAAGTATTAATGCCTGATTGGGTGAAAACGATTCAACGGGATGCTCAAAACAATATTAAACGAGTTTGCTATTTTTCTACCGAATATTCCTTTGGCTGTCACCTGGCTAATCATATCATCAATCTCAATTTATGGGAACCTCTACAACAGATTCTTGAACCCTTCAACTTACAATTACAAACCTTAATTGAGCAAGAAATCCAACCCAGTTTAGGTTATGGAAATGTTTCACAATTACCTGTTGATCAATTAGACTCTCTTTCTACTTTAAATCTTCCGGCTATTGCCTATGGAATTCGCTATGAATTTGGCGTTTTTGATCAAGAAATTCATCAAGGTTGGCAAGTCGAAAAAGTCGATAAATGGTTACGTTATGGAAATCCTTGGGAAATTGCTCGTCCAGAAGCCATGGTAGAGGTTAAATTAGGGGGTCATACGGAAGCTTATTATGATGAGCAAGGACGCTATCGAGTGCGTTGGATATCCCCTCGTCGGATTAAAGGTGTTCCTTATGATACCCCGATTTCCGGTTATCAAAGCCATCGGATTAATACCTTACGATTATGGAAAGCCGAACCCATTGTTTCCCTGAATTATCAAGATTTTAATATGGGGGATTATTATGGAACAGTTCAGGGAAAACCCTATGTGGAATTACTTACAAAAGTCTTATATCCCCATGATGAACCGATTCAAGAAAAACAACTGCGTTTAGAACAACAATTCTTTTTTGTGTCCTGTTCCCTGCAAGATATGATTCGGCATCATTTAGCAACGGGAAAGACGTTAGACACCTTTGATCAGTCTTATACAATTCAACTTCATGATACTCCCAGTGCGATCGCTATTGCAGAATTAATGCGATTATTGATTGATGAATATGGTTTAGAGTGGGAACAAGCTTGGTCAATTACCCGACAAACCTTTACCTATGTCAACCCCACACTATTACCCGAACTTCAAGAGAAATGGCCGATTGGATTATTAGGAAGTTTATTACCCCGTCACTTAGAAATTATCTATGAAATTAATAACCGATTTTTAATTAATATTCGCAGCCAATATCCGGCAGATTTTGGTAAATTAGCCCGATTATCTTTAATTGATGAAACGGGAGAACGTTATGTGCGGATGACTCATTTAGCTTGTGTGGGAAGCTATGCCATTAATGGGATTTCTAACTGGCAAACTGAACGCTTGCAACAAGCAATTATTCCTGATTTCTATGAATTATCACCGGAAAAATTTAGAACAATTAGCAGTGGAATTACCCCCAGGCGTTGGTTGGTCTTAGCTAATCCCAATTTAACCCACTTAATCACTTCTAAAATTGGCAATAGCTGGATTAAAAACTTGACGGATTTGCATCGCTTAGAAGCAGAATCAGATCAACCCGAATTCCGATCGGCTTGGCGTAATATTAAACAAGAAAACAAACAACAACTTGCAAATTATATTGAAGAAAATTGTGGAATAAAAGTGAATCCTGATTCTATTTTTGATATTCAAATAGAACGGATTCAAGAATATAAACGCCAACATCTTAATATTTTGAAGATTATTACTCTTTACAATCGAATTCGGAAAAATCCCAACTTTGATTATGTTCCTCAAACCTTTATTTTTGGAGGAAAAACAGCCCCCGGTTATGTGATGGGGAAATTAATGATTAAATTAATCCATGCGGTGGGTCAAGTGGTGAATTCAGATTCGATCATTGGCGATCGCTTAAAAGTCGTATTTATTCCCAATGTTAATATAACCTTAAGTCAACGTATCTATCCAGCCGCCGATGTGTCTGAACATTTAGCGATGGCGGGTAAAAAAGCTGGAGGACTGGCAATTTTGAAACCTGCTCTCAATGGCGCATTAACCATGGGAATTGTAGATGGTGCCAGTGCAGAATTACGCCATGCTGTGGGAGAAGAAAATTTCTTTGATTTTGGCTTAAATTTACCCGAAACAGAAGCACTAAAAGCCAAGGGTTATAATCCTTGGAGTTATTATCATGGGAATGAAAATCTACGACAATGTATTGATCAAATTGCATCGGGTTATTTTTCCCAAGGCGATCCAAATTTATTTAAAACCTTAATTGATGCCTTATTATACCATGATGAATATATGCTGTTTGCGGATTATCAATCCTATATAGATTGTCAAGATCAAGTCAGCCAAACCTATCGAGATTGGGAAAAGTGGACGCGAATGTCAATTTTAAATGTGGCGCGTTTGGGTTGTTTTTCTTCCGATGCAATTGTCCAAACCTACTCTGAGAATATTTGGCAGATTCATCCGGTTTAGGATATTATTAATTTTAAGTTTTGTACCCAGTTTAACCCGCTAATTTGACATTTCCAGAGGAGATCATAACCGAATGAGTAAGATTACGTTTGCAGAGCAGTTTCGCTACAGATTTGATAATTTCATGTCAAAAGGAACCATTGCTTTAGTCAGTGGTTTAGCATTAGTGTCCTTAGCCTTTATTGTGCTCATGGGATTTTTAGTCAGTCTCGCCAGAATTGCACCCCAAGGCGATACAGGGTTGAATCCTTTTGAGGCGATGTGGGCTGTTTTAATGCGTACCTTGGACGCGGGAACCATGGGAGGAGACGAAGGCTGGTCATTTCGTCTGGCGATGTTATTTGTTACCTTTGGGGGCATCTTTATTATTAGTACCCTAATTGGTGTGCTCAGTAGTGGCATTGATACCAAGTTAGAAGATTTACGGAAGGGACGTTCACGGGTAATTGAAACAGATCATATTGTGATCCTGGGTTGGTCATTACAAATTATCACGTTAATTAATCAACTGATTTTAGCAAATGCTAATCGTTCAGATACTTGCATTGTGATTCTCAGTCCTGAAGATAAAGTTCAGATGGAAGATCATCTGTATGATCAGTTAGGGAAATTGCGTCAAGTTCGCCTTGTTTGTCGCACGGGAAATCCCAGTAATTTAGCTGATTTAGGCATGGTGAATATTCAGGCAGCCCGCTCAATTATTATTTTAAATGAGTCTCCCGCCAAATCAGATATTAATTTAATTAAGATTCTTTTAGCGATTAAAAATTTACCTCGGTTAGAGTCTCAACCCTATCATATTGTAGCACAAGTTCAAGATATTAATACCCTCGATATTATTCAACTGATTGGACAGGATGAAATTGAAGGATTACTCACTCAGGATTTAATTTCCCGGATTATTGTTCAAACTTGCCGCCAATCGGGTTTATCGATTGTTTATTTGGAATTATTGGATTTTACCGGGGTTGAAATTTATATTCACGAAGAACCTGCTTTACAGGGACAATCCTATGGAGATATTCTCCTAGCTTATAAAGATTCTGCGGTGATAGGAATGCAATTAACGGATGGAACAATTCAACTCAATCCGTCAATTGAGAGAATCTTACAACCCGCAGAAAAATTAGTGCTTTTAAGTGAAGATGATAGCACGATTCGTTTATCAGGTGTTTCCAAATCTGCGATTAATCACCAGGGTATTCAACTCACCCAAAAAACAGCGATCGCAACGTCTGAACATACATTAATTTTAGGATGGAATGATCGGATTCCTCGGATTGTGCTTCAACTCGATCAATACGTTGCCAGCAACTCCAGTGTAACTCTAGTTTCACCCTTTCCTGAAACTGACATCATCGACTATTTAAAGACCTTGAATTTGCAACAACAAACCCTCCATTATTATCAAGGATCAATCACAGAACGGAACGTTTTAGAGTCTCTAAGTTTAGAAAAATATCACCATGTTATTGTGTTGTCTAATCCTGATTTAGACCCGGAAGAAGCCGACGCTCAAACGTTAATTACCTTAATCTATCTTCGAGATATTGCTGATCGCAAAAATCCTAATATACAGATTGTCACTGAAATGTTAGATACCCGCAATCAAGCCTTAGCTCAGGTAGCGCGTCCCGATGATTTTGTAATTACCGAACAAATTATTAGTCGGATGTTAGCCCAAGTTTCAGAACAGAAAAGCTTAAATTCTGTATTTGCTGAATTATTTAGTCCTGAAGGGTCGGAAATTTACCTCAAACCGGTTAGTAACTATGTGAATCTTAACGAACCGATTAATTTTTATACTGTTGTTGAAGCTGCCAAACAACGGGGAGAATCAGCCATTGGTTATCGCTGTTTAAAAGATGCTCAAAATTTAGCCAGAGGTTATGGAATTGTACTGAATCCAAAGAAAGATGAATTGGTAAAATTTTCCCCTCAAGATCGGATTATTGTTTTAGCGGATTGCTAAAGTTAATCAGGGTGCCATCTCAATTCTTTAATATTCTCTCCTATTCTTCTACTTCTTTAGGGTCACAAGGAATAGCACTTTTTTAAATAAAATGTTACAATATAGCAATCCCAAATAGGTTGTAATAACCTCTATGACTAAAACCCTTACTGTAGGGGTAATTCATGAATTACCCCTACCACAAATCAAATAGGATTGCTATATATAAATTGCAGCCAATATTTATTAAAAATCAGTACAATAAAACGATTATTATGTATACCCTAGTATTGGGAGGGCAAAATGATTACTTCAGAACCTATTATTTTAAGTTTCAAAAATGTTACCTTAAGCAATGATCAATTTTATCAACTTTGCCAAGATAATGAAAATTGGCAGTTGGAAAGAACCGCTAAAGGAGAATTGATAATTATGCCCCCCGTTGGTGGAGTCAGTGGTAATCGAGAATCAGATTTGAATGCTGATTTAGTCATTTGGAATCGTCAAACTCAACTCGGAAAAGTATTTAGTTCTTCTACTATCTTTCGTTTACCTAATGGTGGCGATCGCTCTCCTGATGTGGCTTGGGTTGCGAAGGAACGTTGGGAATTACTAACAGCAGAAGAACAAGAAAAATTCCCCCCCTTATGTCCTGATTTTGTAATTGAATTACGTTCTCGTACTGACTCCCTAACCCAACTTCAAGCAAAAATGCAGGAATATCTTAACAGTGGTTTGCGTTTAGGTTGGTTAATTAATCCTCAAGCACAACAAGTAGAAATTTATCGTCTTCATCAACCTCTTGAAATTGTCCAATTACCCACAACTTTATCAGGGGAAAATGTCTTACCAGACTTTATTTTAAACTTACCTCTATTTTAAAATGACACAATAGTCTTCTAAGCTGTTCCCTAGTGATAGAAAAACAGGATGCTATTGAGTTAAGCTATAATGGGGTAAACGTTCAGGGAATAGATATGAGATGCTAACGATTAAACCTCGCTTTGAAACCTTTGAAGAATACCTAAAATATGACGATAATTCGGAAAAACTCTATGAACTATTTAATGGAGAATTGATAGAAGTGCCGCCAGAATCAGGGTTTAATATCCAAATTGCTAATCGTCTCTTTATGGTTTTTGCCTTAATGTTAGGAAGCGATCGCGTTAGAGGACACGGGTTGGAACTAGAAGTCAGAGGCGAACCCAAAAACCGCTATCCTGATCTAACTATTATCCGAGAAGAACATATTCAACAACTATCAAAGCGTAACACCATTCGTCTGAACATGGCCCCGCCTCTGTTGGTTATGGAAATAGTTAGCCCTGGAGAGATACAAAGGGAGAGGGACTACATTGCTAAAAGAATTCAGTATCAAGATTGTTGTATTCCTGAATATTGGATTATTGATCCCCAAACTCAAACTATCTTGGTATTAGAACTGATGGATAATATTTATACAACGGTAGGTAATTTTAGTAACGATGATTTAGTGCGATCGCCTGGATTTGGGAAACTCAACTTGAAGGTTTCTGAGGTTTTGAATTTTAATTAAAAAAGAAACCCCAGTTTTAGTTCAATTCAAGAGCGATCGCTCTTTTTAGGATCAACAGCGATCGCTGGGCGGTTGATTTTAACGAAAAAACATTTATGAAATTGGGATATTATTAAGGAAAAATTAATAAGAATCTCTATTTTCACTGAATGGGAGTTTCAATTCAATGCTGCAACCCGCCGAAACCGTCAAACTGTTTGTTAAACAACCCGAACAACATTATGCCGCAGGTCAAGTTATTTTTGAAGAGGGCAAATTGGGGGATGTCATGTTTGGCATCCTCCAAGGTGAAATTGAATTATGGGTGAATGGGAAAGTGGTAGAAACCTTGATTGCGGGAGATGTATTTGGGGAAGGAGCCTTAGTTCAACCCGATAGAACACGAGCGTCTACTGCTATTGCTAAAACCGATTGTCTTTTAGCAATTATGGATCAATCTCGATTTTTGTTTGCAGTTCAGCAAACGCCCATGTTTGCCTTAGAAGTTCTCAAAAGTTATTCGGATCGTTTACGTCGGATGAAACGTTCTCTTTAAACTTAATTAATCTGATTCATCACTTCTAATTCAGAGGGTTTCAAACCATTGAGATTTGAGATCCCTGAACCATCCTCACTACAATCGACTTCTTCACCGACATAAATTCCCAGGGATCTAGCGGTTTCCACCCAAAATCCGTTAGGATTGAGCAGTCGGGGGCTATCTGCAAACACCCGCGCCAGGGGAACGGTGGCGACAGTGTTGTTTTTCCAAGCCACCATCACGCCATATTTTTCCTCCGCAATTAAATCTACAGCTACTTTTCCGAAGGCTGTTCCAATTAATCGATCCAAAGCTGAAGGCGCTCCACCCCGTTGAACATGACCCAGGACAGTCACTCGCGCTTCTACCCCAATATTATTTTCAATTTCCGTGGCAATATATTCCCCAATTCCCCGCAGTCGCACTTCTCCGAGGGCATCTTTATAATATCGACTTTCCCCGTCGGCGGTTTTTGCTCCTTCTGCAACCACCACAATGGCGAATTTTCGTCCATAGAGGTTGCGGAGTTCTCGAATCTGTTTACATAGGGTTTTAATCGAATAGGGAATTTCTGGGATTAAAATCGCATCCGCCCCCCCAACAATCCCCGAATTTAAGGCTAAATGTCCCGTTGTCCGTCCCATAACTTCCACCACCATCACCCGGTCATGGCTGGCGGCGGTATAACTCAACCGATCTAAACAATCTAAAATCGTCGTAACGGCGGAGTTAAACCCAACGGATAATTCTGTATGGGCGACATCATTATCAATAGTTTTGGGAACACCGACTAAATTCCAATTGCCTTTTTCAGCCAGTTTCTGCAAAATAGCAAGGCTACCATCACCGCCAATGGCGATCAGGGCATCAAGTCCTAAATCATAATATCCCTGAATAACATCATCTGTATTGCCTTCTGTATCTCCTTTATTAATGGAACCTAAAATCGTTCCGCCCATACTTAATAAAGGATCAGTACCATGCCGTTCTAAACCATAAGAATTTAATACAACACTTTTCCGTTCAATGAGCCCCTGAGTCGCATAGGGAATGCCTCGCACTTCCCAGTTATATTCAGATGTGGCATGATTGACAACGGCTCGAATCACGGCATTGAGACCGGGACAGTCTCCTCCACTGGTTAAAATGCCAATCCGTTTACGTTTGTTCATATTTACTTTTGGCTGAAGCCAAATTGTCTACACTTGAATCCTACCGATTTTTTCCCAATTTGTTAACACCTTAAGCGATAAAATTAGTTTTTTTTATCCTTTCTTAACGTTCAGTCAAAAAAGTTTTTTTAGATTTCCAGACAATATCTCCTCTTCCTGAAATTTCTTCTATTTTATCTTAAAAAAATCTGGATTCAGAGGGGCATTTTCTTAAGATAACAGGAAGAATTAACCTGAACAATCAAGACTTGTGCTACAGTCTATCCCTAGTTGTGGCTTGAACAATCAGGTTACTTTTCATTTGGTCAAAAGGAGTAAATTATATGCCGTTAAGAGTAGGAATTAATGGGTTTGGTCGCATTGGTCGTTTGGTCATGCGGTCTGCCATTAATAACCCCGATGTGGAATTTGTGGGAATTAATGATTTAGTTCCCCCGGATAACTTAGCTTATTTGTTCAAATATGACTCGACTCATGGGGTGTTTCCGGGTACAGTAGAAGCGAAAGAAGATGGCATTCTGGTAGATGGACGTTTTATTCGCTGTACCGCTATTAAAGATCCCACCCAACTTCCTTGGAAAGAAGATACCGTTGATTATGTGGTGGAATGTACAGGGTTATTTACCAACTACGAGGGGGCTTACAAACATATTGAAGCGGGTGCAAAACGGGTGATTATTTCCGCCCCCACCAAAGACCCGGATAAAGTGAAAACCTTGTTAGTCGGGGTCAACCATGAAGAATTTGACCCGAAAGCGCATTTAGTTGTTTCTAATGCCAGTTGTACCACCAACTGTTTAGCCCCCGTTGCGAAAGTCATTCAAGATAACTTTGGGTTAGCCGAAGGGTTAATGACCACAGTTCACGCCATGACCGCAACTCAACCCACCGTTGATGGCCCTAGTAAGAAAGATTGGCGGGGAGGACGTGGCGCAGCCCAAAATATTATTCCGGCATCTACAGGCGCAGCCAAAGCTGTTACCTTAGTGTTACCGGAGTTAAAAGGAAAATTGACGGGAATGGCATTTCGAGTTCCCACCCCCGATGTGTCAGTGGTTGACTTAACCTTCCGCACGGAAAAAGCTACCACCTATGCAGAAATCTGTGCCGCGATGAAAGCCGCAGCCGAAGGCCCGATGAAAGGAGTTTTAAGCTATACTGAAGATGAAGTGGTTTCTTCAGATTTTACCACAGATCCCAGTTCCAGTACCTTTGATGCTAAAGCAGGTATTGAACTGAATTCTAATTTCTTCAAAATTGTGGCTTGGTATGACAATGAATGGGGTTATTCTTGTCGTGTTGTTGATTTGATGATTTCAATGGCGAAAAAAGACGGAATTCTGTAAATAATTCACAGAAACCGGGTTTCTCAAGATATCTTCATTTCCTACAATGAATCTAATACAGAAACCCGGTTTCTAAGAACTGGGTGCAGGTTAATACTCTACCGCCAATCTCCCTGAACTGTAAACGCTGCCCAATAATAGGGAGATTGCCATTTTCCCGATTTCCACATCTCTAACTGAGCCTCTCTTAAAGCGATAATTGGATTCTTACCTTCCTTCAATATCGGCTGATAAAATCGACTCATTAACTCAGAAGTCGAAGCATCATTAACACTCCATAAACTAACAACAACCCGCCGCGCACCAGCATACATAAATCCCCTAGTTATTCCCACTAAACCTTCGCCTTTCGTCTCTTTCCCTAAGCCCGTTTGACAGGCACTTAATACCACTAATTCCGCAGGTAAATTTAAGTTAAAAATATCTTGAAGGCGCAAAAATCCATCCTCAGCTTGTCCTTGTTGATTAAATAAGGATAACACTACTCCCGATAGTTCAGGATTAACAGAATCCAGTAAACCATGAGTAGCAAAATGAACGATTTGATATTCGGATAAATGGGGATTTTTGGCTTGTTCTAGGGAGGCTTGAAAGTCTAGGGCTTGTAACCTTTGATTTTCGGGAACTAATGCTATAATTTCCTCGGCTTCGGTGCGGGTATACTCCAGACGGCTATATGTTTTCGCCCCTTCCCCAATACCTAAATTACGCGCCGCACGAGTCAGGGCTAAGTTGTTGAGGGTTTGCGGGTTTTGTTGGGGTGCATTTCTAGTAACGCGAGAGTCATTAAGGCTGAAAACGGGGTCGGCTAATACTGCGACAGTTTTGGCTACGGTGGGGCGATTTTGTAGTTGTTCCCGTTGAATAGCAATGGTTGAAGTTGAGGGAGCGGTAACAATTTCATGCTCTACTAAAAGGGGTGTATTAGGTTGAGATGGAATGGGTAAAGCAGCAAAGGGAATATATTGTAATACCCCATCCCCCACAATTAATAAACGTTTATTTCCCAGTTGAGAAGCGACGGGTTTTAGTAATATTTCACTGAGGGGGAGTCCGCTTTCTACGGAAGTAGATTCATTCATCTCTCGCCAAGGTTGGGCAATTTCTTCTATTTCACTTTGTTTCGGTAAAACATAGCTGGTAATACTATTTTTAGTCACAGCCCAGAGATAACTGCGCTCTTCTCCCAAGGAATATTCTAATAGTAAGGTATCATCATCAAGGACTTTTTCTTGAATTTGTTGCAGGGTGAGAGGCTGGGGATATTTGAGGTTAGCATAACGGGGACTGGTAAGGCGAATTTTCGCTTCTAATTCGTCGAGTTGATTGAGTAAAGATTGAGATTGTTGTTTAATTTCATCAAGTTGTTGTTGAGTATAGTTACCCTGAGTGAGTTGATATCGTTGATTTTCGACCGTGTTGAGTTGTTGTTGTAAATTCTGTTCTTGTTCTAATAGTTTGGGGTCTACCCCTTGACGAATATTAGCACCGGCTTCGGTCAGGAGTTCTACCAGACTTCTGGCGCGAGAACGTTCGCTGGCGTGAAAAGCTAAAGCATCATATCCTTTTTGGGGGTTTTGTTGATGCAGTTGCATTAATAGGTCAATGTAAAATTGGTAATAATCTTGGACAGTGGCAAAATAGGATTGCCGGAGTTCCTGAGAACCGATTTTAGTGCGGAGGTCTTCAATAATTTTAATTGCAGCTTCAATGTTAGTCAGAGATTGATTAAAATTTCCTCTATCTCTTTCTATTCGAGCGATTATTGCTAACTCGAATGCTTGATTACTAAGATTTCCCATCCCTTGCCATAGTTGCAGGGATTGGTTATGGTATTTAAGTCCTTTCTCGTAATCTTTTAACAAGTAATAGGTATTAGCAGCACGGGAAAACTCAAGAGCTTTAAAATCTGGATGGGGCAAGGTTTCAATGATTGAAATTGCCTGGTTGAGATATATTAGTGCTTGATCTTTATCTCCTGACAAGCTATATACCATAGCCAGTTTTACCAAGGTTTCTGCTTCCCAACTAGGGAGTTTTTGAGCTTGGAATATTTGCAGTGACTGATTTAGATATTCCCGCGCTTGTTGGTAATTTTTTGACCAATAATAGATACTACTGATAGCATTGAGAATCTGGGCTTCTTCTGACTGGTTATTCAATGATCGCCAGAGTGAACGTGCCTGTTCATAGTAGGAAATAGCTTGTTTTGTATCGTCTAAAATTGTGCGATAGGTTAAACCAATTTCTGATAGCATCTGGGCTTGACCTGCCGAATCGTTGAGAGCTTCCCAGAGGGAAAGAGCTTGTTTTTGGTAGGATAAACTGGTATCAATATCGCCTAGCTCTCTGTAAAGTTGACCTAAAAGTTGGAAAGACTGAGCTATCTGATCTTTTTCTCCCAGATCTTGCCAAATAGAAATGGCTTGGTTGTAGTAATTAATCGCTTGCTGATAATTACCTAAATTGCTGGCAGTATTACCCATAAGTGTTAGCACGCGAGCTGCCTCGCTGTTGGAGTTAATAGCTTGCCAATATAAAAGTGCTTTTTCGTATTGAGTGATCGCACTCTGATTATTGCCTGATAATGTGTAAATTAATCCCAAGCCTTTCAGGGTATTAGCAGCATTTGCAGAGTCTTTTTCGGCTTCATAGAGGGTGATGGATTGGTTAAAATAAGCGATCGCTTGCTCGAAATTGCTTAGAGATTGGTACACTAAGGCAATTTTTGCTAAAATGAGAGCTTCTTGAGCTTTTTCTCCTGTGGTTCGCAACAGAGGTAATGCTTGTTCATAGTAAGATATAGATTGCTGTAGTTGATTCAATTCTTGGTAAGCCAGCCCAATTCTGACTAAAGAAGTGATTTGATTGGGAATATTTTTTTCAGCTTCAGATAATTTTAATGACTGGTTTAAATAGTTAATTGCCTGTTGTTGTTCGCCCAATTGGGAGTAAGCAATACCCATACTACCCAAAGTTTTAGCTTCTCCATGTTGATCATCTGCGGCTCGAAATAACTGGATCGCTTCTTGATATTTAGCGATCGCTTGTTTCAAGGATTCTACAGTTTCTTGATTTTGGAGTTGCAAGGCTTCAGCAAAGGCTTTTTCAGCAAGTTCTTTAGCTGTCTGTTGTTCGGTAGTAGCTGGCTGTTGTGCTATATTTGATATTGGTCTTTTGCCTTGATTAAAAATGGGTTTGGGTGTGGCGATCGCTAACACTCCAGGGAAAAGGAATAATATAATTGTTAGTAATACAGTCCCCAAAAACGTATTTTGTTTATTCATTAGTTTAGGGAATATTTTTGATTTTTATTTAACATTATTATACACTAATTTTTACCCTATTCTTCAGCGAGTCAGGACACTCGCACTGCTGAAGGGATAAAACTATGCCAATGTCAAGAACTATTTTTCGGTTTCAAGTATTTTCCAACAGATGAATTAACAGAATTTTGCCTTAACCATTGGGCTAAAGATTCTTGAGTTTTTTGGTCAGTTGCCAACCCTTCCATGATTTGCACAACCTCGATTTCTGGAACTTCTAATAAATAGCTATTCACCAACAAAAAAGTTGCCATTACTGCAAAAGCTGTGCGTTTATTACCATCAATAAACGGATGGTTTTTAGCCAAACCATAACCATAAGCGGCTGCCAGGTCAAATAAATCAGGTTGACCGTAAGCAAATAAATGTCTGGGTCTAGCTAAACTCGCAGAAAGGAGATTTTCGTCCCTGAGTCCTAAACTGCCACCATGCTGCTGAATTTGATCCTGATGAATAACTCGAACAATTTCTTCAAAAATCCATAAGGGTTCATTCACTGGGCTAATTCCCTTAACGCATTTTTATACTTTTCGCTAATCACTTGATAAGCTGCCATTGCTTTGTCAAATTCAGATTGATCAATAGTTGAAGAATTATCGGAGTGATTATTTTGTGCTTTCTCTGCGAGAGACTGCAAAAACACCAGGGCTTCTGCTAACAGTTCATCAGGTAATTCTCTGGCTAAGGTAACGATTTGTTGGCGCATTTCTTGAGTCATAGTTATTGCATAAGATATTTTAAATTATTAAGGATTGAGTCACTACTGATTTACATCAATCACAATGATTATAACAAAATCGAAGAAACTTTTAGATCAATTGCTAAAATATAGCAACCCTAAATAGGTTGTAATATTTTATCGTAGGGGTGGCGTCCCTCCCAACCCAGGCGCAAAGAGGGTTGGGAGGGACGCCACCCCTACAGGTTTTTATCACAATTGATTTAGGATTGCTATATCTGCTTTACTCATAAAAACCTGCTTCTTGACTGATTTCCATAATTTCGTCTAACAGTTTTTCCCTGGCTTCATCTCGTTTTATTTTGTAATCCCTTAAATCCTGTAAGGGAATTTTTATTTCTGAATTAACCACGACACAAGAAATAACTCCTGTTTCTAAAAGTTGCAACAAATTAGCATGGGAAACCTTAAGAATATTCGCTGCTGTCTCAGTTGTCACTTGATAATCTGGGGGTAAAACTGAAACGGTTTTCCCTGATTCCATTACTTGAATAATTTGTCGTAACAGCCGATAAATTGATTCAGAAATAATGGCTTCCTGACCATTATTAAATATTAATTTTGCGGGTGCTATTTCTGAATTTAAAAACCGAGCTATTTCGGCAATTTCTTCTTTCTCCCCTGTTGTTAATAAAAATTCCTGGCTTGATCCGGTTTTTTCTAACATATTAATATTCCTCTTAACTTATCAAATGTAAAAGCGTTCCTACGGTTACGGGTTGCTCAATCTTTGCCTGTCCTACTAACCCATCACGGGAAATCATTTTCACTTGTCCTGTACCATTAATAGCAGTAAATATTGTTCCCGTTGTCACCTTTCTTAAGTCAATTCCCCCTAACCATAATTGGGCTGTGTCCCCACTGACTGCCGTTACAACTGCTTGGGCCGGAGATTTGGGAGAATCAATAAAATAGGGCAGTTGTTGTTGATACCCACTCCCCACTTTAACTTCATAACGGGGGACTTGGTTAAATTTTTCAGGAATTTCTGGGAGAATATTTTGAAATATCTGTTTAATATTGTTGTCTTCTTGCCAGAGATAATAAGTTAGTAAATAACTAAATAGACCACATTGAAAACTATTGATATTTGCTTCATGCGCCAGTTGAGTGGAGGAAGTTGCCGCTAATACGACCCCTTTAGCTACCCCGGTTTGATAGCCTTTAACAAATTGTTCAGGAGATAAATTTAATCGAGATAACCACTGTTGCTGATAGCTTTTTTCGTCAGAAGAAACTAAAATATTCTTGCCTCCTGCGCGGGAACGCACCCGGACTTCTCGGGTTGCTCCCCCGGAAAAACAACTATCTAAAACCACCGTCACATTTTCGGTTTTCAGGGCTGACATTAATAAAAATAAGGTATGCCCCATAATATCTTGCACAACTCCCCCAACTTCAGGATATCCGGTGGGTAAGTTACTATTAATAGGAACAAAGGTTCCATTTAATCCTTGTCTATCTCCTAATCTGGTTATAATTGGATCGGGATCAAAAATGCGGGAACCATGCCCAGAATAGTGATAAACCACAATATCTCCGGGTTGGGCTTGTTTAATTAAATGTTCTTCAAAGGCGGTTAAAATTCCTGTACGAGTGGCTTCTGTTTGGGGTAGAATATAGATATCTTTGGGATTAAACCCGAAGCGATGAATTAACAAATAGCGTTGTAAATCAATATCGTTGATACATCCTTCTAAGGGAGAGAAAGGATATTGATTAATCCCTACTAATAAAGCTAATTTGCGGGGTGTACTTTGGGCAAGGACTTTGCCAGCTTGTTCAGCTTTTTGTTGGAATAGGAATTGATTAATTCCCAGAGTTGCTAGTGCTGAACTGGCAAATTTGAGGAAATGACGACGAGTATTACGAGTCATTTTAACTTACAATGAATCAACTGAATCAATTGTAGCAATTCAGAGGAGCTAATTTTAGGAATCAATATGAGATCGTTACCGTATTTGGAGCAAAAAGAAGTGGCAATATTCCTCCCTCTTGTCCAAGCACAACACCTTCAATAAGATCCTCCTGAGTTAAGCCGGCTTTGCGAGAGCAATTGGGACAAGCAATCACTGTTCCCCCATCCTCTATAAACTTTTGTAACCTTTGATGAATCGTTAAATCACCATTACCTTCTGTTGCTGGAGATCGCCGTTTATCAGCCAGATATACCCCACGAACATTAAGGAAGATGGTGACAGGCTTATGTCCCATTCGCAAGGCATTGTGGGCAATAGAAATCGCCATACTTGCCGTCCATGTATCATCAGTGGTCAAATTAATAAACAGTGCTCTTGATTCTGTCGCCTTTTCCGTAGTTTGAGCTAATGGGGTTTCTGAGTAAGCTGGTTTTGTAATCACACCCCAATCTAATAACCCAGCCAAGAGTGAAGCAGCAAAAACATAAGACAATTTAGATTTCATACAAGCTAGTCTCCTACGAACCCTTGCAGATACAACAAGCTGGACTGGTTCAGGACAGCCAGTTGCTAAATAAAAGAAGAAACTTAATAGACCCGACCCATTTTCGACCCCCTAGATAAACCCGTCAAAAGACAGTTTGTCAAGTTCCACTTAACCATATAGTCTTTACCGCCCACCTTGCAAAAATAGACTTTTTATTCAATATTTGAAGATGTTACCTTTGCTAACGTCTTATCCATGTCAGACTCAAACCCAAACCTCAACCCGCCTGAACGGGGATATCTGACGGTTATCCTCCCCATTGCGGTGGTTTTGTTTGTCCTTCAGAAAGCATTCCCCTTAGCCATTTTAACCGTTGGCGGATGGGGGTCTTGGCAGATGTGGAAATATTATCAACAGCGTCAACAGCATCAATTAGCGACCTTGGATGAAGTCTTTTATCGACTCATTCGGGAAAACCAAGGACGCATCACGGCGTTAGATTTAGCGATGCACTCGAAACAGTCGGGTACGAAAGTCCAAGCCTATCTCGACCAACGCGCCACCGAGTTCGCCGCCCAGTATGAAATTACTGATATTGGGGGAATGATTTATTATTTTCCTACCGCCCAACCTTCCGCAACGGCTGAAGACCCTCTCCCTTCCCCTCCTGTGGAAAACCCGAAATCCGTGGTTTTATTTCCAGTTAAACCTACATCCAGTACCGTTTTACCCTCGACATTGAACCAGTCGGAACTCGCCCAACGGTTAGGGGTACATCCGAATACCCTCAGCAAATGGAAAACAAAACCCGAATTTCCTGACTGGAGTTATCAACGTGACCCAGAAGCCATCCCTTGGAATTATTCTGCTGAAACTAAACGCTTCTCCCCCCAAAACCCTAAGAAAAAAATCGGTAAAATCAGTGAGTTAATGAAGAAAAATAAAGTTTAAAACTTCTTATCCTCCCTGAATTCAGGGAAGCAGTGCGGACAAGCCTTTGATTTAATGATGTTCTCTTTCTGCTAACGTTTCTTCGTGATTAATATCCAATCTGATGTTTGAGAAATTTTTTCAACCGGGTTTAACTGTAATTTATTCAGGTTATTTGCTTTGACTAAAAAGTAAGGTTGATCCAGGGTTTGCCATTTCGTTTTAAGGGTGGTATGATCAACGGCGTGAATATGGCGATCGCTATAAAAATTTAACGAAGGCCGTCCAAGGGGATGATCCAGATAAATTTCTTGTCCGAGGGGTGTTCCTTCCCGAAGAATAGCCGCCACTGGTTTAACGGGAAAATCTTCATTTAGTTCCCAAACCCAATAATTTGAAGTAAAAAATAGCAGCAGAGATAAATACATTCCCCAAAATAAAACAATTAAAAACTGTCTATCTTTTTGACTAATTAAAACGGCCACAAAAGAAAAAGTTAACATTAATGATCCGAAAGTGAATTGTAAATCTCTGATCTGGATAAAATTAGAATTAATAAAATAAAACATTCCTCCAAAATAACAGTATCCAATGCCAGAAATGATGGCTAATAAAATAAAAATGGGGACAAGCTGATCCGGTGTCGGTTTAACAAAATGTTCATGCTTTCCGCGTTCTACTTTTCCTAATTTCCACAGTCCAATATCTCGATCTCCTTCCCGCCAAACTTCCGCCAAATATCGCCCCACTGCTAAGGCTAAAGCCGGATAAATGGGTAAAACATACCAAGGTAATTTGGTTGTCATCACCGAAATAGCACCCAAATAAATCCCTGTCCAAACTAATATTAATTTAGCCCAACTTAAATTCCGATTTTGCCAAGCTAATCGTAATCCTTGGGGCCAAAATAGTAGCCAAGGCCAGCCATATTTTATCAGTTCTAATAGATAATACCAAATCGGCCCAGAATGGTTTTCAACCGGTTTCCAAACTCGTTGTAGGGATTGATTGAATAAATTTCCCAGAATAAATCCTTGTCCATAATGAAGCCATTGCGCCCCATACCATAAACCGACTGGAAGAAAACCTAATCCTAAACCCATCCACAGATAAGGTGCTGTTAACAGGCGAGGAGTATCCCATAACAGGAAGAAAAAGGCAATTGATCCCAACAATAATCCTAAAAAAATACCCTTCGTTAAACATAATAATCCAAAGGCTAATCCTGACCCTAGTGCAAAGCGTAAATCCCGTCGGGAACGTAACACACACCATACCAAAATTAACCATAAAAATAGAATCGTTCCATCTAACATCGCTAACCGTCCTTGACGGATAACAGGTAATAACGTTAGATAAACTAAAGCCGAAAAAATTGCCGAGGTGCGATGGCGAAATAATTCTAAACCAATGCTATATAATAAAGGCACAGAAATCGCCGTTAATAAGGCAGAAGGAAATCGCGCCATCCCTTCATTTACACCCCCAATTTGATAGGCAAAAGCGATTAACCAATGCACTAACGGAGGTTTATTAAAATAGGGAACTCCATGCAGCGTTGGATACAGCCAATTTTGTTGTCCTCTTGGAATTTCACGGGCGACTTGAGCGACTAATCCTTCATCCCAATCTCGCAAAGGGACTCCCCCTAAATGTAACCCATAGAGGGTTAGTGCTGCTATTAATAAACCCAAAAACCATAATAAATCAACCCAACGATCAAGGGGGCGCATTTGACGCAAAGGACGATTCCCAGTGAAAATTTGACGCGACATAATTTAGGTGTTGACGGTTGGCGGTTGACGGTTGACGGTTGACCGACTGGGGAAAACTAACAATAGATCACTCAAATTTGCAATCATTCCCGCTAAAATTAAAAGTGTACCTTGTAGCATTGGCATCCTGCCAGTGTACTCATAGAAAAACGGTTAGCGATCGCAATGGATGTTTTAGAAATTAAACGGGAAATCGAACTGTTATCTGAGCACCTGGGTAAAACCCAGGACTATCTTTGACCTGCCTGCACTTCAAGCCAAAATTCAAGATTTAGAGCAAATTGCAGCACAACCCGACTTTTGGGATGAACAAAAAACAGCACAACAAACCCTTCAACAGTTGAATGATCTTAAATCAATTGTGCAGCAACAGGATGATTGGCAGCAAGCCCTCGAAGATACCAAAGCCATCTTAGAACTGTTGGAGTTAGAAACCGATGATGCTCTCTTAGAAGAAGCAACAGCTACGGTTTCTCGACTCAACCGAGAATTTGATCACTGGGAATTACAACAACTGCTTTCAGGAATTTATGATCAACATGGTGCAGTTTTAACGATTAATGCAGGCGCAGGTGGAACCGATGCTCAAGACTGGGCAGAAATGTTGTTGAGAATGTATACTCGTTGGGGAGAATCTCAGGGGTATAAAGTACATTTAACCGAAATTTCTGAAGGAGATGAAGCCGGAATTAAATCTGCTTCTTTGGAAATTGAAGGTCGTTATGCCTATGGATATTTAAAAGGAGAAAAAGGCACTCACCGTTTAGTTAGAATTTCACCTTTTAATGCCAATGGTAAGCGACAAACCAGTTTTGCTGGGGTAGAAATTATGCCGATTTTGGATGATTCTATTGAGTTAGATATTCCTGATAAGGATTTAGAAATTACCACCACTCGCTCAGGCGGAAAAGGCGGTCAAAATGTTAACAAAGTGGAAACAGCCGTGCGTGTCGTTCACCTACCAACAGGAATTGCAGTACGTTGTACCCAAGAACGTTCTCAATTGCAAAATAAAGAAAAAGCTCTGGCGTTGTTAAAGGCAAAATTATTAATTATTGCTCAAGAACAACGGGCAAAAGCGATCGCAGAAATTCGAGGTGATTTAGTCGAAGCGGCTTGGGGAAATCAAATCCGTAACTATGTCTTTCATCCCTATCAAATGGTGAAGGATTTACGCACCGCAGAAGAAACAACAGCAATTCAAGATGTGATGAATGGAGAATTAGACGCTTTCATTCAAGCTTATTTACGTCAAGAACACCAACTCCTAGAACCCCAAACTGCCTAAATTACTGTAGGGGCGGGGTTTTCCCGCCCACCCTAATAATATGACAACCCTAAACAACTGTTACGCTCTGATTATCGGAATTTCTAATTATCAAAAAATAAATCGTTTACCGTCAACGGTTCTCAACGATGCCAAGGATATTTATAGTTTATTAACAGAACCTTCATTCTGTGGTTATTTAATTGAAAATGTTGAATTATTATTAGATGAAAAAGCCACAAAATCAGCATTAACTCAAGCCTTAACTGATTTATCAACCAAAACAAACCCAGATTCAACGGTATTAATTTATTATTCAGGACATGGAGGACAAGTTGAATTTGGCCCGACTGCTGGAGAATATTTATTACCCGTTGATACGGTTTATACCTCCGGTGCATCCTTAGTAGAAACCGCTATTTCAGGAACCCAATTTACAGACGCATTAAAAGCAATTCCCGCCCGAAAATTAGTTGTAATTTTTGATTGTTGTCACTCTGGAGGAATTGGTCAACCTAAAGATCCAACCATACCCGAAATCAAAGGAGGATTACCGGATAATTATTATGATCAATTAGTTCAAGGAAAAGGTCGGGTTATATTTGCCTCCTCTCGGAATACAGAACAATCCTATGTGAATCGGGGCGCAAATAATAGTGTTTTTACTCAACATTTAATCGCCGGGTTAAAAGGAGGAATTACTAGCAATGATGGATTAATTAGAATATTTGATATTTTTGAATATTTACAACCGAAAGTTACCGCCGAACAACCGAATCAACACCCGATTTTTAAATCTGATATTGAGGAAAATTTTCCCCTAACCCTCTATTTAGGCGGGCAAAAAGGGGTAAGTCCGGTTTCTCCTCAACCTCAAGAAGAATTCCGCTATGATGTTTATATTAGTTATGTGGATGAAGAACCAGATTCAACTTGGGTTTGGGATTTCTTAGTGCCAAAATTAGAAGCAGAAAACCTAAAAGTTGCAGTTTCAGGAGATGTGGATTTATTAGGGGTCGCACGGGTGATTAATATAGAACGGGGTGTTAAGTTTTCTAAACGAACCCTTGTCATTTTATCGAATTTATACTTAGATAATAATATGGCAGAATTTGAGAATACCCTGGCTCAAAACTTAGGAATTGAGGAAGGGAAAGCTCGTATATTTTGTGTTGAGAAAGAGGCTGTTGATGCCATTAAACTTCCTGAACGTTTGAAGTTAGGGTCTATGGCTAAACTCAATCATCCTCGACGGGCTGAACGGGAATTTCAAAAGTTAATTGAGCAGTTAAAACAACCTCTTCCTCATCGCAGTGCGTCAGGGCTTTACGAATAAATAATCAAAAAATCGCAAATTTTGGCATATTGTTGTCGTTGAGAGGTAGAGTTAACCCTTTTCTAGGAATTCCAGTCAGCCTATTCTAAGTTGTTTATCATCGAAATTGGTTATTAATAAAAATCGTGAAGTCCTTGTGGTGCGAGCGTCCCCGCTCGCTAGGATATAAAGTTTAAATGGGTAACAGCTTAGGAATTCCAGCCCGGTTTTCCTACGAATTCCAGCCCGGTTTTCCTACGAATTCCAGCCCGGTTTTTCTACGAATTCCAGCCAGCGAGGACGCTGGCACTACTTTACCTCACCCTGTTAAGTACCTAAATTAGTGATTTTGAAATCGTGAAGTCCTTGTCGTGTAAGTGACCCCGCTCGCTAGAATATCAAGATTAAATGGGTAACAGCCTATAATTGGAGTTAGGGATTAGAAACGTTAACACAGAATATTAGGAGAGACTATTTAAAAAACGATCGCAAACAATTGTACAGGAATTTCCTTTTATAGCACTGTAATAGAAAGCAGGTGAATTGATCGCATTGAATACCGTTTTCACCCCCAAACAAACCAGAGGGATTGCTATGTCAAAACAATATTCTGTATTTGTTTCCTACGCAGACGAGGATGGCGCCTGGGTAGAAGGTTATTTATTAAATGCTTTAGAAGAAGCCGGGTTAACCTGTCATTCCGAGGCGATGTTTCGGTTAGGTGTACCGCGATTAATTGAATTTGAAAGTGCGGTTAAAAATAGTGAACGAACCTTATTAGTGATTTCCCCCGCCTATTTAAACGATAATTTTGCAGAATTTGTTAATTTACTCTCCCAAATCTACGGACGCCATACGGATATTTGGCCGACTGTTGTGATTATTTTGCATCCTGTTCAAGAATTACCCATGCGCCTAGAAATGTTAGGGTATCTGGATGCGACGGATGCGACAAAACAACAGGAAGTCATTCAACGAATTTGTGAAGATTTCAAAAAACCAGTTCCGACTTTAGCCACTATTCCTGATTGTCCCTATCCGGGGATGGTTCCCTTTAAATCAGAAGATAGCGATCGCTTTTTTGGACGACAACGAGAAGTTAATGATTTAATTCAACAGTTACGATTATTTCCCTTTTTAGCCGTCATTGGAGCGTCAGGAAGCGGTAAATCTTCCCTGGTTTTTGCTGGGTTAATTCCCCAGTTGCAAAAAACTAATTTATTAGGAAAAGAACCCTGGCAAATCTATTCCATGCGTCCGGGCACAACACCGATAACCACATTAACCGCAACATTAGGCTGTGATCCAACTTCTGATGAAGCTATCACAACAAAATTCCATCCTTCCCAAAAATTCCTATTAGTCATTGATCAATTTGAAGAAGTTTTTACCCAATCTCCTCAAGAAGCAAATTCCTTTGAAGAAATCCTATTAAATCTCTATAAACAGCCTAATGTTTATGTTGTTATAACGGTTCGAGCAGATTTTTATCCTCAACTGATGGAATCTCCTACTTTCTGGCGAGAAATTAAAGCCCATCGCTCTGAAGTGTTACCCTTAGATCAAACGGGACTGCAAGAAGCCATTCTTAAGCCTGCGGAAAAGGCGGGTGTTTTTATCGAAGCGGCATTATTAGAACGATTAATTATCACAGCCGCGAGCGAACCCGGAGTTTTACCGTTATTACAAGAAACATTAGTCTTATTATGGCAAAAAATAGAACGGCGATATTTACCCTTAAGAGCCTATGAAGCGTTAGTTTTATCTTATCATAATACTAGCTCTAATACCAATAATAAATTAACCGGAATTCAAGTGGCGATCGCGCAACGGGCAGATGCTGCGATCGCTCGTTTAACTGATGAACAACAAATCATCGCCCGTCGGGTATTTTTACGTTTAATTCAGTTTGGGGAAGGGCGGGCAGATACCCGAAGACAAGAATCTGTAGAAGCCTTAAAAGCCAGGGGAGATAATGATCAAATCTTTGAAGAAACCTTACGTTATTTAGCAGATCGTCGATTATTAACCTTAAGTGGAAAAGAGGATAAAACCCGAAAAGTTGATATTGCTCATGAAATTTTAATTAGCAGTTGGCCCCAGTTACAAGATTGGATTATTCAACGTCGAGATGCTGAACAAACCCGTCGCCGACTCATTGCAAAAGTGGAAGAATGGGTGAGATTAGGGAAAGATAAAGGGGGATTATTAGATGAATTTGAACTGGCTGAAGCCCAACATTGGTTAGAGAGTTCTGATGCAATCGAATTAGGGAGTGATGATCAATTAGTCGCGTTAGTTGAATCAAGTAAAACGGCAATAGAGGATGAAAAACAACGAGAAATAGAAGCTCAAGAACGGGAGTTAAAACTCAGCCAAAAAAATTTATGGATTACTAGAATTGCCTTGACGGTGATTACAGGAGTTGCTACTGTTGCTATTGTAGTTGCTGGGATTGCAAAACATCAATGGCAAGAAGCAGATAAAGGTCAAATTATTGCTAAAATTGAAACAGCCAATGCTCGGTTTACGGAAAATCCTGATAGTTTTGATTCATTAGTCGCAGCATTAGAAGCGGGAGAACTTTTCAATAAATCGATTTTTAATCGGAATAACCCTCAACTGAAGGCTGATGTTTTAACTGTATTAGCTCAAGGAATCAATTGGGTTAAGGAACAAAATCGTTGGCAGGGGCATAATAACACAATTGAGACGGTTAGTTTTAGTCCTGATGGTGAAACCCTGGCGACGGGTAGTTATGATAATACAGTTAAACTATGGGATCAGAATGACCAATTAATTCAAGAATTAAACGGACATGATGATGCAGTGATGAGTGTAAGTTTTAACAAAAATAGTAACCTACTTGCAACAGCTAGTTTAGATCAAACCGTTAGGCTGTGGAAAAAACAAGGAAAAAATTGGCAAGATACATTAAGTTCCTTAAAAGATAATACATCCATTTATAGTGTTAGTATTAATCCCCAGGATAATCTTATTGCCACGGGGGGTGAAGATGGTAAAGTTAAACTCTGGACACCTGATGGAAAAACAAAACAAATACTTACAGGACACACAGAAAGTGTTTATAGTATGAGTTTTAGTCCTAATGGTCAAACTCTAGCAACGGCGGGCAAAGATCATACAATTATTCTTTGGAAAAGAACCCCTAAAGAATGGGTTAAAATGAAAAATTTAACCGACCATAAGGATGAAGTTTACAGTGTAACTTTCAGTCCAAATGGTGAAATGCTGGCTTCTGCTGACGCAACCGGAACAATAAAACTCTGGACATCTGATGGGAGGTTTATCCGAGATTTTAGGGGACATATTAATGAAGTATTTGCAGTGACTTTCAGTCCTGATAGTCAAACATTAGTTTCAGGAGGTCGAGATAATACATTTAAAATTTGGAACTTACAAGGCCAAACTCTGAATACAATTAAAGCCCATCAAGACCGAATTAATAGCCTCAATTTTAATCCTAAGACCCAGGCTTTGGTTTCTGTCAGTAGTGACAAAATGGTTAAAATTTGGCAGTTTAATAATACTCAAATTAGACAACTAAAAGGACATACTGCTGAGGTAAGAAGTGTAAGTTTTAGTCCCACTGATCAGATCATTGCAACAGGTGGCGATGATAGCCAGGTTAAACTCTGGAAAGAGGGAACATTCAAAGAAACTATTATTGAAAATCAGGGTAAAATTAAGGATATAAGCTTTAGTGCCAAAAGTCAGCTATTAGGAATTGCTAGTGCGAACGGAACAGCTTTTATTAGGGATATAGAGAAGGATTCAAATTACAAAAAACTCCTAGATCAGGGGGAGCAAGTTCGGAGTATTGATTTTAGTTTTGATAACCAAATCATTGCAGCCACAGGTTATGATGGAACGATTAAGATTTGGAACCAAAAAGGTCAGGAAATAGAGACTCTGAGACAGAGTAAAAACCGAGTTTATAGTTTGAGTTTTAGTCCAATTCAGATGTTAATGGCAACGGCGAGTGAAGATGGTACAATAAAACTTTGGGACGAACAGAACGATCAACGATGGAACGAACGTAAAACCATTGATAATGGAACCTCAGTCTACAGTGTAGCATTTAGTCCTAATGGTAAAACTCTAGCAACAGGAGGCGAAAATAACCAGGTTCAGCTTTGGAATTTACAGGGTGATCAAATTAAACCTCCCTTTATCGGACATCAAGCTGCTATTTGGAGTGTGATGTTTAGTCCTAATGGTCAAATTATTGCTTCTGCAAGTGATGATAAAACGATAAACCTTTGGACAGTTGAGGGAACTCGAATTGTGACTCTTAAGGGGCATCAGGATGAAGTGAATGATGTTAGTTTTAGTCACAGTGGTCAAACTTTAGCTTCTGCCAGTTCAGACAAAACAGTGATTCTCTGGAATGTTGATACTGTAACCAGTTTAGATCAGCTTTTAACCCAAGGGTGCAATTGGCTCAAAAATTATTTAGAAAGTTCCCAGGAAAATTCTAATCACCCCAATCAAGTTCAGAAACTTTGCTCTTTTTAGGATATGCTGAAGAAAAAATTAAAATTCATGGTATTTGTTTGATTTTATAATATGATGAAAAAGAAATTCGCATTTATTAGTATAAATATCGTAAATAAGTGACATAGATAGCCATAATTTTTTGTTCATTTACTGAAGAAAATAGGAATAAAGTTATGCCATTAAACATCAATCCATTAGGCTGGCTACCGGATTATCCTGACTCTAGGGATATGACACTAAATGACATGAGTGAAAATATTATCAAAGAAAATAGATCTCAAAGTCAAGATTGTACAGAATTGCAGATCGTAAAACTAATTGAACAACTTGTTTTAGATAATCCAGAACACAAAAAAACAATAGAAAATTTGAAGCAAATTATAAAAAAAGATCAGAATCAAATTGTGTTTTTACCATATCAGTCTGAAACAAAAGTTTTTTTGTATAGAAGAATGAAAAATTATTGGATTAAAGATATACAAAAAAAATTAGATTTAATTTTTGAAAACTGTAATCAATATTTAGACTTAAATCCTGAGTATTTAGAAAATTTACCCCTTGAAAATGGCTATTTTGGAGAAGCTACTCATCATCTCATGATCTATTTTAAGAAAATTTGGGAACTTCCTAGTCAAAGTAGTATTGTAGATTTTGATTATAATTCAGATCTAAAAGAAATAAAATATTATCAATATTTTCCAAATACAACTATTTATGGAATTTTAAATACAATTTATCAGGAAATTTCCCAGACAAAAAATAACAAAAGTCTAATTCAATTTGGTAATTTTGGAGAGGAGGTATTTGCCATCAAAGAAAAATTAGAACGATTAAACTATTTTACATTTTCACAGCAAGAAAACTATAAAGAATCCAAATATTTTTATGGGTATAAAACAGATTTAGTCGTTGAGTTTTTTCAAGGATTTAATGGCTTGCAAGCCGATGGTATTGTAGGCAAAGTAACACTAAAGCAATTAGAAGAAAGTGAAGTAAAAAAAGATGAAAAAATCCATAAAAGTGGGATTACATATTTACAAAAAAGGCTGTCTAAAGATTTTGGTAGTGAAGTTAAAGTCACTGGGGAATTAGATGATTTTACGAAACAAGAAATTAATAAAATTATTAAATCTTCGGATGATTCAGGCATTACGATGGAAAGTGTTAAAAAGTTTTTAATAGCAATAATTGAAAAAGCTGAAAGTTCCAAAAAATATTGCTTGTCTCAAACTGTTGTTTTTTCTGATTTAGCCCAAAATTACAATAAAAATAATAATCATAAAAATTCTACTTTATTGATGATCGAGCAACCTATTTCTAAAAACATTATAGACATTTTTAAAAAGGAATTAAATTTTATTAAGCCTGGGATCAAAAATAATGATTATATGATCATTACACCCATTATTTATCCATTGATTCAGTTAATTATTAAAAATTTATCCGACATGGGTATTCATGGTCAATTAGATTATGAAAAAATGATTGCTCAGGCTATAAACTTAATCAATACAATTCTAGCTTCTGATCAAAATTCATCATTGTCTAACCCTTATAATTCTGTAGAAAATTATCTTCAAGATCAGCAACTTTCAAATGATACGGATCAGCGTACACAATTTTTGTTTGAATTTATCAGAGGGAAAAAATCGGGAGAGAGTGAAGTTGACTTAAAGCTCATCTATCATTCCCTATCTCAAGTTGAAAGAAAAAGGCTGACTTTTTTGATTTTTATAACCCTGGATCAAATTGAATCAATAATTTCCGAAATAAAAGAACATTTTTTTGAAGTCACCAACAAAATTGATTTGAAACAGTTAATAACCACCATTAAGAATAACAAGAAAAATATTTTATGTCAATTAAAAGATATGTTAGACAACTCTAAATTAGAGGAAAGCGACTTGGATTTTTGTCTGGAAAAGATATCTAATAATAAGACGGTTTTGCGAATTTGTAATCAAGGACAAGAAAATAAATTACAAATTCCATTAGTATCTGAACTAGAAACCCATATCAAGATGTATCCAGCCTCTATAGTTCCTGTTTATTTATGTTTACCAGAATTTGTCGATTTAAGTCATTGGTGTTCTCCTATTAGAAATCAAGAACCATTGAACTCTTGTACCGCCTGTGCCGCCATTGCTCTAGTTGAATATTTTCAAAATAGAAATTGTGATGAATATACTAATGCTTCAGTCCTTTTTTTATATAAAGTTGCACGAAAACTCATGCACCGTCAGGGAGATGTCGGTGCATCCATTCGAGAAACCATGAAAGCGATGGTTTTGTTTGGAATTCCCCCAGAAGAATATTGGCCTTATGAACCCAGTAAAATTGATGAAGAACCCAGTGGTTTTTGTTACTCCTATGCTCAAAATTATCAGACAATTCAATATTTCAGGCTCGATACTCCTGGTCTTCCTGCTAGTGATTTGTTGGCTCAAATTAAAATGACTTTGGTAGCGGGTATTCCCTCAATGTTTGGGTTAACGATTTACAGTTCAATTTATGAAGAATTTAACTACAAAAGAGGCTATATCCCGATTCCAAACAAAAAAGATCACGTCGAAGGGGGTCATGCTGTTGTTGCTGTAGGCTATGATGATCATAAAATTGTTCCCAACTCAGTAGACGCACCAAACTCAGTAGGTGCATTACTGATTAGAAATTCTTGGGGAACTAATTGGGGTGAACAGGGTTATGGTTGGTTGCCTTATGATTATATTCTTAAGGGCTTAACATCAGATTGGTGGTCTTTGTTAAAAGCCAAGTGGTTTGAAACTAAGAATTTTGGTTTAGGGGCTAATGATTGGAAACATAATGATATCAGAGGGGATGATAAACCTAAACAGAAAGGCAAATAGTTCTAATTAATAAAATTCTTTACTTCAACCCCGGTAAATTCCAACTTTGAACAACTTTTGTAATCGCATCACGGGTGGCTTCTGCACCGAAACCCCAAGCCATTAATGCAAAATAATCCTTCCAGGGATTAGCGCCAAAGGTGGGATTATCAATGTATAATTGACTGAATCCGGTTCCGGCTAAAAAGATAACGGCGATCGCATAACTTGTCCAAGTAAATAACTTTAATCGCACTCCCGCTTTGGTTGTTTCCGGCGTTGAAGTTATGGAACGATTCGTTACTGGAGGCGGAGACATAACCCCAGTAAACCCAAACAGACTTTTAGAAATTACTCCTCTTGCTGAAGATTCATTTCCGATGTCTTGGGCTTTTACAGTTAAATCATTTAACTCTGTTGTTAACGCTTTAAATTGTTTGGGATTAGCCAGAGATTCAGTGGCAATTTTTGCTTCTAATTGTTCAAATTCAGGAAGGATAGTAGTCCGTTTTTCTAAGGGAATTTCGGCAATTAACGCTTTTAAATCTTGCTTTTGATTCTCCAAAATGGACTGATTCATCTGTTGAGCAATTTTTTCTAACCGTTCTCGGAATTGTTCGGGGGTTTCGAGTTCTGGAACATCGTTAATTGTCGCTTCTAAATCCCGTAATATGGCTTTTACTTCTAAATCGTTGGGATTTTTATCTTCTAACTGATGTTTGAGTTGTTGACAATAATCGAATTGTTGTAACCAATCATTTCGTCCTTTTACCCATCGTTTCCAAACGTTTTCAGCTTGTTCTAAAGTGGCGATCGCTTGTTCCCACTTTTCCGTTTGTAAATCCATTTTAATTTCAATTAAACACCCTTCAATATATTGTTTAAATCCAGCAATTTTTCCGAATTCTATATCTTCCTGTATCTGAGTTTGTAATTGTCCAACCCGCACTAAAATTTCATCACGGGGTCGTCCTTGGGCACGATAAACGGAGACGAGAATTCCTAATCCAGTTCCCAGGAATAATACTAATAAAGGAAGTAACCAAAAATCCTTAACTTGTAGGGTAATGGGTAGGGTTAATTCTCCTCCGGTATAACTAAAACGGATGGTTCCATTATATTCGCCACTACTGGGAGCTTGACTTAAATTAAATTCAAGCGGAATTAACATTTGGTTGGATTTAATCGTCTGCCAATTTTGCTTATTAGCAACAATCCCCGATGCTGGAAAAACAGTAGTTCCATCTTGACGATTCAAATCTAATACCAGCACCCGTAAATCCTGAATTGGGCTATTTGTTTGCACAAAAATTTGACGTGGGGGTTGTTTTTCGAGGCGGTTTCCTGTAATTGTAATTTGATTGGGTTGCAGGGTGGTTTCCACTTGAGCATTTGCTACCGTTGGGGATAAGAAACAAAGAATCGGTAAGATCAGTCCGGCTAAATATTTTTTCATGGTTGAAGGTGCAATCTAAATATTAAGTTAAAGGGTTGATTGAATCTGATGTTATATTAATCATTCATATTCTAAACGGAAGTTTTCAGGATTAATTAAATTTTTTTAGGCTCGGTTCGACAATATCGACGAAGAGGTTCTCAGGGGACTGAATGATTTAATGATGCTAAGTTCAGCACCATTCCCGCTTTAAAATATGATGACGATGGGCGGATTTATCAAATTAATCAAGACTGAAAAAATAGAAGTAAAACCGCCCCTAAAATGATAGTTTTTTTAACTAGCGATGCGATCTAATGCTCTTTTTCCTCCCCAACGTTCTACGATTTTATCATCATATTCATCGGCAATTTCTAACACCGCATTCACAGAAGCTTCTAACTCCAGTTTATCACAAGTTGAGCCAACAATGGTATGTTCAAAAACAATGTCTCCGTGTTCATCAATTCCAAAAGCCCCGAATCTCATAATGTTATTTTCTCGAAGCAGAAAATGTAGTAAATCTGGGGAAAGTTCTACATCGGTTACAACATAAGACCGGGCATTAATAACAGCATCATCTTTTTCCCAAGGAAACACAAATACCTCAACCAATGCTGAACCCATGACCATTGCTAATCCAGGGACATCTTCCCTAGCGCAAGGGAATTTGCCGTATAATTCTCGCATCCAGGTGGCAACTTTGTTGTAACAAGCTTCGTGCATTGCGGTTTGAAATTGCATGGTGAGATTTCTCCTGGTGATTTTTCCTTTGTTGTAACACTTTTGAGGTCAGGAAAACGAGGGTTTGTATTATTTCTCAACACGGGGATGAAATACGGGATTCAATTTGTTTAGTTCTGTGTAGAAGGGAGTTGTCCTAAGTTCTTAAACCATAGGTTGATTTGATCCGGTAAACTTAAGAATAGGAAATCCTAAGTTTAGTTTGATGGGAGGATGAACAATGGATGAAATGGCAACAGCTAATTTAATTGCTCAAGTTATTACAGTTATTGGTTCTTTGGGATTTTTCTTCGTGACGTTTCAAGCGTTGAAACAATTGGAGAAATAGGACAGGGGCAATGGGCAATGGGCAATTACGAATTACGAATTACGAATAGGGAATGGGGAAGAAAACTTTTATTTTCTGTCTTTTCTATTACCCATTGCCTATTGCCTATTACTTACTCTCTAAAATTTCAAATTCTAAATAATGACTTTTAGCAAAACTGTGGGTAAAGTGATCAACAAGATTAGTATCGATTAATTCTAAGTTATAAAAATCAACGGTTTCATGGGTAAAATACGGCCCAGCGTGCCACGTTCCGACTTCTAATTTAATAAAACAATTGCCTGGAATATGAAACGCGACTAAATCCTTTAAGGAGGGTTGATCATGTTTAGAGGGAGGACAAACAGCCATAAACCAATCTTTTCCTTCTAATGATCCTAAACATTGAGTACATTGACTGTGGCGAGTAATGTGATGAAATTTTAAACCTTTTTGTTGAACCCGCATAATATAAAAACGAGGGATACCGTTGTTTAAATTGAGTTGGGCATCCTCCTCGTTATATAATTTATCATCAGCCGAGGCTGAAATGACTTGTCCATAGGGTTTAAATTGTTCAGGAGTAATCCATTCAGCAGATAACTGTTGAATTTTGATTAATTCGCGCATTTGAACCTCAGCTTTTAAGAATTGAATATCAATGAATCAGTTTCTTTTAAGTAGACTGAAATTGAAATTCATTTTCATCTGCATAACGGTGTAAAAACCGCATGACTCGTTCAAATACTTCCTCTGAGTCTACTTCAAAGGTACATTCAACTTTAGATAGATCCTCATTCTCAGCAAAAAAGAATTTAACGCCACTGGGGGTGACTTTAATTTGTCCTTCTTCATCCCGAAGCCACAAATTCGTGATTTGCTTGCGATAGGCTCTTAATCGTTCTATGGCTTGAAGGTGCTCAAATACCAAGACAACGATTTTGGTCTGGGAATGTTTGAGTTTCCGCAGACTAATCCCACTAATTTCTTCATCTAATCCATCAATAAATTGTACAGAGGTTGTCATAGGATTTTCCCTCTAGTATTTTATTCTAGCTTATCTTGTTTTTCCGAAAAGCTCAATTCACTGAAAAAAAACTTATTGAATCAAGCATGATTTGAGCGGATTTGACCTATTTTGATAAGCAATTCCGCCTGTTAATTTACAATTGATAAATAATTTTAAAGGCTTGTGATGTACCAGGGATACTGGTTGAGAGGAGTTCGAGTTGAAGATCCGAACGTTTTTTGATTTGTTCAGTAACGGCTACGGTGGCTAAAATTTCCCAAGCTTTTCCAATATCTTCTCCCAATTTACTCGCCGCATTAACTTCAGCCCCGAAAATATCAGCATCGCCAATTTTTAAGATTCTCCCATACCCTAATCCAATAGATAATAAAATTTTTTCTTCATCGGTTTTATCTTGATTATAAGCTTGGGCTGCTTTTTGCATGGCGATCGCACAATCTATGGCTTTATTAACCCAGCGAAAAACAATCATTAAACTATCTCCTTCAGATTTGATTAAAATTCCATTATGTTCATCAATACAAGGAACAAATAATCGTTCAGACTCATAAATGAGTTGTAAAAAGTGAATGATTCCAAATTTTTCAACCCCTCGTGAAAACCCGCATAAATCCGTAAACATGATTGCCCAAACTTCTCCAAATAAATCCCAGATCTGAGCATCAATTTTTTCGGTATCAGCATCAGGGTTTAAACGTTCCTTGATTAATTTTTCCAATCGAATTTGAGAAGCACTGGTATGAATTTGATTAATATACATCATTAGCTATTTATGCCTAGAGATAGAAGCATGCAGGAAGGTGAGGAGACTCACTGTTTATCCCTAACCTTACTGATGTTTATTTTACCCCCTATTTTCTGATTTTGACTACTTCATTAACCTTGGAGTGCTGCATCTACTTGTTTAAAAAGTTCCTCTGGAGTTGAAGAATTATATAAAATTACGTCCGCCTGCTGACACTTTTCTTCTAATGACATTTGACTTTGAATTCGAGCTTGAGCTTCTTCAAAAGTTAAAATTCGATTAGAAATCATTTTTTCTCGTTGGATCAACCGAGAATATTGTTGTTTGGGAGGAGAATAAACCACCCAAATTTCAGTCACTAAATCCGTCATTTTGGATTCAAATAATAACGGAATGACTAACACTCCATCCGCATATTGGGGGGTGTTCCTATCAAGATTTTGGAGGATTTTCGCGTTTAATTGTTGAATATTGTTAACAAAACAATGGCGAACAAAGGGATGAATCTGTTGTTCTACCCAGGTTCTTGCTGATGAGTCTGAAAAAATCAGACTGGCTAATCGTTGGCGGTTTAAGTTACCATCAAAAAGTAAAATATCGTTCCCATAACGCTGAATAATTGACTGGAGAATGGGTGAACCGGGTTTCACTGCTTCCCTAGCATATAAATCCGCATCCCAAATGGGGAGTTGGTAAGTGTTAGCAAGATAGTTGGATACAGTCGTTTTACCAGTTCCTATCCCTCCGGTCAGACCAATTAAACGCATACTTTGGTTTTTCAATCTATAATATTATTAATGCGGTTTTAATCAGAATAATCTATTTGGGTAGCTTCTGTCGAGATATTAGTTGTAGATTTCCGGTTCGTGATTGTTCGTTAAAGGCATAAACCCCTATGCAGCCTAGACGTTTTTTAAAGTTAGTTTTAATCTCCCTACCGTTGACAGGATTATGGACGGTTGGGATGAATGGAGTTTGGGAAATATTCAGGGGGAATCAAAAGGTTATTTTTTCCCTCAATAAAGTTTTAGCACAATCTATTATTCCTGAAGCGAATAGTACCAATACCCTAACCAATTCCGTAGGAAATCGTGTTGATATTACTGGAGGTCAAGCTTCAGGAGATGGCGGAAATTTATTTCATAGTTTTACTCAATTTAACGTTCCCCAAGGTCAAACGGTCAATTTTGTTTCTAATCCTTCAATTCAAAATATTCTCAGCCGTGTAGTAGGAGGACAACCTTCATTAATTGACGGGTTAATTCAAGTCACCGGAGGTAATTCTAATCTCTTCATTTTAAATCCAGCCGGAATCATTTTTGGATCGGGAGCCCGTTTAGATGTTCCTGCTGCATTTACCGCTACAACTGCCACTGGAATTGGATTTAATTCAGGGTTTTTTAATGCTGTAGATTCTAATAATTATAACGCCCTTTCCGGTGAACCGAATACCTTTCTTTTTTCTACCTCCAATCCGGGTAATATTATTAATGCAGGAGAACTCACCGTTTCCTCTGGACAAACCTTAACCTTAGTCGGAGGAAATGTAATTAATACCGGAACTCTAAACGCACCAGGAGGACAAATTACAATTGCAGCGATTGAAGGAAATAACTTAGTTAGAATTAGTCAAGATGGCTATTTACTCAATTTAGAAATTGCCACCGTTACCCCGACTTCTGAAACCGAACAATCTGCCATTAATCCTCTTTCTCTCCCTGAATTATTAACAGGAACAGCAGAAAATAATCAAGCTTCTATTGTGAATATTTTACCCGATGGAACCGTAGAACTCACTGCTTCGAGTGCTAATTTACCACCTCAAGGAGGGGTAGCTTTAATTTCAGGTTTTTTGAATACCAGAAATACCAGTTTAGATTCATCATCCTCAACGCTTCCCCAAATCAATATTATTGGTAATGATATTCAATTATCGAACGCAGAAATTGATGCTTCTGCTGCTAACGGAGGGGGAACCATTAGAATTGGGAGTGACTATCAAGGAAATGGTTTTTTTCCTACGGCTTCCCGTACCTTCATTAATGATCAATCCACAATTGTAGCGGATGCCTTGAGCAATGGAAATGGGGGACGAGTAAGCATTGGTTCCCATGATTTAACTCGATTTTTTGGAAATATTAGTACCCAAGGATCTTCCAATTCCCAAACGAGTGAAGGATTAGGAGGATCTGCTACTATTTTTAGTCAAAATAATCTTAATATAGCTGGAAATATTAACCTCAAAGGAAGCGATGGAAAGCTAGGAAATTTAGTGATTAATGCAGCAGAAATTAATATAGGAAATCAGGATCAAAGCAATGCTAATATTACCCTATCGGATCAAACCCTAGAAGATTTTGCCACCACAGCAAATGTGATTATAGAAGCTAAAAATAATATTACCATTGCGGATCTAGCCGATAATGAATTAAGGTTTCCAGCCACCACAGGAACCTTAACTTTTACCGCCGATGCAGATCAATCAGGAAGTGGTGGATTTACCATGAATTCGGGAGATAACCTCCGCACGTCCGGTGCTGCTATTGCGATTACAGGTGTTAATTTAGTCACCGGGGATATAATCACTCAAGGGGGAAATTTAGACCTAACTGCAACAAATAATGGGGGAATTCGGACAGAAAATTTATCCACTTCTAACTCAGGAAATGGGGGAGATTTAACAATTAAAAGTGATCGGGATATTGTCACCGATAAGATTTCCACTTTTTCTAATAGAAATGGAAGCGGGGGGACAGTTAATTTAAGTACATTAAACCGAATTCAAACCAATAATATTAATACCTCTGGTCAAGTTCAAGCTGGAGATATTACCCTCAGCAGTTTACAAGGAGATATTATTTTAGAGGGAGATTCCTATAGTATTGATGCTACTTCTAGTCAGGGTTCAGGAGGGAATATTTTGGTGAATACTTCTCGGACTTTGACCACGAATTTAATTGATACTAGAGGTCAGGAAACCGGAGGAAATATTATCTTAAATGCAGAGTTAGCGACGGAAATTCAAGGACTGCGTACCGGGACATTTAATGGTTTAGAAAATGCGACTGGTAATATCGAAATTACCAGTGATGAAATTAATTTCACAGGGGGTCAAAACTCAATTCAAGGCAAAGGTCAAATTTTGTTACAACCTGCAACTAATGCTCAAGATATTGAAATCGCAGGTCAAAATAATAATGCAGAACTCACATTAAATTTATCTTCCAGTGATTTAAACAGTTTAGAAAATGGGTTTACGGAAATTATTATTGGAGGAGCTCAAAGCAAGGGTACAATTTTTATTGCCGGGAATATTTCATTTCAAGATCCCGTTGTCATCCAATCTCCTCAAGGCGGAATTGCCAGTGGAACGCCATTGCGTGAACAGTTTTATACGCTTACAGGATTAGATGATGCTAGTTTAAAGCTATTTGCCTCAGAAAATATTACCTTGGGAACCTTAGTTACAAACGGTCAAAATATTTTAATTACCAGTGAATTGGGAACTATTTCTACTCAAAACTTATCTACGGGGAATTCTGCCTCTGCTACAATTCAATTAACAGGAACAGAAATTAATTTATTAGGAGGATTAAATTCTATTCAGGGTTTAGGAACACTGCTTTTACAACCGAGTCGTAACACACAAGCCATAACGTTAGCGGGGTCGGAACAGTCTTCTAGCTTTGATATTAGTAGCCGAGATTTAGAAACTTTTGCCGACGGATTTAGTTCCATTAAAATCGGTCGTACAGATAGTATCAGTACCCTAACTTTAGCGGGAAATTCTACTATTTCTGATCCGCTCAATTTACAAGCACAATCTATTTTAGGAACAGGTCGTCTCACTGGTATTGATAACGCTTCTCTGACTTTATCCGCCGGATCTGATATTTTAATTGGGGATATGAGTACCCAAGGAGGAACGATTCAACTCAGTAGTTCCCAAGGAAATATTCGGACTGGCGCATTACAATTAGTTTCTGGAAATCCCGGAATTGGAGATATTAATTTATCAGCAGCCGGAAATATTGAAACCGGAGAAATTCGGGTTAATTCTGTGGAAAAAATTACAGGGAATAGTAACCTTTCCCTTAATGGTCAAGATATTAATTTAATGAGTCGCAATGGAACTATCAGAGTCAATGGTGAGATTAATAATTCATCTTTAGAGGGGGATACAGTTGCTATCGAATTGTTTGCACCCGGAGCAATTATAACCGGAAATATTACTGCCTATCGGGGGATTAATCTCACCAGTTCTCAAGGTCAAATTATCACGGGAAATCTACAAACCTTGCAAGGAATAGAAAAAAGTCAAGGAATTAGTTTAACAGGATATAGGGGTATTAAAACGGATAATATTAATACTACAACGCCTTCGGGAATGAGTAGTAATATTACTCTTAATAGTTTCACGGGGAGTGTACAGTCAGGAGACTTAAATACCGTCGGAATTACGCGGGGGGGGACTATTACTGTTGTTGCAGGCGATCGCATTAATACCGGAACAATTGATGCAAGTTCTCCCGAAGGAAGCAGTGGCAATATCGGTTTAAATGCGTCCCAAGATATTGATGTTATTTCTATTCGGGGGGAAGGAAAAACTCAAGGTGGTGATATTGGAATTGCCACTCACGGCTTATTTAGAGTAACAGGAACCTTTAATAGTCGCAATCAAATGAATGCCAGTATTTCCAGTGTAGGCGGAGAAGAAGGGGGATCTATTGTGATTCAACAAGGTGGCGATTATTGTAGCACTTCTGAATGTAGTAATATTCCCTTTACCGTCGGAAATGCAACTTTAAATGGAACCACTGGAGCGATTACCGATGGTAATTTAGTTACGATTTTACCTCCGACTAATACTAACCCTAATTCTACGGGAACAACCGGATCAACACAAGCTATTGTCAATCAAATTAATTCCGAATTACAAGTTAATAATCAAGATAACCAAACGCCACCTGTAACCCCTCAAACAGATGGAAGTACAACCCCAGTTTTAACCAATTCTACATCGGATTCTTCCTTAAATTCCACCTCGGAACCATCATCCCAACCAGAAGAAATTTCAGAAAACCCAATTATTCCTTTAAATACTCCCACTATTCCCACAGATCAAATTAGTTCAGGCTCCGTGATTTCCTCTTTAGCTCAAATTGATACGTTTCGAGGAATTGAATTTTCTAATTATTTAGGATCAAACTTAAAAAATCCCCCCGTTACAGATCAAAGTATTCGTAAAACCTTAAATGAAATTTATAAATTAACAAACTCTAAATCTGCTATTGTGTATGTATCGGCTCAATCTAATCAATTAGAATTAAGGTTGATTTTACCCGAAGGACAACCGATCTTTAAAAGTATCCCCGTTTCCAGAGAAACCGTATTAAAAACCGCTAGAACCTTTTCTAATCAAATTCGTTCCCCCGAAAATTTAGAAGATACCCGTTATAAAGAGAATGGTAAACAATTACATGATTGGTTAATTAAACCTCTGGAAAGCCAATTAGAAGCAGAAGGAATTAATACCCTGGTTTTTTCAATGGATACAGGATTAAGAACTCTACCCTTAGCCGCGTTATATAATGGTAAACAGTTTCTTGTAGAACGCTATAGTTTAGGGCTTATTCCGAGTTTAAGTTTAACTGATACGCGCTATGTTAATATTAAAAATTCAAAAGTTTTAGCGATGGGAGCTTCTATTTTCCCCAATTCTGATCAACAGCCTCTCCCGGCGGTTCCCCTGGAATTGAACTTAATTATTAATCAAAATATTTGGCAAGGGCTTTCGTTTTTAAATGATAAATTTACAATTGATAATCTCACATCCCAACGCAATCAACATCAATTTTCAATTGTTCACTTAGCAACACATGGAGAATTTCAAACGGGAGGGTCTGATCAATCTTATATTCAATTTTGGGATCAAAAATTACGCTTAACTGAACTCAGAAAGTTGAAATTACATCAACCTCCCGTTGAATTATTAGTTTTGAGTGCTTGTACAACGGCTGTGGGGGATGAAAAAGCAGAATTAGGCTTTGCAGGGTTAGCAGTTCAAGCCGGGGTTAAATCAGCTTTAGCGAGTTTATGGTATGTCAGTGATGCGGGCACATTAGGGTTAATGAATACCTTTTATGAAGCCTTATCAACGAGTCCGATTAAAGCAGAAGCTCTGCGACAATCTCAACTGGCAATGTTACAAGGAAAAGTTCGTTTACAACAGGGTTATTTAATCGATGAAACTGGAACTAAAACCGCTAAAATTCCTCTTCCCCCAGAAATTGCCTCTCGTGGAAATGTTAATTTATCTCATCCTTTTTATTGGGCAGGTTTTACGTTAATTGGTAGTCCTTGGTAAGATTAAATTTTGTTCAATACTATTTTTAATTCCAAGCTTAAGAAACCGGGTTTCTCTTTGAGATTGATTGTTTCCCATCAAGATATCTTCAGAAACCCGGTTTCTGGTTTCTATTGTTGTCCTTGTCGCCACATATTCGCCCTAGCAAAGGCTAAACCGCCCCGAATCATGGCATTATTAACTGGGGCAACGGAAAAGCGATCAAAGGGGTTCTCTGTGGACAGAGGAGCGAGGGAAATTTGATATCAGCTTGAGAGGTTGTTAGCAAATTCTTTGAATCATTAAGTTTGATTTTCTTTGCCTTGTTTGCTGAAGGTTTCGGCTTGATTTTCTATCACCCTTATTTTATAATTGAGAAACCTAAAAAATCGCTAAAATTTCACCTTTATGGATAGACGAACTTTTTTAAATTGGGTCGGGGTTGGATGCCTAGCAAGTTCTTTCCCTGTGGTACTTGCAACTTTTTCTCTAAAAGATCAGCAACCTGCTAATGCAGCTGACTATAAGCAACTTGCGACAGTCTCCCAATTAAAAAGTAGTGGCAAAATCTTGATCAAGTCAGGAGTCCCTACCCCTGTGTTGCTGGTGCTTCCTAATCCTCAAAATGCCACTAATGTGCTCGCAGTTAATCCCACCTGTACACATCAAGGCTGTACTGTGGACTGGAATTCCAGTCAATCTAGCTTTGTTTGTCCTTGCCACAATTCTCGTTTTGATCAAGGTGGAGACGTGGTGCGAGGCCCTGCCACTGCACCCCTGGACACCTATGATGTTAAGATTGACGGCGATCTGATTTTGGTGGCCGTTTAATCCCCATAACTTTGTAGCTAAGGTTTGGGTAAAAACTTGAGACACAAAGCTTTTTGTATTCTCATTAATCAAATCAATAAAATCCCCTTAATATTCATCATACAATTGCGCTAACGTTTTCATAATCTTCAACTTCTTTGCAAATACTAATTAACCGTAGCAAATAATCCCAGAGAAACCGAGTTTCTTTTTAAGATTCATTCAATCAAATCAAGATAGTTTTAGAAACCCGGTTTCTGGGGATACTGTTAGAATTCCCCTTGAGATATCCATGCACCCCAAAAATAGGGATGGGATAATAATTGATAATTGGGGTTATTTTCGATAAACCCTTTGGGAATTACTCTTTCCTCAATAAACTCATCCAGAATATGACAACCCAGGGGAATTTGTTGTAAGTCTTGAATGGTAATTGTGCGGATATAATGTTGGGCTTTTAATAATGCTTCTCGTTTCCCTAAACCCGTTTCTACTAAGGTTAAAAATTGATCCATGAGTAACAGGGAGGCACGGGTGGGAACTGACCATAAACTCATAATTAATGCTTGACATCCGGCAACGGCAAACGCTCGACGTAAGCCAAATACACCCTCTCCTAATTGTACATCTCCTAATCCGGTTTGGCAAGCAATTAATATCGTTAATTGATTATCCCATAAATCAATACCAGCGACATCTTGAGCTAATAAGACTCCTTTACCTGCTTCTGTGGGTAATAGTTGTCCTTGTCGCCATGTATTCGCCCCAGCAAAGGCTAAACCGCCCCGAATCATGGCATTATTAACTGGGGCAACGGAAAAGCGATCAAAGGGGTTTTCTGTGGGCAGAGGGGCGGGGGAAATTTGATATTGGGTGGAGAGTTTGTTGGCAAAGTTTTTTAACCATTGGGCTTGATTTTCTTTGCCTTGTTTGCTGAAGGTTTCGGCTTGATTTTCCATCACTAACAGCAGTTGAGAGTTGATTAAGTTTTTATTTTTGGCTAAGATTTGATCTTCTTCTCCTGCGGGTGAGGTTTGTAATTCATCCATGAGTTTAATATAGGGATTTTCGGATTCAAAATAACCGTGAGTTGCAATTAATAAAATCCCTGGACAAGTTTTTTGAGAAAACAGAGGTTCTAAAGCGCGATCGCCTAAATACAAGTTAGAAATATTCAGTTTTTCTGCTATACTTTTAGCGAGGGTTTCCGTTTCGGGAAGGGGATCAAATTCTTCTGAGGATAAACTTTGAAATACGGGTTTTGGACTGGAAGATGGGACTCCCGATTGAGTTAAACCTTTGGTTTTTGGTTTTGCTGAACTGGGAGGATGGGGATAGTTAAAATTGGGATTGGCAATAATTAAGGGTTCGGCGGGAATGCGATCGCTTTTAATTTTCCATCTTAAGACATCTCGCCCACTACTGAGATAACTGATTTGATAGTGATCTCTTAACAGTTGGTTTCCGGTTTCATCGAGGGGTAAAACGCCAAAGGGAATCAAGCTTAAACTAAAGTCGGGGGCAATAAAAATGTTTTGATTCGGTTGCAGAAGTGGAAGCAGAGGATCAAAGATTTTTTCTCTTAAAGCGTTGGGATATTGGGGTTGATATTGATAATTGTTTAATTCTGTTTGACTCGCTTTTTTCGCGCCTCCCCTTGCCATTGTTTCTGGGGGTTGGGGATTGTTTTCTAAAGATAAAACCTGTCGTACTTTATCAATTAAGTCGTCAATGGGTTGTGCTTCTCCTAATGAAATCATCTGCACCGCATCGGGATTTTGGGCAGGTAAAATAAACACCCAATATTCGGCAGATTTCCAGTTTTCACCTTTGGGGGCAGTAAAATCATAACGATCAAACCGCACATATTCTACTAATACCGTATTAGCGGGTAATTCCAAAGCAACCGCCCGACGGTCAAGGGTTTGATGGTCGAGTTGAATTTCAGGAACTTGGGCGGCGAGTTGCTTTTCTAACTGTTGACATTGTTGTTCTAATTCCGCAAGATCGTTTTGATATTGTTGCCAACGATTGCGATAAGTTTCTATGGGAGTTTGTGCATCGGGAAGGGGTGGGTTATAGATGCGGTGAAACAGTTGTTCTTGCAAGGAACGAAGTTTATTAAACTGGGGTTTGAGGTGGGAATAGCGTTGACTGTGGATGGCAAAATTAAATGCGGCTAATGCGGCGGCGGTGAGAGATTTTCGTTTGAGAACGATATCTAAGGCTTTTTGGACTTGTTCGGGAGAGTTGGAGAAATATTGAGAGACTAAGGATAGAAAACCATCAAATTTTTTTCTATTATTTTTAATGGATTGCAATCGTTCTTGTTCTGAACTAAAAGCAAAATTACGTTGAATCAAGCGAGTTTCCATTGCGATCGCTTGTTGCATTTGATCAAATGCCTCTTGGGGTCGGTTTGTAGCAACAAACAGTAATGACCAGTTATTGAGACTGAGTACAACATCAGGATGGTCGCCCTGAAATAGGCGTTTTTTAATCTCTAATGCTTGTTTGCAGAGGGGTTTGGCTTTTTCGTAGTGTCCTTGCTCGCCGTAGATATATGCCAAGTTATTCAGACTGAGTGCTACATCAGGATGGTCGCCCTGAAATAGGCGTTTTCTCATCTCTAAGGCTTGTTGCAAGAGGGGTTCAGCTTTCTCATAGCGTCTTGGCTCGCTGTAGAGTGCTGCCAAGTTATTCAGACTTTGTGCTACATCAGGATGGTCGCCGTTAAATAGGCGTTTTATCATTTCTAATGCTTGTTGCAAGAGGGGTTCGGCTTTCTCGTCGCGTCCTTGACAGTGGTAGAGAACACCCAAGTTATTCAGACTTTGTGCTACATCAGGATGGTCGCCGTTAAATAGGCGTTTTCTCATTTCTAATGCTTGTTGCAAGAGGGGTTCAACTTTCTCATAGCGTCCTTGCTCGTTGTAGAGTGCTGCCAAGTTATTCAGACTATTTGCTACATCAGGATGGTCGCCCTGAAACAGACGTTGCCACATCTCTAGTGCTTGTTGGTAGATCGGCTCGGCTTTCTCGTAGCTTCCTTGCTCGTCGTAGATATATGCCAAGTGATTCAGACTTTGTGCTACATGAGGATGGTCGCCCTGAAATAGGCGTTGTGACATCTCTAATGCCTGTAGACCAAGGAGTTCAGTTTCGGAGTAGCGTCCTTGCTCGTTATAGATATATGCTAAGTTATTCAGACTTTGTGCTACATGAGGATGGTCGCCCTTAAATAAGCGTTGCCCCATCTCTAATGATTGCTGGTAGAGGAGTTCGGCTTTCTCGTAGCTTCCTTGGGATTTGTAGAGAGCGCCCAAGTTATTCAGACTGGCTGCCACATCAGGATGGTCGCCGTTAAATAGGCGTTGCCACATTTCTAATGCTTGTTGCAAGAGGGGTTCGGCTTTCTCGTAGTTTCCTTGGGATTTGTAGAGAGCACCCAAGTTATTCAGAGTATTTGCCACATCAGGATGGTCGCCGTTAAATAGGCGTTTTCTCATCTCTAATGCTTGTTGGTAGAGGGGTTCGGCTTTCTCGTAGCGTCCTTGGGATTTGTAGAGAACGCCCAAGTTATTCAGACTGGCTGCCACATCAGGATGGTCGCCGTTAAATAGGCGTTGTGACATCTCTAATGCCTGTTGCAAGAGAGGTTCGGCTTTCTCGTAGCTTCCTTGGGATTTGTAGAGAGCGCCCAAGTTATTCAGAGTATTTGCCACATCAGGATGGTCGCCCTCAAATAGGCGTTTTCTCATCTCTAATGCCTGTTGCAAAAGGGGTTCGGCTTTCTCGTAGCGTCCTTGCTCGTCGTAGAGCATTGCCAAGTTATTCAGACTGGTTGCCACATCACGATGGTCGCCTTGAAATAGACGTTTTTTCATCTCTAAGGCTTGTTGGTAGAGGGGTTCGGCTTTCTCGTAGCGTCCTTGCTCGTTGTAGAGTGATGCCAAGTTATTCAGACTGAGTGCCACATCAGGATGGTCGCCCTGAAATAGGCGTTTTTTCATCTCTAATGCCTGTTGGTAGAGGGGTTCAGCTTTCTCGTAGCGTCCTTGGGAGTTGTAGATATATGCCAAATTATTCAGACTGGATGCCACTTTGGGATGATCGCCCTTAAATAGGCATTGCAACATCTCTAATGCCTGTTGGTATAGGGATTCAGCTTTCTCGTGGTGTCCTTGCTCGTTGTAGAGTGATGCCAAGTTATTCAGAGTATTTGCCACATCAGGATGATCGCTCTTAAATAGGCGTTTTGTCATCTCTAATGCCTGTTGCAAAAGGGGTTCGGCTTTCTCGTAACGTCCTTGGGACTTGTAGAGTAATGCCAAGTTATTTAGAGTATTTGCCACATCAGGATGGTCGCCCTCAAATAGGCGTTTTTTCATCTCTAATGCCTGTTGGTAGAGGGGTTCGGCTTTCTCGTGGTGTCCTTGCTCGTTGTAGAGTGATGCCAAGTTATTCAGAGTATTTGCCACATCAGGATGATCGCTCTTAAATAGGCGTTTTGTCATCTCTAATGCCTGTTGGTAGAGGGGTTCAGCTTTCTCGTAGCGTCCTTGCTCGTTGTAGAGTGATGCCAAGTTATTTAGAGTATTTGCCACATCAGGATGGTCGCCCTCAAATAGGTGTTTTTTCATCTCTAATGCCTGTTGGTAGAGGGGTTCAGCTTTCTCGTAACGTCCTTGGGACTTGTAGAGTAATGCCAAGTTATTCAGACTGGTTGCCACATTCGGATGGTCGCCTGAGTAAAGGGATTGAACTAGGATTAATGCTTGTTCAGCAATCTCTACTGCTTCGTTGAACTTCCCTTGATGATAAAGTTCAATAACCTGTTGATTGAGTTGTTGTAATACTTGTTCAACAATCTCTATCGCTTCATTAAATTTTCCTTGATTAAAAAGTTCCAAAGCTTGTTGATTTAGCTGTTCCCAAGCATTATCTCCGTTCATTTTTCCCCTCCTCTCTGGTTTTTAGTATTAATCACTAAATATTCCGTATATAACACATCAGCGTTAGGTTGCTGCTGCAAATAGTCCAACACTTCCGCTAAATGGTCTTGACTCAGTTCTAAAGCTTCTTCGCGGCTATCTTCCAACCACTGCAAGGGGGGTAACTCCGGCGTAATCACCGCAACCAGTTGTTCCCAGCCTAGCTCATCGGAGCCAAAATATTGATATTCGGAGTGGGGATGGGGTAACTTCGTCTCTTTCCCCGGATACTCGGACTCTGGGGCAAACTCCGAAGGACACAAACAAACAATAGTTCCGTTAGGTTCCCGTTCAAATAACATTAAATGCCCTGGTTTGGGAAAATCAACCCGATAAATTAAATTGCTATTAACCGGAATTTCGTGGCGTTTGCGGTTGGGTCTAGCCCCCATATTTCCTAAAGCGGGTATTTCGACCGTTAATCCTTCTTGATGAGCAACTTTTTCCTTTAATTTCTGCCAACATTCATCAATGGATTTCGGTTTGATTAAACCCTGTTCTTTTGCCCATATTTTAAACATTTCCTCGCGTAACCAGTATCGGCAATTTTTCCACCGATCTGCACCTTTACTAGCTGGACATCCCATTTCTTCGAGTTTATCACAAATAGAAGCTAAGGTTTGCCGAAAAATTTGACCTACATCTTGGCTTTTTTCCTGATCAATTAAATATTTTGTCAATTTATCAGCAAGTTTCTGATGAAGGCAACCATCATTATCTTTAATAAAGCGTTTGCGAAAAACGACTTCTTGTTTCCCCGAAAACTTAAAGCGATTAATCATGGCATCGATAAAATCGCCTTCATATTCATCATACAATTGTGTTAACGTTTTCATAATCTTAAACTCCTTTGCAAATACCAATTAACCGTAGCAGATAACCCCAGAGAAACCGGGTTTCTCTTTCAGATGAATTGTATCCCTTCAAGATTTCTTCAGAAATTCGGTTTCTAGGAGCGATCGCACACCATCAAGAAACCGGGTTTCTCTTGGAGATTGATTGTATCCTTTCGAGATTTCTTCAGAAACCCGGTTTCTGTGTCCCCATCTGTCCGAGAATTAAATTGTTATTCTTTTTATAGCATTTAGCTTTTCAAATATCAAGGATAATTACAAAAACCGACAAAAATCGACATCGACAAAAACCGACAAAAACAGATGTTTTAAACTTGCTATTTAAAATTAAGAACGCTAGATTAAAAGTGCCTCGAAAATCAATAACGGATCTATAAATTCAGGAGAAACTATTATGCAACATCATCTCGTACATCAAGATCCTCATACGGCTGTTGTTCAAACTGCATTTTTCGGGCCGATCAAATTAGGGGCTTGGGCTGGTTCTGCGATTGGTGGCCCAGTTGGTGCTACTGTTGGAGGAATTTTGGGCGGTGTCATCGGTGCTGTGATGGTTTCCTCTATGTTTGAACATCACCAACCCTCTTACTCTGGAAGCTTGCATCTTAAAAAATTACACTAGATCGCTCACCAAGACTCAAGAAACCGGGTTTCTGATTGAGATTAATTCTATCAAATCAAGATAGTTTTAGAAACCCGGTTTCTGGGGTGCGATCGCAAACAATCAAGAAACCGGGTTTCTCTTTGAGATTAATTCTATCAAATCAAGATAACTTCAGAAACCCGGTTTCTGGGGTACTCACTTTCAAGTTGAGAAACCGGGTTTCTCTTCGAGATTGATTTTATCCTATCAAGATAGTTTTAGAAACCCGGTTTCTGGGGTACTCACTTTCAAGTTTAGAAACCGGGTTTCTCTTTAAGATTAATTGTATCGCATCAACATCTCTTCAGAAACCCCGTTTCTGTGTTACCATTTAGTCGCTTTTAAATTATCAAGTAATATCACGAAAATCGATAAAAATAGACATCGACAAAAAACTATATTTACCTACACCCAATCTCTACAATATATCTTACCTTTGTTAATGAAAGGGGGGCAGGTTTCCTAAAAACCTAATGTTCTTACAAAGAACCTGGATTAATCTGTTCTCTCCTATCAACAGTATTAAATCAAAGGAATACAACCATGAAAACTTCAATAATTCAAAGAATTTTATTGTGGTGTGCAGGTGTTGATATAAAGTTATTGGAAAATTGCAATTCAGACAAAGAACGTCATAAATATAGTGCCATAGGATTGTCAATTTTATTAACCACCGCCTGTGCAGTTTTATCAGGAGGTTATGCCTTTTATACCATCTTCAAAAACCCCCAATATGCCCTGATGTTTGGATCGTTTTGGGGATTGCTAATTTTCAATATGGATCGAGTTATTATTATTACGACCCATAAAGAAAGCAAGATCAGCCTTCAACAAATGGGCATGGCAACGGTTCGGATTTTAGTTGGATTGTTAATTGCAGTTGTGGTGGCTAAACCCTTAGAAGCCAAAATGTTTGAAAAACCCATTCGAGCAGAATTAATGGAACAAAATGCTCAAATTGCCAGTGAAATGAATAAAAAAATTAATCAGGGAATGCCAGAAATTGATGAATTACAAGGGGAAAATCAACGCTTAGAAAACACAATCTTTGAGAAAACCAAAAATCGAGATATGTTATGTGATCAAGCTATGAAAGAAGCGGATGGAATTAGTGGTACAGGCAAGGAAGGAAAAGGCCCTGTTTATCAAGAAAAGCTACAGCTTTGTGAACAACAGAAACAAGAGTTAAAAGCTTTACAAGACAAAACTGAGCCAATTTTAGAAGAAAATCGTCAGCGTATTCGTGAACTCAAATCTCAAAGAGATCAGCAATTCCAAACTGTTAAAGCCAGCCGAGAGGATGCTGATGATATTTTAACCCAGTTAAACGTTCTCAAACAATTAGCGAAAGAAAATCAAGCGATCGCCCATGCCAGTCACGCTATTTCTTTGTTATTTATTATCATTGATACAGCCCCCATTTTTGCAAAGTTAATGGCTAAACGTGGCCCCTACGATGCCCGGTTAGAACAGGTCGAATCTGAAGAAATATTGAGGGCTGATCAAGATCGAGAGTATTTCCCAACTCAACTTAAACAAGAACAAGACAGGGAGAGACAATTTTATCAACAAACCTTGGATGACGCTTACAACAGTCCAGAAATGAAACAAGTCAAAACTGAACTATCTGAAGAAATTGTCAAGCGCACTCGTAAGAAGTTAATTAATCAAGTCAATCCTTTTTTTTTAAACATCTAAACCCCTATTTTGAGGAGGCTTTTAAACGGGTTCAAGCAGAAGTTGAAAAATTCAAAACTAAAAGTCTCCGCCTCCATAAAAAAGTTAACTCCTTTATAGAATATGCCACTAAAACCCTGAAAGACTATATCAACAAGACTATTCTTTAACTAGAAACCGGGTTTCTTCAAGAAATCCGGTTTCTGAACAAATTAGTTCTGCACAAAAATCGATATTTCTCGACAGACAAATCATCAAAGATTGAATATCTTATAAATATCAGGTTACTTACAGGTTAAAAAATTATGTCTAATCTTGAAAAAAGAAAACCGATGGAGTTAGTTAAGCAACAACAAGGTTTAGAAATCGTTGCTTCTCCAATTGTTCGCCTGACGGATCAAGCCCAAGTTGCCATTGATTCTGTGATGGTAAAACGAGAAGGATTTTTACAACGATTTTTTCCCGACGCGGCGACTCGTGCTGTTATTCAAGGGGAATTAGCCTTAATTAAAGATGAATTTGAATTCCGAAAACGGGCATTAGAAAAGGTGCGAGAAACCCAAATTCAATCTTTAACTGAACATTGCAATCAATATTTAGTTCGGGAAAAAGCAGCCATTCGCAGTGCAACAGCCGCCTTTTTACTAGAGAAAAAAATGGAGTTAGAAAATAAAATCAATTCTCTATTTGAAGAATTCATTAGCCGTCTGGAAATCCAAATGGCTCAAGCTGAAATGATTACAAACCCAACCTTAAAACGAGTTCGCCAAACTCAATTAGAAAAATCCGTTGAAGATTTTGCAGAACTACAAAATTGTTTAGTTGATCAATTTCAACGCATTGTTTCTGAAGGCGTTTAATCTCAATAAACCGGGTTTCTAATTGTTGAGAAACCTGGTTTTTAAGGCGCGATCGCATTATTCTAACTATAATTCGTAGGGTGCGTAAGCAACGCGCACGCACCATCTACTATCATTTTACAACCCAGATCGCACTGAAGCACAACAACGGGGTTAAGGTTTTATAGCAATAATCGTGCGATGGCGGGGGTCACTGGGAAGGGTTATTTTATAATCAAACCCAACCTCTTTTAAGGTATTTTCTACATCAAAAGTATAATATTCATCACTCCAGGGTTCGGTACTTTTCATCAGAATAAATAACGCTGGAGGTAAATTTTGAATCACTTCTGATTTCGGATTATTATCGACAATGGCTAAACAGCCACCCGGACGTAAAATTCTGAACGCTTCTTGAAAAATATCTCGACTGGGTTTATTCGGGAGTTCATGTAACAAAAATTGCAGGGTAACAACATCAAAACTATTATCAGGAAAACTCGTATTTTCAGCGAGTTCCTGTCTCCATTCGGCGATTTCTCCCTGGGTATCTCGAACTTTTGCTACCGCTAACATATAGGGGGATAAATCTAACCCCACTGTTCTAATATTATGACCGTATTTTTGAACTAAATAGCGATGTAATGGGAGAGTTGACATCCCCACAGAACAACCAATATCTAATACATTCTCCACACTTTCAGGACAATATTTGCCTAAGATTTCATGGAAGCTAGACCGTAACCGATGTTCTGCGGTTTCCCAGGTAATTTGTTCTTTCGGCCAGACTCGCAAACCCATTGCTTTTGTTGCAGGTTCAGCTTCAAAGGCGGCTAACCAACAGAGATTTCCTTCATCATAAGCATGAAAGGGAACTTGATAATAATCGGGATATTGAATATTAGGATTAGTAACACTTTCTAACAGTTCCTTCGCGCCTGCTTTGTCTAATTCTTGGCAAGTTTTCCGCCACTGAACTCCATTTTTTTCTGCTGTTTTAATTAAAACTTGTCTCGCTTGAAGCTTCATTAAGTTATAAAGCGGTTTGGTTTGAATTAAAACGTTAACAATTTGAGACAGAAAATCTTCTCCTGCCCAGTCTGGTTTTAGTTTGGCGTTAATCATGGTTTGAAAATGAATGATATATAGCAAGTCTTAAGCTATCATAAAATGTTTCATGAAGATCCTTCAGTGTATCCTGTCTTTTTCAACCATTGGCGAAGTTGAGGAAAAAATTGATTTCTGTCAGGGTTTTGATACAGTTCTTCAATCGTTTTCCAACCTGCATTGGCGTCACCTAATAAATACTGTTGGGCTAAATAAGCGGCTACCACTGCTTTTAAATCTTGTTTCAGGCGACGACGTTTATTGATTTCTTGCAATAAAACCGAATTATGCTCTTTGAGAAACTCCTTATATTGTTGAGTTACATCTTGAAATTCTCCAAACTGATATTGAAAAATCTGTAATGGGAGTTGTTCTGGAGTATAAGCTTGAAATTGTTGGCTAAATCGTTGATCATAATGAATCAAAATCGGGGTTTCTAGGTTCTCTGTATTCAATCGATAGGACGTTAAACCCCATTTTTGTTGCACATCTCGATATTCTTTTTTTATGGGGCTATATCGATAAATAACCGAAGAGTAACTTTTACGATTGTTATCCTCATCAATTAATAAATCTACTAAAATTTCAGGTTCTTTATCATTATCTAAATCTAACACTTTAAAATCAAGGACTCTCCCGGTTTTAACGGTTTTAACCCCTGGTGCTGCTAAAGTTGCCATTGTCACAACATCTTCAGAAACTAACTCTCCTTTTCTAGTAATTTTAATTTGCATTAACTGAATTGTACTCTCGGAATCTGCTAATAATTCAGCTTTAATATCCCCTAATTTTGCAGTTTTTTGTACCTTTAAATCCTTAATTTCGGGATAGGATTCCGGTCTGGATTCAATGGGAGGGGTTGTTTGGGGTTGCATTGTAACCGCAGGGGTTGATGGTTTCGGTTTGGGTTCTGACTGGGCTTGTGAAGGTTCAGAAATTGCAACTCTAGCAATATATTGAGTGGGAACTAAGGCTTGTTTTTGATCTGCGGAAATGGCTTGACAAACGAAAGTCGCAACTTCTGCACGAGTCGCAGGTTTATTGGGGTTTAATCGTCGAACATTGGGATAATTAACGACTAACCAGTTTTCTGCTGCGGTTGCGATCGCTTTTTTTGCATATTCAGGAATATCTGACCCATCCTCAAATATTTGGGTTAATTGTTGAGAGGAAACTTGACTTGGTTTATAATCTAAACCATTAACTAAGGCGACTAAGGCTTGTACTCTAGGGATATTTAATAACGGATTAAAAATACTGCCTAAATATCCTGACATAAACCCTCTTTGATTAACATTTTGGATGGCTTTATAAGCCCAATAATCCGTAGGGACATCCACAAAATCAATGGCTTTTTCAGTTTTAGGAATTTTAGGAAAAGCTTGACTGATAATCGCCGCAAATTCTGCTCGATTTACGGGTTCATCGGGACGAAAAGTATCATCTTCATAATAGCCTTTAACAATATTTTTTTGAGCTAATTCTTCAATACAGTTTTGCGCCCAATGACCTTTTATATCCTCAAAGGTTTTAGGATTTTGGGCTAAAACGGGATAAACTAAGGGTAAAGATTTATGAGTTAAGATGACTCCTAAAAGAACAACAATAAATAATTTAAGCTGGGGAAGGTAAAATTTCTTTTTCATATTACTCCTAATTTAAACAAATTGATAAACAGCACCGACACTCGCCAAGGTTGTATCCAAACCCGGAACACCCACTAATATAACATTACCAACACTGGTAACAGATGCTCCAAAATTCAAGTCTGTATCGGAATTATCCGTAACGGGACTTAAATAAGTTTGAAGTAAATTTCCGGTTCTTAATTCATAGCGGAATGTTCCTCCTAAATTTGCTAATCCATAGCCTGGGGAACCGATTAAAACATCATTTCCGATTAAGGATAAAGCTTGACCAAATTGATTATTATCCTCTATTTGAGGCGCATTATAGGTTTGTAAAACTGCCCCTGTTATACCATCCAATAAAAACGTTGTTCCGGTATTGATTCCTCCTGAGTCATCTCCAGGTGCACCGATTAAAATATCTCGACCAATTCCCGACCAAGCGACGGAATAACCAAAATTATCTAACCCTGGATTAGGATTTCTAAAGGTTTGTAAAAGTTGTCCGGTAACACTATCAAAAATATAAGCTTCACCGGGTTGTTGTCCTCCTCCTGGTGTTAAACTAGCAGGTGCACCAATTAATATTCTATCTCCACCCACCGCAGCAACAGAAGCTCCAAAAAAGTCATTCGGTTGAGGGTTGGGATTGAAAAAAGTTTGTAATAATTGACCTGTATTTCCATCCAATAAATAAACTGTCCCTCCTCCGGGGACTAATGTGGAATCATTGGGCGCACCGACTATAATATTATTACCGATAATAGCAACGGAATAGCCAAATAAATCAAAGACATCTGGGGTAGGATTATTGAGGACTAAATAGGGCGTTCCTGTGGTGGTACTAAAGGCATAAACTGCCCCTGAATTGGGTGCTAAACTATTATCTTGAGGCGCACCAATAATAACATTATCACCTAAAATTGTAGTAACGGATTCACCAAAAAATGAATTCCCAGCGCTGGGGGAAGGGTTACGAAAGGTTAATGTGGGTTGTTGAGTAGTCAGATCAAATAAATAAGCAATTCCTTGATTGTTAGTTTGACCCGGTGCACCGACTACCGCAAAATTATTACTAACTCTGGATAAAGCAAAACCAAATTCAGCAGAGGTTTCAGGAATTGGATTGATTAAAGTTCCTACAGAAGCAGGGGGAATTTCATCATCAATAATGTTTAAAAGAGCTTGATTGGGGGTTCCGAGTTGAGCAAAATTTGTGGGATTTTCTAATGTTAAACGAACATTGGCTGCATAATTAGGAACATTATTATTAACAATGGGAATAGTAACAATTTTAGGAGTATTATCTCCATTCCCAAACTTCACAACAACAGGATTTGTATTAATTTGATTATCAGGGGGCGTTAAGGGGGTACGAACCGGAACAACGGTGACGCTAATTTCCCCATCATTTCCGCTATTTCTAACAACAGTAACGGGATTGATCGCTGTCCCATTTTCATTAACCGCAAATTCATCTGAACTAAATTCTACAACTCCAGGAATAATAAAGTTAGATCGATTAATTTGATCGGGTTTAATCCCTTGTAATACAGCAACAATTCCTCCCGATTTAGCTTCTAAAATAGTGCTATTTTCAGTTCTAGGGTCGGGTTTAGGGGTTAAATTTTCAAATCCCAAATCCCCCGTTAAAAAAATAATATCTTCTCCGGGTTTATAATCTACAATTATTTCCGATGATTCCGGGTTACTGCCTAATTGACTACTATCTATAACAAAAATATCTTTGCCATCTCCACCCATTAAAGTATCAATTCCTTCATCTCCTGATAAACGATCATCTCCCCCATCTCCGGTCAATTGATCATTCCCTTGACCCCCAAATAAAGTATCATTTTCTGTTCCCCCCGATAGCTGATCATCTCCGGTATTTCCTTTGACTAAATCATTTCCCGCATCCCCTCGAACCTGATCATTTCCATTCCCTCCAGAAACGGTATCATCCCCATCTCCTGGGCCGATAAAATCATTACCGTCATTGCCTTCAACAATATCATTTTCTATCCCCGATCTTAATTCATCATCGCCTTGACCTCCGAATATTAAATCCTTGCCTTCATTCTCTCGAATTTGATCATTCCCTGACCCCGCATAAATGGTATCATCTCCTTCAACACCTGCTAATTGAGAAGGGTTATCTGGATTTACAAACCCAACAAATTGATCATTTCCATCTTCTCCAAATAGGAGATCATTGCCAAGATTTCCTAAAATTTTATCGTTTCCTTGCCCCCCAAAAAGGGTATCATTTCCCCCTTCCCCAAACAGGATATCATTATCTAAATTGCCATAAATTCGTTCAGGATCAGATGACCCTCGAACCGTATCATCTCCTCCTAATAAAAAAGCACCTAATGGAAATACTGCTAATTCTCCAGGGAAGAATCTCACATCTTCGGGGGTATTATCTCCGACTAAGCGAAGTTGACCTGTGGTGGGATCGGTTTCAGGTTTTAGCACCATGATGTCATTGGGTGAACTGAAATTAAAACACTAACATTGCTGATCATATCACTGGTTTTGCGGACTGCCAAAATTTAGGAATTGTTACAAATCTATAGTTTTGTTCTAACAATTTAGGAATAATTTTTTCAGCCGTTTTTGCGACATCTTTTCCCCCATGATCCCCATCATGGAGGACAATAATTGAACCATTTCGGGTTTGTTTGATCACGCGATGAGTCACCACATCAACCCCAGGATGTACCCAATCTTCCGGTACAACACTCCACATCACGGGACGATATCCCCAGCTTGTTAATAAAGTCAACGTTTGTGGCAAAAAGAATCCGTTAGGAGGACGGACATCTAAGACAAATTCAGGCTCCAGACCACAGGCTTTTAAAATAGCATCTTGGGTTTTTTCTAAGCTAGTTTTTAATTCTATTTCTGTTAAAAAAGGGAAGGATTGATGTTGATAACCATGTAATCCAATCCAATGACCTCGCTGATAGACGGCTTGGGCAATTTCAGGATAGCGTTCTACCCATTGTCCTAACCAAAAAAAACTGGCTGGAATCTGATAGGAATCTAAAACTTTTAATAATTCTAAAGTATAGTCTGGATGGGGGCCATCATCAAAGGTTAAACAAATTTCAGGTTGAGATAAATCCCCCGTCCATAAACAACGGGGAAAAGTTGGGGTTAAAAGCGGATGTAAATAGGGAAAAAAGGGAGCCAATTGTAGTTTAAAATGGAAAGGATGTTTCATGGTAATTAAAGTTTACAAAACTTTGCATAAATAAACTCGAATAGGGTTACAAAAAATGTACGATATTGATCAGCAATTTATTGACAAATTTAACCATGAAAAAGTACGTTTGTACAGTCTGTGGCTATACCTACGATCCCGGATACGGTGATCCAGATGGCGGTATTGATCCAGATACACCCTTTGAAGAGATCCCCGAAGATTGGATTTGTCCGCTTTGCCAAGCTGAAAAAAAAGATTTTGAAGTAATAGAAGAATAGAGGATAATTTGTCTAGTTTACATCCGGTAAAAGTGATTGTAATTGGTGGCGGGGCGGCTGGTTTTTTTGGTGCCATTACTTGTGCAACTCACCACCCCCATACTCAAGTCATTTTGCTAGAAGCCGGACAGCAACCCCTTGCCAAAGTTAGAATTTCTGGAGGGGGGCGCTGTAATGTCACCCATGCTTGTTTTGAACCGACTCAATTTGTTCAGAATTACCCCAGAGGAAGTAAAGCATTACGGGGGGCTTTTAGTCGATTTCAAGCTAAAAATACTGTTGAATGGTTTACTGATCATGGGGTGCAATTAAAAGCAGAATCTGATGGGCGAATGTTCCCGACAACGGATGATTCTGCGACGATTGTTAACTGTTTAATGCGGGTTGCTGAACAGGCAGGCGTTAGGATTAAAACTCAAGTTCCTGTTGCTGCTATTTCTCATAACCATTCTAACACTTATCCCTTTAAAATTCAACTAAAAACAGGAGAAATTTTAGAAAGCGATCGCATCTTATTGGCAACAGGAAATAATCCCTCTGGTTATCGCTTTGCTAAAGCTTTAGGGCATACAATTATTCCTCCCGTTCCTTCTTTATTTACCTTTAATATTAAAGATCAAAGGCTGCAAGATTTAGCTGGAGTTTCAGTTAGTTCAGTGCGGGTTAGATTACCTCAAGCGAAACTAGAACAAACGGGGCCGTTATTAATTACCCACTGGGGATTAAGTGGGCCAGCAATCTTAAAATTATCGGCTTGGGGGGCAAGGGTTTTATATGATTGTGGTTATAAATCCCCGCTACAGATTAATTGGCTACCCCAGGAACATCCCGAACAGTTAAAAGAACACTTATTAGCCCTAAAATCTGAATTTCCTAAACGATTAATTGCTGCTAATTGTCCCTTTGATTTACCCCGTCGGTTGTGGAAACAATTAGTTAATTATATTGGTATTGATGAAGAGAAACGTTGGTCTGAAATTTCTAATAAATCTCTCAATCAACTGATTCAAGAGTTAACCCAAGGCAGTTATAATATTATAGGAAAAGGTGTGTTTAAAGAAGAATTTGTTACCTGTGGCGGTGTAAACTTAAAAGAAGTTGACTTTAAAACGGTGGAAAGTCGTTGTTGTCCAGGGTTATATTTAGCTGGAGAAGTGTTAGATATTGATGGAATTACCGGAGGATTTAACTTTCAAAGTGCTTGGACAACCGGATGGTTAGCTGGACAATCTATAGGCAAATTAAAGGACATTTAATTATGATTCAACACCTCGTTTTGCTCAAGTTTAAACCCGAAGTTACTCCCGACCAAATTGATCAGATATTTACTCATTTAGCTGAACTTAAGAATTTAATTCCGGGGATAATTGGGTTTAATGGTGGCCCCTATTCTAGTCCTGAAGGATTAAATCAAGGCTACACTCATGGATTTATTATGACCTTTGAAACAGCCGACCATCGAGATGCTTATTTACCCCATCCTGAACATGAGAAAGTTAAAGTAATGGTCTTAAATTATTTAGATGATTTGATTGCTTTTGATTTTGATGTTGCACCTTAATTCTCATCAATTAGGATAAGTTTTGGCTATCTTCACCTCCTATATTTTATCTGTCCCTTCAAAACTGAAGTATAGGACTGGGTTAAGCTCATCCTAGATTAAAGTTGAGGCTTTCCATCCTGTTTTTCAGGAAGATTGGGACAGGAATTGAAAGTTTTTAACTGATAACCTTGTTTTTCCATTGTTTCGACAAAATGAGTCGGATCAAGATCCTCCTTAACGGATAATACTTCAGGAGGATTATTTTTTAAATCTTGTCGTTTTTGTTTGAGTTTAGATTGTTTTCCCATGAATTTATCTCCTCAAAATTTTTATGAATCTGGCTTTAGATTAACCTGCTTTTGAAGTTTAATTTTACGATCAAGAATTTTCAAAATGAATAGGGCAATAATAATACTAAACGCCAGACTTACCCAAAAATTATACACAATTTCAGGACTTTGATCCAGTGCCCAACCACCTAAAGGTGGCCCAATTAAATACCCGATTCCCCAACATTGAGCATTAATGGCTAGGTAAATTCCCCGTAAAGAATCGGGGGCTAAATCAGCGACTAACGACGCAGAAGCAGGGGTATAACAGACAACCGCAATGGCTAAAATTCCTAAGCCTAAACTGGCTAAAATTAACGCCTGGTTTTCTACCATTCCCGTCCAAGCAATCACAATATATCCGACTCCCCACAAAAGAGCAGAAATGCTCAATGCTTGAGAATGGCTAAACCGATTTAACCATCGAGAAATAGGTAATAAAAAGATAACAGAAATGGCAGTATAGCCAATAAATAACCAACTGATTACCCCCGCAGAAAGTCCTCCTTGTACAAATTTATTAAAATAAAGGGGAAGGGTACTATTAATTTGAGAAATATAAATAGTAAACATAATATTAACAATAACATAAATTAACAACGTGCGATCGCGTAATGCAACCCACCAGTTTTCCCCCCATCTTTTTTGCTCAGTCTGAGATTGATTGAAAGTAGTATTTGTTTCTTGAATTGCTGCAAAAATTACTCCAAAAAACACAATAAAAGAAATTCCATCAATGATAAATAACGCTCGATAGTTACCAGACGTACTAATAATTAATCCCCCTAAAATGATTCCCAATTGTAAACCGACATTATCCCCTAATCTCGTCAACGCATAAGCTTCATTGCGCTGTTTTCCTGTCGTTAAATCAGCAACAACTGCTTCTGTTGCTGGCCAATATAGTCCAATTCCTAAACCCAGCAATAAATTCCCTAAAACGACTCCGGTAAAATCATTCGCGACGGCTAAAATAAAAGAAGAAATCGCTGAAATAACGGCTGAAATTAACAAGGTAAACCGACGACCCCAACGGGGAGAATCACATAACGAACCCGCTAAAAATCGACCCAAAATTCCTGAAATTTGAGCTAAACCTAAACTTAATCCAACGGCTGTAGAGGATAATCCCACTTGATTGACAAAGAAAATTGGAGCATAAAACAAGGTAAATCCTGTCCCCGTTTGGGATAGTAATCGACCGATTGCTAAAATAAAAATTTGAGGATTAAGTTGAGGAAGCCAACCTAAAAAACGATTCCGTCGGAACCCCATTTTTCGAGTGTCCTGATACAATATGTACAGGAATAACGTAAAAACCGTTAATCCTGATTTAACCATCATAACGGATTAAGGTTCTATCGGGTTCTATTAAGAGGAATAGAAAACCGCTCTCCATTTGATACTATTAAGCGTGACTTTGAGACACAGGAATTGTAATAATAAATTCTGTTCCCACTCCTGTTTCCGATAAACATTGTAATTGACCTCGATGTTTTTCCGTAATAATTTGATAACTAATTGATAATCCTAATCCGGTTCCTTTTCCTAACGGTTTGGTTGTAAAGAAGGGATCAAAAAGCCGTTTTTGAGTGGATTCAGAAATTCCGGGGCCATTATCTTGAATTCTAATTCTAATACTATCCTGAGCCACTATTTGAAAGCGGTTAAATCGAGAATATAATACTGAAGATTCTAAAGGTTCAGCTTGAATAAATTCGGTTTTAATTTTAATCCATGAGGGGTGTTTCTGAAGTTCTAATTCTGAACGGTGGCTATTATATTCTTCCGTTGCATCAATGGCATTGACTAAAATATTCATAAAAACTTGATTTAATAACCCAGCATAACATTCCACTTTGGGAAGATTACCATAATCTTTAATAATTTCAATGGAAGCTTTCTCAACAGAATTTTTTAGGCGACTTTGCAAAATCAATAACGTGTTTTCTAAACCTTCATGAATATCAATATTTTTAATCGGTGATTCATCTAAACGAGAAAAATTTCTTAAGGATTTAACAATACACTGAATTCGATCTGCACCCATTTTCATAGAATCAATTAATTTAGGAAAATCCTGTAATAAATACTCTAAATCGATGGCTTCAGTTTTTTCAATCACTTCTGAGTTGGGTTGATAACTGTGTTTATAAATTTCAATCAATTCAATTAAATTTTCGGCATATTCTTTGGCAAAAATAATATTACCATAAATAAAACTCACCGGATTATTAATTTCATGGGCAATTCCAGCCACTAACTGACCTAAACTTGACATTTTTTCACTTTGAATCAAATGCGCTTGGGTTTTTTGAAGTTCTTCTAAGGTTTGTTCAAGTTGCTGGGTTTTTTGTTTTAATTCCGCTTCCGAATTTTTGAGTGCTTTTTCTGCTAATTTTCGTTCGCTAATATCCATAACTGTTCCCAACAATCGAATTGTTTTTCCTTGGGAATTAACGGTTGGTTGACCTTTTCCATAGACATATCGAATAGACCCATCTATCCTAATCATCCGATAATCTAATTCAAAGCTATATCCTTCTTCAATGGCTTGATGAATCATCTCTTGATAGGTGTATTGATCATCAGGATGAATGAGTTGATAATAGTGATGAAATGTTAAATCATTATCTTCTTGTCCTAAAATTCTTAATAACTCATCAGAACAAGTAAAATTGTGGGTTCTTAAATCCCATTCCCAACTTCCAATATGAGCTAATTTTTGAGCTTCAGTTAGATTCGCTTCTCTTTGTTTTAACGCAGTAAAAGAAAGCTGTAATTGCTTCGCCATTTTATTGAAAAGTTGAGCTAAATCAAATAATTCCTTGGTTCTTCCGATAACAATTTTATTCCAGTCTCCTTGAGAAATTGCTGAAGCGGCTTGACTCATAGATTGAATTGATTGGGTCACCCAACGAGACGTAATTGAACCCAATAAAATGGCAACAAATAAAGCTGTAATACAGAGTAAAATAGTAATTCGAGTATTTTCATAGATTTTATCCATAAAATCTGATTCAGGAATGACCACGACGATTAACCATTGCAGTCCAGAGGAATCATTAAAAGGGACAACCTGAACAAATTGTTGTTCTCCATTTAATTTAAAATTCAGATTTTGAGTGGTTTTAATGTTCTGGAAATCTCTAAAGTTATTAAATAAGAATTGCATTGTCGATTGAATTAAATCCTGTTGATAACTTACAGAATTTGGAGACTGAAATAAAGCATTTTTTTCAGGAATAGAACTTGCAATTAATTTCCCACTTTGATCTAAAATAAAAGTCTGTCCTGATTGACCAATTCTTAAATTTTGTAAAAACTGATTAATATGATTTAAAGAAATTTTAACCCCTGTGATTCCTAGTAGATTTTGGTTCTCATCATAAAGGGCAATTCCTTGTATGATTGCTAATTGATCCTCAAACTCTAAATCTTCAGAAACTTGACTCCAAACGGTTTTACCTTTTCCATTAATAATATTTTTGTACCATAATTCTTGACGCGGATCAAGATTATCTATCATTTTATAACTCTTGATTTTATTCCACTTAGAATCCAAGTTATAGTAAAATAAAGAAAAATTAGTATCTGAGCTTGAACTAAAGAGAACGATCTGCTGATCAGATAGCTTTCGGGCTTCTATAAATACTTTTTCCTCGGAAGCGAACAAGATTGAATTAACGTTGGGAAATAATTGAAGATAATTCAATAAATGTTCTTCAATGAGAGCAGGTTCATTAATATTAAAACGAGGGTAATAAATGGCTTCGGAATTAATTTTATTAATAAGAGCAGGAAATTGAAGATAATAATCAAGATGTTGTTCTATTTTATTACTAATTTCCTGGCGAAGTTGAGTTGCGACTTCATTAACGGCTTCTTGACCATTTCGCAGGGATAACCATCCTGTTAAACCCACTGCAATAAAGGTTTGTAGAACAAAAGGAACAACAAGAATTGCTCGCAGGGGAACGGCTCTAGCAATTTGATTTACCCATCTTTTCAGTAATCTTTTTGACATCTGAAAACAGCATAATGAGTGAGAATAATGTATAATACACCCTTACACTGAATTCATCGGGTCAATGCCCTTAGAATAGAGAATACTTGATTTGGACAACGGCTCAACTTCTAATTCCTATTACGGAGTCAAGCTTGAACCCAATCAACATCCAGATCTTGAATCTGCCTCTAATTTTAACTGAATTTTCAGCTAAAAATGTTTAGTTCATCGGCATTATTTTATTATTTTATATGATTGGCTCTCTCACAGGGATCATCGCAGATATTCAGAAAGGAAATGCAAATCGAGTTACGTTATTACTGAATGTTAATAACGTCGGATACGAACTGCAAATTTTACCTCGCATGAGAATGGAATTACCCCCCTTGGGCGAAACCACACAAATCTTCACTCACCTACAAGTTCGAGAAGATCAAATGGTTTTGTATGGTTTTTCTAGTATGGCTGAACGGGATTTATTTCGCCAATTAATTAGCGTTAGTGGTATTGGGACTCAACTGGCCATCGCCCTTCTGGATACTCTGGGACTTCAAGATCTCATTCAAGCCATTGTTGGGGGTAATACTCGCGTTTTAGCTAAAACCCCAGGCGTCGGAAACAAAACCGCAGAACGCATCGCCCTGGAACTGAAAACCAAACTCTCGGAATGGCGAAACCAAGCGGGACTCCTTTCCTCTCCCTCTGGAATAGCCCCCCACATTCAGGAAGAAGTCGAAATGACCTTACTCGCCCTCGGTTACACAGGTGCTGAAGTCATGAAAGCTTTACAAGCTATTAGTCAAGATTCTAGTCTAGCTAAACAAACCAATTCTGACGAATGGATCAGGAGTGCGATCGCTTGGTTGAGTCAAGGAACGTGAAAATCTTTGTGTCTTCGTGTTTTTAGGGTTGGGGGGTATTATTAGCATAACGATATCTCCTTTTTTTACTACCATTTAATTTCCTCTCCATCTTCTAAGGTATATAGATCAGGTTCATGATTCAGAAAGTTAAATGTCCCTTCTGAATCGGCTAGATATGCGATTTCTTCTGGGGAAGGGTAAGAGAGATTAAGAAATAATTTTTGTTCAAGGAGAGTCCGTTCTTCCTTAGAAAGTGACTCAATAATTGTAATCAGAGATTCAACCAGTTTAGTGTTCATAATTTTGTTTTGCTTTTAAGAGTAATTCAAGTTGATCATTAGTCATGATGTGATAAAATTTAAAGTAAAATACCTTCTTTTTGAATATTTCTTAATAAAGGGCCTTGACGATGTAAAAACCGATTTTCTTCCATAAATATACAGTTGATTACTTCATTATTTTGTAAAGATAAATCGGCAATCAATTGACCTGTGCGTTTAATTTCTTGTCCGACTTGAACAGTTCCTTTCAATACCACTAATACGTCAATATCTGAACCAATATCTGCATCTCCTCTAGCTTGTGAACCGAATAAAATTAGGGTAACTAAGCGGTTTTGATAGAGTTGCTCAAATTCGGTTTTTAGTTTTTGTATAATCTGTTGGATTTTGGGGTTCATTTTTTTCTTTATGTAATAGAAATTCTAGGTATTCTTCAAGTTGTCGCTGTCTAGTTTGGGATAGCTGACGTAACTTATCTAAAATCGCTTCTTCCCAATACTGACTAACTGGAATAATTTGTGAGGCGGCAACTTCAATAGTAAATTATTTTAGGTGTGTTGATCGTTGTGACTGTTGACACATCTCTTTTGTATGGCATGATGAACTTAATTATCCACAATCTTTGAGAATGATTCAAACTGTTTACATTGAGACCAGTATTATTGGCTACCTGACTGCCCGCCCCACAGATAATTTAATTGTGGCAGCAAATATGAAAATTACTCAAGACTGGTGGGACGAGTATTATAACTCACTGGTACTTTATACTTCAGAACTGGTTGAAGATGAAGCCAAAAGAGGAGACTCAATCATCGCAACTCAACGCTTAATCCTACTACAATCTTTGACATTTCTGGAGTTTACAGAAGAAGCCACAGATCTCGCACAGGAATTTCTACAGCAGAGTAACTTACCCCAAAAAGCCTCTAATGATGCTCTGCATATTGCCCTAGCTACGGTTTACGGGTTGAATTATCTGTTAACATGGAACTGCAAGCACATGGCAAATTCTCAGATCCAAAGAAAGTTATGTAAAATTAGCCGTAATCTAGGATATACCCTACCATTTATCTGTACCCCTTACGAATTTCTTAACCTTGATCCTCTGGGAGAATAACAATGTATAAAGATCCAATTTTAGAAGAAATCCATAATTATAGAGAGGAGTACGCACAATCATTTAACTATGACCTCAAGGCTATATTTGATGATTTGCGAAATAAACAAATGGCTAGTAACCGAAAATTTGTCAAACTTCCCATCAACCGCTTACCAAATGCACCCCAGCACCCAACAGTGTGATCAGTTAGTAGTTGGGCTTTAGCCCTTATTTTTGCGCTTAAGCGCAACTACATTCCACAAATACCATTTCACTGGTTATGATTTTTAGAGGATAAAGGGTCTGGGTTATCTCTCTAGCTTTTGAATGTAAATTGTCATTCGGATTAATTAAAGCAATCCAATATCCTGTATCTGCATAAACTGTTTTCATTCTTCACCTTTGGGCACACCATACAAATAATAATCAATATTTTCGGCAAAATCTTTAGGAAGTTTTTCCCATTCTTCGGGAGGGACTTCTGATATAATTTCATCGATCATATTTAGGATAGAATTATCAAGTTTGGGTTGGGTTGAATCCGTCGTGTTTCTGGTTTTGAGTCTGGTTTTCAGGAAAATTAAGAAGTGATAAACTTCCTCAATTACAAAGTCGGGTGTTGTTTCGAGTTCTTGAATAAGTTCTTGTTTCATAATATAGATTAAATTTTGGGGTTAATGTTAACCGAAATATGGGGTTAGGACTAGGAGAATAACTGGCGGAAAAATTGCTTGATTTGACTCAACCAGCGACGGATTTTTTGCCACAGGGTCAGGGATGGCGGAATGGGTGGGGTTTCGAGTTGCTCAAGGGCGCGATCGCATTCTTGGATTTTGTGATCGAGTTGGATTTGTTGATAGAATTGGCGAGCATTGCGGTACGCACCTATGGCATCGGGAATGCGGTTAAGTTTAGTTAGGGTTTTACCAAAGTTAAACCAGATTTCAGCTTGGTATTCAGGACTTTTGATTTCTGTTGCAATAGTCAAAGCCTCTTGATACAAAGAAAGAGCTTGTTGATAGTCTTCTAAACCATCATAGACTTCTCCTAAACCATTTAAAGAATTAGCTACCCCCCGTCTATTCCCAATCTCTCGTTCAATTTCCAGTGACTGTTGGTAATAGGATATGGCTTCTTCGTGGCATCCTAGGGAATTGTAAACATTGCCCAAACCCTTTAAAGAACTGGCTTCCCCCCTTGTGTCCCTGATCTTTCGTTGAATTTCCAGTGACTGTTGGTGAAAGGATAGGGCTTCTTCGTGGCATCCTAGTGAATTGTAAGCATTGCCTAAACCGTTTAAAGAATTGGCTTCTCCACGTCTATTCCCAATCTCTCGTTCAATTTCCAGTGACTGTTGGTAATAAGATATCGCTTCTTCGTAGCGTCCTAGTGAATTGTAAGCATTGCCTAAACCGTTTAAAGAATTGGCTTCCCCCCCTCTATGCCCGATCTCTCGTTGAATTTCCAGAGATTGTTGGTAATAAGATATCGCTTCTTCGTAGCGTCCTAGGTTTTTGTAAGCAATACCTAAACCGAGTAAAGAATTGGCTTCCCCTTCTCTATGCCCGATCTCTCGTTGAATTTCCAGAGATTGCTGATAATAGGATATAGCATCTTGGTGGCGTCCTAGTGAATTGTAAGCAATACTTAAACAGCGTAAAGAATTGGCTTCCCCCTGTCTATCCCCAATCTCTCGTTGAATTTCCAGAGATTGTTGGTGAAAGGATATGGATTCTTCGTAGCGTCCTAGAAAACGGTAAGCATTGCCTAAACCGTTTAAAGAATTGGCTTCCCCCTGTCTATTCCCAATCTCTCGTGCAATTTCTAGTGATTGCTGGTAATAGGATATCGCTTCTTCGTAGCGTCCTAGGGAATTGTAAACATTGCCTAACGAAATTAAAGAGGCACAATATCGCCAGTCTTGCTTATCGGTAAGATGTTCAACCAATTCCTGATAGAGTTCAGTACGGAGTTGGTTATTACCGCGTAATTCGAGAAATTTAGCAACACAATTATCGTTATAACTTCCATCATAAATCACATCAAACGCTGCTTTATATTCCCCCAACTCGCACCAATGATAAAACACCTCCAAATATTCCCGCACATCCTCCACCGTCTGCCACTGGTCACGGGATTTAAACCGACTTTGATAAAATTCAATCGCCTTCTGATGCGATCCCCTTAAATCCCCCACCCAATACTTGAGATACTCCAAAATCAAGGGCAAAAACGTATAAATTCCCTTGGTTTCCGACGCCAAAAATCCCCGTTTCCCTAACTCCCGCAATTCCTTCTCCGTCACCGTTTCCCTAGAAATAGCTGTTGCTGTCACCGCATCAAACCCCCAACGCAGCACCACCAAGGACAACAACACCCGTTGTAACTTCTCCGATAAACGGTTAAAACTGGCATCCAACACGGCCACCAACTGCACCGCCTCCTGACGGTGAAATCCCTGTAACCGCCCCATCAACTCCCCGACATCGGCTATTCCTAACGCGGCTAAATCCCCAATCGTCGCCCCGATGCCAATTTCCCCATTCAGTAACCCCGCCACCAGTCGCAAGGTCAGAGGATGGCCATTCACCCCAGCCACAAAAGCCCCTAATTCCGCCTCTGTCCCTCCAATGTCTAAATTTTGAAGTAATTGTCTTCCTTCCGTTGCTGAAAGTCCCTCTAGGGCTAATTCTGTGGGTTTATCCTGGACTAAATTCGGCACAACTTGGGTCGTCACCAGAATTTCTGTCTGATGACATTTCCCTAGCCAGTGTTGCAAGAAATTCTGATAACCTTCATCCTGGAGCACGGATTCCAGATTATCTAATACCAGTAAAAACCGTTGTTGTTGCAGACAGTGGATTAAAACCTCGGTTAAACGAGTTTCTTCAATTTCTTTTAACTGGTCTGGAGACAGTTTTCCCAATTGGGTTAAAATCCCCTGGGCGACAAGGGAGAATAGGGGACGTTGGCTTAAATCTAACCACAATTTATCAATAAAATCCGTTCTATCGTTAAAGACTTTGGCGGCTAGGGTTGATTTTCCCATCCCTGCAATAGCGACAATTACACCCAATTTATTATTTTCATCGTCTAACCAACCGTTAACAATGGCTAAATCTTGTTCTCGCCCTTGCCAATAGTTCACAGCCGGGGGTGTGGTATTTAGACTAAAGGAAATCGCTTGAATTTTCGATTGGTCTCGCTCAAAGAATCCGATAATCGTCTCAAAGCCCTGTTCTACGGTTTGTTTTAACTCTTGATTCTGTTGACCAACTTGTGCGAATCCGGTGATGATCGTTTCTTGTAAAGTTTGTAATTCCTCAGATAACCAACCCCGTAATTCTTCAATTTGTGCCTGAGTGATTCCCAACTGTTGTAAGACGGCATCAAACCCCGATTCCATCTCAGTTCCCAACTGTTTAAATTTAGCTTCTTGACTTTGTTGGAGTTGTTGCTGTAGAGTTTCGATCTGTTGCAACCCAGCAAGAATTGTTTCATTATTGCCCATTGAGGACGCATTTCGCAAAATTGCCAGTATTTCTCCTAACATGGAAATAGTCAACCCAGCAAAGGCTTTTCCTCCCTCCTCAAAATCAATTTTCAGCACTTGCCGCAGAGCTTTAGGAAATCCTCGATGGAGCTTTTCAGCCAAATCATCAATAATCTCCGCCTCTAGGTTAATCTTGGCTGGATTACACAACTGATCCTGAAGAATAATCCGCCAATCTTCTATTGTTAATACTGTTTGCTCAAAAAAATCTTTTCCCTGTTTGGCAAAAAGAGTATTAATCTCCTCTTCCTGTAACGGAGTTAATTCATTTAAATCTCGATTATGACTATCATAAATTAGCTTTGTCCACCGTTTTGCCGCATAGGTCGCAAGCTGTTTTAACCTTGAGGTGCGTTGGGGATATTTGCCCGACTCTGCGACAGATCGAATCAAGAAACCCACCGCTAACCCTGATGCTTTGATCAGGTCTTCATTAGCAAGGCTATCCTTACTCTGACGCAGCTTTACACTGAGTTGATTCTGGTGATGGGCAATCATATCAGTAGCAACAACTCCACCAGCAATACCCGTGATTATTGTTCCAACACCCGTAGCGACGGTGCCCGCAGCAGCAAGAGCAGGGATAACAATCGGGCAAATCGTCCCACTCACAGCAATAACACTAAAGATCAACAAACGCATATTGCGTTGACTAACTAAATCGGGAATCGGCACGCTCTCTACCCCTGAGCTAGGTTTATTTAATTATAGGCAATGGGGAATAGGCAATAGGGAATAGAAGGACAGTAAACCACCAACCGTCAGTAGAGACGTGCCATGGCACGTCTCTACACAGCCAACCGTCAACCGTCATTAAAACTGATCAAAAGTATGGTATTCTAAATGATTGTGGCAAATTACGGATTAACTTGAGATTCAACAACTATGGCTCTCACACAGCAGCGTAAACAAGAAATCATGTCCGAGCACCAAACCCATGAAACCGATACCGGTTCCTGTGAGGTGCAAGTGGCAATGCTGACCGAACGAATTAATAAACTCAGCGAACACTTAAAAATCAATAAAAAAGATCACTCCTCTCGGCGTGGACTTTTACTCATGATTGGCCGTCGCAAACGTCTGTTAAGCTTCTTACAAGGTCAAGATAGAGAACGCTATAAAGCCTTAATTGCACGTCTGGGTATTCGGGGTTAGAATTCTGCGACTGGCGTAACAACCGAAGCCTTAATCTGTGACCTTAGCTTTCCTCCTGCATTTCCAGACCCATCTTTTAAACCTATGTCCTCTGAACGTCCTCCCGCACGTCCCGCCTTTGAACCGAGGAAAAATCGCAAAAAAAATAATAAAGCGACTTCAAAACCTCCTGTTAAGGCGGCTTCAGACCCTAAATCGACAAAACCTGATCAAAAGGTCAAGGCGACTGCTTCCTCTTCCCAACCTCAACCCCAAAAAACGAAAGACACTAAGCGTCGTTATACTCGTGAAGAAACGGCAATTCCAGAGCAAGTCAGTCAACGGATGCTCTCTCGAATGGTCGTTTTAGCGGGACTACCTTTGCTGATGGGCTTAGGAACATTCATTGGGAGTTATTTTGTAATTACCCAAGACTTGTTTCTCTTTCCCCATAGCATTGTTGTGATGATTAGTATGGGTTTTTTTGGGTTAAGTGTCGTGGGTTTAAGCTATGGCGTTCTGTCAGCATCCTGGGATGAAGACATCTCAGGAAGTGTTTTAGGCTGGCAAGAATTTAAACTGAATTTAGGGCGAATGCAGGACGGATGGAAAGCTGCACGGCAAAAAAATCAGAAAAATTAAGAATTCAAAACTTTACGTCCAAAGTTGAATTGTAATACGCTAAATTTAGTTTAACGTCCCTGTATTTTCTGAAACAATTCCAGTTTTTTAAGTTTGATCAACCGATCATTCCAGGATAAATGATTATAGTAATGAAAGTCGGCACACCGGAAGCCGAAATTGAACGTTTAAATGCAGATCTCAACACCAGTTGGGGATTATCACCGGAAAAAATTGTTGGTAAACACAAAGTGGTGATTGGGTTAGTCGGTGAAACGGCAGACCTTGACCCCTTGCAACTGCGGGAAATGAGTCCTTTCATTGAGGATGTCTTACGGGTCGAAAAACCCTATAAACGGGTCAGTCGCACCTATCGTCAAGGAGAAGCCAGCGAAGTTACCGTTCCAACTCCGGCTGGAGATGTTACCTTTAGCGAACACCATCCCCTCGTGGTCGTTGCTGGGCCTTGCTCAGTGGAAAACGAAGAGATGATTATTGAAACCGCTAAACGAGTGAAAGCCGCTGGTGCTAAATTCCTGCGGGGTGGAGCCTTTAAGCCTCGTACCTCTCCTTATGCGTTTCAAGGACACGGGGAAAGCGCCCTAGGGTTATTAGCAGCGGCACGGGAAGCCACCGGACTCGGTATTATTACGGAGTTAATGGATGCCGAAGATTTGGAAAAATTAGGAGAAGTCGCCGATATTATTCAAATTGGCGCTCGCAATATGCAGAACTTCTCTTTGTTGAAAAAAGTGGGAGCCCAAGATAAACCTGTTCTGCTAAAACGGGGAATGTCTGCCACCATTGAAGAATGGTTAATGGCCGCAGAATATATTCTCGCAGGTGGAAACCCAAATGTGATTTTATGCGAACGGGGCGTTCGGGGTTTTGACCGTCAATATACCCGCAATACTCTGGATTTATCCGTGATTCCCGTATTGCGATCGCTGACTCACCTTCCGATTATGATCGATCCCAGTCATGGCATTGGTGTGGCAGAATACGTTCCTTCTATGGCGATGGCCTCCATTGCCGCCGGAACCGATTCTTTAATGATTGAAGTCCATCCCAACCCAGCAAAAGCCTTGTCCGATGGCCCTCAATCTCTAACCCCAGATCGGTTTGACCATTTAATGCAAGAACTGTCTGTGATTGGTAAAGCGGTAGGCCGTTGGCCAAAAGAACTGGCTGTTGTCGGTTAATTCCTTGACCCGGATGCTCAGATGCTCAGGTTGACCATCCGGGTCAAATTTTGAGAGTGTTGTTACCTTAAATTGGTTTTAATTTTCCACAGTTTAAAACTAATACTATTTTAGGGATAATCAAAATAAGAGTTTTTATTTTTTACATCTGTCTAAAGATAGATTTTTAAGCAGCTTGTGACAGTTTCTCATCTGGAATAATCTCTGAAAACTATATATAATAATAATGTTAAATTTCCTGAAATAATTATTGGTTGAGGAGTGCAATTACCGATGCCCAATCTCCATACAACGGCTTTTATAGGAACTGCGATAGCACTCACCCTAAATGGGGGTGAACTTTTAGCTAAAGAACTTTCCTCTCCATCCTCCTTAGAAAATATTGTTGGATCTTCAGTAGAAATTGCGTCTAAAACGCTCTCAGAAACAACGGATTCAAATCCTGAACAGTTAGCAGTTGAAAGTACAGAACTTAATAATAACTCCGAGGAAGTTATTCAACAGCAACCGCAAACTTTATCAGAAGCTAAAACTACATTTCCCTCCACACAAGCCGCCGATTTAAGTAATAATTGGATGGATCGAGTTGAGTGGAATATTGCTCAAAATTCAGATCAATCCTTACCCGTTACTCAACAACCTGAAGCAAGAGAAGAGAAACCCGAAGATCCCCGGAAAGCCGCTGATGCGAATGGTCGTCGTTTAAGTAATAACTATAATTATGTTGGACTCGGAGGAAATATTGGAATTACAGGAGATGGTTCAGGTTTAGGAGGAGGAGGTTTAATGAGCCTCTCCAAAACCGGATTTTCAGAAAACTTTTCCCTACATTCGGGTGGAATTATCATCGGAAGCGATAGCGCCAGTTTAGTTCATCTGACGGCTGATTTTCCAGTCAGAAGTGAAACAAATGCGGTTCGGTTTTCACCCTTTGTAGGAGCAGGAATTATCTACAAAGATATCTTTAATAATGACTTTAGCGTTGGCCCTTCAGCCGTAGCCGGAATTGATATTCCCATTTCTTACAGTTTCTTAATTACAGGCCGTGCTAGTGTGGGATATATTCGAGATGAAACAGATTTTGGGATTCAAATTGGTTTCAGTTATATTTACACGAAAGGACTACTGGGTTTAATTTTTGATTAATCTTCAGATAGCTGACGGTTGGCTGTTGGTTGTTAACCGTCAACCCTCAACCCTCTAAGGAGTGGTATCTGAATCTTGACCTTTTTGAATTAACGCTTCTGATTGTTGAACCATTGTTTTCAAAAGTTGATTTAATAACCGTAAATTTTCTGAGGATAAAGGCGTTACAGCAAGGCGAGTGCTAAGTTCACTGAGTTTATTTTGAAGTTGCTGCGTTAGCCGTAAAGCATCTAAACTCAATTTAGATAACTGTTGTTTTTGATAAAACTTTAAAGCAGCCCCTCGTAAAACCTGTAAGTTAGCTTCTTCTCCTAAGCTTCCGGGAGTAACTCTTAACCGCAATAATAGATGGGTATTTTGATAAACTCGTTCAATCTCAACTTGTTGAGGCTTATCAACGGGAATTAAAGGAAATTCGACTAATAATTTCAACTCATTAATTACCCCCTGAAATTGTTGATCTTCTAACCCCGCAACAACGGATTGTAAAACGCCATCCTGACTCCATAATATTCGAGATGAATTGGCTTCTTGGCGTTCAAAATAAAGTCGCCCAATCCCCCCCTTTAACACTCTTCCTAACAGTTCTTGTAACAAATCATGGGGAGATAATATTGCTAAATCCTCCATCGGATTTTCTAAATCAGTTGTTTTAATCTCTAAAACTGAGGGTAAATTTAAGGAACCTGGAGATGCTAATTCTATCGGTTCCAGGGAAAACTTTTCGACCTCAGAAGAAAAATTAGCAACCAGTGACGGTAAAGATTCAAGAGGTTCTGACGGGGTAATATTTTTAGACTTAACAGAAGAATGAACTGCTGAATTTTGTATAAAAGTTTGGGAAGAAGTTTGAGGTTCAGAAGATAAGGTTTGTTCAACACTTGTTGAAATTGGTTCAGTTTTTTGAGCCTGTTGCGTATAATATAAATACGAAGACAACACAGATCTTTCTTCTTCGGAGGAAATAATCTGAGTTACAATGGAGCAATTCATATAAGATACAATCTTTTGAACATATTCTAAGGCTGATTCATCTTCTGAATCAACAACGCCCAAATATAATTGATTATCTTTGAGACAGAGCGGCAAAATTTGGTAATGCAAGCAAACTTCTAACGGTAAAATACTGTCAATTAAACCGAAAATTTGCTGCGCGTCCAACGGAATTGTTCCAGTGGCTTGAGATTTAGCTAACATTTTCTATTAATAGTGTCTTAGTCTAATATTCCCAGGTTTAGAGCTAATTCAGACTGAATTAGCTTCTATGAAAAAGGCACTCCAACTCAAATTCCAGATCTGCAACCCGGGGAAGTGAAGAAGAGTGGATAGGTAACGGTTATCTTTATAACTTCAGTTTAACAGCCTTTAAGGAAATTACCTATATTGGCTAGAACGACAAGCAAAGCACCGGGAACAGTGAGAGCTACTCAGTTTGTCAAAAGTAATGATGTCGTCTTAAAATTATTTTTTTGCTCAATATAAACAGTGCAATGGTTAGAAGAAAAGGTTTTCTGAAACATTTCATAGCCGTTATTCTGGGGACAACGGTACTTTTAGAGAAAGCTCCAAAGCCCGTGCTGGCGGTATCCGTTCACCCTCAAAACCCCATCCCTCTAGCACCATCCCCGGTTAAATTTTTAACCCCCAGAACCCCTAAATTTGCCACTTCTACCTTATTCCCCCCATCCAAACAACCCAGTTCTGATTCCATTCAAGTTAATTTGCAACTGGTGATTAAATTAAATGAACGTCGGGTTTATGTATATCGCAATCAACAATTACAAACCAGCTATCCTATCGCCGTCGGTCGAGAAGGTTGGGAAACTCCAGTCGGTCAATATCAAGTGATTCAAATGATTACCCGTCCGACTTGGGAACATCCCCTTACCGGAGAAATTATTCCTCCAGGGCCAGATAATCCGTTAGGTCAGCGTTGGATTGGGTTTTGGACAGATGGAAAAAACTATATTGGATTTCATGGAACTCCGAATACTGAAACTGTTGGACAAGCGGCATCTCATGGTTGTATTCGGATGTTTAATCAAGATGTTTTGGCTTTATTTGAGATGGTAAAAATCGGAACCCCTGTGATTGTTGAACCTTAGTTACGAATAATCGGGTTTTACAGATTTTAAAGTTTAATTGAAAAAATGCTGTAAACTGAATTTTGGTTATTGAAAAATCCATATTCATGACAAACCCTGCTGCACCTGAAATTCATCCCAATCTTTGGCCGGAGTTATTACAACAACTGTTAGACCGCCAATCCCTATCGATAACCCAAGCTTCACAATTGATGCGGGGATGGTTGGAAGAAGCAGTTCCTCCTGTGCTGTCTGGGGGTATTTTGGCAGCTATCCAAGCCAAAGGGGTATCCGCAGAAGAATTAGCAGGAATGGCATCGGTGTTACAGTCCTGTTGTGTTTCAGAATCTCCGGTTTCAGGGAATTCTGATGTCATTTCTCCTTACCGTGTCATTGATACCTGTGGAACTGGAGGTGATGGTGCTTCAACCTTTAATATTTCCACAACCGTTGCCTTTGTTGCAGCATCGGCTGGGGTTCCGGTAGCGAAACATGGAAATCGGTCTGCATCGAGTAAAGTCGGGTCTGCGGATGTTTTAGAAGCTTTGGGGGTTAACTTAAAAGCACCCGGAGAAAAAGTTACCCAGGCTTTATCGGCGGTTGGAATTACATTTTTATTTGCTCCGGGTTGGCATCCCGCGATGAAAGCGGTTGTTCCCCTACGTCAAACCCTAAAAGTCCGAACGGTGTTTAATTTATTGGGGCCTTTAGTGAACCCTCTGCGCCCCACGGGACAGGTTATGGGGGTTTTTGACCCAAAATTGCTCCCCACCATTGCTCAAGCCTTAAATGAATTAGGGACAGAAGTGGCGATTGTGTTACATGGACGGGAAAGACTGGATGAAGCGGGGTTAGGCGATATAACTGACTTAGCGATTTTATCCCAAGGTCAGATTGAACAAACCACCCTCAACCCTCAAGATGTGGGGTTAACTTCAGCCTCTATCACGGCTCTTAAAGGGGGAGATGTGGAAGAAAATGCTGAAATTCTTCGCAATTTATTACAAGGAAAAGGTACACAAGCTCAACAAGATGTAGTGGCTCTGAATGCCTCTTTAGCATTACAAGTGGGGGGTGCTGTGCCTATGGGTTGCCATCAAAAAGGGATCTCTTTAGCTCAAGAGATTTTGCAAAGCGGTGCGGCGTGGTCAAAACTCGAACAATTGGTACAATTCCTCCAGGATTAATATTAGGCACGGGGGCGGAATTCAATCACATCTTGTTTAATGGTGAGATCGTATGTTCCAAAAAAGCTCTGTCCTAATAATCCTATTTCTAAGACCGGAGAAATCGACACTTCGATATTGCTCATTTGTAACCCCCCCACATTAATAGAATCTACACGACCCACCTGTTGATTGACCAATTGATCACTGGCGGTGTTAATGGGTAGATTTCCATAAGGTTGCACCTTTAAAGCATCTGCCATTGCAGGCGTAATCACAACTCCAGTTGCTCCCGTATCTAATAACATTTCAAAGGTATTTTGACCATTAAAATTAACATCAATAACGGGAATTCCTCCTTGTCGGCGTTTAATCGGAATTTGAAAAACTCCGGGTGTTGTTGGATTTGCAGATAGAGGAGTTGAGGTCGGAAATAAACCACAAACCGACTGCGTTAAATTCACAACATCTCCCGTTTTTTCTCGAATAAAACAGCCTGGATATTCTTGAGCCTTAACAGGAATCACATTCAGGAGAATTCCAGTTAAAACAACGGTTAAACTTAGCCTGAAGGAATTAATATCAATCGAAATTACTTTGCTCATAATTTCACCCTTTTATCCTGGTTTAAGGATTAGAGAGTTCAATCTCTCAATTCGATATGTTCATCTGCCTGATTAAAATCTGAGATCCCATTATTCATTAAGTTGGTTATTGATTTTTTATTGCCTGGCTCGAAATTCAACAACATCTGCTTTAATCGTAACATCATATTCTCCAAAAAAATCTTGACCGAGTAAACCCACATCTAAAGTCGGAGCGATCGCAACGATGAAATTATTTTTAACAGCCCCAGCTACCTCCAATTTCTGAATAGCACCCAAATCAAATTCCACACCTTTTTGACTGGGTGTATCTGCTTTACCTCGACCGGCTGGAATTGCCCCTAAAAGTTCTGCCATCATGGGAGTAATGACTGTTCCACTGGCTCCGGTATCAACCATCATTTCAAAAGGTTGTAGATTATTAAAGATGACTTGGATGACCGGGATTCCTCCATCTCTTCTAATAATTTTAGCTTGATAAATACCGGGTGTTGCCAGGGGAGAAATAGCTGTTTTTGCATCAGTTTGTGGAAAAATACAAACTTGATTTAAAGAAAGCATCTGTCCGGTTTTTGTTTTCATAAAGCAACCCGGGTATTCTTGAGCGAGCGCACCGAGAGGATCGGTCAAGATTAAGCCTGTAGTTGATAATAAAATCGAAAACAGAGGGATTAACCGAGATAAACTCTGTCTTTGGGCTTGTTCAGCCAAAACCTTTAGATAATACAGCCGTACAGTTGCAAAAGCTGATAAGGGATATAACCGGACTAAAGACGGGGAAGTCTTCATGATTTTACTGGGAGTCAAGCGTTAACTTTAATCGTTACAGAGATCTTTGCCCCCGTCAATTTCCCTGATCAAAGATGAACTTTAGCTATGTTCTGTCTTCTATCTTAAATGGGGAGTATGTCAACCTTTCGCGCTATCGTAAACAGCAGATCTAAAGTCAGTTTGTTTAAGGCAGTCGTGAAATACTTTTTTTTAACCGATGGATGGACAGTAGGACGAGTCTGGGGAGTAGGAGGTCTGTGGGATCAAACCCTACGTCGCCGTCCACCCGAAATTCAAAAAATGAACCTCTGTATTTGGAATCAAACTCAACAGGAAAAAATGTGGCTGTATCGGGTTGAAGATGCTGTTTTGATGTTAGAAGTCAAACCCGATATTACCCCAATTAACAAGCCCTCTAGCACTATTGGTCAAGTTGTTCTGACTCGCTTAATTACAGCCGATCAAGTCCTAGAACGCTTGGCAAGTGCTTCCACAGAATGTCAAATGAATAATAGTCTGTAATCTCACGGTGAAGTCGTGCGGAGTCAATGTTCAGCCCAAGAATCTCCCGACACAGCGAAGCTTGTCGGTGAGAGTATCAAAACTATTGCATTTGGTTCTAACAATCGATACACTTCTTTAAGATAAGCTTCATGTTCGTGGAGATCCCGTTAATGATCTAACCGAAATTGATGACTTTTCAATTGAGGGACGATCAATTCGGGCGTATTCATAGCAAAGTTATAAAAAAGTAGACCATTATCAACTAGGAGGAGCGTAGTCAATGGGACTACCCTGGTATCGTGTACACACAGTTGTCCTGAATGACCCAGGACGATTGATCTCTGTACACCTGATGCACACCGCTTTGGTGGCAGGTTGGGCTGGATCTATGGCCCTTTATGAACTCGCAATTTATGATCCTTCTGATCCCGTCCTCAACCCGATGTGGCGTCAAGGGATGTTCGTCATGCCCTTCATGGCCCGCTTAGGGGTAACTCAATCCTGGGGCGGTTGGAGTCTCACCGGAGAAGCCGTTACCAACCCTGGTATTTGGTCTTTTGAAGGGGTGGCTGCCACTCATATCATTCTGTCTGGTTTACTCTTCCTGGCTGCCGTTTGGCACTGGGTTTTTTGGGATCTTGAACTCTTTACCGATCCCCGAACAGGCGAACCTGCCTTAGATTTGCCTAAAATGTTTGGCATTCACCTGTTCTTATCTGGTCTGCTTTGCTTTGGTTTTGGGGCATTCCACCTAACAGGCTTATTTGGCCCTGGAATGTGGGTGTCCGATCCCTATGGCATTACCGGAAGTGTGCAACCCGTTGCACCGGCTTGGGGGCCTGAAGGATTTAACCCGTTCAATGCGGGAGGAATTGTCGCTCACCATATTGCCGCCGGTGTTGTTGGCATTATTGCGGGTCTGTTCCACCTTTCTGTTCGCCCGCCCCAACGGTTATATAAAGCCCTGCGGATGGGGAACATTGAAACGGTGTTATCCAGCAGTATTGCTGCGGTGTTCTTCTCCGCTTTCGTTGTTGCTGGAACGATGTGGTACGGTTCTGCGGCGACCCCCATTGAACTGTTTGGCCCAACCCGCTATCAATGGGATAGTGGTTACTTCCAACAGGAAATTCAACGCCGGGTACAATCCAGTGTTGCCCGTGGGGATAGCTACGCTGAAGCTTGGGAAAAAATTCCTGAAAAACTCGCCTTCTATGACTATGTGGGCAACAGCCCCGCTAAAGGCGGTTTATTCCGGGTTGGCCCGATGAACAACGGCGATGGCATTGCTAAAGCTTGGTTAGGCCATCCGGTATTCAAAGATTCTGAAGGACGGGAATTATTAGTTCGCCGTCTTCCTAATTTCTTTGAAACCTTCCCAGTAGTCCTCACGGATAAAGACGGTGTGGTTCGGGCTGATATTCCCTTCCGTCGGGCTGAGTCTCGCTACAGCTTTGAACAAGCTGGAGTGACGGTTAGTTTCTATGGTGGTGAATTAGATGGCAAAACCTTTAAAGATGCCCCAACCGTTAAGAAATACGCTCGTTTAGCCCAACAAGGGGAACCTTTCGAGTTTGATCGCGAAACCTTGGGATCTGACGGGGTGTTCCGCACTAGCACCCGGGGCTGGTTCACCTACGCCCACGCTTGCTTTGCATTATTGTTCTTCTTTGGCCATATTTGGCACGGTTCTCGGACGATCTTCCGCGATGTGTTCGCTGGGGTGGAAGCCGATCTCGAAGAACAAGTGGAATGGGGTCTGTTCCAGAAAGTGGGTGACAAAACGACTCGCGTTAAGAAAACCGTCTAGGACACACCTAGTTCAGGCTTTTGCGGTCTTTTGGTCAACCTAATTTTTAGAGAGTTGGAGCTTTGTTCATAAAGTTTCCGACTCTCTCTTTATTTAGACGGATTCCATCTTCCTTAATCGCTCAATGGTAGACTGTTAGAAAACAATAAGTTTAGGAAACATTAACATGGAAAGTGTTGCTTACATCTTAGTTTTGACCTTGGCCTTAGGAGTTCTCTTTTTTGCAATTGCATTCCGGGAACCCCCTCGGATTGGGAAGTAACTGGCAATAAGAGAATTTTTTTCCGATCCAATACTAAGTGATGAGGATTTGGGGTAATTTAACGTTCTGTACCGTCGCCAACCCAGAAAAGCTTGGATTTATTTCTGGGAGCTAGGGGTTCACTTGTTTAACTAAAACCTTAAGTTCTCATGGCTGAGTATTGGACTGTTCAAACGTTACCACCGTGCTTTGTACTCACTGATCAGAAAACTTCTGTTCGGTGAACTCTATGCTCAAAGGACGTTAATCATGCAGTGTCCAGTTTGCCAGTATACCAATAGTCGCGTACTGGAGTCGCGTTCGGCTGAATCGGGTAAAAGCATTCGGCGGCGACGAGAATGTCTCCAGTGTCAGCATCGGTTTACGACTTATGAACGGATTGAATTTGTTCCCATTACGGTGATGAAGCGGGATGGGAAACGGGAATCCTTTGATCGCTCTAAATTACTGCGGGGAATGGTTCGAGCTTGTGAAAAAACAGGACTTTCTGCTTTAGATTTAGAATCAATTATTGATGAAATTGAAGCGGAACTGCAACAACGTTCCCAACGGGAATTTCCCACCCAGGAAATTGGAGAATTAGTTTTGCAACGACTCAAATCTTTAAGTGAAGTTGCCTATGTGCGGTTTGCTTCCGTTTATCGACAATTTCAAGGGATTCGAGATTTTGCCGAAGCGTTGAATCACTTTCAGAGTGATACTGACCCTCAAAACGGGAATGAACCCACTTCAACCGAGGAAGATCCGAGTTCCCCAAGGGAGAGTTCACCGCTTGAAACCCCCCCTTCTTTGTGTTCTGCCTCCTGAGTTCCATCTCAACAGCAGAGTTATAATTTTTAATTTATCCCAATCAATCTTGAACTCTAGCCCTAACCGGATAAAACTTTGGGCAAGCTATGACCCAAAATCGATCAGTTATGGCATAATAGATATGCTCTGAACAGTTATACTATTTAAGTTAACTCCATTTACCAAATTAAACAAAAAAGTTTAACTTAGTGAACGAGGTTAAACTTAAGTCGCCGGAGGGCATTCGGAGACTCAAAACGGACGTAGAGATTGCGTAAGACCTAAACACTTAGGCATTGATCGATGAAGCGTCAACCCCATTCAGCGACCCTTGTGGCGTGGTGAAGAATCCATTCGCCTTTAGGCAGTGGAGGATGTCAACTGTTCCCCTAGGCATCAACACAGCTTACCTGAAACCCAAGGGTAAAGGTTTAGGCTGTATATTCAAGTTGATGACCTTAATTCTATAGGAGCTACTAGACTTGACGCAGTAATACTCGGTTTATCTGTTTTTAGCAGATAGTCCAGAGGCTTCGGGTGTCAAGTCAGCAGTTTTGATCGCCTAGAAATTGGCTGATCAGCCAGGATCAAAAACCTCTCTTAACTGCAAAAACAACCATTTAATAGGAGCAACTTTAGGACACAACTCGCATGATCAATCAGAAAACAAAACCAAAAGATGTGGGCTTCACCCACGAAGATTTTGCCGCCTTACTCGATAAATACGACTATCACTTTAGTCCCGGTGACGTAGTGGCGGGGACAGTTTTTAGTCTAGAGCCAAGGGGCGCTCTGATTGATATTGGTGCTAAGACCGCAGCATACATTCCACTACAAGAAATGTCAATTAATCGGGTGGAAAGTCCTGATGAAGTATTACAGTCCAATGAAACCCGCGAGTTTTTCATTCTGACCGATGAAAACGAAGATGGGCAATTAACTCTTTCCATTCGTCGCATTGAGTATATGCGGGCATGGGAGCGCGTCCGCCAACTGCAAGCGGAAGATGCTACCGTCCGTTCTCAAGTCTTTGCCACAAATCGAGGCGGCGCTTTAGTTCGCATTGAAGGATTGCGGGGCTTTATTCCCGGCTCCCATATTAGTACACGCAAACCCAAAGAAGAACTCGTTGCTGAAGAATTACCCTTAAAATTTCTAGAGGTTGATGAGGATCGCAATCGCCTCGTTCTAAGCCATCGTCGGGCTTTAGTTGAGCGGAAGATGAACCGCTTAGAAGTGGGTGAAGTGGTGACAGGAACCGTTAGAGGAATTAAACCTTACGGGGCGTTTATTGACATTGGTGGCGTGAGTGGTCTGCTCCACATCTCAGAAATTTCTCACGATCACATTGACACGCCTCATAGCGTCTTTAATGTCAATGATGAAGTCAAAGTCATGATTATTGACTTAGATGCAGATCGCGGTCGGATTTCCCTTTCGACAAAACAACTGGAACCCGAACCGGGAGCAATGGTTAAAAATCCTCAGCTTGTGTATGAGAAAGCTGAAGAAATGGCAGCCAAATTCCGGGAAAAACTCTTGGCGGCTCAACAAGGAACTGTCTCGATTGAAGTTCCCGCAGAACTGGATGAAGCAGATATTCCATCGGCCATTGATGATGAAATCCCATCGGCCATTGACGATGACATTCCAGAAGCCATCGAAGAAGACGTTGAACCTGTTGCCGAAGGAGTATAAGTTTCAACCGAACAAAAAGGAAGAGGGAATAGGGTAGAGGAAATCAAGCTTTTTCCGGTTCGCTGTTCCCTGTTTTTTTAAGAAGAGGGAATAGATTTTTTTCTGTTCCCTTTTGCTTTTTCCCGATTCGCTTTGGAGTATTAAAGGTTGGTCACTCTTCAAGTTCAGACGGTTACTTTTTCTAATATCGAAGCCGTTATCTTCGATAAAGATGGAACCTTAGAGGATTCTACTGATTTCTTGAGGAATTTAGCTCAAAAGCGATCGCGTTTAATTGATGCTCAAATTCCGGGGATTGGGGAACCTCTATTGATGGCTTTTGGCGTTCAGGGAGATAGCCTTGACCCTACTGGATTGATGGCGGTGGGAAGCCGACGAGAAAATGAAATTGCTGCAGCAGCCTATATTGCTGAAACGGGACGAGGGTGGTTAGAGTCTTTAACGATTGCCCGTCGTGCTTTTGAAGATGCAGATTATTATCTCAAGTCTACTCCCCCTTCTCCTTTGTTTGTTGGGGGTTTAGACATTCTCAAATCCCTATCCGATGCAGGGGTAAAGGTAGGGATTCTTTCGGCGGCTCCGACTGCACAAGTCCAACGTTTTGTGACACACCATCAACTCGAACCCTATATTCAATTACAAATGGGGGTCGATGACGGCCCAACAAAACCCGATCCGATTTTATTCCTGAATGCCTGTCAAGCCCTGGGAGTGCATCCTTCTGTGACTTTAATGGTGGGGGATGCTCAAGGAGATATTGATATGGCGATCGGGGCTGGGGCTGCGGGTTGTGTGGGGGTTTGTTGGAACCAATCCCACCCTAAACACCTAAATCGGGCGACGGTGGTGATCTCCCATTGGGATCAATTGAAAATTAAGAGCTTGACACTCCCAAGAGTATCTTTCGGGGATTCTTAAAACAATTTGACTTTTAACGGCGATATCAAAACGCCTCTACCAACTCGACTAGGATCTAACCCTAATTTTGCCGATACTTTTCGCAAAGATCGTAATGTTGTCTGAAAATTTATGTAAAGATTTTTGTACTTTCTTTAAGATTTGTGTGCTATAGTCAAAACATGAGCAAGTTTAAAATCATGTTCTGTTAAAGTTCATCCCCTGCTTTGAAACTCAGGATTGGTTTTTGTCCAAATTTTAGTCTGGAATTTACTTTATGCCATTTACAGTCGATTCAGCCCGTGGGATTTTTCCAAATACTTTAACTGCTGACGTAGTACCAGCTACAATCGCCCGCTTCAATCAACTTAATGCTGAAGATCAACTGGCATTAATCTGGTTTGCTTACCTTGAAATGGGTAAAACGATTACCGTTGCTGCTTTAGGCGCGGCTAATATGGAGTTTGCTCAAGGAACGATGAATCAAATTCGGCAAATGTCTTTCCAAGAACAAACACAGGTCATGTGTGATTTGGCAAACCGAACCGATACACCAATTTCACGAGCTTACGGTAGTTGGACTGCCAACATTAAGCTAGGTTTTTGGTATCAGCTTGGGGAATGGATGGCTCAAGGAATTGTCGCTCCAATTCCATCAGGATATAAGCTATCAGCTAATGCAACTTCTGTACTGCAAGCAATTCAAGCACTAGAATCAGGTCAACAAATCACTGTTTTACGCAATTGCGTTGTTGACATGGGATTTGATACAAGTAAGCTTGATAGTTTTCAGAGAGTTTCTGAACCTGTGGTTGTTCCTAAAGATATGGCACAACGGACTCAAGTTACTATCGAAGGCGTTGATAATCCCACGGTTCTCAACTACATGAATAACATGAACGCCAACGACTTTGAGGTGCTGATTGAGTTATTCACCCCCGATGGCGCGCTTCAACCTCCTTTTCAGAAACCCATTGTGGGGAAAGATGCTGTTCTTCGATTTTTCCGAGAAGAGTGTAATCATCTCAAGTTGATTCCAGAGCGAGGCGTAACAGAACCCGCAGAGGGTGGTTATACCCAAATCAAAGTAACTGGTAAAGTGCAAACTCCTTGGTTTGGTGCTGGTGTGGGCATGAATATGGCTTGGAGATTTTTGCTAAGTCCTGAAAATAAAATTTTCTTTGTTGCAATTGACTTGTTAGCATCACCTAAAGAGTTGTTAAATTTAGTTCGTTAATTAATAAACGAATCTAATTTAATATAGCAACGGGTTTAAACCCGTTGCCACACAGACAAAACCCTGATTGTGTAGGTTTTTTTAGGGTCTATTTTTAATAAATAGTATATTTTAACTTGTGGTTTAAAGGGGAAGATAATAAATAGTTTTTATTTTCCCTGTTGGTGAGATTTAACAAACATAACCCTAATTATGGTTGTGTAAGTTCTGATTAATAAACCTTTTAACTTTAGTAATGATGCAAGTCAATGAAATTGAATGGTCTGAGGCAGAAAAAGAAGTAGCCAAAGCTGCCTTTGATACAGCTTATCAACGAGAAATAAAGGCTTTGATAGACGAAGTTCGTAAACAATCAAGTGCGATTGTAGAAATTGATGATATCTGGCGTTTGCACGACTTTTTAAGTGCTAGAAGACACAATATAGATGGCAAATATGATTATGAATATTCAGGACTAATTTTTATTTTTGCCAGTTTGGTTAAAGAGGGTTGGCTACATCTTAATGAACTAGATGGACTCAACACAAATAAGCTGACTAAGATAGCCGCTATTGCCCGTATTTGATACTCTCCGCGAATATCGCGACGGGGATTCTTAAAACAATTTGAGTTTTAACATTGACAATCTGGCTACCAAATCCGCCCTCCACTCGGCTAAAGGGCGGGGCTTTAAACCCATAATTTTCGTTAAATTGGGAATAACCCCTGTATAATTGCTGATCGTCGCAACTTTCTATAATATAATCCGTCTGATCGGTGAAAATGAGAATTAAGAGATGATGCTGTAGTAGTGTAATGTCAATCCGGTTCTACTGAATCAATCTCATTCGAAGATAAGGAGGAATAGATTATTGTCTCGCCGTTACCTGTTTACTTCTGAATCCGTTACTGAAGGTCATCCCGATAAAATCTGCGATCAAATCTCCGATACGATTTTAGATGCCTTATTAGCCCATGATCCTAAAAGCCGCGTTGCTGCTGAAGTAGTGGTCAATACCGGCTTAGTGCTGATTACGGGTGAAATTACGACGACTGCCCATATCAACTATATTGATGTAGCTCGAAAAAAAATTGCGGAGATCGGGTATGTTGATGCCAACAATGGTTTTTCAGCCGATAGCTGCTCTGTTCTGATTGCCTTAGATAAACAATCTCCTGATATTGCCCAAGGGGTAAACCAAGCTCAAGAAGCAAGAGAACTGTTAAGTGATGAACAACTTGATGCGATCGGTGCCGGAGATCAAGGCATTATGTTTGGTTTTGCTTGTAATGAAACCCCAGAACTGATGCCATTACCCATTAGTTTAGCTCATCGAATTGCTCGACAATTGGCAACGGTGCGGAAAAATGGCAAATTGCCTTATTTACGTCCCGATGGTAAAACCCAAGTCACTATCCTGTATGAAGATGATCGTCCCGTTGGCATTGATACGATTTTAATCTCCACCCAACATACAGCGACCATTGGAGACATTACCGATGAGGCTGAAGTACAAAACAAAATTAAAGAAGATTTGTGGTTAGCGGTTGTCCAACCCGTATTTGATGATATTGCGGTAAAACCTGATAACCAAACTCGCTTTTTAGTCAACCCAACGGGTAAATTTGTGATTGGTGGCCCTCAAGGGGACTCTGGTTTAACCGGTCGCAAAATTATTGTGGATACCTATGGCGGCTATTCCCGTCATGGTGGCGGTGCATTTTCGGGTAAAGATCCCACAAAAGTAGACCGCAGTGCGGCTTATGCTTGCCGTTATGTGGCTAAAAATATTGTGGCGGCGGGATTAGCAGAGAAGTGTGAAGTGCAATTAAGCTATGCAATTGGGGTAGCTCGACCCGTCAGCGTGTTTATTGAAACCTTTGGAACTGCGAAGGTGGATGAAAACAAACTGTTGGAAGTTGTACAAGCAAACTTTGAATTGCGTCCGGCGGGAATGATTCAAGCGTTTAATTTACAAAAATTACCCGCAGAACGTGGCGGTCGTTTCTTCCAAGATGTGGCTGCCTATGGTCATTTAGGTCGAACAGACTTAGATTTACCTTGGGAGAAGACGGATAAAGTACAGTTACTCAAAGAAGCCTTACTGCAACCAACTGCTATGGTCGGTTAGTTACGGCTGTATTCTTTTCGACTGAAGTGAATCGTTCAGATAGTGATTGTTAAGTTTGCAAAAAAATAGAGATCTCTTTGTGATCAGATCAACCTTCACGGATTTAGAACTCGATTGAAATTCTTGACTTTGCTGTCTTCCTAACCCTTCAGTTGAACCTGGAGGGTTTTTTACATCTTTTATTTAATTAGTAGTAACACTAACACAGCCATGTCACAATTGTAGTTAAGGGGTTATACCCTGGAAGGAGATTGTATTCTGACCAACCCCTATTATGTTCTAAAACTTGGCAATTTAAGGATTGAGGTTGACAAGATGAACCAGGTAACTATTCTTTAGTCAAAGGTAACTGGGAGGGAAAAGGAGTATAGGCTAATGCCATCTGAAGATTTAAAATCCACTGCAACATACCAAGACACTCACAGAGTTGGAGCGCATTCTTTAAAGGGTTATATCGATAAATATAATCCTTTTCGACACCAGAAGCAGTCAGAGCATCGCTGGTTTATTTATCAAAAAATTAGTTATGGCTATTTTTTAGCCATTTCTATTGGTTTTATGGGTTCAATTACAGGATTATTGTTGGCGGATGTTTACCAAAAACAGACTTATCATCAATTATCGGATGCTCATCAACAAGTAGAATTATTCAGTAACTTTAATACAACGGTTCTCAAGATCCAATTGCAGAGTTATCACTTAATCTCTTCAGCAGATAACCCTAAAACTTGGAATCATGACCAAAAAAGTATCCATCAAAATCTAGCTGAAATAGAACAGCTTGTTGTTCAAATTGAAAAGTTTATTGATCAAGAACCCAGTTGGTCAGTGGCTACACCCCTAGAAATAAAATCCTTCTTTAAAACCTATAAGAACAGTTTAAAAACCTATATTAAAACGATTGAAACTTTAAAATCTATTTTACCGACCTTATCCCCGGACTCTAAAAGCAAGGCGATTTATCAGTCCTTGAACTCTCTCTCTAATGAACAAACCATTCAAACCTTAGAAAAGCTGAATAATCAATTGACAGACTGGTTAAAAAAAGCTCAAATCCAAGAAGATAGGAGCGAACTTGTGCTCAAAAAAGCTCGAAAGCTAGAAAATTTAATTATTATTATTAGTGCTGTGTTATCGGTTTTAATTTCTATTATTACAGCTATTAAAACGACCCGTTCTATTACTCAACCCTTAAGTGTGACCCAGCAAGTGGCAGAACAAGTTGCACAGGAGTCTAATTATCAACTTCGGGTTCCTTTCCAGACGAATATTGATGAAATCTATTCTTTAGCTCATTCAGTCAACTACTTAATTGAACAAGTTGATCAACGAACTCAGCAGTTAGAACAAGCGAAAGATTCAGCAGAATCTGCCAACATCGCTAAAAGCCAATTTTTAGCTAATATGAGTCATGAATTAAGAACACCTTTAAATGCTATTTTAGGCTACAGCGAAATGCTGAGTGAAGATGCGAAAGATTTAGGTCATGAGGAATTTATTAGTGATTTAGATATGATCAATACCGCCGGGAAACATTTATTATCATTAATTAATGATATTTTAGATTTATCTAAAATTGAGGCCGGACGCATGGAACTTCATTTAGAAAATTTTGATTTAAAAGAATTAATTGAAAGCGTTTTTGCAACTGTTAAACCTTTAGTTAGTCAAAATGGAAATATTTTAACGCTGAATTATGATCCGACTATAACGATTATTTATGCGGATTCAACCAAAGTGAAACAAATTTTATTAAACTTACTGAGTAATGCGGCTAAATTTACACAGCACGGTGAAATTATACTAACAGTGAATCGTGAACTTCTGACTCCTTCCTCTAATGATTTCAATTCTGAAAATGAGGATTTATCGGATAATCCTTTACCGTATTATCGAATTAATTTTTGTGTTCAAGATTCAGGAATTGGGATTCCCGAAGAACAGCAAAAATATGTTTTTGAAGCCTTTATTCAAGGGGATAATTCAACGTCGAGTAAATATGGCGGCACAGGATTAGGTTTAGCGATTAGTCGCCATTTTTGTCAAATGATGGGAGGCGATTTAAAATTAGTTCAAAGTCAAGTGAGTAAGGGAAGTATTTTTAAGGCGAGTTTACAATCTTTAATTACACCCTATAGTCAGGTTGCTAAAATAAATTCAGAAGATTACAAAGAAGAAAATGGAAAAACTTGTAATCTTTAACAGAATTTATGGATTTTAGTATAAATAACGGGAGAAATGTTACAAAGCTATCCTCTTGTCTTAACACAATTATTAATGGCTTATCACCTGATTAAAGCTACCCAATTAGTTTAATTCAATAAGCATTTTTTACAGAGTTAAAGTTTCAGATAGATAGCTCTATTTGTGATATAATCAACAACAAGTGTAATCTAGGTTTTGGGAGTAAAAATTACCCCATGATTACTCATCCCACTCAAGAATATTTCCCAAAGTAATTGCATATTTATCTGCATCCCAAAGACTCACGAGTTGAAACTCCTGTTGTGGTATTAATGCCACTGGCAACCTGACATAATTGTCGAATCTGTTCTCGATCTAATAAAGCATCAGTAAAATCAGCCCCTATGATTTTTGTATGATGAAAGGTTGACCCGAAAAATAAGGCTTCAACTAACACAGCATCACTTAAATCTGCTTCTGTAAAATCAGCTTGATCTAACATAGCATAGGTTAAGTTTGCTTGTTTTAAGCTGGCTTTTGTTAGAATCCCTTTACTAAAAATAGCTCCTTCTAAATCAGAATGATCAAATTTGGCTAACTCCATATTAGAATTCGCAAATTCAGCCGCAGGTAAAGACTGATTAGAAAAATCCCGTCCTTGTAATAAACTATGACTGAAAAACAGATGGGATGGATTTTTTGCAGCCCAGGAGGGAAGCGGTAAAGCCAACAGCACGACAACGACTGTTAAAATGATATATTGCCAAAGTCTAATCATCTATTGATTACTCCACTTTAGGATCAACTGATTTATACTTATGTTAGCTTCTCAAATGCCTAATTTTGCCATTACCATGTAAAATTAGCTATCTCTCAGAAGTTTCCTTGAGGATCTCAAATTCCTCAAAAGAACCGCCATTTGAATTTTTATTCCTAGGAAACATCCATGCTAAATTTTTTTCTAACTTGGCTAATCTCTGCAATTTCACTTGGAATAACGGCTTATATTGTTCCGGGTTTTACCATTAACAGTTGGCAAGCTGCTGCCGTTGGAGTGGTTGTAATGGCTTTAGTGAATGCCATTATTAAACCCATTATTACGATCTTTACCCTTCCTTTAACCATTCTAACGTTAGGTTTATTTTTATTCGTCGTCAATGCTATTTCTATTTCGTTAGTTGCTTATTTCACCCCCGGATTTTCAATTTCTAGCTTCTGGGCAGCATTATTGGGTTCAATCGTTCTTTCTTTGGTTTCTAGTTTATTCAATCAAATTTTAGGAAAATCTACTAATCAATTAGATTAAACCTAAATTATTAAAAAATCAATCAGTAAATCTGAACCCTATCTGCAAAAGATGGGGAGAAATGTTTTAATGAGTCGAAAAAAATGACCCTAATAGAAGATTATTTCAGAGTTCGTTCAATGACCCCGGATGATCTAAAATTAGCCTTAAGTTGGGCAGCTTCTGAAGGATGGAATCCGGGTATTGATGATGTTGATAATTTTTATAGTGCTGATCCAGGTGGATTTTTAATTGGGGAATTAAACGGTCAACCCATTAGTTGTATTTCTGTTGTCCGATATCATAGCAATTTTAACTTTATTGGCCTTTATATTGTTAAACCGGAATATCGTAAGCAAGGATATGGTTTGAAAACTTGGCAGGAAGCTTTTAAGTTAATTCCGGGTCAAAATGCAGCGTTAGATGCTGTTTTGGAACAAGTTAAAACTTATCAAAAATTTGGCTTTAAACCGTTTCATTCTCATCTGCGTTATCAAGGGATAATTTCAGGAACAATGGCTAATGATTTAGTAGATTTAAAAACGATTAATTTTGCTCAACTGTGTAATTATGATCGTCAATATTTTCCCGGTGATCGTCCTAATTTTCTCTCTCACTGGATTAATCAACCCCATGGACAAGGTTATGGGATTTTAAATGGGGAGAATTTAGTCGGTTATGGAGTGATTAGAAAAGCAACAGATGGATATAAAATTGCTCCTTTATTTGCTGAAAATGAAGAGATAGCAGAAAAGCTGTTTCTGGCTTTAGCTTGTTATGCCCAGGGAGATTCGATTTATATTGATGTTCCGAATATTAATAATCCAGGAATTTCTTTAGTTGAACGTTATCAAATGCAATCCATGTTTGAATGTGTTAGAATGTATACTGGAGAGCAACCGAATATCAATTGGACAAATATTTTTGGAGTTACCAGTTTGGAATTAGGTTAAGGTTTAAAAGAATAAAAGTTGAAATTTTAAAGAATAGAAAAGGTCGGATGTCTGATTCGACTGCATTTATGTCATGCTTGATATAATTACTGATAACTGATAACTGATAACTGATTATGACAGTTACAACCCAACAATTAAGTCAATGGAAACAGCAGGGACGACGCATTACAGTATTGACAGCCTATGAATATGCGATCGCTCAACTCCTCGATCAAGCCGGAATTGATATTATTTTAGTGGGAGATTCTCTGGCAATGGTTGGGTTAGGATATGACACCACTTTACCCCTAACCTTAGATGAAATTATTCATCATGCTAAAGCTGTGCGACGAGGCGTGAAACAAGCTTTATTAGTTGTTGATTTGCCCTTTTTAACTTATCAAGAAAGTCCTCAACAAGCCATTCATTCAGCCGGACGAATTCTCAAAGAAACAGGTGCTCAAGGTGTTAAACTGGAGGGGGGATATCCAGCAATGGCAGAAACAGTTAGTCAGTTAGTCCAAGTTGGAATTCCAGTCATGGGTCATGTGGGTTTAACCCCCCAGTCCGTTCATCAATTTGGGGGTTATCGCAAACAAGGCAAAACTTCCGATGCAGCAGAACGCATTCTTTCAGAAGCGATCGCGTTAGAGCAAGCTGGAGCCTTTACAATTGTGTTAGAACATATCCCTTCAGATTTAGCCCAAAAAATTACCCAGCAATTAACCATACCCACCATTGGTATTGGGGCGGGGGCTAATTGTGATGGTCAAGTATTAGTCACCTCGGATATTTTGGGATTATCGTCCTGGCAACCCCCCTTTGCCAAAACCTACGCCAATTTACAACAAACGATTACCCAAGCCGTTCAACAGTTCTGTACGGAAGTGCGGGAGGGGAGTTTTCCTCCTGGGCATTAACTGTTTGCGTAGAGACGTTCTCTCAAACATCTCTACTCAGCAAAGGATCTAGCCTTCGCCCCCTTCACCACCTTCAGGAGAAGCAGAGGGGCTAGGTGAAGTTTCTGGGCTAGAAGTTGCTTCTGGGCTAGGTGAAGTTTCTGGACTAGAAGTTGCTTCTGGACTAGAAGTTGCTTCCGGGCTGGGTGAAGTGGCAGGGTTCGGTGAAGTGACAGGGCTGGGTGAAGTGACAGGGCTGGGTGAAGTGGCAGGGCTAGAAGTCGCTTCTGGGGCGGGTGAAGTCGCTGGGGTACCCCCTTCTTGAGTGGCTGGGGCACAAGCCCCTAAAGTAGCAGCTAAACCGACTGTGAGAAATAACTGAATTGTTTTGGATTGCATTTTGACACTCCTTGACTACACCAATGAAAATTAAGGTAAGATTAAGCCGTCTTTCAATATACCGTCAAGCTGACAAATTTGCACATTGTCAAGCTGGTTTCATAGAAACTCGCCGAAAAACAGAGGTGCAAACAGCTATCGATTATCTAATGTTGCACTTTTATCTCCTATGCTGTTCTCGATTGATGATATTTTGACATCAGAGGAATTAAAATTTTTTATTGATCATCTCACTCAAGCTACGTTTGTTGATGGCAAAACAACCGCAGGTTGGCACGCCAAACTCGTTAAGAACAATCAACAGCTTGATAAGAAAACACCGGAAGCTCAAGCTTTGCGGGAACAAGTGCAGTCTATTCTCAAAAAAAATGCCTTATTTCAAAGTGCGGTTTTACCTAAAATTGTTCACTCGATTTTAGCCAGCCGCTACGAAGATGGAATGTCCTATGGAACCCATACAGATAATGCGTTGATGGGAGATCAAGAATTTTGGCGTGTGGATGTTTCGTTTACGTTATTTTTAAGTGATCCTGAAACCTACACAGGCGGAGAATTAGTGATTGAAAATAGTGATGAAGAACGTAGCTATAAATTGAAAGCGGGTTCAATGATTGTTTATCCATCAACAACCTTACACCGAGTTGAACCTGTTAGTCAAGGGGTAAGATTAGCCATTGTGGGATGGGTTCAAAGTTTAGTTCGTGACCCTGCAAATCGAGAAATTTTATTTGATTTAGATACCACTCGCCGTTCTATTTTTGCTAAGGAAGGGAAAACCATTGAGTTTGATTTGGTGTCTAAAACCTATACAAATTTATTGAGAAGATGGGCAGAATAAAATTAAGGTTAAGGGGTTTGATGATTCGCTCTCACCGGAAGCCCTTCAGGGCTTACTAAGCGGTTAAGTTTCCGAATCTCCTAATTCTAAATCTAAGGATAACTGTTCAATAGCAGGATCTAAAGGGTTTTCTTCTCGCTTAGAAACATAATCAACCAGTTTAACCCAGTCAATTTGATTGTCTTTCATGAAATTTTGCATAAACTCTTGCGTCATTTGATTAATTTTACTGGAATAGATGGTTTTAAAACTTTCATCTTTTTTTTGAGCTTCTATATCAATCGGGACAATCATTTGTTGATATAGGTTATCATCCTCTGCAATAAAATTCCAAAAATCTTGACCTGCATATTTATAGTAGGTTTTATCTGGATCTTGATCGGTTTTTAAAGGATTTTTGTCTTTTCCATAGATGCAGCCATTAACTGCAATAATATCACAAGTTTTTCCTTCTTCTCTTAGTCTATTTTTGGCTTTCTTAAAGTTATCTTTCATGCGATTAATTTGATCAGAGTTACCCCAGTTAATTCCTGACTTAATTCCCACAATATAATAATTTCTTCCTCGTTCAAATTCTAAATCAACACTATTCAACGTTGACTTAAATCCCCCATAAAGAGTTTCTGAGATATAAATAGCAAAGCTTTCTAATAAATGACCAAAAATTGTTTCTTCTTGAGAAGAAAGAAAAGCATCAACTATACTTTTAACAAAATCACCTGCAAGTTCAATATTCTTGGCTTTGAATAAGTAAGGATTTTTCCGTTTAAGAATATCTTTCAGTTTAAGGTTATTCAATTTTTCAAATCGTTTATTATAAAAAGGAGACAAAACATGATTAATCAGATAGTCATTATAAATTTGATAATTTTTTTGAGTTATCGTTGAATTTGTGATATTAGAATTAATAGAATCGGTTGAGATAGTTTCGATAACTGAGTCTTGATTTTGAACATTAAATACTGTTTTATCAAGATTCGATAAGGCAAGATTACAATAGTCTTCTTTGATTTCAATCCCTAAATAATTTCTTCCCAACTCTTTAGCTGCGATACAAGTTGTTCCTGAACCGACAAAGGGGTCTAATACCAGATCATTCGGTTCAGTAAATAATTTAATAAACCACGACGGCAAAGACTTTGGGAAGGCAGCACTATGATTTTTATTACCACATTCCGTCGCTAAATGCAACACATTTGCCGGATAAACCATTGTTCGTCCTACCCAATTCGAGACATTTTTTCCAAACCCACTCTCAACTTTAGAGTTATCTCGAATTTGATCAACTTCACTTAAATTTTTAAGGCGATTTTTAGCCCAATCTCCCATAGGAACCATAACTTGTTCTTGATACATTTTAAACTTTTTTTGTTGATTAAATTGTAAACATCGTTCCCACGCATCTCGAAATCGATTCGGCCATTTTCCAGGATAGCTATTTTTCTTATGCCAAATATATTCTTCTGTCCATAACCAACCTTGTTTTTGCAGTTCTAAAATAAGTTTAATAACGTAATTATGTCGTTCCCCATTAACAACTTTTTCTTTAATATTTAAAATAAATGTACCATTGAATTTTAAGACTCTCTTGATTTCCGCAGAAATCGGCAAAAACCAATTAACATATTCTTCGGGATGAATTCCGCCATAGGTTTTAGAACGACTATCCGCATAGGGTGGGGATGTAATCACTAAATCAACCTGATGATCAGGTATCTGCTTTAATACATTTAAGCAATTACCCAAAATAATTTGATTATTCCAGTTAATGAGAGTTTCTTGACTCTTCAATTCTAATTTAGAAGACCCAGAATCTCCCGCTATAACCTTAAAGGGTTGTAAATGATATTGAGGTTGAACTGAGTTTTCCATTTATCTTTTAATTTTATTGATGATCTATTTTGTCCTGTTGAATGGAAATAAATCCACCGTTCTAATTTACCAGAATTGATTACGTTTGAACACTAAACCCAAAAATTCCAGCTAAACTGCCATGATGAGTTAAACCAACTGCAAACCGGGGGAAAACACATCCCTGATCTCCCATATCTTCGGGAAATTCATCCTCATTATATTGACCTTGATAGAATACGTTATAGTCACCAATACGAACAAATGCCGTATCTTTAAAAGCATCTTGAGTTTGAAACCAAGCCATCATTTCTCGCCAAGGTCGTAAATACTCTTCCTCTTCACTTCCATCTGCATCATCTAAGACTTCTGACCACCAGATTCCTGCTTCTTCTAAAGGTTCAACTGTTATTATTGCGGGGGGAAAAATTGTCCCAGCAAATTTTGAGCGAATCAATTCGATATCTATTTTTTCAGGAATTGGATCATCAATATTAGCAACAATATAGAAAGGTTGAAAGGGGGTAGAAGATTCTGAACCCATCCCCACATCAATATCTCCCATAATTTGGCAAACTTGATCGGCTAATTTTTGACATAATTCTAACTCTTTGGGGTCAACATTATGATTAACAATTTCACCTTGTTTGGCAATCACACCACTGCCATAAACAACGGTTTTTTTAGAAATTATATTATTTGTCCATTCACTATTTCCCTCATCAATCCCATAGTCAGCGATACATTCTGCCAAAACGGCTAACCGTTGGGGGTCGGGAGTAAAATCTTTCAAGGTTAATTGACTCATGGGTAATCTATAGCAATTCTATTTGAGTTGTATCCAAAATCTGGGTTCAAAAGGGAACAGGGAACAGGGATAATACTTCTGGCTGTTTCATGTCAGTTAGAAATTATTATAACCTCCGTCTCGAAGGCGCGGATTACTATATTCTATCCTAATATTAAATTTATTCCTTTTATTTTAATCTAAAACTTATTATTTTAATAAATCTTCAATTAAATCAAGTAAATTATCGTCAATTTCTAACGGTGAAATTAAATAAAATTCAACAGTGGGGTATTCTTGATAAAACTGTTGAAGGGATTGGGCGATCGCATCAGTTATACCACCGGAAAACATAAAATAAGAAATAATTCCAATTCGGTGAACTCCCGATAAAATTAAGGCTTTAATTTGAGTTTCAAAATGTAAAGAAACTGACCAATAGGCGGGAATTGCCTTGATTTGAGTTGCTAATTGTTCAATGGGTTGATTTCCCCCTGGATGGCGACTGCCATGAGCGATTAAAATCCAATGCTCGATCTCAACCATTGCCATTTTTGTTGCGATTAAAGCCGCTAAACGATTGATTTTAGACCCAAAATAAGGTAATAAATTAAGTTGAATTTCTGCTCCGAGTTGTTCCTGGGCGATCGCAATTTCTGCGGGTAAATCAGTGTTAACATGAACACCTGACGAGAGAAATAACGGTAAAATTTGGACTTGAGAATATCCCCAAGATTGGCTTAACTTAGCAAACTCTTGAATCTGTTGATGGAGAGGAAGGGGTGCTAATTCTAATGTTGCAGTTCCAACTACAGGAAAACCTGAACGTTCCCCTAAGCGTTTTGCCAATAGATTTAAAGCTTGTTGGGGACGAGGATCTCGGCTACCGTGAGCAACCAGCAAAGATGGGGATAGCAAGGGTTGGGATTAATCCTGAACGTAAAGTTAACGACTGATATTGTATCGAAAATTGCTCAATTTCAGGATCTATCTATAAAAAGGAAAAATGGGTAACGGAAACTCTATTTATGAAAATTTTTTATGAAAACAGGTAGCTGATCAACTAAAGATCCACTAGCTTCACCCACCCCCGGCGAACATTGTACAGTAATCGGTTAATAATCACCTTTTCATTATCGGTCAAACTTTCACCTAAAATGGCGGAACGCAAGTGTTGGCGATCACTGCGAGTCACGACACTAGAAAACATAATTTGACCAAAAAGTTCTTCAAGGGGTACTGGACGATATGCCATCATAAATCACCTTTCCTTGGGATACGTTACTCAGAGGTTGATCAAAGTCCATGGTTTGTCTGGATTAATTATGAACTTTTTCTTCTCAATATTAAGTGACTCAACGCTTTGTAAATTTGTGATTAACTTGGATAAGTTTTGTGATTTAGATCAACTGTGTTGCCAAACTATCCAGCCTCGTCCAACCCCTGATAACTAATAACTGATAACTAATAACTAATAACTAATAACTAATAACTGATAACTGATAACTGACTACCTAAAGGCATTTTTCCAAGGTGGCGACAACGGACTGGGAGAGACTAGGTAAATCATAACCGCCTTCTAGTCCAAACAGAATGCGGGGAGTGAGTTGTAAACAATATTCAGTAAACAGTCCGTAGTCTTCTGGTTGTAGAGAAATACTGGCTAAGGGATCATCCTGGTTGGCATCATATCCCGCACTCACAATCAGCAAATCCGGCTGTACCTGTTGTAAAAAGGGCAAGATATAATGTTGAAAGGCGGGTTTGTAGAGATCAATGGTGCTACCCGGAGACAGGGGAAGATTCAGCACATTGTTGTGAGAGCCACGTTCTTCCGCATATCCCGTCCCCGGATAACAGGGGGATTGATGTAACGAACAGTAAGCGATCCGAGGATCATCTTCCACTAACGCTTGGGTTCCATTGCCATGATGCACATCCCAATCTAAGATAGCGACTTTCTCAATCCCCGGTTGTTCTAAGCCATAATAAGCCGCGATCGCTGCGTTAGAAAATAAGCAAAATCCCATCCCTCGATCAGCTTCGGCATGATGTCCGGGGGGACGCGCTAAAACAAAAGCCGGATGTCCCGTTGTCAAGACTTGATCCACCCCATCCAACCAGGCACTCACCGCCAACAGTGCCACATCATAACTTTCAGCCGACATGGGGGTATCTCCATCCAAATAACCCCCCCCCTGATCGGCGATCGCTTTGACTCGTTGAATATGGGAAGAGGTATGTACCGTTTCCAATAACCTCATCAACGGTTGCAGCCGATCCATCACCGGAGTGGGTAGTTTCCAGTCTAACTTTTCGGCCCAAGATACCGATTTCAAGGCATTTACTATCGCTGTTAACCGTTCTGGCCGTTCTGGATGGAATAATCCGGTCTTATGGTTGAGGAATTCGTCAGAATAAATAACTGTTAGCATTTGTCAAGAGTTTATTGTCAATTTTAATCCCAGATTTCACCCCCAAGAAGAAGGCAAATTATGGTATAATTTTAAGCATTAGTCACTGATTTTAGAGCCTATACCGAAGATGATTTTATTTCTCCTAATATTTTCGGTTAAAGGTGACTAATTTTAAATTGTAATGGAGTTTTTGAAGGTATGAGTACCTCTGAGTCGAGAATTATCCCGACGGATCTGAGAAATGAAATGCAGCAATCTTACCTCGAATACGCCATGAGCGTAATTGTAGGGCGGGCGCTGCCAGATGCGCGGGATGGTTTGAAACCCGTTCATCGACGGATTTTATACGCCATGAACGAACTGGGCTTAACCCCTGATCGACCCTTCCGTAAATGCGCCCGTGTGGTGGGGGAGGTACTCGGTAAATATCACCCTCATGGGGATGTCGCCGTTTATGATGCCTTAGTGCGGATGGCGCAGGATTTTTCCATGCGATCGCCGTTAATTAACGGTCATGGGAACTTCGGATCAGTTGATAACGATCCCCCGGCTGCCATGCGGTACACCGAATGTCGTTTGCAAGCCTTAACGACTGATTCCCTCCTACGAGATATTGACGCAGAAACCGTTGAATTTGGCGATAACTTCGATGGTTCTCAACAAGAACCGTTAGTTTTACCCGCACGAATTCCCCAATTATTATTAAATGGATCGTCAGGAATTGCGGTGGGAATGGCAACCAATATTCCCCCACACAATTTAGGGGAATTAGTTGATGGTTTAGTAGCATTAATTCATAATCCTGAGATTACCATTGCTGAATTAATGCGTCATATTCCGGGGCCAGATTTTCCCACGGGGGCGCAAATTTTAGGGACATCGGGAATTAAAGAAGCCTATACCGATGGTCGGGGTTCGATTACCATGCGTGGGGTTGCTACCATTGAAACCATCGAACATCGCGGACGACCCGATCGAGATGCGATTATTATTACGCAACTGCCTTATCAAACCAATAAAGCAGCAATGATTGAACGGATTGCAGAAATGGTCAATGATAAGAAATTAGAGGGAATTTCTGATATCCGGGATGAAAGCGATCGCGATGGAATGCGAATCGTGATTGAACTCAAACGAGATGCTTATGCCCGTGTAGTTCTCAATAACCTCTACAAACAAACGCCCTTACAAACCAATTTTGGGGCTAATATGTTGGCGTTAGTTAATAGTCGCCCGGAAATTCTTAACCTCAAACGATTTTTAGAAGTATTCCTACAATTCCGGGAACAAACGATTCGCAGACGCACGGAATATGAACTCAGGAAAGCCCAAGAACGAGATCATCTTTTACAGGGATTATTAATTGCTTTAGACAATTTAGATGCCATTATTGCCTTAATTCGTCACGCGGCTGATATTCCCATCGCCAAGCAAGAATTAATGACCAACTATGGTTTATCTGAACAACAAGCCGATGCAATTTTACAAATGCAATTGCGACGGTTAACCGCTTTAGAAGCTCAAAAAATTGACCAAGAACACCAAGAACTGCAAATTAAAATTGCTGATTTGTACGATATTTTAGCGCGAAGAGAACGAATCTTAGAAATTGTTGAACAGGAAGCCCTAGAACTGAAACAAAAGTTCAATACCCCTCGGCGGACTGTGATTGAACATACTGAAGGGGAGTTAGATGAAACCGATTTAATTGCCAATGAAAAAGCCTTAATTCTGTTAACAGAACAAGGTTATATGAAACGAATGCCTGTAAATACGTTTACCGCCCAAAGTCGAGCAACAAAAGGTAAACAAGGCACAAAAATGAAAGAAGATGATGAAGTTCAACACTTTATCACTTGTTGCGATCATGATACTGTCTTATTCTTTAGCGAACGGGGTGTTGTTTATAGTATCAAAGCGTATCAAATCCCCGTTGCTTCCCGCACCGCGCGAGGAGTTCCCATCGTTCAAATGTTACCCATTCCCAAGGAAGAACGAATTACATCCATTGTTCACGTTAGCGAATTTAGCGATGATGAATACTTGGTGATGTTAACCAAAGGAGGTTTTATTAAGAAAACCCAATTATCCGCCTTTAGTAATATTCGGACTAATGGTTTAATTGCCATTTCCTTAGAAGAAGGAGATGAATTACGCTGGGTAAGACGGGCAAAAGTTGAAGATGGAATTATTATTGGTTCCCGTTATGGCATGGCAATTCATTTTAAAGCCAATGATAAACAATTGCGACCGTTAGGACGGGCAACCCGAGGCGTTAAAGCCATGAAATTGAAAGGAGATGATAGCTTAATTAGCATGGATATTTTGCCCAGTGCGATTATTTCTAATTTGGCGGAAGCCGAAGGTGAAGAACCAGAAACCGATGAAGAATTAACGGCAATAGCAACAGAAACCACCGAGGAAAATGAAACCGAAACCGAAGTTGTAACGGAGGGAACTGCTCAAGGATTATCCGTTTTAGTCATCACCGCTAGTGGTTATGGAAAAAGGGTTCCAGTGTCTCAATTCCGCTTACAAAATCGGGCAGGGAAAGGCATTATTGCCACTAAGTTTAAACCCCATGCCAAAAAAGATGAAGTTGTCGCCTTAAAAGTCGTCGATGAAACTGAGGAGTTAATGCTAATTAGTAGTCGCGGAATTATTATTCGTCAAGTGGTGAATGCCATTCCCCTTCAGTCTCGCAGTGCTACAGGGGTTCGAGTTCAGCGCTTATACGAAGAAGATTCAATTGCGGCGGTTGCCATTGTTCCAGCCTCTGGAGAAGATGCGGAAGCGACATCCACTGCTGAAGAATCTGGAGAAGAAGAGTAAATCGGGTTGATTTTTACCCGGAATTACCCCCCTAAGCCCCTAGAGACGTGCCAATAGCAAGTGCGGCATGGCTTCGCCCAGGCGCGTCTCTACAGTAGACAAATGCAGAGCAAACATTTAAGGATTTCATATTAAAAGTATTTTTGAGGTGTTCACGCTTCACGACAATTTGTTATGAACAGACGGGAAATTATTCAACGTTTATTATTAACAGCAATAGGTGGGGTTTTAATGGGGTTAGCCACAGAACCTTGGGGGCTTTGGGGGTTCGCTTGGGTGGCATTAGTTCCCCTTTGGGTCAATTGTCTTACTATTGCTAAAATCCCCGCAGAGACGCGCTCTGTCTCGCCTCTACAGATGTTAAACGGGTTAAAACTTCCGTTAATATTCGCGTTAATTTGGGGAATTGGTTATTACGGAATTGCTTTATTTTGGATTACTGGAATTCACCCCATGACTTGGTTAGGAATTCCTGGGTTAGCGAGTTTAGCAATTGCTTTATTTTGTTGGAGTTTTATTACCCTTTGGGGAACAGCTTTAGTGATGGTTTGGACAGGATTATTTTTAATTTTATCTGCTGTAGAGACGCGCCATGGTGCATCTCTACATTCGGCAATTTTCCTGGCTTTAACACGGGTTTTAATTGGAACAGCCTTATGGTGTGGATTAGAATCTTTGTGGAGTTCCGGGGCGTTATGGTGGTCTTCGTTATCTTATACTCAAAGTTTCGGAAATTTAATCATTTTACATTTAGGTCAAATTTCTGGCCCCACAACAGTTACAGCTATTTTGTTAATCGTGAATGGATTAATCGCAGAAGGATTAATATTTGATCAGAATCAAAAAACCGTTAAATTATTAATTTTAGCGTTAATATTTTTTATCAGTTCTCATATTTTGGGGTTAATATTATATAGTCGCCCTTTGAATAATAACCCCGAACAAGCTTTAAAAGTGGGAATTATTCAAGGCAATATTCCCAATGAAATTAAATTAAATCCGGTAGGCTTTTTGCAAGCTTTACAAGGTTATACCACTGGATATATTACCTTAGCGAATCAAGGCGTAGACCTTGTATTAACCCCCGAAACAGCCCTACCTTTTTTTTGGACTGACCCCATTCAGCGACACAATAGTTCTTTTTATCAAGCCATTTTAAAGGAAAAAGTTCCGGCTTTAGTTGGCAGTTTTGCTTTAAAAGAAGAAGGATATACCAATAGTTTATTTTCGATTAATCAGGACGGAAAAATTATCAGCGAATATGATAAAATCAATTTAGTTCCGTTAGGAGAGTTTATCCCATTTAGTGAAATTTTAGGACAATTTATTCGACGATTATCTCCGTTAGAAGCCACTTTAATTCACGGGAAACCGGGTCAAACGTTTCAAACCCCTTTCGGTCAAGCAACGGTAGGAATTTGTTATGATTCCGCATTTGCAAGCCATTTTCGCAACCAAACGGCTCAAGGAGGAGAATTTATCCTGACCGCATCCAATGATGCCCACTATTCCTCAACTATGTTAGCTCAACATCATGCCCTTGATGTGATGCGTGCCATTGAAAATGATCGCTGGACAATTCGAGCCACCAATACAGGATATTCAGCCGTTGTTGATCCTCATGGTAGAACTCTCTGGCTTTCCCATCACAATACTTATGAACTGTATGCTGATATAATTTATCGTTATCAGACTCAAACCCTCTATGTGCGTTGGGGAAATTGGCTTATGCCTGTATTATTAATAATAGGGATAACTGTATTTTTTATAAAAATCGATCTTTTCTCCTAAATTTTATCACAACGTCTGAAGAATTTAAGGTCATACAGATATCTCTAAAAAATAAGCGGTGAGAAGTTTTCTTCCCCCGATTAAACTTCAAATTGCGTTAAATTTTTATTGAAAATTAACGAATAGCCATGATCAAGTCGGACTCAATTCTGATTGTGGATGATGAACCGGATGTCTTTGACGTTCTCGAAGGAATTCTATTTCGAGAGGGATATCAATTACATTATGCCTCCAGTGGATTTGAGGTGTTTAAATTTTTAGAATGGGGTAAACCTGATTTAATCTTATTAGATGTGATGATGCCTGATTCTGATGGGATGGATATCTGTCGCCAAATTAAACAAATTCCTGAATGGAATCCGATTCCCATTATTATGATTACGGCACTCAATTCTAAAGAAACTTTAGCACAATGTTTAGAAGCTGGGGCAGAGGATTTTATTGGAAAACCGGTGAGTGCGCTGGAAGTTAGAGCGAGAGTTCGTTCCATGCTGCGACTCAAAAAACAGCACGATGAGTTAGAAAAATCCCATCAAAAATTAGAACACTTATTGCAATTACGCGAAGATATGGCTTATGCTGTCATTCATGATCTAAGGAATCCAGTGGTGGCGATTACATTAGCTTGTGAACTGTTGATGCTCACGGATTTAACAGAAAAACAATCTCAAAAAGTAGAGCAAATTGCCATTTCAGGAAAACATTTAAACAACCTGATTAATTCTTTATTGTTAATGGCAAAGCTAGAATCCGGTAAAGCACTGCTGAATCCTCAACTGGTAAATCTCTCGGCTATGGTTCAAGAGGTTGTCAATGAATTTGAAACTCAAACGATTAAAAAGAAAATTAACTTAACGGCTACTATTCCCGAAGCAAAACGGTTAGTAATGGCTGATCCAGATTTAATTAAACGGGTACTTGAAAATTTACTGAATAATGCGATTAAATTCTCCCCAACCAACAGTTGGGTTTCAATGGAAGTTGAATATCCTCCCGATGCTAATATCGTTAAAGTTTATATTCGAGATTCGGGAAGGGGGGTGAAAGATGAACTCAAGCAAAGTATTTTTCAAAAATATGAGATTGGTCAACGTTTTGAAGGCGTTAATCAAACCGGATTAGGATTAGCCTTTTGTAAAATGGTGATTGATGCTCATCAAGGTTGCCTTTCCCTGACAGATAATCAACCCCAAGGCTCAATTTTTACCTTGGAATTAAACACCGAATATCACTCCCTTCTTAATTCTTAATTCTATGTCTAGCGATTCCGATAGCCTTTTTATTTTACCTCTACAAAAAGCCATTATTCCCAACCCTCTGACGGTGAAACCACAGACTAGATTAATAGATGCGATCGCCCTCCTCAACCAATCTCAAACAACTTGTTCCTTAACGTTTCATTCCTTGGGGTTGAATTCTGCACATACCTGTTTAATTGTGATTGAAAATAACCGACCTGTGGGAATATTAACTCATCGAGATATTGTTCGCTTGATTGCTCAAAAAGTTAAGATTGAAAATTTCAGTGTTGGCGAAGTGATGACTCAACCTGTGATTACTCTCGAACAAAGTAAATTGACCCATCTGAATGCAACTTTAAACTTATTACAACACCATCAAATCCGTCATTTACCTTTAGTAGATTCTGAGGGAAAATTAGTCGGTTTACTCACCCATCGAGATCTAAGACATTCCCTAGAACCAACGGATTTATTAAAACTCAGAATTATTGAAGAGGTAATGACAACAACTGTTGTGCAAGCACCGACGACAACTTCTTTATTAGAACTAGCTGAATTAATGAGTGCTGCTCTGGTGAGTTGTATTGTTTTAGTTGAGGAAAAAATCTGTAATGAAGAATCCTTAAATATTCCTGTTGGTTTATTGACAGAAGGAGATATTCTCAGGTTTCAAGCCTTGGGTTTAAATTGGAATTTAGAAGCTCAAGTTGTCATGAGTTTCCCCGTTTTTTGCCTCCACCCCCATGATAGTTTATTAGCGGCTCATGTGTTGATGCAGCAACGCTATATTAATCGAATCCCAATTGTAGGCGATCGCGGTGAACTGGTTGGGATTATTACGCCCAGCAGTATTTTAAAAGCGATTAACCCCCTTGATTTATTACAGATGGTTGAGGTTTTAAATCAGAAAGTTAATCAATTAGGAATGAAAAATCAATAAATGGATTAATGAGTGAGTTGAGGTACGGCTCGATAGTTCCATTTGGGTAAATATTCATCAAAAACAATTTTCAGAGTTTTTTTGAAATGATCAGTTACCTTCCGACCCGTTTGATAGACCTGATCAACGACATTAACAACGACAGATAGCCCTGTATTAGTACGAGTTTTTTCCATGAGAGTTTTGACCAAACCAAGACTGGTAAAAATCACTCCTTGACAAGCTCGAGTTAGATGAGGAAAAAGTCGATGTTCAATGGGATTATATTTAGATGTATAGGGAGGGTAATGAGCAATTCTGATCTCAATTCCAATTTCATCCACTAACTTTTGTAAATCTTGTTTAAAAATATAATGATTAGCATTATTACTGCCACCCCCATCACACTTAGCTAAAATCGAATTGGCATGAGGATAGAGAGCTTTTCCATAATGATTCCACCAATGTTTAAGAGCATTACAAGCAAATTCACTGGTATCTTTACTGTTACCTAATGTTACATATCCTCGGTTTTTTTGAGTATCGTAAATGCCATGGGGAATGACTTTTCCATGACCTAAGCTCCAAAAATCATGATCCCAAGTAGTAACAGGCTCAGTTGTATACAGAGTACCTGGACGATATAAATTCCCTAAAACTTCTTTCTTTTTAGTGTCAAAACTAATAATAGGATTACCGGCTTCTCTATACAGGGTATCGAGTCTAGCAATATTTTCAAATTGAGCATTTCGGTCTTTATTAATTCCTGTAGTTTGCTTTTTTTGTGCTTTTCGCTTGACATACCCATGCTTTTTTAAGAGTTTCTTTACGGTGGGAGGACTGATATTAAATCCGGCTTCCTTAAGTCCCAAAGCAATTTCTTTGTGGGTTAAATTAGTCCATTTAATTGACTCGTTCATAGGATCTCCGGCTGTGCGGGACTTTAACACTTCTAAAAAGGCTTCATCTATTCCAATTTGGGTGGAAAAAATACTTTTTCTTCCTCCTCCTTTTTTTCTAATTCTTACATCATTAATAGTCTGTTCATCCAGTTCTTTTAACTCTTTTATTCCTCGGACGATTGTGTTTCGAGTACAACCCAACAGTTTGATGATATAACTAATTCCTCCCCATCCCAGTTTTTGAGCCTCTATCGCTGCATATCTTCTTTTATCCTTTTCTGATAAAGAGTTATAAAACTTTTTCATTTCTTCCTCAATTGAACTAGAATAAAACATAGGTTTTAAGTTAAGTTGTGTAGTTTAATCGAAAAATCCGTTGCCCGGTTCTCTCAATTTTTGTAAAATCTGCCATCAGTGCCTATACTTCATTATACCTGAAGCCCATCAAGTTATTACTTTTTCATTCCTTAGAAGCGGATAAACTTCAGTTACTCCAAAGTCAAAATACCAAACTAGAAGAGAAAATTCACAAACGCACAGAAGCGTTAAGAATTGCCAATCAAAAATTGCAAAGCGAGATCAAAAACCGGAGTTTAATTGAAGCTAAAATTGCTTTTCAAGCTTCTTTGTTAGATCAAGTCAGAAATGCCATTATTGCCACAGATTTCCAGGGAAAAATTATCTATTGGAATCAATATGCTGAAATGTTATATCAGTGGAAAAAGGAAGAAGCTCTGGGAAATAATATTATTAATTTTTTTATTCCTGTAGATTATAAAAATTTAGCCGAAGAAATTGTTAAAGAAGTTCAAAATCAAGGATACTGGGAAGGAGAATTTACCATTTCCCGCAAAGATGGTAGCACATTGCCTATTCATGTTTTTGATACGTTAATTCGAGATCAAGCGGGAAATCCAATCGGTTTAATCGGGATTAGTTTTGATATTAGTGAACGCAAAGAAGCGGAACAGAAATTACAGCAGCAGGTACAACGGGAACGACTATTCTACCAAACGGCACTCCATATTCGTCAATCGTTGAAGTTAACCAATATTCTGAATAATGCCGTGGTTGATATTCGTGCCATTCTCAATTGTGATCGGGTTTTAGTGTATCAATTTGATGCGGAATGGAATGGCACCATTGTAGCGGAATCTATTGCTGAAGGTTTAACGTCTAGCTTAGGAATTTATTTAGAAGATACTTGTTTTAAAACCGGAAAAATTTCACCTTACTTTCAGGGTAAAAAAAGCTTAATCAACAATATTGAAACCGCTAAAATAACAGAATGCCATAAACACCTTTTAGAGCAATTTAATGTTAAAGCAAATCTCGTTGTTCCCATTTTAATTCCCGATAAAAATCGAGAAAACGAAACTGTGATTTGGGGGTTATTAATTGCTCATCAATGTTTTTCCCCTCGGAATTGGTATCCAACCGAATTAGAATTATTAGATGAAATTGCCGTTCAACTGTCTCTAGGAATTCAACAATCTCAGTTATATCAAGCGGTGCAAACGGAACTAGAAGAACGCCAGAAAGTCGAACAAGAATTAAGACTTTTAAATCAAGAATTAGAAACCCGAATTCTGGATCGAACCGCTAAATTAGAACGTCAAGAACGCAAATCTCGTTTATTTGCAGAAATCGCTTTAAAAATTCGTCAATCTTTAGATATCGACCAAATTTTACAAACCACTGTCACCGAAGTTCAAAAGATTTTAGGTTGTGATCGTCTCTTAATTTATCGGGTGTTTTCTAATGGCACAGGACGGGCGATCGCAGAAAGTGTATTACCCGGATGGCGTTCTGTTTTGAGTGTTGATTTTCCTGAAGAAGTTTTTCCCCCCGAATATCAACAATTGTATGATCATGGAACGGTAAAAGCAATTGCTGATATTCATCAAACCTATCAAGAGGTAACACCGTGTTTAGTTGAATTTTTGCAGGAATGGTGTGTTAAAGCAAAACTGATTGTTCCGATTTTAAAAAATCATTATTTGTGGGGATTTATGATTGCCCATCAGTGTACTTGCCCGCGACAATGGACAGAATTTGAAATCGAACTGATGCGCGAAATTGTCGATCAAGTGGGTGTGGCATTAGAACAAGCTCAATTAGTAGAAACCATTCGAGAACGAGAACAATTTATTGAAAGTATTGCTGATAGTAGTCCGAATATTTTATATATTTATGATTTAGAAGAAAAACGCAGTATTTATAATAGTCGATCCTTAACTCCCATTCTAGGATATACTCCCCTAGACATTTCGGCAATGGGTGATCATTTCTTAAGGATTTTTCATCCTGATGATCAAAAAGCGGTGTGCAAACATCTTCAAAAAACAGCCCAACTCAATGATCGAGAGGTGAGTTATATTGAATATCGAATTCAGCATCAGAATGGGGAATGGCTGTGGTTTTCTAGTCATGCAACTGTTTTTAAACGAGATCAACAAGGTAAGGCTCAACAGATTTTAGGGGTTGCTCAAAATATAACTGACCGTAAACAAACTGAATTAGATTTATATGAAAGTAATCAAATTTTAGAAGCCATTAGCCATGCTCAAGCTCAATTTATTACCAATGGAGACTCCTATCTTCTGTTGGAAAATTTGCTATCTTCAATCTTAACATTAACCCAAAGTGAGTATGGGTTTATGGCAGAAGTCTTCTCTGGCCTTAATGGAGAAAGTTATCTCGAAGAATATTATCTGAAAAAACAAGGAAATCCCCATTTAGAAATCCATCCCATGACTCATAATATGTGCAGCCTAGACTTTAACTGTATTGAGGAGGAGACAAAACAAGCTGAATATTTTAATATAAAAGCCTTTTTTTGTACCGTCATTTTAGCGGGAAAGCCCGTTATGATTAATCATTCAATTCTAAGCACCACAAGACACCCAGAACGTTTACCCGACGAAAATCATCTGACTCTAAATAGTTTCTTAGGTCTACCCTTTTATACCCATAAGGAATTATTGGGTGTGGTGGCGATCGCAAATCGACCCGGAGGGTATGACCAAGAACTGATTGATTATTTACAGCCTTTCTTAGCAACTTGTAGTAATATTATTGAAGCTGATCGAACTGAACGCTTACATAAACAAGCTGAAGACAATTTAAAACGACAATTAGCAGCAGTAGAAGCTTCTATTGATGGGATTTCAATTCTTAAAAATGAAGAATATATTTATCTTAATAATGCTCACTTAAAGCTTTTTGGTTATCGTCATCCTGATGAATTATTAGGGAAAAGTTGGCGAGTTCTTTACACCCCCGATGTAGTCGAATGGTTTGAAAATCAGGTCTTGCCAATTTTAACCCAACAAAAATTTTGGCGGGGAGAAACCATTGCTTTAAGAAAAGATGGCACAACCTTTAATCAAGAAGTGTCCTTAACACTGACAGAGGACGGAGATTATATTTGTGTTTGTCAAGATATTAGTGAACGCCAAGCGGCTCTCCGGGAACGGAAAAATGCCGAAATTCAACTGCGACGAACCAATGAACAATTGGCGATCGCAAACGCTCAACTTGCTCGTGCATCGCGTCTTAAAGATGAATTTCTAGCCAATATGAGTCATGAACTCCGAACTCCGCTCAACTCAATTTTAGGAATGTCAGAAGTTTTGCAAGAAGGAACCTTTGGGGTATTAAATGATAAACAAAATCAAGCTTTAGAAATGATTTACCGCAACGGTAAACACTTACTAGAACTGATTAATGATATTCTCGATCTCTCTAAAATTGAAGCTGGAAAATTAGGCTTAGACTGTTCTCCAGTGTCCGTTAATGAACTTTGTCAACACAGTTTAAGCTTTGTTAAACAACAAGCCCATCAAAAAAATATTCGCCTCAGTTATCAAATTGAAGATGTAACAGAAGCACTCAATGTTGATGAACGACGAATCCGTCAGGTGTTAATTAATTTACTCAATAATGCCGTAAAATTTACCCCCGAAGGAGGACGGGTGAGACTGGAAGTTCGAGGAGATCTCGATGAACAAACAGTGAGTTTTTCTGTGATTGATAATGGTATTGGTATTGGTCAGGATGATCAAGATCAATTGTTTGAAGCTTTTGTTCAAATTGATAGTCGTTTATCTCGACGTTATGAAGGAACAGGTTTAGGATTAGTTTTAGTTAAAAAACTCGTCGAAATGCACGGGGGGACGGTGAAGATTGACAGCCAATTAGGACAGGGAAGTTGTTTTACGGTGACACTGCCTTGGACTCGTGTATCGTGGAGAGAAACACCCCGATTAACACCCAGCGAACCGTTAGATCGCTTACCCTTTTCTGGGATATCTTCTCATGGATTAAAACGTCCTTTAATTCTGCTGGCTGAAGATAATTCTGATAATATTCAAACCCTACTCAATTATTTACAAGCCAAAGGATTTGATGTGGAAATAGCCTTCAATGGAATTGAAGCCATTCAAAAAGCTCGGAGTTTGCAACCGCAAGTGATTTTGATGGATATTTCCATGCCAGAAATGGATGGTTTAGAAGCGATGCGCCAAATTCGGCTTGATCCTAAACTCACAACCCTTCCCATTATTGCATTAACAGCTTTAGCTATGCAGGGAGATCGAGAACAATGTTTAGCCGCAGGGGCGAATGAATATCTTCCTAAACCTGTACAACTGCGACAGTTAGTTCAGTTAATTCAGAGTCTGATCCATGATTATCACAGGAATTAATTCATGAATTATCACAATATTCACCTGGGAAAAACTCGAAAGCAAATCTATTTCTTTTTAATCGGGATTTTGCTTTGTCTGGGTTTGGGAATCTTAGCCAGTTGTTTTCAACAATCTACAACCCCTCTATTAGTGGGGATCAATGATTGGCCAGGTTTTGCCCCTTTATATTTAGGCAAACAGTTAGGTTACTATCAAAATAGTTCGATTAAAATTGTAGATTATCCTTCCACAACAGAAATTAATCGCGCCATTCGCAGTGGGAATTTACAAGCAGGAGCAATTAGTCTTGATGAAACATTACTATTAGCCGAAACTTTTCCTCAAATTCGGGTGATTCTGTTAGTTGATTTATCCAATGGTGCAGATGTTATCCTGGGAAAACCGCAGTTAAATACCTTATCGGACATTAAAGGAAAAAAGGTCGGGGTAGAAAATACAGCATTAGGGGCTTATATGTTAAGTCGGGCACTTGATCAAGTGGGACTTTCAGTGCAAGATATTAAAATTGTTTCTTTAGGGTATTCGGAACATGAAGATGCCTTTAAACAGGGTGAAATTGATGCCGTTGTTACCTTTGAACCCACTCGTTCTAAATTAATCGAAACCGGAGCGAACGTTTTATTTGACAGTAGTAAAATTCCGGGTGAAATCGTGGATGTGTTGGTGGTGCGTCAAGATATTATAGAAACACATTCAAAAGATTTAGAACAGTTAATTCGAGGTTGGTTTATGGCTTTAGATTATCTGAAACAACAACCGGAGAGTGCTGCTCAAATCATGGCAGAACGGGGAGGAATTACACCGAAAGAATTTTTATCTTCTCTGAAACTCCTAAAATTCTTTACTCCCGTTGAAAATCAAAACCTTCTTTCCCAAACTGATCCAAGTTTGGTGAAGGCATCCCAAAAATTGTCTAAATTAATGCAGGAAAAAAAACTGCTCAACTCAGATATCCAATTTTCGTCTTTATTGGATCAGCGTTTTGTGACTCAATTTTATAAATCTAATCCATGAAACGTTTGGCTTTTACTATCCCTCTGCGAGTCGCTATTCCTAGTTTATTACTCTTTTTGGGTAGTGGACTGGGTTTATATGGGTTCATGACAGAGGTAAAAGAAACCTATGAATATCAGGAAACTGAAATTTATCAGCAGGCGGATTTTTATAGTGAAAAAACCGTGCAATTATTAGAATTTATCTTACGCCGATCTACCAGTTCCAGTAGCAGTTTAGATGGGGCAAAAATAGTTGTTGGGGAAACAGGGGAACAACCGAATTTAGAATTATCGGCATTTCTGAATGAAAATAATATTATTATCTTTTCCACTCACTACGATTTACAAAAACAAGCTATAAAAGATACTGATTTAGCTTATCTTTACCCGAAAATTCAAGAGGTTCAACAAACCCAAATGCAACAAAAGATTTGGTCGGCTGATCGACAATCTTTAAAAGTGATTACTCCCGTTACGCTACCTCCAAAGCCGAATGAATTGCGGTCGAGATTTGGAACTTTTTTATCTATTTATGACTTAAATCAACTCAAAAAAGAAGCTTTTCAAGATGCTTTAAATCGCTCTCTAAAAATGAATGCTGTAGTCTTAGGAATTTGTTTTTTAGTTTGGTTATTTTTTGAATTGAGTTTAACGAAACGAGTCTCGCGGTTAGTCTTAGTGAGTCAGAATTTAGCTCAGGGAAATTTAAGTGATCGCAGTCGTTTACCCGGATCTGATGAATTAGCAAAAATTTCTCATGCTTTTGATAAAATGGCTGAAAAAATCGAACAGGATACCTATGATTTACAACAATCTAAACTCGAATTACAAGAAAAAGCCACCGCATTAGAAACGGCTTTAACGCAATTAAAACAAACTCAAACTCAATTATTACAAAGTGAAAAAATGTCTAGTTTAGGACAACTCGTTGCGGGAATTGCCCATGAAATTAATAACCCGGTTAGTTTTATTTTTGGAAATATTACTTATGCTGAAGAATATACCGATAGTTTACTCGATTTAATTGCTCTCTATCAACAATATTATCCCCAACCTTACCCCGAAATTCAAGCCAAATTAGAGGATTTAGAGCTAGACTTTCTGGAAACTGACCTTAAAAAAATCTTCCAGTCAATGCGAGTTGGAAGTCAAAGAATTGCTGATATTGTTCAATCCTTACGTTCATTTTCTCGGTTAGATGAATCCGATCTTAAAACCGTTGATTTGCATGAAAATATTGATAATACCTTGATGATTTTAAAACATCGTCTCAAGGCACAATCTTCTCGCCCAGAAATTAAAGTCATTAAAAATTATGGCAATATTCCCTTAATTAACTGTTATGCGGGTCAACTTAATCAAGTATTTATGAATATTTTAATTAATGCCATTGATGCGTTAGGCTCGGTTCAAGACAATGAGTTTTGTAAAGTCCGAACCTCAACGTCTCCTCAAATTTTAATTCAGACTGAAACCCTGATTGACTCCGAACACAAAACCTGGGTACAAATTGAAATTTCGGATAACGGTTTGGGAATGTCTGAAACCGTGCGAAACCGAATTTTTGAACCCTTTTTTACGACGAAACCCGTTGGTCAAGGAACCGGAATGGGATTAGCCATTAGTTATCAAATTGTGGTGGAAAAGCATCAAGGTCAACTGTTGTGTACCTCTCAACTTGGAGAGGGGAGTACCTTTGTGATCACCTTACCGTTATCTACAATGTCGAACACTGAGGCGGTAACACACCTGTAGGCTGTGGTGTCCCTTGGGGGGGATTCGTGACTAATTCTATCGCTCCATCCGCCCTGACAATCCATCCTTGGGCTTCTTGAATGGGTGGGTTAGGGGTTGTTTTTACAGCCCCCCGTAGAGACGCGCCAATAGTCCCCGGTAGAGACGCGCCATGGCGCGTCTCTACGAGATTAATCCAATTTATGAAAGTCGGTTCAGAGGTTAACGCATCATTGGGACTTGGTGGTAAACCTCCCCGTCCGGTAATCACAAATTGATTCCCTTCCTTTCCTGAACATCGCGTTGCAATTAAGGTGGTGGGGTCAACTAAATTGGTTGGTAACTCCACTAACCCCGCGCTGGGGTCAACTTCTGGACTACTAATTTCCACCGCCCCGCTAAACTCGGCCCCTAACTCACTGGTGGCGGTAATATCACTTTGGGGGGTTTGGAATTCTCGAAATTGTGTCCCGAAAACCCCTTGAGCATTAATTCTCACCTGTCCGCCTTTTCCTGCTTCCGCATTCGCCGTAATATCACTATTTTCTAAAGCGACTAAATCGGAAGTACCCAGGGTAATATTTCCCCCGTCAGCGTTTCCAGCATTGGTGGTAATTTGACTCCCCCGCCGCAATTCAACGCTTTGCGCTGTGGCGCGAATATTTCCCCCCGTACCCGCAACCGTTGCAGCACTGATGGTTCCTTCATTATCCAATCGAACTTGATTCGCTTGAATTTCTAAGTTACCCGCCGCCCCTTCATTGGTTCCTCGCACCCCAATTTCCGCTCCATTTCGCACCGTTAACCGTCCGGTATTAATCCGCAAATCCCCCGCACTTCCAGCCCCACTGGTATTAGACTCAATGGAACTCGGCACAATGCCATCGCCAATGATTCCAAAGGAAACGGATTCAACGGATTTATCAATATTAGTGCCAAATCCAACAACATCAATGGATTCCGAGGCATTTAAGGTTAAATTTCCCGCCGACCCTTCTCCTCCGGTTGCTGCCGAAATTTGGGCACCATCCTGTACCACTAATCGTTGGGTATTAACGGTTAAATCTCCCGCCGGGGCGGTTCCTTTTTGTCCCTGGACAGTTAATAGGGAAGAAGAAGTTAATAACCCGCTCAAAAACCGTCCATCCTCCGACACCCCCCGCAGGTTGACAGACTCGGCATTTACCGTTAAATTGCCGCCTTTGCCAGCCCCCGCCGCCGATGCAGACACTTGCGCCCCCTCTGCAACGGTGAGTTGACGGGTATTAACGAGGATATCCCCAGCGGCTCCGGTTCCCAAGGTGGCGGTAAATAACCCCGCCGGGACGGCGACACCGGATGTCACCCCCCGGAGTTCTACGGTATCCGCATTCAGGGTAATATCGCCTCCTTGACCTGCTCCTGAACGTCCTGGACTGGTGATAATATATCCATCTTGCAGAACCCGCAATTGAGGCGTAACGATATTAATATTTCCGGCACTTCCTGAACCAATGGTTCCGGTAATTAGAATGGAACCTTGGGTAATATCCGCGAACCTAGAGGCGAAGAGGGAAATATTTCCCCCGGAACCTTTGCCCAAGGTTGGGGTTAGAATAGCCGCCCCATTCATGACTTGCAATTGGGCGGTATCCAGGGTAACGTTTCCTCCAGTTCCTTCACCTGCCGTGACGCTAAAAATCCCATCATAGAGACTTTGGGGATTAAACTTTTCGGTTAATAATTGTTCCAGAAACGATAGGGGGTCAGTTCCCACTAAATTAATGGAATTTTTAGCCGTAATATTAATATTGCCTGCATTGCCTGTGCCGATGGTTGATGAAGAGATAAACGCCCGATTATCTAAACTAAATTGTTCCGCTTGAATTTTAATACCCCCTCCATTAAGAGCATCATAGGTGTTAGAAAGAATCCGGGAACCATCGGTTAAAGAAATGTCTCCCCCTTGCATAACAATTAACCCTCCTCCGGCTCCACTGCTATCAATTTGACTTTGGCGGAAGAGTCGAATTGAACCTAATTGAAAATCAGGGGACGTAAAGACATAATTTGCAGGTTGTAAAGACCAAGTGCCATTTTTTAAGGCAGCTAATTCAATTTTACCGCCAAAAGCCGTGAGATTTCCTTGATTTAAAATGACATCTCCACCGATTAAACGAATAGTCTGACCGGGTTGAACTTGTAATCCTGTATTGGCAGCTTTTCCATCAATACCAATGCCTAACCCTTGGGATTGATTAGTGATAGAACCCGGTTGATTTCCCATCTGTAACCCAATGGGAACATTAACGGTTAATAAAGGCGGTGCTACGGGATTTGTGGCGCTAAATTCGCTGCCATTATCAAAAATAATACTATTGGCGGTACTGGCTGTAAAAGAACCCCCAATATTGAGTTGAGCGTTAGGGCCGAATAAAATTCCATTGGGATTAATTAAGAATAAATTGGCGGTTCCATTAGCTTGAATTAAGCCTTGGATATTGGAAATATTATGTCCTGTGACGCGACTAATAATATTTTGAATATCAACGGAATTATTGAAAAAAGCGGCACCACCTTCAGGAATTGAAAACTCTTGGAAACTATGAAATAAATTGATTCCGTTTTGGGTTCCCCCTTCAATTTTCATCAGATTACCATCGGGGGTAACTCTGGTATTTTGAGGTAAGGTTTGATCGGGTATGATTTGGGCGATCGCTTTTTGAACATTCCCAGCATAAATCAAAGAAAATGTCAATAAAATTAATCGTATTTTGGGCAAAAATTTATAATTTTTAAGATGATTATTCATATTTAATCCCTTGAATTAGGTTGTAAAACTTTTAGGGTTTAGCTGTTACCAGAATGATTAAGACAAAGGCTGATGCTCAAACCGAAATCGTGAACTTTTTTCCTCTGTATTCCCGGCTATATTCTTGGGAGTTGGTAGTTCCTGAGTCATAGGAATTTCAATAATAAATTCTGTTCCTTCTCCTGGGGTGGAAATACAGCGTAAACTTCCGTTATGTTTTTCTACTACAATATGTTGACTAATCGATAAACCAATTCCTGTGCCTTTTCCAACGGGTTTTGTGGTAAAGAAAGGTTCAAATAAATGATGAATAATATCCTCTGCCATTCCCCCGGCATTATCCCGAATGGTAATCGAAATATTATGATCATTAATAATATCGGTTTTAATCCAAATTTTATTCGGATTAACTTTAAGTTCTTCTAAATTTTTGTGTTGACTATTTTCTTCAATGGCATCAATGGCATTGGCTAGAATATTCATAAAAACTTGATTCATTTCTCCCCCGTAACATTCGACTAAAGGCAAAGCAGGACTATATTCTTTAATCACGCGAATGGCAGGATGATCCGGTTTAGATTTTAAGCGATTTTGTAAAATCATTAAGGTGTTATCAATTCCTTCATGAAGATTAATCGCTTTCATTTTTGATCCATCCTGACGGGCAAAACTGCGTAAACTTAAAACAATTTCTCGAATACGTTCTGCTCCCACTTGCATCGATTCTAACATTTTGGGCAAATCTTCCAAAATAAAATCTAATTCCACAGCTTCCGCTTCTTCTTGAATGGTAGGATTAGGTTGCGGATAATACTGTTGATACAGTTCAAAAATCTTTAAAATATCATCAATATATTCTTGAACATAGGCTAAATTTCCATAAATAAAATTAACCGGATTATTAATTTCATGGGCAATTCCTGCTAACATTTGCCCTAATGCTGACATTTTTTCGCTATTTACCAACTGATTTTGAATAACTTTAATTTGACTTAAAGATTCATATAAAGCCGTTTTAGCTTTTTGGGATTCTGTAATTTCTTGTTTTAATTTGTCCTGAGCTTCAGCCAATTCTTGACAATAACATTCAACTTTTACCTCTAATTTATTATTAATTTCTTTTAACTCCAGATTCTCCTGGGTTTGGCAGACTAATTCTTCTTCTAATAATTCATAGGTTTTTAGGATGGCTTTTCGCTCTTTAGCCATTTTACAATAGCTTTTGAGTTTCAGAAATAACTCATCTTTTTCTATATAGGTGGAGAGATAATCAATAATTCCTAAACTTAATGCTTTTTTAAAACAGTCTTTGTCGGGATTGTCTGTAATCCAAATAATGGGAATATGTTGAGTTGCATCAGATATATTTAACTGTTCACACAACCGCAATTGTTTTTCATCTAGCTTGTCAACGGCGATAAAAATCAAATCGGGGAGAGAAAATATCACTGAATTTAGATCTGCTTCCACCGGATTTAAAGACAATAAATTAACCTCTTCTAGGCTGAACAAATTCAATACAGCCTGAAGGTCTAGGGAGTGATTATCAATAATTAAAACAGTGGTTAAGTCAGACTTGTTCATCATTTCTTGTCCCCCAATGGATAGGCAAACTTCACAATTGATTGCCTTTGATACATAACTTAAAGATGGGCGTGGACAACGAACAGTTTCAAAAAAGGTATAATTTATCGTTTCTTTTAACTGGCTTGCCCTAACATTCCCTAAAGATTACCCCGGATAGTTCAATCATACAATATTGTGATCAAAAGACAGGAAACAGGGGGCGTAAAGTCGTGACGGTGGAGTGCAGATTGTATGAAATGTTAACATACCACAAACTCCTGAACACCAACTTTACCGGATTGATTCCATGAGCTTTCAATGTCCCGTCTGTAACTCTCCCTATCAAAAACCGATTCCTGAAGCTTGTTTAGTCTGTGGATGGGATTTACAATTTAATCTATCAATACCGGAAGATTTAGAACAGGAACAAAAGCGTTTAGACTGGGCAAAAAAAACATGGGAACGCTTACAAACTCTTAAACTTTCTCAACAAAAACCTCATTTCTCATCAAAAAAAAGATTAACTCTTACTGATATTTTACCTCGCTTAGAAAGTTTAGAACTTCAACTGCAACAAGCAACCCTAGAACGACAACATTTACAAAGTTTGTTAGATTCGATTTTACACTATTTAAAAGCGTTCAATTCTGAATTATCTCTCAATCAAACCTTCCCATCTGTTACAGATTTTGATTCTAATATCACTTCTACATTTCCCTTATCAGAAGTTGGAATAGATTATAGTTCCCTAATTGAATTATTAGCAAAGGGAGATTGGAAAACAGCAGATGAATATACTTGGCAATTAATTTTATATATTGGAGAACGGGAAGCCGAAAAATGGTTAAGAGTTGAAGATATTGAACAATTTCCCTGTACGGATTTAAACACTTTAAACTGGCTTTGGGAATATTATAGTCATGGATTATTTAGTTTAACCAGTCAATGGCAAATTTTCTATGATTTAGATGGAGATTATACAAAATTTTGTGAGCAAGTCGGTTGGCGAATGGGAGACAGTTGGATTTATTATGAGGAATTAAATTTTACCTTGAATGCACCTCTAGGACATTTACCGATTATTGCTTGGCGAAAACGAGCGTGTTACGGTGTTGGAACTACAACCCCCGATGAAAATTTATCCTCATTTTTTTCCCGCTTATCTATGTGTAGTAAGCCCTTAAGGGCTGAATTCCCCAAAACCTAAAAATATAACAACAATCCCTCTATAGCAATTCTATTTGAGTTGTATCCAAAATTTCTGCTCAAAAGGGAACAGGGAACAGGGGTAATACTTCTAGCTGTTTCATAATCCTGTTAAAGATTATGGGAAAGATTGGGATGATTAAGAGAGAGGGAAGGAAGAAAGCCCTGAAGGGCTTACTACGAGGTTAGGCTTTTTTTAGAATTAACATATCTTGGTAATTCGTCCCAAAATTTCTTCCACACCATAAGCCATCATATTTCGCTGAAACGGTAAATCCTAATGCTTCAATCCACTGCATAACAGAAGATTCCCGATGACCCATTGAAGCTTCAGGAATGTCTAAATCGGTACAAAAAGAACCTTCTATCTCATGGATTAAGTTCTGAGAACTTTTCCCAGTTTTTATTAAAGCTTCTGATTCTTCATTTAATAAAAATAACGTACATAAGCACCGTCCTCCGGGTTTCAGAACGCGATGTACTTCTTTCAGATAATTCTGAACCGCATTCGCATATAAATGGGTAAAGACAGAGGTTAGGAAAACAAAATCAAATTGTTCATTTCCATAGGGAAAAGAATAGTCTTCTACTTTAATTGTTCCTTCTGTATTATAGCGTTTATTATAAATATTTGCCCATTGAAAGTTAAAATTCGGTCGATGTTCATGAATAACAGATTGACTCCAGTTAATCCATTTTTCCACAATATCAAACCCTTCATAACGGGCGGTATCATCTAAATAATAGCTGAGGGAATAGGCCATGCGCCCGACTCCACATCCCGCATCTAAAATCGATTCATGGGGTTTTAATTGCGCTTTATTCACAAAATGACCCAGAAAATCACACGCGACAAATTTAAAACTACCACCTACTCCTAAGCGATCTTCTTTTTCAGGAACCGGAAGGGTTGATTCTAATAAATTAAATAAAACTTCTCCCTCTTCTCCCTTTACAATAGGAATTAACTGCACTAAAGTATTAAATTGCTCTGGTGCAATTTTGTCTAAAGGGATATAAATAAAAAATCGAGCTTGATCAGAATTCGGTAAAGTCGGAAAAAGCTTTTGAACATCAGGACTAGGGAGATTTTTTTCAAGCTTAAATTCAGTAATTTCTTGATTCCCAATCCTTAATTTAAACTGGTCTATGGGTTCTCCTTGAATAGAGGTGATCCATCCTTTCAAGCGGACATGATTGGCTTCTAGGGTAACATCTCCTAAACAGCCTAGGGTTTTAAGGGATTGTGTTAGAGTCATATCGATTTGAGGGCGAGTTAAATGGGGTGAGGTTATGTCGTTGTTAAACAGTTTATAATAAAGGTTGCAAGACTTCGGCGATTACATCTTGTTGTTCTGCATCATATCCCCAACGGTCTAAAAATTCTTGATAGGTTCCTTCACCGGTTTTCGCACTATCAAAAAGTTGTTGAACTCGCGATCGCAACTGGGGAAAATTCAACCGTTGAATTAAATTAGAAGACCGTTGAGAAACTCGTTGAGAACTGCTCTCCATTTCGGTGTTATTATGCCGACGATGATATACAGCCATTGCTGCCGACATTGCTATATTTTTCACCAGTAATTCGGATACAATTTCGGGTGATTTTTGTAGAGCTTGGATCACAGCATCTGTAGGTTGATTACAGAAGGGGCGAGGATCAGTTAAATAGGTGACAAAAAATCCCCTTGCGCCATTTTGAGTTGTCACCAACTGAACGATTACCGTTTCAATTTCGGCCTCAAATAACTGTTTTTCTTCAATTTTATCCAGTAAGGTTTGAGTAATTTCAATGGCTTGCTCAAACGTGATATTTTCGGGAACCGATAGGGAGGATAAATTCAACATAGATATTGTTTGATAAACTGTTTAATCAAGATTTTGATGACACCCAAAACCCAAAATGCTGTTAAGCGTCTTTATTCTCTGAGGTAGTTTTGATATTCGTCAGCAGACAAGGTATTCTCTAACTCTATGGAATTATTAACTCGAATTTTAACTAACCATCCCTCTCCATAGGGATCATCTGATATCAATTCAGGGGAATCTTCGAGGGTTGTATTGGATTCAATCACTGTACCCCCGATGGGTGTATAAAATTCTGCCACTGCTTTCACAGATTCAATGGTTCCCAATTCTTCACCTTGAGAAACCTCAGTTCCTACACGAGGTAATTCCACAAAGACGATATCTCCGAGTTGATTCACAGCAAAGCTCGTAATGCCAATAGTGGCAATTTCGCCCTCTAGTCTGACATATTCATGATCATCTGTATATCTGAGGTCGTCAGGATAGTTTGCCATAGTCATTCCTCACTATCGATTAACTCTATTAATTGTTCACCAAACCTATTAAACTACAAAATTAGAATCAAAACAGGTTTGCCTCTGAAAGATTGCCATGAACCGCCAGACGTTGATCAAACGCTTTGTTATTGGTGAGTTTTCCCTAAAACGAATGATCCGTTCTCTGATAATTATCTATGTCGCTGTTGGGGCTTGGGCTTATTTCTACTCAGAACGTTTGATTTTTGTCCCTCAACCTTCGAGTTATGTACAAACTCCCGAATTCTTAACCCTAAAAACAGTCAAGGGTGTGAAGATCACCGCGTTATATTTACCGAACTCAAAAGCAAAATACACGATTCTCTACAGTCATGGAAATGCTGAAGATTTAGGGGATAATCGTTTTTTGTTGGAACGATTTCGTCAAATGGGATTTGCTGTTTTTGCTTATGATTATCCCGGCTATGGAACCAGTGAAGGAAAACCTTCAGAACAAGGTACTTATCAAGCGATTGATGTTGCTTACAATTATCTTACACAACAGTTAAAGATTCCCCCTAATCAGATTATTGTTTATGGTCGTTCTGTCGGTGGGGGGCCATCAGTAGATTTAGCGTCCCGTCAACCGGTGGGGGGATTAGTTCTGGAAAGTACATTTATGAGTACCTTTCGAGTCAAAATAGATTTTCCTTTATATCCTTTTGATCGGTTTGCTAATCTTAGAAAAATTCCTTTCGTTAAAGCTCCCGTTTTAGTGATTCATGGAACGATAGATCAAGTGATTCCCTTTAGTCATGGACAACGGTTATTTGACGCGGTAAAAACCCCTAAATTATCCTTTTGGCTGGAAGGAGCTAATCATAATAATGTGATTGAAGTTGCAGGTGATCGCTATGAACAAAAATTACAAGAGTTTATCCAAATTATTAAAAATTAATTTTTCTAATTCCTTGTGATATTTTCTCGGATATATAGCAAATCTAAATCAGGGGTATGAATGACTTAAAACCTAATCTATCGTCAGAGATTTGTGTCTATTTTTTGGGATTAATAATCTTGATACTTAGGATTGTACAATCTATTTAGACTTTCTATAGCATCTAAAAAATCAATCTCTAAGTTAATTTTCTTGCATAAAAATCTTCATCCGCTTTTTTCAATGCAGGACGTTCCATTAGCTGCTGTACATAATCCTTGACCGGAGAATTTTCAGAAAGCATTCCTAATCGTAACGCCCATACTAATACACCCCCTGTCACTACATCCGCAGCACTGAAACGATTATCTACAAGATAGGTTTGAGTTTTTAATAATTCGTTGAGAGGTTGGGCGACTTTATTAAACCAAATTAAGGCTTCTTCAGCCGGAACTTTTGTTTTTTCTTTTTGAGGTAGAAGTTTTTCAGGTAAATTCGGTAAAACATTAAACATAAATTGTTCAACAGGTGCTTCTAAAGTTAAAGAAGCATAAAATAGCCATTGATAGTAATAACTTCGAGCCGCAGAAGTTGGGCTGGGTGCTAATTGTTTTTCAGGAAATTTATCGGCTAAATAGGCACAAATGGCGGCGGATTCAAACATGATGATATCGCCATCCACTAATACAGGAACTTTTCGATGGGGATGCAATTTTTCATACCCTGGCTCCTGAGTCATTGCCATCGTCACATAAACTAATTCATAGGATATTCCGAGTTCTTCTAATATCCAACGGGGACGCACGGCTCTGGTTGTTGGAATATAATATAACTTCATTTTGATCTGGATTTTTTATATACAAAAATACCAAAATTATTTTAATACAACCTGACCAAAAGCTACTATTTTGTATTATTTCTTGACTCTCTTCCTATCAAACTGATGATTCATTTCTGGCTTCTAAAAAAGATGCTTTGTTAAGTATTTGTGCTTATATAATCAAACTTTATTAATAAGATGAGAAATATCTCTTATATTGATATACCTTTAGGACTATCTATATACTAATATCTATGGTATGTTTGTATTCAACAGCAAAAAATCTATGTGGTCTTCCGGGGTCGATGAAACTCCAAAAAGCTACAAAGCCCCAGGAGTAAGGGTTTACTCCATTTTTAATCTTTTTGCAAACTGATCAATAGGTCACACCAATGGCTGATTTTTTTCTAAAGACCATTTGGTGGATACCGTGCTACCCATTAATCGGAGCATTATTATCTACCCTCTGGTTTCCCTCTATTATTCGACGCACTGGCCCCCGTCCGGCTGGATATGTCAATATCATCACCTCCTTATTCGCCTTTGTGCATGGGTTAGTCGCCCTCACGGAAATTTGGGGTCATCCCCCCCAACGGTTGATTATTCCTTGGTTTAGCATCGTTGACCTCAATTTATCAATTCCCTTAGAAGTCTCCGTTGTCACCATTGGCGCCACCTTAGTGATTACTGGGTTAAATTTATTGGCCCAAATTTACGCCATCGGTTACATGGAAATGGACTGGGGGTGGGCGAGGTTTTATTCGCTTTTAGCTTTATTTGAAGCGGGGTTATGTGGATTAGTGCTGTGTAACTCCCTATTCTACAGTTACATTATTTTGGAAATTCTCACCCTGGGAACCTATTTATTAGTCGGGTTATGGTTTAACCAACCCTTAGTAGTAACAGGGGCTAGAGACGCCTTTTTAACCAAACGGGTCGGAGATTTATTCCTATTAATGGGAGTGGTCGCCCTATTTCCCCTCGCTGGAACTTGGGATTTTACAGAATTAGCTCAATGGTCACAAACGGCTCAAATTGACCCGAACGTTGCCACCTTATTAGGGTTAGCATTATTAGCAGGGCCATTGGGAAAATGCGCTCAATTTCCCCTGCATTTATGGTTAGATGAAGCGATGGAAGGCCCCCTTCCCAGTACGATTTTACGCAATTCCGTTGTCGTTGCAGTTGGGGCTTGGGTCTTAGTCAAAATGCAACCTGTTATTGCTTTGTCTCCTTTTGTAATGTCAACGGCGGTGTTTATTGGGTTGGCAACGGCTGTGGGAGCCAGTTGTATTGCCATTGCTCAAATTGATATTAAACGCTCCCTTTCCTATTCCGTGAGTACCTATATGGGCATCACCTTTATTGCAGTGGGAACAGGACAAACTCAAACGGCTCTTTCTCTGTTATTAACTTATGCTTTTCCAATGGCTTTATTAGTCATGACCACGGGGGGAATTATTAGCAATAATATCACTCAAGATTTAACTCAATATGGGGGATTGTGGTCACGACGTCCGATTTCAGGATTGTGTTTTTTAGCGGGAATGGCGGCGTTAATTGCCGTTCCTCCCTTTGGTGGCTTTTGGACAATATTAGAGTTAGCAGAAACCCTTTGGGAAAATGAACCTGCGATTGCATTTTGCTTGTTTTTAGTGAATGGTTTAACAGCTTTTAGTTTAACCCGTGAATTTGGGTTACTGTTTGCTGGAAAACCGAAACAAATGACCACCCGTTCCCCGGAAGTGTTATGGGCGATGGTATTACCCATGACAATTTTAGCGGGATTTTGTTTACATATTCCCTTATTATTAAAACAGTGGAATTTGTTACCCCAAGGAGAACATATTAATCTCACCGTTGCTGGATTATTAACTGCTTCAACTTTGGTCGGATGTGGGCTTAGTGGGTTAATTTATCTCAATAACAATTGGCCGAAACCCGTTAAACTTCCCTCCCAAGCATTACAAGACTTTTTTGCTTACGATTTTTACACCGCAAAATTGTATCGAGTCACGATTATTTTTGTAGTCGGATTAATCTCTAATCTCATGTATTGGGTTGACCGCTATATCGTTGATGGCTTTGTAAATTTAGTGGGACTTGTAACGGTTTTTAGTGGACAAAGTTTGAAATATAACGTTTCTGGCCAAACCCAATTTTATGCCCTGACGATTATTGTCGGAGTCACCTTATTATTAGGGTTCTTTTCCCTAAATCCGTTTTAAAAACAGCATTCTTTGGATGACTGTTTTAACCTTGAATTAAGTGTGAGGAAATTATGCGCGGAATTGAAAACAATCTCAACGTCTCTCGCCGGAATTTATTAAAATTTGGGGCTGTTGCTGCGGGAACTGCTGCTTTAACCGTCGGTTTAGGAACAAAAGCTAATTGGTTAAAAGAGAAACCTGCAATTGCAGGGAATAATATTACCCCTGATGAAGCCTTAAACCAACTGTTAGAAGGAAATAAGCGGTTTATCGAAAATAAACGCAAAAATCCCAATCAAAGTATGGGACGAATTCAAGAAGTTGCCCAAGGACAAACCCCCTTTGCTGCTATTCTCAGTTGTGCAGATTCAAGAGTTCCTTCAGAGATTATTTTTGATCAAGGTTTTGGAGATTTATTCGTAGTTCGTAATGCGGGAAATATTGCTACACCTGAAGAAATTGGCAGCTTGGAATTTGGCACATTAGTGTTAGGAGCAAAAGTCCTAATGGTGATTGGACATAAAAATTGTGGAGCCGTGCAAGCCACCATTGATGGGAATGCCGTTCCGGGTAAAATTGGCAGTATTTTAGACGCGATTAAACCTGCTATTAAGATGAATCAAACCTTAGAAGAAAGCATCATTTCTAATGTCAAATTAGGAATCAGTCGTTTACAAGCTTCTCCGGTTATTTCCCAATTAATCAAAGAGGCTAAATTAAAAATAGTCGGAGGTTACTATAACCTGGATACGGGAATGGTAAAAGTGGTTGCATAAACCTGTCTCAAGCAAGTTTATAATTAATTCCATTGCATCAAAGATAAACTTGCTTTTTGAACAGTTTCAATATCATAACCAGGGAGGACAACATGGCCCCAGATTACGATAAACCCAATTATACCCGCCGTGATTTATTACAATATGGAGTTTGCATTGTGGGAACAGCCTTATTAACGGCTGGAGTCACAACAAAAGTTTTAGACCGAGAAAAAAAGAAAATTGTCGCTGAAACTTCGAGTTGTGAACCCCCAGAAATCACCCCAGAAAAAGCCTTAGAAACCTTAATGTTAGGAAATGAACGGTTTATGGAAAATAAACCCAAACATCCTAACCAAAATCGGGAACGCATGAAAGAAGTTACCGCAGGTCAAAAACCTTTTGCTGCTATTTTAGGCTGTGCTGACTCCAGAGTACCCGCCGAGATTATTTTTGATCAAGGGTTAGGCGATATTTTTGTAGTTCGTAATGCGGGAAATGTTGTTACTCCTGAAGAAATGGGAAGCTTAGAATTTGGAGCCTTAGAATTAGGAATTAAAACAATTATGATTCTAGGTCATCAAAAATGTGGAGCCGTTAAAGCTACTCTGGACGGAAATTCTGTTCCCGGTCAGATTGGCAGTATTATTGATGCCATTAAACCTTCCATTAAAGGCAAACCAACGTGGGAAGAAGCGGTTACTGCCAATGTTAAACTCCAAATCACAAAGTTAAAGTCTTCTCCGGTTATGACTCAATTAATTGCCAATGATAAATTAAAAGTCGTCGGTGGTTTTTATGAATTAGAAACTGGAAAAGTTAAACTGATTACCTAAACCCGTTCTGGCAATAGAAATTATATTCCCAGAAGAACTCGGCTTCTGATAAATCATTTCTATTGCTATTATCCAAACTTTAAAACTGATCATTTTACTTTTTTTCAACTCGGTAAGTTATGATAAAAAAAGTTTGGAATCTGAATTTAAAACCTACTTTTGGGTTTACTTAAATATCCCTGAAATTACCCCTCATTTTAATCCCCTAAGCTTATGTTGAGTGCTTTAATTATTATTCCCGTTTTAGGAGTCTTGTTAATAGGACTGTTACCTAAACAATTGTCAACCCAGCAAGTTCGTTCCATTGCCTTAGTTATTACCAGTATCATTTTAGTTTGGACAGTAAAACTTGCCTTTGATTTTGATTTAACTAATCCTCATTTTCAACTGCAAGAATATTTAGCCTGGATTCCCCAATTAGGATTATCTTACAGTTTAGGCATAGATGGTTTATCCTTTCCCTTAATCGGATTAAATGGTTTATTAACCTTAATTGTCATTGCCAGCAGTCATGGAAATATTCACCGCCCTCGTTTTTATTACTCCATGATTTTGTTAGTCAATGCAGGCATAGCTGGAGCATTCCTATCCGAAAATTTGCTGCTGTTTGTTCTATTTTATGAACTCGAACTAATTCCCGTATACCTTTTAATTAGCATTTGGGGCAGTGAAAAACGCGCCTATGCGGGGATGAAGTTTCTAATTTATACCGCCCTTTCAGGGATTTTGATTTTAGCCGGATTTTTAGGCATGGCTTGGCTCAGTGAAGCCGGAAGTTTTGATTATTCTGCCATTCAAACCCAGAACTTTGCATTAAATACTCAGTTAATTTTACTCACGGTTTTACTGTTAGGATTTGGCATCAAAATTCCCCTAGTTCCCCTGCATACTTGGTTGCCCGATGCCTATGTTGAATCTTCTCCCCCAGTCACAATTTTATTAGGCGGAATTCTAGCAAAATTAGGAGCCTATGGTTTAATTCGATTTGGTTTACAACTGTTTCCTGAAGCTTGGCATATTGTCAGCCCTGGACTGGCAACAATTGGCGTGATTAGTGTGTTATATGGAGCCTTAACTGCTATTGCTCAACAGGATATTAAACGCATGGTGGCTTATAGTTCAATTGGTCACATGGGTTATATTTTAGTTGCCGCTGCTGCTGCTAATGAATTAAGTTTAATTGGGGCAATTGCTCAAATGATTGCTCACGGTTTAATCCTGGCAATTCTATTTCAATTAGTCGGCGTTGTGGAAGAAAAAGTGGGAACCCGTGACTTAAATATTCTCAATGGTTTAATGAACCCCGTTCGCGGTTTACCCCTCACCAGTTCCCTGTTAATTATGGCAGGAATGGCGAGCGCTGGTATCCCCGGTTTAGTTGGATTTGTTGCTGAGTTTCCGGTCTTCCAAGGAACATTTGCCGTCTTCCCCATTCACAGTTTATTGTGTATTATTGCCTCTGGTTTAACTGCGGTTTATTTTGTCATTCTCCTCAACCGTACCTGTTTTGGAAAACTCGATAATAGCTTGGCTTATTATCCGAAAGTTAGCTTATCCGAACAAGCTCCAGCCTTAATTTTAGCTGCTTTAATTTTTGTTCTCGGTATCCAACCCACTTGGTTATTCCGATGGATGGAACCCACTGCACAGTCGATGGTAATTGCTTTAAATAACGCTGTTCCCACTCAAATTGCAATTAAACAATAACCCCCTAGAAACCGGGTTTATAGCTTTAATTTTCAGATAAAATCAGGATTTTTTGTTAAGAAACCCGGTTTCTGTGTCCCCCCTTAACAACAATTAAAACTAGGAAAAAATCATGACAACAGCAACCTTACCTCAAACAAAATTACCCCCCTCAACCCATGAATTTTCGGAGATTATTCATCGCTTAGAAGCAGGGGGTGCAATGTTACCCGATACCCCTGAAAATTTAATGCAAATTATCGGGATTTATAAAGCTTATGCAGTGCCGATGGATTTTTATTGGCGGGATTTACTCTATATTGCTGAACAAGTTTTTTTAAATCCTTTACCCTTTTTAAAATATTTCATTCCTAAAGACTATTTAGACCTGCATAATCATTATGCGGGAGATGATGCTGACTTAAGAATATGGCGAGGAGAAGCCACTGCACACCCGGAATTATTAGCCTTTATTGAAAAAGGTGAAACGGGAAAAATGCCTAAATTATTGCATCATTTATGGCATGATCGGGTTAATATGGAATTTGCAGAAGCTTGTATGCAGGCGATGTTTTGGCATCGAGATATGGGGGGATTATTTGACCCTTATTTAGATACCGATGAATATAAAACTAACGCAGATAAAGCGATTAAAGCTTATTTTAAGAAAAATCCGATGATGATGGGATTGTATAAACTATTCCCAGATTTATTTATAGAACAGGTGAGAATGATGTCCTATTATAGCAATTTAGGACTGTTTTGGGAAGTCATGGCTCCGGTGTTTTTTGAAATGAGTGATCTCTATGATGAAGGCAAAATTACCAGTGTTCCTGAAGCGATGAATTTTCTGGTTAATGGGATTTTTGCGATCGCAGGTCGTCCCATTTATCATCACGTTTATATTGATGGGGAATGTTATGAAATTATCCCCAAATCAAAAGGGTTTATGTGGTTATATGAAGCGGCATTACCCTACGTTGAAGCGGTGTTTTATCGGACGTCTCCCTTCCGAGGAACAAAATCCTATAACGCGCAAGCAAAGCAAGTTCCTGATGATCAAAAAGACTTCCATTATGGCATTCTTTATGCTGATATTTTCCCCGTTGGGACAGCCGGAATTCCTCCAACATTATTAATGCAAGATATGTTACATTTCTTGCCTCCTTATTTAGTCGAATATTACCAAAAATATTGTCGAGGTGAGGATGATATGTTGATTCAGTTGGCGAATAGTTTCCAACGCTCAATGTATTGTGTTACTTCTGCGGTCATTCAAGCGTTACGCACGGCTTTACTGTATCCTTTAGATGATCAAAATCCTAAACATTTGATGGCAAATCGTCAATTTTTTGAAGCGCAATTAGATCGATTTAAACGTCCCGAAGCTCGATTAAGAGATATTCAACGCTCTGATTATCGTTAAATTAGATGTTAACTGTTGACTGTTGACCGTTGACCATTGACAGTTAACAGTTGATATCTTTTAGGTGGAATTGTTATATTTTTTTGCCCAATTCTTTGACAAATCCATTCAATACAAATGGGAACAACTGCATTACCAAATAAAGCATATTGATCATAAATTTTAGCGACTCGACACCAATTATCAGGAAAACCCATTAAACGTGCATATTCTATCGGCGTTAATCGTCTAAATTTATTCCCAATTTGATATCGTTCATAATGTCTGGAAGTGGATGCGGTCAAAGTAGAAGCAACTCCATTAACACCAAAAATAGTATACCCTAACCTTGCACCCCCATCTTGGTTATATAAAATTTCCACACCATTACAATAGCGATTAACTGCTTTACTGTTTTTAATCCGTTCTAACGTATCTGTGGTAAAATCAAATTGAGGCTCAACTTCTGATTCAGATTGAAGAATATTTTTTAATCGCGTAGGGGGATAGATATCAGGAAATAATGGGAGAGATTGACTATACATTTTATTTTGGTAAGCAATTCCCCAAGGATAATTTTTAATCGGGGAATCTAAAATAGGATATAAATATTTTTCAAAATTCTCGAAATCAAAATTTAAGTATTCAGTCTCGCTTTGATTTAAAAAAATTAAATGATCTTCTAAATTTATAGGGTTAAAATCCGATTTACAGCGAGATCCTAAAATAAAAATACGCTCACGGTTTTGAGGAATCCCAAAATTAATAGGGCTAATAATGCGCCATTCAATCAAATAATTGAGAGACGCTAAAGCATTTAAAATCACTTTAAAATGGTGTCCCTGTTCCATTGTTAAAATACGTTTAACATTCTCCAACAAAAAATAGTGAGGTTTTTTAGTATCTATAATTTCTACAATTTTTTCAAATAGGGTTCCGCGAAATTGATCTCGAATTCCTAATTTTTTACCAGCCGCACTAAAGGGTTGACAGGGAAATCCTGCGGTTAATAAATCATGGTCAGGAATATCCGCTAAATTGATACTTTGGATATCTCCTAATACAATAGAATTTTGACCAAAATTACTCTCATAAACTTGACAACACAATTCATTAATATCATTCGCCCAAATCGTTTGAATTTTGCTGGCTTCTAACCCTAAACGAAAACCTCCAATTCCAGCAAACAATTCAATCGCTGTTTGTTTTTTAAACCCAATCAAATTTTATTCTCCTTGATGAATTATTAATAGTCTCGGTAATTGAGTTAATACTCTTGGGATGGGTGGGAAAACCCCACCCCTACGGGTTATTTTTCCCAATCAATTAACCCATTAAAATCACCGTATCAATAACGTGAATAATGCCATTATCCGCTTCAATATCGGGGGCGAGAACCGTTGCATTTTTCACTTCAAACCCATCGGAACAGTTAATGGGAATAGGTGAACCTTCTAAAGACGTGACAGAACCCAATTTTTCTAAATCAGCTTTTGAAAGTTTCCCCGAAACGACGTGAAATTTTAAAATTCTGGCTAACTGGGGGGGATTTTGAACTAAGGTTTGTACGGTTCCTGTGGGAAGTTTAGCAAACGCATCATCATTGGGCGCAAAAACCGTAAACGGGCCAGGACTTTTTAAGGCTTCTACTAAACCTGCGGCTTGAACAGCAGCCACTAAGGTTGTAAATGAACCAGCACCTACAGCAATATCAACAATATCTGCCATTGAACAAATTTAACCTAAATTAAAAACAAAAGTTCCTCTCAAAATAGTAAACGAATTTTGAACAGAATGAGAACTGATTGTCCTTAAAAGGTTAGTTTAAATCAACCCTAAGTTAGAAGGGGTTTCAAAGACATTAGAAAAAGTTGGGGTTGGATAAGCACTGCTGATTAATTCAGACATGGAATTCAGATGACTCATCGCCAACGCCTTAGCATTATTTCTTAATTCATCTGGTGGAATTAAGTTACTCCCAGTAGGGGTTAATTTCCATAATTCATTTCCATGAATTCCATCATCAGCGAGGAGATAAAGTGTACCATTAACATCAACCGGAATCGAAGCATCAGAACTGGCTTGTCCGGGATTAATATCTGCTACCATGATTGTACCTGTTTCTGTACCATCACTCATCCATAATTCTGTACCATAATTGGGATCAGTTAATGGAAAATAAAGGGTATTATTGATGACTTCTAATCCAGTACCGTTGTAGGTGATTAGCCAATCCGAGTTAGGAAATTCTTTGACTAATATTGTACCGATATCCGTGCCGTCTGTTTTCCACAACTGAGCCGTTGATGTATAGGTATCAGGGTCAGTTTTTGAGGCTTGAAAATACAAGGTATTATCAATAACTTCCCATTCTTCAATTAAAAAATCTCCAAAATTTTTGACTAAACTGATATTACCATTGCTATCGACTTTCCACAACTCACGGTCGTTAATCTTGGTCAAAGAATCAAAGCTATTAACCGTAAAATACAGGGTATTGTTGACGGTTGTTAAGTAATTAAGAGAAGATTTACCGAAGTCTTGAACTAAGGTCGTCCCGCCATCTGTACCATCACTTTTCCATAATTCGTAAGTTGTGTTAGAGTAATTCTCTGAGTTAGGGATTGATGCAGAAAAGTAAAACATATTATTCAGATTGTCCCAAAAATTATTAATATCTTTGCTACTGCCAAAATCCTTAACTATCGTTGTTCCCGTATTAGTTCCATCGCTTTTCCACAATTGAGACAGGGCAGGAGAAGGAGATGATGAATAATAACTATAACTCTGACCGATTTCAAAGTATAAGATATCATTAACACTGATCTTGCTATCTTCATAAGCAGTACCAAATGTTAAATTCCCAAAGTCTTTAATTAATTCAACCCCTGTACCTGTACTATCGGTTTTCCACAACTGCGCTGTTGAGGTTGTAGTCATGGAATCGTATTGAGAAATGTCTAAATATAAACTATTATTAACTTCTGTGATATCAGAAATACCATTGCCAAAATCCTTAACTAAAATAGTTCCCGCTTCTGTACCATCGGTTTTCCATAACTGAGTATCATTCCAGTAATTCCCAGCCGAAAAATATAGGGAATTGTCAACGGGGATAAAACGATTAATCGTTAAGGAACTTCCCCAATCTTTTATTAATTGAGTTCCTGTATCTGTCCCATCGGTTTTCCACAACTGAAGGCTGGAAAGATTGGTATTCGGATCTTGAACAAGAACTTCAAAGTATAAAATATCGTTGTTAACCTCTGAGGAAAAAGCTTGATTTTCAAATAATCCTAGATCTTTAATTAAAGTTGTACCCGCTTCTGTACCATCAGTTTTCCACAACTGTTCCTTGGCTGCATAGTAAGAAGAATAATAACTTTGAGTTTGCTGTGATTCAAAATAGAGGGTATTGTTAACGTTGGTTAGATTATTTGCCGAAAGGTCAAAGAAGCCTGGAACAATATCTTTAACCAGTTCAGCTTTCCAGGGTGAAATGACTGCTACATCTAAATTAGTTGACATAGAACTATACCTCTTTTTCTGTATTTTTGATGATTTTAATCTGAGAATTGTAGGGAGAAAACAGGTTTTTTAATCATAAATTTTGAATTAAGATAATAGAAATCGAGTTCAATTTAAGAAGCTTTTCAATAAAAATTACAGCTTCCAGCTTATATCAAACTCAGAGAATAGAGAACGGTAAAAAACCTGATTTTGGCTAATTTTCCTCACTTTTCTATTTTAGCTAAGTATATATTACCAAGGGTTATAATGAAATCCAAATCTTCTTTTCATTTCTTAACAATTTAGGGAAAAAAATCCGGTAGAACTGTAGAGATTTATAAACTAAACTCAATTAGCGATTTGAATCCGGGTTATAATATTTGTTTAGCCTAATTTTCCCCGGATTACCATTTGATTTTATAATAGCTTTTTAATTGCTCCGTAAGTTTTGGCAACAAGCATAGGTATCAAATAACCCTCCGACCAAACTACAGGTTAGGGCAATGACTAAACATCCCTGCACAGGATGTCCACTGCCAAAGGTGGCAAGAAATTTGAGCATTTGCTTACAGCCAAACTCCCCTAAGCTTTGCATCAAAGGAAGGTGACTCATGAAGACACAAGTAATTAATCCCATCGCGATTAATAATACAGGGGCGATGAAACTAAACGTAATCGCCAGAAGCAAAGAACGAATCAGATGAGGGAAAATACTCATAAATCTATCCCTAGGAGGATCTTATATCTTATATTTGGATGCTAGTATCATTGACCTTTGTTGGATTGGGTATCACTGTCAATCTAACTTGCTAATTTCTAAGATAAGAGCGATCGCGCGTTTTAATCGAATCTGTGAGAAATCTTAAATATAAAGTCAAAAAAATTAAACTTTCTGCTTTATAAATCTTGTTGAAGATTTGTATATTTCTAGTTATTGATTGAACTTTATACAGTTGTTATTCCCTTGAGCAATTCTAACACTCGTTCCAGCTTTGAACTTTGGCTACAACGATTTATTTCCGCCCTGTTATTGGCCGGACAAGTGGTGGTGCATTTACTTCAGGGTAAAATTCACCGTCGTAACACTTTGGAACAAATGGTCACTGTTGGCCCAGAATCCTTAATGATTGCCCTCTTAACAGCGAGTTTTGTGGGGATGGTGTTCACCATTCAAGTTGCACGAGAATTCGTCGCGTTAGGTGCTGTTAATATTGTGGGGGGAGTTCTAGCTCTGTCCTTAGCACGGGAACTCAGCCCGGTATTAACGGCCGTGATTGTTGCGGGACGGGTTTGTTCAGCTTTTGCAGCAGAAATTGGCACGATGCGGGTTACAGAACAAATTGACGCCCTCTATATGTTGAAAACTGACCCGGTAGATTATTTAGTCATTCCCCGTGTGATTGCTTGTTGTTCAATGTTACCGATTTTAACGATTATTTGCTTAATTACGGGATTAGCCGGAGGGTTATTAATTGCTAACAGTATGTACAATATTTCTCCAACGGCTTTTTTAGATTCAGTCCGAAATTTTATCCAAGTTTGGGATGTTTGTAGTGGGTTAGTCAAAGGGTTAGTATTTGGGGCGACTATTGCCATTATTGGGACGAGTTGGGGATTAACGACAACTGGGGGAGCAAAAGGAGTAGGTCAATCCACAACAACGGCTGTTGTTACGGCTTTATTATCGATTTTTATCCTTGATTTTTTCCTATCTTGGATTATGTTTCAAGGCATGGGAAGTGCTGTTATGGGTTAATTCAGTTATCCTTGTAGGGGCGGGGTTGTCCCGCCCAGAACCCCAATTTCCTCTTTCTGGGTATAAATTTGGTAATATTAATTTAAAGTTTTCTAAATTAGGTTTACCCCATGACCACAACACCGACCACCCAAAGCTCTAATATTGTTGAATTACCACCCAATTATATTATTCCAATCGTGCTGATGATTACTGCATTTCCCCTATTTTTAATTCAAAGATGGGGAAGTTTAGCACTGGCGTTTTTTGCCTTATTTCTCTTCATCCAAACCGCCCTCATTCGTCTACAATTTACCCCAACGGATTTAGATGTTTATCGTTCGGGTAAGCTCATCCGTCGGTTTCCCTATCAAGAGTGGATGAACTGGGAAATTTTTTGGACTCCTGTACCCATTTTATTTTATTTCCGAGAAGTCAAAAGTATTCACTTTGTCCCGATTATTTTTGATGCTCAATTGTTACAAAGCTGTTTAAAACAATATTGCGGACATTTGAAACAAAATTAAGAATTTCTTGACTTTTAGCTTGTAATGTTGTTGGGCTTTAGCCTCTCTGGTTTGCTACCGCCCAACACCCAACTTGTTTATCGTTTAGATCCCCTCAAACCCTGAATTTAAGAATAAAGATTACCCACATATTCCTCATACCCATTATACAATAAAGTTGGCTGTTTTTCCCACGAAAAACTAGGGCTATTATTGACAATTCGTTCCGTCGCTTGTGACCATCGAGGGTGAGGTTTATTCGGGTTTACATTGGCTTCAAAACCATATTCATCAGGAACTAATGTATTCCAAAACGTAGCAGGTCTGTTTTTAACAAATTCAATTTTAACAATGGATTTGGCTCCCTTAAATCCATATTTCCAAGGAGTCACCATCCGTAACGGTGCACCATTTTGTTTTGGTAGGGTTTTTCCATACATTCCAATGGCAAAAAAAGCTAACTCATTTGCCATTTCTTCAATCCTTAATCCTTCGGTATAGGGCCAAGGATAACCATTCGCCCAAAATCCGGGGCCAGTGGTAATTTTAGGATCATAAAAAGACGTAAACCGCACAAATTTTGCCTCAGAAGTGGGTTCAACCGCCGCCATTAATTTGTTCATGGGAAACCCTAACCAAGGAACTACCATCGCCCAAGCTTCTACACAGCGAAAGCGATAAATTCGTTCTTCCAAGGGGAATTTTTTCTGAAGATCATCTAAAGTGTATGTAGTTGGATTTTTGACTAATCCTGAAACCTCTATTTTCCAATCTTCTAACGGTAATGCTTGGGCTGCTTGCCAAATCGATTTGGAACCGCCATACTCATAAAAGTTATTATATTTTGTGGCTAAATCTTCAGCCGTAACCGGACGATTGACATCAGCAAAATTCGGATTTGGGGTAAAATTTGAGATCACTTGGGTTGAAAAATTATCCTGATTTTTACCCGTCGAGGAAGATTGACATCCGGTTAACGGTAAAATAGTTGCTGTTAATCCCGCCCCAATTAAGCTTTTCATAAAGCGACGACGATTGAGAAATACGGACTCTGGTGTAATTTGATGTTCAGAGAGTTGCCAACTGGGAACAATACGAATGAAAGCCATAGGTTAAAATCGGTTAGGATTAATTCAGTTAATTTTAGAAAAAAAATCCAGAAAAAATCACGGATTTGAACGGATAATCTGAATTTCAGGCGTTGAGATTTGGGTGATCTTTTTCTCCCATCTCGGTTAAGAGGTCAGAGGTCTGTTCCCCATACCGAATGTCACAAAACTATCGTGACGTTTAAATGCTAAACAGTTTAACATTTGATGTCGTCATCCCCCCAATGATAGAAAATTCCCTCAAAGATGTTGCGTTTATTTAAGAATTAGTGATCGCCTTCCCTGAATCAGACTAAAGTTTAGGAAAGACGTATCATAGAAAAAATATACTAAAAAATTCTGGTTATGAGTTACTGCATCAACCCCCAATGTCAGAAGCCTCAAAACCCGACTCACGCCCTTTTGTGTCAGAGTTGTGGCTCACAATTGCGCCTCAAAGACCGCTATCGTGCTATCCGAATTTTAGGTCAAAGTCAATGGAACCGAACATTTTTAGCCGTTGATGAAGATAAACCGTCTCAACCTCGATGCGTCATTAAGCAATGTCTTTATCCGCCATCCCAACCAGACGCCCGTGTCGAGTTCCGTGTTTATACCCGCAAATTAGACCCCATCAGCCAACATCCCGCCCTCCCAGACTTGTTAGCGTCCTTTGAAGAAAAAGATTGTGGTTATATTGTACAGGACTATATTTCAGGGCGAAATTTAGCTGAAGAACTTGAACAAGAAGGCGTGTTTCAGGAATTGCAAATTTGGTATATCCTCAGTGAAATTCTACCCTTGCTTCAATTCATTCATGAAAAGGGAATGATACATGGGGATATTAAACCTGAAAATATTATCCGTCGTTCAGCTTTTATTCCTCCTACAAAACCGTTAATTTTAGTTGATTTTGCTGGAATTTATCCGCAACAAAATTTTCCAACAACCCTTCAAGGTTCCCCAGAATATGCCGCACCGGAACAACTTCAAGGGGAAATTAATGCTAAAACCGATCTCTATAGTTTAGGGATAACTTGTCTACATCTGTTAACCCAGATGTCTCCCTTTGATTTATTTAACATTAAAACGAATACTTGGGTTTGGCGGGATTATTTGAAAAGACCCATTAGTCAGCGTTTAACCCGAATTTTAACTCAATTAATTGAACGCAACCCTAGCAAACGTTATCCCTCTGCGACGGCGGTGATGCAGGATTTAAAATCAGGGCCCATTCCGGTTCACTTAACAAAAGTTGTCCAACGTAAATGGATTTTAACGGCTTGGGGGGGTGCAGCTTTAGCGTTATTTTCCTTATTCATGAGTTCTCGCCTACCCTCTATTGTCCCTCAAATTTCTTCCCAACCTCCAGAACCCATTTATCAAGTTCCTGATATCCAAATTCCTGTACCCCAAATTGAGAATTTTGCCCCCCCCATTCTTCAAAACCCTGGGACAGTCCGAACTTTATCCAAAAATACGGGCCCAGTGTGGTCGGTGGCGGTGAGTCCCGATGGTCAATTTGTAGTTTATGGCAATACGGATGGGTCAATTAATATCATTGATGCCAATACCGGAGGATTAATTAACACCTTGTTAGGACATTCCCAACCTGTGGGAACCTTGGCGATGAGTCGGGATGGCCGGACGTTAGTAAGTGGAAGCGGTGACCAAACCATTTTAGTTTGGGATTTGTGGAGTGGTCGTCAGAAAAAAATGCTCTACGGTCATCAAGGATGGGTTTATGCGGTGGCGATTAGTCCCGATGGGGAAACGGTAGCGAGTGTTAGCCGTGACCAAACCATTCGTCTGTGGGATATTTACACCGGACGAACGTTAAGGACGTTAAACGGATATGGAATTGAGGTACAATCTCTCGCTTTTAGTGGGGATAATCAAACCTTAGTGAGTGGGGGAAATAACGGAATTGTTGATATTTGGAATTGGCATACCGGAGAATTATTAAGAACGTTTAAAGCTCATACTGAGGCGATTTGGTCAGTAGCAATAAGTCCCGATGGTCAACGGTTAGCAACGGGAAGTTGGGATCATGCCGTTAAATTGTGGGATTTACAACAATTAGAATCTCAATATTTTAATAATACTCCAGAGCACATTCTTCTCGGTCATCAAGAAAAGGTTCAATCGGTGGCATTTAGCCCCGATGGTCAAACCTTAGCCAGTGGTGATTTTGGGGGAGGGGTTAAACTTTGGAATGTGGAAAATGGAGGACTCGTCGGAACCTTTAAAGGACATCAAGCTTGGGTCAATGTGGTATTTAACCCTCAAAATCATACGTTAATTACGGGGAGTTTTGATGATACGTTAAAGGTTTGGCCGTTATTACCCCCAAACTGATTCAACGTTCCCAAAACCGGGTTTTTAAACACCCATTAGAAACCCGGTTTCTCCAGGTTTTACCTTGAATTTATAAAGCATTTAAAATTTGTTCGGCTGTCAATTGAAGTTCGGGAAAACTGGCAGAATTAATTATATCTTCTCCTCTATATTCTACGATATCATAAAATCCAGAAACTAACGTTAAAATCGAGATTTTCAATTCTTGCGTATCAATAATCCAATATTCAGGAATTCCTAATGCAGCATATTCTGAACGTTTATAACGATAATCATCTTCTGGATTATTCGGACTAACAATTTCTACCACTAATACAGGTGGTTCTTCTAAAATAGCTGAAGGTAATGTCCTCAACAGTTGACGCTGAGTTTCTGTCATAACTAAAATATCAGGAATTCGGGATTTTCTGATTCCAGTTCTCACTCCAACTGTTCCCGGTTGTACAACCCTATCTAATTGTAATCGTTGAATTTCGGCTTTTAAAATATCATAAATTAAACGTAAAATCTCAGCGTGTAAACCACTAGCAGGAGGCATCTGAATTAATTTTCCATTAAACAGTTCATATTTAAAATCGCTATCATCTCTATAATTAAGATAATCGTCAAAACTATAGGTTTTAGGAGCAGTTTGCACCATCATGAGTTTCTAGCCTCTAATGGGGTCTAATGTTATTATAACAAAAAAGGATTTTGAGGATTTTAATAATAATTGAAAATCATTCGTCATTCTGAACCTTTCACTTCCTTCGAGGGTAAACTCCGTGAAGAATCTCTACTTTTCTCGATAACGCAGTAGAGATCCTTCCCTGTTCGGTGTTCGGTGTTCCCTTGCGCGGGATTTATTCGGGTTTGAGGCGCACACGCTTGCCCCCACCAGAGACTTGCAAGGTTTGACCACTGACCCAAGACCCAGCCGGAGATGCAAGCCAGAGGAAGGCATTAGCAATATCTTGCGGTTTTCCAGCACGTCCGGTCAAATTGTCCGAGTGGGCTAAGGCATACTGGGCTTTTTCATCCAAACCTGCTGCGGCATAGCCCTCGGTAATCACCGTACCAATCAACACGGTATTGATGCGAACTTGCTTGGCAAAATAGTGAGCTAGACCCAGCATCATGTGGTTAAGGGCTGCCTTGGCGGCCGAGTAGGCGATGAAGTCAAAAGCAGGTAACACCCCCACCAGAGAACCGGAGTTAGTAATGGTGGCATTTTCAGCTTCGAGTAAATAGGGACGACAAGCGGCCGTCATTCGCATAGCCGATAGGGTATTCAGCTTATAACTCTCGATCATCTCTTCCAAAGGAACATCCAGGGGGTCGTCGTAGGATTTGCCCCAGCCAACGTTATTAACTAAAGTTGAAATACCGCCAAAGGCTTCGACAGTTTTGGCGACACATTGTTGAATATCTTCTTCAATGGTGACGTTGCAGCCAATCCCCAACACTTCATTACCCGTTTCAGCCTGGAGCGCTGCCGCCGTTGCCTGGGCCTTCTCCCCATTGAGGTCAGCAATCATTACCTTGGCTCCTGCGCCCGAAAAGGTTTTAGCAATGGCTTCCCCGATATTTTGGGCGCCACCCGTAACGATGGCCACATGACCATCCATCCGAAAGTCAGCAAAGGCATCAAAGTTGCTCATAGTGGTTTCCTTTAAGGTTGAATACGGTGAAAGACTTATGGACACTTAATCTAATTCCTGCACACCGCCCCCACTGACGGTGAGCACCTGTCCACTCACCCAACTGGCGGCCGGAGAACACAGGAATAAGGCAGCATAGGCAATATCACTGGGTTCTCCCAACCGAGCTAGGGGGGTATGCTTAAGCATGACTTTTTCAACTTCCGGGGTCAGCACCGTCGCTAAGGCATCGGTTTTAATTGCACCCGGAGCGATCGCATTTACCCGAATGCCCTTTGGCCCCAAATCAAAGGCAATATTCCGAGTCAGGTGGCTAACCGCAGCCTTGGAGGAGCTATAAGACGCCATCTTGACGTTTTTATTCTCTGCCGACATTGAGGAAATATTCAAAATGGCTCCCCCCCCGGCTGCCTCGATATGGGGAGCACACAGTTGGCACAGATGAAACACTGAAAATACATTGAGTTTGTAGGCCCAAATAAAGGTGTCCATCGGCATATCAAAGGGTTTTGGCCCACCGCCCCCAGCGTTGTTGATCAAGAGGGTGATTTTGCCAAAGACCTCCAAGGTCGCGTTGACGAGATTTTCAAGAGCCTGGTCATTGGTGACATCGCAGGCTACAGCAAGGGCTTTACCTCCCTTTTCCTGAATGCCCTTAACGACCGCAGCAGCAGTGTCTTCCTTCAAGTCACTGACAACTACAGCAGCCCCAGCCTGGGCAAACAATTCAGCAATGCCCCGGCCAATGCCTGCCCCACCTCCGGTCACAATGGCGACCTGGCCATCGAGCTTGAATGCGTCCAAAACGGTCATATCGACATAATCTCCATAATGTTAAAGACTTAGAACCCTTTGTTATCGGAGTTCTCAACAAAGTCCAAATCAAACGCCATCACTCAAAAACTTACTCAGGTCGCAACATCGCTTTCATGACCGCCGCATTAATAAACCAGGACGCTATCCCGGCGATTATCCCTAAAAGAATTGCACCGATCAAAGGCGTGACTAGAATTGTTCCTAAAAACTTTTGCAAAAATAGGGCAACCAATGCCGCTGTACCAAAGGCAAACAGAGAATAAAACAGAATTGTTCTCACCCCAAAAAAGAAAAAAGGCCGATCCAAAAGCTCTGGAAATGGCACGGGGAAAGTTTTGGCTTTTTTGCTGAAGGTAAAAAAGGCGATTGTCCCCAAGATCAGCGACAGCATAAACGCCGTCATCACCCCCGTTGAGAAAACCGTTTTTTCATGGGCTGATATGGTATCAACGGTAAGGGGTAGAGCCTCTTTTGCGCGAAACATAAACCAGCCAATCACACCGTTGATGACACCATTGATCACACCACTGATCAAGGCATTCTTTTGAATGAAATCATAGACGTGATGGGAGGCGGGAACCATATAGAGCAACCCTTTCAGAATTTGGTCTGGACTAAAAAACTTGGAGAAAGTATGACAGAAAAAGGTGAAAAGTTTGTGTAATTCTGGAGGGATAGCCCTTGTGAAAGCTGAACCGCTAAACCATGAGAATTCTGCTGGTTTCCCCAGACCCAACATTGTGTAGGGTCATACATCAGGTTTTATCGCGCCATAGCTTTATTGTTGATATTGCAACCAATGGCGAGGAAGCCTGGGAATTGCTTCAGGCGTTCATGTACGATGGGGTTTTGCTGGAGGCGGTATTGCCTGATATGGATGGAGTTACCCTGTGTTGTCGCTTGCGCGAGGTTGGCAACCCCGTCCTGATTTTGCTGATGCTGGAGCCTGCGGATGCCAACACTTGTGTCGATGGCTTAGATAGTGGGGCGGATGCCTGTTTAGTGAAACCGATTCAGTTTCCTGAACTCCTGGCTCAACTGCGTGCTTTGGCGCGGCGGGGTCTTCGTCGGGCCAGCCCTCTGCTCACCTGGGGGCCATTGTCTCTCAATCCTGCCGCCCAACAAATCACTTGTCACGGTCAAATTTTGAAGGTCAACCGCAAGGAATACCAAATTCTGAAGCTATTTCTCACTTATCCCCGACAAATGTTTTCTCGCAGCGAGATAGGCGATCGCCTGTGGACATTGGACGATGAATTACCCAGCGATGCCACCCTCAAGAGCCATATTCGCAGTATTCGCCGCAAGCTTGAACAGGCGGGTCTTCAAGATTTTATTCAAACCCACTATGGTCTGGGGTACTGTCTCAATCCGGTTTATAACAAGGAAAATCAGTCGCTTAACCGAGATCCTTATCTCCTAGAAGGGATAGTTGATTCAATTACCGCCAATATCTGGCAAGAATTGATGGCGGCGAATGCCCGTCTACACGAGGAAATTGAGCAGCGCAAACACATTGAAGCCCAACTACGACGCTCAGAAATGATGTTGCGAAATGCCCAACGAGTGGCTCAAGTCGGGTGTTGGGAGTTCGATGTCATAACTCGTGAAATTTATTGGACGGAGGAGCTTTTTCTGATTCATGGTCTTGACCCGAATCAGCCTGCTCCTTCTGCTGAAGAAATTTTAGCTTTAATTCACCCTGATGATCGCCAACTTCATCAGGAAGCCATTCAGTATCGGGCACTCAGAAGGGAGGCGTTTGAAGCCAACTTACGCATCATTCGCGCCAATGATGGAGAAATTCGCTACATCAACGCCCGAGGCGGCCCTGTTTTTGATCATTCTGGCCAGATCATTAAGTTAACAGGAACGACCTTTGATGTCACTCAATGGCTCCGACACCTCCAAGAAACCGGGTTTCTACCTTAACCTTTGCTATTAACAAAAAGCTCAATTAAGAAACCGGGTTTCTGACCCCCACCCACACCTCCAAGAAACCGGGTTTCTGCCCTAACATGAGCTACTAACAAAAAGCTCAATTAAGAAACCGGGTTTCTGACCCTATCGGAAACCCGCAACCCTATTAATCCCCTGTAGGGGCGAGGCGCGCCCATTGGTGTCAACTTAAGGAAAGGCGATCGCAACGACTAATGGGAGTTGAAGAGGGCGATGAGTAGTCGCCCTGGCAACGTGGCAACTGTAGGTGTTAGTTTAAAGGGGCGATCGCCAAGGTCAGTGTTAGTGGAAGGGGGAAAGAAATCAGATGAGTAAAACAACAGGGAGAATTTTGAGAAATGCGGATTTAAGGCATCAAAGTCAAATGGCAGGGCCACCATTAGAAGTGCTAGAAAAAGAACTGTATAGACTACTAACACCCGAAAATTTTAAACCGTTAAAGGAAAGCCGAGGAATTCAGGAAAAAAAACTGCGTTCGCGAGTATTAAATTTACCAGTGATGATGGCAGTAGTTATTGGCTTAGTCTATAGAAGAATAGCTGGATTGCGAGAACTGTTAAGAATCCTAACGGAAGAAGGAATGCTGTGGATAGAACCGATGCAAGTGAGTGTGGAAGCGTTATCAAAAAGATTAAGAACGCTACCAGCGAGTTTATTTGTAGAAATCTTTGAACAGGTGATAGAGAAATTAAAAAGCGAAGAAAATCTGAAGGGAGTGCCGGAAAAATGGCAAGGGATCTCAGAAAAGTTTACAGGAATTTGGATAGCAGATGGTTCGACACTGGAAGAAATATTTAAAAAGTTAAAAGTGCTGAGAAAGGGTAACACAGTGTTAGGGGGAAAGATGATGGTGATTGTAGAAGCCTGGACATATAGACCGGTGAAAATGTGGTATACAGAAGAATCAAAAGCTAACGATAAAATCTTTACTGACCAACTGTTAGAACAACTTCCCCAAGGGGGATTAATGATTTTTGACTTAGGTTTTTTTAAGTTTGGGTGGTTTGATGAATTTACAGAACAAAAAAAATTTTTTGTAACCCGATTAAGAGAAAAAACAGCCTATCAAGTCAAAAAAACATTAAGCCAAGGGTTATACTATCAAGATGAAATTATCCAGATGGGATTGTACCGTTCTAACCGATGTCATCAGCCTGTACGATTAGTCTCAGTCTTATGGGGAAAAACTTGGTATCGCTATTTAACCAATGTCTTAGATCCAGAGGAATTATCGGCTCAACAAGTTTGTGAGTTGTACCGAAATCGCTGGCAAATTGAACAAGCCTTTTTATTAACGAAGAGATTATTAGGATTAGCCTATCTCTGGGTGGGAGATAGCAACGGAATCCAAATTCAAATTTTATCAACCTGGATATTTTATGCCGTCTTAAATCAGTTGTGTACTGATGTCGCTATGGCTTTAGGTCAACCGAAAGAACGAATTTCTACAGAAATGGTATTTCGCGCTTTATATCATTTTTCTCGAGCTAGTTTACGGGGAGAAACTTCTGATGTTATTAGCTATTTAACCTCACATCAGAAGTTATTTGGCTTGGTCAAATCCACTCGAAAACGACATCGAGAAATCGATGCTCTTACACAGCAGGTTTGGGGCGATCGCTCCTTAAGTTGACGCCAATGGGCGCGCCTCGCCCCTACACTGTCGGGTTAAAAGCCTTATATGTTACAGTCTACAAGTCTCGACGCGAGAGAACAGAGATGTACCCCGCCTCGACCCGGAAGGAAGGATGTACCCGAAGGAGGTGCCACCACAAAAAGCCGGGAGGAAAAAAGCCGGGAGGTGACCTTGGTGTTGAAGTCGTGCTGTCTCACTGGTGCTGTCTGATTGAATTGTTCAGCCGGGAGGTGGCCCACTGGTGCTGTCTGATCGAATTTTAGATCGTAGTAATACAACCAGCTACCTCCAACACGCCAACCCACCTGATCACCAAACGATTCCCAGACTTTACTATCATAATTCCGGGTTCCACCCAGACTTTGATAGATGCGCTTCTGTACCGAAAAGCCGAAGCGTCCATTACTGTATTTTACCCAAAGTTGGTCAATCGTTCGTAAATCTTCACAGGGAAAATTATCAATATCTTCAGTCCTTAACCATCCCTCCTTTGTTCTTCCGGCTACTTCTAACATTTTTTTAGCAGTTTCTTCGTCAGCTTCTTTCCACTTTCCGGCTTTCAAAAGTTGTTCTAATTTACGATAACTCACACCTTTAGCTGACTTTAATTCTATATTGGGTTCGGGTGTTGGTTGGGCTGTTGGTTGGGGTTTTGGTTTGACTGTTGGTTTGACTGTTGGTTTGACTGTTGGTTGCGGTGTAAATTTTAGTTTTGGTGATGATATCGGTTTTTGGGTTAATTGTAATGCTTCTAACACTTCTTGAGCCGTTTGAAAACGTTTTTTTGTTCCCTGTTGTAAGAGTTTATCTAAGACTTGACCCAAAGTATTATTAACTTTAACCTTTAAATAATCTCGCCAAACCCAATCTGCTTCACTAACATCAAATAAATCAAAGGGTTCCTTATTCGTTAATAAATGAATACAAGTCACCCCTAAACTATATAAATCACTGGCAAAAGTCGGTTTTCCTAACGCTTGTTCTGGTGCGACATATCCAGCCGAACCAATAACTGTTCCTGTCACCGCTAACGCCGTTCTAGTCGCTGCTTTGGCTGCTCCAAAATCCACTAAAACAAATTTATTATCGCTCTTTCTTCTAATAATATTTTCCGGTTTAATATCTCGGTGAATTAATGGCTTTTGGTGAATAAACACTAAAACAGGTAATAAATCTCCTAACAAATTAACAATTTTAGTTTCTGAAAAAGCTCCACTTTGAGCTAATTCTTGAGCTAAGTTTTCTCCTACAATATATTCTTGAACAAGGTATTGACGGTGATCTTGGATAAAATAGGCGAATAATTCAGGAATTTGTTGATGTTTGCCTAACTGTTCTAATTGTATCGCTTCCTGTTTAAATAGTTCCTCGGCTTTTTGTTGATTATTCGTGCCTTGAGATTGGGGTAAAAATTGTTTAATCACACAATAGGGTTGAGATGGTTTATGCTCATCAACCGCTAGAAACGTTCGACCAAATCCTCCTTGTCCTAATATTTTTAACGCTCGATATCGATCTGTTAATAGCAATTTCGAGCCACATTTTTGACAAAAAATTGTTGTTTTAGAGTTGAGTTGAAGGCAATCTGGGTTAAGGCATTGACTCATGGTTCAGGACTGGTCTGATTGAGGTAAAATATAGTTGATTCTATATTATCACAATTACACCAATTCCCTCATTGAGAAAAGCTTACTATTATTTATATTTATGAAAATACCATTAGCAGTTTTAAACCTTACAATGGTTTTATTGAGTCAACGGCCTATTCCTATCCCCGATAGTCAGGGAAATTATTACTCTAATGAAGCACCAGTTAAAGGTCAAGCTTCTCCCCGTTTGATGGCAGGTTCTTTATGGAAAGTTGTTACAACAACATTAAATTGTCGTCAAACACCCAACATTAATTCCCCCATTATTCAACAATTTAAACAAGGAGATATTTTACAAGCAGAAGTCTATCGAGGCGGTTCTGATGAAGTCTTAATCAATGCCAAAGATAGTCAACAATTGCCTTGGATGCCTGTTCGGAGATATCCTGAAAATAACCCTTGTTATGTTCGAGCGAATCAACGTTATATTCAACCTATGTCCCCGTCAAAAAACCTTAATTAGTAGAATCAGAATAACTTAATCCTAAATTGCTTATTCAGGAATTCTTTGAGATTCTGATTGAAAATAGGCTTGAATTACTTTCTGACGTTTCTTAACGCTAGTTTGAATTAATTTAAAAATTCCGACTAAGCTCAAAATTCCCGTTAATATCATCACGGGTAAAAGCCATTTTATAAAAAATACAACTCCCCAACTAAAACTCGATAGAATTATCAGAAACGCTAAAATATTAGACTCTTTTGGTTCAAAGCCAATTTTTTGATACCGTTGGGTTAACCATCCCCAAACGACCCCCATATTTAAAACACTTCCACCCCCCAAAACAGAAATTAACATTCGACTCAAAATTCGTCCGCATTTCCCGCCATCTTGAAACAATAAACTCAAAGGTGAATCAGAACCACTGGGAATGACTATTGCTGATAACATCCCAATTAATTGTACCATCAAAATTAACAGAAAATAAGAGAGGAACGCTGAAGGAATGACCCAGAGTCCGCCACGACGAGATAATCCAATTCTAATTCCTAGATAAAGCCAGATTATCGCCGTTAATAAACTTAATCCTTTCCAAAATAAATCGACTAAAATTTGAGAAAAACCCGGATGATGTCGAAATTGGGGAGTTGAGAAGGTTGTGGCAAAACTTAAATAAGTATAAGCCGGAGTTAAAGCGACTATCAAGATTAAAAAAGTTATCCCTAACAGGATATAGAATTTTTTGCCAAGAAGAACAGGAAGCAACGCCGTTTTAACAGTTAAAGGAATTTGATAATTTTGCGGATTAGAATTTGTCTTTAAATTCAGTTGACGTTCATAGACTTGATTCGCTTTTAATAAATTTGTTTCTACCGTTATAGAACAAACCACTTGATTTTTTTGAAATCTTTGAGGTTTAATCTCAATCCAAGGATGTTTACCATCCTCTATAATTGGATCACTGGGATGGGGAATAATATTCCATTTTCCTTGTAACAGTGTTTTAGGAACAGAATTAGTAATCGTTAATGTTTGTGTTAATCTTTGATTGAACCCTTGAGCTTGGAAATCCAATTGATTTTGGCTTAAATTTACGTCTGGAACCACCGAAGAATTAGAATTTTGATTCATAGCATTTTTCCCCATCAATGTCATTTCATTTCCAAAAAGCGGCTTCTGTTCCCTAACTCCCAACAACTGAGTTGGTTAGATTCCTAACCTTTTGATTGAGACTCGCTATATAATAAAAAGATTGTTCAATATTGATAATTTTCCTGCGCCGTGACTACCACTCCCTTACCTCCCAACCCCCAACTCACCGCAACACAACGCCCTGACCCCCTGGGACGCTTCGGACAATTTGGCGGCAAATACGTTCCTGAAACCTTAATGCCTGCCTTAGCTGAACTGGAAACGGCCTATCACCATTATCGTCAAGATCCTGAATTTCAAACGGAACTCCAAAGCCTGCTTAAAGACTATGTGGGACGGCCTAGCCCTCTGTATTTCGCCGAACGCCTCACCCAATATTATGCTAAACCCGACGGTACAGGCCCGCAAATTTATCTGAAACGGGAAGACCTCAACCATACGGGGGCTCATAAAATTAATAATGCTCTCGCCCAAGCGTTGTTAGCGAAAAAAATGGGGAAACAACGCATTATTGCAGAAACCGGGGCGGGTCAACATGGGGTGGCGACGGCGACGGTTTGCGCCCGCTATGGCCTAGACTGTGTAATTTATATGGGCATTCACGACATGGAACGTCAAGCCCTGAATGTGTTTAGAATGCGGTTGTTAGGGGCGGAAGTTCGACCAGTGGAAGCGGGAACTGGAACGTTAAAAGATGCGACGTCTGAAGCCATCCGCGACTGGGTAACGAACGTGGAAACGACCCATTATATTCTCGGTTCCGTTGCTGGCCCCCATCCCTATCCGATGATTGTACGGGATTTTCATAATGTAATTGGTATCGAAACTCGCAACCAATGTTTAGAAAAATGGGGCGGTTTACCGGATATTTTATTAGCTTGCGTCGGTGGCGGTTCAAACGCCATGGGGCTATTTAATGAGTTTGTGAATGAATCTTCTGTGCGTTTAATTGGGGTAGAAGCCGCAGGTTCAGGGGTAGAAACCGGAAAACACGCCGCTACCTTAACTCATGGTCAAGTGGGCGTTTTACACGGGGCGATGAGTTATCTATTACAAGATGATGATGGTCAAGTGATGGAAGCCCATTCCATTAGTGCTGGGTTAGATTATCCCGGTGTCGGGCCAGAACACAGCTATTTAAAAGATTTGGGTCGGGCGGAATATTATAGTGTGACTGACCAACAAGCGTTGGATGCGTTTCAACAGTTATCTCGTTTAGAAGGCATTATTCCTGCTTTAGAAACGGCCCATGCGATCGCTTATTTAGAAATGCTTTGTCCGCAATTAGAAGGCAGTCCTCGGATTATTTTAAATTGTTCAGGACGGGGAGATAAAGATGTACAAACGGTACAAAAATTCTTGAATCATCCTAACAGTTAAATTCAGCACTAAAAGCAAAACCATTTATTAAGTTTGGTTATGGTTGATTAAAATTATGTAACAATTATCAATTGCTTGCATAGTTCAGTTTATTATACGTTCATGAAAAAATCCGAGGGATTCATGATGACAAAATTAATGGCAAGACTTGAAGATGCCACTTTATCAGCAAAGGAGAAAGAACAGCTTGAGTTTCTTAGAAGTGCTGCAACAACTCGACTACGTTTATATAAAGAGAAACTTCACGATATGCTTCACGATCTAGAAGCAGTCGGAAAAGTTAAGATTCTTGGAAATCGTGTCCTCAGATATCATTCGGAGTACATGGTAGATATCACAGAAGAGACCGATGATAAAATATATGAAGTAATTAATGATTTTTTCCCAGGTGCTTCAGACACTGCTAAAAATGTATTTCAAGGATTAATCACTCAAAGTCTGAAAAGCATTCTCGATGATGCGTCAGTTGGGGGAAAACAGGTGCAAGCCCTTTATGTGATTCCAGAAAACGGTGCAATTGTAAGGGTTGATGCAAAATATTGGAAGTATGGCTTCAGCGAAGAAGGTGTAATTGGAAATCACAAAAACGTTTTTTGTTGCCTGTTTGCTAAGTCGCTCGTCAATCATACTAAAATTAGCTTAGATGAACTAATTCACCTTGTATTAGAGCAGGCTGACGGTATAGAAGTGGAGGAGATGATTCATGAAATCAGAGAAATTTGGGAGAAGGTTCAAGGACTTGATGAAGAGGCAATATTTGTAGATTACTGCACAAATCATGCTTTGAACTACCAAGCTGATGATAGCAGTCAGGGTTGATCAAGTACATCGTTGTTCAACGTTGATATCGTGAGTGGATTTGTGTCTTAATTTTAACAAATTACTCATGCACCCAAAGTTGTATTTATTCAGTATTAAATTGGAGAGGAAAAATGAGCCGTTATCCAGCCTATCAAGTTGGGACTAAAGCGTGGGATAATTACGGAGCAGACGGATTTAATGAGTACGGTTACAATGAGCAAGGAGTAGACCGCAAAGGATACAAGCCTATCATCATTAAGGAAAAATGGCCTACTTGGTATGCGGCTGATGACTCTTATGATGCAGCCTTAAACACGAGAAAAGAGTTCCAAAATCGCTGTGGTATACCTTGGGGATCTATGCTGAATTTCTTTTTCGTCCCAGATTCCGATGGGCAAAGGTATCCGCAATATGGACACATCGTTTATGCCAAGGACACTCCAAACATCAGAGAACTGGAGTGGTATACAAACAACTACAGAGTTATTTCTGGTGTTGATACTTCTGACTGGTGTGGTGGTGACTATGAATGGCGATCATACTGATCACCTTCTAGAATACCTATTCTGTATTGACATACTCAGCAACAGTGACGATGCGGTGATTCTTGACAGTTCACTAACTGACGACGCTACCGAGGGTAGTCTTACTCTGTCTGGAGTGTCCGTTTAGAGTCGTGGCATTGCCCTATCCCGACTTGATTTAGATTTTTTGAAGCATTCTCATCTCGGTCGTGTTCAGTACCGTAATTCAAGCATTGAACCGACCGAAAATTTTAATCAAGTTTACTCCTTAAAAAGCTTATTAGGGTTCTCAGCAAAGATTATTATTTGCCTAAATTTGAGCCTATAATTCCTTTAGCTTTTCTCGAATTAAATGACGATACTGTACTAGAAAGTTATTAGTTTCAGTTTAGATGTTACCCCCTACGGTTATCAGTCCTAATTGCAGAGTTAATATTAATTTTTCTAATTTATATAAGCGTATAATTTTTTTATTTAAAAGTTTGTCAGGAAGTTTTGATATTTTATTGAAAATAGTTCTCAAATAGTTGACGAGATTATAGAGGTTCTGGTACACTGAGGATAACACCGCTCAAGGGTTTATTGTGTCTAAAGACAAAAATGGCAGCTAAAACCCTCATTCTTTCGTATAAGATCAATGTTTTTTAACGAATTTACGACTTTACGATACACGAATTTTTGGACAAAAACGGTAAGCCACAACTAGGGGTATTGACAAAAATCACAATTTATGCAGTAAGCTAAAAAAAGCGATAACAATTTCCCAAACCTATCGCAACTGTACCGCGTCAACAATATTGCTAAAATCAACTATGTTTAAATTACCATTCATGGGAATAGCCTTATTATTGGGAGGGTGTACATTTTTAGCAGAAATTAATTCAATTGGAAAGCCCCTACCGCAAGTGACACCCATTGTTACCCCTAATAATTCTAATCTCGCCCAATTGGAATTATCCGTACATCAACAAGTTAATAATTATCGGGCTTCTAAAAATTTACCCCCTTTGAAACTAGACCCGCAAATTAGTGAACAATGTCGTATTCATAGTCAGTTAATGGCTAACGGTCAAGTTCCCTTTGGTCATGGGGGGTCAAAAGCTCGATTTCAAGCTGTTCGTCAAGTGGTTCGTTGGCAAGAAATTGCTGAAAATGTCGCTTTTAATTCGGGTTATGTTGACCCTGGAAAACAAGCTGTAAAAGGATGGATAGAAAGTCCAGGTCATCAACGCAATATGGTGGGAAATTATGAATTAACCGGAGTTGGGATTGTCAGAAATGCCAAAGGCGAGTATTATTTTACTCAGATTTTTGTAAGAAAAGCATGGCTTTAAATGTAGAATAGGGAATTACGAATTACGAATTACGAATTACGAATTACGAATTACGAATTACGAATTGGGAATAGTTTTATTAAAAACTAACAAAGCTAACAGTCAACCGTCAACCGTCAATAATCCTATGTTTAATTTTCAAGTTTGTGATGGGGATATTTCTGAAACGTTATTATCTGAATACCTAACCGCCGATGCGTTAGCCGTTGATACCGAAACAATGGGGTTATTACCTTGGCGAGACCGCCTTTGCTTAATTCAAATTTGCGACCTCAAAGGTCAAGTCACCGCCATTAGAATTGCCAAAGGTCAAACAGAAGCACCGAACTTAAAACAACTCTTAGAAGCACCTCATATTCTCAAAGTCTTCCATTTTGCTCGATTTGATATTGCCACTATTCGCTATTACTTAGGAATAGAAGTTAACCCGATATTCTGTACTAAAATAGCCAGTAAATTAGTCCGAACCTATACCGGAAAACACGGACTGAAAGAATTAGTCCAAGAATTAGAAAAAGTTGAACTCGATAAAACCTCCCAAAGTTCTGACTGGGGAAATGCGAGTAACCTGTCCGAAGAGCAATTAAACTATGCCGCTAATGATGTTCGCTATTTATTAAGTGTTCAGAAAAAGTTAGTGTCGATGTTAGAACGAGAAGACCGTTTAGAACTCGCCCAACAATGTTTTTCCTGTTTACCTGTAATAGTCACTTTAGATTTATTACAATTTCAAGGTATTTTTGAACACCATTAATAGAACTGACGTAGGAAGCCTTCCCAAGCAAAAACCCCCCAACCGAAGTTGAGGGGGAACTATCAGGGTGCATCTACATTTGTTTATTCCTTTATCTATGATTCTATTCAGGAAAATTCTCAAAAAAAAATTCCCCCAACCGAAGTTGAGGGGGAACTATCAGGGTGCATCTACTCCTGTTTATTCCTTTATCTATGATTCTGTTCAGGAAAATTCTCAAAAAAAATCCCTCAACCGAAGTTGAAGGAAAACCATCAGGGTGCATCTACTCCTGTTTATTCCTCTATCGATGATTCTGTTCAGGAAAATTCTCAAAAAAAATCCCTCAACCGAAGTTGAAGGAAAACCATCAGGGTGCATCTACTCCTGTTTATTCCTCTATCGATGATTCTGTTCAGGAAAATTCTCAAAAAAAATTCCCCAACTGCCTTTGGGATAAAGAGAAGACAAAAGATAGTTTTTTACTGATGAGGATCATCTTTTAATTTTTTATCAAAACAGTATTCAAGAAAGACTTTTTTGGATACTCCAGCCTGGGCGGCCATGGACTTAACTAGGGTTTTGCTAAATGGAGCTTTGGGACAGTCAACAGTAACTTTGTATAATTTCCCATTAACAATTTTTTTCCACTGTTCATGGGAAGTTCCATCTTGTTTCTGGGGTTCAAAACCCATATTTTTAAGGGCTGTTTTAACTTGCTTACAGGTTGGCGGCGCAAACTTTGTAAAAAATCCCAAGATCTTCTCCTAAACCACTTGAGACTGTGAAACGCCAGAAAAAATCTGAAAATGAGCAGGGTTAAAAGCAGGCAAGTTTTCAAGCAAAACTGCAAAATAGTATTCTAAAATGAGAGTGAAAGGAGCTTTACGAGATAATAATTGCTCTGCATAGTCACTATCTACTGTCAAAGCTTCTTGAACATAGGAATTGATCATCTCTTCTAATTTTAATTTAGCTTCGTTACAGGTATCTGCTTGAGATGCTAAATTTAGATCGATGCAAACAGCGACCCATTGATTATTTTCTTGTTTTAGAAAACACCTTAATAATGTGTTTTTCATTGGCGTTCCTTTTGACAATCAATAATAATCCTGTTTTTTATAAGATAAGCCACACTATATTAACTATAGTATAGAATTTTAGGAAATGTCAACCCCTTAGCCTAAGTGTCTTAAAAAATATCAAATTATCCATTCAGTTGAATGCTGAGGAAGAGCCTGAAACAGATTAAACCTTTTAATCAGGATTCACTAAACGCAATAATTTTTGCTTCACTTGAGCATCAAATACCTTCCATTTCATCTCTGCATAATCTTTATTTTCATTAAAACCCGATAGAAACCCTAACGGAATTTCAAACCCTCCTGCTTGACTTCTTCCCCCTCCAAAAAACTTACCCGTAGCATCCGTTCCAAAGGCTTCCTTAATAAATTCATCCGGGTCAAGGGTGATTTTATTCGTTCTCAAGGAACCCACAATAATCTCCAGTTCATTAAAATCATCATGAACTAATCCATAAACCACCGCCGTATGAACGTTTTCTTCAGTTAATAGAAAATCGGCCGCTTGCGGAATAGCATCTCGGTCAGAAGCGCGTAAAAAACCGACCCCTGAAATTGAGACATTATCTAAAACTTGACGATTTGATAATCCTCGTTCTATGACATCCATCACCCGTTTAGACCGAGAAGAACGCAACACAGAATCTAATAAACTCGCATCATAATAATTACTGAGATAAGCTGCGGCTAAGAAGTCTTCACGGGTGGCTTGTCGAAGTTGATTCGTATCCGAACGTAACCCGTGCATTAACGCCGTTGTACAATTAATATGATCAATTTCACTATCATCGAGTTCTAAAAATCCCGATTGTAAATATTGAGTTAAAATTGTAGCCGTCGCTTTAATTTGAGGACGAATATCACAAAATTCGGGATGTAAATCCTTTTGTAAACTATGATGATCAATTAATACCGTAATTGGCAGTTTAGCCGAGTGAATTAAAGGGGTTAGTTGACTGGTTGTTCCTTGATTATCAATTAAAACACAACCGGAATAAATTGATAAATCTTTGGTTTTTGCCATTTCTAATGGCCAGCGATGGACAGGTAATCCTGTTAATTTCACTAAGGCAATATTTTCTTGATGGCTGAGGGTTCCAGCATAGACAATATCACAGTCAATATTATATTGTTTAGCAATTAACTGATAAGCCCAAGCCGAAGATAACGCATCAGGATCGGGAAAGTCTTGTATAATAATTAATTGATGTTCTCCCGAATGACGTTCTAAAACTTGCTGAAAAGCCTGTTTTTTCTGAATGGGTAAAACAAATTCAGGACACAGGGAGAGAGAAGGTTCCCTTGAAACCGTTAGGGATTCAGATTGAGTGGAATTGTTCACTGTAAAATATAAATAAAACTAAGTTGTAATAGAGGTTTCCTCCCACACCAATCGGTATGGAAGGAATAAAGCCGAATCATTGGAATTGTTCAATGTGTTGCAGTGCAACTATTTTTGACTGTAGCAACTTTTCTGCGAAAATCAAGCCTCTTGAGAAGGAGATAAAGATTTTTCAAACTCCAGGCGTTGTTTGGCATTGTAGAGGAAATAACCATTCATCATTGCTGATGCTAAAAGACGGCCTAAATCCTCACGGTTTGTGGTAATCGTAACATCAAAATGCTCTGAGGGTAAACCACCTAACATTTGCATCAAGCTATTTTCCATAATTTGAGCAACTTCGGGTTCCGGTTGAGACAATTTGGCAATAGTTTCGGGTTCCATAGATTGAACATATTGCCACAACACATTATTTGCAGAGAGTTGACGATGAGATACAGGGTTTGTCATAGTCTTATCAAATAATTTAATCTTGTTATTGCTTTCTGTTCTTATTTTTAATGTAACTAACCTTTTTCAACTTGTTATAGTGTGTAAAACCGAACTTAGAGAACGGCTTATTCGACTCTTAATCAAAATTACGAGCTTATGAATTGTTTTAAAATAGCTTGAGGTGGTCTATCCCAAGTATCTTGATGATAATAAATTAAGCCTTGAGAAGTAAGCTTATAGGTAGAATATCCATTAAAAAATAATTGAGGTTTCCAGGGTAAACGTAAAGTTCCCCGCACTGTCCAGTTAGCAGTAATAATATCTGATTGAGTTTGTTGAACATCATGTAAATCAAAATACAATTCTGTAAAAAATAACCGACCGTGAAACCGTAATGTCCAAAAAATAATCCGATAACTAAACTTACCTTTAAACCGATTTACGGGGTCAATAAACTCTATATCCGAGGTATAAATATCATAGGAAATATCTCGTTCAAATAACATCGGTAAATCCTGATTCAACGTCGTAATCACTCGTTCAATTTGAGCGTTATATTCTTCGGGAGTGAGTGTGATAAAAGTTTCCATTCTCTCTATTCTCCACTGAATTGAATCGCAACGGTGCGGGTTCTAGGGCCGTCTAATTCAAAAAATAAAACCGATTGCCAAGTTCCTAACGCTAACTCTCCATTTACAATAGGAATCACTTCACTGGTACTTAACATCATCGCAATTAAATGGGAATGAGCATTCATGGGTTCATCGGGAGGAACAATTCTTAAATGTAAGTCATTATGAAGATATTTGGCATCAGCAGGAGCTAATTTTTGCCAATGAACTTTAATATCCTCTAACAGACGTTCTTCATATTCATTAATCGCCAGTGCGGTTGTGGTATGTCGGGAGAAGACTAACACTTGCCCATTTTGAATTTCTGTTGATTTTAACTGTTCTACAATCTGAGGCGTAATATTATAGATTCCAATTCCGGTTTCCGTTTCAATTTCAATCAGACGATAAATAATAGACATAGATGAACCTAAAAAAAACAGAAGATTTTCCTGACTTGAAGGGAGAAGGTTAGCTTGTGGGTCGATTAAACGTTTTATGTTTAATTAAATGTGGAATTACAGTAGCTTGTGGATGCGGGTTTTTTAAAATTAGACAAGCTAACCTTGACCCCTTAAATCAGAGTTAAGCAGTTATTCTTCATCGAGGACATCTTCTTCAGATTTCTCCCCAACTTGAATCAAGTGAATGTGTTTTGAACCTAAGCGAATTTCAAATTGATCTCCAGCTTCTAATCCCATAGATTCAGTATAGTTCGCACCAATAACCAGGGAACCGTTTTTATGAACACAAGCGCGAAAACTTGCTTCCCTTCCCCGTCCATCTTTCGTGCGTCCTGGGTCTAAGGCGATGCCCTTTGCAGCCAGTAACGCATCGTAAAATTCTGTCATATTGGCGCGAGTTTGGCTATCTTTTGTCTGGGTATAATACCCACACAAGCGAGCCGCTTCCCGACGAGGTAAGTTGCCCAAAGCTTTAACTTTCTGTAATAAGGCTTTACCTGTTAGGGGAGTAGTTGAAGGCTTTTCTGTGATTGTTTTTGCCATAAATATTCTCCAAGTGTAACTAAATTTTATTTTATCATATTTATTTTATTTTCTTCTATAAAATTTTCGGTATTGTTAACATTTCAATACATTTTAGGAACCTGAAGAATCATTTAAAAAAAAAGCCTTTTTTGATCTCCATGACATATCAAATTAATTGATATATTGAAGTTTTAATCAAAATCTGCTCGCTGTTCCCAAAACAACTAGGACTTGATGATCAATGAGATAGGGGAGGATAGCGGACAGAAATTCCGGTTTGCGCTTGAATTTCTTGAGCAAAATCTTGTAAGACTGAAGGCTCAACTGATTTGAGTTTCCGAGCTTGATAGGGGAGATTTTCAGGGGAGGGATGATTTTCTCGTCCGGCTAATTCATGTTTTAACGGTTTGGGACGAGTGGGAGTATTCAGTTGAATTTCGGTCGGTGCGATCGCTTTGATCCAACGTTGATATTCCTGGCGATCTGATAATGACCAAGGCGATAAAATCATCGTTTGGATTCCTAATTCTCCAGGGAAGATGCGACGAAATTCTTGCAGATCTATGAGTAGCTGTGTTAAATCAATTTCCCTGACGGGTTGATTCACTCTTTGAAGTTGGGCGGTTGAAATACCATCGAGTTTTACAGACACCCGATCGGCTAAAGCTAATTGTTCTCGAACTTGAGAATCTGATAATGTTGTCCCGTTGGTTAACACCAAAGTTGGACGCTGTGTGAGGGTTTTAATTCCGATTAAAATTTCCCCTAAATTTGCGGCTAAGGTGGGTTCTCCACTTCCACTTAAGGTAATCACATCCACATCCCAAGGCGCAAACTCAGCTAAGGCTTGTAAAATTTGATCGGTGGGAACATAAATTTGACGTTGTTGGGTTTTAAGTTTAATTTCTCCGAGTTGACAATAAACACAATTAAAAGAACAGGTGGAAATCTCACCGATGGGATCAATTCCCAAGGATTTTCCATAGCGCCACGACCACACAGGGCCATACACCGGGGTAAATTCTGGAGTAGAAACTGTTGCGGTTGTCATAATTTTTCAAGGTAGCAAAATGCCACCGCAAGATCAAGATTTAGCTTAAAGGGTAAACGATTTCTAATAAACCCGCGACCAGCAACAACATTACTATTCCCAATACTCCGGCTAAGGGTTTTCCCCCTAACCCTGTTACCCATTCAGGAACTTTCTGGGTAGCCTCAACTCCTCCCAGGGTATCCAAACTGGCTATCCCCCAAATCCAACCCGCGTGTAGTCCAATGGCTAGACCTAAAGACCCCCCCTGACCCAAACAGGCGAAAGTCAACACCATTCCCATTAATCCTAATCCGGGTAATTGGGGTAATGTGTTGCGAACGTCCCACAACAGATGGGAAAGGGCAAAAATCACACTGGCGATCACGGCGGCGATAAAGGCTGAATACTCTTGCTGTAATTGTTTTTGTAAAAATCCTCGAAAGATTAACTCCTCGTTACTACTAATCCACAGGGCTATCAGAAAAATTGGCCCAAAAACTAATATTTTTTTCCATAATTTAATCCATCCCTTTATAGGGTGAAGCAAAAAATTTAGGGAAGAGGACTGTTCACCTGTATTTTCCCAGTGTTGTTGCCGCCAATTGAGCCAACCCAGGATAAATTGAAAACCAAATAAGGCGATCAGGCTGATAACAGCCAGACCGAAACCAATGGCAATTGATATGAAAAACTGCGATCTCCAAGCTAAACCATAATCGAAGAAGGATCGACCCTCAACTTGGCTAACTTTCCACAAAACTATGGGAGCAATTCCATAAAGTGACGCCAGCAACGTTAATTTTTGGGTTTCATTTAGGGGTTCAGAAGGACGCCAATTGAGAGCGAATGCACTGACAACAGCAATTGGCATCCATAAACCCATCCACACCCCAAAAAAAACAGCAATTTTAATCAGGGTTGGCGCATTTGCAAGCCATGAAAATATCATTCTAATGGCTCAGGTGAGCGAATTTACTCTTCTTCATCGCCACTGCTGGCATCTTTTCCATTTTCGACTTGAATCAGGTGAATATGCTTGTATCCGAGCTTGATATCAAACTCATCACCCGGTTTAAGTCCCATTTCTTTGGTATAGGTTGAGCCTATTACAATTTGACCGTTTTTGTGAACGCTCACCATATAAGTTGCTTCCCGACCCCGACCATCTTTTGTACCATCGGGACTAAGCGGAATCCCCCGTGCTTTCAGCACTGCATCATAAAAATCTGTGAGATTGACGCGAACTTGGTTGTCCTTTGTCGTGCTGTAATAACCGCACAGCTTTGCTGTTTCACGCCGAGGCATATGAGACAGTTCTTTTACTTTTTGAAGCAGAGCCTTTCCGGTTAAGGGAGTTGGTGCAGGTTTATTCATGTTGTTCTTAATCTCCTTACTTCTCTAGGTAGGTAATTTTTATCCAATTCAACTTTTTGGAGTTATAAAAAATAATATATACTTAAATTCATCAATTTGACAAATATTTTTTTTTCTAAGTTACAAATCTTTCCATACAGGAATCACCATCTCTACCCTGAGCAAAAAAACGGGACTTCAAAATCCCGTTGAGATTGAGCAGGGGAATATAGACTTATTCGATGGTACTAGAACTCATCCCTTAGCTCTGTCTTGAAAATTGGATAGCCGCCCTATTTTACGCCCCTAGAGTCAGGAGCGCAATTTTTTCAGCCCGCCATCTCCCCTGAAGAAAAATCATCCCACTCCCTTGAGCCATGGCATTAAAAAAAATCTGCCGTTAAGACAGATCAATATATCCGTGATTAGACTTCAAAAAATCCCACCCTCGTCTTTCCGATTCCCGACCCTTTCCCACCCAGAAAGCCATTAGGAATTAGGAAACAGAGTTAACCCTCAACCGTCAACCCCTAAGAATCTCTAAAACGACGTTCTAACGCTTTTAAAGATTGGTACAGTTCAGGTAATCGTCTATAAACCGCCGCCGTTTTTAAATAAAGCTTGTTAGCAAGAGCCGGGGAACCAGAGACCATCTCTCCCCGTGAAATATTATGATGAACGCCAGATTGAGCCGTAACGATGACCCCATCCCCCACCTTGACTTGATTGGAAATACCAACTTGACCCGCTAATAACACCCCATTCCCAATGGTGACACCCCCAGCTAATCCTACTTGGGCGGCAAAGGCGCAATTCTCGCCGATGGTACAGCCGTGACCAATATGCACTAAATTGTCTAATTTCGTAGCTTTTCCGATGCGGGTTTCTCCCACGGCGGGGCGATCAATCGTACTATTACATCCCACTTCTACCCCGTCTTCTAATACGGTAATTCCCGATTGTTCCATTTTCATCCAACCCGAAGCGGTGGGAACAAAACCAAAGCCTTCAGCCCCGATGACAGCCCCACTATGAATCACACAATCACAACCGATTTGGGCGCGTTCATGAATCGTGCAATTGGCGTGTAAGATAGTGCGATCGCCAATCGTGACCTGGGGATAAATCACCACATTTGGATGCAAACACACCTGATTTCCAATCGTCACCCCCGCTTGAATCACCACATGGGGGCCAATATAAACCTCTGAGCCAATTTGGGCACTCGGATCAATCACCGCACTGGGATGAATCGAGGGTTGGGGTTGGTAAGGTTGATAAAATAATGCGATCGCCGCCGCAAAAATCGCCCTGGGATTTGCCCCCGCCACCCACGCTAAACCCCGTTCGGTTGCTTGAGTTTGTAACCCTTCATCTACAGGTAAAATCAGCGCACTCGCAGCAGACTGCTGCACAAAGGAGGCAAATTTTAATCCTTCAATATAGCTAAGAGTTCCAGAGGTCGCTTTATCCACCGCCGCCACCCCATGAATATCGGGATCGAGGGAGGGGTTATCTGTCAAACTATGGCCCGTAATTCCACTGTTAAGTTTTTCAACCAGTTCACTAAACTTCATTCTTCAGAAAAAATGGCAGGGGTAGCAAATTTTAAATCAATTTAAGACGGATGGGATTGTACGATTAACACCGAACAAGGCCCATGATGAACAACATATTGACTAACACTTCCTAAAAGCAATTCTCCTAAAGCCGAGTAACCCCGACGTCCCATCAAAATCAAATCCGCTTCCCAATGTTTGGCAACCTCACAAATCGTTTTACCCGGTTTACCGACGGTTTGTGTATATTCCGTCGCCACCCCTGCATCTATTGCGATTTGGTGCCAAGATTTAAGGGCATCTAAACTTTTTTGGGTAAACTCTTGCCATTGCTGCTGATAGGTATAGAGCAATTCTTGATTTGCCGTTGGATAGTAGCTTAACCCGACTAAGATGCCAAAATCAGGACTGCTTTCTTCGTCCGTACACAAAACGTGCAGTAACATCAAATTCGCTTGATTGCATACTGCCAGTTCTAAAGCTTGCTCAAACACAGCCTGACTGTTGGAAGACAGATCCAAAGGCGCAAGAATTTTCTTAAACATACCTTTTATATGTTGATCTGTAAGGGGCAATTGTTAAACCACTCATGGGGGACTAAGGACAGATCCAAGCAACAGAACCGGGGAATTGGTTCGGTTTTTTAAAGATGACTCCCTAGGAATTGATTCCAAGAAGTTTTTAATGATCTAGGAGAACGACCTTAGCCAGAATTTAGTGTTAATGTTTTACCCATTATAAGATGAATGGGATTTCTGTTTCACAAATTTTGATCACAAAAAATAGAAACAGAAATTTCCTTAAGGGGTCATGAATCCAGGGTTTGATGTCATTGCTGGGATGAACGACTTAAAAAAGCAGCACATTCAACATGGGACGTTTGCGGGAAAAAATCCGCAGGTTGTACCCGTATTAATTCATAGACTCCCATTTCACATAAAACTTTTAGATCCCGTGCTAAGGTTGCGGGTTTACAACTGATATAGATCAGTTGTTGAGGTTGGAGATCTAGCAAGGTTTCTAATACCCTGCGATCGCATCCTTTTCGAGGCGGATCAAGTAACACAATATCAGGTTTATACCCTAACTGAGGTAATAACTTTTGCACGGTTCCCAGTTTAAACTCAACGGTGTCAATTTGATTTAAAATAGCATTCTGCCGAGCTTGCTCAATCGCCATTTCTTGTACTTCCAAACCGATCACTTGAGGCGGTTGTAACGACGGCTTAGAACCTGCTTGTTTTTGCAGTAAATCCTTCGCTAGAGGTAAAGTAAATGTCCCAATTCCACAATAGGCATCAACAATCCGTTCAGTTCCTTGTAAATTAAGTTCTTGTAGCATTATTTGTAATAACGCTTCTGCCACTTCTGTATTAATTTGAAAAAACGTATCGGGTCTCAGCAAAAACTGGAGTCCCCCAAATTCTTCCGTTAAATAGGGTTGACCCGCTAAACAGCGTGTTTCCTGACCAAAAATAGCATTTGTTTGATCCGCATTGATATTTAAACAAACCCCCTTTAAGGAAGGATATTGTTCTAACCAAGTTTCCGCTTGTTCTTGCAGTCCGGGTAAACTCCCCTGGGTTGCAATTAAAGTTAACAACATTTCCCCGGTGCGTTGTCCAATTCTCAGGGACAGATGGCGAAGTTTTCCTCGGTGTTGGGGTTCGTCATAAATTGACCACCCTCGCTTTTGAATATCTTGCTTAATATTCGCCAGTAAAGGATTTAGACGTTGATCCTGTACCGGACATTGATTTAAGTTAACTAAACGATGACTGTGTTTCTGAAAGTAACCCGCCTGGACTTGACCGCTTGCAGAACGTCCCAGGGGATAGGTGACTTTATTACGATATCCTAAAGCCGACTCTCCTGCTAATACTGGCTCCACCGGAGGCTGGGTAAATCCCCCAATCCGTTCTAAGGCTTTAACGACTAAATCCCGTTTGGCTTGTAATTGAAATTCATAATCAATATGTTGCCACTGACAGCCCCCACATTTATCCGCCACAATACATCGCGGGGAAACCCGATCAGGAGATGCTTCTAAGATATGCTGCACTTTCCCTTCAGCATACTTACTTTTGACCCGCACCAGTCGCACCCGTAGGCGATCGCCCGGAACCGTATCTGGAACAAATACCACTCGATCTTGGTAACGGCCCACTCCATTGCCATCATCGGTTAAATCTGTAATTTCAATTTCTACTTGTTGTCCTTGCTGCCACATCATGATTAAGGATTAAAAATTAAGAATTGTTAACGATTTTGGGGGGATTGTTCACACCGATTTAAGCCAATCACTCTCGATTTACAATTAACTGCTTCCCCAGATCCCCCTGAGTCGCTAAACTACTTAATGGTATCTTGAAAAACTTTAATAGCTCTTGAGGTTTTAGATGACAGTAGTTAGCCAAGTTATTCTCAAAGCTGATGATGAACTCCGTTATCCGAGTGTTGGTGAACTCAAAAGCATCAATGACTTTTTGAAAACGGGTGAACAGCGCGTGCGGATTGCTTCCACACTGGCTGATAATGAAAAAAAGATTGTAGATCGTGCCAGTAACCAACTGTGGAAAAAACGCCCTGACTTTATTGCCCCCGGTGGTAATGCGTCAGGTTCACGGGAACGGTCTTTATGCTTACGGGATTATGGCTGGTATCTGCGCTTAATTACCTATGGGATTCTGTCCGGTGACAAAGATCCCATTGAAAGCATTGGTTTGGTGGGAGTCAAAGAAATGTACAACTCTTTAGGCGTTCCCATGCCAGGAATGGTAGAAGCCATTGTTTGTCTCAAAGAAGCGTCTCTGGCGTTACTCGATGACGAAGATGCTAAAGAAGCAGCCCCCTACTTTGACTTTATCATTCAAGCCATGTCCTAATTTTGAACATGGGTTTCAACTGTCTGTGAAGACGTACCTGGCGTGCGTCTCCACAGATTTTTTATAGTAGGGAACAGGGAATAGGGAAAAGAAAATAGGGAAAAGAAAATAGGGAATGGGAGATAGAAAAAAGTGATTAGCCACCCTAGCAATTATTTGTAGCAAATATTAAAGGATGAAATATTAGAAACTAAGGAATGAAAAACCAATAAGGTGACTAATTGAGCAATAGTTTACGGTAGATCAAGGTTTCTAGGGTTTAATTGTGCAAGTTATTTATTTTTAATTCCTAATAGCCCAAACCTAGATGATAAATTGTTTTTCGTTTTATTCCCTATTCCCTGTTCCCTGTTCTCTCAAGAATTTCAAAAAGAACGGCGATAGTTGCGTAGTGCTTGAATTAATCGCCCGCCTCGTTTCAGAGCAATATCAGCTAATTCTACAATCCATTGATTGGGCATTGCTTGAGGTTGAATTGTTAGGATATAGTGGAGGGCTTCTTCTTCTTTTCCTATCCCTAAACGATAGGCATAAAGGATAAATGCGATCGCAGTAGAACGACTAATTCCCGCTTGACAATGAATTAATAAATCTCCTTGATTGGCTTGAACCGATTTCATAAAATGCAGCGCTTCTAAAATATGTTTAAGACTCGGTAAAATATATTCAGGATCATGATAAGGCGTATCAATATCATCAAATTCTAATCGCCATCGACTCGGAACTTGATCAAACCCTTCAGGAAGTTCACTACCGGGACTACCAATAGAAATTAAATAGCCAATTTTGGCTCCTTGAAAGTGTTCTAAAATATAGTTTTTAGCTTCGGCTCTAGAGGAAATCCAAAGTTTAGGTAAATGGGAATAAGGCGAAACAATATTAGGATTAAATAAGGTTGTTAAAAATATTTTTGATTCTGAAGAATCTAATTTATCTAAAGCTGTTTCTGCCCAAGATCGCACATAAACATCCGCATCATTTAAAGCAGTTTTTAATCCATTAATTGTTGAAGGGGTATTCATCGATTGAATAGTTTCAACCACTTTTGCCCGCACAAAAGGATCGGGATCATGAATTTTCTTGAGCAGTTTATTAATTACAAATTCATTGCCAATGCGTCCCAACACTTCAACAACCCGAGTTCTGACATCGGCATTATTATGATTAAGGGCTTGTAAAAGTACCTTAATAGCAAAGGAATCATTAATCATTTCCAATCCATAAACGGCATTGGTATAAACATAAAATTCTGAATCATCAAGGGCATTTTTTAACCCTGTAATTGCCGATACTCCTCCTAAAAATCCTAAAGCCGTTGCGGCTCGACCTCGAACATAATGATCAGGATCGGAAGCTAAAATTTCTCTTAATTTTGTTATCGCTAAACGATTTTTTATTTTACCTAATGCCGTCGCTGCTCGCCAACGAACTTGGCTATCTTCATGATTAAGAGCAACAATTAATCCCCGAATAGCTCGATCACTGGCAATTTGTCCTAATCCCCAAGTTGCCCAAAGGCGAGTTTTTTGTAAGGGATCTTTTAATGCTTTTAATAATAAAGGTTCGGCGGCTTGACCGATTTGAGTAATTGCCCAAGCTGACCAAGCATTAACAAGTTCATTGGGATGATGTAATCCTTTAAAAAACCAAGGAAGTAATAGAGGTGAACGGGTTTGGGCTAATAAACGAATTTTAAAAGCCAGGGGAAGATTTAATTGAATGACCAGAGAAAAGGCTTTGTTTTGAAATTCAGGTTTAACGGTTTTTGTTAACAACGTTCCTTGAATAACATTTAATTTTAAAGCCAAACTCACCACCTGTAGCATCAAGTCTTCGGATTCAACTTCTTTCAACACTTTTGCAAGAAAATCAAAGGTTAATGCCCCTCGCAAATAGTCTTGTTTGAGTTGTTCATCACTCAACTGATGCAGCCGTCTTTTCAGTGTTTCAACATCGTAGAAATTAGTCATTAAATTGGGTAAGACCAGAGAAAGCCGGAAAAAAAGGGGAGTTAGGGAGAAAAGGCAACAAGAGGACAGACTGGAGTTTTTGTTCGGGGTTAACGATTAACCGTCAACTTTAATCATTAGATTAATCTTGATTTTATCTTGATCTGCGAGATTCAGATAACAGTTTTGGGATCGGTTGGTCTTCAACAGCAACCTCTTGAGCCTCCTGTGAAACAATCCATTGTCCTAATACCCTTAAAATATATTCAGGATAAAATAATGTATGGGCTGGTTTTGTCATGTGCATGACTTCTACAAAAGACTGATAAATTTTAGGATGTTTGACTCCTAACGTCAGAATCTGATCTAAATATTGGTGCAAGAATTTTGTTATCCCATTCGGCTTTCCCCCTTCGGTAGCCGGCCATACTCCTCCCCATGACTAAAGCATGATCACTGATGTAATTGGAAGACATGAATGAACTCCTCAAATCTATTCACAATTGATGGTTAAATATGAAAGGGAAGAATAGGAGAGGATCAAAACTCATTCATCCCCAAACCTGCTAACCTGTAACCTATAGCCCTTATATAGCGTAAGTCTATTATGGCGATTATTTCTTCCAAAAAGCAGTCCCCTGAACCTGAACCCTCGGATAATTTCTCTGGGTTGGCGACTCCAGCAGCTAAAAAATCCAGAAAATCTAAGACCCAGGAGCCGATTGATGAGTTGGATTATTTATTAGAAGCAGAAGCAACACCCCAGGAAGAAATTAATCGTCAACAGGATGAAAAAATTCGTCCCCATCGGTTAGAAGATTATATTGGACAAAAAGATTTAAAAGATGTTTTATCCATTGCGATCGCGGCTGCCAAATCTCGTCAGGAACCGTTAGATCATTTATTATTATATGGCCCTCCGGGGTTGGGAAAAACCACCATGTCGCTGATTTTAGCGTCGGAAATGGGGGTAACGTGTAAAATTACAACGGCTCCAGCGTTAGAAAAACCCCGTGATATTGCGGGATTATTAGTGAGTTTAAAGCCGGGAGAAGTGTTATTTATTGATGAAATTCATCGATTATCAAAAGTTGCTGAAGAAATTTTATATCCGGCGATGGAAGATTGCCGATTAGATATTACCATTGGTCAAGGGCGAGCGGCAAAAACTCGCAGTATTCCTCTCAAACCCTTTACCATTGTGGGTGCGACAACACGGGTGGGTTCCTTAACGGCTCCATTGCGCGATCGCTTCGGAATTATTCAACGATTACGCTTTTATGAAATTGATGAATTAAGTTTAATTGTACAACGCACTGCCAAATTATTAAATACTCCCATTACCCCAGAAGGAGCGATCGAAATTGCTCAACGTGCTAGGGGAACGCCTCGAATTGCAAATCGGTTATTACGTCGAGTTCGAGATTATGTTCAAGTCAAAAGTACAGGAGAAATTAATGCGGAAATTGCCAATATTGCCTTAGAAGTTTTTAATGTTGATCCCATGGGATTAGATTGGACAGATCGCAATATGTTAAGTGCGATGATTGAAAACTTTAAAGGCGGGCCAGTGGGATTAGAAACAATGGCGGCAATTACTGGGGAAGATACCCAAACCATTGAAGAAGTTTATGAACCTTATTTAATGCAAATTGGGTTTATTCAACGCACAAACCGGGGTCGTGTGGCGACACCTGCGGCTTGGAAACATTTAGGATTTGATCATCCTGAAAATCGTTAAAGTTAAAGTTTACAATTCTCCTTGTAATCCTTTATAAAATAGCTTGTCATTGGGTGCTAAAGAAGCATCATTATTTTCTGCTACTTTAGCTCGGTCTGCTTGCTCATTTAACTTTTTATGAGCGATTTTTCTAGCATCTTCAATGGCTGCTTTCCTTTTTTCGGTTTTACCGACTAAATTTTTAGTAGTATCAAGTTGATCAAATACTTTTTCTGACGCATCTTTAGCTGCATCAGAGGCTTTTGGTAAATCTAAATTCTCAGTATTTCCGCCTTTGACATGATAAAAGTCGGCTTCTGGAGTGAGTGCTTTAGCAAAAACAGGAGTGCTAAAAATTCCAGCCCCAACCCATATCAACCCCACTAAAATAACGGCGATCACCCATTTTATACTGAATTGCTTTAAGGTCAAAATTAAACGCTGCATAATCACCTTTTGATCAGTTTGCTAAACATTAACCCGGAATTATGATTTGCTGAAACTAGAAATACATTCCTAATTCAATAGCGTGAAATTAAATAGCTCAATTTTCATCTATCTGAAGTTATACAATATTGATCCTAACTGCTGAAGGGGTGAGTTTGCGGCACGGTTAAATTCTGTCAATACAGATTATGGTTTTGATATTAAATTTTAAAGAAATGTATATTTATTTGAACAACAGAACTAATTCTATAACGCTACGCATTACAGTTAGGACATTTCTAAATCCTGAAAAGGATTCACTGCTTACTGTTCCCTGTTCCCTGTTCCCTGTTCCCTGTTCCCTGTTCAAGTATTGCTATAGATTTTTGCTTAAGTTTTTAATCTATCAACTCTAAATCGGTTAAAATTAAAAGCTCATTAAGAGGGATTGAGACGAACGACCTCTGTTGATCTTAAAAGTTTGATCAAAAACCATACAAGCTTGAATTGACTCAACAGCGAAACACGCTGAAGATTTTTTCAGGTGATGGGATCGGTTCAGACGATTAAACGGAGAACTTTAATTTTATCAAAAATTCAAATAAGCGGGATTTTTTGTAAAGATTCCATGAAATCGATGAATCACTCCGCTTCTTCCCGGATGGATATGCAAACATAATTAGTAAATTCACCGATTGTTATACCAGGGGACAAAAGTCCGTGAAATCACGCCTTTGTGAACTCACGGAGTTTTTTTCTTTTTTAGGGGACAATTTTTTAAGGCTGTACAGTTGTCAGGGTAGAGGCAGATTCAAGGCAATTCACGATATCATAGTCACAATTAAGATAAGGGTTGAATTATGACTGCGATCATTGCCCTACTCGCTGATGAGACTCAGCAAGAAAAGCTCGTGAATTTTATAACTCAACACGAGAATGTCCTATCCCATTACCGCCTCATGGGTTTAGACAATCTTGCAGGTGCTTTAAAACAGAGGACATGGTTAAGGATTGAGACAGTGTTACCTCTGCGACAAGCAGGGGATATGGTCATCGCCTCAAAAATAATTGCAGGGGAAGAGATTGCTGCGGTTATTTATTTAGTAGAACCCACCCAAACGACTTTTTCTGAGTTACCGCTTTTAACATTACTCCGAGTTTGCAATATCTACAATATTCCGATTGCGAGTAATATTGGAACCGCAGAAGCAATTATTGTTCAACTGCGCCGAACTCGTTCTGCGTATTTAATTTTTAATCCTGTTTCAGGGGTAGGAAATGCTAATCAAGATTTATTATTAATTCGACAATTATTAGAACCTTATTTTCATTTAAAAGTTCACTTAACAACACCGGAAACTGATCCAACGGAATTAGCAAAAGAAGCGGTAGAACAACAAGTTGATTTAGTGATTGCATCGGGGGGAGATGGGACGGTTTCGGCTGTAGCAGGAGCGGTGATTAATACCAATATTCCATTAGGAATTATCCCCAGAGGCACGGCGAATGCTTTTTCGGTGGCGTTAGGAATTCCGACGAATATTCAGGGGGCTTGTGAAGTGATTATTGCCGGATTAATCCGTACGATTGATGTGGCAAATTGTAATGGTTTACCGATGATTTTATTAGCCGGAATTGGGTTTGAAGCCGAAACGGTGAGTAAAGCAGATCGAGAAACGAAAAAACGCTGGGGGCCGTTAGCTTATATTATGGCAGGATGGCAACAATTAAATGAACAAACAGATTTTGAAACGGAAATAGAAATTAATGGTGAAATCAATCAATGTGAAGCCGCCGCGATTACGGTTGCCAATGTTGCTCCTGCTACTTCTGTTTTAGCACAAGGATTAGGTCAGGTGATTCCTGATGATGGATTGTTAGAAGTTTTAATGTATACCTCTCCTGTCGATAAAATGCAAGCCTTGGCGGGAATGGTGCGTTTATTAGGGGCGGGTTTACTGAAAACAGAAATTCAACGAGATAATATGATTGCCTTTCGGACTCAACGCCTTAAAATTACAACTAATCCTCCTCAAAAAGTTGTTTTAGATGGGGAAATTATTGGCACAACACCGATAGAAGTAGAATGTGTTCCTAAAGGATTAAAAATTATGACTCCTGCGATTTCTGCTGTACCAAATGTTGAAGAAGTTGCAACTTTGAATGAGGTTGAGATGGAAGTTAATGAAATAGAGAATAGCTTAGTGGAGATCCTCCCCCTTGAAAAGCCAGGGCTTTAAGAAATAAGCGATCGCCCTCTTTAACACAAATTACCATCAACCGAGAGTCTATCAAGTGATTCAAAGAGAAGTTCTTAAACTATTCCCTTGGTGGAAAATTTAAAGATAAGATAATTTAAGGAGAATCACTAATTAATTCAACATTGACACAAAAGCGAATTCCTAATATTTCTTCAAAAGCAGATTCCAGATGAGGGATTTTATCTTGAATCATTTTGAGTAAGGTTCGACTGGTAACACCTACACGGGTACTTTCTGGGCTTAATTCAATTAAACTTCCCTGCTGACGCAATAAAGTTTGGGTTCCTAATGGTCTAATTTGAGTTAAAACTTGATGCCAAATTTCATCTAAACTATCACAAGGAATAAACCCTAATTCTCCTGTATCTCCGTCTTCTTCAATATGAACTAAGCGACAATAACGGGCTTCAAACCCAAATTCTTTTAATTCTTTAAACAGTTCAGGAACCATCCCCGGTAAAGCCCAATATCGTCGAGGTATTTCAATTTCTAAACGAGCATAGGGTTTATCCGTTGTAAAATAAATTCCCAGGGGAACTCCTGCTTCTAATAAGGAGGTATCTACCGTATTTTCTTCCTCGGCGGTAATAGAATATTTGTCTAAACAGCTTTTGAATTGCTCAAATTTAGTTTCATATTCAAACAAGGAAAACCCCACCATAATCACAGTATCACCTAACTGTAAGCAACGTTTTTGTTGGGCAACTCCTAAGCGATAACGAATTAGACTCATGGCGCTATGTCTTAAGGATTGTTCAGTATAAATACTATTTCCATTTAATCCATGAGATTCTAAACGAGATAAAATGCGGGTCATATCTCTTTGAATTGCAACTTTAAATTGAAACAGGTGATCTCGTTCCTGTTGCAATTTTTGATAGTCTTGTTCTAGGTGATTTAATTTTTCTTCTGTATTTTTTAATTTTTGAGTTGCCGATTTTAATTGTTGGGAAAGGGTACTAATTTGGTGATGAGTTTCTTGACGTAGACGAAAATAATCGTGAATTAACCGGGCTGCATATTCAGGAGAATCAAATTCAAACCAATCACTTTGTAAGCGACGATAGGCAAACATTTCATGCAATTTTGTTTCATCTTTTTGAGGATCAGGAGTGCTAAAAACTTCAATGACTTTTAACGCATAGGGAATTTGATCATTAAGAATTTGATTCCGGGTTAATACCTGCAAAGATCTTTCAATTTTAAATCGTTTTGTTCCTTCTGCTTGTAATAGATAGATATTGCTCTCTAACTCTGTCATCTTAATTTAAACCTCATTTATGATCTGAATAGATGGCTTTTATTGTCAAAGGTTAGATTTAATTTTATCTCATTTCTAGGGTATTCAAAATTAGAATAAGTGTTGACAAAAGTTGAGTCTGGTTATCTGATGATCTGTCTTGTTAACGAGATCATCAAACTCGATCAAGTCATCTAGCTACTAGGGCTAGGTCATGTTAAACTGCGGAACCAGAACGGGTAAACCAACAGTCATTGCGCTTATCAGCCGAAAATAGCTGTTCATGACTTCATTATAATAGATAAATTGCAGATCAAAACTTTTGTTCAATATAAACCATGATTAAAACCCACTCTATTCATGTTACTTTTAATCAAAAGACGGCTTTAGAAAAACCAGCACTCAGGGATATTAATTTAACAATTCCTGAAGGTCAGTTTATTACTGTTATTGGGAGCAATGGGGCTGGTAAATCAACCTTATTGAATGTTTTAACGGGGGATATTCTTCCGAATGCGGGTAAAGTTTGGATTAATGATCAAGAAGTAACCACTTGGTCAACATCAAAACGAGCGAAATTTGTAGCAAGAGTTTTTCAAAATCCCTTAGCGGGTTCCTGTGCCAATTTAACTGTTGAAGAAAATTTAGCGTTAGCCTATCGTCGAGGATGCTTTAGGGGGTTTCGTTCTGCTTTAAATCATCGCTTACGAGAGGAATTTCGCTGCCGTTTAGCACGGTTAAATTTAGGGTTAGAAAATCGTTTAGGCGATCGCATGGGATTATTATCTGGCGGTCAACGTCAAGCGGTAAGTTTATTAATGTCAACTTTAGCTTCCCATCAAGTTTTACTCCTCGATGAACATACAGCCGCCCTTGATCCTAAAACGGCGAATTATATTCTACAATTAACCCGTGAAATTGTGGCTGAAAACCGATTAACAACCTTAATGGTAACTCATAGTATGCGCCAAGCTTTAGATTTAGGCGATCGCACATTAATGTTACATGAAGGTCAAATTATTTTTGATATTTCTGGTTCAGAACGTCAGGGTTTAACCGTTACCGATTTACTGCATTTATTTGAAGAACAGCAACAGGAGTCTTTAACAGATGATGCCCTTTTATTGGGATAAATTCATCTTTGTGATTAAAAATATGGTAAAATCCCAGAAGATATTTTTAAGGGGAACGATAGTTTTTAACCGCCACAGGGTTAAAGTTGCGATTCATCGGAAATTAAAATAGGATTCAATCATTATTAAGGATGAATTTATGAATTTAGGATTACAACTTCGCTTAATTACTTTCCTATTAACGAGCAGTTTTCTTGTTTTGATAGGGGGGTGCGATCGCAATACAACTCAAACAAAACAATCGGAAGCCGTCGCTGAAGTCACAGCTACTCAACCTCCAAAACCCTATACAAAAGAAGCAGAATTAGTGGCTGTGGGTGATATTATGATGCACGGTGCTCAAATTAAATCCGGTTATAACCCAACTACAAAAACCTATAATTATGATAACTTTTTTACCGAAGTTAAAGGAATTTTATCCTCTGGAGATTGGATTATTGGTAACTTAGAAACAACTTTATCAGGCCCAGAAACGGGGTATACGGGATATCCGTTATTTAACGCTCCAGATCCCTTAGCTGATGCGATTAAAAAAGCCGGGTTTAATATTATTTCTACCACCAATAATCATTCTTTAGATCGAGGCGAAAAAGGGGTTTTAAAAACCTTAGAAAATGTGAAAAAACGGGGTTTAATTCCCATCGGTACAGCGACCTCAGCGAAAGAAGCAGCCAAAATCACTATCGTTGAAAAAAATAATATTTCTATGGCAATTTTAGGCTATAGCTATGGAACAAATGGTATTCCCATTCCCAAAGGTAAAAATTATTTAGTTTCTTTAATTAATCCTCAAAAAATCACCCAAGATATTACTAAAGCTCGTCAAGCTGGGGTTGATCTTGTTACCGTTATTTTACATTTTGGCTTAGAATACCAACGTCAACCTAGTGCTGAACAAAAAGCCTTAGTTAAACAGTTAGTGAATGCAGGTGCTGATATTATTTTAGGGAGTCATCCTCATGTTGTTCAACCCTATCAAATTATTGAAAAAACAGGGAAATCAGAAAAACCGAAAAAAGCAGTTGTAATTTATTCTATGGGGAATTTTATCTCCAATCAACGGGAAAAATATCGAGATTTGGGGGTAATTTTTAAAGTCAAGGTTTTGAAAAAATTTCCTGATGAAACTACTGAAATTAAAGAGATTAAAGCCATACCCACTTGGGTACATCGCTATAGCCAAGGAGGAAAATATCAGTTTCGTGTCCTTCCGATTGAACAGGTGTTAAAAACTCGTAAACACCCCTTATTATCACCATCGGATTATCAACAGTTAGAAACCGACCTAAAAAATATGAATCGTCATCTCCATTCTTTTCAATAGAAATCCGGTTCCTTCAAGACACTTTCTTCTCCGCATCCGGAATCAGAATCAAACCATAGAAGAAAGAACTCAGATAGGTGGTACTGAGGCGGAGTAGAAAGTATGGAACTAAATCCGGTAACAGGTTTTGGTGTGACAGCACCGACAACAACAGAGGTGTCTCCTGACAGTTTACGCTCTCTGGTGCGTCAAATTGAAGCAGAACTATATTGTAGTGAAGTTTATAATATTGCTTTAAAAAGCTTACAAAAAATGTTAGGACAAGCGGCTAGTAAAGCCGAAATTGTCATTAAAGCGGTGGGACGAGAAGCTATTCAACTCGCTTTAAAACAAATTGCGAAACAAGAAACAGCAATTATCTGTACAACAGAATCTCCTTCGGTGAATGAGTCTATTTCTGTTACCGCCATTTCCTCAGATTATTCCTCCCCATCATCGGTAAAACAAAGTCCAAAAAAAACAAAATCTACTCCTCCCGAAGTTCAGATTTCGGTTGTTTCTCCCCTCGGTTTTATTGCTGGATATCAACCCCCAAATACAACCTCTGAATCCTCAGAAGAAACCTCGACTTCATCTGATATTTATTCCGGGGATAATACCTCGCAAGTCCAATCTAAACGTCAACCCCTGACTCAAGCTGAAATTAATCAGAAAATTCATCAAAAGCAAAAAATTTATTTACAAGAAATTGGGGAAGAATTGCGAAAAGCGAGAGAATCCTATCACCTGAGTTTACAACAAATGCACTATTTTACTTTAGTTCCCCTGCATCATTTAGAAGCTTTGGAACAGGGAGAACTTGAGCGTTTACCAGAAGATATTTATATTCGAGGGTTTATTTGTCGGGTAGCGAATGCTTTAGGATTAGAAGGTGGGAAAATAGCAGCGTCTTTTCCCTGTTTAGAATTTAGCGGACAGGTTGGACAATATGGGTCTAAAGTCGATGTTGATTCAGAATTTTATCTCAATTCAGTGCATTTATATTTAGGTTATGCCGCTATTTTAGCAGGTTCTATGGGGGGTTTTGCTTGGTTATCTCAACAAAGTGTTCCTGATGTAACCCTTCCCCCTGATATTCAGAATTTATTAGAACAAAAATCGCCCCAATCTCATCGACAAGAATCATCAACTCCTATACCAGGAAGGCAATCAGACCCGAATCAGATTCAAATTGGGTTAGATTTTTCTCCTCCTGAAATGATGGATGGTGTGAGCGCTTAGTTCTTCTAAATTTTACCCTAAATTTTCTCAAAAATCACCGATAAATTATTAGCGGGCATGGGGATAATTCCTACTAACCGTAAATTTTCTAAGGTTGCTATTTCAACAACTGCTTCTAAATCTCTCACTCCCCATTCTGGGTTAGATAATCGTAACGAGGTATCAAAGACTTCATTACTGGGTGCAGTGTGTTTTCCCTGTTGTTTATAAGCCCCATATAAATATAAAATTCCCCCGGATGGCAAAATTCGATTTGCACCTGCCATTAATCCCAAGCAAGCCGACCAAGGGGAAATATGAATCATATTAATATTAACAATAGCAGTAATGGGGAATTCTGCCAAAGAAAAGGGCAATTTTAAATCGGGATCTTCAACTAACCAAGTTGATTTCTGCACATCTAATTCTAAAGGGGGGAATAAATTATCCGAGGGACAATCAGTTTGCCAAGCTAAAATACTTTCTCGCAACATAGGGTTAACTTCTGAAGGTAGCCATTTGCGGGGTTGCAACTGAGGCGCAAAAAATACAGCGTGTTGTCCTGTTCCACTGGCAATTTCTAAAATTGTTCCTGTGGGAGGAAGTACCTGTTTTAAAACTTCTAAAATAGGGTGTTGATTCCGTTCTGTTGCTGGAGCATACTGGCGAGAGTTGTTGGAAATATTCATGAGGGTAATTAGGATTAGAATAGTGAAAGTTGACAATTAAGAGGTTTAGGAGTTGAGTTTACCATTCTGGATAACATTCAACGTCAGTATTTAAGATTTAGTCATTAGACAGAACCCCTAACGAATTTAAAACTGGGTCAAGTGCTCCTTTAATCTTCATAAATTAATCGGGTTTCAATCCAAATATCAATAAATGTAAAGTAGATTTTACAAAACTTCATTAAGAAAAGCAAATTCTTTCTCATCCCTGATTCAAAAATAGGTACATCTTCCGATATAATTCCCCTCATGTTCAGGGACATAAAAATGGACGATAGAGACAAAATATTAACTCAACTCGCTGAAGAACGATGGCGAGTATCTTTGGCTTTAACATTAGCCATGATGTTTATTTACTTCGGATTTATCTTATTAGTGGCCTTCAATAAGTCCTTAATGGGGTCTTTAATTATGCCCGGTTTAAGTTGGGGCATTTTGTTAGGAGCCTTAGTGATTATTTCAGCTTGGGTATTAATTTACTTCTACGTTAGCTGGACTAATAACTATTACGATCGCAAAATTGAAGACCTCATTAAGGATTAAGTCATGTCAACGACTCTCGGACAATTTAACCCCGTCGCTATTACATTTTTCCTGCTGTTTGTTGTTGCTTCTTTAGGGATTACTTATTGGGCTTCTACTCATACGAAAAGTGCAGCACAGTTTTACACCGCCGGCGGACAAATTAGTGGATTTCAAAACGGTTTAGCCCTCGCTGGCGATTTTATGAGTGCGGCGAGTTTTTTAGGCATCGCTGGTTTAGTCGCCCTGAATGGTTTTGATGGATTAATTTACTCCATTGGCTTTTTAGTCGGGTGGCCAATTGTGATGTTTTTAATTGCTGAACCCCTGCGAAATTTAGGCACCTATACCTTTTCCGATGTAGTTGCCTATCGGATGCGTCAAACCCCGGTGAGAATTGCCTCAGCTATTGGCACTTTATCAGTAGTTAGTTTCTACTTAATTGCCCAAATGGTGGGGGCTGGTAATTTAATTAAATTACTGTTTGGGATGGAATATGAATTAGCCGTGATGATTGTCGGCGGTGTCATGTTAGCCTACGTCATTTTTGGCGGCATGATGGCAACCACCTGGGTACAAATTATCAAAGCTTTTTTGTTATTGGGGGGTGCGATATTATTAACCGTTTTGGTCTTATCAAAATTTGGTTTTAATCCCTTCAATTTATTTGCCGCCGCTGCCCAAAAATATGGGCCGGAAGTGTTAGCTCCAGGGAAACAAGTTGCTAATCCTTTAGATGCCATTTCTTTAGGGATGTCTTTAATGTTTGGGACGGCCGGACTCCCGCATATTTTAATGCGTTTCTATACCGTACCCGATGCCAGAGCCGCGCGTAAATCCGTGATGTATGCCAGTTGGTTTATTGGCTTCTTTTATCTGCTAACATTTATCCTCGGTTTTGGAGCGATGACCTTATTAGGTCGAGAACAAATTCAAGCCATTGATAAAGGGGGAAATATGGCAGCCCCAATGTTAGCAGAAGTCTTGGGAGGAAACGTTTTATTAGGGTTTATTGCGGCGGTTTCTTTTGCCACCATTTTAGCAGTTGTGGCGGGATTAACCCTTTCCGGTGCGGCAGCTTTATCCCATGATTTATGGGTGAATGTGGTGCGCGGAGGTTCTGCGGATGAAACCGAACAATTGAAAGTTGCTAGGGGCGCCACGATGTTTTTAGGGGCTTTAGCAATTATTTTGGGAATCGTTTTTAAAGGACAAAATGTTGCCTATATGGTGGGTTTAGCCTTTGCGATCGCAGCGAGTGGTAATTTCCCCGCTTTATTGATGTCAATTTTATGGCGACGATTTACCACAAATGGTGCTGTTGCGAGTATGATTACCGGAACACTGACTTCTTTGTTTTTGATTTATTTGTCTCCCACCATTCAAATCGATTTACTCAAACATACAGAAGCCATTTTTCCGCTTAAAAACCCCGGTTTAATCACCATTCCGTTATCATTTGCCGTAGGAATTATTGTTTCTTTGCTAAAAAGCGATCGCCAAGCTTTTACCAAATTTACAGAAGTTGAGCAATTGATTCATATTAGCGATTTACAATTTCCCTCTACCTTACCCGCCCAGGATATCGATGTAGAATTGTAAAAAACAACGATTGAGAAAAAGTTAGTAATTGCCTTTTTATAGAGATTGATAAAAAGGCAATTACTTTTTGATAATTCGTATAAATATAGCAAGCTTACCCTTTGACATCCAAAAAGGGAATCCGATGTGGCGAGATGAGAGTGCTCAGATAACGATTTGGGAAAGATGAGAAATGGGGAATAATATATAATAGATCACTATCAGTCAAGTTACTTGTAAAATATAATTATAATTATGCAAATTACCAGTATCAGAATCAAAAACTATCGAGTTTTTCAAGATTTGAGAGTCGAGAATATCCCCCCTTTTTGTGTATTAATCGGTGCTAATGGTACCGGGAAATCAACTTTGTTTGATATTTTTGGTTTTTTGCAAGATGCTTTAAAAAATAACATTCGTCAAGCTCTGCAAATTCGAGGTGGTTACAGAGAAGTTGTTACTAGAGGCAAAGAAAAAGAAGATATAAAAATAGAGCTACAATTTCAGATGGATCTTTTAGGTAAAAAACGACTTTTTACTTATATATTGATTATTGGACAAGAAAATCGAAAACCCGTGATCCAAAGAGAAATATTGCTTTATGAACGCGGTGAATATGGCTCTCCCTATAAGTTCCTTAATTTTAGTAAAGGTAAAGGTTATGCGATCACCAATGAAGAAAATTTTAGTCAACCCGATGAAGAATTACAAAGAGAAGAACAACAACTACAATCCAATGATATTTTAGCTATTAAAGGATTAGGACAATTTCAACGTTTTCAAGCCGCTAGTGCTTTTCGTTCCCTGATCGAAAATTGGCACGTTTGCGACTTTCATATTAGCAGATCATGGGGCAGTAAAGATTCACTTTATGCTGAACATCTTTCTCCCACTGGGGATAATCTAGCGATAGTTGCACAATATCTCTATCAAGAATATCCTAAAATTTTCCAAACCATTTTAACCAAAATGAAAGAAAGAGTCCCCGGCATTTCTACAGTAGAAGCAAAAAATACAGAAGACGGTAGATTAATTTTAAAATTTCAAGATGAAGCATTTAAAGATCCATTTATTGATCGTTATGTATCTGATGGCACAATGAAAATGTTTGCCTATTTAATTTTACTTTTTGATCCTAAACCTCATCCTTTACTTTGTGTTGAAGAACCAGAAAACCATTTATATCCCACTCTTTTAACCGAACTTGCTGAAGAATTTGCGAGTTATGCGAATAGAGGAGGACAAGTTTTTGTTTCTACCCATTCCCCTGACTTTTTAAATGCGGTTCCTTTAGACAGCATATTTTGGCTAATCAAAGAAAAAGGGATCACTAAAATGTTTAAAGCCTCAGACGACGAAATCCTCAGAAAATTAGTGGCAGAAGGAGATTTACCTGGCTATTTATGGAATCAAGGTTGGTTTAAAGGAGTTGCACCTTCATGAGTTATGACTTAATTTTTTTATTAGAAGAACCTTCGATGAAAAATGTTTTAGAAGAAATCTTACCAAAAATCATTCCTGAGCAAATTTCATTTATTTGTATTGCTCATCAAGGTAAACAAGACTTAGCTAAATCTATTCCTATTAAAATTAGAGCTTTCAAAACCAGCCCCCATACTCAATTTATCATAGTTCATGATCAAGATTCTCATAATTGCCAAAAACTTAAGGATGAATTATTACAAATTTGTCAAACGGCTGGACAAAATACCCCTATGATTAGGATTATTTGTCATGAACTAGAATCATGGTTTTTAGGCGATTTAGTGGCGGTAGAAAAAGCCTATAATCTTAAACCTAATAGTTTGAGTCAACAACAAAATAAGAGAAAATACCGTAATCCTGATCAACTTAACTGTGCTAAACAGGAACTCAAAAATTTAGTCCCAGAATATTACTCAGCTACTCACTCAAAACAAATCGCTCCTTATCTATCTCTAACCGATAATAAATCTAAAAGTTTTCAGGTTTTTATGCAAGGCATCAAAATGTTATTAGAAACCCAAATTATCAGAACACAAAAAAGTATGTGATCATGTTTTGGTAACTGCTATAGAGCGATCGCATCTAGCGTCCTAACTGTCTTGATGGTTGCTATCCCATTGAGGATGAGACTCTACAAAAGCGGTCACAATATCGGCAGGAACAGGTTTAAGAAAGAAATACCCTTGAGCATATTCACAACCGAGGGAACGTAATTGTGCCAGTTGATAAGCGGTTTCTACTCCTTCAGCCACAACATCTTTATTTAACGCATGAGCTAACCGAATAATCGTGCGAACAATAGCTAAATTTTCTCCGCCTTCATCCACTTCCATTTGTCCAACAAAAGAGCGATCAATTTTAATTGTATCAATGGGAAATCGAGGTAAATAACTTAAGGAAGAAAACCCGGTTCCAAAATCATCAATGCCATGAAGTCAAAAAACTCTGGCCAAAATGGGAAAGTATGGGTTTGTATATTTTCTATTTGCCTAAATATTGTTCGGAAATGAATCCGATTGAATTAGAGTGGCAACATCTCAAAAAAGATGAACTATCAGGACAAACATTTGAGGATGAATTAGACCTGGCCTATGCGGTAATGAATGGTATTCAAGCTAGGGGAGAAAGAGGAAACTACAGCACACAACGGATGAAATTTCACTCGCAGCAACAACCCAGTTAACTTTTCGTTACATACTTGTCGATTTTCTCGCCTACCTACTTAATCACAATTACATTATCTGCTTTTAACTGCTTTAATAACTCTTTACCCCCCGGTTCTTGCGGTAAATCTCGATATAAATCTAACCCAATAACATCAGGTTGATGTTGCTGAAGTTTGGCAAAAACCTGTGCTAAAACTTGATCTGTAAGAGGCCATTTTTTTTGAGATTGAATATCCTCTTCAGTAATCGCAACAATTAATAAATTAGGGTCAGGGTCGGGAATGGGTCGCAAACAAACGAAGGCATCAAACATCCTTAATTCAAAGGATTCTAACCCTCCTAATTTTTGACATCCCACCACAAACAAGGTGACAATTAAACTGGTTAATAAAGCTGGGGATAACCGCACTGAGGTTGGTAAGATATTGCCTTTGTCCCTAAGCATCCCAGACACCTGATGGCGCATCTTAACCCAAGATTCGAGAAAACTGAGCTTTCGAGAAAACATGAATTCAAGGTAAAATACAATAAGAAACCATTTTAAGTAAATTCCCCTTTTGGGTATAATTTACAGGAAATCTTTTCTATCACTGGAAATTCTGGGTTCGGTGTATTCTAAACAAAGCTCATCTTTTATAGTTCACACCCTTATTCCCTTCTATTCTAATTTCCTTTGGAACAACTTCTCAATTTTGTCGTTGTATTTAAGGCTAATCCGTGCTGGTATGACTAATTCACTTCCGATTCCTGTGATTGTTAATGGTGCTGGGGGAAAAATGGGCCGCGAGGTGATTAAAGCGGTGGCGGCTTCCCCTGATATGACCTTGTTGGGCGCGATTGATCATAACCCTGCTTATCTCGAACAAGATGCTGGAACTTTAGCGGGGATTGATCCCTTGGAAGTTCCGATTATGAATGATCGCGAAGGACTTTTAGCCATGGCCGCCCAGGAAAAACAACTGGGGGTCATGGTGGATTTTACCCATCCTGATTCAGTGTATGACAATATTCGCGCTGCGATCGCCTATGGAGTGCGTCCGGTTGTGGGAACAACGGGGTTAAGTCCGACCCAAATTCAGGAATTAGCGGAATTTGCCGATAAAGCCAGTACCGGCTGTTTGCTCATTCCCAATTTCTCTATTGGAATGGTATTGTTACAACAGGCAGCAATCTCAGCATCTCGCTATTTTGATCACGTTGAAATTATTGAATTACATCATAATCAAAAAGCCGATGCGCCCAGTGGAACAGCAGTACAAACAGCGCAATTATTAGCAGAATTAGGGAAAACTTATAATGTTCCTTTAGTTAAAGAAACGGAAAAATTAACCGGAGCCAGAGGAGCCGAAGCTGGAGAAGGAATTCGGATTCATAGTGTGCGTTTACCGGGGTTAATTGCTCATCAAGAAGTGATTTTTGGGGCGGCGGGTCAAATTTATACCTTGCGTCATGATACCAGCGATCGCTCTTGTTATATGCCCGGAGTTCTCTTAGCCATTCGCAAAGTTGTAGAACTCAAAACCTTTGTTTATGGGCTAGAAAAAATTTTATAGTAGGGAACAGGGAACAGGGAACAGGGAATAGGGAATAGGGAATAGGGAATAGGGAATAGGGAATAGAAAGAATTTGAGCATCCCTAGGAGTCAATTCCTGTTCTGAGGCTGCTCTATAATATTTAATTAATGGGTAGGGGTGTATTGAATACCCCAATAATTAACCACCAATTACTCATCACTGAAAAATGCTTGTTCCCATAACTCGTCAAACTTTTGAAGACTTAATTCCAGCCGCTGCGACGGGTGAACAGTATAAATATTGTTGGGGAAAACCCAGAGATTTTCTGAAACGATTATTAGTTTCTGCGGTTTGTTTAGCCGTTTGGATTTTTCTGGAATATACCGTCGAAGGTGATGCGCTTAAAATCTTAGTGTTCATTGCGGGAATTATCTCCTGTTTATTTTGGTTATGGATGCCTGTTTGGGAAGCGAGTTGGCGGAATGCTAAATATCGAAAATATCCCTATGCTGGATTTTTACAGGGAGAAATTCTCGATTTTTATATTAGTGAAGCCGTGACGGAACAACAGGAATCGGTCAATAAACGGGGAGAATTGATTATTATTGAAAACTTAGAACGCCGAATTAATGTTGAAGTCGGGGATGAATCCGGGTTTACAACCTTAATTCAAGCGCCTTTAAATCGCAATCACAAACGGTTGCGTCGGGGTCAAGTTGCCCAAATGGTTGTCATGTCTTATTTAGATGATTTAAGCGAAATTAATGAAGTTTCTGATATCTATATTCCCAGCCAAAATCTTTGGGTGAGTGACTATCCTTATGTCCGTCGAGATATTTTTCAAGAAATTAGTCGCCGTTTCCAGTCCCGTCGTTCCCCGAAAAAAGCACCTCCTTCCTCCAAAACTTCCGCTATTGAACGCTATGATCCGATGAACCGTTATCAGCAAAGGTATGATGATCCAGAACCTTAAACTTAAATTTTAAGGGTTGTAGAACTCCCCACTAAAGGTTGAGTTTTACCTTGAACTAATTCAACAAAATTATCTAAAATTTTAAGTCCCGCAGTCGAGGATTTTTCCGGGTGAAATTGTACCGCCATCACGTTATTTTGACCAATAGCCGCCGTAACGATTTGACTCCCATGTTGAATGGTGGCGGCGGTTAAATTTTGATTTGCGGGATCAACATAATAAGAATGTACAAAATAAACCCAAGGTTCAGAACCAATGGTTTTCCACAACGGTAAATTCGGTTGAGTTAAACACAGTTGATTCCAACCCATGTGGGGAATGGTTAATCCCGGTTCTGACTGGAAGCGTCGCACTGTTCCAGAAAATATTCCCAAGCCTGGTTCTTGACCTTCTTCTGAAGATTCAAATAGAATTTGTAAGCCTAAACAAATCCCTAAAAACGGAATACCCGAATCAATCACATCTTGAATCGGTTCTACTAACTGACGCGATCGCAAATGTTGCATGGCGGGGTCAAAGGAACCCACTCCGGGTAAGACAACTGCATCTGCGTTTTTAATTTCTGTTGCTGAGTCAGTGACGTGGGGGTTTGCACCCGCTTTTTCCAAGCCTTTGCAAACGGAGTGCAAATTCCCCATATCGTAGTCAATAACGGCGATCACAGACATTGATTGCTGTCCTTATCCTGTGGGTTAAAATAATTCTAATTTTACCATACCCACTGATAACTGATGATGCGGATACTTGATAACTGATTAACTACCATTTCGGGGAAGATTGCAGTAAATTAACCGCTTGTTCAGGTGTTAACGCTTCTGAGAAAAAATACCCTTGACCAAAATCACAATTTAACTGCCTTAATTGTGCTAATTGCTCGGCTGTTTCGATACCTTCCGCAATCACATTCATTCCCATCTTTTGAGCAATATTAATAATCACCGGAACTAAGCCTAATTTTTGCGGGATTTCATCTAATCCTTGAATAAAGGATCGATCAATTTTTAAGGTATCTACAGGAAAAGAATGGAGGTAACTCAAGGAAGAATATCCGGTTCCAAAATCATCTAAACTTAGTTGAATTTCTCGTTGTCGTAACTGATTTAAAATAATCTGTGCTGTTTTCAAATTATCCATAATGGCACTTTCTTTAATTTCTAATTTTAAAGATCGAGAATTCAGGCGAGTTTCTTGAAGAATTTCATCCAGTTGACTAATTAAATTACTTTGGGTAAATTGTCGCGGGGTGAGATTAATACTAATGGTTAACGGAATTTCCTGAAATTGTTGTTGCAAATCATGGATTTGTTCTGTCGCTTGTCGTAAAATCCAATTGCCAATTTCTATAATTAAACCAGTTTCTTCAGCCACCGGAAGAAACTTAGCCGGAGGAATTAAACCCTGTTGAGGATGATGCCAACAGACTAAGGCTTCAAATCCGACAATTTCACCTGTTTTTAAAGCAATAATCGGTTGATACTTAACGGCTAATTGTTGTTCTTTAATCGCTGTGCGTAAATCGGTATCAAGCTGTAAAAAAGATAAGGCATTTTGGTACATAGAAGGATCAAATACTTGATAACACGAAGTTCCCCGGTATTTTGCACGATACATGGCCGTATCCACATCGCGTAAAATTTGTTCTGGTCGGGTATAGTCCGGTTGACTATAGGCAACTCCAATACTGGCATTAATATAAATAGGATAAGATAAAATAGAAAACGGTTGAGCTAAAATATCAATAATGGTTTCTGCCATTTTAATCGCGGTTTCAGGGTCAGTTAAATTAGTTAATAAAATGGCAAATTCATCTCCCCCAAATCGAGCCAAAATATCCACATCGGGAAACGCTGATTCTAATCGTTGAGCAATGGCAATTAATAATTGATCCCCAACGGAATGACCCAAAGAATCATTAATAACTTTAAAGCGATCGCAATCTAAAAATAAAACGGCAAATTGACAATTCGGATCAGCTTGTAACTGATTCAGAGCGACTTCTAAACGTTGAATAAATAAAACTCGATTGGGTAAGGTCGTCAACTCATCATACAAGGCTTTTTTGAGCAGTTGAGCATGAACCGCTTCCAGTTGTTGGGTGCGTTCCTTAACCCGGTTTTCTAATTCTGTATTTAATTCTACAATTTTTTTTCGAGCAAATTGTAACGACAGTTGATTTTGGACTCGCACTAAAACTTCATCAAATTGAAAGGGTTTGGTAATATAATCTGCCGCCCCAACAGCAAACCCTTTGAGTTTATTTTGAACTTCATCTAAAGCACTTAAAAAGATCACCGGAATTTCAGTAGTTTTAGGATTCGCTTTAATCGACTTACAAACCTCATACCCATCCATTTGAGGCATCATAATATCTAATAAAACTAAATCAGGCACTTGAATTTCAATCGCTCTTAATGCGATGATGCCATTCAAAGCTTGGCGCACGTCATACCCACGCCGAATCAGCATCTTTGATAATAATCGTAAGTTTTCAGGATTATCATCAATGATAAGAATATTGCCGCTATAAATATCAGGTTGTTTCTGAATCATTGTTTTTTCCGCACTGAATCTTCAGGCTGTTTCGCCCATTCCATGACTTGATCAAAGTGAAAGTTATCCACTAAATCACTCAAATGTTGAGCCATTGCTTCATGTTCAGGTGGAATTTGACCAATTAGCTGAAGTAACAAACGATCACTACATTGAGCCGCCGCATAATAGAGTTGTTCGACCCATTCTGGCGGCATAATCTCTAATGCAGGGGAAATAACCAAAGGTGAAGAAAGAGTAGGGGGGGATAGGGAAAGTGATCCTAGCCGTTGAGACAAAAATTCGGGCGCATATTGATATTCCACCTTTAAATATTCACTTATTTTGTCCAAAAGTTCATCCTCTTGAAACGGAATACACAAAAAATCATCAAAACCCACCGATAAAGCCAACTGTTTATCCTCCTCCGATCCTGATGGGATCATGGCTAGAATAATCGTTTGATGGGGAAGTCCTTCCTCAAATTCGGTTTCAGAGTTTCTGAACTCAGGTGAATCGTCAAGGGGACATTCTTCCGGGCGAATTCTTTGAATGGCTTCATAACCACTCATAATCGGCATCCACATCTTCATCACAATTAAGTGGGGTTTCCAAACACGCTGAAGGATTAAACCTTCCTGACCATTTTCTGCTTCGCGGACTTGAAACCCCATTTGTTCAAGAAACTGAGTTAGATGACAACGCCAAGCAATTTGATCTTCCACGACCAACAAACGATAGTTGGGTTGATTGGGGGATAAACCGATAATTTTCCCCGAAGCAGAAACCGGATCTTGAGATTGAACTTCTCCAAGTTGCACAGGAATCACTAAAGTTAATTTTACGCCTTGATTGGAGGAACGTTCCATCACCATTGTTCCTTCCATCAGATGTAAAAATTGTTGACTCATGGGTAAGCTCAAATGTTCTGCTTCTGGAAAGGCTAGACTCCTTTGAACGGAGGTAAAAGGTTTAAATAAATCTTTAATTTCTAGGGAATTTTGATTCAACACGGTGGTTTCAATTTCAAATTCAAGTTTGATGGCTTCTGGCGGAGAATTCGATGGGGAAGGGGACATGAGAATCTCCGAATTGGGCAATAGGGGTTTAACGCGCAAGCATAACGTTCCCGCTTCTGTCCAAGTCATCAAATGTCCTAAACAATTTAAAAGAATTTGCCTCAATTTATTTTCATCGGCAATAATCCATTGGGGAAGATTTGGATCTCGTTGCACCTCAAATTTTAAGCCTTTCGCTTTAATTTTGGTACTCAGTAAATCTTGGACATAATCTAACCCCTGAAATAAATTAAACTGGGTGGCATTCAGACTAATTCGGTCAGCTTCTAACTTCGACATTTCCAGAATATCGTTAATTAAGGCTAATAAATGTTTTCCACTTCGATGAATAATCTTGATCTGTTCTTGTTGCTCATAACTCAGGCTAGAATCTCGGTTCATCAGTTGAGTAAAGCCTAAAATTGCATTCAGAGGCGTGCGTAATTCATGACTCATATTCGCTAAAAATTCACTTTTAGCTCGGTTGGCTGCATCCGCCGCCTCTTTGGCTTGACACAGTTCTTCCGACTGTTGTTGGGTATGAGTCAATAACGCCACTTGTTGTAACGCCACTCCTAATTGGGCACCAATTTGTACGACTAAATTAATTTCCGATTCTTGCCATTGACGGGAATTAAAATGTTGATACACCGCCAACAGTCCCCACAATTTTAGCCGAGAGGAAACCAAGGAGGAAGTCGCTGTTGATACAGTTTGGCAGAAAATCGGAACAATTAAATAGGATTTGACCTGCATTCGTTCTAACAATTGCAAATAACAATCGGGAAATCCAGCTTGATAAATATCATCAATACACAAATAGCTCAGACCATCCCGATGCACTCCCTCTTGAATATCTCGAAGATAAGTATCTTGAACCCGATCTTCTTGGTTTAAACTCAATAAAACGCAATTTTCAGTTTCCAAAATTGTTGGATCAAAATCGGGATCATGAATCGATTGATAAAGTAGAGATTGACAACCGGATGCAAAAGATTCTGCTACAAATTGACCCCGACCATCAGTATTAAATTGATAAATTCCGACTCGATCACTGTTTAATTCATACCGTAATTCTTGAGTGGTGGTGCTGAAAATCGTATCTGCATCCAACGTTTGGCGCATTCGACCAATCATTCGGGCTAGGGTCTGTTGACGTTGGGCTGTTTCTCGTAGTACGGTTTCGGCTTGTTTATTTTGAGTAATATCAATAATTAAACCATCCCATAAAATGCTACCATCGCCTTGAGGTTCAGGACGGGCATTTCCCTGTAACCATTTCATCTGACCGGGAGCCGGGATAATTCGCCAGGTATAAGTCCAAGGGCTTAAATATTCAGCAGAATCACAGATGGAATTAAGGACTCCTTGTAAATCTTCAGGATGAACTTTGGCAAATAATTGATGTACATCTATCATCGCTTGGGACGGAGATATCCCATATAAATCCCAACACCCAGAACTAATATAGGGTAAACTCATAGAACCATCGGGATGCAGCATAAATTGATAAATCGCCCCAGGTATATTGTCGGCTAAATTTTGATAGCGAGTTTTACTTTTTTCTAAGGCTTGTTGGGTTTCTTGAGTGGTTTGACGAATTGCAATTAATTCTCCAATCAGTTTCAGCCAATTTTGGGTTTCTATTGTCCACTTTTCTATGGAATGGAAATTAATAATTCCCATAAATCCTTTGGTTTTTCCCGATTTAATTAAGGGAATAAAAATCAGGGATTGACAACCGATGCAACGCAGGGTTTTGAGATCTTGAGGGGATAAATCAGGACATTCATCCAAATTGGCGATCGCTAAAATTTCGGTTCGTTTGGATTGTAATTGTTGATGAATCCAGGGTAACGTTTGCACCGATAAAACCCGATTAGAATAGGTTTTTTGGGGTTCATTCAGCCACCATTGAGCCGTAATATTCCAGGGAGCATGGGGAGAATTACAATTAAAAATAAATGTCCAATCACACTGGAGAAATTGAGCAACTTCTTGTAGGGTAGAACGAATTGTATTTTCTAGGGTTTCATTAATAAACAGCCGAGAAATATGGCTGAGGAGATGATCCATTCGGGATCGATATTCCAATAATTCTTCTGCTAATTGTCGTTCCAGTTCCGCCCCGGCTCGATCAGCAAAAATTTTCAGAATAGATTCTTGACTAACATTCAGTTGTTTATTTTGAATATCTATAACAATTAATATTCCAATAATATCATGATTAGAATCAAATAAAGGAATCCCCCAATAACTTTGGGCTTGTAATTCCGCCAATTCTCGATCATCAGGAAATAAAATCTGTACATTTTCGCTAAAATGACAGGACTGAGCCATTTTAATCACCTGCTCACAGGGGGTTCCTATTAAGTTATAAAGCAAGCGATCGCTCCATTTTTCCCCATCCCAAAAAGCTAAATTGACAAGTTGAGGGGGAGCAGTCTTTAAAAGTTTAAAAACCCCCACATAACGAACTTGTAAAACTTCTGCTAAATAGTAAACGCAGGAACGAAAAAACTCTTGACCTGTTTTGGAAGCAGTTCCTTCCACAATCATTTGTAAAGCGCGTTCCGTTGTTTTTTGTTCTGTAATATCCGATGCGGTTCCCGTTATCCCAATCACCTCTCCTTGAGCGTTATAAACCGGAAACGCATTCACTAACAAATGTACCCATTTTCCTGATTTAGAAACATTAATTAAGTGGTGTCGCATCAACGCTTGACCAGCTAAAACCGGTTGAAAGACTTTTTGAACATAAGAAACTTGAGCCAGAGGAACAAAATGGGAAAAAAGACGACCCATAACTTCTTCGGGTTCGTATTCCAGAATCGTTTTAACGGCTGGATTCACAAAGGTATAACAACCCTTTAAATTAGCTGACCAAATAATATCTTGAGAAGTTTCAACTAAATTGCGATATTTTTTTTCACTTTTTCTTAAAGCTTCTTCAGCTTCCTGCCGATCTTGTTGAGCTAATTCTTGCTCAGTAATATCATTAATAATTGATAAAATACAAGTTTTTTCTTCTAATTCAATTAATTCTGCTGATAATAACAACGTTTTGATTTGACCCGCTTTGGTTCGCTGTTGAATCATTTGGTTATGAATCGAATTTCCCTGTTGCAGATATTGTTTTAATTGAGATTCATCTTCAGGATTAACCCACAGGTTTAACGCAATCGCAGTTTGACCAATTACTTCAAATTCTTCATACCCAAAGGTTTTGAGGAAACTGGGATTAACATCTAAAAAATAGCCTTCATCATAGGTCATTAAACTTATAGGATTCGGACTATTAAAAAAGGCTTTCGTAAATTTTTCTTCGAGTTGTTGACGGGTTGTAATTTCAGCCCGGAGTTGCAGATTTTGGGCTTTTAATTGACGATGTAAACTTTGGATCGTTAGTTGATGGTGAATGCGAGCCAAAATTTCATCTTTTTGTAAAGGTTTAGTCAGATAGTCTGCCGCCCCAATTTGAAACGCTTTTACTTTTTCAGAAACCTCTTCAATCACGCTAACAAAGATAACCGGAATATGCTGCGTTTTCAAATCGCCTTTCAGGCGTTGACAGACTTCATACCCATCCAAACCGGGCATCATAATATCCAATAGGATGACATCTGGAAGGGTTCCCCAGGCAACCTTTAATCCCAATTCCCCAGAATTAGCCAGTTGCACTTGGTAGCCTTGCAAACTCAGGAGTTTTCCTAAATATTTAAGGTTGATCGGAGAATCATCAATGATTAAAATATTAACAGCTTGATATTCAGCTTTCATCCATCCAGTATCCTGATTGAGCCAGCCCTCTGTAATTCGTCATCACTCATCAGTCGTCTGTTATCCGTTCATGGTTAACTCAAAACCCATTTTAGATAACAGATAACTGATGACTAATTCCTGATCCTAAGCTTTTTTTAATAATTCTGCCCGGATCGAGCCGCCTTTCCACGTCCACTCCTCTCGTTCCTCGGTGGGGACAAACTGTGCCCACAGACTCCCTGGAGCCACTTCATAGAAATGGTCGATCTGTGCGATCGCTATTTCTCCCCAAGGTGCTCTCACCTGGATCAGATCCCCCAAATGAAAAACATCCCCGGTTGCATTTTGGGCTTCTTCGAGTTCAACCCAGGGTTTAGGGGGTGTGTGATCTACTCGCCGGGGTTTACTAAAAGAGGGTTTATTTCTATCAGAATCAGAATGTGGACGGGAAGGACGAATGGATTTTTCACTTCCTGCGGGTGTCAATTGAATTTCCAGAGCAGGTTTGGGTCTGACAATAGCGGGGGGGGTTTTCTCGTCCATGAATCAACGGCTCCATCAAGAATGAATGTGAGTAGTTTAGATCAACATTCTAGACCTTGTGGATGCTTCCGTGCCAAGCCACGAGGTTCTGTTCGTGTTAAAACACAATTCAAAACAAATCAGCCCTAGTAAACGTGTTAGGTTAGGTTTAGTCTAACCTTTCCTCCGTGTCTTTACCTTGAGCTTGAAGTTCTCCGACCGTTCTATGCTTTGGGAATCTAATTTAACAGGTTTATTTGTTTTTAGCGAGAGAGATTTACCGTTTCAGGAGTCACCCCGTCATGAATAAAAATCAGCAAGATCTTCGTCGTAGTGCCGCCGAAAAATTCATTGAGTCTTTTGATCAAGAATTATTAAGTGCATTTCAAGAGCCAGATACCGTGACTCCCCCTCCTCAAGCTGCACCCCCAGAAAAATCGGTATCTTCCCCTCGTCCCTCCAAACACCCGGAAGGGATTAGCTTATCAGATTTGGAAGAAGCGATTTCTGATATTGAACAATATTTAAAAGATCGACATACACAAAAATAAGGGTAAGGGTATTAGCCAGAGCAGTAGAGTAAGCTTTACCTGTCAACCGTCACACCCCGGTTCGTTGGCGTTGAGCTTCATAGAGCATGAGGGCTGCACAAATGCCAACATTCAGAGACTCTACCCCTCGCTGTAAAGGAATTTGAACTTGATGATCCGCTAAAGCCTGAAGCTCAGGAGAAAGTCCACCCCCTTCATTCCCAAAAACCATCAACGTGGGTTGGGTAAAATCTAATTGCCAATAGGATAGGGAGGCTTGGGGAACCGTCGCTACAATTTGTAATCCTTGTTGCTGAAACCGGATAATATCGTCGGCTAAATTAGGGCTTACTGTTTTATTTAAACGAAACCAAGCTCCCGCAGAAGCTCTTAACACTTTGGGGTGATCTAAATCGACACTATCAGCACTCAGCCACAACCCATCTACTCCGGTGGCGGTTGCGGTGCGAATAATGGTTCCTAAGTTACCCGGATCTTGTAACGTTTCTAAGGCAATTCCTAAACCCTCAAGTGCTTGGGGTTTTAACTCCAGGCGAGGTGCTAAAGCAATTACGCCATCGGGATGAACCGTTGTCGCCATCGCTTCCAGTACCTCTGGACTGACCAATTCAAATCGGGGAGTTTGTTGGCGTAAACTATCCCATAAAGGTTGGTGACGATCTTGCCACAGTGAAGTATAACAAATTGTGGTTAAGGGATAGCCCGCAGCAGAAGCTTCTTCAACTAAGTGGGTTCCTTCTAATAAAAATAACTGTTGTTCTTTGCGTCCCTTCGCTTGGTGAAGTTTGCGAATTTGCTTCACTAATGGATTTTGCAGACTCGTTAACATGATCAGTGTGGAACAGGCATCTTGCCTGTTAAATCGGGTGTGGCTTACCAAAAGAGTAAAATAAGATTAGGGCGCGGAAACCACGCCCCTACCTGTCAGATGCGGAACCCGGGACTTGAACCCGGAAGTCCTTGCGAACACTAGAACCTGAATCTAGCGCGTCTACCAATTCCGCCAGTTCCGCTTTTTTATTCATTTGCACAATTATCAATCTTGTCATGGTTTTTTAAATTTGTCAATCCCTCTTTCGATTTAATTATAGTAGGGAATAGGGAACAGGGAACGGGGGGACAAGGGGACAAGGGGACGGGGGGACAAGGGGACGGGGGGACGGGGGGACGGGGGACGGGGGGATCAGGGGAGGAGAGGGAGGGGGAATGATTAATTATCGAGAGTTGTTTTTACCCCCCACAAAAACCGATGATTTGCGGTTAGGCGTGAGGAGTAAGGTTTAACCAATTATTTTAATACCGTTTTAGAGACAATTCGGGTTTTCTTCTTATCAGCTTCGGATAATTCTTCTCCCGATTGTAAGCGAGTGGCACTGGTTTGAAGTACCGTTGCGGCGTTTTTATCTCCCATTTGTAAAGCGGTTTTAGCGGCGGTTTGTAACATCGTTGCGGCTCCGGCGCGATCGCCTTGTTGCAGTTTGGTTTCCGCAATTTGAGTTTGACGATATTTGGCTAGAGCTAAAATTTGTTGTTGTACAAACGCATCAGATTTCGGTTGGTAGGAACTCACAAAATTTCCATCCACCCGGATCGGATCAGAATATAAATTTTGTAAATCTAAAGCGGGATCATCATAACGAACTTGCACTTGGGCGATCGCTTGTTTTCCTTCAGAAAATTGACCAAAATATAAATTGGCTAAGACCACCCGTTCGACATCTTTCATCACATCCCCTAGACGAACAATCCATTTTTCTCCTTCTTTTTGAACAGGTAATTCAATCGTATCTGGGGCGACTTGGGCGATGGGTTTGAGTTCGGCTAACCGCACATTGGGCATTAAATCCAAGAGTAAATAAGCATTGGTTAACCCCACCGACTGCATTTTATTAAACAAACGGCTAAATTCATTGAGGGCTTGTTCAGGATATTCAATATACGCTAAACTTCCTCCTGCCGCATCCGCAATTTCTTCTAAAACATCCGAATTCCAATCTTCCCCAAATCCTAAAGTATTGATGGTTAAGTTATAATTAGCAGCAAGTTGGGCTAATTTCAAACAACGTGTATTGTCGCCGTGTTCGTTTTCACCATCGGTTAATAAAAAGGCTTGAGAAATTCGTTCAGCTTTGCCTTTCCCTAATTCCTCAATGCCTAATTTTAGGCCTTCATCAATGGCTGTCCCCCCGGATGTTTTTAACGCTTGAATTTTGCGTTTAATATTGTCCAAATCTTTAATATCTTGATTGGGAATTAAAACCTTAGCGCGATGATCAAACGCTATAATAGAAATGCGATCGCCGGGTTTTAATCGATCCACTAACTCGATCGCCGCCTGTTTGACAGTTTCTAAGGGTTTTCCACTCATGGAACCGCTATGATCTAAAATCAGGCACAAATTTAAGGGTACATCGGCATCAGTTTGGGAGGGAAAAGCCGAAATGGAGATCGCAAGCTGACGTTGACTGGTTGCCTGGGAGACATCGAAGTTGGGATCGCTAAGAATCGCTTGCAAACTGACTTTCATAGGATTACCTGGAGTTGCGCTACTATTTTTATAAGTTTAAGGATGAGAATTCCTCATGAGAGAACCCATTCAAGCTGTGCAATCGGCATATTCTTACACCGATAGCCCAATTCGGACTCCCCCGCCAGATTTGGAATCCCTTCTATTGAAGGAAAGGATTGTCTATCTGGGACTTCCCCTGTATTCATCAGATGACATCAAACGTCAAGTGGGGATTGATGTTACTGAACTGATTATCGCTCAACTGCTTTACTTACAGTTTGACGATCCAGAGAAACCCATCTATTTCTACATCAACTCAACGGGAACTTCCTGGTATGGAGGAGATGCAATTGGGTTTGAAACCGAAGCCTTTGCCATTTGCGATACCCTAGGCTATATTAAGCCTCCGGTTCATACCATTTGTATTGGTCAAGCTATGGGAACTGCTGCCATGATTTTAGCAGCCGGAACCAAAGGATATCGGGCGAGTTTACCCCATGCCACCATTGTTTTAAATCAAGCGAAAAGCGGGGCTAGAGGTCAAGCAACGGATATTCAAATTCGGGCGAAAGAAGTTCTTGATAATAAAAGAACAATGTTAGAAATTTTGTCAAAAAGTACCGGACAATCGGTGGAAAAAATTTCTAAAGATACAGATCGGATGTTCTATTTGACACCCGATGAAGCCAAAGAATATGGTTTGATTGACCGGGTGTTAAAAAGTCGAAAAGAACTGCCTTCCTTGGCGGTAACGGTTTAAAATTGATTAGACTTCAAAAGGGGTAAAGCTATGCCTATTGGGATTCCGAGTGTTCCTTATCGTCTTCCAGGTAGTCAATACGAAAGATGGATTGATATTTATACCCGTTTGGGTGTAGAACGGATTTTATTTTTAGGTCAAGAAGTCACCGATGGGTTAGCCAATCGCATTGTCGCCCAAATGCTGTATTTAGATGCGGAAGATTCTAATAAACCCATTTATTTGTATATCAATTCTCCCGGAGGATCGGTAACAGCAGGGATGGCAATTTACGATACCATGCAATACATTAAAGCCGATGTGATTACCATTTGTGTGGGTTTGGCGGCTTCAATGGGAGCGTTTTTATTAGCCGCAGGAAGCCCTGGAAAACGTTTGGCTTTACCTCATGCTCGGATTATGATTCACCAACCTTTAGGAGGGGCAAGGGGTCAAGCAACGGATATCGAAATTGAAGCAAAAGAAATTTTGAGAATCCGCAGCTTGTTGAATGATATTTTAGCTAGTCGTACTGGGCAAACGTTGGAAAAAATTCAGAAAGATACGGATCGAGATTATTTCCTCTCTGCCCAAGAAGCCAAGGATTATGGTTTAATTGACCAAGTGATTGAAGAACGAGTTCCAGTGGCATTAACCGCCGGTTAACTGTTTATTATTCACAACAATTGGTGGGTTTTGCCCACCAATTCACCCTGTAATTATTTTTCTAAATTAATCAAATCACTGATAAAATTAGTGATGGATGCAACAGATTACTATCGACAATTAGGATTAAGATTCGGCGCTAGTTTAGAGGCGGTGAAATCGTCTTATCGGAAGTTAGCAAGACAATATCATCCTGATGTGAATCCGGGAAATGAAGTCGCCAGAGAAAAGTTTATGGCGATTACAGAAGCTTATAAATTTTTGTTAACGGTAGCCAAACCGGAAGCAGAATTAGAACCTGTGACGGCTTCGACTAAACCCGGAGGATCTCAGTCAGGATTTTCTCACTATCAAGCTCCAAAAGTTACAATTAAACCTAAAAGTCCACCGATTCAATTTAATGTTGAATTAACTAAAGAAGAACAAAAAATTAAACAAAATTTCTATTTAGAGTTACAAAATTTATTAAAAAATAAGCGTTTTCCCCGTGCGATCGCTTTAATTGAAGGGTTAGCCCAACGGATTCCTCATGACCCTGAAATTCGCCAATGGCAAGCGATTTCCTATCAACGTTGGGGACGACAATTGATTGTAGAAAAGCAAGTTGAAAAAGCCAGAAATTATTTAAAGAAAGCGTTGAAAACCGATCCCCATAATCGAGCCTTATGGGCAGAAGTGGAACGAGATTTTAGGCAGTTGGAGAAAATTTATTAGTCTTTAGAAAGCTGATGTCTAAATTATACTTTTGTGAAGATTTGTAAAAAAATACAATTTCAGAAATCAACCTTGTTTAATCCTCATAATCTATCTGTTTAACGATGCCCAAAGGTAGCTCTAGCACCTCGGAAATTTGCTCATCGCTTAATTTAAACTTCCGTAACTTATTAATTAGGGCAACTCTAATTGAATTGTTACAATTTTTTTCAAACTCTGAATTTTCATGTTGATTTATAACAGAGCTAGGATTGGGTTGTTCTGAACCAAAGTTTATACAGCTACAACTAATTATATTATTTGTAATTTTATTGCCAAAAACAGTCTTGTGATTTGATTTTCTTTTCAAAACAGATTCAAGATTTTTTTTATCCACAGGTTCATCAAAAATATCAGATAACATTTTCCAAAGCTTATAACCGACTTCTTTAGTATGAGCCGTTGTAAAGCCATAATTTTTAGCAATGTCTGAATACTTTTGCCGATTCAGTGTTCCCTCGATAATCCCTTGTTGCAAATCATTGAGATGCTTGCCTGTTTGAGCGTACACAATTTCATCTACAAATTGTGGTGATACCTCGTGACTGTCCATCTGTGAAAATGTAAGAGAACTGGAGTTATTATAGCTGACTTAATCCGCCCCAAGCTGCTCTTTTCCGCCTTAAGTTTAAAAATTTTTACACAACTTTTAAAAAGATCCTCCCTTTTCCTCCCTTTTGTATCTTGTCATGTGGTCTAGGAAGAGTTTAGTATAGAAGAAAATTTAGAGTGAATGTTATGACTCAGCATAATTTAGGGCCTTTGGCAGCAGTTGTAGCTGGTATGACGGCTGCTGCTTCTGCCGGAACTTATGTAGGCGCTCGTCTTGCAGGCAAGACGCATCAGCAAGCTAAGAAAAATTTGCTAAAGAACACATTTCACACGGCACTAGATGTAACACACACAGTTCATTTTGCTGAAAATGTGTACGAATTAGCTGAAAGTACATCCCCCGACTTCAATTCATGATTACTCTAGCAAGAGTATTTCAGATATCATTTGCTTTGGAATAGGTATCTTAAATATTATTGAAGGAATATTTTGCCTATTCCTTTTACCTTAAGTCTTTTACTCTTGCTGTTATAAAAGCATAAAAAACTGGGAAAATTCAACTTTAAGGTATTTTTATATGTCTGTTATTGGGATACTATTGGTTATTTTTGTGGTTTTTGCTGTAATTTCGTTTTTCAAAAATCGGTGAGATTAATTTAAGGTTTAAGGTTAGAGTGTAGCTGTTATTAAGTATTAAAGTTGCTTGCTCTGACCAGAGATTGATTACCTTTTATTGGGATAAGGTGAATTGTAATGGAAAGCTCGGAAGGTTTCTTAATCTTTTGCATGGTAGTTTTCGTAGCTTGGCTTGGAACATACACTGGAGCGATGCTTGCAGGTAAAAAACATGAATTGTCTTTTAGAAGAGCAAGTCGAGACATATTTCTGTTGAAGTGGTCTAAGCGTAGAAACTCAGCATAGCATAAAAGTTTTGTATTTATTCTCTAGATAATCTTTCATTTACCGTTCTAATTCTTACTGATAACCGTTGTAAACCTGATCAGTTTGTATCTATTGAGAAATCACTTCCTGTTTCAAAAATCATAGCGATTTGGGGGTGCTTCAGGTACACATCAAAAACCCGGTTTCTTGAAGAAACCGGGTTTTTGATTTTATTGCAAAGAACTTAGATAACAATTCATATTATTAATGCTGGACTGCTCAAACAGGCTTTAAAAGAAGCTGCTATCAACAAAGATGTTGTTATTCATAAAACCAATGAATACGGCACACATTACAACATGAAATTCTGGCTTCAAACCGCAGTAGGTAAGTCTCTGATTCTAGCAGCTTGGATCGTCCGCGAGGGTGAAAATTTCCCCAGATTAACAAATTGTTATCCCGTCAAAAAGTGAGGCAAAAACAATGGAAACAATTAAAGACCTAGATATTGTTGCTTTAACAGAAGACATAGAAGCAACCCATTTTGAAACTAAAGAAATCATTAAATTATCTAAAGGACAAGTAGGAACAGTGGTGATGGAATTTGATGGCAGTGCCTTTGAGGTAGAATTTTCTCATCAAGATGGCACTACTTATGCAATGGAGACGATTCCCGCTACAATGTTAATGCTTTTACATTATGAATTAGTAGACTCTGTAAGTTAGCACTAACCGTGCCGCTAGACCCTGATTTAATTAACTACAAAGTTGAATCAGCTATAATTAATTAGGTTTAACTGAAATTAATTCAAGTCATGCCAGAGAACACTTTAAGTTGGAACCCTGATCCAACAATATTAGATCAACTCTTGACTTTAGCGGATCAACGTCATCAATCGGTTGAATCCTTAATTACAGAAGCAGTCAAACTCTACATACAGGAGCAATTAAAAGTTCCTGATTTAGAATCTGATCCTTTAGTTGGACTCTTTGCTGGTTCTCCTAATTTAGCGAGTGATGCAGAGAATCAATTACAGCAAGAAATGACTCAAACTTCAGGATGGACGTGGAAAAAACCTTAGTGATTGGTGATACTGGTTTTGTTGTTGCCTTGTTAAATCGTAGTGATATTAAACACCAAGATGCTGTTAGGATTTATAGCCAATATCCCAAAATAATACTCCCTCAAACCGTACTAACTGAAGTGGCTTATTTAGTGGGTCGGGATGCCGGAATTCCCACAGTTGCTAAATTTTTGCGAGGTTTATCTGTTAGCCGTTTTCAATTAATCGAATTAACCGATAGAGATTTACTCCGAGTTGCAGAAATTTTAGAACAATATCAAGATAGTCGCATTGATTTTGTTGATGCAACTGTTATGGCAGTAGCAGAACGTTATAAAATCACAACAGTTTTGACTTTAGATCAGCGAGATTTTCGCTTGTTTCGTCCGCAACATTGTCTGAGTTTTGAAATTTTACCTTAAAGAATAACTTGCTTAGTTTATAATAATATTTTTGCTGTCCGTGTTTGAATGTTAGAACGATTAATTGTGCAGACTCAACAACGACCTATTGCTGTCGATTTATTTGCGGGTGCTGGAGGAATGACCCTAGGCTTTGAACAGGCTGGGTTTGATGTTTTAGCAGCAGTAGAACTTGATCCTATTCATTGTGCAACCCATGAATATAATTTCCCCTTTTGGACGGTTTTATGTGGCAATATTGAACAGGTGAAGGGATTAGAAATTAGGAAGGATTCTGAAATTGGTGATCGAGAGATTGATGTTGTATTTGGGGGGCCACCGTGTCAGGGGTTTTCCTTAATTGGAAAACGAGCGTTTGATGATCCCAGAAATAGTTTAATGTTTCATTTTATCCGGTTAATTCAGGAATTACAGCCGAAATATTTTGTTTTAGAAAATGTTCCGGGGTTAACTATTGGTAAACATCAGCAATTTATGGCTGAGATTATTGAGACATTGCACAATACTGGGTATCAAGTCGTAGAACCTTATCAAGTTTTAAATGCTTCTTATTATGGTGTTCCTCAAGATCGGTCGCGTTTATTTCTTTTAGGCTGTCGGCAAGATTTACCTTTACCGAGTTATCCCCCAGCCATAACTAAACCCCCAAAGGTTAATCCTAAAATAGAGGAGAAATTCAAGCATCTTCTCCCCTGTCCGACGGTTTGGGATGCCATTGGAGATTTACCCGAAATTGAACAATATCAAGAGTTGAAATCAAAAGATTATACCTTTGTAGAGTATAAAAAACCGAGCCAATATGCTAAAATATTGCATAATATATCTCGATTAAAAACTGATTTTTCTTATCCTCGAATTTACGATAAAAATTTATTAACCTGTAGTTTGCGATCGCAACATAACCCAACATCTATCGCTAGATTTGAAGCGACAGAATGGGGAAAAATAGAAAAAATTAGTCGATTTCATAAACTCGATCCGACCGGATTATGTAATACTTTAAGAGCCGGAACACCGAGTAACCGAGGCGCGTTTACTTCCCCTCGTCCCATTCATCCCTATTCTCCCCGTTGTATTACGGTTCGAGAAGCTGCGCGTTTACATTCCTATCCTGACTGGTTTAGATTTCAGGGGACAAAATGGCATGGATTTCGACAAGTTGGAAACTCAGTTCCCCCGTTATTAGCAAAAGCGATAGCGGCTGAGATTATTCGTGTTTTAGGGATTAATTTAACTCAACCCACAGAAGAAAAACGATTAGGAAATGATACGTTACTGTATCTAAATCGATTACAAGCGGCAAAATGGTATAATGTTGATCCTAATATTATAGAACCCCGAAGAAGAGAAAATAAAAATAAAGTTTAAAAAATCAGGTAATCCCTGGTAAAATTAAAGAAGATAAAATAAAATTTAGTTCATCAGTTCCCCTAAATCTTATGGTTAAAACAATTAGTTATAGTGATTTAGATATTGCTCCCTATATTGACCATACCTTACTCAATCAAACCGCAACCCCGGAAGAAATTCAACAGTTTTGTTATCAAGCAGAACGTTATAAATTTGCTTCCGTTTGTGTATTTCCCAGTTATGTTAAACTTGCTAAAGAACTACTGCAAGGAAAACCGCCAAAAGTCTCAACGGTGATCGGGTTTCCAACGGGAGCCACAACTTCTAAAGTTAAACTCTATGAAGCTCAAGAAGCGGTTGAAAATGGAGCAACGGAATTAGATATTGTGATTAATTTAAGTTGGTTAAAAACCGGTAAAACCGAGGAATTATATCAAGAAATTGCTGAAATTTGTGAAGAAACTGGGCAAACGGTAAAAGCTATTATTGAAACGACAATTCTCACAGAAGATGAAAAACGCCTAGCCGTTGAAGTGTTAATGGATGCGGGAATTGCTTATATTAAAACCAGTACAGGTTGGTATGGAGGAGCAACCGTTGCCGATATTCAACTGATTAAATCCATTGCTAAAGGACGAGTAGGAATTAAAGCTTCTGGTGGAATTAGAACCTACCAACAAGCGGTTGATTTAATTATAGCTGGAGCTACTCGTTTAGGGACTTCTCGTGGTGTTGAGATTTTGACTACAAATATCCAAGAAGAAGATAGTTACTGATAACTGATAACTGATAACTGATAACTGATAACTGATAACTGATAACTGATAACTGATCATCAAAATTCAATGAATAAAACTTATATTGCTACGGGGATTAATTTAAAAGGTAAACCCTTTGGAGAATCGGATCGCCTTTTAACGATTTTAACGAGAGAATTTGGATTAATTCGAGTGATTGCACCGGGAGCTAGAAAAGCGAAATCCTGGTTAGGGGGAAGAAGTGAATTATTTGTTGTTAATCAATTATTAATTGCTAAAGGGCGATCGCTTGATAAAATAACACAAGCCGAAACTCTAACCACCTATTCAGGATTAGGCAAAAATTTAGGGAAATTAGCCGCGAGTCAATATTTAGCAGAAGTAGTCCTCAACCAAGCCTTAAGCGAACATCCCCAAGAGGATTTATTTGTTCTCCTGAATGAACATTTAAACCGTTTACAAAATCTCCCCAATTCTCCCTTAATTGCCCATTCCACCCAAATTATTGCCAGTTTAACTCAGGGTATTTTCCATCTTCTCGCCTTAGCAGGAACAGCCCCCCAAGTTCAATTATGCTGTTTAACTCAACGTCTGCTGCGTCCTAATTTTACTGATGAACAGTGGCGAGTGGGGTTTAGCGTAGATGCGGGAGGAATTATTAACCTGTCCGAGTGGACAAAATTACACCGTCCCTCTTCTCCCCAGCCTCAAAAACCCATTCCTGTAGCCTCCAAACCCATTGCTGTTGCTGAGTTGGAGAACTCTTACACCATTGAAACGGTTGCTCAACCCAAACTTAAGATTAATACCAAACTCACCGCCCCGCAATTAGCGATTTTGCAACATTTAGCCCAACCGCAACTCCTGGACACCGGGGCTTTATCTTTTTCTCCCTCAATTTCCGCCCTTGATTGGATGACGGTAGAACGGATATTACGACAATATACAGAATATCATTTAGGCTATCCGATCCGGTCAGGGTTACTGATTGATACCTTTACCCACCAATTTATTGTAGACCCACCGTTTTAAGAATTGGTTCGGATTTCTCCCCTTTGTTTGGTTCAGAGTGACGCGACTGATCCAATTGATCATTAAACTGTTAAGGAGAGTGTGAAATGATGAGAAGCCCTGAACGGAATTTTCCGCCTCCAGGAATTCCCGTGATTTTTCCCTCAAGCCTGACTCCTTTGAGAATGCTGCTTTAATAGTATGTATGATGCGATCGCAAGATTTAGAAAAACAGTTTAAATTCCATCAACCCTGGGCCATCATGAAAGATTGGGAGACTGACTCCTTGTTAGAAATTCCCGCTTCTACCTCTGTAGAATTAGACCCGGTAAAAAATGGGCATTCGACGCCTTCTTTTCCCCACGTTTCTCCAGAGGTCGAGGACACCAGAACTGACAACAATGGGAGTTTTCCTAAGCTGCCCCAAGATGATGAAGAACGAGGATTTTTACCTGTTCTGAGAAACAAGAATTTTCTGGCGCTTTGGAGTGGACAACTGTTCTCCCAATTGGCCGATAAAGTGTATTTAGTGTTAATGATTGCGATTATTTCCACCCGCTTTCAACAGGCTGATCAAACGATTAGTGGGTGGGTATCAGCCATTATGATGGCATTTACTATCCCGGCGGTTTTGTTTGGGGCGGGGGCGGGGGTATTTGTTGATCGATGGTCAAAAAAAGCCGTATTAGTGATTACTAATTTATTACGAGGGGGACTCGTTCTCGCTTTACCCGTCGTTTTGTGGCTATTCCAGGGTCAACACTTGGGTCAATTACCCGTTGGGTTTTATATTTTATTAATCACAACTTTTTTAGTTTCTACTTTAACTCAATTTTTCGCGCCTGCTGAACAATCAGCGATTCCTTTAGTTGTTGAAAAACGTCATTTATTATCCGCGAATTCTCTTTATACAACAACCATGATGGCTTCCGTCATTGTTGGGTTTGCCGTCGGAGAACCTTTATTAGCTTTGGCTGATTTCATGGGTAATTTACTCGGTTTTGAAGCCATTGGTAAAGAATTGATTGTCGGCGGAGAATATGTCATTGCTGGGTTAATTCTGCTGTTGTTAAATCCAAAAGAACAAAACAATAATTCCCCCCATGAACAACCCCATATTTTAGCAGATTTACGGGATGGAATTCGATATTTAAGCAATCATACGTTAATTAGGAATGCGTTATTACAATTAATCATTCTATTTTCTATTTTTGCAGCCTTAGCGGTTTTAGCTGTACGTTTAGCGGAAATTATTCCTGAAATTAGTTCCTCCCAATTTGGCTTTTTATTAGCGGCTGGAGGGGCAGGAATGGGGATTGGAGCAACCATTCTCGGTCATCTCGGTCATCGGTTTGCCCATTTCCAACTGGCATTAATGGGTTCTTTAGGTGTGGCGGGATCATTAGTGGGGTTATCCATTTTTAATCAACAATTATGGCCGACTTTGAGCTTGATTTTATGCTTAGGAATTTTTGGGGCTATTGTTGCCATTCCCATGCAAACCACTATTCAAGCTGAAACCCCGGAAGAAATGCGAGGGAAAGTCTTTGGACTTCAGAATAATGCGATTAATATTGCCTTAAGTTTACCTCTCGCCTTAGCAGGATTTGCTGAAACTTTAATAGGATTATCCAATGTCTTTTTAAGTTTAGCAGGATTAGCGATCGCCGGGGGTTTCCTGACTTGGTTAATCTCTCGAAATGCTCCCCATATTGCTGAGTAAGGGATAAGGGAAATTGGGAACTGATCAGGGGTTGAGATTTAATTTCAATCTGCTAAAATCCAAGTTTAATTAGGAGAATAGGATATTAAAATCTATTCAATAAAAGTGTTAAACTGCTAACTTTATCGAAGGTCAATTATGGACGTTAAAGCTGCTGTTGCGTGGGAAGTTGGAAAACCTTTAACTTTAGAAACCGTTCAACTTGAAGGGCCAAAAGAGGGAGAAGTCTTAGTTGAAATTAAAGCAACCGGAATTTGTCATACCGATGCTTATACCCTTTCGGGTGATGATCCTGAAGGGTTATTTCCGGCTATTTTAGGTCATGAAGGCGCCGGAATTGTCGTTGAAGTGGGTTCTGGGGTCAAAAGTCTTAAACCCGGAGATCATGTGATTCCTTTATATATTCCCGAATGTCGTCAATGTGAATATTGCTTAAGTTTTAAAACCAATTTGTGTCAAGCGATTCGGGGAACTCAAGGCAAAGGTTTAATGCCGGATGGTAGTAGTCGTTTTTCAAAAAATGGTCAGATGATTCATCATTATATGGGAACATCTACCTTTTCTAATTATACCGTTTTACCCGAAATTGCCTTAGCTAAAATTCGAGAAGATGCCCCCTTTGATAAGGTTTGTTATATTGGTTGTGGGGTAACAACGGGTCTGGGTGCTGTGATTAATACCGCTAAAGTTGAACCCGGAGCAAATGTTGTGGTTTTTGGCTTGGGGGGGATTGGATTAAATGTAATTCAAGGGGCAAAAATGGTGGGCGCTAATAAAATTATTGGTGTAGATCTTAACCCCGCGAAAAAACAAATTGCTGAAAAATTTGGTATGACCCATTTTGTGAACCCGAAAGAAATTGAAGGGGATTTAGTCTCTTATTTAGTCGAATTAACCCAAGGCGGCGCGGATTATAGTTTTGAATGTATTGGTAACGTAAAGGTGATGCGTCAAGCCTTAGAATGTTGCCATAAAGGTTGGGGGGTAAGTGTCATTATTGGGGTCGCGGGTGCAGGTCAAGAAATTAGTACCCGTCCGTTTCAATTAGTCACGGGAAGGGTTTGGAAAGGAACGGCTTTTGGCGGCGCAAAAGGTCGAACGGATGTGCCTAAAATTGTGGATTGGTATATGGAAGGGAAAATTAATATTGATGATTTAATTACCCATGTTATGCCTGTTGAGCGAATTAATGAAGCGTTTGAGTTAATGCACCAAGGAGAATCAATTCGGACTGTAGTAACGTTTTAAACGGGATTTCGATGGGGAGCAAACAGAATAATAATAGTACCTACCAGACAAATTATTGCTCCCAGTAAGTCCCATCTATCGGGTTTGACTCCTTCAACTATCCACAGCCAAAAAATAGAAAAAAAGATGTAAATTCCGCCATAAGCTGCATAGGCTCTTGCCGCATAGGAAACATCAACTTTGGTCAAAGCAGAAGCAAAAATAATCAGCGAGATTAAACCGGGAATGAGCCAGAGGATACTTTTTCCTAAACGTAACCAAGCCCAAAAAGCATAGCAGCCCGAAATTTCCCCCAAAGCTGCAACGAAGAAAAAAAACAGTGATTGCATTCAGCTTGAAGTATAAAATAGAAGTTAATCTTAACAATTTTATCGGTTATGAGCAGGAAAGAGAATTGGATTTTGAGGATGAGTTTTGAGAAGGACAGGTTAAATGATTAGAACCAAACCAGGGATAAAAATTAGCATCCCACTCCGCAGCCGGGACAAACTCAACAAACAAATCCATTAAAATTTGATTCACCCTTTCTGCCAAAAATTGATTGGCTAACCAATTATAGGTTTTTTCAAAATCTCGATCCCACTCTAAATAAACAGCACCGACCACCGCTTCAAATAGTTCCGCTAATATTTTTTCTTGTTCAAAGTCGGGTTTTAACGGATAATTTTTCCCCAAATCACTTCCCTGATCAAGATTGATTTTTATCGTTAATTGTGCTAAAATAGCAGGACTAACCAAATCACTTTTGAGCAGAATACGGGTTGCTGATCCTAAATGGGAACAGTGCAGATATAAATAATCATCCACCATCTGACTGAATAAGTTAGAACCTAAACGATTAATTCCCAAATATTCTAAGGTTCTTGACTTTTGTTGTTCCCTCGTTAATCCTACGCTTTCTGCAATAGCATCAGGATGAGTTAAAGCAATTTCTAACAATTCTTGATGATGAAAAGCCTTGATTCCAAGTTGGTGTTTGACAAAATTTGAATTAATCATGATTCGAGAAAAATTTAAAGGTTAATTAAAAGTGATCTACAGGATATTAAAGAGAAGTTACGGAAAAGCAAACTCTGGTTTTCCGATTGATAAAATAAGTTTGTAATCGTGTAGAGGGTAATCGTCAACCATCAACCTCTACCTATTGGGAGTTTACAAATGATCGCTGCCCTGAACCCAATCAGTGAAAGTTTATGCTTTGGCGGTAAAGTAGGCTTCTATCGCCATTTTTCCGCAATTTGTGATAGCGAGATGGGATTTTCCGTCTATCAACCGCCCCAAGCTCAATCTCACGCTGTTCCCGTACTTTACTACCTTTCGGGGTTAACCTGTACGGAAGAAAACTTTACGATTAAAGCAGGTGTCCAACGATTAGCTGCAAAATACGGCTTAATGGTGGTTGTACCCGATACCAGTCCCCGCAATACGGGAACACCAGGGGAAGATAAGGACTGGGACTTAGGAACTGGGGCGGGATTTTATCTCGATGCGACGGTAGAACCCTGGAGTCGTCATTATCAAATGTACAGTTATGTCGTGGAGGAGTTACCCCAACTCATCGCCGAACAGTTTCCAGCTATTCCTGATAAACAAGGAATTTTCGGTCATTCTATGGGGGGACATGGGGCGCTGGTCTGTGCGTTACGCAACCCTGAACACTATTTATCCGTTTCTGCTTTTGCTCCGATTCTGGCGCCAATGCGTTGTCCTTGGGGTCAAAAAGCTTTTAATGCTTATTTAGGAGCAAATCAAGAAGAATGGCGCAATTATGACGCGAGTGAATTAGTGCAGCGAGGACAATTTAATCAGCCAATTTTAATTGATATTGGTACGGCTGATCCGTTTTTAACAGAACAATTATTACCGGAAGTCTTTGAAAGAGCTTGTGCAGCCGTTGGGCAGGTTTTAACCTTACGAATGCAGCCCGGATATGATCATAGTTATTATTTTATCGCTACCTTTATCGAGGATCATATTCGTCACCATGCGAGTTTATTAACTTAAATTTCTAAATCAAACCGGAAATAATATTAATACTCATCGCTAAAATTGTAGTATTAAAGAAAAAAGATAGAATACAGGGAAACAGAAACGATGAGATTAAAGAAAATAGAGCCGATAAAAAAAGATTTTACTGTTTAGGTTGGTTACATCAGTATGAGTTAATCACCGTGTTGGTGGGACTGCTGGCTACTGACTGTACCGTTTAAATCCTTCCTGACTCATCCGTTTGGTTCCTCATTGTAACTTTTTAGACTAATAATTGCTGTTCAGCAAAGCTTTTGCTTTATGATCAAACTAAGAGTTAAACCTTGATCAAAATTTTAATAAAAGTTAACAATTCTCCATTTATTGATAAAATTCATTTAATGACTATTTTATGGCTTAAACTACCTTTACGATGGGTACTAATTGTTCCCTTTGTTGTACAACTTTTTACAACTGTTGGGCTGGTTGGGTGGATGTCCTTTCGTTCCAGCCAAGCTTCTGTAGAAGATGTCGTGAATCAAATGCACCGGGAAACTTCAGATCGAATTGAACAAAAATTGAATCAATTTTTAGAAATTCCCCATCTGATTAATCAAATTAATTTAGATGCGATTAATAACGGTTATATTGATATTAATAATCCCCAACAGTTGCACCATCACTTTTGGCTCCAAGTGCAACGGTTTAAAACAATCAATTTTGTATTTTTTGCTAGTGAAAAAAATGAATTTATCGGAAGTGGGAGATTTAATCAGTCTCCTTTACTGATGATGAAAGCAGGTAAATCTACCCAAGGGGGGATTCATTTTTTTGAATTAGATGCTCAAGGAAACCCCAAAAAATTAGTTCGAGAAACGCCTAATTTCCCCATTCGTCAACGACCTTGGTACAAAGCAGCAATCATGAGTAACCATTCGGTTTGGAGCCCGATTTTTACTTATCATGCTTATCCCCAAATTGCCTTATCTGCCAGCGTAATTGTGAAGAATAAACAAGGCAAAATTTTAGGCGTATTAGCAAATAACGTATTTTTAAATCAACTGAGTGACTTTCTTAAAGATTTAAAAGTTAGTAAATCTGGGCAAATTTTTATTATTGACCGTCAAGGATTAATTGTGGCAAGTTCCACCTTGTCTCGACCTTTTTTAATTGATAAAAATGGCAAAACTCAACGAATTCAAGCTCTGAATAGCACTGATCCACTTTTACAAGATTCCTGTAAATATTTGCTAAAATTATTTGGCAATTTTAACAGAATTAAAGCGGTATATCAGTCTAATTTTATTTATCAAAAAGAACGACAATTGATACAAGTTATTCCTTACTCAGATCAACGCGGATTAGATTGGTTAATTATTTTGGTCGTTCCCGAATCTAACTTTATGGAACGAATTAAAAAAAATAACTATCAAACTATTTTTCTGTGCTTCTTTGCCTTATTTATTGCTCTGATTTTCGGATTTTTAACGACACGATGGATTATGAAACCGATTTTAGAATTAAATCAAGCGGCTCAAAAAATAGCTCAAGGAGAATTAGAACAAATTCAACAAGAAATTCACTCTCAAGGAATTTATGAGTTAGAATTGTTATCCCAATCTTTTAATCAAATGGTATCTCAACTCAAAGATTCCTTTGAAACCCTGGAAGTTAAAGTTGAAGAACGAACCACTGAACTCAAACAAGCTAAAGAATCGGCGGAATTAGCTAACCGTGCTAAAAGTATATTTTTAGCCAATATGAGTCATGAATTAAGAACACCCTTACACGCCATTTTAGGCTTTACCCAATTAATGCTGCGTCAGTCCAAGGCTGAGTCTAAACAATTAGAAAATTTAGAAATTATTAATCGTTCTGGCGAACATTTACTCAAGTTAATTAATGAAATTTTAGACTTAACCAAAATTGAATCAGGAAGAACGGTTTTAAATTTAAGTTCTTTTGATCTTTACTCTTGCTTAACGTCCTTAAAGCAACTGTTTGAATTAAAAGCAAAATCTAAAGGAATCAAGCTTATTTTTGAATGGGATACAACCTTGCCTCAATATATTCAATCGGATGAAGGAAAACTCCGTCAAGTTTTAATTAATTTATTGGGAAACGCGATTAAATTTACATCCCAAGGACAAGTTATATTAAGAGCAAAAATTAAACCTCCTTTAGAACAAAGCATTTTAGTGTTTGACTCTTCTTTTTGGGAGCAAAATGAATCCGAACAAACTTATTTATATTTTGAAATTGAAGATACTGGCCCTGGGATAGCACCGGAGGAACTCACTCAATTATTTGAAGCCTTTATCCAAACCGAAACGGGAAAAAAATCTCAACAAGGAACCGGATTAGGATTAACCATTAGCCAAAAATTTATTCGCTTGATGGGAGGAGAGATTCAAGTAGAAAGTAGGCTTAATCAAGGAACCTTATTTCGGTTTTATATTAATATTTATCCTGTTCATTTTTTGAATTTAAAACCCTTAATTTCTCCTAAACAGGTGATCGGACTCGAACCCAATCAACCGAACTATCGAATTTTAATTGTGGATGATCATCTAACAAATCGACAACTGTTACTTCACTTATTATCGCCTTTAGGGTTTGATCTGCGTGAAGCTGAAAATGGTCAAGAAGCTGTCGGAATTTGGAATCATTGGCAACCCCATTTAATCTTCATGGATATGCGAATGCCTGTGATGGATGGTTATGAAGCAACCAAACAGATTAAATCCCATTTAAAAGGTGAAGCCACAGTGATTATTGCCTTAACAGGAAGCGTTTTTGAAGAAGAACGGACTGTTGTTTTATCCGCAGGGTGCGATGATTTCGTCAGAAAACCTTGTCGAGAAGAACAACTTTTAGAAACCATTGCTCACCATTTAGGGGTACGGTACTTATATGCTCCTGAAATTGACTGTTCCGAGTCAGGCCTCAAAATCGACCCCCCTATTTTAACCCCCGACGCTTTGAAAATTATGTCTTCCGACTGGTTAATTGCCCTGCGCTACGGTGCCGCCGCTGCCGACGGGGAGCAAATTGTACAACTCCTGCAACAAATTCCCCCATCCCATCGCCATGTGGCTCAGTCTCTCATGGTACTGGTGAATAATTTTTCTTTTGATCAGATAATAGATTTAGCGCAAACAGCAACCCAGCAATGAATTATTCTTTCCATCGATCTTTTAAAGCAGATATTTTAATCGTAGATGACACCTTAGAAAATCTACGGCTTTTGTCTACGACTTTAATGCAGCTAGGATATAAAGTTCGCGGGGTGATGACCGGACAAATGGCAATTATGGCAGTGCAAACCCTCCCGCCAGATTTAATTCTCCTCGATATTAAAATGTCGGATATGGATGGGTATACGATTTGTCAACATCTCAAAAGCAATGAGCTATCTCGTGATATTCCGGTGATTTTTTTAAGTGCTTTGAATGAAGTCATTGATAAAGTTAGAGCTTTTGAAGTCGGGGGAGCCGATTATATTACTAAACCTTTTCAATTTGAAGAAGTGATTGCTCGGATTGAAAATCAAATGGCATTACAAATGGCGAAGGCAGAAATTCGGCAATTGAATGAAGAATTAGAACAACGAGTTCAAGAACGAACTCAAGAATTAGAATCGGCAAATTTGCAATTAAAAACCTTAAACCAACGGTTAGAACAAGAGATAACAGAACATCAAAAGACTCAAAAACGATTACTGCACATGGCTTCCCATGATGCGCTCACCAGTTTACCCAACCGGGTGTTATTTATGAATCGATTAATTCAAGCTTTACAACGAACGCAGCAGGAACCAAATTATCAATTTGCGGTGTTATTTTTGGATTGCGATCGCTTTAAAGTGGTGAATGATTCTTTAGGACATTTTGCCGGAGATCGGTTATTAATTGCGATCGCACGTCGTCTTAAAACCCATTTAACCACTACAGATATGTTAGCTCGATTTGGGGGAGATGAATTCACAATTTTATTAGAAAATATTCAGGGTTCCGAGGATGCCAGCCGTTTAGCTCAAAAAATTCAAACCTCCATGAGTTGGCCGTTTCAATTTGATGATCAAGAATTATTTATTAATGCCAGTATTGGAATTGTTGTTGGTGATCAAACCTATGAACAGCCCGAACATTTGTTAAGAGATGCAGATATTGCCATGTATCAAGCTAAAGCTTTGGGAAAAGCTCGGTATCAAATTTTTGATACTCAAATGCACTATCACGCCCAACAACGCTTAGAATTAGAAACCGATTTAAGACGGGCTTTACATCGTGAAGAATTTCTCTTATATTATCAACCCATTATTTCCTTAACAACGGGAAGAATTAATGGATTTGAAGCTTTAATCCGGTGGTATCATCCCCAAAAAGGGTTAGTTTCTCCGGGGGAATTTATTCCAGCAGCCGAAGAAACCGGATTAATTATTCCCATTGGGTTATGGGTGTTAAAAGAAGCGTGTCAACAGTTAAAAACGTGGCAAGATCAAGGTTTATTTAAAGATAAAATTAAAATGAGTGTTAATCTCTCTGTTAAACAATTCTCTCAAGTTAATTTAATTCAAAATATTGATAAAATTCTTTTAAGGACTCAGTTAAATAGCAGTTATCTAAAATTAGAAATTACCGAAAGTGCGATTATGGATCATCCTGAATCAGCAACGGAACTTTTACAACAACTCCGAGACCGAGATATTCAGTTAAGTATTGATGATTTTGGAACCGGATATTCATCCCTGAGTTATTTACATCGGTTTCCCCTGCATAATTTAAAAATTGATCGATCCTTTATTAAGCGAATTACTGAAACTCGCCAAAATTTAGAAATTATTCATGCGATTATTACCCTGGCTCATCATTTGAATATGACAATTACCGCCGAAGGAGTAGAAACCGAAGAACAGTTGTCCTTACTGAAAAATCTAGGATGTGAAGAAGGGCAAGGTTACTATTTTTCTCCGCCAGTAGATGCTAATGCTGCTCAAGCCTTACTCCAGGATAATCCCCATTGGTAATAGAGATGAATGAATTCGTTAAAAATCATTGATTTTTGGCAATTTTTTTCAACTTAATGTTAGTCTAAGCTATAGGTAACTGTGTAATTGATACTGCGGGAAACTACCTTGACGAGAGTGTCTATACCGTATTTATGGGAAAATCAAACCGGGGGAGATTTAGGTTTAGAGTCTACCCTAGAAGATTTACCTTTGTATGATTTTCAAGTGGTTTTGGGGTGTTCTGTTCGGGATTTAGTTCAACACTTTGAACGACATCCCTTACTTCCGGGTGTGATTATTGTAGATCCAAAAGAAAACGGCACTTCAGAATTTTTGGGGATGATTTCTCGGCGAGGTCTTTTGGAATTTTTTTTACGTCCGAAGGGGTTAGAATTGTTTCTGGATCAATCCCTTGATGTGGTTTATAGCTATATCCGAACTCCGGTATTAGTATTACCAGCACAGACTTCTATTTTAACCGCAACTCAACAATCTTTGAAACGCTCCGCGCCGGGATATGCAGACCCAATTGTCGTACAAGGAAATTGGCTTGCTTCTGCGGATTATCCTTGGATGGTACCCTATCGGCTTTTAAATAGTCATGAACTGAATCTTGCTTATTGGCAAATTCGAGGAATTGAAACCCAAGTTCGTTATGAACGTACCCAAGTTCAACTATTACAAAGTGAAAAAATGGCAAGTTTAGGGCGATTAGTGGATGGGGTCGCCCATGAAATTTTAGATCCCGTTGGATTTATTTGGGGAAATTTAACCCATTTAATTACCTATAGTGATAGTTTAATTGAGCTTTTGGATGCTTATGCAACAAATTATCCTCAACCTGTTGTTGCTATTGAAGCGTTGAAAGAAGAGATTGAATTTGATTTTTTACGCCAAGATTTTCCCCGAATTTTATCCAGTATTAAAAGTGGAACGGAACGACTCAGTAAATTAGCTACCAGTTTACAAAACTTTTGCCATATTGATGAAGTGCATCCCAAGCCAGCAGATTTGCATAGCCATTTAGATAGTATTTTGCTCTTGATGAAAAGCCGGATTAATCGGGACATTAAAATCATCAAAAACTATGGTCATTTGCCTCCTGTTACCTGCTATATTGGACAATTAAACCAAGCATTTATTAATATTTTGATTCATGGATTTGATTCCCTGCTCAATCAAGCCATTAAACAAGATTGGGTGGATGAATATGGAAATACTCAACGAATTGAGCCTTCTGAGCTTCCCCAAATTATAATTACCACCGGGATGATTAATTTAGATTCATCTTCGACGGATCGTGTTAATACCCCTGAACGTTGGGTTTCAATTTGCATTGCTGATAATAGCCCCGGACTTTCTGCTGAAGAACAACAAAAGATATTAGACTCCTTTTCTAGTCCCAAACGCCCTCAAAAAGAAACCAGTTTATCCTTGAGTTATCATATTGTCACCGCTAAACATGGCGGACAGTTAAAATTGCGATCACAACCGGGAATTGGGACAGAATTTGAGATTTTATTACCATTTATTTAGGAATTAGCCTGGGGATGAAGAAGGGATTGTTCTCTCTGTGGTATAAAAGTAAAGGAAACGCATTGCATTAAGGCTCTTACTGTGCCCAATCGAACTCTGATTCTGTCCGTTGCCGTCACCCTTAGTTTGTGGAATGTCGCTCAACCCGTGATGGGACAAGCTTTAGTTCCCTATACCCCGCCACTAAACTCGGAACAACTTGAACAAACCGGATTAGGATTGCTGGAAGAAGCGGCTCAGTTAACGCGATTTCAACAATATCAATTAGCTGTACCCAGGGCTGAACTCGCCACGCAATTGATCCCGGAAAATTATCAAGCTTGGGCGTTATTAGGCAGTTTATATCTGCAATTAGAAAACCTCGATAAAGGAATTGAGTTACTGCAAAAAGCCAGTAACTTAGCCCCCAAGGAAGCCGGGGTTCAGTTTATTTTAGGAGAAGCTTACTTTAAAAAAGGGGACTATCAAAAATCAATTCAATCCCTAGAAACGGCTTTGAAACTTGACCCCAATGTTCCAGGAGCGTTATTTGATTTAGGAAATGCTTATTATAAATTGGGGCGATTTGAGCAGGCAATTTTGCAATATGAGAAAGCCTTTGCTCAAGAAAAAAGCCTTTGGCCTGCGATTAATAATGTCGGCTTAGTCAAGTATGAACAGGGAGAAATCGACATTGCCATTGCTAAATGGCGACAAGCCATTAGCGTTGATCCCAAAGCCGCAGAACCCATGTTAGCTTTAGCCGTTGCTCTGTATAAACAAGGTAAAACGGAAGAAGCTTTATCTCTAGGAGAAGCCGCTTTACGTCTCGATAGCCGTTATGCTAATTTTGACTATCTCAAAGAAAATCTTTGGGGCGATCGCTTATTAAACGACACCCAAAAATTCTTAGCCACACCTCAAATCCAAAAAACCTTAATTCAAGTTAAAGACACTCAACCTCAGTCTCGCTAGTTTTCCCTAGAATGCAAGGAAGGGGTAGGCAGTGGAAAAAAAGGTGAGTCTAGTCTATTTTATCCTCTTTAATTCCGCAGTTCCCCTGTTGCAGCCTACTCCTCTGGCGGTAGTAAAGATTTGATTTTATCGACAAACTTTTGATGATCAATAACAGGTTTAGAGATATAGTCATCTGCCCCACTTTGAGCTAGAAAATCTTCTCGATCTCCGGCCATGGCGTGGGCTGTTACTAAGATAATGGGAAGTGCCGATGTTTCGGGGTCAGCTTTCAACAATTGTGTAATTTTAATTCCATCAACGGCTTTACCTTGATAGACACTGCGTGCTAGGGAAACATCCATTAAAATTAAGTCCGCTTCCCGAGTTCGAGCGATTTCCATCACTTCTTCCACGTTTTCCGTATGTTTAACGGCTAATCCACCCCGTTTTGTCAAGATTTTTGAAAAAACACGAGCATTAACTTGATCGTCTTCTACAATTAAAACGGTCTTCATCTTTCTTCCTCCTTGGAGATTTCGGAATTACCTGCACTCAGATTCGGGGTAAGAGAAAAAGGGGGGCAAAGTTTATAATGGATTGTTGTTCCCATTTTTTTTATCAATAGGGTTGCATTATTTGTGGCTAACTTCATCTCCGAAATCATTCACCTTGTTGATATTCAACACCCGTGATTTCAGGATCTTCAAGTTTTTGCAAGTTTAATCGAACCAACTCTTGAGCCATACTTTTAATCAAAGTTAATCGAATTAATTTATTTACCCAAGTGATTATTGTTTGAACTAATTTAAGATGAGCGTAAAAGGGTACCTCCTCAATATTACTCCTTGGCTAGAGCTTAATCATTTCCTCGCCATCAAGGAAGGGCTGGGACTTAAGGATCGTTTACTTAAGTTTGTCTCCAGTACCGAGGTGCTATCATACCATGCCCTTTCAACGGGTTGACAAGAGTAGCGAGATAGAAAAGCCAAAGCCTTGAAGGATCATCACTTTTGTTCAACTGTTTTCCAGGGGGAGTTGACAGCAGATTCGGTATGAGTCTGATCTTAGGGTAAAAGACTTTTCCCCAAAAAAACAGCGAAATAATGCTGAATTTTATTGAAAAACCAGCCTGAACTTTGAGCAAAATGGCTCTAAAATCCCCAATTATCCGTAAAATTACTTAGATTGTAGATCTTTAGCATCCGGCTCTCCTTCTGTACAAGGCTTTAACGGTTTATCGGCAAAAACATCGGCAAAAATCTGTATCTGTGAAACTTGAAAGCTATAGCTTATAATCAATACATAGGGTTTTAGAGAACGGCAAAATGTCTAGTCCCACCGAATTTAGCGAATCGGTTAGTTTGATGGAACCCATGCTCCCATCGGAAGGTAATCGTCGGTTGCTGGACGATTTAGCAACTCAGTTGATTGCGGTAAGCAAGGCACTTAACGCACAGGTAACTCCCAATGTTGCCTTAAGTATGGGAGAGCTTGTCCGTTCCATGAATTGCTATTACAGCAATTTGATTGAGGGACACAATACACATCCTAGAGATATAGACCGAGCTTTAGCAAATGACTTTTCCAATGAGCCGAAAAAACGCTCTCTACAACTGGAAGCTAAAGCTCATATCGAAGTTCAACGGATGATTGATAACCGGGAAGAAAAAGATTGTGCAGTAGTAACAACTGATTACCTAATCTGGATTCATCGTGAGTTTTGTCAACGACTTTCTTCTGAGTTACTCTACGTTGAAAACCCCCAAGGCAATAAACGTGTTGAAGTCAAACCCGGAGAATTACGGACTGGGGATGTGAGTGTTGGTTATCACGTTCCCATTAGTGCTCCAGCAATTCCACGTTTTTTACGGCGTTTTGAAGAAGCCTATAATCCCATACGTTTATCTTTAATTGAGCAAGTCATTGCTGTGGCTGCTTCTCATCATCGGCTGCTGTGGATTCATCCTTTCTTTGATGGTAATGGTCGAGTGACACGGCTGTTTTCTCATGCTTTCTTAAGGCAAATTGGGGTAGGCAGTAGTTTGTGGTCTGTCTCTCGTGGTTTAGCCAGAAATGCTAATTTATATCGAGATTTATTGATGGCAGCCGACAAGCAACGATGGGACGCTTTAGACGGTCGTGGAAATTTAACAGAGGCTGGTTTGCAGAAGTTTTGTCAGTTCTTTTTAGAAACTTGTATCGACCAAGTGACATTCATGCAGTCACTACTAGAACCCTCCCAACTCTTAAATCGTATTGAACTCTATGTTCAGGAGGAAATTCGAGCCGGACGGTTACTTAAAGGTTCTTTTCCTTTACTAAAGGAAGCCCTGTATTCTGGTTCTTTTGAGCGGGGTCAAGCTGCTACAATCACAGGCTACAAAGAGCGACAAGCTAGAACAGTGCTCAAGAAATTAGTTGAGGTGGGTCTTTTAGTTTCAGATACTCCCAAGGGTGCTGTCCGCTTAGGATTTCCTACTGATGTTGTTGAGCGCTACTTCCCCAAACTCTATGTTCCAACCGTTTAAGGTAGCAACATCCGAAAAGTGCGAAGGACGAACCTACTCCTGTTATAACAATCCATTAGAACGGCAGAGGTTATCACTGCTATACAAAACTTGATTGACTCGTCAAATTGATCGCAATTCGTTATCCTCAAAACAGGAAGGAAATCAGCAGACTCGTGTTAGAGGGGTGTGATAGAAACACCTTGTCACGACATAATCTAATATCAGAACCCTATCGCTGTAGACTCAACTAAACTCATGGCTAAACAGTTAAACCTCTTTTCTGGGAAAGTAATCACGACATCGCTTCATACGGAGATGCAACAGTCGTACCTCGAATACGCCATGAGTGTGATCGTTGGACGGGCGTTGCCAGATGTCCGCGATGGGTTGAAACCTGTCCATCGTCGGATTATGTACGCGATGCACGAGTTAGGGTTAACCCCTGACCGACCTTACCGCAAATGTGCGCGGGTGGTGGGGGATGTGCTAGGGAAATATCACCCCCATGGGGATCAATCAGTTTATGATGCTTTAGTACGACTGGTTCAGGAGTTTTCCAGTCGTTATCCCTTGTTAGCGGGTCATGGAAATTTCGGGTCTGTGGATAATGACCCCCCCGCCGCGATGCGTTACACCGAAACCCGTCTAGCTTCCATTGGGTATGAAGGGTTATTGTCCCAAGTCGGGGAAGCAACGGTTAATTTTATTAGTAATTTTGATAATTCTCAACAGGAACCGACGGTTTTACCCGCCCAACTTCCGTTTTTACTGTTAAATGGATCGTCGGGAATTGCAGTGGGGATGGCGACGAATATTCCCCCACATAATTTAGGGGAAGTTGTGGATGGATTAATTGCCCTCATTGATCATCCTGAATTATCTGATCAACAATTAATGGAATTGATTCCAGCACCGGATTTTCCAACGGGGGGTGAAATCGTCAGCACTGAAGGGATTGCAGAAGCTTATACCCAAGGAAAAGGCAGTATTGTTGTCCGGGGTATTGCCAAAGTTGAGGAAGTTCCAACCGCCCAAAAACGACGAACTAAGACCGCAATTGTGGTGACAGAATTGCCGTTTCAAGTGAATAAAGCCAGTTGGATTGAGAAAATTGCCGGGTTAGTAAATGCGGGAAAATTAGACGGGATTTCGGATATTCGGGATGAAAGCGATCGCGAAGGAATTCGGGTTGTGATTGAATTAAAACGAGAAGCGACTCCCGAAGTGGTTTTACATCATCTTTATCAACAAACCGAATTAATGACGAAATTCGGGGCGATTTTTTTGGCAATTGTGAATGGACAACCGAGACAGTTAAGTTTAAAACAAATTCTGCAAGAATTCCTGACGTTTCGGGAACAAACTTTAACTCGTCAATATCGCCACGAATTAGAAGTTGCAGAACGCAGATGTCATTTAGTTGAAGGGTTATTAATTGCTTTAGAAAATTTAGATAATGTGATTGAAATTCTGAGGAATGCTCCCGATGGTTCCACAGCAAAATTAACCTTAGAAGATCAATTAGGATTTAGTGATGATCAATCTGATGCGATTTTATCGATGCCCATGCGTCGATTAACGGGGTTGGAAAGGCAAAAATTACAAGATGAATTTACCCAATTAACCACTCAAATTCAACAGTTACAACGGTTATTAAATGAACGTCCTGAATTGTTAAAATCCTTGAAAAAAGAATTGCGATCGCTTAAACGAAAATATGGCGATGAACGACGCACCCGGATTATTTCGCCCAAGGGTCAGGCGACGATTGAATCTGAGGATAAAACCTCTAAAAAATCCCCAGAAAAAGGCTTAGAACTTTCAGCAACCCCCGATTTATTACAACCCTTACCTCCCATTGATGAAGAAACTGTTGTAGAAGTAACTCACCGGGGTTATATTCGCCGAGTGTCCCCGAAAACCAACGATTCTAAACGCAATCAGAGTGAAACTGCAACGGCTATTAATATTGAAGAAACCGATGATTTTACCACCCAAACCTATAATACTCGCACCCGTCAAAATCTAGTGATGATTATGCGAACGGGAAAAGCCTATCCTTTAAGTGTAGCGGATATTCCGATGGGTTCTAATCGTTCTAAAGGAAAACCGATTATTACATTATTATCCCCTTCGGCTTCTAAGGATATATCCGTTAATCTCCAAGACTTAATTATTGCTCAATTTTTATTGTCGGCTTTCCCCGATAAAACAGACTTAATTACCTTAACTCAACAAGGTAAAATTAAACGTTTACCCTTAACGGAATTAGCTGAATTAACTAATCGAGGGAGCACTATTGTTAAACTGAAAGAAGATGATGAACTCTGTTTTGCTACCCTTTCTAAACCTGATGAAAAAGTCGTATTAGCAACATCTGGAGGGCGAATATTACGCTTTGATATTAATGACGAACAACTCCCACCTATGGGGAAAGTCGCCCAAGGTTCTCAAGCCACTCGGTTACGACAAAAAGAACATTTAGTCGGCTGTGTTACTTTATCCCCAAAAGGCAGTTTATTATTAGTCACAGAACAAGGTTATATTAAACGCATTTCCATGGAACACATTCGCAGTAGTAACCGAGGCGGAATTGGAATTTCCATGCTCAATTTTAAATCCCCCAATGATAGCTTAGTGGGAATTGCACCTGCTAAACCCCATAAACAGGTTCACCTCTTAACCAGTGAAAATCGCATTGTTCATATTCCCACAGATGAAATTCATCTCTCACCCAAAGATAGTACAGGTGATCGCCTTTTTAAACTCAAACCCGACGAAAAAATTACCTCCATCAAACCGTAGGGTGTGTAAGCAAAGCGCACGCACCAACAGATCATCAGCTTAAAAAGGCAGGTTTAAAACAGTTAAAGGTTTATTCCCTAAATTGGGAAGAACCTGCCCTGACATAAAAGTAGGTTAAATTAAAATGGCAGAAGTTATTTTAGATAATATTTATAAAAGTTTCCCCACTCGTCGTCAAACGACTTCCGAGGAAACAAAATCATCAGAACTTCAAGAATCAACCCCTACTCGTCAAGCGGTTTTAAAACGAGTTCATCTTCAAATATTCGATGGCGAATTTATGGTTTTAGTGGGGCCATCTGGCTGTGGAAAAAGTACCTTATTACGATTAATTGCCGGATTAGAAACCATTACCGGAGGTAATATTTATATTGGGAATACATTAGTCAATGAATTACCCCCGAAAGCCCGTGATATTGCTATGGTCTTTCAAAACTATGCGTTATATCCTCATTTAAAAGCCTATGATAACTTAGCTTTCGGGCTGCGTCGTTCTTATCGAGAAACCGAACCTAAACAACCTTTAATCGTTCAAAAAACAACCTCTGCAACTTCTTCCCATCAACAATTATCCGTTATCGTAGGAGACTATCAAATCTTTGCTCCGTTGTGGTTAGAAGATATAATAGTTAAAATGACGCGATCGCTTCCTCCTCAATTTCGCTATGTTTCAGAACGTGAAAAAGCCGTATCCGAAAGAGTCTTAACGGTTGCTAAATTATTACAAATTGAATCGTTATTAGATCGATATCCCAAGCAATTATCTGGGGGACAAAAACAACGAGTCGCTTTAGGTCGGGCTATGGCTAGAAATCCTCAAGTATTCTTAATGGATGAACCGTTATCTAATTTAGATGCTAAATTAAGAACCGAAACCCGTGCTCAAATTGTAGAATTACAAAAAAAATTAGGAACCACAACAATTTATGTTACCCATGATCAAGTGGAAGCCATGACCATGGGTTCTCGAATTGCTGTTATGAACCAAGGACGAATTCAACAAGTTGCTCCTCCTTTAGAACTCTATAATCGTCCTGCAAATCGTTTTGTAGCCGAGTTTATTGGCTCTCCCCCAATGAATTTTATTCCCGTTCAATTCACTGCACCGTTATTAATTACCCATCCTCAATTTCGTTTAACCTTACCCGATATTTGGGAAAGGGTTTTATCTTCTTATAATAACCAAAAATTACTCTTAGGAATTCGACCGGAACATTTAATCGTCAGTTGTCCGGCTACTAAAAATTTACCCGTCATTGTTGATCGTCTGGAAGCATTAGGACATGAAACGTTATTATGGGTACATTTATTAGGAGAAAACAACCTAAATTCTTCCTTGCAAGTGAGAATCCCTGCCGAAACTAAACTCATACCGGGTGAAAAAATTTGGTTAACCATAACACCGGAAAAAATTCATTTATTTGATCCAAAAACTGACTTAGCCATTGTCCCTGGTTCCTACTAACCTCTTTTTTCTTGTTTTTCATGGTTTTTTGGATTTAAGTGAGGTAAAAGAAAAAAGTTGAATCGAGATAGCCAACGGTCTTGACAACTAGATTGTTGTTGCTATAGACTTATATTTAAGTTAGCTCGTTTTTATAGAGCCAAGATAGTTATAGCATTATTTATTAGTTTAGGCATCAGCACCAAACTATGCACACATCAATTAGCAAATCGTTCCAGCCTATAGCCGTTGACGAGTTGATGAAATATACCATTCTGGGCAATTCTTGAATTGCTGCTGCTGATGTATTTCATTCAATCGAAAGTTCCTATCAATGATTATTTGCAGTTCAATCAGGGAGGTTGAATCCTTGCAAATCACTATCGCTGATCCCAACAAATCAGCCCTCTTGTCTTTCAAATTGAATTAAAAATTACCCTTAGCCAACCGCTCATTGTCGTGTTAGAAGCCTTCGTCTTTGCAACAATTTTGTGCGGGTTTTTTGGAATTATCCTTAAACAAAACCTGCTGATGAAGATCATCTCAATGGACATCATGAGTACGGGTGTGATCGCCTACTATGTGTTCATCGCATCACGGGGGGGTTTGTTAACCCCAATTCTTACAGATGTTCAAAATACCACTTACGCCGATCCAGTTCCCCAAGCCGTGATTTTAACTGCCATTGTCATCGGTCTTTCGATTCAAGCGTTAATGTTGGTTGGGGCGATGAAGCTGGCACGGGATAATCCCACTTTGGAAACGAACGAGATCGAGAAAAATAACACACCATGATCACTCTTGCTCTTGTTTGGATTGCGCTGCCTTTTTTGGCGGGATTTACAGTTTATCTGGTTCCAAAACTAGATCGATTTTTTACGTTATTCGTTGCGTTTATTTCCATTGCTTATGGGTTGTACCAATGTGTTAATTCATCTCCCTTGACAATGCAGTTAATTGATCATTTTGGTGTTACCTTAATGCTCGATCAACTGAGTGGTTATTTTATCTTAACTAATGGGTTAGTTACTGCCGCCGTTATCCTCTACTGTTGGCACACGAATAAAAGCACTTTTTTCTATACCCAAACGATTATTTTACATGGCAGTATTAACGCGGCTTTTGCCTGTGCAGATTTGATCAGTTTATATGTGGCGTTAGAGGTGATTAGTATTGCCTCCTTTCTCCTGATTGCTTATCCGCGTTCAGATCGGTCGATTTGGGTTGGGTTGCGGTATCTGTTTGTCAGCAACGTCGCCATGCTCTTTTATTTAGTAGGGGCGGTGTTAGTTTATCAAACCCATCATTCCTTCGCCTTTGCAGGGTTGCAGGGAGTCCCGCCAGAAGCAGTGGCTTTGATTTTGTTGGGTTTATTAGTTAAGGGAGGTATTTTTGTATCGGGGCTGTGGTTGCCCTTAACCCACTCAGAATCTGAAGCACCTGTATCGGCGTTAATGTCGGGGGTGGTAGTGAAAGCGGGAGTATTCCCAATGGTGCGGATCGCCCTAACGGTGAGTGAACTTGACCCGATTATTCGGATCTTTGGGGTGGGAACTGCCTTGCTGGGGGTGTTCTATGCCATGTTTGAAAAGGATACGAAGCGGATGCTGGCGTTTCACACCATATCCCAGTTAGGGTTTGTGCTGGCTGCGCCGGAAGTAGGGGGATTTTACGCCCTAACCCATGGCTTAGTTAAATCGGCTTTATTTCTAATTTCCGGGGTTTTACCGAGTCGGAGTTTTAAAGAACTACAACACAAACCTATCAATACTCGCCTGTGGATAGCGTTGGCGATCGCAAGTTTCTCCATCTCCGGTTTTCCCCTATTGTCGGGGTTTGGGGCAAAGGTATTAACGATGAAAAATCTCCTCCCTTGGCAAGTGATCGGCATGAATCTTGCTGCATTGGGAACCGCGATCTCCTTTGCCAAATTTATTTTTCTACCGCGTGGGGGAGAAGATAAAATCCGGCCTGGTTTTTGGCCTGGGTTGATTTTGTTATTGGCAGGGTTGGTAGTAGCAAATGTGGCTTATTACGACGCTTATACTATTGCTAATATTATCAAACCTCTGGCAACGATTTTCTTGGGATGGTTCGTTTATTTGTTCATTATTCAAAAAATCTCCCTCAAACTTCCCCGTATGCTTGAACAAATTGATCATTTGATGGGGGTGATGAGTGTGATGTTAATCCTATTATTTTGGATGGTGTGGGCATGATTGGATATCTGAATCTGATATTACGATTAACCATTTGGTTTCTATTAACAGCAAATTTCACTGTCACCAATATTATTATTGGCGTGGCGATCGCTTTTTTAATACCCGGACTTAAAAAAACACCCACCGCATTAAAAGATTGGATGCGAACTTTAGGGGAGGTTTTAGTGGCAATTCCTCAAGCTTATCTGGAGGCGATCGAAATGATTTTTCATCCCCATAATGAGGAAGAAATCATCATGGAACGAGTCAAACCGCAACGAACACCCGGACTGATCTTTTTAGATATTTTTCTGATTACCTTTACGCCAAAAACCATTGTGTTGAAATATCACGAAAAAGGGTGGTATGCCGTTCATCGGGTAGTACGGAGAAAACTGTCATGAATTTGTTATTGATTGCAATGATTATCGCATTGTTGATTCCCCTTTATGAAGCCTGTTGGCAAGAAGATGATGTCTGGCAGAAGATGTTAGCCTTAGCCAGTATCGCCACCAAGTGTTCGATGATGATTCTTGTTATCTCTGTGATGAGAGATGATTGGATGATTGGGGTTGCGGGAGTGATCATCCTTAGTGTTGGAAATGCCGGATTTATGTTACTTGCTCAACTTTTAAAAAGGATAAATTACCAATGATTGACGGATTAGGTTATGGGTTGATTGGTTTAGGAATTGTGTTCTGGTTTTGGGGAACGTTACCGTTATTGGGTTTGCGATCAGTTTTATTCAAACTCCATACCCTAACCATCGCGGATACTCTGGGATCAATGCTGATTATCCTGGGGTTGCTGGTGAAAGTTCCCAGACAATGGCCGTTCCTGATCTTAGCCCTGATTTCTCTGATGCTGTGGAATACGATGCTGGGTTATGTGTTAGCTTACTGTTCTAATAATGAGGAGGACTCATGAACGACAACAGTTATGTGAGTGTAATCGCGTCTTTACTCCCCTTAGCGGCGACGATGTTAGTGTTTCAGGAAAATCCTTATCATGCTTTGGTGGTGCGGGGAATCTTGGGGGCGATCGCAGCCTTACTTTACACCGTTTTAGGAGCGCCGGACGTCGCTTTAACCGAAGCATTAGTGGGGACAATGTTGGCAATTACCCTGTATGCGGTGGCGGTGCGTTCCTCATTGGTCGTGCGTTTGGGAGTGTTGAAAGACTTGGAGAAGGAAGCCAAAGAAGGGAAATTTAGCGAACTGTTGGAACAGTTTAGAAAAGTCTTTAACAAATATCATTTACGTTTGGAGTTAGTGGCCTATCCCGATGAGAAAGCGTTAAAACAAGCGTTGATGGATAAAGAAGTTCATGCCGTTTGTATGAATGATGAGAAACCGCAATCTTATCACACCTTAACTCGAATTCAACGGCTTTATCAGGTGATGCAAACTCAATTGTCCTTGTTAGATACTCGTTTAACTTATTTTAGTTTATCAGAATCAGGGGAGAAACAGTAATGAAATGGGTTTATATTCTAGCGGTTATTGCCATTTATATTAAGTTTTTAGTAATGCCGAACACCCTTGGGAATTTACCAAGTTTAACGATTGTGGAATCAATTATTAAAGATAGTGGAATTCCCAATGCGGTCACGGCAATTATTTTAAGAAATCGACTTTACGATACGATTTTTGAAGTGATCGTTTTTACAATCTCAATTATGGGGGTTTATTACCTATTAGCGAATGAAAAACCTTATGCTAAAGTTCATCAATTTACCGATGAAGCTTCAATTGTTTTAGCCCGTTTGGGAGCAACAATTAGCGCGTTAGTTGGGGTAGAATTAGCCATTCGGGGTCATCTGAGTCCGGGGGGCGGTTTTGCAGCAGGAGTGGCGGGAGGAACTGCGATCGGTTTAGTAGCAATTACCTCTTCTCCTGAGTGGATGCAAGGCATTTATAAGCGTTATGCTGCCGCTGATTGGGAAAAGATTTCGGTTTTAGCTTTTATTGTTTTGTCGGTGGTTACTTTAGCCGGATATGAGTTACCCCATGGCGAGTTAGGGGGGCTATTTAGTGGCGGTGCTGTCCCGTTATTAAATATTTTAGTGGCGATTAAAGTAGCATTAGGATCGTGGGCGGCGATTTTATTATTTATTCGGTATCGGGGATTATTGTAATTAATAGAAAACCGGGTTTGTGGGAAAACTCGCCAAGCCTCGCAAACCAACTCTAAAAAATTTTTTGAAAATTTGCGTAATTTTGTTCGCAGGTTGCAATAGGTCAGTAGAACTGATCATGAGGGATTCTGACCATGCGTTACAAAAATATTGGCCCTGGTGAGGACGGTTACGATAACGACGACCACGACTATGATTACGACCGAGACGTTCAGGATAGTTACGATGATTACCGAGAACAAAATGCCTTAGATCGGGAATTAGAACGAGATTCAGAACGGGAGATGTGGGAGGGAAACGAATCAGATTCGGACTGGTAGCAGCATCACCCCTGAGTTTTAGAGAGTAGATTTCAACGACATAGCTCGACTAACGAGGGGGTACAGTGAACCGGAACATTAAAAAAGATAAAAGTTCCGTAATTTCACTGATTTACAAAACCTTATGTGAGGTATAAACTTCTATTATATCACTCAAAAAATGGTGGATGCGATCGCCCTAATTCAGCCTAATTTTTGAGTATCTATTTTTTTGATCACCCCAATTTCATCAGAGCAGCACTGATATTTGTATTATTAGTAGCTCCTTAAATCCCCCAAATTCAAATCAAATCCCGCAAATTCCCAGCGTTAATCTGTATAAAAGGATAAATTAATGCAGGTGCGATTGTATGTAATTTCTAAAAATTGGCTCTATTTCAATAAAGCAGTGAAATTTTTTCTAATCAAATTACTCAAATACTCATCAGGAGGCTCATTTCATGGCTGCTTCTAATCAAGATAACATTCGGAAATTTATCACAACAGAACCTATACCCGACAAGGGCAAAGACTGTGAACAAAAAGTTTGGGATTCTGTTAAAAGTGCCTTTGGGGAACGAGACTGCATGGGTTACTGGCGTTATCCTCTATTTTCTAAAATAGGAGAGGTCAGGAAAGAACCTGATATTGTAGTTGCTGATCGAGAACTGGGTATTGTTATTATTGAAATAGCTTGTGTAAAAATTGATCAGATTATTGCCATTAATGGAGAACATTGGCAATTTCAAAATGCTGATCACATTTCAGTTTCTCCAGCAGAACGAGTCAATCGTCAAATGCAAGCTTTATTAGGATATTGTGATCGAGAATCTATCCTATTTCGTAAAGTTACAGGACGAGCTATTATTGCGCTACCATTAATCACACAAGATCAGTGGCAGAAAAAAGGTTTTGATCAACTACCAGGGTGTCCACCTATTATTTTTCAAAATCAGTTGAGTAAAGCAGCTTTGTTGACACAGATTCAAAAATCCCAACCTTTAGTAACTGGAGAAACTCTCAATGATGATCAATGGAAAACACTAAAAGCTGTAGTTAGTGGCACTCCCGTACTTCGTAAGGCTCCTCGAACTGCAATTTCCACTAATGGAAAAACTCGCTCTAGTATCCTTGCCACTTTACAAGAATGGTTGTATGAAGTGGATTTGCAACAAGAAGAAATTGGCAAGCAACTTCCTCCTGGTGCTCAACGAATTCGGGGAATTGCGGGTTCTGGAAAAACCGTACTGCTGTGTCAAAAAGCGGCTCAGATGCACTTAAAACATCCGAACTGGGATATTGCTTTAGTGTTTTTTACGCGATCGCTCTATGACCAGATTGAAAACTTAATTGATCAATGGTTAAAACGCTTCAGTAATGGTGATGTTCAGTATTCCCAAGCTAAAACAAAAATCAAAGTCCTTCATGCTTGGGGAGCAAAAAATCGACCGGGTTTGTACCGAACCATCTGCGAGCAGAATAATATAACACCAGGAACGGTTGCTGATACTCAATACAGAAGCCCCAACGAAGGTTTAGCAGACCTTTGTAACCGTCTCTTAGATGGAAAAGAGATTCAACCGATGTTTGATGCTCTTCTGATTGATGAGGGACAAGATCTTGTCACTGAAGATGATCTCAAGTATCAGGACGACAACGAGTATAAGCAAACAATTTATTGGATGGCTTATCAAATTTTGCGTCCGGTTGATCCTGAAAATCCAGAACAACGACGTTTAATTTGGGCTTATGACGAAGCTCAAAGTTTAGACAGTCTTAAAATTCCAATGGCTAAGGAATTGTTTGGTGAGAGTTTAACAAAGTTAGTAACAGGTCAGCATAAAGGTAACATCAAAAAAAGTGAGATTATGCACCGTTGCTACCGAACTCCTGGCCCTATTTTAACGGCTGCTCATGCAATTGGTATGGGTTTACTTCGCCCTAACGGGATGCTGTCAGGACTCACTGATCAAAAAAGCTGGAAAGCAATTGGTTATGAAGTAACTAAAGGTAGTTTTAATCCCCCTGGTCAACAAATTACTCTGCATCGACCTCCAGAAAATTCCCCAAATCTCGTTCCTAAACTTTGGGGTGATTCGGTGTTGGAATTTGAGGTTTATAACTCTCGACAAGAAGAATTAGAAGCTTTAGCTGAGAAAATTAAGTATAACCTAAATCACGATGGTTTGAAGCCCAGCCAAGATATTTTAGTGGTTGTTTTAGGCTCAACTTTTGAAGCAATGGATTTAGAAACTGAGGTGGGCAATTTTTTAATGGATGAGGGCATTAAAATCTATATTGCCAGTGGGAAAAGACTAAATCAAGTCAATCCTAAGTATCCAGATAATAATCCTGATCGTTTTTGGTATGACGGTGGGGTGACAGTCTCTCGGATTCATCGTGCTAAAGGCAATGAAGCTAATATGGTTTATGTTGTTGGTTTAGATCATGTGGCGAAAAACGAGAGTAATCCCAATTTCCGTAATCAATTGTTTGTAGGAATGACTCGATCTCGCGGATGGGTTTGTTTAAGTGGTGTGGGTGATTATCCCTTTTATGATGAAATCCGACAAGTCATTTCCAGTGGGGATACATTCACCTTTACATTTAACCGTCCGCCTAAAGTTGATACAGGTGCAGAAGAAATCCAATAACAGCTAATAGTGCATCTAGTCTAATTATGTAGGTTATTGAAACCTGTAATTTATAAAATTTAGTGTTTAATTCTCCGAGTTATCCTACATTTTATTAGACTAGATACACTACTAAAATCTATTTAAAAATCCTTGGCTAATATGAAATCCTTAAATGTTTGCTACGCATCCGTATTGTGTAGAGACGCGCCATGGCGCGTCTCTACGTGGGGTTTAGGGTTATAATCTGTAGCGTCGATTGAAGGATTTCATATAACTTTCCTCAAGTCCTGTAAAATATATAATACGATCAAGGAGCAAAATTAACTGCAAAGAATTTTTTTCTGAGCCAAAATCTAACTGTAAGTCATGACAAATTCCATGACGATAAATTTTTTCTTGGATTGGTACTTCTGTTTCTGGTTCATATTTTTTGTATAAATTACCAACTAAATCAGGCAGGCTTTCAAGCATTACAGCTTGACTTTTGAGAAGTTTTGGAATTTTATCATTCCAAGCATTCGTTTTTGATAAGGTTTTTTTATATGCTCTGGAATCATCAGCGTTTCTCTAAAAAAGCTGTCTATATCTTGGATTTGTCCAAAGTCTACTAATAAATCAAAAACTGGTTTAGAGAAAGTTGAAGTTGGCAATAACCATCCTGAATCAGTAATAATTTTAATTTTTTCCACTTCTGAAACCCTGTTTGCTTCTAGTGCATAAAAACGCTCATTAATATCTTCTAAGAACTGTTGCACCTCTTTCCATTCAGGTATATCTAAATTTTTTCGTGCAAGTTTTAGCTCCGAAAAATTAAGCTCTGAGATTATTTTTGTTATATTTTCTGATAACATAGTTTCTTCACATTGTCTAATTTCTCCATCAATACGATTTTTTAAGTCGTTAAATCTCCGTTTTTCTGTTTGATTTAAAAAATTAAATCCTTTTTTATGTAAAGATTCTTTTCCACGGAGTAAAAGTTACCGAATAATTTTTAAAGCCTCTAGCTCAATATTGTAACGTCTACCATATTCTTGGCGCAGTTCATCTCTATACCAATCATCTAAAGTCTGGAATTCAGCAATTTCTTGATAACCCTCATCCAATTTAACATAATACCCATCAGTTAAACGAACAGCACTCAATCCTGTTCCCAGATGAAACAGTAAATATTTTTTTGACATTCCTTGAGAGTAGTGAAACTCATTCACACTCTCAATATCATCTCCCAAACTATCATCCCCAAATGGACTGAGAATGGTTTCACTCTCGAACAAGTCACCCCCATTAGTCTGTTTCCAAAGTTCAATTAAATCCTGGGGTAAATTCAATTGATGCTCTTGTAACCAGACTTCTAATTGATTAGATTCAATTGCACCATTCCAGACAAATAGTTGGGGATGACGTTCAGCATCTTGCATCAGTATATTATTCATTGTCTTGCTAAGAACTCCTCTAAAAAACCAATAAATGCGTAAGTATTTTTATCAAAGCGAACACCTTATCCAAGCTCATTATAAACATCCGTAACTTTGTCACCCATAAACTGTCTTTTTGGGTGAGTGAGAATATTTCGGATTAACTCCTCAGCATTAAGTTGAGTTGGTTCAATACCCTGAAAAACTGAAGCATATCCTCCTGAATTGGCGTGTCCTTGTTTTTTAGCAATAGCCCTCGCCCCCTCCGTTGTTTGACCTCGAATTTTTCGAGAACTGACGACAACTTGTTCAATTTCTGCTTCTGTAATAAATAGCCACTCCTTCTCAAATTAACTTCAATGTTAGCATCTACTTCTAGGTTTCATCAAGAGCGATCGCACAAACTAACGCAATTATTGGCAATTTTGGGAATCTATGATAATATTGATTAGAGGTTGTTCAACCTTTAAGTAAAAATAAAAAGTCAACTCATCTTGATTTTACTTTATTAAATATATTATGCAACTTGAAGAATACTTTGAATTTTTAGATCCTGATGATATCCGAATCAAAGGGCATAGAATTGGCATTGATAATGTTTTAAATTATTACTTAAAAGGCTGTTCGCCAGAGAATATTTTAGAACATTTTCCTAGTTTAAATCTTGAAAAAATTTATGCTACACTAACTTTTTATTATCATAACAAAACTGAAATCGATGCCTATTTACAAAGGATTAATGACTGGAAAGAACGTCATTATCAGGAAGCGTTAGCCCACCCCACACCCCAACGTCAACGCATTCAAAAAATTATTGAAAAACGGTTAATGGACAAATGAATTATTAATGAAAATTAAGTTTTTGCTGGATGAAAATTTATCTAAACGGATTAAATCTGCGGTACTTCGGATGAATCCTGAAGTTGACATTTTATGTGTTGGTGATCCATTAACACCCCCATTAGGAACCCTTGATCCAGAAATTTTAATTTATCTCGAACAATCCCAGAGAATTTTAGTGACAGATAATCGTAAATCTATTCCGGGTCATTTACAGAAACACTGGGAAAATAACCACCAAATCTGGGGATTATTTTGGGTTAGGGAAGGAACGAATATTGGCGAGTTGGCTGAAAGTATTTATCTTTTGTGGGAAATTAGTGAGGCGGATGAATGGCTGAATATTGTTGATTGGATTCCCTATTAATACAGTTATTAGATTTACAGCATATCCATTCAATTTCTATACTAACTCACCCTACCTAAAGATAGAAATTAAGCGATCGCATCTATTTCTCAACACACCTGACAAAAGAAGAAATGCAAACGATAGCTGTGATTGCATAAAGATTTAGAATCCTAAGATTGTTCAATTTTATAACTTCTTAAACTCATCCCAATCCAGATCTAATTGTCGGATAATTTGCCTCAAAGTCCCCAATTTTAAATCCTTATTTCCCCAATCAGGAATCGGTACGATTGCCCCATTATTGGGATTGTACCATTTTCGATGAGAACCACCGCCTCGCCTTGAAATTTCTTGGCATCCCATTAGTTTTAATTTTTGTGCTACCTCTCTATATTTCATTTTGTACCAATGGGAATTAAGCTTTCTGTCCACAAAGTTATATCTTCTCCTATCGGCTTTAAAACAGCAGGTAAGGGTTGGTTTAAATCTTGATAGGCTTCAATTAAAGCTTGTAAAGCATCGGATACATTAGGAATAACTTCTTCTAACGTATCAGCTTCCGTAATTAAATTGGGTAACAAAGGACAAGTAATTGTATAACCGCCTTCGGGTTGAGGTTCTAAGATTAAGGGGAGTTTATAAATGGCATTCATAAGTTAGTCATTATATTTACAGCATATCCCTTCAATTCCTATACTAACCCACCCTACCTAAAGATAGAAATTAAGCGATCGCATCTATTCCTAAACACACCCAAAAACAGAAGAAATACAGACTATTTGTGCAATTTCCAGTTTTCTCATGTTGAAGAGATCGTAACTTGCCGTTTTTTTACAGGTTAGTTACATTAATTTACAGAACGTTACATCAAACAAAACAGGAGTAACCACCATGCAAAACACACAATTAACCAATAGCCCTGAACAACAACAGCGCAATCATTGGGACTGGGGATTTACCCCGGGTGCAGAGAACTGGAATGGCCGTTTGGCGATGATTGGTTTTCTCAGCGCGATTATTGTTGAACTGGTGTCAGGTCAAGGCTTTCTTCACTTCTGGGGTTTGATGTAATGGGATATCCCACTACATCACCATATAAACCAGAAGCACTTAAAACCGGATGATAGCCGGATTAAACAACGGAATTTAATTCGCAAAGAAGATTTTAACATAACTTGAGAGGATTGGATACAAACTCTCAAGTTTTTAATATCGAGGAAACAGAGAACAGGGAACACCAATATAGAAATTTCTGCCGAAACTCAATCTGTTTTCAAGTTTGTTTCGGCAGGTAAATATGTAACCGTCATGTTTCCATAAACGGTTTGAAAGATAGCACGCTGATTCATCCTCACGCGAAAATAATCGAAGCGTTTGTTCCTCCGTATCGGATTGTTGATACCAACCTAGAACCAAGACGCTTTAACGGATATATTCTTTCAAAATACTATTGCGGTTGGGATGGCGTAACTTTCTGAGTGCTTTCGCTTCGATTTGACGAATCCGTTCACGGGTGACATTAAAAATTTGACCGATTTCTTCTAATGTCTTCATGCGACCATCATCTAACCCATAACGCAACCGTAATACATCTCGTTCACGGGGGCTGAGGGTATCTAATACATTTTCTAAATCTTCTCTTAAAAGATTTTTAGAGACTTGATCTTCAGGGGTTTCGCCATCGGATTCAATAAAGTCTCCTAAGCGAGAATCCTCTTCTTTCCCGATGGGGGTTTCTAAGGAAATGGGAAGTTGAGCCGACTTGGCAATAAACCGCAATTTTTCGATGGTCATTTCCATACGAGTTGCGATTTCTTCTTCAGTGGGTTTGCGACCCATTTCTTGAGACAGTAACTTGGTGGTCTTTTTTATTCGAGAAATGGTTTCATAGAGGTGAACGGGTAATCGAATCGTTCGAGATTGATCAGCAATGGCCCGTGTAATGGCTTGACGAATCCACCAGGTCGCATAAGTTGAAAATTTGTAGCCTTTTTCGTGATCAAATTTCTCGGCGGCTCGAATTAACCCTAAACTGCCTTCTTGAATCAAATCTTGGAAAGACAGACCTCGATTCATGTATTTTTTGGCGATGGAAACCACCAGTCGTAAGTTCGACTGTACCATCTTATCTTTTGCCCGACGACCGATATACAGACGGCGGCGGAACTCTGGCAATCTCATATCAACGGCGCTCGCCCATTCCTGCTCATTGGGTTCTCGATGGTAATGTTCCATCAATTTTTCCCGAATTCGCTCTAGTTCCAATAAGTCAGCAATTTTTCGAGCCAGTTCAATTTCTTCATCCGCCCGTAATAATCGAATCCGACCTATTTCTTGCAGATACAGACGAATTGAATCTTCTGTGTAATGCTTTTTCTTAGCCTGAGTGCGACGTCGAGATTTAGCGGCTTTACCCGCTTTAGTCTCATCATCTTCATCCGCTATCACATCCTCTAGGATGTCTTCTTCATCAATTAAATCTTCTTCATCCGGTTCAAAATCATCCAAATCTAGGGGGGTGATGTTGCTAGGGGTTGGAAGGGGAAGAAACGATAATGTTTCTGTCTCAGGCTTTGTGGTTGCGAGTCCGTTGTTAATCTGGATCATGCCGCGTTCCTCATGCTCCTCAATTAGTAAAAATCAATCACAGAATAGAGATGTCTATCAGTAGACTATTGAACCAGTGGCATACTGTTTCAAGTTTTAACCTTTGCCCACCGAGTTACTGAGTGAATGATCATAACTCACTTCAGTCCTAACATAGGAAGACAAATATTCAAAGGTGATCATTGGATTGCGCCAAGACCTTTCCGATTGTAGCCTTTCTGACAAAAATTGTACGATTTGTCACAAAGGAGATTTGATCACCTGAATTCACCGATGGGGGATTAATCAAGTTGGGGGTTGAGTACAAAGACCCCTTTTACATCCTTATGTTTGACTGATCACATTGGGGTGATCATTTTTGTTTAGGGGATCTCAGAAGGGATATCGATATCCTGATTCACTAAAATCTTAGCGAAATCTTTTCACGTTGGGTTGTAATCCCACGAATAAATATTGAAGGGAGTGTAAATAAAGGCAAGTCACCTTAATACACCCTGGTAGAATTTGTGGTCTCAGTTGAGGCATAGATGAAGTTGTAATTCACTCAAAATTGATTGCTGAAGTTTCCCCTCAGTGATTCTAAAAGAAACGGTAAGCTTTTGCTTCTTGGAAGCATCACTGTTTGGTTTGTGTAACAGAAGGTATACAATTCAAAGGCAGTTTGGGTTGTTGGCAAGGAACTTCAGTCGGGAGTTAATCACTCTGAATCTTGCGAACAACCTGACCTTTTAGGGTTGCTCTTTATTGTAAGTTAACTTAAATCCCTGTATTTGGTGCGAGATCAAACGTTAAATCACGTTAAGTTTTTGACGTCGCCGAGTTGAGCTATTGTTCAAAAGAAGTCTTCTTCAAGGACGGTCGGGGATAGAAGGTTGGGTAAAAACCTTTTTCCTTCCCCTCATCTGTTACCCTTTAAGGTTTTAATCCTTTAATGCTTACTCGATTTACTTTTAGCTTCTAAGGTTTCCAGGCGACTACGAAGGTCTTGATTTTCTTTTTTAATTTTGTCAAGTTCTTCGCGTAGCTTTTTCAAAGCGGGTTCGGAACCGATTTTTCCCTGTACGTTTTGAATGGCTTCTTCGGCGCGACGGCGAACTCGTCCGTCTAGGGTTTGGTCGGCTAAAGATTGCAGCACATCCATCGCTTTTGGCGTTTCCATCTGTTCTAAAGAGGCGACAACGGCGACTTGAGTGAGGAAAAAGGTTTCATTAGATAATTCTTCTAAGCGTTGTAAAATTCGCTCTGTATTGGTTGGGGTTTGACCCGTAGAAATACTGCCTAAAGCCCGAATGGCAGTTAACCTCAAAGCTTGGGGAATACCGGGGGCGGTATATTTTAAAATTACGTTTAAGGCATCTTCTGAGGTTTTCATTTTACTCAGTCCTGAAATAGCCCCAGAACGCACGACTTCATTCCATCCTTCTCGTTCTTTGAGAACGGATTTTAAGAGTTTAATTGTTTGTTCAATCAGATGTTTATCTTCAGAGTGAGTGGCTGCAATTTCTCCTACTGCTGTTGCGGTTGCAGCTTCCACTAAATAACTCGCATCTCCCTTTTCTAAAAGGGGTTTTAAAACTTGATAACTTTCGGTGGTTTTCAGTTTCGCTAAACTATTGATCACGGCACGTCTGACGCGAGCATCGTCATCGGTTAAACCTGCTACTAATCCCTCAAAGACTTGATCTAATTTGACTCGAATTAATTGTTTAGCTACTTCAACTCGAACTCCCCAAAACTTATCATGTTTTAAGGCATTTGACAAGGCTTTAACAGCTTCTAATCCGCCTTTTTTAGCTAAGGCTTTGGCTGCATAAATTCGAGAAATCGGATCGGGATCATATTGCAATTGTGCCTTTAATTCAGCGATCGCATAATCTAACGTTACGGTTTTGAGAATATTATTATCAACATCAAAGCTAATAAAAGCGGGTTTTTCTTCTAAAGGAAAATAGAAGGTTTGTTCCCGTTCATGGACTCTAACGGTAAAAATTTTAAGGGTTGATGGGATTTCAGAAGCTTTTTTATCGGGTTTATATCCAAAGCCAATGGGGATTTTTAAATCAAATAAGTTTTGTTCGCTGAGTTTATCGCTGTCTTTAGCTTGAGTTTGTTTAATTGTAATTTTGGCTAATTTACTATTATTATCCCAACTGTAGGAGACTTTATATTCGGGATGTCCGCCTCGAAATACATATTGATCAAATAGGGGGAGTAAATTAGATCCGGTTGATTTTTCCAGTGCTCGTAATAAATCAATGGTTTCGACAGTTTTATGAGCATTATCTTGAACAAAGGTTTGAATTGCTTTTTGAAACAGTTCATCCCCTAATTCTGTTCTAATTAGATGATAAACACAAGCACCTTTTTCATACAAATGGCGGTCATAAAGTTCAATGGCTTCTCGATAAATATGGGTAACAATGGGACGACGATAGCGGGAACTATCCTCAGAAAAATAATTTCTCGCTTGGTTTAAACGGTAATACGCCGCCTCTTCTTTGCCATATTGTTGTTCTGTCCATAAAACTTCAGTATAGGTCGCCATGCCTTCTTTTATCCAGGCGTGTGACCAATGTTTAATGACGACTAAATCTCCGAACCATTGATGGGCTAATTCATGGGCAACTAAACTTTCTGTGTTACGATTATCTAAGGTAGCTCGTTCGTCTAATAAACAGCGATCGGTTAATAACGTTGTAGATGTATTTTCCATCCCGCCAAAAATGAAGTCATCCACACAAACTTGAGCATATTTCGGATAGGGATAGGAATAGCCAAAATATTGAGAGAAAAACTCAAGCATTTGGGGGGTTTTCCCCATACTGCGAAGGGCATCTTCTTTGCGATTTTTCTCAACATAATATAAAACTGGAATTCCATTCCATTCGTCTTTGATTTCTGCAAACTCTCCCACTGCTAAGGTCATTAAATAAGTCGGATGAATTTGTTTTTGTGACCAATGGTAAATTTTAGTTTTGCCTTTGGTTTCGCTATGAATTAATTCGCCATTGGAAATGGCTAAATATTGTTTCGGAACTTGTACCCGAATTTCTGAGGTGGCGAGTTGTCCGGGGTAGTCAAAGCAAGGGAACCAAAAGCGAGAATCTTCATCTTCTCCTTGCGTCCAAACTTGAATCGGTTTGTTAGGATAATCTTTACTTGGGCTAATAAAATACAGCCCCCGTTGAGGATGGGTGACGGAATAACTAATCACCAATTTAATTAACTGATTAACCGTTGTGGGTTGACGTAAATGAATCTGTAACTGTTCTCCATCATAGTCAAACTCTTGCTGATTTTGCTCAATTTTTACGTCTTGTATTTCTAAGTTGACGGCATCTAATATTAAAGTTTCAATTCCACTTCTAACAGGATTCAAATGTAGGGTACAAGTTCCTTGAAAACTTTGATTAGGAATATCGAGAACTAAGTCCAAAAAAATATGTTCCACTTGACCTGGACGGTCAGGATTATAATGGGGGCGAGCGCCAGGTAACTCAAAGGACTTGTGGGTATCCGTTTCCGTATCAAAGTAAAAATTCAGCATCGAGTACAATCAAACTCAAGAATAAAGGATAGCAAAACGCGCTATGCGTATCGCTTCATTATATAGCGAGTCTCAATCCCTTGTCTAAATTAGTGTTTTTGGGGTAGAGGTGCCCAGAGAGATCCAAGAGAGACGCGCCAATAGCCTTACGGCATAGCTTCGCCCAGGCACGTCTCTACAGGAGACTTTTTAACTAGGAGTTTCCTGTTTTTGTCTCAATTGTTGGATTTGTTCTATACTTAATCCGGTGGTTTGGCTAATAGTTTGATCATCTAATAAGCCGATTAATTGTCTGGCAATTTCGAGTTTAGATTCTTCCTTTCCTTGTTCAATTCCTTGTTCAATTCCTTGCTTTAATGCTTCTTCTCTGGCTAATCTCACGGCTTTTTTAATCGCATTCCGTTGATCATAAATATAGATTTCCCGTTTTTCTAAATCTTCGAGTTCTTCCGGGGTTAAAGTGGTTTCGTTGGCAATGGTAAAGGCTTTTTGCAGTTCGGGAATCTGTGCCATTGTTTGAGGAACAGTTTCTAAAGTTTTAGCACTTTTAATAAAATAGATCCATTTATCGGTTAAGGTTTCTAACTCATGAATTAAGGTATTAAATTTGGGAAGTTCTACAAAAACTAATTCAATATCATAAATCAGATAATCCACTAAAAACTCTTTTTCTTTTAAAACAAACCGAGAAATGACCTTATCCAGATGGGGAAACATTTCAAAATCAGTAATGGTAACGGCAATGACTGGATTTAATAAGGTGTAATCTTCTCCACTTTTTAACTGAATTGAATAAGCTTTTGCTGCATTGTATAAAATTCGTTTCTCAAATCCTTCAATATTTAATATTTGCATTTCAATAATAACCGTTTTATTTCCCGTGATTGTGGCTTTGACATCTAAATAAGTATCTTTAATCCCTCGGATTTTAGGAGCTTGATAGGGATTGAGAATCGTTAAATCTTCAATCTGGGGATTATCGGGATAAAGAATACTATTTAAAAAACTGATTAAAATATCTTTGCTATCTTCAGACCCAAATATTTTTTTAAAGGCAAAGTCTGTTTTAGGATTAATGAATCGCATATTAATTCTCCTGAAAATATAGGGTTAAATTGATATCAGTTTTTTATCAATAACCAGAATTAATTTAAAAAATTCTTGATTTTGAACCCTTAACAATTCCTCCTCAAGATTAAGAGATTAAGATTTGCTGTAGAAAAAGAGAAGCAATTCTAATACAATGTTATCATCCTATAACAACAGGGTTGCCGTTAGGCAATCTCCCTCCTAAAATCTAAATCTTGAACCAGAAAATTAGAGATTATTAAAATATGAAGCTAGCAGCGCGAGTAGAAAAGGTTCCGCCGTCTGTAACGCTGGCGATCTCAGCGAAGGCAAAAGCAATGAAAGCTGAGGGGATGGATGTCTTAAATTTTAGCGTAGGCGAACCGGACTTCGATACCCCTAAGCATATTGTTGCTGCGGCTAAACAGGCCTTGGACGAGGGCAAAACTCGCTATGGCCCAGCAGCAGGGGAACCGAAGCTCCGATCATTAATTGCTCAAACCTTAAGTGAAGAAACCGGTTTAGACTATAAAAGTGAGAATATTATTGTTACCAATGGCGGTAAACATTCCCTCTATAATTTAATGGTAGCGGTGATCAATCCTGGGGATGAAGTTATTATTCCGGCTCCCTATTGGTTAAGCTATCCTGAAATGGTAAAACTGGTGGAAGGGATTCCCGTTATTGTTCAGACGGGTGCGGATACGGGTTATAAAATCACACCTGAAATGCTGCGTCAAGCCATTACACCGAAGACAAAACTTTTTGTTTTGAATTCTCCTTCAAATCCAACCGGAATGGTGTATACGCCAGATGAAATTCGCGCCTTAGCTGAGGTGGTTGTTGAAACGGGTATTTTAGTGGTTTCGGATGAAATTTATTCTAAGATCATTTATGATGATGCCCAACATTTAAGTATTGCAGCGGCTCATCCTGAAAGCTATAAATACACCTTAATTAGTAGTGGTTTTGCTAAATCCTTTGCGATGACCGGGTGGCGCATTGGCTATTTAGCGGGAGATGTGAATATTATTAAAGCGACAACCCGGATTCAAAGTCATAGTACCTCTAATGTTTGTACATTTGCTCAATATGGTGCGGTTGCTGCGTTAGAAAACTCTCAAGATTGTGTAGAAGAAATGCGGTTAGCGTTTGCCAAACGGCGAGAGGTTATGTTTGAGTTATTAAATGCAATTCCGGGGATTAGTTGTCTAAAACCGGATGGCGCATTTTATATGTACCTCAATATTAGCAAAACTGGTTTAACGTCTGTTGATTTCTGTAATCTCTTACTAGAAGAACAACAGTTAGCCGCCGTACCGGGTCAAGCTTTTGGAAATGATGACCATATTCGTTTATCCTACGCAACGGATTTAACCACCATTGAAAAAGGAATTAAACGTTTAGAGGAGTTTGTTAAGTCTAAAATTTAGAGGAATTCAAGAGGGGTGTTAGAAGTTGGATATTGTTGCTTGTCGGTCAACCTTCAACACCCCTGTCAATATCGAATCTCAAACCCTTGTAAACCCTCTGGTTCTTCAAAATTAATGATCACGTCCCTGGGTTGAGAGGATTTTGGCCCCTGATAACACCATTGAATCATTCCATCCACCCTGTTTTGATTTCCTTCAAAGACTGCTTCGACTCGACCATCCGCGAGATTTCTCACCCAACCCTGAACTCCTCGCTCAATGGCTTGTTTCTGGGTGTAGTAGCGATATCCCACCCCTTGCACTTGTCCCGATACAAAAACGTGAGCGCGAACGATAACAGATTTAGATGGCATTTGCATTGACGAATGAAGATAAGCGACATATACATATCTTGAGAGATTATATTCATTTTGGATTGAATAGGAGTGATTTTATGGTTTGGGGCAATTTAGTGGTGATGTTAATTATTGGGGTTGTGGTTGGGGTGGGAATTGCCTATCTGGTGTTTCAACAACAGAACTCCAAGCAAAAAGAAGGTATAGAAGAGAGAATTCGTCGGGAACGGGAGGAACAGGAAAAATCCCATCAGATTCGTCAACAACAAACAATTCAACAGTTACAACAGGAACATCAAAACCAACTTCAGCAAATTAGACAAACGGTAGAAACTGAATATCTCGTTGAACGGGAACAGATGGGGGTGCAGTTACAGGAAAAGGATTCTCAAATTCAACAGATGAGTCAATCCCTGGCCGCATCTGAAGCTCAAGTTACAGAACTTAATCAAGGGTTGACTCAGTATCAAACCCTTGTGGAACAACTGACGGCTGAATTGCAAGCAACTCAAGCACAGGTTGAGCAACTGAGTCCATCTTTTGTTGAGGAAGAGGTTGAGTCTTCTATTGGGGTAGAAGAAGATGCAACTCCAGCAGTAGAACTAACCCTGACGTTACCCGAAACACCAGAGGAAAGTTCTTTTGCTGAGGAGGAAGTAGCAGAAACATCAGTGACTCTAATTGAAGTGGAATCGCCTACGGTTCCAGAAATTATTACTGAACCTACAGCTTTAGAATCTCCTACGGTTCCAGAAATTATTACTGAATCTACAGCTTTAGAATCTCCTACGGTTTCAGAAATTATTACTGAACCTACAGCTTTAGAATCTCCTACGGTTTCAGAAATTATTACTGAATCTACAGCTTTAGAATCTCCTACGGTTTCAGAAATTATTACTGAACCTACAGTTGTAGAATCTCCTACGGTTTCAGAAATTATTACTGAACCTACAGTTGTAGAATCTCCTACGGTTCCAGAAATTATTACTGAACCTACAGTTGTAGAATCTCCTACGGTTCCAGAAATTATTACTGAATCTACAGCTTTAGAATCTCCTACGGTTTCAGAAATTATTACTGAACCTACAGCTTTAGAATCTCCTACGGTTTCAGAAATTATTACTGAACCTACAGTTGTAGAATCTCCTACGGTTCCAGAAATTATTACTGAACCTGCTATTGTTAAAGCAGAAAAAATCACATTACCCCCAACAAAAGCAACTTCAGAAGAACAATTAATTGATCAGATTCTGGCCATTGGAACATCGGGAAACTTAGCGGCAATTAACACCTTAACAGGATATGTTCAACATCCTAACGCTCAAGTCCGTTATTCCATTGCAGCAACATTAGGAAAACTCACAGCTTCTCGTCGCCTGAGTCGGGAAGTACAACAAATCATTCCGATTTTGACTCGCCTAAGTCAAGATCTTGATTCCCGTGTTCGTCAAGAAGCGGTAATTGCATTAGGAAATATCCCCTCTCATCAAGTTATTCCGATTTTGCAAAAGGCATTACGAGATCCTCAAACTTCTGTTGCACAATCTGCTAGTATTGCCTTAAATAAATTCAAGGTTTATCGCGTTCGCCCTAAATCTCAACCTAAATCTTTAATGTTGAGAAAACCCAATATATCTAGGAATCCTTAATAAGTTGTGGTATTCTATTGTAGGGTTTTGATATACAAGTTAAACCCCTACAGTTTTGTTTTATTTAGTTATAACTTTATCGTTTCCCTAGCGATGGGGAATAAAACATAAAGTTTGGATTAGTGTCAACCGTTAACTTAATTTTAGGAAACAGCTATGAAATTTCAAACCTCCTTATTAGCAATAGTCAAGCCATTTTTCGGGATAACCGACATAGATCATCATCTTGTCCAACTTGTTTAAAGCCTGTTTGCGAGTGGGCTCACTCATCCAGGGATTTTGTTCTAAGTGCCGTTTAAATTCTGCTTTAATATTAGCGACCATTTCCTCTGCTTTCGCTTTAGTTGCAGGCGGAAAATATTGTTCAACAAAAAGTTGGGCTGTGGGATGATCTAAACTTTTTCTAATTTATAGGAAAAATTAAGCTTTAAAACTCTTTTTTGTTATTTCTGAAGGGAAATCTATTTCTAAGTCCCGTTAGAACCCCAAGGAAACAATATGATATGAATTAGCTTAAGATGTGAGTTAGATCACTGACAATTTTAAGATTATAGTAAGATTAAAATTTTACAAATTAATTTCAAATAATCTTTATTTTTTAACAAAAAATATTAAATTCAGAGAACGTTATACTAAAATATGAGATAGAATTGACACTTCTCCCCAAAATTATCTAAATTATCAATTAATCATTCAAGATTCCTAGAATCTGGATTCCTACAACCTTGTCTAATGTCCTCTGCTTTTGCTTTAGGCGAAATCTTGAAAGATTGATTATTATTATTGTTACACTTCCAACCGACTCAAAGGATTGGGAATAGAACTCTTAATTTAATTCTATATTGATGCAATGCAAAGAAAAACACAAAATCTTCAAACCTTTGTCCTTAAAGGATCTGCCCTAGGATTCTTAATTTTGGGTCTGTTAATTTTCCTAGGAAGTTTATTTCCTTTTTATTTTCGCCTCAAACCTCACGAAGAACCCCCCGTCCTATTAGAACATCAGGAGCAAATTTTGCCTCCCCCTTCTGAGGAAAGTGATGATGATCAAACAATTCATGCAGCACTCTGGACGACCGCCAGTATTTTAATGGGGGTAATTGCAATGGGTGCAAGTTACCTCGTGCTAATGATTCGTCCGCTTATGAATCAAATGCAGGCAGAAATCCTGGAACGTCAAAAAGCCGAAGTTGCCTTAGGCAAAGAAAAAGACTTTACTCAAACTTTATTTGATGCTAATCCTGCCTTTTTTATTGTCTTAGATGCCGATGGAAAAGTGCAACTGATGAATGATATGATGCTAAAAACTTTGGGTTATGACTTAGAAGAAATTAAGGGAACTGATTATACAGCAACGTTTGTTCCCCGTCGCAATGGTGATTCTTTACCCTGGGTTTTTGAATTGATGATTCAACGCCGTTTACCGATTCGTACTGAAGAACGAATTTTAACCAAAGACGGTCAAGAATTGATTGTTGAATGGCATGGTCGGGCAATTTTTAATGAAGAAACTGATGAATATGAATATTTTGTCGGTGCGGGATTAGATATTACAGAACGCAAACGTGCAGAAGAAGAATTACTCCTCTTACAACGAATTACAAAAGAAGTCAGTGTCGCCTGTAATTTTGAGTCTGCTTTAGAAGTAGCATTGCGATTAGTCTGTGAAACAATCGGTTGGGAATTTGGGGAGGCTTGGGTTCCCCACCCTTACGGAAAGTATCTTGAATGTAGCCCGATTGGATATAATCGAGGAGAAAATTTAGAAGAATTTCAACGCCTGAATCAACAGTATATATTCCAACCCAATCAAAGTCTCACTGGACGCATTTACTCTTCTCAACAACCGGAATGGATATTTGATATAGAACAAGAATCACCCGATCATTTTGCGCGTAAAGAAATTGCCATCAAGTTTGGACTTAAAGCGGGGTTTGGTGTACCTATTGTTGTTGATGATAAAGTTTTAGTCGTTTTAATATTTTTTACAATAACGAACAAGCAGGAAGATAAACGATTATTGAATTTAATTTCTTCCATTGCCACTCAGTTAGGAACCGTATTTCAACGGAAACAAGCAGAAGCAAAATATCGTAGTATTTTTGAAAATGCAGTTGAAGGCATTTTTCAAATTAGCCGCGATGGAGAATATATCCGAGTTAATCCAGCTTTCGCCACAATTTTAGGATATTCGTCTCCAGATGCTTTAACCGGAAATAACTCATTTATTCGAGAAGTGTTTGTTCACCATCAAGAATTTTATCAAATGATTGATTTACTGAATCAACACCATGAAATTTATAATTTTGAAGCCCAGGTCTATCGTCATGATCATAGCGTGATTTGGATTTTTGCCAATGTGAGAGCAATTTTAGATGGAAAAAAACAGCATATTTTATATTATGAAGGTTCAATTGTTGATATTACCAGCTTTAAGCAAACGGAAGAAAAACTTCGTTATAGTGCCTCCCATGATTCTTTAACAAATTTATGGAATAGAGCCTTTTTTATTGAACGACTTAAACAGGCTCTTATTCAATGTCAAGAACAACCCGGCTATCATTTTTCCGTGTTATTCCTAGATTTAGATGGATTTAAGTTTATTAATGATAGTTTAGGGCATGGAAGCGGGGATCAATTATTAATTGAAATTGCCAAACGGCTCAAAGTTTGTTTAAGAAATCAGGATGTTTTAGCCCGATTAGGGGGGGATGAGTTTACAATTTTATTAGAAAATGTGGGTTTTCCAGAAGAAGTCAAAGAGATTGCTGAACGAGTCCAAAAGTCTCTCAAAAAACCCTTTAATTTGAACGGAAATCAAATTTTTACCGGGAGCAGTATTGGCATTGTTCACAGTTCCTCAGAATACCTGTTACCTTCAGAAGTGTTACGCGATGCTGATACTGCCATGTATCGAGCAAAACAGCAAGGAAAAGGCTGTTATGTCGTGTTTGATGCGACTATGCGAACCGATGCTTTAAGGCGGTTACAGTTACAAACGGATCTACGTTGGGCGATTGAAAAAAATCAATTTCAACTCCATTATCAACCGATTATTAATTTAGAAAATGGGGAAATTTCTGGGTTTGAAGCATTATTGCGTTGGCAACATCCCCAAGAAGGTTTTATTTCTCCGGCTGAATTTATTCCTGTGGCGGAAGAAGCCGGATTAATTGTTGATATTGGGGAGTGGGTTTTACGACAAGCTTGTCGCCAATTACGCGAATGGAAACAGAAATTTAATTGCCATCCTCAATTAAGGATGAGTGTTAATTTATCGGGTCAACAATTTACATCGGATTTAAGTCAAAAAATTGATCGGATTTTGACAGAAACGGAAGTAATGGGATCGGAGTTAAAATTAGAAATTACAGAAACGGCAATTATGTCTGATCCTCAATTGGCGATCGCTAAGCTGTTAAGCATCTAAATAGGGTATAATGAAAAACCAAGTTTAGAAAAATCAATCAAAAGATGCCTGCTAAAAATCATTTAAATGAAAAGCAAGTAGAGAAACTACAGAAAAGATTGAAAGAGGAAGAAAATGGACAAATCCGAGAAAGAATCTTGATTTTATTATTGCTAAATGATGGTAAAAAGCAAAGTGAAATTGCCAAGTTTTTGGGCTGCTCATTAAACAAAGTATGTTATTGGTGTGTACATGGAGACCCTGACAAATTAGAAAGCCTAAAAGATGAAAGAATGAAAGGAAATTATAGAAAAGCCACAGACAAATATATAGAGATATTATTAGAAACAGTAGAAAAAGAACCGGAAGAATTAGGATATGAATTTGGGAGATGGACAGGAGAAAGATTGGCAACTTATTTAGAACAAATCACAGGAATCAAATTAAGTAGTTCACAAGTGAGAAAGATATTAAAGGAAAAAAAGTATGTTTATTTGTGGGCAAAGTATAGCTTAGAAGAGAAAAGAGATCCAGAAAAAAGAAAATTATTTAAAGATAAAATAGAAGAATATTTGAAAATAGCAAAAGAAAGTCCAGAACAATTACAGGTATGGTTTTGGGATGAAAGTGGATTTAATTTAAGAGTGATAAAAAGAAAGAATTGGTGTAAAAAAGGGAAGAGGAAACAGATTAGAGGAGACAGGAGGAAAGGAAGAGTTAATGTGATGGGAGGATTGAGGTACTCGGATAAAAAAAGATTTGTAGAATTTCTGGATAAAGGAAATGCAGATAATTTTTATCAAGTGTTAAAAAGTTTTTATCAAGAGCTAATTTATGAATGGGTATTAGCGGGAAATCAAGCAGAAGAATTTGTAGAAAAAGGAGCTAAGATCCTGATTATTCTTGACAATGCAAGTTTTCACAAAAAAGAAGAGTACCTAGAAAAAATTAAAGCAGAAATGCCGAATGTCTATTTAGAATTTCTTCCAGCATATAGTCCAGATTATAATTTAATTGAATTAGTCTGGCATTCAGCTAAAGAATATATAGCTCATCGACTCTTTAAATCAGTTGATGAGCTAGAGTGTTTATTACATCAGCTTTTAAATGAAGGACAGTTATCTATTAAATGGGGACGTAAACTTAAAAACAAAGGTAATGCTATAATCACAGTTTAAATACACAACAGCTTACTTTAAATGAACTCAAACATCGAGAAATTAAACTCTGTATTGATGATTTTGGAACCGGATATTGTTCCTTGGGATATTTACATCAATTTCCAGTGGATGTTTTAAAAATAGATCGTTCTTTTGTTAGTCAAATGTTCTTAGATGAAAATAAACGTGAATTGGTTAAAGTCATTGTGGCTTTAGCCCATAGTTTAGGGATGGATGCGATCGCAGAGGGTATTGAATCCCAAGAACAATTATATCAGTTAAAATCCCTGGAATGTCAATATGGTCAAGGCTATTATTTCTCCAAACCTCTCAACCCTCAAGAAGCCGAACGCTTATTAAATAAATCTTCAATGGCTGAGAAATTTCATCGCCAAGATTCAAGCGTTTTACTCAAAATCTAAACGGTTCAGTTCACTCAATTCACAGACTCTATTGGGTTAAATTGTCCGTTTTACAGATGGCGATCACACCCTTTGATTCCATTCATTTAAAAAAGTCTCATAGGCGTGATTAATTCTTTGCATAACAGCGATCACTTCTGATTTAATGTTATAATTAGGATAATATTTTTTGTTAATTGATAATAGGCTTGTTTAAATGGATTTACAGTTATCTTTATTTCCCACTACACAAACAGAATCTACTCCTAAAAAACAAAAAAAAGCAAAATCAGGTCGCTATGAAAAACTTCAACAGCAACTATTAACAACTCAACGTGATCCCTATCAAGTTTTTATTGATATTGACAATCAGTCTGTATCCTCATTTAACTATAACTTTATCGATCTTTTTTGTGGTGCAGGGGGATTTACTCAAGGTTTAGTCCAAGCAAAATTTAATCCTGTAGCTAGTATTGAAATTAATTCCATTGCTTCAGCAACTCATCAAAATAATTTTCCAAGTTGTAATCATTTTTGTGGTGATATTCATGAATTCAATCCCAGAAAATCTTTGGAAAAATTGCATTTCCCCCCGATTCATCTTGTTGTGGGTGGCCCTCCCTGTCAAGGATTTTCTGTTGCTGGAAAACGAAACCCTGATGATCCCAGAAATAACTTATTTAAACAGTTTATTCGTGTTGTTTCAGAAATTCTGCCTTGGTACGTTGTGATGGAAAATGTACCGGGTATTCTAACTCTGAAAAATGGAAAAATTAAACAGGAAGTATTTGAACAATTTCAAGCCATAGGTTACTCAAATATTTCAGTTGTTATTCTTGAATCTGCTGCCTATGGAGTCCCTCAAATTCGACCTAGAGCGATATTTATTGCCAATCGATTTGGACTCCAAAACCCTTATCCCAAACCTCAACTTTTACCCGAACAATATCAACCGATTGAATCCGCTATTTCTGATCTTCCTGAGTATACACCTATTCCTGAAATTAATCATGAATGGACTCGCCATTCTCCTGAATATATGCAGCGAATTGCACAAGTTCCCCCCGGAGGTTCTCTCTATGAAACTTATCTTGATGCGTTCAAACGTCAATATTCAGGTAAACCCAGTATGACCATAAAAGAAAATCACGGTGGAACTCATATTCACCCTTATCTTAATCGAGTGATTTCTGCGCGTGAAATGGCTAGATTACAAACATTTCCTGATTCTTTTATCTTTGCAGGAACGATGAAAAAAGCCATGTGGCAAATTGGAAATGCAGTTCCTCCCCGTTTAGCAGAATGTATTGGATATGCTCTCATTCCTTATTTAGATAGTATTAGTTTAGGGAAAGAGAAAGAGTTATCAACTATTCCAAAAAATTCTGAGATTCAACTTGCTTTAGAGTTGCATTAAGAGCAGTTCGCCAAGCCTCAAAATTATACCATCCACAACCGACGCATCCTTCCTCGGCTTCTGAACCCGATTGAGGAATATTATCCGGCCATTTCTCATTCCCAAAATACCAAAATTCGAGTCCTAATGGTGTTCCTCGGTTTCCTGTTTCAATACATTTCTCGCAACTTCTCGACTTTAAAAGATTATGATTCCCAGAACTATCTTTTTTGAGGAGTTGAAATTTATTCCTAATTTCAGTTTCACTCATATTAACATCATGATTCGGTTCACTTTTACCCCAACGTTCCATCGGAAAACGATGATCAATAACTAACTCATGAGGCAACCGTTGCCGATTTTCAATCACGTCTATATAATTGTAAATCTCTAAAATTCTTTTGACTAATTTAGGAGGAAGATTAGCAGAAGCATTTGCTTCTCTGGTTTCTCCCGTCCATCGATCCCAAATAGTAATTTTTTGGCAAACTTGACAAATTTCTCGCTTGGTTTCAATCACTAACCCTGGACGACCACTTCTATTTCCTCGTTCTAAACCTTGAATTCCCCCACCTCCAGCATATTGATTAGAAGCAACTTTTTTCCCTTCACAGTTGCGACAATGCCACTTTTGATCAGATAATAAATCGAAAACTTTAGACTGTGATGAACCTGATTTAAGTTTAGATTTTAAACTTTCTGCTGATTCTGGGTTCACTCCACATTCCTCATCTCTGTTTCTAAGTTCTCAAGCAGTTCTGAAACAGTAATATTCAAACCACTAGCAAGAGAAACTAGAACTGTTAAAGAAGGGTTTCTTACACCCCGTTCTAGTCCAGATATATAGGTTCGATCTAGGTGAGAACGTAACCCTAACTCCTCTTGAGAAATTCTGATAGACATTCGATATTGTCTAATCAAACTTCCTAAAGCCTTTAAAACTTGTGTTTTAGACTGTTCCATAAAATTATGATCCCCTTTCATAGACGATCAGTCTACGGACGATCAGTCACATTTTGAGCAAAGGCTAACTCATTAGGGTTTTACAGATGGCGATCGCACCCTTTGATTCCATGTTGCCTTTATTGATATTATATTTAATAACTCAGCTAATATAAAGAGATAAAAAACATGACAGAAAATAGGTTTTCTTCTGAAAAGAGGAATGTTATTTTAACAGAAAGATATTTGAGCGGTTCACATCATTATTTTTTTGAAGTCAAAGAAGCAAAAAATGGTTCTAAGTATATTATTATCGATCAACGAAAAAAGGTAGAAAATAAATTTGTTAGTACCAAAATGCGTATTTTTGAAAATGAAATGCTTGAATTTCAAAGGATTTTGAATAAGCTAATTAATTTTTCTTTAAATGACACTTCTGTTACTGAAACCGATAACAATTATCATAATAATCAAATAGAATCTAATTTATCGCCAAACAATCTAATTTTTTTAGAAGAAAAATATTTTAGCAGTTCCCATTACTATTTCTTTGAGGTTAAGGAATCAAAAAATGGTACTAAATATATTGTAATAGCACAAAGAAAAAAGTTAGAAAATGAATTTATTAGTACCAAAATGCGTATTTTTAAGGATGAAATGCTTGAATTTCAGAGAGTTATGAATAAGTTAATTGCTTTTAGTTTAAATAATAATTTAATTCCCAATAAAATTTCAGATATTAACAAGGATAACCAGAATAAACAAATACAATTAGATTCAGATTTATCACCGAGATTTTTTGATAAAATTATCACAACAAATAACTGGAAACAATTTGAAGAATATGCTTATTATTTACTCAAGTTATTGGGAATAGAGACAGTATATAATTTTACAGGAGAAAGACAAGCAGGAAAAGCTGATGGTTTTTTCAAAATTGGAAATTTAGCAGTTATTTATGATTGTACTCTTGATTTCCAGAATATAGAAAACAGTAAAATTGAACAAATAAATAATTATTGTAATAAACTGAAACAAGGTAGTATTGAATTATCTGGAAGAACAACAGAAGAATTTTATAATCATCATAAACAAGTTTGGATTATTACTAGAGGAACAACTAGACAGATTAAATTAATTAATTCAATAGAAGTTAAAGAAGTAGCTATTAACGATCTTATGTATCTTTATCAAGAGCGATTAACAAGCAACATGAATAATCAGTCACTCGAAATAAAATTGCGAAATATCTAAATTATATTGTAATAGTACACAACTAACTTTATTAAAAAATTATAATTATTCTTGTTTTTTTGATTGAGTTACTAATCTTTATATTTGTTAAATTGATCATTTTATTGATGGCGATCGCACCTGTTGACTCCATTCATTTAAAAAAGTCTCATAGGCGTGATTAATTCTTTGCATAACAGCGATCGCTTCAGATTTGATGTTATAATCAGGATGATATTGTTTGGCTAATTGATAATAGGCTTTTTTCACTTGATTCGGTGTTGCCTTGGGATGAACTCTTAATACTTGCCACCAATTTTGATAATGTTCAGATGCGATTAATTCTGGTAGACTTAATTGTTGATACCACAGTTGTAAAATCCCCTTTTGACTCCCACTAACTAATCGTTGACCATCGGGACTAAAGGCAACGGGAGAACAACCGGAGAGCGTTTGCAATAATTCTCCTGTTTTCCAATTCCATAATTTAACCGTTTGATCAACACTTCCACTCGCCAAAATTTTGCCATTGGGACTCAAAGCTATAGAAAAAATAGCGGCAGAATGTCCGGTTAATGTCCGAATTAATTGATAGGTTTTAAGATCCCAGACTTTAATTGTATTGTCAGCACTCGCACTGATTAAGACTTTATCATCAGGACTGAATAAAACAGAAGTCACCCAGTTAGAATGTCCGGTTAAAACAATAGGATTTTCATAGGTTTTGATATTCCAAATTCTAATAGTTTTATCAGCACTCCCACTGGCTACAAATTCACTCTTAGAACAGATAGCAACAGACCAAACTCCATCAGTATGTCCGTTCAAAATTCGTTTAGATTGTCCGGTTTTAAAATACCAAAGTCTAACGGTTTTATCGCTACTTCCACTGATTAAAATTTGATGATCGGGACTAAATACGAGGGACGTAATAATTCCCATATTTTTTTCAGGAAGATTCAGATCCAATAAAGTTCGATTCAGTTGTCGAGTCTGAAAATTCCAGAGGGTAATTCGACCATTAACACTTCCGGTGGCAACGACTTCTGAACTAGGACTAATGGCAACTGAATACATCTCATAAGGCATAAACCAAGTATATTTTTTCTTAACTGTATTAACATCCCAAATGTGAATATTACGATCATCACTGGCACTGATCAAAGTTTGACTATCAGGACTAAAAGCCACCGCATGAATTGAATTTTGATGTCCGGCTAAACGCTGTGTTTCTATCCACATTAAATCAGGTGATTGGGGATAAATAACAAGACTGTAATTTTCAATAGTAGGTTTTTCTTTATTTTTTTGAAAAGATGATTTCTGGGTATCTTGAATCTTTTGTTTAAGCTGTTTTAATTCATCCTCTAATTCTAAATTATCGAATTTTTGTTTTAATTTTTCTTCTTGAAATTCAGGAATAAGTTCCAATACTTCTAATAACGCGGTGGTATAAAATTCCTGATCTAAAATCCGTTCTTCCATCCGGTCAAAGGCTTGAAACGCTGTTTCTCCGCTTCCGGCAGCATCAATTAATTGGGCAATTCCATATAATCCTAACCCAACAATGCCGCCAAAAACTCCTAATGTTCCCATGCCAATTCCTACGCCTGTCCCCGCAAAACCTAACCCCATTCCTCCCACAACGGAAGAAATTCCTATGCCGGAAATTGCCCCTAATCCTACTGTACCCCAAGCAATAGAATCCCCTTGATTAATAGCTCTAAATGCGCCATAAGTTGCAGCACCCGCCACCGCCCCCACACCCATTAAGGGCATCATTCCTAACCCAATTCCCCCAAAACTTCCCACCAGTCCCACACCACCAATCGTGCTATAAATTCCTGCCCCAGTTGCTGCACCAACGGTAACAAATGTTGTACCAGGAGTTGATTTTTGAGAAAAATCATAATAGCTTTTCATGAATTTTTCCGAACTAGATATCGTTTGTACAAGATTAGCGTCCACTGTTAAGCTAACTATTTAGGTCTTGCTAAAATTGATCATCTCACTCATTCCCCTTATTGATAAAAGAGGAATAGGTAGCTTTTTTAAAGCTACATCAGTATAAAAATTCCTTGATTTTATCAATTAAATGACTTTGGTGAAAAAAATCAATTCCAATTGCTGATTTAATTAAATACAGCAATAAACAGATCAAAACAGTAATCATTAAGTTTAAAGTAATTAATAAAATAATAGCAGCCACGAAATTCCCCACTTTTGTGAGGCCCCGTGTAACGTAATGGCGTTGAACTTTTCGGCGTTCTTTCCCCACTAATAAAACAACATAAAATCGAGAAAGAATTAAGTCAACGTTCAATCTTAAATCTACAATTTTAGGAGAATTTTTAGGAATTGCATGATTTAATATTATTTTAATTTCATTTAATTGCTCTGGAGTAAAACTTGATAAAATACTAGGTTCAATTTGTTGGATATAATGTTCGGGTGTTTTGGCATGATAAGGTAATTTATCAATAGGTTCTTTGTGAATAGCCGAAGATTTCATACGGTGTTATATCCGAATTTATACGGAATTTGTACGGATGTTACTTAGGTATAGCTCTTCTAAATAAAATTGAATAAGCTATTTTTAAAGATTAACACACCTATTCCTAAAGACAACCCAGATAACAAAGTTAAACAATAAAAACATTGTTGTGGATTTAAGCCTAAAAATTTTAAGGGTTTATGGGCAAATGCTAATCCTAGAACGAGTAAAATAGCGAATAACCACAGTAAAATATAGGTTAGAGGCCAAAGCATAATCAGTTTAGGTCGAGTCCCTGATCCAACGGGAATATCTTGCAACCAAATCGTTATTGGCCAATTTTTGGGCCATACTCGGAAAATAACACCAAAAAATATAATTCCCATGACCCCAGCACTTCCTAATACAATACCCTCGGAACCTGTTTTGGCTAAATAGAGGATAATGGCTAAGGTTATCACCCAAACCCAGATGGAAACCTGAAATGCAGTTAATAGCCATCCGGCTAAAATATAGCCCAGAATTAAAAGGATGAGATAAAGCCAAACTTTATAAAGCTTAGGGGATAACTGTTTCATCTGCCCCTTCCTAAAATTCTCTTATAAATTCATCTTTATTCTATCAATAACCTATCTATGACATCTAATCAAGACTTTAGTTTAACCTGTCCAATCCCCCTGCAACAATATCCTTATATTTTACTCGCTCATGGCGGTGGGGGTAAACTCATGCGTCAATTAATTGACCAGATGTTTTTACCCACTTTTGGTGATTCAAATCAAGTGGAACATGATGCAGCTACTTTGCGATTCAGTGGCAATAAAATTGCTTTTACAACGGATTCATACGTCGTTAATCCTCTATTTTTTCCAGGGGGAGATATTGGTTCAATGGCTGTTCATGGAACGGTTAATGATTTAGCAATGGCGGGTGCTCGTCCTTTATATTTAAGTGTGGGTTTTATTTTAGAAGAAGGTTTACCCATTCAAACTCTATGGGAAATTATTCTATCGATGAAAAAAGCAGCCGAGAATGCTCAGGTTAAAATTGTCACTGGAGATACTAAAGTTGTTGATAAAGGCAAGGGAGATGGGATTTTTATTAATACATCGGGTATCGGGATTATTGAACATCATTTAACTATTAATCCTCTATCGGTTCAACCGGGAGATGCTGTAATTATTAATGGAGATTTGGGGCGACATGGGATTGCAATTATGGCAGTGCGGGAAGGATTAGAGTTTGAAACAACAATAGAAAGTGATTCTGCACCTGTGGCGGATGTGGTTTTAGAGTTATTAGAGGCGGGAATAGAAATTCACTGTTTACGAGATTTAACACGGGGTGGTTTAGCGAGTACGTTGAATGAAATTGCCATCGGTGCTCATGTTGAAATTGAAATAAAAGAAAGAGCAATTCCGGTCTTAGAAGAAGTTAAAGGAGCTTGTGAAATTTTAGGATTTGACCCCCTTTATGTTGCCAATGAAGGGCGGTTTGCGGTATTTGTCCCTGAAAAAGATATTGAAAAAACTTTATCGATTTTACAAGCAAAAATTCCAGAAGCAAGTTTAATTGGTTACGTTAAACAAACGTCAACCTCTTTAGTTACAATGGAAAGTACAATCGGAGCAAAACGGATTATTGATATGTTAAGTGGAGAACAGTTACCTCGAATTTGTTAGAGAGTTATCAAGCTGAAGGTAAACCTTTACCCCATCAGAAAAATTTAGGTAATTTTTGCCAAGTTGCTTAAATTTGTAGGGTTCGTAAGCTCTGGGTACGCACTTAATCACACTTAATCCAGGAATATTAGTAACCGAGATAGTCGCACTACTTTATCTACAATTGGCTTGCATCTCATTTTCGCCAAAATTCATCACGCTGTTTTTGCTGTTGTTTCAGCATTTCTTTTTTAGCACTTTCTAAATCTTGATTTAACTTGTTAACAATAGCGTGCTTTAACTGATAACTTTCATAACTGCGGACAGTTAAAACAGGTTGAATAAAAGAAACGGCTAAAGCTCCAATAGCTGTATGAATTTTGTCTTTAATTTGTCCTGAATATTTTTGACCTGTCATCACATACCAAGCAAACATTTCACAATTATTCCGATGAATATTATACTCTACAAATCGTTGAGGATAGTCTAAAATCCGTTGTTCCTGTTCAGGGGTTAATTCTGTGGCTTTGCCTTTATATTCAACACCATTAGGCCCCCAACCGATTGAATTTTCAAAGGTTCCATCGGAGGAAATAAAATAATGTTTAGCAATTCCTAATGATTCCTCAATAGGAATATAATAAATAGAAGTAGCCATGTGTACTGAGTGCAAATATCCCTTATAATTAATAACATATCATGAAAAGTCATTTATAGACTAGCTTTTTCCAGGAATGATGGGGTTGTGGTGTGTGCGCGGAATTTACGCACCCTACGAGTACCAAATTGATTCGATTTCATCAGCTATTTTATTCGCTTTTTCTTCTATATTTTCCTTGTTTTCTGTCTGAATTAATACGGTTACATGACCTAATTTTCGACCGGGGCGAGATTCTGTTTTACCATACCAACGAATAAAAGTATTAGGAATTTCTGCGATTTTTTTGCGTTTTTCTAAATAGTCACAATTAGCGGTTTCAAAGCCTAATAAATTCACCATTACAGCCCCACTACAGTTTAACGCGGTATTACCTAATGGTAAACCACTGACCGCCCTTAAATGTTGTTTAAATTGGGAAGTTTCACAAGCATCTAAACTAAAATGACCGGAATTATGGGTGCGAGGTGCAATTTCATTCACTAAGATTTCCCCTTCGGATGTTAAAAATAATTCGATTCCAAATAGCCCAATCACTTGTAAACTATTCAATAACGTTGTTGCAATTGTTTCTGCTTGTTCTGCTATACTTTTATTAATATTAGCTGGAGCAATAACTCGATGACAAACTTGATTTTTCTGCACCGTTTCTACTATCGGATAAACTGCCACATCTCCTGTAACAGAACGCGCTGCAATAACCGCTAATTCCCGTTCAAAGGGGACAAATTGTTGTAATAACATGGGAGGATAGTTAAATTTTGCCCAGGTTTTAGAGAGTTCCTCCGCATTTTTAATAATAAAGGTTCCCTGTCCATCGTATCCATAACGGCAAGCTTTTAAAACCACAGGATAACCCAGATTATGATTAATTATTTTACCATTTTCAGGGGTTAAGAGTTGAAATGCAGGAACGGGTAAACCTATTTTTTCTAAATAACTTAATTGATCATATTTATCTAATAATAAGGATAAAGCTTGTAAGCGAGGACGAAAACAAACCCCCTGTTCTTCCAGTTTAGATAAAGCGTTTAAATCAACAAATTCATTCTCAAAAGTAATAACATCACAATATTTTGCTAATTTTGCGGTGGCTGTCGGGTCATCAATAGCAGCTAAAATGGTTTCGGAGGAGAAAGGAACTGCTGGGTCAGTGCTGTGGGGGGTTTGAACAAATAAAGAAACCCCTAAAGATGCGGCTTCCATTCCCATCATCCAAGCGAGTTGTCCCCCTCCAATTACACCAATTTTTGTCAGGGTTTGGGGTTGAATTGTAGGAGTTGATAGGGTGTTCATTTTGGGAAATAATCTCAACTTTATTTATTTTAACTGATTTGTCGCTTAAAAGAAACCGGGTTTTTATCGGAAGATTGAGGATAGTTAACAAGATTTTGAGCAAAAACCCGGTTTTTGAATTTTACCTATCCCACGCCTAAAAGAAACCAGGTTTTTATCAGAAAATTGGGGATAGTTAACAAAATTGTGAGCAAAAACCCGGTTTCTGGATTAACTAGGAGTTGAATAGAGAAAGTTGGATATAGTCTGGGGTGAATTGAAAAGGAGTTGAAATGAAATTATTTTCAGGAATGGTTGTGTCTAATTGGCAAGGATATTGACCTTCTAATTTTAACCAATGTTGGAAGATTTGTTCTCGGTTATCTTGGGGGTCTATAACCCGATAAACCCTGACTCGTTTTTTCCCTTCACTTTGGCAGCGAACACAGGTTAGACGATAACCAATTTTATCTAAAAATCGGCGTAAAATGGTAATAGGACTTGAATTTTTAGCGAGTCCAATTCCTGTAATCGTTTTAATAGCACTTCGATCTTTAAGGGCAATTTCAGTAATGGTTTGTAAGTCAGCATCAGTATTTTTTAAATCCCGTTCTTGATTTTTAAGTAAAGCCGGAATCCCTAATAATTCCATGATTCCAATCATAGCACCTAGCTGGGAGCGATTAAAATCCGGGGCAAAAATATTGCCTTGTCCTTGTTCCATTAACCGTCTTGCAATTAACGCATCTCGACCCATTAAATAAGGACGACCTACGGTTAAGAAATAATGAATTCTGAGTTGTTCATACCATCCTTGATCATCTTTAGCAATTAAATCTGATGTAACAGCAACCCCATAGCGTAATTTTAACTCATATTTACGGATTGCGCGACGTTCTTCTGGAGTTTTTGATAATTTTCTTTGAAAAAAATAATACTGACAATCACTTAAATCAGTAGCATGAATCACCGCTAAATTTTCCGCTTGGTAATTCTGATCCTTAACCGCTAAAATGAGTTCATTGAGGGTCGGACGTTCTGAGTTCTTTGGTTTAAATTTTTGCGTTGATTTAATGGCATTTTTGGGTGTTTTCTTGGCTTCTGGAACCTCAATAATTTGATGACCTTCTCCTGCTAACGCTGTTAAAATCGTTTCTCGATAATGATCCATTCCTGCATTAAATCGCACTGCCATTTTTGCCCAACAGACTAAAGATTCAGATTGAAATCCTATTCCTAAATCATCTAATCCTGCAAAATCTGATTGTTGCAACAGCCGAATATTTAAGCGAGTTAATCGTTGTCCACTACCGAGTAAAGAACTCATAGAAGTTGCACCATTTCCCACCTGATTAAATCCTCGGTTTGCCATCCAAATAAATCGGGGAATATTCTCTCGAATTCGTCCCAATGCTTGACGGACAGAATTTTCCGCTTGAATGCCTTGAAAGATTCCCCAAACTGAGGTAAAATGATTTTGAATATCAATACTAACTCCCGTTTCAATGGAAGGAGAAGCTAACACAATATCATAGGATATTAGCTGTTGATTGAAGTTAGCAATTGAACCATAAGCAGGATGAGTAGGATCAGCTAAAGATTCGGAATCTATTCTCAAGATAGAACGATCTGGAAATTGAGTTTTTAAATAGGTTTCTAGGGTACGAGTTCCCCATTGACTCGCTAATTTTTGGGCAGATAAACAAACAAAAGGTTTCCCTCCTTCGGCAATATGTTGTTCTAAGTCTTTCACCAGTTGGTCAGGGGTATTCCCTAAATAGTTATAAACTGTCCACGCTTCATCGGGTGAAGGTTGCCACTGATTTTGAATCACAAAAGGTTGCAGATGAATACCGGATAAGGCGGTTAAATAATCAATAGAGGTATCGCTTAAATCGGCATCGGAAATCACAACTTGACCGCCTCCTCCCAAGACATTTTGCAGGAGAGTTTTGAATGATTTTAGAATAGAAACTCGATAATTTTGGCAGGTTTCTGAGTTTAATCCATGCCATAATACTTGTTCAACTTCATCTAAAATAACCAGTCCATTTGACCAGTCTCTGGCTTCAAATTTAATGCTAGAATTAGGATGTAATGAATCAATACATAATCCATACCCAAAAGCAGAATTAGGAGTTTCAACGGCAGATTTCATGTATTGTAATCCAAACCGTTGACATAACGCTTCAATGAGTCGAATTCGATGACCAATCACTAAAACCCATTGTTTTTTTTCAAGTGCCTCTTGAACTAGGGTTTCTAATATTTTTGTTTTTCCGGTTCCTTTAGGAGATTTGATGGCGATTAGTTTAGCATTTTGATGTATTTTTATATCGGATAAATAGCGACTATTGAGGTCAATATTGGGGGAATAATTTAAGCGATTATAAGAAAATGCTTTCCAGGTTTCTAAAGGAGTTGCCGTTTGATATGCCTGCTCAAATACTGTTTGTCCTTGTTCTGCAATTAAGTCATCAACCCCTTTACCTAACTGAGGATTCCAATTGATAATATAAACTGAACATCCTGCCTGTGTTAATAAATATCCCGTTTGCTGAATAGCTGAATTAACGGCTTTAATGGTTTTAGGTTTAGTATCTTGATCAAAGACCATATAAATCTTCCGATTTTTATTCACAAACTGCTGCAACTGCTGAATTAAAGCAGGTTTAGCAATTCTATTTCCATATTGATCACGAGGAACTCGGTAACCACTATGAATCCCAGGAAGGGCAATCGCAATATATCCGGCTGTTAGTAATGCTCCGGCTTTTTTGGCTCCTTCGGTAATACATAAAGGTAGTTCAGGATGACAAATTACCCAACGCCAGAATCCTAAATCCGGTTGATGGGGTTGGAGATCATCAGGATTGATTTTAACGTTATATTTTTCAGCAATTCTTGCCCAGATTGTTTGAGAAATTCTTAATGCAAAAATCCCCGTTGGTGTATGGGGAGGATGTTCATATTTAATACATTTACTTTGATCTGAGGTTAAGCGAGGCTTAATCGGTTTAAAACATCCCCATAAATCCGGGTTTCCAGTCAAAATATCAATCCCAGAACACCACCAACCTCCATCATAAAGATGTTTATAACGGTTAAGAATAGGTTCTGATAAACGGCCTGTATTTAATCGCGGAAGGGTATCAGCATAGAGAAGATAATCTAACGGACGATACCCATCCAGAGGAATTACGTTAAGTTGGGTGAGTTCTTCGTCAACGCCACTTTCTGTCCACTCTGTTAAATAGTCCATTTCTCTCTCATTGCAACTGCGGATTTTTAAGCGTAACCCTAGGATGAAAGCTTGAGTATAAAATTTTGTAAACGTTTTGACGTCAATTTAATTCCTGTAAAAAAATAAGTATAATTTTCCCTAGACAAAAGCAAACAGAAGTGTTAGAGTTGAACCTACGAAAATTGGTCGTTTTGTCAACCGAGGTGCGGTTATGTTTCCGTTGTTGCAATCTACTCAAAAATTAGCCATTCTCACCTGTTTAAGTACCCTGTTTTTCCCTACACCTCTTTTAGCGGAATTATTGAATCCTGAAACCGTTTTAATGGCTCAAAATCCATCCAATGATGAGTTTTATAAGCAAGCGAAAGAAGAACTCTCAGAAGATGTTTATGTCATTTATCGGGTTGTTGATAGAATTGCCAGAGCTAATGGTTTAGATAATACGCCTTGGCGGGTTGGAATTGTGGATGAATATAATATTAATGCCTTTGCAACAGAAGTTAATTTAATTGCCATTTATACAGGTATTTTAGATCAATTAGCGGGAGATTCTTCTGCCATTGCTTGTGTCATTGGTCATGAAATGGCACATCATGTTAAACGTCATATTGCTTTAGGGCCAGCCCAAGAAGCGGCTTTAAAAGAACGCATTCAAAAAGAAGCCGAACAACAAGTTTTAGCTGAAATTCAAGATGCTAAATCTGATGCAACGGGAACTTCAATTGGAGGGGCTGTTTTACAAACTGTGGGAGGTTTTTTAGGCGGTTGGGGTCGGACGGTGGGAAACGTGGGAAATAGTGCGTTACAAGGTGCGAGTCGTCAACGTTTAGCGCAAGCAGAAGAACGGGTGAAAGAAATTGTGCAAGAAAAAACCACAGAATTAGAACAAAAACTTGCTGAAAATAATCGTAAACAAGAATTTGAAGCCGATGAAGTTGGCTATCAATATATTGCTAAAGCGGGGTTTGATGCAGAAGGATGTATTCGAGTGATGGATGTTTTAGGACGCACATCTGGTGCTGAATTTGATACCACTCATCCGGCTATTCCTAAGCGAATTGAACAGCTTAGAGCGTTAATGAATCAATATCCTCCTGCAACGTTAGCGCAAGAAGGCGAAAGCTTAATTAAATCGACTCAACCCCTGACTTATGACCTTTCAAAAGATGGTCAATCTTTAAGAATTAATTCCCGTCGAGGGGGTTCTGCTGCGGATGATATTGACCGCCGTTTTAGTCAGTAATTCCTAGTAGGGAACAGCTTAACAGGGAACAGGGAACAGGGAACAGGGAATAGGAAATAAGGAATAAGGAATAAGGTAAATCAGAACTGTTGGGTAACTTTAAATTGAGATTAAATTTTACCATATTCCTAACTCCTGTTGAGTATTTTTTATTCCTTTAAAAATCATATTCCACTTCTAAAATTTCCGTATATTCAAACTCATTGGAACTTTGATGGACTAACGGATAACGCTTTCCGCCTAATTCTATCCAATCTTCCTCACAATCAAGTTTAGGAGAATTGTAGGATAGAATATACTCGCGTCCAATGCGTTTTTCCATCTCTTCCGCTACTTCCCCCCGCCATTGGGTTTTTGTGACTAAAACAATTAATTGATTCGCTAATTGTGGAATAATATTCGCAATTTGTCGCCGATAAATTTCATCTAAACTGCCAAAAGGCGAGTCCATAACAATGGGAAAGGTACTACTATCAGGGCCCATTAAGGTATTTTTTTGACTCCATTCTCTCACCCCATCAATAATTCCCCCAATAAACGATAAACTTAAAATCTGATTTTCCCCCGTTGAAGCCGCGACTTCTGCTTCCTCTCCGGCGGTAGTCTCCACTAATTTTAATTCATATTTTTCCGTTAATTTGGGTAAATAAGGCGTAAAAGAAATTTGACTAAATAATTTTTGCACTCGCTTTTCTAACTGACAGCGAAATTGTTGGTCTAAACGGTCTTTGACTTGAGTTAAACGTAAGATTGCATCCTGAGTTGCTGCAATTCTTCGCTGCATTAATACTTGTTTAATTTCATTCATTTGTTGTTTATCAACTTGTCGAGACAAACTCTCAACCGTTGCTTTAAAATTCTCAATTTGTTGTTGATTTGAACCTGTTTCTCGATTTAACTCACTAATTTTGAGTTCAATTTCATCTAACCGTTTTTGTAACTCTTGAATATTCTCATCAGGAAACTTTCTCAGTTTATTGGTAATGCTATCGAGTTCATTTTCAATCCGTTGTAATTCTTCTCGATAAGTTTGAATATTCAGTTGTTGGCGATTAATTTCGTCCCAAAATTCAGTGGCTTGTTTATCTAATTCATCAACTTGGCTACTTAACCGAATTGCTGTTTCATCAATATCAGCCGTTCCCGCTTGATTTAACCAATGTTCAACTTGTCCACATCCCGTATTTCCAGGAATTAATTCAGCCCCACAAATACATTTTTTTTCTTCTAATAAACTCTGCAAAAACTGTTTGGTAATTCCGGTATTCAACTCCCCCCGTTCTCGCATTTCGGAAAATATTGTTCTAAATTCTGCTGTTAATTCAGGAATTAAAACCGTATAGCCTTTGGTTGAAATTCCTCGATTAATAGCGACATGACCTTGATGGAGTTGTTCTCGGAGTAATTGTTTTTTTAGGTCTAATTCATTCCGTAATTGTTGTAATTCAGCCGCACCACTTAACTCCATTAATCTCTCACTCAAGGTTGATTTGACCAGCTTTTGGTGGTCTAACTCTTGGGTAATTTCAGTCTGTCTTTGCAACAAACGTTCAATTTCCTGTTCCGCTTTTTTCTTTTCATGTAAATATTTTTTGGTTTCAGGATTTCCAATCATTCCTAAATCCGTTTCTAAGGATTTCTTGGCTTCCCCTAAATGTTTAATGGCTCGATTTAAAACTTCAACTCCTAATAACTCTTTTGTTGCATCCGCAATTTCTACTTTACGTTCATCTCTAACAATCTGCTCAATTCTCTCTCCATCAAAAAAGAAATATTGATGTAAACTTAACGGTAAAATTCGATTAATAATTTCCTCTGGAGGGTGAGGCGGCATTCCCCAGCGTCCATCATCTCCCGCCACTTGCATATATAATTGACTGGCTGTTTGTTCAATCTCACTGCCATTTTTATAAGCTCGACAAATCCGTTTGACTAAATATCGTTTATGATCATGTTCAAAGATTAATTCTACCCAACATCCCACCCCTTTTCCGGGTTCAGATTCATTTAATGCTCGTTTATTCACTAAATGTTCAGAAATGGCAAAGGCGGCACTAAACTTTTCATAAAGAACCCAAGTAAACGCATTCATTAATGTGGTTTTTCCGGCTCCATTATTGCCATGAATCACCGTTGTATTTCTCTCTCCATAACCCAAAATAATTTCTGGGGTTTTTCCATAGAATTGCCGAAAATTGCAGAGTTGAATTGAAATTAATCTCATTGCACCACATCCTTAATAATTTTGAGAATATCATCATTAATATTACGCGGATTTTTCATATATAATTTATCTCGTTCGGCTTGTAAAACCCGTTCAATAATTTCTCGAACTTCCGGGGAAGCATTGGTAATCGGGTCTTGAGCTTCTTTAGGATTAATGTTATCCCCGTAGGTAGACTTTTTTTCAGAGAAAACATTAGCAATAGTGGTAATAATACTTTCAGAATATTTAAACATTTTAAGGGGCGTAAAATGGCAATTGTGATCATTTTAATCTGAAATCGACAAAAGAGCGCGACAACACTGAGTTTTAAACGATAAGAGTTGATTAGTCTTAACAAAAATTTATCTTTGGTTGTTGTAAGATAAAATATCGAGCTTGTCACCTAATAACCATTAGAGATCAAAAACCTGTTGACAATGTGTATACAAAGCTGTTAATCTAGAATAAAGAAAAAAATTTGCAATTGAGTTTAGCTCTCACAGAGGTAGCAGCTATGTATGGGTCAGAAGCTCAACAGTCAGTCAGCCAGACCCGCGAGGTGACGATCAATATCCGAGCCAAGCAGAGTCAACGGGATTTTATCGATCAAGCTGCTAAAATACAAGGCAAAAGCCGATCAGAGTTCATGCTTCAAACAGCTTACCAAAAAGCCCAAGATGTGATTTTAAGTCGCTGTTTTTTTGAGTTAGATGAGGGTAAATTTCAGAAATTCGTGGATCTGTTAGATGCACCACCTCTGCAAAATGAGAAATTAAAAGCATTGTTAACCACTAAATCGCCGTGGGATTAGATCGAGATCGAGACAAACTCAGCCCTCCTGAAAAACTAAATCCGTCACATCAAATTGATAACTTTGATTCGGGTAACAGTCAGTTAGATGACTGGCTCAAGCGTCGTGCTTGGAAAAATGAGTTAGAAGGGGCTTCCCGCACTTATGTTCTTTGTGTGGGTGAAGTCGTCGTTGCGTACTACTGTCTTGCCAACGGCGCAGTAGCTCGAAATATTGCTACAGGAGGAGTTCGGCGTAATATGCCCGATCCAATTCCGGTTATGATTATCGGAAGATTGGCCGTTGATCGCCAGTGGCAAAACCAAGGTATCGGGCGTGCTATGCTACGAGATGCGATTCTTCGCACGCTACAAGCGGCTGAAATTGCGGGAATACGAGCAATTCTTGTCCATGCTATCTCGGAAGAGGCAAAGCTCTTTTATCAGAAGTATGGGTTTGCTGCCTTAGAGAGCGATCCGATGATACTGATGGTAAAAGTTAGTGATGCCATTATTTCACTTGGGTTAGGGTGAAAGCCAGTGGTAACTATAAATCTAATAATCCATATCGCTTTTGTAACTGAAGTAATTTTAATCTCGCCTCTCCTGCATTATCGGCTAAATTGGCAAATTCTAAAAACCGTTTTAACTCTTTTCTTAATAAATTGCGTTCAACTTCTAAGGTATTTCGATCTAAATCTGGGGGTAAAACAATCATATCAAATAACGTTGCTCGTTCTTTCCCTGGATGGGGTCTTAAAATTCTTCCCCGTCGTTGAATAAATTGTCGAGGATTACAACTACTCGCTAAAATCACGGCATTTTGAATCGCGGGAATATCAACCCCTTCATCTAAACATCGAATTGCTACTAATCCTTGTAATTCCCCTCGTTCAAATTGTTGACGTAATTTTTCCCGTTCAATTAAAGGGGTTTCTGCGGTATAAGTATTCACCCGATAACCCAATTCTGACCCCAATAATTCCACCGTTGCTTCTAATTGTCGTGGGGAATAATCCTCTAAGGTTTCTATGCTTCCATCTCCACAATAAAATAAAGTATGAGTTGTATTTAATCGTGTTTTCATTAACTGACGTAACGCATCTAATTTATTGCTTGCTGATGCAATTAATCGAGATCTTTGAATTAATAAAGCTGTAACGGTTTCATTATTTTCCCAGTTTTTCTCATCCTCCATTAACGCCCAACCGATGCGCGTCGTTAATCGATGATAGGCTCGACTTTCTGCTTCTGTTAATTCGACTAAAATCGGATAATATAAATAGCGAACTAATGCGCCTTGACGAATGGCTTCTGCTAAGGTTAATTCCGGTTGTAAAACAGGCCCAAAATAGTTTAAAATTGCATCGGTTCCACTTTCATCAAAATGCCGTTCAGGAGTAGCTGAAAGGGCTAATCTTAAGCCAATATTTCGCGGTAAACTTTCCCCTAAGCGAGGACTTCCTAAATTATGGGCTTCATCTCCTACCATTAACGTTTTTTCGGGAAAGTAACGTAGTTGAGATTGAAATCCTTCGGAAATTAAGGTAGAATTAGTTGTAATAACCGTTAAAAATGCTTGATATCCGGCTCTTAATTGATATAATTCAGTCGATAATTGTTTTTGCCAATACCTGACACTTTCAAAGGCTAAAATCGGGTTTAAATTAAATTTTTCTGCCTCTTTTGCCCATTGAGTTACTAAATGGCGATAGGGACAAATAATAATTAATGCTTGTAAACCAATTTTCTGATATAATTCTGTGGCGATCGCTAACGCTGTAATGGTTTTACCGCTTCCCGTTGCCATTTTTAACGTTCCCCGTCCCCGATTAGCAAACCAGTTATTGACCGCTTGCTTTTGATAGGCTCGTAGATGCAATGAAGGTGGAATTTGAGGAATACAGTTATCAGTCATCAGTTATCAGTCATCAGTTATCAGTCATCAGTCATCAGTCATCAGTTATCAGTCATCAGTTATCAGTTATCAGTTATCAGTTATCAGTTATCAGTTAACAGTGTAAGAGTTAATAATTAACGGTTAATTTATTAACTAAATTCCCTATTCGCCTTCCCAATCAGAACAAGTTTCTCCTTCGGCTCCCGTTGGGTGCATTCCACAAACTAATAAATTTCCCCCATAAACTTGTCCGTGATAATGTTTGCATCCTCGACAGGCGGGTTGTTCTGTTTCTGTGGGTTGAACATAAGTGACAAAGGGATCAAAATGTTCTCCCTCATGATCTAAACCTAAATCCAGACCTGAATCGAGATCAAAATAAATATCGAGAATGGGTTCAAAGATATCATTCATACATTCATCAAGTTCAGGAAGAATTTTATTTTGTACCTCATCGGTAATTTCTTCCGAGATCTTGGTGAGTTCGTTAAACATTTCGTTAACTTCTTCAGTCACGTCTGCAAAAAATTTCTCCATGTCTGAAACGACTGCTTCTAGTGCTTCTACAATACTTTTTGACCACTCTTCCATGAGACTGATTAACCAGTTGTCTGAATAAATTTTATAAAATACAGCAAAAAATCGCTATACTATCTTTCTAGTATAGCGCGAATGAATTAACCATTTAGTATAATTTTTTGTATCGGGGTGAGCTTGATTATCCCTTGACTATTGCTGTAAGCGTCGCAATTCGTCTTGTAAATCTTGCACCTGTTTTCTTAACTTTTCCACCCCTTCATCGACGGGAGTGGGTTCCTCATCATCTACAATTTCAATGCGACGGGGTTCAGACTTAGGAGATGAAAGCGGAGGTTCAGTCGGCGGTTGTTGAACTTGCTGAATGGTATCTTCCACAAAACGACGGGCTTCTTCTGTCGTCATTTCGCCCCGTTTCACGAGTTCATCGGCTAATTTCTGGGCATCCGTGCGTAATTCTGCTAGGGTTTTACTGGCTTTTTCGCCAGCATAGGAGGCTAAACCCACCCCCAAGTAAACGGCTTTTTGGAAAAGATCTCCGAAACCCGGCATAACCACTCCAACTTCCTAAAACAAGTATCACCGATTACAGATTTTTCGGTGTAAAAAAAGTGACCCGGAGTTTACGCCTATCAGAAGCATCCCGTATTGCTGCCACCTTCCGGTTCTGACAAGGTTTGGGCGTTCTAATCGCATAAGTCCAGGTCATTGACTATTATAACACAATTTTTCATTCTGCAACCCAATACCCTGAATAAAGTTTGTCGGTAACACAGCGATTGTTAATCCCTTAAAATAGGTTTCGACATACCCAACATCCTAAACCCTACAACATCTGATCATGCCTCGTCCTTATACCGTTATTTTAATCATCCCAACAGGCATCGGTGCGGCCATTGGAGGGTATGCAGGGGATGGTTTACCCGTTGCGAGGGCGATCGCTCAAGTTGCAGATACTTTAATTACCCATCCCAACGTTCTCAATGGTGCTCAACTGTATTGGCCTATGTCCAATACTTTGTATGTAGAAGGGTATGCTTTAGATCAATTTGCGGCGGGAACGTGGGGACTCCAAACGGTTCATCAAAACCGAGTTGGGTTACTTTTAGATCAAGCCATTGAACCGGAATTACGGCTCAGACATTTACAAGTGGCTGACGCAGCTAGAGCAACGTTAGGCTTAAGCTTAACAGACTATGTAATTACCGATGCGCCCCTAAACGTGGAACTGAGAACCTCTGAGTCCGGGGCTTCCTGGGGAACTATTGGCAACCCGGACAGTTTATTACGAGCCGCAGAACGGTTAATTACAGAAGCCAAAGCCGAGGCCATTGCTGTTGTCGCCCGTTTTCCTGAAGCTGAAAATAGTAGTGTTTTAGAAGCTTATCGTCATGGACAGGGCGTTGATCCCTTGGCGGGAGCAGAAGCGGTGATCAGCCATTTAATTGTCCGCACCTTTCAAATTCCCTGTGCCCATGCTCCAGCCCTTTCTCCCCTTCCCCTTGATCCTGAGTTATCTCCTCGTTCGGCGGCGGAGGAACTGGGATATACCTTTCTCCCCTGTGTATTAGTGGGGTTGAGTCGGGCACCCCAGTTCGTAACTTCTGCTACTTCTGGGACAATTTGGGCGGATCAAGTGGATGCGGTGGTGGTTCCTGCAACGGCCTGTGGAGGGTCTGCTATCCTGAGTTTGAGCCGTAGAGATGTGCCAAGAAACGCACCAAGAAACGCACCAAGAAACGCACCAAGAGACGCGCCAAGAAACGCACCAAGAGACGCGCCAAGAAACGCACCAAGAGACGCGCCATGGCGCGTCTCTACTCAAATTATTACCGTTGGGGAAAATAAAACCCGAATGCAAGTCACCCCAGAACGGTTAGGAATTCAAGCCGTGCAGGTAAACTCTTATTTAGAGGCTTTAGGAATTTTAGTGGCGCATAAAGCGGGAGTTGATCCGAATGCCTTGCGTCCCCATTTATTATCCCTAAACGAACTGAAATACTCTTAATTTTTATAGCTTGTGGTAGAACAACAAACACCGAACAATTTTGAACTCGAACCCTTAACCCGAACTCAAGTTTTAGTGGCGATGGGGGGAACGGCTATTGTCTTATTAGCGATCGCTAAAGCTTGGTTACATTTGAGTCATGTGACCCTTTTACCTGTGACTTTTTCTGGACTTAGTTTAGGGTGGGGTTTAGGTGTCGGGTTAATCATTACAATTGCCAGTTTTGTCATGTATCGCATCTGGCCGGCTTATAGTCGCAGTGCGAATACTTATTTAAAATTAGTCCTCAGTCCTTTATTATGGCCGGATTTAATTTGGTTAGGTTTATTACCCGGACTCAGTGAGGAATTATTATTCCGAGGGGTAATGTTATCGGATTTAGGATTAACGCCCCTGGCTTTAGTGGTTTCAAGTATTGCTTTTGGGGTTCTCCATTTTAGCGGTTCTCAACAATGGCCCTATGTCATTTGGGCAATCATTGTCGGGTTTTTGTTAGGGTATAGTGCGATCGCAACTGGTAATTTATTGGTTCCGATTATTGCCCATATTTTCACTAATTTTATGTCGGGTTGTTTATGGAAATTAAAATATATTGGGGAGAAATCTTGAAAATCAGTTATCAGTTATCAGTTATCAGTTTGGGGTTTAAGTATTTGGTTGAAATTGTGACAGATAAAACTTTAACCTCATATCCCCTGCTTATTTCCCCACAAAAACAAACTTTAACATAAAAATAACCGCTAAAACCCACATGGCAATATTAGTTTCATGGAACTTCCCTTGAAAGGCTTTCATTATGGGATAAGTAATTAAACCAACTCCTAAACCGTCTGCAATTGAATAACTTAAGGGCATTATAAAAATTGTTAAAAATGCCGGAATTGATTCTGCGGGATCATCCCAATGAATATATCGCACACTTCCCATCATTAACACCCCCACAATAATTAAAGTCGGTGCTGTTGCAAAACTGGGAATTGCGGATAATAGGGGAATAAAAAATATTGAAATTGTGAATAATATAGCTACAACCACAGCCGTTAATCCACTTCTTCCGCCTTCAGAAATTCCCGATGCAGATTCAATATAAGTTGTTACCGTAGAAGTGCCAAAAATTGCCCCCGTTGTTGTTCCCACCGCATCCGCCATAAAGGCTTCTGTAACACGCGGAAATTCTCCCTGTTCGTTAATATAACCTGCTTTCATTCCTAATCCCGTTAGGGTTCCCACCGTATCAAATAAATCCACAAAGAAAAAGACAAAAGTAACTGTAAAAATCTGTAAAAAATTCACTTGTAAGACTTCTTTTAACCCCATAATTCCTTGACCGAATAAATCAACGGGTAATTGAGGTAAACCGATAATTCCTTTAGGCCAGGGGGCGATTCCTAAAATCCATCCTAACCCGGCTGTGGCTAAAATTCCTAATAATAAAGCTCCCGTAACTCGACGAGCCATTAAAGCCGCTGTTATCAAAATTCCAGCAATTGTAATTAATACAGTCGGGTCGTTTAAGTTTCCTAATGTTGTAGTTGTGGCTGCATCCGTGACAATAATTTTTGCACCTGTTAAAGCAATATAGGCAATAAATAAACCAATTCCGGCGGCGACGGCGTGTTTAATGCCTTCAGGAATAGCAGTGATCATTTGAGTTCTAAATCGACTCAGAGTTAAGGCAATAAAAATTAAGCCTTCAATTAAAATAGCAGCTAAGGCAACTCGCCAAGGAATACTTAATCCTAACACCACCGAAAAGGCAAAATAGGCGTTTAATCCCATTCCGGGTGCTAATGCAAAGGGATATTTAGCATATAACCCCATAACTAACGTTGCTAAAGCAGAAGCCAAAGCCGTTGCGATGACTAACTCTCCGAATAAATCCCCGGAGGTTTGGAGAAAAATAGCATTAGATAAAATAGCAGGATTAACGACTAAAATATAAGCCATGGTCACAAAAGTTGTGACTCCGGCTAAAATTTCAATCCTAAAATTAGTCTGGAGTTCTTGAAAGTTAAAAAAACGAGCAATTGCATCTAAACTAGAATTAGAATTCATAATATCTCCGAGCTATCAATAAAATTTCTATAAAATCTATAACAATTTTAAATAGAGGGTCATAATTTAAACCGGACATAAAACAGCCAGAAGTATTTTCCCTGTTCCCTGTTCCCTGTTCCCTTAATCATAAAAAAAGAGGGGGTAAATTCCGCCCTCTGTGAAGATTGAACTCCTTGTAATCTTCCCAGTGGAAGTCAGGAGTTGGAATTGATAAAAACACCCGGTTTTGGGCAGAGTTTAGTAAGCTAGACCCATGCTACGAGTTGTTTCAGCACCGAGATAAACCCGAATACTTAAAAAGTCTGTCGGACAAGCTGTTTCACACCGTTTGCAACCTACACAGTCTTCGGTGCGGGGAGAAGAAGCAACCTGACCCGCTTTGCAGCCATCCCAAGGAACCATCTCAAGGACGTCAGTGGGACAAGCGCGAACGCATTGGGTACAGCCGATACAGGTATCGTAAATTTTGACTGAATGAGACATTGAATGATTTCTCCAGTAGATATCAAAATGTTACAAGTTCTGCCCTGAATACAGGTTAGAAGTCCAGCTTAACTTGACACTCCTGCGAATTAAATTCGAGGGATTCTTAAAAGAGTTTTACTCCTAAAGACGATGCCAACCAGCTAGTACCCACTTTGGTAAAACCATCGTGGCTATTTTTCTATGAGCGGAATCATCCCATATATTCCATCACAATACCCCAGTGTTTCACGTCCAATACACATAAGGCGATAAAACTTTAAACAATGTAATACTTTGGTTGACTATTGGCCCTTGACCCTTGACCCTCAACGGGAAATAGCCCTCACCGAATTTTCTCTAAAACCGACTGGGTAGAGACAACATGGCGGTCTAAACCCAGTTGTTTAGGGTCGATACCCAGGGCCAGGGCCACTAATTGGGGAAGATGGAGAACGGGTAAACCCAAGGGACGACCGATGACTTTTTCCACTTCCGGTTGGCGGGAATCTAAATTAAGATGACAGAGGGGACAAGGTGTGACCAAACAATCTGCACCGTTGTCAATGGCATCTTGAATTTGGTTTCCGGCCATTTGAAAAGCTGATTCTGTGGCGTAACTCGACAAAGGCCAACCGCAACATTGGGTTCTACCCCGATAATAAACGGGAGTCGCCCCGACCGCCCGAAACAGATTTTCCATCGATTCTGGTTGATGGGGGTCATCATAGGGGAGATGGGTTTGAGCGCGTAAGAGGTAACAGCCATAAAAGGCAGCACACTTCAAACCGGACAGTCTGCGTTTGACTTTTTGTTGAATTTCGGCTAAACCATAATCGGCGACTAAGGCCCAAAGCAGGTGTTTAACTTCCGTTGTCCCCTGATAGGGGGAGCATCCCTCTTTGCTGAGTAATCCATTCACCTTTTCAATATAAGCCGGATCTGTAGTTTGAAATTCCTTTAACCGTTCATCAACGTGACCAATCACCCCTTGACAGGTACTGCAATGGGTCAGTAAAGGTAAATTTAATTCTTCTGCTAAAGCAATATTACGGGCATTGACGGTATCCTCTAAGAGCCGAGAATCTTCTTTGAATGTTCCCGAACCACAGCAGGATGCCTTTTTCAGTTCAATGAGTTCAATGCCTAAAGTTTGGGCGAGGACTTGCGTAGACTGATACAACTCCCGACAAGCTCCTTGGGCAACACAGCCGGGAAAATAGGCATATCTCAAGGATGGCATAGAAACAACCTTCTCTACTAACGACAGGGGCATTTGGAATCGCCCTTGATCTTCCATCATCTCTTGTACTGACGAGGATAGGGGGAATTAAGAATTAAGAATTAAGAATTGAGGTTTTGGGTTTGGGGTGTTTGTTGATTCAGGTTTCACCTGCTTACAAGGGATGGGTGCTGAATTGGAGGATTTTATATTGATGAGTAACAAAATAGTAATAAAACGAGAAGACCGAAAGGAAACGTTTAAAATAGAGAGTATAACCCAATTTTCAAGCTTTTATTAAACCTAGATACCGTATGAAAATTTCAGGTAAAGCGACTTTGGCAGGAACCCAAAGATATCGAGAACGACATCAGCAAGACTGTGTAGCAACTCATTTTCGACAAGCTAATGATTGGGTTGTTAGTTCGATTGGGATTGGCACTTATTTAGGTGCGCCGGACTCTCATACAGATGATCTCGTCACGGATGCCATTATCGAGTCGGTTGAAAATGGAATTAACTTGATTGATACGGCAATTAATTATCGCTATATGCACGCTGAATGGAGTGTTAGTGATGCGTTATTGGCTTTAATCCGGGATGAAACCATATCCAGGGATGAATTAGTAATTTGTACAAAAGGAGGGTTTATTCCTGATGATGAGCGCATTAGTTGGTTTTATTCTCGATATATTGAAAGTAGTAAATTTTCCATTGAACCCCAGGATTTAGTTGCCGAATGCCACTGTTTACACCCCGAATATATTTGGGATCAACTCGAACAAAGTTTAGATAATTTAGGGTTAGAAACCATTGATATTTATTATCTCCATAACCCAGAAATGCAACTTTTGGAAGTTTCCCCAGAAATTTTTTATCACCGTCTCCAACTTGCCTTTGAAGTATTAGAAAAAGCCGTCAGCCAAGGAAAAATTAGTGCCTATGGGTTAGCCACTTGGGACGGTCTGCGAGTGCCACCCACCGCATTCAACTATTTAGATTTAGCCAAGGCTAAAGCATTAGCGAGTCAAGTCACCTCCGAAGGCCAGGATCATTTCAAGTTTATTCAGTTACCGATTAATGCAACAATGCTAGAGGCTTTGGTTCAACCCACTCAGCACGTTAAGCGGACATGGCTTCCGACTTTAGAGGCTGCCCATCGTTTAGGATTATCGGTGATTTCTAGTGCCTCCCTTGGCCAAACAAAAGCCATTGGTCACATTCCAGATGCCCTGCAAGAGGGACTCCATCAGACTTCCTTAACCCCGACCCTAAAGGCCCTTCAGTTCACTCGTTCCTGTCCCCGATTATTGACGGCTTTAGTGGGAATGAAAACTGTTGCTCATGTTACAGAAAATTTAGCTTTAACTCGGATTAAACCCCTCGCGGCTAAATTTTATCAACCTTTGACTCACGGGGAGGTTAAAACCGTTTCTTGATCTTAGAAGTAGGATTTTTCTAGGGAATCGTTAAAAAATAGTTACAATTCGTGATTAAATACTATTATATAGGATTAAACAATCTTAGTAATGGAGCAATTGGCTCTGACTGATTTGTTCGGTGAAAACTTAGTCCCAACCTCCCCAACTGTGTGGCGTCCACAGCTATCCATCGGTGTTTTTGTGCCGACTGTGAGACTGGCTAATATTGTCATGTCCCATTTACAGAATGATAGTTATACGGCAGTGCAGATTCAGTCTGTTGAAGCCTTTCTCCAATTCATGGCTCAAGAAAGACAGCAACTCGATTGTATCGTTCTTGAGGATAATTCCGATTTGCTGGCTCTGAGCCAATATCTCCACAATCAGTCTATTTCTGTACCTGCGGTGATTATCACAGCACAACCCCAACTGATAGAGCGTTTAACGACCCTATCAGATTCTTCAGATGAAACTTCATTACCGGGAGAATCCTCACCCTATTTCTACCACTGTACCGAGGTACGAATCGGGGACAATCAACTCAATCAGATTCCCGCTTATATTGATAAAGCGATTAGTCAATTTATTACCAATGCGATTACAACTCGCCTCACCGAACAATCTGCCAGTGGTGACGCACCGACAGAGCTAACGAATTTTATCATTCGTCAACAACGTCGCCTGGTCAGTAAACTCCATGAGCGTTTAGGATACCTGGGTGTGTACTATAAAAGAAGCCCCCAAAATTTTATTCGTAATATGGCCCCGGCCGAACGGCAGGAATTTATCGATCAACTTAAAACCAAATATCGCCAAATCGTTCTCAGTTATTTTTCAGCCGATCAAAGTTTGAATAATAAAATTGATGAATATGTAAATTTGGCTTTTTTTGCTGATGTTCCTGTCACCCGAATTGTGGAAATTCACATGGAGTTGATGGATAATTTTTCTAAACAGCTTAAATTAGAAGGAAGAAGCGAAGATGTTTTATTAGATTACCGATTAACTTTAATTGACACCATTGCCCATTTATGTGAAATGTATCGCCGATCAATTCCTAGAGATTCCTAGAAATAGTAATTGAACCTTCATCTTTAACGATAAAATAAGTTTTTCCTACCCCATCTAACACCGGCCAATCAACATTTATGAGTCCTCTTAAAAAAACCTATGTCCTCAAACTCTATGTGGCGGGGAATACTCCCAACTCAGTCCGAGCATTGAAAACCATTAAAGACATCTTAGAACAGGAATTTCAAGGGGTTTATGCCTTAAAAGTCATTGACGTTCTCAAAAATCCACAACTGGCAGAGGAAGATAAAATTTTAGCGACTCCTACCCTGTCTAAAATCTTGCCTCCTCCGGTGCGGAAAATAATTGGTGATCTCTCGGATCGAGAAAAAGTTTTAATTGGACTCGATCTTCTCTATGAAGAACTGATGGATGAGTAAATCTGGACTTGAAATCGATTTTGGAGGGTAAGGACAAGGTAAAATAGATTACTGATGTCCGTCAATTCTGATCCACCCTTACCAACTGCTGGGAACTCTTGGTTGAGAATGATGACTTGATCCCCTACTGTTCCAGATTTTGTGGTAAATGTAGCAAAAGTCTCACAGGTTCATCGATCAGAGCCATATTCTTTAAGATAAAAATTATGAGTGAAAGTTCTCAGGAAACCAAAAGCAATGGACGTAAACTGATAGGGGTGCAGAAAATCCGCACCATGATTGAAGGTTTTGATGATATTAGTCATGGCGGAATGCCTATTGCTAGAACGACGTTAGTGAGCGGGACATCAGGAACCGGAAAAACCTTGTTTGCGGTTCAGTTTCTCTACAATGGAATTACCTATTTTGATGAACCTGGGATCTTCGTCACGTTTGAAGAATCACCTACAGATATTATTAAAAATGCTTCTAGTTTTGGATGGGATCTCCAACAATTTATTGATGAAGGAAAGTTATTTATTTTAGATGCTTCTCCTGACCCAGAGGGGCAAGATATTGTAGGAAATTTTGACCTATCAGCTTTAATTGAGCGGATTCAATATGCTATTCGTAAATATAAAGCTCGACGGGTTTCGATTGACTCGGTAACGGCCGTTTTCCAACAATATGAAGCCGCAGGAGTGGTCAGACGAGAGATTTTCCGCCTGGTAGCGCGATTGAAACAGGTGGGAGCTAAGCTGTTGTGTATTTAAACTGTGATTATAGCATTACCTTTGTTTTTAAGTTTACGTCCCCATTTAATAGATAACTGTCCTTCATTTAAAAGCTGATGTAATAAACACTCTAGCTCATCAACTGATTTAAAGAGTCGATGAGCTATATATTCTTTAGCTGAATGCCAGACTAATTCAATTAAATTATAATCTGGACTATATGCTGGAAGAAATTCTAAATAGACATTCGGCATTTCTGCTTTAATTTTTTCTAGGTACTCTTCTTTTTTGTGAAAACTTGCATTGTCAAGAATAATCAGGATCTTAGCTCCTTTTTCTACAAATTCTTCTGCTTGATTTCCCGCTAATACCCATTCATAAATTAGCTCTTGATAAAAACTTTTTAACACTTGATAAAAATTATCTGCATTTCCTTTATCCAGAAATTCTACAAATCTTTTTTTATCCGAGTACCTCAATCCTCCCATCACATTAACTCTTCCTTTCCTCCTGTCTCCTCTAATCTGTTTCCTCTTCCCTTTTTTACACCAATTCTTTCTTTTTATCACTCTTAAATTAAATCCACTTTCATCCCAAAACCATACCTGTAATTGTTCTGGACTTTCTTTTGCTATTTTCAAATATTCTTCTATTTTATCTTTAAATAATTTTCTTTTTTCTGGATCTCTTTTCTCTTCTAAGCTATACTTTGCCCACAAATAAACATACTTTTTTTCCTTTAATATCTTTCTCACTTGTGAACTACTTAATTTGATTCCTGTGATTTGTTCTAAATAAGTTGCCAATCTTTCTCCTGTCCATCTCCCAAATTCATATCCTAATTCTTCCGGTTCTTTTTCTACTGTTTCTAATAATATCTCTATATATTTGTCTGTGGCTTTTCTATAATTTCCTTTCATTCTTTCATCTTTTAGGCTTTCTAATTTGTCAGGGTCTCCATGTACACACCAATAACATACTTTGTTTAATGAGCAGCCCAAAAACTTGGCAATTTCACTTTGCTTTTTACCATCATTTAGCAATAATAAAATCAAGATTCTTTCTCGGATTTGTCCATTTTCTTCCTCTTTCAATCTTTTCTGTAGTTTCTCTACTTGCTTTTCATTTAAATGATTTTTAGCAGGCATCTTTTGATTGATTTTTCTAAACTTGGTTTTTCATTATACCCTATTTAGATGCTTAACAGCTTACCACGATTATGACAACGGAACGAGAGGCAGAATATGGCCCGGTGGCGCGATTTGGGGTGGAAGAATTTGTTTCCGATAATGTCGTCATCTTTCGGAACGTTTTAGAGGGAGAACGACGGCGACGCACGGCGGAAATTCTCAAATTGCGGGGTACAACCCACATGAAGGGGGAATATCCCTTTACGATTACCAATAATGGGATTGGGATCTTTCCTCTGGGGGCGATGCGCCTCACTCAACGTTCGTCCAATGCCCGGGTTTCTTCTGGAAATCCTACCCTCGATCTCATGTGTGGCGGTGGGTTCTTCAAAGATTCGATTATTTTGGCAACGGGAGCAACGGGAACGGGTAAAACGTTATTAGTCAGTATTTTCCTACAGGATGCCTGTAAAAATGGTCAACGAGCCATGTTATTTGCCTATGAAGAATCTCGTGCTCAGTTATTTAGAAATGCGAGTTCTTGGGGGATTGATTTTGAAGAAATGGAACGAAAAGGATTACTGAAAATTTTATGTAGTTATCCTGAATCTGCGGGATTAGAAGATCATTTACAAATTATTAAATCGGAAATTTCTGAGTTTAAACCCGCTCGAATTGCGATTGATTCGTTATCAGCTTTAGCACGAGGGGTGAGTAATAACGCTTTTCGTCAATTTGTGATTGGGGTAACGGGTTATGCTAAACAGGAGGAAATTACAGGATTTTTCACGAATACAACGGATCAATTTATGGGTTCCCATTCGATTACGGATTCCCATATTTCAACGATTACCGATACGATTTTGATGTTGCAATATGTGGAAATTCGAGGGGAAATGTCCCGTGCCTTAAACGTGTTTAAGATGAGGGGTTCTTGGCATGATAAAGGCATTCGAGAATATACGATTAGTGATCACGGCCCTCTGATTACTGATTCTTTCCGAGATTATGAACGGATTATTAGTGGTTCTCCGACTCGAATTGCGGTGAATGAAAAGAGTGAGTTAGGTCGTATTCTTGGAAAGATTGAGTCTGATGAATAATAGTTAGTTGACTCCTATTAACTGTTATCTCAAGGGCTGAAAATCAAATTCAGAGTAGGGTCAACTTCGATGATTAATGCCCTGAACTAAAGTTCGGGCTAAAAGCTGAAGTCATCTTTAGATGACTAAGATCATTCTTTATTAACCCGTTTTAACGGGTTTTAGCTTTTAGCCTGAAATTTATTTCAAGGCTTTTGGCGTTAAGTTGACACTGATGTGTGTGTCGTCCCTATTATAAGATAGGGGAAATTAAGGGGAGGTCAGTTAACAAAAATTGATTTGGGGTGTTTGACTGTTCGTTAAACAATAATTGACTAATTAATCAAGTATATACACGAACTCCCCCTTACAACATTGTCTCTTGTGCCGGGGGTTTTGTCAACCCCTCCCCCAACAAACAAAATTTTTTCACAGAAAACCGCTACAAAATTTCGGGTAAACCGACTTCTCTGGGTTTGACAAATTGACCTTCAAAACTCACGGCTTTATTCTCAAACGTCCTAGCATCTGCTAAGGCTTTGCGTAACTCAGCGCATTCCATCGGTTGCTGCATTCCCCCTAATAAATAGATGAGTAACTTCGCCGCCAACTCTTTTCCGGCTACCCTCACCCGGCGTTTATTCGGGTCATATAATACCCCATACCAGAGCGAGTCAGGATATTCCATGCCACTAAAGCCGCCAGCGTTATCAAATTCTTGTAATTTCTCAAAAATTTCTGTTACCGACCGTTGTTGATAAAACACCAACACCCCCAACGCCGCAGCTACCGCCACTTGACCCACAGGACGAAACAGTAAATTTCCCTCTCCTCCGGGTTTCTCAAAACTAAACCGACGCAAAGCTGGAGTTTCCCAACCTTGTTCTAACTTTTGATAACTGGGTAAACTCGCCATGCCATCAAAAAATTGTTTTAACTCCTCAATACCTGCTTCTAATTCTGCTTCGGTGGGTCGCCGGGGAATTAACCCAGATTTTGCAGCTTTCCAGTGGGGAAATTTGGGGGTTAAATACCGTTGACCCATATCGGTTAAGGCTTGCAGGGTGGTTAAGACCGTTGACTTAGAGGCGACTGTGGCACTATCCCAATTAATTCTAGGGTTGCGTCCGGGTTTATCGCAAAATAAAGCATGGGAAACGGCCACCTGACGAGTAACAATAGAAAACCCATCATCTTCATCTAATAGCGCCAACTGTCCTTTACTAAGTTTGACGGCCATTAAGTTAACGTGAACAAAAATAGACCTTACCCTGTGTCTGGCTTCGGCGCGAGTTTCTCCCTTCACCACTGCGGGAATAAATTCAACTCCGATGGTTTCTTGGGATAACTGTTGTAACTGTTGGGGAGTGATACCGAATTTTTGGCTAAGTTCTTTAACAGTAATAGCATCCCCGATGGGTTTTTTCTGTTTAGTGTAGGGTTGCAAGTGTCCTGTCCGTAGGAGTTGCATCAGACCTTGTATCCCCATTAAGCGGTGTTGTCCATCCAAAGCAAACACAGAGACATCACTCGACATCTGCAATAGTCCCAGTTTTCCTTGGCTGTCGAGGGGGAGAAATTCGATGGCGGACTCGGTGGCCCGTCCGTGTTTACCCCATTGAGTGGCTTTGGGGTCATCGACCCAGGCGGGACTAAGGACAACTAACACCGCAGGAAATTTATGGTCTTTATGGTTAGTAAGATATTGGGTTAAGGTTGCTTGACGTGACCAGTCGAGGGGACGTTGGAAAATCTCATCAACGGTTTCAGCGTCGCGTTTGACGTTAACTGTTGAGTCTAAATGAGGTTGAAATAAGGGGAGTTGGGAGGCAAAACCGACTTTTGCGGCTATCCATTCTAGGGTAACAGCACTGATAAAGGTTTCGGTTCCGGCCATTTGGGTTTTTTGGACAAAAAGGCGATCACTTTGGTTCAGGTAGATGTCCAAAAATTGGGAGATCTCAGTCCCAGGATTACAAATTGTTGCGATCAGATCGGAAGGAGTTGCAGGTTTCATGAGTGCAAGATAAGCTGATAAGGCAAACAGTGGGTTTTTAAAAAAAGTTTACCCAAAAGGCTATCTTACCGAAATTAAAAGAACTGGAGTATATCTAAATTTCGGTTAGGAGGAAAATATGGACAGTACACAACAACCTAACAACAGGCAAACTCTTGGAGACTATTGTAAACGCTTTTCGGAATTAAGGGTTAATAAAATTCGTCAACGAGGTGATGCTCCTTATAAACCTATCTTGTTGTTATCTGTTATTGATCTGATCACACAAGGTATTATTGAGAAAAACGAAATTACAGTATCAGATGAATTAATTAATACCTTCAAAAAGCATTGGCAATTTTTGGGAAATGAAGGATATTCAGGAGGGTTACACTATCCTTTTTTTCACTTGAAACGGGAAAATTTTTGGCACTTGAAGTTAAAGCCTGATTTTGATGGGTTTCAACCTAAGAGTATTAATAAATTGAAACAAGCGGTAGAATATGCTAAGTTAGATGAGCAATTATTTGAACTTATCAAAAATGGAGAAACCCGAAAAGAATTAGTAGATACTTTAATATCAGTTTGGTTTTCTGATACCCAAAAAGAATTAGAAGATATTTTAGGAGTAAATCAAAATTTACAAACTGAAGCCGAACAAGAGCTAACACAGTTAGATCAATTAATTGAAAAAAAAATCAGAATTTATAAATCAGTTATGAGAGATGCTTTTTTTAGGAAATCCATTATTCATATTTATGATTATAAATGCGCGTTTTGTGGGTTGAAAGTAATTCGTTCTATTAATCAAACTATTGTAGATGGAGCACATATAAAACCGATGTCTTTATTTTATGACAATAAAATTGATAATGGAATTTCATTTTGTAAAAATCATCATTGGGCATTTGATCGAGGTTGGTTTACAATAGATAATAATTATAAAATTATTGTTGCAGAAGATTTACAAGAAATATCACCTCATGCTAGACCCATGAAAGATTTTAATGGAGATTCTTTATTTTTACCCAACATGGAAAAATTTTATCCAAGGCTTGATGCTATTCAGTGGCATCGAAACAACATCTTTAAAACTGTATTAGGGTGATCGCAGCATGGCTATTGAACAACAAATATCCTTATTCCCATCTCGAAATATTGATGAATTTGTCAATGATCTTGAAAGTCTGACTCAGGAAATTAAAGATTTATATTGTTTAGATCAAATTCCTTGGGTTATTGGCTATTCTGGAGGTAAAGACAGCACAGCTAGTTTACAACTGATTTGGAATGCGATCGCAACACTTCCTCCTGAAAAGCTCAATAAGAAGATTTATGTTATTAGTACAGATACTTTAGTAGAAAACCCTATTGTCTCTGCTTGGGTGAATAATTCTTTAAATAGAATGAAATTAGTAGCTCAGACAAATAATCTTCCTATTGAACCTCATTTGTTAACACCTGAAGTAACACAAACTTATTGGGCAGGTTTAATAGGGAAAGGTTATCCTGCACCTCGTCATCGGTTTAGATGGTGTACTGGACGCTTAAAAATTGATCCTTCTAACCGTTTTATTCGTGATGTTGTACGGTCAAATGGTGAAGCTATTGTAATTTTAGGAACACGCAAAACAGAAAGTTCTAACCGTGCAATGATCATGGCTAAACGGGAAACAAAACGAGTTCGTGATCATCTTTGTCCTCATCCTCATTTACCTAGTTCTCTACTTTATACGCCTATTGAAAGTTGGCGAACTGACGAAGTTTGGATGTATTTAATGCAATGGGAAAATCCTTGGGGTCTGGATAATAAAGAATTATTTGCGATGTATCGAGGCGCAACAGCAGATAATGAATGCCCTCTTGTTGTCGATACCTCTACTCCTAGCTGTGGAAGCTCTCGGTTTGGCTGTTGGGTTTGTACTTTGGTGGATAGTGATAAATCATTAACTGCAATGATACAAAATGATCAAGAAAAAGAATGGTTACAACCTCTTGTGGATCTGCGTTTAGAATTAGATATCCAAAATGATCGAGATAAACGAGATTTTAGGCGACTTGTTGGAACTGTTCAACTCTTTGAACGAAATGTTGATGGGGAAATATCTGTTGAACCTATACCGGGGCCATATACCAAAAAATGGCGAGAACATTGGTTAAGACGGGTATTAGAAGCACAACAACAAATTAGACAAACAGCACCGGAAGAATATCGAGATATTACCTTAATTACAATAGGAGAATTGAGCGAAATTCGGCGAATATGGTTAGAGGAAAAACACGAATTTGATGATAGTTTACCCAAAATTTATGAGGAAATTATGGGAGAACCCTTTGAAGACCCCCGTATCGGTGCGGGAAATCATGTTCTGGGTGGAGATGAATGGCAAATTTTAGAAGAACTCAGTGAAGGGGATGGGATGTATATGGAACTAATGGCAAAATTAATGGATACTGAACGTCAGTATAAAACAATGGCAAGACGGACGGGAATTTATGATGATTTAGAACGCTGTTTTGAAACCAGTTCTCGACCGCAACAGGATGCTATTGAGAATGCTCATTATGAACGCAATTTAAAAGAAGCCGCAAAAACCGGAAGTGTTGAACAAGTTAAGCAAGCTGTTGAGGGCAAAAAAGCCGACCCTCCTCAACAGTTAAGTTGGGCAACTTTGAAATTTCAAAACCCTTCTTAAGATTAACAGGCAAGATGCCTGTTCCACATATCCTTATTTTAATTATGATTTTCCTAGAATTAACAGTCGAAAACTTTGGCCCCTATCGAGGGAAACAAGTCATTGATTTACGTCCTCAAATTAATGATAATGTTATTAGCCCTATTGTGTTATTCGGTGGTATGAATGGGGGTGGAAAAACAACCTTAATGGATGCGATGCGACTGGCACTTTATGGACAACGGGCTCAATGTTCAACACGGGGAAGTTTAAGTTATCCTGACTTTCTCAAACAAGCCGTTAATAAACATACCCTACCCCATGAAGAAACCAGTGTCGAATTGTTATTTGAACATATCGTTCAAAATATGCAAGTTCAATTTCGGGTCAAACGTCGCTGGACAAAAAACCCGAAAAATGGTAAAGATATTTTAGGAATCTTAATTGATGATTGGCCGGACTCCGCTTGGTTAGAAACCTGGGATGAACGGATAGAAGATTTTTTTCCCATTGGCATTTCTAATTTATTTTTATTTGATGGCGAACAAGTTAAAGAATTAGCAGATTTAGACACACCCCCTAACGTTGTGGTTCAGGCTATTCAATCTTTATTAGGGTTAGAATTAGCAGAACGGTTAGCCATAGATTTAGATATTTTAGCGAACCGTAAACGTAAACAATTAGCTGACTCTAAGGAATTAGCGGATTTAGAAGCCATTGAAAACAAGTTAAACCGCTATAAATCAGAATGGGAAAATGCTGAAAAATCCATATTAAACTTGAAGGAAAAAGCAGGAATAGCTAAAAAAAGGTTATATGCGGCTAAGGAAAAATTTAAACTCGAAGGTGGAAAAATTGCCGGAGAACGGAGTCAATTAGAACAACAGTTAGAACATGAACGAGAGAAAGCTAAACAACAGCGAGATAATCTTTGTGAATTAGCTGGAGATTATTTACCTTTGGCGTTAATTACTCCTCTATTATTACAAGCTAAAAACCAAGGAGAACAAGAGCTAAATTTGCAAAAAGCAAAAGTGGCTCAAGATGTTATTAAAGAACGAGATCAACGTTTATTTCAATATTTAGAACAGCTTAATATTACCCCAAACCAATTAGAAAATATTAAGTTATATTTAGAAGATGATTATCACAAATTAACCGATAATTCCGAAAATCAAGAAACCCTTTTTTTGGGGCTAGATGATAAAGTTCTCCAGCAGTTAAAAACCGTTTTAGAACATCAACTTCCGAGTCAAATTCAATCCTCTCAGGATAGCTTAGACGCCTTAAGAAGTATTGAAGACACAATTTCAAGTCTGGATAGACAATTAGCCGTTGCCGCCCCTCCAGAGGTCTATGAACAACTGTTAGAAACCGTCTCCCAAGCTCAAACAGAATTCACAAAACTGGAAACGGCTATTGAAGAGGCAGAAGAACGGTGTAAAAAATGTCAAGCTCAGTATGAAAAAGCTAAAAAAGACTTAGAAAAATATAGTCAAAATACTATTGATCGAAAAAATGTTAATCATATTATTGATAGCGTGGCTAAAGTTCAAAGTACATTGAAGGTTTTTAAAGAAAAACTGACTTTAAAAAAGCTAAATAAATTAGAAGTAGAAGTAACAGAATGTTTTCGTTATTTATTACATAAATCCGACTTAGTGCATCGAGTTATTATCCAAACGGAAGATTTTAGTTTATCCCTCTATGATCCCCAAGGACAACCTGTTGAGAAACACCGCCTTTCAGCCGGAGAAAAACAACTGTTAGCGATCGCTTTTTTATGGGGGTTAGCGAGGGTTTCCGGTCGCAATTTACCCATTGCCATTGATACCCCATTAGGCCGTTTAGACTCCTCCCACCGTCAAAACTTAATTGAACGGTATTTTCCCGCAGCCAGCCATCAAGTTATTTTACTTTCAACAGATACGGAAATTGCCGAAAAGGAAGTCAACAGTTTACGCGAACAAGAAGCCATCGCTCGTGAGTATTTACTCAAATACGACCCAACACAACGCCAAACCCGCATTGAACCTGGTTATTTCTTTTAAGAAGATAAGGTTGAGTCTGCAATATTCCTTTACAGAAGCTTCATAAAACTTCAGTTTAAATCAAGGTTTTGTAAAAAAATACCCTACCTAGATTACAATTCTTCAGTATTTCGGTATAAAATTTTCTATATATAGATTTAAGATCTGTGGATTTCCTGAATTGTCTCGTGAATCACAATGGAACCCCCCTTAGAGCGAATTCGCCTATCCCTAACCGCGAAGGAGCAGCTGACGAAACTTAAGCGAGTCACCAAAATAGAGAATTGGAATATCCTGTGTCGTTGGGCGTTGTGTCGTTCACTAGCAGAGTCAACAATTCCTTCCCCAGTTCCCATACCTAGCGATAGTAATGTTGAAATGACATGGCAAGTCTTTGGGGGTCAGATGTGTGATTTATTACTCCTTGCCCTCAAGCAACGTTGCCATAATGATCACTTAGGAACCGATCCCGAAACCCTCGCCACCCAGTTTCGCCTACACCTCCATCGAGGAATTAGTTACCTAGCCGGTGATCCCAATCTTAAACAGATTGAAGATTTAATCACCCTCACCCAAGCCCAAAACTCCGGCACCCCATAAACCTGCTGAGGTCAGAACCTCGCAAGACTCAGAATGTGCCCCCTATACCGAATTACGGTTCAGGGGTAACGGTTACTGTTCCCGAATGCCTTTCTCCTCCTTCCGTTATAAAGTCCCCTGTCATTTCCTATCTTTTCGGGAGGATCTCACAGACTTTCAAAATCGTTAAACTAGAAACTAGAGGAGAATCACCGTGACAACACTGAATACTGAATCTGGCTCGGTCAATACCAATACTATGGCTATAGGTTCTAACCGTAGATATCACAACGTAATGGAAGACTTAGTGGCTGAGGAAGTCAAACGTCAATTAGCTTCTCTTCCGCCACGACTTTCCCAATATATTAAGCGGGTTGAAGTGGAAACCTACGCGCTCAATCGTTTACCGCCGCTTTACGCTTCCAGTAAAGAAGGTTGGATGCAGCAACTTAAACGGGGACAGGCAGAGTTTTCCCCCTCGATCAAAACCGCCGTGCGACAAGCGATCGCGGCGGTACAAAGAGACTTGCTGCGACATTCAACTCCTTTATCTCCAGAAGAAGCCACAGAGGTTAATCAAGAGATTCAGAAACAAGAGGCTCCCAAAAGAAATGTACCGCGCTCTGAACCCTGGGAAAATACACCGCCTAATCTTGATCAAAAAGTGGTGCATCGTCATCGTGCTTTTGCCGATAATTACTCACGCAAAGACGCTTCGATTAGAGATGGATGGATCGGTTAACTTATCGGGGGATTTTTAGGCATTGTTTTCGTCCTCATTCCCGGTATTTAAGCAAGGGGAAAGAACGGATAGAAATGCCGGACGAACCCTTGTCCTTTACCTATAGTTAAGGAGTACTCTAATGCAGAAGTTACATAAAGTTTACTCTGTTGTACAGTTAAAAATATATCCTTCTTAAGGCAGAGATTCGCCACAATTGTCGCCACTAGGGTAAAACCTGTACCGTGAGTCTGGGAGGTAATTAACGATTTGAGTTCTAAAGATGTGGAACTGGTAGCTATTAAACCCAACATCCACCCCTCGTAATTCTCCAGACATTCCACCACCTTTAACTAAAACGGCTTGGAAGCCTAACTAAACCTTAATTGTTAACGATTAACTTCTGACTGTGGGCTGTTGTCAAGTGGAGAGTACCGAATGCAGGGTGTCAGTTTCTAGGATTGACTCTCTGTCCCCCTGCTTCCGGTACTCCCCTGCTGCGTCTAACGAGTCGGGGGTTTCCGCCGACGGAGAAAGTCAGGAATATCTAATCCGGGTTGGGCTGGGTTAGACGGAGTTTGGGGTTGGGGTGGGTTCCCTGGAGCCGGAATCACCGGAATGGTATTCCCCCGTTGTACATTAGCTTCACGGGTTACGGGGATAGCTTGTTTATTGTCTCCTGAAAACCCAGTGGCAATTACCGTGATTTTTACTTCTCCCTGCATCCGTTCATCAATCACAGCCCCAAAGATAATATTGGCATTGGGATCAACCACTTCATAAATCGTTTCGGCAGCAGCATTCACCTCATGTAACGTTAAATCCGTACCGCCAGTAATATTAAATACAACCCCCTTCGCCCCATCAATGGAGGATTCTAACAAGGGAGAGGCGATCGCCGCAACGGCAGCTTCTCTAGCCCGTGATTTGCCCGAACCAATGCCAATTCCTAATAAAGCCGACCCCGCATCAGCCATCACCGCCCGCACATCGGCGAAATCCACGTTGACTAAACCCGGAATTGTAATAATATCAGAGATTCCCTGTACCCCTTGACGTAAGACATCATCGGCATAGCGAAACGCTTCCTGCACGGGGGTTTGTTCATTAATCACCGATAACAATTTATTATTCGGAATCACAATTAACGTATCTACACGGGATTGTAATGCGGCAATTCCCTCATCCGCTTGGGAAATCCGTCGGCGTCCTTCAAAGGTAAACGGACGAGTGACGACCCCAACCGTTAAGGCTCCAATTTCTTTCGCGACTTCTGCCACAATCGGGGCTCCACCCGTTCCCGTTCCGCCTCCTAATCCGGCGGTAATAAAAACTAAATCTGCCCCTTCCAAAGCATGAAGAATTTCATCCCGTGATTCTTCCGCCGCTTTTTGACCAATGGCGGGGTTTCCACCTGCCCCTAAGCCTCTAGTTAATTTCTGACCCACTTGTAACCGTTTTTGGGCTTTCGATAAAGTTAAAGCTTGAGCATCGGTATTCACTGACCAAAACTCAACACCTGTTACCTGGCTGTCAATCATTCGGTTAACAGCATTACCGCCACTGCCGCCCACACCAATTACTTTGATCTTTGCAGCATTGCTGGGAATAATATCGCCACTCCAAGATTCTTCGCGGGGCATATCTTTAGAATCATTATTAGGGTTAACTATTCGTTCATTTCTACGGAATGGATTGGCTGAATCTGCTGACAACCAGGGATTCGCTTTTCCTTCAGCATCAGAATTGCCTTGGGTAGACCCCAGATTATTCTTAACTGTCATTTTAATAGGGGAAGTAGATGAATAACGGTTCTATAACTTTAAACCACAGAAACAAAACTACTATAGGGTAAGTTGGTCGAGAAACCAAGCCCTTGAGTGTATTAAACGCCACAAATTAGGGGATATCCTAAACTTTATAAGGTTATAGAGGGAGGGAACAGGGAACAGGGAACAGGGAACAGGGAACAGGGAAAGAAAAGGTTTCATGATTTAGACGTGTCCACCCGTTCACCCTACACCCTATTGAATCAGAGTGCTATTGACTCCCCTGGTCATCTTTTAAATTGTTGGGGCTGATTAATCTTGAAATGACTCAGGAAAATCCGGTAAAACCCAGGTAGGGGGCTGCATTCTTTTCTTACGGACAGCCTCCTCTGCCATTTCTAACATTTGGTCTAAGGAGGTATTGCTGATAAAATTTTCAGTTTCTGGGATATAGTCACGATTGGGACATTTATCCCCTAAAACACAGCCATTGACACAAGCTTCTGCACAGTTAATTGATGATGGTTCCATCGGTTTTTCCGCTCCAAGTTGATCGGTTTTAGATTTGGGTTTGCTTCGCGGTTAAGATTCTGGGTTCTGAACCTTCTGAAGTTCCTGATCCAAAATTCTAACGTGAGTTTAATATAATCAAAAATGGGAGATTGTTAATCCTTTGCTAAAATCAGTTGAATTTGGCAAGTTCGTTAACCGTTACATCTTTTATTAAAATCACTATGAATAAATTTATACAACGTTTTAAAAATTTACCTTGGATACCTTTATTACAAAATGTCGCTCTGACTTATTTAATTGTTGCGATCGCAGAAATTTTAATGATTTGGGGAATCACTCAATCTCTAGCCTTGCGAAAAATGATCCAAATTTTATATGCTCCCCCCTTAGACTTATTAATTTTATTCGGTGTGGGGGTTGGGGTAGGAGCTTTGGTCATTTATCTCATCGAAATTCGTCCCTCTAAAGTTTTCCTCAATACAACGTGTTTATGGGTACTTTTCCTTTGTTTATTAATAACTTTATTTATTTATAAATCCATTTTCCCGCCCGTTCTTTTATTAAGTACATCTCAAATCACGATTATGGGAATTTTAATTGGTTTGTTTTGGAAAGGGAGAAATTACTGGAGATAAATCCAAGATTACTTAGCGACAATTCTCAATCCTTCTCGATAATGAGCAATCGCCGTAATCACAGCAACGGCAAAATAAAACACCCGAATCCCCCAAAAACAAACCCCCATAATAATTGTAATTAAAGTAGGAGGAATGCCACTCACCCGAACAAATTTAGAGTTGACTTGTTTTTCTAACCGTTCCAATTCCTGCATCTGAACTTGTCGCGTCGGAATCATAGGAAATTGTCCCGTATATACATAGAAACCAAACACTCCATCTCGATTAATTCTGCGTTTTAAAAAGTCATCTGCAACCGTTTGGGCTTGGGGAACCGGAATATCATCATCCTGAGCAATATCTCCCACCCAAAGATTGTATTTCACAATCTGAGGAACCGCTAAAATCAGGGGGATTGAAACAATTAGAAAAAATGTACTAATTTTGCGAGCATTAAAAGTGGGTAATAAACCCGTTGCTAATCCTAATCCCATCCCCACAATGGCAAATACCAAAATATTGAGTAAATCAATAATTTCTAAACCCCGAAGTAAATCGCCAAACATAAATATAGGGTAAATAAATTTATGGGCGAGTTTCAGGACTAAAACTTTAATTGCAATTGCCACTCCTGCGAGGACAACGACACAAAAGACAAACATGAAAGCGCATAAGATATAAACCGTAATGCGCCTCAGTAGTTTGAAGAAATTCATCGAACGAATTTAGGAGGTTAAGGTTGAGTAGAGGAAGACGTTAGGGTTGCCTGGGCTAATTGGGTGATTTGGGCGATGGCTATTTCCGAAGGAAGGGGTTGACCTTCACTGTGTAACCATAACAGATATTCAATATTCCCTGCTGGGCCTTGAATGGGCGACCAAGTTAAACCTCGATATTGCCAGCCTAACGTTAGGGCAGCACAACCGACTTGAAAGATAGCATGGGCTTGATCTTGAGAATCTCGGACAACGCCTTTTTTGCCCACCCGTTCTTTCCCTACTTCAAATTGAGGTTTTACTAACAGTACCACTTCCCGATTCGGCTTTAACAGTTGCCATAACGGAGGCAGAATTTTGGTTAAGGAAATAAAGGATACATCGACAACGGCAAAATCCGCATATTGTTCTGAAGGTGTATCGGCTGCAATCGTTAACTCTCCGTACAATTGACTAGGCGTTAAATAGCGCAGATTCGTGCGTTCAAATAAAATCACTCGTGGATCATTTCTAATCCCCCAGTCGCATTGTCCATAGCCAACATCAACGCCATAAACTTGTTTTGCCCCTGCTTTTAATAAACAATCGGTAAACCCTCCCGTTGAAATCCCCCCATCGAGACAAATGCGATCACGCACATTAATGTTAAATTCTGCCAAAGCTTTAGCCAGTTTTTCTCCGCCTCTGGAGACAAAAGGGGCTCGTTGTTTCACTTGAATCTCTGCTTCTGTATTGATTTCAGTTCCCGGTTTATCAATGACCTGTCGATTCACCAAAACTTCTCCCGCCCGGATTAATCGTTGAGCCTGTTGGCGGGACTCACATAAATTGCGGTCTACTAATAACGTATCAAGTCGTTGTTTCACAAAAATTGGGAACGATAGAGCAGGGAACCGAGAATTAGGAAACGGTTATCGAGATTCAGTTTCTGTACTACTTTACGGTAGAAGTCGATGATCCTTATCACATCAGGAATTGAGATTTATCTTAATTAATCCCTCAAAATATCACTGTTTGCCCAAAAAAATCAGAGGTTAATAGAGAAAGCTAGAGGTTGTATTAAATTTACTAGGATTAATCCATGAAAACCCTGAATTTTTTTCCCCTTGCTAATCAAGAAACTAGCCAACCCTCAACCGTTGCTATTTTAAGTGGAGAAATGATTCATATTATTTATCCCAATGGCAAAGTAGAACTCATAACCACAGACAATGTTCAGGAGAATAGAAGTCAACACCATTTGAAAACCTGTATCGTGTGGGGTCGAGTTGAAGACTTTTAAGGATTTGTGTTTCAAGATTAATGCGTCGGGATTCCATTCCACCCTAACACCTGCTCCGGTGTAGTGAAGATTTTCCTCCCGCCGCAGTCAAATATTAGGGATATAAAAATGGCATTAGCCCAGAAACCCCTAACAGACAAACCCGTGAAGTTCATCTAATCGGAGGGGTTATGGGCATAAGTGAGCCAATACAAAATGAAATGAGCGTTAGCCAATGCAATCGCCTTAAACAAAAATTGAGTGGGGGATTAAATATCCTGTTCACCCAATTCCCGAATTAAATGCTCAAAAGGTTGTTCTAAATAATCTCCAGTAGGCAGTCCAGCGGCTGCAACTTGTTCAGCCACTAAATCTTTGAGAATACCGATGCCGATCACAGTTGGGCCAACGGGAACATTTAAGGAATTGTAAGTTTCCCGTAACCCTTGGAGTACCCGTTCATCTAAAACATCCATATCTCCGGCCACCAGAGCATAGGTAGCGTAACGCAGATAATAGTCCATATCGCGTAAACAAGCTGCATAACGACGTGTGGTGTAAGCATAGCCACCGGGACGAATCAACTCAGGAACTTGGCTAAACAAGGCAGAACCCGCTTGTTTGACCAAAGTAGCCGCGTTGCTATTAATCACCGCAGCCGCTTGCACCCGTGCCGTGCCCGTCGAAAAATAGGACTTTAATTGATCGATGGCATCTCGATCCAAATAGCGACCCGTTCTGTCGTAATTTTTTATTAAGCTTGTAACGGCGTCTCGCATGAAGGCTATCTCCTTTATAATATCTTTCAATTATTCTGAAGCCGCGACGTGCTGTATTGTAGCACTCAATACAAAACTTAATCAATCTGAGTCACTATGATCAGCCAGTCGCTTTGTTCGCCCAACGGCCAAGGCTTTCAGAGATAATCAAGATTTTTGAGGAGATATTCATTCATGCCTGAGACTGCCCAAGAGGTCTTATCGATGATCGAAGACCAAGGGATTCAAATGATTGACCTGAAATTCGTGGATATGCTGGGAACCTGGCAGCATCTAACGGTACACAACAGCCAAATCGATGAATCCTCCTTTACAGATGGTGTACCGTTTGATGGTTCCAGCATCCGAGGTTGGAAAGCCATTAATGAATCCGATATGTCAATGGTGTTAGATCCAAAAACTGCTTGGATCGATCCCTTCATGGCAGAACCGACTCTCAGCATCATTTGTAGTATTCAAGAACCCCGCACTGGAGAACCCTACAATCGTTGTCCCCGTGTCATTGCCCAAAAAGCCGTTGATTATTTAATTTCGACGGGAATTGGGGATACGGCATTCTTTGGCCCGGAAGCGGAATTTTTCATTTTTGATGATGTTCGCTACGATCAAACACAACATTGTGGCTATTACTATGTCGATTCTGTTGAAGGTCGTTGGAATTCAGGAAGGGAAGAACCTGGTGGAAACTTAGCCTACAAACCGGGCTACAAAGAAGGGTATTTCCCCGTTGCGCCAACGGATACTTTCCAAGATATCCGTACTGAAATGTTGTTAACCATGGCCAAATGTGGCGTTCCCATTGAAAAACATCACCATGAAGTGGCCACAGGTGGACAGTGTGAACTCGGTTTCAAATTCGGAACCTTGATTGAAGCCGCCGATAATTTGATGATCTACAAATATGTGATCAAAAATGTCGGTAAAAAATACGGCAGAACCATCACCTTCATGCCCAAACCGATTTTTGCAGATAACGGTTCTGGGATGCACACTCACCAATCCATCTGGAAAGATGGTCAACCTTTGTTTGCTGGGGATAAATATGCGGGCTTCAGCGACATGGGGCTGTGGTACATCGGCGGTATTCTCAAACACGCTCCGGCGTTGTTGGCCTTAACCAACCCCAGCACTAATTCCTACAAACGCTTAGTTCCTGGATATGAAGCTCCGGTGAACTTGGCTTACTCCCAAGGTAACCGTTCAGCTTCGGTGCGGATTCCTCTGGCTGGAAACAACCCCAAAGCCAAGCGTTTAGAGTTCCGGTGTCCTGATGCGACGGCTAACCCCTATATGGCGTTTGCAGCGATGCTCTGTGCTGGACTTGATGGGATTAAAAACCAAATTGATCCGGGTGAACCTTTGGATGTGGATATCTACGATCTCAGTCCTGAAGAACTGCGGAAAATTCCTTCAACCCCTGGTTCTTTGGAATTAGCGTTGGAAGCCTTAGAGCAAGATCACGCCTTTTTAACAGAACCGGGTGTGTTCACCGAAGACTTTATTGCTAACTGGATTTCCTACAAACTCGATAACGAAGTTAACCCCACCCGGTTACGTCCTACTCCCTACGAGTTTGCACTTTATTACGACTGTTAATTGTTTTGACTCATTTGAGTTTTTTATAGCCACCCTAGGGGTGGCTTTTTATATAAGAGTAGGGAACAGGGAACAGGGAATAAGGGAACAGGGAACAGGGAATAAGGGAACAGTCAACTACTGTAATTCTTCTTGGAAATAACGGCGATAGAGTTCACAACTGGGTTCAAGCTGATCACCATTAAATGTAATTAAACCCATACTGTCTAATTTATAAGCTAAAGTCGAGTCAATTTTACCTGAATCTCCCGTCTTAATCACCTGTTGAAAAGCGGCTTTCAGTTGAGGATATTGATTCAAAGAAAACAACAGACGACGCAAATGATTTTTATAAATTCCCGCGTTTGTGGGCGCTTGTTGCAGGAGTTCTTGCAGTTGGGCTTTGGGTGTTAAAGGGCACTCCAGTCCCAGTTGGGATATGGATGTATAAATATTACAAAATGCTGCACTCGATACAGAGACTAGATGATACATCGCTAACTGGACTAAATACGGATGTCCTCCCACCATGGCCATTAACTGTTGAATTTCTGAATCACCTGCCCAGTCTAATTGATAACATTCTGCTAGTTCTTTGATTTGTTCGTGAGTCAAGTAAGGTAAGCTTAACGGTAATCCAATATTAAAGGGAGACTGATTTAAGTTAAGGGGTACATAAATTTCTGTGGAATAGGCAACAATTAAGCGAAGTTTTTGCCAGATTTCTATTTTACGCGCTTCTTCATACCAAACTCGCAACATCGGAAAAAATTCTTTAGCCAGTTCAGGATATTCAAAAATTCGATTGACTTCATTTAATACTAATACGATTGGTTCTTGAATTCGTTCGAGAATATAATTTTGAAAATAAATGGTACAACTAACTTTACTCCCAATGTCTTCATCCCAATAGTTTTCTAATTGGGATTCTAAATCTAAAGCGTGACCGACATTGGCACAAAACCAACGCAAGAATTTATTTAAGTCGATAAATAAACTTTCTTCTGCCTGATTAAAATCTAAAGTAACACTTCGATAATTAAGTTCATTTGCATAAGCTATTATTCTTAATAATAATGAGCTTTTTCCCATTTTTTGAGGAGCTTTAATCCGCAGCACAGAACCCGGTTCCATAATTTCTGTAAAAGCGAGTTCTTCAATGGGAGGACGGGAAATATAGAAGCGAGAGCTTAAGGATAAAGGGCCATCAGGAAATTCCAGGGGGATTTTTCGGTTGAGGCTAGGTTGGGAAGATGTTTGCCAGATTAATTGCTGTTGAGCGAGGGTGAGTTCACGGGATTCTAGTATTTTGCGAAAGTTGCTTTTATTGATAGACTCATTCAAAACCTGACTCAGTAAAATCCACAAGTCTGCTGCAACTTTTCTAACTCGCTCAGGGCCATAGTAAGCTTCCTGAGCAATGGTCGTGTAGGTTTTACCTTCCCACGCTTGTCGCAAAATTAGCTCTTGAAGTCGCGTCAAAGGCTTAGGAAGTATGGCGTTCAAGACTAGAATCACATCGTCGATTATCATTGAGTAAATATTAGAAGAAGCTGGCAGACTTTACTTTAAAGCCTTATTATAAGTATAAAGGAATACAGGCTTTGGGAGGATGAGGAGTGATTTTTTAGTGCCTTGGGTCTTAAACTATTAATCTTTTAACAAAAAATAGTACAAGCTGATATTACATATTGACAGAACTTAGGAGATAGGATGGACAAATTATACCAAAAATAACAGTTAATGTAAATGTAGTAAATTGTTAAAGCGGTTCTGTATCTAAATTGAATCCTTTTAGATTTCCTAACCCCCTCATATCCCCACGCCTGACACCCCAGCGAATCTCAAAACTTGTTGTTGAGATTTGTACCTTAATCTATGGGGGATGGGATTTGTATCCATCCAAATCTTCCCGAATCAAGTTTAAAATTGAAATCAGACTTGTCCGACTTCCACTGATTCAGGTTAAGTTATATGATCAGCTTAACCCTTAATATTAAAATTTTTATTATCCTTGTTTTAATATTTTCTTGTTTTTCAGCTATTTCTCAATCGAGAAAATTGATTAAGATCAATAGAATCATAAGTCTTTGACTGATGAATATTGGGAGGGAATGTCTGAATTTGCTAAATAAAAAACAGCCATCAGAAGGATTGTACATCGGGAATAAAAATGTTATAGAGCTATTGTCTCTCAGTTTAAATTGTCCTTTATAAAGTTCATTTTAGTAGTCTATTATTTATGAATAATGTCTTAAGTTCGGGTGAAAATCAAAAGATTCTAGTGGTGGATGATACCCTAGACAACTTAATTTTTTTATCTTCAATTTTAGAAAGTAAAGGATACTGTGTTTACATCGCCAATGATGGGCCAAGTGCTATTTCCATCGCGATGAATCATTCCCTTGATTTGATTTTACTTGACATTATGATGTCGGAAATGGATGGTTATGAAGTGTGTAATTATTTAAAATCTTATGTACTCACCTCTAATATCCCTATTATCTTCATGAGTGGATTATCTCATGTGAATGATAAAATTAAAGCTTTTAAAATGGGAGGGGTAGACTTTATTACTAAACCCTTTCAATATCAAGAAGTCATCGTCCGAGTTGAGCATCATTTAGAATTAAATCAAATTCAAAGTCAACTGATTCACCTAAATTTTCAACTAGAAGAACGGGTGAAACAAAGAACATTACAGCTTGAACAAGCCAATGATCAACTCTTAAAAATTGTGCTTCATGATCCTTTAACTGGGTTATGGAACCGAGGGGCGTTTATGGAACAATTAAAACAAGCCTTTCAACAAAGTCAAGAGTCCCCAGATCAGCAGTATGCTATTTTATGTTTAGACTGCGATCGCTTCAAAGTAATCAATGATTCTTTAGGTCATTTTGCCGGGGATGAGTTGTTGATTGCGATCGCTGAACGGTTACAAAGTTTTATTGATCCACCGGACTTAATTGCCCGTTTAGGAGGAGATGAATTTGTCATTTTATTAAATCCGCTCAACTCTCGTAACCCGCAACAAGTCGCCCGCCAAATTTTAGACTCATTTTCCCATCCTTTTACCCTAGGAATTAGAACTATTTTTATTAATTTGAGTATAGGGATCGCTGTTTCTAATACCAGTTATCAAAAACCCGAAGATTTATTGCGAGATGCGGATACAGCCCTTTATGAAGCGAAAGCATTAGGAAAAGGTCGATATCAACTTTTTGAGCCAGAAATGTATAAAGCAGTTCTGCAACGCTTACAATTAGAAACCGACCTTAGAAAAGCTCTTACTAATCAAGAATTTAGCGTTCACTATCAACCAATTATTTCCTTAGATTCAGGAATTATTATTGGGTTTGAAGCCTTAGTGCGTTGGTATCATCCAACCCAAGGTTTAATTTCTCCGGGTTTGTTTATTCCCATTGCGGAAGAAACGGGTTTAATTTCTCGCCTTGGGGAATGGGTATTACGAGAATCTTGCCATCAAGTTTCCACCTGGAAAAAAGAAAAATTAACGGATTATCCCTTAACCGTGAGTGTGAATTTATCGGCTTTACAATTTGCTCAACACAATTTAATTCAACAAATTGATCAGATTTTAGAGGAAAGCCAACTTGAACCTCAATATTTAAACCTAGAAATTACAGAAAGTGCGATTTTAGATCACCCTGAAAATGCTTCCGAGATATTAAAACAGTTAAAAGAACGACGAATAAATTTAAGTATCGACGATTTTGGGACAGGTTATTCATCTCTGAGTTATCTTCATTCTTTCCCTGTCAATATTCTCAAAATTGATCGTTCTTTTATTAGTCCTATTAACGATGATCCTCAAAATTTGGGCTTAGTTCCTGTCATTATTAGTTTAGTCAAAACCTTGGGAATGAATGTTATTGCAGAAGGTATAGAAACCGCACAACAATTGGCTCAATTACGAAAATTGAACTGTAATGCAGGTCAGGGATATTTTTTTTCTAAACCTGTTAATAGTAAAATAGCCACTAATTTGATTCAATCTTGCCCACACTGGTAAAAAAATTAGTATAATTAACCCAATGTGCTTTTTAACATTCCAGTAATGTTCCTAACCCATGAGGATCTGTTCTACTCAACTTTTTATTAGAATAGAAATGGCTGATTATTTCCAATTATGAACCATACTTTAAACAATCAACCCAAAGCCGATATTCTTGTTGTTGATGATACTCCTGCTAATTTGCGGTTTTTATCCCAAATGTTGGTAGACCAAGGATATAATGTTCGTAAAGCGATTAACGGTCAAATGGCTTTAACTGCCGTAAAAACTATCATTCCAGATTTGATTTTATTGGATATTAATTTACCGGAAATGAATGGTTATCAAGTCTGTGAACAACTCAAAAAAGATGAACGTACCCAAAATATTCCGATCATTTTCCTCAGTGCTTTAGATGATGTTTTAGATAAAGTCAAAGCATTTCAAGTTGGAGGTGTAGACTACATTACTAAACCCTTCCAATTTGAAGAAGTTTTAATTCGGATTCAAAATCAACTTACAATTCAAAAGTTACAAAGTCAACTGAAACAACAAAATTCTCAACTTCAATTAACCGTCAAAGAATTAAAATCCACTCAAGCTCAACTGATTCAAAAGGAAAAAATGGTGAGTTTAGGACAGCTTGTGGCTGGAATTGCTCACGAAATTAATAATCCCATTAGTTTTATTTCAGGAAATTTAGTTCCGACTCAACAATATATTCAAGATTTATTAAAATTAATTTATTTATATCAAAACGAATATCCTCAACCCAGTAAAGCTATTCAATCTTTTTTACAGGAATTTGATTTAGAGTTTATGATTAATGATCTCCAAAATATTTTGGGATCGATGCAAAGAGGAACAGAACGAATTAGAAGAATTATCCTCGCCTTAAGAATTTTTTCTCGGTTGGGAGAATCCGATATTAAACCGGTAGATTTACATCAAGGGCTAGACAGTACATTATTACTTCTCCAATATCGGCTGCGTGCTGAGGGACAACGGGCTGAAATTGAAATTATTAAATCCTATGATAATTTACCCCGTGTTACCTGTTACGCCAGCCAAATTAATCAAGTTTTTTTGAATTTATTAACAAATTCTATTGATGCTTTGGAATTAGGAATAGGAGCAAAAACGTCATCCAATCTGCCCCCTACGATTTGGATTATCACAGAATCCATTAATCCTAATGAAGTCAGAATTCGGATTAAAGATAATGGCATGGGAATATCAGAGGAAGTCAAATCTCAATTATTTAATCCCTTTTTTACAACAAAACCTGTAGGTCAAGGAATTGGCTTAGGCTTAACCACCTGCTATGAAATTATTGTCCAAAAACATCAAGGAAAACTCAGTTTTAACTCTAGCCAAGAAGAAGGATGTGAATTCATCATTGATCTGCCAACTCAAATGAAAGATATGGAGGTTAATAATTAGGATAAAAGCGATATAATATAAAAAATCCTAAGTTCTTCTCATCGTTATTCCTATGCTGGCTCAAAAATCACAACCAACCCGAAACTGGAAACCTCTAATTCAAGAATTTGTAGCCATTGTTGGTCAAAAAGGGGTGATTCAACGTCGTGAAGAATTACTGGTTTATGAATGTGATGGACTGACCAGCTATCGTCAACGTCCCGCTTTAGTGGTACTTCCTAAAACCACAGAAGAAATAGCAGAAGTTATTAAAATTTGCGATAAAAATTCAATTCCTTGGGTCGCCAGAGGTGCAGGAACAGGACTTTCAGGGGGTGCTTTACCTGTTGAAGATTGCGTGTTAATTGTCACTGCTTTAATGCGAAAAATCCTGCATATTGACTTGGAAAATCAACGAGTTGTAGTACAACCCGGCGTTATTAATAATTGGGTGACACAAGCTGTTAGTGGGGCTGGATTTTATTATGCGCCTGATCCTTCTAGCCAAATTATTTGTTCTATTGGGGGAAATGTTGCCGAAAATTCTGGTGGCGTTCATTGTTTGAAATATGGAGTAACAACCAATCATATTCTAGGTTTAAAAATTGTCACTCCTGATGGCTCTATTGTCGATATTGGGGGCGATATTCCCGAAATGCCGGGATATGATTTAACAGGATTATTTGTCGGTTCAGAAGGAACATTAGGGATCGCTACGGAAATCACCTTAAGAATTCTCAAAGCACCGGAATCAATTTGTGTTTTATTAGCGGATTTTACCAATTTAGAAGCGGCTGGTTCTGCGGTTTCTGATATTATTAGTTCGGGGATGATTCCAGGGGGAATGGAAATTATGGATAATCTCAGTATTAATGCCGTTGAAGATGTCGTAAAAATTGGTTTGTATCCCCGTGATGCCGGATCAATTTTACTCGTTGAATTAGATGGCTTACAAGTGGAAGTAGATACGAATAAACAACGAGTTGCGGAAATTTGTAAAAACAATGGGGCGAGAAATATTACTACAGCCAGTAACCCCGAAGATCGATTAAAAATTTGGAAAGGGCGCAAAGCCGCATTCGCAGCCGCAGGTCATGTCAGCCCTGATTATTATGTCCAAGATGGGGTGATTCCTCGGACAAAAATGGCTTATGTTTTAAAAGAAATTGAAGGGTTAAGTAAAAAATATGGTTATCCCATTGCTAACGTATTTCATGCAGGAGATGGCAACTTACATCCTTTAATTTTATATGATAACTCCGTTCCAGGCGCATTAGAAACCGTTGAAGAAATTGGCGGAGAAATTCTAAAAATCTGTGTTGAAGTAGGCGGAAGCTTATCCGGTGAACATGGTATTGGTGCGGACAAAAAATGCTATATGCCCCAAATGTTCAATGAAATTGATTTAGAAACCATGCAATGGGTGAGAGAGGTTTTTAACCCCAAAGGTTTAGCGAACCCAGGTAAAATGTTACCCACCCCTCGCACCTGTGGAGAATCTGCAAAACTGCAAAATATTAAACAATTTGAAGGTGCAGAAATCTTTTAATGAATCCTTTTTTATCAAGATTATAATAGTTTATTGTAGGGGTTTGGTTCTCAAACCCTCTTATCCCTTGGGTTCGCTTTCTAAATTCCTAGAGGTCTACTAACTTAACTCATTATTAACGATAATGGATAATACAACTAATCCCCAGTTTACAATAACCGCATTAACCGCGATTAATATTGCTAAAGCGACAACGATTATTTTATTAATCGGTTTTGCATTTATTTTAGGAATTCATGACTGGCGACAAGTCATTTATCTCTGTTTACATATTAGTTATTGTTTATGGTGGTTAATTGAACAATGGTTTTATCCCCAACGTTCAAAGGTGATATTTAATGAACCTGTAGGAGTGATAGGATTAATTTTATCGCTAATTATTATTGGCTTTTTATACACATTACCCGGATACTTAGCCTTTATTAATCCTAACCCAATTTCTTTTATAACCGTTGCTATTGCTATCCCTCTATTTTATTTTGGCAGTTTAATTAATGCCGTAGCAGACGTACAAAAATTAACAGCAAAACAATATGGTGAAGGATTAGTTACAGATAGCATTTGGCGTTTTTCTCGTAATATTAACTATTTTGGGGATTTATTACGATATCTCAGTTTTGCCATTGTTTCAGGTTCTCCTTGGGGGTATGTTGTTCCAGGGTTGGTTCTGATTATTTATTTACAACGTATTTTAAAAAAAGAACAAACAATGTCAGAGAAATATCCCAACTATCAAGACTATCAGAACAATACCCCTCGTTTAATTCCTTTCATCTGGTAACATGAGAATTGCTATAATAGACTTAAAATTATTATTGATATTTAAGATATGGCGATCGCAACCGTTAAAAAATTCACCATCCAAGACTATCACCGCCTAACTCAATTAGGCTTTTTCCAAGAAGATGATAGAGTAGAATTGATTCGTGGAGAACTGATTTATATGGCTGCAAAAGGAACCCCTCACTCCGTTTGCGAAACTCGCTTAGAACGGAAACTTTATAAACTTATTGGAGAACGGGCAACCTTAAGAGGACAACAACCGATTATTCTATCATCTCATAGTGAACCAGAACCGGATCGGGTGATTGTTAAAAATCGAACAGATGACTATTTAAGCGCTCATCCTCACCCGGAAGATATTTTACTGTTAATTGAAATTGCTGATTCCTCTTTAGATTATGATCAAACAACTAAGTTATCCGTTTATGCTGAAAATAATATTAGCGATTATTGGATATTTAACTTAGTTGATTTTTGTTTAGAATGTTATCATGAACCCTATCAAAACTTACAAGGAGAATTTGGTTATCGCAATAAATCAATTTATTTACCTAACGAGTCTGTAGCTTTACCGTGTTTCCCAAATTTAACCTTAGATTTAACTGAAGTCTTTCCTCCTAAAATTAATGAACTCAGTGAAATTAAAAATAAATAATTAAATAAAAAATATCTTAAAAAAATCACAATTTTAACTTAAATCAGATGATAGGCGAGGAAACTTCGCCCCTACGGGGATTGATATTAATTTTTTAGAGTTAAATTGAACACAATTCTGCAATAATAATAAATTAGTCTTTAATTTTAGGAAACCAAACGATGCGACTGTCTCAAATGCTATTTGTCACTCTGCGGGAAGATCCCAAAGAAGCAGAAATTCCCAGTCATAAACTATTAGTCCGTGCTGGATATATCCGACGCATCGGAAGTGGAATTTATGCTTATCTTCCCTTCATGTGGCGCGTTTTGCAAAAAGTCTCTCAAATTGTTCGAGAAGAAATGAACGCCACCGGAGCCCAAGAATGTCTGCTTCCCCAAGTCCAACCTTCAGAACTTTGGCGGGAGTCAGGACGCTGGGATACTTATACTAAAGCCGAGGGAATTATGTTTTCCCTCACTGACCGTCGCAAACGGGAATTAGCCTTAGGGCCAACCCATGAGGAAGTGATCACAACTATTGCTAAAGATATGATCCGTTCCCATCAACAACTACCCTTACATTTATATCAAATTCAAACCAAATTTAGAGATGAAATTCGCCCTCGGTTTGGGTTAATGCGAGGACGAGAATTTATTATGAAAGATGGCTATTCTTTCCATAGCGATGAGGAAAGTTTAAAGAAAACCTATCGAGATATGGATCAAGCCTATCGCAATATGTTGCGTCGTTGTGGGTTACAATATCGGGCTGTAGAAGCTGATTCTGGAGCCATTGGGGGGTCAGGTTCCCAAGAATTTATGGTGTTAGCAGAAGCGGGAGAAGATGAAGTTCTCTATACTGAAGATGGCAAATATGCGGCTAACACTGAAAAAGCTGTGTCCCTTCCGGTTGATGCTGAACCCTCTAATTTTACTGAATATCAAAAGTTAGAAACCCCGAATACAAACACCATTGAAACCTTAGCCAATTTCTTGAAATGTTCCCCGACCCAAATTGTTAAAAATGTTCTGTATCAAGTCGTTTATGATAATGGCACAACAATTTTAATTTTAGTCAGTATTCGGGGAGATCAGGAGGTTAATGATGTTAAATTGCAAAATGAATTAACAAAATTAGCGTCTGAATTTGGGGCAAAAACCATATTATCGTTAACGGTTCCTGATGAAGAAGCGCAACAAAAATGGGCAGCAAAAACGTTACCGTTAGGTTATATGTCTCCGAATTTAGAAGATAATTATATTAGCTCTCAAACGAAGGAAGGGGTTTACTCTAAATTTGTGCGAATGGTTGATCAAACCGCCGTTGAATTAAAGAATTTTGTCACCGGAGCGGATGAATCAGGATATCATGTTGTTGGGGCAAATTGGGGTCAAGAATTTACCTTATCTCAACGTATTGTTGATATTAGAAAAGCTCAAAAAGGCGATCGCGCCGTTCATGATCCGAACCAAATTTTACACAGTGCCAGAGGAATTGAAGTCGGTCATATTTTTCAACTGGGGATTAAATATTCTCAAGCAATGGGGGCAACTTTCACCAATGAACAGGGGGAAGAATTACCCTTAGTGATGGGATGTTATGGGGTGGGGGTATCTCGGTTAGCACAATCGGCCGTTGAACAATCCTATGATAAAGATGGCATCATTTGGCCTGTAGCGATCGCACCGTATCAAGCCATTATTGTGATTCCCAATATTACCGATGGTCAACAGGTGGAAATAGCGGAAAAATTGTATACCGAATTAAACCAAGCGGGAATTGAAACATTATTAGATGATCGAGATGAACGAGCCGGGGTAAAATTCAAAGATGCAGATCTGATTGGCATCCCCTATCGCATTGTCACTGGACGTTCGATTAAATCCGGTAAGGTGGAATGGGTAGAACGAGCCACTCACAACTCCCAAGAAATCGCCATTGAGGATGTTGTGACTACCCTTAAACAGAAGATTCAAGTTGCATTGGGGGATTAAGTTTGTTATGGGTGTGTGCGCGGAGCTTACGCACCCTACTTGTTGATTAATTCCTGTGATTAAATTTATTTTAAGTTCTGTTACCACAACATGATATGATTCATTGTGGCTTACAGAGCGTGTTATGCGCCTGTGCGTGAACTTGGGGAAAGTTAGAACTGCCCGCTTTTAGGAGCGGCTCAATCAGTTGTGACTAAACTCAAAATAGGTGAACTTGTCCAAGTAACTATGACAAACGCAGAGGAAACAGTCGAATCCGGGTCTAAGCTTTCTGTAGAACCCGACCCTTCTATGCTGGAGTATTATCAGTTGCAACGTCAGTTACTGCTGATGACACTCGCCGCGACGGGGGTAATTTTTGTTACGGTTTGCTGTTTTTATTCCCTGGAAGTTGCTTGCAACTATTTAATCGGGGCGAGCGTGGGCATAGTCTACTTGCGAATGCTCGGCCAGGATGTGGAAAAACTGGGTAGAGAGAAGAAAAAACTAGGCCAAAATCGGATTTTAATCCTAGCGGGTTTTATGATTTTAGCCACTCGATGGCATCAACTCCAGATTTTACCGATTTTCTTAGGATTTCTCACCTACAAAGTCGCCCTCCTGTCCTATGTCCTCATGACAACGTTCACCTTGAAGCCAAAGTAGGTCACGTGGTTTTCGGAATCCTCCAGTCCTCAATCTGTAGAGGAAGCCTCTTGAATGGAAATGCTGACTGTTTTAAACATCTTCAATCCTCTTCCCCTTGCTAGTTTGGAAGTTGGCCAGCACCTCTATTGGGAAGTCGGCGGTTTAAAATTGCATGGTCAGATTTTTCTGACTTCGTGGTTTGTAATCGGTTTGCTGATTCTTGTCTCAGTGTTAGCCAGCAGCAACGTGCAGCGAATTCCCAATGGGATGCAGAATTTTATGGAGTACGCCCTAGAATTCATTCGCAACCTTGCTAAAGACCAAATCGGGGAAAAAGAATATCGTCCTTGGGTTCCCTTCATTGGAACACTGTTCTTATTCATCTTTGCCTCTAACTGGTCAGGTGCCTTAATTCCTTGGAAGCTGATCGAACTGCCTTCAGGAGAATTAGCAGCCCCCACCAGCGATATCAATACCACAGTGGCTTTAGCCCTGTTAACGTCTTTAGCGTATTTCTACGCCGGAATCAGTAAAAAAGGCTTTGTCGGTTATTTTGCTGATTACGCTCAACCCCTGGCGTTTCTCGCTATATTTCGGGTGATTGAAGATTTTACCAAACCCCTCTCACTGAGTTTCCGTTTGTTTGGTAACATTTTGGCGGATGAACTGGTGGTTGCCGTGTTGGTATTCCTGGTGCCTCTGTTTATTCCTCTGCCCCTGATGGTTTTAGGTTTATTCTTGAGTGCCATTCAAGCGCTAATTTTTGCGACGCTGGCAGCGAACTATATTGGTGAAGCCCTAGAAGGACATGGTGCAGAACATCACGACTAAGAAAAGCAACAAACCCTTTAAGATTTCTTTTCTTAGACCTTGATTTTTTCAAAATGTTCTGTTGGGTTAAACTTGATCCCCTTTATTGGTAAAATAACGTTTTGGGGACTCCAATCCATTAAACGAATCTGGCATTTGTAACGGGACAAAGAAGAAATTTGTTTTCTTCAAATCTCCTAGTTTTATAAATGCTGATAGGGATTGATTTCACATTTTGTCTAATTGATTGTTTGTTAACTGTTTTGTATTTAGAAGGAAGAAAATCATCATGAATCCACTGATTGCTGCTGCTTCCGTTGTTGCTGCTGCTTTAGCTATTGGTTTAGGCGCGATCGGCCCTGGAATTGGTCAAGGGATTGCTGCTGGTCAAGCAGTGGAAGGGATTGCCCGTCAACCCGAAGCAGAAGGTAAAATTCGTGGGACTTTACTGTTAAGTTTGGCCTTCATGGAAGCACTGACGATTTACGGTCTGGTCGTTTCTCTGGTACTGCTGTTTGCTAACCCCTTCGCCTAAACAGTAATCCAAACATGGATTTTAGATTTGAGGTTTCAGGTGATCTGAAACTCTGGGTCTAAAATCCATCTTCAATTCAACTCTTCAAGGGACAATAATGCACTGGACAATTTTATTTGCGGTTGAAGAGGCTGCTAAAGAAGGAGGACTGTTTGATCTTGATGCCACCTTGCCCTTAATGGCAGTGCAGTTCGTAATTCTGGCAGTAATTTTAAACCAGGTTTTCTACAAACCATTAGGAAAGGCAATTGATGAACGGGCGGATTATATCCGCGAGCGCGAAGTCAACGCCAAAGAACGTCTGGCTAAAGCCGAAAAATTAGCCAAACAATACGAATTAGAGTTAGCAGAAACTCGCAAAAAAGCTCAAGCGACGATTGTAAATGCTCAAGCGGAAGCCCAGAAAATTGCTACTGGAAAAGTCGCAGAAGCATTACAAGAAGCGCAAAAATTGAGAGACAAAGCGGCTCAAGAAATTGAGCAGGAAAAACAACAAGCCCTGCAAGCTTTAGAGCAACAAGTTGAACCTCTCAGTCGCCAAATTTTAGAAAAATTATTAGGGGCTGAGTTCGTTAGATAATCTTGGATGCGTTAAAGCTGATCACAAGATTGTTTTCAGCTTGTGAAACTGCGGAAAATTCGGATTGAAGACAGCCCAGGCTAGATGATAACGCCCCCTATAGGGAGTTAAACCTTAAGCCGCGCATTTATGAGAAGAACATCATGGAGACTGTTTTATTACTAGCCACAGAAGCTAGCTCTGAAGCTGGATTCGGTCTCAATACCAATATTTTTGAGACGAACCTAATTAACCTAGCCATTCTGATTGGTGTGCTGGTTTACTTTGGGCGAGGCTTTTTAGGAAAAATCCTAAATGAAAGACGCTCCACCATTGAAGAAGCGATTCAAGAAGCTGAACAGCGTCAAAAACAAGCAGAAGCATCTCTAGCAGAACAACAGCAAAAATTAACCGCCGCCCAAACGGACGCGCAACGAATTTTAGCTGAAGCCGAAGAACGGGCAAAAACCGTTAGAGAATCAATTCTAGCTAAAGCTGCCGAAGAGGTAGAACGCATGAAAGCAAACGCAAGCGCTGAGTTAGATTCAGATCGCGAACGAGTGATTTCTCAACTGCGTTCTCTGATTGCCACTCAAGCCATTGAACGGGCAGAAGCTCAACTCAAACAACAGCTTGACGACACTGTTCAGGAACGGTTAATTGATCGGAGTCTAACGCTGCTGGGAGGTTGAATATGAGTGCGATCGCAGGAGAAATTGTTGAGCCTTACGCCTCGGCGTTAATGTCCTTGGCTCAATCGAGAAATTTAACCGAAGAATTCGGCAATGAGATCCGCTCATTACTCGAATTACTGGAAAATTCCGCAGAATTAAAAAACTTTTTAGACAATCCTGTGATTAAACCCCAGGATAAAAAAGCCGTTCTGCAACGCATTACAGGAGATCAAGTTAATCCCTTATTACGGAATTTCTTGATGCTGTTAGTGGATCGGGGACGGATTTTATTCTTACAGGGAATTGGTCAACAGTATCTAGTATTACTGCGGAAACTCAATCAAACGGTATTGGCAGAAATCACCTCCGCCCATCCGTTAACCGAAGCTCAACAAAATACCTTGACTGAAAAAGTCAAAGCCATGACCAATGCCCGCTCGGTGGAAATTTCCACCACCCTTGACCCGGATTTATTGGGCGGTGTGATTATCAAAGTTGGATCTCGCGTGGTGGATGCCAGTTTGCGCGGACAACTGCGTCGCATTGGCATGAAATTGGCCCAATAATCGTTATGACCCGTCATGATTAAAGATGGGATCTGTTTTAACTCATAACCCCTAACTACTGACAAGAACAATGGTAGCGATCAGACCTGACGAAATTAGCAGCATTATTCAGCAGCAAATTGAACAGTACGACCAAGACGTTAAAGAAACCAACGTCGGGACTGTTCTGCAAGTCGGTGACGGAATTGCCCGGATTTATGGCTTAGATAAAGTCATGTCCGGTGAACTGTTAGAGTTTGCCGAAGGCACCATCGGCATTGCTTTGAACTTAGAAGAAGATAACGTCGGTGCGGTGTTAATGGGTGAAGGCCGGGACATCCAAGAAGGATCTGCCGTGACCGCCACCGGAAGAATTTCTCAGATCCCCGTAGGGGATGCCATGTTAGGCCGGGTTGTCGATGCCTTAGCCCGTCCCATTGATGGTAAAGGAGATGTCAAAACCACCGATAGCCGTTTATTAGAATCTCCCGCCCCTGGGATTATCGCCCGTCGTTCCGTGTGCGAACCCATGCAAACGGGGATTACCGCTATTGACTCCATGATTCCCATCGGTCGGGGTCAACGGGAATTAATCATTGGCGACCGTCAAACCGGAAAAACCTCCATCGCCATTGACACCATCATTAACCAAAAAGGCGAAGACGTGATCTGCGTCTACGTTGCCATTGGTCAAAAAGCCTCCACCGTTGCCCAAGTTGTGGGAGTTTTGGAAGAAAAAGGTGCGATGGATTATACCATCGTCGTCGCAGCTAACGCCAGTGACTCCGCCACCCTGCAATACCTTGCTCCTTATACAGGGGCAACTTTGGCGGAATACTTTATGTATAAAGGCAAGCACACCTTGGTCATCTATGATGACTTATCGAAACAAGCTCAAGCCTACCGTCAAATGTCCCTGTTACTGCGTCGTCCCCCCGGACGGGAAGCTTATCCTGGGGATGTGTTCTACCTCCACTCTCGCTTATTAGAGCGGGCTGCCAAACTCAACGATGAACTCGGCGGCGGTAGTATGACGGCTTTACCCGTGATTGAAACTCAAGCGGGTGACGTTTCGGCTTACATTCCGACCAACGTGATTTCCATTACCGACGGTCAGATCTTCTTATCCTCTGACTTATTTAACTCCGGTTTACGTCCGGCGGTGAATGCCGGGATTTCCGTGTCCCGCGTGGGTTCTGCGGCTCAAACCAAAGCCATGAAGAAAGTCGCCGGGAAAGTTAAATTAGAATTAGCTCAGTATGCTGAGTTGGCAGCATTTTCTCAGTTTGCCTCTGATTTAGACCAAGCTACCCGCAACCAATTAGAACGGGGCAAACGGCTACAAGAGTTGTTAAAACAACCTCAGAATTCTCCTCTGCAATTGTTTGAACAAGTGGCCGTGATTTACGCCGGAATTAACGGTTATCTCGATGAGATCCCTGTTGAAAAAATCGTTTCCTTTGCCGCCGGACTGCGGGACTATCTGAAAAATAGCAAACCCAAATACGTCGAAATCGTTCAAGGCAAAAAACTCCTTGACGATGAAGCTGAAGGTCTGTTGAAAGAAGCGATCACAGAATTCAAACAAACTTTCTTAGTTTCAGCTTAATGGGTGTCGGGTGTCGGGTGTCGTCGGTTAACTGTTAACTGACCCCTAAAACGCCTGACTCCTGTACAGACGCGCCATAGCGCGTCTCTACTGACTTAATACTGCAAATCTGACAAAACTATGTCAAATTTAAAAGCGATCCGCGATCGCATTGATTCGGTTAAAAATACCAAGAAAATTACAGAAGCGATGCGTCTGGTGGCTTCTGCAAAAGTGCGTCGCGCCCAGGAACAAGTCTTAGCTTCTCGCCCCTTTGCTGATCGGTTAGCCGGAATTCTTTATGGGTTACAATCCCGTTTAAAATTTGAAGAAGCAGATTTGCCCCTCCTCAAACAACGGGAAGTTAAAAAAGTCGGATTACTGGTAATTTCGGGTAATCGTGGCTTATGTGGAACCTATAATAGTAGCGTGATCAAACGGGCAGAAACTCGTGCAAAAGAGTTGGAAGCTGAAGGCGTTGAATGCACCTATTTATTAGTCGGACGCAAAGCCATTCAATATTTCCAAAGACGGGATGTTGATATCCGCGCAACGGTGGAAAACCCTGAAAAAAATCCCACTATAGACCGAGTACGGGATTCGGCGGAAAATCTTTTGGCTTTATTTTTATCTGGGGAATTGGATCGGATTGAGTTAATTTATACGAAATTTGTTTCGTTAATTGCTTCTCGTCCAGTAATTCAAACTCTGTTACCGCTTGATCCTCAAGGATTAGAACCAACTGATGATGAAATCTTCCGTTTGACCACAAAAAATGGTCAATTTGAAGTGACACGGGAGAAAGTCAAAAATAATCTCGCGGATTTACCGAGAGATATGATTTTTGAACAAGATCCTGCCCAAATTTTGGATGCGTTATTACCTTTGTTTTTAACAAACCAATTGTTACGCGCTTGGCAAGAATCCATCGCCAGTGAGTTAGCTGCTCGGATGACCGCCATGAGTAACGCCAGTGAAAACGCTGGAGAGTTAATTAAATCCCTGACGTTATCCTACAACAAAGCTCGTCAAGCCTCCATTACCCAGGAATTACTGGAAGTGGTTGGTGGTGCAGAAGCTTTAAAGGGTTAAACCCTAATTTAATATTAATTTTAAGGTGGGTTTACGAAATTCGGAACTCACCTTATTTTTTTATCAAGAAACCGGGTTTCTGACAACAACTTTGGCATAGAATCAAGATTTTTTTAGAAACCCGATTTCTGCATGGCTTGAATATAATGTTTCAGCATCGGTTGAAGGGTAAAACAGATTTGATTCTCTAATTCTAATCTTTCAACCCAACAGCGTTGTCCTAAAGATGCTAAGGCTTTTAATATATCAGAAGCAGATAGTTTCAAATTAGATTGCAACTCCGATAGCAGAATTCCATCAGGGTTTTGTCCTAAATAAATAATAATTTTTTGCTCTAATTCCGATAATCGATTAAACTGTTGAGTCAGACTTTCTGTTATATTTTCTCCTAGAAATAAACTTTCATAGCGTAAAAATTCAGAAACTTTACCGCCAAATAAATTTTTAATAACTGTAGAAATACTATTTAAAAAATATGGATTTCCTCCATAATAATCAATTAAAGTCTTCCAGTTTTTAATATCCGATAATCCTTGAAATTTTAACAAATCTCTGGCTGAATCTCCTAAACCAGACAATAATAAATAATGTATAGCTGTACTATGGCTCATTAATTCAATTGCATCCTTCGGTAATTCCCAACTATTTAAAATAATACAGCTTTGGTGATTGAATTGGCTTATTTTCTTAAAAAACAATCGGTAATTCTCAAAGTTATACTGATAATTTCCGGCTAATTGACCTGAATTAAATAGGGTTTGAAAATCATCTAAAATAATTAAGCAACGTTGCGATCGCAATATCCTCATCAACTCACTTAATTGTTCATTCAAAGTTACTGGAAGTTGATTTGTTGCTTTGTCTAATAAAAATTGCAGTAAATTTATTAATAATTCATTTAAAGCAGGTTGAGTGTCCAAACTTTGCCAAATTACCGCATCAAAATTTTCTTGAATCTCTTCAACTAATTTAACCGCTAGTGCTGTTTTTCCAATTCCACTCATCCCCAAAAGCATTACTACTCGACACCGTTGTTCAAGTATCCAATCTTTTAAAGTTGCGAGTTCTTCTGTTCGTCCAAAAAATTCAGAAATATCCGGTGCATCTTCTAAATTAATTCTTAATAAAGGTTGAGTTTTATTATTTTTAGGCGTAACAGAATCATGTGAGGATAAAGGAGGTTCATGACAAACATTAATATTATTAATTTGTACATAATCTTTACCAAAATTCAAAAGAACATTAGAATATTTTTGTCGCTTCAGGGTTGAACGCAAATTAGATTTTCTCACTTCTTCCCCTAAAGCATCGGAGAGAATTTTCCATAAATCAGAAGCAATATCCTTGACATGACCCTCAGAACAGTGAAACTCATCCGCCACTTGTGAGTATTTTTCGTTCTCTAAACTTCCCCGCAATATTGCTTCTTGAAGATCATCTAGGTGCTTTCCCGTTTTAGTAAAAACCAAGTGATCTGCTAGTCTGAGGACTTCTTGCACATCCATACCCTATGTTAGACGTTAGATTCATCTGTATTGTACCCGACTTTTTCCGACCTCAACCACTTAATCCGACTTTCTCAAATCTGAAAAAAATATAAAATTCCCGACTTAATCCGACTTTTTCCGACTGTACAGAATCAAAAATTATCCGATAATAATACCTAGTTGAAATGATGAGTCGTAATTATTCATCTGAGCGAATTAGCCCAAATGAATAGGAGCTATCTGATTCACTATGACAACATCAAGTTTACTTATCTTTATATAACCTATGAAATTAAAAACATTAACTTTGAGCATGATCATTGCAGTTATGACGATTTTTGTCACCCATGTCAAACCGTCAGAAGCACGTTACAACCTTGCGGGACAAGGCGCAAGTCAATATTTTAAAGGAGAAGTGTCTAATGACAATGGCAGAGCCATCTTTGGAATTGTCATGTTTGGACTTGCTTTTTTGGGAGGGATTGTTTCTGCTGCCAATAAGAAATAAATCATCGATTTCTCAATTTCTCCCCTCGTTCCAATGCAGAGCATTGGAATGAAAACTTTTCCTGGGTTTCAAGCATAAGGAGAACGTATGCTTAATCAATTTAACGGTTTCAATCAAGTTTTAGGAATTAGCTTAATTTCTCTATCCGTGACCACTATTTTAGTAACTTCTGATCAGCAAAATTTTGCTAGAGCGCAAGAAAATCCTGGTTGTTTTATTGTTGATCATGCAGAGCGAGTTATTAATTTAGATGGAATTTGTATACCTCAATCTCAAACAGCAAATTCTTCTCAATCTCCTAGTACCAATTCCAATAAAACTTTAACTCAAGAGGAATTAGCAAAAGCTTTTGATCAAACTGCAACTCTATATGCTGATAATTATTGTGAAGCAAGAGCGCAAGGACTAACTAATAGAGAAGCAGGTACGAAAGCGAGTTCTGTTGTCTCTGAGTATATGGTTTTAAAAAATATTCCATCTGATATTCTCAGTGTTGAGTGGATAGAGAAAGGACAATCTATAAGCAAAGTATTATGTCCTGAATTGCAACCTACCTCACGTTATAACTGAACTTTTCAATCAGGCCAATCTTACCAAGATATTATTAAATCTGAATCAGAAAAACTGTCTCAACAACAGGAAGGTTCAGCAACATATAGAGCTAATCTTCGCCTGGTCAGTTTTCGTTTTGTCTTAGCTACTAAACATTTTTGTCCTCAATTTGCATCTCAAATTAATCCAGAAGAGTAATAATGATCTCGTTCCAATGCTCTGCATTGGAATGCAAAAATTGAGGCTCTGCCTCAAATAACAGGAGGCGGAGCCTCCATGAATAGCATTTCTAGGTAGAACCTAGAAACGAGAGAGATGAGCAGATTGAGGTTAATTGTTTTTATTATAGTTTTCTATATTGCTGGAGGGGGAAGATATGATTTTTTCGGTGGAGAGGGGGGAGAGAGTGGAAAGGGTGGAGAGGGAGGAGAGGGTGGTTTTATTTTGTTTGATTTTTCTATAATTGAGTTTAATTGAGGTAAATTTTGCTCATTAATTAAGCCAGTTATTTCTGTTAATATTTTCTCCTGTAATGCAGAAGATAATTGAACAGGTAAATTTTTCCCGGTAACTTGCTCTAAAGTTATTTGATCAATTTTAAATTCTTTAGTTATAGGAACATTTTTACCATCAGGAAGTTGTAAATTAATAGTAAAAATTATGTTATTAAATTGCATTTGATTGATGTTCAAATCCTCTGGTTTATCTGAATCTTGATTCGGGTTATTTTTTCCTTTTTCAGATAATTTTTTTAGGTTAATTGCCATCATGGATTCAGGTGTAGTGGCATTATTATCAAACCGCACATCAACATTAACTTCTATATCCTCAACAACAATTTTTTCAATTTCTAAAGGCTTTTGTACTAATGATTTAGCTTGAAAGCTCATACTTTTAATTCTAAAAATATAAGGACTAGCAAAACCATCTATATTATCAACCTTAAGATCCATGAATTGGACATTATTCTGGAATAAATTTACATTCGCTTTTGTACAATCTATACCTAAACCTGTACCTAAACTAAGTTTTTGTTCAATTTCCTGTTCTGCTTTTTGGTCAGCTAATTTATCTAATCCAAAAGCGACAGCACCAAAAGTAACTATTAATACACCAGCAATAATCAAATATTTTTTTGCCATTTAACTATGCTCATTAAAACTTTATTAACTAAAAGGTTACCATGAAGCTAGATAAACTCTTACATCTTCACCAAAATAATTTTCACCAAATTTGTTCTAAGGTTAAGGTAAATCCTGGTAAGATATTTCCTCATTATTTATAAAGAAAATACGGTTTTTAGAGTTTTTTGAATCTGATTTTTACTAACTCCACAGTCAAGGGTTGAAATAGGATTTAAACTTTTCCATTTCCCTTTAGGAGTTGTAAACAGAGTATCAGCTAATTGATCCGGATCTATTTTATCAAAACCATCTATTTTATTAATAGATAAATAATTGAGACGCTCAAAAATTTCATCTCGGTTGGCTTTTTTAATAGATACAGGTTCAGGTGCTGGCGGAAGTTCTTTTTTAGGTAAGGGTTTACAGTAAAAAACTTGTTTTAAACAGTCTAATTTGTTCCCTTTTGTAATTCCACATTTTAACTTTGTAAGTTCATTGAAATCAGCCCAAGTTTCTCGATCAGATTCAAGAATCCGATTTGTTACTTTAATTAAATCTACTGTTTTTGTTTTTAAAGGACTTCCAGGTTCAGATTGTAAATAGCCGAGTGCTGCTAGAATTGTATCTCTGGAAGCAGTACATAAATTAACAAGCGGATTAGTTTCTCTTGTTAAAATTTTAGCTTGTTCAATATTAGAAGGTTTTGGATCAATAACAATACACCAAACCCGCTCTAATTGTGCTTTTTGAGCGGCTGCATAGACAAAATGATTACTCACCGTTTGATACTGATAATCTGCAATTTCCTGCACAATCACCGGAACCCAATTTCGTCCATTTGCTTGTAAAATAGCTTCGGCTGCACTTGAAACAAAAAATTCCGGTTCTGTAATTTCTTGTCCGGGTTCAATATCAATTAAAGGCAAGTGCATTAATTTACCAATATTATCAAAATCACTCATAAAGAAAATACTCCTGTGCTAAAGAAAGATAATAATCGTTTACAGTTTTATGCTTAAATACGGCAGGTATGCGTTCAAAAGCGGCACTTGCAACAATAGCATATTCTGGAATACTGAATATTGTTTGATCTGGGGCACCTTTTGTATATTTCGGATAAAAGTACGGTAATAAATCACGATTCAAAGAAATGATCGACTTAATTTCACTATTTGCACGTTTCAATGAAGTCTCTGTTGCTTTATGTTCATTAAAAAAAATAGGCAGAGGAATCGGGCCATACTCTCCTTTTTTATCTCTTAGTTCTTGAATTTCAGGAATAAATTCTAGGATCACTTTACTGGCATTTTTTAATGAAGCAAAATTTGTGTGTTTAGTTGGCATTAAAACAACATCAGAGGCATAAACACAACTTTGGCTAAAAAACGTCCAGTTTGTCGGTGCATCGATCAAAATATAATCATAATTAAGTTTCAAACTCTCTAATAAATCTTTTAACCTTGCCGGCCCTTTTTGAACTTTGGGTACTTGGTCATAGTGCATAAGTTCTTCTAAACCCGCATCTGAAGGGATAACGTCAAAAACTCGAACCTCTCCAGATTTAGTTTTAATTTTAAAAGGCTGAATGGCATCTTTAATATTTAAAAATCGATCAATTAAACAATCAGATAACTTGGTTTTTGTAGGTTGTAAACCCAGTGAATCTGTTAAGTCTCGCTGTTGAGGATCAAAGTCAATCACTAAAACATTCTTTTTCTGCCTGCGTAATATAGAAGCTAGGTTGATTGTAGTTGTTGTCTTGCCAACACCTCCCTTATCATTGTAGAGACTAACGACTAAAGCAGGTAAGGGATTCTCGATCAAATCTTTAATGCGATTAACAATATCTAGGATATTATCTTTTTTAATTAGCCAGCAAGGTGTGGCAGGATGAACAACCTTACCATGTCGCCGAAAAAGTTGAATATGGATTGAATTTGTAATAATTCCCCATTCAGCAGTTTTACAGTTAGGGGATAGCAAATATTGTTTAATTTGGTTTTGAGTTTTTTGATTGGTCGGTGTTTTCTCCATGAGATTTATTCTGGCTCCCGTACCAATAGCTCGACCTTTAACTTCTACCAACAGATAAGGATTGATCTTTGATCGATTAAAAAGATCACTGCCTTGATTTTTTCGAGCCGCAAAATCTACTGTCCCAGAACCCGTAGCAAATTCGGGGTATTGTTCCTCAATACTAAACCCTAGAGCCTTTAACAAGGGCTTAACAAAGTAATCGCTAACAATAGCTTCAGAAGCTAGATCGGGTATACTGTCTAAAATTGTATTCCAGTTTGCATCAGTCATATCAATCGAGATAATGGTACGGAAAGATCCCATTGATATAAATCAATGTAAAAGATAATCAAAATTTAGATTCACTTTGATTATTATTTGAGAACATTATACCAGCATAAGTATTTATAAGTCATGATTTTTTCTCAGATCTTCATAATGGGGTGACAATGTTAAGTGACTCATATTTTTTTGCCTCGTCCCTCGTCCCTTGTTCCCTCGTTCCAATGCTCTGCATTGGAATGCAAAAATTGAGGCTCTGCCTCAAATAACAGGAGGCGGAGCCTCTATGAATAGTATTTCTAGGTTCTACCTAGAAACGAGAGGGATGAGCAGATTGAGGTTAATTGTTTTTGTTATCGTTTTTTGATTGTGCTGAAGCACAACAACGAGGTTTACCAAATTTGTTCTAAGTTTAGGATGAATTGGGGTAATATATTTTCTCCTGATAGGGTTAACGGATTTTCTAATATTTCTACTTCTTGATTAGGTGGAAGCGTGCGATCGCTATTTTTTTAAACTATAATCAAAAAATACTTATCCTAACGGACATTCAATAATGTCTATCGTTGAAGAACAAATCCAAACCCCAACACTTCTCAATGAAGTGCAATTTCCGCCCAGTGATTTATTGAGTCAGGAGCCCCCATTGGAAAGCGAACTCCATCTCCGCCAAATTCTAATTTTACTTAACTCGTTAGAATGGTTATGGCAAGATCGAGATGATTTTTATGCCATTGGTAACTTAACCATTTATTATAGTCAACGTCAAAAAAAATCCGAAGAATTTCGCGGGCCAGATTTTTTTGTGGTTTTGGGAACTGAACGAAAACCCCGTAATAGTTGGGTTGTTTGGGAAGAAGATGGCAAATATCCTAATGTCATCATTGAAATGTTATCCAAAACAACGGCTGATACTGATCGCGGAGAAAAAAAAGAAATCTATCAGGATATTTTTCGTACCCCGGACTATTTTTGGTTTGATCCAAAGACTTTAGAATTTGCCGGATTTCATATTGTTGAGGGTCAATATCAACCGATTTCACCCAATGAAAACGGCTGGTTATGGAGTCAACAATTAGACCTATTTTTAGGCATTCTTGATCATAAATTACGATTTTTTACAGCAGGAGGTGAATTAGTTTTAACGACTGAAGAAGTGGCTAAAAATGAAACTCAACGGGCTGATAAGTTAGCGGCTAAACTCCGAGAATTAGGAATTGATCCTGAACAACTTTAAAAGGATAAGCGATCGCTTTTTAACTAGCCTTATCATTCCAATGCAAGCCATTGGAATGATAAGGGCGTTAGTTACAGAAGTTGCCTCTAACTTCCAGATTAAACGCTCAAAAAATATCAGAATCTTCGGTTTGAGAAACGAGGTTAGAGGGAGGGCGATCGCTACTCCAAGCCCACCAAACACAGCCACATTGACAAGTATAAAATTCCTGCCATTTGCGACGATTATTTTCACTGTAAACGGGAGAACGACGGTTAATCCAAACCTGTTGAGCTTCTAAACTACTCGCAGAACATTGAGGACAGCAAAACTCAGAAGCGTGAGTTGCATCGGTAGTCCAATCTGGTGGGGTGGGTTGAAACGCATCCATTGGCAAAAAACTGAAATTGATGGCGCACACTAACCCATTATACTAGGGGTTAACGTCGGGAACTTCTACAAATTTATGGCGGGAGGATAAACCCGATTTAATGGTAATCTGCGATTTAGGAACTCCCAAGTGTTTTGCTAAAAATTGAATTAATTCTTGGTTGGCTTTTCCCTCCACCGGGGGAGATTTCAGATGGACAGTAAAACTTCCATCAACTTCTTTTTGGAGAGCTTGCTGTTTAGAATTGGGTTTAACTTTAATTTTTAACAGTGCCAAGGCTTTAGAAAATCATAATTGTCCATATCAATATTATTAGATTAAATCCCCTAGTTCAAGACGATAAACTTTATTCTCCCTACCTAAACCTTACGCCGTTAGGGGATAATCTAAGGTTTCTAATGCTTGTTTTGCTGCGACTAAATCATAAGGAAAGGGCGGTTTTAAGGGGCGATAATCTCGTTCGTGGGGGTCTCCATGTCGCAGTACCGCATTCACTATCAAACAGGGTTCATCACTTAAGTTAAGGGCACTGTGAGGAACCCCAGGAGGAATCGTAATAACAGTCGGGATCTTTTCACTCAGAGGAATATAAAAATATTGACGATTCTGTAAAATCACGATCACAAACTCACCCCGGACAACTAACAGTTGATCGGTTTGAAAATGATGAACAAATAGCGGTTCAATTGCACCTGCTTCGACTCTGACCATCATCGTTTCTTGACTGGTTTGGGGAGTGAAAAACTCAACCCTTCCCGACTTCATCGCGTTGAGTCTGCGAACTTCAACTTGGCGGATCAGACCCATAGTATCGTCCTCACAGTGCAAGATATTGTGCTTTTGTCAAGTGTAATCGCTCTTTTTGTAAGATTTTGTAATAAAATTAACGAAATTCAATAATCGAGTGATACTGAATACAGGCATTTATGCCTCTCTAGGGTTGTTTATCGTCAGTTTGAAGTTTTTATGAAATCTACTCAGTACAGGATGCGATCGCTCTTTGATTCAATTTATCTGAAGTCTTATCGGTTTTCGTTGTTGGTTGGGCTAATTAGTTTAACTTTAACCGCCTGTGGGTCTTCCCCCAATTCTACCTCAACTAATCCGAGCAATTCTAATCAGCAACCCCCAGAAAAAACCTTAAAATTATTGTATTGGCAAGCTCCAACTATTCTCAATCCCCATTTATCAACCGGGTTCAAAGATTCCGAAGCCAGCCGTATTACCCTAGAACCTTTAGCCAGTTTTAATAATCAATTAAAATTAGTTCCCTTTTTAGCTGCCGAAATTCCCACCGTAGAAAATGGAGGAATTGCCAAAGATGGAAAATCAGTGACCTGGAAACTCAAAAAAGATGTGAAATGGTCAGATGGAAAACCCTTTACGGCGGATGATGTTATTTTTACGTTTGAGTTTATTAGCAATCCCAAAGTAGGAACCACCACATCTGGAACCTATAAAATTATTAAAGATATTGAAAAAATTGATGACCACACGATAAAAATCAACTTTAAAGCCGTTACACCGGGATGGTATTCGGTGTTTGTGGGAACAGAAGGTATGATTTTACCTCGTCATATTTTTGAAGCTTATAATGGGGAAAATGCCCGACAAGCGCCGGGGAATTTAAAACCTGTGGGAACAGGGCCCTATCGAGTGGTAGAATTCAAGCCAGGGGATGTGGTGGTTTATGAAGCTAATCCTAATTTTCGAGATGCGAAACTGTTAGGATTTGAACGCCTAGAACTCAAAGGAGGAGGGGATGCAACCTCCGCAGCTAGAGCAGTGTTGCAAACGGGAGACGCGGATTATGCCTATAATCTTCAGGTGGAATCTAATATTTTAAAACCCTTAGAAGCGGCGGGAAAAGGTAAAATTGTCTCTAATTTTGGGACGTTAATGGAACGGATTTTGATTAATCAAACCGATCCCAATAAAACCACCCCCGATGGAGAACGATCTAGTTTAAAATTCCCCCATCCTTTCTTTAGTGATCCTAAAGTTCGTCAAGCTGTAAGTTTAGCGATTAATCGAGAGATTATTGCCAATCAACTTTATGGAATTTTAGGAAAACCCACCTCTAATTTTGTTGTTAATCCCCCGGAAGCCGTTTCCCCCAATACCCGTTATGAATTTAATTTAGAAAAAGCTGCCAAACTATTAGATGAGGCGGGATGGAAAGACACTAATAATAATGGAATTCGAGATAAAAATGGGGTAGAAATGAATATCGTCTTTCAAACCTCTGTAAATCCGTTACGTCAAAAAACCCAGGAAGTGATTAAACAATCTTTAGAACAGTTAGGAATGAAAGTCGAACTTAAAAGTATTGATCCCAGTGTTTATTTTTCTGGTGATCCTGCTAACCCTGATACCACAGAACGATTTGCAGCAGATTTACAGTTATTTAGTACCGGAAATACCAATCCTGATCCCACATCCTATTTAAAAACCTATACCTGTGATGAAATTCCTCAAAAAGCAAATAACTGGACAGGGGATAATTTTTCTCGCTATTGTAATCCAGCTTATGATGCGCTTTGGGAACAAGCCACCACTGAAATTGACCCTGAAAAGCAAAAACAAATTTGGATTAAAATGAATGATATGTTAGTCAATAATACGATTGTAATTCCCTTAGTTCACCGCGCCGAAGTGGGAGGAGTTAATCAAAACTTAACGGGTGTAGAATTAACTCCCTGGGATTTAACCGTCTGGAACATCAAAGATTGGAAAAAGAACCCGTAGTAAGCCCTTCAGGGCTATCTTTTATTACTTTATATTCCCCATGACCCGATACCTGATTAACCGCATTCTAACCTCAATTCCCACCCTAATTGCCATTAGCCTTGTTGTATTTCTCATCTTAGCATTAGCCCCCGGAAATCCGATGGGAGAATTTGCCACTAATCCTTCGATTACACCCGAAGTCAGAGAAAATATTCGCCGATCCTTGGGTTTGGATCAACCCATTCCTATTCGTTATTTAAAATGGGTTTGGGCATTTTTACAAGGAGACTTAGGCTATTCTTTTACCAGTCGCAGCCCGGTTTTAGGATTAATTTTGCAACGTTTACCCACAACTTTATGGATTATGGGATTAGCTTATCTGTTAGCAGTTATACTCGCCTTTCCTTTGGGAATTATTTCAGCATTAAAACGCTATTCTATTTTAGATCAAATCGTAACAACCGTTTCCTTTATTGGGTTTTCCTTACCGACATTTTTTACCGGATTACTATTTATTATTATTTTCAGCGTCCAGTTAAAATGGTTTCCCTTCATTTATAATAGTACCTTACAAGTGACTAATTTACAAACCTTTTGGCAACAAATTCAACAGTCTATTATGCCCGTTTGTGTTTTAGGTTTCTATCAAGCTGCAATTTTAATGCGGTTTATTCGGTCTTCTTTCTTAGAACAATTGAATCAAAATTATGTTCGCACGGCTTATTCCAAAGGTTTACCGAAATTGAATGTGATTAACGGTCATATCTTAAGAAATGCTTTAATTCCAGTAGTAACTTTAATGGCTTTAGAAATTCCCGGTTTATTTGCGGGATCATTAGTCACAGAACAAGTGTTTAGAATTCCGGGGATTGGGGCATTATTAATTGACTCGATTTTTCGGAGTGATACCCCGGTTATTATGGGAATTACAATGGTTTATGCTATTTTAGTGGTACTTTTTAACTTATTCGCTGATCTATTATATGGATTCTTAGATCCAAGAGTTCAATATTAATCATTAACAAAAAAATATGACTTTAATTAAACCCTCTGAACCCATCGCTAAAACCACCCAACCTAGATCCCTAATTCAGACCGCTTGGCGACAATTTAAACGAGATAAAATAGCTGTTTTAGGAACAATCATTTTGCTGTTTATTATTTTAGCTGTGATCATTGGCCCCTGGATTTATGGAATTCGTCCGACAGAAATTGATTTTGTCAGTTCCCTTTCTCCTCCAAGTGGGAAACATTTATTAGGAACTAATGATTTAGGACAGGATCAATTAGCCCGTTTATTAATCGGAGGACGAGTTTCTTTAACCGTTGGTATGGCTGCAATGATAGTAGCAATTTTATTAGGAATATTAGTCGGGGCGATCGCTGGATTTTATGGGGGAATTCTCGATAGTATACTAATGCGATTAACCGATTTATTTCTTTCTTTGCCTCAACTACCCGTATTACTATTAGTCATTTATCTATTTCGAGAACCCCTGAAACAAATTGCAGGGCCAGAAGTGGGTATTTTTATATTAATTATTCTGGTTGTGGGGGCGTTAAATTGGATGTCGGTGGCGCGATTAGTTCGGGCAAGTTTTATCACCACAAAAGAACGAGATTTTATTACGGCGGCTAAAGCGATCGGTGCATCTTCTAATCGATTAATTTGGGTGCATATTCTTCCTAATGTTTTGAGTCCTGTAATTGTCGCAGCGACTTTAGCCGTGGGAACTGCGATTATTACAGAATCTACCTTAAGTTTTTTAGGATTAGGATTTCCCCCCGATGTTCCCACCTGGGGAAGAATGCTTTATGATGCTCAAAATTATTTAGAAACCGCCCCCTATTTAGCTTTATTTCCAGGGTTAGCGATTTTTTTAACGGTTTTGAGTATCAATGCAGTGGGGGATGGTTTAAGGGATGCTTTAGATCCGCAATCCCATTAAAGAGATTATAATTATTGTTTCAATTTTATCTTTAAATCAGCTAAATCGATGATTAAATTAACTCGTTAGAATATTAAGGCATCGGAAATAAGATTTAAAATTGACATCATGAATTTTATATGTTAGTAATTAAATCACAATATCTGAGGATTATGATCCATGAAATATAAATATTGGGGAATTTTGGCTTTATTTGCCCCTGTTGTTTTTGTCGCACCAACGGTGGCTCAATTTAACACAACAGATCCGGCGGTTTTCTTAAGCGGTCAAGCTCGTTCTTGTCAAGGATGTAATTTACAAGGGGCAGATTTAAGTAATCAAAGCCGCGTGAATTCTCAATTACGACAAGCAAATCTAAGTAATGCTAACCTCAGTGGTGGTAATTTCCGAGGCGCATTTTTTACCTGTGCTAACCTATCGAATACCAACTTAAAGAATACTAATTTTTCCTTTGCTAATTTTGTTGATGCTAACTTAAGTGGAGCAGATTTAAGTGGAGCAGATTTAAGTAAAACTGACTTAAGTGGGGTCATTATTGATGCTCAAACAAATTTAGACGGAGTTAACTTAACGGGAGCTAAATTATGGGATGCAAAAACAATTTTTCGACCGGGAATGGACTTAAGTACAATTCCACGAGATTACACAATAGAAAGCCAACGAGTCAAATGTAATAACAGAAGATAATTTATCAGGGTAGGGTGCTCCTTCAACGCGCACCCTGCCCTATACTTCTAATTTTAATTAAGAATTAATTACAGCGATCGCTACTCCTGTTAAAACAATTATTCCCCCGATTAATACGGCTAAGGGAGGAACTTCATTAAAGCATAAATAACCTAAAAAACTAGCTCCAATGGGTTCTAATAAAATGGCTAAAGTAACTAAAGTAGGAGAAATTTGATTAATCGCCCAATTAAAACTGGTATGACCGACTAATTGAGGTACAATTGCCATTAATAAAAGATATAAATAAACCTTAGCGGGATAATCGGTATAACCCACACCCAACATCAACGGTAAGGGTAATAAAATCATTGATGCAACAGTATAAGCAACGATAACATAACCCCCCAGGGAAAATCCCCGTTGTTGAGCTTCCCGCCCAAACATTAAATAAAAACTAACAGCCCAAGCTCCAATTAATGCTAAACTATTTCCCAGGAAAGGATTAGAATAAAAATCTCCTCCTTGAGTATCACTCAAGCCAATCATAATTCCCCCTAAAAAGGCGATTCCAATTCCTATAATTTTTAGAGAAGAGAGTTTTTCTTTTAACCAAAATCTCGATAAAATTGCCACCCAAATTGGAGTAGTGGTCACTAAAGTTGTGGAAGCTGCAATGGAAGTATAGGATAAAGAGGTAATCCAGGTAGCGAAATGAAACGCTAAACAACATCCGGCTGCAACTGCATAACTAAAAGCTTGGAAAGAAAGCGATCGCCATTGAACTTTTAAGGCTGTTGGTAATACAATTAGGGAGGCTCCAGTTAAGCGAATCGCCGCCATGACTAAACTAAAACCAATACCACTTTGATCCGCAGCATTTAAGGCGAGGCGCACTAAAATTGATCCGACGGAAATTGCCATAACCCCAACAATAACCACCCCCCAAATTAATCCTGGAGAGGCTGAAGAAAAACCCTGCATTTTGCCTTGATGACCTCAAATCCTGACTCTCTAAAGTTTAACCTGAGTTTTACTCATTTGTTAATTTATGCGTTACTTTATAAAGCATAAACCCATGATTTTATCCTATGACATCAACCGTTTTAATTACAGGGGCTTCCCAAGGAAGTGGTAAAGCAACCGCTTTATTATTTGCACAGAAGGGCTACAATGTGATTTTAGCAGCACGGGAACCTGAACGTTTAGAAGCTGTTGCGGAGGAAGTTTTATCTTTAGGGGTTTCAACCTTAGCCATTCCAACGGATGTCACCGATATTGAACAAGTTCGCTATTTAGTCGAAAAAGCTTTAGATTATTATGAAACCCTTGATGTTTTAGTAAATAATGCTGGGATTTGTTTGACTGCATCCGTTGAACATACAACTTTAGAAGATTGGCATTTATTAATGAATACTAACTTCTTTGGTTATGTCAATCTAATTCACGCTTTATTACCCCATTTTTTAGCTCAAAAACAGGGAACCATTGTGAATGTAGGTTCCTTTGGTGGGAAAATTCCTTTTCCACAAATGGCTGCCTATTGTGCGAGTAAATATGCTGTGGTTGGATTAACTGAATCCTTGAGATTAGAAGTGCAAAAAAAGGGGATTCAGGTTTGTGCCGTTCATCCTGGTATTATTAATAGTAATTTTATGGAACGAGCGCAATTTCGAGGAGAAAATGAGTTAGAAGTTGAACAATTGCGTCAACGTTTGGACTCTGCTTTAGCGTCTACCTGGGTGAGTCAACCGGAAGATATTGCTCAAGCCATTTGGAATGCTGTTGAGAAAAAACAAAATGAAGTCATCGTTGGCTCGGCTGTATTAGCGACAGAAACCTATCGATTATTCCCTGGATTAATGGAGTGGGTTTTGAATCAATCAAGCGTTATGAACACTTAAGAAACTAAACCATAAAGTTTGATTTGAGTTCAGATCTTAAGCCTTGGCTCAAGACTTGTTTTTCTATGTCAGGAGACCTAGAGAATTAAGCAGCGAATTCTTCAGATTAAAAAAATTAAATGTTTTAATCTGGCTAATCCTCGATTTTTATCTCCTTTCTCCTGACTCCTTCGGTGAGTATGTATACTTTTTTAAACAAAAATAAAGAATTATAGGGAAATATCTCAAATTAGTATTATTTCAATCCTTTTTGACAGCTTGAACAAATACTATACTAAGGAAATAACAGCCTATAAGGGCCGAGGAAAATCATCTTAAACCCTCAACGTGCAATCTTTAAATCAAAACTCAGATCAGGTTGACTTCGGCGGGGAAATGGATGAGTTACGTTTATAAGCAAATAGGAGTTCTACCGTTCGGTTTGAAGCATTTTTCAATTCCTTGAAAGCCTTGATCAATTTAAGTTTAAGCGGAGGAATTTACCAGAAATCGCCTTTTGTTTCTGAGATTTATAAATCCACTCGTTGAGGCAAAATCGAATTCAACGCCAGGGATTCACAAAGAAAGGTGAGGGGGTCTGCATAAGGATCACCTTCATTTCCAGGTCAATATGGATTCAGGAGAATCGTTATGGTAGAGATAAACATACAAGACAATCGGTTGAGCTTAAGAAATTTAGATGAACAACCCATCCATATTCTAAGCCAAATTCAACCTCATGGCGTGTTATTCGTTTTAGAAGAACCCGACCTCAGAATTTTACAAGTTAGTAGTAATATTGAGTCAATTTTAGGGATTTCTCCTGAAATAATGGTGCATAACCATTTATCGGATTTACTTGATCCGTTTCAAATGGAACGAATAGAAACAGGACTCAAACAAGATAACCTAGATTTTATTAACCCGACTAAAATTTGGTTCCGAGTTAAGGGCGATGATTATGTTATTTTTGATGGGGTCTTTCATCGCAACTCTGAAGGGTATTTAGTTTTAGAATTAGAACCCACAACGTCCCAAGAAAATATTCCGTTCTTAAGTTTTTATCATTTAGCCAGAGTCTCGATTAATCAACTTGAAGCTTCTGCAAATTTACGAGATTTTTGTCAAATTATTGTCAAGGAAGTGCGGAAAGTCACCGGATTTGACCGGGTGATGTTATATAAATTTGATGAAGATGAACATGGAGAGGTTATAGCGGAAGAAAAACGGGAGGAAATGGAACCCTATGTAGGGCTACATTATCCGGCATCAGATATCCCTAAACCCGCAAGACGGATGTTTAGTTCCAATTGGATTCGCTTAATTCCTGATGCCGCCTCTGAACCCGTTAAACTGTTTCCAGAAGTCAATCCCATCAGCCATCGACCGACGGATTTAACCTGTTCTATTCTTCGCAGTGCTTCTCCTTGCCATCTGCAATATTTAAACAATATGGGAGTCGGTTCTTCCTTAACGATTTCCTTAATTAAAGAAGGAAAACTTTGGGGATTAATTGCCTGTCATCACCTTACCCCCAAATATGTATCCTATGAACTGCGGAAAGCTTGCGAATTTTTAGGACGAGTGATTTTTTCTGAACTTTCTGAACGGGAAGAAACAGAAGATTATGACTATCGGATTCAATTAACCTATATTCAATCGGCGTTGATTGATTATATGGCTCAGGAAGAAAACTTTATTGATGGTTTAATTAAACATCAACCCAATTTATTAGATTTAACCAATGCTCAAGGGGCTGCCATTTACTTTGGAGGACAATTTACTTTAATCGGTGAAACCCCTTCCGAAGAAGACTTAAATTTCTTAGTTCAATGGCTGCGGAAACAGGGAGATGAAGAAGCTTTTTATACCGATTCTTTGCCTCGAATTTATTCCGATGCTGAACGATTTAAAGCCGTTGGAAGTGGGGTATTAGCCATTCCCATTTCTAATAAAAATTATGTCCTGTGGTTCCGTCCCGAAGTCATCCAAACGGTGAAATGGGGAGGAAATCCAAGTCAAGCCTTTGAAACCACCCACACGGACGGTCAAGTTTTTCTCTCTCCTCGGAAATCCTTTGAACAGTGGAAAGAAACGGTTCGCTTAAAATCTCTTCCTTGGAAACAAGTTGAAATTAAAATGGCTTTAGAATTGCGAAAAGCCATTATTAATATTGTCCTGCGACAAGCGGATGAATTAGCCCAATTAGCCCATGATTTAGAACGGTCTAACGCCGAGTTGAAAAAGTTTGCTTATGTGGCATCTCATGATTTGCAAGAACCCTTAAATCAAGTGGCAAACTATGTACAACTGTTAGAAATGCGTTATCAAAAAGCCCTTGATGACGATGCTAAGGAATTTATTACCTATGCTGTTGAAGGGGTGAGTTTAATGCAAACCCTAATTGATGATGTGTTAGCCTATTCTAAAGTGGATATGCAGGGGATTGAGTTTCAATTTACTGAAGTTGAAACCGCTTTAGATCGAGCGTTATCCAACTTACGAAAACGCATCGCCGAAAGCCGAGCTATTATTACCCATGACCCTATGCCAACGGTGATGGCGGATAGTACCCAACTGATGCAATTGTTTCAAAATTTAATTGGTAATGCGATTAAATTTCGGAGTGATAAACCGCCAGAAATTCATATCGGAGCACAACGGATTGAAGATGCGTGGTTGTTCTCAGTTCAGGATAATGGCATTGGCATTGATTCGCAATTTGCAGAACGAATTTTTATCATTTTCCAACGTCTGCACACGCGAGATGAATACCCGGGTACAGGTATGGGATTAGCAATTTGTAAAAAAATTGTAGAATGCCATCGGGGAAAAATCTGGGTTGAATCTGAACTTGATTTAGGTTCAACATTCTACTTTACAATTCCTGTAGGAGGACGCGAACGTGAGCGCCGAAATGGACGAAAAATCCAAAATGATCTTTTTGGTCGAGGATAATAAAGCCGATATCCGTCTCATCCAAGAAGCGTTAAAAGATAGCCAACTCCCGCATGAAGTTGTAACGGTTAGAAATGGGGTTGATGCCATGGCATATCTTCGCCAAGAAGGAGAATATGTCGATGCACCTCGCCCCGATTTAATTCTTCTGGATTTAAACTTACCCCGAAAGGATGGGCGTGAAGTTTTAGCCGAGATTAAAGCTGACCCTAGCTTAAAACGAATTCCTGTCGTTGTCTTGACTACTTCCCACAATGAAGAGGATATTCATCATAGCTATAACCTTCATGTCAATTGTTATATTACAAAATCTCGTAACTTGAGCCAACTTTTTACGATTGTGCGAGGAATAGAAGAATTTTGGCTGAAAACTGTTACCTTACCTTGTGATTAAATTATCCTTTTAAGTAGGAGAAGGATTAACAATGCGGCAAATTTGGAACAATGAAGGAACTTGGAAGAAGCAAGAAGCTCAATATCTATTTTCCGTGGATTCAGAACCTTTACCTCGCTATTGTGAACCACCGAAAAGTCCAAGTTCCTATGTTCTTTATTCTGCCCATTCTTCTTCATCTTTCTCCTTATTAGGAAGGGAGAGAAGCCATTCAACGATGAGGCCCGCTAGTTCAGTGAAAATCTTGTTGATTGAAGACAACCTCGCTGAAGCGCGATTCTTGCAGGAATTGCTGAAAGATTCTCTGTGTCAACCCTTCAGTGTGGTTCATGTTAAACGTCTAGGAGAAGCCTTAAAAGAATTAGAGAACACGATTTTTGATGTCGTTTTATTAGATTTAACCCTTCCTGATAGTCAAGGGTTAGAATCCTTAGCGCGTTTGATTGAACAAGTCCCCAGTTTACCAATTGTCGTTTTAACGAATACCAATGACGATGAATTAGCCATTAGGGCAGTGCGTCAGGGGGCGCAAGATTATTTAATTAAACGACAAGTCAATGGAACAGTTTTAGTGCGTTCTTTGCGGTATGCCATTGAACGAAAGCATACCTTGGAAAGTTTAAAAGCGATGAATCAAGCTTTAGAAATGCGTGTCCAAGAAAGTACCCAAGAATTAGTGAAAGCTCAGGAACAAAATCAACTGAGATCTGAATTTGTTTCGATGATTTCTCATGATATTAAAAATCCTTTAAATACGATTTTGGCTTCCACCGTATTGCTGCAAGATTATGAGCAGAAATTATCCCAAGAAAAAAAAGTGACTTTATTTCAACGGATTCGGTCTGCTAGTAAAAATATGGCTCAATTATTGGATGAAGTTTTATTAATTGGGGAAGCGGATTCGGGTCAACTTCAATATCAACCGAGTGTGATCAATTTAGAGGTTTTTTGTCGCCAATTAGTTGAAGAAATACACTTGAGTGCAGGCGAAGACTGTCAAATTAATCTGGATTTAAAATTGAGTTTTAAAGACGTTGTGGTTGATTCTAATTTATTAAGAAGAATCTTAATGAATTTATTAGAAAACGCCGTTAAATATTCTCCGCAATCTCAGAGCGTTCAATTTGATGTGGTGGTTCAAGATCAGACCATTGACTTCTGTATCCAAGATCAAGGCATTGGAATTCCGAGCGATTCATTTCCCCTACTCTTTGAACCCTTCCATCGAGCTAAAAATGTAGGGTCTATACCTGGTACAGGGTTAGGTTTAGCCATTGTTAAACATTGTGTAGAGGCTCACCAAGGTAAAATTTGGATCGATAGTCAAATCGGAATGGGAACAACTTTTATTGTCCGTTTACCTCTGATCAAAGCTAGTGAACTGTAGAAAACTTGATTCCCCATCTACTCAATCTTTTCATCTGCCTTTCTTAACACAGATTCAGGAATTTTTACCCCCATTGCTGTCGCTGATTTAATATTAATAAACAGTTGGAGTTTCTCAACAGATTTTATGGGAATATTCCCCGGATTTTCTCCCTTTAAAACTTGTAAGACGACCTTTCCCGTTTGTCGCCCGACATCATAATAATTAAAGCTTAATCCTGCCATAGCCCCGCGTTTAACTGAATCCGTATCGGCGACATAAATCGGAACTTTATTGTCAATTCCCACTTGAATCACGGACTCTAAAGCTGATACAATAGTATTATCCGTTGGAATATAAATTGCCTCCACTTTCCCTACTAAACTCCGGGCAGAAGTTGCCACATCACTTGAGCGATTTGCGGTCGCTTCCACCACCGTTAATCCCCGTTTTGTTGCTTCTATTTTCAAGAAATCTACTAACGAAACAGAGTTCGCTTCTCCCCCATTATAAATCACCCCTAATCGTTTCACCGTTGGCGTAATTTCTTGAATTAAATCAAGCTGTTTGTTAATCGGAGATAAATCTGTTACTCCGGTTACTAACCCTCCGGGTTTTTCTAAATTATTGACTAATTTCGCCCCTAAAGGGTCAGTAACAGCGGCAAAAATTACCGGAATATTTCTCGCTACCGCCACTGAAGCTTGAGCCGAAGGAGTCGCGATCGCAACAATTACATCTGGGTTTTCCCCCACAAATTTATTGGCAATTTGGGTTGCCGTTGAAGGGTTGCCTTGGGCACTTTCCCACTCCCATTTTAAGGTTTCTCCGGCTTTTAATCCAGCTGCTGCTAATTCATCTTGAATTCCCTTCCGAGTTGCATCTAAAGAGGGATGTTCTACAATTTGAGTCACAGCAACAAACTTTTGGGGATTTTTTGAATCCGAGGTTGAAGAAGATTGTCTCCAACCACATCCCAACAATATGCTAATCAGGGTTGTCGCAATAAACGCCGATCTTACGTTAAACTCGATCATATCTTAGGATTGAATAAGTTTGATTTAACATGAATTTACTGAAAAATTTTATTAAAATTTTCCATCAAAACCGGGGTGCAATTATTCTCAGTATTCCCTTCATGAGTCTTTCGATTCCGGTTCTTCCTCAGTCTCTTCCTTTCCCCATCTCTACCCCTCAAGAAATTGCCCTATCTTCTGCCGAAGTAAATACCATTGCTGGAGAAATTACCGTTAGAATTGATGGGCCAAAAGGCGGATCCGGTTTTATTGTGGAAAAGCAAGGAAATACTTATTATGTGTTAACGAATTGGCACGTTGTTGATCGCGTTGGAGACTATGAAATTGTCACCTCCGATGGTAAACGCTACTTTGTTTATTATAGTTTAATTCAACAACTTCCTAACCTGGATTTAGCCTTAATTCCCTTTAGCAGTTCTCAACGGTATCGCGTGGCAATTTCTGCCGATTCCAATCAAATTCAGCCGGGGAGTTCGATTTATGTAGCCGGATGGCCCCGTTCAGGAACTTCCCTGGGACAGAGGCTTTTTTTAAGTACCAATGGAACCCTCAGTGAACGTCAACAACCCCGTGCGGGATATAGTTTAGTTTACACAAATTTAGTCAGAAGTGGAATGAGTGGCGGCCCGATTTTAGATGATGAAGGAAAGGTAATTGGAGTTAATGGAATTGTTCAGTTAGGTACAAATCCCGATAAAATTGTTTCGGCGGGAATCCCGATTAATTATTTTTTAGATTGGCGAAAAACGGCAAGATTATCTTCAATTCCCACCCCCCCAAACAATTCTGCACCTGTCACCACTAATCGTGATCTAAATTCTCCTGTCAACCCTCCTAATACCCTTGCTGCGGTGAATAATTCTTTTTCTTTAGCAACGACAATCACAGAACAATCAGGAGAAATTTTATCCTTAGCTTTATCTTTTCCTTATATTATTATTGGAAATAGTAATGGAACCCTTTCGATTTGGAATGTTACCACCAGTGGACTAACTCGCACCCTAAGTGCTCATCAAGGATCTATTCATAGTATTACCCTCAGTCGAGATAGTCAATATTTAGTCACGGGGGGTGAAGATGGATTAATTAAAATTTGGGATTTAGCCACCGGATTAAAATCAGCAACCTTGCCCTTAATTCAAACGATTCAAGCCCATAATAGTCCTGTATTAGCTGTTGGGTTGAGTCCTGATGGTCAAAAAATTGCTAGTGGAAGTTGGGATAAAACGATTAAACTTTGGGATGCTAAAACGGGTCAATTCTTGAAAACCTTTATCGGACATGAACAGTTAGTTGATGCGATCGCATTTAGTCCCGATGGTAAAATTTTAGCGAGTGGAAGTAAAGATAGTAGTATTAAACTTTGGAATGTCGAAACCGGAGAATTAATTCGGACATTAAAAGGTCATGAATTATCCGTTTTATCCTTAGCCATTAGTCCTGATGGTGAAACTTTAGCTAGTGGAAGTGCAGATGGAACGATTGCTTTATGGAAATTAAAAACAGGTCAACCCATTCGTCGTTTAAGCGGTCATACCGATGGGGTTTGGTCAATCGTAATCACCACCGATGGTAAAACCTTAATTAGTGGAAGTTGGGATAAAACGGTGAAACTTTGGGATTTAGCAACGGGTCAATTAAAAGGCAATTTAAAAGGTCACTCTGGTTACATTAATGCAGTGAGTATTAGCCCTGATGGTAAAACTTTAGTCAGTGGAGGATGGGATGGACAAGTGAAGGTTTGGAATCAACCTTAATTTCCTGAACTCATAATGATGAGTTTATTGGAGTTAGACTCGCCATTTCAGAAAAATTGAGATAAACTAAAAATACCCTCTACCCACAAAACTGCCTGTTCAGGAAATGTCTGTTTTGATACAGCAATTGATAGGTCTGGAATGATTTAACATCTTTTTTTCTACTGTTCCTCTAATTGATTCTAATAGAAATAGAGGTTTTAAATTCTTGAGAATCAAGGAAAAGCAAACCATGTTTTGATTTCCTCGTATTTCCATCTAAATGTGCCTGTCCCTTTTAATAACCTAGAAATTATTTCAGAGGTTAAGTTTTTTATTGAGATTTAGGAGAATTATTGAGTATGGGTGCAATCTATAAGCTGGTTAACCAAGCTTTAGAACAAGGTTATTTAACCCTTAAAGTTGAAGAAGAACTGAGACAATTGTTACAAACAACCAAATATAGCCAAGAAGATTTTGAAGCGTTTATTCGATTACAAAATGCAGCGATTGATGGGTTAGTTAAACAAGAGTCCCGTGAACGCTTAATCCACTTAAAAATAGCCCTTGCTTCTTAATCGATCTCAATGCTAGCCTGCATCAGGCGGAATTGATAAAGGGAAGAATGCAAGGATCAATCCGCCGCCAAAGTCCGTCAACTTAACCCACGTTAGCCCTGAACTCAAGTTCGGGCTAAGAACTAAAGTCATCTTTAGATGACTCAAGATTTGTCTTTCTTAACCCGTTTTAACGGGTTTGAGCTTTTAGCCCGAAATTTATTTCCGGGCTTTTGGCGCAATTGTTGACATAGATGATCCGTCGCACACACCAAGCTTTAAACTGTAATGGGTAGCACCCTAGGATTTTTTAACCGTTAATTGCTGTAAAATATCATATAAATCCTGAGCAAATTGTTTAGGATTCCAAAGAGGAGCTAAAAGTTCAGATTGCTTGGATTGAATTAACTTTTCTTGAACGGATTTCCTCAACGCTTCATCTTGACCGAAACGTACCCCCCAGTTAATATAGTCTTTCCAAGACTCAGCAATTCCTTCTGGAATCGATAATCCTTGTAAGAAAGAATAACCCATCCGCGATAAAAATTGTTCTCCTTTTCGAGTCACCACTGGAACATTAAACCATAATGCTTCTAAGGTATGAGTTCCGCCATTATAGGGATAGGAATCTAAGAGAATATCGGCGATCGCATAAATTTTTCGGTGTTCTTCCTCTTGAGGAAAACGAGGTAAAAATTTAATCCGATGTTTCCCCACCCCCACCGCATCACAAACTTGGCGATAGGTTGAAATCACAACGTCTTGATCCGCCAAACCTTTATAAATTAAAATACTATCAGGAACCTGTTTGAGAATCTCAATTTGAGCTTTTGCTAATTCAGCATTAAATTTTCGACCCGATGCTACACATAAATAGACAATTTGATCAGAACTAATGCGGTAAGATTGTCGAACTTTAATCGGTTCAACTGAATCTCGATTAAAGCCCGAAACCGCCATAAACGAGTTTGGCATCCGTAACAATTGTTCTGTATAATATTTTTCAGTTCCTTGAGGATGAGTATAGGAATCCCCTAAAAAATAAGTTTGATTAGAAATTTGTAACGCATCAAACCCTAACCAAGAAATACAAATGGGAACGGGTTTTTGATAAAAAATATCAGCATGAATTGGTAAACTTAACGCATCTAAATCTAACAGAATATCAATTTCATCAGTCTTAATTTCTTGAATAATTTCTTCCGGTGTGGGTAATCCATTGGGATAGTATTTAGGAATAAAAAATTTATGGGCGATCGCTTCAAATAACGGCGTGCGATCATCTGCTTGTAGGCGATCCGTACAATAGAGATAAAGATTAACCGATAAATTCGATAATTCCCGCAAAACATCTAAACTACACCACCCAACCGAATGGCGATTAAAATGGCTTGATAAAATACCAATTCTTAAGGGAGAATGGGGAAATGAGGAAGGAATCTCATCCGAAACTTGTTGATACTTCGGTTTAAGAATAGTCTCAATATATCGTTTCGTAATTCGATGATGAAGCTTAATATTTTTATTCAAATCATCCCTTAAATAGGGCATACTAAACAGTAAATTAGAATATAGAGATTTGATTTCTACCAAAGTAGTTCGATCTAATTTAGAATACAGTTGAGATTCTAACTTCAAAAATCGTTCTTTAGCAATATAATTTAACCCTGATACTTGATAGGTACTAATATTATAAATTGCTGCCATTATCGGGTCAATTTCACCACAACATTCCACATACCGATCCACGGCTTTTCGGGCGGCTGCTAAATTACTACTATCGCGGTAAATTCCACATAAATGTTGATGCGCTAAGGGCAAATTAGGTTTGAGTTCTATCGCTTTTTCTAAGACCGGAATGGCTTCTTTATATTTACCTTGATGTCGTAACACCATTCCCATCTGACCATAGGCTTCTGCAAAATCCGGCTTTAGTTCAATTACTTTTTTCCAAGTTGCGATCGCCTCTTCAACTTTTCCTTGGAGCGCCAATTGATTCCCTTGATTAAATAGAACTTCAGCCCCACCCAATTGTGGATTTAAAGCTAAAGCGCGTTGTTCTGAAACTTGAGCTTCTGCATCCTGTCCTAAGTGTTTTAAAACTTTGGCTAAATTCCAATGAACAGCAGCTAAATCCGGTTGTAACTTCACCGCTTGGCGATAACTTTTAATGGCTAATTCCAGTTGTCCTTGTCGGTAAAACATACTCCCCAAATTAGCATGAGCTTGGGCTAAATTCGGGTTAATTTGTAAGGCTTGTTGATAAGAACGAATCGCCTCTTGCAGTTGACTTTGAGCTTGATAAATATTCCCCATCGTCACATAAGCTAACGCCCAGTTCGGTTCCATCGCAATCGCCTGTTGACACGCGGTAATCGCCTCAGCATAAAATTTCTGAACATAATAACGTTCCGCCACTTCTGTCCACCCTTGGGGACTATCAGGCTGCATGACAACGGGATCAGAGGATTGATTCGGATTCACGGACATTTAGTTATCAGTTATCAGTTATCAGTTATCAGTTATCAGTTATTGACACTCCTAAACCGTGGAACGGCGAGGATGCTTTAGGAAGACACTCATGGGTTGACCATAGTGTAGGAACTAGGATACTACTGTCTGGCTCATTTTTTACAGTTATCACGATTTTTAACTGTACACGGTCAACTGTTAACCGCTAACTGTCCACTGATCTGTTATCCTAGACTGTGACTTATCGGTCTGGACTCCGCTAAATAGGATTATGGTAACTTTGATCCCCTCTAAACTGATGAATTGGAATTGGCAGCAAATGCTTCCTAAACAACTCAAAGCCAAACTCAAACCTCAAGCGATCGCCGGAATGGTGTTACTCACCTTAGCATTTTCCGTAGCGATTGGGAGCCAAAGTTGGGCAAGGAATAAAATTAGAAGTGATTATGAAACCAAATTATTCAATGCAGCGTTAGGATTTACCCTTTATTTTGAAGGGGGATTAAGCGACCATCCCGCCGATATTGGGGGGAGAACTTACCGAGGAATTACCCAAGCTGAATATGATGCTTATCGTTCACAGAGAGGATTACCGGGCTTAGATGTTAGCCAAATGTCCGAAACCGAATTAATCGAAATTTATAATAGTTATTGGCAAGGAAGTGAATCGGCAAAAATGCACCCCGCTTTAGCAATTGTGATGTTTGATACTGCGGTTAACTTTGGAATTAATAACTCAATTACCTTTCTACAACAAGCATTAGGACTGCCTCAAACCGGAACCTTTGATCAACAAACCCGTGAAGCTTTAGAACGTGGCAATAACCAATATACTGCCTTACAAATCGTGAATGAACGGATTTTATATCGTTATAAACGGGTTCAAGAAAATCCGAGTCAAATGGCATTTTTTCACGGTTGGTTAAGTCGGGATTATAGTTTATGGGGTTATGTCGAAAAAATTAAAAATTAAGGATTTTAAGGATTGATTAGTACCAATGCAGTAATGTTTATCTTCATTAAAAATTACAGCTTTGACCCAATGTACTTGATTTTCTGTTAACCAATGCTTTTGGCTCTTTTTCGCAATTGAGATCCCCTTCCCAACTGTCAAGCCATCCCCCCTCATGACTTTGAGAGGTTTATGCAGGTTCGATCATTCATAACATAAATAATTTTAATATATTATACGTTTACTTATAAGCCAAATTTGTATACTCTAGGAAAAGAGCCTAACACAATATAGGAATAAAAACAAACCATGCACAATCCCCTTGAACCCTTACCTGAATTCAAGCCAACCTGGTTAGGACGATTTCGGATTATCAATACCTTAGAAATGATTCAAGACTTAATTGTCATTTCTTTATGTATTGGGCTATTTTGTTTTATGGTCTTGCAACTCAGAGAAATGTTTTTCTCTCTGCTACCTCCCTTAAATTTCCAAGAAGTCACAGCAGATATTTTATTTCTGTTAATTCTGGTTGAATTATTCCGCTTGTTAATTATTTATTTACAAGAAAAACGGATTTCAATTGGAGTTGCTGTAGAAGTTTCTATTGTCTCGGTGTTACGAGAAGTTATTGTGAAAGGGGTTTTAGAAACCGAATGGATTCAAATTTTAGCAACGGGTGGATTTTTATTAGTTTTAGCTGTGATTTTATTAGTCCGTGTTTGGATTCCGCCAACCTTTGAAGGAATTGATCCTGAGCGTCGGATTACGCAGCGTTATAAATGGATACAAACCCCTCAATCTCATACAGATTCAGTAGAAATTTCTTCCCCTAACTAATTGAACCCAGAAATATTAACTCAGTCAGGGCTATTTAATCAATAAAACAGCCTTGGCTTTGAGTACAAAATCAACTCGTGCTGTATTAGCACTAGCTTTTGATGAGATTTATTTTTAATGCCTCTTACAACTTTAAATCCTAGCCAGGAGTTTTAACATTCTCTGCAAATCCAAAGTTAAGGGTTGGAGGTTCTAAATTAGGAATCATGATATCAATCCCTGGGGGTAAAGGCGGTAATTTAGGCGTTCCGGTTTCTGCATCCGTCGTTTTTTCTGCTAATTTGGCAATAAACTCTGACGAGGGAACTTCTGCCACCTTCATCGTATTTAATAATTGAGCTAGTGCCACTTCAATATCATTACGCGGGTCAATAGCAACCCATCCTTGACTGGTAAGTTTTCGCAACTCAAAGTGTAAATGGGGCCCGGTTGATAGCCCGGTACTTCCGACTCGTCCAATCACGTCCCCTTGTTTAACGGTTTCTCCCGGTTTAACAAACAGTTCCGATAAGTGACCATAAAGGGTTTCCTGGGACTTTTCCGTGTGATTGAGGACAACGGCCATCCCATAACCGCCTAACCAATCTGCAATCGACACCTGACCCGAATAGGACGCCACAACGGGAGTTCCTTCATCAGCCCCTAAATCAATTCCCGTGTGAAAACGGCCATAACCGAGAACCGGATGTTCTCGCCAACCAAACAACGAAGTAATCGGTGCTGGAATACTCAAAGGGAAAAGAACGCTAGTATCCCCATTTCCCCGAACCGCCGCAGGTCGTTGGGTGCGATTATAATAAGCCAAACCCGAATTGCTCATGCTGCTCACGGCAATTGGGCCGACTTGAATCGGACTAAACCCACTAACAGCGACTTCTCCAGAGTATGACCCACCTGACCCATAATCAACAGGTTCAGGTTGCCAAGAAGAGGTATAACTTTCTTCAGAACCTCCCGCAAACGTCGGTGAGGAGTTAGCAACAAACCCATTAGAGTCAGAAGCAACCGTTCCCGGATTAACTAAGGGGTTAGGAATTGAGTTATTACTATTACCAATATAGGGAGTATTACCAATATAGGGAGTATTGCCAATATAGGGACTATTTTCTATATTGGGAACTGGATTATTTTCCGCTTGATAGAGTCCAGACGGGTAGACTGGGGAGCATAAATCTCCCGCCGATTGTCCCAACTGTAACGCCGTTTCACATCCGGTTGAACGTTCTGAAAATACAACACTAGAGGGAGCCTCGTACCCATCCGTTGCACCCACTTGATACTCCGTGGGATCAATATAAGCATTCGCCGGAGAATCTGCTGCGGGGGGTGGGTCTGGTAAAACAATTTCTTGTGGCGGTGGCGGGACAATATTAGGAATTTCAGGTTGCGATGGTTCTGAATTATATTCGGTTTCAGGATTATAGGTCGATTCTGGGGCGGGTTCAGAATAATTAGGATCAGGTTCTATAAAGTTATCGGTAACGGGTGCGGGCTCGCTATAAGTAACTTCCGGTTCAACCGGGGGTTCAGCATCAGAAGGAATGGCAGGATCACTATATTCTGTAGTGGTTTCAGGTGCTACGGGCGCAACCGTTTCCATCGGTTCACTTTCTACAGGAATCGAAAACTCATCGGTAGCAATAACACGGCTACTCAAGAGCACTAAACCAGTCAGACAACTTAAACCCAAGAGGGCATAACGTCCTGACAAGGAGTGCCAATGCCCTGGTCGGGTTTTGGGGGATGAATATTTTTTAGGGGGGTAACTGGGTTCCGTCATCTTCCTCACACAACCATTGATGATCTAACCGTTTTAACTGTAGCCGACACTTATTGTACCGGGCTTCAGGTCAATTTCTTGAGAAAACCCGATTTCGGTTTGGGGATACAGACCCACTCGGAGGTTGCCCTGTTCCGAAATACCGATAATCACACCTTGTTGATCCGCAATCGAGATCGGCTTGCCGATACAGGTTAACAGGTGGGTATAATCCGTTAAGACTTTGTTAATAGTAGCACTGGATAATTGTTGAATGCCTAAATCTAATCCCTGTAAAATTAATGCCGCTAAAAATTCTAGGGATTGAATCGAAGAGATTGTTGCAGAATCAGCAAAAAACGTTTGTAAATTAATCCCGATTTCAGGAACAGGGTTACTCCAGTTAATGCCAACTCCGATTACCGCCTGAGTAATATAATGCTGAGAAATTTTGGTTTCGGTGAGAATTCCCCCCAATTTGCGCTGATTTAAAATTAAATCATTGGGCCATTTGAGTTGAACCGGACAACCGCGATCGCGCAAAATTGTTGCTATACCCCACGCAGAACATAACGTTAATTGCGCTTGTTGAGCCACAGAAAGCTTGAGATCCAAGGTTTTTGATAAAAATAACCCCCCCTGACTCGACTGCCATTGTCGGCCCCACTGTCCCCGTCCAGCCGTTTGTTGTCCAGAGATGACAACGGTTCCTGCTGGTTCACCTTGTTCTAACAGTTCCCAAGCCGTTTGATTCGTAGAAACTAAAGTATCAAAATAATGAATTCTTGGTAGTAGAGACGTGCCATGGCGCGTCTCTAAAAGGGTTTGTAAAGCAGATTCTAAACGGGATAAATTTAGGGTCACAGCAAATTGTTTAACTTCAGTTAAAATCAAAGCAGTTTTTAGTAGCAACATTTCCTAATCGTAATTTTATGCACACTTGGCACTGGCAAAGCTGGGATGGATTACCTTATTTAACTTGTAATTTGCTTAAAGATTGGCAACACGGCTTTTTTACTCGTTCCTTTAGTCCTCGTACACCCTCCGATTTAGTGGATGTTTTACAACCTTCAGTTCCAGTGTATCGAGTTAAACAAGTGCATGGAAATGTAGTATTAAAAACGGGAACTGTAGACCCCCTGGAGCCTTCAACCGCAGAAGATATTCCCCTTTTGGAAGCCGATGGTTTATTTGCAGAAAATTCCTCAGAAGCCGTTTGGGTGGCGACAGCAGATTGTGTTCCGGTGTTAATTGCAGATACTCAAACCGGAAAAGTGGCGGCGGTTCATGCCGGATGGCGAGGAACGGCTGCTAAAATTGTTCCTGAAGCGATCGCACATTTCCAAGCGGTCGGTAGTCAATTAGAGGATCTACGAGTCGCTTTAGGGCCAGCTATTTCCGGGGAAGTCTATCAAGTGTCCTTAGATGTCGCCACACAGTTAGCTGAAAGTCTGGCTTTCGACACCGAAGCAGAAGGATTAGAACCCATCTATCAACTCCCCAATTCCCCCTTACTTCCCGACCCTGAACCCCATAAAGTTCGCTTAGATGTACGACGGTTTAATCGCTTACAACTAGAACAGTTAGGGATTACACCCGACCAAATCGCCATCGCTCCCTATTGTACCTATCAAGATCCCAATGCCTTCTTCTCCTACCGCCGAGACAACTTAAAAAAAGTCCAATGGTCAGGAATTGTCAGTCAATAATTAGGGGAGTTGACAGTTACCTATTGAGTGTCAGCTTTCACCAAAAAACCATCTATCATTCCCCCTCTTCCCCCCTCCCCTCTTCTCCCCGTCCCCTTGTCCCCTTATTCCCTTGTCCCCTTGTCCCCTTGTCCCCTCTTCCCCTTGTCCACCGACAAATCAGTCGTTAATATTAGAGATAGAGGAGAAGTCTCTCAACAGAGCAACGCTTTGGATAGAGATTGAGTTAAGCTTACAGTTAATAAAACGGTATAAATATAAAGTCCGATGAGCGAGCAAAGTCCCTACGAACAGCTTGGGGTTACCGTTGATGCCTCCTTTGATGAAATTCAGGAAGCCCGGGATCGCCTAAAACAACAATATAGTGGTGAACGTAAGCTGCTGGAATCCATTGAAGCAGCTTATGATGCCATTTTGATGGATCGGCTAAAACTGCGACAAGAGGGCAAAATTAAAGTCCCTGAACGGATTCGTTTTCCTGAACGAGCGACCCCAACTCCCCCGCCCGGTTTGCAACCTCCAGCGAATCAAAAACCCAATTGGTTACAACAACTGCTGGATACTCCTAGCCGTGCTGATCTGCTATGGCCATCGGGAATTTATGCAGCGTTAGGGGGTTTAAGTTTATATCCCGGTTCGCCTGACTCGATTTTAACGCTGACCCTGGCCTTGGGGGTTGGATCTTGTCTGTATTTTCTCAACCGCAAAGAAAATAAGTTTGGTCGGGCTGTTTTATTAACAGTGACAGGTTTAATTACGGGGTTGTTGTTGGGGAGTTTACTCAGTTCATTGATTGGAACACCCTTAGCAGTAGAACAGTTTATTTCTCTAATCACTTTTACGATTTTGTGGCTTGTGAGTTGCTTTCTACGTTAATTCAAACGCGGTTAAAGTCTGATAAAACCCCCGACCTAATTTTAATAAAAAACAGGGCTGTTTTTCGTTTGAGAAATCTAGCCCTGTTCTTTTTGAATCGCTTTAATATTGAACCTTTTGATTAAGCGATCACAGCCATTTTTACATCATTATTGGCTAATAAGTCTTGCAGTTCATCCGAATCTACAGTCTCTTTATCAATTAACAAATCCGCTAATTGATTCAGAACATGGCGGTTTTCTACTAATACTTGTTTCGCCCGTTTATAAGCTTCATCCACCAGTTGGCGAACTTCTTCATCAATGGCAGAGGCGGTTTCTTCAGAAAAATCCCGTTCTGACATAATATCCCGTCCCAGGAAGATATTACCCTGTTGACGACCTAATGCCACCGGGCCAAGGCGATCGCTCATGCCATAGCGAGTAATCATTTGACGAGCCACACGAGTGACCTGTTGTAGGTCATTAGAAGCCCCTGTGGTAACTTCTTCTTCCCCAAAGATAATTTCTTCAGCCACCCGACCACCCAAGGCAACGGCCATTTGATTTTGCAGATAGGAACGACTGAATAAACCGGAGTCCATCCGTTCTTCACTGGGCATGAACCAGGTTAACCCTCCGGCCCGACCGCGAGGAATAATGCTAATTTTCTGTACGGGGTCATAGTCAGGCATTAAGGCCCCGACTAAAGCATGACCCGCTTCGTGATAAGCCACCAAGGTTTTGCGTTTTTCGCTCATTACCCGATCTTTCTTCTCTGGGCCAGCTAACACCCGGTCAATGGCATCATTAACTTCATCCATTGAAATTTCCGTCAAGTTGCGACGGGCGGCTAAAATAGCAGCTTCGTTCAACAGGTTGGATAAGTCCGCCCCGGTAAACCCAGGAGTCCGACGGGCAATTTTGTCCAAGTCCACATCTTTAGCCAAGGTTTTACCTCGTGCATGAACCCGGAGAATTTCTGAACGGCCGTTATAGTCGGGACGGTCAACAACGACTTGACGGTCAAAGCGACCCGGACGCATTAAAGCGGCGTCTAAAACATCAGGACGGTTCGTGGCGGCAATAATAATAATGCCTGTGTTACCTTCAAACCCGTCCATTTCCGTTAATAACTGGTTGAGGGTTTGTTCGCGTTCATCGTTACCGCCACCTAAACCTGCCCCCCGTTGACGACCAACGGCGTCAATTTCATCGATAAAGACGATACAAGGCGCATTGGCTTTGGCTTGTTCAAACAGGTCACGAACGCGGGATGCACCGACCCCGACGAACATTTCCACAAATTCTGAACCGGAAATACTGAAGAAGGGAACTCCGGCTTCACCCGCAACGGCTTTGGCTAAGAGGGTTTTCCCGGTTCCTGGGGGGCCGACTAATAATACCCCTTTGGGAATTTTCGCACCGACGGCCGTAAACCGATCGGCATTTTTCAGGAAGTCTACCACTTCGCTGAGTTCGAGTTTAGCTTGTTCAATACCTGCCACATCCCCGAAGGTGACTTGGGTTTGAGGTTCCATCTGCACTCTCGCTTTGGACTTACCAAAGTTCATGGCTTGGCTACCAGGGCCATTCTGAGCGCGACGCAATAAAAAAAATAAACCCACTAAGAGCAAAACGGGGAAGAACAGACTGCTGAGGGCTTTGAACCAAAAGCTGTCATCGTTCTGGGGTAGAACTGAAATATCAACATTATTTTGAGTCAGGATATCGATCAGTTCAGGATCGTTAGGGAGGTTCACTAAAATTTTATTCCCATCTTGAGCCGTGACTAAGGCTCTGGAACGATCAGAACTCAGGCTGACCCGTTCAACTTTATTACTCTTGACTTCTTGAATAAAGGTACTATACTTCCAGCTTTCCCGCGTTTGGGGCTGTTTGTCAAAAAAGGCGGTTGCTAATGCTAAGACGACAATGGCGAGCAGGGCGTATAACCCTGCATTTCTCCAGCGTTTGTTCACCGAGGTCTATCCTCCTACTGTTGCTCTGAGTCCACAGGACTCTGGTATTCTTATGCTATTGTTACTAATCTTAACGTATTTTTCATCCAGGTAGGGGGTAAGGCTAGAGATCCTGTGATCAGGGGATGTAAGCTTCATTTAAGATGTAGGGTGGAGATTGAGCATTTTCACTCGTCAATGATTCAGCAAATTTTTTGAGTAGGTGTGGGCATGAAGAGAATTTTATTATCTACAGATGATCCCGGAGTCGGTGGCGTTGCTCAGTATAATCACTCGCTTTTATGTGGATTAGCTAAAATCGGTTTTGAGGTCACATCTCTACACGCTTCACCCTACCATCAAACCTACACTCAATTGGTAACTCAACAGCAAGAACTGGGTATTAAGCATATTGGGATTGATTATTCCAATTTATCTCAAGACAGTCAAAATTTACGATTAATAATCCGAAAACAACTCGAAAAAACCGATTTACTGATTTGTAGTAATTCTAATCCTTTTTCTAATTTAATCATCAAACAGATTGCTATAGAAATTAATATTCCTTATATCATTATAGAAGGATTAGTTGAGCCTCATCTAGCCGTTCAAGTTAATCACCAGTTAGATCAATTATTTCATCACTACAACAAAGCTCGATTCGTTATTGCGGTTTCTGAGAACAATTTAAGTTTACTCCGAAAACTATTTAGGCTTCCCGAAAATAAAGGGCAAGTGATTTACTACGGCAGACCATCAAATTACTTTACCCCCCGTAACCCATTAATTAATGAAAACTTACGCCGAAAACTGAAAATTCCTTTAGATGCGGTGGTTTGTTTGACCTCTGCCCGGATCGAAAAACGCAAAGGCTATCAGTATCAATTGCAAGCTATTGAACAGTTGAGATCCACACCTGTATGGAATCATCTCTATTTTATTTGGGTAGGTGGGGGTGTTTTTGAACCTGAGTTTGAAACTGAACTTCAAGAAACAGTTAAACAGTTAAAAATTACGGATAAAGTTAAGTTTTTGGGACAGCAAGAGAATGTTTCTCAATTGTTAGATGTAGCTGATATTTTTATACTCACTTCAGAATTAGAAGGAATGCCTTTATCGGTTATGGAAGCTATGTCTAAAGGGTTGCCTGTAATTGCAACAGCCGTTAGTGGAATTCCTGAAGAATTAGGAAACACGGGTCAATTAATTGCTGACCCCAAACATGACCCAAAAGCTACGGTTAGAGAGCTTTGTGACGTTCTCCAAAATTGGGCAATGAACGCAGATTTACGCCAAATAATCGGAATAAATTGTAAAAAGCGAGCCGAAAAAATGTTTAAGGAAGAAAGAATGATTCAGGAAACATTTTCAGTGATCGAACGAGCTTTATTACCGGAAAAAGATTATGTTTCCCCTGGATTAAAAATTGTTCAACCCGATCAATATTTTCCTAATATGATAGTCGGAAATCCGGCTCGATGTTCTTGGCCCTATTTGCGAGGGGATATTCCCCATAACTGGTATGTAGATCGTCGGCAACCAACAATAGGATTTTTAAGTCGGGATGAAGCTCAAATTCTTTACAACACAGCCCTAAAATTTAAGCATCAAAATGCCTTAGAAATTGGGTGTTGGATGGGATGGTCAGCTTGTCATTTAGGACTGGCTGGAGTCAAATTAGATGTGATTGATCCGATCCTTAATAATGCAGAGATTTATAACAGTGTAACCAGTTGTTTGAGAAATAGTGGGGTTCTGAATCAGATTAATTTATGGGCAGGTTATAGTCCCCAAAAAGTCGAGGAACTCGCAAATCAATCCCAAAAAAAATGGTCATTAATTTTTATTGATGGAAATCATGAATCTCCTGGCCCCCTTCAGGATGCGATAACTTGTGAAAAGTATGCCGAAGAAAATGCCATGATTCTATTTCATGATTTGGCTTCTCCTGATGTAGCTGAAGGCTTGCATTATTTGAGAGATAAAGGATGGAATACGATGATTTATCAAACGATGCAAATTATGGGAGTGGCTTGGCGAGGAAATGTAGAACCTGTGATGCACCAACCAGATTCTAACGTGAATTGGCAATTGCCAACCCATTTAATGAATTATCGGGTTAGCGATAGAGCTATTGATAATTCAGAACAGGAATTTCAAGAAATTTTGTCTATCGTCAGACCTTATACTCTGTTAAGTTATGAACGATTATTTTCTCTTTATTCCTTAGCTAAAAAAGTATGTTTAGAGGATATTCCAGGCAATTTTGTTGAGTGTGGAGTCTATAAAGGAGGCGGATCGGCTTTATTAGCAACGGTGATTAAACGTTACACTTTGCGCCCCCGTTTTGTCTATGCTTTTGATACATTTGAAGGAATGCCTGATCCGAGTGATGCTGATCTTCATCAGGGAATTCCAGCAAATCAAACAGGTTTTGGTGCTGGGACTTTAGGTGCTCCAATTCGGGAGAACTTAGACAAGATTTGTCAGCTTTTAGATGTCCAATCTATTATTAAACCCGTCCCAGGTTTATTTTGTGAAACATTGCCTTTATATCGTAAAGAGATTGGTGATATTGCCTTTTTGCACGCGGATGGAGATTGGTATGATTCTACTTTAGATATCTTCAATAACCTCTATGATAATGTTGTTCCTTTGGGAATGATTCAAATCGATGATTATGGTCATTGGGAAGGGTGTAAAAAGGCAATTCATGAGTTTGAAAAGCTAAAACAAGAATCTTTTAGACTTCATCAGATTGACTATACAGGGGTTTGGTTTCGCAAGGGAAACGTCTTGAACCCTTCAGAAACCTTAGAAATTAATTTGCTCGAAAGTTCAAAAAAACAAGGTTTTTCTCAAAAGTCTAAGTTATTTAAAATTATTATTGATGGCGTATTTTTTCAATTTAATAATACCGGAATTGCGAGAGTTTGGAAAGCGTTACTGAAAGAATGGTCAACAGTAGATTTTCGTCAACAAATTATTGTATTAGATCGGCAAGGAACTGCACCAAAAATCCCTGGAATTATGTATCGATCTATTCCGTTATATGACTATGGTAATACGGATCGCGATCGCCAACTCTTACAAGCAATTTGTGATCAAGAAAAAGCTGATTTATTTATTTCAACTTATTATACGACTCCCATCCGTACCCCATCGGTATTTATGGGTTATGATATGATTCCTGAAGTCATAGGTCTAAATTTAGATGAACCGATGTGGCGAGAAAAACATCGTGGAATTTTACACGCTTCAGGGTTTATTACCATTTCTCAAAATACCGCCCAGGATTTAGTTAAAATTTTCCCACAAGTTACTAATAAACCCATTCAAGTTGCTTATAGTGGAGTCGATGAAATTTTTACTCCCGCCACTTTAACCGAAATTGAACGATTTAAACAGCAATATCATTTATCAAGACCCTATTTTATTATTATTGGCGATCGCATTAGTCCCAAGGGTTATAAAAACTCGATTTTATTGTTTCAAGCTTTATCCCGGTTAGATAATTTTCAAAGCTATGATATTCTTTGTATTGGGGGAAAAACTCAGTTAGAAAAAGAACTTCAGGGATATATTTCTGACAGTAATATTCATCTTTTAAGGCTAAATGATCAAGAGTTAAGATTAGCCTATTGCGGTGCGATCGCTTTAGTTTACCCCTCAAAATATGAAGGGTTTGGATTACCGATTTTAGAAGCAATGGCTTGCGGTTGTCCGGTGATCACCTGTCGGAATAGTTCTATTGTTGAAGTTGCGGATAACGCCGCTATTTATGTCAACGAAGATGATATTGATCAACTGACTCAGGAACTTAAAAATATACAAAATACTGAACGACGAAACGCTTTAATTGCAGCCGGATTTAAACAAGCTCAAAAATTCTCTTGGCAAAAAATGGCGGATATTGTGTGTTCAACGCTGTTAGAAATAGCTGAAAATTTACAAGGAATTAATCAGAAATCAACGTCTGTAGAGGAAGAAACTAAAGCCATAGAAACTCAACCGAATTTAACTCGTCTTTCTCAATCTCCCTGGAATTTTCCCCAGATTTCTCCTTTCAATTCTAATCTGAAGCGACCCTTTTGGTCAGTGATGATTCCGACCTTTAATAAAGTTCACTATTTAGAACAAACCCTGAGAAGTGTTCTGGAACAAGCACCAGGGGAAGACGAAATGCAAATTGAAGTGATTAATGATTGTCCTGATAGTGCAGTACAAGCTGAACTAGAAGCAATTGTTAAAAAAGTAGGCGGAAATCGCATCAAATTTTATCGCCATTCTCAACTTAATATTGGTCAAACGGCTATCTTTAATTTATGTTTAGAACGCGCTCAAGGACAGTGGATTCATCTATTACATGATGATGATTTTGTCTTCCCTGGATTTTATCAAACCTTAAGAAATATTATTGAAAAAGAACCTAAGATTGGGGCTGCATTTTGTCGTCATTATTATGTAGATAGTGAGAATCATCAACGGTCTATCTCTACTTTAGAACGAGAAACACCCGGAATTTTAGAAAACTGGATCGAACGCATTGCTGTTTCTCAACGGATTTCAACCCTCTTCAATGGTGGTAAAACGGAGTATTTATGAACAATTAGGGGGGTTTTGTCCCCAAGCCAAATCAGCAGCAGATTGGGAAATGTGGACAAGAATTTCTGCTCATTATCCTATCGGTTATGAACCTCAAATTTTAGCGGCTTACCGTTTGCATTTAAGTTCTTGGACATCTCGCTTAATTCAAGGGGGAGAAAATATTACAGATACCTTAAAATCGATTGAAATTTCTCAATCTTATCTCCCTGAAAATCAAGCGATAGATTTATCAAATCAAGCCAAAGAACACTATGGTTTATATGCCATTAGTACCGCCCAACAAATGTTAACTCAGGGAGACGCTAAAGCCGTTATTGCTCAAATTCAAGCTGCTTTAAATTGTAGTCAATCTGATATAGTTAAACAAGCAATTATTGCCTTATTTGCTCCTCCGAAACAACCAAAAGTAGAGATAAAAACCCTGACTCCGGCTCAAATTTTAGCAGAAGTTTTCCGTTTAACTGAAGAATATAAAGCAACTCCTAATTCAAACACTGTTATCAATCCCTTACGTCAAATTCGGCAGATTTTGGCTCAATATTGGTTAGGTTTAGAAACTCAAAATTTAGAAAAAGTTTATTTAGGAGAAATCGGTCAAGCTTATAAAATTTTATTGAATAGTAGTTTTAAAAATGAAGCTTTAACCCCTCAAGAAAAAACTCACATTCAAGACTGGTGTACTTACTTAAAAACAGGACTAAACCAGCCCAAAAGCTTACAGTATTTATTAGCTTTGACCTTATATTGTTATCCGTATCACCTCCCTCAAGACTGGTATATTCAAGCTCCTATTCCTAAATGGTTTTTAGAGGATTATTTTAAGTTTATGTTAGCAGTTCCTCAATTTTTCCAGGAAGTCGGAGAAGCTGACCGTTATTATCGTTATGTAGAAAATTGGATTAACTATACTCATGGGCGGTTTATGAGTAATCCTGAGTTTCCAATTTGGAAAGAATTAGCCTGGAAATTCACCCAAATGGCTAACTTTATTCCGTTATATTTTAATACGGCAAATCTCAAAGAGATTTATATTAAACGGGCAGAAATTATGGAGTTCGCCCTAAAAAGTTTAGGTCATGCTTTAGATTATGAATTTCCTCAACGTTCTAACAGTCGTCAAAAAATTCGTCTAGGAATTCTCAGTAATCATTTTAATCCTCAAACAGAAACTTATGCCATATTACCTACTTTTGAATATTTAGATAGAAATCAATTTGAAGTCATTTTATATACTGTAACCGCCAACAATCATCCTTTAGAACAGTATTGTAAAAATCGCGTTGATCAATTGGTTCCACTTCCGAGTAATTTAACCGAACAAGTGAACTTGATTAGAAATCATGATTTAGATATTTTACTGATTGGGAGTAATATCACCGCAGTTTCTCATCCAGTCACTTTATTAGCATTGCATAAATTAGCCAGAATTCAAGTCAATACAACCCCATCCTGTGTTACCAGTGGGATGGGAAGTATTGATTATTATATCTCAGGGGTTTTAACCGAACCTCAAGAAAATGCTCAAGAACAATATCGAGAAAAATTAATATTAATTCCGGGGACTGCACATTGTTTTAGTTGTTCTGTAATTCCCCCTGAACCCCCGCAACGAATTCCTAATCGTTCTTTATTAGGAATTCCTGATGATTTCATTATGTTTATTTCAGGATCAAATTTTTATAAAATTATTCCAGAAGTTCAAGAAACTTGGGCTAAAATTTTAGCCGCAGTTCCTAACTCTTTCTTAGTGTTATATCCCTTTAACCCGAACTGGAGTTCTCGCTATGCAACAGTTCCATTTATTAAGCAGTTTCAAAGCGTTCTTGCCCAATATGGGGTAGAAAGTCGTCGCTTAATTTTCTTACAAAAACAACCCAGTCGTTCAGATATTAAAGAATATTTGAAATTAGCGGATATTTATTTAGATTCCTATCCGTTTTCTGGGGTAACATCTTTACTTGATCCCTTAGAAGTTGGTTTAGTTCCCATTGTCCGAGATGGAGATTCTATTCCTTCTTATTCTTCTGAAACCTCCCAAGCTGGTCAGATAATTATCCCCAGAGATGGAGGATCTTTCCGGTCTTTGATGGCTGCCTCATTGTTGCGATCGCTCTCTATTCCTGATTTAATTACTAATAGCGAAGCAGCCTATATTAACTTAGCCATTACCCTAGCTAATAACCCGCAACTCCGACAACAAAAACGCCAGGAAATTCAACACAAAATGCAGCAAAATCCTGAATTTTTGGATAGTCGAACCTACTCGGCTAAAATTGGTGTAATCTTTCAGCAATTATTTCAAAATTGGCAGCAAAATCAGCAATTTATTCAAGCGAATAGTCGAGAAGGAATACAACAGTATTTATCTTGCTTAGTTAATGCAGTCAATCGTTATGATTTAGAAAGAAATAATGAATCCGTTATTGATGAGTTGCGAGAAATTCGGAAACTTATGGCGCAGCACTGGTTAAAAATTTCACCTGAACATTTAGAACAAACCTATAGAATGAATCTAGGAAAAGGTTATCAAATTCTTTTAAATCGAGGGATTCAAAGGGAAGCCTTAACCCCAGAAGAACAAAAGTTTCTCCATGAGATAACTCAAAAGGCGATTGGACTCAAACAGTCTGATTCTTTAAACTCTTTGATGGTGTTGATGTTATATTATCCTCCGGGTAAGATATTAGTTGCTAATGCAGATCATCGTTTACCTGAATGGTTATTGAAAGATTATAAACGGGTGTTTGAAAATCCCTCAAACCTGGAAACAGTCAAACTATCAACGGCATTAAAAACGGCTGTTTCTGTTCCAGAAAATCAAGCGTTATCTGAAACAGAAGCTTTCCAAAAACGTTTAGTCGGATGTGTAAATTTATATCGAATTGATCCGTCTAATGTTGATATTGTTAAAGAGTTACGTCAAATTCGTCAAGAATTAGCTAATTTTTGGTTGGGTTTGGAATCTCCAACATTAGAATCAATTTATCAAAGTTCAGTGGGTCAAGCTTATCGAACGTTATTACATAGTGGTTTTTCTCAAGAAGTGTTAACGGCTTCAGAACAGGAATTTATCAAAACATTAGCTTCTAAAATGAATCAAGGACTCAATGAAATAGACAAGATTAAATACCTGTTAGCGGTGTTATTATATTGTCGCCCCGGACAATTACAAATTCAAAATATTTCCCGTTTACCGCACTGGTTTCGTTCAGATTATCAACAGTTAAGTAATCAGGTTTCTCATGTGAAAAGTTAGAATTTTGGCTTAGAAATTAATTGACTGTAGGGGCGGATTCACCGAGATTGATGTAAATATTAATAACCCTCCTACAATTAATCCGGTAATTGATTAATTCTGGCAAATTGGCTATAGCTCGGACTCCGTTGACCTACTTGTTTTAAGAAATTAATTGCATCTAAATCTTGAAAGTGATGAGCTAAAAATGGTAAAATATAAAATAAAGCGAAAGCTAGATAGGGTTCTTCAATATTACAGGACTCTTTTAGTAAGTTTATCGCATCTTTTCTAGTAGAATCATCAATTGTTTCACTGGTAGCCATCTTGAAAACAACAAGCATTGTTTTAACTTTTTTACTTCGGTCTCGAATTAACTCTTTCCTTGTACCTCTTTTATCATTTAGATCAAAAATATCTACAACAGTTTTACCTCTATCAGTCACCCCATCAATCCAGGCTTGTTTCACAGTTTGATCCCAATCTAATTTAAGATGTGCAAAAATATCTGTGTCTTTATCAGTTGGATCGATTAGCAAAGGTTTCTTATTGGCATCTAGGGGAAAGTTTGTCCCTTTATGCTGAGAATTATTACAAATGGTACAAGATAATAATAGGTTTGTCCACTCAAAGGTTAAATCAGTATATTCACTTTTACTTTTAGGACAAAAATGTTCAATATCCCCATAATCAACAATCCGAATCTGGCTCTCACAATAGGCACATTTTCCCTGAAACATTTCAACTAAAGCTTGCTTGACTTCAGGCTGATTATATTTATTAATAGCCTTCTTAATAGCATCCTTAAGATCATCTTTTTTTGCATTGTTCAGGAGGAGAAATAGGTTGTTTATCCTGCATAAACAGTTTCAATTGGTTAAATTCCTGCTCTTCTTCTTTAGACAGCTTATCTTTTTTGATTCTGAGTTCATGATATCGCTGAATTTTCTCCTGTGTGGAGGGGGAATAGGTAGACTCTAAACCAAAAGCCGGACTTCTGAGAATGTAGTCAACATCATAAGCTGAGATGTCTTCAACGGGTGTAATTTTAGTTTCTCCGTTAACAATATCTAAACGTAAAGTTAAAGCATCTTCTCCGGCTCCAGCTGCAATAAAAGGACTATGAGTAGCAACAAAAAACTGAAGGTTGGGAAAAACTTCGCGTAGCCATTCAGCAATCCATCGTTGCCAAAAAGGATGTAAGTGAATGTCTAATTCATCAATTAAAACAACACCCGATGCTTGAGTGGGATCTTCTAAATCAGTAAAGCTTTGAAGTAAGCGCCAAATTAAATCTCCTGCTAACGCAATAATACTGCGATATCCATCCGATAAACCAATCGTTGAAACCTTTTGACCATTAATCTCAAATATAATTAAACCTTCGATACTTACTTCGGCAATTTTTGTATTTCCAGGGAGTAGTTTTTCAATCGCATTTATCCCGATGTCTCGCATTTTTTTTGCGCTTGGATCTCCTTTAGCAATTCTAAATTCCAGATAAACCATCCATCTTTCAAATGAACTCAACGCACTATCTTCATTAAATTGCGTGGCAAAATTGCTAGATCGTTTTGCTGGTTCTAAACTAGGAATTAAAACTTGACTGGTTCTAGTTAGGCGACGAAACGCACCATATCCAGCAGCAAACCATCCTTTTGTATCGGATGCAAACGCATTCTTTCTCAACCAACTTAATATTTCTGAACTTTTTTCAATTAATGCAGGTTCTGTATAAGTCTCTTCACCGACTTTGACTGCTTTATCTGCTGTAACAAAATAAGAATAGGAAATTTTTTTTCTTTTTTTATTACCAAAAATCACCTTTCCAAAAATTACAGCATCATTTTCTTCTTGATTTAAAGTAATACTTAATTTCCCCGGCTTTTTAGAATCACAAACCCAACCCGTAGGGCGAGGTAGCAGTTCTTTCGCGGCTTCTGGCCCTGCTAAAAGTAAGGCAATGGCTTGCAGTAATGTACTTTTGCCAACACCATTTTCCCCTAATAAGGAAATCCAAGAATAGGGTTTTGGGCGATGATTGGAAACATTAATAGCAGTCCGAGTGAAAATAATTTCCTCGTTTTTAAAGCATTTAATGTTATTTAGAGTTACGCTTTCGACCCACATTCTTGTCTCCTTAAAAATTTTAGCTTTTTTTAGATAGTAGCACCTTACAACTATCTTATCTCATAGCCGAACTTATTGGGGTCTACTTCGGTTAAATTCAGATCATTTAATCCATATTCTGCCCAACGTTTGGTTACCCTTTCAGCAACATCAACATCTGACTCTAAAGGTTCTCCCCATTCATGATTGGTTTCGGGAGGGATTTTTGTCGTTGCATCGATGCCCATTCTTCCCCCTAATCCAATTTTTTGACTGGCAAAATCTAAGGTATCAAAAGGCGTATCAGGAAGAATAAAAACATCCCTGGACGGGTCAACTTTTGAACTAATTGCCCATACCACTTGTCGCGGATCTCGAATATTAATCTCCTTATCTACAACAATCACAAATTTGGTATAAGTAAACTGAGGTAAGGCACTCCAAAATGCTAAAGCAGCCCGTCTCGCTTGACCCGGATAAGCTTTATCAATGGAGATAATAGCCGCTTTATAACTTAAGGCTTCCATAGGAAGGAAAAAGTCTACAATTTCCGAGACTTGCTGTCTTAAAATCGGGGTATAAATTCGGTTTAATGCGATCGCCATCATCGCTTCTTCTTTGGGGGGACGACCACTAAAGGTAGTTAAATAAATTGGGTCTTGACGATGGGTAACACATTGAAATCGAATCAACGGAGAATGTTCAACCCCACCATAATATCCCATGTGATCCCCAAAGGGGCCATCAGGTAAAATTTCTCCAGGAGTTATGGTTCCTTCTAATACAAATTCTGAGTCCGCCGGAACTTCTAAATCTACCGTTTTACACTTGGCCAATTGTACCCCAGAACCCCCATATAATCCTGCAAATAACCATTCGGATAAATCAACCGGAATGGGGGTCGCCGCCGCCATAATAATTAAGGGATCAACCCCTAATGCGATCGCAATTTCTAATTTTTTTCCCTTCTCCGCCGCTTTGCGTAAATGTCTAGCCCCTCCTCGCACCGATAACCAATGGACGGTCATGGTATTTTTAGATTGCAATTGTAAGCGATAAACTCCAACATTAGGGGTTCCCGTTTCACAATCTTTCGTAATCACTAATCCCAACGTAATGATTTTTCCCGCATCTTTAGGATAGGGACGAATCATGGGAATTTGGTTTAAATCAACATCATCCCCTTCAATGATAATCTGTTGACAAGGAGGGAAAAAATTGCGCCCCGGTTTGGCTTTAACGACATCAAATAAAACTTTACCAAAATCAATGGCTTGGGAGATTTTTTTAGGCGGTTTAGGTTGTTGTAACATTCCTAATTTTTTCCCCAATTCCTCTAACTCTTGGGGGTTTTCCATATTCATTGACCAGCAAACCCGTTGTTCTGTCCCTAATAAATTGATCGCAACCGGATAGGGTGAACCTTTAACATTTTCAAATAATAACCCTGGGCCACCACATTGCAACATTCGGTTAGAAATTTCAGCAATTTCTAAGTCAGGATCAACTAAGGTTTGAATTCGCCGTAATTGTCCCCGTTCTTCTAACAGTTTTAAAAATCCCCTTAAGTCTCTCGCCATTGTATTTAAGAATTGTTACATCTGTTTTTATATTATGACAGTTTTTGAGACGGAATGCCCATCTGTGTCAAAATTATCTAGGTCAGTGTAATTATTTTTTTATTCCTTATTTAACCTTTATTAAATTAACCTGATTTAGCCTTGCTCAAAATCCTCAATTTTATTATAATAGATTAAATACCTGACCCTCTATTAAGAGCCTATCAAATCATGTCTGAAACTATTAAACTTGATCAATTTCTGAAATTCATGGGTGAGGTTTCTACCGGAGGACAAGCTAAAATTATGATTCAATCCGGTGAAGTTCGAGTTAATGGTGAGATTGAAACTAGACGGGGACGAAAATTAGTTACAGGAGATCAAGTGTGGATCGGTGGAAAAACTTTAACGGTTAATTTAGAGCAGGGATAACATCAATTCACCATTGGGCATAATCGTATTACAAATGATGGCATCGCTTTGATTAAATCCACTAGAATCCGTTAAATTAGCATCAGTTAAATTAACGGCTTTAAAATTAGCTTTTTCTAAATCCGTATCTCGTAAATCAGCCCCGACTAACCAAGCATTTTCTAAATTACACCCGTAAAGGTTTGCAGCACTTAAATTAGCTTGATAAAGATTAGTATAGCTTAAATTGGCGTGGGTTAAATTGGCTCCATTCAGGTTAGCATGGGAGAGGTTTGCCCCCATCATTTGTACTCCATATAAACTAGCTTGTTCTAAAATCGTATAACTTAAATTAGCCCCCATTAAGTTAGCACCGCGTAAGGAAGAACGACTGAAATTTGCGCCCTTGAGATTTGCCCCACTTAAGTCAGCCCCAATAAAGACTAATTTACTGAGATCCAAACTTTGTAAATCAGCGCCTCTTAAATCCACCTCTTTAAAATTCCATTCCCCTGTGGCTTTTCGTTGTACTAATTCCCAACTATCCATAAAATTAAGCCTAAATCCCATACTATTAATAGCATCAGATGTCCGTTTAAGGAAAAACCCAGATGACGCCAACAGTCCTCCAAGAGATTGATCAAAAGTTTCACCTGGTTCTACTTACCGCCCGACTTCTTCTACAAAATAGTGCTGCAACAGAACGAGTTCATCGGGTAACTGGTCAATTAGCCGATAGTTTAGGAATTGAAGCCCGGTTATTAGTATCTTATGAAGCTATCACCTTAACAACCAAAATTCATAATCAATTTTATTCGCGCATTAGTACCCCCATTCCGGCGATGAAAATTAATATGATGGTCATGACTCAAGTGATGCGCTTAGTCGATGATATTCAACAAGGACATAAAACTTTAGAAGAAGTTACAGATGAGTTAGAACTGATTAATCACCATGCGCCTCATCGTTATCCGCAATGGTTTTTAGTTTTAATGCTAGGAATTGCGGGGGGAAGTTTGGCTAAAATTTTTCATGGAGATTGGTCTACTTTTTTGATTGTGAGTTTAGCAACAGCCCTGGGATTAATCTTAAGACAACAATTAGCAAAAAACAAGTTTAATGGGTTTATTATTACCTTTTTTGCTGCTTTTTTGGGAGGGTGTATCAGTGCAATTGGAATTAAACTGGGTTGGACAACAACCCCAGAACCCTGCTTATTAGTTCCCTCCATGATGTTAGTCCCCGGAGTTCATTTAATTAATGCAGTTTTAGATATGGTTTATAACCATCAAATCACAGGAATTGCGCGATTAAATTTTAGTTTAGTAATGTTAATCTCTATTTTATTTGGTTTATTATTATCAGGAAGTATTATGAATATTTCTGTTGCTGTTAATTCGATAAAATCCCCTTTATTACAGCCGGAAAATATTTTATTTGCTGGATTAGTCGCTGCCGGATTTGCTATTTTATTTAATGTTCCTAAAGGAATTCTTTGGGTTTGTATTCTTTGTGGAATAGTCGGTTATGGAATGCGATTTTTTTCGATTTATATTGGATTAGGAATTATTTGGGGAAATCTTTTGGCTTCAATGGTTGTGGGATTAATGACAGTTTATTTTTCTCGACGGTTTAAAGTGCCTTCGGCGGCGATTGCATTTGGGGCTGTTGTCGGAATGATCCCTGGAATTTTTATGTTTCGAGCCGGAAGTGGTTTAATTTTAATGATGAAATTAGGCATCAATTCCGATATTTCTTTAATTGCTAATACGATAGTGATGGCTGGAACTGCCTTATTAATGACATTAGGAATTCCGGTGGGGTTAGCCTTACCGAATTTATTATTTTTTAGATCAGATGATTAGAGCGTTCACCCCTTCCCTGATTTTGGAGAAAGGAGATAAAAGACAGGCGTAGGGTGCGGAAGAGTCTCTCAAATCGCTTTTCGCTATTCCCTAAGAGGGTTAATGCTGAACAATCAATGTTAAGAATTCCTGAAAAAATCAAGAATTCAGAATTTTATCCGGTTTGCTGCCTGCTGAAGTATGACCGAACGTAAAGTTAAATTACAACTCTTATTAAAATGTTTAAATTTTTTCCAAAATTGAATCAACCCTTTAACCTAGAAGTTTAAAGCAATATTACAAGAGAGAGCCAATGCAAGATCTGAAAAAGTATCGTATTCGATGCACACTCACCTATGGCGATATCTATAGCCAAATTATCGTTTGGCTAATTGTCATCTTTATTGCCTTAGCGACTTCATTAGCACTGTGGAGTACAGCCCGCCAAATTTATGCGTTAGCAACGGTGAGCTTAATTGTTGTGCTGTCTTTACCTTTTTTACTCTTTGCATTTGTCACCACGTTATTTAACCATATCGAAGTTCTATCTGTAGACCCATCCATTGAAGACGAACCAAGCCGTGCTGAACTTCCCAGTTCCAAAACGGCGCAAGTGGCGAGTTAGAATAAATTCAACTCATACAGTTATCAGTTATCAGTTATCAGTTATCAGTGTAAGAGTTATACCAGTAGGGGCGGGCTTCCCCCACCCTTACAGACCTATAACTAATAACTAATAACTAATAATTGATAATTGATAATTGATAATTGATAATTGATAATTGATTAAGATGCTAGAACATGATGTGATTATTGTTGGGGGCGGGTTAGCTGGATGTCGGGCGGCGGTAGAAATTGCCCGCACTAACCCCAGCTTAAATATAGCCGTTGTTGCTAAAACTCACCCCATTCGTTCCCATTCCGTTGCCGCCCAAGGGGGTATCGCCGCTACATTAAAAAATATTGATGAAAGCGACAGTTGGGAAGCCCATGCTTTCGATACCGTCAAGGGTTCAGACTATCTCGCTGACCAAGATGCGGTGGAAATTTTAGCCAAAGAAGCCCCGGATGTCATTATTGATTTAGAACATTTGGGAGTCTTATTTTCCCGTCTTCCTGATGGACGCATCGCCCAACGGGCTTTCGGCGGACATTCCCACAACCGTACCTGCTACGCCGCCGATAAAACAGGTCATGCGATTTTACACGAACTCGTCAATAACCTCAGACGTTATGGCATTCGTATCTATGATGAATGGTACGTCATGCGCTTGATATTGGAAGAGGGACAAGCCAAGGGCGTTGTCATGTTCCGTATCAATGACGGACAGTTAACGGTTGTTCGCGCGAAGGCGGTCATGTTCGCAACGGGGGGTTATGGTCGAGCGTTTAATACCACCTCCAATGACTACGCCTCAACGGGGGACGGGTTGGCGATGTCAGCGATGGCGGGAGTTCCCCTGGAAGATATGGAGTTTGTGCAGTTTCATCCCACAGGTTTATATCCGGTAGGGGTGTTAATTTCCGAAGCGGTGCGAGGAGAAGGCGCTTATTTAATTAATAGTAATGGGGAACGATTTATGGCGACTTATGCCCCAAGTCGGATGGAATTAGCACCCAGAGATATTACGTCTCGCGCTATTACTTTAGAAATTCGTGCAGGGCGTGGAATTAACCCCGATGGCAGTTCTGGGGGGCCTTATGTTTATTTGGATTTGCGACATTTAGGACGGGAAAAAATTATGAGTCGGATTCCTTTTTGTTGGGAAGAAGCGCACCGTTTATTAGGCATTGATGCTGTGGTTCAACCGATGCCTGTTCGTCCAACGGTTCACTATTCAATGGGGGGAATTCCGACTAATATTAATGGGCAAGTTTTAAGCGGTATCGATAGTTTAGTGGATGGATTATTTGCGGCGGGAGAAGCGGCTTGTGTCTCCGTTCATGGAGCAAATCGTTTAGGTAGTAATTCCTTATTAGAATGTGTTGTTTATGGAAAACGAACAGGAGCAGCTATTGCTGAATTTGTGCAAAATCGCAAATTACCAACTCTTGATGAACAGCGTTATTTGAAAGAAGCTCAAGAGCAATTACAAGGGTTATTAGATCAATCAGGAGATTACCGAATCGGGACACTCCGCCAAGACTTTCAAGATGCTATGACGGCTCATTGTGGTGTGTTTAGAAATGATAGTGTGATGCGAGAAGGGTTAAGTCTAATTCAAGAGTTACAGAATCGTTATCAACAGATTTATTTAGATGATAAAGGCAAATGTTGGAATACAGAATTAATTGAAGCTTTGGAATTAAAAAGCCTAATGATTGTGGGAAATATGATTTTAACTTCAGCCTTAAACCGTCAAGAAAGCCGAGGGGCTCACAGTCGAGAAGATTATCCCCAACGCAATGATGAACAGTTCCTCAAACATACCTTAGCTTATTATTCACCTGCGGGTATTGATTTAGCATATCGTCCGGTTCAAATAACGTTATTTGAACCCCAGGAACGAAAATATTGAAAAAGTAGTGAGGCGTGAACGCCTCCTAGCCCTAAAGGGCTTACTACAATTGAGATATCCCTCTTCTGTCACTCTCCGAGAAGTAGAATAAGAAAATAAACAGATTGAATAGCTAGAAAGCAGGTAAGGTAATGAATGTAGAGTTACCAATTCTTAAGCATTTAGCCCGATAGGTATTCCCTAAAAATTTTAAATCATGACTGTTATTATTGCAGGTGAACGCAGTGGCGTTGGTAAAACAACCGTTACATTGACAATTTTATCTTATTTAAAACAACACAATTTTAATGTGCAATCCTTTAAGGTTGGCCCTGATTATATTGATCCCATGTTTCATGCCTATGTAACGGGAAAACCTTGTTATAATTTAGATTCAATTTTAACATCAGAATCCTATATTAAAACTTGCTATTTTAATCATATTCAAATGTCTGATTATGGATTAATAGAAGGGGTAATGGGTTTATTTGATGGGATTCCTGATGGTGATAATATTCCGATAGCTTCCACGGCTCACATTGCTTTAATTTTGAATATACCTGTTATTTTGGTTTTAGATTGTAGTCGATTATCGGGTTCTGTAGCTGCCATTACCCTGGGATTTAAAACCCTTAATCCTAAGCTGAATTTAGCTGGGTTGATTTTAAATAAAGTAGGAAGCGATCGCCATTTAGAATTATTAAAAACTTCCTTAAAATTCCTCAATATTCCAATTATAGGAATCTTGAAAAGACAAGAAAATATCGAAATTCCCGCTCGTCATTTGGGGTTGATTCCAACGGAAGAACTACCTGAACTAAATTTACTGATTCAAGACTTAGCTAAACTGGCTGAATCTTGGTTTGACTGGAAACAATTATTACCCTTATTAAAATATAGCCCAAAAACCGGATTTATTCAAGAAACTGCATTTTTAAACACTACAGTAGAGCCTAGAATTAAAATTGCGATCGCTAGAGATTCTGCATTTAACTTCTATTATGCCGAAAATTTAGAAATTTTACAACAATTAGGTGCGGAATTAATTGAATGGAGTCCATTAACCGATAACCACTTACCCCCCGGAATTCAAGGATTATATTTTGGGGGAGGGTTTCCAGAGGTATTTGCTCAACAATTAAGCCAAAATCAAGTTATTTTAAAAGCAGTTAAATATGCTATTTTATCAGGAATGCCAACCTATGCCGAATGTGGAGGGTTAATGTATTTATGTGAAAAAATTATTGATTTTGAAAATAATGCTTGGTCAATGGTGGGGGTTTTGCCAACAACGGCGGTGATGGGAAAACGATTAAAATTAGGGTATTATCAAGCCAAAGTATTAAAAAATACGCCTTTATTATTAGAAGGCAAAATAATTACCGGACATGAGTTTCATCGTTCAGAACTGCTCGAAAACTCAACTCAACCGTTATATAAAATGCAGCGTTTTTTCTCAGTAGAAAATAATCCTATAATTTTAGAAGGATGGGGAAATCTCTCTAACGTTCATGGGTCTTATTTACATCTCCATTGGGGAGATAAAATTGAGATTCCAAGACGATTTTTAGAAGGGTGTCGCAATTACTAACCTTAGATAAAATCCTAAAATTGATACTATATAAAAATAATTTCCTAAACCTCCTGTATAAACCTTGCATACAACGTCTCTACTTGGACGGATGCGTAGCAAACATTTAAACAGGAGTCCCGTTGCTCCCCTATCCAGATTTTCACCGATATAATTTTGGGCCAAAAACCTCATGAAAAAATTTCAGTAATTCTACGGTATTCAACACATAATTAATCGGTTATACTAAAGTTATTAACGTTAAATTAAGACGTTCTCCAGATATACCCAACGGCAATTTCCCCGATTGTACTGTTTAAACCGAGGAAAAATTGTACATCGGGTCAATAGAGATCGTCCTTCCTGTTCATCCCTTCAAATGGGTGCGATCTCCCGGCAACTACTGATTAGAATCCTTTGGCCATTAATTAATCAACTGAATTGAAAACCATGAAAAAACAAATTATTTTCATTGACTCCACTATCGACAACTACCCAAGCCTAATAGAAGGAGCCAACAAAAACGCAGAAATCGTGATTTTAGACCCAGACCCAAGTGGGGTAGAACAGATCACACAAGCACTCAAAGGCTTATCAAAAATTCAAGCCCTACATATCGTTTCTCACGGAAGCCCCGGTCATTTACAACTCGGTTCAGACCTTCTAAATAGGGAAAATTTAGATGGTTTTAGGAAACCACTTCAGCAGTGGGGAAAAGCCCTAACAAAAACCGCCGATATTTTAGTGTATGGATGTGAAGTAGCAGCCGGAAAAATAGGAGAAAAATTCATCCAGCACCTGAATCAAATGATAGGAGCTAACATAGCAGCATCCAGCCAAAAAACTGGCAATGCGACCCTAGGAGGAGACTGGAAATTAGACAAAACCATCGGGTCAATAGAAACCCCCCTAGCTTTTTCAGCAGTAACAATGGAAAACTATGGCGGAGTATTAGCAATCAAAAACTTCGACTTGAGTTCAATCTTCAGCGATGATGTCATTATTAACTATAATAACGGCACCACAGACCCCAGCCAAAATCCCTTCGGTTCACCGACATACGCCCTAGTCACTCAGTCTTTTGCCACCTTTAAAGCAGGAACCAATGGCAACGGTTTACCCGACAACGGCTTGTTTGCAGCCAACAGCTACCATCCCAACATTCAACTCGGCTACAATAACAGCAATGACGGCAACAATGCCAAAATCCTCACCACCAACAACTCATCCTTTACCTTTAACGTCACGGCTAGTCCCTACCAAAAAATTCACCTGTTTGCCACCGGGACAAATGGTAGCGGGACAATAAATATAAAATTTAACTATAGCGATAGCAGCACCAGCACCAGTACAGCCACAATTGCCGATATTGCCACTTCAATTACCGAGTCAGCTTCTAGTTACTATCTGATTAATGGACTAGACTTAAGTAACGATACAACCGGCTCAAGTTACTGGGATTTTAATGCTGGAAAAATCTTTGGTTTAGGGTTAACACCCGATACAACGAAAATCCTGCAAAGCATCACCATAACCCGAACCAGTGGCACAAATACAAACACTTGGTTGAACTTTTTTGGAGCAACAGGAGAATACAACAACAGCGCCCCCGTCCTAAATGCAGCTAACGTATCTAATTTAACCACAATTAACGAAGACCCGACAACCAATCCAGGGACATTAGTTTCCACCGTCTTAAGCAGTGGTTTCACCGATGCCAACAGCGACCCCAGTGGCATAGCAGTAACAGGGTTGAGCAATACAAGTAACGGAACTTGGCAGTTTTCTAACAATAACGGCAGCAATTGGACAGCATTTGGGGCAGTAACAAACAGTTCAGCGACTCTTTTAAGTAATACAGCTTTAGTTCGATTTGTTCCCAATGCCAACTTTAACGGCAATGTCAGTCTCACTTATCGAGGATGGGATGGCACCAGTGGCAGCAATGGACAAACGGGTGTGAATGTCAGCACCAATGGAGGAATAACAGCTTTTAGTACCGCCACAGCTACCTCTAATTTAAGTATTACTAATATTAACGACGCTCCTACAGGAACAGTTAGTATTACAGGAACAGCAACACAAAACCAAATTTTAACCGCCACCAATACCTTAGCGGATGCAGATGGTTTAGGAACATTAAATTATCAATGGCAAGAGTCAGGCGATAATGGAGTCAACTGGACAGATATTAGTGGAGCGACTAATAATACTTTGACCTTATCTCAAACCCAAGTGGGGAAAAAGGTACAGGTCAAAGTTAGTTATACAGACCTATTAGGAACAGCAGAAACAGTTAATAGTAGTCCAACTGCTGTAGTTACTAATGTTAACGACTTACCGACAGGTAATGTTACTATTACAGGAACAGCAACACAAAACCAAATTTTAACCGCCACAAATACCTTAGCAGATGTTGATGGTTTAGGAACGTTTAATTATCAATGGCAACAGTCATCTGATAATGGAGTCACTTGGACTGATATTAGTGGAGCGACAAATAATACTTTCACCTTATCTCAAGCACAAGTAGGGAAAAAGGTACAAGTAAAAGTTAGTTATACTGACTTATTAGGAACAGCAGAAACAGTTAATAGTAGTCCAACTGCTGTAGTTACTAATGTTAACGACTTACCGACAGGTAATGTTAGTATTACAGGAACAGCAACACAAAACCAAATTTTAACCGCCACAAATACCTTAGCAGATGTTGATGGTTTAGGAACGTTTAATTATCAATGGCAACAGTCATCTGATAATGGAGTCACTTGGACTGATATTAGTGGAGCGACAAATAATACTTTCACCTTATCTCAAGCACAAGTAGGGAAAAAGGTACAAGTAAAAGTTAGTTATACTGACTTATTAGGAACAGCAGAAACAGTTAATAGTAGTCCAACTGCTGTAGTTACTAATGTTAACGACTTACCGACAGGTAATGTTAGTATTACAGGAACAGCAACACAAAACCAAATTTTAACCGCCACCAATACTTTAGCGGATGTTGATGGTTTAGGAACGTTTAATTATCAATGGCAAGAGTCAGCCGATAATGGAGTCACCTGGACTAATATTAGTGGAGCGACTAATAATACGTTCACCTTATCTCAAACACAAGTTGGGAAAAATATACAGGTCAAAGTTAGTTATACTGACTTATTAGGAACAGCAGAAACGGTTAATAGTAGTCCAACTGCTGTGGTTTCTGGACTTTTGAATAATGCTCCTACAGGAACAGTTAATATTGCGGGTACAGCAAAACAAAATCAAACCTTAACGGCAACCAATACCTTAGCAGATGCAGATGGTTTAGGAACGTTTAATTATCAATGGCAAGAGTCAGCCGATAATGGAGTCACCTGGACTAATATTAGTGGAGCGACTAATAATACTTTTACCTTATCTCAAGCACAAGTAGGGAAAACGGTACAGGTAAAAGTTAGTTATACAGACCTATTAGGAACAGCAGAAACGGTTAATAGTAGTCCAACTTCTGTGGTTACTAATATTAACGACGCTCCTACAGGAACAGTTAATATTACAGGAACAGCAACACAAAACCAAATTTTAACCGCCACCAATAACTTAGCAGATGCAGATGGTTTAGGAACATTAAATTATCAATGGCAAGAGTCAGGCGATAATGGAGTCACCTGGACGAATATTAATGGAGCAACTAATAATACGTTCACCTTATCTCAAACACAAGTAGGGAAAAAGGTGCAGGTCAAAGTTAGTTATACTGACCTATTAGGAACAGCAGAAACAGTTAATAGTAGTCCGACTTCTGTGGTTTCTGGACTTTTGAATAATGCTCCTACAGGAACAGTTAATATTGCGGGTACAGCGACACAAAACCAAATTTTAACGGCAACCAATACCTTAGCAGATGTTGATGGTTTAGGAACGTTTAATTATCAATGGCAAGAGTCAGCCGATAATGGAGTCACCTGGACTAATATTAGTGGAGCAACTAATAATACGTTCGCCTTATCTCAAACACAAGTAGGGAAAAAGGTACAAGTAAAAGTTAGTTATACTGACCTATTAGGGACAGCAGAAACAGTTAATAGTTCACCTACAACTACCGTTACTAATGTTAACGACTTACCCACAGGTAATGTTAATATTACAGGAACAGCAAAACAAAATCAAACCTTAACGGCAACAAATACCTTAGCAGATGTTGATGGTTTAGGAACATTAAATTATCAATGGCAAGAGTCAGCCGATAATGGAGTCACCTGGAGTGATATTAGTGGAGCAACTAATAATACTTTTACCTTATCTCAAGCACAAGTTGGGAAAAAGGTGCAGGTAAAAGTTAGTTATACAGACCTATTAGGAACAGCAGAAACGGTTAATAGTAGTCCAACTTCTGTGGTTACTAATGTTAACGACGCTCCTACAGGAACAGTTAATATTACAGGAACAGCGACACAAAACCAAATTTTAACGGCAACCAATACCTTAGCAGATGTTGATGGTTTAGGAACGTTTAATTATCAATGGCAACAGTCAGCCGATAATGGAGTCACCTGGACTAATATTAGTGGAGCGACAAATAATACTTTCACCTTATCTCAAACGCAAGTAGGGAAAAAGGTACAGGTCAAAGTTAGTTATACTGACCTATTAGGGACAGCAGAAACGGTTAATAGTTCACCTACAACTACCGTTACTAATGTTAACGACTTACCCACAGGTAATGTTAGTATTACAGGAACAGCAACCCAAAACCAAATTTTAACCGCCACTAATACCTTAGCGGATGCAGATGGTTTAGGAACATTAAATTATCAATGGCAAGAGTCAGCCGATAATGGAGTCACCTGGACTAATATTAGTGGAGCGACTAATAATACGTTTACCTTATCTCAAACGCAAGTAGGGAAAAAGGTACAAGTCAAAGTTAGTTATACTGACTTATTAGGAACAGCAGAAACGGTTAATAGTAGTCCGACTGCTGTGGTTTCTGGACTTTTGAATAATGCTCCTACAGGAACAGTTAATATTACGGGTACAGCGACACAAAACCAAATTTTAACCGCCACCAATACCTTAGCAGATGCAGATGGTTTAGGTACTTTGAATTATCAATGGCAAGAGTCAGCCGATAATGGAGTCACCTGGACTAATATTAGTGCAGCGACTAATAATACTTTGACCTTATCCCAAACCCAAGTTGGGAAAACGGTACAGGCAAAAGTTAGTTATACTGACCTATTAGGAACAGCAGAAACTGTTAATAGTAGTCCGACTTCTGTGGTTACTAATATTAACGACGCTCCTACAGGAGCAGTTAATATTACGGGTACAGCAACCCAAAACCAAATTTTAACCGCAACCAATACCTTAGCAGATGCAGATGGTTTAGGTACTTTGAATTATCAATGGCAAGAGTCAGCCGATAATGGAGTTACCTGGACTAATATTAGTGGAGCGACTAATAATACTTTGACCTTATCCCAAACCCAAGTTGGGAAAACGGTACAGGCAAAAGTTAGTTATACTGACCTATTAGGAACAGCAGAAATAGTTAATAGTAGTCCGACTTCTGTGGTTACTAATATTAACGACGCTCCTACAGGAGCAGTTAATATTACGGGTACAGCGACACAAAACCAAATTTTAACCGCCACTAATACCTTAGCGGATATTGATGGTTTAGGAACGTTTAATTATCAATGGCAAGAGTCAGCCGATAATGGAGTTACCTGGACTGATATTAGTGGAGCGACTAATAATACTTTCACCTTATCTCAAACCCAAGTTGGGAAAACGGTACAGGCAAAAGTTAGTTATACTGACCTATTAGGAACAGCAGAAATAGTTAATAGTAGTCCGACTTCTGTGGTTACTAATATTAACGACGCTCCTACAGGAGCAGTTAATATTACGGGTACAGCGACACAAAACCAAATTTTAACCGCCACTAATACCTTAGCGGATATTGATGGTTTAGGAACGTTTAATTATCAATGGCAAGAGTCAGCCGATAATGGAGTTACCTGGACTGATATTAGTGGAGCGACTAATAATACTTTCACCTTATCTCAAACCCAAGTTGGGAAAACGGTACAAGCAAAAGTTAGTTATACAGACCTATTGGGAACAGCAGAAACAGTTAATAGTAGTCCGACTTCTGTGGTTTCTGGACTTTTGAATAATGCTCCTACAGGAACAGTTAATATTACGGGTACAGCAACACAAAACCAAATTTTAACGGCAACAAATACCTTAGTTGATGCAGATGGTTTAGGAACGTTTAATTATCAATGGCAAGAGTCAGCCGATAATGGAGTCACCTGGACTGATATTAGTGGAGCGACTAATAATACTTTCACCTTATCTCAAACCCAAGTTGGGAAAACGGTACAAGCAAAAGTTAGTTATACAGACCTATTGGGAACAGCAGAAACAGTTAATAGTAGTCCGACTTCTGTGGTTTCTGGACTTTTGAATAATGCTCCTACAGGAACAGTTAATATTACGGGTACAGCAACACAAAACCAAATTTTAACGGCAACAAATACCTTAGTTGATGCAGATGGTTTAGGAACGTTTAATTATCAATGGCAAGAGTCAGCCGATAATGGAGTCACCTGGACTGATATTAGTGGAGCGACTAATAATACTTTCACCTTATCTCAAACCCAAGTTGGGAAAACGGTACAAGCAAAAGTTAGTTATACAGACCTATTGGGAACAGCAGAAACAGTTAATAGTAGTCCGACTTCTGTGGTTTCTGGACTTTTGAATAATGCTCCTACAGGAACAGTTAATATTACGGGTACAGCAACACAAAACCAAATTTTAACGGCAACCAATACCTTAGCAGATGTTGATGGTTTAGGTACTTTTAATTATCAATGGCAAGAGTCAGCCGATAATGGAGTTACCTGGACTGATATTAGTGGAGCGACTAATAATACTTTCACCTTATCTCAAACCCAAGTTGGGAAAACGGTACAAGCAAAAGTTAGTTATACAGACCTATTGGGAACAGCAGAAACAGTTAATAGTAGTCCGACTTCTGTGGTTTCTGGACTTTTGAATAATGCTCCTACAGGAACAGTTAATATTACGGGTACAGCAACACAAAACCAAATTTTAACGGCAACAAATACCTTAGTTGATGCAGATGGTTTAGGAACGTTTAATTATCAATGGCAAGAGTCAGCCGATAATGGAGTCACCTGGACTGATATTAGTGGAGCGACTAATAATACTTTCACCTTATCTCAAACCCAAGTTGGGAAAACGGTACAAGCAAAAGTTAGTTATACAGACCTATTGGGAACAGCAGAAACAGTTAATAGTAGTCCGACTTCTGTGGTTTCTGGACTTTTGAATAATGCTCCTACAGGAACAGTTAATATTACGGGTACAGCAACACAAAACCAAATTTTAACGGCAACCAATACCTTAGCAGATGTTGATGGTTTAGGTACTTTTAATTATCAATGGCAAGAGTCAGCCGATAATGGAGTTACCTGGACTGATATTAGTGGAGCGACTAATAATACTTTCACCTTATCTCAAACCCAAGTTGGGAAAACGGTACAAGCAAAAGTTAGTTATACAGACCTATTGGGAACAGCAGAAACGGTTAATAGTAGTCCGACTTCTGTTGTTACTAATATTAATGACTTACCCACAGGTAATGTTAGTATTACGGGAACAGCAACACAAAACCAAATTTTAACTGCAACAAATACCTTAGCAGATGTTGATGGTTTAGGTACTTTTAATTATCAATGGCAAGAGTCCTCAGATAATGGAGTCACCTGGACTGATATTAGTGGAGCGACTAATAATACTTTGACCTTATCTCAAACCCAAGTGGGGAAAAAGGTACAGGCAAAAGTTAGTTATACTGACCTATTAGGAACAGCAGAAACAGTTAATAGTAGTCCGACTTCTGTGGTTTCTGGACTTTTGAATAATGCTCCTACAGGAACAGTTAATATTACAGGGACAGCGCAACAAAATCAAACCTTAACCGCCACCAATACCTTAGCGGATGTTGATGGTTTAGGAACGTTTAATTATCAATGGCAAGAGTCAGCCGATAATGGAGTTACCTGGACTGATATTAGTAAAGCGACTAATAAGACTTTCACCTTATCTCAAACCCAAGTTGGGAAAAAGGTACAGGTAAAAGTTAGTTATACCGATGGACAAGGAACCAAAGAAACCGTTAATAGTAACCCAACCAGTGCAGTGAGTAAAGAGAACACTCCCATTTCTGTTACTAAAGATTTAGATAACGGTAAGGGAGATACCGAAGGAACTCTGAGTTGGGCAATTAAAACGGCTAACGAGAAAGCCGGAGCCGATACCATCAAATTGAATACCGATGTGCGTCTGAATTTTGGTAGCGATGTGATTCGGATGTGGAGTTTGGTTGATAGCGATATGACTGTTGATGGGCAAGGACATACCATCAATGGGGATAACAATAATAATGGTAAAGCTGATAAAGATGACCGTCCGATTTTCTTCGTCAAATCAGGGAATGTGAGTTTTAAGAACCTGACCCTGAAAAATGCAGTTGCTAAGGGAAGCGATGGCTATAACTCCGGTGGTGGTGCGGGGATGGGAGGGGCACTGTTTATTTATCAAGGGAATGTCACGGTTGATGGGGTGAAGTTTGAGGGGAATCAAGCTATAGGTGGTAATGGCTTCTGGAGTTTCCAGCAGTTTGGTGGTGGAATTGGGTTGCAGAATATAGCAGCTAACAATGGCAGCGGCGGCATCAGCGGCAGCAAACACAGCGGCGACAACGGTGGCAGCGGCAACAATGGTGGCATCGGTGGCAACGGTGGCAACGGTGGCGACGGCGGCAAAGGCCCCAACGGTGGCAACGGTGGCATCGGCGGTAGTGGCGGCAACGGCGGCATCGGCGGCAACGGCGGCAACGGTGGCAACGGCGGCGAAGGCGGCAAAAAAAGCATCGATGGTAGCGGTGGCAACGGCGGCATCGGCGGCAACGGCGGCAACGGCGGCTTCGGCGGCAGCGGCGGCTTCGGCGGTAGCGGCGGCGGCGGTGGGAAAAGAAGCGACGGCAGAGGCATCGGCGGCAACGGCGGCAACGGCGGCAACGGCGGCAACGGCGGTTTTGGCGGTGGCGGCAGCAACGGCGGCATCGGCGGCATCGGCGGCTTTGGCGGCGGCAGAAGTGGCGGCGATGGTGCAGGGATGGGAGGTGCAATCTTTATCCGCAGTGGCAGCTTAAACATTAACAACGGTTCTAGCTTGACTAATAACCGTGTCCAGGGTGGATATGGTGGTGATGACGAAAAGACTACTGATGATGGACAAGGTTTTGGCGGAGCTATATTTGCCCTCACCCAAGCCACGCTTGATGCTCAAAAGAAAATTAATGACCAAGGTTTACCCGCATCCAATGAACTCCCCATCATCAATATCAGTAGCGATACAACGTTCTCAGGGAATTCTGCCTCCCATGCAGCCACCAAGACCCAAGAGGTGACAGGGACTGACCTGAATACTGATGCCATCTTTGCTCGTACCACTGAGATTACAATGGCAACCCCTAACACTCCTCAAACCCCCGCTAAAATCACCCAAACCGTGAAAGCCAAAGGTCAAGATGGGCCGATTGCTGGCGGGACAGTGTTCTTAGATGTGAATGGGAATAGTATTCAAGACAGTGGCGAACCGACTAGCACCACCGATGCGGCAGGTAATTTCACCCTTGAGATTGCTGGGGACTTCGACACCAATGGCAATGGCATTTTAGACCCCGAAGAAGGTCAATATGTGATTGTCGGGGGTACAGATGCAATTACCGGACAAGCCTTTACTGGCATCCTCAAAGCTATTCCCGGTTCCACAATGGTTACACCTCTAACGACTCTAGTGGCTACCCTAGTCAATACAGGATTGACCCCAGAAGAAGCTCAAACCCAAGTCAAAACCTCTCTGGGACTGCCCAGCACCATTGATTTAGCGACCTTTGACCCGATTGCAGCAGCCCAAGCGGGTTCCAGTGAAGCGTTAGCTGTCTTAGCGGCACAAGTGGCAGTTCAAACCACTATGACCCAATTAGGTGCTTCCTATCAAGCCATTGATCCAACGGCTGATGTCAGTATCTTGACTAATTCAATTGTTAATGCTTCTGCCTCTGCTATTTCACAAGGTTCGTTGAATTTGAGTGATCCTAACCAAATCCAAACTCTGTTAAATGATGCTATTAACAGCATAGACTCAACGCAGTTAAACCCAGAGGATAGCCTCAAATTACAACAAATTAGCAGCAACGTCGCTCAACTTTCTGAGGTGATTGCCGCCAGTAACGAGCAAATCCTGACCGCTACCAGCACTGATGGCATCTTCCAAGCCCAAAAAGTTGCCCAAACCAGCGTCACAGAAGATTTAAGCGCTGCCTTCAGTGGTACAAAATCCTTTGACGAAGTAGTAGCTGAGAATACTGGAGAAGCCTTAACCACTCAAATTGCTACCACCACCATCGATACTTCTGTCATTGACCAACCCACAACAGATCCCAACAATCCAGACACAGGAGGAACCATCATTGATAACGGTAATATTACCCCGAATCAAGAGGTTATTAATAGTAGCACCGTTGGGTTAATAAATTCCGTTAATCCTACAACTCCAACTCCCTCAACTCCCACCCCAAAAACAACTAATCCCTCATCCCTGAGCGACCCCATCGAACAGTTTATCGCTCGGAAAAATCTAACCTCCATTCCCACCAGTAACCCCCCCGATGACCTGCTCTTAGGAGATGAGCGTCCCAACTCCCTCAGTGGCGGTGTCGGTCAGGATACCTTACTCGGTTATGGTGAAGCCGATTTCCTCTCAGGAAACCCAGGTCAAGACCTGATTTATGGATTCCTCGGAAACGACCTAATTTATGGTGGAGCCGATGAAGACTGGGTGGGAGGCGGTAAGGACAATGACCTGATTTTCGGAGGTTTAGGAAACGATACCCTCAGTGGTGATTTAGGCAATGATACGGTATTAGGAGAAGTTGGAAACGACCTGTTAGTCGGTCATGCTGGAGAAGATCTGTTGTCAGGAGGTACAGGGAACGATAACCTTTACGGTGGCGACGATAACGATCTGATTCATGGCGGTCAAGGCGACGATTTTGTAGATGGAAGTAACGGCGATGATTTAGTCACAGGAGATTTAGGCAATGATACCCTCAATGGTGGAGTCGGAACAGATTCCCTCATTGGCGGTCAAGGAGCCGATATCTTTATGTTAAATCCGGGTGAAAATGGCGATATCATCCTAGATTTCGTCGGAGGTGAGGATCTGTTAAAATTGACGCAAAATTATAGTTTTAATCAGCTTACCATCCTGCAAGGGAGTGGAACTCAAGCCGGAAATACCTTGATTCAAGTCGCAGCCAATAATGAACTTTTAGCCACTTTAATCGGTGTTCCTGCTAACTCAATTACCGCTAATTCCTTTGTCATGAATTAACGAATACATCCCGAAACCCGGTTTCTTCAAGTCAGAAATTTCATTAACCAAACATTAGAAGTTATTTGGCTTGGTCAAATCCACTCGAAAACGACATCGAGAAATTGATGCTCTTACACAGCAGGTTTGGGGCGATCGCTCCTTAAGTTGACGCCAATGGGGCGCGCCTCGCCCCTACAATGACTTGAAATTTAATACTCAATCATCTGCTCTAAAGCGTTTTGTAAATCTTGGGTTAAATTCGCAACTGCTTGACGGCGATTCGTTTGATAATCTGACCATTTTTGACTGACAGAAATCGGTTCCCCAACGGTTAATTTAGCTCTTTTTTTCCCTAAGTTAGGAGGTTTAATCGAAGTATTCCCCTTTAACTGATTGATCATTCTCCAAACAATTAAAGTTGTTTCTGCAAACCGATCAAACGTGGGATTTTCTCGAATATAACGACCCGTTACCGCCACAAAACTTTCCACTAATCTCATATTCCACATTCTCAAACTCGCTTCAATTGCCACCCGATCCGCTAATCCCAATTCTACGACCGACCAGTTATCATTTCCTTTAAGATTATATCGATAAATACAATCCCATCCTGCTTGTTCTAAACGACGACAACGACTATTTAAATCCCCCGTTGGTTTCAGATTAAAATATTCTTCAGCAACAGTTAACGCAATATCTAATAATCGTTTTAAACGTTCTGAAAAATCAAGGGTTTCATCTTGAGGAATGCTGCGATGATAAAATTGGCGATAAAAATTTTCCATCGTATCTAATAGATAATTTCCTAATCGCATTAAACGACCATAGAGAGACTGAGTTGTTAATTCTTCAGTTTTTTGAGGTAAGTTACAATCTTTTTCTAATTGAGAAATTAATCTTTCTAAATCTTGCCAATTATCTTGAATATAAAAATATTGAATTCCAATGGGAACTAAATAAACCTCTTCAGTTCGTTCTGCTTTTTCTAAATCTTCTACACACCAAAATCCTAATTGAGCAATTCCGGGTTCTAAAGGACTAATACTTTGATTATGCCCATTGGTTGCCCCTTCTGGTGCAGCAGCTAAGGGAAATTGACCTGTTAGAAATAAATCCCTCGCCGAACGTAATCCTAATCGATCAACTTTTCCCCTTAAAATTGACGTTCCTCCTAATTTTGGAAATAACCAAGTAACAAATTGTCCCGCCCATAAGGGAATACCCCGATCATACATAAAATGAGCATGAATTGGATCAGATAAAGCAATTCCCTGTTGTTTTGCAGTTTCAGGAACAAATCGCCATAATAATTGACTCATACAAAACGGATCATCTGTATTGGGATGACGAAATGCTAATAAAAATCGAATTTTTCCGCTTTGGAACTGTTGATAAAGATTCACTAAGCGTTCAACTTTTTCTCCTTTAATCTCTACTAACGGTGTTTTCCATTTAATCCAAAAGGGAATTCCCCACTGGCAAATTTTTAGCACAAACGGATTAAAATTAGGAGGAATAAAATCCAGGGTGGGTTGTATATTAGTAATCAGATTAACCATAAATTAAGGTTGAGAAAATTTAATAAGTATTAACGCTTATTTAACCCAGCCAATTGCCAGCAAGGGGATGAGAAAATAAAAAGTTAATCATCCAGTAATTTCTATGTTCCTGCACTGATGATCGTTTGCTGTTCAGCATAACATTCAGTCAGAGAGTTTTTGTTGTTTTCCTTATTGTTTGCCTAAATGCTTCTCCTGTTTACAACACCTGACTCTGCATTAGGTAAAACACATCATCATAGAACTCTTGAATATTTCTGTCAATGTCTAAAATTTACCCATAATTCGTTACAATGACAACCGAACTTTACACCTAAAAACGGTTTCCTTTAAAAGTAAAAGGACAAATTATCAAATTTTCTCTTAGAAGGCAGGTAGAAAGGATGAACCCCACCGACTTGACCCAAGCATTTCCAACTGGTTATTGTTTCCCAACCCCCCTTGATCACTATACAGATCAAGTCACCTATTCTGTTCAGACCATCGGTGAATTAGTTGTAACCACTGGAAAAATTGCCCTTTGTGATCCTTTAGTTCCGCTTAATCCTCATCTGTGTTTGACTCAACCCCTGCCCGTAGGTCGTTATCCGGTTAAACTCAGTATTGCCACATTCCATGACCGAAAAGAGCAAAGAGTTGCCTGTGCAATGTTAGTCCTTCAAGAGCAACCTGCGGTAACATGGGAATTAGCAGTTTCTTTTCAGGGAGTGCCAGAATCGGGTTATCCTGTGGATTCAGGAACCAGATGTTTTATGGATGGCGAAGTGGTTCAACGGTTATCTTCCCTGTCACAAACTGAGTTTGAAACCTATTATCATCACTTAGATCAAACCTTAGATCAAACCTATCTGGATACTTGGGATTGGGCCAATTTCTGCTTAGAAGAATCAACCGGATTGAATATTATTGCCTTTCATTCCGGTTGGGGAGAAGGGTATTATTCCTCCTATTGGGGTTATGATCAACAAGGTAATCCAGTTTGTTTAGTCACCGATTTTAAACTGTTTGAGTTGCGAGAGGATCAATAACTTGCAGTAAGGTTTTAATACTGGCATTGTGATCCAAAAAAGAAAACAAATGTTTATATTTCAGAATGCCTTTTTGATCTAAAACAAATTGAGCAGGTAAGGGTGCACCTAGAGCTTGTCCTACTTGATACAATCCAAAAATGCCACAGCTTGGATCACTTAGCAATGGCATTTTTAATCCTAGATCTTTGACGACAATTTTGCTTTGACGTTCATCGGTACTCGTAATCATTAACACTTCCACTCCCCGTTGAACAAATTCTTCATAGTGTTCGTTCAGGGCTTTAATATGGGGATAACAAAACGGGCAATATTGTTTTTCTGTAAAAATGCGGGTAAAAGCCAAAATCACAGGGCGATCCCCTCGAAATTGAGACAACCGGATTAATTGACCATTGGTAATATCCGGTAATGCAAAATCTGGCGTTTTCATCCCCAACTGTAAATTACTGGTGGCGGGGATCGGAAAAAAGTTATTCCAAAATCGGCGATTAATTAAACCCGTAAAATCGTTAGAAGTCAGCATAAGAGTTTGTTGTTGATTACTCTTCCCAGTTTAAAACAATCTTATATAGCAGGGAACAGGGAACAGATAGGTTCATAGGAGTGTACGGTTATCAGTCTATGTCCTAACACCCCAGGTGCCACTACTATAAAATGTAAACCCGCCTTCACACAATTGTTAAGACGGGTTGTGAATAGTTTTTTGTCGGGAATAATCTTAGACCTAGACCGCAGCAAAGAATTCTTTGGACTTGACGGGATCAGGGATCATGGTTTTATCACCCGGTTGCCAACCCGCAGGGCAAACTTCATCGGGGTGGGCTTGAACATATTGAATGGCTTGCAGTGTCCGCAGAGTTTCATCCACGTTGCGACCAAAGGCGAGGTTATTGATCGTAGCGTGTTGAATTACCCCTTCTTTGTCAATGATGAACAGACCCCGCAAGGCAATTCCGGCATCGGGATCAAGAACGTTGTAAGCCGTGCTGATTTCTTTTTTCAGGTCAGCCACTAAAGCATAGTTCAGATCACCTACACCACCGGATTTACGATCAGTTTGAATCCAAGCCAGGTGAGAGAATTCGCTATCTACAGACACGCCGAGAATTTGAGTGTTGAGTTTTGTAAACTCTTCGGCGCGATCGCTAAACGCAGTAATTTCAGTCGGACAAACAAAAGTAAAGTCTAAGGGGTAGAAGAACAAAACCACATACTTACCCCGATAGTCAGAGAGTTTGATCGTTTTAAATTCTTGGTCAACAACTGCCGTCGCTGTAAAATCGGGGGCGACTTGGCCAACACGCAGGCACTCAGCCATGAATAATACTCCTTAAACTGATGATGGTAAAGTTTCCTTCAAGAAAATTAGGATAGCGTTAATCCCAATTTTTTGATTGTTTTACAATTTATTACAATTATATCATACTCGAAATGAGTACAGTTAGACAAGATTTATCAAAAAAGTCAGCCATCATCTGACTGACTCAATGCCTTACAGCAGAGGCTTATACCATTTCGTTTACATGGCTCAGGCGGGATTTGAACCTGCGACCTTGGGCTTATGAGTCCCCTGCTCTAACCACTGAGCTACTGAGCCTTGATTGATTCACGATTTATTAATATCGCACAACTTGTTCCCAAATGTAAACCCCCTGTTTAAATTTTTTTTAGGGGGTTTAAGGAATCAGAGATTGGGCATCGGTCAACTCTCAATGGTCAACCCTTAACCCCTAGCTAATAATTCTGAGACACCATTGAACTGTCGGGAGGCAAGAAGGCAATTGGGTTAACAGCACCTTCACCCTTGGGATGGATTTCAAAGTGCAGGTGCGGCCCTGTACTGCGACCTGTAGTTCCCATCTCTGAAATTTGCTCCCCTTGAGCTACTTTTTGGCCTTCGTTGACCAGGACACGATCATTGTGGGCGTAAACGGTTAAACTGCCGTCGGGATGTTCAATTTCGACTAAATTGCCATAGCCACCATCATTCCATCCTGCGTAGGTCACAACCCCAGGAGCCGCCGCAAAAATCGGAGTTCCGATAGGGCCAGCAATATCAATTCCCTTGTGCATCCGTCCCCAGCGCCAACCATAGGGAGAAGACAGAATCCCAGCAGCCGGCCAAATATAGCCATTGAAGCGCATGGAACCATTAGGCAAGTAAGCATCTGGCCCAGGCAGGGGTGGTAACTGCGGAGAAACCATCTGACCCAAGGTAGGGTTATTTAACGGATCGTAGGCTTTAGCCCCAATGGGAGCCGTAGCGACCACCGAACGTCTGGACTCCGGTTGCAGTTGAGTCGATGGAGTTCTATTTGCATTCCGAGACACTTGCGCCAACTGTTGAGCAGATAAGTTCTGTTCAACTTGAGTGGCTTTTTGCTGCTGGGAATACCCTTGAGGATTGAACTCTGGATTAATTCGTTTTTGCCGATGTGCAGAAGTCGTCGTCACCGAGGTCAAGGTTTTCACCGTTGACTCTTCACCTGACTCTAAGGATATATTCATCACCTGATAGCCACTCTGGGCTTTATATTCCTCTCGCAGGCGTTCTACTTCAGATCTCAGGCGATCTGAATACAACTTATTAACGGCTTCTGATTTACGGACAGAAACCTGTTGAACGGCCATCTGTTGAGACAGGGAAGATTTTTCTACTTCAACAGGAATGGAAACCGCTTCAGCCGCAACGGGAGTAGGAGATTCAACCCCATTGACCACACGGGAAGCTAATTGGTTTAACGATAGTTGATTTAAAGTGCTGTGGGTCGGAATTGAACTCAAGGTGGCAACCGCTTCCTTCGGAAAATCGGTGACTGAAGAACCCTTGCTATTGAGTTCTGAGGGAATGACGGCTGGAAGTACGGCTTGAGGTAATCTCCCGCCTAAAGCACTTAAGTCTGTGGTTGAAGAAAGCTGTTGTGAAGAGGGGGAAGCCTCTAAACGAATTTGAGAATCTGGCCCAGAATTCGTTACTGGAGAAGACGGACTGCTAGAAAAACTACTCGCCAGTTGCTTAGGAATTTTTAGACTTTGATGAACACTAAGAACATTGGGATCCGTTAGCTGATTCGCCTTTATCAGGGCATCTACGGAAACATTGTGCAGTGTAGCAATCCGATCTAAGGTATCACCCGAACCCACCTGATAAACTTCTGCAACAGTTGGGTTACTCGCATCGGTCGGAATCACAAACGCTCCAGCGCTCTCTTGGGAGAGTGTATCTAAGGAATTACCCTGAGCCGTATGGTTTGGCTGCAATTCCTGAGTCGCTTCAGTGGGCGTTTCTGAAATCTGCACCGATGGATCTAAAGAGTTCTGAGTTGCTGAGGTTTCAACTTCATGGGAGGGACGAATCTGCCCAATGGATGGGGTGCGAGATTCGTTCAGCGTAACCGATTGAGGCAACGATTCCGAGGAAACACTAGGTTGAGACTCTGGTGTAGAAACCGCTTCTACATCGGTTCGATCCGATGTTTCTAGCCCGACATCAGGAGATTGACTGCTCCTGTTGACAACGTTCTCGCCTGCATTGAGACGGGAAACTGTTCGTAACAGGGACGGCTGCCAGTCCGATTGAGATGCTTGTTCCCCAGAGCCCGTATTGACTTGATTGGGAGACGCATCGGTCATCGCGGAGGATGACTGCAAGGCTGGATTCGGATCAGGATTGGATAACTCTGCCGCCACGGCATAATCATTGGCTTGATTGCTGAGAATCCCAGAAGCAATGGCTAAACCCAAAAATGCGACAGAGGTACGAACCTTATAACTGCCAGAGTGTGAGACCTGTTGTTTGGTCTGCCCTGTTGCACTCTGATCTAAATCTAAACCGGAATCTAAATCTAAATTAGGCATGGCAACAGGTTGATCATGATTTGGAACTGTTCCTTTCAAAGAACGACCTCCTATGGAGAAGCGCTGAACTGTCCTCGAACCGCTCAAGAACGTAATATCAGTAGATCTAATCACATTAATGATTGATTGAAATCACTGACAATAATCCTGATTACGTCAGATTACCTTGCTTTTTCAATTTCGGCAAGAAAAGCGAAAGTTCCATAGAAAGGCAAACCCTGAAAACTAACGTTCTTAAAAACAATAACCCTTGAGGGTCGAGGAACTTTAAAGATTAAGTGAACTCTGTTACAAGAGTCCAGATGAGAATCTACACCAGTTTCTACCAGAAATACAATAGGAATGGAATCCCTTGAATTTATGGAGATTAGCTTGCCAGATAGTTCGCAAATCAACGGTGAAGAAGCTAAGATTGAAGTCAATTAAGGGTTTGGGCTTTTTTGACCCGGGTCAAAAAACACCCGTTTAGATGAATAAAATCTATCACTGTTGGGGGTCAATTGAATCCGGGTATTTATAAAAAAAAGTTATCACAGAAATTTTTCCTAAAACCGGGGGTTTTGATTCACCGATTTTAGGCAAAGTAACCCAATTGTCTGCGGGCTTCAAATAAACTAATGGCAACACTCACGGAGAGATTCAAGCTCCGAACTCCGGGCTGGGCCATTGGAATATAGACGGTGGCGGTGCAAGCGTCCAACACATCGGAGGGCAGCCCTGTGGTTTCACTTCCAAACAGTAGCCAGTCTGAATCTTGAAACTGAAACTGGGCATAGTTGGAAGCACCTCTGGTACTAAATCCCAGCAAACGTCCACTCTGTTGTTGATGATAGGTCTCAAAGGTGAAGAAATCGGGATGATAGGTTAAGGAAACATAGGGCCAATAATCTAAACCCGCTCGCTTGAGGTAGCGATCGCTAATTTCAAATCCTAATGGCCCGACTAAATGCAATTGGGTACAGGTGGCTGCACAGGTACGAGCGATATTCCCGGTATTGGGTGGGATTTGTGGCTGAACTAAGACAACGTGAGGCATGAGGTAATCAAACCAGAAAACAAGGACTTTAGGGGGTGCTCACCCCCCGGCATTGAGAACAAATCTATAGTTTTTCTTTATGTTTTGTAAAGAAATTTATCGATAAGATATTCTCATCAAAAAATGGGCCATTTTTCACGCTACTAACGGTTGACAAATCTGATCTTCAAATTCTTGCTCTTGCTGTTCCATGTTTTGAATGGCGTGCTGAACAATAGCGCGAGTTTCCCAACCTTGTTGGGACAAATTCACCCATTGTTGGGCTGTAGAGCCTTCTCGCAGTAATTTTTTCACCGGAGACAAAAAACAGCTAAACCCATGTTTTTTGGCAATAGGCCAAACTTCTTGATACAGTTGTTCAATCCAATCTCTAGCGATGATTAAACGTCCGTCTTGCCAATGTCGCAATTGGGCATCTAAGCTATGGTGAGCGGCTTGGATTTCATTTTCATCGCTCAGGGCAACTAAATCTTCAGCACGACGAGTTGCCGGAAGTTCACTGTGTTGGAGTGGATCTAGGTCAGGGTTCTCTAACAGTTGCCAAAGGCGTGCTTCTAATAAAGCTGTGACCGCTAACAAGGCAATGGGGTTAACCATCAAATCACAAATTCTCAGTTCCAGACGATTTAAGTTATAGGGACGGCGATCGCCATTGGGCCGTACCGATGACCACAGGTGACGAACATTCTGCATGGTTCCTTTTTGAAGTTGTTCTTCTGTCCAGTCAATAAAATGGCGATGGCTTTCAAATAAGGGGACATAGGCTGGGGTTTTGGGAAACAGATGCCAACGGGTGGAATGATACCCCGTGACTTCACCGCCTAAGAAGGGAGAAGAGGCACTCATCGCTAAATAAAGGGGGGCTTCAACCCGCACTAAGCGAATGGCTTGCATTAACTGTTCGGGGTCAGCGATGCCAACATTAATATGAATACTGGCGGTGACGACATCGGTACCGTAGGTTTGTTCAATATAAGTATGATAGGGATTTTGCGGATCAGACCGATAAAAATGCTTTGTGTCTCCCAAGGATAATGTACTTCCCGGTAACAGGGTATAGTCTCCCAACTGTTGTAAATAATTTCGCAGTATCCGTCGAGGTCGAATCAAGGCACACAACAAACGATCATAATTACACAGGGGGGCGGTGGTATATTCGACGTTTCGGCTATCAGGTTCTCGAACAAATCCGTCTAAATCCGCAACAATTTTATCGGACAGCCCCACAATATCGCCCTGGGGAGTTCCCGTATACATTTCAACTTCAAAACCTTTGGATAAGAGCATAGTTCAGTTCCTGGGCGGAGTGTAAAGAGCTAATCAATAGAACAGCAATCAGTTAATTAAACTTCCTTTAGTTTGAACCTTAAATTTAGGGTTTGTGGCTGTTACAAAACAAGAGCCATTTTTTATCCTAACATGGATTCTGAACCCCAGGGAAAAATGCTGTCGGGCTCGTTAGAATTAAAAATATAATCATAATCAAACTCAAACGCTCGACTATGACGAGTCAAAGAAAATCCACAAGCAATGACTTGGCTAGTTGTAAAGGTTGCTATGACTAATTCAATTAAGGTTCTGGGTTTAATTTCGGGTTTCTGAACATAGAAATCTCGTTTAGCAAAAAAGACCCGTTCGTCTTTAGGAACAATAATGCCATTAACTCGATGGGCGTGTTGAATCGGCTTGAGATAATTTTTGATAAAATAGTCCTGATTAGTTTGTAATCGAGAAAGTCGTTCCTGTTGTAGCCAACTCATTTGAAACATGAGTTTAATGAGTTCAAACCCGAGAATATAATTAAACACATTATCTTTATCTTTCGGACTTAATGCCAACTTTAAAGCCGACTCTAAATATTGGCCGGGTTGACAACGAGCATCTTGGGCAGAATGAATATAAAATTGCCGAATATAACCGCGTAAAACCGATTCATTTAAGGCGGCTTTAATCCGAAAACAACTGAGATATTGTTTGATTCGTTGCAGCGTATCAATATCTTCTAACATCTTCGCCATTAAGCCGTCGGCGGTATATTCATCTAAAAATTCCGCTTGTTTTTCTGGGGAAGAGGCACATAAAATATAACATAAAGAAAGGACATAACGCCGTTGATTCCAGGGCAAACTTTCAGCCCACTTTTGTACCTCAATGGGCAATTTATCAAATAAAATATTATGGCTCATCAGGCGTGCAAAATCGCTCTGTTGTTCGTCGCTGTATTCAAGATTCATCATCTGATTTCATTCCCCATCAAGCTGATTTACCGTGATCCACTCTTGCTTCTTCCCCTGGGTTTAGATTTCCCTCTAAACCTCAAACACTTTACCCAAAGATTCCCGTTGATTTCTAATGACAATCTGGACTCTAGTAAGTCAGCCCTAAAATACTGGATGAATTGTCTTTAATTCTAAGGGATCTGAGCCATATTTGTTACCGTTTGGCTGAATTGTGTCTTGATAGTTTCCCGTTTCGCAGAGCCCATTGAGCCTTTTTTACTAATGTGACATTAATCACAATCAAAAGTGGATTTCGATCACGCTAAACTTTGACCAGATTTACCCAAGTGTCTGATTCATTTTCCTGACCCTTCTAGGTTTACTGCATTGTGGAAAATACAGTCACAGATTATCCTACTTCTTAATTATGACACCTTGATGATATTCAGGAGGAATGGATAAATGAATCAGTTAGGCGGTTTGATTAACGTATTCTTTGAGGTTATTCATGATTTTGATTGATTTTAATAAAATATTGGTGCGTGCGCTTTGCTTACGCACCCTACAATTAAAGAGCGTTGATTTGGTTTAATTTGGCTCTAATTTCATCTAAATTTTCATTGGAATTAGCATTTTTCTGTTCTTGTGTTTCGTTAGATATTATTTCATCAGGAGCAAATTCTAATTCAATATTAACTATCTTCTTTCGAGTATTTAAATCATCTCTTTTATAATCTGCATTAACTTGAAATCTGATTTTACCTGAAATCCAATACCTAGACTCTAACTTGAGTAACTGACAGTTTATCCCTTGAGGTGGAAACACTAATCTAAATTCCTCTAAGTTCAGTTCTATTGATTTATCTGTTATTTTTAAATTTTGGCATAATAAATCAGGTAACAAAGCTTGACTGAAAAGTCTAGTTTTCATATTCTCAGTCATGAACTCTTTCAACCTGGATACAGTAAACGTATCCTTGTCCAACATGACAATATCGTCATCTTGTTCCAACTTAACAAACAATTCACTCATCGGGTTAACGCCTCAACTCAGTTAGGATGGGTGTGTGTTGCTGATACACCTATATTTTGAATTATCTCACAAAATTAGCTTAAATTTTAAGTGAAGTTTAATTGATTAAAAATTTTAGTTTTTATAGGAATAAAATATATGGGATTGAGGCGATTATTGGTTATTGAAGACCCCGATGGTTAGAGAGAATTGAATTTGATTCAAGCCGTAGATGAAATTTTTGGGAATTCAAGAATTAAGAGTATCCCCAATTAGGATTGATGGACTAAATGACAAGAAGAAAGTTTGTGATTAGAATTAGGTTCTTCCTGAAAATCGCTAGGATAATGAAAGAGATTCATTAATCGAGGTTCATCCGCAGCAAACTGAATCTCGACGGAAAAATTTTGATTCAAAGTTTCGGGATCTGAGTTTAAATTCGCTTGAATTCTGACTTGACCTGAAATCCAATCTTTAGAGCCTAATGGTAATAAATAACCACTCATTCCTTCAAACGGAAACATTAACTGAACACTCCGCATATCAAAGCAAAAAGCATCATGCTTGGCTGGAGAAAATGTCAAATTAAAAAAGTCTCCGTAATTCATAATATGCTCTTCAAACTGAATCGCAATTAATTCTTTTAATCGTGAAATTGTGAAGGTATCTTTCCCTAGCTTAACAATATACTCATCTTCAGTTAAGCTAAAAAACTCATGATTCATGGTAGGCTTCCTTATGGCTATTTTTCTTGGCTGCACCCTAATACCCTAACTTAGCTGCTTTTTTTTTATCAAGTTTTATTGCATCAGGCAATAAAAATTAAACTTGATCAAAACAGGGAGAAAATAAGGGTAGTATCATACTCCCTAAACGGATAAAATAAGTTGAGAACGAATTCAAACAACACTCATGAAACAGATTCTAGGATTAACAGCCATGATCAGTTTGGCTTTGTCATCTTCAATATCGGCAGAACAACCTTTATATGTTGCTTATCCACCCGATGATCACAAAACAACATCTGACCGTATTTTTTTAATTGGAACGGCTGCACAGGAAGGAGAAGTGTCAATTAATGGTCAAGTTATTCCCCGAAGTCCTGCTGGTCACTTTGCACCCACTGTTCGATTGCAGCTTGGGGAAAACACCTTCATTCTACGCTATAAAAATCAAAAAATCAAACTCAATATTACTCGAATTTCAACGGAAGCTACTCCCTTAGAAACAGTAAGCTTTTTAAAGGATTCATTGACTCCCTCTGAGAATATCGCTATACTTCCAGGGGAGCTTGTTTGTTTTAGTGCGATCGCTCCGCAAAAGGCAACGGTTTCTGTTAAATTAGCGGGACAAACAATTCCGTTATCCTCACAATCTCAAAGCTTAGAATTACCCGATAACAAAGCCGTTTTAACCGGACAGAATCAACCTATCAAAGCCAATACTGTAAAATATCAAGGCTGTGGTGTCATTGCAAACAATTTAAGCTTTTCAGCAGATAAAAAAATATTAGATTTAGGCAAACCTGAGTATCAATTAACCCTGAATAATCAGACCCTTACTCAAAATGCAACCGGGCAAATTTCTATTCTTTCTCCCACTCAATTTGAAATTGCTGAAGTGATTGCGGAGGAAGGAACTGCACGCACCGGGCCTAGTACCGATAATTCTCGTTTAACCCCCTTGCCTAAAGGAACTCGTGCTCGAATTATAGGACGACAAGGGGAGTTTTTACGGCTTGATTATGGGGGGTGGATTAAAGCGAATGAAACCCGAATTACCACCGAACCAATACCACCAAATTCTCTAATTAGAAGTGCAAGTTCTCGCCAAGTTGGAGACTGGTTAGAAGTGTCATTTCCCCTCCAAACACCTGTTCCAATAACGGTTAAACAAGAAGATCAAAGTTTTACTTTAACCCTCTATAATACAACGGCTCAAACGGATACAATTCGTTTTAATGATAATGCTTTAATTTCCCGTATGGATTGGCAACCTGTGTTATCTCCTTTGGGAGAAAAAGCACAAGATGCGGTGCAATATACCTTTCATTTTAAAACAAAACAACAATGGGGTTATAAATTGCGTTATGATGGTACAACCTTAGTTTTATCTTTCAAAAATCCCCCGCAATTACAATCAAATTTACCTTTATCGGGGTTAAATATTTTAATTGATCCAGGTCATGGGAGTCAAAATGATTTAGGGGCAAAAGGGCCAACGGGTTATCCTGAAAAAGATGTTACTTTAGTGGTTTCTAAACTATTAGAAGCAGAACTGATTAAACGCGGTGCTTCGGTGTTTATGACCCGCCAAGGGGATGAGGATTTGTATCCCCAAGACCGAGTAAAAATGATCAATAAACAAGAACCCGATTTATCAATTTCTATTCATTATAATGCTTTGCCCGATAATGGAGATGCCATTAAAACAAAAGGAGTGAGCACCTTTTGGTATAACCCCCAAGCTCATAGTTTAGCGGTGTTTTTACATCACTATTTAGTGAAAACGTTAAACCGTCCTTCCTATGGGGTATTTTGGAATAATTTAGCCTTAACTCGTCCCACGGTCGCGCCATCGGTTTTACTGGAATTAGGATTTATGATTAATCCAGAAGAATTTGAATGGATTGTTAATCCTCAAGAACAACAAAAATTAGCTATAACTTTAGCAGATGGGATAGTAGAATGGGTAAAATTAACCCAATAATTAAGATAGGTTTTAAGTGTTACAATAAAGTAGGGTGCGTAAGCATCGCGCACGCACCTCCTGAGATTTTAAAACTGATATTAAATGGGAAAATTTTTGTAATATGCAGTTTATATTTGATCCCCCCATTGCCACAAAAATAAATAAAATGAAAGAGCGGGTTCGGTGGCAAGATCCGTTAATTATGAATCAAGGTATTGATCAAACCTCTTTAGTCATTGACGATGGAAAAAATCAGGATACTGAATTTTCCTTTTTAGTAATTGGAGATAGTGGAACAGGGTATAAACCGAATCCCAGTCCTCAACGAAAAGTTGCAGAATTGTTATTAGAAAACCAGGAGAATTGCCGTTTTATTATTCATACGGGAGATGTCGTTTATTTAGTCGGTTCGAGTGAATATTACCCGGATAATTTTATTCATCCCTATCGAGAATTTTTAGTTGGAGGGGAAACTCCTCAAAAGATTCCTTATGATCAAATGGTATTTAATTTGCCTTTTTTACCCGTTTTAGGTAATCATGATTATTATGATTTACCTTGGTTTTATAGTTTATTAGCTCAGTTGATTTGGTTACCTCGTCATCTTTTATTTTCTAAATTTGATTTTGATATTGGTTGGCATGGTTCGTTTCAAGGAAAAGCTTATGCTCAAGCGTTTTTAGATTATTTAGCAACGATTAATCCTTTACAACTTCAACACCATTTAGACCAACATTATACCGCTAAAACCAATACAGGTCAATGTCTGCGCTATCAACCTGGACTGTTTACTCGTTTACCTAATCGTTACTATACCTTTCGTTATGGTGGAATTGATTTTTTTGCCTTAGATTCTAATACCTTTAATGCTCCTGAACCCTTACCGAATACGCTTCAGGGGGAAGATTTGCGATCACAATTGCAGCAACGAGCTAATACAATTGAACTGGAAAAGCAACAATTAATGAAAGAATTAGATATCCTTCAGGGTCAGCCGGGAAAAAGCGATGAAACTGTTCATGATTACCTAGAAAAAATAGAACAATTAGAAGAACAAAAAATGGATATTCAGAAACAACTGAATGCTCCTCAAGATATTACCATTGATTTTGAACAACTGAACTGGTTAAAACAACGTTTAATTGAATCTTGGCATACTTCAGAAGTGCGAGGACGAGTGCTGTATTTCCATCATCCTCCTTATGTTACAGAAGCCACAAAATGGAATCAAGCTCAAACTATTGCTGTGCGAAATAACTTGCGTTATGTTTTAAATGAAGTGTCTAATACCATTGGCAACCTTACAGAAAATCGCCCGATTGTAGATTTGGTTTTGAATGGTCATGCTCATTGTTTAGAACATTTATATACAGCAAATACAGGCTTTGCAGATTCCTATATTCATTGGTTAATTTGTGGCGGAAGTGGCTATAGTTTACGCCGACAACGCCCCGAAGGGAATCAACTAATGGAGTTTTTTGAAACCGAAACCGGAGTAAAATCGCGCTCAATTGCGGAATCGTTATTATTTGTAGGTCGTACAGGTCAGGGTCGAGAAAAACGTCGCCCCTATTCGGGTTTACGCATTGATGTTTTAGGGGGAAAATCACCGAAATTTAGGGTCAAACCCTTAATTACAGAACGATTTAAAAGTCGATGGAAGACCCAAGAACAGAACGCTTTTATACTTTAACTGGGAAACGTTTTATCTCCCTTGATGAACCGGAATCTCCACGATAAATTCTGTTCCTTGTTCTGGTAAGGCTTGACATTCAATCATCCCTTTATGTTTTTCCACAACAATTTGATAACTAATGGATAATCCTAAACCCGTTCCTTTCCCCACAGGTTTGGTTGTAAAAAACGGATCAAAAATATGTTTTCTGATGTGCTCAGGGATGCCATGACCATTATCCTGAATCGCAATTCTGACTCGTTCTAGGGGATGTTCTTTGGTACTCGAAAGCCACTCAGTTTGAATTTGGATCATTAAATATTGGGTTTCTGAACATTCCTTACTCAGTGATTCTAATTCATCAATGGCATTACTAATAATATTCATAAAAACTTGATTGAGTTGAGCCGCATAGCATTCCACTTTAGGTAATTTCCCGTATTTTTTAATAATTTCAATCGGAGGACGCTCCGGTTTGGATTTTAAGCGATGTTGAAGAATTAACAGGGTGCTATCAATACCTTCATGAATATCAACGGGTTTAACCTCAGATTCATCTAAGCGGGAGAAGTTTCTTAAGGATAATACTAATTGACGAATCCGGTCGGCTCCAACTTTCATTGAAGATAATATTTTCGGTAAATCTTCCCGAATAAAATCAAATTCAATTTCCTCAATTTTTTCTTCTATTTCGGGTTCAGCATTTAGGGATTTTTCTTGATATAATTGAACTAAATCTAATAAATCTCTCGTGTAGTCCGTGACATAACTCAAGTTTCCATAAATAAAGTTAACAGGGTTATTAATTTCATGAGCAACTCCAGCCACTAACTGTCCCAAACTTGACATCTTTTCACTTTGAACTAATTGAGTTTGGGTTTGTCGTAAATCTTGCGCGAGTTCTTCTGCTCTTTTTTGGGTTTGAGCATAAAGTTCAGCTTGTAATAAAGCAATTCCAAATTGAGTGCCAATTTGAGCTAATAATTTAATTTCTTCATCTTGCCAATGACGGGGATAGGAATTTTGATAAACAGCGAGTAAACCCCAGAGAAATTGTCCTTGCAAAATCGGAACAATAATATAGGATCTCGCCTGTAATTGTTCCAATAATCTCACATGGCATTCTTGATGTCCGGCGGTGTAAATATCATCAACGGCATAGGTTTTATTATCTCGATAACGTCCTCCTAAAGTTTCTTGTAAATAGGTGTCTTGAATCATGGGAACGGTATCAAATAAAGAATTCCATCCCTCAATCACAGATTCTGCTACAAAATAACCTGACCAATCGGAATTAAACCGATAAACCACCACTCGATCTACATTTAAAAAGGTTCGGACTTCGGCAGCAGTGGTATTAAAAATAGTGGCAATATCTAAGGAGTTTCTAATTTTTTCAACAACTTGATATAATAATTTTTGCTGTTCTGCTGCTTTTTCTCGTTCCGTTAACTGCACCAGTTTTTTAGCTTGTTCTTGAACTTGTTCAATATAATCAATTTGTTGTAAAGCAACTTCTAAATTTTGAGCAATTTGACTCACAAATTCTATTTCTTCTGATTGCCAATGGCGAGGGCTGTTACACTGATGGATGCAGAGTAAACCCCATAATTTTTCAGCTTTTAATAGAGGAACGACTAAATTAGCTCGAATTTTAAATTCTGCCAAAATCTGAAAATGGCAGTCTTGTAAATTGGCTTGATTAATATCAGAAATGGCGTTGATTTTTCCTTGCTGATACAGATGATAAAATCGTTCAGAAAAACAATGATCATTGACTTTTTTCTCTAAAGCTGAATCAAATTCAGCTACCACCGCTTCTGAGATAAATTCCCCTTCTCCATATCCTGAATTAGGGTTAAAATAGAAAATACCAACCCGATCTGCATTTAAAAGTTGTCGAACTTCTGTGACTGTGGCTTGAAAAATCTGATCTAAATTTAACGTGTTCCGAATTCGAGAAATCACCCGTGTTAAGGTTTTTCGTTGGTCTAATTGTCGAGAGGTTGCTTGCCATAATTCTCGTTGCTGAATCGCGGTTTCTAAATGTTTAGCAATTTCTTGGATAAATTCAATTTCATTAGGTTGCCAATCTCGGCGTTGGTGGCAATCTTGCACCCATAAAAATCCCCACAACTGTTGGGTTGTATATAAAGGAACCCCTAAGTTGGCTCTGATTTGGTAATCAATACTCCATTGTAACAGTAATTGATTAAATCCTCCATAATAAATATCTGGAATGATAATCGCTTGCTGCGATGGATGGTTAAGATTAAACCCTAATAATTCCTCAGTGGTAATCTCAAAATTCAACAAAGATGGAAACGCAGTTAAAACGGTTTCTGCAATATATTTCCCTTTAATTTCTTCTGCTTGGGGATACCATTGTAGAATGGCAACCCGATCTACATTCAGATCGTTTTGAAGTTCGCGGGTAGCAGTTTGTAAAAGGGTTTCTAATTCCAGGCATTGATTAATGCGTTCAATGATTGTGGATAAAGATTGATAGCGTTGATATTTTAATTGGGCTTGAATTAAGGGAGGATTTGATAGTTCTTGAAGTTGCCGTAAATGGCTAATATCTCGACACACTCCAATCACACCTGTCACTGTTCCATCGGGATCTTTAATCGGGGTATATAAACTATTATAAACTTTCCCGCCCGTGGGTAAAGAAATTTCGTGATTCACCCGTAAGTTTTCACCCGTTTTTAAGACATACTGTACAGATTGATCAAGTTCTCTGGCTTGCTGATTAAAAAAGTCTTGATTTCTTTTTCCTACAATGTCAGATGGATGAATCCCTAACGCGATCGCTCCCGCTAGATTAATCTGAACATAACGTAAATTCAGATCATATTCAATAAAAATATCTTCACTGTTATTGGCAAGATCTTCTAAGTCTACCCAACCCGTCAAACCCGCTATTTCTAGTTCAGACGGTAACAGTTTCAGATTTAAAATTTCCTGTAATTGAGCAAATGCAACGTCATTTCGACAGCATTCTCGTAACTGCTCCCATTGATGCTGATTTACGATCATACACTCGCGCCTAAAATGATGTTAAGTTATCCTAAAAAATTGAAGTTCTCCGAAATTTAACCAACCTGAGATGGGATCACATTGATGATATTCAAGAAAGTTGATCCCTGCTTTTCTAATACAAAAATTTAGTTTTAAATCATTGATTTGACCTCCGTATATGAGTTAAAAAATGCTTATCCTAGCGGATCTCAATTGGGTAATTTAGGAATTGAGGGTAACATCCGAAAGAGATTGCCGCAAGGGAATTTCAATTTTAAATTCGGTTCCCAGCCCCCAGTGAGAAAGACATTTTAGCGATCCTTTATGTTTTTCAACAATAATTTGATAACTAATTGATAATCCTAACCCTGTTCCTTGGCCCACAGGTTTTGTGGTAAAAAACGGATCAAAGATATGGGGAAGTAATGCGTTAGGAATCCCTGTACCATTGTCAATGATCGAGATCACAATTTTCGGTAAAGCTGTAATTTCATCCCTCAAAGCGGTACGAATCTCTAAGCAGGGTTGTGTCTGTTCAGAGGTGGAAAAAGTCTGATTCGATCCTTGTGTTTTAAATGCTAACGCATCAATGGCATTACTGAGAATATTCATAAACACTTGATTTAAGAGACTGGCATAACATTCCACCGGAGGAAGGTTGCCATAGTGTCGCTTAACTTGAATTTCGGGAGCGTCGGAATTAATGTTGAGACGATGTTGTAACAGCAATAATGTACTTTCAATTCCTTCATGGAGATCAACAAATTTTAAATCCGCTTGATCGAGTCGGGCAAAATTGCGAAGGGATAACACTAATTGACGAATGCGGTCGGCTCCACTTTGCATAGATTCCAAAATTTTAGGCAGATCTTTAGCAATAAAATCTAACTCGATGGTACTAATATAGTTAACAATTTCTGAGGTCGGATAGGGATAATAGCGTTGATAAAGTTGAATTAGATTTAATAAATTCTGGGTATATTCACTGGCATATAGCAAATTACCAAAGATAAAATTAATTGGATTATTGATTTCATGAGCCATCCCCGCAACTAATCGCCCCAAACTGAGCATTTTTTCCGTTTGAATTAGTTGACTTTGAGTTTTTTGGAGTTCATTGAGGGTATGAGTCAGTTGTTCAGCTTTAGCTTGTTCATTTTGGGCGGCTCTGCGACTTTGTTCATACAATTCAGCTTGAGCAATGGCGATCGCAGCTTGATCCGCTAATTGTTTTAAAATATCCAATTCCTCAGTTTCCCAATTGCGAGGATGGGTACATTCATGGGCAATTAATAATCCCCAGATCTTCAATTCTTGGTTAATGGGAACAATTAAATTAGCCCGCACCCCCAAACTTTCTAAAAATTCCTGATGACACAGTGCTAAATTTTCATTATAAACATCACAAATTGCTCTCATTCGTCCTTGTCGATAAAGCATCACCATGTCTTCAGGAAAACAATCCTCCGGTGTTTGCATCCCGACAATGGAACGAATGGAGTCTCGCCGATCTTCAAATACGACTTCTCCAGCTTGTTGATTGATCAGCTGATAAATAACGACCCGATCCGTATCTAATAACGCTCTAACTTCTCGGACTAAACACGACAATGTAGTTTTTAAATCTAACGTTCGACGAATTTGATCCGTAATTCGTTCTAAAGTTTTAGCAAAATCTAAAGCTCGTTTAAGTTGATTGGTTCGTTCATCAATTTGCTCCTCTAAATTCAGGTTTAAACACTGAACTTCTTGATATAATCGATATTGTTGAATTGCCATTGCAAATTGATGAATTAATGCTTTGGCTAAGGTTAATTCTGCTTCTGTCCAAGGTTGGGCTTGACCTTGTTTAGATTCTCGCCAAATTTCAAAGGACTGTCGAGGCATCATTTGTTTGACACTAGGGTCAAATTCTCCCGCCCAAAGGGTTTCGGTATCAATTTCGTCCCGAAAAATTGTCAAAACCCCTAATAATTGTTGACGATATTGAATCGGTAAAACTAATATTCCTCGAATCGGTGTTGATTGAAAATTGCGGAGCAAGACTCGCCATTGAGGTTCTTTATAAACATCCGTAATTACCCAAGGAGATAAGGCTGGATTCGGGGTGGGGTTAGCTTGAGAGGAGGCTCCATAACCATTGATTAACCAATGTTGCCACAACGGATGTTCTTCTAAAATCCCTGAAGGAATTCCAGCAGGAGGATGGGGCTGTTTCCCCCAGGTAAAGACTTCCGGGGAATGGGGCGCATTGGGTTGAATATAAAGCCGTCCTCCCACTCCTTGCAACGCTTTCACCGTTGCTTCTAAGGCTGCTAACAGTTCAATGGTGGGGCGTTCATGGAGGAGAGACACAACAGTGTTAATCGTGGCTTCCTGTTGGGCTTGTTGTTGCGTCTCACTGAGTAAATTTGCCTGAGCAATAGCAATCGCCAGTTGATCGACTAATAATTGGACAAGGTGGATATCGGATTCAGAAATAGGTTGAGGTTCGGCGTGATGGGAAACTAATAATCCCCAAAGCTTAGGTTTCTCAGAACTAACCGGATTGAGGGGATGGAGTAAAATCGGAACCACCAGAGAAGCCTCTACCCCCATAGCGGTTAAATAAGCTTGATGACAGGGATCAAGGGTGCGATAATCAATCCCCGATGAGGTTCCAGTCTCTTCTAAATGGTGACTGATACCAATAGTTCCCCCTGCAACATTCACAATGGTGCGTTGACGGAGGGAACAATACATTTCACGAGTATAAGCAGGAATATCATCGGCGGGAAAATGTAATCCCAATAAGGACGGGAGGCGATCTCCAAACCGAGATTCTGCTACCACCTCCCCACTGCCATCGGGACTAAATTCATAAATCATAATCCGATCCGTTCCTAGAAATGAACGGATTTCGGCAACGGTGGCTGTTAAAATACCGGGTAAGTCTAGGGATTGTCGAATCCGGTTCGTAATCCGATGCAGTAAAACCTGTTGATCTAATTGAGATTGAAGTTGTTGTGTATTTTCCAGCCCATTCATAATCTTGTCCTATAGCAAGCTTTTTTAAGCTTCACTGAGATAATGAAAAAAACAGCACTCAAGTATCTTGAGTGTTCACAGCGAAACAGACTATTTAAATTTTTCCCCTAACCTTGATCTCAAATTATCTTTCTTGGGGTAGGATGATGCGTCCTTGAAAACAGTTCTATTTTATACCGAATCAACGGTTTTTTGTTGGCTAGGAAACAGGGAATAGGGAATTATGAATTACGAATTACGAATTATGAATAGGGACTATAACGTGGCGTACTGACCAATACGGCTGGATATAAAAATCGGGTTCCTGGTGATCAGAAACCCGGTTTTCTCAGGAATTGGCAGTTGTTTTGATGGCTTTAGAATGGCATTAATTGTTTAATGGCTTTATTAGCAATATCTCCATACCGCAGTTGACCACAGAAAATTTTACTCATCACTTTCGTGGCGGCGGGCATTTTCACCCCAGCTTTATAAGCTACTTTTGGGAACCGATAAAATGCACCCGCTAAACGTCCAGCCCAAACCATATCGGAACCCCATTCTTCCTTCATCGTTTGGGTATAGCGTTCTAAGGCATTACCCAGACCCCCTAAGGCTTGATCAATCGCTTCTGCGGCTTTAACTCCACTGAGAATAGAAGGACGAATTCCCTCCGCCGATAATGGGTCAACTAAACTGGCGGCTTCCCCTGCAATTAGGGCATTTTGGGTATGAAGGGTTTTATCTCCATCCCAGAGACACAGGGGATGCTGATAAATTGTAGAATTCCCTAAACCTGCTTTAGCTGAATAATTTAGTAAGTCCTTGCTGAGATCTTTAGGTTCTCCCCCGATAAAGGTGGCAATACTTAGGGAATAACCATCAGCTTTCGGGAACCCCCAAATACTGCCATTTTTCACCAGGCCAAACTCAAAACTCGGTAGCAACGATTGATCCGTTGAAACTTCCATAAATTGGCTTTGACGCAGTTTAGACTGTTTCAAGCCTAACCATTTTGCCATGGAACCTTTCGCCCCATCAGCCCCAATTAAATATCGCGCCGTTAAGGGTTCAGTGGCGGTGTTCACTTGCCAATGATCGCTTTTAAATTGAATCCCTGTGACTTCCGTATTATCCTGTAGTTGCGCCCCCTGACCTTTAGCTTGATCCACTAAAAACTGATCGAAAACGTCTCGCCGCACCATCCACATCGGAGTGGGAATTTCTGATTCCACCGCATCATCTAATTGCCAGGTATAGCGAATTCGCTCAACGGTTGTGGAAATAGCCGGACTAAAATCAAAATCAAACCATTGGGCGATGGCGGGAGAAACACCCCCACCACAAGGTTTTAAGCGAGGAAAGGCAGATCGTTCCAAAATTAACACGGAACGTCCCCGTTTTGCTAAATGATAGGCTGCTGCTCCCCCTGCTGGGCCAGCACCAACAATAATACAGTCAAACATCGTTGTCATGGGTATTTTAGGGATTATGTTGTCGGTTGAACGTTGACAGTTAACGGTTAAGTCAGACCTGTCAACACTCAACTATCAACTGTCAACGGCGATTAAACAGTCGTGATGTCCTTTTCTTTGGCTGCTAAGGCTTCGTCGATTTTAGCAATGTATTTGTCTGTGAGTTTCTGGACGGAATCTTGTAAATCAGCCGCTTCGTCTTTAGAGAGTTCGCTACTTTTTTCTTGTTTCCGCACAGAGTCAATGGCATCCCGACGAATATTTCTCACCGCGACTTTCCCTTCTTCAGCTAATTTAGCCACTTGTTTGACTAATTCTTTCCGTCGTTCAGTGGTTAAGGAGGGGATATTCAGACGAATAATAGAACCATCGTTATTGGGTGTTAACCCAATATCAGAGACTAAAATCGCTTTTTCAACGATATTAAGCATATTGCGTTCAAAAGGCTGAATCGCAATGGTGGTGGCATCGGGGGTGCTAATATTTGCCACGGCTTTTAAAGGCATGGGACTGCCATAATATTCCACTGTAATTCGATCCAATAAACTGGTATTGGCTCGGCCAGTCCGAATCGTATTAAAGGAGCGCTGAGTTGCTTCCAGCGCTTTGATCATGTGATCTTCAACTTCAGGTAACTTCACACAAACCTCCTACTAAGGTTCCAACAGGTTCACCACTCACCGCACGGCTAATATTTCCCCGGACAGTCAGGTCAAATACAATAATAGGGATATTATTTTCTTTGCACAGCGCAATGGCTGTACTGTCCATTACCCGTAAATCATGGGTGAGAACGTAGCCATAGGTCAAGGTTTGATAACGTTTTGCGTCTGGGTTCTTTTTGGGATCACTATCATAAATACCATCTACCTTGGTGGCTTTAAAAATCACTTCGGCATCAATTTCCGCCGCTCGTAATGCTGCGGTTGTATCCGTTGTGAAAAAAGGATTCCCTGAACCCGCCCCAAAAATAACCACCCGATTGAGTTCTAGGTGGCGTATGGCTTTGCGTCTGATATAGGGTTCTGCAATTTCCTGCATGGCGATCGCCGTTTGTACCCGGGTCGGAACTCCAATTTGTTCTAAAGCATCTTGCAAGGTAATGGAATTCATTACTGTTGCAATCATCCCGACATAATCGGCGGTTGCGCGATCCATTCCCCCAGCGGCGGCTTTCACCCCTCTAAAAATGTTACCGCCTCCGACTACAATGGCGACTTGTACGCCCATATTGACAACTTCGGCGACTTCTTGGGCAATGTCTTGAACGACGGCTGGATCAATACCATAGCCCAAATCTCCCATTAAGGCTTCGCCACTTAATTTTAGTAAAATGCGTTTGTACGCTGTTCCCATTTATACTCCCATAGCCTCTGTAGTAATCAACATCGCCAATTTTCGTAAACGAAGTGGGTTTATCGTTACTATTAGCCTAGACATTGGCGTTATCATATCAGGATATTTATAGTTCAAGTTGAAGGTTAACTCTTGTTGGGAGTGCTGACACTCAACAGCCAACAACCAGTAAGACGTGTCCAGGTACGTCTCTACACAGCCGACAACTTCAATGTCTCCACTTAATCGAACATCCGATAGAATCTGTATGTTCTGGAGTAATAGGTTGGTTATTCAGGAGTTGGGCGATCGCATTTTTTAAATAAGGGGTTGTCACGGCTTCAGCCGATGTCGGATTATCATCAATTAATCCCCGATAGCGAATAATTCCTTGATGATCTAATAAAAAAATTTCTGGGGTATGAGAGGCTCCAAAACAGTGAGCAACCTCTTGAGTGATATCTCGAATATACGGAAAATTTAGCTTTTGTTCTTCCGCAAAAATTTTCATATTTTCAAAACTATCATCAGGATATTGACTGGAATCATTCGCATTAATACCCACTAAAATTACCCCTTGTTCCTGATATTCTTGTTGCAACTGTTTCAGACGGTTTAAATAAAAACGAACATAAGGGCAATGGTTACACATAAATATAACAACAACGGCTCGATATTCTTCTAAATAACGAGCTAAATGATGCACTTCATCATCAACTCCTGGTAATTCAAAATCTGGAGCGTAGCTATGAATTAAAGTACCCTGCATAGTTAGTCTTCTCACCTTCTTAAAACAGTGCAATTGTATTGAGTAGATGTAATCTTTCTGGCTCAAAGGTTTAACCGATGATCTAGCTGCACCCTTTCTTATTCTAAACCTGATCGGATGTGAGTCGATTAGATTTTTACTGGGAGGAAAAAGGAATATCCCATCCCTCCCTTGTCCCTGGTTATTGCTTAATCCATCCCTTTGATAGGGCTTGATACCCGATTAATTTATAGGTTAATTTAGCAACGGTAAATTCAGAAACAACGGAATCAACCACCGGAGCTAATTCCATAACATCACAGCCAATCACATCTTTAGACTCAAATAATCGCCTCAAAAATGTGAGGGTAGAATACCAATTTAATCCACCGGGTTCCGGGGTTCCTACCCCAGGAATTAAACTTGGATCAATCCCATCAACATCAATGGTTAAAAACACTTTTTCTGTAGGAATACTAGCGATCGCTTGTTCAATCCAATCTAGATTAAACGCCATTTCTCTAGCCCGAAAAACCGTTAAATTTTTCTCTTTAATTAAATCAGCTTCCTCTTGACAAATGGCTCGAATTCCCACTTGCACAGTGGGTAATCCCATATTAACAATGCGACGCATCACACAAGCATGACTATGAATTGTGTCTTCATATTCATGTCTTAAATCGCCATGAGCATCAATTTGAACCACCGTAAACGGTTCTTGATATCCTTGACAATATCCCTGTACGACCCCGGCGGTAATACTATGTTCTCCACCAATGGAAATCACAAATTTTTGGTCTTCAATTAAAGACTTCAGAGTTTGTTGAGTCACACTCAACATTTCTTCGGCGGAAACACTCTTACCATTGCGAGTATCTGCAATCGGAGTATGGGTAAAAATTCCCGCATCAAAACAGACTTCTCGATCAAGTTCTTCATCATAACATTCTAATTGATGAGAAGCTTCTAATAAACTAGCAGGGCCATTTTCACATCCCTTGCGATAGCTGGTTGTGGCTTCATAGGGAATAGGTAAAATTACGACTTTAGCCGTTTCGTAGTCAGGGACAATTTCAGAACCTAGAAAGTCTACAACAGCAGTCGAAGGGAAAGTTGATCTCATCTTCAATTTAGTCCGAAGCAATTTCAGTGGGCTAGTGCACGAAAGCAGAGGATTTTACAATCAGCAGTCATCCCTGATCGAGAACTCTTAACGATTAACTGATCAGGAATCAATTATTTTTGCTACGCTGCACTAAGGGATTAACACCTCTTAATTTTGACACAAAACGGGGACGATCGTTAACCGTGCAATTACGGAATACATGAGTTTTGGCTAGAATTTTACAGACTATTTACTTTTTACTGCTTCTACCTTAAGAGTTATGTTGATTGCTTCATCTGTTTCGCAAACTTGGATTTGGAAAGGCTTCCCCATTTGTTATGTGAGGGAGGGTAATAATGGCCCTGCGGTGATTCTAGTGCATGGGTTTGGTGCATCTTGGGGACATTGGCGAAAAAATATCCCTGACTTAGCAAAACATTGTCGCGTCTTTGCATTAGATTTAATTGGCTTTGGAGGGTCAGCTAAACCCAAACCGACGGAAGAAATCAGTTATACTTTTGAAACTTGGGGACAACAAATCGCTGATTTTTGTCGAGAAGTTGTTCAAGAACCTGCTTTTTTAGTGGGAAATTCTATTGGTTGTATTGTGGTGATGCAAGCTGCAATTGATCACCCTAATATTGTTCAAGAAGTTGCTTTATTAAACTGTTCTTTAAGATTATTACATGAACGCAAACGGGAACAACTTCCTTGGTATCGCAATTATGGAGCGAGTGTCGCCCAAGAGTTATTAAAATATTCCTGGTTTAATCGATTCTTTTTTAAACAATTAGCAACGCCTCAAACCGTTAAAAAAGTATTATTACAAGCTTATCAACGGGATGAAGCCGTTACGGATGAATTAGTCGAAATGTTATTAAAACCTGCCCAAGATCAAGGCGCAGTCGATGTTTTTGCAGCCTTTACTCGCTATTCTCAGGGGCCATTACCGGAGGATTTATTACCTGAATTACCCTGTAAAGCAATAATATTATGGGGAACAGATGATCCTTGGGAACCGATAGAATTGGGAGAAGAATTTAAACAGTATTCAACAGTTAAACAGTTTATTCGATTAGAAGGAGTCGGTCATTGTCCCCAAGATGAAGCCCCCGAATTAGTTAATCCTATTTTATTAGATTGGATGCTGTCTTAAAATTAGCGATCGCTCTCATAGGATATAAAAGTAGTAAGCCCTGAAGGGCTTTCTTCCCTAGACTTAGTAGCAAAACCTAACACCAATAACAATAAATTAAATTTATTAGTGTTAGGTTTAGGGGATTAAGCCCTGAAGGGCTTACTACGAGGGGTTTATTCTTGATTCATTTGAGCATCTTTGACGGCGGCAAAAAATAGAAACACACCTAACGGAATACTCAAGGCTAAAATAATACTGGTGGTTAAACTTCCCAGTTGTGGAACTCCCGAAGAAAGTTCAAAAACCGAACCGACTGCGGCGATCGCAGCGATACAAGACCCTAATAACAAAACCATGCTTTTTGGAGTGCCAACCATGTCGAATTATCCTATATTATTTAACGGGTTTAACAGCTTTGGGAGAGAATTTATGTTTGGCTAACTCTTCATTTAATGCCAATTGATTCTCAACTCGATCAACAAATAAAACCCCATTCAAATGATCCATTTCATGTTGAATAGCACGACATAATAATTCCGTCGCCCGCAGGGTTCGAGGTCTGCCATTTTCATCTTTAAAGGACACTTCCACCACTTCCGGGCGAGTCACATCCATATACACCCCCGGAATACTTAAACATCCTTCTTGAAAAGGTGAAATTTCAGCACTACTTTTAATAATCGTGGGATTAATTAATACTAAAGGCGGGTTAGCAGCATTATCGGGTTCGCAGTCAATTACAATCACTTGTTTATTAACGGCGACTTGAGGGGCGGCTAAACCAATACCATCCGCACTGTACATGGTTTGTAACATTTCCCGCACGAGTTTGCGAATCTCATCATCAACGCGGGACACTCGTTTTGCAGGCGTTCTCAAGGCGCGATCGCCTAAATAATGGATTTCAAAGGGCGGTTTTTCTAATTTTTTCTTTTCAACTAAAACTTGTGATGTCATGGAAGGCTTACTCTTAACTTCTGAAACAATATTGTTCTTCTTTTATCTTAATGGATTTTAACAATTAAAAGAGGGTTGGTGCGTGCGCTGCGCTTACACACCCTACAGTGATAGCTTGACATTGAGCGATCGCTGTGCTAGGGTCGTAGAAACGAACATATAAGTTTGATCAAAACACCCATGCCAATTCGGAATTGCTATTACTTTTATTTTTGGTGTAGCACGGTTCACAGAGAGTGAATCCATTGGTGTATGGAAACTCCCTAGTGAACCGCAGAACAAAAGCTGCGGTTTTTTAATGGTCAACCTTCTCGGCTTTACAGCAAAACAGCAATGACAAACTTTATCCAATCTTACTTTTATGGCTTTTATTTTTGGCCCCGAATAGGTTCTGGGTAAAGTTTGCTGCTGTTTTCACAAACGCCAAGCCCGGAACCTCAAAAAGGTTTCGGGCTTTTTAAATGCTTACCGTTTCTATGAACACAAAAGGAGAATTCCCATGTTAGATGCTAAACTCGTTTCTAAAACCCATCCTGAACATCAAACCGTTATTAATATTTCCGATACCGTAACTGTCGGGGGTCAAGATTTATTAATCATTGGTGGCCCCTGTGCGGTGGAAAGTTTAGAACAAATGGAACAAGTCGCCCGCCATCTCGCCCATACTTCGGTACAAATGCTGCGAGGCGGAGTCTTCAAACCCAGAACCTCTCCCTACTCCTTCCAAGGTCTCGCTTTGGAAGGACTTCATATTTTAAAGGGTATTAGTCAACGCCATCATATTCCTGTTGTGACCGAGGTAATGTCTATTGAACAAATTGAATCTGTTGTAACTTATGCGGATATGTTACAAATTGGTAGTCGCAATATGCAGAATTTTGAATTATTAAAAGCGTTAGGAAAAGCGGGTAAACCCATTTTATTAAAACGGGGTTTAGCAGCAACAATAGAAGAATTTGTAATGGCGGCTGAATATATTTTAAGTCATGGCAACCCTAACGTTATTTTATGTGAACGGGGTATTCGCAGTTTCGATAATTTCACCCGCAATGTGTTAGATTTAGGGGCTGTTGTCGCGCTCAAACAGTTAACCCATTTACCTGTTATTGTTGATCCATCTCATGCGGTTGGAAAACGAGAATTAGTTGAACCTTTAGCAAAAGCCGCCATTGCTTGTGGGGCGGATGGACTGATTATTGAATGTCATCCTGAACCGGAAAAATCCGTTTCTGATGCTAGACAAGCGTTATCTTTGGAAGATATGGCGGAGTTGGTTAATCATCTGCGTCCTGTTGCGGTGGCTGTTGGACGAGAGATTCTTCAAGTACAATCTCCAGCACTGGCATTGGTTTAATTTTACAATTGTAGGGACGTTTCAGGGAACGTCTCTACTGTAATAATAAATAGCAGAATTGTTAATCAATACCAAAACTTATGACTGTTGAAATCAAAGTTCCTTCGATGGTGTGTCAAGCCTGCGCCAATACTATTACCAAAGCCATTAAATCTTTGGATGCTGAGGCTGATGTGCAGATTAATTTAGATACGAAAACGGTGAATATTCAGGGTAAACCTTCGGAAACCGCCGTTAAAGAAGCGGTCGTATCCGTTGGTCATACCGTAGAGTCTTAACCGTTGACAGTTGACTGGAAACGGGCGAGGGTAAAGGTCAGGTGCGATTATGATAGTACCCACGAAAAATTAACAGTCATCAGTCATCAGTCAACCGTTAATAGTCAACTGTCAATTGTTTTCTGAACCGTGACAACAGCTTCAACTTTAGCTTTTTGTTGTTCAGAATCAATACTGGTAATTGCCCATCGTATGGGTTCACCGCGTTTTTGTAATTCTGCTTCAATAGCTTGATTTAACTCGACTGGAGATTCCTGTAAATCAATTTCAGCTGTAATAAAATGAGTTGTCATGGTTTTGTTTAATCCTCAATATTGTCTCTTCAAAAACTCAACAAATCAGAGGCAGTAGACGGTCAACTGATGAGTGATAACGGGTACAGCAACACCTGAACACCGCAATATCCTCGCTACAGCTAATATGAAATCTTGAAATATTTGCTACGCATCCGTATCGTGTAGAGACGTGCCATGGCGCGTCTCTACAGGGAATTTAGGGATCATCTGTAGTATAAATTTGAGGATTTCATATAACAAGCAACAGTTAACCATCCACCGTCATTTTAATTAAGAACCTTGACCAAATTGGCGATCATAGACTTCTTCTTCTTTTCCAGGAACCAGTTTTAGATTAGAACGGGGATAGGCGATACAAAGCAGGACATAACCTTCTGCTTGTAGGTCAGGACTTAATCCCATACCCTGACTTTGCTCGACTTCACCTTCGATAATTTGGGCAGCACAGGTAGTACAAACTCCTGCATTGCAAGAATTGGGTAATGTGATCCCGGCATCCAATGCGACTTTGAGGATTTGTTTATCCTCTGGAACTTCGACGGTTTGGACGTTCCCTTGGTAATGAAATTCAACTGTATAGGTTTTAGACATCGTGTTCTTTTTAAACCCTGAACCATTGTATCGCTGAGTGCCACCGATTCCAGTAATGACCTTCCCTGAAAGTTGAGGGTTACGTCAAGTTACTGAGACAGTTTGCATAAACTCTTGTCATCTATCTTAAGATGAATATTTGGCAAAATGATGAACGCAGTTGGAGGAGATTCAAGTTTACAGTTGAGTTTTTTAATCGGGTGTCTAAGAGTTGAAAGCATTGTGCTATTGTTAATTCACTCCGATCAAGAGTAAAAAGAGAACCCTTGAGCAAAAAGCGAATTTGATCAAAAGAGTGCATTCTACAGGGTCTTTGTGTTATTGCTATAACTAGAGATCAACTTTCACAATACAGTTATGGGGATTTGCTTCATTTTCCGCGCGTCTCGTAAATTGCCTGATCGAGTATTTTGTAGTCTTATTGGCGGATTTTGTAGTGATTTTAGCCTTTCTGATCATCGGATGTGGATAGATTATGGGGAAATGTTAGAGTTAAGATGGTTTATCGCCTCACCCTCTTGTGCCAATTTTTGTAACTAATTAATCAAAAATCTAGCCGATTTCACACGCTAAGTTTGTAGAAACTAGCAGGGAATACGGAACTTTGATAGGATAGGACGTCTGTGTTCAAAACAATGAAAAATATGAATCAACTTGATCCTTTACTTTGGCATCGATTTTTAAAGATTGCTCAACCCTTCTTTTATCCTTTAGAAGCAGGAAGTGGGAAAGTTTTTTTGAGTTTATTGTTTTTATTATTAATCTTTTTGTTTGCTGCTGTTTTTGTTTTAGTGAGTGGAGTTTCGATTGTAAGTCAGTATATTTTTCCTGATTTCTTTAATAGTATTGCTCCCGGTTTATATAAATCTGTTGCTAGTATTATTTACTCTCCCTCTATTATTATTGTCCTTTTAATGCTTTTAGTTCCGATGGGGGCGTTTTTCCTGTATCGAAATCAAATAAAAACTCGTTGGCAACCTTGGGCATTTTTAAGCGTTCTCTTATTGTTATCCCTATCTGTGAGTGGATTAAATGTCATTATTAGCTATGTGGGTAACTTTTTTACAACGGCTTTAGCTGAAAAAAGTCAGGATGAATTTTGGCGATTTCTTTATGTTTATGCGGGTGTTTTTGTTGTGGGAACCCCCATCGTTGTCTTGTATGGATATACCCGCGATCGCTTAGGAAACTATTGGCGAAAGTGGTTAACGGATGAATTTTTAGATCGGTATTTAAGTCAACGCGCCTTTTATCAAATCGAATCCGACGGAAAGATTGATAACCCGGATCAACGGATAACCGAAGATATTAAATCTTTTACGATTACCAGTTTAAGATTTTTACTGATTATCCTAGGTTCAATTATTGATGTGATTTCTTTTACGGGAATTCTCTTTTCTATTTCCAAATCTCTTTCGGTTTTTCTGTTGATTTATGCTTTCATTGGGACTTTAATTACGGTTGTAATTGGACGGCGTTTAATTCCCCTAAACTTTAATCAATTAAGACGAGAAGCCGATTTTCGTTATGGATTAGTTCATGTCCGCGATAATGCAGAATCTATTGCTTTTTATCAAGGGGAAGACCAAGAACTTAACCAAGTTAAACAACGGTTTTTTAAAGCCTTTGAAAACTTTAATTTATTAGTGGGTTGGCAACGAAATGTTAATTATTTTACTAAGAGCTATGAATATGCAGTCATTATTTTACCGTCGTTAATTTTGGCTCCTATTTATTTCGCGGGAACGATTAAATACGGGGATATTACTCAAGCTAATTTTGCTTTTGCTCAAGTTCTAGGTGCTTTTTCTATTGTCGTCAGTGAGATTGAAATTCTGAGTGCGTTTGCGGCGGGAATTAATCGTTTAGCAACGTTTTCTGAATTTTTAAAATATCCAAAAACGGTTCATCAAGGAGATAGACAGATTGATTTAACGATTGATTCTCCCCTGGCTTTAGAACACATTACCCTGAATACTCCTAATTATCAAAAAATATTAGTTAAAGACTTATCTCTGACTCTCGCTTCGGGCGAAGGATTAGTGATTATGGGTCAAAGTGGAGTCGGAAAAAGTTCTCTATTACGGGCAATTGCTGGGTTATGGACATCAGGAACAGGCCGATTAGTTCGTCCTGAATTATCGTCGATGTTATTTTTACCCCAACGTCCCTATATGATTTTAGGAACATTACGGCAACAATTACTTTATCCCAATATTAATCGAGAAGTCAATGAAACCGAATTACGTCAAGTCTTGAAATTAGTCAATTTAGAAGATCTGCCAGAACGAGTCAATGGATTTGATGCTGAATTAGATTGGGCAAATATTCTGTCTTTAGGGGAACAACAACGGTTAGCTTTTGCCCGATTATTAATCAGTAAACCTCGCTACGCCATTTTAGATGAAGCGACGAGTGCCTTAGATTTAAAAAATGAAGAACTCCTTTACAAGAAATTGGATGAAACCGAAACAACCTATATTAGTGTTGGGCATCGGATGAGTTTATTACGCTACCATCAGTACGTTTTAGAACTCATGGGCGATCAAAAATGGCGCTTAGTTTCAACGAAGGATTATCAAGCTGAAATGAGTTTATTGACTCAATGAAAGGGTTTTTAGGGGGCAGGTACAGGCTTGGGGATAGCTTTAAATAGGTTCATAAAACCGACAGGTATTACAAGGGCCAGAGGGATTCACCGCACAACGCATGAGTTCTGAATGGGCGTTAAACTGACAACTGGCATCCCCAATCACCCAATGTCCATCAATTAACGTTTTATCTTCAGGTCGTTCTACCGATTGTACATATAAGGAAATTTTATGTAGTCGGTAGCGACCGGACTTGAGTTGATAGCGATGGCGACGCTCTAAAACTGTATAAGTTTGCCCATTCCAGTTGAGATAATGACCGGGTTGTGGTGTCCAATCTAAACAAACACTTCCCAGGGTTTGACGGGGATGGGTCAAAATCACCTCCGTTGGTAATGAATTTAGATCCATAATGGTTTCAGTTCATTCAACACGTTGTGAGATTGTAGCTTAAAAGGGAACAGGGAACAGGGAACAGGGAACAGGGAACAGGGAACAGGGAACAGACAGAAAAAAGGTGTTACCCGTTTTCCAGGTGTGATATTCCAGGTTGTACCCCAATCGGAAATGAAATTTATCCCTGAGCTTATTTTTGATTATGCCACTGAGTAACTAGGGAAATAGCCCCAATCAAAATTTTATGCTCTTGAACTTGAATTCGGGCGTGTAAGGTTTCCGGGGTATCATCGGGTAAAATTGGAACCGCCGCTTGCATTAAAATTGGGCCACTATCGACCTCTAATTCGACTAAATGAACGCTACATCCTGTAATTTTAACTTGGGCTTCTAAGGCTTGTTCTACCCCTCGAATTCCGGGAAAACTGGGCAATAAACTGGGATGTAAATTAATAATCTTTTGAGGGAACGCATCGACTAAAACTTGAGTTACGATTCGCATCCATCCAGCAAAAACAATCCAATCGACATCATGTTCTTTCAATGTTTTAACAATATCTCGATCTAAATCTTCCCGTTTTTTATAGTGACGATGATTTAAAAGAATGGTTTTGACTCCAAAGCGTTGTGCCCGTTCTATAACTTTAGCATCGGGGTTATTATAAATTAAAACTTGAATTTGAGCATTGAGTTGTTGATCTTGAATAGCTTGAGCAATTGCCTCAAAGTTGGTTCCGCTTCCAGAGGCTAAAACACCAATTTTTAAAGGATTACCTTCCACAAATAAAGGAGAAGGAATAGGAGGAGAAATTAAACAGGAGGTTGAATCAATTCCCGTTAGCGTCGCATTCATTCAGAGTTTCACCCATTTATATAGTAACTTCAATACAGTTTAAAGGCTCAATAGCTTCTTGTAAAATATAGCAGTTATGGAAACATAGTTAGAACATGGACTGATATTGAAACAAAGGATGGTGAAAATTTTTTCCCCCTGTTCCCTGTTCCCTGTTCCCTGTTCCCTGCTATATTTTGAGAAAACTTTATCAAAATTGATTCAGGTTATGGCTTCTTCACCTATTTCTCAGAAACAGCTTCTGGATCAAGATGCGGTCATGGCTTGGATTTTTCTGGCTCCAGCTTTGCTGCTCATGGGGATCTTTATTGTATGGCCTATTGGGTATTTATTTTACCTGAGTTTTACCCAAGGGAGTTTTACACGGTCTGGGGTTTATGGAGTGGGACTGAACAATTATGTGCGTTTATTTCTGAGTCCTGATTTTTGGCAAGTGCTGTTTAATACAATTTATTTTACCGTCGCAACAGTAATTCCCAGTTTGATAATTCCTGTAGGATTAGCGGTACTTTTAAATCGAACTTTTGCTTTACGAGATATTCTCAGAACAGCTTATTTTATCCCCTCCATTACTTCCTTAGTCGCCGTTGGTTTAGGATGGCGTTGGTTATTTCAATTTAATGGCCCCGTCAATGGATTATTATCCCACATTGGACTTGATCCGATTCCTTGGTTAAGTAGTACAATCTGGGCAATGCCTGTGTTAATTTTACTCAGTATTTGGAAACAATTAGGGTTTAATTTAGTAGTATTTTTAGCGGGGTTACAAGCAATTCCTCAAACTCGATATGAAGCAGCCGAATTAGATGGGGCAAATCCTTGGCAACAATTTTGGTATATAACCTTACCCGGTTTACAACCCACTATTGTTTTTGCAACGGTAACAACGGCAATTTTTACCTTAAGAAGTTTTGAGCAAGTTTATGTTATTACTGGAGGCGGCCCATTAAATTCGACGAATGTTTTAGTCTATTATATTTATGATCAAGCCTTTGCTCAATTTGATTTTGGTTATGCAGCCGCAGCGGCAACCATTTTATTAGCGATCACTTTAATTCTAGTTTATATTCAATTGAAATTATTTGGAGAAGATTAATCTAAATTAATCTATAGCAACCCAAGCAATTGTTAGAACATAAACTATCTGTTCCCTGTTCCCTGTTCCCTGTTCCCTAATCTACAAACAATTCGCGCATAAAATCCCCGATGCTGCTACGGCGGGAACTCCAATACCGGGTTGGGTACTATCTCCCACTAAATATAAGCCTTGAATGGGGGTAAATGGCCCTGGAAATTTCCCTTGACCTGCAACAATAGCAGGGCCATAAGTGCCTTGATAACGTCGTAAATAGCGAGCATGGGTTAAAGGAGTTCCAATTAATTCTAAGGTTGTTCGTTGGCGCACATCGGGGATAATTTTTTCTACAGCACGATATAAATGTTCGGCTTTTTCTTGTTTATTTTGAGCATAAAAGCCATCTTTTTTCCACCCAAAAAAGGGTTCTAAAGTATAGGCATGAATGAGATGATGACCGGGTGGAGCTAAATTTTTATCCCAAACGGAAGGAATCGAAATCATACAAGTATTGCCAGGAACAGTAATATCAAGGTTGCTATTATGAACAACAACATGATGCCCCGTCAGTTCCTCTAATCCTTCAGATTTAAGTCCTAAATGCAGGTGCATAAAACTATCCACTGCCGGAGTATTTAAGGCGGTTTTGCGATAATCTGGAGGTAAATCCGAAGAGTTTAATAAATGGGTATAGGTATCCCAAATTGTGGCGTTAGAGATGACAGTTGGAGCCTGAAATTCTTCTCCCTTTCGAGTTTTAACCCCATAGACTTTTCCCCCGTTAACTAAAATTTTTTCAACGTGAGTTCCTAACTGAATCTTTCCCCCAAATCGAGTTAATCCTCGCACCAGAGCTTGAACAATAGCTTGACTACCTCCAATTGGATATTCAATTGTAGAATAATTTCGTTCGCCGATCATAAAAGCAACTTCTGGAGTCATCGTTCCTTCTGCTTTTAATCCTGATAATAAAAAACATTCTAAATCAATTAATCGTCGTACCCAAGGATCATGAACCGTTTGCTCAACGATTTCACCCACTGAACTTGAAATATCACCTAAGACAGGCAGTAATTTTAATAAAGAAAAGCCATAATTTGTAATTAATTTAGGAATGACTTTCCAATCAGCGCGTAACTCAATGGCGGGAATTTCTTTTAAACCTTGATAAACTTTCAGTAACCGATGTTCAAATTGGGCAAATTCCAGCACTCCTTCGGGTGTAAATTGAGCAATAGCCTTTCGATAACGTTCCCTATTCCCATAAACAGCCAAAGACCCTTCAGGAAAATGATAATGTCCTAGAGGGTCATAGACTACCGTTGTCAGGGACTCCCCCAAACGAGTTAAAACTTGCTGTAAAGGATTTAGACCCTGGGAATTACTCAGTCCACAATAAAACGAGGGCCCTGAATCAAAATGGAAGCCCTGACGAGAAAAACCCTGTGCTGCTCCTCCCGGCAAGGTATGACTTTCTAAAATCATGACCTGTTTACCAGAGTGAGCCAAAAGTGCACCTGCTACTAAGCCACCGATACCACTGCCAATGACAATTACATCAAAATTTTGCATCCGTATTGATCAGGTTGTGGAGGTTAAGCAATAAGATTTTACCGCTATTTTAATAAAAAATAGCGTAAAATATACTAGGCTACTCCGCATTAAAATTATATTCTAGGATGAGGAAGGGAAAATGGGGAATGAAAAATAGAAATTTGTGTTTGTACAATTGAGATGTGTTTTAGCGGATCATCAGGGATGCCTGCATTTCTTCTGAATAGTCCTTTAACGGGATGTAAACTTAAGCAGATTCGGAGTGTATTCAAGCCCTTAAAGGTTTTGAAAATAGAAAAGAGGAGTCATAATCCCTCAAAAAAATCTAATCAATTTGGGTAAAACTGATCCTCTAAATAACTGATTATGAGCGATAAGTTTCTATTTTCTCCTCAGTACCACCTATTATTAACAAAACCCTAGTACCGGATACGCTTAAGTCACTTCATAAATTGTTGACTTTCTGTATTGGAGACTAAAATGCCAACCCCGTCCCGTCTAAATGAAGTTGCTCAAAGTTTAGAAGCTGATCCGAATTCAACGCGGATTAAGAAAGTTCTGTTATGTGCTTATAATGGCAAATGGGAAAATGATGCTCAAATTTTAAATGCAATTAATTTAACTCATATACTCCAAAATATTTATCAAAAATATCCTCAATTTGAACCCCTTAAAATTAGTCTCAATAATATTTTATCTCGTCTTAATAAAAAGAATGAATATGGTCGTGTTATTCACAGCATTGAAGAACAGATAACTCAACTTTACCTTCCCTCTCTTTCGGAAGAAAATTCCGAAGTTAATCAACCGTCAATTACAGCATCAGAAACCGTAAAAATTAGTCCTGAAGAGTTAAATTCTCTGTCTTCTGTCTATTTAAGTCAAGTAACTTCGCCGGATGCCAGAAACAATATATCGGATTTATTTGATGTGCGATTTAAAATTATGCAGCATACTAATCCCTTACGGGCAAAATTGGTGATTTTTTCGAGTTTAGAAAGAGAGTTTAATTATCGAGATGAAGATTGGTCACAACTTAAAAATCAAAGTTTAGATAATTTACTGCGCCAACTCTTACAAACTTTTCCTAATTTAGAACGGCTTAAATCTCATCTTTATAAGATGGCGGAATATTTAGAAGATGTGGATGAAAATATACAAGTTGTCACGGTCATTTTAGAAGCTTTAAATCCTTATTATGAACCTAAACAAAAATCTTATGCAGAAATTGCCGAATCTTCCCCGCCTTCGATTTTACAGCAACATTTTTTAACGAGTCAGGCTATTGATATTAACGAAAGTGAAACCCTGCATTTATTAAATCCTAATCCCCAAGACTTTGAATTTGCCTTAGACAAGGGAGAGACTGTTCAGGCTCCCTCGTCCATCAATGAGAGTAGTCTTTCTGATTTCACCTTAGCAACATCCATTAGTAATATTGAGATTTCAGAACCTGATGTAAAAGACAACAGTGATATTATTCAAAAAAGGCTAAAATTGGAGTTAAACGTTGAGGAAAAAATTGATCATAGTGTAGCTGATTCTTTAGTACCATTAACAACAATTTTAAAGCATTTGGAGTTATCTCTTAACCAAGAATTAAAAAATCAGACCCCTGAAGTTCAATTAGAAATCAAATATAAATCTTTAAGAAAGTTTATTCATCTGCTTCACGATAGAATTGCAGATTTAGGGATGGTCGTTAATCAATCGGAAGTCGAAGATCAACAACGATTATTGTTGAATAAGACCCTGATGATGGATGGAGGTGAAGACCCAGAGAACCTGCAACACCGACTGACTCAACCCCAATTGCTGGAACTCGCCAGACAGGGCCACGCAAAAGCGATCGCAACAGTAATCAGTCAATTCCTGAAACCGAAGGGGATTAACACTCTCGCTAAGTCAAAAGACGCTTGCTTGCACATTATACTAGAGTCAGATCAAGTGCCAAATCAAGCGACTATGAGTCAATTTGTTCATCAAAAACTTCTGGATTTGAAAATCATATCAATTCAGAAGATCAAAGTTTATGCTCGAACTCCTGGCAATAAGTCAATGGCTTGGGTGCAAGAATTTACCTATACGGGGACTCATAATTGACACTCTCTGTGCCTAAAGGCGTGGGGATTCTGGGTTCAACGTAAACCACTTAATCAAAGTACCTTGCAGTGCTTTAATCAGAGGTGGGATTTCTCCCCCGGCGTAAATTCGGATATGCCCTACCCTATTCGCATTGCTGCGAGTTCTTTTTTAACTTGAAACTAATTTGTTTCAAAAAACTGGCTGTCTAGTACCCACGAATCTTTTACCCACTGCTGGGGGAAACTAGAACTGTGCAGTAGAACCCGATAGATTCAGTTGTCAAGGTGAGCGCGTTTTGCAGTTAGGCGACTAGGTTTTTAGACAGGTTATTTACCTTTCCTGTTACTGGAAATCGTACCACAATCAGATGTTAATAGACAACCCCATATAAAGCCTAACTAGAAGTTAGGGGTTTAAAACCCATTTTTCTGATAATTAATTATGGATGAGGAAACACTACTCGAACAGTATCGAGCGGGACACAAAAACTTTAAAGGAATTAATTTAAGGGGTGCTGAACTTAGTCGTGCAGACTTGATTGGTGCTAACTTAAGTGGTTCAGATTTGCAAGGAGCAAACTTTGTTTTAGCTTATTTGAATGGAGTTAATTTTTCCCGCGCTAATCTTAGAGGTGTCCGATTTAATGGTGCGATTTTAAATAAAGCCAACTTAAGCGGAGCTAACCTCAGCGATGCAGAATTTCATGGAACCATTTTACAAGGGGCAGATTTTAAAAAAGCCAATTTAGCGTTAGCAACCTTACTGGATGTTAACCTGATTCAAGCCGATTTAAGAGGTGCTAATTTACAAGGAGCCGATTTAAGAGGCGCTTGTTTAAGGGGGGCAAATTTGCGCTATGAACCGAGAATTTATGAAAGTGTGAATTTACGAGGTGCAGATTTAAGAGGTACAGATTTACAAGGGGTCAACTTAACCGGGGCGGATTTAACCAGAGCCAATTTAAGTGGGGCTAATTTAACCGAAACGGTCTTACGCGGTGCAATTTTAACCCAAGCTAACTTAAGTCAATCGAACTTACAATCAGCCTTTTTAACAGAAGCCGTTCTCACAGAAGCCAACTTAATTGGAGCCAATTTAAGGAAAGTCAAATTTGAACGAGCGATCTTAAATGATGCCCAATTACCAGGGGTTTCTTTATGTGATGCAATTCTTCCCGATGCTCAACTCAGTAATGCTAATTTAAGCAATGCCGATTTGAGCCGGGCTAATTTAGTTCGTGCCGATTTAACTCGAACTAACCTAAATTCTGCTAATCTTACCCAAGCGGATTTAACTGATGCTTCTATTGCTCGAACCAACTTAAGAAATGCCAATCTAAGTTATACCTATTTAACTCGCGTAGAGTTGAGCAGTTCTAATACGGCTGGGGCTATTTTACATGGAGCTATTATGCCTAATGGTGAAGTTCATGATTAAACGTTAAGGATTAAGAATTAATTCCTTTTTTTCCATCTTGTCTGCCTAACTCATAAATTCCCCCACTCAGACAAGCAATAATTCCGACACTAATTGACCAACTTTTATCTAAAGCAATTTCAGTCCCCCAATTCAATAACGCTCCTACCATTAAAAAGGGAACAATGCTAAACAAAGACGCATAAAACGCATTTTGTGACTCTCGACCTTTACGGGTGCGCTCATATTCGGCTTCCGAAGTATATAACATTCGTTCGGCATAATTAAACCAACGATTTAATTGGTGTATCACCCATTCACTCACGGGAGAGAAGCCCCAATACAACGCTAAAGACCATAGGGTTGCGCCTGCAATCAGGGTAGGGTCAAAATGAAATTCAAAGGGAAAAAGATCAAGTAGCATGGGGATAAGGTTTAAGAGTTTATAGAAGTTTACCTATTCTAAATGAAAAAATTGCTAAAATATCAATAAAAATCATAATCAAGTGATATGAGCCTTATCCGTTTGATTGCTGCTATTTTCTTACCCCCCTTGGGCGTGTTTTTAACCGTTGGTTTTGGGGGCGCATTTTGGCTGAACATCCTGCTGACTCTACTTGGATTTATTCCCGGAATCATTCATGCTGTTTGGGTGATTGCTAAAAATGATCGTGATTAATTCAGATGAGATTCCACCCCTCTATTCCTATCCTGATTATTAAAGCATAAGAATAGGGGGTGTTGGGGTTTCCTAAGACTCGAAAAGCGTTATCCTCTAAAAAACAATAATTCTAACAACTCAAACGACAATGGAAACAGTGAATCACCAACTCAACATTCAAAAAACAGAACATTCCCGACTTCCTTCAGAACCCTTACATCATATTCCCTTTGGTCGAATTTTTAGTGATCATATTTTTGTGGCTACTTATGATAATGGAACTTGGGAAGATCTAAAAATTATGCCCTATAGTAACTTGACCATGACTCCAGCAATGGCAGTTTTACACTATGGTCAGGCTGTTTTTGAGGGGATGAAAGCCTATAAAAGTGTAACGGGAGAAACGTTAATTTTTAGACCCGATGCTAATTTTAGACGGATTAATAAATCGGCTCATCGACTGTGTATGCCCCCCATTCCTGAAGAAATTTTTATGGAAGGATTAAGGGAATTAATTCAGTTAGATTCAGCTTGGATTCCTGAATCAGAAGGGAGTTTATATATTCGTCCGTTGTATTTTGCTACCGATGAATTTATTGGGTTAAAACCTTCAACTCACTATACTTTTATTATTATGAGTTGTCCGGTGGGAGCTTATTATTCCGAACCCGTTAAATTAATCGTTACTGACAAATATATTCGAGCTTGTGAAGGGGGAACAGGGGCGGCAAAATGTGCAGGAAATTATGCAGCGAGTTTATTAGCGGATAAAGAAGCTAAAGCTTTAGGGTATGATAACGTCATTTGGCTGGATGGCATTCATAAGAAATATGTCGAAGAATGCGGCACGATGAATTTAGCTTTTGTGATTGATAATGTCGTGGTAACACCGCAATTAACCGGAACAATTTTAGAAGGAATTACACGGGATAGCGTGTTAACGTTATTCCGAGATCAAGGTGTTAAAGTTGAAGAACGATTAATTCCTATTGAAGAAGTAGCAGAAGCTTATGACAAAGGGATTTTACAAGAAGCCTTTGGAATGGGAACTGCTGCGACTATTGCTCATATTTCTAAAATTGGATATCAAGGACGAGATTTAATTTTACCTCCGATTTCTGAACGCAAATATGCTCAATCTATTTTAGAACAATTAGAAGCGATTAAAACTGGAAAAGAACCCGATCCCTATCATTGGATTTGGAAAATTTAACCGCAAAAGGTGGGTTTTTACCCACCTCAGTTGAGTTTGCAAGAATAGCATAGACAGCATCTCAATTAATATTATATGAATTCTAATCCTTTACAACCTCCTAATCCTTTGTTGGAAACCCCCCTAAGTTTAATTACAGGTGCAACCTATCCCTTAAAAGCATTGAAGTTATTTTATAACAATCCGCCCTTAAGAGGATATGTAATTTTTCCAGTTATTGTTAATATTATCGTTGGGATTTTCCTCTATTTTGGATTAGTATTACCTGGATTAAATGAAATTGATAAAATCGTCCTAAACTTGGGAACTCAAATTGATCACTGGGTCGCTAATTTACCCCAATGGTTACACTATTTAGATATTTTAGCCAGTGTTTTAGGATGGTTATTACGGGTAGGTTTAGTTACAGGACTCTTATTAATTATTGGGTTTCTGCTATTACAGTTTGGAGGAATTTTAGGCGCGCCTTGGTATGGTCAACTTTCAGAAAAAGTGGAAGAACTGCAAACGGGAAAACCCGCAGTATTACCTCCCCAAACCCTCACCAGTTCAGTGCAGGATATTGGACGAGCCATTTTATATGAATTAAAAAAACTAGGGTTACAAATTCTCATCGGAGTCCCTTTACTTTTATTGAATTTTATCCCTGGTTTTGGAACATTATTGTTTACAATAGGCGGTATTGCTTTAGCTTCAACGATTGTTTGTTTAGACTTTTTAGACTCACCGATGGAAAGAAGACGGTTTAGGTTTAGAGATAAATTAAACATGATTGTTCGCACGTTTCCCTCTAGCGTGAGTTTTGCTTTAGTCTGTTTTGGATTAGTGGTGATTCCGTTTTTAAATTTATTATCAATTCCGGTTTGTGTGGCGGCGGGAACCATGTTTTTTTGCGATCGCATTTTATTAAATAAAGTTTCTTGATTTTCAAATATGACCTCACGTTATTTGTTATATAAAGATTATGAATCCGGTTTAAATAATAACTTAATGGGATTAGAAATAGCCCTAGGATTAGCGTATTTAACCCAACGGAAATTAGTCTTTTACGGTTCAGTGGGAGAAGAAAAGAATATCTTACCTGTGCGGGGAGGATATTTTTTATCGGTTCCCGAAAGTCGAAAACATATTATTAATATTGACAAATTACCTACAATTTTAGATTTAGTTGATCAACTCCCTATTCCCATTTTAACTTATTCAGAATTTTTACAAGAAACTCAAGGGAAAAATCTCAGCCATTATCATAGTGATGTCAGATTAGTTAATGCGGTTTTTGTTCCCAATAATATTACTATTAACCCTAAAGTTTTATCGAATTTTGCTGAAAATCGAATAATTGTACAGGATGTAGAACAGGATATTTTACAATTTAGCACTTGTAATTTAGCGTATTATTCCCGATTTTTTTATCTTCCCTCACCTTCCCTCTATTCGTTGATGGAAGCGATTCAATTTAAACCGATTTATCGTAATTTAGCCGATAAAATTTCTCAAACCCTGGGACAATATAATGGTATTCATATTCGTCTAACAGATTATCGGAACTGTATTCCCCATCGAGAAGAAGATCATCCCTATTTAGTTTTAAAAACCTTAAAAGAAATTTTCCCTTCTGAAGAAATGCTATTAATTTGTACGGATGAATCTGAAAATATGGATTTTTTTAATCCAATTCTTAAATCTTATCAGAATAGCATTTTTATTGATCAGTTTATTATAGGAAACTTTTTACAAGAGTTTAAAGAATTACCCTTTACCGATGAACAAACTCTTGGATTAATTTGTAATTTAGTCATGTGGAATTGTCAAAAATTTGCCGGGAGTTTTAGCAGTACCTACACAGGAATTATCCATAGAAATTTGTTAAGAAATCAACTTAAAAAACCAGTTCATCCTTCTGCATTAACCTTTAAATTTGTAGAAAGCGGTTTTTTCCCTGGGGAGGTTCAATTTCATCTCGGTTCCTATCCTGAAATTAACCCCGGTTTATTTAGTTGGAATCAAATTCATCTTCCTATTGTTAGTGAAATGAAATCCTGGTGTCGAGAATGGCCGGAATCTGTTTGTTTAATAGTATAGATTCTTCGCTACGCTCAGAATGACAGAAATATTGCATATAAAAATTAGATTAACAAATTGTAGGGGCTAGGTCTCCTCCATTAGTATCAACTTCAGCCAAAAACTGGTGATTATAGCCCAGATTAGATCCCCCTAAATCCCCCTTAAAAAGGGAGACTTTGATCTCCTGTCCCCCCCTTTCTAAGGGGGGTTAGGGGGGATCATTGACGCTTAAAAAAATCAAATAACTTTCGCTAATAAGCCTACTTTTAGCGCGATTGTTGACACTGATGGGTCTCCTCGCCCTAACACCTATAATTGATATCAGAGTTATAGCGATCGCATTTTACCTCAAAATTTCTCCCCAAAATCCCTAAACTATTATTAATTTTCCTAACTCTCTTGTAACCGCTTGTCAGAAATGCAGTAAAATTAATTGTAGGGCTTGTATAAAATTAAACAAAATCCTAATAAAATTCTCAACCCTCTACGATAATGAAATGTTGCATTAACCCCCAATGTCCGAACCCAGACAACCCCGATAATACGGTTTATTGTCAAAGCTGCGGTGTCAAAATACCCGACTTGCTGCGGGGACGGTTTCGGATGATCAAATTGTTAGGACAAGGGGGGTTTGGTCGGACTTATTTAGCCGAAGATATCGACAAATTGAATGAGAAATGTGTAGTTAAACAGTTTGTTCCGATGATCCAAGGAACAGCAGGACTACAAAAAGCTTTAGAATTATTTGAACGAGAAGCAAAACAACTGCAACAACTGGGACACCATTCCCAAATTCCGGCGTTATCGGCTTATTTTTCCGAAAACAATCAACTCTATTTAATTCAGCAATATATTGAAGGGGAAACTTTAGATAAAATTTTACAAAAACAAGGGGTTTGGACAGAACAGCAAGTTAAGGAATTATTAACCAGTTTGTTACCTGTTCTCGAATTTATTCACCAGCAAAAGGTGATTCACCGTGACCTCAAACCCGATAATATTATGCGTCGTCGGAATGGGGAATATGTGTTAATTGATTTTGGGGTAGCGAAAGATTTATCCGCAACGGTGGTATATACCCAAGTGGGAACCCGTGTTGGGTCTGATGGATATGCAAGTCGGGAACAAATGCAAGGGGGAGAAGCCTACCCCGCTAGTGATTTATATAGTTTAGGAGCAACTTGTTTTTATCTATTAACTAAAATTTCACCTCTGGAATTATGGTTAGATGACGGTTACAGTTGGACGAAAAATTGGCAAAAATATGTCAAGCAAAATCTTAGTCCAGAATTCAAGAAAGTTCTTGATCAGCTATTAAAAAAAGATATGGGCGATCGTTATTCCTCTGCTGATCAGGTGTTACAGAATTTACAGATAATACGACCACAACCAGCGCAAAAGTCATCAACGCCACCACCGCCACCGTCAACCCCACAACCGACACCCTCACCCCAAGTATCCTCGCAAAATGCTGCTTTGGTTGCGACTCTCACCGGACATTCAAATTATGTCGAGTCTGTAGCGTTCAGTCCCGATGGTCGCACCTTAGCTAGTGGGAGTGATGACAACACGATTAAATTGTGGGATGTGCAGAACCGACGGCAAATTGCCACTCTCACCGGACATTCAAGTCCTGTCTTGTCTGTAGCCTTCAGTCCCGATGGTCGGACGTTAGCTAGTGGGAGTTACAAGACGATAAAATTGTGGGATGTGCAGAATCAACGGGAAATTGCCACTCTCACCGGACATTCAGATTATGTCTGGTCTGTAGCGTTCAGTCCCGATGGTCGGACGTTAGCTAGTGGGAGTTGGGACAAGACGATTAAATTGTGGGATGTTTCGAGGAAACGACAAATTGCCACTCTCACCAGACATTCAGGTTGGGTCAGGTCTGTAGCCTTCAGGCCCGATGGTTGGATGTTAGCTAGTGGGAGTTTTGACAACACGATAAAATTGTGGGATGTGCAGAACCGACAGGAAATTGCCACGCTAACCGAACATTCAGATTATGTCTACTCTGTAGCCTTTAGGCCCGATGGTTGGATGTTGGCCAGTGGGAGTGATGACAACACGATAAAATTGTGGGATGTGCAGAACCGACGGCAAATTGCCACTCTCACCGGACATTCAAATCCTGTCTGGTCTGTAGCATTCAGTCCCGATGGTCGGACGTTGGCTAGTGGGAGTTGTGACAAGACGATTAAATTATGGGATGTGCAGGGTCAACAGCAAATTGCTACTCTCACTCTCACCGGACATTCAGATTATGTCTACTCTGTAGTCTTCAGTCCAGATGGTCGGATGTTAGCTAGTGGGAGTTGGGACAGCACGATTAAATTGTGGCGAGCACGGTAGGGGCGGGTTCGGGTAGCAGAAACCGGGTTTCTCAAGATATCTTGATTGGTTGCAATTAATCTTAATTAGAAACCCGGTTTCTAGGGATATTTGCGATCGCTTCCAGAAACCGGGTTTCTGTAGAAATCTTAATTTGTGGCAATTAATCTTAGTGAGAAACCCGGTTTCTAGGGATATTTGCGATCGCCATCAGAAACCGGGTTTCTATAGATATCTTGATTTGTGGTAATTAATCTCAATGAGAAACCCGGTTTCTAGGGATATTTGCGATCGCCTCCAGAAACCCGGTTTCTGTAGATATCTTGATTTGTGGTAATTAATCTCAATGAGAAACCCGGTTTCTAGGGATATTTGCGATCGCCTCCAGAAACCCGGTTTCTGTAGATATCTTGAATTTGTGGTAATTAATCTCAATGAGAAACCCGGTTTCTAGGGATATTTGCGATCGCCTCCAGAAACCCGGTTTCTGTAGATATCTTGATTTGTGGTAATTAATCTTAGTGAGAAACCCGGTTTCTAGGGATATTTGCGATCGCCATCAGAAACCGGGTTTCTGTAGATATCTTGATTTGTGGTAATTAATCTCAATGAGAAACCCGGTTTCTAGGGATATTTGCGATCGCTTCCAGAAACCCGGCTTTTGCGGAAGTCCTGAGCTTGTAGCCGAGAAACATCACTCCTGAGATCCTCAATAGGTTTTTCTTCCCGTTAAGCTGTCTAGTGTTCCCGGTTTCCTGCTATAATTATTAAGATATTTGAAATTTTTTCAATTTCTTGCAAAACTCGGTTACAAGACCCAATCTTATGTCTCTTCCCATTCGCAACGTTGCAATTATTGCCCACGTCGATCACGGCAAAACGACCTTAGTGGACGCACTTCTCAAGCAATCTGGCATTTTCCGTGAAGGGGAAGAGGTTCCAGATTGTGTCATGGACTCTAATGATATTGAACGGGAACGGGGTATTACCATTCTCTCCAAAAATACCGCAGTTCGCTATAAAGACACCATTATTAATATTATCGATACTCCGGGTCACGCCGACTTTGGGGGCGAAGTAGAACGGGTGTTAGGCATGGTGGACGGTTGTATTTTAATCGTTGATGCCAACGAAGGGCCCATGCCTCAAACCCGCTTCGTCCTCAAAAAAGCCTTAGAAAAGGGTTTACGGCCTATTGTTGTGATTAACAAAATTGACCGTCCTCGCGCCAACCCCCACACCGCCGTTGATAAAGTCTTAGATTTATTCCTCGAACTCGGTGCTGATGATGACCAATGCGAGTTCCCCTATCTATTTGCGTCCGGTTTAGGGGGGTTTGCCAAACGCACCCTAGAGGAAGAAAGCTCAGATATGCAGCCGATGTTTGAGTATATCCTCGAATATGTTCCACCCCCAGTGGGAGATGTGGAAAAATCCCTACAAATGCAAGTCACCACCCTCGATTATTCTGAATATGTCGGGCGCATTGTGATTGGTAAAATTCATAATGGCGTGATTAAAGCCGGACAACAAGCTGCCTTAATGAAAGAAGACGGTAGTATTGTTAAGAGCAAAATTACCAAATTAATGGGATTTGAAGGCTTAAAACGAATTGAACTGCAAGAGGCATCTGCTGGAAATATTGTAGCGGTGGCTGGATTTGCCGATGCTAATATTGGGGAAACGATTACCTGTCCCAATGAACCTCTAGCGTTACCCTTAATTAAAGTCGATGAACCGACCTTACAAATGACCTTCTCGGTGAATGACTCACCGTTTGCGGGACAAGAGGGAACTTTCGTGACATCGCGGCAAGTACGCGATCGCTTAATGCGAGAATTAGAAACAAACGTTGCTTTGCGTGTGGACGAAACCGACTCCCCGGATAAATTCTTAGTCTCAGGACGGGGAGAACTACACCTCGGTATTTTAATTGAAACTATGCGTCGGGAAGGGTACGAGTTCCAGGTTTCCCAACCCCAGGTGATTTATCGGGAAGTCAACGGTCAACCCTTTGAACCCTTTGAATATTTGGTCTTAGACGTACCCGAAGAAGGCGTGGGTAGCTGTATTGAACGCTTAGGTCAACGACGGGCGGAAATGCAGGATATGCACGTTGGCGGTAATGGACGGACTCAGTTAGAGTTTGTTGTTCCCGCACGGGGTTTAATTGGCTTCCGAGGGGAGTTTATGCGGATGACTCGTGGGGAAGGCATTATGAACCACAGTTTCCTCGAATATCGGGCTTTATCGGGAGATATTGAAGCCCGTCGTAACGGCGTATTGATTTCCTTTGAAGAAGGAGTCAGTACCTTCTACGCCATGAAAAATGCCGAAGACCGAGGGGTGTTCTTTATTAAGCCCGGTACTAAGGTGTATAAAGGCATGATTGTGGGTGAACACAACCGTCCTCAAGATTTAGAACTCAATGTCTGCAAAACCAAACAATTGACCAACCATCGTTCCGCCACCGGAGATGAACTTGTTCAGTTACAAACCCCTGTGGATATGAGTTTAGAACGAGCCTTAGAATACATTAGCTCTGATGAATTAGTGGAGGTTACACCCGAATCTATTCGTCTACGCAAACTCAGCAAGAAGTTAGTAAAACGTTAAACTTCCCTTAAACCCCTGTAGAGACGTGCCATGGCGCGTCTCTACAGGGGTTTATTGTTTTTCCTAATATTTTTTTCCGTCTTTCCCTGTTCCCTGTTCCCTGTTCCCTGTTCCGCTATATATTTTTTTCTTAAACGTGGTATAATTTTAATAATAAAAATCAATAGTAAATCGTTCATCTCCCCCAAGCACTAAACAGGAGGGTGATATTTTAGTTGTTTGGAGAAGACGGAAGTAGGGAATTTTCCCGAAGGAACGCACAACACTGTTTTACCTCAAATGAAAGGTTGGTAGTGATGTTAGTACCTTCTTTGTTATCCCTTGCAATTTCCATTTTTGCAGCTTTACTGAGTGTAAGCACCAACGAAGAAATCGTTCAGGTTATTGCAAGGGGAATTGCTTTGGTTGGTTTGTTAGCGAGTTTAGTTCTAGCACCTTGGTTGGTGTTGCTAATTTTAGCAGTCCCCCTCATGGGCCTTAAACTAGCTCAAAATCCCCAATAAACACTCCAAATCAAGGCTATAGGTTTACCTGAGAGAATTGATGGGTATCTTCGTCAATTTCATTAATTGTATTCTACCACACACAAGTATTTTCAAACTTATGCGTGGTTTTTTGGGTTTAGGAATTCGGTAGATGATATTGTTCTACAATTTTTTTAGCAAAATCAGGAACGTGAGCGTCTAACTTTTCAGGATGATTCCGTTTGACATACAGATAATTGCGAGTAAAGTGAGAATCAATCGAAAACCGAGCATATTCTAACCCTCTGGGGCCAATTTTATCAATCACTACCCCCATTAATTTAGCAGCCCACATCGGTAATGTAACTTCTTTATCATAGGCGGGAATACTTTGTTGCACCGCTTGTTTGCGATTGCCTTGAGCGATAACAGGTTGAGTATCGAGTTGATCTCGAACTAAATCTAACATGAATTGTCCGGTTTCATTGCGAACTACAATCCATTGCCACCCAAACGTTGCCCCCATATATCCTACAACTAAATCCGCCAAAGAATTGACATAATCAAAACAACTCAAACAGGAGGGGGCAAAAATATTCTTTAATTCTTTTGTATTTAACCCGAAAAATGGAACCGTTTCTACAGAACCATCCTCATGTTTAAAATGAACTCGGAAATCCTGCATAAATTCATAATAAACAACAGTATCTGGGGATTTACTTGTCGTTTCTAAGAATTTTTGCAATCCCGCACGGGTGACATTATCAACGCAGGGCGTTCCCAAAACATAGAGTTTTTCTAACCCTAATTCTTTCTCAACCGCCCGCAAAGCTTGAATTTGACAGCCCACCCCAATCACTAACAGTTTTTTTAAATTTGACTGTTGGATTTGTTCTAAAATTGATAAATTGGGGGATAAGGTAGGTTTATTAACTTTAGCAGCTAAAATTTCTTCCGGGGTTCTGGCAATTACAGGTTGAGGTTGAAAACGGTCTTCTTTTGAATTTTGAACACAAACCACCCCTTCAACTAACCCTCGGTTCAGCATTTCAATGGCAATGGTACTCACAATTCCCGTCCATTGTGCGCCTTCAATGGGTTGTTTTTTCTTAGCTTGCATCATATCTTGATGCACTCCAAAATAAACATCATCCCAGTTGTCTAAATTACGGCGACGTCCGTGAGCTTCTGCTTCTAATTCGGCAATTTGTTGATTCAAAAACGCACAGGCTTCTTTCACATAATGAATATAATAGGTGTCGCACAGACCGCACTCGCTACAGAGTTCTTTCGCAGGGCGACGACCCCCTGGTTTCATACCTTTAGCTTTGAGATGTTTGGCTGGTTCTTGTAGTGAAGTCATTGATAGTTAGGTTTTGTTATTTTCCAGATTGTTCTAGCCCATATTTTACCGCAGGGCGAACCAATTTGAAATGCTTTAAAACCTACTCAAAAGTTTCGCGTGTTAGACTCTCATGGGGAAAGAAAAAGCTGGTTTAATAAACTCTGCCATATCTTCTACCGTGACATAACCTAGTTGCGAAGCCAATAACATTAACCCCCCCAGAATTGCTCTTAACTCTACTAAAACTTGCTGTTTATCCAACTTATAATTATACTGATTGTACTGATCATTAAACTCCCTTAATTGACAATTAAGCTGCTCACCCTCATGGGTTAAAATAACCGTAATATGGCAACTTTCAACAAAATCTATCCGAATATTTTGACCCTGTTCTAATTGACCAATTTGTTCGGGAAAGCGATCTTCAAATAACATACAAATATCAGGGTCAAAAAATACAGTAAACTGGATCTCACCAATTTCCCAGATAACTCGTTGATTATGCTCATAACAAAAACGTCGTAACCCTAATTCAAAATCAGATAATTCTCCTAATGGATCTTCTGGAGGTAAGGCGTAATTTTCTACATTTTGATCATCAATTTTAAAACTAAAATTCGTTATTTCTTTCATGCTAATTTACCTAGCTTTGACTTATTTTGATTTAGGCTGAACAACTGGATAAGCATATTTAATTGTTCCGTCATACTTTCTCCCAATTTCAACATAATAAACGTTTTCAGTAATCCTGCTATCAGAATGATAAACTCTACCAATCGGACGATTAAACTTAATAATGTACTGCCCATAATATTTAGGGATTAACTTTTCTGCTATTACCCAATCTTGAACATTTAACCATTGTCCTTGATCCTGATTTGTACTTGTTGATCTTCCTTGTAAGTTACTGGATTTGAGCTTGGAACCATGATGGCGGATAATATGATCGTAAGCTTTACTTGATTTAGCATTATCCCATTGAGGCTCTTGACCCTTCCCTCGCCAAATACAACCACTTCCTACCTCAACTGTTGAATCAATAATATCTGCTTCAATAATTTCGATAGTTTCTCCCTCACCCGATGCCACTCAATCCTCCTGTCTGATATTTTTAATACCGAACTAAAATATTAGTATCCAGTCCAATCATTTGCATTCTTATAAATAGCAGCTTCCATGTCTTCTAAACTTGCTTTTTTCATCCCAGGACGATGCAAAATCCCCGATAAACTTTCAACCGAAACATTCACAGGAAGAATTTTTACCTGTCCATTTTCATCAATGACAAATTCCACTTTACTACCTGTATCGAGTTTCAAGTAGTCTCGAATGACTTTAGGAATTGTGACTTGTCCTTTACTGGTTACGGTTGTACTCGCCATGAGCAAGAATTTTTACTAATAGTCCTTACTGTATTGTATTACATTTATGGCTAAAATCGCTGAAGTGGAGATTTTACCATTTTTACAATCATCCTTAAGCAGAACTCTGGCAATGTATTAATTTAAACACAAAACTAAGTGCAATCAAATCTCAGTATCCTTAAGTTAATACTCTAAAAAAAACCGTAATTTTACTGATGTTTTTGACTGTTGAGTTCTATTAAGATTAGAGCAGGTTAATTAAAACCCCTCTTTTACGGAAGATTAAAGTTATGAGTCAGCAACAATCTGAAGACAATTTAAAAGAAGCGACAGGTTACGCAGCGACAGGGGCAGCCGTTGGAAGCGGAGTAGCTGCAACCGTTGGCGGGATGGGGTTAGTCGGTGGTTTTGGGGGTGTAGCGGTCGGTGCAGCACCCGTTGTAGCCGCAGGTGCAGTGGTGGGAACAGCAGCTTATGGTGCGAAAAAAGCCTTAGAAGAAGGAGATGCAACGGCGTTAGGTGCAATAGCGGTAGGTGCGGCTGGAGGTGCTGGGGTTTCTGCGGTTGTGGGTGGTATGGGTTTAGCGGTGGCGGGAACAGCCGTTGGAATTGGAATGGCCCCTGTTGTGGCAGCAGGTGCGGTTGTGGGGTTAGCAGGGTATGGGATTAAAAAGTTAGTCGATGATCATCTAGGAAATTTAGAACAAGAACAGTTAGGAAATGCGATCGCAAATAAACTCAATGAAAATTTAGAAACTGCGAAAAAAGCGAAATTAGAAGCGGAACAAGCAGCACGAGATGAGTTTTGGAAACAACGAGATCTAGCCGATCTTTCTAATAAAATAAACCTTATCAAAAGTATCAGCAAGCCCAATGATTAAACATCACTAATCGTCAAAATACAAAGCTCAACCATCTATCAGAATCAATAACTGATGTTTCTACAGGTTTAGTGACCAATAATAGTCAGTGGGTTTGGTACTTGGGTAGTCGATCTTACCCTATATTCAAAAAAAGCGTTAACAGGAGAATAAAAATGCCACTTTTTCTACCATTAGTCCTTAATCTTTCAGTTCCCATATTAGGTAGTATTTTTAGTATAATTATCCCACTTGCAACTAATATTTTAGCCTTCACAATTTCAAGAATTCCTAAAATACCAAGTTACATCAAATTGTTAACTATACTTTGGAAAGATAGCAGTCCTGATGCACTAGGGTGGCGCTACTTAAATGCCTGTTTCTTGCTTTTAGGAAGCATTCTATCTTTCATGGCTTATTCTCTTGTGCCAGGAACAGCAATACCTATCATTAGCGTGGTTACTGTACCTGTAGCATCTATGTTATCAATTGTGATTGCACTAACATCATTAGACTTCATTTTTAACTTAAATGGAGAATACTATCGAAAAAAATTGCAAGCCGAAGCACATTATGCAGGAGTTGAGGATCTATTCAATGATATTAATGACTTGCATAAAATTTTAGGTAACTCATGGAATAAAGTACAAAATAGCATTAAAGATTTTTCAGAAAAACTTCAACAAGAAAGAAAAAATAATCCTCAAAACTTTAGCAATTTTGAGGAGGCAGTTAATTATCAGGTTCAGGGATTAACACTCTTTTTAGATAAACAATCTCTACCTGAAAAGCAACAAGTTGATCCTGACAAATTAAGACAAATTGTAACAGATAGTTTTGATTCTTGGATTAAGGATATTGCTAACGTTTCTGCTGGATTAGGAATTGGTAGCTTGGCTGGTGTAGGTGCTGCTTCTGCTGCATCATCGGTATTTGTTCAAGCTGGTATTTGGACAGGGATTCAAAGTTTCTTTGGATTATCAACAGGAGGAATTGTTGTTAGTGCCACAACCTATGGACTTTTGACAGTTGCAGCACCGATAGGAATTGGTGCATTAGCGACTGTTGGTATTTTAAGTGGATTAGCTACCCTTAAGAATAAAGAAGAAAGTGCTAAAATGAGTGCTTTTCTAGGTGATATCTTAATTTGTAGCTTACCTATGGCATGGGCAGACGGACATCTTGATGAACAGGAAAAAGATACACTTCAGCGATTAATTGTATGTTCTGGAATGCAAGATAAAGATAAAAATCGAGTTTTAGAATCTATGAAAAAGAGAGCAACTTTTGACGAGGTTTTTGAAACAACTTTACTTTTTGACGAACCTCACCGTCAGGAATATTGTAAACAAAGCCCTAAAGAACAATTAAAGCATCGTTTGTTACTAAAAACGGCTTGGGAATTAGCGATCTCTGATGGAGTTATTGTTCCTGAAGAAGTTAAATTACATGATCGGATGGCTCGTAAATTATGTATTCCTCTTGAGGATGCTGAAGAACTTCGACGAATTATGAATCTTAGTTCAGGAGCGATTATTTATGAAATGGTAGATGGTTTTCCTTACCGTAAGAGACGAGATATACGAAATCGTTATCTTTCTCCAGGTTGTAAATTATCATATCCCTCTTCTGTCACTCTCCGAAATCAACAAGTAATAAAAAGTAGAGTTATCCATTGGGAAAATAAGATTGAAATTGATTAATATTCTCAATTAATTTATGAAAACCCACTAATAAGGAATGAAAAATCAATAAATGGATTAATGAGTGAGTTGAGGTACGGCTCGATAGTTCCATTTGGGTAAATATTCATCAAAAACAATTTTCAGAGTTTTTTTGAAATGATCAGTTACCTTCCGACCCGTTTGATAGACCTGATCAACGACATTAACAACGACAGATAGCCCTGTATTAGTACGAGTTTTTTCCATGAGAGTTTTGACCAAACCAAGACTGGTAAAAATCACTCCTTGACAAGCTCGAGTTAGATGAGGAAAAAGTCGATGTTCAATGGGATTATATTTAGATGTATAGGGAGGGTAATGAGCAATTCTGATCTCAATTCCAATTTCATCCACTAACTTTTGTAAATCTTGTTTAAAAATATAATGATTAGCATTATTACTGCCACCCCCATCACACTTAGCTAAAATCGAATTGGCATGAGGATAGAGAGCTTTTCCATAATGATTCCACCAATGTTTAAGAGCATTACAAGCAAATTCACTGGTATCTTTACTGTTACCTAATGTTACATATCCTCGGTTTTTTTGAGTATCGTAAATGCCATGGGGAATGACTTTTCCATGACCTAAGCTCCAAAAATCATGATCCCAAGTAGTAACAGGCTCAGTTGTATACAGAGTACCTGGACGATATAAATTCCCTAAAACTTCTTTCTTTTTAGTGTCAAAACTAATAATAGGATTACCGGCTTCTCTATACAGGGTATCGAGTCTAGCAATATTTTCAAATTGAGCATTTCGGTCTTTATTAATTCCTGTAGTTTGCTTTTTTTGTGCTTTTCGCTTGACATACCCATGCTTTTTTAAGAGTTTCTTTACGGTGGGAGGACTGATATTAAATCCGGCTTCCTTAAGTCCCAAAGCAATTTCTTTGTGGGTTAAATTAGTCCATTTAATTGACTCGTTCATAGGATCTCCGGCTGTGCGGGACTTTAACACTTCTAAAAAGGCTTCATCTATTCCAATTTGGGTGGAAAAAATACTTTTTCTTCCTCCTCCTTTTTTTCTAATTCTTACATCATTAATAGTCTGTTCATCCAGTTCTTTTAACTCTTTTATTCCTCGGACGATTGTGTTTCGAGTACAACCCAACAGTTTGATGATATAACTAATTCCTCCCCATCCCAGTTTTTGAGCCTCTATCGCTGCATATCTTCTTTTATCCTTTTCTGATAAAGAGTTATAAAACTTTTTCATTTCTTCCTCAATTGAACTAGAATAAAACATAGGTTTTAAGTTAAGTTGTGTAGTTTAATCGAAAAATCCGTTGCCCGGTTCTCTCAATTTTTGTAAAATCTGCCATCAGTGCCTATACTTCATTATACCTGAAGCCCATCAAGTTATTACTTTTTCATTCCTTACATTGTCGAAATCCATATTCCACCCATGTTCTTAACCCGTATAAATTACCTAATGTCTTTTTCATCTGGCTTCTCTTCTCTGTTAAATTTGTCATGACAAACGAAGTTGATGTTTCTGGCATCGTTTCTGGATCTGTGGTAATTTCCCAATAGGTTCTTGTACTTCTTTTCCCAAATATGATTTCTCTAATATATCTGGTTTCTGATTCTTGATTGCTAAAAATCCTCTCAAATTTACACCATTTGTTGGCTCTAACTTTCTGCTCGCTTGACATCCAGACTCCATGATTACTTCTTATTGCTAGTACCCAAGGAATTTGAAATTGATCTAATGTACTGATAAACGAACTACTTTCACCATAAAGGCTATCTGCTAATACCAATTCAATCTGAAATCCCCAATCAACCAATTCTGTTAGAATTTCTGATGCGATTTCAATCTTAGTTTTGTAGACATCTCCTTCTTTTAATGTTCCTTTGGGTTTAAATACTCTAAACACTAAAGGAAAGGTTATATTTTTATAAACACCGTAAGCATTAACTGATACTATTCCCCGATCTGTTTTGCCCACACTTCCCAAGTATTGTCTAGCTATATAGTCGGTTTTTTTTCCCTTTCTCCTATCTCCTGTCTCATCAATTATTACTATAATCTTCTCTCCTTTCAATGCTTTTAGAGTTCGGGCTAATCTTCTTTCCTTTAATTCCCTTGCTGACCAAGGCGAATTGGCTAAGAAATGATGCAGTGATTGTGGCGACCTAATTCCTACTATTTTAGCAATTTCCGGTAAAGATTTTCTCGGAATTGGTGAGATAATTCCTAGATGTAAGTATTTAAAACATTCGTAACTTCTCACTTCTGGGAATAGGTCTTTATAACCTTGACAATATTCATCAATCACTGAAACTGTTGGTTGTGCATCTCGGGCTAAATGTTTGATCATCTGTAATTCTACATCCATTACCCTATCCCCCTTCTAGCTACCCATCTGGTTTATTTTCTAATTTTACTCCTCGGAGACTGACAGAAGAGGGATAGATAGTTTATCAAAAAGTAGTGCAAGTCCCCTGAGTCACTTCTGGTTCCTTTTCTTGTTGTGGAAGGTATCAGAAGGTTCTCCGGGGAAAAATTCAGTGTCTAAAACTTCCTCTAGGGTATAGGGACATTCTGTGGGAAAATCCTGATCAGTTAGGGATGTTTCGCGTACAGCTAAGTCAATTCCACTTTGATAACCTTTGTGTAAAGCTTCAGGAAGATAGGGTTTTAAACTCGGATTTCCTGTTAATAAATATCCAATCTCTCGGCGTTGTCCCCGAAGAGCCACAAACTAACTTTTAGAGCGTTTACTGGGTTGAAACTGCCACTTCAGTAAATGACCAAGTAAAATTCCTAAACAGTTTCTTAACTCTTGACGTTTATGATAGGATAAATTTAATATAAATTTCTATAGCAATTCACAACCAATAGTCGATAGTACCAAATTTTATGCAAAATGATATTCTGTTGTTAGATAAAGTAGCTAAATTTGTGTTAACGGGTCAAGAACAAAAAATTGACTCTCATATTGTTGCTGAAAGTTTAATTCGATGTGAACATTGGGCGAAAAAAAACAAAGAACACTATAGTTTTGAATCCTTAGTTGGAACTTGGCAACTGTGTTGGGTAAGTGGAACCCATAAACTCCGTAAAAAAGCCGGAGTTTTTATCGGAAGCGGGTTTTATATTCCTCGATTTTTGAGTCTACAAATTATCTATTCTCAATATCCCCATCCCCTGTTACCCTTCAATCCACCCTCGGAAATAGATGCAGGAATTATTCAAAATTCTGTTCAGTTGGATGGGTTGAATTTAATCCTAACTGGCCCTGCTAAATTTGTAGGGAAAAACAATATTCTAGCTTTTGACTTTACCTGTCTTACGGCTAAATTCTTAGGATTAAACCTCTACAATGGAAAAATGCCTGGAACTCCAAGTAATGCTCAACAATTTTATCAAGATTCTATCAAAAAACAAGCTTTTTTTGCCTTTTTTGTAATCACCCCTAACTTGATTGCTGCGAGGGGAAGAGGTGGTGGTGTTGCGCTGTGGGCAAAAGTTTGAATCTAATATTATGGCTATGATCATAAACCGACTCAATAATAACGAATATCAGGAATTGGTCAAGCTCAGAAGGAGTTTATTGCCAGGTTCGGTTCGTTATCCCGTCGCTGATGACTATATATTATTGTTCTAAATTCTCGCAGGCAGAACACACTCCCATCAATACTTATCCTGCTGCTATCGGTGCTTAGGGTCTATACGATGCCCTAAGTAACCTTTACAAATGGACACCAAGCTGCCTTGAAGTTATGAAAGATTCTAGCCCTAAGCCTACGTTCAAGGAATTTTCCCTGGATTTTCGTTATGTCGCCAGTTAAATTTCCAAGCTCTCCAAGATTTGGAGAAGCCAAAACCATTACCAGACAACGATTTCCCCTATAGCAAAAAAAAGTCAAGGAAAGGGGTTGACAAACCTGAAGAGATTAGATACATTGGTAAATGCGCTTGAGAGACGAAAGAACCGAAAGCGCACCGAACCTAGAAAAAATAATACGTTTGAAAGTCGAATTAACGAACTCCTAGTCAAAAAATCAGGAGAGGAATCAGTTATAAAGACTGAGGACTCCCAAAAGATAACATGACTAGCAAGTCTAGTCAACAGAAGAGCTACAAATTCTTCAAAATGGAGAGTTTGATCCTGGCTCAGGATGAACGCTGGCGGTCTGCTTAACACATGCAAGTCGAACGGGAATCTTAGGATTCTAGTGGCGGACGGGTGAGTAACACGTAAGAACCTGCCTGTTGGACGGGGACAACAGTTGGAAACGACTGCTAATCCCGGATGAGCCGAGAGGTAAAAGATTAATCGCCAACAGAGGGGCTTGCGTCTGATTAGCTAGTTGGTGTGGTAAGAGCGCACCAAGGCGACGATCAGTAGCTGGTCTGAGAGGATGATCAGCCACACTGGGACTGAGACACGGCCCAGACTCCTACGGGAGGCAGCAGTGGGGAATTTTCCGCAATGGGCGAAAGCCTGACGGAGCAAGACCGCGTGGGGGAGGAAGGTTCTTGGATTGTCAACCCCTTTTCTCAGGGAAGAAGAAAGTGACGGTACCTGAGGAAGAAGCATCGGCTAACTCCGTGCCAGCAGCCGCGGTAATACGGAGGATGCAAGCGTTATCCGGAATGATTGGGCGTAAAGAGTCCGTAGGTGGCCCTTCAAGTCTGCTGTTAAAGAGCGAGGCTTAACTTCGTAAAAGCAGTGGAAACTGGAGAGCTAGAGTGTAGTAGGGGCAGAGGGAATTCCTGGTGTAGCGGTGAAATGCGTAGAGATCAGGAAGAACACCGGTGGCGAAAGCGCTCTGCTGGGCTACAACTGACACTGAGGGACGAAAGCTAGGGGAGCGAATGGGATTAGATACCCCAGTAGTCCTAGCGGTAAACGATGGAAACTAGGTGTGGCCTGTATCGACCCGGGCCGTGCCGGAGCAAACGCGTTAAGTTTCCCGCCTGGGGAGTACGCACGCAAGTGTGAAACTCAAAGGAATTGACGGGGGCCCGCACAAGCGGTGGAGTATGTGGTTTAATTCGATGCAACGCGAAGAACCTTACCAGGACTTGACATCTCTGGAATCTCTCTGAAAGGGGGGAGTGCCTTAGGGAACCAGAAGACAGGTGCTGCATGGCTGTCGTCAGCTCGTGTCGTGAGATGTTGGGTTAAGTCCCGCAACGAGCGCAACCCTCGTCGTTAGTTGCCATCATTAAGTTGGGAACTCTAGCGAGACTGCCGGTGACAAACCGGAGGAAGGTGAGGATGACGTCAAGTCAGCATGGCCCTTACGTCCTGGGCGACACACGTACTACAATGCTAAGGACAGAGAGCAGCCAACCCGCGAGGGAGAGCGAATCTCAGAAACCTTGGCACAGTTCAGATTGCAGGCTGCAACTCGCCTGCATGAAGGAGGAATCGCTAGTAATCGCAGGTCAGCATACTGCGGTGAATCCGTTCCCGGGCCTTGTACACACCGCCCGTCACACCATGGAAGTTCGCCACGCCCGAAGTCATTACTCTAACCCGCAAGGGGGGAGGGTGCCGAAGGCAGGGCTGATGACTGGGGTGAAGTCGTAACAAGGTAGCCGTACCGGAAGGTGTGGCTGGATCACCTCCTTTTCAGGGAGACCTACTTCTGGAGAAGTGCCAAATCCCAACAAAAAAAGCACTCACAGAAGTCATCCCAGGTCGGAACTAGGAAAAAGAAAAAGAGACTTTCAAACGTCAACTAGGTTGGGTAAAAGGGCTATTAGCTCAGGTGGTTAGAGCGCACCCCTGATAAGGGTGAGGTCCCTGGTTCAAGTCCAGGATGGCCCACCTAAACAATGTGGGGGTATAGCTCAGTTGGTAGAGCGCTGCCTTTGCAAGGCAGATGTCAGCGGTTCGAGTCCGCTTACCTCCACTAAACCCATCAAAACCGAGAACAAACTAGCACTACAGCTTTCATCACCAGAAAGAGTAAATGCTGGAAATGTTCCAGCCAGAACCTTGAAAACTGCATAGAAAAATCAGAAGGGATCAAAAATGAAACCCAAACCGGGAAGAAAAAACCCGGAAAATTTTGGTGTTCAGGAGTTCGGAAACGAACAGTGATTCAAAAAGAGAATTGGTCAAGATAGAAAGGGCTGACGGTGGAAACCTTGGCACACAGAGGCGAAGAAGGACGTGGCGACCGACGAAAAGCTCCGGGGAGCGGGAAGCAAGCAATGAGCCGGAGGTATCCGAATAGGGCAACCTAGAAACACTACATTGAATCCATAGATGTAGATGAGCGAACCGGGCGAACTGAAACATCTTAGTAGCCCGAGGAAAAGAAAGCAAAAGCGATTTCCCCAGTAGTGGTGAGCGAAAGGGAAACAGCCTAAACCAACTGGGTATCCAGTTGGGGTAGTGGGACAGCAAGACTGGACTTAGAGAATTAGACGAAGCAGATGAAACCTGCACCAGAGAAGGTGAAAGTCCTGTAGTCGAAAGTTTGAAGAGCCAAGCTGAATCCCGAGTAGCACGGAGCCCGTGAAAGTCCGTGTGAATCCGCCTCGACCACGAGGTAAGGCTAAATACTCCTGTGTGACCGATAGAGAAACAGTACCGTGAGGGAAAGGTGAAAAGAACCCCGGGAGGGGAGTGAAATAGAACCTGAAACCGTCAGCTTACAAGCAGTGGGAGTCCGATTAAACGGATGACCGCGTGCCTGTTGAAGCATGAGCCGGCGAGTTAAAGGCGATGGCAGGTTAAGACCGAAGAGGTCGAAGCCCAAGCGAAAGCGAGTCTGAACAGGGCGAAGTCGTCATCGTTTTTAGACCCGAACCCGGGTGATCTAACCATGTCCAGGATGAAGCTTGGGTAAAACCAAGTGAAGGTCCGAACCGACCGATGTTGAAAAATCGGCGGATGAGGTGTGGTTAGGGGTGAAATGCCAATCGAACCCGGAGCTAGCTGGTTCTCCCCGAAATGTGTTGAGGCACAGCGGTTGCAGAAAAATCTGGGGGGTAAAGCACTGATTCGGTGCGGGCTGCGAGAGCGGTACCAAATCGAGTCAAACTCTGAATACCCAGAGGAAAGCAACCAGTCAGACGGTGGGGGATAAGCTCCATCGTCAAGAGGGAAACAGCCCAGACCACCAGCTAAGGTCCCGAAATCATCACTAAGTGAGAAAGGAGGTGGGAATGCTCAGACAACCAGGAGGTTTGCCTAGAAGCAGCCAACCTTAAAAGAGTGCGTAATAGCTCACTGGTCAAGCGTTGCTGCGCCGAAAATGAAAGGGGCTAAGTGATGTACCGAAGCTGTGGAATATGATTGTATTGTATTGGTAGGGGAGCGTTCTGGCGTAGGGAGAAGCATTAGCGAAAGCAGATGTGGACGAACCAGAAGTGAGAATGTCGGCTTGAGTAGCGAAAATGTAGGTGAGAATCCTACACCCCGAAATCCTAAGGGTTCCTCCGCACGGCTCGTCCACGGAGGGTAAGTCAGGGCCTAAGGCGAGGCTGAAGAGCGTAGTCGATGGACAACGGGTGAAGATTCCCGTACCATTGGTAGATTGGTCAGGGGGACGGAGAAGGTGTGTGCTAGCCGGACGATGGTTACCGGTGCAACCGTTCAAGGTGTTGAGGTCTGGAGAAAACAGACTGAGCTAAGGCGGGAGTCCGACCCTCTAAGGAGGGGAAGTAGAGAGCATCAAGCTTCCTAGAAAAGCCCTAAAACCGTTAATTTATCAATGCCTGTACCCGAAACTGACACAGGTAGGAAGGTTGAGAAAACCCAGGGGCGCGAGATAACTCTCTCTAAGGAACTCGGCAAAATGGCTCCGTAACTTCGGGAGAAGGAGTGCTTATGAAAGTAAGTCGCAGTGAAGAGGCCCAGGCGACTGTTTACCAAAAACACAGGTCTCCGCCAACTCGAAAGAGGAAGTATGGGGGCTGACGCCTGCCCAGTGCCGGAAGGTTAAGGAAGTCGGTCAGGGGAAACCTAAAGCTGATGACCGAAGCCCCGGTGAACGGCGGCCGTAACTATAACGGTCCTAAGGTAGCGAAATTCCTTGTCGGGTAAGTTCCGACCCGCACGAAAGGCGTAACGATCTGGGCGCTGTCTCGGAGAGAGACTCGGCGAAATAGAATTGTCTGTGAAGATACGGACTACCTGCACCTGGACAGAAAGACCCTATGAAGCTTTACTGTAGCCTGGAATTGGGTTCGGGCTTCTCTTGCGCAGTATAGGTGGGAGGCGTTGAAGTCATCCTTGTGGGGATGATGGAGCCATCGGTGAGATACCACTCTAGAGAGGCTAGAATTCTAACTGGTTCCCGTGAATCCGGGAACAAGACAGTTTCAGGGGGGCAGTTTGACTGGGGCGGTCGCCTCCTAAAATGTAACGGAGGCGCGCAAAGGTTCCCTCAGAATGGTTGGAAATCATTCGCAGAGTGTAAAGGCATAAGGGAGCTTGACTGTGAGACTTACAAGTCGAACAGAGTGGAAACACGGCCTTAGTGATCCGACGGTACTGTGTGGAAAGGCCGTCGCTCAACGGATAAAAGTTACTCTAGGGATAACAGGCTGATCTCCCCCAAGAGTTCACATCGACGGGGAGGTTTGGCACCTCGATGTCGGCTCATCGCAACCTGGGGCGGAAGTACGTCCCAAGGGTTGGGCTGTTCGCCCATTAAAGCGGTACGTGAGCTGGGTTCAGAACGTCGTGAGACAGTTCGGTCCATATCCGGTGCAGGCGTAAGAGTATTGAGAGGAGTCCTCCCTAGTACGAGAGGACCGGGAGGAACGCACCTCTGGTGTACCTGTTATCGTGCCAACGGTAGACGCAGGGTAGCCATGTGCGGAGTGGATAACCGCTGAAAGCATCTAAGTGGGAAGCCCACCTCAAGATGATTACTCTCATTGGCTTAACCAAGTAAGGTCACGGGCAGAACACCCGTTTATAGGTGTTAGGTCGAAGTCCAGCGATGGATGCAGCCGAGACACACTAACAGACCGAGGGCTTGACCTCATCTCTTTTCTTCTGTTTCTCTATGCAGTCTTCAATGTTTTGTTTATATTTTTTCAATCAATTCAATCAATTCAATCAAAAAATCAAGCCTCTTTCTGATTAATTAGAAAGAGGTTTTGTTATTTTTAAGAATATTGGTTATTTGGCTGTGATCATGAGTTCTGATTTAATCCCTGTACCTGATCCTAAAGTACCCATGTGGCGTCGTTATGCGGCTTTAGGGATTGATTTCTTGTTGGTTGGGTTACTTTGTTTTGCTTTAAGTGCTAATGGCCTAACTCTCTTATTTGTATTTATGATTAGTTGGTTAGTCTGTCGTGTTGTTGTCGTATCTAAAAATCAAGGACAGAGTTTGGGACACTGGGCTTTTGATATTCGAGTAGTTGACAGCCAATTTTACCGAACCCCTCGCCTTTTAGAACTAGCAAAAAGAGAAGTGGTGATAGGGTTGGGTGCTTTTCTGTTTCTGCTCGGTTTAGGGAATCTAGCCTCTGGAAATGCCGCAATTTTGTTATTGATGCTGCCTATTATCATAGATTGTGGAGCCGTTTTATTCGATACCAGTCGTCACCCTCAGACGGTTCATGACCGTATTGGGCATACGATTGTGATTGGTAGCAGACGGGGCTACTCCCTGGATGTGAAAATTCGCTATTTTATTGACAAAGTGAAGCGAGAGATGAAATAATAAATATTTGTGCTTAAATAATCAAAACTGTTTACAATTATGGCTAAAGGTGTCCGCCTCGTTATTACTTTAGAATGTACGGAGTGCCGTACAAACTCGGATAAGCGTTCCCAAGGGGTGTCTCGATATACCACAACCAAAAACCGTCGGAATACAACAGGACGCTTAGAACTGAAAAAGTTTTGTCGCCACTGTAACAAACACACGGCTCACAAAGAAATTAAGTAATGACCCGGTTGGTGTTCATCCCTGAAACACTAACTTCCACTCTTAAACCAATTTCAGCAATTCATAGAGGATTAATTTCAGCATGACTTACTTCCGTCGTCAAGTTTCCCCCATTAAACCTGGAACTCCTATCGATTATAAAGATATCGAACTGTTGCGGAAATTTGTTACAGAACGCGGTAAAATCTTACCACGTCGGATTACCGGGCTGACCTGCAAACAGCAACGAGATCTGACACAAGCCATTAAACGGGCTAGAATTCTAGCTATGTTGCCTTTTGTGAACAAGGAAGGCTAATTTTATCTGTGGAAAAGGGTACTCTGATTGAGCTTAGATTACACGGGGAGCGTCGCCTCGCCGTTGCTGACCGACCTGAAGGTAAAAAACACTGGGTTGTTATTGATGAAAACCTCCTAGCTCATACGGTTCACCCTCGGCAAATTGCTTATGAGGTAACGGGGGCTACATACAAACCTGGGGATATTCGGGCGTTTACTAAAGAATTGCAGCCTTATCTTGATCCGTCAAGTTTAGAGGTGGCTTGGGAAATTTTAGTAGAGCAAGGAGATACCGTAGACCCCAAAGAAATGGCTCTGCTTTTGTTCTCAGAGCAGAGTCCGCCTCAATGTTATGCCAGTTATGTCCTGTTGTCTAATGATAAACTCTACTTCAAACAGAAGGGCGCTCGCTACGAACCTCGCTCTCCTAATCAAGTTGCAGAGATTAAACATCAGCAGGAAGTTGAACAGCAAAAGCAACGGGAAGTTCAAGAATATTGGCTGCGGGTACAAAAGAGACTAGCGGGTGAAGTGGTAGAATGGCAAAATAGTGATCGTACCCGCTTGGATGCGTTAGAGCGTTTTGCACTTTATGGAGAAGAAGCTTCCAATATTTCACCAGCTTTAGAAACGTTGGCAACTTTGGAACGACCTCAAACGCCCCAAGCTGCGTTTCAACTGTTAGTAGACTTAGGGATATGGGGTCTGCATGAAAACCTATCTCTACGTCGGAGTCAAATTCCCACCCAATTTTCAACTCAAGTGCTTGAAGTAGCTCGATGTTGCTTAAATTCTCCTCCTCCAGATCCCGATGCTAACCGTTTAGATCTGACTCATCTGAAGGTGTATACCATTGATGATGAGAGTACCCGTGAGATTGATGATGGTTTAAGCTTAGAGATTTTGGACGATGGACGACAACGAATTTGGATTCATATTGCTGATCCGACTCGTTTAATTTGCCCTGGAGATGAACTGGACTTAGAAGCTCGTCGGCGAACCACAACGGTTTATTTGCCGACGGGAATGGTTCCCATGTTCCCCTCAGAATTGGCAACGGGGCCGATGAGTTTAGTTCAGGGCCAAATTTGTTGTGCCTTGAGTTTTGGTGTGGTTTTGGACGCAACGGGTGGGGTAGAAGAGTATAGTATTCATGTCAGTACCATTAAACCAACCTATCGCCTCACCTACGACGATGTGGATGAGATGTTGCAAATTGGGATTCAAGGGGAACCTGAAATTGATGCTTTATCGATCTGGGCTAAACGTCGCAAGGAATGGCGAAATGCGAATGGGGCGATTAGTATTTATATGCCAGAGTCGCTGATTAAGGTGAATGGGGAGGAAATTAGTATTACGGTTTTAGAAGATTCCCCGTCCCGGCAAATGGTGGCGGAAATGATGATTTTAACCGGGGAAGTCGCCGCCCGTTATGGCCAAACCCATAATTTAGCTTTACCGTATCGCAGTCAACCGCAGCCAGAATTACCCCCGGAAGAAGAATTAATGCAATTGCCACCAGGGGCAGTTAGAGCTTGTGCCATGCGGCGTTATATGCCTCGTAGCGAGGTCAGTTTGACTCCTTCGCGTCATGCAAGCTTGGCGTTAGAGACTTATACCCAGGTGACATCACCCATTCGCCGTTATAGTGATTTGTTGGCTCATTTTCAAATTAAAGCCCATCTGCGAGGAGAAACCCCACCTTTTTCTGTAGAACAGATGCAGGAAATGGTGATGAGTTTAGGGCCTGCGGTGAAGGAAGCCTCTAAAGTCGAACGGGAAACGAATCGTTATTGGAGTTTAGAATTTTTACGGCGTAATAGCGATGAAATTTGGCAAGCTACGATGTTGCGATGGTTGCGGGAAGATGCCAATTTAGGGTTAGTGTTTTTAGAAGAGTTAGCCTTAGAATTACCGATGCGATTTAGTCGTTCTGTGGAAGTTGGAGAACAGTTTGAAGTGAAAGTCAGTCATGTTGATCCCCGTTTGGATGTGATTCAATTTCAAGAAATTATTACTCCGACTGCTTCATCAATGGTTTAGGATTTCTCCTAAAGATCTGTAAAAATCATTAATATTAGCTTGAGTTGTCAAAAAGCAAGCCAAGGTAGAGGTAGAGATCAAGATTTTCACCCCTGGTAGAAACGTCCCAGAACCCGTCTCTAAAACATCATTGGAAGGAGAACCTGATGAAAACCGTGAAGTCCGTACCCCCCTCTGACCTATTTATTCCATCGGGATATCTCAATATTATGGGTTATGTGGATGAATCCGAGGTCAATGGCCCTGGATGTCGGGCTGTAGTTTGGGTTCAGGGGTGTTTACGGGAATGTCCGGGGTGTTTTAATCCTGAGTCTTGGTCATTTAAACCCAATCAGTTAATTGCGGTTGAAGCTCTAGCGGAACAAATTTTACAAAATCCTCGAAATCAAGGGGTAACATTTTCAGGGGGCGAACCCTTTTGGCAGGCTGAAGCTTTAACTCAATTAGCGAAACTCGTTAAAGCGAAAGGATTTAATGTTATGTCCTTTACAGGGTTTACTTTAGCAGAATTAAAATCTATAGACGCGCCTCCCCACGCTCAAGATTTATTAGCAGAATTGGATATTTTAATTGATGGCCCTTATACAGAATCCTTAGCGATTCATTCTCCGAATTCTTTAGTTTCTTCTCGAAATCAACGGGTTCACGTTTTTAATTTGGAATTACAAGATCAACTCACTTGGGCTTCAGATCAAGTTGAAATTCATATTCTTAAAGATGGACGAAGAATTATTACGGGATTTCAAGGTCACATGAATTTAGATGATTAAGTAGGTAGGCAGAAAGAAACGAAAGTTAACTGGAGGATTAAGACGGCGTTGGGCTAACAAACCCTTAAAAACATTTACTGATGCTTTATCCGCTTTTAGAACAGCTATATCTTATCGATTTGTCGCTTGGCTCCAAGAGAATCATGACGTATTTGCTTTACACCTAAGTAATTTGGGGCTTGTTTGGGCTTGAACTTTGTTCAAGTCCCGTTAATACAGTAACCAATATAGCACTTCCAAATGAGTTATAATAAATGTAAGGTTAGCAATAATCCTCCAAAGCTGGCAACGGAAAATGAATCTAATCAACGAAATAGACAATTTTATCAATCAGACAAAAGATCCTAGAGAAATTAAAAGAGCGATCGCTGTCAAACTCAAATTACAAGGGAAAGCCTACCGGGAAATTCAAGACTTATTACAAGTTATAAAGGATTTATTAGCCAGTGGAAAAATCGGGTTCTTGTGGAAGGAGTAGAGAGTTTAAAACTCCAATATAAAGGAAGAAAAGGCTATCTAAGTCCCGAAGATAAACAGAAAGTTATTGAAGAATTAAGGGAAAGAGATTGGTTAAGATTGTCTGATTTACAAGTTTTGTTAGAAAGGGAGTATGGAGTCGTGTTTCAATCCCATCAAAGTTATTATAGCTTGCTGGAAGAGGCTGGCATCAGTTGGAAAAAAAGCCAAAAGAAGAATCCGGCTAAGAATGAGCAGTTAGTCCAAGAGAAAAAGGAAGAAATTGAAAAAAAGTTAGCGAGTTGGAAAGAAGAAATAGAGGCGGGAAAGCTGACGGTGTTTATGATTGATGAATGTCATCTTCTCTGGGGAGATATTTTAGGGTATGTGTGGGGAAGAACAGATAGAAGAATAGAAATTCCGATCAAAAATCAAAAAGAAAGGCAAACTTATTATGGAGCTTTAGATTACCAAACGAAAGAATTTATTATCAAAGGTTATGCGGCGGGAAATACAGAAAATACCGTAGACTTTATCCAGTATTTACAGCAGCAAAATCCGGGGAAAAGGTTAGCTATAGTCTGGGATAATGCCACTTATCATTGTTCTCAAAAGTTTAGAGATTATTTAACTGAAGTTAATCAAAATTTATCGGAAGAAGAATGGCGGATTACTTGTCTAAATTTTGCCCCCAATGCACCTGAACAAAATCCTGTAGAAGATATTTGGTTACAAACCAAAAATTTCGTGAGAAAATTTTATCATTTATGCCCATCTTTTAAAGTAATTAAGTGGCTATTCGAGTTTTTCGCTCAGGGTCAAATTTTTGATTTCCCCAAAATTTTTATGTATGGGATTTTGCCACAACCTATTTAGGATTGCTATATATATCGATCCCTAGCTGAAAAGCTTATTCCGGTTGACAGTTAAGCGATATTGTATCAGAGAAAGGGTGCGTAAGGCTTCGCCTTACGCACCCTACAATTTTAATTTTTAATTTTTCGTTCTCCGTACCGTAACAACATCTCAATACTCGCCAAACGATTTCCCCAACTAGAGACTTGATAGGGACGTTCTAAGGCTTGTAAACGCATAGAAGTTTGGAATTGTTTTTGAAACGTTGCTAACTTTTGTTGAGCAATTCCTAGAGTTTGAGGAGAGGGATTATCCTCTAATTGTTTTAAGGTTTGGGCTAAATCTTCCGCTTGGGTACTCAAGGCTTTTAGTTCCCCATCTCGAATCCAAAGTTGATCATTAGATAACAGAAAACTCCATTCTCGTTTTAATGCTAAATACCGATCATGGGCTGCTGCAAAAGGTTGTCGATAGGGAATTGCAGGTTGAGTTGTTTGAGAAGAATTTTGAGTCCGGCGAAAATAGTTTTGTAAATTATTACCAATAGTTTCAACGGCAAAAATTGAATAGCCTCCGGTGGATAAATCCCGTAAGGATTGTAATTGATCAATCGCTACAATTTCAGGAAGATTCAATAACTTAATCGCTGGGCTAATTAACGCCGATCCCAACCGTTGTTCCTGAGTTAAAGGCTGAGTAATTCGTTTTAAACGGTTTGTATCCATCGCATAAGTCATGGGTACAATTAAATCGACATAACCTTGTTTTGCCCACACTTCCCAATGTTGTTGAATTTTTAGAATTCGTTCCTGTTCAGGATGGGGAAATACCGCAACGGATAAAATTACATTGGGTTTTTGCTGTTTTAAAAATTGTGAAACTTCGGCTACAAAAGAAGTGACTTGATTGGTTTTAAATTGCGTCCATTGATTCCATAATTGAGGATTTTTGGGTGTAATATTAACCGGATCAACTCCCGTTAATTGTCGAAATTGTTCCCGTCCGGCTTTGCCATAACCATAGGTGTAATTTCCCCCTGGATCTTGGAAGGGATAACGAATATAATCTAACTGTAAACCATCAACATTATAGGCTGTAATTTCATTAATTAAACGCAGGAGATAGGCTCTAGCTTCTCGGTTTGCTGGATCAAGATAAACTTTATGATCGCGGCTATTTCTTAACTCTCCATAATTATTAATATTTACCCAATCAGGATGGGCTTGAATTACCGGACTTAAAAAACTACTGGGTTGTCCTAAAATTTGATTATGGCGATCATTTCCTACCGCAAATACCCAGATCCAAGCGTGTAATTCCATTCCCCGTTCATGGGCTAATTTCACGGCGGCTTCTAACGGGTTCCATCCTCGAATTAAGGGGTTTTGTTGAGGAGCAATATGACTGGGATAAATTGGATAACCCGCATTAATGGTTTCAAAATAAACTGTATTAATTCCCGCCGACGCTAACCGATCAAAGACTTGCGCCAGTCCCGCTTCACCCCCCGCTTTAACAATGGTTCCTCGGTCTAACCAAACCGCCCGAATTTCTGCTCCTAAGCGTTCTCCTTCAGTGGGATAATGTTGCCATAATTGTTGACGAATTTCTAACCATTGACGACGAGCTTCCCCCCAATTTTGATGAGCAACTAATTCAGGAAAATCCTTGATCACCTGTCGAGCTTTGGTAATAATTGCATCTGATTGCTGGAAATTAGCACTGGCTAAACTACCTCCCTGAGCAGCCATTAATTGAGTAGAAGCGACTTGTAAATTAATCGGAACATTACCCGAATTTGAGGCAATTAACGCATTTTCAAATCGTCCTAATAAATCGACTAATTCCTGACGCATTGCGATCGCCGTTAATTCCTCAATGGGTTCATTTCCGGGCTGTACTTCTAACCCCGCAGGTGCCGTTTGTTCGGAAGGGTCAATAAAGCTACTAGGAACGGCCGGAGTATTGGGTAACGTCCGAGTGGCGGTGACAGTCGGTGGTGGCGGTGTCGTTGCACGAGGAGGAGAAGGCGGTATCTGGGGAACGACCGGAGCAGTAACGGAGCGGGGTGAAGGGGCAATAGCCGTTGGCTTGACCGTTGGTGTTATCGGTTGGGGTAGGTTGGTATTGGAACGGGTCGGGACAGCAGGAGGAGGTGTGGGGTTAGGACGAGTTGCCACTGGGGGCGGAGGTGTGGGATTAGGACGGGTTGCCACAGGCGGCTGTGAAGTAGGAACCAGAGGGGTCACGGGTACAGGTGGCGGGACAACTGGAGAACTCGCGACGGGAGTTGTGGCTGTTGTCCCTAAACCATGACGACTGACGGCGGCTTGTAACCACGCAATATCCATATCCGCCGAGGATTGATTTCCCCAACGCCAGCCTAAATAAGTTGATTTTTGGGTGGTAATCACCGCCGGAGAACTGCCACTGGCTTCCCAAATCCCTGCGGTATAACTTTCTAAGGTGGTGGGAATTAGAACCCCCCCTTCAACGGGGTTTGGGTTTTGTTGCGTTGGCCCCCAAGTGGTGAGGGAGGGGCAAAGGGTATCTCGACTGCGACAGCGATTTTTAGCGACTTGGGGTTTAGCGGGGACGGTGAGGGGAAAAGCCCAATAGGAACCTAAAATTGAGCGCAGCAGTTGACGGACTAAGGGGGTAGACCGTTCTCCCACAGGGCCACTGGCGATGACCTGTCCCCCTTGTTTGGCCCACTCTTGCAGAATTTTGGCTTGTTCGGTTTTAATTACTGTTGTATTGGGTAGGAATAAAACACGAATTCCTTGAAGATCGGCAATGCTTTTAATCGTGTTTAAATCAACAGTTTGATAGCGAATTCGGCTGGCTTTTAACCGTTGTTCAATGGTATTCCATTCGGCGAGTTGTTCGCTGTCACGAATCACCCCTAACGTTGCGTTGGCTTGGCTGAGGGAGGTTAGGGGAATCGATAATTGTAAAATTGTACTGGCAAGAGTCCCCAGGAGAATCTGTTTAAAAAACGTTTGCGATCGCCGTTGAACCATTGGTTTCTATTAATTTTTGACTAATAAAATAAAACGAAGTGGTATATCATAAATAGACAGAATTGTCAAGTCTATTTTTCCAGACTAAACCTTAATTTCTGCCCAATTCCCTCTCATTCCAATTCCACACCCCTAAAATTGGAGGAGTCTTACACAAATCTTTACTATTCTATCAGGGATAGGAGTCAAAACGATAAACTCGATTTAGATGTTTGTTGCTTTAATCGTGCTTTTGATCATCCCTTGCTAAAGAGAGCAACCTGTTATATTAATAATCTTAATGTTGCCATCTCAAATCCTATAACTTGGTTAATGTCCGTCTTTCAATCTGAAGGAGACTCTAATATGGAAACTATGAAATTGCGATCGCATATTGGAATCAATGGCATATTGCAAATCCAAATACCTACCGATCTTAAAAATACTTCTGTTGAAGTGGTAGTCGTTTTAGAGCCGTTACCATCTGAGGAAACTCAACCCCAGTATAACGCTTGGGGAAAACTAACAACTAAAGAATCAATGACTGAAGCCGTTACCCAAATCCAACAATTAGGAAAAACAGTAGGATTGGATAAAAATTCAATTCGAGAAATGATTGAAGAAGGACGTAGGTTTTAATGCGGTTTATATTAGATTGTTCAGTAGCAATTAGTTGGTGTTTGGTGGATGAAAATAATAGCAAAATTATGAGCTCTTCTTCTCAACAGAGTCTAGCATGATCATTCTCAACAAAAAGTCCTCATTCGTCATCTTGACAAATTTTTAAGCGTTCTCGTTCATCTGGACGATTAGCAAAGTAACTTGATAACCAATTACAACCTCTTTCAAGGAGTTCATCTAAGTTTTGAGGAACAGACCAAACGACAACTTTATTATCTTCTCCAACAATAGCCACATATCGCCAATCAGGACTAAAACGTGCAAGAACCCCATAGTCAGGATGAGGGTTAACTTCCCATCGAGCTAATTTCCGACCGAGTAAATCATAAATTTCTACTACTCCATTTTTAGTAATTATAGCGATCCTTTGTCCATCTGGACTAAAGCTAAAATATCCTAATTGGCTGACTTTCAAAACAGTTAAAATTTTACTCGACAATTCCCAAATATATACGATTCTGTCTTGATCTATTCCAGCAATATGTTGACCATCTGGGCTTAAGATTGCATTAAAAATTGAGTCATAAATTTTATCCTTTAATTTTAATAAATTTTTACCTGAACTATTATTAATCAAAATTGTCCCATCTTTTTCAGTTTCAACTTTAAGGTTTTCGCCAATTTGAGGGTTACTTTGAGCAGGACTTTGATGATTAGTGTTCTCAGTGTTTAATAATTGGCCTGACAAGCTCCAAGTCTGAACATTTTTATTTGTTAAGACATCAATCGTTTTACCATCCTGATTAAAATTGACTCTATTAATATAATCTGACTGGGTTTTGATTGAATTTAAAATTTGACCTGAAAATGTCCAAACTTGAGCAATTCCATCTTTTTCAATTGTAGCAATGTACTTATTGTCAGGACTAAAAATAACATCTCTAACCGTATTTTTGCTATTTTTAAGTTGAGTAACCTGACGACCTGATACATCCCAAAGGCGAATTAGGCTATCTTCTCCATAAGTAATTAAACTTTTATTGTCAGGACTAAAATCAATAGAAAGTACAGTTCCTCGATGTCCTGTCAGTTCAAGCTGTTCTTGACCTGATAAATCCCAAAGGCGAATTTTACCATCTGCCCCACCTGTTGCAATGAGTTGACTATTAGGGCTAAAACTCACTGATGCAACACTTCCTCGATGTCTTTTAAGTTCTGCTATTTGTTCACCTGAAAAATTCCAAACTCTAGCAATACCATCTTTTCCAGCAGTTACTAACTGTTTGCTATTAGGGCTAAAACTGACATCTAAAACACCAGATTTATGACCTTTAAGTTCTGCCAAGAGTTTTCCTGATATATTCCAAAGATAAGCTTGACCATCGGGTTCAGTCGTTGCAAGAAACTGACTATCTAAACTAAAGTTAACTTTATAGCCTTTGAGTTTTGCTATAGGCTGACCTGACCAATTCCAAATGGTAGGCATAGAGCCACCTTCTGACGTTACAATATATTGACCATTAGGGGTAACGCGCACGTCGCCCAAGATATCCGTTAAAAAAAGCGATCGCTCATTAATTTTATCCGGCGATCGCTTTTAGAAATTCGGTTTTTATTATAACCTTTGCTAATCGTTATAGCGGTATGCGATCGCGTAGCCACAACAATCTTAGTTAATTAACAATTCCAGCTTTAAAAACTCGACCAATAACATCTTCAATCGGAGGATCACTCACGGTTAAATCAAGGACATTGAATTCAGCTAATATTTTAGCAACCGTAGCCGTTAAAGTATCCCGTTCTACTAATAATCGTACCACTTGACCTTCCATCGATTCTATTTCTCCATAGGTTAATAATTTCTGCTGACAGCTTGCTAAGGTATCTCCTGAACAATGCTCTAATTCTATTTTCACTTCTCGATAGGGGGCAAATCGTTCTAATAAACCTTCTAAACTACCATCATAAATAAGCTGTCCTTGATGAATTAAAATCACTCGTTTACACAGTGCTGTAATATCCGCCATATAATGACTGGTTAACAACACCGTTGCTTGATAACGGCGATTATATTCCGCTAAAAACTCCCGCACATTCACTTGAGCATTGACATCTAATCCTAACGTCGGTTCATCTAAAAATAAGACTTGCGGACGATGTAATAAAGCTGCCATTAATTCGGCTTTCATCCGTTCCCCTAAAGACAATTTTCGCACGGGTTGTTTTAACTTCCCTTCTAGGGATAACATCTCCGTTAATTCCCCCACCCGTTGCCGATATTCTGCATCCGATAGTCCATAAACAGCCGCATTAATTTTCAAAGAATCTAAGGTGGGTAAATCCCAAATTAATTGCTGTTTTTGACCCATGACTAGGGTAATTTTTTGTAAAAATTTAGATTGACGTTTAAAGGGGGTATGGTGAGCCACTTCAACATATCCACTAGAGGGATAAATTAACCCGGTTAGCATTTTTAATGTGGTGGTTTTTCCGGCCCCATTTGCCCCTAGAAATCCAACCACTTCACCGGATTCAATTTTAAAGGACACCCCCTGAACAGCCTGGACATTCCGATAGGTTCGTTTGAAGAAATGGCGAATTGTTCCTCGAAATCCAGGTTCTTTAATCGCAACGGGATAAACTTTACTTAGTTGTTCAGCAACAATAATTGACATAAATTTATTAACAGGGAACAGGGAACAGGGAACAGGGAATAGGGAATAGGGAATAGAAATTAGTTTTCTAGTTTCTTGATAAGAGCGATAATCATTCTAGCTTCTTCTTTTAAAAGACTCATTATGTCTTTTAGATCATCATCAGTACAGAGTCCTACTCTAGCAGATAAAATTAAATGGGTTTCTAATTCATTTACTGATCCTTGAGCTATATTTAGAAATTTAACATATTCTTTTGTATATCTTCTTCCATAACCCTCTGCAATATTTGCAGGAATAGAAACCGCAGATCTACGGATCTGTTGAGTTATGCCATACATTTCATCTTTAGGATAGTTCTTAGTCAGGTAATAACATTTCTCAGCAATATCTATCCCTTTTTGCCAAATTATCAAGTCTTTGTAGTCTTTTACATCTGACATTAACTCACTCCCAATCAGCTTTTATCATATCTTTTCTATTGCAAGATTGCCTATTTCCTATTGCCTATTCCCTGTTCCCTGTTCCCTGTTCCCTGTTCCCTTCTAATAAATTTTAGGGTGCGCTAACAATTAAGTGTAACGCACCCTAGATAGAATAATGGCAGCTTGATTTAAGCTCAATCAATTAATTAAATACATTTTCTGAACTAGAAGAAGCATCGCTTCCACCTTTGACTCTAGCTTTAGCTTTAGTTGCACTACGTTTGAGGGCTTGCAGTCGAGCTTCGTAACGAGCTTTTTGACGTTTTTTCGGAGTTTGATCGACTAAAGTTTTTAACGCACTTCCTAAACTTTTATAAGCATTGGGTAAGGTATAACCGAAACGGGTTGCTAGAGCAATGGCTTTTTCATCCGCATCTAACGATTCCTGTAACGTCCGTTCTCCATTATTTTTTTGATAGAGACGATAGCCTGAAACGCCACATAATGCCAAGGCTAATAACAGCAGCAGTCCGTCCTGTACCCACAGTTCTCCGACGGCGCCCCCTAAACCAATGGCTAAGGCTGCCATTTCCCAGCCATCTCTGGGAATCGTATCATTTTGAATCCGGGCTACTTCATGCCAAAATAGCAAATTGCGCTGATCCATTGCCAACTGTTCCCAGCGAACCAAGTCAATTTGAATTTCAACTTGATCCTTGCCAATTTCTTCGCAACGGACGAGGGGTGGGTTCACTTCGACGGTTTTCTCGACCGTCACCCAACTCTGCAACTCAGGGGGAAGTAAGCCTTTTAATCGCCGGAGTTCGCTCATTTCGGCTCTGGCAGTGGAGGTTGCATAGGATGTCATAGTTTCCGGCTCAACGAAGTTTCCAAAAACAACGGGTTTTCTTACATCTTATTGTATCGTAGTTTGTTTGCAACTATCTTGAGACAGTCAAGGGTTAACCGTCAACCGTGTTTAAAAACTGTCGGACGTTTTGTAAATAGGTTTCGGGATCTTCTAACATGGGAAAATGGGCGGTATCTTTGAGAATCGCTAACTGAACTTTAGGGTTTAAAGCAGCAGCTTGTCGTCCCATTTCGGCGGGAATAATTTGGTCATGTTCTCCGGCTATTAATAACGTTGGAACAGTTAATTTTTTAAATTCTTCTGGTAGCCATTCTGTTGCTTCTTTACAAACCGAGGTTAAAACGGTTCCATAAGCGGCATCAAAATCAGCTAATAAGAAATCTTCTAAAAAGGCTTGGCTTAAGGGTTTAGGAATGGGACGGTGAAGAAATCGAGCCATAAACATTTTATCAACCCCTGGAATTAAGCTTAACCATTTGGGGCGAAACATGACGACATAACGGCTAAATTTGTGGAAGGCGTTAAAGGTTTTTTCATCATATTCAAAAATGCCACTACAGGTTAAAATCGCTTGTTTGACTCGTTGGGGATATCGATTTAAAAATAATAAAGCAATAGAACCCCCCATTGAATGAGCATTCAGATAAATTGTATCTAAATTTAATTGATCTAATAACGTATATAAATCTTCAGCATATTCAATTAATTCATAACGCTCTGATGCGCCTGTATCCGTTACCGCTAGGGGTAAATTTGTGCGTCCAAACCCGCGTAAATCATATATTAAACAATCAAATTGATCTGATAAGGCTTCGGCGGTACTTTCCCAATATCGTCCTGAACCGCCCCAACCATGAATAAACACCATCACGGGTTTTGAACCCGGTTTAGAATTACCTGTTGTCACCCACTCGCAGTAATGCTCGACACCATTCACAGAAATTAAGGTTTTATTTAGATTTGTGGCTACAGTCATTTTCTTAAAGGTTAAATCAATAAGTTTGATTTTAAAATATTTTGAATAAATAATGTTACTGTTGTTGGTGTTGCTGTTTTTAATCCGGTTGATGTTTCATGGTTCCACCATCCTTTTGTGGTTTGGGGCGATCGCCATAATTCTAAATGTTCGACAGCAGGTTCAGCATAAAAACTTTCGTTTCCGCTTCCTAATAAAGCTGAACTCCAATGGGTAAAATAATCATGACTGATTCGATAAATGGGGAAATTTGCCACTAATGGAACTCCCCAACCATCAATGGCAATAAAGGCTTTAATCTTGCCACCGAATTGTTCCCAAGCCAAAGCTGCCCCAATTGCCCCCGCAACTCCCGCACTAAAACTAATTATTATTATATCAGATTTAGGGGGATTTTTTTGAATAAAATTATAAATATCAAAACTTGAATAAGCCGGATATTTCTGAGTTGGTAAAATCAATAATTCTCCTAATTGTTGTTGCTCTTTCCAATTTTCTATAATTCCATTTAAAAAACATTCTGTTAATTCAATTTCATGAATTCCAGGGCAAATTAATAACATTTTTGCTCGTAGGGGTGGGGTTTCCCCACCCAACCCATAATCAGCAAATCTTAACAGGCAAATTTTAACAGGCAAGATGCCTGTTCCACATTACCCCCTTCCCTATCCCCCCATAGGGGATGTTAAACTTTTAAGGAGAGTTTATCTAGGGAAGAGAACATTTCCCTAGAAGGACTTGATAGCAGCACTTGAACGCGAGGACAAAAACGTGGTTGCGACTCCTGAAAAACTGGAAACCATTACTTCAGCATCTACCTCAACAGAGGGCCAAAATCGAGTGGCGGTTTTGCTCATGGGTTATGGTGAAGTCGAAAGTTATGAGGACTTTGCTAATTATAACGAACAAGCGTTAAATCTTTTAACCGCTAAATTTGCCCCCGTTCCCACTTGGATTTATCCGCCTCTGGCTAAACTTTTAGCAATGTTTGATCTCCATGAATGGAGTCATCAACATGGTAATTTTATTTCTCCCCATAATGCAATTTTTGAGAAACAACGGGCAGGAATTGAGCAACATTTAAAAGAAAAATGGGGCGATCGCATTAAAGTGTTTAAAGCCTTTAACTTTTGCGCTCCGTTTCTTCCTGAACAGGTTTTAACTGAAATTAAAGCCGAAGGATTTGATAAACTGTTGATTTATCCTTTGTTAGTTGTTGACTCTATTTTTACCAGTGGTATCGCCGTTGAACAGGTGAATAAAGCCTTAGAAAAATTGGCAGATGAGGATGAACATTGGGTAAAAGGTCAACGGTATCTTCCTTCCTTTTATAATGAACCTGACTATATTCAACTGTTAGGACAGTTAGTAGAAGACAAGATTCAAAAAGAGCTAATTCAAGCTTATCTTCCCTCGCAAATTGGTATTGTTTTAATGAATCATGGCTGTCCCCACAAAGCCAAAGGGTTTACGTCTGGTATTGATGAAAGTCAAGCTCTTTATGAACAGGTACGGGAAACTTTAATTAACCGTTATCCCTTAATTTCGGTGGGTTGGTTAAACCATGATACACCCTTAATTGAATGGACACAACCCAACGCTCAACTTGCTGCTAATAATTTAATTGAATTAGGGGCAAAAGCGATTGTATTTATGCCCATTGGATTTGCGACCGAAAACCATGAAACGCTGTTAGATGTTGAACATATTATTGAGGCTTTACGTCGCAAATATTCTGAAATTACCTACGTTCAAATGGAATGTGTCAACGACCATCCAGAATTTCTGAAAATGGCCGCAGACTGGGCAAACCCCCAAATTGACGTGCTGTTTAATGAAATGGCTTTAGCAGTTAATCCTGCTTTAGCGAATGTTCATAGCCATGATGATCACCATCATCACAGTCATGATCATGATCATCACCATCATCATGATCACGGTCATCATCACCACCATTAAAGCAGGTAGGGGCGAGGTCTTCTCGCCCTTAACCATCAACAAAATCCAAGGATTTAACCTTTCCTAACCTCATTATTTTCGACTTTTTTTCGTTGATTTGTTATCTATAAACTTGGGTTAAAATTGTCGTGACCAGTCGGATAACCATCGTTCAACAATAACTTTGGTTTGGGTGAAAAACTCAACGGCGTGTTGTCCTTGACCGTGTAAATCTCCAAAAAAGCTATCTTTCCAACCACTAAAAGGAAAGAATGCCATTGGTGCCGCAACTCCAATATTAATGCCAATATTTCCCGCTTGAGCTTCATAGCGAAACTTCCGCGCCGCCGCGCCACTACGGGTAAATAAACAAGCCATATTTCCATACTCGCTTTGATTAATAAAAGTGATTGCTTCTTCAATGGTATTCAGATGAATTAAACTTAATACGGGGCCGAAAATTTCTGTGCGAGCAAGTTCTCCCTGGAGATTAATATCTTGTAAGATTGTTGGACGTACAAAATAACCTTGTTCATAACCGGAAATTTTGGGGTTTCTACCATCAACTAAAATTTTCCCGCCTTCGTTTTTTCCTTGTTCAATTAATCCTTCAATTCGAGTTTTACTTTGGGCAGAAATAACCGTTCCCATTTGTACAGTTTCATCTAATCCATAGCCGACAATTCGAGTTTCTGCAACGGTGGCGATCGCATCTGTAAAACTTTCTTTAGCTTGACCAACGGTAATGGCAATGGAGGTGGCTAAACATCGTTGTCCGGCGCAACCAAAGGCACTATCAGCAATAATTTTTGTGGTCATTTCTAAATCAGCATCCGGTAAAATAATCACCGGATTTTTGGCTCCACCTTGACATTGCGCTCGTTTTCCATTAGCAGTTGCCCGACTATACACATATTTGGCAACGGGAGTGGAACCGACAAAACTAATGGCTTTAATATGAGGATGATCTAAAATAGCATCAACGGTTTCTTTAGCCCCATTGACTAAATTTATCACCCCTGGGGGTAATCCTAATTTATCTATTAAAGCAAAAACTTTTTGCATCGTTAAGGGCACTTTTTCGGAGGGTTTAATAATACAAGTATTGCCACAGGCGATCGCATAGGGAAAAAACCAAAAGGGAATCATCCCCGGAAAATTAAAGGGGGCAATAATTGCCACAACTCCTAAAGGTTGACGAATCATAATTTCATCAATTCCCCTAGCAATATCCTCAGAATTGTAGCCCTGAATTAAGGTGGGAACACCACAAGCCACTTCAACATTTTCAATTGCCCGTTGTAATTCTCCGAGAGATTCAGCGAAGGTTTTTCCACATTCTAGGGTAATCGTTTGAGCTAAATCCTGTTGATTTTGCTCTAATAATTCTCGGAGTTTAAATAAATAGCGGATACGTTCTGTAACAGGGGTTCTTCGCCAGGATGCAAAGGATTGTTGGGCGATTTCTGCCGCATGATTAAGTTCTGCTGCCGGAGAAAGGGGAACTTTTGCTAATATTTCTAAGGTCGCTGGATTAATCACATTTAGGGTTTCTATGGCTTCAGAAGAACACCATTGACCATTAATATAGTTGCTGAGAATTGGGGGGGTTGTCATTTTTTTATCCTAAATTATAGGGTTATTTTGTTCCAAATAAGCGATCGCCTGCATCTCCTAAACCCGGAATAATATAGCCGTGTTCATCGAGATGATCATCAATAGCAGCAGTATACAAAGGAACTTCGGGATAATAAGAATGGAAATGATCAATGCCTTCTGGAGAGGCAATTAAACACAGAAATTTCACGGATAAAGGGTTTGTTTGTTTCAATCTTTGGATGGCGGCAACGGCTGTATTTCCAGTAGCAATCATGGGATCAACCACTAAAACTTCTCGTTCTTCGATATCATCTGGTAATCTAAAATAATATTCAATTGGAATAAACGTTCGCGGATCTCGATATAACCCAATATGGCCGACTCGTGCTGAAGGAATTAATTCTAAAATTCCATCTAAAATTCCCTGACCTGCCCGCATAATTGAAACAATAACCATTTTTTTCTCCGAGGCTAAAATCGGTGCTTCCATCGGGCCTAGAGGGGTTTTAATTAACTGTTTACGGAGGGGTAAATCTCGCGTAATTTCATAAGCCAATAACATACTAATTTCCCTCAACAATTGACGAAACTTGGCGGTACTGGTTTCTTCCCTTCGCATCAAGGTGAGTTTATGTTGAATTAGAGGATGTTGAATGAGCGTAACGTTTGGATACATGAGTAATTTGGGGGAATTGGTGAATATAATTTCAATGGAAATTAACTGATCTTAATAACATTTTGTAAAATACAATCAGCACAAAAAGTAATATCTCTTGCGGTTTGGGTTAGCCTAGGCTCAATAATAGACTTAAACCACTGGCGATCGCGATCAAGTAAACTAATTAAAGCAATGGGTGTTTTACAAATATAGGTAGCCAGAAGGGGTAGTTGATCAAAAGAAGGTTCGGCTTGTGTATCCAACATTTCATAGTGATACAGTGCATCTAATCGTTCTTTTTCGGTGTTGGGAATCAGAGCAGGTATCATAATAGCATCAAGTTTGAGTCAACAGTTGCTATTGTATCTTAATTTTAGTTTTCTAGGACAAATCTCAAGTTTTATGATGTTGAAAAAAAGTTGGGTTTTGAAGCAGTGTATGATTGGTTTAACAAGTTTAATGAGTAGTTGGATAACGCTTAACTATTCCCTGCTTCCGGTACAAGCTGAGGTCATTTTTTCTTCTGGGGAAGGTAATGGTTCTTTTGGATTATTGAGTGATTTTGATGGCAAATACTTTTCGGGACAACAACAAATTGGTTATGAATTTTTGATTCCCCAAACCGTTGAAATTGATCAAATTCATTGGAATGGTCAATATTTTCCCGATGGGAAACCTTCAGAGGCTCAATTTTCCATCAGAATTTTTAAAATTGTTGAGGCAATACCAGAAATTACACCCCAAATTAATATACAGATCAGGGAAGTTCGCCAAACTCAAACGGATATTGAGCGTTTTTCCCATCCTGTTTTTAATTATGTGGGTTTAGTGCAACCCTTTAGATTAGAACCGGGACGTTATTTACTTTCCATTGTTAATAATACTCAGGGTCATTCTGATGATTGGTTATGGATGACTACTGATCCCAAAACTCAGTTATTGGGTGTGGATCTAAAAATATTTTTTCGAGATCAAGATGGGATGGCTTGGAAAAGCGGATTAACAGGAAAAATGTCATTTACAATTTTAGGGAAACCCGCCTCCAATTCTAATTAAAAATCCACTAAACCTGAAATTACTCATCTGTGGTTAAGGATTTTTCCAGGGAATAATTACCTAGAATGAGTAACAAAAAAATCAGGCTGAGTTTAATGAACCAAGGTGTAGCTACAAAGAACCAAATCAGACAGGCTACACCAATTAAAGTTGCTAAAAGTTTGGGTAAGTCATCAATTTTCCATTGGGGATTACCAAGACTAACCCAAGCGGCTAGACAACTAATCAACAAAGGAATCAAGTAAATCGGAGCCATTGTTGTTGTGCCCTAACAGATCTTATTCATAGTATACTGAATTACAAACTTTGTTCCAACTTCTCCTGATAGACCTCTAAAATTTAACATTTATATATAAAGGAAGAAGCAGTTCGAGAGCAGATCGCCTAAAAACCCAAATTTAACGTTATATAGCACTACCCATTAAGCGATTTAACAATACTAAACCTTGTAATAAGGGTCATAACTTACTGTTCCCTGTTCCCTGTTCCCTGTTCCCTGTTCCCTATTCTAAGAGTGCTATACTAACTAAAAAAATAGCCATTGAGTGTTGATCATGTTAGGCCAATTTTTCCATAAACCTACTTCTGATGAGAGTGTTCGCGTTCCACCGGGACAACATTTAAGTAAAGGTTTTCCCGTCTTAACCTATGGGGAAACTCCTGAAATTTCTCTTGAAGATTGGCAGTTAAAAGTTTGGGGTTTAGCCACACCCAAAACCTTTACTTGGTCGGATTTAATGGCAATGCCTAAAAGTAATTTTACCGCCGATTTTCACTGTGTAACTCACTGGTCAAAATTAGAGGTGAAATGGACAGGAATTAAAGTTACTGACTTCATGAAATTTGTTGAAGTTAACCCCCAAGCCATTCATGTTATGGAACACTGTTATGGAGGTTATACTACTAATGTTTCAATGGAGGATTTCTTACGCGAAGACAACTTTTTTGCCTATGAGGTTTTTGATGAACCCTTACCCCCGGATCATGGTGGCCCCCTGCGGTTAGTGATTCCCCATTTATATGCTTGGAAAAGTGGAAAATGGATTAATGGGTTAGAATTTCTTGATCATGAGGAATTGGGATTTTGGGAACAAAATGGTTATCATAAAAGGGGGGAACCTTGGGCAGAAGAACGCTATAGTGATTAATTTCAACCCTTAAGCATTATCGGGTCAAAGTAGGGTTGTAATTTTGGCAATCCTACTGATAAACTAAATTAGATATAATGATTAAAGTGCCTCTCTAAATTACCCTTGACTTTTATGAGTTTAACTAAAACCGAAGCCAGACAACTGTTAGAACGGATGATTTTTGATAATGAACGTCCGCGAGACTGGGTACAGGATGTTTGGGATATGAGCCCTATGTTAGGAGAAAATGCAGCTAAACTGCTTGATGCGTTTGATATGTTAGTAGACTGTTGTTCTGAAGAGAAATTAGAGAATTTAGTTCAAAGTTTATATGCAGAACATTTAGAATAAACCAGAAATTAACAGTCTCAAACTCTAATCTAATGTTGGAAAGTCTTTCTAACTCTAAAATTTCCCCTTGGTTAACACCCATTGCTTATCTTTTATGCTCTAGTGTAGTTATCCCCTTCTATTTTAAGAATATTGAAATTGAAGGTCAAGACTATTTACCCCGAACAGGTGCAGTTATTTTAGCACCTACTCATCGTTCCCGATGGGATGCAATTTTATTAGCATATTCAGCCGGACGTTGGGTAACAGGACGAGACTTAAGATATATGGTTTTATTAGAACAAACTCAGGGGTTTCAAGGGTGGTTTATTCAACGGTTGGGAGGGTTTCCTGTTAACCGAGAACACCCTGGAACATCCAGTATTCGCTATAGTATTGAAGTGTTAAAACAAGAACAAATTTTAGTTTTATTTCCCGAAGGACATATTTTTTTAGAATGGGATATTCATCCCATTCAACCCGGAGTCGCGCGAATTGCATTACAAACTTTATCCCAAAAACCGGATTTAGATTTAAAAATTATTCCCATTAGTATTCGTTATGATCGACCTGCACCGATTTCTAAAGGGTCTTCTGTAAAAATCAAAATTGGAGAAGCAATTCAGGTTAATAACTATACAGAACAATCTCCTAAACTAGCAACAAAATCTTTAACTTCAGATTTAGAAACAGCCATTAAAATGTTACATCATAGATGATTAATTTTCTATTTACTTGATATGTATTGTTTAATTAAAGGTAAAATAGTATAACAATTACCTTGTTGTTCGATTAAACAGCGTCGTAATAAAGATTGAATGGCGTTGAGCAAATCTGATGAGATAACTTGGCTATTTTCTAACAATTTAACTAAATTCACTGGATTGTTTTCGGCTACCAATAAAGACAGCACTTGTTTTTCTGCCTCTGATAAGCGATCGCATTGTTGTTGTAAACTCTCTTTCACCTCTTCGGGTAACAATAGGGTATCTTTCAATAAGACTTCAGTTGCACATCCTCCCAACTCTTGGATCAAATTTGCTATACTTTTTAACCAGAAGGGATTGCCTTGATAAGGTTGAATAATTGTCTCAAAATTCTCAATTTCAGCTAACCCATAATCTCTAAATATTTCGCGTACAGCAACAAGATCTAAACCCGTTAATTGTAAAGTCCGAATTACAGAATTTTGGCTTTTAACCTCAGTTACAATTCGAGGTTGTTCCCAACCCATTAATAATAAACAACTTTGATGAGATAATTCTTTAATCTGTTTAAATAAAGTTCGATAGTCTTCATATCCGGGTTTATATTTTCCCGCTAATTCTCCGCTACTAAAAACATTGTGAATATTATTCAAAACCACTAAGCAGCGATGCTTTTGCAAATATTTGATTAGGGGTAAAGCTTTCGGATGAGGTGCTGATAAATCGAGTTCTTCTGACTGCGAAAAAAATTCGATTAAGTTAGTTTGAAATTCCGCTAAATTTGGAGATGAGTCAAAATTGCACCAAATTACAGACTCAAATTCATCTTTAATTTGTTGAACCAATTGCACCGTTAACGCCGTTTTCCCTATCCCGCTAATACCCGTAATGGCAATCAAACGACAGCGTTGTTGTAAAATCCAATTTGTCAAGGTTTCTAATTCAGGCGTGCGACCATAAAAAGCACCTAAATCAGGCATTTCACTTAAATCATAACATTGGTTTTTAGATTGTTTAGTATTATAACTATTCTCATTTTGCTGAGAGGAGTTGGGTATATCTGGCGGATGTCTACTTTCTCCACAAATATTAAAACTATTACTAACATTATTATTATTTTGTGCAAAGTTGAAAAGATTAGAGTTTTGTAACCTCTCCATTGCAGATTTAAAATTAGATTTATTAACATCTTCCCCTAACTTCTCTGAAAAAATCTGCCATAATTTTGATCCCGCATTCCTAACATTACTTTCAGAACAATCAAAATCTTTAGCAATTTGTTTGTATGTCTCCCGTTCCAGTGTTCCCCGCAGTACCGCTTCCTCTAGATCATCAAGATGTTGGCCCGTTTTAGCAAAAACTATTTTATCAGCCACTTTTAACATTTCTTTAAGATTCATTACGGCTAGGAGATGCGAAAGTTTCGTGTATTATAGCGCACATTAGCGGACTTTTTTAGACAATTTGGTATATTTTTGTATAAAACTAGATTAAATAGTTTAAAAGACAGTAAAAATCGTGAACAAAATTGAACTTTTTCGACCTATACAAATCTGTCATTTATAAATATTATAAGAGAAATATTTAAGATATTTTGGGTAATTTGGGAAAAAATATTTTATGTTTAACAAAACAGTAGCAATTAGTTTAGCAACAGCACTGATCTCTTTTGCTTCATCTCCTGTCTATGCTGATGGCCTATTTTCAACTACAAATTTGAAGATTGGTAATATCAATCTTTCTTTGAGTAATTCGGGTAAAGTGCTTACTAAAACAGACGCAGATACAGGAAAATGGTTGGGTCAGCAAGACTTTGTTGAGTTTTATGGCATGATGTGGGAACCTCAGAACAGTGTTCTCTTTGTAGCAGGTAAACTAGAGGGAAGTAATCAACCTGTCCTTGTGAAAATTCGATCTACTGGTGGAAGTGGACAGAATATGTTTGCTTTAGCACCAGATGGAAGCTCAGTTTCTGGATATAATTACCGCTTAGGGTCGCAGTTGATGAGAGTCAAAAATATGAGTTACAATGGTGTGTTAGCAATTGATAACGGTTCAGGAGTTATCTACAGAATCAACGGTGTAGGTGGTACTGGAAATAATATGTTTGCACTTGTTAATAATACAGCGTGTCAGACATTGCCAAACTATAATTACTTTGTCGGTTGCAGCTACTATTAATCGCAGTCTTAAAAAAAGAGCGATCGCACTTTATTGTAATAATTTTAGGGAGAGCGATCGCAGTCTAAAAAAAAGCGATCGCATTTTCTGATAATAATTAGAAAAAGTGAACCAGAAACCGGGTTTCTCAAAAAGCTTTTGGATCTTAACCGAGATTGTTGTTAAGAAACCCGGTTTCTCAACTTTATTTGGAAAAACTCGTTATAATCTAAAACTATCAATCCTCTTGAGATGTGGCGATGACCATCAAAGAACTCCTCCTCCAAGAAATCGATAGCACCCCTGATGAACTGCTCACCGATCTTCTCAGCTTGGTGCGATCGCTCAAATCTTCTCCAAACCGCCAACTCAATATCTATGAACAACTGCTAGAGCGAATCGACTACCTCGAAGCCATCATCGGTATCCGCAAAGGACTCGAAAGCTTCGCTCAAGGTGAAGGTATTCCAGCCGATCAAGCCATGACATCCCTACAGCAGCAGTTCAACATTCCCCCTCGTCTATGACGTATCAAGTCCTAATTCAACCACCCGCCTTTGAAGAAATTGAAACCGCCTATCGTTGGATGTGTGACTATCTGAGTGCTGATGCTGCGAACCAGTGGTACTACGACCTCCAAGACGCGATCGCATCACTGCAACAGTTTCCTTACCGTTGCCCAGTTGCACCCGAAGCTGACATCATTGGTCGGGAAATTCGACAACTTTGGGTTGGTAAAGCAAAAACCTATCGGATTCTGTTTGTGGTGGAGGGCGATACCATTGCGGTATTACACATTCGTCACCGCCGTCAAGCTCCTCTAGGTACTGAGCCGTCAGAGTAATCGCATTAAATATTTCATAAAGGGTGATCCCACATTCTTGTAAGAATTGTAGGGAGAGCGATCGCAGTCTGAAAAAAAGAGCAATTGGTGTATGCTGTACAATATTTGTGTAGTGATCCTGAAGTCAAACTATGCAAGCCATCCTTTTAAGTCGAGAAGAAGTAGGAAAGCGTGCAAGACAATTGTACGAGAACAGCATCCGTCAAAAAGTAGAGGTGGATGAGAACATCGGCAAGATGGTGATCATCGACTTTGAATCAGGAGATTATGAAGTAGATCAAATTGGGTTAAAAGCAGCCCGCAACCTGGGCAAAAAACATCCTAATGCTCGTCTATTCGGTATTCGCATTGGATATAATGTAGCGGTGTCATTTGGTGGGATTATGGAGCGTGTTTACAAGTGATTGCTGGCATTGTAACTGATAGACACGCAACTGTCAGGTTGACATTTTTGCTCCTCAATGGCTCAACTCTACCCATTGAATTTGTGATCGATACAGGATTTTCAGGACATCTTTGCTTACCACAAGAAGCCGTTTCATTATTAAGGCTACCTTTTGTATATGATCTCGCGGCAAACTTAGCAGATAACAGCGAGGTTTTAGTACCAGTCCATGAAGCAGTTATTATCTGGAATGGAGAAGAAAGGGAAGTTAGTGTAATTGCTACAGGACGGCGACCATTACTTGGAACTGCTATGCTAGAGGAACATGAACTTGTAGTGCAGTTTACCGAGGGTGGATTGATAACAATTGAAGAATTGTAGATAATTTTATAAATAGCGATCGCATTCTTAAAAAAAGAGCGATCGCGCTTAGGCAAAGATTTCTGGTAAACTGTAGCGCATATATAAATCAAACAGCCTACACTTGTGGAAATAATTCCAAACAAAGCCTTAGTAGTTCGTGGCGGTCGTAATCGCCCAGAAGATATTCAATAAGCCACAGGAACCCACCCTAGCAGTATTACGGGAATTTCTGTAGAATGTGCAGTAGGATTGTCAGTAGCAGAATTAACATTAGCAATCCCTCATGGACAAGTTGGTGTTACCACAGTAGGTGAAGTTCGCTCTTGTGGTGGAGATGTCATCCGTACTTCTGGCAGAAGCCCAAATCATGCAACATTAACTGGCTTAATACCAGAAAAAGCAAGTTTTCTGCTGACACCAACAATTCCTAACCCATCACAACCATCATCCTAAATCGAGTAAAAACATGAGTTATCCCAGAATCTTTGCAGACTTTCATAATGCTGATGAACAGAGTCGCCTTCGCCTAAATTGTGTTGGTACAATTGAAGATTTGAGTCGCCAAAATATTAAGTTACAAAATGGTAAATTGCTCACCCTCTATAGCGAAGAATTAGAAGTTGATGGCGTGGTGCAATATTCTGAAGAGGAAAGTCTTTGGGTTGCAGCAATTGATTGGAAACTTCTAAGACAGGTAGAGGATATGCTTGTTCAAGCAACAGTCTAGTGCGATCGCAACTTAAGAAACCGGGTTTCTCAGATAACTCAAGCATCACCGCCGAGATTTTATTCAGAAACCCGGTTTCTCAGTTTTGTTTGGAAAAACTCGTTATAATCTAAGCTATCAATCCTCCTGAGATGTGGCGATGACCATCAAAGAACTCCTCCTCCAAGAAATCGATAGCACCCCTGACGAACTGCTCACCGATCTTCTCAGTTTGGTGCGATCGCCTAAAATATAAACAGCGAACGCCCATTAGGATCAACGCATAAATAACAACCCTCGCACAGCTTATGACCTTAAAAGAACAACTCCTGCAAGCAATTGAAACTTTGCCAAGTGATCACCTTGCCGAAGTCCTCACTTTTGTTAACTCTCTTCCGGGCAAACCTCGTAACACATCCGCTAGATCCTTTCTCGCTCATCTCAAGACAATCGGCACTTGGTCAGGGGACGATTTCCAAGAATGTTTAGAAGCCGTCCAATACTCACGAGGCGAAATACAATTTGACCACAACCCCAATCCTTTCGAGTAATGTTTCTGCTCGACACAAATCACTGTAGTTACGCTATACTCGGCAACACTCAAGTGCTTGATCGCCTTGCCAATCTTGCGGATGAGTCAATCGCAACTTGCACAATTGTCAAGGGTGAATTGATTGACATGGCGGCTCGATCTCAACAACGACAGGCTAATCTTGCCCTAGTTCAACGTTTCTTGATTGGACTATACATCTACCCCATCGACGAAACCACCGCCGAAATTTACGGCAACCTCAAAGCAGCAGTCTTTGATCGCTATGCCCCACAAGAGCGATCCCAACGCCGTAGAACCAACATAACTCAATTAGGCATCGGTGAAAATGATTTGTGGATTGTCGCTGTTACACTTCAACATCAACTTACTCTAGTAACAACTGATAAAGACTTTCAGCGTATCCAAGCAGTACAGCCATTCGACTTGGAATCTTGGATCTGAACATCGCCCCTATGAATATACGGTTTTTTCACTGTAGTGTATTAAAGCGATCACAGTCTTAAAAAAAGAGCGATCGCACTTTATGGGTGATAATTTTAGGGAAAGCGATCGCGTTTCTTATGAACAAATTTTAATTTTTAAAACTTACGGAAAATAACGATAAAATTCTCGACGATGTAGAACCCGCATCACTTCTATAACATCACCATTAACCTCTATTCCAATACGGTAATCGCCGATACGGATACGATAGCGACAACTGTAACCTTTCATGGCTTTAATGTCAGAAATTTCCTCCAAAGTGTTGATAGCTGCTAGAGTTGTAAACGCAACTTCATAGATGCGTTGGTATGATGTCGAACTCTTAAGTTGCTTCAAGTCTTTTAGAAAAGCCTGACGGTATTGAACTTCCAAAATCATTACTCCTCAAGATAAGCCAAAGCCATCGCTCGATCAAGCAAGGGAGTATTAACAGCTTCATTCATCGCTTTATTCAAACAATAGTCTTCTACCGCTTCCCGAAGTTCCTCCAAGGAAGATTCTTCATCAGGCAAAAGTTGTCGCCATAGAGCAATAGGAATTACCACGGCGATCGCCTCTCCATCTTGGCTTGTCAGATATTCAATGTTTAGCATTGTTTCCATTTTAAACTTCAGAAACTATTAGTCATTCTATCTGATCTGCAAATGATACGGCAAGAAGATCTTACGTTCGACCTCTATTAATAGAGTTTGGAAGGGTTGAGGTAATTCAGTCGTGGTAATTTGTGTCATTTTTTTAAGGGTTCATAATCAGATCTATTTCTATTCTATCAATGTGATGATTTTAGGGAAAGCGATGCCGACAGGCGGTGGCTAGGTGATCGCATTCTTAAAAAAAGAGCGATCGCCCTTTCTGCATGATAATTTTTGGGAGTGCGATGCCGACAGGCGGCGGCTACGCCATCGCACGATTAAAAAATAGTGTTCCCATTTTCTGATAATAATTAGGAAAAGTGAACCCGAAACCGGGTTTCTCAGAAAGATGAGCGGATCTCGACCGAGATTGTTGTTAAGAAACCCGGTTTCTCAGAAAGTTGTATCAATTACGCATCGTAAAGCAACGGTCATCTATTGCGATCCTCTTGAATTAAAATAGTGCTATCTGTTAATCCAAAATCCCTGGGATTAACTCTCGGACGATTACGAATTCTTTGTAGAATTGCTGACTTATGTTGGTTCTCTTGCGTCCGATTTATCATTACTTTGTCAAGATCAAATAATAAGGATTGCGTCAACAGATGAATAACTGCCTCATTAAGAGTAAAATTTTTCTCTGAGGCTAGACACTCAATCTGACTATATATAGCAATCCTAAATGATTTTCTATGTATAAGTATACTGATGAATTTTGGGAAAATCAAATTTATGTTCTTTGGTAAAGAACTCAAACAAAAATTTGATAATCTTAAACGACTTGCATAAATACCAATACTTCCTCAAAAAGTTTTTCGCTTGTAACCAAATATCTTCAACCGGATTTTGTTGCGGAGCATTAGGAGCAAATAAAATACAAGTAATTAAAAAATCATCAGGTTCTTTATCCTCATTTATTTCTGATAAAAATTTTCTAAATTCTCCAAATCTATGATAGGTGGCTCCATCCCAAATTAAGATAATTTTCTTGTTTTTATATTGGTTTTGTAAGTATTTTATAAATTCAACTGTTGATTTTCCATCCCCAGATGGGTAACTTTGAACGTGGAATCTTTTACTTTGATAATTCAGTGCTCCAAAATAAGTTTGTCGCTCTTTTTCATTGGTAATTGGAACTTCAATTCTTAGATTTGATTGACCCCAAACGTAGCCCTTAACATCTCCATGAAGTAGATGACATTCATCTAAAAAAAATACTATTACTTCCCCCGATTCTATGCCAGTCTTTTGTTTCGATAACATCTCATTAATTTCTTCTCTCTTTTTTTTTACCTGCTCTTCGCTAAATTTGGGATTCACTTTCTGAGACTTCTTCCAACTAATATTTGCCTGCTCAAACAGTTTATAGTAGCTTTGTTTGGATTTATATATTACCCCAAATTCTTGCTCCACATAAATAACTAACTCATCTAAATCCCAATACTTTAGATTACTCTCAATTAAAATTTCTAATTCAGCTATTTCTTTGTTCCCCTCTTTTTCTGCCTGTTGTAAGCCATTCATAATTTTTATTGTTATAATCAAGTAGTGTATATCATTATATCATGCTCTTGATAATGATTTAGGACTGCTATAGTTCATCAGGCAAGTTTTCAATCTGAAGTTTAGCCATTGCACTCTCAGAATTACTTAATTTATTATATCACCAGTTTTCTTCATATCAATGTAATTATGGTATAATAAGTAAAAATAATCTTGCCAATATTGCCTAGTAATCATGACTATTGATATAGAGATTTTTCAAACTATCGTCAAGATGCCAGAATCTTTAAAAAAAGAGATATTGGATTATGCACAATATCTACTTGAGAAACACGCCAAAAGTGAATCATCTCAAGAAAAACTTGAAGAATTTCAGGGTTATGGAAGTTGGGTTGGTCAGATCTTTATGTCTGATGATTTCGATCAACCACTTGAAGATCTAAAGGAATATATGTAAGATGACATTTTTGTTAGATACTCATGCCTTTTTGTGGTATTTAACTGGCGATCCTAATCTAGGCAGTAAAGCGAAAGAAGTAATTGATACTAAAACCGATTTGTATTTTAGTATTGCCAGCCTTTGGGAAATATCAATTAAAATTAATATCGGTAAGCTTCAACTCAATCGACCCTTTGAAGATTTATCAAAGGAATTGCAATATCTTAATGTTCAAATTCTACCAATTACAGTTAAAGATACCGAGTTTTATGCAAATCTGCCCCTACATCACCGAGATCCTTTTGATCGCATCCTCGTAGCACAGGCGATGAATCATTCCCTTATTTTAATTAGTCGTGATCCAGCTTTTGATAATTATCTAATTCAGAGGTTGTGGTTATAAGGTCATGAAACTGAACATGACTAGCATCAGGGAAAAGATCAGCCAGAAGTTTCACTCTAAAACCTCCCAAGGTTCGGCAACAGAAATGATTAAATCTCCTAATATTTTACCACTTCCTTTCATAGCCCCAAAAGCGGAGCGTGAATGTTGGCTGTTGGCAGGATAGATAATTACTAATGGTTTTCCTTTATGAATAACAGTTAGGGGGGTTTTGGTACGTTCGACCTCTATTAATAGAGTTTGGAAGGTTTGAGGTAATTCAGTCGTGGTAATTTGTGTCATTTTTTAAGGGTTCATATTATTTTTTTGAGATTTAACAATCATAAATAACCCAATAATTCCTAAGCCAACGACCATTCCCGGTTCAGGAACACTAGCCGTATTATTTAAGGGATTATTGGGTTTATTTAACTGTTCTTTCCCCGTTTCAATCTTACGATTAAATCGATCAGCAGAAGCTTCTGCGGCTTTTAGAGCTTGACGTTGTTCATCATTAACTAAAACAATCATTGAAGAATAAGGGGTAACAATATTATAGGTTTTGGCGATCGCATGAATCCCATCTAATTCTGTTAATTGTTGATCCGAGGTTTTCTGACTTAATCCCCGAACTAATAATCGTGCGACGATAGGTTCAAACCCCTGAGAATTTGTAGGTTTTTCTGTGGTTTTTTCCATGAACCACTCATAACCATCTGCTACCGTTAAAACGGTCGGCTTGGGTTGGGGTGAACTGACTAATTTCTGGGTTAATTGTTCAGTGGTTGCGATGCGTTTCATTACCTCAGAAATATCAGTAGAAACGCCACCACCACTGGTTTGAATCATCTTTAAGGTTCCATCTTCATAAGCCGGAGCAAGGGAGCCTAAATGGACAATCCACAGGGGAACAGAAATCTGAGGAACCCTTGTTTTATCTTCTGATAGTTCATAACTTCCTTCATCGCTAATTAATATAATCCCGTCATAGGGTTTATTTCCCTTCAACTCCATAAATTGACGTAACATTTCCTTAATTTGCAGGGTTCCATAAAAGGCTTTTTGATTCACCTGAAACTGATGCAAATCATCAATTAATTGGGGTTGATTTCCTTCCGTTGCGGTTACATATAAATCCGCTTGATTATTTGGAAGAACATTAGTTTTAAACCAGTCTAAGCTTTTAGCTAATTCCTGTTGATGGTTTCCCATACTTCGAGAAGTATCCAGAATAATTGCAAATTGTTTCCCTTGGGGTAAACTATAATCTTTTTCAGTTAAAGGTTGAGCGGTAATTTTGTAGCCTTCTAAACTAACTTGATGGGATTGAATTGACGCTTTAGAAGCGGGTAAACTTGCCTCTAACCAATTCTTGTCAAACCCTCTAATTCTTTTTTGATTGCGAATGCGTTGGGTGCTTTTTGTCCAGAAAATATTGCGTTTTTCACCCACTTTAGGTAAGGGCCATTGATTCCCTTGACCCATGACTTTATAGGTTAACCAAAGATGCAATTCTGTAGGAAGACTCGAATTATTTATATTCCAAGAAGTTGATTTAGCAGGAATCGGAAAAGCGCGCAGTCGATAATGTTGGGTTCCGACTTGTTCTAATAATGCTGGGTCAACAGGACGTTCCCGTTTGACTTGGGAATTATACACTTTTTGAGCCGCACCTCTGGGGGAAACGGTAAAGGGAAAACGAGTCGCTTTATTATTCGTATCTCCTAACCAAAGACCTGTAATTACGGCTGTTTCGGGTAAGGAAAAGGAGTAAAAAATTTCTTCTACATCGTTGGTTTGATTTTGATATACTTCATGGATTTCTACCTCTCCCCAGTCTCCCTTTTCTTGAACCGTAACGTCTTGTTTTGCTAACCAAACTTTCTTCTGATTAATATTCAATAACCCTGCTTTCGCTTCATCTAAAATAGCAGTAGATTTGAGTGCGTGTTGAATCGCAAGCCGTTCTCCTTTTTGAATGGAAGTATCAAAAAAATCAGCATAGAGTTTTTCGGCTTTCTCCGCATCTTTATCTAAATCTCCTTGATAGAGAAAGGGGGACATCACTTGATTATAACTATTCTGAATGGTATCTAAGAGAGGTTGAGGCAGGTTAAAAACATCTTTGTATATTCTCTCAATAGAATTACTATCTTTGACGGCTCCTAAATAACGATAGGCGGATAGATAGGCATTAATTAATCCTTTACGGATGGGTTGAGATTCGGCTAATAATTCTTGTTTTTGTTGATCAGTTTGGGGAATTGTTTCTAACTTTTGAAAGGCTAAAACTTGCGGTTGATGGATAAAATTTATAAATAAAATTATCCAAAGGGTTAGGGTTCCTAATATAATTTGGGTAGTACGAATACGACCATATTGAGTAGCAAAGTTGCGTATAATTCGTTGTCCTGAATGAATATAAAGGGCAACAAAAGCGGAAGGCATTCCTAAAAATAGGGTGGCTGTTCCTGTCAATAGAATTGTCACTATAGAAAAAGATAATAAGAAATCATGAGTTAAAGATTCCCACAGAAAAGTTAACCATTGCAATGAAAAGAACTGGCGCAGGAGAATAACAGCAAGGGGAACAGCATAATAGAAGAGGAAAATTCCCACATATAACCCGACTAATAACATTAAGCTATGGATAACCAGTTGGATTCCTGATAAAAATCGATGAGTTTTATTCTGCTTATTTCCTAAATATCCCCATAATAATTCTACGAAAAAAGCAGAAATACAAATCAGAATTGTACTTAAAACTAAACGGCTGGCTGGAGTGAGTTCTCGGAAAATAAATAATCGTACCAAACAAAAGAGAAACAGGGGTGCTTCTACACCATAAAATAATCGGATTAACTCAATAGGTCGTTGACGAAAATATCGTGAGCCTATAGCGGTACAAACGGTGGGAATTGCAATTAAAGCGAGAATAGTGAGGGTAAATTCTAGTTCAATTTCCCCGGTAAAGGTTGCTACCACTAAGAAAATCGCCAGAAAAGGTAAAATCCAAAGATAAACAACACCTAGGAAGGTTGCATTCCAAACCCAAAAAATTACTTTGAATAGGGAATGTAGGGTTTTCGTTAGATTCATATCACTCCATCAACGCCTTTAGGAAGATAAAAGTTAAACAGAAAATTTTGGGCCTAACTTCATTTTCTAGTTTAACCATCTACAGTTGAGCTATCAGTGATTACTGAATTTCCGAGGCAGAACTTTACAATTTGTTACTCAACCCAATTACTCAATTCAAAAATAAAAATATTAGATTTAAACATAAAAAAAGCCCAAGCCACAAAAAAGCTTGAGCTTTCTTTCTTTTAGGGGATGAAATCTAGGAACTGATGGGGTTCAATCTGAATCGAAATAACCAGTCCAAGAGTTGTTTAGTAGCGACGACCACCACGACCACCACCACCACTACGACCACCACCACCAAAGGAACCATTACCACCCCCTGCATTTTCACGGGGTTTGGCTTTATTCACTTTCATGCTCCGACCCATCCATTCCGCGCCATCGAGTTCATCAATGGCGGTTGCTTCTTCCGCTTCCGTTTCCATTTCTACAAAAGCAAAGCCACGTACCTTACCAGTTTCACGGTCTTTAGGAAGCTGAACCCGTTTAACAGAACCATATTCTGCAAACACGCTGGTTAGATCGTCTTGGGTGACTTCGTAGGAAAGATTGCCGACATAAATAGACATGGGTTATCTCCAAAATCAAGACAGTGCAGAGGTTGGAATTTCGGAGAGAAGCCTGTCCAAACCAAACGGGAAATGCCCATCAAGACTACAAACAAAAGCTACAACCGAATTTTACTCTCACTGATTACTCTAGCACAACCTGTTAAAAAACAGATCCGAATTAATGTTGCGTTAAATCACTCACTTAGTAGCGACGGGAATAATTTTGTTTATTTCCCCAACTCCCTCTGGCGGGTTTCCGTTCTTCACGGGGTCGAGCTTTATTCACTTTCAGAACTCGACTCATCCACTCAGCACCATCAAGTTCATTAATGGCTTTAGTTTCTTCATCATCAGTCATCATTTCAACAAAGCCAAATCCCCGTTTTTTCCGAGTTTCCCGGTCAACAGGGATTTGAACTTCTTTCACAGAACCATACTCAGTAAAAACTTCTCTGAGATCGTCTTCTGTGACGTCGTAAGACAAATTACCTACATAGATCGTCATTACTTACCTTTTCAGTCAAAAATCAAGGGTGTGCGGAGATTGGAATTCGGAGGGACGCGGGCAGAACTTACACATAGAGAGCAAAATTGTTCCTGATGCCATCGCAAACTAGGCTACCGATATCTAATCTTTTTAAGATAATAACATTTTTTTCCCAAAAAACTATATCTATCTTTTGATAGACTTAAATTTTTTTATAATAATTCTCATATACAGCGATTGTATCTTGTTTTTGTTACATTGTTACAGATTGTAAAGAAAAATTTCAGTATTTATTATGATGCGGTTGCAATGAATCCCACATTCCGCAGATATTTAAGCCAATTGGATTTTCAATTAAATTGTTCTAAATAAAAGCCCAAATGATTGCCATGTAATGATTTGGGCTATTTTTAATATAGAATAATAATTGGAGTAACTGAACAAATAAAAAGATGAAAAACCCCCTAGAAGCGATGGAAATCGTAAATTTAGACCATTTAGGAATAGTGGCAGGGATAATAGATGAGATGGAATTAGTAGAAGAAGTGAATAAAAAAGTGGGATTAAGAGCAAAAGAAGCAGTAAGCCCAGGACAGGTAATGAAAGCAATGATTTTGAATGGATTAGGGTTTTTGAGCGCGCCGTTGTACCTATTCGAGAACTTTTTCATCGGGAAGGCAACAGAGCATTTAATAGGGGAAGGAGTAACAGCAGAGCAACTAAATGATGACCGAATTGGAAGAGCATTAGATAAATATTATGAAGTAGGAACAACAAAGTTATTCACAGCAATAGCCCTAAAAGCTGCTCAAAAATTTCAAGTAGAAAGGGAGAACGTACACCTAGATAGTAGTTCGATATCAGTAGAGGGAGAATACAAAAGTAAGGAAGAAGAAAATCAGGAAGAAGAAGAAGAAATGAAAGCGATAAAAATAGTGCATGGATACTCAAGAGATAAAAGACCAGATCTGAAGCAATTTATAATAGATATGGTGGTAAGTGGAGATGGAGATGTGCCATTATATCTAAAAATAGATGATGGAAATGCCGATGATAAAAGTGTATTTGTAGAAAGACTAAAAGAATTTACTCATCAATGGACATTTGAAGGAATATGTGTAGCAGACAGTGCGTTATACACAGCAGAGAATATAGGAGCAATGACAGGAATGAAATGGATAACGAGAGTGCCATTTATTTTTTACAGCGAGTGTATTCGTGAAAAAACCAGAGAGAGTGGAAGTAATAGCGATGATAATGGGATTGTGCTTGTTAGTGTATAACCTAGCGCAAAGAAAATTGAGAAAACAATTAGAAGCAGCCCAAGAAGGGGTGAGAAATCAGGTCAAAAAATTAACGAATAAACCGACAATGCGGTGGATATTTCAAATGTTCCAAGCGGTACATTTAGTCAGGATAAATGGGGAGAAACAAGTGAGTAACTTAACCCAAGAACGTCAAGAAATATTGCAGCATCTAGGGAAATCTTGCTGTGAATACTATTTAATGATTTCTGGGGGATAAAGATTGAGAGAAAGGGGAAAATAGTTAAAAACAAATCTAAGTTATGAGTCAAGATGAGAACTCTTGGCTGGAACGAACTTGGTTATAAAATACAAATGTGTTAAAAAAAGAGGATTCTATTTCTATGAAAAAATAGCAATTATTTATGTTTAGTTAAAAACCGGTAAATACGCTATAAAATCTGATAGTAAAGCCTCGGAAGTTCAACGAAGAACTGTAAGGGTTTTCAATTTTTTAGAATTAGTGGAAAATTCGATGCCCATCTGCGGAATGTGGGATGAATCTTAAGAAAGAAAGCGGATTAAAAATTCTGTGGTTTTTAAACGATCTAACGGTTGAGAAATTAAATAACCCTGTCCATAATTGCATCCCAACTCTTTTAATTTTTCCAGTTGAATTGGGGTTTCAATTCCTTCAGCGACTACATCCATCCCTAGGCTATGAGCTAACATAATAATCGTGTGAATAATTTCTGTTCCTTCGGTTTCAGACTGGATTTTGCTCACAAAAGAACGATCAATTTTTAAAGTGCAGAGTGGAAAGTTATGGAGCCGACTTAAAGAAGAATATCCGGTTCCAAAATCATCAATACACAATTTTATTCCGAGTTCTTGAAGTTGTTGAAGTAAACTTTGTTCAAAGGTTAAAAATTCCAAAAAACACGTTTCAGTCACTTCTAGCTTTAATAGCCAATTTTTAAGCGGATAATTTTCAAGAATTTTTTTAAAATTTTCGATTAAATTAACTTGCCTTAAATCAACAGGAGAGAGATTAACACTCATACTCAACGGAGGTAAATCAGGAAATTGTTGGTTCCAGTAATTCATTTGCTGACAGGCTTCTTTTAAGACCCATAAATCAATGGCTTGAATTAATCCTGTTTCTTCAGCAATGGGGATAAATTCACTGGGACTAATCATATTTCTATGAGGATGATTCCAACGAATTAACGCTTCAAATCCAATCAATCGTCTTGTCTCTAAAGAAATAATCGGTTGATAATATAATAAAAATTCTTCTCGAATTAATGCTTCTCTTAAATGATTTTCTAGTTGCAACCGTTCCATGGCTGGAATTTGCATCGCACTGGTTAAAACTTGATAACATCCCTTCCCTAAACGCTTGGCATGATACATCGCAATATCCGCATCTCGAATCACCTCTTCTGGTTGAGAATATCCCATTGAACTAAGGGAAATCCCAATACTAACCCCTGTAAAAATCGGATTTTGATGAATATAAAAAGGATGTTTAAGCTGTTCAATAATTCGTTGAGCTACATCTGTTGCTTCATTGACATCTTTAATATTTTCTAATAAAATAATAAATTCATCTCCTCCGATTCGTGCAACAGTATCCTTAAATTTGACGATCGTTGTTAAACGGTGGGCAACACTTTTTAATAATTCATCTCCGACTAAATGACCCAAGCTATCATTAATGACTTTAAATCGGTCTAAATCTAAAAACAAAATTGCATATAAATAATGCTTTTTATGGTTTGTTTTTTGAATTAAATACTGGAGTCTATTTAACAGCCAGGTTCGATTTTTTAACCCAGTCAAACTATCATGAAACGCATCAAATTTGAGTTTTTCTTCCCGTTTTAATAATTCTGCTTGTGTTTTTTTTAAATGTTCTAAAGCTAAAGAAAGTTCTGCTGTTCGTTGATAGACTCGATCCTCTAATTCTTTATTAGAACTTTCAATCGCTGCTTTGGCTTGTTGCAATTCTGCCGTGCGTTCTTGCACTCGCACTTCTAATTTCTCAAAAGCAGCCTTTAACTGCATTGCCATGAGATTAAATGACCGAGCTAAAATTCCCAGTTCATCTGTGCGATTGAGTTCAATCTTTTGGTCTAATTCTCCTTGAGCGATCGCTTGACTAGCTTGACTTAATTGAATAATGGGAGCCGTAATCCAATGAGCCGTTATTATTCCCAGACCAGTAGCAATACCCAAAGCCAAAAAACACAGCAAAATCGTAATTTTTTGAGCCTCTGTAATCGGAGTCATAAAATCACTTTCAGGAACAACAACACAAATTAACCAATCAATTCCTTTTCCATCTAAATAGGGAAAAATTTGTGCAATGTATCGTTTATTATCCCATTTAAAATCCAAGAAAACCGCTCCTTGAATCTGCTGAAAACTCTGAACCTGATTTTGTAACTGTTTCGTAGTTTCTCGAATCCAAAACTCTTGACTTTCTATGGCTTTAATTCTTTGGAGTTGACCCTGTTTAACCCTAAAAGGATTACTCCTAGAAGAACTAGCAACCAACATCCCGGAACGCTCAATAATAAAACTTTGTCCAGATTGACCAATTTTCAACCCTCGCAGAACATCACTAATTTCTGATAAGGTTAAAGGTGTATCCAGGACTCCTAATAAACGGCCTTGTTGATTATAAATCGGTAAGACCGCATCAATGGCTAAGGTGCTGTGATCAAACCATAAATAAATCGGACTCCAAGTTGCTTTTTTCGCTTGAATAGCAGCTTGATACCAAGGGCGAGTGCGGGGATCATAATTAGGAAATATTCTTAAGAGTTGACCCGGTTTGCCATTAGAATTCAAAGCGTAGGTATAATACTGATTTTGAGTGAAAGCTTGAACAATTTCTAGCTGAAATTGCTGATTTTGACTTCTCTTGATTCCCAAATATTCTCCTTGCTCATTTCCCCAGGCGATATAATCCACAGAGGGAAAAGCATAGAATTGGTGAAGAAACCAAGGTTTAAAACGGGTTACATCTTTTAAGACGAATAATTTTTCACTCAGGACATTTTGATTCGTCTGATTGACAAGATGGGCTGCATTCAGATACGTTTTTAGGTTTAACTCAATGCGGGTACTAATTTCTTGATGCAACTGAATTACTAAATCGTTGACTGCTTTCTGTCCGTTTTTATAGGAAAAAAATCCTGTCATTCCGACTACAATAGAGATTTGTAACACAAACGGAATAACAAGCAATTGACGGAGTGGCAACTTCACAAGTGCTGATCTCCTTAAAAAGTAAAGCCTAATCAACGGATGACTCAATTCAAATCGCTGACATTGCATCAGTCATCGTTTCTGAACAATGAATCCTTTTGTAGAGCGCTTTGTTCCTAAATTTCAGCGCTTCTACAAACTGCAATTAAAATTTTGTCCACTCAAATCCAACACGGGGACGATTGATCTCTAATTCCCAACCCTCAACCAGTCCCGCTTCAACACTTGAAAATGCAACCGCCCGTTTAAAGGGAATCGGATCATAATCCGGGTTTTCCGGTTCGCTGGGGGGAGTGACTCGACTGGGGCTGGGATTAGCTGGGGGGCGACGGGATTCTAGGGAATCTTCAGAAACAGAAGTTGGAGTGCTGGCGCGGCGAGATCCTAAAGGAACCACTTTATTAGGGTTAGTGGCTGTGGGATCAGAATGTTGAGATTGAGTTTTGAATGGCATTTGCACCGGATAAATCCGTTGAGCCGTTAATTCTGCCCGTTTTTCTTTAAACCCTTCTTTTCGCTCAATCAGATTCATTCCTAAACGACCTTCAATAATGATTTGATCGCCTTGATGATATTTTTCATGAACTTCTTGGGCAAAATTTCCCCAAGCAATGACTCTTAAGGTGGAAGGAGGATCGACATCCCGCAGTGCTGGAAACTGAACTAACATTTCTGTTAGGGCGAGTTGACTATCAGAGGTATAACGTAGTTGCGGATCTTCAACAATCTCCGCCATCAAAATAATACTGTTCATAGGTTAAGCAACAAATTCCAGTACAAGGTTAAAAACTCCCTGGGAGTTGAGTTTTTTTGATCATGACATTTTTAGTCTAATCTTTAAACTCTTTTTCTGTTAATTTTGGATGTTAAACATCATCTGGGTGTTCCATCCCTTGGGATTGATTCACAAACTCATGGACTAAATTGCGATATTCTCGCAAGGTTGTATCAACCCAATCGCGATCAACACTATTGGCAAAAATGTGAACCAGAGGTTCTCCAGCATCGGGTAAAATCAACACCCAGTTATCATCTTGGTAATTAATTAATTTGACCCCATCAATTAATTCTAGGTTTTCTGGGGAATGAGTTTCAACTAAATGTCGCATCAATCCGCCTTTAATTGTCCAGGGACAACGCACGGTATACCGACGATGGACAACATGGGGTAAATCTGCCCGAACTTGGGTGAGCGATCGCTCTTGGGTCGTTAACATTTCTATAATTTTAGCAATAGAAAACATGGCATCAAACCCTGGATGCAGTTGGGGGAAAATAAACCCCATATCTCCACTTCCGCCTAAAACTACATTCGGGTTGCGGTGACAGGCTTCCATTAAAGCCGTCGGGTTGGCTTTGGTGCGAATGACTTTGGCATGATAACGGCGGGCTATTTGTTCAATGGCGGCGGAAGTATGAACTGGAACTACAACGGTACTGCGGGGATGGGAGGTTAAAACCATATTCACCATCAACGAGGTTAAGATTTCTCCCCGAATGGGACTTCCGGTTTCATCGACTAACATAAATTGTTCGCCGTTGGCATAGACTTGCGCCCCGAAATTAGCGCGTAAGGCTTCAACGACTCGCCCTAATTGATCGAGTAAATTTTCTCGTTCAGGAACCGATAAAGCGGTATGATTTAAGCTGGCATTTAAGACCACCGCATCACAGCCAAATTTGGCTAAAAGTTGCGGTAGAATTGCCCCAGAAACGGCATAAACATAATCAATAACAACTTTAGCATTACTGTAGCGTAACACTTCGGGATTGATATGTTTTCCAAAGCTGATACTATAAATATCGAGTAAATCAATCGTATAACTGACGTTACCAATTTCAGGAATTTGCGCCCGTCGTAAATCTTCTTTAAAATAAGCTCCTTCAATTTTCTTTTCTTTGGCTTTGGTAATATTAATTCCTTTATGATCTAAAAATTCAATTAATAGATAATCCGCCCGTTCGGGAGAAAGTCGGACGTGAATTCCCCCGGCAACTTTTAACGACGGAATGGCCGTGCGGGTAATCGGAATGGCAGTCGCATCTAAGTTAATAATATCGATGCCAACGGACATTAAACCCGCCACTAAGGAACGAGTCACCATGCGAGAAATCGGTCGTTGATCTCGCGAAACCGCCACCGTTGAACCGGGTTTTAAGGTTGATCCAAAAGCCGCCCCTAATTTAACCGCAAATTCCGGCGTAATATCAATATTGGCTAATCCTTGTACTCCCCGTTGACCAAATAAATTGCGTTGGGCGGTATTACCCCAAATTAAATTAATATTTAGGGTCGCGCCGGATTCGATTTTTTTACTGGGCCAGACTCGCACCCCTGGGCTAATTTGGGCTTCTTCTCCCACACTGGATAAGGAACCCACCACCGCCCCTTCGAGAACGTGGGCAAGACGGTCTACACGCGCTCCTCTAGCAATCACACAGGCTCGTAAATGGGCATCATCCCCAATAATCGCACCATTCCAAATAATCGGCCGTTTAATATTAGCATCGGCACCGATGGTAACATTATCCCCAATGACGGTTCCGGCTTCAATTTGTGCTCTAGCGCCAATCCGACAATTGCGACCAATCAAAACGGGGGTTTCAATTTGGGCTGTTTCATCAATATAAGTATTTTCTCCCACCCACAACCCCGGAAAGCGTTCCGGGTAGGGAATTTTAAGTTTTACTTTCCCCATTAAGACATCATAATGGGCTTCTCGATAGATATCTAAATGACCAATATCACACCAATAGTTATTGGCAATAAACCCATACATGGGTTCATCTTTTTCTAAGAGTAAGGGGAATAAATCTTGAGAAAAATCACATTCTTGATCGTAGGGAAGATATTCTAAAACTTCCGGTTCTAAGATATAGGTTCCTGTATTCACCGTATCGGAAAAAACTTCACTGGTGGCGGGTTTTTCTAAAAAGCGACGAATGCGCTGATTTTCATCAGTAATCACCACCCCAAATTCAATAGGATTCGGCATTCGGGTTAAAATCAAGGTGGCTTTTGATTGTTTGCGATGATGAAATTCAATAGCGGCGGTTAAATCAAAATCCGTAACACTATCTCCGCTAATCACTAAAAAGGTTTGATCTAAAAGTTCAGCAATATTTTTAACACAGCCTGCGGTTCCCAGGGGTTGATCTTCTTCGACAGCATAAGTAATTTGGACACCTAAATCACTGCCATCATGAAAATATTCGCGCATCACATCAGGAAGATAATGTAATGTGGCAACTATTTCTATAATATTGTGTTGTTTGAGTAAATTAATAATATGTTCAGCAATGGGACGATTCAGTATCGGTACCATCGGCTTAGGAAGATCGCACGTTAAGGGTCGCAGTCGTGTTCCTGATCCACCCGCCATTAGCACTGCTCGCATATATCCTCCTGATTGATTTAGGCTGATTAATGATCTAAATTTTCCTGATTTTCTCACCGTTAAGTTAAGGTGAATCCGATCAGTGTTGGGTTCCTTAAATCGGGGGTTACTGAAAATACATTACAATCGTTGAGAGCTAATTAACTCAAATTTTTAATCAAAAATACGACATCATTTTGGAGAGGCTTTCAACGAAATTAACTCTACAGCTTACCGATTTAAAGTTTGAATCGAAAGGCCTTAAAACTATTAGAATTAACAACCCACTCTTCATAGGATAGCAAATTTCTTATTTCCTGGCTCAAAATAATAGAAAGATTATCTATTGTAATCGTTAATTTTTATTAATCTCTTGGGGTTCTCCCCGGCTGAAGTCTCCCGCCTAGGCGTTAATCACTAGATGGGGCAAGGTTTTTTTCAAGCTGGAAATGGAGGAAACTGATGCAGGAGGGTTGAGGAGAGCAGTTACTCATCGGTTATAAATGACACTTCTCTCGAATCAACTGCTACAATAGATCACCATTAACTTCTGTTTAATCCTTCACAGCAAAATCTTTTGGGTATGAGTTCGATCATTAGCCTATTGCTACTTGTCATTTATGGAGGCGGAATCTGGAAGTTTTGGAGTGGGTTTGAAAAGACCAACTTCAACCGCAGTTTCCAGAATCGTCTGATCCTTTCATTATTCTGGCCTGTGTTAGTGTTCAATTCCTCCTATCGGAAAAACTTTACCAAAGCATTAAAAGGCTCAAAATAGAGATAAATCTATAATGAATGGCTAAATCTTCTAATCCATCCAATTTTTTTAATTTATCCGTAGGGTCTGACCCCTTGGAAACGGCACTGGCGACCGTTGCCCATCGTTTTAACCGAGAATATCAAGGGGGTGCATTTGATTTGCCCCCGGAAGTAGAAACCCTAGAAATTTTTCGCGATCGTATGGCGGGAACTTTAGCAGAAAAAATCACTTCCCCTTTTTGGGAAATTGCCAAACCTCACAAAAATCAACGCTGTTTAGATATTGGTTGTGGGGTTAGTTTTCTCATCTATCCTTGGCGAGATTGGGACGCTTTATTTTATGGGCAAGAAATTAGTACCGTTGCCAAAGATGCTTTAAATGTTCGAGGCCCCCAGTTAAATTCTAAACTGTTTAAAGGAGTAACCTTAGCACCGGGTCATCAATTGCAATATGAAGCTCATCAGTTTGATTTAGCGATCGCAACCGGATGGAGTTGTTACTATCCTCTGAGTTATTGGGAATTAGTCTTAAAAGAAGTTAAACGAGTGGTTAAACCCGGTGGCGATTTTGTGTTTGATGTGTTAATTCCCGACGCTGAATTATCAGAAGATTGGGCAATTTTAGAAACTTATTTAGGGACAGAAGTGTTTTTAGAACCCTTAGAAAATTGGGAAACCCTTATTAAATCAACAGGGGCTAAACTTTTAAAACGCAAACCCGGAACGTTATTTCAACTTTATAAAATCCGCTTTTAAACGGAATCATGATCATTGACCTGTTGTTAATTGGTGCATTGGGATTTCTAGGAAGTTTTGGACACTGTTTGGGAATGTGCGGCCCCTTAACCGTTGCCTTTTCCTTTTCCGATGAATCTTTACCGACTCGTAAAATTCCCTTTCAATTTTATCTGTTATTAAATTTAGGTCGAATTCTCAGTTATGCCTTGGTTGGGGCTCTCATTGGTGGAGTAGGTTCGGTCTTAATTGCCAGTGGGCAAATGGCAGGAATAGGCAGTTTTTTTCGCCAAGGAATTGCCATTTTAACCGGAATATTATTAATTATTTTAGGATTAGCTCAAATTAACCCCACAATCTTTCATCGCTTCCCGATTATTCATCCTTTATCTCCCCAAAATTTGCATCATCACCTGAGTAAACTCATGGTGAATGTTTCCTTACAAAAGCATTTTTTTACTCCCTTATTATTAGGATTAATTTGGGGCTTTATTCCCTGTGGCTTTCTCTATACCGCCCAAATTAAAGCCGCAGAAACAGGCAATATTGGCTGGGGAATATTAACGATGTTAGCCTTTGGTTTAGGAACCTTCCCAACGATGTTAGGGGTGGGATTATTAACCGGAAAATTCACCGCAGACCGTCGTAGTCAACTGTTTAGACTGGGGGGATGGATTACTTTATTAATCGGAATTTTAACCTTATTAAGAACCGGAAATCATGTTGATTATTCTGGTTATGGTTCCTTAATTTGTTTAATAGTTGCCTTAATTGCTCGTCCTATTAGTCGGTTATGGTCACAACCTTTAAAATATAGACGAGTGTTTGGAGTGAGTGCTTTTATCTTAGCCGTTGTTCATACGGTACAAATGTTAGATCATACCTTTCAATGGAATTTAACCGGGTTTGACTTTATGATTCCTCAACATCAAGGCGGAATTATAGCCGGAGGATTGGCTTTTTTATTAATGGTTCCTCTGGCGATTACCAGTTTTGATAAAATTCAAAATCAATTAGGTATTCTTTGGCGTAGAATTCATTTATTAGCGGTTCCAGCCTTTATTTTAGCGGTGATTCATACTCTCTTAATTGGGTCAAACTATTTAGGCGGATTTGAATTAACCCTAATGATTAAAATTAGAGTTGCATTGCTTCTATTGTTAAGTTTAGTGGTATTATTAATTCGCTATCAAACCGTTTGGTCATTCTTTGGGTTAAAAAAGTTATATGTTGCACCCCTTAAACAAAAATAAGTCCTTAAAATTATTATTAATTCTGGGAACATTATTCGCCTTCCCACCGCTACAAAAATCTCCCTATATTAACCCAGCAATCGCTCATGAAGTAGAAGTTTCTGGGGATGTAGCGGTAACATTTCACCTCGAACCCAATCATAATCCCCGTGTCGGACAAAAAGCAACGATATGGTTTGTTTTAACTCGTCGGGGAGGACAAATGATTCCTTTATCCCAATGTAATTGTCAATTGTCAATTTATCGAGAACCCAGAAAAGCCACTGATAAACCGTTAATTCAGCCTCAACTCAAAGCAATTTCCGCCGAAAAATATCAAGGTATTCCCGGAACCGAGGTGATCTTTCCCACAGTGGGAATTTATCAATTGGAATTAAAAGGAACTGCTAAAACTAACAATAGTTTTAAACCGTTTAAAGCTGATTATTCGGTTACGGTTCGATAAGTATCCAAACATCATTATTTACACATTTATAATTCCCTGTTCCTTAGTGCAACTTTGGGATCTTGATGAAGAACCAATTAGCAAAGTGGTTGCAGCCCGGATGCGACTGGTAAGGCGTAAATTAGCCAGCTATAGTGCTATATAACTGTGATTGCCCGATTGAAACGGTTCCTGGTCAAGGTTATCGATTTTTAACCCAAGTAACAGAAGTTCGTTAAAGCGTAATGGTTACGGTAAAGCACTAAGATTTTGGCATGAACGGTAGTTGAGCTTGTCGAAATGTTCTCGGTTCGCTGTTCTCGCTTCAAATCGTGCTATAACAGTGATCAACACCTATTCTGCGTACTGGATTCGTCTCACGCCTAAACTTTTTTGTTGGGCTGTCAGTAAGGAAAACTTATGATTTGAATTTGAAGTTATTAGACATCTCCATGTAAAGCGATCACAAGTTGATGCAACTTTAAGGATAGAGTGAAGTACATAAGATTTTGAATCTTAATAGATCTTGGTCTATAGAACTTACTGCGGGACAGCGACACCTTCCCGTCCTATTCGGAGAGTGCTCATCTCTGAACTTCCTGCTGACAGGTGTTCGTCTAAAACCTATGCTGTAGGGGTGAATCGCTGCATCCTTACTTTTTAAAACTCACTTATCACAATAATCAGTCTTCTTTAGAGAAGGCAGGAGGAGGTATTCGTGGATTTTTTTTCCTTGTTTGTAATGGACTTCATTAAGCAATTGCAGTCCCCCACACTCGGCTTTTTGATTGGTGGGATGATCATTGCTGCCCTTGGTAGCGAATTGGTAATTCCAGAGTCAATTTGTACGATCATCGTCTTCATGCTACTCACCAAAATCGGTCTGAGCGGTGGTATTGCGATCCGCAATTCCAACCTAACAGAGATGATTTTACCTGCACTATTTTCTGTAGCAGTCGGGATTCTGGTTGTATTCATCGCACGCTATACCTTAGCCAATCTGCCAAAGGTCAAAACCGTTGATGCAATTGCGACCGGGGGATTGTTTGGTGCGGTGAGTGGCTCTACCATGGCTGCCGCCCTGACACTACTGGAAGAAGAAAAAATCTCATACGAAGCATGGGCTGGCGCACTCTATCCCTTCATGGATATCCCCGCGCTCGTAACTGCAATTGTGGTGGCTAACATTTATCTCAACAAGAAAAAACGTAAGGTAGAAGAAGAGTCTCTCAGTAAGCAGGAGTATCTTAGCAAGCAAGAGTATCTCAGTAAGCAGCCCGTTGCGGCAGGTAATTATCCCGATCAGCCAGAATATCCTAGCAGTCGGCAAGAATATCTCAGCCAGCAGAAGGCCTCTCGGGATAATGGGGTTAAGATCTGGCCGATCATCGAGGAAAGCCTTCGGGGGCCAGCTTTATCAGCAATGTTGTTAGGCCTCGCTCTTGGACTGTTCACCCAGCCAGAAAGTGTCTATAAAAGCTTCTACGATCCCGCCTTTCGTGGCTTGCTTTCGATTTTGATGCTGGTCATGGGTATGGAAGCTTGGTCGAGAATTGGCGAACTGCGTAAGGTAGCCCAATGGTACGTTGTGTATAGTGTGGCTGCACCGTTTGTACATGGATTAATCGCCTTCGGTCTCGGCATGATTGCCCACTACGCCACCGGATTCAGCATGGGTGGTGTTGTCATCTTAGCTGTTATCGCTTCCTCTAGTTCAGACATCTCAGGCCCACCTACGCTGCGCGCCGGGATTCCATCAGCCAATCCCTCTGCTTACATTGGTGCTTCCACCGCCATCGGTACACCCGTTGCGATCGGCTTGTGTATTCCGTTCTTTATCGGGCTTGCCCAAGCGATCGGTGGCTAATCTCAGACGAGCTACGGTCTGTTGGTACTCCCTTGACCTGGCAGACCAAGCAACTGAACATATAAGATCAATATATCTTAGGTAAGGAGGTAACCAATATGGCAAAGCCAGCCAAAAAGCTTGTCATCGTCACGGAAAAGATTCTGTTGAAAAAGATTGCCAATATCATCGATGAATGCGGGGCAAATGGTTATACGGTGGTGGAGACGGGTGGTAGAGGCAGTCGCAATGTGCGCTCATCGGGACAACCTAACGTTTCCGACACCACGGCGAATATAAAGTTTGAAGTCCTCACCCCAGATCGGGATATGGCTGAGAATATTGCGGATCAGGTCGCAATAAAGTTCTTTATGGATTATGCGGGCATTATCTATATTTGTGACGCAGAGGTACTGTACGGGCACAGTTTCTGTGGGCCAGACGGCTGTTGAATCAAGATGACGTAGACACAAAAAGCCGGGGCATGACCCCGGCTTTTTAGCTTCTTCCGCAAGAAGCCGGATTTAAAAATGTCCTAACCGTAATGCGTCGTGCTATAGCCGCATTTCTGGCTTGCGGGACTTGGGTTTAAACCCAATTTTTTCGATAAACTACAATTAGACTTCGACCTAATATTCTCCAGGTTAGAAAATAGAAATAATCTTACTCAAAACCATCATAGCGAAGCTCAAAAACTTAGAAAGCAAAAATAATGTTTAAAACGACTCATCCATTACAGCGTCTTCTACAGTATGCTCGACCCTATCAAAAAACCATTGGGTTAGCAACGCTTTATTCAATTTTAAATAAAATCTTTGATTTAGCTCCTCCGGTTTTAATTGGCTGGGCTGTTGATGTGGTGATTAATCCTAAAACTTCTTTTTTAGTCAACTGGGGAATTCAAGGAGCGTTTAATCAACTGTTGTTTTTATCGATATTAAGTTTAATCATCTGGAGTTTAGAATCGCTTTTTGAATATGCGTATAAAATCCTCTGGCGCAATTTAGCCCAAACCTTACAACATGATTTAAGATTAGAAGCCTACGGACATTTACAAGAATTAGAAATTGCCTACTTTGAAGAACGCAGTAGTGGCAGTTTAATGTCTATTTTAAATGATGATATTAATCAGTTAGAACGATTTTTAGATATTGGTGCGAATGAAATTATCCAAGTCATTACAACAGTAATTGTAATTGGGGCAGCCTTTTTTATTTTAGCACCGAGTGTGGCTTGGTGGGCAATGTTACCGATGCCATTTATTGTTTGGGGTTCCGTTTGGTTTCAAAAATTACTCGCCCCTCGTTATGCCGATGTTCGGGAAAAAGTGAGTTTACTGAATGGACAATTAGCCAATAATTTAGGCGGTATTACAACGATTAAAAGTTTCACGGCTGAAAACTATGAAAGTCAACGGATAAATTATCATAGTGAAGCCTATCGTCAAAGTAATAAACGGGCAATTACCTTATCTTCGGCTTATGTTCCCGTGATTAGAAGTTTAATTTTATTTGGATTTATTGCAACTTTATTATTAGGGGGATTACAAGTTACTTCAGGACAATTAGCTGTCGGAACCTATAGCGTTTTAGTGTTTATTACCCAACGGTTATTATGGCCGTTAACTCGGTTAGGAGATACCTTTGATCAATATCAACGGGCGATGGCTTCTGTTAACCGGGTGATGAATTTACTAGATACTCCGATTGAAATTCATCCAGGGGATATTCCTCTTCCTATTTCTGCTGTTCGGGGAGAAATTGAATTTAAAAATATCTATTTTTCCTATAAAAATCGCTATCCCGTGATTCAAGATTTATCCCTCAAAATTCCAGCAGGGAAAACGATTGCAATTGTCGGTTCTACGGGATCGGGAAAAAGTACCTTAGTTAAATTGTTATTACGATTGTATGAAATTAATGCAGGAGTGATTACCCTAGATGGAATTGAATTAGATCGCTTAAGGTTAGGAGATTTACGGCAAGCCATCGGGTTAGTTAGTCAGGATGTTTTCTTATTTCATGGAACCGTTGCTGAAAATATTGCCTATGGAACCTTTGATGCGTCTTTAACTGATATTATTGCAGCCGCAAAAGTGGCAGAAGCCGATGAATTTATTAACGATTTACCATCAGGATATGATACAATAGTCGGAGAACGGGGTCAAAAATTATCCGGTGGACAACGACAACGGATTGCGATCGCCAGAGCCGTGTTAAAAAATCCCCCGATTTTAATCTTAGATGAAGCGACTTCTGCGGTGGATAATGAAACCGAAGCCGCCATTCAACGTTCCTTAGAAAAAATTACCAAAAATCGCACCACAATTGCCATCGCCCATCGCCTTTCAACGGTTAGAAATGCCGATTGTATTTATGTGATGGAACACGGTAAATTAGTGGAATCAGGAACCCATGAAAACCTTTTAGAAGCACCCGGTATTTATGCGGGGTTATGGCGGGTGCAGTCCGGTTTAAATTAGCCCGTGGAACAGGCATCTTGCCTGTTAACTTAACAATAGGCAACCAGGAAATGCTAGAATAATCAGTGATTTATTCAAACCCTATAAATTTTCGTAACCATATCCTGCTCTTGCCATGTTAAAAGCTCTGTTGGGTGATCCGAATGCGCGTAAACTTAAAAAATATCAGCCTCTTGTCACGGATATCAACATTTTAGAGGAAGAAATTCAAAGCCTCTCGGATGATCAGTTGCGGGCGAAGACAGGAGAATTTAAGGAAAAATTAGCCAAAGCTCGAAACCGAGACGACGAAAATCAAATCCTCGATGAAATTCTCCCCGAAGCCTTTGCGGTGGTTCGAGAAGCTGGAAAGCGAGTTTTGGGGATGCGACACTTTGATGTCCAACTCCTAGGTGGCATTATTCTACACACGGGGCAAATTGCCGAGATGAAAACCGGGGAAGGTAAAACCCTGGTTTCCACCCTTCCCGCCTATCTCAACGCTTTAACGGGAAAAGGAGTTCACGTCATCACCGTTAACGATTATCTCGCCCGTCGGGACGCGGAATGGATGGGACAAATTCATCGTTTCCTTGGCTTGAGTGTAGGGCTTATCCAACAAGATATGAGTCCCGATGCGCGCAAAAAAAACTACAACTGTGATGTTACTTACGGAACAAACAGTGAAATGGGGTTTGATTACCTGCGCGACAACATGGCAACTTCAATGGATGAAGTGGTGCAGCGCCCCTTTAACTATTGCATTATTGACGAAGTAGACTCGGTTTTAGTCGATGAAGCTCGGACACCGTTAATTATTTCCGGTCAAGTGGAACGTCCGAGTCAAAAATATATGCGGGCGGCGGAAGTTGCCCAAATGATGCTAAAAGAAGAACATTATGAAGTGGATGAAAAAGGCCGTAATGTTCTGATGACCGATGAAGGGTTTGCTAGAGCAGAAGAACTATTTGGCGTTCAAGATTTATATGATCCCAATGATCCTTGGGCGCACTTTGTTTTTAATGCTCTAAAAGCTAAAGAATTATTTATTAAAGACGTTAACTATATTGTTGGCAATGGGGAAGTGATCATTGTTGATGAATTTACTGGGCGGGTAATGCCGGGTCGTCGTTGGAGTGACGGGTTGCACCAAGCGATTGAAGCGAAAGAACGGGTGGATATTCAACCGGAAACTCAAACTTTAGCCACGATTACTTATCAAAATTTCTTCCTCTTATATCCCAAATTATCGGGGATGACGGGAACAGCAAAAACTGAAGAAGCGGAATTTGAACGCATCTATAATCTACAAGTTACCATTATTCCCACTAACCGCATTACAGGACGGCAAGATTTACCCGATGTGGTGTATAAAACCGAAGAAGGAAAATGGACTTCTATTGCGGAAGAATGCGCTGATTTGCATAAAGAAGGTCGCCCAGTTTTAGTGGGAACCACCAGCGTTGAAAAGTCAGAAATTCTCTCGAATTTATTACAACAACGCAAAATTCCCCATAATTTATTAAACGCTAAACCGGAAAACGTTGAACGAGAATCGGAAATTATTGCCCAAGCTGGACGCAAAGGGGCTGTAACTATTTCGACGAACATGGCGGGACGGGGTACGGATATTATTTTGGGTGGAAATGCGGAATTTATGGGACGGCTAAAAATGCGCGAGTATTTGATGCCGAAAATTGTTAAACCCGACGATGAACGAGAATTAGCCGTCGTGGGTGTACCGGGTAGTCGTCGTCCAGCCGCCCAGGGATTTGATATGAGTAAAAAACCGAAAACCTGGAAAGTGGCGACGCAATTATTCCCCACAGAATTATCAAAATCTACCGAACAAAAGCTAAAAGAAGCCGTTGATTTTGCTGTGGGAGTGCATGGAGAACGCAGTTTACCGGAGTTACAAGCGGAGGATTTATTAGCCGTCGCCTCGGAAAAAGCTCCTACCTCTGATCCGGTGATTCAGAAACTCCGCGAGGTGTATAACTTGATTGTTAAAGAGTATGAAAACTTCACCAAGCGAGAACATAACGAAGTGGTGGAACTAGGTGGACTTCATGTGATTGGAACAGAACGCCACGAATCTCGACGCATTGACAACCAACTGCGGGGACGGGCTGGACGACAAGGCGACCCCGGTTCAACGCGGTTTTTCCTGAGTTTACAGGATAATTTATTACGGATTTTTGGCGGTGATCGGGTTGCGGGATTAATGGATGCTTTTAATGTTGATGAAGATATGCCCATTGAGTCTCGATTATTAACGCGATCGCTAGAAAATGCCCAACGGAAAGTCGAAACTTACTATTACGATATTCGTAAACAGGTGTTTGAATATGACGAGGTAATGAACAACCAACGACGGGCAATTTATGCGGAACGTCGCCGGGTTTTAGAAGGGCAAGATTTGAAAGAACAAGTGATTAAATATGGCGAACAAACGATGGATGACATCGTAGAAGCTTATATTAATCCTGATTTACCGTCGGAAGAATGGGATTTAGAAAATCTGGTGAGTAAAGCGAAGGAATTTGTTTATCTTTTAGCCGATTTAACCGCCGATCAATTTGTAGATTTATCGGTGGATGAAATTAAAACTTTCCTCCATGAGCAGTTACGCAATGCCTATGATATTAAGGAAGCACAAGTCAATCAAATTCGCGCTGGCTTAATGCGGGAAGCAGAACGCTTTTTTATTCTGCAACAAATTGATACGTTGTGGCGGGAACATTTACAACAAATGGATGCGTTACGCGAGTCCGTCGGCTTGCGGAGTTATGGACAAAAAGACCCCTTAATCGAATACAAGAGCGAAGGCTATGAATTGTTCTTGGATATGATGACCGATATTCGCCGAAATGTTATCTATTCCATGTTCCAATTCCAGCCTCAACCCATGACAGCCTAGGGGTTTAGGTCGGTTTTAGAATTTCTTAAGATAGAGATTCCTCACTTTTTTCTTGACATCCCAAAATTATCGTGTATATTTGAGGAGTGTGAGGAGTGAGGTCTGAAAAGAAAAAGCACTTGGGGTCGAAACTCGGCCAGACTCCCAGGTGCTTTTTCTATTAATAATTCCAGCCAAAAACCGTCCAGGAATCGCCAAAAGTTAACGACTAACTTGCGGATCAGCAATATATTGAAAATCAGGTTCCGAATTCCAGGGGCCTCGACTATCTTGACCATTGCTGGAGAGATTATAGTAAATATTAACCGTTTCATCCGGTTGAATATTTCCAAATAACGGATCTGTTAATTTCCCTAACGAATCTAAGGCTTTCATAAACATTTTGGTATGGGAAACTTCACGGGTCAGTAAATACACTAAGGTATCTTTTGTACCGGGGTCAGGCGCTAATTTAATTAACTCTTCATAGGTTTGTCGAGCCCCGGCTTCCGCCCCAATATTAGCGCGTAAATCTCGAACAACATCGCCTCCTTCATTCACATAGGCGGCTGTCCAAGCTTGACCTTGAGAATCTAATAAATGGGGGCCCATTCCTCGAACAGTAAATAAGGTACTTTTAAACGCTTCCGTTTGATCGACATTTTTTGTATGGGCTTCTATCAGTTTCCCTACCATTTCTAAATGCCCAAATTCTTCAATGGCAATATCTTGAAGCATATCTCGAATACCGGGATTTTCCACATGAAACGATTGTACCCAATATTGCAAAGCTGCCGTTAACTCCCCCGTCGCTCCCCCAAATTGTTCGAGAAGTAATTGGGCAAAACGAGGATTCGGTTCATCAATATTGATTCCTTTTTCAATCGGTTCTTTCTTATGAAAAAACATGAAGTTCTCCTAATTGAATCAGCTAATAAAACTCAGAAATCACATTAAAAATTGCTAAAATGTGTTCTATCTATGGAGTAGTGTATCAACTTCCTCTTGACCTAACCTCTGTCTCAATACCGAGTTAAAATTTTCTTAATTTATACCCAATGAAAGAGGGGATCTTTAATTCATCGTCGCTCGGTAATACGGTCTTGACAGGGGTAATTTTTAAGGCAGATCTGCGGGTTCAGAATTAGGTTTTCCTTCCTTTAGCACTAAAAATATTGAACCCCAAACATAAAAAATTCCCGTGACTAATAACAGCAACATTAATGGGGTTAAGCCTGCAAACGGAGTGATCACTAGCATTAATAACAAACTGAACATTAATAGAGGAAATGCTTTATTTTTCATTGATATTTCTCCTAAATTTCCTATTAGTATCTCTGACCTTAATCAAATTTTCCTCTATCTGGGTGTGGAATTTTGTATCTCTGCTGTATCCCTTCTTCTGCTCAAACTTCAGGGAATTAAGTAATTTTACTTAATCTTGTTTATTAAGAGAATTCTTAATAATTTAAATCAAAAAATGCACCCTAAAATTCTGTTTTGAATATTGCTATTCAACCGGCTTTAAAATTTTAAGTTCCGATATAATATAAAAGCCTGACAGCAAGTAGGAATAATAATGAGCAAAATTCCACAAATTACTCTCTTATTCTGGATTATGAAGATCTGTGCAACCACTCTGGGAGAAACCGCAGGAGATCTTTTATCAATGACCCTGAATGTCGGTTACGGAGCTAGTTCTCTAATTTTGATAGGGATATTTTTAGCCACCCTGATTATTCAATTAGTCTCAAAAAGTTATCACCCTATCCTATATTGGACTGTGATTCTTTCAACAAGTACGGCGGGGACAACGATTTCTGATTATATGGATCGTACTTTGGGGCTAGGCTACGCCAAGGGTTCTTTAATTTTAGTCACCATTCTCGTGGCTATTTTTATGTTCTGGAAATACCGTTTTGGGACTTTATCGGTTACTAATATTAACACCCTTCCACTTGAAATCCTTTATTGGACTGCCATTTTATTTTCCAATACGTTAGGTACAGCATTGGGTGATTTTCTAGCGGATAGTTCCGGCTTGGGATTTGCAGGAGGAGCTTTGTTAATTGCGAGTTTACTCGGTTTAATATTAGCAGCGAATTATTTTACTGAAATTTCTAAAGTTGCGTTATTTTGGATGGCATTTGTTCTCACCCGACCCTTTGGGGCAACATTGGGAGACGTTCTAACAAAAACTCACGAGAAAGGCGGTTTGGGTTATGGAACCATTGGCTCATCTATTGTTCTTTTATCGATATTGGTAGCTTGTATCTTATTCACTACTTTACAGCAAAGAGGAATAACAGCCACGAAAATTGCTGACAATGAATAATATTTCGCGGATTGAAAGTTGAAGCGAACTCCCTCTGGGAGTATAAAAAATCAGGGTGTTTTGAATAGGGACAACAAAGCAACTTTTGTAGAGCTTGAAGCCACCCTATAAAAGTTGCACAATACCATTATTTTGTCAATGTGTAAGTCCTAGAATTCTAAAATTAAGAGAGCTTGTTATAAATCTTAAATTTAATTAATTATTCTTTTTTATTCTCCGTAGGGTATAAATTTGTTCCTGTCCTCAAATCACGCTAGAATAGAACTACTCCGCTATAATTCTACTTCTCCCGAAGATCACCCGTGAAACTATCAGGTCGATATAAGTTCTGTCCCTCAAATAACTCACAGAACGTAGTCCTTTAAGGTGTAGCAACTCTCATCTCTAGGTTATATTGATCTTTTTATGAATTACTAAAGCTTAACGGACTCATCCTAAAATCAGTGCATAAGGAAACTAATATGATTGCCTTGCCCGGATATCAAATTTTAGCACAAATTTATGAAAGTATTAACTCCATTGTTTATCGAGCCATTCGAGAAAAAGATAATTTACCTGTTATTTTGAAAGTGCTTCAAGGAGAATTTCCTTCACAGTCCGATCTGCAAAAATATGAGCGAGAATATAAAATCCTGCACTGCTTCAATTTAGAAAGCGTTATTAAAGTTTATGAACTTCAAACCTATCAAAATACTTTAGTTATGGCTTTAGAAGATTTTGGCGGAGAATCGTTAAAAATCTTATTAGCAACCCAAAAATTTACCTTATTAGGATTTCTCAATATCGCTATAAAAATTGCCCAAGGGTTGCGAGAAATTCATGCAGCTAACTTAATTCATAAAGATATTAATCCCTCTAATATTGTTTTTAATCCTGCCACAGGACAAGTTAAATTAATTGATTTTAGTATTTCTAGTGGATTAACTCAGGACTCTTTACGTCTGCATCCCCCCCAAAATTTGGAAGGAACCCTCGCCTATATTTCACCCGAACAAACCGGGCGGATGAATCGCTCTGTTGATTATCGCACGGATTTTTATTCGCTGGGAGCAACCTTCTATGAACTATTAACTCAACAGGTTCCCTTTCCTACGGGTGATGCGATGGAAGTCGTTCATTCTCACCTGGCTAAACAACCGATTCCACCTCATGAAATTAACCCCGAAATTCCCCCGATTATTTCTGAAATTGTCTTAAAATTATTATCCAAAACTGCCGAAGAACGTTATCAAAGTGCCTGGGGATTAATTGCTGATTTAGAAAAGAGTTTAAAACAAGTTCAAGCGACAGGAACTGTCAGTCAATTTCCATTAGGAATGCAAGATATTTCCGATCAATTTAAAATTCCTAAAAAACTCTATGGCAGAGAAACCGAGATTGACACTTTAATGCAAGCCTTCGACCGGGTGAGTCAAGGAAAAACTGAAATGATGTTAATTGCCGGATATTCCGGTATTGGCAAATCGGTTTTAGTTCAAGAAATTTCTAAATCAATTATTGATCAACACGGCTATTTTATTAGTGGTAAATTTGACCAATTTCAACGCAGTATTCCCTATTCTGCTTTGGTCAGTGCCTTTTCAGAATTAGCAAGATTGCTCTTAAGTGAAACTCAACAGCATTTAGATCAATGGCGGGAAAAACTGTTAGAAATTTTAGGGCCAAATGGACAAATTATTATTGATGTGATTCCCGAAATTGAACTGATTATCGGAACCCAACCCCCAGTCTTAGAATTAGGCCCTGCGGAATCTCAAAATCGGTTTAATTTAGTCTTTCAAAACTTTATTCGTCTGTTTTGCCAACCCGAACATCCGTTAGTCATTTTTCTCGATGATTTACAGTGGGCTGACTCCGCCACCCTAAAATTAATTAAATTAATGTTAACGGATGATTCAACTCCGTATTTATTTTTAATTGGCGCTTATCGAGATAATGAGGTCAGTCCAACCCATCCGTTAATGATGATGTTAGAAGTGTTAAAATCTGAGTCTTTCACCTTAGAAAATCAACAGCATTCTCATCACTTAGTTCATGAAATTCATTTAACCGCTTTAAATTTAGAACAAGTCACTGAACTCCTAGCCGATACCTTACATAGTGATCGTACCACTGTTCAACTCTTGGCAGAATTAGTGTTAGGAAAGACCGCCGGAAATCCATTTTTTGTTAATGAATTTTTCAAAACCCTCTATCAAGAGAAACTCCTCACATTCAACTCAGAACGAATTGCTTGGCAGTGGGATTTAGACGAAATAAAAGCTCTCGATATTACCGATAATGTCGTTGAATTAATGATTGGAAAATTGCAAAAACTTCCCCTAGAAAGTCAACAAGTTCTGCAATTAGTCGCCTGTGTCGGGAATCAATTTGATTTGAATACCCTATCGTTAATTTATGGCAAAGAATCCTTGGGAACCTTTCAAGATTTATTACCGGCTTTAAAAGAAGGATTAATTAAACCCTTATCCGATGCTGATAATTTAAAACCCGAACAAATTAATCCTTATTTAGTCTTAAATTATAAATTTCTCCATGACCGAGTACAACAAGCTGCTTATTCCTTAATTGCCAACTCTCAAAAACAATCCGTTCATCTCACTATTGGTCGGTTACTACTGGCAAATACTCCCCCTCAATATTGGTTAGAACGGGTTTTTGATTTAGTCGATCATCTCAATGTCGGTCGATCTTTAATTACCGATGAACAAGAAAAATTACAACTGGCAAGTTTAAATTTAGAAGCGGGAAAAAAAGCCAAGGATGCCACGGCTTATAGCGCCGCACGGGAATATTTAAGAGCAGGAATTGAAACTTTGCCCGGTGATATTTGGGTAGAACATTATCCTTTAGCCTTTATCCTTTATCGAGAACAGGCAGAAGTTGAATACTTAAATGGAAATTTTGCAGACAGTGAAACGTTGATTCAATTAATTTTAGAAAAATCCCAATCTGTTTTAGAAAAAGCCGAAGTTTATAATCTTCTTTTAATTCAATATACCTTACAATTAAAATATGAATCCGCCCTCAATGCCGGGATTAAAGCCTTAGCTTTATTGGGGTTAGATATTCCCACAGAAAACCTACAAACAGTCATTTCCCAGGAATTAGAGTATCTCCAAAATCAACTTAATCTTAATAGCTTATCAAATTTAGTTCATCAAAGCCCCATTGTTGAACCAGAGCCCAAAATTATTTTAAAATTACTCAATAATTTAGCACCATCCGCCTATGTCAGTAATCCCAGTTTATGGACAGTTATCATTCTCAACGGTGTAAAAGTGGCTTTGGAATTTGGTTATAGTCCAGAAGCCGGATTTTTCTATGCGACCTATGGAATTTTACTCGCGACGCTGTTTAATCAATATCAAACTTCCTATGAGTTAGGTCAACTGGGATTAAAGTTAAATAAAAAGTGGAATTATCCTATCTATAAGGTGGCTGCGTCCTCAATTAGTTGCCTCAATTATTGGTTAGAACCCCTTAAAAATTCTAATGCCTTGGGCCATGACGGTTATCAATCGGCTTTAGAATCAGGAGATTTACAATATGCAAGTTATATATTAAATAATCAATCTTTAAATTTAATGGTACAAGGAGTCAATCTGCCAAAATTTTTAGTTGAAGTTAAAAACTATTTAAAATTTAGTAAAAAAGCAGAAAATCAGTTAGTGATTGATAGTTTAACGGGACTGCGAGGCATTCTCCTAAATTTAATTGGTGAAACCCCCAATTTATCATCCTTTGATAGTTTAGAAATGACCGAAGTTTATTATTTGAAGAGTAGCCAAGATCATCAAAAATTTTACTCTCTCGGTCTTTATCAAATTTTTAAAATACAAGTGTTATATTTATATGGCGAAGTAGAACAGGCTTTACAATTAGTCAAAGAGACTGAACCGTTACTGCAATTTATTGTTGGCTTAATTTCGGTGACAGAATATTATTTTTATTCATCTTTAACCTTTATTGCCAATTTAGACCGGGTTTCAGCATCAGAACAGGAAGAATTGTTAGAGAAAATCAAGAGTAACCAAGAAAAATTTAAACAATGGTCAGAAAATTGTCCTGCTAATTTCTGGGCTAAATATCTGTTAATAGAAGCAGAACTCGCTCGATTTTCGCAACGTTCTTTTGAAGCCATTGATTTATATGAACAAGCCATTTCTACCGCCCAAGAAGCTGGATTAATTCAAAATGTAGCTTTAAGTCATGAACTCACAGCTAAATTTTGGATGACTCACGCAAAAGTTAAATATGCCAATCTTCACCTACGAGAAGCGTATTATAGTTATCAACGTTGGGGTGCAATTCGGAAAGTAGAACAGTTAGAAACCCAATATCCTCAACTCAAACAGTTAGGGTCGCTTAAAAGCTCTTTATTTGAAGCCCAATCTATTACCTTAAATACCTCTCACGGTAGCCGTTTAGCGTTGCTGGATTTAAGCACAGTGATTAAAGCATCCCAAGCGATCTCGCGTGAAATTGTTTTAGAACGATTGTTAGGAAATTTAATGAAGATTGTGATTGAAAATGCCGGAGCTCAAAAAGGCTTTTTAATCTTATATCAGGGGGAAAAATTAGTGATTGAAGCTGAAGCTTCAACGGATATCGAAGATGTGATTGTTCATCCTAAAACTCCTGTTGAAACCTGCAACTATTTACCCTTAACGGTGATTTATTATGTTGAACGCACGAGTCAAGATGTGGTGTTAATGAATGCCACTCTGGAAGGACAATTTACCCATGATTCTTATATTAATTCCCATCACGTTAAATCAATTTTATGTACCCCGATTATTAGCCAGGGAAAACTTTTAGGAATTTTATATTTAGAAAATAACTTAACGGCGGGGGCTTTTACCTCTGAACGAATTGAAGTTTTAAACTTACTGTCTTCTCAAGCAGCTGTTTCTTTAGAAAATGCTTTGTTATATGCCTCCGTTGAAAATAAAGTTCAAGAACGTACCCAAGAAATCAATGAGAAAAATTTACGTTTAGAACAAGCGTTAACTCAACTACAACGCACCCAAGCTCAACTGATTCAAAGTGAAAAAATGTCTTCTTTAGGACAAATGGTGGCAGGGGTAGCCCATGAAATTAATAACCCGGTCAGCTTTATTTATGGGAATCTTACCCCCGCCAGTGAATATGTGAAAGATTTATTGCGATTAATTCAAGTTTATCAACAGGAATATCCTCAACCTCAACCTTTAGTCGAAGAAACGATTTTAGATATTGATTTAGAGTTTCTCGTAGAAGATTTACAAAAACTTTTAGTATCCATGAAAGTGGGTGCTGAACGCATTCGTAATATTGTTTTAAGTCTGCGAAATTTTTCTCGTTTGGATGAAGCCGAGATGAAACCTGTGGATATTCATGAAGGTATTGATAGCACCTTAATGATTTTACAACCTCGACTGCGAGCTTCTACCCATAGCGGAGAAATTGAAATCATTAAACAGTATGGTCAACTTCCCAAAGTCAACTGTTATGTCTCCCAATTAAATCAAGTGTTTATGAATATTATTAGTAATAGCATTGATGCTTTAGAACATCGTCGCAGCTTGATGAATCCTGGGGATGCACGACCCACTATTATGATTTCTACCCGTTTAATTGATAATAATAAAGCCAAAATTTCTATTTTAGATAATGGTTCAGGGATGAGTCCAGATATTTTGCAACGAATCTTTGATCCCTTTTTTACCACAAAACCCGTCGGTAGTGGGACGGGCTTAGGACTATCAATTAGTTACTCAATTATTGTTGATCGTCATCAAGGAGAAATGAGTTGTACTTCTACCCTTGGGGAAGGCGCAGAATTTACGATTTTAATTCCCATCCATTGAAAGTTTTGGGGACTGAACGCTCTTGATCGATGACGGGGTGGTCATCAGTTAATAACAAAAGGGATGGGAAAAAAGTTATGAAATTCATTAACCGGATCAAGCTGAAAAAAGAGACGTGATTGTTTATGAAAAATCCCCAGCTTTTGGTTGACTGGGGAAAGCGCGAATTGAGAACGTGCGATAGTGTTTTTAATATAAGCGGACAAGATTGGCTGACACATCTACCTTTAGATAGATATGCCAACTGAATTAATTTTCCAGTCCATTTATAGGGAACGTTCAATAGCCCGTCCAGCATCTTCTGCGGTGTCCTGAGCTTTATCTACACCTTGTTTGGCGTTATTTTTGAGGTTCCGAAGTCCCCGTTGGGTTCCCCCTCTCCAATCGTCCGCTACTTCACTAACAGAGTCACCAATACTTTCAGATAAATCTTTCACCCGTTCAGGAAAAGGCTTGCCATTTTTGTAATTTTCAACGAATTCTTTAGGGTTGTTGACTTTACTAATATTGGATTTAGCATTATCAACTAACGCTTTTCCTTTTGCTTCAGCTTTGCGGTTAGGGGTGTCCGTGTCGCTATAAGGGTACATTCCCCCTTTCTGTTCCGGTTGAACCGGGTTATAAAGTTCAGTTTTATATCCTTTTGTTTCATTAATACTACCTTCTCCTGATAACCGAGCCGTTGGAGGATTACTACTACAAGCGGTACTGATAAACAGTAATGATCCTGCTAAAAAAACACCGACAATACTTTTTAAGGAGATAGAGCGCAAAGCTTGAATTAATTTTTTCATGTTGATAACTCCTAAAGTGGCATTCAAATCATTGAATTTGCTTTTATTACTCTCTTAGCTTAAGAATATTCAATGTTTTGAACCTCTAACTCAGGGATGAAATTTGATGAGTTCCTAAAAGTTGATTCTACTCATTTCGGTAAAAAGCAGGTTAAAACTTTAGGAAATCAATTGTATTCTTAAACCATCATTGAATTTATCAGAAGATGTAGAGTGTCCTGTCTTTAATTTTTCCAAAAAACATCTATCTTCAGCAAGAAACAGTGTTCCTTTGAAACTATCTTTTAATATCGGGTCTGGGGTGTGAGATGGTCAGAGAAAATTTTACCCGCGTTTCTATCTATTCCTTTATCCTCTCCATTCAACTCCCCTGGGAGAAAATGCAGATGGGCCTAGTATTCATGACAACCTTGGCAACTCTACGCTGAACCGATATCCTGATTCAGCAGACCCGGAAACAGTTTTTCGGCAACCGAGCAACCATTTTTGTCTCCCTACGCTAATTTATAATTGAGGGAGCAGATTAACGATGCTCTACCCCCTGATAGGAACCAAAAACAAAATATTCTGATAGCATCAGAACTAATGGATTATCGGTGGACTATCCACCTTGTAGAGAAAACCCGAAAAACTAATGGCATGGATACGCATCTACGCCATTAGAATTTGTAGAGTAATCTGTATCTTTAACAGTTAAAACTGAAATTCTGCCTAGCATGACATCTGAACATATCCGCCAACGCTCCGAAATTCTCGGCACTCAAGTTATCACCCGTGACAGAGGTAAACGACTTGGGATCGTGAGCCAATTATGGGTAGACGTAGATCAGCGTGAAATTGTAGCGATCGGAATCCGCGATAATATTCTGGCGATCGCTGGAATGCCAAAATTTATGTACCTGAGTAGTGTCCGCGAAATCGGTGACGTAATTTTGGTGGATGATGATACCGTCCTCGAAGAAGACGTGGATGTAGAAGGCTACAGTACCCTGATCAATAGTGAAGTGATCACCGAAACGGGAGAACCGTTAGGACGAGTCCGAGGATTCAGATTCGATACCCGGGATGGCAAATTAGAATCCTTAATTATCGCCTCCATTGGTCTACCTCAAATTCCCGACCAAGTGATCAGCACCTACGAATTGTCCATTGAGGAAATTGTCAGTAGTGGCCCCAATCGATTAATTGTGTTTGAAGGATCAGAAGATCGCTTACAACAGTTGTCTGTGGGTTTGTTAGAACGCTTAGGCTTGGGAGAAGCCCCTTGGGAAAAAGAAGAAGAGGGAATGTATTATCCCCCAACGGTTAAACCCGCCAACCAGTTAGGAACCGGACTTCCCCAAACGCCCCCCCAACGAGCCAGTCGCGCCCCTGCTGTGGCTCAGGAAGAAACTTGGGACGAAAATGATGCTTGGGAAGAACATCCCGCCCCCGTTCAACCCTTGCGTCAGCCCCAACCGATTTATGATGAGTATGAAGAAGAAGATAATTGGGGCGATGTGGAACGGGATGAAGATGATCGCTACCGAGAACGGGAATTAGTTCCCATTGAACCTCCCCGTCAGGAACAAAAACTCTACGCCAGAGAATTAAATTACGAATACGAAAATGACGTAGATTCCGATGCTTGGAATGATGATGAAACGCCTAAACCCTATCAGCCACCCCGAATTAATATTCCAGAGAAGAAGAAAATGCCGGAATATGAGGAGTAGTTAGGGGGAGCCACGGGAGCCGAGGAAGAATTGATGAATTCCTGGCTCCTAACTGCTTCTATGCCAAATGTTAACCGAGCGTGATTCCTGGTATTTTGTATTTTAGGATACAGAATGATTGCTGGAACCAATGGGCAAAATACAGATTCACTGTCTGGATAATTTTTGGTTATAGGGAAAGAATAGTAACGTGCTCAAAAAATTAGGAATTATTGGATTAGTTGCATTCGCTCTGCTGGTCGGCCCTCTGACGGGAACCGCTTGGGCGCAAGAAGCCGCAGAAAACCCGATTAATTCTGGGGATACAGCCTTTATGTTGGTTTCTGCCGCCTTAGTGCTATTTATGACACCGGGGTTAGCGTTCTTTTATGGTGGATTAGTCCGCTCTCGTAACGTTCTCAACACGATGATGATGAGCTTCATCTTGATGGGAATCGTTGGTGTAACCTGGGTATTCTGGGGATATAGCCTTGCCTTTGATGTCTCGACTCCCGTTTCTGAAGGCTTTGGTCAAGGCATTGAACGGTTTATTGGTGGATTAGATTGGGCTTTTTTACATAACGTCGCAGCCGATGCTCCTGACCCCATTGGCTATGCAGGAACCATCCCTCACCAGTTGTTTATGGTGTATCAGATGATGTTCGCCATCATCACCCCCGCGTTAATTTGTGGGGCGATTGTTGAACGGATGACCTTTAAAGCTTATTTTTGGTTTGTCTTGCTGTGGTCTACGTTTGTTTATTCTCCCTTAGCCCATTGGGTTTGGGGTCGGGGTTGGTTACAAGCCATTGGTGCATTAGATTTTGCAGGCGGAACTGTTGTTCATATCAGTTCCGGGGTCTCGGCGGTGATTCTCGCTTGGATGATTGGCTCTCGGAAGCATTTTATGGTAATTCCCCATGTCCCCCATAATGTTCCTTTTGTCCTGTTAGGGATTGGGATGTTGTGGTTTGGCTGGTTTGGCTTTAATGCTGGCAGTGCTTTAAGTTCAGGTTCTTTAGCGACTGTTGCTTTTGTCGCCACCATGGTCTCAACATCAGCCGGAGGGTTAACTTGGGCTCTGGTGGAATGGTATTTACGCGGTAAACCCACAGCCGTTGGGATTGCCAGTGGTTTCTTAGCAGGATTAGTGGGTATTACTCCCGCCGCCGGATTTGTTACCCCCGTTGGTGCAATTTTAATTGGTTCAATCACAGCCGTTTGCTGTTTCTATGCCGTGAGTTGGCGGGTGAAATTGCAATTTGATGATTCCTTAGATACCTATTCGGTTCATGGCGTCGGTGGAACCATTGGAGCTATTTTAACCGGAGTTTTTGCAACAAAAAGCGTGAATCCTGCCGGGTTTGATGGAGTTGTGTATGGAAATCCAGGGCAATTAATTCCTCAAATTGTTGGGGTACTGGCGACTTACATTTTTGCTGCTGTTGGAACGTTTGTAATTGTCAAGATTCTCGCTTCTCTGATGGAACTGCGAGTTAAATCGATGGTTGAAGAACAAGGTTTGGATGTTGATCAACACGGTGAAGAAGCTTATGGTGAAGACTTTGCTTCTGGTTTGAGTTTTGCCACCGAAACCTTTTCGCGAAAAGAAGGTTAGAGAAATTTAAAATTCAAAATAATTAATTGATCAATCAGGTTTTTGCCCCATCAGAAGGGAGTAAAAACCTGTTTTTTTGTATTATAATAGGGAGCTAAGAGGAAAAGATTTCATGTTATTTTCGGTTCCACTCCTCACCCCCAGGTAATTTACAAAACTCATCATCAATCACATCTCGCAAACCTTCAGTGGAATAATTGTAAGTCAAAGAGATTAATCTTTTCGCTGTATTGTTCACCTCAACTTTATCGACCATTTGACGTAATTGATTCGGCTTATAAATCCCTTGTTGTACTTCCACACTCGCTTCAAAGATAGCATCTTTAAAGGCATTTTCTAAATCACCATCCCACTCATTAACTTTAATATAATAAGATGTTTTATTAGCCTTAAGATTCAATCGTTGAATTTTTAAGATAGAATCTCTAATAGAAACCGCCCAAGAATTTGTTAGACGTTGTTCGACTTGGTTTTTAATTAAATGCACTAATAACCGTACTAAAAAACTTTCAATTTTTTGTAAAATTTGTTCTTTACTCATCCATTCCCATTCATCTATGATCGCTAAAGCATCGTCATATCGACCCTCTATAATACTTTGTTTTAAATCTATTAATTCTTGACTCATAAATTAATCTCTCAATATTAAGAAGCTTGGACATTTAAACACTCACTTCAGCAATAAAAGCATCTAGGATAGCTGATTGTTCTTCTAAAACCTCTTCGCCAAACATTTCAATATGACAACGAATTGCAGAATTAACATCGACTAAAGCATCTTGATAGGTTTCTCCTTACCCAACAACAACACCTTTAATTCCTAAAGGATAAGCAATATAACCATCAGAATGTTTTTCAACAATAATTTTAATAGATTTCATAATCTCAAAGGTTTAAATCAATTAATTTTTATTTATTTATTTATTTATTAGAAACCCAGTTTCTTAAAGAAACCAGGTTTCTAGTCGGGTTTAAAACGTTCCCGCTAACGCCTCAACACACCGTTCACAAATGGTGGGATCTTCTTTTGATTCCCCAACATGAACAGAATAATTCCAACAGCGATCGCATTTTTCCCCATCCGCTTTCACAACACCAATTCCCAAACCTTCTAACTGTTGACAATACTGTAACCCGTTTAAAGGTTCGGGGTTTTCTAATAATTCAACTTGAGAACAGATGAACAAATATCGTAACTCATCAACTCCATTCTTTGCTTTTAATTCTGTTGTTTTGGGGTTCATTTGTTGCAAATGTTGACGCAAATTCTCATCCGCTACATATAACAACACTTTCGCTTCTAAAGACGCACCAATCATCTTATCTTGACGCGCCTTTTCTAAGACAACATTAACCTCACTACGAATTTGTCGTAACTGTTGCCATAACGCCCCTAATTCGGGCTTCTCCCAGTGTTTTTCTAACGTTACCCAACCCGCTTCAAATACCGATTTATGGGGCGTAGAATAGGGGAGATTTTGCCAAATATCTTCCGCCATGTGACATAATACAGGAGCGATCGCTTTTGCCAAATTTTCTAACGCCACCGCTAACACCGTTTGACAACTACGCCGACGAAACGCAGCAGGCGCACTAATATATAAGCGATCTTTGGCAATATCCAAATAGAAATTCGACAAATCTACGACACAGAAATTCTGAATTACTTGAAAGAATCGGAAGAATTGATAACTTTCAAAGGCTTCTGTTACTTCAGTAAAAACCTCCGTGATCCGGTGAAGCATATATTGATCTAAATCCGGTAATTCTTCGTATTTAACGCTATCTTTACTTGGATCAAAATCATGCAAATTCCCTAATAAAAATCGGGCAGTATTTCTAATTTTTCGGTAAACATCCGCCATCTGTTTGAGGATATTTTTCCCCAGAGGAACATCAGAGGAATAATCCACCGATGACACCCACAACCGCAGAATATCCGCACCATAGGGAGGTTCCTGCTGTTGGTTTTTACCCCCTTCAATTACAATCGCTGGATCAACCACATTTCCCAAGGATTTACTCATTTTCATTCCCTTTTCATCGAGAACAAATCCATGAGTTAAAACCGTTTTATAGGGAGCATGACCGTAATTAGCCACACTGGTTAATAAACTGGATTGAAACCAGCCGCGATGTTGATCAGAACCTTCTAAATACATATCCGCCGGATAATGTAATTCCGGGCGTTGATTCGCCACCGCAGCCCAAGAAGAACCCGAATCAAACCAAACATCCATTGTATCGGTTCCCTTGCGGTAAGTCTTGCCATTATTGCGGTATTCTTCTGGTAATAATTCTGCAACGGATAACTCCCACCACGCATCCGAACCTTTTTCAGCAATAATAGTTTGAACGTGATTAATTGTGCTTTCATTTAATAGCGGTTCGTTGGTTTCTTCCTCATAGAAAACCGGAATCGGAACCCCCCAACTGCGTTGTCGAGAAATACACCAATCACTGCGATCTGCTACCATAGAAGTAATCCGATTTTCCCCTTGGGCGGGAATCCATTGCACCTCGGAAATGGCTTTTAAAGCGGCATCTCGGAACCCTTCAACGGAAGCAAACCATTGTTCTGTGGCTCTAAAAATCGTGGGTTTTTTTGTACGCCAATCGTAGGGATATTTATGTTGATAAGGCTCTTCTTTTAACAAAGAATTAACTTCTATTAAAGCCTCAACAATTGCTCCATTTCCCTCTCCTAAAACATTCAATCCCTCAAATTTTCCTGCTTCGGAAGTAAAGTTTCCATGATCATCAACGGGGGATAAGATTGGTAAACCATATTTTTGACCCACAATATAGTCTTCTTGACCATGACCGGGGGCAGTATGAACTAATCCTGTACCGGATTCTGTGGTAATATAATCCCCCCCTAAAACAATCGGACTTTCCCGTTCAAACAAGGGATGTTTGTAGGTACAATGTTCTAAATCCTTGCCTTTAAACGTGGCTTTAATCGTTAGCGGATAACCCAACGTTGTTGATAATTGTTCCGCTAAATCTTCTGCCACAATTAAATATTTAAACTGAACAGGTTTTTCAGTTTCCCCGACTTCGACAACAGCATAATTTAACGCGGGGTTAACTGCAACAGCTAAATTACCCGGAATTGTCCAGGGAGTTGTTGTCCAAATCGCAACCCCTAATTCTGATAAAAAGGGTGTGAATAATTCCCGCAAGGGTTCAGCCACCGTTAACAGTTTAAAGGCAGCAAATAAACTGCGAGAAACGTGACCTTCAGGATATTCTAATTCCGCTTCTGCTAAGGCGGTTTTAGAACTGGGACTCCAGTGAACGGGTTTGCGTCCGCGATAAATATATCCCTCTAAAACCATCTTTCCAAATACCGCAATTTGGGCGGCTTCATATTCAGGTTTTAAGGTTAAATAGGGGTTTTCCCAGTCGCCCCAAACCCCATACCGTTTGAAACCCGCTTTTTGTTGTTCAACGGTTTGTAAGGCGAAATCTCTGGCTTTATGACGCAATGTTAACGGGGTTAATTGTTCTCTTTCCCCCGCTTTCATGTTTTGTAATACTTTCAATTCAATGGGTAAACCATGACAGTCCCACCCCGGAACATAACGAACTTTACGACCTTGTAAAATTTGATAGCGATTAATAATATCTTTAAGAATTTTATTGAGAGCATGACCAATATGTAGCGCCCCATTCGCATAAGGAGGGCCATCATGTAAAATAAATAATTCACCCGGATTATTTTCTGACAGGCGTTGATAAATTTCCTGTTCAGCCCAAAATTCTTGGATTTCCGGTTCCCGTTTCACAGCATTTGCCCGCATATCAAATTTTGTTTGGGGCAAATTGACGGTATCTTTATAAGACTTGGCTTCTGTCACAGCAGTATCCTGAGCGATTCTCAATAATTTATTCGTATTTTATCTTAACGTTAATTCGCACAAATTGTAGTAAGTCCTTCAGGACTCAACTCTTTCGCGTTCCTAATCTTAAGGGTGAGAAGACCTCACCCCTACGGTTTAATTATATGGATTGAATTTGTTCTGAAGATAATCCCGTAATTTCTACAACTTGATCCATCGTCATTCCATTTTGCAATAAATTCAAGGCAACTTGACACAGTTGAGATTCAGCTTGTTCAGCCCGTTGACGTTGCTGTTCTGCATTTTGACGTTCTTGTTTAGCATTTTGACGTTCCTGTTCTGCGATTTCTTCTCCTAAAGGAAGTAATTCCCCGTCTAAAGTCGCCCAACGTAACCAAACTGCTTCAGTCCCTTGATAAATTCCTGACCAACGCACTAATGATAATCCTAAAGATTGACTAATAAATTGCTGATGTTCGTTCAAAATTAACGGTTGATAAATTCCTTGTTGCAGGAAGAAACCCGCCCAATCATCAGGGTTAAAGGGATCATACCAAAAATATTCAGAAACTCGTAATTGATTTTGATAAATTAATTTTTTATCGGTTTTATCGGTATTTGCCGTACTTTCTGATAACAATTCTATGACCACATCGGGGGCTTTTCCTTCTTCCCAAACCACCCAACTTTTGCGTTCTCCCTTGGGAACACCCACCACCGCAAAGAAATCAGGCCCGCGAAAATCCCGATTTTTCAATTGTTCTAAACTAAAATACACAAACATATTTCCCCCTGCATAGCCATCGGTTCGCCCGTTTAACCAAGGTTGCAGGGTCAGAATTAACAGGGTCATCTGCTGGACGTGACGTTGACTTTCCATCGGAACTCCATCGGAGTAGGGTAGTTCATCCTGAGTTGGAGGAGAAGAAAGATTTGCCGTTGTAACCATAGCAAACACAGGGGGGTTGAGTTCTGTTTCCCTATGGTAGCTTGTGATTTGGTTTGACTGGGTTGAGTTGTATTGCGTTTTGTGAAAATTCTTAAAATGATGGTGCGATCGCCTGGTAAGATCAACGGTTGATTTTTATAAACACTCAATATCTTACTGGGTCAAATTGGGAGGAACAATGGACGCAATTACAAGTTTTTTGGGCAATATCAACTTTGAGCTTATTGCACAGCTTACAATGTTGGGTTTGATTGTGGTTGCTGGCCCCGTAGTCATCGTGTTACTGGCTTTTCGCGGCGGCGATCTGTAGAGACATCAGGACTTACCAGAAACGGGGTTTCTAAACAAAAATCTGGATTTCATCATCAAAATCTGGGTCAGAAACCCGGTTTCTAACTCTATATTTTTTAGTCTTGAATATAGGGTTGTCCTGTGGTTAAAGCAATTTCAGCCTTCACAAATTCCCGTCCTAAATACAACGCATGATCTAAGCAACTAATCGGATAGGGTTGAGTTTCTTCAGTAATTTTAATTCCTAATTCTTTAGCCGTTCTTCCTTGAAAAACCGTCGTGGGTGTTCGCTTCAAACTCCCAGTACAAGGGAAAGGTTCTCCCGTTTCAGGATCAACGGCTAATCCTTTTTCATTAATAGCGTTCGTATAATGTTCGGCACAGATTAACCGAGCTTCTCGATCAATATAAATAATAAAATATCCTGACGGGTCAAGATGAATAAAACGATTAGAAAGCTGATCATCTAAAGCAGCGAGTTCTTGAGCGTTGGGAGTAGTGGTTGATTGAGCAAACACAATATTAATAATGGATTGATAAAGTTACCTGTTTACAGTTTATCTCATTGCAACAATAAATTTTCATCAACTCCCTAGAGACGGGTTTATTTAGATTATTTTTAACTCTCAAAGATTGTTACAGAACCAGCCCGGACAAGATTTTATGCAGTTTAAAGCGGTCTCTAAAACATCGCCTACATTATCTTCAATTTTCCAAGGGTTGAGTGCTTGCTATTTTTGAGAATCAAACAACCCCAACATCTGTTTTTGGGGTTGTTTTTTTGGGCAACTTAATAATGCTAATAAGTGGGATTTTAAGTAGAGTTATCAAATGTTACACTAAATATAGTGTAAAATAAGATTTTTGTCAATCCCTGTCACTAAATATGGAATTAGAGTAAAGTGGTAAGGCGTGAATTTATTATAGAAGTTGGTACAAATATTGACCATGCAATCAACATCACCGTCGATTACCATCACCCCCAACAAAGATATTAAAGTTATTAAACGGGATGGCAGTTTTGCCCCCTTAGATGTGTCTAAAATTCGAGAAGTTGTCAACTGGGCTTGTGAGGGGATGGAGGCGAACCCCATTACCTTAGAAGCGGGACTCACCACCCGTCTCCGCAATGGTGTGACCACCAGAGAAATTCAGGATAATTTAATTAATTGCGCCCTAGAATTATGCAGTCCCTCTGACCCAGACTGGCGTTATGTAGCCGGAAGACTGCATATTTGGAGTTTATGGAAAGATACCTTAGTCCGTCGTGGTTATGAATACGGCGACTATTGTAGAACGGTTCACAACAAAGTTGAACAGGGACAATATGACGTTAGGATTTTAACCTATACCGTAGAAGAACTTCAAGAAGCTGGGAGTTGGATTAATCCAGAATGGGATAAAGATTATGATTATGCTGGGGCGGTTTTGTTAAGTAAACGCTATTTGTTGTCTGAGGAATTACCCCAAGAGGCTTTATTAACCTGTGCATTACTATTAGCAATTGTTGAAACATCCGAAAATCGGTTATTTTGGGCGCGAAAATTTTATCAAGCGATCGCTCAACGCAAAATTTCATTAGCTACACCCATTTTAGCTAATTTAAGGATTCCTCATGGTTCATTAAGTAGCTGTTTTATTACAGCAATGGATGATAACTTAGAAAGCATTTTTGACACCATCAAAGATGCCGCTAGGATTTCTAAAAATGGCGGGGGTGTGGGAACCAATGTTAGTCGAGTTCGGGCGACGGGAAGTTGGGTCATGGGGAAACAAAACACCTCTGGTGGCGTTATTCCCTGGATTAAATTATTAAATGATACTGCGATCGCGGTTAACCAAGGCGGTCGTCGGGCGGGGGCAATTACGGTTAGTTTAGATATCTGGCATTTAGACGTTCCCGAATTTTTGGAAATGCAGACCGAAAATGGGGATCAACGTCGCAAAGCTTATGATATTTTTCCGCAATTAGTCATCCCGGATGAATTCATGCGTCGGGTAATTAATCGAGAAGATTGGACACTGATTGATCCCTATGAAATTAGGGAAAAATTAGGGATTGAATTAGCAGAAACTTGGGGTGAATCCTTTGAAAAAGCCTATCAACAAATAGAAGAAAATTTAGATACAGAAATTACCCTTTATAAAAAGGTAAATGCTAGGGAACTGTTCAAGTTAATGATGCGTTCTCAAGTGGAAACAGGAATGCCCTATTTATGGTTTAAAGATACCTCAAATCGAGCCAATCCGAATCAACATGAAGGGTATATTCCGGGGGGGAATTTGTGCCAAGAATCATGGAGTAATGTTAAACCCGGAGAGGAAGCACACACTTGCAACTTAGATTCCTTGAATTTGGCTAATATTGAACTAGAAGAACTCCCAGAAATCTGTGAAATTGCGGTGCGAATGTTAGACAATACCATCGAAATTACCAATGCGCCCTTTGAAGCGAGTAAACACCATAATCAAAAATATCGTACTATTGGGGTTGGAGCAATGGGATTAGCGGATTGGTTAGCCAAAAATCGATTAACCTATAATCATTTAACCGAAATTAGTCATCTATTTGAAGATATCGGTTTTTATTGTACTCAAACCTCAATGGAATTGGCACAAGAACGAGGTGCTTATCCAGCCTTTAAAGGCAGCACTTGGAGTCAAGGAAAATTAATTGGGGCGAAACCTGTAGAGTGGTTTTTACAACACGCTGGAAATAAAGAACGCTGGCAAAAATTAAGTTTAGAGATTCAACAATATGGAATTCGGAATTCTCATATTACTGCGATCGCTCCTAACACATCTTCTTCCTTAGTGCAAGGATGTACTGCGAGTATTTTACCTTGTTATAGTCGTTTTTTCTATGACAAATGGGCAAAAGGAACCGTACCCATTGCGCCACCTTTTCTGCGAGATCATTTCTGGTTTTACCCGGAAAATAAAAGCCTCAATCAACAAATTGTTGTGAAAGCAGTTGCTACTGTTCAACAATGGATTGATACCGGAATTTCAATGGAATTAATGTTTAATCTCAACGAAGGAATTTATTTCCCCGATGAACCTGATCGCACCATCAAAGCTAAAGACATTTTTGATACATTAATTTTAGCTTGGCAACAAGGGTGTAAAGCCGTTTATTATGTCAGGACTGTACAGCGTGATAGTTTCAAAGAAGCCGATGATAGCTGTGTGGCTTGTGCAAACTAATAGTTAAATTGTTAAGCTTATAGCACTATGTCATACTTGTAAGATAAAGTAATCTTGCACTACTCTATTTTACAAGTATGACCCTAGACTTCTTTTCATCATCAGCAATGGATAAAAATGGGCATAAAAAACCTTTAAAGATGCCCATAAATCCCATTTTTAACCCCAATGGAAACGATGATATTGCTCATCGTTCAATTTGGTTTGGAGAAACCACAAATTTAATGCAGTTAAACGACGTGCGTTATTCCTGGGCTGTGGGATTATACAAACAAATGCGCGAGAATTTCTGGGTACCTGAAAAATTAGATATTACTCAAGATGTCGTGGATTATGTTAATTTAACTCCCGATGAACGCTGGGCTTTTGATGGAATTCTATCCTATTTAACGTTTTTAGATTCCATTCAAACCTGCAAGTGCGATTCGTTCGGCTCAAAAGTCAGTCTCTAAGATTGATGTGGAGTCGGCAAGGTTGGAAAAACCTTGACAACTAAATGACCATGTAGGTGAAAATCCTACCCTCTAGGTGCAAGAGTGACAGCATCACCCCTACGGTAGCGACTAGCCATCAATCCGTAAAGCGGGGCGAAAAGGCAGACTATCGGGAGTCTAGCTGAATCAGCGTAACCGATAACTGTTGAGCAAAGTACCCATGAGTAGACAACGAAGATGTGTCTGAAGCGTCGTAACCTGAAACCAGGGAAATAGGGCTGATACCCTGGAGCCAAAAGGCAAAGGCTAATGGAGGTGGCTAATTTGCAATAGACCACCATGCACTTCCCAGAAACCCGGCGTAGAGCATCACTCTAAAGGTACATAGAATGGTCATTTGGAACGAAGTAACCCCTCGTATGCTCTCGGAAAGGTCGAATATTCCGAGTAGGTGCTAACCGGATGCAGCGAGGTGGAAGGATTGAGTCAGAAGCGAAAGCTCAGGGTAATGCCTGAGATATGCAGACAGACTCACGATGATTTGGAAGGTAGAGTTTCAATGAGTAGTAAATATGTCTAATACGAGTTTAAAGACTACGGTGGAATGGAATCAGGTGAACTGGCGCAAGTTGGAACGCCGAATTTATAAGCTGCAAAAGAGAATCTATCGAGCCTCAAGTCGTGGTGATGTTAAAGTCGTTCGCAGACTCCAGAAAACATTGATGAAGTCCTGGTCAGCAAAAATGCTGGCGGTCAGAAAGGTGACTCAGGATAACCAAGGTAAAAAGACAGCAGGTGTTGATGGGATTAAATCATTAACCCCTAAACAACGTCTAAATCTGGTAAAAAACCTGAAACTTGGGTCAAAAGTTAAACCAACGCGGCGGGTATGGATACCTAAACCGAATGGAGAAAAAAGACCCTTGGGAATACCAACAATATATGACCGTGCATTACAAGCCCTAGTCAAACTAGGATTAGAGCCTGAATGGGAAGCACGATTTGAACCCAATTCATACGGGTTCAGACCAGGACGCTCATGCCATGATGCAATCGAAGCAATCTTTATTGCCATTAAGCAAAAACCCAAGTTTGTGCTTGATGCGGATATCGCTCAATGCTTTGATGGCATCGACCATGAACAATTGCTCAATAAAATCAATACCTATCCCAAATTACGAAGACAAATTCGGGCTTGGCTGAAAAGCGGAGTTATGGACGGTAAGCAATTGTTCCCGACATCAAAGGGTACGCCACAGGGAGGGGTCATTTCTCCACTTCTGGCTAACATTGCCCTTCATGGGATGGAATATCAGATTAAGGAATTTGTTAAAACTTTACCCGGAAAATTATCACCCAGAGATAAAGCTAAGGCAATAAGCTTAATCCGATATGCCGATGACTTTGTGATTCTTCACGAAGACATAACCATTGTCCAACGATGTCAAGAAATAATTTCTGAATGGTTAAAAGGCATGGGATTGGAATTGAAACCTAGTAAAACCAGAATAACTCATACTCTTAACCCGTATGAGAATCAAGAACCTGGATTTGATTTTCTAGGGTTTAATGTTCGACAATACAAAGTCGGAAAACATCACTCTGGAAGAACCACAAAAGGTGGACGATTACTAGGATACAAAACCCTCATCAAACCCAGTCGGCAATCGATTAAGGAATATTATCAAAACATCAGCGAAGTGATTGACAAACATCAATCAGCACCCCAAAAGGCTTTGATTGATAACTTAAACCCGATAATCCGGGGATGGTGCAATTATTTTTCGGGTGTGGTGAGTAAAGATATCTATGCTAAAATAGATCATCTTATATTCTACAAATTGTTAAGCTGGGGTAAACATCGTCATCAGAATAAAACTGATAAATGGGTGGCGAATAGATATTGGCATTCTGAGGGAAATAGAAACTGGGTATTTGCTTGTCGTAAGGAGGATAAATTAACTCGACTACTACTCCATGCAGATACTCCTATAAAATCCCATGTCAAAGTCAAAGAAAATCTATCGCCCTATGATGGTAACTGGAAATACTGGAGTCAAAGAATGGGCAAACGCCCGGAAGTTCCTAAAAGAGTAGCAATGCTCTTGAAGAAACAAAATGGGAAATGCTCAGAATGCGGATTGTACATTAAAGAAGAAGATGTACTAGAAATCGGGACTTATCCTTCCTTTATCAAAAGGCGGAAAAGATGAGTACAAAAACCTTCAACTTCTACATCGACATTGCCACGACAAGAAAACCGTCAGAGATGACAGTTCTCAAGGTACTCATGACAAGAGCCAAATCATTGAGGAGCCGGATGAGGTGAAAGTCTCAAGTCCGGTTCTGAAGACGAGCAGTAACCGTGAGGTTATTGCTTAGTTTAACTATTCCTCATCTGAAAAGTTGTGTAACTGCCCCAGAAATTAGCCTGTGTATGGCAGAACAAACTTCTCAAGAAGCAATGCACAATCAGTCCTATCAATACATGATAGAGACGATTATTCCATCGGATCGGAGAAATTTTGTCTATGATTTTTGGAGAACAGATGAAGTTTTACGCGATCGCTGTGAATTTATTGCCGGAATTTATCAAAAATATATTGATGATTCCACGGCTGAAAACTATTTCATTGCTCTGTTAGCCGATTATATGTTAGAAGGGCTTTACTTCTACAATGGGTTAAATTAATGGCCCCCTAGCACCGCGAGATGTTAGTGAAAACTCATCAAATTGCTGGAACTCCCTAAAGCCTTTATACCAAAGCGAAATTAGAAATGATAAGCGCGGCTGTGCGAGAGCAGAAAAAAGTTAAAGGATTGATTGGAAGCCGCAAGGGATCTAATCTTTACAATGGGCAATCAGCAGCCAAGCTCCGCATAAAAGGAGAAGGTTCAACGAACAGAGGGTGAGTATCTTTAACCGACTTGACCATAAACGGATTGACTTTGATAATGGATTTATCATCTGATTTAATAGTGATCTGTATGGCAAGTTTAACAGGTGTTGTCTATCAGATTAAAAATCTTAAAAACGACAGGTTAAAGATAATGGTATGTTCTAGCCCCTACTGAAAGGATGGGTAGTAGCGTTATCTACTTCTACAATTTAGCGTCACGGATGTTAATGCCGGGATCGGCTGATATATTCAAAATGATTAACCGTGATGAACTTTCTCATGTTCGGTTATTCCAGAAGTTAATTCCTGAAGCCATGCAAGTGTTTACTCATTCCGTTGATCAAATTTATGAAATGTTCAACACAGCCGTTGAACATGAATGTAAATGGACTAATCATATTGTGGGCAACAATATTTTAGGAATCACGGAATCTAGTACCGAACAATACACCAAATATCTAGCCAATATTCGGTTGCGTTCTATCGGTTTAGAACCCCTTTACACCGATAAAAAGTACAGTAAAAGTCCCTATACCCATTTAGAACGCTTCTCTGATACCAAAAAAGAAGCCCATACTAAAGCCAATTTCTTTGAAGCCAGCGTCACCAGTTATGTGATGTCTTCCGGCGTCAGTGGTTGGGACGAAATTTAACCGTTCGTAGAGACGTGCCAGAAGCCTGACGGTATGAACCGACTCCGCCCAGGCGCGTCTCTATCTGCTTCTACGATGTGTCTCTACCCTGGAGATAAAATGTATGTAAACATAGAGAGAATAGCTTTCTAACACTGTTTGCTCGAACTCTGCATGAACACTATCCCCCCTACACATACCCTAATTCCAAAAGACCGACTTCAAAATTTAATTAATCAGTCAATTACAACCTTAGAAACTCTGCTTAAAGATCAGAAAGTTTCTCCTTCTGATCGAGCGAATATTGCTTTAAAAATATTAGAGATGACAGGAGGTTCTTCTGTTACTCCCCTTGAATCTTTAAACTTATCTTCTGTTTCTAAGGGTTCTGCCGTTTCCCCACTCCCAGCAAAAACTATTGAAGTCCTCCCAACTTCAGCCCCAATTGTTGCAGAGAATAATCTGACAATTTTGCCAGCTAATTATGTGCAAATTGAAAACTTTTTGACCCTAGAAGAAAATAAAGAAGCCTTAAAAATTGCCTTAAAACAATCGAGTAAATTTGTGGCTTCTCAAACAACAACTCAGGCTTCTAATTATCGTAAATCTTCTATTCTCTATGCAACTTTATTCCCTGAATTTTATGAATTTCTTCGTAAAAAATTAATTGCTACATTACCTTCTATTCTAACGCAATTGAATCTTTCACCTTTTACCATCTCTCAAGTCGAAATGCAATTAACGGCTCATAATGATAGCTGTTTTTATAAAATTCATAATGATTCTGGAAGTCCTGAAACCAATACTCGTATTATTTCCTATGTCTATTATTTTTATAAAGAACCTAAAAACTTTTCGGGGGGAAATTTAAGACTCTATGCAACGGAATGGCAAAATGGTTATGCCTTGAATGAACGGGAATTTATTGATATTGAACCTCATAATAATAGTATCGTTTTTTTTGATAGTCGTTGTAAACATGAAGTTATGCCCGTTAGTTGTCCGTCCCGACGCTTTGAAGATGGACGCTTTACCCTCAATGGTTGGTTACGCGCTGAATAACCTAGTTATCGTGGTCGGGTGTACAGTTTCAAAAACTGTCTACTATTATTAACAAGTTCTGTCAACCCCCATTAAGATAGACCCAAACTAATACAAAATGGGAGCAACAGTAATGAGCAATAAACAAATGGTTGCACAAAAAGACACACCCGCTTGGATTCTTCAAGTTTGGGTTTCGTTTATTCTTGCTGTGTCTACAACTGCGGTTGGGATTGCTTACCTCCCCGTTGATATTTGGGTCAAAGGATTTATGGGAATGGGATTAACTTTCTCGGTGGGTTCCTCTTTTACCTTAGCGAAAACAATTCGAGATAATCACGAAGCCGAAAAACTGTTATCTAAAGTTGATCAAGCTAAATTAGAGAAATTATTAGCTGAATATAACCCAATAAAGTAATTAATCAGTAGGGTGCGTAAGAGCTTCTCGCACGCACCTAGTCATACCTATTAGACATCTCCGAAAATCTCCAAATGCCCTCTATCGCTACTTTTGGAATCTCTAGCACTCCTGTGCCGGCTTCTCCAAAAGTAACGGATTCATAGGCTTTTTCAGTCACATTAATAATAACTAATGAATTTTATCTCTGATATGCAATCATTTCTCAAAAGAATTCTGGGCAATTCTTAGATGGTAATACAATCGCTCCTATTCGCCATCTTATTAATCCACATACTGTCAAGATTATTGCTTCATAATTTTGCCTCTTTAACCGAAATCTTTCTGAAGCAACTCGATAAATTTTTATCAGTCTTATTAAATGTTCGACTACAATCCTTTGTTTAGCTTTTAATCGATTTTCTTCTTGCTTTTCAGCCGATATCTCTTGATTCCTCGGTTTCTTATGTGGTGTATTAATTGCTGTTTCTCCTACATAAGCTTTATCCCCTCTGTATTTTTGATTATTCCCCAATTCCTGGCTTCTTTCTCTCCACAATTTCAGATCACTTGTTGCTCCGGTATAACCCACAGCTACATCCACTATTTCTTTTCCATTTGGCATGACAATGACTTGATTTTTAAAGGTATGTGTCTTTTTCTTTCCTGAGTAATATTTTTTCTGCTCTTCATTGTCTGTTGGTCTTTCCCTGGGCTGTTCATAGCTATCTACTACTAACTCAAATTCCACCAGAATTTTTTCTACCCACTCCCAATCACTCTCGTTTTTTTTTACTTGCTCTAGCAAACTCGCTGGTAGTAATTCTCTCAAGATTTTTATCCAGTTATGGAAAATATCATTCGCTGTTGATTCACTGACTTCAAACTGTAACCCTAACATTTGAAATGTGGGCATTTGATGCAGATAAATTAGAGTCAGTAAGATTTGTTCCTCCACAGATAATTTCTGCCGACGACCCCCACCTGCTTTAATCAACCTGATTTTAGTTTTTTCTTTTTCCTGTCGTTTTTCTTCTTCTAATAACTCCGCAGCTTGAATGAGTTCTATCATCTGTTCATATTCCATCCCTAATAGCCTTTTTGCTTGCTGGGGATTCTTGTCCAGATAGTCTCTTAATTTACTCATCTCTAATCCGGGGTAAAATTTAATTTTATCATCTTTTTACCCCTCCTTTTTTCTATTTTGGAGATGTCTAATCATGAACAGCAAAAAATTATTCGTAAACTCCGAAAATTGGATCGTTCAAAATATAATAAACGTTTCCAAGAAATTTTTAATGATAATGAGTTAGATGAGCTTTATAAATTATTTATACAATTGGTAATGTTACTAGGACGGAGAGTAGGCTAATGGGACAGGAAAAGAGAGATTTTGAAATTAGAATTGATAAAGATTCTTGGCTCTCAAAACATCTTAATATTCAGCCAGGAGATTATTTTGCAGAATTTGATTTTAATAACCAAAAACTACGACTAATAAAACAAAGAAAGACTAAGAATCCTAAAATTCATGAGATGACTTTAACTTGTGAAGAATTATTAGTAATATTAACACGCGCTGCAAGAGTTCAGGGAGATAAGTTTACTCCTGAAGATTTAGCAGTTATCACGAAGATTACGAGAAGATCTTCTTCAATTGAGAAATCGAGTAATTCAGATAAAGCACATCACATTATACCTTTGGAAGTCTGTAAAAAAAGTAAATTGATCATAGCAGCTAAAAGATATAATTGTTTTGATGAAAACAGCCCTATAAATTTTTTAAATTTGCCTTTTTATTTTCATACAGGAACTCATCCAAAATACTCAAAACTGGTAGAGGATATTCTTGATGAAAGATGGTCTGAGTTAGTAAAGTGTAGACAAGAAAAGGATATTAATGCGATTATGGAGGTTATAGAAGAAGTGATCCAATACTTAACTGACATGATAGAGGAAATGAGGGCGAGAGGAGTTGGTAAAATCAATAATATTTAACAAAATAACGGTTGAATCATCTGCAATATCAGTTATTCTAATATCTGCTTGTCAGTCAGGCTTGGGGCGAGTTTAGTAATATTTTGGTGAAGTTACAAAGCTCTGGAAGAACCCGCCCCTACAAATTTTTATAAATTCGTTATAGCCGTATTAAGCTAACAATAATCGTCCTTTAGGTTCAAGAATAGAACGTCCTAAATCTTGCGCTGTTTCCATCCATTCTTGCATAATAATTTCTACATTTTCTAATGCTTCTTGATAGGTTGCTCCATCCGCAGCACATCCAGGTAACTCTGGTACTTCTGCAATAAACGCTTGATCTTCATGACTCCAATAAATCACTATTTCATACCGTAGCATTTTTTATTCTCCTAATTTATTATATTTAAGACGAAAGATTAAAATAGGCAAAAGAAGAAAATTCTCCTTTCGCCTAATTCCATAAAATGAATATAAAAAATGGCAGTTTTTAGCCCACCAGAAAAAAGTTATTCGGTTGGAGAATTCTCTCGTTTCCGTTGTTCCTGGTGGCGTTTCCGACGTGCCATCGCGGCTTCGACGGGGAAACCGACAACGGGAATTACCTGTTCTTGACGTTCTGCTTCTAAACGTTTCAGTTCAGTGTAATCAACCCAATGAATACAATTGACCGGACAAGTATCAATTGCTTCCTGTATTAACGCTTCTGAATCGCCATCCTGTCGAAAAACACGAGCTCGACCATAACTTTCTTCGATAAAAAAGGTATTGTGAGCAACGTGAGAACAGTGTTTACACCCGATACAGGTGAGTTCATCCACATAAACCCCTTTTTGCCGTAATGCACCGCCGAGTTCTGGCTCAAACCCAGACCGTTCCGGCGCATTTCGCAAAAATCCGCCCAGTTCCGGTTCTAACCCAGACCGTTCGGAAACGGGATCAGTTAGCGATACAGACCCATCAGACATTAGGCACTCCAGCGTTGTAAAACTAAGCGGATGGAACCATCTTGATGATTTTGTTGTTCTGAAACTTGAAACCCTTGTTTGGCGGTTTCATTAACAACGGTTTGGTAAGCATACCGTTGAGTGATTTTGCTTAAAAAATGATCAACGGGAACAGCTTGTTGCCAAAATTGTAAATCAGCAACAAACTCGTATTCTTGGCCATTCCAAGTAAAGCCTAGGTCATAGCCATTGTCTTGCTCAATGACGACTTGAGCCGGACGGGTTTGACCTTGATAACCGCGCACCTCTTTGGGGCCAGCTTTCCAGTCAATGCCCAGATCGCTTAAAGCAGTTTGTAATGAGGTAAGATTACGAATTTGGGTTTTGATTTGGCTAAAGTGTGACATAGTTGGCGATTTTCAACGAGATGTTTAGTGAACTCAAAAACAGAATTTACCAATGGCTCGAACCCACATGGGTTGTCGCACTATCTGACTGTTGTTGGTTCTGGGCGTAATACTCAGAAGTGGTTTCCTGAGTTAATACAATGCCTAATTCGGCTTCTAGTGCAGCCGTGACTTCTGCACAAGAAGCCCCAACAATGCCAGTGACTTTCTCCTGCACACGGCCGTCTGGATAGATGATGAATTCTAAAGTTTCCATAGGCTAGGGGAATGGCGAGAAAATACAGGGCACAATAGCTCGACGTCGGCGGTTGAACCGTCGGATAGGCTACAAGCGCTTTGTCGAAGTGGGTTTGACTCGAAATGTCCGTACATCAATTGTGACGAATGGATCAAAAACGAGTCACAACTTAACAAAAGTTATTAATACCTGAAGCAGTAGGTAAATTATATGTTAAGTTTATCCGCCTTTGAGATCAAGGTTGTATAGGGGAGGCAATAGGCAATAGGCAATAGGCAATAGGCAATAGTAAGCACTGAGAGGGTTTGCTGAATTTAGTAGAGACGCGCCATGGCGCGTCTCTACACGCGCCTATTTATGCCGTAGCGTTTCTACAACTGTAATGCGTAGCTCTGTAACAGTTCACCGTCAACCCTCAACCGCCAATTGTTCTATAATCTCTGTGATCTGCACTGCGTTGTTACGACCCCAAACCGTTATGCAACTTGCTCCCAAACCTGTTACGGATGAAACCTTATCCCCACCTCAAACGGAAACAATTATTTTAGATGTGGGAGGGATGCAGTGTGCTGGATGTGTTAAAGCGGTGGAGCGTCAACTCATCCAACAACCGGGAGTCATTTCGGCTGCGGTGAATTTAGCAACAGAAGTAGCAACGGTTGAATGTGCAGTCAACCAAATTAAGCCGGAAAACTTAGCTGAAATTTTAACTAATACTGGGTTTCCCACCCAACCTCGCAGTTTAACGTCTAGCGCTACGGACAAATTAAAGGCGTTACAAGAGCGACATCGCCAAGACATGGGAAAACAAATTCAACGCATTGTTACTTGTGGTCTGTTGTTATTGTTATCAAGTATTGGACATTTACATCATTTTGGTTTTCCCCATATTCCTTTACTGAGTAATATTTGGTTTCATTGGGGACTAGCTACCATTGCCTTATTATTTCCGGCACGTTCTATTATTATTGATGGCGGGCGGAGTTTATTGAACAATGCTCCCAATATGAATACATTGGTCGGACTGGGAACTTTAACCGCCTATTTAACCAGTTTTGTTGCTTTATTATTTCCCCAATTGGGTTGGGAATGTTTCTTTGATGAACCTGTAATGTTATTGGGATTTATATTATTAGGAAAAACCTTAGAACAGTACGCTCGACAACGTGCCGCCACCGCCTTTCAATCGTTAATTGCATTACAGCCCACAACAGCGCGTTTAATACCCCCTCAATCTCAGGATACCGGAACTTTAAATAGTGTGGAAATTCCCGCCGAACAAGTCAAAGTCGGGGAATGGTTACAAGTTTTACCCGGTGAAAAAATACCCGTTGATGGAGAAATTCGATTTGGGACAACCACCGTTGATGAATCGATGTTAACGGGGGAATCCATGCCAATTTTAAAACAAATTGATGATAATATTTCAGCCGGAACAATTAATCAATCTGGGGTGATTTTAATCGAAGCAACGCGCACGGGTTCCGATACAATTTTAGCACAAATTGTGCAGTTAGTAGAAACCGCTCAAACTCGTAAAGCTCCGATACAGAAATTAGCGGATACAGTCGCAGGATATTTTACTTATTTGGTGATGAGTTTAGCGAGTTTAACCTTTTTATTTTGGTATGGGTTAGGAACTCGAATTTGGCCGGATGTGATGACCTTAGCGGGGGTAGAAATTGCCACAAATGCGCCTTTATTATTAAGTTTAAAATTAGCCATTGCGGTATTAGTCATCGCTTGTCCCTGTGCCTTGGGATTAGCAACACCCACAGCTATTTTAGTCGGTTCAGGAATGGGTGCAGAACGAGGATTATTAATTAAAGGCGGGGATATTTTAGAACGAGTCCACCAACTGAATACGATTGTTTTTGATAAAACGGGAACTTTAACAGAAGGTTCTCCCACAATAACAGATTGCCTTTCAATTTCTGGGTTATCGTCTCAAGAAATATTACAATTCGCGGCAACGGTAGAACAAGGTTCAAATCATCCCATTTCTGAAGCGATTTTAACAGAAGCGAACCATCAAAATTTACCCTTATTAACCGCATCTGATTTTCAAACTCAACCGGGTTTAGGAGTATCCGCAATAATTGATAATAAAAGGGTATTTGTGGGGAATTTAGCGGGATTAATTGAATCTAATATTATTCCGCCTCAACCCTTACCGGAATTTTTAGGAAAAACGATGGTTTATATTGCCATTGAGGGTAAAGTTGTTGGGGTAATGGCAATGAGTGACCCCTTAAAAACCGATGCTAAATTAACCCTTGAACAGTTAAAAAATATGGGGTTGCGGGTGATTTTATTAACGGGCGATCGCCAATCCGTTGCTACTGCGATCGCTTCTGAGCTAAACTTAAAATCAGAGGATATTTTTGCCGAAGTTCGACCCGAAGGTAAAGTGAATGTGATTCAAACTTTACAACAACAAGGTCAAGTTGTGGCAATGGTGGGAGATGGAATTAACGATGCACCCGCCTTAGCACAAGCCGATATTGGGATAGGGTTAGAAACGGGTACGGATGTTGCTAATGAAACCGCAGATATTGTATTAATGCGAAATTCTTTAATGGATATTGTCGATTCTATCCAATTAAGTCGCGCTACCTTTAATAAAATTCGTCAAAATTTATTCTGGGCATTCGGTTATAATATTATCGCGATTCCCCTGGCGGCTGGATTATTATTTCCGCAATTTGGAATCTTATTAAGTCCTTCAATGGCAGGTGCTTTGATGGCTTTAAGTTCGGTGAGTGTTGTCACCAATTCATTATTATTGCGTCGTCACATGAAACCTTAGTTGTTGTGCTTAAGCACATTCTTTATAGATGTAATAGATAAAGACTAAACAGCAATATCTAAAGAAAGGCGAATATCTTCTAATGGCTTTTCCCAGAGACTATTCCATTGGATTCCAAACAGGGGTTTAGCTTTTTTTCCCATAGTCCATCCCTTCGTTAAAGCATCCATAATAGATTCAGCAAACTCTATTTCTTCAATGGCAGTCTTGAGTAAATTTTTAGATAAGAGCGATATAAATAAACGATCATGATGTAACTGCGCTACACAAAAAGCTTGTAATTGAACTTCACCTGGCTTATCAGTATCACTACCTGTTACAATGTGCCAGATATCATGGGTTTCACCAATATGAATTGCCAAATAAGAGAAGTCATTATCTTCTATTTTTTCAACGGGAACAGGTTTTAAATTATTTTTGAGCATTTTATCAGAATAAATGTAACCCAAAGTATTTTGAGGTAGCTCATGAAGTTGCTGTAAATCAATATTTCCTAAAAGGGGACGCTCTTTGAATGCACGTTCACCTTGAGGATTTTGACGAAGAAAATTGACAATCTGTTCTAAAGTAGAATCATCATTAAGTTCTTTGGAAAGTTTGCCAACACCTAACAAATCTCCATAAGGAGCTTTAACAAGATCTAAAAAAATATCAAAAATTGCTGCGTGTTTATCTTGAGTCATTGTATTTAAGTAATATTTGGGACTTTGTTTTTAATTCAACCGTTCCCTACTATAAAATTAAGGGAATTTGGCTGATTGGTGCAGGTAACATTTCTCCTCGAAAATCCAATACAGAAACAATTAATAAATAAGCCAGTGCCAGCAGAATTGAAATCGCACCTGTAATATAAGCAATCAGTTTTGAACGTTCCATAAATCCCGTTTTCCCTTAATCAGCATAGGAGGTTACTCTTCATTTTAAGCGGTGAACTGATTGGTGAACCGAGATTCTTGAAACTCTTTAGATTTAGAAACATAACGATATTGAGTTTCTTGCATCAACCGAGTAATGGTACTGACTAATTCACCCGGAAGAACAGGCTTGGATAGATACCCATCAAAACCTTCCGTCATTGCCTGATTCACCGCTTCTGAGTGAGTAAAAGCACTAACTGCAATTACCGGAAGCCGTCCTTCGTGGGTGAGTTCAAGAGATCTCAATTTTTGGATCAAGGAATAACCATCTTCATCTGGCATACAAATATCACTAATGATCAAATCCGGTAAAGAGTGCTCAATCGTTGCGATCGCAGTCTGAACCGATGCCACCGCCTGTACCTCGATATCATACTCTCTCAGAACTTGAATTAACAGTTCTCTGGTATCAGAATCATCATCTACCACTAAGACCCGTAACCCCGCCAAAACCGATTCTGCTTGCGGTATTACCCCCTCCGCCGTTTCCAAGTTTTCGGGTGGGGTATAGGAATCGAGATTCACGTCCAGTAAGGGAAACTGAACGCTGAAGGTAGCGCCTTGGTTTTCTCCGGCGCTTTCGACCGCAACCGTTCCCCCTTGCATTTCCACCAAGTTACGAACAATGGCTAATCCTAAACCTAACCCCCCATAATATTTAGTGGTTTTGCCATCTGCTTGACGAAAACGGTCAAACACATAAGGCAGAAATTCTCCAGGAATCCCAATTCCTGTATCTGTTACCTGAATCACCACCCAGGAGTTTGTAGACAAATCCTTGAAATTAAAATTATTTTGAGCTTTTTCCTGGCTAGTTTCTATCAATAATTCTACCTCAACAGCACCGCCTTGGGGTGTAAATTTAATGGCATTTGATAAAAGATTCCAGATAATTTGTTGTAAGCGACGAGCATCTCCTGCTACCCAATAAGAATGATGGAGTTTAGAAGCAAGAGATTGAGAATGTTTAAAGTTTAAATCAATTTCTTTTTCTGCAAAGCTCAAATATAAATCATCAATAGCAGCTTCCACTACAGAAATAATATTAACCGGAACCCTATTAAGCTGCATTTTTCCAATAATAATCCGCGAAATATCTAAAATATCCTCAATGAGTTTCGCTTGTAATTTAGCATTACGTTCAATGGTTTCTAAGGCTTTTCGAGTTTTATCTTCACTAAATTTCTGATTTCTTAAAAGTTTAGACCAACCTAAAATTGAATTTAATGGAGTGCGGAGTTCATGGGAAAGGGTAGCTAGAAATTCATCTTTTAAACGATTAGCTTCTTCGGCTTGTTGTCGAGCCGCTTGTTCCCGAATAAACTGAGCACGAGCTTCTTCGGCTTGTTTGCGGTCTGTAATATCTTCTATGGTTCCCACATGACCGAGTAAATCACCATCGGAAGAAATCATGGGGGCAGCTTTCATCTTCACCCAGCGCACTAAATTAGACGGAGTATTCAGGCGAAACTCCTGGGAATATTCCTGTTTTTTTTGAATCCAAGTTAACCACTGTTCCCCAGTTTGATCTCGATCCTGGGGATGAACAAATTCTAACCAGCCTTCAGGAAAACTTGCTTCATTGACCTGATCAAAAATGCTTTGAAAGCGAGGATTGGTATAGGTACATCGAGCTTCTATATCAATTACAAAAATTCCCACTGGTGAACAAGCACTTAAGGAGCGAAATTGTTCTTCACTTTTTTTTAAGGCAATTGTCGCTTGAAATAATTCTACAAAAACCGTTACTTTGGATAATAAAATTTCCGGTTCTAGGGGTTTAATTAAATAATCTACCGCCCCTAAAGAATATCCCTTAAACATGAAATTTTCATTTTTACTAAAAGCCGTGAGAAATATAATCGGTGTCGAGCGGGTGCGATCGCGTTGTCGAATTAAACTTGCTGTTTCAAACCCATCCATTCCCGGCATCTGCACATCTAATAAAATTACGGCAAAATCATTTTGCAGCAGACATTTTAAGGCTTCTTCCCCAGAAGATGCTTTAACAATATTCTGACCCAGAGAGATTAAAATAGCCTCCAAGGCGAGTAGATTCTCCCAATGGTCATCAACGATAAGGATATTAACTTTAGAATTAGGCATATTAGTTCAGTTATCAGTTATCAGTTATCAGTTATCAATTGGTAATGGGTAAAAATATTGATTACTGTGCTTCGCACAATGGTCTATTTCCCTTTTCCCTAACTTTTACAAGGATGACTGTTTACTGATAATTGATTACTGATGAATGGGAAGATAGAGCGTAAAAATAGCACCTTTACCCAAGTAACTCTTGACCGTAATATTTCCCCCATGAGCTTCTACAATACGACGGGCGATGGCTAAACCCAAACCCGTTCCTCGACCTTGACGCGATCGCTCGGCGGTGTAAAACTGTTCAAAAATATGGGGAAGATCCGTCGGACTAATTCCCTTGCCTTGATCTTGGATTTCCACAGCCACCTGAGACCCCTCCTCCGTTCCCTTCAGAGAAACGGTAGATTGAGGATGGGAGTGCTTAATCGCATTATCCAGAATATTGAGAAAGGCTTGTAACAAGCGTTCTGGGTCGCCCTGGAGTTCTACATCAGGAATATTGAGGGTAATTTCCACATCGGCACGTCTCAGACGGGATTCCATCGCTCTAACAGCCCGATTAATCAAGTTCCGCAGGTGTAACGGTTGGGTTTCTAGCTCCGTAATTCCGGCTTCTAAGCGTCCCAAATCTAACAAATCATGAATGAGTTGGGATAAACGTTTAGTTTCCTCTTGAGCCGTCTGCATAAACCGTTGGCGCAGTTCCGGTTCTTGATCCGCTCCACTGGCTAAGGCTTCTAGGGTAACATAAACGTTGCTCACCGGAGTCCGTAACTCATGGGAGACATTTGCCAAAAAAGCCCGTCTCTCCTGATCCAGAGCCGCTAATCGTTCGCTCATGCGATTTAATTCCAAGGCTAACTGCCCGACTTCATCGCTTTGATTCAGGGTTAATTTTTCGCCAAGATGACCACTACCCAAACGCATTGCAAACAGAGACATCGCCTGAATGGGCTGGGCAATACTGCGGGTAAACCATTCACTAATTACCGCACACAAGAGGAATGTTACCACCAGAGACCCTAAAATTGTCCAGATCACCGTTTGAAACTTCGCCTGAAATTGAGCCAAAGTAATCGACATTCGTAATACCCCTAACATTCGTTGATTACGAATAATGGGACGGGCAACAAATAAGCGATCTTCTTGGGACAAAACTCCTTTAGCGAGTCCTTTGGCCGTTTGCTGGTTAAACGCTTGTCGCATTCCAGGTACAGCAAACCAGTCTTTCACCTGAATGTCCGTTTCGAGGCTAGAACTAGCCAGTAAACGACCTTCGGGGGAAAAAACCCGCAGCGTGAAGGCTTGGGGTGCACCGTAACGTTGAACAATGACTTCAACCCGTTGGAGATCTTTCTCTTCCAAAGCGTCAGCCACACTTTCACTCAGAGCCCCTGTCCAGTCCTCTAATTCCGCCTGTCGGGTTTGCATAAAATAAGCGTAGAAGGAAAAGAGGATATAACCCGCTAACAAAGACGTTCCGAGTGCTGTTAAAACCAGATAAGTGGTTAACAACTTGAGATGGATAGAATTCCATCTGAGTTTGATTTGGGGAAAACCGACGCTCATGGATTTAATCACTGGTGTTTTCTTCTGGGTGACGACGGCGTAAAACGGCCTTAATTCGAGCCAGAAGTTCACGAGTATTAAAGGGTTTGGTTACATAGTCATCCGCCCCCGCTTCTAAGCCCCAAATTTTATCGATGTCTTGGTCTTTCGCCGTTAACATCAAAATCGGGATATTAGAAAAAGCTCGAATTCGCCAGCACAGTTCCATGCCATCAATTCCCGGTAGCATTAAATCTAAAAGAATGACATCAGGAACCTGTTTATGGAATAGTTTAAGGGCGGTCATGCCATCGGTGGCTGTGGTCACGGTGTAGCCGTCCTTGGTTAAGGCATAAGTCAAACTCGCACGCAACGCTTCTTCATCATCGACCAGTAGAACATGAGTCATGGGAATCAGTTATCAGTTATCAGTTATCAGTTATCAGTTATCAGTTATCAGTTATCAGTTATCAGTTATCAGTTTTCTAGTGTTAGTGTCCTCCCTGGCTAACTGTTGAAGATGATTAACGACTAACGGTTAACTCTTCCACTGATGACTGAACACCGATGACTGACAACACCTCTAATATCTAATACTTCAGGTGTATTGTGACTCCATCTAACGGTAGAGCCAGACGCGGAGGAGGGAGAGGAGTTGTTCTGTATCGACGGGTTTGGTAATATAGTCGGAAGCTCCAGCGTCAAGACATTTTTCCCGATCGCCTTGCATCGCTTTAGCCGTTAAGGCAATAATCGGTAAGCTCTCAAATTTAGGGACAGCCCGAATCGCTCGCATGGTTTCGTAACCGTCCATTTCGGGCATCATCACATCCATCAACACAATATCAATTCCGGTTGTGGCTTGTAATTTAGCGATCGCTTCTTTGCCATTTTCAGCATACATCACATCCATAAGATGTCGTTCTAACATACTGGTGATCGCATAAATATTTCGCACATCATCATCGACGACTAACACTTTCTTCCCGGCTAAAATCGCATCAGTTTGACGCAACACCTCCAGGATTTGTCGTTTTGCTTCCGGTAATTCCGCCGGAACTCGGTGCAGAAGTAAAGCTGTTAAATCCAGTAAACTTTCGGGAGATTTGGCGAATTTAAGAGTAATATTATTAGCCAAATTCTTCAGATTTGTTTCTTGCTTTTTCGTTAAGGGTTGAGGATGATAAAAGACAATCGGAATGGTACTTAAATTTTCTTCAGATTCTAACTGTTCTAGCCATTCTATTCCGTTCATATCTGTCAGTTGCCAACCGACCACCACAGTGTCAAACGGTTCGGCTTTTAGAGTTGTTAAAGCGGCTTCCCCAGCTTCAAAGGAAGAAATCGAAATATCCCCATTTCCGATAATATCAATAATACTCTGACGTTGTTCAGGATTGCCTTCTAGCATTAACAATTTTTTCACAGATGTTCCAATAAATGCCTTGAGTTTGGCAATATGTTCAACTAAGATTTCCCGGTTAATGGGTTTTTTCAAAAAGGTTAGAGCTCCGAGTTGTAAACTCCGATGTTGAGCATCTTCTTCGGAAATCACATAAACGGGAATGTGACGGGTTGTAATTTCATGTTTTAACCGATCTAAGACTGTCCAGCCCTCAACGCCGGGGAACTGTAAACCCAGAAGAATGGCTGAGGGTTTGAATTCCCGCGCCATGGTTAAACCCGCATCACTCGAACAAGCGACAATTCCTTTGAAACCCTGTTGTCGTGCCACTTCTAGGAGTAAACGTGCTTCAGCGACATCTTGATCAACTATCAGCAAAACGCGCTGGCCCGGTTGCAGAAGTTCTCGATCATCTCGAATTTTCACTCCCGCCGAAAGTTGAGCCTCGGTTTGGGGTCGAGCATAGGCTTGAGTCGCTTTCTGAACGAGGGTAGGCGTAGAAGCCAAAGAAGACTGTTCTTCTGGAGCAGTGTCGGTTAAGTTGCCGTTATTTTGGAGCTTTTGGGTTTCTGGTTCTGCCATTCTCAGATGTTCTGAAGGTAGGCTGATGGAACGCAAGGAACCGAAGGCTGCGGGTGTGGAGCGTAACCGTTCTCGAAAATGGGGGGAAGAGATCGGCCCGGTGGGACGGGTTTCTGAGGTTTCTTCGACCTCTTGAATTTGATAGTGATAGGGTAAATACAGGGTGAAATTACTACCCACTCCTAAAGTGCTGGTGAGGATAATTTCTCCCCCTAGAATTTGAGCGATTTCTCGACTAATTGATAATCCTAAACCCGTACCCCCATATTTGCGACTGGTGGTTCCATCGGCTTGTTGGAAGGCTTCAAAAATAATGCGTTGCTTTTCAGGAGGAACTCCAATTCCGGTATCAATGACCGAAAAAGCCACCACCATATCCGCTTGATTTAAAGTATTTTGTTCGTGACTCCAACCAAAGGTAACGAGTTCAACGCGCAGGGTAACTTGTCCTTTTTCAGTAAATTTAAAGGCATTGGAAAGCAGGTTTTTAAGAATTTGTTGCAGACGTTTGGGATCTGTGTAAATGCCTTTGGGGAGTTTAGAATCAAAGTCAACCAGGAAATTTAATCCTTTATCAACGGCAACTTGTCGGAAGGTTCGATCAATATAATTTTGCAGTTCGGAGAACAGAATTTGATCAATTTCAACGGAAATTGTACCGGATTCAATTTTAGCTAAATCTAAAATATCATTAATTAATCCGAGTAAATCGGTTCCGGCCGCATGAATAGTTTGGGCATATTCCACTTGTTTTAAGCTGAGGTTACTATCAGAATTTTCCGATAATAATCGCGCCAAGATTAACAAACTATTGAGAGGAGTTCGCAACTCATGGGACATATTTGCCAGAAATTCCGATTTATATTTAGAGGTTAAAGCCAGTTGCTCGGCTTTTTCTTCCAAAGACCGTCGAGCTTGTTCAATTTCTCCATTTTTCCGTTCAACTTCTGTATTTTGTTCAGCCAATAATCGTGCTTTTTCTTCGAGTTCTTCGTTTTTCTGTTGCAGTTCTTCCTGTTGACTTTTCAGCAGTTCTTCGGAGGCTTTTAAGGAACGGGCTTGTTGTTCTAATCGTTCATTGGTTTCGCGGAGTTCTTTTTGTTGACTTTGCAATTCTTCAGCCAAAGCTGTTGATTGTTTTAAGAGCTCTTCCGTTCGCATACTCGCCGCAATGGTATTTAACACAATGGCAATACTTTCTGTCAATTGATCAAAGAACATTAAGTGAATTTCACTAAAGCGCCGGAAGGATGCTAACTCAATTACTGCCGTAACTTGTCCTTCAAATAAAACGGGTAAAACCACTGCATTTAAAGGATTTGCTTCTCCTAATCCTGAACTAATTTTAATATAATTTTCAGGAACTTCAGTAATTAAAATTCGCTCTTTTTCTAAGGCACATTGTCCGACTAATCCTTCCCCTAAATGAAAGCGATTTGCTAAATGTTTCCGTTCCCGATAAGCGTAGGTACTGAGAAGTTTTAAATAGGATTGATTGTCTCCCGAGTCCATTAAATAAAAGACCCCATGTTGAGCCGAAACTAAGGGAGCTAATTCTGATAAAATCAGTTTAGAAACCGTTTCTAAATCTCGTTGACCTTGTAACATTCGAGTGAATTTAGCCAGGTTTGTTTTTAACCAATCTTGTTCGGTATTCTTTTGGGTTGTTTCTCGTAAATTGGCAATCATTTGGTTAATATTATCTTTAAGAATTGCCACTTCTCCTTGAGCTTCAACGGAAATAGATCGGGTTAAATCTCCTTTTGTAACAGCCGTTGCGACTTCTGCGATCGCCCTCACCTGAGTTGTTAAATTCGCCGCCAGTTCATTTACATTGTCCGTTAAGTCTCTCCAAGTTCCCGACGCCCCCGGTACTTTCGCCTGTCCGCCGAGTTTTCCTTCTATTCCTACTTCCCGCGCCACCGTTGTTACCTGGTCAGCAAAGGTCGCCAGAGTATCAATCATTTCGTTAATGGTATCAGCCAGGGTTTCAATTTCCCCCTTGGCTTCTAACATTAATTTGCGCTTCAAGTCCCCATTCGCAACAGCCGTCACCACCCGTGCAATACCCCGCACCTGGGCTGTTAGGTTTCCAGCCATTGAGTTAACATTATCCGTGAGGTCTTTCCAGGTTCCAGCTACCCCTCGCACTTCCGCTTGACCTCCGAGTTTTCCTTCGGTTCCCACTTCACGGGCTACCCGTGTAACTTCTGAAGCAAAGGAAGATAATTGATCCACCATTGTATTAATGGTATTTTTCAGATCGAGAATTTCACCCTTCACATCAACAGTAATTTTCTTCGACAGATCACCATTAGCAATAGCCGTCGCCACTTCTGCAATATTCCGCACTTGGGCTGTTAAATTTCCCGCCATTAAATTAACATTATCTGTCAAATCTTTCCAAGTTCCCGCCACCCCTTTTACATAAGCTTGAACCCCTAATTTTCCTTCAGTTCCCACCTCTCGCGCCACCCGTGTTACCTCTGAAGCAAAGGAGTTTAACTGGTCTACCATTGTATTAATCGTATTCTTCAGTTCTAAAATTTCACCCTTGACATCTACTGTAATTTTTTTCGATAAATCTCCATTAGCAACAGCCGTCGTTACTTCGGCAATATTCCTCACTTGAGCTGTTAAGGAACCCGCCATAAAGTTAACACTATCGGTTAAATCTTTCCAAGTTCCAGCCACCCCTCGAACTTCCGCTTGTACCCCTAATTTTCCTTCTGAACCGACTTCTCGCGCCACCCGTGTTACTTCAGATGCAAAGGAGTTTAATTGATCCACCATTGTATTAACAGTATTCTTCAGTTCTAAAATTTCACCTTTAACATCAACGGTAATTTTCTTCGATAAATCTCCATTCGCTACAGCCGTCGTTACCGCCGCAATATTCCGCACCTGGGCTGTTAAGGAACCCGCCATAAAATTAACACTATCCGTCAAATCTTTCCACGTTCCCGCCACCCCTCGAACATCCGCTTGTACCCCTAATTTTCCTTCTGAACCAACTTCTCGCGCCACCCGTGTTACTTCAGAAGCAAAGGAGGAAAGTTGATCCACCATAATATTAATAGTATTCTTCAGTTCTAAAATTTCACCCTTCACTTGAACGGTAATCTTTTTCGATAAATCACCATTAGCAATAGCCGTCGCAACTTCGGCAATATTCCGCACTTGGGCTGTGAGATTACTTGCCATTGAGTTAACATTATCGGTGAGATCTTTCCAGGTTCCTGCTACTCCTCGAACTTCCGCTTGAACCCCTAATTTTCCTTCCGTTCCCACCTCTCGCGCCACCCGTGTTACTTCTGACGCAAAGGATGATAATTGATCCACCATTGTATTAATAGTATTCTTCAGTTCTAAGATTTCACCCTTAACATCAACGGTAATTTTCTTAGACAGATCTCCATTAGCTACAGCCGTCGTTACTTCTGCAATGTTTCTCACCTGTGCAGTTAAATTTCCCGCCATTGAGTTAACACTATCGGTCAAATCTTTCCAAGTACCTGCAACTCCTCGAACTTCCGCCTGTACGCCTAACTTGCCTTCTGTTCCTACTTCCCTTGCAACTCTTGTTACCTCTGACGCAAAGGAATTTAACTGGTCTACCATTGTATTAATCGTATTCTTTAATTCTAAAATTTCACCCTTCACATCAACAGTAATTTTCTTAGACAGATCCCCATTAGCAACAGCCGTCGTTACTTCCGCAATATTTCGCACTTGTCCCGTTAAGGAACTCGCCATAAAATTAACACTATCGGTCAAATCTTTCCAAGTACCTGCAACCCCTCGAACTTCCGCCTGTCCTCCGAGTTTTCCTTCTGAACCCACTTCTCGCGCCACCCGTGTTACTTCGGAAGCGAAGGAGTTAAGTTGATCCACCATAATATTAACGGTGTTTTTCAGTTCTAAAATTTCACCTTTAACATCAACTGTAATTTTTTTCGATAAATCTCCATTCGCAATAGCAGTGGCAACTTCCGCAATATTCCTTACCTGTCCCGTTAAGTTTCCCGCCATTGAGTTAACACTATCGGTGAGATCTTTCCAAGTCCCTGCAACCCCTCGAACTTCCGCTTGTACACCTAATTTCCCTTCCGTTCCCACCTCTCGCGCCACCCGCGTTACCTCTGAAGCAAAGGAATTTAACTGATCCACCATTGTATTAATCGTATTCTTCAGTTCTAAAATTTCACCCTTAACATCTACTGTAATTTTTTTCGATAAATCTCCATTCGCTACCGCCGTCGTTACTTCGGCAATATTTCGCACTTGGGCTGTTAAGGAACCTGCCATAAAATTAACACTATCCGTCAAATCTTTCCAAGTTCCTGCAACGCCTCGAACTTCTGCTTGTCCTCCCAATTTTCCATCTGCACCGACTTCTCGCGCCACCCGTGTTACTTCAGAAGCAAAGGAGTTTAATTGGTCTACCATTGTGTTAATCGTATTTTTCAGTTCGAGAATTTCACCCTTAACATCAACGGTAATTTTTTTCGATAAATCTCCATTCGCTACCGCCGTCGTTACTTCTGCAATATTCCGCACTTGGGCTGTTAAGTTTCCTGCCATTAAATTAACATTATCCGTCAAATCTTTCCACGTTCCCGCCACCCCTTTTACTTCTGCTTGAACGCCTAATTTTCCTTCGGTTCCCACTTCCCGTGCTACCCGTGTTACTTCTGATGCAAAGGAGTTTAATTGGTCTACCATTGTATTAACGGTATTTTTGAGTTCGAGAATTTCCCCTTTAACATCAACGGTAATTTTTTTCGATAAATCTCCATTAGCAATAGCCGTGGCAACTTCGGCAATATTTCTCACCTGTCCGGTCAAGTTTCCCGCCATTAAATTAACGTTATCGGTGAGATCTTTCCAGGTTCCAGCTACTCCTTGAACTTCCGCTTGAACGCCTAATTTTCCTTCGGTTCCCACTTCCCGTGCTACCCGTGTGACTTCTGAAGCAAAGGAAGAGAGTTGATCCACCATAGTATTAACAATTTTGGCGGTTTGTAGAAATTCGCCTTTGAGGGGCCTATCCTCTATATCTAAAGCCATTTTTTGGGACAGATCCCCATTGGCTACCGCCCGAATAACACGGGCCGTTTCTGAGGTGGGTTGGACGAGATCGGTGATCAGGGTATTTACGGAGTTAACGCTGGCTTCCCAAGACCCTCCCGCAGAACCGAGGGTAGCCCGTTGATTAATTTGGCCTTCTTTACCGACAACTTTGCTGATGCGTTCGAGTTCGGCGGCCATTCTTTGGTTGAGTTCAATAATATCATTGAGGGTATCGGCAACTTTTCCCGCTATTCCGGTTTGATCTAAAGGCATTCGCACGGAAAAGTCGCCTTTTTTAACCGCGACTAAGGTTTTGAGGAGTTGTTTTTCATCAAGTTGATCGCTGACTTTGGCTAATTGTGTTGTAGACATAAGCTGACGTTTAGAAGGTATTATTTTTAATAGAAGAAAATTGATGACTTAGACTAATTTCTGAAATGAGATGGCAACTATTATCAGGTATAAACCTATTCCAAGTATCTCTATCTAAAGATAGAAGACTTATAATCTGAAGTCCTGCTAATCTTGTTATTTAGGGTTATTAATATAATTCAAGACTTCCTCAACACAATCATCACTTTTAGGAAGTTTTAAAATAGCGTTTAGAACATAGCCAATCTTTTGTTTTTTCCCTAAGTAGAGACACGCCATGGCACGTCTCTACATGGGTTTTAGGAAAACATCTGTAGGATTATAATTTAAGGATTTTATATTAAACCCCCCAGGAACTCTGTTTTTAAGAGTTGGGGGATGTAAAACTTGAGAAAAGTTAATAGTCAACCGTCAACAGTTTTAAAAGCTGCTATTAGCGGGAGATAGATTATTTTGATAGCCATCCTGAATACCGACTCGATAACCGGAGGTATAGCCTGTTCTATATTCCGAACTTGTACCCGGAACACTGGCGTTTACAGCATTGGGGCTAGGAGTTGGATTAGAAGGATTTGTGTTAGGATTACTGGAATTATAATTTTGAATTTGTTGTACTCCTTGTTGATAGCCATCATTAAAGCCTTGGACACATTCTGTGGCGTTATTATCTCCTGTATATCCTGTACAAACGCTTGTCCTAATGGGTACAGGAACAGCCCCAACGGTCAAAGGATAACTGAGGAGTAAAGTTGATACTCCTAATAACATTTTAATTCCGTTTTTTGATAAATCTTGAATCCGTTTCATTTGTGTCCCTTAACCTCCATTAATCTTCATAATCATTCCCTTAAGGTAAGAGAAAAGACTGAGATTAGGATTCTCTCAAAAGGTTGAAGTTTACCTCAAGATTTAGTCTGTCTTAATGAAGAACTGAGCAGAGGAGGAAAAATACTGGTTTAGTAATTCAGTTGCTAAATGTTCAGCTTGTTCCCGAATTTCTCGAACTGCGGTTGTTTCCCAGCGACATCCTTTACAGGGAGAACCTAAAGTATATAATTGTTGAGAAATATTTCCCTGTTGATCTATTAACGCCCCATTTTCAGCGACCTCTAAACCTAAGTTTAATTGATCAGAACGAATTAAACCCATTTTCAATAAGTTAACAAGCAGGGGATGTTTAAGTGTCTGATAGTTAACGCCAGAACCCGTACAATTTACGACTAAACTGACTCGTAAATTTAATAATTTCTGATTGTGTTTTTCACGAATGATGACTTCTACACTATCAGGATTTTCAAAATAATCTAAAATGCGAGCCGCATGAAAAATTACCTGTTTCTGGTTTAATAAGTCTTGAATCTGTTGATAAATCATGGGTGCAACTCGATGGCGGCACACATCCCAATAAGGTTGAACATGGCGCAAAAATCGGGATTTTTCTTGAGGGGAAAGCTGATTCCAAATCGATTGAGTTTCTGGTCGTAATGAATCAATTACGGCTCTCCAATCATACCCTTTTTGGGCAGCCTTTTCAATTTCTAATCGAACTTTATGGTATAATTGACGGATAGTTATTGGTGCAGATTTTGCATTTAAGAAAGGGGGAAAGGGTTCTACTGTTGCGTGAGCTTGGGGAAATAAACCCCGTCGAGAAACAACATAAATTTTTCCCTGATAATCTTGTTCTTTTAAGGAGACAATCATATCAATGGCTGTTAATCCTGAGCCAATTAATAAAATGGGTTCTGTCAGCGATCGCAAAGGTAATTTGGATTCAGACCAAGCCCAAGGAATATAACGAGAACTCTGATAAAATGAAGGATTAGAAATAGAAGGATTAGCGGGGGGAAAATTCCCAATCGCTAAAACAGATTGATCAACAGTAAGTTGCTTTCCACTGCTTAAGGTAATGATTAAATAATCAGGGGTTTGATGAAGGGCGATCGCTTCATCTCGAACTCGGTATAAACGCACTCCCATCGCCGCTTTTTGTTCAGCATTCTGTAAAATTGAACGTAAATATTCACCATAAAAACGTCGAGGAACAAAAGTTTCAGATGTAATTAACTGTTCTGGATAACGAGTATTAAGCCAGTGGATAAAATGATTCGGTTGATCGGAAAATGCACTCATTTTTCCCGTAGGAACGTTGAGTAAATGCTGATCTGAAACGGTACTATAGGCAATTCCTTCACCAAATTGGGGTCTGTGTTCAATTAAATAGATATCTAAAGGATAAGTTGTTTTTTGTAGGAGATGAATTGCCACCATCACCCCACTAAAACCACCACCTACAATCGCAACGCTTTGAGTCATAAATCAAAATAAAGTTGATCGTGAATTGTCAGCCATCCAGCATAGAGCTTGATAGAAATCAACTGCTATCCCGGAGAGTGGTAGCAGTTGATTAGCTGAGTTTAAGTCTAAATGTATTTTAATTGTATCGTAATACATTTGAAAAGTAAAGACAATCCATCAGACATGACAGGATAGGATGGATCACCATCGGGAAGCGGGTTAATCACATCCTGAATTCTTGATATTTCCGTCGTAAGTCCCTAAAAAGGGGAGATTCTAAAGACGTGAACTTTCGCCTCCAGACGGGCAAATTTTCAGAACATTCGTTACCCTGGACTTAGGCGCAAAATATTTCCAGTTTTAGTCCTAGATTACAAATGACATAGACAACAAGAAAACGTCCCGTTCTCCTTAGCTCCCAAATCCCAACTCCAGAATCATAATGACTCAGGAATTTCACATTTCCGTCACCCCGGTTGGGGACAATCAATATTTAGTGCGAACAGAAAAAGTCGCATCCGGTGTTCCTTTAGCCGAAGAACAAGTTAAATGGCCTGTGGATGAATGGTTAGCCCACACTCGCCAATTAATGAATGATCCTCTTTTAGGGTTATTAGAAGGCCAAACGGTGGCTCCGTTTCGGGCTGTGGGGAAAAAAACAGAAACTCAATTAACCAGTGACCCCCCTTTATTAAGTTTAGTTGAATTGGGTCAACAGCTTTATCATGGGTTATTTCAAGGAACGTTACGCGATAGTTGGACTTGCGCCCAAGCGATCTCCCAAAATCGTCGGGAATTATTACAATTACGATTAGGCTTAAAAGGTAGACGGTTATCGAGTTTGCCTTGGGAAGTGTTACACGCCGCAGATCGTCCTATAGCAACAGGAACGGATGTGGTGTTTTCCCGTTACCAACCGGGGATGAATTCTATTCTCCACACCCAGGTTAGAAAACCCAATCAACCCTTAAAAATTTTAATCGCCATTGCGGCACCCACTGACCAGGACACGCTACACCTGAAGCGGGAAGTGCTGCATTTACAAGAAGAACTACGACGGGAAAATGGACGCAGTAGAAATACCTTAGAACCGACAACTCCTGATATTCAACTGACTATTTTAGAACAACCCGATCGCGAACAACTCACCCAAGCCTTAGAACAAGGTCAATATCAAGTTTTTCATTACGCCGGACATAGCAATTTAGGTGCTTCTGGGGGAGAATTATATTTAGTCAGTCGTCGGACGGGGTTAACAGAAACCCTGAGTGGGGATGATTTAGCAGGATTATTAGTCAATAATGGGGTGCAGATGGTGGTGTTAAATTCCTGTCGGGGAGCCTATGGAAATACACCCAATGTAAGTGATGATACCGCCCAATTGAATCTGGCTGAATATGCGGTGAAGCGGGGAATTCCAGGGGTGTTAGCGATGGCTGAACGCATTCCCGATGATGTGGCATTGACCTTAACGCGGTTATTATATCGAAATCTGAATCAGGGTTATCCGATTGATTTAAGTTTAAGTCGAGCTAGACAAGGATTAATTTCCTCTTACGGTTCCCATCAATTGTATTGGGCTTTACCGATTTTATATTTACATCGAGAATTTGATGGATATTTAACTGCAAGTCAACCCCATGATTCTATTCTGGAAGTCCCAGAATTTTTACCCTTGCCTTCTACTCCTGCCGAACAAGGCTTAAAGTTAAAACCACCTTCTAAAACCCTATCATTATCTGAATGGGATAGTATGAACGAGGATGATGTTGAAGAGCTATTAGATGATTTGGTTTATGATGATAATTTAGGCGATCTCGTTGAAGATCGATTAGATGATTTTGTCCCTGAAAATGAGGGAAGAAATGAATTAGGAAATACAGATTTTATTGGGGATTTTTTGCGTCAGTCAACGGTGACAGAACCTACACCAAAACCGACAACGGTTGAAAAATCCGACTCGTTCAAGTTAACGTCAGTCTCGCCAAAATCAACTTCTTCTCCATCGGGTATCACCTCTGTTGATGGGTTAAAGGGAAAACGATTATTATGGGGACTTCCGTTGATCTTCCTGGCTCTCGGTTTTGGGATTTGGTTCGGTCAAAATCAAGCTTTACAATCGCAACGATTAGACCGTGAAGGAACGTCTTCTGAAACCACCTTAGTTCGAGCGAATTCTAATCAACCTCAAGCTACAGATTTAAAAACAGCTAATACAGATTATGTTTTAGGTATTGCCGTTGAACAATTTTATCAAAGAAATCTATTAGCAGCAGAAGAAGCTACCACAGAATTATTAGATCGAGGCGCATTAGAAAAAGCAAAATCGGCATTAGCGGCGGTACAGGTTCAGGATCTCAATCATCCGATTGTTAATTTTCTCAATGGTCGGTTAGCTTGGCAATCCATTCAACAGGGAAGTACAGATTATAAAATTGATGATGTGCGTCGATATTGGGAAAAAGCTGCTCAACAAAATCCTCAATCTGTTGAATATAAAAATGCCTTGGGTTTTGCTTATTATACCGAAGGAAAGTTAGAGAATGCCTATCAAGCTTGGACTCAAGTTTTAGAGATTTCTGAACCTGCTTTAGTGGGGAAAGCGAAACCGGGAACGGCTAATAATACACTAACTCAAGTACAACAACACGATAAGTTAACCGCTTATGCAGGTTTAGGATTGGTTTGGCGTAAATTTTCTCAAACTTTACCTCAAAAACAACAAAAATTTATGTTAAGTAAAGCGGCTAAATTTGGTGATAAAGTTATGAGTGAATCTCCCACAGAATTTAAAACCAATCAATTATCTAAAAATTGGATGTGGTCTAAAGAGTTAATTCGAGATTGGCAATTATTACAAGAAAACAAATAGATGATTAATCAATCAAATCAACAAAACTTAACAAAGTTACACAATTATTAGCTATAGCAGTCACGGAAATACCATGATTGATAGAAGTTGATACAGCAAACCTAGGCGGGAAAGTCTTTTTCACCTGGTTTCATCCAGTTTTTTATGATAAATGTAAATTAAATGTAAATTTTTCCAACTATTTTCAACACGGCTATAGAAATCCTAAATTATTTGTGGAATAATCCTTTAGGAGGATGACATAACGAACCCATTAAGTTAAATCCCCTGCACTGAAAAAATGAATAGTAATAAAACCTTACATCCCTTAGTAATTGCCCAAGCTGTAAAGACAGTTTCGGATGGCACAAAAGAGAGAGAAAAGCTATTTTGGCAGCAATGGGGGTACTATCGAGATTATCTTTATCATTGCTGTCTGAAATGGATGAGAGGGAATGCTATTGATGCCGAAGAGGTACTCAGCCAAGCGATGCTCAAAGCCCTAGAGAAGCTTAAACAAGGCAGTGATATCATTGCTAACTTTAAAGCTTGGTTGACCCGACTAACCTATAACCTCTGTATGGATAAACATCGAGAATACAAGATGTTAGGTAATCGGGTTGAGAGCTTGGAAATAATTGTTGAAAAAGGGGATGATGGGCTTGTTTCGTCCTCCAAGAGTCCTGAAAGTTGGGCTTTGGAGTGCGAACTAGCAATAATTATTCACCGTGTGATTGAGGATTTGCCACCTAGACTGCGGGAACCCTTTGTCCTGCACTTCATTGAAGAGAAATCCTATCAGGACATAGCACAAGAACTAAAGATATCCTACAACAACCTTTGCAAACGGATTTCACAAGCACGACGAATTGTGCAAAAACGATTGACAAGGTATTTGTCAGGGTTAGAAAAATCTTCTCTATTGCCTTTTAACTTATCCGGCAAAAAAAAGATAACCGCAGTAGAGAGTTTCGACTCGGATGCAATGATCAGGACTGACTCAGAGATGACCCTACCTTCGCGACAAAAAGAGGGCTTTGATCGTTTCCTTAATTATCAACTAAGTGCAATATGTCTCGAAACACTGCCTCATGCTTGGTATCACTCACCCAGTCCTCTGGGGTGGAATTGAATATTCACCTAGTTTTAGAAGAAAAACCAACCCGACAACACCAGAAACTGAAAACATTAAGTCAGTATGTGCAGCAGTATCCCTCTGGCTGGAAAAAAAGGTTGGAATTAGCTAATTTGTTCTACGCCACGGGTCAATGGTCGCTGGCGATTGAAGAGTATCACAAAGTCCTTGAACGACAACCCCAATTAATAAATCTGTGGTTGAAGTTGGGGAAACTTTTGGAACTCATGCAACGGAAAACTGAGGCAATTAAGGTTTATGAAAGAGCCTTAGCTTTCTCAGAAACTGAAGCTTTAAGCAAGAACATTAGCGGATTGATTGCTATTTGTCAAGGTGATACGGAAAAAGCCATTATTGCGTTTGAAACTGCGGCTAACCTAGAACCAGATAACACTGCTTACTGGCTGGCTGTGGGACAATTGCAGATGGGGAGAGAGAATCCTATAGGGGCTTTACAAGCCTTTAACAGGATTTTGTCCATCAACCCAGATGATATTGTGGCTTTAATTCATAGCTATGATGGACTGCTCCAACTGGGGAATTATCAGGAAGCACAGCGACGACTGAATCAATTAATCGTCTTAGCTCCTGATGATTTGCAGGTACTTCAACGACAGTTGGATTGGCGTTGCACGATGAGGTGGGTATCTGGTGAAAAGGGCAAGCAGACTAAACAGATGATTAGCTCTGCTTTACGACAGGCACCTCATGGAGCCGCAGTCCATAAATCCTTAGCTTATTACCACATTTTTCGAGGAGATTGGGAGCAAGGAGTCAGGGTGTTAACAGAGTTTACTGAAGAACACCCTAATAATCCTCGTGGTTGGTATTACTATGGGCTGTGTTTATTTCACCGGGGGGATTATCAGAGTGCAGTTAAAGTGATGCTGAAAGCTTATCGTCTCTATCCCAATGATTGTGAAATCTATCGAGCCTTGTGTGAAATTTTGATTACCTCTACCCAAGTTTCTCTCCAAGCAGAAGAGGAAAGTCTTGCTTTGATCGTGCAAGAAATGCTGGAGCGATTTCCTGAACGTTGGAGTGTTTGGCCGACAGCAGGGCGGGTGCTGGTGCAAAACTTTAAGGAGATTGAGAGGGGATGTCGTATTTCTTTCCAGGGAACTCAACTTCAGCCTCTGTTACCGGATGCTTGGTTTCGTCATGGCCGAGTGTTGGCTTTAGCCCATAAACACCAAGAAGCGGTGGAGGTACTACAACAAGGATGGCAGTTTTTACCCGAAAATGGGGGATATCTGCAATTTGTCTCGGCTGCGGTGTGGCTAGGAGAAAGTTATCGGGTACTGGGGAATGATGGGGCGAGTCACCAGTGGTGGGAAGAAGCTTGCGTGCGAAGTCAGGAACTGAGGATGTTCAACCCCGTTATAGCTGATTACTGGTTAGGGAGGGCTTTAGAGGGGTTAGGGGATGTTGTAGGGGCAATCAAGGTTTATCGCAATGCCTTGAGTCAACAGTTACTTTATCCGGCTCGTGGGGAGGTTGAAGTGGCTTTGAAACGGCTAAAAGCTTTATTGCGGAAGGATTAACCGCGTTGAAGATGAGTTTCTAGTGGCATTGAGTTAGAGGGAAAAACAGCCTCTAACTCAAAAAATTCAGAAATTGAGGTTGGAAATCGTCTTTAAAGTGTAACAGAGCACACAAAATTAGCTCGATTGAATCAAAAACATGAGGTCTTAAATGCCACTCCAATGGAATCAACAGCCGGATCATGTGAAACAAGCCTTCCTAGACCAAAAAGCGACATTAGTAATCCTCCCCAAAGGGATGAAATTATGGAAGCTTACTGGTTATAAGCCGTCAAGAAATCCAAATATTCATCGTTTTACACCCCCAATTACTCCTTGGTGGTCTAATTATGACCCATTCAAGGATGATACACGGGGAGTAAAAGGTGTATTAAAAGATTCTATTGCAAAAAGTCAAATATTTTTGGCTTATGTTCGAGACAGATCAGCAGTGACCATTGAGTGGAATAGCTTGACTTACTATATGGAAACAAAGCTTCTGAACGATAAAGAAGCTTTTTGGGGTCGCTACGCGCCACAGCCTGTATCCAAAAACCCAATTTATCAGACGCTATACGACGGTGTGTATTATCCTGAAGCGTTAGGAGGGTGGCCTGATGCTTTTCAGTTATATATCCCGAATTTACAAACAGCAGATCTGGCAACACCTGAATGGTTCAGTTCCACTGATAACAAAGCATTGAAGGCGCAGTTCGGCATATAAAGCCTGAAAAAGGGAAAAAAACAGTCTCTAACTCAAAAAATTCAGAAATTGCCATCTGAGATCGTCTTATAGATACAGATGCCTAAGCCCGGAACCGGGCTACCCCGAAAAAAAATCAGTTTACAGGTAAATAACATGGGCGAATCATCAATTGTTAAAGTTGACCCCAATGAGGACAAGCTCCAATTAGTCATCAAAACGGATGGAAAAGAGGAAATCTATTCACTTTTGGTTAAACCAAGCTACACATCTGTGTTAGTTGTTGAAGCTGAAAGGGAAATTTTGCAGACTTTATCGATTGAAAAAGTCATATTGAACTTAAAAACTACTGGTGATTTGATGTACCTGGCATTTAATGCCTTGTCAGGGGTACCGAATATCCAGGTCAAGATGTCTGACCTACAAAGATCGTTCTATGAAGCTTGTACAGATTGCATAACGACAGTTCAAGGTTTTGTAACAAAGTCTGATGATGTCATTGAGAATATATTCTCGGCTTATAGCTTCTTATATCAGATTGAGGAAGAGGCAGCTGTGGATATAATTTCACAGTGTGGAGAGACTGCAAAAGAGATGGCTCAGGAAGCCAGAGCTTTAGCTGCTCGTTTTAAGAAAATTATAGCTGACTGTACCGTTGTACATAATGAGTCACTGGAGTTAAGAAATATTAAGAATGAAGACCGAGAAAAGTTAAAGCAGGGTTTAGCTGAGTTGGCGGCCGTTCAGAAAAACGCTGAGACGCTTCAAGAGCAGATTAAATCATCACTAGAACAAATCAATATAGAATATGAGGAAGCTAAACAGATAGAGCAAAGAGAGTCCCAAAGGGCTTTTGATCTAGGACTCGCCTCTACAATTATGGGGGGTCTGTCTGCGGCTTTTGGTGCAGGAGTTCAAATGTTCGCTGCTGCAAAAACTGGGGGATTGATAGGGGGAAATTTAGGCGGTGGAAGCACTTCAGCAGCTAACACCCAAACCTCATCGACGAACCCGACGATAAAGAAGGTAGACTCATCAATAGCTGATTTGGAGAAAGCCACGAAAGAGGAACTTGCACTTCAGCGAAAAAAACTTAAAGTTGAGCAAGAAATTGTTGAGTGCAACAAAAATATAAAAGACCTGCCTGATTCGCCTGCAAAAGAAGCTGAAAAACAGAAACTCCAACAAAAAACCCAAGAAAACCAATTATTAACGCAGCAGTTAGAACAAGCAAAACTAGCCCTCGAAGGTCTTCAAAAAGCCACAGATCGGATGTCACAGGACTTGAAAGAAATGTCAAGTTCCTCACAGTCTGCACTAGAGCGGGCGTCAACTCACAAACTTAATTTGTTCAATGCCCGGAATAAACTTGCAGAGGATAGCCGTCAAACGATGGCAAAACTTGCAGAATATGCAGTACGAGTCTCAAATACAAAAATCGACATTGATAATACAGCTATGGCGATTGAAAGCCTCGAATGTGCAGTTCGCGCTCTCGCCCAAGCCCACGTTGCATTGACTGAGACAGCATTATTTTGGGATTCAATGGCGAATTTCTGTGAAAGGTTGCAATCCCCAAGGGCTCAACAGTCACTGAAAAGCGCTATGAAAATCCAATCTGAGGAGAAACGGCGTAAGGCTTACTCTCAACCAGTTTTCATGAGAGGAGCCCTTGATCTGCTCTGTAGATGGGTGGCTGTGAATAGCGTCTCTAAAAAATATCTGGTTGCTTCAAATGAGGTATTTCAAAAAGTTGGAGCTAACATCGCATCCGCACCTTCAATTGAAGCAGGGCAAAAAGCAGCACCAGCCTTAGCTCAATCAGTTCTTAAAAATCTTAATGCAGAACTGACAACTTTAGATGTTCAAGCGGTGCTTGTTCCTTAAAAATCAAACTTGAGCTATTTATCTAAGCTTGCTTAAACCCTAATAAAGCGAGACTTCTAAGATATTGGGTGTTGTGATGCTTTGCTCCACAACACTCACTAGCTCTTGTCCTTTCCTCACACCCTTTTGTTTCAACCCCTGTGTTGACGACATAAAACAATTACTAACCCACTCTAACATTCTTAACCCATACATCAATCATGTAGGTAAAATGAGCGATTTAACAATACTGAAACAAGATAATCTGGGCCTTTGGGTAGAACCTTATATAACCAATAAAGAAAAGATAGAGACACTTATAATTCCTCAAACAATTGACAGTAAATTTGTGGCTGATTCTAGGACCCAGATTCTTGGAGTTTTGTCAATGGATTCGTTAGTGCGGAATTTGCAAAATTCTGGGGATTTAGTGTTTCTAGCATTCAATGCTTCGGCGGGAACAGAGATTCAGTCCCAAGTCGCTGGAATCCAGTTTTCACTGCATAAAATTTCCGGCCAATGTATTAACACACTCGACATATATATCAGTCAATGTCAACAAATCATGATCGCTCTAGTTAAAATATACAAATATCTATTGACAGGTAAAGAAGCATTAGCCGGTATTCAATTAGAGTATTGCGCGAAGATTGCAAACCAGATGGGTATTTATGCCAAAACTTTAGGGGATAGTTTTGAAAATCTTTATAATCAGTCCTACGATGTCAGTAAAAATTCATTAAATTTACGGAATCTTAGTTATGCTGAAAAGACTAACCTAACTAAAGAATTGAATGAATTTAATGAATTGCAGACAAACGCGAAAATCTACCAAGATAATCTTTTAAAAGATATTGATAAGCTGATTATAGATCATTGTGATTCCCTCTTGAAAATAGAAGAGTCTGCTGGTGGAGGCTTTAGCGGTTTTGTTGCCGGTTTTTTAGGGTTTTTTGGAGTCAATGTTCCTGACCCAAGAAAGGAACTGATAGCTCAAGAAAATTCTCGATACTTTAGTGAAATGCAACGTCTTCAGCAACAAAAAATTGAAACTCTTTTAAAAATTAGCAGATATGCAGGACAAATTTCCAGCATCGAAAGCAGTATTTCTGATGCTGCCAGATCTGTTGAGAGTTTCCAGACTGTATATAAAGCACTCTCTACAATCGTGGTTTCATTGAAGCAGGAAACAATTTTCTGGTATTCAATGGAGAGCTACTGTAATAACCTTAAAAAATTCAAAAACCTTCAACCCCACGAAAGCTTATCTTTAGAGAAGAAGATTCAGAGATATTCTAGCCAGCAATTTATTAATATGTTCTTGCGGAGCTTATCTCAATGGATGGCTGTCTATGGAATTTCTAAGGAATCTTTAGTGGCAGCAAAAATTCTGGAAAATCAAGTAGCAGCTAATATACAGACACAACCTTCAATCGAAACGGCTAAAAAACTAACACCTGAGTTAGCTAAAAAACTTTTCGGTTCTGTCAATATGCAGATTCAAGCTTTAGAACAGGCTACAAATCCCATCGGCTAAGGTTGAGAACAAGCCTGCTCATAGCTGATGGAATACCTGCAATAGATTGGGAATCATCGCTATCTAAAGTTAATCCACCAACTCCTGAATTAAGTCATGGATAAACACAACTACCGGAGTATACAAATGAATTTTTGTTCGACTAAAATACCACTCAGTAAAGCCAAGTTCATAGGTAAAACGTTAGTCGTTTTTATTCTATCTTTACTGCTGTTTTTCCCAACTCCTGCATTAGCATTTGACTTTAATAGTTTTTTAAATAAAGCTGTTAATGAAATTCAGAAAGTTGACTTAAATAAAGTCGTTAATGATATTCAGAAAGGTGACTTGAATCAAGTCTCTAATGAGCTTCAGAAAATTGACTTCAATCCAGTCATTAATCTGATTAAGAATACAGTTAATTCTCCTGCAAGTGTAGATCCATCTATTGCCTATAACCAGGAGCTACAATCCTACATATCTAAACTTACAGTAGATTTCAAGGGTATACTAAAGTCAATTCAGGAACTTCCCAACCTCCCTGAGAAGGAAGGTCAAGAAAGTCTGGCAACGATAGACAGTCAACTACAAAAACTTAAAGAGGATTCAAGCAACCGTGCCAAACAGTTTGATACTTGGAGCAGTGAGCAAAAGAAAAAATATGAAGAACTTCTGAATAACATCAACACAATGTATCAAGAGCAACAGGTTTTGAAGAGAGAAGTGGAAGCCAAGAAAGCAGAATTACCCATGGTAGAACGTGAATTAGGTCTTGAGGGCAGTCAGTATGACGAAGCTTACAATAAGTACGAAAAACTGAACCGCGAGATACAGGATAATTTGGCAGCGGCGAGGCACGTTAGAAGGGAATTAGATGGACTAACCTTTGATCCACTAGGGCTTAAAAGCTCGTTCAATGAAGAAATAAGAAGATACGAAGGTAAAAATCAAGAACTTGAACCGCTCAGAAATGATCTAAAATTCCGATTGGATCGGATCTCGCAACTCCGCAATGCCGTTGAAAGCAAGAAAGCAGAACTCAGGTCGAAGCAGTCTCGTATCGATACATTAGAACAAAATAAAACCAAGTTAGAGAGCAACAGGCAGACAATAGCTGAAGCAGCAGTCCTAGCCACTAGAATGTCTTCATTTTGCAATAAAGCTGAAAACGACATCAATTTGGCAAAACAAAATATCGGGAACGTCAAAGAGTATGCGGATGCACTTTCTTCTTTCAGTGACCCGGAGATCTTGGGTGAAATCAAAGATTTGGCTACATTAGTCACGAACTTAAGTAATAAAGTCTCTCAAGGAATTTAGAACACCCATTCAGCCATCCGCGCTGATCAGCTAAGGTTCACAAAATACCTTTTAGACATGACTTAGGAAATAGGCGCAATAGATGGCAATTATCGCTATCTATTGCTATGTAAACTTAAGCCAAGAAACTACTGAGTTAATTTATGGACACCCAAAACTACCAGATTATAAAAATGACATTTTTTACCCAGAAAAACCTACTAAGTCAAGCCAAGATTGTGTGGAAAACCTTAGTCATTTTGCTTCTATCTGCACTTCTTTTTGTGCCAAAACCAGCATTGGCATTAGACTATAATGGCACAATACAGTCCTATATATCTAATGCTAAAGTAGAGTTAGATGGCGTACTGACAGCGATTGAAAAACTGCCCAATCTGTCTTACGAGACTGGTAAAGCAACACTATCAGAGATAGAGAGTCAATTACAAAAAATTCAAACCGAAGCCGGGAAGAATAGCGCAGATTTTCAGAAGTTGAGCGATGAAGGTCAAAAAGAGTCCAATAAACTTCTTAATGAGATCAACAAGCTATATGTCTCCCAACAAGCTTTGGAGAAGGAAGTGCAGAGGAATGAAGTGGAATACCAGCAAAAACAAAGTGAACTAGAGCGCATTCAACGGGCTGCAAAAAAACTGGGAGCGCAAGTGGACAATCAGTTTATCCAAGGAGCCGATAATTTCAGGAAGTATTTGGAAAAAAATAAGTCAGATCTATTATTAATCCGGTCTAGGCTGAACGCTTTAAAAGACAGTAGAGCCAAGTTAGAGAATGATAACCAGAAGTTGTCCGACGGAATAGTATTAGCCAATAAAATCTGCACACTGTCTGATCACCTAGAAAAGCGAATCAACTTGGTAACACAAAAAGCCGGAAACGTCAAAAAGTATGGGGATGCACTTGAGTCTTTCAGTGACCCGGATATCTTAAGTGAAATTAGCGAATTTAATGAAATGGTGGCAAATTTAACCACGAACTTATAACAGGTTCAGTAAGTTATAAGGCTCCACACAATAGATGGCAATCATCGCTATCTATTGCTATCTAAATTTAAACCCAGAAACTACTGATTTAATTTATGAGTTCCCAAAACCAACGGAGTATGAAAATAAAATTTTTTACCCAGAAAGACCTACTAAATCAAGCCAAGATTGTGTGGAAAACCTTGGTAATTTTGATTCTAGCTGTACTGCTTTTTGTGCCAACACCCGCTTTGGCATTGGATTATAATGGCACGCTACAGTCATACATATTTAACGTTAAGGTAGAGTTAGATGGCGTACTAACAGCGATTAAAAAACTCCCCAATCTGTCTTACGAGAGTGGTAAAGCAACACTGTCAGAGATAGACAGTCAATTACAGAAAATTCAAACCGAAGCCCGGAAGAATGCCACAGATTTTCAGCAGTTGAGCAATGAATCTCAGAGAGAGTACGAAAATCGTCTTAATAGAATCAATCAGCTACAAAAAGAGCAGGCAAATCAAGGATATAATGAAAATATCACTCTGGAATATAAAGTTTTTTCTCCAAACCCTATAACACGCGACATCAGTATATTCGGCGATAATAAGTATGTATACTTTTTTGACTTTGTTATCAACCATTGTGAAGCTAATAAACCTGTACCTGAAGGTAAGACTGGCTATATATATTTCACATTTCTTCCCTGCGTAGAAAGACTTGTTGGATCTGATAATGATGATAATCTAAAAAACTTTAAAGAAGCGATGAAACTTTACTATATAATAGACCGAATCTATCAAGTGGCGGTTTACAACGGTTGCAAAACAGACCTTAGCTCCAAAGAATTCATGAACTGCGCCGTCCCCGCCCTTGATCAAGCTACTGCCGGTGGGCCAAATTTAGCCAACAGTGGAACATATTACATCCAAGCCGCAGGAGCTATAACCCGGAAGCCGGAAACAATCCGGTTTTTAGAAGCCTATTATATTGAGAAAAGTTTAAGAACTTTACGAATAGAAACTCCTGTGTTACAGAAGGCAATAGTATTAACCAATAAAATCTCCCAACTGTCTGATCACCTAGAAAAGCGAATCAACTTGGCAATACAAAAAGCCGGGAACGTCAAAGAGTATGGGGATGCCCTTAAGTCTTTCAGTGACCCGGATATCTTAAGTGAAATTAGCGAACTCAATGGAATGGTGGCAAATTTAACCACGAACTTATAAAGTGACAAAAGAGAGTTTATTGGTGGATTGATTTAGAAAAAAACGCCTCTAACTCAAAAAATTCAGAAATTGAGCTTGGGAAACGTCTTATTAGTGTAGAAAGGAAAGACAAACCTCAATCTTTAGGTAAAAACTCACAAATACAAGGAGTAATTAAAGTGAACTTAAATCGTTGGATTAAGGCGATCTCGGTCTTAATATTTGTTGTTAGCTTGGCACTGATTACCAGTCCCTTGTCTGCTAATGCTGCTTCAAGTAGTTATCAACTGACCTGCGAAGATATTGATATTTACGGTTCGGTATTAGAAGCGACTTGCAGAAGAAGAGATCAATCACTGAATCAGACTGATTTATTGTTGAAAGGGATTGAAAATATTGATGGAACTCTCAAGGTCACTTCTTCTTGGAGACCTGCTAATTTTGATCAGTCTTGTGATGATATCTCGATTCGTGGAGATGTCATTTCTGCTCGATGTCGAACCAGAGCGGGTTATTATGTTTCAACCAGTCTCCGTCTAACTGGAATTGAAAACATTGATGGAGAACTTCAATATACCAGTGAGCCAACAGATGAACCAGTCGCCTTTAATGAGGCTGAGGCTAATGAGGATGTAGAAAGAATTATTAGCGAGATGAGAGCAGATCAAGAGTTCAGATCCCATTTCGATAACGATCAAGAATTTGAGGATTATCTCAACAGATTCCGAGAAAGTTGGAATTAAAAAAATTTGGGTTGAATTTGAGTCAGTTGCTCAATCACCATTTGCTATTTATTGTTAAGCTATTTTTGATGAAGGGCGATCGCGTATCTTTCCCAAAGGAGCGTGATCGCTTTTTATGTTTATGAGAAATGCGATCGCATCGAGGAAAATTATACCTCACAACTTAATAGACATTGCCACAGCGAGATTGAAGTTGCACTTCAGATAATCCAAAGTTTTGCTGACTTAAAACGATGATTTGTTGAATAAATTTATCATAGCGTTGAGAAGAAGATGCCAACAAATTATCGTCGCTGGCACTAACCAAAGACTGATTAATTTTAGTCCAATTTTTACCCTGCTGTTTAAGATCAGTGTCTTTTGTCTCCATATTGTTGAACATCTTCTACGGATAACAAAAGTTAAAACAGGTTTCAGCATTTCCTATCTCTGGTTTCCAGGTTGAACCTAGAAACCAGAGGTGATTACAAATCAATAAAGGGTTCAGTGTCGTCAATACTGGGTTCGGGAGGCGTTTCAACGGCTGGAGTCGAAACGTTATTATCCGTTGGATTTTCAACAGGTTGGGTGGAAATATTATTATCTATTGGTTCTTCAATCGGTTGGGTAGAAACGTTATTATCTATTGGTTCTTCAACAGGTTTAATTAAGGCACTATTCGCCCTTACAAAACAGTTTGCAGGTGTGCCATCGGGTTTTTTCTTAACAAAAATCCAAGGTAGAAATTGATCATCAAAGGTAATTACAAAACCGCCATAGCTCGGTTGTGCCCGGAACACTTCATCCGGTTTTAAAGTGGTGACAGCCGGCCAACTACTAATAGCTGGAAATCCGGGGTTATCAGGATTCCAAATCTCTTCAATCGGGGCATTTCCCATGCGACAATTTAATCCATTTGGATCGGAATCAACCACTTGCCAATATAAATGATCGGATTTAGTCATATAATTTCCTCGATCATTCGGTTCAGGAAGAGACTTCGCCGCCCAAACAGGTGTGATTCCCAGGAGGAAAACCAACCCTAAACCTAAAATCACTATCCTATAAATTGCTTTGAATCGGTTTAGCATCATAGTCCTCATTGAATTAGGATTGTTCAACAGTAAGGAATATACCGTTTTATTTCGCTTGGAAGCAACCCCGGTCTAGGGTCACAAAAAATTGGGTAGCACGATAGGGCTATCCGTTCCTATTATTCTAACACTTCTATAGAATTTCCTTAAATAATATCCTCGCAGTAAATACTCAATAATAACACTGATTTATCTCCTCTAGCAATCACAATCCTTGGCTCTGTTGCTGTTAAACTATTTCTAATTAAAGAATTCTCTGTTGAATAAATTTATTATATTGAGGAGCTTCTTGTCAATGGTGAGGAATCAATTTCCACCGGATTTTATGTGGGGAGTGGCGACAGCATCTTATCAAATTGAAGGTGCTGTGGCGGAGGGAGGACGGAAACCCAGTGTTTGGGATACCTTTAGTCAAACCCCTGGACGGGTATTAAATGGGGAAACGGGTGATCCTGCTTGTGATCATTATCATCGTTATGAAACAGATATTCAACTGATGGTTGAATTAGGAATTAAACATTATCGGTTTAGTATTGCTTGGTCGCGAATTATTCCCGATGGACGAGGAACTGTGAATGAAGCTGGACTGGATTTTTATCAACGTTTAGTCGATACCTTATTAAAGAATGGAATTACCCCCCATGCGACTTTATTTCATTGGGATAGTCCCCAAGCTTTAGAGGATTTATATGGGTCTTGGCGTAGTCGAGAAATGGCTCAGGATTTTGCCGATTATGTGGCGGTTGTTGTTAATAAATTAGGCGATCGCATTACCTCTTGGATGACCATTAATGAAATTCCTTGTTTTACCCATTTAGGTTATCAAGTCAATGCCCTTCCTCCCCATGCACCGGGAACCATTGTTTCCCGCCCCAAAGAAGTTTGGCAAACCTCCCATCATGCCTTATTAGCTCATGGGTTAGGGGTGCAAGCCATTCGGGCAAATTCGACGGTTCCTTGTACCGTTTCTTTAGTCGATAATTGTGCGGTAACAGTTCCCATTACAGAAACACCAGAAAATATTTTAGCCGCCCAAAAAGCCTTTGCCCTTTGTGGTGAAAATGGGGGAATTATCTTTCCGGCTTTAACCGGTTCCTATAGTCCCGTTTTATTGGAATTATTAGGAAATGAAGCCCCGGATATTTTACCCGGAGATTTAGAAATTATTCATCAGCCCTTAGACCAATTAGGATTAAATATTTACTCAGCAACTTATGTCCGTGCATCTGATAATTCTCAGGGGTTTGAATTTCTGGGACTACCTAAAGGATATCCTCGCATGAATATGCCTTGGTTGAATATCGTTCCTGAGTGTATTTATTGGGGAATTCGTCATATCAGTGAAACCTTAGATCGAGCAGATTTACCTATTTTAATTACAGAAAGTGGCTGTGCAGCCGAAGATGAATTAACTCCCCAAGGAGAAGTCATCGATACGGATCGGATTATGTATTTACGTCAGCATTTTAAATCAGCTTATCGTGCTCTTGTTGAACGATATCCCTTAAAAGGATATTTCGTTTGGAGCTTAATGGATAACTTTGAATGGGCTTGGGGTTATCAACGTCGTTTTGGCTTAATTTATCTGGATTATATTACACAAAAACGCATCCCTAAAGCCAGTTTTCAATGGTATGCTGAATGTATTCGGCAAAATCGGGTCGTTTAGCCTCATCTTTAAGCCTAGGGGAAGTCAGAAACAACTTAGACTCAAAGTGTTAGCAAAAAATTCAGTTTTAGCCGAGAGTTTAATATTTTTATTTATTTCTCCTAGCTAACTTTTGTTATGAATACAATACTTTCTTCCCCTATTACCCCGGCTCTCCAATCGGGCGAACCTCACAGTATCCAACCTGGGTATTATCAAGCGATGGAACGGTTAATTACTGTTGTGCAGGAACTTTCTCTGGCGCGGGATTTGCCAACCATTATGACGATTGTTAAACACGCAGCCCGCGAACTGACCAAATCTGACGGGGCGAGTTTTGTTTTGCGAGATCAGGATCAATGTTTTTATGCTGATGAAGATTCCATTGCTCCTCTGTGGAAAGGTCAAAGATTTCCGATAGAAATTTGTCTTGGAGGTTGGACAATGATTCATCGTCAACCTGCAATTATTTCTGATATTTATGGGGATGAACGAGTTCCCTATGCCGCCTATCAACCCACCTTTGTTAAGAGTTTAGCAATGGTTCCCATTCGTACCCTTGACCCGATTGGGGCGATTGGAATTTATTGGGCAATTTTGCATCAACCGACTGCTGAAGAAGTGAAATTATTACAAGCTTTAGCCGATACAACCGCAGTAGCGATGGAAAATGTTCAAGTTTATTCTGAATTAGAACAACGAGTCCGCCATCGTACTTCCCAATTACAAACTTTAAATCAACAATTAGCTGAAGAAATTGGAGAACGACGAAAAGCAGAAGCAGAAGTCAGACAATTATCTTTAACGGATGAACTAACCGGATTATTAAATCGTCGGGGATTTTTTGTTTTAGCTGAACAACAATTAAAGTTAGCTCGACGTTTACACACATCTTGTTGGATCATTTTCATAGATTTAGATGGCTTAAAAATAGTCAATGATACTTGGGGTCATGACCAGGGAGATGCTTTGATTCGGGCTATGGCTCAAGTTTTGAAACAAACCTTTCGAGAGTCTGATATTGTTGCCCGTTTGGGAGGAGATGAATTTGTAATTTTTGCTCCTAATTGTATCGGTTATTGTGAAAATATAGAAAGTCGTTTAAAATACGAAATTGATCAGTTTAATGAAAATAGCTTTTTCAGTTTTCAGTTATCGATGAGTGTTGGCAGTATTAATTTTAATCCCAGTTATCATACTCGTCTGGAAGAATTAGTCACTCAAGCAGATGAATTAATGTATACCCAAAAACGCCTGAAACGGAATCAAAAATCCGTGTGTTAACTTTGAATGAAATCTCAATCGTTAATATGAAAAAATTTTTGATTTTTAGCTTATTATTTATAATAAGTTTGGTTTTAGTGACTTGTGCGGAACAGTCTCAACATTTATCTCAAAACACCTCTACTTCTAATCTCAAGTCGCCTTTAACTATTTGGTGGACAAAAGGGTTTTATCCCGAAGAAGATGAAGCGTTGCAAACGGTGATTAAAGCTTGGGAACAACAAACTGGACTCAAAGCAGAACTGACATTATTTAGTGATGATGAAAACTTAAAACAAACACTAAACGCCTTAGAAACCCAAAATTTACCCGATATTGTTTATAATCGACGGTTAGAATTTGCCGTCAATCCTAAAGCGGCTTGGGAAGGTAAAGTTGCTGAGGTTTCCGATATTATTAAACCTATCAAAACCCTTTATACTCCCAGCGCGATTCAATCGGTTTATCTCTACAATCAGACATCTAAGAAATTTGGCTATTACGGTGTACCTCTTCAGCAGCAAACTTTACATCTCCATTATTGGCGAGATTTACTGGAAGAAGCCGGATTTCAAGAACGTGATATTCCCAAAGATTGGAATAATTTCTGGGCTTTTTGGCAAGAGGTACAAATGAAAATTCTCCCCATGCCCAGGAAGCTAAAAGTTTTCTCTCTTTTTTAGCAAAACCAGAAATCCTTTTAAACTATTTAAAAGGGTCTGCTGGACGTTATTTCCCCGTTATGCCACAACTGTTATCAGATCCATTTTGGAATAATACGAATGATCCCCATCTCAAGGTCGCATCAGAACAATTTCGTTTTGTTGCGCCGTTGTCTTCGATTCTGTTTGCACCCTATTCCCAAATTTTTGCTGAAAATGTATGGGGAAAAGCAATAGAACAGGTCATTGTTGAGGGTTTATCTCCAGAAGCAGCAACGGAGATGGCTATTGCTGAAATTCAAACAATATTTGCCGAGTGGAAAGTTCAGGAGTAAACTAATAAAAGATAGCTTTTTCAAGTTGCCTGATTCTAAACCCTAAATTTCTCCACATTTTCCAAATGGTTCTAACCATGAGAATAAACTTATTTTCCCGTCACTTTGCAAGATTTATAGCCTTGTTAATGGTCAGTTTCGTTTTAATCACTTGTACAAGTCAATCCCCTAAAAAGCCTGAGAATATTCAACAAAAATCAGAATTAACCATCTGGTGGAATCGAGGATATTATCCAGAACAAGATGAAGCAATTGAAAAAGTGGTCGAGAACTGGAAACAAGTAACGGGGAATCAAGTTAAGCTGTCTTTTTTTAGTGAAGATGATACCTTAAAAGAAGCGATTACAGCCTTAAAAGTCGGAAATCCTCCAGATATTTTATTTTCCGAACGGGCTGATTTTACCTTAATTCCTCAATGGGCTTGGGAGGGAAAATTAGCGGATGTTTCTGGGGTGATGGAACCGATTCAAAGCTTATATGAACCCAGTGCTATCGCATCAGTTTATCTGAAGAATAAAGCTACTCAAAAACGGTCTTATTATGCCATTCCCTTAATGGAGCAAACGCTTCATATTCACTACTGGCGAGCATTACTTCAAGAAGGGGGAATTGATCCTCAAAATTTACCTCAAAATTGGTCAGAATTTTGGCAGATTTGGCAACAAGCTCAAGCTAATTTAAAAACGTCGGGACAAACGGAAATTTATGGTTTAGGTTTACCGATGTCCGTTGAATCTTCAGATACTTATTTAATTTTTGAACAATTTTTAATTGCCCATGATGTTCAACTTTTCGATGAGCAGGGAAATTTACAATTAGATCAACCCACTGTTCGTCAAGGAATTATAGATACCTTGAATGAATATACTAATTTTTATCTTCAGGGAAATGTTCCCCCGGCTGCGATTAATTGGTTGAATGCGGATAATAATACTAATTTCTTGAACCGTAGTACCATTATGACCCTCAATCCGAGTTTATCCATTCCGGGTTCCCAACGGGAAGATCAAGACATTTATCAACATCAACTGGTGACAGCACTCTTTCCTAATACCCCCAAGGGTCAACGGATGAAACATTTAGTTTCTGTTAAAGAAGCGGTGGTTTTTTCGGAAGCTCAGAATCCAAAACTAGCACAACAATTTCTGACCTATCTCATTGAACCTAAAAATCTTAGTGCTTATGTTCAAGGCACTGGGGGAAGGTATTTCCCGGTTATGAGGCAACTTTGGAATGATCCTTTTTGGCAAAATCCTAATGATCCTCATTTAAAAGTGGCATCTCAACAATTTCAATCCAATAAAACTCAACCTTTATATCATGTTATCAACCCCGCTTATGCTCAGGTTCAAACGGAAAATATTTGGGGTCAAGCGATTAAAGCCGTATTAACTCAAGGGGTCTCTCCAGAACAGGCAACCGATCAGGCAATTCAACGGATCAAAGAAATTTTTGATCAGTGGCAACAGAAGTGATTACTTCCCGATTTATCGTAACATTTTATCCCCTTTCATCTATTCTAATTTTTCCTATGAATCTTTGGAAAAAAAGCTTATTATTCCAGCTTGTGAGTTCTTTTCTGATTTTATCGTTAGTCATTGTTTCTCTCGTTGGATATATGGCTTTTTATCAAGCTAAAGAATCCTTAAAAAACTCAATTTTTAATGAACTAAATATGGCAGCTTCCTTAAAACGGGAAGAACTCAACCATTGGGTCTTTGATCAAAGTCAAGTGGTTTTAGCTATAGCTCAAATGCCTGAACTTCGGACTCCTGCAAAAACACTATTTACCCTGGATAAATCTAGTGAGGATTATAAAAATATTCAAAGGTCATTACAAGCTTCTTTAAGTTCATTTACGAGAGAAAAATCGGGGTTAAAAGAAATTTTTATTTTGTCTCGTGGCGGTCGAGTTTTAGTTTCAACTGACCCATCTCAAATCGGCAAATATCAACCCTTAGTGCAATACAGTGATATTCAATCGGATAATCAAAACTCTTTTGTTTCTAATTTTTATCGTTCACCCATTACAGGTTATCCCCAAATTACGTTAGCGGATCAAATTTTAGATCAAGACGGTAAACGCTTAGGACTTTTAGCAGCCCATTTAAACTTAGAACGAGTTGATCAGGTGATTCGTCAACGCACTGATTTAGATAAAACCGGAGAAACTTATTTAGTTGGAAATATGGGAAGTGGTTTATCTAATCGTTATGTTCTGATTGCGTCTCAAAAGCTAGGATCAGATGAATTTCCTGATGGAATTAATAGTGATGGAATTGAACAAGCTATGCAGGGAAAAAGTGGGGAAGGATTATATCGAAATTATCGAGGGGTTCCTGTGATCGGGGTTTATTATTCTTTATCTAATAAAGATTTAGCTTTAATTGTAGAACGCTCTCAAACGGAAGCTTTTACTCCTGCCCGTAAGTTAGCCAGTTCTATTTTATTGATTGGATTAATTTTATCAGGAGTTATGGCGATCGCAATGTTCTTTTTAGGTCGCCAAATTGTGCAACCCATTTTAGCGATTGTAAAAACAGCCCGTGTTATTAGTCAAGGAAATTTTCAGCAAACAGTCCCCATTTTAAGTGAGAATGAAATTGGGTTACTCGCCCGAACCTTTAATCAAATGACGATTCAATTACAAATTTATTATCATCAGTTAGAAGATTATAATCGAAATTTAGAATTAAAAGTAACGGAACGGACTCAAGAACTAGAAGATAAAAATCAACGACTGATTCATGCTTTAAAAGAATTAAAACAAACTCAATCTCAACTGATTCAAAATGAAAAAATGGTCAGTTTAGGGCATTTAGTAGCAGGGGTTGCCCATGAAATTAATAATCCTGTGAGTTTTATTTATGGCAACCTAGATTTTGCATCTGATTATGGTAAACATTTAATTCAATTAGTGGAAGTTTACCAAAAAAATTATCCCGAACCCCAGGAAGAAATTGAAGCAATTATTGCTGAAATTGATTTGGAATTTATTAAAACTGATCTACCCCAGGTTTATCAATCGATGAAAGATGGTGCTAACCGAATTAAAGAAATTGTTTTATCTCTCAAAAACTTTTCCCGTTTAGATGAATCTGAACAAAAAAGAATTAATATTCATGAGGGAATTGACAGTACCTTACAAATTTTACAAACTCGTCTTAAATCTCTCCCCTATTGCCCTGAAATTCAAGTCATTAAAAACTATGGTGACTTACCTTTAATTAATTGCTATCCTGGTCAACTCAATCAAGTTTATATGAATTTACTTGCGAATGCTATTGATGCTTTACAAGAATGCTGGGAACATCAAAATCCAACCTGTGTGATCAAACAACCTCAAATTATAATTCAGACAACGGTGATGGATAAAGAATGGATTGCTATTGAAATTCGGGATAATGGTTTAGGGATTCCTCCAGATATTAAAGGGCGAATTTTTGATCCCTTCTTTACGACAAAACCTGTTGGTAAAGGCACTGGGTTAGGATTATCTATTAGTTATAAAATTATTGTTGAACAGCATCAAGGTCAACTCAAATGTGACTCCAAAATTGGAGAAGGAACACAATTTATGATTAAACTCCCTATTCTTCGTTCTGAGTCAGGGTGATTTGGCGAAGTTGATCAATCCGTTCTAAATAACTAGGAATCATTTCTCCCGCAACCCGACAGGCTTCTCGATCAACACCAATTAAATCTTCTCCCCAAAAAACTTTTTCTAATGAAATTGATTTTCCTCGATCCGGTTTCCAATCCAAACTAATAAATTGGCGATCGCCATCCACAACAGCCCCATCAAATAAATGTCCAATACAGAAATAGACATCCTGTAAGATCAACGGCACAGAAGGACGATGTAATTGTCCCCGTGAGGAGAGACTTCTAGCATGATAATGTTTTCGAGGAAACAAACCATATAAATTTTTTAAAGAGGCAGAAATTAAGGGTTCTCCTTTGAGAGTTGTTCGTTTAAAAGCCGCCACACTAATCCGACAGTCTACTTCCATTAATAGTCTGGGAGCAAACATGGATTTAAACCGCACCGGTTGAGGGGAAAAATTCGGATATTCGGTCAGAGGTAAGGTATCCGCATCAAAAACTTCTATCCCTTCTCCTAAAATTTGATCAATCCCAAGACGACGAATAATTTCACTCAGGGACACGGGAGAACAAACCCCTTCTACAATGAAAATTTCAGCTTGGGGATTTTTCTGTCGCAGAGTGGTCAGTACCGTTGCTAATACCTTCAGACTGACCGTAACAGGAGGCGGGACAGGATAGCCTAAATTGGGTTTCACTAAAATCCGTTTTGCCGTTAGTGCGGATTGGGGCGGTTCATAGATAAAATTCGACGACCCGATCACCTGGACTCGATCACGACTCATAACTCAATCTCAAATAGTAATCTTAGGGGAAATTTTCTAATGAATTTTTAATAAAATTTTAATGAATAGAGTTTTGTCAAATAATTTTAAGCTAGGATACTCAAAGTTCAAGAACAAGGTATCATAAAAAAACAATGTTGACCCAAACCGTAACAACATTGTCTCTAGGGAACTCTAAAAACAAAATTTCGTAGAAACTCAGTCAAGTTATCCCTTCCCCTGTGATGATGATCACACAATTCAGTTGATTAAATCACAGAAGTAACCCGATATCTATCACTGTACTTCCCTCAATTCCCTATAGAATTAATATCGTAGAATCTTATTTCTACTGTTGTCTAACTTTTACCCCCTCTTTTTTGTAGGAACCTCAATTATGATTTCCCCTAAACAAGCACAACTGATTCAATTTTTACGGTGGGAGTTAGCGATCCCGGCTTCTTCAATTGCAATGGCACTCCGCCACCCAGAACAGGATTCAGGTCAGTTACCAATGATCCTGTGGCAGTATGGGTTAATTACACTCGAACAACTTGATCGAATTTTTGATTGGTTAGAGCGATTTGGCAGCATCATGGAAACGAAACCGACACTGTATCCCCATCCGGATCTTTGCGAATCTTCACGAACGGAAACCGTTAATCTTTCGGCTTCTTTGGTGGCTTAATTCTTCAGGGGTTAAACCATTTTAGAAAAGTGTCTTAATCCAATATGAAAAAATTTTGTTTATGTCAAGACGTTTAACAAAACGATTTCAACGCCCACAATCTCAATTTAACTCCCCGAAGTCAGCTTTCATTGAAGGCTGACTTTAATCTTATTCAAGGGTTACAAATTATTCCATCCCTATCTGTTTAAACCTTCAGTCGATTTTTCAGGAATTGTTTTTGAGACGACATCACCCTTAATCATTCACCCTTCGGTTACAGCAGAATAAACCTGACGAAATATCGCTTTATCTCCCCATCTCCTCAAAGAACTCAAAATTAACCTTATGATAGAAAAGTTCAGGATACACTCTTAGTAATGAACTTGGTTGCATCTGTGATCATGATGAACTTTGAAGAGGCTCTGACAATTACCGATACATTGGTTTTTGAAAAAACCGGAAAACACCTGAATGATGCACAACGAGCGGTCATTCAGGGAACTTGGTATTGTCAGAAATATCATGAAATTGCTTTAGAGTATCGCTGTACTCCTGAGTATCTCAAGCAGGATGTCGGGCCCAAATTATGGAAATTGTTATCGGATGAGTTAGGGGAAAAGGTCACTAAAAAAAATTTTCGTACCGTCATTGAACGCCGCACGTTGGAAGAGGAGGGGGAGAGGGGGAGTACAGGAGCAGGGGGAGCAGGGGGAGCAGGGGAAGCAGGGGGAGTAGGGGAGTTAGAGGGGGACAAGGGCACAGGGAGACAACTGGAGGAGGAAAGACTCACCCATCGTCAACCGTCAATATCTCCCCATGTAGACTGGGGGGAAGCAACGGATGTGTCTCAGTTTTATGGCAGAATTGAAGAACTGGCTCAACTCCAACAATGGATTTTACAGGAAGAATGCCGCCTCATTGCGGTGTTAGGAATGGGAGGAATTGGGAAAACCTCTTTATCGGTACAGTTAGCTCAAAAAATCTATCCCCAGTTTGAATTTGTGATTTGGCGATCGCTGCGAAATGCACCGCCTTTAACAGAAATTTTAATGGATTTAATTCAATTTCTCGCTCAGGAAACGGAGTTGAATTTGTCTCCCGACCCCCATCGGCAAATTTCCCAATTGATCGATTTTTTACGCACTTCTCGATGTTTAATTATTTTAGATAATACAGAATCAATTTTACAAGACGGAAATCGAGTCGGACGCTATTATCCCGGCTATGAAAATTATGGAGATTTATTTAAACGTCTGGGAGAAACTCAACATCAAAGCTGTCTCCTGCTCACCAGTCGGGAAAAACCTAGAGAAATTGCCGCTTTAGAAGGTCAAACCCAGAAAGTCCGGTCTTTACCTTTATTAGGATTAGAACCGGAAAATTGTCAAGAAATTATTCAATCTAAAGGCGTTGCAGGTTCCTTTGAACAATGGCAAACCTTAATTGAACGCTATGCGGGAAATCCCCTCGCCTTAAAAATTGTTACAACAACGATTTATGATTTGTTTGGGGGAAATGTTGGTGAATTTTTAGAACAAATTCAGCAAGGAACGGCGATTTTTGGCGATGTTAGAGATATATTAGAACAACAATTAGGACGAATTTCCGAACTCGAATTAGAAACCATGCACTGGTTAGCGATTAATCGAGAACCCTGTACCGTTGTTGATTTGAGAAAAGATTTATTATCGATTATTTCTCCGATTGAATTAATTGAAGCCTTAGAATCCTTGAGTCGGCGATCGTTGATTGAAAAAAGTGCTGGCAGCTTTACCCAGCAACCGGTTGTTATGGAATATATGATTGAGCGGTTAATTGAAAAAAATCTGCAAGAAATTGAAACGGAAACCATTAATATTTTAAATCAATATCCTTTAATTAAATCTCAAGCCAAAGATTATATCCGAGAAAGTCAAACTCGGTTAATTTTACAGCCAATTGTTCAAAAACTCTTAAGCCGTTATCGAATTTCAGGAGAACTGAACCAAAAGTTTAAAGTTCTGATTGAACGGTTAAAACAACATCGTCATTCTTCAGGTTATGGTGGCGGGAATATTATTAATCTTTGCCATAGTTTAGACTTAGATTTAGCGGATTATGACTTTTCTCAATTAACCATTTGGCAAGCGTATTTACAAGATGCTAATTTACAAAATGTTGATTTTTCCGGTTCCGATTTATCTCGATCTGTGTTTGCCAAAACCCTCGGTCATTCCCTCACCGTTGCTTTGGGTGCTAACGGAATTTTAGCTACTGGAGATGCCGAAGGTAAAATTATTTTATGGACAGTGGAAGACGGTCAACAACTGTTAGTTTGTCAAGGACAAGTCGGAGGAGTTAAGTCTGTCACCTTTAATCACGATGGGACTTTACTGGCGAGTGGGAGTGATGATGAAAGTGTGCGACTGTGGAAAGTCTCAACGGGAGAATGCTTAAACCGTTGGCGAGAACATCAAGGAAGCGTTAACTGTGTTTGTTTTAGTCCCGATGGGGATTGGTTGGCCAGTGGTAGTAATGACAAGACCGTCAGGGTTTGGGATACCCGTTCTGGACAGTGTGTGCATCACTTCACCGATCACACCGACAGCATTCGCACCATTGCCTTTAGTCCCGATGGTGATACCTTGGCGAGTTGCAGTGAGGATCAAACCGTTAAACTCTGGAATCTGCAAACGGGAGATTGTTTACGCACCTTCTATGGACATAACGCTTGGAATTGGGCCGTTACGTTTGTGCGTTCTGCTTCAATTCCGGGTAAAATTCATGCGATCGCCAGTAGTACCGATGAAGAAGCCGTCCGCCTTTGGGATGTAAATACGGGTCACAGTTTTCATACCTTTCACGGTCATCAAGACTCGGTGTGGATCGTGGTATTTAGTCCTGATGGAGAATTATTAGCCAGTAGCAGCGATGACCAAACCGTAAAACTTTGGAATCTGAGAAGGGGAACTTGTTTAAAAACCTTGCCCGGATTAGAAAGTCAAGTCTGCTCCTTAGCCTTTAGTCCCGATAGCCAAACCTTAGCGACGGGGAGTGTGGATCGCATGGTGCAGTTATGGGATGTGAAGACGGGACAACGGTTGAGAACCTTACGCGGTCATCGTCATCAGGTGTGGTCGTTTGTTCTGAGTCCCAATGGCAGACGTTTGGCCAGTGGTAGTGATGACGATAAGGTGCGACTCTGGGATGTACAGACGGGTCGCTGTCTCAAACAGTTACAAGGTCATCAGGACTGGGTATGGTCAGTCGCATTTAGTCCCGATGGAAGTTTAATCGCCAGTGGCAGTTATGACCGCACGGTGAAACTCTGGGATACTCAGACTGGGGAATGTTTGAAAACCTTGCATGGCCATAGCGATCGCATTCAAGCGGTAATGTTTAGTGCTGAAGGTAGGCTATTGGCGAGTGCCAGTGATGACCAAACGGTGAAACTTTGGGATGTGCAAACGGGTGAACTGTTACAAACCTTAGAAGGACATCAGCGTTGGGTGGGTTCAGTCGCCTTCAGTCCTCAAACTTCAATTTTAGCCAGTGGCAGTAATGACCAAACCATTCGACTGTGGGATGTGGAAACAGGCGACTGTTTGGCGGTTCTTGAAGGCCATAATGATCGGGTTCATGTTCTGACTTTTGCCTCGAAGGGTTCGATTTTAGTGAGTGGGAGTTATGATCGTTCGGTGAAATGTTGGGCTGTGGAAACCGGTGAATGTCTGCAAACTTGGCGGGGTGAAATTGAACGAGTCCAGGGAATTTTATTGACTCTTGAAGGTCAGATTTGGGTCAGTGGTAGTCATGATCATGATATTAGATTATGGGATATTGCGACGGGAAACTGTGTAAAACATTTAGAAGGCCATAGCCATCCTGTCTGGTCAGTTCATGTTGATGCTCAGGGCCATTTTCTAGCCAGTGGCAGTCATGATCAAGGAATTAAGGTTTGGGATTTACACACCCAGGAGTGTTTGAAAACCTTACGCGCTGATAAGCCTTACAATGGTTTGAATATTACGGGTGTGACGGGAATCACTACAGCACAAAAAGTTACATTGAAAGCGTTAGGCGCGGTGGATCTTAACCCAGAACGAATATTATAAGAACAGCTTTACCGAATCTTTACAATTAACGACTGATTTTTGCTAAATCTTTATTGGAGTGGGGTGGATTTATCACTAAGATCAAAGTATTAGAAACACAGCTACACGCCACCCCAAATTTTCAGTCATCCTTAAAGTTCGGGTCTCACCCCAAGGTCTGGTGTTATCAGGGAAAAGTCGGGTAGGGTATAACAGGATGTTATATTCTACCCCACAGTCAGGGTATCTCAAGAAGCAAGCGATCGGAAGCGATAAAATGTTACTCATTTTAAAATCCAGATCCAGGGGGAAACAAGGCACTAAGGAGAAAACAACGAGAATTTGGATGTGAGGTCAGAGTGTGTAGCCCACCCAATCCACCTATCCCTGACCAAAGAGGGGTTCTACCGTGAATAGTTCGGGGTTTAGCCAGTATTATCATTCATCGGATGAGCAGGTCATTTATGCTCATCTACAAAGTTGTGTCGAAATTGAACAACCCCAACACCTGATTCAACGGTTCTTTAATTTGTTTATCCAAGGAGGAGAATACCCTGATTTGGCTGTTAATTTAGCATTAGGTCGGATTGTCGATTCGGATTTAGCAAATATAGAATTTCAGTATGTTCTCAACCGCAGTTGTTATATTTTAATTAATCGGTGGCGCAAACAACCTCGGCATCAATGGGCTATTCCTGAACTGATTAATAGTTTTGAGCAAACCCCATCGGGTTTACCTTCCTGTTGGACAGCAAAACGCTTACGTTCTTTAGTTAAACGGTTTATCCAAACGGAACAGTATCAAGCTCTTCGCCGTTTAAGTAAGGTCTTTGAAGAAAAAATTGAAGCAAACCAAAAAGAAAAAAACGATAATGTAGAAGGTTTAATTAGTCGTTATCCCTATTTATATGATCACTGTTTTTTAACGGATGATAGTCCTGATGAGCAACGTCAAGAAATCCGCGAGATGCGAATGCAAGCTCAAGAAACCTGGGAGCATGATTTATCTCAATATCTCACGTTTAAACGCACTCCCCGCGAACAACGCTTAATTTTACCGTCGGTGGAAAATCCAACGTTATTAACAGACAAAAAGTTGAATTTTGCAGTTAAACATTTTACCGGGAAAGTAGATGGTTATCATACTTATAATGATTTAGCCTACATTTTTACAAATCAAAGCCAACAAACGCGAACCTATCGCACGTTTAAAGAAGAATTTTATGAATATTTGAGTAGTACGGTTGATACTAAGTATGGAAAAAACCATTTTAATAATCGTTTGTATCGAGAACTACAAGCGACTTTATCCCACAATGATAGTCAAAAAGTGAATGCTACTTTGATAGCGGGAACCTGTCGTAAATTATTAAATTTCTTGGTTGTGGAAAGTCCGCAACAACCCCATCACTTTGTGTTTTTAGATTTAAGCAGTAATATTGGAGTAACTCGTTCTATCGGGTTGTTATTAAAAATTGTCTTATTTTGTCGCAAAGTTAAATCGGATTTAGAAAAACGGTTTTCGATTTTATTTAATCACTATTCTACTTTTCCCAGAAATAAGGTGTTTTGGCTGGTGGAAGCGTTAGAAAATCTTAATATTGCTTTTAGCTTAAACTGGGGAAGTTTAAAATTTAATTAAGTTTTGCCTCAATTCTGGCAATTACGACTATGAGCCAACACTTTATGATTATTGATTTTACACTAAAAGCGATCGCTGTTGCTCATAAAAATAGCGATCGCTTAATTATAAGGGGATAACCCATAAAGTTAACTGATCTGTTCACTTGCGCGACTTAACATGGCTTCATGAAGATGATCATCATGGAGACGTTCCTGAATTAATAACTCCCGTGCTTGTTCGTGAGTTTGTTCAATCAGATTTTCTTCTTCCGCCGCCCGGTTTCGCATGGTTTCCTGGACGTGTTCTTGGTGTTGACGCTCTTGAACCAAGAGTTCCCGTGCTTTGTCTTGCATAGTCATGGCTAGATTCTCCTAATTCCTGTTCAATATTTCTCTATCTAAAATTTTTACATAATTTTAGTAAAATGTATCATAAGTAACAGAAATTTTTATAATTTTAGCTTCTAAGTATTTCAACTCATGCTGAACAACTCTAACCCCATATTAGTATCCCCCAAAGCTTCGGATGGCTAGAAAGTCTCAATCAAAAAAAATTTTGCGCTACCTATTGAGAATACTTTGCATTTAAGTTATGCTGATCACTATCGGTTGACGGGTAAAAGTAATGGATTATCCGTAGGCTTCCCGTCTCTGTTAGTGAAAATAGATTTCATTTGAGCAAGACTTATGAACTCATCTCATCTTGACCAAAGGGCGATTTGTGAAGTTTTTGGAATTAACTGGGTAGACCGTTGGCTTGTTTATAAACGATTACAAGAGTTAGAGATTCCCTGCTGGTGTCGAATTAACCAACCATTACAGGTTCAAATTCATACCCCAAAAGATACAATTCAACTCTTGAGTGTCCTCCGACAATTCAGCCAGTCTCATCAAAATTTAGTCGAGTGTTTAGAACACTGTTGGCATTGTCATCCGATTTGAAATCCCAAAGTTTTTTTAAACTTTTTTCAAATTTTCTGATTAACAGATATTGACTCGGCGTGAACTTTTTTAAGTTTGTCTATCGCTGTTTTCGCTTAAGTACAGCTTGAAATTTTCCTTACCCGTTACCTCCAGTAAACCCATGTGTAAATCCAACAAAAGCTATACAGAATTTAACTTAACAGGAACGATCAAAAATGTGTGGATAAAAGAAGATAAGCCTAAATTAATGACGCTACAAACTCCTGTGGGATTATTGTTGATTAAACTGTCTAAAGCAGCGCGGATGATGGGAATTTCTAATTTAGCTCCCGGTCAGGAGGTGCGCGTAAAAGGTCAGAAAAAACAAGATTTTAAAACCGGAAAGATTAAATTAAAAGCTGAACAGATACTTCCTGCTTTCCCACCCCTATCAACTTTAACTCCTGTATTCTATGATGAAAGCAAAAAAACTGCCTCTGAGGATTTAGTTTTTTCTTCGCCTTTGGGTGTTCAAAGTTCTAACACTTCTAATATTTTATATTCTCCAATTCAGAAAGACTGTGAAACCTCGGAAATTTGTCCTTCAGTTATTCCCGGTGAACCTGTACAACAGCCTGCGGTTAAACCTGCCAAAATCTTAATCTGTCAAAAATCTGATTGTCGTAAACGGGGAGGCGATGCGATTTGTACCCTATTGCAACAAGAATTAGCTCAACGGGGATTAGAAGATCAGGTAATAATTCAAAAAACAGGATGTTTGAAAAAATGTAAAGCTGGCCCTAATCTGGTGATGTTACCGGATAAAACCCGTTATAGTAAAGTTGAACCGGAAAAAATTCCCGCGTTGATTGAGCAACATTTTTAAAATCATTCAGGAAAATCATTCAGGAAACAGATCAAAGAAACGTTAATCTTGCTTATTCTTAGACAAAAGCGCGCTTTGCAACAAGAACTGAAAAGACAACAAGAAAATCAAACACCTAGCTGAAAGAAATAGGGGTTTCTGTTTTAACCTCTGATTTTTTCAGAAACCTTTTTTGCGGAATGATTTGAAGCTGTTTTATAAGTAAAGCTAATAAATTATAGATACTTGTTTTAAATTTTAAAAGAATTCGAGAAAAATTGGATTTTTTATTGAAAATAGCTTGCAACTACTTGACGAAACCAATGGGTTTGAGGTATACTAAAAAAAACACACCCAAGGGGTTACTGTGTCTATCGGCAAAAATAGAGGCTAAAACCCTTTAAACTCGTTCAAGATTGAGAACATTTAACAGGTTTATGGCTACTGCGATGCACGAGTTTTTTGGACAAAAGGGCAAGGCACGAGTTTAGGTATTGACAAAATCAATAAATTGTGCATCAGCCATAAAATCAAGTTTCACGGAAAATTAAGAATTGGGTTGCTTGCGTGTCCCAAGTGGTGAGATGATTGAGATGCAGTCTGAGGGGAATTCCAGAGCCACTTATGGCGTAGAATCTGAACTCGTTGAGATTCGATGCTTCAGCACTCACACACTCACTAAAGTCTACAGATAAAAATAAATTATGGTTGTTGCAGCCCAATCACTTGAAGAACTTTGCATTAATTCGATTCGCTTCCTTGCCATTGATGCCGTAGAAAAGGCAAAATCTGGCCACCCTGGATTACCTATGGGTGCTGCGCCGATGGCATTTGTGTTGTGGGATCGGTTTATGCGGTTCAATCCTAAAAATCCTAAATGGTATAACCGCGATCGCTTCGTCCTGTCAGCCGGTCATGGCTCAATGTTGCAATATGCCCTACTGTATCTAATGGGATACGATAGCGTTTCCTTAGACGATATCAAACAATTTCGTCAGTGGCATTCTCAGACTCCTGGCCACCCAGAAAACTTTGTTACCGCCGGGGTTGAAGTCACCACTGGCCCATTAGGTCAAGGGATTGCCAATGGTGTTGGGTTAGCTATGGCCGAAGCCCATGACGCTGCGACCTTCAATAAACCCGATGCCAACTTGGTAGACCATTATACCTATGTGATTTTAGGGGATGGTTGCAACATGGAAGGGGTTTCGGGTGAAGCCTGTTCTTTAGCTGGACACCTGGGACTCGGTAAATTAATTGCCCTCTACGACGATAACCATATTTCCATTGATGGAAATACCGAGATTTCCTTTACTGAAGATGTCAGCAAACGCTTTGAAGCCTATGGTTGGCACGTTCAGCACGTTGAAAATGGCAACACTGATTTAGATGCCATTGCAGATGCGATTGCCAAAGCGAAGGAAGTCACCGATAAACCGTCTTTCATTAAAATTACCACCACCATTGGCTACGGGTCTCCTAACAAACAAAACACCGCCGGCGTTCACGGGGCTGCTTTAGGGGGAGATGAAGTAGCAGCCACTCGGAAAAATCTGGGTTGGGACTATGAACCCTTTGTGGTTCCCGATGATGCCTTAGCTCATTTCCGCAAAGCCGTTGAACGCGGGGCCAATTTGGAAGGAGAATGGAGCAAAACTTGGGAAAACTACAAAGCCAAATATCCCCAAGAAGCCGATGAATTTGAACGTCGCATTAGTGGAAAACTCCCCGAAGGTTGGGAAAAAGCCCTACCGACCTTTACCCCCCAAGAAAAAGGTAAAGCTACCCGTCAATACTCAGAAGGGGTTCTGAATGCCTTAGCCCCCGTTCTGCCTGAATTGATTGGAGGTTCGGCGGACTTAACCCACTCCAACTTAACGGAAATGAAAGGGTTTGGTAATTTCCAAAAAGGACAATATCAAAACCGTAACCTGCGTTTCGGTGTCCGTGAACACGGAATGGGTGCAATTTGTAATGGAATTGGTCTGCATTACTCTGGTTTAATTCCCTATTGCGCGACGTTCTTAGTGTTTGCAGACTATATGCGGGCGGCGATTCGTTTATCCGCCTTATCAGAAATCGGTGTTATCTATGTGATGACCCATGACTCCATCGCCCTTGGGGAAGATGGCCCCACCCACCAACCCGTCGAAACCATTGCGTCCCTGCGGGCTATTCCTGAGTTGTTGGTGATGCGTCCGGCGGATGGGAATGAAACCTCTGGTGCTTATAAAGTCGCCGTTGAAAATCGGAATCGTCCCACCCTGATTGCGTTAACTCGTCAAGCGTTACCGAACTTAAACGGTAGTTCCGTTGATGTGGTCAGCAAAGGCGCTTATGTTCTGTCTGACTCGGAAGGCACTCCCGATTTAATTTTGATCGGAACTGGAAGCGAAGTGTCTTTGTGTGTGGAAGCCGCCGAAAAATTAACGGCTGAAGGTAAGAAAGTTCGGGTGGTTTCTATGCCTTGTTGGGAACTGTTTGAAGAACAAGATGCCGCTTACAAAGAATCTGTGTTACCTAAAGCCGTGACAACACGGTTAGTGGTGGAAGCTGCCAGCCGTTTCGGTTGGGAACGCTATATTGGCGATCAAGGCGACATGATCAGCATTGATCGCTTTGGTGCTTCTGCTCCGGGTAACGTGTTGATGGAGAAATTTGGTTTCACCGTTGAGAATGTTTTAGACAAAGCGAAAGCCTTATTAGGTTAAGTCTAAAGTTTAAGGAAACAAGGAACAGTTCTTCTTACTGTCTCCTGTTTCCTCTCTTCTTATTATTGAGTGCGGTCATCTACCGCACTTTTTTTATTGAACTTGAGCACCATGAGAACGGGGGTCAACTGTACTAGGTTTATCGGGAGTAATAGGGGAATTAAAGGCAGAAACTTGACCGATTGATTGAGTATAGGGGAGAGGATTTTCAGCAATTAAAGCATCTAAATTTGCCTCTAGGATATTTCGAGGAATTTCACCAATAGTTTGTGCAATGGTATCAGCATTTTGATTCAAATAAACAAAATGAGGAATTCCATCAACTCGATATTTCAGTAGTTCAGGCAACCATTTACTATTATCCACATTCAACATAACAAAATTCAGTTGTTCAGCATATTGCTGTTTAATTTCATGCAATTCTGGAGCCATTGCTTGGCAACTGGTACACCAATTGGCATAAAATTCAATTAAGGTGGGTTTTCCATTCCTCAAGGCGACATCCATCGGAACAGATTCTTCAGCGAGTTGAGGTAGGGAGGTTGAGGTCGCATCCATCCGTACCCCCAGGAAAACGGCGACAGCCAAAATAATCGCAGCCATGGCAATTAAAAAGTTTCTAATGCGTTTGGCTAAATCGGAGGGTTGAGTTGATATTGTTGAATGCAATGGATTTTCGTTCATGTTCCTAACGTAAAAAATGATCACCTATTCTAGGAATGACACAGGAGACAGAAGAAAAAAGAATTCACAGCTGACTCTGACTCCTGGCTTCTGATTATTTTAGCTTAACTATATTTTTCTGAAAATTTTAACGATTCCCTGGAAGTTGCAGTAAAATAGGATAAAAATAAATTAGCTCTAAAAATAATCTCAGAAAGTGTAATAGCCATAACTTCCAAATTCGTAATTCGTAATTCGTAATTCGTAATTTTATAATAATGAAAAAAAGAGTAACTTTAACCTTTCCCAAACGATCTATTCAAATGCCGATTACCTATCGATTGGCAAAAGATTTTAATGTAGCTGCTAATATTATTCGGGCTCAAGTCGCCCCCAATCAAGAGGGAAAATTAGTGGTAGAATTGTCAGGGGATATTGATGAACTAGAAGCAGCTATTGAATGGATGCAAACTCAAAATATTGGGGTTTCTTTAGTAGGACGAGAGATTTTAATTGATGAAGAGAGTTGTGTTGATTGTGGATTATGTACTGGAGTCTGTCCGACAGAAGCCTTAACGCTCAATCCTGAAACCTTTTATTTGACGTTTACCCGCTCACGATGTATTGTTTGTGAACAATGTATTCCAACCTGTCCCGTTCAAGCGATTTCTACGAATCTCTAAACGGGAATTTAACACAAAACTTTTTTTTCTCTTAATATTTCAATGAAATCAAAAAAAGAACTGACAATTATTACTTGGCTTTCCTTTGGATTACTCCTCCTAACTTGTCTTCATTTCGGCTGGTTTTTATTTGAATCTCATCTATATTTTATAATTTCAGGTATAATTTTAGCCTTAATTTGGGCAGTAGATTTATTCTTTACGATTCCGCTTAACTTTTTCCAAAATACAGTATTAAGATGGATTAGAACTGATCTAGGAACATTCTTAATGATTGTTTTTTTATCAATCTTGGGTGTGTTTATGATCACTTGGTTACAAATTTCGATTAATATTTTATTAATGCTTTCAGCCACAGCATTAGCTCGCTTAGAATTGCAAACTTCCCGATTTAGTAATTGGCAATCTTTTATTATTTTATCAATATTATCTACCTTCGGCTTAATATTAGGATGGGCTCTAAATTATTATTTTTCTGTAGATCATTTAGAATTCAAATTTTGTTTCCCCTTTGATTTAGGATGTATTGAAATTCCGCATAGTGCACCAACTCCACCTCATCAAGAGTAACAAGGGTTAAGCGATTAAATTAATTTTATTGGGTGCGTCAGCTTGACGCTAACACACCATTTCTATTATTTTAAATCTAATAATCCATTACTTTTGAGTTTGGGATTAAAGCGAATTTCTTCTTGTAATCCCCGTTCTTGGAGTTGAGTTAAAATTTGCTCTTCCACACGACGAGCAACTTGTTTTAACAGTTTTTCTTGACCGATTTCATCGTTGTTTTCATAAGCTATTTTTTCTTCGGCTGTCATTAAAGGTTTGACTTGAATGGGATGATTCCAAAGAATTTCATCTTCTGCATTTCCCAGAGGAATTGAACCATTTTCAGCAATCCAAGCTGCTTTAATTTCTTCTAAAATTGTTCGATTTGGACGAGTAATTGTTTGTAACTTCAGCCAATAACAACCTTGATATTGCCGAACAAAATGTTGCTTTAAACTCAGATAAATATCTCTGGAATATCCGACATATTGTAAAATTTTATCTTGATTAAAAATGGCATAAACACCAATTTGACCCTGAAGCAAGTCAGGGATTCTGCCGTTTTCATCCAAATAGGATATATAGTCTAAACTATTGAGAGGAGGAATTTCAGTTGGATTAGTCATTGATACAAAAAAACGCTTTTTCCCTAATTTTAAATGGATCAGTACCTATTTAATTATACCGTTTTATTGAATTCTTTTTAACGGCGATTAAATACATGAGGAGACAAATTTTCCCATTCAACTCAAATATCTGTTATCTTGGATCTTAAAACTCTGCTGAATAACTGGCGAGTCGTAAACTTCTGGAAATCTCAGAGTTGCCTGGTTCAATACCCTATTCCCTCAGTCAAATCTGTATAAAAAAACTCAATGTTTACACAAGTGCATTTAACAGAGCGACATCATCATATCCTGTGGGCAACGATTCGTCACTATATTGCGACGGCTGAACCTGTTGGTTCTAAAGCGTTGGTGGAGGAATACAACCTCAAAGTCAGTCCCGCAACCATCCGCAATAGTATGGGGGTCTTGGAACGCGCCGGACTCCTGTATCAACCCCATACCTCCGCCGGACGAGTTCCCTCAGATTCAGGTTATCGAATTTATGTTGATAAATTAATTACGCCTTCAGAAACTGTTGCAGATGAAGCTCTGCAATTATTACGCGAACAACTGAGTTTAAAAAACTGTAGTTTGGAGGCGGTTTTACGGGGTGCATCGCAAATTTTATCGACTTTGAGTGGGTATATTACATTAGTAACATTACCCCAACGAATTACAACCCGGTTGCGACATTTACACCTGGTTTCGATAGAACCCGGAAAAATTATGTTAGTCGTGGTGACGGATTCCTATCAAACCCAATCGAGTTTAATTGAATTATCTTCTCCGAATTACCCTGCTAATTCTAACACAATGGGAGTTAATCCGCTACCCGAAAATGAAGAAGTTTTAGAACAAGAATTACAATTAATTTCCAATTTTTTAAATGCTCAACTGAGAGGAAAATCAATTTCTGAACTCTCGACTTTAGATTGTACAGAATTAGATCGAGAATTTCAACGGTATTCAGATTTTTTACGAAAATTATTAACGGATTTAAGTTATCGTAGCCAAACCCCAGAATATACTCGAATTCTAATTAGTGGAATTGCGGAAGTTTTACATTTACCCGAATTTTCGCAATTGCAACAGGTGAAAACTTTAATGCACTTATTAGAAGAAGAACAGGAACAATTGTGGCCGTTAATTTTTCCCCCCTCCCAAACTGAACGGGTTACAGTTCGGATTGGGTCAGAAAATCCCTTAGAACCCATTCAAGGCTGTACTCTGGTTTCGGCTCAATATCGACGGGATAATATTCCGGTGGGCAGTGTGGGAATTTTAGGCCCGACTCGGATGATGTATGAAAATGCCATCGCCGTTGTTGAAGCCGCTGCTGATTATTTGTCGGAAGCACTGAGTTAATGTTTAATTTCTATATTTATGGTCGGTTTAGAACCCTTAGAAAATAGTTTATTTTCCTTTGTCCATCTTCTGAGATTTGGCTTAGAAGCAATTTCGGCTTTTTGCGTATTTTTAGGATTAATTACCACCTTAAAAATAGCCCTAAAGGCTTTCCAGCGAAGGCTGGTTTTTCCCTTTATAGAATTACGTCTCCACTTTGGAACGTGGTTAGCCTTAGCCTTGGAATTTCAATTGGGTGCGGATATTGTTTCTACCACGATTACACCCTCTTTTCAGGTATTAGGACAGTTAGCGGCAATTGCTGTGATTCGGACATTTTTAAATTATTTTTTGAATAAAGAACTGGAAAGTGAAACTAACTTTCAGAAAAAGCTAGAGGAGAAATCTTCTATTCAAGAATTATAAAATCTCATGGTGAATTCTGACCCTTTAACAATCGCAGAAACAGCAATTGCCGAGTTTGAACGTTCAAAAGTTCCTGGGGTTTGGACGGGACTTAATAAACAGCAAATTATTGCCGAAATGCGCTCACGTCTGCTAAATCCCTTTAACATTAATCAAGGTTCTCAACCTTTTTGTGGCCCTGCTGCTATTATTTTTGAACTCGCTCGAAAACAACCTACTGCTTATATTCAACTCTGTCGAAATCTGTTTCAAATTGGTGGCTTTCATACCCAAACAAATCGTTGGATTCCTTCACCTATCTATTTACAACAGAGTCCAGTTAATGTTAAGATCCCTCAAGTAGATTGGATGGTGTTATCAACCTTAAGAGAATCGGAAAATCTGATTTTTTCCGTTGACCCGAATGCACCTCAACTCTTCAGAAATTTAGCGGGAATTACCAAACCTTGGGAAATTGGAGGATGGACTCAAGAAATTTTAGGCTATCAAACCATTCATTATAATTATGCTTATTTATTCGGAGATTTAGAAGCCATTCAAAAGGCAAATCAAATTGTAAAATCCGGGGGTGTTGCCTTTGCATTAATTAATGATTTGGGTTTACTCCTGAACAAACCTTCTGTTTTTTCCTATCCAAGTCATTGGGTTGCCTTACTGGATGAATTAAATATTGATTACAATAAGAATATGATTGAGTTTAATCTATTTACCTGGGGAAAAGAGATGCAAATTACTATTGATTTAACTATCTTTAAAACCCATTTCTGGGAAGTTGTTACAGGGATTTAGTAGAGACGCGCCAAAAGCCTACGGCATGGCTGGGCTCAGGCGCGTCTCTACACCAGACAAATGCGTAGCAAACATTTCAGGATTTCAAATAACTTCCTATTAATGAATTGGTAATAATCCGCTTAACGCCTAAATTAACTAAGGTGTTAAAATCATTGAGATCATCCACCGTCCAAACCACAATATCGACTCCTTGATTTTGACTTTGGGTTACGATTTCTGGATGTTGTAATACAATCGGATAATGGATGCTTAAAATCGAATTTCCTTTGTTAATTGCTTTTTGAAGCTGTTCTTCAAACTGATTAAAACCAATTAAAAAATATCCGAGGGGTATTTCAGGATGATAGTGACGAATTTGATCTAAAAAATTTTCATTAAAAGAAGTCATAATTGATTTATTAAGGAGATTATTTTGAACTAAAAATTCTCCTAACTTTTGAACTTCTTCCTCTAACCATTGATGATTTGGTTTAATATCAAAATATAAAAAATCCTTAACATTTTGAAAAGTAGCGATCGCATCTTCTAATGTGGGAATACTTTCTCCAGCAAATCGTTCAGCAAACCACGAACCTGCATCTAATTCTTTGAGTTCTGCAACAGTTTTCTCGGAAACTTTACCCGATGTTCCCGTAATTCGATTTAACAATTCATCATGAAAAATGACAGGAATTCCATCCGCAGAAACTTGTACATCAAATTCCAGAGAATCTGCCCCCTGCTGTAAAGCTGCACTAAACGCAACCAGGGTATTTTCAGGTGCCATCACTGAAAACCCCCGATGAGCAATAATTTCTAAATCCATAATTTTACCTCTATTTCTATAATCATTATTTTACCATCATTTGATCTTTTAAAAACGCTTCAACGGTTTGATTAAAACAATCGGGTTCAACTAAAAATGACCAATGATTGCCCGCCACACGCTCAATTTTTAACTGGGTTAAATACTGTTGATAAGGTTTTAATTGCCAGTCCATACGATTAACTCCCTTTTCCGGTTGAATCAATAATGTGGGAATATTAATGTTTTCTGTTAACCCTGGAACTTCCATCACCTGTTCAAAAATTTCATTTCGGGCGGGAATTCCAAATTTACTTCCCCAAGTTCCATCTGGTTTTTGTTCCATTCCCGCTTCAAATAATTCCTGTTGTAAATCACTCCATCCCACAAATTGAGCTAACTGTTTAGCTTGATTTTCCGCCTGTTCAAAACTAGCAAACGGGCCGATTAATTTTAAACAATCTAACTGACGATACAAAAGCGGCAGAGTTAATTTAAACAAACCGGGAAGTTTCATAATAAAAATTGGATCAACTAAAATCATACTATTAAACCGATCAGGATTTTGTCTTGCCCAAATCGCTGCCATTTTTCCCGTCCAAGAATGCCCTAAAATATGGGCTTTTGACCAATTAAGCTGATCCATTAATGCTTCTAAATCTTCAATAACTTCAGTAAAGGTATATCCCTGTTCGGGTTTACTACTTTCTCCATGTCCTCGCATATCCGGTGCTATAATATGATGGTGATCGCTCAATTTCTCTCCTAACTTTTTCCAAACTAACGCTTGATCCGCTAACCCATGTAATAATAAAAGGTTGGTATCCGAGGAACCACTCACCCCAGGATTCCATTCTAAATAAGAGAGGTTAGCCCTTGATAGGGATAAGGTTTTTCTAATATAACTCATAGTTTTACTCTTTAAAACTAATAAATTAGCAAACTGGATATTTTCAGTATAAAGGATTAGATCTCTCCCTATCAATCCGCGCCGAGGTTGTAATATTTTATCGTAGAGGGGTTGGGAGACTCAACCCTCTTTGCGCCTGGCTTTGGAAACCAAACTCCTACAGAACTTTTTCATAAATTATTTAGGATTGCTATAGTATAGGGTGGGTGATTAGAAAAAGCTTGTGATTTCAGCCGTTAAGTTAGGGTTTGTCACTGACCCTAGGTTTAACAATGATGAAATTTTAGGTAAAATATGAGATAATAATATCAACCTTCTCTTAACTTTATTTTGGCAAACTCAGTCAGACATCATGCAAGCATCTACAGAGTGGCAACAGGTAAAAACTGCCTTTAAAAAGATTTGGGGTTATGATGATTTCCGACCTCCCCAAGGGGAAATTATTAAAAGCTTACTAGACTACAAAGATGCTTTAATTGTTATGCCAACGGGAGGCGGAAAATCCATCTGTTTTCAACTTCCAGCTTTATTAAAAACCGGATTAACCTTAGTCATCTCGCCCCTGGTGGCATTAATGGAAAATCAGGTACAAGAACTTCAAGAGCTCAAACTTCCCGCCGCCTTAATTCATAGCCAATTAATGCCCCAACAACGACGTAATACCTTACGTTTAGTTGAACAAAATCAATTAAGACTTCTCTATCTTTCTCCTGAAACTCTATTAAGTTCTCCTGTTTGGAGTGTGATTTCTCAACCCCAGGTTCAAATCAATGGTTTAATCTTAGATGAAGCCCATTGTTTAGTCCAATGGGGGGATACATTTCGCCCTGCTTATCGACGTTTAGGGGCTATTCGTGCGACTTTATTAAAACTAAAACCTACGGGAACGAAAATAGCGATCGCAGCCTTTACGGCTACCGCCGATCCTGATGCTCAAGCTATTATTAAACAGGTTTTAAACCTCAAAAATCCTCAACAATTTCTCCTCAGTCCCTATCGATCTAATTTAGAATTAAACATTAAAACAGTTTGTACTCCCAGAGGACGACAACAACAGTTAATTCAATTTATTCAACCTCGAAAAAATCAGACCGGTTTAATTTATGCCCGTACTCGCAAAGACTGTGAACAATTAGCCCAATGGTTACAAACCCAAAATTATTCAACCGTTGCTTATCATGCAGGTTTAGGTTCCGATGAACGCCGAAAAATCGAAAAAGATTGGTTAGAGGAAAACGTTAAATTTGTGGTTTGTAGTAGTGCCTTTGGCATGGGAATTAATAAAAGTAATGTTCGATGGGTTGCCCATTTTCAAGCTCCGTTTTTATTATCAGAATATATTCAAGAAGTGGGGCGGGCTGGAAGAGATGGTCAACCTGCAATCGCATTAACAATTATTAGCGAACCTACAGGTTTTTTCTATCCTGAAGATAAACAACGGCAAAATTATTTAAAAGAAAATCTACAAAAACAATATCAAGCAGCCAATCAATTAATTAAGAAACTTCCCTTAAGAGGAAATATAGAAACGGTTTCTGAACAATTTAACAATAGTGAGATCGCCCTTTCCATTTTACACGCCCAAGGACGCTTAATCTGGCGTGATCCGTTTCACTATGAAATTCAATCTAAACCTGCTAAATCGACTTTGGATCTAAATCATAAAGCCATTCAACAAATGAATCAATACTTAAAAACTCGTCAATGTCGGTGGCAATTTTTATTACAAGCGTTTGGATTCAATTTAGATCAGTCCTTCAAAAGATGCGGTCATTGCGATCGCTGTAAATCCCCTCAAAAATCTTAACCCCAAAATCCTTGTGTAGGATGGACACCATTATTATGATTGTACAATTCATTTAGACTTGCTATTTATAATAATTTTAGCCTTAGCTTTACTAAATCTTCATAATTAAATTGATCATCTTTACAAAACACTCTTGTTTTCTACTTAACTGAGTTAATATTATAGGCTTAAAGGTGCAAACGAAGAATTAACTCAGAATTTTAAGCTACAATTTTTAATTTTTTAATAGTCAAGCAAGGAGTCAGAAGATGTCTACTCAAACTATTCGTAAACTAGCTTTGTTTTGTCTAACAAGTGCTGCTTTAAGCGGAGGTGCAATGACAACAGCAAGTTCAGCAATTGCTGGCCCTATTGATACCTGGGATTTAGTCAGTACATTTGATTTTTATTTTCTCAACCCAAACTTGTTCTATCCACCCCCCACTTATAAGCTAGTTATAGATGTGGCAGGTTATACAGCAGATAATAAAGATAACTTATTTAATAATGTGGACATTAGCCCATTGGCTACAAGTATGACTTATTTCCAAGTTAAGGGTGCTGGTGGATTTACTTCCCATACTGATACTTCTTTTTTACCGAGTGGAACGAATTTATTTTCGGCTGAGTTGCAGCCGGCTCAAGATAATACATTGGGTGCTCTAAATATTTCTTCCATGAAACTAGACATTAAGCGAACAGCAAGTAATTTGTTTAACCTCACATTATTTAGCACAGATGCTAATAATATTCCTAAAATTTTCGCTTATGATACGAATGTAAGTTTTAATCACAAAGGTTCTGTTCCAGAGCCAAGTACAGTTTTAGGATTATTAGGATTATCTGCTTTCAGCTTAAAAGTTTTAAAGAAAACTCAAAAGAACTAAGGTTCTAAAGAGAAATCAATATCAGTATTTTTCTCAAAACCAGGATAAGCAATCAACTCTCATTCTTTTTATTTAGATTTGAGAGTTTTATTAATTTATAGTATCTTAGCTTTCTTTAAACACTTTTGAAACAACTCCATCTATTTTAAAAATCGACAGGTTCATCGGAATAAAATAATAAACAAGACTTGTTTTTTATTTTATTCTAGGATACAATTAAATTTATTATTCCTATTAAAAAAAGATTTTTACAGGAATTCCTTAAACCCATTAACCAAACTCAAACAATGGAAATCAACACCCCCGAATCAGACCTTACTGCTGAAAAACACCGCTTGAAAATGCAACGCCGCAAAGAAGTTCAAGATCAACGGGTAGCAGAACGCAATCAAACTAAAGGATTAATTATTGTTAATACTGGAAACGGAAAAGGCAAAACCACCGCCGCATTAGGAATTGTTTTACGTTCCCTGGGTCATGGCTATCGGGTTGCAATTATTCAATTTATTAAAGGTGCATGGGAACCCGCCGAAAAAGCCGTATTCAGTAAATGGCCTGAACAATTAGAATTTCATGCGTTAGGAGAAGGCTTTACTTGGGAAACCCAAGACCGAGATCGAGATATTGAAAAAGTGGGGGAAGCGTGGAATTTAGCCCTTTCTTTTATTAGAAATCCTGAGTTTAAATTAATCTTACTCGATGAAATTAATGTAGCGATGAAATTGGGTTATTTACCTGTTGAAGACGTTCTAGCTGGACTTGCAGAGAAACCCCAAGATACTCATGTTATTTTAACGGGTCGAGGCGCTCCCCAAACCTTAATTGACCAAGCAGACCTCGTAACAGAAATGTCCCTAGTTAAGCATCCCTTCCGCGAACAAGGGATCAAGGCTCAACCAGGGATTGAATTTTGAATTAATATCCCCGTAGAGACGCGCCATGGCGCGTCTCTACAGAAGTCGGATGTCCTAACTAGCTAAATATTCCCGAACTTGAGCTTTCCGACGACGCAGATGGTTTAAAGCTTGGTTTTCCAGTTGACGAACCCGTTCCCGGCTGATGTTCATGCGAACACCCACTTTAGACAGGGACATCTCCTTACCATCTTCTAACCCATACCGCAGGGTAATCACTTCCCGTTGTTGGGGGGTTAAGTCCGCCAGTAAATCTTTTAAGTCCTGACGCAGTAACTCTTGAGTCACAAACGTATCGGCGGAGGTGCTTTCATCTTCTAAGAGATCTTGCAATTCCGTATCTTGATTATCTCCCACTCGCAAATCTAAAGACACCGGATGACGAGACGCCAACAAATAATCTCTAATTTGGGCGGGGTCTAACTCTAGCGCTTCTGCAATTTCCGCCGCCGTCGGGTTACGGCCTAATGTCTGCACTAAGTCCCGTTGAACTTTTTTAATTTTGTTCAATTTTTCGGTAATATGGATCGGCAGACGAATGGTGCGAGAATTTTGCGCGATCGCACGGGTAATGGCTTGGCGAATCCACCAATAGGCATAAGTCGAGAACTTATAACCGCGCATGGGATCAAATTTTTCCACACCTCGTTCTAAACCGAGGGTTCCTTCTTGGATTAAATCCAAGAATTCCATATTGCGTTTTTGGTATTTTTTAGCAATCGACACCACTAAACGCAAGTTCGCCTCAATCATTTTTTGCTTGGCTCGGCGTCCTTGCTCCAGGGTGGTTTGAAGTGCAGCTTCACTCATTCCCACCGCGTCAGACCACTCGTGCTGGCTCGGTTCCCGACCGAGTTTGTCTGCGAGAACGTCTTTCGCTTCCAACTGTTGCATCATGTGTTGCACTTGTTTGCCGTAAGTGATTTCTTGTTCGCGTGTTAGCAAAGGGACGCGACCAATTTCGTGCAAATAGGTGCGAACGGTGTCAGTGGTGGCAGGTCGAGCGTTTTTGGAAGCCGCTTGATCTTTGTTTTTGGTGTTGACAGTTGGCATGGGTATGAATTACACTCCTAAAACAGAATTTACAGGGGTAGCAAATTTTCCTCCTCTATCTACAGGAGGTTTTACAGGACTGGACAACACAGGTTAAGTGGGTTTCAGTCGTAGGGCTGGTTCCAAATCTTGTCTTGCTCTGTAAAAAGTAAATGTGAATTCTGTCCTATCCGTCTTGTCGCTGCGATTGAATGGTGGTTGTCTAGGGTCTAGGGCTATATATTTCTTTTAGTGATCGTTTTTTCCTAGTTTTCCCTAAAGCTGAATAACTCCATCAGGCTGTTAGGTTGCCAACCGAGGCTCGGCTTAGACAGAGAATCAGTGTTGATTTTCCTCTTTTCTCTCCCGCTTCCTGATTCTAGGAAGCTTAAGATTGTTTACATAGATTTACATCTCTCAAAATTATGACATACAACTAGGGGTGAAAGTCAAGGGCTTCATGGGAGAATTTACCATTATAGCAACTTTTACTTTTGTTTGAATATTTTGATCATGCCCTATTTCTTTTGATAATACAACTGTAGTAATTGAGTAATAACCGAACTTGGGGTTATCGGTTATCAGTCATCAGTTAAGAAGTGGACAGTTGATGAACGCTTAACTCGTATAGACTATAGTTCTGGAAGCAGTAATTATTTATAAGTTTATAGTTGAAAAGTGCATCCAAAGTCGGTGTTCACAAATCTCCAAAACCGAGCCTCGCCATTCAGTAAAAATGCACTCTTCAACCAACATAATCGTGTTCAACGGTTTCCACTATGTCATGGTTTCAGAGGGATGTTTAAAATCTTTACCAACGATAAAGCGGTTTATATCTAAAGGATAAGTCTTAACATACAGTAGACAACCTGTTGCTGAGGAGGGACTATAGGAACAACCTGGTGGATACCTCAGCCAACTTCCCGTCGGGTAATTCCCCCACTCATCACTCCAAGTTCCTTCGATCAAAAAGATTTCTTTGACCTCAGACTCGACAACTTTTGATAATTTTGTGCCGGGTTGCCAGCGTTCAATCCAGACTTTTTCAGGGAAATCCGTTTGTTCATAGACAGGTTTGACTTCAATTTCAGGAATTACATCGGATGCCCAGGGTAAATCGTAAATATTAACTCTCACTTGCTGACGGTTTTCTCCACCATGTTGTCGTAGTTTAACAAAGGTTAAACACCCTTTTTCACTATAGGGACGATGGTTAAACCCTTCAGGATTAAGCATATACGTTCCGGGCGGATGCACGCCTGTTTCGTCAGCAAAATCTCCTTGAAGTACCAAAATTTCTTCTCCCCCAGGATGTCCATGTAGGGGGAAAAAACCACCGGGATCGAAACGAGTTAACATTGTTACCGGATGCTCTTGAACTTGCTCATCAGACTCAAAACAGCCAAACCAGATTCCGGTAAACTCTGTTTGATGCCAAGTTAATACAGTTGGTAATACAGCTACACGGCTTAATAGGTTAGTGTAAGTTTTTTGAGGTTGCCATTTAAGTTGGGAAGACACCATTGTCAAATCTCAAATCATGTACTGGATGACAATGAATTGTACAACAGTTTAGGCCGATTGTTAAAATCCCAAATCATCTTTTGCTAAAGCGGCTGCTTTTAATACCTTTTCATCTGACATTTCTTTCCAGTCAGTTTCTCCAATTTCTTGATAGAAGGTTTCATCATAGGGACGAGTTCTAACCACAACAGGCATGGGGACAGCATGACCTAAGACTAAAGCTTGTTGTTTAGAATCTAATTTAGATAACACAGACCGCAAACTTTGTGCGCCAGAAACCCCGGTAAAAATCGCATCAATATCTTTATCATCATTCAGTAAAGCGGTAATGCGGGTTCCCACTTGAGACATCACTTCAGCATCAATTCCAGAGGGACGTTGATCCACAATTAATAACGTTACAAAATATTTTCGCATTTCTCGCGCAATGGTTCCAAAAATCGTTGAACGCACAATTGCAGGGTCTAAAAAACGGTGAGCTTCTTCAATAGTAATCACTAACTGTGTCGGACGATCTACGGGATTTTTGGAGGCTAAAAAATTCTCGGCTTTTCTAACGTAAGCTTGGTGAATGCGGCGAGTTATCATGTTAGTTACTAACATATAAGATAACATATCCGATTGGGAACCAAATTCAACAACCACATTTTTTCCCGCATCCAAAGATTGCAAAATTCGATCCACATAATTCGACGGACAAGTTGGACGCATATATTTTAAATTATCCATCCGCATTAATTTGCGTTGCAGAGACATAATCGAACCTTTATGTCCTCGACGTTCATCACAAAACAGTTGTATTTCTTCATTGGTCATGGATAATAATTGTGTTATCCAATCTTTCCCAAATTCACTGCGGAGAATATTAGCATTATCAATCGTCGCTTCGGAAAGATTTAATTCCCGTTGGACTAACATAATATCTTCGACTTCAATTTGATTATAACTCAAATACAATTCTTGAGCATCTTTAATTCCTCGTCTTCGGGTAGATTCAGGATCAAGGGTATACACTTCCACTTGACCGGGAAACAGTTGTCTTAAACCTTTAACGGTACTAAATTGTTTCCCCTCTGATACGGCTTCCCAACCATATTCCGAGTGCATATCAAAGATTAAATTAACCGCCGCTTTTTTCTTGATAATTCCCGATAATAGTAATCGCGTTAAAAAAGATTTTCCTGTCCCTGATTTTCCAAATACCCCATTACTCCGTTCTACAAATCGATCTAAATCTAAACAAATGGGGACATCCATATCTAACGGTTTCCCGATGGCAAAATTGCGCCGTGTGGGGTCATCTTCCCACCCAAAAATAATTCTAAAATCCCGTTCGCTGGCTTCATGAACCTGGGAAAAATGAACGGGAATGGTTTTTACAGGTAACAGTTCAATTTCTGTACTATTGGTTTGGGGTTGAAAAGAAGCGATCGCGGCTATGCCATTCTTACCATTATTCAGAGAACGAGAAGACCTCCCCCCGACCTTTTGTTGTTGTGTAGCGACACGAATGAGTTCTTCTTCTTCGGAAAATTCCCGACTCAACATTAACATCGGACTCAATTCAATGGTTCCGTAGGTGCTATTTCCGGCTAAAATTGCTTGTAAAAAATCATCATCCGGCTGAGGAGGGTTCGCAATAATTCGGGGGCTGGAGGTTCCCAAGGATACATCGGTCAGTAAACAGAAAAAATGCGATCGCTTCCCCCGCACCACTAAAAATTTTCCAACCCGCATTTCCTCGACAGACACATCAGGATGTAAGCGAACTTCTAAACCTTTTGTTAGGGAACCTTGAATTACAGAACCCAGGGGTTTCTCAGTGGTCATAGTTCAATTTTGGGGGGGTTAGCAACGGGGAACTTTCGTTACACATTGGGAGTTTATCGGGGGTTGTTGTATTGTTCATGATTCAACCTTTTGACTTAAAATCAATCCCAACTCACAATTTCCCTGTCCTCAATATCTAATGTTTGCCGTTTTCCGTCAAGATATCCAACGAATTTTAGTTTAAATTTGCTCTCAATTATTCCCCAACAAATTCAAGTCGGCTGTGTCAACAACAAGCACACCCACGACAAGAACCAAAACCCATCATTAATATTTCCCAACCCCACTCAACTTTCAACCGTCTCTAATCCAAAGTCCGTCAACTTAACCCATGTTAGCCCTGAAATAAATTTCGGGCTGTAGAGACGCGCCATGGCGCGTCTCTACGAGGGCTTTTGGGGATCATCTTTTCCTATCCTCTGTTCCCTGGCTATCTTGAGAAAAACTATAGATAGTTTGGGGTTGTAACTGTTGACAAATAGAGGAGAGTTGTTCAGGGAGTAAAAATTGTTCCCGTTTGAGTTGGACTTGTAAATTCGTCAGGGGATCTACCCCGGAAGAAATTAGAAATTGTAAATTTTTGAGGTGAGGCCATTGAGTAATTTGTTCTAAAATTGTCGTAATCGCTTTCAAGTAAGGATGATCCAGTTGTTGATACCAGTGCGGATCAGCAACTCCGGCTTGATCAAAGCCTAAATTAATAATTAATAATGCTTGATCAAACAAAGCGATCGCCACAGGTCGAGCTTCTTCTTGGAGTAATAAATCATTAGTTTGGGCTAAAAACCGTAACTTTTCTAACCGTTCATAACGACTTTGTACAGAAGTAGGATGTCTTTTACGTTCAAGATATTCTTCTTCTAAATTTAAAGATGAAGGTTGAGATTCATCCCAATTAATCGCAATGGTAATTAAGTAAGTTTGTAATAATAAATGCCCTAATTTTTGAGCTTTAGTTGCCAAATAAACCGTATTATAATCCGTTGCTTCAATAATAAGCGGAACTCGATCTACAATTTCAATTCCATACCCCTTTAACCCAGCAATTTTTCGGGGATTATTGGTAATTAAACGAATTTGACGGACTCCTAAATCATTTAACATTTGTGCCCCCATACCATAATCGCGTAAATCCGGGGCAAAACCTAAACGTTCATTCGCTTCAACGGTATCGAGCCCAATATCCTGTAAAGAATAAGCTTTAATCTTATTAATTAATCCAATCCCTCGCCCTTCTTGTCGTAAATAAACAATCACGCCAGACCCGGCATAATCAATCATTTTCATGGCTGTTTGTAACTGCATTCGACAGTCACAGCGCATGGAACCAAAGGAATCTCCCGTTAAACATTCTGAATGAACCCGCACCATTACAGGCATTTCTTTAAATTGTTCAGGATCACCTTTAACTAATGCAATATGTTCGGTATTATCTAAGGTATTGCGATAGGCATAAATTTTAAAATCGCCAAATTGTGTGGGTAATTTAGCAACGGTTTCTCGATAAACAAAACGATCATGTTTGAGGCGATAACTAATTAAATCTGCAATGGTAATTAATTTTAAATGATGAACTTTGGCATATTCCACTAATTCAGGAAGTCGCGCCATTGACCCATTAGAATTTTGAATTTCACAAATCACACCCCCCGGATATAACCCCGCTAACCGAGATAAATCAACGGCGGCTTCCGTATGTCCGGCCCGTTTCAATACCCCGCCTTCCTTGGCCCGTAGGGGGAAAATATGGCCTGGACGTCGTAAATCTTCGGGGCGAGTCGCCGGGTTGATGGCAATTTGAATGGTTTTAGCCCGGTCATCGGCGGAAATTCCCGTTGAAACCCCCATTTGAGGAGACGCATCAATACTAACCGTAAACGCCGTTTGATTCGCATCGGTGTTTTTCGTGACCATTAACGGCAAGTCTAACTGATCGAGACGTTCTCCCGTTAACGCCAAACAAATTAATCCCCGTGCATACACTGCCATGAAGTTAATCATATCGGGTGTGGCAAATTGGGCAGCACAAATTAAGTCGCCTTCGTTTTCGCGGTGTTCATCGTCAACCACCACAATACAACGCCCCGCTTTGAGATCTGCTAAGGCGGCTTCAATGCTGTCAAATTGGACGGGAGGAGAGGGATTTGTAGGTAACACAGACTCGTTCAAAATCGCATCATTAATTAATCATTGTAACGCTGTTGATCAATTGAGATCCCATTCTCTTAGAATTTTAGCCTATAGCGATCAGATCAGTGCGATCGCATTGGCGAATAATTGATTATAAAGTCCCTATTTTTAGTTCTGGATAATTGGGAACCGGAACAGTATAGGATAAAATCTTGTTATAAATTATTTTAGTCAGTTTTCCATTAATATAATCGGATCAGGTTCAAGATAAAGTGCGATGGCTTCGGTGATATTTTCTAACGCTTCTGCTTCTGTTTCACCTGCGGAAACACAACCGGGTAACTCTGGACACCAAACAGCATAATCTCCGGTTTCAGGGTCAGGTTCTAAAATAACACGCCATTTCATAAGGTTTTCTCCTGGGGATGTTTAACCATCAAAGACATTGAGTTCAAGGCAATTGTTTAACTCATTAGTTATTATAGATCGCATTTTCAATTCAAAATTTTATTGAATCGGCCATTCAGGAATGATTTGATCAATTTCTTTCATTATCTTTAAGGTTGCTGTTAATGCCACAACAATTTTTTGATAATGTAGGATATCGTCAAAGGATAAACTACGATTAGCTTTTTTCCGGTCTTTTAACCATTTATCTAATACTTGATACCCGCCAATTTTAAATTCCCAGATTTCCGGCTGTATTCCTTCAAAATAACGGGTTTTATTAATATAGATTCGTTGCTGTTGGGGTTTATAGGTAACTTCTGTAACGTTGTTATCTCCTTCTCCTTGATATTTGGTAATCAAACGATTGAGTTGTTGAGATTCCATTAAGTGTAATTTAACTAATTCTTCGCCTTTTTGGGCTAAATTTTTAAATAATTTCTCATTGCTAGTTAGAGGTAAGCGAGGAAAATCTATTTTGAGATATTCTGCATATCGTTGACGATAGGTAGGACTATGGAAAATAGCATAAGCATAATAAAATATTGCTTCTGGGGTGGGGATATATCCTAATTTTGTTTTGATTTCACTTAGGAATTTGGGGGAAAAGTTAGGGGTGCGCTCTGTAAATAAGTTGTATTGATCATTTTCGATATCAGGGTAAATGTAAAGGGGTGCAGCATAAGAAGCACCTGCACCTGACATTTTATCTCCAATGACACACTGATGGGGAATATTCATATCTGCTAATACTGAAAATTCATAATTAGGAGAAAGAGGTCGAGTCCAAAATAATGCTATATTATCTTTTTCTAATAAATGTTTCATAACTTCTTGTCTGGGACGTTCAACGATATCTTTATGATGATAATAGTATCTAATATCAAAAGGACGATAAATACATCGAGTAAAAAATTTTTCCCAATTTAATTGGTTAGCGAGTAATTGTCTTTTTTCTTTGATTTTCCATTCACAAGTTTCAGGTAATCTATATTTTTGAGAAATAATATCATCAGCAATATTTAAGTTTCTAAAATCTTCTATTCGTTTTCTCATTACATCTGCATCAAAATCTAAAGCAAAATGATCTCGATGCGTCTTAACACCCGTTGAATTAACAGGCATTATATCCGTAATTTTCCAGCCTTGGTTATATTCAGCTAATAAATCTTGATTTTGAGGGATAAAAAGATAAAAAGGTGAAGTTGGGAAAATTTCTTTCCACTCAATTGTAGTAAAATCATTTTCATTAAGATAACGATACTTATCTTCCCGTGAGCCCCAAATATCAACATGATAATATTTAGTCATTAGATAACCTCAATTTAAACGTAAGCGATTTTGTATTTCTGAAGGATCAGCCACTTCAAAAAATAATTCTAAAGCTTCAATCAAATTATTTCTTGCATTTTCAATAGAATCACCTTGACTAGCAATATCGAATTCTGGACATAAAGCAACATAACCATCACCTTCACGCTCAATGATAGCCGTAAATTTTTGGGTTCGGATCATCTTGTTTTCTCCTGGGGATATTTAATCATAAAACAAACTGCGACTCCCTGCTGAATATCAAATACATTTTTATCAGGTAAACCATTGGGAGTCACTTCTTTTTTCTTACTATTCCCGTGTAAATCCATTATATAAATTTCATCAAAGGTTTTCTCTAAACTTTGTCGCATTCCTCGAAAGGTAGGATTATCCAGATAACCATGATTGGTAATAAATGCTAAAATTCCTGAACCTGTACGGTCAATTCGCCATTGTCCAAACCGAATAAATTTAACATAATCATCTTGTAAGTATTTAGGGTTACGTTCTCCTAATGGTACACCATCTACATAATAATAGTCTTTTACTAATCCTGATATCCATTCACTGTTATTTGCAGAATGTCCCGAATAAGGGGGATTACCGATGACTATCATAACCGGAAAATCTCGTTTAATAGCAGCCGCTTCATTGGCTTCTTGGGCGACATATTGACCAAATAAAATCTCAGATTTTTTTAACGCTTCGTCTAAAGTATTGGTTAAATAAATTCCTAATCGTTGTTTCTGTTGAAATTGATAACCATAATTTTGTAATTGTAATCCTAATTTTAAGTGTGCGATCGCATAGGGAGCCATTAACAATTCAAATCCATATAAACGATTAAATAAATGATCCTTAACATAATCATTCCAACTACTTCCTAACCCCATTTCATCTAAATTTTGGTAAATTTGATTCACCACAGTATAGAGAAATGTTCCCGTTCCCGTTGCGGGATCAAGAATTTGTACCCTCGGCTGTTTTGTGGTTTTATCTTGACTATAATCAGCCAAACCTAACGCTAAATTAAACCGATTTTTAAGAATTAAATCTACTGAACGGACAATAAAAGATACTACAGGTTCAGGTGTATAATAAACCCCTCGACTTTTCCGCAAAGCAGCATCATAAGCCGCGAGAAAGGTTTCATAAAAATGTACAACCGGATCTTCCTGTCGGGTAGTTTTGCCAAAATTTTCTAAAATATTCGTCATATTAACTTGGGCTAAAAGCTGCACTAAATCATCAACAGCCCAATTAATTTGAGAAATCGCATCCGTATCAACAACGGTATTAAATAACCGCTTTAAAAACGGGTTGGTATCAGGAATATATAACCCGGCTGTGCGTCGTTCAAAAGCATAATTTTGAGGGTTTTGAGCATGACTAACCCTAGCTGTAAATAAACCATAAGCAACGGTTTGAGCATACATATCCGCAAAAGTAGATTGTTCTAAATTCGGTAATAACACCTCTTGAAATCCTTTTTGCAGTTGATGCAGTTGTCCGGTTTCTGTTTCTAGTTTTAAGGCTTCTATGACTGCATAACGAATCGCTTTTGTCAATCGTGCCATCTGTTTTGCTAAATCTTCAGGGTTATTAATAATTTCGCCCTGATAGTTCAGAAATCCTTGAATTAATTGATTAGTCTGTTCAGGATCAATGAATTGAATTTGATGATTAACTTGTTCTCCTAAAACTGTTTTTAAGCGCAGTTTCCCGTTAACATACCAACGAAATTCTAAATAATTAGTTAAAATTAAATTAGCCCCAATATGGGATTCTCGATAACGTTCTAACTGTTCTGTTTTTTCAACCGTTGATAAATCAATTTCGATATCCTTCGCTTCTACATATCCAATTAATAACTCTCGTTTTCTGACGGTAAAATCAGGAATTCCAGCTTTATTTCCTTTTTCCTCAATACTGGCTTCAATCTGTTCTGAGGGATGATCTAATAAGGTTTTTAAAGCGGGGTAGTGAGTGCGTTCACTCCCTCGTTGTAAATTTTTTTGAAGCGATCGCAAATAAACTTCAAAATTCATGCTGATCAGTCCTTAAAACAGATTGTCTTGATGAGCATTATAGGTTAAAAAGGCAATTGTTTAACTCATTGTTCTCATCAAATTCTCATCAAGTTCTTATTTTTAAAGGATAATGAATGAGCATGGAGTCAGGGAATAGCCCCAACTAGAAAAATTACAAAATTGTAATCTAAACAGCATTGTTGCTGTAATTTCCACAACCGTTAATAGTAAACAAGATAAGTTGTGAGTTCAACCTAAGCCAGACCCTTAATGTAGTAATCCCTTTATTCAGGATTCTATTAGAGTCATCCCCATCAAAAAATGTAACGAACAACTTAAATTAAACACTTAATTAAGAGAGATTTTATTATGGCTACCAGCACAGAATCACCCCTTCTCGAAAATCCAGAAAGCGTCCCAAGTGGGGTAAATAGCCTCAATAATCAAGGAACGAGCGGACAAGGGAATAATCCGCCTTTTCCTCCTAATCAAGGAACGAACGAACAAGGGAATAATCCGCCTTTTCCTCCTAATCATGGAACGAATTCACAAGGGAATAATCCTCCCTTTCCTCCTAATCAAGGAACAAATGAACAAGGGAATAATCCTCCCTTTCCTCCTAATCAAGGAACAAATGAACAAGGGAATAATCCTCCATTCCCTCCTAATCAAGGAACAAATGAACAAGGGAATAATCCTCCATTCCCTCCTAATCAAGGAACAAATGAACAAGGGAATAATCCTCCATTCCCTCCTAATCAAGGAACAAATGAACAAGGGAATAATCCTCCATTTCCTCCTAATCAAGGAACGAATCAACAAGGGAATAATTCTCCTTTCCCAGGGAATGAAGATGATAGTTTAACGGGAACTACTGGGAATGATTATTTAACAGGTTATCGCGGAAATGATACGCTTTTAGGTGACGCAGGAGACGATGTAATCCTAGGGGGACGAGGACGTGATTCCTTAACAGGTGGCGACGGTAATGATTTGTTAGATGGGGGTGGGGGTCAAGATACTTTGATTGGTGGCGGTGGTACAGATACCTTTGTATTAACTGGCAAATTTAGCCCGCCTAACGCTGATTTAGCAGATATTATTATGGATTTTGAACCGGGAACGGATCATATTTTGCTAAAAGGGATTGCAGATATTTCTAATGTCACCATTACTCAAGGTACGGGTCTTTATGCCAATGATACAATCGTAAATATTGCGGATACAGGACAAGTTTTAGCGGTCTTCAAAGGGATCACATCTACAAATCTTAATCTTTCCGATTTTACTCTGGGTTAACAGAATTGTGTTCTGATACTTACATCTATTTTAACATTCTCCCCCTGTTGAAAAAAAGGGGGATTCTTGTTATTTTAAAATCAATTCAGATCGTCAACACCATCTATTCTTTAACTAATTGTTGCACAAAGTCTTGATGTGCTTGACTTGCCAATCCTTGTTGCAATCCTTCTAAAACTTTGGCTAAATTTCCCGCTAATAAAGCCACTTTATCTAACCATAAACCGGGAAAAACTTGCGAATAAATGATACCGTTGCTATCAGGTTCTAGTTTAATATATTCTCCGGCATTTAACCTAAACCAATCAAATTCACTATCATAAATTCGCCAGACTAAATATTCTTGTACTTGATTTCGACGGTAAACGTTAAGTTTGTGATGTAAATCTATTGAGGCAGTAGAAGCAGCAATTTCTACAATTAATTCTGGCGCACCTTCGACATAATCATCTTCGCTAATCGTCGATTGTCCACCCTGTTCTATTCTTAATAAAGCATCTGGTTGCGGTTCGTTATCGGCATCAAGGCGCACAGTGGCATTATCCAGTGTTTCCACTCCAGGTGTAGCTGCTTCGTAGGTTCCTAACCAAGTGATCATGTGAGAATGAGGTTTGCTATGTTTTTTTGCTCTAACTGGAGATGCCATGTAAACGATTCCTTCGATTAATTCTGCCTTTTTGATTTCAGGCATTGCTTGATAACGGCGTTCAAATTGGATACGAGTTAGTTTGTCGCCGTTTTCTAATGGCGGAATTGTTGCCGGAGGAGAAACAGTAGAAGCGATCATGGTTTTTCCAGAAGCGACTTATAATTTATTATAAATTAAATTTGCGATCAAAAGGGCGATCGCAAATTTATCTGGTCTGCGATGAGTGCTAACGCGCTCCAAAGATAGCCAACGCCATCTACTCCTGAGCTAATTGTTGCACAAAATCTTGATGGGACTGACTTGCCAAACCTTGTTGCAAAACCTCTAAAACTTGGGCTAAATTTCCCGCTAATAAAGCTGCTTTATCTAACCATAAACCAGGGAAAACTTGCGAATAAATGATACCGTTGCTATCAGATTCAAGTTTAATATATTCTCCAGCATTTAACCTAAACCAATCAAATTCATGATCATCAACTCGCCAAACTAAATATTCTTGTACTTGATTTCGACGATAAACTTTCAATTTTTGGTTAACATCAATTGACACAGTGCTGGCAGCAATTTCTACGATTAATTCTGGTGCACCTTCGACATAGCCATCCTGACTAATCCTAGATTGTCCGCCAACTTCAATTCTTAGTAGTGCATCAGGTTGAGGTTCATTATCCAAATCGAGACGTACTGTAGCATTATCCCCCAATTCAATTCCTGGTGTACCCGACCAATAGTATCCTAACCATGTCATGATTCGAGCGTGAGGATTGCCATGATTAGTGATTCGCAAAGGCGATGCCATATAAACGACTCCTTCAATTAATTCTGCCTTTTTCTGATGAGGCATAGCAGAATAACGACGCTCAAATTCAGCACGGGTTAGTTGATCTCCGTTTTCTAAAGGAGGAATCGTTAATTTAGGAGAAATTGTTGTTGATATCATGTTTGATTTTTCTCCCGAATTAGACAATAATTATACTCTTAAATGATAGCAAATCTAACTTTAGTTTTCTTCGGCTTTGTTTGTCAAGGGGAAATAACAAAGTATCAGAACAATGTTAAGCAACCAACAATCAGAGCTTCTCAATGATGGGAGTATTCAAGATCAGGACTCGGTTTCGACCCATTTCCTTAGCTTGGTATAGGGCGGCATCAGCGGCTGAATAAAGGGCTTGTAATTTAGCACCATCCTGAGAATACTCAGCGACTCCGGCACTGAATGTGACTTGAAAGGTTTGATGAATAAACTTCTGCTGACCCCAGATATTCAAGAATTCATTCAGCCGTTTTGCACCCTGCTCTCGCGTCATACCATATAAACCGAGAACAAATTCCTCGCCACCCCAACGAGCGACGATATCTTCAGACCGAAAGAACTGCTTTAAGTGCCTTCCGAATTGGCAAAGAATTCTATCTCCCACCTCATGACCGTGTAGATCATTGACTTGTTTGAAGTGGTCTAAGTCGAGAATGATAAAACACAACGGTTGATTTTGGCGCTGTGCCAAACGGATTAATCGCTCTAAATCCAAAATAGATTTGTGCCGAGTTGCTGTACCTGTGAGTTCATCAATTTCTGCAAATCTCTTAAGAATTCGGGTTCGCTCCAGACGATTTAAAATGCGGGCAATCAGTTCAGGCCCAATAATGGGTTTCTGCACATAGTCATCTGCACCGACAGCGAACACCTGATGGATGATTTCAGGATTATGATGAGCGGATAGAAACAGCACAGGCAACTCGCGCCAACGTGGATCACCGCGAATGACTTGACACAGTTCAATGCCACTAAAACCGGGCATCTCAATATCTAAAATCAGCAAATCGGGTACAGAAAATCCGAGAGTTTCCTCAAATTCCTGGGGGTCTGCTAAGGTTTTGACCTGAAAGCCCCAAGGCACTAAGAGACTTGATAAGGCCGCTAGTAGCTGATAATCATCATCGACAATCAGGATTTTGGCTTCCGGTTTCTGGGGGCGGTTGAGTTCGTAACTAACGGCTTTGAGAATTTCTTCTGGACTAATGGGTTTTTCTAAACAGACATTTCCGCCCAAACGGGCAACTTCTACTCGAACGCCTAACTCATTTTGGGTCGTCAGCACTAACACAGGAATTTGGGGGTGGTGTTGCGCCAATTCAGCGAGTAGGGTCATTCCATTTTCTGGAGTCTGGGGAAAAGTGAGGTCAAGAAGAATGACATCCGGTAGATGGGATGCAATGGATCTTCTTGCTGTTGTTAAGTCTGTTGTCACTTCCACCTGAAAACCCCAAATGAGTGCTTTTCGTTGAATCTGTTGAGTCAGTTCTGTATCACCACCAACAACCAACAACCGACCCGACCCCAGATTGAAACCGGAAGTCAGTGCCATTGTCGATGGCTTGCTGTCTACAATTTGTTTAAGATGCCCAACCCATTCTTCCAGTTGTCGCGCCTCATTTTCACCTAACGACTCTAAGTGAAGCAACTGTTCAATCTGTCGTGCGACTTCTGAACCTTGTGGTAAGCCCAATGAACCGAGTGAGCCAATCAATCGATGCACCTCCCCTTGAACAGAATCTCGCAGTTCCTGAGCTAGACTTCCGGTCGAGAGTTGGGCAATGGCTTGCTCGAAAACCGCCATCCGCAGATCAAAACCTTCTTTGAAGTTGTCCCAGACTTGTTGCATAACAGCCTGAACTTGGACTTGAGCTTGCCACTTGTTGTCTGCTGAAACCACAGACATTGGAGTGGATAGGGTTCTTTGCTCTAGTGGTGTCTTGGCGGTGGGAACTTCTTCCGGTAGAGCTTTTAGCCGATAACCCAATCCGTACACCGTCTCAATCAGATTGATCGTTATTCCCGCTCCTTTGAGCTTCTGTCGCAACCCTTTGATTTGGGTGGAGACGGCATCTTCTTGGGGGAATTCCCCGCTTGGCCAGATGTGATCTAAAATCGCACTGCGGCTAAAGATTCGCCGAGGATTGCGGAGGAAAAGCTCTAAAATACTGTACTCTTTTGGGGTTAGGTGTAACAGTTGTCCGTCATAGGTCACTTGGCAAGCTTCTGGCTGAAGTTGAAGTTTTTCCCAGGTCAATACCGGAGGTAAGGTTGAACTACCTCGTCGCAATAAAGCTTGAATTCGAGCCATTAATTCAGGGAGTTCGTAGGGCTTGATCACATAATCATCGGCTCCGGCTTCTAAACCCATGACCCGATCACTACTATTTTCCTTTGCACTTAATAGTAAAATCGGTATTTGTGACCCGTGCGATCGCAATTGGCGACACAGATTAATTCCATCTAAATTCGGAAGCATAATATCGAGGATGAGGAGATCATAAGGCATAGCTTGAGCCAGTTCCAAACCCATTTGACCATCCGTTGCTATCTCAACCGTGTAATGGTGAGTCGTGAGTTCTTGTGCTAGGATATTTGCTGTCATCTCGTCATCTTCTACGAGCAGAATTTTCATTAGAACTCATCCCTTACTTTGTTTTCAAAAAGCCTCAAAATTTTTTATCAGAAAAATGGGTTTAAAACCCTGTTTTTCTAGGACGGCTTTATATTGCGTTGTCTATTGACATCCAATCGTGCTACCATTTCGGATAACAGGAAAGGTAAATAACCTGTCTAAAAACCTAGTTGCCTAACGGTAAATACTGAACCTTGACAATTGAATCTATAGGGTTCTACTGCATAGTTTTAGCTTCTCCCCAGCAGTGGGTAAAAGATTCGTGGGAAGCTCAACAACCCGTTTTTGAAACGTATTTGTTTCAATTAAAAAAGAACTCGCAGTCATGCGAATAGGGTAGGGCTTACCCAAATCTACGCTTGGGGAGAACCCCACCTCTGATCAAGGCACTGCAAGGTACTTTGATTAAGTGGTTTCGACGAACCAAGAATCTTCACGCCTTCAGGCTGAGGAGTGTCAACTCAAGGAACTCATTGGAGTTAAGCCCCTGGATTTCCTTACATTAGGAGTTGTTTCTAAGTCAGCTAAAATGCTATCATAATAGGGCATTTCCAGATAACAGTGACGACAAAACCAGTGAATTTCTCTTGCACGAATGTGCCGAAGTAAAGTATTAGAGCAGCAAGGACAAGTTGAAAATAACATTTTCTAATCTCCTTTTTTAAATGAGGTTTATTAATCTTTTTTTTGTTTAACTTACTTTTCGGGAATTGCGAAAATTTTGATTATTATTGGGTTGAATGTCCATGTTATTTGAGCTAAAAATGCCAAAAATATCACGGATGCCTAAATGAATATAATATTCGATATCTAAGAGCCGTTGACTTGAATAGGCAATCGATAATTTTGTCTGTTCCAGGTTTTCTGTTTTGTCTACTACAATGTATTTATTAGGAACACGACTCAGAACATAAGCAACTAATTCCTGACGTAAGTTATTAGCCGAGAAAGTTTCCTGATGGAGAGACTTAGGATAGGTTTCTAAAATGTTTTCAATCTCCTCAATGACGAAAGGTAAAGTCAGATTGAGTAGCTTATTTTCCATTGTTTACTCCTTAAAAGATTTAATCGGTAATAGAGGCAAAATTTGCCTAACCCTTTTCTGCAAAGAAAGGGCGAGGAGGCTGTAATGCTTCAAAGATTAAAAAACAAATTTGAGGGAAATTTGAGGATTTTTTCTCACATTCTTTGTCAAAGCCGTAAAATCCTTTAGATTTAAGTTCAGCAGGGATTATTACTGACTTGTGAATAAGGGTGTAATTGTAATAATTAGCAATTTTCTGAAACTTTTCTTTACAAACTTTTGAGGATCAAGATGTTAACTGTTCCCTGTTCCCTAGTGCTATAGATTCCAGCCGAGAGCATGGGCAATTTGGGGAACTAGGGTGAGAGAATCAAAGGGTTTAGCGATCGCACCTTTCACACCCAACGCTTGAAACCGATGAGGTTCAGTCAAACTGCGTCTTGCCGTTAAAAATATCACGGGGATAGGCTGGGTAACAGGATTCGCTTGTAGTTGTTGCAATACAGCTAAACCATCCATATCAGGCATCATCACATCCAGTAGAATCGCATCAGGCTTCTCTGAAACAGCCTTCACTAAACCCTCTTGACCCGAAGCTGCCAATGATACATTCCAACCCCCTAGTGTTTCCAAACATATTTTCACGATTTGTCGGATGTTGGATTCATCATCAATAAATAAAATTTGTTTACCTGGAGTCACTAGATTAGTCATATTTATGACACCTCTTAGCATTCCCCAAGAGGCATTAGAAAAAATAATTCAACGTAGTAATTTCCCTACACCTAGAGATTAAAACAACAACTTGAGGAAATTTAGAGGGAAGCGAATACGGTCTTGGCTTGCCATTGCATTACCATCCCAGGGTAGAAGCCACTTGATCTGCCAGGGTCATAGGGTCAAAGGGTTTTGCAATCACTCCTGCTATATCGAGTTGGGCAAATTGTTCTAAGTCGGTGGACTGTACTTTCGCAGTGAATAAAATGACTGGAATTGTTGAAGTCGCTGAATTCTCCTGCAACAATTGGAATACCGTGAGTCCGTCCATGTCAGGCATCATCACATCGAGTAAGATTGCATCCGGGTGTTGAGTTTGGGCGATCTCTAGTCCTTCTTGAGCCGATACAGCCGTTAGCGTCTCCCAACCCCCTAAATTTTGCAGACAAGCCTGAATGATGATGCAGAGGTTGAGTTCATCATCAATCACCAGAATCCGTTTCGGTTTGAGCATCAGTTTATGTCCTAAGTGCCTTAGCGACTGCTATAACATTGATTTCATAGTTAATCAAGTTGTTTTGGCAAAGTGAAATAGAACTTACTGCCTGCTCCAACAACACTTTCCGCCCAAATTTTGCCGCCGTGTTGTTGTACGATGCTTTGACAGATTGCTAAACCTAAACCTGTTCCTCCCTTTTGTCGGGAGTCCGAAGCATCCACCTGTTGAAATCGTCCAAAAATCGTTTCTAATTTATCAGCCGGAATACCGCGCCCTTGGTCTTGAATTTGAAATAAAACTTGATCCGCTTGGTCTTGAGCACTGAGTGTAACGGTTGCCTTGGCAGGGGAAAATTTAATCGCATTACTAACGAGATTAACAAGGGTTTGAATCATCCGATCTCGATCCACAAAAACCTGAATAGAAGTCGGTTCAACAGATAGCATGATCTGATTTTCTGCGGCTAAAGGTTGCAGGGTTTCCACACATTGTTGCAGAAGCGCTCCTGTATCGCACCACTGTTGATTGAGATGGACTTTCTGTGCCTCAAGTCGCTCTAAATCGAGAATATCATTGACCAAACGGACTAAACGTTCTGTATCGTGAACAGCGATGTCTAACATTTGTTGAGTAGTATCCGGCTTGTTTTTGAAGACTCCCGCAGCCAGTAACCCCAGAGAACCCCGAATTGAGGATAGAGGTGTTCGCAGTTCATGGCTGACAATGGAGATAAACTCGCTTTTCATTTGTTCAATGGCTTGACGTTCGGTGATATCTTCTACTGTGCCCACATAGCCAATTAATTCATCGGAAACTGACAAAATGGGGGCTGATCGCACTTGGCTAAAACGAATGATGCCATCTTTGTGAACATAACGAATTTCACTCGAAAATTCTTGCCTTTGGGACACTGCTTTTGACCACTCAGTCGTAACTGTCTCCCGGTCTTCAGGATGGAGAAACTTGATCCAACCGTCTCCCAATGCTTCATCAAAGGTGCAGCCACAAATTATTTGATAGCGTGGATTGGTTTGACACTCTCACCGTCAATCGCAAAGCGATGTGACGGGAGATTCTTTGTTCAACGAATCAACTTGCCCCAACAGGATTTCTCCCGCCAAAGTAGAGGTCAATTCTCCCAAAGCGTTTATCGGCTCTAAACCGAAAGTTCCCGTATGTCCTGCGGTACTTAATCCCCTTCTTAAAATATTTTTCGCAGCATTTTCATCCCTATCTAACTGACATCCACAACTACAAACGTGGGTTCTTGTTGATAGGGATTTTTTGACGATTTTTCCGCAATTTGAACAGTTTTGGCTTGTATATTGAGGAGGAACAGCAATAGTAGCCTTGCCGTACTTTCTCCCAAAATATTCTAACCAAATACGGAATTGATACCAAGCTGCATCATTAATTGACTTAGCCAGACAATGATTTTTAACTAAGTTCTTAATCCTTAAATCTTCGTAGGCTACCACGTCGTTAGAGTGGATGACGGAGTATGCAACACCCTTGCAAAACTCTTTTCGTTGCCGACTAATTTTCAGATGAGCCTTAGCTAATTTCTGTCTCGCTTTTTTGCGGTTATTAGACCCTTTCTGTTTCCGAGAAAGTTGCCTTTGTAACCGCTTAATTTTCTTTTCTCCCATTCTCAAGAATTTAGGGTTATCTATTTTATTACCTTGATCATCGGTGTAAAAAGCAGATAACCCCACGTCTAAACCGATTGTTTTATTCGTTGGTTCAGTCTTGATTTGAACGTCAACTGAAAGAATGAACTGGCAATAATAACCATCTGCACGTCTAACCAATCTCACTCGTTTAATTTGTTCGGGTTGATAGAAATGCAAATCGTAGCTTCCTACTAACCGTAACCGTCCAATTCCTTTCTTATCAGTAAAGGTAATGGCTTTACGACTTTCTAAATTTAATTGCCATCCGGTTTGTTTGTATTCAACCGAACGGCAATTTTTCTTGAAACGGGGATAGCCTTTTTTACCCGGAATTTTCCGTTTACAGTTATCATAGAATCGAGCGATAGCTGACCATGCTCTCTCGGCACTAGATTGTCTAGCTTGAGAGTTTAACTCGTTAGCGAATTTAAAGTCATGAGCTAAAACGCGACAATACTTATTCAAATCGTAGCGTCCAACCCCTTTGTTATCTATCCAATATCTTAGACATTTGTTCTGGATGAATTGAGCGGTACGAATCGCTTCGTCTATCGCTTTATATTGTTGTTCTTTCGCTCTAACTTTAAATTCGAGAACTAGCATTTATGTCACCAATATCGACCTAAATCTAATCTAACACAAGTTTCTGTTTTTGTGTCAAATTAAAATATCGTGCTACGCTGGGTACATTGCTCGGTTTTTCATCTCGCCGTTAACCTAACGGTGTAACGGGAGTTTTCAAACCGAGGTCTTAGATAAAAATGCCGATAGGCGAAGACTCACTCAGAGAACGGAAATTAGCCTCACTTTGCCGGAGTTTTTTTTCAGCTTGCTGGCGAACTGCTTCGAGGTGTTTAGCTATGGTGATGTCTTGTTGAACAACGACCAGCACATCGCCATATTCAGAATGCTTAAATACAGAAGCTGTTGCCCTACACCAAAATGGAGTTCCATCTTTCTTAATATTATGAACTTCATAAGTCGCTTCACCGTTTTGTAAAATAGCAGAAATAATCACTTCAGAAACATCTTCAGCCGTTACCTCTTTTGTTGCATAGTTAACAATGGAAACGAACTGACCGTTGAGTTCACCCGCCTCATAGCCAAACATCTGCTCAAATTTAGGATTGGCATAGACAATGACCTGATTATCGACTTTGATTAAGCAAATGCTTTCTGCCATATTGCGAGTGATGACAGCCTGAAGATCTAGCATTTGTTGATCTCGTTTGTAATCGCCAATATCTAACAATACGCCGAGTGATCGCACAGGTTGCCCCGATTCATTGTAGATGGCTTTACCACGCGGCATTACCCAATGAACAGAACCATCAGGATGAATCAGTCGATATTCAATAGAGAAATCCGTATGATTTTTAATCGATTCTAAAAACTGTTGTTCAACCCAATCTACATCATCAGGATGAACGATACTGCGGCTCAGTTCATAGCTAGGCTCAATGCTATCGGGGACTAAACCGTGTAGCGTGAACAGATTATCATTCCAGATCAGTTTTCCGCTAGGGAGGTGAAGATCCCAAAAACCGATATGAGTTAAATCTAAAGCGAGTCGGCGGCGTTCTTCGCTCTCTTGTAAGGCTGTTAATACTTCCTCTAGGTGTTGATTTACCTCAGAGAGTTCTGTTGTTCGCTCCGCTACCCGTGCTTCGAGTTCAGTATTGATTTGCTTACGCTCATCAATTGCCATCACGGTTCCCGTCATGCGGACAGGCTGCCCAGATTCATCATAAAATCCTTGTCCTCGTCCCTCAATCCAGTGAATGCTGCCATCGGGCCAAATGACACGATATTCATGTTGATGGGGAACCCGTTCTTTTAAAGAACGCTCTATCACCTGATTGAATTTCTCATGATCCTGTGGATGGAGACAAGCCTTAAAGGTTTCGTATCGCCCATCAAAGGTTCCAACCGTCAAGCCCAATAACCGTTCATGTTCTGGCGACCAATAAATTTCGCCCGTTAAGATATTCCAGTCCCACAGCCCCATTTGAGCCGCAGATAGCACCATTCGGAGTTGTTCGGCATTTTTCTCTAAAAGTTGTTGACTCAGTTGCTCAATCCTGCGCTTGCTGTTTTTCAGACTGTGGCTCAACAGATGAATCACAACTGCAACGAGGCTAAAGCTTGCCAGTCGAATGAAATCACTGATCGTGAGTGTTGTGAATTGCCCCAGAGGTGGAACAAAAAAGATATTGACTGCTAGTGTTGAGAGGAAAATTGCCACTAATCCAGGCTTTAGTCCACCATACCAAGTGGAAACGGTGATGGCAACAAAGAAAAACACACTCACCGATTGAGTTAGAAACGGCTCAAGGTTGAGGGTTAGAAGTAAGGCGATCGCAGTCGAGCCAATGGCAACGGCATACGGTAAAAATCGTTGATAAAATTTCATCATTTTATAGCAATTCTATTTGAGTTGTGTTCAAAATTTTTGAGCAATAGGGAACAGGGAATTACGAATTACGAATTACGAATTACGAATGGGGAACACCAGATAAATAATATTTCTGGCTGTTTTATGTCAGTTGTAAATTATTACAATCTATTTGGGATTGCTATATTTTTTACCCCCTAAGTCTTCTGTAAACTCGATATAATTTTTAAATCCATAAAAAGTTATTAAATAAATCAATTAATCGAGGGGTATGGGCAAGGTAAAATAAAAATTACTGCCTGCCCCAACAATACTTTCCACCCAAATTGTGCCTCCATGTTGTTGTACAATACTTTTACAAATTGCTAAACCTAAACCAGTTCCTCCCTTTTGCCGAGAATCTGAAGCATCCACCTGTTGAAATCTTCCAAAAATCGTGAACGGCGATATCTAACATTTGTTGAGTCGCATCTGGCTGGTTGTTGAAGACTCCCGCAGCCAGTAACCCCAGAGAACCCCGAATTGAGGATAGAGGTGTTCGCAGTTCATGGCTGACAATGGAGATAAACTCGCTTTTCATTTGTTCAATGATTCGACGTTCAGTGATATCCTCGACGGTTCCCACATAACCCATAAATTGGCAACTTGTCTGATACAAGGGAGAGGTTCTCATTTGGGCAAAATGAATAATGCCATCTTTATGAACATAGCGAACCTCAGCCAAAAATTCCCCTTGTTCGGATAGGGTTTGTGACCATTGCTCCATGAGCCATTCTTGGTCTTCGGGGTGAACAAATGCTAACCAACCGTCTCCCAAGGCCTGATCAAAGGTGTAGCCACAAATCTCTTGACAACGGGGATTGGTATAAATCCACTGCCCTTGGGCATCGATGCGGAAGATCCCGACCGGAGAATTCTCACTTAAAGACCGGAATTCCGCTTCACTCTGCTGCAATGCGATCGCTACTTGCTGACGTTCCTTGAGTTCGTTCTGAAGTTGTTGGTAGAGTTCCGATTGCTGAATGGCGATCGCCATTTGATTCGCCAACTGCTGAATTAATTCGATTTCCCCAGGTTGCCATTCTCTTGGCCCTGAACATTGATGAGTAATTAACAATCCCCAAATATGATTATTTTGGAGAATGGGAACGACCAGTTCGGCTCTGACTTGAATCTGTTCGAGAAATTCCACCATACAAGGCAGTAACGCTTCGTTGCAAAGGCGGTCAGTCAGGGTAAACACTTTCCCCTGAGCGTAAATCTCACGGCAGTGTTCGGGGAATGCCTCTTCGGGTAAGGTGATATTGGCAATTTTTGGCCATTGGGGTGCGATAGCCTCCGCAATCACTGTTCCGGTATAGTCAGGCCAAATACGATAAACCACTACTCGGTCAGCCCCCAACACTTGTTGCACTCGCATTTCTAACTCTTGATTGAGTTGCTGTAAAGTAGCTTCAGCTTGCTTGCGTGCTGTAATATCTCGTTGCACTGCTATCCAATTGGTATACCCGCCCGTGTTATCTGCAACGGGTACAATACTAATTTCAACCCAATACGGCGAACCGTCTTTGCGATAGTTAATCAGGTCAACTCTGACAGGTTGCCAGTTTTGTAAAGCCGTGCGAATTTGTTCTAAAGCGGTTCGGTCTGTGTTTTCCCCTTGCAAGAGTCGTGGCGTTTTGCCCAAAACTTCCTCTGGGGTATAGCCCGTCATGTGAGTAAAGGCAGGATTGACATAAATAATCCGGGGGCCAGGGTCGTTAATGGGTTCGGCCTCAGTAATCACAACTGAATCATTTGTTGAGAGAATAACGGACTCAAGAAGATGCAGTTGGGTTTCTCTGGCTTTGCGATCGCTAATCTCCACCACCGTTCCCAACATCCGCAGAGTTTCACCCTCAGTGTTATAGAAAAATTTACCCTTCGCCTCAATCCAGTGGAGACTTCCATCCGGCCAAACGACTCGGAATTGATGCTCATAATCCTTCTGTTTTTCCCGGCGTGCTTCTTCTACGGCTAAAGCAATTGTGGCTCGATCTTCTGAATAAATGCAGGCTTCAAACGCTTCATAAGTGCCATTAAATGTTCCAGGTTCTAACCCAAATAACTGTTCATGACCCCTTGACCAAGTAATCTGATTAGTCAGTAAATCCCAATCCCAAATGCCCATTTGAGCCGCAGACAAAGCCAGGGTTAATTGTTGATTAATTTTGGCGATTTCATCCGCTTTCCGCAAGACAATTCCAATAATTGCACTTCTGAGTTTTAAAGCAATTTCAATTTCACAGGGTTGCCAAGGTAAAGACTTTAATCGAACCGTTTCTTGCCACAAATCAAAGGATTTGCGAGGGGTTAGTTGCACATCTCCATTCTGCTTAATTTCAACAGGTTTATTTGGATTTCCAGCCCAATTTACCGTTTGAATTAATTCTGGGCGAAACCACAACACATACTGCTTGTGGATGTGAGATAAAGAAAGTGCCAGCAATCCACTGCCAATATCTTTAAATTTCTCAGCCGTTGGATACAGTTTAGACAAAGAATCCGTATAAACAATATCTTGATTCAGGGGAGTTATTAACTCATTAATTAACCCTTGAATATCAGCGATTTCAGGAGTTTGCCCAATCAAAGTTAAATTTTCATTCGCACAAATCGCTACTCCTTGAGCACCAACTAATTCTACTAAATGATTTCTTTCTTTTAACAAACCCGTGACAAAATTCTCTTCTTCAGAAATTGCTTCGATAAATTTTGCCAGAATTGAGTTTAATTTAATCCGATAATCTAAAGTTTCATTCTCTTCTTTAGAATTGAGTTCTAAAGCCATCACTTTCCCTAAAAGCTCGCAAGCAGCACGGATTTCATAAGAAACAGACTTGGGTGATTGATGATGACAAGCGATTAACCCCCAGAGTTTTTGGTTCCGCATTAAGGAAATAGACATTGAAGCTCCAACCCCCATATTTTTGAGATACTCAATATGGATTGGAGAAACGCTTCTTAACACACTAAAGCTGAGATCGAGGGGGTGATTTGTGAGGGGATTATTAACCGGAAAAAGTTCAACAGCTTGGTAATTGACATCAGGAATTAACCGCAGTAAATTTAACCCATACAAATGCCTTGCTTGTCGGGGAATGTCTGAAGCCGGATAGTGTAAACCCAAGTAAGGATTCAATTCCTCTAATTTATCTTCGGCAATAATTGTACCTGCATCTTCCGCATCAAATTGGTAGACCATCACTCGGTCAAACCCAGTTAGTTTTCGGATTTCCTTAACAATTGTTTGGCAGAGTTCATTTAAAGTAAATGTTTTTTGAATTTGGGCTAGGGGTGCTTGAACTAAATGATAAAGGCTAAAAAAATGACTAAATTGTTTTGAGGTTACAGGTTCTAATTCAAGAATTAAAACACCATCTGAACGATGAAGAATTCCATCAAAAAACCGTTGTTTTTTTTGAATTTTAATTGATAATTTGAGTGGATTTATAGTTCCCAAGCCTTCATCTCGTTTTTGATGAATTTGTTCAATGAAGCGTGATTCAAGAATTTTATCTAATTTTTTTCTTAAAAGTTTTTGAGGATGAATTCCAAGAAGGTTAAAAGTATTGTTGCTAACTTGTAAAATTTTTAGCTGAGGTTCTTGTAGAACAAAAAGAATACCATGAGCCTGAATCAATCCCGGAATGTGAATTGGTTCTGTGTCACAGTTCGTTAGATCAACTGTTGATGGAAATAAAGGATCTATTTGATTCATCTTTAGATTTGACCTAGGGCTAGGGGTCAGTTCAGTTATGTCATCAAAGATATAGCAAGGTTAAATCAATCAATGATTGATTGAAATAATTGTTGATATATAGCAAGTCTAAATCAGTTGTATAAATGTCTTAAAATCTAATTGATCGTAGGGGCGAGGCACGCCCATTGGTGTCAACTTAAGGAAAGGCGATCGCAACGACTAATGGGAGTTGAAGAGGGCGATGAGTAGTCGCCCTGGCAACGTGGCAACTGTAGGTGTTAGTTTAAAGGGGCGATCGCCAAGGTCAGTGTTAGTGGAAGGGGGAAAGAAATCAGATGAGTAAAACAACAGGGAGAATTTTGAGAAATGCGGATTTAAGGCATCAAAGTCAAATGGCAGGGCCACCATTAGAAGTGCTAGAAAAAGAACTGTATAGACTACTAACACCCGAAAATTTTAAACCGTTAAAGGAAAGCCGAGGAATTCAGGAAAAAAAACTGCGTTCGCGAGTATTAAATTTACCAGTGATGATGGCAGTAGTTATTGGCTTAGTCTATAGAAGAATAGCTGGATTGCGAGAACTGTTAAGAATCCTAACGGAAGAAGGAATGCTGTGGATAGAACCGATGCAAGTGAGTGTGGAAGCGTTATCAAAAAGATTAAGAACGCTACCAGCGAGTTTATTTGTAGAAATCTTTGAACAGGTGATAGAGAAATTAAAAAGCGAAGAAAATCTGAAGGGAGTGCCGGAAAAATGGCAAGGGATCTCAGAAAAGTTTACAGGAATTTGGATAGCAGATGGTTCGACACTGGAAGAAATATTTAAAAAGTTAAAAGTGCTGAGAAAGGGTAACACAGTGTTAGGGGGAAAGATGATGGTGATTGTAGAAGCCTGGACATATAGACCGGTGAAAATGTGGTATACAGAAGAATCAAAAGCTAACGATAAAATCTTTACTGACCAACTGTTAGAACAACTTCCCCAAGGGGGATTAATGATTTTTGACTTAGGTTTTTTTAAGTTTGGGTGGTTTGATGAATTTACAGAACAAAAAAAATTTTTTGTAACCCGATTAAGAGAAAAAACAGCCTATCAAGTCAAAAAAACATTAAGCCAAGGGTTATACTATCAAGATGAAATTATCCAGATGGGATTGTACCGTTCTAACCGATGTCATCAGCCTGTACGATTAGTCTCAGTCTTATGGGGAAAAACTTGGTATCGCTATTTAACCAATGTCTTAGATCCAGAGGAATTATCGGCTCAACAAGTTTGTGAGTTGTACCGAAATCGCTGGCAAATTGAACAAGCCTTTTTATTAACGAAGAGATTATTAGGATTAGCCTATCTCTGGGTGGGAGATAGCAACGGAATCCAAATTCAAATTTTATCAACCTGGATATTTTATGCCGTCTTAAATCAGTTGTGTACTGATGTCGCTATGGCTTTAGGTCAACCGAAAGAACGAATTTCTACAGAAATGGTATTTCGCGCTTTATATCATTTTTCTCGAGCTAGTTTACGGGGAGAAACTTCTGATGTTATTAGCTATTTAACCTCACATCAGAAGTTATTTGGCTTGGTCAAATCCACTCGAAAACGACATCGAGAAATCGATGCTCTTACACAGCAGGTTTGGGGCGATCGCTCCTTAAGTTGACGCCAATGGGCACGCCTCGCCCCTACACGAGGATTTGTGTCTATTTTATCGTAAAGTGTACAACTTTATTGTTGTTTGACAACATTTGTACAAAATCTAACCGAATTATTCCACCGTAACAGATTTCGCTAAATTCCGAGGTTGATCTACATCTAATCCTCGCCGTGCTGCAATATGATAAGCTAATAATTGCAGGGGAATTACGGTTAAAATGGGAGATAAAATTTCATCAACACAAGGAACCCCTAAAACATCATTAAAGGTTTCCTTGGCTTCCGGTTCTTCCTTCGGCATCACCCCAATTAAACGAGCATCTCGCGCCTTGGCTTCTTGAGCATTAGAAATCACTTTTTCATAGACACTTCCGGGCATTGCGATCGCCACAACAGGCACTTTTTCATCTAATAAAGCAATGGGGCCATGTTTCATTTCTCCAGCCGGATATCCTTCAGCATGAATATAACTAATTTCCTTCAATTTTAACGCCCCTTCTAAAGCGATCGGAAAATTAATTCCTCGCCCTAAAAAGATAAAATCATGGGTTTCATTAAAATCATGGGCTAACTCCTCAATATGTTTTTCTTGATCCTGTAGTAACTGTTCCATTTGAGCCGGAATTTGTCGCAGATCTTTGAGAATTTCTAACAACCGAGATTGCGGTAACTTTTGACGATGCCAAGCTATATCTAAGGCTAATAAATAAAAGGCAATTAATTGAGCCATAAAAGTTTTTGTCGCTGCTACCCCAATTTCTATTCCGGCTCTGGTATCAATAATATGGGGAACTAATTGAGCTAAAGAACTTTCGGGACGGTTTGTAATTCCTAATAGTTTTGCTGCGTATTCAGGGCGCGCATTAACTCGCCGATGCTGTTCCATCGCTAGAGAAGCTAGGGTATCAGCTGTTTCTCCTGACTGTGTAACCCCAATGGTGATTGTATTTGGTCTGAGGGGAGTGGGTGCATAACGCGCTTCCGAAGCATATTGTACAATGGTGGGAATACCTGCTAATTGTTCTAGTAAATATTTGCCAACTAAACTGGCGTGCCAACTGGTTCCACAGGCTAAAATTTCAATTTGTTCTAAATCTTGATACCAGCTAGAAGGAATACTTAAATGAATGGGTGAGGGTGTTTTTTTCTCAGAAGATTTTTCAGCCGATTTTTCAGATATTTTTTCCGATTCTAGTTCACATTCAGCATCTAAATAAGCTTGTAAACAATCCCGAACAACTCCCGGTTGTTCATGGATTTCTTTAAGCATGAAATGTTTGAAAACGTGCTTTTCAACTAAAGTAGGACTCCAATTGAGAATCCGAGGAACTTTATGCAAACGTTCTCCAGCAAAGGTATAAATTTCCACACCCAAATGGGTTAAACGAGCAATTTCACCATTTTCTAAACTTAAAACTGCTTGGGTATAAGGAACTAAAGCTGGAGTATCGGATGCACAGAAAAATTCCCCTTGACCTAAACCAATAGATAAGGGAGCTTGTTGACGGGCAACAATTAATTCATTAGGATAATCTGCACATAAAACAGCAATAGCAAAGGCTCCTTCTAAACGATTAACGGCTTTAATAACAGCCTCTAAAAACGTTGTTTTTTCCGAAGTTTTATTTTCCAAAATATCCGCGATTAAATGAGGAATTACTTCTGTATCCGTATCCGATTTAAACTCATAACCTTTCGCTTTTAATTCTTCTCGTAATTCTCGATAATTTTCGACAATTCCATTTTGAACAACCGCCACTCGTCCTTTATGATCCATGTGAGGATGGGCGTTTCGTTCTTCCGGTTTGCCATGGGTCGCCCAACGTGTATGACCAATCCCAATACTAGAAGGCATTTCAACCTGAGCTAATTTTTCCCGTAGGTTATAGAGTTTCCCTTTGGCGCGGACAGAATGAATATTTCCTTCCCAAATCGTCGCTAAACCCGCAGAATCATAACCCCGATACTCCAGTTTTTCTAATCCTGCGATTAAAATGTCACTGGCGACTTGAGTTCCAATATAACCTACAATTCCACACATAACTTCACAACTCCTACTTTAATTGCCTTGATCTTACAATTTGGAACCATTCTATTCCGGTGGAGCATCAAGAAGCTATAAAACATAACCCACCATTTCACCCTATTTAGTTCCAGTGCGTCAGTCCTGGTACTATATTGACGACGCAGACATTAGGGAAATCCAGTGGAGCCAAATTTTCAACCTCTCAATCCTGAGAATCCTGGGGTACAGGAAGTCATACAATATATGTTGTCACGTCGTCAGTTTCTTGTGTTAGGTACTGGCTCTTTTGTGACAACACTGATGCTTTCAAGCTTGATAGGGGAAGCTGAATCTGCTCAAAATACCGATGTTTCTTCTGCAAGCAATTCAATCAAAAGTGAGGTAAAAAGAATGGATATTCAGCCCACTAATCCTGACTATTTTATTCCCAATCGATTTCAAGGAAAAACGATTTTAATTACAGGTGCGGCGACGGGAATTGGATCGGCTACGGCGATTAGAGCCGCTCGTGAGGGTGCTAATGTGGTGGGAGTTGACCGCAAGGAAAAAGAACTCAATCAGACCATTAGCAACATTAAAGGGGAAGGACATAATGCGATCGCAATTGTCGGGAATGTGGTAGAAACGGCATTATGCGATCGTATGGTAACAGAAGCGGTGAAGGTCTTTGGCGGTGTCGATTTGGTGCTGAATGCGGCGGGAGTCATGGATGGAGGCGATCCGGCTCAACCTCTGAATTTTGAAGGTCAACGCAATTTGTTACCTAATTCAATTCATCTGGCTACTGATGAATATTGGGATGCTGTGGTAGCAACGAATACAACGGGTGTATTTAAGTCGATGCGCTCAGAACTGCGACAGATGGTTGCACAGGGTCAAGGGGGAGCTATTGTTAATATTGGTTCGATTGCAGGCTTAACCGGATTAGCTGGAAATCCCGCCTACGTTGCTAGTAAACACGGAGTTACAGGCTTAACGCGAAATGCAGCCCTAGATTATGCGCCTTACGGGATTCGCATCAACTCAGTTAATATGGCAGCCACAGATACACCAATGGTAGCGAGAGCGGGTGAATTTGTGCAAGCCAGCAAAAAATCTGGAGAGGGTAGCTCAATGGGTGGACTCAAACTCCAGAGCATTTTGTCTGCTGTTGATTCTAAACATCGTTCGGCTACGGTTTGGGAACAAGGAGCTATTATTCTGTTTCTTTTGTCTCCAGATGCTTCTAATTTAACGGGTTGTACTTATGCGACGGATGGAGGTTGGACGGCTTACTAAAGAGAAGAGATTTTGACCGAGTGTAATAGCCTAGCTACCAAAATTATATAATATGAAATCCTTAAGTATTTGCTATCAATAATAAATGGGGTAACTCATCACTTTTTACTATCTCCTATTTCCTATTTTATTGTCCCCTCTGTTCCCTTTTCCCTCTAGTATTAATTTAAGGATTTCATATCAGAATCTGCGATCGCTTACAACAACCCAATTTATAAAGAAATCGGAATTTTATTGTGGGGAGTTTGTTGACGATAGCGATAATAAGCCGCACAAGCACCTTCAGAAGAAACCATCGGCGCGCCTAACGGATGTTCAGGAGTACAACGGGTTCCAAAAGCAGAACATTGATGGGGTTTTTTAATTCCTTGAAGAATTTCTCCACTAATACAGTCAGCACAGGGAGAAGAAACGGGAATTAACCGTTGAGAATTAAACCGTTTTTGAGCATCAAAATCAATATATTTCTGTTTAATTCCTAACCCACTTTGAGAAATTTCTCCCAAACCTCGCCATTGACGGGGAACAATTTCAAACACTTCTTGAATAATCTTTTGAGCGGTTTCATTTCCTTCTCGACGCACGGAACGATTATATTGATTTTCTAATTGATATTTTCCTGTTTCTAACTGTTGAATACAGAAATAAATCCCTTGTAAAATATCAACAGGTTCAAACCCTGTAACCACAATAGGAATTTGATATTTTTCAACAATCGGTTCATATTCTGTATATCCCATAATGGTGCAAACATGACCCGCCGCTAAGAAGCCTTGAACTTGACAATTAGGACTAGATAAAATAGCTTCCATCGCTGGAGGAACAAGCACATGGGAAACTAACAGGGAGAAATTATTAATGTTTTGTTGAGCCGCTTGATAAACTGCCATTGCCGTTGTTGGAGCGGTGGTTTCAAAACCAACGGCGAAGAAAATTACTTCTTTTGTCGGGTTTTGTTGGGCAATTTTTAAACAGTCTAAGGGGTTATAAACTATTCTAACATCTGCCCCAGTTGCTTTAACGCTTAAGAGGTCTTTTTCACTCCCTGGAACCCGTAACATATCGCCAAAGGAACAGAGAATAATATTAGGTAAAGAAGCGAGAGCAATGGCTTGATCAATAATATTAATATCGGTAACACAAACGGGACAGCCTGGGCCATGAATTAAGGTAATTTCTGAGGGTAATAATTCATCAATGCCATATTTAACAATAGAGTGGGTTTGTCCCCCACAAATTTCCATAATTGTCCAAGGTTTTGTGGTAATAGCTGCGATCGCTTTTGCATAATCCTGGGCTAATTTAGCATCTCGATATTCATCAACAAATTTCATAATATTTTTATAATAAATGGCTGAATTATAACTATACTATAACCCTAGTTCCTGGGTTCTACCCAGGAATCATAAATGTAGGCTCTGCCTACGGTAATTAAAATAGAATAGAGGCAGAGCCGCCATCAGAAGTTCCCCGGTAGAACCAGGGAACAAGGAATAGTTAAACTAAACTATGACCCAGTTAACCCCTAGTTCCTGGGTTCTACCCAGGAATCATAAATGTAGGCTCTGCCTACGGTAAATTAAAAATAGAATAGAGGCAGAGCCTCTATCAGAAGTTCCCCGGTAGAACCAGGGAACAAGGAATAGTTAAACTAAACTATGACCGAGTTTATAAGAGGTAATTGTCTTCATGTATTGAGCTCGTTCATAGGCAGATTCATCCTCACAATGGAGTTGAGACATAGAACCCTGCATTTGTTTCACGGACTCATATTCGTGTTCTTCCATCCAGTGTTTCATTTCATCTTCCATGACTTTAATATAATTAAAACCATGTCGAAGTAATGCAGAACAAACTTGAGTCACTTTTGCCCCAGCCATTAACATTTTAATGGCATCATGACCCCGTTGAACGCCACTGGTACAAGCTAAATCAGCGTTAATTCGACCATATAAAATCGCTATCCAACGCATGGGTAAACGCATATCATGGGGATTGCTTAAAACAGAACCCGGTTCAACAATTAATTCCTCTGCGTTAATATCCGGTTGTAGGAATCGATTAAATAACACTAAACCATCCGCCCCAGCATCACAGAATTGTTTCGCCATATTCGCCATATTGCTAAAATACGGGCTCACTTTTAACGCAACGGGAATGGTCACTTCTGCTTTAACTTCTCGGAGGGTATTCAGATAGTTTTGTTCGACTTGTTCTCCGGTTAAATCAAAGTCTGTAGGAACATAATAAACGTTTAATTCAATTGCATCAGCCCCAGCTTGTTGCATCAATTGAGCATATTCCACCCAACCCCCAGAAGAAAAGCCGTTTAAACTGGCAATAATCGGAATATTCGTGCATTCTTTCGCTTGGCGAATATGTTCTAAATACAGTTCTGGCCCAACGTGATATTCATCCGGTTCAGGGAAATAACTTAAGGCTTCTGCAAAGCTATTAGTTCCGTATTCTAAATGATGATGCAGTTCAAATTTTTCTCGGAGTAATTGTTCCTCAAATAAGGAATGTAAAACCACCGCCGCCGCCCCAGCATCTTCTAAACGTTTCACATTATCAATATCTTCTGAAAGGGGAGCCGCCGCAGAAGGAACGATGGGAGTCCGTAAATTTAAGCCGAGATATGTTGTTGATAAATCCATTGTTTTTTCGTCCTCGGTTTGCAGATGGGATCAGTTAATTAGAAACCGGGTTTCTTTTCCTAGATTGTAAGGATAACTAACAGTTAGTTAGAAACCCGGTTCCTTGTTTATACAGGTGTGGTTTCAGGGGGTTTGGTTTCAGAAGGTGGGGTAGATTTTGCCTCTGAATGACCGTTAGAATGACCGTTATGCTCCTTAGTTTCTACAGAACGAGCGGCCATGTATTCATACAATTTCCAACGGCTATTAACGTCCTGTTGAGCTTCTTGTAATAACCGTTTGGCGTCTGCTGGTTTGCTCTTGGTGAGCATTTTGAAACGGTTCTCCGCATACATGGAAGGTTCAACGGTTTTCTTGGGTGATTTAGAATCTAAAATTAACGGGTTTTTGCCTTGTTCTTTGAGTTCGGGGTTATAGCGATACAGCAACCAACGACCACTTTCCACCAATTCTTTTTGGTGGGTCATGGCCGTTGCCATATTAATCCCGTGAGCAATACAGTGAGAATAGGCAATAATAATCGATGGCCCGTCATAGGCTTCCGCTTCTAAGAAGGCTTTGAGGGTATGTTCATCCCGTGCACCCATCGCCACACTCGCTACATAAACGTTACCGTAGGTCATGGCAATTAAGCCTAAGTCTTTCTTGGGTGACGGTTTACCCCCAGCCGCAAACTTGGCAACGGCCCCGCGTGGAGTGGCTTTCGAGGACTGTCCCCCCGTATTGGAATAAACTTCCGTATCCAACACTAAAATATTGACGTTGCGGCCACTGGCGATGACATGATCTAAGCCACCGTAACCAATATCATAGGCCCAACCATCGCCCCCAATAATCCAAACGGATTTTTTAACTAAATAATCCGCTAAACTCAATAATTGTTGGGCATCGGGAGAATGATTTCCCTGTAATTTTTGTTTAAGTTCAGCGACGAGTTGCCGTTGTTCCCAAATATCCGCTTCTGATTTTTGTGGGTTATTGAGAATTTGGCTCACTAAATTATCCCCAACTTCACCACCGAGTTTTTGCAACAGTTCCAAGGCAAACCCAGTGTGTTTGTCGATGGACATACGGAACCCTAAGCCAAATTCGGCGTTATCTTCAAATAAACTATTGGCCCAAGCGGGGCCCCGTCCATCGGCGTTTTGTGTCCAAGGCGTTGTCGGTAAGTTACCGCCATAAATGGAGGAACATCCGGTGGCGTTAGCGACCATCATGCGATCGCCAAATAACTGAGTTACTAATTTAACATAGGGGGTTTCACCACAACCGCCACAAGCACCCGAAAACTCAAATAACGGTTCTTGCCATTGTTGTTGACGGATCATATCTGGCCGTAATTTTAACCGATCCGGGTTGGGAATACTGAGGAAGAAATCCCAATTTTCCGCTTCTTGTTCGCGTAAGGGTAACTGAGGGGCCATGTTAATGGCTTTTTTCGACGGCATGGATTTATTTTTAGCCGGACAAACATCCACACACACGCCACATCCGGTACAATCTTCGGGAGCGACTTGGATGGTGAATTTTTCACCGCCAAAGGCTTTATCTTTAACGTCGGTAAATTTAAAGCTGGCGGGAGCGTTTTCTAAGGCTGCTGCATCATAAGCTTTACCCCGAATAACAGCATGGGGACAAACCATAATACATTTGCCACACTGCACACAGACATCGGCGTCCCAAACGGGGATATCTTGAGCAATATTGCGTTTTTCCCATTTGGAGGTTCCGGTGGGATAAGTACCATCGCAAGGCAGTTTACTAACGGGTAGTTCATCTCCTCGTCCGGCGATCATCATGCCTTCAACTTCTTTAACAAAGGCGGGAGCCGCTTCAGGAACGGGTAAAGCCCGCCGCAGTAGAGACGTGCCATGGCGCGTCTCTACTTCATAAAGATGTTCTAGGGTATCGTCAACAGCTTTTAAGTTTAAGCGGACAATTTCTGCACCTTTTTTACCGTAGGTTTTTTCGATCGCTTTTTTAATTTGATAGATCGCTTCATCCCGTGGTAAAACCTTCGCTAAGGCAAAGAAACACACCTGCATAATGGTATTAATGCGGTTGCCCATCCCCGTATCACGGGCGACTTGGTTGGCATTAATTACATAAAGCTTGATATTTTTTCGGATGATGGTTTCTTGAATTTCTATGGGCAAATTTTCCCAAACTTCATCGGGGCCATAGGGACTATTTAATAAGAACGTTGTGCCGTCCATTGCACATTTGAGAACGTCTAATTTTTCGATAAATGTCCATTGATGGCATCCGATAAAATTGGCTTGGCTAATTAAATAAATTGACCGGATCGGTTGTGGCCCAAACCGCAGGTGAGAAACGGTAACAGCACCGGATTTTTTAGAGTCATAAACAAAATACCCTTGGGCGTAATTATTGGTTTCTTCCCCAATAATTTTAATCGAGTTTTTATTCGCACCAACGGTTCCATCGGCGCCCAAACCATAGAACATTGCCCGGACGACGTTATCCGGTTCGGTGGAGAAGTTAGGATCGTATTCTAATGACGTTTGGCTAACATCATCATGAATGCCGATGGTAAAGTGATTTTTGGGTTTAGTTTGAGCTAAATTATCAAAAATGCCTTTAACCATTGCCGGGTTAAATTCTTTAGAGGATAAGCCGTAACGACCGCCGACTAAAGTTTTAAGGTTTTTAATTTTAGCTTTGAGATCCTCGTTATCTCCTAACATCACTTCTTGAACGGCCGTAACCACATCTAAATAGAGAGGTTCCCCACTAGAACCGGGTTCTTTGGTTCGATCTAAAACCGCGATCGCTTTGACGGTTTCTGGCAGTTCTGCAACTAATTGTTCTCCCTGCCAAGGACGGTATAACCGAACTTTTAAGACTCCTAATTTTTCTCCTTGAGCGTTCAAATAATCGACGGTTTCATGAACGGTTTCGCAACCGGAACCCATGAGAATAATCACTTTTTCGGCATCGGGTGCGCCGTGATATTCAAATAGTTTATAATTCCGTCCTGTCAGTTGTCCGAATTTATCCATTGCCCGTTGTACAATTTCCGGGGTTTTGGCATAAAACGGGTTAACGGTTTCTCTGGCTTGGAAATAAACATCCGGGTTTTGGGCTGTGCCTCGCAGTACGGGACGGTCAGGCGTTAACGCCCGGTTACGATGTTCATAAACGTATTGATCATCGATCATGTCTCGCATCACACTCTCATCTAACAAATCAATTTTTTGAACTTCATGAGAGGTGCGAAATCCGTCAAAAAAGTGAATAAACGGAACCCGTGCTTCTAAAGTGGCGGCTTGGGCAATTAACGCCATATCCTGGGCTTCTTGCACCGAAGCCGAACACAACAAAGCAAACCCTGTGGCTCTGGCGGCCATGACGTCACTGTGATCGCCAAAAATCGATAACCCTTGGGCGGCTAAGGAGCGAGCAGCGACTTGGATCACGGCACAGGTTAACTCTCCCGCAATTTTGTAGAGGTTGGGGAGCATTAACATTAACCCTTGGGATGCCGTGAAGGTGGTGGTGAGGGAACCTGCTTGTAAGGCTCCATGAATGGCTCCGGCTGCTCCCCCTTCGCTTTGCATTTCCACAACGGCTGGAACCGTTCCCCACAGGTTTTTATCACCCACAGAAGCCCAAGTATCAGCCCATTCTCCCATTGGTGAGGAAGGCGTGATCGGATAAATGGCGATCACTTCACTTAAACGATAGGCAACACGGGCAACGGCTTCGTTACCATCTAGGGTTGCATAATTTTTTGTATTCATTCCTAAAATTCCTCTAGCAATAAAACTTTGATGTGTTCGCTCGTTTACCTACAGAATTATTGTGACAATTCATGCGCCAAAATTGACTGTTTTGTTGTTTAGTTTGGGTTGGTAATGATTCTAATTCTGTAATTAAACGGACAGAAATCCCCTTAAGAATTACTTCAGCTTTCTTTTGTTACCCCAGCTATTGTTTAATTTGGAATTTTCCAGAGTCAAATATCCGTCGAGATTAATTTTTCCTTAAATTTAGATTAAGGATTGTTGAGGTCTACCCCCTAGATTCCTATTTTAGATCATCTAATAAAAACGGCAGAAAGGGAACCACAACTTAACGTTTTTTAACTCATCGTCACGATTTGTAATAGCAGGGAACAGGGAACAGGGAACAGGAAAAAGTGATTAACGATCCGATCAACTATCTGTAGATTATCCCCTAAAACCCCTGTAGAGACGCGCCATGGCGCGTCTCTACGGTAGTTAATATTGTGAAGGGAGTTTCTAGGGATTTAACCCTAGAATTATTCCACTAAAACCGATCATGGAATGTGCGTTTAATCACGTCTAACTGTTGTTCACGAGTTAATTTAATGAAATTCACCGCATATCCAGAAACCCGAATGGTAAGTTGAGGATAGTTTTCAGGATGATTCATGGCATCAATGAGCATCTCTTTATCCAAGACATTAACATTAATATGATGTCCGCCATCATAGAAAAATCCATCCAACATTCCCGTGAGGTTATTAACTTGATCCTCTAGGGTTTTACCCAAGGCTTTCGGAATAATAGAAAAGGTGTAAGAAATCCCATCTTGAGCGTGTTCATAAGGCAGTTTTGCCACAGAAGCAAAGGAGGCGATCGCACCGTTACTATCCCGTCCATGAAGGGGGTTTGCTCCAGGTGCAAAAGGTTCACCTGCTTTACGTCCATCGGGGGTATTTCCGGTCATTTTGCCATACACCACATTGGAAGTAATTGTTAAAATAGATTGGGTGGGTACGGCATGGCGATAGGTTTTTTGATTGCGAACTTTATTCATAAAAGTCCGAACTAAATTCACGGCAATTTCATCGACTCGTTGATCATTATTGCCATATTTAGGATAATCTCCTTGAATTTCATAATCCAGAGCTAACCCATTTTCTCCCCGCAATATTTTGACTTGAGCATATTTAATCGCGGATAAAGAATCAGCTACAACGGATAACCCTGCGATCCCACAAGCTAAGGTTCGATAAACATCCCGATCATGTAACGCCATTTCAATGCGTTCATAACAGTATTTATCGTGCATATAGTGAATCACATTCAGGGTATTGACGTATAATTTCGCCAACCATTCCATCATTTGATCAAATTTGGTGACGACTTCATCATAATCTAAATATTCAGAAGTAATCGGAGCAAATAGGGGGGCAATTTGTTCCCCAGTTTTTTCATCTTTTCCGCCATTAATCGCATAAAGTAAAGCTTTAGCTAAGTTAGCGCGTGCTCCAAAAAACTGCATTTGTTTGCCAATCCGCATGGCACTAACACAACAAGCAATTCCATAATCATCCCCATAAATAGGACGCATGAGATCATCATTTTCATATTGAATGGAACTGCTATCAATCGAAACTTTAGCGCAGAATTTCTTGAAATTTTCAGGTAAGTTTTCTGACCATAAAACCGTTAAATTAGGTTCCGGTGCAGGGCCTAATGTTGATAATGTATGCAGGAACCGGAAACTGGTTTTACTGACTAATGAGCGTCCGTCTTCTGCCATTCCTCCGATACATTCTGTTACCCAAGTGGGATCACCTGAGAATAATTGATTATATTCTGGGGCTCGTAAAAATCGTACCATCCGCAATTTAATCACAAAATGATCGATAATTTCTTGAACTTCAGATTCCGTTAAAATACCTTGTTTTAAATCCCGATTAAAGTAGATATCTAGGAAAGTTGAAACCCGTCCCAAGGACATCGCAGCACCATTTTGTTCTTTAACGGCCGCTAAATAACCGAAATACGTCCACTGTACCGCTTCTTTGGCATTGGCAGCCGGAAGACTCAGATCAAATCCATAACTCGCCGCCATGATTTTGAGTTCTTTTAAGGCTTTAATTTGTTCTGAAATTTCTTCCCGTAGTTGAATGGTGGTTTCGACAATTTCATCCAATTCTAAGGATTCAAGTTGTGCTTTTTTATCAGTAATTAATCGATCAATTCCATACAACGCAATGCGACGATAATCGCCAATAATTCGTCCCCGTCCATAGGCATCGGGTAATCCGGTAATAATACCAGAATGTCGCGCTTTTTTCATTTGATGAGTATAGGCATCAAAAACTCCATCATTATGAGTTTTGCGATATTTCGTAAAAATTTCTTCGGTTTCGGGATCAAGTTCATAACCATAGGAATGCAAAGAAGCTTTGACAACCCGAATTCCACCAAAGGGCATAATTGCACGTTTTAAGGGCTGATCGGTTTGTAAACCGACAATTTGTTCTAAGCTTTGATCAATATAACCTGGGTTGTGAGAAACAATATTAGAGGGAATTTTTGTATCCACATCTAAAATACCTTTTTCCCGTTCTACCCGCATCAAATCTCGAACTAAATTCCACAGGGTTTGAGTTCGTTCAGTGGCAGGAACTAAAAAGGATTCATCCCCAACATAAGGGGTATAATTTTTTTGAATAAAATTTCTGACATTAACTTCTTTTGTCCATTTCCCTTCAATAAATCCTTGCCATTGTTCACATAAATTACTAGGGGATTGATTTAAGATTCGACGTTCATTTGTAGCAATCATAATTCAGACTAACCTAATTCGATTTTAAACTTTAAGCTTTGACGTAAATAGCAGTAGCGGATAAATGTTAGAAGTGATAAGAGAGACGGATGACTCAACCTGAAAGCTTTTCTCTTTAGTTCAAATGTTGCTTATTTCCTGTTTTCTTTAATCTTAGCAACTTTATTGAACTGAAATTCCATAACGCTTAAAACAGTCTTTAACTTGATTAATCTGCTCAGAAGTTGGCACGGGCCTATCTTGGAGGCGATAAGTGTATCCCAGTTTTTCCCACTTATATTCTCCGAGTTTGTGGAAAGGTGATAATTCTACTTTTTCCACATTTTTCAATTGAGAAATAAACTTAGCTAATCCTTCAATATTGTCGGGATCATCGGTCAGATTAGGAACTAAAACGAACCGAATCCAAGTGGGTTTTTTAATCTCGTTCAAATAGTGAGCAAATCTCAAGGTGGGTTCAATAGAAGTACCCGTTACTTGACGATAGGTTAACGGATCAAAGGATTTAATATCCAATAAAACCAAATCTACAAATTCGAGTACAGGTTTAGCAACGGTTAAGTTAACGAAACCTGAAGTATCCAAGGCGGTGTGAATTCCGATTTCTTGGCAGCGTTGGAAAATTGCTTGCACAAAGTCGGGTTGTACTAAGGGTTCACCCCCGCTAATCGTAACACCCCCTCCCGAAAATCGCATATAAGAGCGATATTTTTGAATTTCAGCAATTAGTTCATCAACAGTAATTTCTATGCCATCTTCTCGGTTTCGAGTGTCAGGGTTATGGCAATAAAGACACTGGAGACAACAGCCTTGAGTAAAAATAATAAATCGGATTCCTGGGCCATCAACGGTGCCACAAGTCTCTATAGAATGAATCCGACCTGAAACTTTAGAAAGCCGTGAAATGCTTTGAATGGTTTCTGGATGTTGATGGGTTTTAACCGTCATGGTGATACCCTAATTTCATCATATCCAATCCCAGATTAAGAAGGTTTTAAGAACGTTTAAAGTCTATCTCCCTCGTTTTTTTGTGAGGAACCCGGTGTTCCCTGATGTTATTCTCTAACACAACAGGGAAAATTGAAATCGTCTCTTAACGTATTTTAACTGATTGTCACCATTTGTTGTAAATCTGTTAAGGTTTGTTGTGCGGCTTGTTCATCGACAATACTCAGCGCAAAACCCACATGAACAATGACATAATCACCGACTTTAACCTCTGGAACATAAGCTAGGTTGACTTCTTTGACCAGTCCGCCAAAGCTAACTTTCCCAATTTTTTCTAAGGGATCATTGCCAGAAATACTGAGCAATTGACCGGGAATCGCTAAACACATTGCTTTACCTATATTATTGTTACATTTCTTGAAGGACAGAGGAGAGCTTATGAGGAAATCAACACCTGTTCTGGGGGGCTGATTTTCCTTCTGTTTGGTGTGAACCCCATCTCATGGTTCCATTATTAACTCACACTGATTAATTCTTTTTTTTATTTTAAGACTTTTTTCCAGAAGTAGGAAGTAGACTTACAATTTAGAATAGAAGTTGGAGTCAAACCAAGAATCGTCGAGATAAACAACATAAGGGTTGTATAACCAACTCTTAACAAAGTCTACAATCCCTAAGTCCACAAACGTTATTGAATTGGTGATCATTTTGCTGAACTGAACAGAACTTTTTGCAACGGATCTGGCATTAAAAATCAGCAACAATCCACATCATGAGTAGAGAACTGAACTATGCAATCTTCTACGGTAACTGCTGCAAAAACCGATAAGCCCAAGGCTGAAACTGCCAAAGGAGGCGATAAACGATTTAAAGTCCTCGATATGACGATGAAACGGAATCAATATCGTCAGGACGCTTTAATTGAAGTGCTGCATAAAGCGCAAGAATCCTTTGGCTATTTAGAAGAAGAAGTTTTAATCTATGTGGCGCGCAATTTAAAACTGCCCCTGAGTTATGTCTACGGGGTGGCCACATTCTATCATTTATTCTCCCTCAAACCCAATGGGGCCCATACCTGTGTTGTGTGTTTGGGAACCGCTTGTTACGTCAAAGGTAGCGGGGATGTCTTAGCCGCCTTGGAAGCGAAAACGGGAATTAAAGCGGGGGAAACTACTCCCGATAATCAAATTTCCATTATGACCGCCCGTTGTATTGGGGCTTGTGGCATTGCTCCGGCTGTTGTTTTTGATGGTAAAGTTGCTCCCCAAATTTCCCCAGAGGTGGCTTGCGATCGCATTGCGGAATGGGAGTAGAGAGGTTTTTAACAGGTAAGATGCCTGTTCCACAATACAGAGCAGAGGAACACAAAAATTATGGAATATAGCGAATTATTAGAACTAGCCGAGAAGGAACAAAAAGCTCAAAAGCCGATCCGGGTTCACTGTTGTACCTCAACGGGTTGTGTGGCGGCTAACTCCTTGGGGGTCAAAACCGAGATGGAACAGGCTGTTAAAACGGCTGGACTTGAAGATCAGGTACAAGTGGTCGGTGTCGGTTGTATGGGCTTCTGTGGACGGGGGCCAATGGTGGAAGTCGAACCCGTCGGACTGCAATATGAAAAAGTCACCCCGGAAGAAGCACCCTCTATTATTGAAGCCATTAATGGGGGAGAAGCCAAACCTGTCCAAGGCGATCGCCATCATCCGTTTTTCAGTCGTCAACTGTTAATCGTTCGGGAAAATAGCGGTAAAATTGACCCGGAAAAAATTGGCGAATATGTTGCCGTTGGCGGCTATCAAGCGTTATATCACGCCCTTTATGAAATGAGTCCGGCGGATGTCGTCGCCGAAATTACTAAATCGGGTTTACGGGGAAGAGGCGGTGCGGGATATCCGACCGGGTTAAAATGGGCCACCGTTGCGAAAATGCCTCCGGGTCAGAAATACGTCATCTGTAACGCAGATGAAGGCGATCCCGGCGCGTTTATGGATCGGAGTGTGCTAGAAAGTGATCCCCATCGGATCTTAGAAGGGATGGCGATCGCAGGTTATGCGGTGGGGGCGACCCAAGGGTATATTTATGTGCGGGCTGAATATCCCCTGGCCATTAGCCGTCTGCAAAAAGCCATCCAACAAGCCAAACGCCAAGGCTTTTTAGGCAGTCAAATCTTTGGATCAGCCATTGATTTCCGCATTGATATCCGGGTCGGGGCGGGAGCCTTTGTTTGTGGGGAAGAAACAGCCCTGATTGCTTCCATTGATGGCGGACGTGGCACACCTCGCCCCCGTCCCCCCTATCCCGCCGTTTCTGGGTTATGGGGTTGTCCCACCTTAATTAATAACGTCGAAACCTTTGCCAATATTGCCCCAATTCTCAAAAAAGGCGCCGATTGGTTTGCTAGTATTGGTACAGAAAAGAGCAAAGGGACGAAAATTTTCTCCCTTACCGGAAAAATTCGCAATACCGGACTCATTGAAGTCCCGATGGGCATTAGCCTACGGGAAATTGTCGAGGAGATGGGGGGCGGAATTGCGGGGGGCGGAAAAGTCAAAGCCGTGCAAACCGGGGGGCCATCGGGTGGCTGTATTCCCGTCGATTATTTAGATACTCCGGTTGATTACGAATCATTGGCCCAATTAGGATCTATGATGGGATCAGGAGGCATGGTGGTGATGGATGAAGACACCAGCATGGTTCAAGTCGCCCAATTTTATATGGAATTCTGTCGAGGGGAAACCTGCGGAAAATGCGTTCCCTGTCGGACAGGAACGGTGCAACTGTATCAAATGTTAACAAAAATTCTCAATCAACAAGCGACTTCCGCAGATATTGAGAAAATGAAACAGTTGTCGGAAATGGTGAAAGCCACCAGTTTATGCGGACTCGGACAAACCGCACCGAACCCGGTTTTGAGTACCTTACGCTATTTCCCAGAGGAATATACGACTTTATTGAAATCGGAAGAAAACGGACAAGTTCCGGTGTCTTAAATTGACATAACGGAAATCGTTTTGCTCTGAGATTGGCGTTAGTTTCGATGAGTGATTAATCTGATGATTCGAGTGATTTATCGTTGGAAAGTTCAACCTGAAAAGAAAACAGAATTTATTCAAGCTTGGACACAAGCCACTGAAACCATTCGACATCAGGTTTTAGGTTCAAAAGGTAGTTTATTACTGCGTTCTACCCAACATTCATCGGAATTTATTGCGATCGCTCGATGGGAAACTTTAGAACACTGGCAAAAATTTTGGCAAGGTGATCCACCCGATCCCCAAGCTTTTCAAATCATGCAAACGGTTAGTCAGTTATTATCCCATCAAGTCTGCGAGGAAATAGAAGATTTAACGCTTCTATAGGATTGTAATTCACCCATTACAACACACACTTTAAACGAGGGTAAGTCAATTATGTTTTGCGAACAATGCGAACAAACAGCGAGTGGAAATGGGTGTCATCAATGGGGAGCTTGTGGTAAAAGTCCTGAAGTTAATGCAGTCCAAGATTTATTAATGTATTGCTTACGGAGTATTGCCCCCATTGCGTTAAAAGCCTATGAGTTAGGAATTCCAAATCGGGAACTGGATCGTTTTAGCTGTGAATCGATCTTTTCCACGATGACGAATGTTAACTTCAATACGAAGCGATTTTCTGACTCCGCCAAAGAAGCATTGCATTTTCGAGAAACCTTAAAACAAGCCGTTGAACAGCAAAATCAAACGTCGATTCAATGGCCAGAAATCTGTTCCTATCAGCCGAACTTTGAAGAAAGTTTAGCGGAACAAGGACAACAGTTTGCTTTAGATTTAATTCAAAAAGCCAGTGGGAATATTGACATTTATTCCTTGCAATTAACCACGATTTACGGCTTAAAAGGATTAGCCTCTTACACCTTCCACGCCTACGAATTGGGGCAAGAAGATGAAAAGATTTATCAGTTCATCTATAAAGCCTTAGCTGCTTTAGATCAGCAAGATTTAGACTTAAATGCTTGGGTCGGTTTAGCGTTAAAAGTCGGAGAAATGAACCTGCGGGCGATGGAATTATTAGATGCCGGACATACCGGACATTATGGACATCCAACCCCAACAACGGTTCCCTTAAATCATCGTCAAGGTAAGGCTATTTTAGTCTCTGGACATGATATTAAACAGTTGGAAGCGTTGTTACAACAAACCGCAGAAACGGGAATTACCGTTTATACTCATGGAGAACTTTTACCCGCTCACGGATATCCGGTTTTAAAACAAAAATATCCCCATTTGTACGGACATTTTGGCACAGCATGGCAGAATCAAACTAAAGATTTTGCGAAGTTTCCAGGGGCGATTGTGGTCACAACCAATTGTTTAATGCCACCCCATGAAACCTATGATGAAAAACTGTTTACCATTGGGCCTGTGGGGTATCCAGGGTTAAATTATTTACCCTCAGATGAAAGCGGTATTCCTGACTTTACTCGGGTGATTCAAAAAGCCTTAGAACTCCCTGGATTTTCTGATGATGAAACTCCCCGTGAAGTCAAAACAGGATTTGCTCACAATGCCGTTTTAAATGTTGCAGATCATGTGATTGATGCCGTTAAAACTGGAAAAATTCGTCACTTCTTTTTAGTGGGGGGTTGTGATGGAGCAAAACCCGGACGGAGTTACTATACCGAATTTGTGGAAAAAGTACCCCAAGATTGCGTTGTCCTGACATTAGCGTGTGGGAAATTCCGCTTTTTTGATAAACAATTAGGGGAGATTGGGAGCATTCCTCGGTTGATGGATGTGGGGCAATGTAACGATGCTTATTCTGCTATTCAAATTGCGTTAGGGTTAGCCAAAGCTTTTGATATTGGGGTCAATGAATTACCCCTATCAATGATTTTGTCATGGTATGAACAAAAAGCCGTTGCAGTTTTATTAACGCTGCTCTATTTAGGCATTCAAGACATCCGTTTAGGCCCCACATTACCCGCCTTTATTTCTCCCAATGTCTTCAAATTACTGTCAGAAACCTATCATCTCAAACCGATTTCAACTCCCGATGAAGATTTGGCAGCTTGTTTAGCTTAAAGATTGGGTGGGCTTTTGCCCACCTTTCTCCTACAAATCATGTTAAAAATTCCAGGAAAAAATGCTATAATGAAACTAGATACCTCTTAAAATTAAAGGATTAAATTTCATATTTAAACCTTATAGGAGATCAAAAAAATATGTCTGTAAAAACCCTAACTATTGATGGAATTGATGTTGCTGTAGAACAAGGAACCTCAATTCTGAAGGCGGCTGAAGAAGCAGGAGTGAAAATTCCGAAACTTTGTCATTTAGAAGGCGTTTCCGATGTGGGAGCTTGTCGGTTATGCTTAGTTGAAATTAAAGGCATTAATCGTTTATTACCCGCTTGTGTAACGGAAGTTTCCGAAGGCATGGAAGTCTTTACAAACAGCCCCCAACTGCAAGATTATCGACGCATGACTGTAGAGCTATTATTTGCAGAAGGAAATCATGTTTGTGCGGTTTGTGTTGCCAATGGAAACTGCGAATTACAGGACGTTGCCATTGAAGTGGGGATGGATCATAGTCGTTTTCCCTATCGTTTTCCTGAACGAGAAGTAGACATTACTCATCCTAAATTTGGCATCGATCATAACCGTTGTATTCTGTGTACTCGGTGTGTCAGAGTTTGTGCTGAAATTGAAGGAGCCCACGTCTGGGATATCGGCTATCGGGGAGCCGCAGCCAAAGTTATTACAGGGTTAAATCAACCTTGGGGTGAAGTGGATGCGTGTACATCCTGCGGCAAATGTGTTGATGCTTGTCCGACGGGTTCTATCTTCAGAAAAGGCACAACAACAGCCGAAATGCAACGCGATCGCGAAAAACTAGAATTCTTAGCAGAAGCAAGAGGGAAACATCAATGGACAAGATAAGATTTGCTACAGTTTGGTTAGCGGGATGTTCCGGCTGCCATATGTCGTTTTTAGACTTAGATGAATGGCTGTTTGATCTCGCGGAAAAAGTCGATGTTGTGTTTAGTCCCGTCGGTTGCGACTTAAAAGATTATCCCGAAAACGTCGATGTTTGTTTAGTGGAAGGTGCTGTTGCTAACGAAGAAAATTTAGAGTTATTAAATCAAGTCAGAAAACGCACAAAACTCTTAATTTCTTTTGGAGATTGTGCTGTAACGGCTAACGTTCCGGCGATGAGAAATATGTTAGGCAGCACGGAACCTGTGTTAAAACGTTGTTATTTAGAACTCAGTGATACAGGGACTCAACTCCCCAAAGAACCGGGAATTGTACCCGAACTGTTAGACCGCGTTCGCCCTATTCATGAATTAGTTAATGTTGACATCTTTTTACCCGGATGTCCTCCGTCTGCGGAGCGAATTAAAGCCGCTATTGCTCCTCTTTTAGAAGGACAAAAACCCGCTATGGTTGGGCGAGAAATGCTGAAATTCGGTTAACCTGTTCTTGCTGAAGGGCGGGAAAACCCCGCCCCTACAATACAAATTCCAGAGGTTAAAAATATGTCTAAAACAGTTATTATTGATCCCGTTACTCGGATTGAAGGACACGCTAAAATATCCGTTTATTTAGATGATGCGGGAGAAGTCGAAAACGCTCGATTTCACGTTGTAGAATTTCGCGGGTTTGAGAAATTCTGCGAAGGTAGACCGATGTTTGAAATGGCCGGAATTACCGCCAGAATTTGCGGAATTTGCCCCGTTAGTCATCTCTTAGCTTCAGCAAAAACAGGCGATAAAATCCTAGCAGTTCAAGTGCCTCCCGCCGGTGAAAAACTTCGCCGCATGATGAATTTAGCCCAGTTAACTCAATCTCATGCCTTAAGTTTTTTCCACCTCAGTAGTCCTGATTTTCTATTAGGTTGGGATAGTGATCCTGCTAAACGCAATGTCTTCGGTTTAATGGCGGCTGATCCTGATTTAGCACGGGCGGGAATTCGCTTGCGTCAGTTCGGACAAACGGTGATTGAAATATTAGGCGCAAAAAAAATCCATGCGGCTTGGGCGGTTCCCGGTGGGGTGCGTTCTCCTCTGTCTGAAGACGGGCGAAACTGGATTATAGAACGCTTACCGGAAGCTCGACAAACCACCGAATTAGCGATTAGTTTATTTAAACGGTTGTTAGATAGTGAATTAGCCCAAGAAGTTGATGTTTTTGGGAAATTCCCTTCATTATTTATGGGGTTAGTTGCCCCCGATGGCACTTGGGAACATTACGGAGGACATCTAAGATTTATTGATAGTAATGGCGAAATTGTTGCCGATGGTTTAAGCGAAGATGACTATCAAGACTTCCTCGGAGAAACTGTTGAAAATTGGTCTTATCTCAAGTTTCCCTATTACAAACCTCTGGGATATCCTGATGGGATTTATCGCGTTGGGCCGTTAGCAAGATTGAATGTTTGTGACTGTATTGGAACCGAAGATGCAGACCGAGAATTAATCGAATTTCGTCATCGCGCAGGGGGACGAGTTGCCACTTCTTCCTTCTTCTATCATTATGCACGATTAGTAGAAATTATGGCTTGTATTGAAGCCATTGAACAGTTAATTGATGACCCGGATGTTGTCTCAAAACGGGTGCGTTCAGAAGCAGGAATTAACTGTTTAGAAGGAGTGGGAGTGAGTGAAGCACCACGCGGTACTTTATTCCATCATTATCAAGTAGATGAAAACGGCTTAATTAAGAAAGTTAACTTAATTATTGCCACCGGACAAAACAATTTAGCCATGAATAAAACCGTGACTCAAATTGCCCAACATTATATTCATGGAAATGAGATTCCTGAAGGAATGTTAAACCGAGTGGAAGCTGGAATTCGTGCTTATGACCCGTGTTTAAGTTGTTCTACCCACGCCGTCGGACAAATGCCATTACACATTCAATTAATTCAAAAGGATGGAACAATAATTCAAGAAAAATATCGCAATTAATCACCCGTAGGGGCGAGGTTTTCTCGCCCTTCCAAACCCTTCTCCTCTACTCCCTTTATTAGGAGAGAAAAAATGTCAAAAGAAAACTTATATTTATGTATGGGTTCCGCTTGTCACCAAATGGGAGTCTATGAAGTTCTACCCAAATTGCAAGCTTTAATGAGTGAATATAATATTGATCAAAAAATTGAGTTAAAAGGTTCATTTTGTTTAGAAACGTGCAGTTCAGGAATTGTAATGAAGTTTCGAGATTTGCATTTTATTAATATTAGCCCTCAAAATATAGAAGATAAATTTTTAAAAGAAATCCTTCCTGCTATTGAAAACAATAATTAACTATGTTAGAAAAAGCACAAAATCACCTTTGGCAACTTTTATGGAAATATGATCCGAACGGTTTAATCGCCGTAGATTCAGATTTAATTATTAAATTAGTTAATCCAGCATTTTGTCAAATCTTTAACTTAGAAGAAGAAAAAATTATTGGAAAATCTGCAACGGAAATTTTAGGAAATATTGAGCATTTCCAAGAAGCTTGGGAAACTAATACCGTGATTCGAGGTCGAGAAACTTCCTATTCCCAATATGATTTATATATTCGAGAATTTATTTTTCCGATTAAAGAAGAAAATATTATTGGCTGTATTATGACCGATATTACCGCCGAGATGGAACGGAAAAAAGAAGCCGATAGAATTAAAGCAGAAACCGTTAAAAAAGTGAATGAAGTGGTAGATAATCAAATGAAAGTCGCTCAAGAAATAGCTGGGTTATTAGGAGAAACCACCGCAGAAACAAAAGTGAGTTTACTTAAAATTATTGAAATGGTGAATCAGTAAACTATCACAAACTTAATATAATATGAATCAAGATAACTTTTTTGATATTTGTAATCTTAGCCTAAATAAAAAAGGCGAAGAACTTTGTGGTGATCAAGTTAAATTTACTAAAACTGAAACAAAAAGCACGATTGTTTTATCCGATGGGTTAGGAAGTGGGGTAAAAGCCAGTATTTTAGCAACGTTAACCACTGAAATTTTAATCACGATGTTAAATGCGGATGTTCCCTTAGAAGAAGTGATTAAAACCGTTATAGGAACTTTACCCATTTGTCAGGTGAGAAAAATTGCCTATGCTACTTTTACCATTATTTCAATTAATCATTTAACCAATGAATTTAAAGTGATTAATTTTGATAACCCTCCGGTTCTTTATTTTAAAAAAGGTCGCATTGTTAAATTAGAAACCAAAATTGATAAAATATTAGGAAAAAAAATAGAATCTTCTCAAGGAAAATTAGAACGAGGGGATTTTATTGGAGCTATTAGTGATGGTGTTCTGTATGCAGGGTTAGGAGATACGATGAATTTTGGCTGGGGTTGGGATAATATTGCTAAATATATGGAGCGAATTTTTATTAGTCAAGCCACAAATTCACGGATGATTATTGAGCAAGTTTTATCAGAAACTCGCTCTTTATATCGAGATAAAATTGGTGATGATGCAACTTTTGTGGGGGTTTATGTTAGAAAACCCAACCCCGTCATGATTTTTACTGGCCCCCCTTTAGATATTACTCAAGATGAAGTTTATGCAGAACGGTTATTAAGTTTTCCGGGTCGTAAAGTCATTTGTGGAGGAACAACGGGAAATTTAGTCGCAAATTATATGGGAGAAACCATTGAAATGGATATTCCCACGATGCGAAAAGATTTACCTCCTATTGGCAAATTAAAAGAAGTTGATTTAGTCACCGAAGGCATTTTAACCATTTCTAAAGCAACGGAAATTATTAGAAAATGTAAAGGAGATATTTCTCGATTATCTTCCGATAGAAATGGAGCAATATTATTAGCACGGGAAATCTTAGAAGGGGATTCAATTTATTTTTTAGTCGGTCAACAAATGAATGAGTTTTATCAAAATCCTTTATTACCTAAAAATATTTCAATTCGTCGTAATTTAATCGAAGATTTAGTCCATTTACTTCGTAGCCAACAAAAAGAAGTTATGGTAGAATATTGTTAACAGGGGAATTTGGAAAAAAGATGATATTAATTATCGGATATGGCAACCCCATTCGTGGCGATGATGGCATTGGTCAAGCGGTGATCGCGGAGGTTGAACAGTGGAATTTAGCCAATGTGCGATCGCAATCTCTCCATCAACTTACCCCTGAAATTGCCGCAGAAATGGCTGAAGTTGAAACTGTTATTTTTGTCGATGCTGGTTTAGAAGGAGATACCGTTAATATTATATCCTTGGAACCTTTACCCTCAGATTTATTTAATTGGGGTCATTCTTTAAACCCGCGATCGCTTTTATCCTTAACTCAATTTCTCTATCAAAAAAGCCCTCAAGCTTGGTTAATTGCTATCCCTGGAGAGAATTTTGAACTCAGCGAAACCCTTTCTCAAAAAGCATTAAATGGCATTCAAGAAGCCTTAAAAATCATTCAAAATCTTATCAATAAAACCTAAAATTAATTATAATCAACCGTAGTGAGTCCTTCAGGACTCAAAAGAAACCCCTAAAAAGAAACCCCTAAAGGGGTGACTACAAATTATGCACGAAGTCAGTATTATGGAACAAACCCTAGAGATAGCCTTAAATCATGCTAAACAACAAGGGGCAACTCAAATCCATCGGATTAAAATGAAAGTAGGGACATTATCAGGAGTCATTCCAGAAGCGTTAGAATTTGCCTTTGATGTTGTGACCAAAGGAACAATAGCAGAAACCGCTCGTTTTGAAATTGAATCTATTCCCGTGCGCTGTTATTGTCATCATTGTAACGTCGAATTTCAACCCGATGACTTTATTGATGAATGTCCCCATTGTCATCAATATAGCCTTGATATTCGTCAAGGAAAAGAATTAGAATTAACATCTTTAGAGGTTTCTTAATATGTGTACAAATTGCGGCTGTGCTGTTACCCCTGGAACTATTGAAATCCATAATCATGATCATGAACATCCCCACACCCATGATCATAATCATGACCATTTTCATCATAACCATTCCCATCAAACCTTAACGGTTCATGAAGCTATTTTATCCAAAAATGAACGATTAGCCGAACGAAACCGAGGCTTTTTTTGGGGAAAAGGACTGTTTGTTTTAAACGTTTTATCCTCCCCCGGTTCAGGGAAAACCGCCTTTATTGAACGTACCTTAACCGATATTAATTCTCGTCTTCCGGGGGCGGTTATTGTGGGAGATTTAGCGACGGATAATGATGCTCAACGCTTAAGACGTTCAGGGGCGCAAGTCGTTCAAATTACCACCGGAAGCGTTTGTCATTTAGAAGCGGATATGGTTGCAAAAGCCCTGCCTAAAATTAACTTAGATCAGGTTAAACTATTAATTATTGAAAATGTCGGTAATTTAGTTTGTCCCGCCGCCTACGATTTAGGAGAAAACAAACGAATTGCGTTACTGTCTGTCACTGAAGGCGAAGATAAACCGTTAAAATATCCAACCTTATTTAAAACGGCTGATGTGGTGATTATTAATAAAATGGATATTGCGGAAGCCGTCGGTTTTGACCGAGAATTAGCTTTAAATAATATCAAAAAAATAGTTCCCCAAGCTCAAATTTTTGAAGTGTCTGCAAAAACAGGTCAAGGGATGAATCAATGGTATCAATTTTTAGAACAACAGATTTTAGAAGTAGCTTCTGTGTAATAGAAGAATATTGAAAAATAGCAAAGGTAATAGTATAATCACAGTTTAAATACATAACAGCTTATCACCATGATTAAAATTTCACTATTTCCCATTTTGGGAATCACACTAAACCTGGGCAACATGGGAGAACTCTTCAACAAGTCCATTACCTTAGTTGCCGTCATTTTCTTCCTACTGCTGCTCATGTCTGTTTTGCGGGCAATCTTCCGGAAACTGCCCAACGATCTGCCTTTAGTGGCGGTAGAAGTTTCGCGGATACCTCTAGTGTTAATGACCTGCTTCACAGGTATCCACTTCCTCCTGCCTGAGTTGCCAGCCGCAGGTCTGTCTGGTATCGTCCAGTCGCTTCATTCCGCCTTAACAGTCCTGATTTTGGTCATTGCAACTTATTGGATTGTTCAACTGGTCAATCAGGTTCTAGTCTATGGGCTTAAACAGTATGCCGAACAGTCAGAAGCAATGTGGGACGATGTGGTGGTGCCGATTATCGAAGTCATCGCTCCTCTGCTGATCTACTTGGTGGGTGGATTGTTGGTTTTGCAAACTTTAGGCGTTGATTTATCAAAGTTACTGCTGGCATTAGGCGGAATTGGGTTTATTCTAGGCTTTGCACTCAAAGACATTCTGGCTAACTTCTTCAGTGGGTTAGTTCTATTGATTGATACCCCGTTTAGCTTTGGCGATGTCATTTCACTCGGTGACAATGAGCGGGCCATCATTCGTAAAATCGGACTGCGGGTCACAAAACTTTATCTGATCGATTCTCACGCCGAACTTTACATCCCAAATGGCAAACTGGAAAGTGACAGCATCCTGAACCTGAGCCGTCCAACCAACCACTATTACTACACCGTTTCTATCCCCATTAAAGGCGATGTTGATCCAGCCCGAGCGATCGCCTTGATGCAGAAGGTGGTTTTGGCTCATCCCGGTACGATGGGAGATATCGGACAAAAGCTTGGAGTCATCGATCGCTATTACGGCTATTCGCTACCGGTGTTGGCGAACGAGAAGCGGGAGTCAGGAAAACAGCGGTTGATCGCTGAGCAACAGGTCAGCAGAAATTTGGACAACGTTGAAACCGCGTTAGCCAATTTGGCTGAAAAGCTAGGGTTCATGGAAAAAGGCGGATTAGATGGAGAGGAAATCCGGCTGCTGCGAGGGTGCTATCTGGAGATTTGTGAAATGATTGGCCTGGAGTTGTTTTCCGATCACTTTGATAAGCGCAGGCGACCTCGTTTGGTAGAAGCCTCTGGCAGTGGAGAGATGACGCTGATTGAGTCGATCCGACAGTGGTATAAAACATGGATCACAGATCCAGATCTCTTTAAGGAAGATATTGTGATGCTACCCCGATATTGGGAACAAAAACTCGGGTTACTCAAATCGAAAGCCAACAAGGTCTTCCGAGTTGTCAATAATCCTACAGGTCAAGAGACTCGTGTGGATAACCTGATTGAGGAATTGCGGTCTTGGATGAAAGAAAGCTTCAAATCATCGCGCAATGAATGGCAAGATCCCAAGGTATTAATCAACGAAGTGAAGGGAGAATTTGTTCGGGATACAACCGTTAAGTTTTACATTGATGACATCAAGCTAGAGCATTGCGAACGGGGAAATCGGATCAAGAGTGAAGTGCGTCAGGAGCTAATTTGGCACTTGAGACAAGAGTATTTGATGTAGGGAATTTAGTTTTTGTAGTGAGAAACTAAACACGAATTTACATCTACAAGTCTTTAACGAGATCTTTTGTCGTGCTATTCAACAGATTCAATAAACCTGGCATCGCTCTAGGGACTATTTTAGCATTTATTGGGTTTGGGGTGTTAAGTGTTTGGTTCCTCAGTAAAGCCATGCAAACTATTCCTCTGGGTACTGCTTATGCCGTTTGGACAGGTATTGGAGCATTAGGAACTATAATTTTGGGAATTCTTATTTTTAAAGATCCGGTTAGTTTGGGAAGATTATTTTTTCTGAGTTTATTAGTAATTTCTTTAATTGGCTTAAAAGCAACTTCCTCCTAATTTAACTCATCTTTTATTCCTTTTCTTCTTCATCCACATAAATTCTTCCATTCGGCATTGTTGCTCCTTTTAACTGGGCATCCCGTAGATTTGCCCCCTCTAAATCTGCCCCTTTTAAGTTAGCTCCGCGTAAATTTGCCCCTTGTAAATAGGCATTTTGCAAGTTAGCTTTACTTAAATTTGCTCCTCGTAAATCTGCTCCCGCTAAATTGGCTTCTTGTAAATTAGCTCGTTCTAAATACGCGCCTAATAAGTTAGCTCGTTCTAATTTTGCTCCTTTTAAATTTGCTTTTTTTAACTCTGCATCTTCTAAGCTTGCACCTTCTAATACGGCATCAATTAATTGAGCATTATTCAAGTTCGCTTGATTCAGTTTAGCATAACCTAACTTGGCTTTTTCTAAATTGGCATTTTCTAAATTAACCTTTTCTAATTGAGCTAACCATAACACCGCTTCAGATAAATTAGCATCTTGTAAATTCGCTTGATTTAAAATCCCATTCCCTAAATTGGCTTGGGTTAAATTTGCTTCCGTTAAAACCGCATTTTGCAAGTTAGCTTTGTCTAAATTCGCATCTTCTAAAATAGCACCATTGAGATTAGCATTTTTTAATTGAGCTTGTTTGAGATTGGCTGACGTTAAATTAGCCATTAAGAAATTAGCAGATTCTAAAATAGCACCTTCTAAATTTGCTTTGCGTAAATCAGCTTGTCTGAATGTAGCATTATTGAGGTTCGCATTTTTTAAATTAGCTTGCCATAAATTAGCTTGTTGAAAATCAACATTATTCAATTTTGCCCCCATTAAATTAGCATATCCTAAGTTAGCACTTGCCAATTGACTATCTCGTAAATCTGCACCCGCTAAGGTTGCACCCCGTAAATCAGCTAACTCTAAATTTGCATCATTCAAATCAGCATTTTCTAAATTTGCTTTCCATAAATATGCTTCTCTCAAAGACGCTTTTTTTAAATTAGCTTTACTTAAATTACATTCAGGACATTTCTTTGTTGTTAATAGAGTTTCTTGCGGATTTTTAGGTTGCTTTTTAGCCGATGATGTTGTTAAATTAGACGCTTCTGTCTTCAAACGTTGGCTCAGGCGACTATTTTCGACCCAAACCCAAATTGCTATTCCTGTACTCAAAACAGCCACACTTGCCAAAATCATATTAGCAACAGCTTTTCTAGGTTTAGGGGTTGGAGATTCTGATTCTGTTCCTAAATCCGATGATTTTAAACCAGGTAAGGCTTTTTTCGAGTCAAAGCGTTCTTTGGAGTTTGGTTCTAGCATTGTTTCTAATGATTCTAACCTTTCGGGTTTGCTCGCTGACAATCCTGTTTTACCTTTCATACCACGATTTTTTACCGATGAGGAGGGGGGTCTATCTACAAACCCGGATAAATTTTGAGCAATTTTGGATGTTTCGCTAAACTAATCTCCTAAACTAAGCTGTTCATTCTCTAGTATTGTGATGAAGAAATTACCCAATTATTGTAGGGGGAGCGTCCCCGCTCCCTAGAATATAATACAGTTTAAATCCCATTCCCTATTTTCTACTTTTAAAAGACAAAACCTTCTGTTATCGTGATAAACCTATCTCGAATTTCAGCCGGAGTGACATCATTAACACTCCCAATTAAAATATTTCTTTCATTGGTTTTGAGATAAATATAAGTCAAGATTCCCTCTGCTTCAGGATTAGTAATATCAACTAAATCAGAAGCTTGTTGTTCAGGGAAAAAGGGTTTAAGATTTTCAGGAATAACTAAACAACGTATCATTGCCATCATTCCCCACTAAATAATCCTCTCCCTGTCCACCCCATAACAAATCATTTCCCCCAAATCCGATTAACATATCATCCCCAGAATTCCCATTCACTTTTTCAGAATCATTCGACCCTTGTAAAGTATCATTTCCTTCTAATAACCCTACACCTAATGAATAATTGATTAACTGTCCAGCCGTTAGTAAAATAGAGTCGGATTGATTCGTTGCAACTAAACGTTGTTCTCCAGATGGGTCAGGAATCAGAACCATAATATCACCCTAAATTAACATCATTTTTGCGATCGCTCGCTAATATAGCTATAATAAAATTGTTCTGAGTCTGATCTATGTCACAACCTTCTTCTGATCTCAATTCTCGACAATATCGCTTGCAACTCAGAATTCAAGGAACAGTGCAAGGCGTTGGCTTTCGTCCGTTTATTTATCGTCTCGCAACTCAGTTAAACTTAACCGGATGGGTGAATAATTCCGTTCAAGGTGTCTGTATTGAAGTGGAAGGTTTACGGGAGAATTTAGAACAGTTTCAACGCCGTATTCAACAGGAAAAACCACCTCAATCTGAAATCCAAAGTTTAGACTCGGTTTGGTTACCAACGGTAGGTTATTCTCAATTTGAAATCCACGTTTCTGAATCTACAACTCACGCTCAAAAATCGGCAATTGTATTACCCGATTTATCAACCTGTTCCGACTGTTTACAAGAAATTTTTGATCCTGAAAATCGCCGTTATCAATACCCGTTTACAAACTGTACCAATTGTGGCCCCCGTTATTCGATTATTCAAGCGTTACCTTATGATCGAAATCACACCACAATGGCAACTTTTACCATGTGTTCTGATTGTCAGAAGGAATATAATAATCCTTTAAATCGTCGATTTCATGCTCAACCCAATGCTTGTCCGGTTTGTGGGCCACAGTTAGAATTATGGGATAAAAATGGTTATATAATTGCTAGTTTTCAGGAAGCGTTAAAACAATCGGCGGATATAATTCGTTTGGGTCAAATCTTAGCATTAAAAGGGTTAGGTGGATTTCTTTTAATCGTTGATGCTAGAAACGAAACCGCCGTACAGAATTTACGCACTCGCAAACGTCGCCCCGCTAAACCGTTGGCGGTGATGTATCCTAATTTAGAACAAGTTAAGCAGGATTGTTTGGTTTCTGAATTAGAAGAAAAATTATTATCTTCCCCAGCTTCTCCGATTGTTTTGTTACGTCGAATTTCTCCATTAGGAGGGATAATTTCCCCATCCGTTACACCCGGAAATCCCTATTTAGGGGTGATGTTACCCTACACACCCTTACATCATTTATTATTAGCAGAATTAAATTTTCCCATTGTGGCAACCAGTGGCAATTTTACCAGTGAACCGATTTGTATTGACGAAGCAGAAGCGGTCACTCGGTTGAATCAAATCGCGGATTTTTTCTTAGTTCATAACCGCCCGATTGTTAGACCCATTGATGATTCTGTGGTTCGGGTGATTGCAGGTGAAGAAATGGTGTTGCGTCGCGCCAGAGGTTACGCGCCTTTACCTGTTCCGATTCCAGAAGAGTCTATAGGCGCAGACAGATCCCCATTCTATCAAACTAACTTTAGTTTAGCACAGCCTTCTGATTTGTCAATAGAAACTCCCAAAAAAATTTTAGCGGTGGGAGGACATTTAAAAAATACAATTGCTATAGTATTTAATCAAAAAGCATTCTTAAGTCAACATATTGGAGACTTAGAAAATCCCCAAGCCTTAGCAGCATTTCAAGAGGTGACTAATAGCCTCAGTCAGATTTATGATTTTCAACCGAATGTGATTGTTTGTGATGCTCATCCTGATTATTATTCCACTCAATTTGCAGAGAAGTTATCCCAACAAAATCCCCCCATTCCTTTGATTCGCGTACAACATCATCTCGCTCATATTTTTTCTGTCATTGCTGAACATCATTTACAATCTCCCTTATTAGGAATAGCCTGGGATGGAACTGGATACGGACTAGATGGAACTATTTGGGGAGGAGAATTTTTTCAGCTAACAGAAACCCAAATTCAACGTATTGGTTCTTTTCGTCCCTTTCCCCTTCCGGGTGGAGATAAAGCGGTTTATGAACCTCGAAGAATTGCGTTAGGATTGTTATATGAATTATTCGGAAATTCTATATTTAATCTCAAGATAAATTTAGACTTGATGCAATCTTTCACAACTCAAGAGTTAAAAATTATGCAAACGATGTTAAATCGGAAATTAAATACACCTTTAACATCAAGTGTAGGCAGACTCTTTGATGGGGTGGCTGCTTTATTAGGAATTGCTCAAACAGTCAGTTTTGAAGGACAAGCGGCAATGGCCTTAGAATTTGCCATTGAAGGTTTAGAAACCGATGAATATTATTCTTTTGAATGGTGTGATCTTCCCCAACCTTTAGAAAAAGGGGAAAATCTGAAGTATTTCAATTGGGAATCTACCATTCAAGGGATATTACAGGATAAAATCAACCACAAACCCCTTAATTTAATTTCAGCTAAATTTCATAACACTTTAGTTGAAGCGGTTGTAGAAATAGCCAAAAAATTAGGCGAAAAAACAATAACCTTAAGTGGAGGATGTTTTCAGAATCAATACTTAATTGAACGCATGATTAAACGGCTTTGTCAAGAACAATTTCAGGTGTATTGGTCACAAAAAATTCCTCCAAATGATGGAGGATTAGCACTAGGACAAGCTGCCTTTTTAATTAATCATCAACAATCTGTGCCCAATCGGGGAAAGAAGGCGGAAAAAAGTTAATTTCATAATTGGAATCTTCCCATTCTTGCACCCAAAGGGGGATTTTACCCGGTTCAGGCGTTCGCGCAAATTGTCGTTCTTTGACTTCAATGATCCGAAAGATTTGCTTCAGGGTATCCCCTTTATCTAAAGCTTCACACAACAAATCATCCAGTTCAGGATCAACTCGTTTGACTCTGGTTTTTTCTTCTTCAACCCACAATAATTTCAAAGATTCTAAATTGCGGGGACTCAACTTACTTTTGAAATAGACACGTTTGAGGGTGGCAACGGGATCTAAACTGCGTTCAACGCGACGAATTTGTTGTAAGCGAAGATAATGCCATTCCGCTAATCGCAACCGTTCTTCTGGACTAATTACCCCTTTGCTGGTGGCGTGTTTCAAACCATATTTAGCTTGAGAACACCCCAAATTTGCTAACAGGTGAATTAACTCTCGCTCTTTCGGTGTCGCCTGTCGTCGAACAATCGTATTTGTTGATGCTCGTTGCCTTTTGGTTTCCGTTTGCATTTGTCCACCGACCGTTACTAGAAATACAGTTTCAACTCAACTCATGCAATCCTTGATGATGTCTAATGTGTAAGCCCTATTCTCCGTGACTCATGGGCTACAAACATCCTCAGACTCACGGATGTGGTTGTAGACAAACGGTATGGACTTGAGGACATTCAAGCTTAATCTGGTTAGGGTGTCAAGTCGAACGGAAACACCGAAACAGCTAACACCGCTTTATTGACTCCAGAAAATCTTAATTAACACGCTTAATGATCAATCTACAAGCAGCTTAACCCAAAACCTTAAGCTATGCCTAAATTCGTCATAAATTTAAGTAACTTTCAGAAAAAGTGGGTGATTGCAAAAGACCTCTTGAAATCGTTAAAATCTGCCTGCCATAATCAACATAGACTCGCACACCTTGATCGATCATTCAACTCAGACGTGACTTGTCCATAGTGTCCATGTTTGTCCAACTAACCCATCAGGGGTTCACAGGAAAGCCATCAGGAAGTTGATCGATCTAGGTATCTTGCCATCAGGTGCATCTTTATTTTCCTCAATAGACTCTTACTATGTCTAATCATAGCCTACCGGGTCAAGATCCTTCTCACCCTAGTTTACGCTTTGTGACAATTTTTGTCTGAAGTTAACATCTAGGGGCGAGGAATAATTGATCCGGATTTTCCCTAACCAGTCTTCCCTAAATCCCCATTAACCTCCTTTTTTATATTTTTCAACTATTCACTCAGTCTTCAAAAATTCCATCTCCTTTAATTTAAGTTCATATTATTTATTAATATTATTATTAATATTAGTTAAAATCTTTGAACCCCCACACCGGGCTATAATACCAGGCACGTTTTAGGATGACTTATGCGCCTACAGGCTTTGGATGTGTTTCGGGGAATCGCGATCGCCAGTATGATATTGGTCAATAACCCCGGTAGTTGGGATTTTGTCTATCCCTTGCTCAATCATGCAGAATGGAATGGTTGTACCCCCACAGACTTAGTATTTCCCTTCTTTCTATTTATTGTTGGGGTAGCAATGGCGTTTTCCCTCTTGAAGTATACAAAAGAGTATCGAGATCCAGAAACGAACGTTCCTGAGTCGATTTATTGGCGAATTGCTAAACGATGTGGCATTTTATTTTTATTAGGATTACTCCTGAATGGATTTCCAACTTATAACCTCGCCCAAATTCGGATTATGGGGGTTTTACAACGAATTAGTGTAGCTTATTTTTTAGCGGCGATCGCTATTTTTAATCTATCCCGAAAAGGATTATGGATATTGAGTGCTGCAATTTTAGTTGGATATTGGATAGCAATGCAATATATTCCAGTTCCAGGCTATGGCGCTGGAAATCTAACACCGGAGGGAAATTTTGCCGCCTATATTGATCGCATGATTTTAGGTCAACAACATTTATGGAAAGGGGGAGTTTATGATCCTGAAGGATTGTTTAGTACCTTTCCGGCAGTTGTTACAGTTCTAGCAGGTTATTTAACCGGAAATTGGATTAGAAAACAACCCATTAGAACCTACACCAGTATTAGTTTAATTGTATTTGGAATTAGTTGTTTTGTTGTGGGATATTTGTGGGCGGAAATTTTTCCCTTAAATAAATCTTTGTGGACAAGTTCCTTTACCACTGTTACCGTCGGATGGTCATTACTGCTGTTAGCATTTTGTTATGAAACCTTAGAAGTTCGAGGCTGGACAAAATGGGGATTTCCCTTTAAAGTCATGGGATTAAATGCTCTAACTATCTTTGTCGCTTCTGGTTTTGTCGCTAGACTTCTTAATTTCATTAAAATAGGAAATTCCCCCGAAGCTCCCACTGCTAAAACTTGGTTGTATGAAACCGTCTTTCAATCAATCTTTGGCCCGATGAATGGTTCTCTGGCCTTTGCGATCGCAACTCTTCTATTTTGGTGGGTCATTTCCTATTTCATGTATCGTCAGGGATGGTTTGTGAAAGTTTAAACCCTGGAATCGCTACAATGACAACAGAATGACTATGAGCAGAAAACTCCTATGATTCCAACCGTTATTGAACAATCGGGTCGGGGCGAAAGAGCCTTTGATATCTATTCTCGGCTATTACGCGATCGCATTATCTTCCTGGGACAACAGGTGACAGCAGACCTGGCTAACTTAATTGTGGCGCAGATGTTGTTCCTCGATGCCGATGATCCAGAGAAGGATATTTATCTCTACATCAACTCGCCGGGGGGTTCGGTGACGGCTGGTTTAGGCATTTTTGATACCATGAACCACATCCGTCCCGATGTTTGTACGATTTGTATTGGGTTAGCCGCCAGTATGGGTGCGTTCCTGTTGAGTGCGGGGGCCAAAGGTAAACGGATGAGTCTTCCCCATTCTCGAATTATGATTCACCAACCGTTAGGAGGAGCCCAAGGACAGGCGACGGATATTGAAATTCAGGCTAAAGAAATTTTGTATCTGAAAAAACGCCTAAATCAACATTTAGCGGATCACACAGGTCAACCCTTATCCCGCATTGAAGAAGATACAGAACGAGATTTCTTTATGTCGGCTGAAGAAGCCATGCAATACGGTTTAATTGATCAAGTCATTAACCGTCGTCCTTCTGCATCAAATCCGGTTGTGAGTTAGTTATTCTTGATAACGTGTCGGTTTGAAGACCCCCGCTACACCTTTTAGGTGAGCGGAGGGTTGATAGAAAACAAACCCCAAAATTTGTTCTTAAACTGTTCTAAGCAATTGTTAATTTTTTTAAGTTCAGGGTCTTTTCAGGGTCTTTATCATTGACACCTTAATAGAGAAGGTTTAAATTATAACAATTTGGTTGATTAAAAATCTGTTCAATTATTCACTCTCAACAATAACCAGACTGTTACTAGATTAGCCCAGGATGAGTTTCCAATCCCATTAGCTTGAAACATCCATTAGCCTAACCTTATGCTAAATCAAGTAACCCAAAAAATCAAAAAAGGATTTCAAGAAGTACCCATTGAAATTGGGCGTTTTGTTTCTCATCAATATCCTGATTTTATTACTAACAATCAATTAGAAAGGTTGCAGGATGAAGTTCCTGTTTTTATGTTTCACACGATTTATCCTAACCTATTTAAACAGCAATTAGAATATCTAAAAATCAATCAATATCAAACCCTAGATTTAAAAACATTTATAGCTTTTTTGAAAGGAGAAGTTGAACTGAAGCAACCGTCAGTCTTAATCACAGTTGATGATGGAGAGAAAAGTTGGTATGAAGTTGCCTATCCTTTACTCAAAGAGTATGGATTTCATGCAGTAGGTTTTTTAGTTCCTTTTTATATTAAAGAAAAACCTGAACCGGCTCAAGGGAAAGGCTGGCTTTCATGGCCAGAAGTTATAGAAATGGAAAAAAATGGTGTTTTTGAATTTGAATCTCACAGCTATTATCATGGAAAAATCTTTACTGAACCTAAAGTTATTGATTTTTTCAATCCCGATTATCCCAATAGCTTAGGAATGCAAACCCCTTGGATTAATTATCAAGGTTCCTATACAAATCAGTTGCCTTTAGGCACTCCTATTTATGAAAATGTGGCTCGTTTAAAAGGAAAGCGACGCTATTTTGATCCCCCCGAAATTCGAGAAACGTGCATCAATTGGGTCAAGGATCAAGGAGGAGTAGAAGTCTTTAAGCGTTCCAATTGGAGACAACAACTGCAAAGGGTGTATCAGGAAGCTCAAGAGCAGAATGAACTCGCAGACTATGAATCTGAACAGGAGCAAAAAGAACAAATCCTACTCGATTTAGGGCAAGCTAAAAACCACCTATCCGAACGTTTAAATAAACCCATTGAACACCTGTGTTATCCTTGGGGACAAGGTAGTGAACTTTCAGTAAAATTAAGTCAAGAAATTGGTTATATCAGTAATTTTTGGGATTCGATCCCTCAACGGTCTACCAACCAGAAAGGCGACTCACCCTTGTATACACCTCGAATCAAAGATGATTATCTCATGCGTTTACCCGGAGCAGGCAGAAAACCACTTTGGAAAATTTTCAAAGACAAGCTCAACCGTAGAGCAAAAACCATAGATTTGTATTAATTCCTGACAGTTTTACCCTAGATAAAAAAAAGATATGAAACCCGTAACCGTTGGAATTGTTAACTATAATGGCATGGTTTGTGTTCCTGAAACCTTGTCTGCACTCCAACAATTAGACTATCCCGATTTTGAGGTGATTGTTGCAGATAATTGTTCTACTGATGGGAGTCGAGAATGGATACAGGAACATCATCCCGAAGTGAAATGTCTGTGTTTAGAGTCTAACAGAGGATTACCGGGTGCTCGTCAAGCTCTTTTAGAAACCTGTCAAAATGAATATATTCTGTTTTTAGATAATGATATTGTGGTAGAACCTGACGCTCTAACTTATTTGATGCAAGTGATGGAGAAAGTACCCAATGCAGGAGCTTGTCATCCTGATATTTTAGATAGCCAGAATCCTTTATTCCATCATTATAATGGGGGATGGATTCATTATTTATGTGCATACATTGATCGACCCATACCCGATCAAGAACGAGAAGAATATGAAATTTTTGATGTAATTTCTGCGGGAGCTTTATTGGTTAAACGGGAAACGGCGTTAAAAATTGGCGGGTTTGATTCTGATTACTTTTTTAACTGGGAAGATGGCGATTTTTCGGCTCGATTAACCTTAGCTGGTTATTTATGTTTAAATGTTCCTCAAGCTATTGTTCATCATAAAAGCAAACCCAGGGGTACATCTAAAGCATTTTATATGGTGCGGAATCGCTGGTATTTTATCATTAAACTTTATGATTGGAAAACTTTGATTTTAGCTCTCCCGATGCTGATTATTTTTGAGTTTTCTCAAGCTTTACTGTTAATTGTCAAAGGAGCTTTTAAAGATTATATCCGAGGGAATTTAGCTGTTTTTCAAAATCTCCCCATGCTTTTAGAAAAACGAAAAGAATTCCAAAAATTAAAAATAAAATCTGACCGTGAATGGCTCAGAAGTGGAGAACTTTATATTCCTGAAACCTTAGTTAAAGGAAGTTTCTACACTCTTTTAATACAAATTTATAATGGTATTTTCGGAATTTATTGGCAAATCATTAAACCGTTTTGCTAACTAAGATAAACAACGGATCTTGAAATCCAGGTTAAATCAAAAGTCCATATTGAACAAATGTCAAGTAAATATGAGAAAAATTTTGGTAACAGGTGGATGTGGCTTCATCGGCTCGAATCTAATTGATGCACTCATTAAAAATGGACATCAGGTTAAAGTCTTAGATGACCTTTCAACAGGTAAGATGGAGAATTTAAACCCTGATGCTCAACTGACTGTAGGAAGTATCACTGATGCTGATACTGTCAATTCAGTAATGCAAGATGTAGATGCTTGCTTTCATCTAGCAGCGATCGCCTCCACTCAACTGTCAAATCAAGATTGGCTTGGTACTCATCAAGTTAATCTCACAGGAGCCATTAACATTTTTAATAGTTGTCGCCAGACTCAGATTCCTATCGTTTATGCTTCGTCTGCTGCTGTATACGGAACCACAGAACCAACAAAAATTCAAGAGTCTTTTCCCAAAAAACCTTTAACAGCTTATGGAGCAGACAAGCTGGGATGCGAATTGCACGCTGCTGTAGCTGGTCATATTCACGGTATCCCAACTTGTGGCCTTCGATTTTTCAACGTTTATGGCCCTCGACAAGATCCGAGTTCCCCTTATTCTGGGGTCATTTCTATTTTTTGTGATCGGATTACTTCTGGCAGCCCCATCAACATATTTGGAGATGGAGAACAAACCCGAGATTTTATATTTGTTGAGGATGTTGTTCGTTATTTAATTGCTGCTCTAGATCGTACAACGACTGCCGCACCTGTTTTTAATGTCTGTACCGGAAAAGGCATCTCTATCAATGAACTCGCTCGTACTGCTATGCTAGTTGCCAATCAAACCGTACCGATTAAATATCAACCTCTTCGCGAAGGAGATATTCGTCACTCCATTGGCGATCCCACAGCAGCCAATCAGTATTTTAATATTCAAGCAGAAACTAGCATTCAAGAAGGATTGCAAAAACTTTTTAATAGCTTTAATGTTAATTAATTTGTTCAGGTTGATAATAGTGTAGACTGTTCCCTGCTATCAACTCAAAAACCCGGTAACTTTTAAGAAACCGGGCTTTTAGATGATCTCAAAATCGATTAATCTTGAATTTGAGAACTCCTTAAATTTTATTGAGCTTTAGGAGCAGGAGTTTCAGGGGGAAGAATGACAACCTTGATCACATGAATAACACCATTGCTGGCATTAATATCCGGTTGAACAACTTCAGCACCATTAACTTTAACTTTGCCTTCAGCCACTTCTAAATTAACCGGATCTCCTTCAACTGTAGCGACTTCGCCGGGTTGAATTTCAGCCGAAGCGACTTTATTCGGGAGAATATGATACTGGAGAATTTTAGCCAATTTTTCTTTATTTTCTGGCTTCATTAACTCTTCTAAAGTTCCCGCAGGTAAGGCGGCAAAAGCTTCATCGGTAGGGGCAAAAACGGTGTAATTGCCTGCACCAGATAGGGTTTCTGTTAACCCAGCCGCTTCAACGGCTTTAGTGAAGGTACTGAAAGAGGGGTTGCTGCTGGCAATTTGAACAACGGTTTCTGACTCGTTGGAAACTAAAGCTGCATCTGTTCCAGTATTTTCGGAAGCAACGGCAGGAGTTGTGGTAGCTGTGCTGGCTGTAGCATCAGCACCCGGAGAGGGGGAAGCAGTAGTAGCTGTACTGGCTGTGGTATCAGCACCTGGAGAGGGGGAAGCCGTGGTGGCTGTTGTTGTAGAGGTTGTAGACTCAGGAGTCGTGGCTGCTTGTTGAGTCGCAGGTTGTTCAGGGGTAGTATTGGTGGCAGTAGGCTGACCACAGGCTGCCAGGACAGCGACACTGCTGACAGTTGCTAATAAAGTCAGAAATTTTTGGGTTGTTTGAGCCATGCTATTCATAATTTAGGCGTTTTGTTTGTAAACAGGTACACAAACTGCGTATGTAATTCTACGCATAGTAACATATCTTCACAAAATTTCAAGTCCTGTTGCAAAATTCAGTCTCCAAACCGCCTCAACCCCTGAAGGCTTTAAGTTACCGAGGAATGCACCTCGAAAAATTTCCGCTTGCCAGATTTGCTAAAATGGCAGATTCTTGTCTCAAAACACTTGAAGAAATTGGGGGATAATTCTAACCTTCATTTTGTTAGAAAAATTGGCGTTGGGTCAACCAATAGGTGAGCATTTGTCCCCGACCCTTAACGTCAATTAAACCCCGTTCTTCAAAGTTATATTTCCCATTGAGCAGGTTTTTGGTGGTAGCCGTGACTTGGATTTTTCCTCCTTCCCCTTGAGATTCCATGCGGGAGGCAATATTAACGGCATCTCCCCATAAATCATAAATAAATTTTTTCGTGCCAATTACACCCGCAACAACCGGCCCTGTATTAATGCCAATTCTTAAATTAAAAGATTGGTTCGTTTCTCGTTGAAATCGTTGAATTTCTGCCTGCATATCTAAAGCCATTTCTGCCATTGCTTCTGCATGGTCTTCACGAGGCATGGGTAAACCTCCAGCGACCATATAAGAATCTCCAATGGTTTTAATTTTTTCTAAATTGTGTTTGTCGGCTAATTCATCAAAAGCCGAGAAAATTTGATTGAGTAAATCGACTAATTCCGATGGAGAAATACGGGCGGAAAATCCGGTAAAATCGACAATATCAGCAAACATAATCGTAGCTTGTTCAAAGCGTTCAGCAATTGAATGGGGGTTTTGTTTGAGTTGTTCTGCAATGGATTGCGGTAGAATATTGAGTAATAACCGTTCCGATTTTTCCCGTTCTGCTTTTAAGGCTTCTAAAACCCTGCGTCGTTCTGTTGTATTGCGAGCGACCCAAATCACACAGTTATCAGGCATGGGAGAAACAGTTGCAGCAAACCAAACTTCATCCCCTGCCATGAAATCAGAGGAATTAGGTGCATGATGTCCGGGTTCAGATTCGGCCGAATTTAAACTATATTCAATATTTAAAGTTTGCTTTGTTTCTAATACTCTTTGAATTTGGTCATAAAATAAAGCGGCATGACTCGGAGGAAAAACTTCAAATACACTTTTGCCAAGACGTTCCTCCGTAGGACTATATAAAACTTCGGAATTGGTGCTCACAATCTTTTTATATCTTCCTTCTCCATCAAAAACCGTAATTACATCGGTCATCGCCGCAAATAAGGCTCTTAATTCTGCTTCTGATTCTCGTAAAGCGACTTCAATCCGGGTTCTTTCGGCTATTTCTCGAACTAATTGATGGTTGGCTTCGCGTAAAGCAGCCGTCCGTTCTTCAACACGGATTTCTAACTCTTCCATTGCCTTTTGCAGGGCAACTTCAGCTTGTTTTCGCTCATTAATATCTTCAACAGTTCCTTCATAATAAAGTAAAGTACCCGCTTCATCTCGCACCGCAAACGCATTTTCTGAAATCCAAGTCAACTGTCCATCTAAGCGACGAATTTGGGATTCAAATCCTACAATTGACCCCTGTTCTTCTAAGAGTCGAACAAACTCTTGACGACGTTGGGGTTCAACATACAATAGATCTTGAATATTCGTTAAATTTTCCATTAATTCTTCAGGAGATTGATAGCCATAAATTCGAGCTAAAGCCGGATTTGCACTTAAATACACTCCTGTCGGTGTACTTTGGAAAATACCCTCAACGGCGTTCTCAAAAATGCTGCGATAGTTTGCTTCTGCTTGTTTTAAAGCTTCTTCTGCTTGTTTGCGTTCAGTAATATCAATTCCCACAAAGAAAGCCGCTTGATTATTATTATATTTATGAGCCACAATTAAATAGTTTCGAGGTTTGCCTTTAATCACGGACATTACTTCCTGATAAGCATCTCTTTCGGACTGATGAAAAAAGCCTTGAACGAAACTATTAAACTGAAAACTAGCTTTTAAAAATCCAATATCTTGACCGACGAAATCTTCGGGTTTTAAGTCAAAGGTTGATGCTAAATAACGATTAACTCCTAAATAGCGTAAATCTGAACTAATCCAAGAAACTGTCCCTGGAATCACATCTAATACCGCTTCTAATTGATCTTGGGTTAATCGTAAGGCTTCTTCTGCATTCTTACGCGCCGTAATATCAATTCCGACCACAAAAGCCGCTTGATTATTATTATATTTTTGAGCCACCATTAAATAATGTCGTACCTGTTCATTAATAGAAACAGAGAGTTCTTGAAAGGCATCAATAATCGAACTATCAAATAAATGTTGGACAAATTGAGTAAACTCAGAATTGTCTCCTAAAAACCCAATATGTTGACCGATAAAATGTTCTTTAGGCAAGTTGAACATATCCGCCAACCGTTGATTCACTTCGATATAACGCAAATCTGAACTAATCCAAGAAACACTTCCAGGAACTGCTTCTAATACCGTTTGTAATTGATCTTTAGCCGTTCTCAAGGATTCTTCAGCTTGTTTTCGAGCCGTAATATCAATTCCAACGACAAAAGCTGCTTGATTATTATTATATTTTTGAGCAACGATTAAATAATGTCGCCATTTTTTTTGAACTTTTGTTCTCACTTCTCGATAAGCATCAATTTCAGGACTCTTAAATAAATCTTGTACAAAGTCTTGGAATTCAGAACTACCGCCTAAAAACCCAATATGTTGACCTACAAAAGCTTCCCTAGGCAGGTTAAACATCTCCGCTAACCGTTGATTAACTTCGATATAACACAAATCTGAACTAATCCAAGAAACCGTACCGGGAACGGCTTCTAGTACCGTTTGCAATTGATCCTTTGCCGTTCTCAAGGATTCTTCAGCTTGTTTTCGAGCCGTAATATCAATTCCGACCACAAAAGCCGCTTGATTATTATTATATTTTTGAGCCACCATTAAATAATGTCGCCATTGACCCTGAATTAGGGTTCTCACTTCTCGATAAGCATCAATTTCAGGACTATCAAATAAATCTTGTACAAAGCCTTGGAATTCGGAACTGGTTCCTAAAAAGCCAATATGTTGACCGATAAAAGCCTCCCTGGGGAGATTTAGCATATTAGCTAATCGGTCATTCACTTCAATATAACGGAGATCTGAATTAATCCAAGAAACGTTACCCGGAACTGCATCTAAGACCGTTTGCAGTTGATCTCTAGCTATGCGAAGTGCACTTTCAGCTTGTTGATGTTGCACAATTTCTTGCACTAAACTATCATTCGATTCTTTTAAAGCTGCTGTGCGTTCTGTCACTTTATTTTCTAATTCTTCATTGGCTCTTTGTAACGCTGCTTCAAATTGTTTTCTGATTTCAATTTCCTGTTGAAGTTGAGCTTTTGTAGCTTCTAATTCTATAGATTTTTGCTCTAACTGTTCGGCGCGTTCAATTCCTTGACTCACTTCAGCTAATAATTCAAAGACAATATCAGAGGCATTAAAATTAGCTTCATTAAACCCTAACCAAGGTAAAGGTTTAATCGGTTGTTCACTGGTGTATAAAACCTCAAATTGCTGATTCGGTAAAACTTGACCAATTCGGCAAACTTTAGCAACATGATGATTTGTTTCTAAACGAACCAACCCACCCGGAGCGAGGAAACGCTGTCCGTAGGAGGCAATACGAATGCGTTCCACATCAAAGGACTCTGCTAATTCAACAGATTGTTTCCATAGATAAAGTTGACTATAAGCCGTTGCCATAGGGTCATTTGTAACCCGATCTTCTCCATAACGGTGTTTAAAGGATTGGACAAATTGATGATTTTCTGGAGTATTGAGACTTTGAAAATAATGAAAACAACTTAAATGACCAATCGCCGCATTGTGAAGTTGTTGAACTTCATCTTCCGATAAAGAAGTTGCTAAAATCGGGATCTCAGAAGCGCGAATCCCACTTTCATAAAATTGGCGATAAAATACTAAATTGCGATCGCCTCTTAAGGTATTAATAATAATATCCGGTTGCGCCTGCCGAATACGGGTAATAATCGGTTCAAAATCCCGTGTCGAAGAAGGAACATAAGCTTCTCCTACAACCTGTCCCCCGTGAGATCTTAGGTGAACTTTCATCAATTTATTTAGAGTATGGGAAAACACCTGATCCCAACCCAATAAATAACACCGAATCTTTTGATTTCGCAGTAACCAAGTAATTGTGGCTTCAACTTGTTGATTCGCACAAAATCCGGTATAGAAAATTTGGGTACAATTTTCCAATCCTTCATAAGGTGCTGGATACCACAATTGAGCATTAAAATTTTCCAGCACCGGTTTAACCCCATGACGGCTGGCTGAAGTCCAACACCCAAATAAGGTGGTTAGATTCTCCTGTTGAATCAGTTTTTTTGCTTTTCGCTCAAACGTGAAACAGTCTGAGGCTCCATCCTCAATCATTGGCTCAATGATGTGTCCTAAAACCCCACCCTGAGCATTAATTTCGGCGATCGCCATTAATTCTGCTTCTAGCAAAAGCCTTTCCCGATAAGCCATTGCTCCACTGAGAGAATGCAGTAACCCGACTCGTACACCTGGCATAATTGATTAACGGCTGGTAGAACTAAACTTTCAATTTCGGGTAAGATAGCCGCACCCTCAAATTTCTTTACCCTGATGCCCCACCTATTGATAGACTGTCCTATCACAACAGTCTAAGCTTCGATGAGCTTAAATCTCTAATGCGATAATTTAATGATCTTAGCAGCAAATTTTGATGACGTTGGTAGTTAACCGTCAACCCTAACCTATCAACGGTTAACCTGCAACCGATTAGGGGTCGATGAGGGCTTTACAACCCTCACCTCCCATTCAAAACCGTGCTTGCGACTTTCACCGCACACAGCTCCTAGTTTAGTTGACTGTTATCATCAGAGCATCCGGTTTCTTTTGGGTTATTAGACCCATCTGTTGCCGTTTTAATATCGTGACAATGGCGATGTAATAATTGCAGGTTTTTATATTCATCTTTTCCACCTTTCGATGTTGGGATAATATGGTCGATTTCTGCAATATCTTCCGGGGTGAAATATTGACCACAGAAGTTACATTTACCTTTTTGCTTTTTGAGCAAAGTTGCTACTCGTTTGGGAACATCGTAAGAGGTTCCTTTTCTTGTACTCCAGTAAGTCCAGTTTCCGTCATAAGGTGATGCTTCAGGTCTCGAGCCTTTGCATTTTGTCCTGATAATGATGCCTGGTAAATTCTCTTTTGCAGCTTAAATACTATCCGTTGAACTTTCGCCCAATTGATAGAATTCCATGCAGCCGTAGTCTTGGTTATACTCGTTTTCACCGTTTTAACTGCTAATTGAAACCTTACCTAACAACTAAACCGGACTCTATCAGCATATATTGAACATTACATTCAATCCTTAGCTTCTGAGTTCCATCTCTCGCCCTCACAACATACGCTTTAGATTTGTAGCTACCTAACAGTATTCGACCTCTGTAGGAGTGGGTGAGGGGTTTTAACGTTCCTTGAAAATGGGATTATTACCTTTAGAATCATCCTCTCTGCCGGGGTACTTTTGGGAGTCTTAGTAAGTGTTCCGAAAGAAAAACCTTACCTTTGTAAATGAAATTAGAAAATCTCTACCTTTCCCCTTGTTCTTTTGAACGCAGCGTAATCAAGTCAATTTCGCTACTTAATCGTTTCGACAGTTCAAGCCAGATGTTCACTTTCGTTATTCATAGGCAATTGGCTAGAGAAATTACTTAGATATTTGACTTATATCCGTTTTCCCGTTATTCCCAGCTTCAGCGTTTTGATAATCAGTCTGACACTGTGGGAATTGCCTTACCCCTTTGGTATGGGATACTCTACCTGTTGAGGTTCGGTAATCCTTACCATTGACTCCGGGGTTGACCTTCCTTTTAAGGTCACATTTCCAACGTTAAGACAGGCTTGATTGGATTTAACCAATTGACTGAACCCATCTCCCTGCTTACGTTTCGGGTTTATACCTAGACTTTGACAGGAACGTCTCGCACTCTAATATCGATTATCGCGTAAATATTGGAGAATTCCTTGGACAATCGCTTGGGCCATACGACTGCGTTGAGCCGGATCACCTAACATATAGGCATCATAATTATTCGTCACAAACCCCGTTTCGATTAATACCGAAGGCATCGAGGTATTTCGCAACACATAAAAACGCGCTTGTTTAACCCCTCGATTGGGCAGTTGTGAAAAACTGCTCATAATACTATTTTGAATATATTGAGCTAGACGAGACCCACTACTGTAGTAATAAGTTTCAATCCCACTGGCGGCTGCATTGGTGGCGGCATTGGCGTGAATACTGACAAACAACGTTGCATTCATGCGATTGGCCATATCCACACGGGGTTCTAACTCAACGGTGCGATCATCCAAACGAGTCATCACCGCTTGCACCCCATTTTGTTGCAAAATCTGAGCCACTTGTTGAGAAATCGAGAAGACGACATCTTTTTCTCGCAGGTCTCCCACACCCACAGCACCCACATCACTTCCCCCGTGTCCGGGATCAATAATCACCACAACTCGACTATTGGGAAGGGGAAGGTTAGACGGTGGAGTTGCTGAACGTGGCGGAAACGGAAACGGAAACGGATTCGGATTCGTTTGCGGAGGATTAGAACGAGGGGGAAACGGTAAGGGATTCGTATTCGTTCTGGGAGGAAGAGGTCTAGGATTAGGAGTTGGAACTGTAGCCACGGGAGTGCGTTCGGCCGGCTGAAGCCCTAACCCTTCTCCGACAAAAGGTAAAGCCAGTTGTTTCGGACTACTTTGGCTAATTTGACCCACTTCAATCCGGGTTGCGGGTTTAATTAATAAGGTAAAGGTTTCCGGGTCTTCCCGACGCACCCTTGTCCAAATAATCGGACTCCCAACCTGTCGTTGGGGTAGAGAGACTCCCTCAGCTAAAGCGGCAGAGAAAAACGTAATACTATAGGACTGAGTTTCAGCATCCCAGCCACTACTATAGTTCAACGGTTGATCCGCTTGGATGAGAAGTTGTTGGTTACGGATTTCAACGGATTTAATCGTCGCAAACCCCGCCGAAAGTTGAACGGCTGGAGGTGTCCCTCCTTGGGGCCAAACCGCTACCCCTCCGGCGGAGGCTCTAGCTTGCCAATTTTGATTCCGCTTCGGAGTACTCATGGTAACTCGAACCACCGGAGGGCTGCTGGACAGTTGGGTAACTTGCGTAATCGTCACCCCATCTCGATTCACCTGTTTTCCAGCACTGGTTGACCGACTCGCCAAGGTTGCACCCAAGATATCTAAGGTCATCCAACTGCGATCTTGACTTTGTTTAAATTCAATATCTGGCATTTTGCCTGTGGTGTGCAGCACAATGCCATTATCGCGAATTTCGACCTGAGCTAAGGTTGTATTTGCTTGATTGGGAATTGAACGATTAACCGTCTGTTGGGGCGTTGGAGGCTGCGGGGGCAAAGGGCGAGGGGTTGTCGCTACAGGATTGGGCTGTGCTACCGGGTTCGGTGCAGATGTACCGATCAGTTGAGGCGAAGGCAGTTGTACGCTCCACTGACTTGAGGAAATGCCGCGAAACTGTACCCCTTGAGGATCGAGGGTGTAACCATTGGCTAATTCCACAACAATCCGAGCGGTTTGATTATCCACCTGACCGACTCGAATTTCCCGAATAGCACCTCCAATCACCTGCTGACGGGTAACACCCCCTAAGCTGGTTCCGGGTAAATCAATGACTAAGCGGGTGGGGTTGGACAAAAGTTGAGCTTTGGGTTGTACCCCGCTATCGGTTGTAAACGTTAGGCGGTTTTGAGCCGTTTCAAATTGCCAAGATTGCAGCCTCGCGGCTTCGGCGGGAGCGGTTAGGATCAAAAAGCTCGTTAAACTGGGTATTAACCAACGCAAAAATAGAGTTTTTCCCATTCGTGACACGCTAAGAACCTGAATTAAAAATTGAACCTGGGTCAAGGTTTTACACTCCCACAGCCACACCAAATTGGGATTGTCTTCGATGTCATCGGTTGTTGCTGGACAGTCCGAAGCTCGAATCCTCACACCGTCTTAACAACAGCGATTTGTCCTACTGGGACAGAATCAGCAAAGCGAGTGAATCATATCATAATTTAGCGATCGCAAGTTTTATTTACATCCAGTTATTGATTAATTCGGTGAGAATTTGTCAATTGAATATTTTGTTGGGGAATACCAATAGAAATCTGATGTTGATCAAAGGCAATTTTTAAACGGCGTCGATATTCCCGTGCTACCGGCCATTGTTGTAGAGGTTGGGTTTTAATAAAAATCCGAATTCCCATTCCGGTATGATTGAGTTCATCGACTCCTAAAACCGTTGGTGGTTCTAAAATATAGAAATTCCAGTCCGGGTCTTGCTTCATGGTTTGAGCCACTTCATTAATCACTTGAATCGCGTGATCAACATCAGTATTATACTCCACACTTAAGGTTAAATCAACTTGTGACCAACCATTAGAAAGATTTTCAACGCTGGTAATAATTCGGTTGGGGACAGTAATTAAATTCCCGTTTGTATTTCGCAGTTGAGTAATTCGTAAATTCATATTCTCGACTTTACCAGTTAGTTGACCAATGGTAATCACATCTCCTACTGCAAATTGATCATCAATCAGAATAAAGACCCCAGCAATAATATCTTTAATTAAATCATTGAACATAATTGATAAAGCTAAACTAATTAACCCCCCTGCGGCTAAAATACTGGCAGAATTGACTTTTAAAACCGTCAGAATCGTAATAATCCAAATGATCAACCAAACCACAATCGCAATACTTTTTAAAGTTTGCGCTAAGGTGTAAGCTCGTAAAGAGCTACGACGAGAAACATCAGGATTAACAATAAAAAAAGACGAATCTTCTAAGGCAGTCATAAACCGATCAATAAACAAAAGAGTTAAGCGATTAGAAAGATAGATAAAAATTGTGATAATTAATAGAATATTAATAGCTTTTAAAATTAATTGATAATAGCGAGTTTGAGGAAACAAGCCTAAAATAATAAAAAAAGCCGTGTAAACGATGATGATTTTTAATATCTGCAAAGCTTGGCGTTGAAATGTGTTCCAATTAATTTGCTTTTTAATTTCAATAAACTCTTGATTTGATTGCTCAGAATTAACATCAGTAATCGGTTTTGATTTATCATGATTTAAAGGATGGGATGGAATATTTTCCGAGAGAATTTTCCATTTTTTCTTTAATTGTTCTTGTCGATATGAAATTAAAGCTGTTGCTATTGAAATTCCCAAGAATAGAGAAAAAGCAATGGCAAATTTTCGATTTAAAAAGTCAGGCTGACGTTCTGATTTGGCTTGGAAAATTCCTTCCTTAATAATCGGAATTAATTCCATAGCATGGCTTTCAGGATCAACACCATCAATTTCGGCATCTAATGACGTAACAGTCATGATTTCATAGGGTCTTTCTCGCTCTTTCCAAGAGGCATAAATTACAGGTAAATTATTTTTTATTTGATAAAAAATCTGTAAACTATTCAGATCAAAATTACTATTAATAATAAATAAAAGCCGATTTTCTATCTTTCTAATCCGCCTATTAATCGCAGGATTTCCATTGTCATCATTACTGACACGAGGGGCACTAATTTGAAACAATTCTTGACCATCTAATCTGACAGTACCTTGTACAAAAGCGGAATCATCTCCAGGGCTGACAAAATTGTTCAAAGAATTTGCATTTTGGACTTGTCCCCAAGCTTTCGGTATCGTGATTAAACTCAAGGTAATCAGCATTAAACTGATCAAAAAAATTCCTGGATATTTAGACTTAAAAAAACGCATTTTAACAAATAGTTAAATTAAACAGTTTAGGAAAATAAATTTAAAATTATACTCCTCTAAACTTTAGAAATAGAGATCGATTGTTCCCCCATCAAAATATCATTATTGAAGGTTATAGATTGGGTGTCTTCCTGACAGATGGCTAAATCAAACCAGAAAGTTGTTCCCACACCTAACTCACTAATTAAATGCACTTGACTGCGATGTTTTTCAATAATATTTTTAACAATAGACAACCCTAATCCGGTTCCTTCTAAAGTATGAACTCGATTTTCCACTCGGAAAAACCGAGTAAAAACAGCATCTTGATCTTCCGGTGCAATTCCCGTCCCTGTATCAGAAACTTCTGTGCGAATATAACGAGTTTTCTGCTTATTTTCAACTAAATGCAAATCAACAGGACGAGGGGGAGGAGGTGAAATAATCCAGCCCCCTTTTTCTATTTCTTCAAGTTCTTGATCAATCTTGAGATCATCTTCTTCTAACAGATAAACCCGAATAATCACTCGTCCCCCCGAAGAGGTAAATTTCAAAGAATTCCCGACTAAATTGGTTAAAACTTGCAACAATAAATCATAATGTCCTAAAACTGAGGGTAAATCCGGTTCAATTTCTCGACTCAGTTCAATGCCTTTATCCTTAGCATTCAGTTGATAGGTTCTCAAGGTTTGTTCGACGACTTGCGCCATATCAACAGGTTCAAAATGATAAATGCGACAAGATTCTAATCGAGATAAATCTAACACATCATTGACTAAACGAGTTAAACGATCCGTTTCATGATTCGCCGTTGCTAAAAATTCTTGTCGTTCTTCCTCCGTTAAATCTTCCCCATAATCATGCAAAGTTTCAATAAAAGATTTTATATTAAATAACGGCGTTCTTAATTCGTGGGAAACATTACTAATAAACTGACTTTTAGCGTCATTCAACTCCACTTCACGGGTGATATCCTGAATGGTCATGGCAATTCCTTTTAAACTTTCCCGATAATTCCCTTCTTCGGGATGGGTTGCCATAACATCATAATTGTCTATTCCCAGTCTGTGGTCTTCGGTGTCTTTTTCATATAACGTACATTCCTGAACATAGGGACGTTCTGATAATTCACAAGTATTATTCGTATCATTAATACAACTATAACACAGAGGTTCAGTCCCCGGAGATTTATGTAATAAAACCGTTGTTAATAAAATCCTCAAAGTGCGATTAGTTGGTTCTCCCAAGGAACAGCGAAACTCTCCCCCCTCTAGGGTTCCACAGGCAATATTTTGTAAAGGTTGAGATAACTCTTCAGCAACTAAAGTCGGTAAAAAGTTGAGAACATTATTGCCAATAACGGTTGTTCCTTCCCAACCAAAAAGGCGGCGTGCTGTGGGATTTACTAACATTAAATTCAGTTCTGCATCAATTAAAACCGCCCCATCAGCAATGGTTGAAACTAAGGTTTCTAATTTCGCTTTTTCGGCTGTTAGTTCTTCAAAATTTTGTTCTTCAAAACTTTCTAGGCGTTCTGCCATTTCATTGAAACTCGATATTAATTCTCCTAATTCACCCCCAAAGGGTAAATCCACTCGTTGATTAAAATTTCCTGCCGTAATATTTTTAACCCCTTGCACCAATTCCTTAATCGGTTGAGTAATCGTTAACGCATTAAAAACCGCCCCTAAAATCACCATCACCCAAATAGAAACAAACACCGCTAAGGTAACATCACGGGTTAAATTCGAGGACACCACAACGGTCGGATTTGGATTAATTCCGATGGCTAAAATGCCTAAATAACTGCCATTGTGCATCAAAGGAACAAAAACATCCGTCACTTCTCCGGCGGGAGTTAAATGTTGTCTAACCATCGGTAAATCAGCTAAATTTCCTGACTCCACACTGGCTAAAAAATTATCTGGTAATTGCATCCGTCGCCGCAGTGTTAAGGAATTTTGTACCGCCGAATCAGAAAAGGGTAAACCTAGATAAATTTCCCCCTCTTGATCCGCATATAACATATAGCGGACACTAGAGGTACTGGTGTAAAATTGACGAGAAAATCGTGCGACTTCATCCCGTTTTTCTTCAGCAATTAGAGGGGCAACATTGGCGGCTAAAAGTAACCCTAAATCTCGACCGTAACGGGTATCATTCAGACGAGCATCTTCCTGAATGGTATTAACTGCCCAAAACGTTAAACTACTCATCAACAAAGAAACCACCAGGGTTGCCCCCGCCATTAACCGAGTTTGCAGGGTAAACTCTGACCACCATTTGCCAATAATGTCACCTATTTGTTTGAGGACTCTCAGCATTTTAGGACGATTTGGGGATTGAGGGTTCGGGGGTAACTCTGGGTTCATCGGCAATACAGTTAGGGTTCCTGATTTGTCGATATACCATATTCATCTGTGGAGATGCAGAGTTTTATCCCCAGTCAGCATTAAGTTTTGTTAACAACACTATACATCCTAACAGCAGTAATCAGTTATCAGTCATCAGTGATCAGTTATCAGTGTGTCAGGGCGGCTTGCTGTCAGATGTGGATGATTAGCTAAAATCTTGATAAATCCCCCTAATGTCTGGCTATCTCCTGAAAGCCAGCTTAATCCAGTCACTACAAACTCTAGCTTTATGAGTGAATCAACTATCTACTTCTTAACTGATAACTGATAACTGATAACTGATAACTGTTAACGGTCAACCCTAAACCCAATATCCCGACGACAGTAGAATCCTTCAAAGTTAATATAGTCAACGGCTTTGTAGGTTTGGGTGATGGCTTCTTTGAAGGTAGACCCAATGGCTGTAACCCCTAAAACTCGTCCACCATCGGTGAGAATTTGGCCGTCTTGTAGTTTGGTTCCGGCATGGAAGACGATGGCCCCCGATGCTTCTGCTTCTTCTATTCCAGTAATAACCTGGCCTTTTTGATAGGAACCTGGATAACCCCCGGAGGCTAACACCACACAAACAGAAACCCCAGGTTTCCAGGTGAGAGGAACTTGTTCTAGGCGTTGTTCACAACAGGCGAGTAACACTTCATCTAAGGGGGTGTCTAATAAAGCGAGAACCGCTTGGGTTTCCGGGTCGCCAAACCGACAGTTAAATTCTAAAACCTGAATTTCGCCTTCTGGGGAAATCATTAACCCCGCATACACCACCCCTCGATAATCTATTCCCCGTTGACGTAGGGTGGCTAAAGTAGGTTCTAAAACCTCTTGTTGGACACGGGGCATCAGTTCAGCCGGAACAATGGGAGTTGGGGCGTAAGCACCCATTCCCCCCGTATTGGGGCCAGTATCTCCTTCTCCGGCTTGTTTATGGTCTTGGGCGGGAACCAAGGGGCGAATGGTTAGGCCGTCGGTGAGGGCAAGTACGGAGGCTTCCTGTCCGGTTAAAAAGTCTTCCACGACAACTCGCAGGTTATCCTGGCCAAATTCCCCAGCAAAAATACTATCAATAGCTTCATGGGCTATTTCAACGGTTGTGGTAACCGTGACCCCTTTTCCCGCAGCTAACCCATCCGCTTTAACGACAATAGGGGCAGTTTGCACATAAGCTTTAGCACTGGCTGCATCGGTAAAGACAGCCGCCTTCGCAGTGGGAATTCCCGCTTCTTCCATAAAGGCTTTTGACCAAGCTTTACTGGCTTCGAGTTGCGCTCCGGCTTGGTTAGGGCCGAATACTTTAATATTGTGTTGTTGTAAATAGTCCGTAATTCCTAGGGCGAGGGGTAATTCTGGCCCGACGACAACCAAGGATATTCCCTGAGTTTCCACTAAGGTTTTGATACCTTCAAAGTCTTCTACGGATATCGGATAATTTTGGCAGCCTTTGAGGGTGGCAGTTCCCCCATTTCCAGGGGTACAAAACACTTGTTCAACGTTGGGTGACTGGAGTAATGTCCAAGCAATGGCGTGTTCCCGTCCCCCATTTCCAACGACTAGAATTTTCACGGTTTTTTGTTCTCGAATTGATTAGCAGTTTTTGATTGTACAATTGTGGCGGTTGTTTTTACATCCGGTTGAGGATTGCTATATTTTAACTCAAAAAAATAACCTGGAAAAATATCTATATAACTGTGTAAGGGCGAGGCGCGCCTCGCCCCTACGATGAATTGAATTTCAAGCCATTTCTACAATAGATTGAAATTTGCTATGTATAATTTAGTATAATTTTAAAACACATTTGCTTTTGAGGTTAAGCGCAATGACTGATAATTTTTATCCTTTAACTTGTGATGACGATCTTTTATTAATTGATAAAGATACTTTTACCGTTGCTCGGTTTAAAGAATTTGTGATGGATTCTTTGAATGATAAAATTTATCATGACCGAAATTTCCCATCAGATAAAAGGTTAGAAATTTTATTTAATACTCTTAATAATTATAATTATATAATTGATAATAAAGTCAAACTACCCTTAACGCAAAGCTCTTGGAGTAATGTTAGTGCGTCTGTTGAATGTAAATTATTAAGTTTAAGCTCTGGTAAAAGTTGGATTAGTGGGAAATTAATAATAAAAAGCACAGTTAATCTTTTTCCTGAAGACTATAAAAATTTTACTTATGATTCAGATTCTTCACCTTATCCAAAATCTGAAATTGAGATAGAATTACAATTCTGTCCCGATGAATCCGAATCATTAGAAACGTCACTCGAACAAATAGAAACCCCTGATTCTTCCTTAGATGAATTGAGAGAAAAACTAAAACTTTATCAATAATAGAGTTTAGGGATATTTTAGGAAACCCTTAAAAACCGTTTTTTGAGGTTAACTACACCTTACAAGCAGGCTCTTTTTTATAATCAGAATTAGCATCACTGTAAAACCTGCAAATTCCTCCATTTTTAAGAACAAAAATGTTAGTAAAAATTTTCCATTTCTCTTGATTTAGTTTGAGGATAATATGATCAATATCAATATCATTAAAAATCTATTTTTTGTGTTAATTTTTATAATATTTTTGGAGGTAATCTTGTCGGTTTTTAAAGATTCCAGTAAAGTGTAGAAGAAATGTTGTTAACTGGAGATCAGGGTTAATGTTAGTTCCCAATCGAGAGCAATACCGTCCTTCGGAAGAAGAAATTGACGAAATGTGGCAGGAATTAGAAGTTGTATCTGTGCCGTTAAAAGATCCGGCTATTGACGAACTCTTAAAGCAGTTACGAAAAACTCATCTGAATGGGGGTGCAGAATTTGCTCGGTTTCAACTTTCTCCTCACCCCGTCTTAGAGTGGTTTGGTTCACGGGATTTACTCAATGAAATCAATTTTTTTGAACAATTTGTTACCTTACCTCCGGTGATGGATGGTTTATCGGCTTTAGAAATTGAAATCCCCTTAGCAACCTCCTTAGATTTAACAGACGATACGAGTTCCTTTACCTTGGATGGAGAATTAGCAGAGATTTTAGTGTTTGGAGGTGCTTATGAAGAATTTGAAGGAACTGCGAAACAAGCCAAAGATTTAGGGATGAAATTTTGCGAGGCACTATTTCAAAGTCGGTATGACGAAGTTCAGATGTATATTTCTCAAGAACCTTGGACAGAGTGGTTTGCTGATGTCGCTTGGGATGTAACTTGGTTCGGACTAGATAAGCGAAACTATCAAATTTGGCTATTATGTATTACAGATACGGATTAGTCAGATCTGATGAATGAGCCATTCTAATCCTCGGTTCAGGAAAAATTCCCCTTTAACCTATTCCCCTAAAAAAACTGGTTACAACGCTCAAAAAACACGCTACAATACAAGCAACACCAAACAATCCGAATTTACGCTACTATCCCAAGATAGATTTATCACTTGACGCGATAACATCATTAGCTGAACAATCCTCTGCATACCATTAGCAGTATAATTGTTGAGCTATACCTGAAGATCTCACTGTTTCCCCCTTGTCCTTCAAGTTTGAGTGGTCATGGTAGATCTCGCTAAAATCCGCGTAGATTTAATCTATCTATATAGAGATTACAGTCGATCCTTTTCCCTAATATGATAGGCTTCAGAGTCAGATTCAAACCATTTTGCGATTGGCTATGAGAACCCAACTGTCAATATTTCTGGGTCAAGGGAACTTCCCATCCATTCCCCCTATTTCCCAAATTCAGGGTGTAAGGAAGTTCTGAGGATTGGGTTTTGCTGGAAAGAGAGCGATTGGTGGATATTGGGGTGAAACCCGAACCTCCTCTAACTCTTGAATTCGTGAAATCAACCCCTAGATTCGCTAAAAAAAGATTACTTTTTTTCAAAGCTTATGCTATATTTAGGATTGAGGAAGTTGCTTTCACCAGCATCGACCATCTACGCAAAGGAAAACGTTCAGGTTGAAAAGCGTTAACAACTTTAGAATTAGAACAACTTAAGAGGTATTATGAGCCAAAAGGTTATACACCCGATGGATAAGTTTCAACGTCAGGTGCATTCCCTGGTCAAGTCTGACATTATCAAACCTTCCGAGAGTCTGTGGAAAATTGCCCTTCTCTATGGTGATGAATGGAAATTTTGGAAGCAGGAATTGTTAGAGTTTGGTTTCTCCATGCAAGATCCCATCAGCGAGTTATTAGCCGTTGAAGCTTGGGATGAAGACGAAGAGTAGAAACCGATTTCTCTCCCTTTCCCGGATTTTAGATTTCAGTCGGTTTGCCCTAAATCTTGAATTCACCCTTTATTAAAGCTGCTGTTTCAAGTTTTGTATTTCTCTCCATCAGCTTTGAGTCCATTGCCCTTTCCCCTTCCTTTGCGTTTTTCTTCCTCACAATTTGAAATTTGATCAATTTAGGCAATGGGCTAAAGCTTGAGATAGATCTTGAGCCGTTGGATAACGATCTTTAGGTCGGTATTCGGTGGCTTGTTCAATAACTTTTCGCAGTTGAGGTGTAATGGTGGGAACGTTATCGAGGTCAAAACCATAACTATTCCCCCGTTTGCCATAAAATTTTAAGGGTGTTTCGGCGGTCAGTAAAAAAATTAACGTTGTACCGATCGCATACAAATCCGACTGAGTAAGAGGCTGTCCTCGATCTTGTTCGGGAGCACTGTATCCTTCAGCACCAATGCGGGTTCCTGGAGGGGTTCCAATTTCCTTCACGGCTCCAAAGTCCAAAACAACAATGTGGTGATCTCGTCGCCGCAACAGTAAATTGGCAGGTTTGATATCTCGATGGATCAGAGGCGGATCGAGTGAGTGAATATAGTTCAAGATCTCACAGGTCTGCATCATCCACTGTATGGCTTGTTGGGGAATCACTGGCCCCCGTTGATGGATATACTGTTCGAGATCCGTTCCATGGATCATTTCCATCACTAAATATTTTTTACCCTCATCCACAAAAAAGTCATAAAACTGGGGAATACCTGGATGCTTTAAACTCTTTAAGGTACGGGCTTCCCGTTCAAATAATTCTTGTGCTTTAGCAATTTGTGCCATATCCGTATTCATTTCTTTCAGAACAACGACAACAGGTACAGCAGATTTGGCTGTAGTGGAGTCCCACGCCAATGTTGTTGTTCCCATTCCCCCTCGTCCGATGGTTCTCAACACTTGATACTGTCGGACAGTCCGTTCTACCTGAATGGGAAATCCGCAATGAATACAAAATAAATTCCCCTTAGCATTTCCCTCGTGGTTACAGGGGGGTGCATTGACGGGAATTGCAATCACACTCCCTTGGAGTTTAACTTGTAATAAAGGCCCATCTTTGGCTAATTCAATTAAAGCTCCATCTCCCACTAACCCTTGAGTGGTCAGAACTCCATTAACAAAAGTTCCATTGGTTCCTTTACTCACCAGCACCCAAGGAGAACTCTGGCTTTCATCTTGGGGAGGGTGTAATTCCAAATGATAACGGGACACTAAAGGATCAACAATGACAACCTGATTATCCGCCGCCCGTCCAATGCGGATAATACTTTGTTGTACAAATGTCCATTGTTTCAGGGGTGTTTTTTGGTGCGGATCTAACCAGGTGAGAATTAACATAAATCAGTTATCAGTTATCAGTTATCAGTTATCAGTTATCAGTTATCAGTTATCAGTTATCAGTTATCAGTTATCAGTTGTTAGTTGTTAGAAACTTGGTAAACTTGATTTCAATACTTAATAATCATGGGGTAGTTGTGAACTGATAAAGTTGATAAAAATCTTTACGGTTAAGGGTTGGACACCCAAGCTCGAACTACAATGGCGGTAATATTATCGTGACCATTATATTGATTTGCTAGAGTGATTAAACCGTCTACTGCGGTGGCTAAATCTGTTTGAGGGTTGAGTAAGGGATCAAGTTGAGTTTCGCAGAAGGTTTCTAACAAATTATGATCGGTTAAGCCATCGGATGCCAGAATGAAAACCGTATCTTCCTCAATCTCTAAAAATTGAATATCTGGGTGAACAAACTGTTCCTCTCTAGGGCCTAAAGCTTGAGTTAATTGATAAGCATCGGGGCGAGAATAGGCAATATCCGGGTCAATTCCCCGTTGAATTTCTCGTTGTCCCACTTCATGATCTACGGTTATTTGTTGTAACCCTTGTTGACGAGTCAAACGATATAATCGACTATCTCCCACATGAGCCAGGACAACTTGATGATTCACCACAACAGCCATCACTAATGTTGTTCCCATGCGACCACTACCGGAACGCACCCCTTGTTGATTTTCGTTATAAATTGCTTCATTCGCTTTGAAAATTGCATCTTGTAAGATTTCTTCCGTTGGGAATTCCTCTGGATATTGATCTTGGAAATAGTGTTTTAAAGTATCAACAGCGATTTGACTCGCCACTTCTCCTCCAGCGTGACCTCCCATACCATCACAGAGAATATATAAACCCCTCACTGAGCGAATTTGTCCTTGGGGTGTTTCTTGAATCTTAATCTGGGTTTCCAGACCAAAACAGTCTTCATTATGATCCCGTTGACGTCCGACATCTGTGCGTCCTACTGCTTCTAAATGAATCAACTTTTCACCTAGAATTAAGGTAGGAGACTGATTTAAAGTCGAGGGAGATAGTTCATTTTGACTGGTTTGTTGTTGGGGTAAGTTAGAGGGAAAATTAATTTCATCCAAAATCACCATTAAAGCCGTTCGCAATTGTTCAACGGTTTGAATTTTTACCTCCATTAAATCTCGCAATACTTCTGTTAAGGAACCCACTAACGTCCGTTGGGATTGTTGAAATAACTCCTGCCACAATTGTCCTAAATTCGATAAACTTAACGCAGAATCCGGCTGATCAAAATACAATTGCTGTAAACACAACTGTTGAGACTTTTGAGAAAATACTCGTAAATTGTGGAGATCTAATAAACTTTGGCGACATCCCCAAGGTTCTAAGAGTACCCACAGTTCTACTAAATCTCCCAACCAATAAACAATTTGTTGAGGTGTTGTTTTTCGGTTACTCCACAGTTCTGATAATAGGGGAAAATCCGCAAAATTTTCTAATAGGATAACCTGATAGGAATCCGATTCCCAAGCATCTTGTAAGTGAGGAAAATAGTTAGGAGTTTGGGACGCTAAGGAAAAATAGGGTTGAGCCGCCGGAATAATAAAGGTCTCTACGTCTGGATGAGATGGGGTGGCGGCGGGGTCTTGTAGCACTTTTAACGGAGAAACCTGCAACGGTTGAGTATCTAAAACCCTGACGGTGACGGTTTCACCGATTTTTAGGGCTGGTAGGGCGTCTAGGAGTTGATAACGTTCTTGGCGGTCTAAATAAGCTCCAACGGGTCGCTCTAGGGATTGTGGTGGCGGTTCCTGGAGGGTACACAAAGCATCTTCAGGCGGAATGGTAATGGCTTCCAGGTCAGTTTGGGAAAAAATGTCTTCTAAAGGTTGTGCTTGAGACTCCGTTAGCTCTGGGGTCTGAAGCTCTTCCGGGGTGGGGGGTTCGGTATCAATTCGGTCTAAACTTGATTCGGAGGGACTCTCCGAAGATGTGTTAGCTCCCTGCAAATGGTCATTATTTAAGGATTCTGGGGAGTTTTCAGCCGGAGCAATAGCTGAGGATGAAGGGATAACTACAGCCAGATAAACGGTTCCGGTAACTGTCCCGCAATTATGACATTGCAGCGTATTCAGGGGAACGGTTGTTCCACATTCAGGACAATGTTTCTGGGTCAGAGAAGTACCACAGCGTTGACAAAACTTGTTGAGATTGGGGTTTTCAAATTGACACTGGGGACAAACAACCATAGTTATATTCCCTGCCATTTCAGAAATAACACAGGGATATTTTAAGAGTACAACTTTTTATTTTACAGCAGAGAAGAGGAAATATTGAATATTCACCCGTTAGATATTTTTAAGGGTAATGCTAAGTGCATAGGTCAGATTGACAGGGATATAGGTTGATTTAGAGTAACAAATTTAATCTTTAACGAACGGAGTATCCAATAATGCCTAACTCGATTCCGATTAATCCTGATTTGCTTAATCCTTTTCCTTTTCCTTTTCCCTCATTATTTGATCCTGTTGTGTTGTATGGAGATGAGGGAAATAATCTACTCACAGGTGGGCTTGGTCACGATAGTTTGTATGGCGGAGGAGGTGATGATAGTCTGATTGGGAATTGGGGAAGTGATGCTTTATTCGGGGGTGACGGTCAGGATTTATTAGAAGGAAATGAAGGTAATGATTCCCTTTATGGTGAGTTTGGAAATGATGCTTTAGATGGAGGTTCGGGGAATGATTTGTTGCAGGGGGGGCCGGGAAATGATTCTCTGACTGGAAATACTGGAAACGATAGTTTAGATGGTTATAAAGGTTCCGAATCATTACCGTTAGCATCGAGAGTTCAGTATGATAATTTGACAGGGGGAACGGAGGCGGATCTTTTTATATTGGGAAGACTTCGCCCGATTTCTAGTTACTATGGCCCCACTGATCAGCCCATTGTTTATTATGTTGGGGACGGTTACGCCACTATTACAGATTTTAACCGTACTGAAGGGGATAAAATTCAAGTTGCTAATGATTTTGGACTACTTCAATACAGTCTTATCCCCTATGCAGGTGGAACCTATATTCGTCAACAAAGTGATTTAATTGCTGATGTTAAGAATGTAACTGTAACTGCATCGGATTTATCAGTTCTGCGACCTGGATTTAATCCCATCCCGAACTTTCCTCAATTTTAGTTTTTGAATTGAAGCGATCGCTAGAAAAAGGGAACAGGGAACAGGGAACAGGGAACAGGGATAATACTTCTGGCTGTATTAGACTTAGAAGAATTTTGGGTTTAAACTTAGGACGTGTAAACCCTTAACTACCGTTTTATTTTTGTTCGGGTAAAGCTAAACAATCTGTTGTACCCCAACACACATAAACGGGAGTATTACTATCAGGTAAACTATCCCCTGTTTTGGGTTGACGAACCATAACATTTTCCCCCGATAGTAATTTCACCACATATTGAATATGGGTTCCCAAATACATTGCATTGAGTAAACGACCTTCAAAACAATTCACAGCACCGCTAACGGGATAAAAACTTAATGTAACTTTCTCAGGACGCACACTGACAACCGCCGATGCACCTGTTCTTAAATCCTGTTGCGGGAGTTGAATACCGGGAATTTCAATCTGTTGAATTTCAATACTTAATCCGGTGTCGGTGACAATATATAAACGGGAGACATCAGCACTTTCAACCGTTCCTCGAAATAGATTTGTATCGCCAATAAAATCAGCCACAAATGGCGTTTGAGGATATTCATAAATCTCGTTCGGACTGCCAATTTGTTCAATTCGGCCATCGTGCATGACAGCAATGCGGTCAGACAAACTCATGGCTTCTTCTTGGTCGTGAGTCACCATGATAAAGGTTAACCCCAAATTGCGATGGAGGTTGGTGAGTTCCATCTGCATTTGTTTGCGGAGTTTTAAATCCAAAGCCCCTAACGGTTCATCTAACAATAACACCGCCGGACGATTGACTAATGCCCTGGCTAAAGCAACCCGTTGTTGTTGACCCCCAGACAGTTGAGAGGGGTAACGATTGGCAAAGGATTCCATTTTGACTAAACTTAAGGCTTCGCGCACTTTCTCTTCAATTTCCGACTTGCTTTTGCGTTTGAGTCGGAGTCCAAAGGCAATATTTTCCCAGACTGTCAAATGGTTAAACAAAGCATAACTTTGAAAAACGGTATTCACTGGACGCAGATAGGGGGGAGTTTGGGTCACGGACTGACCCCGAATCAAGACTTCTCCAGCAGAGGGCATTTCAAACCCGGCAATCAATCGCAGCGTTGTAGTTTTGCCACAACCCGATGGCCCTAAAATACTAAAAAATTCTCCTCGGCGAATATCGAGATCTACGCCACGAACAGCCGTTTCCCCATTAAAGACCTTGAAGACTTTCCGAAGTTCAACATCGAGCTTGGTTTCAGCCCCAATAGCACCTTGATTCTGCGTAGCCGCTTGCAGCATAGTGTCACGTTATGGCGGAGATTTACCCTCCCTACAGCTTATCTGTTGACACACCTCGCCCTATAAGTGCGAGGATTCTTTAGAAGGAGATAACCCGATGGTCATTGCTCGAACCACAACTCCCAAAACCCTTCTTAGGCGTGTTCTAGTGTCGTGCGACAGGCGATGCCAATTGCCTCTACTCTCTCGCCCCGAAGGGTCTGAGCCTACTTTTAAGTCGTTTTTCACTCACTCGCTTAATCGTTTCTGCTTGTGGGGGCTAGAACTAGAGTGTCAACACCGGTTCAACCATTTCGGTTAAACGCCCTTTAATTAGAGCGTCCCACCACTGGGAATCTCACCCGTCAATTAAGGTCATCGTGGTTTTAATTATTCTAATCCCAGTTCAAATTAATGTAAAGTCCCAGTTCAAATTAATGTAAAGCCTAACTAGAAGTTAGGGGTTTCTACCCAAAATTTTCGATGAAAACTGGACTGGCAAGATGATGATCCAGAGAATTGCAGATTCAAGCCTGGAGTGTTACTGGAATCCAGTGTACAATATCGAGCGCGAAAGTACAGCGATTAAATCGCTTCTTGGTGTGAGGAGTAAAAGGAATGAATTGGCAAAAAGATCCCTTGTCCGTTTTACAAGATACAAGTCGAACATTTTATATCCCCATTAGTCGTTTACCTCCCCTACTCCAAGAAGCGGTTGCTTCTGCGTATTTGTGTATGCGGGCGATTGATGAAGTTGAAGATCACCCTGATTTAGATAATGCGACAAAAGCCCGATTGCTGCATAGAATGAGCCAAAATTTTCAAGCATCGGTCTGTCGAGAAACCATTGCTGATGATTGGTTTGCAGAATTTTCCCACACGGGAATGTTAGAAGAAGTCACCCTCCGGGTGGGAGAATGGGCGAAGTTAGCCCCAGAACGAATTGCCCCTCGGATTTGGGATGCAACGGCGGCGATGGCTGACCGTATGGCATTTTGGGCTGAACGTAATTGGCGGATTGAAACCGAAGCGGAGTTAGATCAATATACCTTTAGTGTGGCGGGTTCTGTGGGGCTATTGTTGTCGGATTTATGGGCTTGGTACGATGGTACACAGACCAACCGGGTTCACGCCATTGGCTTTGGTCGAGGGTTACAGGCGGTGAATATTCTCCGCAATTACAAAGACGATAACCACCGAGGGGTGGATTTCTTCCCTGATGGTTGGACACCGGAACAAATGCACAACTACGCTAAACGGAATTTAGCCTTAGCGGATGCCTATACCGAAGCTTTACCCTCTGGCCCAGCGTTGGATTTTTGTCGCATTCCTTTAGCCTTAGCTCATGCGACGTTAGATGTCTTAGCTGATGGTCAAGACAAACTGACTCGCAGTGCTGTTGTGCAGTTAATTGAACAGGTTTGTGGAGGGAAGTAGGAGATAGGGGGGAAGGGGAGAGGGGGAGAGGGGGAGAGGGGGACAGGGGGAGAGGGGGACAAGGGGACAAGGGGACAAGGGGACAAGGGGACAAGGGGACAAGGGGAAGGGGAGCAGGGGAGCAGGGGAGCAGGGGAGTGTCAAATTATCTATTGCCTATTGCCTATTGCCCAATATCTTTTACGTTAAAATCTAAAGATCTATAGGATTTTATTAATTAAAAAATGGCTGAATTTTTGGCAACTGGGGGAACAATTGTAGCGATCGCCACGGCTATTGTCCCGCAACAAGGAAGCGTGGGAATTGTGCGGATGTCGGGAACAGAATCTCAATCCATTGCTAAACAGTTATTTTATACCCCAGGACGACAAACTTGGGAAAGTCACCGGATTTTATATGGCTATATTCGCCATCCCCAAACTCAAAAGACCATTGATGAAGCGTTGTTATTATTAATGTTATCTCCCCGTTCTTATACCCGTGAGGATGTGGTTGAATTTCACTGTCATGGAGGGATTATTGCGGTTCAACAAGTGTTGCAATTGTGTATAGAATTAGGAGCTAGATTAGCCCAACCAGGGGAATTTACCCTGCGGGCTTTTTTAAATGGACGGTTAGATTTAACTCAAGCGGAAAGTGTGGCGGAATTGGTTGGTTCTCAATCGATTGCAGCCGCCCAAATGGCTTTAGCCGGATTACAAGGAAAATTAGCAAATCCTATTCGAGAATTACGAGCAACTTGTTTAGATATTTTAGCAGAAATTGAAGCTAGGGTGGATTTTGAGGAGGATTTACCGCCCTTAAATGAATCGGAAATTATCGCCCAAATTCATAACGTTTTAGAAGAATTATCTCAATTTTTAGCGACGGCTGATACGGGAGAACTTTTAAGAACGGGGTTAAAAGTTGCCATTGTCGGTCGTCCCAATGTGGGAAAATCGAGTTTATTAAATGCTTGGAGTCGAAGCGATCGCGCCATTGTTACGGATTTACCCGGAACAACTCGTGATGTGGTAGAATCTCAATTAGTGGTGGGAGGAATCCCGATTCAAGTGTTAGATACGGCTGGAATTCGCCACTCAGAAGATCAAGTCGAAAAAATTGGCATAGAGCGATCGCGACAAACTGCACGATCAGCCGATTTAGTATTATTAACATTTGATGCTGCAATGGGTTTAACTGAAGCAGATTTAGAAATTTATCAACAAGTTAAAAAAGCAGGTTTAATCGTAATTATTAATAAAATTGATCAAGTTAACATCCAAAAACTAGAGGAATTAAAAGCAAAAGCTATTCAATATTTTAATTTAGAGAATCGGGCAATTGTTCCTATGTCTGCTGCTTTAAATCAAGGAATTCCAGACTTAGAAACAGCGATATTAAATTTAGTTCAGGGTGGAAATATTCACGCCGCAAATTTAGAGTTTGCCATTAACCAACGTCAAGCCACTGCGTTAACCCGTGCAAAAGTATGTTTAGAACAAGTGGAAACAACGATTCAGCAACAACTTCCCTTTGATTTTTGGACAATTGATCTCCGGGGTGCCATTCATGCCTTAGGGGAAGTCACCGGAGAAGAAGTAACAGAATCCGTTTTAGATCGAATTTTTAGTCGTTTTTGTATTGGAAAATAATCTATAGCCTCCATAGGATAATAAAAAAGTGCTGTTAGACCCAACAACACTTTTATAACTATAGCAATCGAACTTAATAAACCCAGAAGAAAGTAATACCGTCGTGAGTAATTAAAGAAAATTAGGGGTTAAAAATATCGCGGATATTATCCATACCTTCTTTAATTTTCTCTTCTACAGAAGTAGAACTTTGGCTATTAGCAGGATTTTTCATTTTTTCTTTATCAGCACCGCCTTGAACTTCATTAATCCCTTCTTGAGCTTTAGCTTGTACATCTTCTAAGGAAGGTGGGCCACCTCTGAGCACTTGCTCAGAATCTTTTTGAATTTGCTTAAGAGCATCTTCCCCTTGAGAAGGACTACTCACGCCAGCCCAACTGGGAACAGCAGATCCAATCCATAGAAAAGCCAACAATAAAGCTGCCATTAAAAAGCGTAAAGGACGTAAATTAGAAAAGTTTATTGAGGGAAATTTCATTGAAATTCTCCTTATATGTATTACTAATCCTATTATTCTAGGAGTAAGAGAATTTTAGCTCTATCCTAGGGAATAAATTCGCGTAAATCTTAAGAAATAGATTTTAAAAGGTGAAGTGTTCATCTCCATTCTGAACTTCATTTAATCCTAGATTAAACCCAAATTCTGCTATGACAACTCTGGGTTTATAAACTGTCTTTTCAAATAAAAACTCGCTATAATCTGCTAAATCATCCAGTCCTAAAAAAATTAATAGAATTTCTGTAAAAATCCAAACGATTAACTTCAAAAATCTATTATTTTTGAGTTTCATCAGTCGCCTCCTTTCCTTTTTTTGGGTTTTAGACTAATGACTAAACCCGGTTTTACTCTTCTAATATATTCGGCTCTATTCGCTAATTCATCAATCCTTTTATAGAATAAATATTCTTTTAAATTATTCCATATAACTCTAAATCGATATTTCTATAAAGCTATTTTAAGTATCAATATATAGATGAATTATAAAACTCAAAAATAAACAATTATACTCTATTTATATAATAGATAAAAAAACCTAGCTTTTGAGCTAGGCTTTGTTTATATTGTTAGCATTCAAGTCGGATTAATCCAATTTCTCTAAATAATACCCTGACCTTTCCCAACGCCCCCTTCCACTTCTTTCACTTCATGTAAAGTTTGAACCCGACGAGCTTTATCGGCTTCTTCTTCTTCTTTCAAATCTCCGGGAACATTGACATACATTTCAGGTTCAATGGCGTAGTTATTTAATAACCCTTCTCGATCCATTGTATAACCAGCAGTTGTGTCTAAAGTGCCTTCTTCATGTTCAGGAATTTTTTTGAAATTTTCCTGTTCTCGGTCTATTCTAGCACCGACTTCTGCGGGCATAATTCCCCGATCATAAGTAGGATTAGGTTCTGCTTCTTCGTGGAGAATATGAGGAGTTTTCTTTTCTTCTTTAGACATAATTATTGACCTCAAAAGTTTTATTGAACTGATTTAAAAAACAACTCAGGATTTTAGAATGGGTTTAAAATTAACAATCAGATGAATTCTGAAACCCCCCAGAAATTCCATTTTTTTTATTGGTCAGTATCCACTTCAGGAACAAAGTCAGGACGTTCTTTATCCTTCCAACCAACAGGACGTTTAGAGTTGTACCAAGCTACAGAACCAATGGTTGTGGCTGCTAAAAACCCCAGAATTAAAACTAAGGTTGCAGACATCGGGAAATGAGGGGTATTTGTTCCCATTTCCAAGATGAATAGATCCATTTGAACCTCCTTGATTCAGAATGTAATGAACCCAGTATCTGTTTTTCTGAGGTTAAACACATCTCCCTTTATATTGATTTTAAATAAAGCCATGTATTACCCAAGATAGAGAAAAATAAATAGAATTTGAGGAAATATTATCTGAAACCGAGGATCGGTCATTTATTCATTTCAAATCAAGATCATTGTTAGGGGATTTACAACTGTAGCGTCAATCAGTTAATCTGATTTTTTATTAAAATAAAATCAAGAAAACATCTATCTTAAGATACAAATTAATGATTGCTAAAATTATTCATCGTTAAGCGACCTACTTATGACTCCTGTAGAGACACACCGGGGCGAGTTCATTCTGTAGACAATGAGCACGTTTGCGCTGACTCTACTATAGAGATTGATTAATACAGCCTCAAAAATACGGCTATTGCGATATCGAGAGTGTAGAGAACTTTACTCGCAGAACCTTGAGCATTTCTTTATGATAGGGAATAGGAGTAGTGATAGACAAGCTGATAAAAAGCTGTTGAAGCAATTTAATGATTATTGAGGATATTCCTATGTCAGATTCTATTCAAGATAAATTATCATCGGATTTAAAAAAAGCACAATCTGAGAACAAATTACGGGCTGAACGAATTCGTGAAATTGTCAAGTCTGCAATTTCAGAAATGGGTTCAGAATTTAAAGGGGGTTCTCAAGAGATTCGAGGTTTAGTGAAAGAGGTAGTCGGAACAGTTTTAGAAACTGTCAAAGGAAAAGGTGAGGAAATTCAAGAAAATGTTACAGCTTCTATTGAAGGAGTAATTGACGGAATCAGCAGCAAAAAACGCCAGTCCATCAATAAAACAAAAGCGGAAGTGAAACAATTAGAAACACAACTTGATCAAGAGGAACAAGAGTTACAAAATAGTATTGATTTAGCCTTGGATGATATTCAAGAAGTGGGAACTGGTAAGTCTGAGCAAATTAAATCAGCCATTGAGTCCGCCGTTCACAATATTAAAGATAGTGAGGAAGTGGCATTAATGCAAAAACGCTATGCTCAACTCAAAGCTCAATTAGCCATTATTAATGCTAACTTAGCCGGACGCTATGGACAGCGTTATGAGGATATCAAGCATTATTTAGATGAAGCAAAAGTTTGGTATGAAAAAGCAAAGGATGAACCCGAAACCTATAGTGGAAAACTCGACGAAAAACGCAAAGCTTTTGAAGTGAAATTAGGAGAAGCTGGAACGGCGATCGCTCAAAAAGAAAAACAAATTAAACAACGTTTACGGGATCTGTGGAAATCCTTTTCAGAAACCTAACGCTTAAAGGATACGCCCTTATCGCAACAAATACTCTATCAAAGGGGTGCGTGAGCCAAGCTCATACACCCTAATTTTTATTGTCCTTGTTTCATCATTTGTTCAACAAAATTGGTATAAATTTCTCCTCGTAAAAATTCAGGAGTTTCCAGAATTCTTTGATGAAATCCTATGGTTGTTGGAACTCCAGTAATGGCAAATTCTCGTAAAGCCCGTTTCATTCTCAAAATTGCAGTCGGACGGTCTGGGCCCCAAACAATTAATTTCCCAATTAAAGAGTCATAATAAGGCGGAATTTCATAGTCTGTATAGACATGGGAATCAATTCTGACCCCATTTCCTCCGGGGGGTAAATAGCCACTAATACGACCGGGGTGGGGGCGGAAATTATGGTCAGGATCTTCTGCATTAATCCGACATTCAATGGAATGACCCCGCAGTTGAACTTTATCTTGAGTTAAGGATAATTTTTCTCCTTGGGCGATGCGAATTTGTTCGGCGATTAAATCTAATCCGGTAATCATTTCCGTAACCGGGTGTTCCACTTGAATGCGAGTATTCATTTCCATAAAATAGAAATTACCCGATTGATCAACCAGAAATTCTACCGTTCCCGCCCCGGTATAATTAATAGATTTTGCTGCTTTTACCGCCGCCATTCCCATTTTGTGCCGCAGTTTTGGAGTCATCACCGGACTAGGCGCTTCTTCTAATAGTTTTTGGTGACGGCGTTGAATCGAACAATCTCGTTCTCCCAGATAAATCACATTGCCATAATTATCAGCCAAAATCTGAATTTCAATATGGCGAGGACGTTCAATAAATTTCTCTAAATAAACCCCCGGATTTCCAAAGGCGGCTTCTGCTTCCCCTTGGGCAGCCGCGAAGAGTTTGGGGAGATCCTCTTCGTGCTTGACTAATCGCATTCCGCGACCGCCACCCCCTGCGGTAGCTTTAATAATGACCGGAAAACCGATTTTTTGGGCTAGTACCAGGGCTTCTTTTTCGTCGCTCAGGAGTCCGTCACTACCGGGGACGGTGGGAACCCCGACACGCTGCATCGTTTCCTTGGCGGTTGATTTGTCCCCCATAGACCGAATCGCATCTGGGGTAGGGCCGATAAAAGCAATTTCGTGATCGGCACAAATTTCGGCAAACCGGGCGTTTTCCGCTAAAAACCCATAGCCGGGATGAAGGGCTGTGGCGTTGCGAGTTAGAGCCGCCGCGATAATATTAGGAATATTCAAATAACTTTTACTGCTGCTGGGTTCCCCAATACAAACCGCTTCATCCGCAAGTTGGACATGAAGGGCGTGACGATCTACCGTTGAATGAACAGCAACCGTCGCAATACCCATCTCCTCGCAGGTGCGAAGAATCCGTAACGCTATTTCCCCTCGATTGGCAATTAAGATTTTTGAGAATCGCATCTTTTGTTGCTCTTGCTGTTGCTGTTCACCATTCAGTTAGGATAGAGGATTTTGGTCATCACGGGAAGAGGGGATCCGGGAAAAAAGTAGGAAAAAAGGGTGACACTTTTAGGAGGCTGTGCTATATTAGTAAATTAGCTGCTAAATTAATTCAAGGCAGTGTTCATAAGCGGATGTGGCGGAATTGGTATACGCGCACGTTTGAGGGGCGTGTGGGCTTCCCTTGCGAGTTCGAGTCTCGCCATCCGCATTGATAAATTGATTCTGAATTACCTCTGCGAAATGTGGGTTTTAATTAATCACTATCCCCCTCCCGGAGCGGGGAAAGGGAGGTAGATGATTAATCAATCAGGGAGAATTAAACAGAATTAATCTCCTAAACAAATTCCCATACTTCGAGCCGTTTCGACTAAGATATCATTAGCATTAACAGCCCGATATTGAGCGATCGCATCCAAAATTGGAATATTGGCTACTTGACGATCTCGCCAAACCACCACTCGATCATATTTGTCTTCCGCAATTAAATCAACGGCTGCGACCCCAAAAGCAGAAGCAATAATGCGATCAATCGGTGAAGGAGTTCCCCCTCGTTGAATATGACCCAGAACTGTCACGCGAGTTTCTGCGCCACTGCGATCGCAAATTTCATCCGCTAAATATTGCCCAATGCCTCCTAAACGAGCTTGTCCCATGCGATTAATATTAGTTACAGGTTCTCCCGTTTCTGTTTTAACCGCTTCTGCAACAACCACTAAACAATAGTTTTTTCCTTGTTTTTGTCGTTCTGCAATTTGCTGACAAATTCGATCCAAACTGTAAGGAATTTCAGGAATTAAAATAATATCTGCACCTCCGGCAATTCCCGCATGAAGGGCAATATGTCCTGCATCTCGCCCCATAACTTCTAAAATCATCACGCGACTATGACTGGCGGCAGTAAAATGCAGACGATCTAAAGCTTCCGTGGCAATATCAACGGCTGTACTAAAACCAATGGATAAATCCGTGCTTCCCACATCATTATCAATCGTTTTAGGAATACCAATTAAATTAAGATTTCCTTGTTGGGCAATGCGTCGCAAAATCGCTAAACTGCCATCTCCTCCAATGCCAATTAAGGCATTTAATCCTAAGAGATGATACCCTTCAATAATCTCCTCAGAGCGATCCAGTAAACTCCCATCCGCCATGGGAAAGGCAAAGGGATCACCTTTGTTGGTAGTTCCCAAAATTGTCCCCCCGGCGGTGAGAATATTATCGATTTTATCAATCGTTAGAGGAACGCTGTTCACGGGACGAGTCATTAACCCTTGGGTGGCTTCTCGAATGCCGAAAACCTCCCATCCAAAGGTTCCAGATGCCCGATATACCACAGCCCGAATTGCTGCATTTAAACCTGCACAGTCTCCCCCACTGGTTAAAATACCAATGCGTTTTTGTTCTCCCATATTTTGGTGAATTGTGGATTACAGATGCAAATTTTTAGATTACATCCGATTGGGAAATAATCAATAAATCTTTGCTCATCTTTAAGATTTGGGTTAGAAACCTGGGGGAAAATACAGGTATAAACACTTATTAATCTGCTGAAATCAGGGCTTTAACGGGAATTTGGATCTCTGCAAAGGCTAGGGGTGTGATTTCACCTTTCGTTATCCGTGTTTAGAACAGGTATATCTTATCGATTTTTTCCCCCTAAACTGCCGACAGTGACAGTCCCGGTATAAATCCCGATTCGCATTCCCACCACAGGTAATTTTTGTTGTTGCCATTTTTGGTTTAATTCTGATAAACATTGACCCATTTCTAAAGCACAATCAACAGCATTTAAATAGTAAGCTTTGATTGATTTTAGAACTACTATTTTATATAAATTGGTATTTACACCCCAAGTTTAGCAAACTGTGTGATGGATAACCTGGAGTTTTATTTCAACTCCTGATAAGCAGCAAAAACCGCTTTCACATTATACCAATTCAAAAATATCCTGGCTATTTCTAGTGCTAACTGTGATTTTCCTTGGTTAATTAAATTTTGTAAAAATCCTGCCATTGTTTTTTCATTTAAACGTCCTCCAAAAGACAATAAACCCCATAATATTTGATGTAATAGAGTCATTTGAATCATCATTTTAACTTCAAAAGAAGGATGTTTTTTATAAAACAAAACCCCCATTTTTCCCCGTTGAATTTCTCGATCTATTAATTTTGGTAATTGCTCTAAACTAAAAGCTGGATGCCAATGATATCCTACAGCATCAGGGCATTTTATTAATTTTAAGCCTAATTTTTTTAACCTAACCCCTAGTTCTAAATCTTCCCAACCATATTGTTTAAATTGACAATCAAATAATCCCGCTTCAATTAACCAATGACGAGCGATCACAACATTTCCTGTCGCAAAATAAGCCGCAGAAAAATCTGTAATTTTATAAGGTTCAGACGTGGGATTCTCAAAATTACAAGTATTAATCACTCGACCATAGGTAAAAATTTTATCTGAAGTTTTGTATCCTTCTGCTAATGTCTCTGCATGGGATTGTAAAAACGTTTCTGTCACCACTAAATCACTATCAATAAAAATAATAGTCTCCCCTTTTGCCTGTTCTACCCCTAAATTTCTGGCAGCCGCTGGCCCTTGATGGGATTGACAAAATACCCGGACATGGGGCAATTTTAACCGATTTTCCTCTAACCAGATTAATGTGCCATCCGTTGAACCATCATCGACAACAACCACTTCATAATCGGTAATCGGATAATGATATTGTTGTTGTTCTAAGGCTTGTAAACACTTTTGTAAAATCGGTAAACGATTATAGGTGGGAATGACAACACTTAAAAACACAGTTTTTATAACCTAAAACCTCAATCAATCTTATTATTAACTACTCACAGTCAGAAAATCTAGCCGCCTCGTGTTTCTGCGACCCTAAACTAAATATTCTCAATCCCTGACATCCAAAGAGCATCAAAGACGAGATAATGTAACATTTGGTTACTTCAGGAGAACATATTAATCATGGGTCGCGCTGAAAAAGTTGTGCTTGCTTATTCCGGTGGAGTGGATACCTCCGTTTGTATCCCCTACTTGAAAAATGAATTTGGCGTTAAAGAAGTGATTACCCTCGCCGTAGACTTAGGACAGGGGGATGAACTGGGGCCAGTCAAACAAAAAGCTTTAGACTCTGGTGCTGTAGAATCGTTAGTCATTGATGTGCAGGAGAGTTTCGTTAAAGATTACGCTTTCCCCGCCATTCAAGCCAATGCGTTGTATGAAAACCGTTATCCTCTCGCTACAGCCTTAGCTCGTCCGCTCATTGCGAAAACCTTAGTGGAAGTCGCCGAAAAATACGGTGCGGATGCTATTGCTCATGGTTGTACCGGAAAAGGCAACGACCAAGTGCGGTTTGATGTGTCTGTGGGTGCATTAAACCCGAAATTGAAAATTTTAGCCCCCGCGCGGGAATGGGGAATGAGTCGGGAAGAAACCATCGCCTATGGGGAAAAATTCGGTATTACATTCCCGGTGAAAAAATCCTCACCCTACAGTTTAGATAAAAACTTATTGGGAATTGCCATTGAAGCAGGGCCATTAGAAGATCCTTGGACGGAACCTTTAGAAGAAGTTTATGCAATGACAAAACCCATTGCTGAAACGCCTAACGAACCGGAATATGTTGAAATTGGGTTTGAGAATGGGGTTCCTATCAGTTTAAACGGGGAAACTATGAACGGGGTTCAGTTAATTGGAAAATTAAATGAAATTGCCGGAAATCATGGCATCGGACGCATTGACATGATTGAAAACCGTTTAGTCGGCATTAAATCACGAGAAATTTACGAATCTCCGGCGATGATTGTGTTAATTAATGCCCACCGAGATTTAGAAAGTTTAACGTTAACCGCCGATGTGACTCGGTATAAACGGGGCATTGAAGAAACCTATAGTCAGTTAGTTTATAATGGCCTGTGGTATAGTCCGTTAAAAGCAGCTTTAGATGCCTTTATCCAACAAACTCAAGCCCGAGTTTCTGGTACAGTTCGGGTGAAATTGTTCAAAGGAAATGCAACTGTTGTGGGTCGCAAATCTGAAAATTCTCTCTATAGTCACGACTTAGCAACCTATGGTTCTGAGGATGTTTTTGATCACAAAGCAGCCGAAGGTTTCATTTATGTTTGGGGTTTACCGACTCGCGTTTGGTCGGAAAAAATGAGAGGTTAAATTCATCAGAGGGTGAGTCCTTGCTCACCCTACGAGCCAATCAAAATATAATATGTCCCTGGTCTTCATATCGTTCAAACATTACCATATCAACAATCTCGCTAAATTTCTATAAAAGGTGTCTAGGATGATTACTCTCAGTATAATATTCCCAGGGAAAGAGAAAGGCGATTATTTTAATCTAAATCAAAGGATTTAAGAGACTTAACCCCAAACCCAATCCATACTTACGATTTTATATCAATGAGGGAACATGGCAAAAATTAATGGTGTGATGATGCAATATTTCCATTGGTATCTCCCGGCTGATGGAACCTTGTGGGATAAAACAAAAATTAACGCCCAAGAGTTAGCGGATGCAGGAATTACGGCTTTATGATTACCCCCGGCTTACAAAGGCGCAAGTGGTGGAATGGATGTGGGATATGCCGTTTATGATATTTATGATTTGGGAGAATTTGATCAAAAAGGGTCAATTAGAACGAAATATGGCACTCGTCAAGAATATTTAGATGCGATAAACAGCTTACATCAAGCAGGAATTGAAGTTTATGCTGATACGGTATTAAATCACAGAATCGGGGCAGATGGAACAGAAGTGGCAAAAGCAACTCCTTTTCCTCAATATGATCGGAAAAATCCAAAAGGAGATTTACGAGATATTAAAGCTTATACTATCTTTAACTTTCCAGGTCGCCAAGGAAAATATTCTAAATTTGAGTGGCATTGGTGGCATTTTGATGCTGTTGATTATGATGAATTTACCAAAGAATCAGGAACCGTTTATTTATTTGAAGGCAAAATTTTTGATGATTATGTTGCCTTGGAAAATGGCAATTTTGCTTATCTAATGGGAGCAGATTTAGATTTCCAATATGAAGAAGTCAGAACTGAAATTATCAACTGGGGGAAATGGTATCTCGATACAACGGATGTGGATGGATTTCGCTTAGATGCCATTAAACACATCTCAACTTGGTTTTTCCCAGAATGGTTAGATGAAATGGAAAAATATGTCGGTCGGAAATTGTTTACCGTTGGCGAATATTGGGCACCGGATACGGGCATATTGAATTGGTATTTAGACAGCGTAGGTCAACGAATGTCCGTGTTTGATGTTACCCTTCATTATAATTTCCACTATGCGAGTAAAGCTGGGGGATATTATGATATGCGAACCATTTTGGATGGAAGTTTAATTAAAGGACGGGCAATGAATGCCGTTACCTTTGTTGAAAACCATGATTCTCAACCGTTACAAGCCTTAGAATCAGTCGTTGAACCTTGGTTTAAACCCTTAGCTTATGCCATTATTTTATTGCGTCAAGAGGGTTATCCTTGTATTTTTTATGCCGATTATTACGGTGCAGAATATGAAGATAAAGGACGGGATAGCAATACTTATAAAATTGTTTTACCCTCCCATAAAGAGTTTATTGATCAGTGTCTTTATGCGCGTCAAAATTTCTGCTACGGCTCTCAATATGACTATTTTGATCACCCCGATATTATTGGTTGGACTCGCTTAGGAGATGAACAACATCCGAAAGCAATGGCAGTGATTTTAAGTGATGGCCCAGAAGGAATTAAACCGATGGAAGTGGGTAAAGCCAACACTAAATTTTATGACCTAACAGGGAATATTCAAGAGCCCATTGAAACGAATGATTCTGGTTGGGGTGAATTTTCTTGTAAGGGGGGTTCTGTTTCTATTTGGGTTCAGGAATAGCCATTAAATATTAAGATTTTGACTTAGGTTTCAGTCGAGGAATCTGTTGGCTACTATAAGTTAAAGGGTAGTCAACTTTTCCTATTTTTGGCTTTTGCCACCAAGAAGGCAGTTTACTATAAGAAATTGACATGGTTTTACCATCGGGAGAAACTTTATAAATCCATTGACGATCTTCACAAATTGAGGTTTCTAGTCCAGGAACTTTCTCCGGCCATTTGCCTTGTTTTGCAGCAATTTCCTTGACTTGTATAATCTTGAGTGTTAGTTCCCAATCAATTAATCTTCGGAATAATTTCGGCCATTGATTTGTTAATGATGTTATTGATTCCTCATCTAAACTATTGACTAAACTCCATGATGCCAGAGGTTGTAAATATATATTTTTGTACTTTTGAAATTTCTCAGGATCAAAATCACAAAAATTTTTATTAGGGATAGATTGAAGAAATAAATGTCTTTTTATAAAAAGATCAATTACTGAAAACCTTAAGTAAGGTTTATGAAATAAATAAATAAATTGAGCAAAAAGATTTTGGGATGGGTTATCATCTTTATTGACAAGTTTAAAGTCAAAAGTTGACAAATTAGATAAACTATTATATGCAGCCCATATTTCCATCTCATTACTGATCAAAAAAGAGTTATAGTAATCCTGATTCAATAACTGATTAATGCGACCTTGCCATTCAGGAGGTACATAATCGAGCTTACGAAATAAACCAATCAAATAAGAATCTATAATTAGAGAAACAAGTTGAGCAATTAATGTGGGTTGTTTTCTGATAGATTCTCGGATTCTCCAACTGAGTTCTAAATTATCTAAAACTTCTTGAATTTGACCTGAACGGATTTTATCTAAACTATCTAAAGCTAAAAATTGTTGTAAATTAGCAAAGGACAAAAAGCCAGGTAAAGGAGTTTCCCAAGTCGCATTCAAATAGATTTCAGTATCCCATTGAGGAGGATCAATCGTTAAAATTTGATGGCGAATTGCCGTTACTTTAGGCTCAAAATCAGTTAAAATATCATGTATTTTTTGAGGGGCAATATCAATAGTTTTTAACTGATTTTCTAGTTGATTTTCTAAATATAACTTTATTGCTTCCCTATTATTTAAATTGTCAAAAAAAATAAAAGTATATCTTAATTTTTCGAGTTTTAAAGCTGATTGATTGGTTTTTACTATTCCGATTTTTTTTTCAAAAAAATTATCCCGATATTGATCGATAGGTTGCTTTTGCTGTTGAGCATAGATATTTCCCCCAATGACCCAAAGTAAGGCAATCGAGATTAAGGTTATATTTAAAATAATTAATAATCGGGTTGTGTTTTTCATGTTGAATTAACGATTTAATTGAGCAAAATGTTCTAAGAGTAAGCGATGAATAAAGATATAGCTTCCTCCAATTTTTTGTAAAAATATCCAGCCAACAGCGACATCTAAAAATTTAGCATAATTCCAAGGAATAGATCGATTTAAACAGAGAATACACCGCAGAATAAAATGTTTAATAGCTGCGCCACCTCCTCCTATTAATCCGACTAAGATTCCTAATGTAATTTTGTTTGAAATGGGTAAGTAAAAACCTAAAATTTTAGAAAAAATTTCTAAAAATATTATAGAAACAACGCTTAAAATAACTGCATTTTTAAGCGATTGAAAAATTCCTTGATTCGGGATAGTCCTGTTTTCAATAGTTGTCCCCGTTAATCCCCCTAAAATTCCTCCGATGATTCCTCCAATGATTTCAAAAATTAAGCTGAACACCATAATGTTAATTAACATAAAAACAAAAAGAACAATAGGCTGTTCTGCCAGTTTAAAAGAAAAAGTTGGTATTGATTCATCAATACTATTATAGGTCATTGTAAAAGCAAAATTTAAAAGCGTAATAAAGGTATAAGTTATGCCAATGAAAGCTCCAATCCCTAATCCCCAAAACAAACTTCTGGTTAAACTTTTTTTAGCCTGATTCCATGACCATTTCAAGGTCTCTGTAGGAACAATTTTATCATTAATTAATTGTAAATTAATCAGTGCAATTAATCCGCCAGACAAACCGCCAATCAGTCCAAAATCCATAGAATTTTGCGAAATGATCATCCACAATATAAATTGAGTGAATCCATTAATTAAGATTAATAAAATAGCTCCGATTGGATTTGATAATCTTTTCCTCAGTAAAATAAAAATTGTTCCCAATATATAACCATTCAATAATCCCAAAAATAAACCATCAAAAATAATTATAATAGAATCATTAGAAATCTGAATTGTGTCTCGAAATAAAGTTACAACACTGGATAGAATAACTTGAAATAAAACACATAAAATTAGATTAAATATTAAATACACTAAGCTAGTATAGATATCTTTTTGCCAATTTTTATCTAACCAAGTTAACTGTAAAGATTCGATTGAAAATACGGTTTGGGAGTGTTTTACCATATTTTTAGCCAACCAACTTAAGTAATGAATAACTTTTTCCTGAGAATAGCGTTTGTTTACACGGCGACGTAAGAACATCCGTTTAATATAAGTATCAAATAAATGGGTTCTTCTGCCTTCAATGGTGCTAAATTCTAAGAAATCTGAAGGTAAAATTCCTGAATAAGCGAGGGTGATAATACTCAACATTAAGGGAGATTTTGTTAATTCTTGTAAAATCATATCGGTTTTTAATGCCTCTTTTACTGTGGTAAGTTCTGAACCTGCACGATTAAAATAGTCTTGAACTTGATCGACAGTTAAGGGTTGTAAACAAATAGCAGTTTGTAATTTGAGGCGAGTTTTGAGTGCTTGATAATCACTGATGCGACTACAAACAACAATTTCATGATCCCCATTTTTTTGCAAAAATTGGTTTAATGCGATCGCACAATTTTCTCGATTTTCTAAACTCACTTCATCTAATCCATCTAATAATAACAATAATTGATTCGACTCAACTAGCCGTTTTGCCAAGGTTTTAGACACTTGATATTGAGTATTCAATTCGGAAATTAACCAATCAGCGATCGCTTGTTTTCCACCTTTCCAAGAAGATAAATTAAACACCACAGGAATTAACTGATTAATATCTTGTTCAGCGTGTTCAATTAAATCTTTCGCCAATTCTAATAAAGTTGTGGTTTTTCCTGATCCGGGTTCTCCTAAAATTAAAAGTGATCGTCCTTCTCCCAATTCTAAAAACTTTTGACTCACTTTTATTCCTTGCAATAAACGGTCTTGATGATCATCAGGAGTTCCCCATAAAATATCCCAAGGTCTTTCAACCAAATCTAAACGAAATTCTAACCCTAATTCTATCATTGCTCGACCATATAAGGATGTTTCTAAAACGCCTTTTACCCAAAAATTTTTAACTTTATTGATTAAAATATGTCGATCTCTATCATTCGGAAATGTTGATTTAAGAGAAGATTGATTTACAGGCTTAACTGGGGTTTTTACCAAGGTTTGAATTGACGATGAAACAGGTAATATTAAATAAGTTGGCAGGGCTTCGGGAATATTTTTTAAGTCTAATTCACCTAAATAACTAACAGGAACTTTCAAAGAATTTTTGACTACATCATAAACGATTTTAGAAATACAAATTCCCCCGGGTTGAGCTTTTCCTTCTAAACGTGCAGCAATATTAACTCCATTTCCCATGACATCTTGATCTTGAATAAAAATATCACCTAAATGAATACCAATTCGATGTAATAAAATTTCATTTTCTGGTAAATTTTGTGCTGTTTTTGCTAAATCTTCTTGAATTTTAATTGCACAGTTAACTGCTTGAATTGCACTAGAAAAGTACATTAATAATCCATCCCCTGTAGATTTAATTACAAATCCATTAAACTCCTGACATAATGTTCTCATTCGGTGCAAATCACGACGAATTAAATTTAGAGTTACCACTTCATCTTTAGACATTCTGGCACTAAATCCAACGGCATCTGTAAAAACAATAGTTGCTAGAGTTTGACGATTATTTAACTCAGAGGGTAAATCTTCTAATTCTTCTCTGATTTTATTGGGTATAAACGAAGATTTAACCGCAGGAGTGGGATCTATTAATCCAGATAAGTCTTGTAAAACTTCTGTTACCGTTTGATAGCGATCGCGAAAATCATAACGTACCATTTTATCTAAAATATCATATAAAAGCGGAAGTTGAGTTTGAGTATTATTTTTTAATAGCAGAGATCTCCACTGAATTTCATGAGTTTGGGGATTTTCAGGAAGTTGATGGGGTAATACTCCTGTTAAGGCTTGAATTCCTAACATTCCTACCGCGTAAATATCACTACAGAATCGAGGTTTACCCTGGGTTTGTTCTGGGGGCATATAACCCGAAGTTCCAATAGCAATACTAGAGGTAATTACTGCTTCAGAATTAGCCGTTTCAATCATAATTTTTTTAACCGCACCAAAATCAATTAAAACTAGCTTTCGATCTGGATTGCGACGCATTAAATTAGAGGGTTTAATATCTCGGTGAATTACGTTATGATCATGAACAAATTCGAGAATTTTTAACAGTTCTTGAAGGAGATTAATCACTTTTATTTCATCCCCATAGGATTCAGAGATCAATTCCTGACGTAAATCCCAACCCTGAATAAATTCTTGCACTAAATAAAACTCATTATTTTCTTCAAAGTGGGCTAATAAACGAGGAATTTGAGGATGTTCTCCTAACTGATAAAGGGTTTGAGCTTCTGTTTCAAATAAACGACGAGCAGTATTTAAAATAGCAGGTTGGGAAGACTGAGGTTTGAGTTGCTTAACAACACATTGGGGATGTCCTGGTAAATCTAAATCTTTCGCTAGGTAGGTTTCGCCAAATCCCCCACTTGCAATGGAACAGATGATTTTATAACGGTTGCGAAGAATCGTATTCAGCATACAAACCCTGTCAAAACTTAAGAACTGGTTTTTCTAGTCTTGATTGTGGCAAATTTTTATTAATCCGTCACCTAAAATTATGATATAATAGGTTAAAATTTGTATAAATTATGAAACCTTAAACTTTCGTTATACAATTACCATGCCTGATTTTATTGAACAACCGAGTCGGATTACATCTGCGGGTAATAAACCCAAATTAATTGATGAATACATCGGACGAGTTAACAGTCAAACCGATACCGTTAGTATAGCTTATATGAACTCTCCGGGGGGATGGATTGAACCGGGACAGCGACCCGAATTTGATGAATTTACAGTGGTTTTAAAGGGAGTATTACGGGTAGAATATGAAGGAGGTCAACGGGATATTTTAGCAGGACAAGCGGTAATTACGCATAAAGGAGAATGGGTACGTTATAGTACACCAACGCAAGATGGCGCGGAATATGTGGCGGTTTGTCTTCCGGCTTTTTCTCCGAATATTGTGCATCGAGATCAGGATCAGGATTAACTTTATTTTGGAATTAAAATGCACAGAATTGCAGCGACACCGGGGGGATGGAACCCCGATACTGAAGGGGTAATTTTTATTGAACAAACTCCTGCACCCATTATTTTTTTAACGGCGGCGGATACAGATATTCAAACTTTAGCAACAGTTGGGTCTAAACTTCCGGCTGATTTTCCGGCTTTTCGAGTTACGAATTTATTACAATTACAACAACAATTAACCATTGATACCTATGCAGAAACCATTTTAGAAAAAGCACAAATCATTATTTTAAGATTATTAGGAGGACGTTCCTATTGGTCGTATGGGTTAGAAGTATTACAGGAAATTTTTGCTAAAACAAAAGCTCAATTAATTATTCTCCCTGGTGATGATCGTCCTGACCCGGATTTAATCAGTCATTCAACGGTATCGTTATCTATTGTTAATCAAATTTGGCGATATTTAACCGAAGGAGGTGTTGATAATTTTACTCAAGCATTATTATTAATTGCTAATCATATTTTTAATAAAAATTATTCTGTTATTCCTCCCGTTACTATTCCTAAAGTGGGTTATTATCAATTGAATTATAATATAAAAACTGATAATTATATTGCTGCTGTTGGAATTTTATTTTATCGCGCTCATTACTTATCTGGTAATTTAGATCCGATAGATTCTCTGTGTCAAGCATTAGTTAAATATCAGTTAAAACCTATTCCTATTTTTGTTTCTTCTCTACGAGATCCTGATCTACAAACGGAAGTTTTAACCTATTTTAAGCCTAAAACACCTCAATTATTAATTAATACTACCAGTTTTTCAATTTCTTCGATTTCAGAAGATGACAGCCAACCGCCATTATTTTCTTTAAATATTCCGGTTTTACAAGTCATTTTAAGTGGGGGAACATTAGAACAGTGGGAGAATAATTTTATGGGACTTTCCCCTAGGGATATTGCTATGAATGTAGCTTTACCGGAAGTAGATGGACGGATTATTAGTCGGGTTATTTCTTTTAAGGCTGTTGAAAATTGGAATTCAATCTTAGAAACAAATGTTGTGCGATATGTGGCGGTAGAAAATCGGATTAACTTTGTCGCAGAGTTAGCGAAAAATTGGATTAATTTACAACAAAAACCTCCAGTAAAACGACGCATTGCGATTATTTTAGCGAATTATCCCTGTCGAGATGGACGGTTAGCAAATGGGGTGGGTTTAGATACGCCAGCAAGTTGTATTAAAGTTCTACAAGCGTTAAAAGATGCTGGATATTCTTTAGAAAATTATCCTGAAACCGGAGAACAATTAATTGATCAATTAACTTCTGGTGTGACGAATGATCCTGAAGGGTGGGAATTACGGTCTGTTTATCAACGTTTATCCTTTGAAGACTATCAACAGTATTTTTCAACGCTACCGCTATCTGTTCAAACAGCAATTAATAAGCGATGGAATCATCATTTTCAGGAGAAACAAAAGACCTCTCAAGGTTTTGCAATTTCAGGAATTCAACTGAGTCATATTTTTATTGGTATCCAACCCTCAAGGGGATATGATCTTGATCCGAGTTTAAATTATCATGCACCGGATTTAGAACCCACACCCGATTATTTAGCGTTTTATTATTGGTTACGACATCAATTTCAAGCCGATGCAATTATTCATTTAGGAAAGCATGGAAATTTGGAATGGCTACCCGGAAAAAGTGTGGGATTATCAGAAAACTGTTATCCTGAAATTGCGTTAGGTGCATTACCGAATTTTTACCCCTTTATTGTTAATGATCCAGGGGAAGGAACCCAAGCCAAACGTCGTTCTCAAGCGGTTATTTTAGACCATTTAACACCGCCGTTAACCCGTGCTGAATTATATGGGTCATTACAAAAATTAGAAGGGTTAATGGATGAATATTATGAAGCGCAAAGTTTAGATCCCTCTCGGTTATCGTTAATTTCAGAAAGAATAATTCAATTAATTCAACAGGAAAATTTAGAAGAAGAATTGGGTTTACCGAAATTTAATAAAAAAGCGATTAATCAAGATAAAAATACTATTTTTAGTGAATTAGATCGATATTTATGTGAATTAAAAGAAGCACAAATTCGAGATGGATTACATATTTTTGGGCAATGTCCCCAAGGTGAACAATTAAGGGATTTAATCATAGCGATCGCACGTCATCCTGATTCTAAACGATTAGGATTAACTCGTGCGATCGCCGAAGATTGGCAGTTAGAATTTGATCCATTAACCTCAGATTATGGGGAAATGATTAATCAAACCATTAATGATCAATTCTGTCGAACTGTTGGGGATGGGGTGGCTGTAATTGAAGAATATGCGATTAAATTAATTGAAAAATTACCCAATTTTCATAATCAAGGAAAATTAATTCAACAGGAATTAAACTGGATTTACAACAAATTATTACCCAATTTATTAAAAACTTCTGAAGAAATTACAAATTTATTAAAAGGTTTAGATGGTCAATTTATCCCCAGTGGTGCATCCGGTGCTCCTACTAGGGGAAAACCCGATGTTTTACCCACAGGACGCAATTTTTATTCCGTTGATATTCGAGCAATTCCAACAGAAACCGCTTGGAAAGTTGGGGAGTTAGCCGCCACCGCATTAATTGAACGTTATACTCAAGAAAATGGGGAATATCCTCAAACATTAGGGTTATCGGTTTGGGGAACTTCAACCATGCGAACAGGGGGAGATGATATCGCTGAAGCCTTAGCATTATTAGGCGTAAAACCAGTCTGGGATTATCCTTCACGGCGAGTAATTGATTTTGAAATATTACCGATTTCAATTTTAGGTCGTCCCCGTGTGGATGTTACTTTGAGAATTTCCGGGTTTTTTAGAGATGCTTTTCCTAATTTAATTGATTTATTTGATCAGGCGGTAATTGCTATTTCTAATTTAGATGAAACCGCAGATCAAAACCCTTTAGCTGCACAAGTTCAACAGGAAACGCAATTTTGGATGAAAGAAGGTTTAACAATAGAACAGGCAAATTTGCGATCGCGCTTGAGAATTTTCGGGTCTAAACCCGGTGCTTATGGAGCAGGTTTACAAGGGTTAATTGAGTCGCAAAATTGGCAAGATGATCAAGATTTAGCGACGGCTTATATTAACTGGAGTAGTTACGCTTATACGAGTGCAAATTCTGGGTATCAACAGGGAATTTCTGCGTCTGAAGCGTTTCAAAATCGCCTAGAAAAGATGCAAATTGTTCTTCATAATCAAGATAATCGAGAACATGATTTATTAGATTCAGATGATTATTATCAATTTCAAGGAGGAATGACCGTTGCAGTTAGAACGTTAACGGGGAAAAATCCTCAAACTTATTTTGGGGATAATGCGATTCCTGAAAACCCAAAAGTCAAACTTTTAAAAGAAGAAATTGCTAAAGTTTATCGTTCTCGTGTAATTAATCCAAAATGGATTGCTGGCGTGATGCGACATGGCTATAAAGGGGCGTTTGAACTATCAGCAACCGTTGATTATTTATTCGCTTATGATGTCACCGCCAATTGTGTTGAGGATTTTATGTATGAAGGGGTCGCGAATACTTACATTTTTGATGAGAAAGTACAACAATTTATTCAAGAAAAAAATCCTTGGGCGTTACGGGATATGGCAGAACGATTATTAGAAGCTTATCAACGAAAAATGTGGCAAACAGCAAGTCAAGATAGGATCGAACAGTTAAGAGCAATTGTTCATCAAGCCGAGGGAATGATTGAAGGGAAGGTTTAACCGGAGCTTTTTCATTTATAATGATGTCAGAGACAGCCCGATTAACCTAAATCATTTACGCCTAGCTAACAATTGCTATGAGTCTATTGTCTATATTGAACTTGTTGATGCGATCAAACGGTAAACATAGCTTAATGATCGCTACAGTTCCCTTTATTCTCTTAACGGTTGGGTGTTCATCATTGAAACAATCTTCTCAACCTCCTGCTTCTTCTGAGACTGCGATCGCAGCTTCTATTATTCCCAATTCTCCGAAATTAGATGCCAACAAAATATTAGTGGGACAGGAAAATTTATCGAATCAAACTCTTTCTAAATCTCAAACTTGTATTGAAGAAAATCATTTAGATGAATCGATGAAATTTGCTTTGCAAGCTGCTAATTTAGCCCAAACCGCTAAATCTAAATCAGAATGGGATGAAGTCGCCCGGTTATGGTTACAAGCGGTGGCGTGGATGCAAGCGGTTCCTGCTAATAGTCCTAAACGAGTATTTGCTGAGAAAAAAGTGATTGAATATATGCGAAATTTAGCTTATTCTCAACAGCAAGCCGCACGTTCGGGTTCCGTTGCTCAGTTTCCCAGTTTTGATAGTGAACCGTTAGATCAACAATTACAATTATATTTATCTTATTTGAGTACCGTTGGTAGACCTGATATTTTAATTGTGGGCAGTTCTCGCGCCTTACAAGGGGTTGATCCGGCACAAATGCAGCAAGCGTTAGCTAAAAAAGGATATCAAAATTTAAGGATTTTTAACTTTGGAGTTAATGGTGCAACGGCGCAAGTTGTCGATTATATTTTAAGAGAAGTTTTAACCCCAGAACAACTCCCTAAATTAATTATTTGGGCGGATGGAGTGAGGGCGTTTAATAGTGGTCGAATTGATCGCACCTATGAGGCAATTATGGCTTCACAAGCCCATCAAAAAATAGCGGCTGGAATTCGTCCCCAATTAGCTAAAGCTGAACCAAATTCTAAAACCAAATGTTATCAATTACCAAACTCTTGTAAACTGAAAGACAACCCTAAATTTCAGTTTGAAACTTCTAGTTTTATTCAAGATTATGATTCTAGTTTAGCTGCAATTTCTAATGATAATACTCTATCTAGCTATCAGAATTTATTCTATCGCCCTTCAGAATTTAATGTTTCTGCAACTCTTGTTTCTTTAGATGCCATTGAAGCCAATGGATTTTTACCTTTATCGATTCGGTTTAACCCCAAGACCTATTATCAGCAAAAACCTTATGTTTCTGGAGCTTATGATGGAGATTATCGAGCCTTTAATTTAGGAGGAGAACAAGCGAGAGCGTTTGATTCAGTTGTCGCTTTTGTTCGTTCTAATAATATTCAATTGGTGTTTGTGAATTTACCTCTCACGGATGATTATTTAGATGGCACTCGCTGGTCGGCTGAAGTTGAATTTCAAGAACAAATGCAACAGTTATCTCAAGAGTATGGTTTTATTTTTATTGATTTATCTGAAAAGGCATTAACTCAATATAATTATTTTGCAGATCCCAGTCATTTAAACCGTTATGGAGCTAGTATCGTTGCCCAAACAATTGTTGCTAACCCGTCTATTCCTTGGCCCCGTGCTAGATCTTAGAAACCGGGTTTATTCAATAAAAAACTCGGCAGATTTGAGTTGAACCCTAACTTAATTTTAGCTCTACCAATCTAGTGTAATCAATTTATCCAAATTTGGTAATCGATCAGGGATAATAATAACAAGACTTTGAGCAAAAATGGGATAGCGTCGTGGAAATTAAACAGGTTATTATCGCGCATAAAGCTAGAGATCCGTTAAGCCAACGCTGGGCGGAACAATATGCTAAATATTTAGAAAAGCAGGGATGTCATGTATTAATGGGGCCAAGTGGTGCTAAAGATAACCCCTATCCGGTTTTTCTCGCTTCTAGTAACATTCCCATCGATTTAGCCATTGTATTAGGTGGAGATGGAACAGCCTTAGCCGCCGCTCGACATTTAGCCCCGGAAGGAATTCCAATTTTAGCCGCTAATATAGGGGGACATTTAGGATTTTTAACCGAGTATTTTGAAGATGTTGAAAATACAGAAGCCGTGATTGATAGATTGTTTCAAGATCGTTATGCTGTGCAAAGTCGGGTGATGTTACAAGCGACTGTTTATGAAGGAAATCGCACGAATTTAGAACCCGTTAGTGATCGCTTTTTAGCTTTAAATGAAATGTGTATAAAACCAGCTTCTGCTTATCGAATGCCTACATCATTTTTAGAAATGGAAGTGGATGGAGAAGTTGTTGATCAATATCAAGGGGATGGTTTAATTGTGGGCACACCAAGCGGTTCCACTTGTTATAATACATCCGCCGGAGGGCCGATTTTACACCCTGGAATGGCAGCTATTACGGTTACTCCCATTTGCCCCTTAAGTTTATCCAGCCGTCCCATCGTTTTACCTCCCGGTTCAGTTGTTAGTGTTTGGCCGTTAGCTGACCCGGAACATGATACTAAACTCTGGATGGATGGGGTATTAGCAACGTCGGTTTGGCCCGGTCAACGGGTGGATGTTTCCATGGCAAATTGTGAGGCAAAATTTATTATTCTGCGTGAGAATTATTCGTTTTATCAAACTTTAAGAGAAAAATTACAATGGGCTGGGGCAAGAATTCGCCATATTAATAATCATCGGAATTGAAGCTAGAAAAAACAAATGAGCGCTCGTCAACATTTAGAAGATATAGACGTAACCTTAAAAATTCTTTACCAAAAACTGGGGGAGTTTGAACAGGTGTTAAGCTTTTACCCATTTAAACTCTATAACCTAGTGAGTCAAGGTAGGCGTATTTGTCTGTTTATGTCTTACTTTCGGTTCGACTTGCAGAAACACAATATTCATATAATGCTTTATGACAATTTCGTTTTCTGATAATTTCATAATTGATCTGTTTATAACCTAAAATTTTCAGAGACTCAGATAAAATTAATGCTGTATCAACAGTATTGTTAAAAAAATTTGAATTACCAATAATATAATATAAATTTGCTTGATCTTTAAGAATAGACCTCAGTGAAGATAAATGAAGATGAATATCATGAAAATATTTTAACACATAAATAGCCATTAAATCAGCATTTTTACCCCCAGATTTGTTGATTTTATCTACAGTTATAAATAGTTCTTTAGGTAAATTTTTTTCTTCGATTTGCCAAGAATTTAAACGACTGGTAGCAATTCCCCAAGTTCCCCCAATTGTTAACCAGTCAATTTCACCAGCTTCTTTTGCTTCAGTTATAAACTTAGTCCAATACATATAAGGACGCAGTTCACGAATATAACTCATGCGATTAGGATAAGGTGGTGAAGTAATCACTTGATCAGCTTTAATATGATCTAATCCGATTAGAGTTTTAGAATCTGTCTCAATAATAGTTATCATCCCTGAAATATTGGTTTCTGCTGTTTTTAAAATAAACTCAAGAATAGTCAGAAATAAGTCTTCAGTATATTCTATATCAAACTGGTTAACTGTTTCCTGAAATGACATAGAAACATGGTTAAACGAGGCGGAAGAAGTTTCGATAATCAGACGGCAAAAAGCAATCCACACTAAACTATAATGATTATTTTCGGGTTCACCAAAATAATTGACTAAAGCGGTTCGCAAAGCTGTCAGTAATTTTAGGGTATGCCTAGACCACCATCTTTCAATATTAAATATAGCGGGTATCCAATTGTCTTGATTAATTAAAGCTTTATAATCCTTAAAAGCAAGTTTTATTCTGTTCCTGATATCTGTTATTTCAGCCTTAGAATAGTTTCTACATTTGGCAGTTCCTAACCAAACTAAAAACGGATTAATATCAAATAAAATTGCCTGTTTTCCCTGTTCTGCCGCTACAAGTCCTGTCGTTCCTGTACCGGAAAAGGGATCAAGAATCATTGCGTCTGGTTCAACAGAAGTTAAAAGCTTTTCAACTAATTTAACACCATAGGCAGGAGTCAGACGTAACCATCCGTGTCGTCCTAAATTCTGATTATGTTTAAAGGTATATTCCGGTCTTTGTTTTACAGTTGATAACATTATTCAGCCCTTAATAAAGCTTCTAGCGTTGTATATATTTCATCTCGAATTAATGAAGAATTTCGGTGCAAGAAATCGGCTAAATCATAGCCTAACACATTCTTGGAAAAAACAAACAGAGAATTTTGGCTAGTTCCTAATAAAGTTCCGGTGATAATTCCTCCTCGGCTATTCCGATATCTTAAGACTAAATCGGAATCAATTTGTGAGGAAAAAATAGCAAATACAGGTAAGTATCCATTAGCCCAAGCAGCGGCAATATTATCAATATCAGCATTTTGTCTTTTACTATCTTTACTTTTATAACCTTGTCGAACTTCAAATACGGCTCCATTTGCAGGTGCAGGAACATCCAGAGATTGACTATAATTTGCTATCCATTGCGTGACTCTTTCTCTAACATCATAATTTTGAATTGCCGTTAATTCTAATCGAGCATCTAAGGATAACGTTCTTTCCTTATTGTTTCTTGTCTGCACTGTGTAAGACCATAGAACATCTTTTGGATCATCATAATTGGCTTGATCAATAATAATCTGTCGAAATAAACTTTCACAACCTCTCCCAATTTGTCGATAAATAGAAGTCATTCCTCCCGCAGCTTTATGAGCAGCATACATTAAATCTGAATTCAGACCAATCCAAGAATAAAACGGATCTGAACCATATAATGATAGAAATCCCGCTAAATCTAATCCTTCTTCTCGATTTCCTAATCCAAATTTAGGTTTATACCGCCTACAAACTTTAATGGGATCTAAAAACCGCTTCAGATAAAGGTTTTCGTCAGTCACAGTAAATTTTATAAATTTAGTTTGCCTCAATTGAGTATACAATAAGGTGTAAATTAAGAATAATGTCGCAAAGATCTCAACAGAGAGGCATTTCCCAAAAAACAAAGCTACACTAGAAACAGTTAACAAGCCGAGAGGTTATCTCCCTATGCCTCAAATTATTAAAAATCAACCGAGTGGGTTATATATTCAAACCCCTAACGAAGAACCGATCGCCTTTCCCCTTAAACATACGAATGTTAGTGCTAAAATTGCGGGGAATCTGTCACGGGTGGAAGTCACCCAGAGTTTTGAAAATACTTTTACCACAACCTTAGAAGCAGTTTATATTTTTCCGTTACCCGATGAAGCCGCTGTCGATGAAATGTTGATTCAAATTGGCGATCACACCATTAAAGGTAACATTAAAAAACGGGAAGAAGCCCAACAAATTTATGAACTGGCGAAACAACAAGGACGCACCGCCGGACTGTTAGAACAAGAACGGGATAATATTTTTACTCAATCTTTGGCTAATATTAAACCCGGTGAACAAATTGATGTCATTATTTGCTATTCCGATAGCTTGAAATTTACCGGAGGAAATTATGAATTTGTGTTTCCAATGGTGGTTGGCCCCCGTTATATTCCGGGGGTAGCCATTGAAGATCCCAGCGCACCCCTAACCCAAAATCAAGATACGGATTTAGTTCCCAATGCGTCTCGTTTAAATGCGCCGATTTTGCCGGAGGGGATGCGATCGCGCCATGATATTAATGTAACGGTTGAAATTGATGCAGGAGTGCCGATTCTGGGGATTAATTCTCCCTCCCACCAACTGGAGATTGACCATAGTGGACAAAATGCCCGAATTACCTTAGCTCAGGGAGATACCATCCCCAATAAAGACTTGATGTTGCGGTATCAGGTGGCTGGAGAACACACCCAAACAACGGTTTTGACCCAAAGCGATGAACGGGGAGGACATTTCGCAGTTTATTTGATTCCTGCTATTGAGTATGCTGCGGATCAGATTGTTCCGAAAGATGTGGTTTTTCTCATCGATACTTCGGGTTCTCAACAGGGTATGCCACTGATGCAATGTCAGGAATTGATGCGACAGTTTATTAATCACTTGAATCCAGACGACACCTTTAGTATTATTGATTTTGCCAATACCACGCAACAGTTGTCTGCGGTTCCCTTGGCGAACACCCCCCAAAATCGCGCCCAAGCGTTGCAGTATATTAATCAATTACAGGCGGATGGAGGCACGGAACTATTACGGGGAATTCAGGCGGTTTTAAATTTCCCGGTTGCGGATGTGGGACGGTTGCGGACGGTGGTGTTGTTGACTGATGGATATATTGGTAATGAAAATCAAGTGCTGGCGGAGGTACAACAACATCTCAAACCCGGAAACCGCCTGCATAGTTTTGGGGCGGGAAGTTCCGTTAATCGCTTTTTGATTAACCGCATTGCTGAGTTGGGGCGAGGGATTTCTCGGATTATTCGCCATGATGAACCTGTAGAACCCGTTGTGCAAGAGTTTTTTTCTCAGATTAATAACCCGGTTTTAACCAATATTCAGGTTTCTTGGCAAGGAGAGGGAGAACAACCTGTTATTTATCCCACCCTAGTATCGGATTTGTTTGCAGAACAACCCTTAGTCTTATTTGGCAAGAAACCGGATAGCAATTCTGGCATTTTGCAGATTCAGGGGTCTGCTGCGGGTGGCACTGCTTATCAACAGCAGTTGAACTTGAATTTTGAATCTGGGGGGAATCCAGCTGTTGCTCAATTGTGGGGACGCTCACGAATTAAGGCATTGATGAATCAGATGGTACAAGGGGAAACCAAGGCGCGAGTAGAGGCGGTAACGGAAACGGCTCTCACTTATCAGCTATTATCTCAGTATACCGCGTTTGTGGCAGTGAGTGATGACGTGCGGGTGAATCCAAGTGAAGCGTTGGTGTCGGTGCAAGTCCCTGTGGAAATGCCGGAAGCAGTCAATTATGAGGCGATTTATGGCTATGGTTCTGCGTTACAGGCTCCCTCTGCTCCAGCGAGAGCGAGCCGTTCTATGATGCCTCGAATGATGAAAGCGCAAAGCCCCAAGATGAATAATAGTTTGGCGTTTTCAGAGCCAACAGAGATGAATGCTTTTTTCGCGGAAGCGGAAGGCGTATTTTCAGAATTTGAACCTCCATCTCCTATTTTAACGGCTTTAGAGATAGTGAGCGCGACGGGATTAGATGAAGAAGCGATCGCTTTTTTAACTCAACATTTACAATCAATTAAAATTCCAACGGGAATTAAGGGTGATTTAGTGTTTGAGTTAAAGATTCATAAAGGACGAGTTAAACAGGTGATTTTAGATGAAGAAGCTTCTACCATTCAAGATGCTAAAATCATTGAATTAATTCGGCGATCGCTCTTAACTTGGAAACCCGCTCAACCTAACCCCATAACTGTTATTTTAACGTTGAGAATTGATGGTTAATAATTGACTACTGTTACTTGTTAGTTATTGGTTGTTAGTTGTTAGTTATTGGCTGTTAGCGAGCGAGGACGCTCACACTACCCAACTAAAAACTGATAACTGATAACTGATAACTGATTACCAAGGACTTCCAATCATTGTAAATCCTGACCAATAATAGGGATGGGATAGGCTGGTAATATTTGTTCCTGCGAGATCAGGAGGGAGAGGAATTGTGCGAAAGGTGGTAATTAATTGATCATTTTCGAGGCGAGTTTTTTCTTGAATCATATCAATTTGTGCTTTTTGTAATGCGATCGCTTTAATTGGAGCTTGTCTTAAATCTTGATAAAATTCACTCATTAAGGCTAAGGTTCCTTGGTCGCTCACATACCATAAACTCGCTAAGGCAGATTTAACTCCCGCTTGCACTGCTAACCCGGCAAATCCTAATTCTGAACGCCGATCTCCTAATGCTGTTCGACAGGCACTTAAGGTTAATAATTCTACTGTTGGATTATCGAAATTTAAACTGGGTAATTCTGTCAGGGGTAATTTTTCATTCCATAATTGGATATAAGAATTACTGGGAACTCCAGCTTTAAAATCAGCATGGGTGGCTAAATGAATCACTTTAAAATCGGATAGACGACGTTGAGCTTTCAAATTTTCCAGAGTAAATCCTTCGTTTAAAAATTCTTCACCCGGCCAAAGTTCAATAATATTTTGTAATTCGACGGGAACCGCAGGTAAAGGGTTTTGTTGTTGAAATTGGCTGGCTCCCATTGCTAAGACTTCGGCTTGACCAATGGGTTGATACCGAAAGTCAACTAAGCTGGTACTGGGAATTAAACTAATCGCATATTTTTCGATTAAAAATTGTTGACCATCCCATAATGCTGCGATGGGTAAACTGCGTAAACCGGGGTCGAGGGAGAAAAGAATCGTAGAAACCCCTAATTTTTTTAAATCCTCTGCTATGGGTTGAATCATCCATTCATAGAGTTGTTGAGCCGGAGCTTGATAACTCACTGTATTGCGTTTTCGGGGATTTGTAATTTCGCTTTGCAAGTCTCGAACAACGGAGAATAATTTTTCTCGTGTCGCTTCAGGAACACTATGGCGCAAAGGTTCACCGGAGGAAGGAACGACAATTATTTCTAATTGATCCTCACGGGAAACCATATACACAATCGCATAAATTTGTTTCGTTTTTAATTCAATTTGTTTTAAAATTTGTTGAACTTCTAAACGGTTTAATAAATTAGGTTGAACTCCTAAATATTGTTTAAATTCTTGATTTCTTAACTGTTCTAAAAGTAAAATACTAGAATCTAAGTTATTCGATTGAAAAGCAATATCTGTAGTTGATAACAGTTCTTGAGGTAAGGAAGAGTTAGTTGGATTATTGATCAATTCAGAAGGAATTAAATTGTTTTTTTCCTCGGAGTTGGGAGGAATTAATATATTTTGTTGAATAATAACTCCGGTATTCCCTTGGGTAGGATTTTCATTGAAAGGAATATTTGGCGCGTCATCAGTTTGAATGGCAATATTTCCTAATGTAAATGAACCCTCAAAGGTTTGCGGTGGAAGAATGCTAAAATCACCGGTTGTAATAGCGGCGGCGGTTCCATTGCGGGTTAAGTTTTCTCCGATTTCAAAGGGAGCAACGGGGAGATTGAGTGGCCCTCCGGCGTGACGAATGGTAATCGAACCGCTACCCAGGCGACCCGCCGTGGAGATACTGGCGGTTCCCGTTGGGGAAAATAAGGTGGGGAAGGAATTAGTAGCACGGAAGTAGCCTTGAGTTGATTCTACGAAAACGTTACCACCACGACCATTAGGAGATTCAGCATTAATAGATTCGACTTGCACATCGTTGGTGGGGTCGAGGAATACGTTACCAGCTTGGGTTTGGCCTTGGGTGTTTATTTGTCCGGTCGTAATACTGGTTTGTGCATTGATACTAATATTACCGCCAGTTAAGCCTGATGTCAGTATATTCCCGGTTGTAACAGTTCCGGTGGGGCTACTTAGGGAGATCTCCCCACCCTGACCATTGGGGGATGAACTATTCAGACTATTGGTGGTGATATTCCCTTGGGGGGTATTTAATGTGATATCCCCAGCGTTAGAATTAGGGGCTGAAGTGTTGAGAAAATTAACCGTAATATTCCCGTTGCGACTGTTGAATTTAATACCCTCAGAAGCCGTAATGTCACGGGTGTTAATGTCGTTAATGGCTGTAATTGTAACCGTACTATTACTGAGGGTATTGGCATTGAGGTTGACAATATTACTCGCATTAATATTCAGTCCCCCTGACCCTACCGTAATGGGAGCGCTTGCTTGGACGGTTCTGGCGGTAATGCCTAAACCGTTGAGGGGAGTTTCGGAATTAAAGGTATCTAAATTTACATCATTGTTTCCGGCATTGAGGGTTAATTGTCCTTGTCCAGTAAGGGTTGAGCCGAGAAAGTTAATGGCTCCATTTCCAATGCTAGTGTTTAATGTAACTTGATTTCCAGCAATATTTGCGGTATTTACGGAAGAGAAATCGAGTCCGGTGGCGGTGTAGATATCGCCAAACAGGTTAACGGCGTTTGCTTGTTGGAAAATTAATCCGTTTACGGGGTTATTATTATTACCAACGCTATTCAGAGAAATGGTTCCACTTCCTGCATTAAGAGTTAGGGTTTGGGAACCTGTTATCGGACTATTATTAAATAGAATATTGCCATTATTGGCGGCGGTATTAATACTGATATTATTGGCGAGTTGGGTTCCTCCTAAAGCATTACTAAAATCAACAATATTATTAACGTTTAAATTGCCTTGTAGGGTTGTTACTCCAGTGGTATTGACTTGTAAATTAGAGAGGGGGTTACTATCACCAACGGTTGAGAACGTAATATTACCACTTCCGGCGTTAACGGTTAAATTGCTATTCCCATTTACCGGGAAATTAAAACTAATATTTCCACTGCTATTACTCCCGGATGAAGTTAGGGTAATATTAGGGGATGCGAGTTGAACGGGACTATTATATTGTTGTTGACTTCCATCACCATTATTTGCAGAGGTATTGATATCGCTATTTAAAATAATCGGATTATTTTGAGTATTGATATTGAGGGTTCCAGCTTGACCGTTATTGGTACTGGTATTAACGCCGCCTAAGTTGAGAGTTCCTGGGGTATTAATGGTAATAGCACCGCCATTATTTTCGGAACTGGTATTGAGAGTTCCGGGGTTTGTTGTAATATTTCCATTAGAACTATTGAGGGTAATAGGTTGACCGTTGGTGGTGATATTTTCGGTGACAATATTATTAGTCGCGGTAATTTCAACTTGACTGCCATTTGTGGTGGTAATATCTTGGGGAAGGGTGACAGTATCACTGGAATTAATTCTGACGTTTCCAGTATCAACAGTAACAGGAGAGGTGCTATTAACGGTTCCGGCCGTAATATCTAATCCACCAACAGTTACGCTATTATTAAATTGGATATCTCCGGTTCCCGCTTGCAGGGTTAAACCGTTATTATTAGCAGGAATGCTGTTAACTTTATTGTTAAAGGTAATAGTTCCACTTCCCGATGTTCCAGAGGTATTGATATTAACAGGTTGAGTTAGTTCAACGGGGTTATTGAAGGTTAAATTACTTCCTGTACCGCTATTTCCAGAGGTATTAATATTTCCGGTTAACGCAATAGTTTCACCACTAACGCTTAGGGTTCCCGCTTGGTTGGTTTGGGTACTGGTATTAATTCCACCGAGGGTAACGGTTGCGGTTGTTGTCAGATTAATATCACCGCCATTGCTATTGGTTGAACTGGTATTAATAGTTCCTGAACTGGTATTAATAGTTCCGGTATTACTATTGAGGTTAATATCTTGACCTTGGGTTTTTAGGTCAACCGTAGTGATATTATTTTCTGCATTAATATTAATCGTTCCGGTATTGGTGGTGGTGATAGGTTCAGTTAAATTAACCGTTCCACTACTATTAAGATTAACGCCTCCTGCGTCAACAGTAATAGCAGCGTTACTATTCATATCTCCACTATTAACCTCTAAGCCATTTAGTGTATTCGTTCCTCCGATAGTTTCATTAACGCTAACAGTTCCTGTCCCAGCTTGAATGTTTAAATTAGAATTTCCGGGTGTATTACTATCAACGGTATTATTAAAGGTAACATTTCCACTTCCTGCGGTTCCTGATGTCGTTAAAGTTACAGTATCCGCATCTAAAATAACGGGAGAATTAAACGTAATATTATTACCCGAACCGATAGTCGCAGATGTATCAATATTATTGGTTAACGTGATACTATTTCCAGCCAGAGTTAGGGTTCCAGCTTGAGAGGTTTCTAAATTAGATTCAGTCCGGGTATTAATTTCACCGACGGTTAAATTTTGAGCCGCATTCAGGTTAATTTTTCCTCCATCTTCGGTGGTAGAACTACTATTAAGAATACCCGCCGTTGTATTAATATTTCCCGTATTACTGGTGAGCACAATTCGTTCTCCATTACTAATAATATCCCTTGTGGTAATGTCTCCCTCAGCGACAACATCAACGGGACTATTATTATTCGTTGTCACGGTATCGCCAAAGGTAACATCTTCCGTTGCGGTAATATTAATTCCGCCATTATCAACAGTAACCGGAGACTGAGTAACAATATTTCTGCTATTTATCGTTAAAGTTTGTAGAGGAATGTTATCTCCGACCGCTTGATTAAAATTAACATTCCCCTCTCCCGTTTGTAGGGTTAAACTATTAGTCCCAGAATTATTATCACGACCTCCATTTACAGTTCCATTAAAGGTAACATTACCACTCCTATTATTTCCCGTTGTTGTTATCGTTACGTTATCTTTAGGAAGGATAACATTAGCGTTAAAATTAACGTTACTCCCCTGACCTTGAGCCGCAGAGGTATTAATATCTCCGGTTAAACTAATGGTATTATTTCCCGATGTAATATCTAGGGTTCCGGCTTGACTATTACTTGAACTAGAGGTGGTACTGGTATTGATTTCTCCTAACGTAACCGTTCCCGATGCGTTGATAATTTGGTTTCCGCCATTATTATTTGCAGACTGACTTTCTAAAATTCCGTTTTGGGTATTAATGTCACCGTTACTACTGGTTAAGGTTATAGTTTGACCCTCAGTAATAATATCCTGAGTTGTAATATTTCCCGTTGCTAAAATATTGACAATTCCGCCCTTATTAGCTAAAACATCGGCTAAATTAACTGCTCCACTAGCATTAATAGTTAATCCAGAAGTAGCAATATTAATCGGTGCTATACTATTAATATTACCCCCCGTTATTGTTAACCCATTGAGGAGGTTAATATTCCCCACACTATCATTAAAACTGACCGTTCCCGTTCCCGCTTGCAGAATTAAACTATTGCTTCCCGGTGTGGTTCCATCAACCGTATTATTAAAAATAATATTCCCACTACTGGTACTCCCTACGGTATTAAAAGTAGTGGTGGGTTGGGTCAGTTGAACAGGTGCAGAAATCGTAATATTATTTCCCTGACCTGTGGTTGCTGAAGCATTAATATTATTAGTAATTGTTACCGTATCATTGGCAGAAGTCAGGATGATGCTTCCCGCTTGAGTATTACTGGAATTAGCAGTTGTGCTGGAATTAATACTCGCAATAGTAATATTACCCGCCGCATCAACCGTAACAGTTCCCCCATTTCCAACAGCCGAACTACTATCCAGAGTTCCAAAACTACTATTAATACTTCCTTCGCTACTTTTGAGATTAATTGCACCACCAGAATTTGTCAAAGAACTAATCAATAAATTCTGATTTCCCGATATGGTAATACTTCCTGAACCTGTTGTTGTAACTGGGCTATTTTCTCCAATAATAACACTGGTTGTATTCTCACCATTATTCACGCCATCGATTAAAATTGACCCCGTATTAGTTTGAATTTGACTTCCTTGAAAAATTCCTATCCCTTCACTCTCAGGAACCGCAGCACCACGACCTTGTACATTAATATCCCCAGAACCTAAACTATTAATTTGTGTACCATTAATTAAAAGAATACCATTACTATCTCCCCCAGTGCCATTCCCCGTTCCACTTAAATTAATGGTTCCTGTTCCTGATGAGGTTAGCAGACTATTTCCTAATAAAATACCCTGTCCGTTAAACGGTGCTGTACTCACTCCTGTTAAATTGAGATTTCCATTACTAACTTGAAGAATAGGGTTATCGAGAATAAAAATACCTTGACTATTTGTAGCCTGACTACTACTTCCAACCAGGGTAATATTTCCTGTTGTTTTTGCGGTAAGGTTTGCATCTCCAAATAAGGAAATACCATGACTCCCACTTCCTGTGGCATTACTTAATCCATCTAAACTAATATTACCAATTCCACTAGAAACAATTTCGCCTCTATCCCCAATGAAAATCCCCGGACTTGTATTTGAACCCCGTCCTAAACCCTGAATTGAAACATCTCCATCGAGAGTTTGTATTTGTCCATCAGCAATAAATATTCCCTCGCTATTATTCCCCTCACCACTCACCCCGGATAGATTAATTCTTCCAGTTCCAGCCGAAAAAATAAGTCCGTTATTTAATATAGAAATTCCATCATTATTATCCCCAGTGGCGTTATTATTGCCGCGCAAATCAATAATTCCGGTTCCCGTTGAAGCAATATTACTCTCACTGACATAAATTCCCACACTCCCATCACTTCCGGCGGGAGTTCCTGTCAGTTGAATAGTGCCATCAACGGTTAAAATCCGGCTTTGGTTTAAATTGATTCCAAAACTATTTAAGCCATTGTCACTACTTCCGATTAAGCTAATATTTCCCGTTGTACTTTGTAAGGTAGAATTATTATTGAGTAAAATTCCAATATTATTAGTTTGGCTGCCTTGACTATTTCCTAAAATATTAATACTACCTGCGTCTGAATTAATGGTAGATTGTTGTAACCATACCCCCATATTGGTATCAGTTTGTGCGCCACTGGTTCCCGTTAAGGTAACATTCCCATTGGTAGAATTTAAGCTACTATTGGTTAATAAAATCCCATGATTAAAGGGTAAGTTATCAACGGCAATTCCCTCAAGGTTAATATTCCCTCCCAGGGTATTCAGTTGGCTATTATCTATCCAAACCCCAGAAAGAAACGTAGGATTTCCTTGACCTGATGCGGTGAAATCTCCTCCGTTTGTATCAATTATAGCGTTACGAATAAAAATAGAACCATTATTATTATTTTCAAAATCGGCATTAAAATTAATGTTTAATTGATCACTATCACCAGGATTACTATCACTAATTGTTTGTCCGTCTAAAATAATATTTCCGGCTGCATTTAACGTTAAACTTCGTTCTCCCCCTATCCCATTAAAGTTTAAGGAAGTTTGAAAGGTAATATTTCCCTCTTGGGAATTGTTTCCCGCATCTCCCGTTTCTACAACAACATTTCCTTCGGTTAAGGCATTTCGTAAGAGAAATACACTTAACCGAGCATTATCATCAGTGGTATTAAATAATAATTCACCTGTTGATAAAAAATTTTCATTCAGGTTTGTATTTCCCTGAGTATCATCGACAATATCAATATTATTCGGGTCAAGTAACCACGTTCCCCCTAACCCGGAGGGTGCTGCAATATCGGGTGCTATGTTAATGTCTAAAATACCGCGACTACTGGTTTCAACAAATCCGCCATTGCCATTTTGTGTTCCTCCTCGAACTTGAATCGCACCATAAACTTGAGTTAAGTCCCCAGACCAAACAATAACTCGACCGCCATTTCCGGTTGCTAAAGCATTCGCATTGACAAAAGAATCGGAACTAATAAAGGTTTTTTCAGCCGTCGGAAAATCCCCTAATCCTTTATAGTCTCCCCCAATTAAAATTGTTCCTCCCCCAGTTAACCCCGATGCGTCTAAGGTACTATTAATTAGTCCAATTTTTTCTCCCGCTAATTGAATATTTCCCCCGGTTTGGAGGGGAGAACTCGCATTAATTGTTCCTGATACAATCGTAGTTCCAGGTTCTGTCGGAATGCCAACCCCCGATGCGGTTAAAATCACCTGTCCTTGTTCATTGACTTGAACTTGATTCGCCGTCGATAAGTTCCCGCCTGTTAATAATTCAGGTAAGGATAGGGGAGTAAAAGGGGAGTAAGTTTGGGGAATATCTGAGGTTAATTCTAAATTTAATAAATGTCCGTCTTGGGAAATTCTGACTAAGTTTTCCCCCGTTACCGCCGCAATGGTAATTTGTCCCCCTGGTGCGGATACTGTTCCTGTATTTAAAACCGTACCTGCTAATAAGGTAATATTTTCTCCGGGGGAAACGGTGAGATTTCCTAAATTAACTAAACTCCCTGGATTTTCAGAATTAAAGACAAAATTCCTAGGAGTTCCAACTAAGGTTTGCCATTGATTTTCACCGATAGATTGAAACCAATTCTGATTCCCAAATCCAATAGAGCTTGCTGTTGTTGCGGTAAAAGCAGCAGGAATATTTAAACTGGCGTTTTCCCCAAAGACAATTCCGGCAGGATTGATTAAAAATAAATTAGAATGACCCCCCGTAACTTGAATTAATCCATTAATAAAAGAAGCGTCTCCCCCGGTGACTCGTCCTAAGATATTTTGAATCGTGGGATTAGAAATAAAATTGAGAATTTCTCCTTGAGACAGTCCTAATTTTTCAAAACTATGAAATAAATTCGCCCCATCTCCCGATAAACGACCCCCATTAATATTAAACTGATTTCCTTGGGGTGTAACTTGGGTTCCGGTTCCATCCTGCGCCGGAATAATTTGGGCTGTTATCGCAGCAGGAAATAAGCAAATGAAGAGGGTTGTAGGAAAAATAATCCGGGTTATGAACAAAACCGGAATTCGCTGGAATAGTTGCAAGTTGAGGAGACTTGTTTGTTTGCGATTCATATCTTCCGTTAATCCAGAGAAACCTGGATACATCCTATTATAATTCTCAGCAAGTGGCAACTATTAATCTTTATCAAAAATCATAAATTTTTATAAAAGCAGGCAATCTTTCCTGTAGAATAAAATAATGAACTAAATCCCTTCTCATTATCAATGAATCAACAACAACAGCAAGTCACTTTAAACGAGTCTGTCGCCACAACAGACTTAGCCACTTTGCGACAATGGCTACTAGATTTATTGTGTCAGTTAGCCTACAAAGAAGGAGATTTTGTCCTCTCTTCAGGTCAACAGAGTTCCTATTATATTAATTGTAAACAAGTTACTCTCCACCCTCAAGGGGCTTTAGCCATCGGCCGTTTATTATTAGCAATGTTACCCGAAAATACCCAAGCCGTCGCCGGATTAACCCTGGGTGCTGACCCGATTGTTTCGGCGGTGAGTGTGGTTTCAGCCTATGAAAACCAACCCGTTTTTGCTTTAATTATTCGTAAGGAAGCCAAAGGACACGGAACCCAAGCTTATATTGAGGGGCCAACCTTACCCCCCGGAACTCCAGTGGTGGTTTTAGAAGATGTGGTGACAACGGGACAGTCGGCGATGAAAGCCGTTAAACGCCTCCAAGATGCGGGTTATGCGGTAAATCATATTATTGCCTTAGTAGACCGACAACAGGGAGGCGGGGAACTCTACGCGGCGGAAGGCTTAGAATTTCATCGCTTATTTACAATTGATGACTTAAAAGCCCATAATGCTATCAACAACGAAGCAAAAATATGATATCCTCCTGATATTTCTAATTTTGCGACATACCATCCCTTCCCAAAAATTATCGATGAATAGCAAACATTTAATCGGGCCTGGATTTGCGCTGCTGTTAGGTACAGTGTTCCTGGGGGCTGCGGTTGCTAAGGAACTCACCGCAGACGAGAAAACAGTGGTTTGTAAACTCAAAGAAGTCGTTAAGGAGGCGGGAAGAGACGGTTATGAATTGGCATTTTGGCCCGTTGTCCGTAAAGGCCCACCGAAAGCCAACGCCCCTTTAACCATGCGGCTTGACCCTTCTATAGAATATTTATTTGTCGGCTATTGTGACGAAAATTGTAGCGATGTGAATTTGAGTATTAAAACCCTCGGCGGAGAAGTTTTACAGTCGGAGAAAGATACCTTATCGGTCATGACTTTTAAACCCCCCGAATTCAAAGATTATGAACTTAATCTCAATATGGCCACCTGTAGTGTTAAAGATGGCTGTGTTTATGGAATTGGAATTTTAGCCCCCAAAGGAGTTAAAGTTCCCCATGCTCCAGCTTTACCCAAAGAAATTGCTCAATTTGAGTTTTGTAAATAAGCCCAGGGCTGTTTCCTTGTTTCTCTTCAAGAAAATTGAACTTAAAATCCAATTCATCGTAGGGGCGAGGCGCGCCCATTGGTGTTAACTTAGCCCTGAACTAAAGTTCGGGCTGAAAGCTCAAACCCGTTTTACGGGTTAAGAAAGGCAACTCTTGAGTCATCTTTAGATAACGTAGAGACCTTGCATGCAAGGTCTCTACAGCCCGAACTTGAGTTCATGGCTAACGTGGGTTAAGTTGACGGACTTTTGGTTACGCTGACCCCTGATTTGAACCTCTTAGGTTTGAGGAGTTGATGGGTGCGATCGCAACTACAAAAAAAATCAACAAGGCTATAGTAGAAGGGTTGCTATCTAATATCATCAAGATGATGCCAAAAATCTAACACATCAAGTTGGATGTGATTTTGAATTTTAACCACAATCACCTACATCACAATCAGGCCCATCACACCCTGTACAGCAATCTTCTAGATCAGGTTTGCAATCACAACCGGGCTGACAACTGGTTCGACTTTGACGTCGCTGTCGTTCTTCTTCTGTTTCACTTTTGAGAATTATATAAGCGTTTTTACAAGCTTTTAATCGTTTACGAGCTAAAGGAATTGCATCAATTATACCATATTTTGCAATCAATTTTTTGATATGTTGCGAACAAGAATCGCTATCATGTAAGACTCGATAAGCACAAGAAAAACCTTTACGGGGAGAGATATATTTTTGATATCCTGTAATAGCTGCGATCGCAGTTTGATTGACGGCAATTGTTAAAGTATTTCCTAATAAATCTGTAACTGAGCTTTTCATAAAACTATCGCCTCACTTTTTCATTAACAATAAGTCAAGGACGGGATAGACCCGCCCTGAAGATCCATTTATTAAGAATTGAGAAATCGTTTTAAAATGCGATCGCTCACTTCCTGACTCAAATTAAGCTGATTGGCTTTATTTTTAGCTGAAATTTGCAAAGCTTCTTCTGGCATTCCAATACCGGATAATTGAGTTAAATATTGCTCATATTCAACTTCTACTGCACGGTTAGAAGGAGGTTGAGGCTGATCAGATACACTAAACCCCAATTTATGATCTGTTGTCGCAGTTGGTTTAGGAGGAGTTGGGTTAATATTAGTTCCTAATTTATGTTCAGTGATGAATTCTTGAATGATAGTTCGTTCTCGTAAATATAGCGGATCGTCTGCACCAATTTTACGATAAACCGTTTGCAGACGTTCTTTTAAGAAATCCTCCATCTGTTTTCTCAATTGCTGTTTTTGCGGTTCGGTTTCAGCCTTTTCTAATAATTCCTCTAACTGATGTTCAATCTCAGTTCTATCCTCCCGACAATCTGGTAGTTCCAAGACTTGAATAGCATCTTCCCAACTCGAAGATAAAGTAATCACATCCTCTCCAAGCTCAGTTTTTTTGCGATAACGGATAACTGATTTTTGAGTTTTTTGGTTAATTTCTTCTCGCAGTAAAGCAAAAACTCGACTGACTAAAACTAACTTTTCCAAAGTAGAATCAGGCGGAACCAGATCCCAAAAAACCATATCTTTTTGCAGATGAACTGGGATAGGTAAATCTTTTTCTTGTTTTTGTCCTTTAAGAATAGCTCGTTCTGTCCGAATCCGTTCTCCTCGCCATTTTTGATATTCTTTACGGAGAATTTTTGTTCCTGCTAAACAACGTAGGGAAAATCCACCGACTTCATGAACTGCTAAAAGTTTATGACGTTCTCGGTTAGATAAAGGAGCGATCGCCTCTTTTTGAGTAAAGAATTTTTTCAGGAGTTCTACCTGTTTTTGAGCAGCAGGTTCACTGGTATTCTCGCCACCAAAAACTCCTGCTAGATGAAGTTCAATATATTGAAATCGACCTTTAGGAATATTGGGTTCTAAACGAACTAAAGGTTTAGAACGGTTGAATAATAACCCAATTTCACGTTGTTGATTACTGGGATCTGGGTAGAGTTTCATAAAGCGATTACAAGCATCTAAATCTTGAGCTAACTTGCTGTTAGCAGGAGCATCTTTAATTACTTGTTGGGAAATTTGATCAACCAGTTGCTCAAATTGAGGATACTGAATGTTATCAATTTTCTCGACATCAAATAATTGAAAGCTTTGGTTTCCATGAGATTGTGTCCAAAACTTCTCTTGCTGGGTTTGTTGAACAATTTGCTGAGTTAATTGTTGAAATAGAACTTCTTGCCCATTTCGGACTGTGCAAAAATCACTATATAGTTCTTGGAGTTCTAATCTTTGAAATAACTTTAAGCCAACAAATTCTAGGCTCTCGACTTGATTTTCTTCTTCTTTGGCTAATTTTTTATACTTCGCTGATGAAGCTTGAATTTGTCCAATCCAACGATCTAATCTGATTTTTAAATTTTGAACAGTTTGCACTAAATTCCGTAAAATTTCAGCCGTAATCTGTCGAGATTGACGTTGTAATTCAGCTTGCAGATAAGTCTCTAATGCTTGTAAAGCATCATCACAATATCGCTTCATATCACTTTCTTTTGTCGCTGACCAACGAGTACAAAACTCCTGAATGCTTGAAATGGCTTTAGTGTATTTTTCTAAGTTGGCTTTTTCTACAACTTCCCAAGTCTTGCTGGCTTCCCGTTCTAATTTCTCAATCTGGCGATTAAAATTTTCTTCAGTTTCTTTCAAAAACGCTTGTAAAAACAGAGAACCACGACTGCTATCTAAAAGATACAAATACACTTTTTGTTCTAAATCATTCATTGCTAGAATGATCAATTGTTCTTTATTGTTATACATCCGTTCAATATACTGTCCGCGCTTTCGTTGATCATCTCGGCAATTGTCCAACCGGAATTCCTCAACTTTATCATTCAGATAAGGGTTAAATTCTAAAATTTTCCCTTTCTCCTCAGCAAAGGGGGGAATGTTGGGCAATTGTGCGGTACACTGAAGAAGATGATCGTCGATAATTTCTTTTTCTAAAGACTTAATCCATTGTTGAACTTTTTGTTCAAAGCGAGAGCCATCAGCACTAATTAAAACTTCACCCCGAATTTGTTCTGTCAGGAGTTTTAATTCTCTGAGTTCTTGCTCAACTTCAACGGTCATATCACTGGGAAGTTTAACTTGAGCTTTTAACCACCACTGATACAGTTCAGAAGTTAAACGGGAAGATAAATACTTACGAATTTGATGAATGGGAATTTCAATGCTAGAGATTCCAAAACTATAAAAATTGCGGGGGTAACTCCGCCCTACGGGTTCAGATTCTTCATTGATCGGTTGATCAGTGACCTGGCTAATTTGACTTTTAATATTATCTCGAACCGTGCGCTTATAGGCAGAAAAGTCTGAAACTAAATCGAGGAAAATATTTTGAGCAATCATTTCCCGAATTTGCTTAATTTCTATAGTTACTAACTGATTTTGTGTTCCAACAACATACATAAAGTCATAGGGCGGACGTTGTTGTGTGACTCGATCACTTTCATAAGGCCCAAATTTAACGCTATACTGTGTGTTGGCATCATAAAAATAATTTAATTCCATTAACGCTGCATAACCATTTTCTTTGAGTCTCAGTCCAGCACCAACCCCTGTAAAAGCATCAGGAGAAGGAACAATTGCGGTCAGTTCTAAATGATTTTCTCCTTGAAACCAATCTCTTAAGGAGTAACCGAAATCAATCAGCATTCCACTTCCAGTTCCCCCTGAAATAGACGCAACAACAAAAATATTAAGTTTGGGTTTAATAGGAAAAATTTCATTCCCAATTGTTACTTGAGCGTTGTTAGTTATTCTGTTTTTTGCTTCTTGACATTTCTGCTTAATATCATCGCGGTTATGAAAAAAGGAAAAACGACCACAAGCCCGAATTTGACCTGCGCCCTCTTGACAGGTTAATTGTTCGGGTGTTAATTCTGGGGGTAGCCATTCATGATACCAAGAATAGTTGCTTTTATTCTTAACGATATCCTCGGCATCTTCATACTTAACTTTTGACCAAAACTTTTCAGCCGTTTCTAAAGCTGGCCCTGCCATATTTTTGTCTTTAATTTGATAGTTTTCTTCCGTATCAATATGCAAAAAGGATATAACCGGAAAGTTGGCTAAACCGCCGTAGGATTCAACAATTAACCGCCGAATCCGAGTAATCACTTCTAATCCTGTGCCCCCAACCCCAATGACTAAAGTACGAGCAAAGCTTTTGATGTCTTGTTGTTGAACCATGATTTTTCTCCTAATAATTATAATTTTTTAGTGGCTATTTTTATCAATTAACACCCGACTAATGGATTTCCAACTGCAAAGACAAGAAATAGGGGTGTTAATACAGTCCAAGATAAGGCATTGTAAAGCGCAATAACTCCTGAAACATCAGGACGAATTCTTAAGACTTTTAAGAGGAATCGATCTAAAGGAAGTAATAACATCCACATAAATGATATAAATCCTAAGCCTAAAAACCAAGGGGTAAAAGGACTTTGATTAAATCGATTAAATACTTTATTCGTCAGGAGTTGAGAGATATTTTCTGGAGTCGCATTTAAAGCAATTCCTCCTGTTTTCTTTGCCCAGTTTGAAATTTGAGGAGTAACGGGTTGACCCACAATTAAAAAATTGAATTTTACCCCGTTGTTTCGACCTTGATTAACGGTTGGTTCAGCAAGATCAAACTCTCCATCCGTAATTACTAATAATTGCGAGCATCTTCCCGACTTAGTTTTGAGTTGAGACAACCCATTTTCAACTGCTAAATTAATATTAGTTTGACCTCCAATTTGCGAAGCCAAGACAGGTTGGACGACTTGATCAATGGATCGAGAAATGTCTTGGGGATTATGGGTAAATTGGGGGGTAATAGGAATGACTCTATTTGCAAATCCTGAAACCGATATCAGGTTGGGTTCCGCTAGGTTGGCATTTTTGGCAACATAGGCTTTAACTGCCTCAATTTCCTGCTGCATAATGGTTCCTGGGCCTCTAAAAACTTGAGTCTTTTCGTATGTACTACTGCTAAGATCTAGGGCAATTTGAACTGTGACTAATTCTTGAAATAAAACCAGTTGAGAAGTCAGTAATGCTAATACGAGGAAGACTGCGGTTAAAATTGCAAAGATCTGAAAAATCCCATAGCGCCAAAAAGGTTGATTGGGATAAAGTGGCATTTGCTCTCCTCTTATTTAATGGGTTTAAAGGCAAAGGGTGAACCACTTGGCCCCCCAGAACTTCGCACGGCTTGAACTAAAATGGGGTAGGCTTGGCGATCACCTGTGGGCTCAAAGATCAGTGCCTCTCCTGCGGTTTCTGAAGCAGACAAATTTGTATTTTTCAGGTTTTGCAATACTGTTGTCCGAGAAGCACTACTCGATAGAGTTTTAATTAACGCTTGGGTGGCATCAAAACTCATGGCTGTTCGCCAATTTACCCCTCCTAACCAGCGTCGCTCGGCTCTTTTGGCGTACTCAGTTTCAGCAACCCAGGGAACCGCTAAAATTAACCCCTCAACCGCATTACTACCGGACGTTAGAGTTGCAGGAGTATAGAGAGCATCTCCTCCTAAGAGCTTGAGGCGTTGGGTAGCAGGTTGGTTGCTATTGGCAACTGCAACACCAATGGCTGTTGATGTAGTTTTGGTATTGGGAAACAAAATAACAGCTTGAGCCTGATTTTGAATTGCTTTAATTTCCTGTTCAGCGTTAAAGTTTGGATCAGCAATATTAATGGTTTTGACAACTTGTCCCCCTAACTGTTGAAACTGGGTAGCAAAAGCTTGTTCTAAACTCTTGCTATAGCTACTGTTAGGGTTATGGAAAATTACGACTTTATCCAAAAGCAAGGTATTCCAGGCATAGTCAGCTAACTTAGCCCCAGAAACTGCATCAGAAGGCAGGGTTCTAAAAAAGCTATTTCCTGATAATTCCGTGCTGGTACTGGTGGGGGATACCATTGCGATTCCGGCTTTCTCGTATTCCACTAAAGCCGCTTTACTGGCATCACTACTGTTGTGTCCAATCACCGCTAAAATATTGGGATCATTGGCAAGTTTTTGGGCAACTTCTGTGGCAATAGCGGGATCATTACCATCGTTAGCAATGGCAATTTCTAATAATTGGTTGTTTAAGCCTTTGGCATCGTTAAACTGAGTTTGAGCATCGGCTACCCCCCGCAAGATTTCTTCGGCGGAGGTCACATTGGAGTCAATGGGAACAACAACAGCTAAAACAAACGGAGTGCCTGCTTGACGAGCTTTTGCATTGTTGAGGTAAATTTGCAGTTCGGGATTGGTACGATCGCCCAATACTGCCTTTTCAAACTCTTGAGCCGCTTGGCTATAATTCCCTGCTTTAAACGCTTCTATCCCCCGATCCCGATCAGTATTGGATTTTCCAATCAACAGAACCCGTTCCCCACTGCTATAACGTTCGACAGTTGGGGATGGTGGCGGTGGTGGAGGATTATATGTTGTTGTTGGTGTGGGTATCGGTTCGGGGCCAGCTATTTCTACCTCCTGGCGGGGTTTAAGCAGTAGCCAGGTGACACCCAGAATAGCAGCTACAACTAAAATAGAAACAAGAGTAACTAATTTGCTTTTATCTTTACCTGGAGAGCCGCCGTTTGGTTTTGGCTTCCCTAAACGGGTGTTAGGACACAAAAGGCACTTGTCCCCATAATTTTCGACTTCTGGGTGCGACCCTGGCGGATTTCCTGAACACTTCCAAGGGCCATTGGGATCTGGGCTGTTGGTCATCTGGCATTACCTTCATCATCTGAATAGTTGTCTGCTCACTGGAAAAATCTGTGATGCTTGGGTTAGGAGTGCGGGGGTGCTTGAATGGTTCATAAAATCAATATCAAATGTCCTGATAAACAAGTTGGATCAAGAATGAAGTCAGAGAAGGTGAAAATCAGTTTGAAGTTGTTTGGCATTGTTATAGAAAGGTAAAGAAGAGAGTGTTAAGTTGAAGGACAGCCGTTCGATAAAACGTCTGGTGCAAAGAAAAATAAGTCAAAACAGAATGGCTTCGCCTGTATAATGATTACTTAGGCGAAGGGTTTGAAGAGTTAGCTAACTGTTCTGCCTAGAGTGTAGCGGTTTGTATCCATTTTGACTGTCGTAAAAAGTAAGTAAAAAGTAAGTAAAAAGTAATATCTTGCTTAAAATTGTGGTAAAATCTATTTCCCAAGATAGATTTTTATTGATCAGAGATATAATCTAGCCTGACCTGTCGAGGATATCACAGATATAATAGCGCGAACCTCTTTTAAATAAGACAAACGATCTGAACTGGAGACAAACAAGAAATCTCTATACTTCTGTTGACTTATTCCAATAAATTTTATAACCGTTTTGAAATATGACTGTTGATGAAGCTCTGGCAATTGTGGAAGTTGTTTTAGACGATCAATACCTCAATAAAGTTCAAGAATTAGTATTTCGAGAATGTTGGGCTGGACGTTCTTATGGAGAAATTGCGAATGACTCTGGCTATGAGACTAATTATATTAAAGATGTAGGAGCTAAACTTTGGAAAAAATTATCAAAAGCTTTTGATGAAAAGGTTAAAAAAGAAAATCTAAAAGCAGTTATTAAACGATACTTTAAAAAACATCAATCTACTGTAAATCATAACAGAGTTGATTTGAGTGGAGCTAGTTTAAACGATTATAGTTTGATAGGGGCTAACTTAAATATCACTAAATTTTGTTCTGGTTTCAGTGATTCAAATGTCTTCCAATCTGATATTCAACAGCCTATAACCCAGGATGATGAAACACAAGAGAATAGAAATCAGACTCAAAATAGAGGTCAACCTACCCTTGATCACCAAATCAATCAAAACTTAGTGATGCAAGTTTCTTATCTGGTGACACAACAGTTAGAAGAAATTAGATGCAAAGAAAGACGCAGTTTAATAGAAAACCTATTTTGTTCCTATTATGGTTGTTTAGATGATCAATTATACTTCTTCATCGAACAGTTATTACCATTATCTACTATGGAATTAACACAATTTATTATACAATTGCCTCATTTATCCCGTGAAGAACTATTAACCCGATTAACAGAATTAAATGGATCAAAAGTCAACACAGAAAATCCAGACCAGACCGTATTGTAATCCTGAGAAGGAATGCTGTAGATAGAACCGATGTAAGTGAGTGTGGAAGCTTTATCCAAAAGATTAAGAACACTGCCAGCGAGTTTATTTGTATCAGCCATGATTATGATTTTACAATCTATTTAGACTTGCTATAGCAATCGCAAATAGGTTGTAATAATTCACAACTGATATGAAACAGCCAGAAGTATTATCCCTGTTCCCTGTTCCCTGTTCCCTACGCTATATGATAGATTTTTTCTAATTCCTCTAAAATAACATCTGTAATAATTTGAGTTCGATAACGACAAGCATGGGTTTCTGTAGAAATAAAGGTTCCATTTTCCCAATATTTGTTACTTCCTGCGCCACCCCCACAAACTCCGAAATATTGACAGGTTTGCTGACATTGTTCGACGCCTGCTTTCATATCGTGATAAATTTTATGGAATTTTTCTGTATGACAAACCGACTCCAAACTATCGGTTAATACATGACCTAAAATAAAATCTCCATAGTCTTTAGTTTTGACAGATAATAATTCGGGGTCAAAGGTTGAAAAATTCCCTTGATAATCAACACTAACAATGACAAAGGGAGAATTCATATCGGTTTTATCCAAACGACAATCCTTATAAATAAGGTTACAGAGGTTTTCAAATTCTCGGATTTTAAATTGTCCTTGGTTTTCGGTGGTTAAATCCCAGATTCGCTTAATAAAGGCTTTATATCGGTCTTTAAGTTCTCGGTTGGCTAGGGAAGAAGATTGATGAACCCCTTCTGTTTCTTCTAAATTAAACCCCACATCAGTCAGGTTATTTTCGATAAAAAAGTTAAAGATTTCATCAGGATAATCTAATGATTGTTCGGTGAGTACCGCAATAATATAAACCGGAATATCATTTTTTTGTAATAGTGAAATTCCCCGCATCGTACTTTCATGACTTCCGGTTCCTTTACGGGTTTTACGATGAGCATCATGGATAAAATCAGGGCCATCAAGACTCACGCCAACTAATACATCATGTTTTTTAAATAAATCACACCATTTTTGATTAATTAAGGTGGCATTGGTTTGAATAGATTGCCAGATTTTATAGGATTTTGAATTGTATTTTTGACTCGCTTCTTCAATTAATTCAAAAGCCGACTCATAAAAAGAAATCGGAACAGCCAGAGGTTCTCCCGCGTGCCAACAGACGCTAAAATCATGCTGTACAAATGGACTCGTTAGAATGGTTTTAAAAATTGGATGAATTAAATCTAAAGATAATTGATTTTTTTGTTCTCGATTAGGTAAATAACAATAATCACAATCTAAATTACAGAAGGATGTTGTTTGCAAAACAACTAAATTAATCGGCCCAAAATCAGCAAGATTAAAATCGGGAATCATACCAAAAATATAAAATGAAACCGAGTACAATCGCAATTCAGTAACCAGGCTAAGACTTAAGGCTCTAAGCCTGATTCCCTAAACTCTAACGACGATTAAAGAAACCGCCCCCCCCATCAGCCCAACCTCCACCACCGCGACCATTTACCCAACCTCCACCACCACGACCATTTACCCAGCCTCGACCGTTACCATTAGCCCAACCTAGGCCAATGCCGATATTTGGGGGTAATTGTGCCAATTCAGAGAGTTGTTCTTGTTGAGCTTTCACCGTAGCCGATAACCGAGACAACCGTTTTTCAATGGTGGTCACAGATTGTTCAGAAGATGGAGATGGAGATGCAGTTGTAGCTTCTGCGACAGCAACATTTAAGGCTGAAAGAGATAAGATAAAACCGACAAATCCGGTTGCTGTTTGAATTTTCATGTCGTTATTTTTACTGGGTGGTATATTTTCCGGTCAATCTATTTTCTGTCAGGATTATATCTCATATTGCAAGAGTTTGCTATAATCTTACAATTATTTTCCATCACCTTAACCCAATTTGCGAGGAGTATCCATGATTAAAAAAACAGTGTTGACGGTATTAATGAGTTTAGGATTAACTTTGGGTTTTTCCTTAACCAGCCATGCAGAAACCGTTTTAGAACGGGCAGCACGGACGGGAACTTTAACCGTTGGAACTTTAACGGAAGCTGTTCCTTTATCTTATGTGAATGATCAAGGTCAATTAGTCGGTTATTCTGTAGATTTAGTGAATTTAATTAAAGCACGAGTTGAAGAACAATTGGGACGCTCAATTCAAATTGATTTTGTCACAATCACCCCTGAAAATGTAATGGTGAAGATGGAGGAGAGAGAAATTGATTTAGCTTGTAATGTGGGTTTTACTTGGAATCGGGATTTATTTGTTGATTTCTCTGTGCCTTTAGCCAGAAGTGGTACAACCCTTTTATTAAAATCAGGAAGTAGTTTAGGTTCGCCCGAATCTTTACAAGGTAAACGCATTGGAGTATTGTCGAAAACGATTGCAGAACAGGTGATTAAATTGGTTCAACCCAATGCAACATTTGTTTCAATTTCTACCTTGGAAGAAGGATTTAAAGCCGTTGCTTCAGGGAGTATTGATGCCTTAGCATCCGATATGATTGCTTTAGAAGGATATCGTCAAACTGTCAGCCAACCGAATGCGTTTATGACCACCGTTAATCAACCTTATAATCGAGAAGGAATTGCCTGTATCGTTCCTGAAAATAACTCTAAATTCTTGGATATTGTCAACTATTCAATTATCCGACTCATGCAAGGTTATCTTGATGGAGAAGCGAGTTCTGTTGAAATTGTTAATCGTTGGTTTGGCCCCCAGGGAATTATAACTGTTGACCCCAAGTTAATTCAAGACTATTTTACAGAGGTCGTTAACTCCAGAGAACAAATTCGGATTAGTAAATAATACAGAAAAACCTAAGACTTAATAGGGGGTTAAATAGGGATTACCCCCTATCCTTTGTAAAAATCAGATTTAATGTGATAAACTAATATTATTCTTGATGAGAAAATCCAATGGCAATCCTAAAAAAGATCAATTCTCTTTTCTGGGGATGTTTATTAACCTTAGTATTTCTAGTCAGTTGTACTCAACCCAATAGTTCGGAAGCGAATAATGCTTTAAAAGCTCAGGCTGTTGTGCAGGGAACCTCAGAATCACAGTTATCAGGAACAGTAACCTTAACACAAATTCAAACCGATAGTATTTTACCGTTAGTGAGGGTTCAAGCCGAAATTAATGGCTTACCTGCTAATACAAAACACGGGTTTCATATTCATCAAAAAGGCAGTTGTGAACCGGATTTTAACGCGGCCTTGTGTCTCATTTTGATCCAGGGCCTTTTGGAGAAACAAATCCTGATGCTAACCATCCGTTTCACATGGGAGATTTACCCAATTTAGTGGCAGATGCGAATGGAAAAGCAGTGTTAACTTACACCACAAATCGGGTGAGTTTATCACCAGGGCCATTAAGTTTATTTGATGAAGATGGTAGTGCCATTATTGTTCATGTTGATGAAGATAAAGGTACAACTGGAGTCAAAGGCGGTGCTGGAGGGGGACGTTTAGGCTGTGGAGTGATTCAGTTAAATGCTTAACTGTTTAATTAGGGTCAAAAATAGCAGATGAATATTTATTCCTTGACACCAGTTTTAACCTATTCTTTTGGAATTTATTTATTGTGTAGTCTGCCAACTTTTACTCAATCAGGGTTGGCAGTTTCTTTATCAGATGCTCCAGTTGTTGTGACTTCAATGAATCGAGATTCTGTGATTCAAGAATTAACCCAAGCAAAGGTAATTTATTTAGGGGAAACTCACAATAATGTTAAAGATCATCAAGCTCAAATTTTATGGGATGAAACCATGGCAGATGCGATAGTAAATTTTGTTAAAAATAACCCAGATTTTCAGGTCATTGTCTTAGCAGGTCAAGGTCATATTGTTTATGGCTATGGAGTCCCAAAAGGTCAAGGTTCCTGACAAGGCCTGTTGCTGATTACCCATTGCTCATCTAGGAACAACAGAAACATTAAAAGATTACAATTTTTTGACAAAATTATGATATCCCTCTTCTGTCACTCTCCGGTTTTTCCTATGATTAGTAATTTCCAAAGCCACGTTATAGTCAACAGTCTGGGATGTGGCGATCGCATTTTGACTAATTTCGCACTCTCAGGAATTGCTACTGAGAAAAAATAACGCGATCACTTGCTCTGTCTAGGCTCTAGGATTCAAAAAATGCAAGGTTTTTCGGAAACTGACAGAAGAGGGATAGGTGTTGTTGCTATTAGGTTCTGACCTGTAGCCAATATGGACGATTTAGGGGCTAAAATTAACTACAACCGAGCTACTAATTTTTTGATATTTTCCGAGTATGTTGGGTTTACCTTAGAGGTAGGGTTTGATTAAAATAATATGGCTATGAGTAAGCCGGGACTCAAAATTCTATTAGTAGAAGATGATACCTTGCTAAGTGCTACCTTGGCACAGGAGTTAAGGGGACATCACTATGCTCTTGATCTCACTGGTGATGGGCAAACAGGGCTAGACTTAGCAACGACCTTTGAGTACGACCTGATTTTACTAGACGTGCAGGTTCCTAAAGTTGATGGGATTAGTTTGTGTCGGCAATTGCGATCGCAAGACTACCATAAACCCATTTTACTTCTCACGGCAAAAGACTCAGATGCCGATGTGGTAGCAGGCTTGGATGCAGGAGCCGACGACTACATTAGCAAACCTTACACCCTAGAAGTCTTGTTAGCTAGGATGCGGACATTATTACGACGTTCTGCCGCAGTTTCCCCCGGAAATCAGACTCAGAAGCCATCAACTCAATTAACTTGGGGAAATCTTTGTTTAGACTCCGATTCGGGTCGAGTCAGCATTAATCAAAGTGTTATTCCTCTGACAGCAACAGAATATAATTTACTAGAATTATTCCTGCGAAATCCTGAACGAATTTTTAGCCGCAGTGCCATTCTGGATCGCCTTTGGGGATTTGATGATGCCCCAACAGAACGGGCTATTATTACTCATATTAAAGATTTACGCAAGAAACTTAAAAATGGGGGCTTAACAGAAGAAATTATTGAAACCTTTTATGGCATGGGATATCGACTTAAGCCGGATTCTCCACTAGAAAATTCATCCCAAAAGGGGGACTCTAAAGAACAATCTCGGATTAAAGTTCAAGCTGAAATTAAAAAATTGTTGGACAGTTTTAGAGGGGTAATTAGCGAACAAATAGCCGTATTAGAACGAGCAAAAATTGCTTTATTAACGGGAAAATTAGATCCAGAGTTAAAACAATCTGCCACACTAGAAGCCCATAAATTAGCCGGATCATTAGCAACCTTTGGATATCCCAATGGCTCCCACCTAGCCCGGATGATTGAGCATTTACTAATCCATGATTCCCCCCTAACCTCAACAGAAATCGCCCAGTTTTCTGAACAAGTCACTGCCTTAAGACAAGAATTCAACAAACCCAATCCAAATGAGTGATCCTCGATTGGGTCACGCGGGTGATCGGTCTCATTGAGCGTACCTACTCCCGCCATCCATAAGCGACAATTAATATATACCGCCAGGGAGAGGAAGCCGCCATGAGACTGTATCAGCGATTTTTACCTTATGCAGTTGCTATGAGTTTAACCGCTATTGCCTTTCTTCTCTCTCTTTGGCTAGAACCGCTTTTAGTTCGCACAGTTGGAGCATTTTTCTACATTGCCATTATTCTGAGTACCGGGTATGGAAGCTTTCGAGCCGGAATTGTAGCCGTTATCCTATCTACAGTAGCCATTGATTATGCCTTTATCCCCCCCAAGTATCAATTTGTACTGACTCAACCCCAGGATTTCTTGCGGTTAGGTGTTTTCCTCGTAGTCGCCCTAATGATTAATCTCCTCAATAGCAGACTTGTAGAAAGTAAAAAAAAGATTGAACGATTAAGTCAACAATTAGCCCAGGAAAATGCAGAACAATTACGCATAGCCCTATCAGCAGCCCAGATGGGAATGTGGGATTGGAATATCTTAACTGGAGAACTCAAAGCATCACCGGAAGCCGAACAGTTATCGGGGTGGGTTGCAGGTACATATGATCAGCGATATGAAACCTTCCTCGCTCGCTTGCACCCAGAGGATGTTAACGGTTTTAATCAAGCCGTCGCACAAGCGATCCAAACACACCAGATTTATCAGTACGAGTATCGAATTATTTGGCTCGATGGCAGTATTCATTGGGTAGAAGGACGGGGACAGACCTTTTATAACGAAACAGGCCAAGCCGTGCGGATGATGGGCACGATCATAAATATTGACGAGCGTAAACAGACACAACTTGACCTAAAAAAATCGAATATTGAACTCGAACAACGGGTATTAGAAAGAACGGGAGAACTGACTCAAACCAGTCATCTTTTGGAACAAAGTGAAACTCAATTTCAATACCTGGTTGCCAATGTACCTGGAGGGATTTATACCATTATTTATGCCCCGGATGGTTCCGTTCGATTTGATTATGTTAGTCCTGCCTTTTGCGCTATTTTTGAATGGGAGTCCGAGCCAATTCTCAACAATAGTTCTCTCATATTTGAACAATTTTATTTAGAAGATATTCCGGTCTATAAAGCCTTATTAACTCACTCTCTGCAAACCCTAGAACCCTTGGAACACGAGTTGCGAATTATTACCCCATCGGGTCAGTTAAAGTGGGTTCATGCCCGTGCCGTTGCACATCTTCAAGCAGATGGCAGTATTATTAGATATGGAATTGTTCGAGATATTAGTGAACGCAAACAAATTGAAGAATCACTGGAGAAAACCCTGCAACAATTAAGTTTTCATATCGAAAATACACCCTTGGCTACGGTCATTTGGGATTCTCAAATGAGGGTACAATATTGGTCAAAACAAGCTGAGAAGATTTTGGGTTGGACGGCGGAAGAAGTCTTCGGTAAAACTATGTACGAATGGCAGTTTATCTTTGAAAGAGATGAAGAAATGGTTAACCGCAAGGCGCAAGACTTATTCAGAGGTCAACCCATCATTTGCCGTAATCGCAATTATCGCAAAGATGGCACGGTGATTGATTGTGAATGGTACAACTCGGCTCTTTTGGATGAATCAGGAAATTTAGTCTCGGTTCTCTCCTTTGCACAGGATATCACTCAACGAAACCGACTAGAACAAGCTCTCAAGGTCAGCGAGGAGAAGTATCGTCAGATTATTGACCTGGCTAATGAAGGGGTCTGGATCATTGATGCAGAAGGCTATACCACGTTTGTCAATCCTCGGATGGCTGAAATGTTAGGCTATACGGTGGCAGAAATGATGGATCAATCTTTGTTTGTCTTTATGGATGAAGAGGAACGAGCGTTCGCTACGGCTCAGTTGGAAGCTCGCCGTCAGGGAATTTCTGAGCAACATGACTTTAAGTTTCGCTGTAAAGATGGTTCAGAGTTGTGGTGCATTATCGGCACTAACCCAATTATCAATGAGGCGGGACAGTTTATGGGGGCATTGGGTATGATTACCGATATTAGCGATCGCAAACGGATTGAAAAAGCCCTCCTCGATAGCGAAGAAAAGTTTCGGCAAATGATGATGGGTATCGTTGAAATTTACCCCCATGATATCTTTCATCTTTCGAGTAATCTTGCCACCACCGAGTTTTTTGGCATTGAATCTGATACCCTGCAAAATCACTTTGCCAGCGAGATCGGTGTCCAGCAAGAGTATATAGAAATGTGGCTTAATTACTATCGGGAAGCAGAATGCACGGGTGTTCCTGTAAAATTTCAATATCTGCATCGCACTGAAACAACTCAGAAATGGCTATCGGCTACGGTTTGCCCTATTGTTAACAGTTCTACTCACAGAACCCTATTTTCCTTTGTGGTTGAGGATATCACCGAGCGCAAACACGCGGAAGAAGCCTTACGCCAGAAATCGAGAAAGGAAGAGCTACTGTTTTCTATCACTCAAGCCATTCGCCAATCGTTAGATCTCCATGCCATTCTCAATAATGCGGTAACACAAGTTAGACAAACTTTACAAACGGATCGGGCTGCTATTTATCAATTTAATCCCGATTGGAGTGGGGATTTTGTTATCGAGTCAGTGGCTCCGGGTTGGCTCAAATTGGTGGGAGATCAGGTTCAAAAATCTTGGGAAGATACCTATCTCCAAGATACTCAAGGCGGTCGTTTCCGTAATAAAGAAAACTTTATTGTTAATGATATTTACACGGCTGGGCTTCAACCGTGTCATATTGAATTATTAGAACAATTTCAAGCTAAAAGTTATGCGGTTTTCCCGATTTTTTTAGGAGAAACGGTTTGGGGATTGTTAGCAATTTACCAAAATTCTACCTCTCGTCAATGGCAATCCTGGGAAATCGAATTATTACAAGAAATCGCTAGTCAATTGTCGATCGCAATTCAGCAATCGGATCTGTATCGACAACTTAAACTGGAACTCCAAGAACGCAAACAAACCGAAGCGGTATTACGAGAAGCGGAACGACGTTGGCGATCGCTGTTGGATAATGTGCAGTTAATTGTTGTCGAACTCGATTGCAACGGCAATATTAACTATGTTAATCCTTTTTTATTGAGTTTAACTGGCTATGACAAGACAGAAGTTTTGGGTCAAAGCTGGTTTGAAAAATTCTGTCCTAACGAGATTCAAGACTCAATGCAAGTAGTTTTTTCAGAAATTTTAACTCAAAATCATCATCCCTATTATCGCAATGCTATCTTGACAAAATCCGGGGAAACACGATTGATTGCTTGGAATAATACGGTGCTGCAAGATTTACAGGGAAAGATTATTGGAATGATTAGTATTGGCGAAGATGTTACTGAACGGCAAAAAATTGAAAAAATTAAGGATGAATTTATTGGAATTGTTAGCCATGAACTTCGCACCCCTTTGACCGCCATTCAAATGTCCTTGGGACTTTTAAATACAGGAATTTATGCTCAAAAACCTGAAAAGTTCCGACGCATGATTGAGATTGCGTTATTAGATACCAAGCGGTTAGTGAATTTGGTTAATGATATTTTAGATTTAGAACGGTTGGAGTCGGGACGAGCGATTCTCGATAAAACCGTTTGTAACGCTACGGATTTAATGCAGCAAGCGGTCGATGGAATACAGGCGATCGCTTCTCAAGAACAAATCTCCTTAGTGATTATCCTTAGCGATGCCGAAGTCTGGGTTGCGGCAGATGCTATTATTCAGACCTTGACAAATTTACTCAGTAATGCTATGAAATTTTCCCCTGCCCATTCCACGATTCACCTGAGTGCAGAACCCCAGGCTGATTGTGTTTTGTTCAAAGTCAGGGATCACGGACGGGGTATTCCAACCGATAAGCTAGAAGCAATTTTTGGTCGTTTTCAACAAGTTGATGGATCGGACTCCCGTGAAAAAGGAGGAACAGGTTTAGGATTAGCCATCTGTCGCAGTATTATTGAGCAGCACGGTGGAAGGATCTGGGCTGAGAGTATACTAAACGAAGGTAGTACATTTTTCTTCACTCTCCCCTTTCCCGTCAAGTTTTGAGCCTCAAACTCTCATCCGATTATCTGTGAGTGCTTATGAAAGGTAAACAAATTCTAGTCGTTGATGATGAAGAACATCTACGGGAACTGGTGCGGATGTGCCTCGAAGACCTAGCCGGATGGGAAACCCTAGGAGCAGCATCGGGTGAGCAATGTTTACAAATCCTTGAAACTGAACGACCAGATGCCATTTTGCTGGATGTATCGATGCCGGGAATGGATGGAATTACTGTATATGAACGCATTCAGTCGAATTCTAGCACGGGTTCAATTCCTGTCATTTTACTCACCGCCAGAGTGTTACCCAGTGATCGAGCCAAATTTGCCCAGATGGGTGTTTATGGGGTGATTTCTAAACCCATTCAACCTCAGACCTTAATCACAGAAGTAGCAGAGATTTTAGGATGGGATGAATTTATTACATCAGAGTAAGTGAAGGGTTTAGAGGGGGGTGATGACCCCAAAAACAATTTTATTAATTCACAAAAACCCACACTTAAGGGAAGTTTTACAGGCTTGCTTGACTGATTTAGGGGGGTGGAGTGTGTAAGTGGCTAGTTCAACTTTAGACGGCTTACAACAAGCAAAACTTTCTCAGCCAGATGCTATTATTTGGGAATTTCCTATCAAGGAAAGACAGGGTATACGATTTATAAAAATATCCAAAACCAAAATATTTATTGGTTTTGTCGTCATTGTTGGCAAACCATGCCTGTCTATAACCTTAAGTGACATGGTTCATTAGTCTCTAAAAGTTTAGTAAAAACCCACTTTAAGAAAGAGCTATCTTCGTTCGAGTTGCTTTAAAGGGTTTTCATTGCTTCTACAACCTTTTGGGAAATAAACGGTAAGAGTTCTTGATTTTTACTTTGAGCTTTTCCTTCTGTAAATACCACTAATACGGATGGTCGAGCAGAAGGAAGTTCAATATAAGCAGCATCATGACGAACTTGGCTAGTATGACCTGCTTTTGACCACAATTTTGCAGTTTTCGGGAGTCCACCACCCAAAAAACCCGTAACTTGATTTTCTGGATTTTCTGCTAACTCTTTGGGGTCAAGACTGCGTTTGATTAATTTCATCATCTGACCCGAAGCCATAGAAGAAACCGCAACACCACCAATAATACTATGCAATAATCTTGCTGTTGCATTCGTGGTTAACATATTGCGATTTTCCATTAATTCTCCTAAAAAAATTCGTTCCCGACCATAGGCGCCATCACACCACGTTTTTTGATTAACATTAATCGATTCAAATTCCGGCCAGTTGAGGGTTTTCAGATAACGGTTGACCAAATTACGTTGACTTTTCCACGTTTCGAACGGCCCTATGGGTAATTCGGGGCCACTGGTGGTTCCCGTTAACACATCAACGACTAAACTGGTGGCATCATTACTTGAATCAATCATCATATCTCTCGTCGCCCGTTCTAATTCTGGGGTTGTCCGTAACATCCCCTTTTCTTTCCATTCAAAAACAGCTAATAAATAAAACAATTTCACAATACTAGCCGGATAAATTCGTTCAATTCCCCGATAATGAAATCCACGAACAGGATATTTCCAAAACTCTTCCGGGGTTAAGGCGCCTCCGGTATTGACCGAAATGGGGGGGTCATATACTAACCAGGTCATGGCGAGTTGATTTTCGGCTACAGATGGAAATTGTGTGCGCGTTGCATCTATAATGCCTTTGCCCAGGGTTTCTAATTGTTCATCGGAATGGAAAAAAGTCATTGTTGTTGATGGTTGAGGGTTAATGGTTAACGGTTGGCAGTGGATGTCTATTTTTCTATCGACTCATCTATCATGGTTGAATGTTTATCAGATTCGATTGAGTATATCTGTAGAGAGAATTTAGATCTCTATGATTCGAGCGAGTGCAAAACTTTAGCGACGCAAGCGAGAAAAGGACGTTATTTACGTTGGCTTCCTGAACCCCAAAATCAGATTAATCGTTCAACGAGTATTTTAGTACAACTCTGCGAAGACGATTATACGGCTTGGTTACCCACGGGTGATCAAAACCATTTAGAGATGGCGACTCAACCTTATCACGCCCCGGTTTTCTCCGATGCTGAAATTCAAGCGGCCATTCCCCAGGTTATTGAGTTTACTCAAGCTGCAATGGAAACCCCCAATTATTATCTGTGGGGAGGGACAGTTAGCCCTAATTATGATTGTTCGGGTTTAATGCAAGCTGCATTTGCTTCGGCGGGAATTTGGATACCGAGAGATGCGTATCAACAGGAAGCCTTTACACAACCGATAACCTTCCATCGAGACCCTTTAGATTTTTCTAGTCTTCTTTCTGGGGATTTAATCTTTTTTGGAACGCCCCAAAAAGCCACCCACGTTGGATTGTACCTCACAGAAGGACAATATATCCACAGTTCGGGGCGTGAACACGGTCGAAATGGAATTAAAATAGATGTCTTATCACCAGAAGGGGATGCCTGTATTCAGTATTATTTTCAACAGTTGCGAGGGGTAGGACGAGTCATTTCTAGTTATCAACCTACTGCTTCAACTCACTCATTAGGACTCTAAAATGCAACCCACAAAACTTAAAATTCACCAGCCAAACTCAGATGCAGAACTTCAAACCACTGGAGGTTTCCTCAAGCTGATAAAAATCATCCTCGGTTTTGTTAAACCGTATTTAAAATGGATAATTGTAGGCGGAACCTTATTTTTCTTGGCTGCAAATTTTAGAAAGCATTGGCAAGAAATTTCTGAAATTGAGATTACCTCAACAGGTTGGATGTATCTCGCCGTAGCTCTTGTGGTGACGCTTTTTGCCCATGCTTGGTCAGCCTGGGTGTGGTTAGGAATTGTCAAAGAGTTTAAGCAACCTGTTAGACCTCGTTGGGGATTACAACTGTATTTAATTACTAATATTGCTAAATATTTGCCGGGGAATATTTGGCATTTTTATGGGCGAATTGTGGCAATGAAGGATTCTGGTGTTGCCCTAGAAGCTGCTGCTTTAAGTGTATTATTAGAACCCTTAATGATGGCAACGGCAGCATTAGGGGTGGCTTTAGTCAGCTATCGTAGTCCTTATTGGATCTTACAAATTCTAGCTTTAATTGTTCTGGGTATTGGAATTCATCCTATTATTTTAAACCCGATTCTTAGATTTTTAGAAAAGTCAAAATTTAAAAAAAAACTTTCTGAACTTCCTGAAAAACCCGCTTGTCAATTAGATCATTACCCCTTCAGACCTTTATTGGGAGAAGTGGGGTTTATTTTATTAAGATGGTCGGGGTTTATGTTTGTTTTATTAGCTTTCCAGCCCGTACATTTTAATCAAATTTCGTTGTTATTGGGAGCTTATAGTTTTTCTTGGTTATTAGGGTTATTAATTCCCGGCGCACCAGGAGGATTAGGGGTTTTTGAAGCAATGGCTTTAGCATTATTGAGTCACCAATTTTCCGCCCCAATTTTATTAAGTGTCATCACTTTTTATCGATTAGTCACTATTATCGCTGAAACAGTGGGGGCATTATTAGCTAAATTAGATCAACGATTTTTAGATCATTCTCACCCAATAACATAAACTGTTGGCTCTATTCCCCTTTCCCTATAGCAAGATTGCCTATTGCCTATTCCCTGTTTTATGATAAAGAAACCGCTTTTTGATACGCTTGAACTAACAGATCAATTCCGGTAATTGCCCCCCCAACAACAACGGCATAAGCACCTAAATCCAAGGCTTGTTTCGCCATTTCTGGGGAAGAAATTCCCCCTTCACAAATCACCGGAACTGATAACTGATTCACCATTTGAGTTAATAAATCAAAGCTGGGGGGAGACTGATGTTGGGTGGTTTGGGTATAACCATATAATGTTGTTCCCACACAATCTGCACCTGCGTCTGCGGCAATTTTAGCGGCTTCTAAACTATCCACATCCGCCATCACTAATTTCCCTAATTCTTGATGGATTTTAGTAATTAAATTCCGAACAGTTTCTCCTTGGGGACGTTCTCGCAATGTCGCATCAATGGCAATAATATCAGCACCAGATTTAGCAACGGCGACAGCATCTTCAAATCGAGGCGTAATATACACTTCAAACCCTGAAATTTGTTGTTTCCATAAACCAATAATCGGTTGAGAAACCTGTTGACGCACCGCTTCAATATGAGTTGGGGTATCAATTCTCACCCCTACAGCACCTCGATTAACGGCTGCTTCCGCCATCGCTGAAATCACAATTGGATTATGCAATGGGGAATCAACAGGAGCTTGACAGGATACAATTAATCCGTGTTTTAAGGGTAACAAAATTTCCGATTTCATGGTTTAAGGTGAATAGTAAAGGGTAAAATGGGTTAAGATTTAATTCATTTTTAAGGCTATCATTTTATTGAGTAACTCGTCGGGTTGAATCGGTTTAACTAAACAATCATAATATTCAAAAGAGGGGTTAACTTTGGAATCAAGAAAGCAGCTTTCATAGGTTAAGGCTAAAATTTTAATTTTTTGGGTTTGGGGTTGATGATGAAGTTGATTGAGAATTTCATGGCTGAATTGTCCCGGTAAATTCAGGTCAATAATGAGCGCATCCGGTTGTAACAGTTCAATTTGTTTAACGGCGGTAAATCCTTCCATTAACCAAACCACTTGATATCCAGAGGCGGTTAATAAGTCACAAATTAAAGTTGCGGTTTCTTCATCCCGTTCAATTAAAACACACTTGCGACGAGGAGAATTGAGATACACTGAAGGCAAAGAAGTTTTAAACGGAGATTCAGTAATTTCACCTTGAGGTTTTTTAGACATTAAAGGTAAAGCGGGTAAGTGTACGGTAAAGATAGAACCGACACCCACTGTAGATTCAACATGAATGACACCGCCATGTAATTCAACCAATTGTTTTGTCAAGGCTAATCCTAACCCTGTCCCTTCATACTGACGATCATAAGCGGAATTTAACTGCTGAAATTTTTCAAATAATAAAGGCTTTTTATCATCAGGAATTCCAATTCCCGTGTCTTCGATTTGCAAAATAGCGATATTATTATCTACCTTAAGTTTTAAGGTAACTCGACCGCCATCTGGGGTAAATTTGATGGCATTTTCTAATAAATTAAAGATAATTTTCCGAATCCGTTCATGATCTCCTGTAAATCGGTTTTGATGAGGTTTTATTTTGATATCACTGGTGAGATTGATCTGATGAGTTTGAGCTTTTTCTTGAAAAGAATTTAGACTTTGATGGACTAATTTAGACCAAGAAAATTCACTAATTTGGAGGACGGTTTTTCCGGCTTCTACTTCAGATAAATCTAAAATATCATTAATCAGTCCCAGTAACTTTTCGCCACTATCATGAATTGTTTTTAAATACCGTTGCTGCTTATCAAGGGGCATTTTTTGATTGGCTTGTTGTTCTCCAGAGTAGCGTAATAACGTTTCTGAAATGCCAATCACGCAAGTTAATGGGGTGCGTAATTCATGACTCATGGTGGCTAAAAATTGGCTTTTCGCTCGGTTGGCAGATTGCGCGCCTAATAAAGCATCATGAAGGGCTTGTGTTCGTTCGCGGACTCGTTGTTCTAGGGTTTGTTTTTGTTGTTGAAGTTGGGCGTATAGTTGAGCTTGGTGAATCGCAATGGATAAATGTTGGGTAATTTTTTTTAAAAATCGTTTTTCCATTGTTTTCCACTGGCGGGGTTTGAGACATTGATGAGCAATTAATAAACCCCAAAGGTTGTCTTGAACTACAATGGGAACAATGATGAGAGATTGAACTTGAAATTGTTTTAAAAATTCAATAAAACAGGTAGTGTGAGCATAGTCATGTTCTACATTAGAAACGGATTTAATAAAACCTTGACGATATTTATCTAAAAAACTACACTCTTGTTTAAAACAATGCTGATCTTCTGATAAATTTAAAACGGAAAGAATCTTATGAGAAGAGCGATCTTCATAGATCACTTTTCCATAGGGATATCCTGGGACATCTTCACCCCTGAACTGGGATGATTGTTCTAATGTTCGTTCTCCTCCCCAGTCCAATTCAGGGGCTTCTACAGTTGACAGGTATTGTAGCTCAAATTGATAAATGAGCAACCGATCAACCGATAAAAATTGTCGCAACTGTTTAACCGCAGTTGACAAAATCACCGATAAATCCAAACTCTGACGAATCTGAGTCGTGACTTGATTCAGAAGTCGTTCTTGTTGAAGCTGCTGGTATAAGGCATCGTCCACAGGCTTATATAACCGTCACTCTAAAGAATAGGGGGGGGGAGGAAGAAAAAACAAAAAGGTTGTAGCCATTTTTGTAGCTATTTGCGAGTTTACGGTTCTAAGATGGACAGAACAGTCTTACCTCATCAGTATGATCTTGGAAGAACCCCTGTTTGCGTTGAACCGCCAAAATGAATGAGCAGCCAATCTCCCATCACTTTTGATTCTACCTTAGCTTCTGTCCTTTCTTATGACTTTACCGTCAGTTCTAGCACTTTAGGACAGAGTGTAGCTAAGAAGTTTGCCCAAAACCCCGATTTACCGGGCGTTATTATCATGGATAACCGCGACTTCTTAGGCATGATTTCACGGGCGAAGTTTCGAGAACAAGTGAATACTACCCAGCGAGAAAATTTGTATTTCAATCAACCGATTCAAATGCTGCTCGATTATCTGAGGATTCCTGCCTTGTTGCTGGATCAAAATTGTAAAATTGGAGAAGCTGTCAATAGTGCATTGAATCGCTCTAAAGAATTAATTTATGAGCCGATTGTTGTTATTTTTGATAATAAATTTTATCGAATTCTCGATATTCAAACTTTATTATTAGCTCAAAATCAACTCTTAAATCATGCTCAAACTTTGATTCAGCAGCAACAATCCCAAGTTGAACATTCTTTTAAAATTATTGAAGTTGAACAAAGAAAGTTTAAAAAATATACAAAATATTATCAAAGCCAGCAAGAAGTAATCAAAAAAAATTATGGTGATTTTTTAAAAATTAAGCAACAGGAAATTTTTGAAACTGCACAAAAAATTACGGAGATTAATGAGGATTTTTTACAATTAAGTCAGCTAGTGATTGGAGAAACTAACAAATCTTTTCATTCAATTTATGTTAGTACAAATTCTATCCATGCTAATACAAGTCATGTTCAAAGGATTAGTGAATCTATTTCTAATGATTTAGAATCTATTCACTCGGCGTGTAATTTAATTGCTAAGATTCTTCAACAAATTCGTCATTTAGCAGTACAAGCCTCTATTATTGCTCATCAATCTCAAACTCCTTCCCAAGGATTGAGTCGGATTAATATGGAAATCAATCAACTGCTCAATCAAATTTTAAATGTCAATCAGCAGATGAATAAAGTAGCAAATCATTTTAGATTTCATTCTCAAAAACTTCAAGATATTGCTGAAAATGACGCTGAGATTGCTCGTTCTATTCTCTCAAAGTTAGAACGGGCAGAATTGGTTGTTAAGGAATTAGAGAGACTGATTGATAATTATGATCCGAATTTAATTATTTTAATTGTAGAACAAGCTAAAAATATGAGTCCTGAGTTGATTCCTTCTTTGATTTCTAAAATCGAAAAATTAGCCCTCACCCCAGAAGAGAATCCTAGTTCAGAGTCAAATCCGCAGCATTTAATTGGCTTAATTGAACGGACGTTGCAACAACGGAATCATAATTCTCCCCCTGAATCTTGATTCTATTTTTCTCCCGCTAATAACAGTTGAGCAGCTTCCATCATTTCAGATTGAAATCCTTGCAAATCTTCTCGACTGGTTAAATAGGTTTTTAAAGCATCTAACGGTTCCAGACTACTCCCTTGTGTTCCTAATTGCGGTAAACGGGGTCGAGCTAACTGACTGACTAATTCCGGTTGAATAGTATAGGTATGGGCACTCCTTAAAAGATCATGTAATTCGGCGGTATTAATTAAATCCAATTGCTCTGAACGCAGTTGATAAATTAAACGCACAACAGCTGCTTCAATTTTATGTTTTTGAATGGCTTTTATTACCATTTGTTGAGGATCATCGCTTTTAGATAGATCAACTTTAATCGTACAAAAAGCACGAGCGGGTAAAGCACAAAACTCCCATTTAACTTTCCCTTTTTTGAGTTCAATTAATACAAATCCTTTCTCTTCTTTTTCTTCGCTAAAATCAACCCGTTCAATACTTCCAGGATAAATAACAGGTGGATCATTGGTGCGGTTAAGATTTTGATGTTTATGGACATGACCTAGGGCGACATATTCAAAACAAGAGCGAGTTAAGAGGGAAAGCGGGATATTAAATCCTTTACCAACGGCTAAAAATCGTTCGGCTCCTAAATTCGCTCTCTCAACCATTAAATGTCCTAATAAAATTGTGGGTAATTCTGGATTTAAACTCCGAATTTCTCCTTCTAAAACAACGGTTAAACGGTCAATTAACAGTTGATTAACGGCTTCTAAAGACAGTTTTTCGGTTTCAGGGCGAGTTAATAATGTTGAGCGGGTTAACCAAGGTAAAGTAATAATTTGAATGGCTCCATTTCGGGTTTGAATGGTATGGGTTTCTAAGCTATCCCCCACAACAAATCCGGGAACCCCTAACGTGCGATAAATTCCTAAACTGGCTCCCCCTTGTCCTTGGGAATGTTGATCATGATTTCCGACTAATAAAACCGTTGGAATTTCTGCATCTACTAACCGCCGAAATTGAAATGCAAAGGCTTGTTTAACATAGGGAGCCGGGGTAGAATCAGGAAAGGCATCTCCCCCAAATAAAACTAAATCAACGGGTTCTGCGATCGCTCGATCAATACAACGTCCCAAGGTAGCGATAAAATCCTCTAATCTGCTATTTAACCCCGTTTCAGGATTAATTCGACCATGGGAAAAACTACTCCCTAAATGAATATCCGAAAGATGCAAAATTTTAATCATTGCTGAGTTTATCTAACAGGATTCATTTTAGTATAATCTAAACCAGACAATTCGTTGTTGGGCTTCAGCCTTTATCTTTAACCCAAAAGGGAAACAACAAATCAACGTTTAATTGTAACTTGATGGAAAACGATCAACTTGCTCTATAATCAATCCATCAACACCCAGATTAGATACCTTTCAAAATTTAGGATTTCATCAAAATCTAGTTAATTTAGCACAGACAGAATTATTGATACATTTCTAATTCCCTGTTCCCTGTTCCCTGTTCCCTGTTCCCTGTTCCCTGTTTTTGATTTAGAGGGTGAAGGTTCACCTTAAGCCTTTAGACTGGATCTGGATGCAGAACTGTTTTAGGAGGGCTGCCTTTGACTGAAGCCAATCAATCCATACCCCCAACCTCAACCATCTCTCGTAAAGAGTTACGGGAGTTGGTGCGGACGCAACTACAAGTGTTACTGGAGCTCGGAGACTTAACAGCCGCCAAAAGCATCCTGAAGCCTGTACAACCGGCGGATATCGCCGAGGCTATCGAAGGTTTACCCGAAACCATGCAGGTGATTGCTTTTCGGTTATTACCCAAAGATGAGGCGATCGAAGTCTACGAACAACTCGACTCCAGCGTTCAACAATCTCTCTGCGAAAAATTCAAGCGCCAAGAAGTCATCGACATTGTAGATAAAATGTCACCGGATGACCGAGCGCGTTTATTTGAGGAGTTACCCGCCTCCGTCGTGCGGCGAATTGTTGCCGAATTAAGCCCCACAGAACGTCAATCAACGGCGTTGTTATTGGGATATGAAGCGGGAACCGCCGGACGAATCATGACCCCGGAGTATGTTTCCCTGAAAGAATATTTTACCGTTAGCCAAAGTTTAGAACGAATTCGCAGTTTAGCCCATGTCACAGAAACGATTTATTCTCTGTATGTTACGGATTCAGATCGGCGGTTATTAGGGATTTTATCGTTGCGGGATTTAGTCACCGCCCAACTAGAACAAACCGTCGGTGAAATTATGAATCAGGATATTGTTTCTGTGCAAACGGACACCGATCAAGAGGAAGTGGCGGATATTATTCAACGGTACGATTTTTTAGCGATTCCAGTGGTAGATAGTGAACGGCGATTAGTGGGAATTATTACCGTTGATGATGTGTTAGATATTATTCAACAGGAAGCCACAAAAGATATTTATGCTTTGGGGGGGGTGCAAACCGATGGCGATAATTATTTTCAGGCAAATTTGCTAACAATCGCCCGCAGACGGGTGGTTTGGTTATTAGTTTTACTCTTAACAAATAGTGTCACGGGTTCAATTTTGAAAATGCAACAGGATCTGTTACATCAGGTGGTGGCACTGTCGTTTTTTATTCCCTTACTGACGGGAACAGGAGGCAATGTGGGGGCGCAATCGTCTACTGTTGTGATTCGGGGGATGAATACCGATGAAATCCGGGCAATGGGGCCATTACAAGTCATTATCCGCGAGGGATTAGCGGGAGCATTATTAGGTTCAATCTTAGGAATTTTAGCTACAATTTGGGCAAATACATTTGTTGTCCAAGGCAATTTATCTGTTGCTGTGGCGGTGGGAGTTAGTTTAGTCGCGATTTCCATCTTAGCTTCGGTGGCGGGTTCTTCTTTGCCCTTTTTATTCCGTTCATTAGGATTAGATCCGGCTTTAATGTCAGCACCGTTTATTACCACGGCTGTTGATGTTTTAGGGGTGTTAATTTATTTTAATTTAGCTCGATTGATTTTGCAAATTTAGGGGAGGTGATTATCGGGATTGTTACTTTTAAAGCAGCGTCCACGATTCTCCTTCTTTACCAGAAGCCTTTATTTAACTTCACTTGAGAGTATTAATATGCTGAATCATAAACGATGGCCTGAAATCGTAGAATTAATTTTGATTATTGCTGCAATTATTGGTTCTTTTAGTCTTCTCACCGGACAACCCATAACTTATGCAGTGATTCCGGGATCTTTAGCTTTAGGATTGAATTGGTTGAATCGTCAATTATTGGCCCAACAAGCTCGGAAAAGTGCTACCCATACAAAAAGCTTAGTTCAGCAACATCAAGCGGATTTAGATCAATTAATGGATCAATTAAAAAATACAATTAATACTTTAAATATTTCTTCAGGGCTGGCCTTTACTCCGAATCCTCAATTAGCTCAGGAATTACAATCTTTAATGATCGTGATTCAAAATCTATTAGAACGTCAAAATTTATTAGAAAAAACCTTAACGATGATGCAATCGGAGTTAGAAGTTATTGTCCAAACGTTCCAAAAACGCCCTGAATTGGAACAAATCAATAGCTTAACTCATGTTATTGTCGATCTTCAACAATTTATTAATCAATTACCTCAATGGGGAAATTTACAACAACACCAAATGAATGAACTGCATCAAAAAGTAGAACAATCTCTACAACAACTTTCGGCAGAACTCGCTAAAATTCCCCAGCAAATTGAACAGGAAGTTAAGCGACAAGTCAATTCATAACGGGAGTCAAAAGTCAAGAGTTTAGGTTTGTTGCATTATTAAATGGTTGGTGCGAAACGTTCCTGTCAAAGTCTAGGGATAAACCCCAAACGTAAGCAGGGAGATAGGTGTAGACAATTGATAGAAGGGCATTCAAACCCAACAATAAATCCAATCAAAACCTGTCTTAACTTTGGAAATGTGACCCTAAAGGAAGGTCAATCTCGGAGTCAATGGTGCGGCTTTCCGAACAATAAAGTACGGTAGCCCATTCCAAAGAGATACGGCAATTCCCACAGTGTCAGACTGATTATCAAAACACTGAAGCTGGGAGTAAAGGGGAATCGGATATAAGTCAAATACCTAAGTAATTTCTCTAGCCAATTGCCCAAGAATAACGAAAGTGAACATCCGACTTGAACCGTCGTTATAATAAAGTAGCGAAATTGACTTGATTACGCTGCGTTCAAAAGAACAAAGGGAAAAGATGGAAGTTTCAACGATACTTCTATAAAAGGTAAGTATTTCAGTTCAACACTTACTAAGACTCCCAAAAGTACCTCGGCGGATAGGATGATTCTAAAGGCAATAAACCCATTTCCAAGGAACGTTAAAACCCCTCGTATACTCCTACAGAGGTCGAATACTGTTAGGTAGCTACAAATCTAAAGCGTATGTTATGAGGGCGAGAGATGGATTCTGAAGCTAATGCTTAAACGTAATGTTTAAGATATGCCCATGGAGTCCGGTTTAGTTGTTAGGTAAGGTTTTAATTAGCAGTTAAAACGGTGAAAACGAGTATAACCAAGACTACGACTGCATGGAATACTATCAATTGGGCGAAAGTTCAACGGGTAGTATTTAAGCTGCAAAAGAGAATTTACCAGGCATCATTATCGGGACAAAATGCAAAAGCTCGGAAGCTCCAAAAACTTCTAGTCAAGTCATATTACGCCAAACTCTTAGCAATTAGAAGGGTAACTCAAGATAATCAAGGCAAGAAGACATCCGGGATAGATGGGGTTAAATCCATCACACCCAAACAACGATTAGAACTTGCCCAAAACTTGAATAAATACCAAAAGGCAAAACCACTCCGAAGGAAATGGATACCCAAACCCAACGGTGAGGAAAGACCTCTAGGAATTCCAACTATAAACGACAGAGTAAGGCAAGCCTTGGTGAAATCTGCATTAGAGCCACAATGGGAAGCCAGATTTGAGGGTGAAAGCTACGGGTTTAGACCCGGACGCTCTGCCCATGACGCAATGTCACGAGTCTTCCATAGCATCAAACAAGGGGAATATTACATCCTAGATGCTGACATCTCAAAATGCTTCGACCAGATTAATCATGATTACCTACTGTCCAAAATTGATTGTCCATCAATAATAAAAGCCCAAATCAGACAATGGTTGAAAGCTGGAGTAATGGACAACGGCATATTTGAGGCAACCGAGGCAGGTACACCACAAGGAGGTGTTATCAGTCCTCTACTCGCTAACATCGCACTGGATGGAATGATTAGACTAATTGAACATAAATTTCCAAAAAAGAAATACCGTGTTCAAGCCCTAGTCATTAGATATGCCGATGATTTCATCGTGGTAAGTCCACAATTAGAAATTATTCAACAGTGCATGATTGAAATCGAAGAATGGTTAAAACCTATCGGATTAGAACTGAAACCAGCCAAAACCCGAATTTGCCACACATTAAGAGAAATCGAAATAAACGGCGAAAAGGTAAAACCAGGATTCGACTTTCTAGGCTGGAACTTCCGGCAATATCCAGTTGGTAAACACCATTCTAGTAAAACCGGAAGTCAAAAACCCAAATTATTAGGTTTTAAAACCTTAATCAAACCTAGTAAGAAATCAATCAAAGCTCACTCGGATAAGGTGAAGGAAGTAATTAAAACCCACAAAACTGCACCCCAACACGCATTAATCAAAAACCTAAACCCAGTCATAAGAGGATGGTGTAACTACCATTCCAAAGTTGTTTCCAAAGAAACATTCTCCTCATTAGACTATGTTACATGGCAAAGATTAAGAGCATGGACAGTCAGCCGATGCGGTAAAGCAAGTTACAAAAAACTGAAAAACTACTTCAGAAAAAACGAGAATAGGGCATGGAGTTTTGAAACCAAAGACGGGTATAAACTACTAACCCATGCAGAAATACCTATCACCCGCCATGTAACTGTAAGACCTGACGCATCACCTTATGATGGAAACTGGACTTACTGGAGTACAAGAAAAGGAACATCTTTTGATGTACCTAAAAGAGTAGCAACTTTGCTCAAAAAGCAAAAAGGTAAATGTAACTTCTGTGGACAATATTTTACCCCAGAAGATGTTGTAGAAATCGACCATATTCATCCTACATCTTTAGGCGGGAAAAACGAATATAAGAACCTGCAACTATTACATCGCCATTGTCACGATATCAAAACGGCAACTGATGGGTCTTACAACTCAATCATAAACCAGATGTTCTGATGATAACAGTCAACTAGACTAGGAGCCGTGTGCGGTGAAAGTCGCAAGCACGGTTCTGAATGGGAGGTGAGGGTTGTAAAGCCCTCATCGACCCCTAATAGTATCCTTTGTCTTCTGCCTTCTCATTATATTAGATCATTGGCATTCCACCCAAAGAAGAGGCTGTTTCAAGCGATAAGATCTCCGTACTGCCTTAAGTGTACATCCGTATATTTACGGTTGTATCCGTATATTTACGGTTGTATTCATCTAAACTCTCAAATCAATTCTTGGTGGTGTAAGTATTGCCAGAGAATTCAAGACTTCTGACTTAACCCTTGAAAATACCTAAAACCCTAGCACTGTAAGGAGTTTCAAGTCGGGTAGTATTCATATTGAGAGGAAGAAATTTATATAAAAAGTTGCATTTTTAATGAATGTTAACTGATCTCAAACAAAAATTCTACCCTGATCCTAATCAAAGTATTGATGTTCGATCAATTTTATTGACCGTAATTTCTCTTATGTTTAATCAAAATATCCGTAATTGTACCAAAATGAACTTTACATTATTACATAATGCAATAAAAACCTTTTGAAAAAAACAAAATAAGCTTTACATTATTTAACAAAAAACTTTTGAAAAAGTGTTGACAAATTTAAAAAACAATTGGTATGATTCAAAGTGTCAGGGAGAGGTGAAAGACTTCTTAACCCTAGACAAAACAAACAACAATGAGTAATAAAGGTACAAAACCATGGCTGTCGAAAAAACCAATTCTTCCTCTAGTTTAGCTGAAGTTATTGATCGCATTCTTGACAAAGGGATCGTTATTGATGCTTGGGCTCGTGTCTCTCTTGTGGGAATTGAACTGTTAGCAATTGAAGCCCGCGTCGTTATCGCTTCTGTTGAAACCTACCTGAAATATGCTGAAGCTGTTGGTCTGACTCAATCCGCTGCGGTTCCTGCCTAAGATTAATAATAGATTTTTCAATCTTCTGATTGAGGAATCTTCAAGTTCTGAACAATTGTCTGCTTTTCTTTTATCCCCTAACCTTCGTAAAGACTCCATAGGATGAGGGAGCGGGAAAAGCAGGTATTTGTACTGTTTAACCCCAGTCAGTCGCTGTCAATATTCGGCTGATGAGTGGGGTTAGTCATGATTTAGTGTTATTGAGGAAAACCCCATGACTGCTCTCATGGAAAAATTCCGACAGGAGCGTTTATCAATTGCAGAAGAAGTGGCTGAACTCTGCCAAGAGACTCAAGCTTTTCTGTCGGCTACCCAAGTTAAAAGACAACAACAAGCTGAAGAGCAAGCGATTTCCCTAAGTCAATTTCACAAAAAATTGAAACAAGAAAATCGAGTGTTTTTAACAGCTATCCACAAAGAACGTCTGTCCCAAGCCAAGAAACAAGCGATTTCCCTAAGTCAATTTCACAAAAAATTGAAACAAGAAAATCGAGTGTTTTTAACAGCTATCCAAAAAGAACGTCTAGCTCAAGCGAAGCAGCAAAAACAAGATTTGCGCCAATTTCGTAAAGAGTTGTCTATCTATGTTTTTGGAAAATAATTCTCCTGGTTCGTTTTAACCAAGCTCAAAGACTAGGATAAAAAAACCCCTCTAGTCGCTTTTTGTCGAGCTAAACTAGAGGGTTATCATTAAAATACAACAACGAGTTTTAGGTTTTTAACCTAGTGTGACTAATCCTACTTCTTTTGAGATCCCAAACTCATGGTAGAAGTAGAACTCCTGTCCTAACGGATACAGGATTCCTGCAAACTAAGGGCTAGTTACCTTTTACCCTTAGCAGGCAATAACGGTTAGTCTTACCGCTAACAGATTTGCACGAATTGTAGCTTTGGTAACTATATATAACTGTATTTACAGAATAGCACATTTGTTTGCAATTTGTCAACTTTCTTCATCAAGCTTCTCAGAAAATTTATTGACGTTTACTAGATTTCAACCATGACAGTTGCTGAACCTCAAACAAGAAGATCTGTCCTCCGCGTTCGCCCTGGTCAATTTGTCGTCACACCTTCAATTCATCAAATTACAACCCGGGCTTTACGTTACCTGCACTCTGGTTTTTCCATTCATCTGCGTGGCCCTGCCGGAACCGGAAAAACCACACTAGCCATGCACCTGGCTAATTGTTTAGCTAGACCCGTCATGCTAATTTTCGGAGATGATGACTTCACCAGTTCCGATTTAATTGGCTCTCAGTCAGGTTATACCCACAAAAAACTGATGGATAACTATATCCACAGCGTTCTCAAAGTTGAGGACGAGCTCAAACATAATTGGGTGGATTCTCGATTGACGATGGCCTGTCGAGAAGGATTTACGTTAGTTTATGATGAATTTAACCGTTCTCGACCCGAAGTCAACAACGTTTTACTCTCCGCCTTAGAAGAAAAAATTCTGACCCTGCCGCCCACTAGCAATCAACCCGATTACCTGCAAGTCCATTCTCAGTTTCGGGCAATTTTTACCTCTAACCCGGAAGAATATTGTGGCGTTCATGCTACCCAAGATGCCTTAATGGATCGGTTGGTAACCATTAATATGCCAGAACCGGATGAACTGACTCAGACTGAAATTCTCGCCCAAAAAACGGGTATTCGTCGAGAAGATGCGTTATTTATTGTCAACCTCGTCAAAACTTTCCGTCTGAAAACTACGGCTGAAAAAACATCAGGTTTGCGTTCTTGTTTAATGATTGCCAAAGTCTGCGCCGAACACGAGATTGTTGCCACCCCCAATCACGCAGATTTCCGCGATATTTGTGCAGATGTTCTCTTATCACGGACTAATTTACCCATCGATCAATCGACAACTATTTTATGGGAAATTCTTAACGAGAATCCAACAGAATCCTTACCTGTTGTAGAAGAAACGGGTAGTCCAAATGCCAGTGCGTTACCTCCTGATCCTTTAAAGGAACATGAACAGAAAATTTATAATTATTTGCAGCAAACCCGCAAAGCCAGCTTTCATGAAATTTACAAAACTTTAAACCTCAAGCAAAATCAAGCAGAAAAAGCTGTTCGTTCTTTACTGCAAAAGAAATTGTTGAAACAACAAGACCAGTTTTATATTCTTTTTGAGTGAAACCAACCGTGACTTCCTCCACTTTTGCTCCCCCCATCAAAAGCCACTCAAATAGCTCCATAACAACGGCTACTCAAGGTTCTAGTTTAGCGGATATCCTTGAACGAGTTTTAGATAAAGGAATTGTGATTGCGGGCGATATTTCTGTGGCAATCGCTTCTACTGAACTTCTACATATCCGCATTCGTCTATTAATTGCCTCTGTTGATAAAGCACGGGAGATTGGAATTAATTGGTGGGAAAGTGACCCCTATCTTAATAGTCAATCTCAAGCTTTATTAACAGAAAATAAAGAACTTTCACAGCGACTCCAGAGCTTAGAAGCTGAACTTAAAGCCTTAAAATCCTTAACCCAATCGAGTGCAATAGAAAGCCATGATACCAGTCCGAACAATGAAAAACATTCCCAAAAGCCAAACAATTCTTTGCTTAAGTCCTAACAAGTTAGGAGGTAGTTTGCCTCATTTAAACTTAGAGAAAATTTCAAGTTTGCGAAATTCCAGGCTTGAGCTTCGTCGCCAAAAACCTATTTACTAACTGCGATTATGACACTTGTTTGCACACCTTGTGATACTGCCCATGAGATCTTACCGACTTCTGAAACAACTCATAGTAAAGGGGGTTTAGCACCTTTACTGTTAACGGTGGTAGAACTGGTACGTCAACTGTTAGAAGCTCAAATCATTCGCCGCATGGAAGAAGGCAGAATTCTCAGCGAAGCTGATTTAGATAGAGCCGCAGAAAGTTTGCAAAAATTACAAGAGCAAATTCTCCATTTGTGTGCAATTTTTGAAGTCGATCCGAAAGATTTGAATATCAATCTTGGAGAATTTGGTACGCTTTTACCCTCCCCAGGAAGCTATTACCCTGGAGAATATAGCGCCAGTCCTTCTATATTAGAATTGGTTGATCGACTTTTAAATACTGGAGTTGTTGTAGAAGGAAATGTCGATTTAGGTTTAGCCAAACTTGATTTAATTCATCTAAAGCTTCGTTTAGTGCTAACTTCTCAGCCCCTTTAATTTTGGAGATGATTTATGGCTACGGGTCTTTATTTATATGGAATATTTGCCGATCAGATTCCTGACGAAATGGTTTGGGAAGGGATTGATCATGAACTCGTTCACAGTGAAGTCATTGAAGGATTTAGTTTTCTCTACTCTGTTGTTCATAAAGAGAAATATTTGGCTTCCCGTCGCTATCTAATCTGTCATGAAAAAGTCCTAGAAAACGTAATGGAAGCAGGGTTCCGTACTTTGCTACCATTGCGTTTTGGATTGGTTGTGAAAACCTGGGAAACGGTGATAGAACAATTGATTATCCCTTATCAGAATCAACTCAAAGAGTTATTTACCAAATTGTCAGGAAAACGAGAAGTTAGCATTAAGATTTTTTGGGATAGCCCGTCTGAATTAAAAAGAATTCTCGAGTGTAATCAGGAGTTGAAAAAACAACGGGATGATATGCTCGGCAAAACGTTAACGATGGAAGAAATTATCTATATTGGTCAAAGGATTGAAAACAGCTTATACCAATGTAAACAAGAAATTGTTCAGGTCTTTCGAGATCAATTAAATCACTGTGCTCAAGAGGTTGTAGAAAACGAGCCGATGATGGATGACATGATTTACAATACGGCTTATTTAATTCCTTGGGATCAAGAATCTGAATTTAGTCAGAAAGTTGAAGCGATCGATCAACAATTTGGCGATCGCTTGCGAATTCGCTACAACAATTTAACAGCACCTTATACCTTTGCTCAACTCATGTAAGGAGAGTATCAGTTATGTTTCTTGATCTTTTATGCTTTCCTGTTACCGGGCCCCTGAATGGCTTAATCTGGATCGGAGAGAAAATTGAAGAGCGTGCAAATACGGAATATGATGACACTGAAAATTTGCACAAATTATTATTATCATTACAACTAGCTTATGATATGGGCAACATTTCTGAGGAAGAGTTTGAAATTCAGGAAGAAGAACTTTTATTAAAAATTCAGGCTTTAGAAGAAGAGTCTGTAGAGAACTAGCCTCAATATCCTGATCACCTTCATGAGTAGAAAAAGATAAAAATTATTGTTGAATTAAAATCCTATTCTTGCATTTTCCTAATCTCATCGATTGATAAAAGCTAGAGATAGGATTATTTTTTTTTCTATCATGATCTTAAAAAAGCGGGTTTTACAAGGTAAAGAATTAAAGAAATTCCCATCTTTAACCCGCACTCTTCAGTTTTAATATTCCAGGTAAAAGGCTTGGAAATTAGAAGACTGAGCAATCGGTTTAGAAGGATGAAGCATTTTAGGTATAGTGGGATTAGCTTGGCGTAAATCTTGAATAGTCTGTTCTGTACTATCGATTTGATGATTCAGAACCGTGAGACGATTTTTTAACTGTTGAAGTCGCTGCTCCATCAATTGTAATTCTTTTTGGATACGCTGTTTTTCAGTAATCAACTTATACAATTCAAGTTGCTGAGATGCTTCAGATTTATTCCGAGGCATAGTGCTGATTTTAGGTTTGATTGGGCCTTTAACACGATTGCTTGTCATAAGAATTCCTGAATAGTTTATAATATTATAGCGAGGAATTGGATGTTATACATGGTTTTCTTAAAAAAAGACTAAAACTGAAATTTCACTTTCAAATACAAAGATTTGTAAAATTTTTGAAAAATTTCTTTTGCCAGCCCTATGAAATTATATAATTTATATACTTACGCTTTTTTAAAAACTCCAAAACAGATCTTGAAATTACCTGTTGGAATTGCCAGCCCAGTCTTACTGATGGCTTCAGGAAAAATCTCGGCTCTAGTAGAACCAGACGTCTGTTTAGATGCCTTACAAAAGGATAATGAACGCTTAATTCAAGCTGTTTTATCCCATGATCGTGTCATCTGCGAATTGTTTCAGCAAACGACAGTTTTGCCCTTACGTTTTGGCACGTCTTTTTTAGAGGGAGACAATTTACTTGATCATCTCGGTTCTAATAGCGAAGAATACCAAAAAAAGCTCCAACAACTCCAAGGAAAAGGGGAATATATTTTAAAATGTATTCCTCGTAAGTTAGAGGAACCTGTTTTAGGTTCTGAGATGACGGGAAGACAATATTTTTTAGTTAAAAAACAGCACTATCAAACCCAACAAAACTTTTATATCCTGCAAGCAACAGAATGGCAAAAGGTCGTTCATTTAGTTACCGATCAGTATCAATCAACGATTATCAATGCTTGTCCAGGAGCAGAATCACGAATTTATCTTTTAGTGCCTTGTCAAGATGAACCTTTCCTAACTAATCATTTCTTGAATTGGCAGAAAGTTTGTCCCCGTTGGGAATTGCAATTAGGACAAGTTTCTCCACCCTATCACTTTATTTAACTGAGTTTCTATATGATTAACTTTCACCCTGTAAACAACATTCTTAACCCTTATGACACTCGCCATTTAGTCATGTTTAGTGGCAAAGGAGGAGTGGGAAAAACCACCCTTTCCTGTGGATTTGCTCGTCGTTGGGCTAAATTATTTCCTGATGAGCAAATCCTATTAATCTCAACAGATCCAGCCCATTCTTTAGGAGATATCTTACAAACACAAGTCTTAGATCAAGCATTACCTTTAAAAGACTTACCAAATTTAAAGGTTAGAGCGTTAGATGCGGGAAAATTACTATTAGAATTTAAAGAAAAATATGGAAAATTTTTAGAACTCTTAGTTGAACGAGGCAGCTTTGTTGAAGGAGAAGATTTAACCCCTGTTTGGGATTTAGACTGGCCCGGTTTAGATGAAATTATGGGGTTATTAGAAATTCAACGGTTACTCACTGAAAAAATAGTTGATCGAATTGTTGTTGATATGGCTCCTTCCGGTCATACCTTAAATTTATTAGGAATTAAAGATTTTTTAGAGATTATTTTAAATTCTTTGGAATTATTTCAAGAAAAACATCGAGTCATCTCCCAAACCTTTGTAAAAACTTACAATGCGGATGAAGTGGATGACTTTTTGGTCAAAATGAAATCGGAATTAACCGAAGGAAAACAACTATTGCAAGATGCCAGTTTCACTGTTTGTTTAGTTGTGGCCATTGCAGAACCGATGAGTTTATTAGAAACCGAACGATTACTCAAGAGTTTGCAGCACTTAAATATTCCCTGCGGTAGTTTATTTATCAATCGAATTTTATCCCAATCAAACCTAAACTTAGATCGCTATAGCGAACAACAAGAACTTCTGAGTAAATTCCTTAAACTTCCGGGTCAAGATGCCATTTTTACCCTTCCCCAACAATCAACAGAACCTCTAGGGAGTGAAGCTTTAGATCTGATCATGAGCCAAATTCAAACCCTTGAAACTGTAGAATTAGTTCCCCCACCTCTTATCCAATGGCCAGAAAAAATTCTCCCTAGTTTTAGCGATTTTATTGCTGAAAAACGTCAATTAATTATCATTGGAGGAAAGGGAGGTGTAGGTAAAACAACTGTTGCTGCTGCCCTAGGTTGGGGATTAGCCCATCGTTATCCTGAGAAAAATATTCGGATTATTTCTATTGATCCAGCCCATTCTTTAGGAGATGCCTTTGGGGAAAAATTAGGACATCAACCCACACAATTAACCGCCAATTTAAGCGGTCAAGAAGTCGATGCTGATATTGTTTTAGAGCAATTTCGCAATGATTATTTGTGGGAACTTGCAGAAATGATTAGCGGTGAAGGCAAGGAAGACGGATCGATAAAACTGGCCTATACTCCTGAGGCTTGGCGACAAATTGTAGCTCAATCCTTACCGGGAATTGATGAAATGCTCTCGTTAGTAACCGTCATGGATTTATTAGACCAGAAACAACAAGACTTAATTATTTTAGATACGGCTCCTACCGGTCATCTTCTGCGTTTTTTAGAAATGCCAACCGCTTTAGGGGAGTGGTTAGCTTGGATTTTTAAGCTGTGGATGAAGTATCAAAATGTATTAGGGCGTTTAGATTTAATGGGGCGATTGCGAACCTTAAGACAACAAGTGATGCAAGCCCAGAAAAAACTAAAAAATCCCCAACATACAGAATTTATTGGGATTCTGCAAGCCCAAGATGCCATTGTTGCCGAACAAGTTCGATTAACAGCATCTTTGAAAAAAATGGGAGTCTATCAACGCTATGTCGTGCAGAACCGTTATCACGCGCATGAGGAAATTGATCGGGATTTATTCCCGGATCAAACTCTGATTCGCCTACCCAGTTTACCTCGGTCAGTGGAACCTCTAGCCCGAGTTAAAGGGGCTGCCGATCTTCTGTTTTAAAGGCATTGATAGCAACCCCCTGGTGCAATTAGGACATGAGAAATCATTGAAACCCCGGTTTTTCGGTTTTTTACCTGGACTCATCGCTACTATAGGTGTAAACCTTAGATTCCTCAACCCCATCTTATCTACCCAGCCTCTATTGTTCAATTGATTCAGGAGAAATTTTATGACAGAGTTATTCAAAGGTTTTGAGCAATTAGTCGAACTGGCGAAAACCTTAGAAGAAAAACTTGAAAAAGGAGAAATTAAAACTGAAGTGCAGTTTAGTTCTCGTCCCTTGAGTAATATTCCCCGTTCTGGTGGGATTCCCCGTCCAGGCGGCATTCCCCGCACGAGCAGTTCTGGTGGGGGTGATTTTGAGGTCAATCGCAGTCGCTCATCTTCCCCCTCAGATTCAGGATTTGAAGACACTATGACACCCCCAGAAGAAGCTACCACCCCTTCCCTTAAAGACGTTGGCGGATTGACAGAAGTTCTCAAAGAACTCAAAGAACTGATTGCCATTCCCCTAAAACGCCCCGACTTATTAGCGAAATTAGGACTCGAACCCACTCGTGGGGTGCTGTTGGTTGGCCCCCCAGGAACAGGCAAAACCCTGACCGCCCGTGCCCTGGCGGAAGAACTCGGTGTTAACTATATTGCCTTAGTCGGGCCAGAGGTGATGAGTAAATATTATGGGGAAGCCGAACAACGACTGCGAGGAATTTTTGAGAAAGCCGCAAAAAATGCGCCTTGTATCGTTTTTATTGACGAAATTGATAGCATGGCTCCTGATCGCAGCAAAGTGGAAGGGGAAGTGGAAAAACGACTCGTTGCCCAACTGCTGAGTTTAATGGATGGCTTTTCCCAAGCTCAAGGGGTGATTGTTCTTGCCGCCACGAACCGCCCCGACCATCTTGATCCCGCCTTACGCCGCCCCGGACGGTTTGACCGAGAAGTGCAGTTTCGGGTTCCTGACCGCAATGGACGTTTAGAAATTCTCCAGATTCTCACCCGTTCCATGCCCTTAGATGAATCGGTTTCCTTAGCTTTGATTGCGGATAATGCCGTGGGATTTGTGGGGTCAGATTTAAAAGCAGTTTGCCAGAAAGCAGCCTATAGTGCTTTGCGACGTCAGGTTCCTACGATTGAATCCAAAATTCCAGAAATCATGACAGTCAGCCAGTCCGACTTTTTGCAAGCCCTCAAAGAAGTTAAACCTGCGGTGTTGCGGTCTGTGGAAGTGGAATCTCCCCATATCGCTTGGGACAATATTGGCGGACTTGAACAAATTAAACAAACCCTACAGGAATCTGTGGAAGGAGCATTACTCCATCCCCAATTATATATGCAAACCAAAGCCCAAGCACCCAAAGGCATTTTGCTTTGGGGGCCACCGGGAACGGGGAAAACCTTATTGGCGAAAGCCGTTGCATCTCAGGCGCGAGCGAATTTTATTAGTATTAATGGCCCGGAACTTCTGAGTAAATGGGTGGGAGCCAGTGAACAAGCGGTACGGGAGTTATTTGCCAAAGCTCGTCAAGCTGCGCCTTGTGTAGTGTTTATTGATGAAATTGATACCTTAGCTCCAGCAAGAGGCCGTTATAGCGGGGATTCTGGGGTAAGTGACCGAGTTGTGGGACAAATTTTGACCGAGTTAGATGGATTGCAAACGGGGGCGACGATTTTGGTGATTGGGGCTACAAACCGCCCGGATGCGTTAGACCCAGCCTTATTACGGGCGGGACGGTTAGATTTACAGTTAAAAGTGGATTTACCGAGTGCTTCTAGTCGTTTAGCAATTTTACAAGTCCATAACGATGAACGTCCTTTACAGGATGTGGATTTAGGTTATTGGGCCGAAGCAACGGAAGGCTGGAATGGGGCGGATTTAGCGTTATTATGTAACCAAGCCGCACTGGTAGCGATTCGTCGTTATCGGCATCAGGGAATGACTGACCCGACTGAGATTCGGATTACAACGGGTGATTTCAATGCTGCTTATCAAGTGTTAGTTGAACAGCGTGCAACTTAATATCCTACTGTCCCCTATGTCAGGGTGAACGAAGTTAAGCATCTCTGGTTAACTTACAACTCCCATTCCACAGATATTTCAGAAGATTTAATTTCTGATTAAATTGGAACCAATAAAAGTCCAAATTATTACATAGCAATAATTTGGGCTTTTTTTAATGTAGGATAATAATTGAGAGAAAGGGTAAAATATAGCACCACGCATTTTTTTAGAATCAGTGGAAAATTTTAGCCTTCATCTGCGGAATGTGGGTTTTAATCTTAAAACTCTTTTTTTCGAGAAACCGGATTTTTTAAGCTTTAAGTTCTTCCTAAAGTTCTTTGAAAAAACCCGGCTTCTCAAATAAAATTAACCTTTCAACGACTTCAAACGATCTGCCTCAAAGGGCGCACCTTTTAACATCCGATTCCAATATAACCAAGGTAAAATATAACGCTTGGCTAACCACATACTATAACGTTCTTGTGTGGGGTCAAAGGGAAAACTAGAGTCAGGTTTATTTTCATAAGTAAACTCCGCCATAATCGTTTTTCCATAACCCGTAATTAACGGACAGCAGGTATAACCATCATAACTTCCTGTTAGTTTTTGAGACTGAATTAAACTGTAGAGATTTTCCACTAATGCAGGTGCTTGTTTCCGAATTGCTGCTGCGGTTTTAGAAGTCGGTAGGGAAGAAGCATCTCCTAACGCAAATACATTCGGATAAATGTTATGTTGTAACGTTGTTTTATTCACATCTACCCATCCCCCCGGTTGTACTGCTAAGGGACTATTTTTAATAAAATCCGGGGAACTCATGGGTGGCGTGACGTGAATTAAATCATATTTAATCCTGACTTCCTCCACTCCATTAGCCGTTGTGACAGTAAAAATGGCTTCTTTGGTTTCGGGTTTAATCGCTTTGAGATTATGTTGATACTTAACATCAATATTGCGACGTTCCACGACTTTTTCTAATGCTTCACAATAGCCCGGAATGGGAAACATTTTGCCAACCGCCGTACAATACATAACCCGGCTTTTTTCCCGTACCCCATTGTTGCGGAAGGTATCATCCGCTAAATACATAATCTTTTGGGGTGCGCCTCCACATTTAATGGGTGTGGATGGAAAGGTAAAAATTGCCGTTCCCCCTTTAAAATTCTTTAACAATTCCCAAGTATAGGGCGCGTATTCTAAAGAATAATTACTTGTGACTCCATTTTTACCAATGGCATCTTTTAATCCTTCGACTAAATGCCAATCAATTTGAATCCCTGGACAAACCACTAAGTATTGATATTGAATGCGCTGGCCATCTTGGGTAATGACTACATTATTTTCCGGTTCAAATTGATCCGCATAAGTTTTAATCCACTTGACACCAGGAGGAATACAGTCTTTTTCGTCTTTAATCGTATCGTCAATGTTATAAGCACCCCCACCCACTAACGTCCAAGCGGGTTGATAGTAATGTTTCTCTGAGGGTTCAATAATAGCAATATCCAGGCTAGAATCTTTCCGCATCAGTTGGGCGGCGACGGTAATTCCTCCGGCTCCTCCCCCAACAATCACAATTTGATGGCGGGCTGTATGGGGTGTTGTATCGGAATTTGATGCTTGTAGGTTTGTACTTGACATAATGGCTGGTCGCTTTTGGACAAATCTCCTTTTTGAGTGTAGAGGGGAAGTCACCCTTGGGCACAATCCATTAACAACTTTTAAGAATTATGGCCCAAAGGATGATTTTAGGCTTCTCCTCAACCCTTTTATTCTCTGTTAGAAATTTTTTTAGATATCTACCTTAACTCCTTCACCGCAAATCTTGGGGAGAATAATTATTAACATTAATCAATAAATTTATTTTATAATTTTTGATAAAGAGCTTTAAAAGTATTAATTTAGAATCTATATTCTAATCATTTATGGATTGATTGCTAAAGGATATTGCTTTTTTAGAATTTATTTTAAAAGTCTATGAATACAATCACTTATTGCTCATCATTTAAAAAATAAAAATCTATCTTTATGAAGATTTACAAAAATTAATTTATTTGTTATATTTATTAATACATAAAAAAGTACCTGGTTATCAATCGATAATATAGTACATATTTATAATTAAACTCTATGTTTTTTCCAAAACAAAGCCATCTCATCGGTATTAAAGGATTACGGATTCCTCGAAAGTAATTGTAAAATATTTATCCTATTCGGAATTTAATTTTAGGATTAATATAGATTTAAGGAGGAGTTAAGAGGCAATTTAACCCCTAGAATAAAAATAAGGAAATACCCATTAGTCGATTGGCTCTGCTTTTAGGTTAAATTTCTGCTCCGTCAACCTTAAATTTAGCAATTAAAACCTTAAAACAGTAGACTTATGGCTTCACAACACCAAGTTAAACAATATTTAGCCTACTGGTTTCAGTTAGGTAAAAAAGTGTTAATTCGCAACGGTGCAGAATCTCGCTTACCCCAACCTGTCGTTCAAGGAGACAGATATAGCCGCGAGTTTGAGGACTGCTGGAAGGAAATCCTTTCCCCTGACTCTGGGGAGTGTTATTTGGAAGGCACAGAGCAAACCATTGAAGATCTGCTCTCCTCACAATGGGAAATTGAATCCTGTGCCCGTTGTTCTCTCTCAGTGCCGGTGAAAGTTGCCGGAATGCCTCCTAATTGTTGTCCCTGCTTCGATTTACCCACCTGGCCGAATCTGGAAGCTCCCTTACCCCGTCTTCCGGTGAGTACCCGCCTCTATCTCTTGAATATTTGCAACCGACTGACCCACACAACAGAAACAGGGAATTGTGAGTAGGGTTAATTCCCCATCAATCGGACGGTCTTTCTGGGGAAGTAAAGGACTTGATTGAGATATTGTTACAATAGTTAACAGAAATTCCCACCTAAGTCCTACATTTATGGAAGTCAAGACGGTATTGCCTGCAAAGCCCCAGCTTGATTCAGATTCACCTCTTATGACGATTACTCCCCTGCAACCGAGCAGATCGGTTTCCCCTGCAACCATTGATGTCTCCTCAGAATTTGTGGAAGAACATCACCAACTGCCTCAACCGTCAGAGGTGACAATCGATGATGAATCTAATCAGCCTGCATTACGGTACGATCCGATTGCCATTGCAGATTATTACCGTTCTCGTGTGTTCCAAGTCTGGGGACGCCTGTTAAGCATTATTGGAAAATTGGGTTTCTTTGCCTTGGGATTATGGTTAGATGGCAAAGGCGGAAAAAACCTAAAAACTGATCGCAAACGCGCAATTCAACTGCGAACCACCTTAACAGAACTCGGCCCGGCATTTATTAAAGTGGGACAGGCGTTATCCACTCGACCGGATTTAGTACCCCCTTTATATTTAGAAGAATTAACCAAATTACAAGATCAACTCCCTCCCTTTGCCAATGAAGTCGCCTATCAATTTATTGAAGAAGAATTAGGCGATCGCCCAGAAAATATCTATGCTGAATTAAGCCCTGAACCCTTAGCAGCCGCCTCTTTAGGACAAGTTTATAAAGGTAAATTAAAAACTGGGGAAGTTGTCGCGGTCAAAGTCCAGCGTCCGGGGTTATCTGAAAGCATTGCCCTCGATATTTATATTTTACGAACCTTAGCACAATGGGCTAAGAAAACCTTTAAGTTTATCCGTAGTGATTTAGTCGCCATTATGGATGAATTTGGGGGTCGCATTTATGAAGAAATGGACTACAACCATGAAGGACGAAATGCGGAACGATTTCGACAACTTTACGGCAATATTCAGGATATTTATGTGCCTCGAATTTATTGGGAATATACGGGACGCCGTGTATTAACAATGGAGTGGATCAACGGTTCTAAATTAACCAATTTAGAAGAAGTTGCAGCCCAAGGCATTGATGCCCGTTACTTAATTGAAGTTGGGGTGCAATGTTCTTTAAGACAATTATTAGAACATGGGTTTTTCCATGCCGATCCCCATCCAGGTAATTTATTAGCCAGCCCTGAAGGTAAGTTAGTTTATCTGGATTTTGGCATGATGAGCGAGGTTAAACCTTATCAACGTTATGGGTTATTAGAAGCGGTTGTCCATTTAGTGAATCGAGATTTTGAAGGGTTAGCCAAAGATTATGTCAAATTAGAATTTTTAACGCCCGATACCGATTTAACTCCGATTATTCCGGCTTTAGAAAAAGTGTTTAGTAATGCGTTAGGGGCGAGTGTTGCTGAACTGAATTTTAAGAGTATTACGGATCAACTCTCGGAATTAATGTATGATTACCCCTTCCGAGTTCCGGCATATTATGCGTTAATCATTCGATCTTTGGTGACATTAGAAGGCATTGCTATTAATGTTGATCCCAACTTTAAAGTTTTAAGTAAAGCTTATCCTTATGTAGCTAAACGATTGTTAACTGATCCTTCCGTTGAATTAAGAACTTCTTTGAAAGATTTATTGTTTAAAGACGGATCATTCCGATGGAATCGATTAGAAAATTTACTCAAGAATGCTCGAAATAGTGATGATTATGATATTAATGAAGTGTTGAATCAAACCCTAGACTTTTTGTTTTCAGACCGGGGAGAATTTATTCGAGAACGATTAGCTAATGAGTTTGTTCAAAGCATTGATGTTGCCTCTCGTAATGCGTTGACGACGGCTCAATCTAAAGTCGCTGAATGGATGGGGGTGAAACTGGTTTCTAATCCGGCAAAAGAACCTCAAGTCACCTCAACTCAAAATAATTTAGAACAGATTCAACGCATTGTTAGTATTCTCCAAGAAACAAAAGGGTTTGACCCGATGCTATTAGTGCAGCGTGTTCCGAGTTTAATTGTTAAACCGGAAGTCCGACAGTTGAGTCAAAAAGTAGCTGGAGAATTAGCCCAACGAGCCGCCGCCAGACTGATTCGAGAGTTATTTTTATCTTCTGATCCTTTAATTTCTGAAGATACTAAACTGGAACCTCCTGTTGAACGAAATGGACATTCTACTCAGAGCAAATCCCCTTCTCAACAGCCTTTATCTTTACCCCCCAGTCGTTACTCGTAGGCTGCGTTAATACACAAAAAAACCGGGTTTTATCAGTAGCGTAAACTCAAAAACCCGGTTCGAGATTATCTCTTTTAAATTAAAGATCAGTTAATCTAAAGCATCCTTAAGTGCAGTCCGTGCTGCTAAATGATTACGGGTTGATGTTAAAATCTCCACTTCCCGTTCCAAACGTGCGACAGTATTTTGCATCTCTAATAGGGTTTGTTGTTCCGTTGCGACTCCATAGAGATTACTCGCAACCCAATAGGAAAGTTCCGTCGGTAAATCAGGAATATCATCAGGAAGCTCAATATTTTGTTCCATCAACTTTCCTGAGAGATGAACCACATCGCGCAACAAACGCTCTACTTCCGTTGCTAAAGGTCTTAAATCCTGTTGGGGGGGTTCATCTTCGATCCATTCTACTAAACCCACCAAATAAGGTTTTTCCCGAACAGCTTCTAACACCCGAAACCGTTGCTGTCCTAACGTCAGCATTTTAATTCGATCATCGGGTAAACGTTGGTATTGGACAATTTCGGCACAGCAACCCACCGAAGCGACTTGACCTTGATTCGGATCAAACATCAATACCCCAAAACGGCGATCCGTATTCAGGATAGTATTCATCATAATCCGATAGCGAAATTCAAAAATATGCAGGGGTAAGGGTCTACCTGGAAATAAAACCACTTCCGGTAGAGGAAACAGAGGAAGTTCTCGAACAGCAATTGAGGAATATGATGCCATTGTCCGTTAAATTAAGACCTACTCACAAGGAAGCATAATCCTTAATTGTGCCTCACTTGAGGGAAAACTGCTAGACCCGGAAAAAAACCGGGTTTCTGTAATAACTTTGCTGCTGAATAGAAATCTTGTTGAAAAAATCCAATTTCTGAGAACTTTTAAACAGACTGAGAAACCTGGTTTCTGAGTTTCAGGTGAGAGTTGAACACAAATATAGATGACTACGTTATAATACAAAGTTAAATATTTTGGATCATAGCCATGAATAATCCTCTCAGCAATGGCTCCCTAGACAACTTGGATTCTCTATTAAATAATTTAATCCAATCTTTAGACATTGACCCCCATCAACAACAGATTCCTTCTGCACCTGATTTCCAGGGCCACGACCCCCATCATCCTCATTTTGATGTCTCTAACTTAGGTGGAAATGGGGAATATTATCAAGGGTTACACTCCTCTTTTATCTCTGACTTTCACCCTCAAACTCCAGAATTTCATCCCAATGGGGCGGAGTTAGAACAATTTAATCCTTATCAACAGCCCGCACAAACCGACTATTCAACCCCTGATCAATCCTATCACAATTCGGGAATAGAAGATCACTCGCAACAAATGTCTACCTTTTCCGCAATGCAAACGTTTAATTATGTACAAAGTGGAGATTCTAATAGCGTTCATATTTATGCAGATGGTGATGTTTATTGGGATAGTGGAGGACAAGCCGGACATATTGAGGGGCAAAAATTTTATAACACGAGCCACCATTATATGGGGCATTTAGGCGCTGATATGAAGGTTTATGATGCCCATGATAAATGTATTGGTTGGGTTGATACAAAAGGTCATGCTTATACCTTAGATGGGGCAGTTTTTGCTGAAGGAAAAACACCGATTTGGGCGGCAACAGTGTTAGTTTTTAACACCTCTAGTCCAGGTTAATTTGAGATTAGAAATTGGGGGAATTCAATTGGGGCGGGAAGACCCCGCCCCTACGGGTGGATATCAATTAGGAGACGTAGGGGCGAGGTTTCCTCGCCCAACCCCCTACCTAAATACACCTAAAATTTTCGGATAAATCAACCAATTTCATCAAAGAATAATCAGACAATTAATTGACAGGAGATTAACTAATGACACGCTTATTACCAGGAGAAGCAAAAATGGGACTTTGGGATAAAGTCAAGAGAGGTTTTGAATCTGTATTCCTTCCTCAAAAATACATCGCTGATACTCAAGAAAGAAATACAAAAATAATGGTAGCTAATCAAGCTGCAATGGAGGAAAAACGACAACAAATTCAGTTAGCACAGTATAAATTACAATGTGTACAAGTTGCGAACACTGCTATAATTGAGGAAAAACGGCATGAGATTCAATTAGAACAAATTAAACTACAATATATCCAAAATCGAGAAAATCGAGAATTTCAAGCCCAACAATCTGAACTCAATCATCAACGACAAAAGGAACTCCAAGAATATATCCAAAGCGTTAATTTAGCCATTCACAAAAGCAATATTGAGTTTCAACGCTGGCGTTTTGAACAGGAAGAAAAACTACAAACTGAATTAGCCCAGTATAATCGAGAAACCCAATTAATTATCGCTGAATATCACCGAGAAACCGCTATAAAAGTTGCCCATAACCAAGCAGAAGTTCAGAAAATTTTTGCGAATTGGCCGTTAACCTTACCTCCCGCACAAATTTTAGAATCCTGCAATAATAGTTTAATTCCCCTGCGAGTTTTTATCGCCCCCCCTAAAGTTCAGTTTGAACGATTTGTCGAAAAACCTCAAAATTTCCCCGATATCGAATTAACCTTAAATCAACAATTGCGTGATTTTTTTGACCACTATTCTCAACAGGGAAGACCGATAGAATTTTTAGCAGGCGCTTGGGAAAGTAAACGCTTTCATAGTGAAGCGAGTATTAAAGCTTTATTCGGGATGTTAAAATCAGAACCGACCTTAATATTAGAGTCGGAATTTGATGGAGATTATCTCAATTTCCGAGTCGCCTATTGGACAATAGGACAACCTAACTATTCCTATCAAACGATTATTGCTCGTTTGTCCTATCGGGATATTTTGTATAATTCTGCTAAAACTCGCGCCTTGACTTGGAAGAATACAAAAGATAAACTGATTGCATTAGGAAAAACCCAAGCTGACATTGATAAACGGGGCGGGGATAATGAAATTAATCTCAAAATTTGGGAAGAAGAACAAAGTTTACGAGAGGAGGGAATAGACGATGATGAGTTAGAAATTCACTATAAAATTAATAGCAAGCATTTTGAAGATTTGTATCAGTTTTTAATCACTTGTCATTGTTTAGTCGCAGGTTGGATAGCTGACACTCATCATTTATTTCTCCATGATTTCACGCCTTTATTACCCCAACTCCTCCCAGATTTAACTCAGAATATCCCAGAAGGAGAAGTTGCAGATTCAGTTATATGGATGGTCATTTCTGGCTATGAACAAATCTACAAAATCCTAGAAACAGAAAGTTCTCATCGTCTCCCTGAATTAATCTTAGAATTAGCGCAGGGTTTAGTCAATTTACCCAATAAATCTTGGGCGAAAACACAATTAATTAATTCTGTAGAATCTTGGTTGAGACTCAGAAACCCGGTTTCTGAAGAATCTGAGTTATGGGATACCGTTAATTCTGTTGTAACGGCTCAGGATGTAGACTATATTGAAAAAATCAATAACTTGTTAGCAACCTTGGGAGAAACCCACCGCGTTAATATTGTTCAAGCCTGTTATCAACGGGGACAAAACCATTGTCAACAGGGAGAATATACAACCGCCATTGATGACTTTACCCAAGTGTTGTTACTCGAACCTAATTCCCCCGATGCCAATTATAATCGCGGATTAGCCTATAGTAAATTAGGGGAATATCAAGCCGCTATTGAGGATTATCACCAAACCTTGCGACTGAATCCGAATTATGTCGGAGCTTACAATAATCGCGCTAATGCTTATTATAAATTAGGAGAATATGAAAAAGCGATCGCCGATTACAATTCCTGTCTCGCCCTTAATCCTAATTTACCCGATGTCGCCCATAATCGAGATGTTGCTCAAGGAGTTTGGGATGAAAAACGCCGTCAGGAAGGGGATAAAAAACGTCAGGAAGAAGCAGAAAAACGCCGTCGCCAAAAGGAATTTGAGTTTGACGTGATTACTGTTAACGCCCAAGGAAAGGAAACCAAACGAGAACGCCGTCGGGCTGAATTTTTTAAACAAGATTTAGGCAATAATATTAGTTTAGAAATGGTATCCATTCCTGGGGGAACTTTTATGATGGGTGCAGCCCAAAATGAAGCAGATGCAAGTAGTGATGAATATCCCCAACATCCGGTTAATATTGCTGCATTTTCTATGGCAAAATATCCCATTACTCAAGCTCAATGGGAAGCTATTATGGGGAATAATCCTTCTAGTTTTAAAGGTGCAAACCGACCCGTTGATAGTGTAACCTGGCACGAAGCGCAGGAATTCTGTCAGCGACTTTCCCAAAAAACAGGTAAAAGCTATCGTTTACCCAGTGAGGCGGAATGGGAATACGCTTGTCGCGCTCAAACTACAAGTCCTTTCCATTTTGGCGAAACCATTACAGCCGATTTAGCCAATTACGACGCAAATTACAGCTACGCTTCTGCACCGACAGGAACTTATCGTCAAAAAACCACCGATGTCGGTAGTTTCCCTCCAAATGCCTTTGGATTATACGATATGCACGGCAACGTTTGGGAATGGTGCGCTGACCCTTGGCATGAAAATTATGATGATGCGCCAGATGATGGCAGTGTTTGGGAGTCGGACGGAAATACTCAATACCGGGTGATGCGCGGTGGTTCGTGGCTCTACGATCCCTGGAATTGCCGCAGTGCCTTTCGTTTCTGGTACGAGCCGGTCTGTCGGCACAGGTTCTACGGTTTTCGTGTTGTTTCCCTCCCGCCTGCGTGGACTCTGTAACCCTTTGTCCTTTAGCCCTTTAGCCCTTTACCCTTCTTTTTCTTTACCCTTTTCGCGCGTTAGCGCGTTTAAAATTTTTTTTTCAGGGGACGGGTTTTGTTAGAAAATTGTGTCAACCCGCAATAATTTTAATAAACCTGCCCTCTTTTTATCCGTTTATTAGGTATTTTTGAGCAGTTAGCGAGCGAGGACGCTCACACTACCAATTCTTGATTTGATATTATTGGTAAAAAAAGTAGTGCCAGCGTCTCGCTGGCTAGATCTATTAGATAATTGCATCAGGTATTAAGGGAGGAAAACCAATGATTATGAAAGGTTATATCAAAGGAAAAAGCATTATTCTCATAGATGGCTTGCCCGAAAATGTCCAAGAGGGTGATCAAGTAGAGGTGTCTGTTTCCGTTATCCCCAAACCCAAATATTCCTTTCCGACTTTTCAGTTAGGAATTAAAGAAGAGTACCTCAACCGAGAAAAAATCTATGAGTATGTTAACCCGTAAAAATGTATGAGTAGGAGCAGTAATGAAAGTTCGTGAGGTACTCAAGAGATTAGAAGCGGATGGATGGTATGAAGCAAGAATGCGAGGAAGTCATCGAGTCCTAAAACATCCTGAAAAATCCGGTATCGTTGTTGTACTGGGTAATTTTTCTGATGAAGTTGCTATTGGAACTCTCAAAAGTATCTGGAAACAAGCACAATTAGAGGATCAATCATGAAAGAATATGTTGCAATTTTTGAATGGGCTGGGAGTAATTATTCTGCTTACGTTCCTGATTTACCCGGTTGTATTTCTACAGGAAAAACCTTAGAAGAAACCGCAAATAATATTAAAGAAGCGATTGAATTGTATATTGACACTCTGCGAGAAGATGGTCAAGCTATTCCCGAACCTTCTCTAACCGTTAAGACAATTTCTGTTGCTGCTTAAATGGTATTCAGCCATTGTAATAGCACTTAGAGGTTATTTAGACCATGTATGAGTATGAGTGAATTACCGATTATTCAGAAAACCTATGATTTAATTAAATGGTATGTACCCATATTAAACCGCCTACCGCGAGATCATAAATTTACATTAGGAGATAGAATCATTACAGGACTCTATGACTTTCTGGAAGGATTAATTTTAGCCCGTTATGCCAAAGACAAACTTAACCAACTCGAATTATTAAATGTTAAATTAGACATCCTACGACATCAAACTCGGCTATTACTAGATTTTGAACTCATTAAAACTGAACGCTATGAGTATATCGCAAAATTGATTAATGAAATTGGCACAGAGTTAGGAGGATGGATTAAACAACAACGCAATAAACCCCCAAAACTATGAAACGGTACGGAAATCTCTGGTCAGAAATTATTGATTTTAGCAATTTATTAGCAGCAGCACGCCAAGCCCAAAAAGGCAAGCGATTTCGAGAAAATGTTTTAGCCTTTAACTATAATTTAGAGTCCGAACTTTTTAAGTTAAAAACAGAATTAGAGTCTAAAACCTACTGTCCAGGTCATTATCGAACCTTTGAAATTAAAGAACCCAAATCTCGGATGATCTCGGCTGCACCCTATCGAGATCGAGTCGTTCATCATGCTTTATGTAATATTATTCTACCCCTTTTTGAACGAACTTATATTGCTGATTCCTATGCAAATCGCGTCGGTTTTGGAACCCATCGTGCCCTGCGTCGATTTACAGAATTTTCCCGGTCTAGCCATTATGTTCTCCAATGTGATATCCGCAAATATTTTCCCAGTATTGACCATACTATTTTAAAATCCTTAATTCGCAAAAAGATCAAATGTTCCGATACCCTGTGGTTGATTGATAAAATTATTGATAATAGCAATGAACAAGAACCTATGGTAGAATATTTTCCAGGGGATAGTTTATTAGAACCCTTACAACGACGGCGAGGTCTTCCCATCGGAAATTTAACCAGTCAATTTTTTGCTAATATTTATCTGAATGGGTTTGACCATTTTGTCAAAGAAAAACTCAAAGTCACTCAATATATCCGCTATGTTGATGATTTTGCTTTATTTTCAGATAACCCCCAATTTCTAGCGGATGCAAGAATAGCAGTCGAGGAATATTTAGCCACATTGAGAGTCAAAATTCATCCCATTAAAAGCCAATTATTTGAAACAAAAATCGGAGCCAATTTTCTCGGATTTCGCATCTTACCCGATAGAATTCGAGTCCGTAAAGAAAATTTACGTCGAGCCAGACGCCGATTGCGACGAATGCAGGTAGAATATGATCAAGGTAAAATTGGGGGCGAAAAAGTGTCGCAATCAATCCAAAGTTGGGTTGCCCATCTTCAACAAGGCGATACTTGGCAACTCCGTCAACAGATATTTGCTTCTCTCGAATTATCGAGAAGGTGAAGACGGGACAGGCACTTCCGGGTGATACGCGGAGGTTCGTGGAACAACAATCCCAGGAATTGCCGCAGTGCCAATCGTAACAGGAACGAGCCGGACAGTCGGAACAGGAACTACGGATTTCGTGTTGTTTCCCTCCCGCCTGCGTGCGCTCTCCTCGGTCAGAACTGACAGATGGGAATTTGTCGGGCAAATTTAGGGAGAGTCCAGACCTGTTCCGGTGATAGAGGTGACTCTATCCAAAAATCAAACCGAGTTAGGCAGCTTGGTAGACGTAAAAATCGAAAAGTTGCCTAATCTATAATTTTTATAATTGTTATCTTGTGAGGATCAAAATAGAGAAAACCTACTCACGCCTCCCAATTGAAAGGTCAGGTTGAGTAGGTTCACAACGTTGTCGCTTAGAGTTTTACTTCAATATCAACCCCAGCCGGTAAATCCAATTTCATCAAAGCATCAATGGTTTTAGAAGAAGGCTGATAAATATCAATAATGCGTCGATGGGTACGAGTCTCGAAGTGTTCGCGTGAATCTTTATCAACGTGAGGAGAACGCAATAAACAATAAATCCGGCGTCTTGTGGGTAAAGGAATCGGCCCAATAGCAGTGGCGCTGGTACGATTAGCCGTATCTACAATTTTCTCACAGGAGGTATCAAGTAAACGGCGATCAAACGCTTTGAGACGAATCCGAATTTTTTGCTGTTGAATAGTAGCCATTTTGATGTTGAGTTTTCTAGGTTCAGGATGAAGGGTTTGATAAATTTTCGTTTTTCTAAGATAGAAGGCGGAGAAAAGGGAATCAAACCTTTCTCCTTTTCTGCCACCTTTCCATCAACCAGACTGTTTAATTCTGGTGTCTACTTCAAGATTTTGGACACAACGCCCGCACCCACAGTCCGGCCACCTTCACGAATAGCAAACCGCATCCCTTGTTCAATGGCGATAGGGTTGAGCAGTTGTACCGTCATTTTAATCCGGTCACCAGGCATAATCATTTCCGGTTGGCTGCCATCATCAGCAGTGAAAGCACTGATCGTTCCAGTCACGTCCGTTGTCCGTACATAGAACTGAGGACGATAGCCTTGGAAGAACGGTGTGTGACGACCGCCTTCTTCTTTGGTCAGAATATAAACTTCGGATTCAAATTCAGTGTGAGGCGTGATCGAACCGGGTTTGGCAATCACCATTCCCCGTTCAATATCACCTTTCTGGATACCGCGTAACAGAAGTCCGGCGTTGTCTCCAGCCATCCCTTCATCCAGACTCTTCTTGAACATTTCTATTCCCGTAACGGTGGTAGCACGGGTTGCTTTAATTCCGACCAATTCAACGTTATCGCCCACCTTGACTTTACCCCGTTCAATCCGGCCCGTTGCCACTGTACCCCGTCCAGTAATGGAGAATACGTCTTCAACCGCCATCAGGAATGGTTTGTCAATATCACGCTCAGGAGTGGGGATATAGGCATCGACTTCTTCCATGAGTTTGTAGATTTTATCCACCCAAGGATTATCCCCTTTAGCTGTTTTGGGATTAGCAACCATTACATCTAAAGCTTCTTTGGCAGATCCAGCCACAATGGGGATATCATCACCGGGGAAATCGTAGGAGCTTAACAGTTCCCGCACTTCCAGTTCTACCAGTTCTAACAATTCAGCATCATCTACCATGTCTTCCTTGTTCAGGAACACAACGATATTGGGAACCCCGACCTGTTTGGCTAACAGGATGTGTTCACGGGTTTGTGGCATAGGGCCATCAGCCGCAGACACCACTAAAATTGCACCGTCCATCTGGGCGGCACCGGTGATCATGTTTTTCACATAGTCAGCGTGACCGGGGCAGTCAACGTGAGCATAGTGGCGATCTGCGGTTTCATACTCAACGTGAGCCGTATTGATCGTAATCCCCCGTGCTTTTTCTTCGGGTGCGGCATCAATTTCGTCGTATTTTTTAGCAGTGGCTTGACCCAGGGCTGCCAAAGTCATGGTAATTGCAGCCGTTAAAGTGGTTTTACCATGGTCAACGTGACCAATCGTACCGATGTTAACGTGGGGTTTTGTCCGTTCAAATTTTGCGCGTGCCATTTTGAATTACAAATTGAAAGTTTTCAAGAATAATAATTGAGGAAAGGGGTCAGGTGTCAGGGGTGGGTTGTTGGCTTTTGGGGGTTAACCTGCAACCGGCAACCTCAAACCTGACAATCCGCGAGTGCCTATTTAGTTTCCTTTGCTCTTGGCAACAATAGCGTCAGCAACGCTACGAGGAACTTCCTCATAGTGGCTGAACTCCATTGTGAAAATGCCACGACCTTGGGTTTTAGAACGGATGTCAGTTGCATAACCAAACATCTCAGCTAAGGGAACCTTAGCGGTCACTTTGGCAATACCCTGAGCCGTATCTTGGCCCTCAATTTGGCCTCGGCGAGAGTTGAGGTCTCCAATGACGTTACCAATAAAGTCTTCTGGGACTTCTACCTCAACTTTCATCATCGGCTCTAACAGCACGGGTGACGCTTTACTCACCGCTTCTTTAAGTGCCATGGAGCCAGCGATCTTGAATGCCATTTCTGAGGAGTCTACATCGTGGTAAGATCCATCCACCAGAGTGGCTTTCACATCAATCAGGGGATAACCTGCAACCACACCCGTTTCACAAGCTTCTTTGATTCCTTGTTCGGCTGGGTTGATGTACTCTTTGGGTACAGTTCCCCCAACAATTTTGGAAACAAATTCAAATCCGCTACCCGGTTCACCCGGTTCGAGATTAATCACAACGTGACCGTATTGACCTTTACCGCCACTTTGACGGATGAATTTGCCTTCGGCTCGATTCACAGGTTTGCGGATGGTTTCCCGATAAGCAACTTGAGGAGCACCAACATTCGCCTCCACTTTAAACTCCCGCAGCATCCGGTCTACCAGAATTTCCAAGTGGAGTTCACCCATCCCAGCAATCACGGTTTGGTTCGTCTCAGAATCAACGGAAACCCGGAAGGTGGGGTCTTCCTCTGACAAAGACTGGAGAGCTTTGGAAAGTTTTTCCATGTCCTGTTTCGTTTTGGGTTCCACCGCAACAGAAATAACAGGCTCAGGAATAAACAGAGATTCCAAAATAATTGGGTTCGCGTCATCACAGAGGGTATCACCGGTCAGGGTATCTTTCAAACCCAATGCCGCCCCTAAGTCTCCAGCCCGGAGTTCATCGACTTCAATCCGATCATCAGCTTTGAGAACGATCAAGCGAGAAATCCGTTCTTTCTTATTTTTTGAGGAGTTTAAAACATAACTCCCCTTTTGCAGAACACCGGAATAGACCCGCACAAAGGTCAAACGGCCATAGGGATCAGCCATGATCTTAAAGGCCAGTGCCGATAAGGGAGCATTATCATCGGCATAACGGACGGCAATTTCACCATCGGGTAAGGTTCCCTGAATCGGAGGAACTTCCGCCGGAGCCGGGAGATAGTCAACCACCGCATCTAACAGTTGTTGTACCCCTTTGTTTTTGAAGGCTGAACCACAAAGTAAGGGAACAATTGTCCCATCAATCGTTCCTTTGCGTAACTGCGTCCGAATTTCTTCGTTCGTCAGTTCTTCCCCTTCGAGATACTTCTCCATCAGGTGATCGTCGGTCTCAGCAACTGATTCCACCAGTTTCACGCGGTATTCTTCAGCAACTGCTCTAACCTCTTCAGGAATATCATCCGTGACTTGGATATCCGTTCCTTTATCGTTGGTGTAGATATAAGCTTTCATCTCCACCAAATCCACTAAGCCTTGAAGATTGTCTTCACTTCCAATGGGGACTTGAATGGGAACTGCATTCGCTCTTAATCGATCGCGGATTTGTTCATAAACTTTGAAAAAATTCGCGCCCGTGCGATCCATTTTGTTCACAAAGACAATCCGAGGAACTTTATAGCGATCGGCTTGTCTCCAAACGGTTTCAGATTGAGGCTGAACACCGCCAACGGAACAAAAAACTGCAATCACACCGTCTAACACCCGCATGGAACGTTCGACTTCAATGGTGAAGTCTACGTGACCCGGAGTGTCAATGATATTGATCTTATGATCTTTCCAACTGGTAGTAATCGCGGCAGCCGTGATGGTAATTCCACGCTCCCGCTCTTGAGCCATCCAGTCGGTTACTGCGGTTCCTTCATGGACTTCGCCCATTTTATGAACCACCCCAGAGTAAAATAAAATACGCTCTGTTGTGGTTGTCTTGCCCGCATCGATATGGGCTGCAATACCAATATTCCGTACTCTCTCAAGCGGGACGGTACGTGCCACAGCTACCTCCTTTTTAAACCTTTATTAAGATTTTATACGTTTACGGATATCACTGCTATCCCCAATTTTTAATACCGATAATGAGCAAAGGCTTTGTTAGCTTCTGCCATCCGGTGGGTTTCTTCCCGTTTGCGAACTGCACTTCCGGTTTCGTTGGCAGCATCCATCAGTTCATTGGCTAATCGCACCGCCATGGAACGTCCGGTTCTGGCTCTAGCATATTGAATTAACCAACGTAAAGCTAAAGCTGTTCCCCGTTCTGAGCGAACTTCCATCGGAACTTGATAGGTTGCACCGCCAACCCGTCGTGCTTTCACTTCAACGAGGGGGGTAGCATTGCGAACGGCTTTTTCAAAGACCTCTAAAGGTTCTGAACCCGTTCTTTCTTCGATTGTTTTTAGCGCCTGATAAATGATCCGGTAAGCAATGGATTTCTTTCCATGTTTCATGATGCGACGTACCATCATGCTAACTAAGCGACTGTTATAAACCGGATCGGCGGGAATCGGACGCTTTTGTACAACTCTGCGACGAGACATATTGTATCTTCCTCAACACAATAGATGATTTTAGATTCGAGCGTGATTAGTACAAGTCATCACAGGCTAGATGCTGTTAGTCTTGAGCTAACAACACCTAGCTTGCTTCAACTTGACCATGACTCAAAGCTCTTATTTAGGACGCTTGGCACCATACTTCGAGCGTCCCTGACGACGATCTTTGACTCCCGCCGTGTCTAATGTTCCCCGAATAATGTGATATCGAACTCCAGGCAAATCTTTCACCCGACCGCCTCGAATCATTACTACGGAGTGTTCTTGCAAGTTGTGACCAATACCCGGAATATATGCTGTCACTTCATAGCCAGAGGTTAGCCGCACCCTTGCCACCTTACGCAGCGCGGAATTAGGTTTTTTAGGGGTGGTTGTATAAACCCGTGTGCAGACTCCCCGCCGTTGAGGGCAACTCTTGAGGGCGGGCGATTTTGTTTTCTTCTGAGTCTGTTCCCGTGCAGAACGAATTAGTTGCTGGATAGTGGGCATGAGTTACGACATACTGAATTAATTCGGCAATTTGAAGTTTTGAGGTATCTCCACTGAAATATCCCTCCCCGATCTGGGGATGGGACTTTCTTTCAAAAGTTAGGGTCAGATGTTGACACCCAAAAGATCATAATAACCTATCCAGTCACTTTTGGCAAACTTTCTGTTGTAGGGAACAGGGAACAGGGAACAGGGAACAGGGAACAGGGAACAGGGAACAGGGAACAGGGAACAGGGAACAGAAAAGATAAGATAAAGGGTTTTAGGTTTGAGGAACAAAAGAATAGCTACAACTACAGCTTTGGGAGGCGTTGGGGTTTTGGAAGCGAAACCCACCCCCCATTAAATCTTCAGAATAGTCAATGGTTAAGTTTTCTAGGTACTTTAAATTTTCCGAGGCAATCACAATGTCAATCTCAGGGAATTGATAAACGACATCACTCGACTGGCGTTGGTGATCAAATCCCATTGTATAAGACCAGTCGCAGCAGCCTCCCTTTTGAACTCCAAGACGAAAGAGGAGATGAGGATGATTTTGCTTGGACTTAAGGCGCAGAACCTCACGAGTTGCTGCTGGACTGAGAGAAATCATGGAACACCTGCTTACAAAAATGTTAACCCATTTTTAGATTACCAGGGGGAATGGGTTCTAGTCATGCAGGTGTACGAGAATAGTCATCTTGGAACCGAATAATATCATCCTCTCCCAAATATTCTCCATTCTGGACTTCGATTAATACAAGGGGAATGACACCGGGATTTTCCAAACGGTGAGACGTACATTGAGGAACATAAGTAGATTGATTCGAGAATAAAATTTCTTCACAATCCCCACACACAACCCTAGCAGTTCCTGCCACAACAATCCAGTGTTCACTGCGATGATGGTGCATTTGTAAACTCAGCCGATGACCGGGTTTGACTTCAATGCGCTTAATTTTATATCCTGGCCCTTCTTCGAGTGTCGTAAATGAACCCCAAGGTCTCAATTCTGTTGTGGCATTACATACAGTCGGGAGATTCTCGGTTGAGGGTTTAGAATTTTCAACAATTTCCTGGGCTACTACCATGATTCTATTTCCTTATCAAAGGTTTGACGGAAGTTCTATTGTTGTTAAAACCTAGAGTGGTATTGGTGAACACTTGGGTGAATCTCAACGTCCTCAAGAATACTTACCACAACCACCATAGCAAATACACCCTAGCTTACTGTCATCTATAATAATCGTCTTTAACCTAGCACTGGTCAAATCTTTACAGAACATTAAAGTTGACTGTTAGCTATTGGTTGTTGACATTTAACGATTCACCTGTTATCACAATTCCTAAACCGTTATGAACGGGTGCTGCTGTGGGGAAAGGACGATCTAAATAGTATCCCCCTAAATAGAGACTGGTAGAACTTCCTCCGTCTAAATTTAAAGCGGTTATTGCTTCTAATTTTTGCAGAATTTGAGCGAGTTCGGCTAAACTAGGGCCAGAACCATTGGGACGGTTATGAACGGCTAGTATGAGTAAAGTATTATTGGGAGTGATTGCAATTGCGCTGCGGATAGCTTTTTGTTGTTGAAAGGCGGGATTAAATCGTTCTAAGGCTGCATCTAAAACAATTTGACGATTTTGAATTAATAACGGCCCTGCGCCTAAAATATTAGGATAATTTTGAAAATCCGAAGGTTCTGTTTGACTTTGTAATTGTAAACGAGTTCCGATGGGTAATAAATTTAATAAATCAGGACGGCTTCGGATCACTAATAAATAACCTTGAACCGGAATAGGAATGGCAGGTGATCCTGATTTTGGGGCATCAATATGACGAGTAATTTGGTTATTTTCAACAACAATAATTTTTTCTTGATTGTTAATTGGAGTATAACTGTTTCCCCAATCAGAAGTATAACGAGAAATTCCGGCTTCTACATAACCGCTATTTAGATATTGTAAAGGTAAAGTTTGACCCGAATCTGTGGTTATAGTTTCTCTTAAGATTAAACGATTCATAATGATCGGTTTATCTTGTCCCCAAGCCATAGCACCTCGATTTAATATCGGACTCGATAACCAGTTATTATTGAATCGAATAGCGCCCAAAGGATATTGATTATTTCGATTAAAAAATCCTCCGTTAATGGCTGCTAAAACGTCTGCTTTTTGAGCTATATCTAATAAAGGTGAAGTGCCTTGGCGAGAATTAACATTACTTAAAATAGGAATTAAGCTAATTTGAGGTTGTTTTAAGTCAACTTCTAACCAATACACCGGAAATCGTTCAACCGATGATTCTGGAGTCTTGAAAATTCGATTTAGTAAAGATCCTAAAGATGTCGTCTCGGTTTTAGGAATTTCAATATACTCCTGTCTCCACCTAATTCCCGGTTGCCATAAAATATTTTTAGACTGTAAAAAATCGGGTTTAATTTCCACTATTAAACGATAGGGAGAGTCTAAGCTTGTTACAACAGGTCGCCAACCTGGAGGAACGCTAAATTGTAGACGAGTTTGGGAATTTTGGGATTGTAATTTTATATTATAAATATTATTGGATAACAGTTGAGGATTAGCCTTAGCCTCTAAAATTAAACTCCAATCTTGTAATGTGGGAGGAGAAGGTTGAGCAAGTTTAGTTTGATTCTGAACCGTTGGATCATCGGTTAAAGGTGGAGATGAAGGTTGAGGAGTTGGAGAGGGTAATCTTTTTTGGACATCAGGAATAGGTTGTTGCCAAATTGTTGGTTTATCGAGTTCAATAATAATTTTTTTTAGTATAAAGTTAGATGGTTTTAGAGATGGTTCTATTTCTAAAGGTAAAGGTTCAAAACTAATAGATTGGATAATAGAGGGTGGAACTGTAATTTTTAAAGTTGTTCCATTGGGTTGAATTTCCCATTGAGAACTTGCTGGAAAATTCGATAAATCTAAATAGCGATAGGGACGAATATATTGAGCCGATAAAATAACTGAATCAGAAAACCATTGAATCGGTTGTTGAGAACTATTATTAGTATTGAGTAAATTCACTCCGAGATTCTGCATTAATCCAATATCACTAATTTGTACAGAATCTTTTGAGGTTCTGTTAGTTGAATCAATTCTCCAAGGAATATTAATTAAATGGTTATTCAATTCAATACTATTCCCGTATTGTGAAGAATTATTTATTCGGGGTGTGGCTAGAGTGTTGATTGGGAGAGTGCTTAACCCGATTAAACTTAATAAGAGAATCAGATTTTTTGGGGGTTGAGTTAGATTAAAATTAAGCATATTTTGACAAAAATGTAAACGGAGAACCTATTGTCATTCTGAGCGCAGCGTTCGCGTAGCGTTACGTCAGCCAAAGAATCTCTGAGTATCTTCGAGGTTAACAATAGATGCTTCACTTCGTAGATGCTTCACTTCGTAGATGCTTCACTTCGTAGATGCTTCACTTCGTAGATGCTTCACTTCGTAGATGCTTCACTTCGTAGATGCTTCACTTCGTTCAGCATGACAGGGGGGTTAAGTTAACCGTTGTATCATTAACACTTTCAAACGATGAACTCGTATCAGTGAACAGTCAACCGTCAATCCTGTACTTTGTCAACGAATCCTCAAATTATTTCAAAGTGTGATCCAATTCAGTGTATGCTAGTAAGGGCGGGGTTTTTCCGCCCTATGTAAATTTTGGCTAAAATTTGATTCTTATTGTAAAGAACGTAACGCTTACTTGTTACATAGAATCTCAGGAAAAACGCAGTAGGGGCGGGGTCTTCCCGTCCAGTATTTCATGATCATTAACCCGCCCCATCCCTTGACGCGACACTGCAATCTTTTGTGCTTCGGTGCTGCGTTTACCTTCACTCGATAGAATCAAGACATGGATAACACGAGAGTCAATCACAACCAACAACAGAATCAACAAGAATATATGCACGGGAATATGGGCTACCCTTATGGCGGTCAACGCTGGTTAGTTGAAGAAAGAGATGCTTGCGGGGTGGGTTTTATTGCCAACCCATCTGGGGGTGCAAGTCATTCTATTATTCAAAAAGCGTTACCAGCCTTAACTTGTTTAGAACATCGGGGGGGCTGTAGTGCAGACCAAGACTCCGGGGATGGGGCGGGGATCATGACCGCTATTCCTTGGGAATTGTTCACGCCTTGGTTTGCAGAACGAAATATTGATATTTTGCAAGAGCCGGAATGTAAATTTGGGGTGGGGATGGTATTTTTACCCCAAGATAGTGATTTAGCAGCTAAAGCCCGTGAAATTATTGAAACTGACCTCAAACAAGAAGAATTAGTGGTGGTCGGTTGGCGGGAAGTTCCTGTCAAACCGGAAGTTTTGGGAGAACAAGCCAGAGAAAATCAACCCCGTATTGAACAGGTAATTGTCTATTCAGCGAAGGGTTACACGGGGGATGATTTAGATCGACAATTGTTTTTAGCTCGACGTTCCTCTGGGGTCGCCTTAGAAGCACAGGGATTAGTTTGGGGTGAGAATATTTATATTTGTTCTCTGTCTTGCCGTACCATTGTCTATAAAGGGATGGTGCGTTCAGCAGTCTTAGGAGAATTTTATTTAGACTTAACGAACCCTGCCTATAAAAGCAATTTTGCGGTTTACCATCGACGCTTCAGCACCAATACTATGCCCCGATGGCCCTTAGCTCAACCGATGCGACTGTTAGGGCATAATGGCGAAATTAATACCCTGTTAGGCAATATTAACTGGATGCGGGCACGGGAAGGGGTGTTATCCCATCCGGTTTGGGGCGATCGCTTAAAAACCTTAATTCCCTTTGTCGATGCTAAAAATAGTGATTCAGCTAATTTAGATAATGTGATGGAGTTGCTGGTGAGAACCGGGCGTTGTCCGTTGGAAGCGCTGATGATTATGGTTCCCGAAGCTTATAAAAACCAGCCAAACCTGAAAGATTTGCCCGAAATTACCGATTTCTATGAATATTACAGTGGTATTCAAGAACCTTGGGATGGGCCAGCATTATTAGTATTTAGTGATGGTAAACAAATTGGAGCTTGTTTAGACCGTAATGGGTTACGTCCGGCGCGGTATTGTATTACCAAAGATGGCGTGATTATGGTCGCCTCGGAAGCAGGGGTGGTGGATGTTCCTGAAGATCAAATTCAGGAAAAAGGCCGTTTAGGGCCAGGACAAATGATTGCGGTAGATTTAAGTACCCATGAAGTTCTCAAAAATTGGGAGATTAAACAACGGGTCGCCCATGAACATCCTTATCGGGACTGGTTACAACAATATCGTCACGACCTCGAACCCCAACCCTTTGCTGCGGAAAAACAATTAGAACCTAACGACCTCCTCCAACAGCAAACGGCTTTTGGCTATGGCGCGGAAGATTTAGATATCCAAATTGCGGATATGGCGAGTACCGGGAAGGAAGCAACCTTCTGTATGGGAGATGATATTCCCTTAGCGGTGCTGTCTGATAAATCCCATTTGTTATATAACTACTTTAAGCAACGATTCGCTCAGGTAACAAACCCGCCTATTGACCCGTTACGGGAACGGATTGTGATGTCGTTGTCAATGCGGTTAGGAAAACGGGGGAATTTGTTAGATGCGAAACCCGAAGATGCTCGACTGTTTAAAATTGACTCTCCCCTGCTGAACGAATCGGAATTAGAAGCTTTGCGTCAGTCTGATTTTCCCAGTACGACACTCTCAACCCTTTACGGGTTAGAAAGTGGGCCAAATGGTTGTGCGATCGCCTTAACTCGACTGTGTGAAAAAGCCGCAGAAGCAGTAGATCAAGGCAAAGAAATTATTATTCTGTCCGATAAAGGGTTAACGGCTGAACAAACCTATATTCCTCCGTTATTAGCAGCCGGGGCGGTACACCACTATTTAATTAAAACTGGGAAACGGTTAAACGCTTCAATTGTGGTAGAAACAGCCCAATGTTGGAATACCCATCATTTTGCTTGTTTAGTCGGTTATGGAGCGTCGGCGATTTGTCCCTATATGGCTTTGGAAACGGTACGCCATTGGTGGTCTACTCCCCTAATTCAGAGCAATATGGAAAGTGGGAAAATTCCCGCCATCACCATCGAACAAGCTCAGAAGAACTATCGCAAGGCGGTAGAAGATGGGTTACTCAAAATCCTATCCAAAATGGGAATCTCGCTGCTGTCATCCTATCAAGGAGCACAAATCTTTGAAGCCATTGGTATTGGAGAAGATTTACTAGAGGTTGGCTTCCGAGGTACGGTGTCTCGTGTGGGTGGGTTAACGATTTCTGAGTTAAGCCAAGAGGTGTATCAATTCCACGCTAAAGCCTTCCCCCTAGAAGCTAAAAAATTAGAAAACTTTGGCTTTGTCAACGCCATGAAGCGGGGTGAATATCACTTAAATAACCCCGAAATGACAAAATTACTCCATAAAGCTATTCGCTCTACGGAGGGAGATGGATTTGATTTGTATGAAATCTATCGTCAATTTATGGAAAACCGCCCGGTAACGGCGTTACGGGATTTATTAGACTTTAATAGCGATCGCGATTCAATTCCTTTAGATGAGGTTGAACCCGTTGAAGAGATTGTTAAACGCTTCTGTACCGGGGGGATGTCCTTGGGAGCTTTATCTCCAGAAGCCCATGAAGTCTTAGCCATCGCCATGAACCGCTTAGGCGGTAAATCCAATTCTGGCGAAGGTGGAGAAGACCCCGCCCGCTTCAAGATTTTTAACGATGTCGATGAAAACGGAATTTCCGTGAGTCGTCCTTATTTAAAAGGATTGCAAAATGGAGATAGTGCCAGTTCTGCCATTAAGCAGGTCGCATCGGGACGGTTTGGGGTGACACCGGAATATTTAATGAGTGCCCAGTCCATTGAGATTAAAATTGCTCAAGGGGCAAAACCCGGAGAAGGGGGACAGTTACCCGGTCAAAAAGTCAGCCCTTATATTGCCATGTTGCGGCGCTCGAAACCCGGAGTCACGTTAATTTCCCCTCCCCCTCACCATGATATTTATTCCATTGAGGACTTAGCCCAATTAATTTTTGATTTGCACCAAATTAACCCGAAAGCGACGGTTTCAGTAAAATTAGTGGCAGAAGTCGGAATTGGAACCATTGCAGCCGGGGTTGCTAAAGCCAACGCAGATTATATTCAAATTTCTGGTCACGATGGCGGGACGGGTGCGTCTCCCCTCTCCTCCATTAAACACGCGGGTGGCCCTTGGGAATTAGGGTTAACGGAAGTGCATCGGGTGTTAATGGGAAATAAACTCCGCGACCGGGTGCGTTTGCGGGTTGATGGCGGTTTCAAAACCGGATGGGATGTGGTGATGGGGGCGTTAATGGGGGCTGAAGAGTTCGGCTTCGGAACCATTGCAATGATAGCGGAAGGCTGTGTAATGGCGCGTATTTGCCATACGAATAAATGTCCGGTGGGGGTAACGTCTCAACAGGAACGTCTGCGAGAGCGGTTCCCTGGAACTCCGGGTCATGTTGTTAACTTCTTCTATTTTGTCGCTGAAGAAGTGCGCCATATTTTAGCGGCGTTGGGATATCGGAAATTAGTCGATTTAGTCGGACGGTCTGACTTGTTGAAACGTCGGGATAACGTCAATGTTGCCAAAACTCAACACCTGAATTTAGAGGTCTTAACTCAACCTCCCGTTAGCAGCGATCGCAACTGGTTAAATCATGAACCCATCCATAGTAACGGCCCGGTTTTGGATGATGTGTTATTAGAAGATGTGGAAATTGCCACCGCTATTCAAAATCAAGGGACGGTGACAAAAACCGTGCGTTTGGTGAATACTGACCGAACAGTAGGAACCCGCATTGCAGGTAAAATTGCCTCGCTGTATGGCGATAAAGGCTTTGCAGGACAAATTAACCTTAACTTTACAGGTTCGGCGGGTCAAAGTTTTGGGGCGTTTAATTTACCGGGAATGAAGTTAACTCTAGCCGGGGAAGCCAATGATTATGTCGGGAAGGGAATGCACGGGGGAGAGATTATTATTAAACCTCCGGCGGCTGTCACTTATAACCCGTCTGAGAATGTGATTATCGGGAATACCTGTTTATATGGGGCGACGGGGGGAACGTTATACGCCTACGGAAAAGCTGGAGAACGGTTTGCGGTGCGGAACTCCTTGGGTAAAGCCGTTATTGAAGGCGCTGGCGACCACTGTTGTGAATATATGACAGGCGGTGTTGTGGTGGTGCTGGGTAAAGTCGGGCGGAATGTGGGTGCTGGACAAACGGGCGGTTTAGGCTATTTCCTCGATGAAGATGGGGAGTTTCCTGAAATGATTAACCCGGAAATTGTCAAAATTCAACGGGTGAGTACGCCGATGGGTGAACAGCAGTTAAAAGAGTTAATTGAACAGCACGCGGAACGCACGGGAAGCGAGAAGGCTAAGGCAATTCTGGCGAACTGGTCGGAGTATTTACCGAAGTTCTGGCAGGTTGTTCCTCCTTCGGAGAAAGATAGTCCTGAAGCGTCAGTTGCTGAATTGGCGGTTGCAATCTAATTCTTTATAATTGATCAGTAAGAAGAACAGGCAAAATGTCTGTTCTTCTTTAAGTACATTAGATGTAACTAAACCTCTATAACATCCATGTTGTCAAAACTGGAGATCAATATGCCAAAAATCCCAAAAATACTGCCAGAATCTGAGATTACACATGAACAAAGAGAAGCCGCAGAAGTAGAAATTCGGGAAAAGCAAAAAACCGTTGACTATGACACAAAAGAATATCCAGTGGAAGTGCTTGTCCAGAAATATAGAGATGGGCTAGATGAAGATATGAGTGAGTTGTATATACCAGATTATCAACGAGATATGATTTGGGAAGAAACTCGGCAGTCAAAGTTTATTGAATCTATTTTTCTCGGACTACCTATACCCTATATTTTTGTTGCTGATTTACGACCGAAACAAGAAGATGATGAGGAAGATTTAGCTCGGTTAGAAATTGTTGATGGAACCCAACGTATCCGTACTTTAGACAGATTTCTCAATGATGAGCTAAAGCTCTGTGGGCTAGAAAAGCTAAAGCAGCTTAACTACTTCAAATTCAGCGATTTGCCACTGGCAAGACAGAGACGTTTCAACCGTGCTACTATTCGCATGATTGTCCTGACTGAGAAAGCTGATGAAGAAACTCGACGGGATATGTTTGAACGCATCAATACGGGTAGTGTTCAACTCAATGATATGGAGAAGCGGAGAGGCATATCTCCTGGCCCATTTGTCAATCTTCTTGAAGAACTAGCCAAAGATCCCAAATTTATTAAACTATGCCCCATATCAGAAGCACTTGTCCGCAAACGCGAACCTGAAGAATTTGTCTTACGTTTCTTTGCTTATTTAAACAATTATCAGAATTTTGATAGACAGGTTAATGTATTTCTTAATGAATACCTAGAACAACATAATCATCGTGAAATTGACCAAGATGGTATGCGCTCCGAATTTCATAAAATGTTAGATTTTGTTGAAAAATACTTTCCCAATGGATTTAGTAAAGCAAAAGGCCATGTAAAAACACCCCGAATTCGATTTGAGGCAATTTCTGTAGGTGTTGCACTCGCCTTGAGGGAAAAACCTGCTCTTGAAATCAATTCAATCAATTGGCTTGAATCACCAGAATTCAAAGAATATACTACCTCAGATGCCAGTAACTCCAGACCTAAAGTAATTAAGCGCATTGAATATGTGCGTGATCAACTTTTAAGTTAACTATGCAAACAGTTGTTGAAGAGTTCCATACCCGTGTCCAAGAAGTAAATCAATATTTTGAATTTATAGAGGGGCTTATCCAAGAAACAACAAAATTAGCTGTGTTAGGAGATAATGGTGATCAAACAATTACAGCTATCGATTCTAACCTGGCAAAAACGCTCAAAGCTAATGCCTTTTTACTACTTTATAATCTTATTGAATCAACTATGCGTAATGCTATAGAAGCTATATTTAATGAAATAAGTAGTCAAAGAATTTCCTTTGATTTGGTGAGAATCGAGATCAAAAAAATAGTTATATATAACTTCAAAAAACGCTCACCTGATAATGTTCACTCTAGGCTCAGAGATATTTCTCTTGATATTATTACTGCTGGTTTCCAGAAAAGAGAATTATTTTCAGGGAATGTTGATCGAGATGAGATTACCAAAACAGCTAGAAAGTATGGATTCTCTTTTGATACTGACTACTCCAAAACCAAACATGGTGAACATTTATACGAGATAATGCAGAATCGGAACGATTTAGCACATGGCAATAAATCATTTGCAGAAATTGGGCAACAGACGAGTATTGAGGATTTGCTGAACGTGAAGGAAGAGGTAATAGAGTATCTCCAGCAAATATTACAAAACATTCAACAATATTTAGAAAATCAAGAATATTTAGATAGTTCTATACAATATCCTTAGTTTTCCTCGTGAATATGTTCTAAAATACTTCGAGCTATTACCATGCCTAACTTAACAGGAACAGCATTTCCAATTAATCGTCCTACTAGATCAATTGCCTGGGGTTTATCAGGTTGTACAAATTTATATTCTGGTGGAAAAGTCTGTAATAAAGCTGCTTCTCTCAGAGATATCGCTCTATCTTGTTCAGGATGACCAAAACGACCATTACCAAAACCAAAACACTGTGTAGTAATAGTTGGACTAGGTTTATCCCATTCCATTCTACCATATACTGCTGGATAGGTTTTACCGCTTGTTTTTAAGTGACATTCTGCAATTAATTCTTGAGGCCAATCTCGCCAAGTTCCTCCGGGTTTTGAAGCACGAATACGACGTAAATTCAGTTTAGAAAGTTTGCTACATCTATGCAGCCAATCTATTTTAGAAGTTTCACCAGCAGAAAGGGGTTCAAGGTGTCCAATAGTTTGTCTGACTGTTTGGTAATTGTTGGGGTTATATGTTGGTGGAATTAGGTTAATTTTTCCAAATTTTGAAGCAAGCAAGACTAATCGTTTTCGAGATTGAGGAATTCCATAATCTAAACAGTTAACCTCATAAGACTCAAAACAATAGTTCAACTGTTTCAACTGGGTGATAAACTCCTGAAAAACTGAATGACGTTTTAATAAAAGTACATTTTCCATTGAAATAATATCGGGTTCGCATTCTTCAATTAAACGAGCAAAATCCTGTAAAAGCTTCCACTTCAATTGTTGATCATTATAACGTCTTGAATAACTTGAAAATGGCTGACAGGGAGCGCATCCTGCTAATACTTTAATACGGCTTCCAGAGAAATATTCTGCTAAATCACAACCCTTTACATTTTCCACATCTTGCAATATAAATTTTGCTTTATTGTTATATTCATAAGGAAACTGACACGCAGGATCGATATCGTATCCAGCTTTGACTGGAAGACCTGCTTGCTCAAAACCATGAGTTAGTCCTCCAGCACCACAAAACAGATCCACTGTAGAGATGCTTCTACTCATTCACTTCCTCTTGTTCAGATATTAACCCAACGGGGTAGTCTAGCGTATTTGAATACGAACTACAAGACAGCGAGTTCGTAGATTATGTCTTAAATACAAGCCCACAGATAACCTTGAAGGCGACTTAACAGAACTAAACAAATATTAACACCAAACTTCATCTTGCTGTTTATGATATTTAGCTTTAGTTAAAATTTCTAATCTGACAAAAGGGCTAGAACAAAATTGTCGCTCTTTACTATCTAAAATTGATGTGGCTTTTAAGGATACTATATCAGTCCCCCTAGCAGCAGCGATTAAAACTCCAGAATCTAAATAAGTTAGAATAATTGTCATTGATTTTTACTTCTAATTTCATCTAACTCAGCTTCTATATCATCCAAATCTAATAATTTAATATTGGGATCTTTAATTATTTTCTGTCTAATTTCCCAAAGTTTTTTACCTAATTCTGTCTGAGGTTTGTAAACGATTTCAGTCGTTTCAGATAATTTTTCTTCTGGTTTTTCTGGGTCAATAGCATCTATAAAAGCTAAAACTTTTTCTTGATCTTCTAATTTTAATTTGTGCCATTTATTAAGTAGTAATTGTTCGTTCATTTTGTTTTATCCATCCAGATTTTTATGTCCCTAATACTGGGTGATTAAGTTTCCGCGAGGCATACAAAAGAGATGCTTTCAAATCATCTGCTTCGAGATCAGGCATTTCTTCCAATATATCTTCCGCACTGAGTCCAACCGCAAACAAGTCTAACACATCTGACACCCGAATTCTCATCCCTCGAATACAGGGACGACCACCACATTGCCTGGGATTAATTGTGATTCTTTCCAATAGGGTTGACATTCAAAACGGCTCCATAATCCCTTTACTCCAGTATGCACTTTTGTTTGCTGTTTAAATAATAAAACAATGTTCTTGTCGAGAAACAGGCAGGATGCCTGTTCCACTGTTGAATTAATTTTCATTAGTTAAATTAGAGTCTATTAGCTGTTGAAATTCCTCCAAGGAATTAACACTTATTGTTTGTAAATGGAGTTGCTTTAATACGATCATATCATCAATTTGCTTGAGGCTTTGAATTAAGCTTTCGGGTAAAGTTCCAAAGCGAATTTCCAGTAAATCAAAAATGCTTTGTTGAGAAGTTTCTTTTGCTCCAATTTCTTTACCTCTTGCTAAAGCACGTTTTTCAATATTAGTTAATAAAGGCATTTTCCTCTCCTCCTGATATTGGGTTAATTTTTCCTCAAAACTGAATTGTAATGCTTCCGGTAAAGCCATCATTAAATCGATAACTTTATATAAATCAGCAATTTCTTGGCGATTATAACCTTTTTCGTAAAGTAATCGGGTTAAATTCCATTTCCATTGCTCCCTTTCGGTTAAATTGCTAGTGGTAGCTTTGGTTTTTAAGTGTGCCATTACTACTATAGCAATCCTAAATAGGTTGTGGCAAAATCCCGTACATAAAAAGCTTGGGAAAATCAAAAATTTGCCCCTGAGCAAAAAACTCAAATAGCCACTTAACTACTTTAAAAGATGGGCATAAATGATAGAATTTTCTCACGAAATTTTTGGTTTGTAACCAAATATCTTCAACCGGATTTTGCTCCGGCGCATTAGGAGCAAAATTTACACAAGTAATCCGCCATTCTTCTTCCGATAAATTTTGATTAACTTGAGTTAAGTAATCTCGAAAGTTTTGAGAACAATGATAAGTGGCATTGTCCCAGACTATAGCCAACCTTTTCCCCGGATTTTGCTGTTGTAAATACTGGAGAAAGTCTACGGTATTTTCTGTATTGCCCGCCGCATAACCTTTGATAATAAATTCTTTCGTTTGGTAATCTAAAGCTCCATAATAAGTTTGCCTTTCTTTTTGATTTTTGATGGGAATTTCTATTCTTCGATCCGTCCTTCCCCAAACATACCCTAAAATATCTCCCCAAAGAAGATGACATTCATCAATCATAAACACTGTCAGCTTTCCCGCCCCTATTTCCTCTTTCCAACTCGCTAACTTTTTTTCAATTTCTTCCTTTTTCTCTTGGACTAACTGCTCATTTTTAGCCGGATTCTTTTTTTGGCTTTTTTTCCAACTGATGCGAGCCTCTTCCAGCAAGCTATAATAACTTTGATGGGATTGAAACACGACTCCATACTCCCTTTCTAACAAAACTTGTAAATCAGACAATCTTAACCAATCTCTTTCCCTTAATTCTTCAATAATTTTCTGTTTGTCTTCAGGGCTTAGATAACCTTTCCTTCCTTTATATTGAAGTTTTAAACTGTCTACTCCTTCCACAAGCACCCGATTTTTCCATTGGCTAATAAATCCTTGAGAAACTTGTAATAAGTCTTGAATTTCCCGGTAGGCTTTACCTTGTAATTTGAGTTTGACAGCGATCGCTCTTTTAATTTCTCTAGGATCTTTTGTCTGATTGATAAAATCGTCTATTTCGTCGATTATATTCATTTTCCGTTGCCAGCTTTGGGGGATTATTGCTAACCTTACATTTATTATAACTCATTTGGAAGTGCTATATCCCTCTTCTGTCACTCTCCGGTTTTTCCTATGATTAGTAATTTCCAAAGCCACGTTATAGTCAACAGTCTGGGATGTGGCGATCGCATTTTGACTAATTTCGCACTCTCAGGAATTGCTACTGAGAAAAAATAACGCGATCACTTGCTCTGTCTAGGCTCTAGGATTCAAAAAATGCAAGGTTTTTCGGAAACTGACAGAAGAGGGATATAATGTATTAGTGCGTTAAACTGCCACTAACACATCCTACTGATAGAGGCATTGCGTAAGTCCTGATATTGACGTATTTGCTTTAGAAGTGGGTTTTGGTGCGGGTTAAGGTGTAGGAGGTGTTTGAATAAATTCAGCCGTAGCAATTAACCCTTGTCCGTTACTATCATTAAAAACAATTTCATTTAAGGACGAATCAGATTGTAAATCAGTAATGGAGTTTCCACTATTCTGATAGAGGGTTGTGACTCCAGCAAACAAAGGATGATTGGGTTTACTCACAGGAATATTACCACTAATTCCGTTATAAGTTCCCTGATATTTGAGTCCAAAAGCAGCTAGGAACGTATTCCAATTGTTGGCTTCTGCTTGTGAACCGCCTTGACCTGTACCTGCACAGAGGTAAACCTTTCCTCCATTCTGAACGTATTCAATTAAGACCTGGTTATCGATCGGATCACCGCCGATAAAAATCCCGTCATATTGTTGAAGAGTTGCTAAGTTAACACTAATATTCATTCCCTTTGTCCAAGTATGACCTGCATTGGTCATTACTGTTGCTAAAGAGGCTCCAGTTAACCCGAAATTGTTGGAAAGGACATGGAATTTCCCGTTTTGATTACCTACAAAGTAATTGGCAATATTGAGAGCAAATTGAGTTCCATCAGGAGCAACATTGAGCCCGTGATCACTTAATGTCCATTCGTCTGCATTAATCACTATTTTACCGACAGTAGACAAAGCAGGTGTATAAGTTCCAGTGATGCTATGTATGCGAAGACCTGTAGGGCCATTAGAGTTATTCACTTTAAATTCGATGGTATTTTTACCAACGACAAATCCAGTCGAAATCTGAAATTGACTAACCGTTGTCCAAGACCCTAAAGGATTAGGATTACCAGCAGAAACCCCATTGATGAGAATATCTGTAACATTGTCATCGGCTGAAAGTTCACCAACAATTAAAGCTTCAGAAAAGATGGGTAGAGTAAAGGTTGTTTTATAGATATATTCTCCAACTGGCCCATTAGCAGAAGGACGATTGGGGCCAATCCATCGGGAAGTTGCGGTATTAGCAACCCAATTCTTTGCTAAAGAATTATCAGGACTGGTAACGGCGGGTGTTACTGTACCGGCCGGAAAACTTTCTAGTTGATAGTGAGGGTCTGGAAGGCTATCACCCAACAGGTTTCGATCCGGATCAACTCCTGTGTTATAAAGGTCTGTAATTTGTTGTTGATTGCTCATACTGGGTTTCCTCAATTTGAAACGCTAAGTTTCTTCTTTTCGGTTTCTGATTTTACCACGAGAAACGATTTTTTAGTCCTTAATTACTAGCATTGATATAAAAATGTAAAGAAAGTAAAATATCACGGGGTGGCAACGCCGTTAAAAACCAGATAAAATCAAGGACATAGTTTATATATCGCTTCAATTCTACTTCGGCACTTAAAATTTATTTATATTAAAAAATACTTCTTTCCCGTTCTATCATTTACAATTAAATTCCAAACTCTTTACAAATAGGAATTTCGATAATAAACTCCGAGCCTTCTCCTAACTGAGAATGACATAATAATCGCCCTTTATGACTATCTTCAATAATCTTTCGACTAATAGATAATCCTAGTCCTGTGCCTTTTCCGACAGGCTTTGTTGTAAATAAATAATCAAAGGCGCATTTTCGAGTCTCCTCCGACATTCCGGTTCCATTATCTTTAATTGAAATTGCAACAGCACGACTATTAGCAACTAAATAAGTCGAAATTATAATTTGATTGGGGCGTTGAAGTAACTCCTGATAGGATTTAGATTGACTCGATTCATTTAAAGCATCAATCGCATTATTAATTAAATTCATAAAGACTTGATTTAATTGCCCTGGATAACATTCAACCATCGGCATTTGTCCATATTTTTTAATGATTTTAATATCCGGGCGATAATCTGTGGCTTGTAATAAATGTTTTAAGATTAATAGGGTACTTTCTAAACCTTCATGAATATTAAAAGCAACTTGAACCTTGGTATCGCTACGCGAAAAAGTGCGTAAACTGGTACTAATATTAGAAATTCGATCTGTTCCTAATTTCATCGAAGAAATCAGTTTCGGAAGATCCTCAATTAAATAATCTAAATCTATAGAATCGGCATGATCAATTAAAGACTGATCCGGTTTAGGATAGTAGGTTTGATAGAGTCTTAAATGATTAATTAAATCATTAATATAAATACTCGCATGATTCAAATTTCCAGCAATAAAGTTAATGGGATTATTAATTTCATGAGCTACACCTGCAATCAAATGTCCTAAAGTTGACATTTTTTCACTTTGTACTAATTGCATCTGGGATTGTTTTAAATCTTCTAATGCTTGAGATAATTCAGCAGTTCGTTCTAAAACTCGTTGTTCTAATTCTTGATTTTTTTCTAATAATTGTTGTGTCAGAGAACGAATTTTTAAATGGATTTTAATTCGAGCAATGACTTCTTCGGATTGAAACGGTTTAGTAATATAATCGACAGCCCCAATGGATAAGCCATGAACTTTCTCCAACTTATCTGCCACGGCGGTCATAAAAATGATCGGAATATCATAGGTTTGGGGGTTATTTTTCAAGTGTTGACACGTTTCAAAACCATCAACCCCCGGCATCATTACATCTAATAAAATTAAATCAGGCTGCTCACTCTCCGCTATTTCAATCGCTTGCTTACTATGGGTTGCAATTAAAATTTTCCAGCCACAATTATCGATAAAACCCGACAATAAATTAAGGTTTGTTGGGCTATCATCAACAATTAATATAGTCGTTTCTCTAAATGAGTTGGAGTTCATATCGAGTGGAATCTATGTTTTATGGATCAATCAGGATTGTTCCAACAGAAAGACAATTTTTATCTCAACTCAACCCTAGTATCAATGTTAACGACCGTTGATTTACGGATAGATTTTGACGATTTCCAACAAGGAAGACAAAAGACACAATACTCCTCTATTAAAGATTTCCCTAGATTGTAGGGGGTTCAACTCATTTTATCAAAAAATGGGGGCAGGAAGTGACAATAGCCAAAAGTGAAAGGTTGGCAGTGGATGAATTGCGACCCTTAAAAACACATTTCACAAAATCTCTTTTAAGCTATAAGCACTTCTAAATTTGTTCTATCGGAAAAGAATCCGATATTCCGAAACCTCTTCCATATTAACAAATTGTCAGAAATTATAGGAATTCTAGTTCCAAATAATATTTTAAAATATTGAGAGGATGTCAAGCGGAGCCGTCACTATTTGACGTGATACCTATCACAAGGAATAGAAAATTAGCCGAAAAAAATACCCCATGATAAGCTGTTTATCACGGGGGAATCACTAAAATCTACTTCAAAGGAACTACTGTAATTTCAGAATTTGAGCCGTCAGACCCAGACTTTCTTCATAGAGAACATCCTGTCCCCAACGTTGTAACTGTTGCGCCATCAGAGACTCGGCTTTTTGATCCGTTGCAGCAATTACCTGTTCCGTCCGACAAGATTGAGCACTTCCTCCGGCTTCCATCCGCATACATCCGGTGGTTTCTGAACATAAAATCGTGCAGCAGTTAGCGTTAGGATTTCCCGATGTTAACCGTAATCCGACTAAATCCCCTGGAATTTCACCGTAATCTGCCGTTGGAATGGCTGCGAGTTCTGCCAGAATTTCTTTATCATTCGGCCCAATAAACCGAATATGTTTGATGTCATAATCCCCTTGTTGATCAATAGACATCTCCGAAAATCTCCAAATGCCCTCTATCGCTACTTTTGGAATCTCTAGCACTCCTGTGCCGGCTTCTCCAAAAGTAACGGATTCATAGGCTTTTTCAGTCACATTAATAATAACTAATGAATTTTATCTCTGATATGCAATCATTTCTCAAAAGAATTCTGGGCAATTCTTAGATGGTAATACAATCGCTCCTATTCGCCATCTTATTAATCCACATACTGTCAAGATTATTGCTTCATAATTTTGCCTCTTTAACCGAAATCTTTCTGAAGCAACTCGATAAATTTTTATCAGTCTTATTAAATGTTCGACTACAATCCTTTGTTTAGCTTTTAATCGATTTTCTTCTTGCTTTTCAGCCGATATCTCTTGATTCCTCGGTTTCTTATGTGGTGTATTAATTGCTGTTTCTCCTACATAAGCTTTATCCCCTCTGTATTTTTGATTATTCCCCAATTCCTGGCTTCTTTCTCTCCACAATTTCAGATCACTTGTTGCTCCGGTATAACCCACAGCTACATCCACTATTTCTTTTCCATTTGGCATGACAATGACTTGATTTTTAAAGGTATGTGTCTTTTTCTTTCCTGAGTAATATTTTTTCTGCTCTTCATTGTCTGTTGGTCTTTCCCTGGGCTGTTCATAGCTATCTACTACTAACTCAAATTCCACCAGAATTTTTTCTACCCACTCCCAATCACTCTCGTTTTTTTTTACTTGCTCTAGCAAACTCGCTGGTAGTAATTCTCTCAAGATTTTTATCCAGTTATGGAAAATATCATTCGCTGTTGATTCACTGACTTCAAACTGTAACCCTAACATTTGAAATGTGGGCATTTGATGCAGATAAATTAGAGTCAGTAAGATTTGTTCCTCCACAGATAATTTCTGCCGACGACCCCCACCTGCTTTAATCAACCTGATTTTAGTTTTTTCTTTTTCCTGTCGTTTTTCTTCTTCTAATAACTCCGCAGCTTGAATGAGTTCTATCATCTGTTCATATTCCATCCCTAATAGCCTTTTTGCTTGCTGGGGATTCTTGTCCAGATAGTCTCTTAATTTACTCATCTCTAATCCGGGGTAAAATTTAATTTTATCATCTTTTTACCCCTCCTTTTTTCTATTTTGGAGATGTCTAATAAAGGAAACCGGTTTCCATTCTAAACGACTCGCAAACCACCCTAAAAACATTAAAGCTTGGGCGGCGTTGCCTTTTTCATAGTCAAGGGTGATATTATCAATTTCAACCAGGGAAGTTCTGCGTTCTGGGGGATCAAAAGCCGAGGCGGTTAATTCTTGCCAAGGCGAAAGTCGATGCCAATTTAAGTCCGCAATATAGGTTTCCTCTTCAATTAAATTCTGCATTTTTAATAATTCCGATTCAGGATCGCTAAAATAAGACGAATCCACAATCACACAATTGGAACAACTGGATAATTGTTTAAACAATTCCTGCTCAGGATTGGGTGTTGCTTTCCACCAAACAAATTTAGGTAAATCGGGAATCATTAACGATGAAACCACATTTCCCACCCGTTCTAATGCAGCTTTTGTGCCTCGCAACGTAATATATTCACAACACACTAACCCTTCTTCATGTTTTTTCTGAATCGGGCAATAGGCAGAAACTTGAGCCGTTACTCCCGTATCTTCTCCCAAGGTCGGACAAAGGGTAATAATCCGACAAGGATTTTGGGCGGCGATGGTTTCACTAATACTAAATCCCCGTGCGTCCAGATTACTAATCGTTTGTTTTGAAGCCGGAAGTTTAGCAAATTCCTCCCGTAATTTTGTTAATGTATCGGGGTCAACTCGTCCGGTAATTGGTAAATCATACTGTTTTTGAGCTTCTTTAATCGCATCGCGGGTGGCTGTGCCATGAATCCCATCAATACTACCTGCATAGAACCCTAACGTCCCTAACAATTGTTGAAATTCTTCGGGTTCATAAACCACCATGCTAAAGGTTGCCGCACGAGTCGCAATGGCGGTGGTTTTCCCATTTCCAATATTTTGACTCAGCCAAATACTATTTAATTCAGCTTCAATTTGGCTTAAGGAAATATCCTTCGGTTTTTGTAATGCAACAAGAGGTGTATTCATAACAGTTATCAGTTATCAGTTGTCAGTTATCAGTTAATAGTTATCAGTGATCAGTTAATAGTTAATAGTTATCAGGCAACAACTGCTAACTATTAACAGACGCGCCATGGCACGTCTCTACACTGATCACTGATTTACAATCGGCGCCAACGGCGGCCGTCTCGGTTAAGTAGCAGTTCCGATTCTACTGGCCCCCAAGTTCCGGCTTCATACAGGGGAATAGACTCAGCCGGGGCGGGAGCATCCCAGACTTCTAAGACCGGGGTGAGGACTTGCCAAGAGGCTTCGACTTCATCGCCGCGTGTAAACAGGGTTTGATCGGCTAACATACAGTCAATCAATAAACGGGCGTAGGCATCTGTATTCGGTTTACCAAAGGCGGTATCGTAGCGAAAATCCATATCAACGGAGCGAGTTCGCAATGAGTTTCCGGGGGTTTTCACTTCAAAACGCATGGAAATTCCTTCATTGGGTTGAATTCTCAACACTAAAACATTCGGGTTAGCCTGTTTTGCGGCGGACTGGAACATTAAAAACGGAACTTCTTTAAATTGAATGGCAATTTCTGTGACTTTTTTCGGCATTCGTTTTCCGGTTCGTAGATAGAACGGTACTCCTTTCCAGCGCCAGTTATCAATATAAAATTTTAACGCAGCATACGTTGGGGTAGTGGAGTCGGGGGCTGCTCCTTCTTCTGAGCGATAGCCTGGAACCTGTTGGCCGTTCATCCAACCGGGGGTATATTGTCCGCGCACCGCAGAATATTCTAAATAATTAATATCAGCCAGATGGGTCGCTTGAACAACCTTGACTTTCTCATTGCGAACACTATCCGCGTCGAGGGAATTGGGAGGTTCCATAGCCGTTAGGGAAAATAACTGCATCAGGTGGTTTTGCACCATATCCCGCAGCGCCCCGGAGGTTTCATAATAACCTGCCCGTCCTTCTAAACCGACAGTTTCGGCAACGGTAATTTGGACGTGATCAACAAATTGACGGTTCCACAAAGGTTCAAAAATCGCATTAGCAAACCGAAATACCATTAAGTTTTGGACGGTTTCTTTTCCTAGATAATGGTCAATGCGATAGACTTGTTCTTCAGAACAAACTTGACGGACAACTCGGTTGAGCACCTGAGCCGAACCTAAATCTCGACCAAAGGGTTTTTCAATCACTAAACGCTGCTTTTTGGGGTCGGTGAGCATTTCCGCTCCCCCCAATTGTTGAATGGCTTCGGCGAAGAAACGAGGCGCGACAGATAAATAAAAGACTCGGTTTCCTCTGGTGCGACGGAGTTCATCGAGTTCACTTAAAAAGGCTTTCAGTTTTTGATAACTTTCGGGTTCATCCATATTCCCCGAACAATAAAAAATACCTTGGGAAAAGTCGTCCCATAGAGCTTGGGAGTATAAACCGCCCCCAAATTCTTCAATTCCTTCACGCAAATGTTCGCGGAAAAAGTCGTGGCTCCACTCCCGACGAGCTACCCCAACAATGGTTAATTCTGGGGGCAATTTGCGCTCTAATTTCATTTGATAGAGGGCAGGAACTAATTTTCGTTGGGTTAAATCTCCCGATGCACCAAAAATTACTAAAATCTGGGGTTCGGGAATTCGATCTTGTTGCAGTCCTACCCGCAGGGGATTTTCAATAAGTGTAACCATTGAGATTCCTTTTGCGATCAATCAATTAATAATTTTTATTCAGGACTAATCAGGATTAGGGATCATAGATTTGACCACAGAGAGGCTTTAATAGCAGTTTCCCGATTGATAGGGTTTGACTTAGATTATAAATAATTTTTACAGATGATTGTCTTTTTCCCTTTAAAACTTTGGTTTAATTTAAGATTAGCACTTTGAAAATGGAGAAGGACAACCCCCAAGAAGCCTAGTTTTTGACCTCTTCTGGGATTGTCCTTTTTTAGAGAAATCCTAACACAACTGATTGTGAGAATTTATCGGGCGACGGTCGCCAGTCGTTCTACTTTGTCTTGGAGAGAAGCCATCAAGGAGTTAAAGGGTTGAATAAATTTATCAATCCCATCCGTTAGTAAGTCTTCCATGACTTGCTCTAAATTAATCTCAATATCGGGATCGTTGAGATTTTCAATCAAACGATAGGCATTGTCAACATTTGTTGTTACCCGGTTCGCTACATTACAATGATCAATACAAGCCTCAATAGTAGAGGGAGGTAAGGTATTAACGGTATCTGGCCCGATTAATTCATCCACATACATAACATCGGGATAATTCGGATTTTTTGTACTGGTACTTGCCCAGAGTAACCGTTGAACTTTGGCTCCTTTTTCTGCTAAGGCTTGCCAGCGATCGGTTTTAATGATTTTAAGATATTCTTGATAAGCTATTTTAGCATTAGCGATCGCCACTTTTCCTTTAACAGCTTCTAATTTAGCCTTAACGTTGATATTGTTAATATTTCTCAGCTTGGCATCAATGATCTCATCAATTTTACTATCAATCCGACTTAAAAAGAAACTGGCAACGGACGCAATTTTACTAATATCTTGACCTTGAGCAACACGGGCTTCTAATCCTTCAATATAAGCCCAAGCCGTATTAATATAGCTATCAACGGAAAACAATAAGGTAACATTGACATTAATTCCCTCACTAATCACCTGTTTAACCGCAGGTAAACCCGCCGCCGTCCCCGGAATTTTAATCATTAAATTTTCCCGTTCTATGGTTTTAGCATAGCGTCGGGCTTCTTGAATCGTTTTTTCTGTATCTAAGGCAATATTAGGGGGAACTTCAATACTAATAAACCCATCTAATCCTTGACTTTGTTCATACACCGGTTTAAAAATATCACAAGCTTTGCGAATATCATCAAAAATCAAGGATTCATAAATTTCTAATACCGATTTTCCGGCTTTAATGCCTTTTTCGATATCTGCATCATAAATGGCATTTCCTTTAATCGCTTTTTCAAAAATAGCCGGATTTGAAGTTAAGCCTTGAATGCCTTTTTCTTCAATCATCCGTTTTAATTCACCGGATTCTATTAAATCTCGGTTTAAATTATCCATCCAAATACTTTGACCGAGATCTTCAATTTCTAAAAGGTGATTAACAGTCATAATAAAGTTCCTATTTGGGTAATCAACATCGGCACGATCTCTATTTTATGGCTTCAATATTAAAGTTAATAACCTCCCTTGGGGAGAGTTTTCTACTGATAGCACCGATCTGATAAGCTCTATCTGAGTAAAAACGGCTTCCTCCATTACCCCCTAGCCACCACAATAATAAACACAAACAAAGCAATCAATAAAAACCATAAAATTCCATTATTATCAACAGTTTGCTGTTTTTCTAACCTAAAAACACAACCATTTTTTAAACAAACGGCTTGATTTTCTGACATTTTTCTCAGTTTGCAACCGACTTGAGGACAGGACATAATATTAACTCCTATTCAGATAATTTTTCAAGAGATCCAAGAAACCGGGTTTCTCGTTTAGGGTTTGTTGTGAAAAGTTAGATAATTCAGAAACCCGGTTTCTGCTTCAGTTAGTTTGCTTTTGATAACGTTGGGTTTTTGAGGGGAGGACAGTTGTATAAGACAACGGCAATTAATAACAGCATGATGGCAGTTAGTTGTAACAAGCTAACGGGTTTTTGATCGACGAGTACCGCAACAGTAAACTGCACAACGGGAGAAAGTACCCCCAACATCCCCACTTGGGAACAGTCAATCATTTGAGAGGCTTTTGATTGTAAAAAACTAGCGATGGTTGCTAAGGTACATCCGCCACCTAATACTAAGAAAGCACTAGAATTAACAGCCGTTAAGGGTTGAATATTAGCTGGAAAAACGCTATTTAAAATTACAATTAAAACCCCTGCAATTAAGCTTTGTTCCAACCAACTGTAGGCGAGAGGGTTATTGACCATTTTTAAAGCGTGTTTACGTTCACACAAATACAGCCCCCAAGTTAACGCGATGAATACTGCAAAATGAGGAATTTCTTGAGCTTCATAGAAGAAAATAATCGCTGAAAATACCGAAATTCCAACACAAAGCCGTTTAATTGTGTTAAGCTTTTCTCCTAATAAAATTGTTGATAAAACGGCTGTTGCTGCGGGTGCGAGAAACATTCCAATGGCAGCTTCTACTTGATGTCCCAGAGCGATCGCACCCATAAAAAAGCCTAAATGGGTCGCTAAATAAAAGGCAGATTTAGCCACTTTCATAATGACATTCAAGCTGAAGTTACGGACTGTTACCCATTGACCTGTGATTAATAAAATCACTCCTAAAATGGCAAAGGTGAATAAGCAACGATAGCTAATTAAATCCAGTGTAGGGAGGGATACAAACCGCCAGAATAAAGGCAGTAAACCATAGAATAACGGAGCAATAATGGCATAGAAAATACCAGTAAATTTCTGTCGCATAGCGGGTTTCTCTTGAACTCTGAAACCACGCTAAATAAAACCCTTAGTGCAGTGCTAGAGCAAAACAGAGCAGCACCATTCTGCACCCTTCACATTTAACAATAAACCGATGAGGAAACCATTATGGATATTAGCGATCGCACATCTTTTATTAAAAGTTCAACCTTACAAACTTTGATAACAGAACTTGGTGAAGAATGCCAAACCGTTATTCAGCTTTTAGATAAAATTCAGACAGGAAACTTGTTAAGCAATAATGAAAAAGGGGATAGTTTAGCAGAGTTATTAGCAGTAATAATTCATTTACAAACCCATTGTGGCGAAGATTTGCAAACTTTAATTGCAGAAGAATTAGAACAGTTGCCTGATACAGAATGATCAGAGTAAGATTGTTAATGATTAAATTATCCCACCGTAGGGGGTGAGGCGCGCCCAAAGTCCGTCAACAATCGCGCTAAAAGCCTTGAAATAAATTTCAGGCTCAAAGCTCAAACCCGTTAAAACGGGTTAATGAAGAATGATCTTAGTCATCTAAAGATGACTTCAGCTTTTAGCCCGAAATTTATTTCAGGGCTAACGTGGGTTAAGTAAACACGCTTTGGGTGTGGCTTCGCCCCCACCTTAGTTAAATATTTCATCGGTTATTCTTGACTGAAATTATTATCTTTAATAACTTGTTGTCGCACAGCTTGACGAATATCTACCCAATCTTTGGGGGTCATCGGTGTTACTTCTCCAGAGTTCAAACCTTCTAATAATAAAGTTTCTAATTTTGCTTCTTCTTGCTTTTGGTATTCCTGCATCAAGAGTTGGGCTGTTTTTTGATCAATTTTAGCTTTTCTATCCGGTGGAAGATTCTCCAACAATTGTTTAAATTTATGATGTCCGCTCATAATACATACTCCTGTTATAGTTATTCAAGGTCTTGATAGAGTTTTTGTCCCATTGTAAATTAAATGATTTTGAGATACTATTAATAATAGCCAGAAAAACCTAGACTTGTTAAAAAATGTCTACATCTCGCAGTGTTGCCGCTACTTCTGAGGGAATCGCTAAAATTAAAGCGAGAATGGTTGAACTGGAAAAATCGAGAGAAGTGGGAAAAACGGGAAAAAATTGCTGGACACAAGACTATTTAGCGAAACAAGCTCACGTCAGTTTAGACACGGTTAAACGTTTTTTGAAAGGAACTGCTATTGATATCGGTTATGCGATCGCAATTGTAAAAGCATTAAACTTAGAATTAGCAGATATTGTCAATTTCCCCAAACCTGACCCTGAACCGCTACAACCTAATGATATTAACTGGCATCAAATTTGTGAATCTCGTCTCGACGCCTACGAAGAACGCTTTCTTAAGAATAACCCATTAACGGGGATTAATTTTTATGTTCCTTTGGGGTTAGTGGAACCGAAACGGGAACAGGAAAAACGACAAAAACAGGAAGTGAACCCAGAGGACGGGTCAGATTTTTATCAATTAGCAGAAACGGAAATCACGAAAACCTACAGCGAACCGAATCAATTTTTTGAGGAAGTTTTACGACAAGGGAATAGTAAAAGTAAAGGTCAACGGTTGGCAGTTATTGGGGAACCTGGGGCGGGAAAAACAACGTTATTATATCAAATTGCTCGATGGATTTTACAGGAAAATTTAGGTTATCCGATTTTAATTCGGTTGGCGGATGTTGATAAACCCATACGAGATTATTTAACTCAAAATTGGTTACGGGATGCAACCCCAAGTTTAACGGGGGTTTCGTCGGAATGGGTTGCTGGGTTTGAAAGGTTGATAAGACCCCTCCCTAACCCTCCCCTAAAAGGAGAGGGAACTGGAAAGCATGGGGGAACTAACTCCCCTCGCCTTGCAGGAGAGGGGTCGGGGGAGAGGTCAACTCCGGTTTACTTACTCCTCGACGCCGTTGATGAAATGGGGATAACGTCACCTTTGGTAACCATTAATCAACAGTTAGCGGAAGGATGGACGCAGGGGTTACGGGTGGTGTTAACTTGTCGGTTGAATGTGTGGGAGGGGGAGAAAAACGCTTTAAGGGATTTTGATGTTTATCGCAATTTAGATTTTAATTCCCAACAGATTCAGGAATTTATTGAACAATGGTTTAACGATGCAAGCCAGAGTCAGGAATTATTAAAACAGTTAAAAGAACCGAACCAAACCCGCATTAATGATTTAATTAAAAATCCCCTACGGTTAGCGTTATTATGTCGGACTTGGAAACGGGGGCAAAAATTACCGGAAACCCAAGCGGGACTTTATCAACGGTTGGTGAAGGGTCATTATCAATGGAAGGATGAACAGAAACCGTTTCAAATTCCATTCGATGTGCAAGAATGTCTCCATGAACAGTTAGGAGAATTAGCGAAAACAGCGATAAACCGTGAACAATTTCGGTTTCGCTTAGAGGAAAAATTTGTTGAGCAATATTTAGGAAAACCGCAACGGGAAAATACTCTATTTGATTGGGCGTTAAAATTAGGATGGTTAAATCGGGTGGGGTTAGTATCCGTTGAGGAAAAAGATTCAGACCAAGCGGTTTATGCCTTTTTCCATCCCACGTTTCAGGAATATTTTGCAGCTTTAGCGATTAAGGATTGGGATTATTTTTTACCTCGAAATCATCTCAATTGTCCGGTGGAGGGGAAAGAGTATCGCATTTTTCAACCCCAATGGAAACAGGTGATTTTATTATGGTTGGGGCGGGATGATGTGGAAGCAGGGGAGAAAGAAGGATTTATTCGGGCATTAGTAAATTTTGAGGATGGCTTTATAGAACTAGAGCATCATAATGGCAGAGGTTTTTATGAATATCGTGCCTATTTTTTAGCTGCCGCAGGAATTAATGAGTTTAAAGAATGTTGTTTATCTGATGAAATTGTAGAACAAATTGTTAAATGGGGCTTTGGGTATTTTAATATTGAAAAGCAAGAATGGAGAACTTTTCTTAGTTTAATTGAGGAAGGTGCAAGGACAGTATTACCAGAGACAATTAGAGAAAAAGCGATCGCTAATTTAATTGGGGTTTTAGAAACTACTGAGAATGAATGGACTTGGGGGTCGGTTGCCTATAGTTTAGGGGAAATTGACGTTGGGAATGAGTTAGCAATAGGGGCGCTAATTCGGGTTTTAGAAACAACTGAAAATGAAGGTACTCGCAGGTGGGTTGCCGATAGCTTAGGGAAAATTGCCGTTGGGAATGAGTTAGCAATAGGGGCGCTAATTCGGGTTTTAGAAATAACTGAAAATGAAGGTACTCGCAGGATGGTTGCCGATAGCTTAGGGAAAATTGCCGTTGGGAATGAGTTAGCAATAGGGAATTTAATTCGAGTTTTAGAAACTACTGAGAATAAAGATAGTTGCAGGATGGTTGCCGATAGTTTAGGAAAAATCGCCGTTGGAAATGAGTTAGCAATAGGGGATTTAATTCGGATTTTAGAAACTACTGAAAATGAAGGTACTCGCGGGTGGGTTGCCTATAGTTTAGGGAAAATTGCCGTTGGGAATGAGTTAGCAATAGGGGCGTTAATTCGGGTTTTAGAAACAACTGAAAATGAAGGTACTCGCGGGTGGGTTGCCGATAGCTTAGGGGAAATCGTCGTTAGGAATAAGTTAGCAATAGGGGCGTTAATTCGGGTTTTAGAAACAACTGAGAATGAAGATACTTGCAGGATGGTTGCCTATAGCTTAGGGAAAATTGACGTTGAGAATGAGTTAGCAATAGGGGCGTTAATTCGAGTTTTAGAAACTACTGAGAATGGAGATACTTGCAGGATGGTTGCCTATAAACTAGAGGAAATTGCCGTTGGGAATGAGTTAGCCATACAGGGTTTAATTCGGGTGTTAGAAACTACGAAGGATGAAGATATTTGCAGGAGGGCTGCTGATAGTTTAGGAAAAATTGATCCTGGAAATGAGTTAGCAATACGGGCGTTGATTCAGATCGTAGAAACTACGGAGGATGAAAATATTCGCAGGCAGGTTGCCGAGAGTTTAGGGAAAATTGCTCCTAGAAATAATTTAGCAATAGGGGGGCTAATTCGGGTATTGGAAACTACTGAGGATGAAGATATTCGTAGGTCTATGGCTTATTGTTTAGGAAAAATTGACCCTGGAAATGAGTTAGCAATACGGGAGTTACTTCAGTTACTGGAAACCACTGATAATGAATTAACTCGAAGGTCTATTGCCTATTGTTTAGGAAAAATTGACCCTGGAAATAAGTTAGCAATACGGGAGTTACTTCAGTTATTGGAAACCACTGATAATGAATTAACTCGAAGGTCTATTGTTAATAGTTTACGGGAAATTGATCCTAAAAACGAGATAGCAATACAGGTGTTAATTGGGTTGCTAGACACAACTAAAGATGAGGATATTCGTGCTTGGACGGCTAATACTTTAAGTAAAATTGCCGTTGGAAATGAGCTAACAATAGAGGCGTTAATTCGTACCTTTGAAAATACTAAAAATGAATATACTTGCAGACAGATAGCAAAAAATTTAGGGGAAATTGCTATTGGAAATGAAAGCGCAATACAGGCATTAATTCGGTGGATATTTGAAACAAGTGATTATTATAGTCGCAGGTGGGCGACCGAGAGTTTAGTAAAAATCATCAAAACTGAAAAACAATATGCAGATGTAGTTTTTGCCCTCAGCCATAACCTAAAGGATAGAGTTTATAACAATGATCTCTCTAAGATTTTTAGTTCTTTTCTCTCTGAAACTGCTGTTACGCTTCTCTGGAAATGCGCCCAAAATCTACCTTATCTCAAATTTTATCAAGCATGGAATTACCACCTTATTACCTACAATTCTAATAATAACAGTTGTCATTCTGAGCGAAGTGAAGAATCTCAGAGATCCTTCGCTTCATTGCGTTCCGCTCAGGATGACATTATAAAGAATAGTGAAATTACCAATAATACCCCCGTTGGCAATACCCCAACCGTGCGACAATTAGAACAACAATTCACCGATATTTGTACCCAACTTCCCCACCTCCCCCTCCACTGTATCAACATCAATAAACTACTAACCCTCAACACCAAAAACGAATTTATCCAAGCATTTTGTAACCGTCTTTATCAAAAACTTTTACCCGATGGAACTCCCCCCGAAGTGCAGACCCCCGCTAACCTAGAAACCAAAATTATCCACCTGAAACAGCAACTCCAAACCCCCCATCTGTTCATTCTGTTACTCGCAGATGGGACACCCACCCCCGAAGTCATCGACTGTTGCGACTATCTCACGGACGTCTTACACCTCGGTTGGGTGACACCCGACCCCCTCCCGTTACCACCCCCGCAACGTTCCTTTGTGGCGTCGCAGGATAATTTATTAGAAGCAGTTGAAAGTTGGGTTAGGGAATATTAATTAACCGCTATTCTAATCTGAAATCCTCAAATCTTTGCTACGCATCCGTCCCCTGTAGAGACGTGCCATGGCGCGTCTCTACGTGGTTTAGGGAATAATTTGTAGTATCAATTGCTGAAATAGACTATTTATTCCAGACCGCCTTCTTGTTCCCGACGTTTGCGGTCTTGAATAAACGATTCAACTAAGGCAACATCCTCTTTACTTCCAATAATTAAAGGAGTGCGTTGATGTAATTTTTCAGGAACAACATCTAAAATTTCTTGAGTTCCTGTTGAAGCTCGTCCTCCCGCTTGTTCCATTAAAAAAGCCATGGGTGCAGACTCATATAATAACCGTAATTTTCCCTCTGGTTTCTTAACCGTCCCCGGATATAAAAACACACCGCCTTGATATAAAATTCGGTGAACATCTCCCACTAAAGCACCACTATAACGGGCTGTATATCCTTCATGGCGATGTACATAACGAGTGTAATCCCGAATGGATTCATCCCACTGCCAAAAATTGCCTTCATTAACACTATAAATCGGGCCGTGATTAGGGATAGAAATGTTTTCTTTCGCTAAAATAAACTCTCCTAAACTGGGGTCAAGAATGAAGGAATGCACCCCCGTTCCAATGGAATAAACTAACATTGTACTAGGGCCATAAAGAATATATCCGGCGGCAATTTGTTTATGTCCATTTTGCAATAAATCCGCCGCCGCGCCATCTTCATCATTGCCTTCTTGTTGACGAATGGCAAAAATTGACCCCACATTTAAGTTCGTATCTAAATTTGATGAACCATCTAAAGGATCATAAAGCAAGGTATAGCGTCCGATGGGACAATTTTCGGGAATATAAAAGGGGTTTTCCATCTCTTCTGATGCCAAACGACAGACTAAACCGCTTTGTTTGAACACCGAAATAAAGACGGAGTTGGCATAAACATCCATCTTTTGAACGGACTCTCCTTGAACGTTCACGACCCCTGTAAACCCTAACGCATCATCCACTAAACCCGCCTGGGATAACCTGCGAGCGATGAGTTTTCCCGCCAGTCCGATGCGATTCATTAAAGCACTAATATCTTGAGCATCGGGGGAAAAACTATGCAATTGTTGAAGAACATGACGAGATAGGGTGGTGCAGTCCCGATCTAAATAATATCCTTGATCAATCGCATCTGAAAAATTAGACCCAACGGATGTTATTACCATAATTGATCGGCTCCTATTTTCCGGTAATTCCTATCTTAACGAAGCCGTTCCAGGGTGTACCAAATCTGAGCAAATTTGGGGGAATTGGCTCTAAAACCGAGTTAGTGAACGCCAATCTCTACCCCTTTAGGCTGGGAAGCCTCACGAAAGGATGAGATCGAAACAAGACGATTTGAAGCAGAATCCCAGAGGATAAACTTAAAACAATCTGAAATATCGGCAATTCGCAGGGTTTTTACACGAGTGAGCAGGTGTTGATTGTGATGATGGCAGGCTTCAAGATTATAATTAGGAATTCTTTCACAAAGATGATGAATATTATGATAGCCAATATCTGCGGAAAACCACTTTAAAATAAGCGGTAATTCTAGGTAACTACTGCCCTCAATCGCTCCTCGTAGATAATTCCAACCTTCGGTTTTATGGGCATAGGAACCTTCAAAGTTATGTTGTACAAAAAACACACAGATAAACAGTGCTGCTGAACAGGTGAGAGTAATAGAATAAACACTCCAGAAGAAACCAACCCCTAAAAAATAACTCAGAAAAATCCAGCTACCTACAACACAAATATTGTTGAAAAGTAGATCCCAAAACTCAGCCGTTGTATACCAAGTTTTGGATTTATAAGAAGAAAAACACCCCATTAAAGTAATATCAGGATATTGTTTTAAGTAATTGAGTAGATGACCCCAAAACCCATAAATTCCGGCGATTAAAGCCAGTCTGGGCTTAATAGCTAGGTAGAAAAAACCACCCGGAAAAATCATGAAGGGATGTCTGAGAAATTCATACCACCATTGACCTGATGGACTCAGTTTGGCAAATTCCTGCGTCGAAATTAAAGCAGATGGCCCCCGATAGCGTTCCCAATCTCCGTTAGTTTTGTGATGATAGGCGTGTCCTCTTGACCAAGGGTATTGAGGAATGGCGTTAATCACACCAAACATAAAACCAACAACCCGATTCACCTTTTTTGAACTAAACAATGAATAGTGTCCGCAATCGTGCATTAAAGAAAAACAACGCACTGAAAACAGCACCATTAAAACCATAATGGGCGGAAGCAACCAAAAGGAAATAGAAGCCGCTTTAACGGCTAAAATCCATAAAAGGAAATAAGGAACAACTGTATTTAAAATTTGATAAGTAGCCCGTAAGTTGTTACTTTTGATGTAGGGAGATAGGACAAAATCAGACTTTTTAATCGGGTTTCCTATCATTATAAATTCACCGAATCCAGAAGAATAAAACAGTTGTTGTTCATGAATATTTAATATCGAGGAACTTTGGAGTCAACATAAATTGAGTAAGCATCAATACCCCCGGTAATATTTTTAACCTGGGTGAAGCCCTGGCGAATCAGCCATTGGCACATTTGAGCCGATCTCACACCATGATGACACAGAACCAAGGTTTCTTGGGTGGCATCAAGCTCTACCAAAATTTGCTCAGACCATTGGCTATATTGGCTGAGGGGATAATTCATAAACCCGTCAAGTTTTGCCATCTCAATTTCTTCAGGTTCGCGCACATCAATTAACTGAAGTTGATGGTTAGGAAGGGTTTGCAGTAACGCTTCTAATTCCTTAACGTTGATTTCGAGAATGGGTTGAACAAAAAATTGGGCTGACATAGGGTTATTTGTATTAGCTTTGCTTTTGTTAATTAGAAGCCAAAAACTGGTTAGTCATGAAGATATCTAGCCTTCTTGATTAGAACTGTCTAGGATTCAATTTTATTCCCTACAAGGAAATAATACTAGAGATGCCGCGAATATGCAACTCGACCCTCGGCTTTTCATCTCGATAGAAAACAACGCCTCGATAATCTCCTGTGGTACTATTAAAGGACAGTTGATGACCATCTGCGACTTCTAGCATTAATTCTCCAATTCTAACTTTACCCTGTTTACCATCAACATCAATTTGTAAAGCTTTGGAACTGTAAATATCGGTCAAGAGCACCCATAAACTATTATTCCGTTTAGCGCGTTTCACTTGAATATGACCAATTTGGAAACTAAACCCATCGGCTTCTGGCCCCAAAAGACGGATTTTTGTACCGGGAGGTAAACCTTGAATTTCATTATCGGGTAAACTATCAGAACGATGTTGGGTATCGCCGGGATGAAGTTGTAAAAGTTCAGGACGGTCTAACAAATCTAAGCGCGGAGTGTCAATATTTAAGGTGGCGGGATTGATTTTCCAATCCTTAGATTTGCGAATAATATCTTGGTGAATTTCTTCCGCCCGGATGGGTTCAGCGACTAAGGCATAATCTTTTTGTTTGAGTTTGGTGGCTAACCATCGTTCTCTCGCAAAGTCTTGTAAAGCCAGTTCATTACAGTTAATAAATCGTTCATAGAATTTGAGGGTGGGAACAAGTTCCCCAATTTTTTCTAAAGTAATTCCCACTTCAACCATTGTTAATTTTTGTCGCCAGTTGTCACTGGATAAGACTTTTTCAATTAAAGTTAAATAACGACTTCTAAAATCCCGTGCTTGTTCAGGAGTTAAATTAGAACGGGCAATTTGACGCAACAGTTCAAATCTAAATAGAATAGCTTCCAGTTTACTACATTTTTCAATCGCTGCGATCGCATCAATCCAACGTTTAATTTTAATTAAATAATCAATCCAATCTCGTAGGCGATTTTGTCGTTCTAAAGCCCGTCCAAGACAATCTAAATGTTTTAACCATTGTTGACTACCTGACTTTCCTGATTTTTCCCATTCCACAATCATCCGTTCAAAATCTCCGGCTTTTTCTAAATAAGGTAATCCTTCGGGAAATCCTGATAATTCGGCTTGGGCAATATTATATTCTCGTTTTTGAGTGGTGTTACTATCCTGCCAACAGCGCACCGCCCGCCGTAAATTTCTCGCCCGATAATAACAATCTCCTGCTAATTCTAAAACCCCATTATATTTAGCTTCATCTAATCCTTCTAAAACCTCTGCAAACCGTTGCCATTCTTCCGGGTCTAAGATTTTTTCCCGCATTAAAATCCGAATTTGACGGCTATAATCTTGAACAGCCGCTTTCCAAGCTTTGACTAAACGATTTTCTTGGAGAATTTGGTTGCTTAAACTCTCTTCTAAAAATTGGGTAAATTGTCGAATATTCGGCAAGGTTTTTGGGGTTTGTGCCATAAATTCAACTAAAGGCTGTTCTACCTGTTTTTTCTGAGGAAATTGGCGATACCATTCAGCTAAAGCTTGCCAACACATTCCATCCCAAAAACAATCCCATGCCTCTAATTCTTGACTCCTTTTGAGGAATAAACGTCCGGCTTCTCGAAAGCGTTTATCAAATTTTAACGCGAAGGCTTCACAAATATCTGCTTTTTCTAAATAGCCTAATTCTCGATAAAATTGTTTCGCCCGTCGCATGGATGTAGCATCTTTTTGATTACGACCATTTTCTTCAAATTCCTGCGCTTGGGAGGCTCTATTATCCCGTTGTAATTCTTCTAAATTATCCCCCCAACGGACTCCTCCAATATAGGTTTCCCAGTTCTCCCGATTATCAACTTGAGTTAACCAATATTGATCATAATGTAGAGACGTGCCCAGGCGCGTCTCTATCGCTGGGTCTGTTTCAACAGTAGCATATTGCCATAAATAGCGATCGCCCATTTCCGTATCAATAACCACTAAATCCGACATTCCCCGACTAGCAGCAACATAAAGCTTATTAAAAAAGTATTCTAATTCTAAAGGATGATTTTCTGTTCCTTGGACATAATCAATTAAGGGACGTTGATTAAATTCTTTAGCAAATTGATCGCCAAATTTATATAAAATTACTAAGGGAAATTCTAATCCTTTCGCTTGAATAGCACTTAAAATATTCTTGGGGGGATGTTCTTCAGTTGCATCAGGAAATAAAGGCGATAAAAATTCATCTCGTCGAATATAGTCTAATTCCCCTCCCGCTTCACAAGGAACAATAAAAATAGGAGATTTTTCAATATGTTTTTTTAAGGCTTCTGAGGAAAAATTATTCTGTCCGAAAATAAACTTTTGAGGAATGGGAGACTCAATATAAGATTGCCAAGATTCTTGGGGTTTTAACTCCTGAATCTTAAATAAAATATGTCTCCAGAGATGAATTAAATTAGTTACTTTGACAATAGACGGACTCGATCTATAATTGGATTCAAGTTCATAAAAGGTCATGGTTAAATTCAGTTGACGAGTTGGGTCAAGGGCGGCAATGACTTGATCAAAAAAGGTCGCCTTGACACTTTCCCAGCGAAATCCTGTCGGGTTTAAAGTTTGAAAGGGATCTCCCGCAAAGGCAAAGGGTAAACACCAGACCGGGGGATATAAATCACAATGGGAAAAGATAGATAACTGCATAATTAATCGCAGTTCTAAGCTGGTGAAATCTTGAGCTTCATCACAAAAAATAGCAGTATAAAGCGGTAAATGATCTCGACGAACTTCTAAGACTTTTCTAATTAAATCTTGATCATCCCAATAGCCTTCTCTAGTCGTTAATTGATAATACCAAGGCCAAACTTGTTTATAAATCGCTTGAAAAATTTCAACCGATAAACTGCGTTCCCGTCGAGGCACTTCTTGATAATCATCGGGGGTCATATACCCTTCATGTTGTCCGCTTAGGGTATAACCTTTAATAAACGTTCTAATAATATGCCAACACAGTTCGGGAGAATAACGACTATAGCGACGACCACATCGTTGCCTAAATTCATGAAAACAAATATATTTATCAGGATCAAATCTATCGCTTTCTTCAGGAGGTAATAAACTTAATAGAAATTGCTGAAAAGATTTAAAACAAACATCAATAGAAGGTTTATTTCCTTGCCCATTAGTTTCTAATAAAAATTTATGGTGACTTTTTAGAAGTTTTTCAACCCCTTCTTTAGCCTTCCCTAATAATTGTTCATTATACGTTAAAAATAAAGGATGGGGAACTTGGGTTAATTTTTGGCGATATTGTAAATAATATTTTTGATATCGATAACAATAATCAGCAAACAAATAAAATAACATGGTAGATTTTCCACTTCCGGCTCGTCCATTAATAAAAACCGGAAGAGAACTACTTCCTAACTCTGGAGTCGATAATTCATGCAGAATCTTTTCTTCCTCCATTGATAACGCCCAATTAATTCCGAATTCCTGTTCAATTTCTAACCAGATTTCGGAATCTCCTAATAAATAATCAGGATAAGAGCGTCGAGTATAACGGGCTAAATCTTCTAACGTTAATTCCTGAGCTAAAATATTACTAAAATTAGAGTGATTTGAAGATTCTGTTAAATCAGGTTCTCCTGAATTAAAATTAAATAAACGAGTAATTTGACCGACTTCAAGAATATCATTGAAGTTAGGATGATGATCAAACGTAGATAGCAGAAATAAAACGCTGCGGTTAGGAATATCTGAGGTGAGAATCCAACTATAGAGAATATAACGATTGTCTTCAGGTTTACCTGCAATTTCAATATTATCAAACTCTGTTTTTATAATTTTAATTGCTTCTTTCCCTTCCACTAAACTATCAACAATGTCATAATAAGTTCGCCATTGTAGTTGAGTGTCTCGCTGCTTAAACTGTGCCACCCAAATTTCACTTTCACAAATCACAGCATCCGTTGTATTCTTAATCCAATCTGGCCCTTTTAACCAAATTTGGCGTAAATCTTCCGGCAAACTCGGACGACGGGGAAAGGATTTTTGTTCCTCCCGTTGGGCATTAATACTATTATCTAATTCTTTTTGATCAATTAAGGTATCCAGATAATCTCTTCCATAGTCATCGGGATTTCTCAAAAAGGCCTCATATTCTTTTCCCCCTCTGGGAAAAACGGCCAATAAACATAAAATTGGGTCATTTTTAACCCATAGAATTTTTCCCAGCAAGCGCAAATTCCGTATAGGCCGCTTTAAGTAGGGATAATTCCACTCAAATAGTGCCTGTACTGCTACTGTCCCTTGAGCCTTGAGGGTGACGAGTAATTCTGCCACTTGACTCTGGATGCCCTGCTGTTTCGCTTGTGCGTCGAATGTCGGGGTTGTGTAGATTAACATGACTTCGATTTTGACACAATCTGATAAGTGTCACCATAAAGTCATTGTGCGTTATTTAATGGGAAAATATCAAATCGAGGTGAAGCTTAATCTTCAACCGTTAAGGGTGATCCCGATAATCTCCAGTATTTTAGGACATTATGGACTCGAAAACCTGGAAAAATGGTGAACTACCTACACCGCCCTAATCGGGTCGGTGTAGGCTTCCGAATTCACAGACCGATGCCCCTTACTTTTGCAAGCAGGTGGACTTACACAGCCTCCATCGGCAAAGACGGGGTTCCCTCCGCCTTCAGTTAATATTCTGATGCCTTCGTTCCTGATATTTAATGCAGCGTTTTCATCACGGTCATGATGAGTTTGACAATTTAGGCAATCCCATTCTCTAACATCCAGAGACAACTCACTTAGGATATAACCGCAACTCGAACAAGTTTTGGAACTAGGGAAAAAGCGATCAATTTCTACAAGTTCGCCATTTTTTTGCTTCAACTTGTAATCAATAAAATTGACAAATTTTCCCCAACCCACATCAGATATAGCTTTTGATAGCTTCCGGTTTTTAACCATCCCCTTGACGTTGAGGTTTTCAACGACAATGACTTGGCTTTCGTCAACCAATTTTCTTGATAATTTATGCAAGAAATCTTGGCGGGAATTGGCTATTTTCTCATGAACCTTAGCTACAGTTTTCCTAAACTTCTCTCTCGATTTACTACCTTTAGTTTTTCGAGAGAGTTTTTTCTGTTTTCGGGCTAAATTTTTCTGATGACGATATAAATATTTAGGGTTAGCATATTTAGTTGCATTCTCTCCATTGTGAGTAATTGCAAAATCTTTTAACCCCAAATCAATCCCAATAATCTGATCTCCCGACTGTTTAACGTCGGTTCCTTCAATTTCACATAAGATGGAAGCAAAGTATTTATCAGTCGAAGTTTTGGAGATTGTTACCGTTTTAATTTTTCCCGTAATCTCTCGGTGAAATATTGCTTTAATTTCACCAATCTTAGGGACTTTTAGATATTCACCGCTAACAGTAACACTTTGGGGATACTGAATTGATTGCTTGTGATGTTTAGATTTGAAATTAGGAAATTTAGCTCGTCCCTCAAAAAAGTTCTTGTAAGCTCTATCTAAGTTTATAGCTACACACTGGAGAACCGATGAGTAGCAATCTTCTTTGAGCCAAGGATATTCTTTTTTGAGTTGAGGGAGCATTCCCTTATAAGATGGTAATTTTAGGCTTTTGCCAGTTTCTTGATAGTGCTGAACACAGGCATTTAAGGCAAAATTCCAATACCATCTTGCACAACCAAATGACTTGGCTAACGCCAATTCCTGTTCTGGTGTTGGATAGAGTCTAACCTTTGTAGCCTTCAGCAATTTGAATCACCTCCTTTTTTATTATATTATATTTTATAATAGCCAATTATTGAACATTCTATAGTCCCCGGCCGCAATTCATCCCACGCTGCCCTATCGGGTCAGTCGTGGGGCTTCTTGCGGAAGATGCTAAAATTAACAAAAACCCATGTATTATTTTTGAAGCATGAGTGTTTCCTAATCTGGCATTATGTCCAGGGCTATTTCATGGGTCGGGTCAGAAACCGAGGGTACTAGCCATATTTGCTAACGTATCGCCAGCAAATAATATGAAATCCTGAAAATTATACTACAGATAATCCCCTAAACCCCCTGTAGAGACGCGCCATGGCGCGTCTCTACAGGGGGGAATTTGTAGCAAATATTTAGGGATTTCATATTACTATCTGTGTTTGCAACAGCAGTCTTCGCTAAACATTTTGTTTGACAAAGACTGCTATACGGATACTTCTTTGCTAACTGCTATCAAGCGATAAATTCTGAGGAATTAATTAAGGTACTATCAAAACCCAACAGTTTAACAAGTTCCTCTCCCGTATTGGCAAGTTTAATGATTGTATTACCATTAACGGTTGTGATTTGCAACGCTTCAAGACTTAATCCGCCTGTTAACTGAATTTGATCTTCGCCTAGAGTAAAATCATTAATGATATCTACTCCTGTATTCCCTGCAATATAAAAGCGATCGCTTCCTTTACCTCCGATTAAAATATCATTTCCTACATCTCCAAATAGGTGATCATCCCCTTCTCCTCCATCTAAGAAATCATCTCCTTGTCCACCATAAAGACTATCATCTCCTAAATCTCCAAACAAGTTATCATTGTCTTGATTTCCCCATAGCAAATCATGATCTTTTCCACCATAGAGAAGATCTCCAGCAGCACCGCCATGTGCTTCATCATCTCCTTGACCTAATGCAATAGTTTGGCTTAGTTTATCTCCAACAACAATATTGGTTTCTGCATCCCCCAAGAGTTGCATTTGCCCCCTTAATAAAGCAACATTAATATTTTGGAGTTGAATAATAGAATTAGGCAAATCCGTACTATCAATCAAGCTAATTTGTTGATTTCCGACTCCTGTTTGTTGTGATAAAGCTACATTGGCTTGTATCAGAATGGGCTGACTACTCGGTAAATCTCCTGGCAATTGGGAGAAAGGAGCAAACATAGAGAAATCCCATTGGGTATTAGCATCAAACCGAGTTAAAATTTGTTGAGCCAATTGATTGAGTTCAGAAGATTCAGTTCCTAGCGTTTCTTGAAGATCTGTTTGTAAATTTTGCCAGGTGCGATTATTTCCTGTCAAAATTGCACCGCCAATCTTTTCAGGGACAGAAACTTCAAAGCTTTCTCGATTGAAATGTTCAAATATCTCCTGATTCGTCGCGTTGGCCTTAATCGGTTGTTCAGAAATACTTAATTTCTGGGCAACTTCCAGAGGGAATACCATACCCCCATTGGAATTCAATACATAATAATGCTGAGAAAATGTATCGTCTCCTGGATCTAACAGGGGGATAGAATTAAGATTCTCAGATGCCAGGTCATCAACAAAGGATGTCACATCATATTGAGGTGCGATTAAGTTTTCGTGAGATTCCATGCCGCTACGCGGAATATTGAAAAGACCGGGGGGAATTATGCCACCAGGCCCCGTAAACCTGACACTCGTAAAGTTATAAGTCGCCGTCTGAGTTAACGAGATCTCAGAGTATTTGATTCTGCTAAATACTCTAGCTCGACGTATAGGTGAACTGCCAAACTGTCCCAAACCTAATCGATTTAGCAAAGCAAATTGTTCAACACTTAGTCCGTTCAATGCTCCTATAATGTCAGATGAATTTGCTGCGGTTGTTATTAGGTTTACAAAGGTGGGATTGTTGAATGCCGAAACATTAAAGAGACCACTAGCCTTCGTTTTAGATACAAATGCTTCAAGTATCGGCTTGGGATCTTTATAATTTGCGAATGTTGCTTGAAACAGTGCTGTTGTCGCTAGTTCTTTTGGGGTAACTCCCAGGTCTTTAGCAATAGAGTTAAGATAGTCAGGGATATAGTTGTATTCGATGACGGTATTCTGTTGGTTAAAATTGCCCGCTTCATCGGTAACAGTATTGGGTAGAAGTGTAGCCGAAACATTCCCAGAGGTTGTCATTCCCCCAACCGCTACCTCATAGATGCTCCCACTACCTGTAATAGTTGCGGTTTTGGGTTTCGCAGTTCCTCCTAAGATGAGATCATTCGCTTCAAACCCCTTAACAGATTCACTAAATATAACCCTCCAGTAAACAGTATTGTCAGAGGGGGGACGATTTTGCGTAATGATGGCCGTCGGGGGAGTGGTATCACCAGAAGGTAATGGTGTTGGGGTAGGGGCTAACGTTGCTGTAGGTGTTGGGGTCGGGGCTAAGGTTGGTAAGGGTGTGGGCGTTGGAGCTATTGTCGGCGCTGGAGTGGGTTCTAACGTCGGTGTAGGCGTTGGAGTTGGTGATATTGTCGGTGTGGGCGTTGGAGTGGGTTCTAACGTCGGTGTTGGAGTTGGTGATATTGTCGGTGTAGGCGTTGGAGTCGGTTCTAACGTCGGTGTAGGCGTTGGAGTCGGTTCTAACGTCGGTGTGGGTGTTGGGGTCGGTGTTATTGTCGGTGTGGGTGTTGGAGTTGGTGTTATTGTCGGTGTGGGTGTTGGGGTCGGTTCTAACGTCGGTGTAGGCGTTGGAGTGGGTTCTAACGTCGGTGTAGGCGTTGGAGTTGGTGATATTGTCGGTGTAGGTGTTGGGGTCGGTGTTATTGTCGGTGTGGGTGTTGGAGTTGGTGTTATTGTCGGCGTTGGGCTAGGTGTTATCGTCGGTGTGGGTGTTGGGGTCGGTGTTATTGTCGGTGTGGGTGTTGGAGTCGGTGTTATTGTCGGTGTTGGGGTCGGTGATATTGTCGGCGTTGGGCTAGGTGTTATCGTCGGTGTGGGTGTTGGGGTCGGTGTTATTGTCGGTGTGGGTGTTGGGGTCGGTGTTATTGTCGGTGTGGGCGTTGGAGTTGGGGTCGGTGTTGGGGTCGGTGTTATCGTCGGTGTGGGTGTTGGGGTCGGTGTTATTGTCGGCGTTGGGCTAGGTGTTATCGTCGGTGTGGGTGTTGGAGTTGGTGTTATTGTCGGTGTTGGGCTAGGTGTTATCGTCGGCGTTGGAGTTGGGGTCGGTGTTGGCGTTATGACCTCAACGGTATAAGTTTCACCTGTATTAAAGGCTGTGGTTAACGAGTTTCCAGCAATATCTTTAATCGTTGGAGTTGCTGAGGTATCGAGTCGTAATGTTCCGTTTCCACTAATATTATTGACAGTAACATTAACACTATTTCCTGTCGTAGCAGAAACATTAGCAATTGTACCGTTTACGGTTCCTGTTGGGGTAATGATAAAATCACTAATGTCTAAATCTTTTACTCCTTCACTAAAATTCACTTGATAAACCACTGTATTTCCATTAGTGATTTCAGTGAGGGGAGTTTGACGAATAATGCTACTAACTGTTGGTAGAGTTCCATCAACGGTATAAGTTTCACCTGTATTAAAGGCTGTGGTTAACGAGTTTCCAGCAATATCTTTAATCGTTGGAGTTGCTGAGGTATCGAGTCGTAATGTTCCGTTTCCACTAATATTATTGACAGTAACATTAACACTATTTCCTGTCGTAGCAGAAACATTAGCAATTGTACCGTTTACGGTTCCTGTTGGGGTAATGATAAAATCACTAATGTCTAAATCTTTTACTCCTTCACTAAAATTCACTTGATAAACCACTGTATTTCCATTAGTGATTTCAGTGAGGGGAGTTTGACGAATAATGCTACTAACTGTTGGTAGAGTTCCATCAACGGTATAAGTTTCACCTGTATTAAAGGCTGTGGTTAACGAGTTTCCAGCAATATCTTTAATGGTTGGAGTTGCTGAGGTATCGAGTCGTAATGTTCCGTTTCCACTAATATTATTGACAGTAACATTAACACTATTTCCTGTCGTAGCAGAAACATTAGCAATTGTACCGTTTACGGTTCCTGTTGGGGTAATGATAAAATCACTAATGTCTAAATCTTTTACTCCTTCACTAAAATTCACTTGATAAACCACTGTATTTCCATTAGTGATTTCAGTGAGGGGAGTTTGACGAATAATGCTACTAACTGTTGGTAGAGTTCCATCAACGGTATAAGTTTCACCTGTATTAAAGGCTGTGGTTAACGAGTTTCCAGCAATATCTTTAATGGTTGGAGTTGCTGAGGTATCGAGTCGTAATGTTCCGTTTCCACTAATATTATTGACAGTAACATTAACACTATTTCCTGTCGTAGCAGAAACATTAGCAATTGTACCGTTTACTGTTCCTGTTGAGGTAATGATAAAATCACTACTGTCTAAGTCTTTTACTCCTTCACTAAAATTAACTTGATAAATAACTGTATTTCCATTGGTAATTTCGGTGAGGGGAGTTTGACGAGTAATACTACTAATGGTTGGTAGAGTTCCATCAACGGTATAAGTTTCACCTGTATTAAAGGCTGTTGTTAACGAGTTTCCAGCAATATCTTTAATGGTTGGAGTTGCTGAGGTATCGAGTCGTAATGTTCCGTTTCCACTAATATTATTGACAGTAACATTAACACTATTTCCTGTCGTAGCAGAAACATTAGCAATTGTACCGTTTACTGTTCCTGTTGAGGTAATGATAAAATCACTACTGTCTAAGTCTTTTACTCCTTCACTAAAATTGACTTGATAAATAACTGTATTTCCATTGGTAATTTCTGTGAGGGGCGTTTGACGAGTAATACTACTAATGGTTGGTAGAGTTCCATCAACGGTATAAGTTTCACCTGTATTAAAGGCTGTTGTTAACGAGTTTCCAGCAATATCTTTAATGGTTGGAGTTGCTGAGGTATCGAGTCGTAATGTTCCGTTTCCACTAATATTATTGACAGTAACATTAACACTATTTCCTGTCGTAGCAGAAACATTAGCAATTGTACCGTTTACTGTTCCTGTTGAGGTAATGATAAAATCACTACTGTCTAAGTCTTTTACTCCTTCACTAAAATTGACTTGATAAATAACTGTATTTCCATTGGTAATTTCTGTGAGGGGCGTTTGACGAGTAATACTACTAATGGTTGGTAGAGTTCCATCAACGGTATAAGTTTCACCTGTATTAAAGGCTGTTGTTAACGAGTTTCCAGCAATATCTTTAATGGTTGGAGTTGCTGAGGTATCGAGTCGTAATGTTCCGTTTCCACTAATATTATTGACAGTAACATTAACACTATTTCCTGTCGTAGCAGAAACATTAGCAATTGTACCGTTTACTGTTCCTGTTGAGGTAATGATAAAATCACTACTGTCTAAGTCTTTTACTCCTTCACTAAAATTAACTTGATAAATAACTGTATTTCCATTGGTAATTTCGGTGAGGGGCGTTTGACGAGTAATACTACTAATGGTTGGTAGAGTTCCATCAACGGTATAAGTTTCACCTGTATTAAAGGCTGTTGTTAACGAGTTTCCAGCAATATCTTTAATGGTTGGAGTTGCTGAGGTATCGAGTCGTAATGTTCCGTTTCCACTAATATTATTGACAGTAACATTAACACTATTTCCTGTCGTAGCAGAAACATTAGCAATTGTACCGTTTACGGTTCCTGTTGAGGTAATGATAAAATCACTACTGTCTAAGTCTTTTACTCCTTCACTAAAATTAACTTGATAAATAACTGTATTTCCATTGGTAATTTCGGTGAGGGGCGTTTGACGAGTAATACTACTAATGGTTGGTGTGACTGCATCTATCTTAATGGCTGTGGTATCAGTCACATTTTTGAGGGTTAAATTAACGTTATTTCCCCCACTATCTTTAACAGTTGCATCCCCCGTTAAGGTTAACGCTGTTCCTATAACGAGGCCATTATTATCCTCTTTTCCTAAACCAATATTGTAACGGAAAATATGCTGAGTATTTGCTGCTCCTGTGCCCAATAACGTCGCATTAACAATTCCGCCTGTATCTAAAGTAACAGGAATACTAACATTTCCTGTCCCTTTATTAATCGTGACAGGCTGAGTAAATTTTACCACAAAATCGAGGTTATCTCCCGCTTTTAAGGTAATCGCAGGAGGAGCTTGAACTTTACTAATTTCTACCGCAGAAGCAATCAATTCAAAAGGAAAGTTAAACGGGTTTTCATCTCCATCATTATTACTAAAAGATAATTCTCCTGCGAGTGTTCCTATTTGATTAGGTGTGAGGGTAACATCAACAGTTGTACTAGCATTAGGAGCGAGTGTAGTGGTGGTAAAATTTCCTAATCCGGTGAAGCCTGTTCCGCTAAAAGTTATCGGATTAGTTAATAATAAATCCCCTAATCCTGTATTTTTAATCGTGAAGGTTTTAGTTAGACTTCCTCCCAGGGATATCTGACCCAAATTAATAGCTGTTGAAGTTCCATCAATAATATTGGTGCTTCCGTCTAAGACTTCTATTTCTGGGGGAGCATATTCAAATGCACCAATATCAACAATATTATTAGCAATTCGGGCAAATCCAACGCCTCGTTGGTCGGTTGTTAATCCGGTCGCATTAGTCGTATTTCCTGTATCAATCCCTGGACTTCCTGCTAACAAAGCATGGGTAAAACTTAAGCCGCCATTATCTTGTAAAGGGCCTAATTTAGCATCTAAAGGATTGCTGGCTGTTCCGACTAAACTACTGGCTGGAAATGTGGTTTCAACACCGCTATTATCTCCGATTAAATTTCCACCTCCATCCGTCCAAGTTCCTCCCGCTATATCGGGGTTTTTAATATTTGTTGATAAGTCTTGATTTCCAGCAATTAATGTGTTTTTAAGGGTGGCTGTTCCACTATTTTGAAAAATGGCTCCACCACTATCATAAGAGGTACTATTAGTCGTATTAATATCGGCTTTGTTGTTCGTAAAGGTACTATTGGTAATGGATAAGTCGCCAACATTATGAATAGCACCGCCACTATCTTCTGCACTGTTACCGGAAAAGGTACTATTATTAATTGTAGCGGTACTATTGTAGTAAATAAAAATTGCTCCACCGCCATATCCTCCGTCGCCTGTGACTTTGTTATTGGCAAAGGTACTATTATTAACGGTAAGATTGCCTAAGCTACTACTAACATAAATTGCTCCTCCCCGTTTGTTTGCTTCCCCATTACTGAAGCTGAGGTTATTGAGGGTGAGGTCACTATTGGAGGGAACATAAAAGAAACGGAAAGCAGGTGCTGTGGTGCTTCGTTCAATAATAGCCCCATTCCCGTTCAGGGTCAGTTTTCCGCCAACGGTTATATCTGTAGGAGTGGGTAAACCGTTAGCATCACTAGCAAAACCATCGGAGGTGTTGTTATCAACGGTTGTTAAGCTGTAGACTCCTTTTGTTAAATTAATAATATCGTCTTCTGGTGTGGTGTTAGCCGTGTTAATGGCTGTTTTTAGCCCATCAACGGTACTGACGTTATAAGTCCCTAATATGGCTGGATAATCAGCAATTTTTTCTTGATTAAATGGAAATGAAGTGGTAATTTTTCCTAAGATAACATCTAGGTTCCAATTTCCTCCCAAGGCAGTATAACCTACTTTTTGACGCGAAGCTGCTAGGTTGACTCCTAGATAATGATGAAGACGAGACAGAAACCCACCGTTATCCGATGCGAGTTCACAACTATAGATTAAAACATCGGTATTTTCTGTAAAAGTTTGTCGCCACGTTTTGAGTTGGGGCGCATATTTTTCAAGATTATTGACGTTTAAGGTGGTATTTCCTAAATGCAGTGTTCCTGAACTTCCATGGGTGAGCAGATGAACAGCTTTTAAATTTTTGTAGTCTGATAAAATATTGGTAATTTGTTGAATTCCATCTTCAGTTTTGGAGAGGATGATAAAATCAATATTTTCACTAATTGCGTCTAATAATTGGGGGATATTCGTAACGGATGAATCAATGATCAGTAATATATTATCCGTGAAGGCTGAACTTAGGTCAAAATTAATGGTACTCATGATCAATCCTTTATTTTCTATTACCTGAAGAGGTTCTAGTTTAGTCTGAATCAGTTGAAAAATTAGGGAGGTTTGTCAAGTGGAAAACCCACCCCTCGGCTGGAGGAGTCAAAAGATTATAGGAGATCGCACCCAGTTTAGGTGATGCTTCTAAAGGACAATCTCTAGGAATTTTATACAAGCCTTTGGGTTTTGTTAGAGAATATCCTCATTTACAATTCCTAACTTTAGTATAACTGACTGATTCTTTTTTTTTTGAAGCGTCGAAAATAATTACAAAACTTTACATTTAAAGAAATAGTAATTTTGTAACGGTGTTAAATTTCAGGGTTCCAAAACCTCTACATAACTTAGATGACTATTAAGAAGACTAGCCAGAGCCAATATTTTCCGGTAATCCTTGACTTTTTTCAGTTTTTCTATTAGAGTTGTTAATATATTTATTGTTGTAAAAAATGAGCCACTGCTTTTGATTTTATCAGGTAGCGATGTGTTCTTCTGTTGCGGTTTTTAATTCTTATGGAACTATCTAAAATGATAGAGATCGGCACTATTGTGGCGGCTCACGGGTTAAGAGGGGAAGTTCGAGTTTATCCCAATTCAGATTTCCCAGAACGGTTTATCGAACCGGGTCAGCGCTGGCTATTACCCCCCGGACAAACCGAACCTAAACCTGTGGAGTTTTTGGGAGGCTATTTAATGCCCAGCAAGGGCATTTATGTCGTTGAAATCGAGGGCATTGAAGATCGAACTCAGGCAGAAGCATTACAAGGTTGTCCGTTGTTGATCACAGACCAAGATCGCCCCCATTTAGAAGAAGATGAATTTTATGTTTTAGATTTAATTGGGTTGGAAGTATTCGACCAAAGAAAAGCGGAAGTGATTGGAAAAGTCATAGATGTGATTTCGGCTGGAAATGATTTACTAGAAGTGGAGTTACATTCCCCAACTCCAGCCCCAGACACTCTCGTTGCTGACCCCCTCCCAGAACAGATTCATCGTAAAACCAAAAAGAAACGTAAATCCAAACTCCTACCCACCGTTTTGATTCCCTTTGTCAAAGAAATCGTTCCCATTGTGGATTTAGAGCAAAAACGGATTGAAATTATTCCCCCGCCTGGATTAATTGAGGAAACAGTTTAAGACCCCTCTGGATGGAACTTTGCTTCCTCATCTGATGCAATCACAATCACCTGTTGAATAAAGTGATAGCTAAAAAATAGCTCATTTCCTATCCTTATTTTCAGAATGTCTTTCTTGCAACTAACCTAATTTTGAGCAGAACGATACAATGCTGTGTGATAGACTCTAATCTTGCTGTCTGAGATCTTGCCATGACTGACCTAATTAACGATTCATTAGACAATCTACCCCGCGAGGTTAGGGTTAACCAACTTCGCAATTTGATTGAAACCCTGCATATTGCTGATGAAATTGCTACTAAAGGCTACTTAATCAGTAGTTCTGAACTGGCCGATCTCATGGATATTAACGCCAGCGCTGTGACCAGTCGAGGAGATAACTGGGCATGGCGCAACTGGGAAGTATCCAGAGTGCGGCGAGAAGGTAATCAAATTCTCTGGCAATTAGAACGAGTCGATTAACGGTTGGCTGGCCGTTGATGGTTTATTATCAAGCGCTGATTTAGCGATGTTCTGCCCTGTTATAGCACTACGCTATAATGGGGCAAAATATTATTTTGATGCCTGAACTTCCGTCTTTTGATGCGATCGCCGTTTTTGTCTAAAAGATTCTGTTAGCGATCGCCCTATTGGAAAATATTTCCCACTGTGCTGGCATAAAGTTCTAACCTAGGGGTGTGGATTTTGCAAATGTTCAAGAAGTTCTACAGAATTATCAAAGGTTTTGATCATATCTTCCACATTAATTATATCGTTCTCATCCGCAGATTCCCAGGCGCGATCATGACTTAACTCCGTAAGCTCTGCAAAAGACAAACTTCCATTATCTTGAAAGCCTGAAGAACCTGTTCAGATATTTCTTGCGAAGGCTGAAAGCTAGGAGACAAATCTCCACGCACTAATTTCAGTAAATCATAAATCTGACTGGGTACAGGGCCATGTTTCATGGCGTAATAGCTATCCCCAAAAATAAATCTTCCATATTTTTCTAAGTGTTCCTTATCTGCAAAATATAAAAATTTAGAAACACGATGAATTGTTGGTTGAACCTTATTCTCTAATAGCTCCAAGATGTAAAGAATAGACTCTATTCCTTTCTCAATATTAAAATCAAATTGGTATTCCATAACAGCTTTTTCTTAATTACACCAATAAACAGTGTATTTTTTCGGTATTTCTATTATAGCAATACCTAATAACAGTTTTAAAAGACGTAACAATTAATCATGAATTTTTAGGTTTTAATTCTTTCCATAGGTTCTCCCTCGCCATTGAATTTGAGTTTGAGTTGCAGATATCCATAATCGTAATACCGCCACCGCATCAGCGAGGGGAGATAACCAAAATACCCAAGGCTGTTTAGCTTGGCTGAAATCATAGGATAACGAAATGGCAGCCGTTAATATTAACCGCAGAAACAGTAAAAAACCATTTAATCCTAACAACGTTGAGCTTAAAATAGGGGGTAAAGATAGACTAGAGGAAAATAACAGATTAATCAGTAATAAAGGTAACGGTAAGGCTTGAACTGCTAATAAAATGAATAAATCTGACCACAATTGAGTCTTAGAACAAGCATCTTTAAGATCGAGCGATCGCCCCCAACCTTCCCAAGTATCTTTTAAGCCATCATACATTCTAACGGTTAATACATTTGCCCCATCTAAAAACCCAACTTTAAATCCTTGTTGAGCTATATTTCGAGCTAAGGTAACATCATCACAAAAGGAATTTTTAGCGCTGGAATATCCCCCAACTTTTTCTAATACCGAACGACGACATAAAAAACATTGACCATTTGCCATCACTCGTTCAGGTTTTTGGGGTGATAAATCCGGTGAACCAAAGCGATAAACTAAGGTCATTAATAGGGCAGGTTGTAACCACAATTCCCCTGGATATTTGAGAATAAATTTACAAGATAATGATAATAAATCATATTGATTTGCGATCGCAGTTTTCACCACACTTGCCACTAAACCCGGTTGCGGTAGAGTATCAGCATCAATACCTAAAATCCATTCACTTTTTTCAGAACTATTTAAAAAACCCGTATTTAACGCCCAAGGACGACCTACCCAGTCCGACGGTAATGGTTCATCTAAAACTAATCTAAATCTGGGATCAGATTCTGCAAATTGTTTGACAATATCCTGAGTACCATCTTGGGAATGGCTATCGACAATTAAGATTTCTCGAACTTCATAACTTTGTCGGGTTAAGCCTTCTAAACAAGGGGTAACTCGCGCTGCTTCATTCAAAGTCGGAACTACAATACTAACCGTTCCCAAGAGGTCTAAGGTGGGAGATTCAGGTTGTAAAGGAGGAACTCGAATTGCTCCTTTGAATAACCGAGATAAGATAATAATTGTGGCTGGAATTTGTAAGATTAATATTATTGAAAATAATAAAAACCAGAAATTAATATTTGAAAAATTAGCAATATTTAAGAAAATTGGATTCAACATTAAATTTAGTTTGACTTGGACTTCAATTATTTTCCCATAAATAAAGATGGGCAAAGCCCATCCTACTTAAATCTTAATTGTTACTTTGCAGCAACTTCTACGGGAGAGGGATTAATATTGTCACTGGGTAATAAACTTTCCATCGTCTCTAAAGAAGGTTTAGCATTCCACCAGAAAATCAAGGCAGGAATGACCCCAAATAAAATACTTAAGGCCGTTGGAAAGAGGAAACGAGCATCTAATTCAACAACGGTAATGGCTGCCCCAAAGAAGAAATTAGTCAGATAAACAATTAGGGGTACAGTTAATTGAGAACGAGATAAAGCAATGGGAGTTCGTCGCCATAAAAACGCCCCAACGCTCATGAATACCAAGCCTGTTCCCATCCAACCGACTAAATTTCGATAAGGCATTCCAAAAAATTCACCGACTTCTTGAAATTGCCAAAAGGGAAAAGGAGCTTGACTCATGGCGGGGTCTAATACTAAATCCCAAGCGGTGAGTAAAACCGCTCCTAATGCCAAAGCTGCTAATTGACGTCCCCAACGATCTCCCATTGTTAATTTTAAACCTGCACGGGCTAACAAATAGCAGGTTAAACCCATATAAAACCAAGATAACGGAATGGTGAAGGGAACTAACCCTGCAATTTTATAACCTAAACCACTCAAATATTGATAATGACCAAAGGGAAATCCGGTACTGGTTCCTAAAAGTTCACTAGATAAGGATAACAAGACCGATGGAATCATAAAAGCTAAGGTTGTTCCTAACCCTAACGTGCGATACCCATATAAGGCTAGTGTTGCCGCCCCAAACACAATATAGGTTATGCCTCCTGCTGTCATTCCCCAGGAGAACAATTTCATCCCCATCGGAGGTAAATTCGCGACGAGTTCAGGGTTGGGTAGAATAAACAATAACCCAGCTAGTCCAAACAGCGTTGATACAACGTGAGCCGTGAGGCAAAATCGTTCTGCAATTGACTTGTGCTTCATGGGACTCCTAGAGAAAGTATTAAGATACGTCAAGCGCTCTTCTGAATTTTACAAATCTTTAAATAAGAATATACCCTTTGGCGCTAGATCGGATGGAATCTGACCGTAAGATCCCGATAGCATAAGTCTTGCTAATAGTTTAGGGGAGTAAGCCGTTATTTTTGTAATTAAATTTAACAATTGTAGAAGATCCGGGCTGCGGTAGGATGAAAGTGCAAATCGGACATTTACAAGGGGAAGTGGTGTAATGGCAGCAGGTTTGAGCCTAGTAACAACAGCCGCATTTGTTTTACTGGGTTTAGGAACATTAGCCCTAGAAATTCAATATCGTCTGCGTCCAGGCAATAAACTAGAACTAACTCAAGGAGAGTGGAACCTGGATTTATCCGACTCCACCCATTATGTGTTGAGAGGGGAAATGGAATTCCGTAATCTCACCCCCAACCTAGAGATTATGTTGCCAGAAGTCACGGCTCAACTTCACCTGCTCTCTAAAGCGAGTTTAGACGGTATTAAGCACACCATTAAAGTGATTTCCGCCCATCTTGATGCCCCTAGCCGAGAGGATAATTATTGGTTTGGGTATATTGTTAAAGTCAAAAAAACCACCCGGATTAAAGTCTTAGTCGAAATTGAAGGACAAGACCTCAGTGCTTTACAATCAGCTTGGGTGAAAGTCGATTATATTACCTACGGGCCAGAAGGACGCATCCCCAAAGTTCGCCACGTTGTCCTTCCCCTCAAATATCCAGACCCGACCCTAGCCCCCAATAAACGAATTATTGAAGGGATAGCCGAAGTTTACCCCATCCGTACCCATTTATTAACTCATATTGATCATCCCGTTGAGGTGATTAAAAAATATGTACTTCCCTATGCTCAACCGGGGGATATTGTTACCTTGGGAGAAACCCCTGTTGCGTTAATGCAAGGGCGATTTTTCCACCCCACCCAAATTAAACCGGGATGGGTTGCTAAACGGGTTTGTTATTTCTTCATGCCCACCTCTAGTTTAGCCACCGCCTGCGGAATGCAAACTTTAGTAGATGTTGTCGGGCCAGCACGAGTTTTATTTGCTATTGTGGTAGGAACCTTAGCCAAACTTTTAGGAAAACCCGGAGTATTTTATCAATTAGCCGGAGAACAAGCTCGACTGATTGACGATGTGACCGGAACTTTACCCCCCTATGATCAATTTATTGTCCTAGGGCCAGATGATCCCCAAAATGTAGTCAATACCCTACAACAAGAAACAGGGTTAGGGGCAGCAATAGTAGACGTGAACGATTTAAAAGCCGTTAAAATATTAGCAGCAACCCCCGGTCTTTCCACTGCTTTGATCAAACAAGCCTTAAGGAGTAATCCCGCCGGAAATGCCGATGAGCAAACCCCCCTGGTGCTAATTCGTCCTTTATAAAATCAGTTATCAGTTATCAGTTATCAGTTGTCAGTTATTGATAACTGATAACTGATCCTTTACCCGACTTGATCCCATGAATTTATTTCTATCCCAAAATCAAAATCAATTTAATATTCGCCAATTTCAATACCGCGATTTAGAAGCCATTGAACAGCTATATCGCCAAGCCGATGATCAAGCTAATTCTGACACAGGCTTGAGCCACGAGTTAGAACAATTGCGACGTTGGTATGGGTTGCTCAAATTTTTAAGCTGGTTTCCCAACCCCTGCCAAAACCTGTTTAACGCCTATATTGCGGAACAGTTTGGTCAACTATTAGGGATGATTAAAGTATCTCCCTTTAACACCAGTCGTAGTACCTGGCGGATTGAACGTATCTTTGTAGATCGGTTAAACGATCAAAGTAGTATTGGATCACAACTATTACGCTATTGCTTTGAAACGTTGTGGGAAGCGCGAACTTGGCTATTAGAAGTCAATGTTAATGATAGCGGTTTGATGGCACTGTATCGACAAAATGGATTTCAACCCTTAGCTCACATGACCTATTGGGTTGTGGAACCGGAACTCCTGCAAACCTTAGCCACCACTCAACCTGATTTACCCAACCTTCTCCCGGTCAGCAATGCAGATGCTCAACTGCTGTATCAACTTGATACCGTTTCTATGCCTCCCCTGCTGCGACAGGTCTTTGATCGGCACATTTTAGATTTTAAAACCAGCTTTATTCAAGCCGTTGTGGATGCTATCAAACAATGGTTGAGCCATAGCGAACAAGTCAGTGGCTATGTATTTGAACCCCAACGTAAAGCAGCCATTGGTTATTTCCAAGTGCAGTTATCCCGTGATGGCTGTCAGCCGCACGTTGCGGAGTTAACGGTTCATCCTGCCTATACCTGGCTTTACCCCGAACTGTTATCCCAGATGGCTCATTTAGCCCAGGAATTTGGCCCCCAGTCCCTGAGACTGGCATCCGCCGACTATCAACCCGAACGAGAAGCTTATTTAGAAAAAATTGGAGCACAACGGGTAGAACATACTTTGTTAATGTCTCGCTCTGTTTGGCATAAATTACGGGAATCAAAATCTTCCTTAGAGGGATTGCAATTATCCGATGTGTTACCCAGTTGGCAACCCGCCCATAAACCTGTACCCACCCGAATGTCCTGGTTAGGGCCAACAATTCAACATCCGTCCGCTACTCAAAAATCTTCTGCTGGGGATGGACTCTCAGAAGGGACAGAATTAGACCCCAAAAATCTAACTCAGAAGCCCTCAGATGTACCGTCTGATCCCCGTGAATAATAATGGAACAACAGACAAAATCCGCTTTTATTTCTGCTTTGGGATTAGATATTGGCCGCAAACGGGTTGGTGTCGCAGGCTGTGACGGGACAGGCTTAATTGCTACTGGACTCACCACCATCCTGCGGCGTTCTTTTTCTCAAGATATTAAGCAATTTCAAGAACTTGTTCAGCAACGACAGGTACAAGTCTTAGTAGTGGGGTTGCCTTACCATCTGAATGGTTCCTTGGGATCTCAAGCCAAACAGGTGCAAAACTATGCTCAACGGTTAGCTTCTGCCTTGAAGTTACCCCTAGAGTACATCGATGAACGGCTAACGTCCTACCAAGCCGAACAACTGATGATTTCAGAAAATATTTCCCCCTCTCGCAACAAAAGTCTGATTGATCGCAAAGCCGCCTCTTTGATTTTGCAACAATGGTTAGACCAGAGGAGGACAAGGGGACAAGGGGATGAGGGGACAAGGGGATGAGGGGATGAGGGGACAAGGGGATGAGGGGATGAGGGGATGAGGGGATGAGGGGATGAGGGGATGAGGGGATGAGGGGATGAGGGGATGAGGGGATGAGGGGATGAGGGGATGAGGGGATGAGGGGATGAGGGGATGAGGGGATGAGGGGATGAGGGGATGAGGGGATGAGGGGATGAGGGGATGAGGGGATGAGGGGACAAGGGGATAAGGGGATAAGGGGATAAGGGGATAAGGGGATAAGGGGAGAGAAGGGGAGTAGGGGGTTGGCGGTGGTGCTGCGTTAATAGTCAACCAATTTGATGATATCCTGGTGTTGAAAAGGGTTGAGCGTATCCCTTGGGAACTCCTCCCCATTGCCGTTTAGTGCGGCTAAAAATAGTACCGTATAAATGATGCTCCCATCTAAATTTCCCAACGATAATGGACGTTCTGAGGAAGCCTATGTCACCCTGACCGATGAGCAGGGGCGATCGCTGGTTTGCACCTTGCAATCCTCAATTCAGTTAGAAGGTCAAGAGTATGGATTGCTTCTTCCTGTGGACACGCCCATCGAAATCTTAACTTGGAATGACGAAGAAGATGATGATGAATCTGCTGTTCCTGTAGAATCAGAAGCAGAAATTAACAAAATTTTTAAAACGGCTAAAGCTGTTTTAGCAGAACACAATTTAGATCTCAAACGCACAGGAATTACCCTAACTGTAGAAGGAGAATTACCAGATTTTCCTGAAGAAGGAGAATCTAATGCTGATCTCGATTCTTCTCAACCTGACCAAGAAGAATTTGAGGAACTCCTGTGGTTAGCTAGTTTCTATCACGAAGAGCAAGAATACGGAATTTATACCCCAGCCGATCCGTTCTTTATTCTAGCTAAAACCAATGAACAGGGAGAATATAAACAACTTTCCCCGGAAGAATTTCAAAAGTTAGAACCTTTGTTACCCCTGATTGAAGATCAACTTTTTGATGCTTTGGAGTAACTGATTCAGGTCTAGGTATACCCCTTAATAATAAATATCTCCTCAGAGGGAGATGGGCAGGGTTTCAGTAGAAGGTAAAATCGAGTTTTGATTTGGGAGTGGCAATTTGGAAATTGCAAAAACAAAACAAAAGAAACCTCAAAATAGACAAACTTTGAAACGGTTTTCTAAAGGTTTTTTTTATCTTCTTATTCTACCGATAATCTGGGGATTCTTCGGATGGCAAGGTTGGATGTGGTGGAGTTGGGCAAGTGCGGCTCCTCAAAGTGAAGAACAGGTGAGATCCTCCAGTGGGGGTGGAAACAGTGTGAAAATCCTGATTCCCCCTGGAACATCAAGCCAGCAAATTGGGGAAGATTTGAAAGCAGCCGGATTAATTCGTTCCGATTTGGCTTGGAGACTGTGGGCACGGTGGTTAATCTTCAAAGATCCTCAAGGAGATTTTAAAGCCGGAAGCTATTCTCTGGCTCCAACTCAATCCTTGAGTGAAGTCGCTTCTAAAATCTGGAATGGGGAAGTGATGACGCTTAGTTTCACGATTCCAGAAGGCTGGTCAATTCAGCAAATGGCGGAATATTTTGAACAACAGGGATTTTTCTCGGCGCAGGAATTTATCGCAGCGAGTCGTCAAATTCCCTATCAAGATTATCCTTGGCTCCCTCAAAATTTACCTTTATTAGAAGGCTTTTTGTTTCCCGATACTTATCAAGTGGAATCGGCTGAAGTGACACCCCAAGTCATCATTCGTCAGATGTTAGATCGGTTTCAAGAATCGGCTTTACCGATCTATCAACAAGCGAAATCCCAACTGAATTTGGATTTGAATGAATGGGTGACACTCGCGAGTATTGTGGAGAAAGAAGCCGTTGTCGCTGAAGAACGAAATCGCATTTCCGGGGTGTTTCACAACCGTTTGCAAAAGGGAATTCAACTCGCTTCTGATCCGACGGTAGAATATGCTTTGGGAATTCGTCAAACCGTTGATCAACCCCTAACCTTTAAACAGGTGGAAACGCCGTCTCCCTACAATACTTATATTAATGTGGGTTTACCGCCAACGGCGATCGCAAGTCCGGGTTTAGCGAGTTTAAAAGCAACACTTAACCCTGAAAAAACCGATTATCTCTACTTTATGGCACGTTACGACGGAACCCATATTTTCAGTCGAACAGAAGCGGAACATCAAGCAGCAATTGCTGAAGTTGAACGCAATCTTTCTTCTCAATAAGAGAGTTGAATTTAGCAAAATCCTCTCTTTTTAGAAAAAAAGACTTACTGTTTTTTAATCAATCTCCTGACTCTAAAAGAACGTGCGCTCTGGTTATTATTTTTTTACTCCCAAACTTAAGTTTTTAGCCAAAATAAAAAGCCTCTATTGGGCTATGTTGTTTGGGTTATCTACGGTTTCACCAGTGGTGCAGAATTCTTTAATTCCGTTATCCTCTGGTCAAATTCCAGTTCTTCACTCTCAGCAGACTCCTACTCCCCCATCTGCTTTAATTCCTTGGGGTTGGGATGCCGGTTTAAAAATTCGCCGAGTGGCGGGATATTATCCCCATAGTCCTGTTTACTTTGAGCGTTGTCCTGATGGTATTGGTGGCAAATGTTACGATGCTATTGCTAATCGTGCTGGATTTTATACCTTAGCCTATGGCTCATTTAGTCACCAGGAAAAAGTAGGGCCAACGGGAAAGTTAAGTTGTATTCCCAATGAAGCTGAAAATCCCAACGCCCCGACCAATCGAATTTTAATGGAAGCTAACCCGTCTGAACCTGTTGGCACTCCTCCGGTTCAAGGTCGCTGTCCTTACTTTTTTTACTGGAGAAATCACGGTGTCGGGGGTAGTCCCTCCGCTTATCTAATCAATGACAGTTTAAGTTTGTCTCAAATTCCTGCTGGTTATGGGAGTTTTTATATTGGACTGCAAGAAAACCTGAAAACCTATCGGGGGACTTATGGGGGATTAGATCACCGAAATCGAGCTACAACTCCCTTGTATGAGTGGGTAGATGGTGTACGTTTAAAGCTACGGGCTAAGGTGTGCTTTGGCGATAAATCGTCGGACTTATACCGCAAAATCCGTGTACATACGGATATGACCTTTTATAATTTACAACATCATCAAGGATTTGGCGTATCGGTTAATTTAATGGATTATGGGGTTCATGAGGGTAAACCTTCAACATTACCCGAATTACTTCGTGAGCCAAAAGTGCTGGAATATTCTTTAGCTCAACTTCATGTGAGTGGGGAATTATGGAATGTGACACCGAAGGATTTAAAGTTTACGGTGGATCGATCTTCAGATTGTAATTTACCTTTAGAAAATCTACCGTTTCAGGATGTTTATGTTCCGTTCAAAACCATTTTTGAACGGTTAATTGCGGAAGGCAAAATTGATCCCCGTTTAACAAAAGGCGCAATTCTTTCCAGTACGATTGTAGTCGGCTTAGAACAGTGGGGACGAAATCGCGCGGAGGTGGAAATTTCTGATCGCAGCTTGATGATTGCTCTGCCCCCTACAGCCTCTAACGAAAACTCTTTTAGGGAGGATGCAGCCAAGTCACCTCGTTTTCGGTTAAAATCAAGGGGCTAAAATTTTATAATTATTATGTCTTGGGGGAAACTCTTACAACCTGATTTAGTTTTGGGAGATTGCGTTGTCCATTTGACGGCGGATCTATTAGAACAGCACCAAATTAAAGGAATGGTGCTAGATGTGGATGAAACCTTAGTTCCGATTACGGAAAAGTCCGTGTCTGAACATCTTAAAGGTTGGATCGATACCCTCAAACCTCATACTTGTCTATGGTTGGTGAGTAACAATATTAGCCAAGCTCGGATTGGTAGTATTGCTGAAACGTTAAATTTGCCCTACATTAGTGGCGCTGGTAAACCTTCTCGTCGGAAACTCAAGCGAGCCGTTGAAGCGATGGATTTACCCGTAGAACAGGTGGCAATGGTGGGCGATCGCTTATTTACAGATGTTTTGGCGGGAAACCGTTTAGGAATGTTTACAATCCTGGTAGAGCCGATGGTTGATCCCACCATGATGCCTCCAGCTAATTCTGTTCGTAATATTGAAGTGTGGCTCTCCAAAATGCTAGGGGCAACCCTGCACTGATTCAAACGGCAATCGGTTTTTTCTGTAACCAAAATAACTTAAAATCTAAAGAAAAGATTATGAAATTTCAACGGGTTAAAGTTTTATGGGATCATGATAATGACTTAATAACAAATCGGGTCAGCTTATATAAAGACCCTAATTTGATAAAATCTTAAATTCCTGTGTAAAACGCCAGCCTTCCCTGCTTTGGGGGGGTTGGCGTTTTACGGTGAGTCATTAACCGTCAACTGTCAACCGTCAACACCCTTTATGTCTCAAACCCTTGTTATCAAAATTGGTACATCGAGTTTAACCCAGGCTACAACTGGACATTTAGCGTTATCGACGTTGGCAACCTTAGTCGAAACCTTGACTCGGTTACGATATCAGGGGTATCGAGTGGTTTTGGTTTCTTCCGGTGCGGTCGGAGTGGGACGCGATCGCTTAGGATTAACCGAACGTCCCCGCACTATTGCTTTAAAACAAGCGGTAGCCGCCGTGGGTCAAGGTCGGTTGATGCGCGTTTATGATGATTTATTTAGTTCCCTCCAACAACCCATTGCTCAAGTCCTGCTGACACGGGGAGATTTAGTTCAACGTAACGGTTATGTGAATGTTTATAATACGTTTCAACAATTGTTAAAATTAGGCGTTATTCCCATTGTTAATGAAAATGATACCGTTGCCGTTGATGAACTAAAATTTGGGGATAATGATACTCTTTCGGCATTAGTTGCGAGTTTAGTAGAGGCGGATTGGTTATTTTTATTAACAGATGTTGATCAATTATATTCAGCCGACCCGCGTGAAAATCCCAATGCTCAACCCATTAGTTTAATCACCAGTATGAAACAATTGGAAGAATTTCAAGTGCAAACGGGAGATTCTCGCAGTGGGTGGGGAACGGGAGGGATGATTACGAAAATTGAAGCAGCCAGAATTGCTACGGGATCAGGGGTGAGAACGGTGATTACAGAGGGAAAATACCCCCAAAATTTAGAAAAAATCCTGCAAGGGGAAGCCATTGGGACTCAATTTGAACCCCAAATTCGACCTGTTAATGCTCGAAAACATTGGATTGCTAATGTATTAATTCCACTGGGTAAACTGTATTTAGATGCAGGGGCTGTTAAAGCAATTTCTCAACGGGGGAAATCTCTATTAGCGGCAGGAATCACGAAAATTGATGGAGAATTTACGGTTCAGGATTCGGTACAAATTTGTGATTTAGAAGGACAGGAAATTGCTAGGGGTTTAGTTAATTATAATCGTGGAGAATTACAAAAAATCAAGGGTTTGCATTCGGATAAAATTCCTGAAATTTTAGGGTATGAAGGTGCAGAAACAGTGGTTCATCGAGATAACTTAGTGATCAGGGAACAGGGAATAGGGAACTGGGAGTAGAAATATGTCAAAGTATGAGCAAATCTATGCCATTGTCTCTCAAATTCCTTGGGGAAAAGTTGCGACCTATGGACAGATTGCAGAACTCGCTAATTTAGGTCAGCAGGCGCGTTTAGTCGGTTATGCTTTATATAAAATTCCTTTAGAAACTTCCGATATTCCTTGGCATCGAGTTATTAATGCAAAAGGAGAAATTTCCCATTCCTTGTGGCGTAAAGGTACAGATTTTCTTCAGCGATCGCTTTTAGAAGCAGAAGGAATTCAATTTAACGCTCAAAATAAAATTAATCTTTCTGAGTATCTTTGGATACCTCAAATCCAGGACATCTAAACTCGAAGATTGTCCGAAAACTGGGAATGAATAGAGGGGTCAGACCCCCTACAGACTAGGGCGTGCTCAGTTGTAACCAAAATTGTAGCCTAACTTCAATCTAAAGTAGGACATCAAAACTTTGCTGATGAAAGAAAACCGAATCTAGAGGACGTAAACATGGCTGAAATCACGAAAGAAGAAATGCGAGAGCGTTTAGGCAATATCGACCAAATCCGTGATATTATCTTTGGATCTCAACTCCGAGACTATAACGGTCGGTTTGAAAAAATGGAGTCAGATCTCGCAACTCTACAACAAGATATCCAAGATCGTGTTGAACAACTGAAAACGGTTTTAACGTCAGAAATCAAGTCCTCTGTAGAAAATTTAGATAAAAAAATCAAAATTCTGACCTTAAATTCCCAGGAAGAATTAACAGATCTGCGACAACAAACCGATCGACTCAACCGCAAATTTTCCAGCAGTATTGAAGCGTTAGATGAAGCTTTAGATCAACAAACTAATTCTCTACGCGAAGAATTAGGACAAACTCGTGATCAATTACAAGAGGAGGTTCGCAATCTTAAAAACCAAGTATTAGAAGAACTGGAGCGACGCTTTTCTCTATTAACAGAAGTCAAAGTCTCCCGCGATGATATGGCTGAAGTGCTATTTGAAGTTGGGATGAGATTAAAAGGAACTGAATTTGTCCCGGCGATCAAACAAGCCGCCGATGATCAAGCCAATGGAAGTTTTGCACTTCCTGAACATCACCACTTTTAAATTCTAAATTCGGTCAAAACTATGACCTCTTCTCAGGATAATTTAAGCTCTATTGATCAACAACAGGGGATAACCTCTCAACAGAATTCATCCGATGCTGTTGAGGGTGATCCTCTAGCATCGTTGATCAATTTATTACTAGATTTAAACCTGAGTCATGAGTCTAAATCTCCTCCTTCTCCCTCAATATTACCCCTAGACCCAGAACCATTCCCCACCCCCTTAACGGTTGATTCTGTAGTCTCTGAGCCTGAGTTTCTTAACTCAAATCCATCGATTCGTCCTGTGCCTTTTCAACCTTCAACGCCAGAAGATGATGGGGTTTTGCGACTCCTTCCCTTATTGGAAAAACCTCCTTCTGCGGCAATGGACATTGACTATTCCGTAAGCAAAATAGAAGAGAATTTCCCTTCAATTCCTTCCTCAACACCCTCTCAAAATTTAGAAGCTTCTGTTGAGCTAAAATCAACCGAGGAAATTCCTGAAATTGTTTCATCTAATCGGGAGAAAATTGAAGAAGATGATCCTTCTGATCTTCTTGATTTAAAAGCTCTTGAACCTTTATTAAAAGCCTTTAATTTAGATCAACCTTCGCTTCAACAGAATTCCCAAAATACGGAATTAAAAGTATCCAAACCCTCAGAGATCAAAAAAGCTTCTAATCCTGATGATCCCTTAGAGCAATTACAAGAGTTAATGTTTGGCTCTAACTTAACGGATGATTTAGAAGAATTGAAAAATCAACTGTTAGGATCGGAATTACCGGAAGTGCGAGAACTGGTAGACCGGATTACACAGCAACTCAATCGCATTGAAATCCAAATTTATGAACCGCAAAAATTAATTGAACTGTTGCTTCCCAGTATTGGTCAACTTTTAAATTTAAAAGTTAATGAATCCAAAGAGGAGCTTATTCAAGCTTTTATTCCAATTATTGATGAAGTGATTCGAGGAAAAGGTCAAACGGATCGAATGGCGATGAGTGCTGCTATTGCGGATTTAATTCCTGAAGCGATTAAAAAACAAATTCAGGATTCTCCTAAAGAAATTGCTCAAGCGATTGGGCCAGAAATTGGGGCGGCTATTCGAGAACAAATTAGAATTGATCGCAATGAAATTGCCGAAGCTTTAGCACCGATGATGGGTCGGACAATTAAAGAACAAATTAGTTTAGAACGAGATTCAATGGTGGATGCGTTGTATCCGGTGATTGGGAGTACGATTAGCCGCTATTTAGGGGAAGCCATTAAAGATATTAATGACAAAGTAAATAGTGCTTTGAGTATGCAAGGAATCAAACGGAAAATTCAATCGAAAGTTCAAGGGGTATCGGAAGCGGAACTGATTTTAATGGAAGTGAGTAATTTTATCGTGCAAGCGGTATTTTTAATTCATAAAGGTTCCGGTTTAGTCATTGCTCAAATGCAACAACCCGATCAACAACTTGAAGCCGAAATGATCGGTGGAATGTTAACGGCAATTCGCAGTTTTGTGAATGATTGTATTGTAAAAACGGGTGAAGTCTCAGAACTGAATGAAATTGAGTATGGGGATTCTAAAATTATTATCGAAGTCGCTGGATATTGTTATTTAGCAATTGTAGTAAAAGGAGAACCCCCCAAAGAATTTATTAAAAAAATCCGCCAAACGATGACGACTTTAATTGTCAAATATAGTCAGCCGATTGAAGAGTTTGAAGGCGATCCCGATTCAGTTCCTGATGGAATTCCGTGCCAGCTTGAAGCTTTAATGCGGTTTGGAACTGATATAAAAGTTTATCAAAAGCCAACCACTCTTTTAATTGGTGGCGCAGTGGTACTAAGTTTGATTTTAATTTCTTTGGGAATTTATCAATACCGCCAGATGAATTTGCGCCAATTAGAAGCTACATTAACGACAAAATTAGGATCAGAACCTGAGTTAGCGATTTATCCTTTATCCGTTCAAGTGCAGGGAAAAATACTAGAATTAGAAGGGAAAGTTCCGACGGCTAGATTGAAAGATAAAGCGAAAGCGATCGTTCAACAAACGGCTCCTAATTTTCAAATTGAGAATCGAATTATTGCAGTTAAACTTCCTCCCGATCCGGTTAAAGTTGCCAGCGAAGTTAAGCAAATGGTAATATTGCTGAATCAAATCAGTGGGATTTCTATTTCGGCTGATTATCAAAGCTCTCAAGTTACCTTGAAAGGAAAAGTAATTAAAGCTGAAGATATCCAGAAAATCACCCAAGCCTTTGAGAAAATTGAGGGGGTAGATTCTGTCGTTGCCAATCTGGTTGTACAACCCCTTCCGATTCCGACTCGGATTTATTTTAAGGTGAATTCGGCTGAATTAATCTTGAAAGATTTACGCGGTAAACTTGTCCCTCTGGCTCAATATTTAAAGCGATACCCTGATCTCAAATTACAAATTATTGGTTATAGTCATCAACAGGAAAACGCTGGTAAAAATGATCAGTTGGCCGTAAAACGGGCTCAAACCGTTCAAAATATTTTGGAGGATTTAGGGATTGATCGACGAAGGCTGGAAGCGGTCGGAAAAATAGAATATCCTGGGGGAGTAGATGAGAATCAGGAACCTTGGTTGAGTCAAACCGTTTTGTTTGAGATAATACCCTTACAATCAAAAGATAATAAACCCCTGAAACCATGATTTCTAAAAAAATTTGCTTAGTCGGTGATTTTGGAGTCGGAAAAACCAGTTTGATTCGCAGATTTGTGGATCGCCAATTTAGTGATCAATATTTGTCTACGGTGGGAGTTAAAATTTCTCGCAAAGCTGTTGAGATCGTAGCCCTGAATCCTGAAAAAACGGGAACTGTACAATTGTTAATTTGGGATATTGAAGGGCATACTAAATTTAAAGCGATCGCCCCCAGTTATTTACAAGGAGCAAGCGGTACAGTCATTGTTGCAGATGTGACCCGTCAGGAAACGGTAGAACGGCTCTCGGAACATATTGACTTATTTTTATCAGTCAATCCGAAAGGATTTATGGTCATTGCGTTTAATAAAATTGATTTGGTTGACTCAACTGAACTGGAACGAATTGTTAAACTCGCTCCTGATTTTAAGCAATGTGGACAAATTTTAGCCAGCTATCAAACCTCCGCCAAAACCGGGGATCATGTTGATACAATTTTTTACCAACTTTCTCAGAAATTTCTAGCGTCATAAACCATAAAATTTAGTTTTACATTTGTTCTGGGATAAGTTATGAACACACTGTTAAAAAAAATCTTAGCGCCTAAAAACATTGAATATTTGACCATGAATTCAGAGCTTAGGATTGTCGAATTATCTTGGGGTGTCGCCAGATTTGCAGATTGTCCAGAGCAAGTGCGATCTGGAGAAGATGTCTGTGATGCTTTTCCTGAGTTAATTGGATTAGAAGAAACCTTTAAGAAAATTATTAATCATCAAATTAATCAATTTGAAATTAAAGGAATCTGTCGCGGTTTGAGAGAGGAAGAAATTATCTATTTTGATATTTATGTTTTAAATAATCCTGAAATTTCTCTCAATCGTGAAGAATTATTAATTATCTTTGAAGATACAACAGATGGGTTTTTAAAACAACAAAAAATTACTCAAGTTGCGAAAGAATATGGATTGGCTTTAAGTGCTTTAGATAAGACTAAAACCTATCTAAATCAAATCATTAATTCTATGACTGATTTGTTGATTGTAACAGATAATCAGGGAATTATTAAAATTATTAATAGAGCAACCATTGTTTTATTTAACTATTCCCAAGAAGAATTAATTCAACACTCTATTTTTAAATTATTTGAAGATGAAAAAATTACCCATAATTTTAAAGAATCAGAATTCTTAGCTTCTTTTCATTTATTAAATCCGATAAAAATTCTCTGTAAAGCTAAAACTGGAACGTCTTTTCCGATCTCATTTTCTTGTTCCTCCCTCAATTTTGATATTTCTGAAAATCAAGAATTTGTTTGGATCGGTCGAGATATGACGGAACAGAAACGGGTGGAACTTCAGTTACGTCAACAAGGAGAACGTGATCGGCTTTTAAAAACGATTACCCAACGCATTCATCAATCTTTAAGCTTACAAGAAACTTTACAAACAATCGTCGGAGAAATTCTTCATTTTTTACAGGTTGATCGAGTTTTAATTTATCGATTTTTCACCCCAACAGAAGGACGAATAATCGCTGAAACCGTCATCAATTCTTCTATCCCACATCTGAATCCATCTATTTTAACCCCAGATTTTAATTTTCTTTTATTATCTTATTTTAACTCTGGAAAAATCGATGCAATTGATGATGTTTACTTAGTTCCTATTAATTTCCCCTATCTCTATTCTTTACTTCAATTAAAAGTTAAAGCGAGTTTAGTTGTACCGATTCTAATTTATGACTCGTCTCAAGAGTCTAATTCCACCAATCAACTTTGGGGGTTATTAATGGCGCATCAATGCTATCAACCTCGCCATTGGGAAGTCTGGGAAATTAACTTATTAGAGGAATTAGCAACCCAAATTGCTATTGCGTTGCAACAAGCTGAACTTTATGAACAATTACAAATTGCTTATCAAGGATTACAACAGTTAGTGATTCAGGATGGATTAACAGGTCTAGCCAATCGTCGTCATTTTGATCGGATACTTTATCAAGAATGGAATCGATTGAGACGAGAAGGAGCACCTTTATCGTTGCTTTTACTCGATATTGATTATTTTAAACAATACAATGATAGCTATGGACATTTAGCGGGGGATTTTTGTTTACAGGAAGTCGCTCAGATTTTACAGAATATTGTTCAACGAAGTAGCGATTTAGTGGCTCGTTATGGAGGGGAGGAATTTGCTGTAATTTTACCCAATACCCAGACTTCAGAAGCCATTCAGGTTGCAGAAAAAATTCGAGAACAGGTGGAAGCCTTGCAAATTCCCCATCAGGAATCCCAGGTCAGTAATTATGTCACAATGAGTATTGGAGTAGCGACGTTAATTCCTATCGAACATTTAACCCCTCAAATTGTCATTCACACGGCTGATCAAGCTTTATATCAAGCTAAACAAAATGGCCGAAATTGCATTTGTATAGCCTCTCCCTAATTGTACCTTTCATTCGATTGCATCTACCCCAAAATAGTGTGATCTAACGCTAAGATTTGAGAAAAAGAATAACTTTATTGAAGTCATTCAGGGATTATGGATAATTTATTTAAACAGTTTTTAACTCTTCGTCAAATGGATTACTTGATTGTCAATCCAGACTTGAGCATTAAAGAGTTTTCTCCAGGAGTTGTTCGGCTTGCGGAAGATGCTGCATCGATTGTAATCGGAGAAAACGTTCAATCTTATTTTCCTGAACTGTTTGGAACCGAGGAGATCATTGATGCCATTATCCAGGGGGATCAAGATTATTTTGAATTGAATTCCATGAGCCGACAAATCCCGGACAGTGAATTAATTTATTTTAATATGTACTTTTTAGGCGTTTCAATCCAAGGTAAACATATCCCTGAATTAATGATCCTTTTTGAGAATGTTACACAACAAATGCAGTTAGAACAAGCATTAGTTCAAGAAACCAATGAATCTCGGTTGTTGTTAAATGCTTATTCTCATTCTCAACAATATATTGACCGAATTATTACCTCAATGGAGGATATTTTAATTGTTACCAATCAACAGGGTATGATTAAAAAAGTCAATCTGGCTACTTTATCATTGTTAGGATATAATCAATCGGATTTAATTAATAATCCTATCTTTGATTTTCTGGAAGATGACACGGCTTTAAAAGAGTATTTGACCGAATCTTTCCTTAAAAAAGAAGACTTTCTATTTAAGAATTTGGAATTAAGTTGTAAAAAGAAACATGGGGGTCTAATCATCTTAGAATTTTCAATTTCAACTCTAACAACTGATACGGATGATAGCCTTGATTTTATTTATGTAGGGCGGGATGTCACGGCTCGAAAACGTGCTCAACAAAGAATTTTTACTCAATACCAAATTTCTCGAATTCTATCAGAAGCCGCCAATATTCATGAAGCTTTTCTGCAAATTTTATGCTCAATTTGTGAAAGTTGGGGATGGGTTTTAGGCGAAGTTTGGATGTTAGAACCTTTTTCAGCAGATCTGTTAATGTTAGAGAATGAACTGGCTCAAGAGTCTGCTTTTAAAGTAAAGTCAATTAACCCGAAACTTCAGTGTCTTGAAGTCTGGGCAAAACCCATGATTGAATTATCAAAAATTGAAAAGCTGTATGAAAATATAACCTTAGATCTGAATATGGGTTTACCGGGTCAAATTTGGGGAAGTGGATTTGCTCAGTGGAGTGAAGATTTGATGATTGATGAAGGATCTCCTCATCATCATATTGCTCAAGAACTAGGGCTACAGACGGCTTTTGGATTCCCTATTCAAGATGGAAAAGATGTCTTAGGAGTGATGGCTTTTTTCAGTCAAGAAACAACTTCGCCTGATCCAGAATTAATGCAAACTATGACCGCCATTGGTAGTCAGTTAGGTCAGTTTATTAAACGAAAATTGGCAGAAGTTGCACTGCGTTATCAACAGAAACAAACAGAACGCTTACTCTTAAATATTTTACCCGAACCGATTGCAAATCGTCTGAAACAAGAAACAAAAACGATTGCTGAACATTTTGGACAAGTAACTGTTTTATTTGCCGATATTGTTGGATTTACCCAAATTTCATCTTCCTTAAGTCCGATTTCTTTAGTCAATTTACTGAATGAATTATTCTCCAGTTTTGATCGATTAACAGAAAAATATGGATTAGAAAAAATTAAAACCATTGGAGATGCTTATATGGTGGTGGGGGGATTGCCTGATCCTCGGTCTGATCATGCAATTGCGATCGCAGATATGGCATTAGATATGCAAACTGCAATTCTGGAATTTAATCAAACCCATCATAAAGCCTTTAGTGTGCGAATTGGAATTCATAGTGGCCCTGTTGTTGCGGGTGTGATTGGGATTAAAAAATTCTTGTATGATTTATGGGGAGATACGGTTAATATTGCGTCTCGGATGGAATCTCATGGGTTAGCAGGACATATTCAAATAAGTGAAGATACTTATCATCTTTTACCGAAAAAATATGTTGTCGTTAAACGAGGTTTAATTTCAATTAAAGGGAAAGGTAGTATGAATACTTATTTTTTATTAGGTCGAAAAGGAGAAAATTATCTAGCCGTTATTGACAAAATGGTTACGCTGAATGAGCAACAAATAACCGCAGAAACTCAACATTTAGTTGAAATAATCCATAATAAACTCAATGACACTTCTCCAGTTCAAGCCCATAAAATCGATGGTAGCTTACCCGATTTAGGATAAAATAGGAAAACAGCTTAAAATTGATAATTGTTTGCACCTTTTAAATTTTAAATGACGTTATCAGAATCTTGGAAAAATCAGTGGCGTTTTCAACTGGAAAACGACTACCCTCACTTAAACCCAAACACGCGAGAAAGCCTGATTCGTTGGTTACTGGGAGAAAATTCTGAATCCTTAGAGACTCTCCCTCCTGACCAACAAGACCGGATCAAACAAGGGTTAAACTTTCGTTATCGCATTCTACAACAGCGCTATTTAGAGATGTCTCCCGAAAAAGCTTATCGCAATTTAATGCAGCGCTTAGGGAGTTTAGTGATTTTGCGACAAAAAGTTCGCCTGTGGGTTGCTACCAGTCGAGATCGTCAACGTCAAGTGGTGGATGTTTTACAAGAAGTGGTACAGGAAATGTTGAATAGCGATCGCTATTTGCAACAACAAATGCAATGGATTTCTCAATGTACCTCTAATCAACAATTAAGAAATGCTTTACTATTAACAACTGTAGAAGAATATTGTCTGCGTCCTATTCGGAATCAACCGTTATTAGTTTATCGATTTGTTAACTATTTACGTCGCACTCAACGGGGTGGATTAACCCAAGTTCCTACGGGAGAATGGATTAAACAGTTATCTGATGAAATCCTATCCGATGAGACAGATGAAACTATTAGTTTATTCGATCATCAAGCGGTTTCTCACTATGAAGATGAACAATATTTCCAAACCCAACAAAACCAACGGTTAGCTGTTCAAGCAGAATTTGAAGCGTATTTAATTAAAAATGTTGACCCCATTGCGGCAGAATGGTTGCGGTTATATTTACAAGGATTATCCCAAGACGCGATCGCTCAAAAACTAAATTTACCCATTAAACAAATCTATCGACTGCGAGAAAAAGTCAGTTATCATGCCATTAAAAATTTTACTTTAAAACAAAACCCAGAATTAGTCACCAGTTGGTTAGGAACCTCTTTATCAGAACATCGTTTAGGGTTAACATCCCAGCAATGGCAAGAATTTTGGCAAGGTTTAACCCCGACCCAACAGCAAATTATTGAACGTTTAAAAGCGGGGGAAACCTTAGAAACAATTGCTCAAGCCTTAACCCTCAAAATTACCCAAATTCAGCAGGAATGGACGACCCTGTATTTAATGGCTCAAAATCTGCGAAATCAATCAAGTTGATTCCCTTCTATAGTTTTGTTGAAGTCCAACTAACACAAATTGCGTTAATATAAGATTGATGAATGCAGCAACATCCTAAACTTATCCCCGTCAAGATCCAGTTATAGCAGTCGTAGCTAATAGTTAGGACAAGGACTGATGCAGCAAACCTAGGCTTGTGTCTATCTTTTTCTTTCTGTTCCCTGTTCCCTGTTCCCTGTTCCCTGTTATATAACCCATGATTCCCCAAAAACTGACCCTAAAAAATTTCCTCAGCTACCGAGAAGCGACTTTAGATTTTAGTGGTTTACATACCGCTTGTATTTGTGGTTCCAATGGGGCGGGAAAATCTTCCTTATTAGAAGCAATGGCTTGGGCTATTTGGGGAAATAGTCGGGCAGAATCGGAGGATGATATTATCTATATGGGGGAAGTAGAAGCTCGTGTGGATTTTACCTTTATTAATCAGGGGAATTTATATCGGGTGATTCGGAACCGTCGTCGAGGTCAGTCAGGAACCTTAGAATTTCAAGTCGCAACCACTGCGTTACAAGAAATAGAAGATTTAGATACAATTAAATTTCGTCCTCTTACTGAACGAGGGTTAAGAGCGACTCAACAAAAGATTTTAGATTACTTAAAATTAGATTATGATACCTTTATTAATTCTGCTTATTTGAGACAGGGACGGGCGGATGAATTTATGATTAAACGTCCGACAGAACGGAAAGAAATCCTCGCCAGTTTGTTAAAATTAGATCAATATGATGGGTTATCGGAAAAAGCCAAAGATTTAGCGCGTGAGTATAAAGCTCAAGGGGAAGTTTTAGAACAAACTTTAACTACAAATCAAGCTCAAATTGAACAAAAAGGTCAATTAGAACAGGATATTATTCAATTACAAACAACGATTGATCATCTGCAAGAAAAACAAGCCCAAGATCGAGATCATTATCAACAATTACAAGCCCAACAACATCATCGTCAAGCGTGGGAAAAGCTCTTAACAGGACAACAACAACAACATCAAACTTTTGCCCAAGATTATCGACGTTTACAACAGGAATTAGCCGCTACTCAACAGCAACGTCAGGAACTCGAAGGAGTCTTACAACAAGAAACGGAAATTCAAACCGGATATCAATATTTTCAAACGCTACAAACAACGGAAGAATCTCTATCAAGTCAATTTAAACTGTATCAAGAGTATCAACAGCAACGCCAACAATTACAAGAACAACAACGCCAACATCTGAATAGTTTACAACAGCAAATTCAAACGTTACAAGCTCGTTTAGAAGCCTTAACCCAACAGGAACAAGATTATTTACAAATTTTAAGCCAAAAACCTGATATTGAAGCGGGGTTAGAACAGTTACAAACGGCCAGAACTCGGTTAAATCAGTTTGATCAATTGCAATTAGAAGTAACGCCACTTTTACAACATCGTCAACGCCTACAAACCGAGTTAGATCGATCTCAATCTCGTCAACAAGCTCGGTTAGAAGAATTAAAAACCTCCGTCGGAAAACTCCAACGAACCCTCAAACAACATCGCCCCCAATTAGAAGCACAATTAGAAACTATTGCGAATCAAATTACAGAATTAGATAAGAAAAAAGTTTATCAACTGCGGGTGCGAGAAAAAGGGCAAGAACGCCATACTTTTATGGAACGTTTGAATAATTCTAAACGAGATTATGAAGAAAAATTAGCAGAATTAGAACAAAAAATTCAACTATTATCAAAATCGGAATCTGAGGAAAAAGAAACTGATGATGCACCGTTATTGCGATCTCAATTTCCCCCCTGTCCCTTATGCGATCGCCCCTTAGATGAACATCACTGGAATCTTGTGATTTCTAAGCATCAAAATCAACAACAAGAATTCAGAAATCAAATTTGGGTCGTTCATGAACAATTAGTCGTTGCGGATCGAGAACTGAAAATTTTACAAGAGGAATATCGACAAATTCAACAGGATTTATTACCCTATGAAGAATTGCGAGAACACCGAGGAAAGATTCAAGCACAATTAGAAGGTTTGTATCAAGATGAACAGCAGTTACAACAACTGATTTTAGAACAGAAATCTGTTCAAGATATGTTAGAAACGGGAAGTTATGCAACGGATTTATATGCAGAATTGCAGGATTTAGAACAAAAATTAAGCCAAATTAATTATAATGAACAAAGCCATGCTTTAGCCAGAAATGAGGAAAAACGCTGGCGTTGGGCAGAAATTAAATATAGTCAAATTCGGGATGCTGAAGATAAATTAACAAAAATAACGACTCAAAAGCCTGAATTAGAAACTCAAATTCAAACATCAACCCAAACTTTAACCGAACAGAAAAATAATTCTGAAATTCAACAACGAATTGTTACGATAGAGCAAAAAATAACCGCAATGGGTTATAATGTAGAAGAACATAATCGCATTCGTTCTGAGTTACGTCAAGCCCAAGTTTGGTTAACTCGTACAGAACAATTAAACCAAGCCAAACAACAATATCCGATTCTTAAACAGCGCATTGAGGAATTAGAAACCCTAACTCAAGAACGGGTAAAAAATTTACAAGCCATTCAAGGACAAATTGAACTATTACAACAGCAATTAAGAGAAACTCCCGACCCCACAGAAGCGTTAAAACAGTTAGACCAATTAATTCAACAACAACAACTAAAATTAGATAGTTATTTAGGTCAATTAGGCAGTTTACAACAACAACAAACCCAACTTGATCAGCTAAACACTCAACAAACAGAATTAAAAACCCAACTCGATACAGTTCGCCGTCAATATCGAGTTTATCAAGAATTAGCGCAAGCCTTTGGAAAAAATGGCATTCAAGCGTTAATGATTGAGAATATTTTACCAGAGTTAGAAGCAGAAACCAATCAAATTTTATCTCGATTATCTGCAAATCAACTTCATGTTCAATTTGTCACCCAACGCACCGGACGCAGTACCCGATCTGCAAAAACCGCTAAAATGATTGAAACCTTAGAAATTTTAATTGCGGATGCGCGGGGAACTCGTTCTTATGAAACCTATTCGGGGGGAGAAGCCTTTAGAATTAATTTTGCGATTCGGTTAGCGTTAGCTAAATTGTTAGCACAACGGGCGGGAACCTCTCTACAAATGTTAATTATTGATGAAGGTTTTGGAACCCAAGATGCAGAAGGATGCGATCGCTTAATAGCGGCAATTAATGCGATCGCTTCTGATTTTGCTTGTATTCTGACTGTTACCCATATTCCCAGTTTAAAAGAAGCCTTTCAAGCTCGAATTGAAGTGCATAAAACCAGTCAAGGTTCGCAAATTTATCTGTCAATTTAAGGGTAAAGAATGGAATATTATTTGGTTGTCATGGTATAAACTCCATCCCATTCTTCAGGAACAGACGTTTGTAAATATTGTTGCGATCGCGCAATATGAATTTGTACCGCCCGATCATCTGGACGCATTTTTTTTGCTTCTTCAAAAATCAAAATTGCTTGTTTAAACTCTCTCGTTAAATAAGCTATTCTGCCTTGATTAAAACAATCTAAAAACTCTTTCGTAGATGAATCTAAGGAAACAGAACGATTACTAATTAACTCATAAATACTCACCGCCTGATGTTTTCCTTTCACTCGAACCCGATCTAATTCTCGCACCCAAATTTTATCTCGACATAAATGATAAGTCATCTCACTAATAATAATATCACAGCCATATTGTTTCGTAATTTGTTCCAGACGGGAACTTAAATTCACCCCATCTCCAATCACCGTATAATCCATCCGTTTTTGTGATCCAATATTTCCCGATACCACTTCACCCGAACTCATCCCAATCCCAATTTTAATTTGGGGTTCATCGGGTCGCATTTGGTTAAATTCCTTTAAGCGTCGGCGCATATCTAAAGCTGATTGTACCGCCATCCACGCATGATTATCTCGCAAAGGAAGCGGTGCACCAAAAACCGCCATTAACGCATCGCCAATAAATTTATCTAAGGTTCCTTCATGGGAAAAAACCGCTTCTACCATCGTTTCAAAATATTGGTTTAATAATGCAACAACATCCGACGCTTCTAAATTTTCAGTTAAGGTTGTATAACCCCGAATATCTGAAAATAAAATCGTAACTTCTTTACGTTCTCCCACCATTAATACATCTTCTCCAAGCGCCATCACCTGTTCAGCAACACCCGGAGTCATATACCGATACATAGTCGTTTTCATCCGTTTTTCGCGGCTAATATCTTCTAACACCACTAACCCCCCTCGAACCCCTCCTTCTGGGTTAGTCAGGGGATTTACAGTTAAATTTATACTGCGTTCAATTTCCCGAAATTGTGTTATAGGATCAAGGGTTCCCTTGGGTTGTAAAGGAGTCGCTTCTCCCCAAGGATAATAAATCTCAGCATGATAGCGATCAGGAATCACTAAAGTCGGAATTAAGCCCGCAATTTTTCCTTGGGGTTCTTCTTGTTTAATTAAACCCACTGTTAAACTTTGTTCAGGGACATAATGACGCGCCGCATTGCGTAAACTATCTTCTAAACGGAATCTTAAATTTTCAATGGGTACAACATCCCACACATAACGACCCGTTAATTTTTCTTCCCAATATTGACGAATGGTGCGATCATTGGTTTGGGGTTTGGGACAGCCTAATAATTCCAAAGCAGCATCATTAATCGTGACAATTCTTCCTTGTAAATCCGTCGAAATTACTACATCAGAAAGACTTTGTAAAATATCCTTCTGATATTGTTTTTCCACCATCACATTTTCAAATAACTGAGCATTTTGTAAGGCGATTCCCGCTTGAGCATTAAATGCCCTTAAAAATTCCTCATCAGAATTGGTAAAGCTGCCTTTATTTTTATTAATTAACTGCGTTACCCCGATCAATTCTCCAGCCCCATTATAAACAGGCATACATAAAATATTGCGGGTTTGATAGCCCGTCCTGCGATCAGTTGTAGGGTCAAACCGAGGATCGCAATAGGCATCAGGAATATTCAAAACTTGACCCGTAGAAGCCACATATCCCGCAATTCCTCGATTAGCCGGAATCCGAATTTCCATCATTTGTGAACCATCAGCCGTGGCAACTTTTGTCCACAATTCATGGGTTTCTTTTTTTAATAAAAATAACGTGCTGCGATCGGCTTGCATTAAATCTCTCGCCTGTTCCATCACCGCTTTTAAAGTTGTTTCTAAATCCAAACTTTGCCCTAAAGTTGTTGTTGCTTTTAATAAAGCAGCCACTCCCCGTTGATTTCGCGCCGCAACAAAAAACGATTGACAACTTTCTAAAATAATCCCAATAGCATCTGCAAAAGAACGAAATTGTTGTTCATCTTCTTCTGTAAAAGCCAAATCTCCGGCTTTATTCAACAACCGTACCACAGCCACCGCTTCCTCTGGGTTTTGACTGCTGAAAATGGGCATACACAAAATCGTGTGAGTATGATACCCGGCGGGTTCATCCACTTCCGCTTCAAATAACGGACAATTGTGGGCATCTGCCACATTCATGGCTTCCCCCGTCCGGGCCACATACCCTAAAATTCCCGCATCTATCGGTAAACGGATTTCTTTTGCCTGTCCCGTTTCTTCATCAACTTTGGTATACCAGAGTTGATTCTTGCTGCGATTAATTAAAAATATTGTTGTACAATCCGCTTGTAAAATTTGCCCAATTTTGAGGGTAAAGGCATCAAGCAACTGTTCTAAGAGGGTTTCGATCGCTTCATTATTGATCAGATCAATTGCCCGAAGAAATTGCTGAAATTCTGCGGTAATAAAATCTAAAATGCAAATAAATTCCCCAATTGGCAGGTTTTTAACACGCGCTGCCAAGAGGCCCATACGATCCACTTGTGTCAGCGTAGCTAAGATGCTACCAGCATTAGAAAAAGTCATGGGAAGGGGATAGTTTGGGTGATGGAGATAAAACGGTCGGACTCTGATCCCAAAGGGTTAAGTGGCTTTGATGGAATAGAACCTTCCCAACTAAGAGAGACAGAATGAGTAGATGATAGCAGACAAAGGATGGTCATGGCTTCCATCCTCGTCTTCAGTCTAAAGTTTCTGACGAACCCTAAGCAGCAGAAGACAAAGAGTAACGACTGAGAATCCCTAGATAATAGGAGCGTAATTGTTGGGTTGCAGCTGCCCATCCCCAACGTTCTGCTTCTAAACGAGCATTTTGGCGCAGGGTTTCCCGTTCTTCGGGGTTTGCCAATAATCGTTGGGTTGCTGTCATTGCGCCTTCTTCGTCATCGGGATCAAACAAATAGCCATTGATGCCATCGGTGACAATATCAGGAATTCCCCCAGACCGAGCGGCTACCACCGGCGTTCCTGCGGCCATTGCTTCTAATAACACTAACCCTAGGGTTTCGGTACGGGAGGGAAAAATAAACGCATCCGCCGACGCATAGGCTGTTGCTAACTCTTTCCCTCGGAGATAACCGACAAAATGGGTGGGAGTTCCCTGAAAATGGGTTTCTAGGACTTGACGATTAGGGCCATCTCCAACGAGGGCTAAACGAGCATTCGGAATTTGTTCTAAAACAGGTTTGATTCGTTCAATTTCTTTTTCTGCCCCCAAACGGCCAACATAGAGTAATAAATGACAATCGGGATGTCCTTGACTAAGGCGATCGCGCATTTCTCGGCTGGCTAAGGAGGGTTGAAACAGTTCCGTATCGACTCCCCGTTGCCATAAATCCAGACGTTCAATCCCGTGATTCCCCAGTTCTTGTACCATTGCTGTTGAGGTACAAAGATTTAATTGAGCTTGGTTATGGGCTGCTCGTAACATACTCCACAGTACCTCCTCCAACATTCCCAAACCATAATGGTGCAAATATTGGGGTAAATGGGTATGATACGATGCAACTAAAGGAATATTTAACTTTTTGGCATAATATAAGCCCCCTAACCCTAAAATAGCTGGATTCGCCACATGAATCACATCCGGTCGAAATTTCTCTAACTCAACCCGAATACCGGGATGGGGAATTCCCAGTTTTAACTCTGGATACAAGGGTAAAGGAACGCCCTCAACCCCATAAATTCTAGCCCCTTTATATTCCGTGAGTCCCCCTGCTGGTGAAATCACTAATACTTCGTCTCCCAACCGTTGTAACTGTTCGACCGTATGACACAGCCGCGTCACAATCCCATCAATTTTGGGCAAAAAGGTCTCAGTGAAAAGAGCGATTCGCATACAAGCTATACACTGATGTCAATAGTCCTAGCTTTCTCATCATCTCAGAATTTGTCATTGCTGTTAATGGTTGGACAGTTATCAGTTATCAGTTATCAGTCTAAGAGTTAACCATCAATCAGCTAATGACTATTACTTACTTTTCCTTCATCCCCTCATCCCCTCATCCCCTCATCCCCTCATCCCCTCATCCCCTCATCCCCTCATCCCCTCATCCCCTCATCCCCTCATCCCCTCATCCCCTCATCCCCTTGTCCCCTTGTCCCCCCGTCTCCCGTTCCCTCTTCCCTCTTCCCTGCTATATCATAAAAAATATTGATCTTTTTCCAGATTTAGGGGTTAAATTTTAACAATGACAGTTTCGGAAACTCGTTCTATTCCTCTGGTTGATTTAGCTGCAAAAACTCGTTTAGCGGCACAGAAATTAGCAGGATTATCAACAGTAGAAAAAAATCAAGCCATTGAAGCCGTTGCTCAAGCCTTAGAAGCAGCAGCACCAGAAATTATTGCAGCGAATGAAGCCGATTGTCGTGCCGCAGAAGCCGAAGGAATTCCCAAACCGTTATATAATCGTCTTAAATTTGATGCGACTAAATTAAACAGTACCATTGCCGGATTACGAGACGTTGCTAAGTTACCCGACCCCGTAGGAGTGGTACAAATTCATCGGGAATTAGATCAAGGATTAACACTGAAAAGAATCACTTGTCCGCTAGGAGTTTTAGGGGTAATTTTTGAAGCCCGTCCTGAAGCAGTCATTCAAATTTCTGCCTTAGCCATTAAATCAGGAAATGGGGTAATTTTAAAAGGGGGAAAAGAAGCGATTCATTCCTGTCAAGCTTTAGTGAATGCGATTCGTCAAGGATTATCTCAAACGGCGGTTAATCCTGAAGCGGTGCAACTATTAACTACACGGGAAGAAATTTTAGAATTATTGCGATTAGATGATTATGTTGATTTAATTATTCCGCGAGGTTCTAATTCTTTCGTTAAGTTTGTTCAGGATAATACTCGCATTCCGGTGTTAGGTCATGCCGAAGGCATTTGTCATGTTTATATTGACAAATTGGCGGATATTAAAAAAGCCATAGCCATTACTGTTGATTCTAAAATTCAATATCCGGCTGCCTGTAATGCTGTAGAAACCTTATTAGTGCATCAAGAAATAGCCTCTCAATTTTTATTAAAAGCGGTAACAGCCTTACAAGCTAAAAATGTAGAATTGCGCGGAGATGCTCAAACTTTAGCAATGGTTAATATTAAGCCAGCAACGAACGAAGATTGGTCAACAGAATACACCGATTTAATCTTATCGATTAAAATTGTTGAGAATTTAGAAGAAGCGATCGCTCATATTAATACTTACGGTTCCGGCCATACTGATGCCATTGTTACCGAAGATCAAACCGCAGCCAATATCTTTTTAAATCAAGTGGATGCGGCGGGAGTTTTTCATAATTGTTCCACTCGTTTTGCAGATGGATTTCGGTATGGTTTCGGTGCAGAAGTGGGAATTAGTACCCAACAAATGCCTCCTCGCGGCCCCGTTGGTTTAGAAGGATTAGTGACTTATAAATATCAAATTGTTGGGGATGGACATATTGTAGCAACTTATTCGGGTAGCAACGCTAAACCGTTTACCCATCGAGATTTGTTATGATTATAGGGGGACAAGGGGAGGAGGAAAAAGTAACTAACTAATAGTTATTAGTTACCAGTCATTAGCTGATTGATGCTTAACTCTTCGACTGATAACTGATAACTGATAACTGACAACTGATAACGCTATGGCTAACAATCAGGATATTATTATTTTGTTTTATTTAGGCTTATCTCCTGATCATAAAGGACGGAAAATCGAGGAGATTTGGCAATGGGATCATGACCGATTAGAATATACCCATGATTATATTCAATGGCTATTTCCATTACTGGAAAAAAGCCGTTTTAATCGGGATGCGCCTACCTTAAATCTGTCTATTATTGAAACCTTTAAAAATACTAAAGAATTAAAACAACGTTTACATCAATCTTTATTATTAATGTTAGATTTCTATGGTCTAAAATTAGAGTGTCAGCCATCTCAAACGATACAAATTATTCCCAGTGAAACTTATCCAACCCGAAAAAAACAGTGGGTGGGTTGGCGGGATCATAACTATTTACGTCTGACTCGCATTTTAACCAGTTTAAGATTATTAGGATTAGAAACTCAGGCTAAAGCCTTGTTTCAATGTTTAGATCAAATTTATCAAGAAGAACAAGATAAAATCGGGTTAGAAACTTATATGTATTGGAAAAATGCTTTAAGAAGTTAATTTGGGTAAGCCCAGAGGGGTCGTAGATGATATTTTATAGGCATTGATAGAACTTTCGTCAGAAGTCAGGGAGGGGAAAAATGTTCAACCCAGGAAAGAGTAAGCAGTAAAATAACGTGAGTTCGACGGAGTGCGATCGCCTACAGCACAGTAGAAAAGCGATTAGTAGTCGCCACAATCGCGACATCACTAGGCCACCGCTTGGGATAGCCGGAGTACCTCAACACTCATAGAGGGGGTGTGATCATTAAATCTAAAAATTGAATAAAATCAAGAGAGAAAAAAACTAGAACCAAAAGAAATAAAAGTTAATAGAGGTGTGTATGGAATCAAGAGCATCCCACTTAGATATTACAGCGATTTTTTGTGATGTGGATGATTTTTGTCAAATATTTGAACCCTTATTAGAACAAATGTTATTACCTGAAGTCAGCGGTCAAACCCGACAAAAAACGCGAATGACTTTAAGTGAAATTATGACAATTCTGATCGGATTTCATGGTTCTCGCTACAGGACATTTAAAGCTTTTATCAATTACAAGTGACCCCATATTGGTCACAGGCAATGCCCAACCTAGTAAGTTATAATCGGTTTGTAGAATTAATGTTAAGTTACATTTAGTGATCAATGATTATGGGGAAGTTTTAAATTTTCAAGTCACGCCCGCCAATGTAGACGACAGAAAAGTGGTTCCTGAACTAACAGAAGGGATAGTGGGAAAAATATTTGGGGATAAAGGATATATTTCGGAAAAGCTGTTTAAGAAATTACACGAAAAAGGATTAGAACTGATTACTCGATTGAGAAAAAATATGAAGAATAGACTGATGCTATTATCAGATAAAATGAACTTAAGGAAGAGAGGAATAATTGAATCGGTCAATGATCAATTAAAAAATCTTTGCCAAATCGAACACACCAGGCATCGGAAAGTGGCTAATTTTATGGTGAATTTAGTAGCCGGAATGATTGCTTATACTTATCAGCCCGAAAAGCCCTCTCTGTATGACTACGAAGAACCTGTTTACTTTTTTTAAAATTTAGCATTTGTACGCTTATAAAATTTGTTTTGTTCATTGTGGGAAAAAATCTAAGTGATTTCCACAAAGTTGTCATGACAAGTTCGGGTACGATAGCGATGGGGCTTGTGCGATCGCTTCGTCGAACTCACGTTAAAAATAGATAGGGCTGAATCAGCAATCTTAAATGATTTAGAGAATTTTTCTTGCGTCAGATCATATTCCCACCAAGGATGCTGTTTTCAAGGCGAAATCAGTAGTGTAATGTTATAACTGTTTGTGTTCAAAGAAATAATTGTCATCAGCATTGGGTAATGTATGAGTGAACTAGAAGAAAAATTTGTTAGTCGATCAATGCCAAGATATCCGTCACTAGATGGTTGGCGAGGAATAAGTATACTTTGCGTATTAGCTGCACATCAGTTGCCTCTGGGGCTAAAGTTTTGGAAACTTAATAGTATGTCCGCAGCATTAGGAATGTGCCTATTCTTCACTTTGTCAGGCTTCCTAATTACTAGCACTCTGTTTTACCGATCGAATATTCGCCACTTTTTAATCCGGCGTTTTTGTCGAATTATTCCCTTAGCCTGGGCTTTTATACTCATTGCATTACCTCTAGTAGGGGCTGAATTGAATAGATACTTTCCCCACTTTTTCTTCTACGCTAACTTGCCTCCATTTTGGTTAACTCATCTGACTGCACACTTGTGGAGCGTATGCGTTGAGATGCAATTCTATATTTTTATAGCACTGCTAATTGGGGCTTTAGGACAAAGAGGGTTGATGTTGCTACCAGCATTTTGTTTCGCAGTGACAGCTAATCGGATTTGGCATGGTGTTCCTATTTCGATTGAAACCTATTATCGTGTTGATGAGATATTGGTAGGTGCTTGTCTAGCTTTAATCTATGAACGTCGGTTAGGAGAAAAAATACCGAAATTCCTAGGTAAGATTAACTGCTACTTATTACTGCTTTTATTACTAATTTCTTGTCATCCGCAAGGTAGTTTTTTGCAATACCTCCGCCCCTACCTGGCAGCTACACTGGTCGGAGCTACACTTTATCAAAATAATACTCGATTAGGTCAGTTGCTTACTAATCGCACCCTAGTTTATATTGCCACTATTTCCTATGCTCTCTACGTTATCCACCCTATCACTATCTATGGTTGGCTCGGTTCAGGGGATACAATCATACGTTATAGCAAAAGGATACTCTCGTTTCTTATTTGTTTCACTTTGGCACATCTATCTACTTTTTACTATGAGAAGCACTGGATTACTTGGGGTAAACACTTGATTAGCCAAAGTAAATAGGTGACTAATTGAGCAATAGTTTACCGTAAATAAGGGTTTCTGGGGTTTAATTGTGCAAGTCATTTATTTTTTAATCCAATTAGAGTTATAATTTCATGCAATAAAAAGCCCCCCTGGGGAGCCAGGGGAGGTTAGGAGACGTGATTTAAGATGAGATTAGACTAAACCATTGTTACTGGTTGTTGAGTTCAACAAACCTGCACTAGCCTCATAGGAGAAGACATTCAAGTAAGTCACTTGTTCGATCGCAACTCCTGTGTATTGAACTAAAGCTTGAGCATTAGCTTGTTTGAAGGCTTCAAACTCCAGTCCAGGATTATTCGTTAAGAATTCATCGCTGAAGGGTTCGTGACCATCTGACAAACCTTTACCCACCATATAGGTCATAATTTGAGGATTTGTCAGTGCATCAACCGACTCGGTATTGTAGTAGGTTAAGAGGTCTTTTTGCACTTGAGGATCAGCAACATATTGATCGAAGTCTTCTAATAATTCAGAGGGTTTATTTCCTTTAATTAAACCTTCTCCGGTTGCATAGACAGACAACTCATCGTTGCTAATTTTGCTGTCTTTATTGGTATCGATTTTAGCTTTATTAGCTGCAATATCATCAGCATATTGTTCTTGATACCAAACTAAGTCAATTGTTGGAGCCGTACTGGGAACCTCTTGAGGATTTTCAACGGTGTAATCAAAGACTTTCTTGGGATCAAGAGTGTAGACATTTTCCTCACGGTAGTTGTCTAACAATTCTTCTCCATCTTGATTGCGATAGTAGTCGAGATTGGTGTATTTTTTGCCATCTAAATCGTAATCTTTGGCTTGTTCGAGAATAAAGTCTTTGAGGAAGCCTTTATCCAGTTTTTTGAGATCTTTGGGTTCGACTCCAAAAATATCAGACAGTTCTTTCTTGTATTCCTTAACAAATCCATCAACATCAACAGGCGCAATCGGTTTTCCTTGAGGAATTGTTACGTCTAAAGCGTGTTGCAGGATTTCAGTATCGGTCAATTGTTCAACAGATTTGCTGAAGGTGGTTTCTAACTCGGCTTTGTAGGTTTGGCTATAGAATTTGTAGTCAATTTCTGCACCCAAAATCCCACCGTAAACATAGTCAGCTACCAAGGAATCATCGAGTTGATCAACAGCAGAAACTTCAACGTTGTAATGAGTCGCTAGTTCTGCTTTGAAAGCTGTTTTCAGATATTCTGTATCAACGAATTCCAGAGGATCAATTCCTTGTTTGATTCCTTCACTGAAAGCAAACTTAATGATGTCTTTGTCGCTCAGTTTATCAACCAAATCCAGATTTACATTTCCACTATCACCTTCTTCAGGTTGATTGGTTGTTGTAGTAATTCCGCCATCAGTAGTATCTTCTGGTTTGGGTTCAACGCTGGTTGTACCGACATCAGTAGTATCTTCTGGTTTGGGTTCAACGCTGGTTGTACCGACATCAGTAGTATCTTCTGGTTTGGTGTCAACGCTGGTTGTACCATCGCCGGGAGTACCGCTATCGGGAATATTATCGTTAGCGGGGAAGTAATAATTAACAAGTTGTTCGGCGTATTCTTGGCGATAAGCATCAACATCAATGGCTGTGAGTTGGATGCTCTTATCCGACGACAGTTCTTTGTAAGCGTCGCTAAAGGTAATAGAAATGATGTCTTTATCTGTCAGAGAATTAACATCTTTCTCAATTTGCAGTTCAGTTAATAACTGCGTTTGTTGTTCAACGCTTAACTGTTCAACTTGATAACGCAGATAGTTGACATCCAGTTCATTGTAGTCATCTTTCAGCCAATTCAACACCACCTGATCATCAATTTCAACACTATTAATGGCACTGCTGTAGGTGTTTTCGAGATAATCAAGAGCGAGATATTTGTCAATCTCAATTCCCTGTTTAACACCTTCGCCATACATAAACTGTTTGACTTGTTCCAGAGTTAAGTCATCGATATTAGTAACCTCTGGATAGGCTGCTTTCAACGCATCGGTATTGTCCTCAATATAGTGTTGATAATCAACTGGAGACAGTTCCAATGTTTGATTTCCTGCTTTTAACAAATCCTTGAATTCGGGACTATAGACTAACTGAATCAGTTGAGAATTAGTTAAATCTTCAACAGTTGTAAACGTTGCGTCTTCAGTCCCTAAGAATTGTTTGACTTGATCTAAATTTAATGTTCCATCAGTAATCAATTGTTCCACTTGATAACTGACGTATCCCACATCAACCGTTGACAGACTTTCTGTAAAGGCTTGGAGGATTTGTTCGTCCGTGAGTGGGACAACATCTCCAGCTAAAACGTCATTGACTGAAACTTTATAAGCATCAGCTAAGTCCTGAGCATAAACGCTACGCACATATTGATAATCTGGCGTTTCTGTTTGTGTCAGTTTCAGAGCTTTATCTTGACCCAGTTCTTTGTTAAAGGCTTCGTTGAGAACTAATTCTTTAACTTGTTCATCTGTTAACGTATCTAACGACTGAACATCAGTAGTCAGAACATTATTAACATCTTGGAGAGTGATTACATCCTGATCCAATAAATCTTGGAGTTGGAATTTCACATATTTTGGATCAAAGTCTGTTGTTGGTTCGGTTGTTGGATTAGTTGCAGGAACTTCTGTCACCGTAAGTTGTTGAATATATTCTTCAACGCTCACACCTGCGGCGGCAATTTTATCAGCATCTGTGGTACTGAAATAATCCTTAATTTGTTGTTCAGTAAATTCAGTATCGACAGGTAAATTGTATTTGGCTGACAGTTCATCCTGATATTCAGCACGCAGGAAATTAAGATCTAAAGTCGCAGGTTGAACCAACTCAATACTGTTCTCACCTAATGCGGTTTGGAAGTCGTTATTGAGTAATAAATTCGTCAGATCTTGATCAGTAATTGCGTCTACAGACTCAATGGGTACAGGTAAGAATTGATTAACAGTATCGAGGGTAATCGTTTTGTCCGTAACTAACTGTTCTAGTTGATAACGGCCATAAACTAAGTCGATATCAGTCGGTGTACCTTCAGCAGGTGTACCTCCATTATCAGTAGTACTATCTTGATTTAAGGGAACAACATTGGCTTCAAGTAGCCATTGTTTTGCTAAATCTGTTGTAACTTCAGCTTCAGTAACTTTGGCGAATGCAGCAATATCTGCGGCTTTATTTTCCACCAAATAAGTTAGAACTTCATCGTTAGTAACAACGTTGGTTTTATCACCCGTAATTGAAGCAACATTCACCCCTAAAACTTCTGCTAAGGCGGGAGCAAAGGTTTCTTTGATATAATCTAAATTCGGGGTATCTTGAGACAGTTTAATTTCAACACCTTCACCTAAAGCGGTCTTGAATTCACTGTTGTTAATTAAATCGATCAGTTGTTTTTTACTCAACAAATCAACGCTTGCAACAGTAGTTCCTAGAACTGTATTAATTTGTTCTAAGGTAACGGTTTCGGCTGCAATCAAATCACTGAGTTGAGACTCAACATATCCAGCATCAACGCTAATATATTGACTGATCCATTTTTCAGTAACTTGATCGTTTCCAACAATTGCGCTGCTGAAGGTATCAGTAACGTATTGTAAATCAATTAATCCTTCTACACTGAATGCTTTGGCATCAACGCTAAAGGCAAACTGAATAATTTGCTGACTGGACAGTTCACTAATGTCTTTAACGTGGTAGCAATCTTTCAGTGCTTTTTCCAGGTCTTTACCGTATTTTTTGACATATTCATCGGTATTAAACCAGTTGATTGTTTTTGGATCAACGGTTTCCTGTTCATCCAGGTATTCGAGAATTTGTAAATCCGTAACTTCAGCAATAGTTGCTACACCAAATACAGCCTGAACATCTCCTTCAAATTTAAACCGGAAGTAGTCAGTATCAAGATCATTAGACCATCCACCAAAGACAACATCAAGTAGTACATTGGCATTTAGTTCTTGCACAACGCTGACTTCAACGCCATATTTTACCGCGATTTTTTCAGCATATTGTTCCTTGTAGAATGCCAGACCTGCTTCTGAGATAAATCCAGAAAGATCGAGATTAAATTTGTAAGCTTCGTGGGTGATGAACTCATAAACTTGGGTCTGATTCAGTTCTTCAACAGAAGTGACATTATAAAATGCAATCAACTGTGATGAATATTGGGTAATGAACGCTTTTAAATCAAAAGCAGTGAGGTTTTTATTAACATCAAACCCTTCATTACTGAGGAAGTATTGTTTCACATCCTCTGGCGTTAAATCTTGTAGAGTTTTGCCTAAACCTTCCGCATATTGTGTGAGTTTATCTGCATATTGATTTAAGCAGAATTCCACGTCAATTACGGGAGCGGCATCACCAAACACGAATTCAACAACCTCTTCTGCGGTGACATCTTCTCCAAATTGAGCCGTTAGAGCTTCACCATAAATTCCTTTATAGTATTCGATATCAACGGCTTCACTAATTTGTTTGATCAGTCCGATTTTTTTACCTTCACCCGATAGAAACGCATTAATTTGTCCATCGGTTAACTCTTTAACATCTTTGATCTTAAAGAAATCTTTGAGTTCTTTTTCCAGTAATTTCTCAACTTTCTTAAAGTCAATTGCATTTCCATTTAATCCCAGTTCTAACCCAATTCCGAGGATATAAACCTTGATTTGTTCATCGGTCAAGTTAACAACTTCTTCCTGAGAAACTTTGAAGTAAGCTGCTAGTTGAGTTACATATTTAACGCGACAGTATTCAACATCAATCGAGTGATCTACATTGACGCTTTCAAGAACATCTTCATCTTCAATCTTGGTTACATCTGTGATGTTGTATTTTTCGATAATTTTATCGAGATGCAACTGTTTCACATAGTCTAAACTGATGAACGGAGAAACCGTATGTCCATTTTTAATGCCTTGTTCTTCAATCAACTGAAGAATTTGCTCAATGGATGGATTTTCGCCTAACTGAGCGACTAACTCTGTACCATAAACGGCTTCGAGATAATTTAAAGAGACTGTCCAGGAGGTATCAATGGTTTGTTCCGGGGGAACATTATTAATAAACTGGAGAATCTGAATATTGGACAGAGTAACAACTTGGTCAATGGTAATACTGAAGTAAGCAGCAATCTGTTGTGCATAAACCACTTTGATAAAGTTAATATCAACGGTGGGTGCAGGATTTGTAATTACATTAGATCCTTCTTCACTGTTGATAAACTCAAAGATTTGCTGATTCTTGATCAGTTCGATACTAATGCCAAATTTAGCAGTCAATTCAGCACTATAGGTTAACCGGATATAGTCAAAGTCTAAGCAACCACAAAGTTTATCTCCGTTCTTAATTCCTTCTTGGTCGATGTATTGTAAAATGTCCTTCTTGGTGATTTTGTCAAGGGCTTTTTTAAAGAATTTCTCTAGTTTTTTGGCGTGGTTTTTCTTGACAAAATCAAGATCAATAAACAGAGACGGGCTATTTCCTTGGTTTAAACCTTCCCCACTAATATAGTTAAGAATTTGGGTAAAGGTTAGTTCAGAAACCGAGGTAACTTTGTAGAAACTGATCAGTTGTTGACTGTAAGTTTGGGTGTAGATCTTGATATCTACATACAAAGACGGATTAATTCCCAGTTCTAATCCTTTTTTATTCAGAAAGTCGATAATGTCCTGTGCTGAAACGGTGCTGAGATCCTCAACATTTAAACCCGCTTTCAGTGCATCTGCGTAGGTGGTTTTGATATAGTCAAGATTGAAAAACTCTTGACTGGGAACTGGAGTGGGTTGCGGTGTCGGTGCAACCGTCGGTTCCGGTGTGGGAACTGGAGTGGGAACTGGAGTGGGTTGCGGTGTTGGTGTAACCGTCGGTTCTGGTGTGGGAGTTGGTGATAGTGTAGGTCGCTCAGGAATATTGAGATCGATGGGAGGTCGCTGCTGAGTGGAAGTTGTGGGTGTCTCCGTTGAGGTGTTGTCGTCTGTAGACCCCTCGCTTTCATTGAAAACAATTTTAGGAGTATCAGAGGTTGTAGTTCCCGGTGCGGGTGTTGGTGTTGGAGTAGGAGTGGGAACAGGTGTTGGTGTTGGGGTAGGTGTAGGAGTGGGTGCTGATAACGAGGCTTCAATAAATTGCTTGATTTGCTCAATACTAATGGCTGCGAGGCTACTAATATTGAATTTTTGCAGAATTTGGGTGACAGAAATGTTGGGATTAAAGGGACGGTTTTCAGCTAGACCAAATTCCAGAAAATGAGCGATCGCACTAATCCGACCTTCTTCAACAGCTTTCTGAACATCTGGATTTGCTGCTAGATAATCCTTGACATTGAAAAACGATTTATTAACGTGAGTTCGACGGAGTTCGATCGCTACACCGTCCGGCTGACGCTCACAGCGAAGCCCCAAGCTGTAAGTGCTAAGGCTTGATCGAAATTTGCTTGTCAGTTTTAATGTTTATTTAAGGCGCGGGAAATTTAAATTTATTCAAAATGATAAACGGGTTGTTCAATGTCATACAATGATGGCTTTTCTGGTTGATAAGTATAAGCTATCATTCCGGCTACTAAATTCACCATAAAATTAGCTACACTTCGATGTCTTGTATGTTCAATTTGGCATAAGTTTTTCAGTTGATCGTTCACTGATTCTATTATACCTCTTTTTCTTAATTTCATTTTATCTGACCACAACATTAATTTATTTTTCATGTTTTTCTTCAGCCTAGTTATCAGTTGTAAACCTTTTTCATGTAATTGCCTAAATAATTTTTCCGAAATATATCCCTTGTCTCCAAAAATTTTCCCCACAATTCCTTCTGTTAATTCTGGGACTACTTTTCGGTCATCAACATTGGCAGGTGTGACTTGAAAATTTAAAATTTCCCCATAGTCGTTGATGATTAAATGTAACTTAAATCCAAAATAAAAGCCCATTGAACTTTTCCCCCATTCCGCTAGTCCAGCAAAGACTTTATGGCTATTTGCTCGATTTTTATGACAGACTTTTAAGGCGGTTGAATCGATAAAACTTGTTCCAGTTACCTCGCCTTTACAACAATACTCAAAGTAACAACATAGTGCTAATAAAGCATAAGACATTAACTCAACAAAACGATTATAACTGACTAAGTTAGGCATAGCTTTCGACCAATATGCCATTACTTGTAATCGGTAAAAGTCTTTAAATGTTCGGTAACGTGAACCATGAAATCCGATCAATATTGTCATTATTTCACTTAAAGTCAAGCGGGTTTTGGGTCGGCTTTGACCCACCACTTCTGGTAACAACATTTGTGCCAATAAGGGTTCAAATACTTGACAAAAGTCATCCACGTCACAAAAAACTTCTGTCATGTCTAAGTGTGATGCTCTGTGATCCATAAAAGCCTCCCTAATTGTCTAATATTTGCTGGTTACATCTCTATTTTCCCACGCTTACTGATTAGATCATCTGCCAAATAGCCGTCTGTTTTATCGCGATCGCCTGCCAAATAGCCGTCTGCTTTATCGCGATCGCCTGTCCAATAGTCGTCTGTTTTATCGCGATCGCCTGTCCAATAGTCGTCTGTTTTATCGCGATCGCCTGTCCAATAGTCGTCTGTTTTATCGCGATCGCCTGTCCAATAGTCGTCTGTTTTGTCGCGATCGCACTCCATCGAACTCACGTGATTTATTACATTCTCGCTTTTCAAATTGACCAAAATCAAAAAAGTGTTTAATGGGGTTAATTAAACCCTGTTTAACTTGTGCCTCAATATCAGGATTGAGAGCTAAATAATCTGGGAGATTGAAAACAAGACTAAAGCTCCTGTTTTCATCAATTCCAGCATCCAGGAAGTGTTCAGTTGCATTGGTTAAGCCATCTTGAACAGCTTGCTCAACATCAGGATTTAGATTCAGGTACTCATTAATATTAAATAGAGGATTCCAGGGACGGTTTTCGCTCTGGCCAACATCGATAAATTGTTCAATGGCACTCAACCCTTCTTGCTCAACAGCAATCTTAATGTCTACATTCAGTTGTAAGTATTGACTGACACTGAAGACATTACTGCATTCCCGATTTTCATAAATCCCATAGAGTAAAAAGTGTTCTTCTGGTGTAATTAAGCCGGCTTCAACGGCTTGTTTGACATCAGAGTTTAGTTTCAGATAAGCATTCTTATCAAATATCTTATCTAGCTTTTTAAAAAACTTCTCTGGTTTATCGGCTAACTTGCCGATTTTATCTCCGAGCTTATCAAATTCTTTGACAAATTTTTGTAGGTCATCCATAGTTTTCTCAACCTTGTCAGATCTAAGACAGAAAAGTGGTGTTTTAGCATACTCATCTTGAAACTCCAGAATAGAAGGGCGATCAAGATTTAAAAGATCATCCGGTTCTGAGGTTTTTTGGCTGCTTATCTTAATCCTAGAAAATAGATTTAAGATAGGTATTAAATCTATATGAGAAATATCTTAATATCCAAATTTGAAGATTTTGCTTTTTTGAAATAAAACGTAAAAAAGCCCACCTATTCTGAAATTTTAGGTGGACTTTTTGGGAAAAATGTACAAATTAATTCTAAACCTTTTGCAGGATTTAATCAAAGATTATTTTTATCGAGATCAACTCTTAATCTCCCTCTAAAAACGAATTCAATAAAATTTAATGAGGTTTAAATTTATTAATAAGACAGGATATCTAATCCAATATTTCAGGGAAATACTAACAGATTAGAATCCGCCTCATTACTCAATTTTGATTGTTATTCACACTCCTGTTATTAATCCTTAGCACCTAACTTAATCTTTCCCTAAGTTGGGGCAATAATTAACAGTTTTCCAAATCATTGTTAATAACTTAATCTATAGATGCAACCTGACAATTCATACAGAAGAGATCGCTAATTCTCTTGCTTTTGCCAAAACTTATCAGTTGGACTTTGTTTACAGTCTCAAGCCCCAACTTCAGGTAATCGAATATTTCTGAGGATTTAATTAGAAAGGGGTTTAAGGCCCTTGACTCTTGTTAATGAATTTATCTCAATCGCACGTTCTCGCAGCGTTGCGTCCCTCGACGCTTAACACAACTCAAAAGTTCCCAACCTTTTTAACAAACCAGACGATATCCCATTCCGCGTACCGTTTCAATCCGCTCACCCCCCAACTTTTTGCGGAGATAACCGACATAAACATCCACAATATTCGATCCGGGATCATAGTCATATCCCCAAACTTGATCCAAGAGTTGTTCTCGACTTAAAACTTGCCCCGGATGGCGCAAGAAAGTTTCTAACAGTTGAAATTCCTTGGCAGAAAGAGTAATGGGTGTTTCTCCTAAACAAACTTGACGGGCATATAAATCGAGTGTCACTTGACCCACCTTTAAGGCTTTATCTTCTTTATTCCCGGATGTAGGATGATGTCGTAAGCGGGCACGAACACGGGCTAAAAGTTCTGCAAACCGGAAAGGTTTGGTCACATAGTCATCCGCACCGCCTTCTAACCCTGCTACTTTATCAGTAACATCATCACGAGCGGTCAAGATAATAATGGGAATTTGCTCTCCTTGTCCGCGCAATTGTTCCAAAACTTGAAAACCATCTTGATCAGGAAGCCCTAAATCAAGGATCAACAAATCAAACTCATGGGCGAGGGCTTTTTCTACCGCTTCTCGTCCATCACACGCTAGGGAGGTTGTGAACCCATTCGCTCGCAGTCCCTTTTCCAGAAAGGCAGCTATGCGGGGTTCATCTTCAGCAATAAGAATTCGACTCACTCGATAACACCTATGAATGAGAGGATCTGTTCACCCGCAAGAAATAAGAACTTGATTGAGATCCTGTACAAAGTTGGAATTCAGTTTTCCACAATCATTAAAATCAGTAAAGATGCCGTGTGACAGTTGATCATCCTGACCTTGCACCCCTATCCTTAGTGCCAATGTGTGATAGAACAGCAAGGACTGTCAATTATTCTTGCCGGGTTTTGATGTTTAATTGTAATGAATTGTGGCTCCCGTGACAAGTCATCACGGAAGTTAAGGGGACAAACTTAAGAAATTATTGCATTTCTCAAGTCACTCAGAATTACCCTTATGATCACAATAGCAAGAGGTTAGATTCTCCTCTGCTCTCCTGTTACCCTGCCTTTGATCCTAGATGGGGTGGATCACTCCCTCTGTCCCATCTAGCAAGGCTTCCTAACCCGCTTTTTCTCAATAAAAAACTTTGATTTTTAAGCTGTACAATCTTCTCAAAAGATGATTGTTTATGATTGTTTTTGCTCAACTCCAAACCCCACTAATAAGACCGTATTTAACGGTTCATGATTCAGGGGTCGTTGATAATTAATAATCCGACGAATTCTTAACTCTGGATTAATTAAAGTAATAGAATCAACGGACACAACCCGTGTGTAGGTTGTTTTCATCAATAATTCACGGGTTTCGGTATCATAGCGAAAGTGCGCGACCATCGGTTTCGCTTCTTCATAAGCTTTATCCCGTAAATAATCTCCCTCAATAATTGGGAAATCTAATTTTTGGGGTACAAACAGAATATTCAAGGCTTGGGAAACTTCATCCCCTTTTTCCGAAACCGTTTGGAAGGCCAGTCGATATCCAGGGAGAGTTTCTAATTCTAAGTTTGTTGATAAACGTTGATTATCTTCTAAGACTTTGGCTTTAGCGTCATTGTCCAGAGGATGAATCACAAATTCAGTATGCGATCGCTCAACCTCCTGATGACTCAAGTAATGGTAAGTGCGTTCCGTTGTCCATTCACCCACGCAATGATCAAAAAATTCTTGGAATTGTGCAATCGACATCGTGAATATCACTCCTCTTAACTCATTTATGCAACAGTTTTTAACATTTTTTAGGAAAACTCCCCCATAATTCTAAAATCTATACTAATTATCCTGTTGATGAACTCCTGTGATTGACCTGGAATGTTTGCCCTATAGCGTTGGCCATGCAGAGGAAGGTTTATGTCTGCTGGTGCGGATGGGATCTCATCGCATTTTACTCGATTGTGGGATTCAGGACATTTCACCCCTATTAGCTTCCTCAGATCAACCTCCGGCTGACTTCGTTCTCTGTTCCCATGCTCATGCAGATCATGCTCAAGGTTTACTCGCTTTCCATCAGGCATTTCCTCAAATTCCGATTTATGGAAGTGAAGTAACAACCCAACTGTTACCCCTTAACTGGCCTGACTGGGAACCGGATGTTAATCATCCCCTCTGTCAGCCTTTACCTTGGCATTCTGCCCGGGAACTCAAGCCGGGACTCAGTGTTACCTTATTTCCCGCAGGTCACTTACCCGGAGCTTCGGTAATGCTGATTAATTATGTGACAACCGAACGCAGTTATAAACTGATTTACACCGGAGATTTTTTTCTTTCAAATTCTCGCCTGGTGGAAGGCTTACCTTTAGGGGAGTTGCGAGGGCTCAAGCCCGATGTTTTAATCTTAGAAGGCAGTTATGGCACCGCACGTCATCCCCATCGCCGTCAACTGGAAAACCAACTTGCAGAACGGTTATATCGGGCGATAGAAGCTGAATATTGCCTGCTCTTACCAACACCGAGTTTAGGCTTAGGCCAAGAACTGCTGATGTTGCTTCGCAGTCACCATTATTTTACAGGTCGGGATCTCGATATTTGGGTTGATGGAACCGTTGCGACCGGATGCGATGTTTATTTACAACTCCTGTCCCAGTTTCCCTCCAGTGTCCAGAATTTTGCTCAACATCAGCCTTTATTTTGGGATGAGCGCATTCGTCCGAGGGTGCGACGACTGACTCCACAATACCGCTCTCAACTCAGTCAGTCTCCCTGTATTATTCTCACCGATGAGTATGCCGATTGGAATTCCTATTGGGCAAACTCCACCCTGCCTTGGATGTTATTTTTGCCTCAAAAACCCGGTAGACCCTTAGAGATTCTCCCCATTCCTGAATTTGTAGAGACGCGCTCAGGACAATCTGCACCCCAGGTTGAAACCTATTTTATCTCAGAGCATTGTGATGGCCCTGGTACAACCCAACTCATCCATAACCTTCGACCCCAACACATTATTTTTGTGCATGGTTCTCCCACCTATTTGGCTGATCTGACCAATTTAGAAGAACTGCGAAACCGCTATCAACTCCATACCCCAGATGCCGGAACCCTGGTAGAGTTGCCCATCGGGGAAACGTTCTTACAACCCCCCTTAACGGAAACCCAATATGAAGGGGAAATTACAGAATTTGAAACTCAAATTCATATTACCTTACCCCCAACTTTAACCACCGACCCCCGGTGGCCAGCCTTTGCGGATACCGGGTTAGTAGAAGCGCGATGGCAAGGTGAGGAATTAGTGCTGCGTGGCATTTCTCAACGGGAGTTTCTCAGCCAAGGGAGTGATCGGCCCATTCCTGTCGATCTCGATTGTTGTGGCAATTGCCAATACTATCGAGGACAACGGTGCTGGAATCAAACTTCCGCTCTCTTCGGCTTTAAAGTTACTCCAGATGGATATTGCCCAATGTTTGAATTGATTGAGCGTCTCGTTGAATAAAGCGTGAACAATTCTCTTATTCTGGGCTAGACTCAGAGGTAGGTTTGTGAATTTGTTCTGCTTCCGGGCAGTCATCCGAAATAGGAAGATCAAAATCACACTTGGGAACGGAGGCTAACTTTTGGCTAATGGCTCCGATACTTTCGATGCGGATCATTTCTTCCCAAGAACATAATTCATCCTCTTCATCGGTCTCATAGCGCAGCGTGACTAGATCTCCTTCAATATCTGTAATTCGAGCTTTCTCAATCCAACGTTGTTGATCCCGTAAGAAGATCGAGACTTCCCGACTGTCACAACAAAGCTGATAAATCTTGCGATGTAGCATTTTTTACTTTTCCTGAGAAGTTCGCTGGCTCGTGTGAATGTCCCTAGTTAACCGAGTATTGACAGTTGAGCAGGATGCCGAAGCCCCTTGAGTTGTACTCGATTCCTAGAACATCCATTTTGACTAAACAATTGTCCTCTATTTTAACCCCAAGGTTAAATTTAGCCTAAAAAATTTAGTTTGTACTTATGCCTTGAGAGTGAGGACATTTTCAGTATACAGCCTAAATCTAGGTTGAGTTGGCTCAAGGAGGGAATTTCAGCAACTTTTCTTCAGATAACGCTTCAGCAAATGCCGAACTCAACTTCGGTGATCGCCAGCGCTGAAAAGCTTATAATAAACCTGGTAAACTTTTCTGAGAAAAGTTATAGCGTTATGTTGAAATCGTGCACTGCAATCATTGAGTATTTAACGAACTGTCCGCTACGATACAAGGTCAAGAGTATTGTTATTGATTAAACTAAACAGCAATCTAAATTTTTAAAGAAAGGAGAGGACAGCATTCTCATGGTTTATGCAGAGTATTTAAATCAACCTTCTATTTTTGAATTAGCTCGTTCTGGAGATTTAAGGGCAATCAGCTATTTAATTAATACCTATCTTAAGCCGGAAGGTATCTCGGCAAGAGTAGCCCCCCCCGATCGCAAAGGCTGTTTACCCGTCTTGGTTGAATTTCAACAAGAACCGATAGCCGACAGCATTGTTAAGTTTATCTGTCACTTGCTGTGGAAACTCAACGCTCCCAACTTAGAAGGAGTGAAAATTGCGGCTCGCTATCAAGGGGATGGGGAAATTCTCTGGAAACAATCGGTGCGGCTGGTTACCCCAGCTAATCGAGTTCATCGAGAACAAACTCGGTGGTTGAACCTTGATGGCATTAAATTTAAAACCCTACGGTTAATGTTTCTGGTGGGTTCAGCCGTTTCTTCCTTTGTATTAGGCTGTTGGGTGAGTTACTACGAAGTTACCGCCGAAAGGCTACCCCTGAATAATCCGGCTCAAGAAAATGTGGTGATGGTGGCACCGCCTTCTAAACGTTCTGATAGTGTCCAAGCTGCTTTAGAAGTGGTTCCTGTGGTTCAACACCAACAGGTACAAAATCCCCAAGACCCAACAGTTACTTTAGTGTTTGGGGGGGATGTTACCCTGAGTGATCATTTTGAAACTATTATTGGCACAAATTATTCCTTACCCTTTGCCCAACTTCCCGAATATCGGGATGCAGATTTAGCGATGGTGAATTTAGAAAATCCCCTCACCCGTTCTACCCTTCGCCGTCCAAATAAACAGTTTAATTTCAAAGCTGATCCGCAAGCGGTTAAGGTATTAACAGAAGGTGGCATTGATATTGTTAATCTAGCCAATAATCACACCATGGACTATGAGGAATCCGGGCTAGTGGAAACCCTGGAAACGTTAGACCGGGCGGGTATTCAGGCAGTGGGAGCCGGTCGAGATCTTAAAGAAGCTCGTCGCCCTACTATTATCGAAGTCAAGGGTCAACGAATTGCCTATTTAGGCTATTATGATGCTGATTTTCATGCAGCAGCTGAGGGTGTGGCGGGAACGAATCCACGTTATGATGATCGGGTGGCAGCCGATATTAAAGCCATTCGAGATCAGGTGGATTGGGTCGTGGTTAACTACCATTGGGGGGTAGAACTGAATGATTATCCAGGGGACTGGCAAATTGATTTAGCTCGATTCACCATTGATCAAGGGGCGGATGTCGTTATTGGTCATCATCCCCATGTTTTGCAGGGTGCAGAAATTTATAAAGGTCGGCCGATTGTTTACTCCTTGGGTAATTTTATTTTCGGGGGCAATAGTCGGACAGACTATGAAACGGCTGTTTTAAGAGTTGCTTTAAATGATCATCGTAAAATGAAGGTAGAATTTTTACCCGTAGAGGTGACTCAATATCAAGCTAAGGTGATATCGGGAGAAAAAGGGGAGGATATTATCAAGCGGGTGGAACGACTTTCGCAAATTTTTGATCAACCGATGCAGTCCGTTGTTGTTTTGGACGCGCCCCCGCGTGATATTAAATCGGTCAATGCTCCCTTAACACCAACAGAGGAACCGACTTTACCATTAGTGACGGAATCTCCAGCCCCCGATTCCTCTCCGGTGACGGCAGTACCCACTCCTGAATCGGTTCAGAATCAGGACTCTCAACCGTCCGCGATCAAAACACTCCAGGAGCCTTTATCGGATGAGTCAGTTTCTGTCTCAGAAGAGAAAAGCCCCTTACCCCCTAAGTTGGAGGTGAAAACGGAGAGTCAAGATGACCTCAAACCTTATATTGAGGAACCTTTTATTAAAGATCCTTTTATTTCTCTGCCTTCGTTTCCCCAAGCTCCTGCTCCAAGCTCTCAAAGTTACAAGAGTCCCAATTCTCCGATTTCGTTTCAGATTACGATTCCTCATCGGAATTCTGAACCGACTTTGCTGGAATCAACCCAGTCTCCCGTTGCGGTATTACCGAAAGCCAAGGAATCTCATGCTGAGATTAAACTGCCTTTGCAGTCTGAGCCCTATCGAGCCATCGGGTAATATTTGGGCTGCCATCGGTTAAGTTTATGTATCACTTATTAATTTTTAACTATCACTGTGTTTGCGATCGCACTGAAGTCCCATCAACAATATAAAACCTACGTCCTCTCGGATCAGGCTACCCAGTCTAGCCTAGAAGTTGTCCCAGAACGAGGAGGAATTATTACCCGTTGGCAAGTCGGGGGTCAGGATTTACTGTATTTAGATACGGAACGATTTGCTAATCCTGATTTAACGGTACGGGGGGGAATTCCGATTTTATTCCCCATTTGTGGCAATTTACCCGATGATACCTACACCTATCAAGGTCAACGGTATACCCTCAAACAACATGGCTTTGCTCGGAATTTGCCGTGGACGGTGGTACAACAAGCAACGGATGGCGGTGCGTCAATCACGTTGGTATTAAAAAGTAATGCTCAAACTCGGTCGGTTTATCCTTTTGATTTTGAAGTGGAGTTTACCTACACCCTCAAAGGGAATTCTTTACAGATTTTCCAACGCTATACCAACCTTTGCGGAACAATAGATAGTTTACCTCCGCAAACTATGCCCTTTTCCACGGGGTTACATCCTTATTTTTTAGCGTTGGATAAGGAGAAATTAGCTTTTGAAATTCCGGCGATGCAGTATCGAGATCAACAAACTGAAAAAACTCAGGTGTTTACAGGGCGGTTTGATGCGGAAGCGGAGGAAATTGATGTGTTGTTTAGTCCCTTAACGGGGTTAGCGACAACGACGATTGATCATGCTCAGAAGTCGAAAATTATCCTTAGCTATAGTTCGGCTTATTCCAGTGTGGTGTATTGGACACTCAAGGGCAAGGATTACTATTGTTTGGAACCTTGGACAGCCCCCCGTAATGCCCTGAATACGGGAAAATTATTGACCTATCTCAAGCCGGGAGCTAGTTGTGAGATGCTCGTTCACCTCAGCGCAACTTTTTTTTGAATCCCCCCTTGTCAACCCAAAAATGTTGTGCTACTATTAGAAACTGTGCGTGAGAAAAGAAAAAACACGCGGGTCGCTAACTCAACGGTAGAGTACTCGGCTTTTAACCGATTAGTTCCGGGTTCGAATCCCGGGCGACCCATATCATTAATCAATGCAGTTCTAAGCAGTGAAGATTAGGATTTTCTAAAAGCTCTTGTATTGCTTCTTGTCCAGAACGGAGCAGACTTTCGACTTGACGGGTTGGTGTATTTCCACATCTTAACCAAACCACTTTCGGGGGAGAACCATACAGTCGGCTTCTTTCCGCAAAATCTGCATCCTGAGTTACAATGCAGAACTCATTCAATTTAGCAAAATCCCAAATTTCTGTATCTGTCTTCTCTGCGAGTTCAAAAAACTGTACATGACTAGCATCAGGGAAAATATCAGCCAAGCGAGTCACTAATTTTCGGCTTAGGTTTTGATCAAAGAGTAGTTTCAAGTATTACTGACCAAAGCAACTAAACGATGATCCCGATCAGCGGCAAATTCTAAACAGGCTCTAATATCAGTTTCTGTTAGTTCTGGGAAATCATCAATAATCTCAGCCACCGACATTCCAGCAGCTAACCATCCTAGAACATCATAAACCGTAATCCGCATCCGACGAATACAAGGCTTACCACCCCGCTTATCTGGCTCAAGGGTGATGAGATCGTGATAACTCATAGATAATAACTGATGTTCAACCTTCGCAGTATATCATTTTTTAAGGTTCTCGTTGTAAATTACATTGACGATGTACTAAACGAGCATTATCTGGAATTGTCTTACCGCCTCGCCAGTAATGTTTTTCATGATCGAGAGCAGCATCATTAATTAGGGTTACTTTGAAATAGCCAATAAGCCATTGACTGCTCCTCTTCTGACTTCTAAGTAACTAAACTAACACGGCAATACAGTAGAAATCGGAGTTAGTCTTTTAGAGCTTAATTAATATGTGATGACGAGCGATCGCAGAATTCCCAAAAGCCAATAGCGATACTTGACAAAATTAATTTTATGTGATATTAGAAAGTTAAAAACCGATACAAGCCAACAAGATCAATAGTTGTGAGCTTTTCTGGGCTTAACTGACCTGTAACGGCAAGGGATTGAAGCCCTGAAGGACTTACTACAATTTTGTTCATAAAATTTGATAAATTTCTGATCCGATCCACCGGAAATGACCAAATTGTCTTAAGATTATTTTAATTAAGACGGTCTCGGAATAAATTTAGACAACGACTTAGGAGGAGATTTTATGGCGCTCGTACCCATGCGGCTTTTGCTGGATCATGCGGCTGAAAACGATTATGGACTTCCTGCATACAATGTGAATAACATGGAGCAGATCCAAGCAATTATGCAGGCAGCTGAAGAAACCAATAGCCCTGTGATTCTGCAAGCTTCTCGCGGTGCTCGTCAATATGCAGGTGAAAGCTTCCTGCGTCACCTGATTTTAGCAGCAGTGGAAACCTATCCCCACATCCCCATTGCCATGCACCAAGATCACGGCAACTCTCCCGCCACCTGCTATTCTGCGATGCGTCATGGCTTCACTAGCGTCATGATGGATGGTTCTCTCGAAGCTGATGGCAAAACCCCTGCCAGCTTTGAATATAACGTGGCTGTCACCTCGGAAGTGGTGAAAGTGGCTCACTCCATTGGTGTTAGCGTTGAAGGTGAACTGGGTTGTTTAGGTTCCCTGGAAACCATGCAAGGTGACAAAGAAGATGGTCACGGTGCAGAAGGTAAGTTAACGATGGAACAACTGTTAACTGACCCTGACCAAGCTGTTGAGTTCGTGGAAGCCACCCAAGTTGATGCTTTAGCGATCGCTATCGGAACCAGTCACGGTGCTTACAAGTTTACTCGTAAACCCACGGGTGAAATTCTGGCTATTAGCCGCATTGAAGAAATTCACCGTCGCTTACCCAATACTCACTTAGTGATGCACGGGTCTTCTTCTGTTCCTGAAGATCTCTTAGCGATGATCAATGAATACGGTGGTAAAATCCCTGAAACCTATGGGGTTCCTGTAGAAGAAATCCAAAAAGGAATTAAGAGCGGTGTCCGTAAAGTTAATATTGATACCGACAACCGTTTAGCCATTACCGCCGCCTTCCGTGAAGCTGCATTCAAAGATCCTTCTAACTTTGATCCTCGTCACTTCCTCAAACCTTCTATCAAATACATGAAGAAAGTTTGTGCGGATCGTTATAACCAATTCGGTTCTGCGGGTAATGCAGATAAAATCAAAGTTCAAACTTTAGATGAATTTGCAGCTAAATACGCCAAAGGTGAATTGAGTGCTTCTACTAAAGCGGCTGTTGCTGTTTAATTAAACTCTCAAGTTTAGCGTTAAATCGTCTAAGTTGATTAATTGAAAGCCTGGTTTCTTAAATTAAGAAGCCAGGTTTTTATCGTAGTAAGCCCTTCAGGGCTTAATTCCTAAGCTGTTACACATTTAAACCGTGTCCTGTAGCAAGCGAGGACGCTGGCACTACAAAAAATTCAGCATATATATTGAGTTTAATATGAGAGAATTAGCAAAGATAGTCTGAGGGCTTATTTCCTATGGTGACGCTAAACTTGAAACCCACCCATAAACCTGTTAGAGCTTATTATGACGCTTTACAACAGTTTGCAAAATTGGGGGTTTCCCATGAATTAGCGGTGAAAGATGCCTTTGCAGACCTCTTAAAAGCTTGTTGTCAACAATTTGATTTAACCTTAATTCCTGAAAAACAAATTAAATTACTCAATGGTAAAAGTATTCGGGTTGATGGTGCTTTAGTTCGAGATGGAAGTATTAGATATGGGGTTTGGGAAGCCAAGGATAGTCAAGATAAATTAGACCGAGAAGTTAAACAAAAATTTGCCGTTGGTTATCCGAAAGAAAATATTATTTTTCAATCTCCTGAACGTGCTATTTTATGGCAAGGAGGGAAACAAATCTGTGATGAAGATATTACGAAACCGCAGATTTTAGTTGAGACGTTAAAGTTATTTTTTGAATATCGCACTCCTGAAATTGCCCAATGGGAAACAGCCGCATCAGAATTTGGGGGACGAGTTAAAGATTTATCGGGTAAATTGATTAATTTAATTGAAACTCAACGGAAAACGAACCCGAAATTTATTCAAGCGTTTAGTGAATTTACGGACATTTGCCGTCAAGCTATTAACCCCAATCTTGCTGAGGCGGCGGTGGAGGAAATGTTAATCCAACATTTGCTAACAGAACGAATTTTTAGACAAATTTTTAATAATCCTGATTTCACCCGTCGCAATATTATTGCGGTGGAAATTGAAAAGGTAATTCAAGCATTAACGTCTAAATCTTTTAGTCGAGATCATTTTTTAGGGGAAGTTGATTATTTTTATCGCGCTTTGGAAGATGCGGCCCAAACCATTGATGATTATAGCGATAAACAGCATTTTTTGAATACGGTTTATGAGAAGTTCTTTCAAGGGTTTGCGGTGAAAGTTGCGGATACGCACGGAATTGTTTACACACCGCAACCTATTGTTAATTTTATGGTTAAAAGTGTTGAGGATATCTTACAAAAAGAGTTTGGCAAGTCGTTAAATGACAAGGGTGTGCATATTCTTGATCCCTTTGTGGGGACGGGTAATTTTATTTTACGGGTGATGCAGGAAATTAGAAAAACTGCCCTTCCCTATAAATATGAACAGGAATTACATTGCAATGAAGTGATGTTATTACCTTATTATATTGCTTCGATGAATATTGAGCATCAATATTTTGAAGCAACGGGAGGTTATAAAGCTTTTGAGGGTATTTGTTTAGTCGATACCTTTTCTGATCAACAGGTGCAACAGTTATCTTTATTTACGCCTGAAAATACCGCTAGGGTTCAACGTCAGAGAAGTTCACCGATTTTTGTGATTATTGGAAATCCTCCTTATAATGCGTCTCAAGTAAATGAAAATGATAATAATAAAAATCGAAGATATACGAATAAAGATAAAACCGGAATTGATGATCGAGTTGCTGCAACTTATTCTAAAGATTCAAAAGCAACGAATAAAAATGCGCTTTCTGATCCTTATGTTAAAGCATTTCGTTGGGCATCTGATAGAATTGGAGATGAGGGAATTATTGCTTTAGTTACAAATAATAGTTTTATTAATGAAATTGCTTTTGATGGGATGCGATGTAATTTAGAAAAAGATTTTGATGTAATTTATATTTTAGATTTAGGAGGAAATGTCAGAAAAAACAGTAAATTATCAGGCACAACGCATAATGTTTTTGGAATTCAAGTTGGAGTGAGTATTAATTTATTAATTAGAAAAAAAGAAAAGCGATCACAATCTACCCAAATTTATTATGCAAGAGTTGATGAGTTTTGGCGCAAAGAAGAAAAGTATAACTATTTAAACCAATGTCAGAAATGGGATGGTGTACAATGGAATCTTATGGAGCCTGATAAAAAATATACCTGGTTAACTGAAAGCTTGAACTATGATTTTGATGATTTTATATCAATTGGTAATAAAGAAAGTAAATTATCAAAAACGCAAGAAATTCATGCTATCTTTAAACTTTATAGTAGAGGAGTAGCTACTTGTCGAGATTGCTGGGTATATAATTTTGATGCGATTAATCTTGGAGAGAATGTTAAACGCACTATATTAACTTATAATGAACAAATGTTCAGTTGGACACAGAGTATTGAGCATTCTCTAAAAATAGACGATTTTGTAACTAAGGATGAAACTAAAATTAGTTGGTCTGAAGGATTAAAAATTTACTTAAAGAGAGGATTTAAAATAGAGTATAAACCTGATTATATTAATCAATCACTTTACCGACCATTTACTAAAAATTATCTATATTTTGATAAAACCTTAAACGAGCGTCGTTATCAATTTCCTTATCTACTTCCAACGCCTGAAACAGAAAATCTAATTATTTCTATTGCTGGAGTTGGAAATAGAAAAGAATTTGGTTGTTTTATTAGTAAATTTATTATTGCTTTAGACTTGGCTTTTGAAAAAGCTCAATGTTTCCCCTTCTACACCTACGACGAAGACGGAACAAACCGAAAAGAAAATATCACCGACTGGTCACTTGAACAATTTAGAAATTATTACCAAGTTCAGACGATTACAAAATGGGATATCTTCTATTATACTTATGGATTATTGCATCATCCCACCTATCGAGAACGCTACGCTGCCAACCTCAAACGAGAACTTCCTCGCATTCCCTACGCGCCAGATTTTCGCGGTTTTGTTGATGCTGGACAACAATTAGCAGACCTCCATCTCAACTATGAACAACAACCCGAATATAGCCTTAAATTCATTGAAAATGATCAAGTTCCGTTAAATTGGCGAGTTGAAAAAATGAAACTCAGTAAAGATAAAACCCAAATTATTTATAATGAGTTTCTGACATTAAGCGGTATTCCTCCTGAAGTGTTTGAATATCGGTTAGGAAATCGTTCGGCGTTAGATTGGATTATTGATCAATATCAAGTTAAAATTTATAAACGCAGTGGAATTGTTAATGATCCGAACCGTTTAGACGATGAACAATATATTATTAGGTTAATTGGTCAAGTGATAACGGTTAGTTTGGAAACTGTTAAAATTGTTAATCATTTGCCCGATTTGGGATTATCCTAAGAGAAGAAGCCATGAAGGGCTTACTACGATACTGCGTTCTTGGGAACAGTTGGCAGTTACCCAGTCCCAGAAATCGTTGGGTCTTTTGATCGCTTCGGATACTATCTTGATATGTTGTCTCACAATTGTTTGTAGATTGGACTTCCTAAGAATAGTAGACAGATGTTAAGGTAACGAAACCCAAGATTATTTTTATTGTTTTTAATCCCATAATCTCTGAATAGGATAAGCATCAAACTTGATATCTCTGCTAATTAAAATTAGGGATCTATTGATGGCTTGAGCGATTAACATTCGATCAAAAGGATCTCGATGATGTAAGGGTAGATTACAAATTTGTAACGTATCAATAAACATAATAGGGAGCAAAAGAATATCTGAATTTTCAAGCTTATCTTCAATGGTTTTATAACTTTGTTGTAATGACAATTTACCCAAATTTAACTTAATCGCAATTTCCCAAAGACTGGCAATACTCAGATAAACATGATCCGCTATATCAATCATCTCTCTTAGGCTATCAGGTAAATTAGGATCATTTTCCGATAACCAAATAAAAGTATGAGTATCTAACAGAAAAGAATTCATTCCATATATTCCTTAAAATCTTCTAAAGGTTCATCAAAATCATCAGATAGAGGTAAAACAAAAGTCCCTTGTAATATTCCTGAGCGACGTTTTTTAACAGGGGGCTGCTCTGAGGGAGTCTTTTGGGAGTAGTTTTCCATAAGATAGTTAGCATAATGTAGAAGCTCTTGTTTTAGAGATTCTGGCATTATCCCAACCATTTGTAGGATTTCCGTATCAATATTCATAATAGCTGTTGTGATTTATTCCCATCGTTTTTTAGACTAACCAACTAGACTAGACAAAAATTTATATATCCCCCTATTATAACTTACTTATAGCGGAAGCCCTGAAGGGCTGACTACGACACCGAACTTAACGTATAATCAAAAACTTAAGTGCAATGCTCAGGGATTAAGATTTTACACCATGAATATCCTGCAACTCAATGTACGCGAAACGGTGATTGTGGCGATTTTAGTTCTGTATCTGGGGAAATATTTAACCGAAAAGATTAAATTCCTTCGAGATTTTAATATCCCCGATGCGGTTTCGGGAGGTGTCCTCGCCTCCTTATTTTTTGGTCTTTGTTTTGCGGTTTTCCAGCATCAAATAGAATTCGATCTCAATGTCCGTGATGGTTTATTGATTGTTTTTTTTACAACTATTGGGCTTTCGGCCAAACTCAAAACCCTGGTAAAAGGGGGGAAATCGCTATTAATTTTGTTAGTCATGGCGATCAGTTATCTAATTGTACAAAATATCACGGGGGTTGCGATCGCAGCCTTAACGGGGTTAAAATTGCCCATTGGTTTGCTGGCGGGGTCGATTTCTCTGAGTGGAGGACATGGGACGGTGATCGCCTGGTCGCCTCTATTTAAGGATAGTTATGGAATTGCTAATGCTACGGAAATAGGCATTGCCAGTGCGACCTTTGGTTTAGTCTTTGGAGGAATTGTTGGTGGGCCCATCGCCAAATTTTTAATTAACAAAAACCAACTCCAAACCAATAACCCAAATCAAGATCTGAGCATCGGTATTAAGAACGATCAGAAGAATGTTATAATTGATTACAATACTATGCTCAATTCTATATTAGTCATTAATCTTGCTATTGGTTTGGGACTAGAAATCAATGCGATCGCTACCGCTATCGGTTTAAAATTACCTTTGTTTGTGGGTTGTTTATTAGCTGGAATTATTTTAACTAATACTGTGCCTTTGGTCTTTAAAGGCTTTACTTGGCCGTCTGATACTCCTTCTCTGGCTTTAATTTCTGATGTGAGTGTGGGGTTATTTTTAGCGATGTCTTTAATGAGTTTACAGTTGTGGACATTGGTAGACTTAGCTGGGCCAATCGCTTTATTATTGTTCGTACAGTTATTCATAATTACGGTTTACACGGTCTTTTTAGTGTTTCCTGTTATGGGTAAAAGCTATGATGCGGCGGTGATTTCGGCAGGATATTCGGGACTCGCATTAGGGGCGACTCCAACCGCAATGGCTAATATGACCGCCGTAACTGAACATTTTGGAGCTTCACCTCAAGCCTTTATTATTGTTCCCTTAGTCGGAGCTTTTTTTATGGATATTGCGAATGCTCTTGTGATTCCAAATTTCCTCAATTTTTTATAGTTTTATCAATAATCGGTATTCCATTCTTCACCTCTAGGTAACTGAATTACGAATTACGAATATTGAATATCCGTCTCCCTTGAGTTTTCAAGAATAATAAAACCGGAAATTGATAAGCTTCTGCCATTAACCAAAGTAGAATAAACAGATGAACGAGAAAAGCTAAAATTGTCCAGATTAGCGGAAACCAACTCCAAGCATTACCCGAAACGGGAGGAAAAATTAAAGCAGATAAACCAATTAAACTTGGAGGAAATAAAACAAAACTAAGAGCAATAATCCAATAAATCCAACTGAGTTCGAGATTGCCTAAATGTTCACCTTTCCAGGTTTTTCCTGTCCAACGCCAGGTTAAAGCTGGTTCTCGATCTGCGAGTTTTAAACTTTGTGTTTCTAGGTTAATCGTAAAGATATGATGGCAGACATCACACCCTAAAGCTTCCATCAAGGTGAGATTAGAAATCTGACCACAACGACAAATTGGACAAGTATAAGTTCCTTCATAACTTAACGAGATTTTTCGGCTGTGACTGTTGAACATTGATCCCTGTGGCATAAAATTACAAAACTTTGCAAAAATCTTAACTATCTTTTTAGATTAAAATGAGATAATTGTTTAATAATAAGAACAGGTCTATTTTATAGAATGTTCCCCAAAGAATACAAGATGTCTTCAGGAAGAGTTAAAAGGAAACTTGGGGTTTGATGCCAATTCCAGCCTAATTCCTCGATCCCTGTTTCAGATCAAGTTCAAGGGTTTGGAGATTTGTATCAGAAGCTACAGTTAAGTAGTCTCTCAAACTTTTATATCTCAATTATATTGTAATCAATTAGGATAAAAGCCAGTGCGATTTCAATCCTACGATCCAGGTGAATTCTACGATGAACTTTTTGTAGCTAAAGGACAACCTCGTCCCTACGCAGCAGCGTTAATTGATCGGATTAATTCTCTATCCCCTGGAGATTTAGAAATCCGACAGGAAGCGGCTAAAACTGCGATGATGAAATTAGGGGCGACATTTAATGTCTATAGTGATAGTCAAGGGACAGAACGTATTTTACCCTTTGACTTAATTCCCCGTATTGTTTCCGCTTCAGAATGGGCTTGGTTAGAACAGGGATTAAAGCAACGAATTCATGCGCTGAACTTATTTATAGATGATATTTATGGAGAACAGAAAATTATCAAAGACGGGTTTATCCCTGAAGAGTTAATCTATTCTTCTAAGGGATTCCTGAAACCTTGTATGGGTTTGAAAGTACCTAAAGGAATTTGGTGTCATATTACCGGAACGGATTTAGTTAGGGATAAAGAGGGAAAATGGTACGTTCTCGAAGATAATTTACGCTGTCCTTCTGGGGTTTCTTATGTCTTAGAAAATCGTCGGGTGATGAAAACCACATTCCCACAAGTTTTTGCTAAATTAGGAATTCAACCCGTTGATGAATATCCCAGTCATTTATTAGATGCTTTGTTGAATTTAGTGGGGACTCATATTAGCAATCCCACCGTTGTTGTCTTAACGCCGGGGATGTATAATTCTGCCTACTTTGAACACTCTTTTCTCGCCCAACAAATGGGGGTAGAATTAGTGGAAGGACGGGATTTAGTGGTGAGTGATGGTTATGTGCAAATGCGAACCACAAAAGGATTACAACGGGTGGATGTGATTTATCGTAGAATTGACGATACGTTTATTGATCCGTTAGCTTTTAATCCTGAATCCATGTTAGGGGTTCCAGGGTTAACGGAAGTGTATCGAAATGGTCGAGTTGCGCTGGCGAATGCGTTAGGAACGGGGATTGCTGATGATAAAGTGATTTATGCTTATGTTCCCCAAATGATTCAATATTATTTAGGAGAAGAACAAATTTTATCGAATGTTCCGACATATTTATGTTGGGAACCCAAACAACTTGAATATGTTTTAGAAAACCTCGATCAATTAGTTGTTAAAGCCGCAAATGAAGCGGGAGGTTATGGGATGTTAGTGGGAACCCAATCAACGGAAGCAGAACGCCTAGAATTTGGAGAAAAAATTAAAGCAAATCCTCGAAATTATATCGCTCAACCGACGTTATCTTTATCACGAGTTCCGACTTTATTAGGAGATATTTTTGAAGGGTGTCACGTTGATTTAAGACCCTATGTTTTATATGGTGAAAATATTTACGTTCATCCAGGGGGATTAACCCGTGTGGCGATGAAAAAAGGGTCATTAGTGGTTAATTCTTCTCAAGGAGGGGGGAGTAAGGATACTTGGGTTTTGTGTGAATAAAAATAGTCAGTAGAGACGCGCCAATAGCCTATCGGCATGGCTCCGCCCAGGCACGTCTGTACACAGTCAACCGTCAACCGTCAACCGTCAAGAATTTTAAATATGTTAAGCCGTGTTGCAGATTCTATTTATTGGTTAAATCGTTATGTAGAACGGGCGGAAAATATTGCTCGTTTTATTGATGTGAATCAAAATTTGTTATTAGATTCTCCCTCTGGTGTTCAACAACAGTGGAAACCGATTGTTGTGACAACGGGGGATTTAGAACTGTTTAAAGAACGCTATGGAGAAGCGACAGAAGAAAATGTCATCCGATTTTTAACTTTTGATAGTAATTACCCGAATTCTATTTTATCTTGTTTACGGGCGGCTCGTGAAAATGCTCGTTCTGTTCGGGAAATTATCTCCTCAGAAATGTGGGAACAAGTTAACGAATTTTATCTGATGGTTCGAGATGCGGCGATGGGAGAAAGTTACTATCAACTCTCGGATTTCTTCTATCAAGTTAAAATGCGCGGACATCAATTTGCAGGGGTTATGGATGCTACCATGTCTCATAATGAAGGCTGGCATTTTGGCAATATGGGTAGACTATTAGAACGGGCGGATAAAACCTCTCGAATTTTGGATGTGAAGTATTATATTTTATTACCTTCAGTTAATGATGTCGGAACAACCATTGATGAAATTCAGTGGATTTCTTTGTTAAAATCTGCCAGTGCTTATGAAATGTATCGCAAACGCAAACAACACCGGATTACACCGTCTAGGGTTGTGGAATTTCTGATTTTAGATCGAGAATTTCCGCGATCAATTGAATATTGTTTATTACAGGCAGAGCGATCGCTACAATGTATTACAGGAACTAGCCCTGGCACTTGGCAAAACCCCGCAGAACGAGAGTTAGGAAGGCTACGTTCTGAGCTTGATTATATCACAATTGAAGAAATTATGCAAGAGGGAATTCATGAATTTTTAGATGATTTACAAGATCGAATGAATCGCGTCGGCGAACGAATTTTTGAAGCCTTTTTTGCGCTTAAACCGGTTGCAAGTCCCCTGATATTGAGTCAAACTCAAGCGAGTTCATGATCTATAATATTACTCACCTTACCCATTACACTTACAGTCAACCTGTTACTTTAGATCCCCATCTGATTCAGTTACGCCCTCGTTCTGATGCGTTTCAAACGGTACAAGAATTTTCTGTAGACATTTTTCCTCAACCTCAAGGGATATCACATTGCTTGGAATTAGATGGAAATAATGTCATTAAGATTTGGTTTTCTCAACCCACTCAAGAATTAAAAATTAAGGTTAACTCCCAAGTGGAAACCCACTGTACTAACCCCTTTCATTATTTATTAGAACCTTGGGCACTGGAGTTGCCTATTGTAGATTATCCGGCTCCTATATTGAGTCATTTACAACCCTATTTACAACAACTTCCTGATCCTATTATTACCCAACTTGCTCAAGAAATTTGGCATAAAACCCAAGGACAAACCCTCACTTTTTTAAGTGAATTAAATCAAAAAATTCATGAGGCTTGTCAACATATTATTCGCCCCAAAGGTCGTCCCTTACCACCTGGGATCACTTGGACACAACAGTTTGGTTCCTGTCGAGATTTAACCGTTGTGTTTATGGAAGCGTGTCGGATGATGAATTTAGCGACTCGTTTTGTTAGTGGGTATCAAGAAGGGAATTTAAACCGAGAAAAACGGGATTTACACGCTTGGGCTGAAGTTTATTTACCCGGTGCGGGATGGCGAGGCTATGATCCGACTCAAGGATTAGCCATTAGCGATCGCCATATTCCCTTAGTCGCCACAGCCATTCCCCGCCACGCCGCCCCCATTAAAGGGACATTTCGAGGAATTGGTGCCACCTCCCAGATGGAATTTCACGTTTCAATTGCCAAAATTGACAGTTAAAAGCAATCTTCCCCTTGTCCCCTTGTCCCCCTCTCCCCTGCTCCCCCTGCTCTCCTCTCCCCCCCTACTCTATAAAATTCGTAAGTTGCCATCACCGAGCATGGTAAAATACCTTAAAATTCGCCCACATAATTTTTAGAGAGGTATATTAATTCATGGAAGCAGCACTGCTTTTAGCAAAGCTACCCGAAGCTTACTCCATTTTTAGCCCTGTCGTTGACATTCTGCCTGTTATCCCCGTCTTTTTCCTGTTGTTGGCTTTTGTTTGGCAAGCCTCTGTGGGATTCAAATAAAAAAAACAGTTTAAGCTATCAGCGTTAAGCTGGAAAATTGCGGAGGTTTACTCAATCGAGGGTTTAACTTCCCCGTCTTTCTAACTCAACGTTGATAGCCATCTTAGGTAAATATTACTTCCTGCTACCAATGGTTTTTTGAAATGCAGGTCTTTCCGTTAACCATTTAATGTATTCTAAAACAGCCGGATAGGGGCTTAAATCCAACTTCAACATAATCGGAATATAAGCCAAAATCGAACCCACTGCAATATCGGCGACATTCAATTCATTCCCCATTAAAAAGGGTTGTTTCGACAGAATTTCATTCAAAGGATTGAGTAAACGGGGCATTTCTTTTTCCCGATTTGCTTCTATAAAAATTCCCGTTCCTAAAGTTGCATTTCCAAATAATACCCATTGATAAATTTCGGCTCTTTCTTCGGGAGAATGAGGCAGTTTACCGTGTTTTTCGGCTAAATATAATAAAATTGCTCCCGACTCCCACAGTTTAAAATCGTCCTCAACAATGGCGGGAACTTTACCAATGGGATTGATCGCCATGAATTCCGGTTGCAGATGTTCTCCGGCTTGCATATCTAATAGAATAAATTCGTAGGGAACCCCGATTTCTTCCAAATACCATTGCACAATTGAAGCCCGACTACGAGCACCACCATAGAGTTTTAACATTGATGTTTATCCTTTTTTAAGATTTATAACTTCCTTAAAAAGTTTATCATTAAATTATCAAGATGAGGGAAGGGAAGGGTGTTTGATAATATCTGCAAATTTATCGCGGAGAATTTTTCTGAGGATTTAGCCAGTTGGTTATTGGGTTCTCCCATACAGTTAACCCAACTGAGTCCAACGGATTTATCCTTAGAACCGATTCGGGCAGATTCCTTAATTTTACTACAATCCGATGAGTTAGTATTGCATACGGAATTTCAAACTCAACCGGATGCCATAATGCCCTTTCGGATGTTAGATTATCGAGTAAGGGTCTATCGACGGTTTCCCCAAAAGGTGATGCGTCAGGTGGTGATTTATTTACAACGAACTAACTCCCCCTTAGTTCAACAAAATACCTTTAGACTCGAAAAAACCTCCCATGAATTTGAAATCATTCGTCTCTGGGAACAGCCTACAGAGGAATTTTTGAGAGTTTCTGGGTTATTACCCTTTGCGGTATTAAGTCAAACTAATGATCCCGCCCAGGTATTAACTCAAGTCTCTCAAATTGCTGAACAAATTGCAGATCGGCGCGTTCAAAGTAATCTGATCGCCGCATCTTCAATTCTCGCCGGATTAGTGTTAGAAACCAATGTCATTCAACGGATTATTAGGAGTGATATTATGCAAGAATCAACCATGTATCAAGAAATTTTACGACAAGGTAAAGAACAAGGTCGGGCTGAAGGTCGGGCTGAAGGGCTTACCGAAGGTCGGGCTGAAGGGCTTACCGAAGGTCGGGCTGAAGCACTACGACAAGTTGCGATTTTATTACTGAGAATGGGGATGAGTTTAGAACAAATTTCTCAAACAACAGAGTTAACGGTTGAACAAATTCAAGCGTTACAACAGAGTCAACAACAGGACAATCAAAATAATTAAAGATTGAGGTGATATCCTTTACCCTTGGCTAGTGTTAAAGGATATCACCCTAACTTAAATCTCAACAAACTAAAGAACTTGGTGAGTATAAGCGTGTTGTTTTACATTATCTTCAGTGCGAATAATACGCTCAGAATTTAACACCCGTTTCCGTTCTAAGGAGTAATTAAATTCTTTAAAATTTGCTCCTAAAGGAATATGAAGTTTAGCTTGAGGGCGATTTTTATAGGTGCGAGTTGCAGCGATCGCGCGATCGTTAAAATTTTCACAAAAATGGGCATCTGTTCCCAATTCTGCGGGAATTTTAGCTTCTCCATTACTTAAAATAGAACCCAATGTTACAGCATAAGCAATTGAATAGGATGTAGGAACTCCTTTCAAAATAGCTTCCAAAGCCGCTGAGGGAATGGGTTCAACGACTTGAACTTGATGAACTTCCCCATCTTCTTTAATAAAACAGGTTGCTAAACCAATGACGACATAATCATCAGTGGAGATATCAGGGGCGTTAGGATATGCTGTTGCAGTTGTCATAGAAATTAAAGGGTTCAGAATTCCAAAACTAATTTAATTCGCTGGTTGCATTGTACCAAGTTTCTATAAAAGCCCTAGGGGACAAGAATTAGATGGTTAAAGTGTCTAAACCCTTACGGGACTTAAACAACAGAGAGATTGTAAAAGTCCGAGAGCTTCATATTTTGCTAAAACTTTTAACTAAACTTTATATTGGAGAGCAGGAGTCACTAGAGACAAGCAATGGTGTGTCTTTGCTGGAATGAGGATCAAAGCAATCATTAATGTCCTAGCGACCCGGTGCAACTGCTATAGATTAGAGCTATTTTATTTAAGGGAGAATTTGAAAATCGTTACTGCTGAGACTATTAGCAGAAACATTAATTAAGGTTGCTAAAAGTTGGTTAGTGTTAGTGACCCGAATTAGGGTATTATTCGGATCAGAAACTAAAGTTAATTGTGCAAAAGTTAATCCTCCCATTAACCCAATCAAATCTTCACCTTTGGTAAAATCATTAATCGTATCACTCCCTAAATTGTTGGCGAGGATAAAGCGATCGCGTCCTGTTCCTCCAATTAAGGTATCATCTCCTTTATCTCCATATAACCAGTCATCTCCATCATTTCCCCGCAGAATATCGGTTCCTTGACCGCCAAATAAAGTATCAGTTCCGATATCTCCCGTGAGGTCATCATTATCCAAATTTCCATATAACAAATCATCGCCACTCCGACCATCTAAAACATCATTATTTTGTCCGCCATAAAGGCTATCATTGCCTTCATTTCCCACAACCGCATCATTACCCAAATTTCCATTTAACCAATCATTTCCTAAATTTCCCGATAGAAAATCATTACCGGAAAGTCCTAAAATTAAGTCATCTCCTGCATCTCCTAATATTGTATCACTTTCTTCTGTTCCTAATAACAACTGAAAGGTATTATTATTCAAAGTAACCGTTGTGTTTGCCATATTAATTTAGGGGTTAAAGTTAATAAATCCTTAAGCGTTGTTTCCGGCGATAGGTTTATGATACTCATGCCAATGTTGAGCAATATCAATCCGACGACAGATCCAAACCCGGTCATGATTTTGAATATAATCTAAAAAGCGAGCTAATGCTGCTGCCCGTCCAGGTCTACCCACTAAACGACAATGTAATCCAATACTCATCATTTTAGGTGCGGTTTCTCCTTCAGCATATAACAAATCAAAGGCATCTTTTAAATAGGTAAAAAATTGTTCCCCACTGTTAAAGCCTTGATTTGTAGCAAACCGCATATCATTATTATCCAGGGTATAAGGAATGACTAAATGGGGTTTTCCATAGTCATAAACCCAATAAGGTAAATCATCGGCATAACTATCAGCATCATACAAAAATCCGCCTTCTTCTACAACTAATTTACGGGTATGGGAACTGGTGCGTCCAGTATACCAACCGAGGGGTCGAGTTCCCGTAACTTCGGTATGAATGGCGATCGCTTTTTGTAAATGTTCCCGTTCCATTTCTTCATTAAAATATTTATAATCAATCCAGCGATACCCATGACTAGCAATTTCCCAGTTTGCTTCTAACATCGCTGCAACAACTTCTCGGTTGCGTTCTAAAGCCATTGCCACCCCATAAACGGTCAGGGGGATATGACGTTGGGTAAACAGCCGATACAGTCGCCAAAATCCGGATCTACTGCCATATTCATAGATAGATTCCATGTTCAAATGGCGCAATCCTTGAAAGGGTTCAGCCCCAATAATTTCTGATAAAAAAGCTTCTGAAGCTTGATCTCCGTGTAGAATACAATTCTCGCCGCCTTCTTCATAATTAATCACAAATTGTACAGCAATTCGGGCTTGATTCGGCCATTTTGGATCGGGGGTATGGCGACCATAACCGATCATATTTCTTGGATAGTGTTTAGACATATTAATATTAATACAAAAAATATTGTTAATTTTATATAGGTCGTAAAATCTTTTCGATCTGAGTTTTTAATTTAGGTAAATTTGGTTCAATAACAGACCAAAAATATTCTTTAATTTTTCAAAATTATTTCTCATAAAGAAATTGCCTCTGTATTTAAAAATAGTATAATTTATTTTATCATAAATTTGATAAATTTTCAAGTCATTTTACTGTTTTAAATAAGAGCGATCGCAAATACAACAAATCTGCTTACTCAAGCTGCCGGGGATCTTCTGAGGGAGGATGCCAGCCAGCCTGAGCCCATAGCGTCCGGGCTTCTTGGATAGAACGTTCTCCTCTATAGCGTTCGTCGTTGAGGTCAAGACGCTCACAAGTGGCTCGACCGATGGGAGTTGTGCCGACAATCTCCGTACCCTCAGCATTCCAGATGAAGTGGTCAGGCCAGTGCTGTTGACGGGGATTAAATAAAGGCAGAATTGCTGAGGTTTCCACATCCCGACCCACAATGAAGTTATAACGACGCTGGTTACAACGGCTACAAGCTAAAGCCAGGTTATCAGAATTGTCAGAGCCACCTAGAGAGCGCGGCTGGATGTGATCGATGGTGAAACGAGAGGTGCTGATTTTCTCAGGAGAGTGACAATATTCGCACAGGTAGCCTGCACGTTTCCGCACGAGTTGCCTTGTCAATTCATTAATAGTCATTGCTCGGCAACTAAGAGGGAATTGAGGTAGGTAAAGATACGGTCAAGTTCCCCGATGGCGTTGAGTTCTGCCTCTTCTTCTAGGGTTAGTGAACCTGTCTTGTTTTTTTCTAGCAAATCTTCGAGGTTAGATTGTAACTCGTCGGTAAATTTGAAGAGTCGAAGGCTATCAACCTTCTCAACTTTAATGCCTGTTTCCAGTAAGGACTGTGGGCTAATCATTACTTGGATCATAATTTTGCTGCTCCAGTACAAAGCACTAGCTTAACTCTAGCAAATTCTGATAATCCGCGATCGCAAATACAATAATATTAAAACAATTAATTGATAGATGTTGGGGTGTAGCGAGAGAGAACGCTCGCACTGCTTTAAGTCATAAAATCATAACTGCTATATCTTACTCTTTATTGTTAAAAAGGTAAGTATTGAACTTGGTTCACTAAATCTTCTGGTTCACTTGCTTTGGCAATTATTTCTAAGTCCCTCACACATTCTCCAACGGTGACAGACTGTTGATGTGCGTAAATAACCCCACTAAACTTTAGCCCCTCTTGCTGGCGACGGTTAGCTATTACTAAAAAATCATCATCTTGGGTAAAGATAACGCGATCAAGTTCTGTGGCGCGATCAAGTAAAATTGGGTCAGGCGTGCCAGTTCGTCCATCTTCTTGTACTGTGAGAACGTCTATACCGCGCAATTTTAAACCGTTAGTAATTGCTCGACGAATGTGTTCATCCATGTAAAGGGCTAGGGTCATTTAATGAGTCCCTGGGTGCGAAGTTTTTTAACTAAAGCCGATTCACCTGCTTGTTGACGTAACGTTTCAACATTCTCAAATCTTCGCTGTATATCAGCATCTAATTCTTCTTTATTATCCCAATAGTAAGCTAAGGTAGAATAAATTTGACTCATGCTTAAATAGGGATGTTGAAATTTAATTTCTTCGGGACTCCAGCCAAAAGCCAGATGACCGGAAACTAATTCAATTACTTTCATCGTTGTTCCAGCAATGTAGGGAACGTCGTTTTCATTCAGTTCTATATACTTGTGCTGTGTCGCAGTCAATTTCATAAAGTTTGCCTCGTTACTGAATTTAATTATAGCATATTTTCGGCAATTTCTTTTGGAGTGCGATCGCGCTCAATAATTGATATTAATATAAAAATGGGCGATCGCAAATACAATCATATTAAAACAATTAATTGGTAGATGTTGGCTTGTCAATTCATTAATAGTCAGAGGCTCGTTCTTTAGGTAATGTAATCCCTAAGCGTTTTTGTAACGCCTCGATGACTTCTTCAGTAGACTGCTGACCAAGGTGTTTAATTTTTAAGAGGCCTTCTTGAGTATAATCTAGTAAGTCCCTTACTGAGTTGATTTGAGCACGTTTGAGGCAGTTGTAAGACCGAACTGATAACTGTAATTCTTCAATCGGGATTTGACTGGTTGGATCGATATCATCATTTTGATCGCTTTTAATCGATTCCGGGGTGATATTTTTTGACGTAGCTGACTTAGAGGCTCGTTCTTGAGGCAATGTAATCCCTAAGCGTTTTTGTAACGCCTCGATGACTTCTTCCGTAGACTTCTGACCAAAGTTTTTAATTTCTACGAGGTCTTCTTGAGTATAATCTCGTAAGTCTGCTACTGAGTTAATTTGAGCGCGTTTGAGACAGTTGTAAGCCCGAATGGATAACTGTAATTCTTCAATTGGGATTTGACTCATTGGATCGATATCATCATTCTGATCGCTTTTAATCGATTCCAGGGTGATATCTTTTAACGGTATAAACAAATCTAATAAAATTGTCGCAGCTTGGCTCAAAGCTTCTTGGGGTGACAAACTCCCATTTGTCCAAATTTCCAGAATCAGGCGATCTTTTTCTTCATTCCCACCAACCCGCGCTTCCTCAACGGTATAATTGACTCTTCGCACAGGCATAAACACCGCATCAATTTGCAGAAAATCTACAGCCGTTGCCTCATCCCGGCTCCGCTCAACGGCTCGATATCCGGTTCCCTTCTCAACTTGGAATTCCATTTCCAAGATTGCCCCAGGAGCTAGGGTAGCGATATATTGGTTTTTGTCTACGACCTCAACCTCTGAAGGCAAATCAAAATGACCTGCCGTTACCGTCGCTGGGCCTTGAACCAGTAAACGGCCGATTTGTTTTTGGTGGGTATAGCTTTTGAGAACAACTTCTTTTAGGTTCAGCAGAATTTCCAAAACGTCTTCCCTAACACCTGTAATCGTCGCAAACTCATGATTAACATTCGCAAACCGTGCTGATGTAATCGCCGTTCCTTCTAAGTTTGAGAGTAAAACCCGTCTAAGAGCATTACCAACTGTCCTCCCTTGACCCTGTTCTAAAGGCTCTAAGACGAATTTTCCGTACTGAGTCCGGTGTGCATCAGTGTTCGATTCAATACACTCAATCTTAAATCCTGCCACCGATGGACTTGGAGTTGGAGTTGGAGTTGGAGTTGGAGTCGGAGTCGGACTCGGTGTTGGAGTTGGGCTTGGAGTCGGACTTGGGGTCGGACGTGGTGTTGGACGTGGTGTTGGACTCAGTGTTGGACGTGATGTTTGTTCGGGGTTAGGATTATTTTTGGAATTATCCAATATTTCTCTAACATCTTCTATTGTTTCACCTATTGTTTCACCGACCGTTTTAATCACTTTAACTATGACAGAGGGTTGACCCGAATTTCTATCACTAAAATCTGGTAGTGGAATATAAACATCTGGCTTTTGAGTCACCCGAACAATTTTAATTTCAGCTAAATCGCTAATATTCTCTGAGATAGCTGTAGCATAAATTTCATAACTTCCATTAGAGGATGCTGAAGGAACAAAATCACCATTCTGATTAATTGTTCCCCCTGTTGCATCCCATTCAATATAATTAGGTTCGATAAAATCTCCCTGTTGATCAAATCCAATAACTTTAAATTGAAAATGTTGATCAGATTTAATTTCAACTTGTTCTGGATTAATTCTTAACTTCCTTAAAACAGGAACAACCTGGATATTAACAGAATCACTAATTTGAGCCAAATTAATACAAGAGTTCCCCACCCAATCTAATAAACGAATAGTTCTTTTAATCGCTTGTTTAATCAACCAAGCTTGCACAGCCATTTCAAAATTAAAGAGTTCTGAAGACGAATTTTGCTCAGAAGTAGTGGAGATATTATTAGTTGTTTCAGATTCCTCTTCAATCTCTGTTTCCGCAGCATTAGACAATAATACACTTTGAATGTTACCACTCAGAGAAAATAACCGTTCTGCCCAGTAAATACTCCGAGATATTAATTTTGTATAAATGCCAAAGGCTAATATTTTTGAGCGAATATCATACGGAGATAATGGAGAAACTTTAGCTTTTACTTGATATGAGCCTTTATCGTTATTCTTGGCTGTAAATTTCCCATTCTGATCAATTCTTCCCCCTTTTTCTTCCCAAACAATATTTCCGGTTTCAATCTCATTTCCATATTGATCAAACCCAACGACATTAAAAGTTATACTTTCATTAGGTTTAAGAGAAATATTCCGATTAGGATTAATCTGAATTCGTCTTAAAACAGGTAATATATGAACAGTTGCACTAACTTGAAGTAACCCTACTTTGGCGGTTACAGTAACTAGATCTTTTTCATAACCTCCTTTAAAAATTCCCTCTGGGTTAATTCGACCTCCGGCGGTACATTTCCATTCAATATTATTCACCCACATCCAATTTCCAATCTGATCTAAACCCATGACTTGAAACGTGATCGGTTCATTCGGTTCAGCAGAAATAGTCTGCGGTGAAATAATCAGATCAGTTAAAATAGAAGGAACAATAATTTTAGCTGTTGCGCTAATTGTTTGACCGGGTATTGAAGCGGTAACAGTGAATTGTCCTTTACTATTATTCCCAACGGTATAATTTCCATTGTCCTTAATTTTGCCTCCTGTAGCAGTCCAATTGACTCTTTCAATTGAAATAGGATTTCCTCTTTGATCGAAACCCTCAACTGTAAATTGATGGCTTTGACCAGGATACATTTCTATCAATGATGGAGATATTTTTAAAGAAGTTAATCTGGGAAGTTCAATAACTTCAATTTGGACAGATTGACTAATGGTTTCAACTGTTGCGGTAATAGTCACTGTTGTTTCAAAGTGACCCGCAACAAATATTCCATCATTAGGAAGTTGTATATTATCAGCCGTCCAAGTAACTTTTCCAATGGAAAAAGGTTGATTATATTGATCAAATCCTTCCGCACTAAATTGTTGAGTATCACCACAATATAAAGTTGTGATTGAAGGATTAATTGTTAACGATTTTAGTTTAGGTCGTTCACGAATTGTAACTGACGATTGACAACTAATCGTGTTAACTTTAGCTTGAATTTTAAAGTTATAACCTGATATATTTCCGGCTTGGAATAGTCCATCTTCGACCTCTCCTCCTGTAGCAGTCCAAGTTATGTTTTCAATTTCAATCGGTTTATTATATTGATCAAAGCCTTGAAGAGTAAACTCTTGATAGTCACCACAATATAAATTCTTTGCTGGAGGATTAATTTTTAAGAATGTTAGTTTAGGTTTTTCACGAATTGTAACTGACGCTTGACAACTAACGGTGTTAACTTTCGCTTGAACTGTAAAGTTAGAAGCTGATAAATTTCCAGCCGTAAATAATCCGTTTTTAATGGTTCCTCCTGTAGCAGTCCAATTAATTTGATCAAGTTTAATGGGTTGATTATATTGATCAAAACCTTCAACTTTAAATTGTTGAGATTTACCACAATATAAAGTTGTTGTTGTAGGATTAATGGTTAATGATGTTAGTTTAGGTCGTTCACGAATTGTAACTGACGCTTGACAACTAACCGTGTTAACTTTAGCTTGAACTGTAAAGTTAGAATTTGATGTATTTCCGGCTTGGAATAGTCCATCTTCGACCTCTCCCCCTGTAGCAGTCCAAGTTATGTTTTCAATTTTAATCGGTTTATTATATTGATCAAAGCCTTGAATAGTAAACTCTTGATAGTCACCACAATATAACGTTATTTTTGAAGGATTAATTGTTAACGATCTGAGTTTAGGAGACTCACCTTCTAAAACCTCTAAAACTTTTCCTATTTGCAAATCCAAAAGTTTGATCCAATCCCGACTTCCACTAACAAATAATTTGCCATTAGAACTAACAGCAATAGAACCAATAAATCCAGCATGACCTGTAATTTTACGAGATTGATTGGGGTATTGATTAGGGCTTTGAATATAAATAATTCCATTATGGGTTCCTATCACTTGAATATTACCATTAGGAGTAATATCAAAATCCGTCAGGGTTTGAAATTTTCCCGTAATAGTCTTAACACATTTTAAAGTATTGACGGGGAATTGAGATTGAGATTCATTATTACTCTTTCCAAAAAAGAAACTCAAAACATCGGTTACAAAAGGAATATTAAAATTTTCATTTTTACCTTGAGTTTTGGGATCTTTTTGCCAAATTTTAAGAGTTCCATCTCGACTCCCTGTAACTAAAGATCGATCATCAGAACTAATGGCGACATTTTGAATCCAATCTGAATGTCCTTCAAGAGTTCTTAATAATTGTTTTTTGGTCAAATCCCATACTTTTATCGTTTTATCGGTGCTTCCACTAATTAAAACTTGACTATCAGAACTGATTGCTAAACAAGAAATCCATCCGGTATGATCATTAAAAGTATGGACAAGTTGTTTCTTTTCTAAATTCCAGATTTTAATGGTTTTATCTGAACTTCCACTAATTAAGGTTTGATTATCTGGGGTAATTTTAACAACATTAACCCAGCTTGTATGACCTGTAAAAGTATGCAAAAGAGTTTTAGTTTTTAAACTCCATAACTTAACAGTTTTGTCAATACTACTACTAACTAAATATTGACCATTGGAACTAATCGCAACGGATAAAACCCAATGGGAATGGGCGTTAATTGTATCAACTAATTTTCCTGTCTCTAAATTCCAAATTCTGATGGTTTTCCAACCGCCACCGACGATAATTTTATGTTCTGAACTAATTGCTACACAAGAAATTGTATCTTGAAGTATAATATTAGGCGATCGCAAATTAACATTTTCAGTTAAATAAGGATTATCACCATAGATTACCCAGAAAGCTGATTGTTTAACGGCTTCTGAAGGGTCAGTTAATGCTTGTTTTGCGAGTAAATCCAAGCCTTGATCAAATTTCAGACAGTCTGAAAGGGCTGCAAGTCGTTGTTGAACGTCTGGACTGGCGAATTGACGTTGCAGATTCTGGATAGCCTGCTGTTGAGAGGGTTCAGTCATGGTGCTACCTATTACAGGTTATAGATTCATTTTAAATCCATAACTGCATCAAATAACAGAGGTTTTAGTCCAAACCTGCCAAAAAAGTCCTCCCATTCCCTTGTTCCAAGGCTCTGCCTTGGGACACCATTAGGGATGGCTCCGCCTCCGGTATTCTGGTGGCAAAAGCTGAGGCTAATGCTGAAGCTATGTAAGCTAGTATTCAAGAAGTTAAAATAAATTGGAACTTACTATGATGAATCAACCTAAAATTCCTAATGCTGAAGTCAGATTGCATTCTGCTACTAAAATGCGAGATTTATGCAAACGGATTGATACAAATCTTTTAGATTTAGATGAACTAATCTCACAGTTAGAAACGGATATTCGCAAAAGTTCTTTAACCGCTTATCGTTTAGGGAAGTCACAGAAAACTATTAAATAATCAGGACTATTAGTAAAAATACATCACCTAAGTTTGACCCTTTAGCTTTACTCACAACTTTAAACTTTAGGCTTAGATGGTGGTGTAATCTTAAATTTATTTAATAGATCATCAATTTCTAATAATAATTCAAAATCTTCTTGAGGCAATAAATTGTTATTATCATTTTTTTCTAAAAAACTAAACGCCTGTCGAAATTGCTTCGGTGTTGCCAGAATAGGAGAATCAAAATGACAAGGAATAATTCGGTTAAAATCCCATTGACAGACTTGATTTGCCCAAGTTAATGTTTCTTCGGGAGCGCGATTTAAAATTAAAGTTTGTAAAATGGGGGCGACAAATAACCGTCCATTTGCTCTTAATGCGTCAAAAGATTGTTGCCAATTCGGTTTCCATTTAAACGGATAAATCCCAAAATAAGCTTTTTTAGAACGGTCGGGTGCTTGCCAAGATTCTCGAAACGCATCCCCCAATTCTACCGTATCTAATACACTCGGACGAAAATAAAAGGAAAATAACGAGATTCTTTGCCATCCTCGGCGACGGGTGATTTCATTATTTTCTACTTTATGAAAAGTATCATCTTTTGCATGAAAGAGTAACGGATAAGGGTCGAGTTGTACAATCGCTGGAGGAGTATCAGGGATGGAAACAATGGTATCAGTTACTAATAGGGTATGGGAACGTTTATGGAAAAAAGCTACTTCTGCAAACCGCCCAACTCCTAATGCTAACGGCCCTAAAATACGATAGTCAAATTCATCGGAAAAGGGTGTTTTTTGGCTATCTAAAGGTAGAATATGAGTTCGTTTTAACGGTAAACCTAACCAACTTAGAGGTAAATTAATCGGAAAACTCCACTGTCCGGGGGCGACAAAAACTTGAGCTTGGGGAAATTTTCGCGCAAAGGGGCCAACAAAAACCTTATGTTCAATTCCTGAAATTGTGGGCAGAATAATATATTTTATATCCCCATGTTCTATGATTAATTCCCTCATTAAACAGAGGCATTCTGGGGTCGGAGCAACGGGAGCATAAACCAACAAACCCCCCTGGTCAAGTTTCACCACCGTCATCCGAATGGGAACCACCACATACAGAATTCCCTGTACCTGTTCAAATGTCCAAATAGTATTGGGAACAACTTCCGTGCGGAGGGTTCGCCGTTGACCGTAGGGATAAATGGGGACAACGGGCCAAAAGGGCCATGAAAACTCCCGAAACGAAAGATTTTGGACAGGTTCTTCTTGGGTTTTCCGACTGTACTCCACTGTTTTCCTAACTCCTGTTTTTTGTAGAGAGCCTTTAAAGATAGACAAAGATAGACAAAGATAGACAAAGATAGACGCGCCGTGGCTCGTCTCTACTTTAGGATATCGGAATTTGTTCTAAACTTTCATATTCATCTAAAATCCCGTTTGGAGGTTCCTGTCGATGCACTAAAATTCCGCGTATTCCTAGAGCTTTTGCGCCTTGATAATCAGCTTTTAAACTATCACCAATATGCCAAGCTTCTTCGGGTGAACATTGATGTTTATTTAAAGCAATTTGGAAGATTTCAGAACTCGGTTTTGCGGCTCCTACTTCTGTCGAAATGGTCACAGATTTAAAAAAATCAGCTAAATTTAAGGCTTCTAAAACGGGATATAATCGGGAATCAAAGTTGGATAATACCCCTAATTCTATTCCTTGTTCTTGCCAATATTTTAATTGAGGGGGAACATCAGCATAAACAAACCAAGGTTTTTCCGTTTCAAAATAACTGTATAAGGCTTGAAAAAATACAGAAAAGTCTGTAAAATTATCATAGAGTCCAACAATTTTAAAGGTTTGTTCAGCGATCGCTTTCCACCACTCAAATTCTAGTTTTGGAATTTCATTAGGTTCTGCTCCTGGAAACGCCATACTCGGAGACGCTAAAAAACATTGAAAAAAGACTTTATCTAAAATTTCAGCTTCAGCTTTTACCCCAAATTGATCAGCAATGATTCGGTACGCTTCCCCCACACTATGACGCACTCCGAACAATGTACCAACAGCATCTAAAAAAATAACACGGGGTTTTTCGGGTGCAGAATGTTCCAGGTTAATCATGGTCAACTTTCTAATGATTTAACGGTTAAATCAGAAACCGGGTTCCTACAAAACAGATTTTAACAGAAAAACCCGGTTTCTCAATTTCTATTTCCTTGTGCCTATTTTTTGATCCATTGAGATTAATAAATCCTGCAACGGGCGCGTGATCCAATTAACCGCAACTCGAATCTGATGATCTAAGGTCGGGAAACGATATAAATAAATTAATCGTCGGGCTAAATGGGCAAATTGACCTTCTAATTGAATCCCTAAACCTGTTAAGGTGGCGTTATCTGTTCCTAATGTCATCATTTCCCCTAACCCAGTATAACGGAAGAGTAATAAAGGTCTTTGTGTTAATAAAGCCCAAAGATTCCACCCGGTATAATCTGCTTGTTGAAAAGCGGCTTGGGCTGTCGTTGGAATTGTTTGACCGTCCGCATCTTTACAATCTGCTAAATCTCCTAATGCAAAAATTTCAGGATGATCAATCACTTGTAAAGTTGAGGTTGTAACAAGTTGACCTCGTTGGTTTTGTTTTAAAGGAAGTGATCGGACTACAGGAGAGACTTTTGTTCCCACTGTCCACAATACAATATCAACCGGAATCTGATCAATTTGACCTCGATATTCCAGAGAAATATTATTCTCTTCAATTGCGGCTACAGTGGTTTCTAAATCAATCCAAACTTGCCGATCTGATAACGCATTTTGAGCCGCTTCTCGATTAAATTCAGGAGAGGTTTTTAAGATTTCCTCTGATTGTTCAATAATTCTAATCCGGGCTTTTGTTCCTAAGCGATCAGCCAATTTACAAGCTAATTCTACGCCACTATAACCTCCGCCAACAATTGCCACCCGAATTTTATCTTGATTTGAGGTTTCTAGCCGTCGCAACTGTTCTTCTAAACGATAAGCATCCGCTATAGTTCGGAAAGGAATCGCATAATCTTTGACACCCGCCACTAAATCTAAAGGCGTTTCGCTTCCCATTGCCAATACTAAATAATCATAAGGAATTGAAGTGTTGTTTTCCAGTTTAACTTGTTTATCGTCAATGTCAATTTCGTTGATAATACCTTGACAAAACCGCACATTTGTATCTTTTAACAGGTCTTCAAACGCCGGGGAAATTTCCCAAGCTTGTAGTTCATTGGTTAGCAGTTCATACAGCAGAGGTAAAAATAGAAAATGGTCATTCTGATCCACCAGAACAATTTCCGGTTCCTGGGATTTTTCCCAAGGAAGTTGACTCAAACGTAAGGCGGTGTAGAGTCCACCAAAGCCTCCGCCAAGGATACAGATGCGGGTTTGCTGTTCAGTCATATTAGAATCTATGGTTTCTCGGAGTCGGGCCGTTTCTTTAAACTAGGATAGCAATTTTAATCAGAAAATGTTAAGTATTGCTACAAGGACGAAAATGAATTCCCTTTGTTTGGTAAAACATCTTAGCTATAACGATTAATTTCCATTGGCTACAGTTTAAAAAACTTTAGGAGATGATTCCATGATGCTTTTAGCCGCCGCTACTAACACTCCCGTTACTCACGCTTGGAGTCCCACCATCGCGATTGTAATGATTTTGTCCAATATTGTAGCGATCGCCATTGGTAAATTCTCAATTCAGCACCCCAATGCTGGCCCTCAATTACCCTCTTCTAATCTGTTTGGTGGGTTTGGCTTACCTGCGGTTTTAGCAACTACAAGTTTTGGTCATATTTTAGGGGCGGGTGTGATTTTAGGATTATCCAGTTTGGGAGTCATTTAACCCATTTTAGATGTAGGGTGCATCCCCATGCACCTGATAAATTCTACTTTTAATGATAACAGAAATACTCCTCCCCAGCCCCGCTATTTTCTAGGGGCTATTTTATTATGATTGATGATAATCCTGTCCTGACCCATATTGCCAAGCTTCCAACCAACGATAATAATAATATTGAGAAGCCGGAGGTAATTTTTGGAACAGAGGTTCTAGGGTTTTGGCAACTGGATATAAACCCGTATAAAGCCCTAAATTCCAGTAGTGAATTGTCCAATTAATTAAAGAGGTTAACCCCACTTGTGGAATAATTTTAAAAATCAAACCGGGATGATTAATCGCCGTTTTAGATAAGGTTTTAGTTAACGCTAAAAACTGTACCACATCTTGCAAAAAGGGTTTTAAAATTGGTTCTCCCAATTCTTCCATTTCTTGGAATACCGTTGCTAATAACTGATTAATTTGTTCTGGGTTAAGGGTTTGTTTAACCCCCACACTCATCGACCGTTGAAATAACCAAGTAACGGATAAACTAGGTTGATAGGGTTGTAATAAAGATAAGGCATTTTGGCTTAATTGATCAGTTGTTAACGCTTGATCAATACCATTCGTTAACCGTTGTAAATGACGTACCATCGCCCCAAAGCCTCCAAAACTTAACGGAGATTGATTTCCGCTACTATCTCCAATGGCAAAAACACGATTCAAAGGCATTTTTAACGGGCTATTTTTATAACAAGGAAAAAACCCAAATAACGCTCGTTTAAAGGTTAATTGATGAAGTTCAATCTGTTGATATTCAGGTAAGAGTTTAAAATAATCTTCAAACAAAGATTCTAAACTGAATCGTTGGGGGTCAGCATCTAAATAGGTAAATAAATAAGTCGTTCTTCCGTCTCTCGCGGGAAACGCTTCCCAGAAATATTGACATTGATTTTGTAAAGGAGTAAAAGAGGCAAAAATATCTCCCGTTTCATTATTAGAATAACCCGTTGCACAGGTTCCCACCACTAAACAAACTGCATCAGGTTTTTGTCCTTGTCTGGCTTGTCGAACTAAAGGGGAAAAATTACCCATTGCATCAATTAATAAACGGGTTTTTAGAATGATTGACCTCTCCCCTAACCCCTCTCCTGCAAGGCGAGGGGAATGAATTTCGGTTACATTTACCGCCACGCCATCAGGATGAATAATAGCCGATTCATAAGCCGTATTTTCTAATAAGATTCCTCCGGCTTCTAAAAACCGATTTTTGAGAGTTTCTAATAAATAAACTGGATCAACTCCAATATTAAGAACATCTTTCACCCAAATCTCAATATTATTCGGAAAGCTTAAACGGGCTGGGTTATATTCTGTTGCGATCGCTGTTTTTAATTCTACCTCAGACAGTAAATTTAAGTCAATAAAAACCTCTAATTCCTTGCGAGAAATATTCCATTCTTGTTCCCGTCCTTGCAATTTTCCACGTTCTAATACCGCTACTCGCCACCCTTTCATCGCTAAGGTTGTACCGATTAAAATTCCCAGAGTCCCCCCACCAATAACAACATCATAATCCACTGTTTCCAAGCGTTGAGATTCCTCTTTAACGGTATTAGGAAGGGGAAGACTATTATTTTTTAAACCCGTCCATAGTTCATCTGCTTTCCGTAAACCGTTCAAAGGGTTTCCAGGGATTTGAGATAAAATTTCTTCAGTGAGAGACATAGCAGTTAGAATAAACTATTCTTAATAGGATAATCGATTTTACATTTTGATCAACTCTCAGCCACGAAAAGGTGTAAAAATTCTTTAATCTCATCCAGAACAGGGTGATTAAAATTCCAGATATCTTGTTTATTTTCCATAATATAGTTAAAATTTGTCATGCTGCATTTTCGTTCTGCTTGATATCGATCTCGACGGGAACAAGTATCAAATCTAAGATAAAGACTAATCCAAAATTTATCATAGTCTTTATCACTAATCGATTTATTATTACTTTCTAAACAAGTTCGCCAACTGTCTAAACAATCTGCATAAAGAGATTCTTGGGTTTTAATCAGTTTTAAAACAGTTTCTAACTCTCCTTGACCTTCTACATTAGTAAAATAGCAAGCGATTTTAATAGAATCATAGTCAGGAATATTGACCGTTATGAATTGGGATATCTCAGAAAATTCATTATTTAAAGGAAAAACCTGCCGTAAACATTGATTAATAAATTGCAAACGCTCTTGCTGAGAATAATGATCAATATCGATTACTATTCCAATTTTACTAATTTGTCTTTTTTGGATATCAGCTAACAAGGATTTTAAAGCTGCTACTAGCCTTTTTTCACTTAATCCTTCTAAACACTCATAGTCATCAATACAAATAGAAGCATCAATCTCAATCTCATAATTTAGCTCTTTAATTAGAGCTTGAAGAAAAAATTTATCATTTTTACTTTCCACAATTAAAAGATTACTCACCTCTAACTCCTTTTCCATGTTCTAAAGCATATTTTAGAGTTTCTACATCCCTTTTAATCCCTATAATATTGTTGGTTTTAGGATGTCTGGCTAGTTCAAAATAAGCACTCATTTCCTCATCTGTTTCTAAGCCTACATCTCCAAAAGCTTGAATCATTTCTAAACTGTGGGTAGTGGCAAAAATTTGAGTATCTAGTGCTTGTGATAGCCGAAATAAGGTTCTCCAGAATTCTCGTTGATTAGTATAATGTATCCCATTTTCTATTTCATCAATTAATAAAATTTTATGATTATTATTAATTAATTTTAAAATCATAGTTGTAGCCCGAATAATAGCATCTCCATAAAGTGAAATCGGTAAACGACGTTTATTGATGCTTCTTAAATATAAAGTAGGTTCACCAATCAAAAAACTATCGACTTCTTGAATTGATGAATCAAGAATTTGTAATAATTTTAAAACTTCACCATCTTTTTCATCTAAACGAGCTTTATCATAAGCTTCAGCTAACTCTTGATTCGACATTCTTAAACCAGAGGGGATAATGGGTATATCAATGGAGTCTGAACCATTCACTGAAATTATTCCGTTAGAGCTTGAAATTACCGAAGATTCAGATATTTTCTCTTGATTTTGAATGACTTTAATATTAAGTGATGTTACTGATTCATTTTGAGAAATAAAGTCAATCAATTTTTTTATATCTTGTTGATCTTCAGAGTTAATTGTATCCGAAATAGAAAGCTCTATCGTTTTCAAATTTTCTGAATCTCCACCACTAATTTTTATTTGCCCTTGATGGCTTTGATCTAAAAAAAAATTATCCCAAGTCCGTTCAGGTCTTGATTTTGAAATCTCTGAAGATTCTCTCCTAATTTTCTTCAGTTCAATTATACTTTTAGGGCGAGGAAAGTTATGCAGCAGTAAAGCTTCTAAAAAAGCTGTTTTTCCTGCGTTATTTTTACCTCCAATTAAATTCACTCGTTTAAACCCTAAAATTTTAGTATCTTCAAAACATCTAAAATTTTGAATTTCTATATGTTCAAGCATATTAATCAAATTGTGCTGTAAAAATAGCCCTAATCTACTTTAACTTTAGCACATTGAGTCTAGAAGTTGTCTAGCTCGTTTTACTATTTAGCACGACTAGCAGCTAAACGCGCATAATCCAGATTTTTTTGATACTGAATAACCCGTTGTTGTGCTTTCCCATAATTAATATCAGAAGTCGAAACTGCTTTCATATTTTCAATGGCTTTTTCCCATTGACTAGCTATAAATTCCCATTCATCTTTTGATTTAGAAGTTTGTGTTAATAACGCTGCGGTATTCGCTTCATTTAACCCTTGTTGAAAATAAGTTTCTGGTGGTTTTAAGGATGGAGTTAGAGGTTGGTAATTAGACTCTAAACGACTTTGATCTTGTTGAATTTGTTCTTGAGCAATTCCATCACGGTTTAAATAAGCCTCAGTTTGGGTTGCGCTATTTTTATTAACAATATTTTCAGTTTTTCTCCCTTCAGGAAGATAAGAAACAACCCAAGAACGTACCGTTTTAATATTTTCTATGTTTTTAGAATACAGAGGAATGGATACCGCCGCAATTAAACCAATACATCCCATTAAAATCACATTTTTTTTCAATTGAGGATTATGGCGAATCAGATATTCAATTTGATAGAGATACAAAATGCAAATAATCTGTAATAATCCTGCTGATTCTACCCATTGCTGATGCTCTCGAAAACGACACGCTTGAACTTGAAAGTTGTCTATAATGTAAGAATAGCAATTCTCAATTGGATAAAAGGGAATTAAAATGCCTAAAACAATGAGTATAGATAACAAGAAGACAATTAAAGCATAAATTCCTTCCCATAAACTTCTATAATGGGGTGTCCAAGGGGAAAAATACCGCAATGATCGATTAAAAATCCAGTGGTGCGCGTAGGAATAAATGACTCCAGAGATTAAAAATGCGATTCCCAATGATTGTAAAAATGGTCGAGGATCAATTTCAATATCTGAAGTTAATCCCCCTATCAATGCTCCCCAAAATAGGGTAATTTTAGCAACAGAGATAATCCAAACGATTAGCAGAATGGTTCTCAACCAAGAATTGGGATAGGGAAACCAAACTGGCCATTTTAACCCCTGAAAAAAAGTGAAGGTGGATTTTTTTTGATGGGGTTTAGTTTTTTGCTCTAAACTAATACATTCAGTCCAAATCGGTTCCTCTAGTGCTAGTTCTTTACCTTGAATAACAACTGATTTAATATAAGGACAGTTTAATTTTTGCATGATCCTCTCAACAACTGCAACAGATTCTTGTTGTGGAGAAACAGGGGTAGATTCTAAGCTAATTTCCAGATAATCTTGCTTGAATTCTGCAAAAGCAATAATTTCTTGTTCTGTCATTAAATAAGTGATTAGTCTAGCAATCTCTTGCGGATCACCTTGTTTGGCTAGGTCAAATGATGGTTTATTTGTCATAATTTGTGTTTGAGGTAGATGGAAAGCAGCAGAGAGGGGGGGTGATGTGGAGAATGGAAGCGGGTAGAAATATTGATCAAGGGTTCAGCAGAAGCGATCGCTCAAAGTTCCCAATATCAGAATAGAGGATAAAATCATAAAAATAAACCGTAAATTTACTGAATTTTATCTGTAATATGTAGGGTGCGTAAGCTGCATCGCACGCACCCTATATTAATTCAATACAACAGGCCATTGTAACCTTTAGTCATCGCAGCACACGCACCATCTATTGATTCAATACAATAATAATCATCCTGCTTAAAACATACCCTACAAGGATATTATTAAAATGAAACGCACATTAACCATTCTTAAACATTATTTACAAACAAAATATTTTAGACAATTCAACAGCCGAGAACAATTATTAACTTGGCAAAATCAACAGGTTCAGAAGTTTTTCAATAAGGTTTTGCCAAAATCTCCCTTTTATCAACAGTATTATCAAGGTTTAGAAATTTCTGATTGGCAAAATTTTCCGATGATTGATAAAGCAAAAATGATGGAAAACTTTGATCAACTTAATACCGTTGGAATTTCAGCCTCAGAAGCCTTTGAAATAGCGTTAAAAGCTGAACAAACACGGGATTTTAACTCTAATTTATACGGCTATACCGTTGGATTATCAACGGGAACCAGTGGAAATCGAGGATTATTTTTAGTTAGTTCTCAGGAACAATGGATTTGGGCTGGAACCATTTTAGCTAAATTATTACCCAATTTTATTTTATACCCTGAAAAAATTGCATTTTTTCTGAGGGCAAATAGTCGATTATATGAAACGGTAAAAAGTCGGCATTTGCAGTTCCAATTCTTTGATTTATTAGACCCAATTACCAACCATATTCAACGATTAAATCATTATCAACCCACACTTTTAGTTGCACCTGCTTCTTTATTAAGATTATTAGCGGAATCTCAAGCACAAGGCTGTTTAAAAATATCACCAAAAAAAATAGTTTCTGTTGCAGAAGTGCTTGATCCTTTAGATGCTGATTATATGAGCGGTGTTTTTAATCAAATGATTCATCAAGTTTATCAATGTACAGAAGGATTTTTAGGTTATACCTGTGATTATGGAACTTTACATCTCAATGAGGATATTGTTGCTATTCAGAAAGACTATTTAGATGATAATCAATCTCGATTTATGCCGATTATAACCGATTTTAGACGCAAAACGCAACCGATAATCCGTTATAAACTGAATGATATTTTAGTCGAACGTAAAACACCCTGTCAATGTGGATCAATATTAATGGCAATTGAACGAATTGAAGGACGACAGGATGATATTTTTTATCTACCTCATCAGTCTACAAATGAATGGGTAAGAATTTTTCCTGATTTTATTCGGAGGACAATTATTATGGTTTCTGCGGATATTGAAGATTATCAAGTCATGCAGTTAAGTTTTAATCGGATAGAAGTTGCTTTGAAAGTTAGAAATCGAGAAAAAGATGTGATTCAAGAAGAGGTTAAGAAATCGTTAAAATCACTTTTTGAACGTCTGCACTGTGAGATGCCTGAAATTGTATTTCTTGATGAATTTCCGGCTATTCCAATAGGTCAAAAACGCCGAAGAGTTTGGCAACTTCAGAAACCGGGTTTCTAAAACTTTAATTTATCTGCTAATTCCCTTAAATACTGTTGTCGCCATTGAGCATCTTTTTTGCGATTTGTTGGGATTTCTAAGATTCTAATTCCTGTTTCGGGAAGCGGATTTAAACGTTGTTGTAGTTGTTCCCAAGATTTAATTTGTTCATACTCAACATTATAAGTAGTGGCTAATTGAGCAAAATTAATATTTTGAGGGGTGGCAAAATAATCTTCAAAGGGAGGATTAAATTGAGAAATGGGTAACATTTCAAAAATCCCACCGCCATTATTATTAATTAAAATAATCGTTAAATGACCGATGAATTTGTTGCTGATTAAAAATCCATTGGTGTCATGGAGTAAAGCTAAATCTCCGGTTAATAAAATACTACTTTGCTGATGATGGGCTATTCCTAACGCAGTGGATAAAGTCCCATCAATCCCATTTGCACCCCGATTAAAAAAGGGTTGAATATTTAAAGAATTAGGACTCCAAAAGAATTCTACATCTCGGACTGGCATACTATTAGCAATAAAAATGGGGGTGTTTTGAGGTAGAATTTGAGGCAGCAACCAAGCAACTTTAGGTTCTATTAATAAGTTAATAGGTTCTAATTGTTGATCAATGGTAGTTCTCGCTTGAGCTTCTAACTCACACCAAAGATGACAATAGAATTGAGATTCAGTCAAATTTAAGGTGTCTGGAGCTTCCCGGCGATAAATTTGTTCTGATAACTGTTCAATTGATATTCTTAAATGGGTTGTTTTTCCATGCAACCCATCTAAATTCTGATAGCTAGGGTCAAGGATAAAATAATCGGGTTGTTGTTGTTCTAACCAGTTTCTCAGGGTTTTACTGGTGGGTAAATCTCCAATTTGAATCACAACTTGAGGCGCAAGTTTTTCGGCTAAGGTAAAATTTCTTAAGATTAAATCATAGGTTGAAATTAAATAGGGATTTAGGTTAGAATAATTCCTAACGGGAGATAATCCTTCGGCTAATACGGGGTAGTTTAACTGTTGAGAAAGGTGGGTGATAGCTTGACAATAAACTTCTGAATTTTGAGGTTGTGCCACCCCAGCAATAATAATTCCTTGGGAATAATTATACCAGAGTTTAAAATAATCAGAAGCATGAAAACTCGATAAAACAGGAGCTTTGATCAGATTAATTTTGGTAAAAAAATCATCAGGAAATACACTTTTTAAAGCTGTGGCTTCCGCTTGAGAAACGGGATGTAACGGGTCACGAAAAGGTATATTCAGATGGACAACGCCAGGGATGGGAAGTTGCGATCGCTCCCAAGCATAAATTAAGGTTTGTCGCAAATAACGTAACAATCCTAAATCTAAACTCGGAACCGTTAATTCTGTTTGAAAGTTAGGATAATTCCCATATAATTTAACTTGATCAATAGTTTGACCTGCATGACAATCTCGTAATTCCGGGGGACGATCTGCTGTTAGAATTAATAAAGGTACTCGGCTTTCTTTTGCTTCGATAATAGCCGGATAAAAATTAGCACTGGCGGTTCCTGACGTACACACTAAAACCGTCGGTAAACCCGATCTTTTTGCAATTCCTAACGCAAAAAAACAGGCAGACCGTTCATCTAAAATCGGAATCGTTTCTATGCTAGAATGTTGAGCAAAAGCAAGGGTTAAAGGAGTAGAACGGGAACCGGGACAAAGAATGGCTGTTTTTAATCCTAATTGAGCGAGGGTTTCCACTAATATGGATGCCCAAACTGTGTTAATATTACGAAAGTCAATCATTTTATCTCAAGTATTTTTAAGTTTAATTTAATAAAGGAACTCAACCATGTCTTTTGTCGGTTTACATATTCATAGTGATTATAGTTTACTGGATGGTGCATCTCAATTACCTCAATTAATTGATCGAGCATTAGAGTTAGGAATGCCTGCGATCGCTGTCACCGATCATGGTGTCATGTATGGGGCAATTGAGTTAATTAAAATTTGTCGAAATAAGAATATTAAACCCATTATTGGCAATGAGATGTATGTAGTTAATGGGGATGTTAATATTCAAGATTCTCGACGGAAAAAATATCATCAAGTCGTCTTGGCAAAAAATACCCAAGGGTATAAAAATTTAGTTAAATTAACAACCATTTCACACCTGCAAGGATTTCAAGGAAAAGGCATTTTTGCACGTCCCTGTATTAATAAAGAGCTATTAGAACAATATCATGAAGGGTTAATTGTTACCAGTGCTTGTTTAGGCGGAGAAATTCCCCAGGCAATTTTACAAGGACGGTATGATGTGGCGCGAAAAGTTGCTCAATGGTATAAAGATGTATTTGGAGAGGATTTTTATTTGGAAATTCAAGATCATGGCTCTCCAGAAGATCGGATGGTTAATGTTGAGATTGTTAATATTAGTCAAGAATTAAATATTAAAATTGTGGCTACAAATGATTCCCATTTTATCTCCTGTAACGATGTGGAAGCCCATGATGCCTTACTTTGTATTAATACCCAGAAGTTAATTAATGAAGATAAACGAATGCGCTATAGCGGTACAGAATATTTAAAATCTGCTGAAGAAATGGCGCAACTATTTCGAGATCATTTATCCGATGACATTATTCAAGAAGCGATTAATAATACCGTAGAAGTTGCCAATAAAGTTGAACCCTATAAGGGTATTTTAGGCGAACCTCGTATTCCTGACTATCCCATTCCTGCCGATCATACAGCCGATACATACTTAGAAGAAGTGACTTGGAAAGGGTTATTAGAACGGATGAATGCTAAAACTCGAAGCGAGATTAAACCTATTTATAAAGAGCGCTTAGAATATGAACTTAAAATGATGCAACAGATGGGGTTTTCGACTTACTTTTTAGTCGTTTGGGATTATATTAAATTTGCCAGAGATAACAATATTCCCGTAGGGCCAGGACGAGGTTCAGCCGCCGGATCATTAGTAGCTTATGCCTTAAAAATTACCAATATTGATCCGGTCTTTCACGGTTTATTATTTGAACGATTTTTGAATCCTGAACGAAAATCGATGCCTGATATTGATACGGATTTCTGTATTGAACGGCGAGACGAAATGATTAAATATGTGACTGATAAATATGGCGAAGATAAGGTGGCTCAAATTATTACCTTTAACCGCATGACCTCTAAAGCCGTGTTAAAAGATGTCGCCAGGGTGTTAGGAATTTCTTATAAAAAATCGGATCAAATGGCAAAATTAATTCCGGTTTCGCGGGGAAAACCGACCCGTTTAAAAGTTATGATTTCCGATCAAAGTCCCGCTCCAGAATTCAAAGAAGCTTATGATAATGAAGATGTTGCCATTCATAATGATGCAGGCGATGAAGTCGGAAGTATTAAAGTTAAACAATGGCTAGATATGGCAATTCGTATCGAAGGAACCAACAAAACCTTCGGAGTTCATGCGGCGGGTGTGGTGATTTCTAAACAACCTTTAGACGAAATTGTTCCCCTCCAACGTAATAATGATGGGGCGGTCATTACTCAATATTATATGGAGGATTTAGAAGCGGTTGGATTATTAAAAATGGATTTTTTGGGTTTAAAAAATTTAACCATGATTCAAAAAGCCGTTGATTATATTGAAGAAAAATATCAGCATAAAATTGATCCTGAAAAACTACCTTCTGATGTAGAAAAGAGAGCGCAAGATGCTTATAAAACCCATAAAAAGTTACCCGAAGATGTATTGAAAACTTATAAATTATTAGAAAAAGGGGATTTAGATGGAATTTTTCAGTTAGAATCTTCTGGGATGATGGATATTGTTAAAAAACTCAAACCTTCCTGTTTAGATGATATTTCTTCTATTTTAGCCCTCTATCGTCCGGGGCCATTAGATGCAGGTTTAATTCCCCAATTTATTGATCGTAAACATGGACGGGATGAAATTTGCTATGATCACCCGATGTTAGAACCGATTTTAAAAGAAACCTATGGAATTTTATGCTTTCAAGAACAAATCATGAAATTAGCTCAAGATTTAGCGGGCTATTCTTTAGGTCAAGCGGACTTATTACGCCGCGCGATGGGGAAGAAAAAAGCGGAAGAAATGCAGAAGCAACGGGAAACCTTTATTGATGGGGCAACGAAAAATGGAGTTCGCCAAGAAATTGCCGAAAAATTGTTTGAACAGATGCTTCAATTCGCTGAATATTGTTTGAGTTATGATACAGAAATTTTAACTGTTGAATATGGGTTAATGCCCATCGGTAAAATTGTTAAGGAAAAAATAGAATGCACCGTTTATACTGTTAATAATCAGGGTTATATCTATACTCAACCTATCGCCCAATGGCACCATCGAGGAGAACAAGAAGTTTTTGAATATTGCCTAGAAGATGGTTCAGTTATTCGAGCAACAAAAGATCATAAATTTATGACCACTCATGGTCAAATGTTACCCATTGATGAAATTTTTGAAAAAGATTTAGAATTAAAACAGATTAACTTAAATTAAAATGAATATAAAAATTTTAAACTATAGCAAGTCTAAATGGATTGTACCCTCATAATCATGGCTGATTATTAATCCTAAGAAATGAACGCAAATCCCTGTGTAGGGGCGAGGCACGTCCCATTGGTGTCAACTTAAGGAAAAGATAGGAGGCGATCACAACGGTTAATGCTAGATGTTATTAGTTATTTAACCTCACAATCGTAATCCTGCTTTTATACAATTCCTTTATACTTGCTATATAATAAATTAAGCCAACCTCAAATGAGGAGAAGTAAGAATGTCAATTACCGCAGAACAACTAGAGGCTTTAATGCCCGATGGAACTCAGGTTGAAAGTGAATATATAGAAATGGAAAGTACCTTACATTATCTCCAGTTGGCATTATTAGTATCTTGCTTAGATTGGTTGTGGAGAGACACAACAAATTATTTTATCGGGGCAAATTTAACGATTTATTTTAGTCGTCAACAACTAAGAAATCGAGACTTTCGAGGGCCGGATTTTTTCTTGGTGAGAAACACTGATAAACGTCCGAGGAAATCTTGGGTGGTTTGGGAAGAAGAAGGGAAATATCCCGATTTAATTATTGAACTGCTTTCCGACTCAACGGCAGAAACCGATAAAACTACTAAAAAAAATTTATATCAAGATCGCTTTAGAACCCAGGAATATTTTTGGTTTTCTCCCGATGATTTAGAATTAGCAGGGTTTAAATTAGTCGGACAGGAATATGAAGAAATTATTCCGAATGCTACCGGATTATTGGAAAGTGAAGTGTTAGGATTATGTCTGGGAATTTATCAAGAAAAACTTCGATATTTTACCCCAGAAGGTGATGTTATTCCGACTCCTGAAGAAGCTGCATTAAAAGCTCAAAATCGGGCTGAATGTTTAGCCGAACAATTACGATCTTTAGGCGTCGAACCTATGGAATAAAAGCATTTTCAAAAGTCTTGTCGAGACGCGCCATGACACGTCTCTACGGGGATTGAAAAATTCTCAAAAAATGGTTAACCCTTGAGTAATGACCCCCTAACCTGCTATGGTAATTATTTGTAACCTTAATTTTCTTAGCAACATCCCTTATAAAATTTCCTATGGTTAGTTTTTTACTCGAAGTGGGTACAGAAGAATTACCAGCAACCTTTGTGGAAACCGCCATTCAACAATGGCAACAAAAAATTTCCGTCAGTCTCAAAGAACAGTTTTTAACCTTTGAGTCCGTTCATGTCTGGGGAACACCACGACGGTTAGCTGTATTAATTGAAGGACTTCCTAGCCACCAACCTGACCGGGAAGAAGAAATTAAAGGCCCCCCAGCATCGACCGCTTTCAAAGACGGCAAACCGACTCCGGCGGCGGAAGGATTCATTAAAAAACAGGGTGTGACTTTAGAAGATCTAGAGATTCGTCCCACTTCTAAAGGGGATTTTGTCTTTGTTTTAAAAAAAATTCCGGGTCCATTAACAGCAGATATTTTAGCAAAATTAACCCTAGAATGGATTAGCAAATTAGAAGGAAAACGATTTATGCGTTGGGGGGATGGAGATTTAAAATTTCCCCGTCCGATTCGCTGGTTAATTACGTTATTGGATGACCAGATTTTACCCGTTACATTAGTTAGTGGTTCCGAAGAAATTAAAAGCGATCGCATTTCCCAAGGACATCGAGTTTTACATCCAGAACCGATTACCATTTCTGAGGCTAAAACCTATGCTGAATCTATTAGGAAAGGGTTTATTGAAGTTGACCCCCAAGAACGGATTCAGACGATTCAAAAAGAAGTTAAAATAGCAGCGAATAGTGTGGGAGGACAGGCAGAAATTCCCGAAGATTTATTAGCAGAAGTTGTTAATTTAGTGGAATGGCCGACGGCTGTTGTCGGAACATTTGATCAGGAATTTTTGAATTTACCTGCTGAAGTCATTAAAACGGTCATGGTAACCCATCAACGGTATTTTCCGGTATTAACAACAGAAACTCAAAATTCATTGCTGTTAAAACCCTATTTTATCACGATTTCTAATGGTGATCCCGCTAAATCAGATTTAATTGCAGCCGGAAATGAACGGGTCATTCGGGCGAGGTTAGCGGATGGTCAATTTTTCTATAAGTCGGATTTAAAAACGCCCTTAGAAAGCTATTTACCTGCCTTAGAAGCAGTGACATTTCAAGAGAATTTAGGTTCAGTTCGAGATAAAGTTAATCGCATTGGTAAAATTGCTAACTGGATTGCAGATCAACTGAATGTGAATGAATCAGATCGCAATTTAATTCAACGGGCAGCATTATTATGTAAAGCGGATTTAGTCACCCAAATGGTGTATGAGTTCCCCGAATTGCAAGGGGTAATGGGAGAAAAATATGCGCGTGAAGGGGGAGAACCGGAAGCGGTAGCAACGGCGATTTTTGAACATTATTTACCTCGCAGTGCGACTGATAATTTACCCCAAACTTTAGTCGGTCGAGTGTTGGGTTTAGCGGACAAACTTGATACCTTAGTTAGTATTTTTGGTTTGGGAATGTTACCCACAGGTTCCTCTGATCCTTTTGCCTTACGTCGTGCGGCAAATGCAGTAATTAATATTATTTGGTCGGCAGATTTATCGTTGAATTTATATCAACTTTTGAAACAAATTTCAGCCGATTTTGTCAATACATTTCCTAATGCCATGCTAGGATTAACTCATCAATTAGATGATTTTTTCCTGCAACGGATTAGAACCTTATTACAGGATGAAAAAGCCATTGATTATGATTTAGTCAATGCGGTTTTAGGAGACAATGATCTCGAATATAAAGAACGGGCGTTACAGGATTTATTGGATGTCCGAGATCGAGCGTTATTCCTACAAACTATCCGTAATGATGGCACATTAGATCAAATTTATGAAACCGTTAATCGTTCCACTCGGTTAGCCAAACACGGAGATTTAGGCACCCTAGAATTGCAACCGGACAAAAAGGTTAAACCTGATCTTTTCCAAAAATCTTCTGAACAGGAATTTTATCAAGCATTAGTGCAGTTAGTTCCCAAAACCCAAGCGTCTCAAACAACGCGAAATTATCGTCAATTAGTAGAAGCATTAGCAGAAATTACCCCGACGGTTAGCAGCTTTTTTGATGGCCCAGAAAGTGTTTTAGTGATGGATGATGATCCAAATATTCAACGTAATCGTTTGAATTTATTGGGATTATTAAGAAATCATGCCCGTGTTTTAGCTGATTTTGGAGCAATTGTCAAAAGTTAAAAATAGGGGTAGGTTGTGAATCTAAACCTGCCCTCTTTATCAAGTACAATCAACGAATTTATACAGGGTATCATTACATTGTCTATGCTCAAAGCTCATGTTATTGGTTTAGGAAAATCTGGAAATGCCGCAGCACGGTTGTTAAAATTGCAAGGGTGGGATGTTAGTTTAAGCGATCGCAACAATTCCTCTCAATTAGAACCCCAAAAACAACAATTAGAAAGCGAAGGAATTGTAGTTAATTTAGGAGAGAATTTTCAACCGGATGAGTCCTTAAATTTAGTGGTGGTTAGTCCTGGGGTTCCTTGGGATATTCCGGGGTTAAAAACCGCCCGAAATTTAGGCATAGAAACCATTGGAGAAATGGAATTAGCTTGGCGAAATCTGCGAGATGTGCCTTGGGTTTGTATTACAGGAACGAATGGAAAAACCACAACAACAGCCCTGACTGCTGCGATATTTCAAGCCGCAGGTTTAAACGCTCCAGCCTGTGGAAATATTGGGTATGCAGCCTGTGAATTAGCCTTACAAGAATACGAAGGAAGCGCTCAACCGTTAGATTGGATTATTGCGGAAGTGAGTAGTTATCAAATCGAATCTTCATCCACTTTAAATCCTAGAATTGCGGTTTGGACAACGTTTACACCGGATCATTTGAATCGTCATTACACCTTAGAACGCTATTATGATATTAAAGCTAAATTATTATATCAATCCCAACAACAAGTAATTAATGGGGATGATCCTTATTTAAGAGAAACGGCTCATCAACGTTGGCTTTCTGCCTGTTGGACAAGTGTTTTAGGACAAGAAAAATTAGTGGCTAATTCTGAACTCGGATTTTATATTGAGAATAATTGGGTGATGCAAAATGGAGAACCCATTGTTCAAGCCGATGCTTTAAAAATGGTGGGAAGTCATAACCAACAAAATCTATTAATGGCTGTTGCTACAGCTAGATTAGCCGGAATTGAAACAGAAGCTATTTGTCATGCTATTTCTAATTTTCCTGGGGTTGCCCATCGTTTAGAACAGATTATGACTTGGCAAGGAATTGATTGGATTAATGATAGTAAAGCCACCAATTATGATGCAGCAGAAGTGGGATTAGCGGCGGTTGATTCTCCGGTGATTTTAATTGCTGGGGGAGAGGCTAAAAAAGGAGATGATACGGCTTGGATTTATAGAATTAAAGAAAAAGTAGCCTCAGTGTTATTAATTGGAGATGCAGCCGAGGCATTTTCTCAACGGTTAAAAGCAGAAAATTACTTTAATTTTGAAATTGTTGAAACCCTGGAAAAAGCTATTCAAAAAGCCTCTGAAATTGCCCCTAAATTAGGAGCAAAAGTTGTGTTATTATCTCCAGCTTGTGCTAGTTTTGATCAATATCAAAGTTTTGAACATCGAGGAGAACATTTCCGTCAGTTGTGTTTAGAATTAAAGGGTTAATATTAATTCAATGTTAATGTAGGGATGTTTCATGAAACGTCTCTACAAGCATGGGATTAAAACCATTAAAAATCAACTTAGAGATAGATAACTTAATCTTTGATTGGCAATAAAATCTAAAAAACGCTTTAAATGTCAGTTTTATATGCCTAATTTACCAATCAATGATGCCATAACAACAAAATCAAGTTTTGGAAGAAGTGAGAACAATTTTAAGCTTAAATAAAGGGGACAACCCGTGATTTTATGAAAATGTAGGATAGAAAATTAGATTAAAATCTGCTATAGTCCTACTGAATTCATTAAAAATATTCATGACTTCATCTAACGATACTCCATCTCTTGATTCTACCTCGGATTTCCCTAATATAGTCCCACCATCCCAGGGTAAAATCTCATTATTAACAGCAATTTGTATTGTCGTTGCTAATATGATTGGAACGGGTGTGTTTACCAGTTTAGGGTTTCAAGTCATCGATATTCAATCGGGTTTTGCCATTTTGTTTTTGTGGTTAATTGGCGGTATTTTTGCCCTTTCAGGTGCTTTGTGTTATGGGGAATTAGGCGCAGCAATGCCTCGTTCTGGGGGAGAATATCATTATCTATCTAAAATTTACCATCCTCTGTTGGGGTTTCTCTCTGGATGGGTTTCTGTCACTGTTGGTTTTGCCGCTCCCATTGCCGCCACAGCGATGGCTTTTGGTAAGTATATATCCAGTGTATTTCCTATATTTAATTATCCTACACTAATCGCTTTAATAGCCGTTATATTAGTTTCTTTTATTCATAGCCAAACCTTGAAAATAGGCAGTATATTTCAACAAAGCTTTACTGTTCTAAAAGTAATTCTTATCTTGATTTTTATTCTCTGTGGATTCAGCTTTGCTAACCCCCAACCGATTCAATTTTTACCCAATATTAATGATTTTTCGATAATTTTAAGTTCCTCTTTTGCCATTTCTTTAGTCTATGTTACCTATTCCTATTCCGGTTGGAACGCAGCCGTTTATTTAGCGAGTGAACTCCAAGAACCTGAAAAAAACTTACCACGCTCGCTCTTAATTGGCACATTAATTGTGACAATTCTATATCTACTTCTGAATTTTATTTTTCTCTATACCACACCCCTAAACCAATTAGCCGGACAATTAGAAATTGGTTATATTGCAGCCCAACAAATTTTCGGCAACTTTGGGGCAAAATTAATGGGATTATTAATTGGGTTTGGTTTGATTTCTTCTATCAGTTCAATGGTATTAACCGGGCCAAGAGTTACCCAAGTCATCGGAGAAGATATTCCTTTATTTAAAATTTTATCTCGAAAAAATAAACATGGAATTCCTTATTATGCGATCTGTTTCCAACTCGCAATTGTGATGATTTTAATCATTACAGCCAGCTTTGAAGCCGTAATTACCTATTTAGGATTTACCTTAACCCTGTGTTCGGTGATTACCGTTTTAGGGGTTTTTGTTTATCGATGGCGCTGTCCTGATGCTCCCCGTCCTTATCAAACTTGGGGATATCCTATTACCCCAATTATTTTTTTAGGAATTAGCCTTTGGATGCTAATATTTATTTTTCAGGATAAACCTTTAGAATCCTTAGCTGGATTAGGAACAATAGCCTTAGGTTTACCCTTCTATTTTATCGGTGTTCACAAAAAATTAGTATAGTCTATGAAAATCAAAGCCTTATTAGCCCTTATTTTAACGGTTACTGGATTGCAATCTTGTTCTCAAACTCAACCTCAACAAGATATTGAAACACCTCAACCTGAAGTCAGTCAAACGAAAACAACACCACCAATTCCCCCTAAACCTGTTGACTCTTTAGCTAGTTATGACCCAAAAAAAGCTGATAATTTAACCGATACAGCTAAATTGATGGCTGGAATGAAAGTAGATGCCAAAAGCAAACTTTATTCCTTAGAAAAATCAAATTTTTGGATGAATTATCATAATTTTATTGATTCGGCTTGGTCAAAACTCGAAAAACAACAACTGGCGAAAGTCAGTCAATGGTCAGAACAAGAATTAGCGACGATTAATCAATCCAATCCTGAGATTTTTTATCCCTTTAGTGGCCCTGATTTTTTATATGCTTATTTATTTTTTCCCACATCTAAAAAATATGTTCTTACTGCTTTAGAACCCGTTGGAACTCTTCCTGATTTTAATCAATTATCGGAAACTCAACGTAATCAAAAGTTAGCGGATGTTAAAAACTCTCTTTATTCTTTACTTCAGTTTAGCTTTTTTCAAACCAAAGAAATGAAATCTGATTTATCGAATCAAGGCGTTTTACCGTTAATTGTATTCTTTATGGCAAGAACCAATAATAGAATTTTAGATCTACAATATATTGGATTAGATCAAGATGCTAAAATTCAAAAGTTTGAAAAAGGAATGATTCCAGGGGTAAAAATTGATTTTGTTCCTAAAGGGGAAAAACAACCGCGAACATTATATTATTTTTCCGCAGATATTTCCGATGACGGCTTGAAAAAAACACCCCAATACAGCCAATTTGTTAAACAAATTAATCAACCCGTGACCTATCTTAAAGCCGCATCCTATTTAATGCACAGACCCACTTTTTCAGCAATTCGAGAATTAATTCTGGATCAAAGTCAAGCCATTTTACAAGATGATTCTGGGATACCGCTTAAATCCTTTGCAGAAAAACAATGGAATTTAGATTTTTTTGGAACCTATACCGCCCCCATTTCCTTATTTAGTGTTCGTTATCAATCGGATTTAAGGAAAGTTTATCAAACTAATTCTTCTATAAAACCGCTTAATTTTGGAGTCGGTTATAAGTTTGGGGTGAACCAATCCAATATGATGTTAGCGACGAAAAAGGAAAAACCTTAAGGCTAATTGTATCTTAAATACCTGAATAAGAAGGATAAAATTATTAAGAGAAAATGAAAATTTAATTTTAATGTTTCTGAGTTTGTTCAGAAATCCAGTTTAAATAATCCCCCGAACCTTTAATAATCGGTAACGCAATAATTTCAGGGACTTCGTAAGAGTGAAGTTGTTTGATTTTTGTTTCTAACTGCTCAAACTGTCTGAGATCGGTTTTGATCATTAATTGCCATTCATCCTCCTGACATAATTCTGATTTCCAGGTATAAATCGAATGAATAGGCATTAAGCTAACACAAGCCGCCAGTTTTTTTTCAACTAAAGCTTGAGCAATTTTTTCCGCTTCTAACCTAGAACTTGCCGTAACAAGCACTACCGCATAATCTGTTCCCATTGATGTCTGATTAACTCTTTATAATCATGATCTTAACTCAATCGCACACTTTTGAGTATGAGCTTGATATAAATTAGAACAAGTAATCGCTAAATCCAGATAAAGTTTTAAAGATTGAGGTAATTTTGCGCCTTGAAATTGAGTTCCTTCAAGGGTTGCTCCCAATAAAGACGCATCTCTTAAATCGGCATTCCTTAAGTCAGCTTGAGGTAATTTTGCCCAGTTTAAATTAGCCCACATCAGACTCGCTCGTTCTAAATTAGCCCCGGTTAAATCTGCGTTTGTTAACCGAATTCCTCGCATTTGAGCTTTACTAAAGTTAGTATTAATTAAGGTGGCATCTTCTAAATCTGCACCATTAAGCCTAGCTTCACTTAGATTTACACCCTCAAGATTAACTCGACTTAATTTAAGACCATTCATATAAGCTTTTTGCAGATTAGCTCCGTTTAATTCTGCTCCGAATAGGTTGGCTCCACTGAGTTTTGCCGCGATTAAATTCGCCCATTTTAAGTTAACTCCCGTTAAATTTGCTTCTCTTAAATTGGTTAATTGTAAATTTGCCGAGCATAAATTAGCATTAGGGAGTGTGGCGCGTCTTAAATTAGCTCCCGTCAAAATAGCACCGCTCAAATTAGCATTAGGAAGTTTAGCTTTGACTAAAAAAGCACCACTCAAATTGGCTTTACTCAGGTTAGCATCCCCTAATTTTGCTTCGTTCATTTTGGCATAACTGAGATTAGCACGATGCAAACAGGCCCCATTCAATTTGACCCGACTCAGGAAGGCTCGACTAAGGTTGGCTCCCGTCAGGTTCGCTCTGGAAAGGTTAACGCCAATCAAAATCGTACCCGATAGGTCTGCACCTTGGAGGTCTACCTCTGTAAAATTGGTTTCCCCTTCTTCGTACTGCCTCAAGAGTTGGCTGACTAGCATAGATGTATGGCTCCAGTTTCCTTGGCTTGTATTTTCAATATACCCGGAAATCTTAAGAAAGTTTTTATATTTTTGTGTTTAACATTTTTTAATAATTGTCAAAACGAAATTGGGTTTTTCCCCTTGTATTTTGTGGCTATCCCCGTATATGCACTGAATTTTAGGTAATAATTGAATAGATTGTAGAAATTTAACTCCGGGAGAATACTTAATTAATTAAAATTAAATAAACTTTGACTGATAAGAATGCTGTAGCTTACCTGTTAATCAACGAGTGTAAACTTCAGAAAACCCGCTCAATTTAAGTTTAATATTGATACAGGAATCCAACTTGATGAACCAGAAGTTCGCCTTAACACGTTATTAATTTTATCCACCTACTATTTTATGCAGTTCACTGCTAAAATGCTAAAGTCTCAATTGCTTCTATAATAGTGTTTTGATTCACCCAGAGCCAGATTTGAGATGACTCATTCTCCTAATCCTAATTCTGAACCAATTTTACATCCCCGACAACGGTTAAGGCGCATCCTGGTTTGGGGGGGTGTCGGATGCGGAATCACCCTCTTAACAGTGGGAACAACAGCCGCCTGGTTTATTCGATATCGGTTAGCACCCATTATTGGCAGTACCTTAGAAACTATTATACAACGGCCTGTTAATGTCGGCCCCGTTGAAGGATTTACCCTTAATAGTATTCGTTTTGGTCACTCATCTATTCCCCCTACCGCAACAGATACTGATAAAGCTGTAGCGGAAGCCGTAGAAGTTAATTTTTCCCTTTTATCCTTATATAAACCCAAAGTTCAACTGGATATTACATTAGTTAAACCTAATATTTATATCGAAGAAGACGCATCAGGAAATTGGCTAAATACAAAGCTAAATTTAGATCCGAATCCTGCCATTACTTTAGTTTTTAGAACCATTGGCATTGAAAAGGCTCAAATTAATTTAATGCCTTATGAGATTTTGAAAGCTAATTCCCAAGGAACTAAAACGCAAAAACCAATTAAAATTGGGGTTGATCAAGTTAGAGCTAACTTAAGCGAAGATAATGCTCGAATTCAAGCAGATTTAGCTGGAACAATTGGGGATACGGGAACCTTTGCAATTAAGGGAGATGCCTTACTAGAACCAGGCAGAGTAAATGCCCAAATTCAAGCCAATCGTATAGATTTACCCTTAATCGCCTGGTTTGTTTCTACTCCGGGTGTGTCCGTCAAACAAGGGAAATTAAATACAAATTTAAGCGTTAAATTAGAGAATTATAAACCCCTAGATGTTCGAGGAACGTTAAATTTAGATCAAATTAAAGTTGGGGTTGAAAATCTTCCCGATACGGTTAATTTAAGTCAAGCTAAATTGCGATTTGCGGGAACTCAACTGATTATTGATCAGTTTAATACAACAATGGGGGATTTAGCTCTCAATCTGAAGGGATCTGTTTTAACAAATCCTAATTTAGAATTGGCTAAAACTCAAGTTAATTTAGCAGCTAATTTAAAACCTGTTCAAATTTCAACGCTGTTAAAAACTGTAGAAAGAATTCAAGGAGAACCTCTGAAATTACCGTTTCCGATTACGGGAGAATTAAAAGCTGATGTCAACTTAAAAGGCTATTTACAAACCCCTCAAATTTCAGGAACGATTGCTACTACTCAAAAAACGTTAGTTGATCGAATTTATTTTGATACAATTCAAACCGATTTTAATCTATTAGCCAAATTTGATCCCAATTTTAAAATTTTAGCCGATCCGGTTATTGGTATTCAAAATTTATTAATTCAACCATCCGTTGGCGGTTCCGTTAAGGGAAATGGAGAAGTTCAATTAAACGGATTAACGGCATTATTAGGAACCCAACCGGAACTGCTTAAACCCGGTGATAAAGTCATTATCCGTCAACAAAAACCCACTCCGAATCAATCGCTCCCAACCTTACCTCCAAAGCCTGAAATTACAACCCGAAAAGTCGAATTTAATCCGACGGTTAAGTTAGATTTTACTGTAGATAATATTCCAGGGGATGCGATCGCTCAATCCTATGGACTTTTACCAAGTTTTAGAATTGGTAATTTATCCGCAAATGCTCAAGTTTCTGGAAATTTAGACAACTTAAAAGGTGAGGCTAAATTTAGCTTACCCTCGGCGACCTATCCGATGTTGGGTCAAGCTCAATTTGCAGGAACAACGGCGAAAGTACAAGTTGAAATTGCTAACGGTAATCTGAATCTGATTGCTCAAAAAAATAATAATGATATTTGGAACGCTGAAATTTTAGGGAATCAAATTGCAATCACGCCTTTAGTAGATTTAGGCTTATTATTTGCCTCCCTACCCAATGCGACAAAACAACAAATTCAATCGGTTGATTTAACTGATGGTCGTTTGAATCTCGCTGCAAAATTATCAGGAAATTTAAAGGGATTTTCTTTAAATACTTTAATTGCAGATAGTCAAATTCAACTTAATTTTCGGGATAGCACGATTAATGCGATCGCTCAACTGCAAAACGGACTATTTAAAACGGAATTTTCCAGCGATAATTTAGCCTTACCTCGATTAATTAATATTGGATTACCCTTAGCAAATTTACCCCAGACCACAACCGCACAACTGCAAAACTTAGATTTCAGCCAAGGAACTTTACAAATTGCAGGTTCTCTCAACGGAAATATAGAAAATTTTACCCCGAATAGCCTCACGGGAAACGCAAAAACAATAATTAATTTAGGAAATTTAGGGGGAATCATTACCGCCAATAGCCAAATCAATCAAGGACAGTTTAAAGGCGAATTTAACGCCAGAGATATTCAATTAAATCCTTGGATTAATTTAGGCTTACCCCTTGCTAATTTACCCAATAATGTTAAAACTCAAATTCAAACAATTGACCTGCGGAATAGTCGTTTAACTGGGGGGGGAAATATTACCGGAAATTTAGATAACTTAAACCTAAATACGCTAATTGCTAACGCATCAGGACAAGTTAATTTAGGTAATTTTGGCGGTACGATTAATGCAGAAGGACAATTACAAAATAATCAGTTAATAGCTCAAGTCATTACCAATCAAATTCCTCTACAACCTTTAATTAATTTAGGATTACCCTTAGCCAATTTACAACCCAGTTTAGTCGCTGAAATTAACGCTTTAAATTTACAAGGAGGATTTCTCCAAGGTTCAGCTAACTTTCGCGGAAATTTAACCAATTTTTCACCCAATAACTTAATAGCCAGTCTGGACGGACAAGTTAATTTAGGTCAAGGAGGAGGCTTAGTTTTAGCAACTGGAGAAACCCAACAAGGACAATGGAAAGCAGGTTTTAAAGGAGATGAAATTGCCCTTAGTCGGTTCTCTCGGTTAGTCGAATCTCAAATCCCTGAACTCATGGCTAGTTTACATCAAAACGGACTGCTAGACCAAGCAGAAAATATGCCTTTATTACGAGGATTATTAAATACTGAAATTATCGGACAGGGAAATCTAGCCTCTATTAATCCTAAAACGATCCAAGCTTTAGGCCAATTACGACTAACAGAATTACCGATTATTAAACAACCCTTTGATGCCATTGCGAGTTGGAATGGTCAACAAATTAATATTCAAAAAGCAGAAACCCCAGGATTTTCAACCGATGGGTTTGTTGGGGTTGAATTTCAAGGAAATGGTATTCTCCAACTCTCAAATTTAAACTTAAATGTTCGGGTCAATAATTTTGATTTACAATCTCCCTTAGCTCAAAATATTTTAGCAATTTTACCCCCAGAAGTTACAACCGGAGATAGCCCTTTAGTGGCGGGAATTGTTAATTTTAATGGGAAGTTAACCGGAACCCTTTCCGCCTTAAATTTAAACGGAGATTTAAGATTAAATAATTTTGCCCTGCGGGATGTCACTTTTGATCCCCTTTTAGCAGGAACCGTTAATATTAGTCCCGGTCAGCAGGTAAATGTTGCTTTAGCAGGAGAACAGGATAAAATAGAACTGGTTTTAGATGATAAATACTTACCGATTTCATTCTTAGTTCAACGGGATAAAAGCTTATTAGTCGGACAATCCCAAGGCAATAATTTAAACATTAGTTTAGAACAATTTCCCCTACAAACTTTAAGTTTTTCTCCTTTAGCCCAATTCGATATTGGACTGTTAAAAGGGATAGCATCGGGACAAGTTACAGTTTCTAATTTAGCCAGTTTTAACCTGAATCAAATTGCTGCAACGGGAAATATTATTGTTCAAGAACCCGCTTTAGGATATATTCAAGCGGATTCCTTTAAAGGAAATTTTAATTATCAAAATGGAATTGCAACCTTAACGGATGCTGAACTGAAGAAGGGAATCACTCAAGTTTTAATTAATACTAAAGCCCAGGTTTCTGAAATTTTAGCCAGTCTTTCCGCACCCAATACCCAAAATTTATCAACTGTATCCAATCAATTTGAAGGAACCATTAAAATCCCCCAAGGTAGTTTACAAGATGTCTTAACCGCCTTAAAAATCTTTAATTTAGAAGATTTAGCCAGAGGATTAAAACCCCCTGACTATGCAACAGCTACAGAAGTCGCCCCAGTACCCGTCGGTTTACCAGGAAATCCCACATTATTGCAACAATTACGACGATTTGCAGAAATTCAAGCCATCTTACAACAATCAATTGAAGAAGCCGCGAAGGAACCTTTACCTCCCTTACAAGATTTACAAGGAAAATTTACCGGAGAAATTGCTTTTCAAGGTTCAATTCAATCAGGAATTCAAGCGACTGCAACGGTTAAAGGTGAAGATTGGAACTATGGAAAATATAGGGCTGATCAGTTTCTATTAGACGCTAATTTCGCTGATAATGTTTTACGAGTTGAACCTATACAACTGCGTTCGGGTGCAACATTATATGATTTTCGCGGACAATTAAATTTAGCCAATCAACAACCCTCTGGTCAATTACGAGTTAAAAATATCCGCTTAGAAGAAATTGAAAAAATTGTCGATTTACCGAATGTTGATTTAACCGGACAATTAAATGTGCGGGCGAGTGTTGGGGGAACTTTAGATAATCCCCAAGCATCGGGAGAATTAACTTTATTAGAAGCAACAGTCAATGGTGATCCGGTTCAAGAAGCTCAAAGCAGTTTTAGTTATAATAATGCTCGCTTAAGATTTGGAGGTAGCTTATTAGTTACTGAAGTTGATCCTATTGCTTTTAAAGGAACTCTCCCCTTTAAATTACCCTTTGCTAAAGTCACTCCAGAAAGCGATTTAGTGGATGTGCGAGTGGATATTAAAGATGAAGGGTTAGCGGTGATTAATTTACTGAATCCTGAGTTAAATTGGCAAGAAGGAAAGGGGTTAGTCCAATTAAGAATTAGTGGCAGTTTGCAACAACCAGAAACAGGAGGAATTAAACTCAATCTCAAACCGGAAGGGTTATTTAAAATTCAAGATGCAGTCTTAACCGCCCGCAGTTTAGAACAGTCTATTGTAGGATTAAGTGGAACGGCTTTATTTACAGGCGATCGCATTCAGGTTAAAGAAATTAAAGGGGAATTACAAGGAGATAAAGGAACAGGAAATATCCTCTTAAGTGGCGTTTTACCCGTGTCTTCTCCCTTGGCTGAAACTGATCCCGATCTGCAAACTCCTCTACAATTAAGCTTAGATCAATTAACCCTAAATTTACCCGATCTCTATAAAGGAAATGCTTCCGGTGCTATCACAATTACAGGAACAGCTTTAAAACCCAAATTAGGCGGAGAAGTCGTATTAAGTAAGGGAAGAGTGATTTTACCGTCTCAAGAAACCGCCACCTTACCAACCGATACCCCAGAAACAAATTCTCAATCACCGGTGAATGTCAGTTTAAATGGATTAAAACTTACATTAGCCGATAATATTCAAGTCATGACGCCCCCAATTTTAGATGCTCCTTTAATTAATTTTACTGCCAAAGGAACAATTCAATTGAATGGAAGTTTAGCGAGTATTAATGATATTCGTCCTCAAGGAACCATTGACTTAACGGGAGGACAAGTGAATCTTTATACCAGTCAATTACGATTAGATCGAGGCTATCCTCAACAAGCCATCTTTGTTCCTTCTGAGGGACTCGACCCCATTTTAAACGTTCGCTTAGTCACCCGTGTTCCTGAAGCGGTGCGGTTTGTTTCTCCTCCCTCTGCATTCCCGGCTGAACAAACGGAAGCCTTAAGTCCGTCTCGGTTTGGAACTGTGCGAACGATTCGTATTGTTGCCCTTGTGCGCGGCCCGGCATCGGAAATTAATGATATTATTAAGTTACAAAGTTCTCCGCCTCGTTCTCAAAATGAATTAGTCGCTTTATTGGGTGGAAGTGTGATTCAAGGCATTCAAGATGATAGTACATTAGTATTAGCAAATATTGCCAGCGCGGGATTATTTGGTAAGCTACAGCAGGATATTATTAATGCAACGGGATTAACGGAATTTAGAATTTATCCCTCACGGGTTGCTGAACGAGGTTCGAGTGGAAGAGCTTCAGCATTAGGGGTGGGAATTGAAGTGGGTTTAGATGTAACCAATAATACCTATGTGTCTTTAAGTCGTGTCTTAGCGGCTCATCAACCTTTTCTATTTAATATTAATTATCGTCTGAATGATAATTTATTGTTACGCGGAGCTACAAATTTCGGTAATGAAAGTGAAATTCGGTTTGAGTATGAAACGCGATTTTAAGTTAATTGTTGACTGTTAATAGTTAGTGATTAGTAGAATTTTTAAATCGAGATATCCAGGTTTTACAGGATAAATGGTAATAAATCCTTCTGATAAAGTGGGAGGAAAATTGGCGATCGCTTGTCCCATTTTTTCAATAACAAATTCAGGAACCTGGCGCTGGCGATTTTGATTCCATTGTTTGCAAATTTCTATCGGGGTTTCTAATACCCAAGCCATCCAATAACGAGGGATTTCAGGAGAAATTAAAGCAATTTTTTCTAACAGTTCGAGTCGCCATCGGGGATAAGCATTAGTCGCATCATAAATAATCGGTTGAGAAGAAGCGATCGCCGTTTCCATTTGTCTTAAAACTTCTGCTTCAATTTCTGACCAATTCCCCTGAATAATTTCCTCCCCATAAAGTTGTTCTCGAATTCGATCTGTAGAAATAATAATACCCTGGGTAATTTCCGCAAGTTGTTGAGCAATCGTTGACTTTCCTGAACCCGGAACCCCAATCATAAAATGACATATCATATTCCATGCGATTAAAAGATTTGGCTGTTTAGCAGATAGAATAGGAAACCGCTATATAGCAAGTTTAAATCAATTGTATAAAATAGTCAGCCCAATTATTAATCCCCAAAAATACTGTGATTTCTAGGTAGGGGCGAGGTTACCTCCCCCTTACGATAATTTTGGAATTAAAACAGTTGTACAATTAATTTAGATTCACGGGATAAAATAGCGATCGCCTCTCTTCTCCAATTATGGACAATGAGATTAAGAAGCGATCGCTCAAAAAAATTTGTTGTTGAGTTTTAACCTTGAATTCAAACAACCTACAGACTGATAGCAGCACCCGTAGAAGGGGTCGCAGGTTCAGGAGATTTTGACCCTAACATGGTTTGATAAAGTTCGACTAATTGTTGTTCTTGTTCGGCTAAATGTTGTTCAATTTCGGTAAATAAAGCCGTTGAAATTGGGTCAGTGGTTTGAACCCGTAAATTAAAAACATCAACAACCCCGGTTTGAATATCCCCTAATGCTCGTTTTGTAACCGCTATATCATCACTAGACTGTAACCAACTTTTTAACTTCGCATAGGGTTCCGCCATTGCTGATGGTAAACTCGGTTTTTCTCCTAACTCTTGCAAACGAGTTTCTAATTGATCAATATGTCGCCGTTTAATCGCAATAAAATCCTTCAACAGTAATTTTAATTTTAGATAATCCGCTTTTTCGGCATACTGTTCTAAGGCTTCTAAAGAATAATGTTCTCCTGCTAAAGCCGTATTCAATGCTTTAGCTATTTCTCCTTTGGTAGAACCTCCCCAAGCATCCGCTAATTTCCACCATTCCGCTAAATTGTTATTTTCATCAGGAAGACCCGCTTGTTTTCCTAACCCTAATCGGTGTAAAATTGCAGTGGTAAAAATCGCTAAATCTCCGGGTTGACGAGAGGTGATTAAATTACCATCTATAACTACAGGTTTATTTAGATAAATTGCCCCAGAATTCATCATATCTTTGCGAATAGACACAAACCCCGTTGCATTTTTCCCGCGCAATAAATCTCCTTCAATTAATACCTGGGGGCCATGACAAACCGCAGCGACCCATTTTCCTTGTTCCATCATCGCCTGCACAAATCTAACTGTATTGGGGTTACAGCGCATTTTATCGGGTGCCATTCCCCCCGGAATAATCACAGCATCAAAGTCTTCTGGACGGGCTTCTGTCGTCGTTCCATCGGCAGAATGAGTCATTTTTCCCTGTTTTCCTTTGTATTTTTCATTCATCCGAGAACCAAGAACAACGGTTTCCACCTCGGACATTTTAAAGGCATTATAAGGAATCAGAAACTCTGCATCTTCGACTCCATTTTCAATTAAAATTGCCACCCGCTTTTTAGATGAACTGTTATTGTTTAATGCCATGCTATTCTCCTAATGATGATGAATTTACTATTAAAGTTTGCATGAACAATCTGAGCTTTAAAATGGGTTATTTTGGGGCTGTATAAGCTCAATTGATTCCTTGACCCTTTTATTATTTTAAAGAGTTAAAACTCTAAAATTCATCTGTCAAAGGTTGGAGAAATGATGAGACTAGAGTGTGCTGACTAAAATTCCATCAATGATTACCTCGTTCGTGGAATTTAGCTTACTATTCAGATAAGGCTAATAATTCAGGAACAGTGACAAACCGATAGCCTCGTTTTTGTAATTCAGGAATGATCATCTTTAAAGCTTCTATGGTTTGAAACCGATTTCCACCGCCATCGTGCATTAAAACAATATCCCCTGGACGGGCTTGATTTAAAACCCGATCTGCTAAAATTTCAGCCGAAGCCTGTTGATAGTCTTTCGTATCAATTGACCACATAATAATGGCATAGTTTTTACTGCGAGCATACTCCGCAGTTCCATTATCTAAAATGCCGCCAGGAGGACGAAATAACCGGGTTTTTAACCCTGTCATTAACTGTAATTTTGCGGCTGTATTTTCAATTTCTGATTTTGCCTGCTGGGACTCCATTTTAACATAAGGATGTGTCCAAGTATGATTCCCAACCGCATGACCCCCTTGAACCACTTGTTGTATAATTTCAGGGTATAATACTAAATTGCGACCTAAAATAAAAAATGTGGCTTTAATATCAAACTGTCGTAAAACCACTAACACTTTTAAGGTTTCTAACCAAGGGCCATCATCAAAGGTTAAGGCAATTACTTTTTCTTGATTTCGAGGAGAAACGTGATTAACGGTTTTGCCTTTATAGCGTTCTGGAATTAAAGAATAATAAGGTTTTTCAGGTTTCTTTAAAGTCGGAGGGGGGAAAGGTTGTCTGGGGATAAAGGGGTCTGGTTCTCCTAAAGGGGGAATAGTGGGTTTTTCGATGTAATCTTCAGAAGAATTAATCTCGGCTGGAAGAACCTGATTTTGAGTTGGTAACCCAACAGTCGGCAAAGATACAGCAACTTGGGCTTGATGAAAACTCAAGATAAAAATTCCACTCACACCACCGAGTAGAATTTGTGAAAACCGTTTAAAAGTTATGGAACCTATCATCGGTTTTAACCGTCAGAATAATCTGACTCTAGTTTACGAGACTTTTGCCCTCACTCCCGTAAACCTTCATTAAATTAAATATGAGAATGTTCCTGGTCAGAAACAATCTCCGGTTTGTTGGGTGTTAATGCGATCGCAAATAAAAACGAAACTAACGGCCCTACAATAAAAATAGCCAATTCTAACCCTGTCATAATGTCTCCCTATGGGTTGTGGGTTTCAGTCAGCCCTATTTCCCTCAGATGCAGTGTTAATTATTAGTTCGGTTGGGAACTGATCTCGGTTGAAAAACCGTTTTTGCATCAGAAAATATGCGAATAATACCCCTGATATTCATCAATATACTATAATCACCCTCATCCAGTTTCCCTCTATACTCTGATAGGTCTTAGTTTCACTCAATCTTTAAATCCAGAGCATAAAGCTTTACCTCAGCTAAATTTTATTAATAAATCTTTACGTTTTGAGCAACTTAACCCCCCGTTAATAAACCAGGGCTGTTTCATGGGTCGGAGGAAAAAAAGCAAAGAAATAGCGATGGCCACCTGATAAAATCAAGAGCGCTCACTTATTCTTTACAAAAATCAAGATACTAACAACTGTAATCACGAGTTCTCGGTAATAATAATTTCCCCTTTCATTCCGGCTTCAGTATGTCCGGGGATAGAACAGCGTAAACTATAAGTTCCGGTTCTGATGGGAACGAATACCCAGGTTGCTTCCCCACCCGGTTTTAATTCTAAATCGTGAATTGCACCTTTAACTTCTAATTTTCCAGACTCAACTTTTTGTGTCCAACTCATATCCGCAAAATCTTTAGCGGTGAAATAATGTTTACCGGGACTCGGATTTTTTAAGATTAATTTATAGGGTTTTCCAGCTTCAAATTGGAAGTGATCCGGGAAAAATTTTAATTCTCCTGATTCATTACTTAAACTAACGGTAACTTCCGTTGCCGGTTGACGGGATAAATCAACCGCAGCGAAAGCAGGTTGAATCTCAATAGAATTCAATTCCAAAATTAGGATCAATAATAAACCTAAACCAACAAAAATTTGTTTAAATAATAATTTAAAATCAAAATTAAATTTTATCATGTTTTTACCCTTTTATTTAAAAAAAAACAGAAATTCTCTAGGTTTCAAAGTTTTGATCTAAACTTTTGGGAGAATTATATCAAGTTTGGAAACTTTGAATTCTATATTTTTATGAACAACATTCTTAGGAAATGGGTGGAAATTGCTTAGACAGCCGACAAAATGCGGATAAATTCTAAGGGTAAACCGTCTGTGTCCGCAATAAACATGACTTCATACACCCGATCTCCGATCATTTGTTGCATAGGTTCTAATAGAATTTTTAACGGTTGAAATAAATTGGGCTGTTCTGTAACTCCTTGATTAAACTGATGTTGAAGATGATTCAACCAACTGGCTAAATCAGAAACTTGATCCGTTAAATCAAACGAAAGATGATAATAGCCGACATAATGCTCATCCGAGAACGCATCGGGGGCGGGTTTCGGTTGGGGAATTTCAATTAATTCAATTCGTCCGTTTAACCCTTCCATCCAACACGCTAAGGTATATCCCGTTGTAAACCGTTCACAAACCGTAAATCCCAGGGTTTCATAAAAAGCGATCGCTCGATGAATATTAGCCGTCCGAATTGACGCATGGTGCATGAATTTCCCCCTATTCAAATAATCGAAAATAGGGATAACGGACGGGTACTCCCTGTTCTTTATCTAAATCAAAATTAATCACATCCCAGCACGGTTCATCCTTCGCATCGGGGCTAAATTCCACAGGTAAACCGTATAGTCTCGGTTGTGTGGTATCTGTCCCATTCCGCCAAGGGGCACTGCGTTCTAAATAGGCACTGATTAATTCTTGATAGCGTTTAGCGATAATCACACGGGTAGCCCGATAACCTTGGGTGTAGAGTCGGTCTAACGCTTCATGAATTTCAAATCGAATTCCATCGGGATGGGTATGTTGTCGATACCATTCTCCCTGCCATTCTCGCCAATGACGACCTGATTGCAAATGAACCAACTCACCTGTATTCGGGTCAGCTTCAAAAGCACCATGACGAGGACACAAATAGGTATCCGTCAGCGTAAGAGCCGGAATTTGCTGACGGCAATGGGGACAACTAATCTCTGGGCCAAAAATTGGGTACTGCAAGGCAGAATTCATCATTAAATGGTTTTACACCAGGGCTGTCGTTTATTATAGCTATGGGAATTTTACCCTTTCTTCTCTATTCTAGTTTGTTCGTTTTTCACGGAATGTTACACCCATGTCTGATCAACCTTTGTTGACTCCCCCAACCTATTGGCCTACTGTAGATCTCTCCCAAGCTGCCTTTGTCGCTGCAAATGCGGTGGTAGTGGGTTTTGTGGAAGTTGGGGCTGGGGCGAGTATTTGGTATGGTGCTGTTGTTCGGGGGGATGTGGAACGGATTGTGATTGGAGAAAAAACCAATATTCAGGATGGTGCTATTTTACATGGTGATCCGGGAAAAGTGACACATTTAGAAGATTGTGTTACCGTTGGCCATCGGGCGGTGATTCATGCGGCTCATATTGAACGAGGAAGTTTAATCGGCATTGGGGCGGTTATATTGGACGGGGTGCGAGTGGGAACGGGAAGTATTATTGGGGCGGGTTCGATTGTTACCAAAGATGTTCCTCCGTTTTCTTTAGTTGTTGGTGTTCCAGCAAAACGGATACGGGAAATTTCTCCAGAGGAAGCAGCAGATTTAATTGAACACGCTAAACGGTATGAAAAGTTAGCATTAGTTCATGGGGGGAAAGGAACCGAAACCGGGTTTAGTTAATGCTCTTTTTACTAATGAGTAGGATTTAAAATAGGAGAAGAACTTGTTTCTAGGGGATAGGAAGGTTGAGAAATAAATTTTTGATTTTGATGAACCGAATAATTTGTAGCAGAATCCATCAATTTCTCTACGGTTTCATTGGGTTGTGGTGTTTCGGTGTTAAGAGTTGAAGCTTGATTGAGTGTGGAGAGTGTAACTTGAGTTTTTTCTACTGCTTCTGCTAAGGGTTCTAATTGTTCAGACATGGATTTCTGACGTTCTAACCGTTGAGTTGAACCAAATAATCGACCTAAACCATTAATTAAATTTTTCAGGTTATTTTGCAACTGTTCATCCCCGGTTAATTGATTAACGTCCTCACTAATTTTTTGAAGGGTTTGCAACGTATTGCGGGTGGACGTTAAAGTTTCTTGAATTAGCATTAAGTTTTCAGGATCACTGACTGCTTTTGAGAGAATTCTTAAGTTAGCGGAAGCAGCTTCTGCATTAGCTGAGGTGGCTTCTAAATTTTCAACAATTTTGGCTTGTTCTAGCTGACTCATAATCGGTGTAAGAGTTGTGACTAAAACACTTAATTCTTTTGTGGTTTGATTAATATTTTCTAAGGTAGAAATTAACGTAACACGATTATTAGCTAATAACCCATTAAATTGATTACTCAAAGACGTAATTTGATCCGCCGCACGACCGACTGAGTTTGCAGACTCAACAGCAGCTTTAGACACTCCTTGGGTATCTTGTTGAACACTAGCCGAAAGATTACTGATTTCTGAGGTAAAAGAGGTAACACCTTGATTAACAGATTGATTTAAACCGCCAATTCCTGTATCAAGAGACTCATTTAAGTCTTTCATTTCAGATTGCGCTACTACCAAAAAATCCGATAGTTTTCCTGTCAATTTTGTGGCTTCCTGCGCCGCCGTTGTGGTGGTTTTTGCGGTCGTATTCAAATTAACATATAACTCAGGATTTCCATAGATTTCTGCAAACTGATATAAACTGGAAATCAGTTTCATAATATCAATGCCTGTTTCCGCAGGAATTCGAGTATTATTACACAGAATTGTGTCAGGACAATCAGGACTTAAGGGATCTGCATCGGCGATTTTTTGAGAGGTATTTACTTTAGGAATAATATCTACATATCCTTCATTTAATAAACCAATTTGGTTAGATTGAATAATAATATTACGAGGAATAATAAAACTACTGGGTGTAATTTCTAAGATGGCATCGACAGAATTCAAGTTGGGTTCCAGTCGGGTTACTCGACCGATTTTAACCCCTCGATATCTCACCGGAGTGCCGATTTGTAATGCAGACGCATCAGTAAATTCTGCAATTAAAGTATAGCTGCGAGTGCCTAAACTAATATTTTTGAGCCATAAAATTACGGCTCCCAGCAAACCCAATCCTAACAGAATTAACAAACCAACAGAACCTTCTCGAACGGCGCGCGATCGCATATTTTCTTCCCCCTCTTAAAATCAGGATGAACTGAAAACCTGATTGATGGCACATTTAACTTAACTGTACAACAACTTGATTGTCTAATAGTATTCTATTTGTTAATAAATCTTCGACGGTTATGCGTAAAAATCGTTTGTCATCCACTTGAAATAAAACTTTAATCCGATCGCTTCCAGGGTTCCCTGGGGGAGTTAATTGAGCAATGGTTCGACCTCCTGGGTTATCATTTAAGGGTTGTACAATTTGACCCTGATCTAAACGACGAGTAATTAAGCGATCGCCATCAAAATAAACCTCGGTTCCCCCAGTTTCATCTCCCAATTCCCCTAAAATTAATTCGATACTTGGTTGATTTTCTAAAGAGGCACCCAAGACTAATTCTACAGGAGTTGTCATCGGGTAAGGTTGACCTGATTTGATAATCGGATGCCAATTGTGGCAATTATCTCGACGGTTCCAATAGCGCACCCCATAACTATGATATAAAAAATCTTCGATTTTGGTGCCTTGACTTAGTTGTAAAGCACCGTGAGAAATAGCCTCAAAGGGTTTTTCACAGCGAATTTTACTGAATTCAAAATATTGTTGAATCCAAGTTTGTACCGCCGGAATTTGAGCACTTCCTCCCACGAGCAAAACCCCATTAATATCCGCAACTTCGATTCCTTGGCGACGAGCTTGTTGAAAGACTTTTCCAATCGCATCATCTAAAGTTTCAAAAAATTGAGCTTTGCTCAGAATCGTTTCAAACTGATTTCTCGTTAAGGTTAATTCATAGCTATCTAAGGTTTCATCATCAAAATACACTTCTGTTGCTTGGGTTTGTAAAGACAATTGTATTTTTAAGCGTTCTGCTAAACGAGTAGTTAACGCAGTTTTGGGTAAACCTTGGGTTTGGGTAAAATAATCTACTAACCAATTATCGATATCCGAACCTCCTAAATTTTGTCCCGCTTTGGCTAAAACCCTAGCTGTTTTTACCCGTTGTCCTGATGATTCTGCAAAGGATTTTTGACCCCATTTTAAAATAAATCCCAAGGGTTTTTGATGGCTATTTCCATCTAACCGAACTAAGGAAAGATCTAAGGTTCCTCCGCCTAAATCAATCACTAATAAAAGCTCCTGATCTGCTAATCCATATCCTAGCGCTGCTGCTGTCGGTTCATCTAAGAGTTGTACCTGTTCCACCTCCAAAGATTGAGAGACTTTTCCTAACCAATATCGATAGGATTCAAAACTATCAACGGGAACGGTAAAGACTAAAGAATCAGTCGCCATCGGGAGTTGACGAATTGTATTAACAATTCCCGTTAAAAATAATTCTCCAACTCGTTCAAAACTAATAATTTGACCATCAATTTCAGGTAAAAATCCTTGAATATTGCTACCAATTCCCCGTTTAAAATTCCTAAAAAAGCGAGAATCATTGCTAATATCATATCCCCCATCCCGTACTTGTTGACCGAATAAACAGTCTCCTTGACGGGCATCTTTTAAATAAACTAAACTGGGAATTAGGGGGGGATTTTGACTAGAAATTAAGGATAAATTCGGTAATTTTAAAGTTTCCGCTTGTTGTGTGGCGGGATTCCAACGGGAAATAACAGTATTACTGGTTCCAAAATCAATAGCAATGGTCATTTTTCTAAATACTTTATTAGTGAAAGAATTAAGGGTTTGCTTCTTTTTCTAAGGTTAACGTAACAGGGCCATCATTTTCAATGAACACTTGCATTAAAGCTCCAAATTTGCCAGTTTTGACGTTTAACCCACTCAAACGCAATTTTTCTACAAACAGTTCATAAAGTTTTTCAGCTTTTTCTGGCGGTGCGGAACGGTCAAAAGATGGACGCCGACCTTTTCGACAATCTCCATAAAGGGTAAATTGACTTACAACTAATAATTCACCTCCGATTTCTTGAACAGATTTTTCCCATTTTCCCGTATTGGTTTCCGGGTCAGGAAATAATCTTAATTCTAAACATTTTCGCGCCATCCAGTTTAGTTCAATTTCGGTATCTGTCTCTGCAATTCCCACTAATAGGTTGAGTCCTCTTCCAATTTTACCTATAATTTCCCCATCAACAGTAACTTGAGAATGATTAACTCGCTGAATTATTACCCGCATAACAGTTATCAGTTATCAGTTATCAGTTATCAGTTATTAGTTATCAGTTATCAGTTAAGCTGTCATGCACTTAATTTTTTTGCCTACAAGCGTTGCTAGAAGGACTCTAGGCTACAAAATATTCAATTTAGATAGGAGCAGCTTACCAGTGAGCAGTTTTGAGTCTTGCACTTTTTAGGTAACAATAAACAACTATTAAATTTTAAACGGTTAACTCTCTACTCTTAACTGATAACTGATAACTGATGTTAACCTATTTCCCAAACCCTTTACCCCGGTTTGTAGAGGGGAGACATAAACAATTATTGAGTTGAGAACGGAGGGTTTCATGATCTAATTCTTGACCAATTAAAACTAATTGGGTTTTGGGTTCCCCTTTCCACTCATCATCATCAATGGAAAAGCGTTTTCCACTGAGGTGAAAAATATGACGTTTGGGACTTTCATCAAACCATAAAATTCCTTTAGCGCGGAACACACTCCCAGGAAGTTGGTTATCTAAAAAGTATTGAAATTTTCTTAAAGAAAGGGGTTTATCGCTTTGGAAAGAAAGGGAGGTAAAACCATCATTTTCTAAGTGGTTGGAATGATGATGGTGATGGTGTTCATGGTCGTGATCATGATGGTGATGGTGTTCATGATCATGATCATGATCGCAATGTTCATCACAAACATGATCAGCATGGTCATCGTGATGGTCATGGTCGTGGTCATGGTCATGAGCATCAGATTCAGGATTAAAATATTTATCGGATTCAAATAATCCCACGCTCAGAATTAAAGGAAGAGAAACTTGAGAATTATGAGTGCGTAAAATTCGGGCATCTTTTTTCATATCCCGAATTCTAATTTCTAATAAATCGACATCGGCTTCATCCACCAGATCGGTTTTATTCAAAACAATAATATCCCCATAGGCAATCTGGCTGTTAGCTGCTTGGCTATTAAATAAATCTAAACTAAAATTAGAACAATCCACTAATGTTATAATGGAATCTAAACGGGTCATATCCCGTAATTCGGTGCTTAAAAATGTTAGAGCAACAGGAAGCGGATCAGCAAGTCCAGTGGTTTCTACCACCATATAATCCACTTTTTCAGACCGTTCTAAAACCTTATAAACCGCATTCACTAAATCTTCGTTAATGGTACAACAAACACAACCATTACTTAACTCAACCATTGTATTATCTTCATCGGTATTGATAATCAATTCATTATCAATCCCAATTTCACCAAACTCATTCACCAGGACGGCGGTTTTGATTCCCTGTTGATTCGATAAAATATGATTCAGGAGGGTGGTTTTCCCACTGCCTAAGAACCCTGTAATAATGGTGACAGGCATCCCTCGCTTTGGATTATCCATTGTTAATTCTGTGTTAGGTGTTACGGCCGATTGCATAGAGGTACTACCAAAAACGTCAAGAATTTAAACTGGTAATTGTTAGTGTATCGTATTCTTCCCAGAATGACTAGATAAAGTCCGTTTCAACAAAAACAGTCAGAACATCTCAATCTTAAAACTGAGAATAAATTTCTCGGTTAAAAATCATCTGTTTGGGGATTAATTTTAAAATTAAAGGTTGTGAAATAAAACCTTTAATAACTGCTCAACAATAATTTTCCAGGTAAAGTTTTGTTCGACAAAATTCGGCCCCATTTTTTGTAAGGTTTGATAAAGATTTACGTTTTCAATCACCTTTTCCATTAAGGCAAATAAATGTTCTTGATCTGGTTCTAAAAAGAATCGAGTTTCACCGCTTGGTAAGGTAATTTTATCAAAGGTACTTTTGATTTTATACACTAATGTTTCATTAGTAAAATCATCCGTTGGCCCCCCATCGGTACAGATGACCGGAACGCCACAGGCGATCGCTTCTAAGACAGGAAGATTAAACCCTTCGGCGGAATAGGGAGACACATAAGCATCAGCAGCTTGATATAATTGCGCCATTTCTAGGGAGGATAAATTGTTACCAATATAGCGCATTCGAGTAGAAACTCGTTGTATTTCTTCATCATTTAAGCTGTCTTTTGTTGCTTGTTTGAGATAATCTTTTGAGGGAAAAATTGCATCTCTGCCTTTTAATAATAATCGAGCTTCTGGGTATTTTTCAGTAATTCGAGCAAAGGCTTTTAAAATCCGATCAATCCCTTGACGTTCATTCCACATTACTCCAATATTTAAGAAGATAAAACTATCATTCCATCCCAATTGTTGGCGAAGTTCCTGTCGTTTCTCTTCGGGTAAAGGATGATAAATCTGGGTATCCACTCCTAACGGAATTACCACCACTCGTTCAGGAACCGCACCACTGCGAATAAATCCTTCTCGTGACCAATGGGAAGACGTAATAATTAAGGTATCCCAATGGCGATGTGCTTCTCTAAAACAGTCAATTTTCATCCCGTTTAAAATAGAACGGGGTACAATTCCCCATTCTGTACAACCAAAAATAGCAGTTCTTTTACTCGGAGAAGCTGTTAAATTAAACGGACAATAAACCCGGAGAGTAACATCTGCCTTTTGGTCAGTTTCAGGAGCAGGAATCCGATCTAAAATATCCTCAGCTTCCCGACTTAATAACTGTTTACTCGGCTTCCATTCAGAGGTGACATAGGGGATATCTTTATGAAAAACTTTTAAAGCTGGATATTTGACCATTTCTAACAGTTGGTAACTGTTAATAAAGGAATAGGAATGGGGAAGATCTCGCCATCCTTCCACAATAATACTGTGAGGAGACGATAAAGAAACGGGAAGGTTACGATGGGGAGCCCCCCAGGCGATGGGAGTTTCTTGTTGAGCAATTTCCAACAGTTGATCAATGGTATGTTTCCAGGTATAACGTTCTGCTATCCATTGAGGAGCGATTTTTTTAGCTTGTTCTCGCCATTCCGAATGGTCTATAATTTCTTGCATTAATTCTGCCAAATGTTCCCAACTGGGATGTAGGAAAAACCGACTTTGGTTGTGAATAATTTGATTCTTAAAGGAGCTTTTAATTTTCCAGGTAAACTGCTCATCAGTAATGTCTTCTGTCGCACCTCCAGAACTACAAATAATCGGTAATCCTGATGCAGCAGCTTCCAAGACCGATAAATTAAAAGCCGTTGCAACATCTGTGGCTAAATAGGCATCAGAAACTTGATATAATTGGGCTAGGGCGGTACAAGATAAAGGTTGATTCAAATAGGCAATTTTAGGGTAAATTTTAGTAACTTGTTCTTCTGTTAATACAGTTTTAAAGGCACTCTCTAACCATTGATCAGAATCGTGAAATAGATTTGATCCTTTTAAGACTAATCTCGCCTGTGGATAATCCTCTACAATTTGAGAAAATGCCTTTAAAATCGGTTTAATTCCATCTTGATCTTGTAAACTACCGATATGAAGAAAAATAAAATAATCATCCCATCCCCATTGTTGCCTTAAAGCGGTTCGTTCCGTTTGATTGAGAGGATAATAGATCCTTGGGTCAACACCCCAAGGAACAACCTTTACCTGTTGAGGATTTAGACCACTTCTGATGAATCCTTCCCGTGACCATTGAGACGGTGTAATAATTGTGATATCAGGATTAAGAATTTGATTTTTTAAGTGAAATAAAGGTTTAAGGGGGGCGGATGAATCAATTAAAATTCCCCAAGGTGCAGTGGCATAAACCAGGGTTTTTCGACTGAGAGAGGATTTAAAATTAAACGGTTGATGAATTCTGAGGGTAACATCAGCAACGGGGTTAATAGCTTGAGGAATTTGTTGTAAACGAGTTTCTAATTCAGGATTGAATAATCCGGTAAAAGTTTGCCATTGGGGTTTTAAACTAGGAATGTCTTCATGGGTTAATTGTAAGGGCGATCGCCTTAGCATTTCCAAGAGTTGGAATTGATTAATAATGCTATAAGAATGGGGCATAAAACGCCAGCCTTCAACATGAATTCGCATAAAGAACCTTCTACCCAGATAGAAACCATTAAGACAGTTAAAACTCTCTTAATTTTTCAATTATAAAATAAAACAGAACTTCCGAAAGAGTTGATAACCAATCAATAAAGAATTCCTCTTGACCAATGTTCCAGTAATGATTAAACTAAAAAAGCAGGTGAATAGAATTAAACGGGGTCTTTGATAGGTCTCCATTCCTTAGACTAACTCACGGCCTACCCATGAAATCTGAACGACGTATCTCATTTTCTCTCTCTAGTCTGCTTCTGATTGTAGCATCGGTTTTCCTGCTTGTCCTGCTTTGGCAACTGCGAGGTTTAATCGTTCTATTAATGATTTCTGTTGTTTTGGCTGCTTCTATTGTCCCCCTTGTCAATTGGGCAGAAAAAAAACAGGTTCCTCGATGGTTAGCGGTTGTTATCGTCTATTTAACCTTAATCGCAGGATTAATGGGATTTGGCTTAGTCATTGGGCCTGCGGTTGTGGATCAAATTACCTTATTAGTCCGTCAATCTCCCGTTTTTGCAGAACAAATTATTAGAATTGCAACGGATTTAGCCGGTCGATTAGGATCAGAGACTTCCACCTTTATTGAACAACTCATTGATCCTCAATCTTTAACCAGTTGGGTGATTCGTTCCAGCCAACAATTAATTTTACGTTCCTACGGAATTACGAGGGGAATTTTAGGGGGAGTTGCCAGTTTAATTTTAGCTTTATTTATTTCCGGCTATATGGTAGCGGATAGTAAAACCTTAATTCATAGTTTTATTCAATTTTTTCCCTATCCTTGGAATGAACGATTAGCCGCCCAAGTTGATCCCATTAGCCAACGGATGGGGGGTTATATTCGAGGGCGAATTCTCGTCTCTGGAATTTTAGGGGTAGCCACAACAACGGGATTAGGATTTTTAGGCTTAAAAGACTTTGCTATTGGCTTAGGAGCTATTGCCGGAGTTACCAATTTAATTCCCTTTTTAGGGCCGATTTTAGGAGCAATTCCTGCCTTAATTGTTGCCTTAGCCAAAGGGGGATTTTTAGTGGTTTGGGTATTATTATTATATGGAATTATTCAAAATGTTGAAACCTACGTTCTCGATCCCTTATTAGTGGGTTCATCGGTGGGAATTCACCCCTTATATCAGCTTTTATCCGTACTCGGTGGTGTACAAGTTCTCGGAATTATGGGGGCATTAATTGTTCCCCCTTGGTTTGCCGGAGTCGCGGCATTAGTTGAAAATCTCTATCTTCAACCTAAACTCAAAGCCGAACAACAAGAGGAACGTTTAACTCCCCCCGAAGTATCTTCCTCTACTCAATTTCCCTGATTTTTTCCTTTTCTTTTGTACCCAGTTCATCATGAAATTAGAAACTTTTTTCTGGAAGAAACCCACGGGCTGGTCAGTCAAAACATTGCCCTCCCTGGACTCAAATCAAACTTTAGTGATTGTCTTTGGTGGGGTTCAGTTTCAAGACGATCTCGAACCTTTACAAGACTTAAAAGAAGCTTATCCTCAATCTCATTTTATTGGGTGTTCAACCGCCGGAGAAATTTGGGGTTCAACCTTGATGAAGGATAGTTTAATCGTCAGTGTTTTGCAATTTCATAATACCTCATTAAAAACAGCATTTTGTCACCTTTCTGAAGAAACAAATTCATCAAATCCGCTTCAAAGACAAGATTATTCTTATCAAGCAGGTCGTTCTATTGCTCAACAATTGGCTGATCCTCAGTTAAAAGCTGTCTTTATTTTAGGAGATGGATTACAACTCAATGGCAGTGAATTTTTACGAGGTGTGAATTCAATTTTATATCAAAGTTCTGTTTTTAATTCTTCAGATCCTATCTTAATTGTTGGAGGATTAGCCGCCGATAATCATCAATTTAAACGTACTTGGATTTTACAAAATCGTTTACCCATTTCTGGTGCTGTTTCCGCCGTTGGATTTTATGGAAATGATATTGCAATTAGCTATGGTTCCCAAGGGGGTTGGACAATCTTTGGCCCTGAACGACAAGTCACTCGTTCCCACCACAATATTTTGTATGAATTAGATCACAAACCGGTTTTACAACTCTATCAAGAATATTTAGGCAAATACGCCCGAAATTTGCCCACCAGTGGCTTATTTTTTCCTTTAGCATTGGGAACTCCCTTAGCTCGTAAACGCACGGTGAGAACCCTAATCGGCATTAATGAAGAGACAAAATCCCTAACTTTTACAGGTGATATTCCTGTCGGTTCTGTTGCTCAACTTATGCGAGGAAATTATGAGCGTTTAGTGGATGGAGCATTAGCAGCAGCACTCATTACTCGCAATAGTAATCAACGCAAAACGGGAGAATGGGAACAGCAGAAATTGAACCAGAATCAGGCAATAATGTTAGAACCCACTTTAGCGATCGCGATGAGTGGTTCCGGTCGTCGATTAGTTCTAGGAGAGCGTACTGAAGAAGAATTAGAAGCTACACTAGATGAATTACCCCAAGGAACCCAACAAATGGGTTTTTACTCCTACGGGGAACTAGCTCCTACGGGTGTCGCCTCTCTCTGCGAACTGCACAATCAAACCATGACCTTAATTACCATTCGAGAAAATAGTAGCTAATCCTAGCTTTATCCCTATTGTCTCTGATGAATGGCTGCATCCTGACTTCTTCACTCTTAAGATTCTATGCACTATGCGCTCCAACGCCAACTCAGACGCCTGGGTCTTGATCCACAGACTCCTCCGGTGGATATCGCTACATGGGAAGAATTTCTGGAGCGTGTCAGCCGCAGCTACAAGGAAGCCGATCAAGAACGCTATTTGATGGAGCGTTCCCTTACCCTGTCCTCCAGAGAATTGTTAGAGTTGTATAACCAGCAAAGTCAGGAGTCGGAAGCCCGTTTACAAGCGGAACGGGATCGACTGCGCTCGGTGATTAGTTCCCTAGGTGCTGGATTGTGTATCTTAGATCCCCAGGGCTGTTTATTATCCATGAATCCCGAAGCGGAAAGACTATTGGGATGGTCAGAAGCCGAATTAGTCGGAAACTCCATTTTAGACCGCATTGGAGCCCGTTCTCGATTATCTCTGAATACGTTTCAACGGCTGGCTGCTGCTTCCGCTACAGGGTTAGCGTCCCTTCTGGAACCGATCGCATCCAGTGATGATCAATTTATCTGTGCCGATGGCAATATTTTACCCGTTTCCTATGTATTAACACCGATTTTAGAACAAAACACGTTTGTCGGAGCCGCCTTAGTTTTTTTAGATATTACCGAACGCAAACAAGCTCAATTAGAGGCGGAACGATCTATCTCTTTATTACAAGCTACTTTTGATTCAACAGATGCAGGAATTTTAGCAGTTGATCGCACGGGAAAAGTCTTAAATTTTAATCAAAAATTCGTGGAAATGTGGCAAGTTCCTCCTGGATTATTAAAGCCCCCCCATGATCAATCGGTCTTAGCCTTTGTGTTAAGACAATTAAAAGATCCGCCTCGATTTCTCAAAACCGTGATGCAGTTATCTTCGGAACCCCATACCCCGACTTATGATGTGGTGGAGTTCAAAGATGGGCGAATTTTTGAGTTATATTCCCATCCCTCCCAAATGGGAGAAAAATTAGTGGGAAGAGTCTGGAGTTTTCGGGATATTACCCAACGCAAACGAGTCGAAAAAGCTTTGCAATATCGCGTTGAATTTGAACAACTGATTACTAATTTATCGACCCATTTTATTAGTTTAACAACGGATGAAATTGAAAATGGGATTCAACAAGCGTTACAACGAATTAGTACCTTTATTGGAGTAGAACAAAGCTATTTATATTTATTTTCCGAGCAAGAAATACAGATGAATTCGATTTATCAATGGTTGGCAATAAAAACTCCACATCAGCGTTCTCAACAGCCTTCCAAATTGACAGATTTAATCAAAAAAATTTCCGGTTCTAAACTTTATGGGGCTGATATTCCTTGGTTAGAACGACAACTCAATCGCTATGAAAATATTTATCTTGCTGTTCAGGATTTACCCCCAGAAGCCCTAAAGGATTTAAAGTATTTGCAGCAGTTTCATCCCGTTTCAGATGTATCGTCTTATTCAGAAACCGATACTTTACCTCAAATTCAATCCATTATTTTAGTTCCCTTAGTCTGTCGTCGGTCTATTGTTGGATTTTTGCGGTTTGATTCCATTCATTCAAGTTATACCTGGTCATCGGATAGTATTGCATTGTTGAAAATGGTCGGAGAAATGTTTTCTAATGCCATTGAACGCAAACAAACGGAAGAATTTCTGCGACAAACAGAAGCCAAATATCGGAGTATTTTTGAAAATGCAGCCGAAGGTATTTGTCAAACGACCCTAGAAGGACGATATATTAGTGCTAACCCAGCCTTAGCGAGAATTTTAGGTTATAATTCTCCCGAAGATTTATTAGAAACTATTACGGATATTAATCATCAATTATATGTAAATCCTAACCGTCGAGCCGAATTTATCGCAGAAATTCAAGCCAATCATTCTGTATCCGGCTTTGAATCCCAAGTCTATCGTCAAGATGGAACCATGATTTGGATCTCAGAAAACGCCCGTGCGGTTCGGGATCAAACCGGACAATTACTATGTTTTGAAGGTACAATTGAAGATATTACTGAGAGTAAACGCGCCGCCGAAGCCTTAAAACAAGCGAAAGAAGAAGCTGTTGCTGCTAACCGAGCTAAAAGTACCTTTTTAGCTAATATGAGCCATGAACTTCGCACCCCACTCAACGCTATTATTGGCTATAGTGAGATTTTAGCAGAGGAAGCAGGAGACTCCGGTTATGGCGATATTGTCCCCGATTTAGATCGGATTCGCACCGCCGGACGCAACTTATTAGCGTTGATTAACGATATTTTAGATATTTCTAAAATTGAAGCCGGACGCATGGATTTGTATTTGGAAACCTTTCAAATTTCCATGTTAATTGAGAGCATTGTCACAACAGCTAAACCTCTAGTCGATCAAAATAAAAATAGTTTAAATATTTACTATGCCCCTGATGCGCCTGACACCATGCACGCTGATTTAACAAAAGTTCGACAGGTGTTGTTGAACCTACTCAGTAATGCGGCTAAATTCACCTCGGAAGGTGAAATTACCCTGAATATTAGTCGTGCCCAAAGCCTTCCCTTTGAGTGGGTTCGGGACAATGATTTATCCCTTGATCCGCCATCGGATGATGCCAATTATATTCAGTTTCAAGTGCGAGATACCGGAATTGGAATTACCCCCGAACAACAAAAACAATTGTTTCAACCCTTTACCCAAGGGGATGCGTCTACTACTCGCCGCTATGGGGGAACCGGGTTAGGGCTTACCATTAGTCAACGCTTTTGTCAAATGATGCAAGGCCATATCGCCATTGACAGTGCATTAGGCAAAGGTTCCACCTTTACCATTTATTTACCTTTGTTGGTTCAATCTCAATTCAAAGGCTCAGAATATCCGAATTTAGAAGCTACTGTCGAAGACATCGACGCTCTAGGGGAAACGGATATCATTCTGGATGACCCTTCCGAACACGTGAATGAGCCATCGATTACCGTGTTAGTGATTGATGATGATCCCAATACACGGGATTTAATTGAGCGATCACTTATTCGGGAAGGACTGGAGGTAGAAACGGCAGCAACGGGGGAAGAAGGGCTCGCTCGTGCCCAGCAGCAGCGTCCCGATGCCATTATATTAGATATAATTTTGCCGAAAATGGACGGTTGGACGGTATTATCGACATTAAAGGCTGATCCAGATCTCGCTGATATTCCTGTGATTGTGCTATCGTTCATCAGCAACAAAAATCGAGGTTTTGCTCTTGGTGCATCGGACTATTTGACCAAACCGTTTGATGGTAAGCGCCTAAGTGCTTTGTTGAGTAAGTATCACCCGGATCGGAAACGGGATATGCTTCCTGTGGCTGATCATATTTTAGTGGTCGAAGATGATCTCGCTACCCGACAACTATTACGGGGGTTATTACAGCGACAGGGCTGGATTGTCCAAGAAGCCGGAAATGGTCAGGAGGCTTTGCAACTGATTCAACAGTCAGCCCCCAAACTGATTTTGCTCGATTTAGTCCTCCCGGAAAAAAGTGGTTTTGAGTTAATTCATGACCTTCACAGAACAGATCAGTGGGCAAATATCCCGATTATCGTCCTAACGGCGGCTGAATTAACCCCCACAGAATGGGTACTATTGCGGGGCTATGTGGAGCAGATTCTTCAGAAAGGCAGTTATAGCTGTGAAGATCTTTTACGAGAAATTCATATCTTGTTAAATGCCAGCCTGAAACAGTCCCCCTTAAGTTCTAAATCGTGAGAATTCTAACGCTAAACTATCAACGTTGAGATTGGATCATGGTAAAGATTTTGTTAGTTGAAGATAATGAAATGAATCGGGATATGCTACAACGGCGACTATCCCGAAAAGGATATGAGGTATCTATTGCCGTAGATGGGGCAAAGGGTGTGGAATTAGCTCATTCCCTGATGCCCGATTTAATCCTGATGGATATGAGTTTACCGGTGATGGATGGTTGGGAAGCCACTCGACAAATTAAAGCCGATGCCAAAACTGGGGGAATTCCTGTAATTGCACTCACGGCCCATGCTATGGCAGGCGATCGCGAAAAATGTTTAAAAGCTGGATGTGATGATTATGATACTAAACCAGTGGAATTTCCCCGTCTGTTGGAAAAAATAGAACTCTGCTTAAACAAAGCTCCTGCACCCTGAGCTTAAATTTCATCGGGTTAACGCTCGGATTTTATCCCGTCCTGTGCTGTTTATCCCCATCTAGCTAGTCAATTAGTGAGTGTGTTATTATTTGTGCGCGATATGAACCGATTTGATCACGGGCTCAGATCTAGCCCTGATGGGGGATCATACCCAAGGAACACCCCCACGTCTACTGTCATCTACGTTGTCGGATACAACCGTTAATTATCTCTGTTGATAATATGAAAACCCTAGTTGGAGGCGTGGCACTCGTTGTTACTATCCCAAAACGAGCGTAGGAGCCACGAATAGAGATGGACGCTGAACCGGATCGTGTACTAATTGTTGATGATAATGAAGTGAACCGTGATCTGCTGGCCAAACGACTCCAGCGTCAAGGTTATGGGGTGACAGTGGCTTCTAATGGTTTTGAAGCGTTGGAACTGATGGGTTCAATGTCCCTGGATTTGGTGTTGTTGGATATTATGATGCCTCAGATGAATGGCTATCAGGTGTTAGAAACCTTGAAAGCTGATCCGGCTTTGCGTCATATTCCGGTGGTGATGATTTCGGCGGTTAATGATATTGATAGTATTGTGCGTTGTATTGAATTAGGGGCAGAAGATTATTTATCAAAACCTTTTAATCCGGTTTTATTAAAAGCTCGAATTAATGCTTGTTTAGAAAAGAAACGATTAAGGGATCAAGAACAAGCCTATTTAAAAAAATTAGCGGAAGAACAGGAAAAATCGGAACGATTATTATTAAATATTTTGCCCGAAGCGATCGCTCAACGATTAAAACGGGGTGAAAGCACAATTGCGGATAGTTTCGCAGATGTGACGGTTTTATTTGCAGATATTGTTAATTTTACAAAATTATCGGCTAATTTATCCCCGGCTCAATTAGTCGAAATTCTGAATGAAATTTTTTCCGCGTTTGATGAATTAGCAGAAAAATATGAATTAGAGAAAATTAAAACTATTGGGGATGCTTATATGGTGGTTGGGGGATTACCCACGCCACGGGATGATCATGCTGAAGCGATCGCTAATATGGCTTTAGATATGCAAAATATTATCGGTCAATTTCATCTGCAAGGAAATGAACCTGTACAAATGCGAACCGGAATTAATACAGGCGCAGTGGAAGCGGGAGTCATTGGCACAAAAAAGTTTACTTATGATTTATGGGGAGATACTGTTAATACAGCAAATCGTATGGAATCCCATGGAATCGCAGGAAAAATTCAAGTTACCGTCGCTACCTATGAACGTTTAAAAGATAAATATATATTTGAAGAACGAGGGTTAATTGATATTAAAGGAAAAGGCGAAATGTTGACGTATTTCCTCACCGCCCGAAAATATTAAATCAGTCAACACCTCAATTTTCAATTAATGACTCATATTCCGAGGTTCCTGATAGAGGGGAACAGTAAAGGTTACAGTTGATCCTAACCCTTCACCCAGACTATAAAACTTAACCGTTCCTCCCATAGTTTGGATTAATTTCTGTGAAATCACTAACCCTAAACCCGTTCCTCCATATTGGCGGGTATAGCCTCCATCGACTTGAGAAAAAGCTTTAAATAATCGATCTTGTTTTTCGATGGGAACCCCAATTCCCGTATCCGCCACCCGAAATTCTACAACTCCTGGAAACTCTCGATTTTGAAACACAACGGTTTGTTTAAGAATTCCCAAACTAATATTAATTCCCCCCTCATGGGTAAATTTAATTGCATTTCCGACTAAATTTAACATCACTTGTAATAACCGTTGATAATTTCCATAGATAATAACTTCATCTTCATAAGCCGCTTTTTGGACGGTAAAGGTTAATCCTTTTTCTTGCACTTGCGCCCGTGTAAAATGTTCAATTTCTTCTAAAAGTTCATTGACTTTAATTAAAGCCAAGTCAATATCCATTCTCCCCGCTTCAATTTTAGCAATATCTAAAACATCATTAATTAAATTTAATAAATGTAAAGCGGCTCGGTGAGCTTCTTGAATAAATTCTTCTTCTTCTTTGGGATCATCAACCATCCCATCTAAAACCAACTTTAAAAACCCAATAATTCCATTTAGAGGCGTGCGTAATTCATGGGAGGTATTCGCTAAAAATTCACTTTTTAATCGGGAAAGAGCGACTGCTTCCATCCGAGCTTCTTCTAGCTCTTGATAGAGAGTGGCGTGAGCAATTGCGGTTCCTACATGAGTCGCTAATTCTCTGATAAATTCCACTTCCGCCGATGTCCATTGTCGAAAGCGATCGCACTGTTGTAAACTAATAATTCCATTCGGTTGATCTTGATAAGAAGTCGCCACCACTAAAATCGAATGCCTTTGATAAGGATCATGGTCAGGAGAGGTACGTTCGACCACAACAGGTTCTAAGGTCGCTAAAGCTTGTGTCCACCCTAATTCCTTGGCAATTTCCAGATCTAAACCCAACATCATCGGAAATTCTTCGAGGCGATATTCAGCCACCACTTGAGTTTCTTGCAAGTTCCAATGATCTTCTTTTCCGCCTCGATAGGGACATAAAATACAACGACTGACCCCTAAAACTTGCCCTAAACTATTAACGGTTTGTTGCCAAATTTGTTTTAAGCTGTTAAGCATCTAAATAGGGTATAATGAAAAACCAAGTTTAGAAAAATCAATCAAAAGATGCCTGCTAAAAATCATTTAAATGAAAAGCAAGTAGAGAAACTACAGAAAAGATTGAAAGAGGAAGAAAATGGACAAATCCGAGAAAGAATCTTGATTTTATTATTGCTAAATGATGGTAAAAAGCAAAGTGAAATTGCCAAGTTTTTGGGCTGCTCATTAAACAAAGTATGTTATTGGTGTGTACATGGAGACCCTGACAAATTAGAAAGCCTAAAAGATGAAAGAATGAAAGGAAATTATAGAAAAGCCACAGACAAATATATAGAGATATTATTAGAAACAGTAGAAAAAGAACCGGAAGAATTAGGATATGAATTTGGGAGATGGACAGGAGAAAGATTGGCAACTTATTTAGAACAAATCACAGGAATCAAATTAAGTAGTTCACAAGTGAGAAAGATATTAAAGGAAAAAAAGTATGTTTATTTGTGGGCAAAGTATAGCTTAGAAGAGAAAAGAGATCCAGAAAAAAGAAAATTATTTAAAGATAAAATAGAAGAATATTTGAAAATAGCAAAAGAAAGTCCAGAACAATTACAGGTATGGTTTTGGGATGAAAGTGGATTTAATTTAAGAGTGATAAAAAGAAAGAATTGGTGTAAAAAAGGGAAGAGGAAACAGATTAGAGGAGACAGGAGGAAAGGAAGAGTTAATGTGATGGGAGGATTGAGGTACTCGGATAAAAAAAGATTTGTAGAATTTCTGGATAAAGGAAATGCAGATAATTTTTATCAAGTGTTAAAAAGTTTTTATCAAGAGCTAATTTATGAATGGGTATTAGCGGGAAATCAAGCAGAAGAATTTGTAGAAAAAGGAGCTAAGATCCTGATTATTCTTGACAATGCAAGTTTTCACAAAAAAGAAGAGTACCTAGAAAAAATTAAAGCAGAAATGCCGAATGTCTATTTAGAATTTCTTCCAGCATATAGTCCAGATTATAATTTAATTGAATTAGTCTGGCATTCAGCTAAAGAATATATAGCTCATCGACTCTTTAAATCAGTTGATGAGCTAGAGTGTTTATTACATCAGCTTTTAAATGAAGGACAGTTATCTATTAAATGGGGACGTAAACTTAAAAACAAAGGTAATGCTATAATCACAGTTTAAATACACAACAGCTTATATTGTTCTTCGTAGGAAAAAGAATAAACAAATCGTTCTGGAATTAAACTACTTAAAACGCGGCGAATTCGATCTTCATAGGGAGCAATTACAACAGGTTTAAACAACTCCCCCATGGATGAACCGATAATTTGATCCGTCGCTAACGGATAGCGATCCTGTCGTTGCCAATAAAACGATAAATACTGACCCTCGGCATCTTGAATAAAAACCAGATCAGTACCCAACTCTTGCCAAATCGGGTCAGCCGAAGTTGAACTTGCAAACTGAGAGTTCCTGTCTAAGTCCATTGGCATCCGCGACTACTGTGTTAACTGAACCATCCAACATCGAAGCGTTTAGCCGCGCCTCCTACTCAACTATATACAGCGATTGCCCTAAATCTCCTATTGAGAATTTAAGACACCCCAATCAACAAAATCCTGATTGATCAGGGATTTTATTTTAATCGTTCCATTCCCCTCGCGGTGGAATCGGGGGATTTCGCTGGAGTGTCAAGGCAAGTTCATCCTCTGGACGCTCTCCTCTAAGCCATTGACGCAGGGCTGTTTCAATCACCTTACTCGGATCATTGGTCAGATGTTTAATTTGATTGAGTAACTCCGAGTCAATGTGGATTGAAACTTCCACTTTCTGAGTGGTATTGGGCGAAGAAAATGTATTCTTTTCCATAACAAATTAGATCCTAACGCATAAAAACTTTTAATCTTTGGGAATAGCTAATGAGCGTTATTTCCCACAGACCCATCACTCCAATTGCCTAGGGAAAACGTTTTAGCTTATTCCCACAGAAACAGATACCCACTTCTTAAGCAGGGGGTGTTGCTTTTATTGTACTCTTCTCACGGGAAAAATTGTTTCCCTCTCTGGGTTTACTAGAAGCTGAACTGGATTCTGAATTAAGGTTTGCTATAAGCGGAAGCCGGTTTAAAAGAAGTGGCTGGTTTCCCATCTAATGCTTGTAACATAAAGTCACGCCAAATCGGAGCCACAATAGTTCCTCCCGTTGCCCCATAGGTTAGGGGAGTATAGTCATCATTACCCACCCAAACAGCCGTTGCTAAATCGGGAGTATACCCAACAAACCAAATATCCCGTTCAGAAGAGGTTGTTCCAGTTTTTCCCGCCGCCGGACGTCCGATTTGGGCACGAGTCGCTGTCCCGCTATTAATCACCCCTTGTAACACGCTATTGAGAGACGCCACAGCCCATTGATCCAAGACTAATCGGGGTTTTGGGGTATTATCCAATAAAATATTGCCTTGACTATCGGTAACTTGGACAATAAACGTCGGGTCAGAGTGCCAGCCATCATTGGCAAAGGTGGCATAAGCTCCAGCCATTTCCATCGGCGTTAAATCCACCGACCCCAACGGTAGAGAAACAACAGGTTCAATCGGGCTCTTAATTCCCAGGACTCGACACACTTCAATCACTTGATTGAGTCCCACCTCTTGACCCAGTTTTACCGCCGGAACATTCAAGGAGTGTTCTAAGGCTGTACGAATACTCACCGCCCCAGAGAAACCTCCACCGTAGTTTTGGGGGGAATAATAGCCATAGCCATCGGGATAACTTACGGGCGTATCATAAACCGTTGAATCCGGCCCGTATTTGCCACTAGCAAAAGCCGCATAATAAACAAAGGGTTTAAAGGCAGATCCTGGTTGACGTAGGGCTTGAATGGCTCGATTATACTGACTGGTTTTATAATCGGCTCCCCCGACCATCGCCTTAACAAAATGGGTACGAGGGTCAATAGAAACCAGGGCAATTTGGCCATTTTGTAAACTGTTATAAACCCCTTGATAGTATAAATTTTCATGCCATTCACTGATGGTTTTTTCCGCCATCCGTTGGAAATTCATATCAATGGTGGTTTGAATTCGCATTCCCCCTTTAAGAACCGCCTCCCGACCAAAGCGTTCAGAAAGTTCCTCAACCACAGCTTCCGTCACATAGGGAAGACGGCTACTGCTAAAGGAGGTAATTTTGCCGACGAGTAAGGTTTGTTTCTTGGCTTGGGCTTCTTCTTGGGGGGTAATCCACTGAAGTTCCCGCATCCGCTTCAAAACGGTTAACTGCCTTTGTTTGGCTTTTTTGTAATCCACAAACGGACTATAATCTTCCGGGGCAGGAATTAAACCCGCCATCATTGCCGATTCCGCTAAGGTTAAATCCGCCGCCGATTTATTAAAATAACTCTGGGCTGCGGTTTCCACACCATAGAGGTTATGACCCCAATAAACTTGATTGAGATAAAGTTCTAAAATCTCATCCTTGGATAAAATTTGTTCTAAACGAATCGCCATCACCGATTCTGCGGCTTTACGGCTAATGGTACGATTCGGGGATAAAAATAGGTTTTTCACCAACTGCATGGTCAGGGTCGAACCCCCTTCCACCGTGGAACCCGTTTCTAAGTTAGCCAGAAACGCCCGGACAATCCCCGTCGGGTTAATTCCCTTGTGATAGTAAAAATTGCTGTCTTCAATCGCTATAACAGCCCGTTTCAGATGGGGAGAAATCTGATTGAGAGAGACGACTTCCCGGTTAGCTTCATCGTGAAGACTGGCCAGAGGAACCCCTTTAATATCATAGATGTGGGTGGTTTCTGTAGGAACATAGTTCTGCAATACCCGCACATCCGGCAAATTGCGGAAACTGACTGCCAAGCCGACCAGCCCACCGGCGACGACAGAACTGGTTAACATCGTAACGCCGAGTAAGGTTCCGGCAGTTACTTTGCTAACAGACTGAACAAAGTCAAACAACGTTGATGAGTTGTTGACCTGAACCTCCTGTGGGATTGTGTTAGTTGACGACACGTTTAATTTACTCCCTCAATGAAAACAGGGCTACATAACATTTATGGCTTGCAGATAGAAATATTAACTTTTTTTGAGCTTCCAGTGATAGCATATAACATTGGCATTGTGCAGTTAAACCCTAGAAACAGATTTCTTTAGGCTTGGGTTGAACAGATCTCCTCCTAGTTGGGCGGGAAATGATAGAATCCCGAAGGTACGGATCAAATTTTTATTCCGGGATCAAGGTTAACGGATTTTACCCTAAATTGGCAAAAGAATTTTAAGATCATGGCTGTGAGTCAACCTTCTGTAGAATTGGAATCGGCGGTATCTCTACAAGATTTTCCCCCCCTTCGCCGAGGGATTACTGAGATTTTTCCTGAAATTATAAGCTCTGAGAACCCCGATGAGAATTTGGGTCAACGATTATTGACAACAAATCGACCTCTACGGGTTAAATTTGGCATTGATCCCACTGCATCGGATATTCATTTAGGACATAGTATCCCCATTCGCAAGTTACGCGCTTTTCAAGATGCGGGTCATATCGCTGTGTTAATTATTGGGGATTTTACGGCTAGAATTGGTGACCCAACGGGAAAATCCGAAGTCCGCCGTCAATTAACCCCGGAAGATGTCCAGAAAAATGCTCAAACCTATTTAGAACAACTGCGTCCGATTTTGGATTTTGACACCCCTGGACGGTTGGAAATTCGCTATAATTCGGAATGGTTATCGCAATTAGATTTAGCTAAAATTCTGGAATTGTTAGGAACAATGACCGTCGGGCAAATGTTAGCCAAAGAAGGTTTTGCGCTGCGGTTTGAAAAGGAAAGTCCAATTTATTTACATGAATTTCTCTATCCGTTAATGCAAGGTTATGATTCCGTTGCGGTGGAAGCGGATATTGAAATCGGGGGTACGGATCAAAAGTTTAATTTAGCAGTGGGACGGGATTTACAACGGCATTTTGGACAAAAACCTCAATTTGGTTTATTAATGCCAATTTTAATTGGGACGGATGGCGTTCAAAAAATGTCAAAATCCCTGGGAAATTATGTGGCGTTATCGGAAGATCCGTTAACGATGTATTCTAAATTAGAGAAGGTTCAAGATAATTTATTAAACCAATATTTTGAACTATTAACGAATCTTCCCCTTGATCAATTACCCGAAAATCCTAGAGACAAGCAAAAATTATTAGGATTAGAAATAGCGTCTCAATTTCATGGAAAAGAAGCCGCGTTAGAAGCTCAAAAAGCCTCTTTAACCTTAGTTCAAGGGGATGCAAAAACAGCAGAAGCGGTTCCTGAGTTTTCCTTAGCTGAAATTCAATTTCCCGCTAAGTTATTTTATATTCTCGGCGCAAGTAAGTTATGTAAAAGCAGCAGTGAAGCACGACGAGAAATTCAAGGTGGATCTGTTAAGTTAGATGGCGATCGCATTTCTGAAGTTGATATAATATTTAATTCTATTGATGAATTAAAGGGTAAAGTTCTCCAAGTTGGCAAAAAGAAATTTATCCGTTTAATTGATTAGTTCCTCGTTCCAATGCTCTGCATTGGAATGCCAATTTGAGGCTCTGCCTCTAATCTTAATTATAATAGGAGATCTAATCTTAATTATAATAGGAGGCAGAGCCTCCTTTTTTCATTTCTAGGTAGAACCTAGAAACGAGGGGAACCCGTCTAAAAAGGATTTAAAATTTGTTCAACGTTTAATTTTAATTCAGGAAAGGTTATAGAATTTATCGGATCTTTTTGGCTCATTTCTATAACTTCATATAAACCAGAAACTAACGTTAAAATTGAGATTTTTAAGGCTTGGGGGTCAATAATCCAATATTCAGGAATGCCTAATGCTGCATATTCTGAACGTTTATAACGATAATCATCATCGGGGTTATTGGGACTAACAATTTCAACCACTAATAAAGGCGGGTCTTCGAGAATAGCTGAGGGTAATGTTCTCAGAAGTTGACGCTGAGTTTCCGTCATAATTAATAAATCAGGAATGCGAGATTTTCTGATTCCGGTTCTCACTCCTACAGTTCCAGGTCGCACAACCCAATCTAATTGTAATCTGCGGATCTCTATTTTGAATTGTTCTTGTATAAAATCAACAATATCCGAATGCCATCCACTTGCGGGAGTCATCTGAATTAATTCTCCATTAAAAAGTTCATATTTAAGATCGGTATCATCTCTATAATTGAGATAGTCTTCAAAGCTATAGGTTTTAGTAACGGTTTGCACCATCATGAGTTTTTAGCCTCTAATCAGGGTGTTTAAATTGACGATTCCAAGAAACCGGGTTTCTGCGTTAATATCAGCTACTAACAAAAAGCGCAATTAAGAAACCCGGTTTCTGACCCTATCGGAAACCCGCAACCCTATTAATCCCCTGTAGGGGCGAGGCGCGCCTCGCCCCTACGCTGTCGGGTTAAAAGCGTTATATGTTACAGTCTACAAGTCTCGATGCGAAGAAGGATGGAGCCAAAACAACCCCATCCCAACCCCCAAAACACAACCAATCAACCCAAGGGAGATGGCTTATATCTGCTGTCTGATTGAATTCTAGCTCACTGTAGTACAACCAGCTACCTCCTACACGCCAACCGACCTGATCACCAAACGCTTCCCAGACTTTGGGATCATAACTCCGGGTTCCTCCCAGACTTTGATAAATGCGCTTCTGTACCGAAAAGCCAAAGCGTCCATTGCTATATTTGACCCAAAGTTGGTCAATCGTGCGTAAATCCTCACAGGGAAAATTATCAATAGACATCTCCGAAAATCTCCAAATGCCCTCTATCGCTACTTTTGGAATCTCTAGCACTCCTGTGCCGGCTTCTCCAAAAGTAACGGATTCATAGGCTTTTTCAGTCACATTAATAATAACTAATGAATTTTATCTCTGATATGCAATCATTTCTCAAAAGAATTCTGGGCAATTCTTAGATGGTAATACAATCGCTCCTATTCGCCATCTTATTAATCCACATACTGTCAAGATTATTGCTTCATAATTTTGCCTCTTTAACCGAAATCTTTCTGAAGCAACTCGATAAATTTTTATCAGTCTTATTAAATGTTCGACTACAATCCTTTGTTTAGCTTTTAATCGATTTTCTTCTTGCTTTTCAGCCGATATCTCTTGATTCCTCGGTTTCTTATGTGGTGTATTAATTGCTGTTTCTCCTACATAAGCTTTATCCCCTCTGTATTTTTGATTATTCCCCAATTCCTGGCTTCTTTCTCTCCACAATTTCAGATCACTTGTTGCTCCGGTATAACCCACAGCTACATCCACTATTTCTTTTCCATTTGGCATGACAATGACTTGATTTTTAAAGGTATGTGTCTTTTTCTTTCCTGAGTAATATTTTTTCTGCTCTTCATTGTCTGTTGGTCTTTCCCTGGGCTGTTCATAGCTATCTACTACTAACTCAAATTCCACCAGAATTTTTTCTACCCACTCCCAATCACTCTCGTTTTTTTTTACTTGCTCTAGCAAACTCGCTGGTAGTAATTCTCTCAAGATTTTTATCCAGTTATGGAAAATATCATTCGCTGTTGATTCACTGACTTCAAACTGTAACCCTAACATTTGAAATGTGGGCATTTGATGCAGATAAATTAGAGTCAGTAAGATTTGTTCCTCCACAGATAATTTCTGCCGACGACCCCCACCTGCTTTAATCAACCTGATTTTAGTTTTTTCTTTTTCCTGTCGTTTTTCTTCTTCTAATAACTCCGCAGCTTGAATGAGTTCTATCATCTGTTCATATTCCATCCCTAATAGCCTTTTTGCTTGCTGGGGATTCTTGTCCAGATAGTCTCTTAATTTACTCATCTCTAATCCGGGGTAAAATTTAATTTTATCATCTTTTTACCCCTCCTTTTTTCTATTTTGGAGATGTCTAATATCTTCAGCCCTGAACCATCCCGCCTTTGTTCTTCCGGCGACTCCACACATCTTATTAGTCGTTTCTTTGTCAGCTTCTTTCCACTTTCCGGCTTTCAAAAGTTGCTCTAATTGATGATAATTAACACCTCTAGCTGACTTTAATTCTATATCCGGTTGGGGTGTAGGTTTTACTGTTGGTTGGGGTGTAAATTGAGGTGTTGGTGGTGATATCGGTTTTTCTGTTAATTGTAATGCTTCTAATACTTCTTGAGCCGTTTGAAAACGTTTTCTAGTTCCCTGTTGTAAGAGTTTATCTAAGACTTGACCCAAAGTATTATTAACTTTAATGCTAAAACAGGTAATAAATCTCCTAACAGATTAATAATTTTAGCTTCTGAAAATGCTCCAATTTCGGTTAATTCTTGAGCTAAATTTTGCCCTTCAATATATTCTTGAACTAAATATTGACGATGATCTTGGATAAAATAGGCGAATAATTCAGGAATTTGTTGATGTTTGCCTAACTGTTCTAATTGTATCGCTTCTTGTTTAAACAGTTCCTCGGCTTTTTGTTGATTATTTGTGCCTTGAGCTTGCGGTAAAAATTGTTTAATTACACAATAGGGTTGAGACGGTTTATGCTCATCAACTGCTAGAAATGTTCGACCAAATCCTCCTTGACCTAATATTTTTAAAGCTCGATATCGATCTGTTAACAGTAATTTCGAGCCACATTTTTGACAAAAAATTGTTGTTTGAGAGTTGAGTTGGAGGCAATCTGGGTTAAGGCATTGACTCATGGTTAAGGACTGGGGTGAGGATGGCACGATGCAATAAATTCAATATTATCATAAAATAGAGGAATTCTAAATAGCGATCGCTTTTTCCCACTCGTAGTGAGTCCTTCAGGACTCAATATAAATTATTGAATAATTTGTTAATAATACAGGATTACGAGAGACGAGACATAGCACGTCTCTACAGTATTAACTTGCGATTTGCTGCGTTTTTAAATTCAAAAGATGTAAAGCTTTTTAAATTTAATTCAACGCACCAAATTTCTACTGACTAAACGGTAAATCCTGATTAATATAATCAATCTCCTGTTGTTCCATATCGTTAATTCTGCCAATATAAGATTGCAAAATTTTAGACAACCGTTGATCATAGAATCGATGTAAACTATAATTCGGTGTAGCTGGAAAACCTCGACGTTTTTTATGACGACCTCCAGCGCCCGGATCAAAAATTGAAATTCCGTTATTAATTGCCCATTCTATGGGAGAATAATAACAAGCATCAAAATGTAAACAATCAATATCTTGAACACTTCCCCAATAACGACCATATAAGCGATCGCTTTTGGTTAAACAAAAGGACATTCCCACAGGTTGATGTTGATTTGTATCATCAAACGCTGCAACAAATACCACTCGATGGCGATAATTATGATGTAATTCTTCAAAAAACTTGCGCGTTAAATATTTACTTCCCCACCAACCAAACTTATCACAGGTACTGGCATAAAAGTGATACATTTGAGAAAAAAAGGCTTTAGGAATTTCATCCCCTGTCAGGGTTTGGAGTTGTAATCCGGCTTGATTAACTGCTTTACGTTCCCGTTTAATATTGCGTCGCTGATTGGCATTAAAACCTTTTAAATAATCATCAAAGGTTTGATATCCTTGGTTTTGCCAAATATAACTATGGTGTAACCAAGAAGCAAAACCAAACTTTTCTAACATCGGTTTCCAGTCGGGATCAACATAGAGAAAATTACAGCCAGAAATTTTATTTCCAATGCAAAATTGATCAATAGAATGCACCATTAACTCTGTAATTTCTTCTTCATTTTCTCCCGGTGCAATCAGAAATCGATAGCCTTCTGCCGGAGTAAAAGGCGACATTCCTAATAGTTTGGGATAATATTCAATTCCTAATTGATGGGCAACATCCGCCCATTGATTATCAAAAACAAATTCTCCTCGACTATGCCCTTTAACATATAAAGGTGCAATTCCAACTAATTGTTGATCTCGCCATACTGTTAAATGATGAGGTAGCCAACCTGTGCGTCCAGTGGCGCTTCCTGATGATTCAATATTATGCAACCAATCCCACTCAAAAAAAGGCGTGATTAAGGGTTGGGCAAGGGCATCCCAAGCCGTTTGAGGGACTTCGGCAACCGTATTAATCCAACGGGTAGAATAAGAGGATGTTAAGGGTTTTACCATGTTGTCTCAAGAATGATTAGGGACGCATTATTCCTGTAAGGTAGTGTAACTCACTTGATAATGTAAAAACACTTCCTGACCAAGGGTTTTAACCTCTAATAATTGCAAACGGGGAGCAACAGAGGATAAAAATCCATCTCCATCGGCGGGAGTGGGTGAATTTTTCCCCGCTAAAATTAACGGACAAATCGTTAACCAGAATTCATCAATTAAATTCTGTTTTAATAAAGTAAAAATAAGTTGACCTCCGCCTAATATTCCTAATCGTTTTAATCCTAATTTTTGGAATTGTTCAAACGCTATTATCCAGTCAATTTCATTAAAATTATTGTCAGCAATGATAATTTTTTCAAACCCTTTAGTTTTTTCTCCTAATTCTTGACCTCTTGTTGTTGTTAATAACCAATGGGGAACAGGTTGTTGAAAAAACCGAAAATTGGGATTAATCTTTCCTGAACCAGACACCACAATTTGAATCGGTTGAGAAGGTTTTCCTTGTTGTTTTCGGGTTTCTAATAATTCAGGATCGGTAATTCTGATTGTAGTTTGATAAGCATTTAAAGTTCCAGCACCGAATAAAACCCCATCCATTTGTGCAACTTGTTGTTCTAAATGTCGTTTATCTTGTTCAGAACCAAATCGAGCAGGCGATCGCCCTTCATCTGAAATTTTACCATCAGCACTCATCGCTAAAATAACGGTTGTATGGGGTCGGTTGATCAGGGGTTGAAAATTCATAGACTATCTCAATGCAGAAACTGAGTTTTTTACAGTTGTATAATCTATTCTTGGGAGGATGACAAAACAGATTAACTCTGCTTTAAAATTAAACCATCTGTTTAATTTCCTGGGAAAGCAAAAATATGTCAAAAATTGCTGTTGTAACGGGTGCAAATCGAGGAATCGGATTTGAAACCTGTCGCCAACTGGCTCAACATTCGATTAAAATTATTTTAACCAGTCGTGATCCCGAAAAGGGAAAAATAGCGGCGGAAGAACTTAAATCTCAGGGATTAGATGTGATTTCTGCTCCTCTAACCGTGACAGAAAAACAAAGTAGTCAACAGTTAGCAGAATGGGTTCGTCAAGAATTTGGTCGTCTTGATATTCTTGTTAATAATGCTGGAATTTATCCTGACCCTCCCCAAAACAATATTTTAAGTACCGATTTAGAAACAGTTCGGTTAGCAATGGAAACCAATGTTTATGGAGTTTTACTTGTTTGTCAAGCCTTCATTCCTTTGATGCAAATTCACAACACAGGACGAATTATTAATGTGTCTTCGGGAATGGGTCAACTCAGCACCATGGGAAGTGATGCAGTCGCCTATCGCCTGTCTAAAGTTGCCTTAAATGGCTTAACCACCATTTTAGCGGCTCAACTCCAAGGTAGTGGGATTACAGTGAATTCTATTTGTCCAGGGTGGGTCAAAACCGATATGGGTGGCCCGAATGCACCCCGTACTCCTGAACAAGGGGCGGATACGGTTGTTTGGTTAGCTACACGCACTGATGATACACCGACTGGAGGATTTTGGCGCGATCGCCAACCGATTCCTTGGTAATTTCACGGTTGTTGTGATGTTAATCACCGAGTAATCCGATCCTAGCCTTATTTTAACTTTGATCTAATACAGTGGTTTTACGGATCAAATTCACGAAGGATTGAGATTGTTACCACAGAATTCCAGAACTTACACAGACATGATTGAGGGGAATAGCCACTGTATTAAATCTATGCAATCTCAATCCCAGCCACTCTCTTGTATTCCTGTTTCCCAAACTCTGCAACCCTGTTTCCATCGTCGTTCAACTCAATGGGGTTGTCCCGCACTTGAACGCCAAAGATTTGATCTATTGGAAGTTCATTTTGGCATTTTGAAAACTATAATTTTAACAGGGGAAACTTTACCCACTAATTCTTTAAATCCGGCTCGATTTAAAGCCCGATTAAGTCACTTACATCTAATTTAATGAAAGTTAGACTCTTTCAGGTACTCTTTCCCTAACGGTTGTTATGATTTGTGATAATAATGTTTAACTTTATCCCTAGCCCTCTCCTCATTCAGGGGAGGGTTAGGAAGCTCAACTAATAGCAGGATTTTTGGCAGTTCTGAGTTCTTTTTGAATAGAAATTGCTTTTCCTAATGATGAAATAGCTTCAGGATATTGTTTTAATTTAGATAATAAAGATCCGCGATAACGCCAGGTTTCTGCATCATCAGACTGACAGGAAAGGGCTGCATCATAGGAAGCCAAAGCTTCAGAATATTGTTCTAATTTTTCTAAACACATTCCTTTAGAACGCCAGGATGCTGCGGAATCAGGTTTTAAATTAATGGCTTGTTCATACAGAGTAATCGCTTCTGCATAGTGTTTTAATTTTACTAAATTTTCTCCATACTGGAAACAAGTTTCATAACTATCAGGTTTAATCTGTATTGCTTTTTGATAGGCATCTAAAGCTTCTGAATTTCGATTTAATTTCCCTAAAAGATTACCTTGAGTTTTCAACAGTTCAAAATGATTTGGTTTTAAATCTAAAGCTTTTTCTAATGCTTCTAATGCTTCTTCATAACGTTCTAAAGCTGATAAAGCATTAGCTTGATTTGACCATAATTCCCACTTGTTAGGATTGAGTTTGATGGCTTGTTGATAAGAAGCGATCGCTTCTTCATAGCGTTGTAACTTTGCTAAAACGTTACCTCGATTGTGCAGGATTTCATATTTATCAGGAGAAATTTCTAAAGCTTTATTGTAAGATTCTAAAGCTTCATCAAATCGTTTAAATTTTTTCAAAATTGCCCCTCGATTATGCCATGATTCATAATCATTTGGTTTGATTTTAATCGCTTTATCATAAGATTCAATAGCTTCGTTATACCGTTGTAAGCGGACTAAAATATTACCTCGATTATACCAACCTTCATATTTATCCGGGTATAAATTTAGATATTTCTCATAAGCAATCAAAGCTTCATTATACCGTTGTAATCGACCTAAAATTGTTGCTTTTTTAAACCAAGCTTCCCCTAACTGGGAATTGGCTTTAATTGCTTGTCCTAAACAATTTAAAGCCTGATTAAACTGGCCTTCAACTAAGAAAGCTTCCCCTTTTTTTAAATAATCATCCGCAATCATAGATTCAGAAGATTGAGAAGGTTTCGTTGTCTGTACAATACTAGAATTAATGGATTGTTTAGGTAAAGATTCTGTTGAAGGGGAAGAGGGAGATAAACCATTCAACGAAACGGATGTTTCAGGAAGGATAGATTGTTTTGTTTCTCTGGTTTTTTCTTCTAATTCTTTTAATGCTTGCTCTTTGAGGTCTTGAACCTCAGAAATCATTCCTTGTAAACGTAAAATAAATTGAGATTTGAGGGTTTCTACCTGTTCAATAGAAGATTTAGAAACCTTCGCTTCCCGATTTAAAAAATTAATTGATTCCTGGGTCGTTGTAATTTGAAACTCTAATTCTTTAATTAACTGTTGATAGCGTTGTTTAGACGCTTTTAATTGGGCTTCTAAATTATCAATATGATTTAATTTTTTCTGGGCTTGAGCCACAATTTCTTTAACAATCAAACGACGGACTAACCAAAAGAATAAAATTGTTATACTGGGAACTAAGGTGGCAACAATTAATAAAGTATTCAGTAAAGTAATGGTTTGACTAAACTCATAATTTAACGCGGAACTCGGACTCAGTTGTGCAACAGAAATCGGGCTTTTTATCTGGCTTTGGTGTTCCCCATTACCGATTTTAACCAATTCCGCTAACCAAGTTTGATCAAGTACATTTGTGATAGATACAGAGGTAAGATCTTTTGGAGAAAATTCCGTTGAGGAAAAGGATGGACTTTCCATCATTTCGGGAATACTAACTGCTAAACTAGGAGTTAATGCCATCATCTCGACCGGATTAGCAGCTTGACTCGACTCGGAAGCATGAGGTAAAGCATTTGTCGCCTGATTAGGAATAGGACTCGCCTCAGTTGAGGAGTCTTGAGCAACAAAAGCCGCTAAGGTTAAAAGGGTAACTGTCGATAACCGCATAGGTGTCAACTCGTGTGGGATAAAAGTTTTGCCAACCCTTTATAAAACTCAACAACAGGAAAGGGATGTGGAATTTGGGTGTGCTAGTCTATATTACGAATTGACAGAGCTTTGTCAGGATTTTAGGACTGATACAGAAACCGGGTTTCTTGACCAAAACTCCTGATTTTTCCAAGAGATGATGACTAGAAACCCGGTTGCTTGAGTTTTCAACCCCCTAATTAAACCTTTGCTAATACAGGTTGTTTTACTTGAAGTGTTTTAGGCTCAGATTCTGTATTTGTACAATAGACTTCACAGGAATTATTCGGACTTTCAATCAATTTAACTTTATGCAATTTTGCCCTTAATTCTTGAATGGGATTTTGCAATAAATCTCGAATATGAACCGCAATATTTTCAGCCGTTGGCACAACTTTAGCGAAATGGGGAATATCTTTATTTAAAAAAGTATGATCAAAGGGTTCTACCACATAATCATCAATCACTTTTTGTAAACTTTCTAATTTTACAATCATCCCTGTACGAGGATCAATTTCTCCTTTCACCGTGACTTCTAAATGATAATTATGACCATGACCGTTAGGGCGGGCACATTTGCCATAAATTTCGCAATTGTCCTCAAAACTGAGGTCGGGATGAGCCAGCCGATGGGCGGCGCTAAAATGTGTACTAAGTGTTAGATAAGCTTCCATGCCGTTTCCTTGATAGTCTGCCCAGAGTTCAGGATGTTCAAATAGTTGAATATTCGTTAGGGGAAGATGGGGGGCTAACCGATGCCAAATTGCCCGTGCTAGAGCTTCCGTAGTGGGTAGGGTTTGCTGAAATTCCGGCCAAACATCATTAAGATGGGCGAAGTCTAAATGGTCGGTAACTTCCTGTTTTAGGGTGTGTTTGACATCCGATAGGTTCAGCACCATACCATATTCATCGAGTTCTCCCACCATTGACACATACAAAACATAGTTATGTCCGTGTCCAGGGGCGCGGGATGTGAGGCCAAACCGCTCAATGTTCTCGGCGGCGCTCAATTCGGGCAACCAATACCGATGACTAGCGGAAAATTGCGCCCGACGAGTGATCACGCATTCCATAAAAATGCAAGCCAGATTGCTGTTGTTAAGTTATGTAAATTTATTCTAAGCTTTTTTTAGAAAAAACTCAACTTTCATAAAAAAATCTTGTTTCAGTTGCTCAAGAACGGTCAAAAATTCGATTTCTTAAACTAAAAGAAACTAAGCTTAGGATATAATCAATAGAATTCTACCCCACCATTAGTTATGCTACGAGAAAAACTTAAACAAGAATTAGACAAACTCAATGAAGATCAACTCAAGAAAGTTGCCAATTTCATTAGTTTGATGGAATCTCAATCTAGTCAAGTGACATCATCTTTTGTTCCATTGTGGCAAAAAGCAACACCAACACAACGGGCTATAGAATTCCGTGATTGGATTTCTCAACTCCCTAAAACCAGTGTGAGCTTACCCGATGAAGCCTTTAGCCGTGAGTGTATTTACGAAGAATGATTAAATACCTGCTCGATACCAATGTTATCTTGCGTTTTTGCAACCCTTCAGATGTGCAACATGATCTTGCCACAGAAGCAATATCTTATTTGCTAAACCAAGGAGATGAATGTTTTTTGACTGGACAAGTATTAATTGAACTTTGGGTTGTTGCTACAAGACCAATCGAAGTAAATGGCTTAGGATGGACTACAGACAAAACAAGAAACATTATAGATGAGCTTCTCAATCATTTTCCCTTATTAGAAGAATTCCCACAAATTTTTTTAAATTGGTTAGATTTGGTTACAACGGATAAAGTCATGGGAAAACGTACTCACGATGTTCGCCTTATTGCCGTCATGCTTGCCAATAATATTACACATATTCTAACCTTTAATCCTAGTGATTTTGCACTCACATCAAGAATTACTGTAATCTGTCCGCAGCAATTAGTAACTGTTAAAAATTCAGATCTACAACTTGATTTTTGAATTTCCTAACTAATTAGTATTTCTATATTTTAACCGATATTCCAAATTTCTTGCAAATCTAATACAAACCCCGGAAGCACATCTTGTTGGTGACATAATAATTAATTCTCCTGTTGCTGATCGCTAGATAGGTTAAACTATAACACCTTTATATATTAGCAAATTTTTTTCATTTCTTCCTGGGCTTCTCGACGTAAACGAGAGGCAATCCTAAAGAATTCTTGACCTGTGTGTAGAGAAGAATCATCATAATTGAGGGTAAATGTTTCTAATTCATTGAGTCCGTCATCTAAGTGATTGAGGGTATAATAAATATGGGCTGCAACTCCAGCGACAGGGGAGGGATTTTTTTGAGAACGGAATAATTGTTGAGCTTTATTGAGAGCGTTTCTACACAATTCTATATAAGCTTGAAAAGCTTCCATTAATTCATCATCAAAGGGATCGGCAGATAATTTATTGACTTCCGATTTTAGAGGCTTTAAAATTTGATTAATCGAACGATTAATGGGTTTATAAACTTTATTAATCCAACCGTTTAATTCTGCATCAGCTTCCGTAGCTTTTTGTTGTTGTTTTTTAGAAATCGAGGGTTCAAAACCGTTAGAATACGGATTAACTTCTAAACCCAGTTGTCGATCATAGGATTGGCGTTTTTGTGGATCACTTAATACTTCATAAGCTGCATTAATCTGAATAATTCGGTCATGATCTGCTGATTGAGTTTGGCTATCAGGATGAAAGATTTTTGCTAATCGACGATAGGCTTGTTTGATTTCTGAGGCTGTCGATGTGGGGTTAACTTGTAACATACTATAGTAATTTTTGAGCGTAGTCATACCGATTGATCTAAGATGAATTACAAATTCCTATAAGATGGATTTTAAACCGTCTTGATTGTAGCACTATTATCCTATGATGGCTACTGTTTTTCTCGATTTTATAAAATTTTACTTTTTTTCACAAAATCTTTAAATAACGAAAAATGATCTATAATATTTTGGGCTAAAAAATCAGGTTTGAGTTTAATAACCTAAACCTAAACCAAAATAGATTAAAAAGTAATGTAAGTATTTTAACCCAAGGATTCCCATGAATAATATTATTATGGCTTTATTGATTAATTTAAAAATTATTTCTACAAAAAACCAATCCACAGATCTAGTTCAATTAAATATTTTACAAATTTTTAATCTAGGATTCGCTGCTGTATTAACATTAACTGGATGTCAAATTCTGTTTAACCCACCCACAGCCTCAGATATTCATCTGAAACTGGGCAACCCTAGTCAAGCAACGGCTGATCCTCAAAATTCCACTAATTTTTTGATCGAAAAACCCGAATTTGTTTTATCTTATAATAGCAAAACTGGAACAGCTAATTGGGTGAGTTGGCACTTGAATCAATCTTGGTTAGGAACGGTTAAACGTCAAAATAATTTTAGACCCGATGAAAATTTACCTCCCGGATGGTATCAAGTTCAATCCAATGATTATCGGGGAACAGGTTATGATCGAGGTCATTTAGTTCCCTCTGGCGATCGCACCAATACCTCTGAACATAATAGTGCTACATTTATTCTCACTAATATTATTCCCCAAGCCCCACAATTAAATCGAGGCATTTGGAGTGATTTAGAACAACACTGCCGAGATCTAGCTCAAGAAGGAAAAGAATTATATATTATTGCCGGGGGTTCTGGCAAACTTAGAACTATTGCCAAAGGAAATATAACTGTTCCTGAATGGAATTGGAAAGTCATTGTTATTTTAGATCAAGCTAATCAAAAAATTACGGAAAATACCCGTGTGATTGCTGTCAAAATTCCCAACTCAAATTCCTTAAAAAAGAATTGGAAATCTTATCAAGTTTCTGTGGATGATATTGAAGCCAATACGGGTTTAGATTTATTAAGCAATATTCCTAAAAATATTCAAGATAAACTAGAGCGTCAAGTTGATCATTTGTAACTCATTAACCCAAATACAGACGCGCTATTGAACCTCAAATACAGACGCGCCATGCAAATACAGACGCGCCAATAGCCTTACGGCATGGCTTCGCCCAGGCGCGTCTCTACAGAGATCATCCCGAATTTGAGGATAATTGAGCGAAATCGAGGAACAGCTAGGGTAGAAACAACTTCTACATAAGAAGCTACTATCCTGATGGTTATACCCCTTTCGCACTTGAGAGAACGTCCACAATGTCCTTCAATCAATCTTCTTGTTCGATTAATCCTTGGAGCCTGATTACAGCATTATCCTTAAGTTTAGGATTAGTTAGCATCCCCTTCATTGCTCCTGTTTTTGCCCAAGAACAACGGGTTAGAACCCTAACCGTCAGTGGGGAAGGTGTAGTCATGATCCCAACGACCCAAACCCAAGTTCAGTTAGGGGTTGAAGTCTTGGGGAAAACCGCCGAAGAAGTGCAAACAGAAGCCGCCAGACGAACGAATGCGGTGATAGAATTACTGCGATCGCGCAATGTTGAGAAACTGGAAACCACCGGAATTCGCCTCAACCCCACCTACAGTTATACTAACGATCAACAACGCTTAACCGGGTATTCTGCCACCAATACCGTCAGTTTTAAGTTGAAAACCGAAAAAGTCGGCAGTTTATTAGATGATGCCGTTAAAGCCGGGGCGACCCGTATTGATGGGGTGAGTTTCGTCGCGTCTGAAGCTGAAATTAACGCCGCCCAACAACAAGCTTTAAAACTCGCCACCCAAGAAGCAGAACGTCAAGCCAATGCGGTTTTAGGTGCATTAAATTTAACCCGCCGAGAAATTATCGGTATTCAAGTCAATAATGCCAGTGTCCCAGTTCCCATGCCTGTTATGTATAAAGCAGATGCGATGGCACCAGCAGCCCCACCGACTCCCGTTGTCGGAGGAGAACAACAAGTCAGAGCCTCCGTCACCCTGCAAATTAGTTATTAGGAAGCCGAATATTAAAGAAGTTAAAGAATGGTCAAAGAAGTTCAATGTCCCTCTGTTACCTATTGCCTATATTGCCTGTTCCCTGTTCCCTGTTCCCTTTTCTCTAAAGTCAGGTAATGACAACACAGGACAAGATCTATGTGTCAGTTCAGAGAATGTCTGGAATAATATTGAGGTGATTTCAGATTAAAGGTAGACCAAATTAAATGTCCCTGACCTCTGCACAACCTGCTTTACTTGTCCTGGCTGATGGAACCACCTATACAGGCTGGTCATTTGGCGCTCCAGGAACCGTCATTGGGGAAGTTGTCTTTAATACGGGTATGACCGGATATCAAGAAGTATTGACTGATCCCAGCTATTGTGGACAAATTGTCACCTTTACCTATCCAGAGTTGGGCAATACTGGGGTTAACCCCGACGATGAAGAATCCGCGTTTCCCCATGTTCGAGGGGCTATTGCTCGTAATATTTGTCACCGTCCGAGTAATTGGCGTTCCACTCAGTCCTTACCGGACTATTTAAAACAGCACAATATTCCCGGTATTTACGGAATTGATACCCGCGCCCTGACTCGGAAAATCCGTACTGTTGGAGCGATGAATGGGGCGATTTCTACGGAAATTTTAGATCCGGGGGAACTGCGAAATTTAGTCGAACAAGCTCCTAGTATGGCTGGGTTGAACTTAGTGAAAGAAGTTACAACCCAAGAAGCTTATGAATGGTTGGAACCTACAGAAACCGCTTGGGAGTTTAGTGAATCTGTTGGGGGAAATCAACAACCGCGTTATACAGTTGTCGCCTTAGACTTTGGGGTAAAACGCAATATTCTGCGACGGTTAGCGAGTTATGGCTGTCGAGTGATTGTCGTTCCAGCCCATACCCCCCCGGAAGAAATTCTCAAATACAATCCCGATGGGATTTTCCTGTCTAATGGCCCTGGTGATCCATCCGCCGTTACCGAAGGGATTAACACAACAAAAGCCCTAGTTAAGTCTGACAAACCCGTGTTTGGGATTTGTATGGGTCATCAAATTTTAGGGTTATCCTTGGGAGCAGAAACGTTTAAATTAAAATTTGGTCATCGAGGCTTAAATCAACCGGCTGGTTTAGCACAACAACAAGTTGAAATTACTAGCCAAAATCATGGGTTTGCTATTGATCCTGATACCATTGCTGAGGATGTACAAATTACTCACCTCAATTTGAATGATCGTACTGTTGCGGGATTAAAACACAAAACTTTACCTTTGTTTTCGGTTCAATATCACCCGGAAGCCAGTCCTGGCCCCCATGATGCTGATTATTTGTTTGAACGTTTTGTTCAAGCGATGCAACACCAGAAAGAACAAAATTAAACGGCTCTGTCCCTCCTAATTCAGTAGACATTTTATTAAAAAGCCCTTATACTAGATCGGCGATGTCAAGTTCTATGTAGTTAGGAGGGTATCATTCCTGAGCAACTGAATTTAACCGTGAGCCTTCGGGGTACACGGGATACTAAAGACAACTATCAACTCTTTCGCCTCACTGGATTGATGGATGCTTTCTCAGAAGGCACCTTTCGTAAAGTGGTGGGTAAATATATTGAAAAGGGCCCCAAGCACATTATATTGGATCTCTCTCAGATAGATTTTGTAGACAGTTCGGGATTAGGGGCGCTCGTGCAGCTTGTGAAAAAAGCGCAAAGTAGCGGCGGAACTTTACAGATTGTTTCCAATCCTCGTGTAACTCAAACTGTTAAATTGGTTCGCTTGGAAAAGTTTCTCTCTTTACAGCCATCTGTAGACGATGCGATCGAGAACGTGAAAAATGCCTAGGTGTGAGAGTCGATGGGGTAGTATCTATACCCCGATCAGGTGAGGATACCGAGTCAATGGGATAAGGTAAGGGTGAAACAATTTTTACGACTATTTTTTAACGACTAGCTAGTTCCCTCTGGTTAGTCTCTACCTCTGGATCAAATGCTTCATCAAAGCCTATCACCAGAACAAGTTCAACGGATTTCTCCAGCATCTTGGGCCTATTTAGGAGATGCCGTTTATGAACTGTATATTCGTAGTTTTTATCTGATGCCCCCAAAGCGATCGCATCTGTATCATCAGTTAGTGGTGTCTCAAGTTCGTGCAGAAAGCCAAGCTCGTCACTTGCGATCGCTAGAACCTCACCTCACTGAACCTGAATTAGAAATTTTGAACCGGGGTCGAAATGCAGCTTTTGGACGTCCCAAAAGACTCGATCCCAAAACTTACCAACAAGCCACTAGCTTAGAAGCCTTATTTGGGTATTTGTATTTAACGAATCCGCAACGTTTAGAGGAATTGTTTAATTATCTTGAGCTTGATTCTAAAGAAGGAGAATGACTCATAAGCTGTTACTCTAACAACTGATTGTTAAGATCGGGTCTGGGGAATCAAGCACCATTGAATTGAATGAGAGAGTCGTTTATTGAATCAGGTTCAGAACAGATATTCAGCTTAAACTAAAGCTTAGTTGAGGAAACTATTAATTGGGATCAACAACCGTATTCTTCAATCAGAAACCCAGTTAGTTCGTAAATTTCTTGTTATCTAATCTACGATTTTTTATCAGAAATTGGGTTACTTTGAAGTTGTCCTATTGTAATAGAGTTCAAATTTTATTAAGAGGTTCTCATCAGAACATACACGCTCATTTTCTCTTCTAGTATTGATTTCAATTAGCAACGTTTCTCAAATAATCTCACAAGGAATTATGCCAAAATTTAGTCGTTCTAACTCTCCATCAAGATCTTCTAAAAAACCATCCAATCGGTCTAAATCGGGAGAACGAGACAACAATAAATCTTCTCGATTCTCAGATGATAGAAAGCCTTCTCGATTCTCAGATGACAGAAAACCTTCTCGATTTTCAGATGACAGAAAACCTTCTCGATTCTCAGATGACAGAAAACCTTCTCGATTCTCAGATGACAGAAAACCTTCTCGATTTTCAGATGACAGAAAGCCTTCTCGATTTTCAGATGACAGAAAACCTTCCCGATTCTCAGATGACAGAAACTCTTCTCGGTTCTCCGATGATAGAAAACCTTCTCGATTCTCAGATGATAGAAAGCCTTCCCGGTTCTCTGATGACAGAAAGCCTTCTCGATTTTCAGATGACAGAAAGCCTTCTCGATTTTCAGATGACAGAAAGCCTTCTCGATTTTCAGATGATAGAAAGTCTTCCCGATTTTCAGATGATAGAAAGTCTTCCCGATTTTCAGATGATAGAAAGTCTTCCCGATTCTCCGATGATAGAAAATCCTACCGTTTTTCAGATGAACAATCTGACAACTATCGGAAATCTGCTCAAGACAGAAAGGAATCTTTTGCTAGTTCCCAACCAGAACAACTAACACGAGAAAAACCGAGTAAGTTCTTAGATGAACGTCAACCTCAGACACACAGACATTCTTTACATTCTCCTCATAAAAGTCAACGATTTATTGAAGAGAGCAAACCAGAATTTACAGATGAATCTGTAGAGTCCTTTGATGTTGAAAATGAGTTAATTTATGGACGACGTACCGTTCAATCGGCTTTAGAAAATGAGCGATCGCTGAGTCGAATTTGGGTCGTTTCTCAACTCAAATCCGATCCCCGATTTTTCGGATTATTGCAAACCGCAAAAGCCAACGGTGCAATTCTCAATGAAGTCACCTATCAACGCTTAGATCAAGTTACCCAAGGTGCTAATCATCAAGGCATAGCGGCTCAAATTTCCCCCTATAGCTATAAAGACCTGAATGAGTTAATCGAAACGGCTAAAGCTACAAGTTCTCAACCTGTTGTGATCGTTGCTGATGGAATTCAAGATCCCCACAATTTAGGGGCAATTATTCGTACAGCAGAAGCCATTGGTGCTCAAGGTTTAATTGTGCCTCAACGCCGTGCGGTTGGTGTCACCTCAACGGTGATGAAAGTTGCAGCAGGTTCATTAGAAACCTTTCCCGTCACGAGAGTTATTAATCTCAGCCGTGCTTTAGAAGACTTAAAAGCAGCCGGATTTTGGATTTATGGCACTTCCGCCACGGCTACAGAAACCTTACCAACGGTAAAATTTAATGGGGCGATCGCTTTAGTTGTCGGTAATGAAGGAGAAGGATTAAGCCATTTAATTGAACAGAAGTGTGATGTTTTAGTGTCGATCCCTTTGTCAGGAGAGACCGCCAGTTTAAATGTTTCCGTCGCAACCGGAATGGCACTGTACGAAATTTATCGTCAAAGGAATTTCCAAGCTTCCGATTTTAGTTGAAAAAAGGTATAAACGGATGCTCTAGGGTTATCATTGTTCAAATAAACTATTCAATGATAACCCCGTTTATTCTTGATTTCATACCTATAGAGTTTTCAGGTCTGTTTCCCAACAATTGTTCTGTTTCCTTCTCCGAATAAATTTGACCTGAAACGCCCACTTGGAAACTCTTGATCCGATGTTCTGATTGATTAAAAGATTGGTTTAAGGCTAAAATTTCTGGAATCAGGGTTGATTTCCACAGATAGAGATTCTGCTCAGTTGATTGAAAAAATAAAGACAACAGAGTATAACAAAATGTGAAGGTTTTTTAAGACTTAGGTTGAAGTTTATACCTAGTCCGTAAATTCTAACAAATGAGTTAGAATTCCTTCCCAGAATTTTATTGATACAACTTCAGAATCTACAGCATTGATCATGAATATGAAAGAACTTCTAACTAGCTTGCTTAACGCTTTTGGGTTCGCGTTTTGGGTGGAAATTTTGACAGAAACCCCAAACTGCACCTACTATTTCGGGCCATTTATGACCCAACAAGAAGCTCAAACGTCTCAATTTGGTTATCTTGAAGATCTCGAAGCCGAAGGTGCACAAGGGATTAAAGTTAGAATTAAACGGTGTAAACCGAATACCCTAACTATTGCAGAAGATTTGGGAAACAGAGTTGAACCATGGATTCTTCCGGCTCTCTCTGGACAGCCTTAATCTACTGCTCTACCGATTATTAAGGGTTTAATTAATGATCAGTTGTCTTCTATAAACCCAATTTTGGCTCATGCGTAAGCTGCGCTTCAGTACACTTCAAGAACTTCCATTACAGCTTGTTCTGATTATTCCATTCGTTGTACAAATCTTTGGAACAGTCAGTTTAGTGGGATATTTATCCTTCAAAAACGGACAGAAAGCGGTGGACGACCTGGCGAACCAGTTAATGCAACGAACCAGTAGCATTGTCAATCACCATTTAGATTCCTATTTATCAATTCCCCATAAGGTGAGTCAGATGAATGCGGATGGGATTCGGATGGGATTGCTGAATGTGCGCGATCGCAAAACCCTAGGTCGATATTTCTGGTATCAAATGCAAGCGTATGACCTCACCTACATTGGTATCGCACTGACGACGGGGGAAGGCTTGGGAGCAGCGCGTTATGATGGTAAAACGATAACTATTGACGATTGGACGGCTCAACTACCCAACAATTGCATTAACTACGCCACCGATAATCAGGGTAATCGCACCAAAGTTAATAACATCTATAATTACAATAACTTTGAACAAAGTTGGTATTTAGAACCTGTAAAAGCAGGTAAACCGATTTGGTCAGGAATTTATACTTGGAATTCTCCCTTTGGCCCCTACATCACAGCAGCTACAGGTCGCCCAATCTATGATCAAAATAATCGTTTATTGGGGATGGTAGGTGCGGATATCCATCTCTCGAAACTCAGCAATTTTTTACAGGGTTTAGAAGTTAGTCACTCAGGAAAAGTTTTTATCCTAGAACGAAATGGGATGTTAATTGCTAATTCGGGTAAAAACCAGCCCTTTATCCTCGTAAATGATAAAGTACAGCGTTTAAAAGCGGTAAATAGTCCCGATCCCATTGTACAGGGAATTGCCAAACAACTTCAGCAACGCTTCAAAAGTTTCGATACTATTACTGAAACAAAAGAACTTGAATTTGACTTTCAAAACAAGCCCTATTATGTTCATATTACTCCTTGGCGTGACCAATATGGATTGGATTGGTTAGTGGTGGTGAGTGTTCCGCAAAGTGCATTTATGGGACAAATCAACGCCAATACTCAAACAACAATTTGGTTATGTTTTGCCGCCTTGGTTGTGGCATCTATGATGGGTATTTTCACTTCCCGTTGGATCTCACGTCCCATTTTTCGACTGAATCAAGCCAGTGAATTGATGGCATTAGGAAATTTAGACCAAATTGTCAAAGGAAGTCGGATTAAAGAACTTAATAAACTCACTGATTCTTTTAATTATATGGCGGGGAAACTGCGTCAATCTTTTACGGCTTTAGAAAAGAGTAATGAAGCACTGGAAGAGCGAGTAGAAGAACGGACAATGGAACTCAAAAATGCCTTAAGTGAATTGCAGCATACCCAAGCGCAAGTGGTTCAAAATGAAAAAATGTCCAGTTTAGGGCAATTAGTCGCAGGAGTCGCCCACGAAATTAATAATCCGGTTAATTTTATTCATGGGAATCTCGTTCACCTCAATGAATATATTCAAGATTTACTCAATTTAATTCAGTTGTATGAACAACATTCTAATCCTAATAATCCAGAAATTCAAAACTTTATTGAGGAGATTGATCTCGATTTTTTAATTGCGGATTTGCCTAAAACGTTATCATCGATGAAAGTGGGTGCAAGTCGAATTCGGGAAATTGTTCTGACTCTGCGGAATTTCTCACGTCTTGATGAAGCAGAAATGAAACCGGTCAATATTCATGAAGGAATTGATAGCACCTTACTAATTTTGCAACACCGGATTAAATCTCGTCCAGAACAACCAGAAATTGAGGTAATCAAAGACTACGGAAATTTACCCTTAGTGGAATGTTACGCGGGACAACTCAATCAAGTGTTTATGAATATTCTCACGAATGCGATCGATGCTTTAGAAGAAAAATCTCGTACAGAAAATGATTTCCTAGAAGAAAATCAGATCCCGCTAACTGATAAAATCCATAATCAAATTAAAATTTCAACCTCTATGCTAGATTCCGAGTGGGTGCAAATTTCGCTCAGTGATAATGGAATTGGAATTCCTCAGAATATTCAGCAACAAATTTTCAATCCCTTTTTTACAACGAAACCCATCGGAAAAGGAACTGGACTGGGAATGTCTATCAGTTATCAAATCATTGTAGAAAAACATGGGGGAAAATTGAAGTGTATTTCAATCCCTAATCAGGGAACTGAATTTGTGATCCAGATTCCTATTCATCAGAAAATTGATTAATATAGGAGGGAACAGGGAACAGGGAACAGAAGGGAAAAGAAAATAGGAAATAGGAGGTGAGAAAAAGTGATTAGCCATCCGATCAATGATTTTTAGCCCACATTTAAGGACTTCATATAAGAATTTAATTTGTATTAACGATATTAACATATTGGGCGAGCCAATTATCAATATCAGTGAGTATCGTTTCAGGTATTTCCCAAGGGAATAGATGAGCAGTATTCGGATAAGAATAAAACTGAGAATTAGGTAAATATTCTGCGGTTTCTTGACTAGATTTAGCTGTGATATGGCGATCGCATTCTCCAGCTAAAACTAAACAAGGACAGTTTATCTGTTGTAAATGTTCTAAACGATTATAGCTTAATCTTAAGGCTTGATTTAAGGCTTGAGTCGCTAACCCAGAGGTTTGTAGAAAAGCTGGAACTGCTTCTTGTGCTAAATAGTGGTAAGCAATAGAATGATGTTGTTGAATTAAATAGCGAAATAGCGATCGCTTTCCAAACAGTTCAATATTCCATCGCCAACTGGGAAAGACCCAATTAATCAGTCCGGCTAAACCGGTATAAACATAATCTAACCCAGAAATCGGAGGATGATTTCCTCTAGGTCTGGCGGCGGACGCAATTAAAATTAAACCCTTAACGTTTTCGGGAAATTTTAATGCTAATTCTAAGGCTAAAATTCCTCCTAATGACCATCCTAAAATCACACATTGCTCCAGATCAAAGTTTTGAAAAAGTGCTTCTAAATCTTGTAAATGATCTTCCATCTCAAACGGCTGACGGGTGCGACTTTTTCCATACCCTCTTAAGTCTGGTGCTAGGGTGAGATACTGTTGTGAAAGATGGTTTGTAAACACAGACATACATTGACTAGAACCCGGATGTCCATGTAAACAAATAATCGGGAACCCTTGACCTTGAATTTGGGTGTTTAACCGCAACTCTTAACCTCCTTCATGGGTTTCCTATACATTAACATTAAGTTAATCCATGAGAGGGACAGCTTGAGATGATAACTTATTAATATTGAACTACTCAGAATTTGACTCCGTAATAACACGGATAAAATTTATCTTTGTTATTGAAAAGTTAAATTTCAAGAAAAATTATCAGTATTTTCTCTTGATTTTAGATTTTTAGATATAGCAGGGAACAGAGACGAAAAGACTTCACTGTAAAGCTTTCAGCATCACTCTTTGTACTAATGGGTCTGGTGAATGCTATAATTTATCTAAGGGAGTAAAAGTAAAAAAATTGATACAGCTAGATTTTTATTATTTTTACAAAGACTTTACAAATTTTGGGGTTTTCAACATCAAACCTTTAACAACAATTTACTATAGTGTATTTATCGAAAAGAAAAAAGCGCAATCCCTAATCACCCAGGAGTTAACGTATGAAAACTTCAACCCTGAAAAAATTAATCGGAACGACAGTAGCCAGTCTTTGTTTCGTATCTGTAAACGGTCTTCCGGCTGTTGCTGGACAACTCCATAATGGATGGAACTACGGAATTGATTCCTTTCTCGATGGATCTGGCGGTGAATCCTTTAATATTAGAGGAATTGCCACTAAAGAAACCAGCGATAGCATTTTTGTGGCCCTCACGGGTGGAACACCTCTGAACGGTGTGGCTAATTCAGGAGCGGCTGATGGAAATATTGGTTGGGGCGACTTATTCTTAAACTTCACTAACAAAAACTTTACAACTGCCAGCAGCCAAAAGAGCTTATTTGGAGTTCGTTTTGCGGGAACGAATGACTCCCAAGTTGCCACAACCGGGCTTTATGGTAACGTAAAAGGTGTCAGCGTTACAAATGTAAATCATGGCTACAACAGCTTACTACAGTATTACAATGCTGGATTTGATAAAGCCAACACCCAAGGGACTGACCTTGCTACAAAAGCATCTGTTTACAGTTATTTTGGTAACGGAACAATTCTGAATGTGATTGACTCTGGTGCGAAGAAATTAGGTGATATTGGAAGTTTGTCTGCTAAAGACTTACAAAATCAAGGACTTGACTTTGGATTCTTCAAAGCTAGTGGAACACAAACTATGGGTTTTAGCCTCAATAAATCCGATTTAGGACTCGCCGATGGCAACTATGACTATATGGCTAGTATTTTCCTAGAATGTGGCAATGATGGTGTTGCTCTCAAGGGTAAAATTGATGTTCCTGAACCGGGTAGTCTTGCGGGTTTAGCATTGGTTGGTTTAACTGTACTCGGTAGCCGACTGAGCAAACGTCAATCTTAATCAACCAGAAAAGTACCTTAGAGGAACGAAAACAAACTAAACTCCAAGAAACCGGGTTTGGTGCAACAATCTTTTTATCCTAACCCAGATTTAACGGAGAAACCCGGTTTCTGATTCTCCAAGTCAAAATACAATCAATTAACCTATTATGGAAAAAGCCAATTTTAATCAAGTTTGAGAAATAGCAGAGTCTCTAAAAATCCAAAATCAAGCTGCATTGATAGGAGGTATGACCCATGAAAAGTATTGATATTAACCAAGCCTTACCACAAATTTTGGAACTAATAGATATGGCTTTTGCTGGAGAAGAAATTCTGATTACTAAAAATAATCATCAAACGATTAAAATTACTCCATTTTCTCCTGCTAACCAACGCCCGCTTTTATTTGGTTGTGATCAAGATCGGATTTCCATGTCTGATGATTTTGATCAACCTTTAGATGATTTTCAGGACTATCTGTAATAAGGCTATTATCCCACCTTCCATTTTATCATAAAGATCCTTTTGATCGACTGTTAATTGTTCAATCTATCGAAGAGAATATCCCGATTTTGAGTAAAGATATTGCTTTCGATGCTTATCCAATTCAAAGAATTTGGGACTAAAGATAAATAACTAACCCAAATTTAATGGAGAAACCCGGTTTCTGATTTCCCTGTTGAGCTAGAATTGAATCAGATTAGCATCAGTCAAAATAAAATCAATTAACCTATAAGGAAAAAAATCATGAAAGGGATTCAATTTGTTGTGAATGATGCTGGGGAAAAGCAGGCGGTATTAATTGATTTAACAGAGTGGGGTGAGTTGTGGGAAGACTTCTATGATTTGTTGGTGGCTCATGCGCGTCAGGATGAGGAGGAGGTGTCTTGGGAAGAGTTAAAGCAGGAAATTGAGGCTGAAGCTAATGTCAAATGAAGGTTATGCTGTCCGTTTTAAAAAGTCAGCAGCTAAAGAGCTACGAGGGTTAGATCTTGATCTTCAGTTACGCATTAGCGAGGCGATTGATTGTTTGAGTTTAGAACCTCGTCCAGAAGGGGTAGTAAAGTTGAAGGGAAGCGATAATTTCTATCGTATTCGCATCGGTGACTATCGAGTTGTTTATACTATCAATGATGAAGATAGAATAGTCCGTATCATGCGCGTCAGACATCGGCGAGACGTTTATCGTGGTTAGAGACTCCAAGAAGTCGGGTTTGGTGCAACAATCTTTTTATCCTAATCCAGATTTAAGGAAGAAACCTGGTTTCTGATTCTCCTGTTGAGCTAGAATTGAATCAGACTTGCATCAGGGAGTTAGGGTGATGACTAATAGTTCCCAGGAATCTCCGACTCAACGGCCTAATCCTTTGCTAATCCTAATCGGGATTAATACAGGAATTAAGTTCCAGAATGCTGGTAAGTTCAAAAAGGCTTTACGTTGTTTCATTTATGCCTTAGAAGCTGATTCTAATCGGGTTGATGTTTGGTATAGAATCGGGAATTGTTGGCAAAATTTAGGTTATTTTGAAGATGCGATCGCATCCTATAATGCTTGTTATCAACGCTCTTTACTTCAACAGAATATCTGGTTACAGGCGATATCTCAATTCTGTTTAGGTCAATGTTATGTTTCCCTACAACAACAAGACCAAGCCATCCTAGCCTATCGTTTAGCTTATAAGTTATTGAGTCAATTTGAAAATACGCCCTATACTCAGCAATCTTGGGATTATCTCGATAAAGTTGGGAATGAATTGCTAAATAATCAACAGTTTGAGTCAGCAATTCAATATTATCAGAGTTTATTAGAAATTGTCAAGTTAGCCAATAATCAACAAAATTTATCCTCGGTGTTGCAGAGTTTAGGAAAAGTATATTATTGGCAAAATCAGGATGAATTAGCAATAGAATGTCATCGGGAAATGTTAGATATTTCTCGGCGTTTGTCTGATGGGGAAATGGAAAATACGGCTTTACGATGGTTAACTTGTGAAACTTGGCGACTGGGACAAATCGAAACTGCTATCGACTATTTTAAACAACGGTTAGGAGTGATTCAACGGTTGCAGCGTCCCCAGGAACAGCCAGAAATTTTAGATTGGATTATTAAAGGATATAAACAGTTAAATCAATTAGAAAGTACAATTGACTATTATCAAGAAAAGTTAAAGTTACTGCAAGAAAAACAGGATTTTTTAACAGAATATTCAACCTTGTATAATTTGGCAAGTGTTTATTTTGATTTAAAAGAATATTCGTTAGCAATTGAGCGTTTTAAAGAAGCATTAAATTTAGAACCGAGTTTAGATAATCCTTATAATCACGGTAACTTAAATTATATGTTAGGGTTGACTTATTATAATTTGAATCAATCTTTAGAGTCAATCCCACATTTTGAAAAAGCGATTGCGGTTTATGAGCAACAACAGAGAAAGGAATGGGTTATTAAATCATCAGATTATTTAGAGAAATTATATAAACAAACAAATAATTTTGAGAAGTTAGTTGCTATTTTAGAAAAGCGGTTAACCCGAATACAAGAAAGTCAAGATATATTAACGGAATATTCAGTCCTGTATAGTTTGGGAGATATTTATTTTAATTTAAAACAATATCCGTTAGCAATTGATCGTTTTAAAGAAGCATTGAATTTAGAACCGAGTTTAGATAATCCTTATAATCAAGGTAACTTAAATTATATGTTAGGGTTGATTTATTATACTTTAAGTCAATCCTCAGATTCAATTCCATATTTTGAAAGAGCGATCGCAATTTATGAACAACAAGAGCAGAATAAAGCATGGGTTATTAGAGCATCAGAATATTTAGAGAAATTATATCAACCAACAGAACATTTTGATAAGTTAGTTTCTGTTTTGGAAAAACGGTTAACCCGACTGCGAGAAGGTCAGGATAGGTTTGGTGAGTATTCCCTTCTGTATCAATTAGGAAATTTATATTATCAATTGGACAATTATAGCCCAGCTTGGGATTATTATAATTCTGCTTTGCAAGTTGTCCAAGGGTTAACTGAAAGACAACCGACGAATGAAGCGAATACTTATTATATGTTAGGGGTAACGTCGAAGTATGTGAACGATGCTGTTGTTAATTATCGGGAAGCGTTAAGACTTTATACAGAAGCGTTAAGACTTTATACAGAATTAAATAATCAAGAATGGGCTGATTATAGTCGAAACAAAGTGCAGGAGTTAGAGAAGATTTTAGCAAGTCGTTCATCGAGTTCTATTTCTCAAAGTGATCCTCAGCTTGATTTTCTTTTGAATGTGTTGCAAGCAGTAGCAGATAGTGATGGTAATCCTCAAATTATTTATCCCCTACTTGCCAAAAATCTCGATAAACTTGATGAAAATTTAGCAGATATTTTAACAAACTGGGCAACAGATCGATTTAAACAAGTTACCTTAGAAGAAGCCAGCAACATTGCAGTAGCTATTGTCAATTTTGGTGGTTTAATTCAACAGTTTCCCCTGGGAAGCATAAAGAACAATTTAGAGATTACTATCGCAGCCTATCAAGCTGCATTAGAAATTTTAAGCCGTGCAGCATTTCCTGAACAATGGGCAATGACTCAAATAAATCTGGCTACCGCCTATAAGGATCGAATAAAAGGAGAAAAAGCCGATAATATTGAACAGGCGATTGCATCCTTTCAAGCTGCATTAGAAATTTTAAGCCGTGCAGCATTTACTGAACAATGGGCAACGGCTCAAAATAATCTGGCTGCTGCCTATTGTAATCGAATCAAAGGAGAAAAAGCCGATAATATTGAACAGGCGATCGCAGCCTATCAAGCTGCTTTAAAAATTAGAACCCGTGCAGCTTTGCCTGAAGATTGGGCAAGCACTCAAAATAATTTAGCTGGTGCCTATCTTAATCGAATCAAAGGGGAAAAAACCGATAATATTGAACAGGCTATCGCCTTCTACCAAGATGCTTTAGAAATTTATACCCGTAAAGCTTTTCCCGAAGATTGGGCAAGGAGTCAAAGTAATCTGGCTGCTGCCTATTGGAATCGAATCAAAGGGGAAAAAACCGATAATATTGAACAGGCTATCGCCTTCTACCAAGATGCTTTAGAAATTTATACCCGTGAAGCTTTTCCTGAAGATTGGGCAAGGAGTCAAAATAATCTGGCTGCTGCTTATCAGGATCGAATCAAAGGGGAAAAAGCTAATAATATTGAACAGGCTATCGCATTCTACCAAGACGCTTTAGAAATTTATACCCGTGCAACATTTCCTCAACAATGGGCAGACACTAAAAATAATCTGGCTAATGCCTATTCTGATAGAATAAAAGGGGAAAAAGCTGATAATATTGAACAGGCTATCGCAGCCTATCAAGCTGCTTTAGAAGTTAGAACCCGTGAAGCATTTCCTTACAATTATTTAGAAACCTCATTTAATTTAGGACTGGCTTATCGAGCATCTCAACAATGGCAATTCGCTTATGATACTTTTTATAATGCTATTGAAACCCTCGAAGAAATACGGGCAGGAATTGTTAAAGGGGGAGATGCAGATAAACAGAAATTAGCGGAAAAATGGCAAAAACTTTATCAAGCAATGGTAGAAGTTTGCATCGAACTGAAAAACTATACCGCCGCCATAGAATATGTTGAACGCAGCAAAACCCGTAACCTCGTTGAACTATTAGCAACCCGTGACCTTTACCCCAAAGGCGATATTCCCCAAACCGTCCTCGATGAACTCGACCGCCTGCGTCGAGATATCGAAACCGAACAACGCCGCCTGTGAAACAGGGTTAATTGATTTTCAATCTAATAGTGATGAATATATTGGTTTACCCAGTGGGTTTTTAGTGGCGGGTTCGACTAATGTTGTCAGTTCTCTTTGGTCTGTGAGTGATATTTCTACGGCTATTTTAATAATTCGATTTTATCAATTATTGCGGGAGGGTGAGGAAGTTGCGATCGCGTTAAATCATGCTCAAAACTGGTTAAGAAATGCGACTAAAGTGGACTTATTAGCTTGGATTGATCCGGGGAATAAAATGCAGTTGCGTCAGTCTTTGAAGGAAATCAAGGATCATGAAAAACCGTTTGCTTCTCCCTATTATTGGGCTGCATTTTGTGCGATCGGTAAAATTTAATGGTTTAACAGAAGTTAATTAAGACTTTTAATTAAACTAATTTTAAGTTTAAAAAATCAGATACGGTGATTACAGGTTTTCCTCGAAATGGGTTTAAAACTAATAAATCTGCATCTCCAGTTATGAGATAATCAGCTTGACCATTAACAGCTAACTCCAAATATTTATTATCCTTGGGATCACGGCATTCTTGAATTTTTTCTGTCACCTCCATAACAAGAATAACTGTATCGAAAAAATCTTGTAAAAACTTGCTCCTATCTTCCGAAGAAATATATCGATCAAATTTTGGTCGGGATAAAACTTGTTCTAATTCAGCCCAAATTTCAGGAGACATTAAAATATTGCCTAAATTTTGAGCCTTACGGATAGCTAAATCTGGCTTACTTTCAGGTAGTAAAACTGCACTGATAATAATATTTGCATCAAAAATAAATAGGTTATCCTTCATCATCCTTTAAAAGATCTTCTAAAATCTCTGGGGTTAATCCTTTTACAACGGCTTTTTGACCAATTTCGCTCATTGTTTGTCGTAATTTATTAATAGCCACTTTTCGGGATAACGTTTGACTTTTCAATAAAAAAGCAATTCTAGTTTCTATCTGTTTTTTTTCTTGTTCGTTAGCCTGACGGTAACGTTCAGCAATATCAACTGGAACTTTAATCGTAATTTCTTCTAGGTATGTCATCGTGATTTTACCTCAATTATCATATCCTGCGCTATAAGATGTTTCTCCTAGTATAACAGTACAGAAACCCGGTTTCCTCCAGAAACCCGGTTTCTTGGGATGGGTTTACAAAATCAACCCTAAATTTGATATAATTAATCCTATATTGCATTAGAGTAAGCTGTTGTGTATTTAAACTGTGATTATAGCATTACCTTTGTTTTTAAGTTTACGTCCCCATTTAATAGATAACTGTCCTTCATTTAAAAGCTGATGTAATAAACACTCTAGCTCATCAACTGATTTAAAGAGTCGATGAGCTATATATTCTTTAGCTGAATGCCAGACTAATTCAATTAAATTATAATCTGGACTATATGCTGGAAGAAATTCTAAATAGACATTCGGCATTTCTGCTTTAATTTTTTCTAGGTACTCTTCTTTTTTGTGAAAACTTGCATTGTCAAGAATAATCAGGATCTTAGCTCCTTTTTCTACAAATTCTTCTGCTTGATTTCCCGCTAATACCCATTCATAAATTAGCTCTTGATAAAAACTTTTTAACACTTGATAAAAATTATCTGCATTTCCTTTATCCAGAAATTCTACAAATCTTTTTTTATCCGAGTACCTCAATCCTCCCATCACATTAACTCTTCCTTTCCTCCTGTCTCCTCTAATCTGTTTCCTCTTCCCTTTTTTACACCAATTCTTTCTTTTTATCACTCTTAAATTAAATCCACTTTCATCCCAAAACCATACCTGTAATTGTTCTGGACTTTCTTTTGCTATTTTCAAATATTCTTCTATTTTATCTTTAAATAATTTTCTTTTTTCTGGATCTCTTTTCTCTTCTAAGCTATACTTTGCCCACAAATAAACATACTTTTTTTCCTTTAATATCTTTCTCACTTGTGAACTACTTAATTTGATTCCTGTGATTTGTTCTAAATAAGTTGCCAATCTTTCTCCTGTCCATCTCCCAAATTCATATCCTAATTCTTCCGGTTCTTTTTCTACTGTTTCTAATAATATCTCTATATATTTGTCTGTGGCTTTTCTATAATTTCCTTTCATTCTTTCATCTTTTAGGCTTTCTAATTTGTCAGGGTCTCCATGTACACACCAATAACATACTTTGTTTAATGAGCAGCCCAAAAACTTGGCAATTTCACTTTGCTTTTTACCATCATTTAGCAATAATAAAATCAAGATTCTTTCTCGGATTTGTCCATTTTCTTCCTCTTTCAATCTTTTCTGTAGTTTCTCTACTTGCTTTTCATTTAAATGATTTTTAGCAGGCATCTTTTGATTGATTTTTCTAAACTTGGTTTTTCATTATACCCTATTTAGATGCTTAACAGCTTAAACCCCAACTTAAAGGCGAAGTCTATCCGCTACAAATTCATGATACCTACGCCATTGATATTACCTTTCGTCGTCCTGAAGCCGTTGTTAATCTGTCTGAATTTAACTATTTTTTAAACCCTAATTATTGTTTATTACCCGATAATATTCAATCGGATTTAGGACAAACGTTAATATTATTTGCAGAACCTTTACTTTCAGAATCAGATCATTATCAAGATTTTGCCAATGCTTGTGTTGAGGCGTTATTTCCCAGTTCAGACGCACAACGGTTGTTAGCAAATTCTCCCTTGGTAGGAGAGTTGTTTGGAAGTCCGATTTTTGAATATAATACGGGAGAATATAACCTCTCTCGTCAGATTCATTTGTTAATTTGGTTTAATTGTTCCCCACAAACCCAAATGTTAGAAGAACAGGGGAATTATTATGAATTGTTAGTTAATTTGTTGTGTTGTCGAAATAAAATTCTGTATAGTTATACTCAAGCTCGTTGGTGTTATCAACAAGCCAAGGATCTATATAAACAATTATTACCCAAAGTAGAGAATCTCAAGAAATTACCTCAAGACTTAACTGAAAAACTGGAATTTTTAAAACAGGAGTTGATTTTAATTCCTCAGTCTTCCTGTGAATATGGTGAGTATATTCAACACATAAAGCTCCACTTAAATACAATAGAAACGAATCTTAAAAATTATCAATATTATCTAAATCAACTGTATGAACTTCTGATATTAGAGGATAATTTACCCTTTTTTAAAAGATTTGAAACCCGCACTAAAAATAAGTTTATAGAACAAATTAACGTTGATTTAGGTTATTTAATACCAGGTCAAAATTTATTTTCAGAATTAATTAATACGATTCGCGGATTAGTTGAAATTGAACAAGCGGAAATTGATCGCTCGTTAGAAAAAACAATTGCAATATTAGGAGTCAGCTTAGGTGTAGGAGGAATAGCAGCATCAACTTTTTCTGGTTATGTTGAAAGACCTTTGATTGATTCTAATCAATCCCCATCTAAAATATTCACTCATCCGGGGATATTTGCCTTTTTATTGAGTGTAGCTTTCACTTTGGTTACGGGATTATTAACCGCCAAATTTTTATGCTATAGAGGCAGAAAATAACTTATCTAAATCCTAAAATCCTTTTAATTCTTACTGTTGCCTGTTGCCTGTTGCCTGTTCCCTTAAAAATTATATGAAATTATTAAATGTTTGCTACGCATCTAGTCGCTGTAGAGACGTGCCATGGCACGTCTCTACAAAGGTTTAGGATAATAATCTGTAGCATCGATTTCAGGATTTCATATTAGCACTATACTTTGGGCAATTCTTTACTGACTATCAAGTTAAAAGGTTATTCTTGAGTTAGAATAACCTCTTAATTTTTAAGATTTGATATTTTGTTTGAAATCCCATTAATAATCAAGCGTTACCAAAAGTGGGAACCTCAACAGAACCCCCACCTCGATTTTGAAAACTGGGTAGATCCAACCCACTCGGACGACGACTTTTTTGAGCTAAACGATAGCTAACGCTTTGTAACTCAGCATTAAGTTGTTTATTTTCACGTTGAAGTAATTCCACTTTTTCCATCACTTCATTCAGACGCTCTGAGAACTTCTGACGGTAAACTCCGGGTAACTCTTGAACGACTTGTTCCAACATCCGGGAACGATCTGTTAACTCCTGAACCGACTGTCTCAGTTGATAAACTTCTGTATCCCGTTCAGCAATTTGTTCTTGATAAAACTTAACCTGCTGTTCCATCTCTTGCAGTTGTTCTCGTAAAGCGACCATTTGGACTTGATGCCGTTCAGACACGTCCGGGGCCGGTAATAAATTAGCATCCCCTTTAACCAAACGGAACAGTTCTTGAGATAACTGTTGAATCAACTGATCTCGCATTTGTAGCTCTTCGTTTAAACGAGCAACTTCAGCGTTTAATTCCTGTGGCGTTTGACTTTTGGCTTGGCTCACGGTAACTGACGGCTCCTATAAATTTATTCTGTATATTTGTTCTTAAAATACTCTTCCTTCCCCAAATTCGCAATAGTAATGAAGCGGGGGTAGGGTGTGGGTATCAGTGTCAACTTCAGCCGAAAACCCATGATTACAGCCCAGATCCCCCTAAATCCCCCTAGAAAAGGGGACTTGCCTCTCCTGTTCCCTCCTTTTTTTTAGGGGGGGGGTTAGGGGGGATCTTTTGCTCTTCTCTACTTAGGCTTCTTGAAGTTCAGGTTCTGGGGTTTCGGCGATCGCTGGAGCAACTTCTTCCTTAATGGTTAGATAACGAATAACGTCATCACTGATCCGCATTGCTCTTTCTAGGACAGCGATTTGACTTCCAGGGCCTTCATAATTCATCTGGACGTAAATCCCTTCCCGATGTTTAGCAATATCATAAGCTAGACGACGTTTACCCCGATTTTGAATTTCAATATTCTGTCCACCCTGTTCCCGCAGAATATTTTCATATTTGGCAATAGACTGCTCAACTTGTTCATCGTTGAGATCGGGACGCAGGATATACATCGTTTCGTAAACAAAAGGTTTCATGCTGTTATGCTCCTTCTGGACAACAAGGCTTCTGGATTAGAAGCAAGGATCTTTGATTATATCAGGTATTGTCGGTGAAATACAGAAATTTGGGCAGGAAGACCCCGCCCCTAGAAACCTTAACGAACTTGCATATAAACCGCATCAGAAAGGGTAGGAATTTCTGCATATTTTCCTAAAAAGCACTGAATTATAGAATAGAAAAATGCAGCTAAAAGTCCTAGAAAGATCATATTGTAGAGAGTTTGACCAACAAATCCTTGCAAAAGAACATTGCCTAATACTTGGAAGATTAACGTACATAAAATGATAACAATGTCAATCAAAATTGCCTGCATTGTATTGAATCGAATGAAATGAGGAATATTTTCATTCCGAACTACTAGCATATATAACGCTATGAACACAATAAATCCCGCAAAAGGAACAATTTGATAAAGCGTCATCAAGGGAATAACAGGCAATGTAATCAGTTGTAAAATCGGAAACTGTTGAAATAAAAAGCGTCCAAAGGGCAACCCATCCATTAAAGGCAGTAGATAAGGTAAAGCCGCAAAAATGCGATCGCGTACTGTCGTCGTCCCGCGCCAAGTCATAACCAGTTCTCCTGAGTGTGTCTTAAACTCAGGATAGCGTAGTCCCAGATATTCGGTGTCAGTTGTCAGTTAATAGTCAGCAGTTCTATCATTGAATGTTGGCCATGCGGAAACCCATTTGACAATCATACTGACTGGGTTGATTGTCGATGGAGGGGCGCACCAAATGACCACAACAAAGCTGACCGCCTCTCCAACGAGGTTGACCGCTTTGATCAGCCAGCAAACACCCTTGACAAACCTGTTGAGAAGCAAGTACCTGGTTATCCATCAAGATGACTAGCATAATGGTTCCTCCGACAGATGCCATTTCTCTGTATCCATTGTAAGTCAAGAGTTCCAGCCTATTCAGCTAAATGACTTACAATTTAACAAAACGGGCGAAGATTTTAGGGCGTTGCGGTTAGGGAGTCAAGGACTAGAAGGGTTCAGCAAAGAAAGTTATTATTGAAGATTCTGGGTAAAATACGCTATTGAAACCCCTGATTAGGTGCAATAGCATTCTGTTTTTGTTTCATTAAGAGGAATTTTATTGTGAGTCAGACTAACTTAGAAATCTTATCTGAAACTGATCCGGTCATTGCTGATCTGATTCAGCATGAACTTTGTCGCCAACGGGATCACCTAGAATTAATTGCAAGTGAAAACTTTACCTCCGCCGCCGTCATGGCTGCTCAAGGGTCTGTTCTAACCAACAAATACGCAGAGGGATTACCTAAAAAACGCTATTACGGAGGTTGCGAATTTGTTGATGGTGTCGAACAGTTAGCCATTGAACGCGCTAAACAACTGTTCGGGGCAGCTAGTGCCAATGTTCAGCCCCATTCCGGTGCTCAAGCCAACTTTGCCGTGTTTTTAGCCATGCTCAAACCGGGTGACACCATCATGGGAATGGACTTATCTCATGGCGGGCATTTAACCCATGGTTCCCCGGTCAACGTTTCGGGTAAATGGTTTAAAGTTTGTCACTATGGCGTTAGCCCCGAAACTGAACAACTCGATTATGACCAAATTTTAGAATTAGCCAAACAGCATAAACCCCAAATGATGATTTGTGGGTATTCTGCCTATCCCCGAATTATCAATTTTGAGAAATTCCGTGCCATTGCCGATGAAGTCGGTGCTTATTTAATGGCTGATATTGCTCATATTGCCGGGTTAGTGGCAACGGGTCATCATCCTAACCCCATCCCCTACTGTGATGTAGTGACAACAACGACCCACAAAACCTTAAGAGGGCCAAGAGGGGGGTTAATCTTAACACGAGACCCTGAACTGGGCAAAAAATTGGATAAAGCTGTATTTCCGGGTTCCCAAGGTGGCCCCTTAGAACACGTCATTGCCGGAAAAGCCGTTGCTTTTGGCGAAGCACTCAAACCAGAATTTACCACCTATTCGGCTCAAGTGATTGCCAATGCCAAAGCCTTAGCCACTCAGTTACAAAACCGAGGGTTAAAAATTGTTTCCAATGGCACGGATAACCATCTGATGTTAGTGGATTTACGTTCCGTGAGCATGACGGGAAAACGGGCGGATGCACTGGTCAGTGATGTTAATATTACTGCTAATAAAAATACCGTTCCCTTTGATCCTGAATCTCCCTTTGTCACCAGTGGGTTAAGACTCGGTTCTCCGGCTATGACCACACGGGGAATGGGAGAAACGGAATTTATTGAGATTGGTAATATTATTGCAGACCGACTGCTGAACCCCGATGATGAAACCATTAAAGAGGCTTGCCGTCAACGGGTTGCTAATTTATGCGATCGCTTTCCGCTTTATCCCCATCTCAGTGTTAAAGTTCCGGCTTTAGCCTAAAGGTTGGGTAGTGTGAATAATTGTAGAGACGTGCCACGGCGCGTCTCTCTATAACACCGAGGGATCTAATCGTAGGTTTTTCCAATTTCTTGTGACCCAATTTCGATATTTCTTGCAAGAAACGATCCCAAATGTAGTAAACTCTGGCTGACACTTGAAGAACATTTTGCACCTATAACCTCAGATGCCCCACCATCTGTACCACCTCCTTGCTTTTATTATTTCGGCTCTAGTTGTCATCTGGAGTACCCCGATTGTTAAGAAAATCGCCATCCGTTCAGGACAGGTTGATTTACCCAATGATCGCAAAGTTCATCAACAACCGATGGTTCGCTTAGGCGGCGTTTCCATCTTTGCTGGAGCCTTAATTGCTCTATTATTTGTTTGGATATCTGGTGGCTTTATTGATGCCACAGGTAAACCCTTAAGTTCAGAAGCTGAATATGAAATTTGGGGCGTGACTATCGGTGGCATTGCCTTTTTTCTGATTGGTTTAGCGGATGATTTGTTCAGTTTATCTCCCCTAACTCGCCTGATTTTGCAAACAGGAGTTGCGAGTCTGGCTTGGTGGGTTGGTGTCCGTATCGACTTTTTAACCATCCCTTATTTGGGTTTATTTCATATTGGATGGTTGAGTCTACCCATTACAATTATTTGGTTAGTGGGGATGACGAATGCGATTAATTGGATTGATGGTTTAGATGGATTGGCGGCAGGTGTTTGTGGAATTGCTGCCGTTGTCATGTTAATTGTTAGTTTATTTATGAATCAACCGGCTGCGGCTTTAATTGCGGCAGCGTTAGCTGGAAGTGCATTAGGATTTCTGCGATATAATTTTAATCCGGCTCAGATTTTTATGGGGGATGGGGGTGCCTATTTTATGGGATTTACCCTCGCTGGAGTGGGGGTCATTGGTTTAGTCAAAATAACGGCTGTTACCTCTGTTGTTCTTCCCTATTTAATTTTAGCGGTTCCGATTTTAGATATGTCTGCCGTTATTTTAGATCGGATTCGTAATGGTAAATCACCTTTTATTGCGGATAAACGCCATCTCCATCATCGACTATTAGATGCAGGTTTATCTCAACGCAGAACGGTATTATTTATCTATTCTCTTACGCTTTGGGTGGGCAGTTTAGCACTCGCTTTTTCAGGAATACCCAGTGGTTTAGCTTATGCCTTGGGTGCAACCGGATTATTAGGTTATACCAGTTGGCAAGCCTTAAAACGAGCCAGATTGTAGTAACTTCTGAAGTAGCTTCTATCTTTAATTTACAATAACTGACTCTCATTGATCTTATGGTTGCTGAAATTATTTGTGTCGGTACGGAATTGCTTTTGGGTGATATTCTCAATAGTAATGCTCAATTTTTAGGTCAACAATTAGCTCAATTAGGAATTCCCCATTATTATCAAACGGTTGTGGGAGATAATCCAGAACGTCTGAAAAAAGTGATTGAGATTGCCTCTAAACGCTCTCAATTATTAATTTTTACCGGAGGATTGGGGCCAACTCCCGATGATTTAACCGTAGAAACAATAGCAGATTTTTTTGGATCTCCATTAATAGAAAAACCGGAAATTATTGAAGATATTACTCAAAAATTTACTCAACGGGGACGGGTAATGTCTGCGAGTAATCGTAAACAAGCGTTAATTCCTGAAGGGGCAGAAATTCTAACCAATTTAACGGGAACTGCACCAGGAATTATCTGGAAACCCAGGGGAGATAACCTGACCATTTTAACCTTTCCCGGTGTTCCGGCTGAACTTTATCAAATGTGGCGAGATGTGGCAATTCCCTATCTTAAAAATAACGGTTGGTGTCAAGGAATTATTCAAAGTCGAACGTTAAAATTTTGGGGAATAGCAGAATCAACTTTAGCAGAAAAAGTTGCGCCTTTTTTAGAGATGAAAAATCCAACTGTTGCCCCCTATGCGAATCATGGAGAGGTGAAATTAAGAATTTCTGCCCGGGCAGAGTCTCAAGAACTTGCTCAACAATTAATTACCCCCGTTGAAACCCAACTGCGAGAAATTGCGGGGCTCGATTGTTATGGAGCAGATGAGGATACCTTAGCTTCAGTAGTTGGGGCGTTATTACAAAAAAGTCGAGCCACATTAAGTGTTGCAGAATCTTGCACAGGAGGAGGGTTAGGACAAATGCTAACCCAAATTCCCGGCAGTTCTGACTATTTTCTTGGGGGTGTGATTGCTTATGGTAATGCCGTGAAAACCTCTGTGCTAGGGGTTAACCTTGATGATTTAACTCAACAGGGGGCCGTTAGTTCCATCGTCGCCCAACAAATGGCCTTGGGGGTGAAAACCCTATTAAAGACGAATTGGGGTTTAAGTATTACAGGGATTGCGGGGCCAGGAGGAGGGACAGCTACAAAACCCGTCGGACTGGTGTATATCGGTTTAGCAACACCCAACGGCCAGGTCGAAAGTTTGGAATGTCGTTTCGGTCAAACCCGGGGTCGGGACTGGATACGCCGGGGGAGTGCCAGTAGCGCCCTTGACCTTCTGCGTCGCCATCTGAGTTAGGGAGAAAAGGAAAGTCGTGCTACGCCTACCCCCGCTCATCAACAATCAACCGTCAACTCTGAAAACCCCTTGCGTAAATTTGTAAAGATTTGTTATGATGAAAGCGGTAAACTTTAATTCAAAACCTAATCACAACTTGTAAAAATTGGTAAGATGTAATTAGTGCAGCCTATCTCAAATTCTAGTTGAGCCAGCCTGTATAACATCGGTTATCATCATTAAACCTTGTTTCAATTCATCCTAAATGCAATTGCTCTAGGAGATGAGTTAAGCTGTAAAATTCTCTAAATTCCTTAGATTGCTCTAAGACTGTCATGTTAGCAAACGCTTAAAAATTCCCAAAATTTTTGTAGAATTTTGAGCGGGAGGTAACATAATAAAATAAAAAATATCTCAGAGATATCTGTTCTGTATAAAACTTGCTAACCCATAGCAAGGCTGAGTTTTGAGCTATATGCCTAGCTTGGCTTAAACTTCGGTTAATTTTAAACCTGCGGTCAAGTTGCGTAGCCAGTTTACAACGAGGAGCCATTTGTTCAATGGAATACATTGAGAGAATACTGGAAAAACTAAAAGAATGGGCGCGTGAGCTAATTGATGCCTTATTAGGCCCTGCGGCTCAACCGGAAGCGGAGCCGATTCCTGTACCAGTAGATGAACCCCTTCGTCGAAGGTAGTTTAGTTGATTTAACATTTTATCAGGTTACTCCGTTGCTAAGTCTTTTGGTACTGCATGGCCCTAATTTGAATTTGTTGGGTCAGCGCGAACCCGAAATCTACGGGAAAACAACGTTAGACGGAATTAATCGAATGTTGGAGCAGGAAGCACAGTTGCTTGAGGTTCAACTTTCGATGCTTCAGTCTAACCACGAAGGAGCTTTGGTGGATGCAATACACTCCGCATTCGGGCAACACCAAGGTTTATTAATTAATGCTGGAGCGTATACTCACACAAGCATTGCCATTCGAGATGCGATTTCAGGGGTGGGAATTCCGACCGTTGAGGTACATCTGAGCAATATTTATCGTCGAGAAGCGTTCCGGCATCATTCTTTTATCTCATCAGTGGCGATTGGGCAAATTAGTGGATTTGGCGCAGAAAGTTACCGTCTGGGACTACAGGCTTTAGTTCATCATTTGAAGGGGCAAAAAGCCTGAGAATCGGTTCCATGAAGAAAGATTCATTATGCAGCCAATTTCAGGGGGCGATTCTCGGAGGAGTCCTCGCTTATGAATTAGGTCAATGTTGGTTAACCTATGGCTCCGTTTCACCGGGTAAACCAGCGATGGAACTTGAGGATGATCCATCTCTACAACCGATGATATCTCTGCTCAAAACAGAAGTTGGACATCTTCAAAAACCTCTGTCTGGGGCGCTATCTCCTCGTTCATCTGGGAATGCAGGAAGATTAATTTCCCAACTCACCCAAAGCTTAATTCAATATCAAGGCTTCGATGCGGTTGATTATGGCAAAAGGGTACAAACCCAAACCAAACCTTTGTTTAAGTCTGCTAGTGAAGTAGCTTTAGTCGGCTTACCCCTAGGGTTGTTCTTTCATGACAATTTGAGGGCGTTACAACCCTTAGACTGGAAGGAATTAGAAGGGGTGGCTGAAATTCAGGATGGGATAGGACTGATGGCCACAGTGATCGCCCAGATGCTCACACCCCACCCAGACCTTCATCGGCTGATTCCTAACCTTTTACCCCGATTACAGCCAAAAACAGCTTTAACGGCTAAATTAGAACAGGTTCAAACTTTATTGGAACACAGAGCTAGTTTAGAAACGGCAGTTCGTCAATTGACTCAAGCGGCAAAAGCTAGTTCTGCTACCTTCGATTCTGAAAACTGGATCGCTTTAGCTTTGAGCCTCTATTGTTTTCTGACCACTCCCGAAGATTATTCTTTAACGGTTTTGCGATCGCTACAAACAGGATATCACCCCGAACTCACTGTGACCCTAAGTGGAGCCTTATCCGGTGCCTATCAAGGCTTAATGGGAATTCCTACCCGATGGCGTTTAGCATTTTCAGAGAAACCGTTATTTTCCCAAACTGACCCAAAGATTGAAAATAATTCTGTAGAATTCAACAATTATGAGACTGAATTGCTACAGTTAGCTCATCACTTATTCGCGGTTTGGTCAGGGGTGTATCATCCCATTCCTTCTCATCCCGCTTGTAAGACTTTCGCACAATCAGCCGTTGCCACCCCAACCCAAATGAGAATACAAGGATAAATTATGTTCAGCCGGAGAGATCGGTGCTGAAACCGCCTAACGATAAGCGTTCCTTAAAAATTTCAAGCAATACTATAGAATGAAGATGACACGGCTGCTAAACCCTTGATCTAGCTTCAATGCAGATGAATACGCTCCATGCTCTGACGCAACAGATTGAACGGCTTTGTAGCCGCGCTCATCCCCCCTTGCCTTGTGCCAAGCCTTCCCAAACAAAAATACCCACTTCCCTCTCCAGTGATAGGACTCCCTCGTGGCCTCGATACCAACGCAGAAACATTAACAAAAGTCCTGGTTCCATGAGTAGTCCCACCTTTTTTCTCGTAGCCGTTGTTTCCTTAACCAGTGTTATGGGAGTACGGTTTTACAACCAACCGAAACTCGATGTGGGTCGGGTTGCACCGGAAACGATTAAGGCACCGTGGGACGCCAGTGTTCCCGATCTTAAAACAACCGATGAGAAGCGCAAAGCCGCAGAAATTGGTGCTATTCCCGTATTAGTGATTGACCTATCTGTTAATCAAGAGATTCATCAAAGGATTCACAAGGTATTGGAACAGGGAACCTATATCCGCAAGATTTCGCAACCCTTTCCTTTTGTGGATAAAGGGATTTTATCGACTGAAGTTCAACGTTATTTAAGGCACTGTCCAGAACGGGAATGGCAGGATTTATTGGCTCAAGTTGAACAAGTGAGTGTGCAAATTCCTTCGACAATTCAACGTAAAAGTCCTAATAAAAAGACGGCTACAAAATTTGCAGATTGGCAACAAGCAACTTTAGAGGCGATTCGCCAACAAAGCTTAATCCAATTAAAATCCTATCGTCGTCGAACGACTCCCGTTGAATTTTCGCAATTGGTCTCTGACATCACGCAAGCTCGTTGGCGTTATGCGAAAGCTTTAAATGCGTTTTCTCAAGAAGGGTCTATTGAGCAAGAAATTTTCTACACGGAATCTTTTTTTGAATGGCCTCATACAACTTGGTTGCAAACTCAAAAAGGAATTAATCAAATTAGTCAGGAAATGTTGGCTCAAGGCATCGCTCCCGGCTTACCCGATGAAATTCTTAGACAAGCGATTGAGATTCAAGTCAAAAATACGATTCCTTCAGACAGTCAATTGTTTGCTACCCATTTATTTACTGAAGTTTTAAAAGCAAATTTGGTTAAAGATCCTCTAGCAACTCGTCATCGAGCGGAGTTAGTTGCCCAACAAATTGAACCTGTGATGGTGAATATTAATAAAGGAGAGATCATTGTTTTTAAAGGGGAAAAAATTACTCAACAGGATTTTGTTCTCCTGGATTATTTTGGTTTAAGTGAACGGGGAATTAACTCCAAAGGATTAATGAGTCTTGTGGGATTAGTGAGTGCTGGAGTTGGAGTGGTTTTAGTCGTTGAATGGAAATTTCATCGAGGTTTACGTCGTCGAGATCGGTTGCTATTATTATTGCTAACGTTAAGTACGCCGATTATTATTTTATTAAAATTACCCCTGATTAATTTACCCGCAGTGGGGTTATTAGTGGGTAGTTTTTATGGGTCTGCTGTGGGTGCTACAGTGGTGGGTTTGCTTTCAATTTTGTTACCGATTGGGATGGAAATTGATAACGTCCATTTATTAGCGAGTGCGGCGGGGGGACTGGTGGGCAGTTTGTTAGCGGGACAATCTCGCTGTCGAGAAGAGTTAGCGTTATTGGGATTAGGAGTTGGCGCGGCTCAAGGTGCAGTGTATTTAATTCTAAATTTAATGGCAAGTGCAACGGCGGGATCAATTTGGTATGTGTTGCTTAAAATTGTGGGGTTACAAGTATTAGAAGGGATTGCTTGGAGTATTGTCGCCTTGGGTTTGAGTCCCTATTTAGAACATTTATTTGATTTAATTACTCCGATTCGATTAGCCGAATTAGCGAACCCCAATCGACCGTTATTAAAACGATTAGCTATGGAAGCACCAGGCACTTTTCAACATACAATGTTTGTGGCTAATTTAGCAGAAGCAGCAGCACAAGAATTAGGCTGTAATGTGGAATTAGTCAGAACCGGAACCCTTTATCATGATATTGGAAAAATGCACGACCCGTTAGGATTTATAGAAAATCAAATGGGGGGGCCTAATAAACATGATACGATTAATGACCCTTGGGAAAGTACCAGAATTATTAAAAAACACGTCAGCGAAGGGTTAGTAATGGCGAAAAAATATCGTTTACCCAAAGCAATTCAAGCGTTTATTCCTGAACATCAAGGCAATATGCAGATTGCTTATTTTTATTATCAAGCGCAACAACAAGCGAAAGAAAATCCTCAGTTAGTCGTGAATGAAACGGATTTTCGCTATGATGGGCCCATTCCCCAATCAAGGGAAACGGGTATTGTCATGTTAGCAGATTCTTGTGAGGCTGCCTTGCGATCGCTTAAAGATGCCAGCCATGAAGAAGCGTTAAATATGGTGAATAAAATTTTAAAAGCTCGATGGCAAGATAATCAATTAATAGATTCGGGTTTAACGCGAGAAGAAATGAGTAAAATCGCCGAGGTTTTTGTCCGGGTTTGGGAACAAGTGAATCACAAACGCATTGCTTATCCTAAAGCGGCGTTAACTTGTCGCTAATAAATATTAATTAGCCTTTTACCCCTGACCCCGCATCTGTTGGCACAATATAGCGTTGTAAAATTAAAAATAATAGCAAAACAGGTGCAATGGAAATGACCGAACCCGCCGCAATTAATCGCCAGTCTAAGGAAAATGTTCCGGCTAAAGTTGCTACTCCTAAAGGCATGGTATAATAATCGGGTTGATCTAATATTAATAACGGCCAGAGGAAGTCACTCCAAGACCCAATAAATACAAAAATTGCTAACGTAATTAAAGCAGGTTTAACGGCGGGAATCATCACATTCCACCAAATCCCTAATTCTGAACAACCATCAATTCTAGCGGCTTCTTCTAGTTCTTTGGGGACGCTTTGAAACGCTTGTCTTAAGAGAAAAATTCCAAAGGCAGAAGCAATACTGGGGAAAATAATTCCTAAATAAGTATTCCTTAATTCTAACTGCACCGTTAACACATATAACGGAATCATCACAATTTGAAAGGGAATCATAATTGTGGCAATAATAGCCGTAAAAATTCCATCTCTACCTTTAAAGTTTAATCTGGCTAAGGGATAAGCTGCTAAGGAACAAAACAATAAATTTAAACTCACTGTTAAGGTGGCCACAATTAGACTATTCAATAAATATCGGCCAAAAGGATTCGCTTCCCAGACGGTAATAAAATTCTGAAACGTCGGTTGACTGGGGATTAATTGCGGGGAAAATTGAAAGATATTCTCACTGGGAGATTTAAACGCGGTACTCACTAACCACACCAAAGGAAATAACATTAAGACAGCAATTATTCCCAAAATAATATAAATAATAACTGTTTTTAGGGTTTTATTATTGAGGTTAAATTTAGGCAATTGATCAATCATTTTAAACTCTTAAATCAAAAAAATTAGATTCTGTACAAACTGCATTTAACGGTTGATCCCAAGAATCAATTGGTAATTGAGGAAGATAAGCAGAATCAAAAATAATTCCAACCGTGGGAATAGAATTCCATTCGGGTAAACTCAACATTCGGTCATAAAATCCGCCTCCGTATCCTAACCGATATCCTTGAGCATCACAAGCAACGGATGGAACTAAGATTAAGTCAACTTCACCGGGTTTGAGTTTCGGTAAGTTAATATGAGGTTCAAGAATACCATAACGATTCATCTCATAAGTATCTCCGGGTTGCCAACAATGCCACGTTAAAGATTGTTCAAAACAACGGGGAAATCCCCAGGTTTTAGGGGTGTTACTCCATAATAAACTTAAATCGGGTTCTTGACGAAAACTGAAATAAGATAAAATAGTTTTGGATTGTTGAAAAAGTGAGTGCTGTTTTAAATTTTGGCACAAGTTTTCACTTTTTTCTTTCCAGTCTTCTTTTAACAGTGAACGACGTTGTTTTATCAGTAAACGTCTTAATTCTGGTTTAGTTTGATTCAACATTCCTTTTTAATGAGACTAAAATTTTCTAAAGCTGTAATAATATTAGCGATCCAGGGCTGTTTCATTCTTTCCCATAAACCTCTGTGACCTAACCCCCCAACCCCCTTCCCTTCAAGGGAAGGGGGAGTAATTAATACTTTTAAACTAGATAGGTATTTAATATTAAGAATTCTTCTCCTCTCCCCTTGCAGGGGAGGGGTTGGGGGAGAGGTCATAGAGGAATCTGTCTCCAGAATGAAACAGCCCTGGGGGGAGTCTTTACCATGATTTAAGCTTTTGTCGATTTCTGAAATAATGTTCTCAACTCATTTAACTCATGGCTCTAAGGATTTAATTTTGATAATAATCATGGTAATCTAAATTCGGATCTCATCTGTTTAAGAAACTGGGCAAAGAGAGGTCTTTGCTGAGGTCGAGATGTTATCTAAACCGTCTGTAAACCAATGAAGCTTGTGTGTGAGGAGTTTAAGAATGCGTCAAGTCTGGCGTTGGGCTATAACAGTAACAGGTAGTATGACACTGATTGTGGGTCTGGGACTGACTCAAGCACTCCCTTCATTGGGAACCGCTTCAGAATTGTATGGGGCTCGTTCCTTAAAAGAATTAATAATATTACGAGATCGCTTAATTCAAGAGTTAGAAACACCTCCCAAAGATCGACCCGAACCTAACTTTTTTAACTCTTTATTTGCTGATCCCCTGGAATTTGAACCCAATGAAATATTATTACAAAAACTAAAAACCGTTGAAGTTCAAATCTTAGTTGAAGAACGGGCTGAAGATAGTTGGAAACAAGCAATTCATTTAGCAACCCAAGCTCAAAAAGTTGCTAATCCTAATGATCCTTCTCCTCAACAGCGAAAACAAGTACAAGATCTGTGGGAAAAAGCAATTAATAATTTACAAGAAATTCCCCCTCATTCTTTATTAGCAGGTCAAACTTCTAACAAAATTAAAGAATACGAATCCAGCTTATCTAAAATCACCGATAAATTATTAGATGCACGGGCAAAAATATTAGAACAAATTCGTCAAGAAAGCGGGTTAACTCGTCAAGCCATGCTGACGGTTTGTACCTTAAAACGAGACTGCGTTAATTTACGGGGAAATGAACCCCCAGCAAGTCCTGCTAGTTTAATTAAAGTTCCCGTTGCGATCGCGCTTTTACATAAAACAGCCGAGGAAAAAATTAGTTTAGAGCAAAAAGTTCTGGTTGCGGGAGGAAACTTTACAGAAGATGCTTCATCTATTCAAGCTCGTCAATCTTACTCTTTAAAAGAGTTAATGGGAGTTATGATTGATCACAGTAGTAATATTGCAACAAACCAATTAATTGATTATTTAGGTTCAGATTATATTAATAAATTTTTAGAAGCTGAAGGCTATAAATTCACGAAAGTTAATTTTAAATTAATGGGAGATCATATTATGCCTTGGCGACCGGGGAAAGGACGAAATCGATTAACCAGTAATGAACTCACGGAAATGATGGTAGAGGTTTATAATTATGAACATCCCTCTTCTCAAGTCTTAATTGATGCGTTAAATCGTCAATATGATCGGGTAATTGGTTATGCAGGTTTACAAGGATTACCAAAAACTCAATGGTTAGGAGAAAAAACGGGTCAAAATTCCAGAGTTATTGGCACAACCGTGGCGGCTCAAATTAATGGAGAAAAATATATTATTACTGCGATTGATAATAACACGGCTAACGTTCCCCAAATTAGCACTTCAGTCCATAAAATAGCAGAATATATTGTGGAAAATGGGCAACTATAATCAATCATTTCACCGGATGTAGCGATCGCTCAATTAATCGAACCGTAGTAAGCCCTTCAGGGCTTTCTTAGAGTCCTAAAGGACTCACTACACCGTAGTAAGCCCTTCAGGGCTTTCTTAAAATTTAGCAGTCAATTATTCTTCATCTTCACTATCAACTTTATTTTTAATTTCATGCCAAACCGATAAAACTCCTGCCATCCAACTTTTAACAAATGTTAATTTATTTTCCTCATCATCGGGTAATAAATGACTCAATTCACCCGATTCTAAACGATTTGGATTTTGATAGTGGTGATGATCTAAAAAATCCCACAATTCGGCAAATGCGTCTGAGTCAATATTAATCCCGGCAACATTCAGATTTGCAATGCGGTGAAATTCTTGATAAGATAAACTACTCGCCGATTTAACCCCAAAATTAAAACCTTGTTCTTGAACTTGTTCTTCTATGGTTTTTTTGTCTTCGCGTAAGCGTTGAACTAAGGATTCAGAATCAAAGGTTGCAGTCATTTGTTCTTGTAGAGAAATAGCCATAATTAAAGCCTCCTGGCATTTGCCAGATTAGTAAATAAGTTAAAAAGGGGAAACTATAGCAATCTGATCTGACTTGTAAATTCTCTGTATTTCGTATTTAAAAAATCGATTACCCTTGTATCTCATAATTTACAAGTAATCTGGAAATGCTATAGTTATTGTTGATAGCATCTGGGTTGTTTGACAAAAATCCGAGTTGTTAACAATAGGAATAGTCGAATCCTGATTAGCCCATTGAAATGAATTCATTCGGTTAAATCACTGAATTTTATTCGGCTTCCACATCATTAAGTTCGTCTTTAATTTGATTCCAAACCGTTAATACGCCTTCCATCCAACCTTCAACAAAAATTGATTGGTTTTCCTCATTCAGAGAAGTCATTTCGCGTAATTCTTCGCCTTGAAATTCCATGTTTTGCTCAGGTTGACGACTGGCTAATAATTTCCACATATCCGCAAAGGAATTCGCTTCGATTCTGACATGACCTAGACTGAGGCGTTCAATGCGTTGGAATTCTTTATAGGAAAGGGTCATAGCAGATTGAATTCCTAATTTCCGACCTTGTTCTTTAATTTGCGCCACTAACAATTTTTTTTCCAGTTTCAGGCGGTCAATCAGTTGTTGGTGGTTAAAGGTTAATGCTTGGGTTTGGGTTTCTTTGAGTGTAATCGCCATGTTTAAAGCCTCCTGGCACACGCCAGATATGTTGATTTCTTGTTTAACAGTCTGCAATCGCTCATACAACCCATTGGGGATGGCAATAGTCAGTCGTTTTGCACACATCGTTTTAACTTTTCTGTGTATAGGTATACAATAACTCGACTATTTGCATAATGGTAGCTCTTGTTACATTTTTTTACATACTTTGTGGTAGTTGCCCCATTTATTATGTACTTATAGGGGTTTGGGGCGATTTAGGACTTGTGTTATGTAATTAATGGGATTTTTGAATAAAGTTATGCAATGAGAGGGTGGACATATAGCAGTCGCGCCTGGGGTGTTAGGACATAGACTGATGCTAAAACCTAAACTTTTGTCCCTCTTTTCCTGCGGTGTTCCCTGTTCTCTGCTTTGCACTGAGCTTGCGATGCTCTGAGCCTGTCGAAGGGTCGAAGTGTTCCTTGCTATATATATAGTGAGGGATCTAAATCTAAAGATGGCTAAATTCTGATTTGCATAAATCCGTTAAAACGGGTTTTCGCTTTTAGCCTGTTCGCGCAGCGTTGGGGAACAATCATTGATTTCCAGGTTTTAGCCTTTAAACTCTAAACTCTAAACCCTAAACTCTGAAAACAGCCATTAAAGTCATTTAAACAAGGCTTAAAAGTCAGAAAAACTTGAAAAAATAGGTCAAAAATGGTTTTAATATAACTCTCACTACCCTTCTAATGCCTGTGCTCAGGTAATTTTATCGGCATACTCTAACTCGCTCCCATTGGTAAACCAAAAGCAATTCTTGTTACTTAGATAAATTTTTTAAATAATTTATCTAAGTATAAAAACAATAGGGTGTTAAAAAAATCTAGGGGAATTTTAGATAATTTCCCCAGATGTTAGATTAAAAATAGGGTTGAAAAAGCCACAAATCTTTTTAACTTTAGCTCTAATAAAATTGTAAATAAATTTTAAAAACTATCCCGTCAAATTTGTTGTAATTTTTAATAAAGTCAGAGAATATTGATTATTTGATAAGTTTTAAGAGGTTATATTCTTTTTTTGTCAATATTTTTGACTGTTGAGTTTGGTGATATCGAAGAGGCAATAAGCTATTTTTATTGACATTAACTAAAGGGGGTTTAATCATTTATTAAAAGCCGTGAGTTAAAATACTCATTAATAAAAACAAAATTCAAAAACTGACCCAAGGAGTAATTTATGATTGGTGCAACTCCAGAAGGCTACTATGCTTTAACATTCGGTTCAGATAACGTTACAATAACATCGGATCTGCTCATCACTTCACCTCAAGGATTATTAGCTTTAGACGGAAATGATACGGTTTTCGGTTCAACCGTTACCGATATTATCAGTGGGAATCAAGGCGAAGATAGTTTATTCGGGAATGATGGCAATGATTGGATTCGTGGTGATGAAGATAATGATTATATCGATGGCGGTTTAGGGGATGATACCTTAATTGGTGGCTTAGGTCAGGATATTCTGGTCGGGAGTTTAGGTCAGGATTGGTTCTATGGTCAGGAGAATTCTGATCTATTTGTTATCCAGCTAGAACGGTCTGCAACTAATTCAATGTATGGGGATCTGATTCAAGATTTTAACCCGCTAGAAGACACAATTGGCTTACGGGGAGGATTCACAGAAGCGAGTCTTCAATTACAACCCTTTGAGGCAGGAACGTTTGTTCAAGACTTGATCACGGGTCAGATTATCGCAACGATTTATGGAGTTGCACCCGCACAACTTAAAGGTCATTTTATTAATGTAGAGAATAGCAATTTAGATCATCTCAATAATGTATTTAATGGAGCAATAGATTTAGGAATATTGACTAATCCGTTATCCCTCAATAACTTTGTCGGTGACTCAGATATTTATGACTTCTATCGGTTTACGCTGAATACCCCCAGTGAAGTCAAAATTGATTTAACGGGATTAACTGGAGACGCTGATTTAGTGCTTTATCAAGATGTTAATGCTGATGGATTAATATCAGAGACAGAACAAGCATACTCTCAAGAAAATGATCTCAATCCTGAAAAAATTGTTCAGCTATTAGCATCGGGGGATTGCTTTTTGTGGGTGAGGCAATATCAGGGAGATGCGAACTACAATCTTAACCTGAGTACATCACCCTTGCCTCCCCTGCAACCGGATAATCCAGAATCTGACGCCACAACCGTAAAAACTGTAGAAACACCCTATTCTGGGGCAACATTTAATGATGTTGTTGAACCTTTTGATACCCTGGATATTTATCGGGTTCAGTTACCAACCCAAAGTGACATTACGGTAAACCTTAACTTTTTAAATTCTAGTGCTAATGCGGATGCCGATATTTGGATTGTTCGAGATAGTAATGGGAATGGTAATTTCGATGAATTTGAAAATGCTGTTTGGTCAGATCAACTCGGAACAACTCCAGAAAAAATTACCCTTAAGGGTATGAATCCAGGAAACTATTTTGTGGGAGTACAACAGGTAGAAGGAAATACCGGTTATACACTAGATTTGTTAGCAACACCCAATTCAAGCCGACCCCAATTTTTAGAGCCTTCTGGAATTCCAAATTATAGTTCCTATTATGGTTGGGGAATGGTTGATGCTGCCAAGGCTGTTGCTCTGGCGACAGGTCAAACGACACCTTATCCTGACTATCCCACCTCTACGCCGTCTGGGGATATTCCCACCTATGGTAACTTTGCAGATCTTAACGTGATGAATGTACCTGAAGTGTGGAATCAAGGCTATACCGGAGAGGGTGTAATTGTGGCAGTGTTAGATACCGGGGTGGATTTGAAACATTTTGATTTGGCAGATAATATTTGGGTGAATTCACAAGAAGCCAATGGTCAACGGGGAATTGATGATGATAATAATGGCTATATTGATGATGTCAATGGCTATGATTTCGTGGACAATGATCCTAACCCTAACCCCAATTTTAAGGAATTAGAAACTGATCACGGGACTCATGTTGCTGGGACGATAGCCGCCGCCGCTAATGGTGATAGTGCTTATTTAAAGGGTCAATGGAATGTTAATGGAGTCGCTTTCAATTCTCAGATTATGCCGATCAGAGTGCTTGGTAATCAAAGTTCGGATGAAACCGTTGCTAAGGGGATTTACTATGCGGTTGATAATGGAGCTAAGGTGATTAATATGAGTTTTGGATTATCTGCTGATGATTTATGGCAGAACGCAGAATTATACTCTAAAACCAAAGCAGCCTTGGAATATGCTAAACAACAAAAACCAAATGGCGTTACTGTAGTCATTTCCGCAGGTAACGAACGCTCCAATTTTGCAGAAGGTTTAGTCACTTTCCCTACTTACCCCTCTCGCTTTTCTAAAGACGATCTTGCCATTTCGGTCGGTGCAGTTAATAGTAGCAACAGCAATAACCTGCAATTTGCCGATTTCTCTAACCCCGCAGGCGTTAAATCGTCTAATTTCGTCGTTGCACCTGGAGTTGATGTTTGGTCTACCGTACCCAAAATCATCTATACAACGATGGGTGGAACTTCAATGGCTGCACCCTACGTTTCTGGGGTAATTGCGCTGATGTTAGAAGCCAATCCTAGTCTTACGGTTGATCAAATTCAAGATATTCTCACTCAAACCGCTAATCCTCTAGCAATTACTGGAATTGAAATTTCAACGGTCATTCCGCCGGATGTAGCGATCGCATAATTAACAATAAAATGTCAGGGAATCGATCTAAAATTAATTAGAATTCCCTGCATTTTATCAGTCTAATCTAACTCTCGCCGCCCTTCTAATGCTCTTGCTAAGGTAATTTCATCGGCATATTCTAACTCACCCCCCATCGGTAAACCAAAGGCAATGCGGGTGACTTTCGTAAAGGGTCTTAACAGTTGACCTAAATATAATGTTGTGGTTTCTCCTTCAACACTCGGACTAATAGCAATAATCACTTCTTTAATTTGTTGTTGACTTACCCGACGAATTAACGGTTGAATGGTTAATTGTTCAGGGCCAATACCATCCATCGGAGAAATCACACCCCCCAAAACATGATATTTCCCTTTATATTCCCGTGTTTTTTCTAATGCAATCACATCACGGGAGTCGGACACCACACAAATTGTATCGGGGTCACGTTGGGGGTGACGACAAATCTCACAAACGGGTTCAGCCGAGAGATGGAAACAAACCTGACAGAAACCCACTTGCTGTTTCGCATCCAATAACGCCTGGGCTAAGGCTTGCACATCTTCATCAGGACGCTTAATAATATGGAGCGCCAACCGTTGGGCTGTTTTTGGCCCCACACCGGGTAAATGTTGCAATTGCTCAATTAATCGAGCTAAAGGACGAGTATAAACCGTCGGACTGCCTCCAATTCCAAACCGTAGTAAGCCCTTCAGGGCTTTCTTAGAGTCCTTTAGGACTCACGACAAACCGTAGTAAGCCCTTCAGGGCTGTCCTAAAGAGAGTCCTAAAGGACTCACTACGATCTTACCGTAAAAATTCCCCCTCCCCGTCTCTAGACTATCTATTCGGTTTCCGCATAGAAACTATTCTGAATAAGTTTTGATTGTTTGAACGAGTGTGACTAAGCTAAAGACAACTCGCGAAAAACTAATATTTTAAATAGAGTGAATATGTTTGAATTAATCCCCTTTCATAAATTTCGTGATACCCCCAGTGTGCGTTTTTTTGATATTACAATTGCCAATTCAAACGCCCGTGATTTAGTCTTTCATGAAGGGCCAGCCATTAGCCCGAATAATACTGAAACCGGATATTGGCAATTTTATCTTCATCCTCATCAAGAAGATAATTTATTAGCGGTGAGTGGGGGACGTACTTTTTATTTAGTTAATTTTGCTTGGAAAGATCCCTATCATATTGTTAGATTAGATGCGAACCGTCACATTTTGAGAATTCCCCCCGGAACCTTCCATCGTTCTGTTTCTGACCCCGATGGTTCTTTAGTTTTAAACCAAGCTGTTAGAGCAGCAGAAGCAACAATTCAAAGCGAGTTTCGCGTTTATAATAGTTTTGAAATTCCCCGTTTGCTGAAAGTTACTTCTAAATTCGGCCCCGAACCCATTTTACATGGCTTTGATCAGGAAGAACGAAAAGCAGCTTAAATTAGCAACTCAGTCATTCCGCTATAAAACTAAAGGAATGGCTGGGGATACAAATAATTGAGATTCTTCAGTTTAGTCTGTTAAAACTCTATAGTAATCCTATTTGATTTGTATCCAAAATTTCTGCTCAAAAGGGAACAGGGAACAGGGAACAGGGATAATACTTCTGATACTAAACAATAAAGAGCTTCTTCGCTCCCCTTGGGAAGATAGGTAAAATATCCATCAAGATCAACTTTAGGAATTCCAGGATGATTAATTTGACTCAAAACTTCTGCTTGTTGTTTCAATAAATCGACCGCTTTAGGATTATTTGTCAATAAAACTTTAAGAACCTTAACTTTCCCTTGATCATCAATTTCAAAATAAGCTTGATATTTAACCCCAAAGACATCAAGAATATCAAGAATTTACCAGGACTAACCTTGGAAGACCCAATAAACCACGAAATCAAATAGCGATCGCACCTTTTTTGGTACAATAGCGGTGATTTGTTTGGTGCACCGAATAGCCGTTATTAACCGTGAGTAAAGATTTATTTGCCCGTGAAGCCTTGGCTCAAATTCCTAAAATTTTAACCTTATTGGATCGAAATCCCCATAGTCGAACTTATGGTTGTTTTGATCGAAATTTTTGGCATTATAAAATCAAAGATTTTGCCAATGGTAGAATGCAAGAATTAGTGTTACCTCTGGCTTTAGTTTATGATCTTCCGATTTCCGATAATCCCTATTATCAACAACCTGCGATTAAAAATTGGGTGGAGGCGGGTATTCTTTATACCACTGATACGGTTCACAACGATAATTTTTGTGATCAAAATTTTCCCTTAGAACATTCTGCTAGCGCAACGGCTTTTTCCCTATTTGCTTGTTTAGAAAGTTATCATTTATTAGGGTTGATGAATTATGAAGGGTTACAAAGTTTTGAACGTCGGGCGAATGGATTAGCTTATTGTAAATTTAGCCAGAGTGCGAGTCAGGAGGCGTTAATTATTCTCTGTTTAGAACGGTTGGGACAAATGTTACAAACGTCTAAATGGCATCGCATTAAAGCTTCACGTTTAGATTGGTTATTCTCCTTACAAAGTCAGGAAGGATGGTTTAAAGAATACGATACTTTTGATCCCGGTTATCATAGCTTAACGATTTCTTTTTTAGCTCAATTGGATGATTTAAGAGGGGATTTACGCTTTAAAGAATCTTTGCTGAAGGCGGTAGAGTTAGCGTCTTATTTTATTCATCCTGATGGGTCGTATGGGGGTGAATATGGAAGTTTAAATACTTATCAATTTTTTCCCTATGGGTTTGAATTGGTAGGGGAATGGTTACCGGATGCACTACGAATTAATGATCGATTTTTACAGGGTCTTAAGAATGGTTTATCAGCTTGTTATGGCGATGATTATTTATTAGGAAATTGGGTTGGGAATTATCTGCTGGCTTGGCGCAATTTTGTTCCTGGAAGACCCCAGCCTTTACCGCGAGATGTGGCGAGTATTGGCTTAAAGGAAGCAGAAATTTTAATTAAACGTCGTCCTCATGTAGAATTATATGTGGCTTTAAATAAAGGGGGAGTTTTTAAGCTATTTAGAGAAAATAAACTGATATTATCAGATACTCATTTTTCCCTACAAGTTCGTCAGGGTCGTCAGATTAAAAATGCTGTGGCGCATTTAATGAGCTCCTATACCATTCATGTTGAACAGGATGATGTTTTAATTGAAGGGGGATTAAGTTGGGTAAAACCTAATCAATTATCTTCGTTGAAATTAGTGTTAATGCGAATTTTAATATTGATTTTAGGGAGATTTTTCTCAAAGCAAATTCAGAGTTTAAATCCTTCTGAAATTGTTCGCGGAAAACAGGATGCACCTTTTCGATTTACACGACGATTTCGCTGGGAAAGAAATCAATGGCATATTATTGATGAATTATATGCTGATTCTTGGCGAGGAATTATTTCCGCAGGTATTAGTTGTGATCAAACGTCGATGGATATTCCTTCTAGTCGCACATTTCAACGAGGACAATTACAACCTTGGTTAGATTTAACGGATGAAATTAGGAAGTTAACGCCGGGTCAATGTTTGAAATTAGAACGACGATTTTAAGTTATAGTCAGGAACAGAGAGAAAAGATGAATTATAATAATTATCTGCTTTCGTTAAGGATTGTTTTTAAGGATGAAAATTACTAATAACCGATGGTTTCATCCGGTTTTATTATTATTTTGGGTAGGACTGGGAATTTTATTGAGATTTATCAATTTAGGAGCTAAATCAGCATCGAGTATTGAAATTTCTACTTTAGTCTTTAGCTTGGGTCACGGACTGAAAATAATTCCTTTAGATCAAATAATTTCGGCGGATATTTTATTATCCCCTTTGCGGTTTGAAGCAACAACTCAACCGTCGGATGTGGTTTATCATTTGTTTAGTGAAAGTAATCACCCACCCTTATATTTTCTCTTGAATCATTTTTGGATGAAATGGTTTTCAACCGAGGGAGAATTCGTTTCTTTAACGGTAGCGCGATCGCTCAGTTCTATTTTAGGAGTTTTATCAATTCCGGCTATTTTTAGTTTAAGTTATTTTGCCTTCAGATCGTTGATTTTTGCTCAAATTACTGCTGCGTTAATGGCAGTTTCTCCTTATGGCATCTATTTATCGCAGGAAACCCGACATTATACTATAACTATACTCTGGATTATTGCATCTTTAGGCTATTTTGTCAAGGCGATCAGAAGTTTAGAGGGGGAAAAACCCTTATCTATTATTCAAGTAATCGGTTGGATTATGATTAATGGCTTAGGAATAGCCAGTCACTATTTTTTTATTGTGTTCTTGGGTGCAGAGGGGTTGGTTTTAGGGGAATTTTGGTTAAAGAATTGGCAAAATAAATTAGGCATTTTAAGAACAGCTTGGCTAAGAATTTATGGAATAATTTTAGGAACCTTTATCAGTGGGTTAGTTTGGATTCCCATTTTAAAAAGTATTCCCAATGATCAACTTACAGACTGGATTGAAACTGAATTTAAAGGCTTAGGATGGATAGAACCTTTATTTCGTTTACTCGCCTGGTTAATTACCCAGATCTTTTTATTACCCGTTGAAGGAACACCGACTATTATAACGGTAATTTCAGCCTTAATTTTATTAACAGTTTTAGTTGGGGTCAGTCCTGGAATTATTCAGGGAATTCGGTTCAATCTTACATCCTCTAATACTCAATTAGAAACTAAAATTTTTGGCGGTATTTTGTGTGGTATTCTGGTTTTGTTTTTGATTTTAATTTATGGGCTTCAAAAGGATGTCTCTCTGGCAGCCAGATATCAATTTGTTTACTTTCCTGTGTTTATTTTAATTGTAGGTTCTGCATTGGGTCGGATTTGGAAACAACCCGAAATCTTTAATCATTCTTGGGTTTCACTTCCGCCTATTTTGCAAGCTAATAGCCAAAAAATTGTGATTGTTACCTTAATTATGGGATGTGTTGGTGCATTAACCGTTGGGGGAAATTATGGGTTTCAAAAATCTCAACAATCCGATCATTTAGCTAGTTATATTATTAATGAAGCAAAAACACCTGTGATCATTGCCACCAGTCAACGAACCCATGCAGAAACTCGCGCTTTGATGGGATTAGGATTAGAATTCCAACGTCAGCAGGCTGAAAAATTACCCCAATTTCTGTTAGTCAAAAAAACAGATACTCCTTCGCCTGTGGTAGCAACCGTTTTAACTCAAGTTCAACGTCCCTTTGAATTTTGGAGGGTAAATTTAAAAGATAATACAGATTTTAGCCAATTTCGGTGTCAGGAAGATCCCCGCCCTCACCCTGATTTTAAGGGATATCGATATCAACGATATTATTGTCGATAGTTGGGTTATGATTTGAGTTTAACGCCAATAGGATGAGTTCAAATGCAGTTATATCTAACGCTTTCCCCCCTAAAATTAGCCAAACGTTTAACCATGGGAGTGGCATTTTTTACACTAACGAGTATTGCAGTTCAAATTGGTAAATTTGTCTTTAATTATCGAGAAGATTGGACAGCCATGTTCAATGTAGACCGAGAGATGAATTTACCCACTTGGTTTAGTACATTTATGTTAGCCTTTTGTGCTTGGTTATTGGGGGCGATCGCATCAGGGAAACAAGCGGAACTAGAACAACAAAAAACCTTAAATGATCCTGATGATAATACTCCGGTAAACTATCGTTATTTCCAACAGTGGAAATGGTTATCGATTATTTTTTGGTTATTAGCTTTTGATGAAATAGCTACGATTCATGAAATATTAATTATTCCTGATCTTGCGGATGCGTTAAAGTTACCTCCTTTTTTACATTCAATGTGGGTAATCCCAGGGACAATTGTAGTCGTTATTTTTCTAAAACAATATTGGAAATTTTGGTTATATCTTCCCCTAAAAACCCGCTATCATTTTGCTTTAGCTGCATCTTTATATATTGGAGGTGCGTTATTCATGGAAATGCTAGGGAGTTATATTACTGTTATAGAAAATCAACAAAATCCGATTTATGCAGGAATGGCAATTGTAGAAGAAATTATGGAAATGATGGGAGTGATTGTGTTCATGTATGGATTATTAGTTTATATTCGAGAATGGCAACAAAAAATTGATGTAGAGATTAAAATCCTGAGTTAACTGATAACTGATAACTGATAACTGATTATGTATATTCCGACTGAAGGAGAACCTGGTCAACAGATTATTACCGAGTTAGAAGCGTTATTTCAATGTTGGGTAGATGCTCAAGGATTTGTACATTTAATTGACTGTACAGATGTTTATTTAGCTGATGTTAATTTATAATAGAAGGATATTATATTATTAGGAAAATTGTATGGTTGTGCAAACTAAACCTCTCCTCTATTCTCCAGAGGATTATCTCAAACTAGAAGAAACCGCAGAATTTAAACATGAGTATCGAGATGGAGAAATTATTCCCATGACCGGAGGAACAACCAATCATAATCAAATTTTAGTTAATCTTTGCGCTCATTTATATTTTGCTTTAAGAAAACAAAATTATCGGGTATTTACTAGCGATGTTCGCCTATGGATTCCTGATTATCGGTTATATACCTATCCTGATTTAATGGTGATTCGGGGAGATGTAAGCTATCATGAAAATCGCACAGATACAGTTTTAAATCCCTTAGTCATTGTGGAAGTTTTATCAAAATCAACGGAAAATTATGATCGGGGAGATAAATTTAAGTTCTATCGGTCTATTCCTGAATTTCAAGAATATATTTTAATTGATCAATATCAATATTCGGTTGAACAATTTATTAAAACAGAAACGGGAAGATGGCAACTCAACTTTTATGAGTCGGCTGATTCTATTTTAACCTTAAGTACCGTTGAGTTTCAAATGAATTTAACTGATCTTTATGAACAAGTGAATTTTGAACAATTAGAGGAATAAAATTTTAACGTTTCATATTTCGTTTTAACTGGTCTAATTCATCATCCATTTCCCATTGTCTAAATTTCGATTCTAAAGAATCACCAGAGGAACTGGAACTGCTATAGGATGTACTTTGATTCCACCCTTGAGTTTCCCAAGGATTTTGAGCTTTTTGTTGAGCCTGGGATTTCACACGGTTGGCTTCCATTTCTGCGGCTTTGACTTTAACTTCTTTGTGGCGTTGTTGCACTTGATAATAGAGTTCTTTGGATTTTTGAATCCGTTCTTTCACGCCTTGCATTTGTCCCCAACGTTGATTTCCCTGACGCAGCAATGCAGCTTCTCGTTCTTGTGCTGCTGTCACTAAATCTAAGCGATTGGCGGCTTGTGCTTTTTTTACCCGTTCATGCCATTTTTGAATATCTTGAGCAATTTCTAAAATTTCTGCTTGCAGCTTTTTTTCTTCACGGTTCAACTCAGCAATTAACCGTAATGTATCCTCTTCTTGTTCCCGTAATTGTTCTTCTAACGCTTGTAATGCTAAATTAGGATTATCTTTAAGAAACTCCTCTAAACGAGTCTCTAAAAATTGACTAAAATCTTCAAATAAACCCATAATTAAAACTTAAATCTAAGGGGACAGGGGAAATAACTAACTGTTCATAAAAATTGAGCAATCTGCCTAGATTAGATCCCCCTAAATCCCCCTAAAACAGGGGGACTTTGACTGATCTACAGCGACGTTTTAGAACTGTTGTCCGACAAAAATAGTACGAACTTCCCCATTACGACGAATGACGGCTTCTTGGTTGGCAACTTCAACTAATGACCAACCACTCGCCCCAACGGTTTCACCCACATAGATGCGACGAGCGACACCATTAATTTCAAACAAAGCCGCCGAACGATCACCCAATTCCAAAATCCCTACTAAAGTATGGGTTATTGCGGGTGCTGGGTTAACGGCTGTAGGCTGTTCTGTGGGGGTTTGAGTCACCGCCGGAGGAGGTACAGGACTACTTTCGGGTACAGGTTGTTGAGTTTGGGGTGTAGGGGTAACCACTTCCAACGCTGGAGCAGGTTTGGCTTGAGCTTCCGGTTTGGGGGCTGGGGTGGTTGTTTTAGGCGCAGGTGCGGAGACAGAACCCGAATTCCGGCCACCGGGAACCGCAGTTGAGACAGGCGGCGCAGGTTGTTGTCCCTTGGCTAAAGTATTCATCACCTGTTGAGACAGAGAGGCCGTTTGATTCGACGCATCTTGAATAGCCCCCGCCACACGGTTAATCGCGGCGACGAGGTTATTAGTATCCATCACAGGAGCCGTCTGAGCAACGGGAGGAGTCCCAGGAACCGGAAGAGTCGGTAACGCTGTGTTAGGAACCGGAGGAGGTAACAGGGGCAACCCTAACGGAGTTTGTTGATTCTGTTGTTCAATATTGGTGAGCGATCGCTCAATATAATTGGAAAATTGAATATCCGCTTTGGTTTTGGTATCTAAAACAGGTTCCGGGGCTATAGCGACAGGTTCGGGGGCAAATAAACGCCCTAAACCGCCCCGGGTTGCTAACCATAATAATAAGGTAATCAATAATGATGAAAACGCGGCGATTAGCAAAATCCGATCCAGGGATGGAGAGGATTTTTCAGCACTGGCATCGCGTAATTTTTCAGCGTCTTCTTCCTCCTGCCGGGGCATTGGAGGCAGAATAATCTGAGGAACTTTAATTGATTTTAGAGAAACAAATTCCGGTGGTGCGGGTTCCTTGGGTAGCCGGGATTCTCCCTGCATCACACGTTCGACATCGGAAAAAATGTCGTCCATGAGTTCATCGGCATAAGCTTCTACCGAGATCGGTTCTTTGGCGATTGGCACTTCGGAGAATTCCAATCGGGTTTTACTCATCGTTTCTTGAGCCATTAATCGCTCCTCTCCCTGTAAATCGTTAACCTCGATTTATTGATGATACAGCTATATTATTGATATTTTTATATCATTCGTTGTGGCGAATCTGATCTCTATCTCAGAGAAACTTTATGCAAATTTTAGAATATCTGCTCAGTTTAAATACACATACCACACAATTTTAAATTTGTCAACTTCCCTTTGAGAGATGTCTGATGTTTAAGTTCTCCTTTCCGGGAAAATCATTTAGAAATCCATCATTTTCTTGTAGGCGATCGCTAAACCCTTGTCAATATTCGTTGATTTGCTTATACTATTGCCGAAGAAGAAAGGTTAAAATTAAGGGCATTCCCGGCAATTCAAGCTAGGATTCAATGTTTAATTAATCAAGCTAATTATATTTGTATTATTTTTTCAAATATCCGTAAAAAAATAATCCGATAGGCTTTAGCTACAGAATCTAATATTTTCCTTAAATTTTGGAAAAAATTACCCAATTTCTAGGAATTTACTACGCCCAGCTTCTGAAATTGTGGGATAATTTACCCTAAGCTGAAACCGTGAATTGGAGTTGCTGAAGATTCCCCCATGAAGAGGAACACAAATCACTAAATTCTAAAGTTTAGGAGGCAATGAGTATGAAAATTCTAAAAACCCAGACCTTATGCGGGCCGAACTATTGGAGTATTGATCACCATCACCTGATTATTATTCACCTCGATTTAGAAAAGGATAATCGCTACACCCATGAAATTCCAGACTTCTACGAAGGACTGCTGGAAATCTTCCCCCATTTCAACCAATCCAAATATCAAGATTTCATGACAAATGTAAAAACCGGAATCTTGATGAGTGATATCGTTCTACAAGTTGCTTTAGAATTGCAAACCTTAGCGGGAATGCCTGTGGAATTTGGTTGTACTCGTCCCAGTGCTCAAACCGAAGTCTACCGTGTTATTTTTCAATATAAAATCGCTGAAGCGGGACGCTATGCAGCCAGAGCCGCCGTGAGGTTATGTCATCGTTTAATTGATGATGGATATTATCGAAAAACAGAACTGCAACACGATTTACAAGACTTACAAGAAATTTTCCTAGACGCTCAACTCGGCCCAACAACGGAGGCTATTGTCCGAGAAGCGGAATCTCGTGGAATTCCTTGGAGAGAATTACCCGCCCGCCATGTGATTCAACTGGGTTATGGTAAACATCAACGACGAATTCAAGCGTCACAAACCGATGGCAGTAATATTTTAGCCATTGAATTTGCTTGCGATAAAGAAGGCACAAAAACCCTCTTAGACGCAGCCCGTTTACCCGTTCCCAAAGGCACGGTAATTAATAGCTTAGATGATTTAGAAAATGCTATTGATGAAATTGGAGGATTTCCCATTGTTTTAAAACCTCTCGATGGAAATCATGGTCGTGGTATTACTCTGGATATTCAAACTTGGCATGAAGCTGAAAATGCCTATCAAATGGCAAAAAATGAATCTAAAATCGGCAGTGTGATTGTTGAACGTTACTATAAAGGTAATGATTATCGCGTCTTAGTTGTCCAAGGAAAAGTTGTGGCAGTGGCTCAACGAGTTCCGGCTCATGTGATTGGAAATGGTCGTTCCACCTTAGTCGAATTAGTCGAAGACACCAACCGTGATCCTCGTCGCGGAATGGGTCACGAAAATATGTTAACTCGTATTGAAATAGATCGCCAAAGTATTGATATTTTAGATCAACAAGGTTATCGCTTAGAAAGTATTCCTAAATCGGGACAGATTTGCTATCTTAAAGCAACCGCAAATTTAAGTACCGGGGGTATTGCCATTGACCGTACCGATGAAATCCACCCGGAAAATATTTGGATTGCAGAACGGGCGGCTCAAATTATCGGTTTAGATATTGCTGGGATTGATATTACCGCCCCCGATATTAGTCGGCCGTTGCGGGAAGTGGATGGAGTGATTGTGGAAGTTAACGCCGCACCAGGGTTACGGATGCACATTCAACCCAATGAAGGCAAGCCCCGCAACGTCGCCGCCCCCATTGTGGATATGCTGTTTCCCCCCGGAACCTCCGCCCAGATTCCGATTACCGCCATTACCGGAACCAACGGTAAAACCACCACCACTCGTTTAACGGCCCATATTTTCAAACAAACTCAAAAAGTTGTGGGGTATACCACCACCGACGGGACTTATATTGGAGATTTTCTAGCCGAAGCGGGAGACAATACCGGGCCTGCTAGTGCCGCTTTAATTTTAAATGATCCGACGGTTGAAATTGCGGTATTAGAAGCCGCACGGGGGGGAATTCTCCGGTCTGGATTAGGGTTTAATCGTTGTGATGTGGGGGTGGTGTTGAATGTGTCTGAAGACCATTTAGGGTTACAGGATATTAACACCGTTGAAGAAATGGCAGACGTGAAAAGTGTTGTGGCAAAAGTAGCTCACAAGTATGCTGTGTTAAATGCCGATGACCCGTTAGTCGCCGCGATGGCATCACAGGTAAAAGCGAAAGTTGCTTATTTTTCCTTGCAAGCTGATAACCCGATTGTGAATGAACACGTTGCCCAAGGAGGCGTTGCTGCGATTTATGAATCCGGTTATTTATCCTTTTTAAAAGGAGAACAAATGATCCGCGTTGAACAAATGGCTAATGTTCCCCTAACGTTACGCGGGTTAGCCCCTTTTATGATTGCCAATGCCCTCGCGGCTAGTTTAGCGGCCTATCTCCAGGGAGTGACCATTGCCGAGATTAGTCAGGGGTTGCGGACGTTTGAGATGTCGGTGGAACAAACCCCCGGACGGATGAATTTAATTCCTTATCAGTCCTTCCATATTTTATTGGATTATGCCCACAATCGAGCTAGTTTCCAGGCGATTTTGGAGTTTGTTCGCAATTGGCCTGATGGTAAACGGATTGGGGTTGTTGGTGCACCGGGTGATCGCCGTCAAGAAGATTTTATCGAATTAGGACGATTAGCGGCGCAAATGTTCGAGCGCATTATTATTAAAGAAGATGAGGATAATCGCGGATGTCCACGGGGAGACGTGGCTAAATATATTCAGATTGGGGTTAAGAAAGAAAATCCTGATTTTGACTGTGAGATTATTCTCCAAGAAACAGCAGCCCTGGAAACAGCCTTCAAGGAAGCTTCTCCAGGTAGCTTGGTTGTGATTTTCCCCGAAAGCGTTAAACGAGTCCTGGCGTTACTTCAATAACAGCAGACACCAACAAAAAAGGGTGTAGGGAATTTAACTCGAAAATAATCACTTTATCCCTATTCCCTTAATATTTAATAACTTCAAATGTTTTGGATATTCTGTTCTTTATTTCCTCTTCTCTGTGGTGATCACAATTGCCATGGTTTAATCAGATTTGAAAAAAGAGCTACATGAGATCGTCTAAATTGATTTGTCTTAATGTAGAGAAAATCTTCCCAGCAGCTTGATCCTTCTGTAGAGAGATGCAATCCTTCTAAGATTTAAGTATGATCTTGATTGTAACACAAAAGTAACGAAACACCTCGATTTTCACCCTAAGATTTTTATCTTTAGAAATAATTATCAGGGACAAGGGCATTAATTGAGCAAGCAATTTGGCTCTTGTAGTGACACTGCTGTTAAATCAAAGCCTAGATGTCCGTTAACTTTTTTTTAATTTTCGTTAAAAAAGTCAAAATTTAATGATGATAATCGTAGAATATATAGGGAGGAGCAGATAAAAACCCTTGGTGCATCGAATACTCTGCCAGTGAGCGATAACCACGAGTAATCGAACCAAAAATGCTGGAACCTAGTTGATGCTCAACAAACACGGGACACAGGGAGATCAAGAACAACTTTATCCCATTGCATCCATTGATCGCAGATGGGTCATGGATTCGGATGTGGAGGTTGCATTGCAAGACAGCCAAGCCCTAATACAAGTTATTGCAGAATTATTGCAAGTTCCCTTGGTAGTCAGTCGGATGACTGATGGCCGAATTTATTATTACAATTCTTGCTTTCAAAACACCTTTGGATTTCTGATCGGCGAACCTTTAAATTTTACTGATTCCGACATCTTTGCCAATCTCACGGATCGAGAAATCCTGCTGGAAACACTGCGAAAAAAAAATTCTATTCAACAACAACCCCTACAAGTCAAGGGGGCGGATGGAGTGCTTTACTGGACAATGATCTCCATGCGGTTATTGACGCTGAATGGGGAATCATTGATTGTATCCACCTACTCGAATTTAATTCCGAATCCCTCCCATCATCCCCTACCGTCACGCCCCATCCCCAGTTTTGACCATTGGCAAGACGGGGTAATTTTAATTAATGCAGAAGACCAGATTATTGAGTGGAATACCACAGCCACACAGATGTTTGGTTATGACAAATCTCAAGTTTTGGGTAAAACCCTAGAAGCCTTAAATTTTCCCCTGTTTCATCATCTGGTTACTGACCTCTGCGCTCAAAATCATTGCTATAACTGTTCCGGCTGTACCCGTGACCTGCCCTGGCAACGCCAAGATGGAACATTAAGCCAGTGTCGGACAACCATTTTACCCCTCCGCAATGAATTTGGCCAGTTAACAACCCTGTTAATCAACGTTCAGGAAATCTTTGAAGAAATTCCAGCCCTTCCGATTGAACATCAACTCTTAGCCACTTTACAATCCAAGATTAGTCAGCAGGCGACCGTTGCTTACCTGGGTCAACAAGCTCTGATTCAGTCCGACCTGAGTGTCTTGATGAATGAAGTGGTTTCTGCCGTCGTCAAAACCCTGGATTTAGAATATTGTAAACTCTTGGAACTCATGCCCGGTGGCCATGCGTTTTGGTTGCGGGCGGGCGTCGGTTGGCAACGGGGACTGGTGGGGAATGCCCGCGTCAGTGCCCATGTCACCTCTCAAGCGGGGTATACCTTATTCAAAAATGAACCTGTAATTGTGGATGATTTGCGGGTAGAAACTCGATTTTCCGGCAGTCCCCTGCTGCATAATCATCGAATTATTAGCGGGATGAGTGTGGTGATTTCCCGTTGGGGCCAAGACTCAACAGTCAGCCCAGAACAATTACAGTTTCCAGTATCCATGACCTGGGGGGTTTTAAGTGTCCATAGCCATAACCCTCGTCAGTTTACCCCAGAAGATGTTCATTTTTTGGAAGCCATTGCCAATGTGTTAGCCGCGGCCATTGAACGCCATCGGGCCGAAGAACGGTTACATTTAATGGAACGGGCGATTGATAGTAGTAGTAATGGAATTGTGATTACCGATGCGACTCAACCGGATAATCCAATTATTTTTGTTAATTCTGGGTTTGAGCAAATTACCGGATACAGCCGAGAAGAAGTTTTAGGAAAAAATTGCCGATTTTTACAAGGGAATGATCCCAACAAGCCAGAAGTTGAAGCCATTCGCCGAGGGATTTTAGAAGGAACAGAATGTCATGTAGAATTGCGGAATTATCGAAAAGATGGGACGTTTTTTTGGAATGAACTTTCCATCGCTCCGGTGTATAGTTCTAAAGGGCATTTGACCCATTTTATTGGCATCCAAGCAGACATAACTAAACGCAAACAATCTGAACAAGATTTAGTTTCAAAATCCCAAGCTTTAGCTCAGTTTAGTTCCCATCTCAAACATTTACATCGGATTACCACCTATAACCATCAAAATTTGAATGAACTCTTTCGGGATTATCTTCAGGCAGGTTGTGAAATCTTTCAACTGTCTATGGGTTTTATTAGCCGAATAGAAAACAATCAGATTATTATCGATACGGTTCATTCAGATTTAGATTTAATTCAACCGGGTAGTATCATCCCTTTAGAAGAAAGTTACTGTAAGCAAGTGATTCAGACCCAGGCGACCCAAGTTCATACCCAGATGGGGCAAAATTCTCAGTTCAATCAACTTGAAAGCTATCAAAGATTTCATTTAGAAACCTGTTTAGGAACACCCTTATGGGTTAATGGCAAAATTTATGGCACATTGGGGTTTGCTTGTTTAGAAGCCAAAACCATTACTTATGAATCCCATGAACTGGAAATTTTAGAATTAATGGCTCAAAGTATTGGTCGATTTATTGCCGCAAACCAAACCGAACAACAACGAGCAAAAGCGGAGTTAGCTTTGCGAGAAAGCGAAGAACGCTATCGCCGTTTAGTCGAATTGTCTCCCGAAACCATTGCCATTCATAATGGAGAACAATTGGTTTATATTAATATGGCTGGAGCCAAACTTTTAGGAGCCAATCGTCCTCAAGATTTAATCGGTCGTTCTATTTTTGATTTTCTTCCTCCTGATTATTTGAATTTAATTCAGGCTCAAATTCAAGACCCAATCAACAGACAGCAACCTCTGGATTTAATAGAACAAAAATTAACTCGGTTAACCGGAGAAGTGATTGATGTCGAAATTGTAGGAATTCCAGCAACTTATCAAGGTCAATTGGCGATTCAAATTATTATTCGGGATATTACCGAACGAAAACGATTTGAAGCTCAACTGATGTATGAAGCTTTACATGATGCCCTGACTCAACTTCCAAATCGTAGCTTTTTTAATGAACGTTTAGCCCAAGCCTTAAAACGATCTCGAAAAGAACCAAATTATCAGTTTGCCGTTTTATTTTTGGATTTAGATCGGTTTAAAGTTGTAAATGATAGTTTAGGACATTTGATTGGAGATCAACTCTTAATTGAAATTGCCCACCGCCTTCTCTACTGTGTTAACGCGGTTGATACCGTTGCTCGTTTAGGGGGAGATGAATTCACAATTTTGATTCATCAGATTCAAAGTATTAGCGATGCGACGAGAATGGCGGAGAGAATTCATGATGAATTAACCCAGCCGTTTTATATCCAAGGACATGAGATTTTTACTACTGTAAGTATTGGAATTGTTCCCAGCCGAGGTTATTATCAACAATTGGAAAATGATAGTGAATCTTATCAGTGTTTATTGTATAATAATCCTGAAGATTTTTTACGAGATGCAGATATTGCGATGTATCGGGCAAAAGCAAAAGGTAAAGCTCGATATGAAGTATTTGACTTAACAATTCATAGTCAAGCCATGTCAATGTTGCAGCTTGAAACGGATTTAAGACAGGCGATTTATGGGCGAATGCGAATCGGAACTTCCCCACGTTCAGAATCCTTAACGCCTTCAGAAAATCCTCATTCCAAGGTCTTACAAACGACAGAACATTTATTAGAATCTTTCCCTACTCAACCCATAAATCTCAAGGGTTTTAAAGTTTATTATCAACCGATTGTTTCTTTATCTACGGGTAAAATTACAGGATTTGAAGCTTTAGTGCGTTGGTTTCATCCGAAACGAGGTTTAGTCTCACCTGCGGAGTTTATTCCAGTTGCAGAAGAAACAGGATTAATTATTCCATTAGGAGCTTGGGTTTTACGCGAAGCTTGTCATCAACTGCGAGTTTGGCAAGAACAATTAGCTCAAAAATTAACAGGTTTTCATACGGCTTTAACAGTTCAATCTCATGGCAAAAAACATCATCTGGAGGCTAACATTTATCCGTTAACAATGAGTGTCAATTTATCGAGTAAACAGCTTTGTCAACCCAACCTTTTAGAACAAATCGATCAAATTCTAGCAGAAACAGATTGTAATCCCAGTGATTTAAAGCTAGAAATTACTGAAAGTGTGATTATGGAAAATTTAGCCACCTCATTTATTATTCTAGCCCAATTAAAATCTCGCAAAATTCATTTATCCATTGATGATTTCGGAACAGGGTATTCCTCCTTAAGTTATTTACATCAATTCCCGTTAAATAGCTTAAAAATCGACCGCTCATTTGTTAATCGTTTAGATCTAAAAACGAGTCCCTTTAGTGGAAAAACCAGCCAACCTTTACAAATCGTGAAGGCTATTATTTCTTTAGCTCAAAATTTAGAATTAGATGTGGTTGCTGAAGGTATAGAAACTCGTGAACAACGAAAAATTTTACATCAATTAGGCTGTCCCTTTGGACAAGGCTATCTGTTCGCTAAACCCTTAGAAGCTGAACAGGCAACACAACTCTTATTAGCAGAGGTCAAAGGTATCGTATGATCACACTAATTTTATACAGTAAACCGGGCTGCCATTTGTGCGAAGGCTTACAAGAAAAATTAGAAAAAATTCAAGCCTCCTCCCAAAAGTTAGGAGAATTTCAATTAGAAATTCGAGATATTACAAGCCGGGAAGATTGGTTTCAAACCTATCAATATGAAATTCCTGTGCTGTTTAAATCCAGTGATGTGGATAGCACAGAACAGCGTATCCCTCGCCCCTCACCCCGGATGTCGGTCATACAGCTAGAACAACTCTTACAAAAATATTGGTAAGTGGGTGGAACAGGCATCTTGCCTGTTTCACATAGCCAGCTTCCCCCTGATATGATGCAAAATAAAATGAGTCCAGTCGTGAGGATTGCTAACAGATGAAGCTCAAAGAGTTACTGGCAAAAGCAGGAATATCAACACCCTTTCAGTCTCACCCCGCTTTAGAGGAAGAAATTAAGGGGTTAACAACCAACTCCATCGCTTCTGGGCCGGGAGATTTATTCTTAGGAATGCCCGGAACCCGTGTGGATGGGGGAGAATTTTGGCCTAGTGCCATCGCCTCTGGTGCAGTAGCTGCCTTCATCTCCGAAACCGCCGCCGAGAAAACCCAAGACCGCATCGCCGTCGAACATCCCTGCATTATTCCCACCCCGGATATGACCCAAACCTGCGCCCAAATTGCAGCAGCGTTTTATGATTATCCAGCAGAAAAATTACAATTGGTAGGGGTGACAGGAACCAATGGGAAAACCACCACCACCCATTTAATTGAATATCTCCTCAGCAATACTAACCATCCAACGGCCTTACTGGGAACCCTTTACGCCCGTTGGCCCGGATTTCAAGAAACAGCAACCCATACCACGCCTTTCTCCGTTGAACTTCAGGAACAACTGGCTGATGCGGTGGCGGCGGGTTGTGAATTGGGGGTGATGGAAGTCAGTTCCCATGCGTTAGACCAGGGGCGGGTTCTTGGTTGTCCTTTTCAAGTGGCGGTGTTTACCAATTTAACTCAAGATCATTTGGACTACCACCCCACCATGGAAGATTATTTTGCAGCCAAAGCCTTATTATTTAGTCCCCAATATCTTAAAGGTCGGGCGATTATTAATGCGGATGACTCCTATGGCCAACGGTTAATCGCTCAGTTGGGAAATCAAGCTTGGAGTTATAGTACCCACGACTCAACCGCCGATTTATGGGCGGATCAACTGTGTTATGAACCTACAGGGGTTAAGGGGGTTCTCCATACTCCCCAAGGAGAGGCGGCATTTTATTTACCGTTGGTCGGTCAATATAATTTATCGAATTTGTTAGCCGCTTTGGGGGCGGGGTTAAGTTTGGGCTTAGATTTAACCACCTTGGTCGAAAAAATTGCCGAGTTTCCCGGCGTTCCCGGTCGTATGGAACGGGTGCAAATTAGCCCTAATCAAAATATTAGCGTGATTGTGGATTATGCCCATACCCCTGATAGTTTAGAAAATTTATTGAAGGCGTCCCGTCCGTTTATTCCAGGTCGGATGATTTGTGTGTTTGGTTGTGGGGGCGATCGCGATCGCACCAAACGCCCACAAATGGGGAAAATTGCCGCAGAATTAGCGGATGTGGCCGTTGTCACCTCAGATAATCCCCGCACCGAAGATCCTGAGCGGATTTTGCAAGATGTTTTAGCCGGAATTCCCGACAATATTAAGCCCATTGTCATTGCTGATCGGGCTAAAGCCATTCATCAAGCCATTTTGGATGCTCAACCGGGAGATGGCGTTTTAATTGCGGGAAAAGGTCACGAAGATTATCAAATTTTGGGAACCGAAAAAATTCATTTTGATGACCGAGAACAAGCCCGTGAAGCCTTAGCCCATCGTCTCCCTAACCCAATTTAGACCCTGAAACTGTCTTTTTTAGAGGGTTGAGGTTGAAGCGTTCGTCTAGTCTTCCCCTCAACTCTCTTTTTTTGTTCAAAGATTTTACTAAACTTTTACAAAAAAACTCAATAAAGTATTCAAATCTTAACACAACACTTGATAAGATAAGATGGAGAACCGTTTAAAATAAGGTTCTAATTACAAATTAAACTGTCAATTTTCCACTAGAGTTCATTGACTAACTCATTTGACCAGAGATTGTATTTTTGATTTAAAGCACTACTACCACTGACTAAGAAGAGAGAGTCTAATGGAAATATTAATTGCCTATTACACAGTAGGAGTTTTAGCTTCGTTTTCGGTGTGCTTTAAAGCATTCGTCGAGGATTCAACAACACCCTTAACGGATCAAAGTTCGTGGGGCGTTTTAGCATTAACATCGGTGTTTTGGCCGATTACAATCCCAATTTCTTGGCTAGAATTAGTCACGAAATCACAAATGTCAATTGTATCCTCTTCTAATAATGGGTTCACTAATTCTTTCTATGACTATCAACCCCAAATGGTCAGGGTGAAACCGTCTCCGTCCCTAGATGTTCAACCTTTATCTAAAACCGTTAATTCCAATCAACCGCGATTTTTACCCCTGGGTTATTTACTCCGTCAAGCGGGGTTAATTACAGAATTTCAAATTAAAGGTGCTTTAAAAGCACAAAAAACCCATCTCAATCATCTACGCTTAGGAGAAATTTTAGTTGATCAAGGCTTGATTGAACCCGAAACTATTAAGTTTTTCGTAGAAGATTTACTGAATCTATATCAAAATCCCCATAAGAAACCGTTAAGTGAATATTTAAAATTAGCTAAACTGTTAGATGATCAACAAATTGAGGAGATTCTCGCTGAAAAACCCCAAACCAATCTTCAATTCGGTACATTAGCGGTACAAAAAGGATGGGTAAAGCAAGACACGATTAATTTAGTATTGCACTATCTGGGAGATCAATCTCAAAAGGCTATACAAGCTTAAAGAATTAAGGTTTTGTAGAGAAATTTGAGGGGTTTCCTATAACGATATACCCAATTTTGATAGCTTGGTACTCTCATTTTTAATTCCCCTGTAGAAAGAGACTCTGAAAGCTATTAGGGTTGCATCCAGGCTTGTCTAAAGATATAAACAGAGAGAATAACTAAGAAAATTCTAAACATTAAACTAACCGTTTTATCCGATAATTTGGGCAAAAACCGGGTGCTAATTTGCGCTCCTAATAATCCCCCTAATCCTAATATAATGCCTTGAATCCATAAAACATTTCCTTGAATAGCGTGTCCAGCACAAGCAGAAATAGCTGTAATGATAATTACTCCTAGACTGGTTTGAATTGCAACTTTAATGGTTTCTCCTAATAAAACAATTTGCAAAGGAACCATAATAATTCCACCCCCCACTCCAAATAACCCAGCTAGAATTCCCGCAGTCCCTCCCGTTAAAATTCGAGCAAATACTGGATTAAAGAGGATATTTTGATTAGAAGAAATAGCAGAATCAGAAACTTGTTGTTCTTCTTGTTGTTTTTTATGGGCTGTTATTTGTTGACGCACTTCTACTAAATAAACATTTAATAACAATAAACATCCAAATAAAAATAATAATAATCGGGAGGAAACTAATTCTGCCAAAAATACCCCTATTTGTGCGGTTAATATAGCCGGAAATCCAATACCAATCACACGATTGAAACTGAGATATCCCATGCGCCAATTTTGTACACTCCCCGAAATTGCGGTAATCACAATTGATAAACTACTGGTAGCAACGGCTTCAACTGGGGTATATCCTAACGCTACCAATAAGGGGACTAAAACTGTCCCCCCGCCAATCCCTAAAAAGCCTGCTAAAATGCCAGCAATGAGTCCCGCCGTCGCCAAAATAATTAATTCAATAGTGCTACGCATGATTGGTGTTTGACAATGAGTAAAACCTGAAACCCTTTCACTTCTTACTGTTCCCTGTTCCCTGTTCCCTGTTCCCTCTTCAAGTAGCACTATAGAAGCTAGAAATCTCCCTAATGCTGTTAACTCGAAAAGGGAGATTTTTTAGCTTACAGGAATTTAGGATTTACTATTACCATTCCCGTTACTCGTTGCTAAAATCCGTTCCGTTAACTTTTCAGGAACTTCTTGTAAATGATCGAATTGCCAATTGAAATAACCCACTCCTAACGTTAAGGAACGCAATTCTACAATTAAATCCTGCATTTCCGCCTGGGGAATATAGGCAGAAATTTTATCCCATCCTTTCCAGTCTGACATCGGTTCATAGCCTAAAATTTGCCCCCGACGCCCGGTAATTAACTGAAACATTTGGGAGGTAAAATCACTGGGGGCACAAATTTCAACAGAAGTAATCGGTTCTAATAAAACGGGTTCACATTTCTCCATTCCTGACTGCATGGCTAACCGGGCAGCTTGTTTAAAAGCTTGTTCGGAACTATCCACAGAATGATAGGAACCATTGGTTAATGTTACCGCTACATCAACAACAGGGAACCCTAAAGGCCCCTGGGTTAAATATTCTCGAACCCCAACTTCAACACCGGGAATATATTGACGAGGAACCACACCCCCCACAATCGTTTCATCAAAATTAAACCCTTCCCCACGCGGTTGAGGTTTAATATCTAAATACACATCTCCAAACTGTCCATGACCGCCACTTTGATGTTTATAACGACCGTGAGAATTTGTGTTTTTACGAATGGTTTCTTTATAGGGAATCCGAGGCAAATGAGTCACCATCGGTAAATTATATTTACGCCGTAACCGATCTAACGTCACTTGCAAATGAATTTGACCTTGACCCCATAAAATAATTTCATGGGTATCTCCATTTTGTTCCCAACTTAACGAGGGATCTTCATCTAACATTTTAGATAAAGCCGCACTAATTTTAACTTCATCTTTGCGGTTTTCAGGAGTAATTGCCCAGCCATAAACAGCCGGTAATAAAGTTGCTTTCGGTAACGGATTTTTTAATTGATTGGGTTCCGTTGTTAAGGTATCTCCGGTTTGAATGCCTTCCATCCGCGCCAAAGCTACAATATCTCCAGTTTTCGCCACTTGTACGCTTTGGGTTTGTTGTCCGATCAACCGATACATTCCCCCCGGTCTTACCCCATTTAAGGTCTGGCCTTCGGTGAGTTCACCTTGCCAAACCCTCACCAGGGAGAGTTTACCGCCTTGGGGGGTGTAATAGGTTTTGAGAACTTGGGCAATGGGCAACCCTTGTGGAGATTTCAGCCCCCGTCGTTCTGCGGTAATGACGGGTTCTGGTGCTTCCCGAACTAAGGCATCCAATAAAGCTCGTACCCCATGATCTTGTTCCGCTACCCCAATTAATACAGGTACAATTAAATCCGCTCCTAATTCCATTTTTAAATCTTTGACAATTTCATCTTGAGGAGGTTCAATTTCTTCTAATAATTCTTCTAATAGATGATCGTCAAAATTGGCTAACTCCTCTAACATCGCTTGACGGGCAGCGTGTTCAGCTTCCTTGAGAGATTCGGGAAGGGGTACAGGATCAGAGGGAGCACCGGGATGATAATGATAGGCTTGTTCGGTAATTAAATCGATAAAACCGACCAATTGTTCACCGTTGCCAATGGGATATTGTTGAGGAATAATAGGACGAGTGGAAACCGCTTTTAAAGCATTCAAGAGTTCGCTAAAACTGGTAACACAACGTTCCTCATCGGTACAAACCCGATCCATTTTATTAATAAAAACGAGATGGGGAATTTCCCAGTCATCCAAGAATTTGAACAGGGGAGATAAGGTTAAAATCCGGGCGGGATCAGGTTCACAGACGACAATAGCTAACCCCGTTCCGATTAACGCATTATAGGTTTCTTGGGCAAATTCTACAGACCCCGGACAATCTAAAAATGTAAAGCGAATGCCGCCATATTCGGTACTGGCGGCATTAACTTCTACACTCATATTGCGTTCACGGGCTTCTGGGGAACTGTCCCCAACCCTGTTGCCATCTTTTGCCGTTCCTTTGCGAGTAGTTACTCCCGTTACGGACAAAATACTTTCTAAAAGTGCGGTTTTCCCACTTAAATAGGGGCCAACAATGGCGATATTACGGCAGTTTGTGATAGTTTCTGGCATATCTATTGCTCCACAAATATAAGTGACTCATTCTGAGGTTTTATCCTCAAAAAATCAGGATCAACCGTTGAGGATGGAGTCCCAAAAATTAAGGAATTGTTAAATTTAACGAATCCGTTGACTGTAGATAGACATCTATTGAATCGCTTTAGTTGGGACTTGGTACTACTCCTTTAAGATTCCGGTTTCTTGATTCGCTTACTTTTTAATTTATAGTGTTTTTGCCACAAGTTAACATCTTGTTCATCAAAAAAAACATTATGAACTTATTACAAGATTTGTAAATGAATATTAAGGAGACGGTTGAGGCAGGTTTGGGTCAATGGTTTAGGAATTGAGAATGGCTCTGGGTTTGAGTTTCATCAGGTTTCAAAACGCGGTTTAAAGAATTATCAATATAAACAGCTTATCCCACAACCCGATAAACAAAATTAAAAGTTGCCCAGCTATTAATATCTAAAGCCAAATCATCCGTAATCACTCCGATTTTTTCTAAACTTTGTTGACTGCCTCGATTCAAATCTTGTAAAATAGCATCAGCAATATCCAAAGGATTTGAGATTAAGTTGAACTTCAATAATCCCTCACTTTTTTTAATGCTTTTATCTAAAATTGTTAAGCTTTCCAAAAAGGGATTTTGGCTTAAAATTACCTGGGTTTCTGCTAATCCTGCTGGACTTTTAACCAGTTCTCCGATAATTTCTGTAGAAGAGTTACCACTGTAAACCGTAGTGGGAGGTACACTCATAGATTTACCCGGTGCAATTTGTTGTTGCTGAGGATCAAAACCTGAATGAAATAGATAGGTTTGTCCTTCACTATTAACGTAAAACAGTAAAAAATAAACGGGAAACTCTCCCTGATTTTGCAGTTGATATTGTAAACGACTGCCCACAGGCACTGTCACAATTCCTAGATTTTCGGAAGCCAATGGAAAAGATGAACTTAAAGTTGAAATAGAATTAACAGATTGAGCATTTTCTCGATTAATTTTGTTTAAAATTCCAGTTGTTTCCCGTTTGATTAATACTTGAGATTGAGGAGCTAATAAATTTAAAGTTGCTCTCACTTTTAACTGCGAAGAGCGTTCATTTTCTGTTAATCGTAATAACTTAATCGCTAAACGGGTTTTGAGTTGGGGAATTAACCGATGTACCGCCACTTTTACCGCCTCTCCTCCTTCACCAATGGTATCGGGAAGCAACACTGATCCTTTAGAGAATAAGCCATAGCGTCCTTGAAAAATCGGGGATAAGGGAGCATTTAAAGCTTGGGCAATGGTTCTATCCGTAACGCGACTGAGTAAATAATCCGCAGGTTGATCACTCGCTACAATCGTCATCCGAGAAAACCCGGAAAATGCACTGGTCGCATCCACCCGTTCAATTCGATTTAATTGAGGATCTAAGGCGATTTTTAAATTAATTTGCCGAGGTAAGATCCGAATAAATTCTTGTACTTTTTGCCCAACTTCTAACCCGAAAGATAAGTTTAAATCAGTCGTTTTGATCTGGGCTTTGGCTTTTAATCCTGCGCGAGAACGTAGTTGTAAATAAACCGGATTTTCTAAAGAATTAGATTCTGAAATAATCGTTAATATTGTATTTAAACCCAATGAATCTAATACAAACGTTGGCAGCCCTGTTAATGAAACTTGAGCAGTTTTTCCATTCTCTTCAACCCCCGTTATTACCCCATCAAGAGGTAAGGAGGGAAGCCACAAACTCCCTAGAGAAACATCTGAATCAGCTTTAGTAGGATTTAAGGTTCTGCGGAGTTGGGGTTGCTGACACGGCCCAACCATTTGTTCAACTTCTCCCGCCACTCGGCTGATTTGGGCAGTTAAATTTGGGAAGGGACTTGCACCCCAAAAAGCTTGGGTTAAAGTATAAGTAAATAATCCTGCATTAAAGCCATCCCATCGACCTTCTGTAGCAACTTGGGACGGTTTAGATGCGGCTAAGACTAATCCGGGTAATTGACCGGGTTTTCGGTGTTCTAATTCTGGTTGTGAAAGGTTGAAACGAGATAACAATTGCTGTTGTAAATCCAGTTCTGTGGGATTAATTTCCAAGGTTGTTGGACTTGAGGCGGCGCGAATTTTGAGAGTCCCTTGTTGATGATACCCAGGATAAATAAAACTTGTATCTAAAACCGTAATTACTTCAGAGGTCGGCAGCGATCGCAATAATAACCACAAGGTATCTTCTAAAATATCATTAACCGTTTCCTGTTCTGATATTTCGGCATCAACAGGCAGATAAGAATATTGAATTTGAGGTAAATTAGAAACAACATCATTACGGGGAATACAACTACCATAACCACTAAAATGAAACAGTACCACATCCCCCATTTGAGCTTGTTCAATTAAATGGGAAATAAAGGCAGATTCAATTTGATTGCGAGTTGCAGCTTGGTTGGTTAACGTGAGAATATCATCGGGTTGAAACCCAAATTTATACATTAATAAATTGCGTTGCAATTCCACATCCGTTAAACAGCCTTGCAACGGTTCTTCAATCCGATTTCCACTAGGATATTGATTAATTCCCACTAATAAAGCTAACTTCCGTCGGGTTGGCTGTGCTAAGGCTTGATAGGAACGCTCATAAAGTCTTTCCTGAATCCCCAGCGCTGCCATCAGTAAGCCAGCTTGTTGTAAAAATTCCCGTCGTTTTAATCCCATTACCAAAAATCAGTTATCAGTTATCAGTTATCAGTAAAGACGTGCCATGGCACGTCTGTGCCAGTTATCAGTTGTTTTCGTGACTAGGAGCAAGGTCAAGAAAAACTTTATTAATTCCCTAAAATCTTGATGAACCTGCTCATAAAGTCTTTGGTTTTAGAGTTTGGGTTAATCGTTGTTAATTAATAACTATTTAACCATCAACCCTTAACTCTTCCACTGATAACTGATAACTGATAACTGATTAAGCTTCCGTTGCCACCTTCATTGCTTTAATCAGTTCATTGGCAACTTCAGGGCGGGAAAATTGCGGGGGTGGAAGTTCACCACGACGCAGTAATTCTCGCACCTTAGTTCCTGATAAATGAATGCGCTGTTCTGGGGTACTAGGACTGGTTTTGCTGGTAGCCATACCTTCAGTCACAGTACAATAAAAAGCGTGTTCAAACATCATCGGAGTAATGCCTAATTCCCCAGGCTCAAACTCATCGAAAATATATTGAGCATCATAAGTTCCATAATAATCCCCGACCCCGGCATGATCTCGACCCACAATAAAGTGAGTACAGCCATAATTTTTCCGCACTAGGGCATGGAAAATCGCTTCACGGGGGCCTGCATAACGCATGGCGGCGGGATTAATCGCTAAAATAACCCGTTGTTTAGGATAGTAATGATCAATCAAAATTTCATAACACCGCATCCGTACATCTGCCGGAATATCATCGGATTTGGTTGCCCCGACTAAAGGATGCAAAAATAATCCATCAACGGTTTCTAAGGCACATTTTTGAATATATTCATGGGCCCGATGGATAGGGTTTCGAGTTTGAAATCCAACAATGGTTTTCCATCCTTTTTCTCGAAACATTGCCCGTGAGTCTGCGGGGTCAATTTGATAGTTCGGGAAGTAAGGATGGGGTTGACGTTCTAATAACCATACTGGGCCAGCGAGATTAACGCCCCCTTGATCATAAACGACTTTCACCCCTGGATGTTTTTCGTCTGTGGTGCGATAAACGTTGAGGGCTTCGGTTTCCTTATCATAGGTATATTTTTGGGTGAGTTCCAAAACACCCACAAATTCCCCCGTCGGGGCATCTAAACGAACTAAACCCCCTTCAGTCAGGGTTGAAGCTACTTCTTCAGAAACCGATAAAGTAATGGGAATTGACCAAGGTAAACCATTACTCAGGTGCATTTGGTTGACGACGGTTTTATAGTCCGCCTGTTCCATAAACCCGGTGAGGGGACTAAAACCACCAATAGCAATTAATTCTAAATCAGAGAGCGAGCGCTCATCCAACTGAACTCTGGGTAAATGTTCCCCTTTGTCCAAAAACTCCTGCCGTTGGTCAGGAGTGGCAATTCGGTTAATTAAATGTCCACCATGGGGAGCAATGGCGTCGAGATGATGACTCAAGGATACCTCTCTAAGTTGACTACAAAGACAACAATTATTAAATTTTCTTTATATTTCTATCCTACCCTGTTACGCGAGTACAGAACAGCTTAATCACTACAAGAGCCACTCCATCAACAACTTGATAAAGTGGCTCTTGTCCTAAGGTAGAGACGCGCCATGGCACGTCTCTACGGGGTTAGGGTTTAAATTTTTTAAACGCTAAGGTCACATTATGACCTCCAAACCCAAAGGAATTGGATAAGGCGACATTAACGGTGTGAGCGCGACTGGTATGAGGAACATAATCTAAATCACACTCTGGGTCAGGATTATCCAAATTAATCGTCGGAGGAACCCGATCCTCAGCAATGGCCATTGCCGTCGCTACCGCTTCAATTCCTCCAGAACCCCCTAATAAATGACCCGTCATCGACTTTGTAGAACTAATCGCCACCTGATAAGCACTTTCACCTAATACCGTTTTAATCGCTGCCGTTTCTGTGGTGTCGTTAGCAGAGGTACTGGTTCCATGAGCATTAATATAACTAATTTGGTTAGGGGTTAATCCAGCATCCTTCATCGCCAAGGAAATCGCTCTAGCCGCGCCTGCCCCACCCGGAACAGGGGAGGTCATGTGGTAGGCATCACAGGTCATGCCATAACCGACTAATTCCGCATAAATGCGAGCGCCACGACTTAAGGCACAGTCTAATTCTTCTAACAGTAGAATTCCGGCGCCTTCTCCCATGACAAAGCCATCTCGATCTTTGTCAAAAGGACGACAAGCTTTAAGAGGTTCATGGTTGCGGGTTGATAGTGCCCGTGCTGCTGCAAATCCAGCCACCGATAAAGGAGTCACCGCCGCTTCGGTTCCCCCACAAATCATCGCTTGAGCATAGCCGCGTTGAATTAAACGAAAGGCATCACCGACGGAATTTGAACCTGCCGCACAAGCGGTTACGGAGCAGGAATTTGGCCCTTTAGCTCCCGTATGAATGGCTGTGAGTCCCGCCGCCATATTGGCAATCATCATCGGGATCATAAAAGGACTACAGCGATCTGGGCCACGATTTAAATAGATCTCTTGCTGATCTTCGAGTACCTTGAGTCCGCCAATACCGGTTCCAATAATGACACCCACCTGTTCTGCATTTAGGTCATTAATGACGAAGCCCGCATCTGCGATGGCTTGTTGACTAGCCGCCACCGCAAATTGGGCGAAGCGATCCATCCGTTTAGCTTCTTTGCGCGAGATGTAATCACAGGGGTCAAATTTTTTGACTTCCCCCGCTATGCGACAATCATGCTTTGACGCATCAAATAAGGTGATAGGGCCGATCCCATTCCGTCCGCTCATTAACCCTTCCCAATAGTCAGCTAGGGTATTTCCAAGCGGAGTAATTGCCCCTAAACCTGTTACAACAACGCGCTTAACATTCATCGTAGTCATGATTTTCGTCGATTCAAGAATTTAATCACCCAAAATGCAGAACAAAGCGTGAGAAGCAAAACTAACAGTATAACAGTAATTTAATTTAAGAGGGGTTGGGATTGCCTAAGCCAGACAGTCGAACGCAGCAAAATTTCCGTGAGACTGGTGGAAGGCTAATCCTTCGCTTATTCTGTTGATTTTACTTCAATTGCAGATTAAGCCTATGCTTTGGCTTGGTGGTCGATGGACTTTACTCCTCCTTGGCTTTGATGTAGTCTATAGCGTCTTGAACGGTCTTAATTTTTTCAGCATCTTCATCGGGAATTTCGGTCTCAAATTCTTCTTCCAATGCCATGACCAGTTCTACTGTATCCAGGGAATCCGCGCCTAAATCTTCGGCGAAAGTCGCCGAAGGAATAATTTCCTCTTCCTTAACATCTAATTGTTCTGCAATAATTTTTTTTACTCTTTCGTCAATTTTACTCATGTCCTATCTTTCCTTTTTGGATGCCGCGTATACCATCTTATCGGAAAGGGGGATCACCGCAGCAACGATCTCAGAGATTTTTTGGGGGTTGACTTTTCCCGACCTCCATTCCCCGGTTCCCTATTGACAAAATTCAACGGCAGTCTTAAAAGAGTGAGTCATTTGAGGATAATCAATCTGGGGTCGGGCAATAATAATTAAAGGAATATTTAATTGGTGAGCTAAATTAATTTTTAGATCTTCGCCTCCTGCCGATCCAGAAGCTTTTGTGACGACCAAAGAAATCTTCCAATGTTGCCATAATGCCCGTTCTAATTCTAAACAGAGGGGGGGACGAATTGCTATAATCCGATCCGGGGTAAATCCAGCCTTTAAAGCAGCATCCAAAGCCATAAGAGACGGTAAAATTCGAGCAAATAAGACGGCTTGTTCTTGCCATTGGGCAAATTGAAATAAACTGCGATATCCCAAGGTTAGTAAGACTCGTTTTCCTTTTAAATAATCCCCGGTTAATAAAGTTTCAAAACTGTCTAAATACAGAAGATGAGTTGAATTTTCAAACTCTATAGCTGGACGTTCATACCGTAAATAGGGAATTTGATGGGTTTGGCTAATGGCAATTGCTAATTGAGAAATTTCTACAGCATAGGGATGGGAAGCATCTAAAATTCGATTAATCTTATAATTTGTTAAAAATAAGTTAATTTGGTTTGGCTCTAATTTTCCCACCCAAATCGTTAAAAATTCTGATTCGGGGTAGAGACATTTTGCTGATTCTGTCGTTACACTAATAATACAATAGATTTGGCATTTGGCGATTGCCTGAGCCAATCTTGCACTTTCCTGGGTTCCTCCAATTAACCACACTCGATCAATTGATTTCAGCATAAAACTAGCTTGAATTCTGCTCTTTAACTTTAATTTTATCATAAACAAATGATGACAGAAAAAATAGATTCTCTCCCCATTCCCCCCCACTTTAATCCCCAGCGTGTGGGAAAAGTTTGGCGTGTTCGATATCAAATTCGAGCCCAGGAAGCAGAACAATGGGCAAAACAGTATAAGATTCAACCTGCTAGTCAGGATCAACTTAAAACCTGTTTAATTTTAATTGATGTTCAAAATACGTTTTGTATTCCTGAATTTGAGTTATTTGTAGGAGGCGCATCGGGAAATGGTGCAGTAGAAGACAATATTAGATTGTGTGAATTTATTTATCGAAATTTAAACAAAATTAGCCATATTATTGTGACTTTAGATACCCATACCGCCTTCCAGATTTTTCATCCCATTTTTTGGATTAATCAACAAGGTGAACATCCAACTCCTGCAACCTTAATTTCCGTTGAAGATATTCAAAATCACATTTGGAAAGTGAATCCGAAAGTTATCAATAGAATTTTAGGTGCAGATGAAAACACCCTAGAACAATACGCCTTACATTATGCCCAAACCTTAGCAAAAAAAGGTCAATATCCCTTAACAGTATGGCCCTATCATTCAATGTTAGGGGGGATCGGTCATGGGTTAGTTTCAGCCGTTGAAGAAGCGTTATTTTTTCATACGATTTCCCGATGTTCTCAAGTTCAATTTGAGATTAAAGGAAATCATCCTTTAACAGAAAATTATTCGGTTTTGCAACCGGAAGTTTTAGAAAATATGCACGGAGAAACCATGGCTCAAAAAAACAAACAATTAATAGAACAGATTTTAAACTTTGATCGAATTCTGATTGCGGGTCAAGCAAAAAGCCATTGTGTTGCTTGGACAATTGACAATTTATTAACCGAAATTCAAGGCAGAAATTCTAATTTAGCCCAAAAAGTTTATTTATTAGAAGATTGTACCTCTCCTGTTGTTATTCCCGATATTGTGGATTATACTGAACAAGCAAATCTCACATTTCAACGATTTGCTACCGCAGGAATGCAGATTATTAACTCTTTTAATCTACTTGAGTAACGATGCAATTTCTCCCTTGTTGTTTAGCTTGATATAAAGCTTGATCAGCAGATTTTATTAATATAAAAGTTGAGTTTTCTTTCGTTGGAATTAAACTAGATATGCCGAAACTTAGTGTGAGTAATTCACTCACTTGAGATTGAGAATGGGGAATATTGAGAATCCGAATAGAAGTTTGAATATCTGTAGCAATTTGCCCTGCTTCTAAGAGATTCGTCTGGGTTAGAATAATAACAAATTCTTCACCTCCATAACGAGCTAGTAAATTTCCAGGACGTTGAATCACTTGATCAATTGCTTGAGCTACTTTTTTTAAACAGTCATCTCCTTCTAAATGACCATAGGTATCATTATAAGCTTTAAAATAATCTACATCACATAAAATCAAGGAAATTGGCTTTTGTTCCTGTAGATGTCTCTGCCATTCTTGATTTAAAAAATCCTCAAAATAATGACGGTTAGCAATTTGTGTTAACCCATCTAATTTAGCCCAACGAGATAAATCAAGCTCTATCTTTTTACGGTCTGTAATATCTCGAATGGCGATCGAAAATCCGTCCCCTAACCTCACGGCAATAAAATGATACCAACCTTGAGTATCGTCACTGTGATAAAAAATATCATCAATTAAAGGAGTTCCTGTTTCTACTAAATTAACAAACTTTTCAAATAAGCTGGAATCTATTTTTTTCAATAATCTTTTTAAAATAACTTTTCCCATTAACTTAGAGCGATCTTGCTTCAAAATTTGGCCAATGATTGGATTCACAACTAAACAACGGAAATCCATAATTTTTCCGGTCATTGTGTTTCGGATAGATTGAAAAGCAGCAATTCCATCCATTGACGTATTTAAAACACTTTGAATTAAAGCACGAGATTGATATAAAATTTCTTCTGTTTCTTTACGTCGTTGAATTTCTTCTTGTAATTGCTCTTCTTTGGCGAGACGGTGTTGAATTTCCTCTTTTAACCGTTCTTCTTGGGCTTGACGATATTCTATTTCTGCTTGTAATTGTTTTTTCTGTCTTTGAATAATAAACTGGGTTTCAATCCGGGCAATAACTTCTTCCACTTGAAAGGGTTTATTAATATAATCAACCCCTCCTAATTGAAACGCTCTTACCTTATCCCAAACTTCATTTAAAGCACTAATAAAAATAATAGGAATTTCCTGTGTTTGAGAATCTTGTTTCAGTTTTTGGCAAACTTCATAGCCATCCATTTCCGGCATTTTTATATCTAATAAAATTAAATCAGGGGGGGATGATTGTATTGCCCTTAAAGCGGATATTCCATTAATAGCTTGACGAACTTTATACCCTTGTTGCTTAAGGATTTCTGATAAAACTTTTAAATTTTCAAGTTTATCATCTATAATTAAAATACCACCGGGTTGTTGTTTTTTATTAGGTCGAATATTCATGGATTTTTATTTTTTCAATAAGATTAAAGATTTGATCAACTCTATAATTAGAAACTAAATCCGTTAAGGCTTGAGACAGATCAGCTTGTCCCAACGGAATTTCTTGAATTAGATCTAAAACTAACTCATAATCTAAGTCAAGGCTGGCTTGATAAAGTTCATCTATCCATTGAGAGGGCATCCCTTTCAAGCTTTCAACAGTAAGTATAGAGTTTGAGGGATTTAAAAAGTTTAGGGGGGTGTCCTCCGCATAGATATATTCAAGACCTAGATATTTTGCAATCATCTCAAAAATATGGGATTCTTGAAAGGGTTTTCTCACAAAATCGTCACAACCCATTGAAAGTACCAAGGCTTTTTGTTCTTCTAAAACACTAGCAGTAATCGCAATAATCACCGTAGCATTTCCTTTTAAGGTATTTTTAATTTGTTTTGTGGCTTCATAACCATTCAAAATGGGCATAATCAGATCCATTAAAATTAAATGGGGTTCCCACACATCCCAAATTTCTACAGCTTCTTTGCCATTTGAGGCTTCTTTTAATTCTAATCCCAAAGGTTTCAGCAATTGCATTAATAATTTACGATTAGAGAATTTATCGTCAACAATTAATATTTTATAGGCAGGTTGATTGGGGGCTAAACCCACTATTTTTCGAGATAAATTTTGATTAAATAAACAAATGTCATCAACGAATTTAGCGTGAATATTAAACGTAAAGGTTGTACCGACTCCGACTTGGGAATTAACTTTAATTTTCCCACCCATTAGGTGTACAAATTTTTGACTAATCGATAAACCTAACCCCGTTCCTTCATCAGCTTCTCTTCCCCTTTGAGTTTGAGTAAAAGCCTCAAAAAGCTGATCAATTTCTTCTGGATCAATTCCAACTCCCGTATCTTGAACTGTAAAAATCAGTTGTAGGTTTGAGGGGTCAATTTTATTACAATTGACGGTTAGCTTAACGCCTCCTTGATGAGTAAACTTGAGAGAATTATTGAGTAAATTAATCAGAATTTGACGAAGTTTAATCTCATCAGTACAAACATATTGAGGAACAGCTTCACAACAGCTAAATGTTAAGCTTAAATTCTGATTTTTAGCCTTAAGAGAAAACATATCTTCTAAATCTTGAAGGAGATGATATAGATCAAAATTAGCCTCATTAAGGGTGATTTTGCCTGCCTCAATTTTAGCTAAATCTAAAAGTTGGTTAATTAAACTTAATAAATGTTCTCCACTTTGTAAAATAATCTTCACTTGTTCTTGGTGTTCAGCAGAAAGAGTTGTACTTCGGTTCATTAATTGAGCAAAACCTAAAATCGCATTTAAAGGCGATCGCAATTCATGACTCATATTGGCTAAAAATGTACTTTTAGCTTGATTCGCCACTTCAGCCGCCTGTTTTGCCTGTTCTAATTGTGTAGTTCGTTCTAAAACTTTTTGTTCCAGAGAAATATTTAACTGTTGTAATTGTCGATTTAATTCGTGTAATTTTTTGTTTTGTTCTACCAGTTGTTGTTCTTGAGCATAGCGCCTTAATGCCTCTTGAACTGTTAAAATTAAGTCCGTTTCATCCCAAGGTTTGCTAATATAACGATACAAACTCGCTTGGTTGACTACATTGCCAACAGATTGAGCGTCTGCTTGTCCAGTCAACATAATTTTTAACATTTGGGGATAACTTTGATGAATTCGGATTAATAACTCATCCCCTTGTAAACCCGGCATAATTTGGTCAGAAATGACTAAAGCAACTTCCAACCCTTCCTCATGCAATTCTTCAATGACTTCTAAGGCTTCTTCGCCACTTTCTGCTGATTCTAATTCATAATGTTGAGGTAAATTACGTTTGAGTTGTTCTTTAAGACTTTCTAAGATAACGGATTCATCATCTACACATAAAATTGCCAATTGTTTAGCCATTGTTCTCAAATTATTATCGGAATAAATTAAAGCAATAAAAATCTATAAATGTTGATCACTATCCTAAAGCCGATGCAATCGTTTGTGCTAACTCTTCTTCTGTCCAAGGTTTATAAAGACAACGATATAAATTAGCATATTTTTCTGCCCGTTTAATCGCCGTTTCATCCGCTTGTCCCGTCAACATCACTGTAATAATTTTGGGAAAACGACGATGGACTTCAATGAGAAATTCATCTCCTCGCATTTCAGGCATTAACCAATCCGAAACAATAATTAATACTTCAATATTTTCCTGTTCTAAATCTTCCAGAATATCTAAGGCTTCCGGGGCACTTTCTGCACCTTCATAGATATACTCCTTTCCAAATCTCCGTTTGAGTTGTTCTAGGAGACTTTCTACCACAAACCGTTCATCATCAACACAGATAATAGCTTTTTCTACCATTGGCTTTTCCTTTTTGAATTTTAATTAAATTGATTTTTTTGATTAAGATGGCTAATTAAAAGTAAACTTTACTCATTTTAACATAAACAGAACTCATCTCAAAATTTCAGTTTAGGTTCGAGGTAAGGAGATCGTAAAAATAGTGTTTCCGGGTTGACTTTGAACGGTAATCTGACCTTGATGTTTATCAATAATTTTTTGAACAATATCTAATCCCAAACCACTACCTTCTCCCCAAGGTTTTGTTGTAAAGAAAGGTTCAAAAATGCGTCCTTGAATATCCGCCGGAATCCCACAGCCTGAATCGATGATTTGCACCCGAAACTCAGTTTCTTCTTGGAGAACGACAATCTTGAGAGTTCCCTGACCCTTCATGGCTTGAATACTATTATGAATTAAATTTGTCCAAACCTGCATTAATTCATCAGGATAACAATCAAGGGAATGGGTAATTTGATAGATACGATTGACTTCTATGCCGCGTTTGAGTTGATTGTGATAGAGTTCTAAAACCGTATCAATGCCTTCAGTAATGAAGACAGATTGTTTTTGACCACTGGGATCATAACGAGCATAACTTTTGAGAGCAAAAACAACTTTAGAAGCTCGTTCAATCGCCGTAATCATGGTTTGATTATTTCGTTGTAATCGAGCTAGATTATAAGCTAAATTTAATAACCATTCTTGTTCAGGATGTTGAAGCAGGGGTAAAATAAATTCCAAGTTATCATAAATGCCAATATCAATTAAAATATCAGCTATTTTTCGAGGAGATTCGATTTGATACTCTTTTAATTGTTGAGCCAGTTGACGTTTATATTCACGCTGTTCTCGTGTAGAAATTTGCTGGGGGTTGTTTCGCGAAAAATCTAATACCTTAAAAAACAGCACTTGTTGATCAGGATCAAGTTTTTGAGAAAGTTTGGGTAATTCAATTAAAGATTCAATTAAAGCTTGATTATTATTATTAATAGCAGCTTGAATTGCACCTAATGGAGTATTAATTTCATGGGCAATTCCAGCCACCAATTGCCCTAATGTCGCCATTTTCTCAGACTCAACCAGTTGACTTTGAGTAGCTTGTAACTGTTGCAGGGTGTGAGATAATTCTTGCGTCCGTTCTTTGACTTGATGTTCTAAAGTTTGGTTATATTCAGCCAGAATATGTTCGGCTTCTTTAGTCGATGTAATATCGGTAATGGTTCCAACATATCCTGTAATTTGACCTTCTCTATTTCGTTCAGCTAGTGCTTTTCCATAGACCCAAATTGTACTACTATCGGGTTTAAGAAACCGATATTCATACTGAAAAGGAACACCTTCGTGGACAAATTTTAACCAACAGGAAAGAATCTGATCTCGATCTTGTGGGTGTAGAGTTTTTGTCCAACCCATCCCCATTGTTTCCGCTTGACTCAGACCAATCATGGCAAAATGTTGGTCATTTCCATAGATATAATTTCCTTCAATATCAGCCCGAAAAATTCCAACGGGTGCAGCTTGAGCTAAACTCGTATAACGTTGTTCACTAATTTGTAAAGATTGGTTCAGATTTTGCAGTTGAGTTAAAGTGGTTTGCAATTGTTGAATCATGTTATTAAAAGAACGGGTCAGTTCTCCTAATTCATCTTGACGATTCGCTTCTTGGGGTAAATCCCATTGTCCGGCTGCAATGTTTTTCGACGCTTGATTGAGTAGGATAATAGGAAATGTAACCCATCTTGCTGTTAAAATTCCAATGGTAATTGCTACAATAAAGGTGACTAAACACAAAAGTAATGTTGTTCGATTGTTGGCTTGAATTTGATCTAAAAAATCCTGTTCAGGAACAACCAAAACAATCATCCATTCTAATTTTTTATTATCACTAAAGGGAATAACATTTAAAAAATAGTTCTCTTTATTAATTAAGAATTTAAGTTTTTGAGGGTTATAAATTTTATGCAGGCTTTTAAACTGTTTCAATAATTGTTCTGTCGCTGATTGGGTAATTTTATTCTGACTTTCTGTTGCCAAAAAAAGTTGATTTTGATTGCCAATTTTTCTAAAGGGTTGTTCTCCCGTAGAACTAGCTAACAAATGACCTTGGGGATCAACAATAAAAACTTGTCCTGATTTACCGATTTTTAAACCTTTTAAAAAAGTAATAATTTGGTCAAGCCGTAAGGTAGCCAGTAAAATTCCTTCTATTTGTTGTTTTTGATTGTAGATAGGTTCTAAGGCACTAATTAATAAGCTGGGTTCTAAAATAGAAACAAATACATTACTCCAGGAAGCTCGGCGTTCTTTTATGACTTTTAAGTAAGTGGGATGTTGACGTAAATCATAGTCTTTTTTGACTAATTCACCTTGAGTCCGATTTCCTTGAGAATCAAGTTGAAACGTATAGAAATTATTACCAACATCATCCCCGACAACATTAACTTGGAAATCACCATTCAGGCGTTTTTCACCTGACCTTTGTTTATTTTGATTGGTCGCAATGGCAATAAAAGTAATATCAGGATATAATTGAACTTGTCGCCAAAGGTATTTTTCCCAAGGATATAAATTAGTTGTATTTAAAAAACCTAATTTAATTTGATTATAATTAGTTTGGTTAATTTGATCGGGAGTTTCTAAGAAAAACTGTAAATTTTCTTGAACACGATTACTTACTTGGTTGATTAACTGCTGGGCTAAATTTTCAACAGCTTTTTGTCCATTTTTAAATGAAAAATAACCCACTAATCCAACCGTAGCCGTAATTTGTACCACAAAAGGTACAATTAAAACTGTTCTTAACGGCAGTTTACCGATGGTTTTTGCTACAAATTGATTCCAAGGTAAGCGTAACATTATTCATTATTTCTATAGAAATAGTGTTGTAACCTCCCCAAACCTGCAAAAAGTGTAAGTAAGGGTGAGGTTATCGCCGATCATTGTAATTGTTTTGAGGACGTTTTAAGGGGAAGTAGGAGAAACTTCGGGTTCAGGAGATGAAATCGTGGGGGAAGAATTTTGATAGGATTTATTAAAGCTCATGGCAACTAATGAAAATCCTAAATAGGCAGGTAAAATAATGGCAGTTATAAAAGCAATCACCGTTAACCAAGCTCCTAAATTACTAGAAGAACCATAGGTTGAACGATAGGGATCAGCTTTAATTTGGTAATGGTTTTCGGCATGATCTAGTCCTCTTGGACGCTTAAACCGAACCCGTCGATCATCTAATTTTTCCACTAAAATCCAACCCATTTCGGTTTCTTCCTGACATAACTTTTTAAAAATAGTTGGATTCCGAAATACATCTCGACTTGCCCGAACAATTTTATACTCCCATTCCCGAACGAAAGGTTCAGGAGATTCAGCGTTAGAATAGCCGTTAGGTTGTATAGATTTTACAGGCATTTGTTTAGTATCTTCTGAGTCGTACCGAGTCAATGTTTCTTCCTCCTCCTGTTCTAATTGTATATCAGTTTGTATGGAACAGAGCCAACTCGCCAATAAAACAGCATCAATTCCTAGGCTACTGACCATAAGACTTAATAGGGCAACTTCGCTCATAATTAAGTTTGAAATAAATATCCTTCAATCCAAAAATCTTTACCTACAGAACCCCAGGTCATTCGTTCTAATAAAAGTGCTTCTGTCATCTGAGTTAACCCTAAATCTGCGACCGGAGATGGTGCTGTTTTTCCCCCAATAATTTTAGGGGCAATAAACGCTAAGATTTTATGAATACTGCCATCTACGAGCGCCTGAGCCGCAAGGGTTCCTCCACATTCCCACAACACCGATAAAAACTGACGTTTATACAAATAAGCCATGACTTGGGCAGGCGTCAAGGGCGATAATTCCGCTACCTCTACCCCCTTATTCTGCAAAAACTGTTGGAAATCTGGATTTACACCCTCCTCTGTTATAACTAAAGTTTTCGCTTCTTGAGTGTCCCATAAATGGGCTTGTTTGGGTAAGTCTAAAGTTCGACTCATAACCACTCGCAAAGGGTTGGGTTCTCCGGCTTCGTGGGTCGTTAGCCAAGGATTATCTCGTCGGACGGTATTTCCTCCGACAATGACCGCATCACAAGCAACGCGCAACTGATGAACTTTTTGTCGAGCTTCGGTTCCCGTCACCCAAGAACTATGACCTGTTGTGGTGGCAATTTTTCCATCTAAGGTCATGGCATATTTCAAAATTCCCCAGGGTTTCTGATGCAAAATTCGATAGACAAAAGCTTCATTTAATTGTTGACAATCTGGTTCTTCAAGGCCAACAATAACCTCAATTCCTGCATCTTTTAACCGTTGAATTCCTGTTCCTGAAACTAAAGGATTGGGATCAACCATTCCCACCACAACTTTAGCCACTTCAGCTTGAATTAAAGCTTCTGTACAGGGAGGCGTCCGCCCAAAATGATTACAAGGTTCTAAATTAACATAAACCGTTGCTCCCTTGGCTTTTTCTCCGGCATTTCTCAGAGCAAAAACTTCGGCATGGGGTTGTCCAGCACCCGGATGAAACCCTTCTCCTACAATTTTTTTATCTTGAACGATGACACATCCAACTAAGGGATTAGGTGCTGTTTTTCCTAATGCTTGACAAGCTAATTTCAAGCAATATTGCATCATTTCTTGATCAAAATTTAAAGTCATAATTAAAAATAATTAAAATAATCTAAATGGACAAGTTTAATCATAAAAGCAATAAGTTTGCTTCTCGAAAATTTTTTAATTGTATTAATGATTACCCTCCCAAACGCTGCATAATCCAATCTAAACGATGATTGGGTTCATTTTCGGCTATATTATTGGAAGATTTAGAAGCTAACAAAGTAACGTTTTCTTCATGGCCAAAATGGTTAACGGTAGCTCGTAAGCGGGAGGATAAAAATTTAGTAATAGCTCGATAAAATCTCAATGAGAATAAAACATCCTCTTCTAATTTTTGAGATAAAAGTGATCGAGAAATGGATAACACACAACACTCTTCAACCGCTTGCACTGTAGCCGAGGGTAAACGTCCATCCACAAAAGACATTTCCCCTAATATTTCACCACCGCCAATTTTTCCAACCACTTGATTTCCTAAAGCAGCCACACAAACGTTGAGGGTTCCACTCAACACAATATAAAGCGCATCTAAGGGTTGATCTTCTTCAATTAGAACAGTACCCGCTTGCAAAACTTCTCGTTTTCCTTGGGTCACGATCCAATCTATATCTCGATCATTTAATTCCCCTAGAATCAGTAAGGCATTAGTCATAAATTTATGGGATTTTTAGAGAAAAAAAGTCCTTCCTAGAAAAACCGTTAAATCACCGATTTTTCGATCAGAACAAATGATAAAGTTCCCTATGGCGCGTTCTCTATTTTCGGTTTCCGATTCCCTCTGCTCTATTCCCTGTTTGAGTCCCCTTAATATAATTGTAGCATTAATTGTTTCCGATATTTTTGGGTCAAGGGATGGTCATCCCCCAGTAAATTAAAAATAGTCAACATTGCTTTTCTAGCCCCATCCTCTTTATATTTGCGATCGGTAGATACAATCTCTAAAAATAAAGATAACGCCTCTGCGTAGTCTTCCGCTAAAGTTAATTGACAAGCTTTTGCATAGTTCTGTTCCAGTTGGCTTTCTCCCGAAGCAGTAGCATCTGTTTTGAGTTGGATTAATTGTTTTAAAGCCTGAGCTTTGGGGAAGAAATCGCGCTGATCTTCTCCAATGGTATTTAACAGTTTTTCAGCATTTTCAAGTTGATTGAGAACAATTAAAAAATTAGCCGCTTCTAACACCACTTCTAAGCGATTTGGATAGTGAGAAAATAGCTGATCTAAAAGTTGTTTGGCGGTGGGAAAGTTCTTTTGAGCGATCGCAGTTTTTAAAGCTTCTAAATCCTGCTCAAAATTAGATTTTAAATTGAATTGGCTGAGGGTTTGCCGAATTTGAGCTTCTGTTAATGCTCCTACAAAACCGGGCTGCATTTCTCCTTGAAGCACAATTCTTACATCCGGTACACCTTCTACCCCATATTGACTTGCTAATTCAGGATTTTGATCAATATCAATTTTCGCTAAAATAAAATCATATTCGTTCACCAACTTTTCTAAAATGGGTTTTAAAATTTGACACGGGCCACACCAAGTTGCATAAAAGTCTACAAATACAGGGCTTTTATAGGAAACTTTGATTACCTCTTGCTCAAAGTTAGATTGATTAACGTCAATTGCATATCCCATCGGATAAATCCTCCCATTGATTTCGTTTCCTATTTTATCGTAAATGTTCAGAGTTATCCTTTAAAATTCCTAAAAAACGGTTTTTTCCCCTTAAAAATTGAGACTGTAATGAAGACTAATCTTAAATTGATGAGCGGGTTAACGGCTATCTTTATTTTTGCTTTTGGTTGCCGTTTATATGCTGTTGATACTCCTAGAACAAATTCTTCTAAAAAAACTAAAATTTCTAACCTTTTCTTAGAAGGTTCTGTTTTGTCTTCTACAAACTCTTCAAGCTTTATTATCCCAAAACCTCCCCATATTAATTCCGTCGAAGAAACAGCTTTTTAAGCCAGAGGGTTAGCGATTAGAGAGAAATTAGCTGCGATTAATTTAGATGAAAAAGATGCTTGGTGGCGACGAATTAAACTCGGTGATCCGCATAAATATTTATTACCGATTATTTTAGCACGATTAAGTCTACAAAATGAACCTGTCGGCAAAAATTATGATCCGCAACACAGTTGGGATGTTTTATTAAAATTGGATCAAGATAAGCCCGATCTCTATCATTTTCGAGCAGATTGGAAAAGTCAAGGAAAATTAAGTTATAAAAGTTTAGCAGGCGATCGCTTAACCTTAACCTATCAACAAAATGGAGCCCTTGGCAATGCTATCATTAATGGAAAACAACAAGTTTTAGAAGATTGGCCCGTTTTAGAGAGTCCTTATATTCAAGAAAAGCTTTATAGTGGCCTACTAGAGGTTAACGTCCCTCAACACCCTCCCTGGCGACTGCGAGGAACCCTGATGGGGCCAACTTGGGAGACGGGCAAACAAAAATGAATTGGAAATGTATTGAATTTCATGCGAGATTCATATACAATATACACAGAAATCAGGTTTCTGAACCAGACCTTTTGATTTCAGCCCCTAAACAACAACTAGAAACTGAGTTTCTTAGGTTTCTGGCATCAGTCCTGAGTCAGATTTTTTTTTGATAACAATTGATAACAATTGAGTTGAAATTGTGGATAATCAAGAGGTTTATGTCTAAAAAATGGATCGGCGGAATTTTGGTTTTTCTGGGTTTCATGATGTCTCCGTTGTGCTGGTGGAACGATTTAATTTTTAATTTACCGATTGCTTATGGGTTTGGATTTGTTTTTAGTAAATTGTCTGAAGATTTATTTTTTCCCAGTTCTATTTTTGGCTATTGGCTGTCAAATTTAGCGGGAATTCTCCTAATGCAATATGGGGCCATCAATGTTGTTGAATCTTCTTCCCCTGAACGAAATCTTAAGAAAGATTTAGCAATGGGTGTCTTTTCCTCAACTGCTTTTACCGTAGTAATGGTACTCTTAGTTCAGTCTAATGTAATTGACCTGTCCCTGCTACCGCATTAAACTGAAAATATGTGCAGTTTTAGGGCAAAATGATGTCTGATTTTAATCCCCATAAACCGTCATTTAGGGACTGGAGTTCTGTTCAACAGTGGTTCATCCTGCATTGGCAGTTTTTAGCTTTAGGAATTTCTTTACCCTTACTGTTGTTTGGGATTCTAGCTTTAAAAGTAGGCGAAAGTTCCAGTGGTCTACCTTGGGATTTATCGATTTTATTCGCCATTCATTCTATAGAACAACCTCAACTGGAAAGCTTGGCGATTATCTTAACCTTTACTTGTACTTCTCTAGGAATCGTTTTCCTAGCAACTCCGGTTGTTTTAATTTTAGGGTATCAAAAACAATGGCGATCGCTTTTGTATTTAATTTTAACGCTTTCAGGAAGTGGAATTCTGAGCCAATCCGCTAAAGTTTTCTTTCATCGAATTCGACCTCATTTGTGGCAATCTTCCTATCCTTTTCCTTCAACTTTTTCTTTTCCTAGTGGTCACGCACTCTTAAGTATGGCCTTTGTAATCGTTTTAATTCTTATAACTTGGAGAACAAAATGGCGAGGGTTTGTGATTGGTTTAGGAGGATTATTTGTCCTTGGAATTGCTTGGACAAGACTGTATTTAGGCGTTCATTTTCCCAGTGATATTTTAGCGGGTTGGTTTCTCGCTATCACTTGGTCAATTCTCAGTAGTTTATTATTAAATATTCACCAATTTAATCGAATTGTAGATACTCAATCTTCTACTGTTCTCGAAAGTTAACTTCAGATTGTACCCATGCCCAGATATCAATTATTTTTGAAGCCAGCTAACCTATTTTTTTTATTTTTATTACTTTTAATTTTCTTCAATCCTCTGATTATTGTTAATGCTGGGGAACGGGGAATTTTAATGGTGTTTGGTCAGGTTCAAGCTGAAATTTTGGATGAAGGATTGCATTTTATTATTCCTGTAGCTGAAACAGTACAAAAGATGACTGTCCGTATTCAAAAACAGGAAATATCGGCTGAAGCTTCCTCAAAAGATTTACAGGAGGTATTTACTGATGTGGCATTGAATTGGCATATTATCCCTGAAGAAGTCAATTTAGCGTTTCAACGAATTGGGGATAAACAAGCCATTATTGAAGCGATTATTAATCCCGTTATTGAAGAAATTCTCAAAGCGGTTATGGCTAAATATACTGCCGAAGAAATTATTACTCGTCGGGAAAATGTCAAATCAGAAGTGGATCATTTATTAACAAGCCAATTAATTAATTATCACATTCAAGTCGATAATATTTCTTTAGTTCATGTTCATTTTTCCCAACGGTTTACTGATGCTGTGGAAGCCAAACAAATTGCTGAACAGGATGCTAAAAAAGCCGGATTTTTAGTTTTGAAAGCAATTAAAGAAGCAGAAGTTAAGGTTAATTTAGCGAAAGGAGAAGCTGAAGCTCATAGTTTACTGCAAAAAACCTTAACTCCCGAAATTTTGCACCAGAAAATCATTGATAAATGGAATGGAAGTTTACCTTTAGTTGTAGATGATAAATTCATTCATGGATTTAAGCTAGAATCCTTATTAAATCATTAATTTTATAAATAGAGATAAGTTTAGCAAACATTTCTTTGCGTTAACTGTAAATTAATTTCATTCAATAATAACATTTTTTCAAAAGTTTGAGAAATGCGAGTTTGAAACCGTTGATAATGTTTGATTTTTAAAAAAGGTCGAATCAATTCTAATTCTTTCTGAGAAGGTTGACGAGAATCAACAATCCGAATCGCCTTTAAAACTCCTAATTTTAATTCTTTTTTAACCATCAGTTCAGAAATTCCGGCTGCTACATGACCTTCTTCGACAACAGCTTTCACCATTTCTCCCGTATTTAAAACTAAAATAACTTTTAATTCAGTCAAATTAATTCCCCAATTTTGTAACGCTTCTTCTAACCGTTGTTGAGTTCCTGAACCCGGTTCTCGCATGACCCAATCTGTATTTTTAAGTTCTGTTAAATCAACTTTGTCTCGGTTAAACCAAGGATGGGACTGTCCAACAACAATTAATAAGCGATCGCTGCCAATTTCCTCCTGACTTAATAATTTTTGTAAAGAAGGTTTGACTTCCCCTTCAATTAATCCTAAATCAAAGTGTCCGTTGGCTGTCCCTAAACAAATTTCCTCGGTATTCGCTAAGGTGCAGTTGACAATAATTCCTGAATATTGCCGTTGAAATTGACTAATTTTTTCCGGTAGCCAATAGTTTCCAATGGTTAAACTTGAGCCTAACTTGAGTTCTCCCCGTTGTAAATTATTTAACTCTCTTAATCCTCGTTCGGTTAACGCGACTTGTTCTAAAATTTTTTGGGCTTCAAGTTGCAGTAATTGTCCAGCTTCTGTAATTTCAACGTGGCGACCAATCCGATGAAATAACTTAACTCGATATTCTGTTTCTAAGCTTTGAATCGCAGCACTAACCGCCGGTTGCGTAATATAGAGGTTCTCAGCCGCACGGGTAAAGTGTAGATGTTCTGCTACCGCCAAAAAAATTCGCAGTTGCTCTAGGGTCATTCCAGCCATTGTAAAGTTACTCACCTCTTGCATGATTCGGGGATGGGGTTAGCCTGGGGACTATCAAAAATTTAATACAATTAAAACTGTATTTTAATACAAACACAAGTAACATAGTCTACAATTTTAGTTAAATTTCGTTTAGTTTGTATCTTCCATGACTTTAGCTTCAGGAATTGCACCGGAATTCAGTCAACAACAGCGTTACTTCCAACGTCGTGACCGACTTCCTTTAAGACGGGATCACCTGTGGAAAATTGAGTCGGGTGTTGTGCGTACCCTCACCTACCTGGAAAATGGAACTGTTGTTACATTAGGGTTATGGGGAAGAGGAGATATCGTTTCACGGGTTTTGTCCAAAGCTGACCCCTACTATATGGAGTGCGTGACCCCAGTTCAGGCGATTCCTGTTCCGATCTCTGAATTTGATAATCTATATCCCCTGTTAATTGAACATATTCATCAACTGCAAACCTTTTTAGAAATCGTTCATTCCCGTCCTGTTGATGAAGCATTGCATAAATTATTGACCTTATTAGCCAACAAATTTGGCAGTGGTGTCTCTCAGGGACAACTGATTGAATTCCATTTAACCCATCAAGAAATTGCTGAAACAATTGGCACAACAAGAGTCACGGTCACTCGACTTTTGAAAGAATTTGAACAGCATGGAATTATTGAACGGTTAAATAGGCAATTTATTCTTTTACCTGGACATCAACCTTTTTGGCACTATGAGATTTAAAAAATAGTAGGATTTTTTATCCTAGGGGGGTTGAGGAGCAATGGCTATAAATTCTAACCCAATGTTTTTTCCGGCTGATGATTGGTTCACCATTATTTTCCGCCTAGGAATTGCTTTGTTCATCGGAGGATTGATTGGACTAGATCGTCAGCAACCCAGTAGGCCGGCGGGAATGAGAACTTATATGATTGTCAGTTTAGGGGCTGCTATTTTTATCATGCTGCCTTTACAAGCCGGGTTTGATATGAACTCAACTAATGCCCTTAGTCGTACTGTTCAAGGCATTGCAACCGGAGTAGGATTTCTTGGGGCGGGCCTGATTTTGCAACAGCCAAAACCTAATCTTAAGCCTAAAGTTAAAGGGCTAACTTCGGCAGCAGCTTTGTGGTTAACCGCAGGTTTAGGAACCGCCGCTGGATGTGGATTATGGCGCATGAGTTTAATCGGAACCTTAATGACGTTACTGATTTTAAGTGGGTTTAAAAAAGTCAAACACACGTCTATTTATCGGCAACGAGTTTATAAACCCTTCTATAAACAGCAACGAATTCCTCGTCCTAAAACTCAAACCATTCATGAGGAAATCCACTCAGAAGATTCAGAACTGAAGTAGAAAATTTTCAGCGATCACCCTTTGATCCTACCGTAAAACACCATTAAGGGGAGAATCAATCAATAAAATTTATCAATTCAACAAAAAAGAACAGTTGATTCTATTATCGAATCCGCATAGAGTAAAACTTGAAACACTAACGGTTTCATTTCCGGTGATATCGTTAATCATTGCTCAATACTTTATTGGCGATCGCAGAGCAATTCACCGATGTCTATTTGAAATACAGAAGGAATTACTCTATGACCGAAAGCACTCAACTCCATCAGGGTTCTCATGGCTTAAAAAAGGATTGTCTTTCTTTTGGTGAAGTTTTAGCTCAATCTTTTGCTGTAATTGCCCCTACAACAATTCCAGCCTCTAATTTAGGATTATTAGTTGCCCTTTCAGGAAAAGGAACCTGGCTCAGTTTTTTAATTGGTTTAATCGGCTTAATCTTTGTCAGTATTAATATTAATCAATTTGCCAGACGTTCTGCTTCTCCGGGTTCATTTTATGCGTATATTGTTAAAGGATTAGGCCCCACCGCCGGAGTTATTTGTGGTTGGAGTTTGGTACTCGCCTATTTATTCACGGGAATGTCTGTTCTCTGTGGTTTAGCCAACTTTAGCGGCATATTATTTGGTCATTTAGGGATTCATCCTTCGGCAATTACCTTACTCGCCATTGGTGCTGGAATTGCTTGGTATGCAGCCTACAAAGATATCCAACTTTCCGCTATGGCGATGTTATGGATGGAAGGAATTTCGATTTTGTTAATTGGCATTCTAACTATCCTTATTTGGGCACATAAAGGCTTTGCTTTAGATCTGAGCCAACTCACCTTAGAAGGGGTTACTCCGGGTCATATTGCCACTGGATTAGTGTTAGCTTTATTTGGATTTTCAGGATTTGAAAGTGCCACCACATTAGGGGATGAAGCTAAAAATCCGTTAAGAACGATTCCCCGTTCTGTGATGGGCAGTGTTATCTTAGCTGGAGTCTTTTTTATCTTCACCAGTTATGTTGAAATTCTAGGATTTGAAGGAACTGGGGTTTCGATTACAACAACAGAAGAACCCTTAGCTTTTCTTTCCCATCAAATCGGCTTCGGATTCTTAGGAGATATTATTGCTTTCGGGGTTTTATTTAGCTTCTTTGCTTGTGTTTTAGGAACTATTAATCCCGCCGCCCGCATCTTTTTTACTATGGCGCGTCACGGTTTATTTCATGCGTCTATTGGTACAACCCACGCTTCAAATCGTACCCCTCATATTGCTGTTACCCTCTGTTCCTTTGTAATGTTTCTAGTTCCAGCAATCCTGTCAATGTTTAATATTCGCTTATTTGAAAGTATGGGTTATTTAGGAGCGATTTGTAGTTATGGATTTTTAACGGTTTACATTTTAGTTTCCCTGGCTGCGCCCCTTTATCTCCACAAAATTAAACAACTGCGCCCGATGGATGTTGTCTGTTCTATCTTAGCTATTGGCTTCATGATGATTCCGATTATTGGTAGCGTTGGTATCCCCGGAAATCAACTGTTTCCAGTTCCTGAAGCCCCTTATAATCTCTTCCCTTATTTATTCCTCCTCTACTTATTCGTAACTTGTGGCTGGTTCGTCAGACAACGCACTCGTTCACCGAAATTAGTCAGAACAATGGAACGACATATTGAAGAAATTCATGCTCAATTTACTCACCCCACTCCTGAAATTATTCCTTCAGCTTCTTTAGTGCTTCCTACTTCCCATTCCTATTCGACTAAACGCAGACGAAAATTCTAAACCTCTCCATTATTAACCCTCACAGGAAAATCAAACCATGAACGAATTTATAACCGCCATTTCCACAGGAACCGCCGCCTTTGCTGCGACTAATATTGATGATATTTTCATCCTCACTCTATTTTTTTCCCAAGTTAATGCCTTGTTCCGTCGCCGTCAAATTGTTATCGGTCAGTATTTAGGATTTACCCTCTTATTATTGGCAAGTTTACCCGGTTTTTTTGGAAGTTTATTGATTCCTCCTGATTGGATTCGAGGGTTGGGTTTAGTTCCTGTTATTTTGGGAATTTATTATTTATTGAAATCTCAAGAAGACGAGGATGATGATTCACCAACTATAGAGACTTCCCTAACATCGGATAACCCCTCTTTTTGGCAAAATTGGTTATCTCCTCAAACCTATGGAGTCGCGGCGGTAACGGTTGCCAATGGCAGCGATAATATTGGAATTTATGTTCCTCTATTTGCGAGTAGCAGTTGGGAAACTTTATTAACGATATTATGTACCTTTTTCTCCCTCGTTGGGGTTTGGTGTTATGTCGCTTACAAGTTAACCCATTTTCCAACTATTGCCAAAGTATTAACGGGTTATGGTAATACGTTTGTTCCCTGTGTTTTAATTGGTTTAGGTGTGTTTATCGTTAAAGAAAACCTTTTATTAGCACTTCTGGCTTTAGGCATTAGTTGTGCTTGGGTTTTGTTTTCTAACCCCCCCAAAGTAGCCGAAGTTGAATAATGGGATTACACCCGGTACAAGTTTTAACGTTTTGATTCAACCTAATTCAAGGATAAAATTCATGAAATTCTTAACCTCTCTATTGATTGCTTTGGTTCTGATGCTCAATTTGGTGTTCTCTCAACCTGCTTCCGCCGAACCTAAATATACAAAGAATCCTGATTATATTGAAGTCACCCAAGCTTTAAAACAACTGTCTTTAGTTGCTGAAGATGAAAAGCAAACTCAAGGTGCAATTTCTAAACCTGTTCAACAACAACTTGACTATTTACAGTTTCAACAATATGCGTTAAAATCAGCAACTCATTGGGGACAATGTACCAATAAAACGGGAAAAACAATCGCAGTTTATGGCAGTCCCCAAAAAGAAGATCAAGAAGATCAAGCAACCCTTTATTTTTTGGGTGATAATCAAACTACCCCTAAAAAGTGGGATTGTGATGGCTTCTATTTACCCCAAGATATTAAGGGAACTAATTTGGCACTCAGTGAACAATCTGAGCCTTTACAAGGGCCGATTGCCGTTAAAATTCTGGATGGAACTCAGTTAGAAATTACCACTAATCCTGACACGGGAACTCTTGAGTTTAACTCCCCCTTAGCAAAGGTTGTTCAAGCTAATGATACTCATTGGTTTATCCCTAATATTTCTCAGAGTATTATTGATAGCCAAATTCCTAATACTTTGAGTACAAAAAAATCTTAAGTGATTCTAACTATGTTCCCCTGTCTCCCTTTAAACGGGGAGAAAAGGGGTAATCAAAATCACCCTGAAAAAAAGTGATTTCTTCGTTAATTCTCTGTATTTTTGTTGAATTTTCTCAACTATGAAAACTGAAGATTACACCCAAATCAAAGCCTCTGAGTTCATGAAATCACCAGATTCTACCGCAGAAATTATCCAGAAACCCAAAAAATTGAACCCTTCCCGCGTTCGAGATCACTTAGCCAATGAACGAACTTATCTCGCCTGGATGCGAACCGCCGTTGGTTTAATGGGATTTGGTGTTGTGATTTTACGCCTGCGTGCATTTCAACCTATTGCTGTTCCTGGCCCTGGTTATGGTTGGAAATTAGGATTATTATTTTCAGGAGTGGGTTTATTAACCGTATTATTATCCACATTTCAATATTTTATTGTGCGTCGAGATATTGAAGAAGATACCTACGAACCACCTGATCGTTGGGTAATTCTTTTTAGTTTAGCGATCGCATTATTAGGAGCCGGAATTATTTATTTTGTCTTCACCAGTCCTGTATCTAGCCCCCTTGATTTTGGCGGATTTTAAAATCAGTTATCAGTTATCAGTTATCAGTTGTCAGTTGTCAGTAATTACTAATTAGTTGATTGACTCTCTCTTAACTCGTACAGGCACACCTGGGCGAAACCATATCTCTACACTAATTACTGATAACTGATGACTGACAACTGATTACTTCTCTGCTTCGACTTGTTCTACATCTTCAACTAAGAAAACCAATGTGAAATTTTGTCTCATTTTTTGATTGATAAAATCTTGGACTAAACGCACTTGTCTGGGGGTAACGGGTTCGGTAGAACGAACTTTTAAATAAGCTGTGGGAGGATTTTGTTTCCAATTAATATGAGTGTCTTGTAAATCTACTCGTTGTCCCGTTAAGGTTTTTTCTTGAAAAATATTCCTTAAATCCGTTTGTAACCGCAGTTGAGTTACGAACTTTAAAAAACTAATGCCTAAAGGAATTGCTAACACAGAAGCCACAATCAGTGTGATGACAAATTCTCTTTTGAGTTGGGAATAACCTGCCAAAACAAAAACGATCATGCAAGCTAAGGCGATGCCAATTAAATTGGTTAAATAAAGCAATGTTGCGCCATAACTTAAATCATAAAAACCTTGAGATAACGTTAAACCAATGACACATAAAGGAGGCATTAACGCCACTGCAATTGCGGTTCCAGCTACAGCGTCACTAATCCCCTTTTCAACTTTCGTAAAACCGCTTAATCCCCCTGCGACAACAGCGATTCCTAAATCTATTAAATTGGGTTCAGTTCTCGCTAAAACCTCTGAACCAAAATCTTCAATTCCGACTATTTTTCCTAAAGTAATTGATAAGATCAGTGCTACTATTGTTCCCACAACAATCGAGATAATACCACACCGAGATAATTCTTGATCATTTTCTAAAATACCAAAGGCTAATCCTCGCAATGGTAACATAATGGGAGCGACTAACATGGCTCCAATAATGACGGCTGTACTATTACTGAGTAATCCAAAAGTCGCAATTAAACAAGCCGTTATGACTAAGATCATGTAGTTAAAACTCGGTCGGGATTCAGCCATTAAATCCTGCCGCATTTGGACTAAGGTATCCCCGGATACTTTTTTGAGCTTTAGTTGAGTTTTCATAACAAATCTTAAGATTTCTCAAGGTTTAGAAATCAGCGATGATTGATCGCTCTAAATTAATAGATGTCTGGCATCTTATCACATTATTTATGAGAAAAATTACTATTGGCGTTATGGGGCCAGGAGAAGGAGCAACGTCCCTGGATGTTGAGCATGGGTATCAATTGGGTCAATTGATTGCTGAATCAGGATGGGTTTTATTAACAGGAGGTCGAAATAGGGGAGTGATGGAATCAGCCAATCAAGGAGCAAAAGCAGCTAATGGTTTAACTTTAGGAATTTTACCGAATGGGGATAATCAAGGAATGTCTGAGGCGGTAGATATTGCAATTTTTACTAATTTAGGTCAGGCTAGAAATGCTATTAATGTATTATCTTCCGATGTTATTATTGCTTGTGGAATGGGAGCCGGAACTGCTTCGGAAATTGCTTTAGCAATTAAACAAAATAAGTGTGTTATTTTATTAAATCAAAACTTAGAAAGTCAAAGTTTTTTTAAATCTTTAGCGCCAGAACAAGTTTTTATTGTGAATTCTCCTGAATCTGCTATTCAAATGGTTAAAGATTGTTTGGCTAAATTAATTGACAAAATAACATAAATTTAGTAGAATTTAAAAAAGATATCTTTAATTTTTATGAAAATAACCGATTTAAACCAAATTCCAGAACAGGAAGTTTCCCATAATCCAGCGATTAAAAAAAAGGTGATGTTGAGTTTAGGAGATTTACCCCATTTAACGAATTTTTCTCAAGCGTGTTTTTCCCCCGGACAAGTGGCGGGAGGTCATTCCCATGCTGATATGTGTGAAGTTTTTTTTGTAGAATCAGGTTTGGGAAATATTGCGATTAATGGTACAAATTATGAATTAAAACCAGGAGTTTGTATTGCAGTGGAACCTGGAGAAGTTCACGAAGTCACCAACACAGGAAATACCGATTTAATTTTAACTTATTTTGGCTTACGCACCCCGTAGTAAGCCCTTCAGGGCTGTCTTTAAACAGTTAATATCACCCCTTATTGTTAACTTAAGCCTAAAAACTCTGATTTTTGAAAGAACCACAAAAGCACTTTACTTTTTTCACTAAGAAACGTATTCAGTCATTATGTCAGCACAAAAAAAAATTCCAAAAATTGTTTCAATCCCTGATAGGGATTAATAGTAGTTTAAACTAACAGACCCGAATTATCAATTGGTTTGGACTCAATGTTTCAATCCCTGATAGGGATTAATAGTAGTTTAAACACACTACCTGCTAGAAGGCAAGGATAAAGTCACCCGTTTAAAGTTGTTTCAATCCCTGATAGGGATTAATAGTAGTTTAAACCCACATTCCGCAGATGGGCATCGAATTTTCCACTAATTCTAAAAAATTGAAAACCCTTACAGTTCTTCGTTGAACTTCCGAGGCTTTACTATCAGATTTTATAGCGTATTTACCGGTTTTTAACTAAACATAAATAATTGCTATTTTTTCATAGAAATAGAATCCTCTTTTTTTAACACATTTGTATTTTATAACCAAGTTCGTTCCAGCCAAGAGTTCTCATCTTGACTCATAACTTAGATTTGTTTTTAACTATTTTCCCCTTTCTCTCAATCTTTATCCCCCAGAAATCATTAAATAGTATTCACAGCAAGATTTCCCTAGATGCTGCAATATTTCTTGACGTTCTTGGGTTAAGTTACTCACTTGTTTCTCCCCATTTATCCTGACTAAATGTACCGCTTGGAACATTTGAAATATCCACCGCATTGTCGGTTTATTCGTTAATTTTTTGACCTGATTTCTCACCCCTTCTTGGGCTGCTTCTAATTGTTTTCTCAATTTTCTTTGCGCTAGGTTATACACTAACAAGCACAATCCCATTATCATCGCTATTACTTCCACTCTCTCTGGTTTTTTCACGAATACACTCGCTGTAAAAAATAAATGGCACTCTCGTTATCCATTTCATTCCTGTCATTGCTCCTATATTCTCTGCTGTGTATAACGCACTGTCTGCTACACATATTCCTTCAAATGTCCATTGATGAGTAAATTCTTTTAGTCTTTCTACAAATACACTTTTATCATCGGCATTTCCATCATCTATTTTTAGATATAATGGCACATCTCCATCTCCACTTACCACCATATCTATTATAAATTGCTTCAGATCTGGTCTTTTATCTCTTGAGTATCCATGCACTATTTTTATCGCTTTCATTTCTTCTTCTTCTTCCTGATTTTCTTCTTCCTTACTTTTGTATTCTCCCTCTACTGATATCGAACTACTATCTAGGTGTACGTTCTCCCTTTCTACTTGAAATTTTTGAGCAGCTTTTAGGGCTATTGCTGTGAATAACTTTGTTGTTCCTACTTCATAATATTTATCTAATGCTCTTCCAATTCGGTCATCATTTAGTTGCTCTGCTGTTACTCCTTCCCCTATTAAATGCTCTGTTGCCTTCCCGATGAAAAAGTTCTCGAATAGGTACAACGGCGCGCTCAAAAACCCTAATCCATTCAAAATCATTGCTTTCATTACCTGTCCTGGGCTTACTGCTTCTTTTGCTCTTAATCCCACTTTTTTATTCACTTCTTCTACTAATTCCATCTCATCTATTATCCCTGCCACTATTCCTAAATGGTCTAAATTTACGATTTCCATCGCTTCTAGGGGGTTTTTCATCTTTTTATTTGTTCAGTTACTCCAATTATTATTCTATATTAAAAATAGCCCAAATCATTACATGGCAATCATTTGGGCTTTTATTTAGAACAATTTAATTGAAAATCCAATTGGCTTAAATATCTGCGGAATGTGGGTTTAAACAACTAGACTGCCGACCCTCTGTTGCAATAGCTTACAATGAGTTTCAATCCCTGATAGGGATTAATAGTAGTTTAAACAAAAGTTTGAGGGAGGTGTAGAAGCTACAGCAGCGCGTTTCAATCCCTGATAGGGATTAATAGTAGTTTAAACTATAAGAAGAGTTAATTATGATAGATGGGTCGCAAAGCAAGCGTTTCAATCCCTGATAGGGATTAATAGTAGTTTAAACATTAGAGTGTTTGCTCTAACCGATCCCCTTAACGGGTTTCAATCCCTGATAGGGATTAATAGTAGTTTAAACTAATACTTGCCGTTGATTCCGTTGCCAAGCTTTATGTTTCAATCCCTGATAGGGATTAATAGTAGTTTAAACCTCCTCCATAAAACAAGCGGCTTCATAGAGGTCTGTTCAGGTTTCAATCCCTGATAGGGATTAATAGTAGTTTAAACAAACAAGCGGTCTTTCCGTCTGTTAAGATGCCAGGTTTCAATCCCTGATAGGGATTAATAGTAGTTTAAACTGCACGCTTTGAAACCCGCATTGTATTTAGGGCTTGCTGAAAAAAGGCGAAAAGCCAGAACAGGCAGGAGGAGAAGACAAGAAAAAATGAATCAGGTGCAAGGGATAGGTGTAAAATAGCCCAAAAACCTTGCAGGAGTCGGGGAAAATGTACCGTAAAGACGAACAACCAAGGACACCACCCGAAGAGTTCAAACTGCCGTTTGAGGGAAAGCTGTCGGAAGATAATCGGTGGGTAATCATGGCTCAATGGATACCGTGGGAAGAATTTGAAGCGGAATATGAAGAATTATTCTCTTCTGTGATGGGAGCACCCGCCAAAAGATTTAGGATGGCATTGGGAGCTTTAATCATCAAAGAAAAATTAGGAATAAGTGATAGAGAAACAGTAGAACAAATCAAAGAAAATCCCTACTTGCAGTATTTTATCGGGTTGTCAGAATACAGGAACAAGGCACCATTTGATGCCTCAATGTTAGTGCACTTTCGGACAAGAATCAATGTGAATTTAGTGAATAAAGTCAATCGGGTAATGATCAAAAGAATGCGAGAGGCGAGTAAGGAGCCAGTCACCGAAAATCAATCAGAAGCTGAAGAAGGAAGTGAGAGGAAAAACCGAGGAAAATTAATAGCAGATGCAACTTGTGCCCCGGCTGATATCACATATCCGACAGACTTAAAAATTTTAAATCAAGCCAGAGAACAGACAGAAAAAATCATTGATAGTTTGCATAAAAGCCGTCAGGATAAATCAGAGAAGAAACCCAGAACTTATAGAAAAAAAGCGAGAAAAGACTACCTAGAAGTAGCAAAACAACGCCGACCTGCGCGGAAAAAAAGACGAAATGCCATTAAAAAACAACTGCAATATATTAAACGAAACTTAGGGCATATAGACCAAATCATCGCCAATAGAGGGACGCTGGATAGCTTAAATAACAAGCAATATAAGAGTTTATTAGTCATATCAGAAGTTTATCGTCAACAGCAGTGGATGTATGATAATAACAAACAAAGTATTTCCGATAGAATCGTCAGTTTGAGCCAACCTCATATTCGTCCGATTGTGCGAGGTAAAGCCGGAGTGTCAGTAGAATTTGGTGCTAAATTGTCTGCGAGTTGTATGGATGACTATGTATTTCTTGACCGGATTAGTTGGGATAATTTTAACGAATCCTGTGATTTAAAAACACAAATAGAGGCTTTTAAAGAATATACGGGACATTATCCTGAGTCAGTCCATGTAGATAAAATTTACCGGACTAGAGACAACAGAGCTTGGTGTAAAGAAAGAGGAATTAGAATCAGTGGCCCCCCGTTAGGGAGACCTCCAGCAAATCTTAGTAAATCTACTAAGAAACAGGCGTTAGAGGATGAAAAAATTCGGAATTCGATTGAGGGCAAATTTGGGCAAGGAAAAAGAAGATTTAGCCTCAATCGCATTATGAATAAACTAGCTCATACTTCCGAAACGGCAATTGCTATTACTTTTTTAGTGATGAATCTCTCTGCCCTTCTTAGACAGCTTTTGGGGTCAATTTTTTTACTCAATTACTTTTTTCAGATCATAGATTATGACAAGTTATCTGTTAACTCCTTACCTCCAAGAAAAGTTATTTATCCTTCTAACTCCATTAGCTAGTTAATCATCCGTTTCCTTTTCTGTTACTTTTTCAGCAAGCCCTATTTAGTTTTCAAGGTTCATTTGCGACAACCTGTTGCCACTTGAGAAAAATATACCACCAAACCGGAAAAAAAGTCAAGGGATTGTTCCCAAAAAACGGCTGAAATCCTGACGATACAGAGGTTCCAAAAAATGCGACAACCGATTTTTTATTCAATTTCCTTGTAACCCTTATGCAGAAGGAGATACAGCCGATTTTTTTCCCTTTCCAATTTCAACACCTCCCCCTTGTCGCAAACCTCAGCCCTGAAAATACCCTTGAATAATATTAATAATCCGTTCCGAAGCGTGACCATCCCCAAAGGGATTAATGGCATTTGCCATATTTTGATAGGCGATTTCATCCTGCAATAATACACTCGCCTCTGTGAAAATATCCACCGCTTCTGTTCCCACTAATTTAGCCGTTCCCGCTTCCACCGCTTCAGGACGTTCTGTTGTGGTTCTTAACACTAAAACCGGTTTTCCTAAACTCGGTGCTTCCTCTTGTAATCCTCCCGAATCTGTTAATACAAAATAACAACGATCAATCGCCGCCACTAATTCCGTATAATCTAACGGTTCTGTTAAAAAGACCCTGGGATGATTCCCTAATTTTTCCGTTAAAGGTTCCCTAACCGTTGGGTTTCGATGTAAAGGTAATAATAACGCCGTATCAGGAAATTTATTGAGAATTTGTAAGAATCCTTCAGCTATTCCCTGAAGGGGTTCTCCCCAATTTTCTCGACGATGAACCGTTGCTAAAATTAATCGATAGAGACTATTATTTAATTTAGGGATATGCAATTGAGGTTGTTTTCTCGCAACGGATAATAAAGCATCAATTACGGTATTTCCCGTATGATAAATTTCTCCTAAAACCCCCGAATTTTTAAGGTTTTGAACCGCTTGAATTGTCGGGGCAAAATGGAATTGCGTTAATTGAGATATTAACCGCCGATTTGCTTCTTCAGGATAGGGATTAAAGACATCATTGGTGCGTAATCCGGCTTCAACGTGACCAACCGGAATTCTTTGATAAAACGCCGCTAAACTCGCCGCAAAAGCCGTTGTTGTATCTCCTTGAACTAAGACTAAATGGGGCTTGAATTGTTTAAATAAATCTTCTAATCCTTGTAAACTTCCGCAGGTAATATCCGTTAAGGTTTGTTGTGGCTGCATGATGTTTAAATCGTGATCTCCCGTTAAATTAAATAACGTCATCACTTGAGAAACCATTTCTCGATGTTGACCCGTTAAAATCACCTGCGTTTCAAACCCAGGAGTTTGTTTTAACAGTTGAATGACAGGTGCTAATTTAATCGCTTCTGGGCGAGTTCCAAACACTACATTGACTCGAATTGGAAGATTTGACATAATTATTAAAAATAAAAAATCAATGATTAAACGGGTTATTAGCTCCCCCTAAATCCCTTAAGAAGGGGGACTTTATTAAATTAATGCACTCAACGGAGACACTAAAATATTGTTCCTGCTGTTCCCTGTTCCCTGTTCCCTCCTAAAATTACAATTGCTTCACTTCTAAGGTTCTAATGCGATTAATCGCCGCTGCTAATTCAAACCGTCTAAAGATTGCTAAATCTCCTTGGGGAAAGGGAGTGATCACATCTAACCCTTTCGCTACAATATCCTGCATAACAGCATCTAAAATTTGAGGTAATGTTTTCTCCCCATTAATATAGTTTTGTTTGGCATAAACCATCGCGGCGGCGATCGCTCTTAATTGGTCTTTAGAAACAATTTGTTCTACCGCAGAAACATCAATATCTTCACTTCCAAATAATACCTCATCCACATCTCGAACTTTAATCCGCACATCCCAACGTCCACGACTGGGATCTAAGCTTTCAGAAATGGGAATTCGAGGGCGAATAACCCCAAAAGCTTCACCCCCTTCTAAGGTGCGACCTGTGCTATATTCACGGGCGATTTCTTTAGCTTTTGCTGTTAATTCTAGTGCCTGAAAATTCTCCATTGCAATCACAGTATCCGCCACATCAAAATAATCTCCACTTCCTCCCATGACTAAAATAGTAGAAACTTGATGATCCGTATAAAGTTGTCGAACTTTATCAATAAAAGGCGTAATCGGTTCCGAATCTTTGGCAATTAATTCTTGCATTCGGCGATCGCGGATCATAAAGTTTGTAGCCGCCGTATCTTCATCCACTAATAACACCGCAGGAATAGAGGAAGATTCCGGTTTTTCAGCTAAAACTAAAGCCTCTAATGCCTCCATAATATTAGCAGCTTGGGAGGTACTTCCACTAGCATTTTCAGTAGAAAATTCGGTGGTAGAACGACCTTGAGGCAGTTGATTAATAAAAGGAGAAATATCAACACCTGACACACTCCGACCATCCTCCGCCCGAATTTTGACCGCCGATGGATTAGTAATTACAAATTCTCGACCATCCCCTGGAATATGATTATAAACTCCTAATTCAATCGCATTTAATAAGGTTGATTTTCCATGATAACCGCCCCCTACAATTAAACTAATTCCCTTGGGAATTCCCATACCTTGAATTGTACCTTGGTTAGGACAATTAAACTCTACTTCTAAGGATTCTGGAGATTGAAATGCAATCACATTTTCTTGTAAAGGATGGCTATCAATGCCACTTTTTCGGGGTAAAATTGCACCATTTGCAACAAAAGCAACTAATTCTTTTTCGGCTAATTGTTCTCGCAACCAATCTGCATCTTCAGCCGTTTCAACATGACGTTTAATCGCTTCCCCATCCAAGTTTTGATATCGTAAAGCTCGATCTACAATTGCCGGAATATCATCACAAATCATCATCGCTGCTTGACGGCCTAAAATATTCCGTCCCCGTGCCGGAAGTCCGACAAAAAAGCGCATTTCAATGCCTTTTTCTGAAGTTGAAAGTGTTGGACGAGCGCGTTGTAATGCGGGATTTCCCCCTATAATCGGTTTAAGAGAAGGGGGGGTAATGGTAATCAATGAAGCCGATGTGCGTTCGAGGATTTCCTGACCCATTTTTGTCACCGCAATCATGCCACTTTTGCCTGTTCCTCGATGACTACTAATCTCCCGTGCTGTGTGGTCAAATTCACGAATGAGATAATCCCGGAGGGCTATTTCACGGCTGCGGGTGCGATATAATTCCGAGGGAAATCCGGCAACGTTTGGGGAAATATGAACCCGAAATTTACTCGGTGCAGCAAAGGGATCACCTTGAACATAATCAATAATTAAGGTAAAATCGGGGAATTCATAAGTCCCTAAAATATCTTTATAAGCTTTGTAACCTCGGTTATCGAGATCTAATAAGAGCCGTTGTAGGTTTTCTTTAGTATTCATCGTTATTTTATAGGTTGATGATTAAGACGGGGAAACCGGAAAAGGAGTTTGACTGTTCAGAAGTTCAACAATGACATTATAAATGATCTGGGCTGATCCTTCAAAAAATTCAGGATCTAAATGAGAGAGAGTATCACTGGGTTGATGATAATGAGGCGATCGCAAATTTGCCGTATCTGTTAGTAAAACGGCTGGTATTTCTTGATACCAAAAAGGCGCATGGTCACTGCGTAAAACATCAGGTGTCAATAGACCTTTTAAGGGAATGGGAAGGGTTACTAAGGGTGGAATTTTTGGGGAGGAAGAATTGGAGAGTTTTAGGGATTGATCGACAGCTTGAAAGACTTTTAATAAGGGTAAATTTTGAACTTCTCCGACTACGGTTAAAAATTCTCCCCGGTCTGGAAATTCAATTCCGGCTGCTTCTAAAAGGGGAGTTACCGTTAATCCAGGGGGATAGGTTTGACACCCCGAAGTGTGGCAAGCATAACCCACCATATCTAATATAATAGCAGCTTGTAAATTTGTTAGATTTTCTGGTTTTCCTGTAAAGGCAAAACTGCCTAAAAGTCCAACTTCTTCTTGATCAAAAAAGACAATCGTTAAGGTTTTAGGAGTGGATTTTTCAGCCAATAAACGGGCAATTTCTAAAACAACAGCAACTCCACTGGCATTATCATCTGCACCGGGAGAATTCGGAACCGTATCATAATGAGCAGCTAATACAATTTCCCCTGCTTTTGGATCAGTTCCTAAACGTTGAGCAACAATATTAACCCCCTGTTTAAAGGATTGTAAATGGGGAGAAAACTTCAATAATTCTAATTGCTGGGTTAAATAATTTCTCACCCGTTCTCGGTCAGAGTCTTGATATCGTTCTCCCACTAAGACTTGAATATGTTCCCATAATTTAGTAGGATTAATTTGATTGAATTGAGGAGAAATTGAAGAACTTGAAAGAGATTCAAGGTTTGGGGTTTTAGGACTCTCTAGGGGAATCAGTTTAGAAGGAATTTGCTGCTCTGCTAATCCTTGTACCAACCCCAGGAACACCCCAATCAGTATCACCCCACCAAGAAAAAAATGAATCCACTGTTTTACCTTCATTCGCGATTAAAATCAATCGGTTTACCCATTAGCTTAAATTGTTTCTCTTCCGATTGAATATAAGGAATATGAGTCATTTCTAGCTCTAATAATTGAGGGTGTTTAGGAAGCCATTCTTCAGGAAGGGGTTGAAAATTTTCAGCCGTTTTATAGAAGGATAAAATTTCGGCTTCTAAAGAATTTGATAATTGATTAATGCGTTCATACTGTTGTTTCAGTTTAATCCAATTTTGTTGAGCTTGAAATCGATAGATTTGTGCTTGTTTAACCGCTAGTTTAGCACGAATTTGTCTTAATTTAATACGAGTGGCTTGAATTTCTTGATCGAGTTGTTGTAAATCCAATGACCAGCGATTAGCTTCTTCTTGAGTTTGTTGTTGTAGGAGTGCTAGAGATTCTGGAGAAGAATCTGAGGTAAATAAGACGGTAACATGAAAGTTAGAACGCTTATTTCGCAAACTTTCATATTGAAATTTAATTGCATTAATTTCTGCTTTAATGCTGTTCCATTCTGTTTGTAACTCTTGTAAAGTTTGGCTCATGGGATCATCCTTTTGAGAATTTAAGCAAAAACAACCGTTCGATTTCCATAGACTAACACGCGATTTTGTAAGTGTAAACGAACGGCCCTCGCTAAAACCAATCGTTCTAAATCCTTACCTTTTCTAATTAAATCTTCTACGGTGTCTCGATGGCTGACCCGCACAACATCCTGTTCAATAATTGGCCCCTCGTCTAAATCCGCCGTAACATAATGGGCGGTTGCACCAATAATTTTAACCCCCCGTTCATGGGCTCGTTGATAGGGATTTGCACCCGCAAAAGCCGGGAGAAAAGAATGGTGAATATTGATAATTTTAGAATAATTATCGACAATTTGAGGACTTAAAATCTGCATATATTTAGCAAGAACAACTAAATCAATTTTATATTTTTTTAAGAGTTCTAACTGTTGAGCTTCTTGCTCTAATTTATTTTCTGCTGTAATGGGTAAATGGTAAAAATCAATCCCAAATTGATCGGCAAGGGGTTTTAATTTTAAATGATTACTCATTATTAAGGGAATTTCTGCTATCAGTTCTTGAGCTTGCCATCGCCAGAGTAAATCTAATAAACAATGATCTTGTTTTGTGACCCAAATGGATAACCGAGGAATGGTATCGGAAAAATGCAATTGCCAATGAGCATTTAAGGGTTTAGCAATGGCACTAAAGGCAGGCGCAATAACATCACGGGGTAAATTAAATCCGTCTAATTGCCATTCAATTCGAGTTAAAAAAATGTTAGCCGTAAAATCCGTATGTTGATCGGCATGAATAATATTTCCTCCATTGGAGTAAATAAAATTCGCAATTTTAGCAACTAACCCTTTTTGATCGGGACAAGAGACTAATAAAGTGGCTGTGGGTACGTTCATTCTCAAGTCGGATTAAAATAGTATCAAAATTATATAGCAATCCTATTTGAGTTGTATCCAAAATTTGGGTCTAAAAGGGAATAGGGAATAGGGAATAGGGAACAGAGATAATACTTCTGGCTGTTTCATATCAGTTGTAAATGATTACAACCTGTCTCGAAGGCGCGGATTACTATATCTAAAACTTGTTGTTATTCTTCAGCCTATTCCTGATATTGTTATGTGTTAGCTACTCTTTTGCAATGGAGCAAAAACAAAGGTTAAGGGCAGGATTTTAAGCGCGTTAATAATAATACAATTTCATCAATAGCTTTTCTGAGTTCAGTTGTAGGTAAGTGAGTTTGATTAATCATAATACTAAAAACTAAAGGTTGATAATCGGGGGGAGAAATATATCCGGCTAAGGATGAAACTCCGGTTAAAGTTCCCGTTTTTGCTTGGACAATTCCGACAGCCGAACTATCTTGAAATCGTCCTTTTAATGTGCCACTGATTCCCGCAACGGGGAGGGAATTCTGATATAATTCTGTAACGGGAGAACCTGCCATTAGTCTTAAAGTTTGAACTAAAGCCAAAGGAGTAACTAAATTATTCTGAGAGAGTCCTGAACCATCAACTAAGTAATAACCCTGGGGATTAACGCCTAATCGAGTTAACATTAATTGAATTTCTTTTAATCCTGATTCTACACTATCAGACCGGGAATTCTGTACCCCTAAAGTTCTTAAGAGAGATTCAGCAAAAACATTATTACTTTCTGAATTTAGGGTTTTAATTAATTCAGATAAAGGGGGAGATTCCACAAAGGCTAATTCTTCTGGAGGATAGGAAAAATTAGCAGCTATTGAGGTTTGCAAAACTTGAATTCCTGAATTCAGTAAAACCTGCTTAAAGACTTGAATAAAATTCTCCGTCGGTTCAACAACGGCGGCATAAACGGGTTCAGGTTCTGCACCAACTCTTAATTGTCCTGAAACTCGAATAATAGGTTTACTTAAATCTCGTCCAATATCCACAAATTCGGGTTCATTTTTGTTAACCGTTTTGGTTTGATTCTCTACTGTCCATCCCGTTGCTTGTTCTGGACGTACCCAAGTTACTTTTAACGGTTGTCCGACCCCTTGGGGAGAGAGGATTAAATCTAAGGAATTTTGATTTAAAATTAAACTATTAATTGGTGCGCCATAACCGGATTGTATATCTTCCCATTGCCAACTAGAATGTATAGGTGAACCTGTAAAATAACCATCTACAGCAATTAATTGATTAATTTGACTGATGCCTTTATTTTTTAACTGTTGTGCTAAATCTTTAAGTTGAGTTTCGGTTAAACTAGGATCACCTCTTCCGACAATATAAATATTTCCTTGATTATCGCCATAAACCGAGGTTCTAATTCTAAAATTTGCGCTTAATTTTTGGAAAGCCGCAGCCGTTGTTAAGAGTTTAACGGTGGAAGCAGGAATAAAATAATATTGACTATCTCGATTATAAAGGGTTCTACCTTGGGTTAAGGTTTCGATTAAAATTCCCCAGCGAGAGTGTTGAAATTGGGGACGATTTATAAGGGTATTAATGGCGGGTTCCAGTTCTGTTGGGCAGATTTTTTGAGAAGAAGATTCAGTTTGACTCAAAACAGGTTGAGATAGACTCAAAAAACAGATTAAGCCACCGAATAAAAATTTTTTCATGATCTTTTTAAAATTTAGAGGTTTCTAGTATAAATTGAGCCATTTTTAAACTTCCTCCTGGTTTTCCCATGCGTTCTTCCCCATTTGTTAAACAAGATTTTAAATAGTCGGAATTTTGTAAGGTTTGTATTACTGTTTCCGCAGCTTTATCTAAAATAGTATCATCCGCAGGTTTCGTTCCAATTAATTGAATCGATGATCCTAATAATCTCAACTGCGCTTCAGCAAATCGATAGGTAAAAGCAGGGCCATTACCAGGAATTGTAATCACAGGTTTTCCCTGTCCCACGGCTTGTTCGTTAGCAGTTCCAGCCATTCCTAGAACTAAATCAGCCGCATTTAAAATGTCAGCAAATCTATCACAATAACACATCACGTTTAAACCCGTTTTACTAATTAATGTTCCGCTTTCATGTTGCCAACCCAAAGATATTGCTAGTTCATCTAATTCTACCATTAAACGGTGAACAGCCGCGACTCTAAATTGAATTTTTTGCAAACTCTTATTATCAATCAATTCAACTAATTTTAACAGTAATTTCAAATTATGTTTAGCTTCCGGGAGGCGAGAACCGGGAAGAATAGCAATCATCCGAGATGCAGAATCTAGGTTTAAATTAACCTTGGTGAGGGTAAGATTATCCATCATCGGAGTTCCCACAAATTGAGCTTTTTTAATCTCTTGTTTTTGTAAATCCTTGGCGGTAAACTGATCCCGTGTAAAGACAGCTAAACAACGCTTATGATTCAGCAAATAAGGAAGAATTAACCCTAAATTGAGTTTTCCTTCATAATAACTAGAATAGGCAGACAGAAAAATAATATAAGGTTTTTGGGTTAAATAAGCGATCGCAGCCACAACAATATCTCCTGTCACCATTAAAATATCATAATGTTTAACTTCTTTCTTAATAATTTGTAATTGTTTACATAATAATCCGATTAAACCCGATGTAATATCTTTGAGAAAAACAAAAGGATTCATATATAAAAACCCTCCCGATGGTAACGTTCGAGTGGGGGTGAGAATTGGAACCCCTAAGCGACGGTAAACCTGACCCTCTCCAACAATAGGAACAGCCGCAATTTTTACGGTAGAATCTAAAGATAATAACTGTTTAATAATCTCTCCATTACAAGTATCTTCTCCGTGACCATTACTTAAGAATAAAATAGTTTTATTTTTCATATTTTTGTGCAAAAATTACCTAAAAACAGACATTCATTTAAAATATCATTAATTTTATATAGCAATCCCAAATAGGTTGTAATAATTTATAACTGATATGAAACAGCCAGAAGTATTATCTCTGTTCCCTGTTCCCAGTTAAGCTGTTCCCTTTTGAACCGAGATTTTGGATACAACTCAAATAGGATTGCTATATTCAATTTTTGAGCCAATTCTATGTAAAATAAAAATTGGCAATTTTATCCAACACAGTCCCAACCGTGAAATTTTTTGTCTATCATACTCCTGAACTAGCCCCTGCGAATGTTCTTCCCGACTGTGCAATTGTCGTGGATGTGTTACGCGCGACAACCACCATCGCCACTGCCTTAAATGCGGGAGCCGAGGCGGTACAAGTGTTCAGCGATATTGATGCCTTAATGCAAACGAGCGAAAAATGGCCCGCCGACAAACGCATTCGTGTCGGTGAACGGGGGGGTGCAACGGTAGATGGGTTTGATTTAGGCAATTCTCCCTTAAGTTGTACCCCAGAAGTGGTCAAGGGCAAACGATTATTTATGACCACGACCAATGGAACCCGAAGTTTAGAACGAGTTCAAGCCGCTGCTGTCGTGTTAACTGCCGCTTTTATTAATCGACGGGCCATTGTAGAATATCTGATGACAAAAACCCCAGAAACCGTTTGGGTCTTAGGTTCGGGTTGGGAAGGCAGCTATTCCCTCGAAGACACCGCCTGCGCGGGAGCAATTGCCCAAAATTTAGTCAATGAAATGGGTTATCCTTTAGATGATTTTGCGGGCAATGATGAAGTGTTTGGGGCAATTGCATTATATTCTCAATGGCAAAATAAACTGTTTGAATTGTTAAATCATGCCAGCCATGGTCAACGGTTATTGCGTTTAGGGTGTTATGATGACTTGAAATATTGCGCCCAAACCGATATTTTAGATATATTACCCATGCAAAAAGAACCGGGAGTTTTAATGAAATCGGACATCAAAAAACAAAGCTTACAGTTTTGGATGGAAGAACCCAACACCTAACCCCAATTTCGGAATTAATCAATACTAAATATACCGTCGGTGAATCAACCTTCTAACCCCCATGCCAACACTGTAACTCTCCCCTTTTTCTCGTGGATGGGGGCAAATTATCACCGACTTCCTGTTGAAATTCAAAACTTTTATTTAATGTTGTCAACCTATTTGCAAATTCTCAGTGATTCTCAAGTTCTCCCCACCTTAGATGATTTTGCAGAACGCATTAATCAGGAACACCAAAAATGTTTAGACACTCCACAAACCTCCTTGATTCATGCGCGCAATGCTGGAGAATGGTTGCTGCACGTTCAAGCTCAATTATCCCCTGAACATTGGCAAGTTTGGTTTAACGAACATTTTACGTTTTCTCCCCAAACCGCCGCCATGTATATGCAAATTGCTAAAAAAATGCCAGGGGTGAATCCCGGTGTTTTTTCCTCAGCTATTGATTCTAATCCGAACCCTTCAAAAACCCTGGTTTTTCCGGTTAAGCCAATTTTACCGGATGCTCAACCTCAAAATTCCACAAATGAGGTTAAAACGATTTCCCCTAAATCGCCTCAAATTGCACCTCAAAAACCTGACTTTCCAGTACAAAATGTAGAGACGCGCCTTGGCGAAGCTATGCCGAAGGCTATTGGCGCGTCTCTACCGGGGTTTGAGATGATTTTAACAGGCGAATCTCCTACCCTGAAAAATTCTCCAATTCCAGAAAAACCAGAAGTCTTAGAATCTCCTGTCACTCGAATTACTATTAATCCGAAAGAATCGATTATTGATGTTGAAGTTACTCCGATTAACCCTCCTGAACCTGCGCCAATTGAACCTCAAAAACCTGCTAAAAAAACCGCAGAACTAATTAAATTAATGATTCCTGGGGTTGTTGTTCCCAAAGCACGTCCCAGAGTAACTAGCAATGGAACTTATTTACCTCCCCGTTATCGTGCTTGGCGAAATCGTGCAGAAGTAGAAATTTATCGGCAAATTTCCGAACAAAATATTACCCATAAATTTCCTTTACGCAAAGCCGCCATTGTGATTCGATTATTAGGAAATCATCGAACAAATTCGGATATTGATAATTTAGCAGGTGCGTGTTTAGATGCGTTAACGTTAAATGGTGCTGGGGTTTTAATTGATGATCGTTTAAGTTGTTTACCGCAATTAAGCGTTGAATTTGATCCCGATTCCAAACAAACAGGTGTTTATATTGAAATTGAACCGTTGTAACTTAAGGATTTTCGATTAACCAGAGAAATTAAATCCTAGAAAAGATCCGAATTGTTGCAAATATCGCGAATAGAATCTCGACTAAATTAACCTGAGAAGCATAATGTTTTCTATCCCAATAGGAAAAGGGGCTAATCAATCGATAATCGCTAAAGGGGAAAAAATGGCGGTGAGCATCGTCGTGATGGACGGGTAAATCAAATAAGGAATGTAAGACTAAACTTAAACAGAATATTTGTAAGATTTGCCATTGATAAAATGTAGCAATCGCTAATCCAATAACCGCTAAAGGAATTGAATGAGAAATCGCAACAACTGTTTGCATTGCTGGGGAATAATACCCCTCTGACCAGATTTTATATTCGGGCATTTTAGTGATAAATTTTGCCCATCCATAGAATAAAAAAATGGGAATATCCGGTAATATTCCCCCCAAAATAATCCATAAATTCGCTTCGGGATCAGTGGCTTTTCCCAAAATCGCTAAATTTAAAATAGCGTGACTGGGTGTATACATAAATTACAGCAAACCATACACCCATTGAACTAACTCAGGTGCGCGTAAAACTCCTTCATGGCGACCCACGGGTTGACCATTTTTAAATAATATTAAAGTAGGTAACGCCATAATATGATATTGAGACGCGAGTTCCGAGTATTTATCACTATCAATTTTAACAATTTGGATTTGTTGACTCATTTCTTGATTGACTTCTTCTAAAATAGGAGTCATCATTTGGCAAGGGCCACACCACGTTGCATAAAAATCCACTAACACCGGAACATCGGAATGGGCGAGTAATTCTTGAAAGCTATTAAAGGTTTGTTTCACGGCCATAGCTCATCACCAGACAGTTTTGCTCCTTAATTATAACGATTCTTCCCAAATCAGGTTTCTCTTAACGGGACAACTCAAATCTGAGATGATGAGTTTTGATGGAATAACAGTTGGAGAAACAATTGAATGGAACTTTTACCCGAAAATCTACAACACTTAAAAGGACAAGTGGCGATCATCACGGGGGGCTCACGGGGTATTGGTCGCGCGACAGCGTTAGCATTAGCTACAGAAGGCGCTAAAGTGGTGATCAATTATGCGAGTTCTTCGACCGCCGCAGATGAAGGGGTTGCTGAAATTACAGAAGCGGGGGGGGAAGCGATCGCACTCCAAGCAGATGTGTCCAAAGTAGATCAAGTGGATACCTTATTTAACAAAGTCACCGAAACCTGGGGAAGAGTTGATATTTTAGTGAACAATGCCGGGATTACCCGTGATACTTTACTGTTAAGAATGAAGCCGGAAGACTGGCAAGCAGTGATTGATTTGAACTTAACCGGGGTATTTCTGTGTACTCGTGTAGCGAGTAAAATCATGCTCAAACAAAAGTCGGGACGAATTATTAATATTACTTCTGTTGCGGGACAAATGGGCAACCCCGGCCAAGCCAATTATAGTGCAGCCAAAGCGGGGGTGATTGGGTTTACAAAAACAGTAGCTAAAGAATTAGCCAGTCGCGGGGTAACGGTAAATGCGGTTGCGCCTGGATTTATTGCTACAGATATGACCAAAGAGTTGAAAAATACGGAAGAAATTCTCAAATTTATTCCCTTGGGTCGTTACGGTGAACCCCAAGAAGTGGCGGGAATGATTCGCTTTTTAGCCGCAGACCCAGCAGCAGCTTATATTACAGGTCAAGTATTTAATGTTGATGGCGGAATGGTGATGGCTTAGATCAAATTGGGGTTCGAGTCCCCGTAGAGACGCGCCATGGCGCGTCTCTACTATTTATTCGGCTAGAGTTAGAATATCTACGCCTGTTTCTGTCACCGCAACGGTATGTTCAAATTGAGCCGAGAGTTTGCGATCGCGGGTAATTGCTGTCCAACCATCATCTAAAACTTTAGCTTCCCAGGTTCCTTCATTAATCATCGGTTCAATGGTAAAAACCATCCCTGGACGCAGACGTTTTCCCTTTCCCCGTTCTCCATAATGGGGAATTTGAGGCGCCGTATGAAAGACTGTATTCACCCCATGACCCACAAAATCTCGCACCACCGAAAACCCGTGGGCTTCCGCATATTCTTGAATCGCCGCCCCAATATCACCAATGCGTCCATTGGGTTTAACCGCTTCAATACCCCGTCTTAAACATTCTTCCGTAACTTCAACTAATTTTTGAGCCACGGGAGAGGGTGTTCCAACAAAAAAGGTGCGAGAGACATCACCATAATAACCATCCAGAATCGGGGTGACATCCACATTGATGATATCTCCATCTTGAAGAATCTGTTTCGCGTTTGGGATACCATGACAGATGACTTCATTAACACTGGTACAGATTGATTTTGGGAATCCGTGATACCCTAGGGGAGCACTGCGAGCACCATGTTCCTGTGTCCAGCGTTCCGCTTCATCGTTGAGTTCCAGGGTACTTACCCCCGGTTTAATCATCGGTTCAAGATGATTTAACAGTTGTGCCGCCAGACGTCCTGCTTGACGCATTTTTTCAATTTCTCGGCGGGATAAAAGAACAATTGTGTCACTTCCCATTTGTTTGTTAAAAATCTGAATGTATCTCGCAAGTTGTCAGCCTTTATCTTAAAGTATCATAATTAGTTAACTAAATTGTGGCTATTGTTGAGGTTTTTAAAGCTGCAATTGTTAGGCAAGCCCAGCCACAAATCAAAGCTAGAGCGCCGATAGGAGTGATCATCCCCAGCCATCCAATAGATTTTATAGCGAAAATCTCTAAGATCAAAAAAAAGGTGGGCATTGCCCACCCTTACGATTATGATTGAGTTTCAGAGTTTAAATTCACTTTAACAACGCGATGAATTACTTCCGGTGCTTTCGGTAACGTAACGGTTAGAATTCCGTCAGTGTATTCAGCTTTAACTTCCGTTTGCACAATGGCTTCATTAAGGGAAACTACTCGACGAAATTGACCGACAGGAAACTCATAATGAGTGATTTTGTGACCTTCAGAAACTTCTGTTTCAAGAGTTTTACCCGAAATAGCAACCCCACTTTTTGCGACTTCAATATCTAATTCATTTTTATCTAAATTGGGGATAATAGCCCGAACAATAAACTGTTCTGGCGTTTCTTCCAGTTGTACCGCCGGAGTCCAGTCTGTAGCAACTTGAGTTTGGCTTAATTCATCTAAGACTTGATCAACTTGACGTTGAATGTTTTCAATTTCTGCAAAACCGGGAAAAGAAAAACGAGTTAACAGCATCATTAGTGTTCTCCTTTGAGATTGTTTAGGTTTTTGTTTAGGAATTGCTTTGCTTTACATCTCTAATAATGGATTATTTCTTCAAAACCTAAAATGGAAAAAACCGTACTCTTAAGTCGTACTTCCCTAACAGTGATCAGTTATCAGTGATCAGTTATCAGTGGGGAGTAGGGAACTGGGGATGGGGAAGCACTGATAAGAGTACCTCAACCGTCAATTAACGTCCTAACTCTTTTGACCGTTGAGTGGCAGCTTTGACCGCTTCTATTAAAGCTGAACGAAATCCCGCTTTTTCCAGTTGGGAAACTCCGGCGATGGTAGTTCCTCCTGGACTGGTAACACGATCTTTGAGTTCGGCTGGATGTAAGTTAGATTGTGACAGGAGTTGGGCGGTTCCTAATACCGTTGATAACGCTAATTTAGAGGCTATAGGGCGAGGAAGTCCAGCCGCAACTCCTCCATCGGCTAAGGCTTCAATTAAAATCGCCACATAAGCGGGGCCAGAACCCGATAATCCGGTGACGGCATCTATTAAAGCCTCCGGCACGTCTACCACGTCTCCAACGGCCTGAAAAATGCGTCTGGTGAGATCTAAATGGGGGGGGTACACCAATTTTCCAGAGGCGATCGCACTCACACCCGCCCCGACGGTCGCTGGAGTATTGGGCATAATTCTAATCACCGGATGTTTCGGAAAAGCCGTTTCTAATTTATTAAGAGGAACTCCTGCTAAAATAGACAAAACAACCGTATCCAGTCCTAACGTCACACCTCCCCCTAATTCCGTGGCGATCGCTTCAAAAATTTGGGGTTTAATCGCTAATAAAAGAGCTTCCGTTGCCTGAGTAGTTTCCTGATTATTAGCGGTTACAACAACACCATACTGTTGTGCCAAACTATTGCGACGCTCTTGTTGAGGATCACTAATAATAATTTCAGATGGTTGATAAATATGAGAAGAAATTAAGCGGGAGATGAGAGCTTCTCCCATCACCCCGCCACCAATTACACCTAATTTAAACATAAATTAAACTTGTAATATTAAATCCTGAAATTAATGCTACAGAAGAGGGAACAGGGAAAAGTTATCAGTTATCAGTTATCAATTATCAGTGAAATTATCAGTGGTTAGATTTACTTGGAGCCTACGGTCTGAACTTGACTAGCCACGTTTTTACAGAAGTTAAACCTCTCCCCCCCATCCCCTTGTCCCCTTGTCCCCTTGTCCCCCCATCTCCTTGTCCCCTTGTCCCCTTGTCCCCCCATCCCCTTGTCCCCTCTTCCCGTGCTGCCCTGCTTAATTTACTGAATAGCCTGAGCGCGTTCCGGTTGCCAAACGGGGGCTGATGGAGCCGCCATGCGGGGGTTACGCGCTTGAGGAATTCCTTCGTGGACGACGTTACCGCCTTGAGTTCTGACTTGAACGCAACTGGGGGTAAACAGGAAGATGCTTTCGCCAATGCGTTCTTGATGACCATCGAGGGCGAAGGTGCCCCCAGCCACAAAGTCAACGGCTCTTTGGGCTTGATCTGGATCCATTAAGGTTAAGTTTAAAACCACAGATTTGCGTTCTTTGAGAGCGCGAATGGCGGTCGGCATTTCTTCAAAGGTGCGGGGTTCCATCACCACCACTTCAGAAATACCATTCAGAGCACCGGGCATTCCAATAACATTATTCATGGTTGATCCCATTCCAACTTCAGACATTACACCACTACCCATAGATCCAACAGATCGTTGTGAACGACGAGATGCACGAGGTTCCTCTGCCACCATCGGTTGAGGGACAGGTTGTTCCTGTGGGGGGGGATAGTTACCCGGGTAGCGATCCCCTTCCATTTCATCGTATTCGTAATCGTATTCTACAGAGTCATTGAACCCTACAAAATCTTTTAGTCTAGTAAAAAGTCTGTTCACGGTCTAGTCTCCAGTACGACTTTAGAATTTTAACTCAACTCCCACGAGGGGTAAATTGAGGGTGTTGGCTATATCGATTTTTTGTAAGACTTGCCTATTTTACAGTAAGTTTTTGGTTTAATTCCTCCTCTGCCCAAAAATGATTCGTCCTAGTCGGATCATCGTAGCACCTTTTTGAATGGCTAGAGAATAGTCTTCTGACATTCCCATTGATAATTGTTGCATCTCAATATTAGTCCAATTCTGGTGTTGAATTGTTTCTGCTAACTCACGGGTGCGCTCAAAAACACCCAGGGTTTCTGACTCGCTTAATCCTAAACAGGGAATGGTCATTAACCCTTTAATTTTAAGATGTTGGCATTGGTTTAATTGAGGTAATTCTGCTAAGAGTTCGGGGATAGTCCAGCCAAACTTATTCGGATCGGGTAAAATCTTCACCTGAAGGCAGACTTGAGGCTGATACCCCAACTCTCCCGCTAACCGATCTAAACGCAAAGCTAACTTTAAACTATCGATAGATTGAATCCATTGAAACAGTTGTAATGCTTTTGTGGCTTTATTCGTTTGTAAATGACCAATTAAATGCCAAGTAATATCCTGAAGATCTTGTAATTGAGGATATTTTTCAGCCGCTTCCTGGACTCGATTTTCAGCAAAATCTCGAATTCCGGCTTGATAGGCTATCCGCATGGCTTCAACGGAAACCGTTTTTGTGACCGCAATTAATCGCACAGACTCAGGAATAGAAGCTCGAATTTTAATAATTTGTTCTGTGATCAAATCAATCATAATCGTTTTTTTATCAATTTACGGTTATCTGTCAACGGTTAACCGTCAATCATTAACAGACACCGATCAGAAATTATTGAAACGTATTGTGATGGACATCTTGGAGTTTTTTATATTCCTCAGCTTGTCCGGTTCGGCGCAGCATTCTTAAGCGAATTTCGACGAGAAGTTTCGCATCAGAACGGCTAATGGGTTCAAATTTTAATCCCGTTGGCCCCTGTGTCACTAAGAAAAATAGGCGCTGGGCGTAAAGGGTTGTGAACAATTCTTGATGATCCTCAACCGGGCATATTTTGAACAATAACCCGAAGTTGGGATGGTTCATGTAAGTTTCAGTGGTCATTAAGTCTAAAAAATAACCAATAAAGTTAATTGAGGAACAGCTTAACAGGAATTTGAATAATCCAAGCTATCAATTATACAAGCCTATGGTCAATTTAGTTTGACTGATCCACTTCAGGGTTTAAAGTTCCCCGCCCCAAATTAAACGCACACCCCAAAACAAGGTTAAGCCAACCAGAGCGATACTATCCCGACGTTTAAAGCGCAGTTGATGCCATTCCACCCGATGCTGGTTCGGACTGGTGAACCCTCGCACTTGCATGGCACTGGAAATTTGTTCTGCGCGTAATAATAAGTTTTGTAGAAGTCGTTCTGCAATGGTTAACCAAACCTGAATGGTTCGTTTTAGCCCTAGTTTTTTCCAATTAATAGCACGAGTTCGCACGGAACGGATTAAATTTTGAATTTCTTCTAAAACTAAAGGAAAAAATCGTAACGATAGGGTTAGGGTTAAGGCAATTTCTGTAACGGGTAACTTTAACCCTCGTAACGGCTCCATTAAACTTTCTAAAGCCATTGCAATTTCTTCAGAAGCAGTGGTCAGCAAATACAAATTTGTACTATAAACGAGGGTAAATAATAAGGTACTGGTTCTGATTCCTAAGTCTACAGAATAACGGGTAATTTCTAACGGCCATTGATCAAATAACACATACCGATAGGACGTTGGTTGAGGTAAAGTTAGGCTTGAGTTAGAGGCTTGATTCGTTTGTTGTTGCTCTGGTTTATTTGCCAATAAATCAAAGGTTAATTCCTGTTCAGGAAGTCGAGGTTGATGGTCTACGGCTAAACCATCGGGCATAATACAACTGACCACAAAAAGTAACCCACAAAACATCAGTAACCACCCCATTTGTCGCTTCCACACTCGTAACGGAATTCGAGCCAATAAGGTGATTAAAATTAACAACCCGACTAATACTAATCTCCATACAGGGTGTGCTAAAAGCGGAGCTACTAAAAAGCTCATCAACCACACTAACTTAACCCTGGCATCTAAACGATGTAACCAAGTAATCGGTTGTTCTAAATATAGTCCAATGGGAAGCGATCGCAGTAAGTCCATAGAAGAGCAGGGCAGGGAAAGTAGGGGGATCAGGGGGAAAAGGTAGGTTAGTGTTTAAGTAACCAAGGAGAGGGGCTGTTAATCATATTAACAACACCTCCTAAGACTTGATTATAACTTTCATAAAGTTCTTGATCGGTTTCAGTATTGATGTAATTACATCTAATAGCAAATTCAATCCAAGTTTGGGTTTCTGATGCTTCAGATTCACCATCATTAAGCTGGGCAATAAAATCGACTTCATCGCGATGCTTTTGTCCTGATCCAGCAAAATTAGCACAAACAGAAACAATTAAGGTGTATTCCAAATGCGTTGATGATAATCTTCTAATTTGGCATAGGGATCAACTGAGGGATGTTCATGATCATGATGGTGGTGATGATGATGATCATGACCACCATCATGATCATGATGATTTCCTGAAATTGCAGCTAACCGGAATTTGCACATTTCACAGTTCATTTGAACTTCTCCGAGTTGGGTTTCTATTTCCCGTTCTCGTAAGAGGTGTAAAAGTTCCTGTTGAATGCCCATTTCCGGTAAACAAGTCATCTGAATTTCGGGATATTGTTCCTGTTGTTGGGCTGTTATATCAAAGATTTTTTTAACTAAAACCCCAGTAAATAAGAAGTAAGGTAAGACAATAATTCGTTTGGGTTGATAGAGTCGAGCGCGACGAAATCCTTCTTCTAAACGGGGATGAGTAATACCAATAAAACAAGTTTCAACGGTTGAATAACCGCTTCCTTCCCAAAGAATTCGAGCCAGTTTATAAACATCTCCATTAGCATCAGGATCGCTTGCACCCCGTCCGACAAATAATAATACGGTTTCGGAATTGGAAATGTTTAAAGGGTTTAATTCGGGCTGTTCTAATTGGTGTAAACGCGATCGCAATAATTCTAAAATATTGGGACTAATGCCAAAATGTCGGCCATAATGAAAGGTTAATTGCGGATGTCGTTGTTTGGCTCGATCTAACTCATTGGTAATATCAAATTTATTATGTCGCGCTGCAAATAATAATAAGGGTAAGGCGGATAATTCCGTATAACCTTGTTCAATACAGCGATCAATTCCTTCTTGAATAGTAGGTTCTGTTAATTCTAAAAAACAAGGAACCACCGGACGCGAATGATCTAATTGTTGATAGGCTTGAGCAAATTCTAAAAAGGTTTCTCGTCCATCTGTATCACGGGTTCCATGACCAATGAGTAATAACGGACGCTGTAGAGGTAAGGACGGAAATGTTGAGTTTGAGGGTTGAATGGAAAGTTCTGTGTTATAAGTCATGTTAAGTTTAAATCTCCTTCCCCGTGTGAGGCAGGTATAGAGCAAAGTGATCGGTAGGCATTCTGGCTTGTTAGAAATAACCTAACTTACAGTTGCCGCACAGCCTCGGACTTTCACCGATGTTTCCCTACCCGATTACAGTGAATGATTAAGTATTTATTCCATTTTACCCCAGAAAGCAAAAAGATGCGATGAAGGTTGATGGTTTGTTAGTGGAGGTGAAGAATGTGCTTCGCACGCTAATGTTTCTAGCTATTAACCCTTGCCAGAACACTCATTGCATCTTGATAACTGATAACTGATAACTGATAACTGATTAATCAATCGTGATGGATTGAGGGCCGCCGGAATTTCCGTTATTATTTTTAGAGTCAGAGGGGCTAGATACAGAGGTTCCTCCCTGTTTCTCTAGCCAAGTTTTAACGGGATCATCATTCAGGTTTAATTTCAATAAACCTGAGAAAAACCCACCAAAAAATGCAATGGGTTCACGGGTTAATTCTTGTAAAATTGGTTTGAGTTCATCCATAATCGAACAGTCTCCTTAAACCCTGCGATCGCAATAAATCCATCTGGATTTTAGCGCGTTTAACAAAATTTAGCCGTTTAGTAATTATTGGAACCTTCTGAATATCCCCCATCCGAGGAATAGCCATCGGAGGAAGAACCCTCAGAGGAAGAACCCTCAGAGGAATAGCCCTCGGAAGAATATCCCTCAGAATTTCCCCCAGAAGAGGAGTTATCATAATATCCATCAGAAGAATAACCGTTGCTATCACTATAGGAACCCGTATCTGAATAACCGTTATTGTAAGTTTCAGCCGTGTTAGTATAGGTGCCATCCCCACTCGAACCTTGTACTGGATCACCGTCTTCAATAGCAACTTTAGTTCCCGTTTCTATGCTATTAGGTTCATGGGGTTTCGCTTTAATACTGCCTTTTCGTCCTTCTAATTCAGGCAATTCTGGGAACTTTTCAACAGGCATTCCTTCAACAACTTTTCCCATAAATTCCCCCCAACTATAAGCCGCGCTACTACTAGCTCCCCAGGTTGGATCATTATTATCATTTCCTAACCAAATTCCGGTTACAGCTTGAGGAATATACCCAATAAACCATAAATCTCTCGCTTCTTCAGAGGTTCCAGTTTTACCAGCCACTTCTCGGTCGGGTAACGCCGCTGCGCCTCCAGTACCGCCATTAACAACTCCTTCTAACATCCAAGTTGTAATTGCAGCACTATTTTTATCTAAAACTTGTTTGGGTTTAAATTTAGCTTGATAAATGATATTTCCCTGTTGATCTAAAACTCGCCGAATCCCATGAGCCGGAATATAATTGCCTTCATCAGCTAAAGTTCCATAAGCATTGGTTAATTCTAATAAATTAACTTCATAAGCACCTAAAGCCATGGCATAAGTTGGTTTTAAAGGAGATTTAATTCCCATATCTTTTGCTAATTTTATGGCAGGTTCAAACCCCACATCCACTAATACTTTAACAGCAATTACATTAATAGAACGACTCAAGGCATCAGACATCGACATCCAGCCATAATGTTTATTGCCATAATTTCGAGGACGATAACCATCGACTTTATAAGGTTCATCCAAATAACTATCATAAGGGGAAAAACCCGCCCCAATCGCTGCGGCATAAACTAATCCTTTAAAGGTTGATCCCGGTTGTCGTTGTGCTTGGGTAACCCGATTAAATTCACTTTCTTTATATTGATATCCCCCGACCATTGCCTTAACTTCTCCGGTTTTGGGTTCAATAGAAACTAACGCAGCTTGACCAAAATTAGCTCCAGCACCATCAAGTTCTACCGCATCTTTAACGGTTTTTTCTGCGGCTTCTTGCCATTTTAAATCTAAACTGGTTTCAACCGTTAATCCCCCTGCTGCCATCGCATCTTTGGATATATATTGGGGGAGTTCTTTGAGAACATAACTCGAAAAATAAGGAGCTTTCACTAATAACCGTTTAGGTTGACTAGGTTTAAGATTAAGCGGTTCTTGCATCGCGGCTTGTGCTTCGGCGGCCGTGATCACCTTAGCATCCTGCATTCGTTGGAGAACAATATTGCGTCGTTTCGTCGCCGCCTCTGGATTTTCTAAGGGAGAATATTGACTCGGTGCGGGGGGTAAACCCGCTAACATTGCCATTTCCGACAACGTTAATTCATTCACGGATTTACTAAAATAAACATAAGCTGCGTCCGCTACTCCGTAAGCCCCTGAACCCAAATACACTAAATTTAGATAGCGTTCTAGGATATCTTCCTTACTCATTTGATCTTCAATTTTCCAAGACACCATGGCCTCTTTGAGTTTACGGATGAGGCTATGTTCTTGATTCAAATACACAATTCTGGCTAACTGTTGGGTGATGGTACTTCCGCCTTCAACCACTCCCCCCGCTAAGACATTAGACCCAATGGCGCGAACAATTCCTTGATAGTCCACTCCATCATGGTCATAAAAACGAACATCTTCCGTAGAAATAAAAGCTTGTACCAGTTTTTCGGGAATTTGTTTGAGTCGCAGTTTTTCCCGTGTTGCTGGCCCGGTTTGCATTAAAATATCACCATTCGCGGCTTTAATGGTAATAGTGCCATCCCGACTAAAGGATGCCATCGTATTTACTGAAACTTGGGGTAAGCTTTGATCAATTTGATACCATTGCCAAGCTCCATAACCCAACGCACCACCGCCGACACTAATTACGCCAACTCCAATCCAGACACTCGGACGACGATACCACAGTTTCCCTTCAGCATTGGGGGATGTCAGCTTCTGTCGCAGTTTCACCCATTCTGAATTTAACCGCTTCAAGGTGCGATGATGCCAAGCGACCTCCGGGGAATTAGACTCAGAAACCAATTCAGGGGTAGTTTCATCAATTTCAGGTTCTGTTCTCATCGGGGATGACATTACAACCGGTTGGGTTGAAACGTTACTGGGATTAGTCTCCCATTCGGTTTCTGATGGAGTTGAGTCCGTCTTGGGTCGGGATGGTAATTGAGATTCTTCCATTGGTTCGGACAAATGGGTGGTTTTGGTAATCATTCGACAGTGGATTTTAACAGTGCAGAAGGCAAGCAAAACTTGCCTCTACAATTGGCTGTCGAACCCTGATCTCACTGAAAATCAAGGTTTTTTTCTTGATCCCAGTCTTCAGGAGGGTCGGGAAACTGCGGTTTTGTTGGAAGAGGGAAACTCCCTAAACCGCATGACCCAGTGCTAAACCCACAACTAACATTCCTAATACCAGGAACGGTTGGGCACTTGCTTGATATTTAACATCATTTTCTACAGGATTGCGTAGAAAATACATATCTTGGAAGGTAATTTGAGGAATTACCAGCAGTAAAAGAACCGTTGCATAGAGATTTTGCTTGATACTGACTAAATAAACAGCCATACCCGCTTGGAAGATATCAATCATCAAAACACAAATCCAGGCGGCGGTTGTAATCCCAAACATCACTGGAAGGGATTGTAACCCCAATTGGCGATCGCCTTCGACACTCTTAAAGTCATTAACAATGGCAATTCCTAACCCGGCTAAACTATAAAACAAAGTTAAAATCATCACGGTTGGGGTCAGTTCTCCAAATAACGCATGACCCGCCCACCAAGGTAAGGCAATATAACTGGCCCCTAGGGCATAATTTCCTAACCAGCCATTTTTTTTCAGTTTCAAAGGGGGTGCAGAGTAAATATAGGACACAAAGGCTCCCCCAAGACACAGAACGGTAATGATGGGGAATTCATGTCCCGCCCAAGTATCTAACAGGTAGGAAATGCCGATTCCTAACCCTAATAACAATAAAATTTGGGTGACAACTTGGGGAATGGAAATCGCCCCGGAAGGGATGGGACGGTAAGGTTCATTAATGGCATCGAGTTCGCGATCATAAAAATCATTCAGGGTTTGGGTGTACCCCGTCATTAACGGCCCGGACATTAACATACAAGTCGCTACTTTTAACACATCTTCCAGTGACCAAGAAAAATGTCCTGATGAAGCAGCACCACAGACCACCCCCCAAATTAAGGGAATCCAGGTGATCGGTTTCATCAACTGTAGGCGAATTTTCCAAATGGAGGTTTCTCCCGGTGCTGCCCCTTTCATTCCTAAGAGTTGTCGGGTTTTAGCACTGCGATCAGAAGTCGCTATGTCATTCGCGTTGGCTTCTGGGGTTGATTGTTCTGAAAGTTGAGACGATGGAGTGTCCGACATGATCGTTTGTGCGCTTGTGTGTTGAGTGTCTGCAATACAAAAACTAAGATTAACATGGAGTTGGCCGTTGACTGGTAGGGAACAGGGAACAGGGAACAGGGAACAGGGAATGAGTTGGCTGGATTTAGAGACGCGCTAGGCATCAGTGTCAACTTAAGTTCCCCGCCCGGAAATAAATTTCGGGCTGTAGAGGGGGTTACATGGCGCGTCTCTCTACTGAAATTAATTTCAAGGCTTTTAAACTTAAGTTGACACTGATGTGGCGCGTCTCTACTACAAAGGTTTAAGGATTTCATATAAGGTAGATTACCCATTCTGAAATTGACCTCAATAGAGGTCGGGTACAGCGAAACACACAGAAAACTGAATTAAACCGTCTCGGAAATTCGTTTAATTCATTGAATCTGCATTTTCATCTTCTAAGGCTTGAATTTGCAATAATAATTCTTCTTCTTGGACTTCAAACTCTTCTTCAGAAATATCTCCCATATCAAAAGCTAACTGAAGGGCTAATAATCGTTTACTTAAGTTTTCTTTATCGTCTAGTTCGGCTTCAGCCCGTTCTAGGAGTTGTTCGCCGATCCAGATTACCCCCCCAAAGGGTGCTGTTATTGGAGATAATAATAATCGTAAGACCATAACACCTCCGATTAAGGATTGAGTTGGGCAAAATTAAAGGGGGCTGTAAAATTATTATAGCGAATTCGTAAGCGGTTCTTAAAATAGTGATCAAGTTCTTCAATTTTATCACTAAATTTAGGTTCCGTATCCCAAGGAATTAAATAAGCAGCATTATAGATCATCGTATTAGTTAAGGTTTCATTCTCAACAATTTCTTCTGCTAAGGGGGTTAAGGTGTGTTGAAATTTCTCAATAATTCCCTGTTGGCGATCTTGCATCGCCTGTTCAATTTCTTGACCAATTCCAATGACTTCATCCATACTGAGCGGTTTACCTTCTAAGCGATCGCGTTTTTCTCTTAATTCTTGATTTTCTGTCATTAAACGATTTAATTCTTCCGTTTCTTCCCAAAAAATTTTAACTCCGACTTCCCGTTTTCCCTCTAATTTATGAAACAATTGTTTTAACCGTTCTTGATAGGGAAGAATTAACTGCGTTTCTACAGTTTCCCAATCTTGAATCACTAATCCAAATTGCAAAGGTAAAACGCTTCTATAACCATGTTGCATCACCAGTTCTAAGACTTGTTCATGACCTAATAAATTCCGGCGACTGGCTAAATACCGCTCTTGCTGGGCTGCGGAATATAAAAAGCTAAACTCATTCACCGGATAGGTTTGAATTGGTTGTTGATCTAATCCCGATAACGCTAAAGGTCGTACTCGGTTTGTCGGTAAAATTCCATATAAATAGAAACCGTTTTCCATAATTAAAAACCCTTATTAATTTAACTTGTAGTGTGCGTCAGCGCAGCGCACGCACCAAAGTTTGTCAACGACCACCGACAACCCGTGATTACAGCTAAGATCAGATCCCCCTAAATCCCCCTGCCTTGATCAGGGGACTTTGATCTCCTGTCCCCCTATTTTTAAGGGAGGTTAGGGGGGATCATTGACTTGAGATCAGATCCAAGGAATTCGGTTTTGAGTGCCTACTTTTAGCGCGATTGTTGACAACCCTGTAAACACACCATCTCCTATCCATTATAAACGTTAATGCTCATAAAACCTATAGGAAACACTGCAAATATTTTCCCTATTTTCTGTTTTAAGTCAATAATGTTTAAACCCCAAAAGATTTCTACAAAGGTTTAGAGGTTAAGACTAATCTTAATTTGGCATGAATTAAGTTGAGTTGGGCTAACCCTAAATCTACGCTTCCCTCAACAACAATTCCCGTATTCATTAACCGATCTAATAATTCTAAAACTGAAGGGTTTTGTGAACTTTCTCCCGGATAATAAGTTCCTGATTTCGGTAATAATGTCCCAAATTCTGATAATTCAATATTCAAATCGGCTGGATCAATTTCAAAGATTTCACACAATTGTAACACCTGAATTTCTAATTGTCGCAAACTCTCCGCAGCCCGATCTAATTCTTCCTCACTCAGGGTATTACCTTCCATCCGACGGATGATTTGTGCTTCCATTAATTGCCGAATGAGTTCTACCAAAGTCAGCACTAAGGGTGCTAAACCCGCATCTTTTCCAGAGGATTTCGGCGTAATACTTGTTTCTATCGAAGGTTCAGAAGATGACATTTGGATTTATATGAACTGGACGAGGGACTTTTAATTTTCCTTTTAATCGATTGTAATATTATTTTAGGGTAGGTGTGGCATCCTTCCCAAGCCTGTTTGCGCCTGGGTTGGAAGGGACGCCCCCTACAGGATTTGATCACAAATCATTTAGACTGGCTATAATTGTTTTTTGGAAGGAGAAATAGATTCCGAATTAGGAACATTAGAAGGAGTCGGTTTATTATATTTTTCTAGCCAATCTTTTCCGACTTGAATAGTAATATCCGATTCTAAATAACCTGTACTTTCAACTACAACTTTACCAAACCCTAAAGATTTTTGTAACGCTTCAGCACTCTTAATATCGCCATCCTGAGCTACAATTTTAGTTTCTGCTAAAGGTTCTGTCCAAGGTTTAGAAATTTTAACATTCCAGAATCCGCCATCATTCAAATTTCCAACTAATCGATCAATAGCATCAGAATTATCATTACTATCTTGAATCGCAATTCTTAAATCTTTGGGATCAATATTGTCAAATTTCCAAACATCTTGACCGAAATCAAAATGTTGTGCGACTAAATTTTCTAGGCGATTTGCATCGGGTAGCCAATAACTCGCTCGATATTCTTTCGGATCACTAAATTCACCAGGAACCATCAGCATTTCAACATTTTCCCGTTGAATTCCGGCAGAAAAACTTACTAAAGCCACTAATTCTTCCAAGCTTAAATTTGTATCAATATGAGATTGAATAATCGATACAACTTGAGGAATTTTAGAAATAGTACCAACATTTAACGCCTGTTCCATAAACGCCCGAATTAACATTTGTTGACGTTGTACCCGACCAATATCTCCCAAGGCATCATAACGGAACCGTAAAAATTGTAACGCTTGTGATCCATTTAAGTGTTGTTCTCCTTGTTTTAAATTAATATAAAGATGCTGACTATCATCTTGATATTTCATATCCTTGGGAACGTAAATATTAACACCGCCTAGGGCATCAATTAATTTTTCCACCCCTTGAACATTGACGCGGACATAACGGTCAATTCCCACACCGCCTAATAATTCACTGGTGGCTTTTGCACTTAAAGCAGGGCCACCATAATAATTAGCATCATTAATTTTAGTCATTCCCCGACCTTCTACATAGGTACGAGTATCACGGGGAATCGATAAGACTTTTAACTTTTTGTTAGCCGGATCAAAGCGAATTAATAGCATTGTATCCGATAACCCTTTAAAGGAATCCACTAACGCATGATATCCGACATCCGGGTGGGAATCATCTTCTAAATCGGAGGTTAAAACCTTGACCCCCATGACTAAAATATTCACCGGACGGGTTAGTTCAGGCAACTTCATGTTGGTGGTTGCCATTTGACTTTTAGAAAAGACCGCCGCTTCTTCAGGCGTTAGCTTTTGCTGTAATAGGGGGGTAGTAGATAAAGACACCGCTAATAAAGCTCCAGCAGTGGCTGAAATCATCGCAACTCCAGCTAGACCCAAACCCAGTCCTAACCAACGACCGGGACTAGATTGAGCTAATTTTCTCAGACTGGGTTTTGACAGTTTTGGCAATGGTTTTTGACTTTGATATCTTGGTGCTGACACGGACTTCCTCACACACTCAATGAATGATCTAAATTAGGAATAACAGACTTGTAGCAAAAGAGAAAATGATTTTAGAACCAACCTATTATGGCAGATGTTTGCCTAACCCTTGTTCAGCAATTCGGCTCAGTCCAGGTAGCCAAATCGGTTGACGTTTCCACACTCGAATCATTAACCCTAAACTGACGATAAAATAGCTAGTTGTCAAGAGACTACTGGTTAATAACATCGGTAAGGTGAACGATTCCGTACTTTGATAGCCAACTTCTAACAATAGCAGTCCTGCTAACCAACTGAACGCTAATACAATTACTAATCGACTCACCGCTTGTTGTTGTCGTGTTCCTTCCTGTCGATATAATGTCCATAATGCGGGGAAAAAACCCAAAATGGGAATTAAATACACAAACAACTGTAAACGTTCTTGCTGGGGATTTTCATAGAGGTCATGCGTTTTCATAGTAGAAAAAAAAGAAAGTAAGTAGAAAAAAATAAAATATTTCTGAGAGACTCAATACCCTAAAACCCGCTTAACAGGCAAGATGCCTGTTCCACATACCCCGATTCTGATACACTGGTTACAACTTGAGATGCAGGAGAACAGATTCCCCCATGACCACAACCCAAAAACCGATTGTTATTGCTCCTTCTATATTATCAGCCGATTTTAGTCGTCTAGGTGAAGAAATTCGAGCCGTGGATGAAGCGGGTGCAGATTGGATTCACGTTGATGTGATGGATGGCCGTTTCGTTCCTAATATTACCATTGGGCCATTAATTGTAGAAGCCATTCGTCCCGTGACCCAAAAACCTCTGGATGTTCACTTAATGATTGTGGAACCGGAAAAATATGTTGAAGGGTTTGCCAAAGCGGGTGCTGATATTATTTCAGTTCATGCTGAACACAACGCTTCTCCCCACTTACATCGAACTCTTGGCCAAATTCGGGAATTGGGAAAACAAGCGGGTGTGGTTTTGAATCCTTCAACTCCCTTAGAATTAATTGAATATGTGTTAGAGCTTTGTGACTTGGTGTTAATCATGAGTGTTAACCCTGGTTTTGGCGGTCAGAAGTTTATCCCTGGAATTCTGCCGAAAATTCGTCAATTGCGCCAAATGTGTGATGAACGGGGTTTAAATCCCTGGATTGAAGTTGATGGTGGTCTTAAAGGTGATAATACTTGGCAAGTGTTAGAAGCAGGTGCGAATGCGATTGTTGCAGGTTCTGCGGTTTTCAATGCACCGGATTACGCTAAAGCCATTGAAGGAATTCGTAATAGCAAACGTCCAACTCCTGAGTTAGCAACTGTCTAATCTTGATAACCTTCAATCTTTCTAAAGCATTAACCCTTCTGGACTGAATGATTAGGAGGGTTAATTTTTTATGATTGACCATTAACACTTAACCCGTAGCCATTAACAACAAAGCAAGCTCCCCCTCATCCCCCTCTCTTCTCTCCCCCTCTCTTCTCTCCCCCTCTCTTCTCTCCCCCTCTCCCTCATCCCCTCATTCCCCCTCCCTCATCCCCTTGTCCCCTTGTCCCCTTGTCCCCTTGTCCCCTTGTCCCCTTGTCCCCTTGTCCCCTTGTCCCCTTGTCCCCTTGTCCCCTTGTCCCCTTGTCCCCTCATCCCCTTGTCCCCTCATCCCCTCATCCCCTCATCCCCTCATCCCCTTGTCCCCTCATCCCCTCATCCCCTCATCCCCTCATCCCCTCATCCCCTTGTCCCCTCATCCCCTTGTCCCCTTTATTCTATCCGCCTCCTGATGATAGAATCCAATCAAGAAACTAGAATTTGAGTACAATCAAACTTTATAGAAATAAGGTAAGGGTCATGGGTATCAGAACTGCTATTATTGCTGGCCTGTTTTCTTTGGTTCTTCCGGCTTTTGCTCCCGTGGCGTTCGCAACGTCGAATTCCAGTTTAGGATTAACAGAATCATGGCAGGAGGGCAGCAATTCCGGGTTCACGTCTAGTGTTACTGATAAAGAAGGTGCAAGACGAGAACTTTTTTCTGAACCATTTTATCAAGTTGAACCTCAACCGTCGCGCCGACGGGAACGGGTGTTATCCCAGGGAACAGAAGGTTCCCAGGTGACGGGGTTACAACAACATTTAAAAGCTCATGGGTTTAGTCCGGGGAAAATTGACAGTGTTTTTGGCCCTCGGACAACGGCTTCGGTTCGAGCATTTCAGGCTGCTAAAGGATTAGAGGTGACGGGGGTTGTAGACCGAAATACCTGGCAGGCGTTATCGGCAGAGCCTGAAATTGCGAGTCCGGTTCAACAGGAAAGCCTTTTAGCCAGAGGTTCACGCGGAAGCGATGTTCGCATCTTACAAGAACGTTTAGAAGCTAAAGGCTATAATCCTGGCCCCATTGATGGGATTTTGGGCTCTCGCACCTTAACGGCGTTGCATGAATTCCAAACAGCCCAGGGGTTAGAAACGAGTAATCACGTTAATGAAGCGACTTGGACAGCTTTAAATGGAACTTCATTGCGTCAAGAAACCCCCGCTAATTTAACGGAAGAAAAGGTAATTTCTCCTGAAGAAAATTCTAATTTGACTCAGGAAGAAACGAAAGATTTAGGGAATAATTCTGAGGAAGAAGTCTTCAATTTAGAAGGGTTCACCAATTAAAATTAAATTGAACAGAACTATAGGGACGTGCTACAGCGCGTCTCTATATTTTATGGTGCTTTTTATAATGTCCGAATCACGCGACAAGGATTCCCCGCCGCAACAACTCGTTCAGGAATATTATTAACAACAACACTCCCCGCTCCAATGGTTGTATTGTCGCCAATTTCTATCCCTGGACAAATAATAGTGCCTCCTCCAATCCAAACATTATGACCAATTTTAATCGGTGCAGCTAGTTCTTTTCCTGTTAGACGTAATTCAGGCTCAATCGGATGATAAGCAGTATAAATTTGAACATTAGGTGCTAATAAAACATTATCGCCAATTTCAACAAAATTGCAATCTAAAATGATACAATTATAGTTCATGTAAACATTACTTCCAAGTTTAATATAACACCCATAATCGCAATAAAAAGGGGGAGTAATTTGTACGTTATCTCCAATTTTAGCGAATAATTCTAATAGAATTTCTTGACGTTTTTCTAACTGTTCTTCTGTTGTGTTATTGTATAAACGAGTCAGTTTAGAAGCTCGTTTGCGGGTACTGATTAACTCAGCATCATTAGCGAAATATAATGCCCCTGATAGCATTTTTTCTTGTTCGGTTGGAGAGATATTTTCCATAATATTAATCAGCATTAATCCAACGTAAGACAGAGGCGATCGCACGATTGACAAAACTATTGGGTTTCTCTTCAATAATTTTGCGTTGAGCTTTATCTCGTTCTAATTCTAACCCAGCAATTAATCGTTCTCCTTTTTGGTAACGAACTAACGCCACTAAATAATCATGGGTCAGTTGATATCGATCATCAGGAATATCAGGAATATGTAAAATCAATCCTTCTTCAACTAAAATTTCTAATAAAGGTTCTATTTTACTAAATTCTGTATCTAATTCTTCCGCAATTTCTTTGCTAGTTTTTAGCAGGCGGTGTTCTTGCTTGTTGGTTAAACCATACAAGATTTTAATCGCTGTTCGTTCATTTTTAGCACTACAATCTCGAATAACTTCATCTAAAAAATGTTCTAATAATTTTTGCTTAGGATGTTCTCCAAGCTGTTCATATTGATTTAAAGTTTGAATATCATGAACTTGTAATTGAGTCCCAATTAATTGAAGTTCAATGGGTCGAATACGATCAATATCAACGGTTAAATCCCGAAGCAATTGAGACATTAAATCAGGTTCTATTTTAAATTGAGCGCGTTCAATTTGATTTTGAATAAACGTTTGTGCTTGACTTAATGTAAAGTTTTCTAAACTATAAATCACCTTTTTCGAGAGAATCTCAGAGTGAATAATATCCTCTAGGTTAGTACGATGAGCACATTCTAGTAAATAATGTAAAGCATCAGTTCTTAAACAAAGTAACACCGTAATTGAAGTCAGCATCAAACTTTCTTTTAAAAATTCATAAAAAGGTAATCGTTGTTCTAACTGCTGACAAACCACAAAAAACTCTTCAAACTGATCAAAAATTAATACCGTTGGAATCTGATTTTGATCATTTTGCTTAAGTAAATTTAAAACCGGATTCAAGTTCCAGGTTTTGGGGTTTGGTTCTCGTAACCAATCCGTATAAATTCGCAGTAAAATAGGTCGAGCAATACTAGGATTTTGAGACCGTTGTTCTAACAATATCGGGACAATTCCTGCATTGAGTAATGAACTTTTTCCAACGCCAGATTCTCCCTGAAGAACAATCAGTTTATTGTCGGGGTTTTGAATCCGTTCTAATAAAGTATGAACGTCCTTTAAACGATTAGAATTTTCTATTTCTAAAGCAATAGACTGTTGTTTATGATTCGGGTGAGATTGAGCTTGCAATGTCCGTACCCCAATAAAAGCTCGTAATCCATATTGATATTCAATTCTGATTTTTTCTTCTTTTAAACGGGAAGCTTGAGTATATAAATCTTGATCCAAATACAGCTTATGTAAGGCTGTTAAAATTTTTAAGTAACCTTTAGGATCATCCTCAACATTGCTTTTCCGTAAAGCTTCTTCTAATTGGTTAACTGTTGTTTGCCATTGTTGAAATTCCTGTGTGGATTCTGCTAGTAAATAAAGATAAGGATTATGAGATGCTGTGCTGCTACTCATTGGATCATCATAGATTGATTGACCTTGAATCGCTAATGCTAACTCAGCTAGTTGATTGGCGTGTGCCCACTTGGATTCATGCAAAGCAGCTTCGGCTAAAAAGCCATAATCTTGTGCTAATTGGGCTTCTGAACCATAAGATATATGTAAATTAATCGCTTTTTGGGCAACTTGTTGTAACGTTTCCCAGTCTTCTAAGTATCGTAAAACTTCACCTAATTCTCCAATGAATTTAGAGACTAAATCAGGGCGATTAGCTTTTTCAAAAACGGTTATACTTTGCTCAAAATAAATTTTTGCTTCTTGCCAATTTATATTTTTTTCTGCTCTATCATTAGACTGAGCTAAAGAGATAAAACATAACCCGACATGAAATAAAACTCCACCCATTTGTTCAAGAAATTGATTGGGAAGAATCGTGTCAAGGTCAGGACGAGATAGCATTTCTAAATCGCCTTGAGCTAAAGCCAATGGCCAATATTCTAAACTACGACGATAATGATAAAGAGTGGATTCTAAATCTTTATTCTCATAAGCTTCTCGGCCTAAAATAAATTGTAATCCAGCGATTAAGGTGGGTAATATTTGCTGATAGTTATTTTGTCGGGCTTCTTGAAGAATTGCTTTGAATTCAGGATAAGATTCTCCCAAAATCACAACATTGGGTTTAAACAGGGGTGTATTCGGATCTAAAATGTCCGTAAAGATCTGCTCAACACAGCGATTGAGAAATAAAATAGATGAAGAGGATGTATGACTGGGAACTGGTTTGGGGCCGTTGATATCGCTCATACTATTGCCTCAAATCGGGCGCGATCACTTAAAGTATTAATAGTGTGACATTTTTTAGAGGAAAAAACAACTGTTTTGACCAGAATCAGGGTATCCCTACTGATACTAAAGGATACCCCTTTAAACCTTAGACCTTTAGGTTATCTCTAGCTGCAATTTTACTCAACTATAATAGGCATTTATTATGAGCCGCTTCTAAAGTTTTCACATACTCAGAATTCTTGCCATACAGTCCTGTTAAGATATTAACGGTTTCTTTGATTAATATCAAAGAATTGACTGTATTGATCCAAGATATATCTCCTTCAGGAAGAATCATGCCATAAAATTCACAAGTCAGAGGTTCCTGGGGAACTAAAGCATAATCTTGAGTGGAAATGGCTGGATTTCTTAATACTTCCCCAATTAATAATAATCCATCACTAGCAAAGGCATTCAGACGACCTTGAACCACATCTTCCACAGCATTTTTTCGACCGTCAACCCCTGGATATTCTACAACTTTTGCCAAAGAATAACGACTGCTAATAAACTGTTGGGTTAAGGAACCTGGTAAAACTCCAATTGAAATATTTTCTAAAGCTCCTGATGGTTGAATATAAGCTTGGTTATCCGGTCGAACTAATAAATGAACTCCCGTTGCTAAAAAGCGATCAGAATAGACAATTCCAGGAGGAAGATTTCGCATAATTGTATTAGGGCCACATTCTAAATGCACTTTTCCCTCTTTTACCAATTGTTCTCGATTTTCCAAGTTTGAGGGGATGAATTGTACCTCAATTGGTTGATTGAGTTGTAACTGATCTTGTAATCGTTTCCCTAATAATTCCATTAATTCAATACAATATCCTTCCCATTTTCCATCCGCAGAAACAAATCCTAATGGGGGTGCATCTTGCCGAATTCCTGCTTTTAAAACTCCTGTCCTTTTAATATCTTCTAAAACCGTTCCAGCTAAACTCGGTAACGGTAAAATTACCGATAAAATTAAACTCAATGCCATCGTGGCTAGTTTGGTTTTCATGTTATGATAGATCCCTACAAACACAGTAATCGAATCTAGCTTACCGCAAAAATGATCAGTCAGCCGGAACAGATCTAGCCGTTGTAAACGGGATTCAGTTGGCAAGGGACAAGGAAAACGGTAATATTTTTTAATCCCAACAGAGTAGTAACAGAATATGGATTACGATTTAGTGATTATTGGTGCCGGAGTTGGTGGACATGGGGCTGCTATCCATGCCGTCGGTTGTGGCTTAAAAACCGCGATTGTTGAAGTAGCTGAAATGGGAGGAACCTGTGTAAACCGGGGCTGTATTCCCTCCAAAGCGTTATTAGCCGCATCAGGACGAGTTAGAGAATTACACGACACCCATCACTTAAAAAACTTAGGGATTCAGTTAGGACAAGTCAGTTTTGATCGTCAACAAATTGCCAGCCATGCTAACAATATTGTCACTAAAATTCGCGGTGACATGACCAATAGTTTAAAACGCTTAGGCATTGATGTCATTCAAGGTTGGGGAAAAGTTGCAGGGCCGAATAAAGTTACCGTTGAAACGGCTAATGGCGAAAAAACAATTACGGCTAAAGATATTATTTTAGCACCAGGTTCTGTGCCCTTTGTTCCCCCTGGAATTACGATTGATCACAAAACGGTTTTTACCAGTGATGAAGCCATTAAATTAGAATCCCTCCCTCAATGGATTGCTATTATTGGAAGCGGTTATATTGGATTAGAATTTTCCGATGTTTATACCGCTTTAGGTTGTGAAGTTACCATGATTGAAGCGTTGGATCAATTAATGCCAACCTTTGATCCAGATATTGCTAAATTAGCCCAACGAGTTTTAATTACGCCTCGTGATATTGAAACCAAAGTCGGGAAATTAGCCTTAAAAGTTACCCCCGGTTCTCCGGTTATTATTGAGTTAGCAGATACCAAAACCAAAGAGGTTGAAGAAGTCTTAGAAGTGGATGCTTGTTTAGTTGCAACTGGACGCATTCCTGTTAGTAAAAACTTAGGGTTAGAATCGGTTAATGTCGAACCCATTCGAGGCGGTTTTATTCCGACCAATGATCACTTAGAAGTGTTATCCGGTGGCGAACCTGTTCCCCATTTATGGGCAATTGGAGATGCTACGGGTAAAATGATGTTAGCCCATGCCGCATCCGCCCAAGGAATTGCTGTTGTAGAAACGATTTGTGGGCGCTCTCGTCAAGTGGATTATCGCAGTATTCCCGCCGCAGCGTTTACCCATCCAGAAATTAGTTATGTCGGTTTAACCGAACCCGCCGCCAAAGAATTGGGAGAAAAAGAAGGGTTTGAAATTGCTACGGTCAGAACCTATTTTAAGGGGAATTCTAAAGCCATTGCGGAAGGAGAAACCGAAGGAATAGCTAAAGTGATTTACCGTAAAGATACGGGTGAATTGTTAGGGGTTCATATCTTTGGTCTTCATGCTTCTGATTTAATTCAAGAAGCCGCAAATGCCATGTATCAACGTCAATCTGTTCACGATTTAGTCTTTTCTGTTCATACCCATCCAACGCTTTCAGAAGTGTTAGATGAAGCGTATAAACGGGCTGTTGTTGGGGTTGGCGGTCATTAATTAATTGATCTGATTAAACCCCGTTTCTCGGCCCAATAAACCCCGTAAGGGCAGGGTTTTCCTGCCCAAATTTAAACCTCCTAGGTGTCCCCCCTTGTCTTCTTGTCCCCTCGTCTTCCCATCAAAGTTAAGAAACATCAAGAAATATTAACGGGAATCGTTAGAATTGATATAGCGACAGAATCCTGTCCGAGACTTAACGGCTGATTCTGTTGCGAATCAACTCGCACCCGCATCTGTCATGTTAACTGGCCCAAAAGAGGAAACTGCACAACGTAATGGTGAGGTTAAACATCCCGTTCAGTTTTCGGAAGTTCCCCAACGGCGATGGAAACCCTGGATGATTGCAGTGCTGGCGACTGGACTGTTGAGCATTCCAGCCTTGTTGCATTTGGTAAAGAGTCGTACCCAAGTGAATCCAGATATTATCACAGCCCTTACGGTTCCTGTGGAAGCGAAGGATTTAACCGTTAAAATCACTGCTAGTGGTGTAGTCCAACCTGTCCGCCGAGTCAACCTCAGCCCCAAAACCCAAGGGCGGTTAGCACAATTATATGTCGAACAAGGCGATCGCGTCCAAGCCGGAGAAGTGGTCGCTCGGATGGAAAGTGGCGAAATTGAAGCCCAACTCCAGCAAGCTGAAGCCCGTTTAGACCGCGCTCAAGCTAATTTAGACAAACTGCAAACGGGAAGCCGACCGGAAGAAATAGACCAAGCCCAGGCTCGCTTAAATCAAGTGAAAGCCAATTTAGCTCAACTACGAGCCGGAAGTCGTCCCGAAGAAATTGCTCAAGGTCAAGCTCGTTTAAGGGAAGCTCAAGCTCGATTAAAAGACGCTCAATCTGGCAGTTTAAATGATGAAATTGCACAAGCAAAAGCCCGAATTGATGCTAACCAAGCTGAATTAAAATTAGCATCAGAACGGGTACGACGCTATCAAGATTTAAAAGGAGAAGGGGCAATTTCTCAGGATCAATTAGATGAATATTTGCGGGATGAACGACGGTTACAAGCCGGACAAAATGAAGCCGAAAAACGCTTAGAACAATTACAAGAAAGTCAGCGATCGCAAATTCAACAACGACAAGCGAATGTTGAACAAGAACGTCAAGCCTTAAATCAATTAGAAAAGGGGGCTCGTTCTGAAGAAATTGAGCGCTCGGAAGCTGAAGTGGCGGAAGCTGAAAGTAAATTAAACGAGTTATTAAATGGGACTCGTTCTGAAGAAATTGCCACTGCAAAGGCTGAAGTGGATGAAGCCAAAGGTCAAGTTAAATTTTATCAAGTTCAACTAGAAGATACCAAAGTTCGCGCTCCCTTTGCCGGAATTATTACCCAACGTTATGCCGTTGAAGGGGCATTTGTGACTCCGGCGACTTCAGCTTCTGATGCCAGTTCGGCTACCTCTACTTCAATTGTCGCCTTAGCGAAAGATTTAGAAGTGTTAGCAAAAATTCCAGAGGCAGATATTGCTCAAATTAAACCGAATCAACCCGTTGAAATTATTGCCGATTCTTATCCCGATCAAGTGTTTAAAGGTCGAGTTAATATTATTGCACCCGAAGCCGTCAAAGAACGGGATGTTACCTTATTTCAAGCTCGAATTCTGATCGAAACCGGAAAAGATCAACTTCAGTCGGGAATGAATGTGGATTTACGGTTTATTGGGGAGAAACTCAAACAAGCCTTAGTCGTTCCCACCGTTGCCATTGTCACCAATAAAGGTCAGTCGGGGGTATTACTTCCTGATGAAAATAATAAACCAGAATTTCACCCCGTTACCATTGGTTCTCAAATGGGGAATCAAATTCAAGTGTTAAAAGGGTTACAACCGGGAGAACGAGTGTTTATCGAGTTACCCAAGGGACAAAAATTAGAGGATATTTTTAAAGGAAAAATTGATAAACCGTAGAGGCAGATTGAGAAAGTTTTCCGAGCAGAATTTTCGATGGATAGGAACTTGTAACTCAAAATAAATTGAGAGCGTTTTTATCCTTAATCATCGGGATTCTTCTTCGGAACTTTCGGAAATTTCAGGATTATCAAGATCGGGAGATTCTTCAACTTCTGGGAAACTCATCGTTTCTGGTATTGTATCCAAAGTTTCAGGTTCGAGAATCCGAATTTCGATTTGATCTAAACGAGGGCCATCAGTTGAAAGAACGGTAAATTCTAAATCATGATAACGGAATGTTTCACCGACGGTGGGAATTTTTTGGAGTTGATAAATTAAAAATCCTCCTAAAGTTTGATATTCTTCTGTTAAGGGTAAGTTTAAATCTAAACGTTCATTCAGTTCTTCTAAGTCTAATTGAGCTTGAACTAAAAAGGTTTGTTCATCAACAAATTGAACGCTAATATCTTCTGCTTCTGTGGGGTCAGAGCGATCGCCAATAATTTCAGCAATTAAATCTTGAATCGTGACTAATCCTGCCGTCCCGCCAAATTCATCTACGACAATTACTAATTGTAATTGCGATCGCTGCATTAAAGATAATAACTCATTTAACGGTATTTGTTCAGAAATAAATCGCGCTGGGCGTACCCAAGGCGTAATTAAACTATTTTGAGATAACACCCCATCCGCTAAGGGTTTAGCTAAATCTCGAAAATCAATGGTTCCCAAAATATCATCTAAAGATTCCCCCATAATCGGATAACGGGAATGATTAGAAATCGTCATTTCATTTAACAAGAGTTGAAATGTGGCATGACTGGGAATAGCAACAATACTGGTACGAGGAACCATAATTTCTTCTGCGACCACATCCCCAAACTCAAAGACATTATTTAATAATTGTCGCTCTTCTGCTTCTAACCCAATGGATTCACTGGATGTGGTAATAATTAATTGCAATTCTTCCGGCGTAACTCGTGTATAGGGTTGTCCGCTAAACTGAATTCCACAGAGTTGTAATAACCACCGGGTAGATTGATTTAAACTCCAAACAAAGGGTTTAAAAAAACGAGCGATCGCTAAACTCGGAGGAGCTAAAAACCGAGATAACTGTTCAGGATAAACTAATGCTAAAGACTTAGGATATAATTCTCCTAAAACAATTTGTAAATAAGCAATTAAGAAAAAGGCAAAAATCGGCAACACTAAAGAATGAGCGATCGCATCGTGAAAAGCAGCAGGTAGAGGTAAAGGCGTGAGGATATCCTTTAACGTCATTGCGACTGTTGCTTCTCCTATCCACCCTAAAGCCAAACTCGAAAGAGTAATTCCTAACTGAGTCGTCGAAAGAAATAAATCGATTCGGCGTTGCAATTGTTGAACTGTTTTTGCTGGAGCATCTCCTTCATCTACCAGTTGATTAATTCGCGATCGCCTTACCGAAACCATCGAGAATTCGGCGGTTACAAAAAAGGCATTAATTGTAATTAAAAATAGCACTGAGAACAATCGCCCCAGTACATCTTGAGTTGTCAGAGTCATGAATCACCTTTTCAGAAAATCCAGAAGTCTATTGAGCCACTGGAATTCCTGACATTTGTAACTGCATTTTTTGGTCGGGATAATCGGTTAAACTCATGGTCAATTCTTTAGAATTTTCGACTAATGCTGTCGGAATTGTAACGGTTCCTGAATAGACTTTGCTATTGGGAGGTAATTGACCCGGTAATTCTTCAACACTCGCACTCAAAGCCCGACCTTTATCATCGGTAACATTTAAAAAACTATAGAGAAAGCGCACCGACTGTTGACTTTCATTTTTTAAATTAACACTTAAAACTAAAGAATTGCCCTGACGAGCCGCCTCCATCACTTCTAAACTAACCCCTCCATCACGGCTAACAATGGGAAACACCGATTTATTATTAGCTGATGCTGAGGAGGCGTTTTCAGTTTTCGGCTTCTGGGCTTGAGCAGAAGTTGGCTTCTTGGCATTTTTGCCAGAGGCACTCGCTACTTCTGTATCTTTCCCTTCCATGCGTTTCTTGACCGTTGCCAAGATATCCTTTTCTTGCAGTAAGATCACGCCGTCGTGGCGGGTGCCATTTTTATTTTTGGCTAAGTTGTTGGGGCGTACATCCGGTTGTGTAATTTCTTTTAACGCAGAACGACCCAAACCATAACCCCAAACCGCACTGGTGAAGCCAGCCCCAAACATCATGGTCAGTAAAACGACAGTCAGAACAACAGTTGAATTTAGTCCCATCTCAAGATTTTAGATATGATTTAACTCGCTATTTTAACGGCTAATGCCTTGAGGATATGCTATCACCTACACAGCCGACTCAAAATTTAAGCCGGATTAACAATCTTACCTGTGGGTATGGTATTCTATATATTGGAAGCGCCCTTGGCCGATTGGGGAGGCAGCGAACTCATAATTCGCCTTCAGACTGGTTCGATTCCAGTAGGGCGCACTTAAGTTATATCCTGAAATCTCTCACAGTGAACGCAAATTATGAGTTCGCTATGCTTCTTTGATTTTTGATGATACCGTATTGGACAGTGGGTTCAAATTCCATCCCATCCCTCACTCCCCCTACTCCGCCTACTCTTAATTATTTAACGCGGGTAGCTCGGTTAGCGGTATTGCGTTCAACTTCTCTGGCAGATTTGCCACGCCAAATTAATCGAATGGGTGTGCCTTTAAAGCCTAATTGTTTGCGGAATTGGCTGTCAATATAACGACGGTAATTGTCATTAAATCGTTTAGGATCATTGACAAATAAAACCAAAGTTGGGGGTTTACTACTCACTTGGGTTCCATAATAGATTTTCCCTTGTTTCCCTTGACGAGTAACGGGGGGAGAATGCCAACTTACCGCTTCTTCAAGGACTTCATTAATAACCGCCGTTGAGACTCGTCGTTCATGACCTTCAGCAGCCGTATCGACTAAATTGAGAATTTTTTCAACCCGTTGACCGGTTTTGGCACTAATAAAAATTAATTCGGCCCAATCCATAAAATACAGTTTAGCCCGTACCTCTTTTTCATAGTCTAAAATGGTATAGGTATCCTTCTCAACCGCATCCCATTTATTAACAACAATGACACAAGAACGACCTTCTTCTATAATCCGATCTGCTAATTTTTGATCTTGATCTGTAACTTGATCAATGGCATCAATCACTAATAACACCACATCGGCGCGATTAATCGCTTTAAAGGCTCGATTAATTCCAAAAAATTCTGCTCCATATTCGACATTTTTCTTACGCCGAATTCCGGCGGTATCAATTAATCGATAGGTTTTATCATTGCGTTGAATAACGGTATCAATTGCATCTCGTGTTGTACCCGAAATCGGGCTAACAATGGCGCGATTTTCCCCTAAAAACGCATTTAATAAGCTCGATTTTCCCACATTAGGACGACCAATAATGGCGACTTTGATTTCTTTTTCTTCTTCAATTTCATCAATAGCAGGTAAATATTGAATTAACTCATCCAATAATTCTCCGGTTCCTGATCCATGAATCCCTGAAATTGGATAAGGTTCTCCTAATCCTAATTCCCAAAATTGTGCAGCTTGAATAACTCCAGTTGTAGGAGATTCACATTTATTTACGGCTAATAAAGTGGGTACAGATTGTTCGCGCAACCAAGTTGCGATCGCTTCATCGCCTCCCGTTACCCCCATCTGACCATCAACGACAAAAATCGCGGCGCTGGCTTCAGTTAAAGCCGTCAGAGCTTGTTCTCGAATCAGGGGCAAAAATTCCGTATCATCATCAAAGACTAATCCCCCTGTATCGACCACTATAAATTCTCGATCTTGCCAAAAAGCACGTCGATAGGTGCGATCGCGGGTAATTCCGGGTTCATCATGGACAATCGCATCGGGACTTCCTGCTAAACGGTTGACTAGGGTAGATTTCCCGACATTAGGACGACCAATAATAGCAACAATAGGTAAAGACATAAACAGTTACAGTAGTCGTAATTAGGAGTAAGAGTTCAGTTGCTGTTCCCTTACGGGTGCTTCAGTTCACAGTAATTTACAAAGGGTTAATTTTGGATTCTGACTGAAAAATGCACAATACTCTGATTGTACATTAAAAATCTACAAAAATGAGCGAATTATGGAACGTGGGATTTCACTTTTAGGATTATTTGTTTTTATCGGAATTTCCTACCTCTTCTCTGTCAATCGAAAAGCCATTCGCTGGCGTCCGGTATTCTGGGGAATTGCTTTACAGTTAATTTTTGCCGTTCTCATCCTCAAAACCACCCCTGGTTTTGTCGTGTTTGAATTTTTGGGTAATTGTGTAACTCAATTTCTTAATTTTTCTGATCAAGGAGCTAAATTTGTGTTTGGGGAAACCTTTCAAGATCATTTTATTGCTTTCAAAGTTTTGCCAACAATTATTTTCTTTTCGTCTTTTATTTCAATTCTCTATCACTATGGAATTTTACAAAAAGTTGTAGAAACTGTTGCTTGGGTGATGATGGGAACTTTGAAAACATCAGGGTCAGAAACTTTATCTTGTTCAGCTAATATTTTCATCGGACAAACGGAGGCTCCGTTATTAATTAAACCCTATATTTTGACCTTAACAAACTCTGAACTTCATGCGGTAATGACGGGGGGATTTGCCACGATTGCAGGGGGAGTTATGGCGGCGTATATTTCCTTTGGAATTCCCGCCCAACATATTTTAGCGGCATCTGTAATGTCGGCTCCCGCAGCTTTAGCAATTTCTAAACTATTTTATCCTGAAACAGAAACTTCTCTGACCAAAGGAACCGTTAAAATTGAGGTTAAACCTACCTCTGCTAATGGAATTGATGCGGCAGCAACGGGAGCCAGCGATGGTATGAGGTTAGCCTTAAATGTGGCAGCGATGTTAATTGCATTTCTAGGATTATTAGCATTAATTAATGGGATTTTACAAGGGTTTGGAAGTTTTTTCAGTTTACCTAATTTATCCTTAGAAGGGATATTGTCTTATTTATTTGCTCCTGTTGCATGGTTAATGGGAGTTCCTTTGTCAGATTGTTTGCAAGTTGGAATTTTATTAGGAAAAAAGACAATTTTAAATGAGTTTATTGCTTATTTAGATTTAAAAGTTTTGATTGAAAATGGAGTAAAAGTTGCTCAAGGAAAAATTTCTGCTAATGCCGTTCCCACGATTTCTGAACGAGCAATTATTATCTCAACCTATGCCTTATGTGGGTTTTCTAATATTGGTTCTATTGCGATACAAATTGGAGGAATTTCTGCGATCGCTCCTGAACGACAAGCGGATGTTGCTCGATTAGGATTGAGAGCCATGATAGCAGGTTCCATTGCCTGTTTTATGACCGCTTGTATTGCGGGATTACTCGTGTAATAGGCAATAGTAACTAGGCAGTTATTAATGAGTCCTGTCAATCGTGAATCGATCTGATTAACAAGCATCAATCTCAGCCATAAAAAGGCACAATTTCTCTATTAAAAAAAAATCAAAAACTCGCAATACTATTTTACATTTACTGAGTCTATTCAGGACTACAATATAAATAAATAGTAAAGAATGCTTCAATCTGACTAAACTCATGAGTTATTTATCGAGTTTTATATCTTTTTACAAAATAATGGTTTGGGCGGGTTTATTATTCTTGCCTTCCCTCGGTATTTTAGGATTATCAGTGATTGCTAACCCGACTGTCAAATATATTTTATTTCCTTTTCATGAAGTTGCAATTACGATTGCTTGTTTAATATCAACTTTAGTTGGAATTGTGGCTTATCGGTGCTATCAAAAACAAGGAGTAGCCACCCTGAAATATTGGTCATTTGCATTTTTAGGATTTGCAATAATTTATTTGTGGCATGGTATGCTCACCCGAACTTCTACCGTCAACCCGATTATATTTCTGATTTTTGGCCCGACATCTCGAATTATTTTAGCGGGTTATTTACTCTGGGGAATGACTCAAATTCATGCTCCTCCTGACCCGGTAGCACTTCGTTTTAAAGCGTCCCAATGGCAACCTCATCTCATGGTGATCGTTGCTCTCAATATTATTTTATTAAGTATCGTTTTTTCTCCTCTGTCTATTCCGGTTATTTATATTAAACTTTTAGAACGAATTTCTTTAGCAATACTTCTGTTTGTTTTCATCCGAATGTTGCCTTTAATTCCCATTCGTTCCCCCTTACTCTTATCCCACTTTTTTGCCCTCAGTTTCTTTATTCAAGCATCTTTAGCTTTTCTCTTCAGTTTACCTTGGAATGCGATGTGGTGGTATGCTCATCTGTGTTCGGGTGTAGGGTTTTTAATTTTAGGTTATGGCATTGTTCGTGCTTATGAAACTACAGAAACCTTTGCTAACATTTATGACTTAAAAGAATTACAGGATAAATTAATTAAAAGTGAAGCAGAAAAAACAGAATTATCCCTAATTATTGAAGAAAAAGAAAAAGCAGAGCAAGGATTAAAAAATGCCTTAGAAGATTTACAAAAAACACAAATTCAACTGGTACAAAGTGAAAAAATGTCTGCTTTAGGAGCTTTAGTGGCAGGGGTTGCCCATGAGATTAATAATCCGGTCAGTTTTATTAGTAGTAATCTTGTTCATTGTGAAATGTATATTAATGATTTAATGACTCATCTTAAAATTTATGAACACTATGATTTTTCCTCCTATTCTGAAATAGAACAGCATAAAGAAGATATTGAATTAAACTATCTGATTGAAGATTGTCCCCGATTAATTGCTTCAATGAAAGAAGGAACAAATCGCCTAATTGAAATTAGTAAAAGCTTGAGAACATTTTCTCGTTCAGATCACCAATGTAAAGTTGCTTTTGATATTCATGATGGTATTGATAGCACACTTATGATTCTGCGGCATCGTTTGAAAACTAATGAAAATCATCAAGAAATTAAAGTCATTAAAGAATATGGAAATTTGCCTCAAATTCTTTGTTATCCTGGACAATTGAATCAAGTGTTTATGAATTTAATTTCTAATGCCATTGATGTATTAAATGAACTGAGTTCGGAACAGCAATCTCCCATTTCTCTTCAAAAATACCCAGAAATTTTAATCAAAACTGAAGCCAGACCCCAACAACAAAAAGTCATGATTATGGTTGAAGATAATGGCAATGGTATGAGTCCTGATGTAATGCACCAAATTTTTGATCATTTATTTACGACAAAACCCGTCGGTCAAGGAACAGGTTTAGGGTTATCGATTTCTCGTCAAATTATTGAAGAAAAACATCAAGGTAAAATTTATTGTTCGTCGGTGGTAGGGGAAGGGACTTGTTTTACCGTTGAACTTCCCATTACCAGTTCTTTAAAGGTTTAATTTTTTGGAGGATATTGAGATGCTTTTTTGTAGCCAATCACTCGATAAATATCCACCATTTCTTGTTTTCCTTTAAGGGGCATTAGCCCCCAGGATTCCACTTCAAAACTCTCGTCAATATATTGTAAGGTTTGGGACGCAATTAAAATCCGACAAAGACTGGATTGTCGATCTTTTTGGCAACTTTCTAAACGAGAAGCAATATTAACACTATCTCCTAATAAACCATATTCTAAGCGTTCTTTTCCTCCCAAACTTCCAGCCACAATCGGGCCTGTAAAAATCCCAATCCGCATGGCAATTTCCGGGAAATTTCGGCTTTTCCAATCTTGATTTAACTCTTTTAAACGGTCTTCAATTTCTAATGCACAGGCGACTGCTTCATAAGCATCCTGAGCAATCGCAGCTTCGCTTCTCCGAGCTACGGGAACCCCAAAGGCTGCCATAATTCCATCCCCAGTAAACTTATTAATAATCCCATGATGTGCTTGTACACATTGGGTTAAAACCGATAAATATTCGTTTAACCATTCCATTAAGGTTTCGGGGGGCATTTGTTCAGAAACCGTACTAAAATTTTTAATATCACTAAACAGAATAGTCGCAATTAATTTTTCACCAGGTAACTTGCCATCGGCTAATAAACGATCCCGACTATTCCATAACGCATTAGCCACTTCCGGCGAGGTATTTTGTCCTAATAATCTCATCACAATTTGTTGTTGACGTTGGGCTTGAAAGGCTCGATAACCGATAACGGTTGCACTGGTAAAAAGAAACGCTAAAGCGGGAGTGGTAGTTGGAACCCAACGCTGATGAAGGAACAAGAAAAAACTTAACCCACATAAAACAGTGATTAAACCGGGATTTCCTAATGTAATAATCCAGGCATTACGACTTGACCAAGATAAAGTTGCCCCAATTAATCCCCAACTACAAATCCACAACAATTCCCCCCAAGATGACCAAAAAATAAATAAGGGTCGCTCCCCTAAAACCGCATCTAAAATTTGGCTGACCATTTGAGCATGGACGAGAACTCCCGGCATTTTGAGGGCTTTTTCTTCCGCCGGACTAAAGGGGGTAACAAATAAATCTTTACCACTGGGAGCCACTGTCCCAATTAACACAATTTTATCTTTAATCGCATTTTTGGGCAGTGTTCCGTATAAAAATTTAGTGAGACTAATTAGTTTTGCGCCATCATTGGCAGAACGATAATTTAAGAGAATTTGATATCCTTGATCATCAATGGTTTGATAGCCACCGGAATCATGAGATAAAGGAAAAAATTCCGCTTTTCCCCATTGAATGACATTCGGATTCTGGGGGTTGTTAGCGGGTGTAATGTTTTGAGCTAATAAATAGTGCAGAGCTAATCTTAAGGAAAAAGAATAAAGCGTTGTATCGGAGGTATTGGCAAACATTAAATTCCGACGAATTACATTATCGGGATCAAGTAATAAATCATTAAAACCAACTTGTTCAGGAGGAATATTTGGGGGTGCAGGGGTTCCCTTTGCTTCACTATAACCTAAACTATTAATGGCTATAATATTATCAGAGGTTTTAAATTGTTGGCGAAGTTGCTCATGTCCGGGTTCATAGCGAATATCACGATACAAATCTAAACCAATAACTTTCGGTTGATATTGTAATAATTTTTCTAATAATCGAGCAATGACTTCATCGGAAAGGGGCCAACGGTTAAAGGCTTGAATATCTTCTTCAGTAATGCCAATGACCACTAATCGGGGGTCAGCCATTAAAGTCGGGCGTAATCGTACCATTTGGTCATAGGCAACTAATTCTAACGGTTGTAGCCAACCTAAATAATAAATTCCTAAAACTAAAGACAACGCAAGAATTGTGGCTACGACGACAGCAAAGATCGCCGATAGATCAAGCCACTTATTGTTAAATTTATTAATCCCTAGAATACTCACAGTGGCTCTCGATTATTCGCCTAATTTTAACTAGAATAACATAAAAAATTAGATTCCGAAATAGTAGAAAAGGCAAAACAAGAGAGTTCAAGAATTAGCGAACGAACCGCATTGCTCAGGGTTCGATAGTCTTATGACCTGATCACTAATGTGATCAGAACCGTTATATTGTTCGGTTTCTAATCCTGTACTGTGCCAATATTAACCTAATTCAATCATTTTAGACGTTTTTCTGTGTGGATATTAAAAACCCCCTGGTGGAATCCAGAGGGTGTTGGTTTATTATTGATTATTTAACAATCTCTTTAAGGAGGGCATCGAATAGCATTTCAGCTACTTTGGATATTAAAGAAGCCCTAGCCTTGCTCCGGTGTTTGCCCTTTGAGATTTTTAGTTCCAGGTATCCCCGCAGCTTTTGACCGAGTTCAGTTCCAAGGAACGGTGAGCGGTTTCGTTCAATGACTCGCAGTGACCATAGGAATAGTTGCTCCCGACAAAGTGCTGAACCTGCCCACCGGAATTTTTTCTGGTCGCCGGAATCCTCTTCCTTGAAAACTTTACGGTAGCTGTCGAATTCCGGTTGCAGCAGGATGCTTTCTAATTCAATCTCAAGTTTCTTGGCAGCATCCATATAATGACAAAAATGATTTGGAAGTCTTGCTCAACCTCCCGAATATTACGGTGTTCAGTTGCCAAGAAAAAGAAGGTTTTGTTATTCTTAAGTTAGAACTATTAAAGGAATTACACCATTCGTTATGAAGAAGGAAGTGAGAGGAAAAACCGAGGAAAATTAATAGCAGATGCAACTTGCAGAATCGTCAGTTTAAGCCAACCCCATATTCGTCCAATTGTCCGAGGAAAAGCCGGAACGTCAGTAGAATTTAGAGCCAAATTGTCGGCGAGTTGTCTGGATGAATATGTATTTCTTGACCGGATTAGTTGGGATAATTTTAACGAATCCTGTGATTTAAAAACACAAATAGAGAATCGGATTATGAATAAACTAGCTCATACTTCCGAAACGGCAATTGCTATTACTTTTCTAGTTATGAATCTCTCTGTGATTCTTAGACGGATTTTTAGGCCAATTTTTTTGTTCAATTACTTTTTTCGAGTTATTGATTACCAGAATTTATCTGTTAACTCCTGATCTCAAAAAAAACTTATTTACCCTTCTGACTCCATTTGCTAGTTAATCATTCTTTTGCTTTTCTGTTACTTTTTCAGCAAGCCCTACTTATCACCCTAAGTATAGGAGAGCCATAATAAACCTAATAGAGGGTCAAAATATCAAAAAAGTATCAAGCGTTACATTTTTGTTGAATTGATAAGTTTGTTTATGCTGTACTACATTACTGGTGGCAATCGCTCTCCTGGTAAAGCTGTACTCTTGAGTGCTGATAAGTATCTAAACCCTATTCATCTGCGTTTTACTGTTTGTTAAAAACATAATACAAATGTAATCTTTGTTAGGATGATCGCTGTTTTGTTATAACCACGAATCTCTTTCAGGGATTTAAACTTGTCTGGGGAATCGTAACTGATATTTTATGTGTTATACTACCTAATCATGTCTTGTTAAGACACCGGGATGTAGCGCAGCTTGGTAGCGCACCTCGTTCGGGACGAGGGGGTCGCAGGTTCAAATCCTGTCATCCCGATTTGACGACAAACCTATAAACCCTTCAGTGTAAAGCAATTGCGCTACCACTGTATTAATAGCCCTTGCTTGTATCCAGTTAGTTACTCTTCAAGGATACAAGATAGATACAAGTTTGACAGTAACCCTTCACATCACCTTTACCCTTACTGGGGCTATCAACTTTCAGATTTACTTCCCTGAGTATGTACAATAATCTGTTTCCTTGTGGGTTACTTTCTCAATACAGTTATTGAGGTAAGGATGACCCCTGTAACAACCGTTGAACGATTAAGTTAACTCGCTAAGATTAAGTTATTATTTATCATTGTAACACTCATTCATTAAGGGTTTAAACAAATACTAGGATTCTTTAAAGGTGATGATTTTAACGGGGGTAATATCGCACCCGTAGACGGTAAGCACTCAAATTTAGATGCTAACTCTGTTCACTCAAAATCTGCTCAAAACGCTATTACTCCAGATAAGCTATAACCCTTATTCTGCAAGCTTTTTAGCTCCCTTGTCGCCCCCTGAAGATTCTACGACTGTAGATCCCATATTGTCTTTAAAATCGTTCTCCCATTAACCGTTGTCGCATTCCTTCGGCGATTTTTTGGCCAAGATATTCAGGAATTAGACTTTCATTCGGCCCTAAGAGATATAAAATTAATCGGGTTCGTCCCCGCCAAACTAATAAATTTGCATTCACAACTAATAAATCTTCTTGCCAAATGGCATACATGACTTTATAAAAGAGTCCAGGTTGGTTGTCGGCTTCAATCAATAACGCTGGGAGGTGAAACACGGGGTCAACATAAAACTCCGTTGCGACATCTTCTAAACCTGCATCCAGGTTAAATTCTACCGCTAACATTTCTTCCACCTCGAAATGTCCAGCCAAAGCTTCTCGAACAGCCCGACAAACGTTTTCTGAGGTTTTATCGCTGAGAGCTTTACCCCCACGAGATAGCACCAATTTAATAAATACCAACATGGGTGGGTAAATTTGGCCATATAAACTTAGACTGTGAATCGTTAGGCCATAAGCAGCCAAGACCCCGAAAATATCACTCAGTAAAAACGACTGATTCCGATAGGCAAAATGCAGGGCACTTTTATTGCCATCGGGCTGAATTTCAATTACCGCTTGTTTCGTTTTATAAACTTGATAAGCGAGTTTCAAGTTTTGCAGTTGAATTTCACTACTGACAAATTGCTCATAAAACTGTGGAAACGCCCTGTTGAAGCGTTTTAGGAGTTCCAAAGTTGAAGGTTTTAAGCCAGGAGCCATAATTGAGGTGAAGGTACGGGAGATATACTATCTAGTACAGTCATTCATCATCTATTACCATAACCACGCCTGCATGGGTTTTTGGAAAAATTTGTTTAGCAGTTCGGATTCCTCTTCCTCATTCTCCCAGATAGCGGAGTATGAGGCATACGAGGTTGGAGGCGAGGAGTCAGTATTTCTCAACTCTCGCCCATCATCGAGTAATAATGGTCGCATTTTTTTTAGCACCGATCGGGACATTGATTTATATGAATTGGAAGAACTTTGCAGTGCAGTCGGTTGGTCTCGGCGGCCCCTGCGTAAAGTAAAAAAAGCCATTCAGTATAGTTTCCTTGTCGTTTCCATGTGGCAAATTCGGGGCAACCAGCGACGGCTGATTGGTTTTGCTAGAGCTACATCCGATCATGCGTTTAATGCAACTCTCTGGGATGTGGTCGTTCACCCAGATTTCCAAAGTAAAGGTCTGGGTAAAGCCTTGATGAAATTTATCATCAAAAAACTCCGTAGCGATGATATCAGCAACATTACTCTATTTGCTGACCCTCATGTTGTGGATTTTTACCGAAATTTGGGTTTTATATCCGATCCAGAGGGGATTAAAGGAATGTTCTGGTATCCAGATTAGGCTGAGGGTTTTGGGTGCGAGGTGTTGGCTATTGACTGTTGAGTGTTGACTGTTAATGGACAACCGATAACCGACAACGGACAACAAATATCCAACACCTCACTTCTTCTAATCAATTTTGCAATTTTTAATCCCATCCGTGCAAATTTAGGTTATACTAGGAAAAGATTTAACGGGATGTAGCGCAGCTTGGTAGCGCGCCTGCTTTGGGAGCAGGATGCCGCAGGTTCAAATCCTGTCATCCCGATTCGACCACGACACCTTTAATCAAAGCAGTTACACCACCAAGCTGCGCTACATCCCCTTGCTTGTATCTAGTGTTTCTACCTTAAGGATACAAGATAGAAACAAGATAGGCAATGTTTAGGTTTCTCTGGGGTAGAGTCTCAAGATCGGGTTTGATTTCCTATATTATTATAGGAAATTATATAAAAATTTTATTACTTTAATTTTTTTTATAATTTTAAATCCCTAAAATCTTTATCACATCAATTCACAATTGTCAAATCCCATCAATCTTATTCTGGGGTACAATCCCTTTAGACTCCCTAGATTTGAGTTTTGTCTGTTTTAATAATTTGGCGATCGCTTCAACCAATTTATCCGGTTCAACGGGTTTAGATAAGTGCATTTGAAATCCAGCCGTCAAAGCTTTTTTCTGATTGGTTTCTCCCGCATAAGCGGTTAAGGCGATCGCGGGAATTTTCCCCCCTTTTTCTAAAGGTTTGCTTCTAATTTCACTCATCAACATATAGCCATTCACGTCTGGCATTCCAATATCACAAATCATCATATCAGGTAAGGATTCATTTAATAACAATAAAGCCTCTTGAGCCGAAGTCGCTAACTGCACAGAAGCCCCCGCTTCTTCCAAGAAAAATGCGACTAATTCTCGCATATCTGCTTCATCATCAATAGCCAGAATTTTAATCCCGGTTAAATCAATAACATCTAAGATTAATTCCCCATCAAAATCCGTCTCCTCCTCATCCATCATTAAGGGAAATCTCACCGTAAACGTAGCCCCCTGTCCGTCCCCTGGACTTTCAGCCCAAACCATTCCCCCATGTAATTCTGTTAAATACCGAACAATCGCTAACCCCAATCCCAAACCCCCAAATTGCCGAGTGGTAGTGCTATCTGCTTGCCGAAAATACTCAAAAACGTGGGGTAGAAAATCCGGTGTAATTCCTTGACCCGTATCCTGAACTCTGACTTGACCCTGGTTATTCACCGTTTCTAAATAGATATCAACCCGACCCCCCGGATCAGTGAATTTAACCGCATTAGAAACCAGATTCCAAATAATTTGTTGTAAACGACCTAAATCCCCTAAAACTGGGCGTACATTCGGTTCTAGGTGTGTATAAAGCCCAATTTCCTTCGCATCGGCGGCTAATTGTACCGTCTCTAATGCCGCATGAATCGCATTGTCCAAATGTACCGGAAATGTACTTAACGCTAACTTTCCCCGTAAAATCCGAGACACATCTAACAAATCCTCAATCAGTTGCGCCTGTAACTTAGCATTGCGTTCAATAATTTCTAAAGCACGATGGGTTGTTTCCTCATTAATCTTACCCGTCCGCAATAAACTCGCCCATCCTAAAATGGGATTCAACGGCGATCGCAACTCATGGGACAAAACCGCCAAAAACTCATCCTTAATCCGATTTGCGGCCTCTGCTTCTTCCCGCACTGTCCGTTCTCGCTTCAGAAGTTCTTCCCGTTCAATTTCAGTTTGTTTGAGTTCGCTCAAATCCAAGACAAAACAAAGCCAAGTCAGGGGATTTTCTTCTAATAAAGTTGCCCCGATTAAAATGGGAACCCGACTTCCCGACGAGTGAATATATTCCTTTTCAAAGGGAGGACATTTTCCGGTATTGCGAAGTTCTTCTAACCCTTGTTCATCCACATCAAGATATTCAGGTGGTGTTAAATTGAGCCAACTAATTTCACCCGCTATTAATTGTTCACGGGTATAACCCACCATCTGTAAAAATACATCATTGGCTTCCACAATCTTATCTAAATTGCAAACAATCACCCCAATAATATTGGCATCAACTAAACGCTTAAACTTAGCTTCACTGACTCGCAAAGCATCTTCCAGGCGTTTGCGTTCGGTAATATCAAAGGACATTCCCCCCAGCAAACGACGACCCGCAGCATCGGTGATGGGAAATTTAAACGACATCCCATAGAACTCAACCCCATTACGGGTGATACATTCCAAGAATTCCGCCGCTTGAGCGGAACTCAGAACGGCTTGATCATGTTGTTGAAACTGGGATGCTATTTCTGGGAATAACTCAAAATCCGTCTTACCAATAATATTCTCTAGGGAACTATCGACTAATTGGGTCGCCACCCAATTCGCATAAATATAACGACCTTGTTCATCCTTGTTGATATAAGCGATGGCTGGAATATGTCGCATGAACCCTTCAAACAAAATTTGGCTTTCTTTTAAGGCTTGTTCAACCCGTTTCCCTTGGGTAATATTCTGAAAAATAGCAACGGCGGCGACAATATCTCCTTGTTGATCTCGAATGGGAGCAGAATTTACGGAAATAAAGACTTGATTTCCATCAGTCCGTTCTAAGCAAATTTCCTCGGCGGTGACAATTTCTCCCGTTGAAAGCGATCGCATTAAGGGCCATTCATCCGGTGCGTACCGCTGACCATTCGCCCGAAAACCCTCGAAATCTACAATTTGATCATATTCTTCAAGTTTGGATTCTGTCTCGTAGGAATAGCCAATAATTTGACTCACCTGTTTATTCGCTAAAATCAGTTGACCGGATTTTCCATCGGCTAGTAATACCCCCGCAGGCATTTGTTGTAATACGGCTTCGAGTCGGGCACGTTCGGTTTCTAATTGTTGTAAAAGGTCTTTTCGTTGTGTATCTTCCTGAGAAGGGGTATTAACAAGTTCTAAAGTCGTTTCTGTTACTGTTGTAAAAATACCACCAATACTTCCCATTTCCGTCCAAATTGGACTAGAATTGAAGGAGAAATAACAGGTTTTAACATTCCCATCTCGTTCAATTTGTAGCGGTTGGTTGAGGATTTTGGCAGTTTCTCCGGTTGTGAATACGGTCTGAAGACAGGGGTAAATATAGTTCCACAATTCCCCCTCAACTTCAGAAGCTGGTTGTCCTAAACTTAGTTTCGGATCGAGAATTTTCCATAATAAACAATAGGCATCGTTATACAGTTGAATAAAGTTTTCACCCCAAAACACAATCATGGGTAAAGGAGATGTCAAACTAATATTCAGGGCTGTGCGTAAACTCTGTGGCCAAGTCGAGATACTGCCCAGAGAGGTTACATTCCAATCAATAGCAGATAAGAGCTTACCGATTTCACCACCTTTGGCCAAGATATCTTCAAATTGAGATATCTTTCCCCCTTGATTCACGATTGTTACTCCTGTAGTTTTGGGTTTCCGATGTTAGGTGTTAGGTTTGGCGCTTTGATTCGGGTTGCAGTGGTAGGGGCGCGTTGATTAAGGTGTCGTTGGTTCAGCAGGGACTCATAGAACTTGCCTGTATCAGTTAAAAGTTAAATAATTAATATATCACAATTTGTCTATTATATTATTAACTTTTTTTGTAGTGCGGTTTACAATCAAACCGTAATTAAGCTTAAAACATTGCTGTTTATTTTTGTTTTCTGAGATCGATATACCGGGGATAAATCGGGTCTTGAAAATAAACATTATCCCCATCAATTATGATATAGCAATCCTATTTGATTTGTATCCAAAATTTCTGCTCAAAAGGGAACAGCTTAACTGGGAACAGCTTAACTGGGATAATACTTCTGACTGCTTCATATCAGTTGTAAATTATCACAACCTATTTGGGATTTCTATTCGGAAAATAAGATGGAAATTGATTATGGTTGTGCGTATCGGGCTAAATACTTAAGAATTTGTAACTCTACATCCATTGGTAGATGACACCGAAAGAATAATCAAGCATCTAGTCATGCTACCCCATGATCTACCCCAAAATTTTTCGCTCTCCATTTGGCCTTAATTTTTGTTTAAGTCTCATTAGTCGAGTAAATCTGGTTCTTGTCGCACAATCATGTCATACAGCGGCTGAAAGTTGAACCAACCCTCATAATGCGTACCAATCTGACTATAAGTCAGACTCGCAATATCTTTGTCAATAAATGTAGCTTTCCCCGCCGCCTCAGCCATCAGTTGCACTTGACAGCAGCGATCCATGATGATAAACCACCATGCAGCTTCATCAATGGAGTGACCAACTGTGACTAAGCCATGATTACGCAAGATTACAGCCTTTCTATCTCCAAGGACAGTGCTAATTCGTTTACCCTCCTGCATATCTGCGATTACGCCAGTATAGTCGTCGAATAGGGCATGATCTTCATAAAAAATACAAGCCTCTTGGGTGATGGGGTCAAGAAGACGCCCAAGAACTGACCAAGCTTTACCATATGTTGAATGGGCATGAACAGCAGCTTCTACATCAGGTCGGGTAAGGTGTATTTGAGAGTGGATGGCGAAAGCGGAGACATTTACCGGCTGATTACCCTGGACAATCTCACCTTTGTGGTTAGCCAAAACCAGGTCAGAAACTCGCATATGACCAAAGTAAATCCCGAAGGGATTTACCCAGAAACAGTCAGGAAATTCCGGATCGCGAACGGTGATATGACCAGAAGCACCTTCTTCAAATCCATAGCGAGCAAATAAACGAAACACAGCAGCTAAACGCTGTTTGCGATGAAGCCGCTCATCTTCTATGCGCTCAAATTTAGAGGGTTGGGGAAGGTCGAGTATAGACATAGATATAAATATAGATAGATAAATATTTTAGGCTAAATCTAGCATTTTATAGCCCTCTACCCTTGTTCATAAATCTGCTGCTATTAACTTTCACTTGCTTGTATTAGAAAGTCAGGTTGTGAGATGTTTCTATCGCTGGAATGGAAACCCCACCCTCCTCAATATCACTCACAAATGTCTGAGGCAACTTTACCCCAAGCATTACTATTCTAATCACAAGGAAAATACATGAAGCCAACCACAAGATCTGGTTACTTTCAAACTTAATAGCGACAAAAGCCAGAGGTAAAAACCCCATAATAGCAGCCAAGCTAACGTTACGGAGGGTACGCCCTTCTGCTAAACCCAAGAAGTACGCATCTAGCATAAAATTGATTGAATCACATAACAGTAACCCTAGCAACCACGGAATATAAATATTAATATTTTCAATCAGTTCCCTGTGGTTGGTCAACAACCCAAAAACAGTATCAGGGTATAGCCAACACACTCCGCCCAAAGAGAGTGCCACCAGCAAAGCACTGCTCAAAGAAACAGAGACAAGAGGTAATAACTGTTGTGAAGCTCCTTTTCCTTTAAAATTTCCGACGAGAGTTTCCGTGCCGAATCCCAGTCCTGAAACTAAATAGACGTTCAAATTTATTATCTGTAAGAGTAAAGTATTTTCAGCATAGATCATTGTCCCCATCTGTGCCCCTTCATAGTTAAATACTAAGGCAGAAAAGATAAAAAAGAAATTGCTGATCAGGATATTTCCATTGAGAGTCAAGGTAGATTTTATAGCTGAGATATTCCAAATTTTTCCGGTAATGGCTTGTACTTCTTGCCACTGGATGTCTTTGCAGACAAAAATCAATCCCACTAGCAGAGATAGGTATTGACTGGTCGCCGAGGATATTCCGGCTCCCATACTTTCCCAGCCCCAATGGACAATTAACAAATAGTCGAATGCGACTTTGGCTATATTGCCCACTACTGACAACAAGATAACTAAGCCGTTTTTTTCCTGTCCCAGAAACCAACCCATGAGGACAAAATTGAGCAAATTAGCAGGTGCTGCCCAAATATTAGCGTTGAAATAAGCTAGGGCTGACGCTTTGATTTCTGGTGTAACATTTAGTAGGGCAAACGCCAGTTGTCCCAAAGGATACTGCAAGAGTAGGAGTGTGATGCCGAGTGCTAGAGCAATCAAACCATTACGGAGTCCCACCAGCAACACAGCCTCTCTCTCATCTCGTCCTACGGCTTGGGCTGTTACCCCAGTAGTACCCATGCGTAAAAAGAGTAAGATAAAATAAATAAAACTAAACAGATTTCCAGCCAGGGCAACTCCAGCTAAGTGGTCAATTTCTTCAAGATGACCTAAAAAGATAGTGCTAATTAAATTGGCTAGTGGCATCATGATACAAGATAAGACATTGGCGATCGCTAGCCGGAAAAAGCGAGAAACAAAGTCATACTCAATTGGGAGCTTTAAATTCATACTCCAGTCTATCTTTAAATGTCATTTGTAAAGTATAATTTAAACCTCATCAATTTGCCAATTGATCTTCAGGTTGAGCCAGAAATTCCAAAAGGTAACACAGGTAATCGCCACTAATTTAGCGATGTACTCATTCACCCCAAATCTATAAAACAGAAAATTTACAATTAAACTATTGAAAATTAAGCCGAAAAAACAAATTAGGTTAAACTTGAAAAAACGTTGGAAACGTTGACTAATTAATTTTTGCTGTGAAGATAGATCACCAAACGTCCAGATATCATTCCAGAGGAAATTATTAATAATCGCTACCTCGGTCGAAAGCATTGCACTAGCAGTTAATGCCAAACTCAATGATTCGTGCAAGAGATAGAATACTCCCAAATCTGCAACTACCCCACTTAAACCCACCACACTAAAGCGAATTAACCTACCCCAAGGTAACAATAAAGAACCCAACTTCTGTCGGATTATCAGATAACCAGTATAAAGAGAGCAATTCATATCGATCAATCAATATTATCAGGCTTACAAACAATTATTGCTAATTATAAACAATTATTGCTAATTATAAACAATTATTTCAATTAGGAAATATTTCTGAATTAGATCTTGACAAAGAACTTAGTGATGCTATAGCTTAAGACAGAAATTTTATGTTGGTAATCTAACCAGGTTTACATGGGGCTAATTAAGAAAGTTGAATATATTCAACTGGAAAAGTTCAAAGATGAAGGTCTCTATCGTTATAGTCCACTATCGAGTAATGAGACAGTATTATATGAGCTTCCTGGACATAGTATAGATGATGGCTTATTTTGCCATCGTTTCCAGACAGATCAATTATTAGCCTTACGGGGAAGCATGGTTTTGGTATTCATACAAAATCGGCATAATCATTATGTTTTGCTGACTGAAAATGTACCATTATTAGTGACAATTCCTCCTGGAATTCCTCATGCAGTCATGAATCCGATTTCTCAACCTTGCTTGTATCTAAATGCCATCATTCGTCATAGCACCCCTCATGTGAAAGATTACCAACCCATTCAAAAACTTTTTCCTTTTGATATGGCTCAAGTCGAACAACTATTGAATGAATTTCACTATAATAAACTTCAAAAAATTGAAGCTTAGTGAGACGGCTGATTGCGGGAATAATATTTACCAGCGAAGTCAAGTTTTTTTACAGACTAAGAGGAGAATAAATTTCATGAAGTTGGAAGATTTAACACAACACGAAGTTCAAGCACTTAAGTATAGATACAATTTTGCTGATGCTCATACTCATCAATCCCAATCAGCTTCTCAATTAGATATTGTAAAAAGATTGCCGGAATTATGGCTAGAATCCGAACAAATAAAACAAGAAGTTCTCAATAACAAATTTATCGAAAGCTTTTATAAAGTGAGAGGGATTGAAACAGCATTAATACCGAATAATGTCATGCTGCACTATGCTGCCTCAATTGTGACGATTCATATAGCAAACTTTCTTTTGAAGAAGCGATTAACTGTTAGTTTGATTGAACCTTGTTTTGATAATCTGTATGAGATATTAATGCACATGGAAATACCTCTTTCCCCTTTACCAGAGGAATTACTATATGAAGAAGATAAAATTTATGAAAATCTTAAAAATAATGTAAAAACTGATGCAATATTTATCGTAGATCCCAATAATCCTACAGGATTCACGCTGTTGGGCAAAAAAAATCAAAAAGCTTTTGAAAATGTGGTGAAGTTTTGTAAAGATTATGACAAGATCCTGATTATAGATCATTGCTTTGCCAATTTTTTAATGAACGATGAGGAAATTGAACTCTATGATACCTATAAGGTATTAAAAGAATCAGGCATTAAATATATGGCTATTGAAGATACGGGTAAAACCTGGCCCATTCAGGATGCGAAAATAGCCATGCTGAAAGTAAGCGATGATCTCTATGAAGAAATGTATAGTATCTATACCGCTTATATCCTGAATGTATCGCCTTTTGTGCTGAATTTCCTCATAGAATATCTCCAAGATTCTCAAAGGTGTCAATTTGCTTCCACGAGAAAACTTTTAAATACAAATAGAAAGATTTTAGAAGAAATATTCCGAGATAGCATTTTAAAAGTGCAAAACCCAAAAGGCAAAGTTAGTGTAGCTTGGTGTGAAATTATGAACCCCAATCTCACAGCTACGGAACTCCAAAAAATCCTCTACGAAGGAGGCGTTTATGTTTTACCAGGCACTTACTTCTTCTGGTGTAATCCCGAACAAGGAGAAAGATATATCAGAATAGCTCTAGCCAGAGATACGGATAATTTTGTTGAGGGAATGTCACTAATCCGGCAGATCCTTAGCCAGCTAGATACAACCTTATCTCCACCACCATTAGCAATCGAACCAGAGTTTTCATTAAGTAAAAGTTAAATATCAGGAAAGTGGCGAAATTCTCAGAATTAGCAAATCCATGATTTGAAATGAAATAGCAGGTAAAGCGATGCAATGGAAGGGCGTAATGCCAGCAATCACAACTGGCTTTAAACAAGACTTAACTCTGGATACAGAACATATAGCCAACCATGTAAATTGGCTAGTTGATAATGGCTGTGCAGGTATTGTTGCTAATGGGACTCTGGGAGAAGCAACCTCGTTAAGCTTTGATGAAAAAATTCAGGTGCTGCAAACCTGTATATCTGCAATTGGCGATCGCGTACCTGTTATTTCCGGTATTGGTGCAATGACAACGAAGCAAGCAGTCGCTTTGGCAGAAAAAGCAGCATCCATAGGCTGTAGTGGCTTAATGGTGTTACCGCCCTATCAATACAGTACAGACTGGTATGAGATGAAAGCCCATGTTGCTGCTGTGATTGCCGCAACAGAACTTCCTTGTATGTTATACAATGACCCCTCTGCCTACGGGACTGATTTTTTACCAGAGCAAATTGTCGAACTGGCAGAGGAACATTGTAATCTTTGTGTTGTTAAAGAAGCCACCACCGATGTGCGTCGCATCACAGCGATTCGTGCCTTACTGGGAGAGCGACTGTCTATCGCAGTGGGGATGGATGATGTTTTAGTCGAAGGTGTAGCAGCAGGAGCAACCTCTTGGGTGGCAGGAACCGCCAATGCTTTACCAAGAGAAAGTGTGCTTCTGTTTAATTATGCCATCCAAGGAAATTACGACAAAGCGTTTAACCTTTACAAATGGATGATGCCCTTAATGCGACTCAACGCCGTACCTAAATTTGTGCAGATGACAAAGCTAATGCAGGAAACTGTTGGCAGGGGAAATCCCTTTGTACGTCCTCCACGCTTAGAACTTGAAGGCGCGGAACTTCAGACAGCCATTGACATTATTAAAATAGCTTTGTCACAGCGTCCAGAAATTTTAAAAACAGAGCAATAACCTAGCCGATTAATGATTGTATTGAGGATAATTATGGTTAATCAAATTAATAGTCACGAAACTAACCGAGAAAACCGTAATAGAGAGGAAATAAGTACAACCCATCCCCTGTCTCCAGAACAAATTGCGGAATATCACGCCGAAGGATTTGTCATCGTTCGGGGTTTTTTTGACCCAGAAGAACTTGAACCCTTACAGTTAGCTTGTGAAGAAGATCCTGAAATCAAAGGGACACAAACATCTGTCACCGACCACTTGGGCAGGACTTTTAAAGTAGCGACCTGGACTGATTTAGGCAATGCCATGTTGGGAGTTATTCCCAGAATTGCCCGAATTGTCGATGCAGCAGAGGCCCTATTGGGTATGGAATGCTACCATTGGCATTCTAAACTGCTTAGAAAGCAACCACACACGGACAGCGTAGTTAATTTTCACCAAGATTATTGGTTTTGGTACTACGATGGCTGTCTGTTTCCACAGTTGCTAACCTGTACAATTGCCATTGACAAAAATACCAAGGAAAATGGCTGTCTCCAGATCGTCAAGAAATCCCACTTACTGGGTCGTCTCGATCAAGTAAGTCTTGGTAATGATTATGGTACTGAGCCAGAGCGACTCGAAAAGATATTAGAAAGACTCGAAATTGTCCATTGTGAACTCGAACCTGGAGATGCTTTGTTTTTTCACGCCAACACGCTACACGGTTCAGGTTCAAACTATTCCGATCTACCTCGCACCCTGATTCATTGTACCTATAACGCAGTGTCAAACTCACCGTTTTTGACAGAGGGTCAGGAACACCATCGCTACCGTCCATTGCACAAGTTGCCTGACTCCATACTCACCGATGGTGGTTACGACTCAATATTTACTAAACACGAGTTTCACGCAGTGGAAACAGAAAATGGTGTTGGTGCTGGTATATTCAGACGCTACCCTACTGAAAAGAAACTTGTGTAAGTCTTGCTTATAGTTGACGAGTCAGTATTAATCAAACAAAAGTTTCAAACAGTGGAAACAGAATATGGATTCAACTAAAAAAGCATATTTTCCTTTATCTTTTGAACAAGAGCGGATGTGGGTTCTAGATCAACTAAAACCTGGTAATCCAGCCTATAACATCCGGGGAGCGATTCAAATTACAGGTTTGATTAATGCAGACATACTAAAGCAAAGTCTCAATGAAATTATTAGGCGGCATGAAATTTTACGCACTACCTTTGATGTCATTGATCAACAACCCAGACAGATAATTAATTCGCCATTTAACGTAGAGTTACGCCCAGTAGACTTACAAAAACTAGGTGCTCCTGAACAAAACCAAGAAGCTCAACGACTAGCTACCCAATTTGTACAGCAACCCTTCAACCTCAATCAGGCGCCACCCTGGCGAGTTCTGTGGTTGCGGATGGAAGCAACCAGACACCTAATGGTGTTGAGTATGCACAACATCATCTGTGATGGTGATGGGTCTATGGGTATATTTTTCCGAGAGATGGCGACGCTGTATGAAGCGTTTGCTACAGGTGAACAGTCCCCACTTTCAGAACTACCCATTCAGTATAAAGAATTTGCTCTTGGGCAGCAGCAACAACGACAAGGGGAGATTCTCGAAACTCAACTCAGCTATTGGAAGCAGCAACTTGGGAATAACTTACCCGTATTACAACTACCCATCGATCACTCAAGGTCATCTATTCAAACTTATGCAGCAGCTTGTTGTGAACTAAAGTTGAACATACAACTCAGTCAGCAACTTAAGCTTCTGAGTCAGCAGCAAGATGTTACCCTATTTACGCTCCTACTATCGGTCTTCAAAATATTACTCTACCGCTACACTAACCAGGAGGATATCGTAGTCGGTTCCCCCGTAACAGGTCGTAATTTAACCGATACAAGCAGCATCATGGGTTACTTGGGAAACCCAGTGGTGCTACGGACTGATATGGCGGGTAATCCCACCTTCGGCCAGCTATTATCTCGCGTCGCTGGGGTTGTCAGCGATGCCCACAAGCACCAGGATTATCCTTTCCAAAAATTAGTGGAGGAGCTAAAACCAGAGCGAGATCTGAGTTTCTCTCCCTTATTCCAGGTGTTATTTAGTTTGCGGGATGACCTCATGCCAACCCTGGAATTTCCGTCTCTCACCCTCACGCCTGTGGATGTGGAATCAACAACAGTACCCTATGATTGGTTTGTTTCTGTTAAAGATACAGACCAAGGATTAGTGTGGAGGTGGGAATATAATAGTGATTTATTTGAATCAGCTACAATAAATCGTATAATTAAACATTTTCATAATTTACTAGAAAATATTGTTGTTAATCCCCAACAACCTATTGGCGAACTATCAGTTTTAACTGAAGTAGAACGCAATCAATTGCTGGTAGATTATAACAATACAAAAATAGAATATCCGCAAGTTTGCCTCCATCATTTAGTTGAACTTCAAGTTCAAAAAACTCCTGAATCTGTTGCGGTCGTTTACGAAAACCAGCAGTTAACTTATCAGGAACTCAATCAACGGGCTAATCAATTAGCGCATTACCTCCAGAAGTTGGGAGTACAAACAGAAAGCTTAGTTGGTATTTGTATAGAGCGTTCACTCTTGATGGTAATAGCCATCTTAGCGGTGCTAAAGTCTGGCGGTGCTTATGTGCCATTAGATCCAGCCTATCCCAAAGAACGTTTGGAATACATGGCGTCAGATGCTAATGTACAACTGCTACTGACTAGCGAAACATTATTAAGTGCATCATCACCCATCGCAGAGTTAGCGACAAACCACCACCTAGTTTGTCTGGATCAAGATTGGCAGATCATTTCTCACCAACCTCAAGAAAATTTAGATAGCTCGGTTAGTCCCCATCATTTAGCCTACGTCATTTACACCTCCGGTTCCACAGGTAAAGCTAAAGGTGTGATGATGGAACACAAGGCGCTGGTTAATATGATTAGCTGGCATCTCCAAAATCGAACAGTGGGAGTTAAGACCCTACAATTTGCTTCCATCAGCTTTGATCTCTCCTGCCATGAAATCTTTTCCACTTGGTGTTCGGGTGGAACATTGGTGTTAATTTCTGAGGAAGTCCGCCATAGTCCTGTAGACTTGTTAAGGACAATTAATCAAACCGGAATCGAAAAACTGTATCTTCCCTTTGTTGCTCTACAGCAGTTGATAGAAGTGATTGATGAGCAGACTATTCCTATTACTATACGCGAGATAATCACTGCTGGTGAACAGTTGCAAATCACACCGAAAATTAGCAACTTTTTCCAGCAAACGGGTTGCACTCTGCACAATCATTATGGTGCAACCGAGGTTCCAGAAATTGCAACTTTCACCTTGACAGGAAATGCAAAAAGTTGGGTCACACTTCCTCCCATCGGTCGTCCAATTAATAATATTCAGATTTATATTCTCGATGAATTTTATCAACCTGTGCCTCTAGGAGTTCCAGGCTCACTATATGTAGGCGGTGAAGGAATTGCCAGAGGGTATTTCAACAAACCAGAATTAACTCAAGAAAGATTTATTCCTAACCCTTTTGGTGCTGGTATTTTATACAAAACCGGGGATTTAGCTCGTTACTTAAGTGATGGGAATATCGAACATCTTGGCCGTGCAGATCGGCAAGTAAAAATTCGGGGTTTCCGCATTGAGTTGGGCGAAATTGAGGGATTATTAGCAAAACATCCAAATGTTCGAGAAAGCGTCGTGATCGCCCGGGAAGATAGTCCCGGCGACAAAAGATTAATTGCTTATGTTGTACACAAGGACGGGGTAAACATTCCTCTGGAGTTAACCTTACGCCATTATCTCAAAGAACACTTACCCGATTACATGATGCCAGCCGCAATAGTGGTGCTGGAAAAAATGCCTCTGACACCCAGTGGTAAAGTAGACCGCCGTGTCCTTCCTAAACCTAATCAATCTCGGCCAGAGGTAAAGGAAACGTTAGTCATCCCCCAATCTGAAACCGAGAAACTCATTGCTCAAGTTTGGCAAGAAGTATTGCAATTAGAGGAGATGGGAATTTATGATAACTTCTTCGACTTGGGTGGTAATTCCTTACTTTTAATTCAAGTCCATAAAAAATTAATTGACAGCTTTGGTGCAGGGTTATCAACTATCACCTTGTTTCAATATCCCACTATATATACTTTAGCCCAATACTTAAGTCAAACTCCAGCAGAACAATCAACTATAAACAGCAAAAAGCCAGCAAAAAAACCTGCTGACCAACACACAGATATTGCGATTATTGGGATGTCTGGTCGGTTTCCGGGAGCCGAGAATATTGAAGCATTCTGGCAAAATTTGCGCGATGGAATAGAATCAATTGATTTCTTTTCGGATGAAGAAATTGAACTAGAAGATTCTAGCTTGCTTCAACAACCGAATTACATTAAAGCAAATTCTATTTTGCCCAATATTGATTTGTTTGATGCCGAGTTTTTCAACTATTCTCCTAAAGAAGCCGAAATCACAGATCCGCAACAAAGGATTTTCTTAGAATGCGCTTGGAATGCTTTTGAAAATGCGGGTTACAACCCTAAAACTTATCAAGGAGCAGTAGGGGTTTATGGGGGTGCGAGTATCAGCACTTATTTGATTAACAATATTTGTCCCCACCTTGGGTTCTCTCCCCATCGCCCCTTCCTCAGCCATCGCTTGTTTAGAGGAGCAAATGAATTTCAAGTGGAACAGGGTAATGGGGGCGATCATTTACCCATGCGCGTTTCCTACAAATTCAACTTGACTGGGCCGAGTGTTAACGTTCAAACCACCTGTTCTACTTCATTAGTTGCCGTTCATTTGGCTTGTGAAAGTTTGCAGCGTGGAGAATGCGACATGGCTCTAGCCGGAGGGATTTCGATTAGCGTTCCTCAAAAGGTAGGCTACCTTTACCACAATGGCATGATTTTGTCCCCTGACGGGCATTGTCGAGCGTTTGATGCCCAAGCTCAAGGAACGGTGTTTGGTAATGGTTGTGGAATTGTGATTTTGAAGCGGTTAGATGATGCGATCGCCGATGGCGACAACATCTATGCGGTGATTAAAGGTTCAGCCATTAATAACGATGGTGCGTTGAAAGTCGGTTATACCGCTCCTAGTGTAGAAGGACAAGCAAGGGTTATTGCTGAAGCATTGGCTGTGGCTGAAGTTGACTCTAGCACGGTGAGTTATGTGGAAACCCACGGAACTGCAACGCCTTTGGGAGACCCAATTGAAGTTGCAGCCCTGACTCAAGCTTTCCGAGAAAATACAAAGATTAGAAAAAACAGCTTTTGTGCAATTGGCTCTGTTAAAACTAATGTTGGACATTTAGATGAGGCGGCGGGAATCACAGGTCTGATTAAAACCGTTCTGGCCCTTCAACATCAATCCATCCCCCCCAGCCTTCACTTTACAAAGCCGAATCCCAATATTGATTTTGCCAATAGTCCCTTCTACGTTAATACGACACTCTCAGACTGGCAAGCCAAGGATACGCCTCGCCGTGCTGGTGTTAGTTCTTTTGGTATAGGTGGTACCAATTGTCATGTAGTGCTAGAAGAAGCACCCGACAACCATGCCAACACAATCAAAACTGACAGGACGCTGCATCTTTTAACACTATCAGCCAAAACAGATCAGGCACTTGCCGATTTAGTGCGGCGTTATCTGACTTATCTGGAGTCCGAACCGAATGCAGACCTAACAGATATTTGTTTCACAGCCAATACAGGACGAGAACACTTTAATCATCGCACTTGCCTGGTTGCTGGTTCCAAACAGCAGCTTACCGAACAATTACTTCGTTGGGTAAATAGCCCGGAAAAACCGGACATACCCGTTCCCAAAGCCGATTCTAAGAAACGAATTGCCTTTCTATTCACAGGACAAGGTTCCCAGTATGTAGGGATGGGGCGTCAACTGTACGAAACCCAACCCACCTTCCGAAAAATCCTAGATCAGTGTGACGAGATTCTCCGTCCTGATCTGAAAGTCCCCTTGCAGTCGATTTTATATCCCGATAGCGAGTCTACTTATCCTCAGTTAAACGAGACAGTCTACACTCAACCCGCCCTATTCGCACTAGAGTATGCCTTAGCTCAGTTGTGGAAATCCTGGGGAATTGAACCTGATGTTGTCATGGGCCACAGTGTCGGCGAATATGTGGCAGCCGCTGTGGCTGGGGTATTCAGCTTAGAAGACGGGCTAAAACTGATTGCCGCGAGGGGACGCCTGATGCAAGCCTTACCCCAAGACGGTGAGATGGTAGCACTTTTGGCCAGTGAACAACAAGCATTAGCTGCGATCGCACCTTATAAGGCAGAAGTCTCCATTGCGGCTATTAATGCTCCTTCTAGCGTCGTCATTTCTGGAAAGCGAGAAGCCATTAGAGCCATTGTCAACAACCTAGAAGCATCTGGAATCAAAACCCAGAAATTAAATGTTTCCCATGCCTTCCACTCGCCCTTGATGCAGCCGATGTTGGCAGAATTTGAGCAAGTGGCACGACAAGTCAAATTTTCTGCACCGCAGATCAAACTGAATAGTAATGTTACCGGGACACTTTTGAGTTCTGAAATAGCCACTCCTGAATATTGGTGTCGTCATATCCTCATGCCCGTTAAATTTGCGGCGAGTATGGAAAACCTTGCACAGCAAGACATAGAGGTGTTCATCGAAATCGGGTCGAAGCCGATATTATTAGGAATGGGTCGTCAGTGTCTAAGTACAGACGCGCCATGGCGCGTCTCTACAGGGTTATGGCTACCCAGTTTACGTCCTGATCAAGAAGATTGGCACTCACTTTTAACCAGCTTAGGGCAACTCTATAGGTCGGGATTGCCGATCGATTGGGTCGGTTTTGACCGAGATTATCAGCGCCGTCGCCAAGCTTTACCGACTTATCCTTTCCAGCGACAGCGCTATTGGGTAGAAAGCCAACCCAAGGACAATACTCAAGGGCAGGTTCTTTTTGCCCCAAACCCGACCGTTCATCCCCTGCTCGGGCAACAAATCTCTTTACCGGGAACGCAGCAAATTCGCTTCCAAGTTCAAATCAGCAAAAACTCACCATCATGGCTGCAAGATCATCGGGTATTTGAGACGACAATTGTGCCGGGAACCGCCTATATCGAGATGGCTTTAGCGGCTGGGGTAGCAGTTGCCAAAACCCTCGACCTCACCGTAGAAAATGTTTTAATTCGCAAGGCACTAACTTTACCCGAAGACGGCTCTTACAAGCTTGTCCAGTTGGTGTTAACGCCTGTAGAAAATTTGAGACATACATTTGAGATTTTTAGTCTGGAAACGGTAACAGAAGGAGATCAACAGCAGTCTTCGTGGATACTCCATACATCGGGTACGCTGCTTGTTCAAGCCAATCAATTGCTTGATGAAACCCCAGATCAAACCATAGATTTGGCAAGATTAAAACATCAATGCCAGCAAGAGATTTCCCCGGAACTGTTATACCAGCGCCACCGCGAGCAAAACATTGACTACGGACTCAGCTTCCGGGCGATGGCGCAAGTATGGCGAAATGAAACAGTAGCGCTAGGGAAGATCTGCTTACCAGAACAAGTCAGAACACAGAAGAGTGAATACCACATACACCCAATCTTGTTAGATACTTGTTTACAAATTTTAGATGCCACATTAATAGAAGATAACCATCAGAATACCTATGTGCCAGTCGGTGTAGAACGGTTGCGAGTTTATGCTCGTCCTGGTGATGAATTATGGTGTTATGCTCAGTTAAACGAGCAAGAAGATAAACAACTAGCGATTAGTGGAAATTTCTACCTATTTAACCTCAGTGGGCAGATAATTGCCACCGTAGCAGGAGTCCGACTCAAACGCACGATCAGTGAAGCAATGATCGGTGCTGCGGACAAGTCTTGGCAAGATTGGCTGTATGAGGTTAACTGGCAAGCTCAAGGGCGTTTTGGTCTTTTACCCAATTATCTACCAACGACCGCCGCAGTGAGTTCGCGACTTCAGTTCCAACTTGCTCAGTTGCTAACCAACCCAAGCTTGAAAATTTATGGGCAAGCCTTCACTCACATCGAAGCCCTAAGTGTGACATATATCCGGGCAGCTTTACAGGAAATGGGGTGGGAGTTCCAACTGGGAGCTTCTTTCTCCACCGAGCATTTAGCAGAACTCTTGCAAGTCATCCCTGAGCATCGAAGACTACTAAATCGGTTACTGGAAATTTTGGCAGAAGTTGGAATAATTCAACGTGTTGGCCAGCAATGGGAAGTCGTCTGCTTCGGTGAAATTCCAGACCCACAGCAACAGAGGAGTGCCTTATCCTGTTCAGAAGCGGAAGCGGAAATTACTCTGCTCGATCGCTGTGGTTCCAATCTAGCCCAAGTGCTACAAGGAAAGTGCGATCCATTACAGCTACTATTTCCTAATGGTGACACGACCGCTTTAACTCAACTGTACCAGTATTCTCCAATTATGCAGGTGACGAATACACTGGTGCAACAAGCGGTGTTAGCAGTGAGAGAGTGTTTGCCAAAAGGGCGAGGGTGTCGAATTCTCGAAATTGGGGCAGGTACTGGCAGTACAACGTCATACCTTTTACCGCATCTTGATCCCCACCACACAGAATACGTCTTTACTGACATTGGTGCCTTTTTCGTCACTAAAGCCCAGGAAAGGTTTAAGGATTACCCATTTGTTGGTTATCAAGTTTTGGATATTGAACAAGATCCACGCCAACAAGGATTTGAACCATCACAGTTTGATGTGATTGTGGCAGTGAACGTCTTACACGCGACAACCGATCTTCGGCAAACCCTGAAAAATACACGGCAGTTGTTAGCTCCGGGAGGAATGCTGATCCTGATGGAAGATACGGCCCCCCAGCGCTGGATGGATCTGACATTTGGGTTAACAGAGGGATGGTGGAAGTTTAGTGATGTCGATTTGCGACCCTCCTATCTATTGCTCAACCCTGCACAGTGGCAAGAATTGTTACTAGAAACTGGATTTGAACAAGTCCAAACGATTTCGACCACTTGGCCGACAAACGCTCAAGAAATCTCACTACCCCAGGAAACAGTAATTCTCGCAAAAGCTACAGGCAACACCTTCGTGCCGCAGCCTCGAAACTGGCTAATTCTAGCCGACAATCAAGGAACGGGTCAGCAGTTAAGTGAATTGTGCTGCCACCAAGGAGAGGTTTGTACTTTAGTCTTCTGTAGCCAAGAATATCAGCAAATAAACTCCAGGGAATTTAGTATAGATCCAGGCAATCCTAGCCATTTTCAGCAACTATTGCAGGCTATTCCCCCTGTCGCGATCGTTGTCAATTTATGGAGTTTAGATACACCGAAAAACCTCAGTGAAATCTCCTTAGAGAAAACCTACCTCAAAAACTGTGGTAGTACCTTGTACTTAATCCAAGCCCTGCTGAATCACTATAGGGAGACTCCCCGTTTATGGTTGGTGACGCAAGGCGCACAAGCCGTAAACGCATCTGTTACACAAGTCGCTCAGTCTACGTTGTGGGGCATGGGGAAAGTGATCGCCCTAGAGTACCCCGAACTTAACTGTGTACGGGTGGATTTAGATCCGCAGGCAACAAGGGAGTGGGGACAAACTTTATATGATGAAATTCTGTCTTCCCTGCTGGCAAAGGACACAGAAGACCAAGTTGCTTTTCGCGATCGCCTTCGTTATGTGCCTAGATTGGTGCGTTTCCCAGAGATGAAACCCCAAAAGCCTCTGAATTTGCCTCCAGATAGTACCTACCTCATCACTGGCGGTTTGGGAGGGCTGGGGTTACTGGTCGCCCAGTTTCTGGTAGAACGGGGAGCAAAACACTTAGTATTGCTAGGACGCAGTGAAGTCAAGCCAGATATCACTCATCAGTTACTGGAGATTGAGAAAGCGGGTGCTAATGTGATAGTATTTAAAACAGATGTATCTGATACACAACAAGTGATGCAGATGTTGGCTGAGGTTGAACAATCCTTGCCACCGTTGCGCGGAATTATCCATGCTGCGGGTGTTCTGGACGATGGTGTCCTCCTACAACAGAATTGGCAGCGCTTTAATCGGGTGTTAGCACCCAAAGTGCAAGGAGCCTGGAATCTACATCACTTAACCCAGAATCAACCTTTAGACTTCTTTGTGCTGTTCTCCTCCGCGACCTCGGTGCTGGGTAATACAGGACAAGCCAATCACGCAGCCGCAAATGCTTTTCTCGATGCTCTGGCATCTTATCGTCGAATGCAGGGACTACCGGGTTTAAGTATCAATTGGGGGGTTTGGGCTGAAGTCGGTGCAGTTGCTCGACTGGGGCTAGTTGAGCAGTTAAGCCGCCAAGGAGAGGAAAGCATTGATCCAAAACAGGGATTACAAATATTAGAGCAGTTGTTGTTAAATCAACCTGTCCAAGTGGGAGTTATGCCGATTAACTGGGCGAAATTCTGGCAACAGCAAAGAGCGTCGCAGCCTTTCTTAGCCAAGATGGTGCAAGAAAATCAGGATTTAGGTTCAAAGGAAAGGACACAGACACCACAAAGCAATGTAGATTCGTTGAACAGTGCCCTGTTGTCTGGGACACCAGCCGAGCGAGCTATGTTGTTAGAGTCTCGGATTACAGAACAAGTAGCCAGCGTATTAGGGGTTGACCGCACCAGGTTGGATAGGCAAAAGTCCCTGACTCATTTCGGGCTTGACTCTTTAATGGCGATTGATTTGCGAAATCGGCTGAACAACGCCACGGGGTTGAACTTGCCTTTAATAAAAATTATGCAAGGTTTGAGTATTTCCTCCCTAGTAGAACTCATACTTGAGCAACTCACATTGGCCGATGTTATCCTATCAGCCCCCCCTGCTACTGAACTCAGTGACGATATGGAGGAAATCACCCTATGAATCTTAATCATTTTCTCGCTGAACTTGCTGAACAAAATGTCAAGTTGTGGGTTGAGGCAGACCAATTACGCATTCGTGCCCCCAAAGGGGTACTGACACCTCAGTTGCGTGACTTATTAACAGTACATAAGGCAGAACTTATTTTGTTGTTGTCTCAAAGCGACATCAGAGCTAATAATACTGAAATCCCCCTAGTCAACGTTTCCCGCGAACAGAACTTGCCCGTCTCCTTTGCCCAGGAGCGATTGTGGTTTTTGAGCCAGTTAGAGCCGAATAACCCCTCCTACAACGAGCCCGTAGCTCTGCGGCTTGTAGGTTTCCTTAACATCGTCGCCCTAGAGCAAAGCCTAAATCAAATCATCCAACGTCACGAAGTCTTACGGACTAATTTTGTCACGGTTGACGGTCAGCCAGTCCAGGTGATGAATAACAGCCGAACCGTTAAAGTACCGATAGTAGATATCACTACTCGACCTGAAAGTGAAAAAGCAATATCTTGCCAGCAACTCATAATGTCAGTGGTTCAGCAACCCTTTGACCTGGCAAACGACCCTTTAATCCAAGTCACCTTGGTTAAGCTAACAGATACAGAACATATCTTGCTACTCAACATCCACCATATTATCTGGGATGCTCAGTCAGCAGATGTATTAGTCGGCGAGTTAGCGACTTGCTACACAGCCTTGTGCAATCATTTATCATTACAACTACCCGAACTCCCGATTCAGTACGCAGACTTTGCTGTTTGGCAGCGCCAGTGGTGTTCCGGTAAAGTGCTTTCCTCCCAATTAGATTATTGGAAGCAACAATTACAGGGAGCACCCGCATTATTAGAACTACCAACCGACAGGCCACGAGGCGTCAGTCAAACCTTCCAGGGAGCATCGTCAAAATTTACACTTTCAAAGCAGTTAACAGAGGCGCTAATCAGTTTTAGTCAACGGCAAGGAGTCACCTTGTTTATGACGCTGTTGGCAGCGTTTCAAACCTTGCTTTACCGTTATACAGGGCAAACCGATATCTGCATAGGCACGCCGATTACTAACCGCAATCGCCCAGAAATTGAGAAGTTGATTGGATTTTTCATTAATATGCTGGTGCTACGCACTGAATTGTCAGGGGACTTGAGTTTTGCGGATTTGCTGTATCGAGTCCGAGATGTCGCTTTAGGAGCTTATGCTCATCAAGATTTACCCTTTGAGAAGTTAGTGGAGGAGTTGCAGCCAGCCCGTAACCTCAGCTATACACCCCTATTCCAAGTCGGGTTTGTGCTTTATGCACCCATGCCACAAATCCACATGGCAGGCTTAACGGTCAGTTCATTAGCCATAGAAACCGCGACCGCCAAATTTGATTTAAGTTTAACTTTAGAAAATACCGATGCTGGACTAATTGGGCAATGGGAATACAAAACCGATCTATTTGATGCCACTACTATTACTCGGATGGTAGGGCATTTTCAAACTCTATTAACAGCAATTGTTACCAATCCTGAGCAAAAACTATCTTCTTTACCCCTGTTGACCACCGCCGAACGGCAGCAATTGCTAGTTGAATGGAATTCTACCCAAACAGAGTATCCCCGCCAAACGTTTATCCATCAGTTGTTTGAGGAGCAGGTAGAACGGACACCCAATGCGGTAGCGGTAGTGTGTCAAGACACCCAATTAACCTACCAGGAGTTGAACACTAAAGCCAATCAGTTAGCACACTACCTGCAAAAACTGGGCGTTCAACCAGAGGTATGTACAGGGATTTGTGTAGAGCGTTCACTAGGTATGGTGATCGGATTGCTGGCGATACTTAAAGCCGGTGGAGCTTATGTGCCACTCGATCCCAATTATCCCTCAGATCGTTTAGCCTATATGTTAAGTGATTCTCAGATATCTGTGCTGCTCACCCAAAACAACTTAGTAGACTCGTTGCCTGAGAATAAAGCAAAAATCGTTTGTTTAGATAGTGACAGTGAGATTTTTAACACTTACCCTCACGAAATTCCAGTTACTCGGTTAAAACCAAACAACTTGGCTTATGTTATTTATACTTCGGGGTCTACTGGCAAGCCTAAAGGTGTGATGATTGAACATCAGTCTTTAGTCAATTTTACCCAGGCGGCAATTTGTGAACATGAAATTAGTAAATCCGATACAATCTTGCAGTTCGCATCTATCAATTTTGATGCTGCAAATGAAGAAATTTTTTCCGGTTTAACTACGGGTGCAACTTTGGTTTTACGCACTGAAGAGATGTTAAATTCTGTCTCTACGTTTGTGCAAAAGTGCCGGGAGTACAAACTGACTGTTTTATTTTTACCAACAGCATACTGGCAGCAGTTAATTTCTGAATTAGTCAGAACAAATCAAAGCCTTCCTGAAACAATACGGGTCATCAATATCGGGGGAGAACGACTTTTGCCACAAAAATTCAAACTATGGCAAAAGTATGTAGCTAATACATTACACCCTCCCGTATTAATTCATGGCTACGGCCCTACAGAAGCGACTGTCGTAGCCACATTTTGCAACTTGTCCCAGTTAGAACCAAACAATTGGCAACGAGAAGTACCAATTGGGCGACCCATTGCTAACGTCCAAGTATACATTCTAGATCGAAATCTCCAACCCGTCCCCATCGGGGTTCCGGGCGAATTGTACATTGGCGGAGAAGGTGTAGCGAGAGGATATCTGAACAACCCAACACTCACAGCCGAGAAATTTATTCACAACCCGTTTAAGGAAGAACATCAAGCATCGGAACGCCTATACAAAACTGGCGACTTAGCCCGTTATTTGCCGAATGGCAATATTGAGTTTCTCGGTAGAATAGATTATCAGGTAAAGATTCGCGGTTTTCGGATTGAACTTGGGGAAATTGAAGCGGTACTCACTACACACCCGGAAGTCAAAGAAGCAGTCGTTATCGTTCGAGAAGATCAGCCAAGTTATAAGCACTTAATCGCCTACATAGTTGCCCACGAACAATCAAAAATTCAAAATCAATTACGCAGCTTTCTCAAACAAAAACTACCCGATTACATGATCCCAGCAACCTTTATTATGCTGGATGAATTGCCCCTGACTCCTAATGGGAAGGTAAACCGTCACGTCCTTCCTAAACCCAACTGGGAAGAAATTAATTCTATCGGCAATTTTGTTCCCCCACGAACAGAAACTGAACAGGTATTAGCTAATATTTGGAGTGATGTCTTAAGGCGAAAGCAAGTTGGGATTTACGATAATTTCTTTGAACTGGGTGGGGATTCAATCATCAGTATTCAAATTATCGCCGCTGCCAACCAAGCTGGTTTGCAGTTAACTCCAAAACAACTTTTTCAGCATCAAACTATTGCTGAGTTAGCGATAGTAGCCAATACAACAACTTCTATCTCTGCCGAACAGGGTTTAGTGACTGGAGAAGTGCCACTAACACCAATTCAGCACTGGTTTTTTGAACAGAATTGGCTCGAACCCCATCACTTTAACCAATCCATGTTGTTCCTCGTTCCTGCCAACCTGAACCCAGATTTATTAAAGCAGGCAATTGAGAAATTATTATTACATCATGATGCTCTGCGGATGCGCTTTGTACACAGTGAATTGGGATGGCAGCAAATTAATGGGGACTCTTACAAAAGCATCCCTTTTGAGATAGTTGATTTGTCAAAAGTTCCGATAGCCAAGCAACAAGAAGCTATAGAGACAAGGGCAGCTAAACTACAGACGAGCCTTGATTTGTCGGTCGGACAAGTGATCAGTCTGGTTCTGTTTAAGTTAGGTGGCACTTCATGCGATCGCTTGTTTATCATAATCCATCATTTAGTCGTGGATGGCGTTTCATGGCGCATTTTGTTATCAGATTTATCGACAGCATATCAACAATTGGTAAACAATCAAAACGTACAATTGCCTCCCAAAACCACCTCATTTAAAGAGTGGGCGATTCGCCAAGAAAACTATGGACGTTCCCCAGCCTTAACCCCTGAATTGCACTACTGGTTAGCTCCGTACCCTGCTGATCTTGCTTCACTGCCCTTAGACATTCCAGGAAGAGAAGCTAACACTGAAGGCAGCATTGATCAGGTTATAACTTATTTGAGCAAAGAAGAGACACGCACGCTATTAGAAACCATCCCAGTGGTCTACAATACGATGATTAACGACGTATTGCTGACCGCATTAACGCAGACCTTGACTCAGTGGACAGATTCTCGTTTTCTGTTAATTAGTTTAGAGGGTCATGGAAGAGAGGAACTGTTTGAGGGTGTGGATTTATCACGCACTGTTGGCTGGTTTACTAGCGTATTTCCTGTGTTGCTGGAACTTAAAAATACTAATAACCTACAAGCAACCCTCCAGTCCATCAAGGAGCAACTCCGACTGATTCCAAATCGGGGTATTGGTTATGGAATTCTTCGATATTTTAGCCAAGCTGATATCAGCAAACAACTGCAAAACCTCCCCGTCCCTGAAGTATCCTTCAACTACCTGGGACAATTTGAGCAACTGTTTTCCGAGTCAATCATTTTGGGGTTTGCTCCTGAAAATATGGGAGCCAATTTTAGTTCCTTAGCAAATCGCACCTATCTCTTAGATATCGTCGGATTAGTTGCTGACGGTCAGTTGCAAATGACTTGGATTTATAGCCAAAATTGCCATCGACGGGACACTATCGAATATCTTGCCAATCAGTACACAGAATCGCTAAAAATGCTGATTGGACACTGCCAGTCACAGGAGATAGAAAAATATTCGTCCTTAGATGTTTCTAGGACGACTGTTAGTCAAATCCCTCTACATTTATTAAAACTTCCAGAGGATATCTCTGAGTTACTCCCTAATAATACTGAAGAGGCCTATCCTCTTGCTAAGATGCAGGAGTTTATTTTGCATCATTATTCAAATGATTTGCAAAAAATGGGAGTTTACCATTGCCAGCAGTCATTCGACATCTATGATGACAATCTGGACGTAGAAGCTTTGAAGAAATCACTAGAAATTCTAGTGCAAAAACATCCGGCTTTCCGAACAGTATTTATCCTAAAAAACGGCTCACCTGCATTTCAGGTGGTCAAGAAAAATGTGAATTTTTCCATCGTTGAGGAAGACCTTAGCAACATCAAGTCAAATGAGCAAGAAAATTATATTGATGTTGTTTTGCAGCAAGATAGATACAATTTATTTAAGGTGGAAAATCCAAACGAACCCCTTTTTAGATTTTGGATTTTTAGAAAAGCGAAGCATAAAATTGAGTTTCTCATGTCATTCCATCATGCAATTATAGATGGCTGGAGTAGTATCGAATTTCGCAACGAATTGTCCGAACTATATTCTCAAATCAAAAAAGGTAAAGAAATACAGGTGTCAGCTTCTGCAAATGTCTACAAGGAGTTTGTCGCTTTAGAACAAGAAATTATTGCCTCAAAAGAAGCATCTGATTTCTGGAAGTTTTACTTGAGCAATCATACTTATCAACCATTGCAGCCCTGTACAGCTTCTGTTCATACAGTAGACGTTGTTGCTGAAGAATGCACATTAAATTCAGAAGTTATTCTAGGCGTAAAAAAATTATGTCGAGAATTAAAAGTTTCACAAAAAGCAATTTTCCTGAGTGCTTACCTTGACCTAATTGTTGCTGAAAACAAAGAAAATACGGTCTCTGTAGGTATTGTCACCAATGGTAGAACAGAAAGATTATCTGACCCGTTTAAAGCTGTAGGTTTGTTTTGGAATATGGTTCCGTTTTGTCAATCAACTATAGACAATAAATACTTACAAATTCAAAATGTCCAAAACGGCTTAATTGATATTGAACCTTATGTTAACTATCCGCTTCAACAAATTTTACTGGAGCAACAAAAGACAGAGTTATTTTTTGCTACTTTTAATTTCTTGCATTTTCATAATGCTAAAATTAGTGGGGATTCTTCTAGCTGGAAAATAACAGAAAGAAGGTATCATGACAAATTCCATTTTCCATTAAATTATGTTGTGTCAATAGACCCATTGGAAGAAACCTTAACTGTCCGTTTGGAATCTGATCAAATGTATTTTACTCCCGATCAAAATCGCTTGCTGATCAAGAAATACATTAATATATTAAAGGAGGTAATTGATCCAGGATAGCCCCAAAAAAAATCGTTAACAAAAAGTCTTTTATTGTAAAATAAAAGTTCCATCAAGAAATATGAACATGACGGAGAAACAAACAAAGTTTAGTAGGAGTTCAAGCAATGCTCAAATTTTCTATTGAGTTTACCTATCCTATTCCTATTTCAAATACTTTAACTATCGGTACGCTAGGGCCGAGTGGAACAAGTAGCGAAAATGCTTTGAATTATCTGATCAACCAATTGCAAGCACAGGCAATCAATCTATCCAGTCAGTTATTTGATAACTTTATCCTTGTTAAGGAAGCTTTGCTGCAAGAACAGGTGGATTTAGCTCTGGTTCCTCATGCTTACGATAAAGTCAACGAATTTTACATGGAGCCAAATTTTAACCTGGGTTTCATATTCATTTATCCCACACCTATTTATGGATTAGCTAAGAAAAAAAACACAGAGTTGGATTTAAAAAATTGTAGTATCGTCACCCATCCTGCTCCTATACCGTTACTCCCAAAGCTCTTGCCAGATACCAATATAAAAGACATCCAAATGACTCTGGCAAGTTCCACGAGTGCCGCTGCTATGCAAGTCAATCAAGGTTTAGCTGATTTAGCTATCACGAATGAAAATGCGGTTAAAGAATATGATTTAGAATTCATTTCTACTTTTGGAGAAATTCCCATGAGTTGGTCTATTTTTTACAAAAAACAAAGAGGACAATATGTCTAAATTTTTTCCGGTTTGTGAAAACATAAAAATCAATTCAAAAGTAGAATTATTGGCATTTAAGTGTGGAGATATAATCCTTCAATTAGCATCTCTTGATCCTGGATCTACTTTTGAACTCCATCATCATCCAGAAAGCCAAATGGGCATGGTAATCGCTGGGCGTTTAGAAATGAATATTAACGGTACCAAAGAAATTCTCGAACCACTCCAGCACGTCTATGCTGCTGATTCCCATATTCCTCATGGTTCTGTTAATCTTTTTGCAGAAACAGCACTAGCTTTTGATGTGAAACGAATCACAAATTCTTTACCCTCATTAACGGCTAACAAAGCTTTCTTTAAAGTAACCCCTACAAAAGATGAAGCTACAAATTTTCCTTGCAAATCTGCCCTTGCTTCTTGGTTTGAAATTATCATCAGCCAAATTCCCCCACAAGGAAAAATACCAACCCAGCAATCCACCTGCGAGCAAATGGGAATAATTTACAATGGTCATCTAATGATGAGCGTGGAAAAAGAACAACGGCAGTTAAAATATGGGGAAATTTACTATGCTCCTCCTAACGTTGTTTATGAAGGGTATAATCCCTCAAACGAAGAAGTAACTTTAATCAAAATTTTAATGCCACCAGTTTCTGAATCGGCTTTATAAAGGAGGTTTTTTCATGGATTTAGGCTTAAAAGGAAAGATTGCTTTAATAACAGGAGCCAGTGCGGGGATTGGTTTTGCCATCGCCCAAGGACTAGCAGCAGAAGGTTGTAAATTAATTATTTGTGGTCGAAATATAGATAGACTGGAGCAAGCGAAAAAAAACCTGCTTGCAGAATTTCCTGATGTAGAGTTAATGAGTTTTTGCGCTGATGTACATAATGCTGCTGATTCAGAAGAATTAGTCAATGAATCTCTTAACAAGTTTGGAAATATCAATATTTTAATTAATAATTCAGAAGGGGCAACATTTTCTGGTGAAGCAGTAGAAAACTTATCAGATGCAGATTGGAAAATGGTTTTTGAAGGCAAGTTAATGGGCTATATTCGCATGACTAATCTAGTTCTACCTGGGATGAAAAAACACAGATGGGGCCGGATTATCAACATTGTTGGGACATCTGGAAAAGAACCTTCCAGTCGTTTAGTGAAATCAGGGGTAGCTAATGCAGCGTTAATGAATTTTACAAAAGCTGTGGCTACACAAACTGCTAAGTATAATGTCTTAATTACTTCTGTAAACCCAGGAATTATTGATACACCAAGGCATCAACAATATTTGGAAATTGCTGCTCAAGAACAAAATAAAACAATTGATTCCGTCAAAGAATCCATTGTCAATTCTATTCCAATAGGTCGCCTGGGTTTCTCTAGTGAATTAGCCAATTTGGTAATTTTTCTGGTTTCAGACTGTGCCAGTTATATTACAGGGGTAACTATTCCTGTAGATGGCGGATTGTCTTCTAGCGCTTTTTAATATAAATGCTGTTTATTGGCTGACCAATTCATGTAGTTTGGAGAAATCACAGTGGAAGATCATCTTTTTGACTTAACCCATAAAGTTGCTATTGTCACAGGAGGAGCACAAGGAATCGGCAAAACAATTGCACAGGGATTAGCACAGTCAGGTTCCAAAATAGTTATTGGTGATATTAAATTATCTGAAGCAGAAAAAACCGCGCAAATCATTCAAGATAGAGGAGGTCAGGCGATCGCAATTCAAACAGATGTTACCAATCGTCAGGATTGCGCTAACTTAATTAACCAAACCGTAGCTCACTACAACCAACTTGACATTATGGTTTGTAATGCCGGGATAAATATTGTTAAACCTGCCCTATCCCTGTTAGAAGCGGAGTGGGATGCAATTATTGATGTTGATTTGAAGGGTTATTTTAACTGCGCTCAGTTAGCCGCCCAACAAATGATTCAACAAGGTACAGGCGGTTCAATTATTATGAACTCTTCTATTGCTAGTGTGGTAGGTTTTCCCTATGCGGTGGCTTACAGTGCGGCAAAAGGAGGTGTCAATCAACTGGTGCGAACCTTAGCGATCGAGTGGGCGACTCATGGTATTCGAGTGAATGCGATCGCTCCTGGCTACATTGACAATACTATAGAAGGTTTGGAGAATCCAACACCACTAGAGGAAATTAAAACATTCGTTCCCATGAACCGTAAAGGCAAACTAGAGGAGTTAATCGGGCCTGTTGTGTTTCTCGCTTCTGAAGCAGCCTCCTATGTAACCGGGGCAATTTTAATGGTGGATGGTGGTTACAGTGCCATGTAGTTATACAGTGCTACCCAAAGCGGGAACAGGGAACAGGGAACAGGGAACAGTAATCAATGAAAGGGTTTCAGGATTTAGGCATATCCTAACTTTAATGCCTAGCGCTATAAAACTTGATTTGACTGATAAAAAATTTGATTTTTGGAGATCATGAGTAAATATCCAAATCTATTTAAACCTATAAAGATCGGCTCGTTAGAGTTACCTAATCGGATTGTGATGGCACCATTAACTCGGATGCGAGCAGGTAAGGGTAATGTTCCGACTCAGATGAATGCTACTTATTACGCTCAACGGGCTTCTGCGGGATTGATCATTAGTGAAGCGACCCAAGTTTCTCCGCAAGGGGTGGGACTTCCTAATACTCCGGGAATTCACTCTCCAGAACAAGTGGAAGGGTGGCAGTTAGTCACGGAAGCAGTACACAATTGTGGGGGACGAATTTTTTTACAATTATGGCACGTTGGACGGTGTTCTTATCCTTCTTTGCAACCGAATGGACAATTGCCCGTTGCTCCTAGCGCGATCGCATCTCAAGAAGATAATACCGGAGAAGAACCTTATGTTGTGCCGCGAGCACTAGAAACTGTAGAAATTCCTCAAATTATAGAACAATATCGGCAAGGCGCTAAAAATGCAATGTTAGCAGGTTTTGATGGAGTTGAAATTCACAGTGCTAACGGTTACTTACTCGATCAATTTCTCCAAGATAATTCCAATAAACGGACTGATCAGTATGGCGGATCAATTGAAAATCGCGCCCGTTTATTAATGGAAGTTACCGAAGCCGTCACTCAGGTTTGGGGTAACGAACGAGTTGGGGTACGCTTGTCCCCCAGCAGCACTTATAAAGATATGCACGACTCCAATCCTGAAGCATTATTTAACTATGTTGTCACCCAACTCAATCATTTTAATTTAGCCTATCTTCACATCGTAGGGCCTAGAGTCAAAGGCAGCCAGGATGACTTCACTGAAAAAAAGGTGCAGCTAGGAGTTCGCCATTTTCGGCCTTTGTATGCAGGGAATTTGATCACTGCTGGTGGTTATAATGGCGTAACTGGAGAAGCTGTAGTGGCAGATGGAGATGCTGATTTAGTTGCCTATGGCCGGTGGTTTATTGCTAATCCTGATTTACCAAAACGTTTTTTTCTCGATGCGCCGCTTAATCAATACCATCGCCCAACTTTCTTTGATGGAGATGAGCAGGGCTACACGGATTATCCATTCTTAGAACAGTCTCAACAAATACTATAATAGAGCGACTTTTTTATATGAAGACAACACTAGCACACAAGATTTTTGACTTAACAGGTAAAGTTGCTATTGTAACAGGCTCAACACGAGGAATTGGCAAAGTAATTGCAGAGGGATTAGCACATAGAGGAGTCAAGCTAACTATCTGTGGTACTCAATTACCTGAAGCAGAAAAAACCGCGAAAATCATTCAAGATGCAGGGGGTGAGGCGATCGCAATTCAGGCAGATGTCACCAAGCGTCAGGATTGCGCTAACTTAATTAACCAAACCGTAGCTTACTACAACCAACTTGACATTATGGTTTGTAATGCAGGTATTAACACGATTAAACCTGCCCTATCCCTGTTAGAAGCGGAGTGGGATGCCATTATTGATGTTGATTTGAAGGGTTATTTTAACTGCGCTCAGTTAGCCGCCCAACACATGATTCAACAAGGTACAGGCGGTTCAATTATTATGAACTCTTCGATTGCTAGTGTTGTGGGTATACCCGGTGTGGCGGCTTACACTGCGGCCAAAGGAGGTGTCAATCAACTGGTGCGAACCTTAGGCATAGAGTGGGCGGCGCATGGTATTCGAGTCAATGCGATCGCTCCCGGTTATATGGAAAATATTATGGAAGGTTCAAAAGCGAATTACCCAGACCTAGCGACCCAGGAACAACTAATTAAAACATTTATACCCATGAATCGTAGAGGTAAACTAGAGGAGTTAGTCGGGCCTGTGGTGTTTCTCGCTTCTGAAGCCGCATCCTATGTAACCGGGTCAATTTTGATGGTGGACGGCGCTTGCAGTGCGATGTAGCTTGTGGAGAATATTTTTCATGATTATTAAAACTGTTATGAAAATATTGACAGGGTTTAGGATCTTCTGGCGTCGTTGGTTAGCAATTTTGCTGTTTTTTATAACAGTCATTGTACTGACTAGCTACAACCCAGTTAATCTCAAAACTCAAGATTCTCAGTTAGTTGTTAGTTATTTAACCGATCCCAAAACCTTTAATCCGGCTCTAGTAGTAGAGTTAACCCATATTTTGCCTTATACTTATGAAGGTTTAGTTAAAGAAAATGCCCAGGGTAAACTTGAACCTTGCATTGCAGAATCTTGGAAATTTTCTAAAGATTATAAAAAAATTGTTTTTTTGATTAGAAAAGGACTAAATTGGTCAGATGGAGTTCCATTGACCGCAGATGATGTGGTGTTTACTTATAACGAAATTTACAAGAATCCAGCCATTCCTAGCTATGCTAAAGACTTCTTGAAAATGGGTAAAAATCGCGCTTTTCCTACGGTGCGAAAACTCGATGACTTCCGAGTCGAATTTACCTTACCTGAACCCTGGTTTCCATTTCTTCGCATTACAAAAATGGAAATTTTACCCGCCCATGCTTTGCGGGAAGCAGTTAATACAAAAAACGAAGAAGGACAGCCTAAATTTTTATCAACTTGGGGAACGGATACTGCACCGGAAAAGATTATTGTCAACGGCCCTTATAAAATAGAAACTTATCAACCCGGAGAACGCATCATTTTCCGCAAGAATCCTTATTACTGGCGAAAAGATCTTCAAGGAAATCGGCAACCTTATATTGATCGTGTGATTTGGAATACCGTTAAGAATACTGATACAGCTTTACTCCAATTTCGTTCGGGTGGCTTGGATTTTATCGATGTTCATCCTGATTATTTTTCCTTATTAAAACAGGAAGAAAAAAGAGGTAAATTCACCATCTACAATAATGGCCCGTCTTTAGGATCTACGGTTATTGCTTTTAATCTCAATAAAGGAAGTAGGAATGGTAAACCCCTGATCGATCCGATCAAGTCTCGCTGGTTCAATACACTGGAATTTAGACAAGCCGTTGCTTATGGAATTGATCGCCAACAAATACTTAACAATGTTTATAGAGGATTGGGCGAACTGCAAAATTCACCGCTTTCTGTCAATAGTCCTTATTATCTCTCGGAGAAAGCCGGTTTAAAGGTTTATGAATACAATCCTCAAAAAGCGAAAGAATTATTGCTAAAAGCAGGTTTTCAATACACTAAGGTCGGTCAATTATTAGATGAGCAGGGAAATCCGGTGCGCTTTACTCTGATTACCGATGCTAGTAACAAAGTATTACAAGCAATGGCAGTGCAGGTCAAACAAGACCTGGCTCGAATTGGCATATCTGTTGATTTTAATCCCGTAAGTCTTAGTCTTTTCCTAGAAAAAATAAATTTTGCTTTCGATTGGGAATGTACTGTATTGACAACAATTGTTGGCATAGAACCGAATGAATGGGCTAATATTTGGTTACCCTCTGGTCGCTGGCACTTTTTTAATCAGCAATCACCATCAGCAGAAAGGTCAATCATGGGCCGAGAGGTGGCAAAATGGGAGCAGAAAATTGGTGACTTGTACATTCAAGCAGCAGGAGAATTTGATGAAGAAAAGCGCAAAGCTCTCTATGGAGAAACTCAAAGAATTAGTCAGAATTATCTACCCTTTATCTATTTAGTCAATCCTTTATCAATGTTAGCTGTGCGAAATCGTATCCAAGGGGTTAAACCTTCCCCTTATGTAGGAACTTACTGGAATATTTATGAAATGAAACTGAAAGAGTAATAAAATTTTAAAAATTGTCAAATTGCTGAATTAGGCTGCTATAATCAACCCGTATTTATCAGGGATTAAAGGATTGTTTTAATGATGACTAAACCACCCAATTTTTCAATACTAGGAATTTCAGCTTACTATCATGATAGTGCCGCCGCATTAGTTGTCAATGGCGACATTGTTGCCGCAGCACAACAGGAACGTTTTTCCCGAAAAAAGCACGATGCCAGTTTTCCTGGACAAGCAATCGCTTACTGTTTAAAAGAAGCAAGCATTAGTTTACAAGATCTCGATCAAATTGTTTTTTACGACAAGCCATTAATCAAATTTGAACGGCTGTTAGAAACCTATTTAACCTATGCACCAAGGGGCTTAAACTCGTTTATCACCGCCATGCCTGTCTGGCTAAAAGAAAAGCTTTACCTTAAGGCAATTCTCAAAAAAGAATTAGCCACACTCGCGGGATGCAAAACTTCTCAATTACCCCCGTTACTGTTTACCAAACATCACCAAGCCCATGCGGCTTCTGCTTTTTTTCCCAGCCCTTTCGAGCGTGCTGCTGTTTTATGCTTAGATGGTGTAGGAGAGTGGGCAACGACTTCGATCTGGTTAGGAGAAGGACATCAACTCATCCCGCAATGGGAAATTGATTTTCCCCATTCTCTGGGTTTACTTTACTCGGCTTTTACTTACTATACTGGGTTCAAAGTTAACTCCGGTGAGTACAAACTCATGGGTTTAGCTCCTTACGGTGAACCTAAATATGTAGACCAAATCCTCAACCATTTATTGGATCTTAAAGAAGATGGAACCTTTCGGTTGAACATGGACTACTTTAACTACACCGTTGGGTTAACCATGACCAATCATAAGTTTCATACTCTGTTTGGAGGACAACCCCGCAAAGCCGAAGCAGAAATCACTCAAAGAGAAATGGATCTGGCCAGTTCCATTCAGAAAGTGACTGAAGAAGTGGTACTGCGTCTAGCCAGAACAGTCAAAAAAGAATTGGGGGTAGATTATCTCTGTTTAGCGGGTGGTGTAGCCCTCAATTGTGTAGCCAACGGACGAATTTTGCGAGAAACTGAGTTCAAAGATATTTGGATTCAACCGGCCGCCGGGGACGCTGGAGGTGCCGTTGGAGCAGCCTTAGCAATTTGGCATCAGTACCATGAAAAACCCCGCACTCCTAAAGTTAGCGATCTGATGAAAGGTTCTTATCTAGGGCCTAGCTTTAGCGAAGCAGAGATTCTCCAGTTTCTCAATGCTATGAATAGCTTTTACCAGCAGCTTGATGATCGCGAATTGATGCCTCAGTTAGCAGAAATTTTAGCACAGGGAAATGTTGTTGGTTGGTTCTCTGGCAGGATGGAGTTTGGGCCCCGTGCTTTGGGGAGTCGTTCAATTATTGGCGACCCACGCAATCCCAAAATGCAATCGGTGATGAACCTGAAAATTAAATATCGTGAGTCCTTCCGTCCGTTTGCTCCCTCAGTTTTAGCAGAGCGAGTTTCCGATTATTTTGCTCTTGACCGTTCTAGTCCCTATATGCTACTGGTAGCACCAATTAAAGAGAACCTACACATTCCGATGACACAAGAGCAACAGCAGAGGTTTGGGATTGACAAGCTCAATGTTCCTCGTTCCCAAATTCCTGCGGTTACTCATGTTGATTACTCGGCTCGGATACAAACCGTTCACCCGGAAACGAATCGTCGTTACTACGAATTAATTCGTCATTTTGAGGCAAAAACTGGCTGTGCCGTCTTGGTGAATACTTCGTTTAATGTGCGTGGCGAACCGATTGTTTGTACTCCCGAAGATGCCTATCGATGTTTTATGAGGACTGAGATGGACTATTTGGTGATTGAAAATTTCTTATTAGCCAAATCAGAACAACCCGAAAGAAATGATAATGAGTCTTGGCAAAAAGAATTTCAATTAGATTAACTCTTTAAGCATTTACAAAAAAGTATTCAACAACTATTCAACTATGCACGAAATCAGGGAACTTGATCAAAAAGGTTTGCGGGAATTTGGACTGATAGGTGGTTCAATAGTAGCAATTGTGTTGGGTTGTGTATTGCCAATACTACGCCATCATTCTCTATCAGTTTGGCCTTGGACTATCGCTATCATTTTGTGGATTTGGGCAATCGTTGCACCCGCAACTTTAAATGTTGTTTACCAAATCTGGATGAGAATTGGACTTGTCCTGGGCTGGATACAAACACGAATTATTTTAGGTCTTTTGTTTTATATAATGATTACACCAATGGGACTGATGAAGCGGTTGTTGGATGGAAATTCTACAACGCAATGCTTCGATCCAGATTTGCCTACTTATCGTCAAATCAGCAAGCAAGAAACTAGGTCAAGTATGGAGAGACCATTCTAATGCTAAAAGACACTGTGGATTTTCTTAAAGACCTGGGGGGATTTCTGAAAGTGCAAAAAAATTATTGGTTGATTCCCCTGATTGTTACCCTGGTTTTTATGGGGGCTTTAATCGTATTCGCTCAATCTTCTGCGATCGCGCCGTTTATTTATACCCTTTTTTAAAAGACATGACTGAATTGAGAACGAAATTAAAGTCTTGGACAGAAAAGCTCTTGCTGATGATGGTTGGAGTGATTGCTGGACTGCTGATTATAGAAACCCTCGCTATTTCTACGGGGTTTGCTATTCCTCCTGCGGAAAGCTGGCGTAAACTTTTTCCTGAAGTTTATCAGGGTGATGCTCGGTTAGACTTTAAACCCAAACCCAATCTAGAAAATTTTGAATTCATTTGGAAAAATGCTGGAGTTTCAGAAGTAATCGATACAGATCGTTATGGTTTTCGTAATTTCGGAAGAGATTACACAACCTCTAATTTATATTTTGTTGGGGATTCTTTTACATGGGGACAATGGGTCAATAGAGACAAAACTTTTTATGGACTCATAGAATCAGAACTTCAACAACCTGTAATTACTTTGGGAGTACCTGCTTACGGATTTGAACAATATGAAGTTCTCTTTCAGGATTGGGTTGTTAAATATCAACCTAAAATTGCCGTTTTATCTATATTTGCTAATGATTTACATAATATAGACTCCCGATATCCCCTTAAAGATTTTGACCATTTTATTGAAAAAATTAATAGTCAATTAAGTTGGTATAAAAGAACATTTTTATATCAATTTATTTTCAGAAATTACTACTCACCGAATTTGACGAAAAAAGCAAGCAATGGGATGAGGCTAGTCAGTATTCGTAGTTTTGATAGAAAGCCTTTTTCTGAAACGGGTGGAATTGGCCCAGACATAGATTATCTAACCTCTAATACTCATTTGGAGGTAGAAGCAGCGCTCTCGCGAATTATTGATCTAACCCAAGAACATCAGATCAAGTTGTTGGTATTTTTAATTCCCTCGAAAGAATCAACTTATATTCAGGAATATACTAAGCTTTTCCCGAATAAAATCAAATATATTGAGACTGAAGAAATTGGTTATGAAAGATTATGTAACTTGGCGAAGACGAAGGGTGTTACTTGCGTCGATTTGACTGAGGCATTTCGACAAAATAGTGAAGGGGAAAAGCTTTATTTTGATTTAGATAATCATTGGAATGTTGCTGGACATCAATTAGCTTCTCGATTAATTCTAGGTATCTTGCAGCCGGAGAAAGATGTAGATTCAAAAACCAATGTAGAAGCGATAAGGGTGAATCAGTTTCCTTCTCTAGCCACCCATGAGGTATTGTAAATGAACCAGTCACCAGCACTAGGTCAGCAACATCCCCCAACTTGGTTAAAAAGCATTGTCATTTGCCTATTAGCACTAGGCATTTTCTTTCGCTTTGCTCATCTGGGGCATAAAATGTATTGGCACGATGAATCTTTCACCTCCCTAGCAATTTCTGGTCATACTCTAGCTGAGCTCAAACAGGAAGTCTTTAATCATCACAGCATTATTCCCATTACAACGTTAGACAAATTTCAGCAGATTAACCCAGAGCGAGGAGTAGCTGATACAGTGCGCTACTTGATCACCTCAGATCCGCAACATCCCCCTTTGTATTATGTGATGGCTAGATTGTGGGCGCAACTATTTGGGGATTCTCCTGCACAAGTCAGGAGTTTATCGGCAGTCATTAGTTTGTTAATATTCCCCTGTGTGTATTGGCTGTGTTTAGAGTTGTTTGACGCACCCTCTGTGGGATGGGTAGCACTGGGTTTGATAGCTGTTTCTCCCTTAGAGATTTTTTTTGCTCAAGAAGCACGCCAATATGGTTTGTGGATGGTAACAATTCTACTCTCTTCTGCTGCCTTATTACGCGCTATCCGACGAGAGAGTTTATGGAGTTGGGCGCTTTATGCCCTCACCTTAGCTTTGGGATTATACACCCATTTATTCACTGTTTTGGTAGCCATTGCTCAGGGTATTTATGTAGTGATCTCTCAACAGTTTCGCTGGCACAAAACGTTACGCAATTATTTGATAGCCACCGCAATGGGGTTGTTGATGTTTCTCCCTTGGTTGATTGTTTTCATTACCCATATTCATACCGCTCTACAACTAACTTCGTGGTCATCATTCAAAATAATCAATAATCCCTTGACTTTAATTGCGATTTGGTTGACGAGGACTACGCGCATCTTTTTTGATATAAATTTAGCTTCAGATGCCGCTTGGGTTTACAGTTTAGCTTCCGAGAGTCCTTTAATCTATAGTATCTCTACGATAGTAGGCTATTTGCTGTTAATTACATATCTCATCTATTTCTTTATCAATCACAAATATTCGTTCAAGATGAATTTATTTGTGTTTTTATTAGGGGGAATTTCAGGTTTATCATTACTTTGGGTTGACATAATTTTTGGCGGAATTCGCTCAATCCATTTTCGATATCAATTACCTTTATATTTAAGCCTACAAATTGTTATTACCTATATCTTAACTTTTCATCTCTTATCGGATAAAATGTGGCAACAAAAACTCTGGAATTTCATCCTGTTTGGATTAATCATATCTGGATTAGTTTCTGATTTCAATATGTTTAAGGCAAACACTTGGTGGACACAAATAAATGGCGACTCAACTATAAAAATATCGCAAATGCTTAATCAATATGAGAGTCCTTTACTGCTAATTAATGACGATATTTCTAATTTGGGAGCAGTCCTAACTCTTAGTAGTCGTTTACAGCCAAAAGTCAGCCTCCTTCCAGTACGCGATAACCCTATACCAGAGTTTCCTCATGAATACAAAAATATTTTCTTTTTTGACTTCAATAATAATTTGCTACCTGTAATTCAGCAGAATAAAACCTATCTTATCAACTTAATTGACCCCATTGTAGAATTTTGGCATATCGAAAAAATTCAGAAATAGTAAATATTAATGAGGTATCGTAAATGAACCAGTCACCACCACTAGAAAAGCAACATCCCCCAACTTGGTTAAAAAGCATCGTCATTTGCCTATTAGCGCTAGGCGTTTTCTTTCGCTTTGCTCATCTGGGACATAAAGTGTATTGGCACGATGAATCTTTTACCTCCCTAGCAATTTCTGGTCACACTCTAGCTGAGATCAAACAGGAAATCTTTAATCATCAGGGCATTATTCCCATTACAACTTTAGACAAATTTCAGCAGATTAACCCAGAGCGCGGGGTAGGGGATACAGTGCGCTACTTAATCACCTCAGATCCACAGCATCCCCCTTTGTATTATGTGATGGCGAGATTGTGGGCGCAAGTATTTGGGGATTCTCCCGCACAAGTCAGGAGTTTATCGGCAGTCATTAGTTTGTTAATATTCCCCTGTGTGTATTGGCTATGTTTAGAGTTGTTTGACGCACCCTCTGTGGGATGGGTAGCACTGGGTTTGATGGCAATTTCTCCCTTAGAGATTTTTTTTGCTCAAGAAGCACGCCAATATGGTTTGTGGATGGTAACAATTCTACTCTCTTCTGCTGCCTTATTACGCGCTATCCGACGAGAGAGTTTATGGAGTTGGGGGCTTTATGCCCTCACCTTAGCTTTGGGATTATACACCCATTTATTCACTATTTTGGTAGCCATTGCTCAGGGTATTTATGTAGTGATCTCTCAACAGTTTCGCTGGCACAAAACGTTACGCAATTATTTGATAGCCACCGCAATGGGGTTGTTGATGTTTCTCCCTTGGCTGATTGTTTTCATTACCCATCTTCATACCGCTCTACAGATAAATTTGCTTTGGTCGGGAAATTTATTAGGAAATACAATAGATAATATTTTTGAGCGAATTGTTGGGTTTTTGATTATTTTTTTGATGCGAACTAGCAGGGTGTTTATTGATATAAATTTAGCTTCTGACTCTGTTGTAGAAAGTTATTTATCATTTAGTATTATTTGGATAGTATTAAGTTTGGCTTTAATTATTTATCTCTTATATTTTTTGCTATATAAAACCAAGAATAAACCAAGGACGTTTATTTTAACTTTATGGTTATTTCCCAGCCTTTCATTACTTTTATGTGATACAATTTATGGTGGAATTCAATCGATAAATTTTCGGTATACATTGCCTTCATACCTCACCCAGCAAATTGCTGTTGCTTTTATTTTAACTAACCATCTTTTTTGGGACAATACTTGGAAACAAAAAGTCTGTAAATTCATAATGGTTGGATTAATAATAGCTGGAGTTTTTTCTGATATTAGCCTTTTTAAGGCTGAAACTTGGTGGATACAGATGAGAGGAACGTATTTTACAGAAATTTCTCAAATTGTTAATAAAACGGAGAGTCCTTTACTGATCAGTGACAACCATCCTATTTCTGTGGGAATGACCTTAACCTTGAGTCATCGTTTAGACCCAAAAGTCCATCTGCTCACGACACCCTTTGATCAGGTGGTGACAATTCCTCAAGATTACAACAATCTTTTTTTTATTGACCCTAGTAGCAGTTTATTGCATCAACTACAGCAGGATACAACTTATTCTCTAAAGTTGATTGACCCAAGTGTAGGATTTTGGCATATCTGTCATTATGTATCATTGGAAGGATAATATTGCCGTTTCGGCAAGTTTAAGCTTCCAAAAGTATTATTGACTTTAACTGTTAAATAATCTCGCCACACCCAATCACTTTCACTGACATCAAATAAATCAAAGGGTGCAATATTCGTTAATAAATGAATACAAGTGACTCCTAAACTATATAAATCACTGGCAAAAGTCGGTCTTTCTTCTAATAATATTTTCCGGCTTAATATCTCGATGAATTACTAGCTTTTGGTGAATAAACGCTAAAACAGGTAATAAATCTTCTAACAAATTAATAATTTTAGTTTCTGAAAATGCCCCACTTTGAGCTAATTCTTGTAATAAATTTTGTCCTTCAATATATTCTTGAACTAAATATTGACGGTGATCTTGGATAAAATAGGCGAATAATTCAGGAATTTGTTGATGTTTGCCTAACTGTTCTAATTGTATCGCTTCGTGTTTAAACAGTTCCTCGGCTTTTTGTTGATTATTCGTGCCTTGAGCTTGGGGTAAAAATTGTTTAATCACACAATAAGGTTGAGAAGGTTTATGCTCATCAACCGCTAGAAAGGTTCGACCAAATCCTCCTTGTCCTAATATTTTTAAAGCCCGATATCGATCTGTTAATAGCAATTTAGATCCACACTTTTGACAAAAAGTTGTGATTTTAGAGTTAAGTTGGATGCAATCAGGATTAAGGCATTGACTCATGGTTAAGCCCTAGGAATATATAACTTAATTCTTATTTTATCAGATATTATTTATAACCCTTCCCTCGTTCCAATGCTCTGCATTGGAATGGGAATCATGAGGCTCTGCCTCAAATCATAACAGGAGGCAGAGCCTCCGTTAATATCATTTCTAGGTAGAACCTAGAAACGAGGGGAAAATATAATTTTATCGGAAACTACAACCCAAAATATACGGTTTGCCACAATACCGAAAGCGATCGCAATTCCTACAGTAGTAAACATGAACAACAAAGGCTAACCGTCCAAACCAGAAGCCCAACCGACCTAAAAAGGTTCGGTAAACACACCTTCAAGGAATGGACAAACCGCCCCCAGTATAGAGATAAGCAATCGTATCTTAAAAACTGTATTGAAATTGGACTCGCCCCCTGATGCAGTTGGGTTAAGGAGTAGTCCAGAAGTCGTTTCAAGACGACTTATCTCAAACAGAACCTAACTTTTTTTGTCGTAAACGGAGAACTATAAACCTTATGGGAAAAGTAGTCGGAATTGACTTAGGAACCACTAACTCTTGCGTCGCCGTGATGGAAGGGGGCAAACCCACTGTTATCGCCAATGCTGAAGGGTTACGCACCACACCTTCCGTTGTTGCTTTCGCCAAAAATGGCGACCAACTCGTGGGTCAAATTGCCAAACGTCAGTCCGTTATGAACCCCGAAAACACGTTTTATTCTGTGAAACGGTTCATCGGACGTAAATCAGAAGAAGTCAACAACGAATCTAAAGAAGTTTCTTATAAAGTGCTGCGCGATAGCAGTGGTAATGTTAAATTAGATTGCCCTGCCCGGAGCAAACAATTTGCCCCGGAAGAAATCTCTGCCCAAGTGCTGAGAAAACTCATTGATGATGCCAGCAAATATTTAGGCGAACCTGTTAAAGAAGCTGTTATTACCGTTCCCGCCTATTTTAACGACTCCCAACGTCAAGCGACTAAAGACGCGGGTAAAATTGCTGGAATTGAAGTTAAACGGATTATTAACGAACCAACGGCTGCTTCTTTAGCTTATGGTTTAGAACAAAAAAGTAACGAAACCATTCTGGTTTTTGACTTAGGAGGCGGTACTTTTGACGTCTCAATTTTAGAAGTCGGCGATGGCGTTTTTGAAGTATTAGCGACTTCTGGAGATACTCACCTGGGAGGAGATGACTTCGATAAAAAAATCGTTGACTATCTCGCCGAAGAATTCCAGAAAAGTGAAGGGGTTGACCTCCGCAAAGATAAACAAGCGTTGCAACGGTTAACGGAAGCGTCTGAAAAAGCTAAACAAGAACTTTCCAGCGTTACCCAAACGGAAATTAACCTACCGTTTATTACCGCCACCCAAGATGGGCCGAAACATCTGGATATGACCCTAACGCGGGCAAAATTTGAACAATTATGTTCTGATTTAATAGACCGTTGTTTGACTCCCGTTGAGAAAGCTATCAGTGATTCTAAACTCAAGAAGTCAGATATTGATGAAGTTGTGTTAGTGGGAGGGTCTACCCGCATTCCCGCTATTCAAAAGTTAGTTCGGGATGCTCTGGGTAAAGAACCCAACCAAACCGTTAACCCGGATGAAGTTGTGGCGTTAGGTGCCGCCATTCAAGCGGGGGTTTTAGCGGGTGAAGTTAAAGATATCCTGCTGTTAGACGTTACTCCTCTGTCCCTGGGTGTGGAAACCCTCGGTGGAGTGATGACTAAAATTATTCCTCGCAACACCACTATTCCGACCAAAAAATCTGAAGTGTTCTCCACTGCGGTTGATGGTCAAACCAACGTTGAAATCCATGTTCTCCAAGGAGAACGGGAAATGTCCAACGATAACAAGAGTTTAGGAACCTTCCGCCTCGATGGAATTCCTCCCGCGCCGCGGGGTGTTCCTCAAATTGAAGTCACCTTTGATATCGATGCGAACGGGATTTTGAACGTCACGGCTAAAGACCGAGGAACGGGTAAAGAACAGTCTATCAGTATTACAGGTGCTTCTACCCTCCCCGATGATGAAGTGCAACGGATGGTGCGGGAAGCCGAACAAAACGCCGCGACGGACAAAGAACGTCGGGAACGCATCGAACGCAAAAACCAAGCCGATACCCTCTCTTATCAAGCGGAAAAACAACTCAACGAACTGGGTGATAAAGTTCCCGAAGCAGATAAGACCAAGATTGAAGGTATGGTGAAGGAACTGCGGGAAGCCATTGCTCAGGATAATGATGACAAGATCAAAACCCTAACCACAGATTTACAACAAGCGTTATTTGCGGTGGGTTCTAATATCTATCAACAAGCAGGTGGTGGATCACCGGAAGACGGTGGCTCTAGTGGCGGCGGTTCTACCCCTCCCAGTGGTGGCGATGACGTGATTGATGCGGATTTCACTGAATCTAAATAACCTGATTATGGTGTTTTAGCACTTTAATACTCCTCTAGTCAAATAGGGGGGTATTTTTATATAGAAAACAGGGAACAGGGAACAGAAAGAAAAATACAGACACAAGCTGAGGTTTCGGGATCAATTTATTCCTTAGAATTCATCTTTTCCTTTTCTTCTGTTTGTTCAATAATTGGGGTTCCTGGTTCAATGGGGGTATCAGGAGGCGGAATTACAACTGTATCACCCACTTTTAAACCGGATTTAATTTCTACTTGAGTTAACCCTTTTAATCCCAAGGTAACGGGTTGTTTTTGAGCGTGATTATTCGCGTCTAATTTCCAAACAAAGGGGGAATCGTCTAGGGATTGAATCAGTTCTGTATTCAGAACAATCACGTTTTTTCGTTCCTCTAAAATAATTTCTACACTCACAGGACTTCCCGGTATTAAAACTCCGGTGGGTTGATCTAATTGTACGGTTGCAGGAACCGTTGCTTGACCCGATGAACTGCTAGATTGATTATTACTATTCTCTGGGGCTGTAGCTTGTAAATTCACCTGTTTAACTCGTCCTTGAAAGGGTTTAGAATTAGGGCCAATAATCGTAATTCGTGCCATTTGATTGGGTTTAACTTGGCTGGCGTTCAAAGTTGATAACTGAAGCTGAACCAGTTCTTGACGGGGATCTCCCAAGGTAATTAAATCATCTCTAAGGTTGACACCATCTCCTGGTTTCACCTGAATATTTAGCACCATTCCATCCAGGGGAGACGTGACAATATTGTTCTGTAATTTTAACGCTTGTTCTTGATATTCAACTTTTAAAAGATTCAGTTGGCTCAAACTTTGTTGTAAGTCGGATTGAGATTGTTGGAGTTCAATTTTAGCATCTAATATCCTATTGTTAATAGTATTTTGAATAGGAATAAATTCCGTTTGCTCAGTATTTAATTTGGAAATAGAATTTTTTAAGTTTAATTCAGCATCCCTTAAAGCAGCTTGTTTAGCACGAATATCCGCTTTTTGAGCATCGACCTCTTTTTCAGCAATAAATCCCCGTTCTAACAGAATATTTGATTTATTTAAGTCCGCCTCAGCAGCAGCCAAATCTTCCTGGGCTTCAGTTACTTTTTGTTTTTGACGAGCTACCTCAGCTTGAGATTGTTGAATTTTAATTTTTTGAGTGATTTCTTTAGATTGAATTTCCTGTTGCTGTTGTTCTACATCATTTTTGTAATCCAGTTGAGCAATTTTTAATTTAGTTTTTGCTTCTTCTACTTTTTGGCGATCGCGCTCAATTAGGAGTTCGTGCTTTTGAATCTCTAACTGTTTTTTTGCTAATGCAGTTTCTCCTTCTATAAATCTTAAACGGATTAAAGGTTGACCAGAAACAATGCGATCGCCCACCTTCACAAATACCTGATCAACGGCACTTTCCTGGGGGGATTTAATCGTGCGTTGTCCCCCTAATTCAACCGTTCCTCCTTCATTGATTTTATTATCAACGGTTCCTAATTCTACTTTCTGTAATCCTGCGGTTATGGGTTCTTCAGAACGGTTTTGTAGTTTATAATACAAACTAGCGGCTCCGAAACTGGCTCCTGTAAACAGGGTCGCAACAATGAGCCATTTAATTCCCCGTTGATAGGCTGCTTTTGCTTGATAATCTAGGCTTGACACAAGTTTTCAACATCCTCCTGGAACTTAAAATCATAGGGGTTAGCTCTCAAGTTTAGGGTTCTGGCTCGATCTTCCTCCATTATGAATCCCAGATTAATTTATTTTTTGTATTATGAAGTTTTATATTCTTTAACAAATTGATTATAACACAGTAGAGAGCGCGTTTTCGGTAAGCTAAAATTAAAATATGGGGATCATCAAATCTCACCAGAAATATCTATTTTGTAAACTTTCTCGTGCTAACGATTAGAGAATCTAAGGGAGCAATCAAAATGTACACACCTACAAAACCTAAAAGTACAATTCTCGCTGTTGATGATAGTATTCCTATGCAAAAATTGATTAAACAAATTTTGGAAAATCACTATCATCTGATTCTGGCTAACAATACCATAGAAGCTCTAACTGTACTTCACCAAGAATCCATTGATTTAATGCTTTTAGATATTTCCATGCCCGGCATTGATGGTTTAGAACTCTGTCGCATTTTACGAGGATTACCCAATTTTAATCACTTACCTATCATCATGTTAACAGCGCGTGATGAGATTCAAGATCAAGTTAAGGGAAAATTATCGGGAGCGACGGAATATTTAACCAAGCCCTTCTGTAAAAACAAACTCATCGATACAATTGACCAGCTTTTGAATAGCAGGCTCAGTTTACAATCTACCGTGTAATCGGTTTAAAAAAGTCCGATTAATAAACATAACATTGAAGAGTCAGATCACCTTCAGAAACGATATAATTTCTTTAGGTTTTCAGACACACCTTAACAATGACAAGCATAATTCGGCAGGGCGAAAAGAAACGAGCTAATCTGCAACAGATCGCCAGTCATTTACCAGGAGTCATTTATCAGTTGTTACTACGCCCTGATGGTTCTCATGAGTATTTATACATTAGTTCGAGTTGCCAACAAATTTATGAGCGAAAACCCGATGAAATTCAGCACAATTCTACTTTAATGTGGGGATGGATTGATGATCGCGAACAACAAGATTGTATTCAATCTCTTTTGGCTTCCGCCCAGAATTTAACGCCTTGGCAACGACAATGGCAATATCAAACGCCATCCGGGAAAACCAAATATTTATCGGCAATTGCCCACCCTCGCCCTCAACCCAATGGCGATATCATTTGGGATGGATTAATTTTAGAAAATATACCGCCCCCACCCTATCAAGAGTGTTGCCATTCTCTTCCTAAAACCCAGGATCTTGAACCACTTCAATTATCCACAACTGGGCAATTTTTAAACGAGCCTGAACCGATAAATCAGAAAATAGAATATCACAAAGCTGAAACAGTTTTAGAAGAAACAGAAGAATTTTTATGGAATATTTATAATGGCGTAGAACAAGTTATTTTTGTTGTAGCTGTCATTAATGAAGCCGAATTTAGGTGTTTAGGTTGGAATCCTAAAACGGAAAAAATCACCGGGATAAAATCTGCTGAGGTTTACGGAAAAAGTTTTGGTGAAATTTTAGGTTTACTGGAAGGAGAGAAAGTCTTAAACCATTATCAAGATTGTGTTCAAGCTAAAGCTTCAATTCAATATGAGGAAGAAATATATTTTCAGGGCAGGCAAACCTTTTCTTTAACCACCCTTAATCCGATTTTAGATTCTCAAGGAAAAGTCTATCGAATTATTGGCACGTCCGTTGATATTACCCCCCGCAAAAAAGCAGAACTAGCATTACAAGAGTCACAAATTCGGTTTAAACGATTAGCCGAAAATGTACCCGGTGTTACCTATCAATATCATCAATATAATCATCAAGGACAAGGCCATTTTACCTATTTAAGCCCTAAATGTTTAGAGTTAACTGAAATTCAGCCAGAAGTCATTATAAAAAATGCTGATTTTCTCTGGAAATTAATTCACCCTGATGATGTTAATAGCTTTGTGGATTCCATGGCTGAAGCCGTAGATACAGGAAAACCTTGGCAACATCAATACCGTTTAATTACTCCTTCGGGTAAACTCAAATGGATTCAAGCCGGAGGAAGTTTAGGGAAGCAAGCCGATGGCTCAATTGTTTGGGATGGTTTACTATTAGATATTAGCGATCGCAAACAAGCGGAAGAAGCATGGCAAAATTCCGAAAAGCAACTGCGAGAATTAGCCGAACGCGAAAAAATTCAAAACTGTATTGCCAATTTAATTCGTAACTCCCTAGATTGGAATAAAATTTTAGAGACAACAGTACAAGAAATTCGGCAACTTTTAAAAATTGATCGCTGTTATTTTGTCGGATATCGTGCTGAATTAAATCCTCCCGAATGGGAAATTCTAAAAGAATCCAAAGCTGACAATTTAGCTAGTATTTCCGAACTCTATCCAGGGAATGCTTTACACCCGATTAGTGATATTGTATTACAAGGAAATATCATCCAAATCGATCAAGTTATTAGCTATCATATTCCCGCAATTCGCAATTTTTTAATGGTTTTAGAATTAGAATCCGTTTTGATTTTCCCTCTTAAAATTCAATCCGGTGATATGGGAGCATTAGTCTTAGCCCATTGTCAAGAACCCCGCCCCTGGAAACCTCAAGAAGTGGAGCTTTTGCAGTCTGTAATTAATCAGTTAGAGATTGCGATTAATCAAGCAAAACTCTATACAGAATCCCAACAATCTGCCAAAATTGCTACTGCCAAAACCCAAGAATTAGAACAAACCCTTTCCCAACTCCAACAAGCTCAAATTCAATTAGTTCAATCCGAAAAAATGTCTAGCTTAGGGCAAATGGTAGGGGGAATTGCCCACGAAATTAATAACCCAGTTAGCTTTATTTTTGGAAATCTGACTTATGCTCAAGAATATCTGGATGATTTATTTTCTGTGATTGAACTCTATCAAAACTATTATCCCCATCCTCCCTCGGAAATCCAAGAAAAATTAGAGGACGTTGAACTGGATTTTATTGCTGAAGATCTCCCTCGGTTATTGAATTCCATGAAAACGGGTGCAGAACGGATTCGAGATATTGTTAAATCCTTGAGAATTTTTTCGCGTTTAGATGAAGCCGAATTAAAAGATATTGATTTACATGAAACCTTAGATAGTACCTTAATGTTATTAGAAAGTCGTTTAAAAGAACAACCCCATCGTCCCGCCATTCAAGTGATTAAACAATATGGGATTTTACCTCGGATTGAATGTTATGCAGGAGAACTCAATCAAGTCTTGATGAATTTATTAACGAATGCCATTGATGCGATTGAACAACGCAATAAAAAACATTCATTTGAAGATATTATAGCTGATCCCGGCATCATTTGGATCACAACGTTATTAACCGATTCCCATCAAGTCCAAATTCGGATTGCAGATAATGGAATTGGGATGACAACCGATGTTTTAGCTAAAATTTTTGATCCGTTTTTTACGACTAAAGATGTCGGGTTAGGAACAGGTTTAGGGCTATCTACCAGTTATAAAATTATTGTTGAAAAACATGGAGGTCACTTATCTTGTATTTCAGAAGTTGGGCTAGGGACAGAAATTATTATAGAGATTCCGAAACAACAACCTATCGGTCACTAATAGGTCACAAGTAGAGACGCGCCATGGCGCGTCTCTACAGGATGCGGATGCGTAGCAAACATTAAAGGATGAAATATTATTTTTTAACAAATTGCCAACACCCTTAACTTTTTTCAACCGTTAACTCTATCAAGCGGAACATCCCTCTGGAGTATAAAGTTTTAAATATTTCCCCGAAATCCAACCATAGGCTTTTTTCTCATCATTGAGTGGTTTCGCTAACCACCATAATTCTTGATTGTAGGTACATTCAATTAATTCGACATCAACATGATTAGCAATTTGATAAATAACATTATTAGAATCAACAGAAGGCGAGGAACGAACATTTAATTTACTATCCGTTGATAGATTAACCGTTGCAAATTCTCTATCCGAGAAAACTATAGCAGCATGGGGTTTATACACATACCAAACCATACTTTTATCTTTTCCATTCCCTAAAGAAGCAGCTAATGTAATCTTGTAATGATCTGAATTATAATCTTCATAGTTTTGGATGATTAAGCGACTTCCCAAAGGGAAATTAATTTTTTGGGATTCTGTTAAGGTAGAAGAATCCACAGGACGTAATTTTAATAAAGTGGTATGGGTAATAATTAATCGCATTTTGGTTTCCGGTGTAATATAATCGTGACTTCACCAACAATATCAGGAATTCAGGAGAATTTTAACATTCCAGAGGGAACAGGAATGGAACGATGATTTTCCAGTTCCCCATAGCCTAGAGATATAAACTTAACTTAGGGGTTTCCAGGTTCCATGAAATCCATTGGGAACAATACTGGGTAATCCTAACCGACATAAGGGTTCAGCATCTAAATGTTCTGCATCAAAAACCCAAACTTCACTACAATTTTGATCACCATCATAAACAACCGTTAACACCCATCCTTGTTGAGGGTTATCCCTATCCTGAACAAAAAGAGGTTCCATCGGATAACAATTTTTACCTAAATTTGCTTCTTGTAAGGTTTGGGTTTGATGATTAAATCGTCCAATCGAATTAAACATTTCAACCGCACGATTTACCCCCGGTTTGTGAATTGATAAATAGGTATAATGCGCTTTTTTGCCAACCTCTTGCGGGGAAACAGTGGGAAATTCACAATGGCGGTCTAAGATTTCTTCTAATTGCAGGAGTTGACCCGTTTGGGGTTGCAAAACCATACGCCAAAGGGTTGATGTTGCTAAAGTTTGGGTCTTCCCGGTGGCAACTTCTTTTAAATATTGATTGGTTTGGAAATCGGGATAACGGGCAAAATCTACAACAACAGTTCCGTCTTCCTCAACATAACCATTACTAAAATGCCACTGAAACCAAGGTTCGGCTTCAATTCGATTAACTAATTTTAGGGTATGACGATCAATGATTAAAATTTGGGTAGGGGTTTTTTGAGGTTGCCAGATGAACGCTTCACTAAAAGGTTTAATTTGAAGTAAAACAGGTAAGAACTGTAACCGCAACGGCGGAATCACAAAAATTAAATATTCACCCGCCAGGACAAAATCATGAATCAGACAAATCCCATCTAAAGGAATTTTATTGTGTTGTCTAATTTTTCCTGTGCGATCGCTTCGATATAACATTAACTGAGGGGTTCCCGCCAAAACTTGCCCAAAATTAAAAATATCTCCCGTTTTAGGATCAATTTTAGGATGGGCAGAATAGGGCAGATTGCCACTTAACTCGCTGAGGCTATCAAGTCCCCAAGTTTCTAAAGTTTGTAAATCTAACCCATGAGGTTGCCCTCCTTCCCACAATGCTAATAATTTGTTGGGTAAAGCCAAAACCGAAGTATTTGCCGCATTTTTTAAAGGTTTGGTGAAGCGTTCCCAAAGGTTCCCACAAGGGGTCATTCCATAGCCCCCATACATTAAACGATTTGCTTGTTCTTCTTCTTGATAGCCTGCGGTTTTGACATAACGATAAACTCCCGTTGCACCTTCGTCGGTGAAATGAACCGCTAAAATAGCCCCATCTCCATCAAACCAATGTCCCACTTGCCGTCCGCCCCGTTCCAACCGTCCAGGGCCATTGCGATAGAGAGATCCCCTTAAACCAGAGGGGAGTTTTCCCCACAAAACGGGTAAGGGTGTGGGGGGAAATTCAGCCGCAGGGGTGGCAAACTGTTGTCCCCAGGTAGGTTGAGGAGTTGTTTGTATCATCATAATCACACCGGACAGAATCCGGTTAAAACTTTAGTTACACTCCGAATAATTGTCGCTGAATTTGCTAAAATCTACAGGATTGTCCTGATTATGTTTTGTAATTATCCTTGAACCAAGCTATCAATCTGCCGAAAGTAGATGACTTTTTAGAAGAATTGGCAGCCATTCAACAAACTGGCTCCAAGCGCATTGCTTTGTTGGGTTCCCGTCATATTCCCCTAACCCATCAGAACCTAATCGAGATGATGAGTTATGCCTTAGTTTTAGAAGGCAATCATTTGATTACATCCGGTTCAACGGGGACGAACTCAGCCGCTATAAAAGGAGCAATGCGGGCTGACCCTAATTTGTTAACGGTGATTTTGCCGCAAAGCATGAAACGTCAGCCGAGAGAATCTCGTAAACAGCTAGAACAGGTCATCCATGTTGTGGAAAATCCCAAGGGGGATGATTTATCCTTAGCTGAAGCTAGTGCACTGTGTAACCAAGAAATTATTTCGCGGTGTCAACAGTTAATTTGCTTTGCCTATCATGAAAGTGTTACCCTCCTGAACACCTGTGAAGAAGCTGAGAATCAGCGCAAAATTGTGACGCTGTTCTATTTGGATTAAAAAGGGGAACCATTAATGATGCTCAATGGGAAACTTGGGCGCATCAAAATGCCTTTGAAACCGATAGGGCGATCGTTGTTAAACTGGGGTAAAATGCTGATTTTTCAGGGCCTATAATCTTTGAAATTGATTAAATTTTACCCAAAAAACGGCGATCGCGATATCTATACAGGAATTTTATCGATTGTGAGTTGACTGAGTGTTAATCCGGTTTTCCTGGGATAAAATAACTCAAGTTTTGTTGTTAATCCTTGAATTGATTATGGCTTCTACTTATTCATTTGATGTTGTGAGTGATTTTGATCGTCAGGAATTAGTCAATGCGGTTGATCAAACAGAACGGGAAATTAAAAGCCGTTATGATTTGAAAGATACAAAAACCACTATAGAATTAGGGGAAACTGCTATTGTTATTAATACTGATAGTGAGTTTACCCTGGATGCCATTCATACTATTTTACAAACAAAATCTGCCAAGCGAAATCTGTCTTTAAAAATCTTTGATTTTGGCAAAGTAGAATCCGCTAGTGGGAATCGGGTGAGACAGGAAATTAAACTTAGGAAAGGGTTAACTTCAGAGGTCGCGAAACAAATTACGAAGTTAATTAAAGATGAGTTTAAGAAAATTCAAGCTTCGATTCAAGGGGATTCTGTTCGAGTAACGGCTAAATCTAAAGATGATTTACAATTGGTGATTCAACGCCTCAAACAAGAAGATTATCCGGCTGCTTTACAGTTTACTAACTATCGATAAAGTACCCAAACTTCTCTTTGATTGATACTCCACTGCCTAAAGGAATTAGTGATTGATGTTGTTCAAACCTAAAAGTTCTAGGGTGTTCTATCGCAGCGCACGCACCAAAAGTAAATCTCTTTAACGTTTACTATGACTTGAAGATTGGGTTTTTACATATTCTTTAATCGCAGGTTCAAGACTCCAATAAGATTCTTTATTATTCCTAACTTGTTGAATTAAACTCCGTTTTTTCAAAGATTGAATTGCTCTTAAAAAATCGGTATCCGATGAAAATTCTGTGGGTTGACTCAAAATATTAACTGTTTTATCTTGGTTTGCTAACCACAACATCAGAAGTTGTTCAGATTCGGATAACCGTTGATAATGTTGTTTTATTAAAGGTTCTATATCTCCTAAAAATAGAGTTTTATAGGATAAAAATTGCTCAACACGGTCATTAAATAAATCTTTGATCGTAGAAGCAATAATATTTAACCACAGGGGGTTGCCGCTATAACGTTGAATCAGTTCTGGCCATTTCTGCTGATCTGTGAGTTTTCTATCCGCTAGAAGTTGTGTTGCGGCTTGACCTAAACCTTGGAGTTGTAGGGTTTTACAATAGCGGTTTTCGGTTTCTAAGTTAGCGATTTCAATAGGTTGTTCCCAACTGAGGAGCAGGAGACAACTATTATGGGGAGATCTGCCAATTTCGGTTAACAGTTTACCATAGTCTTGATATTCTGGGAGATAATTTCCCACGAATTCACGGGGAGTTAAGGTGTCTTGAAAGTCGTCGAGAATGATTAAGCAACGGTGCGATCGCAAATCGTCTAGGATGGAATAGCAAGAATCTAAATCGTTGAGAATGGATGGATTTTCGCTCTTGTGAGTTGAGGAGAAAAACTCGATGAGGTTGGTTTTGAGGGCGTTGAGAGTCGGAAATTTGCGATGAGTTCGCCACAGGATGCAATCAAAGTTATCTCTGATTTGTTCTACCAGTTGTCTCGCTAGGGTTGTTTTACCGATACCCGATAATCCGGTAATAGTAACGATACGGCTATTTTCTGTGAGTATCCATTGTTTGAGGGTAGTGAGTTCGTCGGTGCGATTATAGAGGCGATTATCGTATTCTGGGGCTTCGCTGAGGTCGTGGCGGGGTTGAGATTCTTTGTTAAAGGAGTGTGATCGTTCTTTTGTGGTTTTGGGATTATTATATAAATCGCTACAGACATTTATGTTACTACCAATTTGCACCCCATTATTAAAATAAGAAAATACTCTATTTTCCACAAGAGCTCGAACATTCTTTTTTTTTACATCTTCTCCAAACAGATCAGAGAGAAGTTCCCATAATTCTGATGCCATTTTCCTAACATGATCAGGACTACAGTGATAGTTATCAGCGATATCCTTGTATCCTCGAAATTCCCATGTACCCTCCAAAATAGCCCGTTGCAGTGAGTCCAGATGCTTTCCTGTCTTGGCAAAAATCAGATCATCCGTCCACTTCAAGGCTTCTTGAATCTCCATAGCTGTTAAATTGGGTTGTAATTCTGGCTAATCTTAGCTCACATTATCCCACATTTTCCCCTTTTTAAACACAAAATCTCACACTTTCCCATTTTTTTACTTTTAATCCATTGATAAATCCCCCCTAAATCCCACTTTTATGGGGTTGATGTAAAAAATAAAAAAAGCGATACTAAGAAAGTTGTAGCGCACAAATCTGTATGGTTAACAGAAACACAAGAGGAAGAAAACTCGACGAATTTGCTTTTTTTACTGACTCATCGTTTAAGCAGAAGCTATCGATTTTAGCTGAAAAAGCAGAACCAGAAGATTGGGATTATCAATATAGTGATACTGGTTATGGTGACATAGAAACTTTACCCTCAGACAACCAAGACAAACAAGACAAAGAATTCCCCATATTAAAGAATTACTTGCAATATACATTTCAACGACTTGATGAGGAAAATAAAGTAGTTTACGATACACGGGATGAAAATAAAGCCGAGTATGCTTGCTTTAACACAGGTTTAATTTCACGAACATCTGCACAGCCTTTAATTGGATTATTTCACGTCAATGAAAACTATGATAGAAATCCTCAGTCATTTAAAAAATGGCACTTATCTGGTTTTTTTGAGCGAACACATATAAGCTTTACTAAAATCTTTAGAGAAGTTCCTAAAGTAGCAAGATATGTTAACTTTGAAGATGTGAATGATTTTGCCAATTATGTTTATAATCCAGATTTTGAAATTGAAATGCCAGGAGACGAATACTACGAAAAGCATATTTTAGCAGAGAACCTAAGTAGATTTCCTAAAGACTTTCAAAACATAGGAGAAAGGTATATGATTGCCGTATTTAGAGATGCTATTAAAGAGTTAAGAGAATTGGCCGGAAAAAGTAATAGAATAGCATTACCTCAATGGCGGCCTAAACAAAGACAACTACAGATTCTTTTACCACTTAATCTTGAATCTTCTCAGGAACTCAGTAAAGCTAGTGTCGCTATTCCCATTCAAACTCAAGGAAACTTATATGTAGTAAAAACTGTTTTACCAATACACAAGGCTTACAGTAATGCAAGACTCCTATCAAAATTCACAAATAATTGGTTACAACCTACCATTTTCGACAATACGAATTATGGGGACGATTATGATGAATAGAGTTAAAAAAATAAATAATTGCAAATATTGGTAAAGTTTGGGTTGAAATTACTTACCCTGATGCTCAAATCTGGATTGTGCGAATTCCTCGTTCCCAGGATAGCACTATATATTAGGTTGGGTTGAGGCAACAAAACCCAACCTCCACAAAGATTTGCCAATCCAAAAACTCAACGATTCCCTCCGAGATGGGAAAGCGATCGCACTTTTTAATTGAGCAACCCAGTTGATCGCAAAACCTAATAATCAATCTCGCAATAAAGCAATAAAACCGACCTGCTCAAAATGCTTATCATAAGCCAGAGCTTCTGTAATGCCATATTCTTCCATTATTTTAAAAGAAACGCAATCAGTTATACTCCATTCTTTATCTAGCCTTTTTTTGTACAACAATAACCCCTCCTGAAACTGACTACTACTTTGCTGAATTACTGTCACATTAGGATGGTTATAGAGACTTTCAATTAACTCAATCGCAGCCTGACGAAAAAACGCGCCCCTTTTAGAAAAATCATTCAAAACTTCTGCTAAAACCATTTCACTGGTCAAAATATAAAGCAAATCCATTTGCTTAGATAGATCTCGCGCTTTCTGATGTAATTCGTCTTTAGGGTTTAGCAAAGCTACCCAATAACCCGTATCTGCAAAAACTCGTCTCATTCTTCCTAATTTTGATAAAGATCAAAGTTTTTTGACAAATCACTCGGCACTTTTTCCCATTCAGATTCAGGAATATTGGCTCCGATTTCAACAGCAATTTCCCAGATGGGTTTAGCAGTGGCATCATACTGAATATCTGCTGCTTTGTCTCTACCATTAATGGTTTCAGCACCTTGTCGGAGTTGTACCATAATTTGTCCTAATAACCATAGCTTATCTTCTACAGGTAATTGATGGATAAAGTTTTCGAGTTCTAGTAATTGATTGGAAACCATGTTAACTGTTAACCCATTAAATATCTAGTATAATAACCTAATAAAATCTAAACTATAATGAGAATCTAGTGGCCCTGAAATGCTATGACCCTAGATTCAGTTTAGTTTGATTATGCCTAAAGCCTTGAAAGCAATTTATCAGAATGGCACATTTATTCTGAAAAACCCCTGTAACTTGCCTGAAGGGGTTGAAGTTGAGCTTTTTGTGCAGTCACCCCAAGTCATTTCACCCCAGATCACTGACATTGACGCTAGACAGCATTTTCTAAAGCAACTTGTAGAGAGAATGCAATAAAACCCTATTCCTTCTAATTCCCCTCAGTTTACACGGGATATTTTGCATGAACGCTGTTGACACAAATATTTTAATTTATGTCAATGATCCCCGCGATCCTGATAAACAGGCAATTGCGGTTTCTTGTATGAATTTAGAGCTAGAATGGGAGTTTGCGGAAATCTGGGTTGATCCTTGGCTTTCTCCCCCTTATATTTTAATGTTAATTAAAGAACAAGCGAGTTACAGGTCGCTTTTGTCAACCCGAATCATAGAAAAAGCGATCGCACTTTTTAATCCTTCAGGCTTTAATTATCGAAATAACCCAATCAAACGTTTTTAGAACTTCTTGTAATACCGATTGATCTTGGAGGCTAGATAACTGTAGGGTTGGTTCTCGATATTCTGTAGGTTCTAGGGGAAGAGATAAACCAATAGCACTCAATTTATTTCTGAGTTCCAACCATTTTTCCTGTTGATCAAAAGGAGGTTGAGAACCGTATTTATTAGACGAAATTTCCAAACGTCCTGAAATATCAACGGTAAATAATTTTAAAGGTTTTCGACCTTTAGATTGTAATAAAGCGGTAAACCCTCCATAGAGATCTCCTGTTCCCCACTGAATGATAACTTCAGGTTCTTGACGTTTGGCCCAGTTGTGAATTTCTTCAGCCATTTCTGCTTCATCGCCACCCCGACGTACTTGGAATTCTTCAAAAAAGGAAACTTCATCCCAACGACGGCGTTCTCCCATCGCACTCAATTTTTTTTGTTGAGCTTCTGCTGTTTGACCAATTAACCGAGGAACTAAGGTTTTTAAGCCCTCTTGACTGACATATTGTTTGATTTCTAACGCTAAAACTTCCACTAAATCTGTTTGTTTATTCAGAAATTCTACAACCCGTCTTAAGGGATTAGCAATATCATCCGCTACAAACACTAAACGCAGTTTTCCAGCTTGCAAATTCGTTCTGACTTTTTGCCAAAATCCATCTTCATTGAGATCAGAACCGAGAAATTCTTCAAAAACTTGTTCGGGATCTCGACCTTGTTCTCGACAGTTGGCTTCAAATTGAGCAATAATAGATTCTATCGGCCAATATAAAGCTAAATTCGCCGCATAATCTAACATTTGACCGATCATTTTTTGTCGCCCTTCCGCATTGCGACTGCGTTTAACGACAACAATGGTAGGGATAGAATCTTGATCCAAAAATAAGTGATCAACTGACCAGCGACTGCCATCATCTTCCTCAGCAGGAATGGTAATATCTCGTGCAATTAATAACCAGCGTCGAGACGTTACCCGATCAACTTCATCCCCAGCTAAAAGATTAGGATAGGTTTCTAATAATTCTTGTATTTGATCTTCAGAATCATAAGGCTGTTCCATCAGTTCCACCAGCCGATCATCATCCTGAATGAGATAAATCCCTCCACCCATATTATTTACCTTTTTAATTTCTAGGTTCGGTTATTTCTAAGGCTTAATATTCCCCGCTAAACACCCGTTGTGCTGGCCCTGTCATGTACAAATGTTGATCGTGATTTGACCATTCAATGTCAAGACAACCTCCGGGTAACTCCACTGTAACAACAAAATCGCAATTTCCGGTTAAAACTCCAGCCACCACAGATGCACAAGCTCCAGTTCCACAGGCTAGAGTTGCACCCGCGCCACGTTCCCAGACTCGCATTTTAATATAATTTCGGTTCACGACTTGAATAAATTCAGTATTTGTCCGTTCAGGAAAAACAGAATGATGTTCAAATAAAGGGCCGATTTCCCCAAGTTTAATCGCCGAAACATCCTCGACAAAGGTAATACAGTGGGGATTTCCCATACTGACACAGGTAACATTCCAAGACTGTCCCGCCACTTCTAAGGGAATATTAATGACTTTTTCATCAGCAGTGGCTAAGGTGGTAGGAATTTCTTGAGCCAAGAGTCGGGGTAGCCCCATATCCACTTTAACTTGACCATCAAGTTGTAACTGAGGGGTAATCACACCCGCTAAGGTATCGATTTTGTAACTCACGGGGTCGGTGATTTGCTGGCGGTTTTCTAATTCAGCAATAAATTTGGCCAAACAGCGAATCCCATTGCCACACATCTGAGGTTCGGAACCATCAGAGTTAAAAATTCGCATGGTATAGTCAGTGGTGGAGGTTCCAGGTAGGGCAAAGATAACTCCATCGGCCCCAATGCCAAAATTGCGATCGCACAGTTCTACGGCTTGTTCTGGGGTGATCAGGGGTTCTGATTGATGACGATTATCAATCAAGATAAAATCATTACCTAAACCGTGATATTTCGTAAATTGAATCGTCATTGATGCCTCCACTGCTATCCTTAACATTATCCGTTTTAACCTTGGAAGTCGGGTGAGCAACAGATTGGAAATCCGGGATGGCTCACTCTTTCCTATTATGATTTGTAACGCTGACTTTTAAACAACTCCTTATGTCTGAATTCAATACTGATTTACCCAGCATTCGCAAAGTTCAAAGCTATACGAAGGATAAAAACGCCGTCGCAATCAAACTCCTCACCAATGATATTCTCGAAGGAACCATTCTTTGGCAAGACCCAAACTGTCTTTGCTTACAAGATCAAAACAACCAACAAATCCTAATTGGCCGTCATGCGATCGCCTTCATCCGTCCTAAGTAGAGGACAAGGGGATGGGGGACAAGGGGACAAGGGGATGGGGGGATGAGGGGATGAGGGGGGAAGGGGACAAGGGGATGAGGGGACAAGGGGACAAGGGGAGGGGATGAGGGGATGAGGGGATGAGTTGATCGGCTTGTAACTCTTGACTTTTGCACTGATAACTGATAACTGATAACTGACAACTGACAACTGATAACTCCCTGATAATGTCAAAATGGGGAGTGTAGCCTTGCGTTAGGGACAATTTGGAATCGTGGTTTTTAAAATTGGTTTATTAGGACTGGGAACCGTTGGGACGGGAACCGTTGAAATTTTGTTGAACCCAGAAGGTCGTCATCCGTTGTTATCGGAGTTAAGTTTGCATCGGGTGGGGGTGCGATCGCTGTCTAAACCCCGGAGTGTGAATATACCCGAATATTTATTAACAACGGATTTAGAAGAAATTGTCATTGATCCGGCGGTTGATATTGTTGTGGAATTAATTGGCGGTTTGGAACCCGCGCGATCGCTAATTTTACAAGCCATTGAAAATGGTAAACACGTTGTTACTGCCAATAAAGCCGTGATTTCCCGCTATGGTAGTGAAATTTTTGATGCGGCGAACGAAAAAGGCGTGTATGTTCTTTTAGAAGCCGCTGTTGGGGGGGGAATTCCGGTGATTCAACCTTTAAAACAGTCGTTAGGCGCAAATCGAATTCATAAAGTCACGGGAATTATTAATGGTACAACTAACTATATTTTGACCCGGATGAAAAATGAAGGGGCAGATTTTGCTGACGTTTTAGCTGATGCTCAACGCTTAGGCTATGCAGAAGCTGATCCCACCGCCGATATTGATGGGTTGGATGCTGGGGATAAAATTGCAATTCTGGCTTCTTTGGCTTTTGCAGGCCGAATTAAATTAGAACAAGTGTACTGTGAAGGCATTAGAAAAGTTACGGCGACGGATATTACCTATGCGGAAAAATTGGGATTTGTGATTAAGTTACTCGCGATCGCCGCGCGAGATCCCCACGCCACTCCTGAACAGGATTTATTATCTGTTCGAGTTCATCCCACGTTAGTTCCTAAAGTTCATCCGTTAGCGAGTATTAATGATGTTTACAACGCGATTTTAGTCGAAGGTGAACCCATTGGACAGGTGATGTTTTTTGGACGAGGTGCTGGTTCTGGGCCAACGGCCAGTGCTGTCGTTTCCGATATTTTAAATATTGTCGCTGTTCTGCAAATGCAAGAAGCGGAAATCGTGAGTCCTGTTGTTACCCATGAACTGATGAGTTGTACCCATCAACATTATTGTAAAATTGCACCGATGGAGGATTTAATTACCCGGTTTTATGTTCGTTTTCTCACGAAAGATTCGCCGGGGGTGATTGGAAACATCGGAACCTGTTTCGGCAAACATAATGTTAGTTTAGAGTCGATTGTTCAAACCGGATTTCAGGAAAACTTAGCGGAAATTGTAGTCGTGACTCATGATGTTCTGGAGGGGAATTTCCATCAAGCATTAAATGAAATTAAAAGCTTAGATTCAATTGATAGTATTCCGAGTATTTTACGGGTGCTATAGCAGTTTTATTGCTCATTTCCAGAAATCGGGTTTCTGAAATCAAAATCTGGATATCAGTCTTTACAAAAGCTGAGAAACCCGGTTTTTGGATTAAATAGGGCTTGCTGAAAAAGTAACAGAAAAGGAAAAGAATGATTCACTAGCTGAGGAATTTAATTATTATCGGTATAATTATTATCACTATTTTTATCCGTCTGACAATCAGGTATCGAGAGTTCAGGAAGTTCTGATGTGGGGATTGTTAGATGAAACTGAAAAACGATTTGATCTTGTTCAATATTAAAATTAGTGATATTAACAATGCTTTGTTCAGGTAATAAAGTTTTAACAGCAACTTTCTCTAACTTTGATTTATAACCGGATTCATCCAGCCATTCATAAATCTTACGCCAATTTTCTACTTTTTCAGTTTTATCTAACAAATATTTGACATATTTATAAATGGTTGCACATAGATCTGATTCGACACCCCTGGGAATTTTATCTAATTTTTCGGCAATTTCAGAGGGGCTACAGCCGGACAATAACCCTCTTAAATGAGCTTTTTCAATCGGAGTCAGAGGTTTTCCCTTAGCCGATGCTAAGTCAGCATAAAGACTTTCTAAATCCCACTCCTGGGCTGCTTGGCTGAACATTTTGTCCACTTGAGCCATATTTCGGGTATAAAAATTTGCTAACACAATTCTAACATAAATTCTAACGTTAGTCAGTAGATAATTAGATGTTAGTTAATTTATTATCAGTTATAGCAGAGTTTGACAAGCCAGAGAAAGAGAGGAAACCTATGCCAACAGGGAATCTAAGCGATTTTGCGATTAATCAGGAACCACGCTGTCCAGTTGTTTTGTTACTGGATAACTCAGGTTCGATGTCCGGTCAACCCATCGAACAGTTAAATCAAGGGGTTGCCGTGTTTAAGCAATCCGTAGATGAAGATGAACTAACTAAACTTTTTCAGTTTATTAAATTGATCACTTGATTAGGTTTTTTCGGGCTTTACAAATTTTTGCGGATAACCAAATAATAAATTAAAGAATCACAGATTAATCTAAAGATTTGTTTTTAATCTGTCGGTTTGTAACGTTTAAGGATTGAGAACCAATGGGTAACTATATTATTTCCAAGTCAGATTTAGATCAATTCAGTCAATTTTCTGGCAGTATCGATAACGATACTATTAGGACAGAAAATTATGAAGATACAATCTCTTACACAATATTAGGTTTGTCAGGACAAGATTCTATTGTTGGAGCTAAGGGGAAGGACATTTTGTTTGGAATGGAGGGAAATGATACAATAGTAGGTGGTCAAAATAATGATATTTTATATGGTAATGAAGGCAACGATTCATTAGAAGGAAATTTTGACTACGATACAATTTATGGGGGTCAAGGAAACGATATTATTAGTGATTCAGCTTTTCGTGTAATTAATATTGGTCAAGGTAAAGACTTTTTATTCGGTAATTTAGGGGATGATTCAATAATCAGTGTATCCAGTTATTCTGAAGATACTGCTTTATTTGGAGGTCAAGGTAAAGATCTGTTAATTGGTAATGGAGGTGATAATAATATTTCTGGAGATAGGGGTCAAGATATATTAAGAGGTGATTTTGAGGAAAAAGGTGGATCAGATACTTTTATTATCAGTAAAACTGCTGATCTTAATGAAATTCCGACGGGTACTGAAAATGCTGACTTAATTTTAGACTTTATTAATGGTGAGGATAAAATTGGTTTAGTTGCTGTCACCTTTGAACAATTAGTAATTAGCGATATTCAACCGCAACAGATTGATAGTATTTTTGGACAAGGAAGCGTTGAGAAAAACTTTGAAAGTGATATCACTAAGTTTTTGAAGATTGAGTCCGGTGGTGAGTTACTGGCAGTGCTAGGACGGGATCGAGATAACTTTACTTTAACTGCAAATGATTTTGTGATTATTTAGCTTAAGTTTTCTGATTTGATTTTAGAACTATCATTCAGTCCTTTATTTTATTAGTGATCGAACTATGAACGACAAAGAAAAGCAAAACTTGGTTGCTAGTCAAGTTAAATCAACGCTCAATGATGCTATTCAAGGATTAAAAATTTTCTTAGTTAATCCTGTAGGGGGTCTACCTATCTTTTTTCAAGGATTAGGAGAAAAAAGAGCATTAGGAGTTGGAATTACTTTTGGCGTAGCTTACGTTCTTTGTATAATCTTAGCATTTAATAAATTTGAAAGTCAGGGCTGGATTTCTGAAATATCACTTTTCAGCTTAGTTGCTCTGAGCATTACCAGTTTTTTAAGTATTGCAGGGGCAAGTTTTGTAACTCGTAAACTATTTCGAGGTGCTGGGAGTATAAAAGCAGATATATTTATTGCAGGTACAGCTTTAATCCCCATATCTTTATTCATTTTAATTTCTTACTTTTTAGGGCTGGTAAATTTAGAAATTATTGCGGTTTTTTCTGTAATAGCGATAACTTATACAATTTTAATGATTTATACAGGTTGTCATCAAATTTCAAAAATACCTGAAAATGGCTCGGCTTTAGCTGTATCAGTCATGTTAATTATTAGTGGGTGGCTATTTAAAATTTTAGTTTTTTCTAATTTAATCTCTAAATAGACTTAATATTTGAGAAGAAGAAGGGCGGGTTTAGTAAAATCTTTGATGGGTATTCAATATCTGGGTGAACCCGCCCCTACCGAGATTTGGTGGCTTTAACCGGATATCATATCAATATTATCCTTTCTATGAGCAAATTTCAATGCTGAATAATTTTGGTAAATTTTTAATTGTATCAATCATTCCATTGATTGAACTAATTGGCAATTCTACATCAGTCTTGGCACAGTCTACCGCAGTTCCCATGAGGTTACAACATGGCGAAGGAATTTATACAATGACTGTTCCTGACCGAGATACAACTCGTGCTGCTTATGGGGGAAAATTGAGGCTTTATGATGTGCATATCGCTAAAATGTTTGAAGTGACTTATTATGATTGTAATAATCAAGGTAGTTCAAGAACTTGGTTATATTATGCTGGTAATGGTCAAATTAATATGGGGGAATTCTTTATTAGTTGTGACCTAGCAAATCGAATTGTTAACCGTTACGGTTTAGGTCAACCTGAATCAACAGTCATTGAATACTCTCAAGAAGAAGCAGGGCCACCCATTCCTAGAACTCGTTCTATTCAGATTTTAGATATTACAGGTTCAAAAGTAGATTCATGGATTGATTTTGTACAGGGATTTAAGCCTGTTCGTTAGTTATTTGATTGTCCAGAGTATTCCTAAATAATAGTAAAATATTTTATCCTCTGGCCAATCATCCAATTCAGCATGGCTATTTCCTTAATATTACTAATAAAGAGTTGTTAAGTTGTCAGCAACCAAAAGAACAAATCTAATACTATATATTACAGATAATCTCCACTTTAATTAGAAACCCGGTTTCTTAAGTGTTTGCGATCGCCCAGAAATCGGGTTTCTTAACAAATCTTGATAAGATACAATTAACTTTAATTAGAAACCCGGTTTCTTAAGTGTTTGCGATCGCCCAGAAACCGGGTTTCTCAACAAATCTTGATAGGATACAACTAACTTTAGTTAGAAACCCGGTTTCTTAAGTGTTTGCGATCGCCCAGAAACCGGGTTTCTGAACAAATCTTGATAGGATACAACTAACTTTAGTTAGAAACCCGGTTTCTTGAGTTTTTTTAATCCTCTGGCTCATCATCCAATAAAATATATTCATCTTCAAAAACCTCTGACCAAGACAGTGAGGTTAATCGACATTTTTTCCCCATTTCATCCTCAGCATCCTTTACCGCGTTCTCAAAACATTTTTCCCAAATAGACTCAAGAAAATTACGATTCAAACTGGGAATTTCTTCTTGACTTTCTTGAATTTCTCGACGGGCTGAACGAATACTAATTGTCCAACTAGCACTGCGTTTTTCAGGTTGACATTTCCATTTAATAACATGAAGCATTAAACGAATTAACTGACTTTTTACGGCTCTTTTTTCAGTTCTTCCCATTGCTTCAATTAGAGATTCTAAACCTTCTGTTGCTTCCATAGATTTTCCTTCTTTGAGAAGTTTATGGACGTTGACAGCCGTTTGATAATGAGAACACACTGCTAACCAGTCCCAATCTTGTTTAGTCAGCATGGCTATTTCCTTGATATTACCAATATTCATCAATTTATCATACCTAAGCTGACAGGTGATAGCTGTGGGAGAGCAATTTCTGTTATATTTGAAGTGTAGGAGTTTCCAATAGATTAACAATGAACGTAACAGATTTGTTTCCCGCCTTGCGAAACTTACCCCGTATCGACAAATTAAAAGTCATGCAGTTTCTAGTTTTGGAATTAGCAAAAGAAGAAAATCCATCGTTAGAACAAGGTGCAACTTATGAGATTTGGTCACCCCTGAATTCTCATGAAGCTGCCCATCAACTCGCTCAACTTTTAGAAGAAGACAAATTAACAAAAAATGCGTAATGCTCAAAGGTTTCCTTTTGTAGAAGAATCTGATATTTTTGGTATCCCCGATTTTCTCCCTAAATTACCAATAACATTAAGCTATCATAATTCATCAGTAACAGTTTCGGGTTTATTAGATACAGGTGCAAGTGTCAATGTTCTTCCTTACAATGTTGGCATTCAGCTTGGTGGAATTTGGGATGAACAAACAACGTCTGTGATGCTGGGGGGTAATTTAGCACCTGTTGAAGCCAGAGGTTTAATATTATCGGCGGAAATTGGATCATTTCCATCTGTTCGTTTAGTCTTTGCGTGGTGCTTATCAGATGATGTGCCTTTGTTGCTAGGACGTATGAACTTCTTTTTAGAATTTGATGTGTGTTTTTATCGTTCTCAATTAGTCTTTGATGTCTGTCCCAAGTCTGAAAAGAGTGGTTAAGTTGTAAGCAATCAAAATAACAAATATAATGCTATATATTACAGATAATCTCAATTAGAAATCCAGTTTATTGATTGTTTGCGATCGCAGTCCAGAAACCGGGTTTCTTAACAAATCTTGATGGGATACAATTAAATTTAATTAGAAACCCGGTTTCTTGAGATTACTAATCTTCTTGCTCATCATCCGATAAAATATATTCATCTTCAAACACTTCTGACCAACTCAGGGAAGTCAAATGACATTTAACTTTCCTCATTTCAAGTTCTGCTTCTTTGACAGCAGCTTGAAAACATTTATCCCAAATTGATTCAATAAAATCTCGATTTAAGCTGGGTACTTCCTCTTGAATATCTTCGATTTCTCGACGTGACGAAAGAATACTAATTGCCCAACTAGAACTGCGTTTTTGAGGTTGACATTTCCATTTTATCACATGAACCATTAACCGAATTAACTGACTTTTTAAGGCGCGTCTGTCATTTCTTCCCATTGCTTCAATTAGAGATTCTAAACCTTCTTTTGCTTCCATTACTTGATTCTCCTGTAAGAATTGCTGGATCATGACAGCCATTTGATATTCAGATCCAGTTGCTAACCAGTCCCATTCTTGTTTAGTCAGCATGGTTATTTCCTTAATATTACTACTATTCAGAAATTGATGAATCTAATAAAAAACAGGATTTATAGCTATTATCTAGGAAATAAAATTATCCTATTTTGACTATAAAACCCTGTTTCTATATTACTCTAGTTTGACTGAAGCTAAATTCTATTAAGCAACGGGCGCACGTTCAGGTACAATAAAGGTTTCCTCACCGGATAATTCAAAAATTTCATGAACGGCTTTTAACGCTTCTACGCCTTGGTTTTCATCCACTAAACAACTAATTTTAATTTCAGAAGTCGCAATCATTAAAATATTAATATTTCGCTTTGCTAAGGCTTCAAACATTTTAGCAGCAACCCCTGGATGATGAACCATTCCTGAACCCACCACACTAACTTTAGCAATGGATTTATTCACGATAATTTCACTATAACCCAATTCAGATGAGGCTTGTGTTAAAATCCTTTCAGCTTCATCGGCATCCCCTTGGGCGACTGTAAAAGCAATATCCCGTGCTAAAATTCCGTTGACTTGATGACAGCGTTGGGATTGAATAATCATATCCACACTAATATTATGATCCGCTAAAATAGAGAATATTTTGGCTGCCATCCCTGGACGATCTGGAATATGGCGAATGGCTAAACGAGCTTGTTTAATATCTAATGCTACACCTCGGACAGGGGGTAAACTGGGATCAACAGGCGGTTTTTCTAGCTCAAAATTGCTAGTAATTTTACAATCAGAACTAATTTCAAAAGATTGACATAAGGCAGTAACCGCTTGTTGACAATCTTCGGCTGCAATGACACAACTCACTTTAACTTCTGAAGTCGAAATCATCTGAATATTAATACCCGCTTCTGCTAAAGTATTAAACATTTGAGAGGCAACTTTTGGCCGTCCAATCATTCCCGCGCCGACAATACTGACTTTAGCAATAGGGGTGTCATCTCCAGTTACTTCAGCATTACCCAGATCAGAATGATTCGGTTTTCCTAAAGCAGGTAATAAAGCATCAGCAACGGCGATCGCTTTAGTAAAATAATCTCGTTCTACAGTAAAGGTAATATCATTACTATTCCCTTCATGAATAGATTGAATAATTAAATCCACATCTAAATTTTGTACCGCAATTCCCCCAAATAATTTTGCTGCAATTCCAGGACGATCGGGTATTCTTAATAAGGAAACTGCGGCTTGATTCGTATCAAATTCAACACCATCTACCGGACGGGCTAATTCTAATCCTTCTAAGGGTCGGGGTTGAGGTTTGGGGGCGATGACTTTCGTTCCGGGGTCATCTGTCCAACTAGAACGCACGACTAAAGAAACCCCATAATTACGGGCAATTTCTACTGCACGAGGATGTAAAACTTTCGCCCCTAAACTGGCGAGTTCTAACATCTCATCACAGGTAATTTCTGCCATTAATTGAGCATTGGGAACTAAGCGAGGATCGGTGGTTAAAATCCCTGGAACGTCGGTATAAATTTCACATACATCTGCTTTTAAAGCGGCTGCTAACGCCACCGCAGAGGTATCAGACCCCCCTCGTCCTAATGTTGTAATTTCTAAATCATCTTGACTACTTACCCCTTGAAATCCGGCGACCACCACCACTTGTCCTTGATTTAAGTGGCGTTCCATGCGTTGAGTTTCAATACTTAAAATTCGGGCGCGAGTGTGTTCAGCTTCGGTAACAATTCCAACTTGAGCACCAGTTAAAGAAATCGCAGGTTGTCCTAATTCCTGCAATGCCATACTTAATAAAGCAATACTGACTTGTTCTCCCGTAGAGAGTAACATATCCATTTCTCGACGGTTAGGAGTCGCAGAAATTTGTTGAGCTAAACTTACTAATTGATCAGTGGTTTTTCCCATTGCAGAAACAACGACAACCACTTGATGATCTTGGGCTGTTTTTAATACCCGTTGAGCAACGGATTGAATGCGTTCAACGGAACCGACAGAACTACCACCGTATTTTTGAACAATCAGCATATTAACTTCAGAGTTAGCAATGGGAAAGGTCGAATTAAACTGAAAAATCAGAAGTTTTAGCCTGTGAAATTGAAGCGAATTCGCTTAATTGAACAGCAGGATAAATCAGCCTTTTGTATTTTACAGGATAAGACGAGAAAATTATCCTTAAGTTTCAAGAAAATTGTTTAAGGAATTTGGGACTGATGGAATAAAAGTTAAGGTTCCCGGTTGTGATAGCCTAGCAGAGAGAGAAGGAACCTGAAGGACTTGATCAGCTAGATTGTTAAATGTTAAATTTTTTACAGAATCTCGCTACTGTCGCCCGCGTTCTTTCTGAAATCTACGCCGATTTGGGATTTTAAGATGAATGACGCAGGTTCACTTACCCAGTTACCAGAGGGAAAATATGATCAAAATTAATGACCCGATGTTTCAGAAACTTCCTCTTCGCGTTATTCTAATTGTTCCCTTTGTTTTACAAATTTTTATAGCGGTTGGTTTGACGGGATATTTATCTTTAAGAAATGGTCAAAAAGCAGTCAATAATTTAGCCCTTCAGTTACAACATGAAGTCGGAAGTCGGATTGAACAACATTTAAACAGTTATCTTTCGATTGCACCGCAACTGAATCAACTGAATGCTCATGCGATTGAAATGGGAACGATTAGCCCGAATAATCTAGTGCAAATGGGGCAGTTTTTTTGGCAACAGCGTGTTACCTTTAATATTGGTTATGTATTATTTGGTACGCCAACGGGAAAGTTTTCCAGTGTCGGCAATTATTTTGGAGATCAAAGAATTACCTTTGATACGGTAGATTCTCAAGCTTACGGAAGTTCTTTGATGCACACTTACGAAATGAATAGTAAGGGAGAACCCACACAACTTGTATTAAAAAGTGATCAAGACTATTTATTTCAAAAAGAAGGATGGTATATTACAGCAAATTCCTTGAGAAAACCAACCTGGAGTAAAGTTTATAATTGGGAAGTTACACCCTATACCCTTTGTATTGCAGCCAGTTATCCTTTATTCAATCAAAATCAACAATTAACGGGGGTATTAGGGGTAGAAATGCGATTATCGCAAGTGAATGATTTTTTGCAAAAACTGAAAATTAGCCCTTCCGGTAAGACTTTTATTATAGAACGGAATGGATTGTTAATTGCAAGTTCGAGTTCTGAAGAACCCTTTCGCATCAAACCCGGACAAAAACCGCAACGATTAAAAGCTTCAGATAGTCAAGAACCGTTAATTAAGGCAACTGCAAACTATTTAGAATCTAAGCTTAAAGATTTTAAAACCATCCAAACGATTCAACAACTCCAATTTTCTTTACAAGGGGATAAACAGTTTGTTCAAATTGCACCTTGGCGAGATCAATTAGGATTAGATTGGCTAGTCGTTATTGTTGTCCCAGAGTCCGATTTTATGGGAGAAATTGATGCGAATACTCGAACTACAATTTTACTTTGTTTTGGGGCATTAATTTTAGCAATTATATCAGGAATTTATACCACCCATTACATTACCCAACCAATTTTACGCTTAAGTTCTGCATCTAAAATGATTGCAACATCGGCTCAACAGGGGTTTAGCGGTGAGTTAGTTAAAACCAGAGTCGAAGAACCCAAAATCAAAGAATTAGGGGTTTTAGCTCGCTCCTTTAATCAAATGAGCCAAGAATTACAGGATTCTTTTGGTGCTTTAGAACAGACCAATAAAGTATTAGAAAAACGGGTGGAAGAACGAACAGCCCAACTCACAATAGCAAAGGAAAAAGCCGATGCTGCTAACCAAGCTAAAAGTGAATTTCTAGCCAATATGAGCCATGAGTTACGCACCCCATTAAACGGAATTTTGGGCTATGCTCAAATTTTAGGACAATTGGAACCCCTGACGGAAAAAGGACGCAAAGGAGTAGATATTATTCAGCAATGTGGTTATCATCTTTTAACCCTGATTAATGATGTTTTAGATTTATCCAAAATTGAAGCTCGAAAACTAGAACTCTACCCAACTGATTTCCATTTTCCTGCCTTTTTAGAAGGGGTTGTTGAAATTTGTAATATCAAAGCTCAACAAAAAAGAATTCAATTTAATTATCGACCCCAAGAAAATCTTCCCATGGGGATTCGCGCTGATGAGAAACGTCTGAGACAAGTTTTAATTAATTTATTGGGAAATGCGATTAAATTTACGGACAAAGGAAGCGTAACCTTTTCAATTCAAGCCACACCTATTCCCACAAATTCAAGGTATCGCCTACATTTTCAAATTAAAGATACCGGAGTGGGGATGACATCAGAACAATTAGAGCGAATTTTTCTTCCCTTTGAACAAGTGGGAGAAACCAAAAAGAATACAGAAGGCACAGGTTTGGGATTAGCAATTAGCCAAAAAATTGTTGCCTTAATGGGAAGTCAGCTTCAGGTACAAAGTCAATTAGAAACAGGCAGTATTTTCTGGTTTGATGTGGAAATATCCGAAGCCAAAGAATGGGCAAATACCTCTCGTAATATTCGCAAAGGAATCGTTACTGGATATCAAGGAGAACCCAAAAAGATTTTAATTGTTGATGATAATTGGGCAAATCGTTCGGTAATTGTAAACTTATTAGAGCCGATTGGGTTTGAAGTCATAGAAGCGAATAATGGTCAAGAAGGATTGGAAAAAGCAATAGTTATTTCCCCCGATTTTATTATTACTGATCTGATCATGCCTGTTCTGGATGGGTTTGCGTTTATTGATCAGTTACGTCAATTGCCTAAACTCAAAGATATTGTAATTATTGCTTCCTCAGCTAGTGTATTTGATAGTGATCAACACCGCAGTTTAGATGCGGGAGCTAATGCGTTTTTACCCAAGCCTGTTTCCGCAGATCTATTACTCGAATTATTACAAGTTCACCTGAAGTTAGAATGGATTTATATTTCCTCTGAATCTCCAATTTTGGATCAGAATCCACCTTCCCATTCTCAGCCGGAAACTCCAAAAATCCCATCTGAAATTTTATCAAATTTGTACGAATTAGCTCAAGAAGGAGACGTAGATGGTATACTAGAAGAAGCTCATTTGATCCAAACTCATGATCCGATTTATTTCGCTTTCACTCAACAAGTGATCCAGCTTGCGGAAAATTTTCAACTCAAAAAGCTGCGAGAGTTGTTGAGTCAAACCCTTAGCCAATCTTAAATTCTTTATTCTCGGATTAATCTCAATATTTATCCCCTACCTTCATTCATGCAAGACATTGGTTTTATCCTGATTGTTGATGACAATCCTACTAATTTATCGGTTTTATCTCAAACCTTAAAGGGTGAAGGATTTTCAGTACGAGTCGCAGAAGATGGAGAAAGTGCGTTGCAATTAGTGGAGCGCAAACAACCAGCTTTAATTTTATTAGATGTGCAAATGCCCGGTATTGATGGGTTTGAAACGTGTAAAAAATTAAAATCTGAACCTAAAAATCAAGGAATTCCGATTATTTTTTTAACCGCTTTAACGGATGTTGAAAATAAAGTCAAAGGACTTTCTCTAGGAGCAGTTGATTATATTTCTAAACCTTTTGAAAAAGAAGAGGTATTAGCCAGAGTTCGAGTGCATTTACAACTGAAACAACTTACAGAAACCCTAGAACAACAAGTTGCGGAACGCACTGCTACTTTAGAAAAAACCCAAATTCAATTAGTACAACAAGAAAAACTTTCGAGTTTGGGGCAATTAGTAACGGGAATTGCCCATGAGATTAATAATCCGATTAGTTGTATTATCAATAATCTTCCGTTAGCTCAAGACTACGTTCAGGATCTAGCTCATATTTTAACTTTATGTCAAACTTATTATGAGCAACTGCCAATCCCCCTACAAGAGGAAATCTTTCAAGCAGATTTAGATTTTATTTTAAAGGATTTACCTCAATTACTAAATTCCATAAAAATTAGTGCTGATCGAATTAAAGATATTTCAATTTCCTTAAGAAATTTTGCCCGTTCTGATTCCTCAACTCAAGTTTTATTTAATATTCATGAAGGTCTTGATAGCACTTTATTGATTTTGAGTCATCGCCTCAAACCCGTAGGGAAACAAGCCGCTATTCAATTAGTTAAAGAATATGGGAATTTACCCCAGGTTGAATGTTATCCCAGTCAACTCAATCAAGTGTTTATGAATCTTTTAGCCAATGCCATTGATGCCATTGAAGAAGCGGGACAACAGGGAGAGATGGAAAACCGAATTCCCACCCTGAAAATTTGTACAACCCAACCCGATCCCCAATCAATTTTAATTGAAATTTCTGATAATGGAATGGGCATACCAGAAGAGATTCTTCCGCGAGTTTTTGAGCCCTTATTTACCACAAAGCCTATGGGTCATGGAACTGGATTGGGATTAGTGATTGCCCACCAAATTATTGAAAAACATCAGGGTAAACTCAATCTTGATTCAACCCCAGGACAAGGAACAAATGTCAAAATCTGGCTTCCGGCTACTTCTTAAAATCAATAATTTCAGGTGCAGTTGATAAAGTTTCTGCGACGACTTTCATCCCATCTAATTCTGCCGAATTCCAAACATGAGGATGTTGACAATGATGAGCAATTAATAAACCCCAAAGTTCGTTAGAAACAATAACAGGAACGACTAAATTGGCACGAATAGAAAGACTGCGTAAAAAATTTTGATGACAAGGATGAATTGCTTCGGTTTCAATATCCGTGATCGCCGTAATTCTTCCCTTTTGATAATCCTGAGCATATTGATGATTAAAACACTCATCTGCACCTGTAGAACCATAGATTGATAAGGTGGCATTGCTCAACGATTCAAAGGTGACTTGCCCTTTCCATTGAGAATAAAAATAATATAAAACAACCCGATCACATTTCAGTTGAGTTCTCAGTTTATCCAGTTCTTTTTGGATTAAAGTATCTCGTCCCATGCTTGTTTTCAACCGCAGTGCAAATCGTTGTAAACCCGGATCGGCTGAATCAGGTTTATGTTCAAAGTCTTCGATGTTGTTGAATTCGTTTGGAGTAGAAGAAAAATTCATTTGGGGCTAATAAAATCATATTTCAGTTGATTATTCTATCATAAACTTATAATATTAAGCCGATGACTGAGCGATTTTTAATTTAATTTAAACTTTTCTTGAGATTGACAGCTTATGCTTACAAAGGAACAGCAACAGGAATTATTAACCCTATTGATCTCATTAATGAGCGAGTTTGGAACTCGAATTTTGATATCAATCCTGATTTTATTATTGGGTTTGTGGTTGGCAAAATTTATACAACGTTTGAGTCAACGTTTAATGATTCGGGCACAATTGGAGCCAACGCTGATTCGATTTCTAGTCAACTTAATTTATATTGCGGCGGTTACTTTTGTCGTGTTGGCAACTCTGGGAAAACTCGGAATTCAAACCACATCTTTTATTGCCGTTTTAGGGGCTGCCGGGTTAGCAATTGGTTTGGCATTACAAGGGTCTTTATCCAATTTTGCGTCTGGTGTGTTTATGATTATTTTCCGACCCTTTAAAGTTCACGATTATATTGAAGGAGGCGGAGTCGAAGGAACCGTTGAGGAAATTTCGATTTTTACAACTCTTTTAACCACACCCGACAACAAAATTATTATTATTCCCAATAGTAAACTTTACGGCGATAAAATTGTTAATCACTCTATTCAACCGATGCGCCGCGTAGATTTAAAGTTGAATTTCAGTTATAATACTAATCTGGAGCAACTTCGAGAATTATTTCTGACTCTCGTTCAAGCTGATCAACGAATTCTCTCAGAACCTACACCTGGTCTGGAGGTTCAGGAAATTGCGGGGAGTGGGATTAAGATTTTATTAACAGTTTGGGTGGCGACTCCTGACTACTCTCTGGTACGTTCCGATCTCAATGAACGTCTGAAACAAAGCTTAGATGCTCAGGGGATTCTATTAGTTTAATCCGTTGATTTTTACGGTCTATCGTCACAGAATAAGTTATCAATGCTAAAATCTCTCCTAGAGTTAGGCAAACTAAATCATGACATCCGACTTAGATCGTGGCATTATGAAATTTAAAGGGGCAGACAGCCCCACTGCAATTATTGTTTCTTCTGTGCTGGTTTTGGGAGGAATTGGCTTGCTGGTTTGGTGGGCTTTACAAACCGCCTATTCCCTATCCTAAAGGTAGAAATAGGAACAAAATCCGTTACTGATCTTGAGGATGCGAGCCAGCATCCTTTTTTTGTATTATACTTGTAACTTATGTGTTTTATATTGTAGTGTTTCACGACTCAAGATTATGGCGACCTTTCGGGATCTCGGTCAATCTTACCGAAAATATTTATCTCTATCTATCCTAAGCATTAGTGCATCTAGTACCTTTGAACTGATTGATTTAATGGTTCCTTATGCTATAGGACAAACGCTCAACGTTCTCTCAAATCAACCTGTTGATCAATTAACCCAATATTTCATTCAAGGAATCTCTAATTTAACGGGAATAGCCCAAACCCCTCAGCTTTCTTTAGGAGTTTTATTAAGTTTAATATTCTGTGTTACTGTTGTTAAAGCTCCCATACAGCCTTGGTTAGGGGTTTGGTATCATTGGTTAATTTCATTAAAAACTCGTCGAGATCAATATCAGAATTCTTTGCAAAAAATTCTTACCCTTCCCCTAGAATTTTATGATGAAAATAACCCTGGACGAATTGCTAGTCGAGTTGCAAAAGGGATTTCTAACCAAACTTGGACATATCCTGAAATTGCGGGTCAACTGATTCCTAAACTCATACGAGTCTTAGGAATTCTTGTAATTATTTCGTGGATTGCATGGCCGATTGCTATCTTCTTTTTATTGTCTTTTATGCTAATTTTGGCTTTTAGCTTAAAAACATTGAAACGGCTAATCGACTTAGAAGAAATTCTAGCGCAGTATGAAGAAAATACTGAAAGTCGCAATTCTGAGATTATTACAAACATCAAAACGGTTAAAGCATTTGCAACGGAATCTCAGGAGTTAAAACGGCAAACTACTCGTTTAAATCGAGAGTTTAAAATGGTGGTGGGTCGGATTCACAGAGGCTATGTTCATTTAATTACTCGTCAAGCAACCTGTGTACAATTTAGTCTATTTATAGTCTTAGGATTTACCTTAGTTGCCACGATTTCTGGTTATATTTCTCTAGGGTATTTTGTCACTATCTATACTCTAGCGAGTATGGCTTATTCTGAAATAACACCGATTAGTAATATTGCGGAAGTTTTTGCTCGTCGCTATGCGTCGATGATTCGTTTACACGAATTTATACAGTTACCAAAGGGACAAGATGCTGATGATTTAACCCCAAATCAAACCGACAGTCTGGCGGAAACTTCCTATCAATTTAACGGAAAAATAGAATTTTGTCAGGTGAGTTTTGGCTATAATCCGAATAGTTTGGTTTTACAGAATATCAATTTATTGATTGAACCTTATCAAACTGTAGCCTTAGTAGGACGTTCGGGTTCAGGAAAATCAACATTAGTTAAACTGCTGTTTCGTTATTTTGAACCTGATCAGGGTCAGATTTTAATCGATGGAATTGATATTCGCAATTTGAATGTTAGGGGTTATCGTAAACGGTTAGCCATTGTGCATCAAGAGGTGGATATTTTTAATGGAACTTTGTTAGAAAATCTGATCTATGGCAATCCTCATGCAACCTTTACAGAAGTCAAAGAAGCTTGTAAAATTGCTAAAGCCGATGAGTTTATTCAAAAGCTTGCGAAGGGCTATTCTACCCCTGTAGGAGAACGAGGCGTGCGGTTATCAGGAGGACAAAAACAACGGCTGGGAATTGCACGGGCGTTATTAGTAAATCCTGATATTTTAATTTTTGATGAAGCCACATCCAGTTTAGATTATGAATCAGAACGGGCGATCCAATTAGCCATGCAAAATATATTAGGAACACGCACAACCCTTATTATTGCCCATCGCTTGAGTACCATTCGAGAAGCCGATCAAATTGTAGTGTTAGATCAAGGTCAAATTGTAGAAGTGGGAACCCATGAAGCCCTGCTTCAACACCAGGGAATTTACCAACGCTTGCATACTTTACAAGAAACAGGAGAATTATTGGTTTAATTAACAAATCGCAATTATAGAGTTCAGAAACTGGGTTATTGCAGAAATCCAGTTTTTTTGACTTCTGACAGTTGAAGACGGGCTATATTAAGATTAAAGGGGTGTGATTCATTCAATTACAAGTTTAGGTAAGGAAGGCAGAAGAGTATGTTTGAAATTAAACAAGGGTTATTTCAGTTTGAGTTTACAGATAATCATGCGATTTTAGGGGTTTCCCTAGAAGCAGACTTTGAGGATATTCGCAAACGCTATATGCGGATCGCCCGTCGTTTGCATCCTGATACTTGTCCCTTTGACAACCCCCAGGATCACGAGTTAGCCAAGCAATTATTAGCGAAGTTAGTCAGTCCCGCCTATAATCAGTTTTCAAAAGAAGGTGAACGGAAAGAATATATTCTGCTGTTAAAAACCATGGGCGATCGCACGGTCAAAGAACAGCATAACCTAAAATTACAAACGGAAGCAGCCCAAAAACTGATACAAGCTTCTGACTATCAAACCGCTTATGAAACTGCTATTCAAGAGTTAGCTAAAAATCAATATGAATCTCCTCAAAAAGTCTTAGAAATTATTGGTAAAATTAGTGAATTAAACTTAATTTATCTCCTCCGTAAACATCAAAAAGGGGGGGGTTCTCCGGCTCCATCTCCCAAAGTGATCGATCAAACTCCACCGCCACCTTCTGTAATGCCGAAGAAAGATTCTTTCGTTGAACAAGCTTGTCGTCGTGCAGAACAGTTAATGGCGAGTCAAAACTATGCCCAGGCAATTTTAGAGTTAAAAGATGCGATTAAACGAGAACCCGATAATAGTCATTGTCATGGTTTATTGGGGTTAGTTTATTTAAAACAAAATCAACCGAAACTCGCTACACCCCATATTAATCGAGCCTTACAATTAAACCCAAAACAACCTCAAGCCTTAGAAGCTAAAAAACAACTGGAAAAAGCCACACCCCAAGCTGGAGCAAAATCCAAAACAGCCCAACCAGCATCTAAAAAATCAGAAGGCGGTTTATTTGGGGGGTTGTTTGGAGGTAAGAAGAAGTAGAGAATTGACGGTTGACGGTTGGCGATTGACGGTTAACCGACAACGGACAACCCACGCCCAGAATGCTGTATTGTAGGAAAAGTTACAAATTGCCGTTTGTATAGCAGTTGCCAAGGCAGTTAGGACATAGACTGAGGCTAAAACCGTGCACAGAGAACTCTTTTCCTGCCTGTTCCCAGTTAAGCTGTTCCCTGTTCCCCGTTCCCTGCTATAACTGGATTCTTAATGATTAATTGTTAATTTTTACGCTCAGTATGGTTTATCAACCCCCGTCGGGTGCGCGAGATTTACTTCCCCTCGATGTTACCCAAAAAGTTTGGATTGAACGGCGCTTACAACAGGTGTTTCACCGTTGGGGCTATCATCAAATTATTACCTCAACCTTGGAACGGTTGGACACGCTGATGGCTGGGGGTGCGGTACAACCCTCAACGGTGATTCAACTCCAAGATTCTGAAAATCAGGGGTTAGGACTGCGCCCTGAATTAACGGCGTCCATTGCTAGGGCGGCAGTGACTCGCATGGGGAATCTACAATCTTGGCCCCAACGTTTGTATTACAACGCCAATGTTTTCCGCAAACAAAAGACAATTGATCAGGGACAACAGTTAGAATTTTATCAAGCAGGTGTGGAACTGTTGGGTGCTGGTGGATTACGCGCTGATTCAGAAATTTTGCTGTTATTGCGAGACTGTTTGCAAACTTTGGGGTTAAATAATGCGGATTTAATTCTGGGAGAAGCGGGTTTAACTCAATCGTTATTATCGCCTTTTCCACCTAAAGAACGGGAAAAAGTAAGAACGGCGATCGCTAATTTAGATCGAATTGGTTTAGAATCGTTATCACTTGCTTCAGAACTGCGAGAACGAGCCTTATTTTTATTTGATTTACGAGGTCGTCCAGAAACCGTATTATCCCAAGTTTCTCAACTGGATTTAGATTCATCTCAACGACAAGCGGTAAATAACCTCAAATCCTTAATAGAATTACTGCAAAAATGTTGGGAAAATTCGGAAATTCAACCTGCAATAACCTTAGATTTAAGTTTAGTTCAAACCTTTGATTATTATACGGGAATTGTATTTATTGCCGTCAGTGATACCGCATCCGGGGCAAGGGTATTAGGGCAGGGAGGACGTTATGACCAACTTCTCGGTCTGTATCATCCCCAAGGCAAAACAGAACCGGGAATTGGCTTCTCATTGAATCTTGAAGACTTGCATCAAGTGTTATTGGGACGGGGTGAATTACCGCATCAAACCCCGGCTAGTGATTGGTTAGTGGTAGCCCAAACCCCAGAAGCAGATGCAGCGACTTTTGCCTATGCCAGTCAGTTAAGGCAGTTCAGTGAGTTAGTCCGGGTAGAAGTGGAGTTAGAACACCGGGAAACTGCTGAAGAGATTCGGGACTATGCTCGTCGTCGAGGCATTGATCAAATTGCTTGGGTTGATGTTAACGGCGACCCCAAAATTGAAAAAATTGTTTAAGGGTAAAGGGGGTGAATTGTTAAACAGTTCTAATCAATTTTAGGAGAACAGTTTCACCCCCTCTATAATTTTTATCCCTTGCCAATTCGTTGATTTATCGTTAAAAATTAAAAAGAATTAACTGCCCTATTTTTTAGCAGGAGAATACTAATCATGCCCCATAGCATTGTCACGGAGGTTTGTGAAGGTGTTAGCGATTGTGTTACGGCTTGTCCCGTTGCTTGTATTCATGAAGGCCCTGGAAAAAATACAAAAGGAACAGATTGGTATTGGATTGATTTTTCCACCTGTATTGACTGCGGAATTTGTCTGCAAGTTTGTCCTGTTGAAGGGGCAATTGTAGCAGAAGAACGCCCCGAATTACAGAAAACGCCTCATTAAAAAGGGAATAGGGAATGAGCATTCTTGCAATAGGAATTTTACCTTTGCTTATTCCTTATTCATTGCTAAAACTTGATTTATTGAAAAGATAATCTGAAGGAATTTTATGATGTTAACCCAAACCAACTTAAAACAACAATTAATGACTAAAATTGAAACTGTTCAATCTCAACTTGGAAGAATAGACGGATCTCCCGCCACAAACCTTAAAATTAAACCTGATCTCGCAGAAGAAATTGAGACGATGGTAGTTCAACTAGAAGCTAAAAATCCTAATTATCGACCCTTACTATATAATCCTTTATTATTAAATGGATCTTGGTTACTGCTCTATTCTACAGCCAGGGAAATTCGCAGTTTAGCTTCATTACCTTTAGGGTTAAAAGTGGGAAAAATCTATCAAATGATTGATGTCGAGTCTCGACAATTTTTTAATCAAGCGTTTGTTAGACATCCATTAGGATTAATTTCCGGTTATGTTAAAGTAACGGCTACCTTTGAACCCGTTATTGATGATAATAAGTTACCCAATAATCGCCTGAATGTTTTCTTTCAACAACGCTATATTGCTATTTCTAATATTATAGGGGTTAAGACTCCTCAACTAGAACCCGCCCGTGTTGTTCCCGCCCGAAATCCCGTAGGTCGTATTCCTAGTTTAGAAATTACTTACCTTGATGAAACCTTTCGTATTGGTCGAGGAGGAGATGGGAGTTTATTTGTTTTGAGGAAAAGTGAATTAGAGTAAGTTTTAATTGGTGCGTGCGATATCGTTATCGTTTTGATCATCAAGGAATTAATAAAATGGAGAGAGAGGAATTAAGAAAGATGATAAAATCTTGGTTAAATCGTTATCAAAAAAAGGAATAAGCTGCTACACAATACCAGGACATAGCAGCTTAAATGATTTTACTTCAGCACATAATAAGCTAATACACTTTGAACTTCATAGATATTTAACCTGCGGTTAAACTCTCGTTCAATGGGTGTAGAACTACCGGATATCCAGATTTTCAACTCTGCATCTAGGTCAAAGTGTCCCGATGTTTCAATGCTAAAATGAATAATACTGCGATAGGGGATGGAATGATATTCAATTTTTTTCCCCGTAATGCCTTGTTTATCAATAAAGATCAATCGTTTATTGGTAAATACAATTAAATCCCGAACTAACTGATAAGCCTTCTCGACAGACTCACCCTCTGCTAAAAGTTTCGTAAGTCCCTCTTGTAGCTTTTCTGAATTAATTTCAGAGGCATTACCTAATAAGCCATCGATTAATCCCATCACTGACCTCCAAACGGAAATTGATGCCTTTGGATTTTAAAGGTTATATTGATAATATCGCACTACACATTAAAGTTAGAACAGTTCTATCTCATTAGCTCAAAAATGATTTAACGCATTGCTAAAACAGAGAAATTAATTGATAAAGATTTTACATTTTCATCAATTAAAGTGGGATAACTTTCTTTGATTTTTTCAAAACTAATCATTTTTTGCAGGAAATCGCTATTGGCTATTGAAAAATCATGATCAAATTCAATCACAGGAGGATCAGAAACAACGGTTAATTCTCCCCATTCACCTATTAAATGATAGGCTTCGTTTTCCATAAAAAATTCATCAATATTACCATAATCCCAAGTTCCATCAGGATCAACAATTGGGAGCATTTTATTTAAAGTTAGATTATAGGTTTGGGGATGGGAAAATTTTAAAGTTATTCTTCGATAACAATACTGTTCTCCAGGCAAAGGAGAAGTGTAAAGGGGATGATTTTCTGTCAAAATAGCTTCTAACAAGAATTCTATAGAGGTATCAGTTTTAATGCCCAATACATAACTATCTTCAAGATAGATATTTTCTAAACCTGTCAACTGCCAATAATTAAGTCTATCCATAATTTATGATGTTGAACTGAAATGGTTGAACTGTTTTTTGTTAGGTCAGAAAAGAGTTGACTTAGCTTGTTAAACTCAAGTCAACTCTTTTTATGAGGTTATCCTAAACCAGCATCACTCAGCCCATCCTATATGTCCCATTGGATTCGTGTATGATTCCCTGGACTTTTGCGAGTAACGTGATTTCCCCAGATATCTATCCTTTGGGTATCAGGATTTCTGAGTTCAACATGAGGATAATCACTTCCAGGTGTCCTGGAACTGCCTTGCTTTAAGGTTAGCCGAACTACGCCATTTTCATCGACGTATTTTAACGGGCCTTCAGCAGTTTGAGTGGGTTGGTAGCCTTTTAACTCTGCCCACAACTTAAAATCACTGGCTTTTGGAATTTCACCTCTTTCGACAATCTGGATGATTGTTTCCAAGGTGGAGTCTGAATTTATCATTTAACATAATAAGGTAATTAGATATCAATATAGTTTTTTAACAATATCGTCAACTTTCAATTTTGTCAACCTAACTAACGGAACTACCCCTCAACCATCAACAGCTAACCGTTCAACCATCAACCCTTGCGCCAGATTGTCCACTTAACGCTATAATCTCTTGATTATTTCTTTATGATCACAGACAGGCCCGACTGCGCCTAGTGAGGAGATGTTCATGAACATACTTGGAATTTCAGCTTATTACCATGACAGCGCTGCGGCGCTCGTCTGTGATGGTAAAATCGTGGCAGCAGCCCAGGAAGAACGGTTTACACGCAAAAAACACGACCCTAGATTTCCAGCCAATGCCATTCGCTATTGTCTTCAGGAAGCGAACATCACCTTTTTTGAAATTGATCAAGTCGTTTTTTACGATAAACCCCTGGTAAAATTTGAGCGACTCCTCGAAACCTACCTCAGCTACTCACCTCGCGGGTTTCGTTCTTTTATTAAAGCCATGCCCGTTTGGTTAAAAGAAAAACTTTACCTAAAATCTGTATTAAAAAAAGAATTATGTGCGATCGCAGGCGCTAAAAAAGCCAAACTTCCCCCATTATTATTTACAGAACATCATCAATCTCATGCGGCTTCTGCCTTCTTTCCCAGTCCCTTCCAAAAAGCGGCGGTGATGTGTTTAGATGGCGTAGGAGAATGGGCGACAACTTCCGTTTGGTTAGGGGATGGTAATAGTTTAACGCCCGTTTGGGAAATTGATTTTCCCCATTCTTTAGGCTTACTTTATTCTGCCTTTACCTATTATACAGGGTTTAAAGTTAACTCTGGAGAATATAAATTAATGGGATTAGCACCCTATGGTGAACCCATTTATGTTGATAAAATCCTCACCCATTTAATTGATTTAAAAGACGATGGCACATTCCGATTAAATTTGGAATATTTCAATTATGCCGTCGGTCTAACCATGACCAATACCAAGTTTGATCAACTGTTTGGTGGCCCGCCTCGTAAACCCGAAACCCCCATTAGTCAACGGGAAATGGACATTGCGGCTTCCATTCAAGTCGTCACCGAAGAAGTGGTGTTGCGCCTGACCCGCAGTGTTCAGAAAGAATTAAATGTTGATTACCTGTGTTTAGCTGGGGGTGTGGCCCTCAACTGCGTGGCTAATGGCCGAATTCTGCGCGAAGGCCCCTTTAAAGATATTTGGATTCAACCGGCTGCTGGAGATGCGGGAGGGGCGTTAGGGGCTGCCTTAGCAATTTGGTATCAATATCATCAACAACCTCGTAATGTGGAAACGGATCTCGCCCTTGATATTTCGGCTGAAAAACTATTAGAAACCAGTGCGGGTTTAAAATCGGCTGTTGTTGCCCTAAAAACCACCCAAAAACGCTTAGATTATATGGAAGGTTCCTATCTGGGGCCGAAATTTAGCGAGGTGGAAATTCAGGAATATTTAGATAACGTCGGAGCGAAATATTTACGATTAGATGATGTGGAATTAATGCCCCGTTTAGCGGAAATTTTAGCCGATGGAAACGTGGTCGGATGGTTCCAAGGACGAATGGAATTTGGGCCGAGGGCGTTAGGGGGACGTTCAATTATTGGTGATCCGCGCAATCAAAAAATGCAGTCGGTGATGAACTTAAAAATTAAATATCGGGAATCTTTTCGACCCTTTGCCCCATCGGTGAGGGCGGAACGAGTTTCTGATTATTTTGAATTAGATCGCCCCAGTCCCTATATGTTAATTGTGGCTCCGGTTCAAGAGGATTTAAGAATTCCTATGTCCCCGGAACAGGAACAATTATTTGGGATTGAAAAACTCAATGTTCCTCGTTCAGAAATTCCAGCAATTACCCACGTTGATTATTCCGCACGGGTACAAACCATTCACAAAGAAACCAATCCTCGCTATTACGATTTAATCCATCATTTTGAAAAACGCACGGGCTGTGCTGTGATTGTTAATACCTCTTTTAACGTGCGAGGAGAACCCATTGTAGGCAGTCCAGAAGATGCCTATCGTTGCTTTATGCGAACTGAAATGGATTATCTGGTTTTAGAGAATTTCCTGTTAGCCAAAACCGAACAAACGGCTTGGGAAAAAGATGATTCTTGGCAAAAAGAATTTGAATTAGATTAATCAGTAGGGGCGGGGTTCCCCCGCCCGGACTCAGTTATCAGTTATCAGTTCTTTTAGTCAACTTTAAATCAACATTATGACTGATCACGATATTCCCCAACTTGACGCGAAAGGATTACGCGAATTTGGATTAACAACTGGAGCCATTATTATTGGCTTATTTGGTGTTGTTTTGCCTTTATTACTCGGACATTGGCCGCCGCGAACTTGGCCTTGGGTATTAGGAACCATCCTCATCCTTTGGGCATTAATTTCTCCTAAAACCTTAAATCCGGTGTATCACCTGTGGATGAAATTCGGGTTGTTCATGGGGGCAATTAACAGCAAGATTATTCTCGGTGTCGTCTTTTACGTTATGATAGCTCCGATGGGATTCATTAAACGCCTATTCGGTTCTGATTCGATGCAGCGTCAATTTAACCCTAATCTCTCAACCTATCGGGTTGCGAGTAAAGTCAGACCTAAAGAAAGTATGGAGCGACCGTTCTAGTGTTTGAAGCAACATTAGATTTTTTAAAAGACATTTGGGCGTTCATGAGAGAACGCAAAAAGTATTGGTTATTGCCTCTAATTATTACATTGGTTTTATTAGGGGCGTTGATTGTTCTCAGTCACGGTTCTGCGATCGCACCCTTTATTTATACCTTGTTTTAAACGATGGGGCAGTGGAAGGCATGGGCAGTAAATCTAGGGCTGGCTTTAAGTAGTTTAGTCCTAGGGATTGCCATCGGAGAAATCGGTTTAAGATTAGCCAAAATTGAGGGACTAAAAAAACTTCCTGAACCCGGTCATGCAGTTTTTTCTCCCTCCTTTTTTACTCAATCTGATCCAGATCGAGGCTGGTCAAATCGACCCGGAGCAAAAGGATGGTGGCAGTATGAAGGGGAATCCTACGTTGAAATTAATAGCGATGGATTAAGGGATAAAGACTATGCGATCGCTAAACCTAAAAATACTTTTCGGATTGCAGTTTTAGGGGATTCTTTTACCTTAGCCTCCCAAGTTCCTCCTAACAGTAACTATACTTCAGTTTTAGAAAAAACCTTGGGTAATTGTGCGAAATTCAAGGGAAAAAATATTGAAGTTCTCAATTTTGGAGTGGATGGCTATGGAACTGCCCAAGAATTAATTACCCTGCGAGAAAAAGTTGAGAAATATAACCCGGATTTAGTGATTGTTGCCTTTTTTATTGGGAATGATGTTATTGATAATTCTCGCAAATTAGAAGACAACTATTATCGACCGTTTTTTGTGTATAAAAATGGTCAGCTAGAGCCGGATTTTTCCTTCCGCAACTTACCTATGGGCTATAGTAACCGCTATTTAATTACAACGGTTGATCATCTTCCTGATTGGTTAGTGAACCATTCTCGAATTTTACAAGTTGCCAAAAAAGCTGAACTAGAATATCGCAAAAACAATTTAGTTAAACACTCAAATCAGTTAAGTGTAACGACTTTTCGAGAACCTCAAGATTCTGACTGGAAAGAAGCTTGGCAAATTACTGAAGATCTCCTCAAATTAATGGCTCAGGAAGTCAAAGACAAAGGAGCTAAATTTTTATTAATGGTGATTGCTGATCCGATGCAAGTTCATCAAGATGAAGCCACAAGACAATTTTTTAAAGTTTCCAATAAAATCGAAAATTTATATTATCCTAATGAACGATTAAAAGCAATCGGAAAACACAACAATTTTCCAGTCTTAGATCTCGCTCCCGATTTTCAAGCTTATGCTAAACAAAATCAAGTTTGCTTACATGGATTTGAAAAAAATAATACCCTTTGTGGGGGACATTGGAATTCCAAAGGACATCACTTAGCCGCAGAATTAATTACAAATCAATTGTGTAAAACTGATAACGGATTATGAAATTTTTGAAATCTTTAATTTTAAATACGAGCTTAGTTTTTGGCAGTTTAATTTTAGCGGTTATTTTGGGTGAAATAGCCTTGCGAGTAGCAGGAATTAAATATCCGCCGCCCCTTCCTCCAGACTCGGAAGCGTTAGCTTATACGGCAAAAGATCCTTATCGGGGTTGGTCGCCTCGACCCAATGCTAAAACCGTTTGGCGGGGAGAAGGAGAAGCGTCAGAATTAAAAATGAATGGGTTTGGAATGCGCGATTATGAACGAACCTTAGAAAAGCCAGCCAATAGTTATCGAGTTGCAATTTTAGGGGATTCTTTTATGGAAGCGTTACAAGTTCCCCTGGAAAAAACCGCCGCCTCGGTAATGCAATCTCAACTCAAAAGTTGTCCTGTTTTAAAAGGCAAAACCGTTGAAGTTTTAAATTTTTCTGTTCAAGGTTATGGAACTGCTCAAGAGTTAATGACATGGCGACATCATGCTCAACAATTTTCACCGGATTTAGTGATTTTAGGGTTCTATCCGGGTAACGATATTAGAAATAATTATCGTCCCTTAGAGCATGATCATTTACGTCCCTATTTTGTAGAAAAAAATGGTCAACTTGTGGAAGATTTATCGTTTAGAACCTTAAATCCTGCCAGTCTTGAACGAGATTATTATATGTTCTCAAAACTGGATCAATTGCCTTATGAATTAATCGCTAATTCTCGAATTTTACAACTGATTCGACAAGCAGAAATCGAATCTAAACGTCGTCAATTACAAAAAGATTATGAACAAACCGATATTAATTTTTATAAAGAACCTCCTGATCAAAACTGGCAACAAGCTTGGAAGATTACAGAACAATTAGTAACCTTACTGAAAAATGAAGTGACGGCAAAAGGCAAGGATTTTATGGTGGTAATGGTGAGTGATTCCTTTCAAGTTCAACCTGACCCTAAAAAACGTCAGAAATTTATGGAAGCTCATCAAATTCAGGATATTTTTTATCCTGATAAACGAATTTATGCCCTCGGACAACGAGAAGGATTTCCGGTTTTCCGACTCGCAGAACCCTTACAAAAGCAAGCCGAAAAAACAGGAGTTTGCTTACATGGATTTAAAAATGCTGAAGCTTGTGGCGGACATTGGAACCTTCAAGGAAATCGCCTCGTCGGGGAATTAATGGCAAGTGAAGTCTGTCAACGGCTGATGCGCCAATCCCCAAGCACTCAAAAATAAAATCAAAAGGAAATGGGGATGAATTTATTATATAATAAACCTTTATTCCCTCAAAAAACACTTGATTTTTCTCTTTTAACATTCTCGATCTTACCATGAAAAATTTTAAATTCTTTCCTAAAGCCAAAGAAGGTATAAAAATTGCGTTAATTAACTTAGTTGTATTATTCGTTTTTTTAGAAATGGGTTCCTTAATTTTTTATTATTTTAAACATCAAAAACTTTATTATACCCGTGACCGTTCAGAGGATGTTCAAAATCTAGGAATTAATTTAGAAGGAGTTAGAGTTAACGAATCTGTCGTTGAACGATTACATCCGTATTTTGGATATGTTCAAAAACCAGGGCCGGATTTTAGACCGGGATTTAAGTATAATAATTATGGGTTTATTTCTCCCTACGATTATCCCTACAAAAAAACTAATCCTAATCAAGTGATTGTTGGGGTGTTAGGAGGTTCTGTTGCATCTAACTATTCTATTTATGAAATCCAAAATAGAATTTTAGAAACCAAACTCCAAAAATTACCTCAATTTAAAGATAAAGAATTAATTATTATATCCTTAGCGATTGGAGGTTATAAACAGCCTCAACAGCTAATCACATTAAATTATATGCTATCTTTGGGGCAAAAATTTGATTTCGTAATTAATATTGATGGCTTTAATGAAGTTGCCTTAGCGAGTATTAATAATCAACAAAAATTGAGTTTTGCGATGCCCAGCGCATCCCATGTTCAAGCCTTAACAGGTTTAGCCAATAACAGCCTATCTACAAAAGCTCTACAAGCTTTATTAAGCATTAAAGATAATAAACCAAAACTCAGAAATGCGTTAGAAACTTTAAAAAATTGTCCCTTAGCTTCCTGTCATGTTGTGATGTCTTTGTATGTTCAAAAATTAGTTGACAATTATCGTCGGGATGTCGCCCGCTTTGAACGGTATCGTCAGCAACCGTCTGAGGATGGTAGTGCAGAAAGTGTGATTTATTTTTATATGGAAGATCACGTTTTACCCGATGCTGAAGTGTTCCAAGACATTACCAATAATTGGGCTGAAACTTCGATTTTAATTCATCAAGTTTTAGCTGCCAATAATATTCCTTATTTTCATATTTTACAACCAAATCAGTATTATCCGACAAAGCGAGTCTTTAGCGAAGCTGAAAAGAAAATTGCCTTTAGTGAGGATAGTCCTTATAAAGATTCTATTAAAAAAGGGTATCCTTTCTTATTAAAAAAAGTCGATGAACTGAAAGCTAATAAAATCCATTTTTTTAATGGGGTATCTATTCTCGATAATGTTCAAGAACCCGTTTATATTGATAATTGTTGTCATTTTAATAAACCTGGGGAGAAGATTTTATCAAATTTTGTTGCTGATTCCCTGTTTAATGTCTTCAAAAATAAGCCAAATCCCTAGGAATGGGTTTTGTAACCTCTGTACTCATTCAAGCTTAAAACCTCGACTTTAACCCTTAAACCAGATACACCATTATTCTCCTTCCAGCCCAATTTAGGGAAAACTGGGAGGATTTTCGTGATTTTAGCTATTTTTCCTGATTCTCTAAGCTTTCCTAACCTTCCGTTGATTTAGGATGATTCTATAAGTCTAATTGTAACAATATTGAATAAAAGGATTTCCCTACATCGGTTTTGGATCTAAAATTAGTTCAGGAGAGAGAAATTTATCTTAGGCTGTTTAAAAGCAACCAGAAAAAATATTTTTTGGGATTACAGGGAGAGGGATTCATGAACATATTTAATAAAATTTTAAATAAAATTGGTTGGATTCCCTTGCTGACAGGAACCGGAATTTCTGCCGCAACGCTTTTACTGTGGTCTAGTTTAATCACTCAAGAACGTCATCAAATTCAACAATTATTACATCAAGAAGCTGTAACAGTTGAACTGATTATTTATAATCAAATAACGTCTCGGATACAAGGTTTAGAACGCATGGTTGTTCGTTGGGAAGTGCGAGGCGGTATCCCCAAAAATGAATGGGAAAGTGATGCTAAAAATTATTTTGAAGATTACGGAGGTTTTCAAGCAATTCAGTGGGTTGATTCTAAATTTAACGTTCGTTGGATTTATCCTCTCAAAGGGAATGAAGCGGCTCTTAATTTTAATTTAGAGCATGATATTTTGCATCATCCCAGCTTAGAAAGAGCCTTGAATAGTAATCAAACTGCTCTTACTCCAGCGATTACTTTAGTTCAAGGAAGTGAGGGATTTGTAGCTTATTTGCCAATTTTTAACCGAAAAAACAATAAATTTCAGGGGTTTATAGTGGGTGTGCTTCAAGTTAAATCTTTAATGAATTTAATTTTAAAATCAGAAAATTTAAAATATTATATTGTTGATATCTTACAAAATAACGAAATTATTTATCGATACCAAACTAACCCATTAATTCACCCAATTCAGCAAAAATATATCAAGAAATTAGACCTCTATGGTACGAAATTTGACCTTGTTATTATAGGCAGTTCCGAACTGATTCAACTGATTAAATCGCCTCTGCAAATGGTAATTTTATGGGGAGGCTTTATGATGGCGTTGAGTTTAACTTTAACATTATATTTTGCCCGCAGTTCTCTACGGAAATCTCGACAACTAGAAGAAATTAATCAAAAATTAATTCAACAAATTTGTAAAGAAGAAGCCACTCGTCAAATTTTGGAAGAAACAACAACCTTGCAAGAAGCTATTCTGAATAGTGCTAATTATACCATTCTTTCAACAACCATTGATGGGACTATTCGCACCTTCAATAAAACCGCAGAACAGTTATTAGGTTATTCTGCTGAAGCAATTATTGGGCAGAAAACTCCTGAAATTATTCATGACCCAGAAGAAGTTAAGCACCGAGCTTTGTTACTGTCTCAAGAATTAGGAACTACTATCGAGCTAGGTTTTGAAGTATTGGTAGCAAAAGCTTTACAAGGAGATATTGATGAGCGAGAATGGTCATATCTTCGTCAAGATGGTTCTCGATTTCCGGTGTTAGTTTCGATTACTTCTTTACGAAATCAAGAGGGGGAAATTACTGGATTTTTAGCCATTGGTAACGATATTACGGAACGAAAACGCTCCGAGGAAGCGTTACAAAAAACCTTACGCGAGTTAGCGTTTCATAAATTTGCTCTTGATCAAGCGGCTATTGTTTCGATGACCGATGGTAAAGGAAATATTACTTATGTTAATGAACGGTTTTGTAAAATATCTGGCTATTCCAAAGACGAATTAATCAGTCATACCCACCGCGTGGTTAATTCTCATTATCATCCGTCAGAATTTTTTGCTCATCTATGGTCAACCATTCACCAAGGAAAGGTTTGGCAAGGGGAAATCAAAAATCAATGTAAATCCGGTCAATTTTATTGGGTAGATACTACTATTGTCCCCTTTTTAGATATTGCCAATAATCCCTTTCAATATTTAGCGATTCATTTTGATATTACTCAAATCAAAGAAGCTGAGGAGCAATTAAAACAACAAATTAAACAAGCGATTTTGTTGAAAACAATTACCGAGGAAATTCGCCAAAGTTTAAATACAAAACGGATTGTTGAAACAACCGCCCAACTTCTGGGTCAAACCTTTGAGGTAAATCGATGTTTAATTCATACCTATCTTGAACCTCCGGTTTCAGAACTGCCAGTTGTGGCTGAATATCTGGTTGGAGGTTATCCCACTTTAATGGGAGTTAAAATTTCGATTCAGGAAAATCTCTATACCGAACAATTAATTATTCAAGATCAAGCAATGGCTACATCTAATGTTTATACAGATCCTTTATTAGCAACACTTAAAGTTTTCTGTCGTCATATTAAGTTAAAATCGGTTTTAGCCGTGCGGACATCCTATAAAGGCAAACCAAATGGCGTGATTACACTACATCAATGTGATCGGTTTCGAGATTGGACAGAAGATGAAATTGAACTCTTAGAAGCCGTTGCTGCTCAAGTCGGAATTGCCTTAGCCCAAGGTAAAATTTTAGAGCAAGAAATCCGCCAAGGAGAGCAACTGTCTCAACAAAATTTAGCCCTAGAAAAAGCCAAAGCTGAAGCCGAAGCTGCTAATCGGGCTAAAAGTGAATTTTTAGCCATGATGAGTCATGAAATTCGCACTCCCTTAAATGCTGTGATTGGGATGACTGGATTATTATTAGATATGAATCTAACTGATCAACAACACGAATTTGTAGAAACAATTCGCACCAGTAGTGATACCTTACTCATGGTTATTAATGATATTCTTGATTTTTCTAAAATTGAATCAGGTCAACTGGATTTAGAAAAACATCCCTTCAATCTTCGCAATTGTGTTGAAGAAGCCTTAGATTTAGTTGCCTCTATTGCCCATCATAAAAATTTAGAATTAGCTTATTTAATTACACCGTCTACTCCGACAACTCTCATCGGAGATGTGACTCGAATTCGCCAAATTATAGTAAATTTATTGAGTAATGCGGTTAAATTTACTGAAACGGGAGAAGTGATTATTTCGATTGATTCTGAATTGATTGAAGAGGAAAACTCCACTCATTTCTATGAACTTCATTTTGCCATTAAAGATACCGGAATTGGTATTCCTGAAGAACGGAGAGAACGATTATTTAAACCCTTTAGCCAAGTTGATTCCTCGATGACTCGCCGTTATGGAGGAACCGGATTAGGATTAGTGATTAGTAAACGTTTATGTGAAATGATGCAGGGTAAAATTTGGGTAGAAAGTACCCTTAATGTTGGGTCTACTTTTCATGTGAAGGTGATTCTTCAATCAGACCCCAATGCCTCGATATCTGATGTCGAAAAAGTATCTCTCGATTTATCTCATAAACAATTATTAATTGTGGATGATAATGCCACTAATCGTCAAATTCTTACCCTACAAGCCCAATCTTGGGGAATGGAAGTACAAGCGGTTGAATCAGGTTTAGAAGCGTTAACCTTGTTAGTTCAAAACACGGCTTTTGATTTAATCATTATTGATATGCAAATGCCACAAATGGATGGTTTAAGTTTAGCAAACTGTATTCATGCGTTGCCAAATACTCAACATTTACCCCTGATATTATTAAGTTCTGTTGGTAATTTTTTACCCCAAGATAGGGGCTTTGGCACTACAAAAATCGGCTCACGCGCTGAAGTCTTTAAGTGTTACCGTAGGAGCAGTACACCTGGCTGAACTAGCTGGAGAATTAGAGGTTAAGGGACGTACAGGTTCAGTGGGTAGTGTTCAATCGTTAATGGAGCAGTTAGTCCAAGAATACGAACAAGTTAAAGTTGCATTGCAGGATGAAATAACCCGAATACAATGAAATGACTCATTCTAAATTTGAACCCACCCATCCCGTTATTTTAATTGTTGATGACGAGAAAACCCTCCGTTTAGTGTTGCGTCGAGCTATGGAACGGGAAGGATATCGTTTAATGGAAGCTGCGACTGGAGAAGAATGTTTAGAGATTTGTCAACAGTTTAGGCCGGATATTATTCTCTTAGATGCTATGATGCCGGGAATTGATGGATTTAGCTGTTGTCAGGAGTTAAAACACCGTTTAGGAGAGAATTGCCCTCCGATTTTAATGATTACCATATTGGAAGATCAAGCCTCCGTTGATTTAGCATTTGAAGTAGGAGCAACGGATTATATTACTAAACCTATTCATTGGGCTGTATTACGTCAACGAGTGCGCCGAATTCTTCAAAGTTGTTGGGTGATGGCAGAACTGAAACATCAAATTGAACGGGAACGATTATTAACAGCCCAATTAGAAGAAACTAATCAAAAATTAGAACAGGCAAATCAAGAGTTACAACGGTTAGCATTAATAGATGGATTAACTCAAATTTCTAACCGTCGCTGTTTTGATGATTATTTACAACAAGAATGGAAACGGTTAAAACGGGAACAATTACCTTTATCTTTAATTTTATGTGACCTCGATTTTTTTAAAGCTTATAATGATACTTATGGTCATCAAGCTGGAGATGAATGTTTAAAAGCAGTGGCTTATATTTTAACAGAATGTGTTTATCGTCCGGCGGATTTAGTTGCTCGTTATGGAGGAGAAGAATTTGCCCTAATTTTACCCAATACAACGACAGAGGGAGCCCTTGAAGTTGCTCAACGAGTCAGAAAATTAGTCAAAGAAAAAATGATTATTCATCAAGGTTCAATTGTTGAACCTTATTTAACGTTAAGTTTAGGAATTACAACGGTTATTCCCCATCCTGAAGCCTCTATTGAGCAGTTAATTGCGACTGCTGATAAAGCCTTATATCAAGCTAAAGTCAGGGGTAGAAATCGGATAGAAATCAATGATTTAATAGAAATAAATAGGGAGTAGAATACAAAATTTTTCTATAATTTTTAATCTTCAATTCGCTCTAAAGCTGCTAATTCAGACCGACGTTGCTTTAATTCAAACTCTAATTGTTGAATTTCTTGCAATAATTGTTGTCTTCTTTTTTCTCCAGAATTTTGCTGTCGAATAAAATAAGCATCGATTTCAGGCCATAATTGTACTCCCCAATCTTTACTAGCGGTTCTTAACTCATTGAGGACTTCTACACTTCCATCGGGTTCTAAGATAAATAACGTATATAATCGTTCAGTCCCATTCTGTTTTTGTTTTTTCTTTTCACAAAATAAGTATAATCCCGGTTGTTGTGTGGATAATTGATCACATTGATTCACAAAACCGCCTAGAATAGAATAGCCATCGGTGCGACTTTTATCTAAACCTTCGACTAATTTACACCAATTTCCAGTTTTGATTAAAAATCGACTTTGCCAAAATCCAGGCGCATTAAAAAATGCTTCTCTTAAATTGACTAAAATAGCTTGACTCATCATTAAAAAGAATTAAGACTTTGAACAGTTTGTTGATAAAATTCTTCTAAAGCTTGTACACAACTTTTATCCTCATAGAGTTTTTCTATATTCTGTTTAATTTTTTCTTGAATGGCTAATCTCCAGTCTGGATTTAAACCCAACTCAATTGCTATTTTAATATATTCTTCTCGATTTTTGGCAATAGTTTCTGTAATTCCTAATCGGTGTAATATTCCCGTAGATTGACGACTTCTCATCCATTTTCCCTCACAAGTAACCAGAGGAAGACCACAGGATAAACTATCTAAAGTTGTTAAAAATCCCGTAAATTGAATGGAATCTAAGCCAATATCCGCTAGGGTATTTAATTGCAAATAATCCTCTTTATCTAAACGAGGTAAAATAATACAATATTCATCAATGTCTAAACTCGCTTTAGCAAATATCCGTTTTAACCGTTGTCTAAACTTTTCGGTAATAGCAGGATTCCAATGGGCTAAAAACACAAATTGAGCCGATTTAACTTGTTTTGATATTTCTACTAATAACTTATCAAAATCAGGCAAATACTTAAATAAAGATTGACAGGATAAATACAAAACTGCATCTTGTTTTAATCCGAAATTTAAACGGTTTTTTAGAGTTTCTGGTGACAGATATTTAGAATAATTAATCCCTAAATTAGGTAAACGAATTAACCGTTCTGAATAATGATTTTCAGCATCTTCAGGTTCTAATAATTCAGCCGAAATAAAATAATCAATTGTTGGTAAACCTGTTGTTACTGGATGTCCCCAGGCGGCACATTGAATTGGTGCTAGTCGTAACCCCGCGATTTGGGTAAGTTGGGGACACATCCCAATATCTAAAAAAACAATAATATCTAATTCATCTGCTAAAATTTGTTCAACAATTGTCTCTAAATTGCTATTAATATGATAAAATTGATCACTATAAAGATCAAATAAATCTGTAATTTGATCGGCTTCTTCTCCCGTAAAATAACAATAAATTTCAAATTGACTGCGATCGCAATCTCTCAACCATCCTAAAAATACTAATCCCACCGTATGCCAAGTTAAATGGGGAGAAATATATCCTATTTTTATTTTTTGATCAGACTTTAAAGGTGGTAAAGATAAAGGGTTTGCCCATTCAGGATAATTCGCTTTCATTACCTGATGAACCCATTTTCCATACTGTTGTTGTAACTCTAAATCATTATATCCTTGATATTGTAAATAAAAATGAGTTCCCCTGCCAATAGCCGTTAACGCTTGTTGTCTTACCTCTAATTGTTCTAAATCTGTTTCTGCAATTAAGGAAGTTAATTCTTGAGTAAACAATTGACGGTATGCTTCAACTTCTTCAAACTGATTATATAAAATCGGAAGTAAAGATTGTTTAGCCAATTTAACAGCAATCTGATTGGGAAATCGAACAACTGCTTGTTGAGCTATTTGCAAAGCGTTCTGAGTCTCTCCTAAATTTTGCCAAGCTGAAATTAAAGCCAAATACAATTCCATCTCATCAGGGAATCGTTGTAAACCTTGTTCATAAATATTAACTGCTTTTTCCCATTGTTCTAACCTTTGGTAACAATTTCCTAATTTTAAATAAATCTCAACCTTTCCCTCAGAATTCTGTAAAATAGTATGATAAAATTGAATTGCTGTTTCATACCGATGTTGAGATTCTGCCGCTAACCCAAAATATAAATTAGCACTCTCTGTATTTTGGTGAACCGTTAACACTAATCCCATCTGATATAATAAATCAGAATCATGGGGATGAAGATTTAACCCAGTTTGATAAAGTGCGATCGCATCGTCATATTGATTTTTTCCTAAGAAAAGATTCCCTAATTTTAAATAACCAGTGACTTGATAGGGTTGTCGTTCAATAGCCTTTTGATAATATAATTCAGCCGATTCTAACTCCCCCAATTCCGCCCAAACATCCCCCAATTTTAAACAGCCCTCACTGGCATCAGCATCTAACTCAATTCCCGTTTGATAAGCTAGAATTGCTTCTGTAATATTCCCCAGTTTCTCCCAAATTAAACTCAAACGATAATAGTGATAACCTTGAGTTCCCTCTAATCTTAAACAACAGTCCAAAGCATCCAACGCAGCATCATATTGAGCGAGATCAAAATAAACCCTCGATAACCCATCCCATCCCTCAACTTGATTTTCATCTAATTCTAAAAGCTGCTGATACTTTGCTTCAGCCTCCTGAAGATATCCTGCCTGTTCCAATGCCAACGCCTCAGCATATAAGCGTTGATTCTTAATCGTTAATCCCTGATCATTCATATAGCGCTATATCAAAAAATAATAGGGTGCGTAAGCCCATAGCACACGCACCAATCAATAATTAAGAACGTCTGGGACGGATTTGATTTCCTTGGGGTCGAGGACGAGTCCCCGGTCGGTTCATAAGGGGTCGATTTCCCAAAGGTCGATTTCCCAGAGGTCGGTTCATTTGGGGTCGATTTCCTTGGGGACGCACTCCCGGTCTGTTGGACACCTGAGCCAACAACTCGTTAGAAGCCAGTTCATCCAACGTCAGCGCCGCCGTTTGACGAATTTGACGATCACTATTTTGGAGGGCTGCTGTCACCCCGGTAATTGCCGACGCCTGAATATTCCCCAAAGCAAACGCAGCCCTGGCTCGAACCCCCATATCCTGATCATTCAAAGCGTCTTTCAACGCGGGAACCGCCGCAGACCCCATGCGCTTCAACGCAATTGCCGCCGCCAGTCGCACTTCCTCATCGGAGTCTTTTAAGGCCTGAATTAACGGAGGAATGGCATCCGTCGCCTCTGAACCCACAATTCCTAACCCAAAGGCTGCCCCCTGACGCACGGCAGTATCAGGAGCCTTTAATGCTAACGTTAACTCGTGAACCTCTTGCTGTAAGCTTTCTGGAGATGCTGTACCAATTTGTTTCAGGGCGACCGCAACATCCATGCGAACCGCAGATACGGGATCTTTCAAGGCTGATAGCAACGCCGGAATGGCATCGACCCCCTCACGACCCATCGCCCCTAATGCAAAGGCGGCACCCCGGCGAATACTTTCCTGGTCATCGGTTAGAGCTTCAACCAAAATCGGAATAGCCGGAGAACCCAAGGTTTTTAAGGTTTTAATTGCCTCTAAACGGTTTTGTCGGTTGGTATCGGTCAATTTTTGCAATTGATCAATTACTTCCGTTGTGGCTGTGACTTGAGTTTGGGCTTTTCCGGCAAATAATAACATTATTGATAAACATAATAATGCTAATTTTGAGGAACGAAACCCATTAAATTTGGGATTGGTTTCCATAAAAAAATCCTGGGTTTTGGGTTATATAGCAATCGAAGTATAAGTTAGGACATCAACCAGGTTTCAAACTCTTAAACAAGTCTTTCCTCTCTGTTCCCTGTTCCCTGTTCCCTGCTACAAATTAAAGTCAAAATTGTTACTAAAAACAAAATCCAAATCGAGAGATAATTGAGCAGGTAAGAACCCATCATTAATCACAACACCCAAAATTCGCCCATCTAATAATTCTACGATGATATCATTCAATCCATCGCCATTGAGATCATTGTCTTGGGGTAACAAATCAAAGCGATCTCGAAGTAAGGAATTAGGATCAATCGCTGTTCCTATTGGTACTGCAATTTTATCTCCATTTAACACGCTAGTTCCAGCTTCAAATTGTCGAATTTCATCGACATCTCGCACCAGAAAACTCGCTTCACCAGGGTCAAAAATCAAAGTATCCAGTCCTAAACCTCCCGTTAAGGTATCAACACCTGCATCCCCGTCTACAATATCATTTCCAACATCTCCAAACAGGAGATCATTATTTTCGTCACCATAGAGGGTATCATTGCCTTGACCTCCGTAAAGGGAATCAGCATTTAATCCCCCTTCTTGGGTATCATTGCCTAAATTTCCGAAAACTAAATCATTATTAGGCCCAGCAAACATTCGATCATTATCTTGACCTCCAAATAAGGTATCAAATCCATTCGATGAAACCAGAGTATCATTTCCTTGATTCCCATTTACTAAGAGATTATCGCTGAGATTAACGCCTTGTAAATTATCATTTCCTGCCAATAATAGGATGCCATCTCGATAGGCTGAAACTTGGCCCGAAGATAAGACAATATTATCATCTTGAGGGGTTCCTAATAGTGCAAATAAGCCGGGAACAGTGCTGGGGGTCAGAAAATTAGCCATAGTTAAAACAGTCCTAAACCTTGAATTGTTGAGTGATCTCCGGTGATTTTAACACAGTCAAAAATTATTAGCCAGATTCTCTAGTTATCCTATTTGATGTGTGTTAAATTTTTATCAAAAAAGGGAATAAAGACAAGATTTCTGGTTGTTTCATAGACGTTTTCAAGAATTACAACTCCTAGAACAATGGTTATATCGACTTTTTGGGGCTTAACTTCTAATAGTAATTCAGGAGATAGAGAGGGTTATTGCTGATCCCTCTCTACCCTGAGGAAGAGGCAAAATGATTACAGAGGGTGATATTAAATCGGTCAACTTTTTCTATTTTTATGGGGTTTAGGGTTGACTTGAATACCCAGATAGTGCAATTCTAGCAATTGTTCCGCCATTGAGTTGAAAGGTTTATCAATCTTTATAATTTTTTACAGAATGAGTCCTATTATTTAAAATGAAATCATAGATCAAGAAGGCTTGCTCACGATAACTTGGTGGAAAAAAATCATAATCAGGATGAGAGTAAATTTTATGATAAAAGTTGAGATCCATTGCTTGATATTGTTGCATATTCTCATAGGTTTTTTGGTGAATATGGAGACGAAAATAAGATAAGGTTTCTTCCACAAAGCCGACTTTAAACTGTCCTAAGATTCTCCACCATAAATCTAAATCAACTAACTGATTTAATTGCGGGTCAAAACCTGTGATGATTTCAAAGATTGATTTCCGCAATAACACGGTACTGGGTTCCCCAATTTTATTAATAGGATGTTCCCATAAATTAGGATCGTTGAGGAGTTCTATTCCCCATTGAATCGGATTTAACTTTGACCAACTTTGATGTAAATTAGCAAAATCTTGATATACGGTTATTAGATCTAAATCAATATTATCTTGATTTAGAAAAAACATTTTTCTGGGTGAAAATACTAACCCAATATCCGGGTCAGTTTCTGCTAAAGTTACCATTTTTTCAATACAATTCGGAAGTAAAATATCATCTTGATAGAGAAATTTAATATATTTCCCTTGAGAGTGTTCAATACAAAAATTACTATTTTGTGCAAGTCCGAGAGGGTTATGGGTTAAAATAGAAAGACGAATAGTGGTTTGTTCTTGAAACGATTGAGCGATCGCCACAGTCTGATCTAAGGAATTATCATCAGAAATAATTAATTCAATTGCAGAATAGGTTTGAGATAAAACACTAGAAATCGCTTCAGCAATAAATTGTTCTCCATTATAAGTGGGAATACAAACACTCACTAAAGATGATTCTTGAACTTTTAACCTTTGGTTTTCTGGTTTCAAATAATCATTTATTTTAAGTTCATATATTTTTTGATTCAAATGATAAAATTTGTCATCGTTTTGATTATTTTTAAATTGAAATTTCCAATTAAACGGTTTTATTGAATTTTCTTCTAAAATAATCTCTGTTTCCCAAATTGATTTTCTAAAAATGCCTTGAACTTCTGGTTTTTCACCTAGATTCAAATACTCTAAACTCCATTGATTATTACTATAAACTCCCCAAATTTCTAACTGGCTATCTAAAATTTTAATCGCTTCCTGTAACCCTTCAGAGAAAAATCTCACTGGATATTGTGTCCAAATAATATACTCCCCTTTTGCTTTTGAAATTGCTTGGTTAAAAATAGTTTCTGCGGTTTGGGAAGGTTCAAACCCCAAAAAATGATGACCTTGCAATTCTAAATACTTGAGAATATCTTCTAACTCAAAACTCAATAAATTGACATTACCTACACCTAAAATAATAATTTCATAATCCACCTCCATCGTGTATTCTAAATCTGTAATAAAATCCAATAAAAAATCCCTCTGTTTCCAGTAGGGAATAATAACAGATAGTTTAATTTTTGCTATCTCTAAATTTTCTTGCATAATGCTTTAGAATAACGGTTGACTGTTGACAGTTGGGTGCGCCACACTTACGCACACCCAACCACCTTTTATTTTAATTTCGCCGGAGTCCTATAGGGGCCTGTTCTCAAAGCCGTCGCCAAGGCATTATTATCTTGTCTGAGGGCTTCATAAAAGAAAAATATCTCTCCCTTTACCCCTTTAAATCGATTGTAATCAATGGCTTTTAATAAGTCATCCGTCGTAATACAATAGGAACCAATTTTTGCTAAAATTCCTGGAGAAAGTTTAGGTAATTGCCAATCTCTAAACTGAACATCCACCAATTGATCCACTAACCCTTTATAACTCCAAAAATTGCGCCGATATAATTGAGGATGAATCCAATCGACTAAATCTTGATCAATCCAGGCAATATAATCTTGTAAATATTCATCTAAACCCCATTTATAAATACTCGGAGCCATTGAAATTAATAAATGCGGTTTAATCGCTTTCACTTCTCGACGTAAACGAACTAAAAAATCGGTTAAAATATTGGCTCGCCATTGTACCCATTGCGGATCTTTAGAATAGCTGGGTGGTTGACGGCTAAATTCTGCCCGATAACGAGCAACCGTTTTTGCATCATAGCCTCCTTCCGAAGGCATTGCGGGCATCCGGTCATCCCCTTGAATCCCATCAATATCGTATTTTCTAACAACCTCTAAAACCAAACTAAGAACGAAATCCTGCACTTCTGGGTCAAAAGCATTCATCCATTCAAAGCCATTTTTAACAACTAATCCTCCGGTAGAATTAATACCTGACCAACTCGGTTTTTGAGCGAGAATTCTACCGCCATTTTGTTGATAAGAACTAGCAAATCCAAATTCAAACCAAGGAATGACTTTTAACCCCACTCGATGAGCTTCCTCAATCACCTCTTGCAGGGGGTCACGTCCCTTAACATAGAAATCGATTTCTACACCAAAGGCTTGAGCCATGACTTGACTGCGATACAACGTCACGCCCTTATTCCAAACCACCGGAAATACAACATTAAAGCCCGTTTCCGCCAAAAACTCCATCGCTTCTGCAATGGTCTGTCGAGAAAACATGACTCGACTATCAGTATTCGTTAACCAGACACCACGAACTTCCATAGAATCTCCTACATAATCGCACTTTATCTTAATAGTCAGGTTTTTCGGGATACTGATTGAGTAATCAGCACTTTTAACCTGCCTCAGAGCTAACAGAATTGAAAAAACCTACCTTGCCTAGTTAAGTTTTCAGCTATTATGTTTAACTAAGAGGCAATTTTAACGGATCGAGGTGAAAAGATAAGTTTTCCCAAATCCTAGCCCAGATGAACCCCCTAGCACAGGTCAAGACGGCAATTATGCCTAGCTTGTCAGCGATTAGGAAGAACGGGTTGTTAGGGTTTGAGGATTCAAACTGCTTTTATGAATATCCCAAATCAACAGCGATGGAGGAATCTCTTTCGGGGTAGACATCTAGCCCGTTATACTCGTCTGAAATCTACATTAGACTCAAGCTTCGTCAATTTATCGAGTTTTAGCTTATCCCTAAAACATCCGGGTCAACCCGTCGCTACGACTGCTCTACATTTTCGCTCTTGTGTTGTTTTTGAAAGTTTGGGGAATGTTCCACTTCAGCCACAGGATTATTTTCAGAAATTTTGTTCAGCAATTGTTTGGAGATTAATTGAACAATACACTCGGATTGCAGGTGACACGAGTTAAGCTGAACTCACTCTATGATCAGCCGTTCACCTGGATAAAGCCGAGGAGCAAAGCCCGATACAATTAAATTCCGATCAAGAATTTATACTCAAGATCATTCGGGCTCAATCTTCCATCCTAACTGACCAAAAACCTTTGTTTTTTTCTAAGGTTTCAACGTCTATTTTGCATTTTTTTCGTTGCCATGAACTGCGTTGAAAGCGATTCATGGTCAATTTCCACTATTAACACATTAAACTAAATCGTTCATTTTTTATGAAGGCCAGTGAAATTATCGATGCCCATAAGTTGTTAACGCGATATGCCACAGGAGAAAGGAATTTTAGTGCTGCTAATCTCATAGCGGCAAGCCTAAAAGACGTTAAGCTCAATCGCATTAACCTCAGTAATGCTACGTTACAAGGCGCTAATTTATCTCGTGCTCGATTGATTGGAGCGAACCTGAATGGCGCTGATTTGAGTCAAGTTAACCTCTCAATGGCCGTTTTAGTTGAAGCTAATCTCAGTGGTGCCAGTCTGACCGATACCATTTTACGCCATGCTGACTTAAGTGGTGTCTTATTGAGTGGGGCAATTTTATCTCATAGTGATTTGACGGGAGCTAATCTGACCTCTGCCAGTTTAATTTCAGCTTGTCTGCTCAACGGTTGTAAACTAACCGATGCGATTTTGGTGGGGGCAACCCTGAGCCGAGCTATTTTAAGTGGTGCTGATTTAAGTGGGGCTAATTTAACCCGAACAATTTTAAGTGAAGTCGATCTCAGTGGTGCGAATTTAACGGGAGCTAAATTTGTGCGATCGCATCTTAACCGAGCGAACCTCAGTGGTGCTAATCTGGTGAATGCAGATTTCAGCGAAGCCAGTTTGCGAGAAGCTAATCTGGGTGTTGCTAATTTAACGGGGGTTAACTTACAAGGGGCTGATTTAAGTGGCGCGAACTTAAACGGAGCCAACCTCAATGGAAGCCATCTCCAGGATGCGAATCTCCAAAATACAAATTTAAACGGTTTGAGCTTACATAACGCCGATTTGAGACACGCCGACTTGACTCAAGCCAATTTACGCGGAGCAAATCTCAGTGGCGCGAACTTAGAAGGCGCGACCCTCTTAGGAGCCGACTTGCGGGGGGCTAACCTCAGTCATGCCAACCTGACCGGGGCTGGACTCCTGTTGACCTCTCTCAAGGGAGCTAATTTAACCGGGGCTAACCTCTGTGAAACCAACCTGATCGGCGCGAGTCTGGGTATTGGTAATCTAAACGAAGCGACCTTGGAAGGAGCGATTCTTCCCAATGGAGCCACCTATTCTTAAGGATTAAATTTTTGCACAAATTCTCAAAATGTATGATATGATAGTCAAGTCTGAGACACTATAGGGTGGAGGTAAAACCACACAGAATGAAACAATTGGGAACTCATCTGGTCGTTGACGCTTGGCAGTGTCCCGCAGAACTTCTGAACGATCCTGAACGCATCCGTCGCGCGATACTTGATGCAATTTCTGCTGGAGGGGCTACCCTCATCGACTTATGTGTACACCAGTTTAGTCCTCACGGAGTAACTGCAACAGCAACCTTAGCTGAATCTCACATTGCTATACACACTTGGCCAGAACTGGGATATTTCGCTGCTGACTTGTTCTTTTGTGGAAAAGGAAATCCTCAGCGAGCCATTAAATTTCTAGAAACCGCGCTTCAAGCCAAACAGGTAAGATTCCGGGAATTTAAACGCGGTTATGAACCCGAAGACACTGAAATTCCAGATTCAATTAGTGAAGAATCCTTAGCAACTTTAGTTGAGACTGGAACTCGCGGTTAAAACCCGTCCATCGGTCATCGGAATGAAATCAAGATAGGTTTTGTTCTTCGTCCTTTCGTTAGTTTTGGCATCTCCTCAAAATTGAGTTGAAGAATCCTTAAACTTAACACAGAAGTAACATTTCCTGTCTTAAACCTTCGTTACAGTCACACAGTGAAGTGACTCATTCTTTGAAAGTTGCATCAACATTCACAACTTCAAACTCGATATTGGCGGAGGGTTTTCCTTCCGCCAATGTTTGTTTAATTCAACATTCATAAAAAAATAGATGGGAGTGTGGAAACAAGCGTGTCTTCAGACAACAGAGGAAACACGATGCAGGGGAAGTTATGCCCCTAGAGATATTGAATTATGTTAACATGAAGAAGCTGTGCGAGACGTTCCTGTCAAATAGACTCTTAAGCCGTGTGCGGTGAAAGTCGCTCTTCACGGTTCTGAATGGGAGTCGGAGGTTGCAAAGCCTCCCTCGACCCCTAATATATACTCTACTCTAGTTTGAGTGTTTCAACCCTGTTGAGTTAATATGAGACGTAGAACCAAAATGGCACCTGCTAAACCTTCACTCTTTAATTACACAGCTTTAGCAGTGATTGGCGGGGTACTGATTCTGGGAATTGGGATTGGGATTGCAATTAGTTCCACAACCACCTTAACCCCAGAAAACGTCGCCTCCAGTCAATTTATTGACCGCAATGCACCGAGTACCGAAACCTGTATTAAATTTGGTGCAAGTGCGATGGTAACGGATCTGCGTGTCTTTGTCACCCTCAACCCCTTCAATGTTTATGTAACGCAACCGAAACTACAACCGGGATGTGTTCTCCGCACGAGTAACTGGGCAATTTTAAAACAACGGAATCTCCTGAATAATCAGCAAGAGCGAGATTGTAAACAACGGATGAATACCTTTGGATTTACGGGAGATTTAGAAAGTAATCCCACGATTAACTGTATTTATCAAAATGATAGTGCAGCTAACCTGTTTATTAACCAACCTGGGGCTGTTCCCGCACCTAGCCGACCAGAAACAGAACGATTTTAGCACTGTTGGGTTTCCGGTTTTGGTTTTCTAACAGATTTTAAGATTAAATCCATGTTTTTTAGCGACGCGCTTGTGGAGCCTTTTGGCAGATACAGGTGCGTTTTTGCTTTATATTGTCTAGCTTCAGGAATGGTACTTTTACAATAAAACGTTAATCATGTTTATGGGTCAAATATTGGGGAGAAAAAGACGATAGGATTCGCTATCTAACAGAATCCTGAAACCCAGCCACATCAGCACAAAGGGAAAAATCTTACTAGCATAACGGCTTAGTACAACCGCAATACCCGGTTGACGAGTCAGATTATAGGACATAAATAACCAGCAACAAACAATGAAATAGCAAACAGGTATAATCACAGCAAGACTTTGGATGCTGCTACTCGCAAATAAGGGGATATAGATCCCTAAATTGTTACCCCCGTTGGAAATGGTAACTGCGGAAACACTATAGGTTTGCCGATCTCGGATTACGTCCCATAGCGATCGCTTTCGAGAATCAAATCCTCGATATCTAGCGTTTATTTTCAGATTCGTTGATTTATCTTCCGTTGAATCATCCTTATTCAGGTTGAGTAAATTATTAAGACCAATAAGGATCGGTAAAATTCCCAGTAAGCCGATCCAAGCTGAGTCAATTACCAACCCCAGGAAAAAACCAATCAAACTAGCGCTTACCAATACGGTAAATCCGATAAGCTCACCAACCACAATATGTTTAGGACGAAACGTTCGATTAACCTCACTGAAGAAACCCGTCAAATAAATATTGTCATCAAATGTTGTTGCTACAGCAACAGCTAGGCCAATTTTAATTGTGGTCATTAACCAATCCATCAGCATCCCTCATCAACACCTATGCGCTCACCGAAACCCTAGATCGCTTAAATTAAGCAATCAAGCCCCCAATATCCAGAAATTAGAAGATTTGCGTAAGTTCTAATAATATAGAAATAGCCATTAAAAGTCTAAGATTTTGGTTGTATTCTATTATGCGATGGGCTATCTATTCCAATCATAAATTATTTTTATGGAAATAAGTTAAATAATAAAGATTTAAGCTTTCTGCCCTTTCAGGGTGGCTTGATCAGGGGAGCAAAATCAATCTAGCCATTCATATTTTGTCCTATTTGCTAAAGTGATACTTTGACTTTAATCTCCTATTTTCAATTCATCCGGCTATGTCCATAAAATATATTTATCGAAGGGGTTATTATGATTAGCTATTGGCTTGATCTTTTGTCTAAACTCAGGGATCAAAATATCTTAAGATCACGGAGGATTATTTTGCCTAGATCGGTTGTCTCTCGGTTTATTCTGCGATTTGGTATTGGTGTTATCTCAAGTTTGGTTTTAAGTCTAGGGTTTAATCCTCATCTGATTGCTGCTCCTGAATCTGGCTATATACTTTCCTCCCCAATCAGTCAGGCGAGTCCAGCCAATCCGGTTAATTCCCCCAAAAACTCAACCCTTCGGTTAGGGGAAACCGTGGGACTATTTGTGGGGGGTATCATTTTCTGTATCCTTTTGGATCGCTGGTTTTCTAACCGTTCTGCTCACGCGGGTAACACACCCTTAGCTCAACAAGCGCGACGACTTAAACAACTTAAAATCGGGTATCCAGAGGGGATGACCAATTTTGAGGTTCTCCGCAGTCAAGGCTTCTTGGAAGCACGTTTACGACCCTTTGGGCTGATTGTGACCTGGACAAGCTTTTTATCAGCTTCTTCCCTGATTGAAGCCCTGAGTAACGGGACAATTGATTTCTGTGGGGGGGGTGGTACAGCCAGTATCTTCTCCCAAGCCGCAGATCATGTGTTTGTGCGGGTAGCCAAAGAAAAATATACATCCCCTAAAGGTCAAGCGATTCTAGTCCCAGAAAATTCACCCATTCAGACCCTTGCTGACCTCAAGGGTAAGAAGATAGCCTTTGATAAAGGCTCCAGTGCCCATTATGTGTTGATCCGAGCGTTAGCAAAAGTAGGACTCCATTTTAGCGACATTGAACCCGTTTATCTGACGCAGCCACAGGCGCTCCTCCTATTCCGACAAGGGGAAGTTGATGCTTGGGTGGTTTGGGTTCCCTATACACCCACTCAAACCCGAAGTTCTTACCCAGGACGTTCGATTGCAGACCTAGAGAGCATCTTTGGTGACAAAGCCTCTTTAGAAGTTCCAACTTATTACTACGCAATTCCAGAGCTAGTCCGCGACTATCCTGATCTGCTAAAAGTAATATTAGAAGAAGTCAATGAAGCTGGAGCTTGGGCGAAAAAACAGGAATTAGAAGTCGCTCAACGATTGGTGGATCAGCACGAAATCGATCCATCCATCCTAGAAACGTTGCAGAAACATAGTGCTGAACGCGCCATTATCCCCATTGACGAACAATCGCTGAATGCCCTACAGCATCAAGCTAATCTGTTTAGAGATTTAGATCTAATTCCAGAGCGGGTGAATGTGAAAGATGGAACCTACAGTTTGCAGACTAAACAAAACTGGACGTATTAATCCACCACCTCAAACTCACCCCCCCAGGGCTGTTTCATGTTTGAAAATTATAGCCTACTTTTCCGCCATAATTCTCAAACATGATAGCTATTTTCCGAAGAATTAATATTTGCTATAATGGCGATATAATATTAATTAGTTTAACTCCGTTTTTAAACTTCCTCGCAAACGTTCCCAAACTCCATCAGGAATATCAGGACGAGGACGCAATTCTTGAGACAATGAATGAATAATAGGCTCTACCAGTAATAACCGTTCATGAACGGAAAGTTGATAAGCAGCATTTTTTAATTCTTGTAAATTCATGGTTGATTTTTCCTGTGTATTTATTCAATTATATCTAATTCAATTTTGAACCTGTGTATAAACAGATTCAACCCTGAATTTTTAGATCATCTTCAGAACAAATACCACCACAAATTTGAAATCTAACTATTGATTCACTAAGAAGAAATTGGGAGTTGTGAGATCTTGGGTTAACTGAATTGAAATCATTTGACCCGGTTGTAAGGTAGTGGGTGAGGGGGATGTTCCCAGACCAATTCCTGCACCTGCAATTGCACCGACTAAGGCTCCAATTCCCGTAAATCCACTGACTAGAAATCCCGCTAAACTTCCCGCACCCGTCCCAATTCCCACTCGTTCAGGACTGACTTCTAAAGACCCTGGAATCCAGTTAGATTGACCTTGAATTGGGATGCTGCGACCGTCTAAATTAATGGCTTGAGCAATAAATCGACTGCCTTTTGTGGTGGTTTCAAATTCTCCTACAATTGGCGTATCCGGTGGAACAATATAATTGCCCAAACTATCAACAATTCCCCCTTGCAATAACAACACATCCTGACGTTCTGAACGACGAGTTAGACGGACTTGATCTTTCGTGGGATAGAGTAACGTTAAGGTGGTTCCCGTGGGGAGCAAAATTGCCGACGGGCTAGGATTAAAATAGGATTGCGGTGTCCCTGGCGGTATCGAGGGAGGTAACGGTTGACCAAAGGGAACCGCTTGGGGGAGAGATCCTGTTCTATTGAATTGAGCATTGGGTGCAACAACGACTACTGTTTCAGAAACGGGAACCGGAGGAGGATAACCCGGTGTTTGAGGGACAAACACCACGGTCTGAGAAGGTGGCGGAGGGGGTGTCATCGTCGGAAGCACCTGCACTTGAGTCGGCTGGTTAACGGGAACCTGCACAATCTCTAAGCGGGAGTCTCTCGTCGGTTGAGGGTTAGGTAAAGCCGTCTGTCTAGGGTCGTATTGACGGACAGAATATTGAGGCGGTTTAGGGGGTTCTGGCGGTTTAACCGTTGCAGAGGTTCGAGGAGTTGTCGAGGGTGCTACCTGTGTCGGAGTTGAAGTTGTTTGGGGTTGAGTCGTCGCAACATTTGTGGGAGTGGGGGGTTCTTCTGAAGGTAAGGTTTGCAGCGTCGGACGCAATACCCAAAGATTATCAATGCCAATTTGTCGTAAATCTAACGCTTCCGCATCAACACTGATACCGGGTACAAACTCAACGACTAATTGAGCTTGTTTCGGTTTTGTCTGCATTAAACTAACTTGACGCACAACGCCAGTTTCATAGCTTTCTGTAATCTTAACTTTAACTTCTGTATTCGGTAGGTCAAGGACTAGACGAGGGGGAAGATTATAAACGGATAATTGCGGTTTACTCCCCGATGGTAGTTCAACCTCGACAGTTCCAGTATTGGGATCAATTTTCCAATCTCCTAAAACAGCCGCCTGTACCGCTAAGGGGTAAGCCGTTGTAATAGCCACAGCAGCGACAAGACTAGAAGTTCTCAACAGCAGACTCCCATACAACGCGGGTACATCGGAGGCGACTAACGTTTGTACAGTTTGCTTAAATTGTTGCTTGAAGTTTTGCGCTTGCATGGTTGTTGCATGAAAACTCTAGTTTATGCAAGTTTTATTAGCACGTTTAAGGGCAAAATGCAAGTATAGACGTGCTATGGGTCTAAAATTGTAGATGACTGAAACCCCCATGAAACTGATTCAGAAATGGAAACGATTAAGCTCCTATTTTGTTTTTAATCATCCTTGGTGCAGAATTCGACGCGATAGCGTTGAGCTACCAAATGGAACCATTATTGATGATTTTTTTATTCATGTTCGACCGGATATTGCCTTAGTTTTACCCATTACAGAACAACAGGAAATTGTGTTTGTGCGTCAATATCGTCATGGCGTTGAACAAATTTTATTAGAATTACCCGCAGGCGCATTTAATCCCGAAAAGGAAACTCCCGAAGCAGCGGCGTTAAGAGAATTAACGGAAGAAACAGGTTATATTGCAGAGTCTATTGTTAAACTGGCAACGTTATATGATAATCCCGTTAAAGATACCAACTCAGTGCATTTATTTTTAGCCAATTCTGTTAAATTGTTATCCGTAACTTCCCTGGATATCACAGAAGAAATTGAAGTCGTTTTGATTCCGATAGAAGCGGTATTGCCAAAAATTCAAACCGGAGAAATTTGTGTTGCGGGTTCGGTGGCTGCTGTATGTTTGGGTTTAAGTTATTTACAGAAAAATAGCTAGGGTCATTAAAAACCTTTTAAATTGAATCAACGATTAACCTAGCTTTTTTCAGGAAAAATCTCAAAATTGTATCTTCATTGGCAATAATATCAGTTCTGGCTGTCATCCCCGGACGAATTAAACATTGCTGCTCACCGTTATTTAGTTTAAAATCTTCCGGTTGAATGATAACTTCATAAACACTATTATTCGTCTGAATTGAATTGATTAAAGAGGCGTTATCTGTTGTAGAATTAATTGGGGAAACATCCGGTGAAATTGATTGAATTTTGCCGGGGAGAACCCCAAAATCGGGATAAGGACACCCCTCTATCCGAATATAAGCATCCTGTCCTATTTTAAGATGATCTCGCTCTTGAGAAGGAACAGAAGCTTTTAGCACCAAAGAAGCTTTATTAGGAACAATTTGGGCAATAATATCCCCAGGACGTACCACTTGACCGGAATTGCGGAGATTGAGTTGATAAATTGTTCCGGTCACTGGAGCAGAAACAACAGTATCTTTGAGTTGAGTTTCAAGCTGTTGAAGTTGTAAAGTATCTTGATTAATTTGATTTTGAATTCCAATTTTTTGCTGAATCAGTCTTTCCTTTTCTTGATTAAATTGCTCAAGGTTTGCTTGACCCATTGCTCGTTGTTGAGCCACTTTTTCCTCAGCCATTTTTACCGTTGCATGACTAGGATTAAGTTTGGCTTTTGCACCATCCCATCTCGCCTTTGCTGCTGCAATTCCTTGGTATTGGCTCTGGATAACTTGCTTTTCGGCTTCAATAACAGCGTGTTGAGCTTCTAACGCTTGTTCTTGTCGGGCTACTTCTAATTGAGCTTCTTCTAATTTATCTTGAGAAATAGCTCCGGTTTCCGCTAAAGGTTGATAGCGTTCTTGTCTATTTTTAGCAACGTTTAAAGCTGCTTGAATTGACATTAAATTAGCTTCGGCTGATTTTAAATCGGCTTGTGCTTTTTGCCACTCCTCCTGAGATTGTTTGAAATTAGCTTCAGCTTCATTGACTTCAGACAGGGTTGTGGCTTGTAGATTTTGATAGTCCCGTTGGGTATAATTCAGTTCAGATTCTGTTAAGGAAACCGTGCGGTTAGCTTGTTGTTGTTCAAAAGCAGTTTGAGAATTTAAAGCGGTAATTTGAGCATTAATTTGAGCAATTTGTTCTTGATTCTGTTGAATATTATCTTGGAATTGCTTTTTTTGAGTTTGTAATTTAGAATCATCAATATAAGCGATCGCATCTCCTTGATGAATCACCTGATTTTGCTTCACTTTAATGCTTTGAATGGTTCCTTCTTTGGCAACTTGAACAATACTCAGTTCTCCAGAAGGTCGTACAGTCGCAGGAGCTTTAATCGTAATTTTGTATCGAGTTACAGCCGCAAGAATAAAAGCTAAAATCACCGTTCCTACAATTCCTAAACCTCCTAATGTTGTCCATAAACTAATGGGAGGTAGAAACTCATCACTGCGAACTGGACGGAGAAATTCTGAGGATGATGTACCGAACATAAAGAGCAAAAATGAATAAATAAAAAGCCAGAACGACAAATTAAATCATAAAGGAATAAAAACCCTTTTTTGAAGCACACCTCAGATTAATCCAGAGAATTTGAGGTGTGCTAGTAATCAGTTAAAACTCATTTATTTTTGGGTTATGGGGAAGTTAACAGTCTGACTGGGCTTAGTATTCAGCACAGCGGCATTCACTGCCAAGTTAACATTTTTCAGAACGTTTTGTATATCAACATCAACTAAATCGTTGTCTTGACCACCCGCGACGGCTTCTAATTCTAAATCAGAGAGTTCTACAAATAAAGCTTTAGATTGGTTCATGATGTTTTGATTTCCGTTACTTGTGTTAATAGGAACACCTTGCTTCTTGAGATTTATCAATCAGCATTATTAGCGTTTCTTGACATTCATTGGAACATTAATCTAAGGATTTATCATCTTTCAACAGGAATAAAGCTACTGTTTAAAATCAATCCATATTTTATATCTTTAGCTAGATTAACTCATCTAAAATATCTTAACGAACTCAAAAAAATAAATAATATAAAACCTTTTATAGATGATATATGAAATAAAATTATATTGCATTCAACTACCACGCAAACACAAGAAATCAATCTCCAGAAAGAGGCATAAATCCAATTTTTAATTATGATAATATCTGAAACAGATTCAACAATTTTTACAATTCAATTAGTAATTTTAAATTACTCCTTTTGACTTATCTCTTATGAAGACAACTTGTGTTTTACAACATAGTCAAGAAGATTGTGGCGCTGCTTGTCTCGCTTCAATTACTAAATATTATGGGCGAAATTTGACCCTAAATCGGATTCGAGAAGCCGTGGGGACGGGACAACTGGGAACAACATTACTCGGTCTTAAACGGGGGTCTGAAGCCTTGGGTTTTAATGCAAGAGGAGGTAGAGCTTCAGAGGAGCTTTTAGAACAACTGAATCAAATTCCTTTACCTGCAATTATTCACTGGCGAGGTTCCCATTGGGTAGTTTTGTATGGTAAAAAAGGCGGAAAATATATTCTTGCTGACCCTGCTTTAGGTATTCGTTATTTATCTCGTCAAGACCTTTTAGAGAGTTGGGGTAATGGCTTAATGCTATTATTAGAACCGGACTCTGCCCGATTTTTTGCCCAACCGGATGAGACGGTTAATCACTTTGGGCGTTTTTTGAAACCTGTTTGGACTTATCGAACGATTCTAGGGGAAGCATTTCTAATTAATTTAGTTTTAGGTGTGCTTTCTCTGGCTTATCCTTTTTTTATTCAACTGTTAACTGATGAAGTCTTAGTTCGGGGAGATTTACAGTTATTAAATACCTTAGTGATTGCGATCGCAATCATGAACCTAATTAGTAGTATTTTACGACTCATCCAATCTAATTTAATTGCTCATTTTGCTCAACGACTACAATTAGGATTAGTTTTAGATTTTTGCCGAGTTATATTACGTTTACCCTTACCTTATTATGAATCCCATCGAAGCGGTGAAGTTATTAGCCGTTTGCGTGATATTCAAGAAATTAATCAGTTAGTATCTCAAATTGCTGTTAATCTTCCCAGTCAATTTGTAATTGCGGCTGTTTCCCTAGGGTTTATGCTATTTTATAGCACAAAACTTACATTAAGTGCCGGGATATTCGCCTTAATTATGACTTTATCTGTTCTTGTTTTTCTGCCTTATTTACAGCAAAAAACTCGTAGTGTTTTAGTTTTAGAAGCGGAAAATCAAGGAGTTTTAGTAGAAACCTTTAAAGGCGCATTAACCCTGAAAGCAACAACCGCAGCCCCGCAATTTTGGGAGGAATTTCAAAGCCGCTTTGGACGGTTAGCCCATCAAATGTTTCGGTTAATGCAAATTAGCATTATTAATACTACATTTTCAGGATTAATTTTAAGTTTAGGGAGCGTTATTTTGCTTTGGTTAGGAAGTCGTTTAGTCATCAGTAAAGAATTAACAATCGGTCAATTATTAGCCTTTAATAGTATGAATGGCAATTTTCTCACCTTTATTGCTACAGGAATTGGTTTTGTAGATGAGTTTTATCGGGCAAAAACGGCAACCCAACGGTTAACAGAAGTCATTGATAGTACCCCAGAGAACCTCTTAGATTTTAAAAAACAATTTGTTAAAATTCCCCCTGATGCTGAGATTCTCTGTAGAGATCTAAACTTTTATCATGTCGGTAGAATTAATTTATTAGAAAACTTTTCTGTTAAGATTCCAGGGGGTCAAGTTATTGCTTTAATTGGTAAATCAGGCTGTGGTAAAAGTACCTTAGCTAAACTAATTGCTGGGTTATATCAACCTCAATCAGGTAATATCCAAATTGATTTTTATAACCTGCAAGATTTATCCTTAGACAGTCTCAGACAACAAATTGTTTTAGTTCCCCAAGAAGCTCATTTTTGGAGTCGTTCAATTTTAGATAATTTCCGGTTAGCGGCTCCTCAAGCAACCTTTGAACAGATTGTTAGAGCTTGCCAAATTACAGGAGCTTCAGAATTTATTAACCAAATTCCTGATAAATATCAAACAATTTTAGGTGAATTTGGAGCAAATATTTCTGGGGGACAACGGCAGAGATTAGCCTTGGCTAGAGCCATTGTTAATGATCCTCCCATCTTAATATTAGACGAATCCACTGGCTCCCTTGATCCCGTAAGCGAAGTTGAAATTTTAGATAAACTGTTAGCAGTTCGACAAGGGAAAACAACGATTATAATTAGTCATCGTCCTCGAATTATTGAGCGTGCAGATTGGATTATTTTAATAGAAAATGGGAAACTCAAAATGCAAGGGTACTTAAAGGATTTACGCTCTAAATCTGGGGAACATTTAGGATTTTTAACTCCTTAATCGACAGATATCCTTTATTGAGGATGATCCTAGATTACAGAGTAAAGTCTATCGTAATGGGGATTACCCTTGGAAAGTTATGGTTTATGCTCAGATTGGAATGGTAATAATTAATCAGCAAAAGCAATGAACAATAGAGCAAAAATATACACTCTATATTTTGCAATTGAAAATTTGATACTTTCGATTAATGAGATTGCCAATCATCCGGGAAATTTGGCTAAATCTGACAATCAAGAAATATTTAATACAATATTTGCCGAAGCCAAACGTCAATATTATCGCCTAAAAAAGTCCGAAAAAAGTAAAATATTAATCATTAAATTTCATGCTGAAAGGGCATTAGAGAAGCTAACATCAAGAATAGAAAATTACCTCGGTGAGTTAGAAGATGATAACTTAGAGTTAATTTATTCCCTATGGATTACTTTAGATTTCGCCTTGAGTAGATATTTCCTCGTTAAAGTGGATAAATCTAACCTAATTCATGAAATAGAAGATAGATTAAGATTTGGATATCAAAAATATTTGTCAATGTCTAAATCATTCCAATCTAAATTTGAGCGGTCAAATCTTCCTAAAACAGCTAATGGTAAGCGATAAAAACTTCACGCCGTTCAAACTGACCTATGATTGTGAAGTCGTGCAAGTGTCCTCCCTATCTATCAATAAAAAATTAGATCCTATTTTTATAATATTATTCATCCCGCTTCATAATTCACTCTACCGCCACAACAATTTTAGTCTATTATATACTCATAAACCCGCCTAAGTTGTGATCAACTCAGACAGGTTTTGTTTCTGTATAATTGTGTTTTAAAATCAACCTAACGTTTACGCTCTCAGACCGCTCTGATGAAGGGTTTAGCCTTCCCTTGACCGTAATAAAGTGGAGGAAGCGATAAAAACTCCACACCGTTTAAGCTGACCTATAATTGTACCGTTCGCATCCCTGACAGTTCGCTCTCCTTGGGTTTGCAACAATGGAACACAGCGGCATAACTTCCATCCGGTACTTACCTTATACTCTTAATTTAACGTTTAATCTCAGTATGATCATCTAGCTTATGAAATAAGTCGTTCTCATCATTTAGATTTAGCTTAAAAAGAATAGTATCCTCACAAAGATAGAATCTGGTATTCAAGGTAAAATTAAAGATAAAAATTGAAATCCCCCATCCGAAGATAGGGGACTTTGAGTCAGCGATAGTCATCTGTATATAAGATGACAGAACATAAGCTTTATTTTCATCTGGCTATAGGAATAACTGGGAAAAATCCTTAATCTTTCCTAAGAAGGATGATAAAAATCTGAGCCGAGGTCAGGTTTTCCTTTATTGTAGAGTATAGAATCAAACCTCAAAATGCTCAGTTTGCTGTTTCCTAAATTATGAGAAAAATACGGTTGTTTATCTCGTCAAGTTTAGATGGATACATTGCGAGAACATCAGGCGAAATCGATTGGTTATTCACCGATGCAGATTATGGTTATACGGAATTTTATGATCAAAAATATAGCTAAATATGACTTTTTGTTGTATTCTTTTGGATGTTCTATCAGTTTGTATCCTATATGTAGGGTGCGTAAGCATAGTGCACGCACCAACTCCAAATTAACCCATGCTGTAAAAAAAATCGGGAGCGATCGCTATTTGATTTTACTCCAATATTTGCTCTACTCCCGTTACGGGTTTATAAAATATTAAAAATGGTTCTAAACACATCCAAATTTGCTAAAATTGCATAAGCAACTAACGCCCCACCGACACCCCCAACTAAAAATCCCCCTGCATATTCATGCCATCCTTCTGATGTTTTTAACGCTTCGGGAGGGTTCGGTGCAGTAACCGTTGCTAGGGGTTCCGGGGGATCACTGGCTGCATATAAAGAAATCGCAAAAGTGGAGATTAAAATGGTACTAATTGTTGCAAATAATCCCGCCATTAAACCTACTGCTGTATCTCGTAAAGGATTAAAAGTTACAAAGGGGCCTAATAACCAATAACCATGAGCTAAACCCACTTCTAACCCCCGACGTTGGGGTGATAAACCTTTACGATAAGCGGGTAAATTATTAATAAATGCTTTGGTAAAGGCAGAAGAATTAATCGGGGTTGCTAAATTACCAATTTGCGGATCATCATAAGGTGCATGAACCACTTCACGGTTGCGGGGATCACCTGGGCGATCATTAGAACGTTGAATATTTTCTACGATTTGAACCATAATCTTTGATTCCGTAATTTTATAGGATTACCTAAACCCAATTTAGAGGAATTTAGCCCTTAATTCATCTTCCAGAAGCTATATAAAATAATCTCTCTTGAGTTATAGGTTGTCCCAAAAAAAAAGCATTATACTGAGGTTTTGACAGGATTAACCGAGCGCGGGTTCGAGATCGGTTTGGGAGAGCAAAATTGTGGTTTCAAACCCAATTCTTCCCATATCCGGTACAGGGCCTAATTCCATTTCTACAAGGTAAACCCATCGTCCTGAACTCAAAAAATAATTTTTAATAATTCCCGAACCTCCAATAAAAAAAACCTGTTGATTTTTACAAAATTTAGGAATATCAAAGGAAGTTTTCATTGCACTACCTCATTGGGGAGAGAAGGGTAAAAAGATAAAAAATTGAAATTGACACGCAACATCTGTAAACTGATTCTTCAGTCAACGGTCAAGGAAATTTCAATAAATCCTTTTTAGCAAAATAATATTTAAGTTCAGTCTACCTAAAGTTAAATTTTAGGGGATGAAAACCTCTTTCAAATTAGATAGGACAGGATAATCAATTCGGAAAAAATGATCGCTAGTGGGCTACCTGATAGCTTATGAGCTAGGGATAGGGGTTTTTCGGGATTAAAGGTTCCTGGGGAATGTAAAGTTTTATGTCATTTTTTAACCTTTCTGTCTCTGGGGTTCTCAGTTCTTGTTAGAAATATTTTCAAAAAAATATCCCCCTTTGTCGAGAGATTGGGAGATAATACAAATGTTACCAGTTGATCAAAGCATAGCAAATGACCGAACAAATAGAAAAAATCAAAAAATTAATTGCCACGGCTACCAACCCCAAGCAAAAGGCAATGTATCAGCAAATGTATAAGCAATTGTTGGCTAAGTTGAAATCGGAGACTGAAATAGAAACCGAGCCGGAAGTTGAATCAAAAACTGATGAAGTACAACCAGTAAAATTAGAAGCCGTCAAACCCAAGAAAATAGATGAAGTCCAAGTAGAATCAGAACCTGTTAAACCCAAGAAAATAATTGCACCCAAGGTTAAAGTTGAACCCCAACCCTCAACTGAACTTGAAACTCCCCAGGAACCCAAAGAACCTAAACCTAAAAATGAGTCCCTCTTCCAAGCCATTGGTATTATCAAAGGTGAAGTTAATTTAGGGGATGTGTCTACGATTAAGATAGGAGATAAGGAATATCGGTTATTTTATATTCCCGGTAGACGCCGATTTGCTTACGAAGCCCTGAAAAAAGAAATTGAAGCCACAGGAAACACGACTCAAAGATTAATCGTGTACCCTAAAATTTTACACTTTCCCGGTCGGGATAAACCTTATATTATCGCCTTCCAATTATCAGGGTTTATCTCCTCTCTTCCCACAAAAAAAGAACATCCCTTCAATTCAGAATTAAAAGATTTTGAGTTTAGATTGTGCGGGTTATGGCAATTTATACCCGTTTGCAGAACACCTTGTATCTCAGTCTTTAGAAACTTTACTAAAGATAGATTAGCGTGGATTAAAGAAGCAGAAGCCTCTCGGAAGGTTAAATTCATGAAGGCTACCCATGCGCCACTTTTGTGGAGAGATTCACCCGTAAAACCCTTTCGATTCAATCCTAAACTCGAAAAAGAACAACAAGGTAAAACTTATTTTGTAGAGTTAAAAGCTCGTTTTCTACCCGACAGAGATGTATTTGGATTTGTGGAATTGTTAAGCGAACCCACAGAGGAACGCCCTAACTTTTTTAAAGCCTCTAAAAAAATGAAGGCAGAAGCTTTAAGGGAAGTGGAAGCTAAACGACGGGAAATTGAAAAGGCACCGGATACTGAACCGATTGAAACTGTCACAAATGTTGAAGTTTCTGATACTACCGAAACTTTAACTGCACCGGACAGTCAGGACATCCCAGACAGTCAACCCGTAACGGTGAAGGAGGACAGTCAGGACATCTCAGACAGTCAACCCGTAACGGTGAAGGAGGACAGTCAGGACATCTCAGACAGTCAACAAGCAACGGTGAAGGAGGACAGTCAAAACACTGAAGAGTTGTCATCAGTTGGGTTAGAAGCACTCAACCCGGATGATTTATCTCTTAACCAACTAAAATCAATTGTTCGAGAAAAAATGAACGATGATGATATTAAGAAATTCGGAAAATTGACCAGCAAAACGACCTGGGTTGAAGCCTATCGTCATCTAAATTAATCCCATCCTTAATGGCGTTTGAGTCGCAACTGTGCGAACAGCGCCGTTAAGCCGGGGAATGGTTGCCACAATTGATGAAAAATTCCTTTAGGGAAAAAGTCAAAATTTCTGTGTCAGGTGCTTGTAGAATTGAGGACAAGCTGTAGGCAGCAAGTGTTTAAAACTTAGTGAGGTAATGTATGTCAACGATTCGGAACATTGAAGGTAATCCAGGTGACACTTGGGATGACTTGAGTTGGACAGATATGAATGATGTTGAGCAAGGGTTGTGGGTCACTTTAGGTTGGAATGAAGCGAGTTGGGAAGAAGACTCTGACGCTCCCAATTCTAATGAGAAATATTGGAAGGAATTAACCCAAGCGGAACGTGATGCAGCAACAAAACTTGGTTATAACCAAACTTATTGGGATGAAGATTAAGGGCTACAAAAAGCCCCCATCTGTATGATTAAATTACTTTCGTGGTGAAGCCCTCTGCCTATGTTGCGGTGGGTTTTCTATTTCAAGAAAATAAGAGTAAATTTGTTATAGAAAATCCGAATCAATTTAAAGTTTGTGTAGTTCAGGTCGATGGATGTGCAATAAAAGAAGGTCGGTGTTGTGATTATCTGGTTATTCCTGATGAACTAGATATCAAAAAGAGATTAGAAATCTATATTGAGCTTAAAGGGTCTAAAATTTTGCACGCCATTGAACAACTAGAAGCAACGATTAAACAACTCTCTGATGATCCAGCCAAACAAGAAAAGGTTTGTATTATTATATCAACCCAATGTCCTCTAGCCACAACTGAAATTCAAAATTTTAAGCGGGATTTCAAAAAGAAATATAATGCTAAATTAGAAGTCAAGAATATAAATTATACTTATTTTTTAAGCTAATATTATTATAGTTAAAATTAGGAATACTGAAATTGTCTGAAATTGAAGCATTAACAGAAAACACTCAAACCCCCTTTGTCCATATTCCGGTACTGAGTCGGGAATTAATTGCTGGGTTAGAAATTCGGGCGGGGGGAGAATATCTGGATGCGACCGTAGGCGGTGGCGGACATAGTTTGTTATTGTTGCAAGCAGCAGAGAATGTTAGATTGACAGCCATTGATCAAGATCAAGATGCGATCGCGGCTGCCCGTGTTAAATTTGAACAAACGGAACCCTCTATACTAGAAAGAGTAAAGTTTTGGCAAGGGAATTTTGCTCAATATAACCCCAAAGGAAAACAATTTGATGGAATTATTGCCGATTTAGGGGTAAGTTCCTATCAGTTTGATCAGCCAGAACGGGGGTTTAGTTTTCGTTATACTGCCCCTTTAGATATGCGGATGAATCAACAACAATCCTTAACCGCGGCGGAGATTATTAACCATTGGGATGAGAAGGAATTAGCGGATATTTTTTATCATTACGGGGAAGAACGGTTATCGAGACGCATTGCTAAACGAATTGTAGAAAAACGGCCGTTTCAAACCACAACAGATTTAGCAAATGCGATCACCAATTGTGTTCCGGGGAGTTATCGTCACGGACGGATTCATCCTGCAACCCGTGTGTTTCAAGCTCTAAGAATTGCGGTGAATCAAGAGTTAACGTGTTTAGAAAAATTCTTAGATCAAGCCCAATATTGGTTAAAACCTGGAGGCAGAATTGGGATTATTAGTTTTCATAGTTTAGAAGATAGAATCGTTAAACATCGATTAAAAGATTCTCCGATTTTACAGGTATTAACGAAAAAACCGATTCAACCCCAACCCGATGAACTAAACAATAATCCCCGTTCTCGTTCCGCAAAATTAAGAGTAGCAGAACGAAAGCTGATCGAATTTTAGAAACTTATCTAACCCTTTCTATTCTGAATTATTCTGACATTTCTCCTCTACTGGCTTATGAACATTCTCAAAAAATATTCTTTATTCATTCTTCTCGTCATTGGGATTTTGATCACTCCCGTTTGGACAATCCTAACATCCGCCCAAACCCCCAACACGTTACAAACCCAACTCATCGAATATCGACAAAGCGATACCGTTTTAGAAGGATATTTAGCATACAATTCTTCACAAACTGGGAAACGTCCAGGAGTGTTAGTTGTTCATGAATGGAAAGGGTTAGATGAGTATGCTAAAAGTCGCACGGAACAACTCGCACGCCTCGGTTACGTCGCCTTTGCTGCGGATATTTATGGTAAAGGAATACGACCCCAAACCGCAGAGGAAGCCCGAACTCAAGCCACCCTTTACCGCAGTAACCGGGCGTTATTAAGGGAACGAGTGAATGCTGCTTTAACAGAACTCCAAAAACAACCTCAAACTGATCCTCAAAATTTAGCTGCTATTGGCTATTGTTTTGGAGGAACAACGGTTTTAGAATTAGCAAGAAGTGGCGCAGATATTGATGGGGTTGTGAGTTTTCATGGCGGTTTAGATAGTCCAAATCCCCAGGATGGAAAACAAATTAAAAGCAAAGTTTTAGTGTTACACGGTGCAGATGATCCATTAGTTTCCCCAGAAGATATTATGGCATTTGAGAAGGAAATGAGAGACGGAAATGTGGATTGGCAAATGATCAGTTATGGTAGAACAGTCCATAGTTTCACCAATCCTAAATCAGGAAATGATCCCTCTAAAGGAATAGCTTATAATCCCGATTCTGATCGACGTTCTTTTGAAGCCATGAAACTATTTTTTAACGAAATCTTTTAGATCAACCGGGTTTCTGAATTTAAAAGATTAAAACCGATCTCGTCAGAAACCCGGTTTCTCATCACATAGAAACAGTTATTTTATATCTTCAGAAAGAACAATATAGTTTAAAATTCGTTATAATGCAAGTAAGCACTTACATGATAGTCTATGAATTCTCAGGAGCAGAAAACCGCAGCTACTCGAACTCGCTTATTGAAAGCGGCTTTAGAAGTATTTGCTGAAGCTGGAATTGCGGGAGCCACCACCAAAGAAATTGCGCGTGTGGCGGGAGTCAATGAAGTAACCTTATTTCGTCATTTCCATAGCAAAGAACAGTTACTCGCCTCCGTTGTCCAACACACAATCGCCTTGCAAATGGAAGCGTTAACCCATCAAGAGGAGTGGACACAGGATTTAAAAGAGGATTTAACGCATTATGGGTTGCTTTATAACAAAATGCTCGAAGACCATGAAGCTTTGATTCGCACCTTTATCGGAGAAGCTAAACGCCATCCCCAAGTGGCATCTCGGATTATTGCCGAAGCCACCCAACCCTTGAGAGAAAAGCTACTAACTTACCTCAACAATGCCCAAAACCGGGGTACAGTGCGCTCAGATTTACCCTTAGAACCCTCCGTTGATTTATTTACCGGAATGTTACTGGCGGGAATGCTGCGACGCAATGCGATCCCTCATTTCATCCATTACAGCCGCGAAGAATATATTGAAACCTGTGTCGATCTCTTCGTGCGGGGTATCAGTTTCTTACCAACCGACAACACCTTGATTAGTAGAGAACAGCAAGATGAAATCCAACACTGTTATTGATTCTCACTTAAAAGCAGAACCCGTTGAACATCAGAAGCCTTTATCGCCGGAACAGATTCAAAGCAATGGACATCAACCCCTGGTTGAAAACTTTCCTGTTATTGAGGAAACCCAACCTCCGAAGAAAAACAATCGTCGCTGGGCTTTTTTGTTAGTCGGTGCGATCGCCTTAATCACAGGAGGCGTTTTCGGGAGTCGTTGGTGGCAATATCAAAGCACCCACGCCACAACGGATAACGCCCAAATTGAAGGGCATATTTCTCCCCTCGCCCCCAAAATTGCAGCGACTGTTCAGCAAGTATTGGTTAAAGATGGCGATTATGTAAAAGCGGGTCAACCGTTAGTGATTTTAGAAGATCAAGATTTATTATTAAAAATTCAACAGGAACAAGCCAACCTAAACGCGGCTCAAGCTAAATTACAAAGTGCTAAAGATCAAGTTTCTTTAACGGCGAATACCAATATTAGTCAAGTTGAACAAGCGCAATCCAATTTCAAAGCTCAACAAGCCGATGTTGCCGCCCAACAAACTAACGTTCAGCAAGCTCAATCGGAAGCAGTGGCAGCCCAAGCTTTAGTCCAACAAGCTCAACTCGGTGTTAACGCCGCCCAAGCTCAATTGCAACAAGACCAAGCTAATATTGCCACCCAACGATCTCAAATTCAGGAAGCCGAATTAGGGGTTAATGCGGCTCGTGCGAAAGTTACCCAAGCCGAAGCAGAAGTTACCCGAACTCAACAGGACGTTCAACGGTATCAAACCCTTTATTCACAAAATGTGATTCCGGCGCAACGGTTGGAGACTGCTCAAGCTGCCTTTACAGAAGCTCAAGCGAGTTTAACCGTTGTTCAACAAGGCGTTGGACAAGCACAAGCAACGGTGAATAATGCCCAGTCCAAACTGCAACAAGCTCAAGCCCAAGTTGCCAATAGTCAAGCTCAACTGGCTCAAGCCCAAGCAGCCGTTAAAACCGCCCAAGCGCGACTCCAACAAGCGAATGCTCAAGTCAGTCAAGCCCAAGCTCAGGTGGAAAAATCCTTAGCTCAAGCCAATGCGTCTCAAGCTCAAGTTGCAGAAACCCAAGCCTCCGGTCAGGAAGTGGTGGTACAGCAGGATCAAACCCAACTGGCGTTAGCCCAAATGAAACAGGCGGAAGCCTCCCTCGCCTTAGCTCGTCAACAACTGACCTATACCACCATTACCGCCCCAGTCAGTGGCTATGTCGGTCAACTCACCGCCGAAGTTGGCAAAAAAATTCAACCCGGACAACCGTTGTTAGCTCTGGTTCCCCTGAAAACCGATGACATTTATATTGAAGCGAATTTTAAGGAAACGGAGTTAAAGGATTTACGAGTCGGTGAACCTGCGGACGTGCGAGTGGATGCCTATCCAGGTCAAGTTTTTAGGGCAACGGTGACAGGGATTAGTCCCGCAACAGGAGCTCAGTTTGCCTTGTTACCTCCCGATAATGCCACAGGCAATTTTAACAAAGTTGTGCAATGGGTTCCCGTGCGGTTAGCTTTTGTTCCCAATGCTGACCCGGAACACAAACTTAGGGCGGGTTTGAGTGTCACCGTAAGTGTAGAAACCGCAGGCAAGTAATTGTAGGGGCGGGGTTCTCCCGCCTAAACTCAGTTATCAGTATCAACCATTAACACTTATATGAATCAACCAAATTATATTACGGGTTATTTGAAGTGGGCGATCGCATTAACTGCGGCTTTAGGAGCTATTTTAGAAGTTATTGATACCAGTATTGTTAACGTTGCCCTCACCCATATGCAAGCCAGTTTAGGGGCAACGGTGACAGAAATTGCTTGGGTCGTAACGGGTTATGCGATCGCTAACGTGATTTTAATCCCCTTAACCGCTTGGCTCGGAGATTTTTTCGGTCGAAAAGCTTACTTTATTTTCTCCTTAGTTGGTTTTACCCTGGCATCTATTCTCTGCGGTTTATCTGTTAACTTACCGATGCTGGTTATTTCTCGGATTCTGCAAGGGTTGTGTGGCGGGGGGTTACTCGCGAAAGGTCAAGCCATTTTATTCCAAACCTTTCCCCCCCATGAACAAGGCGTTGCCCAAGCGGTGTTCGGCGTTGGAGTCATTGCAGGCCCCGCCATTGGCCCTACTTTAGGAGGATACTTAACAGATACCTTGGGGTGGCGGTGGATTTTCTTTATTAATCTGCCCTTTGGTATTCTAGCAACCTTAATGGCTTGGCTATTTTTACCCAAGGATGAGAACAAATCCAATAACACCAAAGTGGACTGGTGGGGGATTATTCTCTTAACCGTCGCCGTTGGCAGTTTACAAGCGTTATTAGAAGAAGGAGAACAGGAAGATTGGTTTTCATCCAATTTTATTCGGACTTTAGCCATTGCAGCAACGGTGGGAATGGCGTTATTTATTTGGCGGGAACTCACAACCCGAACTCCAGCCGTTGACCTGCGGGTTTTGCGATATCGGTCTTTAAGTGCGGGTAGTATTTACTCAGGAATATTAGGAATGGGACTCTATGGGACGTTATTTGTCGTCCCGATTTTTGCCCAAAGTATTCTTGATTTTTCCGCAACCCAAACGGGATTTTTATTAGCACCAGGGGCGTTATCTTCGGCGGTGGTGATGATTTTATTAGGAAAAATTTCAACGAAAGTTGATGCTCGAATCTTAATTGCGATCGGGGCTATTGGTTCAGCATTAGTCATGTTTGACCTGTCTAATATTAGCCCCCAAACGGGTACAGATCAACTATTTTGGCCGTTAGTAATGCGGGGTGGGGTGACGGTGTTGATGTTTTTGCCTTTGAGTTTAGCCACCTTGGGAGCATTACCCAAACAAGCGGTATCGGCCGGGTCGGGGTTTTATAACTTAACCCGACAATTAGGGGGGAGTGTGGGAATTGCAGCCCTCACCAGTTTGTTAAGTCAGCGAGAAGCCTTCCATCGGGCGGTACTTTTAACTCATCTAACACCCTATGATTTCGCCACCAATGAACGGTTACAAACCCTAACCGCAACATTTCAAAGTAAAGGAATGGATGTCGTTACAGCCCAGCAACAAGCCTTAGCGTCCTTAAGTCAAATAGTAGATACTCAAGCGGCTGTTCTCTCTTTTGCTGATGTTTTTAGGGTGGTAGGGGTTGCGTTTTTATGTTCGTTACCATTATTAATGTTTTTAGGTAAGGGAGGTAAAGGTGCAAAAGCTCCCGCAGCCCATTAAGTTTCCCTCGCCCAGAAATAAATTTCGGGCTAAAAGCTAAAGTTATCTAAAGATAACTCAAAAGTCAACTATTGCATTAACCCGTTTTAACGGGTTTTAGCTTTTAGCCTGAAATTGATTTCAAGGCTTAAAGCTAAAATTGACGCAAATAAGGCATACATCGACCCTACAATGAATTGGCTTTTAATACATTTTTATAACGGATTTAGACTCGCTATAAATTAGTGATCGCTGTTTTTGAAAGATGGCGATCGCTAATTACAACCCGGTTTGCGAATAGGAGAACGTGAGGTAGTCTTTTGTTCTCCTGTTCCAACTCTTGCACTTGTAATACCATTTGATTTTAAAACTTTAACTAAATTATTAGCGTTTTTAGGGTTATAAAAAGATGCTACTTGGATTAAATTATCAGATTCATCTAAATAACTATCACAACAAAATGATTCTTTTATTGTTTTTAGATTTTTGTCACTATAATCAACATACACTGGATACCACATATTAGTTCCCCCAGACGTTTGATCACCACAATAATTCAGTGGGAATTTTAATAAATTCTGATGGTTTATGTTTGTTGTATTTGATTGCCGTGATAATGAATAGATCATTAAATACGTTAGGCAGAATATTGTAACTCCTATCATTAATTTTAAAAAATCAGGGTATGATAAACCCAACTCTGATAAAGAATTATGCTTTTTATTTACTTTTTTTAATTGCATAAATATAAAGTATGTCAAAATTAATTTGCATACTTTACTAAAAAATTGCTTAAAATTATTAAGCATGAATATATTTGCTAAGTCACAACAGTTTAACCATTTAAACGTTCATATTCAGACCAAGCTTCATGTTCAGCATTAATAATAAGGCTTTTACTACTTTCAGCATCCAGATAAGTTTTAACAGATTCTTCTAGCTTAACCACACTGCCAATTGCTGATGTAATAGGGTTTTTATTATACTTTTGAATTGAGCTATTATCGCTTCTAGCCAATGAATTTTCATAATCTCTAGGTTCCATGATTTTACCTCCAAGCATTTAAAAAAATAAGCAATCTGAATTGACAAAGATATCCTGAAAAATTACAACTATGACTTTTCTAATTCTACTCTCATTTTCGTAATTAAAATTTCTTTATATCTATTTTTTACCTCATCAGGATAGCTGGCATACTCTAAGTTACTTATTTCCGAACTAAAAATACGAAAAACATAGCTCATTCTATCTACTTCACCTTGAGTTTTAATTCTGAATATTTCATTATTAATTTCCTCGTTAATTTTTAAGATTTCAATGTTAAGTTCTCTTTCAATTCTGAATATTTCACTATTAATTTTCTCATCCCAATATTCCATGATTTTACCTCCAAGAATTTAAAAAATAAGCAATCTGAATTGACAAAGATATCCTGAAAAATTACAACTATAACTCCTCTAATTCTACTCTCATTTTCGTAATTAAAATTTCTCTATATATATTTTTTACCTCATCAGGATAGCTGGCATACTCTAAGTTACTTATTTCCGAACTAAAAAGGCGAACAACAGCGTTTATTCTATCTAATTTACTTTCACTCTTACTTTTATCATCCATAGGTTCCATAGTTTTACTTGCACGATGTTAACAAGATAATTTAGCCGAACTAAAAAAAATAACATGAAAATTTAGAACGAATCTTTATCTAACGCCACTTTCATATTTCTAAGTAAAGCTTCTTTATACATCTCTTTTACTTCATCAGGATAGCTGGTATACTGTAACTTATCTATTTCAGAACCAAAACGATGAAAAACATCATTCATTCTATCTAATTTACCTTGATTGTTAATTCTGGATACTTCACTTTGAATTTCATCACTAATTCCTGCAAAAGCTGATTGAATTTCACGAAATCCACTCCCAATAACAACAATTAACCCAGTTACTGGACTTGCCAAAACACTACCAATAAGACTAAGAACAATATCTCGCTCTACATTTCCTGGTACAATTGCCCTTCCGTTGCCATCTTGAAATACAACAGGAACTCTTTTGCCAGCTACAGTAATACTAGAATTGTTTGGAATATTCATAAAAAACCTCTCCGTGATAAAAAAAACTATTGCTTTTCTATGGTAGATGCCAAGACAGAAATTACAGCGACTGTAATCAAAATATGACCTATAAATTTAGGTAGAAGTATCATGCTTAGACAGCCTGCAACAATGACTGGAGCAATCACTGCCATCCTAATTTCTTCAGAATTAGCATAACCAGATTTTATCTTGATTCTACTTATGTCAAATTTGACAATCATAGAGATCCAAGGTACACTATCAAAATTATTGCGAATAAAGTGAGCCAACCCCTTTAAAAAAAATTGTGCTGGCCAAATCATAACAATGATAGCTAGAAAACTAATGCAGAATTTTACCACTTTGATTTTCCTCTTCCTCTATTTTTAAGCCTTGATTCTCTGGCGCGGACTTAAGTGGCATTTTAAACATTGATTTTAAATCATTTATTGTATTAATTAACACCGACTTTCTTCGTTCTTTTTTTGCTTTTAACTTCTTAATTTTATCGAATTTAGTCTCAAAAGATTCTTTATACTTATCAAATAAGCTATACACATAGATTTCTGTTACCTCTTCTGGATAGTTTTGATGAGAACTTAGAGCATCTCTAACAGCTTGACCTATCATTTTTGCATCTATATAAAGCTGATGTAAATGTGCTTCTGATATCAGTTCTTGCTCCCAAAGTTCTTTGAAGCGTTCACGGGCTGATTCTTGATATTCGTTTACATCACGATGTATCCGATTAGTAAGTTCTTCTCTCGGTGTCATCCTATTAACCTCTCAATAAGTTTTATTCTTAGTTCTCTTTGATTCTTTCTCTATTAGGATTTCTATATATTAAATTGTTGTGCCTGATACTTACAACTGAAAAAACTCGATTTTCTTCTACCTTGTGTAAAAAAATATTACAAGAAATCCTTAAAAACCCTTGAAAACCCTTGATCATTTAATCCAAAACTAAGTTATAATACCTGAAAGCTTCCCTATACCTAGCTTCTATGAATGTTACAGAAGTGTTAAAAATGGTTGATGAGTTGGCTTTTCAGCAAACAGGAAAGCACCTCAATAACTTACAAAAAAATGTAGTTCGAGGACTTTGGCAAGATCAAAGCTATAGCGAAATAGCAAGTGAGTTAAAGTATAATAGTGAAAATCATATCGGCAATGTTAGCCGTGAACTATATAATATTTTGTCTAAACAGTTAGGAGAAAAGGTGAATAAGTCTAATTTCTGTTGGACAATAGAAAGATGCAGTAATTCATTTAATTTATCTAATTCATCTCAGCAAGTTTTAGGATTAATTAACAGCCATATTAGTCTTTGTTCTAATAATCCTCAAGATTCAACTAAAAATTCTGAGCAAAATTCTTCTAATCAATTTAATCACGATTTAACAATAGCTCCTAAAATAACCTATTTTTACGATCGCACTACCGAACTGAACACCCTATCCCAGTGGTTAATTGATCAAAATACTCGTCTAATCTCAGTTTTAGGCTTAAGTGGTATTGGTAAAACCACCCTAGTTAAACAATTTGTTGACCTGAACTTACAATCCTTTGATATTATTATCTGGAAAAATATCAAACTCTCCCCATCTTTAGATCATATTCTGACTGAACTTTTAACAAGTATTAATCCTGATTCTGTGTTAGCTGACAATAAATTAACTCAAATTTTAAATTTTTTTCGTGATAAAAAATGTTTAATCATCCTCGATGACGTACAGGAATTATTGATTAAAGGGCAATTTGCTGGACACTATCAAAGTGAATATCGAGATTACCAAAACTTTTTTACAATGATCACTGAAACTGAACACAAAAGCAGTTTAATTTTAATCAGTCAGGAAAAATGCCAAGAAATGATATCTTTAGATCAGGAATTATATCCCGTTCAGTGTTTGGAGTTGGACGGGTTACAGGATATTGAAATTCTCAGAAACTATGGTTTACCAGATCAGGAGAATTGGTCAAATCTGATTGAATTGTATGAAGGAAATCCCGCTTATTTAAAAGATATTGCAAGTTTAATTAAAGGAATATTTGGCGGTAAACTCTCTGACTTTTTAACAGAAAATAGTTTAATCATAACAGAAAGTATTAAATCCCGTTTAAACCCAATCTTTGAGCGATTATCTTTAATTGAGCAAGAAATTCTCATAGAAATCAGTCAGGATAATCACCCGGTATCCAGAGAACAGTTAAGAGAACGTTTATCGTTATCGTCAATAGATTTGATTAATGGGTTAGACTCTTTGAACAAACGGTATTTAATCAAAATTATTCAATCAGATCAGATTTTATTTAGCGTATCTCCTGTTATCCAACAATATATTAAAGTTTGCTGTCATCAACAAAACTAATGGATCAGAAACCGGGTTTCTCAACAAAGTTTGATTTGATGCAACTAATCTTAATTAGAAACCCGGTTTCTTGAAGGTTGTGCGATCGCATTCTCTAAGGGGTCAGAAACCGGGTTTCTCAACAAAGTTCGATTTGAGGCGACTAATCTTAATTAGAAACCCGGTTTCTTGAAGGTTGTGCGATCGCATCCCCCACATCCCATTTAACAGGCAAGATGCCTGTTCTACAAATGGCTCAACCCCCTACAGCGCAAGAATTCAGTATTTTTTCACGATTTTTATTAGAACCCTGGATAATAGAGGCGGTAAGATGGATAATACCTGATCTGTTCATCTGGGAGTAGGGAATCGCATGAGTCGGGGAGATGGTCGAAAGCTGAAACTCATGGTCGTCGATGACGAACCAGACAACTTAGATTTGTTGTTTCGGACATTTCGCCGGGACTTCCAAGTGTTCAAGGCCGACAGTGCCCTCAAAGCTCTGCAAATTCTCGACGACGAGGGTGAAATGGCGGTGATTATTTCTGATCAACGGATGCCAGAAATGAACGGAACCGAATTTCTCGGCAAAACCGTTGAACGTTTCCCAGACACCATTCGGATTCTGTTAACCGGATATACGGATGTTGAAGACCTGGTGGAAGCGATTAACTCTGGTCAAGTTTTCAAATACATCACCAAACCTTGGAATCCCGAAGAACTCAAGTCTGTTATTCAACAGGCTTCGGAAACTTACAAATTCTTCAAACAACGAACCAATGCTCTGCGGCGCGCTCTGCGTCGGGAATCTCTCTATAACGATGTTGTTAGTGCCCTGCGAGAGTCCCTGGACTACTCCAGTATGCTACAGACGATTGTTCGGACATTGGGAGAAACTTTTAATGCAACAGGCTGCTGTATTCGTTCCGTAGAAGAGGGGAAACTTTCGGTTCAAACCTTTTCTTTTGGCGGAGAAGGAGAGACTGTCCAAAGTTGGTTATCTCAACTGGAAATCCCCATGCAAGGGGTATTAGAAAGTCGAGAAACTCAAATTCAACAAGGACAAAACAGTACCAATAACATCACTGAAATTATTTTACCCCTGACCTATCAGCATGATTTACTGGCAATTTTAGCTTTGTATCAAGACAACAGCCTTTCTCCTTGGTCAGAGGATGATATTCAACTGTTGGAGGTGGTTTCTGAACAAGCGTCTTTAGCTTTGTCTCAAGCCAAACTCTATCAACGCACGGTAGAGTTAGCCGAACAAATGCGGAACGAACTCAAAGTCGCCAGCCAAATTCAAAATAATCTTTTGCGTCAAAGTTGGCCAGAGTTTGACACCTTTCGGGTACAAGCTTGTTGTCATCCCGCGCGGGAAGTGGGGGGAGATTTCTTTGAAGTCTTTATTCATCCTCAAGGAGATATTTGGGTGGCCTTGGGAGATGTCTCTGGTAAAGGGGTTCCAGCCGCATTATTTATGGCGAGTGCGATTTCGGTGATGCGTCGGGAACTGTCTCAGGAAAATTCCCCTGAACCCGATCAAGTCATGCAAAATCTTAATAGTATTTTATCGGATGATTTAGTCAGTAATAATCACTTTATTACAATGGTTTTGGCTCGTTACACCCCGTCTACGGGGCATCTCGCCTATGCCAATGCTGGACATATTTATCCCTTAGTCTGGTCACATCAAGCCATTAGGGAAGGGGCAAATCGCACTCCTTCATCGGTGCAGGTTGAACCGACGTTTCTCAAGACTCGTGGCATTCCGTTGGGAATTCTGCCTGTCTGGAGAGGCAAAGGAGACAGTTTCACGATTAATCCTGGGGAGGTCTTCTTAGTGACCAGTGATGGTATTACTGAAGCCACAGTGGTGCAGGAAACAACGGATGGTAGCCCCGCCATTCGATCAATGTTGCAACAGGAGGGACTTTGGAAGTTACTCCAACAACAAGAACAGCTAAATTTAGATGGTTTATTAGCGGCTATCCGCGAACATAATCCCGTTCAGGAAGATGATCAAACTATACTCTCTCTGGAGGTTTTGTTGACTGATGAAAACTGAGCTTCAAGTGCCAAGCGATATTAGGTTTTTAACAATTGTTGAAAACTGGTTATTGAGCAGTTTGGAAGTGGAGCTAGGAGAGCACGTAGATTGGCCCCGTCAATCCAATCGGTTTCGCCTCGTCCTCGCAGAAGCTTACTCCAACGTCATCCGTCATGCTCACCGCAATAAACCCGATCTTCCTGTAATGGTTCGTTTAGAATTTAAAGATCGAGATATTTCTTTAGAAATTTGGGATCACGGTACAGGCTATGAAGTGGATAATTATAATCCTCCTAAACCTGAAGATAAACAAGAAAGTGGTTATGGTTGGTTAATTATGAATCGATTAATGGATCGGGTCGATTATTGTTTACAAGTGGATGGTCGTAATTGTTTAAAATTAGAGGCTAGTTTACCCGATAAAGCTGCAAAATCTTAAATCAGTTATCAGTTATCAGTTATCAGTTATCAGTAGAGACGTGCCATGGCACGTCTGTACCAGTTATCAGTTATAAATTAATTGTTAATCCTCTTTAATGATTACTGATTTTTAATAATTCTAGCGCTGAAGCTAATAGTTTAACAATTACTTCTTCAATTTCTTCTTGTTCAGTTAAGAGGAATTGCCATCCTACATTAATGCTAAATAGGGATGTTTTGACAATTCCAAAGACCTGCACAACTTGTTGACCATTTTCTAAGAATTGGCTATTACCGCTTTGGGGTCTTAATTTCATCCCCTTGGCTTCCGTTTCCAGATAATTTTGAATCGCCTCTTGACCTGTAATTAATTCTGTAAAGGGTGCATATAGTTTTCCATTGGGAATAAATAAAGATGCCGTTGTTGCAAAATCTTCATCATTAAAGCTTTCAAAATAACGATATACAGCGATCGCATTAACGTTATCAATAGAAAGTTTAAATTGACACTCTAAGGGTGTTGTTGTCATTTTTACAAATCCCAAACCCTAAAATTTTTCTAAATTATAAATTTTAGAGAGTCCTAAATTTTCCTATACGCTAAAAATCTATCTATAGTATGAGTATCCCTGATCAGTCATCAGTTGATTAACCCTTAACTCTTAGACTGATAACTGATAACTGGTACAGACGTGCCATGGCACGTCTCTACTGATAACTGATAACTGATAACTGATAACTGATAACTAAAAAATGGATTCAGAACAAATCAAGCAAAAAGCCTTAATCTTGGGATTTCATAAAGTTGGGATTGCTGCTATTTCGGATATGCAGGATAATAACCAACGGTTACAAAATTGGTTAAATCAAGGGTATGCTGCGGATATGGCTTGGATGAATAATCCTAAACGCCAAGATATTCGTCAATTAATGCCAGAGGTTCAGTCTGTTATTTGTGTAGCGTTGAATTATTATACGCCTCAACAATATCCTGAAGGACAGGAATTTGCTAAAATTTCTCGCTATGCCAGGGGACGAGATTATCATCGGGTACTGCATAAAAAGCTGAAAATTTTTTGCGACTGGTTACAACAACAAGAAGCAGGAATTCAAGCGCGATATTATGCCGATACTGGGCCGATTCAAGATAAAGTTTGGGCACAACAAGCGGGTATTGGATGGATTGCAAAAAATAGTAATGTAATTACCAGAGACTATGGGTCTTGGGTATTTTTAGGGGAAATTTTAACCAATTTAACGTTAACTCCCGATACTCCCCATACTCAACATTGTGGCACTTGTACCCGATGTTTAGAAGCTTGTCCAACTCAGGCTATTACTCAACCTTTTGTTGTTGATGCCAATCGTTGTATTGCCTATCATACTATTGAAAATCGGGCTGAAACCTTACCCGAAAATATTAGCAAACAGTTAAACGGCTGGGTCGCAGGGTGTGATATTTGTCAAGAGGTTTGCCCTTGGAATCAACGCTTTGCTCAGGAAACAGACGTTACAGAATTTCAACCCTATCCTGAAAATCTTGCTCCTAAATTATCAGAATTAGCAGAACTTTCAGAGGAAGAATGGGATCAACGCTTTCGTGCTTCTGCGTTACGACGAATTAAACCTCAAATGTGGCGACGCAATGCTAGGGCTAATTTGGAGTTTTAAGAAATTCAATATTTTAATTTATACCCTTTGAGATATAGCAATTTTATCCTCGATTCATTTTCATAGGAGTAATTCTGTGCAAAAATTCAAAAACGATTAGGTGAAAATAGCCTGTGTTTCCTATAGGGTTACAAGCCGGTTTTTGGGGTTTGGTGAGTGGCTCTGCTTTAATTGTTGGAGCCGCCATTGGTTACTATGCCAAAATTTCACAACGTGCCATTGCTGCGGTTATGGCTTTTGGTGCGGGTGTTTTAATTTCTGCCCTATCCTTTGAATTAATGGACGAAGCTTATAAACGGGGGGGTTTTGACTCCACCGCCATCGGATTTGTCGGGGGTGCAGTGGTTTATACGGTAGCGAACTGGTATTTAAGCCATCAAGGGGCGAAACATCGCAAACGTTCAGGTCAGCAGCAAGCCAAAGAAGAGGAGAATAGTGGGAGTGGACTGGCTATTGCTTTAGGAGCACTCCTAGATGGTATTCCAGAATCGATTGTGATTGGAATCAGTTTAATCGAAGGGGGAGCCGTGAGTTGGGTTACGGTTGCGGCTGTCTTTCTGTCCAATATTCCCGAAGGACTTTCGAGTGCGGCAGGGATGAAACAAGCCGGACGGTCAATTCGCTACATTTTTGGGATTTGGGGCGGTATTGCTTTACTGTCGGGAATAGCATCCTTTTCAGGTTATACGCTGTTCAGCCACTTTTCGGTAGAGGTGATTGCGGCTACAACGGCTATAGCTGCGGGGGCTATTTTAGCCATGCTTTCGGACACAATGATTCCCGAAGCCTTTGAGCAAACCCATGATTTTGCAGGATTAATTACGGTATTGGGATTTTTGGCTGCTTTTATCCTCAGTAAGTTAGGCGGATGAATCTTGGCCAAATTTTGAGGAATAAGCTATAACTACCAGTGGCCCATCAGGTGCAGGAGAGTTAACCATGAAATTGAAATGGGAATTAATCGCTGGACTGCTCTTAGTTTGGACAGTTCCGGTTTTTGCTCAAGTTTCTAATACGCAGGTACAAGCATTAGTTGAGGCGTTACGTTTAGCTGCACCCCAGACGGGAACGCCGAATGATGGATTGTATTCAGCGTGGCAAATTAAACCAGAGAATATTCCCCGGTGGTCAAAACTTTGTATCGGTGAGGAAATGACCCCGGCTCAATTTGAAGCAGACCAGACAAAGGCTAAACAGGTGTTAGGCTGTGTGATGGGGGATGTGTTGAAAGAAGAATATCCCAAAAGTCAGAATAATGAAGCGATTGCTATTCGTCGCGCCGCTGCTTGGTGGATGACAGGCGACCCGAATCAATATAACCAAGGTCAAACGGCAACTTACACCCAGAAGGTATTGCAATTTTATGAGCAACAACGCTCTTAGAAGAGGGAAGAGGGAAGAGGGAAGAGGGAACAGAGGGGACAATAAAATAGGGAATAGGGAATAGGGAATAGAAAGAACAAGTTTTAAGTAGCTTTTAATACAATAAAGTTGCGGAAAATACGGTTATGAGATCAGGGGATTTACATCTGAATCCCTGTTGATGTAGAAAGCATCTTAATAGCGATCGCTTCTTGATAGAAAAGGCGATCGCTATTCTTTTGATTTTCAATCTGTGTATTTTTTATTTTTAAAATAAAATAGTCCTTGAATCTTAGCCGATTAAAAATAATTTTGTATCAAATTTAATCAACGTATTCCCAGATATACAGCCACTTTTTAAATTTTCCGCTTATAAAGAATTTATTTTTAGCTCCAAAGCCTATCTATTGATAAGAATATTTCCCCAAAGTCAGATATTTATCTCCCGAAAAGAAGATGACCTACAATCAGCCTGCTGAATAAAATTATCAAAGCTTACCTAACGCTTAGTAGAGGATGCCGTACTGATTTTAGATCGGTTTTCACTACCTTAGCAGTATTTACAAAATCACTAATATCTTATTAAAACTTCAGATAAGTAGGGCTGGCTCAACATTAATGTTTGAGATATCATCCAGTGTCTATTTTATCTCAAGATGTCGAATAAAAACAGGAGGTTTTCATGAGAATTGCACAAATTGCCCCGTTATGGGAAAGAGTCCCTCCCCCAGCTTATGGCGGTACAGAATTAGTTGTAGGATTGTTAACGGATGAATTAGTCAAACGAGGTCACGAAGTCACCTTATTTGCATCAGGAGACTCGATCACTCTTGCTGAATTAGAATCCGTTTGTCCCCGTTCTTTACGCTCAGATCCGAATGTTAAAGAACCGGGACTTTATGATATGTTGCAGTTAGCTCAGGTGTATGAACGAGCTTCTGAATTTGATATTATTCACTCCCACGTTGGCTGTGCAGCCTTACCTTTCACCCATTTAGTTAAAACTCCAACGGTGACAACTCTGCATGGGATATTCACACCCGACAATGAAAAAATGTTTTTCCATGCCCGTCAGCAACCCTATGTTAGTATTTCCAATGATCAACGGGAACCACGACTAAAATTAAACTATGTTGCCACTGTTTATAATGGGATTGATACTAACACTTATCAATTTTATCCCGAATATCAAAACCCTCCCTATTTAGCCTTTTTAGGCAGGATGTCCCCGGAAAAAGGCCCCCATTTAGCGATTGAAATTGCTAAAAAATTTGGATTACCCTTAAAAATGGCAGGAAAAATCGATGCTGTTGACCAAGACTACTTTGATACTTTAGTGAAACCCCAAATTGATGACAACCAAATTCAATTTTTAGGGGAAGCCAATCATGCTCAAAAGAGTGTGTTAATGGGGAATGCCTTTGCCACCTTATTCCCGATTACTTGGCGAGAACCTTTTGGGTTAGTGATGGTGGAATCGATGGCAACGGGAACCCCAGTCATTGGGATGAAAATGGGTTCAACTCCTGAAGTAATTGCCCCTGGAATTTCAGGATATTTGTGTAAAACCGTCGATGAATGTGTGGCAGCTTTAGAAAAAGTTAAACTGATTAATCGGGCAAAATGCCGTCAATATGTCATTGACAACTTTAGTGCTAAACGCATGGCAGATGGTTATGAAGCGGTTTATCAAAAACTCATTGCTGAACGGTTCAGCCAAAACGGAAAACTCAAGAGTTTAACCGCAGCTTAATCTTGAATATGCAGCGTTAACGGCCTATTATTGTCATCACTTATTTTTCAGCGAGTCCAAAACGTTCAACCTGAAAACAATCTTAGGGTTGTTTACTCATCGCTGGTAGAATAAACTTTCATACAATCTGGATTTATCTATGAACCCCTTAAATCAAACGGTGAAAACATCTACTTTCCATACTTCGCCAGGAACTACTCATAAAAAATCAACTGCTATTTCTCCTCGTTTAGCAGGTCGAAATCGACAGCCCATTGCCTTAATTTCTGTTCATGGCGACCCGGATGTTGATATTGGTCGAGAAGAAGCGGGAGGTCAAAATGTATACGTTCGTCAAGTCGGTGAAGCCTTAGCCAAACTCGGTTGGCAGGTGGATATGTTCACCCGCAAAATTCACCCCGACCAACCCACCATTGTCCAGCATTCTCCCCATTGTCGAACCATTCGCCTCACCGCCGGGCCATTAGAATATATTCCCCGTGATGAATTGTTTGAATATTTACCTGAATTTGTGACTGCGTTTCAAAAGTTTCAAGCGAAAGAAGGTACAAATTATCCCCTAGTTCATACTAACTATTGGTTATCCGCTTGGGTGGGACTACAACTGAAAAAACACCATAACGTTCAGTTAATTCATACCTATCATTCTTTAGGACAGGTCAAATATCAAGCGGTTTCTAACCGTCCCAGAATTGCAGAGACGCGGTTAACCATTGAACAACAAATTTTAGAACAATCCAATACGGTTATTGCTACCAGTCCCCAAGAAGAAGAAGTTCTGCGTCATACGGTTTCCCAAAAGGGTCATATTTCTGTGATTCCTTGTGGTACAAATTTAGAAAATTTCCACGTTATTTCTAAACCAGAAGCGCGGCTAAAATTAGGATTAGACCCCCACGAACCGATTATTTTATATGTCGGACGCTTTGACCTTCGCAAAGGCATTGAAACCTTAGTTCGCGCCTGTCATCAATATCAAATGACCCAAAACGAACCCTTTAAATTAATTATTGCGGGAGGGTCTGACCCAAATAAAAGTGATGGTCAAGAACGGCAACGCATTGAAACCATTATCAATGAATTAGGGTTAACAGAACAAACCTATTTTCCGGGGCAATTAAGTCATGATATTTTACCGTTGTATTATGCGGCGGCGGATGTGTGCGTTGTTCCCAGTCACTATGAACCGTTTGGATTAGTTGCGATTGAAGCGATGGCTTGCGGAACTCCGGTGATTGCATCTAATGTGGGAGGATTGAAATTTACGGTTATTCCTGAAGAAACCGGGTTATTAGTTTCTCCTCAAGATATTAACGGGTTTGCTGATGCGATTAACCGGATTTTAACTGATGATATTTGGACGCAAAAACTGAGAAAACAAGCTTCAGTTCGTGTCAGTGAAAACTTCAGTTGGTCTGGCGTTGCGATTCGTTTGAGTGATTTATATCGCCGGATTTTAGCAGAATCCATTATGGATGAACGATTGTTACCTGTATCTCGTTCTGTTATTAGTTCTGAAGTGGCTGCCATTTCAGCAACAGCAACTACTCGCAAAGTGTCTTAAAGACTGAGAAATATTCATGACTCCCCTTTCCTTCTGAATCAAGAGAGTTGGGGAGTTATAGTTTTTAAGGAAGAATAAAACCTTGATTCAGGCTATTTGAGATTTTCAATAAAGCTCTTCTGTTTCCAGTTGTTTTAAAAAAATATAGCATTCAGAAAAAATAAAATTTTTTCTTTATCAAAATTTTACATACATTTCAAAAAAACGGTTTTATACTTAAAAAAGGCAGATTAAAAGATATTCTTCAATTCCACCTGCCTAAAATCTCCTATTTCTAGGATTTGAGGGAAATTTATTGTCATTTTTTCCAGTAACAGTCACAGTAATTTAGTCATGATCTCAGAAAAAATCGAATTTGACGGCAGAGTATTTATCCCTGCTGAGGAATTACCCATATCGGAATGGCCTTGTGTCGTTAATGAGCGACCTCAACCCACCTTAACCCTCAAAGATGACGATTTATTTTTAATTACGGACACCTTGGGAAATATTACGCGGTTTTTAGCCGATGACCGTCAAGCGAGTTTAGGATTATTTTGTCATGATACCCGTTTTTTGTCTCGATTAGAGTTACAAATTAGCGGACAAGCTCCTATTCTTCTGAGTAGCGATGCTCAAAAAGGATTTGCCTTATCGGTATTATGTGCTAATCCTAAAATTAACGAGCAACTTCCCGCCGAAACCATTGGAGTAGAACGAGAAATTGTCTTAAATGGGGGCTTATTTGAAGAAATCAAGATAACTAATTATAGCACCTCTCCGGCTGAATTTGAAATCAGTCTCAGCTTTGGTTCGGATTTTGTCGATTTATTTGAAATTCGAGGTTTCCATCGAGACCAACAAGGACGACCTTTTAAACGTCAAATTGAACAACCCAAATCCTTTGATAATGAAGACCTTGAAGTCCCCACGCTCAAAGGAGAAGACAAACATCAAGAAATTAATTTGGGGTATCAAGGACTTGATGGAAGTTTCATGGAATCTCGGATTTTATTTGTGCATCTACAACCCAATTTCATTAAAGATAATACGGCTATCTGGCACTTAAATTTAGCCTCCCATGAAACTCAAATTATTGGCTATAGGTTACAAATGTTAACCAATAATCGCCCGACTTCTGCCGTTCATGCTCCATTAACCTTAGTGCAAGCTAAAGCCGCAGAATTAATGGAAGAACAACAATGGTGGACATCCGTTACCCGAATTCGCTCGAATAATCGGGAATTTAATCGGGTTATTCAGCAAGCAGAACAAGATATTTATTTATTACGTCAAACCTTTGGAAAAGAAAAAGGCGTCTCAGCCGGAGTTCCTTGGTTTTCCTGTTTATTTGGTCGAGATTCCATTATCACCGCCTCTCAAACCTTAATTCTTGACCCAGAAATTGCCCGGTCTACCTTAACGATATTAGCTCAATATCAAGGTCAAACCTATGACGATTGGCGAGATGAAGAACCGGGAAAAATTCTCCATGAATTGCGGATGGGAGAAATGGCAAGATGTCAAGAAGTTCCTCACACTCCTTATTATGGAACTGTTGATGCAACACCCCTTTGGTTAATGTTATATGCCGAATATTTTGCCTGGACACAGGACACCGAAACCCTAGAAAAATTATGGCCGAATGCACGGGCGGCGATGGATTGGATTGATGCTAAATGTCAAGAAAATGGCTACCTTTGTTATTTCCGTAAATCGTCCAGAGGGTTAGTTAATCAAGGGTGGAAAGATTCAGGAGATTGTATTGTTAAACGGGATGGAACTCTGGCCGTTGCCCCCATTGCCTTATGTGAAGTTCAAGCCTATGTTTATGCGGCTAAAGTGCGAATGGCAGAAATCGCTAAAATGCGAAAACGGATTGATTTAGCCGACCGTTGGCAAGAAGAAGCTCGACAACTGAAAATGCGGTTTAATCGAGATTTTTGGGTCAAAGATTTGGATTTTTGTGCCTTAGCGTTAGATGGAGAGGGACAACCCGTTGATAGTATTAGTTCTAACCCCGGTCACTGTTTACAATTAGGAATTTTAACCCCAGAAAATGCCAAAAGTGTAGCAGAAAGATTACTCGCACCGGATATGTTTAGTGGGTGGGGAATTCGTACCCTCAGCAGTCTTTCTCCGGCTTATAATCCGATGGGATATCATACGGGTTCAGTTTGGCCCCATGATAATAGTTTAATTGCATTAGGATTGCGCTCGATTGGATTTATTGATCAAGCTTTTGAAGTCGCCCAAGGGTTATTTGATATGACGATGCAACAACCCTTACAACGACCCCCGGAATTATTCTGTGGTTTTCCTCGTATTGAAGGTAGTGCCCCGGTTAAATATCCCGTTGCTTGTTCACCCCAAGCTTGGGCGAGTGGCAGCATTTTTCAACTGTTACAAATGATGATGAATTTAGTTCCTGATGCGTCGAGTAATCACCTGAGAATTATTGACCCTTCGTTACCTGAATCCATTAATCATATCTCCGTTCGTAACTTAAAAATTGGTTCAACGGTGATTGATTTAGAATTTGAACGAGATAAAGATGAAAATGCCACCGCCTGTCGAGTTCTTAAAAAACGTGGAAATCTGCGAGTTGTTATAGAAGCTTAATCTTTTTCGGGTGCGTAAGCTATTAAGCAAACGCACCACTGTTTCATCGTTAAATTAAGGTTCAATAAAATGCGCCCAAATTGAACCATCTGGCCCTGCAACTTGATTCATATAACCAGAGGAATAAATAATTCTTCGACCCTCAGTATTAGAATATCCAGTGTAGGCATCTCCCCAAGGATCATTAACAATATATCCCTGATTATTATAGCCAATGACGGTGATAATATGACCCGATGGAGTCGTATCTACGCCAATTACAACCGGACGACGATTAATTAATTCATTTTTCAAATCAGACCAATATCGAGTGGTGCTAAAACTGGTTTTAAATCCATAGGCGCGAATTAAAGCTGATAATACATTATGATCGGTTTGAGAACCTGTCCCCCCATAATTAAAACACCATTGCAATAATTCATCTTCTAATTGTCCGCCCCATTTCGGTCGCACACCGTAATAATACATCACCATAGCAATAGAAGTAACGTTACAAGTAGACCAATAAAAACGGGGATTATCTCGTTGAGAAAAATAAGGAACATTTAACTCTAATTGAGGGGGTAAAGGGTTAAAGACTCGTCCTCCCCGTTTGAATTTCACATACTGGGGAAAAATATAACCCGTATTTCCAAAATTCGGCAATTCTTCCAAGAGAGAAACCTTAATATGGTTATTTTCCAAAGCATAACTTTTCACCCCATAAACCCGTCCCAAGGGTAAAGTTGTACGCTCAGAGTCTTGCAATTTGCTAGAATCAATCGCCTGTTTTTTCAAGATTGTTTTTTCTAAAACTGTCAGGGTAATTGCATCAGGATCATAACCGATTTCTTGACCATCTCGAATCAATTTAACGTGCTGCCAATACACATAACCCACTGTACCAAAACCGGGAATCGATTGGGCTAAAGTAACGCGAAAATGTCCTTTTATGCAGGCATACCCTTTAATGGTAAAGGTTTGTCCTAATAATAATTCTTCAAATTGTTGAGGATCTAAATAAGAAGAATCAACGGGTTTTGCTTTGATTTTAGTTGTTTGTAATACCAACATTTGAGCATTAACATCGGTATCAGGAACGTCCTCAATATCAAAACGAAATACTTCTGATCCTTTTTTTAATCTGACATAATCGGTATACAAATAACCAAAGTTACCAATTGGCGGAATGGTATTTTCTAAAACAACTTTAAGATGACCATCCACTAAACCATATTTCAAAACTTTAAAGGTTTGACCCGCTTTTACCGCTACTTTTTGTTGTTGATTTAAGGACGCTGAATCAAAGGGAACAATTTTAAATAACGTATCTTCAAGGATTTCTAAGGTTAGAGCTTCTCCGACGGTCATGGCATTTTCACTAACCGTAATATTAATCACTTGACTGGCGGTAACATTGTCTTGAGAGTCCAGTGCTTTTAACCGTAACCACCGATATCCCGCATCACTAAATCCTTTGTTAAATTGACAATTCCAGGTACTTTCCTGCCAATCTAAACTCACCTCAAAGGCATAGCGATCTTCAGCAAATAAAGTGATTTTAGCAGTATTTTTGGGATCAAAAGTTCCTTTTAAAACCACAGGAGTATTGACTAAAACTTCCGTTAGCCCCTGATAAGTTAAGGTTTTATTGGAGGTCAAAGAAACACTTCCACGACTCAGGAAGATAAAATCGGGATACAAATAACCCGTATTCCCAAAATTAGGAAAATTCTCGGTAAAAGCGACTTTAATATGACCGTCTTCTGAGGTATAACTTTGTACCCCATAAACCATTCCCGCCGGGAGGGTAATTTTATCGGAGGCATTTAGGTAAGCAGAATCAACGGGGCGTTTTTTTAACGGGGTTGTATTAACAATTGTGCAGGTTATCGCATTATTATCAAAGGGGATTTCTTGACCTTTTTCTAACAGTTGAGCATGATAGCGATAGACATATCCTGATTTACCAAAACCTGGAAATTCTTGATTGAGAGTCACCCGAAAATGATCGGCGATACAGGCATATCCCAACACCGTATAGGTGCTACCTTGAGGTATTTCAATATATTGATTCGATGCTAACTGAGACAAATCATCGGGTTTCAATTTGAGAGAGGTTGTTTGTGTTACCCACAATAGTTGACTTCCCGGAATATGATCTGGGAGTTGACTTTGATTAAACCATAATAACTTTGCTCCTTTAGTAACCACAACATGGCGTTGATAAACATAAACAAATTTCCCTAAGTTAGGTAAGGGGCTATTCAGTTCGAGTTTTAAATGATCATTGACCAATTCTATTGTATCTACAACTAAACTCTCCCCTAATTTTAGGGATTGTTTTTGTTGTTCATTTAATTGAGAAGAATCAATGGGTTTAACTTTTAATAAAGTATCTTGTTGAGGAATAATGGTATAATTAAATCGGGTATTAATCCCTTCTTGATTGACTGTAAAATCAATGACTTGATCTCCAATAATATTATTTTGATCAGCTTTTCCTTGCAATCTCAACCAGCGTTTTCCAGCCGTATTAAATCCATTTTCCAGACTCACTGACCAAATCCCCGCTTGAGGATTAAAATCGACGGTCAGAGGATATTTATCTTCTGCCATAACAGAAACAGTTTGGCATTGTTGGGGATCATAAGTGCCGACTAAAACAACAGGTTGATCAATCAGAATGTCTTTTGGGCCGAGATATGTCACCATGTTTACAACTCGCTGTTAATAGAAATGAATAAAGGGTTAAAATCAGTAAAAAACCACCCCAGAAAATTCTACGGGCGGCACATTCAAAAATACGGATACTTTTGATTACAATTAAGCACCCAGAAGTGCTAAAATATCTTGAGCGTGGTTTGCAGTATTGACGGCTGTATCAACGTGGATAATTTTACCACTGCCATCAATGACATAAGTTACCCGTTTTGCATAGCCACCCCCCTCTACATCATAAGCTTTGGTAATGATCCCGTCAGTATCGGCTAATAAAGGGAAGGGTAAACTATATTTGTCAGTAAATTGTTGGTGGGAGGCTTCATCATCCATGCTGACCCCTAAGACAGCGATATTTTTTCCTTGATAGGCTGTATAGTTATCGCGGAAACTGCACGCTTGTTTGGTGCAACCGGGGGTATCATCTTTAGGATAGAAATACATGACAACGGTTTTGCCTGCAAAGTCAGACAAAGAAACGGTATTCCCATTCGTGTCTTTGACGGTAAAGTTAGGGGCATCTGTCCCAACTGCTAAAGGCATTGTATTTCGTCCTCCTCAATGAGATTGAACTTGATGTTGACTCTATTAAGTTATTTTAAGACATTTTGGACAATCTGAAGAAAAAAGGATGAATTAGGACGATGGCAAGCATTACCATTCTAGTTGATGAAGATATAGGGCATAATTATTAAAGAACTTAATTAGCTATTAACCATGATAACTAATGTTGAAATTAACGAAGAACTGGTTAAGGAAGCCTTGCAGTTAACCCAGTTAAAAACAGAAAAAGAACTGATTGAATTGGCTTTACAAGAATTAATCCGTAACCGCAAAAAGCGGAATTTGCTAGATTTGAGCGGACAAATTCAATTTTCAACAGACTACGACTACAAAGCTTTGCGGTCAAACCGAAATGTTTCTGATTGATACTTCTGTTTGGATAAGTGTTTTCCGTGATCGCACAGGTGCAGTACGTCAATCCCTCGAAGCAATAATTAACAATAAAAGTATTTTTTTGAGTCGATTTACTCAGATGGAACTTTTGCAAGGTTGCCGAGACGATCGCGAGTGGACGCTATTAGAAACTTATCTTCAAGATCAAGACTATATCGAGGCTACTGCCGATACTTGGGTTGCTGCTGCCCGAATTTATTACGATTTACAACGACAGGGGTTAACGGTTAGAAGTAGTATCGACTGCTGCATTGCCCAATTAGCGATCAAACATCAACTCACTCTAGTTCATAACGATCGCGATTTTGAAACAATTCAGAGGGTGCGATCGCTCAATTGTTTGCGCTTTCGACCTGAAAATAATTAAAGATTGTTATAACTTCACGTCTCTAATATAAGTAGGTCGGGGTGATGCTATGCCATAATTAATTAGAGAATGAAATAAACAATTAAGCATAAAAACTTATTATGAATTTAACGACTGGCTTGCTAAACCGTATTACTCAAACTCCAGGTCAATGTGGTGGTCGTCCTTGTATTCGAGGGATGCGAATTCGAGTCACTGATATTTTAGAAATGTTGGCGGAAAATGTTAGCATTACTGAAATTTTAGAAGACTTCCCGGATTTGGAATTAGCAGATATTCAAGCTTGTTTGCTGTTTGCCGCACGACGCACTGATTTTCCTAGACTAACAGCATGAAGATTTGGATCGATGCTCAACTGCCGCCCACACTGGCAAATTGGCTAACAGAAACCTTTGGGTTAGAAGCGAGTGCATTGCGAGATTTAGAACTTCGGGATGCTCAAGATCTGGAAATTTTTGAAGCAGCACGATCCGAAAATGTTGTGATTATGACGAAAGACAGTGACTTCATCGACTTGGTATGTCGTTTAGGATCGCCTCCTCAAATTTTGTGGCTAACTTGTGGTAATGTTACTAACCGTAACTTGCGACAATTGTTGACTGCTACTTTTCCTGATGCGTTAGAGCAATTACGTCAAGGAGAAATGATTGTAGAAATTACTAACACTCCTTAAATAACTATTAGGGAAAGTATCTGTAAATTTCTTTCCGATGCAATACCCTGATGAAAGACACAACACTATCGTTAAATTTGATACCGATTCGGTAATCCCCAACTCGAATGCGATAGTAGCCTGCCTCACCTTTTAGTTTTTTTAGATTGCTAACTTCACTCAATTTTTCTGCTTGCTCAACCCGTTCGATCACTTCCTGAATTCTAGGCAATAAGTTGGGATCAAGGATCTCGATTAAATCTTTTTCAAAACTCTTTCTAAATTCAATATTCATGGTTTTCTTTGCAGAATTTTGAAAATTTCCTCGCGGCTGACGACTTCAGTATTTTCGCCTTCTTTAATCGCATTTTCCATTCCGATATCTTGGAGGACTTCAGCAACAAGTTCAGAAAATACTTCTTTTTCTTCTTGCACTAACTCAAAAATAGCTGTTTTGAGCAATTCTTTGAGTTTAGTTTCGTCTAAGGTAATTTCAGTCATGGCTTTTTTTTGAGGTTACTTATATTCTAGCTTAATTATGGCTTCAAGCTTCTAAAATATTCCGGGGTGTGCCTTCTGTGGATTTGGGACAGTGGTGTTTTTTGGGACACATTGTAGGTAGATATCGGTGGCGGGATTATCGCGGTTATCCAATTTGCTACCGTCGCTGTAGAAGAGTTGGAGGGTGTGGTGAATGTTGGTTGTGGTGAGTTGGGAAAGTTGGGCAAGGTTGACCATTGGGATATCACTATGCTGTAATTATACACATAGCTTCAAATTAACTCTCTATGGCTGAAACTTACTACTTTATTAAAGATTTAATCAATGATGTACAGAGGGGAAGGATTAGAATTCCGTCTTTTCAACGGGGTTTTGTTTGGAAGTCGGAGCGGGTTTCCCTCTTTATAGACAGTATTTATAAAGGGTTTCCTTTTGGTTCTGTATTGATTTGGAGAACTAGAAATTGTTTACGAACTGAAAGGAATCTAGGGCCTTATAAACTTCCTGAGAATGATTTGGAATATCCAATAGATTATGTGCTTGATGGGCAGCAGAGAATAACGTCTATTTTTGGTATATTTCAAAATTATCTTACTGCTGGAGATAGCGAAAATACTGATTTGACTAATCTGTTCTTTGAACTAAATAGTGAAGAATCCGTTCCCTTTCAATATTTGAAAGATTCTACAAATTATGATGCAACAAAATTTTTTCCGCTCAAGTATGTTTTCGACTCTCCTAACTATAGAAAAGCTACTAGAAATTTAGATGAGAATCTAGCACAACAGTCCTGCCAATGTGTTCGAGGATGATGACTATGAGAGCTTTCTAACGTTAAGATCTGAATTGTTGCTTCAAAAAGCAAAAGAACTATCCCAAATTGTTTAGTTTATAAAGTTCTTGTAGTCTAGCTGTCTACTGATACATCCTTCTTTGAGATGGGGGAGAGTGGAGATCGATCATGGGTTATCTTCCCCAAACTAACGAAGGGTAAACCATTATAAGAATTTATTCCTAACGCCACATTCAAACGTTAAGTTCTGCAACAGTTTTTGATGTTAAACTTGAAATTATGTAACTCTGGATACAGAAATAATTTGAGTTGTCAAGTTGAGACAACTAGAACATAAAGAGCAACGTTTGATGAGGGACAAGGAACGATGAAACTTAATCTCAAACAAGCGGATACAGAGATTCAACCGCAATGGCAACCGATTGTGGGATATCCCTGTCCGCCAGAATTTGAACCCTCAACCTGGGTAAAACTTTGGCAACAACCTAATCCCTACAGCCATGATGAAGCGTTGCTGTTATGCCAACTGACTGAGGAGGAATGGGTGGCTTGGATTCCCGATCACGGTGAAACGGTGTTATATCGCTATCAATTCTTTTAGCGTTAACCCATCAGATGGGATACAGTACAAAAAGAACGTTATCCCATCAAGTGTTATGACTGTTTTGGACTCTCCGGGGAAGTCTTCAATCCAATATTCTGAACCCACTCTCAAACGGGCTGAACGAGCGATCCGGTGTTCTCCGTTTCAACTGCAACTGTTTACAACCATGCGGTTGAGCAGTGTCGGTCTGAATGGAATTGCAGGACAGTCTGGGGTCAATTCTGCCTATACTTCCACCGCCTTAACGGAAGGGACAGCCGAAAATGCGTTACTTTGGCTGATACAAGTGGGGGTTCTGCGTCGAGAAGTTGATGGTCAGGGAATTACAGATAGTTTTCGCCTAACGCCCTTGGGACGGAAATTAATTGACCAATGGGAAAGCCAAAATCAAGGGATTCCTCAGCCTTCATTGTGCGATCGCTCGATCAATACTCTCAATCGTTGGTTAAGATTTCCAGTTTAAGTGGAACAGGCATCTTGCCTGTTAAACATTATTTTCCACCCGATTGTAATAACTGTAAAATTTCCGCTTGAATCCGTTGTCTAAAAGAAGGGTTATTTTGTTGTTGACGGGTCATCTCATTGAACAGAGAAACTGTTAAGCCCTTAGACTCAATAATCTGTTTAGCTTGGTCGCAGTAACTCACCGCCAGTTTGGGTGCATTTCCGGGTAACGCTGTAAAACTGGTGGGTTGATCACAAATAATCCGGGGAACATCCCCAACAATTTTTTTGATTTCATTCGCTACTTCATGACGCCGGGATTCTAAAGCCAACGCAGCCCGGGCATAATTTTTAATATTTTCTTCACTATAATTAAAGCTCTCCTGGGCTTGAGCCGCAGAACCCCAACTGAGATAGGGAATGGGTTGGGAGGGGGTTTGACTCCATCCCAGGAAACCACCACAAGCGGATAGAACAGCAACGGTTAAAGATTTGGATAGAAATTGACCAATGGGAAATGTAGTTTTCATAAGTAGTTCAGAATATATCAACTCAAAGGGTTCTGCTGGTAACAGAACATGAAACTTATCTCGGAGTGAGGTCTACTTTCCTTAAGTTCCAGAAGAGTTTTGTAGGTTCTGGAGTTCCGATTGAATGCGTTTTTGCAAAGCCGGGTCAGCTTGCTGACGTTGGGTAATTTCGTTAAACCGACCAATAGTTAACTCGTTGGTTTCGATAATCGACTTAGCTTGAGTACAGTAATTCACCGCAATATCTCGAACTGCTTTATCCAGCCGATTAATGGTTTGAGTTTCATTACAAACGACAGGGGGGATAGATTTTCCGGCTCCAACAATCCCTTGAATTTCGTTATAAGCGGTTTGACGTCTGGGTTCAATCCCTAAAACAGCACGAGCATAGTTGCGAATTTCTGTTTCGCTAAATTCTGGGGATTGTTGCGCCTGAACAACGGTATTGAACCGAGAAGCCGTTGAGCTTGATACATCGGGGACAATCCCCAATACAATAGCACCACTGGAGAACAGCCCCAGCATTAGGCTCTGAGCGAGTAATCGGTGCGGACGCATAAATCGCAAGGAACGCAAGAAATCCATCATATCGAGATCTTCTGATACCAAAGGGAACCGTGAAAGTGCTTAGTTGTCTTGAATTATTTTATGCCTAAGAAGTTCCTCATCCAAAACTTAAAAATGCTTCAGTGAAGAATTTGAACACCAATCACAAGTTCAACTTCTATAAAACTGAGGGTTTGACTTGCACAAACAAAAACTTGATACCCAAACACTGCAATGGGATGACCTAATATTTTTTAGGTTATCAATCCATTGTATCCTGAAATGTTGAGAAATTGGCTCAACTCAGACCTTTAAAAATGAAGAAAACAAACGGGGTGATTGCGGCGGGACATTCAGAAACCGTTCAAGCAGGTTTGGCAATCTTTCGCGCTGGGGGAAATGCCTTTGATGCTGCTGTAGCTTGTATGTTAGCAGCTTGTGTGACGGAACCGGGTTTAACGTCCCTTGCGGGTGGGGGATTTTTATTAGCTCATACTAACACAAATCAAAACATTTTATTTGATTTTTTTACCCAAACTCCCCACTATAAACGCCCGACATCAAACCTAGATTTTTATCCGGTGGGCGTTAATTTTGGGACAACAATTCAAGACTTTCATATTGGTTTAGGGTCTATGGCAGTTCCTGGAGTTTGGGCGGGGGTGATGCGCGTTCAAGAAACCTTGGGACGTTTACCGCTTTCTGTTGTGGCTGAACCTGCGATTATTTTAGCTAGACAAGGGGTTGAAGTTAACTCTTTTCAAGCTTATACGTTTTCTAATTTATTGCAACCGATTTTGTTAACAACGACAGAAGGGCGAGAAATTTATGCTCCTAATGGTGATATTTTAAAGTTAGGCGATCGCTTAATCATGACTAATTTTGCTCAGACTTTAGAAGCTTTAGTTTCTGGAGAAAAGCGAGAATTTTATGAAGGTGAAATTGCTCAAACGCTAGTTCAAGATTGTCAAGAAAAAGGGGGACATTTAACCTTAGAAGATCTCAAAAACTATACCGTCATTGAACGAAATCCTTTAAAAACTAACTATCGCGGAAAAACTATATTAACAAATCCGCCTCCCAGTTCTGGAGGAACCTTAATTGCTTTTGCTTTACAACTTTTATTGTCTCTTGATTTAACTAACCTTCAGTTTGGCAGTTCACAACATTTACATCTCTTAAAAACAGTAATGCAGTTCACTAATGTCGCTCGCAAAGAAAGGTTAGATGATTACTTACATCAAGACAATATTGCTGAAAATTTTGTCTCTAGTTTTTCTAGCTATCAACAACCGTTTATTGATGCGGTGAATAAATGGGGAAGTACCACCCATATTAGTGTTTTGGATCAAGAAGGAAATGCAGCTACTGTAACAACATCTAATGGAGAAGGTTCAGGATATATTATCCCTGGAACGGGAATTATGGTCAATAATATGTTAGGGGAAGAAGACTTAAATCCCCAAGGATTTCATCAATGGCCGGAAAATGTTAGAATTTCTTCGATGATGTCTCCTACCTTAGTCTTAAATCAGGAACATAAACCGGAAATTGTTCTAGGTTCGGGCGGTTCAAATCGAATTAGAACTGCAATTTTACAAGTTTTATTAAATTTAATAGATTTTAAAATGTCCGTTGAAGATGCCGTTAATAGTCCCCGTGTCCATTGGGAAAATCATCGCTTTGATATTGAACCGGGGTTTGATCCTGAATCTGTTAATACTTTGGATTTATCTCCCCAGGATGTGATCAGATTATGGCCGGAAAAAAATATGTTTTTTGGCGGAGTGAATACTTTAGTTAAAACATCGGATGGACAGTTATTGGGTGCAGGAGATATTCGCCGAAATGGAGTCAGTTTAAAGAGTTAGTACACTTAATACAGCGAGTTTAATCTAATATTCGACGCGATCACTGGATCAGTTGTGAAAAAATATGGACGTAGCCCAATATAAACACAAAGAAATTAGGTTACAATTAGCTAAGGTTGGTTTTAATCTTTAGGGTAAATTGTTTAAATAAATTTAGGAGGTTTGATGATGACTTTTCAAGAAATAATAGACTCTATTGAGGCTTTGACGGTTGAGGATCAGGAACGTTTATTTGAGTTAATCCGTAAGCGGAGAATAGAGAATCGTCGGTCTGAAATGGCAGCTAATGTTTAAGAAGTTTTTAAGGCTGTGGAGGCGGGAACAGCGATGAAAGGAACTTTTGAGGATTTGAAGTCCTATTTGTTGGCAGAGGATTTAGTCATCAAAGAGGGAGTATGAACAAATCATTGACAATTTCCAAAAAATCGTTTAGAATATAGCCTAGGAACCAAGATTAATTTATCAAAAGATGTTTCAGCTAGTTCAATCGCTAAAGATTGGCTTCTCCGTTTAATCATAAATTTTTCGGGTCTTGGTTCTCGGTTCAAGCGTTTCAGGATCAATAGACGGCTTAAAAAACGATATAGGACACAAATAATCAGGAAAAAGTTAATGAATCTTCCTGAATAGATTTCTGTGCCTATGTGTTGGGTTATTTTTGATTGTTCCTGACTTCTGGAATGAAGTCTGATGTTCATGCTGAACAAGGAGGAACTTGTGATTACGACAGCGATCTTCCCAGCCCGATATGTTCAAGGAAATCATGCCATTCGGTTTTTGGGTGAAGAATTAAGCCATTTAGGTCAAAAAGCCTTAGTAATTATGGGGCCCGTTATTTTTCCTAAATTGCAACCCCTGGTTGAGGAATTTACCCAAGGAAAAATAGAGATTTATCTCGAACGCTTTGGCGGTGAATGTTGTGATCTCGAAATTGAACGCTTGGTTAGTTTAGGCGCGGCTCAAAACGTCGATTTAATTGTAGGAATTGGAGGCGGAAAAACCATCGACACCGCTAAAGCGACCGCCTATAACCTCAAAGTTCCGGTTGCAATTGTTCCCACTATTGCTTCTACCGACGCCCCCTGTAGTGCCCTATCAGTGATTTATACCCCGGAAGGGGTCTGGGAACGTTATCTCGTCTTACCGCGTAACCCCGATCTGGTTTTAGTCGATACTAATCTGATTGCCCAAGCTCCAGTTCGCTTCCTCGTTGCTGGAATGGGGGATGCGTTGGCGACCTGGTTTGAAGCCGAAGATTGTCAGATTAAACGAGCTAAAAATATGACCGGGCGCATGGGGCCAATGACTGCCTTTAGTTTGGCTCATTTGTGCTACGAAACCTTGCTTGAATACGGTGTTTATGGGAAAATTGCCTGTGAACAACAGGTGGTAACTCCCGCCTTAGAACGAATTATTGAAGCCAATACCCTACTCAGTGGGTTGGGTTTTGAAAGTGGTGGATTAGCGGCGGCCCATGCGATTCATAATGGGTTTACGGTTTTGGAAGAAACCCAGAAATTCTGGCATGGTGAAAAAGTGGCTTTTGGGGTTCTAGCAATGTTAATTTTAACCGATCGCCCCAGCGAAGTTATTGATCGGGTGTTTGGTTTCTGTGAATCTATCGGACTCCCGACAACGTTAGCCGATATTGGACTTGAAGGAGTCAGTCGTGAACGCTTATTACTAGCCGCAGAACGCGCTTGTGGTACGGGTGAAACGATTTATAATGAACCTTGTGAAATTAACCCTGAAAGTGTTCTGGCTGCCCTGTTAACGGCTGATGCTAAGGGACGGGAACGGAAACAATTCTAAGTTAATTGTTTGAGAGTTTAGAGTTTATTGAGGAAGTTAAAGTGCGATCGCTTTTTGATTAGGAAATTATCAAGAGGCGATCGCACAGTTGAGGAGTATATAAAAGTCAAGTTTTATTCGGAATAGATTAGATACGAAAATTTTATAAAAGTTTATACCATTTTTTATTCCTATTTATATGAAATCCTTAAATGTATGCTAAACATCTCCCCACTTTTTAAGGGGGGTTGGGGGGGATCATCTGTAGCGTTCATAACGGGATTTCATATTACCCAAAAATCGAATATAATACTAATCAAATCCAAACCCTAACTCAAAATCGTTAAATTTTCTTGCCTAGATTAATGAGTAGTTAAATTCGAGTAAAAAACTCAACTATAAAGGAGAAACATCAACATTGAGTTTAAAATCTGCTGCTTTTGAGGCAGAAACTTCGATTACATAATCACCGCTTTTCGGTAATTCTCCTTGCCACTTTTTGCTATCTTTAATCGTACCAATCGTTTGACCATTCGGATCTAAAATATTAATATCGACGGTTCCTTGTTGAACTTCCAGAGACATTTTTTGTCCCTCTGCACATTCTAATTTATATTGTCGTTTTTCTGCGGGTTTAATTGCGCTTGTTAGGGTTGTTCCCGTTGTCCCAGGGTCAAATGTTACCCGTTCATTGGGGATATTCGGTTGAGGGGAAATAGAAGGGGTTGGTGTAGGGGAAGAAGTGGAAGCAGTGGAAGTATTCGCAAAAGGTGGTAAAGGTTGTAAGGGTTGGGTTCCCGTTACTCCACGAGAACTTAAGTTCATTTTAAGATCAAAGGTTGTTGCTCCTTTTAAGGCAGTTAAAACCAGTGTATATTGACCCGTTTGGGGTAAATCTTTGCTTTTAATCTGTTGTCGATCTGGCGCATAAAGCCAAATACATAAATTATCTTCTGTGCGATAATTTAACTGTTGACCTGCTTTGGCGGGAAATTGATATCCTAAATAATGTCCTTGACGAATTTGAGTGGAAAGTTGTTTCCAATGTTCCGATAGAACTTCACAGCCTGTTAATAAAAACAATAATAGAAATAAACCTGTTTTTTTCATTTTTTTATAAACTATTGATTGATTTTATAGGGGCGATATTTTCTCGCCCTCAGCAATTAAATTAAGCTGAATTTTAAATTTTGATTTAACTTAACCGTTGTTTGATCCATAATCCAAATAAGGGTAACGCTAATTTATAGCCTAATTCTGAACCATAAATCAAGCCTTTATGTTGTAAACCTGCGATCGCACCTTGTAAACTTCCGCCTCTGGATAAATGATGTTTGGTAATATATTCTCGACTTTGGGGTTTATCCGTTGGATCTAAGGCTAAAGACTCTAATAATTGCGCTTGGGAAGAGGGAAGTAATACTAACAACGATTCAAATACCGTTGAAAAATCCGCTAATAATTCCTGTAAGGTTTCTTCAATTTCCCTATCTCCAATTAACCCATTAGTTGTTTTGACTTTACACAACCGACGAACTAACGCCGAGGCATCTCCAATATGTCCTTGAACAGCTTCTAAAAAGCGTTTTAAGGCGTGCGATCGCGGATCAAAGGTTAAATGTTCTCGATGCAAAACTCCATGCGCCCAAGCTGCGACTACATCATCCGATAAGGGGGTTAATTGTACAATATCTAAATTTTTATGAAAGTCCTCTTGATTTGTCGTTTCTGCTAAAGTTGCCACTAAAACATAACTAACAGAACTTTGCTGTTGAATTTCTTGACGCAATAATTTTTCCCAATCTCCCTGTCTATCCCAAGACCGAATATGAGGAAAACTATGCAAAATTAACACCACTTGTCGCTGCACAAATTCTGCTAACTGTTGAGGCAAATGAATTAATAATTGATACGCTTGCCAAATCTCTTCCGGTTGAGCAATTAACCGCAAACTTTTTGCCGTATTTCCCTGCCATACCAAAAATTGATCGGCTTCTGTTGCTGTCCACTGTTGCAAAAACTGAGTTGCTGTTCGACTTTTAACCGCCTGAGAAATCCCCTCGCATAACAGTTGGGTCAACCGATGGCCATCGGTAGCCCGAATACAGTCCACTTCAATAATTTTCGCCCCCACTTCCACCGCCGCCCGTCGAACGAGGGTTCGGCGTCCACTACCCGGAACCCCAGCAATTAACAAATCACGTTCACCAGCTAACGCCTGAGTGATTTGTTGAAATTGGCTTTGTCGTCCAAAGGTTTCTAACGGTGCTGCTAACTCTTCTATATCCATCGGTATTGATCGCACAAGCTGATTGCTGATATTAGCACTTTCGGGGTTCACCCAGCAGGAACTCAGGAGCAACAGGGTTATCGGCTGTCAGCAAGAAGCCAACAGTTAATCATTTCTCCCCCTGTCCCCCCGTCCCCCTGTCCCCTTGTCCCCCCGTCCCCTTCTACCCTCCGTAATTCCAGCCTGTACTGGCGAGGTTGAGAATTTCGGCTTCTTTATGAACGCCTGCGGCGATGACTTCTCCCACGAAGACGGTATGGTCGCCGTGTTCAACCGCACCGACAACTTGACATTCAACGTAACCCAAGGCTTCGGAAATAATGGGACAACCCGTTTCTCCGATGTAAAATTCGATGTCCTCGAATTTATTTCCGACTCGATGTTGGGGTTTAAAGAATTTCTGGGCGATGTCTTTTTGACCTTCAGCCAAAAAGCTGAGGGAAAAGACACCACTGGCCTTAATCATGGCGTGGGATTTAGAATCGTTCTTAACGCAGTTGACCACTAAAGGCGGTTCAAAGGAGCCTTGTGTCACCCAACTGGCGGTAAAACCATTGACATCATCCCCGTCTTTCACCCCACAAATATAGAGGGCGTGGGGAATTTTCCGCAGAATTGTTTTTTTAGCTGATTCGTCCAACACAATGTTAATGGGGTATTGAGTGATTTGACTGGGATTAGTTTATCAAAAAAACTGGATTTATCGTGGCATCACCCCTAAAATATACTCCCCTTGATTAACAGAATGATTTCTAGCGAGATCAAAAATTAGTCCATCAGACTCGGCAAAAACTTCTTGAATTTGGGGTAATTCTCTAGTTTTATTAAAGATTAAAATTTCATAGAGTTTCTGGTTTTTACGAATAGTTTCTCCTAATTTGATATAAAATTTAATCATACCTCCAGTTCTTGAATAATAATATTGAAGTTGATTTTTGGGGCTGAGATTTATCGTGTGATTTGGAGTAGAGGTTAAAGGAAAATTTTCGATTAATAAAAGTTCTTTCATAGCGAGATAATTTTTAATTCCTCTAACTCCTTTTTCCACAGATTCAGGATTCATGGTTAATCCAGAACCAAGTTCTAATGTCCAAGCTTCAATCTCAAATTGAATATTTTTCCCTAATTTCTTTAATTCTCGTTCTAAAGCTAACCAAGGTTTCATAAAAGCTTCATCAAAGGCATCGCCATCATAATCATTCATTAAGATGCCATAATCTAAGAGGAAGGCTTTAGCACTTTCTTCTCGACTATGAAAACAATATAAATAGTCTAATCCGTAATTGGTTCCACTGTGTAAATCGATTAAGTAATCCGCATTAAGAGATAAACTTTGGAGTTGATAACGGTAATATTTATGGTAGGGAACGCCTAACGAACTTTTTAGATTTTCCGAGAGTTGCTGAAATTGATTTAAAATGTTTTGCCGATATTTAGATTGGATTTCGTGAGGTTCTAAGGTTTGGTAGTCTTGGGCAAATTGGGCAATATTTTCTCCGGTTTTTTCATAATCCCAGAAAATTCGATTCCAATCTTTACCATCATAAGGATTATATCGACCGGAGGAAAAGTGATGCGATCGCTGATTCACACTCAAAGGATTACACACGGGAACTAACCAAATTTCTCCTATTAATTGCTCAAGATCTAAACGAGTTAAAAATTCAATCAAATCATGAATAACAGCATTTCCGCTAATTTCCGCTCCGTGTAAGTTAGACTGTAAATAAGCTTTTTTTCCCGGTTTAGCACCTTTGAATTGATAGACTTGAAGAAATAAGCGATCGCCAGATGCAAGTTGGATTAAAGGAATTGTTAAAATATTAGGAATCATAGGACTAGGCAAAATAAAGCTGATTATCAAAATAGAATATAAATCAAGAAGGGAATAAGGAATAGGCAAAAGAAAGAAAAAAACACCTAATTCCTATTTATTGTGCTGAAAACTTCACAGGTAAGGGGACAGAAAAGCCAGGGCTGAAGTAGAGGAAACCGCCTATCAGGATTCACAGATGGAGGAATTTTATCTCAAAATTTCTGTTTTGATCGAGTTTTCTTCAACTCCCCTGCAATTCAAGCTAAAATTTAGGCACAATAAGATTAGCCTTTATTTAGATTCTTGTGTCCTACTCTACCCAAAACGATCCCCAACTGGATCTCAACAAGCTGTTTCCGTTTCCCCTGGATGACTTTCAGTACAACGCCATTGCTGCGTTGAATGAAGGAAAATCCGTTGTCGTCTGTGCACCAACGGGGTCGGGAAAAACGTTAGTGGGGGAATATGCTATCCATCGGGCGTTAGCGGGTAATAGGCGGGTCTTCTACACAACACCCCTAAAAGCTTTATCTAATCAGAAGTATAGGGACTTTAAAGATCTACTAGGGCCAGAAAATGTGGGGTTACTGACGGGGGATATTTCCGTTAACCGGGATGCGGCGGTGGTGGTGATGACAACAGAGATCTTCCGCAATATGCTTTATGGTACACCGATTGGCGAGGTGGGAACCTCTATGGAAGCAGTGGAGGCGGTGGTTTTAGATGAATGCCATTATATGAATGATCGCCAACGGGGGACGGTTTGGGAAGAGTCAATTATTTATTGTCCCCGTGAAATTCAATTAGTGGCTTTATCTGCAACCGTCGCTAATAGTGAACAATTAACAGACTGGATTTCTAGGGTTCATGGCCCAACGGAGTTAATTTATTCTGACTTTCGACCTGTACCGTTGCAATATCATTTTTGCAATACCAAAGGGCTATTTCCGTTATTAGATAATTCTTTAAAAAAAATTAATCCCCGCCTCAAAGAACGTAAAGGCCCTCCTCAACGGGGTAGAAATCGCAATGATGTTCCCAATTTAACGGCGGTTATTTCCCATCTGCAAGAACGGGATATGTTACCTGCTATTTATTTTATCTTTAGTCGCAAAGGATGCGATCGCTCTGTAGCAGAAGTGCGTCATTTATCCTTAGTTACAGAAGCCGAAGCTGCCCTGTTAAAAAAACACATTGATGCCTTTGTTGCTGCTAGTCCAGAAGGCATTCGTCCCGACCAATTAGAAGTATTATATCGAGGTATTGCCGCCCACCATGCGGGATTATTACCCACTTGGAAAGGGTTAGTTGAGGAGTTATTTCAACAAGGATTAATTAAAGTAGTGTTTGCCACAGAAACCCTGGCTGCTGGCATTAATATGCCCGCTAGAACAACGGTGATTTCGAGTTTATCGAAACGAACCGATGATGGTCATCGCTTATTAAAACCCTCGGAATTCTTGCAAATGTCGGGACGGGCTGGACGACGGGGTATGGATATTGAAGGGTATGTTGTCACGGTACAAACCCCTTTTGAAGGGGCAAAAGAAGCCGCTTATTTAGCAACGTCTAAACCTGACCCGTTAGTGAGTCAATTTACGCCTAGTTATGGCATGGTTTTGAATTTATTACAACGCCATACTTTAGAAGAAGCGAAAGAATTAATTGAACGGAGTTTCGGACAATATTTATCAACGATTAATTTAATTCCCGCCCAACGAGAAATCGAAATTATGCAAGCGGAATTAGCGTTAATTGAAGCCCAATTTGGCTTTCGAGGCGAACAAAATATGGCAATTTTGGAGGAAACCTTAGCCAGTTTTGAAAAAATTTATGAACGTTTGCGAGAGGAACGCCGTTTATTAAAGTTATTACAGCGCCAAGCCGAAGACAGTCGAATGCACCAGATGGCTTTAGCGATGGACTCAACGTCATTAGGAACGATTGTCGGGTTACGCGGAAAACACGTCCCCACCGCCCGGAGTTTTGAGGCTGACCCCATTCCGGCGGTATTAGTCGCAAAAACCCCCAGTTCGGGACAAGCCCCCTATTTCCTGTGTTTAGGACGGGATAATCGTTGGTATGTGGTGAGTTCGGCGGATATCGTGATTTTACAACCCCAGTCTCAACGGTTAAATGTGGATTATGTCGATATTCCTAATATTCCGTTTAAATTAGGGCAATGTCGCAAAGGGGATGAGTTAACGGTGGCGATTGTGCAACAAATTCCCAATTTAATGTTACCTGAACCTCCGCCAGAAGTGATTACCCAACAAGAACAAGTGGAACGATTAGAGTTAGAATTAGATGCCCATCCGATTCATGAATGGGGTAAACCCAATAAACTGTTAAAACGGTGGCAACGGTGGGCGGAATTGGATGAAATTATTCAAGAACGACGCACGGAATTAGAAGAAGATTTAGCCCGTCATTGGCAAGAATTTTTAGCTTTAATTTCGATTTTGCAATATTGTGAAGCCTTAGATGAATTAAAACCAACGGATTTAGGTCAAGCAACGGCTGCCTTACGCGGTGATAATGAATTGTGGTTAGGGTTAGCCTTAAAATCAGGGATTTTTGATGATCTTGACCCCCATCATTTAGCGGCGGCTTGTGCGGCGTTAGTTACGGAGGTTTATCGTCCCGATAGTTGGACTCGCTATCACTTATCTGATGATGTGGAAAATGCTCTCGGACGGTTGCGGGGTATTCGTCAGGAGTTATTTAAGCAGCAGCGACGCTATCGTGTGGCGTTACCGATTTGGCTAGAACGGGATTTAACGGGTTTAATTGAACAATGGGCTTTAGAAACCGATTGGTTAGAGTTAGTCGCTAATACCAGTTTAGATGAGGGGGACATTGTGCGAATGTTCCGGCGCACGTTAGATTTTCTTTCACAAATCCCTCATGTTCCTCATTTAAGCGAGTCACTAAAACAAAATGCCATTCGTGCCCGCCATTTAATTGATCGATTCCCGATTAATGAAGCGGTGGATTAGCGCATTAGTCCCCTGTAGAGACGCGCCAATAGCCTGACGGCATAAATAGGCGCGTCTTTACGTGGGGTTTAGTAGATTATCTGTAATAGTATCAATTTCACGATTTCATATTAGCAATATACTCCGCAAGACAACGAGCTACATACTCAGCAAGCTTTACAGGTACAGCATTTCCGATTAATTGTTCAAGATCAGTTTTAGAACCTTCAAATACAAAATTCTCTGGGAAAGTTTGTAGATAACTTCTTTCAATCGTCGTTAAAGGACGAACATTTGATGATACTAATGCTGAATCCCCAGAATGAGCTTTATATGTTTTTGGAATCGGTCTATTAACTCCTCTAACTGTTGGGCTAGGTTCATCAATACTAAACACACCCCGTCTTTTGTAACTTCTTGGATGTCTATAGTAATGGTCAACATCTAAAGTCTTGCCTATAGTATTAAAATATTGCCGAATAGTCAGAGGTTCATTAGCCAGATTATTGTCTAAATAAGGCTCTATTTTTTTATCTTCTCCACCAAGCTCTCCGATCCAGAAAAATCTTTTTCTACTTTGTGGCACACCGCATAAACTGGCATCTAATATTTTTTCACTAAGGCCGTAGTGAGCCGATTTAAAAAGTTGCTTTGCTTCTTTATATTTTGTGCTTTTTACAAATCTGTCTACATTTTCCATAATAAAAAATTGAGGCTTGATAACAGCAACAATTTCAGCAAAAGAAATCGTTAAATCTCCTCTACCTAAACTTTCATCTCTTTTTCCGGCACTAGAAAAATCTTGACATGGTGGCCCTCCAGCTATAATGTCAGGTTTAAATCCTTTAACAATATCAAATGCTCCTTGGAGATTGCCTAGATCTGCTAAAAATACTGGGTGTTTAAAGTTTTTTTGATAAGTGTTCACTGCTAACTTCCAATTGTCAAAACCAGCAACTACATCAAAACCAGCATTTTGAATTCCGAGTGATAACCCACCACAACCTGAAAAAAGATCTATAACTTTAAGATTGATTGGTTTATTTTCCATTATTTTTATGAAGAATTGACTTATCTAATTAAATAATTCTGGATTGCTTAGAAGAGCAGCATCAAATCGTCTTTCAGGACTCAGAAAGTTTTGTCCGCCACCAAGAACAATATTTTTAATTTCATCTTTTTTTATTCTAGGACTTGTCAATTCTGTACAAGCCATATATCGATTCGTGTTAGCACCATTTAGAGCAAATGCCTTGTCTGTTTGAGCGTTATAGGCAAGTGTTTTTATAATGTCTGCATGAGGAATTCTACCTTCTAAGGCAAAATCAAGAAGCATTCTTGATAACCAAATAATAGATCTTCCATATCGATCTATTTCTTGCTTTTTACCCAAAGCCTCCCTTGCTGCATTAAAAAAAAGTCTTGTGAACGCAAAATCGCTCCATACAAAGATATCTAAACAGTTTTCGTGTAATTTTGCTGTTCTTCCAATTGTTTTCCAAACAGGTTGTAAAACAAATGGCTCTTGTAAATCTAATACTGATATTAAAATCCGGTCTAAATCGTTTGCCAGGTCTAAAATATAACTTATAACATTGTCCACATCCCACCAAGTGGACAATCTACGAATAGAAGTAGGATCTAAATAGTCAAGTAATAATTCTGGTGAGTCTTTTAACTTGTATGCAATTCCTAGTGCCAGATAAATAATGGTAGTAGGTCTAACAACAATTTCACAACCGTACTGAGTCTCGGGCAACTTATAAGTTGAATTATCAGGTAATGCAGTGAGCTTGACTTCCAAGCTTTGCCAACAGGCACTTTTTGTACTTTTGTTAAGTGTGACTAGATCAGTTCTTGGAAATTTACCCGTAACAATTGTTCTGTAGGGTGTAAAGTCTGTTTCAAAGGAAAAGAAAAGCTCTGATGCAAATGGATCTAACCCGAAAATAGAAGAAACATCTATTTTTTCATGTTTAATCTGAGTATTTGTATCTAATTTGAGATACACTAGCTTCAAACCTCTCCTAGCCATGTAGCAAGATAAAGATACGGGAAAAGCATTATTAAACTTATTCTTCCCCCAACTTCCCTCTTTTGAGAAATCTCGATTAGAGCGTCCTCTTTCTAATCCAAATAAGCCGGTTTCTACGTCGAATACATTATTTTTGGTCAAGATCATACAAAACTTTACTGTAAATGATTATTCACTAGAGAACTGACATTAGAAGTGAGTAAGTTTTTTATTTCTGTTGAACCTCGTACAAAATAACCACCATTAATTATTTCCTTATAAACAGCTTTACGAATAATCATTTTACCATATATTTTTTGTAGTAAATCTAGCTTTCCAATCGCTACTAAATTGCTGATAGTCAATACTTGGAACACTTTTAAGGGGTAACGGTAAAATAAGGATTTCGGACTCCAAAATTACCAACTTCGCTTACGCAGTCCGAATCCGAAGTATTGTTATAAATAATAAATAGGGTGAGCCATGCCCACCCTAATGTTACATTAACCTACAGATTAATGCCCAATACCAACATATTGGAACCCGGCGGCTTCTAATTGTTTGCGATCTAAGAAATTCCGTCCGTCGATCATAAATGCTGAGTGCATTTTTTTCGCCATTTTTGCATAGTCGAGGGTGTGGAATTGTGTCCAGTCTGTGATTAAAACCAACGCATCACAGCCATCGGCTAACAGTTCAGGATCGGTTTCAACAATTACTCCCGTTAAGCCATGACGCATTCCACTTTGGGAAATAATCGGATCATAAGCTTTAACTTTTGCTCCTAAACGGTTCAACTCTTGGATAATATTTAAAGCTGGAGCATCGCGTAAATCATCCGTATCCGGTTTAAAAGTTAACCCTAATAATCCGACGGTTTTGCCTTTGAGAATTTTCAGGACTTGTTGTAATTTGTCAATGGCAATGGTACGTTGACGGTTATTCACTTCCACCGCAGCTTTTAACAATTGAGCTTCATAATTGTAGTCATCGGCGGTATGAATTAAGGCAGAAACATCTTTCGGGAAGCAGGAACCTCCCCAACCAATTCCAGCTTGCAAAAACTTATTGCCAATCCTGGAATCTAAGCCAATTCCTTCGGCGACTTGTTTAACATCTGCCCCGACGCGATCGCAAATATTAGCAATTTCGTTAATAAAGCTAATTTTAGTTGCTAAAAATGAATTTGCCGCATATTTAATCATTTCTGCGGAACTGAGATCGGTTAACACAATCGGAACCGGAGGTAAGGAAGGATGATCAGAATATTTCCGCACCACTAAAGGTTGATATAATTCTTGCATCACTTCCAGTGCTTTTTTGCTATTACTTCCTAACACAATCCGATCTGGATTAAAGGTGTCATAAACAGCCGAACCTTCCCGCAAAAATTCCGGGTTACTCACGACATCAAATTCGGCTTCAATGGGGGTTCCCGCTAACCCTTTTTCCTTTTGTCGTTCTCCTGCACCATCTAAAACAATCATTCGCACCCAGTCACCAGAACCGATAGGTACAGTGGATTTATTCACAATCACTTTATAACCTTTCGTTAGGTTAGCACCAATGCCTCGCGCCACAGCTTCGACATAACGGGTATCACTTTCACCCGTGGGTAATGGCGGAGTTCCCACAGCAATAAATAACACTTCACCGTGTTCAACACCTGCACTTAAATCCGAAGAAAAATCCAGACGTCCTGATTCCATACAGGATTTCATCAATTCGGGTAATCCCGGTTCATAAATCGGGGATTGTCCCGACTTCATTAATTTAACTTTTTCTTCGTTATTATCAATACAAATCACATCATGCCCGATCTGCGCTAAACAAACTCCCGTTACTAAACCCACATATCCCGTTCCAATGACACAAACTCGCATAAATCTATCCTCAATTTTTTGACAATATGCTAACCAGAAGAAACCAGAAGGAAGAGGAGGCGTAGGTTGTGGGGTGCATAGTGCGGAGTGTGGAGTGTGGAGTGCGGAGTGCGAAGTCAGAAGTTAATGATGTCCCTCCTTCTCCCCTTCTCCCCTTCTTCTCCTGCTCCTTTTCTCCCCCTACTCCCCTATCTTCTATCCTTAAGATGGGTAGATGCGTTCCCGAAAATCGTCCACTGTCAATTTTAATCCTTGATCCAGGGGGATTGTCGGTTCCCAATTCAAATACGTTTTAGCACGAGTAATATCAGGTTGTCGCTGTTTTGGATCATCTTCCGGGAGAGGTTTAAATTGAATTTCAGCGTCAGGGTTAATCATATTCTGAATTTTTTGGGCTAATTCCAAAATCGTATATTCCCCAGGATTTCCGATATTGACCGGGCCAATATAATCACTATTCATCAAACGGATGAATCCCTCTACTAAGTCTGACACATAACAGAAACTTCGCGTTTGCAAGCCATCACCATAAATCGTTAAGGGAACGCCTCGCAGAGCTTGAACGATAAAATTACTCACCACCCGGCCATCATTTTCTAACATTCGCGGGCCATAGGTATTGAAAATCCGCACCACGCGAATATCGACCCCGTTTTGACGATGATAATCAAAGGCTAAGGTTTCTGCAACCCGCTTTCCTTCGTCGTAACAGGATCGAATCCCAATACAGTTAACGTTTCCCCGATAGTCTTCCGTTTGGGGATGAACATCAGGATCACCATAAACTTCTGAGGTAGAGGCTAAAAAAAATCTGGCTTTGATGCGTTTGGCTAACCCCAACATATTGAGGGTTCCCAATACATTTGTTTTGATGGTTTTAACCGGGTTGTATTGGTAGTGAACCGGAGAGGCGGGACAAGCTAAATGGTAAATTTGATCGGCTTCTAAGCGAATGGGTTCAGTAATATCATGACGGATTAGTTCAAAATAGGGATTATCCATCCACTTGAGGATATTTCGTTTTGTCCCCGTGAAGAAGTTATCCAGGCAAATCACTTCATGGCCTTGTTCCATTAAGCGATCAATCAAATGTGAACCAATAAAACCCGCGCCACCTGTGACTAAGATTCTCATGCTTGCACTTGCTCAAAAATTGTAGAGAGTTGAAATGGTGTGGACAACAATCAAGCGCAGGTAAGCTGAATCCACTATCAGTTGATCAAAGTTAAGACTTAGCTTTGGACACACCCCAGCTATACCCTACAACATTATGTGTTGCTGTCCGTTCCACATCTATCCTACTCGATTTTGAAAGCATTAAATTCAAGTTCAGGTAAACTAGCTGTTTTTTGATCAGCTTATTTACAATTAAGATTTGGGTTTCACTTCGGATTTTGAGGCGATTCGTTCTGATCCTTGTTTTCAAGAGTTGTTGAGTTGAAATTAATAACAAATTGCTATAAAGTAAAAACCCATCTTTTTCCCCTCTCCTTACAGGAGAAGGATTGGGGAAGATGTCAGACCAGGTTGCTATCGCAAATAGAAGTAAACCTAGAGTTAATGGCGGGCTAACCCTTCTTGACGAGCGGTATGAGCAACAGCCCCAGCAACAACAGTAGCTACCCGTTTATCAAAGACGGAAGGAACAATATGTTCGCGATCTAAATCACTAGGAGACACTAAAGAAGCGATCGCTGATGCCGCTTCTAAATACATAGAAATCGTTAAACTTTTTGCCCCACAATCTAAAGCTCCCCGGAAAATTCCTGGAAATGCTAAAACATTATTAATTTGATTAGGATAATCACTCCGTCCTGTTGCCATCACCGCCACATCATCAGTAATTAATTCGGGTTGAATTTCAGGAATAGGATTAGCCATGGCAAAAACAATCGGATCTTTTGCCATTGAACGTACCATTTCCGGGGTTACGACTCCAGGGGCACTTACTCCCATAAACACATCCGCATCTTTCATCGCATCCGCTAAAGTTCCTGATAAATCAACAGCAAATTCCCGTTTTTGAGCGTTAATATCCGGTCGATCCTGGGAAATAATCCCTTTAGAATCACACAAGGTAATATAACGAACGCCAGCTTTTTTAAATAAGCGCGCCATTGCTATCCCCGCAGCACCTGCTCCGTTTAAAACCAGGTGAATCTCATCCATTGATTTTTTGACTAATTTTAGGGAATTAATCAGTGCGGCTAAACTAACAATTGCCGTACCATGTTGATCATCATGGAAAATTGGAATATCTAAAGATTGCCGTAATTTGGCTTCAATTTCAAAGCATCGAGGTGCAGCAATATCTTCTAAATTAATCCCCCCAAAAACAGGCGCAATATATTTAACAGTTTCGATAATTTTGTCTGTATCTTGAGTGTCTAAACAGATGGGAAAGGCATCAATATCGGCAAACTCTTTAAATAACATCGCTTTCCCTTCCATAACGGGTAAAGCTCCGGCTGGCCCCAAATTTCCTAACCCTAAAACTGCACTACCATCGGTAACAATGGCAACAGTATTTTGTTTAATCGTGAGGCTGTAAACTTGTTGGGGATCTTCAGCAATCGCTTTACAAATTCGACCCACTCCGGGGGTATAGGCCATTGCTAAATCCGATTGAGATTTGAGGGGAATTTTACTCTGAATACTAATTTTTCCCGCCCGATGTAGATTAAAGGTTCGGTCATAAACCGCTAAAACTTTTAACTCAGGTAATGCTTTTACCGCTTGGACAATTTGTTCTGCGTGTTCGCCACTCGAAGCATCAACACTAATTTCCCGAATGGTTTTTTGTAGGGTTTGTTCAATTAAGTCAATTTGGCCTAAATTTCCCCCAACGGTTGCGATTGCTTGGGCAACACTGGCTAACATTCCAGCGCGGTTGGGCAGTTCCAGACGAATTGTGACACTAAAACTCGGATTCGGTGTTAAGCTAACCATACTCAGTGCATTGATTGATAGTAGACCCCCAATTGTAAAGGTGATCTTGCTCTTTGTCAGTTCTTCCAACCCCGTTTTTCCAGATTTCAAGACAATTCTTGACTTTAAGATCCGGTTCTCTAATATTGTTCGTTCAATTGTAAATAATAGGCCAGATTAGCCAGGGTAATATAGTGATCAACATATTTAGGAGTTGGCGTTTTTTCGAGAGCTTGTTTTACTTGCTTTTTACGCTGAGTCTTGGACGATTTCATAGTTTTATTGTTTAGGTGAGGATGATCGACTAATCTTGTTTCAGATGTACAGTAACCCATCCGTGTTTCAAACATTAGGGTTGAAATCCGTAATTTCTCTCAAAATTAATATCCTGACATTCGGTTATCAACTTTAATTTCAGCAGTTGAGGGTAAATAAAATACAACTGTGATTAACGAATTAATAACCGCATTGGGAGAATTCATCCTTTCGGATTTGAGTTAACAATCCGTTAATTTCTGGGTATTTTTCAGCAAGTTCCCTGCATTTCTTTTCGGGAAATAGCAGGGAACGGGTTGATCTTAAACTTCTGTAAGGATGTTAAAAACAACAACATCCTGAGTCGTTTAAGCCATAATTCGATCAGATTTAACATAAAAAACAGCAACTGTTATGTTTTTTACGGATATTTTAATTTTTGGGGCTAGTCGCATTTGAGAAACGGGTTCTCGAATTAAACTGTAAACCTGTGTGAGTGCTTCACCCATTTCCTGGGTCAAGCATTGGATATGTAAAACTCCCCACCGTCGAAATACTCTACAATTCGCCAGGAGTTGAAGTTGATCTAGCTCCTGTTGATTTTCCCGATAAAAATCCCAAATCAGCCGAGTTAACTGTGAAGGTTGTTTCATATCCTCACCTCTAGTATTGAGTCCTAGATCGCTTATCTCTTCCCTTAGGTAGAGGGCTTATCTTCTAGTATTCATGATCTGATCCCCTTTCTCCATGAATAGAGAGAAAGCTGAAATAAGACTTAATGGGAGTATGTTTAATTTAATCTCACAGACTTTGGCTGTAAACTCATTATAGCAGGTGTTTTAACCGTTGAGAGAAGGATAGACTTTCGAGATCACTCTATATATATTTACATAATTTTATACTCTGATACAATTCTTGAGATCGGGCATCCATCAGTCTCCACAATACACAATTAAATCGATCTCAACATCTCCTAAACCGGCTAGTCCCATGACACCAACTGTCGTTCGACAAGGTAAACGTTCTGCTTCAAAATAAGAGGCATAGATGGTATTAACCGTTTCATAATGTCGAAAATCCGTAACAAAAATTCGAGCCATAACAACTCGATTTAAGCTGGTTTTTGCATGATTTAGCACTAATTTTAAGTTTTCCATCACTTGCTGAGTTTGTTGTTCAATGGTTCCCTTAATCACTTCCCCAGTTTCTGGATTTTCAGCGAGTTGTCCAGTGACAAACAAAAAATCCCCAGCACGCACCGCATGGGAATAGGGAGCAACGGGAGGTAAAACTTGATTGGGCAGGGTAATATACTCCAACATGATTAAAGGATTCCTTCTCTGAGACGACATAAACGGTAACATCATACCAGCCTGTGATATGATCAAAGTTTTGGATAATTACCCCACAAACGGCGAAGGAGAAGCCAGATGGCTCGGATGTACTACGATGCAGATGCCAATTTAGATATTTTGGCAGGGAAAACTATTGCCATTATTGGTTATGGCTCCCAAGGTCATGCCCATGCACTGAATTTAAAAGAAAGTGGTCTGAATGTGATTGTCGGGTTATATCCCGGCAGTAAGTCAGCCATCAAAGCCAAAGATGCCGGTTTAACCGTGCATAGCGTTGAAGATGCAGCTAAGGCTGCTGACTTCATTATGATTTTGCTTCCTGATGAAGTCCAAAAAACCGTTTATAAAAATGAAATTGAACCCCATTTAACCGAAGGCAAAACCCTCGCCTTTGCCCATGGATTTAATATTCACTTTGGTCAAGTGGTTCCTCCCTCTAATGTGGATGTGGTGATGATAGCTCCCAAAGGCCCTGGACATTTAGTGCGGCGCACCTATGAACAAGGCCAAGGGGTTCCTGCTTTATTTGCCGTCTATCAAAATGCGTCTGGACAAGCCCGTGACCGCGCAATGGCCTATGCTAGAGGCATTGGCAGCACACGGGGTGGGATTTTAGAAACCACATTCCGCGAAGAAACTGAAACCGACTTATTTGGTGAACAGGCGGTTTTATGTGGGGGTTTAAGTGCTTTAATTAAAGCTGGATTTGAAACGTTAGTTGAAGCAGGTTATCAGCCGGAATTGGCTTATTTTGAATGTTTACACGAAGTTAAATTAATCGTGGATTTAGTCGTCGAAGGCGGTTTAGCTAAAATGCGCGATAGCATTTCTAACACGGCTGAATATGGAGATTATACTCGCGGCCCTCGAATTATTACCGATGAAACTCGCGCGGAAATGCGAAAAATCCTCAGCGAAATTCAGTCGGGTCAATTTGCTAGAGACTTTGTGTTAGAAAATCAAGCTGGAAAACCCGGTTTTACCGCCATGCGTCGTCAAGAAGCCGAACATCCCATCGAAGAAGTCGGCAAAGACTTACGCGCTATGTTTAGCTGGATGAAGAAGGATTAAAGTAGGGGGATAGGGGGACAGGGGGACAAGGGGACAAGGGGACAAGGGGACAAGGGGACAAGGGGAAGGAGGAGGAGCAGGGGAAGGAGGAGGAGCAGGGGAAGCAGGGGGAGTAGGGGAGTAGGGGAGTAGGGGGAGTAGGGGGAGTAGGGGGAGAAAGAGGACATCATTAACTTCTGACTTTTCTGTCCGCACTCTGCACTCTGCACTCCGCACTCCGCACTCTATTTTGCCCCCTGACCTTTTTCAATTTTGTCAATTTCTTTCTCTCGTTGTTCATTAGTATCTTTAGGCCGTAACCATTTAGGCCATAAACTAACAACAAACTCACGACTGGTTTTACTCGCTTCTCTGGCGGGTTTAGGCAAAAATTTAAACGTATCGCCAGAGGAAATAAATAGAACTACTAAGGCAACAGCGCCCCAGCCTAGAATTTTTTTAGGAGTCATAAGCAATTTTTAGATAACGATATTTATGGGAATTTATTGTATAGCAGGGAACAGGGAACAGGGAACAGGGAACAGAAAGAAAAAGATAAACACAAGTGTAGGTTCCCTGGATGAGTTTTTGTCAATGACTCTATTTATGCAACTGCTATCAGCGAATTTGAGGAGTTTGTATATTAAGAAGATTTGAGAGAAGGAACACTATCCTTAAAAAGAAACTCCCAGTTCTTTTATCAGTGTCCTCGCTGATTAGAGTTGACCCCTAAAGTATACTATTAATCTTGAGTTTTTAATAACTCTTCAATGAAAACTTGGGTTTCTGGGGGAATATCTGTAATTAAACGCACGGGAAAAGCTTGAGTTGAAATAGATCGATAATATTCAGGTGTTAGAAATACGTTATATTTTTCAGCATCGGGTGTTAGTTGGGCGGCTGTTGCTAAAGCAATTGTTTTAGCATAATTACGGACATCTTTTGAAGCATCACCAATCACTTCACCACCTGAAATTGGAGTAATGGGAATCCAACTTTGATCCGCAATGGTTCTGGGATCTCGAACACTTAAATGGGTCGCACCTAAAACCCCTAATAATAATTTTTCAGTTTTAATTTGAGGAAAAATTGCAATTTGTTCAGGTAAAGCTGGAGTGATTTTATCAGAAGATTGTGTTAAAATTAAAGTAGGAACTTGAACTTTATTTAATCCTGTTTTTCCAAAAATTACAGAAGCCGTTGGAGCAAAGGCGATCGCACGTTTAATCCGAGGATCACTAAATCGATAGCGATCTTTCGGCAGTTCTGCTGCTAAACATTGAGTGGCTTTTCCTAAACTAAAAGTAATAAAGCTTTGATTACAATTTTTTCGGAGTTCATCAATTTGGAATTCTCCTCCCGCTAAAGCTAAAGCCGTTGCTCCTCCAAAAGAATAGCCAAAAACTAAAGTATTATTGGTATTAAATTTACCTTTAAAACGGGGATCATTAGTATTCAATTTTTCTAATTCATCCAACGTAAAAATCAAATCTTGGGGACGTTCTATAATTTCTGTAGGAGATAAAAACAAATTTTTATCAACATAAGTCGCATTACTTCCGGGATGTTCAGGAACAATAACGGTGTAGCCATAGGAAGCTAAATGTTCCATTAAATAGCGTAATTCTTGATAATCAGAACCCCGACCGTGAGAATAAAGAATTAAGGGTTTATCGGGTGTGGCTGCGGAAGATGAATAAATATAAACGGGTATATTACGATTTCGTTGTTTATCCTGCAATTCTATTCGGGTAATTTCAACTTTTCCCGGCCCTGCTTGAGTTGGATCAAAAGGAATTTGCGGAGGTTTAACTTCTCCAGTTGGAAATTTAGGTAAGACTTCTAAAAGTAATCTTTGGGTTTGCCAAAATCCTTGATTTAAGCGTTTTAAAACCTCAAATGCTTTAGGAACATTAATCTCAATAGTAGAGAGGGGATAGTTTTCTAAAAAATTAATAACGGATAATCCTTGGGGAGATTTAGCAGAAGACAGAATGGCTTCTTTAATGGCTGTTCCCCCTTGGGATTGATCTGAAGAAATAATGGTATCAATATCCGTTAAAATTCGGGTTCCCACTTGACTATTAACAATTTCATCAACCGTTTCATCTTGAATTTTAATTTTAATATTTAACGCTGCTAAGGCTTGTTGCTTTTGTTCGGGGGTAAGGAAACTAAAATAACCCAACAATCCTAACGGAACTTTTCCGGTTTCTGCAAATTCTTTTAAGTCTTTAACCGAAACCGTAGCATAAATAAATCCTTGTCTGATTACAACAGATTCTGCTGCACGACTCGAAAGCGGGAATAGGAAAAAACTGCTAACAATTGTTGGCGTTAAAAAACTTAAGGAAAGGAACAATTTTTTCCACGGGTGTTTAGAAAAAACAGAAAAAGCAGATACCGGAATTTCACGCATGATCAAAAGTCTGGGTTCAACAATCCAAAAAGTTTAACATCGAATTAGCTCATTGCTATCGGGGGGCGATGGTGTTCCCAAGGTTGTAAGGCTTCCAATTGGGCAGCTAAGGCGATTAAAGTGGCTTCCGTTGCGGGTTTTCCTACTAATTGCACCCCAAGGGGTAAACCTGCTGACGTGAAACCTGTGGGAATGGCGATCGCCGGTTGACCACTAACATTAAATGCTGGACAAGGGGCAATCCATTCAATAATACGCTGTAACGTTTCTTCAGGAGAAAGTTGAGCATATTCTCCCACAGAAATTGCTGGGTGCATATAGGTGGGTAAAACAATAACATCAAAGGGACTTAAGGAGGCAACAATTTCACGTCCGGCTACCTGCATTTTAGACACCGCTTGCAAATATTGTCCAGCCGTTATTTGAGTTGACCTTAACCATTGATTTACCGAACCTAAATACTCTGACGGAATTCCAGAGGCTGCGACTCCCGATTTCCAAACTAAAGTAAACGGTTCAATAATTGAACTAAAATCCGGGTTAATGAGTTCTATTTGATGACCCAATTTTTCGAGAAGTTTAACAGTATTTTGAACCGCTTGTTCACAGTCTGGAGACGCTTGACCAACGGGTAAAATAGAAGTTGCTACGGCAATTTTTAAAGACTTGGGATGTTGTTGTGTTGCTGCCAAAAACGAAGGATTGGGATCAGGCAACCAATAGGGATCTCCTAAAATATAGCCTGACATTACATCTAATAAAGCCGCTGCATCGGCAACGGTACGAGCCAGTGGGCCATCGGTGGAAATCCCACTTTGAAAGTCTCCGACGGGAGCATGGGACACTCGCCCTCGCGTGGGTTTAATTCCGACTAAACCACAACAAAAGGCAGGGCCACGAATGGAACCTCCGCCATCTGACCCATGAGCAACGGGGGATAATCCCGCCGCCACCGCAGCAGCAGCCCCCCCACTGGAACCTCCGGGGGTATACTCTAAATTCCAAGGGTTACGGGCGGGAGGAAAGCCATCGGGTTCGGTGTAGGGTAATGATCCGACTTCAGAAGTTGCGGTTTTTCCTAATATATTAAATCCGGCTTGGCGAATACGACTGACAACTCCATCATCATAAGTGGCTATTTTATCGAGTAACGCCCGTGAACCATAAGTACAGGCAACTCCCGCAACGGGGTTTAAATCTTTAATCGAAATGGGAACGCCAAAAAATGGCGGTAATTCATTAATATCGGCAATTTGGGCGAGGTGTTCTGTTTGGGTTTTGGCGAGTTCTATAGCGGTTTCTGCCATAACTGTAAAATAACAACCCAACTGCGGATTTAACCGTTGAATTCGATCTAAATAAAAATTAACTAATTCTAAAGGAGATAAAACTTTTGTGCGAATTAATCGCGCTTGTTCTAAAGCAGGGGTAAAGGCTAAATCCACTGAATTCATGTTAAGGAGGGAACAGGGAACAGGGAACAGGGAACAGGGAATAAATAGTAATTAGTCAACAGCTAATAGTCAACAGTAATCGGTCAACTGTCAACCGTCAACAGCCAACTTGTTGTAAGGATGCCCAAAGGGGTAGACTAAGAGTATTCTATTTCCAGATTTCAGCCCGTAAAAATTGCTGAATGATTAAAAGTTAAGAGCTTTGTCGTAAGACAGGTAGGGTAGGGCATACCCAAACCTCGGTTGAAATACCGAAAACGCTTGGAGAGTGAACCATTAAAAGGGCACTAGATAACACCTGATATTCTAGTAGACTCGGTTCAGACATAATCGTGTAAGACCTAAGTAGGGGCAACTCCAAAGGGCGGTGATTAGCTCAAGAATCTCCCGTTACATCCCCTCTTGATTAACGGTGAGAGTGTCAATGAAAGGTCACGGGATGTCAGCACCCCGGACTGAAGTAAAGGGGCTATGGGCGGAGCGCAGGCTTCGCGAAGTAATGCCTCACCTTCACTCCTCCCCGGAAGGGGAAATGTAAAGCCTAACTAGAAGTTAGGGGTTTCTACCCATTTTTCCGATGACACAATCAGAGCGTCCACCTGTTCCTCGTCCGCCAGTGCCAGGGATTCCGCCACGTCCACCTGCACCGAAAGCACCTCCCCCACCTGGGGCTGGAGTAGCAGGTGCTACTGTTGCGACACCGACTCAAATGACGACAACAACCCCAACGGTAATGGCAACACCGAGAAGCAAAGGCCCTAGTCCCGGACAACCCACGTTACGCGATATTGTCAAGCGGGCTAACGATGAGGGGGCTTCGGACGTTCACTTAGGCGTGAATGAACCTCCGCGCTTTCGCAAACGGGGGGATATTGTCCCGTTAGAGTGGCCAAATACCGACTTGAATACCTTTATGAGTTGGTTGATGGAGGTGTTAACCGATGAGGAAATTCATCAATTTCAAGAAAATCTTGACTTTGACGGTGCGGCGGATTTGGGCTTTGTGCGAATTCGGATTAGTATCTTTGATGCCCTCAATGGCCCTTCACTGGTATTACGGTTAATTGGTTCCTCGATTTTGACTTTAGAACAGTTAAAGTTACCAGAGGTATTTAAAAAAATCTGTAACTATCACAAAGGGTTAATTCTGGTAACGGGGCCAACGGGTTCAGGTAAGTCTACGACCCTGGCGGCGATGATTGATTACATGAACCGTAACTATGCCTACAATATTATTACCATTGAAGACCCGGTAGAATTTGTTCACGAAAGTAAAAAATCCCTGATTAAACACCGAGAAGTCGGACGTCATACGTTGAAGTTTTTTAATGCGCTTAAAGGTGCATTGCGTCAAGACCCGGATGTCTTATTGGTGGGGGAAATTCGGGATAAGGACACGATGCAAATTGCCTTAAAAGCGGCACAAACGGGTCACTTAGTATCTGGAACGTTACACACCAATAGTGCGGTAAAAACCTTGACTCGGATTTTGGATATGTTTACCGCCGAGGAACAACCTTCAATTAAAGTCTCGATTTCCGAATCTTTGGTGGCGATTATTGCTCAATTATTGTGTAAAACCACTGATGGGAAACGGGCAGCTTTTCATGATGTTTTGATTAATACTGATGTGATCAAGGAATACATCGTTAAAGACAAGTTTGAAGAAATTAACCAAATCATGCTCAAAGATACCTATGAAGGCATGACGACCATGAACAAATCTCTTTACAATCTCTATCAGGAAGGACGAATTACTGAAGAAATTTGTTTAGAGGTCTCCCCCTTCCCCAACGAGATGAGTCAAATGTTACGAGGACGAGTCTAACTCTAACAAAAATGTAAAATTTCAGCCCTACTCTTGCTTTCATCGCCTAAAGTGAAAGTATCGGTGAATCGTGATCCCATTTCTCGATCTCTCCATTCTTTTGAATGGCTGGGAATCACGATTTACCCGTTTAAGGCTTTAAATTTTAATATTAGGTATGGAATGAGGCTTTGAATTTAGTTCAACCATCTACGGTGACTCATTTATTTAAAGCGATCGCTTTATTTACTCCGGGGGGAGATTTAGTTTATTGTATTGACCCCAATAAACAGCGTCGCTGGCATTCTCATCTTTGCACGTCTTTGCAAGAACTTTTAGGTTTACCAGAACCCCCTCATTTTTTGATTCCTTGCTATACCGCAACTTATGATCGTTGGGTTGACCCCCAAACTCAACAAATCCAACTTTCGGCGGAAGCTTATCCTCCGGTTTTGCAATACCAAACTTTATTAAATACGATTTTTGATACGGAGGATGTAGTTTGGCAACCCGCAACGGGTTCAGAAGAGTTTTGTAATCCTTTAATTATTGCCACTTATTATGAGCAATTTCCTCAACTTTGGGAAAATCATGATCTGATTGTTCAGGTGAAAAAAAATGATGTGACTCATGATTCTACAACAACTGAAAATTTATCAGAATACCCCTCTCCCAGTTTTAAACTGAATTTATCTCCTGAAGCCGAATTTCCTGAAACCCAAGGATATGTTTTACGGTTATTTGTGTCCGGTCATAGTTTGGTAACGGAAAAAACCCTCCAAACTCTCCATCAATTGTTAGAACGTTCTATTGGTCATCCTTATACATTGAAAGTGATTGATGTTTTAAAACATCCTGACTTAGCAGAAGCGGATCAAATTTCTGCCACTCCGACTTTAGTTAAAGTTTGGCCAAAGCCTGTCCGCCGTATCGTGGGAGAGTTAAATAATGTCGATACGATTTTGCGATTATTAGGGAGTCCGGCTGATACTTTACCCTGGGAAAAATAGTGATTTTTTGAGTAAAATTCCCGCTTATCTTAAGCTTTTTACTTTCCGGGAATAAACTGAGTTGAGCGTTGTCTTTCAGCGACTTCATAAATGGATTGATTAGCTTTAACGGACTTTTCTAAATTAACAATAGGCTGAGGATAATCAACACCTAAAATCACTCCAAAGCGTTTTTGTTCAACGGGGATTAAAGACCAAGGTTCATGGACTTTTGAGGGTGGTAAATTGCTTAATTCGGGTAGCCAATGTTTAACATAATCTCCGTTTAGATCATAATCTTTAGATTGTTTTAAAATATTAAAATAGCGGAATCCTCGTGCATCGTTTCCAACTCCGGCGGTATAATTCCAGTTTCCCCAATTACTACAAACATCATAATCAATTAACAGCGATTCAAACCATTCCGCTCCCATTTTCCAATGGATTCCTAAATTTTTAGTCAAGAAACTAGCAACATTTTGCCGTCCTCGGTTTGACATAAATCCAGTTAAAGCTAATTCTCGCATATTAGCATCAATTAAAGGAAACCCGGTCATTCCCGTTTTCCAGGATTCAAACTGTTGTAAATCTTCTTTCCAAGGAACAGAAAGCCCTCGTAACCCTTCAGAATAAAAAATTTTATTACCATGTTTTAAGGCAATTAATCTAAAATAATCTCGCCATAATAATTCAAAAATTAACCAGTAAGTTGAGTCGTTTTTAATTCTTTGTACCTCGTATTTTTTAACACTATTATAAATAAATCGAGGCGATAAACACCCTAATGCTAACCAAGCAGAAAATTTAGAAGAATAATTTGCGCCTAACATTCCATTGCGCGTTTCTTTATAGTTTTTAAGGCAATCCTGTTGCCAAATATAATCGTTTAACCGTTTTAATCCGGTGGTTTCTCCCCCTTTAAACGTTAAAACTGCACGAAAATCAACAACAGGGGGTTCTAAACCTAAATCTTGAAGGGTGGGTAATATTCCTAATTCTAGTTTGGGTAACGGTGGTAATTTCTGAGGAGAAGGAAAAGGAGGATTAACTATACAGTGATTCTCTACTTTTTTTCTAAATTGAGTAAATACTTCAGGAATTTCAGCAATAGAAAAAGGTAAATCTGGGATTGAATAAAGAGTTGCACCCCAATAGGATTGGAGATCAACTCCTAAAGAATTTAATGCCGTTTTTAATCGCTGTTCTACTCTCAATTCTTCCGATGTAGCTTCTTGATAATAATAAACAGCATCAATTTTTAAGGTTTTGACTAATTCAGGAATAATGGTTTCTGGCTTCCCTGTACGAATGATTAAATCGCTTCCTAACTGTTGTAAGGATTGACGTAAATCTTCTACACTTTCTAATAAAAATTGAGCGCGAAATGCTCCGGTTTTGGGGAATCCATAGGAAGTTTGACCAAATTGTCGGGGGTCAAAACAATAGGCGGGAATAATCTCTGCGTTTAAGTTTAATGCGGCGGATAAAGGTTCATGATCATGAACCCGTAAATCATTGCGATACCAAATTAAAACTTGTTTGTGAGCCACGATGATTTAATGTCTAAACGGTTCAGGTTGTTTGCAGAACCCGTAGAGGTATCGACACCAACGGATTCACCTTAACCCATTTTAACCGAAGCTTCCATCGGTTTAACAATCAACCATCGTCCCGTTTTGGGGTCACGGTAGCTGCTATAGGGGTTAGAACGAAGAGGTTTAGGACGTTGCATAATCGTTCTCCAAGTCCGTAAGGGTTAAAAGAATCAGGATCATTAAGTTGATGATTCAATTATTCCGTATTTTTCCAGTGATATCAGGGACGCACATCTCTAAAATTGTGTGATAATAACGTTCATTCTGAGTGACAATAAACATAGAAGTGTGTGAGAGATATCGAGGGTATCCCGTGATCTTGATCATCGGGTTCTCGTTCTTCAACAAGTTTATTGTATTCACGTCTTATGAAAACTACAAAAGATTTTATTGTTATTGATACGGAAGGACAACCGATTTTAAGAGAATTAGCCATTGTCAATCATCAAGGTGAATTAATTTATGAAGCTTTTGCAGAAAATCATCCTCACAGTCCGAGAATTTCCCATCGGACTAAACCGTTAAAGCAGATTTTAAAAGAATTTGTTGAAATCGCTCAATCTCAATTAATTATCTGTCATTATGCTCAACATGATATTGAAGTATTGAGAAATACATTTAAAGCCGTAGGAATTTCAGCACCTCAATTAGATTTTCAGTGTAGTTTTGAACTAGCGCAACGCTATTTACCGCAACTGAATAGTCATTCGTTAGAAGCTTTAAGTAAGCATTTAAGGTTAAAATTAGATGGTCAATTTTTTATTCGAGATGCGGCTCATCGGGCGAAATATGATGCGTTATTTACCTATCAACTTTATAAACATATTGTCAATGAATATTTGAAAACTGAATTAAAAACTCAACCGAATCCCTTTGGAAGCAGTCGGGTGGATACACCGTTTCAGGATCATCCCGATTTTAGGGGTATTTTTGCGGAAGAATGCGATCGCTTAAAAGCAATTTTGGGCGATATTAAATTAGACCCTAATCATCAAACAAAGGGGGCGGTTGTCATTGGGGAACCTGGTTCGGGAAAAACTCATCTGATGATGCGATTAGCCAAGGATTTATTAACCAAAAACCGTTTATTATTTATTCGTCAACCCAATAACCCCGATACGGTTTTATTTCATACCTATAGCCGAATTTTAGAATCTTTGATCCAAATTGTTCCCAATAGTATTCACACTCAGCTTGAGTATTTATTGGCGAATAGTTTTGCTGAAATCATTAAATCTACAGACACTTACTTTACCGCTAGAACTCAGAAAGATGAGAAAATTTTACAACTGATTCAAGGGGGAAATTTAAAGCTTTTTACCGATTTATCCCAGGCGGAAACAAAAACAAAACGGGAGTTTTGGCAACATATTGAAAAACGAGCCTTAGAATGGTGGAATAATAACTTTTCTGCCGCAGGTTACGCCCCTAAACTTTTACAGGGAATTGTGAAATTTTGTGGGTATACTGACTTTAATCGCCGTCAAATTATTACCCAATGGTTGGCGATGAATAATTTACCTCAAGAGGAATTAGATCGGGTAGGTTTACCATCTTGGGAAGATGAATTGAGTCGGGAGGAAGCTTCTTTAGAGGCGTTAAAGGTGTTAGGGTGTTTATCGTTATTAGATCAACCGTTAATGATTGTTTTTGATCAGTTAGAGGGGTTAGGATTAAAGAACAATGAACGGTTATTACAGGCTTTTGGATCAGCCGTTAAAGAGATTTTTACCCATGTTCCCAATAGTTTAATTATTTTAAACTTATTTCCTGATCGCTGGCAACAATTTAAAGCGGTTTTTGATGGCTCAATTATTGATCGGGTGTCTCAGTCCCAAGTGTTCCTAAATCGTCCTTCTAATCAAGAGCTAAAACAGTTATTAAATTTAAAAATACAATTTTTAGATATTACCGTTGATGATTTATTTGAACCTGATGAAGTTACCGCCATTTTAAATCATCTTTCGATTCGGACAGTCTTAAATGTGGCGGCGGATTATTATCGCTATAAAGTTGATGGAATTCCTCTCCCTAAACATCAACTTATTCCCCTTTCTACCCCGGATGAAACAGAGGTTGAGCGACGATTACAACAGTTAGAAGCGGAACTGGAAACAATCAAACAAGCAATGGGTCAAATGAGTGAGTTTATTACTCGGAATTATCCCGAAAAATCAGAAATTTTTAATTCTGAGTTATTTGGATTTACCCCTTTCTTGGAATCTCCGGTTCAGCGACAATTGAGAAATTACTTCAAAGAACAACGCATTTGCTTAGAGGGGACATTATCTAAACCTAAAATTATTACTGATAGTGATGATTTAGGAAAATTGATGACGCTTTTAGAAGGGTTAATGTTAGTGATTTCTCCCTTGAGTGTAGATGTCTTAAAGTTGGGGAAACGGGTGATTCCTGAACATTTAGTGATTCAGACCCAAACTCATAGTTTTGTTGTCGGATTTTTGCATTTAGGGGGATCTCCCTTTTTCCATCGGTTGAAAAACTGGAATGAGTTACTGGGTTTTAAACCCAATTTTAAATTTATTCTATGTCGAGATGAAACCGATTATCCCATTAGCGGTCAAAAAAGCTTATTAGAATTAGAACGACTTCAACACTCTCGCACCGGAAAATTGATGATTTGGCATCAAGAGGAGCGAATTCTATTTGAACTATTTTATCAAATGATTGTGGATATCCAAAACCATGATTTAGACGTTAAACTAGAGGATGCAATTGAATTTATTTTATCAGAATATAAAGATTATTGGTTATTTCAAAATATTAAACAGGAATCAAATTAAAAACTATCCTGAATTATCGGGGATATCAATGGAAAATTTGACTAACTCTATTCTCAATAAAACCTGTAGATTTATGTACCAATTTACTCAATTCATCGGTAGAATTACTGTAATTTCAGCCTTGATAATGGCGATGGATTCCCTTGTATTTGCTCAAACCCAATCTTCCTCTAGTACAGATTTAACGCCTTTACAACAACAGTTAAAATCAGGGAATTGGAAAGCTTCTGATATAGAAACTCGTCGCTTAATTCAACAGTGGATTTTTCCGAAAGGGGATGTTTATGCTAAACCTGAAGTGAATCAAAGTTGTTCGTAGAAAGAATTTGTTATATAAAAAAAGTGGGTTGTATGTTAGTACACATCACCCACTTAAAAATTAGTTTTGAATCCTGGGGTAATTCCCTTGATTTAATATTCAGGAACAGAAGAATCAATTTCTCGACTCCAAGCCAGAATTCCGCCTTTAACGTTAGTGCCTTCAATGCCTGCTTCTTTGAGAATTCCTAACGCTTTTCCAGACCGCATTCCTGATTTACAATGGGCAATTAAACGATGACCATTTAACTTTTCTTTAACTTGTTCAATGCCTTTTCCTTGTTCAATATCGGGTAAAGGAATTAACACCGAACCGGGAATTTGAGCAATTTCATACTCATGGGGATTACGGACATCAATTAATACGAAATCCTTCGCACCACTATCGATTAATTGCTTAAGTTCCTGAACCGTCATTTCAGGAATATCCATTTTTTGTTTTGCCTCCTGTTCTTTTGCTTGGGGAATTCCGCAGAATTGTTCGTAATCAATTAATTTTTCAATAATGGGACGTTCAGGATTGGGACGTAATTTTAACTCCCGAAACGTCATATCTAAGGAGTTATATAATAACAAGCGTCCGCTTAAGGTTCGACCTTTTCCTAAAATGATTTTGACGGTTTCTGTGGCTTGAATCACGCCAATCATTCCGGGTAAAATTCCTAAAACGCCACCTTCTGCACAGGAGGGAACCATCCCCGGTGGTGGGGGTTCGGGGTATAAATCGCGGTAGTTGGGGCCACCTTCATAGTTAAATACCGTCGCCTGACCTTCAAACCGGAAAATTGACCCGTAGACGTTGGGTTTGTCCAGTAACACACAGGCGTCATTGACTAGATAGCGGGTTGGGAAATTGTCGGTTCCATCTACAATCACATCATAGGGTCGCAGCAGGTCAAGGGCATTTTCTGAACTCAGGCGGGTGTTGTAGAGGTCAACTTGACAACTGGGGTTAATCTCCAAAATCCGGTTTTTCGCTGATTCAATTTTGGGTTTTCCCACCCAGGACGTCCCATGAATAATTTGGCGTTGCAGGTTGGAATGGTCAACCACATCAAAATCCACAATTCCGATGCGTCCAATTCCCGCCGCCGCCAAATACAGGAGTAATGGCGAACCGAGTCCCCCGGTTCCAATGCACAGCACACTCGCCGCCTTCAAGCGTTTCTGACCTTCCAGACCAACTTCTGGCAAAATCAGATGGCGGGAGTAACGTTCGTAGTCGTCTTTCGTTAACTGGATTTCATCCAGATTTGGATTTAGCATAGCAATTTCGACAAAAAATATAACCGTCCCTGTTACGGGTTTGGGTCGTCAAAACTATATATTGTATGTCCTAGGAGGGAAAATGGGTTAATGTCTTATCAATTCTTCAACTTGAAACTGTTGATATTCATCTAAACTCCAGTTTTGCAGGTCGGTTGCTTTTCCTTTTTCGACGGAAATAATAATATAAGAATAGTCTGACCACGCACAAACTCGATCAAATTCTGAGGGAATGGCTGGATGATCGGGATGGGAATGATAGATTCCTATAATAACAAGATTGCGATCGCGTCCTTGTTTTTGGGCTTGAATCATTTGTTGAGGAGAAATTGTAAACCGACGTTCAGAGGTGACAGGTTGATCAGTCGTTTCTACCTCCTCAAAAGCTTGGGCGGTTTCCGAATTCCAAGCATTTTCGGCGGGAATAATCTCCACTACAATTTTATCATGATTTTCATTAATTTTTCCCATTAATAATCCGCAGCATTCCACGGGATAGGTTTGTTCTGCATAAGTTAAAATTTGTTGAATTTGTTCTGAGGATAGGGTTAAGGTTGACATAAATTAAGATTTAGCTTGTGCTGGTAGAAGTCGTTAATTTAGGGATAAAGTTGATTAAAATAGCGATCATTAAAAAGGCGATGATTCCCAAACCCGAACTGACGAATAAATTAACTGTTCCGGGTTGTTTTACGATAAAATCATATCCACTCATGGCTAAAGAAAAGGATCCAAAATAAACTCCGATTCCTAACCCTGCTTTATGAGGGGGGACTAAGGAAAAGGCAATGGGAATAATACCATTAGCAACTAAACTATAACTCGCAATGAGGAATAATAGGAATAGGAATAGGATAGAATGGGAGAAGAATGAAAGGGGAATTAATAAAATAGATGTGGCGATTAATCCGATTAATGTTGCTTTTGTATTTCCAATTTTAACGGCTATCAATCCAGCCGGAATAGATGCAAAGGCTAGAAGAATTAATCCAATAAACATCATCCATTTGACATTTTCTCCTGAAATTTGAATAATATTAGGGATAAATTCTCCCAATATTAGCCGTGTCCCCAAAGCCACAAAAAATCCTAAGATTACAATAAAAACTAAGTTTTTAAAATATACCTTTTGTTGAGATTTTTCAGTAATAGTAAGAACACTTAAATCAGGATTAAAATATCTTAAAATACCGACTGAACTTAATAAAACTAAAGAGCCAATTGTAAATGTAATTCCTGAACCAAAACTCAGAATAAATTCACTAGAAATGGGACGAATAGCCCCCACAATACCCCCAATAAAAATTAAAATACTCATAGCTTGAGGGAGTTTTGTTTCTATGGCGTATTGACCTAATAAAGCTGTAACCGGACTTCTAAATAGAGCCATCGCAACAGCCCATAAAATTAATAAAATTGGCAATATCCCATGTAAAGAATTAAGAGATTGACCGAAAATAAAAAATGTAGGAATAGCAATAAATAAACCTGAAGCTAAAATCACCCCTAAACTAATGAAAGGAAACCGGGTTCCCATCCATTGTCGTTGACGATCTGAGAAATTTCCGGCTAACGGTTCAATGATAACTCCTAACGCATTTTCAATGACTAAAAGGGTTGTGAATAAACCCGGAAATCCAAAGGTAGTTAAAAGTTGGGGGACATATAATCGATAGAGTAACCAAGTTAAGGTAATTGCGCCTTGAACTAAGGATAATCCGATTAACTGAAACCAAAGAATAGAGGGTTGAGAATTTGATTTTGACATCTCAATTAATTTTTTATACGATTATTAACTAATTCTATGCCGAAATCAATTGCAGCTTTCATACTAGACGCATCTGCAATTCCTTTTCCCGCAATATCAAAGGCTGTACCGTGATCAGGAGAAGTTCGGATAAAAGGTAAACCAATTGTTGTATTAACCGCCCGATCAAATGCCATTAATTTAACAGGAATTAGCCCTTGATCATGATATAATGCTAAATAACCATCATGGGCATTTTTTCCTAAATTAAACCAAGCTTGACCCGGTTTAACCCACATGGTATCCGGGGGAATTGGGCCGTCTAATTGAATATAAGGATAGCGATCGCGTTGTTGATTTAACCAAGGAATTAACCACTGTTTTTCTTCTGTTCCTAACTGTCCCTCTTCTCCACTATGGGGGTTTAATCCAGCCACAGCAATGCGGGGATTTTCTAATCCAAATTCATGACGTAAACAATCCACAAGTAACTCTAATTTTAAACTCATTAATTCTGGGGTTAAAGTTGAGGAAACTTGAGAGAGAGGAATATGAGTTGTGGCTAACAATGTTCTTAATGTCCAGCCTGTATAGGGAGAGCGGGCGACAAATAACATTCCAAAGCGTTTAACTTTGGCTTTTTCGGCTAAAAATTCCGTTTGTCCGGGGTAATTATAACCCGCTAAATTCCATAAATTTTTAGCAATTGGCCCTGTTATAATTCCATCAAATTCGCCTTGTAATGTTCGAGTAATGGCTGTATCTAAATATTGAAAACTAATCGCCCCACTGGTGAGGTTTCCTACTCCCATTTGTAAGGGAGGTAAAGTCGGATCAGGCTCTAAATTTATCACGGTAAACTGATGGGGGTTTGAGGAATAAAATCCTTGATTTTGTAACTGTTTGTAGGTTTGTTGCAAAATGCGATCGCTTCCAATAACCGTTAGATCACAGTGTTGATGTAACGTCGGATCAGCTAAAGCTTTTAATACCACTTCTGGCCCAATTCCTGATGGATCACCTAATGTTATGGCTAAACGAGGTAATTGTTTAGATTGAGACATAATTTCAGTAGTAAGCCCTTCAGGGCTTTTTCTTGATCGTTTTAAATATTGTAGCCCTAAAGGGCTTACTACGGGGAAAGAATCAGTTAAAATCAAACTGGATAAAACCGTTAGTTTATATTAAACCGCAACCTATGACTATTCCCTCAACGCTGAATGTGGCGATTGGCTTATTTTTTATTTATCTACTTTTGAGTTTATTTACCTCAGAAATCCAAGAATTTTTAGCCAGTTATATCTTTGATTGGAGAGCGGAAAATTTATATCGTTCTATTCAAGTTGTTTTAGGAAATACCGCTACAGAATTACTCTATCAACACCCTTTAATTAAATCCTGGAAAGATTATAAACAACGAGTGAATCAACGCTCATTAGGCCCGTCTTATATTCCGAGTTCAACCTTTGCTTTAACCTTAATAAGTGTTATTTTAGAACAGTCTGGGGTGCAACCAAAGCTCGATAGTTTTACGATTGAAGATTTTATTAAAGCCATTGATTCTGAAGCGATTCAACATCTTTTTGATCCTGATCAAATTAAATTGTTCAAAATCTTAGCGGTTAAAGCGAGTCATGAAGCCAGAGATCCCGCAGAAATTGAACCCTTAGAAAAAGCCATTAGTGATTGGTTTGAACAATCAATGGTTCGAGCATCAGGGGTCTATAAACGGAAAGTTAAATTGATTACTCTTTTGATTGGGTTAATTGCAGCAATTGGATTAAATGCAGATACCTTAAATATTGCTAATCGTTTATTTCAAGAACCTATATTACAAGAAAATCTCAGCCAAACGATTAATATTGTTTTGAATCAAGATGCTAATTTTCCCCTTAAAGATTGTTTAAAATCTCAACCCGATGCTCCAAAATCTTGCCAAGATTTAACCGAAAATTTTCTCTATTCCTATTTATTTGACTTTTCCTCTTTACCTTTAGGATGGGATACCTCGAACGTAAATCAACAGTTTAATTCAGGAGAAAACTTATTCACTTTTAATGTCATTAAAGCGATGATAGGATGGGGATTAACCGCGATCGCAATTTCAATGGGATCGTCCTTTTGGTTCGATCTCCTCAACAAATTAATTAATGTTCGCAATACCGGATCAAAACCCTCACAGACAGAGTAACTATTCTCAATTCCCTACGATAACCGATGTCGATATTGGAGTTCGGAAAAAGTTACAGTAAATTGGGTTCCATTTTCCTGGTCAAGGGTAATCGTTCCTTCGAGTTGGTCAGTGAGTGTACAAACCAATTCCATTCCCAAGGATTCGACATTTCTAAAGTCTACTCCTTCAGGAAAACCAATCCCATTATCTCGAACGGTAACAATAATTTTATCCTCTTCATTTTGATGGAGTCCCAGATAAACAACTCCTGATCGACCATTGGGAAAAGCGTGTTTTAAGGTATTAGAAACCAGTTCATTCACAATTAAACCACAGGGTTGTGCGGTTTCAATATTTAAACCAACAGGTTCAATATCCAGTTCAAACTGAACTCGACCATCTTGAATATTATAGGATTCAAATAAATTATCTATTAAATCTTCTAAATAATCTCCAAAGCTAATTTTTTCTAAATTCGTTGAACGATAGAGTTTTTCATGAATTAAAGCCATTGAATAAATTCGATTTCGACTATCTTCTAAAACCTTAATCAATTCAGGCTGCTGAACATAATCCGATTGAAATTCTAAAAGATTAGAAACTACCAACAAGTTATTTTTCACCCGGTGGTGAATTTCTTTAAGTAAAACTTCTTTTTCGCGTAACGATGTCACAAGAGTATCTTCAGCTTTTTTCCGTTCTGTAATATCTCGATACATCCATAAATGACCTTGAGACGCTCCTTGAATCATAATCGGAACATAATCTCGTTCAAGGGTGCGTCCATCAACTAAAGAAAGTTCTTCATTAACAACGACTCTTTTTCTTCGCATTACCTCTTGATTTCGGATAATAAATTGTGCAGGATCACTAAAAATATTTTGATATTCAAAGGCGAAGGTAGAGCCATCCATTCCGATGAGTTGATCGGGAGATGTGTGGATATTAAATAAATTACAAAAGGCTTTATTTGTTAAGACAATTTTGTAAAATTCATCCTTGACTAAAACCCCTAACTGTAAATTTTCAATTAAGGTACTTAATCGGGAGGTTGTCGCCCATAATTGTTCTTCAATTCTTTTGCGTTCTGTAATATCAATCCCGATAAAAATTGCAGCTTGATCTTGATTATATTTTTGGGCTACTAATAAATAATAGCGAGTCGCATCTTGAATTCGAGTTTCTAAAGTAACCTCACTGGTTTTAAGATAAGGTTCACACATGAATTGTTCCATAAACTGGGCAAATTCATGACTTCCCTTAAGAAATCCAATTTCTTGACCTACAAAGTCTTCCGGTTGTAACTGATAGGTATTGGCTAAATGTCGGTTAACGCCTAAATAATGTAAATCAGAACTAATCCAAGACACAAACCCTGGAACTGCATCTAATACTGCTTGTAATTGTTCATTGGTGGTTTTGAGGCCTTCTTCGGCTTTTTTACGATCGCTAATATCAATCCAATAAGCTGTTGTGTATTTAAACTGTGATTATAGCATTACCTTTGTTTTTAAGTTTACGTCCCCATTTAATAGATAACTGTCCTTCATTTAAAAGCTGATGTAATAAACACTCTAGCTCATCAACTGATTTAAAGAGTCGATGAGCTATATATTCTTTAGCTGAATGCCAGACTAATTCAATTAAATTATAATCTGGACTATATGCTGGAAGAAATTCTAAATAGACATTCGGCATTTCTGCTTTAATTTTTTCTAGGTACTCTTCTTTTTTGTGAAAACTTGCATTGTCAAGAATAATCAGGATCTTAGCTCCTTTTTCTACAAATTCTTCTGCTTGATTTCCCGCTAATACCCATTCATAAATTAGCTCTTGATAAAAACTTTTTAACACTTGATAAAAATTATCTGCATTTCCTTTATCCAGAAATTCTACAAATCTTTTTTTATCCGAGTACCTCAATCCTCCCATCACATTAACTCTTCCTTTCCTCCTGTCTCCTCTAATCTGTTTCCTCTTCCCTTTTTTACACCAATTCTTTCTTTTTATCACTCTTAAATTAAATCCACTTTCATCCCAAAACCATACCTGTAATTGTTCTGGACTTTCTTTTGCTATTTTCAAATATTCTTCTATTTTATCTTTAAATAATTTTCTTTTTTCTGGATCTCTTTTCTCTTCTAAGCTATACTTTGCCCACAAATAAACATACTTTTTTTCCTTTAATATCTTTCTCACTTGTGAACTACTTAATTTGATTCCTGTGATTTGTTCTAAATAAGTTGCCAATCTTTCTCCTGTCCATCTCCCAAATTCATATCCTAATTCTTCCGGTTCTTTTTCTACTGTTTCTAATAATATCTCTATATATTTGTCTGTGGCTTTTCTATAATTTCCTTTCATTCTTTCATCTTTTAGGCTTTCTAATTTGTCAGGGTCTCCATGTACACACCAATAACATACTTTGTTTAATGAGCAGCCCAAAAACTTGGCAATTTCACTTTGCTTTTTACCATCATTTAGCAATAATAAAATCAAGATTCTTTCTCGGATTTGTCCATTTTCTTCCTCTTTCAATCTTTTCTGTAGTTTCTCTACTTGCTTTTCATTTAAATGATTTTTAGCAGGCATCTTTTGATTGATTTTTCTAAACTTGGTTTTTCATTATACCCTATTTAGATGCTTAACAGCTTAGCCAACAATTTCTAAAGCATTTCCTTCCCCATCTCGAATTAATTTAGCTTGATCATACATCCAATGGTAAGTGCCATCCTGATGTTTAAAGCGATATTCATAAGTTGCATATTCTTGCTGAAATAAGGTAGATATTTCTTGATTTTTCAGTTTCTCAATATCTTCTGGATGAATATGGTTTAACCAAAAGCTGGGTTGAGTAAATTCCGAGACATTGTATCCTAAAAGGGTTTTAATATTATCACTAATAAAGGTAGCTTCATAGTCTCCATTCGCTTTGGCACTATAAATAATTCCGGGGCTAGAAGATAATAAATATTGTAATCGTTCTTGACTGACTAATAAAGCTTGTTGCGCCAGAGAACGTTCTTTTAATTCTGTTTGTAATTGTTCATATAATTCCGATTGTTGAATCGCAATGGCAAGTTGACTGGTAATTTGTTGCAGAAGGGAAATTTCCCATTCTTCCCATTGTCGAGGTTGACTGCATTGATGGGCAATTAATAAACCCCATAGAGTTTCATTTTCAATAATGGGAACGGCAACTTTAGCTTGAACTTGAAATTGCTCTAAAAATTCAACTAAACACGGTAAAATCTGATTTTCTTTAATATTAGCAATGGAGGCAATTTTCCCGTTAATATAACTTGGATGACATTCTGAGAGAAAGATTTCTTCAGAAAAAGTTTGTTCTAAAAGGGAACTCCACTCTGGATTAACATCTTCCGCAATTACACTTCCTGTACTGTCGGGATAAATTCGATATACTAAAACTCGATCCGCTTTCAGAAACTGTTTAACTTCCGTTACCATTGTTGATAAAATAGATTTAAGATCTAAAGATTCTCGAATCCGTTGAGTAATGGTGGCAATTAATCGTTCTCGGATGACTTGTTGACCTAAACGTTCCTCGGCTAATTTACTTTCAGTAATATCATTCTGAATTTCTAAATAATGGGTAAGATTTCCCGCCTCATCATAAATGGGAGAAATATTCAATTCATTCCAAAATAAAGAGCCATCTTTACGGTAATTTTTCAAAACAACATTACAATTTTTTTTCTGTTCTAACGCTTTTTTAATTTGCTTTAACTCCGATTGGCGACGATCCTTACCTTGGAGAAAACGGCTATTTTTACCAATCGCTTCTTGAGCCGAATATCCCGTCACTTTTTCAAAAGCTGGGTTAACAAAAACAATCGGATAATCCTGTTGTCGAGCATCCGCAATCACAATGCCATTACTACTATAGGCGATCGCTCGTTCACTGAGTCGTAATTTTTCTTCCACCCGTTTTCGTTCTGTAATATCCGTTGCGGCGCCTAGGATGTGTTTCGGTTTTCCATCGGAGGTTCGAGCAAAAATGGTATCTCGGCTGACTAACCAATGCCAATTTCCCTGAATATCTTTCATCCGGTATTCAAACTCAAAAATCTCATCTTTAGTCGCCGTTGCCAATTTTTGATGATAGATTTCTAGTTGAGCATAATCCTCGGAATGAACTAGATCCGAGAGTACAGTTGAACCCATTTCTAAAATTTCTTCTCGCGTATATCCTAAGACTTTAGTAATTTCATGATTGACATAAATAGTGTGCTTTTCAAGCAAATCATAAATATATAAAATATTAGGACTAGCATCCGTAATCCGTTGAATAAACCGTTGACTTTCTTGCAATTCTAATTCGGCTTTTTTGCGATCAGTAATATCTAAAGCTGCTCCGGTAATTCCAATAATATTTCCTTCTAAATCTAAGAGCGGATCAATGGTTAAATCATAGCATTGAATATCTTGATTATGAAGATTCGTAATTACCTCTTCTCTCAACCCCACTTTTGTATTTAAAACTTGTTGTTTAAGTTGGATCAGCTTAACGGCATTTTCTGGAGGAAAAATATCACTATCTAATCGACCAATCACGGCTTCGGGTACATATCCACCCGCCGGATTATAAATCCAAGTGTAGCGTAACTCTAAATCTTGATTAAATACAACAATGGGGGAATTTTTGAGCGTTATTTTAAATCGTTCTTCACTAAACCGTAACGCTTCTTCCGTTTGTTTACGATCCGTGATATCACGGGATATGGCAACAATTTCTTGAATGTTTCCTGTTTGATCTCGTACCTTTTTTTGAGTGGTTTCAAACCACACATACTCTTGATCTTTCCGCAAAATTCGATAAACGATAGTATTAATATCGGCTGTTTCAATAGAACTTTGATGAGGGCGATTGATTTTGGCTAAATCTTCAGGATGGAATAATTCATAAGCTGAACGTCCGACTAACTCTTCTGGTTCATAACCCAACAAAGAACGAGAGGCGGGGGACGCATAAAGATAAACACCTTGGGGGGTATGGCGACTAATTAAATCCGTTGAATGATCAGCCATTAAACGATAGAGTTGTTCACTCTGGCGAATCACTTCTTCAGCTTGTTTTCGTTCAATTGCCGTTGCTAGAATATTGGCTACACTTTGCAAGAAATTAACATCATCTTCACTAAACAGTTGTAGTTTTTTCCCATAAATTTCTACCTGTCCCAAATGATGATAATTTTGCCCCATAATCGGAATACAGATGCCTTTATTTAAAAGTGTAAAGTTGTCATGATTTAGATCATTTTCCTCTAAATCAAGCTGGGATTGGGAGAAATTAAATTTTAGATCGTCCTGAACATTGGGGATGTGATGAATCATCGGGGGTTTGAAAACCAGGGGTTCATGACTGAGAAGGGTATAATGTTGAGTGGGCTCGTCCCAAACCGCTAAGGTGAGAAATACTCCTTCTAAATTGTATTCTAAAATTTTGCAATATTCAACGTTTAAATCTTGGGCAATTTGAACTACAATTTCATTAATCAGGGACACTAAATTCATTTCTGAAAGAGCTTTTTGACCTAATTCAGCAATGATCGCTTGTTGATAAGCTTTATCTTCTAATTGTGATTCTATTTCCTGTAATTCTACAACTTGGCGATGTAATTTTTCATTCATGAAACTGAGTTCTGTGGTGCGGTCAGCGACTCGATCTTCTAACTCTTCATTGAGGGTTTTTAACTCGGCTTCGGCTTGTTTTCGAGCGCTAATATCTGTAATCGTTCCTACATAACCAATGATTTCACCTTGATCATTTAATTCTTCCACGACTTGACCAAAAACCCACGTTATTTGACCATCTTGACGCTGAAGCCGATATTCACAACAAAACTGAATTTTTTGTAAAGATGTCTCTCGGATTTGACCCGAATCTGTCCGTAGTCGCTGCCATTCTTCCTTCACATGGGCTTGATCTTCTGGGTGAATGGCTTGCGTCCAACCCTGTCCTAATGCTTCTTTCGGGGTCAGTCCAGCAATTTCACACCAACGTTGATTAACATACAAACAATTCCCATCAATATCGCAGTGAAAAATTCCCACCGGAGATACTTCTGCTAAGGTGGCATAGCGTTTTTCACTCTTGCGTAACGCGGCTTCAGTGCGTTTGTTTTCGCTAACATCTCGTGCCACCGCATAATATTGGGTTTCATCAAAGGGCATCGCTGTCCAGGATAACCACCGATAAGAACCATTTTTACATTGATATCGATTCTCAAAATTATGGCTGGGAATTCCTAATGATAAATTCTCTAATTGTAATAGGGTATTTGCCCAATCATCAGGATGAATTAAACCTAAAAACGATTGTCCTAAAAGTTCAGTTTCTGTATATCCTAATAAACTCAACATTCGAGGATTAACTCGTTGAAAAAATCCTTGGGTTGTGCCAATACAAAAAATGTCTAAGGAAAGATTAAAAAAGCGATTTAATTCTTCTTCAGCTTGTTGTCGTTCGACGCAAGACGCAATAATATTAGCAATCGCTTGTAAAAAATTAATTTCATCTGAAGTAAACCGACGTTCTTCCTCAGTATGAATTCCTAAGACCCCAAAGGGCTTTTCTTTCCCCGAAATGAGAACGGTAACGCCACTGACAATATTATGATTATAAAAAAAGGCACAACCACTAAAGCGACTTTCGACTCGTAAATCCTCAACAATAATCGGTTCTTTTAATAATAAGGTATAACCGGGTTGGGACTTGCGACCCTGACCAACGGTGATTCGCCCCACAGAACCCGAACGCCATCCTAATCCTGCGGTTAACAAAAAGGTACTGTCGTTAGCGAGTAATTCCCAAATTTGAACATATTTAATCCCTAAAGTCTGTCCAACGAGGATCACAACCTTTTGTAATAAAGTATCTAAGTTGGTTTGACAAAGAGCATATTGACCTAATTCTGCAATTACCTGTTGTTGTCGGGCGCGACGTTTAAGTTCTCCTTGGGATGTTTGCCGGACAGTGACATTCTGTACCAGTGATAAAAGAGAGACAACTTGTCCAGATTCGTTTTTGAAAGCAGAGTTATACCATTCACAGTACACCAAAGTACCGTCTTTGGTATAGTTTCGATTACAACAGATATTCCGACTTTCCTCACCGTTGAGTAAGTGGGACGCGATCGCAGTGACCTGTTCTAAATCTTCTGGATGTACAAATTCCCACTGATTCCAATGGCGATGTAGGATTTCTTCAGCCTTCCAACCAAAGATTTTTTCAGCTTGGGGCGACCAGCGTTTGAGGCGAAATTGTTCATCCCATTCAATCACGGCTAAAGGAGAATTTTCGACATGAAAAGTTAACTGTTGGTGGGCTTTTTGTAATTCGGCTTCTGTTTGTTTTTGAGTTTCTGGGAGGTGTTGAAGTTCTCGCAGCCGTTGTTGTACCCGTTGTTCAACGATCTGCTCTTGTTCGTCGAGGAGTTGTTGTTTTTCGACTTCTAAATCTTGAACTTTTTGTTCTAAAAATGTGACAATTTCATTCAATTCTGCCGGGTCAAATAAACGCAATAAATTGCTCTGGGTAATGATTCCTAATAATTCTCCTTGATTTCCTATCACCACTAAGCGACGCACCCGATGTTTTTGCATTTGCTGATTTGCCCGCCATAAATTATCATGTTGATGAATCGTCAACACGGGTTGATTCATCATTTCAAGGGCGGTTAAACCGGAAATATCTTGGTTTTGGCTTTGAAACCGCAGCAAATCCCGTTCTGTAATTAAACCGACTGGAATTGTGCTCGGACTGCTGTTGAGGGGAAACTGAGGAGGACGCTCTTCAACAACAACCAGACAACTAATCTGATGTTGAGCTAAAAGTTTGGCTATGTCTAACACCGGGGTGGAGGGAAAAACCTGAATCACTGGAGTTGTCATCACTTCAGCAACGGAACGCAACCGCAACACATTAATCGGTTGCAACATTTGGCGTAGGGTTTCTCCGGTAATCACCCCTTGCAATTGTCCTTGGTCATCAACAACCGGTAGATGGCGAATTTGATGTTCCCGCAATAGGGAAATAGTATGATAAATATCTCGATAGTCTGCTTGTTTTAAAATTATAACTTCCGTTGTCATCACCTCTTGCATCTTGATCCCGGCCAAGGATTGGCTAGAACTGATCAAGTGGATGACATCCCGTTCAGTAAATATCCCGACTAACTGATTCTCTTGTTGCACCACAACATAACTGGCCGGATAGTAGGGGTTCTCATTCATCTGTCTGAGTACCTCTAACACAGGCATTTCAGGACTGACACTCAGAGGATCTCTATCCAAAAGTTGATTCAGCGTTGGGATGTAAGACGGTAAACTATTAAGTTCCATTTCAGAGCCATGAGGGGGAGAGGGACGGGGTAAGGGGGATGGGGGGACTAGGGGACTAGGGGACGGGGAGATGGGGAGGGGGGAAGTTAGGGGTCAGGGGTCAGTCATTAGGGGTAAATAAAGAGTCACGAGGGTTTGGTTGGGGGTGGGAGTTTCTATGAGCAGTTGACCTTCGTGGAGTTCGATGAGTTTTTGGACGATGGCTAATCCTAAGCCAGAGCCTTGTTGTTCATAGAGTTTGCGTTCAAACTGCATATGGGCGCCAATTTGAGCAATTTGTTGAGGATTCATTTCTCGTCCAGTATTTTTAACCGATAAAACAAATTGACGGTCTTTAACACATCCATTAATTTCAATTGGTTCTCCTGGATTGGAAAACTTTAGAGCATTATCAACTAATTCTTCCACCAGTTTTTTCAACCTCATCTCTGCCATGGCGATGGGAACATCTTGCAAATTCAGAGATAAATCTGCCATCCGTTGTGCTTCTTGAACCTGAGTCATGACTTGTTCAGTAATCGCGTCTTTGGAAGATGCTGTTTTATACTGACGTAAGGCAGCAATGCGTTTGGGTTCGGTAGCAATCAGTTCTAATTCAGCATAGAGGAGAAAATTCATGATCAACCGATATAAGCGTTGACCGGATAAAGAAATCTGCTCGACCATTTCCCGAATTTCCTGGGCATCCATAAAGTCTAATTCATGGAGTAGCAATTCCGTTGAAGCGAGAATTCCATTCAGAGGGGTTCTTAATTCATGGGGAATAGAATGGGTAATATTGCTGCGAAGTTCCTGTAATTGTTGTTGAGATGCTTTTTGAACAACCGCTTGTTTTTCGAGTCGAGTCGAAATTGCTTTTAACAATTCAGAGGGGGTAAAAGGTTTAGTTAAATAATCATCAGCCCCTAATTCCATCCCTTTCCTTAAATCCAATTTATCAGCTTTTGCGGTTAGGAAAATAAACGGAATCATCATGGTTTCGGGTTCTTTCCGCAATGCTTCTATTACCCCATAGCCATCGAGTTCGGGCATCATCACATCACATAAGATTAAATCGGGATGAGTGCTTTGGGCAATTGATAAACCGATTTTTCCATTCTCGGCGGATAAAGTTTCAAACTCTTCAATTTCTAAAAGTTCTACGATATTTTCTCGAATGGATTCTTCATTTTCAATTACTAATATTTTGGTCATTTGAATGTCCTCAATGATTCTAATTCATGTTAGGGATTCGGTTGAGAAACTTTTAATTTTCGTCCGCTTTTAACTAAGGCTTGAAACTCTTCTAAATTGAGAGGACGACTGAATAAATATCCCTGAATTTCATTACAATTAAACTCATTCAAGAGGTCTAACTCTTCTTGGGTTTCAACTCCTTCAGCAATTACTTTTAGATTTAAAAGATGCGCCATCGAAATTAAAGATTGGGTAATAGCCGCATTGATTTTATTATTATGGAGATTCCGAACGAAGCATTGATCGATTTTCAGCACATCAAACGGAAATTTTTGCAGATAGTTGAGAGAAGAATATCCTGTCCCAAAATCATCAATGGCTATTTTTAAACCCAGGGCTTTTAAGGCTTGCAATTGTTGGATGGATAATTCCGCATCTCGAATCAACAAACTTTCGGTTAATTCTAATTCTAAATAATCCGGTTCGCAGCCGGTGGTGAGTAAAACTTGCACTAATTTTTGGCGCAAGTTAGCAGTTCGGAATTGACGACCCGATAAGTTAACGGCTACCCGTAAACAACCTAACCCTTGAGAGCGCCATGCTTTACTATCTTTACAAGCTTGATATAAAACCCATTCTCCAATCGGTTCAATTAAACCCGTTTCTTCCGCAATCGGAATAAATTTCATCGGGGAAATCATTCCTTGTTGGGGATGTTTCCAGCGCAGTAACGCTTCTGCCCCGACAATGTTTCCTGTTTTTAAACTGACTTGCGGTTGATAGTAAAGTTGAAACTCTTCCCTTTCTAAAGCATAGCGCAGGGCGACTTCTAAATCAATCCGTTCTGAGAGTTCATGATCACAGGTGGGGGTATAAAAAGTATAGTGATTTCCTCCTTGTTGCTTGACTTCATTCATGGCTTGTTTTGCCGCCCGCAGAAGTTGTTGAATCTCCCGACCGTCTTGGGGATAGAGTGCAATTCCAATGCTAATGGTGATCAAGACTTCCCGGTTCATTAAAACAAAGGGTTTAGAAATGATTTGTTGTAATCCTTCTAAGGTGGTTTTCAGCTGTTTTTTATCTAAAATTGGGGATAGTAAAATTGCAAATTGATCGGCATTGATATGGGTAATAATATTTTCAGCAGATAAATTTTTTCTGAGCCGTTCTCCTACCTCTTTTAAGAGTAAATCTCCGCTTTCATAGTCAAAAAGATCATTAATTCGGCTAAATCGATCTACCCCTAAACAGAGAACGGGAATCATGCCTTGGTAATTCCAATTTTCATCTATCCCCGATAAGGATGCTAATTGATGCAGCATTTGTTGAAAATATTCCAACAAAGATAAACGGTTGGGTAAGCTTGTGGTGCTATTTTGATAAATTAATTGATTGAGTTTAGCTTCAGCTACTTTTAATTCGCTACTATAACGATCTTTTAAGATCGTGTGTTTTTCTAAACGAATCACAATCGCTTTGAGTAATTCTGTGGCGGTACAGGGTTTAGTCAAATAATCATCAGCCCCAAGCTGCATTCCTTTCCGCAGGTCTCCTAAATCAGCTTTTGCTGTTAAGAAAATGAAGGGAATGGTCGCTGTCAGGGAGTTTTCTTGTAACTTGAGGAGAACCCCATAACCGTCGAGTTCTGGCATCATCACATCACACAAAATTAAATCCGGTTGATGTTGACTAGCCAGTTGCACCCCAATTTTACCGTCCTCGGCATTGAAAACTTCAAAGTCTTCAGATTCGAGAAGTTCTACAATATTATCTCGAATTAAATCTTCATCTTCAATCACAAGAATTTTAGTCATAGTTGTTTCTCTGTAATACATTGAGTTTGCGAATGAATTTAATATTTTCTGGGGTTAATAGCGTTTGTAAGTCTGAAATCTGATTGAGAATACTCACTTCCCGCGCACACTCTTCTTGGAGGATTTTTAAGTAACGTTGTTGTTTTAAAGCTAAATGAGGTACTTCATTGGCGTTGGTTGATAATAAGTTTAACATTTGAACCGCTAAACTAATATTAGACATCGGGTTACTCAGTTCTTCTGATAGCCGCAGTAACAGTTCTTCCTGGGTTTTGCTGAGTTGCTCAAGTTCAGCAACTTTCTGTTTAAGTTGATTTGCACGTTCTCGTTCCTCCGCATATTGAAATAAATACTGTTGTTGTTTTTTTAATCGGGCGCGAATGGTACTCAAGAGTTCTATCGGTGTAAAGGGTTTTGTGATGTAGTCATCCGCCCCTAATTCCATTCCTAACCGCAAATCCCTGCGTTCAGCTTTAGCGGTCATAAAAATAAACGGAATATTGGCAAGAAGGGGTTGTTTTTGCATCTCGGTGAGAACAGTATACCCATCAATATCTGGCATTATAATATCACAGAGAATTAAGTTGGGTTGATACTCTGAAGCTAACTTAATCCCTAATTGACCTTGAGCCGCATCTAAAACTTGGAATTCTTCGGATAAAAGTAACTCCATTATATTTTCTCGAATGGTATCTTCATCTTCAATAATCAAAACTTTATTCATAAAATTTATTCATTTCCCTCCAGCGATAATTTGATGGTAAATTGTGTTTTTGCTCCGAGGATGGTTTCGATCAAAATACTGCCCCGATGAGCTTTGAAAAAGGTTTAACCCTTGATCAACTGAGTCCAGTACCGGAAATATTTCCTGCATTTGAACTGCAATAAAATTTGTTAAATATTTTTTTTGGTTTCAGGAATTCCAATTTCTTAAGCTTGGGCTTTCAAAATGAATTGTTGGGTATCCTGAAAAATCTCCAGTCTGATTATAGCACGTTGCGCTGCATCACTAACCTGTTTATCAACCCTTGATTGAGAATTAGATTTAACATATCTTAATCAGTACCGATATCTAAAATAGACCTTTAATGAAGAGTTCGGTTTTAATTAACTGTATAATTACTGATAATACTACAACTTGAGGAGGCCTATTCCTTGAATTCCCATAACTTTAACTTACCATCGACGACACAATTTGAACTTTTCCCTGAACCTTTAAGTTTAAATAACTGTGATCGAGAACTTATCCATCTTCCGGGCACAATTCAATCTCATGGAATTTTGTTTGTGTTGTCCAATCCTGACCTGAATATTCTTCAAGTTAGTAATAATACAGAGGTTTATTTAGGGATCCCACCCGAACAATGTTTAGGACACCCCCTATCTTTTCTATTTGCCTCAGAGCAACTTTTGGCCCTGCAAGAGTGTTTAGAAGGAACGTTTGATCAGGTTAATCCAGTACAACTTCAGGTACAAATTAATCAAGATATCAAAGTATTCCAAGGGATTATTCACCGTTCTCCTCAAAATTATTTTATTTTAGAATTAGAACCAACAGCAGAAAAAGAATCGCCTAATTTTTTAAATTTTTATGAATTAACTAAAAAGGTATTTTTAAAACTGCAAAAAACAACAACCCTTGCTCAAATGTGTGAAGTTTTAATCCAAGAAATCCAAAAAATTACGAAGTTTGATCGAGTCATGATTTATCGGTTTTTTTCCGATGGTTCAGGAACGGTCATTGCCGAGGAAAAGCGAGAGGATTTAGAACCTTATCTGGGATTACATTATCCTGATTCTGATATTCCTAAACAAGCAAAACAACTCTATATTCTCAATGGATTGCGATTAATTCCTGATATTAATTATCAACCTGTTCCTATTATTTCTATGCCATCGGATACAGCAACAGAACCCCTTGATTTAAGCTTTAGTGTGTTGAGGAGTGTCTCTCCCATTCATCGAGAATATTTAAAAAATATGGGGGTCGCAGCATCCCTCTCAATTTCAATTGTTAACAATAATCAACTTTGGGGATTAATTGCCTGTCATCATTACAGCCCTAAATTTCTTTCCTATAGTCTCAGAACGGTGTGTGAATTTCTGGGACAAGCGATGTCTTTAGAGTTACCGACTAAGGTAGAACATGAAAATTTAGATTACAAACTATCCCTAAAATCTCTGCAAGCAAAATTTACAGATATTATGGTTCAGGCAGAAACGATCATGGATGCTTTACTGCAAAATCAAGAAGATCTCCTGAAATTAATGGCGGCAGAAGGGGCGGTTTTTGTTCAAGATGAGCATTTAATTCTTATAGGAAAAACCCCTTCAAGTTCAGAATTAGAACCCTTAATTCTGTGGTTATCTGATCAATTTAAAAATCATACATTTGTTACCGATTCCCTCTCAACGGTGTACCCTCCAGCGGCAAATTTTCAGGCGGTTGCTAGTGGTTTACTGGCAATTTCCATTACCAAAATTAAACGAAATTTTATTTTATGGTTTCGTCCTGAACAATTACAATATGTGAATTGGGCGGGAAATCCTGATAAACCAAAACGAATTGAAGAAGATGGCAGTTTAACAATTTTTCCGCGTAAATCCTTTGCTCTGTGGCAAGAAACGGTTCAGGGAAAGTCCTTACCTTGGCAACCTTTTGAAATCGAAGCCGCCCTAGAAGTCAGAAGTGCCTTAGTTAGTATTATTTTACAGAAAGCTGACGAACTAGCCGCGATAAATTTAGACTTACAACGCACCAATAGCGAGTTAGATGCTTTTGTTTATATTGCTTCCCATGATTTAAAAGAACCCTTGCGCGGAATTCATAATTATTCTACCTTTTTATTGGAAGATTATGGTCAAGTTCTCGATGAGGATGGAGTTTATAAACTGCAAACCTTAGTTGATTTGACGAAACGGATGGAGGATTTAATCAATTCTCTATTACATTTTTCTCGCCTGGGGCGACAGGAATTGAAGCTGAATCCGTTAGATTTGAATCAGTTAATCTCTCGGATTATTGAATTGTTTCAAATGAGTTATGCAGCCGATACAATCAATATTGTGATTCCTCGAACTTTACCCTTGATTCGAGGGGATAAAATTTTAATTCAAGAAGTCTTGACAAATTTAATTAGTAATGGATTAAAATATAATGAGCAGTTAATCAAATCTGTCGAAATTGGATATTTAGATCCAGAACTCCTGATCACAGAAGAAACTCAACCGTTTTTAACGTTGTATATTCGGGATAATGGTATTGGAATTCCGCTCAAGCATCATGACACTATTTTCAGAATTTTTAAACGCCTTCATGCACGAACTCAATATGGAGGTGGAACGGGAGCGGGATTAACAATTGTTAAAAAAATTATTGAACGACATGGGGGAACAATTTGGCTCAATTCTATTCCCCATGAAGGGACAACCTTTTATTTTACACTTCCTTATTTTTTAGGATAAATTATTAGAAAGAGGCTGAGGAAAGTGAATGCAATATCAAAGAACGATATTAGTGGTTGAGGATAGTGATGAAGACTTCACCGCATTCAAACGGGTGATGCGACAGTTATCCTATTCTAATCGGATTTATAGGGTTATGGATGGAGACGATGCGTTAGCTTATTTGTATCATCAAGATCATTATTCTAATCCCGATATCGCACCTGTTCCAGATTTAATTCTTCTGGATCTGAACTTACCGGGAACGGATGGTCGGGAGGTTATTTACCAGGTAAAACAAGATAAGCTGTTAAGCATCTAAATAGGGTATAATGAAAAACCAAGTTTAGAAAAATCAATCAAAAGATGCCTGCTAAAAATCATTTAAATGAAAAGCAAGTAGAGAAACTACAGAAAAGATTGAAAGAGGAAGAAAATGGACAAATCCGAGAAAGAATCTTGATTTTATTATTGCTAAATGATGGTAAAAAGCAAAGTGAAATTGCCAAGTTTTTGGGCTGCTCATTAAACAAAGTATGTTATTGGTGTGTACATGGAGACCCTGACAAATTAGAAAGCCTAAAAGATGAAAGAATGAAAGGAAATTATAGAAAAGCCACAGACAAATATATAGAGATATTATTAGAAACAGTAGAAAAAGAACCGGAAGAATTAGGATATGAATTTGGGAGATGGACAGGAGAAAGATTGGCAACTTATTTAGAACAAATCACAGGAATCAAATTAAGTAGTTCACAAGTGAGAAAGATATTAAAGGAAAAAAAGTATGTTTATTTGTGGGCAAAGTATAGCTTAGAAGAGAAAAGAGATCCAGAAAAAAGAAAATTATTTAAAGATAAAATAGAAGAATATTTGAAAATAGCAAAAGAAAGTCCAGAACAATTACAGGTATGGTTTTGGGATGAAAGTGGATTTAATTTAAGAGTGATAAAAAGAAAGAATTGGTGTAAAAAAGGGAAGAGGAAACAGATTAGAGGAGACAGGAGGAAAGGAAGAGTTAATGTGATGGGAGGATTGAGGTACTCGGATAAAAAAAGATTTGTAGAATTTCTGGATAAAGGAAATGCAGATAATTTTTATCAAGTGTTAAAAAGTTTTTATCAAGAGCTAATTTATGAATGGGTATTAGCGGGAAATCAAGCAGAAGAATTTGTAGAAAAAGGAGCTAAGATCCTGATTATTCTTGACAATGCAAGTTTTCACAAAAAAGAAGAGTACCTAGAAAAAATTAAAGCAGAAATGCCGAATGTCTATTTAGAATTTCTTCCAGCATATAGTCCAGATTATAATTTAATTGAATTAGTCTGGCATTCAGCTAAAGAATATATAGCTCATCGACTCTTTAAATCAGTTGATGAGCTAGAGTGTTTATTACATCAGCTTTTAAATGAAGGACAGTTATCTATTAAATGGGGACGTAAACTTAAAAACAAAGGTAATGCTATAATCACAGTTTAAATACACAACAGCTTATAATGCTAAAAAGTATCCCGATTATTGTCTTAACCTCATCTTCCAACCCTAAAGATATAGAAACCTGCTATCTATACGGAGCTAACAGTTATCTTTTAAAACCTATAGGAATAGATGACTTCAAACAGACAATCAAGCATTTTCTTCATTATTGGCTAGAAGTTTCTCTGCTGCGCTGAAACTTGAATTCAACAAGACGATTCTCCAGAACATCGAACCGTCTATCGTCGTTACTTAAAGAAAGATATAGCACTACTTGAAGTTGGAGTATGGGGATGGCAAAGGTTATCAAGTTGTGCTTGCTAAAAATAGTTGAGACGTGCTTAAAATAACACAAGAGCAATGACCGCCCTTGATTTTAATGGATATTTCCAGGCCTCCAATAGATGGATTAACAGCCATGCGCCAAATTAGAGCAAATTCATCAATTTATCAAATTCCAATTATTGCATTAACGGCTTTGGCTATGCCGGAAGATCAAGAACGGTATTTAGCAATGAATGTAAATGTCTATTTAACGAAACCCATTCGTCTTGTACAATTATTAGAAACGATACAAACTTTCTTCTCAAAATCTTGTTAAAGGAGTTAAGAATGGCTTTACCTCCTTCCGTGCTGATAGTGGATGATGAGCCAGACAATTTTCATGTCATCGAATTTCTTTTATATCAAGAAGGGTATGATCTGAGTTTTGCCAGGAGCAGCACTGAAGCCTTGGACTATTTATCGGTCAAATCACCAGATGTGATTTTATTAGATATGATGATGCCACAGTTCGATGGAATTGCACTTTGTCATCAGATCAAAAAAAATCCCCTTTGGTGTCATCTTCCGATTATTATGGTCACCGTTTTAACGGCTAAAGAAGATTTAGCACTTTGTTTAGATGCAGGTGCGGATGATTTTATTAGTAAGCCGGTGAATGGGATTGAATTGCGTGCCCGAATTCGCTCTATGTTAAGAATGAAGCAGCAATATGATGAATTACAAGCGTTACTTCAAGCGAGAGAGGATTTATCGAATATGATTATTCATGATTTGAATAATCCTTTAGCTGGGGTTTTATTTAGTTGTGAACTTCTCAAACTTTCCCCATTACAACCCAAACAACTTCAAAAGGTTGAGGATATTTTACGACTCAGCAAACGCATGGTTTCCTTAGTCAATAGTTTATTAATTATAGCTAAAGTTCAAACGGATGAATTCGTTTTGGAGTATGAGCAGGTTGATCTATCTGAAATGGGTCATACAGTGGTGACGGATTTTGAAGCAATTGTGGCTTATCGTCAGATCAAATTATTGTATGAGTTTCCCGAAGCCGGGAGACAAATATTTGTTGATCCGGTGATTTTGCATCGAGTGATTGATAATTTATTATCGAATGCTATTAAATTTTCTCCCGTAGGAAGTCAAGTTACTTTTCGAATCAGTTATCCCCCGGACGCAATGGTGAAAATTCAGGTAATCGATTGCGGTTCTGGGATTAGTGAAGAAAGCCGACAACGGATTTTTGAGAAATACGATATCGGAACTTTTCGCAAAGGAATTCCTCAAATTGGATTAGGTTTAGCGTTTTGTAAATTAGCCGTTGAAGCTCACGGAGGGACAATTTCTATTGAAAATAACGCTCCTCAAGGGTCTATTTTTACTGTCGTAATCTAAAATAGGGAAAAGAAACGTCAATGCACAAAATAAGAATTTTGTCAAGATACCTAGCCTCGACTTAATATTCTCTTCCAAAAATCCGTGCATCGCTAAACGAAATCTGGGTAATTTTTTATACAGTATTGACGACAGCAAGGGGGTTATAGACTGAATTTTTACCCATAGACACAATAAGCCCTTGAATACCCTTTTTCTTACTATACCAGAACCCCTATGAATCCGTCAACTTTTTGCTAATTATTCTCAATAAAAAATTGACTTTTAAGAGAATTGTTTTAAATATTAAAATAAAATCTAAATATCTATTAATAATCTTTATATTTTTTCCGAGTCTCCGGTTTTCCCCGTTGATAGTTTACGGTGGAGGCGGGTGAAGATGTAAAACCCGCCTTATTTTAATCTTTCTTAACGTAAAATCAAAGCGACTTCCTTAGCGAAATAGGTGAGAATTAAATCAGCCCCGGCCCGTTTAATACTGGTTAAGGTTTCTAACATGACTTTTTTCTCATCAATCCAACCCATTTGTCCCGCGGCTTTAATCATGGCATATTCCCCACTGACGTTATAAGCGGCTACGGGAAGATCTGTTGCTGACCGCAGCAGATGAATAATATCCAAATACGCTAAAGCGGGTTTGACCATGACAATATCTGCCCCTTCGCATTCATCCAAAGCCAATTCCGTTAACGCTTCTCTGGAGTTGGCGGGGTTCATTTGATAGGTTTTCTTATCGCCAAATTTAGGAGCGGAATCCAAGGCATCCCGGAAGGGGCCATAATAGGCGGAGGCATATTTGGCAGTATAAGCTAAAATCCCGACTTCAATATATCCCGCTTCATCTAACCCCTCACGAATTGCCCCAATGCGACCATCCATCATATCCGACGGCGCGACAATATCAGCCCCCGCTTCCGCATGGGACAGGGCTTGTTTGACTAAGACTTCAACGGTTTCATCATTGAGAATTTCCCCGTCATCACTGACGATGCCATCATGACCTTTACTCGAAAACGGATCAAGAGCAATATCGGTGATAATCATAATTTCAGGAATAGCCTGTTTAATCGCCCGCACCGTGCGTTGAATTAAGCCATCGGGGTTATAACTTTCTGTTCCTGCGTTATCTTTTTTTTCTTCAGCGACCAAGGGAAATAAGGCAATGGCGGGGATACCTAATTCCCAAGCTTCATTGACTTCTTTTAAAAGTAAATCTAAGGTATAGCGGTAACTTCCGGGCATGGAAGAAACCTCAACTTTTTGGTTTTCCCCCTCCATAACAAATAGAGGATAAATTAAGTCATTAACCGTAAGATGGGTTTCCTGAACCATGCGCCGCAAAGCATCGGTACGGCGGAGACGGCGAGGACGTTGAACCAGATTTAAGGAATTTCGGTGAGATTGGGATGGCATAAGAAGCGATCAATAAAAAATTTTACTAAAGACCAATCACTTATTATCCCATTGTGGTGAGTTGTGAATCTTCCCCAATTGTTAATAAATGTAACAATCTTAAAAAAAAGCCGAACTTTGCCAAGAGTCACAACCGATCTGAAAAATCAGCCTAGAATTAAAGAGAGGGAATAAATCTGACGTTAACCGATTTTTAACTTATGATTAACAATTTATATATTAGTGCCATTGAACCCAATAGTGGTAAATCCTTGATTCTGTTAGGCATCATGGAATTACTCTCCAAACGCATTCGACGGTTAGGATTTTTCCGTCCTATGATTCATGCGGGAACCCAACCAGATAATGATATTGAACTGATTTCCAGTCGCTATCATTTAGAGTTTTCCTATGAAACTTATTATGGAGTCACCCATGAAGAAACCCGGACGTTAGTTGCAGAAGGACAACTTGAAGAAATTCTCAAACGCATTATTGAAAAATATAAAATTTTAGAAGCTAAATGTGATTTTATTATCTGTGAAGGAACGGATTTTACTGATGTTATTTCCGCCTTTGAGTTTAACCTAAATGCAGAAATTGCCAATCAATTATCCGCCCCTATTTTATTAGTTGCTAATGGTCAAGGGAAAACGATAAAAGAACTGATTAGCAGTGTCAAAAGTGAACGAGAAGCCTTTATAGAACAAGGGTGTAGCTTAGTAGCAACGATGGTTAATCGCATTCCCTTAGAACAATTTCAATCCGTTGCTGATCAACTGGAACATATTTGGTCTTATGATGATCCGGTGTTTTTCTTACCCGAAATCGAAGACTTAGGGAAACCAACCGTTGGAGAAATTGCCACCGCCGTTCAAGCTCGATTGGTTCATGGTGATCCAGAACAATTAAAACAAGAAGTGATATCGTTTAAAGTGGCGGCAATGCACGTTCCGAATTTCTTATATCATATTCGAGAAGGCAGTTTAATCATTACCCCAGGGGATCGCGCTGATATTATTTTAGCGTGTTTAGCTTCCACTTTTTCAGAAAATTATCCCAATATTGCCGGAATTATTTTAACCGGAGGCTTAGAACTTGCGCCCTCCCTCCATAAACTGATTAAAGGCTTTAAAAAATGGACAGTTCCCCTATTGGCGGTGGAAACCGATACCTACAATACCGCCACTAAAATTAACCATGTGCATTCAAAAATTACGCCAGATAACGAGCGAAAAATCGCATCTGCGTTAGGAGGATTTGAAACCTATATTGATACGTCTAAAATCGAAAAACGGATTTCCTTATCTCGTCCTTCGCGCATTACGCCAATTATGTTCGAGTATGAATTAATTGCACGAGCTAAAAAACAACGTCAACATATTGTCTTACCCGAAGGTACAGAAGAACGGATTTTAAAAGCCAGTGAAATTTTATTAAGGCGGGGTGTCGCCGAAATTACTTTATTAGGAAATCCCGATGAAATTCGAGAAAAAGCAACTTCCTTTGGCTTAAAACTCGATGGCGTTAATCTTGTTAATCCCATGACTTCCGAATGGTATCAAGACTATGCTCAAACCTATTATCAACTCCGAAAACATAAAGGTATTACCGAAGATTGTGCGCGAGATGTGATGCACGATGTTAGCTATTTTGGTACAATGATGGTTTATAAAGGCATGGCAGATGGCATGGTATCCGGTGCCGTTCATACCACCGGACATACAATTCGTCCCGCCTTAGAATTTATTAGAACTCAACCCGGATGTTCCATTGTTTCCAGTGTGTTTTTAATGTGTTTAGAAGACCGGGTTTTAGTCTATGGAGATTGTGCGGTTAATCCTAATCCTAATCCTCAACAATTAGCAGATATTGCCATTAGTTCTGCCTTAACCGCTCAACAATTTGGGGTGGAACCCTTAGTGGCTATGTTATCCTATTCTACGGGAGAATCCGGTCAAGGAGAAGATGTCGATAAAGTTCGAGAAGCCACCATTCTTGCCCGTCAATTACGCCCCGATTTAAAAATAGAAGGCCCGATTCAATATGATGCGGCGGTTGATGAAGATGTGGCTAAAACAAAACTCCCTGGAAGTGAAGTAGCCGGACACGCAACGGTGTTTATTTTCCCTGATTTAAACACGGGAAATAATACTTACAAAGCTGTACAACGGTCGGCGGATGCGATTGCCATTGGCCCGGTTTTACAAGGGTTAAATAAACCCGTGAATGATTTAAGTCGAGGCTGTACGATTCCTGATATTGTCAATACCGTTGCGATTACGGCAATTCAAGCTCAGGGAATAAATTAAAACGCATTGATTTCCCTGAAGCCAAATTCAGTGATTAGTCAATTAACTCTGGATTCGGAATTTGGGTATCAATATCTGCTTGAGATAATGTGGGAATTAACCCGTTACTTTCACCTGCTTTTAAAATATGGGCAGGTTCAATATTCAATTCAATCACACCCGTTGTTGGGTTGGTTTTTGCTATAGATTGGGTACCGTCAACAAACTTAACTGTAATGGGTTCAGTTAACTCTTGGACTGGAGTATTTGGACTGAGAACTACTTGAGAACCTGCGGGTAAGTAGAAACCATCACAATCCCAATCATCATCCGTAATTTGACCCGTTGCTAGAAAATAAAGTTCGCTAGGGGTTTTTCCACCATCACTGGCATAAACCCCGATGGTTTTTCCAGTTTCATTGCGACACTGCGCCCGTTTTTTGGCAGTTTCCAGAATCGTTTTTTGAGACTGTAATTGGGCGAGTCGGTGCTGAAATTGTTCAGGGGTATAGCCCGCTTCCTCCGGTGTATTCTTGACTTGTAGAAGTTGATTGAGGGCTTGAGTGACTTCAGTATAATCAGCACCTTTCGTAAAATCTTTGTTAGCCCAAGAGGGTTGAGCTATAACAAGGTTCACGCATAATAAAAGACCGACAAAGACAATTTTGAGAAACCGCATATTATTTTCCTGCTTTGACATTTGTTTCCTCGAACTTTACTTTAAACAAAGTGCTTCAATAAAAGCAAATAGTTTTGTTTGTTGTTTTAATCAATTTAATTGATGAAAGGGGAGGATTTTTCCTAATCCGTATTTTTGTCAGGGTCTGGATTTTGAACAGAAGGGAAACTCTCAATCCGATTTCGATTCACCCAGCGATTGATAAATTTGTTGCTATTTTTACGAAACTTAATTTGGACTTGCTTGGAGCCTAACTTGACAACTTCAGCCGGAATTTTATGAATGTCAGTAGAATCTGCACGAACTTTGTATAGCCAAATTACTTTTTGACCGACTTCCAAAGCCTCAGAACTACCGATGACAGAGGGGGAATCTTCTGCTAAAGCAGGGAAAGAAATAATCAAGTTGATTCCGATTAATAAGACAACAAGAGGCATCGGGAAAACTTTCATCTTTTTTACTTACGCTTATAAACTTTGAGTTTTTAATTGTGAGACTTAACTCATTTGTTTAATTTCGGAAGAGTGATGCTGTGAATGAAGTAGAATTCATGTTGTACCTCGCAAGAGTTCTTTGTAAGTTGGGTTTAAACTGATGACTTTTAATGTACGTTGATGGAATAATAAAAGCAAATATTCTTAATTGTTAAAACGATAAATAAAAGTAATCATAACCTGAATAACTTCTACAAACTCCGCCCTGTATTTCGTTAATCCTTAACTTATCTTTGAGGTCGTAGCATCAAGATGTCTCAGGAAGAAAGTGCTGTAAAGCCAGTATTCTCCTGACTTGCTTGAATCTGAGCGCAGAGGCAGAGTTAATATTTTTTTAATGCTAAGATCACAAAAAATTGACTATTATTAATTATAAAAACAGAGGAAAAGTCCCATGGATATGACTCATTATATGGAGCTTCTCGCCACTAACCAGCCTTGGAATTTGTTGATTTTTATGGCTGTGCCTGTGATTTTAGCAGAAACAATTGCAGTATCTGAACTGTATATTTTATTTACTCGGAATTTAAAAGGAACAGTCAGAATAATTAATAAATTCGCCGGTATTTTAGCAGGATTTTACTTTTTAATCATCTTTTTACATCTATTTTTTAAAGCGGTTATTCCCATCACAATGGCGGGACAATGGAGAACCATTATTGATGTGATTGCCGTAGGATTTTATTTATTAGGAGTTGTGCCTTTATTAGGAATTAGTCTTTTAGAATTAGACTTAATTGGTAAACATAAAAGTGAAGAATCCAAACTCAAACTTCACGCCACCTTTGTTGCTGTTTTTCTGGTTGTTGCCCATATTGCCATGATTTTTGGAATGCTCAGTCCTTCCCTATTAGGCGGACATTCAGGGATGCCGGGGATGTAATGGGCAATGAAACGGATTTTATAGGGGTTTGTTCTAAAAAGAACAGGACTTACGCGGTGAAGAGTTGAGTGATGATCAGGGTAACTGAAAGGTTATGTGGAGTGAAAAACCTGCCCGAAAGCACTCTAAAATAACGGAGAGGGTGGGATTTGAACCCACGGAACCTTTCAGTTCACCTGATTTCAAGTCAGGCGCGATCGACCACTCTGCCACCTCTCCAATTGCTCATTCATGAGCTAAATAGGAATTATAGCATAAACGCAGATTGTGCCAAGAGTGCAGTAGAAGAATAAAGTAATTCCGTCTCAACCACCTGAAAATCCTCACCGACCCAAACTAAGGATACTTCCGAGACTTGTTCGGAGTCTAAGGTCACAAGGGAAAAATTCCGTTGTTGTCCTTGGGGTGTTTCTCGAATCCGACTCACGCAAGCTGCATTGAGATAAACTGTTCCTTCAGAGCTAGTCACTAACCGTTGACGGAGACGGGTCTTGGTATGACGGAGGGTATGGTGCATATGACCAAAAGTAACCAGGGGAATGGTTTTACCTAATATTCGGGCTTGGGCGATTGCCTCGGCAAAATCAGGATCGCCATAATCTCCTCCTAGGGGGTTCCAATCTTTGCCACAGGGGGCTTCTGCTGCCTCTCCTAGACCTGTAGGGCCGTTGTGACCTAAAAACAGAATCCGCTCAAAACGGGCCGATTGTACCGCTTTAATCATGCGCTGGGCGGAAGTGGCAAAATTATTCACCCCAAATCGTTCTTCGTAAAAATCACTATATTTCCATTCCGGGCCACCCCAACTAAAGGGACGACCACCCACAACGGTTAACTGCAACTGGGGAAAGTCCCGTTTTCCGTAACCGACATGATCTTCCCCCATAATATCCAGTTGTTCTTGCACCCAATCTTCCGTTTGACGATTATAGGGGCATTTTTTCCGACCCCATTCCGTTGCGGTATACCAGGCGTCATGGTTGCCAAAGACCGCCGCCTTGGGAATCTCTAACTCAGCGATGGTTCTGACAAGCTCCACCGCTTCATTGCCAAAATCCCCAACCAATAGCACTAAATCAACCTCTAAAGACTTCAAAGCCAGGGCATCATCGTTTTCCCACTGATCATGAACATCCCCGACAACAGCAATTTTAATGGGTTTGGTATTCACAACGCTTATGGTTTCAAAGGTTCTCTGATCTAGGATAAGCAATTATTTGCTCACCGTGAATCCCCATTTTTGGTGAATTCAACTATAATTAGGAGCTACAATTCAAAATGGTTCACGGTTCCTAGAAGGTTTGCACTGTGTTTACATCCACACTTCCCCGACAAAATGGTTCGACGGTTGCAGATTTACCGACTGATTTATTTGCAGCGATTCAATCCCTCAAAAAAGAGTTGAATGCCGTTATTTTAGCGCATTATTATCAAGATCCTGATATTCAAGATATTGCTGATTATATTGGAGATTCTTTGGGCTTATCTCGTCAAGCGGCTCAAACTAATGCAGATGTGATTGTGTTTGCAGGGGTTCATTTTATGGCAGAAACCGCCAAAATTTTGAATCCTGATAAATTAGTATTGTTACCCGACTTAAATGCGGGCTGTTCTTTAGCCGAAAGTTGTCCACCGGATGCCTTTGCTGAATTTAAAGCTCAATATCCTGATCATTTAGTGGTGTCTTATATTAACTGCACGGCTGAAATTAAAGCCATGAGTGATATTATTTGCACCAGTTCTAATGCAGTGGATATTGTTCGGCAAATTCCTGAAGATCAACCGATTATTTTTGCTCCAGATCGCAATTTAGGACGATATGTAATGGCAGAAACGGGACGGGATTTGGTGTTATGGCAAGGGGCTTGTTTGGTGCATGAAAACTTCTCCGAGAAAAAGTTAGTTCAATTGAAAATAGAACATCCTGAAGCGGAAATTATTGCTCATCCTGAATGTGAACCCCCGATTTTACGTCATGCGGATTATATTGGCTCAACAACGGCATTATTAAACTATGCCAAGAAAAGTCCTAAGTCGAGTTTTATTGTTGTTACTGAACCGGGAATTATTCATCAAATGGAGAAGGAAACCCCAGGTAAATCCTTTATTCCAGCCCCTCCAATGAATAGTTGTGCCTGTAATGAATGCCCCCACATGAGGTTAAATACGTTGGAAAAATTGTATTTATCCATGAAAAATCGTTCCCCAGAAATTACCCTTCCTGAAGAGATTCGCATTGCAGCTTTACGTCCGATTCAACGAATGTTAGAAATGAGTAAATAGTTGTTTCCCAAAAACCCGGTTTCTTGAAGAAACCGGGTTTTTGATTCCTTAACAAATTTCATCAGGATTAATTCCCTGCGATCGCAAAAATTCAGCTAATTTTTCTGCCCGTTGACGCTCCTGTTCCGCTCGTTGACGTTCTTGTTCAACCTTTTCTACCCCCCAAGGAAGTATATTTCCTGCTTCATCCCACCAGCGCAACCAATACCCATTCCGTTGCTCTTTTTCCCCTTGCCAAACCCCTAAAAATAGCTTTAAATCTTCAATCCAATAACAGTTATTCTCATTGATTTTATCCAATTCATAACGGCTATTTTGTAAAGAATGAACTTCTAATTGTCCCGTTATCGGTTCAAAAATAGCATAAATCGGAACTTGCAAAATTTGTTCATAAAAATACCATTTCCCCGGCGGATAACTACGTTTAACCGAATATTCTCCCCCTTCAGTTTCCGATAAAAATTCAATAACAATACTGGGAATATCCCCTTGCAAATTCGGCGTATAACTTTTTCGTGTTGTTTCCGGTTCAATGGATTTTACTTGTTTTATATACACCCAATCTGGGGCTTTAATTACTAATTCCCCATTCATTGTTGCACATAACCCAAAATTAGAAGCAATTAGCATTTCCGGTTGAATTAACCCTGCTAATTCTAAACTTTCGCGCAACGCACCCGCAATTAAAGGTTGAGCCGTATTTTCCACAGGTTCTTCTTCTAATATAAAATCATCGGGTAACTTTTCCCAAGTAATAATAGGAGTAATAATTTGTTCCTGAGTTGTCACCATAATTTTAACGAGAGTGTTAACATGATTTAAGTTTAATGCACGCTTTAAAAAGCCGGAGAATCGTTTGTAAAATAAATATGACCTAAAGTTTTTCCTTGATAAACTCGTTTGGTTAAGCGCCAACCCGGTTCTAAAATAATTTTGGCAAAACCATTCGTAAATCCATAGGTTCTACCAATAATAATCGGTGGGGCGTATACATCTGCACGGGACTGAGCAACTAACAAAATATCATTGGGTGTACTTTGAACACTCAGGGCGTGGGATAAAGCTAAATCTTTTCCCGCCATTCTGACTGAATAACCATTGCTATCCGTTGCGCGTCCACAAATGCCTGTAAAATCAAAATTGAGCAGTAACGGATCAACAATAATAGGCTGAGAGCCACTTTCACTCCAACAAGGGCGACTATCTGAGACTTGTTCGACAACCACTAAGGTATGTCCAAAGGCACGAGGGACAGCAATTGCCACAAATCGTTCCTGATCAACTTCCTTCTGGTCAAATTCTACAGCGATCGCATTTAAGGGAAGACTCAGAGTGGATATCCCAATCATCAATGCTATAAGCGCTCGCTTCAGTGCTAATTTCATCTATAATCTGCACCGTCCAATGGGTTCTAAATTTACCTACTGATAATACTCTGGTTATTGTCCCTAGACCTGTTAGGGTTCTCTAAAACCCAACGGGAACAACTAACCCTTCCCGTGCCATAATGGCTTTGGGAAATACAGCTTGGACTTCCTGTTCGATTTGATCGAGAAAGTCATCGGTGTGGGAGGGATCATGATGGAAAATCACGACTCGCTTCACCCCAGCCGCTTGTGCCATTTTTACAGCTTCTTGCCAAGTGGAATGACCCCAACCGATTTTCGGAGATTTAGGATTATGATACTCCTCATCGCTATACATGGCATCGTAGATCAAAACATCAGCATCCTGAGACAGATTTAACACATTTTCATCCAAACCATCGGGGAGGTGTTCAGTATCGGAACAATAAACCGCCGTGCGTCCATTCCAGGTGATGCGATAACCCATTGCGGTATTAGGATGATTCAATTGTCCCGTTTCAATTAAAATATCATCCAACATCATCGAATCCCCCGGCTTCAGGGTATAAAATCTTAAGTCAGCTTGAATGCCTTTGAGGGGAACCGGAGAATTAGGATGTAAAATCCGTTCAATGAAATGTTGTTTCATCGAGTCCCCATCCGGTGGAATAGCCCCATAAATATGAAAACAGTTTCCCTGCATAAATGCCGGAGTAAATAGAGGAAATCCTTGGATATGATCCCAATGATAATGGGTAAAAAACATATACGCTTCTACAGGGATTTCTCGCATTAACTCATCCCCTAAAACTCGTAAGCCAGTTCCGCCATCAAAAATTAAGCGTTTACCTGCGACTCGCATTTCTAAACAGGATGTATTGCCTCCATACCGAATGGTTTCTTTTCCAGGGGTGGGAATACTACCGCGAACCCCCCAAAACTGGATCACAAAATCTTCAGGGTTCTTGGAGGAATCAAAGACGTTAGGATAATTTTGAGGGCTGAGCCCAACAGACGATAGGCTGGTTTCCATTTGTTATTCTTCAGGTTTCAAAGTTCCACACTGACCATGATGACGCAGCAAATGATCACACAGGACTAAGGCAACCATCGCTTCTACCATTGGCACTGCCCTGGGTAAAACACAAGGATCATGCCGTCCTTTCGCTGCTAACAGCGTTTCTTCTCCCTCGTGGGTGACGGTACGCTGCTCTTTCCGAATTGTAGCAGTTGGCTTAAAAGCTACTCGGATAATAATGTTTTCTCCATTGGAAATGCCACCCTGAATACCACCAGAACGATTAGTTACTGTTCGGATAGTCCCTGTCGGATCACGATAAAATTCATCATTATGCTCACTCCCAGTCAGGAGCGTTCCTGCAAAGCCGGAGCCAATTTCAAATCCTTTACTGGCGGGTAAAGACAGGACTCCTTTAGCGAGATCTGCTTCTAGTTTATCAAATACCGGAGATCCAAGCCCTGTCGGTACGTTTCTGGCAACACATTCCACTACGCCACCAATGGAATCTCCTTGATCCCGAACTTGTTCAATCCGTTCTATCATTTTCTCGGCACAATCGCCATCGGGACAACGGACAATATTGCTTTCAACTTGTTCTAACGTAACGGTATTGGGATCAATAATTGCTTCTAAATTTTGAATCCGTTTAACATAGCCAACAATTTCTACCCCAGCGAATTGTTTGAGAATTTTTTTAGCGATCGCCCCTGCCGCTACCCGACCAATGGTTTCTCGTGCTGAAGAGCGTCCACCCCCTTGCCAATTGCGAATCCCGTATTTAGCATCATAAGTAGCATCCGCATGGGAAGGGCGATATTTGATAGCCATATCACTATAATCTTGGGGGCGAGTATCTTGGTTTCGCACCATAATCATAATCGGTGTTCCCAAGGTTTGCCCCTCAAACACGCCGCTGAGAATGTCACAGGTATCGGTTTCTTTGCGAGGAGTGGTAATTTTACTTTGTCCGGGGCGACGGCGATCGAGTTCCGCCTGAATATCGCTAATATCAATTTTTAATCGGGGAGGGCAACCATCAATAACAACTCCCACCGCCCCACCGTGAGATTCCCCAAAGGTCGTAATCCGAAACAAATGCCCAAATGTGTTGCCCATAATGGTCGTATTTATTTTGCCAAACTCTATATTTTACCTTAGAAACACAATGACGATTGAATGAACAGGCAAGATGCCTGTTCCACAGACCAGATTTTAATCTTCGTGTTCTTCAAAAGGGTCGCGCAGATCATTAGAAGCAGGGCCAAAAGCTGTATAGATCGCATATCCCGTCAGGGCGATAACAACCGCAGCGATGCCTATGTTAAGAGCTATTGCAGGTTCCATGAGATTCATCCCTTGTGATTCGTGTCCTTCTATAATAAAATACTCATAAAAATTAAGACAATTTAACAATTATTTCGGTGCTGGAGCCGGGATATCGTGTTGAACCGGAAATGGGGATACCCTAAATCGGGTAACATTAGCCTAAGCCTCCCATTCCTTCTCTAACCGGAGGGGGTGAGAGTGTCCAAAATCCAGATAAAATTTTGTTGACGTAAAAAATTTAGGTGAACTATGGCACAACGGACTTGGTTAGGAGATTTACTAAGACCTTTAAATTCTGAGTATGGTAAAGTTGCTCCAGGTTGGGGTACAACTCCTGTAATGGCAGTGTTTATGGGACTGTTTTTCGTGTTTCTGTTAATTATTTTACAGATTTATAACTCCTCCCTCCTCCTTGAAAATGTGGATGTGAACTGGGCTAATTTAACCCGCTAATCAAGTTTCAAATCCGGTCAATCGTGAACTGTGAGGGGTAATTTAGGAGAGCGATTTAAAGTATAAGAATTGAGAATCCTCTCCCGACATCATTCCTCTGGACTTGTTGAAAGTTAGACACAGTTCACGGTTTTCTATTTATAATGATTATTTGTAAGCATATAGGAGACTATTGTTGTGAATATATTTGGTATTGGTTTGCCTGAAATGGCGGTGATTCTGGTACTAGCTCTATTAATTTTCGGCCCCAAAAAATTACCTGAAATTGGCAGCAGTTTAGGGAAAGCTCTCAAAGGGTTTCAACAAGCTTCCAAAGAATTTGAAAATGAATTTAAACGGGAAGCTCAACAAATAGAAGAAACGGCTAAAATCAAGCCAGAAACTAACTCAACAATCGCGACTCGCCCAAAGGAGGAGCAAGTTAACTCTATTGATTAAAGTTTAACCTAAACCAACAGGTTATACTTCAAGATGAATATTATTGTGTGATATTAACGATTATGACAATGGAGGTAACACCTGCTAAAACATTAATTGTTCCTCAATTAATTGTAGGTTTAGGAAATCCTGAATCCCGATATGATAAAACCCGACACAATATTGGTTTTGAGGCGATTGATGCTTTAGCAACCGCTTGGCGAATTTCTATTTCAGAACAGCGCAAGTTTAAAGGGAAATTCGGCGAAGGGGTAACGTCCTCTGGAGAAAAAATTCGACTATTAAAGCCCCTGACCTACATGAATTTGTCAGGACAGGCAATTCGGGCTGTTGTTGATTGGTATAAACTTCCCCCAGAATCCGTATTAGTGATTTATGATGATATGGATTTACCCTTGGGACGGTTACGGCTGCGATTGTCCGGTTCAGCAGGAGGTCATAATGGGATGAAATCTACAATTTCCCATTTAGGAACACAACATTTTCCTCGGTTAAGAATTGGAATTGGTAAACCCAATTCAATCTCTGGAACTCCTGAACGGGAAACCGTTTCCTACGTTTTGGGAAAATTTTCGTCAACGGAAATGCAAGTGATGGAACAGGTGTTGCAATGGGTGGGAGAAGCTATTGATTTAAGTGTGCGTCAAGGTGTGGAAAAAGCGATGAGTTTATACAATAGTCGTAGCGTTAATAGTACAGAGTGAGTTCTCAACGTTTACCCGAAACCACCGCGTATGTTCGGATTACGCGACAATCTTGGCAACTCGGTCTTCTTGAAGGAGAAGTCAGTGCTGGGGATTATGAGTGGCGATTTCAATGGCGATTTCGACACACAAAAAGACTCATGATTCAACCGTCCCAAGGTCGAGCTTTAATTCAAGAACCCTTGGGACGATTTTTAGAAAAGTGCGATTATCAATTAGAACCCGGTGGCGATTATTCTTTTACCATTCGTGCTCAATTTTAAGTCAGGATATAACGGAAGCAAGGCAGTTTAGAGACCTATAGGGAGAATATTTAACTCAAATGAATGATCTGATTGTTCATACAATTAACATTGCTCATGATCGATTAATAGAGCTTACCAAACTTGCAGACCAAGCCAAACCGTTTTATGATTGGGTTGAAAAACAAGCTAAACGTATCACAGGTTCTAATCGGTGTTTAAATGAAATACTGTTATCTTGTTCTAAGTTGGAAATAGAAAAAATAATCAAGCCTTGTTATCAAGCTGGAAATGACGAAAAGCCTTTGTTATTTGATGGGATTGGTCGTGTTTATCCACATAGCAAAGCGTGTTTTTACTTTTTTGCATGGATGATCAGAGATGCCCCTCAACAAAGGCTATCTCCTTTAATTTCTCGGATGCAAAAAGCCGATAATGAATTAACAAAAATTATAGCTGAAACTGATTCTTTGGTCGAACTAATATTTGAGTATCGGACGATTGTAAAGAGTTTTGAGTGGTCAGCAGTACGGGAGGTTGTAATTGATCGTTTAGAAGGGTCTCGTCGCAGTATCAGTGGTCATCGTCTTGAGGCTAATATAAGAACAAGTCTCATCACTGCGATTCAGTATTATTATTCTATTTATGGAAACTATGGGAAATTTAAGAATATTGAAATTGCTGACAAGCAAATAAAACTAGGAAAACATACGATTGATGTTTCTGCTGAGTTAACGCCGAAAGATGGCACTCATAATGTAAGTTTATTGATTCCAGTAAAAACAAGAGAAACAGAAGGGGGCGGTCATTCTCATCTGTTTACTCGTGACCTCATTACTGCAATTAGCGAGCTTAAAAACGCAAACACGAACTCCCATATTGTTGTTATCATTATTGCAGAAAATTGGTCTGCATCAGAAATAGTAACTATTACGAATCAGATTGACATAATTTTTCATTTCAACATGAATCCCAACAAATTTGTAGGATTTGATGAAAAATCACAAGTCAAATTTAATAAATATCTGGAAAAAATCTTAGAAGGAGAGCAAAAGTAAAATGGAAAATCAGGTAATTCTTGGTGATGCTAGAGAAATTGCGCCGACACTTCCAGATGATTTTTTTCAAGCCATTGTAACCAGCCCACCTTATTTTGGTCACAGGAGGTATTCTGAGGGGAAAAGTCAACAGGAAATAGGTCAAGAAAGTGATATGGAAATTTACATCTCAAACTTAGTTGCTTTATTTAGAGAACTCAGAAAGAAACTAAAACCTGATGGTTTGTTGTGGTTAAATTTGGGAGATACTTATCGAAACAAATCATTGCTCGGCATTCCTTGGCGAGTCGCATTATCTTTACAAGATGATGGTTGGATTCTGAGAAGTGATATTATTTGGCATAAACCAAATGCCATGCCTTCATCTATAAAAGATCGTCCGACAACCGATCACGAATATATTTTTCTGTTTGCTAAAACTCCAGAATATTATTATAACGCGGATGCGATTAGAGAACCTCATATAACTTTTACAGAAAAATCAAAAATGAAAGGTGGCCGAAATCATTTTGGAAAGAGCAATGGAACACCAGAAATTGGTAAAAACTCAGGAAATCAAAACCTACATGATGGAAGATGGGATCAAGCGTTCCATCCAAAAGGCAGAAATAAAAGAACTGTATGGGAAATACCCTTGAGTAAATTCCGAGATGTTCATTTTGCAGTTTACCCTGAAAAGCTAGTGGAAATATGCCTACTTGCATCTACAAGGGAACAAGATTTTGTTCTTGATCCCTTTACGGGTTCTGGAACAACCGGAGTGGTGGCTTGTAAATTATTCCGAAAATTTATTGGTATTGAATTAGTAGAAAAGTATCAAATGATGGCTCAAGATAGAATTGATGAGTTAAATTTGCAGCTTAATATATTTAATCTACTTTCTTAACCTCTGATAATGGTTACGAAAGAAAAATAGCCGAAATCAAAAGCCTTTTACAATAGCTAGAACCATTGATCGGTTCATTCTTAATTTAATGGCTATCAAAGCTGATTTAAAACAATAAAATGACGACGGGGACGTTGAATAAATCCGTCCTGTTCAAGCTTAATCATCATGCGAGTGACACTAACCCGTGTTGTCGCAATAACATCAGCAATATCAGCATGGGTCAGACGCAAATCAATTAATAATCCTTCCGGTGTCAACCGACCAAATTTTTTCCCCAGCCATTTTAAGCAATTCAATAAACGTTGTTCTGTACCTTGGGTGTGGAGAATGCTTTGTAGTTCTTCCGTTTGGCGGAGATGGGTTAAAATCGCATCCGTATAATTTGACCAATGGGATGAAGCAATCAGACTGACTTCAACGGAGGTGACACATTCAATTTGATAAGGTTGCAATTGGGATAAAGGTTTTCCCACCACATCGTTTTGTCCCCAATATCCTAATATAATTAAGGTTCCCTCTTCTGTCCAGGTGAGGGTACGCACCACCCCTCGTTCAATTTTCCACAGCGCATCAGACCAAAGTGGAATTTGTTCACGGGGATTAAAAGTACGGGATTTTGACGTTAACGGAAGACTAACAAGGGTTGGAATAGTCACACAGGAAGTCCTTTGAATACTTACCCCTACCTTAAGGGTTTGAGGTTAAATTCAGGTTCAGTCTCGGTTAAACTTCTCTGACATTTCCCGCCGGGTAAACTTTTAAGATTGATGATAAACGTCTTCGTCGCTGCTGTCTTGTACAGGTTCATAGGAGGGTAAAACTAAAACGGGTTTTCCAGCAATGAGGCGGTTAATTTCAGTTAAGGTTTCTGGGCGAGATAATCCATCTCTCGTGATTAAAAGTTTTAAAATATCAAAACTGGTGGTGTTCGTGAAGTAATAACCCCCATGAACATCTACTTTACCCGCAATAAAAAAGATAGTATTCATCACATCAATAATTAGGCTTGTCCAAATATTTAAAGGGAGAGAGATAGCATTAACTCCCGGCATTTCTGAACAATCAATATAGTTGAATTTTTCAAATAAATCATAAGCTGAAGTGGGTTTAACCGCCGATTGAGAACTCATCATCACCCGAATATAAGGTTGATAGTTAATGGAATTTTTGACGGGTTTTAAATAAACATTTCCTAATCGCAATCCAGACATTTCTACGCTGGGTTCACTAAACCAGTTTCCGAGAATAGACATATAGCGAAGAATTAAATCTCGATCACTGCAAAATAAATAAATTTCATTGCATCGCAAAATAGCAGAGCGGACATAATTATTTCGACCTTCACGGAGAAATTCTAACGGAATATCAGGAGCCGTTAAAATTAATCGATTTAATTGTAAATAATCCCCCATATTATTTTTTTCATATTCCAGACGATCTTCTTTACCAAATCGATCTGACAGAATTCGGAGCACATTAACAACCACTAACGCCCCCATACTATGGCCAATTAAATTAACACTCATCGGGGGGAAGTTTTGGTTATAATAATTAGCAATAGCTATTTCTTTTTGAGGTTCATAAAAAGGCATAGAGGTATAAGGATTTTCACCCAAAACCTTATCTAATCTCCAAAAAAATTCTGCTAAATCGGGTGCGCCGTAGTGAATGGCTCGATAGCGATCGCGTTGATAAACCGAAATTCGTAAGATTTGCATTAATAGCAGCCACAGGGCAAAAACTGTTAGGGCGACCCAATTCCATTGAGCAAATAAATTAGAAATTTGAGTTAAATCAAACCAATACCACAGGGGAGATAAAGGCGTTTCCATCCCGAATAAATTTAAGAAGGGAACTCCAATTAAGGTTAATAGAATATAAAATCCGGTTCCTACAATCCAAGCGATAAGGGCTAAAATAAATAAAAATTTCAACGAAATGCCCTTTTGTTCGCCCATATCACTCCATAATCCCGGATGAATTAAGGGCATTTCACTGGGCCAAGTATAACCAATATAAACACTCCGATTTTCTAATGTCCCAATCTGATTAATCGGCCCCTTTTGGGATAAAGACTCGATTTCTGCCATAAATTCTTGATAAAATTTATGAGCCGGATTTGCATAACCATGAGTTCTTAATGTCAGATAGCGAAAGTTTTCCCGCCGCATTAATTGCCCCATTTCAGCAATATTAAATAAGGGACGAAATCGTTCTAAAGGAGGTAATTCTCGATCTACATTTAATGAAGTGCGGGCTGTACTAACAACTAAAAAACAATTAGAATATTGACGATCTACATAAACTTCAAAGTTGCGACTGACCGCTTTAGCAAATTGTTTATTATGCCAACTATTTAAGGCGCGAATGACATAATCTTCATTCACTTGAGTCTCAAAATCTGGGTATTCTTCTAAATTACAGGTGGAACGTAATGCTTCTGCGATCGCTAATTCAGAGCTATAAGAGCCATAGATAGGCAAATTATAAAGGGATTGACTCTTGACCCCCTTGGGGATAGAATAAGCGAGTTGGACAATGCGAGCTTTTGTCCAAGCATCAGAAAACGGCGCCGTGTTACGAACAATCGACTCTAACCAACGATAGTCATTTTCAACGGTGTCTTGATGCCAATACAAGGGTAAACCTTGGTATGTTCGCTTAGTACCCATAGTGTTATTTATTCAAGGTTAAACATCCAGGTGATTTCAGCCATAGCATTCTGAAACCCTGTGCGAGCAGTTTTGTTTCGGGTAATAGCATGACACAAAATTGACCTGTTGTGGTAATTGGTATAACCCCTATTAGGGGATGTTAGTTCAAGATTAGACGGTTTATGTGCGATGTTGATGCACCCGACAATGAGATTAATTGTTATTTTTGAATGGATTCCACCAAGAATCTCGATTAAATTGTAACCAGTTAATTCGACGACGAATATCCTCAATTTTCCAGTTTGTTAATGTAGCTAAGTTTTGCGCTTCTTGTTCCTGTCGTTGGCGAACAGACTGCCGATATTGCAGGGCTTGTGAACACTGCATCTGACCCCGATAGGGACGATTAATAATATATCGACCTTGAAAACTTTCTTGATTGGCTGTGGGTTGAAAGTTTAAATCTTCGGGGAAATTATTCCGGGTGTAGCGAATATGTAAGCGAGTAATAAACGCTGAATTCGAGGCGCCTGAATCTAACCAAAATACCCCCGCTTGTTTTAATTCTTCAGAGTTTAAAGGATCGGCAGAACAAGGATCACATCCGCCCATATTCCAAGCATATTCTAAAAAGGCAACTTTTTTCTGTTCTCGTTCATAGGCTTTGGTGAATAAGGATTTATAAAAACCGGGAAATACTTCTTTCACAAATTCAGGAATTTCTTGATCGGAAGGAATCTTAACCGTGCGATAATTGGTTAATTCCATTTGACCTTTAGGAGAAAGTAAATAAACAATTAAATCCTGTTCTCCTGTGCCATTAATCATTCCTAAACGAATCGGTAACATAAACCGAGGGGATTCATAAGCCATCATTAAAGGACGCAGATTTTGAAACCCACTTTGATCAAATTTTGTTAAATTGACTTTAGCAACGAAAAATTTTAATCCTTGTTGAATATAAGGTTTTAATAAAGCACTCGCTCCTTCAGGAATTCGATAATTATTTTGCGTTAACCAGGTTTCTAATCCATCGGATTCTTTTGCACTTAAAATCAAAATATCATATTCACCAACAGTAAACCGAGCTTCAATTGTTACTCCTAAACTGGAGTCAGATTCTCGAGGTTTTTCCTGTAATGCTTGAACTCCTCTGGTTGCTGGTGCTGGTAATTGATCATATTCAGGCTGAGGATTACAAGGATCAGGATCAAAATATTCCACCAGTCGAGGCGCACTAAACGCATCTAATCGTTGAATAATTTTGGGTTCTCCAACCTTGACTTGTTCGGCTTTTAAAATAACAGGAACCGGAACAACTAATGCAAAATCTTTCACCGATCCTTGATAATCATTTGCCATTGTTAAAATCGTGCGGTTTCCATCTCTGGCAATGATGACTTGAGAAGCTTGATTATATAAACTCGCATCGGCTTGAGAAACATAAAATCCACAAAATGCCCAGGCTGGAGAAGCAAAACCAACACTGAATAAAACAATAACTACAACAAGAATAACCCAGTTTAAAACTTTCATCAATGACTCCTATTTAAACACTATTATGAATGGGAAATATTAACTAAAAAACAGGAGATGAAGGCAAAGATTTGAGATGTTGTTCTGACCAAGAAAAGCGAGATGCTTTAAAAAATTGATCAAAAATAATAGTTAGGGGAGATAGGGCAAACAATGACCAGAATAGAGCCGTTGAGATAAAAAATTGATGTTGTAAAATAAAGGTTAATCCAGCGATTAATACAGCCCATAAAATTCGGCTTAAGGTGGCATTGGGAATAGAACGTGGATCGGTAATCATAAAAAAGGCAAACAATAATAAACTGCCACTCATCAGTTGATGACTATAAACATCCCAACTCCATCCTAAACTGAAATTTCTCCAAGCTTCTAATCCCGTATAGGTGATTAAAAAGGCAAGGGAAGTATCCCAGCGACCCACTTTTTTAAGAATAATTCCTCCCGTTACTAAAAATAGAAGGAAATACCAAGAATCCGTTCCCCATTGTCCAGGGGAAACCCAAGCATCGGCTGTTAAACTTAAGGCGATAATAATCCCAAAATTACCGGGATTAAAAAAATGTTTTCCTTGAGATTGAAAGATAAATTTACTGGCGATCGCACAACATCCGGCTAAGGCTACGGTTGTCCAATGGTTAGCTCTTAGGAGTAAACACAACCCTAATGCGGTAATTAAGGCACTGCGCCAAGACGCTAAAAATTCTGGGGGTAAAAGTGTAATTTTTTTGTTAATATAGAAGGAGGAAAGGCAAGAGAAAAACCATTGAGTCAATAAACAACTACACCCAATTACCAGCATGAAATTAGGTCTTAATGTCCAATCTCTCGTTCCAATTCCTAGAAGTAAAAACAACAACAAAAATAGAATTTGAGCGTTCCGAGCATCTTTAAACATGAGTTCATCCTTAAATGAGCTTAGACTAAAAGCAGTTGAATCCACTGATCTAACGGTTGACGATATTGTTCTGTTAATTGTTGCCCTAATTGACTAATTGCCTTGAGATTGGCTTCGGAAGGATCATCCATCGGTAAAGTTTTGCGATCCGTCAAAACCGTATTAATTCGTAAATAACGTTCAGGTTTACCCGTCGTATCAAAGATTTGTTTCATTTGATAGTCAACGGTTTCTGCCACCCCAGTCATAATAATATCAAATAGAGGATCAAGCCATTTTAATTTCCCCCAATCTTTCGCTTCCGCATAAGGATATTTCTTTTTAACCTCCCCTGTTCCTAATGATAAAATCACCATTTCTTTAGCCGTTGGGCCTGTTTCATAGCGATTATCAAGATTAGAGTCTTGATTAAATTTATGACGGGCTTCTGCGTAGGCACAGAGAGCCGGATTATTGGCAAAGACTCCCCCATCAATACAAGTATAAACCTCCTGGTTGAGAGCGTGAATTTGAGCGACTTCAAAAAACGTTGGGGCGGCAGAGGTAGCCCGGAGAACATCTCGAATTAAATAATCATCTTTTGGGTTTAATTTAGCATCATGTTGGGTAAAAAAGTGGGCTTCTCGTCTTTCTATTTCATAGGAAGTAATCAAGCAAGGTTTAAGCAGTTCGCTCAATTTAAGATCTTTAAAAAAATCCCCCATCACCTGATTAAACTTTTGATAGGAGTATTTTTCATTAAATAATCCTCCTACTGTTTGCAAAGAATCATTAAAAAAAGGATAAAATATTTGGCTGGATTGATATCGAAAAAAATCATAAACTTCTTGGGCCGAACACCGAGGTCTGAGGGGATTTTCAGCATCAGGACAAAGATAAAGAGCAGTTAAAATTCCTCCGGCACTGGTTCCCGCAATTAAATCAAAATAATCCGCAATTCTAGCATCGGAATTTCCAGTAAAATCCTGTAATTTCTGTTCAACATACTTTAATACTTCGGCGGACATGATTGCTCGTAGCCCCCCACCATCAAGAGAAAGAATGCGAGTAAATTGTGACATTTTTTACGATAACCTCCATGTAGAAAGACACTGATCAGTTTAGGAAAGATTCCAATGTTCTGATAAATACGCTTGAATATCACAAAAGTCATTCCAATGGATATAAGGTTTTTGATATTCATCTAAATATTGTGCCAAACGATCACGCGCAAAAACAATAGGGGCAGCTAATGCCATATTTAAGTCTGTAACGGAGTCTCCAATTGCAATAGGTTCAGTATTAGGATAAGATTCCATCACTTTGACTTTAGCTACTAATTCGGTATCGGCTTCAAATTCAGAATGAACTTTAAAATACGCCCCTGAAGTCTCTAAATCAACAGCATAAATCTGATCAATTTTTGAACTTAAATCTCCTAAAACTGTTTCTACCATCACCCGAACACCTCCTGAAACTAAAACAAAGGGAACGCCTTGAGTTTTGAGAAAATCTAAAAATTCCACAAACCCTGAGCGTATTTTCTTTGTTCTTGAAAATTCAATAATTTCAGGATAGCAACGCGAAGGAATTGACTCTAACATTTTTCTAACTCCTTCTCGTAAGGTCATTTCCCGACCATACAATAATGGCATAATTTCAGCCGCCATTTCTGGAGCAAATTCTTTTAACATTCCTACAAAAGTTTCTTCTGCCGTAATTGTTCCGTCAAAGTCACAAAAAATAATAGAATTCATCATTAGTTATCAGTTATCAGTTATCAAGTATCCGCATCATCAGTTATCAGTTATCAGTCAACTAATAAGGATTTTGTCGCCACCATTCTCGAACTAATTTAATTTCTTCATAATTATACTGTTCTCCTAGATGTTCGTAAAGAATTTTTAAGCTGGTATCTCCGACTTTTTCTACTGCTTGGATAATTTTCTTTTGACGCTCTGGTTCAACGAATTGATCAAGATTTATATCCTGATTAGCTGCAATTAATTGGGTTAAATGGTCAGCAATGGTGCTGGTTTTTAACCCTCGTTCATTGGCGATCGCATTTAAACTTAATCCCTGTTGACATAACTTGAGAGTCATGATTAAACTATCAGATAAATCCTCCAGAGTTAGACGCTTAACTTCTGATGATTTAGGTTTATAATTTGAACCCGTTTGATCTTGAAAATAGGTAGAAATGGCTTCAGTAAATTGTTTACCATACCGTTCTAGTTTATAACTTCCGACCCCAGAAATTTCACTTAATTCTTCTAAAGTTTGGGGTCGTTGTTGGGCCATTAATCTTAAGGTAGAATCGGAAAAAACCATATAGGGAGGGATAGATTGTTCATCGGCTAATTTTTTTCGGAGTTGGCGTAACTGTTCAAATAGCATTTCTACTTCCACCGCCAAAGATCGGGTTGATTTTTCCAGATTTTGTTCTTTAATGACTGTAATTTCAACTTTTCTTTCCCGTTTCATCACTTCCCAACTACGGGAATTTAACTTTAAAATTGCATAACCATCGGTGGTTTGATCGAGTAGTCCTTGACGTAAAAGCGATCGCCCTAAATTCTTCCATTCTTCTGCTGTTTTATCTTTTCCAATGCCATAGGTAGACAGTTGATCATGATGTCGCTCTATAATTTTTTGACTTTTCGATCCTCTCAATACATCAATAATATAAGTCATCCCAAATCTTTCGTGACATCGGGCAACACAAGATAAAAATTTCATCGCTTCAATTGTCCAATCTTCAACGGGATTTTGTGTTCGGCAATTATCACATTTTGCACAATTTTCTGAGAAAAATTCACCAAAATAACTCAATTGAACTGTGCGCCGACATTCCGATGCTTCAGCATAATCTAACATTTGCCGTAACTGTTGACGGGCAATGCGTTGCTCATCGGGGTCGGGTTTTTGATCAATTAAATATTCAATGGTTTTAATATCACCATAACTAAAAAATAACGTACATCTCGCTGATTCTCCATCTCGTCCTGCCCGTCCAGATTCTTGATAGTAACTTTCTAAGGTTCGCGGTAAATTATAATGAATCACAAAGCGAACATCGGGTTTATTAATGCCCATACCAAAGGCAATCGTTGCTACCATAATCTGCACATCATCCCGAATAAATCGGGTTTGATTTTCAGCGCGTAAAGTATCTTCCATTCCGGCATGGTAGGGTAAAGCTGAAATTCCATGACTTTGTAGCCTAAACGCTAGATCTTCTACATTTTTTCGGCTTAAACAATAAATAATTCCTGAACCTCCGACATCCTGAATTATTTTTAATAACTGGGTAAAATTTTGTTTTTTCTTAGGGATAACTTCATAATATAAATTAGGACGATTAAAACTAGCAACATGAATATAGGGATTTCTTAACTCTAACTGTTGAATAATATCCTGTCTAACCCGTTGAGTTGCTGTTGCCGTTAAGGCTAAAACGGGAATTTTAGGATAACGCTTTCGCAGTTGTTTTAATTGGCGATATTCGGGGCGAAAATCATGCCCCCATTCCGAAACACAGTGCGCTTCATCAATGGCAAAAGCTGAAATTCCTAATTGAGCTTCTATCAGATCTAAAAATAATAAAAACTTTTCGGATAATAATCGTTCGGGTGCAACATAAAGCAGTTTAATTTCACCATTTAAAATCGCAGCTTCACGGTTTTTTCCCTCCGCAACCGTTAAGGTACTATTGAGAAATGTCGCCCCAACTCCATTATCTTGTAATGCCTCCACTTGATCTTGCATTAAGGCAATTAAAGGAGACACGACTATCATTAATCCAGGTTTTAATAAAGCCGGAAGTTGAAAACACAAAGATTTTCCCCCTCCGGTGGGCATAATAATTAATGAATCTCGCCTTTGTAGTGCCTGTTCAATAATTTCGCGCTGCCCGGGTCGAAAAGAATCATAGCCAAAGAAATGTTTAAGGGACTGTTCTAGGGATTGGGGTTGGGCAAAGGGAGTAGAAATTAGCCCTGACATTGCTCGTGATTTAGATAAAACGTCTTTTTTATTTTATGATTAAAACTGGGTAAATGGCTGCGAAATCTCGATAAAATTTTGTCCGGGATAACAAAGACTAGACACTGAATGCCTCAAAGATGTTAAATTTTAATACAAAGTTGTCAATTTTAGAGGAGCTTTATGCCGAAAGCCGTTTGGAATGGTGCAGTTTTGGCAGAAACTGACCAATGCGTTGTTGTTGAGGGGAATCAATATTTTCCCCCGGACTCCATCAATCGTGACTATTTCCAAGAAAGTAATACCCATACTATCTGTGGTTGGAAAGGGGTGGCGAGTTATTATGATATCGTTGTTGATGGTCAAGTGAATAAGGATGCCGCTTGGTATTATCCTGAAACAAAATCTGCTGCCAAAAATATTGAAGGTTATATTGGATTTTGGAAAGGGGTTAAGGTTGAGGTTTAAGGGGTTTCATGTTGATTGATGAACCGAAATTAACATAACCAAAGATAACTTGTAGGGGCGAGGTCATCTCGCCCTGACGCTCAAAATTAATTTACGGCTGTAGGATTTATTAATAATAATTTTGATAAAAATCTTCCACTTTTGAGTACAATTAAACTATTATCGATTAATCCTAATTTACTGTGCAACCTTCTCCTCCAGAGTCTTTTAATTCTCCCCAACTTCCGAATCAACGGTGGTATATTTTTCCACAACAACCCGACCTCGCTCAAAAATTATCGGATGTAATGGGAATTATCCCTTTAGTCACTCAAGTCTTAATTAATCGAGGAATTGAAACCCCGGAACAGGTGGAAGCATTTATCACCCCAGAATCTCAAGTTTTACCGTCTCCTTTGGAGGAATTTAAGGATTTAGCAAGAAGTGTAGAATTGTTAGAATCTGCTATTAATCAAGGGGATAAAATAGCGATTTGTGGGGATTATGATGCTGATGGAATGACGAGTACCGCTTTATTAATGCGATCGCTTTCTTTATTAGGAGCTAATGTTAATTATGCCATCCCTAGCCGCATGACAGAAGGCTATGGGATTAATACCCGAATTGTTGAAGAATTTCATCAGGAAGATGTTAAAATTATTCTTACTGTTGATAATGGAATTGCTGCCTATCAACCTATTGTTAGAGCTAAGGAATTAGACTTAACGGTGATTATTACCGATCACCATGATTTACCTGAAAAACTTCCTCCTGCTGATGCTATTCTCAATCCGAAATTATTACCTATTTCCTCTCCATATCGAGGATTAGCCGGGGTAGGAGTGGCTTATGTTTTAGCGATTTGTTTAGCTCAAAAATTAGGTAAAGTTCAAGGGTTAGTCAATCCTTTATTAGAATTATTTACATTAGGAACCATTGCGGATTTAGCCCCCTTAAATGGTGTTAACCGACGGTGGGTAAAACGGGGTTTAAAGTTATTACCTTATTCCCAAATCACCGGAGTTCAAGCGTTAATTCAAGTGGCGGGAGTCTCCACTGGATATCAAGTTAAATCAGAAGAACAGCCCGAAAATCCTATCATTCCTCCGGCTTCTAAAACTCTAAAACCCGATGATATTGGCTTTCGGTTAGGGCCGAGAATTAATGCCATTGGACGGTTAGCTGATCCGCAAATTGTGATAGAATTATTAACAACTGAAAATATGGGAATTGCCTTAGAACGGGCAATGCAGTGTGAACAAATTAATCAAAAACGTCAACAGTTATGTGAAGAAATAGAACAAGAAGCGATCGCTTGGGTAGAAGAACAACAAATAGATTTTAAACAAGAACGGGTGTTAGTAGTAGTACAACCTCAATGGCATCATGGCGTGATTGGAATTGTTGCATCTCGCTTAGTTGAACGATATGGGGTTCCGGTGTTTATTGGAACCTATGAACAGGAAGAAAATACAACAGAATCTCCCCAAATGATTCGAGGTTCAGCTAGGGGAATTTTTGAATTTGATGTGTTTAAAGCCTTAGAATATTCTCACGATTTACTGCATAAATTTGGAGGACATAAAGCCGCCGGAGGGTTTTCTTTCCTCGCAGAAAACTTAGAGCAATTTCGACTCAGGTTAATTGAATTTGCCCATCAATGTTTAGAAGTAGAACATCTCAAACCCTTAATTAAAATTGATGCTCAAGCGAATTTAAGTGAAATTAATTTTAATCTCTATGATCAACTTGATCAATTACATCCCTGTGGTATTGAAAATAATTCTCCGACTTTTTGGACTCCCAATGTTAGAATTATTCAACAACGAGTGGTCGGAAAAGGACATATTAAACTCACCTTAACCCAAGATAAATTTTCCCATACTCAACTCACAGCCTTACCTACAATTAATGCAATGGCGTGGCGTTGGGCGGACTATTTCCCCCTTCCCCAATGTTTGGATATTGCCTATCATTTAAAAGAAAATAGTTGGAATGGTCAAACCAATATTGAATTAGAATTAGTCGGAGCTAGATTACCAGAATCTCCCGAAAATGATCAACCTCAATTAACAAAAAGCGCAGAATTTTATTATAATAATAAACAATATTATTGCAGTTTATCTTCTATTGGTGAAACCCAAGAATTAAGAATTAAGAATCAGAAAGGGGAAGTATTAGCCATCCAAAAAGGTCAACGCTTTGGACTGTTAGGAACAAGTCGTCAAGATGCTGAAACCGTTGATGTTTCTCAACCTGTTTTTTACGATTTAATTCAATCGGCTATTAAAGCGTTAGGGTAAGCTTATAATCTTAGTAATAGTTAGGGCTCTTCTAGGGTAACTATGATAAATTAGGAGAAAAATGCCAATTTAAGAGAACTCTTCTTCTAAAGTTAGCAAAATTATTTAAGCCATACGCTCTTCTCTTAATTAACTTAATTTTCTGATTGATTCCTTCGACGGCTCCTTGGGTAGTTCGATTGTCGAAATAGGCGAGAATTTCGGCAGTCTGTTTATTTTCTAATTCAATCAGAAGTTCATTTTCCGTAATAAAATGATAATTTGTTGCTTTAAAACCGGGAAAGTTAATGATTTGAGTAATAAAATAAAGTAGGGAGTTAGATGGCATTTTTATAAAAAAGTCATTTTTCTTAGTGATTTAGTCAATATTTAATACCATAAAATATTGTCTATGTCAATCTCCCATCATCCGTTTTACCCAATTCAACTTTAAAACTTCTTCCCCTTTTTATTTTTTGTTTATTATTAATTTATCATAACTAGCCTAGAAGAACCAAGATTTTCCATCGATCGCAATCCAATCAACGCCTTCTTTTTGCCAATAATATTTCTCAACTGTTGACTGAAAAATTAACTGAATCTCTATTAGATTTATCCCGATCATTACTCGTCTAATGGTACTATAAGATGGCAATTTTTTAGCGGTAACTTTTAATAATTTAATGAGTTTATGTTCTTCGTTTTTTCTAAAATTATCTATTTGCTTATAAGTCACATTGCCAGTTAGCAGGGCCAAAATAATGATAGTCAACACTACCCATAATTCATGTCTTTTACCCCGATTTTTCCGAAAATCCTTGACTAACTTCAGTTGTTCAATTATACTGTTTAACATGATTTTTTTAAAACCAAATAAAAGTGATCTCTTTTTAATTTTATCAAAAAAAGATCACTTTTATTTTCCTTTTTACCCCTGACTTTGAAAACCCCCTGGGCGGCGACGAGGGGGTCGCAGGTTCAAATCCTGTCATCCCGATTTGATCATAGACCTGCTAACTCCTATCCCAAAGCAAGCGTGCTACCACTGCACTAATTGCCAGGTGTTATGTACAGAGTGTACACCCTTGATTGTACGCGGGTTGTAGTGTTGTATCCTAATATAATAGCCCAGAGCAAGCTGATATTCTATCCTTAAATGTTAGCTACAAATAATTGATCGGGTGGCTAATCACTTTTTCCTATCCCCTGTTCCCTGTATTCAGTGATAATGAAACCTCGTCGCACCCGCAGTCAAGACCGAATTCTCACCGAACTCAAAACCCTAAAGCGCGCCGTTTCTGCTCAAGAGCTTTATTTAGAGTTGCGTAAAACAAACCAAACGATGGGGTTAGCAACGGTTTATCGATCTTTGGATGCGTTAAAACGGGAAGGGTTAATTAATGTCCGCACCTTAACCACAGGAGAGGCGGTTTACAGTTGTATGCAGCAAGATGAACATCATCTGACCTGTGTTGAGTGTGGACGTTCTATCCCCCTCGATGAATGTCCGGTTCACCACTTAGAAACTCAACTTCAACAATCCCACAAGTTTAAAATTTATTACCATACCCTAGAGTTTTTCGGACTTTGCGATCGCTGCGCTCTGACTCAGCAAGAAGTATAGCAGGAGTTAACAGAGGAGGAGATGGGGGGAGCTAACACTCAACCGTTAACACCCCTCTTCCATCTACCTGGGTCTTCCTAATGTTGTAATATAAAGCACAGCTTCATCCGTAGGAATACCGAGAACTTCATTAACTTGATCATCGAAAAATCCACCAATTCCACTGACACCCAAACGTAAATAAATGGCAGCCAAGTTTAAACGTTGTCCCAGATGACCTGCATCTAAATGTAAATAACGATACACTCGATCTCCGTAGTTCGCGATCGCTTTTTTCAAATCCGCCGTATGAAATAAAACGGCTGCTGCATCTCGTCCCAAATCTTGTTGTAAACACAAATAGTACAACTCCCGACGAAAATTTTTAAACCGAATTTGCCTTAACTCTTGGGCTTTAGGAGCATAATAATAACATCCATCCTCCAAACCATTAACTCCAGAAACGGCAATAAATGTTTCAATTAAACTGAGATCAAAATAATCGGGAGAACCATCTAACCCTTGATGAATATAATGGTGAGGTTGATAGGTAAAATCTAAAAGGGCTAAGAGTTCATTTAACATCAATTCCGATCCATTATAAGCCCGTGTAGATCGTCGTTTTACCATTATTTTTTCTAAGCCGGATAAATTTTTCCCCCAATCAATAGAACTCGTTACCGTTGCTACCTTGGTACAAAATGGAAAATTATATTTATCTTCTAAAATTCCATCTATCTCAAGCAGTTTCCAACCTTGACTTCCAGAAGAATCCGTTTTTAATTTAGTCGCTTGATGCAAATAAGCTAATAGTTCTCCATCGGTAAGATTAGGGTAATCTGTTTGAGTTTCCGACGGTAAAGCTGTTCTTAAACGGGGTAAATTTTCGTCAATTTCCAGGAGATTTGCCAATGCTAAAACTGCGGTTGCTCCTTCTACTTCAGTATCTAAATATAACAATTGGTTCAAAGTATCATCCGCAAATCCTCCAATTAAATGGGGTCGATAATCATTCATCGCTGCCATTAATTCAAGATTGCCTAATAAATGACCCGTATCTAAACAAATCCGCCGATAAGCCCGATCTTGATAACGCCAGAAAGAACGATAAAAAACCGCCGTTGTTACCAGGGCTAAATGGGTATTTTCTAATACAGGATGCCAAAAACAAGCGTCGCGTAAATCGTGCCAAACTTGATCTTCCCAAAATTGAACTAAAGCATGGGTTTGAGGTTGATAATGATATAAACCCGGAGCTAAAATTGCAGTTCCCCTAGAAATTAAATAAATTTCGGCTGGATATAACCCACCCGCCGAGGGAGCAGCCCTAAGATAATGGACACCCCCCATGGTCGGGAGTTTTGCTGTTAAACCATAACTATGCAGCAGTAAATGGGATAAACGTTGCCAAAGTCGGGTTTTAGGGTCACTAGAGGTGGCTTCCTCCACACTCTTCAAGTAAGGTTTGAGGTCAAAGACTTTACCGATTTTATACTCTTTAAAGGGAATGGGCTGTTTTTCCCAGTCCAAGGTTTGGCTTTTTAAGGCGAGGGTTTCTGGGTCATATTTCGTGCGTTCATGGTAGTGTTGGGCAATGGATTTTTGAGATTCTGACATAAGATTAACCGTCATGCAGAACAATAACGCTTTTTCCTAGTGTAGACTTTTCTTTTCAGTTTCTTCCTATTTCCTAAAGTGGGTTTTTACATGAGGGGAATATTCAGGTGTCTCATCCCCAATACCTGACACCCAACGCCAATTCTGATTATCGCGTTTAATTTGTAACTTTTTCATTACATTTTGGATAATAGAGTTGCAGTGATCAAAAAAATCGCTGTGCTAGTCTATTTTCCAGCAAAAACAAGATGATATAATTGAAGTGAGCTTAAGCTAAGGGGAGTAAAAGATTTCAAATGATAGATCCTATTGGTTTAATTCCAACCGCAATTCAAGGTTATAACTGGATTCGGATGTGGCATGAAAAACAAACTAATCCACCCCATCTTCCAGATAATGCGCTCATGCTATTTAAGCGATTTAAAGAGGCTTATGATACAAAAAATCTTATCAAACTCAGTTTTACTATCTCAGATCATTACCAAGGAGATTTAAATGGAGTTTCTACTAAGCAAGAATACCTTAGTAGCCTAAAACGAGTTTTTGATAGTTTACCTTTATTATCTCCTTGCTTATCGATTAATGTTTATAGTATTATCGAAAATCGTAACGATGTAGTTTCTGCAATTATTGATACTCAATCAAAGACATCGTTTTTAGGAATTCCCCTGACAAATTATGATTCTACGCCTATTCGCTGTGAAATTCGTCCTGAACAGGGGTTATGGGTAATTACTAAGATGTTTATTGAATGGCGATTAATTCCATAGTGTAATTTTGTAGGGGCGAGGCGCGCCCCATTGGTGTCAACTTAAATGATTAATGCCCTGAACTCAAGTTCGGGCTAAAAGCGATCGGCATCTAAAGATGACTCAAGACTGGTCTTTCTTAACCCGTTTTAACGGGTTTGAGCTTTTAGCCTGAAATTTATTTCAAGGCTTTTGGCGCGATTGTTGACACTGATGGGCGCGCCTCGCCCCTACAATTTTTGTTATATTATAGATGACTCAATACAGGTATTTGAGAAAGTAGAAACCCTTGCCACCTTTTGTTATGAATCAATTTGATTCTCAAGCTTAACAAACTTCTGAAAGGCTAATTTTGCTGCCCCTATCATTCCCGCCTGATTTCCTAATTCCGCAATTAATATTTCTAACCCCTCTCTACAAATTAATAAAACCCGTTCTTCTAATTCTGCTTTTAAAGAAGGTAAGAATAAATCAGCCCCCGCACTAATTCCCCCGCCTAAAATAACGGCTTGTGGGGTTAAGACATAAATTAAACTCGCTAATCCTATTCCTAATAATTTGCCGTATTGTTGCCAATAAGCGATCGCATTTTCATCCCCAGCTAAAGCTTTTTCTGCTAATTCTGCGGGTTCTAATCCCGTATCTCGACGAATGGCTTGTACAGAAGTATATTGTTCTAAAGAACCTCGATTTCCACTATTACAAACCGGGCCATCAAAATTAATACTAATTAATCCTAACTCCCCCGCCGCTCCTTGATGTCCGACGAATAATTCCCCATTTAAAATAATCGCCCCACCCACACCTGTTCCTAATGTTAATAAAATTAAATTTTGAAACCGTCGCCCCGCCCCTAACCACGCTTCTCCTAACCCCGCACAGTTGGCATCATTGGCTAAAATTACAGGTAAACCCGTTTTTTCTTCTAACCTCAAACCTAACGGAACATCCCGCCATCCCGCTAAATTAATCGCCACTTTGGCAATTTTTCCCGTCCCATCCACAGGGCCCGGTGTTCCTAAACCAATCGCCCGAATACTATTGACATTTTCTCTAATTTGTGCTATAGCCTCAACCAATGTTGCTAAAACGGCTTCTGGTGTCGCGAGTTGGGGTGTGGGAACGGTTAAGGATTCATAACAAGTCCCATCGGCGGCGAAACGTCCCAATTTAATCGCTGTCCCCCCTAAATCAATTCCAATAACTTGTACTGACTGTTCGCTATTCACTATTTTTAGTAAGCCCTTTAGGGCTTGATCCAAAAGAACGAAAGAGTTAAGAAGTAGTTTTTAGTAAGCCCTTTAGGGCTTGATCCAAAAGAACGAAAGAGTTAAGAAGCCCTGAAGGGCTTACTACTTAAATATCGGGTTCATCAACCATGCGGCGGTCAATACTAGAATTGAAAACAGGTTCGACCCGAATGGCTTTAATGGCACTGGGACGAACAACCATATATTCTTTAGACGTGGTATCTTCTGCCCGGTGTTTAATCGGAACATTGACAAATTCACGACTATCAAACTTGGGCAGTAAAACTTTGTTGTACCACACTTGAAACTCTTGCATTGTGGAAAACTTGATTTCTTCTCGATGACCCCCCTCAATCATGAGGTGTACGACATATTCATCAGGCGTTCTGGGCATAATGACTCGCGGCTAAAAACGGGTTGGTTAACCTAATAAGACGTCAACCGTTGATGATTAGTGTCTCATTAATTGGCGATAAAGTCTACTCCAATGATGGACACAATCTTTACAAAAATTGACAAAAAAAGAGGGGTTATGCCGTTGACAAAACCGGGGATTCATGGGAAACTATTTATAATATAATGGGATGCTTGCACTTTTAAAATTTTTGCTAATATCCCATTATATTAACTATCAATATCTTAACACAGCCCCAACTTTTAAGCAACCTCAAAAATTGAAAATTTTTCTAAAAAAACAACAGAATTAAATGATTTTTAGAATAGATTCTTATAGATTACAGCGATGAGGGAGTTGATATTCACCGAATCTAATCTGTGTGAATCCCTTTAATCTGTCTAACTCCGTACTTTTTTGACACTCCCATACCGTTATGCGGTGGGCTTGCGCTTTTTAAGAAATCTGTCAAGGTTTAATCAAACAGTTCACACGAATCTAAACCGATACGCTTAAAATGTTCAACAGATTTACGAGTAAGCTATATACTCAATCACGCACAGGCAAGATGCCTGTTCCACAACTCATATACTGGAATTCATAATGCCGAAACGTACCGACATACAGAAAATTTTGCTTTTAGGGTCTGGGCCGATTGTAATTGGACAAGCCTGTGAGTTTGACTATTCAGGAACTCAAGCGTGTAAAGCCCTGCGGGAAGAAGGTTATGAGGTGGTGTTAGTCAACTCTAACCCCGCAACAATTATGACTGACCCAGAAACAGCCGAACGCACCTATATTGAACCTCTGGTGCCTGAAGTCGTCGCCAAGGTGATTGAAAAAGAACGTCCTGATGCTTTATTGCCTACAATGGGAGGTCAAACCGCCCTTAATTTAGCCGTTGCCTTATCAAAAAATGGCATCTTAGAAAAATATGGAGTCGAACTAATTGGTGCTAAATTAGAAGCCATTGAAAAAGCCGAAGATCGGCAACTATTCAAAGAAGCAATGGAACGAATTGGCGTCGCTTGTTGCCCTTCGGGAATTGCCAATACCATGAATGAAGCGCGAGATGTAGGGCGTCAAATTGGAACTTATCCATTAATTATTCGTCCCGCCTTTACCATGGGAGGAACCGGAGGCGGGATTGCCTATAACCAAGAGGAATTTGAAGAAATTTCTCAATCCGGTTTAGATGCGTCTCCGGTGTCTCAAATTTTAATCGAACAATCCCTCATCGGTTGGAAAGAATACGAATTAGAAGTGATGCGGGATCTCGCTGATAATGTGGTGATTATTTGTTCGATTGAAAACCTCGATCCCATGGGTATCCATACGGGGGATTCAATTACCGTTGCTCCCGCCCAAACCTTAACCGATAAAGAATATCAACGACTGCGGGATGCGTCGATTAAAATTATCCGAGAAATTGGGGTAGAAACCGGAGGTTCTAATATTCAATTTGCGGTTAATCCCATGACGGGAGATGTAATTGTGATTGAGATGAATCCCCGTGTCAGTCGGTCTTCCGCCTTAGCTTCAAAAGCCACCGGGTTCCCCATCGCTAAATTTGCAGCGAAATTATCGGTGGGATATACCTTAGATGAAATTAAGAACGATATTACCAAGAAAACCCCGGCTTCCTTTGAACCGACTATTGATTATGTGGTGACAAAAATTCCCCGATTTGCCTTTGAAAAATTCCCCGGTTCTGAGCCTGTTTTAACCACACAAATGAAGTCCGTTGGGGAAGCAATGGCAATTGGTGGAACTTTCTGTGAATCCTTCCAAAAAGCTTTACGATCTTTAGAAACGGGGTTAGCAGGTTGGGGTTGCGATCGCTCAGAAAAACTCTCTAGTCTGGATCATATTCGTTCCGGTTTACGCACCCCTAACCCAGAACGGATTTTAACCGTTCGTAACGCGATGATCTTGGGAATGACGGTTGAAGAAATCTATGAACTCACGGGAATTGATCCTTGGTTCTTAGATAAAATGCAGGAATTATTAGAAACGGAAAAATTTCTCAAACGCACAACCTTAAAACAGTTAAACGCAGATCAACTGTTAGCGGTAAAACGTAAAGGATTTAGCGATCGCCAAATTGCCTTTGCTACAAAAACCACTGAAGATGAAGTCCGCACCTATCGCCAAGAATTAGGGATTAAACCTGTTTATAAAATGGTCGATACCTGTGCGGCAGAATTTGAATCCATGACCCCTTATTATTATTCAACCTATTGGGAAGAAGACGAAATTTTACCCTCAACTAAACCCAAGGTGATGATTTTAGGCGGTGGCCCCAACCGCATTGGACAGGGGATTGAGTTTGATTATTGTTGTTGTCATGCCTCCTATTCGTTACGCGCAGAAGGCTATGAAACCATCATGGTTAACTCTAACCCAGAAACGGTTTCAACGGATTATGATACCAGCGATCGCTTATATTTTGAACCCCTAACCAAAGAAGATGTTCTGAATATTATTGAAGCGGAAGAACCGGAAGGAATTATTATTCAATTCGGCGGTCAAACGCCTTTGAAATTAGCGTTACCCCTGCAACGAGCGTTAGAAAAACTGCCCCTAAAAACGAAGATTTGGGGAACCTCTCCTGACTCCATTGATATTGCTGAAGACCGAGAACGGTTTGAAAAAATTCTGCGGGAATTGAATATTTTACAAGCCGAAAATGGCATGGCTCGCAGTTTCAAAGAAGCGTTAAAAGTGGCACAACGCATCGGATATCCCGTGGTCGTGCGTCCGTCTTATGTCTTAGGAGGACGGGCGATGGAAATCGTTTATTCTGATGAAGAATTAGAACGATATATGCTGTTTGCGGTGCAAGTAGAACCGGATCACCCAATTTTAGTCGATCAGTTCTTACAAAATGCTATTGAAGTGGATGTCGATGCGATCGCGGATCAAAGCGGAAATGTCGTCATCGGTGGCATTATGGAACATATTGAACAAGCCGGAATTCACTCTGGGGACTCGGCTTGTTCAATTCCGTTCCAAACCTTATCAGAAACCGCCCTCGCCACCATTCGTCGCCAAACCATTGAACTCGCCAAAGCGTTAAATGTGGTGGGGTTGATGAATATTCAATTTGCCGTCCAAGGGGAAAAAGTCTATATTTTAGAAGCGAATCCCCGTGCGTCTCGAACGGTTCCCTTTGTTTCTAAAGCCATTGGCGTTCCCTTAGCCAAAATTGCATCACGGGTGATGTCGGGTAAATCCTTAACGGAATTAGGCTTAACTGAAGAAAAACTCCCCACCTACGTTTCTGTAAAAGAAGCGGTGTTACCCTTTGCTAAATTCCCGGGAACCGATGTGCTACTAGGGCCGGAAATGCGGTCTACCGGGGAAGTGATGGGTATTGATACCGACTTCGGCAAAGCTTTTGCGAAGGCAGAACTCGCCGCCGGACAAGTGTTACCTTTATCAGGAACAGTGTTTATCTCAATGAATGATCGGGATAAACAGGCAATTGTACCCGTGGTTGAGGATTTCTTGGCGTTAGGGTTTAAAGTCAGTGCTACCATTAACACTCGCAAAGTGCTCTGGGAAAATGGCGTAAAAGTCGATATGGAATTGAAACTGCACGAAGGACGACCGAATATTTTGGATGCGATTAAAAATCAGGCGGTGCAGTTGGCAATTATTACCCCGTCTGGGGAAGAGTCCCGCAGCGATGGAATTTTGATCCGTCGTTCGGCTTTAGCGTACAAAATCCCCATTATCACAACAATTGCCGGGGCTAAAGCAACGGTGGCTGCCATTCGTTCCTTGAAGTCTACTCCGATTGAGGTGAAAGCTCTTCAAGATTATTATCTCTAATAATATAGTGTTGGGTGTTGACGGTTGACCCTAGACGGCTTTGCACTGAGTTTCGACAGGTATTACAGTGAGTTTGTCGAACTGCTCAACTACTGCGTTCGACGCTCGCTCACGTCGAAGTCTCACGCCGAAGTCTTGCCGAAGTGTTGACCGTTGACCAACAGCCAAAACGCCTTGTCTGCCGCAGGTTTCCCTAAAAATGGATTCTTTTCGATAATAATTGTTCTTCTAACGCTGCAATTCGGTTATAAGCGGCCGTTAGCTGTGCAGTGAGGCGCTGAATTTGAATATCTGCGGTCAGGGTGGGTTCCCGACTGTAGTAATTGCTTTCTATATAGTCGTCATCCATAAGGACATCTTTGTGTTCCTGTACGGATGAACTTTGCCTTGTCTCTGAGGAATTTGAGGAGGAAGCTGAAAAACCATACTCCAGAAGGTTAGGAACTGCTGAGGTGGTTTCGGTAGATTCTTCCTGGGATAAATGCTCAGAGACTTGATCAGTAAGCTGCTTAATCATTTCGTATAACGCATCTACTTTATTCGTCAACGCGACAACTTGTTTGGTTAGCCCATCCATAAAAATACTCCTGTTTAACTCAAAAATCTCTTAAGTTAATCCTAGACAGCAAAAAGACAATATCCCATTATTTACTAAATTATTTAACCTTTTGCTGAAGTCTTCTGTTACGCATCTTTGCATACTGAAAGAAAGTCACATTTTCCTGCTGATGATCGATCCTAAAACTCCACATCTTCGGCGGGTGGGTCTATTCTTTTTTATCGTAGGAAGTACCGGAGTTATTTTTGTTAACCTTTGTTCTGTATTGTTCCCTTACTCCTCTGAGAAATTGAATCGGATGGATATTTATACTTGTTGCTTGTCAGGGTTATGAGCTTGTTTCGTTGTGTTCAAGCTTTCTGGGTTAGGAGTAGGGATAAGATTTAGGGAAACTTAACTCAATTGCTAATTTTCTTTTAAAATTTAGAGCTACTAATTAAATAGAATAAAGCTTAAAAATTAACAATTATAAATAATAGATAAAAACAGTTTAATTATTGTTTTCATAATTAACTCCAAAATTTTAATCCGCCAAAATCCAAAAAAGATCCTCGAAAAATAGTTTGTTCAATCTTGTATAGATTTCCGTCGGATCAAACGTTCTTCAAATCAATTCATATAAATTTTATTAATATTGTTGATCAGTATTTCCAGAGAACTCCCATTCAACACTTAACTTAAAATTCCCTACCTCTGGGATAAAAAGCTTCATTTCTCAAAAATAGTGCTGTTGTCCTGCTTTTCTAAAACTGCCCAAACTCATTAAATTTCCAAATTTTGTCATGAAACGTTGATTTTTTATCACAGAGGTCTTGAAAAATAGAGACAGTTAGTGTATTCCTAACCTAATTCTACCTTCAGGTAGATGTTACAAACTGACTGATTCTACTTTGTGTAGATTTTTCCAGCCTATCAGCAGAAAATAATTGCGAGTTTAAGGTTGTTGTGATTATATTAAGAATTGTAACAAACTTTTGACTTTTGCCTCTCCTGTGAGGGAATTCATCCGTTAATCTCGTGTTTAGGAGCAGCCAGAATGAAAGCCCTGATCCAACAAAACCCTTCTGATATCGCCTCCCAAGTGGCGGACTATTTCCAACGCAGTATTGGGAAGTGGTATTCAGAACGGCGTTACTACACCCTTCCAGAGGGGGAGACTCAAGAAGTCGCCAGCGAGATTACCGTAGAGTTTTTAGAACAAGGTAGCCCTGAACTGATTAATATTGCTCAATTACACCAATTAGATGATCCGACTATTATTACCTGCGGGTCAAAGATCAACTGGAAAAGTTCTAATTCCGTTTCAGGGAAAAAAATGGCTGAGGGGTCAACGGTGTTTGGAGTCTCCCAAACCCTACTTTATCGAGATCAAGCCTTTATGACCTCAAAACCCGTTGTTGCCCAATATTATATGCTCGATGCCAATACATTATGCCTCCGAACCGAGTACAATGGTTCTGTATTTGAAGAAGAACTTAAACTGGTTGGTCAGCGATACCGTACCCGACAAACGATTATTTCACGCGCTGGGGAACAAACTATGATTGGCCAATATTTAGAAAAACGGATTGAGTAATCTGTGAAGCGAAGGTTTTTTCTACAAGGAATGAGCACCTTAACCTTGAGTAGTGTCGTAGCCGGATGTAAAGAAGCTACGGCACTCAGGGTTGAAGTTCTCAAACGCTCTGTTCCTGTGCAAATGGTGAGCAAGTTTCGGCAACAATCTGGGCAAAAAGGGGTTGATTTTGTTCCCCAACCCCAACTCAACGATTTATTTAGAGTCTTACAAAAATCGAAATCTTCATCTTCCACTCAGTCATCGCCTCAAGCTGATTTGGTCATGATTGGAGATTTCTGGTTAAATTCTGCCATTCAACAACAACTCATTCAACCCCTTGATCCTAAATTATGGTCGCAATGGTCACAACTTCCCCCCCGTTGGCAAAATATTGTGCGACGGAATTCCGCAGGTAAATTTGATTCTAAAGGAGAAATTTGGGCGGCGCCTTATCGTTCAGGGAGTACCGTTATTATTTATCGGGTTGATAAGTTTAAGTCTTTAGGATGGACACCTCAAGACTGGAGTGATTTATGGCGTCAGGAACTCCGTCATCGGATTTCCTTACCGAATCAAGCACGGGAAGTCATTGGTTTAACGTTAAAAAAATTAGGTTATTCCTATAATACTGCTGATTTAAGCAAAGTCAAAAACTTAGAATCCGAACTCCGTCAACTACATCAAAATGTTAGACTTTATGACTCTAATAGTTATCTAAAACCGTTAATTTTAGGAGATACTTGGTTAGCCGTTGGTTGGTCTACGGATATTTCTCCAGAAGTACAATATCAAAATGGATTAGCCGCCGTTGTTCCCAAATCGGGTACTGCTTTATGGTTAGATTTATGGGTGAAACCTGCAAAGGTTCAAGCCTCTCCTCCGGCGACTTTAGGAGATCAATGGATTGATTTTTGTTGGTCGCCTCAAGTGGCGGCTCAACTGTCATTATTAACCGGAACAACATCTCCTATTATTTTAGGGATGAACCCGGAAGAGTTACCCCAATCATTAAGAGAAAATCCGCTCTTATTTCCTCAATCTTCTATTTTGGAAAAAAGTGATTTCCTCCAGCCCCTTTCCCAAAATTCTATTAAACAGTATCAACAATTATGGGAAAAAATCAGACTGGGAACCTAGATCTCTACCCATTATATCTGTAGAGACGCGCCATGGCACGTCTCTACTAAATCTTGAATCATTCCCTATTCCCTCTTCCCTGTTCCCTGTTCCCTATTCCCTATTCCCTATTCCCTATTCCCTAGTTATTCAAAAACTAATTCTGAAGGTTGTTCTTTTTGAGAAATAGGAATAGAAATTTCAAACACGGTAAAATTGTCTTGATCTCGATAACAGTGAATATCTCCTCGATGCTGATCGACAACAATTTTATAACTAATAGATAACCCTAAACCCGTTCCTTTTCCGACAGGTTTTGTGGTAAAAAACGGATCAAACAGTCGATTTTTAACTTTATCTTCAATACCAGGGCCATTATCTCGAATAATAATTCTCACTTGATCTAAAGGCGGGAATTTACATTTTTTCTCGCTTAAATTTGGATGAATCATATCCGTACTAATTTTAATAATTCGAGGTTCAGGTTGATTGTCTAAGGCATCAATAGCATTACTCAAAATATTCATAAAAACCTGATTTAACTGTCCGGCATAACACTCTACCCTCGGTAATTTGCCATAATCTTTAATTAACTCAATCCCCTGAAAAGCTCCTTTAGGTTTTAAGCGATTTTGTAAAATTAAAAGGGTGCTATCAATCCCATCATGAATATTAACAGGCTTCATTTCGGCTTCATCTAATCGAGAGAAATTTCTCAAAGACACGACAATTTGACGAATCCGATCCGCCCCCATTTCCATTGAAGATAGAATTTTCGGTAAATCTTCAACTAAAAACTCTAATTCAATTTCTTGGGATTTTTCTTGAATTTCTGGAGTGGGATTGGGATAAATATCTTGATACAATTCCAATAATTCTAAAATATCTTGAGTATATTCTTTAGCATAAGTGAGATTCCCATAAATAAAATTAACCGGATTATTAATTTCATGGGCAACTCCCGCCACCATTTGCCCTAAACTCGACATTTTTTCACTTTGAATTAACTGGGCTTCCTTTTGTTTCAAATCCTGTAACGCTTCACTCAGATGAAACGCTTGAGTTTGGGCGGCTAAGGCAGCAGCACGGGTTTGGGCGTATAATTCAGCTTGGTCAATGGCGATCGCTAACTGATCCACCACCGCCCGTAAAAGCTCCACCTCACTTTCCCGCCAAGGTCGAAACACTTGATAATGATTGCAAACCACCGCCCCCCGTTGACCGGAGCGTGTTTCTAACGGTAATAGCAACAAGGAAAAAATTCCCGCCTGCTGGAAAAACTGACGGGTTGATTCATCCAACACTGTTGTTGTTTCGATATTATCAATTTGAATTGTCGTTGCGATGCGAATTCTTTCCGCTAATAGGGGAATTTGAGCCGGGGGATAATCCTGCAACCCATTGGATAAATTAGGATTTTGGGCTTCGTGGGTGACGGTAAAACTCGGTTGTTGATTCGGCTGCATGGGCAAATACCAGAGAAAATGGCATTGATCCACTTGCAACAACGCTCGAATTTCATTCACCGCCGTTCCTAAAATCGTATCAATATCTAAAGAATCCCGAATTTGACTGGCTAAACGAAACAGTAACCCTTCCCGGCGACTTTGCAGTTCTTCCCGCGCCTTCACCCGATCAATGCCTACGGCTAAGGCATTCGCCACCCATCCCAATACCCCTTGTGCTTCCTCATTGAGAATTTCATCACTACAAATCCCCATCAACCCCACTAAACGACCTTCCACCACCAAAGGAAAATTAAGGGTTTGGTGTCTTGTTTCGGGGAGAGGATAGGGAAAGTTATGGCTTAAAACATCGGTTTCGGTTAGATGGCCTTCATAAACCGTTAACCCCGCACTCGCTTGCAAATCTAACAAATTACTTTGAAGATTCAATGTCCAAATTCCTACCCCTGAGATTTTGGGGTATTGGGTGATCGCATCTGTACAACGGCCCAAAATCCCGGCAATTGACCCCCCATGTCCGAGGGCGGTTCCCACTTCTGCTTCTAATTGAGAAAGTCGTGAGCGCTCTAATAAGATGGTTTCCGCTTGTTTTCGTTCGGTAATATTGCGGGAAACGGCAATCATTTCATCAATAGTTTCTGAATCCTGATTTTGTAACCCATGACAGGTACTTTCAAACCAAATATAGTTTCCATTTCGACATCGAATTCGATAACTAATCGTGTAAATATCTGAACTATTTTGCAGGAGCAGACATTTTTGATTCACAACGTCTAAATCGGCCGGGTGAATCAACTCATATAACGATTGTCCGATCAATTCTTCAGGTTCATATCCTAAGAGTTGCCGACTGGCTGGAGAAGCATATAAATAAATCCCATCAGGGCTATGTCGGGAAATTAAATCCGTAGCATGATCCGCTAAAAGCCGATAACGAGCTTCACTTTCTCGTAAGGCATCTTCCGATTGTTTGCGGTGAGTAATATCCGTTTGTATACCAATAAAATGGGTTAAACGTCCTTCTCGGTCACGCACGGGAGAAATCGAGAGTTCATTCCAAAAGTACCGACCATCTTTGCGGTAATTTTTCAGGGTAACAATACAATCCTGTTGATGGGTAATGGCATGACGAATGCGGGCTAGTTCGGTGGGATCAGTATCCTCACCTTGGAGGAATCGACAATTGCGTCCTAACACTTCTTCCTGAGCATAGCCCGTTAACCGTTCAAAGGCGGGATTACAGTAAATAATCGGACAATCCGGTTGAGTAAAATCACTAATCACAATTCCACTGGGACTGGCTGTAATCGCCCGCTCTAAAAGTCCCAGACGTTCTTGGGACTGTTTGCGTTCGGTGATATCAATCCCGGTGATAATCAGATGGCTGATTGAACCATTGGGTTGTAGCAAAGCTGTATGTGACCAGGCAATCCAATGGCGTTGGCCATCGGGTCGAATCCATTCGGTTTCCCCCAGGGTGGAGTCGGAATAGGACTCAACTTGTGGAAAAGAGGGTTGAGTTTTCCGAGGTTTGGGAGGTTCGTCAAACTCAATCATGATTGATTCTGACGCTAAGTTGCTAGGGTTGGTAACGGGAAATACGGTTAATCCTAATTCATCTAAGGTTTTTCCCTCGACTTCCACCGCTAAATATCCGGTTAATTCTTCACAGGTGCGATTAAAGCGAATAATTTTACCATCGGGATCAAGGACAATCACTAAGGCACTGACGGTATCGAGAACGGCACAAACAAAGTCCCGTTCTTGACGAACAACTTCCCAAACTTGCTTACGTTCATTAATAATATGTTCGAGTTGATTAAATTTGGTTTTTGTTTGAATCAGTTGACGATGTAAATTGATTTGGCTAATAATTTGATGACTCAGGGATTGTAAAGCGTCGAGGGTATCACAGGACAATTCACGGGGATGATAATCCATAATAGAAATCATTCCTAACATGACGTGATCCGTCGTCATTAAAGGAATACCGAGATAAAATCGAATGGGTTGCTCCCCTGTGGCTAAGGGTTGGGTTGCCAAACGTTTATCCTTCCAAGTATCAGGAATAATAATCAGTTTCGGAGGTTGCCTGAAGCTCTGACAGGTCTCTACAAACCGAACTGAATTCTCCGGTTCGACCCTATCCTCCATCCTCGATTCCGGTGGAGTGTGCAATTCCATGATAAACTCACAGAAGTTTAAATACGGGTGTATTGTTCCGGTTAAACCCACTTGAGATTTCAACCACTGATGGGTGGTATCGCGAAATGTAATTAAAGCAATGGGCGCCTGAGCCAGATAAGACGCTAAGTGAGTCAAATCATCAAAGGGAATTTCAGAAACCGTGTGGATGACCTGAGAAAGAGTATTGCCCTCTGGGCTAAACATGGTTTGACCTAAAAATCTTGCATTCATTGATAATCACCATACAGGGGAATGGCTATCTATCAGGAAGCGGGTATTCAACGCTCTGATCAGACTTTGCAGTAAGAGCTTGATTCTCAAACCCCTACTCACGGTTGAGGATTGACGATTTAACAGTCAATGATCAACCGTTAACAGTCAACAGTCAACTAACATTTGTTTGACTCGCCTTAGCTGTATGACATTGTTTGTCCAAACGTCCTGAGCTCACAGTACAGACGCACCTGGGCGAAGCCATGCCGTAAGGCTATTGGCGCGTCTCTACATTTATTTACCTTAATCTTAACAAAGGTTTAAGCCCTTCGCGGAACTGAGTCTCAAGTCCTTAGAATTCAACTTGGATTTAATCTTTCCGAAAAATTAAGGATTTTGCACCATTTTTTCGATCTAACTTGATGTCTATTTTGTCCAAAAAACTTGAAAAAATTTAGTTTTTTTACAAAAATTTAATTAAGATTCTTACAGGATTTAACAAACTGAAGCCCTCTACCCTGATAATAGAAAAGTAGCACAGATCAAAGTCCCTTGATCATATCGGGTTTAAAAATACGAGATCGCTGATAGGGAAAAGAAGGAAGGCTTTTACTCTATAATTAAAGTAATGGCACTTTTGCATTCCGATCCACATCTAAAGCCTGTTTTGAATCCGCTTGATTGTGAATGAGCAGGGCATCTCGACTAAGGAACATGAATCGCTATGTCTGTACCCCAAGATTCTATACCCACTATTTTGGCTGTTGACGATAGTACAGTCATGCAAGGGCTGGTGCAACAAGCATTAGGGAAAGAATACCGTGTTCTAGTGGCCGATAATGCGGTCGATGCTTTGTCGATGATTTACCATGAACGAGTTTCGGTTTTGCTTCTGGATGTGGCAATGCCGGGAATTGATGGTTTAGAACTCTGTCGCACCGTTCGCAGTATTCCCCAGTTTCAAAATTTGCCTATTATTATGTTAACGGCACGGGATGGCGCTTTTGATAAGGTTCAAGGTCGTTTGGCGGGGGCAACGGAATATCTGACCAAACCCTTTGATGCTCAACTGTTATCTCAAGTTGTGGGTCAAGTTCTACAATTAAATTAGGAAGGGTTAGCCACTTATTGGCAAGAAATGTCAGAAAAATTAGCTCAATATGGTATTATTGATAGTGTTCCTCAACTGCTAGATTCTTTAGATTCTACCTTTTGGTCAGTCGTTTAAGAAGTTAGATCAAGGAATACTATAATCTTGAATAATATCACGCTGCTTGAGCCTTTCTAGCATTTCTAAGGAAATCAGATCGCCAAAAAAGACTACATAAAAGTGATCATAAGCTGCAAATTGAACTGATCCCTGGGATTCAATTTGCAGGTGCAAAATCTGATAGCCTAGATAATCATTTTCCCTAAAAAGTGGTAAAAGTTTTTGAACATTCTCCATTGTTAATTTTATCAATAAACCAGAACCCGCTAATATACTATTGCTTTCGGAAAATGGCGAGGAAGCCCCAATACGCTGCGCTTTCATCTGTGAAAAATTAAGCTGATCATCCAGTACCCAAACGGCTAATTGACTTGACTCCCCTGCTAAAGTCATCACAACGGCTTCAAATAAGTCTTCAAGCGCATCATGATTAGCTTGGATCTCACCCTTCAAACTCATAATTGTGTTTCCTGATATAAAGATTTAGGACTTTCTTAAGGTTGTTGCTCTTTTGGCTATTCTAATTAAACTCCGAGGGGAAGTATAGCGATTAACTGTAATTCGAGAGAGGCGATATTTATCAGTATAGCGATTAATCCGTAGCATATTCCCATCATAAAGATATCCCGTTAAATAATAGGGAGATAAGGATTTTTCAACTCTGCGATTTACTCGTCCAAAGGGATAAGCAAAATGAGCCGCAACCCATTTATTTTTATCTAAATCTTGCGTACAGGTTCTGAGATCAAGCTTGGCTTGTTCGAGTTCAAATTTTAAATCTTTACCTTTGATTAAAGTTAATTTTTCATGATTTTGACCATGAGATTGAATATCATAATAGCCGCGTTTATAGCCATCGCGCAATTCTTCACAACTGACATGAGGTATAAAGTCTTTTAATCTAACTCCCATTAATCCTGGATTGATAAACCAAACAATTTTAACTTTCTTGTTATAGTTTTCTTCCAAATCTTTTAAAATTGGTAAAACATTCTGATGAACTCCTTCATAACCATCATCAAAGCTAATCATGACAGGTTTTTGTCCAATCCGTTCTTGAGGAATAGGTTGTGATTTTTGAATAAAATAGATAAATAAATCTTGGGTGGTTAAAAACCAATAATTATTTTGAGCTAAATAATTGAGAAACGTATATAAATCCTGTTTGAAATAATCATTATCAAATTGTAACCGCTTGGCTGGACTTTGATTAATATTGGTTTCGTCAATAATATCGTGTAATCCAAAAATTGGAATTCTGATACTGGTTATTGTAGCAGTCCTAGCAACCGCCGGAAAATTGAACACAATGACACAGAGCAAGCTGATCAAAAAACTAAGCAAAACCCGATTTTTTCTAAACCATTGTGGTTGAATCAAAGAAATCTTCATGAGTTAATGTATCGTCCTTTTCAGCTAACAAGCGGTTAACTAAGTTAATGACAAATCCATTTTAAACAAACCCGTCCCAATATTCCTTTAAATCCTGTGACAGTTTCAGAAGAGGATCAGGGGAAACAGAGAAGCAGAAAAGGACAGTAGAAAACAAGAAGCGTTGGCTTAGGTGTGCGCGACTCCCTGCGTCCCACTGGCTAACCTTAAGCGGGGTGCATCGTTGTTAACGGGTCGGGAACAGGAAAGGGTTCTTGTTCAAGAGGAACAAACTGATTTTGATTGACATCGTAGGCTAAGATTTCTCCAGTTTCGATTTCATAAACCCAAGCATGAAGATGCAGCTTTCCGGCGTGTAACCGAGATCGAATCACGGGATAGGTTTCTAGGTTGGCAATTTGATTTAAAACATTGGTTTGGGTGGCAATTTTTAACAATTCTTCTCCCGAACATTCAGGATAATTATCTCGAATAATCCGGCGAATGGATTCTCCATAATCTTTCAACCAGTCGTAAACTAAGGGCATTTCATCCGATAAACTTTGGAGTTTTAGCAGTCCCTTAATACTGCCACAGAGGGTATGTCCACAGATGACAATTTCTTTAATATTTAAAGCTTGAACTGCATATTCAATTCCGGCTCCTTCACTATTAGTTGAGGTTTTGTAAGGCGGAATAATATTACCCAAATTGCGAATAATAAACAGTTCTCCAGGTAGGGTTTGAGTCAGCAAGTTAGGAGCAATCCGAGAGTCACAACAAGTGATAAATAAAATTTCCGGGGTTTGACCATGAGAGAGGCGTTCAAACAAGTCTCGATGCGCCTTGAAATAATTTTCTTGAAAATCATTCAAACCGCTAATAATGCGTTTAATGGGCATACAATACATCCTCAATCATGAACAACTCTGGCTATTAAAGGCTGCTAACTGATAGCTAACAAACAACTGCTTCCTGTATTCTGTTTTAGTGTATCACCCATTTAGCATAACTCAAAGAACACATACCGCCTAGTTTTTTGAGTAAAGGTTGAATCAACTCAATCAGGATATGGCGTTGTTTTCCGTGACTGTGAAGAATCAACCCTCAACCGTCAACAGACAATAGAGTTTGATTTACTCGTTCATATTTCTTAATGTTGCCACCGCAGAAGGTGAAATTCGACTGAGGTAACGGAAGATCCAATATTTCATGATCGTATCTAAAATCACTGGGAAAGTGGCGATAAACAAAAAGATAAAGCTACGATTTGGCGCAATCCCAAAGTGACTAGAAAAGCCTTCTAATAGAACTTCCCAACCATGGGGAGAGTGAAACCCGACAAAGATGTCGGTAATTAAAATAATAATAAATGCTTTGGCACTATCACTCAAATCATACATGACCGTATTCAGCAAGGATTTTAACGCTGCTAACCCTTGAGGATTTAGAATAATCACTAAAGCAAAGGCAATTAATCCGACAAAATCAGCAAAAAGATTACTAATCGCTTCACTGCTTTTATGGTCAAATTCTTTAGATATCTCTTCAGCTTTCTCCTCCATTTTCTTTTCTATTTCTTCCCGTTCAATGGTTGGAGTTTTGTAGAGTAAGCTGGCTAATTGCAGTTCTTCTTCATAGGATTTTAACTCATGAAGTGCTTCTTCTTTCATTTCTGAGTTAAGAAATAATGGAACTTCATGGGTTTGCCGATAATGTTCTACCAGGGGAAAAAAGATAAAGTTTTTAGATAATTGTTGTGCTAAAAGCGGAATTAGAATTAGCATCAAAAGAAAGTTAACCGCCGATTTTGTTTTTTTCCGTGATGCTCGATAGCTATTCATAAGCTGTTCTTCGGAGCTATCGTCTAATTCCGTTTGAATCTTCTTAAACGTGCGTCCAATCGAACGGGGTAAAGCCCCACTTTTTTTACCGTTAAATACTTCTCCAGACGCTTCAACTTCCACAAAGTCAAGAGGGGATAAACCCGATGGGTTGGATTTACCGTTATTAGATCTTTTCACAGATTCAAACTGATAGGTATTTGAGGACAAGGTTTGATGAGAAGAAACAGAATTATATTGATATTTATCAACAATCTCATCGATAAATTTTAATTTTTCAATAAATTCTATATCTCCAGAATTATCTAAATTACGAGTGAATTTAAATTTACTTAGTTCAAATTTAATGGTGTTTAAATGCTTTTCAACATCATTAATAAAACATTCTAAAACGCTAGGTGTATATTGGGGTGCATCTTCTGAAACTTTTTGACCTCCAAAATGCTGATCCTCGATGGCTTTTATGGCTAAAGCTGCTTGATAGGCTTGTTCTAAGGCTCGTTCAGGGGTTTTATGAACCCATTGGTTACTGGATTTAAACACATTCAAGAATCGAGCACCTAAACTCCCCTTCTGGAATTTGATAATAGAATTACTCATTTGGATTGTGTTGGTTAAAGCGGGACAGAAACATCAGCAATTCACTGATTTGTAGAAATGTGAAAATTCACATCTCTACATTCAATGAATTGTTTCAGCAAATTACCCCTAACCAGTTAGGAAAGATTTTTTGCCCAATCTGGATAGTATGCTTTTCATCGTAGGATAACCTGAGATTAATTTCAACTGTTTAACTGGGGTGCATCATGGCTAAAGGATCAGGAACAGGAAAGGGTTCTTGTTCAAGAGGAACAAACTGGTTTTGATTGACATCATAGGCTAAGATTGTTCCAGTTTCAATTTCATAAACCCAAGCATGAAGGCGGAGTTTTCCGGCGTGCAATCGAGATCGAATTACGGGATAGGTTTCTAGGTTTTCAATTTGCGTTAAAACATTGTTTTGGATGGCAACATTTAACAAATCTTCCCCAGAATAGTGATGATAATTTTCTCGAACTAAACGTCTTGTGGATTCTCCGTGATGTTTCAACCAATCATAGACTAACGGCATTTCATCAGACAAACTTTGGAGTTGAAGCAATCCCTTCATACTGCCACAGTGGGAATGTCCACAAACAATAATTTCCTTGATATTCAAGGCTTGAACTGCATACTCAATTCCAGCACCTTCACTACTATTTAATGTTCCGTGAGGGGGAATAATATTCCCTACATTACGAATAATAAATAGTTCTCCGGGTTCGGTTTGAGTCAGTAGGTTAGGATCAATTCGAGAGTCAGAACAAGTGATAAATAAAATATCAGGAGTTTGACCGTGAGATAGCCGTTCAAACAAGTCTTGATGTGTCTTGAAATAATTTTCTTGAAAATCATTCAGACCGTTAATAATACGTTTGATTGGCATACATTAATCCTCTGAGAATTAAATAACTGATAACTTGATTTGAGAAACCTTTCCTGTTTCAAAAATAAGTCAATGAATCACCCACTTTGCATCGGTGAGCAAACAAACCCCTCCTACTTTTTGCAGTAAAGGTTTAATTAACTCAATCAAGGTATTGAGTTGTTTTTCATTGGTGCAAACGGTCATGATATAGCTGCTGGTGAAATCGCACTCTAAATCAGAACAGGAAATACCTCTATCTCCTTTTCCAGAAGTATCTTTAATGACGGTATAGCCAGAAACTTTTACCTGATCCAAAATATTCAGTGCATCCTGAATATGAAACGTATCAATGATAATTTCAACTTTTTTGATATCCTGCATAGTACATTCAAAATTCTAGTGGTGAATCCAAGTTGCATCGTTAATTAAACACACGCCTCCCACTCGTTTCAGTAGAGGAGTAACATTGGAAACAATTTGCTCAAGTTGTTTTTCGTTCGTACAAACTGTCATAATGTAAGCGTTACTGAACACTGAGCCTAAATCATCATTAGACAAACCGCGATCGCCTTTTCCAGAGGCATTTTTAATCACGGTATATCCGGTCACTTTTGCTTCGTCTAAGACTTCCAAAACTTCCTGGATTTCTAATGTACTAATGATGATTTCTACTTTTTTCACGGCTTGCATTCTCTAAACTCCCATGTGTTTGATGATTTCTAAATACAAAGGAATTCCCACAATAATATTGAAGGGAAATGTAAGAGCTAGAGCCATGGAAACGTAAATACTAGGATTTGCTTCAGGAACAGTCATTCGCATCGCCGCTGGAACAGCAATATAAGAAGCACTGGCAGATAGCACGGCAAAAAGTAATGTATTTCCTTCACCAAATCCTAAGAGTTTGCCGATAATAATACCGAAAATTGCATTCGCAACGGGAATAAAGACGGAAAAGGCAATCAAAAATGATCCGGTTTTCTTGAGTTCTCGAATTCGCTTTGCAGCTACTAATCCCATATCTAATAGGAAGAAGGTTAAAGCACCATAGAAAATGCCTTGAGTAAAAGGTTGTAATTTTTCCCAGCCTTTTTCTCCCGTTAATAGTCCGACAACTAAACTCCCGACTAATAGAAAAACGGAACCATTTAAAAAGGATTCATGTAGAACTTTTCCCCAAGAGAAGGGTTCACTTTCACCGTTTTTTGACGGAGCAAAAACTCGCACTAACACAATCCCAATAATAATGGCTGGAGATTCCATTAAAGCCAGTGCTGCAACCATGTGTCCGCCATATTGAATGTGCAGTTTTTCTAAGAAAGAACTGGCAGTAATAAAGGTAACAGCACTAATGGAACCATAGGTTGCTGCGATGGCGGCTGCATTATAAGCATCAAGTTTGAGACGCAAAATAAAAAAGCTATAGAAAGGAACTAAAAGTGCCATGACAATTGCAGCAATTAGTGTCAAGGCAATTTGAGCATTAATCCCACTTTCTGCTAACTCGTAACCGCCTTTAAATCCAATTGCCAATAACAAATACAAGGAAAATAGTTTTGGCAAAGGTTGAGGGATTTCTAAATCCGATTTGCAGAAAACAGCTAACATCCCCAAAAAGAAAAACAAGACTGGAGGGTTGAGGATATTAAATAAAATCAGGCTTCCATCCATAAATTAAGGTTTGGGTGTACGTGATGCAAAAAATCTTAACCAAGCTTAAAGAAAATATACTAAGAGAACGGTGAGAAAATTCTAAGAATATTCTTAATCCTAGACTTAGCACTAAAATATAGTATCTTAATAAATAAAACAATATTTTATGTTCTCAATATTCAGATTCCATATCCCAAGTTTCACTCCTGACCTGATTTTAAAAGTTGCGGGTGCGAGGTAAAAATAAGCTAAATGTTGTTCCTTGATTGATTTGGCTATCAACGGTTAATTTTCCGCCATGTAAGCGACAGATTTCTTGAGCAATTGCTAATCCTAAACCTACACCTCCAGTCTGACGAGATCTCGCTTCTTCAACGCGATAAAACCGCTCAAATAAATAAGGTAAATGTTTCGCTTCAATTCCTAAACCTGTATCTTGTATGGTAATTTTAACCTGTTCCTCATCTTGTTGCGCTTCTAAGATAACTTGGCCGCCTTCTTGAGTATATTTGAGGGCATTATCTAATAAATTTAAAAATAGACTTGTTAAATAATCAGGATTTCCAAGAATCCATAAATTTTTTGCAATTGTCTCTTTTAAAATAATTGGTTTAGATGCCGATAAAGGTTCCAGTTGTTCAACCAAAGCTCCCAATAAATTTGTTAAATCTACAGGTTGTAAAAACGAAGGCTGAATCTGTCGCAATTCCAGTCGAGCTAAAAATAGCAACCCATTGGTTAATCGAATTAATCGATCCGCTTCTTTTTCTAAATCTTGTAGTGTTATTTCATATTCTTCTGGGGTACGAATGCGACTTAACGTAACACCTATTCTGCCTTTAATAACCGTTAAGGGAGTGCGTAATTCATGAGCAGCATCGGCGGTAAATCGTCGTTCGTGTTCAAAGGCAAATTCTAAGCGATCTAACATTTTATCAATAGTTTTCGCCAACCGCCCCACTTCATCAGGAGGGCCTTTATAATCAATCCGTTGAGTAAAATTACTAGCACTAATCCTTTGGGCTTTACTAATAATTTGCTGGATGGGATTTAAAGCCCGATTTGCTAAAAACCAACCGCCTAATCCGGCAATTAATAATACTAACGGAAATCCTAATATGATCAAATCAAACAGATGTTTAGATGCTTTATAAACAGGCTCTAAAGATTCTGCTACTTGTAACCATACGATATACCCTTTTGAAGTCTGAATCGGTTGATTATAAACCCGCCAATTCTTCTCAGGAGAACTTAAATCTAAATATCCCTTTTTCTGGGGAATCAATATAGGAATTGCAGAATAACTACCAAAACCATCCCAAATATGACCTTGTTGATCGATTAATCTGACTGCAATTCCAGCTTGTACAAATTGTTCGGTCATGGCTTGAGATTCTTCCGTTATGTGAAAAGCCGGATGACCATCTTTATTAATTAAGTTGCTTAAAGTTTGTGTTGCTGTAACTTGTAAGGTCGTGTTCAGTTGTCTTAATAAACTATGTTCTAAAACAACATAGAGGTAGCTACTAAAGAGCATTAAGGTACAAGCTAATAGTAAAATATACCAAGTTGTTAGTTGTACCCGAATAGTTCGTTTTCCAAAATGTAATTTTTTAATCATTCATTTCTCCCAGCTTTAAACAATATCCAACACCCCGTATTGTTTGTAAAATTTGTTGTTCAAATCCCCGATCAATTTTGCGTCGTACATACCCCACATAAACATCTACAATATTAGAATCGCTGTAAAAATCTAAATCCCAAACGTGTTGCAAAATTTGAGTCCGACTTAATACCTGGTCTCGATGACGCATTAAATATTCTAAAAGTTTAAATTCTAAAGGACTTAATTCGATTAATTTTCCACCCCGTCGCACTTCTCGTTTAACGGTATCCATCGTTAAATCAGCGACTTGTAATACTGTATCTAATTGTAAGGGAGGACGACGTTGTAAGGCTCTTAACCGTGCTAAAAGTTCAGAAAAAGCAAAGGGTTTTACTAAATAATCATCTGCCCCTCGATCTAAACCTTGAACTCGATCTTCTACGTTATCTCGTGCGGTTAAAAGTAACACGGGAGTGATAATTTTATGATTCCGAATTTTACCCAAAAGTTGAAATCCATCCATGATCGGAAGTAACAGATCTAAAATCATTAAATCATACTCAACCGTTGAGGCATAGTCCCAGCCTTTTTTGCCATCGGTAGCCACATCCACTACATATCCAGCCTCGCGTAACCCTTGACTAATAAACTGTGCAATTCCCGGTTCATCTTCCACCAGTAAAACGTGCATTGCTTTTCTTTCCTCATTCACGCTAGTTAATTTTATTCCATTTAATTCTATAAGAGTTTAAGGCTCTTTCGTAGATAGAAGGAAACAGGGAACAGGGAACAGGGAACAGGGAACAGGGATAATACTTTTGGCTGTTTCATATCAGTTTTAAATTATTACAACCTCGGTGCGGATTGCTATAGCTTCTGCCTTTAATAGACGAATGCAGAGGATTTACATTTCAAATTATAAAATTTATAAATTTATAATTTCTAAAATTTTAATTTTAGGCTAAATTCTTTTCTTTTCTGTTCCCTTGCTCAACTTTAAAAATCCTATTAGCATCTTCTCCATCTTGAGGTGGAGAATAATCTCTATCTAATGACACAACAAAAATTCGTTTTTTTTTGACATGATTAAGGAATAGTATTTGAGGAATCACAAGATGACTTTGTTTAAGATTAAAGATGCTTATCCCCATTACAAAGAAGAAATTTTTGATGGCAAAGACCTTAAAAAATTCGATGTATATACCGATACAACCAATGAAAAAATTGGGACTGTCTACGATGCCTTAATTGATGAGAATGGATATTTCCGGTATTTTGTAATTGATACCGGTTTTTGGGTGTTTGGTAAAAAAGTTTTACTCCCCGTTGGTCGCGCCCAAATGGACTATGCTAATCAACGTGTTTATGCCCTGGGATTAACTAAAAACCAAGCCGAAGCCTTACCTGAATATAATGATAATATGACGGTAGACTATGATTATGAAGAGCGGGTTCGGGCTGGATATCGGACTTCTAAATCTGCAAAATCCACTTACAATCGGGATAATTATCAATACGAGAACGAGCCCGAATTATACCAAACCCAGGCTCAAAATCATGGCACAATCAAACTTTATGAAGAACGCTTAATTGCTGAGAAGCAACGTCAAAAAACAGGTACAGTTTCAGTCGGTAAAACCGTAGAAACTCGCACAGAACAAGCTAGTGTTCCGGTTGAGAAAGAGCGGGTTGTGGTTGAACGCATGACTCCGACAGGGGAACGACCTGTTAACCCCGGCGAAGCTAATTTCCGCGAAGGAGAAGTGGCTCGCGTCGATGTTTATGAAGAAACGGCTGATATTCGTAAGCAAGCTTATGTGACTGAAGAAGTCAATGTTCGTAAAGAAGTTGAGCGCGATACAGTCACAGCCCAAGAAAAACTGCGTCGGGAAAAACTGAATGTTAAAACCGATGGCGAACCTACCATTAAAGACAAACGTTAAATTCTCGGTTGCTTCTGTTGAGAAAGCCTAATTTTTTCTGTAGAGGTGTTTACCCAAACATCTCTACAGAACTATCATCTGGTAATCATTTATAGTTTTTTAGATTTTTACTAATTTATTGAATCCTAAACTTTCAAAGAGGTGAAAAATGGCTTATTCTTATCCTGAAGGGTATCATAAAAATAGGAAAGTTGAACAATTAGCGAAAAAACTCAACGGCTGTTGGATTCAAACCTTAGATGGGGAAGTTGTTGGTCAAGTCATTGATGTTATTTACAATGCTAAAGGAAAAGTGGAATTAGTCGTTCCTCTAAATATAACGTCTGAAAATCGTCAGCAATTATTGTTACTCAAAGCGAACTTAATTAAACAAACTAATATTGATGATCGTTTACTTTTTATTGAACGAACACCAGAGTTAGAACCGTTTCTCAAGACCAACCCAAATTCCTCAACTCCTCAACAATATTTTCCCACACCCATCCCATCCTTTTCTCTCAACGATGAAGAAGATGAAACCGATTCAACCTTACCATTACCTGCTTCTGAAAATCAACCCAATATTGTCGATAATATAACCATTCCTTTAAAAGAAGAAAAATTAATCGTCGAACGGGAACGCCGTAAAGTAGGAGAAGTTGTTATTCGTAAACAAGTTGAAACTCATTTTGTTCAAGTTCCGGTTAAACGAGAAAAACTTGTCATTGAGCAAGTCGGAACCGATGATCAAATCTTAGCAGAAATTCCGTTATCTGAAGAAACAATTCGAGTCGTCAAAACCGAAAATCCAGACCCCCAATAGTTGCTTAGTGGGTTTCCATTTGTTGTAAAATAACTTGACGCACTAAAGCCGCTTGTTGTTCTGCTTCCTGTGCCCGTTGTAAAAATTGGCTTTCTGAGAGGGCACGATGATGGGTTCGAGCTTGGGCTGCCATCCGTCGTGCTAACGCCGCTTTTTCTTCTAACGCCCGAATAGCCCCCCACAACGCCCGTTCTACATCATTCCCTTGTTGTTCGAGTAAACTATCCACAGAATAGGCGTGTCCGACATGGCACCGATATCGTAGTAAATTTCCCTCTTGTAATTCCCACAACACCCCCCCACAGTCTGGACAGGTTAACATTGAGGCAGACCCGGAATGTTTTCCTTGTTCCAAATCCGCTTTATGCTGGGCGACAATTTCACTTTCTTTGGCGATTTCATCCACCATAATTTCTTCCTGCTGAATCGGTTGATGGGTAAGCTGAATCAACATCGATGGGATGTCTGCAACCTTTAAAATATGGTCAATTTTCACCCGTTCAATGGCACTGCGGGGCATTCCTGAAAACAAAGCTTCATCAGGATCTTGTACAATCGTCACGCCGCCATAGTGTTTGATTAAAGCTAACCCTACGGTTCCATCATCCATGCTTCCTGATAAAATCACTCCGATGACTCGTCGCCGATAGGAATGGGCAGCCGAACGAAACATCGTATCAATCGACGGACGAAAGGCATTTTCACGGGGGCCATGACTTAACTGAATCTGCTCTGGTTTAATGATTAAATGATAATCTGGCCGAGCAACATAGATGATTCCGGGGCGAATGACTTCGTTATCCTGGGGATGTACCGCTTGCAGATGTCCCCGTCGGTTGAGAATTTGAGGCAAAACACTAATACTATTACTAGGAAAATGTAAGGTGATGAACAAAGTGGCGGGGAAGTCGCCGGGTAGAGGATTGACCAGTCGGGTTAATGCTTCTACTCCCCCAGCCGACGCACCAATCACAATAATGTCAGGTTTGACCATTAGTTTTCCCGGTAACGAGGATTTTTCAAATTGATGAAAGAGACGAAAGCATTGAACAGTTCCTAAAACTAGACTATCATTTTATTTTCGATCCTGATGAAAAACCATCATCTATTTTTGATTAAAAGGGTTGACTGAGTGAATTAAAAGTGTCTCATTTATTCTCCAAAATTTAAGCAATATTCATCTCAAGGAGGTCAATCAACGTGACGAATTCCAGTAAAAACATAGAATTTGAAGCTCTGCTGGACTATGTAAAACGGAGTCGAGGGTTTGACTTTGCTGGATATAAACGTTCGAGCTTAATGCGTCGCGTCAACAAACGGATGCAAACGATTAATATTGAAGGCTATAGTAATTATCTGGATTATTTAGAAGTTCACCCCGAAGAATTTAATTTTTTATTTACCACCATCTTAATTAATGTTACCTCTTTTTGGCGAGATCGCACCGCTTGGGATTATGTCAGAGATGAAATTATCCCCCGAATTCTAGCCACTAAAGAACCTCATGAAACCATCAGAATTTGGAGTGCTGGCTGTGCTTCGGGTGAAGAAGCGTATACAATTTCGATGATGGTTGCAGAAGCAATTGGTATTGAGCAGTTTCGAGAACGGGTTAAAATTTATGCCACAGATATTGATGAAGAAGCTCTGAATCAAGCTCGACAAGCAATTTATCTTCAGAAGGATCTCAATGGTTTATCTCCAGAACAAATCGAACAGTTTTTTGAAAAAATTGATACCCGTTATACCTTTCGTAAAGATTTACGTCGCTGCGTGATTTTTGGTCGTCATGATCTACTTCAAGATGCTCCGATTTCTAAAGTTGATTTATTAGTTTGTCGCAATACTTTAATGTATTTTAATGCGGAAGCTCAAAGCCGAATTTTAGCTCGATTTCACTTTGCTCTGCGGGATGGAGGATTCCTGTTTTTAGGAAAAGCGGAGATGTTATTAACTCATGCTAATACCTTTACACCTACAGATTTAAAGTGTCGGGTTTTTGCCAAAGTTCCTAAACTCAATCTTCGAGATCGATTATTAATTATGGCACAAACAGGGAATGAAGAAGCCGTAAACCATCTTTCTAGTCATGTTCGTTTACGCGAATTAGCCTTTGATAGTGGCCCCTGCGCCCGGATTATTATTGATACCAATGGTTTACTCGCCCTGGCGAATGAACGTGCCCGATTTTTATTTAGTTTAACCACCCGTGATGTCGGACGTCCATTGCAAGATTTAGAGATTTCCTATCGTCCCATTGAATTACGTTCTTGTATGGAACAAGCTTACAGTGAAAAACGGCCTGTGAATATTCGAGATATTGAATGGCAAATGGCTTCGGGTGATATTATTTTTATTGATGTCCAAGTTTGTCCGTTGTTAGATGCCAATAATCAAACGTTGGGAATTAGTATTAATTTTATTGATATGACTCGCTATAAAAATTTACAAGAAGATTTAGAACATTCTAATCAAGAATTAGAAATGGCCTATGAAGAATTACAGTCTACCAATGAAGAGTTAGAAACTACCAATGAAGAATTACAGTCTAGTAATGAAGAGTTAGAAACCACCAATGAAGAGTTACAGTCTACTAATGAAGAATTAGAGACGATGAATGAAGAGTTACAATCGACTAATGAAGAGTTACAAACAGTTAATGATGAATTACAGCGCAGAGGAGAAGAATTAAACCAAGCTAATGCCTTTTTACAATCAATTTTAACCAGTTTAAGAGGCGGTGTTGTGGTTCTCAATCGAGATTTACAAGTGCAAATTTGGAATTATAAATCCGAAGACCTTTGGGGTCTGAGACATGAAGAAGCGATTAAACAAAACTTTTTAAACTTGGATATTGGTTTACCCGTTGACAAGCTCAGACAACCGATTCGGATTTGTCTTTCCGGTGAACCCAATCAATCCTCAAAAATTATTGTTAATGCCATTAATCGTCGGGGAAAAAGCATTCAATGTCAAGTTAACTGTAGCCCCTTAATGGGTAGCCAAGGGCAAATTCAAGGCGTTATTTTATTAATGGAAGAATTAGAAGAGGCAAATAGTTAATCTTATAATAAAAACCCCCTGGCCCTAGGGGGGGGAATAAACATAGTCTAATAAATTTTGGTTTATGCAATTTGACAGTTTTTGATTTTTGTGATAGTGGGTTTTGAAATTATTAGGTTATAAGTTTTAATTAATTATTTAAGGTTTTATATAAATTATTTGTAATTTAATGCTAAAGGTAATCTATCCATTATCCTGTGAGTTATTATCGAATTGGATAGATTATGGATAACGTAGAGTGATTTTGTCGGACGCATAGCTCAGTTGGTTAGAGCTATGATGTTGACATCATGGGGGTTACAGATGAGAGTGATGATATCCCTTTTCTGTCACTCTCCGAGAGGTCGATCTCTAAAACCTTTATCAGTCAGCCAATACAAGCTATCCTAATACAAAAACGAAGTTTTTGTATTTGTTAGTAGAAATAAATCTTGCGATCGCAAAGCCTGCAAAAGCTCTAAAATCCAGAAATATCAAAAGTTTTTGGAGAGTGACAGAAGAGGGATAAATGGACACAACTGGACTCGAACCAGTGACCCCCACGATGTCAACGTGGTGCTCTAACCAACTGAGCTATGCGTCCGACAATTTCTTAATATAGCACAAGGTTTTAGAGGATGCAAGCTTTTTTCCAAAATTTTTGGGATTGAGACAGTAATAGCCGAAAACCGTTTAACAGTTAGGGGTTTAGTCGTTGAGTCTTTTTAACAAATCATTTAAAATAGCTATAGTCTTGATTACCCTAATTTATCAATGGGAGGCAACATGAACGTTGCTAAACTGTCCGGTCTGGGAATTGCTTGTTTTTGTTTAGCATTCAGCCAACCTGTGAAGGCGGAAATGTTAACGTTAGGGACGGCTTCAGGGGGTGAACAAATTAGACTGGATACCAATTCTATTCAACACAACGGAAATGCAGGGAGTTGGTGGTCAGGGTTTACTTATTATTTAGGAAATGAACGAATTCCAGCAGAGGCCCATTGTGGTCGAGGAATTTGGACGGTAGACGGTAAGGAATATTCGCCACAGTCTAAAGCCACTGAAAATATGTTGAGTATTGTTTGTTCGGCTAGACATATTCGAGAAGTTGAAGATATAGGTTATTCTCTAGTCTTTGACCCCCCTTCTAATGTGCGTTCTTCTCCAGACGGTGCCGTTAAATGTACTCTTGATAAAATGACGGTGATTCCAGTTTATGTTGAACCGAAAAATGGTTGGTATTCGACTCAAGCTTGTGGAGGAGGATGGATTCATGAAAGCCAAATTCGAGCGTTTCGTTAATTTTTTTCAGAAAGTATTTATAACATCCTTATTTCTTAAATTAAAGGGGAACTTTCTTAGGTCTACCTCCTTTTTTTCCATTTTTTCGAGCCGCTTCAGATTTTGCTTTTGAGGTGGCTTGACCGCCTTTTCGTCCGAGTTCAGCCATCCAAGATTTTGTACCAAAAATTCCCCTAACTAATTCAGGAATTCCAAAATCTACATCTAAACTATCCCAATGAATACTTTTACCTGATGGCGGTATCCAAACATCTGCTAATTGTTCTGGAGTAGCCTCAGCTAAACCTTGAGCGAGTCGAGGCGGAAAGCTAAAAATACTACCATTTTTTTACCTCATATTGATTTAGAGAAGATAAAGAACGTTAAACGTTGTTGTCTGATGAATAGGTTCTACTTATTCATCAGGAATACATTAGTTACTCTGGGACAATCACGTCAATATCCATGTCTCTACACCAAGCAAAATCATCAACATTAAAAGTATATATTCGCCTGATTCCGTGTGACATCATTTGGAGTTACGGTTACGTCATCATTACCTCCTTGATTAATTTGTTGATTGTCAGGAACAGACCGAAGTGCTGTTATAATTTCTTCGACAAGAGCAATTTGCTTGTCGCTGAGTCCAGTTACATCAACTACTGTAGTTTTCATAAGGAATCTTTTTTACCTCCAAAAGAGGTGAAAGATAGTGTAAATTGATGGTGAAATGAATACTCTGAAAAGGCAGAACTTAAAAATAAGTCTACCTTCTCAGGGACACTCTACATTCATCTTAACACATCTAACCAATTATGGGTTAGTAACAATGAAATATGGGGTTAAAGATTGAAGTATTTAGAAACAGGATGATAGGTAATAAACGCCGTTGTAGACTGTTCTGGATAGAGTTGTTCACTTTCATCCATAAACATATTAATCCGGTCAGTTTGTAACAGTTCCACCTGTTTATATTGGTCTTGAATATTCGGACAAGCCGGATATCCAAAACTATAGCGAGAACCCCGATGACGTTGGGCTAAAACATCTCGAACATTATCGGGTTCTTCATTGCCAAACCCTAATTCTCGACGAATTTTTGCGTGAGTCCATTCCGCTACCGCTTCTGCGGTTTGCACAGCCATTCCATGAAAATACAAATAATTGGTATAGTCGTTGGCTGCAAATAGTTTTTGGGCGTATTCGGTGGCAATTTCTCCCACTGTTACCGCTTGCATCGGGAAGACATCAATCTGTCCGGTTTCTTTGGGGGCAAAAAAGTCCGCAATACACAACCGTCGCCCTGATTTTTGTCGAGGAAAGTCAAAACAGGCTACCTGTTTTTGATGATTTTCAGGGTCATAAATTAATAAAGAGTTATCTTCTGCTTGACAGGGAAAATAACCGTAAATCACCGTTGGATGTAATAAGTTTTCCGCTAAAATTTTTGCTTTCCATTCCGTTAAAATAGGATAGACTTTTTCCGCTAAGAAAGCATCGTATTCTTCCCGTGATTGTTCTCTGGGTTTACGGAATTGCCATTGACCTGCAACTAAGGCTTGTAAATCTAAATACCAAAAAACCTCCTCTAAAGAAATATCTTCTGGTTGTAAGATTTTTGTTCCCCAGAAGGGCGGGGTAGGTCGGTGAATATTAACATCAACGGCTTCAGAACGTCGGGTATCGATGACAATTTCTTCAGGACTTTCTGAAACCTGTTTCACCGTTTCTAACTTGACTTTAATTTTCTTCTCTTCTGCATATTCTCCTAAAAATCCTTGAGCATCATCCCATTTTTCTGCTTTTTTTGCAGGCATCAATTTATCCATAAAGTTCAAGTCTGAAAAGGCATCTTTTCCATAAATGACTTGACCTTTATAGGTATTTTGGCAATCTTCATAAACAAATTTCGGCGTTAATGCAGCCCCTCCTAAAATAACTGGAACTGTGATTCCTGCTTCGTTAAACGCCTCTAAATTATCTTTCATAAAGGCGGTGGATTTCACTAATAATCCACTCATGGCAATACAGTCGGCTTTATGTTCTTGGTAAGCATTGATAATATTTTCAACGGGTTGTTTAATCCCTAAATTAATCACCCGATAGCCGTTATTCGATAAAATAATATCGACTAAATTTTTACCAATATCATGCACATCCCCTTTAACAGTAGCAATGATAAAGGTTCCTTTGGAATTATCCCCCGTTTCCGATTTTTCCATGTAGGGTTCTAAATAGGCAACGGCGGCTTTCATGGTTTGGGCAGATTGTAATACAAAAGGTAACTGCATTTGTCCAGAACCAAACAATTCTCCGACCACTTTCATGCCATCTAACAGCAAATTATTGATAATATCCAAAGGCGGATATTGTTTCAAAGCTTCCGCTAACGCATCATCTAAACCAATGCGTTCTCCGTCAATAATATGACGTTTTAACCGTTCTTCTATAGGAAGGTTAGCATCTCCAGAACGATCTCGTTTTGTCGTTTTCCCTTGAAAAAGGTTGGTGAGTTCTCCTAACGGGTCATAAATACAAACATCCCCATCAAATCCTCGTTGATCATAAATTAATTTGCGGCAAACGTCTTGATGTTCAGCGTCTATTTTAGCTAAGGGTAAAATCTTATTCGCACTCACAATAGCTGAATCTAACCCCACTTGCATTGCTTCATGAAGGAAGACAGAATTTAACACTTGTCGCGCGGCTGCATTTAACCCAAAGGAAATATTAGAAACCCCTAAAACAACATGACATCCGGGTAACTCTTGACGAATTTGGCGAATAGAATCGATTGTTGCTTTGCCGTTATTCCGGTCTTCTTCAATACCTGTAGAAATCGGTAAAGCTAAAGGATCAAAAAAGATTTCATGGGCGGGAATTCCATAGTTAATGGCATCATTATAGGCACGTTTAGCAATTTCAAATTTTTTCTCAGCCGTTCTTGCCATTCCGTCTTCATCAATGGTTCCTACCACAATAGCAGCCCCATATTTTTTCGCTAATTCTAATACTTTAAAAAAGCGTTCTTCCCCGTCTTCATAGTTGGTAGAATTCAGTAAACATTTACCCCCAGCAACTTTTAACCCGGCTTCCATTTTCTGCCATTCGGTGGAGTCTAACATCAAGGGTAAATTTACATTGGTGACGACGCGAGACACCAATTCACGCATATCTCGCACCCCATCACGTCCGACATAATCGACGTTAACATCTAAAATTTGCGCCCCTTCTTTTATCTGGGATTTCGCTAAGGAAACTAACCCATCCCAATCTTCTGCATTCAGTAAATCTCGACATTTTTTTGACCCACTGGCGTTGAGACGTTCCCCAATAATTAAAAAGGAGTTTTCCTGTTCATAACTTTGGGTACTATAAATAGAAGATGCCGCCGGAATTAACTGGGGTTCTCGTTGTTTGGGTTTGAGGGTTTTGGAAATTTCAGCTAAGGCTTGAATATGCTCATAACGAGTTCCACAGCAGCCACCAATGACTTGAACTCCCAAGTCTTCAACAAAGTGCATTAACGCCATTCTCAGTTCCATAGGCGTTAATTTATAATGGGCTTTACCCCCAATATTTTCGGGTAAACCTGCGTTAGGAATACAAGACACAATAAAGGGAGAATGTTCACATAAATAGCGAATATGTTCTTTCATTAAATCGGGGCCAGTGGCACAATTTAATCCTAAAATATCAATATTATAAGGTTCTAAAATCGTTAACGCCGCGCTCATTTCTGACCCGACTAACATGGTTCCAAAGGATTCCATTGTGACAGAAACCATAATCGGGCGACGTTCTCCTTTTTTAGCAAAAACATCTTCAATTCCGTTTAAGGCTGCTTTAATTTGCAGTACATCTTGGCAAGTTTCAACAATGAATAAATCCACACCCCCATCAAATAATCCTTCGGCTTGTTCTGCAAACGCATGATGTAAGGTATCAAAATCAATATGTCCGAGGGTAGGAAGTTTGGTTCCTGGCCCCATTGAACCTGCAACGAATCGAGGTTTTTCCGGTGTCGAATATTCTTCTGTTAAATGTTTTGCTAATTCGGCTGCGGTTTTGTTTAAATGATATGCTTTATCCGCTAAATTATATTCGCCTAAAACAATAGAAGTTGCACCAAAAGTATCAGTTTCAATTACATCTGCACCTGCTTCTAAAAACCCTCGATGAACATTGGCAACGGCTTCCGGTTTGGTATAAATTAAATATTCATTACAGCCTTCATAATCTTTTCCGCCAAAATCATCCGCCGTCAGGTTTTGGGTTTGTAGGTTGGTTCCCATTCCTCCATCAAATACGATAACGGGACGTTCAGGACTGTGGAGGCGGTCTAAAAATGCGCTTTTCATAGAGTGTTAATGATAGGAAGCAAGGGTAATTTTACAATTTTACACGAAGAAACCAGGTTCGGGGGTAAAAAGTCTGGGTTTAACCCTGAGATCTTTAAGAAAAAAGTAGGTTTCTAAGTTTTATGATAAAATTAGATTGTCATTATCTATCTAGGCTAAAATTAAAAATGTAAGTCTTGATATTCTCAACATCCTAAAAACAGGATTTACTGTTTTTAAGGGGCGATTGATTATCAAAAATCAGGAGGGTTTCAACTCCATCAATTCCGACCCATTTTTAACCGTTCAGTGTTTCCTTGTTCTGTATTTCCCTATTTCTGTAGTCAACTCCCAACCGAAATCAAGTCGTTTTCTCGATTGGGGTTTTATACTCATCAGAGTAGGGAAATTCCACCGGAATTAATCTCCTTCTCTGACTTTTAATTCTTCGGGTCAAATTCTCCTTATGGTTCTACCGTTGTGGGTGTAGAAAGAGACTCTAAATAATGCAGAAAATCCAATAATTCTGCATCCGTTAATAAACGGCGAGAACGCTTTCCATAGGTTTTTTGTAAATAGGAAGAACCCTGTTCAGGAGTCCAACCTAAGCGCTTTAATTCAATATCCGTTTTAGCAATATCTGAGGAAAAATCCGTTGTTTCCAGGGGACGACTTGCAGGTGCTGGACTACTCAATTCCGGTTCATCATTATAAGTCGAAACTGCTTCTGTTGTTGAGGTGGGAATCGGGGGTAAAGACGCACTCCGTCCTTTAGACCCCTTAGCAGGAGATGATTTTGTTTCTTTCTCAGAACTGGAGGCTTGTTTTTCCGTTTTAGGCTGGATATAGGTTGCTGATAACCAGTCATCCGAAGTTAAGGAAGAAGACTCCGCCATTCTCACATTAAGGGTTTCCTCAGAAACAACCGCAGACGACACCGGGGAAGGACTCTCAATTTTCACAGGTTCTGAGGGGAAAGGGAGAGGACTAACAACTTGATTCTTAACCTCCATCACCACAGGTTTCAACGGTTCAGTTGGACTCGAAATTTTAGGGAGGGTTGTGTCCAGTTCCAGCGCTTGAATGGCTCGTTTCTTCGCTTGATCTTCTGCCAATTCAACAGTATCCGCCGCCGCTAATCCCGTTGTCAAGATTACACCCTCCACTTGGACAACGGCGCGAACCACATATTTTCCTTGATAAATCGTCAGTAACTCAGAAATTAAACTTCCTGTAGGATAACGAGTTCTTAATTGAGACAGCATCATTAAAATTTCCTAAACAAACTACGATATACTTAAAAATTAGTCATTTACGCAGCCCTACGTCACAAATTCTGTACCCTATCCCGACAGCACCAAGGGAATCAACATTGGGTGCTATTCCATACGCTCAGAGTGAGTTGGCTTGAAGGCAATAGATGTTACGGTCTAATCCAAAGCCTTTCGCATCTATCATCCGACAGACCGCTTTCCGCATTCCTCATTGTAACACTGTCCTTGATGGGGTTCTGCGATGAGCCACTGAGGAATTCCTACACCTCCTCAATGGGAGAGCAAGCAGGGCAGAGTTCAGGCTAGTACAGCAGGCAAATGACTCTAAACTCACAGTAAAAAACCCTTAAAACAGGTTGACTTTGTGAGTCTGGGTCTGTATTGAACTGGCGAATTGGACACCTAACTGTACTAGAATAGTTCCCTGGGTTTCATCTGCTAAACGATGAGGTGATCTGACTCGCGCAAGGATGATTACGGTTGCGACACTGACCACTGGCCTAAATTCAGACAACGAGGATTAATCGCTACATGGAATTTTCAATCGCTACACTGTTAGCTTATTTTTCCGATGATAAATTAGTCGCCCCCAAAGCGCTAGAAAAAAAACTCGCTCCCGACGAGGAAAGTCTCCGTAGATTTCAGATTGCTTTGGATGCGTTAGAACGGATTGGTGTTTTAGAAAAAGATAAGGGTCGCTATCGACGAATTCCCGAAGAAGGAATTGTAGAAGCGAAACTGCGATGTTCGAGTAAAGGCTTCTGTTTTGCCATTCAAGATGCCGAGGGAGCAGAAGATGTTTATATTCGAGAAAGCCATCTCAGTACCGCTTGGAATGGCGATCGCGTTCTCGTTAGGATTATAAAAGAAGGAAGCCGCCGCCGTTCACCCGAAGGGGAAGTTTATCTGATTTTAGAAAGAGCTAATCCTTCGGTTTTAGCCCGAATTAAACAAACCAAAACAGGCTATCGCGCCGTTCCCTTAGATGATCGTTTGTTATTTGAATTAGATTTAATTAATGATCCTCAAGAATTAAGTGGAGCGGTCGATCATTTAGTTCATGTTGAGGTCTTACGTTATCCCATTGGTGTCCATCGTCCGATGGGTCATGTGGTTCAAATTCTGGGTTCTGATGCGGAAGATGCGGATGATTTAGATATTGTTTGTTGTAAACATGATTTACCGCGAAAATGGCCCGCCGGAGTCTTACGAGAAGCCGAAGCCATTTCTAACACTTTGAAAAAAACTGATCTCAAAAATCGGGTTGATATTCGCAATGTCTTAACGATTAGTTTTCAACCAGATTTAGGAAATCCTGAATTTTCGGTTTTCAAAGATTCAGAACCTCCCCACCGTCTCCCCTGCATTGATCATGCCTTTAGCATCGAACCAACAAAATCTGATCAGTGGCAATTGGGAATTCATTTAGCGGATGCTGCCCATTATATTCTCCCCGATAGCGATCTTGATCGAGAAGCGCGTAAACGGGGAACGGCTATTTATTTAGCCGATAAACTGATTCCCATTTATCCTGAAACCCTGTGTTGCGAACGGTTGGCCTTAGTTCCCAATGAGGAACGATTAACCCTGTCCATTATGATTACGTTGGATATGGCCGGACGAGTCGTTGAATACGACATCCAACCGAGTGTGGTACGGGTAGATCATCAACTCACCTTTGAACAAGCTCAGGCTATTCTCGATGGTGAGCCATCTCCCTTTGCCAACGTTTTAGAAAATTTGTTAGAACTGAGTCGGGCTGTGCGACAAATTCGCCTAGAACGAGGTAGTTTTGAACTCAATTTACCCGATACCCATTGCCACTTTGATGATGAAGGGGAATTAGGGCCGATTGTTCTGTCTTCATTATCTCCCGCCCGGGCGATGATTTCGGAATTAACGGTATTAGCGAATCAAATTGTCGCTAGTCATTTACACACCTTGGGAGTTCCGGCGATTTATCGGGTTCAACCGCCACCAGAATCATCCGATGTGTCAGAGTTAGCAAAATTATCGACCCATTTGGGGACGGAATTGTTTTTGGAAGAAGACGAAGAAGTTCAACCGAGTACCTTCCAAGAATTTACCGAAGAATTAGCCAATAGTCGAGCCGAACGGGTTTTAAGTTATTTATTAGAAGAAACCCTCAAACCTGCGGTTTACAGTACCACAGCAAAACTCCATTTTGGGTTAGCGCTTCCTTGTTATACCCATTGCACTTCTCCCCTGTCTCGCTATTGCGATTTACAGATTTTGCGAGTCCTGAAAACCGTATTTGAAGAAGGACGCGATCGCCGTTCAACTCGTGCAAAAGATCGAGTGGAGTTGGGACATTCTTCCTGTCATGGCAAAATTAGCTGGAATGTGCTTCCCCCGGAAATTCAGCATGAGTTAGAAAGTCAGTTTACCCAGTTAGTGGTGCATCTGAGTGAACGGGAAAGCGTTGCGGTGGATGCGGAGGAAGACTTAGAAGGACTCAAGAAAACCGGGTTCATGAAGGAACGCACAGGTCAAAACTTTGTGGGGTTAATTACTGGGGTTCAGTCCTACGGGTTCTTTGTGGAAATTGAGGTACAGTCCCCTGGTGGCACAATGTTACGGGTGGAAGGACTGGTTCATGTCTCCTCCCTCAAAGATGACTGGTATGAATACCGTTCTCGTCAACAAACCTTAGTCGGTCGCAAAAATCGCAATCAATACCGTCTAGGGGATAATGTCGAAGTTCAGGTGAAAAGTGTAGACTACTATCGTCAACAAATTGATTTAGTTGCTGTTGGTGGAGGCAGTGAAGCGTCAGATGACAACGATGAACCTTATTTTCCCTAAACCTTAATTTTGTCGATACAATCCCCTGTAGAGACGTGCCAAAAGCCTTACGGCATGGCTTCGCCCAGGCACGTTTCTACAACCTCTCTCCTTCTTTTAAAAAATGTCTATTACACAACTGATTACTTTACTAATTCTTGTGGGAGGCTTGGCGATCTTTACGATTCAAAATCTAACGCCATCCCTACCTTTAATTTTTTTAGGAAATCAACTCCCTGCCTTACCGCTTTCTCTGTGGATTTTAATCGGGATCACCGCCGGAATATTAACTTATTGGATGATTGCCCAATTATTTCAATTCTCTAATACTAATCTTAAGGCTTCAACTGCCTTTCAAGGCTCTTCTAAACCGCCTGTAGAACCCGACCGTAATGCTTCTTGGGGTTATACTTCTCCGCCTCCTGAACCGCCTCAAACGTCGGGTTATACTGCCTATAATTCTGTTAGCCACTCTGAACCCGAACCTACTTTTAGCCGAAGTTCTGAGGATGATTGGGAAACAGAAGTTAAACCCTTTAATCCTTCTTGGGAAGCAGAAGATAGGACAGAACCCAGAAAATCTTCTAATAATCCTCAAAATTTTAATAGTAATTCTTCTGATGAAGAAGACTGGAATCAGGGAGAAGGTGAATCCTTAACCGATGAACCCAAAGTTTATGAAACCGAACAACAACCCAAATCAGAATCCTGGTCGGGTTCTGTTTATTCCTATGGTTATCGAGGAGATTCAAATCGTACCGGAGTTGGGAAAGTAGAAACAATTTATGATGCTGATTATCGGATTATCACCCCTCCTCCTCAAACTAAAATCCAAGATGATATTGAACCGCCCCATTATCCTGCTCAGGATGACGATGAAGATTGGGGATTAGAAGAAGAAGAGAGCGATGAACCCTATCGAAAATAAAGTTTAAATGATAGGGAGTTAAAGCGGGTTTTTATTAATAAAATCTCGTTTAATGATAGAATTAGATATTGAGTTGAAAGGGAGCTATAAATTTTGCAAGAACAGTTACAAGGAATTAATCTCTATTTAATTGGAATGATGGGATCGGGTAAAACTACCATTGGAGAAATTCTAGCCAAACAATTAGATTATCGATTTATCGATACCGATGAGTTGATTAGTAAAGTAGCCCATCAATCTATTTCTGAGATTTTTGCTACCGAAGGTGAAGAAGCCTTTAGAGATATAGAGTCTCAGGTTTTATCCCAACTTTGTGCGTATCAAAAATTTGTGATTTCTACAGGGGGAGGAATTATTCTGAAAAAGATGAATTGGAGTTATCTTCGACATGGAATTATCATTTGGCTTAATGTTCCCGTTGAAGAACTCTATAACCGTTTAAAAGAAGATACAACCCGACCTTTATTACAACATCCCGAACCGTTAAAACAATTACAAACCTTATTAGAACAACGCACTCGCCTTTATGCTCAAGCCGATCTCGAAATTATGATTAATTCCGGTGATACCCCGGAAGAAATTAGTAGCCAAATCTTAGAAAAAATTTCCTCCATTTTAAAACCTAAATCTAATGCTTTAAATTAAAAAATACGATTAAAACAAAGACCAATGCTGAAATCCAGACTGTGAAGCATTTTCTTACCTGTTCCCTGTTCCCTGTTCCCTACTATATGACTTATCGCAATCCGACTCCAACCGTTGATATAATTATTGAATTAATAGATCGTCCGGCTCGACCGATAGTATTAATTGAACGGAAAAATCCGCCCTTTGGATGGGCAATTCCGGGAGGATTTGTAGATTATGGAGAATCTGTAGAAACGGCCGCTATTCGAGAAGCCAAAGAAGAAACGGGATTAGAAATAGAATTAATTGAACAATTTTATGTTTATTCTGATCCGAATCGAGATCCCCGTCAACATACCTTAAGTGTTGTATTTTTAGCGACGGCTATTGGAGAACCCCAAGCAGCAGATGATGCCAAAAATTTAGAACTCTTTGAACCTTGGCAAATACCCCAAAACCTATGTTTTGATCATGATCGCATTCTCAAAGATTATTGGCGTTATCGACACTATAAAATTAGACCTCAAATTGATAATTGATAATTGATAATTGACAACTGACAACTGACAACTGATAACTGACAACTGACAACTGACAACTGATAACTGATAACTGATTAATATCCATCCGGCCCTATGGTGGTATGATCACATTGAGCATCGGATAAATTAGCCATTTTAGAGCGAAATAAATTGCAGCCTGCTAATTGAGCATTGGTTAACTTAGCATTTTCCAAATTAGCATTACTTAAATCCGAAAATCTTAAGTCAGCTTCTGTCAAATTAGCATTGTATAAATCGGCTCCTTGTAAATTACAATGTTGCAAATTCGCACCGCGTAAATCTGCATGGCGGAGGTTACATCGAGATAAACTGCAACCTTGAAGGTTGGCTTCGGATAAATCCACTTGGTAGAGTTGGGTATCTCCGAGTTGGGCATCTTGAAGTTGAGTTTGGTGTAAGTTAGCGTAACTCAGATTAGAATAGGGCATATAAATGCGGTTTAAGTTGCTGCCTGCCAAACTAATCTCTTCTAAGTTGGCTTCAAATAAATCTGACCCACTTAAATCTAGGGCTCCAAAGTCCCGTTTCCCATCGTTATAGAAATCCAGTAATTCCTTTGAACTAATTTTCTGCATTTTGTATCTATGAGCCACGACACTAAAACAACCTCCAAGGCTGAGGCCGTTGGAAAAAGCAGGAAGAGTATTTTTGCTTAACCTGTGTTTACTTTAAAACGCTGTAACAAATAGCAATGTTGTGTTAATAATTTTTTTGGCTTCTGTTGGAGTCATCCGTTAAACAGACTCAATCATCTGGGAATTGGCCCCGGTTCCCTAGGACGATCTCAGTCGAGGTAAAGCTATCCCAGGCAAGAGGAGTAAAATTGAAGAAGGAAAACAGATGCTTTAAAAATCGTACACTAGAAGCTTGTGATCTGAAATAGTGGGTGCGACTTGTTCCAGCCAAAATGGAACTTGTGACTCCCTCTTGTGTTTTGGAATTAATGTTGTGCTGCTATCGCAGCAACAGTGAGTGTAATGCAGTTAGAACAGTCCCAAAGTCAGTCAATCCCGATTATATTAGACAGTTTACCGGATTTAGCGATTTCTGAGAAAGGATGTCCACGTCGAGCCCGGTTAGAAATTGATTTGATGTTACTGGCAATTGAAGCCTTGTATCTGGGTGGTGCAGAACATATGCTAGTGGTCATCTCAGAACTCGATTTACAAACGGTGATTCAAAATCGGGTGAAATTATGGCGACTTCGTAGTACCAACCCGTTACGCAGGTTTAGTCAGCGTCGAACCCTAAGTCTGCTAGAGGCCAAAGCGTTAGTCGTGATTATCTGTAACCTCGGAAGACGGTTAACCGCCAAAATTCGGCAGTTACTCATGGATTATGAAGCCCTAAAACAAAAACAAATTCCGATTGAACGACATTTACAACTGTCCAACTACTTAACGCAATTTCGGGTACATTTCCGCAGTCGCATGAATCCCCGAAGGGCGTTGGTAATGGCTTATAGTTCTGATGAGAAGTTAAACCATTTAGCCATCCGTTTATTAGAGAAACTTCTGTTTTGCACCGGTACGGCTGGAATGCAGCGATTTTGGATTAGTTTGTTTGATGGAGAAGTCGAATGACGATTGAACGTCAATATAGTTTACCGAACTGCAAACTAATTTTGCAGGGCTTACCCCAAGGAAGCGATGGGAAATCCGACGGAAGAGCCAGTTTAAATCGGCTCATGAATGCAGAATGTCATTTTGTGGGCTACCCCCAACCGATTACCGGGGGACGGGAGTTTTTTGAGAGTTTGGTGCGACAGGTCAGTCGCTACGCTCAAGGGTTCCTGAGTGGACTCATTCTCCCTGAACAACCTCACGCCAAGCCGGAGTTAGTGGAATTACGCCCCATCGGAGGAGAGTTCCATCAGTTAAGGGTTTATGAGTCTTCAGAGGACAATCCCTCTGAGGAGTCTTCTTTACCTAATTCTCCAACCGTTACGGTAGATTTAACAACGGTACAATTATTTGACCTTGTTGAAGCAATAGATCAGTTTTTAGCGGATAGCCAAACCTTACCTGAATTATCTCTCCAGTTAAAACCTCTTTCTAAACGTTATCTGAAACCAGAACAACCTGTTGCTCAACGGGTGAAGCCCGCAGCTATTGGGGTATCGAGTTTGGCATTAACGGCTTTAGCTTTGTTTGCCTTGCCCATTCCCGATGTCAAACGACCCCAAGACCCGAAACTGCAACCCCAAGCACAGACGGAAACAATTCCCACACCCAGCGCGTCCCCCCCAACGGGATCACCGAGTTCAGCAACATCGGAAGCGCCTTTAGCGTCTAATCTGTCTAGTCCACAGCCCATTACTAATCCTCAAGAACTCAACGATTTAAAAGCTCAACTTGATGAAAAACTGGATAAAGCTTGGACACCGGCGGCGGATGTGAAAGTCCCCTTAGTTTATCGGGTGAGTGTGGCAAAAGATGGGGCAATTGTGGGTTATAAACCCCTAAATCCAGCAACAGAAACGGCAACGGCAACCGAACAAACGCCACTCCCGGATTTATTATATAAACCGGTTGGGAATCGTCCAATCAATGAACCGTTGGCAGATTTTCAAGTCACATTTAATCCTGATGGCAGTTTGGAGGTTCGGAGTTTATCAGGTATTAATAATCAATAGTCAGTTATCAGTCATGAGTCAGAAGTTAATAATTATTAGTTAATTTTTAATAATTATTAATTGATTATGTTATTGAGATACTTAACAGCTTGTTAGTCGCCCACTGTTAACTAAAAACTGATAACTGATAACTGATAACTGATAACTGATTATGGAGATTAATTGATGACAAAATCTGCAAAGCCACAAATTCAACCACCCCCGCCTCCGGTTCCTCGCCGATTTAACGGTCTATTGTTTGTGGGAACAATGGTGTTTAACCTCCTGCTGTTGACGGTGGGTTCGGTGCTGGCTTGGTTTGTGGGGATGGCAATTGCTCAAGTCTATCCGAATTCCCGGTCTGAAGTTCCCTTAACAGAACAGTTGCTTGAGAAAACCCAAAATTGGGGTACGGGGGGAATGATCCCGACTCCGGTGGTGAGTCCGAGTCCTGCTTCTCCTCAACCGATCCCCACACCCAGTCAAACTTTAACTGATCCCCAACGTCAACAACTGCGCCTTCAGTTGCAGCAACTCCAGGGACAGTTAAATACGCTCATGGGAAAAACGGCGGCTTTAGAAACTCAATTAGGATCGAGTCGTCCGACGGAACCTTTGGAGGAACGTTTACAAATTCTGGAACAGCAATTAGGGGCTGCAACTCCAACTTCTGGGTCGGGAAACAAAAAACCGACTCAACCTTCCCGCCCTGCGATTTCCACAACGCCGGAACGTCGTCAAAACTCGAATACCCTAATTGTTACGTTTCCCAGTGATGTGTTGTTTGATGTGGGGAGTACGATTTTGCGTCCAGGGGCTAACGTGATTTTAGATACGATTATTACGGATATTAAAACTTATAAAGGGGCTGCGGTGAGGGTGATTGGTCATACGGATAATCAAGGGAATCCTCAACAAAATTTAGATGTATCTTTTAGTCGTGCAGAAGCGGTGATGAAATATTTATCCGAAGCGGCTGGAACAGACTATCACTGGTCAGCGATTGGATATGGGTCTAATCGTCCTACTGTTAATAATAATTCTGAAAATAATCGCCAACTCAATCGACGTATTGAAGTCGCTATTACACCCTAGAAATAATCAAGGATTCATTCTTAAACTGATAACTGATGATGCGGATACTTGATAACTGATTAAAAGATAATGAAAATTGTTTTTTTTGGTACGCCTCAATTTGCCGTTCCGACTTTAGAACGGTTGTTAGACCATCCTGAATTTGACGTTTTAGCCGTTGTGACTCAACCGGATAAACGCCGAGGTCGGGGGAGTCAATTGACCCCTTCTCCGGTCAAAATATTAGCAGAAACCCATCAATTATCGATTTGGCAGCCCAAACGGGTGAAAAAAGATCAAAACACCTTAAATCTATTGCGAGAAGCTCAGGCGGATGTTTTTGTGGTGGTGGCTTATGGACAAATTTTATCCCCAGAAATTTTGGATATGCCTCGGTTGGGATGTGTGAATGGTCATGGCTCAATTTTACCGAAATATCGCGGAGCCGCCCCGATTCAATGGTGTTTATATCATGGGGAAGAGGAAACGGGAATGACTTCTATGTTAATGGATGCAGGGATGGACACTGGGCCGATGTTATTAAAAGCGGTGACACCCATTGGACTGTTAGAAAATGCAACGGATTTAGGACAACGTTTAGCCCAATTGGGGGCTGATTTATTAGTAGAAACATTACTCAAATTGGACAGAGGAGAAATTCAACCCATTCCTCAAGATCAAGCCTTGGCAACTTATGCCCCTTTAATTAAAGATCAAGATTATCATTTAGATTGGCATCGATCTGCGATCGCATTACATCATCAAATTCGAGCCTTTTACCCCAACTGTATCACATCATTTCGGGATAAACCCATGAAAGTTTGTGCTACTGTACCTTTAATCCCAGAATATCAGTCCCAATTTCCCCCGCAATACCAAAATTTGCAACAACAATGGCCCTATTTATCCCAACTTTCAGGACAACCGGGAGAAGTAGTCGCTTTAGTTAAACGTTTTGGGCCAGTGGTGCAAACGGGTGCAGGATTACTACTATTGACAGAAGTACAATTAGCTGGAAAACGAGTACAATCGGGTTTGGATTTTGCAAATGGAACCCGTCTAGCGGTTGGAGAAATTTTAGGATAGAATCATTCTGAATCTTAAAATAATAGAGCGTTTTACCAGGGGTGCCATTTTCACAGTAGAAAGAGGTAAATCTACCACAATTTTCAACTATAATTCAGCCTCTTTCTCAATTCTTTGTCAGTATCGTCAAAATACAGCAGTCAAATTAACAACAACTACCCAGCAAATCATGGAGATGGTTGGTCAAATTCCAGAGGAAAAATTTCACATTACCCTAGCAGGAGAGATCGTCTCTGTTCGCTTACCAGAACGTTTAAGTGTGTTAGAGGCGGTTTCCTTTAAAACGACCTGTCAGGATGTTATTTCTCTCAATCCTCCGCCGAAAAAAATTATTTTGGATTTTAGCCAGACTATATTTATTGATAGTAGTGGAATTGGTGCACTGATTAGCAATCTAAAAACAACAAAAGCCAAAGGGATTGAGTTAATTTTAAAATCCGTTGGCTCTCAAGTAATGGCTGTTTTTTCCCTCACTTCCCTCGACCAAGTGTTAACTATTGAACCTCCGAGTGCGAACGAACAACCCAAGGAGAAAACAAGAGGGGAAAATCGCCTTCCGGTCACTCATCCTTCAATTAGGTCTTGGTTGAAGCGATTCATTGATGTTGTGGGTGCGCTTGTGGGTTTAGGAATTACATCAATCTTAGCAGTTCCGATTATTCTGGCGATTCGTTTAGATAGTCCGGGGCCGATTTTCTTTGGTCAAGTGCGTTGTGGTTGGATGGGAAAACGGTTTCGCATTTGGAAATTTCGGTCTATGTGTACTGATGCAGAAGCACTGAAAGATAAAATTCCCAATCAAGCAAAAGGGGCTATTTTTAAGAATGATAATGACCCTCGAATTACCAAAGTGGGTCAGTTTTTACGGCGAACCAGTTTAGATGAATTACCGCAATTTTGGAATGTTTTAAAGGGTGAAATGAGTTTAGTGGGTACTCGTCCGCCTACACCGGATGAGGTGGAACGTTATGAAGTTCCTCAATGGCAAAGATTAGATGTTAAGCCGGGAATGACGGGAGAATGGCAAGTAAATGGTCGCTCTCAAGTTAAAAATTTTGAGGATATTATTCGTTTAGATTTGAAGTATCAAGAAAATTGGAGTTTAATATACGACATGAAGTTAATTGCCAAAACTATAATGGTTGTATTCAAGAAAAATAGCGGTGCTATGTAGAGAATTGATGAGTAATGAAGCGCTACTAGCACAATCTAATCTTCAGGTGAAAACCTCCTTAACCGCCTTAGAAGATGTGTTAAAGTGGTTTGACAGAATCACCTCTACTTTTCTGCCTTCAGATATTTTTCATAAGTGTCAAATTGCTTTAACCGAAGGTTTTACAAACGCTGTGCGCCATGCTCATCGTACCTTACCTGAAACGACACCTATTGAGTTAGAAGTTAAGGTTTTTTCCCCCTGGATTGAAATGCGAATTTGGGACTGGGGAGAACCTTTTAACTTAGAAAAAGCCCTAGAGATGATGAGTGAAATGCACGCTGACCCGTTAGAACATGAAGGCGGACGAGGACTGATTTTTATGTCTAAATTAACGGATGAATTGTATTATACACGGTTAGATGATCAACGCAATTGTTTGGTGATGAGAAAACAAATTTATTAGAGGGAACAGGGAATTACGAATTACGAATTACGAATTACGAATTACGAATAGGGAATCATTTAATATCTGGTCAAGGTTAATGATTTTTCCCATATCCTCCACCCCCAGGAGTTTCAATTACAAAAGTATCATGAATATTCATTTCAACGGTGGCGGTACTGTTTAATTCTTCTCTAGTTTTATCGTTGCGAATTACATAATTTTTACCGACTAAACCGGGTTGTCCGCCGTTTAACCCAAAGGGGGGAATAATGCGATGTTCTGATAATATTGCTGCGGTCATGGGTTCTAAGAATTGAACTTTTCTAATAATCCCATTCCCGCCTTTAAATTGTCCTAAACCGCCACTATTTTCTCGTATGCTAAACTCTTCTAATAATACCGGATAACGCCATTCTAATACTTCTGGGTCAGTTAAACGGGAATTAGTCATGTGGGTATGAACGGCATCAGTTCCATGATAATTGATTCCCGCACCGGAACCTCCACAAATGGTTTCATAATATTGATAATTTTTGTTACCAAAGGTGAAGTTATTCATTGTTCCTTGAGACGCTGACATCACGTTTAATGCACCATATAACGCATCAACTATCGCTTGAGACGTTTCCACATTTCCCGCAACCACAGCCGCCGGATAATGGGGGTTTAAAAAGCAGCCTTCAGGGATAATAATTTCTAAGGGTTTTAGACAACCTGCATTCAGAGGAATATTATCGTCTACTAAGGTTCTAAATACATATAAAACGGCGGCTTTACAAATAGATTTGGGAGCGTTAAAATTACTGGTTAATTGTTCAGATGTTCCGGTAAAATCGATTGTAGCGTTACGGTTATTTTTATCAATTTGAATACTAACTTTAATCACCCCGCCATTATCCATTTGATAAGTAAACTCACCATCGGTTAACACATCAATTGCTCGACGAACGGATTCTTCGGCATTATCCTGAACATATTGCATATAAGTTTTAACCGTATTTAAGCCATATTTAGTGACCATTTTTTGCAGTTCTTGAACGCCTTTTTCATTTGCTGCAATTTGCGCTTGTAAATCAGCAATATTTGTGGCAGGATTTCGGGCTGGGTATTTTCCTGATGTTAATAAATTTAAGAGTTCTGTTTCTAAAAAATTCCCTTGTTTAACCAATTGAATATTATCAATTAAAATCCCTTCTTCCTCAATATGGGTACTATTAGGAGGCATTGAACCCGGTGTTATTCCCCCAATATCCGCTTGATGTCCCCGTGAAGCGACATAAAATAATATCTGTTTCCCAGAATTATTAAAAACAGGGGTAATGACGGTGACATCGGGTAAATGAGTGCCACCATTATAGGGATTATTTAATAGATAAACATCCCCAGGTTTTAGGGTTTCTCCTTTCGCAGCAATTAAACTTTCAACACTTTCACCCATTGACCCTAAATGAACGGGAATATGGGGTGCATTAGCCACTAATTGCCCATTTTGATCAAAAATCGCACAGGAGAAATCGAGGCGTTCTTTAATATTAACAGAACTGGCGGTATTTTGCAACGTAATTCCCATTTGTTCTGCAATAAATTGAAATAGATTTTTAAAGATTTCTAATTTTACAGGGTCAGCTTTAATTTCCCGATTTTCTCTGACTAAGGGAGAGTTAATACAATCAGTTCGTTTTAAAATCAAATGATTTTTTGATGTTAATTCTGCTTGCCATCCGGGTTCAATAATATTCGTGCCAATGGATTCTATAATCATAGCAGGGCCGTTAATAATATCTCCAGGTTGTAAATCATCTCTTTCAAAAATAGGGGTATTTTGCCATTGATTATTAGTATATATAGGAACTGTTGCGATCGCTGTAGGAGGTTGAGTGCGAGTTCGGGTTAATATCGGTTCTTCGGAAGTATCCATTTTTTGAATAATTTCAATATTAATGGATTCAACAATTAAGTTTTTTTCGGGTTTAATAAATCCGTAGCGGGTTTGATGTTGTTGTTCAAATTGTTGTTTTAAAGTCATTAACACAGAATCATAAAAATTAGCCTCTCTTTCTCCCCCCTTACTAAGGGGGGTAGGGGGGATCAAATTAACCGATAATATAGAATCTGTTCCCTCATATTTGAGATTAAGCTTCAGAATTATCTCTATTTTTGAGTCTGGATTTTCTAATTCTGTTTTTGCTTCCGTTTCTAACTCTAAAAAACTAGCTTCTAACTCAGAAATTAAATTTCCGGTTAATGGTTTTTCTATCGCTTTTTCTCGTAATATTCTAACATCTGCTAACCCCATGCCATAAGCCGATAAAACTCCAGCGTAGGGATGAATAAAAATTTGTTTAATTCCTAATGTATTGGCTATTAAACAAGCGTGTTGACCCCCTGCACCGCCAAAACAACAAAGGGTATAATTAGAAACATCATAACCCCGTTGTAGGGATATTTTTTTAATCGCATTTGCCATATTTTCAACAGCAATAGTTATAAATCCGGTAGCGACTTCTTCCGGTGTTTTGTTATCTTCCGTTTGGGTTTGAATTTCTATTGCTAATTCAGTAAATTTTTGGCGAACAATTTCAGAATCTAAGAGCAAATCACCATTTTTTCCAAATACTTTTGGGAAGAATTGGGGCTGAATTTTCCCTAACATTACATTAGCATCCGTAACGGTTAACGGCCCTCCTAAACGATAACAAGCTGGCCCAGGATTAGCGCCTGCGGACTCTGGCCCAACGCGATATCTTGACCCATCAAAGGTTAAAATTGAACCGCCTCCCGCCGCGACGGTATGAATAGCCATCATCGGAGTTCGCATTCTAACTCCCGCTATTTCTGTTTCAAATTGGCGTTCATATTCGCCATTAAAATGGGCGACGTCGGTGGATGTTCCGCCCATATCGAAAGTAATAATATTCTGAAATCCGGCTTTTAAACTGGTTTGAACTGCCCCAACAATTCCCCCGGCTGGCCCTGATAATATACTATCTTTTCCTTGGAATTTTTGGGCATTGGTTAAGCCGCCATTGGATTGCATAAACATTAATTTAATGGGATTTAGTTTGACCTCTCCCCCAGCCCCTCTCCTGCGAGGAGAGGGGGGAAGAATTTTTGAGATTACATCTCTAATCTTAAAAAGATTTCTTACTCCCCATTCCCTTGCAGGGAAGGGGGCTGGGGGGTTAGGTCGTAGCAATTTCTCAGGATTAAAATTTAGAGGAGAGGGGGGAAGAATTCTTAATATTAAATCTCTAATATTAAAAAGATTTCTTACTCCCCATTCCCTTGCAGGGAAGGGGGCGGGGGGGTTAGGTCGTAGCAATTTCTCAGGATTAAAATTTAGAGGAGAGGGGGGAAGAATTCTTAATATTAAATCTCTAATCTTAAAAAGATCTCTTACTCCCCCTTCCCTCGCAGGGAAGGGGGCTGGGGGGTTAGGTCGCAATTTCTCAGCGTCACAATTTAATTGAGATGCAACTTGATTAATATAACGTTTTAAAATAGGCGATAAATAGGCATCAACAACGGTGGTATCCCCTCGGCTAACTAATTTCATTAATGGGCTAATTTGATGGGAAACGGAAATTTGAGTAAAGCCGATTTCTTGGGCTAATGTGGCGATTTGTTGTTCGTGGTGGGGATAGCGATAACCGTGCATTAAAACAATGGCACAGCTTCTAATTCCGGTTTGATAAGCTTGTTCTAATTGGGGTTTTAATAGTGCTAAATTAACGGGGGTTAATTCTTCGCCTTGGGCGGTATAACGTTCTTCAACTTCTATGACTTGTTCATAGAGCATTTCGGGTAAAATAATCTGACGGGCAAAAATATCGGGGCGATTTTGATAGCCAATTCTTAACGCATCTTTGAAACCTTTTGTTATAATTAATAAAGTGCGATCGCCTTTTCGTTCTAATAAGGCATTCGTCGCAACGGTGGTTCCCATTTTCACTTCGGAAATTAATTCACTGGGAATGGGTTGATGGGGGGATAAGTCTAATATTTCTCGTATCCCTTGAATGACTGCATCGGGATAACGTTGGGGATTTTCTGATAATAATTTATGGGTGATTAAACTTCCATCGGGTTTGCGGGCAACAATATCGGTAAACGTGCCGCCTCGGTCAATCCAAAATTGATAGGTTGTAGCGTTGGGTTGGGGTGTGGAAGTCATAATCAATTCAATCGAAATCAAAAAGTTTCTCTAAAGAATAATCCGTTGAATGGCAACAATAGATTGGATTATTCTCCAGCTTGTTCTAGTAAATATTTTACTAAATCATCTGATAACCACAAACCAGAATTTTTTAATAATTGAATGGCGACAGTCATAGAATCCAGAAAACCCTTTTGTTTAGCAAATAATAATAACCCTGCTGTACCAACCAACGGTATATTTAAAGTACGGGCAACTCGTCTCCCTGCTGCATCATCAATAATTGCACGATAACCTTTATTTTCCCAGGCAAAACTTAATACCTCAGTTTCACCTGGATCTAATCCCCATGCGGTAATTGTAGGAGACACAGAGACTAAATCAACTTTTTTAGCCCAGGTCATTTGAGGAAGTTGCTGAGAGGGTAGATCGTTTTTACCTGCTTCTGCCACTTCTGACCAAACTGCATTAGGAATAATAATTTCTTGACAAACTTGGGGGAGTATATTAATTAATTGACTTTTGAATAAAACCATTAAAGGTGAACTATTAATCACTACTTTTTGCATTAATACTCGCTAACTCCTCAGTAATATCTTCAGGGGTATATTGAAACGGTGAAACGTGATAACGGGAGAGAAGATTAATAAATTCTAACCGAGTTAGACCTGCAATTTCTGCCGCTTTCCCTTGGGAAATTTCCCCTAGTTCATACCATTTAACTGCCGCAGCAATTCTCATTTCTTTGCCTAATTCTTCAGGATCTTTCCGCAATGCAGAAAAAACGCTTTCAGGGAGTTGGATTGATACTGTCTGCATCATAGCCTTTATCCTTTAAGGTTTCCAATTTTATTATAAGCTGTTAAGCATCTAAATTTCGATAAAAGTCCTGAACTAAAGTTCGGGCTGTAGAGACGTTGCATGCAACGTCTCTACGTTATCTTGATTTTATTAACCCGTTAAAACGGGTTTTTGCTTTCGTGCGGTGAAATTTATTTCAAGGCTTAGAATTCTGCTTCACCGTCACCCCATCACACAAACGTCTATCCTCCTCACTCACACTCGAACTATTCTCCAGATAATCCTTCATCCACTCACAAGCCGATACCATTAATTGATCTAAATCAAAATTCCACAGATTGATATCATCATTACCGGAAGCGAGGGTTTGACCGTCTGGACTCCAACTCACACTCTCGACCTGATCTTGAGTACCCTGGAGGGTGTGCAACAGCTGGCCGTCTTTGCTCCACAGCTTGATAGTCTTGTCATCACTACCGGAAGCGAGGGTTTGACCGTCGGGACTCCAACTCACACTCTCGACCATGAACTCATGACCCCTGAGAGTGTGCAACAGCTGGCCGTCTTTGCTCCACAGCTTGATGGTGTTGTCCTCACTACCGGAAGCGAGGGTTTGGCCGTCGGGACTCCAACTCACACTCATGACCAAATCCTGATGACCCTGGAGGGTGTGCAACAGCTGGCCGTCTTTGCTCCACAGGTTGATGGTCTTGTCCCAACTACCGGAAGCGAGGGTTTGACCGTCGGGACTCCAACTCACACTATAGACATCACTCTCATGACCCTGGAGGGTCTGCAACAACTGGCCGTCTTTGTTCCACAGCTTGATGGTCTTGTCCAAACCACCGGAAGCGAGGGTTTGACTGTCGGGACTCCAACTCACACTCTCGACCCCGAACTCATCACCCTGGAGGGTGTGCAACAGTTTTCCGTCTTTGTTCCACAGCTTAATGGTGTCGTCAGCACTACCAGAAGCCAGGGTTTGGCCATCGGGACTCCAACTCACACTCTCGACCGCATCCTGATGACCCTGGAGAGTCTGCAACTCCTTGCCGTCTTTGTTCCACAGTTCGATGGTCTTGTGTATACTGCCGGAAGCGAGGGTTTGGCCGTTGGGACTCCAACTCACAGTCTGGACACCAGTTACATAACCCTCGACGGTAGTTAACTCCTTGCCGTTTTTGTTCCACAGCTTGATGGTGTCATAACTGCTAGAAGCGAGGGTTTGGCTGTCGGGACTCCAACTCACACTCTCGACCGAATTCTGATGACCCTGGAGAGTCTGCAACAGCTTGCCGTCTTTGCTCCACAGGTTGATGGTGTTGTCCCAACTACCAGAAGCCAGGGTTTGGCCATCGGGACTCCAACTCACACTCCCGACATCATTCTTATGGCCCTGGAGGGTGTGCAACAGCTGGCCGTCTTTGTTCCACAGCTTAATGGTGTCGTCAGCACTACCAGAAGCCAGGGTTTGGCCGTCGGGACTCCAACTCACGCTCATGACCCCGAACTCATGACCCTGGAGGGTGTGCAACAGCTTGCCCTGTTTGTTCCACAGCTTGATGGTGCCAAGACTGCCAGAAGCCAGGGTTTGACCGTCGGGACTCCAACTGACACTCTCGACATCATTCTTATGGCCCTGGAGGGTGTGCAACAGTTTGCCGTCTTTGCTCCACAGCCAGATGACGGAATGATTGTTAGAAGCCAGGGTTTGGCCGTCAGGACTCCAACTTACATTACCCGAATACTGATCGAGGGTATGCAACAGCTTGCCGTCTTTATTCCACAGCTTGATGGTGCCAGAACTGCCAGAAGCCAGGGTTTGACCGTCGGGACTCCAACTCACACTCCAGACCGAACTCTCATGACCCTGGAGAGTCTGCAACAGTTGACCCTGTTTGTTCCACAGCTTGATGGTGTTGTCCTGACTACCGGAAGCGAGGGTTTGACCATCGGGACTCCAACTCACACTCTTGACTATATCCTGATGAGCTATCCAGCTATTATGCTCTTTTACCCCATACAACATCTGATGAAGGGTGATAGCGGTTTGCAGACGGGTATTATTTTTATTCCAAACAGAAGGATCTAATTTTTTGAGTTGTTTAGCTGCGGTTAAGGCTTCTTTTAAGGCTAATAATCCTTGACCCTGACTGAATAATTCCCGTGCAGAAGAAGCTTTTAACCGGACTTCTGTGGCGGCTAAAGTTAACTTTGCTTCTCTGACTGCAATCATAACTCCAACGAAAGAAACGAAAGCAACGGCAAAGGCGACACCAGAAATCAGCCCGATTAAACTAGCTCGTTGTTTAGCTTTTGATAAAATTTCATAAGCTTTTTGTTTGGCATCTAATTCCGCTTGCATCGCCCGTTTATCTAACTCTTCACTGGCTGCTAAATATTGATAATCTTCACTACTCAGGCTTTTTTCCTCTGCCCATTTTTTCGCTTCTTTTAACGCTTCCCCCTGCAATAACCGCGACTCATCCTGACGTCCTGACTTTTCCCAAGCACTAAACGCTTCTGCATAAGGTCGTAAATCTGCTAAGGCTGTTTCTACCCAAGTTAAATTAAAAACTTTTGCATAAATTTGATTATAAACGTTGAGTTTTCCCTGATGCTTTACCACTAATCCCGATAGCCGCAACATCACTTGATCAGAGTTATCTTCCGCAGCAATTCCCTGTTGTTGTAAGATTTGTTGATAGAGTCCGAGAAGTCGTCCCGTGCGTTGATGTCCTGAACGTAGAATCCGATCTCGAATTGTTCTTAAATGTTCAGGAGTGTCCTGTCCTTCCCAGTTGGTAATAATTCGGTCTTGAACTAAATTTTCCACCCATTCTGTCTCTTGATTTAAGGGAATTTTCTGCTCCGTTTCTCGAATTAATTTACAGAGTTTTTGGGTTAAAAACGGTTGTCCTCCCGTCCAATATAAGACCGCTTCTAATACCTTTTCGGGGTTATCAGTTTGAGCCATAAATCCATCAGCGAGGCGATGAGATTCTGTTAACTGAAATCCGGTTAATTCTATTCCCCGACCAATATTAAAGGGGGTGCGTCGTTTATCTTGAATTAAATCCGGTGGCGTTGTTACCCCTAATAACGCAAAGGTTAACCGTTGATAAATCGGTTGATCTGCTCGATGATTATAACACTCTCGAATTAAGGCAAAAAAGTCATCAATTTTAAACGGTAAACTTAAAATACTATCAATTTCATCAATAAAAATCACAATCGGTTTTGTAATAAATTTGAGAAGAATGTCTTCTAAAAACCTTCCAAACCGTTGAGTAAAGGATAAATGTTGATGATTTTCCCACCATTCCTCCGAGTCAAATTTCGTATATAATTCTAAGCTATTACTAATTTCTTCAATCATCCCTCGATACCACTGTTCGGGGGTAATTTCTAAAGTTCCAATGGCGGTAATATCAATCGCCACACAAGCATATCCTTCCTCGTCTAACCGCCGCCTGGTTTGAACTCTTAAACTGGATTTTCCCATCTGACGACAGTTGAGAACATAACAAAATTCTCCCTGTTTTAATGCGTTGTAAAATTCCTGATCAGCTACTCTTTTAATATAGGTGGGAGCATCAACAGGAAGACTCCCCCCGACTTGATAATCATAGCGAAATTGGGGATGATTATTCATCATTATACCCCCAAGCGATCGCTAAAATACAGCCGATAAAGATTACACAACGGAATCACATCATTTCCCCGAAATTTAACTAAACCCATACTTCTCAGTTTAAAGCCTAAATTGCCTTCTAACCGCACAGGATTCTCAGAAGCAACAACTCTTTTCATCGCCTTAGCTAATTCTCCATCATTTTGATTTAAGTTGAATAAAAGACGACGTAAATGATCACTATATAACCCTTCTTCTGTTGGAGAAATTTTAATAAATTCTTCTAAAGTTAAACGCGATCGCGCCATTTCATACAACGCTTTTCTGACTAAATACGGGTGTCCATCTACCATTCCCATTAAACTGTCTATTTCTAAATTTGACCAGCTTAAACCATGTCGTTTGACTAAATCTGTAACTTGTTCTACCGTTAATTCCGGTAATTCAATCGGTAAACCGACATTAAAGGGAGATTGATTAATATTTAAGGGAATATAAACTTCTTTAGAATGGGCAATTACCAGCCGTAAACGTTGCCATACAGGTTCATTTTTGCCCTTTTCGTGCCAAGTTCGCAGTAACGCAAAAAATTCTTGAGCAATTTCAAGATGTTGAAATACCTGATCGACTTCATCTAATCCCAGGGTTAAGGGTTGAGAAATTGTTGTCAATAAATACCGTTGAAAATAGTTACTACATTTGGTTTTACTCCCTAAACCTCCTTTCCAAAAATCCGATAATTTATCCTCTAATTCTAACCCATTGGCAACATTAGCACAAAATCCCTGTAAAAACAAATCAAGACTATTGAGAGAATCATGATCAAATTCTTGAAAATTCAGATAGGCGGTTTGATGTTGCTGTTGTTTAGCGGTGTTAAGAATACGCTGCATTAAAGAAGTTTTTCCCATCTGTCGGGGAGCTTTAATTCTAATTAATGCTCCTGTTTTTAAGATGGTTTCATAACAATCTGCTTCAATGGGAGGACGTTCAATATAAAGGGGAGAATCTAAACTCACTGATCCTTCAGGACTATCTAAAATATCAGAAAAATTCGTTATTGTTGCGGAGGATATTTTCGATAAACCAGGTTTTTTAATGCTCGGAGATTCTAAATCATCTTGTCGTTTAATAATCGGGTTTAGTCCCTCATTAATTCCTGCCATACTAATACTCGTACAGCCTGATTTATAAGCAAAATCATAGTCTTTTCCCGCTCCTAAAGCATCATAAAATCCCATTGCAAATGCAATAGCAGCTTGATCACTCACTGCCTGTTTCATCCCAATTACATGAGGAATATACTTAACAATAGCTTGGGCTTGAACTTCCGAATAACAAGCATTTAAAACCACACATTCTATCTGTTCTTTAAACAGTTCAAATAAACGCCCTAACGCCTCAGCACTCACCAGTTTGACTTGTCCCTGTTCATCTTCTAACTCTAACCCACCCTTTCCGACTCCATGACCCGAAAAGTGAATAATTTCAGGGTTTAAGTCTAAGATAGCACGCTGCATATCTTTCGGTGTGACTGCGGATCTTTTCTCTAACTTAAATTTTGATCTTTTTTGAGATCGTTTTAATCCTTCTTCAATTTCTCTAACTTCTTTATCTAAACGTAACTGGCAAGAAAATTCAGGATTTGCGGCTAAAAATAAAATCGTTTTCTTCCTGCGACTGGCACTACTCATCAATAAAACTCCTACTATACACACGATACGAGGTGAAAAATTCTCAATTTCCTGCGATTGAGTTTGATTTTAAACCCTATTGCCCCAACCGAGGAAAGTCTGTCATTTTTACAAAACAAAAAACCCGTCCTAGAAGAGCTTGCCCTGAGTCCAGTTCTCAGCTTTGTCGAAGGGACAGGGCTTTAAACCTAATTTTTTCGGTAAATTGAAGAGGGGGTAGGGTTTAGCCTGTGGGGTTTAGGGGAACAAGAGGGGGGTAGACTTTGTAAATTTCTTCTTGCTTTAGTTGGAGGATTGGCTTAAGATCTGCCATGATTTTATCAGGTTTTCTGTTTTCAACAGACCTGCTCGTTTACAATGGCTTAATCTCCTCTGACAGCAGGACAAACCTTAAAAATTACTCCCTTTGAGTCAGGGAATTGTCAATGTAAACTCGACTTCGGTTTGTTCAGTACGGTCACAGGTTCTCAGACTAGCTTGGGAAGTGAGCCTGATATTCAGCAACTGACTTCCAAGTCCGAGCTAGGCTGAATTCGCGATTATGAGGAAACGGTGAAGGAATGACGACACCCCAATTTGATCAAACCCGCTTATCTCCATCGGAATTCTCTGAGGAGGTTTCGAGTTCTTCACCCTCGGAGAACATCTCAGAAACTACTGTAGAGGAAAAGCAAACTGTCCAGAAACGAATTCCCTTGAAACTTCCGCCTTGGTTTTGGGGCTGGCCGTTTCTGTGGTTGATTATTTTCTTGGGGTTTGGAACACTGGGGACGGGGGCTCTGCTGTGGTTATTAACCATGCCTCCAGCGCCAAATTGTGAAGAAATCTCCCCCTTATCTCCCGATAGTGAACGGTTATATTGTGCTGATCTCGCTACAAAGTCGGGCAAAATAGAACCGTTACGTCAAGCCTTTACCTTAATTGCCAGTTGGCCCGCAGACCACCCGCTTCAGGGACTCGCGCAACAAAAAATGGAACAATGGTCACGGGCCTTAATTGAAATTGCCAAGCAAAAAATTGATAGTAATGGAGATTTAAACGCAGCCTTAGCCATTGTTAATATTGTTCCGAAAAATACCCCGGCTTATGAACAGGTGGAAATTGCCATAGAGGGCTGGAAAAATAATTGGGATCAAGGGCAAAAAATTTATGATAAAGCCCTGAAAGCCATGCAAGATTTAGATTGGACACAAGCTTTTGGATATGCCCAAGCGTTATCAAAATTAAATAATACCCATTGGAGTGAAAAGCGGTTTAATGAAATTATGGATCGCTTAAGTTTGGAACGTCAAGGCAATCAACGCTTGAATGAAGCCCGTGAGTTAGCCAAGGAAAATACTCCCGAAAAATTAGCCGAAGCGATCGCTTTAGCCAACAAAATTGATAAAAAACTTTATATTCAAGCTGGGGCGGTCAAAGAAATTAAAAATTGGAGTCGCTCTTTACTGGATTTAGCCGTTAAAGAATTAAAAGAAAAAAAGATAGAGGGTTTCACAGATATTGCCAGTTTGGTTCCCCACTATTCGCCTTTGTATGCAGAATCCCAAAATTTGATTTTAATGGGTCAAATTAAAGCCCTCAGTTGGAATCAAACCAATAGTCAACCGATTTGGCAACAAATGGCGGTTCTTTGGGAAGGACAAGCGGCTCTGGATCAAATGGGAAATAATCGTCCTCCCTATCCAGAAGCGCAAGTTAAACCAGAGGAGGTTTCACAACAGATTCAAGATCTGCTCAATTTGCAGTTGGCTACAGTCGTGGCGAATATTGATCATCCTTTTACATTACAACTGGCAATTGATCAAGCCCAGATGATTACGCCTCAACAACCTCGACGAGTTCACGCTCAAACCTTAGTCGCCCATTGGCGTAAGGAAATTCAACGATTAGAAGATCAGCCCTACCTGGCTTTAGCTCGACGGTTAGCCCAAACAGAAACCCTAGATGGGTTTGAAACGGCTGTGCAGCAAGCTCGTCAAGTTGGGTTGGGAAGTCCGTTACGGGTTGAAGCTCAAACATTAATTGCTGAATGGACAAAACGGATTGAAATTATTGAGGATCAACCGCTTCTGAATGAAGCCTTAGCCTTAGCAAAACAGGGAAATCTGAGTGCTGCGATTGATAAAGCCTCTAAAATTAACTCAGGTCGAGCGTTGTATCAGCCAGCACGGGATAAAATTTCCGCTTGGGTGGCGCAAGTACAAACGACAGAAGATCGACCGATTTTGAATCGCGCTTATGATTTGGCTGGAAAGGGAAATCTCAGTGGCGCTATTGCTGAAGCTTCGCAAATTCGATACGGTCGGGCGTTATATTCTGAAGCTCAAGGGGCGATTGCTGGCTGGGCTTCGGAACGCGATGCAGCCATTGCTGCACAACAAGAACCTGTAGAAGAAGCTCGTCCTGTCTCTCAAACAGATTCCTACTATAATGATTCCGGTTATGCCAGCGATAGTGGTAATTCTAATTATTCGGAACCTTCCTATTCTGGCGATAGTGGTAATTCTAATTATTCAGAACCTTCCTATTCCAACGATAGCGGAGGTTATGACTCAACGGTAGCCCCAGATTCCGGTTATTCAGATTATCCTCCCGCACCCGCAGAACCTCCCCCAGCACCGGAACCTGAACCCGAACCTGCGGCTGCTGCGCCGGAACCTGCACCCGAACCTGCACCCGAACCTGCGCCGGAACCTGCACCCGAACCTGCACCTCCCGCGGCATCAGAACCTAGCCCCAGTGATGGAAATAATGCACCTAATCCTAATTTATTTTTAGAATAGGTAGGTTAGAGGCTGTCTTTAGAATTTAAACGCCGATTTTTAACGGCTTAAAGACGCTTCTAGGGGCACTTCTTCAACAACGGGATGTTTTTCTAAGGTTAAATTAGACTGTTGAGAACCCGATAAACGCTTGAGTAACTTGGGTTTCGGGTCATGAAGCAGATAAATAATTTGATCTCCGACTTGCCAAGATTCCGAGGCAGGTAACACTTGCAAATTCCCATCTCGTTCGATTAATAAAGGGATTAATTCTCCAGAGCGAATTAATGCTTGCAGGTGCGCTCGTTGAAATTCTAAACCCGGTTGGCGTAAGACCGTTTCTCCTAATTTCACTTCTCGGTCTTCGAGATAGGTATTCCATTGTTTTAAGGGTAAATCAGGGATAAAAGCTTGTTGAATTTTTTCTCGATTTACTGTTGCTTTGGTTTGCGGTTCACGGGGAAATAATGCCAACACACGGGGCGGTTTAAATTCCGTATCAGCCCGTTCTGCTAAAACAACATTAACTTCTCCATTACTGGTCATTGCTAAGAAGGTTCCGATTGATTCTAATCCCGCTTCTTCTAATACATTTGGATCTAAAGCACTACTTTGATAAACAGTTAATCCTTGCTGTCTTGCTTGTTCACAGGCTTCAGGATCAGTATCAATCATCACAACTAATTCATCCCGTTCTTGGAATAATTTGCCGATTAATCGACTCAAAGGATTTGAACCCACAATCACCGCCCCCGTTACCGAACTCGACGTAATTCCTAGGGTTTTTGCCATCCATCGAGCCGTTAATCCTTGAATCACCACCGTCATAATAATGGTTAAAAACACTAACGCTTTAATCGAATCTCCCCCGTTAATTCCGCGTTGGGTTAGTAGAATTGCAAATAAAGACGCAACGGAAGCAGAAACAATTCCCCTCGGGGAAACCCAAGACGCAAATAATTTTTGTCGCCAATTTAGATTACTATTTAAAGTACAAAGCCAAATATTAATCGGACGCACCACCCACATTAAAGCTAAAACTGTAAAAATACTTCCCCATCCCAACGCCACAATACTATCTAAAGATAAATCCGCCGCTAATAAAATAAATAAAACCGACACCGCTAACATTGTTAATTGACCTTTAAATCGGAGTAACTGACGCATATCGGGAATCCCAACATAACGTACCATCATTCCCGTAACAACCGTTGTCATTAACCCCGATTCACTCATCAGCAATTCTGCAATATCAAACAATCCCCAAAGGGCAGCTAATACGACTAAATTTTTTAATTCTTCTGACATAAATTGGGCTGCTTTCAAGAACCATCCCAAGATTCCGCCCCCAATTACTCCAATTCCTGCCCCAATACTCAAACGTAATAGCAATTGCCCCATAATTGCTAACGGGTCAGTATTGCCATTTAACACAACGTTCAGCACTAAAACCGCTAAAATTGCCCCAACGGGGTCAATCAGAACCCCTTCCCCCTCTAATAAAGCGGACACCTGACGGTCTACGGAAACTTGTTTTAACAAGGGCCCGATTACCGTTGGGCCTGTAACAACGACTAAGGAAGCGTAGAGAAAGGCAATTTGCCAGGGAAACTCCCCTAACCAATGAGCCGCCATCCCTGCCCCCATTAGGGTGATTAAGGTTCCAAACGTCACTAAATTGCGAATACTGCCCGAAACTTGACCTAAAGCCCGCAGGTCTAAACTTAATCCCCCTTCAAATAATATTAAAGCGACGGAGAGGGAGACAATTACTTCTAACCCACTTCCCAAAAGATTTGGCTGCACGACACCCAAGCCATCATTTCCGACGAGAATCCCAAAGAATAATAGAAAAACGATGGCAGGAACTTTCAGGTAGTCTGCCAAGACTTGAGCCGTAATCCCTGCAATGACGGTAATTACCATCAACAGGGTAATGTGAAAAGATGATGTTTCCATAGGGGCTATTGTCGCAGGCTACCCACTCAAATGGGAAGGGGTGTTCTTTACTATCTTACAAGGTGTCAGAAATTCAACTCGCAGATACGGGATAGACAAAAACTATAACAATCCTATTTGAGTGGTGTTCAAAATTTCGGTTCAAAAGGGAACAGCTTAACTGGGAACAGAGATAATACTTCTGGCTGTTTCATTTTTTAAAATCTCTCGCACTCCTGTGCTAGGTTCTCCACAAGTAACTGATTTATAGGTTTTTTTAGTTGTATTAATAATAATTAATGAGTTCTATAAGCTGTTTTTATTCCATCCCGGTTTCTATTGGGGAGATGTCTAGTAGAGACGGAACGTTTCACATCTCTACCGAGGAATCTCTATTAACCGTTAACCGTAAAAGTATAAGTTTCACCGGGGTTCAAATACCTTACTTTTTCCTCTAAACCTGCAACTTTTACAGCTTCTATAAAATCTTCCAAGGGGGATTTAAACACGGTATAATCATTATAGTGAATTGGAATTGTTACATCGGGTGAAATAATTTTAATCGCTTCTATTCCCTGTTTAGCATCCATTGTCAGTAATACACCTAAAATTTTTGTTCCTCCCAAATGTAATAACCCTAAATTGATATTCGGATATCGCCGAGGAATTTCTTTTAAATCATCATAAACTAACGTATCCCCACTAATATAAAGACGGAATCCTGTTGTTGAGGATTCTGTTTGAAATTCTAATAAACTTCCCATCATTTTTGGTAACAAAGCCGTTAACAGTCCGGGGCCATGTCTTCCTGGCATCGCCGTAAATTTAAGTTGAGTTTGACCTTTTTTTATCGTTAAGCTCTCCCAGGTTTCTAACGGACATAAAGCTTTAAATCCTTTCTTTTCTAAATCCCTTGTTGCTTCATAGGTTTAGATCAGGTCGTTTTATAACTATCAAAAACAACAACAAATCATCCCGTGATAAATCGGTGTCTTAGCTTATTCAACTGATTTAAACCCTCAGCCTCATCCCCCTAAAGTTAGAAGCTAAGGGTTTAACAGATTTTATCCCTTCTAGCTGATTTAAAGTAATTTAACCACCGACTGGGGATTTCGCTTCTTGAGCAACAATTTCCACTTCATCCTCCGCTAATTGTCTTAACAAAGTTTCAGCTTCACTACCTCCTAAACGAACTAAAGCTTGGGCGACTCGATAACGGACTTGCCAGTCGGAATTGGTTACAAAAGGAACTAATAAAGGAATTGCTCTGTGATCTCCTAATTCTCCTAATGCACTAATGGCAACAGTTTGAATCAGAGTATTTTCATCTTGAAGCGCTTGTTCTAATAGTTCAAAAGCACGAGGTTCTTCTATTCCTCCCACTGCCGCAACAATACTCAGTTTCAGTAACCATTCAGAGGTTGTATTGTAAACAGTTTGCAGATCATCAAACGCATTTTTAAGTTTTAACGCACCTAATCCATCGGCGGCAGCAGCTTGTACATCGACTTCAGGATCATTTAATAAGTGATGGCTCAATATTTCATAAGCGATTTCTAAATTCTGTTCCCCCAAAGTTGCCATTTGGCTAACAGCCGCATATCGAACTCGACTATTACTATCTTTAATGGGGATTTGAATTAACTCAAATGCAATTGCAGGTTCCAATTCTCTGAGTTGATTTACACCGCGTAAGCGATCGCCTAAATCACTAGAAATTAACAAATTTTGAACAGATTCTGGGGTAATTGTCATAAAAATTAAAGTTGTGAAATGAAGGCTCTAAACCGTTTTGAAATGATTGGATAATACCACGTTCTTCGACATCAATACATCAATATTTTCTTATTTTTAAAAATTTTCAATCATAATTTTAGGGCTGGAGTAAAAACGAAATACCCCAACCTTTTCTCATGCTGTATTCAATTCACCCGACATTTGCAGCTTGAGAGATTAAGTTTCCGATTGCCTAATCTGCCTTTGAACTTTGTGTTGTTGCCATCACCCGCAAAATATCCCCACAGGTCAGAATTCCAATCACTTTACCCGATTGCTCTACCACAGGTAAACGGTGAACCCGTTTTTCATTGAATAACCGAGCCGCATCGGACAACGATTTATTCGGTGTAATGGTCACAAGGGGTTCAGGAGTCATCACTTCTCCCACGGTTTGGCCTAAAGCTTTATGTAATTCCTGTTCATACCGGGAAAAGTTTTCCAAGTAAATCACACTATCAAGAAACGTAATATAGGCGGGTGGAGTCACACCGCTTTCCTGCCACATCAAGTCTGTTCCAGAGATAATCCCCACTAAATGACCCGATGAATTGACCACAGGTAAACAACCGATATGTCTGTCCACCATAAGTTGAAGTGCCTCTCTGAGTGGCATCTCTGGCTGGGCCAGAATCGGATTGGGGGTCATCACCTCAGCAACAGTCTTGGGCATGATTTCCAGTCTTTGATTGATAAACTTCTCTACTGTTGATCATATCAGTTCTAAGATTCCTTGCTCATACTCCCCAGAAAGATTTCAGGGTCTTCAGGGACTTTTCTTGTAGAATCAGGGGAAAGATCAAATCTTAATTTCCTATGAAAAAATCAATCAGGTCTGTTTGGAAAATTCAATATTTCTCTGTCTTAGTGACAGTAATGGTCGTCATTATCACTCAGTTGACCTTAGTTTATCCGGCTTCAGCCTTAAGAGTTTCTGCTTCTCCAGTGATAGCCAGTTTATTTTCTTTTTCAGGAACTCGACCCTCAAATCTCGGTATTAAAGAGGGTAAATTCGCACCCTGTCCTAATACTCCGAATTGTGTTTCTAGCCAAGGTATAGATGATCTTCATCAAATTGAACCTTTCAGCTACTCAGATGCTCCTGAAACAGCATTTAAACAGATTCAAACGATTCTTGAAAATACAGAAAATGCTGCTATTATTACGGCTGAACCGAATTATATTTACGCCGAATTTACCTCGCCTCTGATGGGATTTGTCGATGATGTAGAATTTTATTTAGATGAACAAGAGAATTTAATTCAAGTCCGTTCGGCTTCCCGTTTAGGAGAATCGGATTTAGGGGTAAATCGGAAACGTATTGAAGCGATTCGAGCAGAATTTTATCTTTAAAAAACTGCACGTTAGCAAAGCCCTGCGTCATCCTGCGCTTCACGCAATCGCTAATCTTAGCATCTTGTTATAGAATTTGGTCTATACTCTCAACCACTTGGTCAATGAAGTTAATAGCATCATTGACTTGGTTTTGATCAATAGACCAACGTTCACCAATATTGTAGGTTGGATTGATATCAGCTTCATGAGCAATTTTATTTCTTCGATTAATAATCGCCTTCAACTCTTGTTTAATATCTGGCGTTTCTCTTCCCATTTTAGTAGCTACTTCATCCCATAATTTTTTATCAGAAATTAACCGAATTGCCTCAGCAATTTTATCAGGTTCCTGAAAACTTTTATAACTTAATTTTTCTCTAATCTCATTTTCTAAAAATGAAATATTATTCAGTTTATTTAAAAGACTATTGGAAATTAAAGGAATTAAATTAGCCAGGGTTTGAGGTTGTTGCAAAAATTCCTCACCCTGCATTTGTTGTACTTCATCTTCTAACCAGGATTCAATATCAAGAGCTAGAATTCTATCTTGCCGTGCTGTACCTAATGAGATTTGAAAACGGGCGAAGGCGGATTGATTTGTATTCGCAGTAGCTCTGGGTTCAGGACGTTGACTTCGATAAATTTCTAACATTCCTAACGTGACAACTTCATGAACATAATAATCTAATGCACTCACCGCTAAAACTAAAGCAGATCTTAAAATATCTGAAACATCTAAAACATTAGTCGCTTGAACTTTGATAGAATTATGCAAAGCAATTAAATCTCTTACACGACTTATACTAATCCGAAATTGATCAATGGCTGACTGCATAAGCGGAGGTTAAGGCAATAACTTTATCAGCTAAGTTTGAAAAAATTTCTTCAAATTCCTGTTGCTTCTGTTGATTTTGTCGTAATGCTTGACCCCGTAGTTTCACCTCTACTTGACTTAAGCGAAAAACTGGAGTTTGATGTTTTTGAGATAATGCAATTAAACTATTGAAATTAGGAATCTTTTTTAAAGTAAAAGTATCTTGAATTTGTTGCTGTTTATAAGCCTTCTCTGGTAATAGCATATTATTTCTTCGCAAACTAGGAACTAGCTTGTAGCTAACAGTTTCCTCAATTCGTTTAATCCAATTTTCAAAAGCTTTTGTTTCCTGACCATTTTTAATCCGATAATTTTGTACAATTGTTCCTAGAAAGCGTAACGTCAAATCAGGAAAAGGATAATCAGCCTCTTTTAAAATTGGTAAATCGCTGGCAGATTTAGCCCAACGATACCACTTCGGTAAAACTTTAGACAAAGAATCAATAGCCATCACGGAGAAAAAGTCAGCCGTTGTAGGGACTATAAAAAAATCACTGATCATTAATAAATTCTGATTAATAGATCCCAAGCTGGGACTCATATCAATTAAAATATAGTCAGCATCAAACTTTTTAGCTGTTCTTTCAAATAAATAATTAATTGAACCCGGTAAATTTTTAAGCGTTTGAATTGACCCGCTTAACTCTTGTGCAATACCCAGTGTGACTTCATATTCAGCTAATCCCACATTACCTGGAAGTAAAAATAATCCGTCTCGACCTTCTATTGGAAGACAATCTATAGCTTCAATTGCTTTGGGTTGAGACTCAAATGCAGGAGCTAAACCTGTTTTAATGTTAGATTTTGTATTATAAATTTGTTCTATTATTTCTTCATCTTCTTCTGTACCTTCTCCTAATGCCATTCCTGTTAGATTACACTGAGGATCGGTATCAGCTAAGATCACTTTTTTTCCTTTCTCTGCCAACATCCAACCTAGATTAAAGGTCGTGGTTGTTTTGCTAACACCACCTTTATGATTAAATAGAGCAATTTTTTGAACCATTGTTGTAATTAACTTTAGAATTAAAATAATAATAGCTCTATTATAGATTAAAGTTATGTTTCATGTCAATTTCTGTTATCCTAAAGCCTCCTTTACCTATTGTTAAGAAGTGCAGAGTGTGGGTTCAAATCAATTCCACTAATAAAACCTCCTACAAATTTTGTAGGAGGTTTTAAAATTAATCGGATGTTTTTAAATCATTCCCTAGTAATTAGAGACTCTAATTACAGAGCGTTACCACGAGGTAGAACTTCTTCAGGGAAGATGAAGTTTTCGTGGGGTTGATCCGCAGGAGCCATCCAAGCCCGCAGACCTTCATTTAACAGAATGTTCTTGGTATAGAACGTTTCAAACTCAGGATCTTCGGCTGCCCGTAATTCTTGGGAGACGAAATCATAAGCCCGCAGGTTTAATGCTAAACCGACAATACCGATGGAACTCATCCACAGTCCCGTGACAGGCACGAACAACATGAAGAAGTGTAACCAACGTTTGTTGGAAAACGCAATCCCGAAGATTTGTGACCAGAAGCGGTTGGCGGTCACCATAGAATAGGTTTCTTCTGCTTGAGTCGGTTCAAAAGCCCGGAAGGTGTTGGCTTTGTCGCCATCTTCAAACAAGGTATTTTCCACCGTCGCTCCGTGAATGGCGCACAGCAGCGCACCACCGAGGATTCCCGCGACTCCCATCATGTGGAAGGGATTCAGTGTCCAGTTATGGAACCCTTGCAGGAATAGGATGAAGCGGAAGATTCCCGCCACCCCAAAGCTAGGGCCAAAGAACCAGCTAGACTGACCCAAGGGGTACATCAGGAACACACTGACGAATACCGCAATCGGCCCAGTGAAGGCGATGGCGTTGTAGGGACGAATGCCGACTAAACGGGCAATTTCTAACTGACGCAGACAAAAGCCGATCAGGGCGAAAGCACCGTGCAGAGCCACAAATGCCCACAGTCCACCCAGTTGACACCAACGAGTGAAGTCCCACTGAGCTTCTGGCCCCCACAGGAACAGCAAGGAATGTCCTAAGCTGTTGGCGGGGCTACTAACAGCGGCTGTTAAGAAGTTACAGCCTTCTAAATAAGAGCTTGCTAAACCGTGGGTGTACCAGGAAGTAACAAAGGTTGTTCCGGTTAACCAGCCACCAAGGGCTAGATAAGCACAAGGAAACAGTAGAACTCCTGACCAACCCACGAAGACAAAACGATCGCGTTTGAGCCAGTCGTCGAGGACATCAAACCATCCCCGTTGCACTTGCGGTCTTTCGACTGCAATAGTCATGGACGCAAATCTCCGAATATATATAATGACAAGTCGTAAAGAGTTATGTGCTCCCATTAAGCTCCTCTCATCTGCAATAGCAGAATCTGAGAAATTTGATGAGTACAGTTAATGTTTCTTTACGTCACTTCATAGTATAGAGGTAAATCTTGAGTTCAGCAACAGTTTTGAGTCCCGAATTCAAAAAAGGGAATTGGGAACAGGGAAAAAGGCTTTCAGATCTACTAGAGACGCGCCAATAGCCTTACGGCATCAATAGGCGCGTCTCTACAGTAATGCGTAGTGCTATAGCTGTTTATTCTTCAGCCATAATTTTAGGGACTTTGAAATAGTCTCCCTCTTGTGCAGGGGCGTTGGCTAGAATATTGTCCCGTTTGGCATAGGGTTCCCCTTGATCAGGTCGAGTAATATTACTCATTTCAATGGCTCGTGTCATGGGAGGAACTTTAGTCGTATCGAGTTCATTTAATTGCTCGAAATAATCTAAAATTTCACCCAGTTGAGCCGTAAATTTTTCTTCTTCTTCTGGGGTTAATTTTAGTCTAGCGAGATGAGCGACTTTACCAACTTGTTCACGATCAATTGACATAGTTTTCTTAAATTAATAACAGGTGAATGGGAAAATTGATCAACGGTAAAACCCTTAGAAATAAACATCAATCTTGCTTCTACCTGTCACTTTCAGCCAGTTCTGAGCTTCAATATAGTTATTGGGTGCTAACTGAATGGCTCTGATCCAATATTCCGCAGCTTTGCGAAATTCTTGTTCCGCTTTCTCCTCATCTCCAGCTTCTTTGGCTTTTTCTCCTTGATAATGGTAAATGACCGCAATATTATTCAAAGCTTGAGGCATTCGGGGGTTTAATTCAATGGATTGGTGATAATACTCTAAGGCTTCTTCATGTTCGCCATTACTGGCATGAATTAACCCAATATTATAGAGAATAAAACTCCGATCATAGGGATCTTCTTCTAAGGTTAATGCTTCATAATAATTTTCTAAAGCTTCTGCATATTCCCCATCCGCCTGGGCTGACATTCCATCTCGATAGTAGGCAAAAGCTTCTTTAGCTTTTTGGTTGGTGGGCAGCATCTTGAGAATCATATCTGCCATAACCGTAAAGGTTTTATCAATAAAGTTATCGTTCCGTTGTGATCTCGGCATAAAATTTTAATCTCCAAAGGTTGAGGCGGGGAATTTCAGGATTTGAGAAAGTTCCTTAACAGCCTATTGCAATCATGTTACCTTAATCAGTCATCAGTCATCAGTTATCAGTTATCAGTTATCAGTCATCAGTTATCAGTCAACAGGGAGCAATGGGAATAGAATAAATCGCTATTGCCCATTGCAAGAGTGCCTATTGCCTATTGCCCATTGCCCATTGCAAGAGTGCCTATTCCCTTAACAGTCCGCTTCTGTGAGGATGGGATAGGATTTTTGGATTTTTTGGGTGACGGGGGATGTCAACAGAAGAATTTTTTCCATCAACCAAGGTGCAAAGCGGTTGCACCAGACAGCTAAATGGCTTTGCCACCCGACTAAAATTTCTGAGGTGTCTTTATCCAACCCCGCGACTAACACCTTGGCAACTTGTTCGGGGGTCATGGGAACCACCCAACGAAACAGTTGTAAATCTCGTGTCATATCCGTATCCGTTAAGGTGGGTAATAAGGCCATAACGCGAATATTGTAGGTCGCTAATTCCCGACGTAAGGCTTCCGTAAATCCCAAAATCGCGAATTTGGTCGCCGAATAGGTGGACATCGTGGGAGCCGCAATTTTTCCCATTAAACTCGATACATTCACAATCGTTCCCGATTGGCGATGGGCCATGCGTCGGGCAATGGCATGAGTAATGGTATACAACCCGATTAAATTCAAGGAGATTTCTTCTTGAACATCTAGGAGTTTGGATTGTAAAAAGGGCTTTTGGTGGGCGACTCCAGCACAATTGACTAAAATTTCAATCGGCCCGTAAGATCGCCAAGCCTGGGCCATGGCAATATTAACTTTAACGGGTTGGGTTAAGTCTAAGGCTAAGGTAATAACTTCCACCCCCATCGGTTCTAATTCTGTCGCTAATTCAGCTAATCGCTGACGATCTCGTGCCACTAGAATCAGACGTTTAACGTGATGTTGAGCAAATTCTAAGGCAATTGCCCGGCCAATTCCACGAGAAGCCCCCGTAATTAGGGCTGTTTTTCCTTGAATAGTCATCGCAAAAACCTCCTGTTGAGGAGGAATTCGGTGCAATTTCGCCAGGGATTTAGGATAAAATTTCTTTCCATCCCCGCCTAACAACCGTTAGAAACACCGATATTCCTCTATGCAGAGTTGAAACAATCTTGAAAGGTTAAAAATTTTGGATCATGAGTGTAGAGATCAGTAATGGGTCATGATTAGACAACAGACCAGGCTATCTTTTTTCCTTAATTCCTGGTGAATAGAGCAACATTGATTTCACCCATGGCTCAAATGTCTCCTCAATACGAGCATTGATTGGAAAGACCCTCTATGCACAATCTAACAAGCCAATCAAGAACTTGCAACAATTTTTAATAAAATTTGCTTAATATTACTTCATAATTGATAAATAGACCGGAGTTGTCAGGCTATCTGATGCCTTACCCTGATGGAGTTAGGGAATATGAGTGGCGCACAAAACATTCAGGATTTGCACCTCTGCCCACCCAACACCGGAAACTTTACGCCTGATAAACTATCTGTATTAACAAAATCCCAAAATTCATCCCTACCCCGATCAACTGAGGGTGAGTATGAATTTTGGAAAAACAAAAAGTGCGATCAGCACTTGACAATCTCAAACTTCGTTTGTTAGCATTTTATCGTAAACGTGGTTCCTGGTAAGATGCTCAAAACAGTCAAAGTCAGAATCTATCCCACCGTTCAACAACAGGAGTTATTAGCTCAAGCTTTTGGCTCGGTTCGTTGGCTGTGGAATCGTTTTTTGAACTTGACAAATGAAACCTATCAACAAACCGGGAAAGGATTATCACGTTACGACTTACAAAAACAATTACCTGCTCTCAAGAAAGAATATGAATGGTTGAAAAATACCTATAGCCAATGCTTGCAAGTTGTTTGCTTAAACCTTAGTCGAGGGTTCATTAACTTCTTTGAAAGACGTGCAGACTATCCTAGATTCAAATCTAAACACGGGAAACAATCTTTATCTTATCCTCAAAATGTAAGAATCAGTGGTAATAGTTTATGCTTTCCCAAAATTGGTGAAATATTTGCTAAAATTCACCGTCCTATAGAGGGAGCGATTAAAACTGTAACTATCACCAAAAACAAGTGTAATCAATATTATGCTTCTGTTTTATTTGAGGATGGAAAGAAGATTCCCAATCCTTCATCTGAAGGTAAGGCGATTGGTTTAGATATGGGATTAAACGATTTCTGTATCACTTCAGATGGTAGTAAATTCGCTAATCCTAGATGGTTGAAAAAGCATGAGCGCAATCTCAAGATTAAACAGAAATCATTATCTCGCAAAAAGAAAGATTCAAATAATCGATCTAAAGCCAGACTTAAAGTAGCTAAAGTTCACAACAAAATTACTCGATGCCGTGAGGATTTTCACCATAAGCTATCACGCAGGATAGTCAACGAAAACCAAGTTATTGTGTGTGAAAATCTAAATATCAAAGGCATGGTCAAAAACCACTGTTTAGCGCAAGCAATTTCTCAAGTTGGATGGGGTCAATTCCAGACCATGCTTTTCTATAAAGCAGAACAAGAAGGAAAAATCTATTTAGAAATTGATAGATTTTTCCCTTCCTCAAAAACTTGTAATCATTGCTTAAATGTGGTTGATAGCTTGCCTTTAGATGTTCGACAATGGACTTGTAATCATTGTGGTACAAAACACGACCGAGATATCAACGCTGCCAAAAATATTAGAGATGAAGGACTGCGTTTTTTGTCGTTAGGAACTAGCGAGTCAGCCTGTTGTCCAGATGTCAGACGTAATAGTGGAGGACGCAAGAAATCTACTGTTGTGCTTTCTGTTGGACAGGAAGCTCCGACCTCAGCGTAGCGGGTCGGAGTAGTTCACTACAACGTCTATATTGATACTCTATCTTTCACGGTTGATCATGCCATTGTCTGATACTCCAGAGAAAACAGTTTTTGATTTGCACGCCGAGGCACATCGCTATATCGCCCAACAGCAGTTTGATGAGGCGGTTGAAGTCTGTCAGCAAGCACTGAAGTTGCAACCTCGCTTCCTCCCGACTTACAGTACGATGGGGTTGGCTAAACAATTGCAAGGAAAACTAGATGAAGCCAAATTTTGGTATACCAAAGCCCTCGACCTCAAACCCGATTGGGTGGAAGTTCATGCTAATTTAGGGACGGTATATGTTCAACAACAGCAATGGCAAGAAGCCCTGCAATCTTATCAAACTGCGCTGCATTTTAAACCGAATCAAGCCATAATTTATCAGAATTTATATAGGGTTTGGATTAATCTCAATCAACCGGAAGAAGCGAATCATGCTTGGTTTCAAGCCTTAATTTTAGAGCCACAATGCGTTTCTCCTCAAGATTATATGGATTTTGGAAAAACGTTAATTGAAAAAGGCAAATTAGATCAAGCTCTGGAACTCTATACTAAGGGCGTAGAAATTTATCCCAATTTGCCCCACTCCTATTTTAGTTTGGGAGAAGCTTTAAGCCGGAAACAACAATGGGAAGATGCGATCGCCGCCTATAATCAAGCAATTAGTCTTGATCCCGATAGTTACCTGTTTTATCAAAGTTTAGGAGATGCGTTAGTTCAGCAACAAAAATGGGATGAAGCGATCGCAAATTACCAAAAAGCCATTGAACTCAGCCCGAATTTTTCCTGGACATATCATCAACTGGGAAATGCTTTATCTGAACAACAAAGATGGGAAGAAGCCACCCTTGCTTATTACCAAGGAATTGCCCTTAATCCTAAATTTTTCGGTTCTTATTTTAAATTAGGAGAAATTTGTTCTAAAACCGGAAAACATCAAGAAGCTGTTGATTGGTATCGCCAAGCTATTGAGATTAATCCTGATGGCTTTTGGTTGCATTTTACCCTAGGAAATAGCTTGTTGGAAATGCAACAGTTTGAGGAAGCGTTAACTTGCTATCAGCAAGCAATTGAACTGGAACCGAATGTGGATTGGTTATATCCCCAAATCGGAAAATTATTTACAGGTCAAAAACAATGGAATCAGGCAATTGATGCTTATTGTAAAGCCGTTGAACTCAATCCGAATAATCTTTGGCTGTTAGATCAATTAGCAGATACCTTAATTGAACAGGAGGAAATAGAAACTGCTATTTCCGTTTATCAAAAATGTCTTGAAGTGACTCCCAAAGCTCATATTTTACATTATCAATTAGGGAATTTATATAACTCTCAAGGTCAAATTGATGAAGCGATCGCATCCTATCAAACAGCTATCAATCTTAATTCAAAAGTCGCTGAATATTATGCTGGATTAGGAGAAGCTTGGTTAAAAAAACAAGAATTAGATCTAGCCATGTCCTACTTAATGGACGCTTTACAAATGAAGCCGGATTTAATTGAAGCTTATCAAAATATTGCTAAAATTTTACAGCAGCAAGGAAAAACAGAAGAAGCTTTAAAATGTTATAACTATAAAGAATTACCTTGGTCACTTTTAGAACAATACTGTTCTATTAATCCTGATCAATTGATTACATCAGACTTTAGTTCTCATGTGACTTATATTCCCGTTTATCCAGCTAGTCAAATTCCTCTAAACCCCTCTCGAACAATTGCTCAATTTCATCCCGGCTTTATTTTTGGTCAAGCTGAAACTCGAAATGCTTTTGTCGTGATATTAGAGAATGGGAAAGTCTGGGGAGATTCAGCGACCAGTGCAATTATGACTGCACAAAATGAATTACTCACTGATATTTCAACCGGATGCGCTGAATTGGTTTTATCCTCTAATAAATTACCCCCAGCATATAAAATTGATGGAACGGTTGCCTTTTTATCCGTGCAATGGGGAGAAGCATTTTATCATTGGTTGTATGATGTTTTACCGGGTATTCATTTGATTCAAGAAAGCGGTATTTCCTTAGATAGTATTGATTATTTCGTTTTCAATAGTTATCGTTCTCCCTATCAAAAGCAAACCTTACAAAAATTAGGTATCCCAGAATCCAAAATTATCGAAAGTCGTTATCAACCTTATATTCAAGCGCAAAAAATTATTGTTCCCGCGCCTAATTTTTTCCATAATTCCACAACAACTTCTCCTTGGATTTGCAAATTCCTCAAACAACAATTTGTTTCTCAAGATTTTCAGAAAATTTCTACAAACCGTCGCATCTATATTAGTCGAGAACAAGCCAGTTACCGTCATCTGGTGAATCAAGATGAGTTACTTAAACGTTTAGAACCCTTGAACTTTGAGAGCGTTGTACTAGAATCTTTAACGATTTCTGAACAAGCCGAATTAATGGCTAGTGCGTCAGTGGTTTTAACTCCCCATGGTGCGGGCTTATCTAATATTGTGTTTTGTCAGCCTGGAACTAAGGTGATTGAATTATTTGCACCCACTCATATTCCACCTTGTTATCGAATTATTAGTAATATCTGTGAGCTAGAACATTATTATTTAATTGGAGAGCTTGTCGAAAATGAAGCTTTAGATGATATTACGTTTTTAGGATTATTAGATATGCGGATTAATATCGATGATTTAATGAGTTTATTAGAATTAGCTGGAGTTACAGAACTTTCTTAATCTTGTCAATATTTTATCAGGGTCGAGATCATGCAACCATCTGAAACACCAGACAATTCTGTCATTGTTTTATATCAACAAGCGTCTCGCCATATCGCTCAACAGCAATATGAAGAAGCGATTACAACTTGTCAAAACATCTTACAATTGCAACCTAATTTTGCGTTAGCTTACAGTACCATTGGGTTAGCAAAACAATTGCAAGGACAACTAGAGGAAGCTAAATCATACTATGAAAAAGCCTTAAAACTACAACCGAACTGGGTCGAAGTTCTAGGGAATTTAGGGACAGTTTATCTACAACAACAGCAATGGGAAAAAGCTTTAAAATTCTATGAAATTGCTTTACAGTTAAAACCGAATCAAGTCGGGATTTACCGAAATTTATATAGTGTTTTTAGCTACCTAAACCAACCCGAAAAAGCACTAGAATGTTGGTTTCAAGTATTAATTTTAGAACCTGAATCTATCCCCCTTCAATCTCATATTGATTTCGGCAAAAGTTTAATTTCTCAAAGCAAATGGGATCAAGCAATTTCTTTGTATTTAAAAACTTTAGAAATTTATCCTAATTCCCATCAAGCTTATTATTGGTTAGGAGAAGCTTTTTCTGGAAAACAACAATGGTTAGAAGCAATAAAAGCTTATCGTCAAGCTATTAAAATTGAGAATAATATTGATTGGTTTTATCCCAAATTAGGAAAAGCGTTATTAGAAACTCACCAATGGTATGAGGCTGTTATTGCCTATTATGAAGCGGCTAAATCTAATGCCTATTATCAAGAGCTATTAGATGAGATTATTCCTAAAATTATACAATCTCAAGAATTAATTCAAGCAAGTTTAATTTTTGAAGAACAGTTAAAGAAACGTCCTGAAGCGGATGAACTTTACCATATTTTAGGAAATATTTATAAAGTCAACAATAAGATTGTAGATGCAATTTTTTATTATACAAAAGCGATTCAGATTAATCCTAATCTTTCTCAATATTATGCAGATTTAGGAGATGTTTGGTTAAAACAAAAGCAATGGGAACAGGCTATTTATTGTTGTCTTGAAGCCTTAAAAATTAATCCTGATTTTATGAAACCTTACGATATAATTGCTGAGGTTTTGATGCAACAAGGATATGATGAAGAAGGTTTAGGCTGTTATAACGCTAGAGAAATACCCTCTGCAATTCTTCAAAAATATTGTCCCATTCCGACACACCAACTGACTTTATCCCAGATTGATTCTCAAATCAATTTTATACCTATTTATTCTGAATCTAATATTACTTTAACTCCGTCAAAAACAATTTCTCAATCTCAATTTTGTTTAATGTTTGATCACGCTACAACTCAAAAAGCATTTGTAGCCATTTTAGAGAATGCTAGAGCCTGGGGAGATTTAGCCACCAGTGCCATTATAACAGAAAATAATCAATTAGTTACGGATCTTTCAACGGGATGTGCTGAATTAGTTTTATCGTCGAATCAATTAGCACCAGTCTATCAAATTGAGGGAACAATTGCCTTTTTATCGGTGCGTTGGGGAGCAACCTATTTTCATTGGCTGTATGATGTTTTACCCGGTTTTCATTTAATTCAAGAAAGTGGGATTTCCTGGGATGATATTGATTATTTTGTGATTAATGCAGACTATCCAACTTATCAAAAAGAAACCTTAGTTAAGCTTGGTGTTCCCTTGTCTAAAATTATAGTGAGTATGACTCATCATCATATTCAAGCTCATAAAATTATTGTTCCTTCCCCGAATTTAATGTACAAAAATGTGATCACACCTGCATGGGTGTGTAACTTTTTGAGATCAGCTTTTCTTCCTTCCAATATTGGGAATATTACCCCTTATCGTCGAATTTATTTGAGTCGAGAAAAAGCAAGTTATCGTAATGTTATTAACCAAGATGAATTATTTCAATGTCTGAAACCATTAAACTTTGAAAGCGTGGTTTTAGAAACTTTAAGCTTTTCCGAACAAGTAGAATTAATGGCGACCGCATCCGTTGTAATAGCGCCCCATGGTGCTGGATTATCTAATATTGTATTTTGTCAACCTAGAACTAAAATTATTGAGCTATTTCACCCAGATTATGTTCCGATTTATTATCGATTGATTAGCAATCTTTGTCAGTTAGAACATTACTATTTAATTAGTGAAGTCATTGATAAAACAACAGAAAATTTAACTCATCTCGGACAACTCGATATGAAAATTAATCTGGATGAGTTCATGAAATTGTTAGAATTAGCTGAAATTAAAATAACTTAATTCCTGCTTCTAAAGGTTGAGAACGTTGTTGTATTGTTTGTTGTAAAACCCAAGTTGTTAAATTTTGCCATTCCGGTAAACTACAGAGTTGATTCACAGATAAAGGCTGTCCTAAACTATTAGAATAATGAACAAAGCTTTCTGTCCAGTTTGTTAAAGTTTCTACCGCTAAAAATGGGGTATATTGCCAAGCTTTTTGTAAATATTCTGCCATTTCTAGCGGGAAACCTGTATAATATAAATACCAAGAACTCCAAACTAAGGTACTATACCGCACCCAATTTTCAATTAACCGAATTTCTAAGGGAATATTGGGAAGATTAAAAAATTTATCCAAAACATAATTAATCGATTTTGCTTGAGAAATTCCATCCCGCATTGTGTTGCGGTCATGTTGACGATAACAAACCGTTGACTGACGTAACCAAGCGGATTCACAGCCTAATAATGCTAATCTTAAAATTAAATCTACATCCTCCCCATGAGCTAACCCCCTTTCAAACCCTGCAACTTTTAATAACCAGTCTCGACGAAACATTAAAGTTCCCATTGTTCCTAAAGGTTTCCAACGTAACCACATTTCTAAATTCAATTCAGGAACATAGTCCCAAGGTGTCGCATCCATTAGGGTTTCTCCCTGTTGGTTCACGCGCCGCCATCCACTTTGAACCAGTCCCAGGCGGGGTTGTGCTTCAAAAACGGCGAGTTGAGTTGTTAATTTATCAGGAAGAAAAGTATCGTCCCCATCGAGGAAAACAATAAACTCTCCTCGTGCTAAATTTAACCCATGATTTCGCGCGACAGAAACCCCTTGGTTTTGTTGATAAACATAGTGAATCTGTTGAGAATAGGGTTGTAACGCTTCCCGGGTGTTGTCCTGGGAACCATCATCCACGACAATAATTTCATAAGCAGAATAAGTTTGATTAAGAATACTTTCGATCGCTTGCCCAATATAGCGATCGCAGTTGTATGCTGGAATCACAATACTAATTTGGGGAGTTTCTAAGGAATTGGACATAGATTTAATCCAGAACTTGATTCAATGTTAAATGTTAGGGTTGATTTTTATCTTCTATAATACCTAAAACTGCTATTAATAATTCCTCTAACTTGAGTTAGTCTCTGGACAGAATTCTGGTTAACTTAAAAAAGTTCAGTGTTGGGCTTTAGCCTAAGAATCTAGGTACTTTAGCTTAACTAGAGAAGATTTATTAATATTCGTTGATTTGGGACTTGCTACTTATTGTTCTGTGATTATTTAATTTATAATGAAAAAAAATTCTATCTCTGTTCCCCAAAATCAAAAACTTCCTTGGTTTGAGCGGTTAATGGCTATTGTCGTTACCGTTAACTATGGATTAGTTTTATTTAACCTGACTTATACTGATTTGCGAGATTATTATTTTCGGTATATTCCGGTTCTAACCCAAATTTATGATCCCGTTAAAGGGATAGAACCTCATCAAGATACAGAAAAATATTTAGAGACTGTTGAGCAGTTAAAAGTTAGTGTAACTGAAACCAGTTTAAATTCTACTGAAACCGATGAAATTTTAGCACAATTACGCGCTCAAAGTGAGGGAATGATCAATGAAAATCCCTTTGCAATTGCTGAAAAAAGCGGAACTTTAGAACGCATTAAAAATCGAATGCGAGATCATGTCGAAAATCCTCAAAATTCCGCTAAACAATCTTTTAATACCTTTTGGAGTACATCTTATCTCAAACAACAAGGATATGATCAAGAAATTGACTGGTTTGAAAAAAATATTAGTCCTTTAATTGCCACAAACTATTATCGAACTCTCGGAGAAAATGGGGAATTCACTCGAACTTTTTGGAAAATTGATTTACCCTTTGTGATCATTTTCTTCCTCGAATTTTTAGCCAGAACCTATTTTATTAGCCGTCGTTATCCGAGAGTAACTTGGTTTGATGCGATGTTATGGCGGTGGTATGATGTCTTTTTGTTTTTACCCTTTTGGCGATTATTAAGAATAATTCCTGTAGCACTACGCTTAAATCAAGTCCATTTTATTAGTTTAGAATATATTCGGCTTCAAGTGACTCGCGGATTTGTGGCTGGAATAGCCAGGGAATTAACCGAAGCCGTTGTGGTTGAAGGTCTTGAACAAGTTCAACGGGAAATTGAGAAAGGAGATGTGGTTAAGCGATTTTTCACGAATCGCAATAAAAAATATTTAGATATTAATAATATTAATGAAATAGAGGCGATTGCTAATCATTTAATTAAAACAATTATTTATAATGTTATTCCTAAAATAGAACCCGATATTGAAGCATTATTGCGCTATAATATTGAACAAGTCATCCAACAATCCCCCGTTATTCAACAGTTTAAAAGTATACCGGGGTTACAACAAATTCCTGAACAAATTCAAGAAAGAATTATTGCTGAACTGTCTAAATTAGCAACAGAAGGGCCACAGGATGCCTATGAAACGGTGAAAAAAGCAATGGAAGATCCCGTTGGTACAAAATTAACCAATCAATTAGTTAAAAACTTTAGTCAGGTGTTAGGAGAAGAATTACAAAAAGAACAAGGCTTTGCCGAAATCCAAACCTTATTAATTGACTTTTTAGAAGAATTCAAAATTAACTATATTCAACAGGTGGATGAATCTAACTTTGAACAAGTTCTCGCCCAATTACACGAACAAAGACGATTAACACAAACCGATTAAATGTTGTCCTTGTCAACCGTTACCCATCAACCGACAAGACCCCTGACAATTGCCTTCACCGTAAGCTAAACTAGAAGAAGAGGCGAACCCTTTGGGTTCGTCTTTGGCTTCTGGGAGGACACTGTTTCACGCGCAGAGTGGGTGAAGCCCACTTTTTTCATGTCAGTGTAACGCCAGAACTTCTGTAGACTCTAATATTCCCGTCAACTATGGCTCATCCCCTGATCCCCGAAATTCTTGATATCGCCACCCCCATCGCCCAAACCTTGGGACTGGAAGTGGTGGGGGCTACCTTTTACACCAATCAGAAACCGCCTGTACTGCGTGTCGATATCCGCAACCCCAGTCAGGATACTGGATTGGATGATTGTGAACGGATGAGTCGGGCTTTGGAAGAACAGTTAGAGACGACGAATATTATTCCCGATGCGTATGTTTTGGAGATTTCCAGCCCAGGAATTTCACAATTTTTAACCAGCGATCGCGAATTTATTTCCTTCAAAGGATTTCCGATCATTGTCAAAACATCAGAACCCTACAAAGGTCAGACTCAACAACGGGGAAAACTCGTGCGTCGGGATGAAACAACTGTTTATCTCAGTCAAAAAGGGCGACAAATCGCAATTCCGCGCGAGTTAGTAACGGAAGTTTTACTAGACGAAAGTGGAGAGGAATAAAGGTTTTATAACGCTGGAAGTCAATAAATAGAAACTTTCCACTCTGTTCCCTGTTTCCTGTTATCAAACAATCAAAATTTGGAGGATAAAAACCCTATGTCAATGGTGAGTTTGCCCGGTTTGCAAGATATGATTAATAGTATTTCTCAGGAACGTAATTTACCTAAACAAGCGGTAGAAGAAGCGTTGCGAGAAGCCTTATTAAAAGGATATGAACGCTATCGTCGGACGATTGAAATTCAGACTCAATTTAGTGACGATTATTTTGATAATTTTGATGTAGAACTCGATGTCGATGAAGAAGGATTTCGCGTTTTAGCGAAGAATTTAATGATTGTTGAACAAGTCAGTAATCAAGATCACCAAATTGCCTTAAAAGATGTACGCGAAGTTGCTCCAGAAGCCCAGTTAGGGGATACGGTTACGTTAGATGTTACCCCGGATCAAGGGGAGTTTGGTCGCATGGCTGCCATTCAAACGAAACAGGTTTTAGCCCAAAAACTCCGAGATAAGCAGCGCAAATTGATTCAAGAAGAGTTTAAAGAACTTGAAGGCACCGTGCTCCAAGCTAAAGTGCTGCGGTTTGAACGACAATCGGTGATTATGGAAGTGGCCAGTGGTTTTGGTCGCATGGCTGTTGAAGCGGAACTCCCCAAACGCGAACAACTCCCCAATGATAATTATCGAGCCAATGCGACTTTCCGAGTTTATCTGAAAAAAGTCTGTCAAGGTTCCCAACGGGGGCCACAACTGTTAGTATCTAGGGCCGATGCCGGGTTAGTCGTTTATCTGTTTGCCAATGAAGTCCCTGAAATTGAGGATGAAGTGGTGCGAATTGTCGCCGTCGCGCGAGAAGCCAACCCCCCTTCCCGTCACGTTGGCCCTCGGACTAAAATAGCAGTAGATACTTTGGATCGAGATGTTGATCCGGTTGGTGCTTGTATCGGAGCGAGGGGTTCGCGGATTCAAGTTGTGGTGAATGAACTGCGGGGTGAGAAAATAGATGTGATTCGTTGGTCACCTGACCCGGCTACCTATATTGCCAATGCCTTGAGTCCGGCCAGAGTCGATGAAGTCCGTTTAGTTAATCCTGAAGAACGTCGAGCCCACATTCTGGTTCCCGAAGATCAATTGAGTTTGGCCATTGGGAAAGAAGGGCAAAATGTTCGTCTCGCAGCCCGATTAACAGGCTGGAAAATTGATATTAAGGATACTGCTAAATATGATGCAGCAGCCGAAGATCAAAAAATCGCCGAAGAACTCGAACGTCAAGCTTTAGCGGCAACGGATGAGGATTTTGACGAATTTGGGGAAGAGGAGTAGAGGGGACGGGGGGGACAGGGGGACAAGGGGACGGGGGGACAGGGGGACGGGGGGACAGGGGGACAGGGGGACAAGGGGACAAGAGGACGGGGGGACAGGGGGAGGGTGGGGAGTGAGTGATGCGGTAGGCTTCAGGTACATCTAACTCCTGATAACTGATAACTGATAACTGATAACTGTCAACTGTCAACGGTCAACCCATGAAAAATCAACGTCGTTGCGTTGCTTGTCGCCAGTTAGCAGGCAAAGAAACCTTCTGGCGATTTGTCCGGCTCTATCCATCCCATCAGGTACAATTAGATCAAGGAATGGGTCGTTCAGCCTACCTTTGCCCCAACCCTGATTGTTTAAGAGTGGCTCAGAAAAAAAATCGACTGGGACACGCACTCCGGGCTTCTGTGCCAGAGGAACTGTATCAAACCCTATGGCAACGTTTAGCAACGCCTGATTAAGAAGCACTCACCAGTCAAGGCGATTTTTCTGAATCAAATGCCGATTGAAGTTCATAACCGATGTTAGGAGGTGTCAAGTTCACATTGAGTCCCTAAACCTAACAGGCATCTTGCCTGTTCCACTTCCCCAGATAGAAGACTGGGATATCCAAGTTAAACCAGAATAGGATAAATTGGCTGATGTGTCCAATGCTCCTCCTTCACCCGAAGGTTTATATCTGCTAACTTGAGAAAGACAATTGTAAAGATTTGAGGGGTTCAAGTTCAACAAAAATTGAAATAACATTAAGAACTGTCACAGCAGACGAATCCTCTGCATCCTTGACACTTAAATAACAAGAGCAGATGATATCGTTATTTAAAATGTAGAGGTTACTGTTGTAAGAGTAAATCGAACTATGTAAACATCAAACAATGGGTTGGTACGAAGAGGGGTCAGTGGATGAACAACGCCAAAGTCAGAATTTACGAACTATCACGGGAACTTAATTTGGATAACAAGGACATCTTAGCGGTGTGCGAACGGCTGAATATTTCGGTTAAAAGCCACAGTAGCACGATTTCAGAATCTGATAAAGAACGCATTGAAAAGTATGTAGCAACTCACCCGAACCCAGGTCAGCTTGATGGGAAATCCGAGCGATCGCACCCCAATGGGAAATCATCAGCAACGGCACCGGGCGAGAAGAAAAAGCAAGAAATTTTAGAGATCCAGAAGCCGAGAATCCGGCCTAACTCCGATGTCTCAGCCGTTTATGGCTCGGCGGATTCCCCTGCATCAACGTCAGTTGCCACTCCACCTAAGTCACTTGTTTCTCCAAAAGCGCCTGTGAAACCCACGTTAAATCGACCAGTGTTATCGAAACCCAATGCTCCTGCTCAAGCGGGAACGGAATCTTCCGAAACAACGGCCAGTGAATATTCCCAAGCTGAACAGATTGGCATTCCCGCTCCGGCCGAAGAGAACACCAGCTTTGAAGAGGTTGACCTCGATTTGTCAGAACCCCCTCAATTGTCTCCTCCACCTGTCAGACCTGCATCTCCCGTTCCGGTTTCTTCTGTTCCTATCTCAGTTGTTACGACAGAGACAGCACCTATCGTTAAAAACAAGCCCGTTTTAAAAACGAATAAACCCGCACCTAAATCCGTTGAACCCAAATCTAAAACGGACGGGCCGGAAAGACCCACTCCAAAACCGCAACAAGCTCCATCCCTAGCTTCAGCAGAAACAAAAGAAAAAGACTCAGAAGCCAGAAAACCACCGCGCAAAGAGATCGGGACTCCCAGACCCAGCCGATCTGTCCCGGAATTACAACCTCCTCCTGCCCGTAAATCGGCGGTTCAAGCGATTGATGACGATGCAGAACCTTCCGAAAGCGCAGAAGAGGAACCCTTAATTGCCACAGATGATTTAATTAAACGGCCAAAACGGGCTGCTGTGACCTTAACTCGACCGAACCCCCCGCGAACAGGGAAACGAGGGCCAGAATGGGAGGAAGAGGAAGAAGAAGTTGTAGATACAGGTAAAGCCAAATCGGCTAAAGTCAAGTCTAAACGACGGGCTAAACCGTCTTTGGATGAAGATGATGATGATGAACTCAACGCATTATCTTTATCCAATGCTAATAACGCCATGATGAGTATATCTCTGGCCCGTCCACCGAAACCCAAAGCCGGCCCTGGACAAGGTAACGTGGCAGCAACAACGGCTAAACCGAAAAAACAAGCTCCTAGTCGGGGGGGAGGTTCTTCGGCTGCAAATATGCGGCGTACAGAAGCAAAACCGAAGGCAGAACGCCCTGAAAAAGTGATTGTACCAGGGCCAATGACGGTTCAAGAATTAGCAACCGCCTTAGCCTTACCTGAAACGGAAATTATTAAACGTCTCTTCTCCCAAGGGATTGCAGTTAATATTACAGAGACGCTGGACTATAACACAATTTTAGTAATTTGTCAAGAGCTAAACGTTCAAGTTGAAACGGAAGAACAAGTATCCGGTGCGATTAAACCCGACAATATTTTCAACGAAGAAGACCTAGAACATCTGCAACGCCGTCCTCCGGTGGTCACAATCATGGGTCACGTCGATCATGGGAAAACCACCCTCCTCGATGCGATTCGCGAAACCAAAGTGGCTCAAGGGGAAGCTGGAGGCATTACCCAACACATCGGTGCTTATCATGTCGATGTGGAACATGAAGGTAAAACTCAGCAAGTGGTCTTCCTGGATACTCCGGGTCACGAAGCCTTTACCGCGATGCGGGCCAGGGGTGCGCGTGTGACCGACGTGGCGATTTTGGTGGTGGCTGCCGATGATGGGGTTCAACCTCAAACCATTGAAGCCATTAGCCATGCTAAGGCGGCGGGAGTCCCGATGATCATTGCCATTAACAAAATTGATAAAGAAGGTGCCCAGCCGGATCGGGTGAAACAGGAGTTAACCGAATTTTCTCTGGTTCCTGAAGAATGGGGCGGTGACACCATTATGGTTCCCGTCAGTGCGATCAAAGGGGAAAATCTCGATACCTTGTTAGAGATGATTTTGTTAGTGGCTGAGGTTGAAGATCTGTATGCCAACCCCAACCGAGCCGCGAAAGGAACAATCATTGAAGCTCACCTGGACAAATCCCGTGGCCCTGTGGCAACCTTATTAGTCCAAAACGGAACTCTGCGCGTCGGAGATATCGTTGTTGCGGGTTCGGTGCTGGGTAAAGTCCGGGCGATGGTGGATGATCGAGGGGATCGCGTCGATGAAGCCAGTCCTTCCTTTGCGGTTGAAGTCTTAGGACTGCGGGATGTTCCAGCGGCGGGTGATGAATTCGATGTGTTTGAGAACGAGAAAGAAGCTTCGGCTTTGGCAACATCACGGGCTGAGACAAAACGACAAACCCGCTTAACCAAAGGTCGGATCAGTCTGAGTGAATTCTCGGCTCGTGCTCAAGAAGGTGAGTTGAAGGAACTAAACTTAATCCTGAAGGCAGACGTTCAAGGTTCGGTGGAAGCCATTGTCAATGCCTTGAAAAAACTGCCTCAGAAAGAAGTCGAACTGCAACTGCTCTTAGCCGCACCGGGTGAAATTACGGAAACGGATATTGACTTAGCCGCCGCCAGTGATGCCGTTTTACTCGGATTTAATACCACCTTGGCTCATGGTGCACGGCAAGCCGCTGATCGCGCTGGGGTGGATATCCGCGATTACAACATCATTTACAACCTCTTAGATGATGTTCAAGCAGCGATGGAAGGGTTATTAGAACCGGAACTGGTGGAAGAAGCTCTGGGTCAAGTGGAAGTTCGGGCAATTTTCCCGGTTGGACGCAGTACGGTAGCAGGTTGTTATGTGCTCTCCGGTAAAGTGATCCGTAACTGTAAAGTCCGAGTCCGTCGTAAAGGCGAAATCGTTCATGAAGGCGCTCTTGACTCCCTGAAACGGATGAAAGAAGATGCCAAGGAAGTCAATGCCGGTTATGAATGTGGCATTGCCTTGGATAACTTCAACGACTGGAACATGGGCGATATCATTGAAGCTTATCGGATGACCACGAAACGTCGTACCCTAACCTTATAATCTTTATCTCTCAGGGTTGAACAACCACCTTTTATTCCAGTAATAATCGGTGGTTGTTGCTTTTTTAAGCGTCTGCGGGATTGAGTGGGATCATCGCCCAGGTGGTGTAGGTTCCAATCGGACTCCACAAAACAAAAGGAAGCAGTAAAAAGGCTGCGGTCTGAGAAATGGGCCAAACACTAATCATCAACATTAACCCTAAAATAAAACCGGTTCCCCCTAAAATGGTTCCAACTCGTAAACTTTTCGTCTTACACATCACAGGGGTATAGGACAAAATGACTAATTCTACTAATAGATAAAACCCCATTAACACCCAAGTTTGAGGCGTTTGGGGTTCGGCTTCCCAAACTAAAATGGCTGACCAAGCCCCCCCAATAAAAACAATTGTCCAAATTAAAGGAATCGCTTTTTCAAAGGTTAACCAACCCGGACGAGTTAAACGATTAAACCATCGGATGTCATTAGGGGTCAAAAGGATATTACTGGCTAAGGCGACGAGAAAAGCTACTCCTCCAATTACCATCCAAGATTTAATCATAATTTTTGACCCTTTTAACCTTATTCTGATTATTTTATATTAGTTGGTTATGAGTGAAATCTCCCAAAAGCCTGAAAATTAAGCCCTATCCCTAAACAATTCTAGCCCATTGCATTAATTTTAAAAGAGAATCCAAATTGACCTTAATATTTTGAGATCCATCCGTAGGAGAACAATTGGCATTAGCTGCTTCAGAAAATAAACAGTAATAATCACAACCCACAATATTACTTAATTCCCAATAACAAGATAGCGTCCAATTTGGCATTAAAAACTCAATGACCTGAGTTCCTGGGGAACAAAAAACTAAATTGGTTAAAGCGGCTCCATGAGGAGAAATAATGACTTTAGTATTTGCCATATAATAGGCTTGTTGTCTAACTGATAAAGTTTCTAAACTCAAGGCGGTAAACCCAAATTGCTGTAAAAATAAGATTACTTCTGCTTCATTATCGACTTGACGATAGGATGCCTGACTTCGACTTAAATAAACTCTTTCTAAGGGCAATAATTCTAAGTTTTCTTGAGAATTGAGACATAAATTTTTCAAGAAATTACAAGCCCATTGAGGAGTTCTGGACGTTGCATGAGAATAGGAAGGAATTATAATTTTATCTGCTTTTAAAGCCGGATTTTGGGAACTTTCAATAATTTTTTCTGGGGGAACATTTAATAGTTGCAATGTCTCATATTCATAGTTGAATTGGCATCGATTCACAACAAAATAATCGACTTCTTCAATTAAAAAATGTCGTAATAATAAATCCAATCTAGCAATAATATCAAACATCCAGTGATAATAATTTTCACCCCATTTAACCGATAAAAATGCCACTGTTCCACCGATATTTCGTGACGCAATAAAATGAGGAGAATTAACTAATAAAGCTGCACTTCCGGTGGATAAATCTGTGATTAATTGATTCTCTGAATTGAGAACAGCACTGGTTAATGTATCCGCCCAAACTTGGCTTTGAGGAATACTATAAACAAAGGTTTCCGGGAAATGAATTGAGGTTAATTGAAAATGAGGGTTGAGACTTCCTTCGATTAATTTAGGGGGAGTAAGTTTGATATTACTAGGTAGATAAACTGGAATTTTAGTTGAATTTTTTTCTGTAGGAGTCGTAATAAAATAATCATCTGATAAATTAAATACTTTTTGAATTAAAGGAATTGGTAATTGATGATGAACCTCACAAAGAATAGCATCTAATGGTTGATTATTTTGTTTAAAAATAGTAGAAATACAATAATATGCTTCATGATAATCTGGCTGTAATTGTAATCCTTTAATTAAATAATCTAAAGCAAGATCCCATAGTTTCTGTTGACTTAAAATTTTACCAATGGCGATATAATACCCGCTTTGCGGATTTATATTTATGGCATTTTGGTAGGCTTGAATTGCATTTTCTAACTGATTCTGAGATAAAAAAACTTCTGCTAACTTTCCATAAAACCAATCTATATTTGGATTAAGCTGAATTGCTTGAGAATAAAATTGAATTGCATTTTCTTGTTGTTTTAATTTAAAGAAAGCATCTCCTAATTTAATATAAATCCAACAATTTATAGGCTCAAGGTCAATTGCTCTTTTATAATAATCAATGGATTTTTCTATCTGGTTTAAGTTAAAAAAAGCTTCCCCTAGACCAAAATAAGCCCAACAAAAATTAGGATTAAATTTAATAAATTGGCTATAGGCTGCGATCGCTTCTTCCCAGCGTTCTAATTTAATTAATACTTCTCCTAAACTATTGTAAGACCAAGGAAAATTAGGATTAATTTGAATAGATTTAGAATAAGCATTTATGGCATCTTCATAACGTTTTAACTGCATTAAAGCTTGACCTAATTTATAATAAATCTGGTCATTGTCAGGATTTAATTCAATGGCTTGATTATAGAAAGATAAAGCTAGTTCAGGGGTTCCCTGTTCTAAATAATGATTTGCAGAAATTAAATAAGATTCTGCTGTTTGTAAATCATTTCTGGTATTATTATCGTTAAAATAGCTCATTATTATTCAATAACCTTTGCCATTTTTAAAAGTTTAATAATATTATAAGGCTTAACTTTTATATTGTCAAAAATGGGAATAGAATTTAATTCGACCTCATCCACAGATTCACCGACACAACAGTAATATTCACAGCTAACTATATTGCAAAGTTGCCAATAATAAGAAGTCTCCCATTGAGGAAATAAAAATTCAATCACCTTTGTATTAGGACGACAAAAGATTAAATTAGTTAATCCTGACCCATGGGGTGCAATAATAATTTCTGCATTAGCAAAATAACCAACTTGTTCTTGAAAAGGTAAATGTTCTAAACACACTGTTTGAAAACCTAATGTTTCTAAAAAGGGTAAAAATTCCGACTCATTCATGACTTTTCGGCAGTTAGCATTTTCGCGGCTTATATAAATTCGCTGAGGATAATTATTTGTATTAATACCAGAAAAAAGAAATTTATTCCTAATAAAATTTACTGCCCATTTTGAGGATTTTAAATAACTCCACTGAACAAAAGATGGAACTAATAATACTGACCCTTTTACATGGGGATAGATACAGTTATCAATCACTTTATGTTCAGGAATATTTAACAGCTTTAGCATTTCTTTTTCATAAGGAGATTGGTGACGGTTAACGACAAACCAATCAATTTTATTAAAATCAAAATCAGCTTTCTCTAATAAATGCAAACGGGCTATAATATCAAACATCCAATGGTAATAAATTAATCCGAATTGCGCTGATAAAAAAGCTACATTTCCTTCTAATTCTAAAGGCTCTGGTAATTGATCACGACTAATTACTAACTCACTACAACCTGTTGATAAATCCTTAATTAATTGGTGTTCTGAAGTCATGACAGCAGATGTTAAAGCATCTCCCCATACTCGTCCATTAGGGATCACTGCAACAAACGCTTCTGGGGATAGCATAGAGTTAGGAAACAACCTAAAATTAGGTTCACCCAATATTCCGTTTGGAGGATTAAAAATTACCAAACTTTGAGGATAAATCGATATTTTTTGAGCCAGAGGATAATCCTGAATATTTATTAGTAAATCAGGGGATAAATTCAAGTGTTTTTTAAGTACATCAAAAGGGATGATTTGCAAATATTTACATCCATCTCCATCTAACGTTCGACCCATTTTTTCTAAAATTAAACCCAATTTAACATAACTATCAAAATCGTCTGAGTGTCGTTTTAACCATTGCAATAAATAAGAAATTGCTTCTTCCCAATTTCCTAAATTAGAATGCACTTCTACTAAGTTTGAATTTAAGTCAGGATAATCAGGATTAATGTTTAGACAATTACTAAAAGCAATGTACGCTTCTTCCCATTGTTTCAATTCTTTTAAAACTATTCCTAAATTAAAATAAGCTGCTGCAATATTAGGATTAATAGCAATAAAATGACGATAAGTAGAAACTGCTTTTTTTTCCTGTTTAACCGATTGGTAAGCTTCCCCTAAACCATAATACGACCAGCTAAAATCAGGATTTAATTCTATGGCTTTTTGATAGGCTAAAATTGCTTCTTCAAAGCGTTGTAGCTTACTTAAATTGTCTCCTAAACCATAATACGACCAGCTAAAATCAGGATTTAATTCTATGGCTTTTTGATAGGCTAAAATTGCTTCTTCAAAGCGTTGTAGCTTACTTAAATTGTCTCCTAAACCTTGATACGACCAGCTAAAATCAGGATTTAATTCTATGGCCTTTTGATAGGCTAAAATTGCTTCTTTAAAATGTTCTTTTTGACTTAAAGCCAACCCTAATTGACAGTAAGGATGATAAAAGGTAGGATTAAATTGAATGGCGTAACGATAGCAAACAATTGCTTGATCAATTTTGTCATTGTCTAAAAATTTATTTCCTAAATTAAACTGGTCTTCCGGTTTAATTTTATCAGGTTCTCTAATTAAAATTTGATATTGACATTCGTTGGCGAGTTCCGTTTGATTGGTTGTCGTAAAAATATTGGCTAAATCTCTATAAAATCTTGTATTATTAGGATTAATTTTTATTGCCATTTGATAATAATCTGTAGCAGATTTCCACTTTTGCTTCTCAGCATAAATTATACCTAGATTGGCATATATTTCTGCTTGATTAGGTTGTAATACTAAAACTTGTTGATAATAATTTTCAGCTTGCTGATAGTTCCCTTTTAACTGCATTACAATTCCCATTAATCGATAAGCGTCGCCCAAATTTTCATTGTTTTTTAAAGCAATTTTACAAATATTAATTGCTTCATCTAATTGGCCTTGTTTAATATGAATTTCAGCTTTTTTGATAATTTCTGATTGGGTCATAATTATACAATAAAAAATTAAGTTTAAATAGGTTCTTCTCTAAATTTAGCTACACAGATTACAACATAAATTTAATCTAATTCCAGTTCAACTGCATTCCCAGAAACTCCTCTAACTGCTGATTATAAGGTTGAAAATAATTCTGGAGTAAGGCGCGTGTTGATTGGGAAATGGGGGAATAAGGTCTGGTATTATATTGAGGATATTTTTGTAAATGATATTCCGGTAAACCCAAAAATCGAAGAACTTGTGTTGTTCCCTGATCAGGATTTGCATAAAAGTCTTCACTTTTTAAAATCAAAAATTGTTCTTTGGGAAAAATTTCCATCCATTTTTTTAAGAAATGAATATATAATCCTTTGGCAAGATATCCTTGAAATTGATATAGGGTGAGTTGTGTCCAAAAATCAAGCGTTTGATCCTGCAATTGTTCTATCTCCTGTTGAACTACCTCTTCAAAAGAACGGTGTTCCCATTTTAAACTAACCCAATGATAATAGTGTGAAATAGCTCGATTAATCGGATTTCTTAACAGAAGAATTAATTTTACTTTTGGGAAAAATTGTACTAAATATTTAGCGACTTCTGGAGAATTAAAGTTAATGGGGGTTGCTTCTCCGACTAAACAGTGATAGTTTGGGGGAATGGGAGGAAAATGAGAAAAATACCATTCTAAACCTCGATGAACTTGATTTGACCAAAACGGCATTTCTTTAATCATGGATGAAATCACGTTTGGATGTTCCGATAGATAATAGTTTAAAGAAGTTGTTCCCCCTTTTTGGCTTCCAATGATTAAAAAATCAAGATGATTAACGGGTTGTAAAGTATCTGTAATAGGTTGCCATTCGGGACGAAATTGCGGAATGATTTTTTGACCTGCAATAGAATTATATTCTATAGCTGTTGATAAATCCCCTTTTTGGGTTAATAATACGGCTAAATTTAAGTAAAGAATGCAGGATTCTGGATTTTTTGCAATCGCTTGATGGTAAATATCAATGGCTGTATCGAGAGAATTATTTTGATCAATTAACTCTACAATAGTTTGATAATTCCATAGAAAAAGATCGGGTTTAAGTTCTAAAAATTTAAGATAGGCATTAACGGATTTACTTCTTTGCTGCTGACGAGATAAAGCCATCCCTAAATTGTAATAAGATTCGGGATCATTAGGGTTTTCTTGAATAGCCAAACGACATTCATTCGCTACTCTTTCTAAAGCTGTTTTTTGCTCTAAAATGGCTTCTAACTGTTGAGCAAGCTCTAAATGATCAGGTTGGAGATATAAAGCAATTCGATAAAAAATAATAGCACCATCCTCATAATTATTTTCAGCTAAATATTTTGCTACTTTTACATAAAGCTCAAAATCAGTCGGTAAAAAATGCAGCCATTGAGATAAATCAGAAGGTTCATTTACTTTTGAATAATAGTCATCAATAACTGCATCTGATCCCGCTTGAATTTGGTCTTGAATAACTTCTCCAATTCGATTTAAACTTGCTAATAAATCGGGATTTTGTTTCCAAGCGTTGAAATAAGCAAAAACCGCTTTTTGTTGGTTTTGTTGTTGATATAGAGCTTCCCCTAAATAATAATAAGACCAACAAAACTCTGGATTGAGTTCAATCGCTTTAGAATAAGCTAAAATCGCTTGATCCCATTGTGTTTGTTGAAGTAAAGCCATTCCTAAGTTATGATAAGACCAAGAAAAATTTGGGTTGAGTTCAATAGCTTGATGGTAAACAACAATAGCTTCCCCCCATTTACTTTGTTTAGAAAAAATATCTCCGAGTTGATGATAAGCCCAAGAAAAGTTGGGATCGAGTTCGATAGTTTTTTGGTAAAGTGCGATCGCATCTTCCCAGTTTTCTTGTTGGTGATAGATTTCAGCTTGTTGATATAAATCTGATACAGAAATTTCTGAGTTGACAGTGGAGTAACAATCAAACATGATTCAATATAAAAGGGATTAAATTTAATCTTTTGTTAATCGGTACACGATATAAAACATCAAACCAGCAATTGTGGGAATCGCCAGCAAATAGATCAATAAAACTTGAGAAATCCCACTAGCTACATATAATAAAGCACCGTAGGGCCCAAATACAAAGATTAAGAATAAAATCAGTTTAATTGGAGTCCATTTAACGGGTTTGAACGTTTGAATAGATTTTCCCTTGCTATAATCAGGTAATTTACCTTTTGACATATTTCTTCCTCTTTTTAATTAGAATTTTTGTCAATGCAGGTTTAGCACGAACTTTGGATTTACCCATCTTTTCCTAAACTCGTCGCTTAGTTTTTAAAGAGTTGGTTTCTGAACACATTTTACCTATAATCATAATATATTGATTTCAAACCCCTTTATGTCAATCCAAGAATCCGCACCCAGAGTTAGCGTTATTATTCCGGTTTACAATGGCGATCGCTACATAAGTCAAGCTATTGACAGTGTATTGAGTCAAACCTACTCCAGCTATGAGATTATTATCGTTGATGATGGTTCAACAGATAATACAGATAAAATTATACAACATTATATCGATAAATGTCAGAATCAATCTCTAATTCGTTACATTTTTCAACCTAATCAAGGAGTTGCAGCCGCTAGAAATCGAGGAATTCAGGAAGCTAGAGGAGAATTTATTGCATTACTGGATCAAGATGATATGTTTTGGCCAGAAAAATTAGCCCATCAAGTTGCTTGTTTTCAGGCTAACCCTGATGTAGAAATTGTTAATAGTGGTTGGCGTTTAATCGATGAAAATAATAATAGAATTTCTGATATTGAACCTTGGCATAATTTACCGAATTTAACCTTAGAAACTTGGGTAACTAGAACCCCCATTTTACCCAGCGCATTGATGTTTAGGCGAGAAGCTTGGCAGCAAATAGGGGGATTTGATTCTCGGTTTAACGGTGTGGATGACGTTGATTTTATTTGGCGTTTAGCATTGCGTGAATATTCAGCGATTTGGTTGCCAGAAATTACCGTGAATTATCGACAACATCAAGAAACTGTTTCTAATACAAAAGCTAAAGAACGAGCCAATTTAATGATAGCTGTTCAAGATCAATTTTTTGGTCAGCCTAATTTACCGGATGAAATTCGTCAACTTGAAAAACTAACTCGATATGAATCTTTGACTTGGATGGCATGGCATTTATATCATACCCATCATCCTCAGCAAATGGCTGAATTTCTCCAAAAATCTTTACCCTATACTCCTTATACCGTAGCTATTACAATTTCTGATTGGGTACATCGGTTCATGGGTTATTGTCTTGCTTATGGTTATGAACTGGAACTCGAAAATTTCTATAATTTACAAGATTGGAAACAATTAATTTCTAAAATAATTCCTCAAACTAAACCTAGGGTTAGTGTCATTATTCCGACGTATAACTGTGATCAATATATTGAACAATGTGTTAAGAGTGTTCTTGAACAAACTTATACAAATTATGAAGTCATTGTTATTGATGATGGATCTCAGGATAAAACTCAACAAATTTTAAAACCTTTTTTACCTGTAATTAAATATATCTATCAAAACAATCAAGGAGCAGCAAAAGCTAGAAATCATGGCTGTAAAATTGCTCAAGGAGAATTTTTAGCTTTTTTAGATGGAGATGACTTTTTCTTACCTCAAAAATTAGCGGAACAGGTTGCTACTTTTGATAATGATCCTACTATTGATTTAGTTCAAAGTGGCTGGTGTATTGTTAATCAGAAAGGCATCGGAGTGAGTGTCATTACGCCTTGGGGAAACGCACCGGAATTAAATTTAGAAACTTGGGTTTTACATAAGTGTGTGCGTCCGAGTGCTATGATTTTGCGGCGAGAATGGTGGGAAAAAGTTGGAGGATTTGATCATCGTTATCCTCCTACAGAAGACTTGGATTTTGTTTTACGCATTTCTTTAATGGGATGTAAAACCGTTTGGTTTAAAGAAATTCATGCCTGTTATCGTCAACATGATCATAACTTAATGTCAGGAGGATTAAAAGTTATTGAAAATACTGAAATTGTTATGAATCAATTTTTTAATCATCCAAATCTTCCTGATCAAATTCGTAAATTACATCGAAAAGAAAGTTATGAGCGCTGGGTCTGGTTAGCTTGGCGAATGTATCGAGATGGTTATCCTGATTTAATGATATATTGTTTAGAAAACTCTATAAAATATACTTTTTCTCCTCTAACTGAAACCATCTCTCAATGGCTTGATGCGTTTCAAAATATTGCAGCAGACTATGGAGAAAAAATCGATACTTATGCTTTAATTAAATCTCAGGAATGGCAATCCGTTTTAAATAAAATTATGAATCCAAAACTCAGCACCGAATCTAAACCTCAATTAACACCCGCCACTAATAAACCTCATATTATGTTAATGAATACTGATGATCCCGGTATTGGAGGTTTAGCACAATATGATCATTTGATTTTATGTGAATTAGCTAAATTAGGCTATCGGGTAACAGCCGTTAGACCCCAACATTATAACCCCTTAGTTGAGGAAGAAAAAGAGTTAGGAATTCAGCAATATTGGTTAGACTATAGTACCAGTAAAGATTTACCGAGAATTCTCAGAAATACCCAAGATGCAGAAACTCTTTATCAGGAAATAAAGCCCGATTTTATTATTTTTAGTGATGGCTGGCCTTACTCCCATTTTGCCGCTAAACAAGTGGCAATTCAACAGAATATTCCCTATATGATGGCGATAGGATTAGCTATGCCAGAACACATTGATTTTACTATGGGAGATAATGTTCCCTATGCCAAAGGAGTCTTATATCAATATGGATTAGCTCGGACTTTTAATACCGCAGCCTATGAACATCTTAACATTTTACAAGAGAAATTTGGCTTACCTAAAGATAAAGGAAATGTGGTGTATTATGGGCGATCAGAAAAATATTTTGCTCCTCCTAATTTAGCAAATCGTCAACGGTTGCGCCAAGAAATAGGGATTCCTGAAGATGGGATTATGTGTTTAACAACGGCAAGGTTAGCACCCATTAAAGGACATCGGTTTCAATTAGAAGCGATCGCTCAATTAAAACATACCAAAATCTGGGAAAAATTATACTTTGTCTGGGCAGGAACAGGAGAAGGAAGTGATCACAATTTAGAACCGGAATTAAAAGAAAAAGTTGAGCATTTAGGTGTTAGCGATCGCGTGATATTCTTAGGACAACGGTGGGATATTCCTGACTGGTTAGATGCCTGTGATATCTTTGTATTAACCTCCTTAGCCGAAGCCGCTCCTTCCTTTGCAATTATGGAAGCAATGGCAAAAGGATTACCCATTATTGCCTCGGCTGCGGGGGGTATTCCCGAAGGATTAGGAGAGACCGGGAAACTGTTAACTAATCCTAATATTGATCCTCAAAAAACGGTAACTGATCTTGTTCAAGCCCTGCAAGAATTAGCTGTTAATCCTCTATTATTATCTAAAATGGGTGTAGCATCTAAACAACGGGCGGAAGAACTGTTTAAAGAAGACCGGATGTTAAAACAAACCCTAACTATTATTAAACAAGCCCTAGAAGCAGAATTTGATTCTGACTTTGCCAATCAACCCCAAATTAAAACAGGAATTAAACAATTAAATCAACAGTTAAATTATGCTTCCTGTCTGTGGAATGCTTGGTTTGCCTATACCCAAAATAATCAAACCGATATGTTAAAATACCTGCAAGCATCCTTAAAGGTTTCAACCTCGGAATTTATTACCGAAACCCTATTAGATTGGGTCGAGGATTTTTTCAGACTCTCAACCTATAAAAATCAACCCTTAAACACCTTAACCCTAACCCAATCTTCTCAATGGAAATACCTGATGGAAACCCTCCTCGGTATTCGTTCTTAGTTAGCCATCCTATCCCTTCCTGAAAAAATGTTATATTAAGATGAAAACCCCATACATAAATCCACTTTAAGCTATGTCAAATCCTACTCAAATCCTATTAGATATTCCAGAAATTGAACTGCCTCCTACCCAAGATCAACTCCCCTGTGATGATGGAATTCCGATGGAAACAGCACGCCATAAACTGCAAATGGACTTATTAATAGAACCCCTTAGTCATGCTTTACAAGATCAAGATATTTATATTGGGGGGAATATGTTTGTTTACTATAGTCTCGCCCAAGTTCGCAATCAAGACTTTCGAGGGCCAGATGTTTTTATTGTTTTAGATGTTCCTCGTAAAGAACGAAAAAGCTGGGTGATTTGGGAAGAAGGAAAAGGGCCAGATATAGTCATTGAACTACTTTCTGAAAGTACCGCACAACGGGATAAAAACGAGAAAAAATTAATTTATCAAAATCAAATGCGAGTCACCGAATATTTTTGGTATGATCCATTTAATCCCCAAGATTGGCAAGGATTTCGTTTAGACGGAGGTGATTATCAACCCCTAGAACTAGATACTAAAGGACAGTTAGAAAGCCAGAAATTAGGCTTGAAATTAGTTCGCTGGTCAGGAATATTTTATAATATTAATACTGTTTGGTTACGCTGGGCAACCTTAGAAGGGGAACTATTGCCTAATAGTCAAGAACGAGAAAAAACAGCCCAAGAAAATGCAGAAACTGAACGTCAACGGGCAGAAACTGAACGCCAACGGGCAGAAACTGAACGCCAACGGGCAGACAAAGCAGAACAAAAAGCTAATCGTTTAGTCGAATTACTACGGGCTGCGGGGATTGATCCTGATCAAATTGAATGATTAAATTTTATAGTTTTAATAGGTAAGATACCTGTTCCACTCATCTTATTGATCACAGAGAAATAGTCAAGTTCAAAATCCTCATTTATTAAGATTTATGGGGATCAAACTATACACCTAAAATAGTAGATTAGTTATGAAAAAAGCATTAATTTGTGGCGTATCGGGACAAGATGGTGCTTATTTAGCGGATCTTTTATTAAAAAAAGGTTATTCCGTTTGTGGCACATCACGGGATGCTCAAATGTCTTCCTTTAGAAATTTATCTTCTCTAGGAATTCGAGAAAAAATTAAATTAGAGTCCATGAGTCTGACGGATTTTAGAAGTGTATTACAAATCCTGACCAAAATTCAACCGGATGAAGTCTATAATTTAGCAGGTCAAAGTTCAGTCGGGTTATCCTTTGAACAACCTGTAGAAACGTTAGAAAGTATGGCAATTGGAACTTTAAATTTATTAGAGGCGATTCGATTTACCAAAGCCAAAATTAAACTTTATAACGCCAGTTCTAGTGAATGTTTTGGAGATACTAAAGGACTTCCTGCTGATGAAAATACTCCTTTTCGTCCCCGAAGTCCTTATGCTGTTGCCAAAGCTACCGCTTTTTGGGAAGTTGCAAACTATCGAGAAGCTTATGGTTTATTTGCCTGTTCGGGTATTTTATTTAACCATGAATCACCCCTGCGTCCTGAACGATTTGTTACCCAAAAAATTATTAAAGCAGCGATTGATATTGCAGCCGGAAAACAACAGAAACTGTATTTAGGGGATATTTCTATTCAACGAGATTGGGGTTGGGCACCGGAATATGTAGAAGCCATGTATTTAATGTTGCAACAGCAAGAACCCGATGATTATGTGATTGCAACCGGGGAAACTTATTCATTAGAAAAATTTGTCGAAGTGGCGTTTAGTTGTGTGGGGTTAAATTGGCAAAATTATGTAGAATCTGATAGTAATTTATTACGACCTACGGATATTGCGGTGGGTCGAGGAAATCCCACTAAGGCAGAACAGAAGTTGGGATGGAAAGCACAATATAAAATGCCAGATGTTGTTAGAATGATGGTAGTAAGCCATTCAGGGCTTCCCTATTAATCCAAAACAATTAAAACAATAAAATTATGCCTAATTATACACCCTTAAAAACGACAATTCTTCCATTAGAAAATGGCGATCGCTTAACTCGTCCAGAATTTGAACGGCGTTACCAAGCTATGCCAAATCATCAAAAAGCAGAATTAATTGAAGGAGTAGTTTATATGGCTTCCCCATTACGTTTTCGTAGTCATGGAGAACCCCATGCTCAAATTAATACCTGGTTAGGGGTTTATTATGCAGCAACTCCTGGGGTTTTAGCCGCCGATAATACAACTGTCCGACTCGATGGAGAAAACGAACCCCAACCCGATGCTATTTTATTGATTGATCCCAATTTAGGAGGACAATGCCATATTAGTGAGGATGATTATCTTGAAGGATCTCCAGAATTAATTGTGGAAATTGCAGCTAGTAGTGTGGCTTATGATCTTTATGATAAAAAAAGAGCTTATCAACGCAATGGTGTAAAAGAATATTTAGTATGGCAGGTTTATGAACGCCAAATTTGTTGGTGGAAACTTCAGGAAGGAGAATATATGCCTTTAGAACCTGATCAGGAGGGGGTGATTAAAAGTCAAGTATTTCCTGGTTTATGGTTGGAGATCCGATCGCTTTTAGAAGGGAATTTGGCTGAGGTATTAAAAAAATTACAGGAAGGAATAGAAAGTGTTGAGCATCAAGAATTTATCCGTCAATTGTGTTAAAATAGTTGATTTTAAACCCATCTATTATGAGCAAAACTCCTTTTAATACAGCTAAATTAGATGAAATTTTATCAAATAAGCGTTTTAGACTAGAAAAAGAACGACAATTTTTGTTAAATAAAACGTTAGAATGGTTAGAAGAATTTGGAGCTAAATATGGAATTGAACAAGCTTATATTTTTGGTTCTGTAACTGAGTCTAACCGATTTCATGATCAATCAGATATTGATGTTGCTGTCGAACAGATTAATCCTGAATACTTTTTTTCAGCAATTAGTTTTCTCTCAGAACATTTAGCAAGGGATGTAGATATTATTCGGCTTAATCAATGTCATTTTGCCAACCGCATTCGTCAACAAGGAATCCTATGGATAAAAATACCTTAGTTCTTCTTACGGTTGATTTACAAGCTCAAAAGCTGTAACGGTTGTAGGGGCGGGTTCGAGACAATTTTGAGGATTCACCAATAATCTCCCTAAACCCGCCCCATTTTTCAAGGGTTCGAGACTTAATCGGGCAGTTGACGAGGGTTAGGGTAAAAAATCTGAATCCAACAATTGATCAGCTTTAAAAGGACAATATTCAGGAAATATTGCAGCCGGAAGATCGGTTTTTTTAATCACTTGCTTTCGGGCTTTGGGATAAATTTCTTCCATCTCCTGTAAAAAATAATTATACAAAGTTTTAGACTTTAATAATAATTCCAATTCAAAGCGAAAATTATCAATTTCAGTTTGCCAACCTTTACCACAACGCTCTCGTTCTGATTCCCAATATTGGTAAAGTAATAAATGAATTAGTAATTGTCTCAAATAACTAGAAACCTTACGTTTTTGTTCATTCCCCAAAGCCAATACTTCCTCCATTAAATGTATTAAATCCAGTCCATTTATATCTTTTTTTTCTAACTTTTGATAAGTGTCTTGTAACCAGAGATAATAATCCTGTTCATAAAGACTAGAATTCTCAATATTATTCATTAAATCACCTCTATTTTGTGAAATTATTATCCACCTATACTTAACCGCCACGCCATTTAAAAATAATCGTCTCCTCAGCTTGCTTAAATTCTATATCAAACAAATCAAACACGACCTCCCTACCTAGAAGAATCTCCTCACAAAAATCCGTTTGTGCCCAAGCGACAGGCGCGGTAAAAATATGACCATCCAATTGTATTTCTACCTGTCGTAATAGATACTCAATACTGCCACCAACTCCTTCTGCTTTATTATTAATTTCTCCTTCCGCCTTAGCACAACCTAAATCCCTCCCTAATTTCTTGGTGATTAAACTGAGTTCAGCGCCAGAATCAACAAGTATTTTCACTTTCACTGCGTTCTGAGACTTCATTATTAACTCATACTTAGGTTGCCAATCGTGAGCTTTTAATGTTCTCATTCTCACAGGATAAAAGCGGATAGGTTCTACAAACTCGCTTTCAAATATACGCTCAATTACATAATCTAGGCTTGATAAGCTTGGAGCGATGCCACTCTTCATTTTGTCATAATCTCGATCATGACTAATCACCCCTTTATTCGTATAAGCGATCCACTGACCCCGATATATTTTTAATTTGGGGCGATTGGCTTTATACCAATCATTAGTTGTTGCATATTCTGGTTCCATTATTAATGCTCTCCCTTGAATAATATCCAGAAAAAGTTGAATACTTGAAGATGATAAGCTAAGATTAGCATATAATTAGGTTAATGGCATAGTCGCGTTGTCCCAAAGCCAGAATCCGATTCAGTCTATAGTAGTCAACACAATTTGGCTTTGATCTTGCCCTACAATTAGGTAAAATAACAAGGTCAGTTTTGACGACTAACTAAGGATTTAGCACCCTGAAATGAAAAAACTAATTGATATTTTAGAAGTGATTAATGTTCCTCTCATCGATTGTCAAGGGTTATTGGCGTTTAATCTGGACGCACCAGAAACCGGAAGCCAAATTGATGCAGAGGCGGTTGAGTTTCGGGGTTGGGTTTTGGGGAAAATGTCTCCGGCGATCGCCGTTGAAGTTGTAGCTCAGGGGAGAGTGCTAAAAACCATTGCGGTGAATGTTCCTCGTCCTGATGTTCTGATTAGTTATCCTCAAGTAGCAGAAGCAGGAATTAGTGGGTTTCGAGCCACCCTAGATTTGAGTAAAATCATTGATCAGCAAGACCAGTTAACAATATATGGGATTTTACGGGATCAGAGTTTGGTTAAGATGGCAGAAGTCAGGGTTAAATTGGGATCAGACTCCTCTATTATGGGGGTTGCCTTACCTCAACAGGATGCTGACTCAGGGTTAGAGGGCATACAGTTGAAGTTACAACGAATTCAAGCGGATTTAGAGCGTTCTAAGGTATTTGTACACACGGTGAAGACCAATTTACAGAACCGTACATAGCTAAATGGTTAAAAGTTAGGAACTTTTCAGGCTGTGAATTGTCCTGTAGCAAGTTCCTCCTATCCATTTTAATGTTGAGATTGTGATAGGATACTTTAAGTTTACCAACCCCCTGGCAAGCAACCCTTAGTTTTTAGAGTGAAATCTATGACGGTGACAGCCTTTCAGCAAGCAAATCAGTTGTTAAGAGAAGGAAAGTTAGAAGAAGCGGTGGTCGCTTATCAAAAAGCGATCACTCAAAATCCGCAGTTTTATGCTGCTTATCAGAATTTAGGGGAAACCTTGGGGAAGTTGGGGCGGTTGGATGAAGCAGTTGAGATGTATCGGAAAGCAATTGAGTTGAAACCCTCGGCGGGTTGGTTGAATCATGAATTAGGGTTTTTATTGGATAAACAGGGTACAAAGAAACAGGAACTTCAACATGATGATCTTTTACTGTCAAAGATACAAAAAGTTGTACATTCGGGACTGCCGGAATTTGGGTATGAACTGATTTCCGTTTTACCGTATGCCTACTATCTGTATGAACAGAAAATTTTAAAGCAGACAATATCAGGTAAAGATACAAAACCTTTATATTTTTTCAGCCCATCACATATAGAGTTAGAGCAAAAGCGATCTTGGAGCAATGTTCAAAAGCTTCAGGAGTCTCGCTTTCCTAATATCCATATCCATCAACGCCAGCTAGACTGGAACCTTTTTTCTCCGCCTCCTCTTAAGAAATACTATCAAAATACAGCCATTCGTTTTTCAAAGCCAACTTTAGTTATTTGCAATCGATATAACTCTGAGTGGGAAGGAGAACCGATAAATTATATTAATCCCAAAACGCTTCGTACACTTTTTGAAATCTTCCACAAAGATTATCAGATAGTATATGTGAATCAAATTTTCTTTGGCCCCTCGTATGAAGATGATGCAGAGCCAATGCACCTTAATGAAATGAATATAGTCACAGATTTTTCTGAGGATGTAATCACTATATTAGACATCATGAATCTTTATCCCAACAGTTCAGTTAATGAACTTCAGTGTAGAATTTATGCGGGATGTGAGAGGTTTATTTCCAGCAATGGAGGATTTGGTATTCTTTGCTCATATTTTGGAGGTGAAAACGTTATATTTTCCAAAATCTGTCGTGAGCTAGATCCATCCGTAAACTCATTTTATGCTTGGTACAGTCGATTTTCCAAAGCGACCATATCAGTTGTAAAAACAGAAGGAGAACTATTAAATATATGTAAAAGAAAGTGGATTGATAAGACTCCTTTATTTAATATAATTATTCGTACCAGTGGAAGGCCAAATTATTTTCACGATTGTATGAAATCTATTTATAATCAATCTTACAAAAATGTAAATATAATCGTTGGTGTAGATGACGAAAAAAATATTGGTTATATACAGGGTCATGCTTGCACAATAGTTCCACTGGAGAAACATACCGGGGAACCACTACTTCCTCCTCGCAAAAGTTCAGAGTATGGAGTGTGGTTCCCTTATAATATCTATTTAAACCAACTATTAGAATATGCTCGTGTTGGTTACGTTATCTATTTGGATGATGATGATTGCTTTGCCTCGGATGACTCTCTTTCAGAGTTGGCATCTATAATTCTTGAAACTAAAGCCGAACTAATCTTTTGGAGAGTTCTTTTCCCTGATGGTTTAATTGTCCCCTCTGATATTAACTGGGAAAAGCGAACTCCAGTTAACAGAGATATGTCCGGGATCGGTTTTTGCCATTCAACGGATGTTATCCCTACTTGGGAACCTTGGAAGCGAGGAGATTATCGTGTAGCCAAATACCTGACAGAAAATACCCAAAAAGAATATTGGTTTAACCATATAATCACTACCACTCAAAGGGAAAAGGCAGGTGGGTATGGCTTGAAAGATGATAAAACTTTTATTCAATCAAGTCGAAATCCACCTTTGGCAATAGTTATAAGTGCTTTTGAAGATAACGATTACTTACAAGAATGCCTTGATTCGATAGTTAATCAATCTATTCCTGATCAATGTCCTGATGTAAGAATTTTAGTTGCCACAGATAGATGTATAAAAAACCGAAAGCTTACTCGTAAATATGCGCCTTATGTAGAGTTTTACTTTCATCCCCAAAACTACGGAAAATACATGATGAAAAATTCGCTTCTCTTAAAAATTTGGAGAAGAGATTCTCTGGTTCTATTTGTTGAGCCAAATGATATTATGCCTCTAGGATTTTTAAATAGCTATTATTCAAAATTTCAAGAGCTACAAACTCAGAATGTGTACTGTAATGAGAGCAATGAGAACTTGTACATTATATTGTGTAATCAATATATTAGTGATTCTACTCAATCGAAAACCTTAGATAATAACATTATACTAGAATCCTTATGCAGAGAGAATGTCCGTTATAATTTTCTCGGTACATCTACAAGAGGGAATGAAAATTTTTTGGCTCTTTATTCTACTCTTGAAAGGCTAGGATTTTTCTTCATAGATGGAGAGAATTTAACCTTAGATTTTATTTTGAGAGCAAAAGCCATGAAGATAAACCTTTATTCTGAAAATGGTTTGCCATATTTTATTAGACGAATTTCTGAATCTTCATTAGTATACTCCTGTGACCAGGAGCAAAGCAGTGAGTATATAGAAAAAGTGATGAGGAAAACAGAGAAGCGATTAGCTGATAAAAAATATGTAGCTGAAAAGAAAGCACTTACCCTTAAACTGTTAACATAGGAATTAAAGGAAAACTAATGAATCAAATCATTGAATCAAAAGATGCCATAGTAAAGCACTGGGAATCCAACAGAGGCAGAAATATTAGACTAAACTGGTGGAAAAATCCCATCGTTCACGAGCATATTAACAGACTTATCCTTGGATATCCCTGTTCGGGCTTATGGGCAGGAACGAGGAAACTAATTCAAGATCAATCTCCCAAAGGTGGCTTTAAATCAGGTATATCTGTAGCATGTGGAATAGGTAGCAAAGAGATGCAGATCATTGAGGACGGTTCTGTGGCTCACTTTGATTGTTATGATCTAAGTCCGAAAAGGATTGAGAAAGGTAGGGAGGATGCGGCTAAAAGGGGGGTTGACTAAGAAAATCGATTTCCATGAATCAGATGTCTTTGCAATAAATTCGTCAGGAAAATATGACTTTGTTTTTTGGAGTCATGCACTACACCATATGATGGATGTCAGACTTGCTTTGGAATGGTCGAAAGATTGCTTGGTCGAAGGAGGAGTGATTGTCATTGATGATTATGTTGGCCCTACTCGAATGCAGTATTCAACGGAAGTATTAAATATCCAATCTAGTATCAGAGCGGCGTTGTCATCTAATCCTAACTTCCTTGTAAATCCATGTAAGCCTGGGGTGAACTTTCCAATCCGATGTAGCAACGTTGACCCAGTAGCACTAGCAACCAAAGATCCTTCTGAATGTGCTGATTCAGGAAGAATTTTGAGTTCAATCAAAGAAGTATTCCCTGATGCAGAAATACGTCTCACTGGCGGCCATGTTTATAACGGAGCACTTGACGGCCTATTTGGAAACTTTGACATCAGCGACCCTACCCATGAGGCTTTCTTACGGGTAATGATGATTCTGGATGAGCAACTTGCCAAGCAAGGATTAACTCAGTTTGCAGTTGCTTGGGCAAGAAAATAGTATCAAGTTTGGCTAATTAGTTATAACATAACTTTTGGGCTCGTTAGACGTAATAGTTATATCAAATATGGTCGGCAGCACGAAGTCGTCCACCGGATTTGATATTATTTAAAGTTTTTGACCCAAAGCTAGAATTCTTTCCCATGTATCAAGTGGCAAATACTTTTTCAGAATTTCCATAGAACTTTCTTTATCTAATGTAGTAGCTTGGCTGGATTTAAGAAGTGTGATGAAAGGCGTAATGTTTACTTCCGTTTTTATATCAATACTAAAAGCATTAATTGAATTTAAATCAAAACTGCAATGACCGACTTTAATATATTTTTTATCGTCTACTTGGACTAATATTAAATTTTCGTAATCTAGGGGATACAGACCCAAATTCAGAAGCCTTTGAGACATTACTTTATCTAGCGTACTGTTTATCTTGATGTCTTTCCATACGCTAAAATTCAGTTTATCAAGCAAAATTCTTGAAAGACATCTTCCCAAACCAGTGGTTTCGCCGAAGCGCCTGACATCTGAGCTATCATATCCCTTCCATAAAAATAGCTGTTGAGTTATCGCATTAAAAAAATAAGCATTCTTTAGGCCCATACATACTAAGCCTTCTCGTAGTTTATCATCATAAAACTCAATCAGATTTTGAGAAACCAAATCATCAGAACCAACAATGATGACTGCATCTGGGTCGTAATTAACGCAATGATTTAGACCATATTCCCACTTAGAGCTTAGGGGTTCATTTGGATATTCCAGGTAATCGAATCCACAAGATTCGCAAAGTTGTCTGGATTTTTCTCCTTCAGAGCCAACTGCTAACAGGTATAGCTGAATTTTGTCTGACAACTTTGTTTTTAGTGTTGCGTAATAAGATAAAACAATTTTTGTTAACTCCGAGCGCTTCCAAACACAAGTGTATAAAACAATTTTGTTGATTTTATTTTGATTTGTAAACTCTGAATTATATAAAGTTGCTGGAATATCCTCTACTACATTACCCCATACTGTTTGGATAATTGGGCGAGCTAGAACGTGACGAATATAGGGAACTACTTTTGAAAACACTTCTCCTCTTTCATCCTGAAAACTAAATTTATTAACCTCTGCTAATATTTGAAAAATATTATCCAACCCCGAGTTTGAAGCTATAATATCTGCACAAATTTCAAAAGCCTTATTATAATTTTTTTGTAACAAACTTTTTCTTGCAATTTCGCATAGATTATTATGATTTCTGATTGCTTTTAGCTCAATATCGGAGACAATCAAATCAAAAATTTTTTGAACACATAAATGATTATACTTTATTTGTGTGGCGTTACATAGCTCGACAATTGACTCATAAAATTGATTTTTTTTTATCAAGGCTTCGCTAATTTTATAATAAGAATAAGCCAGTTTAGGATTGATACTTAAGGATTTGCGAAATAACATAATAGCTTTATCTAGTTGTCCTTTGTGAAGCATAATTTCTCCCAATCCAACATAACCCCAAGAAAAACTAGGGTTTTGTTTGACCAAATTATTATACTCGACCAGAGCTTCATCGAATTGACCTTCTCTTTTAAGCTGATTGGCTTTCTTTATAGAATTTTTTTTAAAATTGGTCTTCATTTTTATTAAAATTAAAATTGTTGAATCATTCTAATTAATTCGCTTGGTTTTTCTAATCCCACCTTCCGACCAATACACACATATATTTGATTCTTCTTGACTTTGCAAATGTAAACATTTTCAATCCTTATCAAGGGTTCATAGCGATTTTTAACTTCCTGCAAAGAATCGAACCATCTGACGTGACCAGCACTATCATAAGAAGGAACACTAAATAAAGTCCATGTGCCTGGTGGAATTTTACTAATTAATTCTAAGTCAAATGAAATATGTTCTAAAAACTCAAACATAGTTACGACCAAATTATCTTTTTTGGGAAAATCAAACTCTCGTAAGTTTTGTTCATAGAAGTTAAACCTATCATCTTGGCTAACCAAAGACTGAGCCATGTTAATTGCTGTATCTGAAAAATCATACCCCTCATATTTCTCCAGAGTATCTAAATTTGAAGCTAATAATGAAGCAAAGTGACCAGGGCCACAACCCAAGTCCATAATATATTTTGGTTGAGATACATAATTTTTAATTTGATTAATGCCTTCGCACCACACTTCATAATAATATTCGATTAATTCAGGTTTTCTCTTATACTTTTCTGAACTTTGATAAACGCTGTTATAAAAATTAGCATCTCTTTCTTGTCCCATAATTTAAGCCTTATATTGGTCTATAGTTTAGTTTTTAGAAGGTATAGCTATTAGTCATAAATTTTACAAATAAGCTGTTATTTGTTTAACTTTTTATAGCACAGAGAGTAAGATAATCATATTGAAAAAAATTAGTTATCCCCCTCTCTCAAATTCATATGATTCTCAGTTAACTCTTACTCTTATTTCCTCAACCACCTTCTGAATCACATCCTCCCTCAACTCCGGCCAAATCGGTAAACTCAAAACCTCCTGAGCTGCCAAATCACTCACTGGACAAGCCTCATACTGTCCTTTATAAACAGGTAACTGGTCTTGGGGTATGGGATAATAGATCATCGTGCCAATTCCTTGTTCAGTTAAATAGTGTTGAACCTGATCCCGTTTTCCTCCTGTAATTCTAACCGTGTACTGATGAAACACATAGCCCTCAGCTAAACCCGGAGTCACCACACCTTCGACATCTGCCAATAATCGATTATAAACCTCAGCCACTCTGCGCCGCCCCTGATTCCACTGATCAATATATTGCAACTTCACCCGTAGAATCGCCGCCTGAATCGTATCCAACCGGGAATTATATCCTAACACTTCATTATGATACTTCTTCTTCGCTCCATGTACCCGCAACATCCCAGCAACTTCCGCAATTTGCTCATCATCCGTAACAATCATTCCTCCATCGCCATAACCCCCCAAATTCTTAGACGGGAAAAACGAAAAAGCACCCACATCACCAATCGTTCCCGTCGGCTTGCCATCATATCTCGCCCCAAAGGACTGAGCACAATCCTCAATCACCTTCAATCCGTACTCTTGGGCAATTGACTGAATCTCTGTCATTGCCGCTGCCTGTCCATACAAATGCACTGGCATAATCGCCTTAGTCCGGGGAGTAATCTTAGCCCGAATCTGCTGGGGGTCAATATTGTAGGTACTAGCCTCAATATCCGCAAATACCACCTTCGCCCCGACATTGCTAATCGATTCTGCCGTTGCAAAAAACGAAAAAGGAGTCGTAATCACCTCATCCCCTTCCCCAATCCCCGCAGCCCGTAAACCAATGACCAAAGCATCCGTACCAGAATTAACACCAATAGCATACTTAACCCCCAGATAAGCCGCCACATCCTGCTCAAACGCCTTAACATCAGGCCCCATAATAAACTGACCCGACTCAATCACCCGATTGATAGCAGCCTGAATCTCCCCTTTAATACTGTCGTATTGAGGTTTTAAATCTAAAACTGGAATCTTAGTCTGACTCATTTTTTTGTTTTCCTTCCCTTAAACTTGCTTAACTTCAACAGCACAAACCTTTTGATACTTTACCCCAATGGAATCAACAGCGTACCCCTCAGCATCAAACTCCAAAACATCCCCATAAGCACTCATCCAACCGATCAGTTTAGCAGGTACTCCCGCCACCATTCCGAATGCTGGAACATCTTTCGTGACAACTGCCCCCGCCGCCACAAACGCACATTCATGTAACGTAATTCCACAAACAATCGTGGCATTTGCCCCAATACTTGCACCTCGTTTTACCAAAGTAGTTAAATAATCATTACTGGTATTGCGAGGAAACTCAGAACGAGGGGTTTTAATATTGGTAAATACCATACTGGGGCCACAAAACACATAATCCTCCAGAATTACACCCTCATAAAGAGACACATTATTCTGAATTTTGCACCCATTCCCAATAACTACATTATTACTCACTAACACATTCTGACCGAGAGAACAATTTTTTCCTATCTTGGCTTTACCCATTACATGGCAGAAATGCCAAATTTTAGTTCCCTCTCCCACTTTTGCCCCATCATCCAAATAAGCTGATTCATGAACAAAATAGTCAGCCATGTTTTAATAACTCCGTCGCTTTCTCTAAAATTTCTACTACCGCAACTCCATTCCAGCCATCAGAATGGGGACGTTGACGAGTTTTAACACAGTCTAGAAAATGCTCACACTCAATCTTCAAAGGTTGAGTATCAGCCACTTCCACCTGATAACTGCCTTGATCACGGTTGTTTAAATTTTCATCCACTCCTTTGTCATAAACGGTAATTTGTTGGGATACTTCGTCATAAACGAGCATTTGCTTTTCAGCAATAACAATTGTTTTTCGTTCTAAGGTTGGCCAGTACCAAGAAGAATGAATATGAGCCGTTTGTCCTCCTTCAAACTCAAGATCAACATAAACATTATCTTCAATTCCCGGCTGTAACAAAGCTTGGCCACTCGCCCGGACTTGTTTAAGCTGAGGTTGACCGAGTAACTCTAAGACAACGGAAATATCATGGGGAGCAAACGACCACCATACATTTTCCTCTCGACGAACTTTCCCTAGTTTAGCCCGTTGAGTCATCACATGAAAGACTTTTCCTGCCTTACCACTGGCTAAATACTCCTGCATCCAAGTAATTGCAGGTTGATAAAGTAACAGATGACCCACCATCAGGATGCGTGACTGTTGCTCCGCATATTCAGCTAAATGCCTAGCCTCTTCGGTTCGCAATGTCATCGGTTTTTCAACAAAGACATCCTTACCTGCTTCTAGTGCCATGAGAGCAAGTTGGTAATGGGTTGAAGCAGGTGTAGCTAAGACAACGGCAGGTACAGTCTCTGTCAACGCTTGTTGATAGTTCTCATAGAGGGGTAAATCTGGATAAGTTGCTGCGATCTTACTCCTTAAGTCGGGATTCACCTCAACGACTCCTGCGAGAGCGCCCAAATCCTGAAAATTGCGGATTAAATTTCTGCCCCAATTCCCCGCACCAACAACAATGACTTGATTCACAGTAACGTTACCTTTTCCTCATGATCTTTTAACTGTCGAGTAACACCTCTAGTATCTAAAACCGCTTGTGCTTTTTCGACTAGGTGATAGTAGTCAATTTGACTATGATCCGTCAAAATCAAGATCAAGTCAGCCGAAGCTATCACATCATCAGTTAATTCTACCGAAGATAGTGTCCTCTCTCCAATGTTAAGACTCGGTACATAGGGGTCATGATAAAATAGAGTGGCTCCATCCTCTAGTAAATACTCCATCACAACAATTGCTGGGGACTCTCGCCAATCTTCAATATCTTTTTTGTAGGCGGCACCGATGATCAGGATCTGAGATTTTGAGACACTCATCCCTTTTTGATTTAAGACCCGCCAGGTTTTGTGCCTGACAAACTCTGGCATTTGGCGATTGACTTCACCCGCTAAGGCAATAAAGTGGGTATTAAAGTTAAACTCTTTTGCTTTCCACTCCAGATAGTGGGGATCAAGGGGAATACAATGACCTCCCACCCCAGGCCCTGGATAAAAGGGCATGATCCCAAACGGCTTGGTGTTCGCAGCGTCTAGCACTTCCCAAACATTGAGGTTCATGCGATCGCATAAAATAGCCAATTCATTTACTAGGGCAATATTAACGGCTCTAAAGGTATTTTCAAAGACTTTGACTAATTCAGCCACTTTAGCATTGCTGACAGGAACAATATTAAGGATAGTTTGCTGATAAAATAAAACCGCAACATCCAAAGAATTAGCATCGGATGCCCCAACCACTTTATTGGTGTTATGGGTTGTATAACGTTTATTTCCAGGGTCAACCCGCTCAGGAGAATGAGCCAGAAAGAAATCTTCCCCTTGCTTTAATCCACTCACTTCTTCTAAAATTGGCTTAATTACTTCATCAGTCGTGCCTGGATAAGTCGTAGATTCAAGAGTGATTAACTGGCCGGGTCGTAAGTGATTCGCTATCTCCCTGGTTACTGATTCAATGTAACTCAAGTTCGGGGTTAAATTCTTAGTTAACGGGGTGGGAACACAAATAACAATGGCATCAGAGTCAGCCACGTTATCAAAATTAGTCACTGCCTTCAATTTCCCCCTAGCAACAACTTGCTTTAATTCCTCATCTTTGACATCACTAATATAATTGTCAGCTAGATTAACTTTCTCGGCTCTGATGGGATTTTGTTCAATACCCACCACCGAAAAACCTACCTTAGCTTTTTCAACAGCAAAAGGCAAACCCACATATCCTAAACCCACCACTGAGAGGGTCGCAGTGTGATTTTTTATCTTATCTTTGATTGACTCCAAAGACTCATTTATATTATTCATTGAATTGGTAATTCTAAGATTGAATTTGCGGTTGAATTAGCTTGAATACAGAATGCGATTCTGGTTCCGAGACCCTACGCGATCACCTCATCTAATTTCCCTTCCCGTTTTAGTCGGTTAGCACTTCTAATCAACTCACTGACATTCATAAACTCACCAGATCGAACTTCCAGTATCCCTATTATCCCACAATTACGCGATCGCACGCACTCAAATCTGCCAAGGTTATCTTTACCCACAACTGAGTGACTCACCACAACCCACCCCAAAGAACTTGAAATCAGGTTTGCATAGACTCCCATTTTAACCATGTTTTTTTGATGGATAGAGTTGATAAAATTTTTCGATTTGTTCTTCTGTGTAAAAGTGTTGTGCATACTGAGACGATAGACATCTCTTGATATATTCTCGACTCAAGACCAACTTCATCCTAAATTCTAAATATTTTTTATTATACCATTTTTGGGAAGTTAAATTATGATTTTCTAACTTGAATTTTTCTAGTTGAGCAAAATTTTTCATAATATTTTCTTTCTCAGCATCTTGTAACTCCACTTGCATCACTAAAATATGATATTTATTGTGAATATAAGTTTTCCATCCCAGTCTAGAAAATGGAGTCGCATAAATATCAAAACCCAGTTGATCTCGAAACTCTTTTTCAAACCATTTTAAAGGATAAGTTGGATCAAGACTGATAAATTTATCAATCATTTCATTAACATCTAACTCACTAATCTGTATTTTTGTCAGGGTTGGATAGTATCTCTCTATATTTTGAAAGAACCCTGAAATATTAACTTCGATTGGATTTCGGACAAGAGATATAATTTTAAGATGCTGATTTAACCAATTATTTAATACAAACAAACTATCTCGGCAATGTCCTCTATCTAAGTTGTTCCTAATAAAACTTTCGTTTAAAAAATGAATATCATAAACATTGGCATCTCCTACATACTTCTTTAAGGAGTTTGAAATGGAAGTAGATGCTACTTTTCCCATTGTGTAAATCAACCATTTTTGTGAATTAACGGAAGCTAATTTATTGTTTAATGCTGTCTTATACGAAAAACTCACTGTCACTATATCTTGCAAATAAACCGATAATTTATCTTGACTTATATCAATTACCGAACCAGATACTTCGGTTTGTATTCTTCTAATAAATAGATTTGCCTTGTGATGATTAGGAATAATATCTATTAAACTTTTTAAAGCCGTAATTGCATCATTAATTCTACCCAGCCTCGCCAAACTAACAGCCTTTCCGTAATATAACCCGACTTGATCAGGACGAAACGCAATACACTGTTCAAACAATTGCAAAGCTTCTATGTTATTACCTGTATTCAGTTTCTCTAAAGCTTGCTTTCTAATCCCATGAAAATACTGTCTTCCACTTAATCGATGATGATCTATTACTCTCTCTGCTTCCGAATCACGAACCAATTTAGTCGGATGATTTAAGGGGAACGAAACAACTTCTAACGGCAGATTGGCAATTTCATCAAACTCGTTAGTGGTATGGGCTGCATCTACTCCAAAGCCAATATTAGAAATCAAGTTAACATTTGATCCAACACACAAACCCTGATGCAAAAAGCAAGTAAAACTCCACGCCCATCCCCAAGAATTAAACCCCTCATAAACCAGGTCAAATATCTTCGACCAATACTGAACCGCCCGTTCATTTCCTAGTAAATTATCTAACCACTTAGTTTCCCGAAGTTTCGGCCAAACCTTCAGACTGCCATCATACAATTTCCATGCTCTACGCCAAGTTGCCCAACCACAGTAAAATGTATAGCAGGACAAATAGTAACTATATTTCTGAGATTGATAACCGTGAGTATTTTCGCCTAAAATTTGCATCACCTGAGTCTCATCCTGATATCGTTCCAACAACTCCTGACAAAAGTAAAAAAATGTCAGGTCAGGTACACAATCATCCTCTAATATAATCGCCTCTTCCACCCGCTCAAAAACCCAGTCTAACCCACTAGAAACCCGTTTTTTACAGCCCAAATTAATATCTGAGTAATTTTTGAAAACCTGACAATTCCAATCTACTTGCTCAATAATAGCCCTTGTTGCTGCACATTTTTCAACTTCTTCAGGATATTCAACTCTAGGGCCATCAGCAATGACAAATAACTGACGGGGTTGTAATTGTCTAATTACCTGGAAAACTTGCTGGGTCGTATGAGGTCTTTTAAAAAGCATCAAAACGACAGGAGTTGTTAAGGGCGACTGATTCATAGTAACTTAAAGAATTCAAAAATTTAATAATATTCCTAATTTTATCATCCCTATCCCTATTTATCATTATTCCAACTTCATCCAGAAATCTTGATCGGTTTGATAATTAGGTTGTCTTCGGGTATTGGTTCTTGATCAGCCAAAAGACTATCAATATATAATTCCATTGCCTCTGTTATATTAACTAATGCTTCCTCAAAGTTATCCCCTTGACTATGACAACCTTTGAACACAGGACAGAAAGCATGATAACCTCCATCCGGTTCTTTTTCAAAAATAACCGTATAGTTATAAATCCCTTGAACTGAATTAGTCATTATTCTCACCTGTTTAATAATTTAACTGTCAAAGTATTACAATTCAACCTTTTTTGAGCAATTCACAACTTGTTGTTAATTAATTATAGATTATAATAGGGGTTTATTTCCCGAGTTGAGAGAGAGGAGAATCTACAGAAAATGCTTTATAAGATTCCATTACTGCTCTCACCACAACCTGAAGGGGGATTTACGGTCACATCCCCATTATTACCAGAACTTCTGACCGAGGGTGACACCGTTGAGGAAGCTCTGGCCAATGTTCAGGATGCTCTAGCTGCTGTGGTTGAGATTTATGAGGATTTAGGACGAGCTTTGCCTCTAAATCTCTGCGTTGCTGATGCTAACCATTCCCTGTGGCTAGAAACTCTAGTTTGTGTAGACGCGGTTTCAACCGCCTTTGTTTAAAGCTTTAATTATTCCCAATCTTGGCTAGTATCGCAAATAAAACTATCTGCGAGAACTTCCTCAAACTTGTATGGGCATTTGGCTGGAAAAGTTCTCAATGGCAGGTTTGTTTCTCGTAGTGCCAAATCAACCCCTGCCTCAAAGCCATCTTCTAAAGCATCAACAATGGGAGACTTTAAGCTAGGATTACGATGAAAATGGCGATTAACTGCGCGGCGTTGTTCCCTGATGGCCAGAAACCAACTGCGAGAACGGTTTTCGGGTTGATATTCCCATTTGAGGAGATGAGCTAACAAGACACTGAGACGGCTGACCAATTCTCGATACTCCTGTCTCCCTAAAGCTTCTATTTCCTCCTGTAAGTTTTGCCAGTCCAATTCTGATATTTGTTTCTCTGCTAATACTTTGACTTGCCACTGTGTCCAGCCATAAAAATCTTGTTCATATTGTGAAACTGTTTCAGAATTCATAACATCGCTCCTTTAATTTAGTCATTCAATTAATCCTAACCAAGCTTGCAAAGACTGCTCTAAACGTTCTGCATCTTCATCAGATAGCTTGCCAATCGCCTGAATAATTAAGCTTTCATGAACTGTATATAAACCCCGCTTCACCACTGTAGGTACATTTAATCCTGCTGCCGACCAATCAGAAAGCAAAAACTCCCCATCAAGCAAGGATTCTGTTTTGCTTGTTAGAGGGACAATCAAAATATCTTGAGATGGATGTGGGGCATTGACCACAACTGCTGGTCTGACCTTTGAATTAGACAAATCTGAAAACGGATAGCGAACCAGAATGACATCATTTTTTGAGCAACTCGGCATAAACATCATCCTCAGCGTTATCCCAAACTGCATTTAACGAAATCTTACTTGCTTGAAGCCAAAATTCAGATTCATCATCAGGAATCAGAGTTATTAGCACTTGCGTTCCTTCCACTAACTCTGATGGCTCTAGCAATTCGATTTTCCCTTGTTTAACTGTACCCCAAAACGTTTTTAACATACTTACCTCTTATAAATCATACCCCACGATAACATCTACGCGAACGCAAAATATCTTGACCTCTAAATAACAGGATAAAAGCAGTTATTAGCGGGTTCTGTTGGTTCTATTCGACTCCCTGATACAATAAAACCCGTTCATCTTTCAACTCCAACCACCCCTCCATGAAACTCGACTTCTCCAACCTCTGCCAACAACACAGCATAGCCCCACGCGGGATTATTTTTATTGGTGCTTCCGATGGTAAAACCCTTAAACGGCTTAACCTTCCCGACACGGTTAAAACCCTGATCATTGATGCCAACCCCAGCACTGTTGAACGCCTACAAACCAACTTTGCTGAGAGTCCTAATGTTCAAGTCGTCCAAGCTGCTATTGCCAACCATAATGACACCGTTACCCTCCATCTAACTTCCCTTGAGTCTAGCAGTTCCATCCTACTGTGGAAACGGTACAGCGAAATTTACCCAAATATCAAAGAAACTCAACAACTCACCCTCCCCTCCCGTACTTTGGATAGTCTTCTCGAAGAACTCCATCTGTCTCCCATTGACTTTAATATCCTGATTCTTGATATCCAAGGCGCTGAACTTTTGGCGTTAGAAGGTGCTAACCAACTTCTCAATACCCTGGATGCTGTTTATACCACTGTTCATTATCAGGAACTATTTGAAGGAGGTGCATTAGTAGAACAAGTTGATCAGTTCCTTGCTGATTATCAATTTCAACGGGTAGCAGAAGTCAGTCCCTACCATCCCGCTTGGGGAGAAGCCTTCTATGTCCGTCAAACCCTTGAAACTGAGGACGTAGTTAATCCGGTTAAACCTTTATCCCAAACCTCCCAACTTCTTCAGGAAACCCAAGAACAGCTAGAAACTTTACAGTCCCAGTACCAAGAGGTTTTGGTCACGTTGGAGCAGACTCAAGTTCAACTACAACAGAGTACAGAAAATTTAACTGAGTTACAATCCCAACGGGATCAAATGTTAGTCGAGTTAGAACAGTCTCAAACCGACCTGAAACAAACTCAAACTCAACTCCAACAATCTCAAACCGACCTCAAACAATCTCAATCTCAACAGGAACAATTACAAACTGACCTCAAACAATCTCAAACTGACCTCAAACAATTACAAACTGAACTCCAACAATCTCAAACGGAACTCCAACAATCTCAAACTGACCTCAAACAATCTCAAACTCAACTCGAACAATTACAAACTCAACTCCAACAATCTCAAACCGACCTCAAACAATCTCAATCTCAACAGGAACAATTACAAACTGACCTCAAACAATCTCAGTCTCAACTCGAACAATTACAAACGGAACTCGAACAATTACAAACGGAACTCCAACAATCTCAAACTGACCTCAAACAATCTCAGTCTCAACTCGAACAATTACAAACGGAACTCCAACAATCTCAGTCTCAACACCAACAATTACAAACTCAACTCCAACAATCTCAGTCTCAACACCAACAATTACAAACTCAACTCCAACAATCTCAAACCGACCTCAAACAATCTCAATCTCAACTCGAACAAACCCGAAAAGAATCTGATCAGTCCCGTTCTGAACTGCATGAAGTTCGAGAAGAATTAGAGTTAACTCAATTTCAACTCGATGAAGTTCAGGTTGAGTTAGAACAATATGTTGCTCAGTTCCATCAACAGAAAGAAGAACTCACTAAACTGCAAACCGAACTCGAACAAACTAAAATGCTCTTAACTCAAGCTCAACAAAAACCAGAAATAACTGTTACTAAAAAATCAAAATCTGATAATGCAGCAATGGTTAAATTATTGGCAAAAGTTCTTGCAGAAACCCTTGAAGATTAATCAGGAGCAATTGTGACAGCTACCCCTTTATCAATTTATCCTAATATTCAACCCACGTTAACAATCACGATTTTTGCAGTCCCTAAACCGTTTCGAGGTCAGATTCGGATAATTCAACGGAATGCTATTCAAAGTTGGTTACAATTGCAACCGCAACCGGAGATTATCTTATTGGGAACTGATCAGGGAACTGAAGAAACGGCCATAGAGTTCGGTTTACGTTATATTCCTGATATCAACGTTAATGCTCAAGGAACGCCTCTATTAAATAGTATTTTTTTCCAAGCTTCCCAACAAGCCACTTACCCGATTTTGACTTATGTTAATTCGGATATTATTTTAACGAGGGATTTCATACCAACGGTTCAACAAGTTGTCAGCCAATACCCGCAATTTTTAATATTAGGAAGACGTTGGAATTTGGATATTACTGATTCCATCGATTATAATAATCCTAATTGGGAACGAAATTTACGAGATCGCCTTCATCAAGCTGGAACTTTCAGTGGTGTTGGTGCATTAGATTATTTCGTTTTCCCTAAACCTTTATTTTCCCAACTGCCAGAATTTGCCATTGGACGAGCAGGTTGGGATAACTGGATGGTGGGGGAAGGACTCAAACAGAATATTCCGGTGATTAATGCCAGCCAGATAATTACTGCAATTCATCAAAATCATGACTATCATCATCTACCTGGACATCGTTTAGAAGCGTTTCAAGGAACCGAAGCGCAACACAATCAAGTTTTTCTTCAAAATCATTTTGCGGGAAATAGTGCTGATGCGACAATTTACCTGACTCCCCTTTCTTCTAACCTTAGTCCTAAAGTGAGTGTGATTATTCCCACCACCTGTGTAGAGACGCGCCATGGCACGTCTCTACCTGCCACCATTGATAGTGTTTACCAACAAACTTTTACAGACTTTGAAATTATTGTTGTTGATGATAATAATTCTATAGGGGAAATGCGATCGCTATTAACCAGAGAATATCCCTTAATTCGTTATATCCATCAACCGTCTTCAGGAATTGTAGCCGCTTATAATCAGGGTTTGGAAGTTGCGGAAGGGGAATTTATCACATTTTTGCATCCTCCAGAAGTGTTTTTACCCAACAAACTCGCTCAACAAGTGGCTTGCTTTGAACAGAAAGCAGGGTCTTTAGAAATGGTTTTCAGTTCTTGGAAAACCCCGTCTAGTTTTCGGGATCACAACATCAACCTCCTTGCCTTTGGGTCAGTATTACAAGGACGAGAAGGCTTGCACGGCGTTCATGGCTGGATGTTACCGACGCTGTGGCAATTTATCCGCACTAGCACGATTTTATTTCGGCGCAGTTGGGTACAGCGTTATGGTGGCTTTAATCCCCAACTGTCTGAACAAGCTGCTATCCTTGATCTATTATTAAATTTATCTTCAAGAGGAGCAGCGGCGGTTTGTTTGGAACAACCGACAATTTGCAGTTTGGAGCCTAAACCGTTAACGGTTGAAAAGATTAATTTAATAGCAGCCGAGTCTGAGCAACTCCTCCAGAACTATTTTTCCCGTCCAACCGTTAAACCTTGGATGCGTCCTCTGGACTGTCTCGCTTATACTCAAACCTTCCAATGGTTAGCCAGTTTAATTTCTGATGAACCCCAAAAGGCAAAATTCATTCATTGTTATCACCGCTATTTTCACCAGACCCAACCTTTCAGGGTTAACGCATAAAAATATGTTTTTGTCAAGTCTCGAATTTTGTCTTAATCTTCCGTTACAAAAACTCGTGCATCGGGAATTGAGAATCGAGCCGGAATATTGTAAATTTTGCTTAATCTTGAACGAAGTTATAGCCTTCTAGCCGTCATTTTTACAAATAGACAGACTAACCCCTTGGGTAGTGTTTTTTCAAGCTTACCACAACCCCCATGATTTCGTCAACTATTTGAAAATTATTTTCAATAAAAAATCCGGTTGGAGTCTCTTTGTTTTAAATTTCAAAACAATCATAAATTAATAATAATATATTCTTATGAATAATTCGTGGGAATAGGAAGAAGGAAAGAATTGTCTCAGAGTCCCCCTTCAATGATGACTGATAACTGATGACTGATAACTGATTAATGCTTCTCCCAAATTCCGATAAAACCATAAATGAATCGGTTCTCCTTGTTGTTCTATTCCTTTTTGATAACAATCAATCGCTTCTTTCAAATAGCCTTGACGATGTAATTGTTGTCCCAACTCCTGATAAATCTCAGGATTATTGGGACTATTTTGTAACATCTCTCCATATCGGGAGAGGGGATCTAAATTAACGTTGTTTTTTTTTTGAAATTACACGGCTAATCCCTTCATAAGCGAGATCAAAATCCGGTCTGAGGTTAATGGCTTTTTGGAAATAAGCAAGGGCATCTTGATAATTTTCTTTTTGTTCTAAAGCCTCTGCCCAGTGTAAATGAATATCGGGTGATTGGTCATAAATCTCACAAGCGCGACGATAACAACTAATCGCTTCATCCCACTTTTGCAACATAGCAAAGGTATGACCTAAAAGATGATAAGCAATGGGAGATGCAGGGTTAAGAACACAAGCGCGACGTAAAGCAACTAACGCATTTTCAATGTTGCCTTGTTGTCGGAGAGATTGTCCTAAATTTTGATAAGATTCAAAGGAATCAGGAATAAACTCTTGGGTACGACGATATTGAGCGATCGCTTCTTCAAATTGGCGTTGTTTGCCTAAAAGTTGTTGTAACCCAAACTCAATAGTGCTCTGATTTTCTGGATTCAGTTCTAAGGCTTGACGATAGGCAGAAATCCCTTCTTCCCATTGATAAAATTGGGCTAAAGCTTGTGCTAATTGCTCATATAATTCGGCTGAGGCAGTTCCTAAATCACAAGCTTGACGATAAACGGTAATCGCTTCTTCTAAATGATGAACTTGAACCAGTGCTTGAGCTAAACTTTGTTGATTTTGAATAGAATCAGGATTCAGTTCAACACAACGACGATAAATTGTTACGGCTTCTTGCCATTGATTTTGTGCAGCTAACGCTTTTCCTAACTGTTGATAAGCGTCTGCAAAATTAGGATTCAATTCACAAGCGCGATGCAAAACAACTGTTGCTTCTTCCCATTCTTGCTGTTGAACTAATGCCGAGCCTAAATCATAATGAGCTTCCGCCGAGTTAGAATTAACGTGACAACGGCGACGACAAAGATTAATGAGTTCTTGCCATTGTTCTTGACTGTTTAAAATATCTTGCAAGCGCTGATAAGCTTCGGTTAAATTCGGATTCAGTTGACAAGCACGACGATAGTTACTCACGGCTTCATCGGCTTGATGTAGTTGTTCTTGAATCACACCTAAACCCAAATAACACTCCGGCCAATAAGGATTAATTTGTAACGCTTGATGATAGGCAGAAAGAGCATCTTGCCATTGATGTTGTTGAGCAAAAGCTTGTGCTAAATAATAGTGGGTTTCCCCGTTGTTGGGTTTAAGCTCTAACGCCTTCTGAAATTGAGTAACCGCTTCTGTAAAATTGCCTTGTTGGGTTAAGGCAACGCCTAAATTCGTGTAAAATTCATGAAAGCTCGGATCTTGGTCGAGGGCTTTGTGGAAACAAGTGATTGCTTCGCTATAATTACCCTGCTGAGTCAACACACTGCCTAAGCGGTCATAAAACCAGGGGGAATTGGGGTTGAGATCAATGGCTTTTTGGTAAGCTGCGATCGCCTTTTGGACATCTCCCTGTTGGTTGAGGGCTTCTCCTAAGTTATAGTAACTCCAAGGGGATGTCGGATTTTCCTGTATCGCTTGTTCATAGGTTTGAATGGCCTGTTCAAACTGACTTGTCCGTAACTGTTGATTGGCGGTTTCAAAATAGCTAACACTCATGCCTGTATTCTCGGTTAATTTTAAGATTCAATAAGAGTTGAGGGCGACTTCAGGGAAGTTAAGAATTACAATAAAATACCTGTTTTGGATTGTACAGGAATTTATGCAATTTCATTCCTCCAAATTACAACAAATTAGATATCAGTTAGAGCGATCGCAATCTTGGCTACAAGAAATTGAAGTCAAAATGAACGCTTGGCAGTCTCCCTCAACTCTGCCTCTACCTGCACGTCAGTCATTTTTATTTTACCGAGATTATGGAGGGTTCACAGGGGGACATTTAAAAGTTTGGGATTATTTTAATCATGTCCAATTTTCCCAACGCTATTCTCCCTTGATTTATTTTACGCCTCAAAGCAGTTGGGATGCTAGTAATCCTTGGTTAAATTTAGAGCGAAAATTGATATTATCGCAACCGTTAGAATATTCTGATATAATTTTTATGGAAGGGTTAGATTGGCAGTTGCTCAATGAACGCTATAAAAACAATTCTCCCATTCCGATTATTAATTTAATTCAGCACGTTCGACACGCTTATCCTGATAATCCCCGTTATCCCTTTCTCAAGTATAAAGCGATTCGGATTTGTGTCAGCACAGAGATCAAAACGTATTTAGAAGCCACTGATCAAGTGAATGGAGAAATATTTGTTATTCCTTGTGGCTTGGATCTGAACTTAATTCCTCAAGGAATAGATTGGCATCAAAAAGAGGATAAAATTTTAATTGCCGCTTTAAAAGAACCGGAATTGGGACAAACCTTAAAGATAGAATTAGAAAAAATAGGGAAGAACGTGGAACTCCTGACGACACAACTTCCCAGAACCGAATATCTACAAAAGCTAAACCGTGCCAAAATCACCTTGTTTCTTCCGAACCAAACAGAAGGTGAAGGGTTTTACCTTCCGGCTTTAGAAGGAATGGCTGTTGGAACACTGGTGATTTGTCCAGATTGTATTGGCAATCGTTCCTTTTGTCATTCAGGTAGAAATTGTTTACGTCCTGAGTATACGATAGAAAGTTTATTGAAGGCGATCCAACAAGCCTTACAATATTCTCAAACTCAAATTTGGGAAATGTTAACCCATGCTAAACAAACCGCTCATGAACATGATCTCGTTAAAGAGCGTCAAGCTTTTTTAGAGATTCTCGATAATATTCATGAAATTTGGTAAACCTTAATCCTCAACTCTCACCCTTTAATTTATTGGAAATCTATGCAAAAGCAAAACCCAGAACAAACTGCTTTCATTATCACCGGAATGCACCGTTCAGGAACTTCCTTAACCGCATCTATTCTTCAGAGCGCAGGGGTTCATATAGGCCGAAATTTATTAGGTGCAGATCACGTTAATATAAAAGGTCATTTTGAGAATATTGACTTTTATCACCTTCACATGAATATTCTTGACTCACAAGGAGCCAGTAGTGCAGGTTGGACATTACAGGACAATTTGGAAATTAAAGAAGAATTTGTTGACCGAGCTAAAGAACTCATCGAACAAAATGCTTTAAGTTCTGTTTGGGGATGGAAAGAACCTAGAACTACTCTATTTTTAGAATTTTGGGCAAAACTGTTACCCGAAGCAAAATTTTTATTAATTTATCGTTCTCCTTGGGAAGTGGCAGATTCCCTGTATCGGCGACAGGATGAAATCTTTCAAACTCAACCTGAATTAGCCATCAAATATTGGCAGCATTATAATCAAAAAATCCTGAATTTTTATAATCAAGAGCAACATCGTTGTTTGCTAACCAATCTACACACAATTATTCAAAACCAAACTGCCTATATTGATACTATTAATCAAAAGTTTAACGTTGAGTTAAGTTATCCAGCACCCACTGCTTACGATCCTTCTTTATTAAAAACTGAGATTTCTTCAAACAGTCAGAAACCGACTTTAATTGACTATTATTTTCCTGAAGCCATTGAATTGTATCAGGAACTTGAAGGGAGAGCATGGCATCCTGAACAAACACCAGACTTTTCTTGGCAAGACTTATTAAAACCATCTCTGTATCGCTCTTGGGCTTTTCAAGATTGGGCGAATGGGCGTCGATTAGAACAGGAAAATAAATCCTTAAAAGCTCAATTGCAAGACCAACAAGCTGAAGTCCAAGAAGCTCAATTAATTAAAACTGAGTTAGAGCAAACAAAAACTCAATTAAAAACGGCAGAAAATTTATTAGATCAATCTCAATTGCAATTACATGAAACCGAAACGGTTTTAGAAAAATCTCAAGCTCAACTAACAGAAACCGAAACAGCTTTCCAAAAATCTCAAGCTCAACTAACAGAAACCGAAACGGTTTTAGAAAAATCTCAAACCCAGTTACAACGAACCGAGTCTGTTTTACAACAATCTCATACTCAACTCAACCAAACTCGGACTGAATTAGAAACCGCTAAAACTCAACTGAGTCAAGCTCAATTTGATGTAATGCGGTATCAATCCCAATTACATCAAACTCAGGAAGAATTAGAATATTATGAACTAAACTGGCCTCAAGTTCAGGACGATTTAACACGGTATAAAACTCAACTTGGGGAATCGGAAGCTAAAATTTATGAAGCTGAAGCTTTATTGAGTCAATTAATGATGCAGTTACAACAAACCCAAAAGCGAGAAGAACGCTTTCAAATTCAACTGTATCAAACCGTAAAAGAACTAGAAGAAAAAACAACTCAACTGCACCAAGAACAAGCAGCTTTGCAACAGGCAACTAATCAAGTTAAACAACTAAAACGGGATTTAAAACGCTCAAATTCCCAACTGTATCAAGTGCAAGGAGAGTTAGATTTATACCATTCTCAATTAGAACAATCGGTATCTCAATTAGAAATAGTGCAAACGGAATTGACTCAAACTCAGTCACAATACGAGCAAACTAAACGAGACTTAAAACAAAAACAAGCTCAAATTCATCAACTGCAAACCGACTTGAAGCGATCGCAAGCTCAACTGCACGAACTCCAAGTTGAATTAGCTCAATCCCAAGCTCAATTAGAACAAATGCAGGAACGGCAACGCTTAGAGCAAACAATGGCTGAAGATCCCAAACCAGAAAGCGAAATTAACTACAACTTATTAATTTGGGATGCTTGGAATGCTTACCGAAATGGTAAATTACCTTTAATGAAACAGCATCTTCAGCAAGCGTTGAAATTAACTAAAACCTCTCCAAGTGAAACAATTTTGACTTGGTTAGAAACCTTTTCTAAATTATCCTTAGCCCAAGGCTTTGAACTAGATTCCCAAAGCTTAACCCATTCTGAGGAATGGCAACAGTTAATGCGCCAAATGATGGTCAAAAAAACAATGCCATTACCTTTCATTAAAAGTTATCCAGCCACTCCAGAACAGCCTGAATCTGAACCAATAGCTCTGAGTGGGGCAGAAAATCATAACTTAAATTAAGCTAAGACTGCTCCCGTAGAGACGTTTCATAAAAGTAGGATGGGAGTGTGGAAACTCAGCGTCTTCAGACCTGAGAGGAAACACGACTCAGGGGAATTTATTCCCCGTGAATATTGGATTGGGAACCGACAAAAATTGTTTTATTTGCCGATTCCCGGTTTTTTTGGGATTTCTCCCACTCCTATTGCTAGGGTAATGTTAGCTTCGCCAATGTTATCGGTCGGTAACTATCTCAAAAGCACTATTTTACCCCTCGTAAAACTGTTTAACTTTTAAGTTCCAGAGCAACAGACTAGCTACGCATCTATTGGTGGGTTCTTGAACACTTGCCGATAACGTAGTCAATTAAGACTATAGCTGGTCAGCTATCCAAAGAGGAGGCATGAAGCCCCGTCTCTTTAGAGCGGGGTGCTGACGAAACGTCTCTACCCAGGCGGAACGTTAAGGCTGAAGTCCAGGTTTTAGGGCTTCTGGACACGATGGTAACAAAGTTCAGCTTCTTTTGTTTCCCCCAGTTGAGTTAAAACATCGCCCAATAGCTGGTAGGTAGATACCCAGTTCGGATTTAATTCAAGGACTCGGCGATAACATTGGGCTGCTGCTTCTAAGTCCGCTTTAGCAGCTTGGGGAAGAGGTTGTAAGGGAGAGCGATTTTGCAACGCTTCCCCCAAATGTTGATAAACAACATCAGATTCGCTGATATTTAAGGCGCGACGGTAAGCAGCAACCGCTTCATCCCAACGTTGCAGTTGAGCCAGGGCAAACCCTAAATGATCTTGAGCTTCCAAGGAATTTGGATCAAGTTCAACGGAATGGTGATAGGCAGTAACCGCCTGTGGCCACCGTTGTATCGTCGCTAAAGCATCCCCCAAATGTTGGTAAATAATCGCCGCATCAGGTGCCAGTTCCAATGCATTATGATAGGAGGTAATTGCCTCTTCCCATTGGTGGGTTAGGGATAAAGTATGTCCGAGAAAGTGATAATAAATGGCGAATTGAGGGTCAATTTCTGTGGCTTTACGGAAATCGGTAATCGCCTCTTGCATTTTGCCTTGATTTCTGGTAATCAAGCCTAACTTATAATGAGTCCAGGATGATTTGGGGTTTAGTTTAATCACCTGTTGATAAGACTCAAGGGCTTCCTCAATTTGGTTTAGAGCTTCTAACGCTTCTCCCAACTGTTGATAAAGTTCCCAGTTGTTGGGACTGACTTCAACGGCTTTCCGCAAATAAGCAATGCCTTCGCTTCCCCGTCCTTGACGAGCAAAGGCATCCCATAAATAGTGATAACAGGAGGTTGCATCGGGTTCCAGTTCAAGTGCGGTTTGTAGGGAACTGATGGCTTCTGAAAAATGTCCTTGTTGGCAGAGCAATTTTCCCAGGCTTTGCTGAAACTCATAAAAATCAGGATTGAGTTCCACAGCACGGCGATAGGCATCCGTTGCTTCGGGGATTCTCCCCTGTTGCTCTAGGATCTCTCCCAGGTTATAGTAAGACCAAGCCGAGTTAGGATTGAGTTCGCAGGCTTTTTGGTAACTTGCGATCGCCTCCTCAAGCTGACCCAGTTGAGCCAGGGTTTCCCCTAAATTGTGGTGATACCAGGAAAAGTTGGGTTTTTCGGTGATGGCTTGAGTGTATGCTGTAATAGCTTGATCGAGTTGGTTAAGTTGTTTGTATTTATTGGCTTGGTCAAAATGACTTATAAATGTTTGTTGACTAGGCTGTAAAAAACTATTCATAATATTTTACTGTTTTAGTCTAAAATGGACATCTGTTAAAGGTTAGCAGACTTGAGCAGTAACAGGAATTAGCTGTGATATGATCTACTGAACTTGTAGTATCTAAGAGCTATTTTTGCCACGCGCTTTGGCTAGGCTTGTTACTAATGCAGGTGAAAACCTTTTTTTACTATACCTGTTCTGTGTTAATCTAGGAACCCCATCCAGCTTAAAAGCATCTTAATGAGCAATAACTGACTAAGATTCACGTTTAATCCATCAAACAGGTCGTTAACGTTATTTTGTAATAAAATAATTACTAGGTTGTAAGTTTTTCTTCATCTAGTATAATCGCATCTGGAACCAATACACACTCGTGAGGAATATCAAAAAAATGGGTTTAGGAAATTGCCAAAATATCATGGCTCTTTTGCAAAAAGAGTATCAGATCAAAACCTTTATTGAAACAGGTACATTTCAAGGAACAACGGCTGTTTGGGCTTCTGAAATCTTTAACAATGTATTTACTATTGAGTTATCTCAACACCTTTATGAATCCACTGTAAGGAATTATGGACATATTGCTAATATAAATTTTTGTTATGGTCATACCAAAGAACATTTAAAATCAATAGTACCGCAACTTAATGGCTCTAGTCTTTTTTGGTTAGATGCTCATTGGTCAGAGGGAATCACGGCGGGTCAAGAAGATCCGTGTCCCTTATTAGAAGAGCTAAAGATTATTAAGAATTCTCAGTGGGAACACTTTATTTTTATTGATGATGCTAGGTTATTTCTATCTCCACCACCCCACCCTCATGGTATAGATAGATGGCCAGCTATTCATACAATTGTTCAAGAGTTACTTTCCTTGCAAAGCCCATATATTGTGGTTATAGAAGATGCTATTATTTCTGTTCCAGAATATGCTAGAACTGTCTTAGCAGAGTATTGCCAAAATGGAAATACAAAAGCCTGGGAACAATATATGAGAAATCCTAAAAGGCTTTTTTATCCAATCTCATTTGAAAACCAACCTGAACAGAATCTAATAGAAGAACAAACACCAGTAGCAGACGAAGTAGAAGAAGTTGATTTTAGTTTTCAACAAAGTGGTGAAAGCCAAGTTATTCAAAAATTTATTCAGCCCGGTTCTATCGTTTTTGATCTTGGGGCTAATTTAGGGCATTGGACTCAAGAAGTTTTAAGGAACTCTACCGATCCTGAAATTCATCTTTTTGAGGCTTTGCCTAACAATTATAATACTTTAATCAAAAATTTAGCAAGTAAATTCAAAAATAGCCGAATAATACCGAATAGTTTTGCGATATCTAGCCAACCGGGGATACAAACCTTTTACCATTATCTAAATCATCCCGCTTTAAGTACATTTCATCGTAGAATATCTGTAGAAAATATAGGAATTCTTCAGTATCCGCAAGAGATTAAAATCTTGAGAAACACAATTGATAATTACTGTTATCAACAACAAATTAAGAGAATCAATTTTATCAAAATTGATGTAAGCGGACATGAACTTGAAGTATTGCGAGGAGCAGAAATATATTTAAGTAAAGGTAAAATAGATTACCTTCAATTTGAATATGGAGGCACTTATTTAGATGCAAAAACAACTTTAAAAGAAGTTTTCAGCTATTTACAAAGTTTTAGATACTCAATTTTTAAAATCTTACCTGATCGTCTGCATTATCTGCCAAACTTTAAACCTGAATATGAAAACTATGAAGGTAGCAACTTCCTCGCCGTTAACGAACGGTTTCAAGCTAATCTATTAGGTCAAGCTGCCCAAATGCTTGATTTGAAGCAACTTTGTCACCAATATTCTATTACTCCACGCGGAGTCGTTCATGTTGGAGCTCATGAAGGAACAGAAATTAGCTCTTATCAAGCAATGGGAGTACAAAAGGTTTTGTTTATCGAAGCTAATCCTGCCGTATTTGAACGCTTGCAAGCTAATGTTGCTGCCTATCCTAATGTGCAAGCTGTAAATTGCGCTATTAGCAATCAAAATGGCATGATTAATCTTCGCGTTACTTCATTCGATCAAAGTAGCTCAATTTTACCCTTAAAGCATCATCAAAATATCTATCCAGATATTGTAGAAACTCATCAGGTTACAGTAGAGGCTAAAACCCTAGATACCTTATTACAAGAATTAGGATTAAATCCTTCGGATTTTAATATTCTTAATATTGATATTCAAGGTGCGGAACTGTTAGCTTTACAAGGTGCAACTCACTGGCTCACTTATATAGAAGCTATTAATACAGAAGTGAATTATAAACAGCTTTATGAAGGTTCTGCCTTGATAGATGATTTAGATGAATTTTTAGATTATTATGGTTTTAATCGAGTGAAGACAGTAACTCATCATCCAGATTGGGGTGATGCTTTCTATGTGAAGAAACCTGTCATTACCATGTCCGCTTTTGAGATAGCGAGATTTGGCAATCAGATCTTTGATTACGCTTTTCTGAAAATCTATGCTCAAACCCATGACTTACATCTTGAGATTCCTCGATGGGTAGGTCATTATCTCTTTGGCCATCAAGAATCTCAGATATCGCGGCAACTTCCAGATGCAGTGGAACACGAACAGTCTTTTGAAGGTTCAGAAATGCTTATTTTGAACTCACCAACTCCCTTGAAAAATGTAGATGTTCGTGGGTATTTTCAACTGCACACTCAATATTATTCCAAATATCAGAATTGGTTTCGATCTTGGTTTCATCCTGTTTCCAGTATTACAGAGAAAATGGAAGAAGCCATGAATCGACTTCGAGCCAAAGGGAAAACGATTGTTGGTTTACACTTAAGAAGAGGAGATTATAGCTGGGCTTGCCATCATGTCCCCTATCTTCGTATTGCTCCTAGTGAATGGTACCGAGAATGGTTAAAGGGTTTATGGGAAACTTTAGAACAACCTGTACTGTTTATTGCAAGTGATGAAATTGAAAATGTAGTCGGTGATTTTGTTGACTATAATCCCGTTACGATTCAAGATTTAGGAGTAGAATTACCCCTAGCACCTTTTTATCCTGAATTTTACATTTTAAGTCAATGTGACATTTTAGCGATTTCCAATAGTACCTTTTCCTTTGCAGCTTCCATGCTCAATGAACGCTGTAAGTTTTTCTTCCGTCCTCATCTTAAATATAAAAAGTTAATTCCTTATGACCCCTGGAATAGTGAACCTTTATTAAGAGATAATCCCGATCAAATTATTAGTAGAAAAAAATGCACTCTAAGTGTTTGTGCAATTCTCAAAGATGAAGCTCCATACTTAATAGAATGGTTAGAGTTTCATAAATTAGTGGGTGTGGAAAGATTTTACCTCTATGACAACGGCAGCAGCGATCATGTTATTGAGTTGGTTAAACCTTATATTCAATCAGGAGAAGTAATTTGGCATGAGTGGCTAATTCGTCCTGGGCAAATTCCAGCTTATCAAGATTGTTTAGATAAGTATAAAACAGAATCGCAATGGATCGCTTTTATTGATCTGGATGAATTTTTAGTTCCTACAGAAAAGAATGACATTAAAGCTATCTTAGAAGATTTTCAAGACTATCCAGGGGTAACAGTGAACTGGTTAATTTTTGGTTCTTCCGGTCACAAGATTAAACCCGAAGGTTTACAGGTAGAAAACTTTACTCGAAGGGGAGAGGATGGGTTAACTGTTAATTTCCATGTGAAATCAATTGTGCAACCTGAAAAAACTTTAAAAGTTCAAGATCCTCACTGTTTTATCTATGTAAATAACCAACTAGCGGTAACAGAAAATAAGGAACCGATGAGCGGGCCGTTTTCTCCCTCTCATTCAGCGAAGCAGTTAGTAATCAACCATTACATCATTAAATCTTTGCAAGAATACAAAGAAAAAATGTTTAGAGGACGTTCTGACACTGAGCAACCTCGAAATTGGATGTTTGAAGCTGCTGATCAAAACAACATAGAAGATTTGACAATTCAACGTTTTGTCCCTGAGTTAAAAAAAGCTGTTGAGTCTGTAATCTCCCAATCTCCAATTGCTCAGATTTTGCAAGAGCAATGGCGCTTAAAAACAGAGTTATATAAAAAGCAAACTGAATTAGAACTTTGGCAAAATAATCTAAAGCAAACGCAAGAATTAAATTCCGAGTCTTCGGTTCTATTCCAACAAGAATTAGAAAACAGTCAGACTCAGTTAAAGCGAACCCAAGACCAGTTGAACCAAGCTCAATCTGAGTTGAATCAGATTCGAGAAGAATTAGAGCGAGCACAAGCTCAATTTGATGAAGTTTTAGCAGAATTAGAAGAAGCTCATTGGCAACTTAATCAGCACCAACAATCTAAAGCTGATCAATCTGCTCTAGTTTAATAGATTCAGAAGATTGATTAAAACCGTCTCTAGTTTACATTAAGCTCAGACGGTTTTTTTATAATCTAATATTACATCCCATAAAAACTTGTCATAATTTACATCTCTAACTTTTTTAGTAAGGATGACAACACCACCAAATACAGGATAAGTTGGAAAGCGTTTGAGGCTTTTATTAGTACAAATTATCGAATCGCAACAATAGCCATGCAAGGGCCATTAGGATGATTAAGTTCTTCAAAATTAATTCTAATATCTTTAAAACCAAAATATCTTAAGGACGATAAGATATCTTCACGCTGCATCCAATGACTATGGGGCAGACTTCCACCACAAAATCCTGCATAATCTAAAGCTCTCGTGTATTCTTGACGATAAAGGCTATGAGAAAACCCTTGATATTCATGGGTAAACTGATCTGTAAATTTAACAGATAAATTAGGCTGGCTATTAATAATATTTTTATCATAATAATGAGTCCAAATAAAAACTTTATAGCTGGCCTTTGCAATTAACCCAATCAATTCTACTGGATTAATCATGTGATAGAGAATACCACTAGCCAAACAAATATCAAATAAACGTTGATTTTTTTTAAGATATTCTATACAATCTCCACAGATAAAGTTAGCTTTTTTTAAACTCAAAATTTCCTTAGTAATTAGACATTTAAGATAAGCACGAGTATTAGCTTCTACAGACGTAATAGAAGCTGCACCGAACTGTTCTAACATATAAGTATGCCCGCCTTCTAGTGGGCCCAGTTCAAGAACATTCTGATCTTGAATTTTTCCAAACTGCTCAACTGCCCAAGTAATTCGAGTATCTTCAAAAAGAGGAGTTTGTCCCGCTTGTAGAGAAGAAAATTTTCCTGGGAACCTAGATGCCCATTCACCTCTAAAAATATCTAAGCAATTTTGGGCACTAGGTGCAGATTTAATATACTGATCAAGAATGTTCATGAAAAGACCTTTAACTAAGAAGATAATAAAGTGAAATTTAGGAAATCAAAAAAATATATTTCGGAGGATTTTATTTTAAAGAGTTCCCCCTATACAATATTTTATCTAATTATCCTGAACTTTAATACTAAAGTTTTGACAAACTCTTGTCAAGTGAGGACTATAACAAGGATCATTATCAATATACTTTTTCCAACGTCCTTCAATAATATTCGATTCTCGCTTTAGACGTTCTTTCTTTTCCGGTGTATCTTCATAACCCCGACTTTTGGATTCATGATGATAAAGGGTAACGTGAGGTAAATACAAATTGCGATAGCCTTGATCTAACATTTTTAAACACAAGTCTACATCATTATAAGCAACCGTCAACTGTTCATCAAACCCTCCGACTTGTTCAAAGACTTCTCGCCGACACATTAAGCAAGCACCTGTAACCGCAGAAACATTATTAAACCCAACAACATTGCCAAAATATCCGGGGATATCAGAAGACATGGCATAATATCCATGACCTGCAACACCCCCTAATCCCATTACAACGCCGGCGTGTTGAATGGTATTATCAGGGAATAATAATAATGCTCCCACTGCACCAATTTGAGGCCGTTGGACTTGCTCAACCATTGCATTCATCCAGTCGGGATTAATCACTTCTGTATCATTATTTAAGAATAACAAATAATCCCCTGTGGCTTGACTAACGCCATAATTATTAATTTTTGAGAAGTTGAAGGGAATATCTAAGCGATAACATTTAAACCGGGATGGTTCCTGAGAACTCCACTTAGAAAATACTTTAAACGTATCATCCTGAACACTGCCATTATCAATGACAATTACTTCATAATTAGGATAGGTTGTTTGAGTAAAAACGGACTCCAAACAACGGTCTAATACGTCCCCTAAATCTCGCGTTGGAATAATAATACTAACTTTCTTATAATTGATAATTTCATAACGAACTAAATGATGTCCTAAGAACCCAGGAACCCCGGATACTATTCCGTGTTCTCCCCGTCTATCTAAGGCATCTTGAATCGCTTTTTTAGACGCTTCATAAGCATAAGGTTTCGCTTCACTTCCCCCTGCCGTTGAGCCGGAGTGCATTCGCCAGTGATATAAAACTTTAGGAATATGAGCAATTTTTTGGGTTTTTTCGGTAAATCTTAAGACTAAATCATAATCCTGTGCGCCTTCATATCCAATTCTAAATCCTCCAATTTCTTCAATAATCGACCGTCGATAGGTTCCTAAATGACAGGTATACATCCGCGATAAAAAGGATTCTGGACACCATTCCGGTTTGAAGTAAGGATTAATTAAGTTACCATTGGGACTAATTTTATCCTCATCAGAATAAATCATGTCTAAATTAGGATTCCGATTTAATAATAAAGCCACTTCATACAACCCATCGGGAGTAATGATATCATCATGATCCAGTAACGTAATAAATTCTCCCGTTGCTAATTCTAGGGCGGAGTTAGACGTTGCTGAAATATGACCATTTTCAGTTCTGTAACTCACTTTAATTCGAGAATCTTTGGCTTTATATTCTTCTAAAATTGCTTTAACATGAGGAGAGGGAGACGCATCATCCGCAATACAAAATTCCCAGTAAGGATAAATTTGATTGATTACCGATTCTATCGCTTCTCGCAGAAATTCTTCCGGGGTATTATAAACAGGCATAATCACGCTAAATACGGGTTTATACCGGAATAATTCAATGGTTTCTGCCATTTTTATTAAATCTGCTGCTCTGGGAAAATTCTTGTCTCGCCAGAGTTTATACATATAATCTTCTACTAAAATCCGGTCTAACAGTGCATCTTTTAACCCATTCAAATCAATTCCTAATGCGGGATCTAGTTCGGCTGCTCGTCGATAATGATGGAGTGCATCTTCTATTTTCCCTTGTTTGGCGAGTGCTGTTGCTAAGTTACAATGTGACCAACCAAAATTAGGGTTTATTTCTAAGCATTTGCGGTAAGTTGCGATCGCTTCTTCTGCATTACCTTGTTTTTCTAATGTATCCGCTAAATTATGATAAGACCAATGGAAACCAGGATTTAATTTAATGGCTTCTTGATAAGCTAAAACAGCTTGTTCAAATTCCTTTTGACGTTGCAAAATATCCCCTAAATTATGGTAGGAACCAAAAAAGTGAGGGTTTAATTCAATAGCTTTTTGATAAGTTTTAGCAGCTTCTTCCAGTTGACCATTTTTTTCTAATGGTTCCCCTAAGCGGTGGTAAACATCGGCTGAGTTAGGGTTAATTTCTAATGCTTTTTTGTAAGTGGTGATCGCGTCATCAAATTGACTCATCCTTACAAAAGCTTCCCCTAATTTTACTAACATTTCAAAATCTTGGGGGTTAGCTTCTTTGACTTTTTTATAATAAATCAAAGCTTGTTCACGCTGATTTTTACTCCATAACAAATTGGCATATTTCCAACACAATTCTAAATTATTGGGTTGAGTTTTTAGCAGCATTTCATAAGCGTCCAGATCATCAGCATTAAATTCAATAGCTTTTTGATAATATTGATTTGCTTTTTCTAAATCGGCGGGGGTTCCTCGCTGTTTTAATGCTTCTGCTAAACGCGGATAAATATTGGTTAAATCAGGATTTAATTCTAAGGCTTTGGAATAGGAAGAAATCGCAGCATCCCAACGTTCTAATTTAGCTAAAACCTCTGCAAAACTTTGATGACAATCGGCTGACTCAGGATTGAGGGCGATGGCTTGAGAATAAGCAGCGATCGCATCTTCCCATTGATAGAGTTGAGCGTAAACGTTCCCTAAATTGTGATGAAAGATAGCTACATTGGGTTTAAGCTGAATCGCTTGAGAATAATAGTCAATGGCTTTATTCCATTGTTGGAAATGAGCGGATACATCTCCCAAAGCATGATAAATTTCAGGCGACTTAGGATTAAATTCTATAGCTTCTAATAAAATATTTAATGCTTCTTCAAATAATCCTTTTTTGACTAATGCTGTTCCTAATGTTTGATAAGCATTTCCTAAACTAGGATTGAGATCAATCGCTTTTCGACAAGAATCTATTGCTTCATCCAGTTGACCCTGTTGAGCTAAGGTTTCTCCTAAATATTGATAAGCAATGGCATCTTCTGAGTTAAGTTTAAGAGCTTTTTGATAGGACGTAATGGCTTGTTCTAATTCACCTTGTTTAAATAAGGCTTTCCCTAAACTGTTGTAAAATTCGGTCACATTGGGATTAATGGTAATTGCCACATTTAACGCATTAATTGCCTGGGGTAAATTACCCAATTTTAATAAAACTTCTGCTAATTGGTATTGTGACCAAGGTGAATCAGGATTTAATTCAATCGCACGCTGAAACGCTTGTATTGCTTCTAATAGTTGATTATTTTCTGCTAACGCTTCCCCTAAATTATGATAAATCCAATGAAATTTAGGGTTTAATTGTGCAGCCTGACGATAAGCAATAATGGCAGCTTGTAACTGACCGGATTGTTTCAATTGATTCGCTTCTTCTAGCAAATGGGTAGCCGTTTTGAAGTTGCTGGATTTAGATAACATTGTTGATATTTCCTTAATATTCCTAATGTGAATTAACTAATTTATTAGATGATCTGTTAAAGCTGTTTTGGCGCGTGCGCTTTCGCTTACGCACCCTACATTTAAGGGTTGATTTTTAGCTTCACTTGTCCAAATTTAGCATAAGTTCCATCGTTTAGAACAGCTTGAAATAACAATTCCGTCTGGTTAGATAGATTTATAAGTTCAAGGGTTTCACAAAAACCACAAAATTCCGAATGGAGGTTTTCAGGATGTAGAGTAGCAACATCAGGACGGTAAAAATTAGCGGGAATTTCCTTAATCACTTGACCGTGATTCCCAATAATTTGAACAGCCGTTACTTTCTCCTGTTGTCCAAGTACCCATCCTTTAAACCGAATTTGACTAATTCCCGTATAAATTTTAATTTCGGGTTCATCGATTGAACAATTGTCTAACACTTGGTCATCAAATTTTAGAGACACATCGCTAATTTCTACCTCAGCAAATTGCCTTAATCCATAATTAGAACTTGATAACGTTAAATTAGGATTATAGCAGGGATCATGGTCAACATAACGTTGCCATCTTTGTCGCATTATAGTAACTTCCTGCATAAATCGCTGTAATTTATCCGGTGTTGTATCATAACCTCGGCTCTTGGATTCATAATGATATAAAACAACGTGAGGAAGATAAATATTCCGATAGCCTTGTTCAACCAGTTTTAAGCAAAAGTCTACATCATTATAAGCAACGGCTAACTGTTCATCAAACCCCCCCACTTGTTCAAATACCTCTCGCCGACACATCAAACAAGCTGCGGTAACTGCTGAATAATTACTGATAGAAATAACTTGACCATAATATCCGGGGTCTGTTTCAAGTGCCATGCGGTGACTATGGGCTGCAAAATGACCAATTCCCACCACAACACCAGCGTGTTGAACAATTTTATCAGGATAACGCAATAACGCGCCAACAGCACCAATTGAAGGACGTTGGGCTTGTTCAACCATGGCATCAATCCAATCAGGATGAATCACTTCAGTATCATTATTTAAGAATAGCAAATAATCCCCAGTTGCTTGACGTACAGCATCGTTATTAATTTTAGAGAAATTAAAGGGAATATCTAACCGATAAAATTTAAACCGAGTCGGTTCTTTTTGTTGCCATTTTTTTAAAATTTCTTGGGTTTCTGATTCGGTACTTCCATTATCAATGACAATCACTTCATAATCAGGATAAATGCTAAGAGTAAAGATAGATTCCAAACAACGATTTAAGATTTCTCCTAAATCTCTTGTGGGAATAATAATACTCACCCGCTTGTAATCTAAAATTTTATAGCGGATTTGATAATGTCCTAAATAAATCGGAACATCCTTAACAATTCCGGGTTCTCCTCTGCGGTCAATTGCATCTTGTAATGCTCGTTTTGCTGCTTCATAAGCATAGGGTTTCGCGGCTGTTCCTCCAGCAGCAGAACTGCTATGAATTCGCCAATGATAAAGGATTTTAGGAATATGAAAAATCTTATCTGTTTTTTCAGTAAATCGCAGAACTAAATCATAATCTTGACTGCCTTCATATCCGATTCTAAATCCTCCAATTTCATTAATAATTTGCCATCTATAAACTCCGAAATGACAGGTATACATTCGAGATAAAAACGAATCAGGACACCAATCTGGTTTAAAGAAATGTCCTGTTAATGCTCCTTTTTCATTCAGTTTATCTTCATCGGAATAAATCATATCCGCTTCAGGATGCTGATTCAGTAAGGAAACCACCTCATACAACGCATCGGGAGTGAGAACATCATCATGATCTAATAACCCGATAAATTCTCCCGTTGCTAACTCTAAGGCTGAATTAGAAGTTGCTGAAATATGACCATTTTCAGTTCTAAAAATGACTTTAATTCTGCTATCTTGCTGTTGATATTCTTCTAATATCGGTTTGACATGGGAAGCCGTCGAAGCGTCATCTGCAATACACAATTCCCAATTAGAATAAACCTGATCTAATACCGATTGAATGGCTTCCCGTAGAAATATTTCCGGGGTATTATAAACAGGCATGATAATACTAATCAGGGGTTGATATTTGAAATCTTTCGTAGTAAGCCCTTCAGGGCTATGGCTATGAGGCGTGAACGCCTCACTACTTGTAGTAAGCCCTTCAGGGCTATAAGGCGTGAACGCCTCACTACTTGTAGTAAGCCCTTCAGGGCTATGAGGCGTGAACGCCTCACTACGAATTGAATTATATTTCAACCACGCCTGATAGAGTTGTTCATATTCAGATTGAGTTTGAGAGGAAGAAAAGTAAGGATTTAACCTAGCTTTTTTTTTTCGACAATTCCCTCTAATTTTTGTAAGACTTCGGGATGTTCTGGCTCTAATTGCAATGCCATTTGATAGAAGACAATAGCCCCATCCAAATGATCATGATTGACTAAGGTATTTGCTAATTGAATATACAATTGAGGATCATCGGGTTTAATCTCAATGGCTTTATGATAAGCAGCAACGTGATCAGGGTTTTCTTGAATCACTTGATAATAATATCCCAAGGATTCCTGTAAATCTAATTTAGCTCGATTTCTCAACGCATCGGCGAGTTTTTCCTGAATATTGGGTAAATCAGACTGAACTTTGATTGCGCCTCGATAAGCTACAACTGCTTCTTCCCACTGTTCTAATTGAGTTAAAACTTCCCCTAAATTATAGTAAGACCAAGGAAACTGAGGATTGAGTTTAATGGCTTGTTCATAAGCAGGAATTGCCTCTTCGCAGCATTCTAATTTAACTAAGGCATCGGCTAAACTATTGTATGACCACGAATAGCTAGAATCTAAAGCGATCGCATTTTGATAAGCTGCAATTGCATCTTCCCACCGTTCTTGTTTAAAGAAAATATCGGCTAAATTGTTTTGTGTCCAAAACACAGTTGGATCAATTTCAATAGAACGATTATAAGCAATAATGGCTTCTTCAAATCGTTCCTGATCTCGCAGTAAATCCCCTAATTTTTGATAAACTTCGGCATTATTACTATCAAGTTCAGCAGATTTTTGATAAGCTTTAATTGCCTCTTCTCGTTCCCCAATTTTGGCAAGTGCATCTCCGAAACCTTTATAAGCTTCTGCATCTCCACTGGGATTCATTTGTATTCCTTGGCGCAACACTTGAACAGCATCTTGCCAATTTTCTTGTTTAACTAAAACTTTTCCTAATCCATAATAGGAAGATACTAATTTAGGATTTAAAGCAATGGATTTCTGATACAGGTTAACGGCTTCCTCTAACCGCCACTGACGATTAAAAATCTCCCCGACTTTATAATAAGCAACGGCTTGATTAGCATCTAATCCTAAAATTTGGTTATAAACTCTGATGGCGTCATCCCAACATTCTTGACGGCTGAAGAAATCCGCAAACCCATAATAAAATTCTAAGCGGGATGGTTCTAATTCTAAGGCTTTTTGGTAAGCCTGAATCGCTGCATCTAGTTCTGCTTTTGTAGAATATAATTGACCTAACTGATAATAGGCTCCCGCTAACTGAGGATTTAATTTCAAGGCTTGTTGATAAGCGGCGATCGCTTCGTCTAATCGACCTTGTTTAAAGCGGGTATTTCCTAAATTAAAATGTTCTTCGGGTGTGGCTTTTTCTGGTTCTAAACTGTAGGCTTTTTCCAAGCATTGTGAGGCTTGTTCTAACTGCCCCATCTGGGTTAAAACCTTGGCAAAATTGCGATAAACCCCAGCAAAATCGGGTTTTAAATTAACCGCTTGTTGATAATAAGAAGCTGCTTTTTCTAACCGTTCTTCTTGAGCATATAAACTGCCTAAATTCGCATAAACTTCAGGATATTGGGGTTGAATTTCTAAGGCCTTGGAATAACAGCGAACCGCCGCCGACATTTCCCCTAAAATTTGCAGGGCATTGCCTTGAATTTTATACGCTTCCGCTAAATCGGGTTTTAATCGTAACGCTTTTTGACAAGCTGCGATCGCTTGATCCCATTCTTTTAAGGCACAATAAGCTTGAGCTTGCTTTAAATAGGTTTGAGGATTACTAGGATGATTGCTTACAGGTGTTGTCCCATTTTTCACCATGGGTTGTTGCATCGCTCCCGCTAAGGTATCTTGAGGTGAAGCGACTGTCACGGTTGTTCTGGCTGTGGCTGCGGCTAAGGTGTCTGAGGGGGCTTGAGGAGTATTTAACTCAATGGCTTGGCGATAGATTTGTGTGGCTTCCTGAGCTTTACCTTGCCCTTGAAGAAGGGTTCCCAAACTTTGATGGGCTGCGGTTAAATTAGGATTGAGTTGAATTGCTGTCCGATAACAAGCTTCTGCGGCTTTGACATCACCGTGCTGCCCTAACTGATGGCCGAGGTTAAAATATTCTTCTGCCGTTGCTTGATTGGGTTCTAAGGTCAAGGCTTGATATAGGGCTTGTGCTGATTTTTTCGGTTCGTTGAGTTGTGTCCAAACTCTGGCTAAATTCCGATAAGCACCTGCAAAATTCGGTTTTAGGGTGACAGCTTTCTCATAACACGCAATTGCCTGTTGCCATTGTTGCGCTTTAGCGTACAGACTGCCCAAATTAGCATGAACTTCGGCCCAATTAGGTTGAACTTGTAACGTCCGGGTATACCATTGCTGCGCCTCTTGCAGTTTCCCTTGTCGGAGTAAGATATCCGCCATCAGTTTACAACCGGGTGCATAATCAGACTGAATCTGCAACAACTGGTTGCAAGCCTTCATCGCATCCTCGAATTGTCCTTGATTAAAATAGATTTCTGCTTGTTGATGGAGAAACTGTACACTGCGGGCGCGAATTTCGTTAGGTAACATAGTTGGTTTCAGTTCAGACACTCAATCGGGATCTTCCCAAAGCTAATTCTACTGGGTTTTGGGTTTTTGATATCAAGTTTTTGATATTGACTGTTAACTTCTGAGTGTTAGATGCACTCTACTCCTTGTCCCACAGCCCTAAACCTGTTTTCTTTCTACAAATAACATTTCTAATAACCGTTTTAAAGAAACGAGATTTACCCAAATATCCTCCGTCAAGGAATTTTGATACATTAACTCCCGCAGGGGATAGCAAGAAAAGCCCTCTCCCGTTAGAGAATAATGTTCTAATCCCAAATATTGACTAATCACCCAATAATAATGGCGATTATAGTGGGGAGACACCCATTCAATGACTTGGGTTCCCGGTTGGCAAAACATAATATTGGTTAAACCGCTTCCATGGGCTCCCATAATCACTTTAGCTTGAGAAAACAGAGCCACTTGTTGGGAAAAGGACATCGACTCCAGTTGCACCACAACAAACCCCCAGGGATGCAACAATTCAATCACTTCGTTTTCATTCAAAATCCGACGATAGCGGGCATCTCCTCGACTAATATAAATGCGTTCAGGATAATTCCGATTATCACCCCTGGGCAAAAACCAACGCCGCAACGTATCAATAGCCCAAGGTTGTAACCATCCCATATATCCAGGATATGAGGGAACAATTAGCTGTTGGGCTTGGATATGGGGAAAGTGATCACTTTCTAAGATTTTAAATTCCGGAATCCCCAAACGAGTTAAGGTTTCTCGTTGAAAAGAGGCTTGTTGACTATTCACTAAAAACCAATCAATTGTGTTGAAATCAATTCCACTTTGACGCAACAATTCCACCCGTGGCAAAATATCTACCATCCAATGAAAATAGACATTTCCCGACAACCCCGACAACACGGCTACTCGTCCCTCAATTTGCTGTAGGGGCGGTAACTGTTCGGTTTGAAACACTTGATGCTGCATCGGATCATAACTGGGACAACCGGGAAGCGGGGCTGGATATTCGCGTGAAACATCCGCTAATAGTTGGTTATCGGGTGTGATAATGGCGATCGCTTTGCAAACCATCCAATAATTTTCTTGGGGAACAATCCAAGCTCGTCCATTAGGAATGATCGCCACAAACAAAGAGGTTGAAGCAATGTTACTCTCTGATATCCCACACTTTTGAATTCCATGTCCCAAATTTTTCCAGGGGAAAGATTGAAATACACGCTTGAGACAGGGTTGACAGTCTAATCCCCCGCATTGTGTCGGAATTTTACAGGGAGTTTTCTCCCCATTCTCTAAACCTGGGCTATTTTTTCCCTCAGAAGCTAATAATCCTAATCGGGAATAATAATGACTATCCTGTAAATTATGGTTTTTTAGCCAGATTAAGGTTGAATCACACACTTTTTGGGGGTGCTTTATTACTTCAGTTCTTGCCCAGTCTTGCAGTAACCTTAATGTTAAAGGATAGTTAGAAAGTAAAGATTGAAAACCGGGCTGTTGCTGTATCTGTAAAACGGTGTTGTAGTAGTTTGCCGCCGCGTCCCAATCTTCCTGTTTTTCCAGAATTCTTCCTAATTGCAAATAAACTTCAAGCTCCTGAACAAGGGAAACCTCTGACCCCGATTTCAGTAACGTTCGAGCGATTTGATAAACTGTTAATGCAGCATTAAGTTGCTGAATTTTGAATAAACAATTGCCTAATTTTAGGTAAATTTCAATAGATTGGGGGTAAATTTGGGCAGCTTTTTGGTAGTAACTGACCGCTTGCTCAAACTTGCCATAGGTTACTAAGGCATTTCCGAGGTTAAGATGGGTTTGAATTAGAAAATTATAAATCGTTGTAGAATCTTTTCCGATTTCTCTATCCCACTGTTTTAAAGCGATGAGAAAATTAGCACAAGCTTGTTGGGCTAAGGACAATTCATCATCACTGAAATGTTCTTTTACCCTCTGACAATAGCCTGTTATAAATTGATGCTCTCGTAAAATAATGTTTTGAAAATACTGCAAAGCTGCATCAATCCGACCTAACTTCAGTAAGGAAGCTCCACAATCGGTGTAGGCAAATCGATTATCAGGATCTAATTCAATAACTTTTGTAAAACAATAAAATGCAGTTTTATGTTGGTTTTGTTGTTGATAAAGTTTACCTAAATTACTATAAACAAGAGGAAAATCATCCTTGAGTTTTACAGATTTATAATAGGATTGAATTGATTCTGTAATCTTATTTTGAGCAGTAAAAACTTGGCCTAGATTATTATAAATCGAATAATTATCTTCTTCTTTTTTATTATATCTTAAGGCATTATTCCAGGCTTCTATCGCTCCTGCGAAGTCATCTTTCGCAAACAATAAACATCCTAAATTATTATGGGCATTCGCTAAATCGGGTTGTAACTTAATAATGTGTTGATAAAGGGCAATGGCTCGTTCCGTTTCTCCTAATCCCCCATAAGCTATTGCTAAGGCAAAATAGGCATAAACGTGATGGGGGTTTTGTTCTAAGGTTTTTTGATAGCAGCGAATCGCTTTTAGAACATCCCCACTCCAGGAATAAGCTTGGCCTAATTGAAAATATAACTCTGTCCAATCTGGACGCAGACTTAAAGCTTTTTTATAGCAGAATAAGGCGTGATCAAATTCCCCTGTATTGCGATAAACCTGAGCTAAATAAGCATAAGCTTCAACAAAATTTGGCTCTAGTTTAATGGCCTTTTGATAGGCAGAAATCGCTTCTGTAAATAAGCTTTGAACTTCATACAAATCCCCTAAAATTTTATAAGCTTTAGCACAATAAGGATCGAGTGCGAAAATTTCCGAAAGTGTCGCGTGAGCTTCCCGAACATTTCCTGCATCTACATCTGTTTCTGCTGACTGGATTAAGGTTTCAAGGCTTGAATTCACAGTTTTTTACTGTTAAGTGTTGACTGTTGTTTATTCTCCATTGCCAGACTGCCCATTTTCTATTAACTGATAACTGATAACTGATAACTGATAACTGATAACTGATAACTGATAACTGATAACTGATAACTGATAACTGATAACTGATCACTACTTAGACTCGTTAATAGCCAGGGGGCGATTTCCTGAACCTGCCACGAGAATCGAAATAGCTCTTGCGTAGAATGGATCTTGGGGTGTCCCCACTAACTTTGGATCAGTGACTAATTGTTTTTTCTGATCATCAGAAATATCCACTTTAATATCGGGGGTAACACCTTTATGACTAATATCCGTGCCATTGGGCGTGTAGTAATGGGCAATGGTCACCGCCAATCCTGAACCATCGGAGAGGGAAAACACCGACTGTACTAAGGCTTTACCAAAGGTTTGAGTTCCCATAACCACGCCGCGTTGATTATCTTTCAACGCTCCTGCTAAAATTTCGCTGGCGCTGGCAGAATTTCCATCGACCAAGACAACAACGGGCAAATTTGTGATGGCGGTGCGGTTATTTCGAATTTCCTGACTTTTGCCATTGCGATCAACGGTACTAACAATTGCTCCAGTATCCATCCACATTCGAGCAATTTCAATACTGGTACGCAATAGCCCCCCTGGATTTCCGCGTAAATCGAGGACAAATCCTTGAACCTTTTGTTGATTTAAGGCTTCAATGGCGGCTTGCATTTGTTCGGCTGCATGGGAATTAAATTCCCGCAGTTGAATATACCCAATTTTGCGATCGCCTTCGGTATTGAGACGATAGGTAACCGTTTCCAGTTCAATTCGGGCGCGGGTCAGCTTTAAATCAAATTCTTTTCCGCCTTCGCGTCCAATGCGTAAACTCACATCGGTACCAATGGCTCCCCGAATTTTATTAGCCGCCTGTTCAACGGTCATTCCTGTGGTGGAGACTCCATCAATGGACAGTACCCGATCCCCTGGCAAAATTCCTGCTTTCATGGCGGGAGAATTTTTAATCGGTTCAATAACCGTAACCATGCGGGTTTTTTCATCCACCGTCAGTTGCATTCCCACCCCCGTCAATTCCCCGGCGGTTTGATTGGTTAATGCTTCGTACTGCTTAGGATCCATGAAGCGAGTGTAAGGATCTTTGAGCTTTTCCAAGGCTTTTCGGAGTTCCGCATAAGCAGCTTCACGCGAAGTATAGTTCTTACTGAGAAGTTCTTCCCGTTGGGCTTGCCAATCGACTTTGTTAAAGTTGCCATCGACAAACTCTCGATTCACAATCTGCCAAGCTTCGTCCAATACTGCTTTCGGGCTATCTTTGAGGGTGGCGTTGACGCTGCTACTCCAAGCGGGCATCATGAAAGCGGTAACGGTGGCGAGTGCGCCTGTAAACAGGGCTTGACGGAACGGAGAAAAGCGTTTCACGTTCTGGTTCATTGAGTCTCCCTATATCGCTTGAGATCCTTGACTTCCAGTTTAAGCCAGGGATAAAAGCCTTGATTAGATTTTAAACTGATCTGCCGATCAATGACTCAGGTAAAAGGAAAAAACGGTTAAAATTAATGGCTTCTACCGTCTACCTGGGGAAATTTTCTTAATTTGAGGGGGGATTGAGACAGACAAATCGGGTCTAACTCGAATCCTCTGGGTTCCTAAAATTCAGCTTTTTCAGAACTGTTGTAGCCCAAAAACCTCTAACTGCTCCTTCATTTCAGTATGGGGATTTTCCTGACTGAATTGTTTCGGTTCTAATTATAGCTTGACTGACAATTGAACGGGTAGGGTTGTCGTTACTGATGATCATAAAAATTCAGTCGCCCTGACCGATACCCTGATTCAGTGTTAAACGAGAGTTTATCAAACTCTTGTCAATTATTTATGATATGCTTTTAAATAAAAGCGCGATCAATTCTGAAAAATATTGTGGTTCATCTTCCAGCTAAATTGGCTTTCTCAAAGGACTTATCCATCTTTGTCCCGATTGCGGTTGCCGGAATCGCGTTAGCTAGTATTGTAGGACTACAACTTTATGCTCCCGATGGTTTAAACATTTCTGGTACTCAATCAACACAATCCGATCAGATTTCGACTTCCGCAGCCCAGCAAGCCCAAAAACAGGAATTAGCCCGGTTAAAATTGCTGAAAACCTTACCCGCCCTAGGCTATAATAACTTACTGGCTGATTGGGGTTTTTTAGGCTTTCTGCAATATTTTGGGGATGATCCCGCTCGTCAAAAAACAGATTATGAATTGTTAAATCATTATTTTGATGTGATGGTTACCCATGATCCCCTGTGGGTAGAAATGTATAACTTCCTATCTACATCAGTTTCTTTTTACCAAGCCCGACCTGATTTAACGGTTAAGTTGATAGAGCGTGGCTTGAAATCTCTTTCCCCGGAAAAAAATATCAGATCTTGGTTAGTTTGGCGAATAAAAGGCGTTGATGAATTATTATTATTAGGAGATACTCAAGCTTCGGTGAACTCTCATCAAATGGCAGCAAAATGGGCTGAGAATACACCAGATCACGCTTTTGCGCCTCGTCTACGAGAATTTGCAGAACAATTAAGTCAAGATCCTGATAATAAATTCATCCGAATTCAAAGTTGGTTGATGGTTTATTGGGCGACAGAAGATAAGTTAGTTCGCAAACGAGCCATTCAAGAATTAATAAAGTTAGGAGTTGAAATCAAAACTCAAGAGAATGGGGAATTACAGTTTATAATTCCTCCTGAACTCCTAAAACAGCAAACAAAAAAGAATAATTCAGAACGGAATAGGGAACAGGGAACAGGGAACAGGGAACAGGGGAAAAAGAAAAAAGAAAATAGAAAATAGGAAATAGGAAATAGGAAATAGGGGATAGGGGATAGGGGATAGAAAATAGGTATCCGACAAGTATTTGTAGCCAAAACCGTTAAAGATTGCATATTAATTTATCATTTAGAGTTTCCAGGAATCTTATGGGGGTAAGACCCTGGAACCGATCTAAGTCGGGGAAATTTCCTAGGTTGAATCCTTAAGAATTTATGGTTAAGATCAATAATGAAATACCCTAGAGTTATAGCCCCGGTAAGAGTGATGAAACTCAGCAACGGAGGGAATATTAATGAAAATTTTGTTGGTCGAAGATGACCCCCTCACCAGTGCCGCCTTAGGTGAAATTCTTCTGGGTCATCAATATACTATTAATACGGCAACAGATGGCTTAACCACCTTAGAACTGGCTGAGAGTTTTACCTATGATTTAATTTTATTAGATATTTGTATTCCTAAACTAGATGGGATTAGTGTTTGTAAACAACTCCGCATTAAGGGATATCAAAGCCCCATCCTGTTATTAACTGCTAGAGATAGCAGTACAGATCGGGTGATGGGCTTAGATGCGGGAGCCGATGATTATGTGGTGAAGCCCTTTGACCCCGATGAATTAATGGCAAGAGTTCGGGCTTTGTTGCGTCGGGGAAAATCAGTTTCTTCGGCGGTAATGACTTGGGAAAATCTTTATTTTGACCCGATTAACAATGAAGTTAAATGTGAAGATCAGTTGATTCACTTAACCTCAAAAGAATATTGTTTACTAGAACTATTCCTACTCAATCCTAAGCGAATTTTTAGCCGCAAGGCAATTTTAGATCGACTGTGGGATTTTGCTGAATCTCCGGGGGAAGAAACCGTGAGTACCCATATTAAATGTTTGCGTCGAAAACTCAAAGCTGCGGGAAGTGCAGACTTAATTGAAACGGTTCATGGGTTGGGATATCGGTTACGAGAACCCTCCAATCCTGCTGAGTCTAAAGTAATGGTTTCTCCGACGGACTCTCGACAGCAAATTCGGGAAAAAACCGCTCAGGTTTGGCAAAATTTTAAAGTTAAAGTTAAAGAACAAATTGCCATTTTAGAACAAGTTGCTTCTACTTTAGTTGAAAGAAAATTAACCCCAGAACTTCAAGAACAAGCTTTACAGGAAGCTCATAAATTATCGGGATCATTGGGACTTTTTGGGTTGCAGGAAGGATCAAAAGTGGCGCGAGAACTTGAACATCTTTTAGAACATCCTCAACTAGATATTAAAGACAGTCAATTAATTTCTGATTTAGTCGCAACCCTGAGTTTGGAAGCTAGTCGAGAAACGTTATTAATTCCTTTATCTTCAGAACCCGTTGCTTATTCTCCCTTGATTTTAATTGTTGATGATGACTTAATGTTAGCAGAACAAATTCGAGTTGAAGCCAATGCTTGGGGGTTGCGAGTTGAAATTGCGACGGATCTTTCCGTTGCTCGTAAAATGATTAGTCAAAATCCTCCTAATATTATTTTACTCGATTTAACCTTTCCTAATCCTCAAGAAAGTGGTTTAACGTTATTAGCAGAACTCAGCCGTCGGATTCCTCAAATCCCAGTGATTACTTTAACTGGACGGCAAAGTTTAAAGGCTCGTGTTACGGTTGCTCGTTTAGGTGTAAAGACATTTTTATCTAAACCTTTACCGGCTTATGAAATTTTAAAAGCTGTGACAGAGGTACTCTCCTGGTCTCGACGGGGAAGGGGAAATCGGGTTTTAGTTGTGGATGATGATCCGGCTCTTTTGAGCTATATGAGTAACTTGTTAAATGCAATGGGTATAAACGTTACAACCCTAGAAAACCCGGAAGCTTTTTGGGAGGTGCTATTAGATTGTCATCCCGATTTATTAATATTAGATTGGGAAATGTCGGGTTTTAATGGTTTAGATCTCTGCCAAGCGGTACGCACTGATCAACGATGGCGACATCTTCCCATCATCTTTTTTTCAGCTTATACTGAAGAAAGTAGAATTGTCCAAGCATTTGCGGTGGGGGCTTCCCAATATCTAAGTAAGGACATGGGAGCCGAAGCCCTAAGCACCGAAATTTGGCGTCGTTTGCAACCTACTTTGTAATCGATGAACGTTGAAATCAAATAATTTTGGCGATTTTAGTCGGCTATAGCACTACACATTACAGTTATACAAACGGGCCAAAAGCAAGAGTGGCCATAGCCTGACGGGATAACTGACTGTGTTCAGAAGGGTCTGTACTAAATCCACCAAACCCTTTCCCAATTTGTAATTCGTAATGAGAAAAATCTTAAGAAATCAAAACTCAACTTCAAATTTTCTTCAAATTTCCTTGCTAAGTTATTCATAAAAGCAATCAAATGAACACCTGTTCACTTTGAGCGCGGGAATTTATCAGGAAACTTTAGCAGAAGCAATCCATGATTTTCGAGAATTTAAAAATTTGGCAGTTTCTGGGGAATTTGTATCAACGGATACAGTTTCTCACCGATAACCCGATTTCAACCAATCCCCCCCTCACCATTTGGGTCGCTCAGGAGGGAACAACACCGATTCGGGATGTCCAAATGCTGGAAACGTCAACCCATCTTCTTTTAAACATCTCAATTCCCTGTTTTCAACCCGAAGATTTGGAAATTCGGGTAACATCCGAAACGGTTTTTTTAGCGGGAGAAAAGATTGAACAGGTACAAATTTTGGGTTATTGTGATTTTACCTATCCAGCCCAAGAATTTAAAAGTTTGATTCCTTTACCTTATTCGGTGCATCCCGAAACCGTGACAGCAGAATTTCAGGGGAATGTATTACAACTCACTTTACCCAAGCAACAAACCTTTCCACCCCGGACTCAAGGAATTATCGTTCGTTGTGATTCAACGGTTAAAAGGTTATCTGTGGCTAGAGAGTGAATGGCAACAATAATGTTTTAATTGAGTCTACATTATATTTCAGCTACTACTGGTTAATCATACTTGAGTTTGAGTCTAAATTACTATCATTGATCAACCCTCTAATCCCTTTCTATTCGTTCAGTAAACCCAGTTGGTTTTACCATCATTAACCTGTATTAATCATCCGGTTGAGTATTTTGTGATTAGAATGTATTTAGCGAAACTTGCAATGACAGTTTATGTCATTAAATTTGGAGAACCCACCACATCATGGATAATCAAGACAACTTGGAACCCGATGAACCCAAATTATGGGAACTTCGTTTATATGTTGCTGGACAAACACCTAAAGCGATTACAGCGTTCACCAATTTGAAAAAAATTTGTGAGCAGTATCTCCAGGGTCAATATCAAATTGAAATTATCGATTTGTTAGAAAATCCGCAACTCGCCCAGCAAGATAAAATTTTTGCCCTTCCTACATTAGTTCGCACCATTCCCCAACCCTTGAAGCAAGTTATTGGAGATTTATCCAATCCTGAAAAAGTCTTAGTGGGGTTAGAGCTATGGAAAGGGGAAGAGTGGAAAAATCCTTAATTCAATACACAAGGAAAAATCATGAAATCTCATTCTCTGCAATCTAAACCGGAATTTCAGCAACTAAGAGAGGAAAATTTTTACAGCTTTCGTTTATATATTGCGGGAACTAATTTCAAGTCAATTCTTGCTTTAAAAACCATCAAACACATTTGTGAAACTTACTTAAAAGATCATTATGATTTAGAAGTAATTGATGTTTACCAGCAACCCGAATTGACCCAAGGCGAACCCATCGTCGCTGTCCCAACTTTGATTCGACTGCTACCCTTACCCTTACAACGAGTTATTGGAGATTTATCTCAAACTGAAAGAATCCTCATGGCTTTAAATTTATCCTTTTAAATCATGTTTTTCCCGGATTTGAGAGTTAACTATGGTTAACTTTAAACCATCAGAACTAGAATTAAAACAAGAAGTTGATAATCTGCGTTACCAATTATCAATTGCCGAGGAAACATTACGCGCAATTGGCAATGGAGAGGTGGATGCTTTAGTGATTGCGGGATCACAGGGAGAGCAAGTTTATACCCTGCAAGGGGCGGATTCTTCCTATCGACTTTTAGTCGAAGAAATGAAAGAAGGCGCGGCAACGATTACTACCGATAGTACGTTATTGCTTTATTGTAATAAACGACTCGCTGCTTTAGTCAAAACCCCGTTAAAAAAATTAATTGGTAGCGATTTTAAACAATTTATTTCCCCTTCTGACATTATGCTATTTGAGGCTTTATGTCAGAAGGCTAGTTTGGGTTCCGGGAAAGGAGAATTAATCTTAATTGCTGCGGATGGAACTGAGGTTCCGGTTTATCTTTCCATTAGCATCTTAAATCAAAAAGGGGTTGACGTTGGATGTTTAATTGTTACGGATTTATCAGAACAAAAACGAGATGAAGAGTTAATTGCTCAAGAACGGTTAACTAGGCTACTGTTAGAACAAGCGGCAGAGTCTATTATTGTTTGTGATCATCAAGGAAAAATTATTCGAGCCAGCGAGGAATCCCACAAAATTTTAGGTAAAAATTTACTGCTTTCTAATTTCGATGACATGATTAAACTTGAACTCTTCCCCAACTCTAATGGCGGTCAGTCTGGCTTGGGAAAAGAGAACAATTCGATGTTTTCAATCGCCTCCGTTATTAATGGGAATCCCTATAAAGGTCAAGAAGTATTATTTCTGCGAGATGATGGCAAAACCTTCAACTTTCTTATGAGTGCTAGTCCCCTTTCAATTCCCCATAATTCTTTCAAAGGCTGTGTGGTGATTCTAACCAATATTACGGAGCGAAAATGGGCAGAAGAAGCATTAAAAAAAATTAATGAAGACCTGGAAATCAAAGTTTCTGAACGTACCGCCGAGTTAGAATCTTTAAATCATCGGTTAAAACAAGAACTATTAGAACAAGCCCGAACTCAACAAATTTTACAAGATCAGACTCAACTTTTAGATTTAGCCAATGATGGAATTGTTGCCGTTGATTTGAATAATAATATTACCTATTGGAGCCAAGGGGCTGAAAAACTTTATGGATATTCTAAATTAGAAGCATTAGGAAAAAATTTAGTTAAAATCTTAAACACTCAATTTCCTAAACCCCTTGATAAAATTCACCAAGAAGTGTTTGAGAAAGGAAATTGGGAAGGAGAATTAATTCAAACCAACCGTCAAGGAAATATTGTGGTTATTCATAGTAGTTGGTCGCTCAAAAAAGATGGGGACGGAAATCCGATTGCTATTCTAAAAATTAATCGAGATATTACCAAGGCAAAGCAAGCTGAACAAGCGATTATCGATTCGGGTTTGCGCTTGGCTGGCATTTTAGATATGGCTCAAGATGCCATTATTTCTATTAATGAAGAGCAACAAATTACGTTATTTAATCAAGGGGCTGAAAAAATATTTGGTTATACGGCAAATGAAGTGTTAAAACAGCCCTTTTGTCTTTTAATTTCTAAAACTTTTATTGAAAGACATGATCAATCTAACTTAGAATTAGTATCTTCAAATTGTTGTTTATTTAAAAATATTAAAGATTATAGTGAAGTCATCGGTCGTCGCAAAGATGGTACGGAATTTCCGGCTGAGGTTTCTATTTCTGAGTTGTTTTTAGATCAAGGTAAAATTTTAACGGTTTTTATGCGGGATATTAGCGATCGCAAACAAGTAGAATTAGCGATCCAAAAATCTCAAGAAGACCTGGAAATTAAAGTACAGGAAAGAACCCTGCAATTGGCAACTTCCAATGATGAATTAATTCGAGAAATTGCGGAACGGAAACTCTTAGAAAATCAATTACATCAAATTAATGAAGAACTAGAAGAACGAGTAGAACAGCGCACTCAAGAATTAGCAAAAGCCATTAACGACCTGCAACAAGAAGCTATTGAACGGCAAAAAGCAACCGTCGCTCTTCAGGATTCAGAATCCCGGTTTAGAGCCGCTATTGATGGCAGTTTAGATGCGTTTTTTCTATTACAAAATTGTCGAGATGAAGCGGGAAAATCAATTGATTTTATCTTGGTTGATATGAATTCTAAAGCGGAAGAAATGATTTCACAAAATAAAGAAAGTTTACTCGGAAAAGGACTTTATGAGATTTTTCCTTGGGGACAATGGGGATATTTTGATAAATATCTGCGGGGGTTCAAAACCCATAAAGGATTTGAGGAAGAATTAGCAGTTTCTGACCCGAATGTTAAAGCCAAATGGGTACAGTTGCAAGTTGTTCCCCTTTTCGATGGTTTAGCGGTGACTTGTCGTGATATTACAGAGCGTAAGCAAACCCAAGAAGCGGCTCAACAAGCGAATGAAAAACTCACCCGTTGGGTGAATGATTTGAAACAACGAAACCGTGAAACTGTGCTACTCGGTCAAATGAGTGAGTTCTTACAAGCGTGTAATTCAACAGAAGAAGCGTATCAAGTCATTAATGAATTACTCAAGCCTTTTTTCCCCCATCTTTCGGGGAGTTTATTTGTGACTAAAAATTCTAAAAATTTAGTGGAAATGGTTGCTAGTTGGGGAAATATAGAAGCCTTGAGTGAAAGTGTTTTTAGCCCTCCAGATTGCTGGGCATTGCGTCGAGGAAGATCTCATTTTGTAGCTTCTCCTAAAAGTCATTTATTATGTAAACATATCTATAAAAAATTACATAGGAGTCAACTCAAATTAATCAATTCTAGTGAAATTGGCCGAGCAGTGACAACGGCAATGGAGTCATCTGGGGTTCCTTTACCTGCGGTTGAACATCTTTGTATTCCCATGACCGCTCAAGGAGATGCCTTGGGATTATTATGTTTGGCTTCTCAGGAACCCGGACAACTTTCTGAAGACCAACAACGGTTGGCAATCGCTGTTGCGGAACATATTGCTTTAGCGTTAGCTAATTTAAAACTACGAGAAGCCTTAGAATATCAAAGTATTCGAGATAGTTTAACGGGGTTATATAATCGTCGTTATTTAGAAGAATCTTTAGAACGAGAAATTAGCCGCGCCCAACGTCAGAAATTTTGTTTAGGGGTGATGATGATTGATATTGATCACTTTAAACATTATAATGATAACTATGGTCATGATGCAGGAGATATTGTTTTACAAAAACTGGGTGCTTTTTTACAACAACATATCCGGGGTTCAGATATTGCTTGCCGTTATGGGGGAGAGGAATTTACCCTGATTTTACCTGAAGTTTCTCTGGAAATTCTTGAGGAAAGGGCAGAAACAATCCGAATTGAAGTTCAAAATCTGAAGCTACAACATCACTATCAAGATTTAGGTCAGATTACCTTATCTTTAGGGCTTGCCATCTTCCCAGCCCAAGGTGTAACGGGAGAGTCCATTTTACGGGCGGCGGATGCTGCGTTATACCAAGCTAAACAACAGGGACGAAATCAGGTGTGTATTTTTAGCCAAAGCTGTGATCATTTCGCGTGAATTTGATTGATAGCAGTCGCGCCGGGGGTGTTAGGACATAGACTGATGCTAAAACGTAAACAGAGAAATCTTTTCCTCCCTGTTCCCTGTTCCCTGTTCCCTGTTCCCTGTTCCCTGTTCCCTATTCCCTATTCCCTATTCCCTATTCCCTGCTATATTTTTTATTCAAAATGTATAGATTTATTACAGTTTTCCGAATTTGCCAAATCTTCAAAAGTTCTTCAAATTTGTTTTTTATTGTCAAATCATTATTTTAATCCTGTTTTAAAACTTACTTCCCAGGCGGGTAATTGATCCCTTATCCCTTTTCATGAGGTTTAACAAACGTTTATGCCAAACTGTCCCTGTTGTGCTCATCCGATGCTGCGACACTTTCATCGAGGTCATCTGTTTTGGCGGTGTCGCCACTGTTGGCAAGAAATGCCCGATTTAACTGCGGCTCAAGCCTCGATTCTGAAGTATACCGCATCTCTTGAAAAAACCGTTAAAAAATTAGCAGTAGTCTAAGTGGAATGGTAAAATAGCATCCTAAGTCTGAACTAAATGATGTAGAATTAGTAGCCTCGTTTTTGAGTTATTTGTTATTTTAATATAGCAAATGTTGAGACTAAAATCATCACGGTGAAGGATGCAGCCATTTAATTTTATTCTGGTTCCTCAAGGTCAAGAATATCAAGCAGTTATGCGAGGATTACAAAAGATTCAACAGTTGTTTATGCAAGTGATTCCGATTCCCATTGGCTCTCAATCTTTAACGGTTTATTTACAAGAATGGCTGACATCAGACGCAGTTAAAAGTCAGTCCTCAATACAAGTTTTAGTTCTAGGATTGTGTGGAAGTTTATCACCCGATCTACACATCGGAGATATTGTTATTTATAAAAACTGTTTACCTTTAATTTCTCCAGGTGCAAGTCAACATTGTTGTGATATTGACTTAACTTTGGCGTTACACCAGCACTTCATTCCTGCTCATTTAGTTTGTGGATTAACCAGCGAACAGGTGATTACGACGGCCGTTGAAAAACAAAAATTAGGTCAACGGTATTCTTCTGAAGTCGTGGATATGGAAGGCACAATTATATTAGAACTGTTAACAAAAGTAGGAATTAAAGTGGCAATGGTGCGGGTGGTTAGTGATGATTGCTATCAAAATTTACCCGACTTAACGACTGTAATTGATACCAACGGACAATTAAAAAAATTACCCTTACTGAAGGTCATGGTACAACATCCGATTCAGGCATTACAACTGATTCGTAGTGGGTTAAAAAGTCTTCAGATTTTACAACAAGTGACTCAAAAATTGGGGACATTAACCAGGGTTTAAAAAAGTTTAACCTTCACCCTCAGCCTTCATTTCTTGAACTAACACAAACGGTTGCACAATTAACGCTTGAAATCTTTTTTTCGGCTGATCATTCCATTCAGAAATCCGCTCTGGAGAGGGTTTAGAAATCAGTTGTTCACTAATCCAATGTTGTACCGAAGCCGTATTATCTAAAGCGATTGCTTCTCCCACTGCTAATAAATCGAGTTGGGGTTCTACAACAATCACAACTTCTCGTTCCACATGAGGAGTTAACCAATCCCATTCTGCTTCATCCAGATTTTCGGTCAGTTGGTCTTTTAAAGATTCAGTTTCCATAAAAAATTGACAAATTACGAATTACGAATTACGAATTACTGATAATGCGGATACTTGATAACTGATTAACGTCCTAAATCATGCAGTGCATTAATTTCATCAGCACAGTTCTGAGTTAGGGTTAATAATTCGTCCCGATCCGTAGAATCAGGAGGTGGGATTAAATGGCCGACCCGAACGGTTACGGGGGTAGGTCGAGGTAGATAGGAACCTTTATTCACAATCGCGTGAGTTCCCCATAAACACACGGGCAATAAAGGCACTTTCGCTTTAGCAGCAATTAAAGCCGCCCCTAATTTAGGCTCTGTAATCCGACCATCCAGGGTGCGAGTTCCCTGTAAAAAGACTCCTGTAGCCCAACCCTTCTCTAACTGTTGTAAGGCTGCACGAATGGCGCTGCGATCGGGTGAACCCCGTTTAACGGGATAAGCCCCATATAGGGAAATTGCCTGTTTCAAAACGGGAACTTCAAATAATTCCTCTTTTGCCATATAGGAAACGGGACGCCCCATACAGCTAGAAAGTAGAGGAGGGTCAAAATCACTCGCATGGTTACTGACCACCACTAATGGCCCCGCGAGGGGAACCCGATCTGCATGATAAATCCGACCTTGAAAATAGAGATGCAGCATCGGGCTGACCACTGACCACTTAAACAAGTGATACAAAATCAAACTGGACAGGGGTTCACGGCTTCTCACAACAGATGCAAATTCTTGATTCACGCGCTTGTTTCAATAGTTCGGGGTGAAAGGTTAGTTTTTCTGACCTTTGGATGCTTGGACGGTCGCTAAGACTTTTTCCATTTCGGATAATTCCACTGCGCCAGAGAAGGTTTCACCATTCATGATAAAGAAAGGGGTTCCCGAAATTCCCAAACTTTCTGCTAATTGGATATCTTTTTGAAGAGCGGCTTGGGCTTGTGGGCTTTGGCGATCGCGGTTGAATTGATCCAGATTCAGGTTTAACTGTTTGGCGATCGCAACATACAATTGTTCTCCTAATTGATCTTGCTGAGTAAACAAGGCATTTTGGTATTCCCAGAATTTTCCTTGTTGTTGAGCCGCCCAGGATGCTTTCGCCGCGTTTAAGGCTTGAGGATGAATCTGAGTTAAGGGAAAATGCTTATAAACCAGCGTCACCTGATCTTGGTGAGCCTTCATGAAGTGTTGGATGGTTTGGTGAGCGCGGGCACAGAAGGGACATTGAAAGTCGGAAAACTCCACCAGAACAATATTTTTAGCCTCTGCACCTGTGGTGGGAGAGCTTCCAATAATGGCTTTAGGATTCGTTTTCATCTGGTCGAGGAACGCTTGTCGCGCCTGTTGCAGTTGGCCGTCCTGTTGTTGTTGATACGCTTGAACGGACTCTAAAATAACTTCTGGATGCGATCGAATCACTTGCAGGATTTGTTTTTCCAGTTCAGGGCTCACCTTCACCGTTTGATCCGACTGGGCGGGTTGTGAACAACTGGTCAAGGTGATCGCCACCATCAAGACCGTACTGATCCATAACCGTGACCACCGATAAACTTCTTGTTTCATCCCAGAGATGTTCATAATCCGTTACCCAATCGATTCTTTTTTATCCTAACAGTCAACCGTCAATTGTTAACGGTCAATCCTCATTGGAGATATAGCCTAACTCGGCTAGTTTTTGCAGAACTTTAGCAATACTTTCGGATAAATCTTCTTGATCGGTATGACATTCAATTTCTGGGTTTGTTGGGGCTTCGTAAGGATCATCAATTCCTGTAAAGCCTTTAATTTCCCCGGCTCTTGCTTTTTTATACAACCCTTTGACATCTCGATCTTCACAAACCGTTAAGGGTGCATTAACATAGACTTCTACAAAATCACCGATTTTTTCGCGGACTTCTTCCCGAATTTCTCGGTAGGGAGAGATAGCTGAAACCAGGACAATCACCCCATTTCGGGTTAATAGATGGGCAACAAAGCCGATACGACGGATATTTTCATCCCGATCTGCTTTACTAAATCCTAAACCTTTGGTGAGGTTTTCCCGAACAATATCTCCATCTAATATTTCGAGTTTACATTGCTTCTGTTGAAGGATCTCAGCGACCGCTCGGCTAATGGTTGTTTTTCCGGCACCACTCAAACCTGTAAACCATACCGTCACACCTCGATGCTGCATTAACGATTTTTCTCCTGTTGTACTGATTAAGCTAGATCTCTCATTTATTATGGTAAGTGAAGATTGGATCATCAGTCAACTCAAACTTCATCTCCGTCCCGAATTTATCTTTGAAGATTGCTTTGATTTCTTTTTAATTCTCCTTGACTTTTTAACAATAATTTGTATTGTGTTGAGCCCAGATTTGCTATTAAAGGTAATAAAATGAAAAAAAGGATCAAATTTTACAGAATTTTCTCAGTTAATAGGCTGAAATTAAATCTAATCACAATAACGGTTTTTAATCGATTTAACCAAAGCATGATTGCAACAAAACCCTTTAAATTTTTGTTATTTTTGTTTCTGATGGTAGGAATAATCTGGGGCATTGTTATGGGACAGTCTCCCCAGATTTTTGCCCAGGAAAATCCCTCTGGGACAACGAAAACCTTAGTCATGGCAACCTCCCCAGATTATCCGCCCTACGAGTTTAAAGATACGGCTACCAGTGGAGAAAAAATTGTTGGCTTTGATGTGGATATCGCGGAATATATTACGAAGCAATTGGGCTATAATCTGACCGTTGTGGGGATGGATTTTAATGGATTAATCCCAGCGTTAACCGCTAAACGAGCGGATTTCGTCATGGCGGGAATGACACCGACTCCTGATCGCAAAAAAAATGTAGAATTTTCCGATATCTATTTTGAAGCTAAAAATACTATTGTTAGTTTGCAAGATAAAAATTATAAAAATCCCGATCAATTAAAAGGCAAAAAAGTCGGGGTACAACTCGGTTCAATTCAACAGGAAGCGGTTAAAAATTGGCAAGGGGTGATTGCAGTTCCCTTAAATAAAACCAGTGATATTATCCAGGAATTAAACTCAAAACGCCTGGATGCTGGAGTTTTAGAAAATACAATTGTTAAAGGGTATATTGCCGCAAATCCAGGGTTAGTTTATAACGAAGTTCCGAATACAGAAGAAGCTGGATCAGCGATCGCTTTTCCCAAAGGATCGCCCTTAGTTCAACCTTTTAACGAAGTGATTCAACAGATGAAAGCCAGTGGTAAAATTGAGCAACTGGCAAAGAAATGGTTTGATCGCCCGGTCGTGACCCAAGCCCCTGAAGTTCCTCATGGGAAGGGATTAAAACTAGATTTTAATAAAATTGCTCCCAATATCCCTTATATTTTAGCGGGGATTTTTATTACGTTACAATTTAGTTTAGTCTCTGCTTTTTTTGGATTTATTTGGGGAACAATTCTGGCTTTATTTAAGATTTCAACAATTAAACCCTTGAATATTTTTTCCCAAGGTTATACCTCTATTTTTCGAGGGACACCCCTGCTTGTACAATTAACATTAATTTATTTTGCCACTCCCCAACTTACCGGATATGATATTACGGCTTTTCAAGCGGGGATATTAACCTTTTCTCTGAACTCAGGGGCCTATATTTCCGAAACCATTCGGGCGGGAATTCAAGCCGTTGATAAAGGACAAAAAGAAGCTTGTGAAGCCTTGGGGGTAAACTATCAACTCATGATGTTAGATATTATTTTACCTCAAGCCTTAAAAAACATTCTTCCGGCTTTGGTCAATGAAAGTATCAACCTGTTAAAAGATTCAACGTTAGTTTCAGTCATTGGCGTTGAAGATCTGTTACGTCGCGCTCAAATTGTTGGGGCTGAAAAGTATATTTACTTTGAACCTTTAATTTTCGTGGCGGTGATTTATTATCTGATGATTATTACCTTAACCTGGGGAGCGAATAAACTTGAATACCAACTCAAACGCAGCAGTTAATACGGCGGTTAAAATTGATCGTTTGTATAAATCTTTTGGAGATTTAAAAGTATTAAGAGGGATTTCAACGGAAATTCAAAAAGGGCAAGTAGTTTCTATTATTGGGCCGTCGGGTTGCGGAAAATCTACCTTTTTACGCTGTTTAAATCTTCTGGAAACACCGACATCAGGGCATATTTTTATTGATGGGATAGAAATTACCGACCCTAAAGCTGAAATTTTAAAAGTTCGTCAGCGTGTAGGGATGGTCTTTCAACACTTTAATTTATTTCCCCATTTAACAGTCTTGCAAAATGTCACTTATGCACCTATGAAAGTTAAGAAACTGTCTGAACCTGTGGCGAAACAATTGGGGATCGAGTTATTACAAAAAGTCGGAATGTCTGATAAAACCGATGTTTATCCCTCTCGACTTTCAGGGGGACAAAAACAACGAGTTGCGATCGCCCGGACTATGGCGATGGAACCGGATATTTTATTAATGGATGAACCCACCTCCGCCCTTGATCCTGAAATGGTGAAAGAGGTTTTAGATGTTATGAAAGGATTAGCTGAAACGGGAATTACAATGGCAATTGTTACTCATGAAATGGCATTTGCAAAAGAAGTTTCTAACCGGATTTTATTCCTCGATGGTGGGTTACTCGCAGAAGATTCTCCCCCAGAACAATTCTTTAAAAATCCTGGCTGTGAACGGGCGAAGCAATTCTTAGAAAAAATGCTTTAAACGGAACCAGGAAGAGAAAAATGCTTACTATTCCCTGTTCCCTGTTCCCTGTTCCCTAGCGTTTAGCACTATATCAACATTTGTTGACCCAAATTGGCAAAATGTGTGTAATATTAACTAATGTTACATGGGTTTCTGTTGTCGGTGAATTCTGATTCCTCATGAAACTGAATCATCTCAGTTTGAATGATAATCTGTATCACGGATAACAGAATTTTTCTCTAAACTAGATACTGCTGTTAATGAGGTACAGAACGATGGCAAATTCAACCCTTCAAGATAATACCGCTTTCGCTTCAAATCAGTGGGGTGAAGATTCTCAAATCTGGCAAAATCTGAAAACAGCGATCGCATCTAGTTCGGGTTTTCAACGCTGGGAATTGGAACGTAATTTAAACCTAATTGAACCAACAACAAATTTAGATCAATTAGTGAGTTTGTACTTACGCGAAACTTTAGAAACTTTAGCGTATTAGACCGTTTGATCTTAACCCAATGTAGAGACGCGCCATGGCGCGTCTCTACAGAATAGGGATGGGTAACAAATATTGAAAGATGAAATATTAACTTTTAGATAACCGTAAAACCGTTTCTGCTTTTAATAATTGATGAGTTTCGGCTAACAGATCAGGGATTTGATCCGCGTGGGGACTGTTAACTAAACAGTGACTTAAATCTAACTGTTCAACCCCTTCAGCCGTTTTTCCGGGGAACCAATGACCGCCATTTCCTAATAAATTATAGCGCATTTTAGCATAGTCAATCATATCATAGGTGATCGCTAAATTTCTTAACCACAAAATCACTGGAATATTAATATTATTCGGGGTTTGTTCCTGACGAGGTAAACCAATATGCCAAGTTTTCGCCCAGGCTTCCCCAAAACAATTAATTAATTCCTGTTCTAAACGTTGCACAATAGAAGGTAAAATTTCATCCCAGCGATCTAAAAGGGGAAGGGTTTTTAAATGTTCATCAAAATCCGTTGGTTTAGAAGCACCAATACTTAAGGTATGAACTTGAGGATGACTTAAACAAAATAAATTATTAAATACCATTGGACTGAGGGGACTACATAACTGCACTAACTTTTCCGGGGGGTTATAAAGTTGACCGCCTTTATCGGACGGACTAATAATAAAAACCCCCATATCGTGGCGAGTTGCGGCTTCAATAGCCGGCCAATTATTTTGATTAATATAATACCAATGTAAATTTACATAATCAAATTCATTCGTTTCAATGGCTTGAATAATAGCGTCTGTCGGGCCATGAGTTGAAAAGCCAATAAACCTAACTTTTCCCTGGGTTTGTAATTCTTTAGCAACGGCTAAACACCCACCCGGTTTAATCGTATCTTCTAAAATTTCACAGGTATTAATTCCATGAATTCCGAGTAAATCAACATGATCTAATTGTAAATAAGCTAAAGATTGCTCAAAATCTTGTTTAAATTTTAAAGGATCAGGGTTAGGACAAACTTTCGTTTGTATAATTAATCGTTCTCTGGGAAGTTTAGGTAAAATTTTCCCTAACTGCATTTCTGACGTGCCATAACCCCTCGCCGTTTCAATATGATTAATCCCCAATTCTAAGGAACGATAAATACAAGCTTCCAGTTGTTTTTGATTGGCTTCAGGAATTTGATCAAAGGGAGCATCTTGCCATTGATGTTGATATCTCATTCCCCCACAGGAAAACACAGGCATTGGTAATTCTGTTCGTCCAAATCGTCGGTAATACATCATAAAAACGTCAAGATTAAAAGTTCAAAAACCGGTTTTTTCAGGCTCCACTTGCTTTGTAGCACATCCCCTGGTAGAACCAGAAAACCAGGGTTTATGCTATAATTTAAGATTAGGAGATTTCTCGAACTTTAGCTTCTCCGTTGATGACTTCACCCACCAGAATTACATCCGCAACTCCCACAAATAAACCATTTTCTAACACCCCAGGAATATTGTTAATTTCTTTTTCTAATTCGGCGGGATTTTCAATGGCATCAAATTTGACATCGATAACTAAATTTCCTTGATCGGTGACCACTGGCCCTGCTTTTTTGACCCCCATTCTCAAGGTGGGTTTTCCTCCTAATTTTTCCAGGGTTTTCATCACCGGAGTCATCGCTAATGGCATCACTTCAACAGGTAATAAAAACGTTGAGCCGAGTTGATCAACTAATTTAGAACTATCGACCACCACAATAAAAACTTCCGCCAAACTATCGACAATTTTCTCACGGGTATGGGCGGCACCTCCGCCTTTAATTAAATTTTTGTGGGGATCAACTTCATCGGCCCCATCAATGGCAACATCGATCCGATCAACTTCATCTAATGTTGTTAACGGAATGCCATATTCTTTGGCTAATACTGTTGCTTGAAAGGAGGTAGGAATGCCTTTAATATCTTTGAGTTCTCCACTTTTGAGGCGTTCTCCAATATACTGAATGGCATAGGCTGTTGTCGAACCTGTTCCGAGTCCGACGATGGTTCCCGATTTTACTCGATCGGCTGCTGCTTTCCCAACGTACTGTTTCATCAATGTTACGGGATCTTGTTCACTCATTCTAATTTATCCTCAATAAAGGGCTGTTTTGGACAAGGAGCAATTGCAGATTTTACTCCCCGTGATCAGTCTACCGAGTTTGGGTCAATTAGGGAATATAATCAAGAACGTGGGATGAGTCACCATTTGGATCTTGAGCTAAGTCGAGGGTATACCCGACTTAAATCCTATCAAGAGGTGTTGAATATTGATTGGAGAGTTACTTGTGAGTTTAGATGCCGTTTCTGTCTTATTAAAACAAGGAATTCAGCTTAAAGAATTGGGAAATTTAGACGCTGCTATTCATAAATTTAAGCAAGCTTTAGAACTGAATTCTCAAGAGGCAGAAATTTATAAAAGACTGGCGGAAACTTATATTTTAATCGGAAAGGAAGAAGATGGAATTGAAGCTCTCCATCAAGCTCTCAATTTACAACCTCAGTTCTCTTCGGCTTATTTAGGGGTTGGAAATGCCCTTTACACTCAATCTCGTTTTGATTTAGCAATTTGGGCCTATACCCAAGCTTTAGAAATTCAACCGGATTTTATGGAAGCTTATGCTAATTTAGGAAGTATTTATTTTCAGCAAGAACGGTTTGAAGAGGCGTTTTTAAGTTATCAAAAAGCTCTACACATTAATCCGAATCATGGGTTGATTTATTGGATGTTGGGGAACTTACTCAGTAAACAGCAGAAGATTAATCAGGCTATTGATTATTACCAAAAAGCAATCCTTTTTCAACCGCAGCAAGAATTATACTATTTAAGATTAGCTGAAATTTTGCTAAAAATTGATCAAGTTAATCTTGCTATTGATTGTTATAAAAAAGCCATTGAAATTAATCCCCAACAAGCCTTTGCTCATCAGGAACTTGATCGACTGCTTCAGTTTAAGTTTCAGGAAGAAAAAGACGTTCAGGAGAATAGTCCGGGGTTTTATGAAGGGGGAGTAGAATTAGCAAGTTCTGGACTAGAAACACAACTAAAATATCAATCCGAGTCGAATATTAAAGCGAGTTTAATTACGTCGGGAAGTGAACAGTTTTTGGTAGAAAATTCCCTGGAAAAAGTCAGGGGAAATCCCGAAGCAGAACAGTATAAAAATCAAGCTGAAATCTTGATAAATCAAGGCTTGTTTGATCAAGCACTCGCCCTTTGTCATCGAGCTTTAAAACTTCAACCTGACTATTTACCAGCCTATTTAACATTAGGAAATACCTTACACTTTCAAGGAAAAATTGAAGCTGCCTTGCGCGCTTATTCTTTAGCTTTAGAACTGCAACCTAATTTTCCCGAAATTCACGCTAATATTGGAACCATGTTGTTTAAAATGCAACGTTGGGATCAAGCAATTGCGAGTTATGAAAAAGCCTTAGACCTTAATCCGAATTTAGCGGCGGTTTACTGGAATTTAGGGAAAGTTTTTCAAACAGTTGGTCGAGTAGATGAATCAATTAGTGCTTGGCAAAAGGCTTTAGAATTACAACCGAATTTAGTCGAAGCGGAATTTAACTTTGAATTTGGGAATAGTTTAGCCCGTCGAGGATTATGGGAGGAGGCAATTCAAAGCTATCAACGGGCGATTGCTTTAAAACCTAATTGGGCTGAAATTTATTCTAATATGGCAAGCGTGCGATCGCAACAAGGGCAAGAAAAAGAAGCCATCCAATTATATTACAAATCCATTGAATTGAACCCCGATTTGCCCCAACCCCATCTTTATTTGGGTCATATTTTCTCTAATACACAGGAAGCAGAAAAGGCAATCTATCACTATCAACAAGCGATTAAACTCAAACCTGATTCAATGGATAGTTATGCAAATCTGGCGAATCTTTATGCTCGGATCGGTCGTGTAGAAGCTGCAATTCAAAACTTTGAACAAGCCTTAGCGATTCAACCCAATTGGGCTGAAATTCATTGTAGATTAGCTCATATTCGCAAACATGATCAACCCGCAGAAGCCATTATTAATTTAGAAAAAGCAATTGAACTTAAACCCGATTTTACAGAAGCTTATCAACAGTTATGTGATTTACTCAGTCATTCCACGAATTTAGCGAAAGCGCGTGAAATGTCAGATTTATATTGTCAAAGATGTGGAGATCAAGTTCCGATTTTATCGGCAATTGCCTATATTTTTGCTTATAGCCAGTCGGGAGCTTGTCAACAAGCTTTAGATAAACTCTTAGAATTAGAAAAAATTTGTTATCAAGCTCCTGATAAAATCAACATTTCAGAAGCAATTATTCTGTATGAGATTTTGCTGTTTACCCTATCTCACTTGCGAGATTCTGTCGAAAAAAATGCCCAATTTTATCGATTAATTGCCCAACAATATTATAAATATCGCTTCCGTGATGTTTCATCCCCTCAATATGCTTTTGTCCCTTCCAAAACCATCTCTAAATCTCTAAAAATCGGATTTATTTCTAAACACTTCCGCCGCCATTCTGTAGGATGGTGTAGTGAAGCCTTGATTCGAGAATTGTCTTTGATTTCTCCCAATATTTATCTTTATGTGACCGGACAGTTACCGATAGATGAAGTTACCCAACGATTTGAACAAATCGCCACCCAATGTTATTGGCCAAAAGCTTATCCAAATGGATTTGCCTCAGCCGAAGAAATATCCGCAGAAATCCTCAAAGATCAGTTAGATATTTTAGTCGATTTGGATTCAATGACAGTTCCGACTAACGTGCAAATTTTATATCGCCGACCCGCCCCAGTTTGTGTATCTTGGTTAGGATTTGATGCACCGTATATTTCCCCAGATAACTATTTTTTCTGTGATCAATATACCCATCCCCAAGGTATTGAAAAACATTACCTAGAACAGTTAATCCGTTTACCTCATACTTCCGTTGCTTTAGAACCCTTTAAAAGTCGTCCCGTAGATCGAGAGGCTGTTAGAAATAGTTTAAATATTCAATCTGAGCAAATGGTGTATTTATGTGTAGCACCGGGACGAAAAATTAATCAAGAAATGATTGAAGCTCAAGTAAAAATTCTCAAGAATGTTCCTCAGAGTGTACTCCTTCGTAAAGGTCAAGGGGATAATAACTTAATTCGAGAACTGTATCATCAAGTTTGTGAGGAATACAATGTTGATAAAAGTCGTTTAATTTTTATTGGGTTAACGAAAACTGAAGAAGAACATCGAGCAATTTATTATGTGGCGGATGCCTTATTAGATTCCTATCCTTATAATGGTGGAACCCATAATTTAGAAGCCTTATCTGCCAATTTACCCGTCGTGACTCGTGCGGGTGAACAGTATCTTTCTCGCATGGGTTATTCGTTTTTAAAAGCGGTTAATTTGGATTTTGGAATTGCTTGGAGTTGGGAAGAATATACAGAATTAGGCATCCGATTAGGGTTAGATAAAAATTTACGCCATCAAATTCAATCCCACTTAATTCAATCTCAAAGCCCTGAATCTTTAGCCCCCTTATGGAATCCTAAAAAATTAGCTCAGGAAATGTATCTCATTTTTGAGACATTGTATCGCCATTCTTGATTATAGTAGAAACTTATTACTCATGACTAATTGAGGGCTATACAATAGCAATCACGCCCTTGTTGTTTAGCATTGTACAACGCTTCATCTGCGAGTTGAATTAAGTAATCCGGTTGAATTGTTGCGTTGGGAATTAGGGATGCAATTCCTAAACTCACGGTGACAAATTCTTTCACGCCCGACCGTTGATGAGGAATGGCTAAATGGAAAATCATACGCTGAATCCGTTTTGCTACATTGATGCCAACTTGTACATTTGCATTGGAGAGGAGGATGACAAATTCCTCACCTCCGTAACGGGCTACAAGGTCAATGGAACGCCGCAAATCGAGGTGACGAGTATATTGATAAACTGCTTGTGCAATTTTGAATAGACAATCATCCCCAGCTAGATGACCGTAATGGTCGTTATAAGCTTTAAAGCTATCGAGATCAAACATAATTAAGGTTAATGGCCGTTGTTGTTTTTCCAAAGCCTCCCATTCTTTTTGCAAACAAGCATCAAAACAGCGACGGTTAGCCACTTGAGTTAAACTATCCAGATTGGCCAGTTGATATAATTTTTGATTGGCTTCTTGAAGGGCGAGTTCCGCTTTTTTTCGGCTAGTAATATCACGGATAGTAATCGAAAAACCATCTCCTAATTTAACAGCAACAAAGTGATACCAGTAAGATTCTCCAAAGGGATAATAAATATCTTGTTCTAAAGATTCACCTGTCTCGACAATTCTCACAAACCGATAAAATAGTTCCGGTTGAATGCGGTTAAGAAGTTTTTTGAGAATTATTTTACCCATCATTTCATCACGAGTGCGTTCAAAGACTTTAGCCAAGACCGGGTTAACAACTAAGCAACGAAAATCTTTAATCATTCCTGTTTCTGGTTCCCGTACCGCTTGCAATGCGGCAATTCCATCTAGGGAACTATTTAATATACTCGATAAAAGTGCTCTGGATTGATAGAGAATCTCCTCAGCTTCCTGACGCTTAATAATTTCGGCTTCCAAAAGTTGTTTTTGTCGTTGAATGGTTAACTGACTTTCTAAACGAGCTACGACTTCTTCCACCTGAAAGGGTTTGGTAATATAGTCTACTCCACCCGCTTGAAAGGCTTTTACTTTATCAAAAACATCATTTAAGGCACTAATAAAAATGACGGGAATATGGCATAAATTTTCATCAGCTTTTAAGGCTTCACAAACTTGATAACCATCCATTTCTGGCATTTTAACATCTAAAAAAATCACATCGGGTTGTTTGAATCTCACCGTTTTAAGAGCCATTCGCCCACTGGTGACACTGCGGACAGTATAGCCAAGTTGAATTAGTAAATCGCTTAATAGCTGTAAATTTTCTGGAAGATCATCGACGAGGAGGATATTTCCTTTCATTGGGGGTGAAAGCTCAGGATTCATGATTAATCAGGGGTTCAATTAATTCAACTATTTGCTCGAATTGAAATTTCCGCACAAGTTGTGTTAAGGATTGTATCAGAAAAATCTGGGTGTTGGGAATTTCTGTAATTAATTCCATCACAACTTGGCCATCAGCTTCAAGTGCTGATTTATACAATTTATCAATCCAATCTTGAGACATGATGTTTAAATCATCAGTAGTCAATTTAACGTTTAACTTATTATTTAAAATGGCTTGTGTTTCCTCATAAATATACTGAACTCCTAAATGTTTAGTCAAGGATTCAAAAATCCTTTGTTCTGTAAAGGGTTTACGAATAAAATTATCACATCCGGCTGAGAGGACAATGGCTTTTTCTTCTTCTAATACACTCGCAGTTACAGCAATAATCGCTGTAGCATTACCTTTTGTTGTGGATTTAATATATTTAGTCGCTTCATAACCATCCATCACAGGCATTCGCATATCCATGAAGATTAAATGGGGTTCCCACTCATTCCAAATTGCGATCGCTTCTAGCCCATTTCTAGCTTCTTTTAACTCAAATCCCAAGGGTTCTAAAAGTTTAATTAATAATTTACAATTAATTTCTTTATCATCAACGGTCAGAATTTTATAGGTCGGCTGACCCGGTATTAATCCTAATACTTTTTGTCGGGTTTCTGTCGGTTCATTCTTAATATATTGACCCAGTTTTGCCTGGATTGTAAATCTAAAGGTTGTGCCTTTTCCTAATTCACTTTCTACAGAAATATCTCCCCCCATTAATTGCACAAATTTACGACTAATAGTTAATCCTAAACCCGTCCCTTCTTGCTTTTCTTTTCCGGCTTGGGCTTGGGTGAAGGCTTCAAAGAGTTTCGGTAATTCCGCCTGGGAAATTCCCACTCCCGTATCGCGGATTTTAAAAGTTAAGGTAATCACGTCCGTTGAGTCTTCTTTATCCTCAAAAACGGTTAAACTAATACCCCCTTGAGACGTAAATTTAATTGCATTGCTGAGTAAATTAATTAACACCTGACGCAATTTAACGGCATCAGTACAGATATAGCGAGGAAGGGTTTCACTGCGTTGAAAGATTAACTTTAATCCGGCATTAATCGCTCGTAAATCTAGCATATCTTCTAAATCATCTAATAACTGATACAAATCAAAATGATTCAGATTTAGGCTGGTTTTTCCCGCTTCGATTTTAGACAAATCTAAAACATTATTAATCAGAGTTAATAGATATTCACCACTCCGATAGATAATTCCGGCGTTTTCATATTGTTCAGAGGGAAGATTAGGACTTCTAATCATTAATTGAGAAAAGCCTAAAATCGCATTCAAGGGCGATCGCAATTCGTGACTCATATTAGCAATAAACGTACTTTTAGCTTGATTAGCAACTTCGGCTTTTTCTTTAGCAATCACTAATTCTGCGGTGCGTTCTTCTACGCGATGTTCTAAGGTTTCAAAAGAGGTTTGTAACTGAAAAGCCATGTCATTAAAGGAATCGGCTAGAGTCTCGATCTCGGAAACTCCCTCGATCTCAACAACCTGACTCAATTCACCATTAGCGATCGCTCTACTTGCTTGACTCAATCGCTTAATCGGTTTAGCAATCAAATTTGATGTAATAATTCCTAATACTGTAGCGAGAATTAAAGTTAAGAAACAAAGTAAAATAGTGGTCTGGGTATTAGCTTGAATTTCTCCTAGAAATTCAGATTCTGGGATGACTATCACGACCACCCAATCCAAACCATATTGATCTCGGTAGGGGATGACACGAACAAAAGGATTGTGAGCTAAATTAGGGCGGAGTGATTGCGGTTTATTGATGGCATTTAAACTACCAAATCCTTTGATTAACTCCCCAGTCAAATCACGAATGACTGTTTCACGACTATTGATAGCTGCCAAACGTTGCCCTTTGTTATTCACGACCAAGATAGGAGATTCATCTTCTGAACTCGCCACAATCAATCCTGAACGCTCCATGATAAAAATATGACCAGAACTTGTTTTATTAAGTTTTTTGAGAAACTGACTAATCTGAAGGAGATCGAGATCAATACCAAATACCCCAAGCAAATTATTTTGGGAGCTATAAACGGGAGTGCTTGCTGAGATACTGAGAACATTCGACGCAACTGTCCAAGAATAAATCGAAGTCCAGATTGGTTTGCCCGCTTTCACCGCATCCAAGTACCAGAGACTATCAATTTGAGAAATCGCAACTGTATTAATTAATTTTAGTCGATTCGCTTGCTTGTCAACCAAGTAATATCGATACTTATTGGGTTCAGATGGGAGAGTTTCTGAAATTTCTAACACATTACCTGCCGGATCTCCATAACCTGCACCAATATATCCTCCTTCCTTACTACCAAAGTTAATATAGGTAAAACCAAATAATTGCTGCTGACGACAGAAATATTTACCCATAGCCTTAAAATCATTCAAGTTTAAGATTCCTGACTCAAAAGCCTCCACATTCATTTGGTTGATTTCTTGAGCTTTTCCCATGTAACTATTAAGATATTGCTCAATACGATTACTCGTCTCTGTCATTAATTTATCAGCCAGGTTCTCAACAGCGTGCTGTCCACTGCGGTAAGAAAGATAGCCGACTAAACCCACTGCGCCCACAATTTGCAACACAAAGGGGAAAATTAACACAAATCTCAGGGGAATTTGTCTGTTTTTTTTGACGGTCTTCGAGCGAAGGTTAATCATGGTTTATTAAAGGCTCGGTTAATTCAATTATCTGCTCAAATTGAAATTTACGCACAACCTTTGTTAGAAATTGGGTGAGATCAATCTCGGTAGCCGGAATTTCTTCAATTAATTCCAAAACTTGGGTAGAGTTTGCTTCTAATGCAGCTTCATAGAGTTGATTAATCCATTCAGGGGACATAATTTTTAAATCCTCTGAAGTTAACTTTAGTTTGGGACTACTCCTTAAAAGAGTTTGTGTTTCTGCATAAATATACTCCACTCCTAAATGTTTCCCTAAAGCCTCAAAAATGGTATATTCTGTAAAGGGTTTACGGAGAAAATCATCACATCCGGCTGAGAGAGTAATCGCTTTTTCTTCTTCTAAAACACTGGCTGTTAACGCAATAATGGCAGTCCCATTGCCTTTAGTTGTGGATTTAATATATTGAGTGGCTTCATAACCATCCATCACAGGCATTCGCATATCCATCCAAATTAAATGGGGTTCCCATTCTTCCCATATTGCGATCGCTTCAATTCCATTACTCGCTTCTTTTACCTCAAATCCTAAAGGTGAAAGTAATTTAATTAGTAATTGACGATTAATTTCTTTATCATCAACCGTCAGAATTTTATAGGTGGGTTGACCGGGAGCTAAAGCCAGAACTTGAGGGTGTTTTTCTGGAGTTTTACTCACAATTTCTTGACCTAATTTAGCTTGAATATAAAATTGAAAGGTTGTGCCTTTTCCTAATTCACTTTCTACAGAAATATCTCCTCCCATTAATGAGATAAATTTGCGACTAATGGCTAACCCTAAACCCGTTCCTTCATTGCATTTCTTTCCCGCTTGAGCTTGAGAAAAAGCATCAAACAGCTTGGGTAATTCTTCGGGTGCTATTCCGACTCCCGTATCACAAATAGAAAAATGAAGATTAAAAATATCGATTGTTTCTTGATCTCCCTGAAAGACAGAGAGTGTAATTTGACCATCTAAGGTAAATTTAATGGCATTACTAAGTAAATTGATGATCACCTGACGCAGTTTAACTTCATCGGTATAGATATAATGAGGAACATTTTCATCTCGAATAAATATCAGTGTTAAACCCGCAGATACAGCGCGTAGATGCAACATATTTTCTAAATCATCTAGGAGGTAATACAGATCAAAATATCGAGGATTCAAGGTGGTTTTTCCGGCTTCTATTTTTGATAAATCCAGAATATTATTAATCAGGGTTAGTAAATATTCTCCACTGCGATAGATAATGTCTGCATTCTCATATTCTTCTGGACTAACTGCCGACTTTCTTAAGATCAATTGGGAAAAACCTAGAATAGCATTCAAAGGCGATCGCAATTCATGGCTCATATTGGCAATAAAGGTACTTTTGGCTTGATTGGCAACTTCGGCTTTTTCCTTAGCAATTTCTAATTCTGCGGTGCGTTCATATACCCGATTTTCTAAGGTTTCAAAAGCAGTTTTTAACTGAATCGCCATACTATTAAATGAATCGGTAAGACTTGTTACTTCAGTAATACCTTGAAGTTTGATATCCTGAATCCCGTTATTTTTTTCTGGGGTTAAATATTGCCATTCACCCTTTGCGATTGCCTGACTTGCTCGATTTAAACGGAGAATTGGATGAGTAATCCATCGAGCGGTGAGAATACCAATAGCTGTAGTCAGGAGTAAGGTAATAAGAGAGAGTAAAACTGTTAATTTGGCATTAGCCTGAATTTCTGCCATAAAGTCAGAGTCTGGGAGAGCTACGACTAACAACCAATCTAAACCATATTGATCTTGATAAGGCTTAATGTGAACAAACAGCGTTTTCCCCTTCAAGGGAACTTGGAAGTTAAAATCAGTTTTAATTTGGTTAAGATCGCCATATTGTTGTTGCAGTTGATGGGTGATTATCCTTGTCCAAGGGTTCTGACTCTGGGTAGCACTTAAGCGGATTAACTTTCCCGTGGCATCTTTCAAATAGGGAGTTTCTAACGTTGATGTAGCGACAAGATCGCCCTGACGATCAATAATAAATGTTTGTCCTGAAGTCGAGAATTTGAGATTATTTAAAAAGGTTCCGATTCCATCTAATATAATGCCACTATTAAAAACACCTTGAAGTTTTTTCCCATTATCATAAACAGGAAATATCGCATTAATCCCTAATGTTTTTGGCACTTTGTAAACAATAATCGGCGACCAAGTTTGTTTTTTAGCTGCAATTGCCGCCAGATACCAATCGGTTTGCAGTACATTAACGGGTTTCACATAGCTCAATTTCCTACCTCTACCTTGATGATCAACGAGATAATATTTCCGTTTTGTGACATCTGGAAGGTTGACTTGGTTTAAGATGAATGCACCTTGTTTGAGATTTTCTCCAGAAAGCTGATTGGCTTGTGCAAGTAATTCCCGACTGAGAAGGCGATAGTAGTTTATCTGTTCTCCCTGTTCATTAGCGAAGCCATTAGATGAAAGGGAAGGAGAGAGTTTGATCTGTTGCCAAAGATGCTGACGTAGTTGCTCAAAATCTTTGATATTAAGGCTACCCTGTTGAAAAATATCATAATTTAGAGCGACTATTTGCTGTTGAATTTGCAGGGAGGTATTCAGGTGATCATGTATTCGTTTTGTTACCTGATTCATCACCTGATTGGCTAAGTTTTCTACCGCTTGTTGTCCACTCTGATAAGACAAATAACCCACTAATCCCACAGCACCGACAATTTGCAACACAAAGGGGACAATTAACACTAATCTCAGGGAAATTTGTCGGTTTTTTTTAGCTGTTTTGGGGTCAGGGTTAATCATGGTTTATTAAAGGCTTAGTTAAGTCAACGATCTTTGTAGTGAGGGCTTTAGCCCTCTTTTGGCCCTTTAGGGCTTACTACAAGGGTTTTTGACCGGGAACTCCAACATTTCGCGGGTATTGTTTAGGCGTATATTTTACTTTTTTAATCGATACACAGTGGCGAACACTGTTAGTTAAAGGGGTGGTAAATTCATCAACAGATTCGATGATTCCCCCTAATTGTTTCACCGTGAATGTTAACTGTTTTTCTTCTTCCGTTGTCCAGTGACCTCGATAGAGTATTCCTAATCCTCCAATCTTTAATAAAGGCAGAGCATATTCAGCAGAAACGGATGGCGGAGCAACGGCTCTTAACAAAGCCAACTGATAGGATTCTCGATGTTTAGGATGTTGACCCAGAGCTTCTGCTCGACCCACCCAAGGAATTGTATTTTTGATATTTAATTGCTCTAAAATTGTTGTTAAGGCGGTAATTTTCTTGCGAGTTGAATCTAATAACGTCACAGAACAATCCGGTAATACTAAAGCCACAGGTATTCCGGGGAAGCCTCCCCCTGTGCCAATATCAATAATTTTATCACCGGGATGGGCAGGAATTTTACCCGATAATACGGGGGCAATTCCGCGTAGAGAATCCCATAAATGTTTTTCCCAAAATTCTTCAGGTTCAGTTAAGCGAGTTAAGTTCAGTTGTTGATTAAACTCCAGAATTAACTCAAATAATTGTTGAAATAAATCCTGTTGTGCAGGAGTAGGTTGCCAATTTAATGTATCCTGCCAAATTGCAGTCAGTTCGGGTAACTTAGGGAAGGAAGTTTGATTCATAATTTATCAAAAATTAAGCTTTTGGAGAAGCTACTATTTTTTGTTGGTCTTGCATTACCATTGTCTTCAAATCTAGGGGAGCTAAATGACCGTGTTGTAATGACCAACAACAATCTGCAAGATTCAACAATTCTCTAGCATCATGGGTGACAATTAATAACGTCCAATGTTTTTTTAATTTTCCTAATAAATTAATTAATTGTTGTCGCATTGACCAGTCTAAACCCGCCGTTGGTTCATCTAACATTAAAATATGAGGTTGGCGAATTAATTGTACCGCTAAGGCTAGACGTCTTTGCTGTCCACCACTGAGGGAATGGGGAGCAACTTGTAACGATAAATGGCTGAGTCCTACTTCATCTAACGCTTGATGAACCTGCTCTGAACCTAACTCTGGATGACCTAAGCGTAACTCATCTAAAATTGTGCCGCCACAAAAATGTCGTTCTGGAAATTGAAACACTAAACCCGCAAGCTGTTGTAAGTGTTCCGAGGTTAATTCTTGCTCCCGCCAGCAAATATTTCCCTTCGTTTTTTCAGCTAAACCCGCTAAAATTTCCAGTAATGTACTTTTTCCCGAACCACTAGGCCCAATAATGAGTCCCATTTGCTGCGGTGCCAGTTCTAAGTTGACCTGCGCTAAAATCGGGTTGTCACTAGCGGCGGGATGATAAACTAAATTTTTGATATAAAGCATCACAAACAGAAGACCAATAAAATGAGAATTTGAGCCGAAAAAACAAAGCAAGAGGAAATGCTTAATGCCCAATACCCTTAATTTAGATTATAACACAATCAGTAGATTATTTTTATCAGTTCTTGCAAATAAATCTGGGTTTCCCCTTGCCGAAAGCAGAGAAAAAAATTAAGATTTATACAAAACAGATGGCAATATCATCCCAGCTTGGCTCTGATTGAACATTCCGTTTTAACTTGGATAATAGGATGAACATTATGATCAATTCTTCTCGGTGTAAAGCTCAGAAATTTCCCTTAATGATTAGACAGGTTTTCTGGGGAATGAGTGCCAGTTTGATTACATTCAGTTCAGGGATAAATCCCAGTTTGGCGGCTGATCCGTTTCGCACAACCGATCCGCGTCCCATCGGAAGCCAAACAGAAACTGCATTTAAAGCAATGTTTGAGCGAGGGAATTATAAGGAAGCTCAACAAGTTTTAGAAAAAGCGAAATTACAAGAACCCAATGAACCCTTAGTCTATGCACTCTTGGCTTCTTTAGCTTACCAAGATCAAGATTTTAATGCTTTAAAAACCTATAGTGATCAAACCTTAGCATCGGCTAAACTCTTAAGTACAAAAGACCCTTTACGCGGTAATCTTTATATTGCAGTCGGTTTATTTTTACAAGGGGGTCATACCATCGTCACGGAAGGCACATTAAAAGGTGCTCCTAAAGCCTTAAATCAATTACAAGAGGTATTAAAATCCTTAAATGTTGCTGAAAAAATTAATCCTCAAGATCCCGAATTAAACTTAATTCAAGGCTATATGGATTTATTATTATCCTTGAATCTTCCCTTTTCTGACTCCCAAAAAGCTATTAAAAAACTTGAACAACAAGCTAAACCTAGTTACTTAGCTTATCGGGGAATTGCCATTGGCTATCAAAATTTAGGTCAATATGATCAAGCCTTAAGTTATACCGAAAAAGCTTTATCTGAAGCTCCAAACCATCCAGAAGTATTATATCTGAAAGCCCAAATCTTAGCAGAACAGGGAAAGAAACTCAAAGCAAGCAATCAAACTCTAATTCCCTCCCAGTTACAGGAAGCCAAGCAATATTTTACCCAAGCTTTAAACCAATCTGATCAACTTCCTAAACGATTAGTCGCTCAAATCTTTTATGAACAATGCAAAAATCTAAACCGCATTGATAATCAAGGACGACCTTGTGATCCGTTGCGCGATAAAATTAAAGATGCTAATGGTCTTTGGGGGCCAACTGCCAATCAATTACCACCTTTATAACCATTTATTCTTATGGAAGTTTTGTTTAGAGAATGTAATCCTTTTGATATTTGGATTTGGCTACAATTTCAAACCGTTCCCTCCCGCAGTGAACGGGATTATATTGAGGAAGTGTTTGATTCATGGTTTCTATTAGGAAAAATGGGAGGATTTAATGCAGAAAATCTACAGGTTCAAGATACTGGAATTGACTTAAGTTATCTGACCTACGATGATGCCATTGTTGATAATAGTATGATGGCACTGATGCACAATATGGGAGAAATTGAATATCAGGGAGTTTGGGCACGTTGTTGGTTTGATTTAGGAACCAGTGATGCTTTTGCTCTCGATGTTTTAATCAATGCTTTTCGCCAATTAAGCCAAGAATATGTAATCATTGAAAAACTTATTATTGGCGGTGAAAATGAAGATTGGCCGATAGAAAAAGACGTTTATCAATCCAGTGTAGCTGATTATAATTAATCAGTTATCAGTTATCAGTTATCAGTTATCAGTTATCAGTTGTTAGACGGGGGTGGAGCCTAGGAGAGCCTTCGCAAGCTCAGGACTCCGCCCTGAGTGCGTCTGTACAAAAGTTAATAATTTAGTTAATAATTTCCCCCTTCCCCCTTCCCCCTCCCCTTGTCCCCTCATCCCCTCATCCCCTCATCCCCTCATCCCCTCATCCCCTCATCCCCTCATCCCCTCATCCCCTCATCCCCTTGTCCCCTTGTCCCCTTGTCCCCTTGTCCCCTTGTCCCCCTGTCTCCCTGTCCCCCTGTCCCCTCATCCAGGGGTAGTTCACAAGCTTTTCGTTGTAGGAGTGTCAAAGCTTGTTAAGATGTCAGATGTCGCAGCGTCAGCGTTGAGTGTGATTGTCACCGTAACGTTTAAGCTGAGGATTGACAAATTTTAGGTGTGGGACTGTCTAAAAGAGTGAGTATCATGCGTTTATCTCCTGTCTTAGTTGCGGTTTTTGCTGCTTCAGCTACGTTTGGATTATCAAACTCTGCAAATGGTCAAACCGCTTACCCAGACTCAGAAAGTTCGTCTAATTCCCTAGGAACTCTTGAGCCCGAATCTCCGGGTTTAATTCCATCGGAAACTCATGATCAATCTTTAGCGGTTAATCAAATTCCCCCCTCAACTCCGATTTATCCTTTTGAAGACATTGTTTTACATAAAACGAAATTGCTAAATCCAGATTTGGCTTTTTCTTTGGGTCAATCGATTGGAAAAAATATTTCTCCGTCTTGGGTTCATTCTTCATTCTCCACAAATTCAGCTACTTTTAATCCATCTCAACCTCTGAGTGATACTTCTTTAGCATTACCATCAAATTCCTCAGAATTAGATTCTTTATCAGAACGTCCGATTGCTGATTCTAAAGAGACAACAATTATTCTTAATAAACAGAAAGGAACAGAGGATTTAGTAAAGATCCCTCCTTTTTCTTCAGAAGTTTCCCCTGAAATAAAAAATCCTGAAATTAATCCTCCCTCAAATTTAGAGATTTTACTGAATAAATCGGCGACCGAAAAAAGAGGGAATTTTAGCTTTCCCGTTGTGGTGGAAAATGCGATCGCTTTAAATTCGACTGTATCAGAAACTAATATATTTGAACCGAGTTTAAATAAAGAGTTAGGGAAAACAGCACAATTCCCCCTAGAAGTTTCTCAGCAAATAGCAAGTGCTGAAATTAATCAATCCTCGAATTTAGAGGTTTTACTCAATAAATCAGCTACGGAAAAAAGGGGAAATTTTAGCTTTCCCGTTATTTCCGAAAATGCGATCGCTTTAAATCCGACTGTAGCGGAAACTAATATATTTCAACCCAGTTTAAATAAAGAGTTAGGGAAAACAGCACAATTCCCCCTAGAAGTTTCTCAGCAAATAGCAAGTGCTGAAATTAATCAATCCTCGAATTTAGAGGTTTTACTCAATAAATCAGCTACGGAAAAAAGGGGAAATTTTAGCTTTCCAGTTGTGGTGGAAAATGCGATCGCTTTAAATCCGACTGTATCAGAAACTAATATATTTCAACCCAGCTTAAATAAAACTGGTGCAGAAAAATTAGCCCACTTTTCTCCACCAGCCCCTTTAGAAATTGCTCAAGCAACACCTGAAACTCTACCCTCTAACCCTGAAGTTCCACCTTCTCCACCTTCACAACCTGACGTTCCTCCAACTATTCCCATTCCCACCACACCAGCACAAGCTGAACCTGAAGTATTAGTCGCAGAAATCGCAGTCAGTGGAACGGAAAATACAACATTAATTGATAAAGTTTATAGCGTTATTTCCACCCAACCCGGACGAACAACAACCCGTTCTCAATTACAAAAAGATATTAACGCCATTTTTGCAACCGGTTTATTCCGAAATGTCAAAGCCGTTCCAGAAGATACCCCTCTTGGGGTGCGAGTCACCTTTGAAGTTGAAGAAAATCCGCCTTTAAAACAAGTTGTGATTGAAGGCGATACGGTTTTACCCGAAGAAATTATTAATCAAAGTTTCGCTGATCAATATAATCAAACGATTAACCTGAATCAAATCGAAGCCGGGGTTAAAAAAATAAATCAATGGTATCAGGATAATGGCTATGTTTTAGCACAGGTTGTTGCTGCACCCGAAGTCACACGGGAAGGAGTTGTTACCCTACAAGTCGCTGAAGGGGTGATTGAAACTATTGAAGTGCGTTTTCTCAATAGTGATGGAGAAGCGACCGATGAAGAGGGAAAGCCGATTGAGGGAAGAACGAGAGACTTTATTATTACCCGTGAAATTCAGTTAAAACCTGGGGATGTCTTTAACCAACAAACCGCACAACGAGATTTAGCCCGGGTTTTTGGGTTAGGAATTTTTGAAGATGTGCGATTACAATTAGAACCGGGAAAAGATAATCCCCGTGAAGCGACAGTGATTGTTAATGTGATTGAAAAAACAACGGGTTCCTTAGCATTTGGGGGAGGAATTAGTTCTGCTGCTGGATTATTTGGAACCTTAAGTTATCAAGAAATTAATTTAGGGGGAAATAACCAACGTTTAGGGGTGGAATTAGAAGCGGGAAACCGAGTTTTTCAAGTCGATGTCAGCTTTACTGATCCTTGGATTGCGGGTGATCCTTATCGAACATCCTATACGATTAATGCGTTTAGACGGCGGACAATTTCTGTTGTTTTTGAAGATGGGCCACGAGAAGTTCGTTTAGCAAATGGTGATCGTCCCCGTGTAGTTAGAACCGGAGGCGGGATTAGTTTTACTCGACCTTTTGCAGAGAATGTTTTTGCTGATCCAAATTGGGTTGCATCCCTGGGATTTCAATATCAACGGGTGGACATAACAGACTCCGATGGGAATATTACCCCAACCGATGAATATGGTAATCAACTTAGTTATAGTGGCAGTGGATCAGACGATTTATTGACCGTTCAATTTGGATTAGTTCGAGATCGTCGCAATAATAAACAACAGCCAACTTCCGGGTATTTATTACGGTTTGGGACAGAACAATCAATTCCTGTGGGTTCAGGAAGTATTTTAATGAATCGTTTGCGGGCGGGATATACCTTTTATGTTCCGGTTAACTTTTTCACCGGTTTTATTCCCAAAGGCCCTCAATCTTTTGCCTTTAATTTTCAAGCGGGAACAGTTGTCGGAAATTTACCTCCCTATGAAGCTTTTCCTTTAGGAGGAACAGCGTCGGTGCGGGGTTGGGAAGAAGGAGCGATCGCCTCAACCCGTAGTTTTGTGCAAGGATCAATTGAGTATCGTTTCCCGATTTTCTCGAATTTTATTGGGGGAGCGTTATTTGTTGATGGGGCGACGGACTTAAATTCTCAAGGTACAGTGCCCGGTTCTCCAGGAGGGGTGCGGGATAAACCCGGAAGTGGCTTTGGTTATGGTGCAGGGGTGCGTTTACAAACTCCCTTGGGGCCAGTTCGGATTGACTATGGGATTAATAATAATGGGGATAGTCGGATTCATTTTGGTCTAGGAGAACGGTTCTAAGCTGATGTTGAGCGTCCAATGTTACGATAAACTAAAATTCAGTTCATCCAACGGTTGAAAGATTATGATTTTGCCAGGTTCCGCCGTGCGAGTCACAAACCCCGTCGATATTTACTATGGTTTCCAAGGTCTCGTTCAACGAGTCAGCGACGGTAAAGTCGCCGTTCTCTTTGAGGGAGGAAACTGGGATAAACTCGTCACTTTTAAACTCTCTGAACTAGAAGCAATTGATACCACTGCTGGACGCAAAGGCAAAAAATAATCAGTTATTAGTTATCAGTTATCAGTCATCAGTTATCAGTTATCAGTCAATATTAACTATTATAGCAGGAGCCCCAAGTCAGATGGGGGGTTTCTCCACCCGTATAGATGCTTAACAATTAAGGATTATAGCCATCATTGATGTCCTAATATGAGGTTCCAGTGCTATAATTATCAACTAATAACTGTTAACTATAGCAATCCCAAATAGATTGTAATAATTTAAAACTGATATGAAACAGCCAGAAGTATTATCCCTGTTCCCTGTTCCCTTTTGAACCGAAATTTTGGATACAACTCAAATAGGATTGCTATATCAACTATCAACTATCAACTGATAACTGATAGCTGATAACTGATAACTGATAACTGATAACTGATTTATGCGTCTTCCTTTTCCTATATTTTCAACCTCTCGACGTCCTCAGCAACATATCGCTGAAGTGATAGAAACGGCGACAACGGAGTATTTAGCCCAATGTTTAGAACCGGAGGACTTGAGTTTTCCGGTCATGCCTGCCTTTGGGAGTTGGGTCAAATCAAGGGATGAGGAGTCAGGAAATCAGGTTTATGGAGTGGTTTATTATGCTACTACTAGCCCAATTGATTCCGTGCATCGAGCCAGGGCGCTAGGATTAACCTTAGAAGAATTGCGTGAACAGCAACCCCAAATTTTTGCCATGTTAAAAACGGAATTTCGGGTGGCTATTGTCGGTTTTGAGATGACGAACCCAGAGCGATCGCAACGAGGTAAAATCTATCAATATATTCCGCCTCGTCCCCCGCAAATTCATCAGGCAGTCTATGAATGTCACCCGGATGAAATTGTTAATTTCAGTCAGGAATTAGATTTTTTAAGAACCTTATTAGACGTGAGGAACGCCCCGGTTGATTCTTTGGTAGCTGCGGCGATTCGAGAAATTTATCAACTGAGAAAATTAGATCGAGGTTGGTTAATTGAAGCGGGACGAACCCTGAGTATTTTATTAAAAGATGATTATGATCGCTTGCGGATTATTCTTAAACAAATTCATCCTTGATCAAGGTAGAATTAAATTGATCCAGCTTCTGCCACTTTCCGAATTAAACAAGTAGTAAATAAACGAATTTATCCCAATGTCATCATCCCTAGGTTTTATTTTACTAACTCATAGAAACCCACAGCAAATTTACAGGCTAATAGATCATTTAAACAAAATGTTTAATTATCCGTCAATTGTCTGTCATCATGACTTTTCCAAATGTGATTTATCTACAGATACTCTACCGAAAAACGTCTCCTTTGTCCGTCCTCATATAGAAACCGCATGGGGTGAATTTTCCGCAGTAGAAGCTATCATCAAAGCGATTAAACTAATGTATGAGTCTGTAAATCCGCCAGATTGGTTTATATTACTCAAAATTTCACAATTCGTCTGGAACATCCATTATTAACTAAACCCTTCCTGCCATTTTGCGCGAAAATTTGACATAGATGTAGATAGCACTATTCTTGATCAACTTGACAGAATTACTTTAGCATGATAACCTCTGTTTTGGTTGCAAATCCGTCACAGTTGACTTTCAAAAATCAGAAAAATTTGTATGATTAAGACTTTGTTTTGCCAAATTAGCTAAAAGCTAATAACACAAATCAAAAAAATCAACCATTTTCGCGGTTTTTTATATGAAAAATAGGGGAGTTATCTATTGTGCGACAGGAAATGTTTTATATCTGGAAGCAACTTTAATCAGTGCGATTGCCCTCCGTCAGATAGAACCCAAAATACCTATCACTATAATCTCTGATCATCCCTTACTGAAACTTTTCCCTCTTGAAAAGTACGAAATTAGTTGTATATTGATTAATCTTAGTGAAATCAATGATAGCGGTTCATTTTCATCTAGGGGGATCAAGACAAGTCTATCAACCTTTAGTCCATATCAGGAAACACTTTTCCTAGACGCGGATATTCTTCCCTTCAATCCTATTTCTGACCTGTGGGAGTATCTTGATTATGGAGATATGTGTATGGTGGTTGACCTAGTTCCAACATTGGGATTGTGCGATCATATTTCAGAAGAAGAGAAGAATTACACCTTACAATATGTTCCAGAAAGTACAACTCAGTTTAATAGTGGAGTAATTCTTTGGAGAAACACTAAGCAAACTCAGTCTTTATTTGAGTTATGGAATCAGGAGTGGCTAAAATTCAAAAAGCAAGATCAGTTAGCTCTAATTAGAGCTATTAATAAGGCAGAATTCTCTGTTTATAGCCTTACTTGTATATACAATATTTCCCCAATAGACGCTATATCTAGAATAGAGAATAAATCCGTTAATACACTTGCTGAAATACATGAAATGTGTCAATTTAAAGCTTTATCTATGATCCAACAATCTATTCTGAAGCAGAAAAATGATATTTGCTTGCTTCACTGCTGGGGTGGATATGTTGCTTTAGGTAAATTTCCTGAAATGGCTCAGAAATTTTATCCAAATATAGTTGAACAAGTAGTTGCAACTGGAATTTTTAGTAAGGAATCACCTGTGAGGTAATCTACAGTTATATACACTTATACGATAACGGAAAAGTTGACCCCCTACGGATACTCTTTTGATTCTTTGATTCGGAATCCTCAAAACGTGCTATAGTAGGAAGGTTGTCTAAAAATCACACATCTAGGGATTCGGGTGTTTCTAGGGTATCTACCCCTAGCGAATACGCCTAGATGGAGGATTAACCCGAATTAGGAGTTATGACGAATGGCCGTTATTAGTTTGGCAGAAATGCTGGAGTCTGGAGTTCATTTTGGACATCAGACTCGCCGTTGGAACCCGAAAATGTCTCCTTATATCTACACGGAGCGTAACGGGGTTCATATTATTGATTTGGTTCAAACCGCAGAACTGATGGAGGAAGCTTATGATTATGTCAGAAGTTCCTCTGAACAAGGGAAAAAGTTTTTATTTGTGGGAACCAAACGCCAAGCGGCTGGAATTATTGCTCAGGAAGCAGCACGCTGTGGTGGATATTATGTTAACCAACGCTGGTTAGGAGGAATGCTCACCAACTGGGCTACCATTAAAACTCGGGTTGAACGTCTGAAAACTTTAGAAGACCGAGATAAAAGTGGTTATTTCGATTATCTTCCTAAAAAAGAAGCCTCGGTTTTACGTCGAGAATTGACAAAATTGCGGAAATATTTAGGCGGAATTAAAGCGATGCGTCGCGTTCCCGATGTGGTGATTTTAGTTGACCAACGCCGGGAATATAACGCTGTGATGGAATGCCGCAAATTAGATATTCCCATTGTGTCTTTATTAGATACCAATTGTGATCCTGATTTAGCCGATATTCATATTCCCGCTAATGATGATGCCATTCGTTCAATTAAATTGATTGTCGGTAAATTAGCCGATGCAATTTATGAAGGACGTCATGGTCAGTTAGATGCTGGCATCGCTGAATATGATGACGAGGTTTATGAAGACGAGTATGAAGAGGATGAAGAAATCGAGGATCTCGATGATTTAGATTCTGATAGCGATTCGGAAGAATAAAACCGTTCTCAGGAGTTGGCTTTGGAGTTAAATCCCAGGGAAATGATCCCGCCGGGACTCCTGGTCAACCTCACGGTTTATGCAGAAGAAAGCTAGATCCATTTGTTATAATTTTTTTGACAGATGGGTCATGGCGGTAGGCAAACATCCACGAAATTACTGAGGAAAAGATGGCGGAAATCTCAGCAAAAATTGTTAAGGAACTGCGCGATAAAACGGGCGCAGGGATGATGGACTGTAAAAGAGCCCTGACAGAAAATGATGGCGATATGAATAAAGCCATCGACTGGTTACGCCAAAAAGGGATGAGTTCTGCGGATAAAAAAACAGCCCGCAGTGCAACTGAAGGCTTAGTGGGAAGTTATATTCACACCGGGGGCCGAGTTGGTGTCATGGTAGAAATCAACTGTGAAACCGATTTTGTAGCCCGTCGGGAAGAATTTAAAGCTTTAGTACAGAATATTGCGATGCAAATCGCAGCCTGTCCTAATGTGGAATATATTTCAGTTGATGATATTCCCGCCCCGATTGCAGCCCGAGAAAAAGACATTGAAATGAAGCGGGATGATTTAGGCAATAAACCCGACAATATTAAGGAAAAAATCGTTCAAGGACGAATTGAAAAACGCCTAAAAGAGATGTCTTTGCTGGATCAACCTTACATCCGAGATCAAAATATTACGGTGGAAGAGTTGGTGAAACAAAGTATTTCTCTGTTAGGAGAAAATATCAAAATTCGTCGCTTTGCTCGGTTTGTTCTGGGTGAAGGGTTGGAGAAAGAAGAAAAGAATTTTGCGGATGAAGTAGCTGAACAAATGGGCAAAGCCTAAGGTTACTGGTCACGCAAATGTTGAGTTAAAACTCCGATCAGATAAAATTTTAATAAAAGATCGGAGTTCATTCATTTTTAATTCTTAATTCTTAATTCTTAATTCGTTTATGGCTGGATCAATAAATCGAATTGAGCAGGATATCGCGACGTTGGAAGAAGCGATCGCTAAACTAGCCCAGGAATTTCATCAAGCCTATGAGGTGTATTTGATGGCTCTGGGGCAGGGAGTTCGTCAACAGTTGATTTTGGCGAGTTATTACCTCTGTACTCAAACCTATCCTGAAGCCTTTTTAAAGTTATCCGTTTCAGAACGACAAAAATTACAACAGGGACTCAGAAATTTAGCCAAACAAATGCAAAAGGCTCTGTGTCAGTCTCTACAAATGCCAGTGCCTGTTGAGGTTCCAGGCTTAGAATTAGAAGAATTAGAAGAATTAGAGGCAGAAGAGGCAGAAGAGGCAGAAGAGGCAGAAGAGGCAGAAGAGGCAGAAGAGGGGGAAGGAAAGCTGGAATTAGAAACTGATTTTGAAATTTCTCCAATTCGTAAGCCCTTAACACCTGAGCGTTTATCTGCTTGGCAAGAAAGGATTGAGACTGGAATTATTCAACTCTTGAAGTTGTTATCGAAGGATGCCAATCTGTTATTACAACGCTCTGGTCTATTGCCCCAAAAATTACCGGAAGCCGTTTTGGAAGTGGCATCTAAGGCTGAAGCGTCTAGCGAAGGAATCGCAGGGCCTCCAAATTTGCTCCAGATTATGATTGAAACGGAGGATGACGATGACTCCCAAACGTCAATGGTGACGAAATTAACTACGATTCATCTACGGTTGGGGGAAATTGAGTTTGCTGATGCTAATGTGATGACGCGACGGCATCAACTCCGCCATTTGTCAGGACAGTTGAGTGGTATTCGTCGGGAGTATCATAAAAAGTTGCGCGAGAGGGCGATTGTTCAAGCAGAATCAGCTTGGAGAGCGAGTTGGTATGAGGATTAAAAAAGGCTGTAATACCGATGAATTAAGGTTGATGTAAATTAGTTGTTTAAAAAATCAAGAGTATATGCGAAAACACTGCTGCAACATTTGCTAAAATTTTAACACAGGTGATTGCTTCGTGTCAACCTTCTCAAAATTTTGTCTCTATTTTCCTGAAATTTGAGGAGAGTCGAAAACAGAGTAACGTCTGTAATGCTGATAGATAGGAGATTCCTTTGGTAAATTGCTTAAATAATCAACTTTTAAGTTAAATCTATTTAAGGTGCATTTTCTAAAATTCTAGCAAAATCGATTTATTATTGTCAACCCCCTCTATAATTGCCTGGAGTTACTGTTAGCAAAAACAGCCAATTAAGCCGTTTAATCAACACAACATTAAAGAAAAGAAAGGTTTGTTAACCGCAAAATACTATATATTATAATAAGCTGGGGTCAATCTCAAAAATAGGGTAGCTAGGAATTGAAATTAAGATGAAATCTTATCAACCGGACTGGTGGAGATTTAGTAAAGCGTTATCCGTTGAAGCAGAACGGGGTTTTACGAATTTGCAGGGGAATCAATATCAGTTCCATGAATTTTTTTATGTGAGTTTAAAGGAACTGTTTGAAAATGCACCGCCAGAAACGCAAAAACGGTGTCAAGATTTGGCGGAGGAATTTTTACGATATCCCGAATTAGACCTAGAAAACCGACAACATTTAATTGCAGATACCAGACGGTTTTTACTGCAATTACAACGACTGTTTGAGTGTCGGAATCAGGTATCGGAAATTCGGAAAACGGAACGAGAGCAAAAACAAAATCAACCCTCGGTTCCGAAGACAACGGCGATTACCGAAAAAGCCAAAGGTGTGAGTATTTCCTTAGAACAATCCTTAGAAAAAATTATCGGGCCAAGAAATAGCGATCGCATTGCTAAATTAGGAATTTTAACAATCTTTGATTTACTCTATTATTATCCTAGGGATCATATTGACTATGGGAAACAGGTAAAAATTCAGGAACTGGAACCTGGGGAAACGGTCACGTTAATTGCTCAGGTGAAACGGTGTAATTGTTTTAGTAGTCCCCGCAATAAAAAATTAACGATATTAGAATTAGTCTTAAGCGATCATACCGGACAACTTAAAATTAGTCGATTTTATGCGGGATATCGATATAGTAGTAAAGGTTGGCAACATCAACAGAAAGGGAATTATCCACCGGGGGCGGTGATTGCGGCATCGGGTTTAGTTAAACGAAATCAATATGGGATTACCTTAGATAACCCAGAATTAGAAATATTAGATCATGCTGGGGGTCAGATTGAATCGATGAAAATCGGGCGAGTTTTGCCTGTGTATCCGTTATCAGAAGGAATTGGGGCGGATGTGGTCAGAAAAGCGGTGATTGAAGCCTTACCCGCAGCGAAACAATTACAAGATGCTTTACCCCAAGAAGTATTAAATCAATATCAATTAATTGGGTTAACTGCGGCGATTGAGAATATTCATTTTCCCCCAGACCGAGATTGGTTATCGGCGGCGAGACGACGGTTAGTGTTTGATGAGTTTTTCTATTTGCAGTTGGGATTATTAACCCGGAGACAACAGCAGAAACAAACTGAAACCAGTGCGGTCTTAGCACCAACGGGAAAATTGATTGAGGAATTTTATCAAATTTTACCCTTTCAATTAACCAACGCTCAACAACGTGTTATTCAAGAAATCTTGAAGGATTTACAGTCTCCTGAACCGATGAATCGATTAGTACAAGGAGATGTGGGGGCGGGGAAAACTGTTGTGGCGGTGGTCGCGATGTTAGCGGCAATTCAAGCCGGATATCAAGCTGCCTTAATGGCGCCAACGGAAGTTTTAGCCGAACAACATTATCGGAAATTAGTGGAGTGGTTTAATTTAATGCACCTCCCCGTCGAATTATTAACAGGTTCCACAAAAGCCGCGAAACGCCGTCAAATTCATTCCCATTTAGAAACGGGAGAATTACCGGTTTTAGTCGGAACCCATGCTTTAATTCAAGATAAAGTTAATTTTCATCGGTTAGGGTTAGTCGTCATTGATGAACAACATCGATTTGGAGTTCAACAACGAGCTAGATTACAACAAAAAGGAGAATCACCCCATGTTTTAACCATGACGGCGACTCCGATTCCCCGAACTTTAGCGTTAACCTTACATGGAGATTTAGATGTCAGTCAAATTGATGAACTTCCCCCCGGTCGTCAACCGATTCAAACCACTATTTTAACGGGAAAACAACGTCAAGATGCCTATGATTTAATTCGCAGAGAAGTGGCGAAAGGCAGACAGGTGTATGTGGTGTTACCGTTAATCGAAGAATCAGAAAAGCTAGATGTCAAATCTGCGGTGGAAGAGCATCATAAATTACAGTCTAAAATTTTTCCTGACTTTACCATTGGGTTGTTACATGGTCGCATGAGTAGTGGGGAAAAGGATGAGGCGATTACTCGATTTCGAGAGAGGGAAACGCAAATTTTAGTTTCAACAACGGTGGTAGAAGTGGGGGTTGATGTTCCCAATGCGACGGTGATGTTAATTGAAAATGCGGAACGGTTTGGATTATCTCAAATCCATCAATTACGGGGACGGGTGGGTCGAGGGAAAGATAAATCCTATTGTTTATTATTGTTAGGAGGGTCTACCCCAGAAGCCAGACAACGGTTACAAGTTTTAGAACAATCTCAGGATGGGTTTTTGATTGCAGAAATGGATTTACAATTGCGGGGGCCAGGACAAGTTTTAGGCACTCGTCAATCAGGTTTACCGGATTTTGCTTTAGCAAGTTTAGTGGAGGATCAAGAGGTGTTACAATTAGCCAGGGAAGCCGCACAAAAAGTCTTAGAAAAAGATGGAACATTGCACAGTTTGCCATTAATGCGGGCGGAATTAAATCGTCGTTATCTTAAAATTATGGGGGGTAGTATTTTAACGTAATTAAATAGAGTATTAGATTAAAACAGTACACTCTTTCTATTGCCTATAGCAAGATTGCCCATTGCCCATTGCCCACTGCCTATTCGTAATTCGTAATTCGTAATTCCCTATTCCCTGTTCCCTGTTCCCTTAAAAAAATGAAAATAGTATTAACGAATGATGATGGCATTGATGCACCCGGAATTCGAGCCTTGGGGAAAGCAATTTCTGGTGATAAAATTTTGATTGCTCCTAATAAAGAATATTCCCAATGTGGGCATCAAGTCACAACTCATCAAGGAATTCATGTTGAAAAACGGTCGGAAATTGAATATGCAATCGGGGGAACTCCAGCTGATTGTATTCGATTAGCAGTATCTCATCTTTGTCCTGATTTAAGTTGGGTGATTTCAGGAATTAATCCAGGGGGAAATATGGGCGTTGATGTCTATATTTCTGGGACGGTGGCGGCGGTGCGGGAAGCGACGATTCAGGGAATTCCTGCGATCGCTTTATCCCAATATCGCAAAGGCGGAAAACCGGTGAACTGGAAAACCACAACTCGTTGGGCTAGTTTAGTCTTAGAAGAATTAATGAAACATCCGCCACAACGGGGGTGCTTTTGGAATGTTAATTTTCCCTATTTGGAACCGGAAGAACCTGACCCAGAGATTGTATTTTGTAAATTAGGAACCCAATCTTTACCCATTAACTATAGACAAGAAGGAGATTATTTTTATTATCACGGAAATTATAGCGATCGCACCTATGAACAGGGAACCGATGTCGAGGTGTGTTTTCGAGGAAAAATAGCGGTGACATTAATTAAATTGTAGAACAGGGAACAGGAAACAGGGAACAGGGAACAGTTGGAAATTGACCGACTTTCAAGTTCTTGAGATAGCTGGGTTAATTTTTATTTGACTCCTGATCACTGTTTCTAGGGTTCCCGAAAGTCAGCTGAAATCCCTGTATTCTTTAATACAACAAAAACCCGGATTTGATGAGAAAATTTTCATGCAACCGATGGCAAATTCCTTTAAGATTAGGTAAAAACCACCCGTTAAGTGAAAATACTCATCCTCTATCCTAGGTATCATAACTCTTCAGGAGTTTAAACCCAGGAACCTAAGCAATCCGGGTGACGTCATCACTAACGGAATTTTTCATCAACCGAGTTCCACCCATGAGCCAATCCATACCTATTTCTTGGTCTACGGCTGAAGTCTCTATCCCCCTAGAGCAAATCCCCCTTGAACAACTCTCAAATTCCGATCTGGTTCTACGTTGTCAACAAGGTGTTTGTCCCGACCGAGCCGCATTTACAGAACTGCTGCGTCGTTATCAATCCCATGTTGATAAAATTCTCTATCACTTAGCCCCAGATTGGCAAGATCGAGCAGACTTGGCTCAAGAAATCTGGATTCGGGTGTATCGTAATATTAAACGTTTGCAAGAACCCGTAAAATTTCGGGGATGGTTAAGTCGAATTGCGACTAATTTATTTTACGATGAACTCCGCAAGCGCAAACGAGTCAAACCCCCTCTTTCTTTAGATGCACCGCGCAATATTGAAGATGGGGAAATGGACTGGGAAATCGCCGCCGATAGTCCTGGCCCCGATGAAGATATGGCTACCCGTGAATTTTATAGCCATCTTCGAGATGCAATTGCTGATTTACCCGAAGTTTTTCGGACAACGATTGTTTTGCGAGAAATTGAAGGATTAGCTTATGAAGAAATAGCTGAAATTACAGGAGTTTCCCTGGGAACGGTAAAATCAAGAATTGCCAGAGCTCGTCAACGGTTACAAGCTGATTTACAAGTTTATCTTAATCCCTAAAAAATTGGAGGGTGAGGGGGTGTAATTGGTGGCTTATACCGATACAATAGTTATATAGGTTTCAATCCCAATTTTTCATGACTTTTCCCCCAAGGATAATTTCAATTAAATCTGTCTAATTTCATGTTGAATTTCATACTTGGTGAATGGGGGTGTTCCGATGAAGCACAATTTTGAGCCAGAACCACAAATTAACTCAACCATCCAGGGGCATCTACTTGACCCTCAACAGTTTCAATTACTCAGTGCCTACCTTGATGGAGAAACGACGGTTTCAGAACGCCGTCAAGTTCAAGCTTGGCTAGATCATGACCCTCAAATTAAAGAAGTTTATTTACAACTGTTGCAACTTCGTTCTCGCTTGCAAACGGCACCTGTTCCCGCCTCCCATTCTTCGGTGCAACAACTGGCTACCCGTGTTTTCCAACGCCTAAATCAAAGAACTCGTGTTATAATATCTTGGGGAGGAACAGCGATCGCTGCATTATTAGTGATGACGGTTTCTGGTAATTTGGGGCGAGTTGCAATGGTGGCTCAATCTCAAAATTTGAATGATTCAGAACCCTTACAAATAGCCTTGAATGAACCTCTAATTCCCATTGTTAATCCGAATGCAGTTAGTATTAGTGTAGATCAACCGATTATTCCGATTCCTAAAGCTGCTGTTTCTACACCAACTGATTAAGCCGTTTGTTTTTTGTTAATTAAAATAATAGAACTCTAGGGATACCAAATTGCTGTGTCCCTAGAGTTTTTTGAACGGTTAATCTCGATTTTTCCAACATCCATCAGGAATCAAAACCCCTGAATAAACCTGAACTTTTGTCATGTCCATCAGATAAGCCCAAACTAAGCCCAAGGGTTGATGATTGAGATCGAATACCGGAATTTGTTGGCGCTGATATTCATTTTTTTCAGGAGGACGGTGGGGTTGATAATCTTCCAATTGATCTAAATCTATAAAAATGTTGGGGTCTGAAAAAGATAAAATCACTCCCTGCACAATACCATCCCCAGCAACCATCCCTGGATACCCTAAAGATAAATCATAGAGTTTTCCCTGAACCACAGCAGGACGCTGGGCGATGACCCGTCCCTGACAATAGCGTTGATAATTGCTTTCCCCCGGTTTGAGCGTACCATATACAAATACATGAATTAGATTGGTCATCGTTTGGCTATCCTGTCTGGATTTGAGAGCGTTGTTAAAACTTTTTGTTAACATGATTAATAGCTGATCATCTTAACCATTAAGATAAAGGTGATGATGGGTTCGGGTTGAGTTTGTTTTTTACTTCTGAATTTATTCATGCTAATAGCCGTTAATTTAATCGATTTTTCATTTCATACCTTACCGTTAAGTGCGTTTTTCCCTGAATTTCCCCTGTTTGACGGTATTTTTTCGACCCAGGGAGTCATGGTGATGCTGCTGGCAGCTTATGCGGTTGCGATGTGGATGTTTTTAACCAGTGCTCCTAAAGTTCATACCATCATGGTTTCGGATTTGAATGTGGCCAAGGATTTTTATGAAGGTTTATTAGGATTGTCTGTGGCAGATGTTCCTTTGCATTATTACTATAACTATGAACAAACTTTAGGAGCAACGGGAATTGATCCGCTTTATCTCTCGACCCCCGTGGGAAGTGCTGCGACTAAAATGCAGGGAACTGAGGGATTATGGTATCAACTGATGAAAAACACCCAGTTACATATTATTGGGGGGGCGAGTTATGGGTCTAAAGATCAAGAGCGTCATGTTTGTTTTGATCGAGATTGTTTAGAACAAATTTTAATGCGGGTACAATTGCGAGGGGTAAAACATAAAATTCGCAGTGAAAGACCGTTAAATTTTTTAGTTAAAGATTTAGATAACCGGGTTATTGAGATGACGGAAGTTAAGAGTTAGAGGAGGGAACGGGGGGATAAGGGGATGGGGGGATAAGGGGACGGGGGGACAAGGGGATGGGGAGAGGGGGAGGGATGAGTTTTGAATTTTGGTATATTTAGCATTAATAGAAATCTAATTGGGGAAATGGTGAAAAAGAGTTTATTGGTGGCGGGAACGGATACGAATGTGGGTAAAACGGTATTAACCAGTGCGTTAATTTCCTATTGGCAAACCTATTATTTATCTCGGAGTTTAGGGGTTTTTAAACCGATGCAAACGGGGATTGGAGATCGAGAGTTTTATCACCAATATTTTGCTTTAAATCAATCTATTGATGAAATTAATCCTTTACACTTTGAAGCACCTCTAGCTCCTCCCATTGCGGCAGAATTGGAAGGTAAAACAGTCGATTTAAAGTTGGTTTGGTCGCAGTTTTGTCAATTACAACAAAGCCGAGATTTTGTATTAGTAGAAGGGTTAGGAGGATTAGGGTCTCCGATTACCCATGAATTAACAGTGGCTGATTTAGCACGAGATTGGCATTTACCAACAATTTTAGTGGTTCCTGTGCGGTTAGGAGCGATCGCCCAAGCCGTTGCTAATGCCGCTTTAGCTCGACAAATGGGGGTATTGTTGCAAGGATTGGTTTTAAATTGTGTTGAACCTTGTTCTCCAGAAGAAATTAAAAATTGGACTCCCATTGATCTGATAGAATCTTTAACTCAAATTCCCATTTTAGGAATTTTGCCCTATATTAATACGCTTACAGATCGGGAAAAATTGGCTCAAATTGCATCTAATTTAGACCTAGAGACAATTTTTTCTTAATCCCCTTGTGGGGGAGAGATTTTCAATCTCACACCCCACAACAAAGACGCGACCTGCACGGGGCTCTTATTTTTAGGCAGAGGAATTAGAAATCATTTGTTGAGAAATGTTATAATTACTATCACTTCTTAACATAGTTTTTAGATTTTCTGCACGCCAATGGTTTCTACAATTCCCAGCTTAAATTCAGTTCATGTATCCAAACTCCGACTGGATATTCGTAATTTGCAACCCCAGTTAGTAGAATGGCGACGGCGTTTACATCAGTATCCTGAACTGGGATTTACCGAAACCTTAACAGCAGAATTTGTTTCTCAACACCTGAGAAAATGGGGAATTGATCATCAAACGGGAATTGCCAAAACCGGAATTGTTGCCACCATTGATAGTGGAAAACCAGGGCCGGTTTTAGCCATTCGTGCTGATTTAGATGCCTTACCGATTCAAGAAGAAAATAATGTTCCTTATCAGTCTCAACATCCGGGAATTATGCACGCCTGCGGTCATGATGGTCACACCGCAATTGCGTTAGGAACTGCCTATTATTTAGCTCATCATCGCCATTGTTTTCAAGGCATAGTGAAAATTATTTTTCAACCCGCCGAAGAGGGGCCAGGGGGCGCTAAACCGATGATTGAAGCGGGGGTTTTAAAGAACCCGGATGTGGATGCTTTAATTGGGTTACACCTGTGGAATAACTTACCCTTGGGAACCATTGGCGTTCGCAGTGGGGCGTTAATGGCGGCGGTTGAGAAATTTCAATGTACAATTTATGGAAAAGGGGGACATGGTGCAATTCCCCATCAAACCATTGATTCCATTGTGGTTGCTTCTCAGGTTGTTTTAGCGTTACAAACCATTGTTTCTCGGAATGTTAACCCCTTAGAGTCTGCGGTTGTGAGTGTGGGTTCCCTTCATGCCGGAAAAACCGATAATGTGATTGCCGATAGTGCTAAAATGCTGGGAACGGTTCGATATTTTAATCCCACTTATCAAGGCTTTTTTGGCAAACGTGTTGAACAAATTATTGCTGGCATTTGTCAGAGTCATGGAGCCAGTTATGAACTCAATTACGCGCCTTTATATCCGCCTGTTATTAATAATAAACGGATGGCAGAGTTGGTACAAAGCGTAGCGGAAACAGTGGTGGAAACTCCGGCGGGAATTGTGCCTGAATGTCAAACCATGGCAGCCGAAGATATCTCTTATTTTCTGCAAGCGGTTCCAGGTTGTTATTTCTTTTTGGGATCAGCAAATCCCGATAAAAATTTGGATTTTCCTCACCATCATCCCTGTTTTGATTTTGATGAAACGGTCTTAGGAATGGGTGTAGAAATGTTTGTTCGTTGTGTGGAAAAATTCTACACGCTGCATCATTAATTCTGGATTCAAGGCGATGAAATTGTTGCAGATCCAAGGTTAAATTTGACACTCCCACCCCTACGCTACGCGCTTAGGGAGCGGGCAAGGTTCGAGTGTCACCACTCTCCCCTCCCCTAAGAACCGTACATGATGGTTATCCCAATCATACGGCTCAAGCCTTGCTTCAAGCCTTGGACTTGGATTTTAGGATTGATATTTAGCTAAATTCAAGGCAGTGAGACTAGCATTAAAATGGTTTGCAAGCCGTTGGGGATGAGGAGATTGACAATCAGATAAACCCGTAAATTGTTTAGCATCACGGAAAATAAACTCGATTTGGAAGCGCGCCTGATAATACTCAAATATCTGTTCAGCATTCAGATGAATATCAGTGCTAAATAATAAAGCAATTTTTGTTTTTTTAGAGCGGGTATCTCTGAGATAAACTAAACGAATTGGGCATTTTAAACAACAACTCCAGACCACTTGTGTATAGAGAAAAATTTGCGGTTCAATCTGATTAACAAAAGTGAGACGACTTAAATCATTTAAATCAACTTTGCCATCATATTTTCGAGGAGCACCGCGTTTCTTTTGTTCACCTGTATAGAGATAACGTAAATTAGCATCTGTTCTAAGTTTCCCAATCAATTGCAAATTCAAATCCTGAACAGATTCCCAAAATTTAGAACGATAGTAATAGCCATCAGCAACGAGATAACGAACGGAATCTGGCAAGAAGTCGCGAGTATTCTTTAAATGTTGAATATAATCATCAATCCTTGTCAATTATGGCTTTTGGCTAGTGGATGATGAAGTTTTATGCCGATATTTTAGAGTCTTTTTTGTTTTAAATTTATGAGATTCAGTGGTTGGAGGTGATTCAGGATGTTTTGGGGTTTGTTGAACAGTTAACGTATTGAAGCTCGAAGTTTCGATCCAACAATTGAAACGATGAACCGAATTCAAGAAGCAATTGTTTGGGGTGTGGAGTAATGTCTTATATTGCTATTTTGAAAGAGATGATTAAAGAAACTGCTACAGTATCATTAGAAAATCACTATAATAAAAAGAAAGTTATACTCAAAGAACCTCCACCTGCAAATTATTCGGTCACAATTCATGGAATGCCAAATGATGATGAGGTTATTATTATCAAGGCGGATTATTTTAACCAAAACCATGAATTTTTTCAAGGAAATAAGGGTGAATGTAAGCGTGCAGATTTTGTCATTATTGCTAATACTGAAACCCAAAAGGTTATTGTCTGTATTGAGATGAAACCAGGAAAAGGGGGACTGGAAGAAGAAATTATCCAACAGCTTAAAGGAGCACAGTGTTTTGTTGCTTATTGTCGGGAAATAGGTCAGTTATTTTGGAATAATCAAAATTTCCTTAAAGGTTATGAGTATCGTTTTATTAGTATTAAGAATATTAGTGTTTCTAAGGAATGAAAAACCAATAAGGTGACTAATTGAGAAATAGTTTACAGTGGATCAAGGTTTCCAGGGTTTAGTTGTGCAAGTTATTTATTTTTCATTCCTAAGAAACTATCACGGACTAAAACAGCTATTCATGATCGTCCAGAGCGAATGTTAAAAATTAGCTCCCCTGATTACCTTGAATTTAATCGCTTGATTTCAAAATAGGATACTGAAATGCTCCTCAAAGTTTTAAAAAGATGATAACTTGGGTGGTTTAGGGTTTGCTTCGGTGATAGGATGCTGTGTAGATGGGTTTTTGCTAAAATTGTTAATTCGAGGTTTCTTTTCAAGTTTTTTTCATTTATATTATAAGATTGATCTTGATCTAGCATCCTAATTTTTTCCATGTTATTTCCAACTTATTCATTTTTAATCTTTTTTATTATTGTTTTTAGTTTAGGGATTTCTTTAAAAAAACAAGTTGGTTTATACAAAGCTTTTTTATTAGCCACAAACTTAATTTTTTACTCTTTTTGGGGATTGAATTTCTTAATTTTTCTGTTAATCAGTATTGGAATTAACTATGGAATACTTTTAGGGTTAAGATCTCGCTCTACGGCTGCTAAATCCTGGTTAATAGCAGGAATAGTTTTTAATATATTGTATTTAGGAACCTTTAAATATTATAATTTTTTTGTTGATAGTTTCTTAGAGATATTCTCTTTTTTACCCTTTGCTTCAACCTTTCAACCCTTAGAAATTTTAGTTCCTGTTGGGGTTTCTTTCTATACGTTTAGAATAATTTCTCACCTTGTTGATTGCTATCATCAAACCCTGGCTTTTCCCCGGTGGATTGATTATGCAATTTATATTAGTTATTTTCCGCAAATTGCTTCTGGCCCCATTGCACGAGCTAAGGAATTTTATAAACAACTTAATTCTTCTCAAAAATATGATTATAAAATAGAAGAAGTAATTGTATTAATTCTATCAGGACTCTTTAAAAAGTATACCTTATCGAGTTTTTTGTTTAACTTTACGCAACTTCCTTTTTCTGACCCAGGTTCCTATTCTTGCGGTGATTTAATTTTAGCAGCCGTCTCCTATTCCTGTTTAATTTATGTCGATTTTAGTGGTTATTCCGATTTATCGAATGCAATTTCTAGTGTATTTGGGTTCCGTCCTATCGAAAATTTTAACTGTCCCTATCGTTCCTTTAGTTTACAAGAATTTTGGCATCGATGGCATATTAGTTTATCAGAATGGTTGAGAGATTATCTCTATATTCCTTTGGGGGGAAACCGACATGGAAAACAACGAAAATATCTCAATTGATTCTTAACGATGCTGCTGGGAGGATTTTGGCATGGTGCGGGGTTAAACTTTATAGTTTGGGGAGGATTACATGGTTTAGGATTAGGCCTTAATCATTACTTTAAAGAAGAAATAACTCCCCGTTTGACTCTTCAACCTTCTGCAAAGGTATCCTCAATAATTCCCCTGTTAAATTGGGGGTTAACCTTTGGGTTTGTCACCTTGAGTTGGATTTTCTTCCAATCTCCTAATCTGGAAACAGCCTTAAATTTTATCCAAGGGATTTGGATCTCAGATGTTCAGATAGTTCAATTTAATGTTTGGCAGCTTTATCTGGTTATTTTTATTATTTTAGTTTTAATTAATTTCTATGGAAAAGCCATTACCTCAGTTTTGATTCGCTTATTTTCTTTAAAAAATATCTTTTTTAGGATTGTTTTAACCTCTGGATTTGTGTATTCTATTCTTATGCTCGGCCCTAATAGTGTTCCTCCCTTTATCTATTTTAATTTTTAACCCCCAATGAAAGATCGAGAATTCTTACTGCTGGTTTGTTTAGTCAGTTTGACTTTGATTTTTTCTAATTTTTCCTTATTTCTTAAAAGTATTGCATCCAGTTCCTTTCTACAACCTCCCCTTAAACAAGCTGCACAACAGTTAAAATTAGAGGGATTTCGTCAAACCGAACAAGCATTTTGGAACCAAATTAAAGACGTTAATTTAGATCAACTTTCTCCCCCAACTGAAATCGCAACCTTGAACAGTGGAGAGCTTTCTCCCCAACCAAAACCCTTGACGACTCCAAATCCTCAACCGACCCAAAAACCGATTTCCTCTGCCACTAAAAAATCCGTTTCTCTTCCTCCCAAACCTAAACCTCCAGTGGAAAAACCCTATACCCGCTTTTTATTTGTGGGTGATTCGATTATGTTTGATTTAGGAGTCAAGCTTCAATATAATCTTCGCAAAACCTATAAAATTAATAATACAAAATTAGATTATAAAGTGTCCAGTGGGTTGAATCGAATTGATTATTATAATTGGTATAATCGCACAACAACCTTGCTCAAAAGTTATAAACCCGATGTGGTTGTTATTTTATTTGGGGGAAATGATGGTCAAGATATTATCGACAAAAATGGACGTTATTACCCCTTATTTACACCCGGATGGGAGAAAACTTATCAAGAACGAGTTGAACGCTATGCTAAATTACTCTCCACCTCTTCGGTGAGAAAAGTGTATTGGGTGGGTCAACCCATGTCAAGACGACCTCGTTATAATCGGATCTTTAGTGTGTTGAATAAAATTTATGGAACTGTCAGCCAAACTTACCCCAAAATTGAATATATTTCAACCTGGGGAACCTTTGCATCGGGAGGAAAATATGCTGCCCTTGTTGTCGATAAATCGGGTAAACGCCGATCTGTTAAAATCAATGATGGGGTTCATTTTACCTCTCATGGTGCTAATATTATTAGTGAGGTTGTCTTAGAGCAAATGAAAAAAGATAAAATTGTTACCATTAAATCAAAACCTGCTAAATCTGCTTCACCCCAGCCTAAATTAACGCCTTCCTCCGTTTCTAAATCTCCTACCCAAAAATCTGCTCAGATGCCCTAAAATGGGCTTCAAAAACCCTTACAATAACCTCCCCTATCTAATTCATCAAATATGGTAAACGCCCCTACACGACCCATGACTTGCGATTTAGCCACCCTGGCGATTGATTGGATTCACCAAGCGGGATGTGAATATGGAGATATTCGTTTTTGTACTTATCGAAATCAAAGCCTTCATGCTAATGATCGTTCCTTAAGTCACCTGACAGATCATCAGAAATCCGGTTTTGGAGTTCGAGTTCTTCTGAATGGATCTTGGGGATTTGCGGCGAGTTATCGTCAAACTCCAGAAGAACTGATTCGAGTGATTAATTTAGCCATTGAAATTGCGAAAGGGAGCCGTTTATGTCAACAAAATCCTGTGCGTTTAGTTCCCGTACAAGCTTATCAAGATAGTTATATTACACCGATTACCATTGATCCCTTTTCTATTCCCATCACAGAAAAAGCCGACTTATTATTAACAATTAATGACCGCTTACTTCAGTATGAAGAACAGGGGATTAGAAAAGCTAGTTCCCATCTGCAATTTAACCAAGAAAACAAACTATTTGCTTCTACAGAAGGGTCATTGATTGAACAAACAATTTATCGTAGTTATAGTGGATATCGTTGTACGGCGGTGGCGAATGGAGATGCTCAAAGTCGTAGTTATGAACGTCCTCCTTTAAATTTAGGTTATGAACATATTGATCAAACGGATTTATTGAGTCAAATTGAACGAGTCGCCGAGGAAGCCATTGAAAAAGTTTATGCTCCTAAAGGGCCGTCAGGCATTCAAACGACATTAATTTTAAAGCCAACTAATCTTTATTTAACCATTCATGAATCCGTTGGTCATCCCACAGAATTAGACCGAGTTTATGGCTATGAATCTAATTTTGCTGGAACCAGTTTTGCCACAACAGATCAATTAGGAACCTTACAATATGGAGCACCTTGGATTAACTTTAAATGCGATCGCACCCAACCTGCTGGACGCAGCACCATTGGCTATGATGATGAAGGGGTTCCTTCTCAAGAATGGTATGTAGTAAAAGATGGAATTTTAGTGGATTATTTAACCGACCGAGAAACCGCTTATCGTTTAGGACGTTCGAGTAGTAATGGGTGTGCTTTTGCCGATAGTTGGTCAAGTTTACCTATGGTGAGAATTCCTAATTTAGGATTAGAACCAGGGCCAGAAGGAGGAAGCCATACCGCTACATTATCAGCGATGATTGCTGATACAAAAGAGGGGATTTTAATTGATGGAATTGGGAGTTTTTCAATTGATCAACAACGGCGCAATTTTCAATTTGGTGGAGATGGGTTTTGGCAGATTAAAAATGGCAAAATTATCGGAATGTTAAAAGATGTTACTTACCATGCCATGACAACAGATTTTTGGAATCAAGTAGATGCTATCGGCCCTGCTTCTGAATGGCAACAATGTGGTACTAATATGTGTGGAAAAGGCGAACCCTTACAAATTGCTCAAATGACTCATGCTTGTGTTCCCGTGCGGGTACAAAATATTAATATTGGAGGGAGATAATCTCAGGATAAAAAGTAAAATCAATATTTTTCTTTTGACTTTTACCTAATTCAGAAAATACAGCAATTCACTGATAGAATAGATAAAAGTAACCCAGTTCAACAATTTACACCCAAGACAATGAACCCATCTAATCCACAAGATACTATACTAATTTCCCCCTCCACCAATCTCTATGCCCCGCTCATGAGTGAATTATATCAACAGGCAATTCAATATCAAGAAAGTGGACAATTTCCAGAAGCGATCGCGTGTTATCAACAACTGATTAATGTTGATCCTCAATTTCTCTTGGCTTATCAAAGAATTGGCTACTATTCCCTCAAACTTGAACAATTTGAACAAGCCGTTACCGCTTACCAAAAAGTTATTGAATTAAATCCGAATGAATTTTGGGCTTATAATAATTTAGGAGAAGCCTTCATTAAATTACAACGCTGGCAAGAAGCCATTCCTGTCTATGAAAAAGCCTGTCAAATAGACCCAAATTGCTTTTGGGTTTATAATAGTTTAGGAGAATGTTTAGCCCAGACTCAACAATGGGAAAAAGCCGTTCCTATCTATCAAAAAGCGAGGGAATTAGATCCGAACTATTGGGGAGTTTATCAAAAATTAGGAGAACTATTAACGACATTAGAAAGATGGGAAGAAGTTATTCCTATTTATCGCCGTTCCCTGGAATTGAAACCGGACTTTTTTTGGTCATATATTGGCTTAAGTAAAGCATTAATTCAATTAGAGCGATGGGAAGAAGCAATTCCCGTATGTCAACAAGCAATTTCTATTGATCCGAATTTCTTTTGGTCTTATATTAATTTAGGAGATGCTTTATCTCAGTTAAAACGATGGCAAGAAGCGGTTAATGTTTATACCACAGCCAATCAAATTAAATCCGATTTCTTTTGGTCTTATAAAAATTTAGGAGATGGGTTAATTCAATTACAACGATGGCAAGAGGCAATTCAAACTTATCAACAAGCTTTAGAATTGAATTCAACGGAAGCTTCTTGTTATTATAACTTAGGTTTAGCTTATCTTAATTTAGAACAGAAAAAAGATGCAATTACTTGTTTTGAAACCGTGTTAAAACTGCAACCTAATGATAGTTCAGCACAAGAAAAATTAAATGAACTTCTCGAAATTCCAGCGATTAATTCTTCCAACGCCTCATCAAACCTACTAGAACCTATTGACTGGTTAAAGTATTACCCCAAATCGGGACAAAATCCCTCTTATGCGTTGCCTAAATCCCTTTCTTTGGGTAAAAATCCTCAAACCGGAAAATGGCAATTTCCTGTTCCTCCTCAAGAAATTATGTTAGTTTTTGCAGAAAATGAGGAGTATTATCTTAACTCTGGAAAAACTCAGGTTCAGGTGATGTTAAGTGTATTGCGAGAGTGTGGATATTTTCTCAAAACAGGAAGCCGAATTTTAGATTTTGGGTGTGCATCGGGACGTATTCTTCGGCAGTTAGCAGATTTATCCGAGATTTGTGAAATCTGGGGAACAGATATTAACGCTGATTGTATTACTTGGTGTCAACAAAATATGAGTCCCCCCTTTCATTTTTTTGTCGGGACAACAATGCCCCATTTACCCTTTGAAGATCGCTATTTTGATTTAATTTATGCAGGTTCTGTCTTTACCCATATTGATGATTTAGCTGATGCTTGGTTGTTGGAACTTAGACGCATTTTAAAACCCGGAGGACTGGCTTTTATTACAATTCAAGAACGCTTTATTTTTGAAAAAATTAAGGACTCTCCAGAACAATGGCTTTCTAATAATAATATCTGGCCCGAAGAACAGAAACAAGCTTGCATTCAAAATTATTTTGAATATATTAATCAAGATTTTGGGATGTTTACCTTGGGACGAGATACCCGCTCACTGGTTTTCTATGATTTAGATTATTTTCAAGCTAAATGGAAACCCTTTTTCCAAGTTTTAGCGGTTAAACAAGAAGCTTATTATTGGCAAACTGGAGTCTTATTAAAGCGGTTGTAATATTTATTTTATTTCTAAATCTTAAAAAATTTTGAGAGGAGGTGAGAAAAACGATTAACTTGCCTTTTTAAATCAGCCTTGCTTATGACCTATCGACAGGAGAGCCAAACCCACTTCAGCCTACGGTCTGGCTTCGCCTTGGTACGTCTGTGTTCTTTCATTTTTAACCAAAGTTTAGTACAATAATCAGTAAAGCTACTTAAGTGTGGCTGAATCTAAATTGAGCGAAACCACAATGCAGTATTATTTCACCGCATTTATCGTTATTTTCTTTATCGCCTGTTATGGTTACAGCTATTTTATTGTTAAACTCGCTAAACAAAAAGGCGAAGAATTTTTATTTTTTGGGATGCTCTTAGGGTTATTTGGATTTATGGCCTTTTGTGCGGCTTCTGTTCCCGTCTTACATTGGATGCTTGATTAATCCCCTGATAGAATTTTTTTAAATCCTATGCCGTTTATAATGTTAAAAAATTATCAATTTTATTATACCCTAAACGGTGATATTAATCAACCTGTTATTGTATTTTTACATGGATTTTTGGGAAATAGTCAGGATTTTAACGCTCGAATTTTTCCTCTTTTCTCTCAGTTTTGCTGTTTAACGATTGACCTCCCAGGACATGGCAAAACCCAAGTTTTAGGAGAGGATAGTTATTATACAATGCCACAAACAGCAACGGCGTTAATAGAAGTGTTAAACCATCTGAAGATTTTCCAATGTTATTTAATGGGATATTCTATGGGGGGAAGATTAGGATTATATTTAACGCTACATTTTCCTCAATATTTCCAAAAAGTTATATTAGAATCCACATCTCCCGGACTGAAAACCGAATCAGAGCGATTACAACGGTTTATTTGTGATCTTCAAAAAGTCGAACAACTGCAAACCTTAGATTTCACAACCTTTTTAGAGCAGTGGTATGCTCAACCCTTGTTTAAAAGCTTAAAAAATCATCCTAAATTTGAACAAATTTTTACCCAGCGCTTAAACAATAATCCCCTGGAATTATCAAAATCTCTGCGTTATTTAGGAACGGGAAATCAACCTTCACTCTGGGAAAAATTGCCACAAAATAAAATTCCTTTATTGCTGTTAGTAGGGGAATTTGATGATAAATTTAAACGGATTAATCAAGAAATGAATTCATTATCTCCCCTTTGCCAGTTGCAAATTGTTCCCCATTGTGGTCATAATATTTTAATCGAAAACCCTCAAGTGTGGATCAATGCCATTATTAAATTTTTATCCGAATGAACTATCAATTTCAATTTCAACCCTATCAACGTCCGTTTAAAATTCCTCTAAAAACGGCTCACGGAATATGGAAAACGCGAGAAGGAATTATTTTAAATTTAACGGATGAGCAGGGTAATATCGGATGGGGAGAAATTGCTCCGTTAAGTTGGTTTGGGTCGGAAACAATGGAAGATGCACTTATATTTTGTCAACAACTTCCAAGTTGCATTTCAATCGAAACAATTTTTACCATTCCCGATTATTTACCTGCTTGTCAGTTCGGGTTTGAATCGGCATTTACCGAGTTAAATCCTAATAGCTTCGTTGATTTATCTCGACTTCACTATAGTGAATTATTACCCACCGGAGAAACTGTATTAACAACTTGGGAAACTCTATTTCAGCAAAGAGCTAAAACTTTTAAATGGAAAATAGGCGTTGATGATATCACTGAAGAAATCAATATTTTCCAAAAGTTAATTCATAGTATAACAACAACTTTAAGCCCCACTCAAGCTCAAAAAATCCATCTCAGGTTAGATGCCAATGAGGGTTTAACCTTTGAGCAAGCAAAAAAATGGTTAGAACATTGTGATTTAATCAATGCAAATCAAGGGTTAATTGAAATCGAATTTTTAGAACAACCCTTATCGATTGATCAATTAGATTTAATGTTAGAATTATGCGATCGCTATAGTACCCTCCTCGCCTTAGATGAATCCGTTGCTAATTTACAACAATTAAACTCTTGCTATCAACAAGGATGGCTAGATATTTTTGTCATTAAGCCTGCTATTTTCGGTTCTCCCAAAAAACTCAAGAACTTTTGCCAAAATCATGAAATTGATGCTGTTTTTTCGTCAGTTTTTGAAACCAATATTGGTCAAAAATCCGCTTTAAAAATAGCCTCTGAACTTTTATTCTATAATCGTGCGGTTGGATTTGGAATTAATCACTGGTTCACTGGTTAAATTATATATAAAGAAAGACCCGATCAATAGAGATTATAAGTTTTCTATTAAGAGTCAATCCTCAACATTCCTCACAGATAAACACAATGTTCTCCTGTCGTTTTGGCTTTTTGTAAAGCTTGGTTTGTGCGTTCAATACAGGCGCGATAATGTTCATTGGGTTGTGCTGCTGTAAATCCAATATACATTGAACATTGAGGCGGAGTGCTGGGAAGTGTTTCTGTGTCGGTTAAGAAATGATTTAAAATGCGACTGAGTGCTAGTTGGGTTCCGGGTAATTCTGAAAAGATCGCTAATAAAAATTCTTGATCTCCCCAATGAACAGCCCAATCACTTTCTCGTAAAAGCTGTTGAAATTTCTGAATTAGAGCCGTTACTTCCGGGGGTTGAGTTTTTAAAGGATCTGAATTTTCAAGTAAATCAATCCCTTCAATCTTCACTAAAGCAATACATAAAGGTAAATGATGACGGGATGCGATACCCAAACATTGACGAAGATGGCTTTCTGCGGTTTCTTGTTCCAGAAGAATTTGAAAAAATTCTTCTTGTCGAGAGCCAATTATAGTCTCAAGCTCTACAATTCTCTGCTCACTTTTTTGAAGGTTATATTCAATGGCTTTAAACAAGTTTTTAAGTTCATAATAAGGACTAGAATTACAGTTTAAAATCTCTCCTGTTTCACAATAGGAATTTAAAGCTGTTGTTGCCTTAATAATAGACTGTTCAACTTGGCTTATTTTATGATTTAATAAAATAAATCCAGCAATTGTACTAAAAAAAACAACGGCAAAAATTTCTTTTCCCAAGGGAAATTGGGGATGTAAGATTAAATAAAGTGTCGAACCGAGTAGGGGAAGATTAACCGCTAAGATGCCGATGGAAAAAAGTCTACTTTTAGAGGAGTTTTTTTCTCCCCAAATATTGACCTTCTGGAATAGTCTCAAACTCTTATTCATTGGAGTGTAGATGGAAAGATTTGAAATTAGACAGGCAGAATTAACCCTGAAAAATTAGGAGGAGTGAGAAAACAATTCTCCTAATTTTGACCATCAACCTCTCGCCCCCAGTACCAACTCCTGAACTCTCTAGGCTTCTAATTGCGCTTGAGAGCAGTAGTGGTTATATCAGCAGATTTACGACTGAACACTTTGAAATAAGTAGACACCCAGAATTCTTTAATGGGAAAGGCAAGAAATGTCAGGGGATTGATAGTTACAATTATATCGCGGACATCGGCTTGGGCAAGTTTAAGAATTTGTTGAGCCACCCAGTCAGGAGACAGGACACCAATGGGGTTTAAATTGCTCTTAAATGGCCCTAAAATCAATTTACGAATGACACAGGGCGTATCTAAACGACGGAGAGTGATTAAATCTCCTAACGTCCGCTTGCTGAGTTCGTAAAGGGGACTTAAGGCTGGCCCGACTTCAGCTTCGGAGGTATTGACCCACACTTCTTTTTTGGCGATATCAGCGTTGGTGCGGACGGTACTCAGAAATAATTCTAACAATCGCCAACAGGAAAATGTATTGACTTCATAAGATTGAGAGATTGCTTCTTCTGTTCTAAGACCCTGAACATTAATCCCATGATTTATAATTAAAATATCAACCTTTTGCAATAACTCAGCTAATTGTTGTTCTTGTCCGACTTTCCAGGTTACGGTTTTGATGGGAATGGTTTCTCCTTCAACGGTTAAGTTTAGGGTTTGTTCACCAGAGGTTAAGGCTAAAATTTTTGCACCTTTTAAGTGTAAATGAAACAGGAGTGCTTGTCCGAGAGTTCCTGATGCTCCGGTGACTGCAACGGTTTTTCCTTTTAATGAAAGTGCCGTTCCCATGATTTTATCTAATACTGTAAAGGTTCCACAAAAATAAGCGTTTTGATTATCAAAATGATGCCGCCAATGGTAAGTTCGATTCACCATCCAAGGTGCAGGTGGACTGGAAAATTCACCCGGAAGATGGGTTAAATCGGTGAGTTTATCCGCATTTGGAATTCCCATTCCTCTAGCAATAGCAGATAATAAAAAACCGAAGGTATAAATACAACCCAGAAGGGCAAATCCTTGTTGTTCAGGGCTGTAAATATGGGCGATCGCTAATAAAATTAACGTAAAGCTTAACATAACACCAGCTTCAGGAACGTCATTATACCAATGAGCTTGGCGATAAATGTCTTCACTGACTGGGGTTAAATCGGGACGGAATACCCGATGATGCCAATTATGCAAACGATATAACGGTGTAAAAACATGAGCCAGGGTATGGTAAATATCTCGTACCAGTTCCGCACCTAAGATAGAACCTAGTCCCCAAGCAATATTTTCCATCCAAACCATTACTATATCCAATCGCACACACCTCTACTTACTAATTTTTATTTTTATCTCTGGTATTATAAATCTTTCCTGACTCAATCGCTAAACTGGGTTTCTCAATGTTAACTGCGGAGTTGAGAAACCGAGTTTTTATCCAAATTTTGATGATTAATATTAAGTTAACTCAAAAACCCGATTTCTGAAAGTTAACTGCGGGGTCAAAAAACCGGGTTTTTAACAAAGATTATAACTCCTAGTTCCCTGGTTCTACCAGGGAATCTCTAGGGGAGGCTCTGCCTCTGATTCTAGCAGGCGGAGCCTGCAATGGAGTATTGCTAGGTAGAACCTAGCAACAAGACATATCGTTTTTGAAAAAAAAATTTTAAAGCTCGCTTCGCTCGCTAAGGGTAAAAAAAAGAGGGTAAAGGGCAAAAGAGCTAAAGAGCAAAGGGCTAAAGAGTCCACGCAGGCGGGAGGGAAACAACACGAAATCCGTAGAGCCTGAACCGACTGCCCGGCTCGTACCTGTTACGAAGGGCACTGCGGCAATTCCTGGGATTGCCGATCCACGAACCTCCGCGCATCACCCGGATATCATTCCTGTTTAATAAGTTGACTAAATTTTCAAGATCATAGATTTGATAAAGATTATCATTATCATTTTTTTCACCCCAAACTTCTCCTCCTGTTGGAGCTTTTTTATAGTTTTCATGCCAAGGATCGGCGCACCATTCCCAGACATTGCCATGGAGATCATATAATCCAAAGGCATTAGGAGGAAATTCACCGACCGGGGTAGTTTCCTCTCGATATTTCCCCTTCGGTTCTTCTGCATAGGTGTAGTTGCCATCATAATTGGCTAAATCACTGGTTATCGTTTTCCCAAAGTAAAAAGGGGTTTGAGTACCAGCACGACAAGCATATTCCCATTGGGCTTCTGAGGGTAAACAATAGTTGCGTCTGGTGTGTTGTAGGAGTCTGGCACAAAATTCTACCACATCGTACCAGGAAACGTTTTCTACGGGTCGGTTATCCCCTTTGAAGTCCGAAGGGTCAGGGTTGAGATCCCGTTGAATTTTAGGCCAGTTCGCAACGGCTTTCCATTGGGCTTGGGTAATGGGATATTTTGCCATAAAGAACGGGGGAATAGTGACTTGATGTTGAGGACGTTCACTCTCGTAGATGTCTTTTTCCATTTCCAGTGAACCCATGAGGAATGTCCCCCCAGGAATATAAACCATCTCTAACGTCACACCATCCCCCAAGTCTTCGGTGAAGTACCGCGCTTGTTTGGTTTCCCGTTTGATGATCTTCCCTCGGTTGTTAACAGTGACGGTTTCAAAGGAAAACACCGATAGGGGTAGTTCTTCAGAGGGTTCTGCTTCTAACTGTTGTGCTAGGGTGAGGATAGGAGCAAAGCCAGTTTCTTGGAGTAAATCGCCATAACTTTCAACCAAAGAGGCTAAACGCACCCGTTCTTGAGCATCGGGTTGTTTTAAAGCTTGTTCTATCGCTGTTCTAATTTCTTTGAGGGCTTCCCCTGGTCGAGTATAAGCTAGGGCTGTCCAGTGGGGTTCGGGGCCTAATTGCCAAGCAATGCGACTATTATGGGGGAGGGAAATTTGTTGTTGGATGTAACCTGTCATATAGTCCGCCAAACGGTTAAGGCGACGTTCTCCAAAGTTGGCTTTGAGGCGACGGAGTAACAAGTCTCGAACTTTACCATCTATAGCATAGAGTTCCCGTCCGACTGAAACACAGAGGGAAGACAACAAGATATCCGCAACAGCAATAAAATCACAGTCAGGAACGAAATTTTCCCGCAAACAATATAACAAATGGGGCGTGAGGGCGAGGGGAAAAGCCGCATGACATAATAAGTCCATCGTCTTAGGAAAGCGTTCTGCAAAGGCTTCCAACCGATGGTCAGCGAGTTGTTGTCGGATGTCATGAACCATTAGAAACCGAGTTTTTATAGGGATTTTAACCTGTCATCCTTGTTCCCTGGTTCTACCAGGGAATATTAACGGGGGGCTCTGCCTCCAAATCATAGCAGGCGGAGCCTGAAATTAGGCATTGCTAGGTAGAACCTAGCAACGAGAAATCACACGAACCATTGCATTGAGTCCAGAACAGTTAAACTCAAACATAGGAAGATTGAGGGTTTCTATTATTCCTGATGCTGTTGTATTTTGCCATCGATCTTCGGGTAAAGGATTAAGCCAAATTAAAGATCGTACTAAGGGTTCTATTTTATCAAAAAAGACTTGAGTTAATTCAATTCGTTCTGGATTATAATTTCCCCGTCCTGCACCTCCATCACTAAAAATTACCACAATAGTCCGATTTTTGTGTAGGGTTGGGAGGATTTCATCGAGGGGTTTTGCTTGGGGTTGGTTGGGAAATAAATAAAGATAATGATGGGGACAATTTCTAAAGTAATAAATTTGGGTTTTACCAAAAGTGTGTTTTTTGAGGCTGGTGATCAATTGTTGGGCTAGAATATGAAAGGGAATCATGGAACCATCCCAGTCTATTAACAATAATAATTCCAGGTAATTAACCCGGCGAGGACGTAAAACGGGTTCAAAGATTTGACCTTGACGGTAAATTTGAGCTAAGGTTGCGGGGATATCGAGTTCAGTTGCATGACCTTCTATAATAGGATAGCGTAAAAAACGCCAACTTTGCAGAATTTGACGTTCTGTAACGGGTAAATTTTGAACGTTAAAACTAAAGTCTTTGGAGGTTTTTTTTGAGGTTTGGGATCGAAATCCTTCGCGGCGTACAGCAATGGGAATTTGCACAGAACTCGATGGTGTTGGGGTGGGTATTTTGTCAGGAGTTGAGGAGGTTTGATTTGGGGTGATTTCGGGAGTGGGAGGAGTTGTAATTGTCTCAGGTTTTAATAAGGTTTCTGGTAATTTCTGCGACTGAAAACGGGTAAAATAACGATCAAATTCTGTATCAAAAATATCAGAATTAAACGATGCTTTGGGTTTAAACCACAGCAAACGACAGAGTTGTTTCAGGTCTGCTAAACTGCTTTGACCAAACCCTAAAGTTAACGCTTGTTGAAATAACAGATATTGTTCAACGGTTAGGGACATTCCTGCGTCTCGTAGGTGTAGAAATAAACCTAAATAATTAGGGTGATTTGGGTTATTCATCGCGTTTCCGTTGATAGGAGTCTTGACTTTCTTTGGTTTTTAGTAAAGTTCCCAATAAAGGAAGATTACCTGCTAAATCTTTAATATCTTCAAATGCTTCAGATACAGGTTTATTGAGTAGAATTTTCATCAAGTCCAACAGTTCGCTTGTTCCAGCTTTTTTAGCAGTGGGACGGTTACTTCCCATTTCTCGTATATCTAAAAACTGATCAACGGCTTCATCAACTAATTCCCGTTGTTCCAAGTTGATCTTAGGAAAATGCAGTTTAACAATTTCAATTAATTCTTCTTCATCGGGAAACTTCAAATAATAATATAAACACCGACGGAGAAACGCATCAGGTAGTTCTCGTTCTCGGTTACTGGTAATAATTACAATAGGAGATTGTTCAGCTTTGATAGCATTATCTCCAGTGGCTCCAATTTCAGGTATTTCAAAATATAATTTATCTAATTCTAACAATAAATCATTCGGAAAATCAATATCTGCTTTATCAATTTCATCAATTAATACAATCGGTCGATTTTCTTTAATTTCAAAAGATTTCCCTAATTCTCCTCTTTTTACATAAGATTCTTGATTGTTTAATCGTTCAATAACCGCCTTAATTTCATTTTCTTTTAAATATTGTTCTAAGTTATTCATCCCTAAAAATTGAGCATCTCTTAAGCGGGCGATCGCATCATAGGTGTATAATCCATCTTGGGCGCGAGTAGTAGATTTAATATTCCAAGAAAAATAAGGCCATTCTTTAGTTCCTTGGAGATAACGTTGACTAAATTCATACGCAATAGCAGGTGCAAGTTGTGTTTTACCACAACCAGGTTCCCCTTCCAAAAGTATGGGACGTTCTAAAGCGATCGCTAAATTAACCGCTTGAATTAACCCCGGTTCAGGACGATAGGGATACCGTTTTTTTCCCCGTTGATTGAATTCCGGTTGCGGTTGATATTGTTCACCTGTGTATTCTAAAGGTTCATTCATAGGGTAAAAGTTCCTTCTATATCTGCATATTGTATATTGCAAGATTTACAAATTCGGATTAAAGTTGAAAAAGGGGGTATTTTTTCTTCTGGCTGAGAACTCGGTGGCGTGTTTCGTTTTATAATCTCTGTAATACAAGCTTGACTTTGTTCTGTAGAATATTGTTTTATTTCAGATAATAAATCAGACAGTTTTGCTCCTCCCCAGCGTTTAATTTCTTCATTTTTAAACGCCTTAATTGGTTGTAAGTCTATCAATAAATTAGAAATAGATTTAAAAGTTTGATTACCAACAATAAATAAAACCATTTTAAAATCATTGGTAGGATTATAATTGTTGGTTTTGTCAATAATTTTTAACCAGACTTGCTGCAAAAAAGACTCTAAACCTTGATCAACTTTATGAATATCGGTAATCGATAGAATGACAGTTTGAGTCGTCCAATGTTGATAAAGCTTTTCAGCGATCGCTTCTGGAGTTGGAGAACAGTTGAGCTTATCCCCCAGATCTTCCCAAAAATCAAAAAGCGTTTTTGGATAAAGAATGTCAAGCGATTTTTGATAAGCTGTAGAATTATAAGGAATTACACACGCCAAACGGTTCAGTAACCATCGTTGTCCATAGCCTTCTTCTCCATGTATTAAAAATGCTCCAACCGTTCCCATTGTTGTCAAAGATATACGGAAACGATAGTCTTGCTCAATATAATTTAGATCGAGTAACGCTTCTTTTAATTGTTGGCTAGGAGTTTTTGAGTCTTTAGTTTGACTATTAACTATATTTGATTGTGATAAATCAACAACATCAGAGAAATCTAAATCTAATATTTTAACAATTTCTTTAGCAGTATATGTAAGAACTTTTTCTTTACCACTAAAGAAGCGTTTAACTGTATCTGATGAACAACCAACTTGTTCAGCTATTTTATCATAAGTCCATTCTTTTTCTGTTTCCTTGGTTTTAGATTTCTGCGCTTTTCGCAGTAAGTAGTAACCCTCCTCACTAGCTCCAACACGACCTGGTTCTCTTTTTTTAATCATAGATAACAGTCATCACAGTGACACTAAACCTAATCCATTTTAGGGCAAATAGGGCAAATAGGGCAGATAGGGCAGATCAAATAGGGCAGTAGGGCAGATCATTTAAGTAACACTATCTGCTCTCGACCACAACAAATCATCTTGATAGGGTATTTACAGAAGCAAAAGAAAACAACAAACAATTTGTTTTCTTCCTGTTTTTATTCTGAACCTTGACAATTGCATAGCAACCTTGGGTTGAAGGCGATAAAAGCCATTGATTCAGTTGCAAACAGACAACCTTACCAAAGGCTTAAAAATTAATGATCACTCAAATTGTACCTCAGAACAACGCTGTTCCGTCATCGGACAGGGCTATTAAAGCCTTAAACCTTGAGAAATTTGTGATGGCCATGAAGGTCATCCCCTCTCATTTGTTAACTCTGGATAAGCTGAAAGACCTGGTGACTCGCTTAGATTTACCAAAGGAATGCTGGGAAGCGTTTGTGCTGTTTCTTCCTGACCGCTATGGGTGGCAAACTTTGGTTCGTAATGACGATTTTGAAATTGTCGTCATTTGTTGGGCTCCGGGTCAAACGTCCGGTGTTCATCCCCATAAAAATGCAGCTTTAAATGTTACGAAAGTGCTCCAAGGATCGATTACCCAGCAACGTTATATTCCTGATGAACAACGCCAATTAATTTTGTGGAAAGAAGAAACTGTAAACGCCGGAGATGTTACTTGGACAGAACGCTATGAGTTTCATCAACTGGTTAATCAAAGTTCTGAAAATTGCGTAACTTTGCACGTTTATTCTCCGGTTCGAGGTTAGCAATTAAACCCGAAGGAAAAGGTCAAGTTTAGCCTTTTCCTTTCTTCAGAATTGTCATTAAAAGAAAAGGAGGTTTTATTTTATGGATTGTCCGAGAGATCATAAACAAGGTCGTAGAATGTGTGACTTAGTACAACTCCCAAATCATCAAGAATGGCTGTGCACTGAATGTAAGTCTGAATTTATTAAAAAAGGAGAAGGAGGTGATATTGATTGGGGCTGGTTACTGATTTGTATTTTAGGCTTTCTCTTCTTAGTATTAGTGCTGAGTGGGTGCGAGAAACCAGCCAATTTATTGTTAATCAGAATAATAGATATTAGTGCTTCAGCCTTAAATGATCCTGAGCAACTCAAAATTTCTAAAGATGCTTGTTTTGGGGTGGCTGATGTTGCTAAATCTGGGGATAAAGCCGCTTTAATTCAAGTCAGCCAACAAGATCTGATTGCATCTGATCCAACTGTCATCAAAGACCAGAGTGATCTGTATTCTCTGTGTCATAAAAAAACTGAACCCACCAAAGGACAGGGAACCTATATTTGTGGTGCTTTAGAATTAGCTGGAGAAATGAGCGATCGCCATTCTGAAACTCTGATGGTTATTCTACAAGTTCAAGCCAACGAACAGGAAGAATTTTGTCCCAAAACCTTAACGAATTTAGGTGATAAAGTTGCTTCCCGAAACGGGATGTTATTAGTGGTTGGGAGTACCAATGATGGCAATACAGGCTTTAATTCACAACTTTGGGATAGTCTAAAAGACTTACCTAATACCCACTTTTGTAATCAGAATATCCGCAACTGCGTTAAAGATTCAATTCAAAAAATTCGTTCTCATCAGGAGTAACATTATGATTTCTAAATGGGATGAAGACGTGATTTTACAGGAGTTAATGGCTGAGAAGTTGTTACCTGATCAACTCTCAACAATTTATACCCTTTACTCTCCATTATCTCAAAACATCAGCATTCTTGCCCCTTTAAAGTATGCGCTAGAAATGAAACGAAAATATCAAGATAATTCCCCTTCATCTTTTAAACCGTAAACCAGCATGGGAAATTGTTTTTAAACACACTTTCCCTACCCTTCAAGTTCTAGTAGTTTGAGGAATGAAACCATGAATTTGCATAAATTTTTTGTACTTTTTGCTGTGACTTTGGCTGCTTTAATGAATAGCCGTGCCCCCTATGCAGCCTTAGCAGGCTTTCCTGGGGAATGGCGATTAGTTTCTGCTCTATTAATCAGTTTTCCCTTAGTTTATTTCACTGAATGGGCGATTAGTTATTGGGTGGCTATTTCTAGCATCCAACGAGACATCCAGAATGATCAAACACAAATTAATCTCAAACACAAAAAGGCACAAATTACTGGAAATCAACTGATTGCCATTCGGGCTGAAGCAGAACAAGAGGTATTTAATGCGGTATTAAAAGACTATCTTCATCAAACAACTTTGTTGTTTGTGGCGTTAGCCCTCACTCTTTTAATAATTGAATATGCAGCAACTCTTTTCTATGTGCGGTTTCAAGGAGAGGATGGAGATTGGATTACCTACGTTGTGCCGTTATTGGGTATTGCGTTAACAATTATTACAGCCTTTTATAAAGGTAAAATCGTTGATTATCCTCAATGTAAACGCCAAATTGCTCAAAAGTTTGACCTCTATTTTCAACACCGTAAAAGTGAAAACCTTAATACTATTAAAGACGCAAGCCGAAAATTTTGGGTACTGGATGGATTAACCCGATATTTGTTAAACTATCCCCAAGCAACGCCAGAGCAAAAAGACAAAAAGGAAAATCAACTTTGGATTGAACAACTGAAGCATGAATATCATAAAGTCTTAAAAGAATGGCAACAAACGATTCATGAAAAGGAACGGGAGTTAAGTCAACCTGCTGTGGGTTTAATCAATCGAGAAGCTTGGGAAAATGCCATTAAACAGCAGATAAAAGCCATTAATGAAAAATTCAAATTAGAACTCCTTCAAATTCAAGATGAATTACAACAACGGGGCTATTCTATTGAATCCAATCATGGGTTATCGAATGGGAATGTTAATCAGGGTTTAAATCCTCAGTTCCAACTTAAATCTAATCCCCATTCTTAATGATTGAATGAAGTCTCACTAATGCTAGTGGGACTTTCTTGAATTTATAAAGTAGAAAACCTCATCTAATAGGTTAGGACTCTCTGCATCAAACCATTGAATTTCAGAAATTGCTCGAAACCAAGTTCTTTGTCGCTTGGCAAATTGTCGCGTATGCAATACCGTTAATTCCTTGGCGGTTTCTAAAGAAATATCACCCGCTAAATATTGTTTAATTTCCTGATATCCCAAAGTTTCTAACAAAGATAACTCACTCCCATATTTCTGACATAACTGTTCAACTTCTTGCACAAATCCTTTTTCAATCATCTCTTCCGTTCGCCTTTGAATTCGAGAAGTTAATGCGTCCGATTCACATTGTAAACCTATTTGAAAAATCGGATAATCGGGGGGATTTTCCCCTTTTTGTTCAGAAATGGGGCGACCTGTAATATAATAAACCTCTAAAGCTCGTAAAGTTCTAACTTGATCATTAGCGTGAATTTTTTGCGCTGCCATCGGATCAATTTGCTGTAAGATTTGATAACATTGAAATTGACCTAATGCTTCAAGTTGCGATCGCAATTCAAGCTGAGGTGCAACCCTCGGAATTTTCATTCCCCGCACAATAGATTTAAGATATAATCCTGTACCTCCAACTAATAATAAAGGCGGAGATTCAGAAGCCTTTGTAATCAACTGTTGAGCTTGATCCTGATAATCTGCTACAGTTAAAGTCTCCGTCGGTTCACAAATATCAATCAAATAATGGGGAACACGCTGACGTTCTTCAACGGTTGGTTTCGCTGTCCCAATATCAAACTCTCGATACACCAACCGAGAATCCGCGCTCAAAATCACAGACCCCAAGCGTTCCGCCAACTGAATTGCTAATCCTGATTTCCCCGTCGCCGTCGCACCGCAGATTACAATTAACCGGGGTGGCTGTGATATTGTAGAAATAGTCAACTCTCCTCCTATTCAACGCCTCACTCCGAACTGAGTCTATTGGGTACATACCCTGTCCAAATTTCTTTTGAGAATGCTCTACAATCCTCTCCAACCTATTTGTGCTACAATTTTTGAAAGTTTTGTCATTTTACTGTAAGAACGCCATAAGAGACGTTTTTACTTTATCAATACTGGAGTCGTGATCAAATGACCAGCAATTACAGCGCCGACCAAATTCAAGTTCTTGAAGGTTTGGAAGCCGTTCGCAAACGCCCTGGAATGTACATTGGTTCCACCGGGCCGCGAGGACTCCACCATTTAGTATACGAGGTTGTAGACAACGCGATCGATGAAGCGCTGGCTGGCTATTGCACCCACATCGAAATTGATTTCAACGCCGATGGTTCTGTCACCGTCACCGATGATGGTCGAGGTATCCCCGTTGATACCCATTCTAAAACCGGAAAGTCTGCTTTAGAAACCGTGTTAACCGTTCTGCACGCTGGAGGAAAATTTGGCGGTGGTGGCTATAAAGTTTCTGGGGGTTTGCATGGTGTGGGGGTTTCTGTAGTTAACGCCTTATCGGAATGGGTAGAAGTTACGGTTTTTCGGGATAAAAAAGAATATCGCCAACGCTTTGAACGGGGAACTCCGGTGACGGAACTCACCTCAAAACCCATCAAAGAAAACAGAACGGGAACCTCTTTGCGCTTTTTCCCCGATTCCTTAATTTTTACGACTGGAATTGAGTTTGATTGTGATACAATTGCTTCGCGTTTACGAGAACTTGCCTACTTAAACGCGGGAGTTAAAGTCACTCTCAGCGATCATCGTTTAGAACTGTTAAAACGGGAAACTCCTCGGATAGAAACCTACTGTTATGAAGGCGGGATTAGGGAGTATATCGCCTACATGAACAACGATAAACAACCCCTCCATGAAGATATTATTTATATTTCTGGAGAACGGAATAATGTTCAAATTGAAGTCGCTTTGCAGTGGTGTACCGATGCCTATAGTGATACAATTTTAGGCTTTGCTAATAATATTAGAACCATTGATGGAGGCACCCATTTAGAAGGGTTAAAAACTGTTCTAACTCGAACTTTAAATACAATCGCTCGTAAACGGAATAAACTCAAAGAAGGAGAAGCTAATTTAGGCGGGGAAAATATTAGAGAAGGGTTAACGGCCGTCATTTCCGCGAAAGTTCCCGATCCTGAATTTGAAGGACAAACTAAAACCCGATTAGGAAATCCAGAAGTTCGGGGAATTGTTGACTCCTTGGTCGGGGAAGCGTTAACCGAGTATTTGGAATTTAATCCAGGAATTGCCGATGCGGTGATTGAAAAAGCCATCCAAGCGTTTAAAGCCGCAGAAGCCGCTCGACGAGCACGGGATTTAGTGCGTCGAAAATCGGTCTTAGAATCTTCTCCTTTACCTGGTAAATTAGCCGATTGCAGCACCCGTGATCCCCAAGAATCCGAGATTTTCTTAGTTGAAGGCGATAGTGCGGGCGGTTGTTTTTTGGATTGTACTTATATATCGCTGGCTGATGGTTCTAAAAAGACAATTAAAGAAATTGTTGATGAACAAGCTGAGGGGAAAGAGCATTTTTGCTACACCATTAATCAAAGTGGCAATATTGCCATTGAACGCATTATTAATGCACGACTGACCAAAAAAGATGCCCAAGTCGTGAAATTAACTTTAGATAATGGAGAAACCCTGATTTGTACTCCTGATCACCCCTTTATGTTAAGGGATGGTAGTTATAAAGCCGCAGCAGAATTAACCCCTGATGATTCCTTGATGCCATTTCATCGAAAAATTTCTCAGAAAGAAATAGAGGGGGAATTCAAGGATGAGGAACTGGTATGGAATCCAGGTTCTGATCAATGGATTGATACTCATTTATTAACAGAGGCTTATCAATTAAAACAACAGGCAGATCAAGAGCGTTTAGAATGGCAATGGAAACAAACGAATGAAAGCGATTATACTCAAACCATTGCGACTCTATACAAACTTTATTCTGATCTTGAAGACAGTAAAAGTGAGCAAGAACAGCAAACGGATAACAGTATATTGACCTTTAAAACGTTTTGCGATCGCTATTTTGATGGAAATGAAGTTGCAACTCGCATGGCAATTCGGAACTATAACCATCGGGTTGTTTCCATTGAATGGCTAGAAGAACGGCATGATGTTTATGATATCGAAGTTCCCCATAGCCATAACTTTGCGTTATCGGCGGGTATCTTTGTACATAATAGTGCCAAACAAGGACGCGATCGCCGTACTCAAGCCATTCTTCCTTTACGCGGAAAAATCCTCAATATTGAGAAAACCGATGATGCCAAAATCTACAAAAACAATGAAATTCAATCTTTAATTACTGCCTTGGGATTAGGCATTAAAGGAGAAGAATTTGATTCCTCTCAATTGCGGTATCATAAAGTCATCATTATGACTGACGCGGACGTTGATGGAGCCCATATCCGTACTTTATTGCTCACCTTTTTCTATCGTTATCAACGGGAATTAGTCGATCAAGGCTATATTTATATTGCCTGTCCTCCGTTGTATAAAGTGGAACGGGGACGCAACCATCAATACTGCTACAATGAGCGAGAATTGCAGGAGTATTTGGGAAGTTTACCCGCCAATGCGAACTACAATATTCAACGGTTTAAAGGGTTAGGAGAAATGATGCCAGAACAACTTTGGACAACCACCATGAACCCCGATACTCGCATGATTAAACAAGTTGAAATTGAAGATGCGGCGGAAGCAGATCGGATTTTTACCGTGTTAATGGGCGATCGCGTTGCTCCTCGTCGGGAGTTTATTGAAACCCATGCTCCCCGCTTGAATTTGACGGATTTAGACATCTAAAAAACAGGATTATTAGAGGGGATGGAATTAGGAAAACCCTGAGTTTCATTCCCTCTAATAATTTTAAGTTCGTTAAAAAGGCAAAAAAATGCTATGATTCAATTAAAAAATCATCACTAGCAATGCCATGACTCTTAATCTTCCGTCTCTAAAATTATCTCAGTCGCTTCCTGTAAAATTTAATATTTTGCTTGATCGTTCAAATGCAACGCAAATACGTGCATCTTTTATAGAACTTCCTAACTTGCAGGTTGAAACTTCAACGCAGGAAGAAGCCCTAGAAAATTTAAAAACCTTGTTGTATACTTATTATGATAAGCTAGAAATTATTCCTTTTGAAATAGAAGAAGTATCTACTCAACAATCGGAAAACCCTTGGTTGAAATTTGCGGGTGTTTTTCAGGATGATTGTGACTTTGCTGAAATTGCTAAAAGTCTTATAATTGAACGATGTGATGATGATAGCGATAATTATGATCCTGATAATTATGATGAAAAGATTTTTCCTTAATTTCTGGTTTAGTTATTGAAGATTGGACAGATCCCTTCCTTCTATTAAGAAAAGGAATTTTAGATGAAAGAAAGTTCGGGTTTTAACCTATAGGAGAATAAGGTGGGTAAAACCCACCCTGATATTAACTCCCAGGAATTGTCACATCAATAGTCGTAACCTTTGATTTTTGATCTAAACTGCTTAAGGGTGGATTAATCATCTTTTCATTTCCTACAATTAAAATCACTAAATTTTCGGGTTTGAGATATTGTTGAGCAACTCGTTGAACATCTTCAATCGTTGTTGCTTCCACTTGACGTTGATAATCAAAGATAAAATCCTTGGGATAGCCATAATATTCATATTGCATTAAACGCGACAAGGTTTGACCGGGATCTTCAAAATTGAAAATAAAAGAATTCAATGTTGATTCTTTCGCAAACGTTAATTCTTCCGGCTTAATGGGTTCTTTTTGTAAGCGTTCCAGTTCAGCTTTTACTCCTTGAATAAAAGGAACTGTTGTTTCTGAACGAGTTTGTCCACCTGCGTTAAAAATCCCTGGATAATCATAACTTACACCCCAAGATCCATAAACAGAATAAGCTAATCCTTGGCGCGAGCGCACATTATTAAATAAACGTCCACCAAACCCATCAATTACATTATTCATAACGCTTAATTCGGGATAATTCGGATCATTTAATAACCCCCCTAAATGCCCCATTTCCACATAACTTTGAGTCAGTTGAGGTTGATCAACAAAGAAAACTCCCCCCGTATTAACTTGAGAAACAGAAGGAAGGGGAGGAATCACAGCTTTTTGAGACGGTTTCCAATCTCCTAATTTTTCAGCAATTAATGCTTTCATTTTTTGCCGATCAAAATCCCCAACAACTCCCAAAATCATCGTTTCAGGATGAAAATATTGTTGATAAAAATTAACTAAATCCTCACGGTTGATTTTGTTTAATGTGGAATATTCTGTAGTTCTTGCATAGGGACTATCTGCACCATAAATGAGTTTAACTAACTCTCTGCCCGCAATTTCTTCAGGTTCATCATTCCGACGAGCAATCCCACCTTTTGCTTGAGTTTTTGCTAACTCTAATTTATCTTGGGGAAAGGTAGGATTGCGAATTAAATCCGCCAATAATCCAAACACAGTTGGTAAATCTTCGCTCAATCCTCCAAAGCTAATGCGACCGGATGTTGTATGAATTCCAGCTTCGATATAAGCGGCTTTGTCTTCTAAGATTTGATTGAATTGATCGCCGGGATGTTGAGAGGTTCCACCATTTCGCATCACCTCTGCGGTTATACTGGCTAAACCCACTTTATCCGCCGGCTCAAATCGATCTCCAGTCCGAAATAAAGCGGTTCCTCCGACTAAAGGAAGTTCATGATCTTCGATTAAATAAACCGTAATTCCATTATCTAATTGATAGCGCTCATAGTCGGGAAGTTGAAGTTCAGGTAAGGGGGGAAACGTTAAATCGGTGTAATGTTTGGGTGTGGCTGCAATGGCAGGAATATGCCAAAAAATAGTAACAACCATTGTGAGCAATAGTAATCCTGCCCACAATAATTTAGATTTTTTCGTGCTGAAAATATTGAAAGTCAACATAGTTAATCAAAAGTTGAATGAGACTGAAAAAAAACCAATAAAACTCTGAATTTTACCTCTTATTCGTCCGATAATAACCGTCCAATGGTACGATTTTCAGGACGAAACATAGTTTGGGCTACTCGCTGAATATCCTGGGCAGTAATGGCATCAATTTTTTCTAACTCTTCAAATAAATTGACCCAAGATCCCGTTTTAACCTCATACTCAGCTAAGGCAAATGCCATACCCATATTAGAATCTAAGGATCTCAATAAACCCGCTTTAGCTTGAGTTTTAACCCGTTCTAATTCAGTTTCAGACACTAATTCGGTTTTGAAACGTTCAATTTCTCGACGTAATGCTGTCGCCACTTCATCAACAGTATGACCCGGTGCTGGCATCGCGTAAAAGAACATTAAATTAGGATATTTATTCCCCGGATATCCATTTGATCCCTGGGCAGCTAAGGCAATTTTTTGTTCTTCCACTAAGGATTTATACAAACGAGAGGTTCGACCATCACTGAGGAGACTAGAAATTAGATCATAAATCACAGAATCAGGATGATTTAAGGCTGGAATTGGGTATCCTTCAAAATACCAAGGTTGAGTTTTTAATTTTAACGTAATTTCACGCGCTTCCGTTTGAGGCGGTTCGACAATATTCAATTGAGGAGGTTTGGGTTTGGCACTGTAACGACCAAAATAAATTTCAGCGAAATTTTTGACATCATCAGGATTAACATCTCCTACAATAACGGCTGTTAAATTATTGGGAACATAGTGGGTTTCAAAGAAATCTTTAACATTTTCACGGGTTAAATTTTCTAAGTCTTCCACATATCCAATAACAGGGCGACGGTAGGGATGAACTTTAAAAGCGGTAGCTGAAAATTCTTCAATCATTTGACCGACCGGAGAATTTTCGGTTCGCAAACGACGTTCTTCTAAAATCACTTGTTTTTCTTTATAAAATTCTCTGAAAACAGGTTCTAAAAATCGTTCTGATTCTAAAGACATCCACAGTTCTAACTTGTTAGCAGGAAGGCTATAAAAATAAAACGTTGCATCGGCGGAAGTTGCTGCATTCATGCCTACTCCCCCCGCTTGTTCTACAATTCTGCCAAACTCATTTTGTTTTACATATTGATCTGCTTCTGCACTTAATGTTTCTAACTCATCCATTAATTGCTTAAGTTTTGCAGTGTTTCCTTCTGCCTTGGCTTGTTTAATTTGTTCAAAAATTTGATCCTGCTTTTCAAATAGCGGTTTTTCCGCCTCATAGTTAGTTGTACCAATTTTTTGAGTCCCTTTAAATGCTAAATGCTCTAAATAATGGGCGACTCCTGTTTGTCCATCAGGTTCATTAACGCCGCCAACATCAGCATAAATTAAAAAAGAAACCACAGGTGCACGATGACGTTCTAAAACGATAAATCTCATGCCATTATCGAGAGTAAATTCAGTAATTTCTCGGGCAACTCGTTTTAAATAAGGTTGAATGGAATGGGTTGAGGGTGAAATTTCATCAGCCCAAACCGTTTGAAATCCCATCACCCAAAATAAACAAATGCTTAAAACCAGAGAAAACAAACGTTGTCCTAGAAAGGAGCATTTCTTTGTTCTTGGTTTCCCGGTGAAAAAATAACCCAAAGACATAGATTTTTATCGATGTAATTTGACAAGAAGGGCAGAAGCAATGATTGCCGAATCTATCTTAAAGCCTGATCATATCGGATTATAACCTGAGTATGAAGTCAAACTATGAAGAGTTATATCGTTCAAGGTCGGTCTTTGCAAACGGATGATAGGCTAAGACTACAGCCGCGTATGATCAGAAGGTTATGCCACATCTAAATCATTCCATATCATCGCCATTAGAAACGCAGATTTTACAGGCTGCACGACGGCTATTTGCCCATCAGGGGTATGATAGTACCACGACTCGTGATTTAGCCATCGCCGCAGGGGTTGCCGAAGGGACATTATTTCGACATTTTGCCAATAAAAAAGCTATTTTAATCGCCATTGTTACCGAAGGATGGGTCGAAATTTTAACCGATTTGTTAACAGAATTAAGTGCAATGGGAAACTATAAAGCCATAGCACAACTGTTGCATCGACGAATCATAAACCTACATGAAAATGCTGATATGATGCGAATTTGCTTTTTAGAAGCTCAATTTCATCCCGAATTACGCGATCGCATTCAATCAGAAATTATTGCTAAAATGACTACTGTAACTGAAGCGTTTTTTGAAACAGCAATGCAAAAAGGGGTTTATCGACCCATGAATCCTAGAATAGTAGCTCAAGTTTTTTTAGGAATGTTTGCTGTTGCTGGGTTTAGTTATAGTACCTTCCTAGAACCTAATGCCTCTCCCCAAGCGATGAAAGAAATGGCAGAAGGATTAGCCGATATTTTTCTGAATGGAGTATTAGCAAAAGACTGAAAAACGCTATAAAAATTTGGCTTGTTGCACCCATTGTTGAATTTGATCAACAGACGGACATAAATCTCTTCGCTGTAAATTAGCGACATAAAAACGTAAGATTTGTTGATGTAAACGGTGAACGGGTAACTTGGCTAAATGGCTAACTGAACTGACACCAGAATGAAGCAATAGTCCACAATATTGACACCCAACACTCGGAATTCTAGCTAAGTCCGCCATTGCAATCCACTTGTTTACATCTCTAATATTAATCTGAAGAAAATTCGCCAAAAGCATTTTATCTGCTGGGGTTTTGCCTTTTTTTAACAGTTGACAGGTGGTTTTAATGCCATAATTGTTTAATCGGGTTTGATTATCCGAATTCAAGCCCGGAAGTTGAGAAATCGGCCAATCAACAGCTTGAATGAGGTTATGGGCGTTTGGTTTAAAAGATGTCATAGTTTGAATTCTGCTAGTTTCAAGTTTAGGGTAGAGAGAAAGACCAATTTTATTTTAAACTGATTTCATCTGAAAATGGAGCACAGGGTTTTACCATCTCACTGAATCAATTTTTTCCTTGAGATTAATTTCACACTTCTCTAGAATTTTAGATTAAAATAAACTCAAATGATTTTGATCTTAATTTAATTATGTTATTCACTCCTTCACCATTACTGATTGATACCCTCCGTCAACGGCGCAAAAAACTCAGTTATTTAATAGATTTTCCAGCACTTTTGTGGTCAGGTTGTGCAGTTTCTCGAAATTTTCCCGCTAATATTTATTCGTTTCGTGCGAGTAGTCATTTTTTATATTTTGCGGGATTTCCCTTAGAAAATGCAGCTATTCGTTTAGATCAAGGTCGCTTAGAATTATTTATGGATGATCCTCCAGAAGGTAGTACCCTTTGGCATGGAGAAATGCCTCAACGGAATCAAATTGCAGAATTCATCGGTGCGGATGCTCATTATTCCTTAAAAGAGTTATCCAATTATCTTCAAGATGCTGCTACAATTGTGGTGCAAGATCCCATTACTGCCTCAGAACAACGTCAACTTTTAAACTGTCCTCTTGTATCCGCAAGTGAACCAAAAGGAATAGATTTAGAATTAACAAACGCGATTATTACGTTACGTTTAATCCATGATGAAGTCGCATTAAACGAATTACGCCAAGCCGCAGAAGTCAGTGTAGAAGCCCATAAAGCAGGAATTAAAGCAACAAAAACTGCTCAATTAGAAGCACAAATTCGGGCAGCAATGGAAGGAGTAATTATCAGTCATAATATGACCTGTTCTTATAATAGTATTGTGACGGTACAGGGAGAAGTTTTACACAATAATCACTATCATCATCCTCTCAAAACTGGAGATTTATTATTAGCTGATGTGGGAGCAGAAACCGAGATGGGATGGGCTGCTGATATTACCAGAACTTGGCCTGTTTCTGGAACCTTTTCTTCAACTCAACGAGATATTTATCAAGTAGTTTTAAAGGCTCATGATATTTGTATTGATTCTATTAGACCGGGGATAGAATATGAAGATATTCATCGCATGGCAGCAACGGTTATCGCCGAAGGATTAGTAGAATTAGGAATATTAAATGGAAGTCCAGAAGACTTAGTAGAACAGGATGCTCACGCCTTATTTTTTCCCCATGGAATTGGGCATTTACTAGGGTTAGATGTTCATGACATGGAAGATTTAGGAGATTTAGCCGGATATGAACCCGGACGGGTCAGAAGTCAACGGTTTGGCTGGTGCTTTTTGCGGTTAAATCGACCCTTACAACCCGGAATGTTAGTTACCATAGAACCCGGATTTTATCAAGTTCCAGCTATTTTAAATAACTCTGAAAATCGGGAAAAATATCAAAAACAAGTGAATTGGGAACGGTTAGAACAATTTGCCGATGTCCGAGGAATTAGAATCGAAGATGATATATTAGTAACGGAAAAAGGAACAGAAATTTTAACGAAAAATTTGCCAACCTCTATTGAAGAGATAGAAGCATTAATTCAACAGTAATCTTATTGTCTTCTTCAGTCAAATTATGCTTAAACAACAACGAGTTAAACGGTTTATAATTTTCTTTTTAGGAACGATCATTTTTATAGGATTAACCGTAGTAGGTTATGCCTTTACAACCCTATTATTGTCAGATAATTCTTCAATATTATCTTCCTCCCCTAGTTTGTCTACCTGTGGAAGCCCTAGTGGGGGAGAAACAGATAATGCAATTGCCTCTTTTTATGGAAATAATTCCTATTCTTGGACAAATAAAATTCAATGGAATTGTGTTTATAATATTAAAGATTTTACCGGTTCAACAGTAGTAGAACAGTTCAATGCTGCTAGAGATGCGGCAGCAAATAATGGCGGAGGGGTTGTTTATTTTCCATCAGGAACCTATATTTTTGATGATAGCATTAAACTTAAATCAAGTGTTGTGATTCGCGGAGAAACACCTAATGTTAAATCGGCAAAATTAAATGATTATAATCCTCCGGCAAAATTAATATTTCCTGAATATAAACCCCAACTTTCAGGAAACGGAACTCCCAACGAAACCGCCTTTAAAAGCATTCAGACCCAAACTCCAAATCAAGATAGTAATATTGGCATCGTTAACCTAGATATTAATCGAGGTGCGATTAACTTTGTTGGGGATTTAGATAATACTAAAAGTAGTAATATTATTATATTTGGAATTCGCAGTAATAACGTCGCTAAACCCGATCCGAAAGTTCCAAACCTTGAATTTCAGAACCCTTGGCAACGTTATAGTCATCGCTTTGCTGCTAATATTGAACTCACGGTCTATCAAAATCTGTTAGTTGCTAATAACCGAATAAATGATAAAATTACAGATAATTATGAACAGCCCGGATATCGCTTACAGTCAAAAGATAAAAAGAAAGTTATAACCTATGAAGAAGGCAATAAAGTTCCATTTAATTATAGTAACCATTATGGAATTTCGGTTAACCGAGGGGGAAAAAAAGATGGGTTTCAATTAGCCGGAACTCCCACCACTGAACCTGGACTTTTTCGCAAAGGAATTGTGATTCGAGATAATTGGGTTTACCATACCATGCGAGTCGCTATTCATGCGGCTGGAGATGGGTTAATGATTCAAGATAATGAAATTAAAGATGAACCCAATAAACAATGGTGGACAGACCCCACAGGAACACGAGAAGCGACGGGTGCAGTAACGTTAGAAAATCGAGGAATTGACTGGTCAGGATGGAATGTTTTAATTGAAGGAAATGATTATCAAGTTTATCGTCATCAAATCGGAGAAACAAATTATTTAAGCGTAGATGGAGAAGGGATTTTAATTCAAGAATGTTGTGGGGGAACAACGGTTAAAAATGTTAAAATAAAAAATAACAAAGGCAATGCTTATATTGGACTTTATAAGGTTCAAGACATCAATAATGCCACGATTGAAAACAATCAAATCATCGATTCTGATATTTTTGTGATGGCAGATACTAATAATCAACCTTATAGTATGAACCAGGTTAAAATTATTAATAATCAAGTTTCAGGGAATATTATTGCTAAAGGCAGTTTAGGCGGTCAGGGGAATCAAATCTCTGGAAACCAAGGAAACCAAAGCGGAAAATTAAATTATTCTTGTTCTATTGAAGTTAATAATAATTCCGGTTTTAACGTTCAACCATGTTCTCCACTGCGCTAACTCATCTCAGGGTTTACCATAAACTTAATTGTATCGGTGTTTGTTCTAATTGATTCCAAGGAAGGGGAGAAATGGGCACAGAATGCTATTCTAACAATTGTTGCACATATTTAGCGGTAGAGGGCGATCGCTCTTCTTGGGGACAATGAACAAAAAAATAGACATCTTTTCCTTGATTTAACCAGTGATGAATCGGGGTTATCCAGTCTTCTAAAAAAGGTTGATTAATCGATAATTGCGGATGAGAAATAAACCGAACTAAACTAAACGAAGACGTAATACTAAATTCTACGGGAACGTTAGGTTTTGGGCGTTCTGAATTCAGTTGAGGGTCATCATCACTACTATAAATAGGACGGGAATCTAAAATCACTCGTCCCACGTTATAGGATTCTAAAAGCTGTTTTAATTCATTAAAATTATTCTCTTCAAACCATTCAGGATGACGAACTTCTACTGCTAACGGAACAATTTGATGGGGCCAAGCCTGAATAAATTCTTGCAAATCTTCTAATAAATTAGGGGAATAGCTCGGAGGAAGTTGAGCAAAAATCGGCCCTAAATGAGTTCCTAAAAGCTGCATTTGTTCAATAAAGCTTAACGCACCTGGAATGGCAAGTTTCAGTAACCCTTGATGGGTTAAATCCTTAGGTAATTTTAAACAAAACTTAAAATTCGGGGGTGTTTGTTGTACCCAACGAGTCACCGTTTCTGCATTTGGAACTGCATAAAATGTTGTGTTTCCTTCAACTGTATTAAAACGACGACTATACAGGGATAGAAAATCCGTCACACGACTTCCGACTGGGTACAATTCCCCCACCCAATTCTTATACGACCAAACCGCACAGCCTAAATAAAATTGAACCATAACATTCACCTTGGAAAAGCTGACTCTACCTTAACAATAACGAGAAAATCGTAATTACAGCGATTGTAGCCTCCATTTCACACGACAAAATGGAATATAAATTTTTTTACCTTAGTATAGTCCTGAAAAAAACGTATTTTTTTAGTAGACAAAAATTATAAAAACATCTATCTTTAGATATAAGGTGAATTAGCTGCTATAATTTACTAAGCCTTTTGCTTTAAGTTACTAAAGCTTTTGTAATTATCTCCCATTTAAAAAATATTATTTTCGTTTTTATGTGAAGCTAGGGCTAATTTATAAGTCATATCCAGCGTACAAACGAGAATGTTCCGCACATAGGAATGGACTGAATCCAGGCTCAGAGTATTGTAGCGATTGCTATATATCACATTTCCAGTTGATAGCTCAGTTTCAATGAATTTAAAACTATGTCAAACCTTACATTTCCAGACATAACCTCAAACCAGCAAATTTTAACTGATCTCGCCCAGCAAATTCAAAACCGCCCAACGACACCTATAAGTGTATCTGAAGGTGAAAATGGAGGTTTAGTAATGGTTGGGTCACTAGACCAACCTAATGTATTGGCTGGAAGTTCAAAGGATGATGTCATCACAGCCGGCGCTCAAAATGATGCCATTGATGGCGGTGATGGTGATGACTTCATCCTAGGTTTGCAAGGAGATGATAGCCTTTTGGGTGGTGACGGGAACGACACCATTTATGGTGGAAAAGGAAATGATTTGATTTTCGGTGGTTCTGGAGATGACATCATTTATGGTGATGAAGGAGATGATACGGTATTTATTTCTACTAACAAATACAAAAACTTCGTTTTTGTAATAGGATAGCTTGTATTGGCTGACTGATAAAGGTTTTAGAGATCGACCTCTCGGAGAGTGACAGAAGAGGGATATAAAGTCTCATTATATTCTTTGTCACCCCGAAAACCTGTTCTTTCTACCTCAATAAAACTTTGAAGATGAGGATAATTTTTATGGTTTACATTCTGGCTATCAAATACTGATACTTTTCTGCTAACATTTCGTCCATGACTGACATCTTTTTCTTCATATACTGTTAAAGTTTTTTCAATTTGTGCTAAAATTTTTATTCGCTTGTGTAATTTAAATTGATTGCCTTTTGCCGTAATTAAATAATCATTTTTGCTCTCAATTATTGCCTGAGTTGTTGCCTTACTACTGTTCAATTATACTGTTTAACATGATTTTTTTAAAACCGAATAAAAGTGATCTCTTTTTAATTTTATCAAAAAAAGATCACTTTTATTTTCCTTTTTACCCCTGACTTTGAAAACCCCCTGCTGATCGGGGAGGGGTTAAGGCATAGGTTAACTTATTTCAACCCATCAATTAACTGCATTTTTGCGCTCTCTAACGCTTCTTTTAACTTCGTCGCATCCCGTCCTCCTGCTTGCGCTAAATTCGGACGACCGCCACCGCCACCGCCGCAAATTTTGGCAATACCGCCAATGAATTTACCCGCTTGTAAGCCTTTATTATTAACAGCTTTACTGAACGCTGCAACAAAATTAACTTTACCATCCGTTGTTGCTGAACCTAACACAACCGCACTTTCTCCTAACTTTTGTTGGAGACGTTCTGCGGCGGTTTTTAATGATTCTGCATCTGCATCATTCAGTTCTGCAACAATTAATTTAAACTCACCAATGGTTTCAGCCGTTGTTAATAATTGTTCGGATTTGGCGATCGCTAATTCCGCTTTAACTCCTTCTAATTGTTTCTGAGTGGTTTTTAACTCTTGTTGTAAATTAGTAATGCGGTCTGGTAATTCTTCAGGTTTGGCTTTAAAGCGATCGCCTAAATCTTTTACCACCGTATCCCGAACTTTCAAATACTCTAAAACCGACTGTCCGGCTACGGCTTCAATACGTCGAATTCCTGATGCAATTCCCGTTTCTGAAATAATCTTAAATAGCCCAATTTCTGCGGTATTGCTAACATGAGTTCCCCCGCATAATTCCATCGAAACCCCAGAATAATCAACCACCCGCACCACGTCTGAATATTTCTCTCCAAACATAGCGGTAGCGCCTTTAGCTTTGGCTTCTTCTAATGCCATTTCTGCAATTACGGCCGGATGAGCTTCCGTGATCCAACTATTGACTTGATCTTCAACTTGTTGCAGTTCTTCAGTTGTTAACCCACGCGGACAATTAAAATCAAACCGTAAGCGTTCAAAATCTACTAAAGAACCCGCTTGAGAAATGGAGGGATCGACGATTAATTTTAACGCTGATTGTAACAAATGGGTTGCCGTATGGTTTGCTTGGGCACGACGACGACAAGCGCGATCAATTTGGGCATTTAAGGTCATTCCTGGGGTCACTCTTCCCCGTTCAATTCGTCCAAAATGGATGAAAATATTGGATTCTTTTTTAACATCATGAACCCGAATCACGGTATCACCATAACTTAAATAACCGCGATCGCCAATTTGTCCCCCAGACTCGGCATAGAAGGGCGTTTTATTCAAAATTACTTGAATTTCCGTTCCCGCTTCTGCTTCCTCAATGGGTTTTCCATTGACTAAAACTGCTTCAACTTTAGCATCCGAAGCTAACAACGTATAGCCTAAAAATTCCGTTGAGTGAATATGTTCTGCGAGTTGATCTAAACTGCCTTGAACGGTCAAATCAATCGTTTCATGGGCATCTTGAGAACGGCGGCGCTGTTCTTCCATTGCCGTTTCAAAGCCTTCACTATCCACCGTTAACCCATTTTCTTCAGCAACTTCTTGCGTTAATTCTAAGGGGAAACCGTAGGTGTCATATAACACGAAAGCATCTTGACCGGAAATTTCACTCTTAGCTTTATCAATAATTTCCGCTAACAGTTTTTCACCCCGTTCTAAGGTTTCCAAGAACCGGGTTTCTTCTCTTTGTAATTCCCCCTTAATTGCACTTTCCCGTTGACGCACATTCGGATAAGCTGCTTCCGATAATTGAATGGCAGTTTCAGCCACTTGGGTTGTAAATTCTCCGTTAATTCCAATTAACCGACCATGACGAACGACCCGCCGAATTAAGCGCCGTAAAATATAACCCCGTCCAATATTAGAAGCCGTAACGCCATCGGCAATTAAATGTACAACTGCCCGAATATGATCCCCAATCACTTTTAGGGAGACTTTAGTTTTCTCGTCAGATTTGTGATAATCGATTTTGGCAATTTCGGCGGCGGTTTTAATAATCGGAAAAATCAGATCCGTTTCGTAATTATTGGGAACCTGTTGCAGAATTTGTGCCATCCGTTCTAACCCCATTCCCGTATCAATATTTTTATTCTGTAACGGGGTTAAATTGCCATCATTATCTCGGTTATACTGCATGAAAACCAAGTTATAAAACTCAATAAACCGAGTATCATCTTCTAAATCAATATTCTCCTCGCCGCGTTCAGGATGAAAATCATAATAAATCTCTGAACAGGGGCCACAGGGGCCAGTGGGGCCAGATTTCCAAAAGTTATCCGCTTCTCCCATGCGTTTAATGCGTTGGGGAGGAACCCCAATTTTGTCGCGCCAGATGGCAAAGGCTTCGTCATCTTCCTCGAACACACTCACGACTAAGCGTTCTGGAGGTAACTCAAACACTTTGGTTGAAATTTCCCATCCCCATGCGATCGCTTGTTCTTTAAAATAATCTCCAAAGCTAAAATTACCCAACATTTCAAAAAATGTGTGGTGTCTGGCTGTTCTGCCTACATTTTCAATATCATTAGTACGGATACATTTTTGGGAGGTGGTGGCACGAGGAAATTCCGGTTGTCGCTGTCCCAGAAATATCGGTTTAAAGGGTAGCATCCCGGCAATGGTTAACAAAACCGTCGGGTCTTCAGGAACTAAAGACGCACTCGGCAGAATTTTATGCCCTCTTTCGGCATAGAAGTTGAGAAATTTTTGACGAATTTCGCTGCCAGTGGAAAATTTAGGGAAAAAAGTCATAACACTCACTTTAAAAAAAATCAGACCAACCTTTCAGCATAAATGAAAGATCAAATCTTACGTCGGGTAATTTCTATTTTAATTGTTGGCCTGTCTGCGGTGGGAGGTGCGGTCGGAGGAATTTTATTTCGCCAAATGGTCATTGTTGAACGGTTTCCCACCGTTTTGCCTCGGTTGCCCTTTGCCAATGCCTTACCGCCACTCGAAATTATTGCTGACAACGAAGTCCGTCCCTTACCAGGGAACCTGGATGAGGTGTTAATGTTTAATAGCAATAGTCCAGAATGGATTAAACAGGAAGGGATTTTACTCTCAACCTTTCCGGGGGGATGGCGTAGTCATCCTGAAGCCCATTTAGAATATCTTTTAACGGGAGAGTTTGAAGTTTTTGCTCATCATTTTACCCAGGCCCCTCCTGATTTAAAAACCTTGTATTTGGGGTTAATCGTTCATAATCCTGATGCTGAACCTGTTACGGTTGAAGTCTTATCAGCCGCAAGTTATTTATTGGAGCCAGATGCTCCTTTTAAAGAAAAACCGACTATCAGTGATAATACCAAAGGTGAGATTTATTCCGGGCCAGGAATTCGGGCCGTTGATGATGTTTTAAGGGAAAAGCGCCAATCTGAATTTCCTGAAACCTTAGAACTTGGCCCTGGTGAAAGTCAAATGTTAATGAATTTACCCATCCCAGTAAAGGGGTTAGACCGTCCGGTAAATGGGCGTTCAACGTTTATGCGGTTGAGGGTTCGGGGCAAAACCGATGATTCCGCCCCGGCTGCAATTTATATGGCTAGTTTAGCCCAATTTGCGAAGATGCACCCTGATGGCAAGGAACGGGCGCCAACTTTAGAAGAATGGCAACAGTTACTTGATAATGGCACTTTAGCACAACCCCGCGATAAAATACCTACTCCTCCAGAACAAACGGGAGGTCAGTTAATTTATAGTCGGGTGGCGGGAGTTCAAAAAGGGGCAACCTGGGAAGCAGATTTAGTCGATGAGGGCAAAGATTCTCTAACCATTCCTAATCAAGGAAAAGGGATTTCTTTTCCCATTAGTACCGTCCGGGCGGGAACATTAGGAACGAAACAAGTGCAAGCCGCACCGTTAATTGTACGTTATCCTGATACTGCCTATGAATCTCATGGCAATTATGGCGTACAATATGATTTACATATCCCGTTATTGAATGCAACGGATGAAACTCAAAGGGTAACGATTACTTTAGAAACCCCTTTTAAAGAAGAAACTTTATCGAAAAATGGATTAATTTTTAGACAACCGCCCTTAGATTTTCCGTTTTTTCGAGGAACGGTGCGGTTAAGATATGAAGATGAACAAGGAAAAACAATTGTTAAATATCTGCATTTATGGCATCGTCGAGGACAAATTGTTGACCCGTTAGTTCAATTAAAATTAAACCCGAAATCTTCTCGTTTTGTGAGAGTCGATTTTCGTTATCCCCCGGATGCAACACCTCCCCAAGTTTTAACGATTAAAACCTTAAATTAATTATCTCCCAGGACAAAAGAGGTAAAAAGAAGCCCAAAAATTTCGAGGTGGGGGATTGTTGTTAAAATAGTCTGATAGTGGAAAATTTATCATGACTCATCAAATTCAGGCCTATTTACAAGATGTTACGCAGATTTATCAAAAGGGTAATGGGACAGAGCATACCTATCGTCCTGCTTTAAAAAAATTGCTGGAATCTTTTGGTAATGACATTTTGGCGGTAAATGAGCCAAAGCGGATTGCTTGTGGTGCGCCAGATTTTTGGATTGGACAGGGAGCTTTAGAAATTGGACATCTTGAGGCTAAAGATATTGGTATTTCGCTAAAGAGTTTGGAAAAGAAAAACCAAATGCAGCGTTATTTCAATGCCTTGGGGAACTTGATTTTAACGGATCATTTAGAATTTCGGTGGTATGTGGGTGGTGAGTTACGACTATCGGCGGCTGTAGCTACTTTTGATAAGCAAAAGAAAATTAAGCCTGATCCTGATGGAATTGCACAGGTTGATCAGCTTTTGCGACAATTTCTATTAACTAAGGTTGTGCAGGTGACAACACCCAAAGCTTTAGCTAAAAAGATGGCGGCTTTGGCACAGTTAATTCGGGATGCGATTAATACAGCGCTAAAAGATAGCGATCGCGGTGGGATGTTGCGGCAGCAATTAGAATCTTTTCAAAGGGTATTAATTCGAGATTTGACGGGTGAGCAGTTTGCGGATATGTATGCTCAAACGATTTGCTATGGGTTATTTGCGGCGCGTTGCAATACGGATCAAGTCAGTACATTTTCAAGGGAGACGGCGGGGTTTCGCTTACCCAAAACAAATCCATTTTTACGCGGTATTTTTAATCAGATTGCAGGTTCAGAACTAGATGATCGCATCACTTGGGCGGTGGATACTTTAGCGAGTATTTTACAGCAAACGGATATGTCGGGCATTTTGAGTGATTTTGGTAAGCGTAGCCGCCGGGAAGATCCGGTGGTGCATTTTTATGAGACTTTCTTAGCGGAATATGACCCCAAAATGCGGGAGTCACGGGGAGTTTACTATACCCCTGAGCCTGTGGTTTCCTATATTGTGCGGAGTGTGGATTATATTCTCAAGGAGAAGTTTGGAATTAAAAAAGGTTTAGCAGATTCTAAAAAGATTCACGTTAATAATCCGAAGGATGAGGGAAAAATTGAAACTCATCAGGTGTTAATCCTTGATCCGGCGGTGGGGACGGGGACGTTTATGCACAGTGTAATTGAGCATATTTATGAGGGTTTCAAAAATCAGAAGGGGATGTGGTCTAGTTATGTGAGTCAGCATTTGTTACCGCGTTTATTTGGGTTTGAGTTGTTGATGGCTCCCTATACCGTGGCACACATGAAGTTAGGGTTACAACTTCAAGCTTTGGGTTATGATTTTAGTTCAGATGAGCGTTTAAAAATTTATTTAACAAATACTTTGCAGGAGGCGTTTCAAATTCCTGCGGCGGATGGTTTTTTGAATCGCATTCGGGATGAAGCGGAAGCGGCGAAGGGGGTTAAGCAGGATACGCCTGTGATGGTGATTTTAGGCAATCCTCCTTATTCCTATGAGTCGATCAATACTGATCCTTGGATTGTAAATTTGGTAAAGGATTATTATCAAGTTGATGGAAAGCCTCTTGGTGAGAGAAATCCTAAAGGTTTACTAGATGATTATGTAAAGTTTATCCGTTTTGCTCAACATCGAATTGCGGAAACTGGTTATGGAGTGGTGGCGTTTATTACTAATCATGGTTATTTAGATAATCCGACTTTTAGGGGAATGCGTCAAAATTTGATGCAAACTTTTGATGAGATTTATGTTTTAGATTTACATGGCAATAGCAAGAAAAAAGAAGTTTGTCCCGATGGTTTACCTGATAAAAATGTTTTTGATATTCAGCAAGGGGTAGCGATCGGGATTTTTATCAAGTATCAAAACAGTCAGCAGAATTTAGCTAAGGTTTATCATGCTGATTTGTGGGGAAGCAGAGAGGTTTATGAGAATAAGCAGTTAGTTGGTGGTAAGTATCATTGGTTGGAGGAAAATGATATTAGTTCGACTGAGTGGGAAAAATTAGATTCTACACCCGATTTTTATTTACTTAGTCCTCAAAATATTGATCTACAGACTGAATATTTTAATAATTATCAAATTACTCAAATATTTAAGATTAATAGCGTTGGTATATCAACTTCAAGAGATAGAATAACTATTCACTTTGATGAGCAAAACTTAATAAATATACTTAATCAATTCAAAGATTTTCCTATCCAAGAACTTAAATTACAACTGGATCTGGATAAAGATACACGTGACTGGACAGTTGAACTAGCACAAAAAGACATCAAAACTTCTGGAGCTTATAGCGATCATATTGCAAAAGTCTTATATCGTCCTTTCGATATTAGACATACATATTATACAGGCAGATCAAGAGGATTTCATAGTATGCCTCGTGGCGAAGTAATGGATCATTTATTTCAAAATGACAATCTTGCTTTATGTACTAATCGACAAGTTAACAATAATTTTCGCCATATTTTTGTAACAGAAAATATCACTGATGGTAATGCTGTCTCTCTCGAAACCCGTGAGAGAACATATATTTTCCCTCTCTATCTTTACCCAACCAACACCCCAACCCTATTTGAACTCGAACCAACCAACTCCCCAAATGGTCGCCGCCCAAACCTAGCACCAGAATTTATTAACGAACTTTCCGAAAAACTAGGTTTAGAATTTCTCCCTGATGGTAAAGGGGATCAAGTCAAAAACTTTGCACCAGAAGACATCTTTAACTATATCTATGCTGTTTTCCATTCGCCAGAATACCGCCAACGTTATGCCGAATTTCTGAAAATTGACTTTCCGCGAGTCCCCCTCACCAGCAATAAAAAACTATTTTGGGAACTTGCAAACCAAGGCGAAAAATTAGTACAACTCCATTTAATGAAAGCAACGGGAACTGAAATTAGCAGTTATCCCGTAGCAGGTTCTAACCTTGTTGAACAAGTCAAATACAACGAAACCCAACAACAAATCTGGATTAACTCAGAGCAATATTTTGCCAACATTCCGCCCCATATTTGGAACTTTTATATCGGGGGTTATCAAGTCTGTCACAAATGGCTCAAAGACCGCAAAAACCGCGAACTTAGCTTTGATGACCTATCGCATTATCAAAATATTATTTCTATCTTGGACGAAACGATCACAACCATGATGGATATTGACCAAATTATTAATAAATATGGAGGTTTTCCATTTTTATAGATGAGTTCTGAAAAGTTATTGGCAATCGTCAAGATAAATAATTTATAAGGAACTAGGCATAACACACCATTGGAGCGCACAATATTAAATTAAGGGATTTTGTTTTGAGTTGAGAGGCGATCGCTTACTGCTCAATTCAGCCGTTAGACCTCGCCAGCAATCTGTAATATTGAGACACTGCATAAAGAATTATGAGACTCCCTAAATTTATCTCAACAGAAAGTTTTGCCAGAATAGCTATCTTTTTGCTTCTAATTTCGGTTATAGGTGCTATCTTTGGGAACTGGTCAGATGAAATTAAAAAGGGATTGATAGGATTTTGGATTATTATTCCACCTCTATGGTTATGGTTTGAGTTCTGTTTCTTATTTGATCAGGGCAAAACCCAGTTTTCAAATGATTTCGAGAAGTTTAAATATGGTCAAGAACTCACAAAGAATCTATGGCTATCTATCTCAGCACTTCTGTTGTTAGTCTATTTCGGCAAGCTACCAGGCTTCTAGTATAGTGATGTGCAGTCGAGATAGAATCTGGTTCTACTTTTATTAAAGAACTCCAGCTTGAAATATTTGTTCAGCCGTTAAACTTAACTCTGGAAAAACGAAGGACTGAATACACTCATTTTCTCGATATTGAGTCACTTGGTATTCTCCATCGACTAAAAAGTAAACAGAAACAGTTGGTTTTTTGGGATTACCAATCAATTTACGAGCACCCAGAGCTAGATAATCTACAATCCAATATTCAGCTATTCCAATTTCTTCGTACTCTCCATATTTTTTATAATAATCATCTCGCCAATTCGTGCTTACGACTTCAATTACTAAAGGAATAGACTGACCCAAAGTTACAGTAGATTCTTTCTTCCAGAAAGGTTCATTCACCAAATGAGAACGATTCAATAATAAGATATCGGGCGAGTAAGCCGACTCGCTCGAAGCTGATTTAACCAGTGCCGTTTTCGGTATAGAATAAGAAAGATGGAGGCGCACATATTCTAAGGTCAGTTTTTCAGCTAAAAACCCTACAATATCTTCATGTTCTCCCGTCGGTTGTGGCATTTCAAGAATTACTCCTTCATGGAGTTCATAGCGTTTGTTATCGGGTTTCCACTGGATAAATTCAGAAAAACTTGTTGGTTTTGGTAAAGATTGAACCATAATTTATATCTATTGCAATAAATCTGAGTTAGTATTGATTTAAAAAAAAATAATTATCTCTATTTTAGCACAAAATTGACCTGTTTAAAAAGCGATTACTCTTAATTTGAAGAGGAAGGAAAATAGTTTTCCCCCCTCTTAATAATTAACTATTTAGGCTGTTGTAGGTAGTTGAGAATTTTATCGAGTTTCTCCTCTAATTTACGGTTAGCCTCCTCCAACTTGGCAATTTTATCCAACAATTGTTGATTGCTAGAAGTTGCACTCGCCTCCCGCAATTTACGGACATCTCGACCAAAACCCATCAATGCTGGACGTTCCACATAAGTGACCCGGTGCAGTACCCGCCAGGCTTTATTGGGCTTACCTGCCTGGGCCTGACGCAAGGCCCGCGCTTCTTCGTCGTTGCTACGCAGCCATTCAGGATCGACCACATAGTTAAAGAAGTCGTGGAAGTGATCGGTACTGCCTTCCAGGTAGAAACTCATAAAGCGATAGCGATCTACTTTTTCCCCGGGCAGAATCGGGCGATCGTTGTAATCGGTGATGCCTTTATACTCCAAACCACTCAGATCTACATTCAACTGAAAACCTTTACTCCGAGCTTCAGTTTTGCTCATGGTTTGAGTTAAGTTGACCGTAGCTTGGGCAGTGAGTTCAACAGTTGCGATAGCTCCAAATTTTCCTTCAAAACCCAAACCGGCATTCAGACCAAAAGAGCCACCAATGGTATGTTCTACGGTATTGGCAAAGCTTTGAGCTTCAGTTCGCAGTCCACCGTCAGCGTCCCAAACGTAGGTATTGACGATATTGCGCTTACCCGCCCGAATTTGCAGGTCTTCCATCCGTTTCTGCCAACCCGCAAAACTGTTTGTGGCTTGCACTCGTTTCTCTTGGTCGTTAATTTTGCTTTGGATTTCGGCCTGTTTTGCTTTGGTGGCGGCACTTTTCTCACTGACGGTCGCCGCAGCATCCGCCTTCGCATTGTTCAGTTTTTCCTCTTCAGCTTTTTTCTTTTCCTCCTCAGTCATTTGGGTACTGGGTTTGTCTTCTTCCCGTTGTAATCCAGTGGTGGAAGGTGCATCCCCACTATCAATATTCCGGTTCAAAGAGGTTTCATCGACTAAACGCACATCAAAGTTAGAAAAGTAAGATTCTCGGCGTTTATCTTCCGCTTCAATTTGGCGTTTTAAGTCATACGCCTCTTTCAAGCGATAGTAACTGGCGGGATAGAGGGAACCATACTGGCTACGCATTTCGGGAACGTGCTTGAAAAAGCGCTGGCTAGTAGCACTGCTGCCGGTCATCCCATCCAAGCTACCATTCATCGTGTAGGCAGGATTCATCAAAAAGGTGATGGTGTTGACATCTGGAGGAATGCCATCTACCGGCTGCACTTGGTAGCCGACCATTTTGCCACTGCGGGCCAGTCGGGTGACAAACACATCTGCCAAGGCGGAAACAACCAAAGCATAGCCAATATTCTTGGGAATAAATCGTGTCCCCAAATGGGGGAACTTGGTAGTTTCTTCTGGTGTGCCGCGTAGTTCCAGTTTATCGGTCATGCTCAGGGATGAACTGGAAGTAATGTTACTTTCATTTTGGAATTGGTAGCTGAAATCCAAATTACCTTTGAAACCAGCACGCATCGTTGCGATTTTAGCTTGGACGAATAAACCGGCTGAAGCTTCTGTTTCGGCTCCAGCAAACACATCAGCAGTCGCTCCTAACCCAGAATCCTGAGAACGATTCCAGCTAAATGCCACATCTTCAGACATGGTTAATTCCACAGAAGTCGCACCATTGTAATCGTCTGATAAGGTTAGGTTTTCACTGGGTACGGGGGGTGGCCCCTCAATATAACCCAACAAAGTCGGAGCAAACTGAGCATTGCCAATCCACTTCAGTTCCAAGGTTTCAATCCGCTTATCCGGGAGCAGCATGGCCCCGTTGGTGGTGGGAGAACCCAGGAATCGCCGCATGATCGCTACCTTGCGTTTGGTTGTCGGCTCCAGAGTTACGGTGCTGTACTCCGCAGAGACCAGGGCATCGCCGACAATAGGCAGAGTTTTATCGTCGATAGTCAATACCTGGCTCACGATGCCGCGATTGCGGTTGCTAGGTGGTCGGTTGTTCATAATTGCCTGAATATTTTCCCGGATCGCAGGCAGGACATTGTCTGCGACTGACTGCACCCCTCCATTTGGCCTGGCGTGATACTTTCCAGTCAAATCTTTAGTGATGGGTGTTATATTGATCGCCTCGGGTTGTAAATCTCGGATTTGAGCAAGCGGATAATAAGCGACCAAGTGAAGCTCTTTCCCGCTTGGGCGAGTGTACATATCTGCCCGAATTTGATCCTGGGTACGGGCGATATTCCAGATGCCGAGATCAGCCATACAGCCCTGAAAGCAACAATTATCATGGTGACTACCCCCAAAATTGCGGCCAATAAGGTGATAACTGGTCGCAGTTTTATCAGAAAGTGCTCCGGAATGTTGCAAGTCAAGAACACCGTCGATGTAAGTATAAACCTTTTGGTTTTCTCGATCTCTGACAAAACTAACAAAGTGCCATTCATTAAGTCCTAATGTTGCCGTGCCATAAAGATCTACCGCACCAGACCAATACAACCTTAGCCTTCCATCAGCACTAATTTCACAGTCAACATCCACTGGACGGTTTGGACTAAAAGCATCTCCTAGCAATATCCCTCGTTTATAAGTTGGAATTTTCAGCCACATAGAAATGGTGAACGAACTTGAGAAAATGGGCAATGGCTGAGTTAGTTCTAGATAGTCATCCTTCCCGTCAAACTGCATCACGGTGTTCTCAGCCGAGATAGGTACAGTGGACTCTCTCCAACGTCCACATAGTAGTCCGTGGTTGCCATTTAGAGACAGATCATGTGGGTTGCCTTTAGCTTCACCGAGGGGGTAGTAAGCCAACAATCTTGACTCTTTTCCACTCAGGCGAGTGTACATATCTGCTCGAATTTCATCCGCACTTCGGGCAATACTCCAAATTCGAACGTCAGACACTTGGCCAGGGAAGAAGTATTGTGCTTCTGCCTCACGTTGACTATTAAGCTGTTAAGCATCTAAATAGGGTATAATGAAAAACCAAGTTTAGAAAAATCAATCAAAAGATGCCTGCTAAAAATCATTTAAATGAAAAGCAAGTAGAGAAACTACAGAAAAGATTGAAAGAGGAAGAAAATGGACAAATCCGAGAAAGAATCTTGATTTTATTATTGCTAAATGATGGTAAAAAGCAAAGTGAAATTGCCAAGTTTTTGGGCTGCTCATTAAACAAAGTATGTTATTGGTGTGTACATGGAGACCCTGACAAATTAGAAAGCCTAAAAGATGAAAGAATGAAAGGAAATTATAGAAAAGCCACAGACAAATATATAGAGATATTATTAGAAACAGTAGAAAAAGAACCGGAAGAATTAGGATATGAATTTGGGAGATGGACAGGAGAAAGATTGGCAACTTATTTAGAACAAATCACAGGAATCAAATTAAGTAGTTCACAAGTGAGAAAGATATTAAAGGAAAAAAAGTATGTTTATTTGTGGGCAAAGTATAGCTTAGAAGAGAAAAGAGATCCAGAAAAAAGAAAATTATTTAAAGATAAAATAGAAGAATATTTGAAAATAGCAAAAGAAAGTCCAGAACAATTACAGGTATGGTTTTGGGATGAAAGTGGATTTAATTTAAGAGTGATAAAAAGAAAGAATTGGTGTAAAAAAGGGAAGAGGAAACAGATTAGAGGAGACAGGAGGAAAGGAAGAGTTAATGTGATGGGAGGATTGAGGTACTCGGATAAAAAAAGATTTGTAGAATTTCTGGATAAAGGAAATGCAGATAATTTTTATCAAGTGTTAAAAAGTTTTTATCAAGAGCTAATTTATGAATGGGTATTAGCGGGAAATCAAGCAGAAGAATTTGTAGAAAAAGGAGCTAAGATCCTGATTATTCTTGACAATGCAAGTTTTCACAAAAAAGAAGAGTACCTAGAAAAAATTAAAGCAGAAATGCCGAATGTCTATTTAGAATTTCTTCCAGCATATAGTCCAGATTATAATTTAATTGAATTAGTCTGGCATTCAGCTAAAGAATATATAGCTCATCGACTCTTTAAATCAGTTGATGAGCTAGAGTGTTTATTACATCAGCTTTTAAATGAAGGACAGTTATCTATTAAATGGGGACGTAAACTTAAAAACAAAGGTAATGCTATAATCACAGTTTAAATACACAACAGCTTAGGGGTGCTTTTAACGATGGTACGGGCAACAATTTCCAAAGCTGAGAATCTTTATTCTCATCGATTCTAGCTGTTATTGAATGCCAATACTCCGTATCTATTACTCTTACTCCATTTACTCCATAAACACTTTGATTCTTGCTGCAAATCTTATAATAAAAGTTTTCCGTTTGTTCTTCTTCTTTCCTCAACCGAGACAACAGGTTTTGCTCTTTTTGAATGAGTGTTAATGTCTGCCAAGTCAGATCCCGAATTTCGGCTCGAACTCCTTCTAGGGCACTCTCGGAAGCGATCTTTGCTTCCACTTCTCGCTTTTCTTTAAGCAGGGCGTTTTCCTCTTCCTGTTTGAGCGTTAACATCTTTAACTTGGCAGTAAACATATTGACATCGCTGTCAGGAGAGATCTCTCCAACCTGCTGATAATTTAGGGTTGTGAGTGCAACACTATCGGTGTATTTTGCCTCCGTAATGCTATCGGACAACAAACGAATCCGGTGCTTGCGAATTTCCAGCGATTGCCAATCTCCTTGAACTTTGGCAATTTCAAAAGAACGTAACAGACTGACTTCATCGGGAATTGTCACATTACAGGAAGCACGATACCAACCATTGCCCAAATCTTCAAACTTATTTTGTACCGCAGAAATGGTCTTTTTCTCTTCGGCACTGCGGCTGGTTTTTCCCCAATAGGATAGGGTAAATATCTTGGTGCCAATATTTTTACCATCGGCATTGTCTAAATAGGCTAAATTAACCGGATTGGCTGAGTTAACTTTAAACTCAAAACTTTCCTCATAAGTAGCCCGTTCACTGACAGCAAATAGCTCAGAATTGCTATATTTAACTGCTGCGGTTCCTCCGGCCAGTTTGCGGTTGAGAGTTGCCGCACTAACATACGGTTCACCATAGACAGTGCCGTCATTGCCGTTCACAGAAAAGTCAGCTACTTTCCCTTCGGAGATACCACCTAAGCGCCAATACCCCACTAAACCGACTTCTTTTCCTGTCAGTTGTAGGTACATACTATTTTTAATGTCTTCAGCAGTCCGGGCTGTTTTCCAGATGCGGACTTCGGCTATAGAACCTTTGAAGAGACCCCCGTAATTATATGCTCCAATGACAATCTGGGGATGAGAGGTAGCAAGACGAGGAACATTCGTTGATGTTGCAATGAGTTGACCATTCTTATATAGTTCCATCCTTTGAGTGGAACTATCATAAGTAACAGCCACATGAATCCAAGTATTTTCAGGTAAAGTTGTTGTGTCTTGAACGTTGTACCAACTCCCATTATGTTTATGTCCTGCCCATAGCCTGTGATCCTCTATCCATAAATCATGACTACTATTACCCGAGATAATATTAAATTCTCCCGAAGATTTCTCCCATTTAATCCAAGCTTCTTTGGTGTAGGAATCAGGTAGGATACCAGCAGTAACATCAATATAATCATCCACCCCATCAAACACGATTCCCCGCCGCTTTTGGGACACCAATTTCACATTAACAGCCTCTCCGATTGCCCATTTGCGTTCAATGACAAAATGGGTATCATCAATTTTTCGCACGGGGTAGCTGTCGTTGTAGTCTTCTGTGCCGGTAATTTGGACTTGATCGCCATTTTCCAAACCATGATTAGGACAGGTGACTCGTAATTTGCCCTCGGCGGTTTTTTGATAAGCGGTAATCATGCCATCAAAAATCAAACCACCTTCTTCTTGGTCTTCTTTTTCCCAATAACCTAATCCGCGATCTAATGGGATATCAATCTCAAAGGTATCTTGCTTTACGTTAATCGTCCGATACAACCCTTGATAATCACTGGTGCCGCTGATTTTTACTAAGTCGTAATTGGCTAACTCTGAAGCGCCGCCATTGGTGGATATTTTAACTAAATCTTCGATATCTTCCTCATCAGTTCCTGCGGCGAATCCGCTAATAATTCCTTGGGGAGGAGGGGTTTTGTCACCAATTGCTTTAATTTCATCTAAGGTGTTTAAGGGTAACAAAACTTCTCGCTGACGACTGCGAATAAGCTTGCTATCCGGGGTTTCGTCAATTTCTGCTAAAGTACCATCCCCGGCGATGGCAAAACTGAAAGCGGCCGCCCCTTTATCTGTGGGAATTGCCAACATTAATCGCGTGGCAGTTTTCAACAGTTGTTCTTCCCCGGACTGGGTTTGCTGGGCCTGTTGTAAATCGTATTTAGTGGCCGATAAACCGTCGGTGACTGTCACATCCTTAATGTCTAAAGTCCGCTTAATCACCCCCGGAATTTTTCGGGGAACTAGGCTATCGTTTGATTCTTCAAAAATGGTGTAATCTTGAACATCAAATAGTCCTTCTTCCGAGGCGCGAATGGTGGTTAATTCGACCTTCTGGGTTTGACTGTTGTAGGCGAAAATATGCCAGCGATAAACATCATTTTCAATCGTCGGAACCAATACGACGGAAAACCAGCCCTTATGCAGGTTATTGACTAAGCATAATTCGGTGGTGGGTTCATAGAAAAATTTACCGTTGGCATCACGAAAGTCTAAGGTATCAATATCAACCAGTCCGTTAGACCCCTGTTGCATATTTTTCGTGGGGGTGTGCTTTTGCCGACTCCGCTTAAACCGAACTTCTAGTTTGCGGTTCAACTTATTGGTCATGCCGTCTAATATAAAACGATCCACCAATAAAGTGTTGGATTTGGACTGACGAAAAACGTAAATATGTCCCAGGGCAGAAATCGCTTGTACTGGGGCAACTGCGGTTATATTTTGGGTTTTGTAAAGGGATTTGAGGAGATATTGACTGGGATTTTGTTGGTGAGTCAGTTCGGCTTTTTCTTTTTCAATTACCGACTGGTCATCCGCTTCATCAGCGAATTCCAGAGTTTGCCAGTTTTCCCAGCCGGTTCTTTGATCGGCGGGGGTGTTGAGGTAGCTATCTTCAAACCCATCTTGCTTCACCGTATAGGAAATTTTTCCCTCGGCATCGGTGGCTAAGACGACTATTTTACCCTCATGGGTAACGGTGTTGAGGTGTTTGAGCTTTTGTTTTGAAAGGTACATAGGTTTTTGAATGATGGAATCGCTCTATTAAAGATGTCAAAAGTACATCCTCCTCATGATATACATTTTTGGGTTCCCAGATATATTTAAATCTGATATAATCATCCGATAAATCCTGCTACTAAGGTTAGTGTTTCAACCACAAGATAACTGCTAATGATGATTACGCTTGCTTTGTAGGAATATGTCAGTGTGAGTGCTGCTGAAAAATTAAAGTTTTGTAATTCACAATTCTTTATCAATTTTGATTGAACACAGTAGTAATAAACTCACAAGTCGTGAAAATAAGTCCCGGGAGGCGTAAAATTTTTACCCGACCGCAATCAAAAATTGCAATTGATTTTCTTAGATTTACTGAAACTACGACAACGGCCAAATCAAAAACGGTATCGTTGGGAGTTTTATCTGATTCAAATCGCAACAACAAGGTTTAGAACTTAGGTAGGAGATGGTAACTTTCACTTTCTATTAAAATAAAAATTCCTAATGCAATTAAAATATAAGGGGTTATTTTTTCGCCGTATTGAGTTAAAAATTGAGCTAAGATAGGATGACGAGTTAAGAAATAAGCGATCGCACACCAAACTCCAATTAAAATATAAAAAACAATTAGAATAATTCCTAAACTCAATAAATTAGAATTCGCAAATAAGGGAATATAAATCCCAATATTATCACCCCCATTGGCAACAGTTACCGCAGCAACATTAAATAAAGGTGTATTTAAAACCTTTCCCAGAGAACGTTTCCAAGCAGATCGAGACTCCGCGATTAAAGAATCAAAAGCTACTCCTTGAATTTCTTCTTTCTCTTTTTCTGCTTGAAATAACCCTTTAATTCCAATAGCAATTGGGAGAAATCCCAGTAATCCAATCACGGTTTTAGGAAGAATTAAACCTCCCAGAAACCCGATCAAACTCGCTATTAGTAAACAGGTAAATCCTAGATATTGACCCCCAACAATCTGTTGAACTGTAAATTGACGATTCAGTTGAGAGAAAAATAACATTAAAATGACAATATCATCAATATTGGTGGCAATAAAACTGGTGATTCCTGTAGCAATTGCAGTCCAGACTAAATTCATGAATATCTCAATAAACGACTTGATCAGAAAATATTTCAGTTATGGTATGAATATAGGGCAAAAACACTTTATAATTTTCTGGACTCAAACTATAATAAAGTTCCCAAAGCAAAGAATTTAACATATCCTGTACCAACTCCCAACTTACATTTAATCGGGGATATAAAATCACACACATCGGAAATAACTCTTCTTGCACGGGTCGCAAACTGCCTTCTAACGCACACAAGCATAAATAAATTTGAAAGAGTTCAACATCTCGAATACTAGAATAGTGAACCATAGAATTTGCTAAATTGCCACTGATGCTCCGATAGCCGGGATGTAAATGACAAACTCGGTTATAAACATTATGGGCAATTGTTGTTGTTTGAGATAGTAATTGTTGTACGGCAATTAAAGCTTCTGAATCCGCTTTCTGGGTAGCTGCTAAGGCATGAACTTCTGCAATGGGGGCATGAAGATAATCTTCTACTGCTTTGAAATACAGTAAAAAAATAGAGCGTGATTTTAGGGGAATCCAATCTAATAAAATTTTTCCTACATAGTTAAATTCCATTGCTAAAACAGCTAAAAATACAACATGGATTTGGAAATATTTACGGCGAATGGAAATAATCTCTCGACCCACTAAAACCGATAGCCGGGACGGATATTCATATTGAGCATAAGCTTCTATGGTTTCTCGATACAAATGGCAAGTATCTTGAATAATTTTTTTGGGTTCAATTAACTCTAAAAGGTTTTGATGAGATTGAAGATAAGAACCCAGTACCGCATCAATTTTGTTCCAGGCAATTTCCCCGGCTATATTTAACATTTGGAAAAGCTGGGAAACAATACGGGAACGCTGTTCGTCAAACTCAGTAATATCAACAGGTTGATCAAGTTCAATCCCCGTCGCTGAATGAGATGGGTTGGGACTCCAAATCATTGAGTAATATTGTTTTGCCCATTCAACTGCCATTAAGGTCATGATTTCAGAAGACTTAGAACTGGGGTTTTCATCTGGGCATTCTCCTGATATAATAGACCCAGAACAAGATGTTTGATCTAAAATAGTAAGGATTTTAGAGGCATCTTGATTCCAGTCGCAGACGGGTGAACCTTCGTATTCGGGTTTCATATTGAATCCAGCCTCACTTGTCTTTGTAAATTCGCCTTTGCTCATGCCAAGGCAGTAGCCAGAGAGTAATAATTGATTAAGACTCCCTCAACTCATATTTAAGTGTCCGTTTAAGGCTAGATCCTCTGAAAATTAGAGGCGTAAACCTAATGAAACGGGGTTTAAGTTCAATATAAAAGAAAAGAAAAGAATCGTACGCCTTCGGCAGACTGAACCCTTTTAACTCCAGTTTTAGAGAAAAGTATCTGGTGCATCAGGATGGATGTCAGTCTCGGCATTAGATTCACCACAGAAAAGGTTTAAGTCTAGCTTGACTTTGAATTATACCATAATCTCCTTGATGGATAGACCCTGGCAAGGCAAATGTTAAAATTTTATGAAGATTAGTTTTTCTAATCTTTGACCGAACTCCATTTTTAATAAAATACAGAAATGTCTGATCGGGGGAATAAGCTTAAAAAAGCCGATTTTTCCGTCAGGGTAAGTATTTTTCTGCCCCGGTTAATTAGAATAGAAAAACAAATATCCTCGTTTGACCAATTGTTGTAATCTATGCCTAACGCCCCCGCTATTATTACCAGCTTTATTGTTGCAGTTTGGATCGGTGCGATCGCCATTCTCGCCGTTCAAAATGCTACCCCCATTTCTTTGAAGTTCCTGTTCTTTGAGTCCATTCAACTCCCCGTTGGTGTGATTCTAGCGTTCAGTGTGGTGAGTGGTCTTCTCGGAGCCGCCTTATTCAAACCCATAGTACAGTTAGCAGAAGGGGGAGAGGGGGAAAGGGGAAGATAGGGGAAGAAGAACACTGACGTTAGATGTACACCCTACCCCTCTATTTTCGTTGAAATAGCTGACACAACTCAATAACATGGGTTTGGAGAGTTGAACGTTCATCTGCGCCGCCTTTGAGATGAGCTTCAAGTTGAAGTAACAAAGGTAAGCTGTGTTGTAGTTGATTTAGGGTGAGGGTTTGTACTTCTTTTTGCAAAAAAAAGACACGGTTGGGGTTGCCAATTTCGGCGGTTTTCGCAATTTCCTGTTTATCCCTGACTCCGGTTTCCATCATTAATTTAATCCATAACCACGTCCGAAATTGACTCACTAAAGTGGCGACAATTTTTAATCCCGGTTCATTGTGTTGGAGTAACTCTGTAATTAACTCTAAGGCTTTACTGGTTTGTCCGGCTTTAATACAAGTGGCAAGTTTTAAGCTATTTTGAGTATTAGCCTGAACTAATAAGGAAATTTGCTCAAGGCTGAGGGGTTGATGAGTATTCCCCGCAAATAGCTTGAGTTTTTCCAATTCGTTATAGAGTTGTCGAGTATCATTTCCAACTAACTCTGCTAATAAAGTAATCCCATTAGAGCTCAGATTGACCCCACGTTCCGTTGCTAAAGTTTTAACGTGCTGTTCTAATTTATCGATTTCCCAAGGTTTAATTCGAGAAAATTCTCGCAATTCTCCTTTAGATTTGTCAATATATTTCTTGAGTAATGTCGTGGACTTCAACCGACCGTCGGGTTTGTTAGAACCCGTTAAAAGCAACGTTGTCGTATCGGGGATCACCGAAAGGGTGCGTTCTAACTCTTGATAAACTTCTGTTGGACATTGCTGGAATAGGGAAGTATCCACTAACCAAACAAAGCGTCCACCCATTCCAAAAGGAGGCGTCATGGCTTGATTAAGCGCCATAATTACAGAATTTGGTTGATCGGACAGAATTCTGTCAAAATTAAAACTAGCCCAACTGGGATCAAGGACGGACTCCCGCAATCGTTCAACCGCTTGCATTAAAGCAAAGTCATCGTCTCCCCAGTAGAGGTGGATAGGCATAATAACTTAATTTTTTCAAAAGAGGCGATTAAAATTGGACGATACTTATCAAGTTTATGTGAATCGGGTAGCGCGATTAACGCTGCCAGAATCCTATCACTCTCAGCTTGAGTATATTCAGGAGTCCCCTAAGTTTAAGCCTGATTCCCAGGGTAAACCCCAAGCTGTGCCTTTTCCGGGTTATAGCATTATCACCCCTCCGGCCGAAGATGATGGGGAGAATGGAGAATTTTATCAGAATCTCCAAACTTGTCAGCAGCAACTCAGTGAAAAGTTTGATCCCAATTTTTGGATTCCGATTCCCCAGGAAAGTTTACACTTTACCTTAGCGGATTTGATTTGGGATAGTGCTTATCGAGATGCCAGCAAAGAAGATCTCAGTTTTGATCCGAAGTTGCATCAAGCGATCGCTCAATCGTTTCAAGGTTTTAAATCCACACCAATTCCCCAGGGAATTCGTTGGCAAATTTTCGGTTTTATGCTAATGCCAAGGGCGATCGCCGTTTGTCTGGTTCCCCGTGATCAAGAGTCCTATCAAAAAACAACTGAATTCCGGCGTGCTATCTATCAAAATCCAAGTTTAATTCCATTAGGTGTCGATCAACAATATTATTTAACGGCTCACATCACATTGGGTTATTTCGGAACAATTCCTGAAGATTTAGATCGGGGTCATTTTTGTAATATTCTCTCTTCTTTCAATCAACAATGGTTAGATTCTACTCAAGAAATTTGGGTTAAACGAGCAGAACTCCGCAAGTTTGATGACATGACCCGCTATTATCGAGAACCAGACTGGCCTGTTTTTAAATTTTAGACCTTAAGCGTTGTTGGTTGATGGTTAACCGTTAACTGTCAACCAATAACAAACCATCCTTGAGAACCAATGTTTATAGAAATTCATCCGATTCAATCCCAGAGTTTTGCAATTATTGATCAAGAAATTGGTGAACATTCGTTTAATTCTGCTGAATATGCGATTGTGAGACGAGTTATTCATAGTACGGCTGATTTTGAATTTTCCCAGTTAATTCGGTTTAGTCCAAATGCGATAGAACAGGGAATTTTAGCGTTAAAACAACGAGTTCCGATTATTGTTGATGTGGGAATGGTTAAACAAGGGGTCGCTAATTTAGTGGCTAAAACCTTTAATAATCCCTTAATTTGTGCCGTTGAAGCGGTATCGACTCCCTTGGCGGGTAAAACCCTCACCGAAACGGGATTAATTAATGTTGTTCAAGAGTTTCCCCAGAGTATTATTGTGATTGGTAATGCTCCAACCGCGTTAATTTCCCTGTGTTCTTTAATCGAACAAAAGTTAGTTTCTCCGAGTTTAGTAATTGGGGTTCCGGTGGGTTTTGTGTCTGTAGTAGAGTCTAAAATGATGTTAGCTCAAATGTCCGTTCCTCAAATTCGAGTGGAGGGAAGAAAAGGAGGTTCTCCGGTAGCAGCAGCCATTTTAAATGCTTTAATTGTTTTAGCTACCTCTGAAAAATAGGGTTCAAAAAATATAAGGATTGTACATTAATTATTAATTTGAAATTCAATAATGATTTATGTTGTTGGTATTGGGTTGGACGGGGCATCAGGACTGAGTGAGTCTGTTCTTAATGTTATTGCAGGTGCAACTATATTAGTCGGAAGCGATCGCCATTTAAGTTATTTTCCTGAACATCTAGCTGGTCGTTTAATCTTAGGAGATTTAACAGAAATAATTGTTTCTATTCGTCAGCAATTAACAAGATGGGAAATTGAAAAAAAACAATCTACTAATAATTATATTGTCATTTTAGTATCGGGTGATCCGTTATTTTTTGGATTAGGTCGTTTATTAATTGCCGAATTTCCGCCGGAACAATTAACGTTTTATCCCCATATTAGCTCGATTCAATTAGCCTTTAATCGGATTAAAATTCCTTGGCAAGATGCTCGAATTCTAAGTGTTCATGGTCGTTCTATGGAAACCTTAATTCAAGCTTTACAACAGGGAGCAGAAAAAATAGCAATATTAACGGATAATCTTTATAATCCCTCGGCGATCGCTCAATTAATCAAGAGTTTAGATTTACCAAGTCGTTATCAATTTTGGGTCTGCGAAAATTTAGGGGGAAAGGATGAACGAGTCCAACAATGGGAGATAGAATCTTTAAAAAATCCAGAATTTTCTTCCTTAAATATTGTAATATTATTACGTGAATCTGGTTTGGGAATAGAGCCTTTAGATTTATCTAAAATTCCGACTTTTGGCATTCCTGATCAACTGTTTTTCAGTTATAGCGATCGCCCTGGACTGATGACAAAGCGGGAAGTTAGGACTTTAATCTTAGGAGAACTAGCTTTACAGCCGAAACAAACGATTTGGGATATTGGAGCCGGGACGGGTTCGGTTTCGATAGAAATTGCCAGACTTTTTCCTGATTCTACAGTTTATTCTATTGAAAAAACAGCCGCCGGAACTACTTTAATTGAACAAAATCGCCAACGATTTCAAGTTAATAACTTAGTTTCTATTCATGGGGAAGCTCCCGAAATTTTACATCATTTACGCTCACCGAATCGGATTTTTATTGGAGGAAGTGGAAGCAATTTAAGCGAAATCTTAGGGATTTGCAGTATTCGTTTATCTCCGGGGGGTGTGATTGTTTTAGCTTTAGCAACGATTGAACATTTAAACACGGCGTTAAACTGGTTAGACCAACGAAAACGCATTGAACGCAGTTGGAGTTATCGGATTTTAAATGTACAATTATCCCGTTCCGTTCCCGTTGCTAATTTAACCCGTTTTTCTCCTCTCAACCCCGTTACTTTGTTAACGATTTCTCACCATAGCTTATTTGCGTAAGCTAAAAGCCTTGAAATTAATTTCAGGCGTAAGGGCGAGGCGCGCCTCGCCCCTACAAACCCGTTTTAACGGGTTAATAAAGAACAGTTTTAGTCATCTATTAGATGACGTAGAGACGTGCCATGGCACGTCTCTACAGCCTGAAATGTAAGTTCAGGGCATTATGATTTAAATCGTTGTTTAATTTTTAACCATTCATCTTCTAACAATGTATTTAAAACAGGAACCACAATTAAACTTAATAAGGTCGATGTCATTAACCCGCCAATAATTGCAACGGCCATTGGTTGTCTTAATTCTGCTCCTGCTCCTAATCCTAATGCAATCGGTAACATCCCTAAAATCGTTGAGGCGGTGGTCATAATAATCGGTCTTAAACGTACAACCCCAGTTTCAATAATGGCATCATTTCGATTCATGCCTTTTTGACGAAGTTGGTTGATATAATCCATCAGAAGTAATACATTTTTATCTAATAATCCTAATAAGAAAATTAACCCAATTAACGAGATAATTCCAAAAGCACTTTGAGTCACTAATAACGCTAACATTGCGCCGACTAAACATAAAGGAAGCGTTAACCCAACCACCGCAGGTTCTACCCAACGACCAAATAATAAAAATAGTAACCCCAGCATACAAACCACCGAAAACAGCAGCGTTACCAGAAAACTATTTAAAACTTGACCAATTCTGGCAGAATCTCCGGTTAATTTTAAGGTGACTCCATTAGGAATTAAAGGTTGGGCAATATTTAATACTTGATTGGTTGCATCTCCTAATAATTGACCTTGGCTTAAATTTGCCGTAACATAAGCCGCCCGTTGACCATTAAAGCGTTCAATTTGGTTAATATCATTAGATGTATTTTCTTCTCCTGTTGCTCGAACATCCACAAAACCAGGTAATTTTGCCACTTTTTCTTGAAGCGTTTTTGCGGTCTTTTTTAAGAGATTTACATCGTCTCCCACTAATACAATTTGTAAGGGTTTTTCATCTCCTGTTTCCACAAATTGCAAATCTTCTACACTAACGGTAACATTATTAAGAGAGGGTAAATTTTCTCGAATTTGATCTTGTGCTTCTAAGGTGGTGAGTTGACGATCATTTTTTAGTTTTACATAAATTCTGCCTTTATTGGGTTGTCCTTTAATACCAATAATAGTAAACGCTTCTTCCACATCAGGCGTATTCAAAACAACCTGTTCAATTTTGTTCCCCGTTGTGCGAGTTTTTCTCAGAAATAATTGAATGGGATTTCGAGCTAAATCTGTTAACCAATTAAACGCTCCCTGCTGTTGAAAAATATCCGTTTCTGCGGTTGGTGTATCGGTGGGGGTTTCTTGGGTTTGAGAATTACTTTGAAGCTGAAAATTAGAAATTTGAGGTAAAGGATAGGAATAATTAATTACAAATTCTCCTCGGTCTAATCGAGGTAAAAAGCCTTGAGGAACTAAAGGAATTAAAGCTAAACCTGCTATAAAACTTAAAATAGCAATTAAAATAACAAGTTTACGATGGTGGAGTGACCATTGTAATAATCGACGGTAGGTTTCGATAATAACATTAGGTTTGGGATGATAATTTTCGGGTTTATTTTGAATGGGTTTTAACCAATATACAGCTAAAACTGGAGATAAAGTTCTAGCCACTAATAAGGAGATTAAAACCGCCGAAGAAATCGTTAACGCAAAGGGTTTAAAAAACTGTCCTAACGCATCTCCCATAAAGGCAACGGGGAGGAAAACAGCCACAATTGTTAAGGTAGAAGCGGTTACGGTTAAACCAATTTCATCTGTTCCTTTAAGGGCAGCATCTCTGGGGTTTTCTCCAGCATCAATTAATCGGGCAATATTCTCGACATCAACAATGGCATCGTCAATGACAATTCCAATTACTAACGCCAAGGCTAATAACGTAATAGTTTCTAAATTAAATCCTGCTATTGCCATCACAATACAGGTTCCTAACAACGAAGTAGGAATGGCTAAAGCGGTGATGAACGTAGCTCTTAAATTTCTTAAAAAAGGAAAGACAATGGCAATCGCTAAAATTATTGCTAATAATAGTTCTTCAATTGTCGAATGGGTGGCTTTACGAATATAATCCGCTTGAGTTTCTGCTAAATTTAGCTTGACATTCTGGAGCTTTTCTTGTATACTATTAATAGCAGTTTCAACTCTATCTACAACTTCCAAGGTATTAGCATCACTGCGTTTTATCACCTGAACTGCTAAGACATTTTCTCCATTATATCGAACTAATATTGGCGGGTCTTGAATTAAGGTTTGAGAACTGGATAAAGAAGCGATATCTGATGTTCCTTTCCGGGTTAATCCATCCCCTAATAAATTTACCTTGAGCACACCGGGTAAAGCGTTAAGTTGAGGAATAATTTCAGTTTTTGTTAGTTCTGTTAATTCTTTTAACGTTAGACTTTGACTTTGAATGGCGTAGGTAATGGCTGTTGATTCATTTAAGTTTAACGGAATAACAGTATAAGTTGTTTTCGCAGGCAATTGAATCGTTTTTAAAGTTGTCTCTACCTGGTTTGTAGAAGATTCTAAACTCGTTCCGACTAAAAAAGCTAAACTAATAATACTTCGACCTGGGTAAGTCGATGAGCGAAAATCATAAACCCCTTCAATAGATTTTACTTGATTTTCAATGGGTAAAGTTACCTTTAATTCCATGTCCGTTGCGGTAGAAATCGGTGCAGTGGTACTGACAACAACCACCGGAAATGTCACCTCTGGAAATAAAGCATATTTGAGACTACCAAATGCCAGCATTCCTGCTACAATTACCCCAATCCAAAACCCTATCACAATTCGAGGATGAGCAATCGAAATCCGAGAAATATTAAACCTTTCTCGAATAGCAGGTTTTAGAGGAGACTGAATCATAAGAGATCTGGACAATTAATGAGCATTAAACTATGTATTGTATCGTTAAGGGTTGATTTTGAATGGTTAACCCTCAACATTCGTTTAGTTAAGCAATTGGGTCGCACAATCAATGCCTACATCCACAAACTCATCGGGGGATTCTTTCGTCTTTTGAGCTTGAGTATAAATTTTCAGAAATTGCTCAAAACTATATTGAGATTGAAAGCGATTAATTGTACACTGACAAACAGTTTTTGCCTGTTGCTCGGTTAAACCTTCTTGGATACTTCGTTGACGACAACTACTGATATAAGTATTAACAATTTCTTGGGGATATTGATATTTGGGTTTCGGTTGACTCGCATTATTTTGGGCAAAAGTCGAGACCGGATAAAGTCCAAACCCCCAGAAGAATGTCAAAGAAAACAAACTAACAGCGATAAGAGGATTGATAATATTCATAGAGAATTGATTCTAAATCCTAGAATAACTTTCAATTTCCAATCCTAACGAGAACAATACTCCCAGATGAATTGGCAACGTTTACAATTTAAACACAAATTCTGTCTCAAAATTTTACTCCTCGGCATCGTGATGGTGTTCATTGTGTTGCTGAGTCGTGTATTCCATCAAACTCAAGGGTTGTCTATGGGGTCTCAACAACCTGTGGATACATTTTTTGTCCTGGGGGGAAGTATTCGACGGGAAATGTATGTGACGCAACTGGCCAAACAAAATCCTGATATTCGCATTTTAATCTCAACGGGATCAGATGATCCTTGCATTTTAAAGTTATTTGAACGCGAACAAGCATCAACGCAACAAGTTTGGTTAGAAAAGTGTGCACAGTCTACCTTTGATAATTTTTTTTACAGTCAACCCATTCTCACCAAATGGCACGCTCATCATGTTAAATTAATCACCTCTCCTACCCATTTACCCCGTGCCAAATGGATGGCTCAAATTCTGTTAGGAGCTCATGGAATTTGGGTCGATGTAGAGACTGTAAAAGAAACGGGGGTTCCTGCTAATCGAGAGTTATGGTTAAAAACAGGACTTGATCTCACCCGAACTGTTTTATGGGCCTTAGCAAGTCAAGTGATTCAACCGTCCTGTTCTAATTTTATTCAGCTTCAGGAAGTCAATCTTAAAAAGTGGTGTCAGGAAAAATTTCAGTGTGAATATCAAAGTGGTCTGGAGCCGGAATCAATTTGTCATCAGTCAATAGGGAACAGGGAACAGGGAACAGGGAACAGGGAACAGTAAGAAATGAAAGGGTTTCGGAATTTAGAATTGTCCTAATTGTTTTGTGACTTCATTTTATCATCATTTGTCCATTCAACAAATGCTTGAAAATCCTCAATTTTCCCTTTAAAATCACCTGTTAAAGTCTTAGCTAATCCTCGATTATCGCGAAAATCACCATCATAAGGGGAAAGTTTTACTGCATTTTCACAGGCATAGAGAACATCTTTTGCAGATCCATTCAGGCTACTTTGTCGAGAGTTCAAGACATAACAAAACTCTCCGGCTTTTAAGGCTTGATATCCGCTTGACGTTTAATATAGGTGGGAGCATCAACGGGTAAACCCCCCCACTTGATAAATAGAATGAGACATAGAGGTAAAGAAATTCGAGTTAGTCTAAACTTAAATGTGCGATCGCCACTTTCACTAACCGTAACGTTGGAAACCCTAGTGATGATCAAGGGTCGGAATCTTAACTTTATATAAACTTTTGAAACAAAAGTCCCTCAACCTTCCATCTCATAGGTATTACAAGCCCTAGGATTTCACCTATCACTGTAAAGATAAAGTTAAAGATTTAATTAACTTGAGCGCAATGTCCTGAAATGGAAGGACACCCTGGATCAATATATGCCATTATGGCAACAGATCTTACGTCTATAGACAACTGGGTTGAATATCAGAATCCTCTACTCATCTGAAAGGCAATCTTGTTGTTAGACCGCAGTTTTTACTGAATTCCGCTTGACTCTTGTTTGTGGGAATCTCCCTAATCAAGGGGATTTCACCTTTGCTAAGAAGCATGGAACCGAAGGCTAGAGAAGCCTAATTTCATATTTCTACGGGTTGTTTCACGGATTGCTAATCTACACTATTTATTCCCTCGGAACAATGATTAATCCCAACTTTACAGAACGGGATCGGGTGTCTAGCTCTAGCTCAAACCGATCTCCATCTTTATTAATGGCAACCTTAGAAAATTTATTAACACAAATCCAAGCCGATACTACTTATGTTGAAGCGTGGAGTCAACACTGGCATTTGCAATCGTTCCAATTAGGAGATTGTATTGATCGTTTACCGCCTTCGGCTGAAACAAAAGTTAGTCATCAACTTAACGGTAAGTCTTTTGTTTATTTAGTGCTCGAAGGTCGAGTTCGACTTCTGGCTGAGGACAAACATCTCAATCGAGAGGTTTCGGTTTTAGTTGTTGAACCCGGTGAAACCTTTGGTGGCGATGAAGCGGGATGGGAATACGCTTATTTATCTTATCAAGCGATCGCCGCCAGTGATGTTATCGTTGCTTCGATTCCGATGGTCAAACTTCAGGCCCAAATTAAACAGATTCCTCCGCTACAAACCTATTTACAAACCTCTATTGAAAACCGACAACGGTTATTATTCTTTAAAACCCAAACCAACTTGCGACGGTTCACCAGTCACCGACTCCAAGAGATTTTATCCAACTGCATCGAACATCGCATCAGTGCTGGAACTGCCTTACAGAAGGCGATCCCAACGGAACAAGGACGATTTTGGCTGTACCAAGGACAAATTACAGGGGCCGATACCGTTCCCCAAGTGGGTGACAGTTGGGGAGAACCCGATCCTGTCCCCTCAGAATGGATAGCATCAACAGAGTTAGTTGTGTATCAACTTCCCCCCGAAACCTTACAGACCACATCTGTACAAGAGCGAAAATCCCAGATGCGGAAACAACAGATAACCGTATCCCCTCAACCTGCAACGGTGAACCCCCCTGCGGTTATTGTTCCCAAAACCGCGCAAATCCTTAGTTTTCCCCAACCTAAACGTCAACGAGTCTGGCGAGGATTTTGGCAACGCTATCCGTTTATTGAACAGCAAAGTTCCTCTGACTGTGGGGTGGCTTGTTTGGCGATGATTAGTCAGTATTGGGGGAAATATTTGAGTATTAATAGCCTGCGTAATATTGCGGATGTAGGACGCTCAGGGGTCTCCTTAAAAAACCTTACCCTTACCTCCGAACGCTTAGGGTATCAAACGCGACCTGTACGGGCAAGTTTGAATCGTTTAGAACCTGAAAAAAACCCTTGGATTGCTCATTGGCAGGGGGATCATTATATTGTGGTTTATAAAGTCCGTCGTCATCAAGTCGTGATTGCTGATCCGGCGGAGGGCAAAAAAACCCTCTCTCGTCAGGCGTTTTTAACAGGATGGACGGGCTATGCTTTACTGTTAGAACCGACGGAGCAATTTTATGAACTCAAAGAGCAAAAACGCTCTCTCGGTCGGTTTGTGGGGGTAATTTGGCCCCATCGATTTTTGGGATTACAAATTATTCTGTTATCCCTCTTAATTCAGGTCTTTGGGATTGTCACTCCGTTATTAACCCAGATTATTTTAGATCGGGTTGTGGTGAATAAAAGCGTCACAGGTTTGAATGTATTCGCCTTGGGATTGTTATTATTTGGGGTGTGGAGTTTAGGGTTATCTTCGATTCGACAATATTTATTAAGTTATTTATCAAATCGTTTGGATTTAACCTTAATTGGGGGTTTTATTTATCACGCGCTACAACTTCCTTTAAAGTTCTTTGAGTCCCGTCGTGTCGGGGATATCATTACTCGCGTTCAAGAGAATCAGAAAATTCAACGGTTTCTCGTCGGTCAAATTTTGTTGTCTGCGTTGAATGTTATGACGGGGTTTGTGTATCTGGGATTGATGCTTTATTATAACTGGAAGCTGACAATCTTAATTTTAGGAATTGTGCCTTTAATTGTTATTCTAACCTTAGCAGCAACGCCAATGTTACGGCATATTTCCCGTCAAGTTTTTAATGCTGCTGCTGATCAAAATTCAACTTTAGTAGAAATGATGACGGGAATTAATACGGTGAAAGCAGTAGCGGCGGAACCGGAATTACGGTGGCGTTGGGAAGAAAAATTAACCCAACAGATAAATGTTCAGTTTAAAGCCCAGAAATTAGGAATTAATTTGGGATTTATGAGTGGGTTAATTAATTCTATTGGGAGTACATTTTTGCTGTGGTTTGGTGTCAATTTGGTAATCCAAGATCAATTAACAATTGGTCAGTTTGTCGCCTTTAATATGATGCAGGGTTATGTAATTAGTCCGATTCTGGCTTTAGTGGGATTATGGGATGAATTGCAAGAAGTCTTAATTTCCGTAGAACGGTTAAATGATGTGTTTGAGCAGGAACCGGAAGAAAGCCCCCAAAAACCGTTAATTGTATTACCGAGACTTCAAGGAGAAATCCGGTTTGATAACGTTACTTTTCGGTATCAAGAAGATGCAGAAACGAATACTTTGCAAAATATTTCGTTTCAATTTTCTCCCGGTCAAACCATTGCAATTGTGGGGCGCAGTGGTTCGGGAAAAAGTACCTTAGTTAAATTACTACAAGGGTTATATCATCCCACAACCGGACAGATTTATGTTGATGGACATGAAATTCGTCATGTTTCTCCCCCGTCTTTACGCACACAAATGGGTGTTGTTCCCCAGGAGTGTTATTTATTTTCAGGAACGATTTTAGAGAATATTACTCTGTATCGAGATGAATATCATTTAGATCAGGTGATTGAAGCTGCTAAATTAGCAGAAGTGCATGGATTTATTCAGGGTTTACCATTAGGATATTATACCAAAGTTGGAGAACGAGGTTCAAGTTTATCAGGAGGACAACGGCAACGAATTGCGATCGCGAGAGCCTTATTAGGTCATCCTAGAATTTTAATTTTAGATGAGGCAACCAGTTCTTTAGATACTGAAAGTGAACACCGTTTTCAACGGAATTTAGAACAGATGCAACGAGAGCGCACCACGATTATTATTGCCCATCGTCTTTCCACCGTCAGAAGTGCCGATTGTATTCTGGTTTTAGACCGGGGGATTTTAGTTGAAAAAGGAACCCACGAACACCTCATGGCGGCTCAAGGGCTCTACTACCATTTAGCCCAGCAACAACTCGATTTATAAACATTAACAAACCTGAAATAGAAACATCCAATCGAGATGTGGGGTTTCGCCTATCGGCTCTGTTTACAAAACTTCTTAAACAAAGTTGCCAAATTGGCAGTCTCAAATTAGAAGTTACCCTAGTATAAATACAGAGGATTCTGATCAATGCCAAAACACTAGCCTAAACGTAAGATTACTGAAACCCTGGGTGTCGGGCTACAGCGCGTTTATATGCGGTTGTAAGTTTCAGTCACCGTGTAATCTGTGCCGTTCTTTTTTTGTCAACCGTCAATTTTAAATCCCTGTTTTCCAATTCAACCTAATTTCATAAAAAACCATTGAAATAATTAACTTTTGTCGGCTAGTTTCTACATCAGCTTATGAAACCGTACAAACTGTTTTCCTCTTTCAAGACCAATATTGATCATGACCCAGACCCCCAATTATCGATAACCGCAGAGGAGGAATACTTACAGGATCTACAATTCAGTCGGGAAGAGCGAGAACAAACCGAGCAGATTTATGGCGGGATAACGGGTTCTGTCCCCTTCCCCCAATTGGCTCCCCCCCAAACCGTCCCCAAAAAATCTCCCCCTCTACCCAGTGTTCCGACTCCAAAAGAAGACTGGTCAAGTGCTTTACAATCTTTACTCGATCAACCGCCAGCGTCTTTTCCTCTGCAATTAATGTTAGGAGGATTTATTTTTTGTGTGGCGTTTGTCGCCTGGGGATATTTTGGAACCGTTGATGAAGTGGGTCAAGCCAGAGGTCAATTAGCACCCCAAGGGGAAGTTTATAAAATTCATGCCGTTGAGTTAGGAAAAGTTTCTCAAATTCCGATTAAAGAAGGACAAACTGTTAAAAAAGGTGAGGTTTTAGCCGAACTGGATCGACAGATTGCTACGACAGAATTAACGAGATTACAACAACAACTCACCGCCTTGAAAGCTGAACTAACTCAAAAACAAGGCTTAATTGAACGGATTCATTTAGAAGCACAAACTCAATCGGCAATTGCCAGGGCTCAAATTCAAGCTCAACAGGCAAGTATTGAACGAGTAAAAAGCCAAATTGCCTCGAATCAACGGTTACTGGATCAACTCAATTTTGAAGCCAAAGCTACTCAAGAACGAGTTAAATCTTTACAACCCTTAACAGCAGAAACTCAAACCTTAATTGAAAAATTGCAGGAGGGAGAATTAGCGGCACAAGAACGACTAGAACGGTTAAAACCTCTGTTACAGAGTGGTGCTATTTCTAAAGACTTAGTGTTTCAAGCTGAACAAAATCTACGGGATCAAGAACGAGGTATTGTTCAAGCACAATTATCAGAAAAAAATAGTACCCAAGAACAGATTTTTCAAGCGGAACAAAGTTTCCGAGATCGGCAACGATTAATCACCCAATCTCAAGGAGAATTACAACAATCTCAAGTTGAAATTGAACAATTGAATGCGGAATTAGCCCAAAGACAAGCGGAGGCGAAAACAATTCAAGTCGAAACCCAGCAAAAAATTCAACAAACTGAGTTAGAAGTGACACAGTTACAAGCCCAAATTAAAGACACTCAAAATTTGATCGCAATGGCTGAAGCAAAACTTCAAGAACGATACCTCTATTCCCCCGTTGATGGTATTGTTTCTACGTTGAATGTGTTTAATTCGGGAGAAGTGATTCAACCCGGACAAACCGTTGCTGAAATTACACCCAAAAATGCACCTTTGATTTTAACCGCGAGTCTCCCAAACGACAAAGCCGGATTTGTGAAAACCGGAATGTCGGTTAAAGTCAAATTTGATGCTTATCCTTATCAAAATTATGGGGTGTTTGAAGGGACGGTTAACTCAATTTCACCCGATACTAAAATCGATCAAGGAGTTGGCCCTGTTTATAAATTAAAAATTGTGTTAAAAAAGGACTATGTTTTGCAACAAAATCAGAAAATTCAGTTAAAACCCGGACAAACGGCTAGTGCGGATATTATCATTCGTCGTCGTCGGATTCTGGATATTCTGCTTAATCCGATTCTGCAATTGCAGAAAAATGGGATTGATTTGTAAAACACTACTTACAGATTAGGAGTAAAGGAAATGTCGGCTCAATATTCCTACAATAACTCGAAAGTCGCTAAAACGATGAGTGAGGAACAATTTGAACAAATCCTAGATGCAATTCTATCAGGAAAATATTCTTGGGCTTGTGTTTTAATTCTTCGTTTTGCTGGGTATAATCCACTGCACTATATTCCGTATCGTACTTACAACCGACTGACTAAGGATAATAATTCTAATCGTCAGTCTCCCAGTAAAACGGTTCCGGTTCAGTCCAGCCTTCAAACTAAAGCGACCTCTGTTAATGTTACCCAAATTCGGGACTTAACTTATTTAGAACCAATTCCCGAAGTGGGTCATGGGGTTTCGGGGGGATATCGGAATTTACAGGTTCACGAAGGTTTGTCTACCCATTGGACATTTAACTAAACCCCCCATCCAATTTTAATTTTCTGTTTGGCTGAGTTTAAAATAATTTTTTTGAGTCTCCTTTTCAAAATTCTTTAAAAAACCGCTTTTCTACATCTTTCCATCTTATACAATCACCTGTATTCAAGCAGGTTTTTTTTTAACCTTCTTTAAAAAATTGCCATTCTGGCAACAAGCATCCTGCAACTTAATTACAATACTATTTGATGACCTTGAATAAAATGACCCCTCTGAAAGTTATTTTTAATTTTCAGAGCTTACTTATAAGTAGGGCTTGCTGAAAAAGTAACAGAAAAGCAAAAGAATGATTAACTAGCAAATGGAGTCAGAAGGATAAATAAGTTTTTTTTGAGATAAGGAGTTAACAGATAAATTCTGGTAATCAATAACTCGAAAAAAGTAATTGAACAAAAAAATTGACCTAAAAATCCGTCTAAGAATCACAGAGAGATTCATGACTAAAAAAGTAATAGCAATTGCTGTTTCGGAAGTATGAGCTAGTTTATTCATAATCCGATTCAGGCTAAATCTTCTTTTCCCTTGGCCAAATTTCCCCTCAATGGAATTCCGAATTTTTTCATCCTCTAACGCCTGTTTCTTAGTAGCTTTACTAAGATTTGCTGACGGTCTCCCTAATGGGAGGCCACTGATTCTAATTCCTCTGTCTTTACACCAAGCTCGGTTGTCTCTAGTCCGGTAAATTTTATCTACATGGACTGATTCAGGATAATGCCCCGTGTATTCTTTAAAAGCCTCTATTTGTGTTTTTAAATCACAGGATTCGTTAAAATTATCCCAACTAATCCGGTCAAGAAATACATATTCATCCAGACAACTCGCAGACAATTTAGCACCAAATTCTACTGACGTTCCGGCTTTACCTCGCACAATCGGACGAATATGAGGTTGGCTCAAACTGACGATTCTATCGGAAATGCTCTGTTTGTTATTCTCATACATCCATTGCTGTTGACGGTAAACTTCTGATATTACTAATAAACTCTTATATTGCTTGTTATTTAAGCAATCTAGCGTTGCTCCATTGTCGATGAGTTGGTCTATAAGTAGGTAGGCAGGAAGAAACGAAAGTATGTAAAGATAAATGAAGAGAGAGAAGAAATCTACCGAGGTCATGAAAATATGGGTGCTCGTTTAAGGGTATTTCTAACTCGTGAGCAAGACAAAACCCTGTTCAAGCTCAGAACAGCAGATGTGCCACAGAAAGTTAAAGACCGAGCCGAAGTGATTCGATTAAACTCACAAGGTTGGTACGTGGAAAAAATAGCAGCTTATTTTAATTGGACAGCACAGACAGTTAGAGAAGTGTTGCACAAATGGGAAAAGTTAGGACTAGAAGGGTTATGGGAAAAACCCGGTCGCGGGGGAAAAGCCAAGTGGAAAGAAGAGGACTTAGTATTTTTAGAAGAATGTCTCAGAAGAGAACCCCGGACATACAACTCTGAGCAATTAGCCCAAAAATTAGAACAAGAACGGTCAGTTAAATTGAGTCCCGATAGATTAAGACGGGTGCTCAAAAAAAGGGGGTGAATTGGAAGCGAGCCAGAAACAGCCACAAAGGAAAGCAAGACCCGATAGTCCGCGCGCAGAAACAGGCGGATTTAGAAATGTTGGAATTATCAGCCGCCACCGGAGAAATTGACTTAAAGTATTTAGATGAATCGGGTTTTTGTCTGTGGAGTGAACCGGGGTATACCTATTATTTTAGAGGGGAACAAAAACGTTTAGAACAAACTCGTCGTCGGGGTCGAAGATTAAGCATTATTGGGTTTTTGCAACAGCAAATCAGTTTTGTTTACGGCTTGGTGATTGGAGGTGTCAATCGCCAGTGTTATATCCAAATGATGGAACAAGAAGCAGCAGAGGCTGAAAAAGCCGGACGGATGAGAGTCATTGTCCAAGATAATAGCCCCATACATCAATGCCATGAAGTCAAAAAACTCTGGCCAAAATGGGAAAGTATGGGTTTGTATATTTTCTATTTGCCTAAATATTGTTCGGAAATGAATCCGATTGAATTAGAGTGGCAACATCTCAAAAAAGATGAACTATCAGGACAAACATTTGAGGATGAATTAGACCTGGCCTATGCGGTAATGAATGGTATTCAAGCTAGGGGAGAAAGAGGAAACTACAGCACACAACGGATGAAATTTCACTCGCAGCAACAACCCAGTTAACTTTTCGTTACATACTTGTCGATTTTCTCGCCTACCTACTTATGTCCTAAGTTTCGTTTAATATATTGCAGTTGTTTTTTAACTGCTTTTCGTCTTTTTTGTCGGGAAGGTCGGCGTTGTTTGGCTACTTCTAGGTAGTCTTTTCTGGCTGTTTTTCGATAAGTTCTTGGTTTCTTTTCTGATTTATCCTGACGACTTTTATGCAAACTATCAATGATTTTTTCTGTCTGTTCTCTGGCTTTATTTAAAATTTTTAAGTCTGTTGGATATGTGATATCCGCAGGTGCACAAGTCGCATCAGCTATTAATTTTCCTCGGTTTTTCCTCTCACTTCCCTCTTCAGCTTCTGATTGATTTTCTGAGGCTGGCTCGGAACTCGCCTCTCGCATTCTTTTGACCATTAACCGATTAACTTTATTCACTAAATTTACATTGATTCTCGTCCGAAAGTGCACTAACATTGAGGCATCAAATGGAGCTTCGTTCCTGTATTCTGACAACCCGATAAAATACTGCAAGTAGGGATTTTCTTTGATTTGTTCTACTGTTTCTCGGTCGCTTATCCCTAATTTTTCTTTAATGATTAAGGCTCCTAATGCCATTCTAAATGTTTTGGCGGGTGCTCCCATCACAGATGAGAATAATTCTGCATATTCCACTTCAAATTCTTCCCACGGTATCCATTGAGCCATGATTACCCAGCGATTCTCTTCTGAGAGTTTTCCCTCAAATGGCAGTTTGAACTCTTCGGGTGGTGTTTTCTGTTGTTCGTCTTTACGGTACATTTTCCCCAACTCCTGCCAGGTTTTTGCGCTATTTTACACCCATCCCTTGCACCTGATTCATTTTTTCTTGTCTTCTCCTCCCGCCTGTTCTGGCTTTTCGCCTTTTTTCAGCAAGCCCTAAGTATTTCATATTTATCAAAAAGATTTAAAAATATTAAATACTCCCTTTCCCTGAAGAGTAAAGGAAGTATTTGAATTGGGTCACAAAATTAATTGGGTAAGTCTATTGCTTTTATCTTCAGAGTTTCAAAAGCATAGTTTTCTCCTACTCCAGAACGAACTTTCACCTTCACTTTATCAAAGCCTAGGTAGTAAACATCAACATCAGCTAGAGGATTTGTGCCCACAGCAAGGGCTGTTCCCGTTCCTGTTGCTTTTGTCACTTTACCTTTATTTGTAACCTCAACATCTGTAATCGCTAACGTGCTTCCATTCTCGACCAATGCAGAGGCATTGACTGTTAATAAAGCCCCTCCTAAAATCAACTCATTTTCAGAAATCTTTTCAAAGTAGGATAAATCCGAAATCATCATAATTTCACTTGAATTAATTGTATTTTTATCATACAATATTCAGTTTAAATAGTCAATGTTTAAACTGGATATTATTCAAAATTTTTAATTATTTTTAATCTGAATAAACAGCCCTAAAACATGAAATAAAAGCCAGTGAATCATCGTTTTATTACCTGTTCTAAATTATTGTGAGCTTCCGCCAAGTTGGGATTCATTAAAATAGACTGCTGATAGTAAGCGATCGCGGTTTTTAAATCCCCAAGCTGTTTACATTTGGAGCCTAAATCGTTATTCATTGCTGCATAATGGACTTGTTTTTCTGGGGAAAGTTTTCCTTGAACGTGAAGGATATTAGCTAAGTTAAGCTGTTGTGTATTTAAACTGTGATTATAGCATTACCTTTGTTTTTAAGTTTACGTCCCCATTTAATAGATAACTGTCCTTCATTTAAAAGCTGATGTAATAAACACTCTAGCTCATCAACTGATTTAAAGAGTCGATGAGCTATATATTCTTTAGCTGAATGCCAGACTAATTCAATTAAATTATAATCTGGACTATATGCTGGAAGAAATTCTAAATAGACATTCGGCATTTCTGCTTTAATTTTTTCTAGGTACTCTTCTTTTTTGTGAAAACTTGCATTGTCAAGAATAATCAGGATCTTAGCTCCTTTTTCTACAAATTCTTCTGCTTGATTTCCCGCTAATACCCATTCATAAATTAGCTCTTGATAAAAACTTTTTAACACTTGATAAAAATTATCTGCATTTCCTTTATCCAGAAATTCTACAAATCTTTTTTTATCCGAGTACCTCAATCCTCCCATCACATTAACTCTTCCTTTCCTCCTGTCTCCTCTAATCTGTTTCCTCTTCCCTTTTTTACACCAATTCTTTCTTTTTATCACTCTTAAATTAAATCCACTTTCATCCCAAAACCATACCTGTAATTGTTCTGGACTTTCTTTTGCTATTTTCAAATATTCTTCTATTTTATCTTTAAATAATTTTCTTTTTTCTGGATCTCTTTTCTCTTCTAAGCTATACTTTGCCCACAAATAAACATACTTTTTTTCCTTTAATATCTTTCTCACTTGTGAACTACTTAATTTGATTCCTGTGATTTGTTCTAAATAAGTTGCCAATCTTTCTCCTGTCCATCTCCCAAATTCATATCCTAATTCTTCCGGTTCTTTTTCTACTGTTTCTAATAATATCTCTATATATTTGTCTGTGGCTTTTCTATAATTTCCTTTCATTCTTTCATCTTTTAGGCTTTCTAATTTGTCAGGGTCTCCATGTACACACCAATAACATACTTTGTTTAATGAGCAGCCCAAAAACTTGGCAATTTCACTTTGCTTTTTACCATCATTTAGCAATAATAAAATCAAGATTCTTTCTCGGATTTGTCCATTTTCTTCCTCTTTCAATCTTTTCTGTAGTTTCTCTACTTGCTTTTCATTTAAATGATTTTTAGCAGGCATCTTTTGATTGATTTTTCTAAACTTGGTTTTTCATTATACCCTATTTAGATGCTTAACAGCTTAACCTCCGCTTCAACGCAGTCAGGCTGTAATTCCAGAGCTTTTTGATAGCAGATGATCGCTTCCTCTGACTTGCCTTGTTGTTGCAAAGCGTAACCCATGTTATTGTAGGCAGCGACAACATCAGGCTGTAAAACTAAGATTTGATGATAAGTTTCTATTGCCTCAGAGAACCGATCTTGAGCTTGATACAAATTCCCTAAACTAAATAAACCTTTGATAGAATTAGGCTGAATCTGAAGCAGATCTTTGAGGAGATTTTCAGCACTTTGGTACTCGCCTTTTTGACGCATCAAAACCCCCAGTCCAAAAAGTGCCTCTGGGTGATTTGACTGAGTTTCCAAAATCTGACTATATCCCTGTTGCGCTTCGGTAAGTTTGTTTTCTCGATGATACTGAATTGTTAGCTTAATGGCTGAAGGAAGAATTCTGATATCCAGTTTTCGATTCTGGCTAGTTTTATATTGAGCAACAATATGTTGAATTCGACGCTCTTTAGCTCCAAAGGAATACTTATATTCTTCATTTCCTCTTAAAAAGTCGTAAACTTTAAATCCGTTTTGAATAGCATATCGTATTGCATTCGCGTGGAGAATTAATCCAGTGGGGAGATTTTTAAAGGTTTCATCACGACCTGTAATCACAAATAGCATCGTCTTCTGATGAACATCAATAAAATTTGCGATCCCACATAAAGGTTTGTCCCCTCTCCAAAGAATCGGAAGATAAAGACAGTTATTTTCAAAACAATGATGTAAAATCTTACGAACATAATCCATAATTAGATCACATTGATCACCTTTTTTCTGTCTCCATTTTGATTCCCAGAGCTTGAGTAGGATTTCAATATGAAAATTCACATTATCTGCGTTAACGTGGGTAATCAAAAACTCATCGGAATGGGCAAAAGCGGGAATTACTTCTTCTTCATAACCGGGTAAGATCAGAAGTCCTGTGTAATCTGCTATGCTATTTCCTGCCATGTAGAGTTGAGTATAAAAGCCACCGCCATTCTCTTGCTCTAGGATAAGTTTCAGAGGGAAAAATGCAACATAGGATGAATCTTTATCTGGCACTTTTGCCGATAATATTAACCATGATTCTGGTATCATCTTTAACCATCCCACTAGCCAAACCCAGGATAAGAAAAAGTTAGCATGAGGATCTCCTTCATATACAAAATCCCAATTTTCTCGGACTTGATTAAAGGTTTGTAAATCATCAATAATATCAATTTTCATATTCTTAAATTAACAAAAATTTCGCTAATTTCAGATAACTAAACAGAGGTTAAATTCAGTAAAATTGAAGTGTCAAAACTTGAAGATGAAGCAGTCTCATTTCCTGTTTTTGCATAAGCAATGGCTGTTGCATCGGATTTACTATAGTTGAGACTACCCACTGTTTTAACCCTTGTTTTGGTATTAGTATTCGTATAAGTTATCTCACCGATGGCACCAGCACCAGCACCAGCTACGGCATATCCAGACCCAGTTGCTGTTATTGTATTTGTACTAGCGTAAACGCTGCCACCACCTAATACAATATTGCTTTCAGTAATGGGTTGTAAATAACTTAAGTCAGAGATGATTAAGAAACTGCTCACATCTACCTCACAAAAAGTTTTAAGCAAACTAAATTTATTACATTGAAGAACTGCTAGACCAACTGGATGTTGATGAACTGCTGCTAGAGCTAGATTTGGCGTAACTGCTAGAACTACTATCAGACGAAACGTTTACAGAAACACTTTGACTAATTTCATCTTCTCCATCACCAGATGTTGAGACTACGCTTTTAGCCTCTGCAATAACTTTACCATCCGGTGAGACTATCCGTTTGATAATAACTTGACGGTGAATCATTTTTAACCTGAATATATTTGATGATTTACGCAAAATTTCAGGAAAAAGCCTGGTACTATTGTCATTCTAATAATAGAGGTAATATCTAGGTCTTTCCTTGGCAATATATTAGTTATTAACGATAAAATCCAACGCCAGAAACAGGATTTTAGATTCCGACGTTGGTTTATTTTGATAAGTCAATATATTGCTATATCAGTTCAAGAAAACAGATTTATTAGTACCCGTAGCTCTTACCAGTGGCAGAAGTAGAAGTGGCACTAGATGCCGAGGTATAATTGTCAGTAAAGGTATTAGTGATTGCCTGAGAAGACGTATTATTACCCTCAGCAAGTGCACCTGCTTCAGCACCAGCGAAGTTTCCTTTAACATTAACGGTAGAGATTAAATTCAGCTTGATGTTCAATTTTTGTTTTGTAGAAGTGTAGCTGCTACCGCCAAAAGAATAGCCACCTTGAATGTCTTCTTGAGCAGTTTCTAAGTAGTTCAGATCAGAAATAATCATGGCTTTTGTCCTTTTTAGAATGAGTGGTTTTTTGGTTTTTCTGTTACCTAATTTAGCTTGCTTGATGGTGTTTATGTTGCCACTTTGGCAGAATCTTTATTGGGTAACAATTTTGTTTATCTGTGATTAATTTATCAAAAGTAACAATGCTTGCCTTGCCATTTTGGCAGAATCTTTTTCTGTTTGGCTGAACAAGTTTGCTTCCTTCGATGTTCTTAATATAGTCGGGCTTTTCCCACCTATGTTGCCATTTTGGCAGATTAATTTTGACGGGGGCGAAAACCTAGAAACTAGCCTAATCCCATATTATATAGAATCAAAAAAATCATGCTTTTTTACTTTCCCCCAAAAATAATGAGAATTTTATCTCTCAAACAAACTGCCATTTTGGCAACAACAACATATATCACTGAGTTACAATCTGATTTGATTGACTCAGCTTTAACAATTAGTAATAACACCTAATCTGAAAGTTATTGAATTTTCAGATTTTTACCACATCAACTTATTTCCTTTAAAGGCAATGAGAAACATTACCCTTAATTCTCAGGATATTCTCGCCCAATGGATAAACAAAATTAACGTCAGCCAATTTCACGGCAATTTATAGCAGTCTGCTCATGTTAAGTTAAAAAGAGTTGGGATTTCCACAAATGATTATGGTGCAACTTTCCAAGGATTTACTTGATAATGAAGAAATTATTAGCTTCCTGAAACGCAATCTGGAATTCAAGGAAGTTTATCAGAAAATATTGTCTCAAAAAGTTATTAATCAAGTAGCTGAGGAAAGAGGTATTATTGTAACGGCTGAAGAAATTCAAAATCAGGCTAACCAACAACGTTATGCCAAACGCTTAGAAAAAGCGGCGGATACCTTAGCTTGGTTAGCTGACCAAATGATCACCTCCGATGACTGGGAAGCGGGAATTCGAGAACATCTTTTAGCCCAAAAATTAGCAGAATCTTTATTTACTAAAGACGTTGAAAAATACTTTATTCAAAATCGCTTAAATTTTGAGCAAGTTTCCTTATATCAAATTATTGTTCCCTACGAACGCTTGGCTAGAGAGTTATTTTATCAAATAGAAGAAGAAGAAATTAGTTTCTATCATGCCGCCCATTTATATGATATTGAACCCGGACGTCGTGAACGCTGCGGATATGAAGGTCAACTCTATCGTTGGGGATTAAAAGCGGATTTTGCCGCTATTGTATTTGCTGCTACCCCTGGAGAAATATTAAGTCCTGTCAAAACTGACCAAGGTTATCATCTAATCTTAGTTGAAGAGTTTATTCAAGCTGAACTGACCATTGAACGAACTCAAGAGATTATTCAAAAACTGTTTAAAGATTGGTTAGCGAGTGAGTTAAATTATCGGCTTTATAATGCTTAAAATTTAGCTCTCCTGAATTCTGATACAAACAGAGACGCAGTTGATCAACAAGCTGCGTCTTTAGAATTTAAAACGGAGAGGGAGGGATTCGAACCCTCGTTAGAGTCACCCCTAAACGACATTTCCAGTGTCGCGCCTTCAACCGCTCGGCCACCTCTCCAGGGGGAAATATTTCGTTTTTACCCACAAAAATATATATTATCATAAGTTCTGGAAAGTCAACACTCTCTCAAAAAATTTTTTTTATGTCCCGTTCCCACCGAATAGAAATTCATTATCGCCAGACGGGTGAACGCTATTATGTCAATGTTCCCGAAGATCGCTATATTCTGCAAAGTGCCGAAAATCAGGGGGTAGATTTGCCCTTTTCCTGTCGCAATGGCGCCTGTACGACCTGTGCGGTGCGGGTGGTTTCTGGCCAGTTGCACCAGTCGGAAGCGTTGGGACTCACCCCAGAGTTACAGAAACAGGGGTATGCGTTATTGTGCGTCAGTTATCCCCGTTCAGATTTAGTTGTGGAAACCCAAGACGAGGATGAAGTATATGAACTTCAATTCGGCCGTTACTTTGGTAAAGGCAAAGTTAAAACCGGATTACCCTTGGACGAAGATTAATTTACTCAAATTGAGAAAATCTGAATATCAATTCAACTTCCTCAGCTTTTTTAACTGGGAAAGTCAAGGTAGGTTAATTGATTTCAGGTTTCCAGTAAAAGGGTATGGTGGACTATTATTGGGAATTTTGCTGTTTTTAACCAGTTGTTCTCAACCTGACCTTCCTAAAGGGATCTTTACTAAAGTTGAACGAGTGATTAGTGGTCAAAGTCTGGAAATTCTCGATAAAACGGGTAAAATTCCGGTGTTGCAACAAGTTCGGTTAGCAGGAATTACTGCACCTGACTTGAAACAAGACCCTTGGGGGGTTAATGCTAAACAATACTTAAAACAACTGTGTGAGGGTAAAAAAATTCTCCTAGAAGCAGATTTAAACAATAAAGATCGCTATGGTCGCATCTCCGGTTATATTTGGTTAAATCAAACGTTGGTGAATGAAGAATTAGTGAAAAGTGGATTTGTCTTAGCAGAAATTTCATCCGTTTATCGCTCTGTTACCTCAAATTTTCAGACTCAGTATCGTCAACGGTTAAACTATGCTCAAGAATATGCTCGACTCATGGGAAATGGCATTTGGAACCCGGAAAAACCCATGCGTTTAACTCCAACTGAATTTCGACAACAACAACCCCAGAGTCATTCTAATAATCCTGAGTTGCTGAATATTAACTGAAACCGGAAACCTACAAACTAATCCTTAATAATATGAGTACAAACGAATTACAGTTTTTTTTAGATCTAGCGACTTTAGCGGCTCAGGCGGGGGGTGCAGTTTTAAAAACTTATTTAGGGAATTTAGAAGATATTCAAGAAAAAGGACGGTCTGGGGATTTAGTTACGGAAGCGGATAAAGCTTCGGAAGCCGCAATTTTATCGGTGTTAGAACGTTATGTCCCTGACCATGGCATTTTAACAGAAGAATCTGGAAAATTAGGAGATCTAACCAGTCCTTACCTGTGGGCTATTGATCCGTTAGATGGAACGACAAATTTTGCCCATCAATATCCGTTTTTTTCGGTTTCCATTGGGTTATTAATTGAGGGTATTCCTCAAGTGGGGGCAATCTATGATCCGTTTCATGATGAATTATTTCAAGCCGCCAAAGGATTAGGCGCAACTTGCAATAATCGTTTAATCAATGTTTCTAAAAGTGATACTTTAGCTAACAGTTTATTAGTCACTGGCTTTGCCTATGACCGTCGAGAAACGGCGGATAATAATTATGCGGAATTTGCCTATTTAACCCATTTAACTCAAGGGGTTCGTCGTAGTGGTGCGGCTTCAATTGATTTAGCTCATACCGCCTGTGGACGCTTAGATGGCTATTGGGAACGGGGTTTATCTCCTTGGGATATGGCGGCTGGAATTGTATTAGTAGAAGAAGCCGGAGGGAAAGTAACGGCTTATGATAGCAGTGCTTTTGAAATGCGTTCGGGTCGAATTTTAGCGACTAATGGTTATTTGCATGAACGTTTAAGTCAAGCGTTAGTAGAAACCCCACCGTTATCGAGTTGGAAAGATAAATAAAGGTTAAAAACTTAACCCCTTAAAAGTTGTCCCCGACTCTCCGCTTAAACTCAGTTTTTGCTTCAGTCTTAGAATTGCTGAAATTAAGTTAAGGTATTCTAATCAATCCTTGAGAATTGTTTTATTTTTTAAAAGATTGTCAGGAAATTTTGATATTTTATTGAAAATTCCTCTCAAATAGTTGACGGAATCATGGGGGTTGTGGTACAGTTAAGGAAACACGGGTCAAGGGGTTATTGTGTCTTTTTCCAAAAACTAGGGCTGTAACCCTTATTATGTCGTAAAATATCCGAGTTTTCTGACGAAATATGGGCTAGATGAGAACTAAATTTTGGGACAAAAACTGGGATCTCAAAAGGGGTGTCTTGACAAAATACATAATTTGTGCATAAAGCCCAAAAAGTGCCTCGCAACGAAACCGGGTTTCTACTGCTCCAGCTTCAAAATGGGGAAGTTTGGTAATGTATTAATAATAGCGATCGCATCCGCTAAACGCTTCTGGGGAGAACCTCCAACACTGATCCAAAATTTACCCAGTTTTGTTAATTGTTCCCTAAACCATTGGTGCATTTCCAGCCGCAAATGTTCACTTTCTCTCGTGCCATCTTGAACAAACTCAAAATCCGGTTCTGTTAGTAAATATAACGCATAATTTCGGTGCTGGGCTATTGTTTCTAATTCCAGGTTATAAAACCCTAAATATCGTCGATGCCAAATATGGGTTGCTAAAGGATCAGTATCACAAATAATCCGTTGATTAGCTTGTAAAGCCAGGGCATCTTCCATCAGAATTTGAGTTTGAGCAATGTGTAAAAATTCATGACTTTGCCATTGTTCAGACTGGGAAATATATTGCCGTCCTTCCCAATAGTTGCGACCATATTCAGGAACCCAAACGGTTTGATAATATTCAGCTAAAGCTTGAGCAAGGGTTGTGGTTCCACTTGATTCTACTCCTAACACACAAATGCGTTGAGCAAAATAAGCTTTTGCAGGGGGAGTTAACATTAACCAATAGCGGGCTAAATCTTCCCGCAATTGAGTTCCTGAAATCGGAAATTGTTGACGATCTAAATCAATTGTGATCGGAATAGCCCCCATTGCTTTCGCCCAAGGTTCACCATAAAGTTCTGAAGTAAAGGCAAAATCTGGCTGACGACCTTCTAACAATTCTAACGCTTTTAACGCCCAAGGTTCAGGAGCTTCGGGTAAATCATCTAATACTTCTATGACCTCAACATCGGGGTGCATTTGCCTAATCCAATTAGCTCTAATTGCGCCTGAAATTGTTTCATTGGGTTTATAACCGACTAAAACAACCAAATGATTAACTTGGGTTTTAGCACTCTGAATTAAATAATCATGTCCGAGATGAAATGGATAAAACTTGCCAACCGTGATTCCTAGGGTCATGATAGTTTTGATTTGAACAATAAGGGTTAAATTTTGGATTGAGATTGCTGTTTATAAAGCGCTTTAAAATGATATAATCCTGAAATTGCCATCCCTAAAAATACCGCATATAATCCACTGGTTAAGTATAATCCCCGTGAAGCATATAAGGGAACATAAATCACATCAACCGCAATCCATAAATACCAACTTTCCACATAGCGTTCCATTAAATACAGTTGAGCGATCGCACTTCCAACAGTTGTTAACGCATCCCAAAATGGTGCTGCTCCTTGAATTACAATTAATACACTTCGTAATCCCCAAACACTGGGAATAAATGCGATTGCACTAACAATAAACTGGGATTTCGGCAGATGACTAATGGGTTTTTCCGTTTGATGTTCTCCTCCTTGTAACCAAATTAAAATTCCTTGAATACTGGTAATCAAATAAAAGATTTGAATTCCTACATCTGCATAGAGTTTAACTTGATAAAATATTATCGCATAAGTCACAACTCCAACTAACCCAATCCACCAACCTAAAGGATTATTTCGTGCTAATAATCCCACACTCCAGGCGGAAGTGACAACCGCAACAGCTTCTAATAAACTAAGTTGCACGCTCCAAATCGGCTGTAAAGGTAAGATTAAAATTAATACTGTTCCGATAACAGCAAAAACAAGCATTATTCCATTTTTATTCATGGTTTTTTAGGGATCGGGATTAGTTCACAAACTGAGTCAAGTTCTTGAATCTAATTTGTAAACCATGATAATTTTATCAGAATTAATATTAATTCTTCATCCATAAAAAAAATCGTCCTGATTATTCATCAAACGGACGATTGTAAACCTTCGTAGAGATAATCTAGCCTGACTCAAGGTAACAAATGAGGGTAAATTTAATCCTCTATTTGAAGAAAGATTTACCCTTCACAGAAACCGCCGATCAAGCTTTACTAAGCCCAACGATTTTCCTCATCGGCGGGATCACCATAGGGATCTTCGCTGGCGGGACGAACATTGCCAAACTGTCCATATTGCCCATAATCGGCGGGATCACCGTAGGGATCTTCGCTGGCTGGGCGAACATTGCCAAATTGTCCAAATTGTCCCTGATCAGCCGGATCACCATAGGGATCTTCACTAGCGGGATAGACTCGCCGATTTTCATCGTCATTGTATTGCTGCTCATCGGGATTTAAGAAAGAGTCAGCCATTTTTCGTAAAAAACCATCAACCATGATTTTGTTCCTTTTTCTATGAATTGAATTGGCGAAAAAATTGTTAATGAAGCGATCGCTTTTTTAACGCGCAGAGGCAGGATTCTGGACAACATCATTGATATCTAAACCTGAAGTTCTGCCGTTATATCCCTTAAAATCTTCATAGGCACGGGCTTCTTCTTCAGGAACCTGAATTCCTTCCGGCGGAGGAGTAACCCAATGGGCTCGACCTTCTGCATCTCGATAATAAACACGACCATTTTTAGATAAATAATGTTTACCTTGTGGCCCGTTTTCTGGTCGATTTTTATGTTGGTTATAGATGTAGTAAAGAGCCGCCGCCCCGACTAAAATAGCCACTTTTTGACCATTAGATAATCCCGGTCTCGCTTGAGATTGTCGTGAAGGTGGAGGCGCAACAGTTCCCCCCCTGGTATCGTCCACCGGAGGCGGAGGACTATTATAACTTTGAGAACCGCCACAAGCATTTAAAAAGGGAACCATCAACAACCCAGACATTAATAACGCCATAGGTTGTGAAAATTTGTGACGTTTTGGGGGGGATAGTGTTTGCATTGCGCCTCCTATTTTTCAAGGGAAACAGGATAAAGGATAAAAACAGTTTTTTGATTGGTGCTGTTGTTAACTGTTTTAAAATTCAGGCTAAAAAATTTAAAACAAAAACAACCTTCTCTAACCAAACAGCCCAGAGTTTACGCGCTGTTTCTATTTTTTAATTTTGGATGAAATGATTCCCTTAAACATCTGACTATAGAAATAAAAGCAAAAACAATATTGAACCAGAAGGACTATATAGAACGGTGTGTACTCCTGTCAGCTAGATCAATCACAAAAACCCGGTAACGTTCACGAAACCGGGTCTTTAATGTTCACTGTCTTAGAAGAGATTGAAAACAAATCAATGCTTATCCATTGACCACTTCACCGCCGTTGGGATGCAGCACTTGTCCGGTCATATAAGAGGCATCTTTTGAAGCTAAAAATACATAACAGGGGGCAACTTCCGCCGGTTGACCGACCCGTTGCATGGGGACTTGTTGACCGAAGGTGGCGACTTTATCTTCAGGGAAAGTTGCCGGAATTAAAGGAGTCCAAATCGGGCCAGGAGCAACGGCATTCACCCGAATATTTTTCTCAACTAAATTTTGAGAAAGGGCGCGAGTAAAAGCAACAATAGCTCCTTTTGTTGAGGAATAATCGACTAAAGTTGGATTGCCTTGATAAGCAGTAACCGAGGTCGTATTGATAATAACGCTACCAGGATGCAGGTGATTAATGGCAGCTTTTGAAAGGTAGAACATTGAAAAAATATTCGTGCGGAAGGTACGTTCTAACTGTTCTGCACTAATATCTTGGAAGTTTTCTTGAGGATGTTGTTCGGCTGCATTATTGACTAAAATATCCAGGTGTCCGAACTCTTCGGCGGTTTGTTTAACGGCTTCCCGACAGAAATCTTCATCCCCAATATCACCCTGAATTAATAAACAACGCCGACCTTCTTGTTCGACGAGTTTTTTTGTTTCTTCTGCGTCTTCTGTTTCGTTTAAATAAATAATAGCAACATCAGCACCTTCTTTAGCGTAGAGAACGGCAACAGACCGCCCAATTCCACTATCACCACCCGTAATTAAAGCGGCTTTATCTTTGAGTTTATTACTTCCTTGATAGTCGGGGTCAACTATTAAGGGAGCGGGATTCATTTCCGTTTGCAATCCAGGTTGTTGATTTTGATGCTGGGGGGGTCTTTCTTGTTGTTGAGTTGGCATAATTAGATTCTTCAAAGATGAGGTTTACACCAGAAATTAGAATTCTTTTCTCTGTTAAAAACAGTAGGAATTTTAACTGTGTTTCTTCCTCTGTCAGAAGTTATAAATTAATGTAAATTATAAAAATATAACGATTTTAACGATGAAATTGCTAAAATAGGAGTAGAACAAGCAATTGAAACCGATGAGGAGACAGCGACTATTTGGATAAATCAACAACTTGAAAAATTAGGAATCAATCTAAAAACTACCACTTAAACCATTTTAGAGTAGCAATGAAAGCAGTTAAAGTCATGGCAATCATTAATGATCAAGGACAACTAACCTTAGATCATCCTCTCCTAACAGATAAAAATAGTCGTGTAGAAGTTATTGTTCTAATTCCAGAACAGACAGATCTAAATGATAAATCTCAACAGGCGACAGACAGTAAAGAGGATGTCTAAACAACTCCTATAAATTGCTAAAATAGGAGTAGAACAAGGAATTGAAACCGATGAAGAGATAGCGACTATTTGGATCAATCAACAACTTAAACGATTAGGAGTCAACCTGCTATGATTGCTCAAACTGAGACAAAAACCTACACCCCTGAAGAATATTTAGAACTTGAAATTGCCTCAGAAACCCGCAATGAATATCGTAATGGAGAAATTATTCCGATGACTGGTGGAACACCCGACCATAACAAAATAAGCGGAAACCTCTACATTATTTTAACTCTTGCTCTGAGACGTAAACCCTATGAAACTTTCCATGTAGATCAACGCCTTTGGATTCCAACAGTTAGCCTCTATACCTATCCTGATGTAATGGTACTTCAAAAGCCCCTAGAACTGCAAATCGGACGCAAAGATACGGTATTAAATCCTTGCTTTATTGCGGAAGTTTTATCTAAATCCACCCAAAACTATGATCGCAGTGAAAAATTTGCTTCTTATCGTACCATTCCCACTTTCCAAGAATATCTGCTCATCGATCAATATCGAATTCATGTCGAACACTATGTTAAAACTGCTGTCAATCAATGGGTTTTTTCAGAATACGACGATCCCAATGTTACCCTATCCTTGAGTAACTTTGAAACGCAAATTTTAATCGCTGATCTCTATGAAGATATCGACTTTAATAATCAATATTAGAGAATTTAAACAACAGGGGACAGACAGTAAAGAGGATGTCTATAACAACTCCTCAAAATTTATAAAATAGGAGTATAACAAGCAATTGAAACAAATGAAGAGACAGCAACTATTTAGATCAATCAGCAACTTAAACGATTAGGAGTCAACCTGCTATGATTGCTCAAACTGAGACAAAAAACTACACCCCCGAAGAATATTTAGAACTTGAAATTGCCTCTGAAACCCGCAATGAATATCGTAATGGAGAAATTATCCCGATGACTGGTGGAACACCCGACCATAACGAAATTGCAGGAAACTTTTACACTTTGCTCAAATTTGCCTTAAAAGGTCAATCTTATCGTATTTTTATCACGGATCAACGCCTTTGGATTCCAGAGGTTAGCCTCTATACTTATCCTGATGTGATGGTACTTCAAAAGCCCTTAGAACTGCAAACTGGACGCAAAGATACGGTATTAAATCCTTGCTTTATTGCGGAAGTTCTATCTAAATCCACCCAAAACTATGATCGCATTGAAAAATTTGCTTCCTATCGCACCCTTCCCATTTTCCAAGAATATCTGCTCATCGATCAATATCGAATTCATGTCGAACATTATGTTAAAACTGCTGTCAATCAATGGATTTTTTCAGAATACGACGATCCCAATATTACCCTATCTTTTAGTAACTTTGAAACGCAAATTTTAATCGCCGATCTCTATGAAGATATCGATTTTAATAACCAATAATAGAAATTGGAATAATCCATCTTTTAAGATAGTTCACAATTGCTTTAAATTGCTAAAATTAGAGTATAAACAATGTAAACTCATCTATTTGTAGGGTGATTAAATGTTAAGTCAAGCACCCCACAAATTTACCTAAAACTTAAACCGCAACTTTTTGACCGAGTTTTTCAGAAGTGGCAATTACTTCTTGTCTTGCCCAACGATCTGCCTCTATAATATTTTCTAAAGTTGGATCTTGACGATTATCAATCCGATGGCGATCGCAAGTTAATTCAATCACACGAGGAATATCTAAAAACTCAATTTTTTCTTCTAAAAATAAAGCAACCGCCTGTTCATTAGCTGCATTTAAAACCGCAGGCATCGAACCCCCAGACCTTCCTGCCGCATAAGCTAAAGACATACAAGGATATTTTTTATCATCCGGTGCTTTAAAGGTTAAACTTCCCGCTTTTACTAAATCCAAACGTTCCCAATTTGTATAAATTCGTTCCGGCCAAGACATCGCATATAAAATCGGTAAACGCATATCCGGCCAACCCAATTGAGCTAACACAGACGTATCTTGTAATTCAATTAATGAGTGAATAATACTTTGAGGATGAATCACAATTTCAATATCATTATAATCCAATCCAAATAAGAAATGGGCTTCAATGACTTCTAAGCCTTTATTCATCATTGTTGCTGAATCAACGGTGATTTTTTTGCCCATTGACCAGTTAGGATGGGTAATCGCATCCGCCACTTTCACGTCTTTTAATTTCTCTACAGGCCAATCTCGAAATGCACCCCCAGAAGCGGTTAAAATAATTTTCCTTAATCCTCCTTTAGGTACTCCTTGTAAACATTGAAAAATTGCTGAATGTTCGGAGTCGGCGGGTAATAATTTAACCCCATGTTTTTCGATTAAAGGATTGACAACCGGCCCTCCAGCAATTAAAGTTTCTTTATTAGCCAGGGCGATATCTTTTCCGGCTTCAATGGCGGCAATGGTGGGTAATAATCCCGCACAACCGACAATTCCGGTGACAACGGCTTCCGAGTCTCCATAGCGAGCAACTTCGATGATTCCCTCCTCTCCCGCCAGCAAAATCGGCTGAGGATTGACATCGGCGATACGCGCTTTTAAATCGGGTAATTGGTCAGGATCTGAAATCGCAACAATTTGAGGGTGAAACGTGCGAATTTGTTGGGCTAACAGGTTGATATTGCGTCCGGCGGCGAGTCCGACAATCCGAAACTGTTCGGGAGATTCTGCTACAATGTCTAAGGTTTGAGTCCCGATGGAACCTGTAGAACCCAAAAGTGTAATTGCTTTCATCTTTTCTTAAGAAGTATTTGATATAACCATAGTACGATGCTTGATCCCCATTGCTGAACTCCGCTTCAAATCAAGTTTGAATCGCCGTCGATGAGTTAAAAGATTGAAGTTGTAATCAATATTCTACTGTTCAGAAGATTCACACTCAGGTAGACTAAATTTCGGTGTGAATCATGAATAAAATGCAAACCTACCCCGACCTTCCCGAACCTTCAACGTCAATTCAGACAAAGGGCTTATTTTCCCTTTCGATCTGGAAAATTATGGCGATTGGTACAATTATTCTGTTTTTGTATAGCAGTTTGCGTCATTTTTTATTTCAATCGACGGCTTATGATTTAGGAATTTATGATCAAATTATATACTTAATGAGCCAAGGAAGTCAACCTATTTCTTCCTTTTTAGGGTTCCATTTTTTAGGGGATCATGGGGCATTAGCCATTTATCCGTTAGTCTTTTTATACAAGCTATATCCAACGGTTTATTGGTTATTTTTAGTTCAGGCAATTTGCTTGGCTTCCGGGGCTGGAATTACTTGGAAATTAGCGCGTTCATCGGGATTAAATCAACAATTAGCGTTAGCGGTTGCCATTGCTTATTTACTGTATCCTGAAATTTTTAATATTAATTTATTTGATTTTCACCCTGATGTTTTAGCAGTTCCGGCAATTTTTGGGGCAATTTTAGCGGCTAAACAGAAAAAATTTATCTGGTTTATTCTAGCAATTCTTTGGATTTTAGCTTGTAAAGCGGTGTTTAGTTTAACCGTGATTGCTATTGGCTTTTGGTTAATCTTTTTTGAACAACGTCGTTTTTCTGGAATGATAGCCATTGCGTTAGGAATTGCTTGGTTTTTACTGGTGACTCAAGTTATGATTCCGTTTTATAGTGGTCAAGAAGCCGCCGGAGTCTCTCGCTATCCTTATTTAGGAAATTCAGTTTTAGAGGTTATTTTTAATACCCTTTTCAAACCTCAATTTGTTTTAGGAAAATTACTGTCTATCGAGACTTGGGTTTATTTCTTGGAATTTAGTATTGCAGTAATTTGGTGGTTAAACCCTCAAAAGTTTATCGCTTTAATTCCAGCCATTCCCACGTTATTACTGAATGTATTATCTATTGACCCCATGCAACGCAGTTTAATCTATCAATATTCCCTTCCGGCTTTACCTTTTTTATTCTTAGTAATGATTAGAACCTTAGCCGCAGAAAAGCCGGGACTGGGGAATAGTTTATGGAGTTTATGGAATAAATTTCAGAAGAATACCCCCCCTCAACCTCCCTTGTCCTCAGAGGAAATGAATATAAATTCTCCAACTTCTCACCCCCCTATAGCACAGGAGGAAGGTAAAAAGCCTTATTCTAATTTATTCACAATTCCCCATCAAAAACTCCCCCAATGGATTGTACTTTGGTCAAGTATAATCTTCTTATTATGGGGAGATCATACCCAAGTTTTAGGCTATTTTACTCGCATCGATAATTGGTCAGCCACCCGAAATGCCGTTACCCAAATCCAAACTAAAGGAGGCGTTTTAACTGATAACCGACTTGCACCCCATTTCACCCATCGAAAAACCATTAAATTACTCAATCAAGTGTCACCAGACTTTGATTTAAAAGAATTTGATTATGTGATTTTAAATTTACGCCATCCTTGGCCGGATACAAAAGATTTAGGGGAAAAATCTGTCACTCAATTGAAAGCAAAATCTAATTTTAAATTATCCTATGAAAAGGATGATGTGTTAGTGTTTAAGCGAATTTAATCGAATTACAAGAGGTAAAAAAAACTGGTTTTGGAGAACAATACCTTAAAGTCTTGTCCTCCATTTTACTTATTTCCTGCTATATTTATTCAGCCCAAACTGGAATTGTAAACCAAAAAGTTGCCCCTTGGTTAGGACTAGAAATTACCCCAATTTTACCGCCATGAGCGGTAATAATTTGCCGACACAGATATAAACCTAATCCTAACCCTTTAATTTTGCTGAGATGGTTTTCTCTTTGATAGAGGTCAAACAGAGTTTCAATATCTTCGCTATTAATTCCCACTCCATTATCAGAAACAGTACACCGAACGAAAGACGAATGATTTTCTGTTGAAATTACTTCGGCTGCAACCGTTAAAGTAATCCCTGGAGCGTTATATTTAATTGCATTAGAAAATAAATGTTCAAATATTCGTAAAAGTTGGTGAGAATCTGCTTGAACTAAAGGCAAATCTTGAGAAATATTACTTTTTAATAAAGCTTGATTTTTACTAATAATCGGTTGCCAATCTCCTACTAAAGTCTGAATGAAAGTATAGATAGAGAGCGGTTTACACTCTAAAGAAATCCCTTGAATTTCGATATCCGTTGTTTCCACTAAAGAATTAATCAAGGTTAATTGGCGATCGCAACTATTCACCATCCGTGCTATAATATCTCTAGGAACAATAATACCCGATGAATCTGACACTAAATTTTTGGTCAGTAAACTTTTTAATCCTTTCAAGATTATTGTCATCGGATTTTTTAAATCCTGGGATATGGCATGAATCAACAAGCTTAATTTAGATTCTATATTTTGACGGTGTTGAATTTCCTGTTTTAACTGTTCATTTTGTGCTTGTAGTTGTTTTTGTTGTTGACGAATCATCAATTGAGTTTTCACCCGAACTAACACTTCCTGAACATGAAAAGGTTTACTAATATAATCCACTCCCCCCACATCAAACGCTAACACTTTATCTAAAGGATCATTTAAAGCACTCAGAAATATAATGGGAATATCCTGATAATTAACAGACTCTTTCAGAAATTTTGCAACTTCATAACCATTCATTTCTGGCATCATAATATCTAATAAAATCAAATCAGGAAGAATCGCTTCTACCGCTTGAATAGCGCGTTTTCCATTCATGGCTTTGCGAACTTTATAGCCTTGTTCTAATAACATGGAAGATAACAAACGTAAATTATCGGGGGTATCATCCACGATTAAAATATCTACAGGTTGAGCATGAGAAGAATCAGAAGAATGAGTCATAACTTTAAAAAAAATTAAATTACAAGTTTTGTGATATCACTAATGGTATCTAATCGAAATTCATCTACTAATAATGTCAGAATTTCTGCTAGTTCTACTTGAGAATCAGGAATTTGTTGAATTAACTCACTAACCCAGCTATCATCTCCACTTACCGCCGCCTGATGCAATTGTTGAACCCATGCTAACGGCATTTTCTGAAAGATTTCTGGCGTTAAGGATTGAATTGAGTTGAGTGATGGGGAATCCTGGGGACTTTCGTTTTCATAGATATATTGAATTCCCAAATATTGAGCCATTTTATCAAACAATTCCGCCTCTTGAAAAGGTTTTCTGACAATATCATCACATCCGGCTTCCAAAATAATATGTTCTTCATCTTGTAACGCACTCGCAGTTAAAGCAATAATCACCGTATTTTTTCCTTGGTGTCTTTGTTTAATCTGACGAGTTGCTGTATATCCATCCATTACAGGCATTCGCATATCCATCCAAATTAACTGTGGTTGATATTGTTCCCAAACTTGAATCGCTTCTAACCCATTTCCAGCTTCAAAAACTTCAAATCCAACGGAATTTAATAACCGTTTGACTAATAACCGATTTTCAACAACTTCATCAACAACTAATATTTTATAGTCAGGTTGATTCGGTAATAAACCGATAACTTTCCCTAGAGTGTGCTGGTGTGAACTTTCAGAAAATTCTGCCTGAGTTGTTAATATTGTAAATTGAAAAATACTCCCTACCCCAAATTGACTACTAACGGTAATATCTCCTCCCATCATCTGCACAAACTTTCGACTAATTGCCAACCCTAACCCTGTGCCTTGTTGGGATTTTTGGCCTGATTCCGTTTGCACAAAAGCATCAAATAAATCCTGAAGCTCTTCGGGTTTAATTCCCATTCCAGTATCTTCTACTTCAAAACTTAGATACAGTTTATTGTTGCTGTTTTCTCCAGGTAAATGTTCCTGAAAGGGTAAAGGTTTCACCCGCAATATGACTTGACCTTTTTCTGTAAATTTAATCGCATTCCCCAATAAATTAATTAACACTTGACGTAATTTCTTCTCATCACTAATAATATATCGAGGAACCTCCTCGCCATATTGAACGATAAACTGAAGTCCCTGAGAAGTCGCTCTAATTTTTAACATTCCTTCTAAGGTATCCAAGAATTGATAAAGATCAAAACTTTGTTCAGTTAATATAGTTTTTCCCGCTTCTATTTTGGATAAATCTAAAATATCGTTAATCAGTTCTAATAAATGTTCACCACTGCGATTAATAATCTTTAACTCTTGAGAACCTTGGGAAAAAGTGGGGTTACGCGACATCAATTGACTAAACCCTAAAATAGCATTTAATGGCGTTCTTAACTCATGACTCATATTCGCTAAAAAGGTACTTTTAGCACGATTAGCTGCATCTGCGGCTTGTTTCGCTTCTTCTAATTCATGGGTTCGTTCCGCAACTTTCTGCTCTAAACTTTTTGAATATTCTTCTAATTTATGATAAGATTGTTTTAACTGAATTCGCATTTGATTAAACGCTTGTGCTAACCGTCTTAATTCATAAATGGGTTTATGCTGAACAGGTGTTCCCCAATTTCCTTTAGATAACCCATCCGCCGCTTGACTGAGTTCAAAAATAGGTTGACTCACCCAACGACTGGTAATAATTCCTAAAATAATAGCCAGTCCTAACGCTCCTAAACATAATAAAATAGTAATACGGTTATTCTCATGGATATGTTCCATAAAATCCGATTCAGGAATCACCACAACAACGAACCAGTTTAAACCATACTGATCTTTGTAGGGAAGAACTTGTAGAAAATGTTTTTGTCCATTCCAAGTAAATTCTAATTGTTGTAATGTTTGAATTTGGTTAAATTGATGAAAATTTTGAATTAAATATTTCACCGTTGATTGAGTTAAACCATTAGAACTTTCAATCGCTTTTAAGGGTTTTGCGATTTGATTTTCTTCCGATTTAATATAGGGTTTTTCTTCCGTAGAAGTGGCTACTAATTGTCCTGAATCATCTACAATAAAAGTCTGAGCAGTAGGACTAATTTTAATATTATGTAAAAAATCGCTGATTAATTCTAATAGTAAATCAACCGCCATTAATCCTTTAAAATCACCCGTTTGATCATAAATAGGGGTAGCCAAAGTAATTCCTACATCCCCTCTGGAAAAGGTATAAACACCACTCCATTTTGTTTGGTTCGCTTGCATCGCTTGTTGATACCAAGGTCGAGTTTTAGCATCATAAAGATCAGTAGCAATCCGTTGAGTTCGATTTCCATTTTCATCTAATTGATAAATAGCTCGTTTGGGAAAATTTTCACTAATTAAGGCAAGAAATCCTTGAGAAGAATTGTGATTAACTAAAACAATTTCTCCTTGAGGATTAGCAAAATAAATCCCTTGAATAGATTTTAATAATTGAATTTGTTTAAAAAATCGTTGCTCTAAAAGTTGGGAGTTGTTTATATTTAAAATTCCCAGTTGCACCGCTTCTACATTAATTTGATTTAAAAAATAAGGTTTAGCTAAATAATTATCCAAACGTTCTTGAATCCGATTTGCAATTTCTTGTTGTAACTGCGTGACTAAATCATTAATTGCTTTTTGTCCATTCCGATAGGATAAATACCCCGTTAATCCAACAGCAACAATCATTTGAAGCAGAAACGGAATAATTAAAACTGTTCGTAATCTTAAGTTCCCAGATAGATGCCTGATAGAATGATTAAAAGGGTTCATGGTTAGCCCTCAAGGGAAATTGCCCTGATAATATCATGTTATTGGCAAGGAATCTCAATGATAAATTCTGTTCCTTGTCCTTCCTGACTCTTAAATTCCAACTTCCCGCCATGACCTTTAACAATCACTTGATAGCAGATAGCGAGTCCCATTCCTGTCCCTTGACCTACAGGTTTTGTTGTAAAAAAGGGATCAAAAATTCGAGATTTAATGTCATCGGGAATTCCTAAGCCATTATCCTGAATAATAATTTGGATAAAATCGGAGTTTTTATTAGCAATTTTAATCGTAATTTTTCCATCTTTCCCTCGCTCTTTAACGGCATAAATGGCATTATTTAAAATTTGAAAAAACACTTGATTAATTTGACCCGCAAAACAATTGATTTTAGGAATTTTTTCGTAGTGTTTCTGGACACTAATTTGATTCATTTTATGTTCTAATAAACTTAGACTGGTTTCTAACCCTTCTGTTAAATCAACAAATTTCCATTCCGATTCATCCAAATGGGCAAAATCTTTTAAACGATTAACAATGGAGCGAATTCGCACACTGCCTTGTTCCATAGAATCAATTAAATGGGGAAAGTCTTCTCGAATAAAATCTAATTCGATTTCTTCACTAATTTGACTGAAAAACTCTGCCATTTCAGGACTAAATTCTCGACATTGATTTAAAGCATTTACCAAATTATCAACATACCCTCTGGCATGGGAAATATTAGCATAAATAAAGTTATTAGGATTATTAATTTCATGGGCAACTCCCGCTACCATTTGACCTAAACTTGATAGCTTTTCACTTTGAATCAGTTGCATCTGGGCATTTTTGAGTTCTTCTAAGGTCGCTTGTAACTGTTGAGTTTGAAGTTTATATTGCCAAGCGGTTTCTTGAACTTTGGTATACAGTTGTGCTTGTTTAATAGCAATTGCTAATTGATCTGCAAGTTGTTGTAATCCTTCAATTTCCCAGGATTTCCAATACCGAGGATGACTACATTCATGAGCAATTAATAATCCCCAAAGTTGATTATTAGATTGATTTTGTTCAGTTTCTCCTCCCATTAATATCGGGACAACTAAATTCGCTCGGACTTGTAACGCAGCTAAAAAATTTACATGACAGGGATCTAAATCCGATTGATGAATATCATTAATTGCCCGAACTCGTCCATTTTTATAGAGGTTTCCATGTTGTTCAGGAAAACAATTATCTGTGATTTTATCCCCAAAAATTGACGGCCAAGGCACTCGATAATCCTCAACTTTAATTTCTCCTTGCCAACCGTCTATAAACTGATAAATTACGACTCGATCTGTATTCAAAACCTGCCGAACCCCTTGAACAGCCGTTTTTAAAATGGTATTTAATTCTAAACTACTGCGAATTTGATTAATCACTAACCGTAATAACGCTTCTTGTTCCGCTTTACAGCGAGTTTCTTGATATAATTGAGCATGATGAATGGCGATCGCTAAAGGAGATGCAATTCCATCTAACAGTTGAATTTCCCAATCTTGCCATTCCCGTTCTCGATCACATTGCTGAAGTCCAATAATCCCTTGAACTTCCCCTTGATAACGAACAGCAATGGCTAACATGGATTGAATTTCTAACTGATCAATTAAAGCTTTTGTTGTTTCTCCTAAACCCGGAAAGTCTTGAAATTTTGTCACCGCCAAAGGTTGCAATTGAGACAATAAAACCTGTAAATGCCGATTATCATTGACGCTGAGTTTAATTCCCAGTTGACTCGAATATTCCCCCGAATTATATTCACCTCGCGTCATAAATTCCTGCTCAGAGTTAGATTCTTTGACTAAAACACTCACCCGACTACATTTTATAATTTGACCCAGTTGTTGACAGGCAGAACTTAAAACTTTATCTAAATCTAAGGTACTAATAATTTCTTTATTAATCTGATTAAGTAGATCATAAAATTGAATCTGATGTTGATCTATATCGTCTTGCGATAAGGCAATCGAAGCAAGTTTTTCAGATTCACAATAGCTGAACATAGAGTTTTTGGGCCATGAACAGTAAGGAGCATCTAAATGAAGTATAGACATAGGAATGTACCCCATAAAAATTAAACTTTGATTTCCAATTTTTTAAGTTAAAATGAAGAAAAAATATCAGGTTAAAGGGGTTGATATTAAGAGATTAATCATCCGGGCGATCATCAGATTTTCGTCTTCACCGGAAACAGATCAGGTTTGAAGATGCACCCTCAACCCCAAAGGTTCTGTAAAGATATCTTAAGATATTGTTACATAAAAAAAAACTATTTCTTAAGATAGATGCGTCAATTCTCTTCATCCTCGATAGTCAGTGAACAGCCTTGGTTTGGATTAATGCTGGGAAATTCCCGCCGACATTGGGCTAAACTAGCGGGTACAACCGTATTAGAAGCTTGGGATCAGGAAAATACGGAGCAACCCCCAACCTTCACAGACAATCTGCCCTTACTGGTGGCCTCTGTGGTTTCCGAACCAACTGAATATGGGGCAACATCCCCCCAGGTGCGAGCGTTAACCTTGGCAGACGTTCCCCTGAAGGAGATGTATTCAACTTTAGGCATTGATCGAGCCTTAGCCGTTTTCGGAGGCGGAACCTGCTATGGATGGCCAATTTTAGTGATTGATGCCGGAACAGCCCTGACTTTAACCGGAGCAGATGCCCAGCAACGGTTAGTCGGCGGCGCGATTTTGCCCGGTTTAGGTCTGCAACAATCTTCCTTAGCCCAAAGAACGGCCACGTTACCAACGATTGAATTTTCCCAAAATCTACCCCAACGCTGGGCAACCGACACCCCAGAAGCCATTCAGAGTGGAATTATTTATACGCTATTGGCGGGAATGCACGATTTTATCAAAGCATGGCAAACAGAATATCCTAATAGTGTTGTTATTCTCACAGGAGGGGATCGCACCCTATTACACCGTTACTTTACCAAGCAGTTTCCTGATAGGAAGACTCATCTTTTGGTTGATCCTCATCTAATATTTCGGGGGATGGCGGCTCTGAAAACTGAACATGGGTGGTAATAAACGTTCTAATCGATTGAGCAATCACTTCTGGCATTTGTACGGGTAAATTCGGTTGTCCGCCCTCAATAATTTGACATTGAGCCATCGGTGTAATTTCGGAATAGGTTTTACTGTGTTGATCAGCAATGGCAGTATCTTCATTTCCTTGTAAAACCAAAGTCGGCAACCTTAACTCATGGAGACGTTGATTCAGCATTTCCCCGTGAATTTCCGCCCACCGACGCTGATATAACAATTTATTCGCAACGGGCCACTGCAACATCATCTGGCGTTGGTTTAACTCAGCCTTAATTTTTTTTCCTTTTCCAAATAGACACGCTAAGGGATAAATCAGTTTTAAAAACCAAACCAAGGGGGAAAAATTAGCCGCTAATTGTCGGATTCGTCCCCATTCTTTTTTATAGTTGGGAAATTCCACTCCCTCCGGGGCAATCACCACTAAGCCTTTGACAGCATCGGGATATTCTAAAGCATAACGAGTGGCAATCCATCCGCCCAAACCGTGACCCACTAAACAAAATTCCTTCAGTTTCAGGGATTTAATTTGTTCGGCTAAACACTCCACTTCCAAACTAATAGAAGGGTGAATTTTCGTAAAAGATCGAGATTCTCCGCATCCCAAAACATCCGGTGCAACACAATGATATTCAACACTTAAATGCTGCATTAACGGAATCCATTGACTACTATCAGCCCAAGACCCATGCAGAAAAATAATCGTAGGGCCATAGCCTGCTTCACGCCAAAAAATCTGGCCTTGGGGAATTTGAACCCGGAAATGATGGAATAATTGATACATCCTAATTATTAATACAGTGGACAAACCTTAAGCTAACGTCGTCAGACCGTTTAAATAGTCCTGAAGATGACGTTCACAGTCATGACTGAAATCCGTGGGGAGGGATGTGACATCAAAGGCTTTAACCTCCGTAATTTCATGGATGTCCTGAACTTGACAGTTTCCTTGAACATCCGCTTCCACAACCACACAGATAGAATGAATTCGAGGATCTCGATCTGGCGACGAATATACACCCACTAAACGTCGAATTTTCACTAATTCTAACCCAGTTTCTTCAGCCAATTCCCGTTGAATTGTAGTTGAGATTTCTTCGCCCCAGTCTACCATGCCTCCCGGTAAAGCCCATTTGCCATTATCTCGACGTCGCACCAATACAATTTGGCCATTAGGCAGAATGGGAATAATACTGGTTCCAGGGACGGGATGACGAAAAATAATCCCTAATACCGTTTGTCCAAAATTCCAAAACTGTTTCGCCCGTGATAAAACCAAAGTGCCTTCCTTCTCCTCTGATTAGACAACTCTCAACCCTTTATAGCTAGATCTTCACAGTTTTACATTCTTGGGACTTTGCCTCCTATCCGTAAAAAAATTGGATTCAAACGACGCTATGACGACACACACCCATGAATTATCTAAAATAATCATATTATTTCCTGGGTATCTTCCTTAACATTCTCCCTATCCAGGAAGCGGATTCATACTTTTGCCAGTTTCAGCAGAGGTTTTAAATGATTACGACCTCAGTACAGATTGCTAGGACAACGGCTAAAACGATTAGCATATCAACTGAGCCTAAAAAGAACAAGGTTGAATAATGGCTTTTTTGAGAAGTTTTTTATAATCTTGATTTTTAATAATATAAGAGCCAAATCGTTCTAAATGGGGATTATTCATTTGAGCATCAAAGAGAATAAATTTTCTTTCAATTAATCGTTCTACTAATTTAACCATTGCCACCTTAGAACCATCAGGAATATTAAAAAACATCGATTCTCCAATAAACGCTCCCCCAATCACAATACCTAATATTCCTCCGGCTAACTCACCTTCTTTCCACGTTTCAAAACTATAGGCAAATCCGGCTTTATTTAAGGCGTGATAAATTTGCTTTAATTCCGAGGATATCCACGTTTCTTCCCGATTAGCGCACCCTTCCACAACAGCGTTAAAATCTTGATTAATCGCAACCGTAAACCGATTTTGATTCAAAACCCGTTGCAAAGAACGCGGATAACGAAATTGTTCATTCAGGGGAATCAGCGCCCGTTCTCGACTAGAATACCATCCCAGGCTATCTTCCCCGTCATTTGCCATCAAAAAGTATCCTTGTGCATACCCTTGGATAATGGCGCTAACATCATATTGCATAGGTGACAAACTTTGCTATGATTTGAATACGATATTAACGGCTATTACCTCATCTATGCTAAATCTTAATTCATCCTTTATGTTGGAAAGTACCTTAACGAAACTCCTCAACAAAACCGAGAAAACTTGGGGTTATCTGCAAGTCTATCAACGGGGGGAATTTTACTATCTCAGTATTCCCGGACATGGGGAAGATATTCTTAAATTTAAAGGAAATGATTCCACCTATTCTTATCAATTATATTGGTATAAACGTCCGAATCCGTCCGTCTTTGTCGAAGCCAAAACTCAAAAAACCTATAGAAAAGAAACGAGAACTTATGATAAAGCTAAAAGCTTTCAAGTTTGTTTTAAACGAGAAGCGAATTCTATAGAGTCTGCCATTAATCGACTATTTGCTGAATTAGTTAAAACTAAAATTTCTGAAGAATACACCGGAAAAGACTCTCCTATTATCACCCTGGTTCAAGACTAGAATCCTTCAATTTTATCGTCAACTGTCAACTATCAACTTTCAAGCCTATATGAATGAACCGATTACCCCCATTACCTTACCCCCTAGTGAAAATCTGCAACAGGAAGGAGAATGGTTAAAACAAACCTTACACACTTGGTTAGATGAACAATTTATCCCCGAAGCTGTCAATGAAACCATAGCAGAACGCGCCGCTAAAATTTATATGCGTCAACGCATGGAAGGGGAAAATGATGTCGGTTCTTTAGTCATTGCGATTGTTACCGAAATGGAATCCTTTGATTTTTCAAAAAGCTTTTTTGGGGAATTTGCGATTGCTAATGCCGTTAGTGATTTGTTATTAGATAGTTTAGGAATTGAGCGCTGCTGTGGACGGGAACGATTCGTACACCAACCGTTATCAGGGCGAGAAGACCCCGCCCCAAAAACGGATGAGGAATAGTCTGTTACCAACTGGACTTGACAACGCCCGGTAATAACCCTTGGTGCGCCATTTCGCGGATGACGTTGCGAGATAATCCAAAATCCCGATAATAGCCTCTAGGACGTCCGGTTAACCAGCAACGGTTACGCACCCGGGTTTTAGAACTATTGCGAGGTAATTGTTGAATTTTGCGGTGAATTTCCATTTTTTCCAGTTGAGATTCTGCTTGCTCAAACTGTTCTTTTAGTTCAGCGCGTTTTTCAGCATATTTCTCTACTAATTTTTTGCGCTTTTTATCGCGCTCAATCATGCTTTTCTTAGCCATATTAAGGCTGTCTTCCTCCTAAATGATTATTTATGCTTTAGCCTAGACGTTTTTCTGCGTTGGGGACGGTTGCCCCTTGAACAGATGGGCATAAATCAGACAATTTACAATTATAACACGCTGGACTCCTCGCTGTACAGATAGCGCGACCGTGATAAATTAAGCGAATTGACCAATTTTCCCAGTCTTCTTGGGAAATCAACTCCATCAAATCCCGTTCTATCCGAATGGGGTCAGTATGGGTTGTCAGTCCTAACCGTTGACTTAGGCGTTTGACATGGGTATCCACCGTGACCCCCATATTAATCCCATAGCCATGGGCTAACACCACATTAGCCGTTTTTCGAGCCACTCCAGGGAGTTCTAACAACTGTTCCATCAGTTTTGGAGGTTGTCCCCCGTATTTTTCGGCTATCAGTTGACAGGCTGCTTTAATATGGCGAGCTTTATTGCGATAGAACCCCGTTGACCGGACTAAGGTTTCCAGTTCTGTCAGGTCGGCTTTCCCTAAACTTTCGGCGTCAGGAAATCGAGCAAATAAAGCTGGAGTCACTTGATTGACTCGTTCATCTGTACATTGGGCTGATAGAATTGTTGCCACTAATAATTGCACTGGAGTTTGATAATTTAAACTACAAGTTGCATCAGGATAGAGGCGTTTGAGTCGCAATAAAATTTCTAAAGCCCGTTGTTTTGTTCCCCGCTTTTTCTGAGTTACCATGTTGATTGTTTACTGGGGAAAGAGCGATCGCACCCAACTTAAATCGGCTAAATTAACGGTATCTCGAATAATCAAGAAAACCCCTAATCCCAACAACAGCATTAACCCCGTTTGCATCACACTTTCTTGGACTTTATCGGGTAAGGGTTTCCCGCGCAACGCTTCAATTAATAAAAAGGCTAATTGACCCCCATCTAAAGCCGGAAGGGGGAGAATATTAATGAACGCTAAGTTAATACTAATTAACGCTGCAAATTGAAACAAATTTCCCGCATCTGAACGGGCAATATCCGCCCCAATTGCCACAATTCCTACAGGGCCAGATAACTGTTCTGCGGTTTCACTAAAGTTACTAATCAGTTGACCAAAACCGGATACGGTTAAATTAATAATCCGTTGAAATTCCGTTGCTCCTTCGATAAACGCTTGAATAGGGTTTGCAGCCCGATGACGAACGACAGTTCCATTAGACGTTAACTGGACTCCAATGCGACCTTTCCCATCATTTCCCGGTTCAGGAACGACTTTGACAGATACAATTTGATCCTGTCGTTTAATCTCCATAGATAAGGGTTGATTCGGATTATTTTGAATCACATTAATTAAGGTTTTAATGGAAGTTTCCGAAGCCCCTAAATCCTGACCGTCTACAGCCAAAATAATATCTTTTGATTCAATTCCGGCTCGGTTAGCCGCAGAGTTGACATCTTGAGCGACTTCGGCAACTTTCACACCCGGTTCATAATTAAAACTCGGAACCCCAATAATCCCAATTTGAGTCACTAATAGAAAATAAGCAAAAATTAAATTAGCAATCACCCCCGCACTAATCACAATTGCCCGATCTAAAACGGGACGATTACTCAATAAATTGGGGTCATCTTTAGGAATGGTACTCTCAGGATCTTCATCAGGAAATCCTACATATCCTCCTAAGGGAAGACCTCGAATAGCGTACTCGGTTTCGGGGCCTTGATATTTCCACAATATCGGGCCAAAACCAATGGAAAACCGATTAACATGAATATTTTGGAAACGAGCGGCTAAAAAATGCCCCAATTCATGAACGACAATTAACACTGCAAGAACTGCGATCGCTGCCAATACTGACATGAATAAGTCCCGTAAAACGACATAAGAGCGGTTCTAACTATTCTAATATCAGTTGCTGAAGGTTGACCGCTTTGCACTGAGCTTGCTGAAGTATCGAAGTGTTGACCGTTGACATCCGGTTATTCAACAATCGGTTTTAACCGTATTATGATCAGACAGGAGTAATTCAACGATTGACCTCAAACCCCATCTTCAGTCAACACTCAACAGCTAACAGTCAATACCCTATATGACAATGACCCTTTCTCGTACTCCCCTGTATAACGTCTCAGTTGAACTCAATGGCCGTATGGTGCCTTTCGCCGGTTGGGAAATGGCGGTTCAGTTTACAGGAATTAACCGAGAACATGAAGCCGTCCGACAAACTGTAGGAATGTTCGATATTTCCCACATGGGTAAATTTATTCTGCGAGGAGAACATTTGATTGAAGCCTTACAGTCCCTTGTGCCATCAGATTTAAGCCGTTTACAACCGGGTGAAGCCCAATATAGCGCTTTGTTAAATGTTCAGGGAGGAATATTAGACGATATTATTTTTTATAACCAAGGCATCGATCCGATCACCAATGTCCCTCAAGGGTTAATGATTGTGAATGCAGCAACTCGCTCACGGGATAAAGCTTGGATTAGTGCTCATATTGAGGATCACGGGGTAACATTAGAGGATTTATCCAGAGATCAAGTTTTATTAGCAATTCAGGGGCCACAAGCAGAAGCAGTATTACAACCCTTCGTTAACCATAATCTTTCTGACGTTAAATTTTTTGGTCATATTAGTACAACAATCTTAGGACAACCTGCTTTTATTGCCCGCACAGGATACACCGGAGAAGATGGATTTGAAATTATGGTTGATCCGGCTATTGGTGTGGAATTATGGCAAAATTTAGCCACAGCAGGTGTAATGCCTTGCGGTTTAGGAGCAAGAGATACCCTGCGTTTAGAAGCTGCAATGGCTTTATATGGGCAAGATATTGATTTAACTACAACCCCATTAGAAGCAGGTTTAGGCTGGATTATTCATTGGGAAACAAAAGGAAAATTTATTGGTCGTCGAGCATTAGAACAACAAAAAACAGCCGGAGTCAAGCAAAAATTAGTCGGGTTAGAAATGCAAGGACGACATATTGCCCGTCACGGATATCCAGTTTTATTCAATGGAGAAAAAGTCGGAGAAATTACCAGTGGAACCTTATCCCCAACTTTGGGAAAAGCCATTTCAATGGCTTATGTTCCTACCCCATTATCCAAAATCGGTCAATCCTTAGACGTGGAAATTCGGGGTAAAACCTACCCCGCCGTTGTTGTCAAACGTCCCTTCTATCGTTCTCCTCATCGGATGAAGAAATAGGAGCAGGGGACGGGGGACAGGGGGACGGGGGGATAAGGAGACGGGGGAGGGAAAATCATTGACTTCTGATTCGGTGTTCCTGGGTCAATCGTTAACAGCCAACGGTCAATGCTTTGTTATGGAGTTGGGGGTTCCTCGGTATTTTGGGCGTTAACGGCTTCTGAAACGGGTTTGCTTTTATTAAAATAAGTTTGGAAAATAGCTTTAGCAACAGGGGCAGCGGATTTAGACCCATAACCTCCATTTTCAACCACAACTGCGATCGCAATTTCTGGTTTGCTGGCTGGCCCAAAACCCACATACAGAGAGTGAGAGGTTTGTCCTAACACTTCTGAAGTTCCAGTTTTACCCCCCGTTAAAGGAATAGACCCATCATTCATCACTGTGGCTGTCCCATACTCAACTACAGAAATCAAGCCTTCTTTGATCACCTGAACGGCTTCTGGCTTCATCCCAGTAGGCTCCGGTTTTGTTTGTGCCGTATGGGTTAAATCCTGTAACAAATGGGGTTTCACCCGATATCCCCCATTGGCAATGGAAGCCACCATGACGGCTAACTCTAATGGTGTTGCTAACACAGCACCTTGACCAATGGACATCGTAACGGTATCCCCTAAATACCAAGGTTCGCCATAGGTTTTTTCCTTATTCTCCGGGGTGGGAATAAATCCTTCTGACCCTTCTTGTAATCCTAAAAGGTCTAAACTGGTATTTCCAATGCCCAACCGTTTACCCCATTCGGCAATGGCTTCCGGGCCAACAGCCATCCCCAGTTGATAATAGAAGGTGTTACTACTGAAGGCTAGGGCATCTCGAAATCCAATCACCCCATAACCTCCACTATGTTCGTTAAAGGTAATCCCCCCAACCGTAATCGAACCATAGGTCTCCTGCATCGAATCAGGACTAAATTTACCCGAACCCATCCCTGCCGCCGAGGACACAATTTTAAAGGTACTCCCCGGTGGATAGCCTTGTAGCGCTCGATTTAAAAAGGGATCATCCTGGTTTTGTAGTTCTTCCCATTGTTTTTGGCTAATGGGTTTTGTAAATATATTGGGATCAAATCGGGGGCTACTAGCCATCACCAAAATTTCTCCCGTTTTGGCATTTAAGGCAACGGCGGCCCCCCGTTGATCTCCGAGGGCTGCTTCTGCTGTTTTTTGTAAGTCTAAATCGAGGGTTAATTTAACATTTTTTCCCCCTTTAGAGGGACGTTGACCTAATTCTCGCAATTCTTGGTTCAAACTATTCACTTCAATTAAGCGAGAACCCCAGACCCCAGAGAGGGCTTCATTGGCTCTGGCTTCAATCCCCAACTGTCCGACAATCATCCCCATCGGCCATTGTGGGTGTTTTTTCAACTCCTCCGCCGTGGCTTCACCAATATAGCCCAAGACCTGTGAAGCTAAACTTCCTTGAGGATAATAACGGTTAGATTCCGTTCGGACTTCCAATCCGGGTAACTCGGCCGATTTTTCTCCTAACCAAACAAAGGCCTCTGGCGTTAGAAACTGAGTAATTCTGACGGCCGTAGGGGACTGATACCCGACTTTTTGAATGGAGGCTAAAATATTTTCCGGGGTCATGTTCAGGACGGGACTGAGCATTGTGGCAATTTGTGACCATTGCTCAGGGGTTTGTTCCTTTGGCCAAACGTATAAGGCACGAGTTAAATGATTCGCCGCTAAGGGTTTATTGTTGCGATCTAAGATATAACCCCGATTAGAAGGAATGGGTATTAACCGAATCCGGTTTTCTTCGGCTCGTTCTCGGTTTTTCTGGCCATCTATGAGTTGCAATTGCACCAGACGAAAAGAATGCACACCCATTGCCAGGGTTGCTAATACCATCAATAACACTGCACGATATAAAGGACGAATCTGTCGTCTTTGATGATTTCGCAAAGGAATTGCGGTTTGATGAACATCCGTACCCCAAGAATAATTGCTCTCCATATCCCCAAATTTACTATGGTATAGACTGTTGGCTGTTGGCTGTTGACGAAGGGTTGCTGCGCGGAGCTTACGCACCCCATACCCCCTTCAAACCCCACCGGATTAGTTACCCAAGCACCAAGATAGTACGACTAATATTACGACTAAACTTATCCAATGGGGCAAGTGTAGACTACCGATTACATCAAGGGGAAATAAAACAACCCCCTGAGTGATCGATAGCACTGCCCAGATGATCACACTCATGAAGAATAACAGCATAATGGTCAGGGAAAAAAGGAATAATCAGTGAACTCAACCCGGAAAGCCGAATTTCAAAACCGGGAATTGCCCGTGAGTCGATACAAAATCTGATATAATTAGGTTTGATGTCTTGAACTTCAATACCATAAGCGATCATCCAAGCTAATCGGTAGAGGTTGAAAGATAAAGTTTTTGGATCTTGGGAACCGGGGTTCCTGCCCTGGGAGGGAATGTAAGTCCAAAAAAACTACGGAGTTTTTAAGGTATTTCCGACTGAAGGGGGAAGCCCATCAGCAACCGTATAGCGGAAGTTTGGGGAGTTCACAAGGGGAAAAGTGGTTTGTATAATAAAAATGGGTTATTAATCGATGCTCAAGACCCTTCAAGATGACTTTCGTATTATCTTTGAGCGTGATCCTGCCGCTCGGAATTGGTTAGAAGTCCTATTTTGCTATCCAGGTCTTCAGGCTTTGGTATTCCACCGTCTCGCCCATGGGTTTTATGTTTTGGGACTGCCCTTTATTCCTCGTCTGATTTCCCACATCGCTCGGTTTTTGACGGGAATTGAAATTCATCCCGGTGCTGTGATTGGTAAAGGGGTCTTCATTGATCATGGCATGGGGGTTGTAATTGGTGAGACGGCTATTTTAGGAGATTTCTGCCTAATTTATCAAGGAGTAACTTTAGGGGGAACCGGAAAGGAAAGTGGGAAACGTCATCCTACCCTGGGAGAAAATGTTGTCGTTGGAGCCGGAGCCAAAGTTTTAGGCAATATCCAACTGGGTAACAATGTTCGGATTGGGGCGGGATCGGTGGTACTGCGGGATGTTCCTTCTAATTGTACCGTTGTGGGTGTTCCCGGTCGCGTTGTCTATCGCTCTGGGGTTCGGATCGAACCGCTTGAACATGGCAGTCTTCCTGACTCAGAAGCGCAGGTGATTCGGATGTTAGTAGATCGGATTGAACTATTAGAACAGCAAGTACAAACACTGCAACAACAATCTTCTGCTGATCCTAATCAACTAGAAGCGGCTCTCAAATTAGAATACTCCCCTGATTCAAATCGGTTCATGTTTGGAGAACAGACAACTGATATTGATGGAGAATATTCGGTTTTGGCTGCAACCCATTGTCGCCTTAAAAATCGAACTATTCAAGAGTTTTTAGATGGTGCTGGAATTTAAAGCCTTTTCCCAATGGGCTTGTTATAGCACTCTAGGCTAACGTACTGAAACCTGCACTTTTGCTCAAACACAAGTGTGGGTCGTTTATAGATTCCGGCTTAATTGCTCTTGTAAGGCAATTTTGACTTTCTCAAACTCGATTCCAATTTGGGCATAAATTGTTTCACTTTCACTTTGGGGTAAGAGATTTTGAGCTTGATTACAGTGACGAGCGAGGAGTTCTAATTTTTGACATTGTTCTGATAAGTTGAAAGCACCGAGAGTCCCACTAATCGATTTTAAAGAATGAGCCGCTGGTTGTAATTCCTGAGCATCCAGATTAGCAATTGCAACGGCGATCGCTTCTAACAATTCCGGGGCCGTATCAAAGTAAATCTCAATCACTTCTTCTAAAGCTTCTACTTCCCTTAAACCCTGTAACACTTTATTATCTAAAATGGGGGGGGTGGGACTGATGAGCGTTAAAGGATAGGGGGAATTTAAAACTCCATTTGATGTTTTATAGTTGGTTATTTCTGAGTCTAAGGTAACGGCAAGTTCTTGAAGCGGTTGACATTTACTTAAAACTTGGATCAACTGTTCCATGCGAATTGGCTTACTAATATAATCATCCATACCTGCATTAATACATTCATTGCGATCGCTTTCCATAGCATTTGCCGTTACCGCAATAATTCGAGGTCGCATCACTTGAGATTTTTGGGGATTTCCATATAATTTTTGAATCTGACGGGACGCTTCTAACCCATCCATTTCCGGCATTTGCATATCCATCAAAATTACATCATAAGGTTGACGACGTAACGCCTCTAAGACTTCAAAACCGTTTCCAGCGACATCCGCCCGATATCCCATCCGTTGTAAAATTTGTAAGGCAACTTTTTGATTAACCAGATGATCTTCAGCTAATAAAATTCGTAAAGGTAACTTCTCGGCTAATAACGGAATATCCTGGGATGCTCGCAAAGTTCCTCGATTTCGACTATGTAAATAAGTTTGACTTTGGACATGAACCTCTAAAGGTTCGCCTCCTAAAATATTAATTAAAACGTTGTAAAGTTGGGATTGTTTAATCGGTTTATTTAAACAAGCCGCAATTTCAATGGATTTAGATTTCCCTAAGTTTTTCCCTCCCACAGATGTTAATAAAATTAAGGGTAAATTTTGACAGGAGGGTAATTGACGAATTTGTTTTGCTAAGGTTAATCCATCCATAGCCGCCATTTGCATTTCAATAATGGCAACATCAAACTGTTTGCGCTGTAAAAACTCCAACGCTCTGGCTCCATTTTTAACAGTTTGGCTTGACATTCCCCAAGCTTGGGTTTGTAACTTTAACATTTGGCGACTACTGCTGTTATCATCTACAATTAATAATCGTTTTCCGGCTAATTCATGCAGCGTTGACCATTCAGAAGATAAATTAGAACAGGACTGAGCCAAAACTGTAAAATAGAACGTTGAACCTTTACGAGTTTTTTTGATTTTTTCCGTTTTATTTTCCTCCTCATCTCCACCTTCTCCCTCTAATAAACAAAAGGAATCTAAAGATTGTTCCAGTTTAAAATTAGCCGGGGGATCTCCGGCTGTTGCGCCTTGACTTTCGACCCACATTTGCCCCCCCATGAGTTCAGCTAATCGTTTACTAATCGCTAATCCTAAACCGGTACCCCCATATTGACGATTAATTGAAGAATCTACTTGACTAAAGGACTGAAATAGACGTTCCATTCCGGTCGGAGAAATGCCAATTCCCGTATCCTGAACAGCCACTTTAATTTCATAATAAGAACAAGGAAGGGGATAACGAATTGAACTGTCTTGATGGGGGTATTGTTCTGCGTTAATTTCTTTTTCCGAGATGGAGTCATCCAGTTTTTCTGCGGTGACAGACACAACTACTTCTCCCGACTCCGTAAATTTCACCGCATTACTTAAAAGATTGACTAAAATTTGGCGTAATCTTGCCATATCCCCAATAATTTGATTAGGGGTACACGGATCAATTAAATAAACTAAATCGAGATTTTTACTCGCCGCCTTGGTTACTAATAAATCTAGGGATTCTTCAATACAAGTTCTTAAATTAAAGGGATGATTTTCTAAATCTAACTTTCCTGATTCAATTTTAGAAAAATCTAAAATATCATTAATTAAACATAATAACGCATCACTACTACTGCGAATTGTTTCTACAAAATCTTGCTGTATGGGGGTTAAGGGGGTATCCAAAAGTAATCCGGTCATCCCAATTACAGCATTCATCGGAGTCCGAATTTCATGACTCATAGTGGCTAAAAATTCACTTTTTGCTCGGGTTGCGGCTAAAGCTTGATCCCGTGCTTTTGCTAAAGCCGTTGCTGTTTCTTGACGTTCAATTTCACCCCCTATCCATTGAGCCATTAATTTTAATAAATCTCGATCCACCGCTTGAAAAGGGTCAGATAAAGGTTGAGAACTCCAAAAACAGAGGGTTCCATAAACCTCTCCTTCAACAATCACCGGAGTTCCCATATATGCTTCAATGGGGAAATTTTTATAAGCTGGACAAAAAGATAAACCGGAAAATTTAATGGATTCAAAATAAAGGGGTTGTTTCGATTGAATTGTAATTTTACAAAAGGTATCTTCTAATTGATAAATCTGTCCCTTTTGAATGGATTCATTGGGAGCAACAACGGCAATAATATGATAAAAATAGTTTCTTGCTTCCGGCAGTTCTGAGAAGGAAGAAGGGTCAAGTGTTACCTGGGATAAAATACCATATTCTAAACCAAATTTAGTACAGCCTAATTCTAAAATTTGTTGCAGTCGTGTTTCAAAATTTAAGTCTTGACAGGACGTAATTTGATACAGGGATCGAATCGAGGCTTCACTGTCTTGAAGTTGTTGTTCTCGTTGTTTACGTTCGCTAATATCGCGGGATACCCCAATAATTTCCTGAACGCTTCCTGTGGTGGAATTGCGAATGGCACTACTGGTGGTTTCAAACCAAATATAATCGCCGTTTTTATGACAAATTCGATATTCTATCGTGTAGATAACATTCTGTTGTAAAATAATTCGATAGGCTTTAATAATCACATCTAAATCATCAGGATGGATGAAATAGGGTAAGGCTTTTCCTACTAATTCTTCCGGTTCATATCCTAATAACGTGCGACAAGCAGGAGACGCATATAAAAAGACTCCTTCTGGAGAATGGCGGGTAATCATATCTGTAGAGTTTTCCGCCATGAGACGATAGCGCTGTTCACTTTCCTGCCCTTGAGATTGAGCATCTGCTAAAGCTTGTAACATTCCATTAATCGCCTCCGCCAAACTGGATAATTCATCCTGTCCATTAACATCAATTCTTAAGGCTAAATTCCCACTTTCCCCAATTTCATTAACCGCAGTATTCAAATCAGTTAGTCGAGATAACACTAATTTTTCGATTAATAATAGGGTGATCCCTCCAAAAACTAACCCAACTACAAATAAAAACAAGGTGAAATAAGCTAAGGTTGTTTGACCTTGTTGATAAATCGGACGATGAACTTTAACCCGTAAAAATAATTTCGGTTGACCCGATAAATCCGCAATGGGAACCGATGCGATCGCTATTTCTGTATTCAGAGATTCCAGGTGAATGCCTTGGGTCGCAATAATGTCTTCCGTATAAGGTTGGGTTTGAGGAAACAATAAAAAATTATGATTTTCTATTCCCTGAGTAATGGGTTCAACGGTTAAGGAGAGTTGAGTAATATCAGCTAATCGTTCAATTTCTGTTCCGGTTAAATACCGACCTAAAATTAATACTCCTCGGCTTGGCCCCGATGCGGTACTGGTTAAAATCGGTCGGGCGACTACTAATAAGGGAATTTCGGGTAAAACAATAATGCCTTGAATCGCAATCGGTGATAAATTTGAGGGTTTGAGACTAGCTAAAAGGGGGCTATTTAAGGTAAGATAGGAAAATAGACTAGGGGGAATCGGTATTTCCTGGTGGCGTTGCAAATCAAATCCTTTACTAAAAACAATTTTTCCTTGAGGATTGATTAAAATAAATAAATTCAGTCGCAGATCTGTAAAGGTGGTATCCACTAAGTTAGAAACCACATATTGATCGTTATGAGCATCAATAAAGCGATAGGTATCATCCCATTTGGCTTGATCCTGGGCGATAATATCTAAACTATCTAAGTCATCATTAATCGCATTTAAAGCTCGCACTACATCTTGACGGACATACCGACTTTCCAGATGGCGGAAATCATGCACCAGCAACATCGATGCGGTAAGATACATAGCCACGATTAACCCAATCAGGGCTGCACCTATAATGAGCAGTGTTTTCTTTCGCAATTTCATGGCGGTGTGACCTTAGACGTGCTATTGAGCAATTAACGAGGTTGTATTTGCACCCATCCTCTAAAAACAGTGATTTTGGATCTAGGGAGATGTGGACATCAACAGTTACACCGGTTTAAAGGGTTTAACGGGAGTTCCACGGATAGAATTTCTATCTTTTATTGTATCTTGGCTTTTAGAGTCGATAGAAATGCTCTTAAAACCTGTCGGATCACTGTCTCTGTTCCGGTTCTGTACAGCAGTCAGGAGTAAAACCGTTAACCTCAAAACTGACAGTTAAGATCGAGTGTAGGGAATGAAGCCAGATCCAATGAGGTTACACAATAGCTGAATCAAATTAAGGTAAATATTTCTGGACAATCACCCACCCGGATAAAGAGACCGCAGTAAAGGCAAAAAATAAACCGATATTCAAACTAATATGAAGCGATCGCGCCCAAGGATTTTTAGGATTAATTTGGGTGGCACTCCACGCTGATCCTAACACTAAACTGACTACGATTAATCCAGCGGCTAAATGAATCGAATGGCCCAAACTTCCATAATATCCTAGGGTTCCGACTAAACCAATGGCCAGTAAAGCCAAAACTAAACACACCATCCCCCCACCCACAAAATAATGGAGGGTTCTCAGTCCCTTGGGTCGAGGTTGTTTACTGTGGCGTGAATACAGCATCCATCCCCCCGTCATCGCTAAGACGAAGTAAGCGAAGACCGAACATCCCATTGACCAAGCTGCTATTTTCCACAGCCACAAAAACGACGGTAAATTCATATAGCAATCCTATTTGATTTGTATCCAAAATTTGGGTTCAAAAAGGAACCGGGAACCGGGAACCGGGATAATACTTCTGGCTGTTTCATATCAGTTTTAAATTATTACAATCGATGTGGGATTGCTATATTGCCCCCGTAGGGTGATCTATCACAGTACACACACCTTTTATTAACAGTTATAAAGTAAAATGATTATTAATCTTATTAAAAAACTAGAAAATTAAAATCTGTTCCCTGTTCCCTGTTCCCTGTTCCCTGTTCCCTGTTCCCTCCTTTCAACATTAATTCAAAGTACCACTATAGGATTCTATAGCATAATCTCGAAACCGTTCTAAATCCTTTTGAATGGTAGACTCTACCACACCCCCCAAAAATAAATTATCCATGAGTTGGCCCAAAATTCCGGGTATCGCATAAGAAATCGTCAATTTAACAATACTACTCCCATGTCGATCATAAAATCGAATTGCACCTCGATTGGGTAAACCATCTACTGATTCCCATTGAATAATTTGATTGGGAATTTGTTTTAAAATTCGAGATAACCAACTAAATTCAAAATTACCCGTTGCTAATTTCCAGCGAGATAAATCAGGATTATCCTCTAAAATCGTAACTGAATCAATCCATTTCATCCAACGTGGCATTTGTTCCAAATCTGACCATAAATTCCAAGAGATATCAATGGGGACAGGAACTTCAACTTGAACACTATGTTCTAACCAATCAGCCATAATATTGAATCGGTGTAAAAATTATCTTTAGACTTAATATAGAAACCAAGTTTCTGAATCAGAAATCTTAAGTTTACCTGAGATAACGATGAGAAACCCGGTTTCTTTAACTTGATCAATTTTTAAACAACGGCAGGAGAACGTTTAAGAGGAGGAAAGCTACTTTCTAATATCGCTTTAGCCGCTTGTCGTCCCGAAATCGTTGCCCCTTCCATACTATCAATATAATCCTGTTGTGTGTAACTTCCCGCTAAAAAGAAATTAGCAACGGGAGTTTTTTGACTCGGACGATAGGCATCCATTCCCGGCCCTTCTCGATAGAGAGATTGAGCTAATTTAACGACACTATACCAAGTCATATTTAGTTCACGGGAACTGGGAAATAAATCCTGAACTTGTTTCAAAACGTGCTGGGCAATTTCTTCATTATTTTGTTTAATAAAGGGATCACCTGGAGTTAATACTAACTGCAATAAAGATCCCTGTCCTTCTCGATAATAATCCGCCGGACTCGATAAAGCTAAATCGGAAAAACAGGAGAAATCAGCATCGGCTGTATATAATAAATTATCGATCCCTGCTGCTTCTTTCAGTTGTTGACGTTTTTCAGGATCATTTAATTCCGTTACCCAGCCATCAAAACGCAGTTGAACAGTGGCAACAGGAACGGCTTCTAATTTATAAATCTTGTCAAATTCTGACCATTTTCGCCAAGCAGGAGGAATCATTTTTTGTACACCGGGAACATCCCCGGCACAAACATAAGCATCTGCAATAATGGTTTCTTCTGTTTCCCCTTTTGCCACTATCATTCCGGTGACATAGGTTTTCCCGTCAATTTCCTCAAATTGGAGTTCTCGAACTCGACGGCGAGTATGAATTTTTGCTCCCCGTTGTTCTAAATAATTGACAATAGGTTTATGCAAATATTCTGCCGGAGATCCTTCCAACATTCGCAGCACAGAGGCTTCTGTTTTTGCGGCAAAAAATTGAAAAATTGTTAACATACACCGAGCAGAAATATTCTCGGTATCGATAAATCCTAACGCATAAGCAATGGGGTTCCACATCCGTTTTAAACTACCTTCAGAACCCCCATGACTGCGAAACCAGTCGGCAAAACTCACCCGATCTAATTCGCGGATAATTTTCATCGCTCCTTCAAAGTCTACCAACCCGCGAACAATGGGGCTAGTTCCTAACGCAATAGCATTTTGCAGTTTATCAATTACTGAGAGTTGGGAGGTGGTAAAAAAGGCTTTTAACCCGTTAAAGGGCGCCCCGGTAATGAAGCGAAAGTCTAAACTTCCGGTCTGTCCCCCTCGGTTAATAAAAATGTGGGTATGGTCTTTTAACCGGAGGTTGTCAATGGCCCCCACCTTTCGCATCAGTTCAAATAAGTTATAGTAGCAGCCGAAAAAGACGTGCAACCCCATTTCAATATGGTTGCCATCGGGGTCTATCCAACTGCTCACTTTCCCCCCCACAAAGGGACGAGATTCAAAAATTTCAACGTCGTGTCCGGCATCTACGAGGTCTATTGCCGTAGCCATGCCTGCTAAACCTGCTCCTGCGATCGCAACCCGCATCTGTTAGACTGCCCTTTTCCTTAACCATTTGTTTACAGATTGTAACAAAAAGCGGGTACATTCAATCATTCCTTAAGCAGGAGTGCTTCGGACGCCTTCAAATAATGCGATCGCACTGAAAACCAGAAATAGACAACCGCCAATGGCTGTAATGGTGCGTTCTGATAATCTTCCGGCGATTAATTTCCCCCCTAATACTGCAATTGCCGCACAAATTGTATGTCCAACAATTCCGCCGAGGATCACTCCATAGGGATTATGAAAAGTGGCTAAGGCGATGGTCGCAATTTGAGTGCGATCGCCCCATTCGGCTGCAAAGGTTAATATAAAAGATTCTAATAAAGTTCCCCATTTAGTTTTTCCAATAACAAACTTCTGATCCGCTTTTTTGACGACTTCTAAGGCTTCTTCTTGTTCATCATTACTACCCGCTTCTGGAGCCATTTTACTGGCATCATATAAAAGTTTAAATCCGAACAAGGCAAACAAAATAATTTCGGCGTAGTGAATATAAATTGGCGGTAAGAACGAAAAGATTCGTCCCACAGCAACGGAAAGAACGGTCATGGTTGCTAATGCAGCGACTACCCCGGCAAACACGATTTTTCTATCATATTTTGATGATAAAATAACCGCAATAAAAAATGTTTTATCTCCAAGTTCTGAAATAGTAATCAGTAACAGAGTGGCAGTAAAAGCAGTTAGCATGATTTCAATCGAATGAAACAAAATTAATGAAAGCAGAGCATTAAACTTCCATTTTTTTATTTTACCATAAAACGGATTGATTTTTAAGCATTTTTATCGATTGAAATTTTGTTTTTTCATAAATGAATCATAATAAATTCATAATATTTTCATTTTCATATCATTACAAAAATATCTTTAAAATCTGATTTTTAAACAGCCTATTCTAGGATTAAGCTGGGACAATCCCAACTGAATCAGAAATCTCGGATTCAGGTCATTCACTGATAAATCTTGAATCCGGTAGAGGGGATTAATCCCTGTAAACGGAATTAAATCTTCAAAAAAGATAAAAATGAGGAGATTTCTACCTAAAGTCAGAAAAAATCTCACCTTTCGTTAATTTTCCGTCCCCTTGATAAAATTTATGGAACAGGATCTTCCTCTTAGTCGTAAGATCAAAAGATGGATATCAGATGTTGATTTGCTTTCCATCTGCAACTTCACTTGATCCCTTACCCATTGCGATTACCTTTTATCCTTAATTCTTATGGCATTTCCCCGTTCTAGCGGTATCTTGCTGCATCCAACATCCTTACCGAGCCCTTTTGGCGTGGGAGACATTGGCCCCGTCGCCTATCAATTTATTGATTTTCTCAAAAATAGTGCCCAACAATTGTGGCAAGTGTTACCCCTTGGCCCCACTGGATTTGGCAATTCTCCTTATTTATCCTATTCGGCTTTTGCTGGAAATCCCTTATTAATTAGTTTAGAACTCTTAAAAGAGGATGAATTATTAACCGACGAAGATTTAGCCAATCTCCCTAAATTTCCCCACCATATTGTTAATTTTGATGCGGTTAAACCCTTTAAAGATAAACTGTTTCAAAAAGCCTGTAAAGTTTTTAAAGAAAATGCCACCTCTGAACAAGAAAAAGAATTTAATCATTTTTGTTCCCGCAGCAACTATTGGTTAGATGATTATGCAATTTTCATTGCTCTCAAAGAAGCCTTGAATGGGGAAAGTTGGAATCAATGGGATGAAGATATTGCCCGACGAAAACAGGAAGCTTTACACAAATGGGGAGAAAAATTAGCTGAACCCATTTATTATCATAAATTCCTCCAGTTTCAATTCTTTAAACAATGGGGAAAACTCAAACAGTATGCGAACGAACAAGGCATACAACTATTTGGAGATTTAGCGATTTATGTCGCCCATGATAGCGCCGATGTTTGGTCACATCCTGAAATCTTTTCCTTAGATGGAGAAACTGGAGAAGCCTCATTAATGGCAGGTGTACCCCCGGATTATTTTAGTGCGACGGGTCAATTGTGGGGAAATCCCGTTTATAATTGGGAACGTTTACAACAAGAAGGATTCCATTGGTGGATACAACGAGTTGAATCTTTATTAGGCTATTTAGATTTAATTCGGATTGATCATTTTCGCGGTTTAGAATCCTATTGGGGGGTAGCTCAAGGAGAAACAACTGCTATTAATGGTCGCTGGATAGAGGCACCTGGAGATGCCTTTTTCAGCTTATTAAATGAGAAATTAGGCACATTACCCATTATTGCGGAAGATTTAGGAATCATTACCCCAGAAGTCGAAGCATTGCGCGATAAATATGGTTTCCCTGGAATGAAAATCCTACATTTTGCCTTTGATTCCGGGCCAGATAATCCCTATTTACCCTATAATTACAGTTCGGCGAATTGGGTCGTTTATACCGGAACCCATGATAACGATACAACCGTTGGTTGGTTTAACCGTCGTACCTTACAGGAACAAGCCAGAGTTACCCGCTATTTAGGCTGTACCTCCGACTATGGCATTCATTGGGATTTAATTCGGTTAGCCATGTCCTGTGTGGCAAATCAAGCCATTTTCCCCCTTCAGGATATTCTAGGCTTAGGTAGTGAAGCTAAAATGAATATGCCAGGAGAAGCTGAAGGCAACTGGGCGTGGCGTTTTCAACCGGGAATGTTAACCGAAGAAATCGCAGAACGCCTCAAATTTTTCACGGAAACCTACGGTCGTCAACCCCGGAATCAGTAATTAGCGTAGAGACGCGCCATGGCGCGTCTCTACTGATTTAAGATTTAGATAAATCTTCGACTTTGAAAACGGCTTCTTCTACACGACCGGGTTCGCCGAGACGTTTAGCTTCTCCATTATTGACCGTAACTAGAACACCTCCGGCGTTTCCAGCTACAACAACAACTTTATCTTTGGCTTTCCAACTCCGTTGAGTTCCCCCCTCTAACATCCCTTCAAATTCCGTTTTGCCATCAACTTCAATCAAAACCCAAGATTGATCTTTGACAACAATTCCGACTTCTACAGCCTTTTCATCTGTCGCTGTAACAGAGGGTTTTGTTTCGGATACTTTCTCAACAGGTTTTACCGTCGAGGTTGTTGTAGAAGGAGAAGCAGATACTAAACGACTGGTGGGTTGAGTCGGAGTTTGAACCATTGCCTGACGAAGTTGAGGATTAGTTTCCGTTGGATTTTTGCCAGTCTGTTCACCCGATACACCTGCAAAATTAGCGGTTTTATTGAGATAGGAAACCCCATTAATGGCACAAATAATTAAGAGGATATAAGTTAGGTAAAGATGGGTGGGTCTTAATTGAGGCAGGCTTAAGAAACTAAGTTTAGATTTTACTCCCATTTGCGGAGGTTCAGGAAGGAAAAAGTTCGCGAGTTCTTCTCCATTCAAACCCAAAGCATCAGCATAGCGACGAATTAAACCTTGAGTATAAACCGGTTCGGGTAGCTGCTCTATCCTACCTTCTTCTAAAGATTGTAATAAATGAGAACGAATTCGGGTGTAAGCCGCCACCATATCTAAAGATAAAGAATGAGCCAAACGAGTGTCGCGTAGTTGTTCTCCGATTTCTAATAATCTCTGAACCAATTCAGAGTCATAGGAATTAAACGTTTGGCGAGGATTTTTAGTGACTTTAAACGGTAAGACAAATAAATCAGTTTTCATAATCATTTACTCCTTGTTGTCTACAGGGTGAATGGGCACACTAACCAATGGTGAGGAAGTGGGATTTCGTAAAAACTCAATTTCAGATGCACTCAGAGCACGATACTGACCTTCAGGCAATGCAGGCTGTTCAGGGGGGTGGAGTTGAATTGAACCAATAGCAGTCCGGTGTAGTTTGACAACGGGATAGCCCAATTGCTCCGCCACTCGGCGAATTTGCCGATTTCTACCTTCGTATAAAATCACTTCTAATAACGCCTTATGGCCTGGAATTTGTTGGATACACCGGACTTGAGCAGGGAGGGTTTTTCTTCCTGCTAACATGACACCCTGACGCCAAGCCTGTAATGCTGAATCCGGTGGATTTCCAGCAACCCAGACTTGATAAGTTTTAGGAATAAAATGACGAGGATGAGTTAAACGAAATGTTAATTCTCCATCGTTGGTCAGCAATAATGCTCCTGTAGAATCTATATCCAACCGCCCAACCGGATGAATGCCTTCACCCACCCGCATTTTACGGGGAAGTAGATCCAAAACGGAAGGTCGTCCGTTCGGGTCTAAACAAGTAGATACAACTCCTAAAGGTTTATTGAGCAGTAAATAGATGGGCACAGGTCGATAGGAAGGGTAAATGGGTTTCCCATCTACCTCAATATCATCATGGTTTGGATTGGCTTTTTGTCCCAGATGAGCAATATTGCCATTGACTCGCACCCGTCCTGCTTGGATCATTTCTTCCGCATGACGCCGCGAGGCAATACCCCATTGAGCCATAATTTTTTGTAGCCTTTCATCCATGCTGATTTGTGAACGTCGTAGACTGCTCTAAAGGTGATAAAACCACGCTCAATTGTGCCACAAGTCTAAAGACTATGTACAAATATTACAGTAATCCGCAATTAATCCTACTATTAATCTGAATTCGCTGTGAAATAATGGGGATGCAAGAATGGGAATCGCTATGGGATTGATGCAAGCGTCGCGTAAACCGTTGATTGGAACTCTACTGTCAACGGCAGTTCAGCTTTGGTTGCGATCGCAAGTTGACACCATTGATCGCTTAGAATTGAGTATCAAGGGGAGTAATCGTTCTTTACTATCAGGCCATATTCCTCAAGTCTCTGTCTCGGCTGAGAAGGCCATTTACCAAGGGCTACATCTAACTCAGGTACAGTTACAGGGTTCAGAAATTCGGTTTAACTTAGCTCAAGTGTTAAAAGGTCAATCTCTCCACCTCTTAGAGGCTTTTTTTGTCACCGGAAATCTTCAATTAAATGAATCTGATCTCAATGCCTCTCTAAAGTCCCCGATGTTGACAGAGGCATTAAACGAGTTTGTTTTGTCTTTGTTAAGATCCATGACGGGAAACCCAGTGATGGATTCCTGTGCTCTCCAATCAGAACAAGCTCACTCTTGGGTTAACTCGGTTCTACAGATTCAAGATACCCAAATGGCACTAGAAACCGATCATTTAGTTTTAACAGCCAAGCTGCTTTTCGACTCCGGTGAATTATTACCGTTTCAATTAAAAACCGGATTAGAACTTGCCAGTTCCCATGAACTCAGGTTTGTCCAACCTCAAGTTAAAATTCACACCCTGAATACGGAGTTTCAATTTAGTCATCATACCATTGATTTGGGATCAGATATTACAATTCAAGACTTAGTTTTATCCCCTGGCAAGCTTGAGATAAACGCAACGCTCAAAGTTAATCCCTAATTACCATAGCTGAAATTTCCGCATAGGCTCTACTCATTATTATTGCCCATTGCCCATTCCCCATTGCCTATTTACGGTTGCAATGTCGAAACTAACGGCCAAGTTGTCACCACAAAAATAATTACTGCAATAATTGATAACACCAGTTCAATAACATTGCCTAAAATTGAACCAATGAAAACCCCAATACTCGCTTTGAAAGATGGCTTAATTCGTTCACTGAATTTGAGATCCCGTTGATAGAGAAATTCCCCAATAAAAGCCCCTAAAATTGGCCCCAATAAAAGCCCCAAAATTGGCCCTCCCACAGGTAAAGCAGGTAATAGTCCTAATACTCCCAAGACTAATCCAATAATTGCCCCAAACTGTGCCCATTTACTCGCCCCGGACTGCTGAACACCCCAATAAGTGGCTAAATATTCAATAATTGTACTTAAAATTAAAATAACAAATATCGCCACCATCGGCCAAACAATGCCCGTGAATTTGGTAGCAATTCCCCACACTAAAATTGCCCCTAAAATTAAACTGGTTCCGGGTAATAAAGGCACAACGGTTCCAATTACCCCAACCACCATTACTGCAATTACAACCCAGTAAAGAATCCAATAATTCATATCTCTTCACCTGATCAAAATTTAAAGGACATCAGCGAGAACCCACAATTTGAGCAAAGCGTTCTTGTCCTTCATCTAAATTAGCCGGAATCCCATTAGGATAAGTTTCAGCAATTATAGCTTGGAGTCGTTCGACCCGATTACCGGGGTTAGGATGGGTGCTGAGAAATTCTGGAGGGTTTCCCCCGGAACGAGCCGATGCTAAAATCTGCATTAATTCGACTAATCCCTTGGGGTTGTAACCCGCTTGGGTCATGAATTGAAATCCTAAGCGATCGCTTTCTAATTCATCTTCTCGACCATAGCGCAGATTGACTAATTGATTCACCGCCTGCGCTAAAATCGCGGCTTGTTGAGCATCCTGGGGGTTATCACTGGCTGTAATTCCCACCGCATTGACTAACGCGACCCCTAACTGTTGTCGGGCCAGATGTTCTGAACCATGTCGGGCAATGACATGGCCCACTTCATGGCCAAAGACTCCTGCGAGTTGGGCTTCTGAGTTCAGACGATTAAACAAAGCCAGAGTTATAAAGATTTGTCCCCCTGGTAACGCAAAAGCATTAATGGTTTTGGGATCACGCAATAGATGAAAATCAAAGGGATAGGATGCTTGGGATGCGGCTGATTGTTTTACCACCCGTAATCCCACTTCATCAACATAATTTTGTAACCTGGGATCGGGATATAAACCCCCATATTGCTGCGCCAGTTGTCCTCTGGATTTGAGTCCTAAAACAACTTCTTGCCTCGGAGAAAGACTAACTCGTTGAACTTCCCCCGTGATGGGGTTTTTCTCAACATTGGTGCAATAACTAACTAACCCAAATAGAGCAAATAAAATTCCGATAAACAGACGCAATAAAAGTCTTTGCACGGAAAATATCTCAACACTTATCTGGGATAATAGCACATTTTTAAGGAATTTGGCTGCATAATTATTATTTTGAATAATAGAGATAATTTGGATGATTTTTTATTAAAAATATATCAAAAGATAGATACATATTTGAAAAATTTAGGTTAATAAAAATTTGATTTAAAAAATTGAAAGCCCGCAGGGTGCGGGCAATTTCTAGTTTTAGGGGTTAGGGAATTTTACAGGAATCCTAAAGGCAAAGATTCACTGACCGCCATCACCATATTTTGGGTCACGGGTAAACTATCAACCACCATTCCGGCACACAACAGCATTAAATAGAGAATGGAATATTTAAACAATGAACGAGCCGTATTTCGTTCCGAGGGAGATTGTAATAATTGCCATGCTTTTTGTAAGAAAATACCGCCTAAAATTAAGGCGATCGCAGCATAAACAAAACCACTCGTATGCAAGGGATAAACCAACAATAAGGTAGAAGGAACCAAAATTAAGCTATAAATCCAGATTTGTTGAGCAGTAATTTCATCCCCTTCAATCACAGGTAACATCGGAACTCCGACTTCCTTATATTCATCTCGAATCATCATGGCTAACGCCCAAAAATGAGGCGGTGTCCATAGAAAAATAATGGCAAATAAAAGCCAAGCAGACCAACTTAAATCTCCCGTAACAGCAGCCCATCCCACTAATGGAGGAATTGCTCCAGCCGCCCCTCCAATCACAATATTTTGAACGCTATGACGTTTTAACCAATGGGTGTAGATCAGGACATAAAAAACAATTCCTGATAACGCTAATAACGCCGTTAACAAATTCGCAAAAACGGTGAGTAACGTAAAGGAAGCAATAGCAAGAGCGATGGCAAAAATCAAAGCATCTACGGGTTTAACCCGACCCGATGGAAGCGGACGCCAACGAGTCCGTTCCATAATGTAATCAATATCTCGGTCATACAAACAGTTAATGGTATTGGCAGAACCTGACGCTAAAGCCCCTCCGGTTAATGTTACCAATAACAATAATGGATCAACTTCTCCTTTGGCGGCTAACCACATTCCAGCAGCCGTTGTAATTAACAACAACAGAATAATCCTGGGTTTCGTCAGTTGATAATAACTTTGCACCACTTGTAAAACATTATCATGGTGTCGGGAGACGTTAGTTTGAATCACTTCTTGCATGAATTCTGACCTATAAAATTTGTTGACAGTTATCAGTTATCAGTTATTAGTTATCAGTTATCAGTTATTAGTTATCAGTTATCAGTCATTAGTGAAAAGTTGGCTGTTAATTGTTAATGGTGAATTTTTATTGAATATTCAGTAAAAATGATGACGAATAACGCTTAACTAACTCACTCTTAACTAATCACTTTTAACTAAAAACTGCTCACTGATTACTGTTGACTGATAACTGATAATTGTTGATCCCGTAGGGCTAGAGTGCTAAAACAGATGAGAGTTCCGAGGAGTGTAGCTCCCATTGCTTGATGGGCAACCGTGAGGGGTTCTACTTGTAAACGCAAGTAAAACGTTGCCACCCCTAAAAGAATTTGAGCCACTAAACAAGCTCCTGCCATATTGGCTAATTTTCTGAGTAGGGGATGCAAGGCAGATGTCCGCCAAGCGAAAATAACTAGAGTTAATGTGGCTAGGGTAGGAGGAACCACCCCAATAATATGGCTATTCATCACGGTACACGGTTGAGAAGACCCCAAACATTGATGTAAAGCCCATTGAGAACCGACTAACGCCCCTAAAATACTTTGGAAGTAAACTAAAATTGCTGCGGTCATACTGATCCCGGTTAGCTTTCCAACATTACCCGTACCTTGATAGGGTAAGAGAAGACAACCGATAACGAGCAAGGTTGAGAAAAACAATAAGGCGGTTCCTAAATGGGCGGTAACAATATCAAAACGCAACAATTCTGTCACCGTGAGTCCGCCTAAAACCCCTTGAAATACAATTAACGCTAAGGCAAACAGGGAAGCCCAAGGCAACCATGAAGGTAACTCCCGTCTGTACCACCCGGATAACCCCACAAGGGCGATTGTACCCAGTCCAATGCCAGCAGCATCAAGACGATGAAACCACTCCAAGAAGACTTGAAAATTCATCTGGGCTGCGGGGACAAACTCCCCATAACACAACGGCCAGTCAGGACAAGCCAGCCCAGCATTCATGACTCGCGTGGCACTCCCAACCGCCATTAGCAGTAACGTGGCAATACTCAGTTTCCAAAGTAAACGCCGGATTATATCCTGCGGCAGAGATCCGCTCTGTTGCGTCTCTACAGTTGATAAACTGGCATTGTTAAGGACAGTATTGGCCATGAGTTCTACCCATTTAACTTGAGATTGCAATTATTAAAACATGATGGTTGATTCTACCTATCTAAGTTAACGATGCAATCCCTAGATGAACAGACTTTTAGAAAGTTTTCTGATTTTAGGGGTGTCGGTTAACCATTGACTGTTGGCTATTCACCAAATTCTTAAGAAAATCTGTGAATCTGACTTCCTATCCTTCTAGGGATTTGTGATGTGCTTTACGGTAGAAGGAGGGTTTTAGACAGAAAATAAACCCTGGTGTTCAGGTTTCTCAACCACCTACTAAGATTAAACAAGCGTGTAAATGACAGCATCTTCCTATCCGATCTCTGTGTTGGAAATGCTTAATAAGGAGGACTAGGCGTGATCATTCCAAGTTCAATTTTGACTTTGCTGGTGGGGATCGGGATTACTCTCGTTAGTCTCTGGTATGGTCAAAACCATAATTTATTACCGGTTGCAGCCTCCGCAGAAGCGGCTGAAGTCGATGGATTATTTGACCTGATGATGACCATCAGCTTTGGGTTAGTGCTTCTCGTTGAAGGCGTGCTGCTGGTTTCTTTAATTAAATTTCGTCGCCAAAAAGATGACACCACCGATGCTGCACCCATTCACGGCAATATTCCCCTAGAAATTGTCTGGACAGCGATCCCGGCGGTTGTGGTGTTGGGGATTGGTATTTATAGTTTTGAAATCTATAACAACATGGGTGGCCTTGATCCGATGGCGATGTCCCAACATTCTATGCACGCCCACAGCAAAATGAATGGATCGGCGATGGCAGCCCCATTAATCGACGATCAACAACCCCCAGAATTTACCCAAATCGCCTTGGGAATTGGGGCATCTCCCGATAAAGAAGGGAAAGTCGCCGCTGTTAATGTGGATGTTACCGGGTTGCAGTTTGCCTGGATTTTTAACTACAAAGAGACAGGTATTACCTCTGGGGAACTTCATGTACCTGTGGGTCAAGAAGTGCAGTTAAACATGACCGCCCAAGATGTAATCCATGCCTTTTGGATTCCGCAATTGCGCTTAAAGCAAGATACAATCCCCGGTCGGATCACAGAACTGCGATTTACACCCACTAAGGTCGGAACCTATCCCGTTGTCTGTGCGGAGTTGTGTGGCGGTTATCATGGGGCGATGCGATCGCAAATGATTGTCGATACCCCGGAAGATTATGCCGCTTGGGTCGCTGAAAATGCTGTCGCCAGTGCAACCAACCTACAACAAGCCGTTGCTGTCAATCCCGCAGAATTACCCGATGGTGAATTTCTAGCACCCTACGCCGATGAAATGGGCATCAATTCTGATGTAATCGGTCAAATTCATCATCAGTAATCAGGAGTAGGGGCGGGGTTCCCTCGCCCGTAATCAGTAATCAGTCGTTACACTCAGTTTTAATCAACAAAATCTTGATTTTATTGATTAGACTGATGGCTCTAACACTGATAACTGATTGAGACTCTTAACTCTTACACTGATAACTGATAACTGATAACTGATAAAATGGCACAAGCACAACTAGATCTCACGGCTAATGTTCCGAAACCTCATCATGAGCAGGAACGACGTTGGCAAGATTTTTTTGGTTTTAGTCACGATCACAAAGTCATCGGGATTCAATATCTCGTGACGGCATTTTTCTTTTATTTAGTTGGGGGTGCTTTAGCAACGGCGGTTCGCACGGAACTAGCAACTCCCGATCCTGATTTTGTCAGTCCTGAACTCTACAACAGCTTATTTACGGTACACGGAACCGTAATGATCTTTTTGTGGATCGTTCCGGCGGGTGCAGGATTAGCCAACTATTTGATCCCCTTAATGATTGGGGCTAAAGACATGGCGTTTCCCCGGTTAAACGCTGTTGCCTTTTGGTTAATTCCTCCCGGCGGTACTTTGTTATTGGCAAGTTTCTTATTTGAATCTCCCAAAGCAGGCTGGACATCCTATCCGCCTCTGAGTTTATTGTCGGGTAAAGTTGGGGAAGAAATTTGGATTCTCAGCGTTTTATTGTTGGGAACTTCTTCGATTTTGGGGGGATTAAATTTCGCGGTGACGATTTTTAAAATGCGAATTCCAACTATGGGGCTCAACGATATGCCTCTATTGTGTTGGGCAATGATCGCCACCTCTGCTTTAATTCTTCTATCAACTCCGGTACTCGCTGCGGCGTTAATTTTGCTGTCTTTTGATTTACTCGCCGGAACCAGTTTCTTTAACCCCACAGGCGGCGGTGATCCCGTTGTTTATCAGCACTTATTTTGGTTTTATTCCCATCCGGCGGTGTACATCATGGTCTTGCCCTTTTTTGGGGTGATTTCTGATGTTCTGCCTGTTCATGCTCGTAAACCCATTTTTGGGTATCAAGCGATCGCCTATTCCAGTTTAGCTATTAGTTTTTTAGGCTTAATTGTTTGGGCGCACCATATGTTTACCAGTGGAACTCCGGGTTGGTTACGGATGTTCTTTATGATCACCACCATGATCATTGCTGTCCCCACTGGAATCAAAGTGTTTGGCTGGTTAGCGACGATTTGGGGGGGTAAACTGCGTCTGAATAGCGCCATGCTGTTTGCGATGGGGTTTATTTCCACCTTTGTGATGGGCGGTGTCACCGGAATTATGGTGGCTTCGGTTCCCTTTGATATTCATGTTCACGATACCTATTTCATCGTGGCGCACTTCCACTATGTTCTGTTTGGGGGAGCCGTGTTTGGGGTGTTTGCCGCGATTTATCATTGGTTCCCGAAAATGACGGGACGGATGATGAACGAACCTTGGGGAATTGTTCACTTTGTTCTCACGTTCGTGGGTACGAATTTAACTTTTATGCCCATGCACGCTTTAGGATTACAAGGAATGCCCCGTCGGGTGGCCATGTATGACCCCCAATTTACAACACTGAATCAAGTTTGTACCCTGGGGAGTTATATTCTGGCTGTTTCGACTATCCCCTTCCTGATTAATGCGGCTTGGAGTTGGTTCAAAGGGCCTAAAGCGCCTGATAATCCTTGGGAAGCTTTAACCCTAGAATGGATGACATCTTCTCCTCCCCCAATAGAAAACTTCCTCGTGACTCCCGTTCTCAAAACCGGGCCCTATGACTACGGAAGTCGCAAAACCCTAGCCATTCGTCAACGGTTAAAACAAATGACCGGAAGCCGTCCCAAAGAAGTCGGTGTTCCCCTGTCTCAAGCCAAATCTTCTACAGTATTTACAGACAACCGTTCAACAACGGTTGTTGAACCCGAAAAAGACATCAACGATCCCAGTCATTAAACAACATCGGGAACTCGGAATCAATTTCTTCCCTGTTCCCTGTTCCCTGTTCCCTGTTCCCTCTTATTAAGTCAATTCATGCAAGGTTCAGCAATTAACGAGTCTCAAACCGTTCTTGGATACGAACAGGAGGCCACCGCCTCTGGACATGAACACGAAGAACACCCCGATTTACGAATGTTAGGGGTTGTTGTCTTCCTGATTGCAGAGAGTATGATCTTTTTAGGCTTATTCTCTGCTTATCTAATTTATCGAGCCATGTCTCCCGTTTGGCCCCCGGAAGGCACTGAACGAGAATTATTGCTTCCAGCGATTAACACGGTGGTTCTGATTTCGAGTAGTTTTGTTATGAACCAAGGAACTGCCGCTATTAAGAAAAATGATGTTGCGGGGTTACGGAATTGGTTTATTGCTACGGCGATTATGGGGTTAACCTTTTTAGCAGGCCAAGCCTATGAATACAGTCAGTTAGGTTTTGGATTAACCACCAATTTATACGCCAGTTCTTTCTATGTGTTAACCGGGTTTCACGGGTTGCACGTCACCTTTGGAGTCTTGTTAATTTTAGCCGTTCTTTGGCGGGGACGCAAAGCCACTCATTACAGCAAACAATCCCATTTTGGCCCGGAAGCGGCGGAATTATATTGGCACTTTGTTGATGTGGTTTGGATTATTCTGTTTATTTTGTTGTATTTGTTGTAAATCTTCATCAAATCAACATTATCCTCAAACCCCCTCCGGGGTTTTTTTATTGTCAATTTGGGGTAGGGATGAATATGATCAAGATTAATTCCCTGAAACCTGAGAAACAGAAAAGGATAATCTGGATATTGTGAAAGGTGAACTTTGTGAACGGGATGTTGAAGCGTTAACGGTTCATCATGGTTATATTCTCAGAGTTCTGACAACTACTCTAAAACTAACTAAGGAAACATCATTGATGAATAACGATCATTTAGAACAAGCTAACAATAGAAAACAAGTCTTTGATAATTTTCTTCAAATTGAACAAAAAGTTGGAGCAAATGCCGATAAACTTGCTTTTTTAGATCGGGGAATTGAACAATCTAAATATAAAAATAGTATTCCAAATTATCCTCAATCTTTAACACGAAAACCCTTACAATATACCTCCTATCCCGTTTTAGGTAAAATTCCTTATATTGATGAACAAGGTTTAGATTTTCTCCATCCTCAAATTGAAGAAGCTTGTATTAGTTTAGGAAAATTTGAAGCTGGAGAACTCAAGACGATTTGGATGGGGAGAAATCCGCTTAAAACCGTACAATTTTGGAGTTCTACTAAAATTATTCCGGTTGTGAATACTTTAAGTAAAATTGATCAACTCTTTCCTCAAGGGGATATTAAAAAGTTAGATGTGAAAGATGCCAAAAATATAACGGTTAAATTTCCCCTGGATTTAGCTATTCAAGATATTGTCAGCTATCAAGAAAACTTGGCAACGTCTAACTCCTTAGCAGCCCTCTTTAAACGGTTTGAAACCCGTTCTAATTTAGAAGCCTGGTTTCAAAAACTTACAGGAAATTCCACTTTAAAATTTCAAGGAGATTATGGAGAACAACCTGCAATTCAAAACCCTATCATTTTTGATCGGGTTACTCAAAACACACTCATTAAAGCCGTTACAGACAGTCCTAAAGGGGACAATTTTGTTTCAGCTTATGATTTGACTCGTTTGATTTCTTTGATAGGGTGGCACGCTTATCTTCCTGCGGAATGTCAACTTCCCAACCTGCAACAAAAAACATTAAATTCTTTGATTTTAGCCATGGGTCAAGATACGGCTCGTTATGTAGATGTTGCGTTAGAAACCTTGGGAATTCAAGAAGCGATTACTGCTCCAGTTATTCTTTCTAAAATGGGTTATGGAAATAGTGAAACTCGGCAAACTGTAGAAGCTTGTTATATGGCATTTGTACAGTTTATTGACCCGTTAGCTTTGGGGAACGGAAAATCGGCTCAATTTCGGACTTTAGCACTCACCTTAAGAGGGGTAATTATTAGGGGTCGAGGGGGGCTTTACAACCCCCAACTCCCATTCAGAACCGTGCTTGCGACTTTCATCGCACACGGCTCCTAGTCTAATTGTCTGTTATCATCAGAACATCCGGTTTCTTTTGGGTTGTACGACCCATCGGTTGCCGTTTTAGTATCGTGACAATGGCGATGTAATAATTGCAGATTTTTATATTCATCTTTACCGCCTAGTGACGTGGGGATGATATGGTCGATCTCTGCAATATCTTCTGGGGTAAAATATTGTCCACAGAAATTGCATTTGCCTTTTTGCTTTTTGAGCAAAATTGCTACTCGTTTTGGGACATCATAAGATGTTCCTTTTCTTGTACTCCAATACATCCAGTTTCCGTCATACGGTGATGCTTCAGGTCTTACAGTTACATGACGAGTAATAGGTGTTTCTGCATGGGTAAGTAATCTGTAACCTTTTTGGGTTTCAAAATTCCATGTTCTATTACCGTTCTTTTTGAAATAATGTTTCAGATTTTTGTAACCTGCTTTACCACATCGGCTAACTGTCCATGCTCTTAATCTCAGCCATGTATTATGGTCTAAAAAGGAAAATGTTTCTTTGGAAACAGCTTTGGAATGGTAGTTACACCATCCTCTTATGACTGGATTTAGGCGTTTGATTAATGCGTATTGAGGTGCAGTTTTGTGGGTTTTAATCACTTCTTTCACTTTATCCGCGTGAGCTTTAATTGCCTTTTTACTAGGTTTAATTAGGGTTTTAAATCCTAATTGTTTGGTGTTTCCTCCTGTTGTACCACAATGGTGTTTACCAACTGGATATTGTCGGAAATTCCAACCTAGAAAATCGAATCCTGGTTGTACCTTTTCGTCTTTTACTTCGATTTCTCTCAGTGTGTGACAGATTCGGGTTTTAGTTGGTTTCAGTTCTAACCCGATGGGTTTTAACCATTCTTCGATAGCAATTTGGCACTGTTGTATGATTTCTAATTGTGGACTTATCACCACGAAATCATCGGCATATCTGATGACTTGAGCTTGAACGCGGTTATTCTTTTTAGGGAATTTGTGTTTAATTAACTCAATCATTCCATCCAGTGCGATGTTAGCAAGTAAAGGACTGATGACCCCCCCCTGCGGAGTGCCTGCCTCTGTTGCTTCAAATATGCCATTGTCCATTACTCCAGCTTTTAACCATTGTCTGATTTGAGCTTTTATTATTGATGGACAATCAATTTTGGACAGTAGGTAATCATGATTAATCTGGTCAAAACACTTTGAGATGTCAGCATCTAAGATGTAATATTCACCTTTGTTGATGCTTTGGAAGATTCGTGACATTGCGTCATGGGCTGAACGTCCGGGTCTAAACCCGTAACTTTCACCCTCGAATCTGGCTTCCCATTGAGGTTCTAATGCAGATTTCACCAAGGCTTGCCTGACTCTATCTTGTAGAGTTGGGATTCCTAAAGGACGTTTTTCTCCGTTAGGTTTGGGTATCCATTTTCTTCGGAGTGGTTTCGCCTTTTGGTATTTACTCAGGTTTTGAGCAAGTTCTAGTCGTTGCTTGGGTGTGATGGATTTAATGCCATCAACCCCGGCTGTTTTCTTGCCCTGATTATCTTGAGTAACCCTTCTGATTGCTAAGAGTTTGGCGTAATATGACTTAACTAGAAGTTTTTGGAGCTTTCGAGCTTTCGCATTTTGTCCCGATAATGATGCTTGGTAAATTCTCTTTTGCAGCTTAAATACTACCCGTTGGACTTTCGCCCAATTGATAGAATTCCATGCTTCCGTAGTCTTGGTTATACTCGTTTTCACCGTTTTTACTGCTAATTGAAACCTTACCTAACAACTAAACCGGAATCTATCAGCGTATCCTAAATATTACATCTAGGCTTTAGCTTCTGACTCCATCTCTCACCCTCACAACATCCGCCATAGATTTGTGGCTACCTAACAGTATTCGACCACTGTAGGAGTATATGAGGGGTTTTAACGTTCCTTGAAAATGGGTTTATTGCCTTTAGAATCATCCTATCTGCCGGGGTACTTTTGGGAGTCTAAGTAAGTGTTATACGGAATTAACCTTACCTTTTATAGAGGGTTTGTTGAGCCCCCTACCTTTTCCCCTTGTTCTTTTGAACGCAGCGTAATCAAGTCAATTTCGCTACTTAATTTTTACGACAGTTCAAGCCGGATGTTTACTTTCGTTATTCTTGGGCAATTGGCTAGAGAAATTCTTAGATTTTGACTTAAATCCGTTTTCCCGTTACTCCCAGCTTCAGTGTTTTGATAATCAGTCTGACACTGTGGGAATTGCCGAATCTCTTTGGAATAGGCTACCGTACTTTATTATTCGGAAAGCCGCACCATTGACTCCGAGATTGACCTTCCTTTAAGGTCACATTTTCAAAGTTAAGATAGATTTAATTGGATTTACTATTGATTTAGCATCAATTACCAATTGTCTGAACCTATCTCCCTGCTTACGTTTCGGTGTTTAAACCTAAACTTTGGCAGGAACGTCTCGCACCCCGTAGCTAATTTTAATGATTGTACCCCAGAAGCATTGCAGTTAGATGCTCGGATGGCCGCAGAAGTCACAGAAATTATGCGTCGTGTTATTACAGAAGAATTAGATGCACTCTAATCAAACCCATCGGGAGTTAAAGGAGATGTCATTATTTCCCCTCACCCGTTAGAATAGAACAATCAAGACCACTGCATTTATGAACAAACTGGGATTGTAATTTTGGGTGCATTTCAGTTCCTGACTTGAAGAATCAATCGCTGTACTCAGTAAATAGGGATAAATAAACCTAAAAGAATCAATAATTTTAGGGTGTAAGGATCTACAAGAAAAGGGTTAGGTCATTTACAGAACTTAAACTTCCCTATTTAAAGACTGAGTATAGTCATGATCATAATTAGGAAGAAAAAAACCCAAAATTTATGAAAGAAATACAACAAATAAATCAAAATTCTTTTAAAACTTTAAATCGTATTTTTGAAAGATTTAATGATAATTTTTCTGTGATTTTAGCTCACTGCAATCATGGGATTGTTAAAGAAAGAATTATTAAACAATTGCAACATCAACATCCTAACTTAATTAAATCTGTGGTTTTAGATTCCGAGGTTATTAATGTTTATAACGCTCTAGTACAAGTCATTGACGCAGAACCAATACCACCTCAAGGTTTAATGATATCCGGTTTAGAATCTAACGAACAATTAGATCTGCTGATTAAAATTATGAACCAAATGCGGGAGGAATTTCGTCGTCGGTTTCGCTGTCCTTTAGTATTTTGGGTAACGGATTCTCTGTTACACGCTTTAATTCGGTTAGCTCCTGATTTTTATAGTTGGTCAACAGCACTTAAGTTTGAAATTAGTACAGAAGATTTATTAAATTTTATTCAAGAAACCGCAGATCAAGTTTCTGCTAAAGTGTTAGATAGTGGTGCGGGTATTTTTTTAAATAATTCTTATTTTAATTTAGAGTTGGGTTCTCCATTAAGATTTGAATTAGAAGCCGCTTATCAAGAATTACAGAAACGGGGAGAACCTTTAAATATTGAATTAGAAGCGAGTTTAGAATTTGTATTGGGTCGAGTTTCTGAGCATTCTGATCAAGTCGCCTTCAAACATTATGAACGAAGTTTAGAACTTTGGCAACAAACTAATAATTTAATTCGCTATGGTCAATTATTATTTTATATTGGCTTTTGGTGGCACAGCTATGGCATTTTACATCGAGCCGAAAAAGAATATGCTTATGAGCAAGCTAATTCTTATTATACTCAATCTATTCAAACCTTTAAACGGGCAAATCGTTGGGATTTAGTGGCTAAATTTATTAATGCTTTAGCGGATGTATTATTTGGATTAAAAAAATGGCAAGAATTAGAAACCGTAGCCAAAGAATCTATTTATTATAACCGCATCTATACTTATCCTTTTCGAGAAGCGCGAGGATATCATTTTTTAGCAGAAGTATATCTCGCTAAAAGTTGTTGGCAGGAAGCTAAAAATTTAGCTGAGAAAGCACAAAATTTATTGGTTCAAACCGCCTCTAATTATCATCCTAAAACCTCGGATGAACAGTTGATTTTAGATTGGGAAACCTCCTATCATCAGGGATGGTATTTGGTTGCTCTAGCGCAAGCCAATCAAAAATTAAAGCAATCTCAAGATGCCATTAAAATCCTAGAAAAAGCTCAAGCTCGAACCAAACCCCAATATGACCCCGACCTTTATATTCAGATTTTACAACTATTACATGATTTTTATTTTGAAAAAAGGGAATATTTAAAAGCCTATGAAATTAAACAAAAACGTCGGGAAATTGAGCAACAATTCAGATTAAGAGCCTTTATTGGAGCCGGACGACTTGGACATATTCAAACCATTAGTAATCCTGGTTTACCCCCTATGAAAAACGAAAAAATTATTAATCCTGAAATTACCGCATCGGGTCGTTTATCAGTTGTGAATTGGTTATATGAACGGATTAGCCGAAATGATTGTAAACTAACGGTGATTTATGGACAGTCTGGAGTGGGTAAAAGTTCAATTTTACAAGCCGGTTTTATTCCAGAGTTGCGGAAAGCATCTTTGGATACTCGTCGTTTTATTCCGGTTTTACTGCAAGTTTATACTAATTTGAATCAAGACTTTTCTCGTGCTTTCACCAAAGGCATTAGAGAGGTTAAAAATATTGACTTAGATTCCTCAGAACTGAATAGTCAAGCCGTAATATTGGAACAAATTAGAAGTTTAGTTAATCAAAACTTTTGGGTAGTCATTATTTTTGATCAGTTTGAGGAATTCTTCTTTGCTTGTAAAGATCAACAACAACGACAAAGCTGTTACCAATTTATTAAAGAGTGTTTAGATATTCCTTATGTTAAAGTTGTTTTATCTTTGCGGGAAGACTATATCCAATATTTATTAGAATGTACTCGTCAAGGATATTTAGAAATTATTGGAAATAATATTTTAGATCGAAATATTCTGGCTTATATTGGTAATTTTACACGGGAAGAAGCAAAATCTGTGATTCAAAGTTTAACCGAAAGAACACAATTTGTCCTCGAATCTGCATTAATTGAGGAATTAGTAGAAGATTTAGCGGAAGACTCAGGAGATATTCGACCCATAGAATTACAAGTGGTAGGTTCTCAACTTCAAGCGCAAAGAATTACCACCTTAAAGCAATATCAACAAGCAGGACGAAAACAAAAGCTAGTTGAAGATTATTTAGATGAGGTGATTCGAGATTGTGGTTCAACCAATAAAAGTTTAGCTGAGTTAGTGCTTTATTTATTAACCGATGAAAATAATACTCGTCCTTTAAAAACCCGTGCAGATTTAGTCAGAGAAATTAAAGAACTGGCAAACCATTTTGAAAATATTAATGAAAACTTAGATACGGTTCTCAAGATTTTTGTTTTGTCAGGTTTAGTCTTTATTTTACCAGAAATTCCTGCTGAACGATATCAACTGGTACATGATTATTTAGTCAGTTTAATTCGTCAAAATCGCAGTTTAGTTATTTTAGAAGAATTAGATATAGAGCGGAAAAAACGCAAACAAGCGGAAGCCAAAAATAAAGAACTTTGGCAATTGTTTATTCGTTCAATTATTATTGGCAGTGGCATGGCACTTTTATTTACTCTCGCATTAGGATTTTGGAGAATTTCTGAAGGCAAAAATAAACAAGTTAATTTAGCGTTAGAAAATACTAAATATACGGCTTTAACAACCGAAAATAACCAGCTTGAAGCCTTATTAACTTTAGTCACCGCAGGAAAGCTTTTATCCCCTCAAAGGCCTAAATCTGCCATTGAACAAGAAACCCAGAGTAAATTAAGTCTTGCTGTTCAAGTCATTCAAGAACAAAATATTTTAGATGGACACCAAAAAAATAGTGTCTTAAGTGTTAGTATTAGCCCTGATAATCAATTGATTGCGTCTGCGAGTGATGATAAAACTATTAAAATATGGACTCCTAAAGGGAAATGTATCAAAACTTTAGAAGGACATCAAAAATCTGTTTGGTTTGTTACCTTTAGTCCCAATAGCCAAATCATTGCCTCTGCCAGTAAGGATAATACCATAAAACTATGGACAAAAAATGGAATTTTAATTAGAACATTACAAGGACATACTGATGAAGTCAAATGGGTTAGTTTTAGTCCCGATGGTCAAGAGATTGCTTCTGCAAGTAAAGATAAAACGGTTAAAATATGGAGTTTAGATGGTCGCCTCATTCAAACCTTAAAAGGACATCAAAAGCCTGTTCTTAGTGTTGTTTTTAGTCCCGATGGTCAAGAGATTGCTTCATCGAGTGAAGATGGTATCATTAATCTCTGGACTCGTCAGGGGAAACTGATTAAAACCATTAAGGCTCATTCTAAATCAATTTGGAGTATTAGTTTTAGTCCAGATAGTCAAATTATGGCATCTGCGAGTGATGATAAAACCGTGAAATTATGGAATCGTGACGGTCAATTAATTAGAACTTTAGAAGGACATCAACAGGCTGTTAATAGTGTGGCTTTTAGTCAAGATAGTCGTTTAATTGCAACGGGAAGTACCGATGAAATGATTAAAATTTGGACAAAAGAAGGCTCATTGATTTCTACCCTTCAAGGACACAAGGATAGTATTAATCAAGTCAGTTTTTCTAAGCAGGAAGAAAGGTTATTTTCTGCCAGTAAAGATGGTACTGTCAGAATCTGGGATTTAAAAACATTACCTAAAATTATTCAATTGAAGGACTATAAAATCTATAGCAGTAGTTTTTCCCGTCAAAATAGTAATTTAGTGGCTTCTCCGGGTCGAGATTTACGCATAAAAGACAATACCAAAGATGATGTTGTTGTTTTATGGACTTTAAATGGGGAGGTACAAAAAATATTCAGGGGTCATCAGGATACTGTTAATAATGTTAGTTTTAGTCCTGATGGTAAAAGCATTGCATCCGCTAGTCAAGATAAAACGGTTAGAATTTGGAGCGTAGATAGTGAAAAATTTATAACTCTCCCTCACGAGTCCCCGGTTTGGAGTGTGGTTTTTAGTCCTGATAGTCAGTTAATTGCAACGGCTAGTGATGACCAGAGTATTAAGATTTGGGATATTCACGGAACTTTAAAACAAACGTTTAAAGGTCATCAAGGCGCAATTAATGACTTAAGTTTTAGTCCCGATAGTCAAATTTTGGCTTCAGCCAGTGAAGATAAAACCGTGAAATTATGGGATGTTAATCATAAAAATTTGATTCCGCCGTTAACAGGCGCACAAATTCGATTTAATTCTGTGAGTTTTAGTCCCGATGGTCAATGGATTGCAGCCTCTAAAGATGGAGAATCGATTGCCATTTGGAAAAAGCAAAATTCGGCGTGGAAACCTTTACAAACTTCTGTTGTTTTAGGAAAACATTGGAAAGCAATTTATGAAGTTAATTTTAGTCCTAATAGTAAAATTTTAGCTTCTGCTAGTGCAGATGGTACAATTAAGCTTTGGGATGTTAATGGAAGTTTAATTACGACTTTAAAGCCAAGTTTAGAACCTATTTTATCCGTTAATTTTAGCCCGGATGGTCAAACATTAGTAGGACTTCAGAAATCCGAACCTAGTCGAATTAGTATTTGGAAAATTGATACTAATCAAATCAATCAAGACACTGATAGCTTGCTAACTCAGGCTTGTATTCAGCTTAAAGATTATTTAGAAACTAACCCTAATATTAGTGGTAAAAATAAAAATATTTGTGATGACTTTAAGAGTTCTCCTTGAAAAAATGGATGTTATCGGCTATTTTTGAGTAAACTCTTTCTTCCGCTATGTCTAAATCAAGTAAAATTCGAGTTTTAGCACTAGGATTGATTCAAAATGGCGATCGCATTTTTGTTTCCCAAGGCTATGATCCCATTAAAAAACAAACCTTCTATCGAGCATTAGGAGGAGGGGTTGATTTTGGAGAATTGAGCTTTAATGCCTTAAAACGAGAATTTCAAGAAGAAATTCAAGCGGAATTAACGAATATTCATTATTTAGGATGTTTAGAAAATATTTTTGTTTATGATAAAAAGATTCAACATGAATTAATTCAACTGTATAGATGTGATTTTGTTGATATCAAATTTTATCAACTGGAAGAACTAGAATTTGTGGAAAAGAAACGCTCGAAAAAAGCATTATGGGTTTCCTTAGAAGATTTTAAGTCAGGAAAATTAGTTTTATTTCCTAAACAATTTTTACAATATTGTGATTGAGGATTACGGTATTAACAAGGTAAATCGTAATTATCTAATATTTAAAGTTGAAATGTAAAGTTTTGTAACAAGTTGCAGAGATTGTCAAAATTTCCCTGACCATTTGCTAGAGTCAACACGAAATAGACTATTAAGGGAGACGAAACGATGCAACTTAAATCCAAACCCTCTAAATCTGAACCCTTAACCACTTCTGAAGAAAAAATACTAGAAAATTCAACTGTAACATCCCGTCAAAAAACTCTAAAGTTTGTCTTATTTTTGATGAAATGGCTTGTCTTTTGTCCATTGATGGGAATTTTAGCAATTTTAGCCTTAATTACCTTGGCGGTGATGATAACACCCGTTAGCAATTGTGCCAATACAGCTAAAAGCAGCGAAGCTAAACAATATTTGAGTTCTATTAATAAGGGACAACAAGCTTTTTTTATCGAAAATAGTCGCTTTTCTAATCAGATTCAGCCTTTGGGAATAGGCATTAAAACCCAAACAAATTACTATCAATATTCAGTTCACACCACCCAGAATGCAGCCTTTAGTTATGCTCAACCTCTTCCTGAAGCGAAAGGTATCAGTGGCTACATAGGTGCTGTTTTTTTAATTTCTCCTCCTTCCAAAACCAATCATTCTGATTTAGGGACAACCCAATCAATTATTTGTCGAGTTCCTCGCAGTGAACGTCAACTTGTCCCAGAACCGATCTTAAAAAATGGGATTCCTACCTGTGTTGAACCTTCAGTTAATATTAATAAATAAAGCTTTATGTTAATCCTTGAGCTTTTAAAGGGGTTACTGATTCTGGGTCTGATTTTTATCCCCCTAGAACAGTTGTTTTATTTGCACCGTCAACGAATTTTTAGACTGGGTTGGTTAACGGATCTCACCTATTTTTTTATTGGTCATTTTGTGGGAAAAGTAGGATTGTCTTTGAGCTTAGGAATAGCAACTATTTTAGTCAGTCCTTTCTTACATCTCAAATGGCAAGATATAATTTCGGCTCAACCCATTTTATTCCAACTGATAGAAGCAATTGTGATTGCAGATTTAGGGTATTATTTTGCTCACCGATTGTTACATACGGTTCCTGAATTGTGGAAATTCCATGCTGTGCATCATAGTATTGAATCCATTGACTGGTTAGCAACGGTGCGAGTCCATCCAGTAGATCAAATATTTACCAAATTTTTTCAAGTGATTCCTTTAGCTATTTTAGGGTTTAGTGCTGAAACTTGGGGAATTTATGCTTTATTTTCTGCGATAATTGCATTTTATATTCATGCCAATATCCGCTTAAAAATTGCAGGACTAAAATGGGTAATTGCAACTCCTCAATTTCATCATTGGCATCATATTCAAGAATACAAAATGGAAACCAGAAATTTAGCGGCTCAATTACCCCTAATTGACTGGTTATTTGGAACTCTGTATTTTTCTCAATCTAAAATTCCTAATTCCTATGGAATTAAACAATCAATTCCTAGGGGATATTTAGGACAGTTAATTTATCCGTTTCGGAGACATGACAATGAATCCTGACTTTAACATTAAGACGAATAAACGCTGGCTTTATCCTTTTGTTCTAACATTAATAATTTTAGGAGCAGGTATGATTTCATTAACGTTGATTGCTAAAATGAACCATTTAGATGTTGTGACGTTTGTAAAAAGTTTTAATACCCCTGAAGTAACGGTAGAAGAACTGAGCAAAAAAGATTTGAAATCTGTGATTTTTATTGATGTGCGGTCGCCTGAAGAATATGAAGAAGATCATATTCCTAATAGTATCTTAGTTCCGATCACTGAAATCGAACAGGGAAAAGGAATTGAAAAAATCCAAGAAATTGCTAAAACTTATAGCGTTTCTCATGTCGATAAACCCACTTTAATTCTCTATTGTCAATTAGGCCCCCGTTCCATCAAAGCCTATCAGAAATTAGAAAAAACCGGATTAAATTTAATGGTTTTGCAAGGAGGAATGACCGCTTGGCGTAAACAGTTTAAACTCTAATGAGTTGTAGAACAGGTAATAACCTATAATTTAACATTCAAAATCACAGGATTTCTAGTATCACCCACCCCACGCTTAGGGAATATTAGGAACCTTTTATTGTTCTTGAGGTAAAATTCCCAATTGTAAATTCAGACCAATGTGATAAATATAAGCATCTTCAATCAACATTCTATTAACTATATTATTGGTCATCCGTCTCCCTGATAAGTTGATATTCCAATGTTGTTGCTCTTGACTTAAGCCTTGAATTAATTCATCGTTAGGACTAACAGCTACAATCCCTGTCCAATCAATTTTTAAATCAGGTTTGACTTGGCGAAAAACTGATAGGATCTTCTTGTAAGTTTTAAGTAGCCCTTCGTCATCATAGAGAGGTAAAGCAAGCATCAGACGCCATGTTTCCGATTCTGACGAATACAGCCACAAAGCCGAGTGAACTGATACACCTGCGGTATTGAGAGCATCTATTAATCTTTGACCTTCTTCTATCTCTTGATTTACCAATGTTGCTGTAGCCATTTTAAAACTCCGTGATTGGTATCGGTAATTGCTGAGTAAATCAGGTGAGCTTTTTCTTGGTCATGTGTTTGATAACGGCTTGTTTCTGACCAGTCTTTAACTATTAACCATTGAAATGAAAAATCTGGATCATTTAGGAGAGATTTTAATTCGAGCTTAAGACCAGCAACTTCCACAAGCTTTTCTAAATCATGTGTTTGACACTCCCACCCCTGCGCTACGCTAAAGGGGTGGGATTCTCGTATCTAGTCCAGTCAAACAGAGACAGTTGAATAGTTAGAGTCGATAGGAGCGTTACCACTCCTACCTCTCCTTCAGAACCGTGCATGAGACTTTCACCTCACACGGCTCCTTGATAATTCCACCTTTGTTATAGGTACGATTCAAAACGGTTGATTGTCATAATTCTCAACAGTTTTAGTTAAGGAACCATCACTAGCCGTTTTTGTGTCGTGACAATGTTTGTGTAAAAGTTGCAGATTATCGTAAGTATCTTTTCCACCTAACGATTTGGGTTTGATATGGTCAACTTCTACAATGTCTGTACTTGTAAAATACAAACCACAGTGAGGACAAATACCCTTTTGTTTCTTAATTAATTGGGAAACCCTGTTAGGAGTCTCAGGATATTCACCTCGTCGTTTACTCCAATAAATCCAGTTTCCATCAAACGGACTAGCCTTGCCTTTAACCTTTGTATGCCTGACGATTGGTGTACTAGCATGGGTGAGTAATTCTAATCCATTTTCTGTACTGAAACACCAATTTATGTCGCCTACTGTTCGCCAGTATTTGTTTTTATTGATGTTCCCTTTTCCCCTCGTTCTTGCCCAGGCTCTCAACTTGTCATAAGTTAGATAGTCAACCTTGTTAAAGGTTTCTTTACTGACTACCGTTGAGTAATAGTTTGACCAGCCTCTTATAATTGGATTCAGCTTACTAATTAAAGCAGCTTGAAGCGAGGTTTTATGGGTATCTATTATTTCAGCTATTTTGACGAGGTGAGTTTTGATTTTGGTTTTTGAGGGTGTGATTAATGTCTTAAAACCTAGTGGTGTTCCATTCGTTTTTTTTGCGCTTCGGTAGTTACCTACTTTGTACTGTTGTATATGGAACCCTAAAAACTCAAACCCAACATTTCCTTCTATTTTATTAAGGGTGTGGGTTAATTTTGTTTTATTAGGTTTTAATTCCAGTCCCATATCATTTAACCATTCAGCAATTATCTCTTGAACTCTTTTGATGATGTTCAAATCCTCGTGGATTATTACAAAGTCATCAGCGTACCGGATGAGGCTAAGGGCGTAACGGTTATCCCTTTTTCTCCCTTGTAGAGTTTCTGCATATTGCATTACTCTTTCTTCCATTCCATGTAAGGCAATATTCGCAAGCAAGGGTGAGATAATCCCCCCTTGTGGTGTACCTTCATTTGTTGGAAAGATTTTCTTTCCGTCCATATACCCTGCTTTGAGCCAAGCTTTAATTTGTCGGTTTAAGTTTGGGTAAGTATGTATTTTTGAGAGTAATGCTTTATGGTTAATACGGTCAAAGCATTTAGCAATATCAGCATCCAGTATATATTTAGCTTTATATCTGATATTGTTAAATATTGCTTCGATTGCATCATGACAGGAACGTCCTGGTCTAAAACCATAACTGTTTGGCTCAAATTGTGCCTCCCATTCTGGTTCTAATGCTAGTTTGACTAACGCTTGTAATGCTCTATCGTCTATTGTGGGTATTCCTAATGGACGGGTTTCTGTTGTACCAGGTTTGGGAATCCTTACTCTACGAGTAGGCTTAACCTTACCTGTTAACTTTAATCGTCCTACAAGGTTCATTCGTTGCTTTGGGGTCAGAGATTTAACTCCATCCACACCTGCGGTATTTTTACCTTGATTATCTTGTGTTACCCGACGTGTTGCAATACATTTTGCCGACCAGGAATTAATCAGGGTCTTCTGAAGTTTGCGAACTGCTTTAACATCGCCTCGTTCACTCGCTTGAAATATTCTCTTTTGCAACTTAAAAGTCACCCGTTCTAGCTTGCGCCAGTTAAGGTCTTTCCACTCCACCGTCTGATTTTTATTCAGCGTTTTAGATATATTCATTGCTACTTGTTCTATTTCTTTGGAATTACCGAGTATCTGTCAGCATATCCCTTGCATTACCAAGGGCATTCGCTTTTGATACCATCCCTCCCCTACCTATCATTCGTTAGCTACTTACTGGATTTCGACCTCTCCAGAGATATATGGGGGTTACTTCGTTCCGATTACATATTTGTTTGAAGTCTTTAGCGTGATGCTTTCCACCGGGTTTATTGGGCGGTGCTAATAAGTCGAAGAGTAAATCGCTTATGCCCTAGCCTTGCCTTTTGGCTTGGTGTTAATCAAGTTTTATCTTGATTCAGCCATTACACCATTTCAAATGACGATGGTTCAGATACATCTTTGCTTGCGCTACACATGGACTTCTTGCTCGATAGTTACCAGATTTGGCTTCCAGTAGTTCTACCTTTTAATCCCGCTTTAGCCTGTTGGATGCTACCCTCACAAACTAGGGGTTATGCTTTCACCTCAGCACTTGAGGGATGGGACTTACCGCACGGCAGTTCACCCATAAATGTAATCAGTTATCACCAGTCTTAACTACTGGGTTAACCGTCCCATAAGCTTTTCGGCTTATTTTAGGTTAAACGAATCGCACTACTCTTGTTTGACTGTATTCACCGAGTTCAGGGGTGTGCCAAGCACCCCATCAGTTAAACCGGATGAATCCATTACAGAAGCATCTCTCTGTAGGTCTAACTGACAAGAAAAACCGTCCCATTGAGCTAGGTTTTTCGCAGCATTCAAATCAGAGTTATGGTAGTGACCATTAGGGCAATTGAAATCATGTCGATTTCTTTTACCAATAAAACCACAGGTTGAACAGGATTTGGAAGTGTATGGCGCAGGTCTTTTAATTAATTTCAATCCTTTAAGAGCCAACTTATAATTAAGTTTCTGTTCCAAAGAATAATAAGACCAATTATGTCGAGATTCACCGGAATCAGAACGAGATTTTTGGCTCTGTTTCATTGTGCTTCGACATCCTTCTAAATCCTCAATAACAACATCAGCATTATGGTATTCGGCAAAACGAACAATTCGACGGCTGATTGTATGATTGATTGCATCCATCCATCGTCGTTCTTTTTTGTCCCATTTCTTTAATGCTCGAAACTTTTTAGCTTCTTGAAGTTGTTTTCTTCGTTGTTGAAAATAACGTCTCCGATGCTTAACGCTTTGACCATTAAAGAACTTACCAAAACCCTGTTTAGGTGCAACTACCGCTAAATTATTCTGTCCTCGGTCACATCCTAATCTTTTCTCCGTCTTAACTTCTGGAACATCCTCAGTAATTGACAGATAGGCATACCACTTATTTCGATGTTTAATTAATTTAAAAGAACCCCCTTGAATTGTTCCCTCTAACAATCCGTCTAAAACAGGTTGCCAATGGGGAGATGCAACTTCAATGGGAATTCTTTTTTCACCTTTAAGGGTTGGAAAACTAATTGAATAAGTATTCCCTTTTAGGGTTAACTTCCAGTTTTGGTTGTTAACTTCCACAGGAAGAACTTTATATTGTTTGGTTTTACGACCTGTGGGTGATGTGGTATGTCGGATTACTTGGTTAACAAGGGCAGATTTTAACTCGGACATAATTTTAGCTGTTGTCATTTTACGCCGTTCTTTAATCGGCAATGACAACAGCTTGTTGGCAACCCGTGTGTTTTCTGCCGTCATTTGCTCAAACACCTGAGCTTTACAACGGTTGAGATCCACGAATTTCAATTTAATCGTCCGAGTTATTTTTGTCATGTCATCCATGATAACATAAGGTTGATGAATCGTGTGTATCGACAATGACAGAAAATCAATATAGAAGAAAAAACACATCAGTTAGTCTGATCAACTATCATTTTGTCTTTTGCCCAAAAAGGAGGAAAAGGGTGTTGGTTAACGGAGTGAGCAGAAGATTAGAGGAAATTATCTACCAAAAAGCAAAAGAGCTAGAATGTGATGTCCTAGCTCTGGAGATAATGCCTGATCATGTGCATTTATTTATTAGTTGTCACCCTTTGATTGCTCCACATCAAATTATGTTCAGAATCAAAGGGGCATCATCAAGAATATTAAGAAAAGAATTTCCTCATTTACTTAAACTACCTTCTTTGTGGAGTCGAAGCTATTATTGTGGGACGGCTGGTTCTGTTTCTAGTGAAACTATCAAAAAGTATATTGCTAACCAAAACTCTCACTAGCCTTCACTCCGCCTAAAGGCGGGTATTCTACATCCCACGCTTGAAAGACGTGGGCTTTGAATACGGTTATTGTAAATTTCCCTCACACTTTTCAGGTCAGGAAAATCATATTTCCGAGTTTTTTTTGCAATACAAGCCTTTAAAGCACATTCAATCACATAACCGCTTAGATAGTAAGCCCCGGAATATTGATGGTTGTCCAATAGCACTTTTGCTTCTTTACGTCGAGTCTCTGCTAAGTCCTGGAAATCCTGCCTATTCAAAAAATTAGCCTTCCTGCAAAGAACGCATCCTGTTAATTATACTCCTAAATTGAGAAACCCGGTTTTCTATATTAATCAACTACTCTTAACCATCCCCGATGTAACCGATTAATAATTTCACTAATTTGTTGACATTCTTTTAAACCTAAAACTTGGTCAGAGAAAATTAAAGCCATTAAACCTTGTTGGTCAGCGCGAGTAATTTGACCTGTGGCGTAAATTTTGTTAACAATGCGCTGAATATCAGTAGATGTACCTAAAGATACCTTGTTCATCCTTTCCCCTCTGAGCAAATACTAATTAATACACCCCTCTGACTCCCTATCAGGATGATTTTGATGTAAATGACCTGCAAAAAGTTAAAAATCAGAGAGGTGAAGAGTTTAAGGATGAACAGTCTCTTTAGGATTGCTCCGCAGAAACGTAGCTTGCTAATCCTCTAAATTTTAGCCCTAAAATAATATCATTCCATTCTGATCCCAAATAGTTTCCTGTTTGAGTAATGGCATTAATAAAGTAGAATCCATCTAAATCCGTTGCCTTTTCTGCCCAGTCACTAATATCAAAAGATCTAATTTTATTAAACTCTGGTACAGGTTTAGCATGATTTTCATCAGGTAATATATAAAGATGATCACCAGATTTTTCAACAATAGTTACGCCACTGACTTTACGGATTTTCGTCAGGGAAACAGGTTGTAATGGGTTGTATCCTTGAATAATTTTCATGTCAACCTCTCCTCTGGGTTGATGATTTAGATGGAAGGTTTGGGCGCGGGTAGGATGAGAATGATCTTGATATCATTACTATCTCTATTAAAGTCGGTTCTCACCGGGGAGATTGTTCCAGTTATTTCCCCGTCCCCAAAGTCTGTCCTCGATTAAGGGGAAAGACGGATTCTATTATGTAACGGATGTGACAATTCAACAAGTGGTTTTACGGTCAGCGTTATTTTTCGTAAAATTTCTGGGTTTAAATTTTATTTGTTCAAATAAAAAAACCTTCTCTGGATCAGGGAAGGGAGAGGGGAATTTTGAAGCCAGAAAGGAGTTTCAGGGAATTTAGAAAGAGAATATGGAATACTCTTTCAATCCCATCAACGCTTTAATGATTCTTGTTTAACCCTAATACTTTTCGTAAGAGGGTTTGATCTGAAAATTTTGCGGATAAACGACCGTTCTCTAAATCGCGAATCCAACTTTGGCTCTTACCTGTCATTCTCGCCAACTCCCTCTGACTCATCCCTTGTTTTTTACGAGCCGTAACAATTTGTTCAGGTAAAAGATTCAACTCCGGCTTTAACTTAATTTTTCGCGTCTGAGTCCCTCGTTGTTGCTGTTTTGGGGTTTTCATTCGTTGTTCCCAATCTACAGGAAGTTCAAACCATAAAATCCGGGCATTCATCAATAAATTCCATTTACCGCGAGGACTAGCATCAGTAATTCGGGTTTCATTACTTCCATCCTGAATCCAAAAATCTAGGGCGGCATCAGCATCATCGGGAAGTTCGCCTAACTTTGCCCATAACGGTTGAATTTCAGGGGGATAAGTCACTGAATCAAAAACGGGTTTTAATCCATAATGATTTAAACATTCTAAATCTCTTTCAAAGGTTCGTAAAAGCCGCTTGCGCTCTTCTCGTCTTTGGGAAGCAAAGGTTAATTTCTCTTCTCCGTAAGCAACTCGCATTAATTTGGGGACAGTAATCCGTTGTTCTTTGCCCATTTTGGTTTTAAATAACAGCCACAGCATCATCCGAACAGCCCCTTCATGTTGTTGCCAAATACTCATCACAATACTTAAAAGGGATTGGGGTAGAATGCCATATTGATAAAAGGCAGTTTGTTCTTTACAACCTTGTTGGTTTAAAAAATATTTTGCCCAAATTCCAGCTTTGATTTTGAAGGTTAAACCCACTAAATATTTACATCCCATCTCATCTTCTTGAAAATGATGTTGAACTTCAGTGAGATGCCATAAGGGACTATTGACAATTAAAAATTTATTCACTTTTCCTTGCTTTGGCCAGTTAATAGACCCGGTAATAAAACAAGGTTGTTCCGCAATTTTACGAATCAGGGAAAGTTTAGTGGCTTTGCTGAGATCTTTCCGTTTATCTAACTCTAAATATTCTTCAATTTGGCGATCGCTAATGATAAATTCTTCTTCCCAAGGCTTTTCTAACGCGGTTGCATGAGCCGCATAAATTAAGTGCATACAAGCGGCTCGAATATCGAAAGATTGAATCCCAGTCAGTGCGAGTTCTCCGATAGAATGATCACTCATCCGTAGGGTAATCATTCCCCGTCCGCCATTGACTCGTCGTTCATAATAAGGCTCTCCAACCTCATCAAATTTCCAATCCAAGGATTGTCGCTGGGTTAATAAGTTACACAATTCCCACATCACCATGGAAGAGGCAAACGGATGATTTTTCCCATTCGCAAATAAAGATGGGCTAGTTACTGGTCTGAGTTCTGCTTTATATCTCCCTTTTTTCGATTCAGAGGGTAGAGGACAAGAAATTGGACACAACATTAAACATTGAGGTTCAGAATAATAGCCTTCGCAATTATTACAAAGGTCGGGATCGATCCAATAATGATTATCCTCGATTTTAACTGCACCGGTTGGGCAAACAGGGCGACAGGTATCACAAGCCAGACAATGACCAGGGATTTTATAAGCCATAAACCAATCTGAAATATTTGGGTTTTAGGATATGAGATCAAACTCGGAATTTTTTTTTCTTGCTGGAAAAGTTAAGCAAAAAAAACGCTATTTATGATTTTTAGTAAAGTAACAATATTATTTGATAATTTGTGTTCATGGTAAGCATTTTTACGCTTTTCTATAGGCGGCTGCTGACGAAGATTTAAAACAGCCCCCAGCACGATTTTTCAGTTAATCATTTATTATTTGTATATAGAAAAAGATCAAGCTCAAATTCTCATAAAAAAGTGCGTTTTTGCGAATTCAGCACTTATTTTTAGGGCTAAAGTGCAATAACAAGTTATTAAGCACTGATACAAAATTATTGGCACTGTCATTGGTGAATGGAGCGATAGTGGAATGAAGAATCTCCCCCTTATCAGTAAGCAATTTATTTTGTTTGACTGCTTATCACAATTCTTGTGTTGAACTGCTTATTTTATCGTAGGGGTTGGGAAACCCCTACAATTTTTTTTGCCACAAATCATACATAGATTTTTAGCAATTTGATTCGTCTCCCTCCTTAGTTTTGCTCGTAAGCACTATGAGTGTGGCATTGTTTAGGACAAGCCCGTGAACAAGCTTCACAGCCAATACAGTTATCAAGATTAACAATCGTCATCACTTTACGTTCAAATTCTTCGTCTTCCTCGTCCTCCACAAATTCTCCTTCCTCATTCAGTGCTTGTAGTCCTAGAACATCTTGACCACAAACCTTTAAGCATCTGCCACAACCTAAGCATTTTGCATAATTGATGGCAGTAATAAATTGAGGTGTCCAGGTTTTACCCCCGCGTGTTAATCCTGTTAATGTTGCCATAATGATTCCTCAGATTCACAATAGATAAAGGGTTGAATTGTTTAAATACTGATCAGATCAAACTATTGAATTATTTTAATCCACTTCTTTAAAAAAGTAAAGAGATTTTTGATAATAATTTATAGAGAAATCCAACATGAAATCTTTAAATGTTTGCTACACATCCATATTGTGTAGAGACGTTGTATGCAACGTCTCTACCTGAAAAATTTAGAATTGCGATCGCTTCAATTACTGAGAAGATTGACAAGTTTTTTCAGTATGACTACGGGGACAGGTTTCTAAGTTTGTTATCGTTTTAGCAATGGGGGTCAAACCCAGCCAAGCATCAATCTTTTCAGGATTAAACCCAACAGAAAATATATCACCTACCTGCATCAAAGGGCGACGAATTAACAATGGGTCAGCTAACATTAATTCTAGGGCTGTGATTTCATCCAATTCATCGATAATCACCTCTCCCGACTTAATCCCAGGCGCGCTCAAATTAAACCACTCACTGACAGGTAAACTCCCGAAAAACGGGCGCAAACTTTCCGCAGTCCAAGGTGTTGTTAAAAGATTACGCGCCTCAACTTGATGACCAGCTTCTACTAACAAGGTTTTCTGTTTCGTATTATTAATACAACCCGGTTTTTCATAGAAAATGATATGAACCATTGTGATTGATATTGCCTCCTCTTCAATTTATTTTCAACTTTGTATAACAACCTGTAGGGATTGGGTTACTCAACCTTCTAGGAATCTGGGTTGGATTACCCAACCCCTACAATCAAAAATTAAAACAATTTAATCCCTGTTTTTAAGGAATTAAAATTCCGTTTGCACCTGTTTAATTTAGGCGCTTGGCTTCAACAGTTTGAGGGAGTTTTAACGGTTCTTGTGAATTAGAAATTTCCAACTCCCAACCATTGGCTAACGTTAAAATTTTCCCCGATGATTCAACACGTTCACTGACAACTTCTTCTTCTAAGTCTTTCTTAGCAACATAAACCATTAAATGCCCATTTGTATGACGACGCAACATGACTTTCATGAAACTTCTTCAACCTCTTCTAATTCTTTTTTTTTGCAACCAACAATAAACCCTCTTTCTAAAAAATGCACAGCATAAATATAAGAGGTTTGTAAATAAGTTCCAATCCCAACGACATAACCAATTTCACCTTTTTTGGCAAGGGTTGCGCCGATATCCTGACCGGGAAAAGTGCCATCATTCCGAATTAATTTGCGAGTTCGGACTTTTTGGTTAATTTCAAAGACAGGGGGACAATTTAACTCCAGTTCATCTAACTGCATTAAGCACTCCTCCGTTCTGTTGCTAAATTCACTAATTCCTGTACAGTTAAATCCCGTTTCACTTGTACAGAAAAATTTCTAACCTGTTCTAAAATCCCTTGGGTTTCATCGGAATTAAGATAAATCCCATGATTTTCTAGAACATCAAACAGTAGATGTCGTCCTGAATGTTTACCGATCGCTAACCGTCGTTCTCCGCCAACTTCTTGAGGTGCAAACGGTTCATAGGTAAAGGGATTTTTGAGAACCCCATGAGCATGAATTCCAGCTTCATGAGCAAAGGCATTTTTACCAACGATCGCTTTCCAAGGAGGAACAACACCGCCCGATGCTTTTTCAACAAATTGTGAGAGTTCTTGGAAATGGTGAGTATCGATTCCTAAGTCAAGATTATACACTTGTTTAAGTGCCATAACGACTTCTTCTAATGCCGCATTACCCGATCTTTCACCTAATCCATTTACAGTTGTATTCACAGAAGTTGCACCCGCAATTACTCCGGCGATCGCATTAGCGGTTGCCATCCCTAAATCATTATGGGTGTGCATTTCCACAGGAATTTCTAATAGTGAAACCAGTTCACTAACCTTTCTGTGAGTGCCAAAGGGATCTAAGATTCCAACAGTATCACAGAATCGAAACCGTGAAGCGCCTAATTCTTCTGAATAAAGGGCAACATCTAGGAGAAAATTTTCATCCGCCCGTGAAGAATCTTCTCCCCCAATAGATACATATAACCCTTGATCAACCGCAAAGCTAACAGTATCTCGAAGTTGAGCTAAAACTCGTCGCCATTGCCCTTGAAATTTAGCATCAATTTGAATGTTTGAAACCGGAATTGAAATATGAACCCGCTTCAAACCACAAGCAATTGATGCTTCAATATCACTTATAACTGCACGGTTCCAGCCTAGAATTTGAGCATTTAAACCTAAGCTTAAAATCCGAGCAATCGCTTTTTGTTCTTCCTGCCCCATAGCAGGAATTCCTACTTCTAATTCTTGGACTCCCATCATATCCAACAGCAAAGCGATCAGGATTTTTTCTTCTAGGGTAAAGGCAACACCCGCCGCTTGTTCACCATCTCGGAGTGTGGTGTCATTAATAATAACTTGATTCATATTAATTCTGCTCCTCATGGTCATTTAGATTTTAGATTTTAGACTTTAGATTTTGGATTTACTCGGTCGGAAAGGATGAAGCTTTTTGCTCGAAAAATCCTCACCCGATACTAACTTCGATTCGGGTACAATCTCGATTAAATGTGCGTCGGCTTTGGAGAAGATTTCGGCTTTTTAATGGGAAGCTCAAGATCATTCATGATTTTTGCAACCATCCGTTCATAGATGAACGCCCAAAACAGTAGATAAGCGGCTGAACAAGCAACACTAATCATAATCAATAGCTCCTTAATCGTTGACGGTTTTCTTTAGGGCGAGGTGAGACACAAGCCCCTAGGGAATGGGAAATTTTGAAAGTGGAACAGGCATCTTGCCTGTGGGAGCAAACTGCTGAACTTGCTGTTCTAATTTCTCAATCCGCACTATAAGGGAACGAATGGCAGCAGCTTCTGGGTCGGGTAAGATCCCATGTTCCAAAGGGCAGCCTTTACCGGGTTTAGAAACAATTCGTCCAGGGACACCCACAACAGTACAGTCCGCCGGAACGTTTTGTAACACAATTGAGCCCGCACCAATGCGAACCTGATCCCCAATGTGAAGATTGCCTAAAATTTTTGCCCCTGCACCGACCACAACCTGATTGCCTAAAGTGGGGTGGCGTTTACCCGTTTCTTTCCCCGTCCCCCCCAAAGTTACACCTTGGTAAATCAGGACATTCTCTCCAATGATTGCGGTTTCACCAATGACAACCCCCAAACCATGATCAATAAAAGCTCCTTTACCAATGACCGCACCGGGGTGAATTTCAATTCCAGTTAAAAATCGAGCAATATGGGAAATGAACCGGGGAAGAAAAGGAACTTGGTATTGATGCAAACTGTGGGCTAGGCGATATAAACACAGAGCGTGAAAACCCGGATAACAAAATAGCACTTCTAATCTGCTCTCGGCGGCGGGGTCACGTTCAAAAATAATTTGGAAATCAGCCCATAGGGTTGTTAACAGATTTTCAGAACCAGGTTCTTTTGCTATCAAGTTTGTTTCTGATTTCGGATTACTGTTAACGGCTGATTTCCGGGCTCCCTGGGTCTGCAAAGGAAGGAGTGGGAACACTTTCTCAGGAGGTAAACGAGTTAGAAGTTGCAGCATTGGTGGAGGAGAGAGCGGAAGCAATACCATTTGTTTTCCTGCTTATAGCAGATGCTCTTTGCCATAATCAGCCCTAATCCCCAGGTTGAAATTACTATAATTTATTAAGTTTGTACTCAAGTGTTTTAAACCCAGTGAAATCAGGCTAAAAAAAATCTTTTGGGGATAGGGGTGCTAGTATTTTTCGGGTTAGGGGTGAGTATTTTTTTAGGGGGGCTTGAGTATTTTTTTGTACTCATTGAAAGCCTTTCTATAGTTAGGGTTCAGCTATTTTAGCTTGAGTAGTTTTACATTGATAAGCTGACATAATCAGAGCGATAAGAGATTAAGCAAATATAAAATTTTTGTTACGATAACTACCATTTGAAAAATCAAAGTGATAACTTAGATACAAAATTAATAGTCTTCAGAAATGTTGGGATAGTTATCCAACTATTTCAGCTTAATTGAGTAGTTTTTGAGTACAAACTTCCGACTCAAAAAAAGGGGGGTGTAAATGTCCTCAAAGCTACTCCTAGATTGGGTTTGGGTGTGAGTAGGGAGAATTCCAGTCCCTAATGCCAAAAATACTCATCCCCCCCCTAAAAAATACTCGTACCCCATACCCAAAATATTTTTTCGATCCTGATATAGAGGGGCTTTGAAGCCTTGAGTAGAATTCCAATTATTTCAATAAATCTGAACTGGGGGAACAACTCAAACCCCTAAAACGGTGGCTGCTATAAATCCAATAACGTCAGGCACTTAAGTCCACGACTCAGAAGGCAACCTTAGCTTCTTGACCGATAAGTGTTCTTACGTCGATTAATCAGTTCGTTATTAGACTTACGGATTTCGATGTCACCTACTACAGAACTTCTCTCGAAACTAGAAGCGAAAGCGCAACCCGATGCCCTTCCCACATCCCAAAAGTCCGGCTCCTGTGGTTGCAGTTCATCTTCTTCTGAAACGACCGTAGACGAAAAAATCCAACAGCGCATCGCCAAGCATCCCTGCTATAGCGAAGAAGCACACCATCATTACGCTAGAATGCACGTTGCTGTTGCTCCAGCTTGCAATATTCAATGTAACTACTGCAACCGCAAATATGACTGTGCGAACGAAAGCCGCCCTGGTGTTGTTAGTGAACTGCTGACCCCCGAAGAAGCCGCCCATAAGGTGCTGGTAATTGCGGGAAAAATTCCCCAAATGACAGTTTTAGGCATTGCTGGCCCTGGCGATCCCTTGGCAAACCCGAAGCACACCTTCCGCACTTTTGAACTCATTGCCGAAAAAGCCCCGGATATTAAGCTATGTCTGTCAACCAATGGCTTAATGTTACCTGACTATATTGATCAAATTAAACAACTGAATATTGATCATGTAACTCTAACCATTAATATGGTTGACCCAGAAATTGGGGTTAAAATTTATCCTTGGATTCGTTATAATCGCAAACGCTATACAGGCATTGAAGCCGCCAAAATTCTGCACGAACGGCAGATGGAAAGCTTAGAAGCCTTAAAAGCAGCAGATATTCTCTGTAAAGTTAATTCTGTTATGATTCCGGGGATTAATGATCAACATCTCCCCGAAGTTAACCGAGTGATTCGGGAAAAAGGAGCCTTTCTCCATAATATTATGCCCCTGATTTCCGCACCCGAACATGGCACTTACTTTGGTTTAAATGGTCAACGAGGGCCAACCCCTAAAGAACTGAAGGCAGTTCAAGATCAATGTTCCGGCAACATGAAGATGATGCGCCATTGTCGCCAGTGTCGCGCTGATGCCGTTGGACTTTTAGGGGAAGACCGCAGCCAGGAATTTACCAAAGACAAATTCCTAGACATGACACCCGAATATAATTTAGAAACACGGCAAGAAGTCCATGCAGCCATTGATCAAGTTCAAGCCGAACAAAGAACAGTCAAAACTGCAAAAGCCCACAAGAAAGTTGCCAATTCTCCTAAAATTTTAGTTGCTATTGCCACCAAAGGCGGTGGTTTAGTGAATCAACACTTCGGTCATGCCAGAGAATTCATGATTTATGAAGTGGATGCCAACGAAGCTAAATTTGTCGGACACCGTAAAGTTGAACAATATTGTCATGGAGGCTATGGCGAGGAAGATTCTCTCGACAATATTTTAAAAATGTTAGAAGGTTGCACGGCGGTTCTGGTTTCTAAGATTGGTCACTGTCCTCAAGAACAATTGAAACAAGCCGGAATTGAAGCGATAGAAGTCTACGATGTGATTGAAAAAGCAGTCACAGAATATTACCACAAATGGTTTTCTCTGCAAGTTTGTAGCGATTCTATCTTAGCCAATCCGTAATTTCTTAACTTCCATCAGCCGCCCTTTATTGGAGTCGTCTCATGTCTGTTATTTATCTTGATAACAATGCCACCACCCAGGTAGATCCCTTAGTTGCTGAGGCAATGCTACCCTTCCTGACACAATATTATGGCAACCCGTCTTCAATGCACACCTTCGGCGGACAAGTGGGTAAAGCCATTAAACAAGCCAGAGAACAAGTTGCTGCTTTATTAGGAGCAGAACCCACAGAAATTATCTTTAATAGTTGTGGTACAGAAGGAAATAATACGGCAATTCGCACCGCCTTAGCCACAAATCCCAACAAAAAACATATTATTACGACTGAAGTTGAACACGCTGCAATTTTAAGTCAGTGCAGACAATTAGAAAGTCAAGGTTATCAAGTTACCTATCTTTCAGTTAATCGTCAAGGACAATTAGACTTAGATGAATTAGAAGCTAGTTTAACGGGTGGTACGGCAGTTGTTTCGATTATGTATGCGAATAACGAAACAGGCGTTGTTTTTCCCATTGAACAAATTGGGCAAATTGTTAAAGCTAAAGGCGCAATCTTTCATGTGGATGCGGTGCAAGCCGTTGGTAAAATTCCCCTAGATCTAAAAAATAGCACCATCGATTTACTCACCTTATCGGGTCACAAACTACACGCACCGAAAGGAATTGGGGTTTTGTATGTACGAAAAGGGGTACGTTTCCGGCCGTTATTGTTAGGGGGACACCAAGAACGGGGACGACGGGGGGGTACGGAAAATGTACCCGGAATTATTGCCCTCGGTAAAGCCAGCGAATTAGCATTAGTTCATTTGGCAGATGTGAAAAAAGAACAGCAATTGCGCGATCGCTTAGAACAAGGTTTACTCGCAAAAATTCCCAATTGTGAAGTCAATGGTCATCCGATTCAACGCTTACCTAATACCAGCAATATCGGGTTTAAATATATTGAAGGTGAAGCAATTTTACTCTCCCTCAATCAATACGGAATCTGCGCTTCTTCGGGTTCTGCTTGCACCTCTGGTTCCTTAGAACCCTCCCATGTTTTAAGAGCATTAGGTCTACCCTATTCTGTCTTACATGGTTCGATTCGCTTCTCTCTTTCTCGATATACAACAGATGAAGAAATTGACACCGTATTAAAGGTAATGCCAGAAATTGTAGAACGGTTAAGGGCATTATCTCCCTTCAAGAGTGACGAAGAAGCCTGGTTAAAAGAACAAGAAAAAGCAATTGCTACTGCCCAAAGTTAAAGACAGGCAATAGGCAATAGGCAACCGTCAACTGTCAACTGTCAACTGATAACTGATAACTGAATTCTTATGTGGGACTATACAGAAAAAGTCATGGATCTCTTCTATAATCCCCAACATCAGGGAACCATAGAAGATTGCAACGAACCTGGATTAAAAATTGTCACTGGAGAAGTTGGAAGCATTGCTTGTGGAGATGCCCTCAGACTCCATCTCAAAATTGATGAACAGACCGATAAAATTTTAGACGCTCGGTTTCAAACCTTTGGTTGTGCTAGTGCGATCGCTTCTTCTTCCGCCTTAACCGAAATCATCATTGGCATGACCGTTGATCAAGCGTTAAACCTCACAAACCGTGAAATTGCTGAATATCTCGGAGGTTTACCCGAAGAAAAAATGCACTGTTCGGTCATGGGACAAGAAGCCTTAGAAGCGGCGATTTTCTCCTACAAAGGCATCCCTCTGGCTAACCATGAAGAAGATGAAAGTGCTATGGTGTGCCGCTGTTTCGGAATCAGCGAAACCCGAATTAAAAAGGTGATTCATGAAAACAAACTCACCGATGCCGAACAGGTGACAAATTACATTAAAGCGGGGGGCGGATGTACGTCTTGTCTGGCCGACATTGATGATTTAATTGCTGCGGTTTGGCAAAACCCTGATTTTGAAGTTCCAGTTACCCCAGAAATCAGCCCTCAACCCCTCCTGACGAATTTACAAAAAATCACCTTAATTCAACAGGTGATAGATACCGAAATTAAACCTTTCCTCGCTTTGGATGGCGGTGATGTCGCCCTATACGACGTTGAGGGAGACAAAGTAAAAGTCATTCTGCAAGGAGCTTGTGGTTCCTGTTCCAGCAGCTTAGTCACCTTAAAAGTTGCCATTGAAGGCAAATTGCGAGAACGGGTACTACCCACCTTAATCGTTGAAGCCGTTAACCCTTATTAAGTCTAAAAGCCATGAGTTATCCATCGAAAGGGCGATCGCCGCCGGGTGACGTTCCTTATATCCAAAACAGAATCCCTAGCTTGGTTTGCAGTTGACAAGAACCCACCTACAAACCACTCGATCCAAACAAACCTTTTAACTAATCCTACAGAGAGACTATCATGAGCGACAAAATCAGACAAATCGCATTCTACGGTAAAGGCGGTATCGGTAAATCCACCACCTCCCAAAACACGATCGCAGCGTTAGCAGAAATGAAAAAGCGGATCATGATCGTGGGTTGTGACCCCAAAGCAGACTCGACCCGCTTAATGCTGCACAGCAAAGCCCAAACCACAATTCTGCATCTAGCAGCCGAACGCGGCGCCGTTGAAGACCTGGAACTGGATGAAGTGTTGTTAACTGGATGGGGTGGTGTCCGTTGCGTGGAATCGGGTGGCCCAGAACCTGGTGTCGGTTGCGCTGGACGGGGAATTATTACCGCCATTAACTTCCTTGAAGAAAATGGCGCCTATGAAGATTTAGATTATGTCAGCTATGACGTATTAGGGGACGTTGTATGCGGTGGTTTCGCCATGCCCATTCGGGAAGGCAAAGCCCAAGAAATTTACATTGTTACCTCCGGTGAAATGATGGCAATGTATGCTGCCAATAACATTTCTCGCGGGATTCTCAAATACGCTCACTCCGGTGGTGTCCGCCTCGGTGGTTTAATCTGCAACAGCCGTAAAGTTGATAAAGAAATCGAACTGATTGAAGCCCTGGCTGATAAACTCGGCACACAAATGATCCACTTTGTTCCTCGTGATAATGTGGTGCAACACGCTGAACTGCGTCGGATGACAGTGATCGAATATAGCTCTGATCACCCTCAAGCCGATGAATACCGGGCTTTAGCGAAGAAAATTGACGAAAATACCAAACTCACCATTCCTACCCCCTTATCGATGGATGAGTTAGAAGAATTACTGGTCGAGTTTGGTATTCTGGGCGACGACAAAGAATACGAGCATCTCGTTGGCAAAACTGCCAAAGAAGTTGCAGCCGTCTAACAGCAAGCAACAGGAAACAGGAAACAGGAAACTTTGGATTAGCCGTTGATATCTCCCTCCTATCTCCTCCTGTTTCCTACCTCCTAACAGCAATTTATTCTCTACTCTCTAATACTGAAATCCTATGACACCTCCAGAAACCATTACCTATCCAGAAACCACCACTGAAGCCACAACTGAGGCAACGGTTGATGTAGAGACGCGCCATGGCACGTCTGTACCAATTGATACAAAAGCACTGATTCAAGAAGTCCTAGATTCCTATCCCGAAAAAAGCCGTAAAAAACGGGAAAAACACCTCAATGTCTATGAAGAAGGTAAATCGGATTGTGGTGTGAAGTCCAATATCAAATCTCTTCCAGGTGTGATGACCACTAGAGGCTGCGCCTACGCCGGATCGAAAGGGGTGGTCTGGGGGCCGATCAAAGACATGATCCATATTAGTCATGGCCCCGTTGGTTGCGGTTATTACTCTTGGTCAGGTCGTCGCAACTACTACATCGGGACAACGGGTATCGACACCTTTGGCACGATGCAATTTACCTCAGATTTCCAAGAACGGGATATCGTCTTCGGGGGTGACAAAAAACTTTCCAAGCTGATTGATGAACTCGAAGAACTCTTCCCCTTAAATCGAGGGATTAGTATTCAATCTGAATGCCCCATCGGGTTAATTGGGGATGATATTGAAGCCGTCGCCCGTACAAAATCGAAACAAACAGGCAAAACTGTTGTTCCTGTGCGCTGCGAAGGATTCCGGGGTGTATCTCAATCCCTCGGACACCATATCGCCAATGACACCATCCGCGACTGGGTATTCCCGAAAGCCGATAAAGCCAAAAAAGAAGGAACCATCAGCTTTGAACCTGGCCCTTATGATGTGGCAATTATTGGGGACTATAACATCGGGGGTGATGCTTGGTCGAGCCGGATTTTATTAGAAGAAATTGGCTTGCGGGTTGTGGCTCAGTGGTCTGGAGATGGCACACTGCAAGAAATGATGCTCACCCCTCAAGTGAAGCTGAATCTGATTCACTGCTATCGGTCAATGAACTATATCAGCCGTCACATGGAGGAAGCTTACGGAATCCCCTGGTTAGAATATAACTTCTTTGGCCCTACGGAAATTGCTGCCTCCTTACGAGCCATTGCCGCTAAATTTGACGAAACCATCCAAGCGAAAGCAGAAGAAGTTATTGCTCGTTATCAAGCCCAAGCGGATGCCATTATTGAGAAATTCGGCCCCCGTCTGCAAGGGAAGAAAGTGGCTCTCATGGTCGGAGGCTTACGTCCTCGCCACGTTGTTCCTGCCTTCAAAGATCTGGGGATGGAAATTATCTCTACGGGTTATGAGTTTGGTCATAATGACGACTACAAACGCACCACCCACTATGTCGAAGGTGGCACACTCATTTATGACGACGTAACAGGTTATGAATTTGAGGAATTTGTTAAAGCCTTAAAACCTGACCTCGTAGCCTCTGGAATTAAAGAAAAATATGTCTTCCAGAAAATGGCACTGCCTTTCCGCCAAATGCACTCCTGGGATTATTCCGGCCCCTATCACGGTTATGACGGTTTCGCGATCTTCGCCCGTGACATGGACTTAGCCCTCAATAGCCCCACCTGGGATTTAGTCAAAGCCCCTTGGAAGAAATAAAAGTGGAACAGGCATCTTGCCTGTCACTAGATAAGTTAATAAAAAGAACAGGCATCTCGCCTGTTCCACCACCTCAACAATTAGTGGAGAAAGACAATGGCTCAGAATGTAGAGAATATTAAAGATCACGCAACGCTGTTCCAAGAACAAGAATATCAGGAACTTTTCACCAATAAGAAAGAATTTGAAGGTGGACACGACCCGGATGAAGTCGCCCGGATTGCTGAGTGGACAAAAACCTGGGAATATCGGGATAAAAACTTTGCCCGTGAAGCCTTAACCGTCAACCCCGCGAAAGCTTGCCAACCGTTAGGCGCGATTTTAGCCGCCGTAGGTTTCGAGTCTACCCTTCCCTTCGTTCACGGTTCTCAAGGGTGTGTGGCTTACTTCCGCACCCACTTCACTCGCCACTTTAAAGAACCCTTCTCGGCGGTTTCCTCTTCCATGACCGAAGATGCTGCCGTGTTTGGTGGACTCAACAACATGATTGATGGGTTGGCGAATGCCTACGCCCTATATAAACCTAAAATGATTGCCCTCTGTACGACTTGTATGGCAGAGGTAATTGGGGATGACTTGGGGGCGTTTATTTCCAACTCCAAGGAAGCGGGTTCTGTGCCTAAAGACTTCCCGGTTCCTTATGCCCATACTCCTAGCTTTGTCGGTTCCCATATCACGGGTTACGACAATATGATGAAGGGGATTCTGTCTAACTTAACCGCAGGTCAGAAGAAAGAAACCACCAATGGCAAAGTTAACTTAATCCCTGGTTTTGAAACCTATATTGGCAACCTGCGGGAAGTTAAACGGATGGCGTCTTTAATGGGGGCAAATTATACCCTGTTGGCGGATAATTCTGATTATCTCGACTCGCCCAATGATGGGGAATATCGGATGTATCAAGGGGGAACCAAATTAGACGATGCAGCCGATGCTATTAATGCAGAAGCAACGATCGCATTACAAGCTTATTCCACCTCAAAAACACGGGATTATATTGCTAAAGAATGGGGACAAAAAACCTCCGTTTCCCGTCCTGTTGGAATTCGGGGAACCGATGAATTCTTGATGGCTTTATCTGAACTGACGGGTAATCCTATCCCCCAAGAATTGGAACTTGAACGGGGACGGGCAGTAGACGCGATTACAGATTCTCAATCTTGGATTCATGGTAAACGCATTGCCCTGTATGGTGATCCTGATTTAGTTTATGGTTTAGTTAGCTTCTTGCTGGAGTTAGGGGCTGAACCAGTGCATATTGTGGTTAGCAACAGCAACCCAGAATTTGAAGCTGAGTTAAAAGCGTTGTTAGATTCCAGTCCCTATGGTCAAGAAGCGACGATCTGGGGGGGTAAAGATTTATGGCATATGCGTTCACTCCTCTTCACCGAACCCGTTGATTTGCTGATTGGCAACTCCTACGGAAAATATCTGTGGCGTGATACTAAAACCCCCTTCGTCCGCATTGGCTATCCGATCTTTGATCGTCATCACTTGCATCGGTATGCTACTTTTGGATACCAAGGTACGATCAACCTCTTAAATTGGATTGTCAATACCCTCCTTGACGAACTCGATCGCAACACAATTATCCCTTCCAAAACTGATATCTCTTACGACTTGATTCGTTAATGGTCACTGCTCACTGTAGAGACGCGCCATGGCGCGTCTCTACTAACACTTAACAGTCAACAGCTTCTCACTCTGGACTTCCTGCTATGATTACTTTCTCCCTTCATAAGAAGCTGGATATCCTCTGGCCGTTGCGTCAATGGATAGATGGATTAGAAATTCACGATCGCAACTTCGCCCACCTGATCTGTCAACTTATCCCCGGTCAATGTCCCTTTGAACGAAACATCACGTTATTACTCGGATGGACGCTACACATCCCTCCCCTGTGTAAGCTCAACCCTTTATACGATGAATTCGTTGCCCTGCGGTTCCGCGCCCTCACCTACCTCGCTGATGTTTGTGGCGAACAAGCCAGTTAAAGATTGAGGCAGGGAATCAATGAAACCTCTGCCTTTTGCAATCACAGACAACCGACAACACACCCCTGTCCTATGAAACTCACAAGCGCGAAAATTGCTGAATTGCTGGCGGAAAAGGCTTGCGAACACAATCACAAAAAAGATGGCGACAAGAAGAATAAAGCGTGTAAGCAACAAGCCCAACCCGGTGCCGCCCAAGGGGGTTGTGCCTTCGATGGTGCTAGTATTGCCCTGGTTCCGATTACCGATGTGGCTCATTTAGTACATGGCCCCATTGCCTGTGCTGGGAACGCCTGGGGCAGTCGCGGCAGTTTGTCCTCCGGTTCCAATCTGTACAAAATTGGCTTTACCACTGATTTAAGTGAGAATGATGTCATTTTTGGGGGTGAGAAAAAGCTTTATAAAGCCATTTTGGAAGTTAAAAACCGTTATCAACCCGCAGCCGTTTTTGTTTATTCCACTTGTGTAACGGCCTTAATTGGTGATGACTTAGATGCGGTTTGTGAGGCGGCGAGTACAAAAGTTGGAATTCCTGTGATTCCGGTTCATTCTCCGGGTTTTGTGGGGAGTAAAAACTTAGGAAATCGGATTGGGGGAGAAACTTTATTAGAGTATGTTGTTGGTACAGCCGAACCCGATTATACGACACCCTATGATATTAATTTAATCGGGGAATACAATATTGCTGGGGAAATGTGGGGCGTTCTTCCCTTATTTGAAAAGTTAGGAATTAGGGTTCTGGCTAAAATTACAGGGGATAGTCGTTACCAAGAAATCTGTACCGCCCATCGAGCCAAACTCAACGTCATGATTTGTTCTAAGGCGTTGATTAATATGGCGAGAAAAATGGAAGAAAAATATGGGATTCCCTATTTGGAAGAATCCTTTTATGGAATTGATGACATGAATCGCTGTTTGCGAAACATTGCTCAAAAAATTGGGGACGCAGACTTACAAAACCGCACCGAACAATTAATTGCTGAGGAAACAGCCAAGTTAGATGAACAACTGGCGCCTTATCGAGCTCGTTTAAAAGGAAAACGAGTAGTTCTGTACACAGGAGGGGTTAAAAGTTGGTCGATTATTTCCGCCGCTAAAGATTTAGGAATGGAAGTTGTCGCCACCAGCACAAAGAAAAGTACGGAAGAAGATAAGGCAAAAATTAAAGGTTTACTGGGCAAAGATGGCATCATGTTGGAAAAAGGAAATGCGGCTGAATTACTGAAAGTAATTGACAAAACAAAAGCAGATATGTTAATTGCAGGAGGTCGGAATCAATACACTGCTTTAAAAGCCAAAATTCCCTTTTTAGATATTAACCAAGAACGCCATCATCCCTATTCCGGTTATGTCGGAATGGTGGAAATGGCAAGGGAATTAGACGAAGCTTTATATAGCCCCATTTGGGAACAAATTCGCCAACCCGCCCCTTGGGAATTATGAATTACGAATAGCTGATGACTGATAACTGACAACTGTTAACTGGTAACTGATAACTGATAACTGGTAACTGATAACTGATAACTGATAACTGATAACTGATAACTGATAACTGTATTATGGCTACTGTAATCTCCCCTAAAAAACCGGTTGCGGTTAATCCGCTTAAACAATCTCAACCTTTGGGTGCAGCGTTGGCATTTTTAGGTTTAAAAGGAACAATGCCTTTGTTGCATGGTTCCCAAGGTTGTACCGCCTTTGCTAAAGTTTTGCTGGTGCGACATTTCCGAGAAGCGATTCCGTTAAGTACAACGGCAATGACGGAAGTAAGTACAATTTTAGGCGGAGAAGAAAATGTTGAAATTGCCATTTTAACGCTCTTAGAAAAGGCAAAACCAGAAATTATCGGACTCTGTACAACTGGGTTAACAGAAACACGGGGAGATGATATGGAGGGTATCCTCAGAACCGTGAAACAAGAACATCCTGAATTAAAAGATTTTCCGATTATTTTTGTTTCAACACCTGATTTTAAGGGAGCATTACAAGATGGTTATGCAGCTACAGTAGAAAGTATTATTCGGGAAATTCCGGTAGCTGGAGAAACTCAAAAAAATCAAGTAACGCTATTAGTAAGTTCTGCTTTTACGCCGGGAGATGTTGAGGAAATTAAAGAAATTGTTACTGCTTTTGGATTTGATGCGATCGCTGTTCCTGACCTCTCCACATCTTTAGACGGTCACTTATCAGATGGAGGCTATACCGCAACGACAACGGGGGGGACAACTTTAACGAATTTAAAGCGTATTGGTTCCTCGAATTTTACCCTGGCTTTGGGAGAAAGTATGCGGGGGGCGGCGGAGATTTTACATCAACGTTTTGGTACTGAATATCAGGTATTTCCTCGGCTTACTGGATTAAAAGCGGTTGATGAATTTTTAATGAAATTATCTCAGTTGAGTTCATCTCCGGTTCCTGAAAAATATTGTCGTCAACGTCGCCAATTACAGGATGCCATGTTAGACACTCACTTCTATTTTGGTCGGAAGCGAGTTTGTTTAGCTCTTGAACCAGATTTACTGTATTCAACGAGTCTGTTTTTACAGGAAATGGGGGCAGAAATTCAAGCTGCAATTACCACAACTCAATCCCCTTTACTTGACAAAATTCCCGTTGAATCTGTTATAATTGGTGACTTAGAAGACCTAGAAAATTTAGCGATCGCTTCTGATTTATTAATCTCTAATTCTAATGCTAAAGGCGTGAGTGAAAAACTACACATTCCCCTTTATCGGCTAGGAATTCCCATCTTTGATCGCTTAGGAAATGGTTACTTTTCAACCGTAGGTTATCGGGGAACCAAAGAATTTTTATTCAATTTAGGGAATCTGCTTCTGGAACAGGAAGAAAACAGCCATCATTCGTTGGGGTTTGATCCCCCCTAACCCCCCTTAATAAGGGGGGAACTGTACAGCTAAACTTCTTTAAGAAAGAAGAGAAACAGAACAATCAAAGTCCCCCTTAATAAGGGGGATTTAGGGGGATCAAGTCTAAGGTAAAAACAGAAGTTTTAGGTTAACCCTTATCGTGCTATACACAGGAGAAAATCATGAAAATTGCCTTTGCTACCAATGATTCTGTTCATATTAATGCTCATTTTGGTTGGGCAAAACAACTGGCAGTTTATGAGGTTTCCACAGAAGGATATGAATTTGTTAATACTTTAACCTTTGATGGCGACCTCAAAGAGGATGGTAATGAGGATAAATTAGTTCCTAAATTAGAAGCTTTATCGGATTGTACAATTGTTTATGTTTCCGCGATCGGAGGCAGTGCCGCAGCGCGATTAATTCGCAAAAAAGTTACACCCGTAAAAGCTAGAAGTGAAGAAGATTTAATTACCGATATCCTCAATAAATTAGTCCAAACTTTAAAGGGTAATCCTCCCCCTTGGTTGCGAAAAGCACTCCAGCAAAAGGAAAAAACGTTTGAGGATTTCGAGGAGGAATAATTAGACATTAAGCTTTTTTGAGGGATGAAAAATAACTGTAGGGGTTGGGTTATCCAACCCAGATCCCTAGAGGGTTAGGCAAACCCAACCCCTACCCTAAAATAGAACAACCTCGACTTGACTTGCAATATCCAACACAACACAGGAGAAAATAACAATGACAACAGAAACCATCATATCCATCACAAACACTCCATTTTTGAAAGAATTAGTTCGCCAAATTCGGGCTCAAGATAGTATGGGCGTTTATCGGAGTTGGTCAGATGAATTAATTCTGAAACCCTTAATTTTAACGAAAGAACAAAAACGTAAAATTTCTGTAGAAGGGGATGTAGAACCCATCACCCAATTAAGAATTACTGCGTTTTATCGGGCGATCGCAACTTTAGTAGAACAAGAAACTGGATTATTATGCCAAGTTGTGATTAACTTAAGCCATGAAGGATTCGGTTGGGCATTAATTTTTTCCGGTCATCTTTTAGTCGTTTCTAAAACCCTCAGAGATGCTCAACGTTTTGGCTATGAATCTATGGAAAAATTAGCAGCAGAAGGCGAAAAACTGACGAAATCTGCTGTTGAATTAGCGACTAAATATCGAGAAGTCACTAACGCTTGAAATCAGTGTTCAGTTATCAGTTATCAGTCATCAGTGAAGGTTGATAAGTTTTTGAAGAAAAACCCAATACAACAAACTATTTCATGACATTTGATAACTGGTAACTGATAACTGGTAACTGATAACTGTTAACTGATAACTGGTAACTGACATGGTTCAAGCTGATTTAACCCTTGACGAATTAAAGACAAAAATTAAGCGTCTTAATAGTCAAGGTGGACAATTAAAAATGGAACTTCATGATTTAGCTGAAGGATTGCCAACGGATTTCGAGAATATTATGGAAGTTGCGGGCAGAACCTATCAACTTTATCGAGAGTTAGACGCTCTCAAAAAGCAGCTAAAAGCACGGGAATCTCAATAGAAAATCTTTCACCCCCACCCTAATCATGACCCAAGCCTTATCTGACTTTAAAAAGTTAATGGATGCAGAAGAATATTTCCAATTCTTCCAACTCCCCTTTGACGAGCAAATTGTCAATGTTAACCGTCTTCATATCTTGAAGAAATTCTCTCAATTAGTGGCTAAAATTGATGCAGCTTTTCCCGATATCGAACCTGAAGAAAAACTCAATCAGTATCGTGAAGCACTGCAACAAGCCTACAACGTATTTTTAACTTCAACCGCAGTGGAGGAAAAACTCTTCAAGGTTTTCAACGAAAAGCCCAAAAATGTAGTTTTACTCTCAGAAATTGAGTCAGATTAAGGAGGATTGAAATGTTCAGCCTAACACCCACTGAGTTAGAACGTTATCAACGCCAAATCATGCTTCCCGGTTTTGGGGAAGAAGCCCAAAATAAACTTCGTACCAGCACTGTTTTAGTGACAGGTGTGGGAGGGTTAGGAGGAACAGCAGCCCTTTATTTAGCAGTTGCAGGAATTGGACGGTTAATATTAGTTCGAGGTGGTAATTTACGCCGAGATGACATGAACCGCCAAGTTCTGATGACAGAAGATTGGGTGGGGAAACCTCGAATTGAGAAAGCGAAAGAAAGCCTGGCTGCAATTAACCCGGATGTGGAAATTGAGGCTATTCCTGAATATGTAACGGCATCTAATGTTGATTCGTTAGTGTTACAAGCTGATATCACCTTAGACTGTGCCCATAACTTTGTAGAACGGGATTTATTAAATGCAGCTTGTGTCCGTTGGCAAAAACCTATGGTGGAAGCAGCCATGAACGGAATGGAAGCGTATTTAACAACAATTATTCCCGGTAAAACGCCTTGCTTATCTTGTTTATTTCCTGAAAAACCGGAATGGGATAAACGGGGTTTTGGGGTGTTAGGTGCGGTTTCTGGAACCTTAGCTTGTTTAACTGCATTAGAAGCAATTAAGGTGATTACAGGGCTTGGACAACCCTTATTTTCTCACCTGTTAATGATGGATTTAGGGACTTTGAATTTCTCTAAACTTCATACCTATCATGATCGCCATTGTCCGGTTTGTGGCACACAAAAATAGTTGATCTATTGATTCAATTTAGGAGATTTGACCATGATTAATTTAACGGAGAAAGCGGCATTCAGGCTTCGGGCTTTTCTAAGAGCAAAAGGCTCTTCAGATGAAACTGCTACTCGTAGAGGTGTAAGGCTTTCTGTTGCTGATGGGGGATGTAGCGGTTATGAATATAAAATGGATATTACCAGTCAACCTCACTCTGATGATTTGGTAATTGAAGAGGATTCTGTACTATTTTATATTGACCTGAAGAGTTCCCCTTTATTAGAAGGATTAGAGATTGATTTCATTGATGGTTTAATGGAGTCTGGATTTAAGTTTTCTAATCCGAATGCTTCTGGTAGTTGTGGCTGTGGCAAATCTTTCAAAGCTGGGGATTGTACCCCTGCTGCGGTTCCTTGCAGTTAATTTTTTGGTACTTCTACATACATTATAAGGTGTAAAAACATGGGAACAACTTATCAAGTTCGCTTACAAAGCAAAAAGTATGGATTGGATACTGTGATTGATGTCGATGAGGATACTTATATTCTTAAAGCTGCTGAGGAGAACGGAATAGAATTACCTTTCTCTTGTTCTGCGGGTTCCTGTTCGAGTTGTGTGGGAAAAGTCATTGAAGGGGAAATTGATCAATCTGAACAAAATTTTCTGGATGATGAACAAATAGAAAAAGGATTTGTTCTCCTTTGTGTTGCATATCCTCGTTCAAATTGTACCATTCGTACCCATCAGGAAGCGTATTTAGTCTAAGTTTGTAGGGGTTGGGTTGCCCAACCCTCTAGGGGATCTGGGTTAAAAAACTCAACCCCTACAATCTCAAATTACTCTCAATCTCTAACTTCCCATGATTAGTCAAGAGCTAATTACCCAAGAATTTATTCAAGTTGTGAAGCGTGAATATCCTAACACCGGACAACTTTTGGATAACTGTTATGTTAAAGTTCTCGATTTTTCAGTGCAACGGCTAGAAAAACGATTCTACTACGTTGCAGTTTATTGCCCTAAAACTTTAATTTCTGAATTGCGATCGCAATCCCATTTGTTCAAAGAAATTGCTGAAAATATGGGATTGATGGATGTTGTTTTTATTAAATCTAATAACCTACTCCGAGATCCGCTTTCTAAAATTAAACAAGATTATCCTCGGTTATGGTTAGAACTCCATTCAGTTATCTCCCCTTTCTAAAGTCCGTTGAAAAGCCCCCGTTTTCAGGGAGCTTTGAGGACTATTTAAAGTCTTAACCTTTATTCAATACCCACGATCACGTCAGTTGATTTGATGAGGGCATAAACTTCTGTTCCATCTGTAAGCCCTAAACTTTCAGCCGAGGATTTTGTAATAATAGAGACGATTTCGACTCCCGGTGAAATCTCAATTACAACTTCCGTATTCACTGCCCCGACTGTCAATTGTTTGACAGTTCCTTTGAGAGAATTACGAGCACTAATTTTCATGGGTATAACCTCTTGAGTCTAAATATTGTATTAATCTGAAGTAAGTGTTCAACAGTAAAGTTAATATCCTTATGTTAAAGTTTCGTGTTCCTATCTGGATACTAGCTTTTAGGACTTTTCGTTTATTGATGATGATCTCTTACTCGATTATAATTCTACAATAACACCTCGTTTTTGCCAATCTATATATTTTTATTTAAAAGGTATTTTAAATAAAAAAAACAAACAAGATATAAAATTGTATTGGTTTATACATCTTTTGATTAAAATCAATATACTATAATCAATTGTAGAATTAAAAACGGCTTTCAAAATCTCAGTTTTTATTCTTCAAATCCAGCAGTTTCTAATATTTTACTAAAATGAAAAAAAGACGGCTTGTAACGTTTCTAGCCACAATTTTAATGACGTTAATCCTAACGATGGGGATTCGAGTCATTAACCAAACGCCTCTGTTAGCTCAAACGCACTCTAGCTTACTCGTATCGGCGGCGGCTAGTTTAAAAGAAGCCCTAGAAGAAATTAAGCCCGCGTATCAGCAAATTCACTCCAAGGTTGCTGTTAACTATAATTTTGGGGCTTCGGGAACATTGCAACAACAAATTGAAAATGGTGCCCCTGCGGATATCTTTTTCTCAGCTGCTAAAAAACAGATGGATGCTTTACAGGAAAAAAATCTGATTATTCCCGAAACTCGGCGTAATGTTTTAACCAACAACCTCGTTTTAATTGTTCCCAAAAATTCCACAGGTATTACCAGTTTTAGAAATTTAACCGATGCTAAAATTAAGCGAATTGCTGTAGGTGAACCGAGAAGTGTACCCGCCGGACAATATGCTGAAGAAGTGTTTAAAAATTTAGGGATTTTAGACGCGATTAAACCTAAACTGGTTTTAGGGAATAATGTGCGAAATGTTTTGGCGGCAGTAGAAAGTGGAAATGCTGATGCCGGGGTTGTTTATACAACGGATGCTAAACTTTCAAATCAGGTCAAAATTGTGGTAACTGCACCCGCCAATCTCCATTCCCCAATTGTTTATCCAGTTGCAGTTTTAAAAAGTAGTAAAGATCCAGCCTCGGCTAAAGAATATGTGCAGTTTTTAGCGAGCGATCGCGGCATGAAAATCTTTCAAAAATACGGATTTAGCAAAGCTAGTTAAAGTGATTTACCTAAACCCATGTCTTTAGATCTTTCTCCCCTCTGGATTTCCCTTAAAACCGCTTCAATTGCTACATTCATTACCTTCTTTTTAGGCATCCTGGCGGCTTATTGGATGTTGAACTACCGGGGAAAGGGGAAATCAATTATTGAGGGGGTTTTTATTTCCCCTTTAATTTTACCGCCTACCGTTGTGGGTTTTTTATTACTACTATTTTGTGGTAAAAACGGCCCCCTCGGACAACTATTATCGCCCTTTAATATCAACTTGGTTTTTACTTGGTATGCCGCCGTAATTGCCGCAACGGTTGTGGCGTTTCCCTTAATGTACAAAACCGCATTGGGGGCCTTTAAACAAATTGATCGCACCCTTTTACAAGTTGCTAGAACTTTAGGCGGTTCTGAAATTACTATTTTTTGGCGAATTGCTTTACCCTTGGCTTTACCCGGTATTCTAGCTGCAACCATTTTGGCATTTTGTCGGGCATTAGGGGAATTTGGCGCCACCTTAATGATTGCGGGGAATATTCCAGGGGAAACTCAAACGATTCCGATGGCGATTTATTTCGCAGTGGAAGCAGGGGCGATGAAAGAAGCTTGGATTTGGGTGTTAGTGATTCTCACCGTTTCTTTCTCAGCCATTACAGTTGTTAACCTGTGGGAAAATGGAACGAAAAAGAAAGGGATAGGGCCCTATTCTAACCCATCTTTCCAAAGGTCGGATTTCAGATCAGAGCTTGATCACGAATTTATGATCTCTTCCCTGATTTCCGATTCCTCAACACCTCCCTATTTATCGATTAATATTCAGAAGAAATTACCAGGTTTTGAGTTAGAAGTTGCTTTTAATAGTGATGATCGTCCTTTAGGATTGTTGGGGGGATCGGGTGCAGGAAAAAGCATGGTTTTGCGGTGTATTGCGGGGATAGAAACACCGGATCGAGGTCAAATTATTTTGAATGGACAGGTTTTATTTGATTCTGAAAACGGAATTAATTTACCCCCCTGTGAGCGCCGGGTGGGTTTTTTATTTCAAAACTATGCTTTATTTCCCCATTGGACAGTGGCTCAAAATATTGCCTTTGGCTTACCCAAAGGAATGTCTAAAAATCAAATTCAGGCTGCTGTTGGAACCTTGTTAGCTCAGGTTCATTTAGAAGCATTAGGAAATCGTTATCCTCGCCAACTATCGGGGGGTCAACAACAGCGAGTTGCATTAGCCAGAGCTTTAGCAAGTCAACCGGAAATATTATTATTAGATGAACCGTTTTCTGCCCTAGATACCTATTTACGAAGTCAACTCGAACATCAATTAATTTCTCTGTTATCTTTTTATCGAGGAGTTACATTATTTGTTACTCATAATTTAGAGGAGGCTTATCGAATTTGTGAGAATCTTTTAGTCATGGATCAGGGAAAAGCGATCGCATTTGATATTAAACAAAACATTTTTGAGCATCCTCCTAATTTTCGCACGGCTCAACTCACTGAATGTAAAAACTTTTCTCGAGCAATTAGCCACGATTTTCAAACTATAGAAGCGTTAGATTGGGGGTGTAGGTTACGAGTAATTGAACCCATTCAAGAACCTCTAGCTTATGTGGGAATTCGTGCCCATCAATTAAGTTTTCCTACAGATCCAAGTTTAGACAATACTTTTCCCTGTTGGTTAGCTAATACCAATGAAACCCAACATCGGATCACGTTATATCTTAAGTTAGCTTCTCCACCGGAGAATTTGGAAGATTATCATTTACAAGCTGAAGTTTTTAAAGAAAAATGGGCAACTTTAAAAGATCGTCCTTTTCCTTGGTTGGTGCAGTTACATTCTTTACGGTTATTTTTAATGTCGGAATAAAGAAGTTTAATCTCTAACAAGGGGTTAAAAGAATGTAGAGATTTTATCCATAAAATTCTCTGATAAAATATTAAGATTTAGTTGGGGACAGATCCGCGTGTCTACCTTTAGGTTTAATTGAATTTACTTCAGTATTGTTCCAATTTTTTATTTTAGTAAAGTAAGGGAGATTTATGAAAATAATTGAAATTCTATTGTTTTTATTTATTGATGCTTTTTTAATGATTATTTCACAATTTAAGGCTTGTTTCTTAGGAGTTTTAATGATACTCTGTTTTTAAAGTTAAAGTGTTGCCTTAAATGCTTGACATAAATTTTTATCTGAAAGAAAAATCGACTTTTTTTCAACCTGGCTATTAATATCAAGCTTCCTCAGTATTTCAGAAAAAATGATCCAATCAGACTTAAGAAATAATCCCAATCCAAGGCTAGTTGGATGGGGATTATTGTGAGATTCCTAATCAATCTGATTGAATCGAAGTCAAGTTTGTTCTCAAATTGAGAACCGTTTATTGCAGCTACTCATAACTCCTAAATTTGGCTTAGAACAACCCAAGGAGGAAATTATGAAAGCCAAGGATATTATGACACAAGAAGTCGCCATAATTCGAGGTTCTGCAACCGTAGCCGAAGCTGTTCGACTGATGCGCTTAAAAGAAGTTCGGGCACTGATTGTTGAAGCTCGTCATCCAGAAGATGCCTATGGCATTGTCACGGAAACGGATATTATTGCTAAAGTCGTGGCTTACGGAAAAGACCCCAAACAGGTGCGAGTTTACGAAATTATGAGTAAACCTTGTATTGTGGTCAATCCTGATCTGAATCTGGAATATGTAGCCCGCTTATTTGCCAATACAGGAATTTGGCGAGCTCCGGTTATTCAAGGGGAATTATTGGGGATTATTTCAGTCACCGATATTTTAATGCAAGGTGATTTCCTGGAAAATCCTAAATTAGCCTATCTCCAACAAAAGCTTCAGGAAGCCATCTCGAATGCTCGTTCTATTTCCGCCACCTCTGGTAATGATTCTAAAGCTGCGGCTGAAGCGTGGGAGTTGGTAGATGAAATTGAAGCCGAAGCGGGTTTTTATGGAGCTTTAAAAGCAGAAAAAACCGCTAAGGAACTCTTTTTTGAGCGGGAATCTCAGCCGGTTTCTATCAGCTAAACAATTGGGGTCAATGACATAACCAGAATCCATGTCCAGCCATTGAGATTCGGTGATTTCATGTTAGGGCTAGATTTTTCTGGCTTCTTCCTCTGACCCCCTCTTTTTGTTTGAATAGTGATCGCACTCCAGTTATTTGGGTTCATAAATCAGTGCGATCACCCAATTCAATATTCATTCTTTAACGTTATTTGCTTGCTATATAATCATTATCATCTATAGCAGTCCTTATGCTTGTTGAAGTCCCGCTAGTAGAATTTCGCAGGTTTCACCGTTATATCCTCGTTTCGGTTCCACAAAAACTTCATCGCCCGCTTGAAGTTGTAGTTTGGTAAACTGTTCTTTCGTTAAATGGGCAACAATTTGACGCTCATCAGCTAAGATTAAATCCACTTGAATATCCCATCCTAAATGAGTGATCCGTTTAACTAAAGCTGGAGACCTCAAATCTAAGTGATTGGTGATGTGAAGTTCAAGATCATGGGGACGAATAAAAATATTAGAAGTAGTAGGAGCCACTAAGCCCACATCTTGGAAAAGGGAAGCATGACTGGGTAATACATTAACAGTTCCGATAAATTGCATCACAAAAGGTGTCGCTGGTTGATCATAAATTTCTGAGGGGGTTCCCACCTGTTCTATTTTGCCTTGATTCATGACAACAATTTCATCGGCTACCGCCATTGCTTCTTCTTGGTCATGGGTCACAAAAACGCTAGTGACATGAACTTCATCATGCAATTGTCGTAACCAACTCCGCAATTCTAAGCGCACTTTGGCATCTAAGGCTCCAAAGGGTTCATCAAGTAATAAAACCTCGGGTTGAACCGCTAAAGCACGAGCTAAAGCTACCCGTTGACGTTGACCCCCAGACAGTTGAGATGGATAACGATTTCCTAATCCGGTTAACTGAATTAATTCTAACAATTCTTCAACTCTGGCTTTAACTTTTTGCCGAGGATGTTTGCGAATTTCTAAACCAAAAGCGATATTTTGGCGAACAGTCAGATGTTTAAACAGGGCATAATGTTGGAATACAAATCCAATATTTCGCTTTCTGACATCTAAATGGGTGGTATCGTTACCATTGATAATAATTTGTCCACTGTTGGGGGGTTCTAATCCGGCGATCGCTCTTAATAAAGTTGACTTTCCCGAACCCGAAGGCCCTAGTAAGGCAACTAATGTTCCATCTTTAATTTCCAAGTTGATATCGTCTAAAGCTTGAAAATTACCGAACACTTGAGAAACGTTTTTAATGATAATACTCATAGCACCTCAAAATAAAAAAAGTGAAATTTTAATTGTGATAAAACAGGTTAACGACGACTGGTTTTTCTCTCTAAGATTTCTTTGAGAACTAAAGTGACTAAGGCGAGTAGCGCTAAAATGGTGGCGGCACCAAAGGCGGCTTCGGTTTGATAATTTTTGTAGGCTTGTTCCACAAAGGTTGGTAAGGTTAAAGTTCGACCTGCAATTAATCCAGAAACAACGGCGACTGCTCCAAATTCACCCATAGCTCTAGCATTGGTTAATAGAACACCATAAAGTAAACCCCATTTAATATTGGGAAGGGTCACACGCCAAAAGATTTGGAAATCTTGAGCTCCTAAAGTTCGGGCGGCTTCTTCCTGTTCTGAACCCACTTCTTCTAAAACAGGAATCACTTCTCTAGCGACAAAAGGTAAAGAAACAAATAGCGTAGCCAGTACCATTCCGGGGAGAGAAAATAATACTTTAATATCAGCATTTTGTAACGCTGCACCAAACCAACCATTACGACCATATAACAGCACAATCATTAACCCGGCTACCACGGGAGAAATGGCAAAGGGTAGGTCAATAATACTGATTAATAAGGTACGACCCGGAAATTGATTTCGAGCAATCACCCAAGCGGCACAGAGTCCAAATAAAGTATTAAGAGGAACAACAATCAATGCAATGATTAAAGTCAGTTGCATTGCGCTTTGAAAATCGCGGGTATTGATGGCGGTGATAAACTCTTGGGTTCCTTTATGAAAGGCTTCATAAAAAACGGCTATTGCTGGAATAAATAAAACCAAAGCCAGATAGAGTAAAGCAATGCCAATTAAAAGCCATTGAACCCAAGGGAGAGGATGAGAACTATCAGGTTTGATGGATGAACGGGATAACATAAAGAGTAAATCATCAATGAATATTAGACAAGAATCATCAGGGAAAAAATCTTAACTTTTGAGAGAATAACGACGTCCCCAATGTTGCAGTGTATTAATTAACACTAATAAGAACAATGAAATGATCAATAAAACTGCACCAACGACGGTTGCACCGACATAATCATATTGTTCTAAGCGTTGAAAGACTAAAATAGGGGCAATTAAATCTTTAAAGGGAATACTCGAAGAAATAATCACCACTGAACCGTATTCTCCTACTGCACGGGAAAAACCGAGGGCAATTCCGGTTAGAATAGGAGGCATTAAGGGGGGGAGTAAAACTCTTAAAAAGGTTTGAAATTGAGATGCACCTAATGACCAAGCTGCTTCTTCTGTTTCTCGTTCCATTTCTTGCATAACAGGTTGTAAAGTTCGCACCACGAAAGGCAACGAAATAAACAACATGGCAACGAAAACCCCTAAACGGGTGAAGGCAATTTTAATCCCAAAGGGGGCAAAAAATTGTCCGATCCACCCTTTATCGCTATAAACCGTTGCTAAAACTAAACCCGCAACGGAAGTCGGTAAAGCAAAGGGTAAATCAACGGCAGCATCGATTAATTTTTTCCCTGGAAATTGATAACGAACTAACACCCAAGCGATTAAAGTCCCCATCAGTCCATTCATTGCCCCTGCGGCTAATGCCGTTACAAAGCTAACGTTATAAGCCGAAATAGCAACGGGACTAAAGGCAATATTCCAGAATTCCTGGGGAGATACCATTAGGGATTGTCTAATTAATGCTGTAAAGGGCAGAATTAACATGACAATCAGATAGAAAAAGGTAAAAACCCACGGAAAAGAAAACCGCCTCCAAAGTTTTTTTAAGGCGTTATTGAAAGCGGGTTTTTGAGTGTTAAACTGGGCTACAGGAATCCTCATAAATACTTAATACTCTACAAATACTTGACTATTTACCAGCCATCTACTTCTGTTTTTGAGTCTTGCCAAACTTCAACATCGAGATCAGAAAGATAAATCATGGCACTATCGATTTGTTGGGGGGTTCCTTTCAGGACTAAATCAAACCAACCATCTTCCCGGGCATTCTGACCTAAAATGGCTCCCCTAATATTCACTTCTAAACCGTAATTAGAAGCTAGACGAGAAATCACGGGTTCTTGATGGTATTCTTTAGGAATTCTGACTCGAATTCGAGAAATAAATTGATACTTTTCTCTGGCAGTAAACACAGATAAATTAGTATCATCGGACTCGAATTTTGTTGAATTTAAAGACATCTTATTCTCCTTAAATCAAGAAGTATAGAGTGATACAGGGGAGCAAAATTGTGCCATTTTCTATTTAGATTGAGCGATTTTAGATTGCATTTGATCAAAAAATGCTCCATCCGCAAAAAATTGAGTATCTACCTGTTTCCAGCCACCTAAATCTTGAACAGTAAACAGTTTTTCGACTTTAGGAAATTGGCTGGCAAATTCCGCTTCAACGGTTGGTTCAACGGGTCGAAATCCGACTTTGGCAAACTCTCGTTGTGCTTCAGGTGTAAATAAGAATTTGGTAAAGGCTTCTGCCACTGCGCGGGTTCCATGTTTGTCTACATTGGCATCAACCACAGCCACAGGATTATCAATCGAAATGTTATAATCCGTCGGCACAATATAAGGTTGTTTATCTCCTTTTTGAGATGCTAAAATCACTTCATTTTCATAATTAATTAAGACATTCCCTTGACCTTGTTTGTAGAACACATCACTGGCTTCACGAGCATCTTTCGGCAGAACAGGAACACGACTAAACACAGTTTCAAGAAAGCTTTGAGCTTCTGATTCCGTTCCTCCGGCTTGGGTAACACTACCCCACAAAGCCAGAACGTTCCACTTGGCTCCACCGGAAGTTTTGGGGTTGGCGGTAATCACTTGAATATCATCACGGGTCAAATCAGACCATCCCTTGACACCCAGATTGGCATCCCGAAGCACCAAAGCTGCAACGGATTTATGCACGATGGAATCATTGGGCAGTTCTTTTTCCCAACCCGGTTGGATGAGTCCGGCTTTCTCGATTTTGGCGGTATCTCCAGCTAAAGCTAAAGCCACCACATCGGCATCAAGTCCATCAATCACGGCACGGGTTTGGGAGCCAGAGCCGCCATAACTTTGTTCAAACTCTACAGTCTGCCCGGTTTGAGCTTTCCACTGCTCTACGAACTTGGGAATGATGTTTTCATAGGCAGTTTTAGTGACAGCGTAGGATACGAGGGTGAGTTTAATCGGTTTATTCGATTGAGCTTGGGGTGTTGCTGGATTATTGGCAGTGTTAGGAGATGAATTAGTGGCGGTGTTGGGTGAAGAGCAAGCAACCACCATCGTGTTGAGTGCCAATCCAGTAAGGACACAACCAAAGAATTTAGCAGAGGAACGTTTTGGGGACAACGATGAACGGATTTGCATTATCATACTCCTGAGATTAGGCTGGAATTCATTTACACAGCCTTTCATTTTTGACTGTACTCGAATTCTATAGTAAGTCGGTTTGAATTTCAATACATTTACATTACAATAATTAAAAAATTGAATTTATCAGTCAATGCGTTTGCCATGTCAAGATAAATAGTAGGTTGATCCAGTGGTGCAATCGGAGGATGTCTAATCAGCCCTCTTGGTGTGATGTTCAACCCCGAAATACTGTGGAAGAAACTGCACACCCAGCATTGCTACCCCTAGGCCAGATATAGGTGATCAATCCGGTGAAGTCGCAGTAAGAAAGGACAATATGGCAGCACAAGCACCTTCAGCAGCAATCGAGTTAGCAAAACTTTTGATTGAGAGTAACTACCTCTTCAAAGACTTAGAGATTAAATGGTTGGCTCAATATCTTCCTCCAGACCTCACGGTAGAAAAGCTTTATTCCAACCGTCCTGTGTATACGGCTTTTCGTCCTCATATTTTTTTAGATGTTCTCTACATTATTATTAGTGGCGGGCCAATTATTATCCGCAGTACCCCCCTAGACCGGATTATTACCATTAGCTATCCGGGGGGATGTTTCGGGATGAGAAATCTCCCGTTTAGTTTTGGTCTGATGAGTCGAGCATTTCCCAGCTTAGTAGAAGCTTACAAAACCACCGATGTGATTAAGCTTCCCCTCGATACCCTCAAAGCCATTTATGAAAATAGCGAAGTCGTGCGGGAGCGTTATGATAAATTCTTTGAACTGCGGGAAAAATTTCAGTATCATTTACTCAATTGCAGTTCCTATCCGCCTCAAGCTGTTGCTGCTTTATTAAGAGGCTTAGTTTATCAAGAACGCAGTTTAGGAAATCAACCTCATTCTGATGGCGTTTATACGTTTGATTTACCCATTGATGTGATTGCCCGTTCCTGTCAATTAAACCACCGCACTGTTGAACAAGTCCTCAAAGGAATGCAAAAAGTGAAATTAATTGAAGCAGCTAAATCTAATGATGCTTCAGAAGACACCATTCGAGTCATTGACCCCGAAGGACTCAAAGAAACTTATAGTGCGACCCGTGATAAAGTCTCCTGGTGGCCGTTGAAGTAATTTTAAAAGTTCCTTTCGTGACTATTGCACCGTCAACGGTCAACGGACAACACTGCTGTTGGATTTCAACAAAATAGTTGCACAGCGATTGATGAGTGATAGTATCATTGAAATGCTTGAACCGTTACCCCAAAAGAGGTTTAGCTATGTCACCCCAAGATCAAAGCCGACGGGAACTTGCGAAAAGCGGTGATCCTAAAGCGATCGCAGACGCAATTAACCATTCCTTGAAAGCCAAAGGAATCAATGCCGATGTCATGCGGGATAACGGCTATCTCCATGTCATGCTCGAAGGCGATCAAGTTCCTAACCATCAAAAAGAGTTAGTGAACTTTGTCCGCAATGGCATGGATCGCCTCGGCGTTGAAACAATTTACACGATTAAAGTATATGGACGTCAGTTTGGAGATGATTTACCTTTTTGGGAAGAAGAAATTGTTCTAAGAACTCCACCCCCTCCCTCTATTCATTCAGTGGATGATGTCCATTTAGATGAATCTTCTGTTCCCCTAGTGGATGACGAAGATGTAGAGGAAGATTATGAGATTGATGACGAAATTATCGGCGATAACGATATCGTTGATGAAGAAGATTACCTGCCTCCAGGGAATCGTAATCCAGTATCAGATTATAATCCTGAAGAGGATGATGATCCCGATGATGATGATGATCACGATCAAACGACGCGAGAGGTGGAACCCAATCAGCCAAAAAGTAAGGTTTTGCTGTTAGGTTTGTTAGGTGGGTTAGGACTTTTGGTGATCTTGGCCGGATTACATTTGACTGGAATTTTCCGCCTTCCCTTCCTCCCGTCCGCTTCTTCCCCGTCTTCAGAGTCTGCACCCTCTAACACATCCTCTGCACCCACCCCATCGGCTTCCCCAAAACCGGGTACACCTCCAGCAACACCGGCTGATCCGTTTGCAGAAGCAGTTAAAACAGCGACTAATGCAGCAAATTTAGCACAAACCGCTCAAACCAAAGCGGATTGGACAAAAGTGGCAACGGCCTGGCAACAAGCCAGTGAATTGATGAAGAAAGTTCCCAAATCTCATCCGAAGTTTACCGTTGCTGAAGATAGAGCCGTTCAATACGCAAATAATCAAAAAGTGGCACAACAAAAAGCTGCCGTTGCTCCGAATTAAAATACAGTTTACAGTTTCTAGTTGAACTGTATTTTAATTCAGATATGCAATTAGAATCTCTGTTGAAACTCAACCGTGTGATTCGGGTGATTGGGTTTGATGATGCCCCTTTTCAACGGGGAATTGATCAAACTGTTTATATTGCCGGAGTTGTTTGTGGAGGAACTCGCTTTGAAGGTATGGTTTGGGGACAAGTCAAACAAGATGGTTGGGATGCAACGGATCAAATTTGTCAGCTATTAATTAATAAAAAATTTTTACCTCAATTACATTTAGTTTTAATTGATGGGATTGGATTTGGCGGATTCAATTTAATTGATTTACCTGAATTAGCTGATCGTTTACAAAAACCCTGTGTTACTGTCATGCGACATTATCCTAATTTTAATAAAATTGAACAGGCAATTTATCATTTATCCGAACCTGAAAAACGACTTCACTATTTAAAAAAAGCTGGAACAATCTACACTTATCCCCCTTTTTTCTTTCAAGTTTGTGGGGAAAATCCTGATATTATTGGGCTCGCTTTATCTCGGATAACAGATTGCGGAAATGTCCCAGAAGCATTACGATTAGCGCACTTGATTGGAGCCGCTATTATTCGGAGCCAAAGTGGTAGTCAAGCTTGATTTCTGTAGGGTTAAACCCTTAAGAAATTTTAAATTTTCAATAAACAATTGTAAATTTTTGATAAAGTTATGATTCCTTTTGATCGCATTTTCAATGAAACCGATCCAAAAGCAAGTTAGGTAGTCAATAATACAGATATTAATCTTCTGCTATTCCCATGCTCTTTGGTCATCTACCAATGTCTGCAATTGCTTTAGAGCAAACCCTGAATCAAATCATGGCAATTACGCAACAAATTCACCGACCTCTGGAATTAGGTGATATTTTAGATGTGACGGTCAAAGGAATTAGGGAAATACTGGGATGTGATCGGGCTTTGATTTATCGTTTTTTACCCGAAGGCGATGCCGTCATAGCAGAAGAATCCATTAGCTCTGAAACCTTACCGATTATCGGACAACTGATCTACGATCCCTGTTTTCAAGCCAAATGGGTAGACCTCTATCGCCAAGGACAGATTAGCTTCATTGAAGATACCGCAGCTAAACCCCTTGCACCCTGTTACAAACAGCTTTTACAACGATTAAAAATCGCTGCTAATCTCGTTGTCCCGATTTTACTCCCCCCATCCCCTGTAGAGACGCGCCATGGCGCGTCTGTACCAGCGTCCTCAACTTTACCCAATCTCTGGGGGTTATTGATTGTTCATCAATGTGACAGTCCCCGTCACTGGAAACCCTTAGAAATTCAATTTCTGCAACAAGTGGCGATTCATGTAGCCATCGCTGTCCAATGCCGAGAACCGAATCAACCTATCCGCGAATTCCATCAATGGCAACAACAGACTCTACAATCCCCCTCCCGTAGAGACGCGCCAAAAGCCTACGGCATGGCTGAGCCCAGGCGCGTCTCTACAGAAGAATGTGGCTGTTGCCATTCGGTTGATGAATCTCTACTTAAATCTTCTACCCCTCCGGTATCAATATCGGATTTAAGGGGATGGGATCGACTTCAAACCCCAATCTGGATTTTTGATATTGAGAATTTACAAATGTGGTGGGCAAACAAAGCCGCCCTTCATATCTGGAATGCAACCAATCGAGAGGAATTACTTCAGCGAAATTTTAAGGATGTTTCTGAAGCAACTCGCATTCGTTTAAACGCTTATTTACAACAATTTCAACACCAAGAAACTGTTACCGAAACCTGGACATTTTATCCTGAAGGAAAACCTATTTCTGTTCGTTGTACTTGTTCAGGAATTGAAATTGAAACAGGTCGAATGGCGATGTTAGTGGAAGGGATAACGGAGGTCGCCAATGAAAATACCCCTGAAACGTTGCGATCAATAGAAGTCCTGCATCATACAAGTGTAATGATTTCCCTCTACACCCTGAATGGGGTGCCCTTAATGCAAAATCCCGCCGCCTTGCATTGTTATGGGGATACCCTACATCCAAATAGGGCTGACGATAATATGTTTGTCCGCCACTTTGTTGATCCCAATATTGGAGAAACCGCAAGATTAACCGCCCAATCTGGTGCAGTTTTTAGCATTGAAACTCAAGTTTATACTTTAAATGGGATTCGTTGGCATGGGTTAGATGTGCGTTGTACCCGTGATCCGGTAACGGGTCATCCTATGCTGCTGGTGAATGAAAAAGATATTACTGAAAAACAAGCTTCTTTAATTGAACGTCAGCGTGTTGAACAAGAATTACGCTGGAAAGAAGCGTTATTACGCTCAATGACAGATACCTCTAACTTGGCTTTTTTTGTTGTTGATAATCGCACGGATAATATTCTTTATTTTAACCATCGTTTTTGTGAAATTTGGGGAATTGAACACTTAGAACGTCAAATATTAGAAGGGGTGTTAAAAAATAATGATATTATTCCCCCTTGTATTCGTTTAATAGCTGATGTTCATGCTTTTGCTGAGTCTTGTAAACCCTTACAATCAGAGGATAATCGAACAGTAATAGAAGATGAAATTGCCTTTTCGGATGGACGCACGATTCGCCGTTTTTCTAGCCAAATTCGAGATCAGAGCGATCACTATTTTGGACGGTTATATATTTTTGAGGATATTAGCGATCGCATTGCGGCTCAAAAGGCTTTAAAAGTCAGTGAAGACCGTTGGCAATATGCCTTAGAAGGCAATGGAGATGGGGTATGGGACTGGGAACCCCAAACCCATCAAGTCTTTTTCTCCCGGCGGTGGAAAGAAATGTTGGGATTTGCAGAAGATGAAATTGGCAACACCCTAGAAGAATGGGAAAACCGGGTTCATCCTGATGATATCGAAGCGGTTTATCGCAAAATTAACCAACATTTTCAAGGAGAAACTGAACAATATATCAGTGAACATCGGGTTTTGTGTAAAGACGGAAGCTATAAATGGATACTCGATCGCGGTCAAATTCTCAGCCGTAGCTCCCTAAAGTCCCTTCCCCTACGCATGATTGGAACCCATACCGATATTACAGAACGCAAAGCCATGGAGGAAACCCTGCGAGAACGGGAAACTCGTTTATCCTTAGCGTTAGAAGCGGCGCGGATGGGAACCTGGGACTGGAATATCCTCACGAATGAGATTCTCTACTCCGAGCAACTCCGGCTCATGTTTGGTTTATCTGGCCCTTATGATCGCAGCTATGAAGCCTTTTTAGAGATTGTGCATCCAGAGGATCGACGGTTGGTGGATCAGTCGGTGCGTTGTGCGTTGTCAGAAACAGATGATTATCATGTCGAGTTTCGGATTATTTTGGCCGAAGGAGCCGTTCATTGGATCTGTAATAAAGGACAAGTTTACTATAACGAATCCGGTCAAGCCATCCGTATGATCGGCGTAGCGATGGATATTACGGCTCAGAAACGCTCAGAAATTGACCTGCGGGAAAGCGAAGAACGCTATCGGTCTGTGATTGCCGCCATGGGTGAAGGGATTGTTCTCCAGCAAACCGATGGTCAGATCGTCGCCTGTAATCAAAGTGCAGAACGGATTTTAGGGTTAAGTTCTGATCAGATGATGGGCCGCACTTCCATTGATTCACGCTGGTGGGCGATTCAACATGATGGTTCTCCCTTTCCTGGAGAAAACCATCCCTCGATGGTGACGTTACGCACCGGAGAACCCCAATTTGATGTGATTATGGGAGTTCATAAACCCGATGGAGATTTGACTTGGATTTCGATTAATTCCCAACCTTTATTTCATTCCCATCAGCCTCAAGCCTATGCGGTTGTTACCTCCTTTTCAGATATTACTATTCGCAAACAAGCCGAAGAAGCCTTAAAACAACAGGCTGAACGGGAACGGATGATTTATACGATCACCCAACGAATTCGTCAGTCTTTGGATTTAGATGAAATTCTACAAACCACTGTTGCTGAGGTACGGCAGTTTTTACAAGCAGATCGGGTGATCATTTATCGGTTTAATTCTGATTGGAGTGGTGTAGTAGTTAAGGAGTCTGTGGAACCAGGTTGGAAATCGATTTTGAATCTGGAAATTACAGATACCTATTTTGTGCAGAATCAGAACAAATCCTATGAACAACACACAATCAAAGCGACTGCCGATATCTATACCGCAAACCTGCATTCCTGTCATTTGGAGCTATTAGAACAGTTACAAGTTCGAGCAAAATTAGTAGTTCCGATTGTACAAAATCAGGGTTTATGGGGGTTATTAGTTGCCCATCATTGCAGTGGGCCGAGGGAATGGTATTCCTTAGAGATTGAACTTTTGAAGCAATTAGCTGTTCAATTTGCGATCGCCATTTATCAATCGGAACTTCATCAACAATTGCAATTCGCTAACCAACAATTACAAAACTTAGCGATGGTGGATCAACTCACCAAAATTGCTAATCGTCGCTGTTTTGATGAGATCTTAAATCAAGAATGGCATCGTTTAATCCGAGAACAACGTCCCCTTTCTTTACTGCTTTGTGATATTGATTATTTTAAACAATATAATGATACCTACGGACATTCTCAAGGGGATATTTGTTTACAACAAGTAGCTCAAGCACTTCAGCAAGCCGTTCAGCGTTCTATTGATTTAGTTGCCCGATATGGAGGAGAAGAATTTGTAGTCATTTTACCCCATACGGATCAAGAAGGTGCGTTACAAGTCGCTGAGAAAATTCAAGAGGCAATTCAACAGTTTAACCAGCCTCATCGGGCTTCTGCTGTAAGTCAACGGGTAACGATGAGTATTGGAATTTGTACCCTAATTCCGACTTTAGATCGGGTTCCTTTGGATTTAATTAGGGCTTGCTGAAAAAGTAACAGAAAAGCAAAAGAATGATTAACTAGCAAATGGAGTCAGAAGGATAAATAAGTTTTTTTTGAGATAAGGAGTTAACAGATAAATTCTGGTAATCAATAACTCGAAAAAAGTAATTGAACAAAAAAATTGACCTAAAAATCCGTCTAAGAATCACAGAGAGATTCATGACTAAAAAAGTAATAGCAATTGCTGTTTCGGAAGTATGAGCTAGTTTATTCATAATCCGATTCAGGCTAAATCTTCTTTTCCCTTGGCCAAATTTCCCCTCAATGGAATTCCGAATTTTTTCATCCTCTAACGCCTGTTTCTTAGTAGCTTTACTAAGATTTGCTGACGGTCTCCCTAATGGGAGGCCACTGATTCTAATTCCTCTGTCTTTACACCAAGCTCGGTTGTCTCTAGTCCGGTAAATTTTATCTACATGGACTGATTCAGGATAATGCCCCGTGTATTCTTTAAAAGCCTCTATTTGTGTTTTTAAATCACAGGATTCGTTAAAATTATCCCAACTAATCCGGTCAAGAAATACATATTCATCCAGACAACTCGCAGACAATTTAGCACCAAATTCTACTGACGTTCCGGCTTTACCTCGCACAATCGGACGAATATGAGGTTGGCTCAAACTGACGATTCTATCGGAAATGCTCTGTTTGTTATTCTCATACATCCATTGCTGTTGACGGTAAACTTCTGATATTACTAATAAACTCTTATATTGCTTGTTATTTAAGCAATCTAGCGTTGCTCCATTGTCGATGAGTTGGTCTATATGTCCTAAGTTTCGTTTAATATATTGCAGTTGTTTTTTAACTGCTTTTCGTCTTTTTTGTCGGGAAGGTCGGCGTTGTTTGGCTACTTCTAGGTAGTCTTTTCTGGCTGTTTTTCGATAAGTTCTTGGTTTCTTTTCTGATTTATCCTGACGACTTTTATGCAAACTATCAATGATTTTTTCTGTCTGTTCTCTGGCTTTATTTAAAATTTTTAAGTCTGTTGGATATGTGATATCCGCAGGTGCACAAGTCGCATCAGCTATTAATTTTCCTCGGTTTTTCCTCTCACTTCCCTCTTCAGCTTCTGATTGATTTTCTGAGGCTGGCTCGGAACTCGCCTCTCGCATTCTTTTGACCATTAACCGATTAACTTTATTCACTAAATTTACATTGATTCTCGTCCGAAAGTGCACTAACATTGAGGCATCAAATGGAGCTTCGTTCCTGTATTCTGACAACCCGATAAAATACTGCAAGTAGGGATTTTCTTTGATTTGTTCTACTGTTTCTCGGTCGCTTATCCCTAATTTTTCTTTAATGATTAAGGCTCCTAATGCCATTCTAAATGTTTTGGCGGGTGCTCCCATCACAGATGAGAATAATTCTGCATATTCCACTTCAAATTCTTCCCACGGTATCCATTGAGCCATGATTACCCAGCGATTCTCTTCTGAGAGTTTTCCCTCAAATGGCAGTTTGAACTCTTCGGGTGGTGTTTTCTGTTGTTCGTCTTTACGGTACATTTTCCCCAACTCCTGCCAGGTTTTTGCGCTATTTTACACCCATCCCTTGCACCTGATTCATTTTTTCTTGTCTTCTCCTCCCGCCTGTTCTGGCTTTTCGCCTTTTTTCAGCAAGCCCTAATTAATGCCGCAGATGAGGCACTTTATCAAGCCAAAACCCAAGGACGAAATCGAGCCGTTAGCCGTATATTATAGGTGATAATTTAGGGTTAAATCAATTTTTTCTCCCCTTGATTTTTTGCAGAAAATCAGAGATCTCAGCCACCAGCCATTCTTGTTCCAGTTCTTCTAATGAAGAACCAAATCGATGCTGAATAATACCCTCATACAATATACAATCTTTTACAGATTTATTGCCCGCCTCATCTACAGTATATGTTATTAAAACTTTTTCTAAATCTGCCGTTTCTCCTTGTGATATCCAATTTAGAAATAATAATTTATTGTGAATCATAAAATCTTTATGATCAATTTTAATTTGAGTTTTGCTGAATAAGTCCGAAAGAACACCGTAAAATAAACCAACAAGAATAAAAGGTGAGAATAATAGAAGTAAAATTAAAATGTTAAAATGAGAGCTCATATTTCCAAAAAAAACAATAGTGAAACACCACCCATATAGATCCTGACAGTGAAAACCCCTTGGGGGAATATCAACCACTAAGCTTCGGGATGTTTTTTGGATTTTAACTCGACTTCCTTTCAGCTTTTTATGATGAACCTGAATCCCAGAAGCATTAGAAGACGCTATTGTAGAATTATTTTTGAGCGCATTTAAAGCTGAGTTTGCAGACTGAAATCGATCTTCTAATATGGGTTCCAACATTCTCTCTAACCAGTCAGCAAATTCCGGTGAGATGTTGACAGTAGAACGAAAATTAATTTCCATTCGCTTTTGAGGAAGTTCATCCGGGGAACGATGGGTTAATAAATACAATAAAGTTCCGCCTAAACTATATAAATCTGATGCAGGATAGGCTTTTCCCCGCAACTGTTCCGGCGGCATATATCCAATAGTTCCAACAAAGGTTCCACTAACAGACATGGTGTTGCGGTAAACATCTTGAACGGAACCAAAATCGACTAGAAAGACGGTTCCATCCGCTTGTCGGATAATATTTTGCGGTTTAATATCCCGATGGATAATAGGCGGGTTAAGTTGATGTAAATAGATAAGAATTTCTAAAATTTCAACCGCAATTTGCTTGATTTCAGCTTCAGTTGAATGCCAACCTTTTTCAAGCCAAGCATTTAAAGACTCTCCAGAAACTAATTCTCGAATTAAATAAAATTCTCGGTCTTCATCGGTATCAAGGTGAAAATAATCCAGATATTTAGGAATTCCGGGATGATTCAAATAAGCGAGAACTTTAGCTTCTCGTTCAAACAATTCTAAGATTTTCCAGTCTTTGCTTTGTCGTAAGGAAACTGATTTCACCGCAACTCGTTGGTAATTGCTGAGATCTTCAGCTTCATAGGTAATTCCCATTCCGCCTTCGCCCAAAGCGGTAACGATGCGATAGCGTTGAGCAATTATATCATTGGGTTGGTGTAGAGTCATATTCTTCTGTTGAACCCTTTATTTGTCTATTATGTCTCAAGTATAGCAATCCTAAATGAGTCATGATGATAAATTAGCCTAAAACCCAAGCACAGCAAGGCTCCAATATTACAACCTATTTGGGATTGCTATAGCAGTATTATAGATAAGTGTAATTATCCTCTCTCTTAATTGATCATTATGGAATGGACAACAGAAGCCGAAACTCGTTTGAAAGAAATCCCCTTTTTTGTACGTCCGGCGGCTCGAAAAAAGATTGAAAAATTCGCTCAGGAATTAGGGGTTACTCAAATTACTGTTGAAGTTTATGAGCAAGCTAAACAAAAATTTAATTAATAGGAAACAAGACAATGGGGAAACTACAAGCGTTAATTTTTGATGTGGATGGAACCTTAGCGGATACAGAACGTGATGGTCATCGCATCGCCTTTAATCAAGCTTTTCATGAGGTCGGTCTTCCTTGGAATTGGTCAATTGATTTATATGGTAAATTATTGGCAATTGGGGGAGGGAAAGAGCGTATTCGTTATTATATTGAACAATATGAACCGGAGTTTTTATCAACGGAAAACTTAGATGATTTAATTGTAAATTTGCATCAGTTAAAAAATCAATATTATCGAAAATTATTAGATCAAGGTTTAATTCCTTTACGTCCTGGGGTACAACGGTTAATTCAAGAAGCAAAAGAAAAGGAAATCAGGTTAGCGATCGCAACAACCAGTGCCTTACCCAATGTTTTAGCGTTATTAGAAAATACAGCTATTCATCCAGACTGGTTTGAAATTATTGCGGCTGGAGATATTGTTCCCGCTAAAAAACCCGCCCCAGATATTTATTTTTATGTCTTAGAAAAATTAGGATTAAATTCAGCAAATTGTTTAGTATTTGAAGATTCTCATCATGGATTTTTAGCATCAAAACAAGCCGGATTAAAAACAATAATTACTGTCAATGATTATACAAAAAATCAAGATTTTACTGATGCCATATTAGTCGTTAATCATTTAGGTGAACTTGAGCAACCGTTTACAGTATTAGCGGGGGATATTTCCGAAAAAAGCTATTTAGATTTAGCATTAATTCAATCTGTTTTTTAAACTTAGAAAAAACGAAACCGTTTGATTTTAGCTTGTTAACAATCTCATCAAATACAACCGTTTCTATTTGATAAGTTTGACAAAATAAAATCTTAACAAAAATTTACAATTAACACTTGATTTCCCTGACCTCTGCTTTTAACCTTAATACCAAACAATAAATTTTTACCTATTTTTGAATATATCAAAATAGAATAAGTTGAGGAAAAGGAAAGTATGAATGCTCAGTCTGGAAAAACTCTGATTGTCGTTGATTCTAGCGTTGAAAACTATCAAAGCTTAGTTGAAACGTTACCCTCGAATGCTGAAGTGATGATTCTGGATGCGACCCAGGATGGAATTGAGCAAATTACAAACGCCTTATCGCAACACAGCAATATTGACAGCATCCAAATCGTTTCTCATGGCGCAGACGGACTGTTGCAATTAGGAACAACAACCTTAACCTCTGAAGCGCTAAATATTTATACTCAATCTTTAAGCAAATGGGGAGAAAGTCTAACCCCCAATGGAGATATTTTATTATTAGGATGTAATGTCGCTGCTTCGGAAACAGGCAAAGCTTTTGTACAACAATTAAGTCAAGTTACCCAAGCAGATATTGCTGCCTCCGATGACCTGACTGGTAATATAAACCTGGGGGGAGATTGGTTATTAGAATATGCGACGGGGTTAATTAACGCGCCCCTAGCTTTTCAAATTGAAGCGATGAACGCTTATCAAAGTGTATTAGCAAACTTTTCTGTCAGTAACGCTGTTGAATTAACCAATGCTTTAAATCAAGCCCGGAATAACTTTGAACCGGATCAAATTACTATAACGGGTAATATTAACGGATTTTTTAATTCGTTTAATCTCGATCTTCAGGATAACGAACCTCTCTCAATTATTGGGAACGGTAACACAATTGATGGGGGGAACAGTGCTCAAATCTTCACCATTGTTAATGGAAAAATTGTTCTCTCTAATCTAATTTTGCAAAATGGTTTAGCCAAGGGAGGGGATGGAATTACTGGCGGTGGCGGTGGTTTGGGGGCGGGAGGTGCGTTGTATGTCCAAGGCGGGAACGTCACCGTTGAGAATGTCACCTTTACTAATAACCAAGCTAAAGGCGGAAATTCTTTCGACGGGGCGGGACGGGGCGGAAGCGATGGAAATGTTGGCGCAGGCGGGGGAACTGGAGGGGGCTTAAACGGTAATACAGTTGGGGTTGGTACAGAAGGTGGCGGTGGAGGAAAAGAAAGCCAAGGGGGTTCAGGGGGTCAGGGTGAATTTGGGGCTGGCGGTGGTGGGGCTGGCGGTGGTGGCGGTGGAACAACAGCACCAGACCAAGGAGGGAATGGTGGTCAGGGGGGTAATGGTGGCTTTGGAGGGGGCGGTGGCGGTGGCGGCGGTGGTGGCCAAGATAATGATACGTTTAGTGGTAATGATCACGGTAGCGGCGGTAGTGGCGGTTTCGCTGGAGAATTTGGAGGCGGTGGTGCTGGGGGTATTGGAGGCGGTGGGAGCAGAAACGGGGGTCAAGGAGGGGGCGGTGGCGGTTTAGGGGGAGCAATTTTTGTCAACAATGGTGCATCTTTAAACCTAATTAACACCAACTTTTATAACAACCGTGCAGAAGGCGGTGTTGGTGCAGAGAATGGCCAAGGCAGAGGCGGGGCTATTTTTATGATGGGAGGTGCTACCGTTAATACGGTTGGCACAAATTACGGTGGAAATTCTGCCTCAACAGATAATGCTGATGTATACGGAAGTACAGGGACTCTTACCCTTCCCACACTCAATATTTTTAGCTTAACAAACCCTTCAGAGCCTCTTACAAATGGCTCTTTCCAATTGATACTTGATCAAGCTTTTTCTAACGATATTACTGTTAATTATAATATTACGGGAACGGCAACCCAGGACACAGATTATACAATTCCCGAAAGCATCACAATTCCGGCGGGTCAAACTGTTGCTCAAATTCCCGTTACAATACAAGATGATACCCACTTTGACCCCAATGAAACGATTATTTTGACCCTAGCAACCGGGAATCAAAATTTTTATAATATTGGGGTTTCTAATAGTGCAGAATTAACCATTGAAGATAACGAACCCGAAGTTAGTATTACTGCCGGAACTACCCCTACAGAAGAAAATGAAACGGCTGGAACCTTTAATCTTAACTTGAGTAAACCTGCTCCCGATGGTGGGCTTGCTATTGGCTACACAATCATGGGAACAGCTACCTCTAAAGATGATTATACGGCTACTTTAAACGGTACAGAACTTCCTACGGATTTTATTATTATTCCTGCCGGAGAAACCAGTGCTGAGATTAATATTAAACCTGTTGACGATAGCTTAATAGAAGCAGAAGAAAATTTAAAAATTAGTTTAATTGAACCTACCGATTTAGAAGGTTATGCTGTTCAAGATAGTCAAGGAGAAGCCACATTATCCATTACAGATAATGAAAAACAGCCTATTGTTAAATTAGGGAAAATCGGCAACCCTTCAGAAACGGGGCCAACATCAGGAAGTTTTAGTATCTTTTTAGCTGATCCCGATACTGGAAAATTATTAGAAAATCCTCCCCTCAAAAGTGACGGACAACCGTTAGGATTAGAGGTTTTCTATGAAATTAGTGGAACAGCCAAAAATGGCTCTGATTATTCTCCCTTATTATCTTCTTCTATTACCATTCCCCCTGGAAAAACCAGTGCGGCTCTCCCTTTAGAAACCCTAGATGATCTGATTGATGAAAACAATGAAACGGTTAAAATCACCCTCAAAAATGACAAGCCAGATGGGGCTATTTATACCATTGATACCACACCGATAGAACACAGTATTACTGATAATGATACGGTAGGAATTACCGCTTCTGCTATCAATGGTTCAACTCACGAACAGGGAGGAGAAGCGAGTTTTACCGTTAGACTGAATAGCCAACCGGAACAACCTGTTACCTTTAATTTTACCAGTTCTGATACCACAGAAGCTGAACTTCAAACTCCATCTATTACCTTTAATAGTAGTAACTGGAATCAAACCCAAACGGTTAAAGCGAAAGGGGTGGATGATACTCAACGAGATGGCGATATTACCTATAATATCAAAACGAATATTAGCAGCGATGATCCAAACTATAGTGCACTGAAATTAGAGGATATTACGGCGACTAATATTGATGATGAAACTGAAAATGTTTTAATTTCTCAGTCCGATGGGAGTACAGAAGTCAGCGAAGCGGGAATAACAGATAGTTTCCAAGTCGTTCTTACGGGTTTTCCCATTGATAATGTGGTTGTTAATGTTACCCCAGATTCACAAATTGATCTCGGTAATGGACTGGGAAAACCCATTGCTTTAAATTTTACCCCGGAAAATGCCAGTACACCTCAAATCGTGACGGTTAAAGCCGTTGATGATGACGTTGTAGAAGGTAAACAGATTAGTAATATTAGCTATATTGCTAATAGTAATGATCCGCTTTATGTTGGGTTAAAAGGGAATGTCAATGTCGCAATAACGGATAACGATAATCCGACGGTTAAAATTAAACCCGTGGGAAATGGTAGCGAACAAAGCTTGATTCCTGGTGTATTTCAGGTGCTATTAGATCATCCTGCACCCAATGAAGGATTAACCGTTAATTATACCGTTTCTGGAGTCGCAAATCCGGGGGGAGATTATACAATTGTTGGGTTAAATACGATTAATAAATCCGGTTCAGTTTACATTCCACCGGGAGAAACAGGAGTGAATTTAAACGTTACCCCAATTCAAGATTTAATTACTGAACTAGGAGGAGAAACGGTCAGTATTAAATTAGAAACGGGGTCAGGATATGAAATCGGAACTGTTGATCCCGTCAGCGTCCTGATCACCGATGATGATGTACCAGGTGTGCGTGTTCTGGAAACCGGAAACGGGACTCAAGTTGTTGAACAAAATCCAACTCCACCCAATTTTAATAAAACAGATACTTATCAAGTTTCTCTTACCAGTTCTCCGGCTATTGGTGAAACAGTTACCATTAAACCCAAGTACGATAGTAATCATTTACAACTGCTTGATGCTGGGAAAAATCCTATTACTGAACTTAATTTTGATGCGACGAATTGGAACCAAGCTCAAACCATTACTGTTGTTGGTGTAGATGATCATAAAGCCGGAACCCTAGAACAACTCATCACCCAAAGTTCTAGTAGTACCGATGGAACTTCTGCTTATAATAATGGGGAAGAAATCAATGGTAAACCCCTTCCTACTGTCAATGTTGCTATCAGTGAACCCACCTATAATTCTAGTGAAATTGCAGATGGATTAGCCTTACTTTTGGATCAGATCGCCGAAAGTTTGAAGCAAATGTTGAAAGATACCAGTATTCCGATTATTGGTTCTCTCAGTGGTACTGAACCCGCCTTTATTGACACCTTAAAAAATAATATTATTAATGAAATCAAAAAAACAGCTAATCTCACTCAAGACAAGTTACAAACCTTATTAACGGATAAATTAAAAGCGGTTTTTCCCGATGTTCAGGTAATTTCCGATGCTCTTCCCCAAGAAATTTCCTTTGATATTGATCTGGGAAATAGTTATAATATAACCGCTAATTTATCTCAAGATTTTGGTTTACCCGCCTTGGGTTTAGAAGTCGATGGTCAAGCCAAAACAAATTTTCAATATGATCTCAACTTAAAGTTTGGTTATAATCAAGATTATGGCTTCTATGTTGACACGGATAAAACCAAACTTACCGCCGATGCGTTAGTCGGTTTAGATGATAATTTTAACGCGCAAGCTAACCTGGGTTTCCTAGCACTAAATGTTGCGAATGGAGCCGAAGATAAAGTTAACGGTGGAACTCAAAAAACCCAAGCAGAATTTAAAGCTGACTTGGGATTAGAAGATATTGATCTGAATGCAGAAGGCGATTTAGTTGAGGATTCTGGGGATGGAAACCGACTCACTTTAAAAGAATTAAAAGGGTTTAACCAACTTCGGAAAACCAATCAAGCCAGTCTGGAAGATTTGTTTAATATTAATATTGATGCTAACGCTAAAGTCGGGTTAAAAGCGAATACCAGTTTTCTAGGAAATGCAGCAATTCCTTCTTTTAATTTTGAGTTAGTCGGACAATTTGATGCTCTAAAAGTAGACGGTTTTCAAGTCACTGGCCCCCAAACGCCACAAATTAGTTTTCAGAATGTTAACATTGATTTAGGGAGCTTTGTTAGTAACTTTGCTAAACCGATTTTAGAGCAAGTTGATCAAGTTTTAGAACCCTTCCGTCCTTTGGTAGATGTTCTTATTAAAGATACTCAATTATTATCAAAATTAGGATTAGCGGGATTCTTTGATAAGAAATGGCCGATTCCGAATGGAGGGGATGGTCAAGTTTCCACCTTAGAACTTGCGGATGTCATCTTAAAGCTTTTAGGGAATGAACTTCCTCCCAGCGTTTTCAAATTTTTAGATACTTATGTCAAGATTGATAACTTTGTCCAACAAGTTAATAGCTTACCCGCAGACCAAAAAATCTTAATTCCTTTGGGGAATTTTACCTTACCTAAATTAGAGGATTTGAGTCATCTTAGTTCTAGTGAAGTGAATCAAATTAGCCAAAGTAGCACTAGCCTTAAAGATGATTTTGACCAGATATTAAAGACAACAACCGATAGTACAAAACAAAAAGCAGCCGAATTTCTCAAAGGATTAACAACCGATCTTTCTTTACCCAGTCTTGACGATGTTCTCGCTATTCAACAAAATGTTAATCTTCTCAAAGACGAACTCGAAAATATCTCAAAAACCACAACGGATACAGCCAAGCAGGAAGCGATTAAATTTCTCCAAGATTTCGCTGACCGCTTACCCTTATCAAAATTTGCCAATTTCAGCAAAATTAATTTAAGCGAGATTAAGCAACAAGCAACTGACGTTAAAACCGAACTGGATAAGATTATCCAAAATCCCGGAAATTCTAGTCAAAAATCCATCACTGAATTTACTAAAAGTTTCACCTATGGAGATGGAAGTAATCAATCTTTATTTGATATTCCCCTGCTGAAAGATCCGATTAAGGCGACTGCTTTATTATTAGGTCAAGATGTTCCTTTATTTACCTTTGATGTTCCTGAAGTTGCGTTTAATGTAGGAGTCCGAAAAACCTTCCCCATTTATGGCCCGATTCGTGGTTTATTAGAAGGTAAATTTGGCGCAGCCGCCGATTTTGCAATGGGTATGGATACCTTCGGTTTGCGTCAGTGGAAAGCCAAAGATTTTGCCGCCAATCAAGCCTACCGTATCCTAGATGGATTCTATATTAGTGATCGTGAAAATGCAGATGGTACGGGTGCTGATGTTCCCGAAGTTAAACTCAATGCTACAATTGCAGCCGGAGCCGGTTTAGATCTTTTAGCTGTTTCTGGTTATCTCAAAGGCGGAATTGAAGGATTATTTAACTTAGATTTAGTAGACCAAGGTGAAGCCAATAAAACCGATGATGGTCGCATTCATGCAGTTTCGGAAATTGCTCCCCGTCTTGATGATTTTTTAAGTTTATTAGGAGAAATTAACGCTTTTCTGGGAGCCGAAGTTAATCTCTTTGGTGAGACTGTATATGATGAACATTTTGCCACCTTTAATTTAGCGAAATTTAAAATCGGTAATAGCAGTATTGGAAAAGTACAGGATGGTTATATTGCGGGAGCAACTGTTTTCCTGGATGCTAATTTTAATGGAATTCAAGATTATGCTGACCTCAATCATAACGGAATTCGAGATTTTGAGGATCTCAATAATAATGGAATTCGAGATACCTATTCAGTCCCCGATCTTGATACAGGAGCAACCATTGAACTTCTCGAACCCTTCAGTGAACCTTTTAGCGAACCCAGTACCTTTACCAGTCCAGATGGTAGCTACAATCTCAATATTTTAGATAATTTCGATAAGAATGGCAACGGCATTATTGATGCTGATGAAGGTCGAGTTATTGTTATCAATGGAGTTGATACATCAACATTCCTTGACCAAAGTATTCCTCTAATCACCGTACCCACAGCCAAAATTGCATCCCCCCTAACATCCATTGCTACAAAACTGATAACGCCTGATTTTGAAACGGCTAAAACTGAAGTTAAAGAGGCTTTTAGTCTCCCCTCAAATTTGGATGTATTCGCAGATATTCCCACTGATGTAGAGATAGGAGTTTTAGCGTTAAAGGTACAACTTCAAAACCTAATTATCACCGCCACACAGACCCTTTCACAAACACCTTTTGTCGGTTTAACAGTTGATTCCGCCGAAGTAAAAGACCAGGCGGGTTTACTCTACCTTGACAGCAATAATAATAACCAGTTTGATACAGGAGAACCTGAAGTTATTAGCGATCGCCTTAATGGTAAAATTCGCTTTTTAGATCTCGATGGTAATCAACAATTAGATAGTGAAGAACCTTCCTCTTCTATGACAATGGGAGAAATTGCTAAGGAAATCTTCCAAAGTGTTGCAACCCTAATTGAGCAGGGAAATACACCGAATTTGAGTGATAAAACCGTTGTCAAGAATTTACTTGAAAATGCAATTACAACTTTAACGAACCAAGATCCAAAACTCAATCTCAATGGTGATATTTTAACTCAAACTGTTCAAGAAATTATCGATAATAATAAAATTATTGATAGTATTCTGAATAATAGTTCTGGATTTTTGGATCAAGCAAATGCTCGGAAGCAAATGCTTCAATCTTGGGTTTTCTTTGATGCTAATGATAATGGAATTCAAGACGCTAACGAACCCTTTGCCTATAAGGCCAGTGATGGTACTTATGAGCTAAATATTCCTGTTGATCAATTTGATAAAAATGGTAACGGTCGCCTTGATCCAAATGAAGGAAAAAATGTTGAAATTGAAGCCTTTAAATCCGTTGAATTAGCAACAGGTTACTCCCAATTGGTTAGTAATCCCTTGGCGACTTTAGTTCGATTATTAGCTGAACCCGTTAATCCCGAAGCAGCACAAACCCAAGTTAAAACGGCTTTAGGACTTCCTAATGTTAATCTTTATGAATTTGATGCCCTTAAAGAAATCGCTAATGGCAATCAAGAGGGGTTAATTGTATTTAGCCAACAAGCTAAAATTTATAATACCTTAGTGCAACTCTCTGAGTTTTTGAGTAGTTCTTCAGCCGGAGGGATGAGTACCGCATCTGATCAAATTTTAGACGAAATTATCAAAAAAATTAATCAACCCAATGGCACATTAAATGTCAGCGATTCCACTCAAATACAAGGGATTATTAAAGCAATTAAACCTGATATTACAACTAATCTAGCCACAGGTGTTGCTAATATTATCGTTGCTGGAAATATTCGCATTGATCAAGTTATTTCAGATCCAAATATCGATTTAGTTCAAAAATCAATTCAAATCGCTAAAATTCAGCAGGTCGTTCAAGGAAAAACGGCAACCGATTTGCAAAAAGTAGGAACCGGAAGTCTATCTATAGAACAAGCGATTGCCGATCATACAGGTGAAGCTTTAACAACCCAAATTCAAGCTGCAACGGCTCAAGATCCGACTTTCCAACTGGATATATTAAATAACACTCCTGAAGCGAATGCTGACAATAATATAACGACTTTAGAAGATACTCCCATAGTTATTAATGTGCTAGAAAATGATCAAGATGAGGATAGTAATGACACACTGAAAGTAACAACTGTTGGCAGTTTAGAAACGAATGAAGCCGGACAAATTACAGCAATTCTTCCTGAAAGTAGTCAAGGTGGAACCTTAGAAGTTAGCACCGATGGTCAAACCATTACTTATACTCCTGCTCTTAATTATTTTGGTGAAGATAGCTTCTTTTATTTAACAACGGATAGTAAAGGCAATGTTGCCAATGCAGAAGTTAAAATTAATGTTCAATCTGTTAACGATAGTCCTATACGGATAGGGGAAATTCCTGATCAGATTGATATTCAACAAAACCAATCCTTTAATCTGAATCTCTCGACTTACTTTAGTGATCCTGATGGTAATATTTTAACGTTCTCAGCACCAGAACTTCCGAATAACTTAAGTCTTAATCCAGCAACGGGCCTAATTAGTGGTATTCCTACTATTAATACTGTTAGTCCATTTGTTATCACTGTTACAGCTAGTGATCCTAGTGGAGCGAGTATTAGTGATCAGTTTAACTTAAGTGTTAAAGCTATTCCTCAACCAACGCCTCAGCCAACTGTTGAACCCACCCCTGTACCAACACCAGCACCGACTGTTGTACCAACACCTACACCAACACCTGTACCAACACCTACACCAACACCTGTACCAACACCTGTATCAACACCTGTACCAACGCCTGTACCAACTGTTGAACCTACCCCTGTACCGACTGTTGAACCTACCCCTGTACCAACTGTTGAACCTACCCCTGTACCAACTCCTACACCAACTATTGCACCCACTCCAAAACCCACACCAGCACCAACTGTTGCACCAACACCAGCACCAACACCAGCACCAACACCAGCACCAACACCAGCACCAACACCAGCACCAACACCGGAGCCAACTGTTGCACCAACACCAGAACCAGCACCAACACCGGAGCCAACTGTTGCACCAACACCAGAACCAACACCAACACCGGAGCCAACTGTTGCACCAACACCAGAACCAGCACCAACACCGGAGCCAACTGTTGCACCAACACCAGAACCAACACCAACACCGGAGCCAACTGTTGCACCAACACCAGAACCAACACCAACACCGGAGCCAACTGTTGCACCAACACCAGAACCAACACCAACACCGGAGCCAACTGTTGCACCAACACCAGAACCAACACCAACACCGGAGCCAACTGTTGAACCTACCCCAGAACCAACACCAACACCGGAGCCAACTGTTGAACCTACCCCAGAACCAACACCAGCACCAACTGTTGCACCCTCTGAAACTTCTTCAGACAACACGGGTGACAAGGTATTTAATATCTATGACCCCACTGACTTAATTAAACCGATCACTTTTCCGAACTTACAACCCAATCAAAATCTCTTAAACTCCTCTGTCGTAACTGATCGAGACGATACAATTATTGGCGGTCAGGATGACAATCAAATTGCAAGTGGTTCAGGAAATGACCGAACTTTTGGGAGCTTGGGGAATGATACAATTTCAGGCGATAGTGACAATGACTGGATTAACGGCAACCAGGATAACGATCTTATTAATGGTGCGGATGGCAAGGATGAAGTTTTCGGTGGACGCAATGACGACCAAGTGCGGGGAGGTAGTGAAGACGATAGTGGGTTTGGGGGTTTGGGAGCCGATTTAATCGAGGGTAATGAGGGTAACGACATCCTCTATGGCAACCCAGATAACGATACAATTTCCGGCAACTCCGATCAAGATTTCATCTGGGGTGGTAAAGGAAATGATTTACTCGATGGTAACTCTGGTGATGATATTCTCTTTGGAGACAATGGAGAAGATACCCTCGATGGTGGAGAAGGAAATGACCAACTCATCGGCGGAAACGATAATGACCTACTCGTAGGAGCCGAAGGTGCAGATACCCTCACGGGTGGGGAAGGAAGCGATCGCTTTGTCCTCGTCTCTGGATATGGCCCTGATATGATTACTGACTTTACCCAGGGTCAAGATCTGATTGTTCTCGATGGGGGTTTGAGCTTTGAGCAACTGAGTCTAACCTCGGTAATGGGTACGACTCAAATTCAGGTGAATGGAATACTTCTGGCAACCCTCAATAACGTTGATGGGACTTTGCTAACTTCAGAGGACTTTACGACTTCTATTTTCTAAAAGTTGAAAGAGTTGTCATCCGTATCAACCCAATCGGAAATCCCTTTTAGCAATCGCACTGGTATGATAACTACCATCTCCCATTACCACAAGAGATTTCACCGTCTAGCACATCGATGACTGTTTTTGTGGGTGGAGGTGGGACTTCCTCAAAGGTAATTAGATACCAAATTCCGTGAAGTTGGTGATATTCATGATATTCATCCAGTTTCACCACATCCGGTCGCCAGGAATTCCATCTCTTGCGAGGTTGGTTTGCAGACGCACACAGAATTCCAGTTTCTGGATGCACATAAAATTTGTCTGTGTAATGGCTGTCTAAGCGATGAGGAATGGAAAAACGCCGATGGGTTCTTTTGCTGTAAGGTATGCCATCAATCAGTTCAACGTGCCGCTCAACGAATTCCCATAGATGAGTCAGAACGTGCTGCCCTGCCATGGTTTTAGTATCTAATTGCTGGCACAATTTACTGTAAACTTCATTCCAGGGTTGCCCAACGTGCGATCGCAAAAACCGCCGCAGTGGCCCTAGCTGATCAGAGAGATGCTTCGATTTATTTCTAGGTTTAATCAGGTAAGGACTGAGTAATCCATCCTGACTAGCTTCCTCGGTGAGTTTATATAATTGCTTCTTAAAACCTTTCAATTTTTTGAGGCTAATTCGCATTCCACCACGAGGACGTTCAATGACAACTTCGCTCAAACGATGTTCGCTCATATTGCAGGGAACAGGGAATAAAGAATAGAGAGAAAAAGACTTCATCACCGTTTGTTTCGGTGCATTAGCCTTTATAAAACACCGTTCTGGCGACTGTTAAACTTGCGGTTATGTCCATATACTTTAACCGTAAACAGCTTCAGGACGGATGATTAAATCACCACTGGGACGGTGATCAACTACATAAGTAGAAAGTCGATTTCCATCAACATCTAAATATCTTGAAACTCGTTCTTTCACTGCTGTATCACTCATCCCTTGAGTAATTTCCAGTTGGGTTTCTGATAGGTCGAGCGATCGCCCTTCAAATCGAATATGTACCATTTTTATTACCTCTTACTTGATTAAAAAGTGGATTCTGGTCGGAGTTGAACCGACATCTTTCTGTTTGCAAGACAGATGCTTTCCCAGTTAAGCTACAGACCCCTATTTGGCAGGAGTGGTAGGGGTCGAACCTACACAAATCGATTTAGAAGATCGATACCCTTTCCATTAGGCGACACTCCCACAGTGATTGAACATGGGTCGCCAGAGATTTGAACTCTGACCCGTCTGCTTAAAAGGCAGCTACTCTAACCGTTAAGCTAACGACCCAAATGATCTAATTTGCAGGATTTTTCAGCTTCTCGTGGGTTTAGCATACTAAAGTGCTTTTATATGTCACTTTTAGAAATTTGGTACACCGAGCAGGACTCAAACCTGCTAATAACGCACTTATCGGGTGCGCGCGTCGATCACTTCCGCCTTCGGTGCTTGGTACTCCTGACAGGAGTTGAACCTGCAACGCATCGCTTCTAAGGCGATCGCCTCTGACCGTTGGGCTACAGGAGTGAGAAATGGGAGGGATACAGGGGACTGTTTACCTCCCAACTGCCCCGCCAGGGTTTGAACCTGGAATCTCCGCTTTCAAAGAGCAGGATGTTGCCAATTACACCACAGGGCATTGGATGCAGGAGTTGGGGTCGAACCAACCTCTCTCTGATTCAGAGTCAGAGCGACTTGCCAATTGTCCATCCTGCAATAAGTGGCTGCCCCAGTAGGACTCGAACCTACAACCTCGCGGTTAACAGCCGCTTGCTCTGCCATTGAGCTATAGGGCAACAAGTGGGAAGTGACGGAATTGAACCGCCTTCTCGCCGTCTTCAGCAGCACGTGAGCACCAGCTTCACCAACTTCCCGAAGCGGAGGCTAAGAGAATTGAACTCTTGACGGCGTTACCCGCAGGCGTTTTCAAAACGCTTTCCTCGTCCGTGCCGGACAACCTCCACAATTGGCGAGAACGGAGAGATTTGAACTCCCAATCTTCGGTTTCGTAGACCGATGTGTTCTTCCGATTACACCACGTTCTCACTCATCGGAGCGAACAGGAATTGAACCTGCAATGGCGATAAAACCACGACTGTTTAGCAAACAGCTTGCCTTACCAGTGGCGATCGCTCCAAAATCAATGCCATGCAAGTTGAAAAAGCTGTTGATTCACACACAGGACTTGAACCTGCAATGGACTGTTTATGAGACAGTTGCCTTACCATTAGGCGAGTATGTAAGCTTTTTCGATCAGGGCACGGCAACGCACAGACAAGGATTTGAACCTTGATCTACAGTTTTGGAGACCGTAATGTTTCCGTTACACTATCTGTGCATTGGACTCCAGGGAGAGAATCGAACTCTCGCAAGTTGGTTTTGCAGACCAACGCCTTTCCACTGGGCGACCTGGAGATTGGATCAAAATGTAGTATTTATGAAGTTTTCAAGGTACTGGTTGCTGATGTCAGCAGGGGTTAGAGGAAGCAACACCGAGGATTAGCACCTCTGTGTTTCATCTCATACTACAACTATAATTGCTATACTACAATCTGTCAAGAGTATACTACAAAATTTTTTAGAAGGGACAGAGCAATCGCAGACAAAATCGTTGGATTGCTTTCTGGTAGAGGGTTTGCCCATTAGGCTTTGGCAAAAAAACACTACCTGGTTCTGGAGTCTGTATGATTGCTGAGTTTGTTGTGTAAGGGGGCGAGGAGAATGCGGATCATGGAAGACTGTAGTATTGGCAATACAAAACCAAAGATCGGTATACTATACTTATTGATTTGTAACCTTTAATTTTTAATCTTTTTTAGCATAATCAAGATAATCTAATTTTGGATACTAACAACAACCGAGATCTGGAAAAATATTACCTCTACTTGCTTGAATTTTGATATCGTTATTCATGGCTTTTTATTTTATTTAATTGACGTAATAGTTCTAATTCATCATCCACATCACCATTAATTTTGGATAATTCATCAAATTTAGAATGATCTTGACTATCACCCTCTAATATAGATTGATAGCTAGATTGATGAGTTAATTTATCCTTCAACTCTTTCAGATTTATTAGGTTTTGATTTAGGAGCTTTATAGTTGCCTCTTGCTCAATTAATTGCTTTTTTAAATAATCTCTATTAAGTACCGATTGTTCAATAATTTTTTGTGTTTCTTGAATAGCTGTTTCTAACATATTTTCTGGATTTTGATTAGGTTTGGGTTCATTAAGGGTATGACTAGAGTGATCTTGATCTTCTCTATGAGTAGCTTTTTCAAGTTCTTTTACTTTCTGTTCTAACCGTTCAAATGCTGTTGATGTACTGTGAGTATTAACTCCATTTATCAAATTTTCTAATTGTTGGTTGGCTGTATTTTGTTTACGTTGTTTTAAATAATTAATTTGTGATTTTACTTCTGCAATTTTATTTTCTAATTGCTTCACAGTACGCTTAAATACTTCTAATTCTTGTGTTTTCTCTTCCAGAATTTTTTTAGATTTTTCTGCAATTTTACGTTCTGGAACCTTTTTTTCTAACTCTTTCCTGGCTAAATCCTCATTTCCTTCCTTTAATGCTAATTCTGCACGGCTATGCAATTTATTAGCTTTAGAATTAGCTTCCTCATATTCTAGTTCAGTTCGTTTTATAACAGCAGTGGTATGATCGACTGCTTGACGCATTTTCGCTAAATTTTCTTGCATTTCAGCAAGAGTTGAATTTAAAAATTTCTCAGGATCTTGTGCTTGTGCTGTTAAATCATTAAGGTTAGCCTTAACTAATCTATTAATGCGATCAAATAAGCTCATAATAGAAGTTCCTTTATATTATGGAAAGCCAGAGCCTCAAAAAAGTATCCCCCGCGAGACACGAGGAACGAGGGTTTAAGAACCGATCGCATCTCTTAAAGCATTTTGGGTCATCGCTGCGATCGCTTGATCCGTCGCTTTTGGAAGGTGATAATATTTCCCCCCCGCCGTTTTTGCTAACTCCTTGGCGAACCCCGTAGAAATGAATTTACTTTCGGTATCTATCACTAACAATTGAATTCCTAACCCCCGAATTTTCCCCGCAATTTCTAATAGTTCTTTCTTAATATCCGGTTTTTCTCCCTCAATTTGAGGTTCTCCCAAAGACCGAGATAAGGGAATATTCCCCCGTCCGTCGGTAATGGCCACAATCACCACTTGACCAATATCCCCCGACTGTTTCGCATTCACCCCGACTCTCACCGCCTGGGTTAACCCATGCGCTAAGGGCGACCCACCCCCACAGGGTAAGCGTTCCAGCCGTTTTCGTGCCGCAGCAATAGAACGAGTGGGGGGTAACAACACCTCCGCCTGTTCTCCTCGGAAGGGAATTAATGACACCTGATCCCGACTTTGGTAGGCTTCCGTTAACAGTTGTAACACCGCCCCTTTTGCCGACTGCATCCGGTTCAGAGCCATTGAACCCGACGCATCGACGACAAACACCACTAACGCCCCAGATTTCCGGGCTAACCGTTTGGCGCGAATATCCCCTTGTTCCACAATCACTTTTCGCCCCGGTTCCCGCAGACGTCGGGCTTGTTGATAGGGCGCTGCCGCCCGTAATGTCGCGTCAACGGCAATTCTTTGGACTTTCCCCTTGGGTAAAACAGGCTTAATGTATCGCCCCCTGTCATCGGAAAAAATCACGCTGCGGCTGCCCGATTTCCCTTGACGGTTCGCCATTTGGGTAAAATACAAGACGCTATCATCGAGGATCACCCCTTCTGGGTCAAAAATAAATTCTTCGGGGATAGTCGCCTCCTCTTCTTCCGGGGGGTCGGGTTGGTCTTCGTCGTCTTCCTCTTCCTCCTCTTGGTCTTGGGGAGATTGATCTTGAGGCGGTGGAGGTGGTGGGGGTTGCTGTTGCTGTTGTTCAGGAGGTGGCACAATTTTAGCACGGGGAACAATCACAAGTTCGACGGCTCGGCGTAAATCGTCAGCACTAACCGTTGTCCGTCCTTCTAAAGCAGCCGAAGCTTTAGCCACCCGCACCGCAAACAATTCGGCTCGATGACCTTGGACTCCTCCCCGCACCGCTTCTTGAACTAAATATAAGATTTGGTCAGGGGTAATTACCACATCTTTTAACCATTCTCTAGCTAAAATAATCTGGGTTTTCAGATCATCTAATTCTTGGTTATATTGAGTTAAGAAATCCTGGGGCGATCGCGCATAATCCATCACTTGATCTACCGCTTGCACTCGTTCATCTAAACTGAGAACTCCATCGGCGGATAAAGCGATCGCAATTCTATCTAATAAATGATCTCGTAACGGCCCTTCTTCCGGGTTAAATGTCGCGATAAATAACGGTTTACAAGGATGTTCAAAACTAATCCCTTCCCGTTCAATTAAATTTCGTCCTTCTGTGAGAACCGTTAATAATAAATTAGCAATATTATCATCTAACAAATTGATTTCATCCACATATAAAACCCCTCGGTTTGCTGTGGCTAAAAGTCCGGGTTGAAACACTGTTTGTCCTTGTTTCACCGACTGTTCTAAATCCACCGAACCCACTAATCGATCTTCGGTAATGCCTAACGGAACCTGAACAAAGGCGGTGGGGACAATTTCAGTGGGTTGGCTTTCGTCAACAGGTGCGACGTTGGCTATTGAACCTTTAACAATTTCTATCGGCGGTAACAAAGCGTGTAACGCCCGCGCCATAACGGATTTAGCCGTTCCCCGTCTGCCAGCAATGACCACGCCACCCAAACCGGGGTCAACCGCCGCCAGTAACAACGCGAGTTTAATGGCATCTTGTCCGATGACCGCAGTTAAGGGAAAGGAGGTGATCGTAGGGGCGCTAACGGGCGCAGACATAGCTTTAGAAATGACAGAACAATGTCTTAGAATAGCAAAAAAGGGTACTTTTGTTAATCGTTTTTCCTCAAAAATCATGAAACTTCGGAATTTTATCGTTTTTCAATGCTCTCAAAATTCTTCTTTAGGGCAAATTCAAAAGCCTCAATTCATTTTGATGATGGTTGCGGGTTTAATTATTTTAGGGGTTGGTGTTCCGGTTTTAGCAGAACGAAAAAGTGATGTGGAACGATTAATTAGTACCAATGAATGTCAACAATGCGATTTGAGTTCAGCAAATTTAGCAGAAGCGAAGTTAGAAGGGGCTGATTTATTGGGAGCTAATTTACAAAAAGCCAACCTGAGAGGCGCGAATTTAAAAGGGGCAGATTTAAGTTCAGCAAATTTAATTGAAGCGGATTTATCGGGGGCGGATTTAAGGGATACAAAATTCCAGAGCACAACCTTAAGAAAGGCAAATTTAAAGGGTGCTGATTTATCGTGGTCTGATCTTTATCAAGCGTTTTTAGAAGAAGCTCAATTTAATAATGCAAATTTATTAAATGCTAACCTCAATAATGCTAAATTACAAGGAACTAATTTTTGCGGGGCGACAATGCCCGATGGACAAAAAGGGGAATGTTAATTATTGTAAACTAGAAAGATCATCAACAATTTTGATTCTTCCGCGAGAAACTGCTCTGAGTAATCGATCAATGCAGCGCCTCTCTTCCTCTGAAAGAGATTCATCTAAAATGGCTGCCATTAATCCATAACGATCAGCGAGGGTTAACTGACCTGTCGTATTCACTTGGGCAAATAAATCGCTGAGAGCAGATTGTAAAAGTTGAACTTTCGGAACCATGGGAATTTAAGCTAAACTCAACACCCTAATCTTTACCGATTTTTTACAAATCAGGCGTGATTTTACAAAAGCTTTAAAGTGATTTCTACGAGTAGAATTTGTGACTGAGATAACTAGAATGTAGTGATAGCAGGGTAAGGAAAAGGTGATCTTGTGGTCTAGGAAATGTGATGGTGATCACGGTATAATTACAGTTGTAAACAATATTTTTTTCTTCCTTTAACGTTAAAATTCTGGATTGTATGGTTCATCCTTTAATTAGTCATTTTCAACGTTTAGCTTGTTATAATACCTTAGCTAATCAACGTTTATATTCAGCTTGTGCAGAATTAACCGATGCAGAACGTCAACAAATTCGACCTGCTTTTTTTAAGAGTATTCATAATACATTAAATCATATTTTGGTGGGCGATCGCATCTGGATGACTCGATTTTCGGGGGGTGAAATTTCCTCAACGGGGTTGGATACTATTCTATATGAAGATTTTGCTCAATTATGGCAAGCTCGTCAGCAAGAAGACGTTAAAATCGAAACGTTTTTTCAACACTTCGATGAAACTCGATTTGATCAAACCATTCGTTATCGCAATAATGCTGGAAATATTCATGATGATCCCATCGATATCTTAATCATGCACTTTTTTAACCATCAAACCCACCATCGCGGACAAATTCACGATATGTTAACTCAAACCATTGTTCAACCTCCAAGTTTAGATTTGCACCGAATTCTTAGACCAGATCCAAAAAACAAGTAGGGTGCGTAAGCGCAGCGCACGCACCACTAAACTTTTAACGATCTTCAACATATTGAAGCTTTAATTCTGAGTCTGATTTTGATGAAGAATAACGCATTTCTACAATGGCATTAACAGTCCAAACCATTAACACTAAAGTTAGAACTAACGAGAATAGATTACCCCCCCAATCTTGATTATAGCGATAATCTCGTTGAGGGCAAGGATAGGAATAGGGGCAAGTTCTATTTTGAGAACAGGGGGAAACGCCACAGGGATAATTATTGTTAAAATTGCAAGGCATAATTTTATTCTCCTCTAAATTAATGATTAAAAAAGGGGGATAGGTTGAAATATCCCCCAATGGTTTACTTAAGACGCTTGACGAATAGCTAACATTTGGAAATAGCGTTCTTGGGTTAAGCTATATTGGCAATAGTCCCGATTTTCAAACCACAAATTATCGTTGTCGCAGCGAAAACCAACTTTTTCTAAAATTCGCCGTGAAGGGTGGTTTTGGACTCGTGCATAAGCTGATAATTGGGGTTGGTTTAAGATTTCAAAGGCAATATTAATGGCGGCGTTTGCAAATTTTGTCCCTAACCCACGACCTTGATAGGGAGTATCAACGGCATAACCCAGTTGGGCGAAAGGAGAGCGATCACTATTATAAATTTTGACAAAACCGAACAAGGTTTTTTCTTGTTTATCGGTAACAAAATAGTTACCATAGCCATATTTTTGCCACTGTTTCCGCCACTGCTGTAACTCGCTTTGTGCCTGTTCGGGAGACAGTGCGCCAGCTAAAACCCATCTCATGATTTTGGGATTTTCCAACAGTTGAGCAGCAGTATTCCAAAACCGTTGATCACAGCACGTTACCAGGTTAAAGGAATCTAGGGTTAGTTTTTCAGGGGCTTTTTTCAGAAGCATTCTTTTGTCCTCAAGTGGTCTATGCCCCTAATTTATTCGGTTTAAACTGACCTGTAAATTGCAGGAAATAGAATTAAGTAGAAAGCTAGAATTAATATAATTAACTAGCATCAAATAGAACGAACTAGAATCAAATAGAATGATCAGTTAAACCTATTGATTAATTTTGAAATCTGATCTATTTTAAAGATAATGACAAGCGAATTGTCATCCTGAATGTAGTGAGATTCTTCGCTTCGCTCAGAATGACAACCAGAAAATAGTGAGCAATGGAGGGAATTTATGCTTTCTACCCAATATCAAGACAATGAAAAACAATTCCTTGAAGAGATAGCCCAAGAATGGGGGTTTAAGGATAGATGTAAATTAGTATTTATTGAACGATTTCTCCGTAGCAATGATGATTTAGAAAATAATGCTTTGGCTGATGTTTTGCAAGAAAATTTAAGCTTAGACAAGTCAATAGAGTCTCAGGAAGAGTATGTTAAACGGATTTTTACAGATTATTTAAGTAAAACAATATTCCCAAAAATGCAACGCAAGGGCTGTGATTTTAATGGGGCGCATAAAGATAAATGTCCAATTGCTAAACAGTGGTTGGAAGAAATTGTTTATCCTCAATGGTTAAAACAAACCCTTTGGAAGCAATTAAAAACAAAAACAACCGCTAAAAATAAAATGGGGGTGGTTTTAGCGGGAGATGTGGGAAATTTGGGGATGCGACATAAAACACCTTATCTGGACAAGGTTCCCAAGGATAGCGATATTTTGTTTAAAGTTAATTTAGATCAACCTGGACATTTGATATTATTAGAGCGAGAACCTTCTGGGGGAATGTGTTGTATCTGTCCCTCAGAATATGCTCCAGAATTTCAGGTGAAAGGAGGAGAGATTACTTTACCTCAATATCCCCCGTCTCCTTATCCGGCTTTTACCGCAACGGAGGAGGGACAAGAACAAATTTTAGCCGTTATTACTCCCGATAAACCGTCTTTAGATTGGTTAGAAAAAAGTCAACAGGAAGGGTTAGAACTGGATCATCAACATCTTGATGAATTGTTAACCTATGTAGAGAACTGTTCTACCTCCCAGGTATTTTATACAGAATATCAGGTTGTTTAAATCATTCAGAGTGAGCTTATTCTATTTCTAATTTAGAGCATTAATCGCCTTTCCTAACCTTGAATAATATTTAGGTGCAAGATGAAACTGATTCGTTGTTTAAAAAATTTAACGTCAAAGTTCATAAAACCGAAATCTCATCAACCACAACAACGGCTGAGGAATGGTGAAGAATTATGGAACCAACTCAACGCACAAGCTTTTCAACTTTATCAACAGGGTCAGTTTAATCAAGCAGTCATTCTAGCAGAACAAGCTTTAGAATTAGCACAATCTCTCTATCAAGGCGACCACCCTGACGTTGCATTAAGCCTGAATAATTTAGCAGAACTCTACCGCTCCCAAGGCAAGCTGAGTCAAGCTGAACCTTTATTGCAGCAAGCCTTAGCCATGAGGCAACGACTGTTTGAAGGCGATCACCCTGACGTTGCACAAAGCCTGAATAATTTAGCAGGACTCTATAAATCCCAAGGCAAGCCGAGTGAAGCCGAACCTTTATATCAGCAAGCACTAGCCATGTGGCAACGACTGTTTGAAGGCGATCACCCTGACGTTGCACAAAGCCTGAATAATTTAGCATTGCTCTATAAATCCCAAGGCAAACTGAGTGAAGCCGAACCTTTATATCAGCAAGCACTAGCCATGTGGCAACGACTGTTTGTAGGCGACCACCCTGACGTTGCATTAAGCCTGAATAATTTAGCAGGACTCTATAAATCCCAAGGCAAGCCGAGTGAAGCCGAACCTTTATATCAGCAAGCACTAGCCATGTGGCAACGACTGTTTGAAGGCGACCACCCTGACGTTGCATTAAGCCTGAATAATTTAGCAGGACTCTATAAATCCCAAGGCAAGCCGAGTGAAGCCGAACCTTTATATCAGCAAGCACTAGCCATGTGGCAACGACTGTTTGAAGGCGATCACCCTGACGTTGCACAAAGCCTGAATAATTTAGCATTGCTCTATAAATCCCAAGGCAAACTGAGTGCAGCCGAACCTTTATATCAGCAAGCACTAGCCATGTGGCAACGACTGTTTGAAGGCGACCACCCTGACGTTGCATTAAGCCTGAATAGTTTCGCAGTGTTCTACCAGTCCCAAGGCAAACTGAGTGCAGCCGAACCTTTATATCAGCAAGCCTTAGCCATGACGCAACGACTGTTTGTAGGCGACCACCCTAATATTGCATTAAGCTTGAATGATTTAGCATTTCTCTACTATTGCCAAGGCAAGCTGAGTGAAGCCGAACCTTTATGGCAGCAAGCTTTAGCCATGACGCAACGATTATTCCAAGGGGATCACCCTAATATTGCATCCAGCTTGAATAATTTAGCAGTGTTCTACCAGTTCCAAGGCAAACTGAGTCAAGCTGAACCTTTACTAGAAGAAGCCTTAGCCATGACGCAACGACTGTTTGAAGGCGACCACCCTGACGTTGGATCCAGCTTGAATAATTTAGCAGCACTCTACTATTTCCAAGGCAAGCTGAGTGAAGCCGAACCTTTATACCTGCAAGCCTTAGCCATGACGCAACGACTGTTTGAAGGCGACCACCCTAATATTGCATTAAGCTTGAATAATTTAGCAGAACTCTACCAGTCCCAAGGCAAACTGAGTGAAGCCGAACCTTTATTGCAGCAAGCTTTAACCATGAGGCAACGACTGTATGAAGGCGACCACCCTGACGTTGCACAAAGCCTGAATAGTTTCGCAGTGTTCTACCAGTCCCAAGGCAAACTGAGTGAAGCCGAACCTTTATGGCAGCAAGCTTTAGCCATGAGGCAACGACTGTATGAAGGCGACCACCCTGAAATTGCACAAAGCCTGAATAATTTAGCAGTGCTCTACAAGTCCCAAGGCAAGCTGAGTTCAGCCGAACCTTTATATCAGCAAGCCTTAGCTATGAAGCAACGACTGTATGAAGGCGACCACCCTGAAATTGCCACAAGCCTGAATAATTTAGCACTCTTACTGATTAATAGTGATCGCCCAACGGAAGCTTTAGAATTAATGCAGCAAGCGATCGCGATAGATGATCGCCTTTTGCGTACCAATTTTGCTTATAGTTCAGAACGCGATCGCCTCACCTATATCGACAATATTAGATATCGGTTTGATCACTTTCTTTCTCTAATTTCAACTTATTTTTCCGACTCTCCCAAAGCTGCAAAAATCGCCTTAGACGTTGTTCTTAAACGTAAATGTATCACCGCCACTGCCTTAGCTGCCTTTAATTTTGCCATTTATAGTGAACCCTATTCCCACCTGCAACCGGAATTTCAACGGTTACGATCCTTGCGAGAACAGTTAACCCATCTGATGTTTGATTCGCCTTTCATCCAACGCCAAGAACCCCTAGAACAGTATCGTCTCCGCCGCCGTGAACATCAAAACTTAGTCACAGAATTACAACAAGAATGTGAACAATTAGAAAAACAACTCGCTTCCCAAGTTCCAGAAATTCAACTACAAGACCAAGAAACCGACAGACGGGCGGTGGCGTTGGCATTACCTGAAGGCTCTGCTTTAGTGGAGTTTGTGCGGTTTAATGTCTATGATTTTAAAGCGGATCAATGGCAACCTGCCCAATATTTGGCGTTTGTTTTACCTGCTCAACAACCCGATGCGGTGCAGATGATTTTATTAGGAGATGCAGAACCCATTGAACGGTTAATTAAGGTATTTCGAGAAACGATATCTGAACTGAGATTAAAAGATTTAGGGGTACGCCATAAAGGACAACCTGCTCAACAAATATCTTATCAAGAAGCGGGGATAAAATTACGAGAGGCGATTTATAATCCGATTTTAGAACAGGTGAATTTAGCCGAATATTCCCATTTAATGATTGCCCCCGATGCTGAATTAAATCTAGTTCCCTTTGGGATTTTACCCTTAGATAATAGTGGAAAACAGCTATTAATTGATCGCTATCAAATTAGTTATTTGAGTGCAGGGCGAGATATTCTGCGGGGAATGGTTCAAACAGAACGCCCTGCGTCTGCTCCTATTATTGTGGCTGATCCTGATTTTAATTTATCTAGTAGTGAGGGCTTTAGCCCTCAGAAAAGCCCTGAAGGGCTTACTACGAATGATGTGATTAAACGTTTGGGTGGAGACTATTTTGATCCGGTTCCCGAAACGGGACTATTAGCGGAAACCGTAGCGGAAAAATTAGGCGTTAAACCTTATTTGCAGCAACAAGCTTTAGAACCTTTGTTCGGTCGTTTGAATTGTCCTAATATTTTGTTAATTGCCACTCACGGTTATTTTAATTCTGGGGATAATCCTTATTTTAAGTTAATTCTGTTGTTATTGCAATCTCCCGATGGCAAGGAAGAGGAGATTTTACAGAATCATCCGAATTTATTAAATCAAACTTTAATCAATTGCATGGAAACTGTTATTGATATTTTGGAAAAACAAGGAGATATCAATGCAGCAACTTGGTTACATAACTTTATTCCTATCGTTCAAAAAATTATCGATAATTCCGAAACTAAAAATTCATCCATTCCCCCTTTATTAAGTGGAGTTAGGGGAGAGAAAATTCAAGGTTTAAGGAATCGCGATCGCTTTTCTTCTACTCCTATTGATAACTCCCTAATGCGTTCCGGTTTAGCCTTAGCAGGCGCTAATACTTGGAAATTAGGAGGAGATTTACCCCCCGAAGCCGGAAAAGGGTTTTTATTCGCCCAAGATGTGGCAGTTTTGGATTTATGGCAAAATGAATTAACCATATTAATTGCTTGTGAAAGTGGGTTAGGAGATGTTAAAATTGGTGAGGGAGTATTTGGATTACGTCGAGCGTTTGCAGTGGCAGGTTGTAAAACTTTAGTGATGAGTTTATGGTCAGTTCCCACGAAAGCCAGTATATTATTAATGAATCAATTCTTAGATTTATTAAAATCCGGTTATGGTCGGTATGAAGCGTTAACAACGGCTCAAAATTATATTCGTTCTGTGACTATTCAAGAATTACAACAATTTCCTTTAGGTCAAGAGATTTTAGAAGAACTCAAAAAAGAATTAAATTGGAGTCCTAATTATATTAATAATAATCCTAATACTCAAGTTTTAAATCATCCTTATTTTTGGGCAGCTTGGGTCTGTCAAGGAGACACAAATCCATTTCCTGCTGGAATAACCTTCCCTCTAAATTGATGATACAGATGATCCGTAAATCCCACGTAGAGACGCGCCATGGCACGTCTCTACACAATACGGATGCGTAGCAAACATTTAAAGATTTCATATTATTAAATATTGATTTTGCCTAATTTTTAGCTACTTTTGAAGGTGCGCTACACTGAAGTTAAACATTTAAGGTTAACTCAATGTATCCACTGTTAACAGGAAAATTAAAGGTAGAACGATTAACGGTTGCTATTGCTAATCTACCGCTTCAATTAAAGGGGATTAGAATAGTACAGATGTCGGATTTTCATTATGATGGGTTGCGATTATCTAAACAATTGTTAAAAGAAGCGATCGCTGTTACCAATGCAGCAAAACCTGATTTAATTGTATTAACAGGAGATTATGTCACCCATGATCCTAAACCGATTACTCAACTGACAACTTACCTTAAACAATTATCGAGTAAATCAGGAATTTATGCCGTTTTAGGCAACCATGATCATTATTATCATCATTCTAAAACAATCGTTACTGAAGCTTTAAATCAAATTGGAATACAGGTACTTTGTAATCAAGTGGTTTATCCTTTGGGTTCAGAACTTGCCTTAGTTGGGTTAGGAGATTTAAAATCAAAACAATTCCAACCTCAACCGATAATGAATACCTTAGATGAAACCATCCCTAGAATTATTTTAACCCATAACCCCGATACTGCCGAAATTTTAAAGCAATGGCGAGTTGATTTACAACTATCGGGTCATACTCACGGCGGTCAAATCGTATTACCTAAAATCGGGGTACTTCCTTCTTTTTTACCTCCCATTCGTCGCCGTATTCCTAAACCTTTACGGCGGTGGATTCCTTTTATTTCTCATTGTAAATCAGTTTATAAACATTGGAATTGGGCATCAGGATTACATCAAGTTGGTAGGAATTATCTCTATGTAAATCGCGGTTTAGGAACCTATTTACCCGGACGTTGGAATTGTCCACCAGAAGTGACTGTGATTACATTAAAGCCTCAACCTTAATGAATTAGATTGTATAAGAATGAACCCTAAATACTGGCTATTTTAATAGATTATTTAATCCCCTAAAAAGAATCGGAGGCAGAGCCTCCGGTTGGCATTCCCAAGGTAGAACCTTGGAACGAGGGGAAGGGTTAAAGTTGTCCGAAACCTTTTTTCTTTTTCTCTTTCTTTTTCTTAGCTTTAGGAGCACCTGGATAACCCCCTCTCATGCCACCCATTCCGGGCATACCCATCCCCGGCATACCCATTCCAGGCATACCCATTCCGGGCATCATTCCTTGACTCATTTGTTGCATCATCACCCGCATTTTCTGGAAGTCACTCACTAACTTCATCACATCTTTTTCTTGCATTCCAGACCCTTTAGCAATGCGTTTGCGACGGGAGGGAGAACTGGCTAATAAATCGGGGTTTTTGCGTTCATCAACGGTCATGGAATTAATCATCGCTTCTGAACGTTTGAGTTGCGCTTCTCCCTGGTCTAATTGGTCTTGGGAAATCTTATTCATCCCCGGAATTAACTTAATTAATCCCCCCAAAGACCCCATATTTTTCATCATTCTAGTTTGACGCAGGAAGTCGGTAAAATCGAATTTTGCCGTAACAATTTTTTCCTGCATTTTCTCGGCATCTGCCAAGTCAAATTCCTCTTGGGCTTTTTCAACTAAGGTTAAAATATCGCCCATGCCTAAAATTCGAGAAGCAACTCGGTCTGGATAAAACGGTTGTAAAGCTTCGACTTTTTCACCCACCCCAACAAATTTAATCGGAGCCCCGGATACCCGACGAATTGATAGCGCCGCCCCACCACGACTATCCCCATCCATCTTGGTTAAAATAGCCCCGGTTATCCCCACTTGGTCATTAAAAGTACGGGTTAAATTAGCGGCTTCTTGACCTGTCATGGCATCAACCACTAACAAGGTTTCATGGGGTTCAATGGTTTCTTTAATTTGCGCTAATTCCGCCATCATATCTTGGTCGATTTGCAGACGTCCGGCGGTGTCAATAATAACGGTATCAATATCGTGATTTCGGGCATATTCTACCCCTTGACGGGCAATTTCTACCGGGTCTGTATCGGTTCCCATTTCAAACACAGGAACGTTAATTTGTTTTCCTAATGTGATTAATTGATTAATCGCGGCAGGTCGATAAATGTCCGTTGCAACTAACAAAGCGGTGCGATTTTCTTTTCTTAAATGCAGAGCTAATTTAGCTGTTGCGGTGGTTTTTCCTGTTCCTTGTAACCCCGCCATTAAAATAATTGTTGGAGCCGTGTCCGCTTGGGCAAGGGGAACGTTACTTTCCCCCATAACATTGACTAATTCATCATGGACAATCTTAACAAACTGTTCCCCCGGTCGCACACCGGACACGACCTGCGCCCCCTGGGCTTTTTCGCCAACTTCCGCGACAAACTCTTTAACCACTTGCAGGTTAACATCCGCTTCCAGAAGAGCGCGACGGACTTCTTTTAAGGCATCTTGAATATTAGACTCACTAATTTTATCCTGACCTCGGAGTTTTTTCCAGGCGGATTCAAAGCGTTCACTTAGGGCATCAAACATAGCAATTAGTTTAGGGATCAGATTAACTTCACCCTCTATAATAATATTGAAAGGGCTTTTATTGTTCGATAATCCCTGTTTAGGGGCGAGGTAACCTCGCCCTTACAATTGTAGCGGAGAAAAATTGAGTTAATCTCGTTTTATATTTTCTATCTTTTCATCAAAAATTGCACCCCGATGGATTAAATCTGCTTTCACTTCGTCGGAAATTCCCGAATCATGCCAGAGTCGAGCTTCTTTAACATTAGCACCCGTAAAATCCACGTTGACTAAATTTGTTAAAGCTAATCCTGCTTGATATAAATCGGCATTTTTTAAACAAGCTCCGCTTAAATTAGCATCGCTTAAATTGCAGTTACTTAAATTGGCTTCTTCTAAATTAACATTCGTTAAATTCGAGCCGCTTAAATTCGCTAAAGCTAAACTAACCCGATGCAAATCTGCTCCTGTTAAATCCGCATCACTTAATAATGCTCCGCTTAAATCGGCTCCTCCTAAATTTGCATTTCTTAAATCAGAACAGGTTAAATCAATATCGCTTAAATCGGCTCCGCGTAAATAAGCATTTGTTAGTTTTGCACCACTTAACGTTAATCCCCTTAAATTAGCTCCTAATAGTTTCGCGTCAGCAAAATCTTCTAAGGGATTTAAACCCGCAATTTCTGCTAAGTCTAAAAAGTTATCGGTTTTTGCTGATATAACCCCTTGAACAGTTGTTTGCAAATCCGCAAAATGACAGCCTTGAGCCGCTGCTTTTTGGGTTAATAATTGCAAATCTTCATGGCTATTATAGTGGAGTGCCATTTCGTGAATATCGGCGGGTAGGGGTTGTTCCTGTAACCACAGGACAAGTTTGCGTTCTAATACCGCCAAGCGATTTGGGCTGAGATTATGGGGCCAAAGTCCTTCTACACCAGTCATAGGAATTTTGATTGTTAGGTTTATTGATATAAGTCAATGGTTATAATTGAAAATTACAGGGTAAACCTGGATATTCATAGATTTCCACCAACCTAATCTTCATTTTCCTCAAAAATTGCCCCTCGTTTGACTAACTCCAATTTAATTCTGCCGGAAATTCCCAAAGCGTGGGTAAAATTAACGTTTTCTACGTTTGCATCTTTCATCTCGGCGCGACTAAAATTAGCTCCGGTTAAGTTAGCCCCTTGGAAGTTGACCCCCGTTAACTCAGCATATTGAAAATTGGTGTCGGTGAGATTGGCATAACTTAAATTAGCATGGGGTAAATAGGCACTCATGAAGTCGGCTTTGGTTAAATTAGCATAACTTAAATTCGCCCTTGGCATTTTGGTGCGTAAATCAGCTTCAATTAAATTAGCATTGCTTAAATCTGCATCCCGTAAATTAGAATTGGTCAAAATAGCATGGTTTAAATTAGCGGCTTTTAAATTAGCTCCACTCAAATCTGCTAACGTTAAATTGGCATAACTGAGGTTGGTTTGTTCGAGGTTTGCTTCTCGTAAATCAGCATAACTAAAATCAAGATGGCTTAAATCTATTCCGGCAAAATCGATTAAGGGATCTAAGCCAATTGCTTCGGCTTGATGTAAAATATTTCCGGGATTTTCAGTTAAAAAGGGTCTAAAGATAGCCTGATGTTGTTGAGAATAGGCTTGAACTTGATCCCATTGTTCTAACTGTTCATGGATTAATTTTAAATGATTAAAAGCACTGCCTTGACTGGGATAATTTTGATGAGCTTGGGCGAGGATTAATTGATGTTGATAAGCGTCAATGGCTTGTTCCCATTGTTCTTGAGCTAGATAAATTTTTCCTAATCCTGAAAATGCCTGTTCTTCTGTATAGGGATCTAATAATTGACGGGCGAGTGCTAACCGTTGATTTTGGTAATCTAGGGCGTTGGAATATTCTTTTAAATTATAATAAATATTAGTGAGATTAACTAAAGCATTCAGTTCGCCTTTGGGGTCATCAATTTCACGGGAGATGGCTAAATGTTGTTGATAGCAATTAATGGCAAATTCTGGGCTTAATAAAGCCTCATGAACAGCGCCTAAATTACCCCAGGCTGCCCCTTCCCGTTTATGCTCCTGTAGGTTTCGATAAGATTGGAGGGCTTCTTGCCAACAGGACAAAGCCGCTTGATATTGACCTGTTTGGTAGTAGGAAATTCCCTGTTTAAATAATTCGTTGGCTTGCTCTAACATTGGCATAGGGGACTGAATAGATTCTCTAATCCAGATTAAGCCAAATTTGCCCCTTTGAAACGATTTGTAGGGGCGAGGTTTTCTCGCCCCCTATCCCCAAAGGGACTCACGGTTAATTTAAGTTTCCGTCGCCCGTTGAGTTGGAGGTAAAATTACTTTTTGAGCTAAACCAACGGTTTTTAATACCCAAATTGACCACCAAGTCATATCAATTTCCCACCATTTCCAACCCGCTTTCGCCACATTAGGATAGGCGTGATGGTTATTATGCCATCCTTCTCCATATGTGAAAATTGCCGCCCACCAAAGGTTACGAGAATTATCATCGGTGTCAAAGGTACGGTATCCCCACATATGGGTCACGGAGTTAATAAACCAGGTGCTATGCCATAACAGCACAGCCCGTAAAAATACGCCATAAACCAACCATGACCAACCGCCAATGCTGTAAAGTAGCACAGCAATGGGAATTTGCAGTAACAGATGATAACGATCTAACCAACAATAAAACGGATCTCGCGTTAAATCAGGGGCAAATCGTTTGTAATGGTCAGCATCAAAAAAGGTTTGACGAGGGTAGAAAATCCATAACATATGACTCCACCAAAATCCTCGACGGGCGGAGTAAGGATCTTTATCTTCATCTTCCGTATAAGCATGATGCAAACGGTGTCCGGCGACCCAAAAAATCGGGCCTCCTTGTAATGCACAAACCCCAATTAAAGTAATCGCATATTCTAACCATTGGGGAACTTTAAAACTGCGATGGCTTAATAAACGATGGTAGCCTAAACAAATACCAATACTGCCAAAAAACCAGTGTAGAAATATTGTGATTCCTAAAGCTGACCAAGAAAAACACCAAGGTGCGAATAAAGCTAACGCATGAATTACGCTGAAAAACGCAACTGTTAAACCGTTTAACTTCGGTTCATTTTCAGGTGAAGTTGCGACTTGAGACGTCATGAAAATCTCCTCAACCAAATAAATGTTTTATCAATCAATGGGGGTGAATCTCGGTAGATTTTAAGATAACAGAAAATTTTGGAAATCTTCCCCTCCCTAACAAAATTTTTAGATTAAATATCCCCCTTTATGTTGCTCCTGAATGGCAGGATGTTGATGAGTGGAGTCAGTTGCCTTTGTTTGAGTTAAAACCAAAATTTATCCTGGGGTTGTGGGAGTTAACATCAAAGGGGTAATGGCTGGGTCTTGATAACTCCCTTGATGATAAAGTGTTTGCACCGCATTGGCGAGTTTTTGAATGGGTGCATCTTTCAAACAAAAGCCATTTGCTCCTGCTTCTAACGCCTCTGATAGAATTGATTCTTGGTCAGGCGTTACCAAAACTAAAATTTTGGAGGGAATTACATAGGAATTTCCTTGAGCTTTTCGCGCCATGCGAATAAACTTGACCAAATTCATATCCGGTAGAGTGCTATCAACCACCGCAACATCAACATCAATCGATTCGAGTAAAACCAAGCCTGTTTCAGCATTTGTGGCTTCACTAGCGACTTCTATTCCGGGTTGCGATCGCAAATTTTTCCGTAGGTTCAGACGGGTTTCCTCTTCATCTTCAATTACAGCTACCTGAATTATATCATGTTTTTGTTGAATTTTCGTATAGCTGTCACATTCAGATAAATCATTGGGAGCACCACAGGCTGAAATTGTGCCGATAGAGTCTATATCTGCGGGAGTATGCTGTTTAAATTGTGCCATTTGTTCAGCACTTAAAATCTTAGATTCATCAAAGCCAAATTCAACCTCGGTATGCAATCCTTTTTGTTTCACCCGGCTTAAATTATAGAATCGTTTATTAAGGGTTGTTTTCACAAATGCCCACAGACAACCGAGTAAATAACGGCGTTTAAACGGATCTTTTTCAAACCAATATTCCAGAAACTTCCAAGAATAAAATCGGGCATAATTCCGCAGCACTCCTTTAAGAACATCTTCCCGCGTCATATTATCGGGTTTAATAATCGGAGTGACGAAATTATAATGGGAATAATCCCGAATTTCCACTTTATCTGCTAAATCTTGGAACAGTTCAGAAAACGGCCAAGGAGTATACATATTCCAGTTGGTCATATCTGCTTTCCAATCTCGCGCCATGCGATAGGATTCTTCAATGGTTTCTGGGGTTTCATTGGGTAATCCCATAATAAACTGAACTTCCGCCAAAATCCCATTTTCTCGCAACAATTGAACGGCTTTTTTATTATCCGCAATGGTCGTTTCTTTACGGAATAAATTCAAGTTTAATTGAGCAGCAGCTTCCGTTCCTAATGACACATGAACTAATCCCGCTTTGCGATATAACGGGAGTTCTTTTTCATCTCTGAGAATATCCGTAACGCGCGTATTAATTCCCCAATGTACCCCTAAATTGCGATCAATTAATTCATTGCATAATGCCATAAATCTTGATTTATTGATCGTCGGTTCTTCATCAGCTAAAATGAAAAATCCAATATTATGCTCTTTTACTAAGGTTTCAATTTCATCCACAAAATGTTTCGGCGACCGAGAGCGATATTTGCGCCAGAATTTCCATTGACAACAAAACCGACACCGGAAGGGACAACCTCTGGAATAATTGGGAACCGCAACTCTCGTATTGAGAGGAGTATAAATATATTTATCCCAATCTAATAAACTCCAATCTGGGGTTAAAGTGTTTAAATCTTTAATCGGAGGATGGGCTGGAGTTGCCACCACTCTGCCTTCATCTAAAAAAGCAATTCCTAAGATAGTTTGACGGTCTATTTTATCAGTACCATTAGCGATCGCTCTTAATAAATTAACCGTAATTTCTTCCCCTTCTCCCCGAATAATATAATCCACCCAAGGCGCTTCACTCAAAACTTCCCGATACATATAAGTGGGGTGAACTCCACCCATAATGGCCTTTGCATTCGGGCAAATTTGTTTAACTAATTTCAGGGTACTTTGAGACTTATAAATCATCGGAGTAATGGCCGTTGCTAAGACCACATCCGGTTGACGATCTTGCAAAATTTTCGCTAATTCGTCATCTTCAATAAAGTTACTCATCGCATCGACAAATTCGATGTCGGTAAACCCTGCGGTTTTCAACGCACCCCCCACATAGGGAGCCCAACTGGCCGGCCAATTTCCGGCAATTTCAGCCCCGCCAGAGTGATAATTCGGTTGAATCAACATGATCCGCATTTGCTTTCCTCCTGAAACCCTCAGTTTCTCTTCAGATTTGCGAACTCATGGAGATTATATGACTATATAGGAATCAAATGAGCAACGTTATCATAATTTAACACTTCGTAGTGACGGGTTGACGGCTCAAAGCCCTGAAGGGCTTACTATATCGGGGGTAGGATAACCCTGATATTGTTCCTGGATGATTCAAGTTATGCTTCAAGTTCCGTCTCTTCAATTTCCGTCTCTTCAATTTCCGAAAAATCTACTTGTTCATAAAGTTCGCTTAAAGTAAATTGGAATTCAACGGAACTCAGAGAGATAATATCCTGATCTGAGTCATATTCGGTAAATCTCCATTGTTTTTCTCCCGTTTTTGAATAGTGTTCCAAATAATAAGCATTTTGGTCAATTAAAATATATTCTTGGAATGTAGGAATAGAGCGATAAAAGCGAAATTTATCAGTTTTATCGTAACCTTCTGTTGATTTTGATAAAACCTCAACGATAATGGTGGGGTTAGTGACAGTGGTGGTATTTTTTCCTTGGTAAGTAGGCTTTCCCTGAATTACCATCACATCAGGATAAACATAGCGTCGGGTGGCGGGTATCCAGAGGCGAACGTCGCCGATAAATAGCCGATATTTTTGTTCTTTGATGGTCAAAGGGAATTTTTTGTAAAAGTTTCCTGCAATTTGGTTGTGGTTGGTGGTGCCACCCGTCATCGGTATAATTTCTCCATCGTGATATTCGCTTTTATATTCTGCGGTTTCCTCTAGGGTGAGGTATTCTTCCGGGGTGTAAGTGCGTTTTTGGGTTGTGTTAGTTTCGAGTAGTTGCATAATATATTCCTCTATTAGATTTCCCTTTTTTATCTTAACTACCAGATAGTCTGTACAAGGGGATAGCTCAAAATTTTGCTATCATAAGTTACTAAGGGAATACCATATCGTTTAGCGATCGCTACTAAAATTCTATCTGCTGGATCTTTATGGAAAGTTTCTGGTAAAGATGTACTTGCGATCGCATGAGTAAAATCATTGCTAGTTTTCATAAAAAGAAAGAAATTTTAAAAAAAATAGAAGCAGAAATGCCCAATATTAGGTTAGAGTTTTTACCTCCTTACAGCCCTGACTTTAATTTAATTGAACTGGTTTGGCATTCAGCCAAAGAATATATAGCTCATCGACTATTTGAATCAGTTGAGCAGCTAGAAGACTTGTTACATAAATTATTAAATGAAGGAGAGCTTATTATTAATTGGCATCGTAAAATTAAAAACAAAGGAAATGCTGTTTGTTAAATCAAGCTGCGTAGCAGCTTATTGGAGGCAGAGCCTCCGGTAGGCATTCCCTGGTAGAACCAGGGAACCAGAGGGTGGAGGGGTTTATGAAATGATTTCGATGGGAATTAATCCGGGTAAATCTTGATAGTTTCGATAACTGGAATATCGCCAATGGAGGGGATCGTCAATATAACCACGTTTAACTGGATTGTTATGAATATAGTCTAATTTTTGCCATAACATTTCTTCTGTGAGGATAGCTTGAGGATGAAAGCCTTCTTGCCAAAGTTGATAGTCTTGATCAGTTTTATGGGGGAGTTTAGCGGCTTTAAGTTGAGTTAATAGATGATGACTTTGATTTTGCTTGAGTTGATCAATAATAGAACGAGCGGTAAAGGATTTAAAGGTTCTGATTTCTTTGGATAAGTTTTCAGCAGTTCCAATTAAATGTAGATGGTTCTCCATTAAAACGTAGCTGTGTAAAATTAAGCGCTGTTGGTCGTGTAAAAACTTTAAGGAATTAAGGATAATTTGAGCAAATTCTGGATGGCTGAAAATGGGAATCCAGTTAACGGTTGTGCAAGTCACAAAATGGGGTCTATCTTCTAATACTTTATAGCGGCTACGTCCCATCTCGATTTAATTTTACTTTGGTTTTTAGGGTTGACTGCATTGATGATTATACTACCCCTCGTCCCCCTCGTTGCTAGGTTCCACCTAGCAATGCCTTTTTGCAGGCTCCGCCTGCTGTTATCGGAGGCAGAGCCTCCTGTGGGCATTCCCTGGTGGAACCAGGAAACGAGGGGAAAGCCGTTCAGAAGCGATTCGTCAAGCCCAATTTAAGCTGCGTAATTTGACAGGAGATCAATTATATGCTAACTATAAACAACAATTAGAGGCTTATTTTGAGCAGCAAAACTGGGGCGAAAATCAAACAGAAATGGTTAAAATTCAACGATTACGATTAGACTTACTTTGTCGGGAACCATTACCCTTTGTCAGTCCCCAATATTGGGCGGGTTTTGTATCTCAGGGTTTAGCGTAGGCGGAAAATAGGGATACAATATATTGTGTCCCTACTGCTCATTTTTTTGTCAATTCTTGTCAGACGGTAAAAAATCAGTATTAAGAACTTCTTCTACCGTAAAGGGAGACTCTGGGGGAAATTCATTAATCGATAAACCTGTTTCACCTGCGGCTAGTTTCCTAGCATTTTGATAAGATTCATTAAAAATCTCTTCAAAAAAACGATATAAACTCGGACTGGTTGTGAAAGTATCTCCGAGGCGTATTCGATGTTCTATAATGGTGTACACCCAACTATTTGTTCGTTTTTCCGGCTGATATTTATACTTGAGTAAGTGCATCAGAAGTATTCTCAGATTACTTTTTAAAGCATTTTTCTCACTTCTCCCCATACTTTCCAGTTCCTCTAGGATATTTTCTAAATCTATATCGGCAAAATTTCTCTCTCTTAATAAGTTTATATTGGTTTGTAGCCACTCATAAAAATCCTGTTCATAAAGGGACTTTATTGCCATTGATTGAATCGTTGTCATTGAGTTTTACTCCTTTTCTATTATGTACATCAGTCTAACAGATTTCATTGAGATTAATATTATTAATCACGATTATCTTCAAAGGTGACATCTTCATATAAAGCGTCAATAGGAGTGCGAAAATCAATACTTTTTAAATGAATTTCACTCCCTGGGTGGTAGAATTGTAAGACCCAAAGACCTTCAGGATTTCGACGTAAGCATTCAACACGCTGACGTTTTTGGTTAATTAAAATATATTCTTGTAACGTTTCTAATTGTTGATAGTCGGCAAATTTATCACCTCTGTCAAAGGCTTCTGTTTTTGGGGATAAAACTTCAACAATTAAACAAGGATATTTTTTATAATTTGTTAATTCTCGATCTCTCGGATCACAAGTCACTAAAATATCAGGATAGTAATAAATATTAGCTGTATCAATTTGGGCTTTCATATCGGACATATAGACACGACAACCCCGTCCTCGAACATGATTTCTTAAGGCTGAAGCTAAGTTTAAGCAAATGGTAACATGAGCATCACTGGCCCCTGCCATTGCATAAACTTGCCCGTCAATATATTCGTGTTTGATAGGGCTGGTTTCTTCCCCTGCTAGATAATCTTCGAGAGAAATGTAATTTTGCTGTTGATTTGCTACCATGGTTTTAAAAAATAAGTGATTCTGAGGTAATGTTATTAGAATTAATGATTTGCATTGATTATAACATTTTGTGGTGGAGTGTGAACGCCTCTACGATTTGAAAAGTTGACTCCGAAGGTTCAAGAAATAATATGATTAAAGTTTGAAATTGTATTGAAGAGTGTTAAAAATGTTGAAAGGGTTGTATCAACGCTTTATTTATATTACTTCGTCCTTAATATTGTGGGGTTGTGCCAATTCCACCTCGCTTTTTCCACCGACTAAAACCCTTAACGTTGCCGTCTCCCCAACACCAAAACCACCGCAACCCATCGAAGAAAAACCTGTTAATGGGTTAGGAGGTTACTTCTATTCTAACGGTGAAAATGCTTTTGGGCCGTTTACCCAGCGCATGGTACAAAAATGTCAAGGCTTGAATGGGGGGAGTGTTTGTAATACCCAACAATGGCCGGAAGCCTTGTTCCTCAAAGCCTATGGACAAAAACGTTGTCCTGATGGGAGTCGCTTCAATCAAATTCTGGGCTACTGCGTTGATGGAAATGAAGCGTTAGGGCCTTTTCCTAAAGAGCTTATCCCAACCTGTAACCAAGCTAACGATAGCAGCACTTGTGTGTCAACTCGCCAGAATGCCCGCTTGTTGTATAAAAAGATGCAGGATAAAAAACTGATTACCCCGGTCGGTCGTCCCCCTCAGTTTGTTCTACTGGCTTTTGATGGTTCTCGCTCCCTGGATGCGTGGAAAAAATCTCGCAATTTCACTCAAACTATGGCAAAAAAGAATATTCAGGCTCACTTTACCTATTTTATTAGCGGGGTTTACTTTGTAAATAATGAGAAACGCAATCTCTATACCCCTCCTGGGGGAAAAGGTCGGGGACGGTCTGCCATTGGTTGGGGTGGCACTCCCGAAGAGATTAATCTGCGCCTGGAACAGTTGAACAAAGCCTACCAAGAAGGTCATGAAATTGGCTCCCATGCGGTGGGTCATTTTGATGGGAGTCGCTGGAGTGAGGCGGACTGGACGCGAGAATTTGACTATTTTAATCAATTTATTTTTAATGCTTACAAAATCAACAATTTAAAAGGGTCTTTGGCATTTGATGTCAGTGCAATTCAAGGATTTCGTGCTCCTGAGTTGGGTCAGAGTCCGGGTTTATATAAAACCTTGAAAAAAAGAAGATTTCGTTATGATACTAGCCGAGTCGCCGCCGCGAATTATTGGCCAAAACTTGAAAATGGGGTTTGGAATTTCCCCTTGGCTTCTCTTACAACAGCGATGACTCGCAAAAATGTTTTATCAATGGATTATAACTTTTACTATGCCCATTCTAAGGGAAAACCTAACTCTAGTAATGCCAAACGTTATGAAGAAGATATGTTTCAAACCTATTTAAAATATTTCCAAAGTAACTATTTAGGAAACCGTGCACCTGTGCATATCGGTCATCATTTTTCCGATTGGAATCAAGGTGCTTACTGGAAAGCGCTATTTCGCTTTGCGGAGGAGGTTTGTGGGAAACCAGAAGTTCAATGTGTTACCTATAGTGTGTTAGCGGATTTTATGGATTTACAAACTCCTGAACAAATTGCTATTTATCAGAAGGGGGGTTTTCCTAAATTAGATAAAGGAAAAAAGAATTAAATCCTGTTCTTTGTTCCTATTCTTTTTATGGCTCTTTTGAAGAATAAAATTGATGGAAGTGGTGCGTAAAAAGAAACCTTACGCACCTTACAGTATCGTATTTTTTAAGCGGTTAACGCTTGGCTAGAAAGTCGTAAAATTTCGGTGGTTTTAAAGCCGATTTGATGGAGAGATTCTCCATAATGAACCATAAATTCTTCGATGAGTTCGAGTTTGTTCATTCCGAGCACTTTAACATCAGATTCAACTTGATTGAGCATTCGCAAGATGATGGGTAAAATTTGACGATTTGCGGTTTCTAGTTCGGCTTTGATCTCTTGAAAGTGTTGTTTGAGCCAAAGAATTCCAAAGTTAAGATGGTGGTATTCATCTTTAACGACAGATTGAGTAATTTTTCGAGCAAAATTATCGGCAACGGGAATATAGTTATGATAAGCTGCGATCGCAAAGGATTCAATGACTAAGGATTGAATTAACAAACAAGTTGCAATTTTTGAGGTAGTTGCTGCTGTTTGAAATAATTGGCGCAAATCAGCAAAAAAATACTTTGCCATTTCTAAATCAGGAATAACATTCAAGTTTTTACCACAGGCTTCAAAACTTTTACGATGACCCTGTTCCATTTTACCTAACTTAATTAATTCTTTGGAAAATTCGGGCAAAAGTTCAGCCAAACTGATAAAATTATCATAGGCTTCCTGTTCTCCTTCAATCACAATTCCGTTAATTCGGCTGAAGCTATCACGGTAAGTATCGCTATTATAATCTAACTTTTGAGTGGATAAGGATTCAGACATTTTAAATTAGCCTCCTGATAGTATACTGGGTTTAAATCATCAGTTAATCTGTTTTGAATAGCATTATTAGGCTAGGTTTTCTAGCCAAGGTCTTGCTCCGGTAGTCCGACGAATTTCTCGCCAAATTGCTGTAGCAGCTAACGCTCCATCTCCTGCTGCTATTATAACTTGATTTAACCCCACTTTTAAATCCCCAATTGCAAAAATTCTAGGGTGAGAAGTTCGACACATTTTATCAGTGAGTAAATTATTTCCTTGTAGTTCCAGATTAATATCTTTAAGATAGGTATTATGATAGCGAGATCCCATCGAAATTAATCCAGTTTCTAACTCAATTAAGCTTCCATCGGTTAACTCAACTCCGGTCATTTTATGATTTTTTCCGACAAATTGATGAATGGGGGTTTCTATGATTGGATAACCATATTCTTTTAATTTATTTCTCAGAGGTTCACTGATGGTAAATACTCCATGGGTAAAAATAGTAATATAAGGAGTAAACCAACTTAAATTAAATACCATTTCTTCAATTGCGACTTCACTCCCAGCAAAAAAACCACATTTTTTATCAATCATTTCATACCCATCACAGACCATACAAACGTGCAGGTTATAACCCGCATATTCGTAAACGTTTCGCATATCATCTAAGGGAGGTAAATAGTCGATAATTCCGCTTGCAGCAATTAAGTATTTTGAACGAAACACCGCTTCAATACTATTTTGACGACCGACTTTGACTTTAATGGCAAAGGTTTGTCCTTCATCGATGACTTCTTCAACAAAACCGTTGAGAAAATCCCCATCTAAACTAGCATAATGTTCTTTTCCCCGTTGTAATAAAACTCGTCCGGGTGTATCGGGAGGTAAACCCAAATAATTATGTAATTCCTGCATCCAAAATGACCGAGCTTTGCCTTTATCAATCATTAAACTAGAAAGGCGATAACGTTTTAAATAAATTCCTGCCGAAAGTCCACCAGCACCGCCACCAATCACTATAACATCATAAATTGGGTTTTGTTTATCCTGTAAATTATTTTTGGAAAGCTGCATAATTTTTCTCCGTTGATTGATTAACTAATTCGAGCCATAATTGCTGCAAATAAAGGCAAGAATGTAAAACAGATTAATTCTCCTTTGATTAACCAGGACAGTCGATTCAGTTTGGAAGATTCTAAGCAAGGAGCTTTACCATTTTGTAGATTTTTAAACCATAAAATAAAGGTAAATGTAGGATACAATGATAATAAACTAACGAGGATAAATATCCCCATTTTTGCGTAAAAAAATGGATTATTGAGGTAATAATCTGTTCCTTTTCCAAAGTATAAAACTCTTAAGACTCCTGTAATTACAATTAAGGTGGCTGCTATCCCATAAACCAGATCCGCAAAAGCAACTTTTTTGGCTTCATTTAGGGTCATTTCTTTTTTTAAGTTAAAACTCTCTACTGTGAGAGCCGCAAACGCTAACATAAAACCTAAGTAATGGAAATAAGCTGTAATTGAACTTGCCCACATAGTTCTGTAAAGAGTTTGTCTGATGACTGAGGATTAAAAAGGTTTTCGGCGTTTTTTCAATATTTATGATTATATTGTCATTTAGTAGTATAACTGATTGCAAAAGATTTTCAATCAGTAATTATACTTATCGTGCTTCAAATCCAGCCCAAAAACAAGGTTTATAGCACTACGCGGTATGGCGCGTCTCTACTAAATCCAGCTAAAATCAGGAGATTTCTTAATGCTAAACTCATCCCATGCTTCCCTTTTAAATCATTAACTTGAATAATAAAACAGTTAATCCAGCCATGAATAATAAATGAGGCAGGTTACTGATTAGTCTTTGTATCCCGGTTGCTTCGTCGCTTTGTTTGGTAATTCGTAGCAGAGGATAAGGGCTAAAAACTAATGCGGAAAGTAGTGTTACCCCTTGCAGAAATTGAGCCACATCTAAACTCCAAGTTAGAGTGGGTAATCCTGCCCCACTATATCCTAAAGAACGAGCTAATACGGGGAGAATTTGTCCGGCTTCGGTAATAAAAGAAGGAACGTAGTGGGCTAAATTGGCAGCCAAAACAAACGGGAGATAGGCGTAAATAATCGTTAAATAACTGGGTTGTTCAGGATCAAAAAAGCGAGCGATCGCATGAGTTCCTAATGTTAAAATAGCAGGTATACTGAGTAATACTAAAGTGATGGGTAAACTGCTTAGAAAATGATCGGCATCGACAGGTAAATTTTCCCATCCCCACCAACCTAAAATAGTCTGGGAATGGTGCATAAACACACCCCCAAATAATAGTAATAACAGGGCTACTTCTGCCCAAAAACCCTGATGATCATCTAATAAATCCGATGCAGGAAAGCGTAAATTTAACTGTCCTGAGCGATTGGGACAAGCTTTCAAACAATCCATACAAAGCATACAATCACGGTTATCTTGCAATTGGGCGGGATGGGAGTAAAGCGGACAACCTTTACTCGCTTGTCCTTCGTTGGGTAAGGCATCAATAAAGTTAAGTGGAGTTTCCGTACTGCCTTTATAACAGCCAAAGGTATTACACTGACTCCCACAAACTTGCTGAGTTGAGCGCAATTCCGTTATCGACAGTTTAGCAAACATCCCATTCATGCCACCAATAGGACAGAGATAGCGACACCATAACCGACGTTCATAAATTAAACTACAAATCACAGCCCCAGCCGTAATTGTTAATAATAACCAAGCAGAAAGATAGGCATGATGGGGCAAATCCCACAGTTTTTCCCACAGGTAAATGATTACAAACCCGGCAAATAATATCCACGCACCCCAACGATTGAGCCATGAGGTATTCCAGGTGAGTTGCTGACGGGGAAATAACCACAGGGAAAGTTGGCGCATCCATTCACCCACAATCATAAACGGGCAGATAGCACACCAAACTCGCCCCACAAAGGCGAATAAAAATAGATAACCAGGCCACCACCAAGCCCAAAATAAGTTGAGGGTAATGCTGTTATCTCGTGATTGGGAACCGATAAAACCTAAAATTGTAACGGGGATGAAAATTGCCATCATCAAGATCCAGATCCCTTCGGGATACCAATGACTCAACAACAATTTCCGCAACCCTGGAACATGGGTGAGCAAATCAATCCGAAAGGCATTTTTCCTAGATTCTACTGACCACAAAGCTTGTTCTGGAATCACCGATTGTCCGATGGGGGTCATCATCACGGCACGGTGCAATATTTCGGCTAATTCTGCTAAATTGCCGGGATATTCGTAACTCATCAAACGGCGCAAATCTGCCCGATCCAATTGCAGAAGAGGGCGATTTTGTTCCCGACAAAATTGATTCAGAAAGTATTCGGCAAATTCGGGAATATCGGCTTTCCGTTGGGGTAAAGTTAATAGTTTAATTGAAATAATTTCAATATCGGGAAAAATGAGTTTGTTGGCAGAGGCAAAAATTAAACGCACCCAAGATTGAACGGGTTGAGGTGGTTCGTGAGATAATTGATGGTGGTTTAATATGCCATGATTGGGGATAATTAATCCTGTTTTCAAATAGTGAATTAATCGAGTGCGATCGCCTTCACTTAAAACCTGAACGTTATCGAGTAATAAGGTTCCCTGTTCTAATAATTCCAGAATACCCGGTTGATTTCCCGTTCTGCCAAATAAGACATCGGTATTGAGTCTACCATCTGCGGTATGGGGAAGTTCGGCACAATCTAATTCAGCAAAGGGTCGGTCAGCTAATTGAGAACGCAGGTGGATCAATCCCGCTAAAAAGGTTTTTCCGCTACCCGGTTGGGCTTGAAACACCACAGGCGTTAACGTAGATGCGGCTTGATCGATTTTTTGAGCGAGTTTTTGGGTAGCTTTGCTATGACCCAGAATCATTTCCCCGGTGGGAATATCTTGGATGTAGGGTTGCAAGCCTCGAATGCGTTCTTCTTCCCAAGCAATGCGGCTGGCAAGATCATCTAAGTCTCGCATCAACAGGGAATAGATCGCTTGTTGAATAGCAGGATAGTCTATCACCAATTCCAAAAACTGGTTTTGGGGTAAAAACAGGATTTCACTGGCTGTCAGGGCGATCGCACTACTATGGTACGTTCCTTCATCGGAACTCGCCACCAGTGTATAGCCAAATAAATCTCCAGGGTGGCGATCGCGGATCGACAATTTACCAATGGGCGATTGTTGAAAGATTTCCACCTTTCCCAGCTTGAGCAGATATAGCCCGATGGGAGTTTGTCCTTCTCGATAAATCAGACTTCCTGCTTCGACTTGGAAGCGATAAAACAATTGGGAAATTGCTTGCATCGCGCTTTCTGGCAGGCTTTCCCAGATAGGTTGACTCCCTAGCCAACCCATATCTTCTGCTCTTTTCCCTTCATCGGAAGCAACTGTTGGATCGTAATCGATGGGTTGTGGCAAGGGGAAGATGCTTGTTAACTCGATTATAGAGTTCATCAAATTTCCCTCAATTCAGCAAGCAAGATTTGAAAATACTGGCTTTTGAGAATTGATCATACTCGAATATTTTTCAGATTTGAAGTAGCTGATCGTACAATTTCTCAGGATAGCGTCAACTTTAAACTCAAGAATTTAGGTTCTTTCACCCTTAAAAAAAGTGTCCTTGACCTCTATTCGGTTGAGTTTGACAGCGTTCAAAGGCGGGTAAATGCCTTTCCTGAGAAATTTGACGCAGTTGAGTAAAGGCGGCTTTTAAATCGGGCTGGGTAACAAAACTTAAAAAATTATCATACATTTTTACGTTATCAATTTCGGTTTCTACTCCCATTTGACAAGCTTCTTTTAAGGTATCAGGTACGGAAATATGACCAGAAAATGTATCATTGGGAACAGGCATTCCATAGTGAGCAAATAAGTTGACCCAAAGATTGACATGATTATTTTCCGATTGAACAATATTGCTAAATGGACGAACTGAACCCAATTTTTGGATAACCGCATTATACAAAGCTCTGGCGCGATATTCATCATTAATCGAGTCAATCATAGCTTGTTGGGTTTTAGAATCTAAAGCAGTTTTAGAAAGTGCTTTTAAAGGGAAAAAGCCGGGAAAAATTATGCTATTGCTAGTGATAATGATTCCTGCTATTAACCCCTGAAAAGCTGTGCCAAGATTGTTTTTGATCGGTTTGTAGTTGTTCATAACCGTAGGGGCGGGGTCAGCCCGCCCGCGCATCAGTAATCAGTCAACCCTCAAGTTCACAATCCCAATTTAGCTAAAACAGGTTGAGGGGAAACAATATGCTTATTCATGCCCAATTTTCCGGGTTTTATTCCTAATGCTAATCCGATAATTTCGGTGATATATAAAATCGGTAAATTGTAAGAAATATTGTATTTTTTCTCAATTTCTCCTTGACGTAGTTCTAAGTTCGTATCGCACAAGGGACAAGCTAAAACAATACAATCCGCGCCCTGAAATTTTGCCTCATCTAAGAGTTGTTTAGTTAGGTCAAAGGCGATATCCTGTTGAGAAACTAAAATCGGGCCACCACAACATTTTGTCTTTAAGGAAAAATCAATGACTTCTGCCCCACAAATTGCTGAAAGTTTATCCATTGACATCGGAACAATCGGAGAATCCCAGCCCGTAATATCCGCAGGTCGAGTTAACAAACAGCCATAATAACAAACCACTTTTAACCCGGTTAACGGCTTTTTAATATGGGGCGTAATATCAATATCATTGGCTAACACATCCACCACATTTCTAACACGGATATTGTAGTCCGAAATTGATAATCCCATTTTCGATAAAATCACTGAAATTCTATCTTTTTCGGCGGCATCTTCTAAGGCTTTGGCTGCCCGTGCAGATTTATTATAGCATCCTGAACAAGATGTTAATAAATCCAGATTTTCTTTTTGCGCTAATACCACATTTCTCGCAGCCATTGCCATCCCAACATCGTGAGAAACTCCAGCAGCAACAGAACCCCCACAACAAGACCAATCTTGCAGTTCTTTGAGTTCAATTCCTAATTCCTCCATAACAACTTTTGTGGAGATATCAAACTCTCTAGCAGTGGTATGGAGACTGCATCCAGGGTAGTAAGAATATTTCATGATTGTTTTGCCTCTTCTAATGCTTCACTAAAGGTTTTAGGGTCTTTGATTTTTGCAGGAAACGGTGACATTTTTCCTTTAAGGGTTAATTTAATGCCCAATTCTGCTTGATCGATCATGGCTTGTAAACCGCCATATTTCTGCATTAATTCTGGTTCAAACAGAATGCCTCGTTTCTGCACTAACTCAACAAAAATTTGATTAAAACGAGTTGAATTGTTCTCAATTCCTTCGCGAATGGCGATCGCTTTTACCGCTTCAATCACATCAGAAGGACGCACCCCACGGGGACATCGGGAGGTACAAATATAACAAGAACTACACATCCACAAAGCGTTACTTTTAAGTACCTTCTCCCATTCCCCTCGTTGTGTCATTAAAATGAGGGTTCGAGGGGACATATCCATCTGATCAATATTGGTACAGCCACCGCTACAAGTCCCACACTGCATACAAGCCGCGATCGCAGCCCCTTTTCCCCCTTCAGCAACCACTTTTTTAACAAAATCGGAGTTCATTTTATCGCCATCGAGTTGGCGATCAGCTTTCAACCCAAAGACAAATTTTTTCGCTTTTGTTGCCATAATTTTTTCCTCTTTTATTTGAGAGATGTTGCTATTTCTGTTATGAATTGCCCATTCAAATGAGTTGCTAAATTTTGTGAATAACGAGCAACAAAACTGGCAATTTCTGCGGCAGCCGAGCGACCATCGGTAATTGATTCCATAATGGCTTTTGGCCCTGTTGCTGCCCCCGCTAGAAAAATACCTTCACGGGTTGACATATTATTAGAATATTGTTGATGGGCGGTGGCATAAAAGCGATCACATCCTAATTTTAAATTCGCTATTTCTGCTAACTCTGGGTTGCCTTCCATTCCCACCATTAACACTAACAAATCAACGCTTAATCGCATCGGTTTTGCCGTTAAGGTATCTTCTAAGCGCAGTAATAAATTGCCATCCTTTTTCTCACTCGCTTCTGACAACCGACCCCGTAAAAATTGCACCCCATATTGTTCTTGAGAGGTGCGGTAAAGTTCCTCATAACCGCGACCAAACACCCGTATATCCATATAAAGGCAGTAAACGTCACAATCGGGATGTTGTTCTTTAATTTCAATCGCCAGTTTAATCGTATTTGTACAACAAACGCGAGAACAGTAATTATTATTCACCTTTTCATCACGAGAACCAACGCAATGAATCATGGCTATTTTTTTCGGAACTTGTCCCGACCGGGTTTTAATATTCTGGTCTTTTAGCATCAGATCGAGTTCAACTGAAGTGATGCAATTATCATAAATTCCATAACCGTATTCTTCCTTCAATCTGGCATCAAAATGCTTATATCCGGTTGAAACTAAAATTGCTGCTGCTTCAAGATTTTCTCCCGTTGATGTTGTGAGTTGAAAGTTGGGGGAAGACCCTTGAATTTCGGTTACGGTTGTATTAGTTAAAATTCGAGTTTTTCCTAAACCTGCTTTCAGATTAGCCGTAATTTCTGAAGCGTCCGTAAAGTCAGGAAACACTTTATACCACTTGTTTAAATGTCCGCCAATTTCAGCTTGTTTTTCAATTAAAACCACCTCATAACCAAAGTCTTGAAGTTTTCCAGCCGCTGCCAATCCCGCAGGGCCACCACCAATAATCACCACAGGTTTGTTCATGTTTCCTCCCTTTTTTTTAGGAAATAAAATTCAATAGGTATGATGATTTACAATTTCAATAACTGATAACTGATAACTGATAACTGATTAAAACGGTCTTCTCCGTTCTTCAAAGGTTTTAGATTTGTCGTAAGAAATGCCAATTTTATCTAATAAGGGTTCAATAGGAACAACTTTGGCATTTAATCCACAATCTTTAAAAGGATCGTATCCTAACATCAAACCCGTCAGTTGAGCATAGTCGAGAATACTAACATTAAATTCTTCTTCCAAGACTTCTTTAATCGTTCCTTGTTCCGCATCTAAAAACACCGTACACCCCGGACAATTGGTTAAAATTAAATTACAATCGGGATGGGTTTCTTTGAGACTTTTCATCTTTTTATAAACGCTACTAGCGGTATAGTCTCGATTTTCAGGAAATGCACATTGACGAAAACCCATGCCGCAGCAATGTCTTCTTTCTGGATAATCAACAATTTCCGCGCCAAATGCTTCTAATAACCCGACTAAAACTTGGGGAAATTCAGATCCCCCCATGCACTCACCCGGAAAGATTTTGCCATAGTGGCAGCCAATATGATCAACCGCTTTTATTCCTTTTAAACTATATTTAGCTTTTTCTGCTAATTTATGGCGATTGGCAAAAAACACATCAGACGCATGAACTACAGACGGTCTACCCCCAGAAACATGAGGAACCCAAAACTCACGCCCTGTGGTTTCTTTTAACATTTTTTCTGTATATTCTCGTAACTCTGGTTCTTCTTCCCAAAGTTGAATCATTTCAGTGTAATTCGCGAAAGAAGTCACACAAAATGAGAAGAGATTATCGACTCCTAATTCATCATGGGCAACGGAAAAATTACGAGCCGCAACCACCATTTGGGTTTCCAGATTAGTCACATCTCCGTGATAGCCAATTGCCCCACAAGAAGTATGTCCAGCTGCTTCGCGTAAATCAATTCCTAAGTCATTTTTTAAGATTTTATAGGCAATTCCTTCTGTATAGGGGGCAGCACTTTGCAGAAAACAACTGCGGAAACATCCCCATACATTCCCACCGGGTTCATCAACGGTTGGAACGTGCTTTTGATGTTTTTCCCAAGCTAAATTTTGTCTAGCTACTTTCATTGTGTTTTTTCCTTTTTTATTGATGTCAATTTTTAATCTTTGATGGATGCTAATTTAGGAATTAACCGGGCAAATTACCGCTCTCATATTCTGGCTATTGTCTGCATTATAGTAAGAGCAGCCATCGGGTTTTGAGTCAGAGAAAAGCCCATCGGCAAGTCGTTTGTAGATAAGTTACTGATCCCTCCTATATTAGATGAAGCAAAGGGCTGGTTTCGGGCAGTAAAACTATTATCAATATTCAGATAACTCTGCTCAACTGCTGATAACCCAGTGCTGTTAATTTGACTTGACGAACCCAAGACAAAATTTGCTGCATAAGCTGAGTTACCCCCACCATTGCTAACGAAGCTTTGATTGCTTCCACCTCCAGTTAGAGGGTCATCTATTATTGTTTCCTGAATCTGATTCGTTAAATTATTAGAGGTATTAGAGGAGTTAGTATTAACAGTTTCGCCAGTCAAGTTTGAAGTAAATGCACTCAGATGATTATTTGATCCCTTCAAAAGTTGTTCATATACCTTTTGAATATCAGCGTTATCTGTTTGGGCAATTCGCTCTTGTAAATCTGCAATATCAGTCTCCTCAATCAACACTCCTACCTGTAAGGCTGCCGTTAGGGATTCACTGCCTTGGGCTATCAGATTATTGTACAATTGTTGTAAATCTGGATTGACAAAAACACCGATCAGATTATCACCAACTGGATCTTCAATTTGATAGTTATTAAGCAGGGTTTCTATCTGATTCTCATGACGATCTTCGCTATTGGCGATGTTGTTAAAAATAGACAATCCCCACTGTTCATACAGGGTGACGTAGACATCATGCGCCAGTTTTTCTTCTTCGCGCATATAGAGTAGTCCTTCCGTTTCGGAGGCATCCAGACTGCTATTGACGCTACTAAAATTATTAACTGTCTGCATAATTTTTCTCCTGATTTATTCTCCCATCTCGTAGTTTCTGCTATCAGCCGTTTCTACCCAATTTTCCCAATATTTTTCAACTTCTTCTTTGCTACCGAGTTTCTTTTCCATGCCTTTTTCAACAGCATCCATTAACTCAAGTGCCCCAGTTGCTTGATAAATTGCCCGCAATTCATCCATGTCTTTTTCGGGTATCATGCGGTGGGAACCTGCACTATTTTCTAAGTTCATGGGAACATCCCACCACTCTCGCATTTCCGCCATGTGTTCGTAATAGTATTCCCAGTTTTCTCCGAGTTCAGGAAAGTGGGCCGGGGTGATATTTTCTGCCACTAAGGTATAACCTCGTTTAAGCAGATTTTCCCCAAAGACTCGTTTAGCAAATAATTGTTGTCTGCCTTTTTCGGACTCTGCAAAGTAACCATAACGAACGGAAAGCCTACGCAAAGCCAGAATCACTTGGGCGGTGCTGTTACCTCTGGGACATCGGGGTTTACAGGAGAAACATTGTCCGCAAAACCAGATTTTATCAGATTTAAGTAACTCCATGAGGGAGTCTTCATCTTCCAGATGGCAAATGTTCATCACTTCTCTCGGAGAGTAGTCATAAACTTCGGCGGCTGGACAAACCGCAGTACAGATGCCACAGTTCAGGCAGGCATTCATCCCGTGTTGGTATTGAATATCTCGTTTAAGTTCGTTAACTAGCTGGCCCATCAGCCAAACCCTCCGATGCAATTTTTATTAACTGATTAAATATTTATATTATTATATGGTTATATAAAATATACAAAATGTCAATCAGTAAATGTACTTAATTCAGAAGTGGAAAAAGGTAGGAGTCGATTGATCTATGAGCAATGGCATAGCAAAAAGTTAGATCAATCTGCTCCTACCGCCTGATTTTAGGAATAGAACACTTCTTAAGACGAATCAGATTAATCTGCAACAACTGATTTGGTTTTTTAAACCTAATTTATTTTATTATGATATTGTCATTCTGTCAATCCAAAAAGTTAAAATTTTTTATTTTTATTTCCCATAATCAATAGAATATTGAGCCACAAATTGTCATTAAAAAATAACTAATTAGTAGCGATATTTTTTATAAAGTTTTGAATAAAAAATGGTGCGTAAGCTTAAGCTTACGCACCCTAGGAGGTTATTTTTTCCACTGCATAAATTTAATGTACTCTCCCTCAAATCGATCTCCCGTAAGCATTCGATTCCAATAAATCCAGGGTAAAGCGGTAACTTTCATTGTCCACATAATTGCCCGTTCTTTAACCGGATTGAGGGGGAAACTGGATAGAACTGTGGTATTATAACCATTAAATTCTGCCATAATAGTCCGATCATACCCGGTAATTAAGGGACAACAAGTATAACCATCATATTGACTGATTAACGGTTTTGAAGCCATCAAAGCGAGTAAATTTTTAGCAACAACCGGTGCTTGTTTGCGAATAGCGGCGGCGGTTTTAGAAGTGGGTAAAGATGAAGCATCACCTAAACTAAAAACATTCGGATATCGCTTATGTTGCAAGGTATAAGCATCGATATCAACCCAACCATAGGGATTATTCGGAACAGCTAAAGGACTATGTTTAATAAAGTCCGGTGCACTTTGGGGCGGAGCAACGTGAATCATATCATAGGGATAACTCACTTGATCAATTACATTGCCATTGTTATCCAAAATATCGAAAAGTGCTGTTTTTGTTTCAGCGATAATCGCTTTTAAATTATGTCGGAACTGAACATTAATCTCTCGTTCTTTAATAACATTTTCTAACAGATGAGAATATTCAGGAACAGAAAACATCCGATTTCCGGGGGAAAAAAACATCACGTTGGTTCGTTGACGAACTCCCCATTTTAGACGGAAAGTGTCATCGGCCATGTACATGACTTTTTGAGGTGCACCCCCACATTTAATCGGAGTATTCGGAAAGGTAAATAAAGCATTTCCACCTTTAAAATTACGAATCAATTCCCAAGTATAGGGTGCATACCGAGGAGAATAATTTGTGGTGACACCCTCTTTTCCTAACGCTTCTTTGAGTCCTGAAATCAGATGCCAATCAATTTGAATACCCGGACAAACAATTAAATAATCATATCGAACCAGGAAACCCGCTTGAGTTAAAACTTGATTGTGATCTGGGTCTAAGTGAATGACTTTATCTTTAATCCAAGTGGCATCTTGAGGAATAACATCTCGTTGATTTCTAACGGTATCTTCAATCTGGAAGACACCCCCTCCCGTTAATGTCCAACCCGGTTGATAATAGTGTTTATCGGAAGGATCAATAATAGCAATATCGAGAAAATGATTCTGATTAAAAAGTAGAGATGCGGTTGTAATTCCGGCTGCCCCTGCTCCGATAATCACGATTTGATAATTTAAGGTTTTAGTAACCGTTGGAAGTGTCACTTTATCGGAAATTTCGACGGGTTTGATTGTAGATATAACCATATTGAGTGTTGTTGTGTAAGAAGAGTTGTTGTTAGTGAAAATCAATCCATAAATGCTGTTAATTGCATCAGGAATTACAAGACTGTTTCTAAAAGTTGTCCGGCTGCTTTCCAACCTTGAATACTAGGAGGAAATCCTCGAACATTCTGATAGCCTAAAAGTTCTAATGCCATCACTCCCATTGCCGTCCGATAACCTGTTGTACAATACAAAACCACAGGACGATCTTGAGGAATTTGATCGATATTTTGAGTTAAGGATCTTAAAGGAATGTTGATGGCAGTTGGAATATGACCGAAAGCATATTCAGAAGGTTCTCGAACATCAATTAAAACCAGATCACCTTGTTGTATCAGATTTTGAAGATCCTGAATCTTCATGATTGCATAATATCGGGGAGGAATTTCTTCCAAAAAATGAGTGATCACTGGGTTCAAATTTTCCGGTGCATTAACCGGCTCTCCTAAATCAAAAGAACTGGCTAAGGCAGGTACAGGCTTAAACAGTAAGACAGGAGAAAGGAGCAACCCAATCAGCAAAAATAATAATAATAATTTTTGCCTGATTTTACCGAGATTTCCAAACATAAACATATCCATTCTGTAACAGCTAAATCTCAAAGCCTAGAAATAAAAATGATGTAATCCGATGGTTATTATTGTTAGAATGGCACTAGAAACCGGGTTGATAACCCAATTTTTTTTACCAATCCGATTTCTATTGCTGTTGTTAAACCCACCAAGGTTGAGCTTGAGTTCGGGGATCTAATTCTGTCCAGGGAGAAATCCAAATTTGGTTATTTCTAACCGCAACATGAACTAATTTTAACGGTAAAGGTGCTGGCCCTCGTAAAACTGAACCATCGGCACTATAACGGGAACCATGACAAGGACATTGAAATTGTTGATCAACAGAATTCCAAGGAAACGTACACCCTAAATGGGTACAATTATTGACAATTCCCATCGAATTTAAACAGCTATTTTCTTCAACAATCAAATAGGTTGGATCTCCTGCTAAACCCGCAACTAAAGCACGAGTTCCAGGGGCCTCGGCTAAAATTTGGCTAGCAGGAATGGGATTTCCTAAGATATCTTTTGCCAAAATTGCCCCATCTTCTCCACTTTCTGCCGGAGGAAGAACATATTCAACTACAGGATAAAGAACGGCTCCCGCAGTGGTCGCAACAACTGCACCTGTTAAAAAATTCAGGAGTTGACGACGGGACAAAGAAGGACTTTCCAGAGGTAGGCTATTTTCCATTAAAGTTCAGTTAGGAGAAAAACCGACTTCTCGTTTAAATCTGAAGAAGCCGGAGATTAAAAAGACGCGGTTAGAAGGAATCAAAACCGACAGTTCAGACGTGGATCACTTCAATGCCAAAGTTGGCACTGTTGATCGCCTCGGCGTTTATAAGTGCTGAAACCTGCAAGGAATAAAAGTTAGGACTTACACACAGTACCCAAGAAATCAGGTTTCTGGCTATTTTTCAGGATGGAAACTTGATTTTTGCTCCAGAAACCTGGCTTTTGCATCAGCCCATTGGGTAAGTCCTAGAGTTAGAGGATAAATATGCAGGTATTTTAATATTGTCATTTAGTTATATGGTTGTCAAGGTAATTGAAAATTTTTTTATAAATCTATCTTTCTATAAAACTATATGGTAGGATAGTTTTGTTGCTGTTTTCCCCCCAAGGAGTGAAAAACCATGCTCTTTCGCCAACTGTTCGATCCAGAAACCAGTACCTATACTTATCTAATTGCGGACGAAACAACTCAAGAGGCGATTTTAGTTGATCCTGTGTTAGAGCAAGTAGAACGAGATATCACCCTATTGGAACAATTAGGATTGACCTTGCGGTATTGTTTAGAAACCCATGTTCATGCGGATCATATTACCGGAACTGGAAAACTTAGAGAACGCACCGGATGTTCAGGAATTGTTCCCGAAAACGCCATTGTTAATTGTGCTGATCGCTTGATTAAAGATGGGGAGATTTTAGAAATTGGGGATATTAAAATTCAAGCGATCGCAACCTTGGGACATACCGATAGCCACATGGCGTATTTAGTGAATGGGGAGTGGTTATTAACTGGAGATTCCTTATTAATTCGAGGCTGTGGACGTACCGATTTTCAAAGTGGAAATGCGGGATTACTCTACGATCATATTACTCAAAAATTATTTACTCTGCCCGATCAAACCGCCGTTTATCCGGGTCATGATTATCAAGGACGAACGGTTTCTACCATTGGAGAAGAAAAACAATTTAATCCTCGGTTTGTTGGCAAAGATCGAAACAGCTTTATTGAGATGATGAATAACTTAAATCTACCTAACCCGAAAAAAATTGCTGAAGCAGTTCCGGCGAATCAACTGTGTGGAAATCAAGTTTAAAGCAAGATGGTCTGCAAACCTGATAAAATTAATGATTACCAATGCAATTACCCGACTCAAAATATGGCTAACTTTATTACTGACCAATTACAATCAATTGATGCGACAACCTTAAAACAATGGCTGGAACAAGATGAAATTACTCTGATTGATGTTCGAGAACCGTCTGAATATGCAGGAGAACATATTTCCGGGTCAATTTCCATGCCCTTATCTACATTTGATCCGAATCAATTACCGATTAACGGCTCAAAACCCTTTGTTTTTTACTGCCAAACCAGCAACCGCAGTAGCCAAGCGGCTCAAAAATTGTTTGCCTTTGGGTTTAAACAGGTCATGCACCTACAAGGGGGATTAAACAGTTGGAAACAAGTAGGATATCCCACCCTTGTTAATAAAAATGCACCTATTAGCATGATGCAACAGGTACAAATAATTGCGGGTTCATTGGTGTTAATCGGAACCTTATTAGGTGTATTTGTTTCTCCCAATTTTTTATTTTTAAGTGGGTTTGTCGGGGCTGGATTACTCTTTGCCGGAATTACCAATACTTGCATGATGGCACAATTATTAGCAAAATTACCTTATAATCAGCGTGTTTAAGTTAACATCAATGCAACAATATTTTCCGATTTTAAACTGGGGATTAAATTACAAAAAAACAGATTTAACCGGAGATTTAACCGCCGGAATTATTGTTGCAAGTTTGTTAATTCCCCAGGGAATGGCTTATGCAATGCTGGCAGGTTTACCCCCAGAAGTCGGGCTCTATGCCAGCATTTTTCCTCAGATTGTTTATGCCTGTTTAGGAACCGCTTCCATGCTGTCGGTGGCTCCGGTTGCGGTCGATTCTTTAATGGTCGCAACGGCTGTGAGTGCGATCGCCAAAGAAAACACGCCAGAATATTGGGGATATGCCTTAACCTTAGCTTTATTAGTCGGAATCATTGAACTTTTAATCGGAATTTTTCGGTTAGGATTTGTTGCCAATTTCCTCAGCCAAGCGGTGATTTCTGGTTTTATTAGTGCCGCAGCCATTCTAATTGGATTTAGCCAAGTTAAACATCTATTGGGAATCAAAATTCCTCAAACTGAATCGTTTTTAAGTACCGTTACTGCTATTTTTCAGGAAAGTCCTCATCTCAATGGCATAACGTTGACATTAGGAATAATCAGTTTAGTCTTATTACTCTATTTTAATCGAGGTTTAGGACAATATCTCAAATCCAAAGGAGTTCAGGAATCAATTATTATTCCCCTCACCAAAAGTGGGCCGTTAATGGTGGTGATCGCAAGTTCAATCTTAGTCGGGTTACTCCATTTAGATCAATTATTTGGGGTGAAAGTGGTGGGAGAAATTCCTAAAGGGTTTCCGCCTTTGACTTTCCCTAATTTAGATCTAAACCATCTGCAATTATTAGGAACCTCCGCCTTAGCCATTAGTTTTGTTGGCTTTATGGAAGCGTTTTCAGTGGGGCAATTTTTAGCCAGTAAACAACGCAAAACAGTTGAAGCCAATCAAGAATTAATTGCCTTGGGAGCCTCAAATATTACCGCCTCATTCACGGGAGGCTATCCAATAACGGGGGGATTAAGTCGTTCCGTTGTCAACTATTCCGCCGGAGCCAATACCGGGTTAGCATCAGTCATTACTGCCGTATTTTTGATGTTAACGGTTTTGATTTTAACACCTTTATTTTATTACTTACCCCAAACCAGTTTAGCCGCGATTATTTTAGTTGCCGTTGGCAATCTCCTTGATTTTTCGACTCTAAAACGGTTATGGCAATATAATAAACTGGATGCAATTACCTGGTGCGGTACGTTTGTTGCAGTTCTGTTCACCAGCGCACAAGAAGGTATTATTATTGGGGTATTAATTTCTTTAGTTTTACATTTAGCTCGAACCAGTAAACCCCATATTGCGATTGTGGGACGGGTGGGAAATACAGAACATTTTCGCAATATTCTACGTCATTCGGTGGCAACTTGCCCTCATATTTTAGCGGTGCGCGTGGATGAAAGTTTATATTTTGTGAATACTAAATATTTAGAAAACTATTTATTAAAGCTGGTAACAGAACAAAAAGAAGTTGAATATTTACTCTTAGTTTGCAGTGGGATTAACTTAATTGATGGCAGTGCTTTAGAAACCCTTCAACGTTTGATTGATGATTTAAGGGGAATGGGCATTGAGTTTTATTTATCTGAAGTCAAAGGCCCGGTTTTTGATCAATTAGAAAAAGTTGGGTTTGTGGATAAATTAGGACGCGATCACATTTTCTTAAGCACAGACCAAGCCATGAAAGAATTATCTCAACGAGTTTCCGTTTAAAGTTATATGTCTTATCATTAGAATTAACCTTCGCTTACCCATGAGTTATGAATCAAAATTCTTTCAGAAACCAATGGAATGAACAAGGTTTCATCGTTATTCCTCAACTATTAGAGGCTTCCGAGGTGAGGAAACTGCAAAGGATTTGTGATCGCATTTTTCAAGACTGGTTGCAGGAGTCATCCACACCTGAACAAGCTGCCAATTTTACCAATTTAGCTTTTTTAACCGAACCTCGTTATTTTATTCATCATCCTGAAGAACTTCCGGTCTTATTAAATGCGATCGCAAATCCCAAAATTTTAGACATTTTAAATCAAATTGTAGATGAAGATTTATTATTTTATAATACCCAATATTTTTTCAATCCAGCTAACCATACCCGTGCAGGAGATTGGCATCGAGATCAACAGTTTGATGCTCCCGATGAAGACACCGAAAAAGTGAGAATGAAGCAAAGCATTGGGATTCATGTCCATATTGCCTTGATTCCCGATAGTAATTTAGAATATATTCCGGGTTCTCACCAGCGTTGGGACACACCTCAAGAACGAGAGATTCGTAAAGGTTTAAACGGTAAAAAGCCGAATTCTCCAGCGATGCCGAATGCGACTCGAATTCATCTCAATTCAGGAGATGCAGTATTTTTTGATGCCTGGGGTATTCATCGCGGAAATTATATTGCGGATGTACCTCGTCGAACCTTTGATATCATCTATGGAACTCTAGCTGATTGGTGTTCACCTCCTCCAACTTGTTTTTTACAACCTAATATTCTACAAGAATTAACTCCCGAATCTCAAAATTTATTTAAGGGTTTAATTAATATTCTTTCAGCTTTAAATCCAAATTAATGAGTGTTTTCTTTCTTGATTATCAACCGCAAAGAATTATCCCTGATCCTTGCGGTTTCTTGCTCCTTGTTCTTTGTTCCCTAAAGATGAGATAATTAAATGATGCTCTCTTGATCAGGATTCTTATGCACGATTCTACCGTAAAAATGCCGACCCGTAATTTTTCGCTCCTGGCTCCTGTACCTGAAATTCATTTGATTTCTGCTCAGGAGGTCTGTGAACAGGAGGGAAAAGTAGCCTTTGGAAGTCGTGAATTTGAAGTGTTTCGCAAAATTGACCTAGATCGTAATGAACGCCCTGTGAAGGTGTTAATTTATGCCTCTGAACAAGAAAATCGCTCTTTTATTCCTAAAGTAACTTGGCAAGGATTATATATTGGTCATAGTGATTCGAGGCGTGGTCGCCATCCCCAAGGCATGAAATATCGTCCAGCAACGGCAGCAAATGATGCCTTAGATGCAGCGATTTTTTGGGAAGTCACCGATCTCAGACCCTTAGAAATTCCGGTCAATATTTCTAACTTCAAAGGATTAGGAAAAAAAGAACCTTTTGCCTCCCGATTTGTGCCGGAAAAACCTTTAATCATTCAATATTTTTAATAGATTAATGAATGAAAAACGATCAACTCCTTGATTCACTCGGATTATAAGCTTACTTAGTCTTGTTAACCCGACGACCAATCCCCTCCCCTTTAAGTTTTGGAAGACCTGCCCTTGCCAATAAAACACCGATTTGGACACAAATCATCCCGACGACGGCACTCCCAAAAAAATAAAGGAACATCGTTTGGGTCTCTCCCCGGGCTAAGAAACCATTGGCTTCTAAACCGTAGGTAGAAAAGGTTGTATAAGCACCGCAGAAACCGGTTGTCGTCATCAGTCGCAGTTCAGGTGTGATCTGTCGAATATTCTCAATCGCTAGAGTCAAAATATAAGCAATCAATAAACAACCGGTCACATTAATCAAAAATGTACTGTAAAAGCCAAAATTTTTTCCAAAAATTGCTTGGGTGGCTTCAGTTAAATAGAAACGACTTAATGCACCAAAAATAGCCCCAATTGCCACAGATATAGCATAACGTCCTTTCAAAAACTCCATGTTTTTTCCCTAAAATTAGTTGTGTTCAGTTCATACGAGATCAATCTCAACTTTTGTTTATGAAGAAGGTACAATAATATTAGCGATCGCAACGCCTATCATCACCGCTATCAAACCCACAATTGCACTCCCAGCCCAATAAAAAGCAGTCGCAACGGTTTGTTTATTCCGCCAGAGACTTAAAGTATCAAACCCGTAGGTTGAAAATGTGGTGTAAGACCCTAAAAATCCAGTTCTAATGAGTAAATCTAATTCTTTGGGATAGCCTGTAATTCCTTTGGAAATTGTAAAAAAGAAACCTACAGCTAAACATCCCGTTAAATTAATAATAAATGTTCCATAGGGAAATTTTGTTCCGAATTTAGCTTTTGTCCATTCGGTCAGTTGATACCGAGATAGTGCCCCTGGTACTGCTCCTGCTGCGATCGCTAAAACGTTAGTGAGGTCTGACATGATTAGAATTGATCCTTTGCTTGATGGCAGTCGGTTTTCTAATAATACTAATGTACTATCACTCCCTACAACCCTCAACAAACAACAGACAATAAAAAAGAGAGAGTCGCTTTGGCAACTCTCCCTACCATCAGGGTGCATCTACATAGCATAATATAACGTTTTTAGGGTGGGGGGTCAACCCCCCTATTTAAAGATTGTGTAAAAAATTTACAATTATTGTTAAAGTTCTGTAAATTAGGGATTCAGGGGACAGCTAACGGTCAAGGGACACCACCTTTACTTTTGCAAAGCTTAACGGAGTTATAGGTTTTTTAATAAATCTTTACGATTAATCCATGCAACAATAGAGAACAAGTTAAAAAGTCATCATCAATTATCTAGGGAGGTCATGAATGGTAGCCCTCACTGACCGTGTAAAACAAAATCGTTTAACCATTGAAGTTAAAGACATTGCTGCTGATACCACGGCAATTCGTTCCCTAGATTGGGATCGGGAAAGATTTGACATAGAATTTGGTCTGCAAAATGGTACAACCTATAATTCCTTTATCATTCGCGGGGAAAAACTAGCCCTCGTTGATACATCCCACGCTAAGTTTCGCCAACTGTATTTAGATACGCTGAAGGGATTAATTAATCCTGCTGATATTGACTATTTAATTATTAGTCATACTGAACCCGATCATAGTGGCTTAGTTAAAGATGTCCTAGAACTCGCGCCTAATGCTACCGTTGTGGGGGCGAAAGTGGCGATTCAATTTTTAGAAAATTTAACCCATACGCCCTTTAAAAGTAAATTAGTCAAAAATGGCGATACTTTAGACTTAGGGAATGATCATGTTTTAGAATTTGTTTCCGCCCCGAATTTGCATTGGCCGGATACCATTTTTAGTTATGATCGGAAAACCCAAACGTTATTTACCTGTGATGCGTTTGGAATGCACTATTGTTCTGATCACACCTACGATGAAAGTTTAGCTGACATTGAACCGGATTTTCGCTTTTATTATGAGTGTTTAATGGCTCCGAATGCACGTTCGGTGATTAGTGCCATGAAACGCATGGAACCGTTAGGAGAAATTACCACCATTGCCACCGGACACGGCCCTTTATTACGGCATAATTTAAAAGAATTAACCGGACGTTATTGGAAATGGAGCCAGGAACAAACCAAATCAGAAACTAGCGTCGCGGTGTTTTATTTCTCCGATTATGGGTATAGCGATCGCCTTTCCCAAGCCATTGCTCACGGGATTACCAAAACAGGTGTAGCGGTAGAAATGATGGATTTACGCACGGCTGAACCCCCAGAAGTGCGCGAATTAGTGATGAGTTCTGCGGGATTTGTGATTGGAATGCCACCTGTTTCGGGTGTCAATTCTGAACTGGCAGAAGAAGCCATTAATACCATTATTGCATCGGCTCATAATAAGCAAGCTTACGGTTTATATGAGTCGGGAGGTGGCAATGATTTATCATTATATCCGTTGCAAGTTAAACTCAATGATGCCGGATTAAAACAATCTTTTCCTTCAATTCGGATTACTGAAACGCCCCACGATACCACCTATCAAACCTGTGATGAAGCGGGAACGGATATCGGGCAATGGTTGAGTCGGGATAAAACCGTGAAGCAGATGAAATCCCTGGATACAAACTTAGATAAAGCCCTGGGACGCTTAAGCGGTGGGTTGTATATTATTACGGCTCAAAAAGGAGAAGTGAGCAGTGCGATGTTAGCCTCTTGGGTGACTCAAGCGAGTTTTCAACCGTTAGGATTAACCATTGCAGTGGCAAAAGATCGGGCAATTGAAGCGTTAATGCAAGTCGATGATCAATTTGTGCTCAATGTTTTAGCCGAAAATAATTATCAAAAATTAATGCGACACTTCTTAAAACGATTTGCTCCGGGTGCCGATCGATTTGAAGGCGTTAATACCCAAACTGCTAACAATGGCAGTCCCATTTTAACGGATGCTTTAGCCTATTTAGAATGCCAAGTCCAAAGTCGGATGGAGTTAAGTGATCACTGGATTGTTTATGCCACCGTTGATAACGGACGGGTCAGTGATCCTGAAGTGTTACCTGCGGTTCACCATCGCAAAGTCGGTAATCATTATTAATCCTGATTAGATCCCCCCTAACCCCGGAATCTCAAAGTTTCCCTGATTCAGGGGGATCTTTAACACTGAGGAAAGATCAAAAAAATTTTTTAATCCAGAATTATGTCTAATCAAAAACCGCGTGATGTTCAAGTTTTTTTAATTGGGAATGATACAAAAGTTGTGCGATCGCGCACTTGGGATCGATTAAAATTTGAAGTGGAATATTCTCTGCAACGGGGAACAACGGCGAATAGTTATATTATTGAAGCCGAGCAAACTGCAATTATTGATCCTCCTGGAGAATCCTTTACCCAAAATTATATTGAAGCGTTACAAAGTCGCTTAAATTTAGAACAGTTGAATTATATTATTTTGGGTCACTTTAATGCCAATCGGGGGGCAACATTAAAGGCTTTATTAACATTATCACCCCAGGCAACATTCGTTTGCTCTAATCCTGCTGCGTTAGCCTTACGGGAATATTTTGAAGATGAAAACTTAAAGATTTTAACCATCAAGGGGGAAGAAACTTTAGATTTAGGTCAAGGTCATCAATTACAGTTTATTTTAACCCCGACTCCTCGCTGGCCTGATGAAATTTTAACCTATGATCCGGCTACGGAAATTTTATTTTCTGATAAACTATTTGGGGCGCACGTTTGCGGCGATCAAGTGTTTGATGAAGGGTGGTCAGTGTATAGCGATGATCGACGGTTTTATTATGACTGTCTTCATGCCGCCCAAGCTAAACAAGTGCTTTCTACTCTCGATAAAATTAAAGACTTACCTGCAATTAAATTCTATGCAACAGGTCATGGGCCGTTAGTGAAATATGGCATGACTGAACTGACCAATTTATATCAACAATGGAGTGAAAAACAAAAATCTAATGAATTAAATGTGGCATTAATCTATGCTTCAGCCTATGGAAATACGGCTACTGTTGCCCAAGCGATCGCTAAAGGTTTAACCAAATCTGATGTGGCTGTAGAATTAATTAATTGTGAATACGCCAAATCTTCAGAAATTCAAGAAGCGTTAGAAAAATGTGATGGGTTTATTATTGGTTCACCCACATTAGGCGGTCATGCGCCGACACAAGTTCAAACGGCTTTAGGGGTGATTTTAAATACCGCTTCTACAAATAAATTAGCGGGTGTTTTTGGGTCGTATGGATGGAGTGGGGAAGCGATTGATTTGTTAGAAGGTCGCTTGAAAGATGCAGGGTATAAATTTGGTTTTGAACCCATTCGGGTGAAATTTGCTCCAACGGATGTTACGTTACACACTTGCAAAGAAGCGGCGGTTGACTTTGCTCAAACCCTCAAACGCACGCAAAAACGGCGGGCTTTTCGCCCCACTGCGACTTCATCGGGGGCTGATCGCACCGCCCAAGCCATAGGGCGTATCGTGGGTTCGTTGTGTGTCGTCTCCGGTCGTCGAGGCGAGGTGTGCAGCGCTATGTTAGCGTCCTGGGTATCCCAAGCCACCTTTAACCCTCCGGGGTTTACCGTTGCTGTGGCGAAGGATCGGGCTTTGGAACCTTTAACCCATATTGGGGATCCGTTTGTTCTGAATATTTTGCAGGAAGGGAAACAACTGCGAAAACATTTTCTGAAGCGATATGAACCGGGAGAAGATCGATTTGTTGGGTTAGAAACAGAAGCAGCATCGAATGGTTGTTTGATCTTAAAAGATGCCTTAGCTTATCTGGAATGTGAGGTTAAAAATCGGATGGAATGTGGTGATCATTGGGTGATTTATGCCACAGTTAATAATGGTCATTTATTGCATCCAGAAGGGGTTACGGCTGTTCATTATCGTAAAACCGGATCGCAGTATTAATCAAAACTCAAACTTTTGCCAATTACTAGCCAGCAAAACAGGCAAGATGCTTGTTTGCTGGCTTAAAAAACATCCATTAGCCATTACCTATTCCCTATAATTAGGTATGACCCAAACTTTTCCAATTGAGCGTACTCTCAAAACCTTTAGTCAACTGCAAACTCAATTCAATCTTCAGCGCAGCACTGATGATCAATTTTTCACGGAATGGTTAAACTCTGACAACGAACTAACACAACAGGAACAACAAGTTCTTGATGCTATTCAGCAAAAATACTTTTATCAACTCTCAGACAATCAACTTGGAGAAGAAACGATTAAATTAATTGTGTTATCTCCACTGCTGAATTTGGCTGGTTTTTTTGATGCCCCTTTTCGCTTTAAAACGAAAACAACTGTGCAAATTACAGTAGATAGTAATGATATTATTTATCGAGGGAGGATAGATGCACTGATTTTGCTAGAAACACTTTGGGTTGTGGTGATAGAATCCAAAGAAACAAGTTTTTCTTTAGAACTGGCTTTACCACAAACCTTAGCTTATATGTTAGGGAATCCTACACCGGAAAAGCCTGTTTTTGGAATGGTAACCAATGGTGGAAATTTTATCTTTGTTAAACTCCAAATCCAAGAATTTCCCCAATATGAATTATCTAATATATTTTCTCTCCTTCCCCGCCGCAACCAACTCTATGAGGTGTTGCAAATTCTCAAGGGTTTGGGACAAATTGCAATTCAGTCAAACCAAAATTAGAAAAAACCATGAACATTCAACGCCGGGAAACATGGCCGACAACGGTTGAAGAGGCGATGGTAATTCAAAACCAACTTAAATCCTTAGTTCGGACAACAGATGAATTAAAAACTGTTAAATATGTGGCTGGGGTTGATGTAGGATTTAAAGAAGATTATACCATTTCTCAAGCAGCAGTAGCGGTCTTAAGTTTTCCTGATTTAACATTACAAGAAACTGCGATCGCCCAACGTCCAACCACCTTTCCTTATATTCCTGGATTTTTATCATTTCGAGAAGTTCCTGTAATTTTAGATGTTTTAGAAAAATTAACAATAACCCCTAATTTAATTATCTGTGATGGTCAAGGAATTGCCCACCCTAGACGATTTGGATTAGCCTGTCATTTAGGGGTATTAATTGATCAACCGACCATTGGCGCGGCTAAATCGCTATTAATTGGAAAACATGACGATCTCCCGGCTGAAAAAGGCAGTTGGACACCGTTAAAAAACAAAGGAGAAATCATTGGTGCAGTGCTACGTTCGAGAACTAATGTTAGACCCCTTTATATTTCCCCAGGTCATCGGATTAGTTTAGAAACGTCTATTGATTATGTCTTAAACTGTCTGACTAAATATCGTTTACCTGAAACCACCCGATGGGCGGATAAATTAGCTTCCCATACTTAATTTTTATTATACACCCAGTCGCTCATTTAATCTATTGATTTTAAAGAAGATTTAAGATATTTTAACCCTAACCAAGCCAATCCACAACCAATAACATAATAGGGAAAATCCCACCAGGAAAATGTTGTTCCCAGTAATAACCGACCTAATAAGGTTGCACGAATTACTTCTAAGAAAGGCGGTTTCCAGAGTTGAGCAAATTCTAAAATAGAAGTTACAATAAAAACCCAAAATGCAACCCATCCAGGGGATAAAATAGGATTAATAAAAACAACTAAAAGCACCCAAAATATTTCATAAAATACCCCACCTACAGAATTATTCAGCCATAAATCAAACGGCCCCTTATAAAATTTACTGGCTAATCCAATGGGAATTAAAGCAATTAAACTGATTAAAATAATTTGTTGATATTGCTTGAGTTTCATGGTTCAAAAAGCTGGATATTTTTGTTGTGCTTTAGCACTTGATTTTTAGGTTAAAGCACAACAACGAACTTTAGAAAAAACTATTTAATTTTAACGCCTCGAATGGAATAATCCAGTAATTCCATTGGGTGCATTAACGGAATATCCTTTCCTTGTAATTGTAAATGCTTTTTAATTTGTAACGAACAACCCGGATTTGCAGAAGCAATTAATTCCGCCCCCGTATTGGTTAAATTTTCCACTTTTTGTTGTCCTAATTCTTCAGCGACTTCCGGTTGTAATAAATTATAAACTCCCGCACTTCCACAGCATAAAGCCGCATCGAGGGGTTCTCGTAAGTTTACCCCTGGAATTTGTTGCAAAAGTTGACGAGGTTGGGAACTAATTTTTTGTCCATGTAATAAATGACAAGCATCTTGATAAACTAAGGTTAATTCTCCGGTTTCTGTTAAGGGATACAGGGTTTTTGTTAAACCAATTTCGGCTAAAAATTCTTGTACATCCTTCACTTTTTTTGCAAATTCTTCCGCTTGTTCTCGATATTGAGGATCATCTTTCAAGATATGTCCATATTCTTTTAAAGTATGACCACATCCCGCCGCATTAATAATAATAGCATCCACATTTGTTCCCGAAAATCGATCAATCATTTGTTTAATTAACGTATGAGATTGTTCGGTTTGTCCTTGATGTTCGGGTAACGCCCCACAACACCCTTGATTTCTCGGAATTACGACTTCACACCCATTGGCCGTTAAAACTCTCACCGTTGCTTCATTAACCGGATTAAAAAATAACCGTTGAACACAGCCTAAAATTACCCCGACTCGATAACGTTTTTCCCCTTGGGCGGGAATAATGACCGGGAAATCCTCTCGAAACGCCTCAGCAGTAATTTCGGGTAAAATGGATTCCATTGCGGCTAAACGGGGAGAAATTTTGGGTAATAAACCCGTTGTTCTCACAATTTTTTGTACTCCTAATTTTTGATAGATGAAAAGCGGAATTAAAAACGCTCTTAAACGGTTGGGATAGGGAAATAAATTAAAGATTAAGGCGCGAATTAAACGGTCTGGTAAACTGCGAGGTACATTTCGTTCAACTTGGGGACGAGTGGCGGTAATTAATTGATCATATTTAACCCCAGATGGACAAGTCGTAACGCAGGCTAAACAGCCTAAACAACTATCAAAATGTTGGGCGGTTGTTTCTCCTAAAGACGCATCATTTTTGGAAATCGCATCCATTAAATAAATTCGTCCCCTAGGAGAGTCCATTTCTGTTCCTAACACTCGATAACTGGGACAAGTCGATAAACAAAATCCACAGTGAACGCAGGTACTAATAAAATTGGGATTAGGAGGATTAATTGAGTCAAACCCTGGAATTTCATCCGAGGTTAAATGGGGGTTTTGTCCTAAAAAATTACTGTCTTTTGCCGGAATTAATTGAGATTCAGCAACAAAGTCAGAGGTTGACATTTTAACAAAATTCTCCTATGATTATAGATCAATTAAATTCCACCGACAAAGCGATTAGGGCTAAACTGATTTTGAGGATCAAATTGTTTTTTGATTTGGCGCATTAAATTTAACGCATTTCCTGAATATCCCCAAACTTCTAACTGTTGTTTTAACTCTAGGGGTGCTTTTAAAATAGATAAAAAACCGCCTTGAGATTCGCACCATTTTCTTAAGTTTAACAGAGTTTCTGAAGAAACGCTTTCAAACTGTAAAACTCCTAAACCAACTCCAGCATGAATAACGCCTAGGGTTTGACATTGCATCAAGGTTTTAACCGCAGAGGTGGGGGTAATACCAATTTTACAAAGAATAGAAGTGTTAGATTCAGATTGCCAAATTTGCTGTTTTAATTGTTGCCATAAATTCCCCTCATCAACGTCAAAATATATCGCTTTTAACCCTAATTTTTCTCCCAATTCCATTAATCGTTGACTTTGTTGTTGTACACTTTCAGGAATACTTTGAAACTGAACAACTAAACCAATATGATCTCCCAATCCTAATACTTTTGAAAGATTAGTAGAGATTAAATCCACAGCAACGGGAGTTAAAGCCGAAGATAATAAGGTTTGGTTGACTTGTGTAATTGCTTCCGGTTCTCCGGTTAAAATAACGGTTCCTGAAGATTCCGCTTGGGGATAAACTCGTAGGGTAATTTGGCTAATTATTCCCAGGGTTCCATAGGAGCTTGTGAATAATTTCATTAAGTCATAACCGGCTACATTTTTAACAACTCGACCTCCCGCTTTAGCGATTTTTCCATCATAACGAACAATAGAAATCCCCAATATCATATCGCGGATACTACGATAACGTTGTCGTAGAGAACCAGTATCACCTGTGGCAATAATTCCCCCGATTGTTGCTCGTTCTGGATAGGTGGGATCGAATCCTAAAAATTGGTTTTTCTGATCTAAAATAGCTTTTAATTGGGAAAATTTCATTCCCGCTTCTACTGTAACTGTTAAATCTCCAACGGCGTGTTCAATCAGTTGATTCATTCGTTCTGTACTAACGGCAAAATCAACGGATTTAATCAATCCTCCCCAATTAATTTTACTACAAGAACCACAGGGCAAAATGCTCAATTTCTCTTGATGACTATAGGCAATGACTTGAGATAATTCATCTTGAGTTTGAGGATAAATAATCCCTTGAAGAGTTGTTTCGGGTGCGAAGGATTGTATCATCTGTTGTTGTCGCAGGGGTTCGATTTCGTCCCAAGGTTGGACATTAGCTTCCCCTACGATTTTCTCGAATTCCTGTCGGTTTTTAAGGTCGGTGGTAGAAATCACGTTGATTCAAAACAATAGATTGATTTGAGCAAAAATTAAGTTATAACTATTCTAGCAGCGAATAGAGAATCGGGAACCGATCAGGAAAAATAAACTTTAAGCAGTCAGCAGTCATTATTTTGAGGAGAAAGTTATGGAATTTAAGGATATTATCGCATTAATCCATCCTGTATTGGCGGTGGGTTTTGTGTTTCCCCTGATTGGCATTTCTGTCTATATGGCATGGCAAACCCGTCAACGTCGTCTCTACTATTCTGATCAAGAGAATAAAAGTAAAATTGCGGCTATTGTCGGACAAGAACATTTAAAAATCGGTCGGTGGTTAACTGGTTCAGTGGTGGCAATTACCTTGATTGCTTTAGCTTATTCTATTTATTTTAAAGGTGTTTTTAATAATTTATCGCCGGAAAAAATGCCTCAAGCTATTTTTATTGTTTTAATGTTTATATTCACGCTTGTTTCTCTAATTTTACTGTATCGAGCTAAACCAAATCAACCCCTATGGCGAGGAATTTTTGCCACCTTAACAGGCATGGGAATTGTCGTGATAGGATGCCAAGATGGGGTTTTTAGACGAGGATACGAGTGGCAATTTTCTCATTATTATTATGGGGTAGCAGCAGCTTTATTAATGATTTTTTCCTTAGCGATTGTACCCGATATTTATAAATCGAATCGCTGGAGAATAACCCATACCGTTCTCAATTGTATCGCTTTATTATTATTTTTAGGTCAAGGCATGACGGGAACGAGAGATTTATTAGAAATTCCCCTGAGTTGGCAACAACAACATCTCTATCAATGTGATTGGAATCAGAGAACTTGTCCTCAACCGCCTAAAAGTTAAGGATTAGAATTTTGCCCCCCAAAACCCTCTAACTTTTGGGGGTATCCATTTGTTTTATTTTCGGCGATTTGTCGGATTAGGGCTTGCAATTCAGGAGATAATTCTAAGGGAACACTTCCCCGAATATTGACATCTCGTTGAGGAAAGGGAATCTCGATCTTATATTGTCTAAAAAGGGATTCTATTTGAAAATAAAGATCACTTTTAATTATAAACTGACGGCTAGGTTTAGAGATCCAAACTCTTAATTCAAAATTGAGTGAATTGTCTCCAAAACCTTTAAATAAAACTTGAGGAGAGGGAAGAGATAAAACTTCAGAATTCGCTTTTGCTGCTGATAATAATAAATCTTTGACAATCTCTACACTCGACTTATAGGCAACCCCCACAGATAAGCGTAAACCGGAAATAGGATTGTCATGATGCCAATTAATCAGTTCTGATTCTAAAAAACGAGAATTTGGGACAATAATAGAGACTTGATCTAAAGTTTTAATCACCGTACTGCGAGCACCAATTCGTTCGACCGTACCCATATAATCCCCCACTTCAACAAAATCTCCGACTTGAATGGGACGTTCAAATAACAAAACTAAACCACTCCCAAAATTTTTAGCAATATCTTGAAATCCAAACCCAATTCCAATCCCTAATGCACTAGCTAAAATCGTTAAAGAACTTAAATCTAACCCCCAAACTTGTAATAAAACAATGGTTCCCAGGGAAATAAACCCATATCGAAAAATCACTGCAACGACTTCTTGAGCACCTCGACTAATGCGGGTGGCATTTAAAACACGAGATTGTAAAAGGTCGGTGATGACTTTAGCAAAAACGATTAATCCCCACACTAAACTCACTAAAATTAATAAGTCAGGAATAGAATAGGACGCTTTATTAATGGTAATCAGTTTAGAAGTTAAGGTTGAAATTAAGGTTCCCGTTAATCGATAACTTAAAAGTCGGGTAAAGGGAAATTGATTAGTCAGATAGAGAATAATAGCTGTCCATAATCCTAATCTTGTACCTGCTAGAGTTAAACTTAAAAATAACTCTAAATTTTGGGGCTTATTTCCTGATGGAGAGGATTCAGGAGTTGACTTAATAAATAATTGAAAAAATCGGTGGAGAGAATGATGCAAAAACCAACCTAATCCCCAATGAACTAAGCCTCCCAAGAACAGCACTAAAATACTTTTAAAGGTTGTTTTTTTAAAGAAATCAAGACTGCGTTCTTTCCTTGCTTCCTTAACCGCTTCTTGAATTTCAGAACGCCAGATTTGAGCTTGATCTTCAGGAAGATTTTGCTTTTGTGTATCTTCTTGAGTTACCGTCAGTAAATAGGAATTATTCAGCCAAAGGGTGGGTTGTTCATTGATGGGTTTAACTTTAACTTCTATGGGTTCTGTTGATATTGCCGCTTGTTGTAATTTGGTACTAATCATTTCTGCTCGTTCTTGAGCAGTCAAATTTTCGGCTCCACTGACTTTAAAAATGGCTCGTCCGTCTAAAGTTACGCCAGCAATATTAGATTGAAATAAGGGTTGAAATTGTTCCTGTGCTGAGGCTGGAAACCCGAACATATAAATCAGGCAGATCAACACAAGCAAAATTATTTTGCTGAACTTATTTCTTAACATGATTTTAAGGGTTTTAAACAATTTTATCATTAAAATAGGTTAATAATCTACAATAGATTAAACATGACTTGGGAAAGAATAAACAACATAAGTGTTACGTCCCTTGCTCTTAGCTTCATAAAGTGCTTGATCAGCTTGAATGACTAAACCCGTGGGTGATGTGTTTGGATTAGGATATTGACCCGAAATTCCAAAACTCAAGGTGATTTGTCGATAAATAGAAAAATTAGTGTGCAGAAGATGAAGTTGTTCCACTTCAAGCTGTATATTTTTAGTAACTTGTATCGCACCGTCTAGGGGAGTCTCAGGCAGTATAATAACAAATTCTTCACCCCCATAACGGAAAACAGCATCCCCAGGACGTTTAACCGCACGATTAATGGCATGAGCAACTTGTTTCAGACACAGATCTCCAGCCGGATGACCATAGGTATCATTATAAGTTTTAAAATAGTCTAAATCACACAAAATTAAGGAAATAAATTGTTTGTTTCTAGCCATTTGTCGCCAAGAACGAGGCAACTGATCATCAAAATAACGACGATTTCCTAAGCCGGTTAAGCTGTCAATAAAAGCTAATTTTTGTAATTTAGAATTCGCTTCTTTTAAAGCATCCTCCATTTGCATCCGTTGTTCAACTTCTAATTTTAATTGATAATTTTTTTCAAAGAGAGTCTGATTTTGGGATTTTAATTGGTGATGAAGATGTCTAATCATCAGTTGAGTTTTAACTCGAACAATGACTTCTTCGGGTTGAAACGGTTTTTTGATATAGTCTACTGCTCCTTCTGAAAAAGCTCTGACAATATCTTCAGGTTGATCATGAACACTAATCATTAAAATCGGAATACTATCGGTTTTGGGATGCGCTTTAATTTGACGACACAGTTCATAACCATTAATATCAGGAAGTTGAATATCTAATAAGATTAAATCTGGGATTTGAGTTTCAATAGTTGCCAAGGCAATTTTACCATTAATTGCTTTTCTAACTCGATAACCTTGTTCCGATAAAATTGCTGCTAAAACTCGCAAATTATCAGGATAATCATCAATAATTAATATTTCACAGGAATTTAAAGAATTTTGATCGTTATTCATTGCTTAGGGGATTGAATCGGATGAGTTAAATCAATAATTAGATCAAATCTAAAATTTAGCACCCATTCTTTAATCACTTGGGTCAAATCCAAAAAATCTCCGGGGATTTGATCAATTAATTTTAAAACTAAATCATCGCTACATTGAGTAGCTGCATAGTGTAATTCTTGAATGAATGCAGGGGGTAACATCGCCAATTGAGTTTTCAAGGTATAACTTACTGAAGATGTTGTCATTGTAGGCAATATACAATTTGAATAAGGTTCTTGATACAAATATTCTACTCCTAAATGTTCGCGAATTTTCTCTAACAAAACTTCTTCTTTAAAAGGTTTACTAATCCAATCATTACATCCCGCTACGGAAATAGAGTGTCGATCTTGTTCAAAAACAGAGGCAGTAATCGCTAAAATCGGAATGGCATTTTGCTGTTCTTGGCTGCGAATTTGACGAGCTGTAGCAAAACCATCGAGAATCGGTAATTGCATATCTAAACAAATTAAATCAGGTTGCCAACTTTGCCAAAGTGCTAAAGCTTCTTGACCATCACAGGCTTCTTGAACGTCAAAACCAATTTTTCCTAGTATTTTTACTAATAATGAACGGTTATCTGAATCATCGTCCACAATTAAAATACGAGCCGGCTTTTGATCGGGTGCAAGATGAATGATTTGTTGCTGGATATGGGGAGATGATATGGTGGGTTCTGTGTCGATTTTGGCTTGAATTTCAAAGGTAAAAATTGACCCTTGATCTCGAATAGACTCTACTTGAATATCCCCCCCATTAACTGGACAAAATGACGGCTAATGGGTAAGCCTAATCCTGTTCCTTGGCCTGATTGACGACCCGCTTCAGTTTGGGAAAATGCTTCAAATAATAAACAAAGTTCTTCGGGAGAAATCCCAACTCCTGTATCTTTGATTTTAAATTGAATCTGGATTTTGGGATTTTTGGATAAACCTTCTAAGACAGTAGAAAAATTGAACTGTGAGCAAAGTTCGGGATAATCACTATTTACCATACTATTGTGTAATTCAATAGAAGGTTCCTGTCCCGCTTTCTTTTCAGCACTCACACACAATTGAACTCGACCTTTTTCTGTAAATTTAATGGCATTTCCTAATAAATTTGCTAAGACTTGGCGTAATTTTCTTTCATCTGCAATAATATATTGAGGAACCGTAGGGGAAATTTCCAGTTCAAATAATAAGCCTTTACTTTCTGCTTTTAAGTGCAACATATCTTTAATATTATGAAGCAGCATTAACAGATCAAATCGAGTTTCCATTAATGTTATTTTTCCGGCTTCAATTTTAGAGAGTTCTAAAACATCATTAATTAAATCCAGTAAATGTTCTCCACTGCGATTAATAATTTCGATATGTTTGCGTTGTTCTAAGGACATAGAAAAATCTTTCTTTAAGGAATGAAAAATAAATAACTTGCACAACTAAACCCTGGAAACCTTGATCCACTGTAAACTATTTCTCAATTAGTCACCTTATTGGTTTTTCATTCCTAAGATTTGGGCAAATCCTAAAATCGCATTCAACGGAGTTCGGAGTTCATGGCTCATATTAGCTAAAAATTCACTTTTAGCTGCATTAGCTGACTCTGCCGATTGTTTGGCAATTTTCAATTCTTCTGTTTGCTGTTTGATCTTAGAAAAGAGTTGAGCTTGATGAACCGCTACCCCTAATTGACTGGCAATTTGTACGACCATTTGCATTTCTGTTTGTTCCCATTTGCGAAAATTTGTATTTTGATAAGCCGCTAACAAACCCCATAATTGATTCCCGCAAAAAATGGCAACGGTTAAATAAGATTTAGCTTGAAATCGTTCTAATAAATCAATATAACAAGGACTAAAATGGCTTTTATAAATATTCTCAACACATCGATAACTTACCCCTCGGCTGTAAACTCCCCCTTGGGTTTCCTGTAAGTAAGTATCTTGAACAATAATTTCGGGAATTTCAGTTAAGCGTTCAAACACACAATCCGAATTGGAAATAGCAGCTTGATTCATCACTAGATCATAATTTTGGGCTTTGACTAAGGGTATCCAACCCGATTCTACAGATTCAGCAACAAACTTTCCACTCCAGTCAGGATTAAACTGATAAATCACAACTCGATCACACTGTAATACCTTTCTTAATTCTGCGGTTGTAGCGTTAAAAATTGTATTTAAGTTTAAGGTTTGTCGCATTCGTTGAATGACACGAGCGCTGGTTTTTTCCCGTTTAATACTATCTTGAAGTGCTAATTCTACTCGTCTTCGCTCTTTAATTTCCTGTTCTAATTGAGTTTTTTGTTGTTGTAACTGTTTTTGTTGTTGAACAATGGTGAGTTGATTTTTAACACGAATAATAACATCTTCAATTTCAAAGGGTTTTGTAATATAGTCTACTCCTCCAACTTCAAACCCCCTAACTTTATCGTTAATTTCTGCTAAAGCACTCAAAAAAATTACAGGAATATCACGGGTTTGGGGAGAAGCTTTTAATTGTTGGCAAACTTCATAACCTGTTAAACCGGGCATCATTACATCCAATAAAATCAGTTCGGGATGATGATGATTCACCTGTTTTAATGCAGATTCTCCGTCTAACGCACTGATCACTTCATATCCAACTTCCGTCAGAAAATGGCATAGTAATTCTAAATTTTCCAAAACATCATCGACAATCAGAATTTGAGTAGCCGGGGTTATATTTGCATAGTTCAACATAAGGTTTATGTTTTCCATCTTGATATGGCACGGTTTTGATCTTCTTGGTTTGAGCAAGAGCCTTCATTAACATAATAGGCTGCTGAAGCGATTGCTTCCCAGTTGAAATCAACCGTCGCCTGCTAATTATTGGGATTGAATCAGATCCCTAATGTTTGAGCTTGTTTGGATTACCTCATAATGCCCTCCATTCGTCATCTATCTCTGGAGAGATGAGTTCAGTTGAACACCCAATTGACTACTAATCAAACTCATCTATTGAGGAAGATTCGCTAATGATTTAACTATCAACGTTAAAGTAGCGACTCCGTTGAATTCTTGTCTTCCTTCTAAAGGCTAAAGTTGTTAAAAGAAGAGCTTTGGAAAAAAGTGTGAAGTGCAGAGTGTATTGAATAAAAAGATTGTTGATTGATCTAAATGTCCCCTGGAGATTCATCTCTAAACCGTTTATCGGGGGTTTGGTGGTCACTCAAACCCCCAACCCACCTAAACTTTAGTCGCTTTGGGTGAACTTAAAACCTCAGTATTGCCCTGAACGGATTTACCGTTGCTGACTCCTTCTCCTTGGCGGGGTTGAATTACACCATAACCACCGTGATGAGAGCGCTTGTAGATCACATTAATTTCTTCAGTCTCGGCATTGCGGAACATATAGAAATCATGATCAATCAATTGAAGCTGTTCTAAAGCTTCATTAATCGTCATTGGAGGCATCGCAAAATATTTTGTGCGAACCACCTCTTGGGGCAATTCAGGAGAACGATTTCCAACCAAGTCTTCAACAACTGGATGTTCGTTAACCACTTCACCCGTTTTGGGTAGATTGTGGGTTTTATCCTGGCGTCTTTCTTTGTACTTCCGCAGTTGGCGAGCAATTTTGTCAGCGACTAGATCAATGCTCGCGTAAAGATTTTCACTACTTTCCTGAGCGCGAATCACAGTTCCGTTGGCATAAATTGTCACTTCTGCGGTTTGTTTTGGATTTATCCGAGGGTTCCGAGCAACTGACAAATGTACATCAACTTCCGTCGTCAATTGTTCAAAATGACTGACAGCTTTTGTAATCTTTTGATGTACATATTCGTGAATTGCAGTCGTAACTTCCAAATTTTTACCCTGGATAACAAGCTTCATAAAGCTCCCTCCCGCTCATAATATGGGCATAATCTCACCTTAACACTAACCCGATACCAAACTTCACCCGTTTAAAATCTTTTTGATCCTGTGACAAAACTTGACTTTTTTAAGTTAAGTTTTGTCAAAAAGTGCTTGATTTTTTTCGGAATTTCTTGTAGGGGTTTTCCTTTCTCCTTAGCTGTGTTTTAAGTATTCTTACTTATTATATTAGCAGAAATGGGTTAATCTATACTATAGTTCACTGGTTTTTTTTACGGTTACTGTGCGTCCCCCTTGTCAAATTTATTACTTCGGATCGGTTCCCTATACGGTGGCTTGGAACTGGCAACACTCTTTGATTGAAGACCGAAAGCTCAACCCGGCTCTTGATGATGTGTTGATGCTGTTGGAACATCCCCCCGTCTATACTTTGGGGCAGGGGGCTGATCTGCAATTTCTCAAGTTTGATCCGCTCAAGAGTCCTGTTGAACTGCATCGGGTAGAACGCGGGGGCGAAGTCACCTATCATTGTCCAGGGCAGTTGGTCGGGTATCCGATTTTAAACCTAAAACGCCATACCCCCGATTTACACTGGTATTTACGGCAGTTAGAAGAAGTGTTAATCCAAGTGTTAAGATTTTATGAACTTCCGGGAGAACGAATTCCCGGTTTAACGGGGGTTTGGATCGGGGAAGTGAAGGTTGCCGCCGTTGGCATTAAAGTCAGTCGCTGGATTACCATGCACGGTTTTGCCTTGAATGTATGCCCTGATATGCAAGGGTTTGAAGCGATTGTTCCCTGTGGTATTGCCCATCGACCCGTCGGGAGTTTAGCCCAATTTATTCCCGGTATTACAATCGAACAAATACGCCCCCAAATTGCTAAAACCTTTGCTCAGATCTTTGAAGTAGAGTTGATTCCGCCTCAAGTCGAGTTGATTCCTACGGGAATAATTTAGTTGAGGTTGACAGATTCCTTCAAGTTGACTGGTCAGGGTCGAAAATCATGCTATAATTTAAGCTGGATTAGGTATCGGTAGCCCAGTTTATGCTGGAATCAGGAAAAATTTTTCTGTTTAGTGTAAGTCCTACTCGCTTACCTCCGAATTCCAATCTCTGCACACCACTCGATTTTAAGAGGTAAGTAATGACTATTTACGTTGGTAATCTTTCCTATAGCGTCACAGAACAAGATCTCACAGAAGTCTTTGCTGAGTACGGTAATGTTAAGCAAGTTCAGCTTCCCATTGATCGGGAAACTCAACGCAAACGGGGTTTCGGCTTCGTGGAAATGGAAACAGATGCTCAAGAAGCCAAAGCCATCGAAGAGTTAGATGGTGCTGAATGGATGGATCGCGTCCTGAAAGTGAATAAAGCCCGTCCTCGTGAAGAACGCAAACCCTCCAGAGGAGGCTGGGGCGGCGGCGGTAATTCTAACTATCGCGGTGGTCGTCAGTAAACAGTTTTAATTCTGATTAACCTGCTCTGAAGTCTTCTTCTGACCGGACAGGGAATTTCAACCCTGTCCCGATGCTGTCGGTGACCTTAGGGCAGCTTGTCCAACCCAATCAATTATTCAAGTGGGAGAATATGGAATGAGCCAAGTCGTTCTCGGTGAAACAGAACAATTAGAGTCCGCCCTACGTCGCTTTAAGCGGAAAGTTTCACAAGCTGGCATTTTTGCCGATCTGAAAAAAAATCGTCATTTTGAAACCCCCGGACAAAAACGCAAGCGGAAAGAGGTAGCTCGCCATAAAGAACGTCGTCGCCTTCGTAACCGTAGACAACAATTTCAAAATAGTGACTCCTAAAGGGAAAAACGGACGATACAGTGAGCCGATTTGGTTTGCTGTCCCGACTTCCTCCCTGACGCTTTAGTTTTTTCCTGGCCCGATGCTGGGTTCTGGGCTGAGGACACGATTATCCTCCCAGGAAGTTCGTTCTGGGGGGAGAGAATGCCATAGGTGTTCAATGTGGTTCGCTGGCATGGTTAGATATAAAATATCCCCCGGTTGTAGCAAAAAGTTCAACAGTTCCCAACTGTGAATCGTTTGATAAGCGGTTTCAATATATAAAGGAACAAAATCTACTTTTCGGGCTACCTCTTGGACTCGTTTTCCAGAAAACGGATGATTGGGAGTAATCAAGGTTCCTAACGCCACCCAAAGACTATCGGCGGTGATTCCACTTCCTAAAATCCGTCCGCCTAATGCCGCCGCCGCAAAGGCTGGAGCCGCAATTTCTGTTGTATTTAAGACCGCTTCAAAATCAAAAACTTGTTGAACCATTAAGGCAAAATGGGAATCATGGGTACGGGTAATCACTCGTAAATGCGGTGCTAATCCCCTCGCACTCAAGGCAATTTCTAAGTTTCCCGTATCATCATTAGTAACAGCCAGTAACGCTTCTGCGGCTTCAACATTCACGCTTTTGAGGGTATTGGCTAAACTCGCATCTCCTTCAAAAACCGGAATTTTTAACCCTTTGGCGGTGCTCATAAATCGACTGTTGGGATCACGTTCAATCACAACGACTTCATACCCGCGTTGATATAAATGTTGAGCAATATTTAATCCCAATTCTCCTAAGCCACAAATAATATAATGATTGCGTTCAGGAACCCGTGTGGCGTTCACATAATCTTTTAACCGAGTGCCTAAAATAAAATCATTCAATAACGCATAACTAATTCCAACTACTCCAGTCCCGATTAACATCATCACAACGGTAAACAGTTTAATCGCCTCCGGGGAATGTTCAACCACTTGTTCATTCCCCCCGGCTCCAGTAATCATTCCCACAGAAAAATACAGAGAATCTACAAAAGAATAACTGGGATCGGCGAAAATATAAGTTAAAGTCGCACCTAATATGGTCAGACATAAAATCAAGCTCACAATCAGAGCAGACTTGGCATATTGTTTAAATTTTTGTAGACCGCGTTTGAATTTTAAAAGTCGATATCCTAAATCTTTTTGAGTTTGACGAGTTTGGGGTTTGAGAGCAACAATTAAGCGATCGCCCACTTGCAGTTGTTGATCAGCCATTACCCCAGAAACTAAATCAATTTGATCTTTAAAAGGTAAATAATAAATTAACATTCGATTAGGTTCAGCCCATAAATCCCTCAAACTTTTTCCCAACCAAGGATGATTTTGATCAATTAACTCTTCATGAATCGGCCAAATTTGATTAAATAATTCCAGTTGTCCAATGGCTTGATTTCCCAAAGCCGCAAAGGCGAATACAGGGGCGGCTAAAGCCGAAACACTCATCGTACTGTGATCGGGTAAGGTTTGATTCAGGCGGGTTCCCAAATTAGTATTAAATAAACGATTAATAATCCGAATTTGAGGATTTAAAATTCGCGCCTGCATTAAAATTGCTAAATTGATCGCTTCATCATTTCCCGCTAAAATTAAAGCATGAGCCGTTTTCACCCCAGCCGCTAATAAAGTGGAGGCGGATCGTAAATTTCCCACAATCACATCAGACCCTTCTTGGGGAATCGGTCGGTCGCTCATTCCCACCACAATCGCCCCTTGTTGTTTCAAGAGTCTAAAAATCTGATATCCGGTGCGACCTAAGCTACAAACGATGATTCGAGGTTTCATAGGTATTGCCATTCATAAAGACGATCTCACGCCAACGTTCTCAAAGTTTAGCTATCACCCGAAATTATTAACGGTATTGTCACTCTCAGACTGTATCTAACAACACGAACTCAAGCAAGAAAAGCAATTTTAATCTTCATCTTCGCTAAAAACAGGCGGCCATAATTCAGCAATGGGTAATTCCCAACCTGGAAACAATTCAGAAATTGTTAAAATATCCTCATTTCCCAGTACAATCGGTTCTTCTGTAGAACGATAAACCGTAACCGTTAACAAATCAGGATCGATCAAAATCGCAACTTGTGATCCTAATTCTAAGAATTTCTTGATTTTCTTTTTGATCAGATTAATGCGATCGCTTTGAGATTTAATTTCTACCACTAAATCCGGCACTAATTCAGCAAAATAGCGCACACTTTGTCTGAGACGAGAAGCCCGCACAAAAGCAACATCAGGGGCTTTAAGATTAGTATCAGGAAGAATAAAACCGCCAGCAGAGTCAAAGACACGACCTAAACGACGGGGATAAACCCAGTTACCTAGTAAACGGCTGAAAATCACTCCAATTTCACTAGAAACAATATCTGATGGCCCCATAATCTCAATTTTTCCCTCTACTAATTCTAACTGATAATCTAAACCAGCTTCTGAGAGGCTTTTTTGGACTTGCTCTAAGTCTTTTATCGTCATTAGAGACATGATCACAAGCTCCTATTGAATTTTTTGTTAACTTTGATTCTAACAAAAATTAAGCGTTTAAAGTCCTGTTAACGCATCAGTATTAGGATCAGGTAAAGGTTGTTGTTGAACATCCACATTAGACCAAGATTTTGAGGGAGTCGAAGGTGCTTTCACGGATAAGCGAGAGGTGGGTTGTAACCGTCCTTGATCTTGTAATTTTACTAATTCTTCTTGATAAATTGCCATTAATCGAGCTAAACTTTCGGCAATTTGATCCCAACTTTCATCACTGACAATTTTATCAGCAATCCCTTGAAATAAATCCCCTTGTTTGCTTTTCTTGACAAATTCTTTTAATCGTTTCCCCGATTTTTGTAAAATGGCTTGGTAAACTTCCCCATTCGACCACCAAACACCCGGTTGAGTTAATAACCAAGTCAGGATATATTCTTGGGCGTGTTGTTCCTTAACCCAAGTTGCGAGATACTGTAGTTCTTCCATCGCTTCCATCAAACAAGACTAAAATTTTATATACCGAATCTTTAAAAAAACCTGACTTAGATTATACACTCAGTAAAATCAACGCTAAGTTGACACTCCCACCCCTACGCTACGCGCTTAGGGTGGGATTCTCGTATCTAGCCCAGTCAAACAAAGACAATTGAATGTACTCTTCTTGTTTGACCGTATTCATCGAGTTCGGGGGTGTGCCAAACACCCCATCAGTTAAACCGGATGAATCCATTACAGAAGCATCTCTCTGTAGGTCTAACTGACAACAGAAACCGTCCCATTGAGATAGGTTTCGTGAAGCATTCAAATCAGAATTATGGTAGTGACCATTAGGGCAATTAAAATCCTGTCGATTTCTTTTACCAATAACACCACAAGTTGAACAAGATTTAGAAGTATAAGGTGCAGGTCTTTTAATTAATTTTAATCCCTTCAGAGCTAACTTATAATTAAGTTTTTGTTCCAAAGAATAATAAGACCAATTATGTCGAGATTCACCGGAATCAGAACGAGATTTCTTACTCTGCTTCATCGTATTTCGACATCCTTCTAAATCCTCAATAACAACATCAGCATTATGGGATTCAGCAAAACGAACAATCCGGCAACTAATGGTATGGTTAATTGCATCCATCCATCGACGCTCTTTTTTGTTCCATTTCTTTAAAGCTCGAAATTTCTTAGCTTCTTGAAGTTGCTGTCTTCTTTGCTGAAAATAGCGTCTTCGATGTTTAACGCTGTGACCTTTAAAGAACTTACCGAAACCCTGTTGAGGTGCAACTACCGCTAAATTGTTCTGTCCTCGGTCACACCCTAATCTTTTCTCTGTCTCAACTTCTGGAACATCCTCAGTAATTGACAGATAGGCATACCACTTATTTCGATGTTTAATTAATTTAAAAGAACCCCCTTGAATTGTTCCCCTTAGCAATCCATCTAAAACAGGTTGCCAATGAGGAGATGCAACTTCAATGGGGATTCTTTTTTCACCTTTGAGGGTTGGGAAACTAATTGAATAGGTACTCCCTTTTTGGCTTAATTTCCAGTTTTGATTGTTAACTTCTACCGGAAGAACTTTATATTGTTTGGTTTGACGACCTGTGGGTGATGTGGTATGCCGAATGACTTGATTCACCAGGGCAGATTTTAACTCGGACATGATTTTAGCTGTTGTCATCTGACGTCGCTCTTTAATCGGCCATGACAACAGCTTATTAGCAATCCGTGTGTTTTCTTCCGTCATTTGCTCAAACATTTGAGCTTTACAACGGTTGAGATTCACGAATTTTAATTTAATCGTCCGAGTTATCTTATTCATGTTAATCATGATAACATAGGGTTTTTCACTCCGCCTAAAGGCGGGTATTCTACATCCCACGTCTTTCAAGCGTGGGATGTAGAATACGGTTATTGTAAGAAGATTACTGCACTTAGTAACCCACAATATTACAGTCAATAGAAATCTATGACACTGCAAAAATTTGGTGTAATTGGTCTAGCCGTCATGGGTGAAAACCTGGCGTTGAACGTCGAGCGCAATGGGTTTCCGATCGCAGTTTATAACCGCACGGGTGCTAAAACCGATGAGTTCATGCAGCAACGGGCTCAGGGAAAAAACGTCAAAGCTGCTTATACCCTGGAAGAATTTGTCCAATCTTTAGAACGTCCGCGCCGCATTTTGGTGATGGTGAAAGCCGGGAAACCCGTTGATGCAGTCATTGATCAGCTTAAACCGTTGCTGGATCAAGATGACATGATTATTGATGGGGGTAACTCCCTCTATGAAGACACTGAACGCCGCACAAAGGAACTAGAAGCCACAGGTTTAGGGTTTGTGGGGATGGGAGTTAGTGGTGGCGAAGAAGGTGCCCTCTGGGGGCCAAGTTTAATGCCGGGAGGGACGGAAGCATCTTATAAAGAATTAGAACCGATTTTAACGAAAATTGCCGCCCAGGTGGATGATGGCCCCTGTGTCACCTTTATTGGGCCAGGTGGCGCGGGTCACTACGTTAAAATGGTGCATAACGGTATTGAATATGGCGATATGCAGTTAATTGCAGAGGCTTATGATTTGCTGAAAAATGTAGCGGGGTTGAATGCGGCTCAACTTCATGAAGTCTTTGCAGAATGGAATACCACCGACGAACTCAATTCTTTTTTAATTGAAATTACGGCGGATATTTTCAAAAAAATTGATCCTGAAACGGGTTTACCGTTAGTTGATTTAATTGTCGATGCTGCTGGACAAAAAGGCACCGGACGTTGGACGGTAATGAGTGCGTTAGAGTTAGGAGTTTCTATTCCAACCATTATCGCTGCGGTCAATAGTCGGATTATTTCTTCCTATAAAGATGAACGGGTCGCCGCCTCTGTGGAATTACCGGGGCCAACGGGTGAATATCAAGGAGATATTGCCAATTTAGTGAATAAAATTCGGGATGCGTTGTATTGTTCTAAAATCTGTTCCTATGCTCAAGGAATGGCGTTATTAAGCGCTGCTTCTAAGGAGTTTGGGTACAATTTAGATCTCGGTGAAATGGCGAGAATTTGGAAAGGAGGTTGTATTATTCGGGCTGGATTTTTGAATAAAATTAAAACAGCCTTTGGCGAAAATCCCAACTTACCGAATTTGTTATTAGCACCGGAATTTAAACAGACAATTTTAGATCGTCAAGAAGCTTGGCGGGAAGTGTTAGTTCTCGCGAATCAATTTGGAATTCCAGTTCCGGCTTTTAGTGCGTCCTTAGACTATTTTGATAGTTATCGACGGGCTACTTTACCCCTGAATTTAACCCAAGCTCAACGGGATTATTTTGGCGCTCATACCTATGAACGCATTGATAAACCCAGAGGTGAATTCTTCCACACAGAATGGACAAAGGATTAATTCAACTTATTTTTAAGTTGGGTTGAGATTTGCCGAAGTCCCCCATTATTTTAGGGGGACTTTTTGTATGGAAATTTATTGATAGCAACCGCCAAGATGGTTAGGACGCAAGGCGCAGTAAGTAGCCGGACAAATCAAAGTTTAATTGATTGAGTTGATGACTAATAAAAAAATCGTCAATTTGTTTCCATTAATATAGCAAGTCTAAATCAGTTATATAAATGTCTTAAAATTCAATTCATCGTAGGGGCGAGGCGCGCCCATTGGCGTCAACTTAAGGAGCGATCGCCCCAAACCTGCTGTGTAAGAGCATCGATTTCTCGATGTCGTTTTCGAGTGGATTTGACCAAGCCAAATAACTTCTGATGTGAGGTTAAATAGCTAATAACATCAGAAGTTTCTCCCCGTAAACTAGCTCGAGAAAAATGATATAAAGCGCGAAATACCATTTCTGTAGAAATTCGTTCTTTCGGTTGACCTAAAGCCATAGCGACATCAGTACACAACTGATTTAAGACGGCATAAAATATCCAGGTTGATAAAATTTGAATTTGGATTCCGTTGCTATCTCCCACCCAGAGATAGGCTAATCCTAATAATCTCTTCGTTAATAAAAAGGCTTGTTCAATTTGCCAGCGATTTCGGTACAACTCACAAACTTGTTGAGCCGATAATTCCTCTGGATCTAAGACATTGGTTAAATAGCGATACCAAGTTTTTCCCCATAAGACTGAGACTAATCGTACAGGCTGATGACATCGGTTAGAACGGTACAATCCCATCTGGATAATTTCATCTTGATAGTATAACCCTTGGCTTAATGTTTTTTTGACTTGATAGGCTGTTTTTTCTCTTAATCGGGTTACAAAAAATTTTTTTTGTTCTGTAAATTCATCAAACCACCCAAACTTAAAAAAACCTAAGTCAAAAATCATTAATCCCCCTTGGGGAAGTTGTTCTAACAGTTGGTCAGTAAAGATTTTATCGTTAGCTTTTGATTCTTCTGTATACCACATTTTCACCGGTCTATATGTCCAGGCTTCTACAATCACCATCATCTTTCCCCCTAACACTGTGTTACCCTTTCTCAGCACTTTTAACTTTTTAAATATTTCTTCCAGTGTCGAACCATCTGCTATCCAAATTCCTGTAAACTTTTCTGAGATCCCTTGCCATTTTTCCGGCACTCCCTTCAGATTTTCTTCGCTTTTTAATTTCTCTATCACCTGTTCAAAGATTTCTACAAATAAACTCGCTGGTAGCGTTCTTAATCTTTTTGATAACGCTTCCACACTCACTTGCATCGGTTCTATCCACAGCATTCCTTCTTCCGTTAGGATTCTTAACAGTTCTCGCAATCCAGCTATTCTTCTATAGACTAAGCCAATAACTACTGCCATCATCACTGGTAAATTTAATACTCGCGAACGCAGTTTTTTTTCCTGAATTCCTCGGCTTTCCTTTAACGGTTTAAAATTTTCGGGTGTTAGTAGTCTATACAGTTCTTTTTCTAGCACTTCTAATGGTGGCCCTGCCATTTGACTTTGATGCCTTAAATCCGCATTTCTCAAAATTCTCCCTGTTGTTTTACTCATCTGATTTCTTTCCCCCTTCCACTAACACTGACCTTGGCGATCGCCCCTTTAAACTAACACCTACAGTTGCCACGTTGCCAGGGCGACTACTCATCGCCCTCTTCAACTCCCATTAGTCGTTGCGATCGCCTTTCCTTAAGTTGACACCAATGGGCGCGCCTCGCCCCTACTGGGATTTTTGTCCAGTTTTGAGGATTAATAATACTGATGATTAGGATTGTACAATCCATTTAGACTTGCTATACGACTAATTTCTTAGGAATGAAAAAGTAATAACTTGATGGGCTTCAGGTATAATGAAGTATAGGCACTGATGGCAGATTTTACAAAAATTGAGAGAACCGGGCAACGGATTTTTCGATTAAACTACACAACTTAACTTAAAACCTATGTTTTATTCTAGTTCAATTGAGGAAGAAATGAAAAAGTTTTATAACTCTTTATCAGAAAAGGATAAAAGAAGATATGCAGCGATAGAGGCTCAAAAACTGGGATGGGGAGGAATTAGTTATATCATCAAACTGTTGGGTTGTACTCGAAACACAATCGTCCGAGGAATAAAAGAGTTAAAAGAACTGGATGAACAGACTATTAATGATGTAAGAATTAGAAAAAAAGGAGGAGGAAGAAAAAGTATTTTTTCCACCCAAATTGGAATAGATGAAGCCTTTTTAGAAGTGTTAAAGTCCCGCACAGCCGGAGATCCTATGAACGAGTCAATTAAATGGACTAATTTAACCCACAAAGAAATTGCTTTGGGACTTAAGGAAGCCGGATTTAATATCAGTCCTCCCACCGTAAAGAAACTCTTAAAAAAGCATGGGTATGTCAAGCGAAAAGCACAAAAAAAGCAAACTACAGGAATTAATAAAGACCGAAATGCTCAATTTGAAAATATTGCTAGACTCGATACCCTGTATAGAGAAGCCGGTAATCCTATTATTAGTTTTGACACTAAAAAGAAAGAAGTTTTAGGGAATTTATATCGTCCAGGTACTCTGTATACAACTGAGCCTGTTACTACTTGGGATCATGATTTTTGGAGCTTAGGTCATGGAAAAGTCATTCCCCATGGCATTTACGATACTCAAAAAAACCGAGGATATGTAACATTAGGTAACAGTAAAGATACCAGTGAATTTGCTTGTAATGCTCTTAAACATTGGTAGAATCATTATGGAAAAGCTCTCTATCCTCATGCCAATTCGATTTTAGCTAAGTGTGATGGGGGTGGCAGTAATAATGCTAATCATTATATTTTTAAACAAGATTTACAAAAGTTAGTGGATGAAATTGGAATTGAGATCAGAATTGCTCATTACCCTCCCTATACATCTAAATATAATCCCATTGAACATCGACTTTTTCCTCATCTAACTCGAGCTTGTCAAGGAGTGATTTTTACCAGTCTTGGTTTGGTCAAAACTCTCATGGAAAAAACTCGTACTAATACAGGGCTATCTGTCGTTGTTAATGTCGTTGATCAGGTCTATCAAACGGGTCGGAAGGTAACTGATCATTTCAAAAAAACTCTGAAAATTGTTTTTGATGAATATTTACCCAAATGGAACTATCGAGCCGTACCTCAACTCACTCATTAATCCATTTATTGATTTTTCATTCCTTAGCAAAATTGTATCTTTAATTTTTCCCAAATAAATATGCAATAAATATTTAATAAATACTGCGATTTTTCACGACAAATAGACTCTCTAGTATAGCAATAAAAAAAGATAAGAGTTTTTCCTGATGGCTTGGAGCAATAGAGAAGAAATTAATACAATTTCAAACATTAATTTCTCTATCATAAAGGAAAATTAAGCATGGCTGAACGGTTCGTTATTAATAATCAAGATTCGGGAGCAGGCTCATTACGAGACGCGATTAATCAAGCTCAGTCTGGTGATATGATTAAATTTAATCCGACTCTCCTCGGAGGAAATACTATTACCCTAACTACAGGAAAATTAGATATTCCTGTGGGTAGAAATTTAATTATTGATGGGATTGATAATCCTAATTTAATCATTAGTGGAAATAACCAATTTACGGTTTTTTATCTCAATTCAACATCGGTTACACCCACCAGTTTAACACTTCAAAATCTAACGATTAATAATGGCTATACTCCAGAACGAGGCGGTGGAGTTTCTACAACTCATCAAGGAATTTTAACCATAGATAATGTCAAATTCAATGATAATATCGCCGACAAAGGCGGTGGAGCAATTTTTAGTGCCTTTGAAGGTAATTTAACCGTTAATAACAGTGAATTTAATCGAAATAAAGCGATCGTAGGTAATGATGAACGAGGTGCAGGAGCGATCGCCTTTTGGGGGCCTAGAAATATTATTGTTACCAACAGCAAATTTAGTGAAAATGAAGGAATTAATGGAGCAGCTATTAATAGTTTAAATGGAAAATTAACCATTGAAAACTCTACCTTTTTAAATAATAAAACTACTGCTGCTGTTTATGCAACGGGTGAAAATAACCCCTTTTTAAGAGGATTTGGAGGGGCTGTTTACACAGATCGCGCTAGTTCTACGAATGAACCATCAGGAACGATTCGGATTGTTAATAGCCGTTTTGAAGGCAATATGGGTCGAGGAGAAGGAGGCGCGGCTTACCTATTTACCGGAACCCAAGATAACGTTATTTTTGACTCCAATCTATTTATCAATAACCAAATTTTACCCCTTCCTAATGGCGGAAATAATGGTAATGGGGGGGCTGTTGTTCAAATTAGTAATGGATTAAACCAGGGATTTACAGTTAACAATACAGCTTTTATAAATAATACCGCAGCCAGTCAAGGTGGAGGCATTTGGATGATGGATGCTCCTACAACAATTACTAATAGTACCTTTTCAGGAAATCGGGCAGAAGCAACAACAGATCAAGGTAATGGTGGGGCAATGGCTCTTTATGGCCCCACTAATATTGTTAATACTACTATTGCCGATAATTATGCAGGATGGGCAGGTGGTGGAGTTTCCGCAGCATCAGATGAAACGGTGACTGTTCAAAATACAATTTTCTATAATAATACTGCCAATAATGGGGGGAATTCATGGAATATTTTACAACATACTAATCGAACTTTTAGCGATTTAGGCGGAAATATTCAATGGCCAGGAAATCCTAATCAAACGGGAGATAATTATAACGCGACAACAAATATTGTCAAAGTTGATCCTCAATTAGGAACCCTCCAAAATGTCAACGGAACTTATATTTATCCTTTATTAATTGGTAGTCCTGCTATTGATACCGGAGTCAATAATTCATTAACAACTGATCAACAAAATCAACCTCGTCCTGTTGATGGCGATCAAAATGGAACAGTGATTATTGATAGTGGTGCTTACGAGTTCACTGTTACGCCATCACCAACTCCCACACCATCACCAACACCATCACCGACTCCAACACCATCACCGACTCCAACACCATCACCGACTCCAACACCGACTCCAACACCATCACCGACTCCAACACCATCGCCAACACCAACACCAACACCATCGCCAACATCAACACCATCGCCAACACCATCGCCAACACCATCGCCAACACCATCGCCAACACCAACACCAACACCATCGCCAACATCAACACCATCACCAACACCGACCCCATCACCATCACCAACACCATCACCAACTCCATCACCAACTCCCACTCCCACACCATCACCATCACCGACTCCATCACCAACTCCCACACCATCACCAACTCCATCACCAACTCCATCACCGACCCCATCACCATCGCCAACTCCATCACCAACACCAACACCGACCCCATCACCAACTCCCACTCCCACACCATCACCATCACCGACTCCAACACCATCACCGACCCCTGCACCAACTCCCACCCCATCACCGACTCCAACACCATCACCGACTCCTGTACCCACTCCCACACCATCACCAGATGACTGTTCTTCTAAACCCTTTCCCCCTGTGGATGTAGAAACCAGTCGTCAAAAAAATGTTATTCAAAATTACTTCAATGGAACCGAAAATAACGATTATTTGATAGGAACTGATGTGAATGAAGCAATTGATGGAGGAAATGGAGACGACATTTTATTGGGGATGGAAGGAAATGATAATTTAGACGGAAAAATTGGAAATGATACTATTTTTGGGGGTCAGGGAACCGATTTTATTAATGGTGATACAGGTTCAGATTTTCTGTATGGTAACGAAGATTCAGATTTTCTCTTTGGAATGGAAGGAGAAGATCACCTTTGGGGAGATAACGGGGATGATTATTTGAGTGGGGGAACTGAAAATGATAATTTATTAGGGGGAAGTGGAAATGATTTAATATTTGGGGATGAGGGAGATGACACCTTATTTGGTGAAACGGATAATGACTCTCTCAGTGGAGGATTAGGAAACGATATTTTATTTGGAAATCAAGGTAACGATCAACTTCAGGGAAATTTAGGTAATGATACAATTTATGGCGGAAAAAATGATGACTTTTTGTGGGGTAATGAGGATAATGATTTATTATTTGGAAATTTAGAATCTGATACGTTAGAAGGATGCGAAGGCAATGATAGTCTTTATGGGGGTCAAAACAATGATAGTTTAATGGGCGGAATGGGTAATGATTTCCTCAGTGGAGATCAAGGAGAAGATACATTAATCGGAGGAAGTGGAAATGACCAATTTACGATCGCAATTGGCACTGGAAACGATATCATTCTTGACTTTAATATCAACGAAGATCTAATTAATTTAGTTGGAGGATTAACCTTTGAACAATTAACTTTGACAACACAAAATAATTCTACCTTAATTCAGTTAGCCAATAATGGAGAAATATTAGCAACATTAATCGGCGTTAATTCTTCTAGTTTAAATGGTAGTCACTTTACAATCTAATTCTGCTGATTGGAACAATTCGTAGTAAAGCGTTTACGCCTCAAATCTCTAAAGGGCTTACGCCCTTAAATTTCACTGAATAGAATTTGATTAACCGTTAGATTTAGTTCAGTAAAAGTCGGAGAAATGAGGCGATCGCTTTCTGTAAAAACAACTTCGTCATACCAGCCTTCAGAAAGCGTAAAAACAGTAATTTTAGCTTGTAATGGATCAACGATCCAATATTCAGGAATATTTAAAACAGAATATTCAGCCCGTTTAGCCCGATAGTCAACACTTTTCGTTGAAGTGCTAACAACTTCTACGACTAAAAGCGGGGGTGCTTCATTTAAACGAATAACAGCCTCGCGGTTTTGCAAATTCCGCCACTGTTCTTTAGGAATAATTACAACATCAGGAATGCGAACTGTATCCCAGCGATCGCCACGAGGAGATTGAACACCGATCGCCATTTGTTTAGATACCCAATCTCGTCCTATTCTAGCAATCTCGGTGCGAAATTGTGTATTAATAAAATCGACAATTTCACCATGTTGTCCAGTTCCTAAAGCCATAGAAACTAATTCTCCGTTGACTAATTCATAGAGACTATCTGTGCCGTCATCGTAGTTAAGATACTCTTCTAAGGTAAAGCGTTGGGTTGTGAGAGTCATCTGATTTTACGGGGTTGGGGATAATTCTATTCTACTATCTGATTAACTGATCCAAAATCCCCCATTAAGCTATGCACTCAATAGGGGATTATCAATTTATAATCTAATTTTCTTAACTAATCCAATTTCTTTTTGACGCTATCGAGTACATCGTTTGCCACATTTTTTAAGTCATCAACAACGTTTTTCGCTTTGTCTTTGAGTTCGGCCGCTGCATTCATCACTGATGCTTGAGCTTGCTTTGCTTCCCCTTCTGCTTTCAGTTGGTTATCACCAGTCAACTCACCCGCCGCAGCTTTTAATTTACCTTCGACATCGGTAGCCGCCGCTTTGATTTTATCTTCTATACTCATAGCTTTTTCCTCCTTAAAGGATACTAAAGTGATTTGTCAAAATTTAAACAGAAACTTGTTCAAAATAGTAGGTTAGCGATTTGAATTTGAGTAGGGAGCCGTATCCCAATAGATATAAATTGATTCATTCGCTAACCGATAAATTTGCCCTTTATCGTCCAAACCAGCTTGACGATAAGCGGCTTTACCATTTTGGTCTACATAGTTACCCGGTTCATCTCCTACCGGGCGCAGGTCGTAGCGTTTGCCATTCTGGAGTTGAATGCCAACGGCGCCTTGACGCTGAGAAAAGGTACATAGACCAGAAGATGAGGCTTTATCTTCTCCTTTGGGATAAACATCACAGCGAGCTTTTACGGTGTCTGCTTTAGCAACATTGGCAGTAGCCAGAACGCTCAAAGACAGGAGTGCTGCAAAAACAGAAGTCTGAACTTTCATGGTCGTTGTATATTAAACGATGGCAGGAATTCGTTTATTTCCTGAGATAGATGGCTTTTGACAAATTTTAGGATATTACATCCTTGCTGAAATTCCAATAAATTTAATGTTAATCAAAGATTTATGTCTACAACCCAAAGAAACCTACAATGGTAGGTAATAATTCCTTGCATTTTTCAACTAATGCCACAGCAGCAGGTGATTCCGTTAACAAACCTTTTAAGAATTGTGGGGCATCTTTTGCTATTTAATAGAATTAATTTTTGAGTTATCTTGAGATAACTTTAGCTTTTGACCTGAAATTTATTTTAGGGTGTAAGTTGACTTTGTAGCTAGGGGTTTACCTATGAATCCCCTAAGCCCTGAAGGGCTTACTACGAAGGGTTGACAAATGTTCCCGAAAAAGCCATCTTAACAACAGAGTTAAACTTGCGATATCAGAGAGTAAATAGTTGTTTATGTTTCCTTTTGTTCCTGCGTTTTATTTGGCTGAAGTGATTACGATTCCACCCCCAACCTCTGGGAAACGATATATTACCCAAATGCAGGAAATTCGGCCCTTACCCGGACAGTTGAATGAAATTCCGGTTTTTAATAGTAATAGTCCTGAAGTGGTCACAGGAGAAGGAATATTATTATCGACTTTTCCACAAACGGCGAAAAAATTCCCCAATGCCCATCTTAATATTCCCATAAGCGGACAGTTTGACTTTTTTTCCCATCATATTGCTCGTCCGATTAATAAACAACAAACCTTATATCAAGGGGTATTAATTTATAATCCCAGTTCTCAACCGGTTACTTTAAATATTTTGCAAGGAATTAGTTATGTCACGTCACCGGATGCGCCATTTGTGGAATTGCCGCCAATGGTGGAAGACCCTCAAGGTCGGGTGTTTTCTGGGCCGGGGTCACGGTTGGCGGGGGATATTTTACGAGGACGCCATCAACGCACCTTTCCTGAACAAATCATGATTCCGCCGCAACAAACCCAGATGTTGTTTAGTTTACCGATTCCAACGGCCAGTGCCCGTTCAACCTTCCTGCGGTTACAAAGCAATGGCCCGGTGCATCTGGCGAATTTAGTTCGGTTTTCGACTCCTGGGAGTTCTCCAACTTTTCCGAATATTCCGGGTTTTTCCATTTCTTCTTTTTCTCCCCAAATGCCGATATTAAGCCAATGGCTAAATTTCTTAAATACGGGCAGACTGGCAGAACCTAGAGATATCATCCCGACTTTAGGGGAAAATGCCTATCAGGGAGAAAAAGTCTATGGTCGTGTGGCTGGGGTATCGGTGGGTTCCGAATGGACGGGGACAGTGGTAGACCGTCCGGGGATGAATGTTTTAACGATTCCCTATCCAGGGTATGCTTTTTCCTATCCTTTGAGTACGGTTTCAACGGCTACTTTGGGGACTCAGCAAATTCAGAGTGCGCCGTTGTTAGCCCGTTATCCCGATACGGCGACTCGTGCCAATGGAAATTATGGCGTACAATATCGCCTGACCTTACCGTTATATAACCCTACCCGCCAATCTCAACGGGTGAGTTTATCGATTCAAACCCCCTTTAAACAAAATGTGGCTTCTAATCGATTAACCTTTATTGAACCTCCTCAAGGACAGGTGTTTTTCCGAGGAACAGTTCGGTTTACATACAGCGATGATTTTGGACAAACTCAACAGCGTTATTTTCACTTAGTTCAACGTCAAGGACAGCAAGGGGAATCATTAATTACGTTAACATTACCCCCCGGAGGATCTCGTTCTGTGGGAGTGGAGTTTATTTATCCCCCCGACGCTACACCTCCCCAAGTCTTAACGGTAAAAACCTGGGAGTCCGGTGTAAATTAAGGCTTATTTAGCTTTAAAATTAAGCACTATAATAGGATCTTGAATTTTCAATCTCAAGGAAAAAACAATGACTGAAAAATATAGACTTGTTACCCGCAGTGATTTCGATGGTTTAGTCTGTGCGGTTCTTTTAAAAGACTTAGATATCATTGATGAAATTAAATTTGTGCATCCTAAAGATATGCAGGATGGCAAAATAGAAATTACCAATCAGGATATTACTACAAATTTACCTTATGTTGAAGGGGTGCATTTAGCGTTTGATCATCATTTAAGTGAAACCCTTCGCAACCCGTCGGTTAATAGTAATTATATTATTGATCCGAAGGCCCCTTCTGCGGCTAGGGTTTTATACAATTATTATGGGGGAAAAGCTAAATTTCCGACTATTTCTGAGCAAATGATGGAGGCGGTGGATAAAGGAGATTCTGCCCAATTTAATCAAGAAGAAGTCTTAAATCCTGAAGGTTGGGTTTTATTAAATTTCCTCATGGATGCTCGGACAGGGTTAGGACGGTTTCGGGATTTTCGCATTCCTAATTATCAACTGATGATGGAGTTAATTGATTATTGTAAAAATCATCCGATTTCTGATATTTTACAACTGCCAGATGTAAAAGAACGGATTGAAATTTATTTTGAACATGAGGAAAATTTTAAGGATCAAATTAAACGCTGTTCTACGGTGCATCAAAACTTAGTTGTTTTAGATTTACGGTCTGAAGAGGTGATTTATGCCGGAAATCGGTTTATGATTTATGCTTTATTTCCCGAATGTAATATTTCAATTCATGTTTTATGGGGTCTTAAAAAACAAAATACTGTGTTTGCGGTGGGTAAATCAATTTTTAATAAAACCTCTAAAACCAATATTGGAGAGTTAATGTTAAAATATGCTGGAGGCGGTCATGAAAATGCGGGAACTTGTCAAGTCGAAAATGAGCAAGCTTCTCAAATTTTACAAGAATTAATTACTCAAATTAATCAAGACGGTTAAATAGGTTTGTTTTGACTTCTTCCCTAATTCCCAGTGGTGTTTCATTTTTCCTCACCTACTTGTACAACTTCTCCCCAAGCTTCTCCTATAGGGAAAGGGGAGAAGAATTATGAATATTAAATTTGCCCTCAATTTCACAGGACTAATCACCCCCTTTTTCTTGCCGGGAAGAAGGCTAGGGGGTGAGATCATAAAAAATTGACTAAGCAACAGGAAACAAGCCTGGGAGGCTTGCTAAAAGGTGATTAGACGAAATATTACACCGCCGGAGTAGCGGTTTTTTTCATAAATTCAAAATAATTATCCCAAAATTGTTTTTGAGATTCCATTACCGCTTGATTCGTAACTTCTTGAACTTTGAAGCCTGTTTGTACCAGTTCTTCTTGGTAACTTAAGGTTTTTTCATAGGCTTCTTGAGCATTCAAGGTCTTGGGTGCTGTTTTGAGGTTTTCCAGCCAAGTATCAAACAGTTGTTTTTGCCAATTCACCAACTGTTTTTGGTATTCGTTGATAAAATCATTGTTCATGAGTTAACAAACCGCTAAAGGCTCCATCTCAATAGGGAATGGAGAGAAAACAGGGCGGAATTTACTGTTTTCTAAGGAAAAATACAGGTTTGTCCCGGTCATAAATTAACCGTCGCTGCTCCTCCATTAATCCGTCAGTGTACAGAGGTAAAAATAGGAGAGGGTTAATTTATTAAGTAATTATACTAAAACTTTGATTCATTGAACAGTCAATTTCAACCAAAACCTGTAAATTTATCAGAATTAAAACGCAAACTTTCTTAACAAAAGCAGTTACATAGGTTCAAAGATTTGCGACAATAGAAGTAATTCAATGGTTCTTCTGGACTGAGAAACCCCATAATGCTGACACTGTATCTATTCTGTCTTACGATTGGTGGGGGTTTTGTGATTTTATCTGCCTTTGCTGGACTCGATGGTGTGGATTTTGATCCCCATTTTGAGATAGATGTAGAACTGTCTAAACCGCCAAAGGATGCAGAAGCCCTCACCCCGCAAAAACACCCGAAAAACCGTCAACCGGGTTTCCGATTACCCATTTTCAGTTTAAGATTTTGGACGTTTGGGGGCTGTTTTTTTGGCTTAACCGGATTTCTTTTAACAAAACTTAATCTTTTGCTTTCCCCTAGCTTAATTTTTGCCATTTCTCTAGGGGTTGGGGTAAGCTTTGGAACGGTAATAGTTGGAATTTTAAGGCGACTTCACCAACAACAAGCCAATAGTTTAATTTTATCAGAAGATTTAGTTGGATTATGGGCAACGGTTGAAATTCCCTTTGATCACAACTGTAAAGGAAAAGTGCGATTATATTTAAAAGAATCAATGGTTGATGTGGTTGCCATCACCGAGGAGGATCATCAGTTTGAAAAAGGAGATAAAGTTTTTGTTGTAGGAAGACATCATGATAAAGTCTTAGTAATTCCTGAAAAATTCTTAAACTCAAATTAAAGATTAAGGATTAAGATTCAGGAAACTGTAAAAAAAGTTAGAGATCCTAAATCTGACTCAGATTAATTTTATAATAAGAGGGAAGATCATGCCAAATTCCATCCTCAAAATTCAGAATTCATCAAGGATTACAGAAGTTGTCCAAGCCCCCACTCCTGATAATTCACCGGATACCTCTTCTACCAGTCTTGGAACCGCTTTACCGATTGCTTTATCAATTTTTGGTGTTATAATTTTTATTTGGTTTTTGAATACCTTTCTGCAAATTTGTAAACCCAATGAAATTTTAATTTTATCCGGTCGCAAACGTCGCAATAAAGACGGCCAGGAAGTCGGATATCGAGTTATTTTTGGCGGACGCACCCTTTGTATTCCCATTTTAGAAACCGTTCAGACAATGGATTTACGGACAATGCCAGTGCGTGTGGAAGTGAAAAATGCTTATTCTAAAGGAGGAACCCCTTTAAATATTCAAGCGATCGCAAATGTTAAAATCTCGAATGATCGTGCTATTGTGGGGAATGCCATTGAACGGTTTTTGGAGCGAGATCGTTCAGAAATTTCACGGGTTGCTAAAGAAACCTTAGAAGGAAATTTACGCGGTGTTGTGGGAACCTTAACCCCAGAACAATTAAACGAAGATCGGTTACAATTTGCAGAACGCATTGCTGAAGATGTTTCACGGGATTTATCAAAATTAGGCTTACAATTAGACACCTTAAAAATTCAAAGTGTGTCTGATGATGTGGATTATTTGAATTCTATTGGTCGCCGTCAAATTGCCTTAATTGTTCGAGATGCGGAAATTGCGGAATCAAATGCCTTAGCAGAAGCTGAACAAACGGAAGCCGACTGTCGGCGACAAGCAGAAGTGGCTAAAACCCAGGCGCAAACTGTTGTTTTACAGAAAGATAATGAACTGCGAAAAATTAAAGCGGAATTAGAACAACAAGCGCGTTCAGAAGAAGAAAGAACCATCGCCGCCGCTAAAGAAGCTAGAGCAAAAGCTGAACAATTATTACAAACCGTAAGAGCAGAATTAGAACGGTTACGGTTAGAATCGGATGAAGTTTTACCTGCGGAAGCTCAACGCCAAGCCCAGGAATTAAGAGCAAGAGGAGAAGCGGCATCTTTAACAGAAAATGCCTTAGCTGCGGCAACGGTAACAGATTTATTAAATCAAGTTTGGCAGGAAACCGGGACAGATGCTTCACAATTATTTAATTTACAACAAATTGAAATGATCCTCACTGAAGCAGCCAAAGTTCCTAACCGAGTTCACTTACAAAATATTAATGTCATTGATAGTGGGGATGGTAAATCTATTGCCGGAGTTGTCAATGCCTATCCTGAAATTTTCCGACAATTTTTAGAGACGGTTGAACACACTTTAGGGGTTAAATTAGCCGGAAAGTAAACTTTATTGTTGGGCTTTAACCCTCCCAATTACACTTTAGGAGATTTTACAGATGGAAATTATCATTGCTTTATTAGGAGTTTTAGGATTAGGAACTGGGGCGGGATTTTTAGTGATTCGTAACCTTTATTATATTTGTCAACCCAGTGAAGTGTTAATTTTTGCCGGAAGTCGTCGTCCCGTTGAAGGGGGACAAGATGTTGGCTATCGTTTAGTTAAAGGCGGGAGTAGCATTAGAATTCCCTTATTAGAACACGCTTTTCGTATGGATTTAACCAATATGATTATTGAGTTAAAAGTGTCGAATGCCTATTCTAAAGGGGGGATTCCGTTAACCGTTGAAGGGGTTGCTAATATTAAAATTGCCGGGGAAGAACCGACAATTCATAATGCAATTGAACGGTTATTAGGCAAAAGTCGCAAGGAAATTGAACAATTAGCCAAAGAAACCTTAGAAGGAAATTTGCGGGGGGTGTTAGCGAGTTTAACGCCAGAACAGGTGAATGGGGATAAATTAGCTTTTGCGAAAAGTTTATTAGAAGAAGCAGAAGATGATTTAGAGAAGTTAGGATTAGTGTTAGATACGCTGCAAATTCAAAATATTTCTGATGATGTCGGATATTTAGATTCTATTGGCCGAAAACAACGGGCAGATTTATTCCGAGATGCTCGAATCGCCGAAGCCAAAGCCCATGCAGAATCTATTATTCAAACCGCAGAAAACCAGAAAAATACTTCGTTGAAAAAGTTAGAAACGGATATTGAAGTTGCCAAAGCTGAAGCCGAACGTCGGGTGAAAGATGCGATTACAAAACGACAAGCGGTCATTGCAGAATCGGAATCAGAAACGGCTTCCCAAGTGGCAAAAACCCAAGCGGAAGTGTTAGTTCAACAAGCTCGACTTAAGCAAGTTGAACAACAGTTACAAGCGGATGTTGTTGCACCCGCAGAAGCCCAATGTAAACGGGCAATGGCGGAAGCGAAAGGTAATGCGTCTCAAATATTAGAAGCAGGAAAAGCCCAAGCGGAAGCGGCTAAACGATTAGCAGAATCTTGGAAATTAGCGGGTTCAAATGCGAGAGAGATTTTCCTCTATCAAAAATTAGAAGTGTTATTAAAAACAATGGTAGCAACGGTTCCTGAAGTACAAGTGGATAATGTTACCGTTGTCAATAGTACCCAGGGAGGAAGTGCCACAAAATTAGCCGCATTTTTAGCAGAATTAAAACAAACAACGGGAATTGATGTGGCAGAAACCATTGAAACTCTCAGTCAAAATCGTGTTCAACCTCAAGTTATTACTCCGGTTGTTTCTAAACCTTTAAAATCTGCCTCGAATCATTCCCTAGAACCCTCTAATTCTGACAGTTAAGTTCTTAAAATAGGGTGTAAGGAGTAATAATTAATATTACTCCTTTAATATCAAAAAATCTTAGAAGATGAGTACCTCTATTTTTGCCTGAACTTCTTGAATTACATCTTCGGGTACTATTTCAATAAACTGAATTAAACGAACTTTATAATCCAAACTTTTGATATGGTCTACCAAAATAACGCCATAAGTTGTTAACTCTGAAGGAAGACTCACTTCAAAAGGATAGCCTTTTACCTGTGCTGTAATTGGCATAAATAAAGCTAAGGAGTTCTTAACATTATATTCGTAAGGTGAAATAACGAAAGCGGGTCTTAAGCCCTTTTGTTCATGTCCTTGAGTAGGATTAAAATTTAATTTGACAATATGTCCCCTATCAGGAATATAGGATTGATTTACCAAACTTCATTCCCCACGGCGAGTCCTGTGTCTGTTTCAGTGTGGCAATTTTCAGGAGTGATTTGGCTCACAAGTTCTTCAAGAGAATAACGTTTACGATTACTGGGTTTAATCACAATCGTTCCATTTTCTACACTAAAAGTAACTTGTGAACCTTCGGAAATTTGAATCGCTTGAGCAATATTTTGAGGGATGCGAACCGCTAGACTATTCCCCCACTTCGCTACATTAGTTACCATTATTATTAATCCTTTTTAATCTATGTAAATACTATGTATACACTATACCAAATATTTGAGAAAAACACGATTAAGTTAATAATACTTAAATTGTGAGAAGGTGTAGGGTGGGTGACAACCCATGACTAGGGTTAAGATTAAAAGTCTATGAGTGTCGCCCCCCTAGGGTTATAACAATGGGTGAGGAAATGCTTGAAGAAACCTGTTAATCATCTCCTAACAATACCGCTAATAATGCTTTTTGAACGTGCATTCGGTTTTCGGCTTCATCCCAAACTTTTGATTTTGAACCTTCAATTACTTCATCCGTAATTTCTTCATCTCGATGGGCGGGTAAACAATGTAAAACAATGGAATTTTCGGCGGTTTTTTCCATTAATTTAGCATTCACTTGATAAGGTTGAAACAGAGGAATTCGGGCTCTGGCTTCTTCTTCCTGTCCCATACTTGCCCAAACATCAGTATAAACAACATTCGCATCTTTTGCCGCTTCAATGGGGTCATCGGTAACAATAACTGCTGTTTTTCCTTGAGCAATACTTTTCGCTTGTTCAACAATATCAGCATCGGGTAAATAGTTAGCCGGGGTAGCAATTCTCACATTCATGCCTACCATTGCACAGCCTAATAATAACGAATGAGCCATATTATTAGCCCCATCGCCAAAATAACTTAAGGTCAATCCTTCTAAGGTTCCAAAACATTCTTGAACCGTCATTAAATCCGCTAACACTTGACAAGGATGTTCTCGATCTGTTAAAGCATTAATTACAGGAATTTCAGCATAATTGGCAAAGGTTTCTAAATCCTTTTGTTCAAAGGTACGAATTGCCATAATATCTAAATATCGGTCTAATACCCTAGCCGTATCCACTAAGGGTTCTCCTCGACTTACCTGGGTAACATTCGGGTTTAAATCAATGACTTGACCCCCTAATTGATACATGGCTACGGTAAAACTTACACGGGTTCGGGTTGAAGCTTTAGAAAACATTAATCCTAAAACTTTATTGCGACGTAATTTAACCATGCCGGATTTTAATTTTGTCGCTAAATCTAATAAAAAATAAAGTTCATCAATACTAACATCCGCTAAACTTAAAAAATCTCGTCCTTTTAAACTTTCCATCATCATTCCTCACGAATTATGTCCAATAGGGGCAAGGATACCTCACCTCTACAAAACCAGGGTTGTTTTATAACAGTATTCAAGGCAATTAGGACATCAAAGTTTGCGACTTTCTTCCCTGTTCCTAGTTAAGCTGTTCCCTGTTCTCTTATAATTTTAAAGTTTTCTAGGCAACAAAACTGTTCTGAGATAACTGATTTATTGCATTATCTAATAATTCCCATCCTTGAGCAACGGTTTCAATTTGGGCCAAATGATTGCGTAATTCCTGTGCCCCAGGAAACCCTTTCGCATACCAGGTTAAATGTTTTCGAGATTGATAAATTCCCCGTTGTCCTTTATACTCCGAGAGTGCTTGCAAGTGTTCTTTTGCACATTGCAACCGTTCAATTACTGAAGGCGGGGTTTTTAATATTCCTGTTTTCAGAAAATAGTCAATTTCTCCCACTAAAAACGGATAACCTAGGGTTCCTCGCGAACACATCACCCCATCGGCGCCGGTTTCTTGTAAACATTGAATTGCGGCTTCTACTGAAAAAATATCGCCATTGGCAATAACAGGAATGCTTAACTGTTCCTTAACCTGTCGAATCCAGTCCCATTTTGCCTGACCATTATACCCTTGGGCACGAGTTCGAGCGTGAATGGTGATCATTTTTGCTCCCGCATCCTGCATTCTACGGGCAAAATCTAAAATTGTGATCTCTTCATCACTCCACCCTATCCGAGTTTTTACGGTGACAGGCACATTCACCGCCTCAACCACTGACCGGACAATGGTTTCCGCAATTTCCGGTTGACGCAACAACGAAGACCCGCCCCCATTTTTGGTAATTTTATTGACGGGACACCCCATATTAATATCAATGGTATCAGCGCCTTCTTCAACGGCTTTTTGCGCGGCTTCGGCTAAAAAATGGGGGCGACAGTCAAATAATTGAATACTAATTGGGCGTTCATTGGGGTCAACTTCCATCATTTTGGGGAGTTCCCGAACATGACAAACTTCGCTGGCGTGCACCATTTCGGTATACATCATCGAGTCCGGGGCGTAACGACGAACTAAACGCCGAAATACCAAGTCTGTGACACCGGATAGGGGAGATTGTAACACCCGACTATTGACTTCTACCGTGCCAATTTTTAAGGGTGTGGATAAACGTTGTTTTAATTCAGGTGAGAGAACAGACATGGTTTAAGGGAAACAAATGTAGCAAGTCAGACTCTCTTTATATTAAAATAGAACCACCCTTTCTGGGATATAACCCTTTAACTCATCGTTTATTTTATGATGAACCTTCCCCCGAATAATCGTGAACCGTTTCAACAAAATGGCAATGCTAACAATGTACATTTTCCTAAAGTTGAATCGGATGAGTTTAGCGAAGAAATTCAAGATTTCCAAGTTCAGGAATATGACCCCAAAACCCTCAAAACGATTCAACGTTCTTTTTGGTTTTTAACGGTGGTGGGTTTAGTGGTTGGTGTCTTTGTAGCGGCAGGGGTGTTGTATTTAATGCAACGCTTTAATATTACGGCAAATCCAGCGCAATTAGAGCAACAAATTCGTCGATAAACCCTCAAAACATGAGAAAATTATTCTCGAACTTGATGGCGTTGGTCTGCAATTTTTTTAACTTTTTCGGAAAATTGAGGGTAATTATTGAGGACTTTATCAAAATCTTCTTTATAGAGAACAAATAACTCACAGTATGTTAAGGTTTTGACTGAAGCAGTCCGGCGACTATCATACAGTAAAGCTATTTCACCAAAAAAAGAACCTGCTACCAATAAACTATAGACTTTTCCCGTTTTTTCAGAAAAGGCTTGCAATTGTCCTCGTTTCACAAAATACATTTCATGCCCCATTTGATCTTCTCGAATTACATAGTCATGGGGTGGGAGAATTCGGGGTTTTAATTTAATCACTAAATCTTCAATAAAACAGGGTTCTGCGTCTTGAAAGATGGGAACTTTTTCTAATAGTTCTTGATAAAGATAACAATAGACTCGTGTTTTAATCGAGTGCGGAAGTTCATCTAAAAAGTAAAAATCCAGCGTCACATCTCGATTATATTCCCACATATATTGATAATAATCTAAGATATTTTTTTGTAAGGAAGGAGGAATTTTTCGTTCCCACATATAAGCTTGAACTTGACCCAATTTATCTCGAAATCGATTTTTACTGGCATCTAAATTAGAAATCACTGCCACCACATTTCCAATTACAAAGGCATACAGCGATACTCCTAAGAACATCACCATAAAGGTAAATATCAATTCAATATTGTTTTGGGGAGTAATATCCCCATAGCCTACAGTTGTTAATGTTGTAATTGACCAATACAAGGAATATAAATATTGAGTTGTTGTATTTTCTAAATGCAAATTATCACCTTGAAGCCAAGACTCTCCTGATTGTCCCGTTAAATTTCCAATAAAAAACCATAAACAAGCGACCCAATGATCAATCAAAAAAACAATAATGAATAGTTCAAACATCCGAACAACACCCGAATTAAAATAAACATTGTTATCCCATTTTCTAAAAATCAAAAAACATTGAGGAAATCTTAATAATCTCGGAATTCGGCATAAACCCATTAAAATTAGAGAAGCCTGGGGTAAAAATAAATAGACGAAAATATCTAAGGGCAAACTTGCAATTAAGTTGGATTTAAAGTCTGTTTTTCGATAATGAATACTAATTTCAGCTTTATCTTTAATCAGTTCACCCTCCTTAGTATAACTAATGTGAAACCGCAAAAAAATATCTATTATTAAAATTAAATCTGCTAAATTATCTAAAAGAAACCAATTTTTATAAATTGTGGCATTAAACGCTATGCGAAAGGGAATAGTAAAGCAGTTATAGAGGGTTACTAAAACAATCAAGGCTTCCCAGATAATCAGGAGTCTTGATTCGGGGTGAAAAGACGGTATTCGGGAGAAGAAAGATAGCATTCAAATGGAAGGATTAAGTCTTAAATAAGAGTGTATATTATTTAATTCCATTTTTGGGCGTTATCATCTCTTCCTTTCCTCTGGAGTGAAGAAAGTGGGTGTCAATTTATCTGTGGATGTGTCAAGGTAAACCTAAATCGAGAATCTACTGCTAAAATCAGTTCATGTTCATTTATAGACTCAACACTGATTCAACTCATGATTCAAACAACGCTGACACCGTTTGCTCAAAAACTGGGTTTTCCCCTCACTAAACAACCCATTACAATTTTACAAATTAACTTAGGAAAACGGTGTAACCTCGCTTGTAACCATTGTCATGTAGAAGCAGGGCCAAAACGGAGTGAAGAATTGAACCTAGATATTAGTTTACAATTAATTGAATTAATTCATTGCTTTCCCCAAATTCAAACCGTCGATTTAACCGGAGGGGCACCGGAAATGAATTATGGATTTAAACTTTTAGTTGAAGCCGCACGCACAACCGGAAAGCAAGTGATTGTTCGATCAAATTTAACGATTTATTTTGTTCCCGGTTATGAGGATATTCCTGAATATTGTGCGAATCATCAATTAAGAATTGTCGCTTCTTTACCTTGCTATTTAGAAAATAATGTTGATCAAATGCGAGGAAAGGGAGTCTATCAAAATTCCATCCAAGCCCTACAATGGTTAAACCGTTTGGGATATGGTCGTACACCGGAATTAATCTTAGATTTAGTTTATAATCCGGCTTTACCTACCGCCGAAAAGTTTACTCTTCCTGGGGAACAGTCTAAACTAGAACAAGCTTATAAAGAGTATCTAAAACAACAGTTTGATATTGACTTTAATCAGTTACTAACCATTACTAATTTACCCATCGGACGCACGAAATCTTACTTACAGCAGAAAAAACTTGAAGATTCCTATTTAGAATTTTTAGAATATAACTATAACCCTGAAACGGTGTCCCATTTAATGTGTCGTAATCAGTTATCCATTGATTATCAAGGTTATATTTATGATTGTGATTTTAACCAAATGGAAAATATTCCCGCCCGCACAACTTCTGGAAAACCTTTAATGGTGAGTGATTTATTAGCTGCTAACAATTTAGATTTAATTGAAACCGTAAAAACCGCTTCCTATTGTTATGGGTGTACCGCCGGGTGTGGTTCTAGTTGTGGGGGGGCATTAATTTAACAGTTATCAGTTATCAGTTATCAGTTATCAGTTTTTGCTGTTAATAATTAGGCTTTAATTGTGATGATTATATTAAAAAAAGGGAAATAAAATGGGTATTCAACAGTTAATAACTCATCTTTTGGATTGGGTTGAGCATTTAGGATTTTGGGGGCCGATTGCTTTTATTATTGTCTATAATTTAGCTACGATATTATTTATTCCCGGTTCCCTTCTAACCTTGGGTGCTGGGGTTATTTTTGGGGTGATTTGGGGTTCAATTTATGTGTCTATTGGTTCGGTCATTGGGGCTACTTTTGCCTTTTTAATTGGGCGATACTTTGCCCGAAATTGGGTAGCTAAAAAGCTAGAAAATTATGAAAACTTTAAAGCAATTGATCAAGCGGTCGGTGAAGAGGGATGGAAAATTGTCGGGTTAACTCGTCTTTCTCCTATTTTTCCGTTTAATTTACTCAATTATGCCTTTGGATTAACCAATGTTTCCTTAAAAGATTACTTTTTAGCGTCTTGGATTGGAATGTTACCTGGTACAATTTTATATGTTTATGTGGGATCGTTAGTGGGAAGTTTAGCTCAGTTAGGTATGGGAGAGCGATCGCGTACTCCGATAGAATGGTTATTATATGGAATTGGTTTAATTGCTACCGTTATTGTTACGATTTATATCACTAAAATTGCTCAAAATGCTCTCAATCAAAAAATCAAATAGATGGAAAACACAATTTATATCGGGTAGAGACGCGCCATGGCGCGTCTCTACATGGCGTGTCTATACTCTAAATTAATTAAGATTCTGGGGGAGTTGATTCCACTTCAGAATTAACGGTTTTTGCTGTTACTTCTAATTGAGAAGCAATATCTGCTTTAATCGAACGCTTATACAATCTTCCTGCATATTGTTCTAACGCTTCCGTTAATTGATCAACCCAAGTATGTTCAACTAACGCAATTAAAGCCGAACTTCCAGGGGTTAAAGATTCCGACAATTCTTTGAGATCTTCTTGAGGAAATCCTAAATCCATAAAATGAGTAATTAAAGCACCAACTCCTGCCCCACCTGCGGTTAAAGCAATGACTCCTAATGCTCCAATGGGGTTAAATAAAGCAATTAATCCGGCTGTAATTCCACCAATAATTGCTCCCCCTTTAGCATCCGTATCTCCCGTTTCACTAATAGAAACTTTGCCTTTTTCATTTTTGACCATCACCGCAGCATTGACAACTGAAATAATCCCTTGTTCTTGCAGTGCTTTAAGTTGTTTTAAAACTTCTTTCGCCTTTTCTTGCTCTGGGTAAGCAACAACAACTAAATTGGTTAACTCTTCGGAATAAGTCATGGTATATTTATCCTGATGAACTGTTAAAAAAAATTGGGTCAATTTTGATCACAATTTTAATCTTCTTTACTTTAGCACATCTACAATCAACATCATCAATTCAAGTCATGATACAGTAACGAAAGGGATTTTGAGCTTTCAAAGCCAATAAACAAGCGTAATCTTAACCAACCGTTAAGGATTTTTATGATATGAGCTTGAGCGTGATTTTGTTGCTGATAGGGGGTTTAGTCTTGCTGGTTGTGGGTGCAGAACTCTTAGTTCGGGGCGCTTCAAACATTGCTGCAATGTTAAGAATTCCCTCCTTACTGGTGGGACTTACCATTGTTGCTTATGGAACCAGTTCACCTGAAATGGCGGTCAGTATTCAATCGAGTTTTGCAGGTCAAGCGAATGTTGCATTAGGAAATGTAGTTGGAAGTAATATTTTTAATATCTTAATTATTTTAGGAATTTCGGCTTTAATTGCCCCTTTAATGGTCGCGAGTCAATTGATTCGTTTAGATGTTCCGATTATGATTGGGGTGTCTATTTTAACCTTAATATTTGGCAGTGATGGCATTATTAGTCCGGTCGATGGAACGATTTTATTTATTGGGGCAATTGTCTATACTTTGTTTTTAATTTACGAAGCCAAGAAACAAAAAGATGAGGAATCTGCGGAGAATTCCTCTCATACTTCCATTGAAAACAGCCCCAAAAATTGGCTGATTAATATTGCCTTAATTGCCCTGGGGTTAGTGTTACTGATTCAAGGGTCTAATTGGTTAGTTGAAAGCTCAATTACTATTGCTAAAGCCCTGGGAGTGAGTGATTTAGTCATCGGATTAACCATTGTCGCAGCCGGAACTTCCCTCCCGGAATTAGCGAGTTCTGTGGTAGCCAGTATTAAGGGAGAACGCGATATTGCGGTTGGTAATGTAGTCGGAAGTAATATTTTTAATATCTTGGCTGTTTTAGGACTATCTTCCGCTATTTCCCCAGATGGAATTCCAGTTGCAACGGCTGCTTTAAATTTTGATATTCCGGTAATGATTGCGGTGGCGATTTCCTGTTTTCCAATTTTTTATAGTGGGAAATCTATTGCTCGTTGGGAAGGAATACTGTTTCTCGCTTATTATGTTGCTTATAGTTCCTATTTAATCCTCGACTCTTCTCAACATTCTCAACTTCCTTGGTTTAATTTTGTGATGATCAGTTTTGTCATTCCGATTACAATCTTAACCTTAATTGTTACTACTGTCCGTACCTATCAAGCGAAACGAAAACGGTTAAATTCTTAATCTAAAAATAGTTATATTCCATCCCTTAATGTTTGCTAAAAATTCCCCCTGGTGTAGAGACCAGGGCTGTTTCATTCTCTTCCATAAACCTCTGTGACCTAACCCCCCAACCCCCTTCCCTATTAGGGAAGGGGGAGTAATTAATAATTTTTGATATTTAATAGTAATAATTAGTCCCCCCTCTCCTTGCAGGAGAGGGGGTTAGGGGGAGAGGTCATACAGTTTTTCCTGGAAAATGAAACAGCCCTGGGCTTCTCCACCGCCATTGGCGAGGGTAAATTGAGGGCCAGTGGGCTGATAAAAAATTTCACTATCTTCAAAATTACGTTTAATCACTGGAGAAAGACCAAACCACAAACTATGATAATTTGCTGTGGGAACTTGGCTTATATCGGTAACATTAGAACTTAAACTATTAGCCTGTCCAAGTCCGGCAGAATAGATCGTAAAACTACTACTGGGTAAACGAGTATTATTAGCAGCAAAAAATAAGTTAATATTATAGCGCTACGCATTACAGTTAGGACATTTCCAAATCCTGAAACCCTTTCAATTCTTACTTTTCCCTGTTCCCTGTTCCCTGTTCCCTGTTCCCTCTTCAAGTAGCGCTATAAAACTAGGAATTTGTTCAGGGTGGCTTATTTTTTTTGAGTTGTTATGAGTCAATTAGGGTGCAAACGGATGTCAAACTGATCACCAATCTATGATTCCATTTAAAACGATAAAACCGTTGATTGAACTTCTTGCCAGTGAATCCGATACAGTTGTAACGGTTCAGCTTTGCCTTTAACAATAACGGGGGGAATTTTTTCTAAGGGAATACTGCGATCTTTGAGTTGATCAAATGTGGATTGAGAAATTAAAATTTCGTTTTTTTGAGCGGCGGAACAAATCCGACTAGCTACATTCATGGTATCTCCAATATGGGTATATTGAATCAGTTTAGAAGAGCCAATATTTCCCGCCGCCACCTGTCCGGTATTAAGTCCAATATGAATATAAATGGGTTCACCATAACGTTGTTTCCATTGCTCATTCATCCGATAAACAGACCATTGCATTTCAATCGCCGCCCGCACCGCTCGATCAACATCATCATGACGGGAATAAGGTGCTCCCCAAACCGCAACTAAGGCATCTCCAATATATTTTTCTAAGGTTCCTTCAAAGGGAAAAACAATTTCCTCCACCATAATTTTAAAATATTCATTTAACATAGAAATGACTTGTCGAGGCTGCATTCGAGACGACATTTCAGTAAAGCGAGTAATATCAGAAAATAAAGCGGTGACTTCACTTTCTACAATCCCTAATTTTCCTTCTTCTCGAAGTTTTCGACTCACCGCCGGAGGAAAAAATCGTTCAAGTTTATTACGAATGACCGCCTCTTCCTGCATTTTTTTATATAATTCAGCGTTATCAATAGCGATCGCCGATTGATTGGCTAAAGCCGTTAAAAACTCTACATCTTCGGGAGAATAAATATCTGTTAAAGATAAATTATCGACATACAACACCCCAATCACACTTTCTCGAAGTTGTAAGGGCGCACACATGGACGCATGAATCGCTTGACACAAAATCGACTCAGAACCCTCAAAGCGTTCATCCGATTGGGCATCGGCTATTAACAATGCCTTCCCTGTTTCGCGAACGGTATTGGTAATTTTTTTACTATAAAAATGTTCATCCGCTAAGGGTTCTTCCCGAAATTTAACCGCTTTTCGTTCTAAATTATTCGTTTTGGGATTAACGAGCAAAATTGCAGCCCGATCAACATTCATAATCTGAAATAACAGATCTAAAATTTTATCCAGCAGTTTATTGAGTTCATGGGGAGAAGATAACTCTTTGCTGACTTCTAATAAAATTTTTAACTTATCAACAACTCGTAAATGGACATCTTGTTGGCGAATATTTAAAACTGAACTTCCGGCTGGGGCGGGTTCTAATAAATCTTGAATAATCGTATAACTCGCATCGGTCGCAAATTCTTGAATCACTGAGGTTTGAGAATTCTCTGCATGGGCTTTTAAGGCGGGTGTGAGGGAAACATTCATAAACTTAAATACCACACGACCACAACGAATTAAATCCCCAGACTTGAGATTTGAGTGTTCAATCATCACCTCATTAACAAAGGTATGATTGCTACTCTGCATATCGGTAATCGTGATTTTATCTTCACGGACATCAATGCAAGCATGACGACGAGACAAACTAACATCTGCCAAACAAATCGTGTTATCCCGTCCCCGTCCGATGGTATTCTCACCGAACTGTAAGTTAAACGTCATGGCGCTGGTCGTATCGGGGTTGTAAATGATATACGGCACTTTCCTCTTAACCTAATTCCTATAAAAGCGTTACATGGACGGGATTGTGCGAATCAATGAAATCTCTGTGTGATGTTAAAGGCATTTATTAGAAGGTCAAAAATGAACAGCCCAGTCATAAACCGTTGATTCCTGCGGTTGGCATTACTGTCTGTTTACAATTTAACTCCAATTACCCGATTTATTCTAATTTTAGATTGCCCCTTCTAAAGCAGCCCCGACGACGCGATGATCTTCATCTTTTTTTAGATAGTGTAATGCAGCCTGGGCTTGGGGATGATTAAATTTTCTCAAGGCTAAAGCCACACGAGTGCGAATTCGCCAAACTGGAGTTCCGACTAATTCTAAAAGCTGTTCTAAGGCTTCTGTTTGTTTCTCTGTTCCGGCTAATCCGGCTAATCCTTCAATGGCGGCTTCTTGAGCGACTTGTTCTGGGGCACTCAACGCACAAATACAGATGTCATACAACGCTTGGGGGTGACGACGGCTGATCAACGGTTCTAAAATACTACGTCGCACGAGCCAGTTACAATCTTGACCAAAACAGCGCACGAGGTAAGGGATGGCCATTTCCCCATATTGGGAGAGGGAGTTAGCCGCTTCAGCGCGAACATTGGGATCGGGATCGTGATCGAGGAGTTCCACCAACGCTTGAAATGATTCGGGGGATTGTTGACGTCCCAGTCCCATCGCCACAAAAGACCGGATAATAAATTCAGGATCACTGAGTTTACTGATTAATAGAGGAATCGCTACTTGACTCTCATGATCGTTTAGCTCAGTTAGTCCCCGGAGTCGCTCCTGAAAATCATGGCTATTCAGGTAGGTTTGGATTTGCTGGATCTGCATCAGAATCCTCCAGAAGCGTTAAAATTTAAAATCTGTGTTTGCAACAAAAGGGTCTTAATGGGGTTTGATTTATTAATGATGATCGATAGACTTATTTACTTTACTGCAAAATTTTAATTCCGCAAAACTATCTCCAGAAAGAGGAGTGAATGCGTATATATACTGACCTCTGTGTCAATTCTGGATTTTATTGATATGTATTTAAAAGTATTACATCTACGACAGTTCCGCAACTATGTTGATCAAAACGTTTTATTTGAAGCCCCCAAAACGATTTTATTAGGAAATAATGCTCAAGGAAAATCGAATTTATTAGAAGCGGTGGAATTGCTTTCAACTCTCAAAAGTCATCGGGTAAGTCGAGATCGGGATTTGATTTTTGATCCTGAACCTACTGGACAAGTCAGTGCTACGGTGGAACGGGACGTGGGAACCTTGGATTTAGCCATTACCCTGCGTTCCCAAGGGGGACGAACGGTTGCTCTCAATGGTCAATCTTTGCGTCGTCACTTGGATTTTTTGAGTGTATTAAATGTCGTTCAGTTTTCTAGTTTAGATTTAGAATTAGTTCGAGGTGGCCCTGAACATCGACGCAGTTGGTTAGATCGGTTATTGGTACAGTTAGAACCTATTTATGCTTATATTTTACAACAATATAATCAAGTCCTACGTCAACGCAATGCCCTCCTGAAACAAATTAAACAGAATGGGGAAGTTTCCGATTTTCAACCAGAAGAATTAAAGCTTTGGGATGTGCAATTAGCGATCGCCGGAACCCGGGTTTTACGACGGCGGAATCGGGTTTTAGAACGTTTAGTTCCTTTAGCTAAAGCTTGGCATCAATCGATTAGTGGCAGTACGGAGTTATTAGAGATTATTTATCAACCGAATGTTAATTTAGAGTTACCCAATCAAAGTTTATCAACTACACCCCCGGAAAAAATTCAACAGGCTTTTTTTGAGAAACTCGCAACTCGATTAATCGCAGAAAAACAACAAGGTATTTCTTTAGTTGGCCCCCATCGAGATGATGTGATCTTTACCATTAATCAAACTCTAGCCCGCAATTATGCTTCATCGGGTCAACAACGCACGTTAGTTTTAGCGTTAAAATTAGCGGAATTACAACTGATTGAAGCGGTGGTGGGGGAACCTCCCTTACTATTATTAGATGATGTCTTAGCTGAGTTAGATCTACATCGACAAAATCAACTGTTAGAGGCCATTCAAGATCGCTTTCAAACATTAATTACAACCACCCATTTAGGGTCTTTTGATACTCAATGGTTAAAGAACACTCAAATTTTAAGCGTTAAAGCTGGACAAATTCACCCGCTAAACTCCTGTAGCTAAACCCTAGCCAAATTTTAAATTCAACGTATAATCAAATTAGGATCGGCTATATTGTGGTAACTCCAGGAATCAGGTTCAATGCTTTCTGAGGGTTCCCCCAAAGAAACAAGTACAACCTTGGTTTTTACGTTTGAGCTAATCAAACAATTCCATCATGGATTTCTCCCAGTTCTTCCGTTCTCTATGGATCAGTCAAACCTGGAAAAAAATTCCCTTACGGTTTGTCTTGATTATTCCCTTTGTTATCCAGATTACAGCAACGGTATCTATTATTGGTTATCTCTCCTTTTTAAGTGGACAACGTGCCATTGAGAAAATGAGTAGCGAACTCATGGATGAGATAACTCAGCGTGTGAAAGCTCATATTGAACACCTAACAGAAGATACAGAAACAATTACAAATTTGACACTCGATTATTGGAAATCTGAAAACTTAGATTTAAACAATCTGAATCTGTTAGAAAGACAGCTATTTTTAAATTTACATAATTTTAAGTTGATTAGTACAATATTAGTGGGAAATGAACAGCATCAGTTTGTAGCCGTTAGTCATTTTAATGGACTGCGACTCTGGCGTTCTAGTCCCCAAGATTCATCCCTAATTTATGATTATGCGATTGATCAAACGGGAAAACCGATTAAACTTTTAAGAACCTTTTGGAAACCCAGTGTTACCCTGCGTCCTTGGTATCAAGATGCCGTAAAAAGTCAAAAAACACGCTGGGGTTCCTTTTTTGTATTAGGAAATCAAGAAGATTGGGGATTAAATCTCAATACGCCAATTTATGAACCCAAAACAGGGAAATTGTTGGGGGTCTTGTCCGCTGGAATTGTCTCTTCTGATCTCAGTAATTTTCTGAGCCAGATTCAAGTTGGAGATGGGGGACAAATCATTCTGATTGATAGACAGGGAAATTTAGTAGCAGATTCTCAAGGTAAAGTTGATCAACACAAATCTCAAAATTTAAAACTAATTAATCTGTTCACCAGCCAAGATTCGCTCTTAAATAATATCGGAAAGTTTTTAATTAAAAATTATGGGGATTTACAAAAACTTCAAACTGTACAAAATCTTGATTTTCCCATTCCATCGACAACTTGGGGAAGTTTATCAAACCATTATTATTTACAAGTTGTTCCCTTAAACGATCAATATGGTTTAGATTTACTGACCATTATTGTGATTCCTCGAAGCGATTTCATGGCTGAAGTTTATGCTCAGTTTAAACAAACCTTTTTTCTGTGTACTGGTATTTTTATATTGGCGATTGGTGTGGGGAGCTTGACCAGTCGTTGGATTATTAAACCCATTTTAGCAGTTAATCAAGCGACTAAACGGATTGCAGAAGGTGAAATTCAACACCTCAGAGATTTTGAAAGAAGTGATGAAATTGGGGAATTAGTTCAATCTTTTAAAGGAATGAATACTCAATTACAAAATACTTTACTTCAACTTAAAATAGAAATTCTTAAACACAAAAAAACCGAAGCAAAATTGCGCCAAGCTCAACAAATTTCAAAACTGAGTATTTGGGAATTTTATTGTCAAACTCAAACCACAATTTGGAGTCCAGAAATTTATCAACTTTATGGTCTTGATCCTATCGTTAACCCCCCTCAAGGAGAAGAAATATTACAGTATATTTATCCTGACGATCACTCCATCTATCGTCATGAAATTCTTAAACCTTTATGGGCGAAAAAACCCTTCGCAGCAGAATTACGAATTGTCCGTTGTGATGGTTCAATTGGCTATGTAGAAATCCAGGGAGAACCGATTTTTGATCAACAACACAAAGAGGTCATTCGCTTATTAGGAACCCTCAGAGATGTTACAGACCGCAGACAAGTGGAAATTACCTTAAAAAATCAAGAACAATTATTACGAAGTATTTATGAGGGAGTGGAGGAACCTATTTTTGTGGTAGAAGTTGGAGACAATGGAGAGTTTTACTATGTAGGAACTAATTCCGCCCATGAGAGAATAACAGGTTTGTCGCGTAAATTATTGTTAGGAAAAACCCCTCAAGAATTAAAGTTACCTTTCTGGGAAAAGATCGTTCAACATTATCAAGACTGTATTGATGCAGGAACGTCTATTTGTTATGAAGAAGTCGTGGTTTTAAAGGATGTAGAAAGGTTTTGGTATACAAGCCTTACACCCTTAAAAGATTTACAATCTAAAATTTATCGGATTGTTGGAACCACAATAGATACCACTTATATTAAAAAAACGGAGCGATCGCTACAATCTGCATTACAACAAATTCAAGAACATTTTGAAAACTCACCCTTAGCGATTATAGAATGGGATGCTCAAGGTAAAATTAAACGCTGGTCAAAACAAGCTGAAGATATATTTGGCTGGAAAGCAGATGAAGTTGTCGGTTTATCGAATGATGATTTTTCCATGATCCATGAAGAAGATCAAGAAAACGTTTATCAGGAAATTCAGAAAATGATATCCGGTCAAACCAGTACCTTAAAAATGCAAAACCGCAATTATACGAAAACCGGAGAAATTCTAACGTGTGAATGGTTTTCGTCAGGTATTTTTGATCAACACGGAAATTTAACCTCTACTTTATCCTTTATTCAGGATATCACCGCTCGTCAGCAAGCGGAAGAAGCTTTACGTCAAAGTGAAGAACGGTTTAGAAGTGCATTTACCAATACCGCAATTGGAATGTTTATTATTTCAACAAACTGTAGATTTTTACAAGTTAACGATGCAATTTGTCAAATTTTAGGCTATTCTGAGGCAGAACTTTTAAATTTAACGTTTCATGATATTACTTATCCTGATGATTTAAAAAGAGATTTAAGTTATGTTAAACAAATATTAGAAGGTAAAATTAAAACCTATACGTTAGAAAAACGATTAATTCATAAAAAGGGAAATTTAGTTTCAGGATTACTCAGTATTGGTTTTGTTCAAGATCGTCAGAATCATCCCCTTTATTTTGTCGCTCAATTTCAAGATATTACTCAACGAGTACAAGCAGAACAAGCTTTAAAAGAAAGTGAACAACGATTTGAACGCGCCATTAAGGGATCAAATGATGGAATTTGGGATTGGTTTGATATCCATCAAGAACAAATTTGGTATTCTCCTCGACTTTTTGAAATTATGGGGTATCAACCGAATGAATTTCAACCCACTTTAACCCGGTTCAGAAATTTTATTCATCCTGATGATCGTCAACTGGTATTTCAAGCCATTGAAAATCATCTGCGGTTTCATAGTCCTTACTTTATTGAATATCGGTTGTTGCACAAATTAGGTGATTATATTTGGGTACGAGCTAGGGGAGAAGCCCTCAGAGATGCACAGGGAAACCCAGTGAGTATGGCAGGTTCCGTAACAGATATTACCGAACAAAAATTAGGAGAATTAGCCCTACGCCAAAGTGAAGCCAAATGGCGACATTTAATTGAAGCTAATATTGTGGGGATTCTTTTTGCTGATTTTGAAGGCAGAATTTTAGAAGCCAATGATGCCTTTTTACGGATAATTGGCTATAGCCGAGAGGAGTTAGAAAAGGGACAATTACGCTGGGATACTCTTACCCCCCCTGAAGGTAAAGCCGCTGATCAAGAAAGGGTTCAGAAAATTTTAACTGAGAAGGTTTTACCCCCCGATGAAAAAGAATATTTACATAAAGATGGAACTCGAATTCCCATTATTTTAGGAGCAACTTTATTAGAAGAACAAAATCAATGTGTTGCTTTTGTGTTAGATATGACCCAACAAAAACAAACCAAAATCGAGCTTCAAAAAGCTAAAGAACAAGCGGAAGCCGCTAATCGGGCTAAAAGTAACTTTTTAACCAATATGAGTCATGAACTTCGTACCCCTTTAAATGCTATTTTAGGGTTTACGCAACTGATGGTGCGAGATTCTACCTTAGCATCCCATCATCGAGAGAAATTACAAATTATTAACCGGAATGGAGCTTATTTATTACAGTTAATTAATGATATTTTATCCATTTCTAAAATTGAAGCTAATCACGTTACCCTCGATATAACATCATTTGATTTATATCAATTATTAGCAGATTTAAGAAATACCTTTGAACTGCGCTCTAGCTCTAAAGGAATACAACTGATCATTGAGAAATCTCCCCAGTTACCTCGATATATACAAACCGATGAACGCAAATTGCGACAAGTTCTGATCAACTTATTAGATAATGCGATAAAATTTACTTATCGGGGTTCTGTCACCCTGCGAATTAAGCCTTTAGACCTGACTGTTAACTGCTCTAATTCTTCTGAATACACACTTGGGTTTGAAGTACAAGACACCGGGGATGGGATTGCATTAGAAGAATTAGATACCATGTTTGATGCTTTTGTACAAACCACAACTGGACGACAATCTCAACAAGGAACCGGGCTGGGACTGCCGATTAGTCGTCGATTTGTAGAGCTTTTGGGTGGTAAAATCACCGTCAGGAGTCAAGTTGGAATAGGAACTTGCTTTCAATTCACAATTCAGCTTCCTGAAATTGACGCTACAACCCTGGCGTTATCACAAACCCAATATCAAGTGATTGGACTCGCACCCGATCAACCTGAATACCGAATTTTAGTGGTTGATGATTTAGAAGCCAACCGTCACTGGTTAGCGAAATTATTACGTTCCGTGGGGTTTGATGTTGAAGAAGCGGAAAATGGGGAAATGGCTTTGATTCTGGTAGAATCCTACAGCCCCCATCTAATATGGATGGATATGCGAATGTCGGGTATGAATGGCTATCAGGCTACTCAAGAAATTAGAGCCAAAAAAGCTCAAATTTTGTTATCGACCCCCCCTGATTTTGAGCCGTTTCCCAAAATTATTGCGGTTTCTGCTAGTGTATTTGAAGAGGAACGCCAACAAGTAATTGATGCAGGTTGCGATGATTTCGTTGGTAAACCTTTAACCGAAACTACTATTTGGGAGATGCTAAAGAAACATTTAGGCGTAAAGTACACAGTTGAAGAGTTGAAGCCAAACCAAGCTGAACATCATCAAATCCAGGATGCAGTCATTGTCGAAGCTTTAACCACTCTTCCTCCAGAATTACTGAATCAGCTTGCTATCGAGACTCAAATTGGGGATTCTGAAAAGCTTCTCAGTTTGCTAACACAAATTCCTAATTCTCAACCGTTTTTAATTAACACACTTACGGAATTAATCAATAACTTTGAGTTTGAATTAATTCTCCATTGGGTTACACTCGCGCTCTCATGAAATCTAACTCAGCTACCCCGTCTTTAGCCAATATTTTAATTGTTGATGATGTGCCTGATAACTTGCGGGTTTTATCTCAAGTTTTATTACAGCAAGGTTATCGAGTTCGCAAAGCAACTAATGGGCAATTTGCCTTAAATTCTGCCCAATTGATGCCCCCTGATTTAATTTTATTAGATGTGATGATGCCAGAGTTAGACGGGTATGAAGCTTGTCGTTTTCTCAAGGCAGATGAACGCACGCGGGATATTCCGATTATTTTTATTACGGCCAGAGATGATATTGAAAGTAAACTCATGGGGTTTGAAGTGGGAGGATTAGATTATATTACGAAACCCTTTGATGTTCAAGAAGTTGTGGTTCGGGTTGCCACCCAACTTAAAGTCAGTCGATTGCAAAAAGAACTGCAATTACAAAAAGAACAGTTAGAGCAAAAAAATCAACAACTCGAACAGGAAATTAGCGATCGCATTACCGCCCAAACTGAACTCCAAAACTTAAATCAAGAGTTAGAAACTAAAGTTGAACAACGTACTCAAGAACTGAGACTGAGAAATCAAGAGTTAATTAGTTTACAAAAGAAATTAGAAATTTCTTTAAAAAAAGAACAATCTTTAAGCGAAATGAAATCTCAATTAATTACGACGATTTCTCATGAATTTCGGACTCCTTTAACGGTGATTATGACTTCTAATGAGTTAATTAAATATAAAATTGAAAAACAACAAACTCAAAATTTAGACCGACATTTAAACCGAGTCAATGAAAGCGTTAAACGCATTGAACAGATTTTGAATAGTGCAATTGTATTGGCACAAGCCGAATCTAATTTAATTAATTTTGAACCCCAAATTTTAAATTTAGATTTATTTACTCAACAGATCCTAGAAGATTGGAAATCTCTCGAAAACCAATCCCATCCCATAAAATTATCTATTAAAGGGAATCATCCTGAAATCTTTAAAGCTGATCCCAATTTTCTTAAACAAATTTTAATTAATTTACTAACCAATGCAATTCGTTATTCTCCAGAGGGAGGGACAATTAATCTGGAACTGATTTATCAACCCACTGAAGTTATCTTTAAAATTCGAGATCGGGGAATTGGCATTCCTGAATCTGAACTAGACCAAGTATTTGATGCCTTTTATCGTGGCAGTAATGCGGATTCTATCTCAGGAACTCCCGGTGCTGGATTAGGATTAACTGTTGTTAAACGCCTTGTAAAACTCCATCAAGGAACAATAACTCTGGAAAGCATTCTCAACCAAGGAACAATCGTTACCCTTTCTTTACCTGTTTCAGAGGTTAAGAGTTGACGCTCAACCGTCAACCCTTAACAAACTCCCTTAAGTTGTTTCCGTAGACGGAGATGGAGTTTCAGTTTTAAACACAATTCGCAGTAACGGAGGCGCTAAAAATGTAGTGAGGATAACCATCAAAATAATCGCCACATCCAAAGCGGGAGATAAGGCACCACTGGCAGAACCAACGGCGGCGAAGACTAATCCCACTTCTCCTCGTGGAATCATCCCAACGCCAATTCCTAAACGATTGGGTTTATCCAAACCAAATACCCCCCAACCTGCTGAGATTTTGCCAACAATTGCCACCACAATTAAAAACACAGCAATAATTAATCCTTCCCGATTTTCAGGAACAGCCGGGTTTAAAACACTTAAATCCGTTTTTGCCCCAACCGCTACAAAAAATACCGGAACAATTACATCGGCAATCGGTTTAATTAGCTCTTCTAACTCCTTACCTGGTTCAGTTTCATCTAACACTAACCCGGCGGCAAATGCCCCTAGAATGGCTTCTAAGTGAATTGCACCCCCAATATAGGCTAAAAGAAACGCTAAAATTAAGGCAGGAACCACAACCCGACCTCGTGTTTTAAATTGTGAGGCAAGAGCAACAAAAGTTCCATTAAAAAACTTGCCTAAAACAATCGCACCGATAATAAAAACACTAGCACTAATAATCAAATAAATGATATTAGCAATATCAATTTCGCCTGTTTTTGCCAAACTGGCAACAACCGCTAAAATCAAAATTCCTAACACATCATCAATCACCGCCGCACCCAAGATAATTTGACCTTCTTGGGTAGACAAACAACCAATTTCTGATAGAACCCTAGAGGTAATTCCGATACTGGTAGCCGTCAACGCAGCACCCGCAAATACTGCCGGAATGACGGGAACATGGAAGATGGCAATTAATCCCACCGTTCCTGCAACAAAGGGAACAACAACCCCCAAACAAGCCACAATAAAAGCTTGAATTCCTACAGCCAGCAGTTGTTCAATATTGGATTCTAAACCAATTTCAAACAACAGAATAATCACACCGAGTTCGGATAAAATCTCTAAAACTTCACTTTGAGATTTAAACGTTGCTTCTGCTGCATCGGGGCTTAAGCCGGCGGTCGTTTCCAGAATACTAATAATCAGTGAACGAGAACTATCAATTCCCCCTTCTGGAAAAACCACTAAATGCAGGGCAGAAACCCCAATAATTACCCCTCCCAGCAATTCTCCCAAAACCGGAGGAAACCCTAACCAGTTGGCAAACTCTCCCCCTGCTTTACTGGCTACAAAAATCGCCACTAAACTCAGCAGAACCCCCAGTAATACCATTGTTGATTCTGCTTCCCCTGGATGGCCAGCTTCCGTCGCCGTTCCCAAAATTGGGAAAAATCCCAATTCAAACCTTGAGAACATAGAACCCAACGGGAAAACCCCTGTAACTAGATCCACAGTTAACTCCATCTAACTCACCCCAATTACTTTAGCGGAAACAGACACAGGGGGACAAGGGGATGAGGGGATGAGGGGATGAGGGGATGGATGGGAAATTATTAACTTCTGTACAGACGCGCCAAACCTGGAGTGATATCGTGGAGTCCGAGTCCGTCTAATAACTGATAACTGATAACTGATAACTGATAACTGATAGCTGATAACTGTTAACTAAAGACTCGATGTTGGAGGCTGGGCATTTGGCGGCGGACTTGTTCAAGACGGACTGGATCAATTTCTGCGATCGCCACCCCTGGTTTATCTCCCCCATCAGCGAGGACAGCCCCCCAAGGATCAAGAATCATGGCATGACCATGAGTATATCGACGGCCATAATGACACCCAGTTTGAGCAGGTGCAATCACATAACAGGTATTTTCGATCGCTCTGGCTTTGAGGAGAATTTCCCAGTGATCCTTTCCGGTATAAGCGGTAAAAGCAGCCGGGACAAATAAAATTTCTGCTCCCTTTTGGGATAAATGGCGATAAAGTTCAGGAAATCGGACATCATAACACACCGATAATCCTAAATTTCCCAATTCTGGGGAATCATAAACCGGAGGTAAAACACTTCCGGCCATCACCGTATTAGATTCGCGATAAGTATTGCCATCGGGTAAATTAACATCAAATAGATGAACTTTCTGATAACGCGCTAATTCCTGACCATTAGACCCCATCAACACCGCCGTATTGTAGACTTTGCCATCGGTGGTGGGAACGGGAAAACCCCCAGCTAAAAGCGTAATTTGAAACCGTTGGGTAATCGTTTTGAGAAATTTTTCAGTTTTTTGGGCAATGATTTCAGCTTGAGCCAGTTTCTCGGCTTCTTCACCCATAAAGGGAAAATTCTCAGGTAAGCTGACTAACTCCGCCCCCTGACGAACTGCTAAATCAATCAATTCTTCTGCCTCTGCTAGATTTTTATCTAACCAAGGCGTACTGGTCATTTGAATAGCCGCAGCAAGATAGGATTTCATTGAACAATATATATCGAAAATTAAATACAGTTAATCCTTAAGGGTTGACGGTTGAGGGTTGAGGGTTGACGGTTGAAAGTTGACCCTTAACTCACAACCGACAACTGACAACCGACAACCAAAACCCCATTTAACTCAAGGTTAAATTACGGCATAGGGTGGAAAAGTAAATCGGGGAAAAAGCGATTAAATTCGATTAAAATTCCCGCAGTAACGGCCATCCAAGCGGCGGCTAAAACAGGGGCTGTTGAAAGATATTTCAGGAAATACTGCATGAGTTTTTTCTCCTAAGTTTGCAACCGTGTGAAAAAGAATTAATCAGTTAAAAGAAAGCAGAATTCACAAAGAGTATTGGTACATAAACAAATCTTGTTTATGAATCGATTAGATAGAAAATTTTGAGGTAATAAAGTTAACCTAAATTTTCCCCAATCTTTGGATGAGAATTCTGCAATTAGCGAGGTGAAACGGTGATTTCGTCATCTTTAGCGAACATTTCACCTGTAGTGAATTCTTTCAACGCTGCTAAAGGCCACAGGAAGCCACTGAGCATATAGGTCAGGGCCACAGGAACATCGATGATAATTTCTTTTTCTGTGGGACTGTCGCTCTTTTTAGCATATTGTAAATACGCCCGACCAACCCAACCAATCCACCCTGCAATATACAGGAACAGAATGCTCGGAATTACGAAGTCTCCCGCATGAGCTAGGCTTCCATCAGCGATTAAATGGGGTAAGCCGTCTTCTTTACCACACAGTTCTTGTGAATAACGCTCAAAGCGTGCTTTCACTCGTGCAGGGTCAGCAGAAGAAGAGAGAGCAGTTTTGGCCCGTTGCTGAAACACCGAAGATTCAGAACAAGGAACGAGATTATAAGCTGAAGCTGCGGGAACAACGCTCATCCACAAGCCCAGGGCTAGAATAGCAGCCAACAATCGACGCATAGAAGTGTTTCCTTTTGTTACAAAACAATACGTTTTTTATCCTTTGAGTCCAGGGGGGTTGTAAAAAACATCCCCTTGACGTAGGGAGGACAAAGCGTTTGTTATCCCTCGTAGCGAGGTCAAAACCCACGCAGAAGAATGGGGACTATTAGGTTCAGTTGTTCACTGTACCCAAAAAGATCTGTAATGATTAAGCTACTCAATAGAAGCTCCAATCATTTCATAAAATTTATCAGTCAATGGCAACAGTTTTAGCAATTGAAACAAGTTGTGACGAAACCGGGGTCGCAATTGTAAAGAATCGTAAAGTTTTGAGTAATGTTGTGGCATCTCAAATTGCCATTCATCACCCTTATGGGGGAGTTGTACCCGAAGTCGCCTCTCGCCATCATTTAGAAATGGTTAATTCTGTTCTTGACCAAGCCTTAGAAACCGCAGGGTTAGACTGGTCAGCGATTGATGGCGTTGCAGCAACCTGTGCCCCTGGACTGGTAGGGGCTCTATTAACCGGAATTACGGCTGCTAAAACTTTAGCCTTGGTACAGAATAAACCTTTTCTGGGCATTCATCACCTCGAAGGACATATCTACGCCAGCTATTTAACCGAAACCACTCTCCAACCGCCCTTTTTATGTTTATTAGTATCGGGAGGTCATACCAGTTTAATTCACGTTAAAGACTGTGGCGTTTATCACACCTTGGGACACACTGTAGATGATGCGGCCGGAGAAGCCTTTGATAAAGTTGCCCGGTTATTAAATTTAGGATATCCTGGCGGGCCTATTATTGATCAATTAGCCAGCCAAGGCAACCCCAAAGCCTTTACATTACCCGAAGGCAAAATTTCTCTACCCAATGGGGGTTATCATCCCTATCATTCGAGTTTTAGCGGATTAAAAACGGCGGTGTTAAGGTTAGTGCAAGCGTTAAAACAGGACAATCAACCGTTACCCGTTGCCGATATTGCAGCAAGTTTTCAAGAGACTGTTGCTAAAAGTTTAACAAAACGGGCGATCGCTTGTGCGGTAGATTTTGGATTAGATACGATTGCAGTTGGGGGTGGTGTGGCGGCGAATAGTGGGTTAAGAAACTATCTGCAAGAGGCGGCTAAACTTCACAATTTGCGGGTTTTATTTCCCCCTTTAAAATATTGTACCGATAACGCCGCGATGATTGCTTGTGCGGCTTCAGACCATCTTAATCAAGGTCATCTTTCACCCTTAACATTAGGGGCACAGTCCCGAATGTCGTTAGAGGAAGTTATGCAGTTATATCAGCAATAAATTTGTTTTACCCATCCCCTAACCCCTCTCCTGCAAGGCGAGGGGAGAATAAATTTTATAGTTAATTAAATCTCAAATCAATTTAAAAATATTAATATACACAATAAGGGAACAGGAAACAGGGAACAGGGAACAGGGATAATACTTCTGGCTGTTTCATATCAGTTTTAAATGATTACAATCTATTTTAATCTTAAAAAATTTAAGTGTTGTCCATCAAGTTGTAGGAGCTTATTTAAGTTTCCTTGTAATTTTAATTGACTTTCTTCTAAATAAATAATCTCATCTGCTCTCCGATTCACGCTAGGACGATGACTAATTAAAATTGTGGTTTTCCCTTGACGATAAGTTAATAATTCATTTAATAAATTTTCTTCACTAATCGGATCTAATCCTGATGTTGATTCATCTAAAATTAAGATAGGGGGATCATTTACAATCGCTCTAGCTATTGCTAATCTTTGACGCTGACCGCCGGATAAATTAGCCCCAAATTCCCCTAAGATTGTAAAATATTTATCAGGAAGTTGATCAATAAAATTATCGGCTTGGGCAAATTGACACGCTTTGACAATTTCTTCAAAAGTAACATGAGGTGATCCAATTCTAAAATTTTCAATAATACTCCGACTCCAAAACTGAGCTTCTTGGGGCACTAAAATCACTTGTTTTCTAATACATTCTAAACTTAAATTTTGTAAATTATAAGCCCCGACTCTAATTGTTCCTCCCTGCAATTCGTATAATCCCGCTAGAAGTTTTACCAAGGTACTTTTTCCACAACCGGATTCCCCAATAATTGCTGTGACTTTTCCTCCTTTAATATCGACATTAAAATCTTGAAATAAATCTAATCTTCCTGCATGATGATATAATATATTTTCACAGTAAATTATATCATTATTTTTAAATGTTACCCATTCTTTTTGAACATCATTATCAATTTCTGAAGGATAATCAATTACTGAAAAAATTCGTTGAATAATAATTCTTATTCTAACAAGTTCAGTCAGTAAACCTACTACTGTTTTAATAAAAACAGTAAAATTAACACTCATACTGTTAAAGGCTAAAAGTTGTCCGATGGTTAATTCTTTATTAATAACTAAGGTACTTCCAAACCACAATAAAACTATCCCTCCAATACTAGAAATAATCTCAGAGAAATTAAAATTTGTTACTCCAATTTGTCCGATTTTAAATTCTAAATTGGCTAATCTGCCAAAACGAGTTTGTAAATCTTCCCAGAATTGAGGTTCGGCTGTCGTTGTTTTTAAGGTAATTGCGCCTTTGAAACTTTCAATTAAAACCCCATGAGTTTCTCCTTCTAATACCATAATATCTTTAATTTTTTTTCTTAAAGACATCAAAAAAACTAAAGATGATGTCGCACTCAATAAGGTGATAAATATGATTAATAAAGTTAATTTATAACTATAAAATAGCATTAAACTCAACGAAATAATAGCGGTAAAAGATTGAGTCAAAACTCTAACAAACGATTGAGAAATAAAGAAATTAATTTCTTGAATATCTTTTAAACGGCTTAAGCTGTTAAGCATCTAAATAGGGTATAATGAAAAACCAAGTTTAGAAAAATCAATCAAAAGATGCCTGCTAAAAATCATTTAAATGAAAAGCAAGTAGAGAAACTACAGAAAAGATTGAAAGAGGAAGAAAATGGACAAATCCGAGAAAGAATCTTGATTTTATTATTGCTAAATGATGGTAAAAAGCAAAGTGAAATTGCCAAGTTTTTGGGCTGCTCATTAAACAAAGTATGTTATTGGTGTGTACATGGAGACCCTGACAAATTAGAAAGCCTAAAAGATGAAAGAATGAAAGGAAATTATAGAAAAGCCACAGACAAATATATAGAGATATTATTAGAAACAGTAGAAAAAGAACCGGAAGAATTAGGATATGAATTTGGGAGATGGACAGGAGAAAGATTGGCAACTTATTTAGAACAAATCACAGGAATCAAATTAAGTAGTTCACAAGTGAGAAAGATATTAAAGGAAAAAAAGTATGTTTATTTGTGGGCAAAGTATAGCTTAGAAGAGAAAAGAGATCCAGAAAAAAGAAAATTATTTAAAGATAAAATAGAAGAATATTTGAAAATAGCAAAAGAAAGTCCAGAACAATTACAGGTATGGTTTTGGGATGAAAGTGGATTTAATTTAAGAGTGATAAAAAGAAAGAATTGGTGTAAAAAAGGGAAGAGGAAACAGATTAGAGGAGACAGGAGGAAAGGAAGAGTTAATGTGATGGGAGGATTGAGGTACTCGGATAAAAAAAGATTTGTAGAATTTCTGGATAAAGGAAATGCAGATAATTTTTATCAAGTGTTAAAAAGTTTTTATCAAGAGCTAATTTATGAATGGGTATTAGCGGGAAATCAAGCAGAAGAATTTGTAGAAAAAGGAGCTAAGATCCTGATTATTCTTGACAATGCAAGTTTTCACAAAAAAGAAGAGTACCTAGAAAAAATTAAAGCAGAAATGCCGAATGTCTATTTAGAATTTCTTCCAGCATATAGTCCAGATTATAATTTAATTGAATTAGTCTGGCATTCAGCTAAAGAATATATAGCTCATCGACTCTTTAAATCAGTTGATGAGCTAGAGTGTTTATTACATCAGCTTTTAAATGAAGGACAGTTATCTATTAAATGGGGACGTAAACTTAAAAACAAAGGTAATGCTATAATCACAGTTTAAATACACAACAGCTTATCTTCTTCCTCTAACCATCCTTCCTCTGTTCTGCCCATCACTTCACACATTTTATGAGCCGTTTCTTCGTCAGCTTCTTTCCAATTTTTGGCTTTTAAAAGTTGTTCTAAATGATAATAATTAATTCCTCTAGCTGACTTTAATTCTATATCTGGTTCTGCTACCCGTTGTAATATCGGTTGTGATATCGGTTTGGCTTTTAAGGGTAGATGATTTAAGACGTCTTGAGCCGTTTGAAAGCGGTTATCCGTTGCCTGTTGTAAGAGTTTATCTAATACCTGACCCAAAGAATCATGGACGGGAACTGTTAAATAATCTCGCCATACCCATCTGCCTTTAAAAACATCAAATAAATCAAAGGCTTCAACATTGGTTAATAAATGAACACAAGTTACTCCTAAACTATACAAATCACTGGCAAAAGTCGGTTTTCCCAACGCTTGTTCTGGGGCGATATATCCTGAAGAACCGATAACAGTTCCTGTTACTGATAACGGCGTGCGGGTAATCGCTTTGGAAACTCCAAAATCGACTAAAAATAATTTATGCTCCCCCTGTCTTTTAATAATATTTTCCGGTTTAATATCTTGATGAATACAATTATGTTTATGAATAACCCTCTTCTGTCAGTCTCCGAGGAGTAAAATTAGAAAATAAACCAGATGGGTAGCTAGAAGGGGGATAGGGTAATGGATGTAGAATTACAGATGATCAAACATTTAGCCCGAGATGCACAACCAACAGTTTCAGTGATTGATGAATATTGTCAAGGTTATAAAGACCTATTCCCAGAAGTGAGAAGTTACGAATGTTTTAAATACTTACATCTAGGAATTATCTCACCAATTCCGAGAAAATCTTTACCGGAAATTGCTAAAATAGTAGGAATTAGGTCGCCACAATCACTGCATCATTTCTTAGCCAATTCGCCTTGGTCAGCAAGGGAATTAAAGGAAAGAAGATTAGCCCGAACTCTAAAAGCATTGAAAGGAGAGAAGATTATAGTAATAATTGATGAGACAGGAGATAGGAGAAAGGGAAAAAAAACCGACTATATAGCTAGACAATACTTGGGAAGTGTGGGCAAAACAGATCGGGGAATAGTATCAGTTAATGCTTACGGTGTTTATAAAAATATAACCTTTCCTTTAGTGTTTAGAGTATTTAAACCCAAAGGAACATTAAAAGAAGGAGATGTCTACAAAACTAAGATTGAAATCGCATCAGAAATTCTAACAGAATTGGTTGATTGGGGATTTCAGATTGAATTGGTATTAGCAGATAGCCTTTATGGTGAAAGTAGTTCGTTTATCAGTACATTAGATCAATTTCAAATTCCTTGGGTACTAGCAATAAGAAGTAATCATGGAGTCTGGATGTCAAGCGAGCAGAAAGTTAGAGCCAACAAATGGTGTAAATTTGAGAGGATTTTTAGCAATCAAGAATCAGAAACCAGATATATTAGAGAAATCATATTTGGGAAAAGAAGTACAAGAACCTATTGGGAAATTACCACAGATCCAGAAACGATGCCAGAAACATCAACTTCGTTTGTCATGACAAATTTAACAGAGAAGAGAAGCCAGATGAAAAAGACATTAGGTAATTTATACGGGTTAAGAACATGGGTGGAATATGGATTTCGACAATGTAAGGAATGAAAAAGTAATAACTTGATGGGCTTCAGGTATAATGAAGTATAGGCACTGATGGCAGATTTTACAAAAATTGAGAGAACCGGGCAACGGATTTTTCGATTAAACTACACAACTTAACTTAAAACCTATGTTTTATTCTAGTTCAATTGAGGAAGAAATGAAAAAGTTTTATAACTCTTTATCAGAAAAGGATAAAAGAAGATATGCAGCGATAGAGGCTCAAAAACTGGGATGGGGAGGAATTAGTTATATCATCAAACTGTTGGGTTGTACTCGAAACACAATCGTCCGAGGAATAAAAGAGTTAAAAGAACTGGATGAACAGACTATTAATGATGTAAGAATTAGAAAAAAAGGAGGAGGAAGAAAAAGTATTTTTTCCACCCAAATTGGAATAGATGAAGCCTTTTTAGAAGTGTTAAAGTCCCGCACAGCCGGAGATCCTATGAACGAGTCAATTAAATGGACTAATTTAACCCACAAAGAAATTGCTTTGGGACTTAAGGAAGCCGGATTTAATATCAGTCCTCCCACCGTAAAGAAACTCTTAAAAAAGCATGGGTATGTCAAGCGAAAAGCACAAAAAAAGCAAACTACAGGAATTAATAAAGACCGAAATGCTCAATTTGAAAATATTGCTAGACTCGATACCCTGTATAGAGAAGCCGGTAATCCTATTATTAGTTTTGACACTAAAAAGAAAGAAGTTTTAGGGAATTTATATCGTCCAGGTACTCTGTATACAACTGAGCCTGTTACTACTTGGGATCATGATTTTTGGAGCTTAGGTCATGGAAAAGTCATTCCCCATGGCATTTACGATACTCAAAAAAACCGAGGATATGTAACATTAGGTAACAGTAAAGATACCAGTGAATTTGCTTGTAATGCTCTTAAACATTGGTGGAATCATTATGGAAAAGCTCTCTATCCTCATGCCAATTCGATTTTAGCTAAGTGTGATGGGGGTGGCAGTAATAATGCTAATCATTATATTTTTAAACAAGATTTACAAAAGTTAGTGGATGAAATTGGAATTGAGATCAGAATTGCTCATTACCCTCCCTATACATCTAAATATAATCCCATTGAACATCGACTTTTTCCTCATCTAACTCGAGCTTGTCAAGGAGTGATTTTTACCAGTCTTGGTTTGGTCAAAACTCTCATGGAAAAAACTCGTACTAATACAGGGCTATCTGTCGTTGTTAATGTCGTTGATCAGGTCTATCAAACGGGTCGGAAGGTAACTGATCATTTCAAAAAAACTCTGAAAATTGTTTTTGATGAATATTTACCCAAATGGAACTATCGAGCCGTACCTCAACTCACTCATTAATCCATTTATTGATTTTTCATTCCTAAACAAGAACTGGGTTGGACTGATTATCGGTTGACGGATTTTCCCGATATAGAAAAATGGTGGGAAATCATTTTCTGTGTGTATTTAATGATTAGTTTCAACTCCGAAGTTTTCCGGTCTTTAAGTCAAGGCAGTCCCCGAGAATCTGAGAGCAAAAAAAACACCACCGATTGCTCAACTCATCAACAATGGAATCACAAAGAGGGATGGAAAAATGTTTTAAATAATCTGCGTTTAATAATTCAGCCTACTATTATATTGTGGTTGATTGTCCCGTGGCTAGATATTTTTCCCGACCGCCATTTATTAGTGGGTTTTCATAAATTAATTGAGAATATTAATCAATTTCAATCTTATTTTCCCAATGGATAACTCTACTTTTTATTACTTGTTGATTTCGGAGAGTGACAGAAGAGGGATAAATCCTACAAGGGGTAATAAATGCGCTAACAAATTCATGATTTTAGTTTCTGAAAATGCTCCATGTCGCGCTAAGTTTTGGGCTAAGTTTTGTCCGGCAATATATTCTTGAACTAAATATTGATGATGATCTTGAATAAAATAATCTAATAATTCAGGAATTTGCTGATGTTTTCCTAAGTGCTTTAATCGAATTGCTTCTTGTTTAAAGAGTTCCTCAGATTTTTCTTGAGCATTCGGGTCTTGAACTTGCGAAAAAGATTGTTTGATTACACAATAGGGTTGAGAGGGTTTTTCTGTATCAAATGCTTGAAACGTTAGATCAAAACTCCCTTGTCCTAATATTTTTAAAGCAAAATATCGTTCTTGTAACACTAATTTAGAACCGCACTTTTGACAAAAAATTGTAGTGTTGGGATTAGGTTGTAAGCAATTGGGATTAAGACAGTGACTCATAGTTAAGTCTGGGGATAAGGAGCTCCTGACTTCATTCTAGCAGTCAATGGTTTTGCTGGTATCAAGAAATTCAAGAAACCGGGTTTCTGCAATAGCAAAAGCTATTAACAGTCAGGGCAATTAACAAACCCGGTTTGTGATCTAATATCTATCCTAAAACTGTAATATTGGGATCATCCGCAATAAAGTTAGCTGCGGTGAGTTGAACCGGGGTTATCCCTTGTACCAATCCATAATAGGTGGTTCCTGATTGAATGGCTGTAGAGGGTAGTGCTGTACTTCCATCAACTTGTACGGTAACAGCCGTTAATGTCAGTTGGGCAAAGGTTATCCCGGCGGGTAACATAATTTTATCGGTTCCCGTGAGAAAATCAGTGATTAAATCAGCTTGATTTAAGCTGGTTGCAGCGACGGACGCTCCGGGTAACACGAAGATATCCGCATCTGCCCCTCCGGTGAGTTTATCTTGATCTGCATCGCCAATCAAGTAATCTGTACCTGCACCACCATCTAAGACGTCTGCACCTTTGCCCCCTCGGACAATATCATTTCCCACACCTCCCAATACGGTGTCATTGTCCAAGTTACCATTGAGTAAGTCATCTCCCTCTTGACCATCGAGGTTATCCGACCCTTTTCCACCGCGAATGGCTGTGCGAATGGTATTGGCTGGAATGGTTACAGTGCGATCGCCATCATTCCCGCCACCGGCTAAAATAATATCAGCCCCTAAATTGCCATTAATATTGTCGGCTGATGCGCTTCCTACAACGAAATCATTTCCATTCAAGGCTTGAATATAAAGGTTAGCAGCCGTTGCGGGGACAAAAACATTATCGGAGGCGTTAGTAAACACATAGGATGTAATTCCTTGGTCAACAAACACGGTATTCCCACCCCCTGGTGCTGGAACATCTGGCCCAGGATCACTCACAGAGGCCGTTGGTGTTGTCCAGGTAACATTAGAGGTTGGAGGGGGTGCAGTATTGGGAATATTGGCGTTGAGAATATCTTCCCCTTTCAGATTAACAACATTTTCAATAAACCCAATTCCTGCGGTTTTTGCTGTTGTATCGGCATAAAAATCAACAATTAATAAATCTTGAGTCAAATCAATTTTGCCATCAATATTTAAGTCAATAGCTAGGTTTTTTCCTTGTCGTTCTAAACCATAACCGGTTGTACTCGGCCCCGAAAGTAACAGGGTGACACCCGGAATAAAAAGACTGTCTGCACTGCCTCCAGTATCTTGAATTTGAGTGCCATTTCCTGTCGTTGTAACGGTGTAGAAATCATCGCCTAAACCCCCTTGCAGGGTATCTTTCCCCCCGGCTCCAACTAAATTATCACTGGCAGCCCCCCCAATTAAAATATTATCGCCTCCGGCTCCTGTTAAATCATTAGGAATACCTGGAGCACCAATAATATTTTCAATCGGCCCAGTAATATTATCAGTAGCAATGGCAACAAAAGCAGCATCTAAAACTTCACCTTTTGTTGTTAAATTAGCTGTAATTCGAGCCGCTCCCGCCGGAGAAGTGGGGGTAACGTTTAAATAGGAAAGGGTATCATTCCCATCTCCCCCATCAAGATTATTCGTACCTAAACCGCCAACAAAAATATCATTTCCTTCACCACCAATGGCGTTATCATCTCCCTCTCCTAAATCGATATAATCGTTTCCTTTTCCACCATCAGCAATATCGTTCCCTTTACCACCGAGGATAGTATCATCTCCTAAACCCCCAATGGCGTTATCATTTCCATCTCCTAGGGTAATACTATCGTTCCCATCTCCACCATTAATGGGATTATCATCTCCGGCTCCGGCATCAATGGTATCATTTCCGGCTCCACCATCGGCTTTATCAGCCCCATTCAATAACAAGATGGTATCATTTCCGGCTAAATCAGATTCTTGAACCATAATCAGGGGATTCAGAATTTGACCATCTTTAGTGATGCTAACCAATGGGAAAGCACCAATTTGAAGAACGTCGCCTAAATCTGTTCCTTGAAAAGTAGCCATTTATTTTTACTCTCTTTTTTTGTAGAAAATGCAAAATCTAACTCAAACCTAATTAAAATATCCTTAACTGTCAAGCGAATTCAGGACTTTAATTATAAAATGAGTCTGATAAGATTTAAACAATGAAAACCAGTAAAAGGGAAGAAATCGAGAGGATTATTACAGAGCTAGGGAGAAAATAGTTGCCCGAATCAAGTTTAAAAAACAGCTGATTTTGAAAAATAGATTCTATCCTGCTAATCAACTTGAATAAATTGATGAGTTAACCCCCCAGGGAATACATGAGCAATAAATCCCAGCAATTGATTAGACTGAGCCACAGTAATTAAAGTTCCAGGGGTTCCACTGAGAATAGTAGAAGTGAGAATAATATTAGTTTGACTCAACCCATCCGTTAAACCAATTTGATCTTCACCGACAATAAAATCTGTAATAATATCGACAGTATTAATATTGTTCACCGCCGCACTCACCGGAAGAATAAAAATATCATTTCCTGAATTTCCCGTTAGCAAATCTTGTCCTAGGTCGCCACTTAACACATCATTCCCTTCGCCACCTATCAATTTATCATTCCCCTGTCCTCCGAATAGAAAATCATTCCCGCCTTGACTCTGGAGAAGATCATTCCCTTGTAATCCTTGCAAAGTATCATTTCCCTCTTTTCCCGTTAACACATCATGACCCGATGTCCCCGATAATAATTCTCCACTGGAAGTTACTAAAGGTGGAATCATCAGTGTTGTCGAGTCAAAATAGGCATCTCCCAAAATCGGATTAACGATGATAGGAGGTACAATAATCCCTTGAGTCACAGATTCCCGACTCGGTGGGTTTAATCCCCCAATATTGATAATCGCAGCGCCATTGTCATTAACAAAAAACACAGACATTTTTTAAGCTCAAGCAATCTTGAGAACTGTATTAGCTATAGGTTAGTATAAAATCATGTAAACCTAGATGGGTGCAAGGTGTATAGGAAATCCGTTCAACTGACTTTTAGAGATGAAGCAATTAGAATTTTACCGTTTATCCCAAACTATTGTTTAACGTTTGAGATGCAAAATAATAATTATACAAAAGATAGTTATTCCTCTGGGTTATAGTCCCCGATTTCACGGAGGAATCAATTCCCTAGAATTGCGTTTCCTCTGTTGAGTAACCTCATGTTTGTTTCCCCTTTTTCCTGAAGTCTTATGAAACTGTTAATTAGTAATGATGATGGGGTTTTTGCCCAAGGAATCCGTAGTTTAGCCAATGGTTTAGCCCAAATTGGTCATGAAGTGACGGTGGTTTGTCCTGATCAGGAACGATCGGCAACAGGTCATGGTTTAACGTTACATCATCCGATTCGGGTTGAACAGGTCAAGGATATTTTTGCACCTTCTGTGACCGCTTGGGCTTGTTCGGGAACTCCCGCCGACTCGGTGAAAGTGGGACTATTTGGTATTTTAGAGAGCCCTCCCGATTTGGTGTTAGCGGGAATTAATCATGGGCCTAATGTCGCAACAGATATTCTTTACTCAGGTACCGTTTCGGCAGCGATGGAAGGGTTAATTCAGGGTATTCCCAGTATAGCTTTTAGTTTAGGAAGTTATACTTCACGCGAGTTTCAAGGAGCCGTTGAATTTGCTCAAACGTTAATTCAAGCTTTAGAAAAAAATCCTTTACCAGAACCAATGTTACTTAATGTTAATGTTCCGGGTGTTTCATCCCAAGAGATTCAAGGAGTGATGATTACTCGTCAAGGGATTCGTCGTTATGTGGATATTTTGGAAAAACGCCTTGACCCTAGAGGAAAAACCTATTATTGGCTTACCGGAGAATTAATGGAAGATGTGGAACTGTTAAATACACCCTCTGAATTCGATGAGTTTATCACTGATGTTCATGCCTTGCGTCAAGGTTTCATCACCATTACCCCATTGCAATATAATCTTACCCATGTTACAGAATTACAAAAATTACAAATTTGGTCAGAGACCTTACTGATTAATCGGTAAGAATTGGCAGCACTAGAAGACAGAAAATCACAGTCAAAAGCTAGAATATTCGAGGATTTTCCTGGTTTCTGAGAAGGGAAAATAGAGATGGGGATGCTGACTCCCGATGAGGTCAATCCTATCTATCCTTGATCTAAGCTAAGACTGAATGAGCACCCAGAAGTGGTTGAGCGATGCTAACCTCTTGCTGGAGAAGTTCTTCTCTACAAATGTTAACGTTTCTCAACGATACACTCTCTCTCCTTAGAGGTAGACTAGAAGTAATAGAAAGCAGAAACACATCCTACTGCCCAAGCTGTTGCAATTTTCTCCAGTTTCAATGAACCCTTAGTTTTCTACGTTTGAGTCCAGTTGTTATGAACGCAGATACCTTTAATGCTCATTCTGTTACTTGCCCCATTTGCCATCATACTAGCATTTTGCCCTCAGTAGGAATGTTAGGTGGACTCTTTACCTGTCCTCACTGCCATACCCATTTTGTGATGAGCAGAAGTGGTCATTATGTCAGAGATCCCTTTTGTCTTCAGCAGTGTGCGGTTGCCCAAATGCTGCGACGGCAAAGTCATCCTTTTGCCCGGATTCGACGGGATTTAAGTTTAACAAAAGGATTACCCCTTTTAGCGGTGATTAGCAGTCTTTTATTTCTCGGAATAGTTGTTACGATTAACGAAAAAGTTACCTTAAATAATCAAACCCTTGATTCTCAAGTCGAATCTTCCCCTAAATCTTCTTTATCTGATCCTTATTAATAATTTCAATCACAAAACTTAATTCTATTCTTGTAAACTCAAAACCTTTTAATTTGGGTTGACGATTAACAATTCATTGTCAACCGTCAACCTCAATTAAAAACTAATCGTTAAATAACCGTTTTGGAATTTAGCCCCGGTAACAGGTTTTCCAGTTAAGGCAGGGGGGAGGAAGATATTTCGCCGTTGATCTCCGGCTTCTATCGTGACTTCTGGGCCGTATTGTGTGAGCTTGACTTGTTTTTTATCAAAACTGGGTAAGAACAAGCTCACCTTGCGCTCATTCACATCAATATTAATCGGTTTGGGAGCGAGTTGCGCCTGGGTGAAATCGGGTAAAGCGTCGATGATGGGTTGCCAGTTTGGACTGTGAGATTGGGGAATCAGACTCACGACTAAGGGATCAAAGGCTTCTGTAATTGATCCGGTGAGTAAGCTTTGATTTAACAGTACCCCCCCAACGGTTAACCCCACCTGTTGAGCACTTCCCCATAAATATCGGGCTGTTGCGATCGCAACTTCATCTTGGGTCGTCACTAAATAAGCCGCCACTCGGTTGGGATCAGATACCGCCGCTTTCCCTTGATCCAAGATATTATTCATTTCTTGAGTCGGTTGAGCAAAGGTATCCCCAGAAATATCAATATTGAGAATACTACTGGCGATGGGTTGCACAAAAGGAGATAAGGTTTTGCCTAAGTCTGACTCCATAAACACATTCCGAAAACGGCGAAGATACCAGCTTAAAATTTCTGGCATTCCCAACATTCTCAGGGTGTCTTGACTGGCTAACCCGTCATAAATGATCACATCATAATCGCCACTTCCGTCATATTCCCGAATCGCATTTAAAGCTAGGGCACTGTCCATCCCCGGTAAAACCCCCAATTCCTGACCATAAACGTTCCTAAAAAAGGGAGTCCGAACATATTGGCTTTCTAGCTTTTTAATCTCTTCCCAACTGCGTTCGAGTAATACTGCACTTTTCAGTTGAACGGCTTTTAAGTTCGTCGTGATCGGTGTTGGATCACAACCGACTTCCGTTTCTAGCAACAGGTGACAGGCGGGACTATTATCTTGTTCGACGAACAACACTCGCTGACCACTGGCTGCCAATTGTTTAGCCGCAGCGATCGCCAATATTGTCCGACCTGTACCACCTTTGCCCAAAAATGTTAATGTCAGGGCCATTTATGATTTCCTAATCTCGCTCAGGGAAACTTGATCATGGGATCGCCCTTGATCCTATCGCAAGTTTTTTGAAAATTAACTAGACCAAACGACGGATAGATGACAAAAGCTTTAAGAGGATGATCTACAACAGCCTAATGCTACAGGATGCAGATCATCCCCTGAGAATTATTCTGTCCCGCAGTGGGGGGCAGATCAGCGAGAAACTTCTAGCTCATCTTCAAAGAACCAGGTTGATGTTTTGTTATCGAGTTGAACAATAAAACCGACTCCACTCCCGTCAACCATTTTAAATTCTTTGACGGTTCCAAAGGGATTTTGCTTTAACTGATCGACAACATCATTAGGGACTCGCTCTCTGATTCGGCGAACCTTGACTCTTTGACCAATTTCGATTGACACGTCCGGTGTTCTCCTTGGGGTATTAACCAATTCATTGACTCTAATATGAGTTTACCTGATTTAAGAAGACAGTCCATTAACAATCAAGATCCTCTGGGGAATCCACTCAGACATGATAGTATTTCTTAATTCTTCCTGTTCTTCGATGATTTGATCCTGGGGGTCTCCCATTTGGATTTCCTCGATTCACGCTTAGATGTTATGAAAAACAAAAATACATTTGCGATCGCCTTCACCTTTTGTCTATTTTGGACACAGGCGATGCTGACACCCCAGACCTTTGCTCAACGCAGTCGGATCGCTACTGCGACTATTTTACTTTTTTTTACCTTTTTATCGGCTGAGTCCTGGGCTTTTCCCCTGGCTCAAACCCCTCCTATATCCGAATCTTCTGTACAGGAACAAGATATTCAAGATTTAGTTGAAACTCAAGTTGATAATACGTTTCGTCGTCATCTATCATTATTAAGTTTGGTTTTACTGTTGTTACTTCTTTTGAATACCATTGCTGCCTGTGGGGTGTGGTTTTTGTTGAAAAAATTAGCCCAACAAACAGCATCCGCAGAACAAGAGATTGAAAGTTTAAAAGTGGATACCCTCACGGAAATGGAGCGGGTTCTAACGGAAGCCAGACAAATTTTATATCAATTGCAACATAAAAATGATTTAGCCCATGAAACATTACAAACTCTAACAACTCAAACTCCCTTACCTGTGATTGAAGCAGTCTGGGTTGAACAGCCTCAAAATACGGGAGTTCCGACTAAGATTCAAACTGAATCTTTACCTGAAAGTAATGGAATTTCTATTCCATCTCAAACTGAGATTTCAACCCATCCTGCGACGGAAATTTTAATCCCGGTTCAGTTTTCTTCTTCCCCAGAATCAGAAAATAATCAAACCTTTACTATTGATAAAGTTGCTCCTCAATCTTCAGTCATATCTCAACCGGAAACACTAGCTTTAGAAGGGAAAGCTTGCCCCGCAGAATCTCTTGTTTCTACCAGTGAGGAACAACTCAAACAAGCGGTTTTTATGGCTAAACAAGGAGATAAGTTATTTTTAGAGGGTCATTTAGAAACAGCAATTCAACATTATGATGAAGCCTTAAAACTTAAACCTGATTTAGCTGAGGTTTGGAATAATCGAGGTGTTGCTTTAACCCGATTACAACGGTATCATGAAGCGATTGTATCTTATGAAAGGGCTATTCAATTACGAGGTCATTATGCCGATGCGTGGAATAATCGTGGGGTAGCTTTAGGAAAGCTCAATCATTATGATGCCGCAATTTTATCCTATCAACGAGCAATTGAATTAAAACAAAATTATATGGATGCGTGGAATAATTGTGGCTTTGCTTTAGCTAAAGTTAAAAAGTATGATGAAGCTATTTCTTCCTATAATCAAGCGGCAAAAATTCGTCCTGATTTTTATCGAATTTGGTATAATAAAGCTCGTTGTTATGCTCTTCAAGGAAAAGTTGAGTTGGCCCTGGAAAATTTAAAACGAGCAATTCGGTTAAATCCTGATGTTTGTAAAAAATTGGTTAAACGGGAAACAGATTTTGATCTCATTCGACAGGATGAAAAATTCCAACAGTTAAATTTTGACTCTTAATTATTGAATTTCCATGAATATATTCCAAGTTTTTCTTAGTTTTTTCTCTTCTTATTTAAGCTTGTTTTCTGTTTATTTTTGTGATTTTAAATCTCATGAATTTAGACCTTTAATAGAGAAAAGTTTTACCTTAAAAGCCTCTCAACTTAGCGATCGCATTTTTATCCGAGAGTTAATTGAAAATGAAGTTTCTCGAAGTCTCAGACGGGTTAATCCTTTATTAACAGCTTGGATTTTATTGGCTGTTCTTGTTCCCACTGCTAGTGTTTTTAGCATTTTAATTTTATTTTTTAAAGTCACCCAAGACAGTCGCAGATGTTCTCAACAGTTAGATGCGTTAAAAGATGATTTTATCCCTGACTTTTATGCTCGTATTGCGGAAGCTCAGGATATTGTTTATGATCTTCAAGATTCTTTTCAAGTCACCGAAGCAACCCTCCAAGGAATTCAAGATAAATTAGACTCCCTTTCAACTCAAGATGATGATTTAGAAGAATATACCCTAGAAGATGATAAACACAGACTCAGAAATCGACGAGTTACCCCCTCTAAAAGTTAATATTCTATAAACTCTAATGATTGTATGACTAACTGATAATGCGGATACTTGATAACTGATTATTCCACAGGCTCAATACCAGCAGCGCGAAGTTGGGCGATTAATTTCTCAGCCCGTTGACGCTCCTGATCAGCCCGTTGACGTTCTTCCTCAACTCGTTCAGCGCCCCACAATAGTAAATTTCCCTGCTCATCCCACCAACGCAGCCAATAGCCTTGACGGTTTTGGCGGTTTCCTTCCCATACCCCCAAAAACAACTGCATTTCCGGTATCCAAAACCAGCCTTGTTCATTAGCAGACTCCAGCCGATAGCGTTGGTTATCCCCGAAACGGTAGAGTTCTAAAATTCCGGTTTTGAGGTCAAAAATTCCATAATTGGGTACTTTCAAAACCTGTTCATAGAAGAAGAATTTCCCTGGGGGATAGGTTTCTTTAACGGAATATTCTCCTCCGTCAGTATCGGATAAAAACTCTAACACTAGGGCTGGAATATTCCCCTGTAAATGGGGGGTATAACTGCGAAAAACTTCTTCTCGACTAACCGTAATGGGGTGAATATAAGCCCAATCTGGAGCTTTTATCGCTAATTTACCATTAATCGTAGCACAAATCCCATAGTTAGTGGGAGTAAGGGCGGTTTCTGGTAGTTTTCCGGCAAGTTGTAAACCTTCAGTTAAGGCGGCAGCAAGGGCGGGTTGATTAATATTATCCACAGGGTCATCGGGTAGCACAAAATCATCCGGCAACTTTTCCCAAGTAATCGTGTAGGTGGGGGAGGTAGCTAACATGATTATCCGTGCAAGGGTAGTGAATTTTTATTATTATTATATCAATTAACTGCTTAACTGTCAATAAATTCCGGCTCTCCTATACTTATGGTTATAAGTAAGGCTTATATAAAAAGACAAGCTAGTAGCTTTTGGCGCATCATCTCAAAATTTTTGAAGCCATAGCTTTGACGAAGAATTAATTTGATCCGGTTGTTTAATCCCTCCATAACTCCACTGGTTGTTCGATTAATAAAATAATGGCAAATATCGGGAAGATGGTGTTTAAGAGTTTGGGCGGTTTTTCCAAAAACAATGAGAGCCGAATTGAGCCATTTCTTTAATCTTCTCATTCCCCTAAGAACCGTTGTACTGCTTTCATAAATATCTCGGAGTTCCTCTTTTAATTCATAAGCGATGCTCAAACAGGGGGAGGCTTTTAACAACAGTTTCAGATCCCTTCTCTCTTCGGGGGTTAAATCGACATAATTTTTCAGCAGTAAGCACCGATTTTTTAAGCCTTTTAGTTCTAATTTAAGTCGAAGTTGATTCAGAGAACTGTTGACTAACTTCATCACATGAAATCGGTCAATGACAATTAAAGCATTAGGAAAAACTTCCCGAATCACTTTTTTAAATCCTCCCCACATATCCACAGAAACCTCTTTGACCTTGGCTCTCATTATAACGAATGGTGTAATTCCTCCTTTTCTCTACAAATTCTAAGGGTTCTGTTGGATATTTTTTACATCCAGCACAATAAAATTGGCGACGGGGTAGATGCAGATAAACTCCCTGCCCACAAATAGATAGATCTCGGATTAACATCGAGCGAGTTTGATGAATATGATCGGTATAATTTTGACAATGTGGACAAGTAATCCCCTCGTTTAATAAGTCTAATTTAAGAACAATAAAACCTTCTTGTTCTTGACAAGTGAACACCGTAATATTCGGGAGGTCGAAGCACACGCTCTAGTTGAAAGTCCATATTCAGTCGGAGTGTAAAACGTAGCTTACGCTACATTTTACACTATTTATTCAGGAGAGCCAGGGGGTTGTTGTTCTTCCCATTTTAGGTATTCCTGGGGAGTCATAAGTTGGGGTTGGGGATGAACGATCATCAAGACCTCCTAGAGGTTGGAAACCTGGTCTCTTCAGAGCCAGGAGGAAAACCGATTAGCGGCTTTAGCCGCCTAGTTATTAGATTATCAACACCAAAATCTACTTTCGCTATATAATAGCTGTAGGCAGAGGACTAATTGATGTATCTGACTCAAAAATGTCAAATTCGTGACCTCAGTAAGCAAGAGTTCCTGGCTCTGAGAGAACTGTGTAGATTGAGTAAAAACCTTTACAATGTAGGACTTTACTCGGTTAGACAGTTCTATTTTTCTGAGCAGAGATACTTGAGATATGAATCGAACTACCATCAATGCAAAGAGAATGAGAATTACAAACTTCTCAATACCGACATTGCACAGCAAACGCTGAAGGTGGTAGATCGGTCGTTCCGTTCTTTTTTTAACTTGATTAAAGCAGCAAAGCAAGGGTTGTATCGGTTTGAGCAAATTCGTTTGCCCAAATACCTTCCAAAAGAAGGTTACTTTCCGTTGATTATGCCACGCATTAAGGTAAAAAACGGAGGGTTTGAAGTCCCTATGTCTAACGCATTTAGAAAGGAATTCGGTTCTATCCGTCTTCCATTTCCTGAGCGATTGAACGGAAAGATATTGAAAGAGGTGCGAATTCTGCCCAAATACAATGCGCGATTCTTTGAAATTGAATATGTTGTAGAAGCAGAACCCGAACCTCAAGATATTAATCCTGACCACGCTATTGCAATTGACTTGGGACTTGATAATCTTGCTACTTGTGTCAGTACCGTTGGGGCATCCTTTCTTTTGGATGGTAAACCACTTAAAACAGTTAACCAATGGTTCAACAAGGAAAATGCAAGATTGCAGAGTATCAAAGATCTGCAAAAAATCAAGGGAACCACAAAACGTCAAGCTAGATTGACACTCAACCGCAACAATTTTGTTAGAGATTATTTGAACAAATCGGCTCGATACATTATTAATTGGTGTATTGAACACCAGATTGGAACGGTGATTATTGGCGTTAATCCCGGTATCAAACAAGAAATCAATATCGGAGCTAAAAACAATCAGAATTTTGTTCAAATTCCCTATTGGAGTTTGAGACAAAAACTCAAAAACTTGTGTGAACGATATGGATTGAAGTATCACGAACAGGAAGAATCTTACACCAGTAAGGCAAGTTTCTTGGATGGTGATCATATTCCCGTCTACAATCCTGACCCGTCCCAAAAATATCAATTTTCTGGAAAACGGGTTAAACGTGGATTGTATTGTTCTCAACAAGGGCATTTGATTAATGCTGATTGTAATGGCGCTGCCAATATCGGAAAGAAAAGTAGCCACAATGGTTTTGCCGGAGTGGGTAGGGGTTGTTTGACTCAGCCTTTAAGAGTGAAAATCTCTTAAGAATCCCCGTCTCTTCAGAGCGGGGAGTGTCAACAGGTATTGATCCTTTAAATTTGACACTTCTGTTATTAAGTTATAGAGAATTTAGGTGGGCATAGCCCACCCTACGTTTAGATATATTTTTTCAAGAATAGTTCTAACTGTTGGAGTCGGTCTGGAGGAATTTGATTTAGGGGGGTTAAGATGGCATATTTTAACGCTGAATGAGCTTCAGAAGGTGGTAAATGATCCTTTAATCTTCGCACGGTTTCTTGAATGACTGTTTGAGCATTAACCGCATTTTTATGTAAATTTTGAATCACCATTTCTACGGTGACATGATCATGATCGGGATGCCAACAATCATAATCGGTAACTAAAGCTAAAGTAGTATAAGCAATTTCTGCTTCTCTGGCTAATTTGGCTTCCGTTAAATTCGTCATCCCAATAATGCTGCCCCCCCAACTGCGATATAAATTAGATTCAGCTTTTGTAGAAAAGGCTGGCCCCTCCATGCAGACATAGGTTCCTGATAAATGATAATCAATATCGGGTAAATTTAAACTCGTGATCGCTTGTCCCAAAATTTTTGAGAGTTGAGAACAAAAGGGATGACCGAAGCCGATATGAGCCACAACCCCTTCACCAAAAAATGTAGAATTTCGTTGATAAGTTCGATCAATAAATTGATCAGGAACGACTAAATCTAAGGGTTTAACCTCTTCTTTTAAAGACCCCACAGCCGAAGCGGAAATAATATACTCAACGCCTAAACTTTTAAGCGCGTAAATATTAGCACGATAAGGTAATTCTGTCGGTAAAAAATTATGGTTTCGTCCATGTCGAGCTAAAAATGCGACTCGCATTCCTTCTAAGGTTCCCACTAAAATCGCATCGGAAGGATGACCAAACGGAGTATCGAGGTGTAGTTCCTCCACATCGGTGAATGCCTCCATCTTATATAATCCACTTCCCCCAATAATCCCAATTTTAACCTCACTCATTTTGTTCGTTTCCTTGACGAAGTTGTACTTAGGTATTGTACCGAAAATGGAGCATCATTTACTCAGGAAAGAGAAGGATTTTGTTGACGGAGTTAAACATCTCTTGTCAGATGTCCCCCTTATTCGTTAAGCTATTAATCAGTCATCAGTCATCAGTCATCAGTTATCAGTGAAAGAAGTTAAATTAAGACTTGACTAATTAATGATCACTGTCAACGATTTCATAACTGGTAACTGATCACTATTTACTGATAACTGATATTAGTCATCTTCTCCAACACAAAGCATGAATTGGAACTCCATTCAACAACAGACTCGTTTTTGGTCTATGGGTGTCAAACGATTAAAATCTTTCACCCGTTCCCTTCACAATCACATTCAACGATTTAGACTCGGAAAAATTACCCGTTTTCAACGCTATTTCGCTTTCTCCGTCTGTTGTGTTTTTCTGGGATTAACCTTAATTCAATTTCCGGTACTTTCCACTTCGGTTAATATCGCTACATTGAGACAGGAACAATCGGATAATTTATTAGCTCAGGGAATCGTTAATTCAACCAGTGCTATTTATCATCAACGAGAATTTCGTGGGGTTTGGGTCGCGACCGTTGCCAATATTGATTGGCCGTCTAAATCTAATTTATCCGTTGATCAACAAAAATTTGAACTCATTGCCATCTTAAATCGAATGCAAGAATTAAACTTAAATGCGTTAATTCTGCAAGTTCGTCCCAATGGTGATGCGTTGTATAGTTCCAGTATAGAACCTTGGAGTGCGTGGTTAACCGGATCTCAAGGAACTCCCCCAAATCCCTATTATGATCCGCTACAATTTGCCATTGAAGAAGCTCATAAACGCAATATTGAATTACACGCTTGGTTTAATCCCTATCGCGCAAGATTAAGAGGAAATGCTCCCTTTGCGCCGAATCACATGGCTTCAAAATTTCCTCAATATGCCTATCAATATGGGGATTTAGTTTGGATGGAACCCGGTGCGCGGGAAGTTCAAGATCAAACCTTTAATGTAATTATGGATGTGGTACAACGGTATGATGTTGATGGCATCCATTTAGATGATTATTTCTATCCCTATCCTAAAGATGGTATTCCATTTCCTGATAGTCAAATCTATAATGCCTATCGTGCTGCTGGCGGAACGTTAGGGTTAGGAGATTGGCGACGTCAAAATGTTAATTTGATGATTAAACGCATTCATGATGGCATTAAAGCGACAAAACCTTATGTCAAATTTGGTATTAGTCCCTTTGGAATTTATCGCCCTGGAGCAGCACCCGGAACGGTAGGATTAGATCAATATGATTCTCTCTACGCTGATGTAAAATTATGGATAGAACAAGGATGGATGGATTATTTATCCCCTCAACTGTATTGGAAAATTGATCCGCCTCAACAAAGTTATCCAGTGTTATTAGATTGGTGGTTACAACATAATCCCCAGCGGCGCCATGTTTATACCGGAAATGCTCTGTATCGAATTGACAACGAATGGCCTATATCTGAACTGCAACGACAGGTGGCGATTTCTCGACAAAGATCTCCCCAATTATCTTTAGGAAATATCTTTTTTAGTATGAAGTTTTTCCGCGATAATCGTCAAGGCATTAATGAGGTTTTTAAAAGTGCGATTTATCCCACCCCAGCCTTAGTTCCCCCCATGCCTTGGTTGGATAATCAACCTCCTGAAACTCCCAGTGGTATTCAAGTGAATTCGGGGATGATTTCTTGGATGCCTTCTGCTGAAAACGATATCCGCTCTTGGGCAATTTATCAACAATTTTCTAACGGTTGGCAGTTAGTTAAAGTTGTGGATAAAAATACAACTTCTGTTCGAGTTAACCCTGGAAGTTATGCCATTCGTGCGGTAGATAGAATGGGGAATGAAAGCGTTGAACAGGTTGTTTCTGTGTCTTAATTCATCCGATATTAAACACAGCTTTGAACCCTAAATTGTAGGGGCGAGGTCGCCTCGCCCTAACACTGAGATAGAAATAGGGTATAGGGTAAATCATTGGTTTGATACTGACTTTATCGAGAATCTGTAGAAATAAGATAAGTTTTTATAATTAAAATTTGATAATTGTTCCGTTTTTTAAAAGATTGTCAGGAAATCCTCAAATTAGATTGAGAATTTCTCTCAAGTAGTTGACGAGATTATAGGGGTTCTGGTAGACTTTAAAAAACACCACCCAAGGAGTTATTGTGTTTATAGGCAAAAATAGAGGCTGCAACCCTTATTCCACCGTCAAATATCCAGATTTTCTGACTCAATTTATGTCTGGCGATGCACAAGTTTTTTGGAAAATACCTTAAGCAGCTTAGGGGTATCTTGACAAAATCACCATTTTATGTTCAAGGCTTAAATTAAAGATTAATCATCCTCCAGTTGTAGCAACTGTTCATCCAGAGTTCGCAGACGTCCTCGGACAATGGTTTCTGATAAAATCCGCTTTCGCAAAGCTTCATTGAGAACCCCTTTTTCCGCCAAGATTAAACGGCGACGAATGGCATCCAATTTACTCATATAATCGCCCGTAGAATGCTCCAACTCCCCAGAACGACGATTATAAAATTCTCGCAAAGACTTTTCTGCTCCGGCTACTTTCACCTGATAGCGTGACCGCATTTCTTCATAAACCGATTTGGGCAAAATTCCCGACTTTAATAACCCTTCTAATTCATCCTGTGCAGCCTTCGCCGTAATTAATTCAGCTTGCCAAAACGTTAATAAATTGATCTCTACCCCAATTAATAGAAAAATAAAGGTATTTACCGTAAAACTAGCGTATTCCCAGAAACTCAATAACGTGATGCGACTGGAAGCGGTGGTTTGGCGTGAAAGTCCTAGATTTCCGAAAATTAATCCCGCCACCACCACCGCCACCGCACCAGATACGCCTAGAAATTGTCCCGCCTGAAACGTTCCTAATGCTACTGCTACCGTTAGTAATAAACTACTGAGAGGATCATCTAAACGGGCAAATACAGGTATGCTTAAATAACCTAAAACTAACCCAACTATACTTCCTCCAATGGCGATAAATAGCAATTGCTGGATGCCTTCTTGAAACGTGAGTGAACCCGTTGAATAAACTTGGGAAATCAGATTGAAGGAAACCAACGCCGCCGCATCATTAAACAGGGTTTCTCCTTCGACAATTGTAGAGAGTCGAGAGGGTACGGGGATTTCTTTAAATACCGCAATCATAGAAACCGTATCCGTATTTGCCAGAATTATCCCCATAAATGCAGCAGGTATCCAACCTAATCCCAACCCAAATTTTAACAGAACCGCGATAATTACACTCGAAAGAATAGCTCCTGGGCCAGCTAAAAGGGCAATGGGTTTAAAGGTACTACGGAGACGACTGACATCGGTATTAATCCCGGCATCAAAGATGAGAATCGGTAAAAATAGATTTAAAACCAGGGACGGGTCTAAACCAATGGGACGAGACATTAATTCTGTAAAGGGTAAACCCGCTAAAACTAAACCTGTAACGTAAGGAATCCCTACCCGGCGCGATAATAAAGCTACAATCGTCGCAACCAGTAGGAGAATAATTGAAATCCTGACTAATTCGGTAACATCCACTCTCGATACTGGTAATAAGTTTTTGTATTATGGATTAACATTGCCAGAAGCTAATATTCATGTCAACCCAGGATGAGGAGTTTCTATGTATGTTCTGATTGGTGGCGGTGGTTTAGTGGGGTTGAGTTTAGCTCAAAAATTGTTAGAATTGGGGCATACTGTAGCCGTTATTGATATTGATCCGAACGCCTGTCGTTATGCACGGGAAAAAATAGGAGCAATGGCTTTTGAAGGCAGTGCAGTTAGTACAGAGGTGTTATTAGAATCGGGTATTCGTAAAGCCAATTCCTTAGTGGCGGCACTTAGAAGTGATGCACTCAACTTAGCAATGGTGACTCTGGCTAAACATTATGGCGTTCCCCATATTATCAGTCGAATGCGACACCCGGATTTTACTCAACCTCTGCGTTTAGCCGGAGCAAATCATATTATCAGTACCGTTGAACTGGGGGTTTCTACGATGGTGAATGCGATTGAATATCCTCAAGTAGAATCAATGATGCACTTTGAGCAAGGACAAATTGAAGTTTTAAAATTAGCGGTTCCGAAAAATTGTTATGTTGCGGGTCGGAGTGTGGCGGAAATTGCTCAAGATTCTCGGTTTCCAACGGGTTCTTTAATTATTGGTTATCAACCCCATCCCCAAGATAATTTAATGATTCCGAATGGGAGTACGGTTTTAGAACCAGGTTCAACGATATTGATTGTAACAAAGCCTGGAACATTACATCAAGTGATTGATTTTATTGAAGGTTATCAATCTTGTGGATAACGGTTTATGGTTTTAACTTCCGAGTGGGTAAATGCACCCTAGGTGATGATGATCAATGGGTGAGTATGGAGTTGTTCTACTACTGATTTTACGAGATGACTAGAATTAGATTTCTAGTTATCGATTTTTTAAATAAAGTAGCGGTGTGATGAGAACCGCTACTCTTCTGAATTGGATGAGATAAAGGCTTAAGATATTAACCGTATCAGACAAGTATCCACTTAAGCCTTGAGATGTTGTGACACTAATTTCAGTATCGTTTCTTAGTGAGATTTGCGACGACGAGAAGCCAGCATTCCACCGAAGGCTAAACCTAAACCAACTAATGTTGCAGGTTCGGGAACATCTTTCACTGGGGGTTTGGGGTCTCCGCTCACAAAAGCATCACTTCCCCCACCATCAAGTCCTTGAACGTGCATTCCAATTTGGAACTCTTTATTCGTCAAGCTTTCGATGACGGAGGCAAAGTTACCCTCAAACAGTAAGCCTAACTTTTCTCCGGCATCAATCCCATTATTACCACTACCAGAAGCAGTTGTTGAAAAACCAAAGATGTTATTTTTATCCCAATCTTCAATATTGTTAGATTGAGCTAAATTTCCATTATCTTGTCCAAACTGAACAACTCCAGAATTGAAATTTGATGCTCCAGAAATGAATGTCAGTAAGTTACTGGCATTAGAGAATGTAATCTGGCTAATAAACGATGCTGCTGGGCCTAGATTTTCAAACTGGAACAGAACGTTATTATCGCTGATTTTGCTGACATTAAACTGGAATTGATTAACAATGCTATCTCCAGCAGTGTTTTCAGTGAGGATATTGCTAAATCCAAAGGTTTTTGTATCGAAGAGTTGAAAAGCTGAAGCATCATCGGTAACAGGAGGCAGGTTTTGATTTCCTTGGCCTTGTCCTTGGGTTTGCTGTTGGTCTTGGGTTTGTTGTTGTCCTTGGCCTTGTCCTTGGCCTTGTCCTTGGGTTTGTTGTTGGTCTTGGGTTTGTTGTTGTCCTTGGCCTTGCCCGTTTCCTGGGCCTGCGTATGCAGGTGCAGCAACGAAGGAAACTGCCATTCCAGTAGCTAATAAAGCAGAACCGATAATTGTCGATAATGTGGTTTTCATCTCAGTCTCATCCTTGATATTTTGTACTCTAGTAGTCTGGGTAGAAACCAAAGTCTTCAATCTGGGTGTTTTTGATTTCTTTGTTCTACCTTGTTACCAATATGACAGAATCAGTTTGGGGTTGTCTATAGGTTTTTTGCCAATAGAGGTTATTTTCACAGAAGTTTTACAGTCTGTCGATACAACGATAAAGATACGGTAAAATCCCCTGAGAAAACCCGGTTAAAGGATGTGTATGCTTTGTATCTAAATAGAATTTTCCTGAATCCGTAGAGACAAAATTTGTGAGTTTGATCACAAGATAGTCCATTAATTGATAGGTATACGGGTAATAATAAATACTTCTACATCCGTAATATCCCCTAAAAGACGCAGATGTTCGTGATCTTTTTTAACCCTCTGAGGTTTTTGGGTAATTCATACCTGAACAAATCGTGATTGACAGGATGATCACAGTTTCCAATCTCTACTTGTTTTGAAAAACCGAAAATGGGCTATCAGACACCTGATAACCCATCACTATGTTTATTTTATTTAGACTGACTATAGATTTAAGCTTGATCTGAATTTAAGTTTCTTGTTTTTGACTTGTTAAGGAGTTAACTTATCCTTAAAGATAATAGTAATTGATATTTGAGCATAAAGTTCTACAACTGATTAGACTAGATCACTAGCATTGGATTTTCAGTTATCGCTTTTTCCAATAAAATAGCGGTGTGATGAGTACCGCTATTTTTATGAATTGGATGAGTAAAGGCTGAGGATCTCAATCGTATGAGACAAGTGTTAACATAAGCGTTGAAATGTTTTCATGAACTAATGTCAGCATCATTTCTTAGTGAGATTGACGACGACGAGAAGCCAGCATTCCACCGAAGGCTAACCCTAAACCAACTAATGTGGCGGGTTCAGGAATTTCAGCCGGAGGAGGAGTAACGGTGGTGACGTTAGCAACAAACAAGGAAGCGTGAGACAGAGCTTGAGCTTTACCTTGCTTGTTAGTCGAAACACCAATTGTGCTGAATACTCCATCTAGGCCTTTAGACCAATCATAATCTTTGAACAGATAAGCACTGTAGTAGGTATTGCTTTTTAAGCTAACTACAAATGTGTTGAATGTTGGTGTTGAATCGAAACCCCAATCGCCTGAAGACTTATTATACTCTGCATTAAAACCAAACAGTCCTTTTTCACCTTCTTCCGACTTACCGCCGTATGACCAACTCACTGTTTGATTACTCTTAAATTCGGTGGTAAATAAACCGCCGTTTAGTTCAGTCAGTAAAGGATTTCCTGCTCCGGTATCGTTTCCTACAAAAGAACCTTTACAAGCGGTAGCATTGACCAAAGTGCCTAATGGCCCCCCTAATGAGATATTACTGGTGCTACAGACATCTTTTCCTAGGGTCGCTGCTTGTGCGGGTGCTGCAATTAAGGAAACTGCAACTCCAGTCGTTAATAAAGTAGAACCAATAATTTTAGATAATGTGGTTTTCATCTCAGCCTCATCCTTTGTATTTTAGTAGCCTCGGTAGAAGCAAGGGGGTTGAACAGGGGTGTTCTTAGTTTCCTTGTTCTACCTTGTTACCAATATGACAGAATTAGTTTAGGGTTGTCTATAGTTTTTTTGCCAATTGGGGTTATTTTTACAAAAGGTTTACAGTTTGTCAATGGAAATATAAAGCCACGATAAAATACCTTGGGAATACCTTCCTATATGATGTGTCGGCTTCATGTCTATATAAAATTTCCCTGAAGTTATTGAGACAAAAGTTGTGAGTTTGATCACAAGTTACTATCAGTATTGATCACTGTACGGGTAATAAATAATACTTTTAATTCAGTAATATCCGTAGAAAGGTGCAGATCAGCCTGATCTTTTTTTAACTGTCGGAAGTGTTTTAACATTCTATAGCGCTACTTGAAGAGGGAACAGGGAACAGGGAACAGGGAACAGTAAGAATTGAAAGGGTTTCAGGGTTTAAAAATGTCAAACACCGTAATGCGTAGCGCTATATCCCAGAGAAATCCTAATTGAGAGGGTTAAAGGGGGATATTGAACCCTTTGAGGGGTATGTGTTGTTGAGACGGACTTAAGCCTTTAGATTGTAGGAGAACCCCAAAGTTTCCCAACCCCATAGGATCGATGAGAGAATGTAAGCAGTCTCGCCGTTGTAATACTTCCGAAACAGAGTATTCTGAAGGTTGGGATAAAGCTGCAATGCGATCGCCTAACCCTAACGCCATTAAAAATAAAGCTTGTTGGGTAAACCCCAGGGAATGAAGGTTATAGTGTTCTCCATAACGGTCTAAGGCGGTGAAGTTGATATGGGCGGTTAAATCCTGTTTACCAATATTAATATAGGGATCATTATGATGACGATGTTGATAATAGCATTGTAGAGTTCCTTCACGACGACTGGGCAGGTAATATCGTTGGGCGGGATAACCATAATCAATCGTTAAAATAAAGCCTTGATTTAGTTTTGACGCAATGGTTTTGATCCAGTCTAACGCCATTAAATTAACTTCAGTTCGATAACCTTCAGGATAAGCGGGAGAACATAAATCAATCTCGATTAATTTAAAATAGTCGGTGAGGTTTTCCGTTGAAAGTTCACCAATAGTTTCTTGAAATTTAATATCTGTTGTAGTTTGGGGATCTATAGTAATATAAATTTCTTGAAGTTGACGATTTTGAACAATAACTTGATGGACGGGGAACGCATCAACTAATTCATTAGAGAAAAAGCAACCAATAATAGCTTCATTTTGAAGCGTCTCTAAATCACACCATTGAATTGATGAGTTAAGATTCAACTGATTTTTTAGTTGTTTTTGCTGTTGTTGTTTAAGAAAGGCAGATTTTTCACAAATAATATAGTTGATTTTGCTGTAAAATTCAGGATATTGTTTTTTTAAATATAATAAAATATCGCTGGCTAATAGTCCTTGACCTGCTCCCATTTCTACTAAGGTAAAAGGGGTAGGATAATCCAGAATTTCCCACATTTGTACAAACTGTTCTGCCAACATTTCCCCAAAGTCTGATCCGAAATAGGGAGAAGTAACAAAATCTCCTGCTGCACCAAATTGAGGTTCATTAACGGTATAATAGCCATATTCTGGGTGATATAAAACCCAGTTCATATAATCAGCAAAGGTAATTCTATGATCAGAATTTTCTATGATTTTTTTAGCAATAAAGTTACATAAATTCTGATTATTTTCATAATCCATAATTAATTTTTCATAATATTAGATGAATGATTTTCCATTGTTGGGCTTCAGCCTTAATTCAATTGATCCTAAAACCCAACAATGGAAAATTAAACAGAAACGGGTTGGGGTTGATACCGAATATTGGCATCTTTCAAGCGTTTTAAAGCTTCTCCTAAGCGATCGCAATCTGCAATTAAACTAATTCTGACATACCCTTCTCCCCCAATACCAAAAGCATTACCCGGAGTTAAAACAACACCCGTTTGTTGTAAAACCGTTAGAGCAAAATCCGTTGAATTCATCCCTGGTGGACAGGGAACCCATAAATACATGGTAGCTAAGGTTTTAGGAACAGTCCAACCTAATTCTGCTAATCCTTTAATCAGAAAATCTCGGCGGGTGCGATAGCGTTCTTGAACTTCTTGCAAATAAGAATCCGGTAAACTTAAAGCCGTTTCTGCCGCCGCTTGTAACGCTGAAAACACCCCATAATCTAAATTGGTTTTTAAGGTTCTTAACCCTTGTAAAACCTTAGAATTTCCCACCGCAAATCCCACACGCCAGCCCGCCATATTATAGGTTTTAGACATGGTATGGAATTCTACCCCAATTTCTTTGCCCCCCGGAATTTCTAATAAACTGGTGGGTTTATAGCCATCAAAGGCTAATTCAGCATAACATAAATCATGAACCAGCAGAATTTGATATTTATGGGCAAAGGCAACAATTTCTTCAAAAAATTCACGGGGGGCTGTTGCACCAGTGGGATTACTAGGATAATTAAAATAGAGAATTTTAGCTTGTTCTGCAATTGAATCAGGAATTGAACCTAAATCAATCACCCAATCATTTTCCGGTTTCAAAATAATCGAATGAACCTTTCCTCCGGCGATGACTGGCCCGCGAAAATGAACCGGATAGGAAGGGCTAGGAACTAATACTAAATCCCCCGGATTAATATAAGCTAAAGCTAAATGACCTAATCCTTCTTTTGACCCTAATAAAGGTAAAGCTTCGCCATTAGGGTCGAGGGAAACACCATAACGACGGTGATACCAATTGGTAATTGCTCGTCTAAAATTAGCCGTTCCTTCAAAGGGTGGATAGCCATGATTCGCCGGATTTCTTAACGCCTGAACAGCAGCTTCAACCACAGGTTCAGGGGTTGCCCCATCGGGGTTTCCCATACCTAAATCAATTAAATCTAAGCCTTGCTGACGGGCGTTGGCTTTCAATTCATCTAAACGGGCAAAAACATAAGGCGGTAGGGCTTGTATCCGGTCAGCAGGGCTAATCCAATCTAATGTCATTGGTCAATAATGTTGTATGAAAACGAATAGGTTCAGGAGCAAGGAAAACAAAGAATTCAGGATTTAGGGTTCTGAATAATTGCATCTCTCACCCTGATCGGTGATTCTTTATTTTCCCCTGATACGGTCTTCTTTTTTATTTCCCTTCTTAATTCTTAATTCTGACACTCTTTAATTCTTCAGTTTGGTTTCAACAATAGGGGCCGTTGTTGATACCATTGCCGCCATTAACTGTTCGGGAACCACTTTAAACGGTAAACGATGAATGTCAGAACGCTCATTACAGGCAACTTCGGCGGCGTGTCGCAGTTCGGCTAAGGTGATTTCTCCCATTCCCAAATCATTTAAAGTTTGGGGTAAACCTAAATCGGGGTAAAACTTTAAGAGTTGTTGTCTGGCGCTGGCGGCGAGTTGGTTGCCTTGTACCATCTCCTCTAAACGCAATTGTACTAAAATCCCATAGGCCACTTTTTCCCCGTGTAACGTTCCATGACTAGCTCCAACATGGGTTAAACCATTATGAACTGCATGGGCAGCAACGGTGCGACATTGGGCGCCGCCAATACCCCCAATAACACCCGCCAGTAAGACCGTTGCATCCACAACTTCCCGCCACGTTTCGCCCCCGTTGTCTTGTAAGGCAATTAAGGATTTTTGTAATAAAATATCTCGCAGCACTCTGGCTTGTTGTACCGCAGCAATCATGAAGGTTTGATCGGAATGTCCACTGCTAACGGAAGCTTCATACCATTTAGCGATCGCATCTCCAATACCTGCAATTAACGTTCGTTGGGGAGCAGTTTGAATTAAGTTATAGTCCAAAATCAATAAATCGGGACAGCGATCTAAACTGACGTCATATAAAAATGCCCCCTCCTCAGAATAAACGTTAGAAAGCGCTGTCCAAGCGGCGCAGGTCGCCCCAGAGGTGGGGATAGTGACGATGGGGAGATGGGTTTGATGGGCGATGAGTTTGGCTGCATCTAGGGCTTTTCCGCCACCCGTCCCGATAATAAAATCGGCTTTATGGCTGCTGACGGCTTGATGTAGGGCGGTTAAGCTGGTTTCACTACAGTCTGTACCGTAGGATGCTTGGGCGCATTGGAGTTGATAACGTTCTAAAATAGGTTGTAGACTTTGAACCGTAAGACCAAGAGAGCGATCGCCCCCAATGATTAAGGGACGTTGACCAAAGCGTGCGATCGCTTCTCCTGACGCGACTAAGGCGTTATTACTGCGTAAAACTTGGGCTGGGGCAATCTTTAAACTCACAACTGAAGTGGGCGTTAGATTGGTAGTTGAAGAGGTTTGAGCCATAACAGGTTAAGTCAATGGTGCTAAGTTTTTTACTTTACAGCATTGATCTGTAATTTGGACAGAGGATTGCTATATTCTTGATTTAGGATTTAAACAATAATATTGTTGTAAAAGTTAGTGAGTTATTAGAGAGTATTGTCTTTGATACAGCATTCAGGAATTAATCTACAAAACTATCATATAAGTTTTAAGTTTTGTAAATCAACCCTGTATTCATAAAATTTTGGTGATAAACTCAACAATAAGGCTAATCTTTAACAGAGATTTGCTAATTTTAGTCCGATATTTGATTAAGATTGATAACTTTTTTTGCTGATAAAGGGAGCGTTGTAGGAATCCATCTTGCCCCAAAATCGGATAAATTTTGTATCAATTATTACTTATAATACAAACTCTCACGGAGTCTATAAATGGACAGAAGCCTTAAAATCGCAAAAGATGGCAGTGTTTATGAGTTTCAAGAAGAACAAATTATACAAATTACGGAAACTCAAGGGCAGATTCGACTACTAATTGAAACCCTAGAATTTACTTCAGCAGAAACCTTTGAAATGAGTGATGATATCGCATCACGGGGTACTGTTGAATCCAGATCAGCCACCAGAAAAATTAATGCAGAAGGAATTAAACTTATTCAGGGTTTTGAAGGATTGCATGAATTAAAACAAGATGCAAATGGAACTTATGTAGAAGCTTATCTTGACCCTGTGGGCATCTGGACAATTGGTTGGGGATTTACAGAAGGGGTTTATGAAGGCATGACGATGACAATTCCAGAAGCAGAAGAACGCCTCAAAAAAGAAATGAAAAAATATGAAATTTCCGTTCTTGATGGGGTAAAAATTGACATTAATGATAATCAATTTTCGGCTTTAGTTTGTTTTTGTTATAACGTCGGAGCCAGAGCGTTGTTTGAGTCAACCCTATTAAGACTTTTAAACCAAGGAAAATATCAAGAGGCTGCGGATCAATTTTTGGCATGGGATAAAGCCGGAGGACAAGCATTACTCGGTTTATCTCGTCGTCGGAGAGCCGAACGTTCTTTATTTTTAAGTGAACCTTGGGAATGGGCAAAAACTTGGGAGCCTAAACGAGTTTTGCGACTATCTGAGCCCGGTCAACCGTTAATGCAAGGTCAGGACGTTGAGCAATTGCAAAAAGCCCTGGTAAAAGCTGGATTTAATCTGCAACCCGATGGCATTTTGGGGCGACAAACGGAACAAGCGGTTAAACAGTTTCAACAGCAAAATAATTTAACTGTAGATGGCATTGCTGGTGCTGAAACCTTGAAAAGACTGGGTTTGTAACTGTTATAAAGCCCTAATCAGTCTTTGATAAATATTATAAACTAGAGGGAAAATCATCATGTCTCATCCAGAACATCAGCATCCAAATCTCTTAGAAAATCCTGAAATAGAAGCTTGTTTTGAATTTTATGAACGGGAAGCTCGTTCAGCCATTCGAGCTAGTTTTAATGGTTTAGTCCGAGATGTACCGGGTGAATCTACGGCAATTGTTAATGCCCTTTCTCAACAACTGATTTATCAAATTAACCTGGTTATTCCTAACGCTTTAGTGAGTTGTGATGATCTGAATGTTGATTTAGGTGAGGCGGCATTTCCCTTAGTGCAACCTCCGGCAAAAGAAGCTCTAAAACGAGCGATCGCAGCCCGAGGAATGACAATGGTTATTAACTCCTCCTATCGCACCATTGCCCAACAAATGTTGCTTTTTAATTGGTATTACCCGAATAGTCCTGTCGCCTTTCCCGGGTCAAGTAATCATCAAAGTGGATTAGCCCTTGATATTGAAGATCCCCGAGGTTGGGAACCCTATTTAATGGCTCAAAATTGGTATCCTTTAGCTGGAGATCCTCCCCACTTTGATTATGTAGGAGGCGGAACTAAAGATATTCGTTCTACGGCTATTTTAGCCTTTCAAAAACTATGGAATAAAAACCATCCGAATGAACGAATTACAGAGGATGGAATTTATGGAATTGGTGGCGAAACCGAGTCAGCACTAAACCGTTCTCCAGCAATGGGGTTTTCTAAAGCACCTTGGGATGAACAACCCAGAGTTCTACGGTTGTGCCGACCGATGATGGAAGGATCGGATGTGAAATGGTTGCAAACCTGCTTAAAAAATGCAGCGATTACTGTGTCAACTGATGGAGTTTTTGGGCCGGGTACAGACAAAGCCGTTAAAGAATTTCAACAGAAAAAGAATTTAAAAGCCGATGGGGTTGTTAGCACAGAAACTCGTAAATACTTAGCTTAAATTAGGGTTACTTTCCAAGTCATAACTTTTTTATCACACTTTTAAAACAGAGAAAAAATGTCTAACTTATCTGAGAAAAAAGCCAAATTTTATGCCCTTTTAATCGGAATTGATGGCTATACTCCCAATCAGATGTATAAAAATCTTAAGGGCTGTGTACGCGATATTAACCTTGTCGGGGATTATTTCTTAAAAACGCTCAACATTCCATCGGAACAAATTGTTAAGCTAATTTCTCCAAATCCTGAAATTTCTGATTTGAGTGTTACTTCAGATTTACTACCGACTTATGAAAATATTGTCGGGAAGTTTCACGCCATTACAAAACTTGCCCAACCTGGAGAACAAGTTTGTATTTATTACTCTGGACATGGAGGACGAGCGAAAACTATCTATCCAGAACTCAAGGGAACTGACCAACCCGATGAAGGTATTGTGCCGATGGATATTGGGGATCAAGAAGGTCGTTATCTGCGGGATGTGGAATTAGCAACCCTGCTCAAACGCATGACCGATAAAGGGTTAGTTGTAACGGTAATTCTGGATAGTTGTCACTCCGGGGGCGCAACCCGAGGGGATGATATCGCCATTAGAAGCCCTGGAGAGATTGATATTGCATCCCGAAGTGCCGAAAGTGTTGTCGGAACCCGTGAGCAGCTAATCCACAACTGGCGAATGCTAACGGAAACAACTCCAACAGGGACAACGACTGGACGCTGGTTCCCTCAACATAGAGATTATGTGTTGTTAGCAGCTTGTCGTCCCAGCGAGTCCGCTTATGAGTATGCAGTGAGTGGTAAAGAGCGACATGGAGCGCTCACTTACTGGCTGATCGATACTTTAACCAGTGCTCCTTCTAGCTTGACTTACAAGACATTACATGATCGCGTTAGTGCCAAGATTCAAAGCAAGTTCCCTTCCCAGATGCCCATGCTATCGGGAGAAAGCGATCGCTTTGTGTTTGGAGTTGAGCGGGGTTCGTTGCAATATGCCGTGAATGTATTAGAGGTGGTTGAGGAAAACTCAGAACCGAAACAGGTTCGACTGGATGCAGGAATGGTCAACGGTCTGAGTGCAGGTGCTCGCTTTGCGATTTATCCTTATGGCGTAACGGATTTTACTCAAAAAAAAGAGCAGTTAGCAATTGTTGAAATTGCCACAGTGGGTGCTTCCGATGCCTGGGCTAATGTCGTTGAAGTTCTACTTTCGGACAAAAAAATTGATCAGGGATCTCAGGCGGTTATGCTGTCAGTACCCGTTAATTTAGTAAGGGGAGTACGCCTATTCAAAAAAGCGGTAGGTGAAAAAGACAATCAACTACCTCAAGCCATTAAAGATCAAGAAGAAGATGCCCTAAAAGCAGTTGAGGTAGCACTCGCAGATAATGGCTGGTTGAAACTAGCTGATACTCAAGAGAAAGAAGATTATCTGGTTGCGGTAAACCGACAAGGTGAGTATGAGATTTGCGTGGGTACGCCACTTGAAAACCTAACTCCAGCCCTCAAAATTGAAGATGCTGAAGCTCCAAAAAAAGTGGTGCAGCGCTTGGTGCACCTAGCAAAATATCAAGCTATTCAAGCATTAAGCAATCAATTTTCTGATTTAACGAGCAAATTAGAAGTGGAATTGCTGACCCAATCTAACTGGCGACCCGGAATGGTTAAAGAGCCAAAACCCTTCCCCGACCCGACTCATTTAGTTGTGAAATCCGATGAAACTACATTCTTGCGAATCAAAAATATTTCATCTCAAGTTTTAAATATTGCTGTATTGGATATTGAACCCACCTGGGGCGTTTCTCGTCTGAAATTGGAAAATGAGTTAAAAATTTATTACCCGTTTAATTCCAATCAAGAGATTTTGCTTCCTCTCAACTTTAAAGTACCCAATACTGAAAAATACAACCAAGCCAAAGAAACCCTTAAAGTTTTTGCAACTCTTAAACAGAATGATTTTCGTTGGCTGGAATTACCTCCACTGGATAAAGAAATTGAGCCCAGAGACGGACTCTCACGGGATGATAATCCCTTGGGAAAATTGCTGACTGCTCTTGGTGCTGAAATTCCAGAACTTACCCGTGCAGCAGTACCCATTTTCGATCCGAGTCAAGAGTGGACAACGAAGGAGATTCAAATCACAGTAACCCGATAGCTGTTTTGTAAAGGGGGCTATTCATTAGATTGGAGTAAATTACTGCTTATTTGTTCTTGAATAGCCCGACATTCATCAATTTTCAGAAAACCCATTAGTCTTAATTTTTTGGTAAAATGTCTGATCAGCAATCGACTAGCCGACGCGCGGAACCCATCATCTCAGAGTTAGAATTGTACACGGAGTATCGCAGTTGCGATCGTTGGGCAATCATTGTTGGTATATCGCGATATGACTATCAGGGCTGGAATCTGAGATACGCTGATCGGGATGCAGAAGATCTTTACAACCTGCTGCTCACTGCTAGTGGAGGAAACTTTAAGAAAGAATTCATCCGTAAGTTAACAAATGAGGAGGCAACAACAGGCAATATTACACAGGCACTTCGTGCTTTTTTAAAAAAGCCAGCACGAGAAGATCTGGTTGTAATCTACTTTGCCTGTCATGGCACACCGGATTTTGACCGACCGGGTAATGTCTACCTACTCACTCACGATACAGATCCGAACGATATCGCAGGGACTGCACTACCAATGCGGGAAATAGACTTGTCTCTGAAGGAAAATCTACTTGCAGAGAAAGTTATTGTGTTAGCTGATACTTGCCACAGTGCAGCAATTGGTGGAGGAATTGGTCGAAGAAGTGCTATTGATGACTCTAAGCTTATCAATAGCTATCTGCAGAAAGTGAGTCAAGCAAGAGGAGGAATTGCTTTACTCACCTCTGCGGAGACAAATGAGGTTTCGTTTGAAGATGCGAAGTGGGGAGGAGGACATGGAGTATTCACTCACTATCTATTGGAAGGAATGCGAGGTGCTGCTGATCTGGATGGAAATGGAATTGTGACAGTTGGTGAACTATTTGAGTATGTGCGCGACAATGTTAAACGTGAGACCGAACACAGGCAGCATCCTTTGATTGGTGCAAATGTATATGATCGTAGTATGCCTGTTTCAATCTTACCTAATGCGGATCTCTCCAATACTTTAAGAGATGAGCAAGTACAACAAAACTACGGAGTTTCAAAACAAAAACGTCAACCTCTAAATTTCAGGTTGCAAAAGCGACAATTAATCGGACTTGTACTGGTTTGTTTCGTCGTTGGTATTTCAATGGCATATATAGCAATTATTAGTAATCATAATCAAATTATTAATCAGCATCCACCAGATACATTTCAAAAGAGTTGTGTAGATTATGAAATTCGTATTTATTTTGCTAAAGATAGAGTGAATTCAAAAAATAGAGCCAATAAAATCAAGGAATTATTGGATGATTATTTTAATAATAAGGTATATTTACTGCCTCAAGAAGACAGCTTTTTTCAAAAATATCGATTCCCTAATCCTGAAGTCAATCCACCAGCAAATGAAATTCGTTACACTCGAATCAATGAAGAAGGAGCTAAGTGTTTGGAAAATCTTCTAAAAGATAAATTACCTTCAGAGCAATTTAAGAGTCTGGACATTGGTTCTGCTTCTGGGAAATATGTATCTATTTTTCTTACACCCTAACCTGAAAAGTTTATTGATTACAAATCCTTGTATTCCCTATGTTAAACTTTCAACACAGTTACGCTCTAGTCATTGGCATTAATAGCTATAGCCACGGCATTTCTTCCCTCAAAACTGCCGTCAGCGATGCCACAGAAATTGCCCATATCCTCGAAAGCAAGTATGGTTACACTGTTACCCTGCTTGTGGATAACGCAGCTACCCTTAGCCAAATTCGGCAGGTATTAGAGACAGAACTACCGAACCAAATTCAGAAGGGCGATCGCTTTCTCTTTTATTTTGCAGGACATGGCATTGCCCTCAATGGCGAGGATGGCCCCGAAGGATATCTTGTTCCTCAAGATGCTAAGTCTGGGAGTATTAGCACTTACCTGCGAATGTCAGCAGTGAATAAAGCTCTGCTTCAGCTTCCTTGTCGTCACTTTTTAGGAATTCTGGACTGTTGTTTTGCGGGTGCTTTTCGTTGGTCGAGTACACGCCAAGCTATTCCCCTAGAATTGTTCACACTTCACAAAGAACGCTATGATCGCTTCATTCAAGATCCCGCATGGCAAGTGATCACCTCAGCAGCCTACGATCAGACGGCCCTGGATGCCTTTGATCTCAAAGATGATCGGGGACAAACCGGAGTCCATTCCCCCTTTGCCAATGCGTTGATCGCAGCCCTCGAAGGCAAAGCCGATGCTTTTCCCCCCGCAGAAGCCAATAAACCAGCCGGGGATGGGGTGATTACAGCATCTGAACTGTATTTATATTTGCGCGAACAGGTGGAAATTGCTACGGAAGTGCGTGCCATCCGTCAGACTCCGGGCATCTATCCCATGAATAAACATGACAAGGGAGAATACATTTTCCTGACACCCGGACACGCCCTAAATTTACCACCTGCTCCCCCATTGGATGTTTCCAAAAATCCCTATCGAGGTTTGTTATCCTTTGGAGAAGAACACAGCGACTTGTTTTTTGGCAGAAGTGGTTTAACCCAAAAACTTTATGAGTTTGTCACCTCTAGTACGCTAACCGTTGTGCTGGGTGCATCGGGTTCCGGTAAATCTAGTCTGGTAAAAGCCGGACTTATCCCTAAACTACGAGAACTTAAGGATAGCAATACTTGGTTTATTCTACCGCCCTTCCGACCCGGTGAGTCTCCCTTCAAGGCTTTGAATAATGCCCTAGCATTGGTTAATCAACCTGCGATCGCCCCAGACCATGATGCAAGCTCTTTAGGTTTACTCACCCCAGGGGAAAATCTTAGCCATTGGTTTACCGAGCATCCTCAAGGAAAGTTACTGCTAGTTGTCGATCAGTTTGAGGAATTGATTACACTCTGCCACAATGAATCTGAGCGACAACAGTTTTTAGAAGCGTTAGCAGGAGCGATCGCAACTTATCCAAATCAACTCCATGTTGTCCTAACCCTGCGTTCTGATTTTGAGCCACAGTTTCGCAATACAGTTTTAGAGAAGGACTGGCAAACGGCCCGATTTATTGTCCCGGCGATGAAACGGGAAGAATTACGAGAGGCGATCGAAGCACCTGCATCAGCACGGGTGATGTACTTTGACCCCCATGAGTTAGTAGACCAGTTAATTGACGAAGTAGCAAATATGCCCGGAGCATTGCCTCTACTGTCCTTTGCCTTGAGTGAACTTTACCTAAAATACCTGAAGCGACAGGAAGATGCCAACAACCGGGGAGAAACAATTGATCGTGCCATTACTCAGGCAGATTATCAGGAATTGGGTGGGGTAACGCGATCGCTGACTCAAAGGGCTGACCAAGAATATGAAGAACTGGTTAAGCAAGATCCAGCATACTCTCAAACCATTCGGAATGTCATGTTGCGGATGGTGGCGGTGGGTGGGGAACTAGCCAGGAGACGAGTACCGATGTCTGAACTGGAATATCCAGAACCGGAAAATACACGAGTTAAGACTGTTATTCAACGTTTTTCGGCTGCACGATTATTAACTCATGGTATTGATAGTGAAGCACAACCCTATGTAGAGCCAGCCCATGATGCTTTAGTGCGAGGATGGCAAAAACTTTTGGAGTGGAAACAGGAGGATGAGCAAGGTTTAATTTTGCAACGACGACTCACTCCGGCTGCAACGGAGTGGAATCAGGTCAAAGATAGTTATCAATCCAAGTTTTTAGACAAAGTTGACTCTCTAATTAATGGTATAGATCAAGTATTTTTCCCGATTGAAAATTTATTTATTAAATTGATTAAGCTGCCAGTTTATTGGATACAAAAGCTATGGCATTCTCAAAATCAGCAAGGGATATTCAAGGTTAAGCCAAAACAATTTCTTTGGAATAGTAACCCTTATTTAGATGTGTTGGCTCAAGAGATTCATCAAAAAGATAGCAGGTTCAATGAGGTTGAAAGGAAATTTGTACGAGCGAGTGTGTTGGAGAAACGACATCTTGTGAGTTGGGGTTGGCGTATTACTATTGCAGTTATACTAGGGTTAAGTATATTGGCATTCATTGCTGAATCACAAAGAAGAAATGCCTTAGATCGTCTAGCGGGTCAAATTGAAGCTTTAGGTTCCTACGCAGAATCACTCATGATAGACGATAAGAACTTGCAAGCATTAATCGAAAGTTTACGAGCAGGAATTGGACTACTAGAAGTAAAAAAAACACACACAGTACAAGTTAGTAAAGAAATGACAATTTTAGTCATGTTATATAACATGACTCAGGGATTTCAAACCAGTAACTATTTAGACAATCATAAAAATATTGTTTCAGATATAGATTTTAGTTTAGATAGTAAAATGATTGCTTCAGCGAGTTGGGATGGAACAGTTAAACTTTGGACAACTAATGGGTATCTTTATAAAACCCTTCCTGATAGCAAGAACAGGGACGATAATGCCAGTATTAATAGTGTCAAAATAAACCCTGACGGTAAAATGATTGCCTCAGCGAGTTGGGATGGAACAGTTAAAATTTGGACAACTAATGGACGTTTGATAAGAACGATTAAAAATCAGGTAGGTGTTCGAGGTTTAGCTTTCAGTAGAAACAATATTATTGTTACAGGAGGAGATAATGGAATAATCAATATTTGGAATTTTGAGGGTCAATTATTAAAGAGTATTAAGGGACACGAAAGCTATATTAACAGCTTAGAATTTAGCCCTGATGATAAAAAAATCGTTTCTGCAAGTGACGATAATACGATTAAAATTTGGAATTTTGAGGGTGGGTTACTACAAACTCTTAAAGGGCATAAAGAATCTGTAAAATGTGTAACTTTTAGTCCAGATGGTAAACTAATTGCATCAGGAAGTTTGGATAAGACCGTTAAACTTTGGCAATCTAACGACGGTACTCTGATAAGGACCTTAGAAGGACATGAAAGTTCAGTATGGAGTGTCGATTTTAGTTCAGATAGTCAAATGGTCGCTTCAGCCAGTCAAGATAACACAATCAAAATCTGGAATACTGACGGCAATTTGATAGATACTCTAAAGATAGATGGTCAAACGAATCAAGGTTTTTGGGATATCGCATTTAGTCCTGATAGTCAAACCATAGCTGGTGCTTATGAGAATGATCTTGGTATTGGCATAATTACACTTTGGAAAAAACAAAAATCAGTTTCAAGTCAGCTCATAGGACACGAAAAATTGATTACTAATGTTATTTTTAGCCCTGATAATCAAGTCATAGCTACAGCCAGTTGGGATACCACAGTTAAATTATGGAAGCGAAATGGTACTTTGATCACAACTTTAAAACATGATGATAGCGTTGAGAGTGTGAGTTTTAGTCCTAATAGTCAATTCATAGTTTCTGGGTCTCATGATAAAAACCTATATATTTGGAATCCTAGAGGTGATTTACTCAAAAAAATTAAAGCTCATGATGCTGAGATTTATGATGTTGCTTTTAGTCCTAATGGTCAGCTAATTGCTTCAGCTAGTCAAGATAATAAGATTAAACTTTGGCAGCCTAATGGTACTTTAGTACAAGTCATGAATGGTCATAAGAATGCTGTTAATAGTGTTAGTTTCAGTCCAGATGGTAAACTAATTGCATCAGGGAGTTGGGATAAGACGGTTAAGCTGTGGAAACCTGATGGAACTTTAATTGAGGATCTTAAAGATTCCACTAGAGCAGTTTTAGATGTCACTTTCAGTCCAGATAGCAGGATACTTGCTTCAGCTAGTGAAGATAATATGATAAGACTGTGGAAGATTAACCAAGATCATTCAGTTACTTCTTTGCAGCCTATAAATGCAGATTGTTCATCTGAAGAGTATAGGAGTCCTGCGGGTAGTGAAGGGCCCTTGGGTCTAAGCTTTAGCCCAGATAGTCAACTGATTGCAGCAACTTGTGGAGATAATCAGATTAAAATCTGGAAACTTGATGGTACAAAATTGATAACACTCAAGGAGGAGAAAAAAGCTGACTTTTGGGGAATAAGTTTCAGTTCAGATTGGCAAACTCTAGCAGCAGGGGGTGGTAATAACACAGTTACCATATGGGATTTTACCCTAAACAATTTGCTAATTCGTGGGTGTGATCGAGTGTGGGATTATTTACACAACCCTCTTGTTAATCTTAATGAAAGTGATCGCCATCTCTGCGATAATATTCTGCCTGAAAAACTAAAATTGTCTCAATAATTTTACCCCTGTTGGCAAAATACAAGCAAACATGATTCAATTTGTTTTTACGTATACCTTAACTGGAGTTTTTCAATGCAAGATTACGATGAATTAGTCCAACAGTTGTTAGAACTCGATGAAGAATCCCTAGAAGCACAATTGGGTCTTCAAGTTCAAGAAATGGACTCTGATGTTAGAGGTGGAAGTCAAGGATTAACGATTGATTCGATTGATCTTGATGTCGCCGCTAAAGCGCCGATTAGTCCTGAAGTATTAGCCGCAGGTCAACAGTTACTGAAACGACTCAATTCAGGACTTTATGATCTGATGTGTAACCCTTTAGGTTCCGATCCAGAAACGGAGAAAGTATTAGATGAAGTCATTAACCAAAATTATGTAAAAGCGGCGGGAATGTTGGCTCCTCTGCTTGTATCTGGATTAGGACTAGCTCCTGCTATTGCCACTTTAATTGCTACGTTAGTCGTTAAAAAAATTGCTAAAGCAGGTTCTCAAGCAATTTGTAAATCTTGGAAAGCTAGTTTGCCCACTGAAGAAAGTTAATGTTCTCATCTTTCTTTAATTCAAGACGATCCTAATCTAATCTGGGATGGAAAATATCAATTATCGAGATACAGGTTGAACCTGATCTAAAAATTGTTATAATTCATCTCCTTTGATTTAGTCTGGCTATATAAAAACTTCCACTACTTCTAGTTTTACCAATAGCATCTAATTCATCAATAAAAATAATATAAGGGGAGTTCGTTTCATAACACATTGAAATACTACCACTAAAATTATATCATAAGAGTAGTGATATAATTGAGTTAACCTGTATGTATTTCACTTGGCTGGATAGTAATTCTTGGTTACTGGAAATAAGCGGAAAAAATGTTCTGATAGATCCTTGGTTAGTGGGTGCATTAACCTTTGGGAATATGAATTGGTTATTTAAGGGGGAAAGACGGAGCCCAAGACCCATTCCTCAAAAGATTGACTTAATTTTATTATCTCAGGGATTAGAAGATCATGCCCATCCTGAAACGTTAAAACAACTGAATAAAAATATCCCGGTTGTGGGTTCTCCGAATGCAGCAAAGGTAGCCCAAGAATTGGGATATACTCAAGTTCGAGCCTTGGAACATGGAAGCACCTATTGTTTAGAAAACCAGATTGAAATTAAAGCACTTCCAGGTTCGCCTATTGGCCCAACAACCCTGGAAAATGCTTATCTTTTAAAAGACTTAATAACAGGAAATACGGTTTATTATGAACCTCATGGCTATCATGCTCCTGAATTAAAAGATATGGCGACTATTGATGTTGTCATTACCCCTTTAATTAATCTTAGTTTACCTGTGGTGGGGCCAATTATTCGCGGACAACAAACAGCCTTAGACTTAGCAAAATTAGTGAAGCCAAAGGTGATGTTACCCACCGCCGATGCAGGGGATGTTGTGTATGAAGGGTTGTTAGTTTCTTTATTAAAAGCAAGTGGCAATCTTGAAGATTTTCGTTCAATGTTAGCCAGGGAAAATCTATCGACACGGGTACTCAATCCTAAACCTGGAGAACGATTTGAAGTCTCCTTAGAACAGCCTTCTGTGAGTGTTATTTAATTGATGAAGTAGGACTAAGCTGTGAGTCCAGGGCTGTTTCATTTTCCATTACCAACCCTCTGACCTAACCCCCCAACCCCCTTCCCTATTAGGGAAGGGGGAGTCATTAATAATTTTTGATGTTTAATAGTAATAATTAGTCCCCCCTCTCCATGCGGTCGAGGGGGTTAGGGGGAGAGGTCATACAAAGATGATAATTGTACAATCCATTTAGACTTGCTATAGGTAAAGATTGCGAAATTCCCTACTGTTTCCTGACTTAATAAGAGAGATTAGGTCAAATTAACTTTAAAGAATTGCAGCACAAACCGCCGCCCCAATTAATCCAACCTGGGAATTTAATACAATATGAACGGGGACTTTTGCTAAAATTGGTTTCATTCTCCCTTTATTAGAAAAAGCGTCTATAAAGTCGGGAGTTTCTAATAACGGTAAAATTTTAGGGGCAATTCCTCCGGCGATATATAACCCGTTATAAGGTAATAGTTTTAAAGCTAAATTTCCAGCTTCTACGCCATAGGCTTCAACAAACATTTGCATTGTTTTTTCAGACAGGGAATCCCGTTTTTCTAATGCAGCTTGAGAAATCGCAGCAGCCGGATCAACAGTAACATCTCCTAATCCTATTTGATGTTCCCACTCTTTAACAATTTCGGCAATTTCAGTAGAGACGCGCAATGGCGAGTCTTTAGCCAAATTGCGATCGCGTAAAAATTGATAAATTGCCACAATTCCAGGCCCAGAAACCACCCGTTCTACAGACACCCGATCAATATTATGTTTCGCTAATAAATATTTCATTAACTGAAATTCTAATTCAGAACGAGGAGCAAAATCTGTATGACCGCCTTCACAAGGATAGACTTTAATTCCATTAGTTAACGGAATAACAAAACATTGTCCTAAGCCTGTTCCTGCCCCAATTACCCCGATAGGAGAACCTGCTTGAGGCTGCCCTTTTTGTAAGGTTAAAACATCACTTTTGGGTAAACCTGTTACCCCATAACCAACCGCTTCAAAATCATTAATTAAAGTTACATGAGAAATGGTTAATTCTTTGCTTAAATGTTGAGCATCTAAGCCCCAAGGTAAATTGGTTAATTTTGCAGTTTGATTAACCACTGGCCCTGCAATGGCAAAACACGCCCTTTCCGGTTGAGGAATATAACCCAGTTGTTCACTTGCAGCTTGCAAAAATAATTTAACAATGGGGACTAAATCAGGATAATCTCCACTCAAATATCGAAATTCATAGAGAGTTTTTAATCGTTCTTGAATTGTAGTTGATTCGACTGTAGTGGTGGCATCTACTAAGCGTAAAATCGTTTTTGTTCCACCAATATCTCCGGCTAATAATAATGTCATATTTACATTGACTCATCCTTTACCTTTTTTATTGTGGCTCATCTGTATACTGAAGTCATCACTCTATCAGTAGAAACAGGGTTTATGGAACTCAACCTGAAACCATGTAACAATAGAGCTAGTCCAAATTCTAAGTACAATCACTCAATATCATGCTGGTGTCGTCGCATTTACAAACTCAATCTTCCTGCGTGGATTCCTCCAAACCAGAGATCGATTATGATGTCGTTATTGTCGGGGGTGGAATTGTGGGGGCTACTTTAGCCTGTGGGTTGAAAGATTCGGGGTTAAAGGTAACCATTATTGAATCTCAACCGCCAGAAGCCGCCATTGGAAGACGACAAGCTTATGCGTTAACGCTACAAACGGGACGCATTCTCAAACAAATCGGGGTTTGGGATGAGATTTTAGCTAAAATTACGACGTTTTATCAGATTAGTTTAAGTGATTCCGATTATCCGAATGTTGTTAAATTCCTACCTCAAGATTTAGGAACCAATGAGTTAGGATATGTGGGCGAACATGGGGTGCTGTTATCAGCAATGTATGATTTTTTAGAACACTGTCCGAATGTTGTTTGGCAATGTCCAGCTATTTTAAAAACGGTTAATTATTATTCTGATTTTGTCGAAATTGAAATTGAAAAAGAAGGGAATTCTCAACGATTTTGCAGTCGAATTGTAGTCGCTGCGGATGGGGCAAAATCTCGCTTACGGGAAGAGGCGGAAATTAAAACTCACGGTTGGAAATATTGGCAATCTTGTATAGCCATGACGATTAAAACTGAAAAATCCCATCAAAATGTAGCCTTTGAACGCTTCTGGCCTAGTGGCCCAATGGGGGTTTTACCGTTACCCGGAAATCGTTGTCAAGTGGTTTGGACAGCCCCCCATGCAGAAGCGCAGGCTTTAAAAGAATTAGATGAAACCGAATTTTTGCAATTATTAGAATATCGGACAGGAGGATTATTAGGAAAATTAGAATTATTAAGCGATCGCTATGTTTATCCGGTACAATTAATGCAAAGCGATCGCTATATTCAACATCGATTAGCATTAGTGGGAGATGCCGCCCATTGTTGTCATCCTGTGGGGGGACAAGGATTAAATATGGGAATTCGAGATGCAGGAGCTTTAGCAGAAGTCTTGAAAACTGCCCATCACAATCATCAAGATATCGGACAAGAAAAAATCTTAAAACGCTATGAAAACTGGAGACAAAAAGAGAATTTAATTGTTTTAGGATTAACGGATTTCTTAGACCGAAGTTTCTCAGGAAATTGGATACCCAAAGTTAAGATACGTCGTCTAGGATTAGGGTTCTTAAAAAAGGTGAAAGTTTTCCGTTATTTGGCATTACGATTAATGACAGGTTTAATTGGTCGTGCTCCCAAAATAGCCCTTTAAATTCACTTACGGCTTTTGGATATCTGCACTTTCGCTTGTAGAATCACCATGAGGTAACGGGTATTTATCTGCGTCTAACGTTCGCAGGGGTACATTCAAATATTGTCGGGCTTGTTCCTCTGCAATTTGTTGATCCTGAGTCGTTTCAAATTGACTTTCATCGAGGAGATGAGCTTTATGTGCAGCTTCATCCGGGGTCGGAGTTGCACCATTTTTCCATTTATATTTAAAATCCATCGGAAACCTTAATGATTATCAATTTTTAGGATAAAATTGTTTAAGGTTTCCTGCCTTCTATCCGAGGTGATAAATCTTCGGAGTCATTAAATTATATGAACCCTAAACCCCAAGTAGAGAGGTTGCATACACCGCCTCTACTATTGTTAAACTAATACCTCAAACGCATTGCTAGAAATCAACTCTGCTTGGATGTTATTAAGCTTGACTAACGGTTGATTATTAAAACTAATTAAAGCCGATGTTCCATCTTGAGTTAGAGTGAGTTGAGAGAACGTTAAACCCTGATTTAATACAATCAAATCTTGTCCGAGTTGAAAATCGGTAATTTGATCTAATCCTGTATCCGCAGCAATTACAAAGCGATCACTTCCACTTCCTCCAGTTAAACTATCATTTCCCAAATCACTAAACAACCAGTCATCATTTGCACCTCCTTTGAGGGTATCCGCTTCTTTACCGCCATAGAGGGTATCATTACCTTCATCTCCGCACAGTTCACCCATACCTTCATTGGCTGAAAGAATATCATTTCCTGCACCTCCCTCTAATTGTTCTAATTGCGAGATATCTTTGATGTTTCCAGTTTCACCTGTACCGCCATAGAGGGTATCATCCCCGTCGCCACCGCAGACAATATCACTCCCTTGATCTCCATACATCAAATCATCGCCATTCTCGCCATAGAGAATATCGTCATCTTCCCCCCCATAGAGGGTATCATTTCCTTCACCACCGATTAAGGTATCGTTAAACAAGTTACCATAGAGAACATCATCCCCTGTTCCCCCCCATAACAAATCCTCTGAAGGGTCACTCATCATATCTTGGGGGAAGTAACCACCAAATAAGGTATCATTACCTTCATCACCATAAACAGTATCTCGGCCTAATTCACCCCGCAACAAATCATCTTGTTGACCGCCAAAAACGAAATCATCTCCTTCCCCGGCATAAATGGTATCCTTACCGATACCGCCTTGAATTAAATCATTGTTCTCATAACCATAGAGAACGTCTTCTTCCTCCCCTTCTGGTGGAACAGTACCATCAGTTACACTGCCAATGAGGGTGTCATTATTCTCATCTCCATAGAGGCTATCATTGCCTTTATCCCCAAAGATCAGGTCATTATTCTTCCCACCATATCCAATATCGTTACCATCATCCCCGGTTAGAGTATCGTTATTTTCATTAGCCGAGAGGAAATCATCTCCCGTCCCCCCACTCAACCAATCTTGTCCAGTAATATCACGACCCGATATGGGGGGAATATCATCAATGCCTCCAAATAAACTATCATTTCCTTCTTGACCTTGAAGGGTATCATTATCAAAACTACCCCGAAGTTGATCATTTCCTTTTCCGCCTTCTATCCAAGCAGTTCCTTCTCCCCCATCAACGCTATCATCGCCGTCACCACTATAGATATTGTCATTTCCAGGTAACGCATCAATGACATCATCTCCTCCAAATGAGAAGATGTTGTCATTTCCAGGTGTTCCCAGCAGACTATCATTCTCATTAGTACCGTTAATCGTAGTTGTGGCAATATTGGGAGAACTCAACCCTAAAACTGGACGTTCTGGAAAGACAACACTGGGTAATTCAGGAAGGGGAGGACAAAGATCACACTCATCATCAGGTACAAAAACCGGAGGGGATAAAGGTGCTATTGTCGGAAGTTCATCAACAGTAATATTAGCAGTTGCGGTACTAATTCCCCCATTACCATCATTGACAGTATATTCAAAACTTGCAGGCCCAATATAACCGGGTGTGGGAGTAAAGACAACTTCTCCAGTATCAGGATTTAAGTTAACTGTACCGTTATTAGGATTATTAACGGATTCAATAATTAAATTATCTCCATTGGGGTCGGTATCATTATTTAAAGGGGTTAAGGTAACAGGAATATCTTGTTGAGTTGTAGCCGTATCATCAACAAGAATAGGAGGTTGGTTGGGTAGTGCTTCAACCGTAATATTAGCCGTTGCGGTACTTGTTCCTCCATTACCATCATTGACAGTATATTCAAAACTTGCAGGCCCAATATAACCGGGTGTGGGAGTAAAGACAACTTCTCCAGTATCAGGATTTAAGTTAACTGTACCGTTATTAGGATTATTAACAGATGCAATAGTTAAATTATCACCTTCTGGGTCAGTATCGTTATTTAGAGGGGTTAAGGTAACAGGAGTATCTTGTTGAGTTGTAGCAGTATCATCAACAAGAATAGGCGGTTGGTTAGGAAGTTCATCAACAGTAATATTAACAGTTGCGGTGCTAATTCCCCCGTTTCCATCATTGACAGTATATTCAAAACTTGCAGGCCCAATATAACCGGGTGTGGGAGTAAAGACAACTTCTCCAGTATCAGGATTTAAGTTAACTGTACCGTTATTAGGATTATTAACAGATGCAATAGTTAAATTATCACCTTCTGGGTCAGTATCGTTATTTAGAGGGGTTAAGGTAACAGGAGTATCTTGTTGAGTTGTAGCAGTATCATCAACAAGAATAGGCGGTTGGTTAGGAAGTTCATCAACAGTAATATTAACAGTTGCGGTGCTAATTCCCCCGTTTCCATCATTGACAGTATATTCAAAACTTGCAGGCCCAATATAACCGGGTGTGGGAGTAAAGACAACTTCTCCAGTATCAGGATTTAAGTTAACTGTACCGTTATTAGGATTATTAACAGATGCAATAGTTAAATTATCTCCATTGGGGTCGGTATCATTATTTAAAGGATTTAAGGTAACAGGAATATCTTGTTGAGTGGTAGCCGTATCATCAACAAGAATAGGGGGTTGGTTGGGTAGTGCTTCAACCGTAATATTAGCCGTTGCGGTACTTGTTCCCCCGTTTCCATCATTGACAGTATATTCAAAACTTGCAGGCCCAATATAACCGGGTGTGGGAGTAAAGACAACTTCTCCAGTATCAGGATTTAAGTTAACTGTACCGTTATTAGGATTATTAACAGATGCAATAGTTAAATTATCACCTTCTGGGTCAGTATCGTTATTTAGAGGGGTTAAGGTAACAGGAGTATCTTGTTGAGTTGTAGCAGTATCATCAACAAGAATAGGCGGTTGGTTAGGAAGTTCATCAACAGTAATATTAACAGTTGCGGTGCTAATTCCCCCGTTTCCATCATTGACAGTATATTCAAAACTTGCAGGCCCAATATAACTGGGTGTAGGCGTAAAGACAACTTCTCCAGTATCAGGATTTAAGTTAACTGTACCGTTATTAGGATTATTAACAGATGCAATAGTTAAATTATCTCCATTGGGGTCGGTATCATTATTTAAAGGATTTAAGGTAACAGGAATATCTTGTTGAGTGGTAGCCGTATCATCAACAAGAATAGGGGGTTGGTTGGGTAGTGCTTCAACCGTAATATTAGCCGTTGCGGTACTTGTTCCCCCGTTTCCATCATTGACAGTATATTCAAAACTTGCAGGCCCAATATAACCGGGTGTAGGCGTAAAGACAACTTCTCCAGTATCAGGATTTAAGTTAACTGTACCGTTATTAGGATTATTAACGGATTCAATAATTAAATTATCACCTTCTGGGTCAGTATCGTTATTTAGAGGGGTTAAGGTGACAGGAATATCTTGTTGAGTTGTGGCGGTGTCGTTGGTTGCTGTGGGGACTTGGTTGGGGGGTGCATTCACCGTAATATTAGCAGTTGCGGTACTTGTTCCCCCATTACCATCATTGACAGTATATTCAAAACTTGCAGGGCCAATATAACCGGGTGTAGGCGTAAATACAACTTCTCCGGTATTAGGATTTAAGTTAACTGTACCGTTATTAGGATTATTAACGGATTCAATAATTAAATTATCACCTTCTGGGTCAGTATCGTTATTTAGAGGGGTTAAGGTGACAGGAATATCTTGTTGAGTTGTGGCGGTGTCGTTGGTTGCTGTGGGGGGTTGGTTGGGTGGCGTATTAATATTAACCGTAAGGCTACCTGTAGCCGTTAAAGCGCCTCCTGTACCTTGGCTTCCTGTATTGCCATCATTGAAGCTATAGTTAATCGTAACTGTTTCCGAAGTATCACCACTATTAGAATAGGCAATTTGTTGTAAAACCGTATCTACTTGAGTTGCTGTCGCATTCGTGAAGGTGAGGGAAAGTTGACCCCCACTATTGTTGGTGACAGTGCCAATGATAGCGCCATTAACTGTTAGATTTCCCCCAGGAGTAAGGGCTCCTAATGTGCCACTTCCGCTAAAAACATCATTTGGATTAGCTGCACCATCACGACTTAAAGTTAGAGTAGAGCCAGCATAATTGTTAATAGCATCTAATTCTACATCATTGATAATGGCATTGTTATCGAGAACAACCGGGTTTTCTCCTAAGATATAACTGGGGTTATTGTTGAGGTCATTAATTTCCGGCGCGTCATTAACAGGAGTAACATTAACGGTGAGGGTATAATTACCACTAAAATCCGTTCCGTCTCCGACTTGAAAGCTAAAGTTCGCGTAATTGTCACCATTGGCATTAAGCGGTGAACTAAAATTTAATTGACCAATTTCTGCAATCGAAATAATTTGATTAATAGTAACAGCTTGACTACCAAAGTTAAGTGTTCCTTGGGTGGGGAGACTGGTAATTTTGACCTGTTGTAACGTATCCCCAGTATTGAGGTCAGTAAAGGGGAAATTGGCAGCAACAAAACTATAAGGAGTATCTTCTAAAGTAGTGACATTATTGTTACTACTGGTGGGAGCAATATTAAGTGCACTGGCTAATAATCCTCCGGTAATAACATCTAAACCGCCTAATTCTTGATTGGTATTTAAGGGGACATCTGATAATCCGATTAAATCCATATTGGCATTTACATCTGCTGGAAATATGGCATAACCATAGAAAGTTTCCCCAGGATTAATCCCTAAATCGGCAAAGCTAACATAAATACCTCCAATACTTTGTGTTGTACTGGTAAAAGACCAACGCATTTTATCTTGATTTGCATCTTGGCGGGTAATTTGAGGAATAACATCGGGAAGCCCAGAATTTCCCCACTCCCCATCACTAATGTTAATTAACCCCCCGAATTCTGTGGGTTTATTCTGTTCATCAATACCTAAAATTGGAGTGATAATAACGGGATCATTTAAACCAGGTTTTCCTCGTTCAACTAATACAAAACCTATATTCTCATTGGTCGTAGGTGAAATTAAACCTCCGGGTTCTATAAAATCTATTCGTTCAATATTGTTATTGTTGTTATTAGGATTTCCTGTATTCGTAAAAACATTGTCAGTTCCTAAGTTTAAAATAGGAGTTCTCAGAGCAACGTCCATGCTGCTGTTATAGCCTGAATTTATATTAATTGTTGTGCCATTTGCAGCACCATCAAACCACAAAATATCCCTAATTCCTTGAACTTCCGGGTTATCTTTTCGTTGAATTTTCAGAAAATCTAAATTCTTAATGATTTCAAAGGGAACTGTTCCCACATCGGGAAGAACAATATCAAAAGAATTGAATGTATTGTTATTTCCTGCATAGTTCATTGTGTAGATTGTATTGGGGTCGTTAGCACCTGGGGCTTCGTAAGTGGTTACCCCATTTTGCACAAAAGTACCCCTAAAATTAATCGCAGGTTCAGATAAAATTCCCTTGTAATTTGCGATCGCTTTTGCACTCAAACACAATGGCGTTTGAATGGTTCCAGTGGTTTCTTCTAACGTCCAATTTCCTCCTAATTCGGCATTTCCAATTAAATTTTTGGAGGCTGCAACCTGAGTTTGAGTCAGTTTAGCTAAGTGATGAATAAAAGATTTTCCTAAACTCCCCTGAGCAATATTACAGCCATATAATAATAAATCGGTATGTTGGGTAAAAGCAGTTTGCCATTGTTTAATTTGAGGTGCATATTGATTCAGAGTATGGGTATTTAATTCGGTATTTCCTAATTTTACTTCTGCGGGACTTCCGTGAGAAATAATATGGAGAGATTGAATATTTTTGCGATGGCTGAGAACAGAGGTTATTTCTTGAATTCCATCTTTGTTAGGGGAAAAATAATAACTTCTGCGGTTGGATCAACTTCTTCTAATAAGATGTGATAATCTTCAACACGAGCATCAATAAAAACGATGGCTTTTTGTTGCTTTTGTAATGACATACCCAGATAGTCCTAATTTTAATTAAAAATGAGGTTGAAGTTTATTATGTAGATGCAAATATCCTTATCACCTAAACCTTTTATATAAGTTCTAGGTTTAGGCAAATAATCTCTATGTTCAAGTCAATACACAGCTAAAATCTAGCTGTATAGGTTCTTGAAACCAACTGAATCAACCTCATTGTAGCCAGCAATATATTTTTTGTGCTTATACCTAAGATATAGATTTTAAAAGACTGACCGTGTAGTTATTTTCTATAATTTTGCTAAATATTGTTATTGTGAATTCAAAAAATATTAATAGTAATTTGGGGTAATTTTTAAGATCTCTTCTGCATTTGTCACCACAAAGACACGAAGAAAGCAAGAAGGATGATTCAGAAGATATGATTGTGACAATAACAAGGGTATAGTTTAATCATGTCCTTTGAATATAATATCTCCTTTATCTCTTCCTTCGTGCCTTCGTGTCTTGGTGGTTACTTCTACAGTTAAAAAAACTGACGAAGGTATTGTGGAAAAAACCCGGCTTCTCTGTTTATCAATTTCAAATTAAGCTTGAATTACAAATTGAGTTGCTGTTAAGGCTGGTTTATTCGTTAAGGTAAGGAATTGAGACCCTGTGCCAAAACCTGCGGCTGTACCATTTTGATTATAAAATAATCCTCCGGTTGCAGTGTTATACACAATATCCGCCGCGCTGGTCGCAGCGAGAGCATCGGTGGTCACTTTGGCAAACTCACCAACAACAGAAAACCCAGTTCCCGCAATACTACTAATACTGGTAAAGGTGGTTTTATCTAATACAATTTGATCACCTTGGGCTATGGTAAAATCGGTAATCGTATCTACACCAACGGCAGAAGTAGCAAAGGCTGCATTGGTATTGTAGATAAATTTATCCGCACCAAGTCCACCTGTAAGGGTATCATTAGCAGCATCTCCACTCAGAGAATCATTGCCATCCCCACCTAATAATTGGTCAGCACCGCTACCATTGAGAATATTATTAGCTGTATTTCCGGTAATAATATTAGCTAAAGCATTACCCGTAATAGGCTTGGTATATAATAATTATCACCTATTTAGCTCCTTATTTTTGTTTAAGTCCCAATAGAAGAAGTGAAGCGAGATTTTAGTAAGCATTTTAAAGATTTTAAAATTAAGATCCAATGAAGCCTAAAATTTTATCTTCTATTGAAGAGGATATTTTAAATAATCTCCTAAACCTCCTGTAGAGACCTTGCATACAACGTCTCTACTTGGACGGATGCGTAGCAAACATTTAAACAGGAGTCCCGTTGCTCCCCTATCCAGATTTTCACCGATATAATTTTGGGCCAAAAACCTCATGAAAAAATTTCAGTAATTCTACGGTATTCAACACATAATTAATCGGTTATACTAAAGTTATTAACGTTAAATTGAGGCGTTCTCCAAATATACCCAACGGCAATTTTCCCGATTGTACTGTTTAAACCGAGGAAAAATTGTACATCGGGTCAATAGAGATCGTCCTTTCCGTTCATCCCTTCAAATGGGTGCGATCTCCCGGCAACTACTGATTAGAATCCTTTGGCCATTAATTAATCAACTGAATTGAAAACCATGAAAAAACAAATTATTTTCATTGACTCCACTATCGACAACTACCCAAGCCTAATAGAAGGAGCCAACAAAAACGCAGAAATCGTGATTTTAGACCCAGACCCAAGTGGGGTAGAACAGATCACACAAGCACTCAAAGGCTTATCAAAAATTCAAGCCCTACATATCGTTTCTCACGGAAGCCCCGGTCATTTACAACTCGGTTCAGACCTTCTAAATAGGGAAAATTTAGATGGTTTTAGGAAACCACTTCAGCAGTGGGGAAAAGCCCTAACAAAAACCGCCGATATTTTAGTGTATGGATGTGAAGTAGCAGCCGGAGAAATAGGAGAAAAATTCATCCAGCACCTGAATCAAATGATAGGGGCCAACATAGCAGCATCCAGCCGAAAAACTGGCAATGCGACCCTAGGAGGAGACTGGAAATTAGACAAAACCATCGGGTCAATAGAAACCCCCCTAGCTTTTTCAGCAGTAACAATGGAAAACTATGGCGGAGTATTAGCAATCAAAAACTTCGACTTGAGTTCAATCTTCACCGAGGATGTCATTATTAACTATAATAACGGCACCACAGACCCCAGCCAAAACGGCCTGAGCCAACCGAGTGAAACCCTCATCACTCAGTCTTTTGCCACCTTTAAAGCAGGTGCTAATGGCAATGGTTTACCCGATAACGGCTCTTTCGCAGCCAATACCTACCATCCCGCAATTCAACTCGGTTACAGTAACACCAGTGACGGCAACAACGCCAAAGTCCTCAGTGCCAACAATACCAGCTTTACCTTCAACATTACATCTGGTCAATATTCAGCCATCCACCTGTTCGCCACCAGTACAGATGGTACAGCCGGGATAGAGGTGAAATTTAACTATAGCGATGGCACTAATGAAACCAGCACAGCCGATGTACCCGACTGGTTTGACACCATTACCGAATCCGCTAACACATACTATCTGATTGATGGGATGGATCGAAGCTTTGATTTGACAGGAAGCAACTATCATGATGCTGACACGGCTGCCCTGTACGGGCTGAAGTTCGCTCCCAACCCAGCCAAAACACTCAGTAGTATTACCTTTACAAAAACCAGTGGAACCACAGCTAACAACTGGGTAAGCTTTTTTGGGGCTACGGGAGAATACAACAACAGCGCCCCCGTCCTAAATGCAGCTAACGTATCTAATTTAACCACAATTAACGAAGACCCGACAACCAATCCAGGGACATTAGTTTCCACCGTCTTAAGCAGTGGTTTCACCGATGCCAACAGCGACCCCAGTGGCATAGCTGTCACCAGTTTAAGCAATGCAAGTGACGGAACTTGGCAGTTTTCTAACGATAATGGCAACAATTGGACAACATTTGGGGCAGTAACAGACAGTTCAGCGACTCTTTTAAGTAATACAGCCTTAGTTCGATTTGTTCCAAATGCCAACTTTAACGGTAATGTCAGCCTCACTTATCGAGGATGGGATGGCACCAGTGGCAGCAATGGACAAACGGGTGTGAATGTCAGCACCAATGGAGGAATAACAGCTTTTAGTACCGCCACAGCTACCTCTAATTTAAGTATTACTAATATTAACGACGCTCCTACAGGAACAGTTAGTATTACAGGAACAGCAACACAAAACCAAATTTTAACCGCCACCAATACCTTAGCGGATGCAGATGGTTTAGGAACATTAAATTATCAATGGCAAGAGTCAGGCGATAATGGAGTCAACTGGACAGATAAGCTGTTGTGTATTTAAACTGTGATTATAGCATTACCTTTGTTTTTAAGTTTACGTCCCCATTTAATAGATAACTGTCCTTCATTTAAAAGCTGATGTAATAAACACTCTAGCTCATCAACTGATTTAAAGAGTCGATGAGCTATATATTCTTTAGCTGAATGCCAGACTAATTCAATTAAATTATAATCTGGACTATATGCTGGAAGAAATTCTAAATAGACATTCGGCATTTCTGCTTTAATTTTTTCTAGGTACTCTTCTTTTTTGTGAAAACTTGCATTGTCAAGAATAATCAGGATCTTAGCTCCTTTTTCTACAAATTCTTCTGCTTGATTTCCCGCTAATACCCATTCATAAATTAGCTCTTGATAAAAACTTTTTAACACTTGATAAAAATTATCTGCATTTCCTTTATCCAGAAATTCTACAAATCTTTTTTTATCCGAGTACCTCAATCCTCCCATCACATTAACTCTTCCTTTCCTCCTGTCTCCTCTAATCTGTTTCCTCTTCCCTTTTTTACACCAATTCTTTCTTTTTATCACTCTTAAATTAAATCCACTTTCATCCCAAAACCATACCTGTAATTGTTCTGGACTTTCTTTTGCTATTTTCAAATATTCTTCTATTTTATCTTTAAATAATTTTCTTTTTTCTGGATCTCTTTTCTCTTCTAAGCTATACTTTGCCCACAAATAAACATACTTTTTTTCCTTTAATATCTTTCTCACTTGTGAACTACTTAATTTGATTCCTGTGATTTGTTCTAAATAAGTTGCCAATCTTTCTCCTGTCCATCTCCCAAATTCATATCCTAATTCTTCCGGTTCTTTTTCTACTGTTTCTAATAATATCTCTATATATTTGTCTGTGGCTTTTCTATAATTTCCTTTCATTCTTTCATCTTTTAGGCTTTCTAATTTGTCAGGGTCTCCATGTACACACCAATAACATACTTTGTTTAATGAGCAGCCCAAAAACTTGGCAATTTCACTTTGCTTTTTACCATCATTTAGCAATAATAAAATCAAGATTCTTTCTCGGATTTGTCCATTTTCTTCCTCTTTCAATCTTTTCTGTAGTTTCTCTACTTGCTTTTCATTTAAATGATTTTTAGCAGGCATCTTTTGATTGATTTTTCTAAACTTGGTTTTTCATTATACCCTATTTAGATGCTTAACAGCTTATTAGTGGAGCGACTAATAATACTTTGACCTTATCTCAAACACAAGTGGGGAAAACGGTACAAGTAAAAGTTAGTTATACTGACCTATTAGGAACAGCAGAAACAGTTAATAGTAGTCCAACTGCTGTAGTTACTAATATTAACGACGCTCCTACAGGAACAGTTAGTATTACAGGAACAGCAACACAAAACCAAATTTTAACCGCCACAAATACCTTAGCAGATGTTGATGGTTTAGGAACATTAAATTATCAATGGCAACAGTCAGCAGATAATGGAGTCACCTGGACTAATATTAGTGGAGCGACTAATAATACTTTCACCTTATCTCAAGCACAAGTTGGGAAAAAGGTACAAGTAAAAGTTAGTTATACTGACTTATTAGGAACAGCAGAAACAGTTAATAGTAGTCCAACTGCTGTAGTTACTAATGTTAACGACTTACCGACAGGTAATGTTAGTATTACAGGAACAGCAACACAAAACCAAATTTTAACCGCCACCAATACTTTAGCGGATGTTGATGGTTTAGGAACGTTTAATTATCAATGGCAAGAGTCCTCAGATAATGGAGTCACCTGGACTAATATTAGTGGAGCGACTAATAATACTTTCACCTTATCTCAAGCACAAGTTGGGAAAAAGGTACAGGTAAAAGTTAGTTATACAGACCTATTAGGAACAGCAGAAACGGTTAATAGTAGTTCGACTTCTGTGATTTCTGGACTTTTGAATAATGCTCCTACAGGAACAGTTAATATTGCGGGTACAGCAAAACAAAATCAAACCTTAACGGCAACCAATACCTTAGCAGATGCAGATGGTTTAGGAACGTTTAATTATCAATGGCAAGAGTCCTCAGATAATGGAGTCACCTGGACTAATATTAGTGGAGCGACTAATAATACGTTCACCTTATCTCAAGCACAAGTAGGGAAAACGGTACAAGTAAAAGTTAGTTATACAGACCTATTAGGAACAGCAGAAACGGTTAATAGTAGTCCAACTTCTGTGGTTACTAATATTAACGACGCTCCTACAGGAACAGTTAATATTACAGGAACAGCGACACAAAACCAAATTTTAACGGCAACCAATACCTTAGCAGATGCAGATGGTTTAGGAACATTAAATTATCAATGGCAAGAGTCATCAGATAATGGAGTCACCTGGACTAATATTAGTGGAGCGACTAATAATACTTTTACCTTATCTCAAGCACAAGTTGGGAAAACGGTACAAGTAAAAGTTAGTTATACAGACCTATTAGGAACAGCAGAAACAGTTAATAGTAGTTCGACTTCTGTGGTTTCTGGACTTTTGAATAATGCTCCTACAGGAACAGTTAATATTGCGGGTACAGCAACACAAAACCAAATTTTAACGGCAACCAATACCTTAGCAGATGTTGATGGTTTAGGAACGTTTAATTATCAATGGCAAGAGTCAGCCGATAATGGAGTCACCTGGACTAATATTAGTGGCGCGACTAATAATACTTTTGCCTTATCTCAAACACAAGTTGGGAAAAAGGTACAAGTAAAAGTTAGTTATACTGACCTATTAGGGACAGCAGAAACAGTTAATAGTTCACCTACAACTACCGTTACTAATGTTAACGACTTACCCACAGGTAATGTTAGTATTACAGGAACAGCGACACAAAACCAAATTTTAACGGCAACCAATACCTTAGCAGATGTTGATGGTTTAGGAACATTAAATTATCAATGGCAAGAGTCAGGCGATAATGGAGTCACCTGGACGAATATTAATGGAGCGACTAATAATACTTTCACCTTATCTCAAACACAAGTAGGGAAAAAGGTACAGGTCAAAGTTAGTTATACTGACCTATTAGGAACAGCAGAAACAGTTAATAGTAGTCCGACTTCTGTGGTTACTAATATTAACGACGCTCCTACAGGAACAGTTAATATTACAGGAACAGCAACACAAAACCAAATTTTAACCGCAACCAATACCTTAGCAGATGCAGATGGTTTAGGAACATTAAATTATCAATGGCAAGAGTCAGCCGATAATGGAGTTACCTGGACAGATATTAGTGGAGCAACTAATAATACTTTTGCCTTATCTCAAGCACAAGTTGGGAAAAAAGTACAGGTCAAAGTTAGTTATACCGATGGACAAGGGACAGTAGAAACTGTTAATAGTAGTCCGACTTCTGTGGTTACTAATATTAACGACGCTCCTACAGGAACAGTTAATATTACAGGAACAGCAACACAAAACCAAATTTTAACCGCAACCAATACCTTAGCAGATGCAGATGGTTTAGGAACATTAAATTATCAATGGCAAGAGTCAGCCGATAATGGAGTTACCTGGACAGATATTAGTGGAGCAACTAATAATACTTTTGCCTTATCTCAAGCACAAGTGGGGAAAAAGGTACAGGTCAAAGTTAGTTATACAGACCTATTAGGAACAGCAGAAACGGTTAATAGTTCACCTACAACTACCGTTACTAATGTTAACGACTTACCCACAGGTAATGTTAGTATTACAGGAACAGCAACCCAAAACCAAATTTTAACCGCCACTAATACCTTAGCGGATGCAGATGGTTTAGGAACATTAAATTATCAATGGCAAGAGTCAGCCGATAATGGAGTCACCTGGACTAATATTAGTGGAGCGACTAATAATACGTTTACCTTATCTCAAACACAAGTGGGGAAAAAGGTACAGGTCAAAGTTAGTTATACTGACCTATTAGGGACAGCAGAAACGGTTAATAGTAGTCCGACTTCTGTGGTTACTAATATTAACGACGCTCCTACAGGAACAGTTAATATTACAGGAACAGCGACACAAAACCAAATTTTAACGGCAACCAATACCTTAGCAGATGCAGATGGTTTAGGTACTTTTAATTATCAATGGCAACAGTCATCTGATAATGGAGTCACCTGGACTAATATTAGTGGAGCGACTAATAATACTTTGACCTTATCTCAAACCCAAGTGGGGAAAAAGGTACAGGTCAAAGTTAGTTATACTGACCTATTAGGGACAGCAGAAACGGTTAATAGTAGTCCGACTTCTGTGGTTACTAATATTAACGACGCTCCTACAGGAACAGTTAATATTACAGGAACAGCGACCCAAAATCAAACCTTAACCGCCACAAATACCTTAGCAGATGCAGATGGTTTAGGTACTTTTAATTATCAATGGCAACAGTCAGCCGATAATGGAGTCACCTGGACTAATATTAGTGGAGCGACTAATAATACGTTCACCTTATCTCAAACACAAGTTGGGAAAAAGGTACAAGTAAAAGTTAGTTATACAGACCTATTAGGAACAGCAGAAACGGTTAATAGTTCACCTACAACTACCGTTACTAATGTTAACGACTTACCCACAGGTAATGTTAGTATTACAGGGACAGCAAAACAAAATCAAACCTTAACGGCAACAAATACCTTAGCAGATGTTGATGGTTTAGGAACATTAAATTATCAATGGCAACAGTCAGCCGATAATGGAGTCACCTGGACTAATATTAGTGGAGCGACTAATAATACGTTCACCTTATCTCAAACACAAGTGGGGAAAAAGGTACAGGTCAAAGTTAGTTATACAGACCTATTAGGAACACAAGAAACGGTTAATAGTACACCCACAGCTACCGTTACTAATGTCACTGCCGTTAACCATGCTCCCGTATTAGATAATACCAACTTCACCTATAGCCTCACCCCTATTAACGAAGATGACAGCAACTCCAGTGGGGATACTGTCGGGAATCTTATTCCTCCACCTTTAGGTATCAAAGAAAACACCAACGTCTCCCTCCCCGGTGTTTACAGAAGTTCCGTCACCACAGCCGACTTTGACAAAGATGGGGACACCGACATCCTACTCACGGGCAAAGATGGTTTTAATAACCGCATCAGCAAAATCTATAGCAACAATGGCAGTGGCGGTTTTAGCGAAAACACCAACATCTCCCTCACCGGTGTTTACAGAAGTTCCGTTACCACAGCCGACTTTGACAAAGATGGGTACACCGACATCCTGCTCACGGGCTCCTCTAGTTCTGGCCCCATCAGCAAAATCTATAGCAACAACGGCAGTGGCGGTTTTAGCGAAAACACCAACATCTCCCTCACCGGTGTTATATGGAGTTCCGTCGCCACCGCTGACTTCGACAATGATGGGGACACCGACATCCTGCTCACGGGCCAGGATGGTTCTGATAACCCCATCAGCAAAATCTATAGCAACAACGGCAGTGGCGGTTTTAGCCTCAACACCAACGTCTCCCTCACGGGTGTTCGCTATAGTTCCGTCACCACCGCCGACTTTGACAAAGATGGGGACACCGATATCCTGCTCACGGGCCGGGATAGTTCTAAGAAACCCATCAGCCAAATCTATAGCAACAACGGCAGTGGCGGTTTTAGCGAAAACACTAAGGTCTCCCTCATCGGTGTTGACAGAAGTTCCGTCACCACCGCCGACTTTGACTCTGATGGGGACACCGACATCCTACTCACGGGCTACGCTGGTTATAATAACCCCATCAGCCAAATCTATAGCAACAACGGCAGTGGCGGTTTTAGCGAAAACACCAACATCTCCCTCACCGGTGTTTACAGAAGTTCCGTCACCACAGCCGACTTTGACAAAGATGGGTACACCGACATCCTGCTCACGGGCTTGGATGGTTATGGCCCCATCAGCCAAATCTATAGCAACAACGGCAGTGGCGGTTTTAGCCTCAACACCAACGTCTCCCTCACGGGTGTTCGCTATAGTTCCGTCACCACCGCCGACTTTGACAAAGATGGGGACACCGACATCCTGCTCACGGGCAAGGATAGTTCTAGTAACCCCATCAGCAAAATCTATAACCATCTTTTCCCGATATCCGATGTAGACACCACCACCATCACCGAAGCCATTGCTATCACTGCTGCCGACAATAACGGCACCTGGCAATATTCCACCGACAACGGCACAACCTGGACAAACTTCCCCGTTGTCAGCAACAGTAACGCCCTATTATTAGATCCGAGTAACAAAGTCCGCTTCCAACCCAACGCTGACTACAACGGGACTATTACCACTGCCCTCACCTTCCGCGCCTGGGATCAGTCCACAGGTACAGCCGGAACTACAGCCGACACTCGCATTAACGGCGGTACAACAGCCTTTAGCACCAACACCGCCACCGCCTCCATTGTGGTAACAGCCTTTAACAATACTCCCACTGCCACGGACAAAACCCTAACCGTTAACGAAGACAACAACTACACCTTTACGACGGCGGACTTCGGTTTCAGTGATGTAGACACCACAGATACCCTAGCATCAATAAAAATCACCCAACTGCCCACAGTGGGGACATTACAACTGAATGGCACTGCTGTTGCAGCTAACCAAGTGATCTCTGCTGTTGATATTCCCAGCTTAGTCTTCACCCCAGTTGCTAATGCTAACGGTAGCAGTTATGCCAACTTCAAGTTCACCGTTAATGACGGCATTATTGATAGTGTGGCAGCTAATACAATTACTATTGATGTTACTGCCGTTAATGATATCCCTGTATTAAATACAGCTATTACCGCCCAGACCGCCAATCCAGATAGCAATTTCAATCTGAATATTGTTAATAACTTTAGCGATATTGATGCAGGGGATAGTTTAACCTATAGCGCCACCTTAGCGGATGGTACAACCTTACCCAGTTGGTTAACTTTCAACACCACAACCGGAACATTTACCGGAAAACCCACTAATGCAGATCTCGGTAATCTTACTATCAAAGTTACAGCTAAAGATAGTAGTAATACTACAGTTGAAAACAGTTTCCAACTGACGGTTAATAATACCAATACTCCGCCCACAGCCGCCAACAAAACCCTAACCGTTAACGAAGACAACAACTACACCTTTACGACGGCGGACTTCGGTTTCAGTGATGTAGACACCACAGATACCCTAGCATCAATAAAAATCACCCAACTGCCCACAGTGGGGACATTACAACTGAATGGCACTGCTGTTACAGCTAACCAAGTGATCACTGCTGCTGATATTCCCAGCTTAGTCTTCACCCCAGTTGCCAATGCTAACGGTAGCAGTTATGCCAACTTCAAGTTCACCGTTAATGACGGCATTATTGATAGTGTGACAGCTAATACAATTACTATTAATGTTATTGCCGTTAATGACTTACCCACAGGGAATATTAGTATTACAGGAACAGCCGAACAAAACCAAATTTTAACGGCAACAAATACCTTAGCGGATGCAGATGGTTTAGGAACGTTTAATTATCAATGGCAAGAGTCAGCAGATAATGGAGTCACCTGGACTAATATTAGTGGAGCAACTAATAATACGTTTACCTTATCTCAAACCCAAGTAGGGAAAAAGGTACAGGTAAAAGTTAGTTATACCGATGGACAAGGAACCAAAGAAACCGTTAATAGTAACCCAACCAATGCAGTCCTTTTGGGGGATATTATCGTCACCAAAGACACAGATAACGGTAAGGGAGATACCGAAGGAACTCTGAGTTGGGCGATAGACAGAGCCAATAAGAGCCCTGGAGCCGATACCATCAAACTCAATACCGATGTGCGTCTGAATTTTGGCGACGATGTGATACGGATGTGGAGTTTGATTGATAGCGATATGACTGTTGATGGGCAAGGACATACCATCAATGGGGATAATAATAATGATGGTACTGCGGATCAAGATGACCGTCCGATTTTCTTTGTCAAATCAGGGAATGTGAAATTTAAGAACCTGACCCTGAAAAACGCAGTTGCTAAGGGAGGCGATGGCTATAACTCCGGTGGTGGTGCGGGGATGGGAGGGGCACTGTTTATTTATCAAGGGAATGTCACGGTTGATGGGGTGAAGTTTGAGGGGAATGAAGCTAGAGGTGGTAATGGTACAGGGGGCAACGAGCAGTTTGGTGGTGGAATTGGGTTGCAGAAGATAGCAGCTAACAACGGTAGCAATGGTGGCTACGGTAGGAAGGGCATCAACGGCAGGAACGGCGAATGGGGCGACAACGGCGGCAACGGCGGCGAAGGCGGCTGGGGCGGCTGGGGCGGCAGTGGCGGCAAAGGCGGCGAAGGCGGCAGAGGCGGCATCGGCGGCGACGATGCCATCGTCGGCATCGGCGGCAGTGGCGGCAAAGGCGGCGAAGGCGGCAGTGGCGGCTTCGGCGGCAGAGGCGGCTTCGGCGGCAAAGGTGGCAGAGGCGGCATCGGCGGCAGAGAGGGCATCAGCGGCGTTGAAGGCACCGGCGGCCTTGGCGGCAGAGGCGGCTTCGGCAGCGGCGGCGGCAATGGCGGCAGTGGCGGCATCGGCAGCGACGGCAGTGGCGGCTTGAGCAACTACGGCGGCAGAGGCGGCTTCGGCGGCGGCAGTGGCGGCATCGGTGGCAGCGACCTCATCTTTGGCGGTGCAGGGATGGGAGGAGCGATTTTTGTCCGGGAAGGCAACCTCACCATCACAGGCTCCAGTTTCTCAAATTCCAGAGCCGTTGGAGGATCAGGAACTGACGATCGTGTCACCTCCGATGATGGACAAGGGTTTGGAGGAGCTATATTTGCCATCACCCAAGCAACGATAGATGCTCAGAAGGCGATTAATGACCAAGGTTTACCCACCTCACCCCCAACCGTCACCATTAGCAGTGACACCACCTTCTCAGGGAACTATGCCTTCAATGCAGCCACCAAAACTCAAGACTTTCAAGGAACTAACCTTAACACTTATGCTGTGTTCAGTGGCGATATTAAAGTTGCCACCCCCGCAGCTATCTCCCAAACCATCAAAGCCAAAGCTTTAGATGGCCCCATCTCTGGAGCCACAGCCTTCCTAGACACCAACTTCAACCGCACCCAAGATAGCGATGAACCTGGTGCAACCACAGATGCTGCGGGTAATTTCACCCTGGAGATTGCGGGTAACTTCGACCTCAACAGCAATGGCACTCTCGACTTCGATGAAGGGGAATATGTGGTCGTCGGTGGCACCGATGCCATTACCGGACAAGCCTTTACAGGCACACTGCGGGCAGTTCCCGGTTCTACGGTAGTTACCCCTCTAACGACTTTAATTTCTACCCTCGTCGATACAGGACTCACCCCAGAAGCATCCGAAACCCAAGTCAAAACTGCTTTGGGACTCCCCAGCACCATTAATTTAGCCACCTTTGATGCCATCGCAGCCGCCCAAGCGGGTTCTCCTGAAGGTTTAGCGGTGTTAGCGGCACAAGTGGCAGTGCAAACCCTGATTAGTCAAATCAGTAACTCCCTGCAAACGGTTATCGGTGTTAGCAGTAATAGCTTAGATGCTCAGGTGACTGGGAATCTAGCCCAACTCCTGCAAAGTGGCAGTTTCAATCTCAGTGATAGCACAGCGATTCAAACTTTGATTACTAACACAGTTGGTAATATAAACAGTTTATTAGCAGAGGTAGACCCAGCAGACAACACTATTAACCTAGAGGCGATTACCAACAATGCGGCTCAATTATCCCAAGTGATTGCCGCCAGTAACCAGCAAATCCTGACCTCCACCACCACTGATGGCATCTTCCAAGCCCAAAAAGTCGCCCAAACCAGCGTCACAGAAGATTTAAGTGCCGCCTTCAGTGGTACAAAATCCTTTGACGAAGTCGTAGCTGAGAATACTGGAGAAGCCCTAACCACTCAAATTGCTACCACCACCATCGATACTTCTGTTATTGACCAACCCCCAACAGATCCCAACAACCCAGACACAGGAGGAACCATCATTGATAACGGTAACATTGACCCGAATCAAGAGGTTATTAATAGTAGCACCGTTGGGTTAATAAATTCCGTTAATCCCACAACTCCAACTCCCTCAACTCCCACCCCAAAAACAACAAATCCCTCATCCCTGAGCGACCCCATCGAACAATTTATCGCTCGGAAAAATCTAACCTCCATTCCCACCAGTAACCCCCCCGATGACCTGCTCTTAGGAGATGAGCGTCCCAACTCCCTCAGTGGTGGTATCGGTCAAGATACCCTACTCGGTTATGGTGAAGTTGATTTCCTCTCAGGAAACCTAGGTCAAGATGTGATTTATGGTTTCCTTGGAAACGACCTAATTTATGGTGGAGCCGATGAAGACTGGGTGGGAGGCGGTAAAGACAATGACCTGATTTTCGGAGGTTTAGGAAACGATACCCTCAGTGGCGATTTAGGCAATGATACCGTATTAGGAGAAGTTGGAAACGACCTGTTAGTTGGTCATACTGGAGAAGATCTGTTGTCAGGAGGTACAGGGAACGATAACCTTTACGGTGGCGACGATAACGATCTGATTCATGGCGGTCAAGGCGACGATTTTGTAGATGGAAGTAACGGCGATGATTTAGTCACAGGAGATTTAGGCAATGATACCCTTAATGGTGGAGTCGGAACAGATTCCCTCATTGGCGGTCAAGGAGCCGATATCTTTATGTTAAATCCGGGTGAAAATGGTGATTTTATCCTAGATTTTGTTGGAGGTAAGGATCTGTTAAAATTGACGCAAAATTATAATTTTAATCAGCTTACCATCCTTCAAGGGAGTGGAACTCAAGCCGGAAATACCTTGATTCAAGTCGCAGCCAATAATGAACTTTTAGCCACTTTAATCGGTGTTCCTGCTAACTCAATTACCGCTAATTCTTTTACCCTTAATTAACGAAGAAATCCCGAAACCCGGTTTCTTCAAGAAATCGGGTTTCTTTAACAATTCCTAACAACTTCAACATTTTTTTATGCTCCATCATCGTTACCTTTATTTAACCGGACTTCCTTGCTCTGGGATGTTTTTTGTTAGTCAACTGTTAGCCCAACATCCTGAAATTAATAGTAATTATTTGCGATCGCCTCTTTGTGACTTACTGCTGAACTTTCGCAACTTTTTGACCACTAACCCCGAATTAATTAACCAATTAAATCAGGATTTTAAGGGGACAATGGAGCGATCACTCTTAGGAATGAGAGGGTTTATCAACGGATGGTCTGAACCGATCTCTCAACCTTGGATTGTTGATTTTCATCCCCAATGGTTGGAGCATTTAGAGTTAGTTAATTTAATTGATCCTGATTTTAAAATGGTTATTTTTGTCAGAGAATTAGGTCAAATCTATGGTGCGATAGAAACACAACATCAAAAAACATTACTATTAGATTTTCCTGATAAATTAGCTTCTATTTCACGAGTAGAACGCGCTCAAAAATTATTTATTCCTCCAGGGATTATCGGTTCAAGTCTCAAGGCTTTAGAACAAATTCAAGACTTAGAAATTAGTTTACAGGAACGATTATTTTATGTCGTTTACGAGCATTTAATGACGAATCCTCAAGAAGTCTTAACAGAATTATTCAGTTGGTTAAACCTCCAACCCATTACACCGAATTTAACCTTAATTAATTTTGAATTATCTAATTATTCCCAGTCTTTTGGTAAATATGTCGAAGAACCCTATAATCCCCATCAGCCATTAGTGAATTATCTGCTACCCAAACGTTTTGAAACCACAATTCAACAGAATTTTACTTGGTTTTATCAAACGTTTTACCCCGGTTTATTGTAATTCTCTATGTTTTGTTAACTATTCCCTGCTATAACCCTATGACTTTAAATCCTCTCATTCTGCATCAAGGATGTTCTCTAACCCTCAAACGCACAACTCCCGATGATGCTATTTTTCTATTTGAAAAAATGTATTCTTGTTATGAATTTATGCGTTTATTTCGTTTGAATGATACAGCAGAAACCGTAGAAGAAGTTAGAGAAAAATTAATCAGAAGATCCCGTTTAACACCTGCTGAAAGTGGTTATTTAGAATGTTTAATGATTCATAAACATCATGGCATCATTGGAATTATTGCCGCCGCCGACTATAGTGCTCTCCATAAAAGGGCTGAACTGTTAATTGGAATTTTTGAAGAAAAATATCGTTCTATTTCCTATGGGATTGAAGCGGGTTTATTAATGACAGATTTAATTTTTAATGCCTATCATTTACATCGCTATTATGCCTATTGTTATGGTTATAACCATCCTGTCCATGCAGCTTTAATTACCGCAGGATTTCAATTAGAAGGAATCATGAAAGAACATTTATATGATCCGATCGCTCAACAATATATTGATCTGCACATTTATGCTATGAATGAAACTCAGATGCGACAAAATCCTCGGATTTCTCGTTTATCTAAACGATTAGTTGGGCGTGATATTACCCAACCTTTAACAGCACCCCTTCCTCCTCCTGATGAATCAAAAATTCCGGGTCTGGGTCGTATTTCCCCATCAGAAAATCAACCTTATTTTGCTAAATCAGGAATACTTAAACGAATAAGTTCTTAATTATTTTAGAGTGTTGTCGCAATTACCAACCTTAGATAGATTTTAATTCCACTCAATTTGACTAACATCAGTAACGACGCATGAGTTCAAAAGTCTGACGATTAGCCCAAGGCACAACAATCCTGGTCGGTTTGTTTATCGCATTATCGATTATTATTCCTTCTTTGAAAGCGGGAGATTTAGTCCAATTATTGGGTATTAGTGGGGTAGCAATTGGGTTTGCCTTTCGAGATATTTTACAGAATTTCTTGGCAGGTATTTTAATTTTATTATTTGTAGCGGAGTTCTCAACCGTTTAGCCAGCACATCAATCGCTTCTGTTGTGATCAGATTTTCTAGTTGCCAAACTCGCCCGACTTTTATCCACTGACAAAGATTTGGAAACCAAAATCTTGCCACCTTTCCTCAAGGTCTCTTGTAGCCGTCGCAGCGTTAAAGTTTTGCCACAACCCACCACTCCAGACAGAGCAATCAGTTTTCCTGAAGCAATCGCTGCCTTAATTTCTTTGAACAACTGCCGCAGTTGCTCAGTTTCGTAATAACCAGCCCGTCGAAAATCCTTGACCAAGCCATAAAATTCCATCACTGAGCGTCAACATTCCCTGTCCTCTCGTCCGGTTTTAAAGTAAGCTGCTACGCAGCTTATTCTTGCCTGACTTGTTAATAAAAATGGAAACATCAGAAACATAATAGAAACATTGAAAAATTTTATTGACACTCCCAGGAAGCAGATGCCAAAATGATTCGCATCCATTAGACATCTCCAAAATAGAAAAAAGGAGGGGTAAAAAGATGATAAAATTAAATTTTACCCCGGATTAGAGATGAGTAAATTAAGAGACTATCTGGACAAGAATCCCCAGCAAGCAAAAAGGCTATTAGGGATGGAATATGAACAGATGATAGAACTCATTCAAGCTGCGGAGTTATTAGAAGAAGAAAAACGACAGGAAAAAGAAAAAACTAAAATCAGGTTGATTAAAGCAGGTGGGGGTCGTCGGCAGAAATTATCTGTGGAGGAACAAATCTTACTGACTCTAATTTATCTGCATCAAATGCCGACATTTCAAATGTTAGGGTTACAGTTTGAAGTCAGTGAATCAACAGCGAATGATATTTTCCATAACTGGATAAAAATCTTGAGAGAATTACTACCAGCGAGTTTGCTAGAGCAAGTAAAAAAAAACGAGAGTGATTGGGAGTGGGTAGAAAAAATTCTGGTGGAATTTGAGTTAGTAGTAGATAGCTATGAACAGCCCAGGGAAAGACCAACAGACAATGAAGAGCAGAAAAAATATTACTCAGGAAAGAAAAAGACACATACCTTTAAAAATCAAGTCATTGTCATGCCAAATGGAAAAGAAATAGTGGATGTAGCTGTGGGTTATACCGGAGCAACAAGTGATCTGAAATTGTGGAGAGAAAGAAGCCAGGAATTGGGGAATAATCAAAAATACAGAGGGGATAAAGCTTATGTAGGAGAAACAGCAATTAATACACCGTATAAGAAACCGAGGAATCAAGAGATGTCGGCGGAAAAGCGAGAAGAAAATCGGTTAAAAGCCCAACAAAGGATTGTAGTTGAACATTTAATAAGACTGATAAAAATTTATCGAGTTGCTTCAGAAAGATTTCGGTTAAAGAGGCAAAATTATGAAGCAGTAATCTTGACAGTATGTGGATTAATAAGATGGCGAATAGGAGCGATTGTATTACCATCTAAGAATTGCCCAGAATTCTTTTGAGAAATAATTGTATATCAGAGATAAAATTCATTAGTTATTATTAATGTGACTGAAAAAGCCTATGAATCCGTTACTTTTGGAGAAGCCGGCACAGGAGTGCTAGAGATTCCAAAAGTAGCGATAGAGGGCATTTGGAGATTTTCGGAGATGTCTAGTGGTGAAAGTGATCAAGTTGCATTAGCGGAAATCGGGGACTGGTTGAAGCGATGGCTAGAGGCTGTGAATATTTCTCTAACCGATAAAACCCAGTTCGAGGAAGCAACGCGCCATTTACAGTTCGCCATCTTGGTGACAGTGTTAGCGAATCGGTTAAGCTTTGTGCTTGACCACCTCAGTGCTTTAATGCGATCGCAGGTGATCGACTTTCACGACACTAGCTTATCCCTGGTCAATCGCCCACCACGAGACTATTTAGCCATTGTCCCTTCGTCACCAGTGGGCAATATCCTCGGCTTTCGATATACCAGCGATCGCCGCCTGCTGGGCAGTTATAATGATGGAAGGAGTTAGCATTCTCGCCCTAGTTTTTTCGCCGTTAGTCATCGGAATATTCAGTAACGACACTGAAGTCATAGCAACCACTACTACCATTCTGCGTATTCATATTTTTTACCAAGCTGGCGATGCTATTTTTATGATTTACCGAGCCGCTTTGGTGGGATTAAATGATACTTTTTATGTGCGAAATATTAGTTTATTAGGCGGTTGGTTTGTAATGATACCTGTTTCATTATTACTAACAAGCGTTATGTCTTTCGGCGTAGTAGGGGCTTGGCTTAAACTAACCCTTAATGTGTTAATCAGTGCGATATTCTACGCAGGACGTTTTCACTTTAAATTGAGAGATAGAATAAACAATTGAGAAAAGTTAAAAACTGATTTTGATGTATTTTTACAAATCCTCTTTAATGTTTATTTAAGCCGCGGGAAATTGGAATCTATTCAAAATGATAAACTGGTTGTTCAATGTCATACAATGTTCGGGATGATAACGTACCAACTTCTCAATCAGATTATCAAATCGGTTCATACCCGGTTTTAAGGCAGAACGAGATAAACGATATAATGGCATCGGGACAGGAACCCCCTTCAAATTCAGGGCTGTTTCATTTTCCCAAATTGGGGAGTCAAATTGAGTCCCCAATTTTTAGGAATGAGGCGAAAAAGTTGTCCTTCTGTTATTGATACAAAACCCCAACTTCTGAAAAGATTGATTACCAGAGTTTTAAGAGTTGAAAAGTTGCTAGCTGCTTGAAAGTTACGAATTCGGCTTTTATCTTCTTGAAAAATTACATCTTTTACCCAATGGTATTGATTCTCAATCCCCCAATGTCCTTTAATGATTTGAGCTAAGGTTTGAGCTTCGTTAACGGCACTACTGATATAATATACTTTTTCTTGATAGGGTTTTTTTCCTCTGTTGCCACTTCTTTCTATCTGAATCACAAGTTTCAGATGTTTCCAGCCTTTGTGAAAGTTGTTATTGACTTGATAAATGGAAACTTTTCGAGTCACTTTTCTGCCATGGCTGTGTTCATGAGTCACATCTACACTCACAGGATTTTCACTTTTTATTACCGCTTCAACTTGCTCATATAACTTTTTTTGATTTTTCTTTAAAGCCATTATATAATCATTCCCGCTCTCAATAACTAGGGCAGCAGTTTTCTGATTACAGTGCAACGCATCAAAGGTTATTACTTTTCTTTTTAACTGGCAATCCCTTACTATCTTTTGGGCTTGGCTGATTTCTGATTCTTTTTTGTTCTCCATCTTTCTCAGGTTTAATACGCATCCTGTTCTTTGACTAAACAGTGCAACAATCATCACAAAATTTTGGGATTTATCTCCAAAATCTTTGAGAGTGCTTCTCAGGCTTTTTCCATCTACTGCTAACCAATCTAGTTCTTCTTGATGCGGATAATTACAAGTAGCCCATTCATTAAATATCTCAATTAAATTTAACCAATCTACTCCTTGTATTACTCTTCTTATTGTTGAGTATGATGGCAGTTTTTCTAGCTTGATTTTTAAAACTTGACTCAGTTGGTATTGATTGATTTTCGCAAAATTTTCGAGTTCTCTGTACCCTAAATTTCTCGACATTAGCCCCAAAATGACTATTAATAATACTAGCCATATTGGATGCCTTGTTCCCTGGGCTTTCCGGTAATCCTTGACTTTTTTCAGTTTTTCTATTAGAGTTGTTAGCATCTTTATTTTTACAAAAAAATCAGCGACCGCTTTTGATTTTATCAGCTAGCAATCGCTATTTCTTTACTCTTTTCCCCCCGACTTTGAAACAGCCCTGGTTCAAGTCGGGGGTGATGCCTGTTATGAAAATTATGGAGGGTGTGAGCATTTCCTCTCTAGCAGAGCTAATGCTAGAGCAATGGGCATTGGCTCTGCTCCAGTCAGCATCCCCATCCACTGAACTCGATGACAGTATGGAGGAAATCGCTCTATGAACCTTAAGCAATTTGTAGCTGAACTCGCCCTAGCTGGTGTGAAGTTGTGGGTCGAAGACGACCAGTTGCGCGTGCGGGCACCAAAGAAGGTACTGACACCAGAGGTACGTAATTTATTGGCATTGCATAAGGCAGAACTTGTAAAGTTGCTACAGAACAGCAATGCGATCGCCAATGATACTGACCTACCCCTTCTAAGAGTTTCGCGAACTGGTAACTTGCCTCTGTCTTTTGCCCAAGAAGGACTGTGGTTCTTGAGCCAGTTGGAGCCAACTAACCCCTTCTACAACGTACCACTAGCTCTGCGACTTAATGGTTCTCTCAACGTTGTCGCTTTAGAGAAAAGCCTCAACAAGATAATTCAACGCCACGAGGTCTTACGCACCAACTTCACAACGGTTGAGGGGCAACCCGTTCAGGTTATTGCTCTTGGCTTGACCTTGAGTGTGCAAGTCATAGATTTGAGTGAGCTACCTGAGAGTGAAAGAGAAATTGCTTGGGGGCTAAAAGCCAGGGCACAAATCCAGCAACCCTTTGACCTCAGTAGCTCTGGGTTGATTCAAGCTTCTGTGCTAAAGCTAACACCGACAGAACATATCTTGTTACTAACAATACATCACATTGTCTGGGATGCTCCTTCAGAGGGCGTATTGGTCAAGGAGTTAGCAGCTTTCTACACAGCCTACTGCAATGACTTGCTACCAGAGCTACCAGAGCTACCGATTCAGTACGCCGACTTTGCTGTTTGGCAGCGGCAGTGGTTACAGGAAGACATACTAGAGTCTCAACTTGCTTATTGGAAGCAACAACTGTCTGGTGCGCCAGAAATATTGGAACTGCCAACTGACCGAGTGCGAAAAGCAACTCAAACGTTTCGAGGGGCGTGTCACCGACAAGCACTCTCAAAAGAACTAACAGAGGCTTTGATGATTTTAAGTCAACGCAAAGGAGTTACTCTGTTTATGACGCTGTTGGCGGCGCTCTTCACATTGCTTTACCGTTATACAGAGCAGACCGATATTTGCGTAGGCACGCCTTACGCAGGCCGGGAGCGCCGTGAGCTTCAGGGATTGATTGGATTGTTTCTCAATACGTTGGTTCTGCGGACTGATATATCAGGTAATCCGAGTTTTGAGGAGCTACTCTCAAGAGTCCGGGACGTGGCTTTGGGAGCATACGCTCATCATGACCTACCGTTTGAAAAGTTATTAGAACAATTGCAGCCAGCGCGTAACTTAAGCTACACACCGTATTTCCAAGTGAGGTTTGTGCTTTACCCAGCGATGCAGATAGACATGGAAGGCTTAACGGTGAGTCCAGTAGCGGTAGAAACAGCTACGGCGAAGTTGGATTTGTTTGTAGCTTTCGTCAACAGCGACTCTGGACTAATCGGGACGTGGGAATACAATACTGACTTGTTTGATGCCAGTACGATCAATCGCATGGCTCAACATTTTCAGACCTTACTAGAGGGAATTGTTGCTAATCCTCAACAGAAGGTTTCAGAATTGCCATTGCTCACAGAGCCAGAGCGACACCAGCTATTAGTAGAGTGGAACAACGCCACAAAAGAGTATCCCTTCAATAAGTGTATCCACCAGTTATTTGAGGAACAGGTGGAGCGATCGCCTGATGCTATTGCGGTGGTTTTTGAAGGGGAGCAACTGACCTACCAAGATTTGAACCAACGGGCGAACAGAATAGCACATCACTTGAAAACTCTAGGTGTGGAGCCAGAAGTGCTGGTGGGCATCTACGTTGATCGCTCCTTAGAGATGGTAGTGAGTCTACTTGGCATCCTCAAAACTGGAGGGGCTTATGTGCCTTTAGACCCATCCTATCCCAAAGAGCGCTTAGCGTTCATGTTGCAAAATTCACAACCAAAGGTGTTGTTGACTCAGGAGTGCTTGATAACAGAACTGCCTGAACATACGGCACAAGTTGTTTGCTTAGATACAGATAGGCATCTCATTGCTCAACACTCAGAAGAAAATTTAAACCAAACAGCAACAGTTGCTAATTTAGCCTATGTCATTTATACCTCTGGCTCAACGGGAAAGCCAAAGGGAGTACAGGTGACACACGCTAATTTGTGTCACTATGCCCAAGCAATGAGTCAAGTGCTAAATATCACAGCAGAAGATGTATATTTGCACACCGCATCGATTGCTTTCTCATCTTCTGTCAGACAGTTGATCGTGCCTCTGGCTAGTGGGGCAACTGTCAAAATTGCAACTTCTGAACAGAGAAAAGACCCACAATCACTATTTACGACAATTAAACAACATAGTGTGACAGTTATTGATATTGTCCCCTCTTATTGGCGTAACTGCATTCATACACTTGCTAGCTTAGAACCTGTTACGAAACAAGCACTGTTAGATAACAAACTGCGTTTAATTGTGTCGGCGAGCGAACCGCTGCTGTCCGATCTTCCTACTCAGTGGACGTTTGGTTTTCAGCACAAAGCACGATTAATCAATATGTTTGGTCAAACTGAAACTTGTGGAATTGTTGCCACTTATCCAATTCCGGCACAACAGGATGAGCCAATCAAAATTGTCCCTATCGGTCGCCCGATCACCAACACACAAATTTATCTGCTCGACTGCCATCTGCAACCAGTCCCTGTTGGTGTACCTGGGGAAGTGCATATTGGTGGTTTTGGACTGGCGCGAGGCTACCTCAACAGCCCAGAATTGACAAAAGAAAAATTCATCCCCAACCCCTTTAGCCAAGAAGAAGGAACACGCCTCTACAAAACCGGGGACAATGCCCGCTACCTTCCAGACGGTAACATTGAGTTCCTTGGTCGGCTGGATCGTCAAGTGAAGATTCGCGGTTTCCGTATTGAACTCGGAGAAATCGAAGCAGCGCTAGCTCAACACCCAGAGGTACGGGAGACAGTAGTTTTAGCAAGGGATGACCAACCAGATAACAAACGACTGGTAGCTTATGTTGTTCCCAACCATGAACCTCCTGCCACCATTGAACTGCGGCACTTCCTCCAACAAAAGCTCCCAGACTACATGGTGCCGGGAGCCTTTGTGATGCTTTCTTCTTTACCTCTCACCCCCAATGGTAAGGTAGACCGTCGCGCCTTGGAGACACCAGATACGGAATTAAGTAACTCAATGGGCTTTGTCCCTCCCCGTGACACAGTTGAACAGCAACTACAGCAAATTTGGTCAGAGGTTTTGAAGCTTCCGACTGTTGGAATGAAGGATAACTTCTTTACTTTCGGAGGTCATTCTCTTTTAGCTGTACTCTTAATGGCTCAAATTTCGCGGCATTTTGGGAAAAATCTGCCCATAGCAACGCTTTTCTCTAGCCCAACTATCGAACAGCTAGCTAGTTGTCTTCGATCCGAAACTCATTCCTTGCCTTGGTCTCCTTTGGTAGCAATTCAGTCTGGCACCGAGAAGCGACCTTTCTTCTTTGTGCCTGGAGTTGGGGGAAATGTGATTTACTTATATGAGCTAGCGCGTCATCTTGGATCTGAGCAACCCTTCTACGGTCTGCAAGCACGGGGACTGGATGGCGAATCAGAGCCTTTTACACAGTTGGAAGAGATAGCCACCTACTATATTGAAGCAATACAGACAGTTCAGCCCTCTGGTCCGTACCTGCTGGGAGGGCATTCGTTTGGAGGTGTAGTTGCCTTTGAGATGGCAACTCAGTTGCTCAAACAGGGGCATGAGGTCGCTCTACTTGCAATTATTGACGTTGTTGCGCCAATTGTTGCTAATAAGCCGAATTATTCTGATGAAGATGAGGTGGCATATCTTTTTGATTTTGCCAGCTATATTGAATATATGTTCTCCCTCAAGTTGGAGGTATCTAAAGAAACTCTTGCTTCCCTATCTCAGGAGGAGCAATTGAACTATCTCAAAGAACGGTTGATACGGGTCAATTTGCTACCCCCTGATGCGGGAATAGGGTTAGTACGGGGGCTAGTGCAAGTATACATTGCGTCCCTGAAAGCTCATCGTGCTTATTTGCCTTCGGGGCTGCAACAAGCTCCCATTACTCTTTTCCGTTCTAGTGAGGTTGATGTATTTGAGGGTGATACAGAAGAGTTGAAACAAAGGCGAAAAGAACCTGCTTTGGGCTGGAACGAGTTTTCTTCTACTATAGACATTCATGTTGTTCCAGGGAACCATAGCACCATGATGCAACAGCCGCACGTACAGGTGTTAGCCACACAACTTCTCTCTTGCCTAAAGCAAACACAGGCTCCATTGGCTTAGTAATTGGTCTGTTAAGTGGAAATTTTTGAGGTAATTAACAAGCTCTTTCATTTGACTAAAAAAGCTCAATCATTATGAAAATAGGAATTTTCGACTCGAATCACAATCTACCCTTGCTAGTAGAACCTGACACAAAACGCGAATCGTCTAATTTTGATTATCTCCTTTCATGGTACAAAGATAATAGTGAACTTTTATCAAACAAAATTTTGAAACACGGAGCGATTCTTTTTCGAGGTTTTGATGTCAATACAATCTTAGCTTTTGAAAAATTCGTTAAATCTATTTCAGGTAATTTAATAGATTATGTTGATGGAAATTCTCCCCGAACCCAACTAGCTAGTGGTATTTATACTTCAACTGAATATCCAGCTGAATACTCCATTAGTTTGCATAATGAGTTATCCTACTCTAGCCAATGGCCAGACCAACTCTATTTTTGCTGTATTACTGCGCCTAAAGAGGGCGGAGAAACACCAATTGCTGATAGTCGCCAAATCCTCAAAAGTCTTAACCCAAAGATTGTGGAAAAGTTCACACTTAAACAAGTGAAGTATATCCGCAATTTACCTAGTAGTAATGGCATGGGAGTTTCATGGCAAGATGCTTTTAAAACTTCAGATAAGTCCCTAGTAGAAGAGCATAATAGAAAAGCTGGTATGGATTTTGAGTGGAAGAAGGATGGAGGATTGCGATTAAGCCAGATTCGTCCTGCTATTGCAACTCATCCTCGTACAGATGAACAAGTTTGGTTTAATCAAGCCGATCTATTTCATCCATCTACTCTTCCTAAAAATATCTACGAAGCTATGATGTTTTATTTTGACGGTAACGAAGAGGAACTCCCTCACTATGCTTGCTTTGGCGACAATACTCCAATTGATGTTTCAATGCTAGATGAAATTAGAGAAACTATTGGTAAACAAACTGTTGTTTTTCCTTGGCGGGAGGGTGATGTTCTAGTCATAGATAATATGTTAGTTTGTCATGGACGAAGACCGTTTTTTGGTTCGAGAAAAATTTTGATTTCTATGTCACAATTCTGATTATCTTAGCTATAAGTGTAAGTAGATGTATCAATTCCAAGAGTCTCTTCCAAAACTACCTTTGCCCAAACTCTCAGACACCTGCGCTCGTTATATCGAGATGGTAACACCGCTGTTGAGTGACACAGAATTAGAGCGAACTAAGACCGCCGTAAGGGAATTTCAACAAGGGAGTGGAGTCGAACTACAGAAGCAATTGGAGATGATTGACCGCTCAACTAATACTAACTATTTACAACAATTTAAAGAGGAAACCTATTTAGAAATGCGGTCTTCACAACTAAATATGAGAAGCACAGGGGTGGCTTCGCCCGTCTTGACAACCTCGAAATATTCCTTTACCCGCATTGTCGCCATCATAATTTTTAATACCCTCCAATTCCACCTGAAAATCAAATATCGGGAACTAGAGCCAGATCGCGATGTATTTCAACGAAACAAACCTCCCCTTTGTATGGCTCAGTATGACAATTTGTTTGGCAGTGCGCGAATTCCTGGAATCAAATGTGACAGCTTTCAAAGGGCGAAAAATTCTGAGCATATTGTGGTCATCCGACGGGATACGTTTTACGTCTTAAAGTTGCTCCCAGGGGATACGTTACCGTCGGTGGAAGCTGTAGCACAGCAAATTGATTGGATTCTGGAAAATACTCATCCAGGGGAACTTCCTGTGGGAGTGCTGACATCTCTCCCCAGAGAACAGTGGGCAACAGTTCGCTCCTACCTCACGAACCTAGATGCAGAAAACGCTTGCTCTCTAGAACTATTGGATAGCGCCTTATTTGTTGTCTGTTTAGACGAAATAACGCCTCCCGATTTGGAAAGGCTAGCAAGAACTGCCTTTACTGGAGATGGTGGGCGAAACCGATGGTTCGATAAACCTATTCGGCTCGTTTTTAACTCTGAGGGTCAGTTCGCTGTAACAATTGAACACAGTAATGTCGATGGTTATCCGGTAGCACGGTTGATAAGCGAGGTCAACCGGGAGCTTGAACCCCTTGAAGAATCCCTTACATCCTCCAGTTCAGTCGAACTCGAACCCCCACAGCGACTGTGGTGGAAATTAGACCAGAAACTCCGAGAAGAAGTAGCTCAAGCATTAACAGATGCAGAGTGTCTGAGCGAACAAATTCAGATGGGGATAATAATTTTCGACGAATTTGGGTCAGACTTTATCCAGCAACATGGTTTAATTGCTGATGCTGTGTTTCTCCTGTCGCTACAGATTGCTTACACTCGCCTGCATGGTAAGATTACTACTAGCGCTTGGCAAGCTGTACACAACAGAACCTTCCGGTACGGGCGGCACGACTACGCCTTAGTAGTTACACCCGAATCTGTAGAACTCATTCAAGCCTTTACTGAGGGAGCTTCAGACGAAGTGCGATATCGGACTCTAAAACGTGCTGTTAACGCTCATTTATGGCGAGTGTTTAACACTAAAAACGGGCAGGGAGTGGTCATGCACCTTTATGCGCTTTATAACTTAGCTCGCTATAAAGGCAGCAGTGTTCTCGATATTTTTCAAGATAAAACCTTTGAAGAAGTTATCTTAGACCCAAGCTTCTCCGCTTCTGCCCTAAGTAATAAAATGGGTGTAGAGATAGCCTGCCCCAGTCCATGTCGCGACTATGGAATCGGCTATGTCATCGATCGCAACAAGATTACCTTTGCTGTAACGAGTAAACATCTACAGCCGGAAGATTTCATCGCTCTTGTCAAGCAGTGTCTTTCAGAAATCGGAAAATTGTTAATAGAGCAACGACACCCAGATTCCAATATAAGAATACATTCATCACCACAATGAGCTTTGAAAAATGGACTTTTCATGGACAGAGGAACAAATTCAGTTTAGAGAGAAGATTGTTAAATTCGCCCAACAAGAGTTGCAATCAAATCTAATTGACCTAGATTGGCGAGAAGAATTTAACCGAGAAAGTTGGGAAAAATGTGGGAAATTTGGTCTGATCGGTCTGCCAATTCCTGAACATTATGGGGGAACTGGGACAGATATTCTTACAACGATTTGTGCCTTGGAAGCTTTAGGTTATGGTTGTAAAGACAATGGTCTAATCTTTGCCATCAACGCTCATATATGGGCTGGCGAAATACCGATTTTAACCTTTGGCACCGAAGCTCAAAAACAAAAGTATCTCCCCAAACTCTGTAGCGGTGAATTCATTGGCGCTCATGGGGCAAGTGAACCAGAAGCAGGTTCGGATATTTACAATCTTAAGACTACTGCCAAAATACAGGGAGACAAGTACATCTTAAATGGTGTTAAGAATTGGGTCACAAATGGTCCAGTTGCTGACCTTTACATTGTATTTGCGAATGTCGCTCCCGAAAAAGGAAAACGGGGAATTACTGGATTTATCGTCGAAAAAGATTTTGCCGGAGTCGCGATCAATCGTAAAATTTCCAAAATGGGTTTAAGAACGACTCAGTTAGGTGAACTGTTCCTAGAAAATTGTGAAGTGCCGAGTGAAAATCGTCTTGGTCAAGAGGGTTCGGGACTTGCTATCTTTAATCACAGTATGGAATGGGAGCGAGGATTCATTCTTGCCAGTGCGATCGGGACTATGGAACGTCTGTTAGAAAGCTGCATTCAATATGCTAGGAAGCGCCAGCAATTTGGTCAATCGATTGGAAAATTTCAGTTAGTTAGCAGCAAAATTGTTGACATGAAGATGCGACTTGAAACAGCTAGAGCGCTGCTGTATAAAGTAGGATGGTTAAAAAATAATAAAAAAACGGCGATTATGGAAGCGGCAATGGCAAAACTTTATATTAGTGAATCTTGGGTGCAGTCCTGCCTTGATGCAATTCAGATTCATGGTGGTTATGGCTATCTAACTGAGTTAGAACTAGAACGAGAATTAAGGGATGCGTTAGGGAGCAAGCTTTATTCAGGAACCTCTGAGATTCAGTACCAAATAATTGCCCAATTTATGGGATTATAGAGGGTGATTTTTTGTTTACGCGAGAGCATTTGCGAGATTACGAGACAACGCTGCGGCGCGCTACGAAGAATTGGTACGAATTCATCTCGCTGTATTATCGTTTGAACATTCTATGGAAGACAGCCCAAAACCCATGCCGTATCTACTGCAACAGCTTTTAGAAATTAGTGCCAAGCAATATCCAGACCGGGAAGCTGTAATCTATAAAAATAGCAGCATCACGTATCGGGAGTTAGACCAAGTTTCTAATCAGTTAGCCCACCTCTTGATAAGTTGCGGGATATCAAGAGGCGATCGCGTCGGCATTTACGTGAACAAATCCATTGAAGCAGTCATTGCCATTTTCGGTATCCTTAAAGCTGGATCTGTCTACGTTCCCCTAGACCCCTTAGCTCCTGCGAAGCGGATAGGCTTTATCATTGACAATTGCCAGATGAAGGCTTTGGTGAGTACCCATAAAAAGATAGCCAGCCTTCAACTGCCAAACACCTCTGGTGTCCAGTGCCTGGTACTCGCTGACGATGAAGCACAACAGGACACGGGTAATCTGTCAAATGTCAGGATGGTGTCTTGGCAAGAGGTGTTGCAAGCACCGCCAAACCCATCACCACCCAGCAATTTGATTGAAGACGATCTTGCCTACATTCTCTACACATCCGGCTCCACTGGCACTCCCAAAGGGGTGATGATTAGCCATCGAGCTTCTCTAACCTTTGTCAACTGGGCTTATGATTGCTTTCAGGTACAAAGGAGCGATCGCGTTTCCAATCACGCCCCACTTCATTTCGATCTTTCCATCTTTGATATCTTCACCACTATCAAAGCAGGTGCGACTGTCATTCTGGTACCACCGGAACTCTCAGTGTTTCCCAGAAACCTCGCTCAGTTTATTGAAGAACAACAAATTACCATCTGGTATTCTGTCCCTTCAGTGCTGAGACAGCTAATTGTTTACGGCAACCTGCATCAGGCTCAATTTCCCCATATTCGGACGATTTTGTTTGCGGGGGAAGTGTTCCCAGTTAAATACCTGCGTCAACTTATGGAGTTGCTACCGCAAGCCAACTACTATAATCTCTACGGACCCACAGAAACAAATGTCTGTACTTACTATCCGGTAAAGGAAATTCCTCCTGAAGAGGTAAGAACTCTGCCCATTGGCAAAGCTTGTGCCAACACAGAGGTATTTGCCGTCAATGAACACAAAGAAATTACCAAACCAGGAGAAGTTGGGGAACTTTACGTGCGTAGCCCCTCCTTAATGAAAGGATACTGGGGAAATCATGACAAAACCCAACAGGCTCTCACACCTTTCCCCGTACCAGGTTGCGGATGGTTAGAAAAAGTTTACCGAACTGGGGATTTAGTGAAACTCAATTCTGATGGCAACTATATTTATTTAGGTCGTCGCGATAACCAGATTAAGAGCCGAGGATACCGAATTGAACTGGATGAAATTGAAACGACGCTATACGCTCATCCTGCAATTGTTGAAGCAGCCGTAATTGCTATTCCCGATGAGGAAATCGGCAAGAAAATCAAGGCTATAATTGCCACACAGGATGGAAATAATCTCAAAAAGAGCGATGTAGAATATTTTTGTGCACAGCGTCTACCTAAATACATGATACCGGAGCTAATTGAGTTTCGTTCTGGGTTACCTAAAACCCCTACAGGCAAGATTGACAAAACCTTACTGCGTACCGAAGAACTTCAAGAGAATTCAAAATAGTTCAATAAGGAGATTGATAATGACCGCCGTAAACAAGTACACGGAAGCACAGATAGAACAGATAATTAAAGAGCATATTGTCCAAAATTTCATGTACGATAGACCCGATATGGTTTTATCAAATGATTTGTCCATAATCGAAGAAGGACTGGTTGACTCGCTGGGCATTTTTCGACTGGCTAGCTTTCTGGAAGAAAAGTTTGGTATTACCTTAAATCCAGAAGAATTCTTACTGGAGAATTTTGAAACAGTTAACGTTATCAAATCTTTCGTTATCAGCAGACTGTAACAGTTGTTGCTGCCAATTTCTAACTACCTGCTAGGTTAGATTTTTACAGGCTACGCCATCAAAATCTACTTTGACCAAATTAGCTGAAGTTTTAAACAGGCAAACGTTGACGGCTCAACCTATGCGTGAATCAGGCAGTTGCTCGGCGACAACCAGAGGTTCATCTTTCAATGTTCCGGACACCTGCACCGCAAGCACTACCACTCTTATTGCTGCGAACATTGATAGAGCCAACCATAAGAGATGATTGCTCTGATAATGCCATGCCATGACTGCTAAGGGCGCAAATCCAAACATTGCTCCGCTTAAAGTAGCGTTACGTATAAAATGCCCTTGGGCTAAACCTGCAAAGTATCCATCCAGTATCATAGCAATTGAACTAAATCCCAGTCTGGAGAGTAGCCAAGAAACATAGATTTTAACAAGTTCCTTCACTTCACTATGATTGGTTAATAACCCAAAGACTGTATTCGGGAACAGGATAGACACTCCAGAACAAATTAATGCCGCCAGTAGGCTGGTTGAGACTGCCACCTGCAATAGGGGCAACAATCGATCTATTGTTTGTTTGCCTTTAAAATTTCCACCCAAAGTCTCGGTAGCAAATCCTATTCCTTCAAAAAAGTAACTGGAAAGCATTATTACTTGTAAGAGTAAGGCATTTTCAGCCAGGATAGTTGTCCCCATTGCAGAACTTAGAGCCGTGAAAAAGGTGGCGACGAACATATTAGCCGAAGACCTGATAAAGAGATTGCCGTTCAGGGTAAAAGTCGCTTTAAATGCGCTGGCATCCCAAAACTTTCTGGCTGCACTTCGAGCTTCCTTCCACTCGATATTGAGACTCGCCAAAATTATGCCTACTACTAACACCAGATACTGGCTAATTGCCTGAGACAGTCCCGCCCCCGTGCTTGCCCAGTCCCAACGGACAATAAACAGGTAGTCGAACACAACATTAGCTGCATTGCCTACTAGGGTCATCAGCAACACAAAGCCACTCATTTCTCGTCCGAGAAACCACCCAATCAGAACAAAATTGACGACAACCGCAGGCGCTCCCCAAATTCGGGCATTGAAATAGTCAATACCTGAAGCCTTAACCTCTGGAGTCACGCTCATTAGACCAAACCACAACTGTTGCAGAGGATATTGCAACAACAGAAGCAGTCCGCCTATACCCAGTCCGATTAAAGCATTACGCAGTCCCACCAGCAGCATATCTTCGGTGTCATCCCGTCCCACCGCTTGCGCTGTCACTCCAGTGGTTCCCATGCGTAAAAAGTTCACAATGAAATAGGTGAAGTTAAACAGAGTGGTAGAGAGAGTAACCCCTGCTAAGTGATGGATTTCGGTTAGATGGCCCAGGAACGCTAAGCTGATTGTCCCAGCCAGAGGCTCCATAATATTGGACAGGACATTGATGAAAGCTAGTCTAAAGAAGCGAGAAAGGAAGTCGTACCTATTTGGGAGTGTTATGTTCATGGATTTAGGTTCTCCTGTACCTATGGTGATAAGTAAATCTTATAAAGAAAGACAAGCTAGTAGCTTTTCACGCATCATCTCAAAATTTTTGAAGCCATAGCTTTGACGAAGAATTAATTTGATCCGGTTGTTTAATCCCTCCATGACTCCACTGGTTGTTCGATTAATAAAATAATGGCAAATATCGGGAAGATGGTGTTTAAGAGTTTGGGCGGCTGACGGGGTGACAAAGAAGCTAGAAGGTAGACTGAATCAACATCATAGCTCTCTGACCTCTTTGAAAAAAAGGGATCTTATTGCATTTAGTTCTCATTAATTGTTGAGCCAAGTCTGCCCAAATTTCCATTCCAGCTATCCATAAAAGCCCATATTGACAAGACCAAAAGTTGCTGTGCCGTTGAACACTCCGCCCTAATTCTTGAAGGCGGTTGATATATTTTTGTTGCCCAAGTTGTTTGATTTTTAATCCTTGTAAGGCTTTTATGGTATAAGCGATGGCGCTAGCCGCGCCTGCTGGCGCATCGCTATCAATAAAACCAGACGGGTTAAGCGTCGCCCCTACGATGCACGGTAATTATTGTCACAATTGATTTAGACTGACTATATCAACCTAAAACTTTTTCTAAAGCTTGCTGAAGAACCTCTACCCCAGCACCCGGAAGATGGGCATTTTCACTAATATATCGTTTCCAAGCTTTTGTTCCCGGTTGTCCAGCAAAAAGTTCTAATAAATGGCGAGTAATACTATTCAATTTTACCCCTTTTTGTAACCAATATTCAAGATAAGGATACATCGCTTCTATGACTTCTCGGCGAGTGAGGGGGGGTGTTTTTTCTCCATAGATTTCTTGATCAGCTATTGCAAATAAATAGGGGTGATCATAAGCAGCACGTCCTATCATAACTGCATCCACAAATTGCAATTGTTCTTTGACTTCTGTTAAGGTTTTAAACCCCCCATTAATTTCAATCAATAAATGGGGAAATTCTTGTTTTAATTGATGTACTTCTTGATAGCGTAATGGGGGAATGGTGCGGTTTTCTTTCGGACTTAAACCCTGTAACCAAGCTTTGCGAGCATGAACGGTAAAATGTTGACATCCGGCTTCAGAAACAATTCTAACAAAATCCGCCATATCTTCATAACGATCCCGATCATCAATGCCAATTCGATGCTTAACGGTGACAGGAATTTGAACAACTTTTTGCATCGCTTTTATGGCTTGTGCAACTAATTCTGGTTGCGCCATTAAACAAGCCCCAAAATTGCCATTTTGAACGCGATCACTGGGACAGCCTACGTTTAAATTAACCTGATCATATCCCCAATCTTCTGCTATTTTAGCGCAGGTCGCAAGATGATGAGGATGATCTCCTCCTAACTGTAAAACTAAGGGTTTTTCTTCAGGAGAAAAGCTCAATAATTTTTCATGATCTCCATGCAAAATCGCTGCGGTTGTCACCATTTCCGTATAAAGTAACGTTCGCCGGGTGATTTGTCGCATAAAATAACGATAATGGCGATCAGTGCGATCCATCATGGGAGCAATACTGAGGGGATAGCTTTGATTTAAGGTTGAAATTGATCTCAGATTGTTCATGAAATTTAGGATTTTGTTGCTTTTAATTCTAAGGTTATTCTGATCTTTCCACTGATTGAAGTTGGAGGTTGCCAAGTTAACAGCGATCGTCGAATTTGATCAATGATTATCGCTTGTTTTTGATTATCATCTAAATCTAAATTAGAGTCAAGGTCATCAAAAATTGCTCGTTGGACATTGCCTTGATCAACAATCATTTCAAAACTGACTTTTCCATTAATTGGAATCGATAAATTTAACCCCTGTAAATAACGATTTAAGTCATCTAAAAGGGCGCGATCGCTAATTCCGGTTAGTTGAACCACTGCAATAGTAGAACCCGTATTTCTAGCTGCCTGAAGCCTTGTATCGAGTCTATCTGCACCTTGAAATGGAGAGGGTGCAGGCGCAAGTTCTGGGCTTCGTTGACTACTATAATTATTGTAACCCGATGCTGAACGAACTCGTCCTATAGGCATTGAATTTGTAGATTGAAGTTGAAGGGTTGCAGGTGTGCCAAAAATTCCCTCATAACTGACACCTTCGGGTAATTCTACAGGAACTTCTACGGTATGACGGGTTCCATTTGGATTAACTCGAACTTCTTCGCTCACAGCAACAAATGCCGTATAATTTGATAATAATTGATACGATAAAGCGGTGCGTGTTACTGCGTCAACTCCAGATTTTGTTTCACCGGAAAACATTTGATTCATCAGTTCTTTGATTTTAGACCGTCCCCACAATTTAGCAATGGCAATATTACCAGATTCCTTCGTATTAACGACTGGAAAATTAACAGGTAAGGTTTGTTCATAGCGATCGCCGTTTGCTGTGGTTCCTGTAATTTTTAATAAGCCATTGCGTCGATCTAATTTACGTCCAAATAAAACTAAAGGTTGATTATCAAATAAATCTGATAAGGTGATGGGGTAAATTTCCGGTTTTAATCCTTCCCCTTGCCAACTAATTTCAATATCGGTTAAAATGGGATTATTAATCTGTTTAAAAAAGGTTTCCACAACGGTTTGAGTAGGTTCATCTTGACGAACAATTTGTACTGTTCCTCGTCCCATTTCTCCTAAACGATTTAATAAAAATCGATTGACTGAACTTCCCACCCCAAAACAATAAAATCGATTTCCAGGTTTAAGTTTATTTTGCACTTCTGCAATGACTTCGGAATCATTTCCAATATAACCATCGGTGAGTAAAACAATACTGCGTAACCGACCCGTTGGAGGTGAAGGGAAACGCATCACCGCTTGAATACCATTTAATAATTCTGTACCGCCATTAGCTTCTAATTGATTAATATAATTGAGTGCTTTTTCTCGGTTAGCCGGGGTATTTTCTAGGGGAGTTTCGGATAACGTATTAGTCGTATTTGCAAAATCAATAATGGTAAAGGTATCTTCAGTATTTAATCCTTGAATAAACCGTTTCATTAATTCTTTGGATTTTGTTAAGGGTTCACCTTCTTGAGAACCGGAAGTATCCATTAAAAAAATAACGTCTTTGGGAATAATTTGATTAGGATTATAACGAATTGCAGGTAACAGATAAGTGGCAAAATGTCCCCCTTGTTGATCCGCTTCTGTTAAGACCGTTGCTCTTGTATTTTCTCCTGAAATTTGATATCTTAGAATTAGATCCTTATTCGGAATTTTATCCGATTCATCTAAACGAACAAAAACTCGATTTCCTTGTTGTTGGGTAATAATTTTATGGGAAGTTGAACGAATATTTTCAATAGGAATACCTGCATCTATTTCAAGATTAACTTGAATTTTATGGTCTGATTTTGTATTAGGATCAATAATAGGCGGTGTAATCCGATCTGCATCGGGGACTTGATTCGTATTGGGTTGATTTTTATCAATTAATTGACCCGGAATATAACGGGGGCCAACCACCATCGGAAAAACAAATTCATAATCTCCCCCTTCAAATTTTAATTGATCAATATAGCGAATCGTTACGGATATTTGCTCACCCGGTTGAATATTGGCTACAGACTGAGTAAAAATATTATCTCGTTCCTGTTCTAATAAAGCTGCGGTGCGACCTTGATCTTTAGCACGTTGATAGATTTCTCTCGCACCTTCTTTGGTTTCAATTCTCGATTTAATCGTGCGATCGCCAATTTTGATTACCATTTGATCAATGGCGGCTTGATCAGGAAGGGGAAACACATAAATCGCTTCTAAAGGTTCTTTAAACGGATTTTCAAAGGTTTGAGAAACTTCTACTTCAGAAAGATTTCCTGAAATTTTAGCTTTAACCTGGGTTTTTTTGAGGGGAAAAACTTGAGTTTGAGTAGGAGATTGAACATATAATCCTCCTACAGGTTTCTCAGATAATTGTTGAGGAAATTGTGCTAATTTTAACGTTGAGGATTGCTGTTCCAACTGTTGAACAGGACTCGCCAATGTGGGAGAAGTATTCCCGATAAAATTGAAACCGCTAAAAATCAGAATTCCCCAGGAAAGTCTTGCTAAAGTCAATAAAGAGTTCATGAATAAGACTGCCATTATTTAAGTTACAATATGAATCAGGTCTATGAACTAAGACCTAATAAGGATCATAAACGTTCCTGAGCTACATTACTTTTTAGCATTCAGAAGACTTCTGTAGGGACAGCTACAGCTTGCACCTACAATTCATGATTCTATCGTGTTTTGTCCGATATCCTTCCTCAAATTTTGAATTAAACTCTGGATCAGGTCAGTAAACCCCTATAATTAAAAATTAGGTTAGGAATAGAATTGCTATAGTACGTTCTCTCAAAATTAATTATTGATTTCCAATGGTTCACAAGACTCCCCCTATTCGTATTTTTATAAGTACCGGAGAAGTTTCCGGTGATTTACAAGGATCACTGTTAATTGAAGCTTTATTCAGACAAGCTAAAAAGGCAGGAATATTAATACAAATTATCGCATTAGGGGGAGAAAAAATGGCATCAGCAGGAGCCAAATTATTAGGGAATACCACAGGAATTGGTTCCGTTGGAATTTTAGAATCTATCCCCTATATTATCCCGACCTATTTAATGCAAAAACAAGTCAAACACTATTTAAAAGAGCATCCTCCTGATTTAGTTATTTTAATTGATTATATGGGGCCAAATATTGGGATGGGAAATTTTATTAAACATAACTTGCCAACAATTCCTATTTTTTATTATATTGCGCCGCAAGAATGGGTATGGTCGTTGGGTTCAAAAAGTACAGCACAAATTGTTAAACTAACGAATCGTATTCTTGCCATTTTTCCTGAAGAAGCACGTTATTTTCAATCAAAAGGTGCGAAGGTGACATGGGTTGGTCATCCCCTATTAGACCGGATGAAAACAGCACCAAGTCGAGAAGAATCTCGCCGAAAATTAGGCATTCAACCGGATGAAATTGCGATCGCTTTACTTCCGGCTTCTCGATGGCAAGAAATTAAATATTTAATGCCCATATTATTTGAAGCGGCTCAACAAATTCAAGCTAAAATACCCCAGGTAAAATTTTGGATTCCCTTATCTTTACCTGAGTATAAAATAGCGATTGAAACAGCTATAAAAACCTATCAATTGAATGCCGTTTTAGTTTCAACAACGAGTTACTATCAAACCTTAGAAGTCTTATCTGCCGCCGATTTAGCGATCGCAAAATCAGGAACAGTTAACTTAGAAATTGCCTTATTAAAGGTTCCCCAAGTTGTCGTTTATCGAGTCAGTGCTTTAACGGCTTGGGTCGCTCGTCATCTCCTGAAATTTTCGATTCCGTTTATGTCCCCGACTAATTTAGTGCAAATGCAAGCCATTGTTCCTGAATTATTACAAGAAAAAGCCACTCCCGAAAATATCGTTCAAGAGGCGATAGAATTATTAACAAATCCACAAAAACGACAAGAAATGTTAAATCAGTATCAACAGATGAAGCAAGCGTTAGGAGAGGAGGGAGTGTGCGATCGCGCAGCTTTAGAAATTCTTAAGAGTCTCTCCCTGTAAGCAACTCTTAATTTTTGTTTTTTACCGAATTGCTGTAAAATAGTGATCAATAAACGATTTAGAAGGATAATTCCCTTGCCTATTATCGTAATTCAAGAGTTAACCCCAAGCCAAGTACAAGATTTAGAGCAACTTTATAAACAAGGATGGTGGAGTCATCAACGCACCTCAAAAGACATCCAAAAAATGCTAAATCACTCCGATATTATAATCGGTCTAGTAGACTCTGATACCCAAAAATTAATCGGATTTACAAGAGTTTTAACAGATTATACCTATCGAGCCTTAATTTGGGATGTTTTAGTGGAGAGTTCCTATCAAAATCAAGGATTAGGGAAAAAATTAATCGATGAAATTCTGACTCATCCCGCTTTAAAAGATGTGGAAGCTTTTCTATTAATGTGTTTACCTGAAATGGTTCCTTTTTATGAAAAACTAGGGTTTCATTTATCCGATAGTGTCAAATTAATGAGTCTCGAAAATACAACTCATTATGGGGAATTTTAAGAAAAACTAGGGAATAGATAAAAAAATAGGAATCAGACAGAAGTCTCATTCCTCAAGCATAAATAAACTGATATTGAAACCTATTCCTTGTTCGGTGTTCCCTGTTCGGTGTTCCCTACAAGATGGAATTTATTTTTCAAAATTGGAAGGACTATCAACCTCATCATCAGAATAGTCTACGGGTCGATATTCAACATAATCAGTTGAATTCGTGTTGCGATTGCGATCTTCAGAATAACGATATTCTGAAGAAGAAGAAGAAGAAGAGGAGGGACGACGACGAGAACGGGGTGTTTCAGAAACGGCCCAATCCTCTTTCTCTACTGAAGGTGATGCGGGAGGACGGTTAGGACGCTTTCTAGCCGATCTTTCTTCCCGTTCTCTGGGGGGTTCTCCCCAGTCAGATGCAGTGTCAGGACGAGATTCAGGACGGGGACGACGCTTGCGAGGACGATCTTCTACCGGAGGATAGTCAACACTGCTATTTTTGCGGCTAGAGGGACGCCGACGGACAGCATCATCGTCATAGCTATCGGCTCTACTTAAACGAGTATCCCGACTCCCGCGAATTTGACGAGCCATGGGCATATATTCGTCGGTGGGTTCGAGTTCGTCTAATTCTGCATCGACCCGATAAACGTTACTGACATAGCGTTCATCATCCACAATGGGGGCTCGTTCTTTAGCTTGGACAACGGCAATTCCTCTGAGGCGAATACTTTCCACCGCAAAGAAAATCGCACTTCCCGTTAATAAAAATTGACCAAACGCTAGAATGGGATCAAGTCGCCATCCCTGAAAGAGCAGAATCCCGCCACAAAGTAACCCGATGGCCGCAAAGAAAATATCATGATCCCGTGCCAGTTTTGGACGCCAGGAACGCAGGAAATATAATCCAGCACCAGCAACCGCGAGGATAATCCCGACTAAGCTGCTGAAATTTAAACCTAAATTAACCATTATTCGTTCTCCTATGCCAGTCCTATCTTAGCGAGTTCTCTTGAGAATCTCTACTGATCGGCACTTCTGGATGGGTATTGTTGGCAAAATAAACAGGAGGGGCTAGGGATTCAGATTAAGTTCTGACTTCTTAGCCCCTAAGTTTATCGGTTTAACAAGGATTTTGGCAAGTGTACCAAGACTTGTCTCCAGAGAGTCGGTCTAGGAACGAATGATTTTATCCTTCTGGCTGATAAAAATCAGACCGACGGTGGCGGGAATCACCACAATCAGAATTCCAGCCAGCAAACTATAGAAAAAGTTCATCAATGAAGGTGTCATAACAAATGCGATCCTTGTCTTAGAATAATTTCTTGGTCTACTATTTTAACAATACTTGACACTCCATCGTCCTAGAAAGGCGATAATTCTGAGTTAATCCCGTTTTCGGTTAAAATCTGGGGCAGCCATTCCCCGGTTTCTGAGAAAATACCCCAAAACCGTTAAAATTAATCTCAGAAGCAGTAACAAAACTTAAAATATTTTGTCTCATCTTATGAATACAACCATTTTAATGTGGGGTTTAGGCTTAATTCTAGGTTTAATGACGTTTTTGTTTATTTTCAGAATCGTCCTAACGTGGTATCCCCAAGTCAATCAACAGCGTTTTCCTTTCAACTTGATTGTTTGGCCGACAGAACCCTTTTTAGTCGTCACCCGTAAAATCGTTCCTCCTTTGGGAGGTGTAGATATCACCCCGATTATCTGGGTGGGGATTTTCAGTCTGCTGCGGGAAATGCTCCTTGGTCAACAGGGACTATTACGAATGCTGTAACAACCCCTGTAAAAGGCTGGGAACTCAACCCATATTGTTTTCTAGCTTTTGCCTTTTGCAAACGTCCTAATTTTCGTAATAGGTGTAACTCCCACCGTCGCAGACATTAACTCCTGATTGAATTAATTCACCCCGTCCGACACTGCCATCATCACTAGGGCCTAATACCCCTTTGAAATCATAGTGGCAATCTTCACGGCCATCATCAATCGTGATTTCCGTTGACTCTCCTGGGGGAAGAACATCAACTCCCAAAATATCTTCTTCCCAATCACTGGTACTTGGAGGCGAAGCATAGAATGATTCTAAAGTTCGACTGGTACCGTTAACGAGAGTGAATTTTACACTTTGAGTCTGGGCTTTCGCTTCAGTTGCAAATAAACTCAGGAGCAAGGTTAGTCCAATTAATACTCTAAATTTCAACATGGGTGATAATCCGGTAGAAATTATAGTTGAGTTTATAACAACACAACGACCCTGAACATCCGAGAATTTACTTAACTTTGAGATTGTGGCCTATTCACCCCAGAGGGTGAGATTGTAAGCTTTTAATATTATTATAGAAGGATTGAATTAAACGGCTGAATCAAAAAGGTGTATTATGTCCGATATCTTGGCGGTTTTGCCTTGAATCTTCATAACAACTCTATTGTCTAAGCCTATTTATGTTACGCCGAATTATTCAATTTTTCAAACGACTGATTCAACGCCTGTTTGGGAAACAGCCCTCTCCTCCATCCCCAACTTCCGAAGCCATTCCTACTCGGACAGATACGGAATATGAAGCACTGTTTCTGCAACTCTTGGACACAGTGCAACAAGGTGCTAGTCGGGGACAAGTTAAAGGCTGGTTGATTGGGAATAAAGTTCAAGAAGGGGAGTTAGTGGCTTGGTTACAACGCTTTGGAAACCGACTCCTACAAACACCTAGCCAACATGAAGAACTCGCACGACGAATGTTACTGTTAGCGAGTTTGGAAATTGGAGAAATAGGAGATATTTCAGCACGCATTGGGAGAAGTATCTTGGAACAGATAGCTCCACCAACAGAGTCAAAAATCTTAGATAACAGAGAAGCTTATCCAATTATTGATGCGGAATTTGCGGGTGATGGGGTAACGGTTCCCTCTCCTGCACAACCTTCAGAGAATGTTGGGGTGTATCCAATTATTGAAGCGGAATTTCTGGAAGATGGAGTAACGGTCTCAACGGAGGAAGAAACCCCAATTATTGAGGAACCTCTTGTTGATTATCAACCGGAAATTCTGCCAGAAGAAACCCCAATTATTGAGGAACCTCTTGTTGATTATCAACCGGAAATTCTGCCAGAAGAAATCCCAATTATTGAGGAACATCCTGTTAATTATCAACCGGAAATTCTGCCAGAAGAAACCCCAATTATTGAGGAACATCCTGTTAATTATCAACCGGAAATTCTGCCAGAAGAAATCCCAATTATTGAGGAACATCCTGTTAATTATCAACCGGAAATTCTGCCAGAAGAAACCCCAATTATTGAGGAACATCCTGTTAATTATCAACCGGAAATTCTGCCAGAAGAAACCCCAATTATTGAGGAACATCTTGTTAATTATCAACCGGAAATTCTGCCAGAAGAAACCCCAATTATTGAGGAACATCTTGTTAATTATCAACCGGAAATTCTGCCAGAAGAAACCCCAATTATTGAGAGAACTTCCTCTGAGGTAGAGGAATGGTTTGAACAAGGCATTAAACAAGATGCAGCCGGGGATTTTGAAGCTGCTTTACTATCCTTTAATACAGCAATTCAACTCCAACCCGATCATATTTGTGTTTGGTTTTATCGGGGTAATACTCTCAAAAGTTTAGGCCGACTTGAAGAAGCGTTAGACTCCTTTGAACAAGCGATTAGACTGCATCCAGAATATGCTGATGCTTGGAATAATCGCGGAAGTATCTTAGAGATTTTAAGCCGAATTGAAGAAGCCTTACAATCCTATGAACTGGCTCTGGAGTTAGAACCGAATGATGCCTATGTTTGGAATAATCGCGGAAATGTGTTGTCCGATTTAGGGAGATTAGAAGAAGCATTAGACTGTTATCAACAAGCCATTGAATTAGAACCCAACTATTTTAATGCCTTGTATAATCGAGGATTTTCTATGCTCAATTTAGGGAGATTAGAAGAAGGCTTAATTTCTTTTAATCAAGCTCTGGAATTGCAACCTAATGATGCAGATGTCTGGTATAATCTGGGTCTAACTTTGCAAGAGTTAGGGCAAACTGAAGAAGCCGTTGCAGCCTTTGAAAAAGCAAAAGAACTGCAACCCGATGAAGATGAAAGTTAACCCAATACAATAGGGTGCGTGATCCTTCGCTTCGCTCCCCACAGCGCACGCACTCTATTCGTAATATGAAGTCCTTAAATATTGGCTACAAATAATTGTCAGATGGCTAATCACTTTTTCTCACCCCCTATTCCCTATTTTCTTTTCCCTTCTGTTCCCGGTTCGTAATTCGTAATTCCCTATTCCCTATTCCCTATTCCCTATTCCCTGTTCCCTACTAGATCTTAAAAATAACCCTTGATTTTCTACCCAGAACACTGCACAATAGTTGAGGTTGAATATCCTAAAATCTTGTGAAACCTTCTGAGGACTTGCATTTTCAATCTTCTTTATCTTTTTCCATTCCTATAAGGATCGTGGCTGTTGTTGCGATCGCCTTTTCCCTCATTAGTTGTAGCAGTAAATCTGCCGAATGTACAAAACTGATTAGTGCTATTGGTGAAGGTCAAACCTTAGTGGTTAATCTCAGTCCTCAAGGGGATGCAATAACAACCCTAAAACTCTCACAACAATTAAATCAAATTTCTCAGGACATTGAAACCTTAAAAATTCAAGATAAACCTTTACAAACCATTCAAAAAAACGCTACCCAACAATTTAGAGACCTATCCAACAGCCTCAAACAACTCGGTGAAACCTTAACGACTGCGGAGAAAGCCTCTATTACCCCAGAGGGAAAACAACAACTCTTACAAGCGCAACAAACCGTCCAAGAAGTCGGAGAAAAAGCCAAACAAACTGCTTCTCAAAATGAAGCTTTATTTAAAGAATTAGTGAATTATTGCCCGAAGAAAGAAACCTGAACAGGGGTATTGACTATTGCCTTTTATTGAGTACCAAGTGCAGAGCCAGAAGCTAATGATTTCCCCTCCCCCTCCTCTTCTCCCCTTGCTCCCCTTTCCTTCTCCTTGTCCCTAATATTCAAGGTAATAAACTCTTAAGGCTCCATCCGGCAACTACCCCAATAAAAAATGCCCAGAGTTGACCTGTTTTCAAGATATGGTTCCAAGTTCTGACAAAATCAGCAACAATATCCACATCCACTTGTTGAGCTAAAATCGGGGCTTGGGTTATCAAGTCTAAACTGTGATAAAAACTATTAACTCCATCAATAGGATTCAGTATCAGAACCGTGATCATCAAGATTACCTCCGTTGTTGGGTTGAACTTGCAACACCACAAGGGTCATATCATCTCCATTTCGATTTCCTGAACCAATAAATTGTTGAACTTGTTCAAACAAATATTCCAGAATCAATTGGGGATTTCTACAATTTTGACACGCCCAATGAAAAGCTTTACTAAGATTTTCCTCATCAAAGCGATCGCCCCGTTGATTCATAGCATCGGTAAATCCATCCGTATAATAAATTAGGGTATCCCCAGGAGAAAGTTGGATTTGAGCTTCATAATAGCAACTATCCGCATCTAAACCAATCAACATTCCCAGAGTATCTAACCGTCGAATAGTATTCGTTGCTACTTGCCATAATAACGGGGGATGGTGAGCGGCATTGCTATAGGACAACATTCGAGTTGCCGGATCATATTCTGAATAGAATAACGTCACAAAGCGGTTAGAGTTTTCTAAATCCGCATACATGACTTGATTCAAATGCCCCAAAATTTGAGCCGGAGAATGGCGGTTTAGAACTTCAGCCCGCAGCATTCCCCGTGTCATGGTCATAATTAAACCCGCCGGAACTCCTTTACCCATGACATCCCCAATCACAATACTCCAGCGTTCATCCTGATGAATAGAGGGATGATCACCCCGTTTGTCAAAATTAGAGGGAATAAAATCATAATAATCCCCACCCACTCGGTTAGCCGTTTGACATTGGGCAGCAATATCTAAACCGGGGATAGTCGGGCATTTTCGAGGTAGTAATTGTAACTGAATTTCTGCCCCAATTTCTAACTCTCGATCTAAGCGTTCTTTTTCCCGCAGGGATGTTGCTAACTCATCATTAGCGATCGCAACGGCGGTTTGATCCGCGACTAATCGAATTAATTTTTGACGGGTCGGTGTCCAAACGTAATTGGCATCATGACTAAAAACATATAGCCGTCCCCGTTCCGTATTATTGACCAAAATTGGTGTGCCAAATAGCTGCACATCAGAACCCAGGTAGCGACTCACCTGATAATCTAAATTCGCTGTATAGGTTTGTAAAGCCGATTCAGACAAGTCTCCCAGGCTGGTTTTTGGCATCAACGAGATTTGTCGGGTCACAGTTTCAATTGCTTGTCGAATATCTTGACACTGGCGTCCTTCCTGACAATGGAGCCGTTGAAATCGGACTTGTCCGTTGGGTTTAAATAGGACTAATGCTCCCCCATCGGCATCTGTTACCCGACTGGCTACTAAGGGAGTTAACTCTAAAAATTGATTCAGGTTGTTGAAGCTACGCAGGGCATACCCCAAGGAACTTAACAACTCGTTCACGTTTTGCTGTTCTCGATGCAAACGCGCCACCAGTTCTTTCAGGGTGAAAACTGGTGTGGTCTCTGGTGTTGCAGAACCCGAAATCGAGTCAGCAAATTGATCGGAGCGTCTGGGTAGGGGCAAGGCTGTCATGTTCAGTTTGAGGGAACAGGGAACAGGGAACAGGGGGCAGGGAGCAGGGGGAGCAGGGGGAGCAGGGGGAGCAGTGACCGCAGGGGAGAAATAATTAATTTCTGACTTCTGACTGCTGACTGCTTCTTTGCACTCTGCACATTCTTCCCTCACACTTTACATCTTTCATATCTCTACCCACTTAAGAGGGCTTCAATGAACTCGTAGCTGGAAAAGGGGCGCAAATCTTCGATACTTTCCCCAACTCCGATAAATCGAATCGGTAAGCCGAGTTGTTGGACAATCGCTAGGGCAACACCACCTTTAGCAGTTCCATCAAGTTTTGTCAAGACCACCCCACTGAGTTGAGCAACTTCAGAAAAAACTTCCGCCTGTCGTAACCCATTTTGGCCCAAGGTAGAATCTAAAACTAATAATGATTGTATTTTGGCTTCTGGGGCGCGTTTATCAATCACTCGACGGATTTTATTGAGTTCCTCCATTAAATTCTTTTTATTTTGCAAGCGGCCGGCTGTATCAATAATTAATAATTCTGTATTTCGGGCTCTGGCTGCTTCAATGGCATCATAAACCACCGCCGCCGGATCGGTATTTTTTCCGGGGTTCGCCACGACTTCAACGCCACTGCGATCGCCCCAAACTTTCACCTGATCAACGGCTGCTGCTCGAAAGGTATCTCCAGCAGCAATTAAACACCGATAATCGGATTTTTGGGCTAAATGGGCAATTTTGCCAATCGTTGTGGTTTTCCCGGCTCCATTGACTCCGGTGACTAACCAAATATTTAAGGTATCTTTCTCTGGTGCAAAGGTAATGGGATACCCCTTTTCAAAGGGTTCTTCTAAAATTCCCCTTAAAATTTGTTTGAGATAAGCGATCGCTTGTTCTGGGGGTAAGGCTTCTTGGCGGAGTTTACTTTGTAACGCTTCAATCACGCGATCCGTTGCGGCTACACCCACATCCGCTTGTAATAGCATGGATTCAATTTCATCAACAGCTTGTTGATTTAAGGGGCCTTGACCAACAATCGCTTTTAATTGGTTGAGTAAGTTGCGTCGTGTCCGTCCTAACGCTTTCCAGAGTTTCTGTAACCAGGTAATTTCTTCTAAAGCAACTTCATCGGGACGACGACCTTGATCCGCTAAGACCTGGGCCGACCACATAAACATCTCATCAAACACCATTCCTGCGTTTGAGGATGCCGTTTCGCTGGGTTCGGGTTCTTCTTCCTCAATGGCGGTTTCTTTTAACCGTTCCACCCTGGCTTGACGTTCCGTAGCTGCTGTTGCCCAAAATGGCAAGGGTTCGGACGTTTCTAGGGTTTCTGACTGAGTTGTATCGGTTTGAGGGGTGACAACGGGTTCGGGTACTTTTACGTCCGTTTCAGCTACTTCTACAACCGTTTCAATACTCGCTTCCGCCTCTGGTATTTCTGGGGTTAAAACCGTTGGTTCAACTTCCGGCTCTGTGATAGCTTCGGGTTCAGGTTCAGGTTCAGGTTCGGGTTCAGGTTCAGGTTCGGGTTCGGGTTCAGGTTCGGGTTCCTGTTGTTTTTGAATATTTTGATAAGCCGCTTTTGCCCACTGTAAATAATCTTCAGCAATTTGAGGTGCGGGTGGAGACGCGCTCGTCTCTACGGCTGTTTCAGTCGGTTTCTCTACCTTTTCAGGTTCAGATTTAACCTCTGGTTGTGACTCCTGAGTTTGATCCGTTTTTTCATTAAATTGACGACGAAACCAATTAAATACCATAGGATTTATTTAATATTTGTTGGCTGGAATCAGTTATCAGTTATCAGTTATCAGTTATCAGTTATCAGGATAAGAGGGAACAGTTTGGGTTTTGAGAAATCCCCCTGAAATTATGATAGCTGTTGACGGTTAACTCTCAACTGTTAATTCTGGAACAGTCGTTTTTAATTTATCGACAAATCGACGTAGAACACCATTAATAAAGCGATAACTTTCTTCATCGCTGTAGCGTTTTGCCAGTTCAATCGCTTCATTAATTGCCACTTGTTCTTTTAAGTTTAAATACATTAATTCGGCAACGGCAATTCGTAAAATATCTCGATCAATACGGGCGAGTCGATTCAGTTGCCAATCTACCATAGCATCGGTTAACAACTGATCAATTTCAGCTTTATGGCTATTGACTTGAATTAAAATATCAAGGGCATAATCCCGGACTTCTTGTTGATTTGCCAGTTGAACTAATTCCGGTAATTCCAGGGCGGTACTTAAGCGATTAATCGCGCCTTGAACTAATTCAATGGCTTCATGTACCATCGCTCGTGCAATGTCTAAATCATTCGCCCGAATTTGGCTTCCTAAAAGGCGATCGCTACTGCGTTGTAACTCAGAAACAGCCGTTTCTAAAGATTCTTGACCTTCAGCAGTCAAGGTTCTGACAGCAGCAATTAAAACATCATGTAATTCTTGAGGTTCTAGGCGCTCTGAAGTTGCTGGGAGTTGACTAATTCCCAGTAAAGCGAGTTCACGAGCAGTACGACGAGCTTGCATAAGTTTAAGAATTTAAGAATAAGGAATAGGGAACCACAACATTAAAGAAGAATCCCTGAAAATTCAGGAAAAATTTAGAATTTTTCACACTTTAATGAGTGTAAAAACTTGAAATTGGAATCACCACTTTAGTCTAGTCAAAAAAATAAGGGGTTATTATTAGGGAATTTTCCCCAACCCTTGAACGTTTAATGAATCTAAACTCTAATCCGTTAATTTTCACTAATCCCAACGCCCTCATCTTCTAGGACAATAGATTGCAATCTATTTTCGCTGGGAAGAAGGGGTTCTAATTTAGGATTGGGTTTAGGAGGAAGAGCTTTTACCGATGAGGATGTTGAATTAACAATCCCACCAGATACGATAATTTTAAACGCATCTTCTACTGAAAGAGTGAGGTTGAGTACCTCATGTTCTGGAACAATAGCATACCATCCACTGGTGGGGTTCGGGGTAGTGGGAATAAACACACTCACCATTTCCTCAGACAATTCTGACTGGATATCGCGGTTGACCGAACCCGTTACAAAAGCCAGTGACCAAACTCCTCGACGGGGATATTCAACTAAAACCACACGACGAAATTTATCATTAGAATCTCGTAAAAGGGTTTCTAAAAGTTGTTTGAGAGTTTTGTAAACCGAACCCGCTAAGGGAATGGCTTGTAAGATTTTTTCGCTCACAGCCAAAAGCCACTGTCCAGCAATATTGCGAGCCATTAAACCGATAAATAATATCCCTAACAGGGGTACTGCCAACCCGACCAAAACATTAAGCAGGTTGACTAAAATCGGATGCAAACCATCAAAGGGATTAATTTGCTTAGGAATGCGGGTCAGAAACTCAATCACAGAACTGGAGATGGTGATGGTCAACCAAATCGTGGTTGCCAAAGGAATCACGACCAACAGACCTGCAATCAAGTCATTTTTTAAGTCCTGCTTCAAGCGTTGGAACACAGAGCGTCCACTCTCCTGTTTATCTAAGGGGCTGATACTTATTGTTAACGATTGTAAAGAATCATTGCAAGTACAAGCATTGTACCCAGGCTCCTCAACTCGGTCTGTACCACAAAATGGGTTCAAATCGATTTAAAAGGGTTGAGAGATAATTTATTTATTATGTCAGCTTTTGTATATTCTGAAACAAAAGTCGGTTTTCTCGTCAACTTCTGCGGCTTTCTGGTTTCAAAAGTCCTCCTCACCTTTTGTTCTTCCCGACAACCGACACCCAAATTTAACCACAAAAAAACGCCCTCCTTTCGGAGAGCGTCTTTTGTTAGCGTGGGTTAAAAATTAACCGTTGATAGAAGGGGCAACTAAAGCCACAGGAGTCAATGCACCGGATGCTAAATCTAAGGGGAAGTTATGGACGTTGCGTTCGTGCATGGCTTCAATCCCTAAGTTGGCACGGTTGATCACATCCGCCCAGGTATTGATCACGCGACCTTCTGAATCCAGTAAGGACTGGTTAAAGTTAAAACCATTCAGATTGAAAGCGAAGCAAGCCACCGCCAGAGAGGCACACCAGATGCCCACTACAGGCCAAGCTCCCAATAAGAAGTGTAAGCTGCGGCTGTTGTTGAAACTGGCATATTGGAAGATTAAACGTCCAAAGTAACCGTGGGCTGCAACAATATTGTAGGTTTCTCCTTCTTGACCGAATTTGTAACCACAGTTTAAAGATTCGTTTTCGGTGGTTTCACGAACTAAAGAAGAAGTCACTAACGATCCGTGCATTGCACAGAATAAAGCACCACCAAAAATTCCCATTACACCCAACATATGTAAGGGGTGCATTAAAACGTTATGTTCGGCTTGCAGAACGAGCATAAAGTTGAATGTGCCGGAAATTCCCAGGGGTAAACCATCGGAGAAAGAACCTTGACCGATGGAATAAATCAGCAACACCGCAGTTGCAGCCGCCACAGGAGCACTATAGGCAACGGCGATCCAAGGTCTCATTCCTAAGCGATAGGAGAGTTCCCACTCTCGACCCATGTAACAAAAGATGCCGATCAGGAAGTGAAAGACAATCAATTGGTAAGGGCCACCGTTATAAAGCCATTCATCGACGTTAGCGGCTTCCCAGATGGGATAAAAGTGCAAACCAATTGCATTGGAACTCGGTACCACCGCAGCCGAGATGATGTTATTTCCGTAGAGCAGTGAACCGGACACGGGTTCGCGGATGCCGTCGATATCAACGGGGGGTGCAGCAACGAAAGCCAGAACGAAACAGATGGTAGCAGCAAGCAGAGTTGGAATCATCAGAATCCCAAACCAACCCACATAGAGGCGGTTTTCGGTGCTGGTGATCCAGTTGCACAACCGCTCCCATGGGTTTCCTCTTAACTGCTGTTGAATGGTTGTTGTCATTGGAGTTATGTATTGCGTATGTATTTTTCGAGGTTCGGTGTCTCGTTATTTGGTTTTATAACCATATAGTTATAATAACCTACTGTTAAAGATTTGTCGAGCCGTTTATATTAATATTTCCTTGTATTGAAGTTTTTTATATTAAAAAAAGTAATATGATTGCACACCCGACACCCTACTTAACAGGCAAGATGCCTGTTCCACGCTATACCATTTCTTCCAGTTCCTTACCTCGTGTTTCCTTGATGAGTAGGAGAACAAAAAATAGAGAAATCGCCGCCGCCGTTGCATATAAACCGTAAGCAAACCCTAACCCCACATCCTTAAGGGGCGGAAACGTTGTGGAGACCACGAAATTAGCGATCCATTGGGCTGTAGCTGCCACGGAAAGAGCGGCACCGCGAATCCGATTATTAAACATTTCTCCTAACATCACCCACACCACCGGCCCCCAAGAAAAGCCGAAACAAAAAACGTAGATATTCGCAGCGAATAGGGCAATGAGTCCAGCGTTTCCGGTTAAATTGGGATTTCCAGCCGCATCTAGGGGCGCACTTCCAAACACAGTCGCCAGAGTTCCTAACGTGATGGTCATGCCAATCGAACCCAGAATCAATAACGGTTTGCGGCCAAACTTATCCACCACAGAAATAGCAACGAGGGTAGTAATAATATTGGTCACACTGGTAATTACCGTAATCCACAAAGAATCCTGTTCAGAAAAGCCCACAGCTTGCCACAACACACTGCTGTAATAGAAAATTACGTTAATTCCCACTAACTGTTGCAGCACGGATAACCCTGTTCCGATCCATACCACAGGTAATAGTCCGTGACGACCCAGCAAATCTGACAATCGAGGCTTGGTTTCTCGCACCACCGAAGCCCGGATTTCCATCACTTTAGTTTGAGTATCTCCCCCAACCACTCGCGCTAAGATCACCTCAGCTTCTGCTTCTCGACCTTGAGCGACTAAATAACGGGGAGATTCAGGAATTTTCAATGATCCAATTCCGTAGAGGATAGCCGGAGGGATCTCTGTCCAAAACATCCAACGCCAAGCCGGAATATTAAACCAAAACGGGGCTTCGGCACTTCCAGCCCCTAACGCAATAAAATAGTCACAAAGTAACGCGGCAAAAATACCGATCACAATCGCAAGTTGTTGGAGAGAACCGAGGCGACCCCGCAGATGGGCTGGTGAGACTTCTGCAATATAAGCTGGAGCAATTACACTCGCCGCCCCAACGGCTAACCCGCCCACTAATCGCCAAACCATGAAATCCCAAATGGTGAATGCAATACCAGAGCCCACCGCACTCATTAAGAACAGTCCAGCAGCCGAGATCATGACTTTAATTCGTCCGTAGCGATCAGCGATCTGGCCCGCAAAGAAGGCTCCGACGGCTGACCCCAATAAAGCAGAAGAGACTGCCAATCCGATTTGTGAACTATTGGCTTGAAACTCTTTCCCTAATGCTCCGACAGCACCATTAATGACGGCGGTATCAAAACCAAATAAGAAACCGCCAAGGGCTGCCACAATTGCCAGCATCAGCACATAATAAGCACTGGGTTGATTTAAAGCAGGAGGATGGTGAACCGTCATTTTTTTTGTTAAGGTTCATTAATTTGTGGCTATAGAAATATTGTTTCAGTTCCACAGGTAGACGCACATCAATCTTTAGACTTATCTTTCTGAAACCTATCTTTTTCTTTTGGTGAAGAAATATTAGCAATTCTCAGTGATACCCAACTTCGAGAAAATATTATTAACAATGCTTTTGTCTGCGCCCAACAATAGGATTAGGATGAGATGGAAGTCATGCTATTGAGAGAGGAAAGGCTCAACGATGATAGTTTACCTTATAAAAGAAATGATTGGTCTATCATACTATCTGCTCTGGAAATGCGCTCTCATGGCTGGAAGAGTGCATTTTTATTGTGAATTTATCTTAAATGAAAGGGTTATTTTAAATTCAGAAAATGATTTAAGGCAAGAACGACTTTTGGGGGCCATCGTCTAACGGTTTTCACCCAATCAATATTTTTATATCGGGGATCAAGTCCAACTACAGCTACCCAATTACTTTCCGCTTCTCCGGGTTTTCCCATATCCCATAAACAGGCGGTTAATGCGGCTCGCATATCGGCAAAATTGGGATATTTCCGCACTAAATTTTTCATGATTTTAATCGCTGCTTCCGGTTGTCCGACTTGATATAATGTTAAGGCATAATTGGCACGGGCAAAGGAATAGTTTTTATCTAAATCACTGGCGGTTTGATAATCTAAAAGGGCTTCTTCCCATTTTCCTAATCCTGCTTCAGCATTCCCTCGATTATTATAGGCGATCGCATCATTGGGGTTTATTTCTAAGACTTTATTATAGTCTGCAATCGCTTTTTCCCATTCTCCTAATCCTTCATAGGCGACTCCTCGGTTTAAATAGGAATCAGGAAAATCAGGTGCTAATTCTAGGGATTGATTATAATCAGAAATCGCTTCATGAAGTTTATTTTGACTGACTCTAACATTGCCTCGGTTACTCCACATCGCCGGATTTTGGGGATATTGATTAATAATTTCTGTCCAGTAGGTTTCTGCTTGAGCAAATTCACCGGTTTGAGTGGCTGTAAACGCTTGCTGAAGCATCCCATCCAAAGTGGAAGACAGGGGTAGATTTTCGGCCCACAGAGGGGCGACATTTCCCCAAGTCAGGACGAGGATACTCAATAATAGAGTTAAACTCAGGCAAAATTGGCGAATTTTAGGCATGAACTGAAATAAGCAAGCTGAAATAACACCATTGTACTCAAAGGGGGGGTAAAATCCTTGCTGAAGGATGGGGTAGTCCGTGGACTGTATTTACACACCCTATGGGGAATTTTATCCTTTTCAGTGCCATCTCGTGAGACAATAAGATGTTAACTCTTAAATGAATAAAGGTTTAACAAGACAATATGGTCGCTAAAATTCAGTTTTCAAGAGGTATTGATGAAGATGCAATTCCTGATGTGCGCCTAACTCGTTCACGAGATGGGAGTCAAGGAACAGCAACATTTTATTTCCTCAATCCTAAAGCATTAGCGGATGATTCTACGGAAGAAATCACGGGAATGTATATGATTGATGATGATGGGGAAATCATAACCCGTGAGGTTAAAGCTAAGTTTATTAATGGAAAACCTACGGAAATTGAAGCGATCCATTTAATGAAATCTCCCGAAGAATGGGAACGTTTTATGTTGTTTATGAAACGTTATGCAGAAGCGAATGGGTTAGAATTTAGTAAATCCTAATTTCTCAGGAGTTAGAAGTTAAATTCTATAAGAAATAGAGAAAGTTTGGCTTCTAACTTCTCATCGGTGTTGTTCTGGATCTACAGTTTATGAATTCAACCATTCCTCATCCAGATAGTTCAGAAATTCAGGTTAATTGTGCTGTCATTACAGTCAGTGATACTCGCACTCCAGAAACGGATAAAAGCGGCCAATTAATTCAGCAGTTTTTACAGAATGCAGGTTATCCTATTCGGCATTATCAAATTGTTAAAGATGAACCGACGGAAATCACAGAATTATTGAAAACCCTATGTCAAATTCCTGAACTGAATGCTTGTATTTTCAATGGGGGTACGGGAATTTCGCCACGAGATACCACCTATGATGCCATTGAGACATTATTAGAAAAAACCTTACCCGGTTTTGGGGAAATTTTTAGAACATTGAGTTATGCTGAAATAGGCTCAAGGGCGATGGCTTCTCGTGCTGTTGCTGGCGTTTGTCAAGGAAAATTAATTTTTTCAGTTCCAGGGTCTTCTAATGCAGTGAAGTTAGCAATGGAACAATTAATTATACCCGAATTAGCTCATTTAGTTAAAGTCTTAAATCAATAGAAATTTTGTTTCTGAAGTCTATCTTTTTCTTAAATTTAATATGAAATCCTTCAATCGACGCTACAGATTATAACCCTAAACCCCACATAGAGACGCGCCTGGGCGAAGCTATGCCGAAGGCTATTGGCGCGTCTCTACACAATACGGATGCGTAACAAACATTTAAGGATTTCATATAAGATTACCTTCTCAAGCAACACGGGTATAAATACTTTTTCCCTGACCAAAATAAGAATCGTAAACGTGTTGATATACCTCTTGACATTTCTGCTGATATAATTCCGTTGAGTAACGCTGGGGTAAGCGATCTAAAATCTCCTCAACTGTTAGTTGTACCGCCGCACGGGTTCGCTGTCGCTTGCGCCAGTCCAACACCAATTTTTCCCGTTTGAGGGTTTCTAATAACTGTTGGGCGACCTTCTTAACGTCTTGCTTCTCTTTTTCTGTTAAATCAATATTGGGTTTCGTCAGTAAATCTAAAATTGCTAATTCTTCCTCTTCCAGATTTTCCGAAATAGCCCGTTGATCTTCAATATTTAATTCTTGGGCAAATTCTACTAAATCTTGAAAGAATGTTTCGATATTGCGACAACCTGCATTATATTCATCTATCATTTGCTGAAACTTGTTTAAATAATTCATCCGGCTTTTATTAAGATTAACCATCTGGGTTAGCTTGATGCTAATTTGTCCTTTAAGTTTTTCGGCTTCCGTGCGTTGATAACCTGTGGCAAATTTAGCCTTCAATGCTTCAAAATCAACTTGACTTAAATCGATGATTTGTTCAGATTCAGAAATCACATATTTTAAAGTTCCAATGGATTGATCTAAAATTTCCTCAACGGCTTGTTTCACTTCTGAGATATCGACTGCTGGTGTTAACGAACGAATGCGATCGCTAATTACAGTAAATAGATACTGCATTGAGGTAAAATCATCAGCAACGGGATCAGGTAGAATTGCTTTATACAGTTTAATTACATTTCTAACGAGGGCAAAATAACGCTGTTTGGATTCCTCATTAATTAGAATAGCTTCTCCTGCATCACAGATTAATTTAATGCGTTCAAATACTGGCGCAGATTGCAGTTTTTCTAAATTAATTTCTCGTTCTGTACAAAAATTAGTCGCTTCTAATATTGCCTTTCGCAACTCTTCTATTAATGCCGTTTTTGCTTGTACTGGGGTGTCTCCTTCTTGGACTCCTCCGCCAGAAGCTGAACCATAAATGGCTAAGGCTTTTTGCAAGTTGCAAAATACGCCAATATAATCAACAATTAACCCATTAACTTTATCTTTAAATACCCGATTTGCTCTGGCGATGGTTTGCATTAAGGTATGGTTCAACATCGGTTTATCGAGGTAAATGGTTGAACAACTGGGAACATCAAAACCCGTAATCCACATCGCACAAACAAACACAATTCGCAGGGGATGATCTGCATCTTTGAATTTTTCGTCTAATTCTTCATTAACTAACCGTTTTCGGTGGGGTTGAATGTCTAAATTTTTTTTCTGAAATGCGTCTATTTCATTCTGAGATTGAGAAATGATCACCGCCATATCGGTTGTTTGCATATAATTAATCTGTGCTTCCAGACGTTCTCGTTCTGGGGCTTCTGCGGTGTCTAATTGACTTTGTAAGGTGGTTAAATATTGTTGCCAATATGCCTGTACTTTGTTGTACATTTTAACGGCTGTAAAGCGGTCAATGGAAATCACCATTGCTTTTCCTTGGTGTCCCCGTCCTAAAAAATGAGTAACAATATCTTGGGCAATTGTTTCTAACCGTTCATCACGGGTAATTAAATGATATTCCCGCGAAAATTCCCGTTCTAATTTATGTTCTGCTTCTTCATCTAAATTAGCAGATTCTATCGCGTAGGCTATATTTTCATTGACTTCTGTATTGGTTATTTGTAATTGTGGAATGCGGTTTTCATAATATAATGGAACTGTGGCGTTATCTTCGATGGATTGTTTGAAATTATAAACACTAATATAATCGCCAAACTCTCGTTTAGTGGCTTCTTCTCCAATCATTAAGGGTGTACCCGTAAAACCAATAAATCCAGCGTTGGGTAAGGCGCGTCTCATATTTTTTGCAAAGGTATCATATTGGCTGCGGTGGGCTTCATCTGCGATAACAATCACATCTTCTCGGTCGGAAAGTTGCGGATAGTTTTCGCCTTTAGCGGTGCGGAATTTCTGAATTAATGTAAAAATATAACGGTGATCTTCTTGTAACAGTTGTTTTAAATGGTCGCTACTTTTCGCCCTAACTTCTTTTTCGGGTTCGGTAACAGCGCCCGTTTTGGCGAAATTTTTATAAATTTGGTTGTCTAAATCATCTCGGTCGGTGATAATAACAAACGTCCAATTTCCGGTAATTTGGCGATGCACTTTTTGAGAAAAGAACTGCATCGAAAAGCTTTTACCGCTTCCTTGGGTATGCCAAAATACCCCTAAACGTCCTTGATTTTCCCGAATTTGTTTAACGGCTTCTATGGCATTATTAACACCGAGATATTGATGATTTTTGGCGACAAGTTTAATAATTTGCCCTTTTTCTTCACTAAATAACGTAAAGTTTTCGATAATATCTAATAATTTATTTTTCTCGCAGGTTCCCCGAATCATGGTATCGAGAGAAATAATCCCTGTTTCCCCTTCTGAGTTGATTTTTTTCCATTCGGCGAAGTGTTCCCAATTGGCGGTAACGCTACCAATACGGCTATCTGACCCATTGGAGAAGATAACAATTCCGTTATACCAAAACAGTTGAGGAATAGTGTTTCTATAATCACAGAAGTTATCCTGATAAGCTAAATCTAAGCGTTTATAATGGGCTTTTAATTCAATAAATAATAGGGGAATTCCGTTTACAAAACCAATTAAATCAGCGCGGCGAGTGTACATTTCCCCGGATACCCAGAATTGAGAGGCGAGGAAAAAGTCGTTTTCCGTTGGGGTTTTCCAGTTGATAATTTGGACTTTTTCGGTAATTTCTTCGTTGTCGGTGTTGCGGTAGGTGACGTTTACGCCATCTTTGAGGAGTTTATAAATTTCGCGGTTAGCGTTAGCGAGGCTTAAGGCGCTTCTGTCACTAATGAGTTTTTCAATAGCAAGGTTAATGGCTTCGGTGGGGAGGGTGGGGTTGAGTTTTTCTAAGGCGGGGCGCAGTTTGGAAATTAGCACAACTTCGGCTTTTGTTTCTCGTCCTAATGTGCTGTTATTGCCGATTTTTTCAGAATAGCAATTAGCGGTGGTATAGCCGAGTTGTTCAAAAAGTTTAAGGGTTTCGAGTTCTAGGGCTGGTTCTGAGTCTGGGTTAAGCATATTAATTTTAAAGGTTAGATTTTAGGCATTTTCGGGGTAGTCGATTTTAAGCTGGTAGGTCATAGGGGAATAATGGGGTTTGTAATTAGTGGTTTAAGCAGCAATGTTTCCGGTGTTGATGTCGAGGTTTTCAACATCTATTTCACCGGAGATGAGTTTGGGGAGGAGGAGATCGCGGGTTTGGCGAAGATTTGCATTTTTAAGCTTCAGATGTTTAACCTAAGTTAAAAGACTATCGATAATGTTGTTAAATTGTTTCAATAGTATTTCTCTGGGGACAATTACAGGAATACGATTTAGATTAGTTTGGTTAATTTTAGGTTGGGCTGCACCTGTAATGTATCCAGAAATATCTAAATCTGACATAAATAAGTACAAATAATTTGTTGATATTGGTTCTTTTCCCTGGATAACATGAGTATGATTGTTAGCCCAAAATTTTTCATCAACTAATTGTAGAACAGGATGCCTATCTTTTGTAATTACACTGCCATCTTCTGCCACTAATAAATATCTACCTTCAAAAATATAGTTATTGATGTAATCAAAAATTTTAGCCGCACCATAGTATGGATATTTCCCCTGAATCTTAGCTCTCTGGAGCGATGAAAGAGGCTTCCTTTTCTTGTCAAAATTCAGTGAGACTTCGCCGAAATTTTTAACTTCCCAACCTTCAGGAATTAAACCCAATTCTGAATCAACCATTTTGACTTGTTCGTGTCCGGGGAAACGGAAGTTAACGAACCATTCACGATAGAGCGATCGCGCCATTTCTTCTAATATCTTTATTCGCCGCGTATTGTTTTCGATTAGGTCATCATAAGTTGAGAGAATAGCAGCAATTTTGCGTTGTATTGGGAGAGGAGGAAACCTAACAGGGATTGTATGAATATGGTTTCTGTTCAATGTTGGATTTGCTGCACCACAATCATACTGCTCTAAATGTAGAGTTTGAAGGAAATAGTATGCAAACTTTTCATGGTTTCCGTGAAAATCTTTTACCCAAAGCGTAGTGTCAGTCGGCCAAAAATCCTGAGTAGCAAAAAAAACCGTACCCAGGGTTCCTTTTCTACCTATAACAACACCAGGAGCTTTCACTTTAAAATCGCTATGTTTACCACCAAAGCCAGATGAAAAAATTACATCATATTTTCCAGGTGTTAATTCTTTCTTGGTGATATCAAAGCCTCTTTGAAAGGTAATTAATTCACCTAGATTTGCTTCTTTCCAATTCATTAAATTTATCCTTTTCCCTCATTAACTTTTAAGAACTAGCATCAATGACCAACTGTTTAAACAAAGAAACTGAAATAATTTTAGTATCTTCCCAGGTTTTTACTTCAGTTAAATCTCTATCTCCTGTAATCAAAAAATCAGCCTTAGCCACCACAGCACAAGCCAGAAACTTAGCATCTTTTCTATCTCTAGGGAAATCTACCTCAACATTTACTTCTAAAACTGTAGTAAATTGCTCTATAAAAGTTAACCACTCTGTCCGTATTTCTTCCGTTAAAGGAAACTTGGGACGATTTAAAACTTCCTTGTATTCAGTTAAAATCTCTGGTGATATAATCCATTCATAATTAGGATGATCAGCCACAAACTGAATCACAATTCTCGGATTGCGTCCTTTTAGAACAGCAGATACTAAGACATTGGTATCAATAATAACTTTCATTCTCCTCTACGATAAGCCTCAATTTCTGCGGTAATTTCTTCTTCAGTAATATCTTCTACTCCTGGTAAAGCCTGGGTGCGGTCAAATAATTCTCGTAACTTTCGACTCATTTCTGCACGGGGATTTTCTTCTGCTAAAATAATCACCTCTACTCGCTGTCCAGGTTGAAAAGGTAAATCTGATAAAATCACCTGTTTCGGGTCTTCTATCGTGATGTAAGCTTTATAAGCATTCATAAATAGTTCCTCTTAATTAACGGCTGAAAGTTTAATCTCATTTTCCTTAACTTAATTATACTCATCCCTCAAACCCCTAAAATTTGCGCGATATTCTCAGCAATTCGTTCTTCTAACTCCCTCGCCTCAACATTTAAACTCTCCAATTCCTCATTCAATTCTTCCAACTTTTCAGCAAAATCAAAATCCTCCACCGGACGTTCGGCGACGCCCACATAACGCCCAGGATTCAAACTCCAACCCTGCGCCTCAATTTCCGCCCTTGTCGCCACCCGACATAACCCCGCCACATCTTGATAAGCTCCTTCTGGAAAATAAGTATCGAGTAAAATTTTACTGCCATTTTTTGTGTCCGGTGCTTCCCCTCGGTACAATCTCACAATATTAGAAATAAATTCTACCTGTTCATCCGTAAACTCGCGGTGGGCGCGGTCAATTTGTCGGTAAATGTGCCGCGCATCAATAAATAACACCTTTTCTTTGCGATGGGTTTTCGCCTTTCCTTTATCGAAAAACCACAAGGTACAAGGCAACGTTACCGTATAAAAGAAATTAGAACTAACGGCAATCATCACATCCACCGCCCCCGTTTTAATCAATTCCTGCCGAATTTCTAACTCAGAACCCCGTGCATCCGAAGCAGAATTCGCCATCACAAACCCCGCCCGTCCCGTAGGATTTAAAGCCGTATAAAATAACTGAATCCACAGATAATTCCCATTGTCTACCTTCGGTTTAGCAAACGGAAATCTAGGATCATTTTCCAATCGTTCCTTATCCACTCCATCCACATTAAACGGGGGATTTGCCATCACAAAATCAAACTGTTCTACGCAGTTGTGAATATCCTCATAATAAGTATTTCCCTGGCGAATATTCCGTAAACCCGAAACCCCATGAACCGCCAAGTTCATCTGACACAATTTAACAGTTCCTTCCGTCTTTTCCTGACCATAAACACTAATAGCAGTATTCGGGTCACGTCCTAACTTTTCCCTGACTCGCATCGCACTTTGCACAAACATTCCCCCCGCCCCACAAGCCGGGTCAAGAATCAATCCATGATACGGTTCTATTACTTCTACAATTAACTTAACCACCGAAATCGGCGTAAAAAATTCCCCGCCTTTTTGTCCTTCCTTTTGGGCAAAATTACCCAAAAAATATTGATAAATTTCCCCAAAGGCATCCTCACCAATTTCTGCTAATTTAATTCGATTAAACGTTTTTAATAACTCTCGCAGCGTTGGTTTTTCTAATCGATTATAATCTTTCAGTAAAATTCCTTTTAATTCTTCATTTTCATCTTCTATCGCTTTCATCGCTTGATTAATGGCTGTACCAATATCTTCAGCTTCCGGCAAATTCAGCAAATAATCAAACCGGGCTTTTTCTGTTAAAAATAACGCCCCTTTCGCCTGATAGTCCAGCTTTCCCACACTGCGGCGACGGGTACTCACCCCCGCTAATTCTTGTTCAACCAAACTGAATTTATAATCCGCATAACGTAAGAAAATCAGCCCCAATACGGGTACAGAATATTCCGAGGGTTTGAGTTTGGAATTCGCCCGCAGTTCATCGGCGGCTTCCCAAAGACGTTTTTCGAGTTCGGTATAATTAGCAGGCATTTATCAATCGTTAATCGTACAATTATTGTATAGCGCTACGCGCAAGGGAACAGGGAACAGTAAGAATTGAAAGGGTTTTATGGAACATATCAATTATCGAGATACAGGTTTAACCTGTTCTAAAAATTGTTGTAATTCCTCCCCTTCAATGACTTCTGTTTTCAATACTTTGCCAGCAATTTCATCTAATAATTCTCGGTTGTAATTCAAAATTGCTAACGCTTTTTGATGAGCATTATTAACAATATCTTTCACCTCATCATCAATGGCTTCTGCGGTTTTTTCACTCATGGGACGGCGAAGATTAGCATCAGCATTACCTAAAAAATTATTCTGTTTGGCTTTTTCATAAGCTAAGGGTCCCAAGGCTTTACTCATGCCATAATTAAGTACCATTCTTTCGGCTAATTCCGTAGCCCGTTGTAGGTCATCCGATGCGCCATTGGTAACAGTTCCAAAGATTAATTCTTCAGCAGCCCGTCCCCCTAATAGCATGGCAATTTGTTCGCGGAATTCCAGTTCATCCATTAAAAAACGGTCTTCCGTTGGCATTCTTAAGGTATATCCTAACGCGGACATTCCCCTGGGTACAATGGAAATTTTAGTCACTTTTCCCCCTCCCGGCATTAACGCCCCGACTATCGCATGACCAACTTCATGATAGGCGACAATTTTCTTCTCTTTTTCATTCAACACACGGCTGCGTTTTTCTAACCCAGCAACCACCCGTTCAATGGCTTCATAAAAATCCTCTTGCTTCACCGTTTTTCGTTGATTTCTAGCCGCTAATAAAGCAGCTTCATTGACTAAATTCGCTAATTCTGCCCCCCCAAAACCTGGGGTTCTTGTGGCAACAGCGTGTAAATCAACATCCGTTTCTAATTTAACTTTTTTAACGTAAATATCTAAAACGGCTTTGCGTCCGGCTAAGTCGGGTCTGTCTACTAAAACCTGTCTATCAAAGCGCCCAGGACGTAATAATGCCGCGTCTAAAGCTTCGGGACGGTTAGTTGCGGCTAAGACAATTACCGTTGCATCTCCCACTCCAAACCCATCCATTTCTGTTAATAATTGGTTCAGGGTTTGTTCTCGTTCATCACTACTGCCACTTTGGAAACTGCCACTACTTCTGGATTTACCAATGGCATCTAATTCATCAATAAAAATAATACAAGGAGCTTTCTTTTTCGCCTGTTCAAATAAGTCTCGAACTCTCGCCGCACCCGTTCCCACAAATAACTCAATAAATTCCGAACCAGATATACTAAAAAAGGGAACTCCGGCTTCTCCGGCTACGGCTTTTGCTAATAGAGTTTTTCCGGTTCCGGGGGGGCCGACTAATAACACACCTTTGGGAATTTTAGCTCCAATTTCCGTAAACCGTTGGGGATTTTTTAAGAAATCCACAATTTCTGCTAATTCGGTTTTGGCTTCGTCTACTCCGGCGACATCTGCAAAGGTAATATTATCCGTTTGACCTTTAACATAAACTTTAGCTTTACTTTTATTAATGGATAATGATCCTTGGGGATCTCGTTTCATGAAATATTGAAACGCCACGACTAAAATTAAAGGGGGAATCACCCAATTTAAAATAACACTTAACCAACTTTGTTTCGGGGGTGGAGAAGCGGCAAATTCAACTCCTTTGGCTTCTAAACGTTTGGGAAGTTCTAAATCAAAAATCGGGGTGGTGGATAAGATGCTTTCAGGTTGATTATTGTCTGCTTTGATTTGGTAAAGGATTTCGTTTTCTCCGACTAAAACTTTGGAGACTTTACCATCTTCAATTTGTTGGATAAAAAAACTATAGGGAACTTTAGGAAAACGAGGACGAGTCAGTTGAGGAAACAACCAATTTCCGATTAAAATCACCCCGGCTGAGATTAATAAAATCTGGGCAACTTTTTGAGAACTGGGTAATTTAGGTCTTTTTTTAATCTTCATAAAATTTTACTCTGGTTTGCTCTGGTTGGCTTTGATTTTCTCTCATACCAGCCTAGTAAGTTGTTAAGCAGCACGCCCTTTTGATTTTTTATACCTGCATTATAGAAATAATAGCATCATCTGGATAGCTTTTCTGTCAGATGAAATCCTGAAATCGGTGCTACAGATTATAACCCTAAACCCCGCGTAGAGACGTTGTATGCAACGTCTCTACGCGGGAATGGATGCGTAGCAAACATTTAAAGATTTCATATCAGATACTCTTCAAGACTGTCGGGAGTATTGCCAACTGTGTCGCACAGCAGATATAATTCATTGGGATTGATCCATTGTGTTAGACTTTACAGATCATAATCGGTGCATAATCAGTCAATAAATCTTATTCTTAATCAGCCCCATAGATAATGAGTAATCATGTAGAATTGCCTATTTTTCTGGATGAGGTATCATTACCAGAAACCCTTCCTCCCCTAATGATAGTTGCATTTACGCGCCCCGATTTGCTGTCACAGGTTCTTCCAGCAATTAGGCAGCAATCTTTACTACCACAAAATATTATTGCCTTTGTTGATGGCCCACGGAAGGCAGATGACGAACCCTTGATTCGGCAGTGTATTGAGTTACTAAAAGCATTTTCCACATTTATACCCGTTCATATCGTCGCCAGAACAAAAAACTTAGGGTGCGACCAAAACGTAATTTCAGGTTTGACAGAGGTTTTTTCGACTTACGATTCTCTGGTATATTTAGAAGATGATACAGTTCCCAACCCTCATTTTTATGATCGGATGTGCCGACTTTTATCAGCCTATCGTGACTGCCAACAAGTGGGTTCAGTCAGCGCTTATGCCAACTTCCCTTCAGAATGTGATGAACTGTTATCAAAAGATTTTATGATATCTAACCGTTTATTTTCTTGGGGTTTTGGGACTTGGCGCGATCGCTGGAATGAACTCAATTTAGCCCATCAACCAGCACAATACAATCCGTTTGGTAGCTTTTATAAAATTCCAGCAACTAAACAGACGAAAATGACAATGATCAATCAATTTTGGCTGGAAAAAAAACAACAAACAGATTGGGTAATTACATTTACAGTAGCATCTTTATATCATCAAAAGGTACATATAATTCCGACTACTTCCTTGGTTTACAATATCGGATTTGGACATCCTGAATCTAAAACCTATAAAGGGCAAGAGGAGGCGTGGGTAAATTCAAGGTACGATGCCGAGTTTTGTCCGAATAGCTTACCCTCTAATCTTGAATTGTCTGACTGTCTAAAACTCGACCCAGAAAACGTTGAACTAGCAGAACACTTATGGAAAAATTGTATATGGCTAAGTCCATCGGCTCTAGTTTATTTGTTGCAGAAATATGGTAGCTTCAGGAGTATGATTTTATTCCTAAAAATTTTCGTAACTCGTTTGCCTGTTCTGTTGAGGCGCTGGCGCAATGGACTACCGATATAATAATCTGGGGTTCAATCAGGGTTTATTTGTCCATTCCCTATTCCCTGGTAGAACCAGGGAACGAGGCGTCGAGGCGTATGAGATCAATTATGCGATCGCGGCGGGAATTTTACCCTCATACTTAACTTGATTTAACAAATGTTGCAAATTGTCCCCTTCAATGACTTCCGTTTGTAAGATTTGTTGGGCAATTTGTTCCATTAACTCTTTATTTTGATTCAGGATATCTAGGGCAACTTCATGGGCTTGTTCAACCAATTGTTTAACCTCATCATCAATCGCTTTTGCTGTTTCATCGCTGACATAACGACGAGGATTCATCATCATATTATCGCCGAGAAAATTGTTTTGTTGACCCTTTTCATAAGCCAACGGCCCTAATACTTTACTCATCCCATAACTGGTGACCATGCGTTCAGCTAAATCCGTCGCCCGTTGTAAGTCATTTGTTGCCCCTGTGGTAATACTTCCAAACACCACTTCTTCGGCAGAACGTCCCCCTAATAAGGTGGCAATTTCGGCTTTCATTTCTTCTTCACTGAGCAAGAAACGGTCTTCGGTTGGCAGTTGTAAGGTATATCCTAATGCAGCCATTCCGCGTGGCACAATGGAGATTTTAGCCACTTTATTTTGACCAGAAACAACAGCGCCAACAATCGCGTGACCGACTTCATGATAAGCCACAATTTTCTTCTCTTTTTCATTGAGAACACGGGATTTTTTTTCTAACCCCGCAACTACCCGTTCAATGGCTTCTGCAAAGTCCGCTTGGCTGACGGTTTCCCGTTTATTTCGAGCGGCTAATAAGGCAGCTTCATTAACTAAATTGGCTAAATCTGCCCCTGCAAAACCGGGGGTACGAGTGGCGATCGCTTTTAAGTCAACATCCGTCCCAATTTTAACTTTTTTAGCATAGATTTCTAAAATTAGTAACCGACCGGATAAATCAGGACGATCCACTAAAACTTGACGATCAAATCGACCGGGACGCAGTAAGGCGGGGTCTAACGTTTCCGGGCGGTTTGTAGCCGCTAAAACGATTACCGTTGCTTGTCCGGCTGCAAACCCATCCATTTCGGTTAATAACTGGTTTAGGGTTTGTTCTCGTTCATCATTTCCCCCATACATTCCGCCACTCGACCGTGATTTTCCAATGGCATCTAATTCATCAATAAAGATAATACAAGGGGCTTTCTTTTTGGCTTGTTCAAATAAATCTCGAACCCGCGCTGCCCCTGCGCCAACGAACAATTCGACGAATTCTGAACCCGAAATGCTAAAGAATGGAACACCCGCTTCTCCGGCTACGGCTTTAGCTAATAAGGTTTTTCCGGTTCCAGGAGGGCCGACTAATAATACGCCTTTAGGAATTCTGGCTCCGATTTGTAAAAATCGTTGGGGAGTCTTAAGAAATTCCACCACTTCTTCTAATTCGGTTTTGGCTTCTTCAACCCCTGCCACATCTTTGAACGTGACTTTTGTGGCATCATTTTCCACATAAACTTTGGCTTTACTCTTACTAATGGAAAGTGCCCCTTGTGGCCCTCCAATTCCTCCCCCTCGGCTTTGTAAGAATTGTCCGACAGCCACCCAAATTCCCACAAAAATTAAGGGGGGAACTACCCAACCAATTAAACTCGAAAACCAAGTATTCTGAGGAGGTGGGGCAGCCGCAAATTCAACGCCTTTGGCTTCTAAACGTTTGGGTAAATCCATATCAAAAATCGGAGTTGTTGATAGGATTTGTCCCGGTTTTTCCTGTTCTCCTTTTACTAAATAGCGAATTTGATCTTGACTGAGATAAACTTGGGAAACTTGCCCATCTTCCACTTGTTCAATAAATAAACTATAGGGAACACGAGGAATTTGTGGCCCGAATAATCCGGGTAATGTCAGGTTAGCAATTAAGAAGATTACACCCAACCAAAATAAAATACTTCCGATGGGAAGATTTCGGGGAAATTTAGGTTTGTCTTTTACACTCATGGTATTTAATTAAAGGTTGACTCATTAAAGGCGTACAGTTTCAAATCAGAGAACGCTCATAATTTAGTTGATTTTAATGGACTTTTGGGATAAACCTCAGAAATAAATTTCCAGGGGACAGGGTAGAGATTCGGTTTAAGGTTGACAGTAATCTCTTTTGCCTCCTGTCTGCTTTCATATTGGCATAATCTCATGTTTCTATGTTCCTGTAAGGCTCTCCCCAATGATCTATAATGTTCACCATAGCGTGATTTCCCTAATCGGTGGGGTGAGGGCAGGCTCATCAAAGGATCGTTTTTTGACACTTGACAAGAGTGAACACAGGATCATCTATTGGGCATGATTGCCCGTACAATTACTGTTGTAAAAATAAACTAATTATTGGGTTTTTATTAAAAATTACATCAATTTCTTGACTTAGATTTAATTTTGTATCAAATTAGAAGATAGGATTCTGGCTAGACAGAGGAGATTAAAATGCCAACGATTAATTCAACGTGGGATGACTTAATCACCCAATGCGACGGACGATATTTAACCAATGCAGAACTCAAACCTCTGCATCAGTATGTTCAGACCTTAAATGCTCGAACTAAAACCTATGAAGTGTTGCGGGTAAAATCAGCAGGTTTAATCAAACAAGCTCTGAAGAAATTCATGCTGTCTCATCCAGAAATCATGCAAAAGCATTCCAAACGCTGTGTTTATGATATGTCGATGACGATGTGTTTGATGTCTGTTGCCTTGTTACGCGATGACCCTCACTTTTTTAAGGAATCTTTAATGCTGTGGCTGGCAAATATTTTAGCTGCCCACGAAAAAAATGTCCAGTGCCTTCAAGCTTATACCTATCTTCAAGAAAGCCTACAAGAACAATTACCTAGTGTCTGTAACCAGTTATTAAAACCCTATATGGATATTGTTTTAGAAGTGTTAGATACTCCCCCTAAACTGATGGCAAATGTTCAACGAAGTGGTGTTTAAAACGGATTGATTGTTGATTTTTTTCAGGGTGTTCCTTCGTTCCCAGCCACAGGAATGATATTTTCAATCCTCATACAATAGCAGGTAAATTCAGGCTGATTTGGAATATTAATGCACACAGGAGTTTAATTTATTTATGACGTTAACTCAACCTGTAACGACTCGTCATGACGCTTCCCCGGAAGAACGAGAATTTGTTTTAAAACAGATTTATCAACAAGTTTTAGAACGGCAATTATATGAGTCTGAACGGAAACAATTAGTTGATTTAGAAAAAGATTTTATCAAAGGAAAAATAGGGATTCGTCATTTCTTAAAAAGTTTAGCAGTTCGTCCGATTTATTTAGAGCTTTTTTATGAAAATAGCTCTAATATGAAATTTATTGAAAATGCCTGTAAACATTTTTTAGGACGAGCCCCCAAAAATAATGAAGAACTACATGAATGGGATGATATTTTAGTTCGTCATGGGGTTGGTGCCCTGGTTTCAGAGTTGGTTGATTCTGAAGAATATCGGAAATCCTTTGGTTATTTTACCATCCCCTACTGGCATGAACACCGTTTTGAATCCGCAGGTGAATATATCGAAAATGAAAAGCTCGGTCATGAACACGCCGGACAAAGAGGGTGGGCAATTCCGACCCATTATCAACATGAATTACACATCGACTGTGATGGTGGAACCTGTGTTCGAGAGGAGGATAAATCTAAAGTTCAAGAGGTACCACCTATTGAGGAGGTTTTAGATTTATCCACCGATACCAAAATGACACCTAAGCATATTCAACGGCTATCTCTGTGTGTCAAAGAAATTACAGAAATTCTGTCATTATATCCTCAACCTGTCACTCCCAAAGAGATTGAAACTGACCTTCAACAAAAGGTCTTGGAGTATGTTAGTATCACTAACGCTAATTTACTCTTTAAAAATTAACAATAGGGTGGGTTTTAGCCCACCTTGGATGATGATTAAAATTCTGCAACTAGCGATCGCATCCATTTAATCAGATTTTCAATATTTGCTAGGGGTTGAGTCAATTGAAAATAGGCCTACTTATTTAGGACTGTTATATAATTAATATATTGTTTTGTTTTTGGATATTATGCAAATCAATAAATATCTCCATGCTGCTATTTTAGTGTCTAATTTAGAAAAATCTGAACAATTTTATAGTCAAGTGTTAAGCTTAGAAAAAGTTGAACGTCCGTTAAATTTTCCGGGTATTTGGTATCAAATTGGTGAGTTTCAAATTCATTTAATTCAAGCTGAAACTGTAATTAACGATCAAGTTAATAATCAGAAATGGGGACGAAATCGACATTTGGCTTTTGCTGTTGAAGATTTAGAAACTGCGAAACAACAGTTAATGACTTATAATTGTTCTTTTCAAATGAGTGCTTCCGGTCGTGCTGCCTTGTTTACACAAGATCCTGATGGTAATATAATTGAATTAAATGAAGCATGAAAATTATTGCTTATTGTTATACTGATCCGTTGTTTGAACAACCCCCAGATCGGATAATTTGGGGATGGGAAGTGGATCGGGTTTATCAAGATTTAGGCGAAAGAGAAGAACTAGAACAATTATTGAAAGATTGTGATTTAGAACCCCCAGAATATTTATTAATTCGACGGTTAGAAGAGTTAGGAGATTCTGTTTTAGAAGTGAGCGATCGCTTACAAAAATTAGAATCATTTCAAATTAATATTATTGCAATAGAATCCGATTTTAACACCTCTGAAACTCCTATTAATCGGAGTGATTTAATGCAATTATTGATAGAAATTCAAAATCGCCAACGGAGTCGCCGCATTCGTCAAGGACACGCTAAAAATCGAATTAAAACCTTACCTCCACCGGGTAAAGCACCTTACGGATATCGACGGGGAAAAGACCGTTATATTTTAGATCGCAGCGTTTCTCCGATTGTTAAAGAGTTTTTTGAGCGGTTTTTAATTTATGGGTCTTTGCGAGGTGCGGTGCGCTATTTAGAAAAACGATATGGTAAAAAAATATCTGTCACAACGGGACGACGATGGTTAACAAACCCGGTTTATCGAGGGGATTTAGAATATCAAAATGGGGAGATTATTTCTAATACCCATATTCCGATTATTTCACGGGATGAAGCCGCCCAGATAGATCGATTATTACGCCGAAATCAACGCCTTCCCCCCCGAACTGCGAGTGCGCCGCGTTCTTTAGCAGGGTTAGTTGTTTGTGGAGAATGTCAATCTTCCCTGACGGTTTCACGAGTTACAACCTATCGTAAAGATCAAGAATATTTGTATTTACGTCCTACAAATTGTCCGCGAAATCCTAAGTGCAAAGCCTTATCTTATCAAACAGGATTAGAGTTAACGATTGAACGAATTTGTCAAGATTTACCAGAGGCGGTTTCTAGTTTAAATTTACCGGATTTACAAATTGTTAAACAAGGTATGATTCAGGAGATTAACCAAAAACAGGAGATTTTGTTACAAATTCCTGATTTATTAACTGCGGGAATATTAGATTTAGAAACAGCAGAGTTAAGAACTTATAAATTGCGGACAGAAATTTCTCAATTACAAGGAAAGTTAGCCCAACTTCCCCCCGTTAATTTAAAAGAAACAGCACAAGCCGTTTGTATTCCACAGTTTTGGCTAGATTTATCCGAACCTGAACGACGGTTTTATTTTCGAGAATTTATTCACCAAATTGAGATTATTCGAGATGGGGATAATTGGGAGTTAAAGCTAATCTTTATTTTTTAATTTATACTTTAACACAATATTGATTCCGACCTTTTTGTTTTGCTTCATAAAGGGCTTGATCAGCAATTTCTAATAACTCTTCAGGAGAGGTATTCGGTTGAGGAATTCCATAAGAAATCCCGATACTGACCGTTACAATAGAACTCACCCTTGAATACTCATGATTAATTTTAAGCCGTTGGACTTCTTGATGAATGGTTTTTGCGACTTTAAGTGCTCCTTGTAAATCCGTATTGGGAAGAATAATGGCAAATTCTTCTCCACCATAGCGAGCTACTAAATCTGTAGAATTATTAATAGATCGATCTAAGGCTTGGGCGACTAATTTCAAGCAAATATCTCCGGCGGGATGTCCATAATGATCATTATAATTTTTAAAATAATCTAAATCACAAACCAGTAAAGCTAAGGGTTGCTGTTCTTCGATCATTTGTTTCCAAACTTGATCAAAATATTCATCAAAATGTCGGCGGTTAGCTAAACTGGTTAAACTATCACAAGAGGCTAAATTTTGCAATTGACGGTTCACAGTTTGTAAATTTTCCTCAGCTTTTTTACGGGTTTTAATTTCATTTTGTAATTGATTATTTTGTTGTAATAATTTTTGATTTTGTGTCATTAATTGTTGTTTTAACAGACAAATTGTTAACTGATTTTTGACCCGTGCCAAGACTTCATCAACTTTGAACGGTTTCGTGATATAGTCTACCCCTCCTACAGAAAACGCTTTTATAATATCTTCAACTTGATTCAGCGCACTAATAAAAATAATAGGAATTTCATAGGTGTCTGGAGAGGATTTTAGCTGATTACATAACTCATATCCTGTGACCTGGGGCATTCTAATATCGAGTAAAATTAAATCGGGTTTTAAAGCGGTAATCGCGATCATTGCCATGTCAGCATTTAAGGCTTTGCGGACATAATATCCCTGTTGAGTTAACAACGCTGACAAAACCCGAATATTATCCGGTTCATCATCGATGATGAGTAAATTTCCCTGAGTTGAAAAAGTTTCATCTGGGTTCATAATTTACCATTGGGGAGTTAATGAAAGCAATTTAATTAATTCTTCTCCGGGTAACGGTTTAGAAAATAAATATCCCTGCCCAAATCCACAATTTAATTCTTTAAGGATGGCTAATTGTTCAGGTAATTCAATCCCTTCAGCAACCACACTCATATTCATGGTTTTAGCTAAACTAATAATCACAGGAATTAAGCCAACATTTTCCGATTCTAAGTTAAGACGTTGAACAAAGGATTTATCGACTTTTAGGGTGTCAACCGGAAAAGAATGGAGATAACTCAGGGAAGAATAACCCGTTCCAAAATCATCAATACTAATTAAAATATGACGTTTTCTGAGTTCTTTGAGAATGATAGCTACATCCTTATCATTCTCCATAATCGCACTTTCGGTAATTTCCAATTTTAAACAATCAGGATCAAGTTGACTTTGTTCTAAAACTTGATCAATTTGTTCTAATAAATTGGGTTGAGCAAACTGTTTAACGGATAAATTAACACTAACAAATAAACTAGAATCCACTAAATTTTGTTTTTGCCAAGTTTGCAGTTGATGACAGGCTTCAAATAAAACCCAATAGCCAATGGGAGTAATTAAACCCGTTTCTTCAGCAATGGGAATAAAGAGACCAGGTGGAACTAAACCCCGTTCAGGATGACGCCATCGAACTAAGGCTTCAAATCCAGCAATTTTTCCGCTATTCAAATCGACAATTGGTTGATAATGAACGACTAACTCTTGCTGTTCCAGACCCCGACGTAAATCGGTTTCTAACTGTAATCGCTCTAAAGCAGCGGCGTGCATCACCGGATCAAAGATATGATATTGTCCTTTTCCTAATGCTTTAGCTCGATACATAGCTGTGTCTGCATCACGCAGTAAATGTTCCGGTTCATTATAGTCTGAATGACCGATTACAATCCCAATACTGGCATTAATAAAAACTTCATGTCGTTCTAAATGAAAAGGTTTAGAAAAAGAGTCTAAAATCTGATCGGCTAATTCAATAACATGAGGAAAGTCGGGAATTTCTGTTAATAAAATTGCAAATTCATCTCCTCCTAGACGGGCTAATGTATTCTGGGGTTTAATATAACTGTTAAATCGAGAACATCATCCAAAGCACTTAAAAAGATTACTGGAATTTCTGCGGTTTTAGCATTAGCTTTGAGATTCTGACAAACCTCATAACCATCCATTTCTGGCATCATAATATCCAGCAGAATTAAATCAGGAGCAACGGTTTGAGCCGCCGTTAATGCCATCGCACCATTTAAAGCTTTGCGTACATTGTATCCTTGACGAGTGAGCATTCGGGACAATAAATGGAGGTTGTCCGGTGTATCATCAACGATGAGAATATCTTCAGTTTTTGTTAAATCCAGGTTGTAATGATTCATTTCAATTGGAAACAGATAAAATGGGGTACGGATTGAGGTCATTCCCAATCACTACAGGTTGGAATAAAGACCCACTCTGATTGTTTATTGGTGTACTGGGTAAAGTTTCTCTGGGGATGCTGGTATTGGGTAAAGTGGCTTACCTCATTAAACCGAACTGTGTCAATTCTATAAAATACAAGCCATAATTATAACATTTTGTTAGAGCTTTACTCAATTCCTGTTGGTTTTATGCCCTGAATATTTGTGTCAAGGTTTTTGAAAAAAATTAAAGCGGAAGGGGCTCTTGTTGCTGTTCTTTTTTCAGATCTTGTTGTTTAATTTTAGGCAATTTGAATAGGACACCCACTAAAAACCAATAATAAACAGCCACTGGATCGGTATCGAGAGGATACCAATAGGGATTATAGCTAATTAAAGCAATAAAAATCCAAAATGTAATTCCATAACCCCATAAACTATGATCGATTAATTGATGATAGGATTTAAACCCTAAAATCGTAATTGTTGTCACCAGGAATAAAAAAGCGGCAACTCCAAAGGGGCCAATTTCATAGTACAACTTAGGATAATAAGCTTCAATTAATCGTGTTTTTCCTAATCCTCTGGCTGCGGTTGTTGCTTGTCCTAAACCATTGCCTAAAAAACCGCGATGGGCTTTCAAACTCAAATTCGTTTGTTTCGTTAAAAACACTGCCGGGGGATCAGCATTCCAACGTCCAATCAAGCTATCAACTCGTTCAGACATGACCTCTGGTGCGAAAATTGATGTGGCGAGAATTAAAGCCACCATCCCTACAACAATCACTAATAAGCGCTTAACCCGTGAGATATGACTGGTCGCCACTAGCAACAAAATCACAATGGATGGAACCGCTAACAAAGCTGTTCTTTGACCAGAAATAATGGCATTGAGCATCACTAACGATAACGCCGCTAAACCCGTTAAACGCCACTTCAATTTTGGGTCACTAAAGGCCGTTGCAAAACCAAAAAATGTGCTGGATACTAAAAACCAAGACCAATGCCAAGGCGCGACAAAGGTTCCGGGTAAACGAATAAAGTTTTCCGATGGGTAATATCCTAATGCGCCTCCCACAAAACACTTACGCTGCACATTTGCCCTCAATAATAAATGTTCTGGTAAACCGCTATTATCCGAACAATACCCCGTTATTATTAATATAAATTGAATGAATCCTAAAATGCAACAAATGACGATTAAAATAATTTGCAAACGAGAAAAAAATTGCAGTTCTTTGCGAGTCCGAATCAAATAATAGGCTCCGGTAATCAGAGGAATATATCCCAGTAAAACTTTTAAGCCGAAGAGTCCCACGGCAAACGGTTGGTTATCGACCGTGGCGTGTCGTTGTTGAACACCATTAACAGCAAAGAGGGTAACAATAGCAATCGTGAACAAAATTAACAGGGGAATTCTAAGTTGAGGCGGAACAATAAGCGGTAACTTTTTTTTTCTTAATTCAACAATTAAACCGATTAAAGCCGGGATATAAAACCCATCTTTTGCTAAATGGAAAATAAAATGATCGTTGCCAACCCAATAAGAAATTGTCCCCGCAAAGGGTAAATAAATTAAAAAAGCCCATAACCCTTGACGGGGATATCGATAACATAAAACCAGAATCATTAGAGCAATACTGCTAAAGATTGTGGTATTTACAGAAACCCCATTCGCAAATAGCAAGAGTCCCATCAATAAAGCGACACTAGCGACTATTGCTAAGAACCGCCAGAAATTGGGTTTCTTAGGGGAAGGCGGTTCAAGATCAATCACCGGGTATTCAAAACCGTTAAGATCAGGGTCGGGATGACTCTGGTGTTCTGATTGTTGGGGTTGACCAGGAAAGTTGGACATTAGAATATGATTATTGCCAACGTTGAGGAATATTGACTTCCCAAAGTTCCTGTACACGCTGTTGTTGAGGAGAGGGAAGTCGTTCAAAGGCTTGCATAATTTCCCAATGAGTATAATTAACAATCAAAGCTGTCAATTCACCCAAAGTTTCAGCTTGTAATAAAGCCGATTGCAACAATTGATGCTCGATGAGGTCGAAGTTAAGGGTTTGTTCTGAAGATAAAAGTTCGATTGCCATCGTGTTCCAAAAAACAGAGCGTTACCAACTGTTGAGAAAATAAATAATCTGAATTTCTACAGGCTGGAAAGGATTATTCCCACTATAGCACCCCCAAGAAGAGTAAATGTTACTAGGGAACTGATGGCAAACCCCAGCATCCGTTTCTCAGCCACTTGGTAATATCCCCAAGCATATAAAATTCGTCCGATGACCCAAACTGCACCTAAACCAGCAGCCCAAATTGGACTCACCCATTCCGAAAACAACCACAGCGTCGGGAGAAACAAAACCAATTGTTCGAGGGTGTTCTGTTGGACGCGCACCACTCGCTCAAAATTCTCGTCTCCGTTCATTTGAGGGGGCATAATTTTGTACTTGATTCGGGCACGCCCCACATTAATCGTCACAGCTAAATATAGCAGCAACGCACAAGCGGTTACTAAACTAGGCCACATTGACATAACCAGAAAGTCCCTACAGTAAATCTATCTTTTCCTATCCTACCCTCAACAACCCAGGGTCAACCGCGCAGCACCCCAGAGCCAACCGAGGTCAACTTGTGATCTCAATCACTTTTAAACTTCCCAGTCAGTCACAGGAAATCTTCCTTCCCTGTCACGCCAAAGCTTTTGAACTATCACGGCTTCATCCAAGCGCTATCACTGTCATCTTTAACCAAACATTAGATAGTTAACTCAGTCCGACGTAATGGATTAGGTCAAAATGCTGAACTTAAATTTCTCAGGTTGCACGCCCGTGATGAATCAAAATCAATTAAAGCCCTATATAGCACTTCCAAATGAGTTATAATAAATGTAAGGTTAGCAATAATCCCCCAAAGCTGGCAACGGAAAATGAATATAATCGACGAAATAGACGATTTTATCAATCAGACAAAAGATCCTAGAGAAATTAAAAGAGCGATCGCTGTCAAACTCAAATTACAAGGTAAAGCCTACCGGGAAATTCAAGACTTATTACAAGTTTCTCAAGGATTTATTAGCCAATGGAAAAATCGGGTGCTTGTGGAAGGAGTAGACAGTTTAAAACTTCAATATAAAGGAAGGAAAGGTTATCTAAGCCCTGAAGACAAACAGAAAATTATTGAAGAATTAAGGGAAAGAGATTGGTTAAGATTGTCTGATTTACAAGTTTTGTTAGAAAGGGAGTATGGAGTCGTGTTTCAATCCCATCAAAGTTATTATAGCTTGCTGGAAGAGGCTCGCATCAGTTGGAAAAAAAGCCAAAAAAAGAATCCGGCTAAAAATGAGCAGTTAGTCCAAGAGAAAAAGGAAGAAATTGAAAAAAAGTTAGCGAGTTGGAAAGAGGAAATAGGGGCGGGAAAGCTGACAGTGTTTATGATTGATGAATGTCATCTTCTTTGGGGAGATATTTTAGGGTATGTTTGGGGAAGGACGGATCGAAGAATAGAAATTCCCATCAAAAATCAAAAAGAAAGGCAAACTTATTATGGAGCTTTAGATTACCAAACGAAAGAATTTATTATCAAAGGTTATGCGGCGGGCAATACAGAAAATACCGTAGACTTTCTCCAGTATTTACAACAGCAAAATCCGGGGAAAAGGTTGGCTATAGTCTGGGACAATGCCACTTATCATTGTTCTCAAAACTTTCGAGATTACTTAACTCAAGTTAATCAAAATTTATCGGAAGAAGAATGGCGGATTACTTGTGTAAATTTTGCTCCTAATGCGCCGGAGCAAAATCCGGTTGAAGATATTTGGTTACAAACCAAAAATTTCGTGAGAAAATTCTATCATTTATGCCCATCTTTTAAAGTAGTTAAGTGGCTATTTGAGTTTTTTGCTCAGGGGCAAATTTTTGATTTTCCCAAGCTTTTTATGTACGGGATTTTGCCACAACCTATTTAGGATTGCTATATATGATTATTATTATAGAAGAAACCCATCCCTTAAATTTTAGATCATTTGTTAAATTATTGAACCAACTGCACTTAAGTTTTGTGATTGCGCCTCATCCAGATAGTGCGATTTTTCATGCAGAATATACGAATCCAGACGTTATTCTGATTCCCTTTGACCCCAACCAAGCTAATCCCCAAGAAACCTATCACAAGTTGAAGCAAGCTAAAATCACTGAAAATGTTCCGGTGTTATGGATGAATAGTTATTCTGACTTGAATGTACAATATCTAACGTCCTTTACCTCAACCCTTGAGGCGAATAATCCCTTGACAGCCTCGAATTTTTCCTTTGGTGATTTACCGATTGATACAACGATTAAAAGTCTCAAAAATCAAATTGAAATGCAGCAAAAATTATTAATTAAATTACAAGCTGAAAACCAACACCTGAAACGTCTAGCTTCTTTAGATGATTTAACTCAAGTAGCCAATCGTCGTCAATTTTATAGCTACTTACAAGAACAATGGCAATCCTGCCAAGAAGACTATCTTTCCATGATCTTATGTGATGTGGATTTTTTCAAACTTTATAATGATACTTACGGTCATTTAGCCGGGGATTATTGTTTACAACAAATAGCCCAGGCTATTGAAACGGCAGTTCGTAGAGTTAGGGAACCAGAACCCTATTTAGTCGCCCGTTATGGGGGAGAAGAATTTGCTGTAATTTTACCCTATTTAGATCAAGAAAATGCGCGTAAAGTTGCTGAAGAAATTCAACTGCAAATTCGATATTTAAAAATTCCCCATCGTTCCTCTCCCATCCGTTCTTATATTACCAGTAGTTTAGGGGTTGCCTGTTCTATTCCCGGAGAAGAATCCCATTTACAAGAGTTGATTAGTGCGGCAGACAAAGCCATGTATCACGCCAAGTCAGAAGGACGAGATCAAGTTAAAGTCGCTTCAGATATTCTCTAAATATTCAAAAATAGAATAAAAATATACCTTTAAATTGGTTAAAAATATATTTTTAATCGATTCTATTTTTGAATCTCATTTAGAGAATAATTTTTATTAAATCACCTAAAATTTTTATCGCTTGCTCCAGTTTCTATAACCTAGGTAAAATATAGAATCAAAGGGCTGCATTCAATAGACTCAAAAAAGCTACGATAGGGCCTATCGGAAGTTGGTCGCCAGACCTAAACACTTTTGGGGAGATACAACCTCTATCTGGGTTGGTTGTCATACCTGCTTAGATAAGTTGAGTCCGTGAACCAAGAATCTCCGCCCTTTTAGGGTGAGGAAGTGTCAACCTACCTATGATATTATTGTGCAAAACTTTAAATCGCGATGAATCGTTGTATTGTGATGTCTTCTGGGTTGAAAAAAGCACTTCTGACTCACCTATCCCGTAATCAGCGTTGGTTGTCAGTGGTGGCAACGGTGAGTTTATTTCCGTTGTTTGTCCCCGTTGCTCCGGCATCTGCTTTTCCGTCTTTTGTGCAAATTCGGCGACAAGACTATAGAAACTGTACTCAACAGTTAACTAACGCTGGTCTGTCCGTTGAATTGGCAACTCAAGGCTGTTCAATGGCAGCTAGGCCGAGAAATATGGGGTATTGTGTCACACAAATGCAAAAAAATGTTGCCGCCCTACCTGTAGAACAAATTTTATCAGGTTGTTTGCAAGTTCGGCGTCCCGATGAATTAGCCAATTGTGTGGTCAATATTAGCAGCAATACTAACTCATCCGACCCCTTGAATATTCTTGATAGTTGTCGTCGGAGTGTATTACCTGAAAAGTTGTCTTTTTGTGTTGTGGGCTTGATTCAAGCTAATACAAATTTAGGCGTTGATCAAGTTTTAAAAACTTGTTTAACTCCCCCTGAAAATGTTGTGGAGTTGCAAAAAGACAATTCCATTCAGTTAAAATTAGATACACCCTCTCAAAAACAATAAATTAACTGAATTTCAAGTGTCTTTATTTTGGGTTTCTTCGGGTGAGAACGGGGCGGGAAAAACCCGCCCAAAAGTCTAACTAAAACAGAATAATATCATCGGAATTCAAGGATGTTACGCCTGTAATTCCCTCTAATTTAGCTAGAATTCGAGAATCATTTCCTGATGTGTTATTCCCATTGCCATCATAGATTAAGTAAGTATCCTTACCATTATCAAAGGCAAATAGACTAGGGTTATTTGTAGGCAAGACATCGGTTGAAAGATTCGTTTGTACACTGAGGAGAATATTAGCTGCATCTGCAATTAAACTGGTTGATACGCTAATTTGATCACCCCCCACTTGACCCAAACCTTCAAAATTGTTAATGGAATCATAGAAACCACTGCCAATTTGAGTCGTAATTGCAGTTCCCACCGCATTAAAAGCAGTACCGCCTCCATCCAGTGCATCGCTATAAATAAACAGGTCTGTTTCCCCTAAGTTACCAATGAGGCTATCTCGTCCTAAACCCCCAAACAGGTTATCTTGTCCCGCGCCTCCATCGAGAAGGTCGTTTCCACTTCCCCCCGATAAACTATCATTACCATCATTTCCCCGCAGGCTGTCATTCCCCTCTAAACCGACGAGGGTATCATTTCCCCCCAAACCATTAAGGTTATCGCCAAAATTTCCTCCCGTTACTAAGTTCGGAGTTTCATCGGCTAAGGGTAATAATTCAATATTAATCTGACCTGTCGCCGTCCCCCCTTGACCATCACTAATCGTGTAGTTGAAACTATCCACCCCGGTATTACTTCCCAAACGAGTATACTGAACTGATGATCCCGATTGAGTCACTAACCCTTGGGCGGTGGGAGGATTATCCACAGAAGTCAACGTCAGGACATCTCCATCGGGGTCACTATCGTTATCTAACGGAGAAATCGGGAATTGGATGCTATTATTGGTAAAAATTGGGCCATCAGTAACAGCAACAGGTAAATCATTAACCGCCGTAATATTAATCGTAACCGTTTGACTGACCGCAGGATTTTCACCGTCACTCACGGTATATAAAAATACCCCGGCTGAACCATTAACATTAGCTTTTGGTACAAATTCTAACTGACTAATTTCAGCACTCGTTAAGGTTTGACCAATAATAATAGAGTTAGTTTGACCCGTAATACGGACGATTCCTTTAGTGCTATCAGGAATACTATTAACAGTAATAATTAACGGGTCATTATTGGGATCAACTGGGGATGAAATTCCCAAATTCTGAGTTATATCTTCAGTAATATTAACGGTCGTATTCCCTTGAACTACTGGAGGAAGATTTAAGCCAGCAATTCCAGCAAAGTCATTAACATTAAGGGTTGTCACACCATTAACGTTGTCTAATTTTGCCAAAATTCGAGAATCATTACCCGTTGTATTATCACCATTACCATCATAAATGAGGTAAGTGCTACTGCCATCATCAAAAGCAAATAGACCCGGATTTGTACCCGGAATCACATCTGCGGTAATATTGGTTTGTACCGTTGTGGCAATATTGGCAAAGGATTGAATCACCGTTGTGGCAAAATTAATCTGATCTCCGACCGCAGCCCCTAAGCCTTCAAAATCGGTGATAGTATCATATAAAGCACTTCCAATTTGAGCTTTAATCTCTGTATTAGAACTTGCATTAAAACCCGACCCACCGCCATCATTAGCAGTTTCATAACGAAATTGGTCGCTTCCCTCATTTCCAGTCATCGTATCCGGGGTTAAACCGCCATTCAGGGTATCCTCTCCAATTCCTCCCTGTAACAGATCTGTTCCGCTTCCCCCTGATAAACTATCATTACCATCATTTCCCCGCAGGGTGTCATTCCCCCCCAAACCGCTTAGGGTGTCATTTCCCCCCAAACCATTGAGGTTATCGCTAAAATTTCCTCCCGTTACTAAGTTCGGAGTTTCATCGGCTAAGGGTAACAATTCAATATTAATCTGACCTGTCGCCGTCCCCCCTTGACCATCACTAATCGTGTAGTTGAAACTATCCACCCCGGTATTACTTCCCAAACGAGTATACTGAACTGATGATCCCGATTGAGTCACTAACCCTTGGGCGGTGGGAGGATTATCCACAGAAGTTAACGTTAGAGCATCTCCATCGGGGTCAGTGTCATTGGCTAAGGGAGAAATCGGGAATTGGATGCTATTGTTAGTAAAAATTGGGCCATCGGTAACAGCAACAGGAGGCTGATTTAAAGCAATCACCGTAATGGTACTTGCCGCTGTATTACTATTGCTCGTTCCATCATTCACCTGAACCTGTACTAGGCGGGTGGTGGTATTGGGAGGATTAGCTGTATTGTTATAAACAACTTGTCCAATGGCGGTTTGATAAGCCGCTAGTGAGGCATTCCCCGTTAAGGTTAAAATTCCGGTGGTGCTGTTATAACTACTGGCGGTAATCCCCGAAGGTAACGAACCATTAGCTGATAAACTTTCCCCACCGCCATTGAGTGGATTTGTTACAGTAATTGTGGCGGACTGGATGGTGGTATTGTCTGCATCCGTAATTACAATACTACTCCCACTCGCGATCGCAACAGCAGGTTGTCCTTGTTGAAAGGCTACTTGGGTATTATTTCCCGCTTGGCTACCATTTAAGTCTAGGGTTGGGGGTTGATTGGGATTAACAGTAATGTTAACCGTCGCGCTACTGGTTCCACCCTGACCATCACTAATGGTATACAAGAAACTAGCCGGCCCTGTATAGTTATTGACTGGGGTAAACAGAACATTTCCATTACTGAGGGTAACCGTCCCATTTGTGGGATTACTAACTTGTGTAATGGTTAACGGATCATTATTCGGATCGGTATCATTTGCTAAGAGAGTGGAAGAGGATATTGTTAAGAGTTGATTTTGCGTTCCCACCACACTATCATTCACCGCATTCGGTGGCTGATTCGGCTGATTAATATTAATATTAACCGTCGCGCTACTGGTTCCGCCCTGACCATCACTAATGGTATACAAGAAACTAGCCGGCCCTGTATAGTTATTGACTGGGGTAAACAGAACATTTCCATTACTGAGGGTAACAGTTCCATTTGTGGGATTACTAACTTGAGTAATCGTTAACGGATCATTATTCGGATCGGTATCATTTGCTAAGAGAGTGGAAGAGGATATTGTTAAGAGTTGATTTTGCGTCCCCACCACACTATCATTCACCGCATTCGGTGGCTGATTCGGCTGATTAATATTAATATTAACCGTCGCGCTACTGGTTCCGCCCTGACCATCACTAATGGTATACAAGAAACTAGCCGGCCCTGTATAGTTATTGACTGGGGTAAACAGAACATTTCCATTACTGAGGGTAACAGTTCCATTTGTGGGATTACTAACTTGAGTAATCGTTAACGGATCATTATTCGGATCGGTATCATTTGCTAAGAGAGTGGAAGAGGATATTGTTAAGAGTTGATTTTGCGTCCCCACCACACTATCATTCACCGCATTCGGTGGCTGATTCGGCTGATTAATATTAATCGTACTAGAAGCTGTTTGGGGGCCACCACTACCTGTATTTCCGTTATCCGTTGTCACAATTTGGAGAGTTGCCGAGGTATTCAAGGATGCAGGAGGTGCGAACGTTAAACCATTAAGAGCCGTATTAATATTTTCCAGACGACCTACTAAGGTTACTGTTGTTGTTCCATCGCCAGAAATTTCCACATTAGCCGGTGTTGCACCCAAGGTTAAAGTTCCCGTACTAGCTGTTAAGGTAACTTGAATCGGGTTTCCATCAGCATCCGGGTCACTAATCAAAATTTGATTATTATTAGCTTGACTAAATACAATCGGTTGACTACCATTTGTTAATTGTGTTCCTGGAACCGTATTAACGGGAGGATTATTAACCGCATCAATAGTAACTGTGCTAATTGCAATATTACTATCATTTTCATGATCCGTAACGACTACATCAATGATTCGATTTTCAGGATCAGGATTTTGGGAAGTATTACTATAAACAACTTGAGACAGTGCAATTTCATAGCTAGAAATGGGTGCTGTTCCGGTTAGGAGAATAATTCCTGTTGTCGGATCATAAGCTCCTGCTGTAATCCCTGAAGGTAAGGCTCCTTGTATTGACAAACCTTCTACGTCACCATTGGGACTATTAATTAAAGTAATCGTTGCTGAAGTCAAATCTGAATCATCTGCATCAAGAATACTCACACTTCCAGTAATTGCGACCGGAGTTGTCCCTTCCACAAAAACAGTGCTGTAATTATTGCCCGGTTGGGAACTATTAAGATCTAAAATTGGAGGCTCATTAATAGATATAACTTCAACGGTAATAGTAGCCGTTCCCGTTGCTCCATTATCATCTCGGATTTGATAATCAAATGTATCTAAACCAGAAAAATTTTTATCAGGAGTATAAGTAATCATTCTACTATCCCGATTTAAAACTGCTGTCCCATTAGACGGTTGAGTAACTTCTGTCACCGTCAGCAGTCCAACCCCTGTGTCATTACTGGTGATTGTATTAGAGGGAATCTCCAATAAACTATTTTGTAAACCCGATACCGTATCATTTTCAGCCTGCAAAACGGCTGGAGTTGGGGGTTCAACCGGAGGAGGTGTGGGTTGAGAGGGAGTTGGTATGGGTGGAGTGGTTGGGGTCGTGGTCGGTGGAGTGGTTGGGGTTGGGGTCGGTGGGGTTGTTGGGGTTGGGGTCGGTGGGGTTGTTGGGGTTGGGGTCGGTGGGGTTGTTGGGGTTGGGGTCGGTGAGGTTGTTGGGGTTGGGGTCGGTGGGGTTGTTGGGGTTGGGGTCGGTGAGGTTGTTGGGGTTGGGGTCGGTGGGGTTGTTGGGGTTGGGGTTGGGGGAGTTGTGGGAGGAAGAGGGACAGTGGGGTCAAGAACAAAGTTAGATTCGCTTAAGGTAGTCGCATTAACCCCTTGTAAAACCGCTAAAAATTCACCCGTATTTTTATCTTTGATAATTGTATTACTGGCATTGGAGGCTTGACCTTGGGAAATTTCGAGATCTTGGAATGTTAATCCTCCCGATAACCCAAGCTGATCAGTTGTGGTAAAATCTGTAATAATATCTGCTAATTCAATACTGGTTCCGCCTGTAGTTCCTGTAATAAAGCTGCCCCCATTGGGAGCTTGAGTAATAACATAACCCAAAACAAAAATATCATCTCCCGCACCTCCAGTCAGGGTGTCTACTCCGGCTCCCCCTGCTAATAAATCATTCCCCCCATCACCGGAGAGGAAATCTCGACCTTTACCGCCATTGAGAATATCTTCCCCCGCACCTCCATATAAACTATCCGCTCCATTATCTCCATTGAGAACATCATCTCCGGCATTTCCAAACAGTTGATCGTTATCATCACCGCCAGAGACAGTATCATTTCCTAAATCTCCGTAGAGGATATCCGCCCCTTGACCTCCGACTAAACTATCGTCATCTCCGCCACCAAAGAGTTGATCATCTCCCGCACCGCCACTCAAGAAATCCTGACCAGAATTTCCTGATAAAATATCGTCTCCATCTCCTCCGTTAACGCTATCATTACCCACTTCACCCGATAGCGTATCATTACCTTTATCCCCATAGAGGAGGTCATCTTCGCCTCCCCCTCGGATACTATCATTGCCTTGGCCACCATATAAACTATCTGCCTCGGTTCCGCCATTCAAGGTATCATTATCTCGATCACCGAAAGCCAGATCACTCCCGGCATCACCGAAGATCAAATCATCCCCTTGACCTCCACGCAAACAGTCATCATCAGCGCCTCCGACAATGGCATCATTTCCTTCATTACCATTAATTTGATCTTGTCCTGCATCTCCTTGTAGAAGGTCATTTCCTCCTAAACCAAAGATACTGTCATTTCCGTCTAAGCCAGAAATCGTATCATTTTGATTACTTCCCAGAATCGTATCATCACCTTCTGTACCTGTGCCCGCACCTTGAATCCGAATGGGTTGGGACTCGCTGGGGCTAGGACTAGGGGTGGCTGTGGGACTGGGTGTGGCTGTGGGACTGGGTGTGGCTGTGGGACTGGGTGTGGCTATGGGACTGGGTGTGGCTGTAGGGCTAGGAGTTGCAGTTGGACTGGGAGTTGCTGTAGGGCTAGGGGTTGCAGGGGTATATCCATCGGGAACAAAAATTGTACTTCCGGCTGGCCCTGCTTGAATCTCTCCTGTTGTTTGACCCTCTAAAGTTTGATATTGACCATCTGCTGTTTTGGCTAAATAAACAGGTGTATTCGTTTCAATTGATATCGCTTCTAAAATCGGTTCATCCGGTACAAAAAGCACTCCCCCAGCAGCCCCAGGTAAAGTTGTTCCGATGCCACTAGAAAGGGGGACTAAATTTTGAATATTTCCAGGGAATGTTTCAAATTTACCCGAAAATTCTGTGGTCGGAAAAATTAAGATTCCATTTCCTGTATTGTACAAACCATTACTCGGAGAAATTCTTAAGGCTAAAGTAGCAGGAGTTGTATTGATAGCAGAACTTGTCATAAGATTAAGTAATTAGTAATCAGTAATTAGTAATCAGTAATTAGTCGTAGGGACAGGTTCATCCAGATGAGTGATTATTCACAAAGATCTAAGAGAACCTGCCCTTACCAGCTATTTGTACCAATAGTTAATCGTCAACTGTCAACTAGATAATGACAAAATCACTAGGCGTAATTAAGGTACTAATATTGCTGGTTGCTGGATCAATAGACGGTAAAATTCCTAAATCAAAAGCCGGGAGACTATCATCACTTAAATTTGGATCATAGCCCATCACATAAGCACCCGGGAAAGCGGCATAAGACAAGTTATTGCGATAGACAAAGAAAGCGGCAGTATCACTGGAACCTTTTTGATTTTTCAAAGCTGCATTGACCGCTTGAACATTATCAAAGGTATCTTGGAAAATGATCACTTGTTTATTACTAATATCATCCCCTGTAGAACCCAGATTAGAAACGATTATTCCTTGTAGAGGAACAACGGTTCCTTCTGCGGTGGTAAAACCGGGGAAACCAAGAGAACTAAACAGGAATCGATCATCGCCATTAACATTAAATTCTGTGATCACATCAACGCCTTCTGCGGGAGCTAAATAGTAGTAAGAATTATTACCCACATTCCCAATTAAACTATCAGCCCCGGAGCCTCCAGCTAAGGTATCATCATCTTCACCACCAAAGATTGTGTCATTGCCACCATCCCCAAAGATGACGTCATTACCAATTCCCCCAAACAAACTATCTAAGCCATCTCCAGCATAGATAGTATCTTCTCCAAAATCACCCAAAATCGAGTCATTTCCAGCTTCACCAAAGATGGAATCATCTCCCGTTCCTGCTGAAACGCTATCTGCCCCTGAACCACTACTAATAGTATCGTCTCCATCTCCACCGGTGATAGAATCATTGCCATCACCAGCAAAAATGGTGTCGTTATTCTCTCCGGCATCAATAGTATCGTTATCTGCACCCCCGAGAACTAAGTCTCGACCCACTCCGGCAAAAATTAGGTCTTGTCCTTCTTCTCCATACAGAGAATCATCTCCAGCATTTCCAGTGAGGGAATCATTTCCACTGCCCCCTAAAAGGGTATCGTTCCCAATACCACTAATGAGAATATCATCATTATTCCCACCGGAGAGTAAATTACTATCATCTCCAGCAACTAAGGTGTCATTCCCATCTTCTCCTAACAAGGTATTGCGACCTGCACCTCCATCCAGAGAGTCATTTCCTTGACCTCCAAATAGAGAATCATTCCCAATTTGACCCAGGAGAATATCGTCTTCTTCATCTCCTTGCACAACATCATTTCCTTCTCCCCCATCGAGAGAATCTCGTCCGCTTCCTCCTTGTAAAACATCTCGGTTGCCTAGTCCTAAGAGGGTATCATTTCCAGCAAATCCTCTGATATTTTCACTTAAACCACTACCTGTAATGAAATCATCGCCGTCCGTACCGGAAATAATATCATCAACAATGGTGATACTAAAGGCATTCTGGGTTGTCGTCCCAATGTTATCAGTGAGAACGAAAAGAAAGTCGTCTTCTCCTGATAGATTTCGAGAATTATATTCAATGGAACCGTTGTTAATATTTTCTTGAGTAAACCTCTCTCCCACATTAATAACTTGAGGTGTAGACCCGATGGCTTGTAAATTCCCTAAGCTGGGTTCTTGAGTAATTTGGTAAAAAATTTCATTCGGGGGATTATCAGGGTCTACTGCCAAAAGATTTCCAGCAGTAAGATTTTCCACATCATTAAGCGCAATAATAATCCCATTATTCACTAATAATGTCGGGGGAACATTAACAGTGATTAAGACTTGAGCCGTGGACGTTAAGCCATAACTGTTTTGAATGGTATAGGGAAAGGTTGATGGCCCTGTAAAACCTGGAATAGGGGTGAACGTAATATTTCCTCCAGAGGTAATCGCTACACTACCATTGGCAACTGTCCCGGTACTGACTAACGTGAGTTGACTTCCTTGGGGGTCGGTGTCATTTACTAACACGTTAAAGGTGACAGAACCATCGGGAGTTCGTTTTACGGTGTCATTTTGAGCAATGGGGGGTTGTAACGGGGGAGTGGTTGGCGTCGGTGGAGTCGTTGGTGTGGGAGTTGTTGGTGTGGGTGGTGTTGTTGGGGTGGGAGATGTTGTTGGTGTGGGTGGTGTTGTTGGAGTCGGTGGTGTTGTTGGAGTCGGTGGTGTTGTTGGTGTGGGTGGTGTTGTTGGAGTCGGTGGTGTTGTTGGAGTCGGTGGTGTTGTTGGAGATGGAGTTGGAATCGGAATAATCGTACCGGAAATGGGAGTAAAACTATCCGCGTTGATGGTGGTGCTATTTACCCCAATGAGAACGGCAATATAATCTCCTGCACTGCCGTTTCTAATAATCGTATTCCCGGCATTTTCAGCACTTTGGGTAATCGATAAGTCACTAAATTGTAAACCCCCAGCTAAACCAATGCGATCGCCCAATTCAAAATCATTCACAATTTGAGCGTCTTCTAAATTCCCTCCTCCACTTTCGGGAGTCATCACGAAGGTATCATTTCCTGAGCCACCTGTGAGGGTATCAATGCCTTTACCACCCCAGAGAAAATCATCTCCAGTTTCACCCGAAATTTGATCATCTCCTTCGCCTCCGAAGGCAGTATCGTTACCAACGCCACCAAATATTGTATCGTTGCCTTGATTTCCTTGGAGACTATCAGCACCGTCATTTCCAAACAACAAGTCTGCTTCGTCTCCGCCTGTTACCGTATCATTTCCAGCATCCCCCCAGAGGACATCACTACCTTTATCTCCATAGACAAGATCATTGCCTTCTCCACCTCTAACACTATCGCCTCCTTGACCTCCATAAAGGCTATCATTTCCCAAATTCCCAATGACGGTATCGTTTCCGAGTTGTCCTAATCCAGTATCATCTCCTTCACTACCATCGAGAAAATCATTATCCTTGCCGCCATTGAGTTCGTCGTTACCTTCTCCTCCGGTGAGGCTATCATTTCCTTCATTACCGTAGAGGGTATCATTGCCTTCATCCCCTCGAAGTTCATCATTTCCCGCTAAACCAAAGATGGTATCGTCTCCACCTAAACCGTTGATCACATCATTTCCAGAGGAACCTGTAATATAATCGCTGGTTTCTGTTCCTTTACCAATTCCTTCAATAATAATCGGGCGATTCCCCGCTAACACTTGAATAAAAACTTGGGCTGGGGCGGTTCCTTGTTCAATCGTATAACTAAAACTATCGACTCCAAAAAAATTCGGGTCAGGAGTATAAGTAAAAATTCCAGCCCCATTAAACACTAAAGTTCCATTAGAAGTTGAGCTAAATTGAGCAATACTGATACTGGTTCCACTTCCTCCGGGAATAGAATCATTTTCCAGAACATTAAAAAAAGTTGCTTGTTCAAAGTTCGTCTGAAAAAAGTCATTATTAGCAATCGGAGCCGGATTTGTCCCGCCACTTCCAGAAGGTGTAGGTGTAGGGGGTGTGGTGGGGGATGTGGTGGGGGGTGTGGTGGGGGATGTTGTAGGAGGTGTTGTGGGGGTGGGAGATGTTGTGGGGGTGGGAGATGTTGTTGGGGTGGGTGCTGGGGGATTTTGAGGGACGAAAATTACATCACCATTGGCACCAGGTAACGTTTCTCCAACTAACCCGGTGAAGCTTTGAAAGATACCCGGAAGTTCTGTCGGAAAAATTAACAGGGTTTCCTCTGTATTAATAACTCTGGCCCTAACAGTATTAATTGCTGCACTTGTCATTTCTTAGTCTCCTCATGAATAAACCCAAGCAATCAAATTAACTCCTTACACCCCAACCTCGTTTCATTTATAGCATTCCCAGAAGGGTTGATGATAGTAACATCAATTTCTATAAATTTATCGAATTCAATTGTTTACCTGAAAACAAACATAGCCAACTCCATTTTAATATTATTAGTAAAATTTTTCTATTTCAAAAATGAGTAAGCCTCCTTGCGGAAGCCTTCCAAAATTGAAAATTGTTGATTCAAAATGATGAAGAACTTAGAAAAAGAAAGAAGAAAAGTTAAAACTTGCACTTCATTGATTTTAAGTCCTTGTGTGAGATTTTATAGGTTAGTCTGAAGGTTAAATTTACCTTCTAGGGTGACTGTTTGGGTAGATGATCCTGTGCAAAAGTGGCGTCCCAACACTATCTCCTATATTATCTTATTTTTTCGCTTGTTCAATTTGAACCAATCGAAACCTAATATTCCCCAACTTACAGTTCAATAATAATCCTGATTACTGATAACTGATAACTGATAAAGGGGGCCCAGTTGTTCTTGGCCATTAACCGCTAAATCACTGTGACACAGAATTAAGCGATCGCTGACCCGACTCAACAAATCTACAATAATACGACGTAATCGTTGTAGATCAGCTTCCAACCCCTCTTCCACTGTCCAGGGACGATGCTCTCGTTCCCTTAAAAACAGGGGTGCTCCCCACAGAATACTTGCTCCCCCACTTAACCACAAGGGAGATCCTACATCAAGCCAAAAGTGCCAACGATGGGATGCTCGACTGGCCCGATATTGGAAAATCGTTCCTAAAGTCACCCCCCCAGGTTTAATCCCCAAACTGGATATCGGATAGGGATTCGCAGAAACGACTCCTAGGCGCAATAACTGAATAAACTGACCCACTTGTTCTGAAGGGGTAACACCAGTTTGCAGTTGTAAACGATTCTGCACCTCCCAATAATGAATTGCCGTTTCCATTAACTCTCGCAGGACGGACAATTGATCGGGTCTTAAACTAGAATCATGAATTAAAAATTGCTGAATTCCCCGGTCTAACAGCACCACCGGACTGGCTAAGAGTCGTTGTTGATACTGTTGTTGTTGAACTTCAATCCAATGCAGAATCTGTTGGTAAGCTTGGGTCGCTTGATATCCCAACCGATCCCAACGGGGAAAAGCCGTCACCGGAAGCAACCGAGGATTTTCCCAATCTGGCACAAAACAATGATCCGCCAACAGACCAGCCCGTACAGGGTCAATCACAGGGGTTGACAATTCCCTGTTCCCTGTTCCCTGTTCCCTGTTCCCTTCATAACTGAGGGTGACAAGCATTTCTGCGATCGCATCTCGGTGGACAAGGCGACCATTTCCCGGATAAATCAAGGCCATGAGAGTTAATAAAGCTCGAACCAGGGGAGAACTGACGAGGGGACGTTGTTCTTGCATCGACTCCACCGTAATACCTGCATGGTTGAGCAGTTCTCGTAAGGTATAACGGGCAATGGCATCTAAACCGGGAGCAATAACGGCAATTTCATCGGGTTGTACTTGACCTGTTTTTACCCCAGCAATAATCTGTTCAGCCGTTTGTCGCAGTAAATCAGCCCGTGATAGGGTTTGAATTGATTTAATATAAGGAGAAAATAAGAGGGAGTCAGGAAAGGCGATCGCATTTTCAAAGACTAATTCCAAAATCGGTTGCGCCAGGTATTTCCCTAAACCCCTGGGTGAATCTAAGGTTTCCACACGACAACGGGATTGTAAACTGGCGAGGTCATTGGGATCAGCCCCTAACCCCAACCGTACAGCCCCCTTTGGATTGTAGGTAAATGCAGCCATTTTTCCCTGCTCCAGAAAGAACTCAAACAAGTGGCGAGCGAGGGCGGGATATTCATCCACATCATCAGCTAAAACCACTGGATATCGACGCAGTAAGTGTTTTTGATAGATGGGATGATGCAGCAGGTGTTGACCATAGAGGTCTGCAATTATCCCATAGGTGAGTAACCCCCGTTCTAAACACCAGTTTTGCCACTGTTTCAACCAAAAACCGATTTGTTGATTCAGGGTTTCTATTGTCTGTCTGCGGGAGTCAAACCCCTGCTGTAAAATCTGAGGAATGTCTTCAATGGAGGTTCGACTCAGAGCAGCCAGTTGTAGAAGATCCAAGACTTGGCGCACCCTACGATTAACGCTAATCCCTGGACGTTCTAAGCTGTGGATTTCTAGATCACGACTCCAAAGTTGCAGCGCAAGTTCCTGTTCAGTTTCAGGACGTAATCGCAGGGGAAATTGAGCTTTTAACCCTAACTTTTCGACTAATAGGGGCCAAAATAGAATCACTTCATCTTGAAAAAAGCCTAAAGGGGTTGTGGAGTAAAAAGAATATTGTCCCTGGGGTGTAGTGGTCAAACGCTCTGCTAAGACCATCCGATTATCACTATTAGCCGCAAAAATTAAGGTCGTCGTCCCCGTGAGTTGAAGCTTTAATCGGCTTTTTTCCGTTTTCTTTTTCCCCCGTTGGGGGTTGGGGCGTGTTCCCAATACAGGTGTCCATTCACAAAATAACTCAATGAGGCGAGTGGTTTTGCCACTACGGGAACCTCCAGTAATCCACAAAGCAGGAGACAGCACAGCAATCCGATAGAAATTTGCTAAGATATCCCGTACATTGTACCGATCAAAAAGACAGTAGACAGCAGACAGGACAGAGCAAGTAGGAGGCAACAGTCACAAGTCATACGATAGGGGACACTTGAAGACTCCTGACTGATAACTGATAACTGATAACTGATAACTGAACTATGACGACTTCTAGCTCTAATTTCGTAAAACGATGGTTTGGGAATGCGAATCAATGGTTCCGTGATACACCCGAACGGGCTTTGGATCAAGCTTATGATGCGGCTTTAAAGATTCGTTCCCTGGAAAATGAGCATTTTCAAGGAGAAAAAATTCCCTCGGAATCTCATGCTGAATATAGCGATCGCGCTTTGGCTTATTTTAATTCTGAATTAAAAAAACATCTCAAAATGATTCAGACTCGCTTAATGGTATTTAATGCTAGTCGTTCGGTTTTGGGATTATCTGAACAACTCAATCCGGCCTCAACGGTGAACGGTAAAATTACCCATAATCTGGAACGAAATGGTTCATTACCTGACTCTAAAATTATTTCTATTATCTGTGAAAAGCTCGATTATATTGATACGGTGATTTCTCGATACCACCCCATGCCACCGGAAGATTCCGTTGCTTTAATGAACGCGCCTACGAATCAATCTCTATTGCTACCGAACACAGTTATTAATCAAGATCTTAGCATTACAAATGCTCCGGGAACAAATAAATCTTTGAATAATGGAAGTCCGACTTCGAGTTCAGGAAAAACAATTCAACAGGATTTAACGACTAAACCTTCCCCCAGTGTTCTTCCTCGATCTTTACTGAGAACTTTAAATCGGGTTCAACAGGAACTCAGACCAGAATCTGAGTTTGAAATGATCCAAAACTATCGAAAATCTAAAATCAAAACCCTTGTTTCTATCCGATTTGTTTTATTGTTAATTTTAATTCCCTTACTCACGCAACAATTGGCTAAAAATTTTGTAGTCGGCCCCCTTGTGGATCGAATTTTTACCAATCAAGAGCAAACGCCTATTTTTCTGAATGTTAATATGGAGGAGGAAGCTTTTGTTGAACTTCAGCATTATGAACAACGGCTGAAATTTCAAACCTTAATTGGTCAAGCTCCTCCCCTAACCCCACAGGAACTCGATGAAAAATTAGAGGAAAAAGCCAAAGAATTAGCGGAAGAATATAAAGTTGACGGAAGTAACGCCATCAAAAATGTTTTTGCTGATATTATCGCTGTTTTCATGTTCTGTTTTGTGCTAGTTTCAAACCGGAAAGAGGTAGAGATTCTGAAATCCTTTATGGGGGATTTAATTTATGGATTGAGTGATAGTGCTAAAGCGTTTATCATTATTTTATCCACCGATATGTTTGTGGGGTTCCACTCTCCCCACGGTTGGGAAGTAATATTAGAAAGTACAGCGCGACATTTTGGACTCCCTGAAAATCGGGATTTTAATTTTCTGTTTATTGCTACTTTTCCGGTTATCCTAGATGCGGTGTTTAAATATTGGATTTTCCGATATCTCAACCGCAGTTCACCTTCTGCTGTTTCTACCTATAAAACGATGAACGAGTAAGGGTTATTGCATTATTCCAGAATGGCAACACGGGCATAATTTAGCCCACTAACGCCCGGAAGGGGATCAACGATTCCAAATTCAATTTGAGAATTTACCCACCCTTCCCGATGCAAATAGCGAAAATATTGTTCATATTCTTGCCATTCTTCTTCTGTTGAATAAACTAGGGTTAGCATTCCGGGTTGGGTAATGCGAATTTTGGTGTCTTTATCCACGCCTTTATCAATCCGTTTTTTAACAATCTCATACCGGATATCACGGGTTCCTCGAACAGCAAAAATACCTTCGGTATTCTCATCATGAAAAATATCAATCGGGGTATATTGGACTAAGACTAAATGGGCTAAATCTAGGGTTATTTTTTGTTCTGATTTTAAGCGAAATATCCTGCGGGCGCAATCACACATTGCCCTCAGTTGTTCATATCTTAAACTGCGGATATGAAAGGAGGTAAACCGAGAATCAATGGACTTTCCAACATAAATAATATGATCCATTCCATCACTAAATTCCATTTCACAATAATGGGGAAGAATAGCCTGCATTTGCTCTTGCCAGTGTGTCCAAACTTGTTGTAAATGATAGGTAATTAGGTTTAACATTTCATCATAGTAAGATCGGGCAGTATAAACACATCCATGTTCATTGTTACAAGCTTCTTTATACTGTTTTAAAGCAGTTTGTACCTTGGGACTACACTGAGAAAAACAATCAAAATAAATTTCTAAATGCTCTTTCAAATAATCCGTTGAACTCATTTCAATTTCAACATTAATTTCTGTTTTAAGTTGAGTAATATAGTCTTGTAAATCCAGTTTAAGCTGTTCTCCTAATGAGGATTTTTGAGTTTCACATAAAGCTTCTACAATATTAATAGCTAATTGAAATTGTTCTAGTAAATCTACCTGAATCGCCCGATTTCGTTGTTCCGATGAACCTCGAATATCAGAAATTCCATAGAGAGGATAAACGGTTTCAAAGATAATTGTTTCGGGTTGAAATCCCCAACTCCGGCGCTCTGCTTCTTGTAAAAATCGCCATTCAACGGAAGGATGAATATTGCGTAAGTTTGTGAATTGTTCTTGTAAACAATGGCAGAATGCTGTAATAAAAGCTGGGATTAATTGATAGGCATTTTTAACATCACTTAAGGTAAAATGGTTGGGGTGATCACTCGTTAATCCTACCACCCCTAAAATTTGTTGACTTCCTTGTAAATTAACGGATTGAATCACTAAGGGAATTAATAAAACCGAACGTATATTTAGCTTTCTTAAATAGCGTTCACAATCTGTAAAACACTGTTGTCTCAGGTCGGGAATATTAATGACTTGATTGTCTTGAAGTGCTTGTAACATCGGAGAATCTTTTAAGGTATCCAGAGGATAAATGATGGGTTGGTGAAGGGGATTATTATTTAAACTCTGGGATAATTTGGCTTCTTGTCCTTGAATTCTCATGACTAAACAAGTTTTAACTCGAAATAAAGCTTGTAATTGTTGTTGAATATTTTCCCATTGCTGAGATTGGACTATTAAATCTCGACTAATTAATTGATGGGTAAGACGACGCATTTGTTCGGATTCTGTAATCTCTAATCCTTCTAACAAAAATACTCCCTTGACTTGATAGTTTTCTAAATTTAATTTTTGGGCAATGTCATCTAAATTTCCAGGTTTTAAAAACCAACTTTCTCGCTCAGAGAAGGGCATTAAGTTAAATTTAAACTCTGCAAAGTCATCGAGTTGAGAATTAAGTTTTGTGATCTGTAATAAATCGGAATTTAACCAAATTTGAATAAATCGTTGTTCTGAAGTATTAGCTGAATTTAAAATAGCGATCGCCGACTGATTAAAGAGTTGTAAAGATTGTAAATCAATGTCATAATATTGCTTCAGAATGTGATGTAAGAGATGATAACGATAGAGTTGTTCAAAGGTTAAACTATCCCACTGTTGAAAGAGATCTGAAATTTTAATATTTAAGCCGTTAAAGAGTCCGTCTTCAATTTTAGGATTTTTATTTTTTCCCAGCAACTTCGCCGATAATCCCGTTTCTGACCCTAATAAAGTTGAATGAATCTTATAAACTTGACAAAATAATTCATTTCCATAACGCAAGATTAAAGTTTGTGGCTCAATTACTGCCATCAACAGATGACTACAGCGCTGTAAATAGAATAACTGTTCTAAACTCTGTTTCCAATCCTGAAGGGGTTCAACTTTCTCGGACACGGTTAATGGTTCTGTAGACTCCGATGATACAGTATCTTTAGAAAGTTTACCGTTAGTCGAAACCGACTTAGAAATAGTCATAGCACAGCACCAAATTGGGGTGAAAGCTGAAGTTATCTCAATCTTCTACAGGTCGTATTTTTTTAGCTGCCCTATTTTCAGAAAGGTGCGAGGGCTATACCTATAATTTTATCAGGTTTTTGCCTGGGTGACAACCCCATCTGATTCCTAACCGCTTTATTTTTTTGTTAAATTAATAATAGCAAGAACTAACTCATCAGGTTCTATGGGTTTGGCGAGGTGAACTTGAAATCCAGCCGCTAGAGCTAAAGCCTGGTTCGTTTCTCCAGCATAAGCTGTTAAAGCGATCGCAGGAATGGATGATGTTTTTCTGACTTCTGCAATTAACCCATAACCATCCATTTCTGGCATCCCAATATCCGAGATTAACACATCCGGCGAAAATTCCGACATCAAACCCAAAGCTTCCCGTGCGCTGTTAGCAACTCTCACTTCAGCCCCAGCTTGTTCTAATATAAATTCGACTAAATCCCGAATATCAATTTCATCATCAACCACTAAAATTTTTAACCCCATTAAGTCAATTTCCTCAGTCTCTATTGTTGGAGATTGAGGTTGTTCCCGCTCATAAGCCATTAAAGGTAACTGGACGAGAAACACCGCACCTTGTCCTTCTCCTAAACTATCAACGCTGACTGTTCCTCCATGTAATTCTGTGAGATGGCGAACAATGGCTAATCCCAATCCTAAACCACCAAATTTACGAGTTGTTGTACTATCTTCTTGACGAAAATAGTCAAAAACAAAGGGTAAAAATTCAGAATTAATTCCTTTTCCCGTATCTTTAACTTGAATTTGAGCTTGACCTTCTCGACACTCTAATTGCACCTCGACAACGCCTCCAGAAGGAGTAAATTTAATCGCATTCGATAACAAATTCCACATCACTTGTTGCAACCGAGTTTTATCTCCTAAAACATTGATAAAAGATTGAGATTCCGGGAACAAAGCCTCGGGACTTCTCAAAACTTGTCGCAGAGGAATCACCCCCATACCTTCGCCGGGAATCACCTCAAACGTCACCTGAATTCCCTTTGCTTCTGCGGCTAATTTCACGGTTTCTAAAGCGGCTTGAATGGTGGAAATTAAATTAACGGGCTCCATATTTAACGCCATTTTTCCGCGTAAAATTCGAGAAATATCTAATAAATCTTCAATCAATTGGGTTTGTAATTTGGCATTGCGTTCAATCGTTTCCAGGGCGCGGGCGGTTCCTGCTGCATCAAATTTGCGAGTTTGTAACAGTTTTGTCCAGCCTAAAATCGGATTCAACGGCGATCGCAACTCATGGGATAAAACCGCTAAAAATTCATCTTTGATTCGGTTTGCAACTTCTGCTTCTTCCCGGGCGGCTCGTTCACGGGTTAACAGTTTTTCTCGCTCTTGTTCGGCTTGTTTTCGTTCAGTAATATCTCGACAAATCGCTTGTACCGTTGGTAAACCATTGAGGGTAAACAGAGTCGCACTGACTTCAACCGGAATTCGATGTCCCTGTTTGGTGCGATGCACCGATTCCACCACCAAACGCTTCTGCTGAAGTAGTTGTTCTATATTGGCTTGGGGATAAACCCAGGATGAACCCACAATATCCGCCACAGACATCGTAAGCAGTTCTTCCCGACTAAAGCCTAACTTGTTACACGCTTGTTGATTAACTTCGATAAACGTTCCGGGTTGGTAATCTGGCGTGAGATGGTACACCAGTACCCAATCTTCCATGCCATGAAATAAGGTAATAAACCGTTGTTCGCGTTCTCGTAGTTCCTCTTCGGCTCGTTTGCGATCGCTAATATCCAAAAACGCACCAATAACTCCCCGAATTTTCCCCCCCTCGTCGCGTAAGGGAACCGCCCGACCATAAATATACCGAACTTCCCCATTTTCAAAGACAAACTCAAATTCTGCCTCAACATCCTCCCCCGTGCGTCCCGCTATTTGCATGGGTAACTCTTCCAGGGGAATATCAACCCCCTGGTGTTGAATTGTGAATAAAAAAGGATAACTTCCATCTTCCGGGGTAGCCGTAACAATGCTACCAGACGGTAACTGTACCAATTGATGGGCAGCCCGGTTTGCTGTCATCTCATGACATTGGGGATCGTGGGCAACCCAAACCGCAGCCGGAACCGTTTCCATAAAGGTTCTCAATTCCTCAGCCCGTGCATTAGCCAAGGCTTCACTTTGGCGTAAGGCTAATTCCACTTGTTTATGGTCGGAAATATTAACCCCAGAACAAGTAACTCCGATGATTTCATCCTCCGTATTGCGTAGGGGTTCAATGGTTAAATCAAAATAATATTTCTGTTCCTGGATAATCAAACAAAGTTCCTCCCGTGCCCCGGTAGCGGTTTCTAAAACCTGGCGTTTGAGTTGAACCAGTTGGGATGCTTGTTCTTGTGGGAGTAAGTCAAAATCACTGCGACCGATAATTTCATCAACAGATTGTTGAAGAAAGGGATTATAAATCCAGGTGTAGCGTAAATTTTGATCTTGATTAAATAAAGTAATCGGTGCACTTTTAAGGGCAACTCGCAATCGTTCTTCACTTTGGAGTAAGGCTGCTTCTGATAATTTGCGATCGCTAATATCACTAAAAGAAATCGCCACACCATCACCAATTTTAACACACATATTCCGAAACCAACCCATAATTCCTTCCGATTGGTAACATAACTCAATATCGTGGGGTTCTCCGGTTTCTACTACTCGCACATAACGTTCAAATAAATCACTATTGGTTTTATTCCCTGGAAGCACTTCTAAAAGTCGCTGACCAATTAACTTTTCAATGGTTTGGTGTAAAACGTCAGCCGCTTTCGGATTAACATAAGTCCACTCAAAATCAATAATTTTGCCCGTTTCATCTCGCACACTTTGCAAAATAGTAAAGGCATCTAAGGATAATTCTTGAGCCACCCGAAATCGTTCTTCGCTTTGACGCAGGGAAACTTCAGCTTGTTTTCGTTCGGTAATATCTCGCCAATAAACGGCTAAACCTTCTTGATAAGGATAAACGTGGGCTTCATACCAAAATCCCGGATGAATCGTTGAAGTTTCAAAATGTTCTGCCTCCTGATTTTCCATGACTTGATGCAGTTTTTGAGCTTCAATAGATTTTAAAAAATTAGGATAAATTTCCCATAGGTTACACCCTAATAATTCCCCTCTGGTTTTCAAAAATAGCCGTTCTGAAGCTTGGTTAATATAGGTAAATCGCCACTGATAATCTAAAGCAAAAAAGCCATCGGTAATACTTTCGAGAATATCAATCACCTGGGCTTTTGTGGTATTTAATTCTTGTTCTCGAATCGTCGCTTCTTGTCGCAGTCGAGTAAGTTCTAAAATGGAGTGGACACGAGCTAAAAGTTCACGGGCTGAAAACGGTTTAATTAGATAATCATCAGCCCCGGCTTCTAAGCCTTCAATAGTCGCTTCTTCTCCAGCCCGAGCAGATAAAAGAATAATGGGGATTTCTTGAGTTCTGGGATCTCGTCGTAGGGTGTGCAGCAGTTCAAAACCATCTAATTCCGGCATCATAATATCAGAGACGACTAAATCCGGTTTCTGACGATGAATCGCTTCTAAGGCTGCTAACCCATGATGAACGCTTTCGACTTGATAGTGTTGACTCAACAAACGCTGCATATAATTCCGCATATCCCCATTGTCTTCTACCAGCAGAATGCGGGAAGTAGGGGATAAAAAAGGTTTTAACGGGGCGATGCAAGACGGATTTTCCCAACTCATTACCTCTTCTAAATAAGCTGTGGCTTCTAGGGGTGAGGAATTGTAGCGAGTTGTCTGACAAATCTGATCAGTATCCAGATGAGCGCAGCCAGAGGGAATGGACACGATAAAACAACTCCCTTCCCCTGGAATACTGCTAATTTCAATCGTACCTGCGTGCAACTGGACTAACTCTTTGACTAAGGATAGACCAATGCCCGATCCCTCATAGGTTCTGCCTTGCGCTTCGGAAACACGATGAAACCGTTCAAATACATGAGGAATGTCTTTGCTGCGAATCCCAATTCCGGTATCTTGAACATTCAGTTGAACGTGATCCCCCATCCACCGCAGAGACACTGTAATTTTGCCTTTGAAGGTAAATTTAAAGGCGTTTGAAAGGAGGTTGAGAACTATTTTTTCCCACATTTCCCGATCAATATAGATAAGTTCTGGGAGGGGAGGACAATCGATGATCAACTGCATTCCGGCTCGTTCAATAGCCGAACGAAACATACTTGCAAGTTCTGTGGTAAACCTTGATAAATCAGTGGGTTCATAAACCGCTTGAAATCGTTCGGCTTCCAAACTGGAAAAATCGAGGAGAGTATTCACGAGTTTGAGAAGTCGTAAGCTATTGCGTTTGGCGACTTGTAATTGTTCCTGTTGATCAAGGTTGAGAAGGTTGGGATTGAGGAGGGTTTCTTCGAGGGAACCCAAAATTAAGGTTAATGGAGTGCGGAATTCATGACTAATATTACTAAAAAAAGCAGTTTTGGCTCGGTTAAGTTCTGCTAAGGCTTCTGAGCGTTGTCGTTCGGCTTCGTAGGCTTGAGCATTGGCGATGGCGATGGCGACTTGATTAGCAATTAAATCAAAAAACCCCCGATAGGAGTCATCAAAGGCACGTCGGGGGCTGATTCCTAGGATTAAAAATCCGGCTAACTGAGATTGGGGCTTTTGGGTTAAGGGGATGACCATCGCAGCGTGGGGAGGTTCATTCCAAGTCGCCTTTGGTAACGTCTGGAACCGGGTGTTTAAGTCTTCTAATAGCAGCATTTCCCCAGTTTGGTTAACAAGATTTAACTGCCAAGGATCAGAATTTTCGGTTAAGTTAATCGGGGATAGGGCAATGGGATGATTCGGTTCTATTCCGGCGGTTCCCGCAAGATCAGCTTGTTTGCCATCTTGAATGCGATACAGCAGGGCGAAGGGGATATCCATGTTGTTAGATGTGATCGCCTCAATTGCACGCTGACAAGCTATTTCAACGGTTTTAGCATCGGTGGTGGCTGTGGCAATTTCTCGCAGGGTTTGCAGTCGTCGTTCTCCGATAATTTGTTCGGTGGTTTCGGTTACAGCACAAAAAATACCCCCGACTCCGCCACTTTCGTCGGTAATCGGACTATAGGAAAAGGTAAAATAGGTTTCTTCGGTATAACCGGAACGGTGCATGATCAGCATCAAATTTTCCGACCAGGTAGGCTGACCTGTATGCAGCACACTTTCGGCTAAGAGTCCCACGACATCCCAGACTTCAGCCCAACATTCTTTCGCAGATTGTCCGAAAAATTGGGGATGTTTTCGGGTTCCTAAAATGGGGCGATACGCTTCATTGTAGAGGTTAATGTATTCTTCGCCCCACCAAATAAACATCGGATAGCGAGAGTTTAAGATAATACTGACGGCGGTTCGTAAACTCTGAGGCCATTGTGACGGTGGGCCGAGAAGGGTTTTTGACCAATCTAAGGTACAGATTAACTGATGAATTTCCCCTTGCCCACTGAACGAATCTGTTGAGAGGTTAATGTTCACTCTTTTGAACCCCTATTTTAGTCCTTAGTCGGAAAAATATTGAGCCAGAAGATCCCGACTTCGTTGTTGCAGAGTTGGTTCTGGCGAAGCACTCATCTGATCAAGTAATTGCTTAATCTGATTTAAGGCTAAAGGTAGGGGTTTGGTTCGCCCATTCTCCCATCGATTGACACTTTGGAATGATACCCCTAATTTTAAGGCAAATTGAACTTGAGACAAATTCAGACACTGACGAGTTTCACGAATTAACTGTGCTACTCTTTGTTGCTCTGTAGCCTTCATAACAAAAGGTAAAAAGGATTAATAATTAGCTCGAACCATACCAGATGTTATATTAAACATAACATCTATCTAAAGATAGAGTTATTTTTTCCAGGTAAGGGTATTGATAACTGATAACTGATAACTGATAACTGATAACTGATAACTGATAACTGTATTAGTTAATATCTTGAACAATCCGAAAACCAGCGTGTTGATAGAAATTCGGACGAAACCAATTGCGATAATATTTTAAAGCTTCCGTGCCATTTGTGATCCAACAGCCTCCTAACATCATTTGATGTTGAGTATCAAAAAAGATAGCAGAATTATCTTCATAAAGAAAATGGGGTTCATACCCTGAAAGGGGGTTTAAATGATCACTCAACCATTCCCAAACATTCCCCCGCAAATCATAAAGTCCAGAGTAACTTTTTGCCGTTTCTAACAATCCCACCGGACTCGGTGAACCGAATTTAAAATTGAGATTATAATGGTCTACATCTTCGACTAAACCATTACCGTAAGTAGCAACATTGTACTCAGCTTCATTCATTAACCGAGTTCCTTCACCTTTCCAACGACAATAAGCCATTGCTTCATAATAATTGACTTCCGCCGGCCAATCTAACGGTACATCCATTTCATCAAACTGGGCGCGATATTTATAACTGCCCTTTTCTAATCGCCAAAATTTGGGATGTTGGATATTATTTTCAGTTTTCCATTGCCAAGATTTTTTATCCCAATAGTCTTGATTTTCGTAGCCACCCGCCTTAACAAAATCCAGGAATTCGCGATTGGTAATGAGATATTTACTCGCTAAAAAAGGTGCAACTTCAACAGTGCGTGAACCATAATCAATATCCCAACCATAAGTTGGATCATCAAAAGTTTTGCCCAGTTTTGCAATTCCACCTGCAACTTTTACCATTTCATTCTCAGGAGTGAAATTATTAGACGGGGCATATTTCCAGTCTGAAGGGCGTTGAACTCGCTCTAGGGGAAGCTGACGAAATAACATCGAAGAGGTTTCGACATGAATGCGCTGATGTTCAATTCCCATGATTAACGCCCACAGGGGATGATCGGGAAGAATTGGCAAAGTAATCGGCGTTTTTTCAATGAATTCTGATAGTCTTTCTAAGACTTGTTCTCGATATTTCCAAGTCGATGCAACCTCCGGCCATTCCGAATGGGCGATCGCTTGATTTAATTCGGTGGGTGTTGCGGGATCAACCCCAACTCCAAACAGAATTTCATAGTCTGGATTAAGGCTTTCTTCTAATAATCCAACGTGCATTAATTTATTGATATAGAAAGTCGCCGAATGCCCGAGATAAAAAATGAGCGGATTTCTCAAAGGGTCAGGATTCAGATAAAATGTATCTTCTCCGACTAAACTTTTTAGGAGCAGATCTTCGAGTTGCCAAGCATCCTGAAAATAGTTGAGAAGAGTTTTGCGATCGCAACAATTAAGTTTGGGAGGGGTATTAGATGTCAGAGTCTTCATGGTGGATGGGAATGAATGTTTCCTGAGAATTAAACCCGATTTTTTGGGGTTATATTCCTTGATTTTATCAATAAAGATGTCTCCTCCTATTAATTATTATTAAAACAGGGAGTAGAGATCAGGGTTAATTTTCTCTACTCCCTTTTAAGATTTATATCAAAAAAATTAATCTAGCTGACAGAAACGTCTACAACGGTTTGGTCACGGTTCACAGATTCAACTTCATTAACCTCTGTCCCTTGACGGGTTTGTTTGCGGCGGTTTAAACCTTCAATGAGTAATTGCGATACTTCAGTGACTAAAATGGTCGCAATTATCCCATCATCTAACCATCCGACAACGGGTAGAAAGTCAGGAGAAATATCAATCGGACTCACTAAATAAAGTAAGCTTCCTAAAATCACAACCCAACGATATTTTGTATTCCGTAGGGTAACGCGATACCAATTATAAAAGGATTGAATAAGATCTTTCATTTCACAGCCCTAATGTTGTCTACCTAATTTACATAATGACAAATTGAACTGGGAGCGAGAAGTGTAGAAAACCCTGTAGGGTTGTAGGGATGTTTCACCAGGGATTTTTCCGTAATGGTGAGGTTGTTAGATGTAGGGTTTTATTTTCAATCCCTAATTACTGATGACTGATAATCACCTGGACTTTTGCTCCTAAATCTAGTTTTAATTGTTGTTGAGCATTTCCCCCATTCATGGCAATTTCTAACCACTGATGAGAACCTACTAAGGCGACCAATTGACCTGATGGCAAATCTCCATAGGTTTGACCTTTTGGAATCAGACAAGATAAACCCGCAAGTTTATGTTGCTCTGTTTGCAATATTTTTTTAGAATTTTTCTTATTTTTAAGTTTATTTTTTTTCGGTTTGTGTTTTTTGTTTTTGGGCTTTTTCTTACCTTCGCTGATTGCTATATACCAGTTTTTATCCGCAACGGCTTCCCCAGGAATATTGGTGACTAAATTTCCAAACCCATCAATATATTGAATACATCCCTCTATGCCATCATCAGTCAATCGACAGGATGGTAAAGATAAGCGTACTAACGTTTTTAGGTCAATGAAGGTTCCCAATTGTTCTAGGGGAATACCAGAGGCTAAATGAGCACCAACCGCCGCAAAAATATCTCGACCGTGAAAGGTTGTACTCGGTTGAGAGGTTCGCCAATATTTAGGATTATTTAATTCAACAGCAATAATTTCCGGGGATTCTAAATGATTAGAATTAATGTCAATTTTAGACGTTAAAAAGGGTTCTAATAGTCCCGTTAATAATCCATTATCCGGCCCGACTAAATAGCTATTTTTAAATTTAATCGCGATCGCTCGTCGTTGGGTTCCTACCCCAGGATCAACCACAGCAATATGAACGGTTCCTTCTGGGAAATAGGAATAAGCATTCATTAAACAAAATCTGGACATAGCAATATTTTGAGGGGGAATTTCATGGGTTAAGTCAATGATATTAATTTGAGGATTAATTTGACTAATAACTCCTTTCATTACCCCGACATAAATATCTTTTGAGCCAAAATCTGTTAAAAGTGTTATGATTGGATAATTTGGTAACATTATAAACCTTATAATTAATAAAAATCAAAATGAACAGTCAATGGAAAAGTTTTCTAAAAAATCTGGGAGAATGGCAAGGGTCTTTTACCCAGTTCTCACCCCAAGGAGAACTCATTAATGATATTCCCAGTCATCTTACCCTAGAAAGTTTTAATGAAAATCGAACAGCCCGCCTAACCCTAAAACGATTTTATCCTAATTCCGATCCAACACTTGAACCGGAAATTAAAGAATTAGTTCGAGAATACCAATCTCTGGGACGAGATATTTTATTTTTTGAGAATGGTACTTTTTCTCAAGGCACTATTCAACTGTCTCCGATTTCAAAATCTGGTGCAGAGTTTGGGTTTATTCATGAAAATCGACGGTTGCGCCTAGTAGAATTATTTAATCTTGATGGTTATTTAGAAAGCTTAACTTTAATTCGAGAAAAACGTCAGGGAAGCAATGATATTGAACGCCCTGCTTTAACCCTTGAAGCCTTATTAGGAGAGTGGAAAGGTGAAGGAATTACCCTTTATCCTGATTTACGTTCTCCTGATATTTATCCAACTCGAATGCAGTTGCAATTAGAGTCTGATAGTAAATATCAACTGCTGCAAAATTTAACGTTTGGGGTTCAAGACATTAAAATATCCTCAAAAGCTAGAATTGAGGGTTCAATGATTCGCTTTGATCAAGGGAAAAACCCAGTTAGAGTCATATTATTGCCGGATGGGGCATCTGCTACAATTCCTGAACGAGTAGAGTTAAGAAAACCCTTCTTTTTTGAAGCAGGTTGGTTAATTAAGCCTGATATTCGACAGCGTTTAATTCGTCAATATAATGATAAAGGAGAATGGTTGAGTTTAACATTAGTTACAGAGTATAAACAATCCTAGGAGTCAGGTTTTATCCCTATAGCCTACATTAAATAATGATTATTTTTTGATACAAAAAAATTTTTTAAGTTAGAGGGCGAGAAGACCTCGCCCCTACGGAATTTTTACCCTTTGACGCAGAGAATTTGTTTTAAAGTGGCTACCACTTCAACTAAATCGGATTGTTGTTTCATGACTTCATCAATGGGTTTATAAGCACCGGGAATTTCATCAATCACTCCTTCATCCTTGCGACATTCAATCCCTTGAGTTTGTTGAATTAAATCATCCAAACTAAATTGTTTTTTGGCTTTAGTTCGAGACATTAAACGCCCTGCGCCGTGGGAACAGCTACAGTAACTATCATGATTTCCCTTGCCTTTAACAATAAAAGATTTTGCTCCCATTGAACCTGGAATAATCCCATAATCTTGTTCTGCTGCCCGAACTGCACCTTTACGAGTAACATAAACTTCTTCGCCAAAATGCACTTCTTTTTCAGAATAATTATGATGGCAATTAACCTCTAATAAAGGTTTGGTGGGTTTACCTCCCGCAATGGCTTTTTCTACAATTCGTTTAAACCGTGCCATCATAATATCTCGATTTAATCGAGCATAATGTTGTGCCCATTGTAAATCATTCCAATAGGCTGCAAATTCGGCAGTTCCTGATACAAAATAAGCTAAATCAGGGTCAGGTAGTTTAAGTTCAGCTAATTTTGCTAGATGTTTTGCAGTGTCAATATGATTCTGGGCTAACATATTACCAATATGACGAGAACCAGAATGCAGCATTAACCAAACGTTGTTTTCTGCATCTAAACACAGTTCAATAAAATGATTACCCCCTCCTAAAGATCCCATTTGTTTCATGGCTTTTGATTCTAAGTTTTGAACTTTAGAATGTAGATCTTTAAATTCTCGCCATCCTTGCCAGTTTGTAACAGCTTTTTCAATTTCTTTATTGTCATTAAATCCAACTGGAATAGCAGCTTCAATTTCTTGGCGAATTTTTTTGAGTTTTCCCTCGACTTGTTCGCCAATAAAAGGTAATTTAACGGCACACATCCCACAACCCACATCAACGCCCACAGCCGCTGGAATAATGGCTTCTTTTGTAGCAATAACAGAACCAACTAATGCCCCTTTTCCTAAGTGAACATCGGGCATTAAAGCAACGTGCTTAAACACAAAGGGCAAAGAAGCGACGTTTTTCGCCATTTTGGTTTCTTCGGAACCTAACTCATGATTTGCCCAAGATAGGACGGGTTTAGGGGTGGAAAGTTTTAAGGTTTCGTAAGGCATAAGAGTTTTATAGTCTATCTAAATATTGATTTATGTCAATTATATTACATTTGTAACATACTGTCAAGAGGTGTGCGGATTTATGGTAGGGTTAAGTTGCGTGAACTAAAAACCAGGTTTCTATGGGAGATTAATGGTATCAAATTAAGATCTGTGGAGAAACCTGGTTTCTGGACGGCGATCATTTCCCTTTAAACTAAAATCTCCTATGTATTCAACTAATCCGCAAATTCAATTTAAGCTCATTCAAAATCCTGATCATCCTGATTTTAAAGTGGCGATCGCTCTTTATGAACAAACATTTCCTGCTTATGAACGAGTTTCGGTTGCTTGCATACAAGAAGCAATTCTAGCGAAAAAAGCTCAACTCTGGGGGGGTTATTATCAAGATCAATTGGCTTTAATGTCAATTTTATATTTTCTTCCCAGTCAGGATTTTATCTTATTAGCTTATTTAGCAACAGTTCCCCATTTAAGAAATATTAAAATCGGCTCTCAATTTTTGAATTATATAATTGATTTCGTTAAAAACCAATCTAAAACTTTAGTCTTAGAAGTTGAACATCCTGATTTTGGAGAAGATCGGGAATTAAAGCAACGCAGAGTCGGATTTTATACACGCTTAGGAGCAAAAACGTTAAAAAATATTATTTATATTTTACCTGCTTTAGATGGCACTAAAACCACAGAGATGCTGTTGATGGTTATGCCTCATGATCATAACTTAGAAAAATTAAATCCAACCATTGTTAAACAGTTAATTAGAGAGTTATATCAAGTCGTTTACCATTGTCATCCTAACGATCCTATTTTTAATTGGATTGAAAATATTAATGACAATATTCTTCTAACTGATAACTGATAACTGACAACTGACAACTGACAACTGACAACTGATTATTGATTCATTTGACGGTTAACAATATCAATTTTTTTCACAAAATAATCCTCTCTGTATTTTAACTGTTGTGCTAAGGCTAATCCTTGTTGAAAGGCTGCGATCGCAGATTGATAGGCTTTTTGAGATAAATAAATATCCCCGATTTGATCATAAGCATTCATCATGCCATAATAATTATAAGCTTGTTGATTGACTAAAACTTGAGCTTGATAAATATCTAAAGCGGTTTTAATTTGGTTTTGAGAACGATAAAGTTTACCTAATCTTCCTAATGCTTCACTGGCGTTATCAAACTGTTGAATAGAGGTCGCAATACCATAAGCTTCCTGATAAGTTAATCCGGCTTGTTCAAATTGTCCTAATTTTTCATAATTCCCACCAATGGCTAATTTAATTTCAGGAATGGGAAATAAATTAGGTTGATTTGCATAATAGCCTGCTAGTCTTTCCCGAACAGAAATAGCCTTTAAATATTCTCCAATTTGTTCATAAATAAACGCTAATTGTTGCAGCGATCGCACTTCACTCGGTGGTGGTGTCGGGTTGGGATTTTCGGGTGTAGCTGGTTGGGGTTGAGGAGGTAGCCTATCCCCTTGTACGGTACGAATTTCCTGCTGTAATTCTAATAGTTTTTCATAGGTTTCCGAGGCTTTGGGATAATCTAACCAATTCATATAAATTTGAGCAATCTCATTAAAATATTGTTCTTCGGCTAAAATATCTTGACTTTTGTTAGCCGTTTCTAATAAAGTTTGATAAACAATTAAAGCTTGATTTTTAGCTCTAACATTCTTAAAAGCTAATCCCAAAAATTGCCATAATTCCAAATTATTATTCTTTTCTGTTTGCAGTTTTTGTAAAATTTGATCCAGACGTTCAGTGATAAATTTTATATAGAGTCGTTGACTATTATTCCAAGCAATTAATCCCACCCGATTTAAAGCAGCAATTTCTTGAGATAATCCAAAATAACGACGAATTCTTAACTCTCGGTTCCATAATTCAAACGCACCCGGAATATTTTGGGCGGCTAATAATGCGGTGGCTTCTACATTCAGTTTGGCTAATTCTGGTTCTAATATGTCCTGTTGACTTTTGCCTAAAATTTGTCCTTCAGAAGGGGGAGAAGGAAGTAAAGGGTCGGGTTCTTTACTGAATAACGGGTTAGGAGAAAAATCATCTAATAAGGGTTTTTCAGGTTCAGTTTCTTTTTTCTTTTCTGCGATCGCAATTCCCATATTTCCGAAACCATATAAAATTATAACAACAACCATTACAATATAATTTAATGTTTGAATGGTAAGACTTTTGCGATTGATCATAAGGTTAACGGTGTATTCTTAAAAGCGATTATAGCCAGCATAAATCAATTGTACCCTAGAAGCAACCGTCAATGCTACTGAAACCTGATAAAATATGGGATAATAGCAGGATAGAATTCAGGAGGAAAGAAAATTGAGAGTTGGCAAAAAATATAAAAGCTTTTTTAAAAATCTGGCAATTTTATTCTGTAGTTTGGTATTTTTAACCGCTTGTTCTATTCCGCAAGTGTCCGCAGAGGAGAGAATGTTTGTTGATTTATCGCTCAGTTTTTTAGGGAAATATGAATTATCAAACTCAACAACATTGAAACATCAATCTGTCGAGAAGTTATCATCTCTGACTTATCAAGTTCCGGGGTATGGAACCTCAACGGATAGCAGAATTCGATTTTATGGGTTATCAGATACAGCAAAAACAGAGTCCCCAGCTAAGTTTTACACCTTGAACTTTACCTTAGATCCGTCTGAATCTATCCCGTTAAAAGATATTACCATAGACGGATTAACAATACTCAAGGATAAACAGGATCAACCGCTTTTGGAAAATCAAGTTTACCCTGAAAGTATTGCCTTTTCTCCGCGTCATTCTGTGTTTATTTCGACGGAAAATTTAGAAAATGTTAACACTCCTCCCTTAATTGCTGAATACGATTTAATAACCGGACAATTAAAAAATACTGTTCCTCTTTCTCCCTTTTATTTTCCCCAATTTAATGAATCTGAACAAACCCAAGGAGTCGAACCTAAATTTGGCTTTAAAGGCTTAACAATTTCTCCCGATGGCTTTAGTCCCGATGGTCGAGATCCCTTTAGATTATTTACGGTGACAGAAAAACCTTTAATTCAAGATCGAGATCCAGAAAATTCAACTAAATTAAGATTATTGCATTATGTCATCGCAGATAGAGCTTCTTTTCTAGTTTCTGAAACCTTATATCTACTAGATGAAACCTCTCAACGCTTAGTGGATATTGCAGCGGCTAAAGGGGGAATATTACTGAGTTTAGAACAATCAAAAGACACGGGTAAAATTTATCAGTTATTCACCGGAGATGCAACGGACACCTCTCGTATGGTGAGTTTACAAGGAGACTTAATTAAAGTACAACCTGTGCGAAAAAAATTATTACTTGATTTACAAGATTTAGGAATATCTTTACAACAGTTAAATGGAATGACGTTAGGCTCTCGTTTACCGGATGGAAATCAAAGTTTAGTCTTAATGGGTGAAGATGATTATCATAAAACTCAGGTTTTATTCTTCAGTTTTAAACAAAGTTGAATTAAATAAATAGTGGCTAATAATTAATAATATAATAGTAGCTTAACGGTGAAATCGTTTTGCTAAACTTATAAAGCCCAAATAACCTAATTGATTCAACAGTTTCAGCCATTCTCCCAAGGACGCTGATTTTTTATAGTAGATACGAATGAGATGGATAGCAGCATCTCCAATTATTTTCATGGAATTTAAGCGTTTTCCTTCTGGATATTTTTCTTTTGAAATGACTTGAATAAATTCACGCGATACATCACGATTTAATTTACCAAGTCTATATTCAAAAATATCACTCTCTGTTCCCTTTCTACTGGTTAAAATCAAGGTACTTTGCCCTAATAAACTCCGTAGTTCGTTAGCTAATTCTTTAGGACTTTCTGTGTCTTCTAAACCATCAATAACTATTAGAGTTTGCGTGTTATTTAATATCTTACTGATTTCAATTTTACACTTTTCAATATCTTGTAATACGAAATGAGGTAATTTGAGTTCACTCCCAATGTCTTTAATAGCATCTTTTAAGGTTAAACGAGAATCTCGTGAGCTAGAATTAGTTTGATTTTGTTCCGGATAATATTGATATACTTTTGCTCTGACCCAAGCAATTTTTGAGAATAATTTAGCATGATAAGCTTGGGATACTAATTGATGACAAAGGGCAGTTTTTCCTAAACCACCGATACCCAGTATTCCAATTATCCCTAAAACTTTATTTTTTTGTTCAGATTCTAGGTATTTTAAGAGTTCTTCTATTTCAGGATTTCGTCCTACAAATTGACCATAAGTTTTTTCTTTTTGCCAAGTTTCTTCACTATACTCTTTAGGAGTACCACCAAAAGTATTGGTTTGTTGATAGCCTTTACAATTTCGTTCAATAGCTGCTTTAAAATTCCTTTTAGTTACTTTTTCTCCTAATGCTTCTGAAAGTTTATCCCAAAATTTATTTCCTACATCTTTTTGAAGATAGTTTTGACTATAAGCATGGCTCTCAGCTATTGTATTGTAAGTTTTTTTCTGCCAAGATTCTCTAAAAATAATTGTCTCAATATCACTAAGTTTCTCTCCAAATTTTTCATAAAAACATCTGTTGGCTACTTCCAAAGCTTCATCTTCACTTAAGTTGCTGAATTGCTCTGTCATAAGATTAAACACCCTCACCTGACTTTACCTGACTTTACCTGACTTCTCATTATATCAGATGTTAAAGTCCTGATTTTAACTAGATTTTTGCTGTATCGACCATTTTGACTCGCTACGAGAACATTGATTTATAGGTTTAAGGGTTCAGTTTTAGTTCATTTTATTTCGCCAAGTAGATTGAACAAACTGAGCCTTCAAACCATTCATTATCAAGCATTCTGGAAATATACGAGTAAGCACAGTTGGCCAACGAGCTTCTCATCCCATTATTGAGAGGTAATCTGTGATGAAACGTCTTTCTTTAACCCAAATTTTACTGATTGTGAGTTTAATGGTTCATACTGTAAGATTCATGGGTGATATTTTGCCTTATAATCAACCTGCTTTTGCTTCTCCAGATCCTTTTGAAGTTAAGGTTAATCATAATTGTCCAGATGGTAATACAGGAGGAACAAAGTAGTTTGTAATTCTAACTAGATTTGCCTAGATTATAGGCAGTCTAGTTTGGTTTTATAAAATCATTATTGTTTAACTTTCTGCTTTCCTAATTCCTGCCATTCTTTGATTTCTGGCTGATTATCTGGAGCAGAATAAGTTAAACATTTTTGCCATTCTATCTGTGCTGGCTTTTGTTCAGCTTCTAATACTTGCGCCATTAAACAGTAAGGGGGTGCTAGATTTAACTTTAAGTCAATAGCTTGTTTTAGAGATTGTTTAGCTGCTGATAATTGTCCTAATTTTAATTGTGACCAGCCTAAATTTTTATATAGATCATGTTTAGGGTTAATCTCAGAATTAGGATTAATTTTTAAACTGGTCTCAATTAAAGTAATAGCTTGATTGTAATTACCTGTTAAGATTTCTAAACGAGCTAAATTATTGTAAGATTCGTCCAAATTTCCTATATCAATAGCTTTTTGATATTCATTTTTGGCTGAACCTAATTGTTCTTGATTGTCATAAAGTAATCCTAAGTTATGATGAGCCGAAACAGATTTATTATTGAAAAATAAGGCTAAACGATATTGCCATAAAGCACTATTATAATTGGATTGCTTAAATGCTTGTAAACCACGATCATTAAGTTGTCTAGCAATTTGAGGTGATAATAAAGATAAAATTAGAGAGGTTACAACTAAAAAGGTAGCTATAGGAATTGTATTTAATAAAAATTTTTGTTTTTGAATTAAAAAGAAATAATGCCAATAATTTTGGTGTTTTATTAGCTCTAAAATTTGATTAATATTTTCGTTTTTTTCTTGTTCTATCGCGTCTAAGTATTGTAAAATAATTGATGTATTCTGAGGACGTTTACCCGGATATTCTTCGATCATATAGTTAATTAATTTTGCTAAAGATTGAAATTCATCTTTAAGTGTGTTTTTGGCAAAATCTTCAGGATTATTTCCTGTTAATAAACTCACAAAAGTGCGCCCTAATGCAAAAAAATCTGATTGAGGAAAACATAAACCTGTAAATTCTTGTTCTGGTGGTGTATATAGGGGAGATACAATTTTTGTACCAGATTCATTTTTACCCATCTTAATTAAATAAGTTGTTGTCATTTGTCTAACAGCACCAAAGTCAATTAAAACTAAAGTTCCCTCAGACTTTAGGATAATATTTTCTGGTTTAATATCTCGGTGTATCAGTTTCTCTTGATGAATTAGAGCAATAGTTTCCGTTAGTTGTTTTAACCAATTTATTGCCATTTTTATATCGGTAATTTTTTGATTTTTTTCTAACCACTGTTCTAAATTTTCTCCAGTAACTTTTTCCATGACTAAACAATGTAATGGCGTTAAATAAACTTCTGGGGTAATAGTAAAGTAATCATAACCTTTAGGGATACCAGGATGAGCTAATTTTTGTAATACTTTTGCTTCTTGTTGAAACAGAGAAATGATTTTATTTTGATCTTTTTCTGGATAATATTGAAATTTATTCTGCTGGAGTATTTTTAATACTTTATGTTCTTGATCTTGGAGATCATAGACTTCCCACACTTCTCCAAATCCTCCTGTTCCTAAAAGACAGATTACCTGATATCTATGATTAATTATTTTTCCTATTTCCATGATTAATCACACTGAATAAATGACTAATATTTATCTGAAAATATCCTAACCCTGAATCTGAATCCACTTGTAATAATAAATTTTTTAATTGAGTATATAAATCTTCAGAACAGTTTAAATTAATAAGTTTGTCTATAATTTTGTTCGATAGTTTAGGATTAATTAAGTTTTTATTAGGATTAGGATAAACTAAAGGATGAGTCCTCAATAATCCTATATTTTGCCAATTTTGTGTTTTTATGACTGCTATAATATTAGCGCAAAACTTTTCCATAAATAAATTACTAACATATTTCTTAATAAATGGAGGTAGGCTATAAGTTATTTCTGTATTATTAGCATCTTGAATTAAGAGCGATCGCCGTTTGAGTGATTTCATCGTATCAAGAATATCTGTCCCTGATAAATAGTGATCAAAAACTTGTTTTAACTGTTCTTGGGACAAATTTTCAGTAATAATAGCCAGTAAATAAATAATATCTATTTCCTTTGCCGATAGTTTAGTAAATGCCTGGATAATATAGTTACTAATGACATCACTTACTAGGAGTGAACTTTGTTTAAAATATTGTAAAATATTTCCATTAAATTCTTGTTTAATATCCTGTGCTACCAGGTTAAGAACTCCAGGGTGATAACTATAACGTCTGATTAAATTAGTTAAAGATTGAGTATCTTTTCCCAATCCTTGCTGTTCAAAAATCTGGAGAGCAGATGCTGGATCTAATCCCTTTAAATCCCAGGAATAAACTGGCATTTGTTGAGATAATAACAGTTCAAATTGTCTCGGTTTTTCTTGACTTATAAAAAGCCCACAACTTTGATGAGATGTTTTAGCGATTTGGCTTAATAACTCTCCATACTCTTCATATTCCTGGCGGTAATAACCCGCTAAATGTTCTGATTTTAAAAGTTCTTCCCAATTATCTAATATAAGTAAACAACGATGATTACGAAAATAATCAATAATTTGTTTTATATCTCCTGTAACATTTGTAGGTTGTTCAGTTAAATCATGCCAAAATAAAGAAAAAGACTTAGGATTAGATAAATTTTTATAAATAATACACTCAAACTGATCTGTGATTTTATCTAAAAGATTTATGATTAAACTTGTTTTACCAATTCCAGACATTCCTGATAGTAAAATAACTCTTGTTTGTTTATTATTTAGCCATTCTAATAACTGATTTAACTCATTTTCTCTTCCATAGAATATAGGCTGATGGGGAAGTTCATGTAAATTAGATTTTAAGGAAAAATTATCAAATTGTTGAGGTTCATTCTCAGTTATTTTTCGCCAATCTAAATCCAGAATAGCACAATAAATTTTAAAAGCATTTACGTTAACTGGATATATTGTTTTATGAGAAGCAAATCGGCTCCAAGTTCCCCAAGAAATATTTTGAACATAAATTTCTCCAGAATCAATCAATGTTTTAATTTTTTCTAAAAAAGTAAATTTATTATTTTTTAAAATTTCCCACTTGATTTTATCTAATTTTTCCTGTTTGTGTTCTTGAGTTTGGCGTTTATCCCTTTCAACTCGAAAAATTTGTTCAAAATCTTTCAACCACCGAGGGTCATTATCACTTAGCTGATGCTTTTGTTGATATTCCTCAATATACCTATAACAAGCAATAACCAAAGGCCTAGTATCCTGTTCGCTGACTTTCCATTTTCTATCTGCGATCGCAGTTTGAATCTTTTGATGCCCTTCTTTCGAGGCTGTAAAGGTTTGACCTACCATACCTAGTTTTAATTCATTGTCAAGATCAGTTGAGATCAGGAATAAGCCGATCTTAGCAGATATGACAGCTTAAATCATCTCTTGGAATAATCAAGGTGTAGTGAAGCGAGAAACCTTTCTTGCCGAGGAAAGAAGGTTAAGCCTTTTCCCAATTCATTCAACCTTAATACAATAATAGGAGAACAATTTATGCCTAGTCCTTCAGACTTTGGAATTAATCTTAGTTCTATTAACTATCAAGCGGCAGGTAATAAGATTGTTGCTGGTAACAATGATCCTACTTTTTGGTGTACTGAATTTGCTTATGGTCGTGCAATTGAAAAGGGATTATTTCAAAATAATCAAGGTTTCGGAGCCAAATACTTTGGTAATGCTGGCTACTGGGATGATAATTTGGGAGGATGGACTCGTCAACCCCAAACTAATAGTTTTGTGGTTTGGGATCCCGGGCAAGCGGGAGCCGGTTCTGTCGGTCATGTAGGTTTTGTGGAACGAGTTAATTCTGATGGTTCATTCACTTTATCAGAAGCCAACTGGGCGGGACAATATTTTAACTCTCGCACTGTATATCCTGGAACAACTGCATTTAATAGTGCGAAATTTGTACCGATAACAGGTGGAACAACTCCACCTCCAGGGGGAACTCCTACATCTGGCAACGATAATATTACCGGAGGTGCAGGTAACGACAATATCAATAGTTTAGCTGGAAATGACACTGTATCAGGAGCAGCAGGAAATGATACCCTAAATGGTAATAGTGGTAACGATCAACTATTTGGCAATGATGGGAATGATTCATTACTAGGTTGGACAGGAAACGATACCGTAACGGGTGGTAATGGTAACGATGTCTTAGATGCCTTTTATTACAGTGGTCTTGGTGGTAATGGAGAAATTGATTACTTAAGAGGAGATGCAGGTGTAGATACCTTTGTGATTGGAGATTATTACGGCAAAGGTTACTTAGGAAATGGTCATGCTGTCATTGAAGATTTCAACTGGCGGGATGACTATATCAAAATCCAAGGTAGTTTAAGTCAATATGCCCTTAAGCCTGGCAATCTTTACGGCTATTCTGCTAATGATACTGCAATTGTTTTAAGCAGTAATAATAGTGAAGTATTAGCGATTGCTCGTAACGTATCCACAGCTAATAGTACAATCCGCTATTCTTCATCTGATTTTCTTTCAGCTTAATTTTCTTTCTATGGGGTGAATGATTTTTTATCAATCATCTCACCCCATTTCTAAAAGCAACCTATGATTTGAGATAATTTTCCCCAAATGTATTAAAATCTGATTATTAAAGCTAATAACCCTAAGAAATCAATTACTCCTATTATAATGTCAGTTAGTCTTAGAGCCTCACAATCAGGCCGAGTATCCATCGAGCAAGCCCGCAAAAAGAAAGGCTGGTCAGCTAATTCTTCAATGTGGTGTAGCTACGTTCCTACATCACCAGCTACCTTGAAACGATTTCGAGAAGGAAAAGCAATCAGCCAAGATGCTTTCATTAAACTCTGTGAAACTGTTGGTGTAAAGTGGGAGGATGTTGTCGATCATTCTAGTCCGACATCTTCTCAACCTGAACAAGTTCCCGAATTTTTTCAATTTGATGAATCTTGGGTTGGTCGAGAACAACTCCTCACCGAATTAAAACAGAAAATAGAAGGTTGTTGTCGAGTTTTGATTATTACAGGAATTACAGGAATTGGGAAAACAGCTTTAGCTGAAAAATTAGTCTTTGATTTACGGAAAGATTGGTTAAAAGATGACTGGACAAAATTTCATTCAGAGAATTTAGATAATCAAAACCAAGCCTCAGATTTTGCTAGTGTTGCAGTTCGTTGGCTTGAAAAATGGGGACAGATTGTTACCTTAGAAGACCGTAAAAATACAGAACAAATCCTCCATCGTTTAGTCAATTTCTTGGTTAAAAATCGTTATCTTGTGGTTATGGATTCCCTAGAATTGATTATGAAAGGGAATGAAGACGAAGGCTGGAGTGATTTTGAAGATGAAGGGTGGGTTAAGTTTTTTCACGGTTTATTAGCGAGTTCTATTTGTCAAAGTCGCTTAATTCTCACGACTCAAGAATTACCCGGACAAATAGATTCTCGCTATAAAAATTTTTGGGATTCTCAACTTTTAAGTGGACTTGAAGCATCAGAACAACTAGCATTGTTTGAAAAGACAGGATTAGATATTGAACCTGCTTCTGGTCATCAACCTTATTTAGAGCGTATTGGTAAAGCGTATGAAGGTCATCCTTTAGCTTTAAGGGTTATTTCCGGTGAAATTGGTGACAAACCCTTTTTTGGTAATGTGATTGCTTACTGGAATACATACGGAAAGGAAATTGAAGAAGTAGAAAAAGCGATCGCAGAAGCTAAAGAACAAGGTATAATTCAAGGTGCGAATGACCAATGGAAATTAGACCGATATACTGGGAATCTCAGAAAAAGAGTCCGTTCTCGACTAGAAATTACCTTTAGTCGTTTAGAAAAAGATGCGTTTAATGCTTATCTTCTACTCTGTTCAGCTTCCATCTATCGCTGTGCTGTGACTCCTGATTATTGGTTAAGTTTATTAGAAGATGATTGTGAAGAAGAAGAACAAGAAATTGCTTTAGAAACATTGCGCGATCGCTTTCTTTTTGAAGATAGTGTAGAAAATAATCAATCTGTAATTAGACAGCATAATTTAATCCGCAGTATCGCCCTAGAATATCTGAAAAACATGGATTAACCTTGATGACTCAACTCTTAAATCAAGCTTTATATCAAAACTCTATTGATTTAATTTTAGAACAATTAAATCTTGATTCTGCCTTTTTTAAAACTCTACCCCGTTTTCAACGGATGAATTATAAAGCTACGGTTAGGTTTTTGAGTGACTATAAAACTCATTCAGATGAACAATCTTCACAAAAAGTCAACAATAGCTTAGAAGCTTTACATCACCTGTGTACAATTCCCGAATGGGTACTAACCGATTCTACTATAATCACTATTTTTGAACTTCCTATTGCTATTAATCCTTCTACGACTAATCTATTAATCCCTTTATCTGAATATCTATCTTTCAAAGGTTCTTATCAAACTTTACTGGGGGTCACTCAAGAAATTATAGATTCATTAAAAACCAGTAGCAAAATTTTGAATGATATTTTACTTTTAAAAGCCATAGCGTTAAGTAGTTTAAATCAAAATCCGATACAGGTTTTTCAAATTCTTCAAGAAATTTCTGCTACATCCCATCCTCAATCCTTACAACATATAAAAGCAAATTGCCATTTAGCAATGTATCAAGTTTCCTTGGGAAATTATCAAGATGGAATCAGGAACTTGCAAAAATGGTTAGTGATTATTGATGAAAATTTGAAGCATCAAAATCTAGCTCAATCAGATTTTCAGCTTGATGATATTAAAACGGGAATGCTTGAGATTTTGGCTTATTATGAAATGAATGCTAGTCATTTTGATCAAGCTTTAGAAATTTATGAGCAAGTTATTAGCCTCAGAAAAGAACGGGGATTAATTCATCGAATAATTACTCCACAAGTGCATCAAGGCATTATTTTACGGAGAAAAGGACAGTATGACCAAGGAATTAAAATTTTGCAAAATGCTCAAGAAAAAGCGCAACAAATTAACGATATTCAAGCTCAAGTGTTTATTGCTCATCATTTAGGTTATATCTATCTTAACCAAAGAAATTTGACAGAAGCAAAAAAATTAGCAACAATAGCCTTTGAAGGGTATAAAAAATTAGATGATTTCCGAGGAATTTCTGATTGTTATGAACAATTAGGTCTGATTAATCTAGCAGAAAATGATGGTGAAACGGCTATCCAAAATTTTAAAATAGCACTAGAAATTAGACAAACCATTTTTAACTTGCATGGAACAGCTAGTTGTTTATTGGATTTAGCTTTAGCTTATTGGTATCAAAAACAAATTCTGAAATCCTTTTTCTTCTTAATTAAAGGCTTTCAATCCTATGCTCAAGTTGGAATTTTAAATGGCGTTAGATTCAGGCGAATGCTAAAAATAGCTTATACTTGGATTCTGGGTAGACCAAACTAAAAAATCTAAGGAAATCAATATGAAAATAGGAATTGTTTGTGGCTATGGTAATATTGTAGATGATAACTTAAAAAATTATATTGATTTGGTAATTTTTTATATTACGGAGGATAAGATAGATAAATTAATTCTTAGTGGGGGATGTAGTTTTACAGGATCAAATATTTCTGAAGCTCAATTAATGAAAGAATTAATCAGAACTAAAATATTAGATATAGATATATGTTTAGAAGAAGAATCTTTAACAACTTTACACAATTTATTATATTCAAAGCGATTTTTAGATAATCTGGAATATTATCAAATTCAAGCTATTTATATATACTGTGATCAAGTTCGTTATTTTAAAATAAATTGTTTAGCTAAAATCATTTTTAGAGATGATCCAGTCAAAATAATTAAATTACAAAGAAAAGAAAAACCCTTGATTTATTTAGCACAAATTCCCTCTCTATTTATTCAATGCTTAGCAGCAATTTTTCCTAATATTGAAAAACACATTTTAATCAACAAGAAAAAATGGATTCAAAAATATAGATAGGAGTAATAACTCCCAGATACAGCTTGTGTCAGTGTTGTCGGTATAGAATCGGGACAAAAGAATACATCAATGAACTGTGGAATGTCATCTATATTATAATAACTTTGATTCTGATCTCAATCCAATTTTGTCATGACTCATTCCACTGATATTATCAAACTAGCGCAATTAATGGCGGCTGACTTCAGTAACCAAGCGCAAGCCTTTGAAAACCCGCCTTTTTTTGCCCATATTCGGGTTTGTATGCGTCCCTTACCTGTCGCCTTATTAGACGGTGTTAGCTTGTATTTAGAACAAGCCTATGATATTAACTTAAAACAACCCTATCGTGTGCGGGTGTTGAAATTAGTCGATAAACAAAATCACATTGAAATTGAGAATTATGTGATTGAAAACGAGCAGGAATTTTATGGTGCTTCCCGTGAACCCGCACGACTACAACAGTTAACAAAAGACCGTTTGAAAAAAATGGAAAGATGTTCTTTTATTACCCATTGGACAGGACATAGTTTTAAAGGAGAAGTCGAACCAGGTAAAGGATGTATAGTGGAACGCAAAGGAAACGTCACCTATCTAGCGAGTGAATTTGAAATTGATGAACATCGCTTTATTAGTCACGACCGAGGACACGACCCCAAAACCGATGAACAACTATGGGGTGCCTTAGCAGGGCCATTTGAATTTGTGCGCTGGACAAGTTTTGCGGACGAGGTAAAAATTTGATCCCCTTTCCTGATAAATTTACCCAATATTGGCACATCAAGATTCAACAAGTGTATTTATGAAAGTCCTGGTTATTGGTGGTGATGGCTACTGCGGTTGGGCCACAGCGTTGTATTTGTCCAATCGTGGCTATGAAGTCGGTATTCTGGATAGTTTAGTTCGACGTCACTGGGATCAACAACTGTGTATTGATACGTTAACCCCTATTGCCCCGATTCAGCAACGGATTCAACGTTGGAAAGATTTAACAGGAAAGTCTATTGACCTGTTTATTGGGGATATCAATAACTACGATTTCCTGATCAAGAGTTTACTCAAGTTTGAACCGCAAGCCATTATTCACTTTGGAGAACAACGTTCTGCACCATTCTCAATGATTGATAGAGAACACGCCGTTCTCACCCAAGCAAATAACGTTATTGGCAACCTCAACCTGTTATATGCGATGCGGGAAAATTTTCCCGATTGTCATTTGGTGAAGTTGGGAACGATGGGAGAATATGGAACCCCCAATATTGATATTGAGGAAGGCTATATTACCATCGAACATAATGGTCGTAAAGATACTTTACCCTATCCCAAACAACCCGGCAGTTTCTATCATCTCAGCAAGGTACATGACAGCCATAATATCCATTTTGCCTGTAAAATTTGGGGTTTACGGGCAACGGATTTAAATCAAGGCGTTGTTTATGGGGTTCTGACGGAAGAAACGGGAATGGATGAGTTGTTAATTAACCGTCTCGACTATGATGGTGTGTTTGGAACTGCGTTAAACCGTTTCTGTATTCAAGCCGCTATTGGTCATCCCTTAACGGTCTATGGAACAGGCGGACAAACTAGAGCCTTTTTAGATATTCGGGATACGGTACGCTGTATTGAATTAGCATTAGAAAATCCGGCGGATTCTGGACAATTCCGCGTCTTTAATCAGTTTACCGAATTACATAGCGTCGGTGACTTAGCCATGATGGTGAAAAAAGCGGGAATTGCTTTAGGATTAGATGTGGAAGTCGAGAATATTCCTAATCCCCGTGTTGAATTAGAAGACCATTATTTCAACGCTAAAAATACCAATCTATTGGATTTAGGATTACAACCCCATTTCCTATCGGATTCTTTGTTAGATTCGCTGTTGAATTTCGCTATTAAGTATAAGGAACGGGTTGATAATACCCAAATTATGCCTAAAGTCTTATGGCGTAATCCCGGTTAATTTAGGATCATGTTTACTGTAGAGAAAGCTTAGGTTCTCTACAGTAAGCTTTGGGTTTTGTAAAGTGTTATGATAGACTGAATCGGGAGGGTCGTGATTGACGTTTAAGTATCAAGAACATATTAATGAACTTTCTAATTGTCCACCTACAGATTATCAACCCATAGAAATGACAGCTTATCGGTTTGTATTTGAGGAAAATCAGGAACAGTCAGAAAATAGTTTTTTACCTGTTTTGATCATAAAACCTCACCGAAAATTTAATACACCTCAACAATGTTGTCAAGGTTATGCTCTGTCATTATTTAATACTCAAAACCATGCAGAACAACGCTATAATCAGCTAAGAAAAAACCGACCTAATATCAGTCAAACATTAGGAACTCATCTTGCAAAAGGAATCATTGACAAGACAGATGGTATTGCTTCATCAGTCGATCAAAAAGGACATTTTAGTCTTCATGAATTTCAACATACAGACTTATCGCAAAAATTTGAAATTATTACTCCATTAGAGACAAGTTAAGCTTATGAATCTTTTAAATGGTTGTTCTTTAAATAAATTTCCACTTCATCTTCAGTATGTGGCTGATCTGATTTATTTTGATGGGCCATTATTATCATTATTTGAAAATCAATCTGGAGAAAGCTATCTTTACTGTTGGTCTGATGTTAATGCTGTTTATAACAGATGGCTAGTTTTTCGAGTAACTAAAAATTCTCTGCAAAATTATCTACAGGGTCAAGTTTCTTTAAGAGATTTAATTTTAAATCCTGTTGATGGTTTTCATTATGCGATTGATATTGATAATGATTTAGAAGTTAAAAATACTTTTTGGGTACTTCCTGAGAATTTACCGGATTCTTATGTCCCCGAAGAAGACTCTTATCATGATCCTTCATTATTAAATCCTGAACGAGGTGAAGAAGATATTAAATTAATTAAAAATTTAATTATTCCTAAAAAAGGTAATCAAGTGGTAGTCCTTACTTCAGAGAAACTTTAGATATTGTTTTAGGAATTCTCGCTGAAAATGAGATACTTTTAACTTTCTACTAAAGAAAATATTATGGTAAATTACAGTTAGATAAGTATTCATCCGACTAGCCAGGAGGTATAATAATGGATGTTGTCAAAGTTTTAAGCTTAAAAAATCAGCTAATTAATATCGTAGAAAAAATACAATTATCTCTTAGCAGTTCTGAACTTGACTCTTCTAATATTTTGCAATTTATACAAGAAATTAAACCCGATTTAAAAACCATAAATACTAAAATCAACGACGAGAAAAGAAATCATTCAGTTTTTGGTGCGCTTGATCAGTTATCGTTCATGGATGCTAATCAAGATACTGCAAAACAAGAGAAAATTCAATATGCTAAACGCCTAGATTTGATGAATCAGATTGCTATTGATAGCGGGTTATTATTGAATCTTGTTGAGTTACTAGAATATTACTTTGATTCTGAACAATATCCCGTGATTAAAAATGCTCTCTGCTATTTAGTCGATATTATTTTAATCGAATTAAACAACTGGACAGATGAGAACGATAGTAGAGAATTTATAGAAAAATATGATTGGAGTCGCTTAATTGATTCTTTAATGCAGTTTGAACAATCCCTTAATTTAACCTCTGCTAATCCTTTAATTACTCAATCTGAAATTAATATTAATTCAATTTTTGCTCATTTGCAAACTTATCGCTTGCGTTTAAATGAACAGTATGAACAATTAATTCAAACTTCCCTTGAGTTACAGCGTCAGCAAGAAGCAGAATTACAACGTCAACAGGAATTAGAATTACAGCGTCAACAGGAATTAGAATTACAGCGTCAACAGGAAGAAGAATTACAACGTCAACGGGAATTAGAATTACAACGTCAACAGGAATTAGAATTACAACGTCAGCAAGAATTAGAATTACAACGTCAACAAGAATTAGAATTACAGCGTCAGCAAGAATTAGAATTACAACGTCAACAAGAGTCAGAATTACAGCGTCAACAGGAATTAGAATTACAACGTCAACAGGAATTAGAATTACAACGTCAACAAGAGTCAGAATTACAGCGTCAACAAGAGTCAGAATTACAACGCCAGCAAAAAGCAGAATTAAAGCGTCAACAGGAAGCAGAGTTAAAGCGTCAACGGGAATTAGAATTACAGCGTCAACAACAGGAAGAATTACAACGCCAGCAAGAAGCAGAATTACAGCGTCAACGGGAATTAGAATTACAGCGTCAACAACAGGAAGAATTACAACGTCAACGGGAAGAAGAATTACAACGTCAACGGGAATTAGAATTACAACGTCAACAGGAATTAGAATTAAAGCGTCAGCAAGAATTAGAATTACAACGTCAGCAAGAATTAGAATTACAACGTCAACAAGAATTAGAATTACAGCGTCAACAGGAAGAAGAATTACAACGTCAGCAACAGGAAGAATTGCGACATCAACGCGAAGCTGAATTAAAACAGAAAAAGGAAAAAGAAATTCGTCAGTTAATGATAATTGTTGCTGCTGTAATCTTATTAGGAGGACTTGGACTGTTAATTTTTAATCCTTTTAAGTCTAAGCAAGAAAATCCAAATATTTTGGCTTCAGAAACTCCTCAAAGTCGTTTAGATACGGCTGAAAAGTTAGCAGTAGAAGCATCCAAACTCATTGAAAATCCTCCCCATCCTTTAACGGTTTGGCAACAAGCTCAAACTCAATTGCAAGATGCTATTCAACTATTAGAAGCAATACCTAAAAATTATTCTGACTCTGAAAAAATCAACCAAAAATTACAAATTTATCAAAAAGATTATAACTCCATTAGCCAAATTTTAAATAAAGAACAAAAAGCAACAAATGATTTAGAATCTGCTAAAAAACTTGCTATGGAAGCATCAGTTATGCTGCAAAATCCTCCAGAATCTCTGAGTGTTTGGCAGGAATCAGAACAAAAATGGAAACAATCTATTAATTTACTTGAATCTATTCCTAAAGATTCTTTTATTTATCCTGAAAGTCAAGATCGACTAAAAATTTATCGAACAAATCATGAAGCAGTAGCCCAAAAAAACCAGCAGAAAAATCAATAATCAGACCCTATTAACCCTCACAGGGATTCCTTTTTCCGTTCAGAAAACTTTTTTGTGAGCTTCTATATTTTCATTTTTGAATTTAGGATTATAACCCCATTATTTGTCTGATTCTTTATTAGATTCGCTGTTAAATTTGTATAAAGAACGGGTTGATCAGATCCAAATTATACCCAAAGTGCTCAGGAATTGGGGAAAGGTTGATAGGCTAATAGCTCTTGGGATATCAATTGTAAAATCTGCTCTTGATGACTATCCAAAAACAGATGTTTACCATCAACCTGATGTAGCTTAAATGACTTGTTAGTATGAACGCGCCAAGCGGAAAGATGGTCTTGATTCAAAAATTTATCCCCACAACCCACAAAGCTAGTAATAGGACAATCTAGCGGTTTTTCTTCTGTGTAAGAATAGTGATCTTTTTGGAGCACAGATGCTACTTTCAAGGAATTTAGCAACACTTGTAAAAATGGATCATCTTCTCCAACTGAATTAGATAGTTCTATATTCGTTAAATCTTTCACGAACTTGAGTAAATCGGAGTGAGACAGGTTTTCTAAGGAAGGATAGGGATAAAGAAGTTGGGGAGCGTGTTGAGCACCGACAAAGAAATGAATCGGTTGCTTATGATGATGACGACGCAAATAACGACACAGTTCAAAATTAATTAATGCTCCTAAACTATGACCATAAAAAGCAAATTCCAGATCAAGATAAGGTAACAAAAATTCTGCCAAATCTGCCACTAATGGAGTCAGATACTCAAAAGTCGGTTGACTTCCAGTATATGTTTGAGGAGCAAGTCCGATAGCATAAACTTCAACATCTGGTGGTAAACGATTTGACCAATTTTTAAACACAGAAATATCTCCTCCCCCATGAGGAAAACCGAAAAGACGCAACTTAGCATTGGGTTTTCCTTGACGATCAATAATCCATTTGGGTGAGGTTTGTGACGGTTCTAAATTAATTAACGGTTTCTCTTTTTCTGTCAGTGATTGATTAAGATGACAATCAGATGATACTCTCATTAACTCAGATTTTTCCTTGAGTTTTTTCAGGGAATAGAGAGAAGCCATAATAGAATCTGAATCAATTCCAAAGTCAATTAAACAAGCAATTTCATCAACTCCAATAGCTTGTAATTGTTGCACCATTAACCCACAACTTTCGGGCGTACCAATTAAAGCGCTAGTTTGAAAATAACGCTCAAAAGCATAAGCCAATAAATGTACTCTTTCTTTGGACTCCAAACCCTCCAGATTCGTAATTCCATGTCTCCACAGATTCACAGAACTTTCTAAATAAGCAGTAAATGGCTTCCTAACTTTATGGCGCACTAAATTCATATCTTCGCCAATGAAAGTATGCAGCATCAAAGTCACTTGTCCCGCCTCTGCATCATAGCCATTTTTTGCCAATGACTCTCGATAACAAGCAATTTTTTCGGCTAATTCTTCAATGGGTTGGAACAGAAGTGCAGTTAAAACATTAGCCCCCATCGCACCCGCTTCAACAAATCTTTCTTTTCCCCCAGTACAAGTAATCCAAATCGCTATTTCCTGTTGTTTAGGTAGGGGATAAATCCGGGTTTCAGTTTCTTTACCTATACCATTTTGTAACAAAATTGATTCACCTTGCCACAACTTCTGCACAGTTTTAATCCCGGAAAACATCACTTCTGCACTATTAGCAAATTGATTAGGCGCTAAAACAAAATCATTTGGGTTCCAACCCCGAGCAAAAGCAACATCTACACGCCCTTGGGAAAGGTTATCCACCACCGCCCACTCTTCAGCCACTCGGATAGGGTTATGTAGGGGTAAAACCACGCTACCCGCACGAATACGAATGCGATCTGTTACCATTGCCAGAGCAGAACCCAAAACCGCAGGATTGGGGTAAAGTCCACCAAAAGCATGAAAATGGCGTTCGGGTATCCAAACTGCGCTAAAGCCATGTTTATCAGCGAATTGGCTACTTTCTATTAATAATCTGTACTTGTCATCTTTGAATTCAGCTTCGTTACTGGCAAAATATAATAAGCTAAATTGCATCGCTTTTTTGCCAACGGGGAATGGACTGATTAACTTTTTGTGCTCCTCTTCAACCGTTGAAACTGGGTTTTCTGGATCACCAGCTAAGTGCAGCGCTAAAGATTCAATAGTCGGAAAATTCCAAACAATTGTGGCTTCTAAGGAACGTCCGAGCAATTGTTCTAAATCTTTAGCTAATTTTACTGCTCCTATGGATTTGAGTCCATAATCCAGAAAAGATTTTCCTGATTTGCTATTGTCTGTTAATTGAATTTCTCCGGGTAAATTTTGATGCAGCCAATTGACTATCCAATTTTGAATTGATTCGGCTGTAGGAGTCAAAACCAATGAAGCTAAATCGTCAGTAGAATCAGAATTTAGAGTTGTTTTTAAATCGGGGTTTGATGGGGTTTTCAGACTATTTTGACAAGCTATTTCTGGGTTTGATACTGGGTTTGATAATGGGGTAGTTTGGTAAAAACTATTGGCATCTTGATCAAACCAGTATCGTTGTTTTTGGAAGGGATAAGTTGGTAGTAATTGCCAATTTCGAGGATAATCCCGATCAAAACCCTGCCAATCTACAGGAACTCCTTGTAAATATAAAGTTGCTAAATTTTGCAGGAGTTGTAGCCAGTCTGACCCATCGGAACTAGCCCCCGTTAACCAAACCCCCACACCCGGATCTAAACACTCTCTACCCATTGCTAAAAGTAGAGATTGGGGGCCTACCTCCACAAAGATTTCATAACCTTGATGATCAAGAGTTTTAATGCTATCAGCAAATCGGACTGGCTGCTGAATCTGATTGCACCAATATTCAGGAGTTGCGATTTCTGCTTGAATGGGCTGTGCCGTAATGGGAGAAATCATCCTAATTTTTGGGGATGAATAAGTTATGGTTGAAGCAATGGGTTTAAAGGCGGTGGCAACGGGTTCCATTAAAGGAGAATGGAAAGCTAGATTGTAGTTTAACTTTCGGGTTTTAATATTATCATTTTGCAAAGTTGCGACGACGGCTTCAACTGCCTCAATTTCACCCGAAATAATGATATTTTTAGGACTGTTGACGGCTGCGATCGCCACCTTATATCGATAAGGTGCAATAGCAGTTTCCACCTGGGTCACATCCGCCAAAACCTCCACCATTACTCCCTGCGGCGATAAAGATTGCATTAAATGTCCCCGTTGGGCGACTAGACTGAGGGCATCTTCTAAACTAAACACCCCAGCCACACAAGCTGCTACATATTCACCCAGGCTATAACCCATAACAGCATCCGGGATGATCCCCCAAGATTTCCATAACTCAGCTAAGGCATATTCCAGGGCGAATAAAGCAGGTTGGGTATAGGCTGTTTCAGTTAATAAATGAGTGGCTGTGTTCTGATATTCTGGATATAAAATTTTTAGTAGTGGCTGATCTAAATAAGGGCGGAGAATTTCTTGGCAGCGATCTAAAATAGCCCGAAAAGTCGGTTGAGTTTCGTAGAGTTGACGACAGGAATTAAGATATTGAGTCCCCTGTCCAGGGAATAAAAATACTATTTTGGGTTGCTGACCCTTGAGCGATCGCTTTTTATCCCTTCCCAAAATATCAGTTTGATGAGCAATAGTCGCTAACTTTTCTACCAATACTGCCTGTGATTCTGCCACAACAGCTAAACGATGGTCAAAATGAGTTCTTCCGGTATTAGCACTGAAACAGAAGTCTGCTAGGGAAAAATTAGCATCACTGTTCTGCAAGTTTTCTCTATAAAGATTTACCAGGTCTAATAGTGCCTTTTCGCTCTTGGCTGATAGGGTCAGAAGATGTAGGGGACGTTCTATAGAAGCGATACTTTTCTGAGGCAATAACGGAGCTTCTTCTAAAATGACATGACAGTTAGTGCCCCCAAAACCAAAAGAACTTACTCCAGCAAATCTTGACTCTGTGCTTGAAGTCCAAGGCTCTAAAGCGGTTGGGATCGAGAAAGTTGTCCCGGCTAGAGAAATATAAGGATTGACTTGTTTAATATGTAGATTAGGAAAAATCTGTCGATGTTGCAGAGATAGGGTTGCCTTAATTAAACTTGCTATTCCAGCCGCCGCTTCTAAATGACCAATACTACTTTTAACTGAGCCCAGCCAACAAGGTTGATCTGGTTCTCGATTTGGCATTAATATTGTTTTTAAGGCTTTATATTCAATAGCATCTCCTAAAGCCGAAGCAGTCCCGTGGGTTTCCACATAACCAATTTGATTGGGTGAGACTTCAGCATTTTCCAGCGCTTGTTGAAGCAGTCTTTGTTGAGCCAGTCCATTAGGAGATGTAATCCCATGACTCAGACCATTATGGTTAACAGCCGACCCTCTAATAACAGCTAGAATATTATCTCTATCTTTAAGGGCATCATCAAGGCGTTTGAGAACAACAATTCCGCACCCTTCACCCCTAACAAAACCATTCGCTTCAGCATCAAAAGTTTTACAGCGACCATCAGGAGATAGCATCCCTTTGAGAGAAAGAGCAATTGATTCTTCTGGAGATAAACGTAAAGATACTCCTCCAGTAATAGCCAAATTAGACTCACCAGTGCGTAAACTCTCACAAGCTAAATGTACAGCAACAAGAGAGGAAGAACAAGCGGTATCAATCGCTAAACTAGGCCCTTGCAAATTTAACAAGTAAGATAAGCGATTAGCTACAAAACAAAGAAATGTGTGGGGCCCATCTTCAGCATCTATGGCAGATATATCTTTATAAAGCAGTCTATTATGATCGCTTTGGCTCATGCCAATGAATACCCCTGTTTTACTACCTGCTAATGTATGGGGGACGATACCAGCATTTTCTAAAGATTCCCAAGCCACCTCTAATACCAGTCTATGATGGGGGTCTATGCGCTGGGCATCACCGACGGGAATCTCGAAAAAGTCAGGATCAAAATGATCGATATTATCTAAGAAGCCGCCCCAACGGGACACGGTTTTTCCCGGTGTACCTGCTTTGGGAGTATATAGATCATTAATATCCCATCGCTGTATCGGGATCTCAGTGATGGCATCTAGGCCTTCCTTCAGTAGTCTCCAGAAGGATTCTATATCTTGAGCTTTGGGGAAACGACAACCCATTCCAATTATTGCGATAGCTTCCATAAAAATATTTTTTATTTATTGCTTGAGAATTGTTAGTAATAACCATAGTGGCAGCTAGGAGAATAGCTGAATTAGGATTTTACCACTTCTAGCAATATTGGAGCGATGCCTCGTGAACTACCCACACTTCTCTACAAGTAGAGACGTGCCATGGCACGTCTGTACGGGCTTCCAACTTCGACGGGGATAGCATCTGATAGAACAAAAGTTTTACCAGATGACTTACATCCCCTCAGATTGGCAGTGTCGCTAGTTCCTAACGACAGAATCCGCAAGGCTTCATTTTTGATATTAATTGAAGCATTTATATCTCGATCATGGAGAGTTTGGCAATTTTCACAAGTCCAACTTCTAATATCAAGGGGTAAACTACCCACTTGATTAAGGCAGACATTACAAGTTTTAGAAGAAGGGAAAAACCGATCAATTTCGATATAGGTTTTCCCTTCTTTTTCGGCTTTGTACTTCAACATTGTACAGAACATTCCCCAACCACAATCACTAATTGCCTTAGCTAATTTAGGGTTTCTGACCAGATTCTTAACTGCCAGATCTTCTACAGCAAGTACAGACGTGCCATGGCACGTCTCTACGTTTTCGTTAACTATCTTGCGGGATAGCTTGTGCAGAAAATCTTCTCGGCAACGAGCGATTTTAGCGTGGAGTTTAGCAACTTTTAATCGGGCCTTTTGTCTACTATTACTCCCTTTTTGTTTACGAGATAATTTTTGTTGTTTTCGTTTTAAGTTGTGTTGATGTTTGGCAAAGTGTTTGAGGTTACTATATTTATCACCATCACTGGTAATTGCAAAATGGGTTAATCCTAAATCAATCCCAATCGCTTTTCCATTAGTTGATGAATTAGGTATTTCCTTGCCATCATCAACCAAGATGGATGCGTAGTATTTCCCGTCACGATTCTTTGAGATAGTAACGGTTTTAATTGTCCCCTCAAATTCTCGGTGGCGACGACAATAAATCAACCCAATCTTGCCGGGTAATTTCAGATAATCCCCTTCAAAGGTAACATTTTGAGGATAACTGATTGATTGTCTACCGTGTTTGGATTTGAATTGAGGTAATCTAGCCCGTTTTTCAAAGAAGTTTTTGTAAGCGGTAGATAAATTAAGAGCGACAACTTGTAAACATTGAGAATAGGCATCTTTTAACCAAGGATATTCCTTCTTCAGTTGAGGTAATAATCCTTGAATCGCTTTTCTTGATAACCCTTTTCCTGTTTGTTTATAAGTTTCTTGACACAAATTCAGGGCATAATTCCAATACCAACGACAACAGCCAAAGCTTTTGGCTAAGACAATCTGATGTTCAATCGTTGGATAGATTCGGAACTTATACCCTTGAAACATTATCGCTTTCAAAACTATTAGATATAATCTAACATATTATTGTTAATTTTGTCGGGATTCACCGCTTAAAATTAACTTGGGGGAGTCCATGTAACCCACACTGATTTGGTGGTTATCTTTTGGTGAGTGTGAAATTCAGTGTGGGACTTATCGCTCCCCCAAACCCCCTCGTCAGTTAAAATACTTAATCTTCTATTATAGAATCAAGCTTAATCAGGTATATTGTAGAATAACTTGCAATATGTAGTCTGAGCATCACCAAGTATATACTTGCCGTTCAATCAACATTCCTTAATAAATTATGACTATCACAGTCAATGTTCCAGAAGTACAAACTGAAACAAAACCAACTCTGAACACTTTACTGTTAATTCCCCTAGCAGTATTTATGTTGTCTCTAGCACCAATATTTATCAGAGTCAGCGAACAAGAAATTAGTCCTAATGCTACAGTCTTTAATCGGTTTTTGATTTCTACTGTCATCCTTGGGGTTTGGGAGATCATCACAATTATCAGTAGTAAAGTATCCCAGAAACCCCCTAAACCCCAGGAGTCTTGGACTCTTCAGGATATAGGATTATTTGTACTAGCTGCGGGTTTTGGTGCGGCTAATTTAACGGCTTGGGCTTGGTCTTTAACTCAAACCAATATCGCTAATTCCAATTTATTGCATAATTTCACCCCATTCTTTGCCACTTTAGGCGGTTGGCTATTTTTAAAACACAGGTTTGACAGCAAATTTATTATGGGTTTGATTTTAGCTTCAGTCGGTGCGTTAACTATTGGTTTTGAAGATTTTAACTTAACGAGCACTCATTTTAGAGGAGATGCGATCGCTTTACTTTCATCTGTATTTTATGCGGGCAATGCTCTCTGTGCAGAAAAACTACGAGCTAAGTTTTCGGCAACAACTATCATATTATGGAGTTGTTTGTTCAGAACTCTTTGGCTGTTACCCATAACTTTGATTTTTGATGATCAAATTTTTCCCATTTCCGTGAATGGATGGTTAGCCGTAATTTCCCTCGCACTTTTCTGTCAAGTTCTAGCGACGGTGATTATGTTCCATAACCTGAAAAAGTTTTCATCAGGTTTTGTATCTTTGTTTCTGTTGCTTGATCCAATTATTACTGCCATATTAGCCTGGGTAATATTTTCCGAAAAGCTCACTATCCTCAACTGGGTAGCATTTTTCGCTGTGTTGGCTGGGATATATTTAGCTAAATCTGCTCAAGGTTCTCAGAAAGCAGCCATTCAAGAAATTACTGTTGACTCAGACTAAATATTTTTGTCTCGGCTCCAATGCTAAATCAGTAATAAAAATTAGCAAATTTCAGCACCCCCTACTCTCTGTTTCTAAACATTCCATGACACCAGAATTAACAACTTGGGTAGCAGACCTAGAAAGATTACTAGGTCAAATTCTTGAATATTTTCGCAGTCAAATCTTCCATCACCTTAATGGTAGCCGTCGCCTTTATTGGCTATATTTATTAACTTCTCTGTTATTGGCTGGACTGGTTTATTGGCGATCGCAACCTAAGTCTGATCTTAACTTTAAAGGATTTCTTAGTTTTTGCTTCCCCAAAGAAATCTACTTTCATCCTTCAGCCCTGCTAGATTATCAAATCTTTATCATCAATAATATTCTCGCTCCTGGTAATTTGCGTTTAGCGTGGTTTGAAACATCATTAGTAGCATCTCTAGTCAATAATTTGCTGCAAGCAACCTTTGGTTATTTTGGCGGATTCACAACCGAAAACTTGGGATCGCTCGTGATTTTTACCCTCTTATTTGTTGCAGTTTTTGACTTTGCATCTTACCTTAACCATGCTTGGCATCACCAAAATCCTATCCTGTGGCAATTTCACAGTCTACATCATTCCAGTGAAGTCTTGACCCCCATTAGTTTATATCGTTCTCACCCCTTATATGAACTTAATAAAAAGCTGATTACTACAGCCATCAGCGCTCCTTTACGAGGGATACTAATTTATCTATTTTTTGGTAAAATCCATGTTATAACTCTATTTGGTCTGAATTTTTTGGTCGCTCTATATTATATGGCAGGTGGTAATCTTGCCCATTCTCACATCTGGCTTGATTATGGAAAGATAGGGAACCATATTTTTATAAGTCCAGTTCTACACCAAATTCATCACAGCATAGCACCCCAACACATTAACAAGAACTACGGGGAGTTTTTGGGAATTTGGGACTGGATGTTTGGGACTTTATATCTACCCGAAAAAGAGGAAAAATTAGAATTTGGTATTGGCAAAAACCAACCTCAGCCTTATCCGACTTTAACCCAGGCTTATTTAGATCCGGTAGTCAATGCCATTAATTTACTAATTGCCAAAATTCCTGGAAAAAGTGGAATTAAAACCATTAACTTGGATTAAATATTATGCTATTAACGAAAGGCTTTGAATTAGAAATATTTCTGGGTACTCCCCAAGGTGATCCGATTCCTTTGGCTGAAAAAATTATCGGCAAAGTGGATAGGTTTATGCAAGAAACAGACGAGCGCCATATAGAATATACAACTGAACCTCTTGCCAGCTATAACCAGCTTTTAAGTCAATTAATATTACCGCGAATTCAACTCAGAAAATATCTCCAAACCTTGGGAGAATATACCCTAATTCCTGGAAGTACATTATCATTAGGAGGAAGCGATCGCTTTTATCGTTCAGGAGATACAAATCCTTATTTAGAATATATTGAGCGCAACCACGGAACTAATGTGGTTACTGCTAGTGTTCATATCAACATTGGTTTTAGTGATCCAGAACTGCTGATCCGAGCTTGTCGGCTGATTAAAATGGAAGCACCCTTATATTTAGCCTTAAGTGCTTCCTCTCCATTTCTGGATAATCAAATTACGGGTTATCACTCTACACGCTGGCACATTTTACCCCATTCTCAATATCATATTCCCCTATTTGAAAATCAGGCCGAATATATTGAATGGGTAGAAGGACATTTAGCCACAGGAACAATGTTTAATGTTCGTCATCATTGGGATAATGTTCGACCCAATGGCGATCGCCGACCTTATGATCTTAATCGGCTAGAACTCAGAATTTGTGATTTAGTGACAGATCCTCATTCTCTTCTGGCTATTACCGCTTTGTTAGAAGCGCGGCTTTTGCAATTGATTAATGATCCGAGAATTGACCCTTTAGAAATGAGTCAATTACCAGCAACAACCCGGAAACAAGACTTAATTGATTTAACAAAAGCGAATGAAGCCGCCGTCAAAGTATCTAGTTTAGAAGCTGAGTTAAGACATTGGCAAGACGGTAGAAAAATTCTAGCTCGACATTGGATTAATGAAATTTATAATGATGTTTTGCCCTTCGTAAAACAGCAAGGCTTTGAGCATTTTCTCTTACCTATACAAACAATTTTACAGGAAGGAAATACTGCACAAAAGTGGTTAAAAATGTATGATCAAGGTACTGATATTCGCTCAATTATTACCCAAGATATTCAAGAACTGGTCAAGCAAGAACTTGACCATTAAGGCAGGTATTCTACATCCCACGCTTGAAAGACGTGGGCTTTGAATACTGTTATTGTAAAAGTTCGTCCAGTTTTCCCTGCTTATCTAATGCGGAAATATCGTCAAAACCACCAATATGTTGATCATTGATGAAAATTTGAGGAACACTCCGTCTGCCATTAGCTCGTTCTGCCATCTTAGCTCTAGCGTCTTCATCCCCATCAATAGAGTATTCAGTAAATTCAACCCCTTTCTTCTTAAGTAAGGCTTTGGCTCTAGGGCAAAAAGGGCAATAAGTCCAAGTGTAAATTTCTACTTTAGCAGTCATGGTATGTTTAATCGAGGGATATCGTTTTTTATTTTAGCGTGATCGACAAAATGATTAATCAGAATATCGCCTCTCCTCTACAAGTACAGAAGAGCCATGGCGTGTCTCAATGGCAAAAAATTGCCCCAAAATTTGAGGCGGTTGTGGGTAAAAAAGGAGTTGTCCAACGTCAGGAAGAATTGCTCACCTATGAATGTGATAGTTTAACAAGCTATCGTCAACGTCCCGCATTAGTGGTACTACCCCGCACTACTGAACAAGTAGCAGAGGTAGTAAAAATCTGTTATGAAAACCAAATTCCTTGGGTGACGCGGGGTGCGGGAACAGGTTTATCTGGAGGTGCACTACCCGTTGAAGATTGTGTTTTAATTGTCACCACCTTAATGAACAAAATCTTAAAAGTTGACCTAGAAAATCAGCGAATTATTGTGCAAGCTGGTGTGATCAATAATTGGGTGACTCAAGCCATTAGTGGTAAAGGTTTTTATTATGCACCAGATCCTTCCAGTCAAACGGTTTGTACAATTGGGGGTAACATTGCGGAGAATGCGGGGGGTATTCATTGCTTGAAATATGGAGTAACAACGAATCATGTCTTGGGATTAAAATTGGTAATTCCTGACGGTTCTGTAGTTGATGTTGGGGGAATCATTTCAGAAATGCCCGGTTATGATCTCACGGGTTTATTTATCGGTTCAGAAGGCACTCTAGGTATTGCCACAGAAATTACTTTACGCATTATTAAAACACCTGAAGCCATTGGTACTGTTCTAGCAGACTTTACCACTATTGAAGCCGCAGGTGATACGGTTACTCATATTATTAGTGCTGGAATTATTCCGGCGGCAATGGAATTAATGGATGGGACTACGATTAAAGCGATTGAAGATGTTATTAATACCGGATGTTATCCTAGAGATGCTGCGGCAGTTTTGTTGATAGAGGTTGATGGTTTAGGAGTAGAAGTTGAAAGCAGTAAACAGCAGGTTGCTAAAATTTGCCAACAAAACGGAGCCAGAAATGTAATAATTGCTAGTGACGAACAAAGGCGAATAAAACTTTGGCAAGGACGTAAAACAGCCTTAATTGCATTAGGTTATCAAAGTCATTATTTTCTTCAAGATGGAGTGATCCCTCGGACTCAATTAGTCGCTGTTCTTAAGGAAATTTCAGCTTTAGGAAATCAATATGGGTATCGTATTGCTAATGCCCTTCATGCGGGTGATGGCAACTTACATCCAGTCATTCTTTATGATCATGCCGTTCCTGGTGCTTTTAAACAGGTAGAAGAATTAAGTGGCGAAATTCTAAAACTTTGTGTGAGAGTGGGTGGAAGTATTTCTGGAGAACATGGTATTGGTGCTGATAAAAAATGTTTGATGCCGGAAATGTTTAATCATATTGATTTAGATACCATGCAATGGCCGCGCCTAGCTTTTAATCCTCAAGGTTTGGCAAATCCAGGTAAGATGTTTCCCACACCCCCGACTTGTGGTGAAGCTGCACAGGCTCAAAAAATGGGGCGGTTTTCAGATTTAGAAGTATTTTAGTGATCTGGGTTTTGGGGAGTAGAGGCGAGGTGTTTGTCTGTGAAGGGGGAGTGCCCACTGCCATAGCGTGAAACGTTGACAGTGGTATTTCACTTAGGCATTGTAACAATGGTAGTATGTCGTAGATGTGCTGTATGTAACTTTTGAGTATTAATAATGGGGAAAATAGAAAAAAGGGATTCAACTTTAGTAGACATACTACGGGATCAGGCCGTTGCTCAACCTAACCAAATAGCATTTAAGTTTCTTCCAAATGGAGAACAAGAATCAGATCAATTAACCTATCAAGAATTGGATCAAAAAGCCAGAGCAATTGCCTATCAACTGGGTCAGAAAATTAATCGGGGCGAAAGAGTATTATTATTATATCCACCCGGTTTAGAATTTATTAGTGCTTTTTTTGGATGTTTATATGCTGATGCGATCGCAGTTCCTGTTAATCCTCCTCGACCCAACAGACCAGCAACTCGGCTTTTAACAATCAAATCAGATTCACAAGCAACATTAGCACTAACTACAACATCTCTATTCAGCAAACTCAAATCACAACTAACTCATTATCCCGAATTAGCAACTTTACCTTTAATAGTTAGTGATGAAATCAGTATTGATCTAGCTTCAAATTGGGAGAAATCAACAACAACAATAGATTCTTTAGCTTTTCTCCAATACACATCTGGATCGACAGGAACACCAAAAGGAGTAATGGTAACTCATGGTAATTTACTCCACAATTCGCAGTATATCAAACAAGCCTTTCAACTGACACAAGACAGTATATCGGTTAGCTGGCTACCCAGTTTTCATGATATGGGTCTAATTGATGGAATTATTCAGCCTTTGTACACTGGATTTATGGGCGTATTGATGAAACCTGAAAGTTTTATCCAACACCCTTGGCGATGGCTACAGGCAATTACAAACTACAAAGCAACCCACTGCGGCGGGCCTAATTTTGCCTACGATCTTTGCGTTCAGAAGATTACCAATGAACAACTTGAAACCTTCGACCTCAGTAGCTGGGAAAGTGCTTACAGTGGTTCTGAACCCGTGCGGAGAGAAACTTTAGAGCGTTTTATTGCTAAATTTGCCCCTTGTGGTTTCCCGGCTAAGAGTTTTTATCCCTGCTATGGGATGGCTGAATCTACCTTAATGATTTCAGGGGGACTGGTTCAAGAAGAACCCATTTACTGCACCGTTGCAGCCGACGCATTAGAGCAAAATGGGGTGACAGAAGCATCTAAAGACGTTGAAAATGTTAGACATCTCGTTGGATGTGGACGAGGTTGGCTAGATACCAAAATTGTCATCGTTGAACCCGAATCTTTTCAGCAATGTCATTCAGGTCAAGTCGGGGAAATCTGGGTATCGGGTGAAAGTGTTGCCCAAGGCTATTGGAACCAACCGGAACTTTCAGAACAAGCCTTTGGAGCTTATCTAGCAGATCCTCATCATGGGCCGTTTCTCCGCACTGGAGATCTAGGATTTTTGCGAGAGGGTGAGCTATTCATCACGGGACGGATGAAAGATATGATTATTATTAGAGGTCGCAATTATTACCCCCAAGATATTGAAATAACAGTAGAAACCAGCCATCCAGCGTTGCGAGGCAATTGTTGTGCAGCTTTTGCAATAGAAAAAGATAATACAGAGCAGTTAGTCATAGTAGCTGAAGTCGAACGGACACATTTACGACATCTGAATGTCAAAGAGGTCGTAGCAGAAATCGGCGAAGCCATCATGCAGCAACATGAAATCCAGGCTTATGGCACGGTACTGATTAAAACGGGGAGTATTCCTAAAACTTCCAGTGGCAAAATTCAACGGCGTATTTGCAAAGAAAAGTTTCTGTGCGAAACTCTCAATATTGTCGGGGGAAAGATTGGAAAATCGGAGTTATAAATTCCTTGAGTTTTAAATTTTCCCCTGCTATTTAAACCTAGGTAAATTGAGGAAAGATCAATGTCTATACCCGTGGATAGCCCAACACCCAATATAAGCCCCAAGATCACCCTAGAAAATGATTATCTTAAATCCCTGCAACAGCGTTACGCCTTTGCTACTATCTTGATTCCTTTTTTTGGGTTATTAATAGCCATTTATACAACTTTTAAGTTTGGGATCAGTTCAGTAGACATTGGACTATTTCTGGTCATGTATACCTTGACAATGCTGGGAATAACAGTGGGTTTTCATCGACATTTTGCTCACGGTGCTTTTAAGACAAATACAGTCATTAGAATCCTGTTAGCAATATTAGGATGTATGTCCGCTCAAGGGCCTGTTATTCAATGGGCAAGTATTCACCGTCGGCATCATAAGTATAGCGATCGCCCAGGGGATCCCCACTCCCCCTTAATATACAAAGGAGAAAAATGGGCAACTCTGCGGGGATTGTGGCATGGTCAAGTTGCTTGGATGTTGAACAGTGACGTTACCAATACGGTTGTTTTTGCTAAAGACTTGCTCAGAGATCCAATAATTACCAAAGTCAATCGTTTCTATCTGACTTGGGTTATCCTGGGTTTAGCCATTCCGGCAATTGTAGACGGACTTCTCACGGGAACTTGGATAGGCATTTTACAAGGATTTCTCTGGGGGGGATTGGTGCGAATCTTTTGTGTTAATCATGCCTTTTGGACGATTAACTCCATTGCTCACTATTATGGACAACGCCCCTTTGATACCGAAGAGCAAAGCCACAACACATTCTGGCTATCTCTAGCCAACTTTGGAGAAGCTTGGCATAACAATCATCATGCTTTTCCACACTCAGCCTTGTTAGGTCTGAAATGGTGGCAAATTGATATTGGCGGTGGGGTGATTCTGGCTCTCCAAAAAGTAGGTTTAGCTTGGGATCTCAAAACCCCCACAGCCGGGATGATTGCAGAAAAGTTGAAGGTTAACAAACAGTCAGAAAATTTAACAATAGATGCCAGCAATTTCTAGTAAACTTGACTGAATCCGGATTTTTTGCACTGCCAAATTTTTGTATTGCGTCATCTATTAGGAGTTCAGAGAATGACAACACATTTCGATACTGCCATACCCAATCAGAAGACAAAGGTTATTAGCAATGACTACATTAAAGGACTGCAATATAAACATTTTTGGTGGTACAATTTCATTCCCTTTTTAGGAACAATTGTGGCGATCATTTCTCTTTTGTGGCTACCCATTGGGCCAATCGAGATCGGAATGCTGATTGTGATGTGGGCTTTGACCATGACCGGGGTGAGTGTCGGTTTTCATCGCTACTATACCCATCGTGCTTTTAAAACTCACCAGAGCATTCGGGTGATATTCGCCATATTGGGTTCTGTAGCTGCCCAAGGGCCCTTAATTTCCTGGGTAGCCGTTCATCGTCGCCATCATGAGTGCAGTGATCTACCCGGTGATCCCCATTCCCCTAATCTTCACGGTCAGGGATTTCTCGGAACTCTCAAGGGATTATGGCATTCCCATGTTGGCTGGCTGATTGATCATGATTATCCTAATCCAACCTATTATGCCCCTGAACTCCTGCGAGATCAAAGCATATCCAAAATTAGCCGATTGTATCTAGTTTGGGTGCTTCTGGGTCTAGCGATTCCTACTATGATCGGCGGACTACTTCATTTGTCCCTAATAGGAGCATTGCAAGGCTTTCTTTGGGGTGGTGTTGTGCGCCTGTTTATTGTAGATAACATCATATTGAGCGTTAATTCCGTCTCTCATGTTTATGGGACTCGTGGTTTTAAGACAGGCGATCAAAGCAAGAATAACCCTTGGGTGGCTATCCCAACGTTTGGCGAGTCTTGGCAAAACAATCACCATGCGTTTGAAAGCTCTGCTGCTATCGGTTTGAAAGGGTGGCAAATTGATATTGGTTATGCAGTAATTTGGATCTTGGAAAAATTAGGCTGGGCTTGGGATGTAAATCTGCCCACCGCCAAGATGATAGAGGCGAAAACAATTACCCTAGCTCAGGATTAAAGTCCCGACTACAAAACTTATGTAGGTTGAGCCAACAATGCAAGCAATCACAATTAAAAGCGATCGCCTGAAAAGACAACAAGAAATTCACGGCATCAGCAATCTCATCATTCCCTTAAGCGGATCTGTAGCAGCAGTAGTCCTGGCTTTTCAGATCGGTGTTAGTGCCGTAGATATCTGGCTATTGCTAATTATGTATTTTTTAACAGCGATTGGCGTAACAGTAGGGCTGCATAGACACTTTGCCCACTGCGCCTTCGGGGCTAATCAGACGGTGAGAATTATCCTGGCTGTCCTGGGTTCTATGGCCGCAGAAGGCCCCCTCAATTATTGGGTAGCCACCCATCGCCGTCACCACAAATACAGCGATACCCCCGGAGATCCCCATTCTCCCTTTGTTAAAGAAGAGCAAAAATTGGGCTTTTTAGAAGGGGTATGGCATTCTCATGTCGGTTGGACATTCAATCATGAACTCACGAACACCTTTGTCTTTGCTAAAGACATGGTGCGAGATCCCATGCTGAACAGAATTAGCCAACTTTATTATTTGTGGCTATTTTTGGGAGTAGCGATTCCTGGTGTTATTGGTGGAGTAATCACCGGAACTTGGATGGGGGCGTTGACCGGAACATTATGGGGCGGCTTTCTCCGTATCTTCCTTCAACACCATTTAGGTTTTTGGACGGTTGGCTCTCTGGCCCATCTCTTAGGAAATCGTCCCTTTGAGACTGACGACTATAGCCGCAATAACCTCTGGGTTGCCTTGTTCACCTGTGGAGAATGGCACAACAACCACCATGCTTTTCCTTATGCGGCTATTCATGGTTTCCACTGGTGGCAAATCGATGTCGGTGGCTTCGTGATTCGACTACTGGAAAAGCTAGGTTTGGTTTGGGACTTGAAAATGCCTACAGCCGAAGCGATCGCCGCTAAAAAAAGAAAGGTGAGTTGTAATGAAGCCTGCAACTAGCCTTCAAGTTGAGCATTAAACCCAGAAAAGCAATGATTAACCGCAATCATAAACCTAGCTGATCCAATGATTACAGAGCCTCTTGTTAATCCAGACAAAAGACAAAAAACCGTCACAGCCCCTCACCTGAGAGTTCCTCAAACCATACACTTCATCTTGTTTGAAGTTGTACCTTTTTTGGGATTCATCACCGCCATTGTTTTACTATTGTTCGGAATTCCTATGACTTGGGTGGACTTAGGGCTGTTTATCAGTTTGTGGTTCTTAACTCAAATTGGCTTTACTGTGGGTTGGCATCGCCTTTTTAGCCATAATGCGTTTAAAGCTAATGTCGTTGTTAGAGTGACCTTAGCAATTCTAGGTTCTATGGCAGACCCTGGCCCCTTGCTGTTGGCAGTAGCCGCCCATCGTCGTCATCATGAATATGCCGATCAACCCGGAGATCCTCATTCTCCCCATCTTTTTGGAGAAGGAGTTACGGATCAGATCAAAGGCTTTTGGCACGCTCATGATGGCTGGTTAGCGACCAACAGAGAACACCCCAATACCATCCACTATGTTCCAGACTTACTGCGGGACAAAGCCCTAACAACAGCGAGCCGATATTATTGGCTGTGGGTGATTTTAGGACTGGTCATTCCTGCTATCCTAGGCGGTGTTTTGACAAACTCATGGCTGGGAGCTTTTCAAGGCTTTCTTTGGGGAGGACTGGTGCGGATGTTCTTTGTCAATAACCTCATCAATGGCGTCAACTCTTTTTGTCACGTCCTTGGCGGTCGCTCCTTTAATACCCCTGATCACAGCCGGAACAATCTCTGGCTGGCTCTTCCTTCCTTGGGTGAAGGATGGCACAATAGTCACCATGCTTTTCCGCAATCAGCCATTTTTGGTTTCGACTGGTGGCAAGTTGATATCGGGGGCTGGGTTGTCCTCATTTTAGAAAAGCTGGGTTTAATTTGGGATGTCAAGATTCCTAAAGCCGATACTATCAAAGCTAAAAAAGCTTTTTTAGCAGCTAGAAAGGCAACATAGCAGGATACTAAAATCTATCTCGTCTACTGTCTTAATTATGAACCTAATTTTCTTGTTTTAGAAATTTAATGTTCACTCATAAAAACCCAGAAAAAAACCCAGAAATTTAGGTTTATAATTTAGGGAAGGGACTTTTAACGACCCAATCCATTGCTCCCATTTTTGGTGAGCAAAATTTTTATCCCAGACCCATTCAGGAAAAAATTATCATGGCAATTCAAAATCAAGAAATCGCTGTTGAAACCCACAAGAACCAATCTGCTATTCAAGGCTGGTTGGTTTCTTATATAGCCCAACTTCTGGAAATTGATCCCAAGGAAGTTGATGTTAAAGCTTCTTTTGACCGCTATGGCTTGGATTCCTCAGCGACTATTGGATTAACTAGCGATTTAGAGAACTGGTTGGGAGGTTCTATTGATCCAACCATAACCTATGATTATCCTTCAATTGAGTCTTTATCAAAACATCTAGCTGGATCATAAGCTAATTTAGTTCTGAAAAAATATTAAACCCCTTGCTATTGGCTAGGGGTTTAAAAATTAGAGATTTAAAATATTTGTAAAATTAGAAATTAACAGATATGGAAACTATTAATTTCACCGTAAACCACATAAAAGTGTCTTCAGAAAAATCCTTTGCCCAAGTGACAATGGCTATAGAGTCAATGGTTGGTAAAGCTAAGGAATGAAAAATCAATAAATGGATTAATGAGTGAGTTGAGGTACGGCTCGATAGTTCCATTTGGGTAAATATTCATCAAAAACAATTTTCAGAGTTTTTTTGAAATGATCAGTTACCTTCCGACCCGTTTGATAGACCTGATCAACGACATTAACAACGACAGATAGCCCTGTATTAGTACGAGTTTTTTCCATGAGAGTTTTGACCAAACCAAGACTGGTAAAAATCACTCCTTGACAAGCTCGAGTTAGATGAGGAAAAAGTCGATGTTCAATGGGATTATATTTAGATGTATAGGGAGGGTAATGAGCAATTCTGATCTCAATTCCAATTTCATCCACTAACTTTTGTAAATCTTGTTTAAAAATATAATGATTAGCATTATTACTGCCACCCCCATCACACTTAGCTAAAATCGAATTGGCATGAGGATAGAGAGCTTTTCCATAATGATTCCACCAATGTTTAAGAGCATTACAAGCAAATTCACTGGTATCTTTACTGTTACCTAATGTTACATATCCTCGGTTTTTTTGAGTATCGTAAATGCCATGGGGAATGACTTTTCCATGACCTAAGCTCCAAAAATCATGATCCCAAGTAGTAACAGGCTCAGTTGTATACAGAGTACCTGGACGATATAAATTCCCTAAAACTTCTTTCTTTTTAGTGTCAAAACTAATAATAGGATTACCGGCTTCTCTATACAGGGTATCGAGTCTAGCAATATTTTCAAATTGAGCATTTCGGTCTTTATTAATTCCTGTAGTTTGCTTTTTTTGTGCTTTTCGCTTGACATACCCATGCTTTTTTAAGAGTTTCTTTACGGTGGGAGGACTGATATTAAATCCGGCTTCCTTAAGTCCCAAAGCAATTTCTTTGTGGGTTAAATTAGTCCATTTAATTGACTCGTTCATAGGATCTCCGGCTGTGCGGGACTTTAACACTTCTAAAAAGGCTTCATCTATTCCAATTTGGGTGGAAAAAATACTTTTTCTTCCTCCTCCTTTTTTTCTAATTCTTACATCATTAATAGTCTGTTCATCCAGTTCTTTTAACTCTTTTATTCCTCGGACGATTGTGTTTCGAGTACAACCCAACAGTTTGATGATATAACTAATTCCTCCCCATCCCAGTTTTTGAGCCTCTATCGCTGCATATCTTCTTTTATCCTTTTCTGATAAAGAGTTATAAAACTTTTTCATTTCTTCCTCAATTGAACTAGAATAAAACATAGGTTTTAAGTTAAGTTGTGTAGTTTAATCGAAAAATCCGTTGCCCGGTTCTCTCAATTTTTGTAAAATCTGCCATCAGTGCCTATACTTCATTATACCTGAAGCCCATCAAGTTATTACTTTTTCATTCCTAATAATCTGATTTTTCAAAAGCTGATCGATGCAAATGCCTCTTTTACAGAAGTAGAAAATGCAGTTAAATCAATGGTGGGTAAAAATGATTTAATGATTTTTACACACCTTGAATCTGGTAAAGTGCTTTCCTTATGTGGCAAATTTAAACAAGCTAAACTTTATATAATGGGTAATCCCCTGATTGCGAATCAAATGTTTGAAGAAGACCCGGCAGTCGGTCTTTACGTTCCCCTGCGATTGTTTGTGTATGATGAATATAATGGCAAAACTTATATTACCTATGATCAACCTTCATCTCTATTAGGTAGATTTGAGAATCCGAAAATTTTGAGAGTTGCAGAAATGCTCGATCAAAAGCTCCAAGAATTAGTAACAATGGCTGTCCAATAGTATAGCAAAAATTAGAATTAACCCGGAGTTTAGTATTGGTGAACGACCGCTTCTTCAGTATCCCGGTTAATTGAGGGTTATGTTTACTGTAGAGAGGGTTTAGGAGATCTACACTCAAAAATCTTATATGAATCAACTTTTAGGGGTTGCAAAACCAGAGTAACGGGGAAGAAAGATTATGGTTCCCCCGTCGATTTGAAAACGGTTTTGTTGTTGAGTGACGGTAGAATTTATCGGTAAGGTTCCATCTGGGATGATTTGAGCTTGAACAGAGATAGACGCACTGGTTAGGGTGAAGGCAATCAGACCTAATGGCCATTGGGGGGATGTCATGGGCACAAAAGAGGAACTGAGTTTAAATTCTCTCTTGAGTATATCAGGAAACTGTCGCGTGCGGTTGTTATCGGAAACAGGACTTACGCAGTGACGCTACAGATATAGCACTACGCATTACAGTTAGGACATTTCTAAATCCTGAAACCCTTTCACTTCTTACTGTTCGGTGTTCGGTGTTCGGTGTTCCCTCTTCAAGTAGCGCTATAGCGTCACTGGGTAAGTCCTGAGATGTTAATGGGATAAAGCCGATATCCCTGGGAAATAAGATTTAATTGTATCCTTCATAGTTTTGTAACGTTAGTGAGGGGTTCACGTTTCTACTATTTGATGGGGGATAATCCATATAACCAAACGATTAATAATGGGGTAACAATCGTTAGAATTAAACTCAAAGGAGCACCAACACGGGTAAAGTCGAAAAATTTATATCCCCCTGGACTGTAAACCATTGTATTGGTTTGATAGCCAATGGGGGTCATATAACTATTAGAAGCGGCAAAGGTAACAGCATACATAAAGGCAAAGGGATTTAAGCCTAATGTTATAGCAACTTTTACCGCAATCGGAATCATTAAAACAACCGTTGCATTATTCGAGAGAATTTCTGTCAGAATTGATGTGGCAATATAGAAGAATAATAAAATCCAATAACCGGATAAATGACCGCCAAAACCGACCAATGTATCAGCTAACCATTGAGTGGCGCCCGATTTATCCATTGCAATTCCTAATGGAATTAATCCTGCTAATAAAAAGATGACATCCCAACGGACAGCGCCATAAATTTCTCCGGGTTTGATACATCCTGTCACAACCATTAAAATCACACCCGCTAAAGCACTAACTAAAATAGGCATTAAATCAAAAGCGGCGACAACAATAACGCCTAAAATAATAGCCAGTGCGACCCAAGCTTTATCTTGTCTGAGATTTTCGACATCTCGCTCTTCTAAAACTAACAGTTCTCGTGTGGTTTGTAACCCAATAAAGCTTTGTTTAGGGCCTTGAAGTAATAACAAATCCCCAAATCTTAAGGGAACTTTCCCTAATCGTCCTTGGACTAATTCTGAACCCCGACGAATGGCTAAAACCGTTGCGTTATAGCGTTGACGAAATCTTAAATCTTTTAAAGTTGTTCCAATTAATCGAGAATTCGATAAAATTAAAACTTCGGCTATTTTTTCTTCTCCTGAACTCAAAACTGTTTCTAAGGATTCTTCTTTAAACTTAACATCGGGAAGCAGTTCTAAACCTCTCTCATCGCGAATTTTGAGTAAATCTTCTCGACTGCTGCGAACAATTAAAATATCTCCTGCACTTAATACTTTATCCCCCAAAGGTTGGGGAAAGCGCATCTTATTTTGAATTAATTCAAGTACATCTAAATCAAATTTGCGTTGAATTTCGCTTTGATTAACGGTTTGTCCGACTAAGCTAGAACGAGGAGTAACAACCAGTTCACTCACATAATCTTTTAACCCATATTCTTGTTCAAGAATTTCAAAATTTGCGGGTTTGCGGTCAGGTAAGAGTCGAGGCGCAATAAGCGCTAAATAGATGATACCGATAATAAAAGTGATAATCCCTAATGGGGTAAATTGAAATAACTGAAATTCCCCATATCCCATTTGTTTAGAAATTCCACTGGCTAAAACGTTTGTTGAAGTTCCAATGACAGTAATCATCCCCCCTAAAACCGTTGCATACGATAAGGGAATTAATAATTTAGAGGGAGAAATTCTTTGTTTGCGACACCAATCTTCAATAATGGGTAAGAAAATTGCCACAACTGCGGTGTTATTAATAAATGCAGTAATGGGGCCTACAATTAATCCCATGACTAAAATTTGTTGACCTGCCGTTTTTCCGCCCCATTTCACTAACCAATCTCGAACGGTTTGTACAACTCCGGTTTTTGTAATTCCGGCACTTAAAATAAACATCGCCATCACCGTAATTGTGGCAGAGTTACCAAACCCCGATATGCCTTCATCCGGTGTGACTAACTTCAAAATCATTAACACAACGGTAACGGTGAGGGCGGTTAAATCAACGGGAAGCCACTCAAAAATAAAGGCAATTAAAGCCAGAACAACAATACTAAGAGTCAGAATAATATTGGTCATCGAAAATTTTGGGTAGAAACCCCTAACTTCTAGTTAGGCTTTGCATTAATTTGAACTAGGATTAAAATAATTAAAGCCACGATGACCTTAATTGACGGGTGAGATTCCCAGTGGTGGGACGCTCTAGTTAAAGGGCGTTTAACCGAAATGGTTGAACCGGTGTTGACACTCTAGTTCTAGCCCCCACAAGCAGAAACGATTAAGCGAGTGAGTGAAAAACGACTTAAAAGTAGGCTCAGACCCTTCGGGGCGAGAGAGTAGAGGCAATTGGCATCGCCTGTCGCACGACACTAGAACACGCCTAAGAAGGGTTTTGGGAGTTGTGGTTCGAGCCATGACCATCGGGTTATCTCCTTCTAAAGAATCCTCCCACTTATAGGGCGAGGTGTGTCATGAAAAATGTAATAGTGTTTATACGATGTAGGGGCGGGGTCATCCCCACCCATCATCAGTCAGCAGCTACTCTCTCTTGACCTAAGATTTAGGCTTTTCAGAGGGTGCTGTTGTCGCTTTAGGGGAAGGAGAAGCTTTAGGGGGTGGAGTGACTGTCGGTGCAGGGGTTGGAGTGGGTGAAACCGTTGTATTAGGAGCCGCAGGGGTGCTAACGGCTGGGGTTGTCGCAGGTTCACCCATAATACTTGGATTTCCATTATCATAGAATCCCGCTAAACAAGCAATCATCATGGTGGCTAAGGTTCCAGCAAATAAAGCTTTCCAGCCTAATTCGGAAATATCTTTTCGCCGAGAAGGAACTAAACCGACCATTCCTCCCACAAAAATTCCCACTGAAGCGACATGGGCAAAACCGGATAAAGCATAACTGACAATTAACACGGTTCTAGGAGTAATTAATCCTTCTTTGGCGGCTTCTGCTAAGGCTTGATAGGGAGGAATTGCTGTTTCTAATAACCGACGACCAATAATCACCGAAGCTGTCCAAGAATCTTCAAAGGGAACTCCCGTTAAAATTGTTAAGGGATAAAAAATAAATCCCAAAATATTCGCTAAGGTTAGAACTTGAAAAACATCTCCCACTGGACTTGGTAATAAACCTAACCACGCTGAAAATTGATTGACTAAAGAAACTAATCCTAAAATTAAGATTAGAACCGCAGCAATAGCAACGGACATTTTCACCCCATCTAATGCCCCAATAATCGCAGAGTCTAGGGGGCTAACTCGTTCCATCAATTCACCGCCAACGGTTTCTAAATGGGGTTCTCCGTCTTCGTGGGTAATTAAGTTTTCTTCTTTCTTTTCTTCGGGTAATTTTCCTAATGTTAGGGGTTTGTCGGTTTCAGGAACTAAGATTTTAGAAATCACAAAACAGGCTGGAATCGCCATAATAGAGGCGGAAACTAAATGCCCTAAAATATTCGGAAAAACAGGTCTTAAGAAACTAACATAAATCGCTAAGGTTGATGAAGCAGCCGTTCCAAAACAACAACTTAGAATCGCACACAGTTCAGAACGGGTCATCTTTTCTAAGTAGGGTTTAACCACAATGGCGGCTTCAATTCCGACAAAGATATTGGCTGCACCGCTTAAGGCTTCTGCCCCACTTAAACGCATCGTTTTATAGAATAACTTAGCAAAAATATTGGTAACAACTTGAATCACACCTAAGTTATATAACAGTGCCATTAAGCCAGAGAAGAAAATAACGGTTGGTAAAGCTCTAAATGCAAAAATATAACCTAAATTTACATCGGGGGTTTGCCCAGGAATGGGGACAATATTTTTCCCAAAAACAAATCTAGCCCCTGTATCTGCGGCTGTAAATAAGCTATCGAGGAGGCTACTAAACCATTCTAAAGCCGTTCTGGTGGGTGGGAAAAGAAATACGAAAAAGGCTAAAACCAATTGTAAGCCAATCCCTAAACCCATTGTTCGCCAAGGGATGACTCGTTTATTTTCTGAGAATAACCAAGCTATAAAGCATAAGCCAAAGATTCCCAAAAAAGAAATTAAATTTAGGTAACTCATAAGTGTTTTTGGCTATATTCCTGATTAATTATTTCCCCATTTCCAGCACCCTGGGTTCTCGTCCTGATTCTATGGCGAATGGGGTCAATTGGCAATACTGTTGAGTGAAACTCACAACACCCACTCGGAAGTTAGGTTCAGGGACGAAACCCAAACACAACAAAGACCGTTTTAAAAAGGATAGGGTTAGCCGTAGGTTGTTGAGTGCAACGCTACCACTAACCCTGTCAAACGTCAATGTCACCAGACCCAAAAACCGAGTTTATAATCGTTATCTTGGGGTTTCAATTAAGAGTTATCCTTTACAAACTGGGGGTTTGACGACGTTGGAAAAACCATCTTTGAACCAGTTTTTCCATTTCAATCCAGATAAACATTAAGGCACTAAAACCTAAACAGATTAACAATTCAGTGAACGTTAACGGGTGAGTTCCAAAGAAACTTTGTAAGGGCGGAACATAAATTAATAGTAACTGAAGAACGGTAGTTAATAAAACCGCAGCCCAAAGATAAGGATTGGTTGCGGGATTCATTTGTATTGTTAATTGGTTATCAGAACGTACTGCTATAGCATGACCCATTTGGGCTAAACATAAGGTTGTAAACACCATTGTTTTCCAACGTTCAGGATTACCCGCGATTTTAGTATGATCGTAAGCCCAAACCATTAAAACAATCGTTAAAATGGCAAAAATAATCCCAATTCTCACCATATATAATCCTAATCCTCGCGCAAAAATACTTTCACGGGGATCATTAGGAGGACGTTGCATCACCGCAGGTTCGGCGGGCTCCATCGCTAAGGCTAAAGCAGGTAAACCATCCGTGACAAGGTTCATCCATAAAATTTGTAATGGCGATAAAGGAACACCCCCTAAACCTAAAATCGGAGAAGAGGCAATTACTAAAACTTCCCCAATATTACTACCGAGAATATATTTAACAAAACGGCGAATATTACTATAAACCACTCGTCCTTCTTCTGTGGCGGCAACAATGGTGGCAAAGTTATCATCCAGCAAAATCATATCACTGGCTTCTTTACTAACATCGGTTCCGGTAATTCCCATCGCAATGCCAATATCGGCTTGTTTTAAGGCGGGAGCATCATTGACTCCATCCCCGGTCATGGCTACAAATTCACCATTCTTTTGCAAGGCTTGAACAATGCGAAGTTTATGTTCAGGAGAAACCCTGGCGTAAACACTGACTTGTTCAACTTCTTGTTCTAATTCTGTTTGAGAAAGTTTCTGTAATTCTTGACCTGTTAAACTTAAATCATCAGGGGAAGCAATCCCTAAATCTTGAGCAATGACTTTCGCCGTTAATTGATGATCTCCGGTAATCATCACTGGACGAATTCCGGCTTCTCGACACCGTTTAACCGCTTCTCGAACTTCAGGACGGGGCGCATCTAACATTCCCACTAATCCTAACCAAACTAATTCCTGTTCGGCGGCTTCTTCAGTGCCTTCTTCAGGTAATGTTGTTAAAGATCGAGTGGCAAATCCTAAAACTCGTAATCCTTTTCCGGCCATTTCATTATTTTGGTCGAGAATTCGTTGGCGGTCAACTTCAGTTAAAGAAACCGTTGTATTCCCCACCAAAACAGCATCACATTGAGCTAAAATCAACTCCGGTGATCCTTTTGTAAACATCGAAAATTCATCATCAGATTGACAAATCACACTCATGCGCTTGCGTTCTGAAGAGAAAGGAATTTCAGCAATACGGGGGTTTTGTTGATTATGAGTTTCTCTAAATAAACCGACTTTTCCCGCTAACGATAATAACGCTCCTTCTGTGGGATCTCCTAAAATAATCCATTGATTTTTATCTTGTTGTAATTGAGCATCATTACATAAAACACAGGCTGTTAAAATAGGTTGTAAAACTTCAGCAGCAGGAGAGAGGGTGCTATTTTCATCAGAGGTGATCAATCGTAATTCCCCAACGGGAGCATACCCTTCTCCGGTGACTTGAAACACTTCATTTAAGGTATAAACTGATTGTACCACCATTTTATTTTGGGTGAGAGTTCCGGTTTTATCCGAACAAATAGTGGTAACAGAACCCAGGGTTTCCACCGCCGGGAGTTTACGAATTAAGGCATGGCGTCGTACCATGCGTTGGGTTCCAATGGCTAAAGTCACCGTTACCACCGCCGGTAAACCTTCGGGAACAACGGCCACCGCCATACTCAGCGAAACTTCTAATAAATCTTCTAAACTACTAAAACTGCCCGTTCTAATCACGCCACCAATCACCACCAAGGCGACTAAGGCTAAAGACCCACTAACCAACACATTTCCTAACTGAGACATCCGTTGCTGGAGGGGAGTGGGTTCACTTTCGACTCCCTGAATCATTTCCGCAATGCGTCCCAGTTCCGTCGTCATTCCGGTATTGGTGACAATGACTTCTCCCCGTCCCTGGACAACTTCCGTCCCCATGAATACCATATTAATGCGATCGCCTAACGGTGCATCTTCGGGTAATTCCACACTGGGTTTTTTAATCACCCCTTCCGCTTCTCCCGTTAAGGCGGCTTCTCGGACTTGCAAATTCTGAGCTTCAATTAAGCGACCATCCGCCGGAATTTGCACCCCCGCTTCGAGAAACATAATATCCCCTGGAACCAATTCTTTCGCTGAAACTTCCAACAGCTTACCGTCCCGCATCACCCTAACTTTGGGTGAAGACATCCGTTTTAGGGCAGCTAAGGCTTGTTCTGCACGGCTTTCTTGGAAATAGCCCAACATCCCATTCAAAATCACAATCGCAAAAATGGCAACGGCGTCCTTGGGAAAAGCCCCCTTTCGTAAATCGATAAAGGCAGATACAATGGCGACAGCAATCAGCATCACGAGCATAATATTCGTGAACTGATCCCATAAAATCTCCAAGGGACTGCGACCCGCGCCTTCTTCTAATTCATTCAGACCATATTGTTCTTGTCGTTGAGTCACCTGTTGTGGGGTTAACCCTGTTTCGCTATCTGTATCGAGTACCTTAAGGGCTTTCTCAGCAGCGAAGCTGTGCCAAGTGGTAATGGGTTCTAAGGTCGAATCAGAAGACATTGATGAGGATTCGGGAGATACCATTGTCTACGTCCTAAACGTTCCGGCTAATCTACTTTAATCAAATGATAGGTGATTTGTAGGATGTCTGGAAACCCGCATCCGATCTATTTTGAGGCTAGTCCAGAGGAAATAATACTTATTACCCTTTAAAAAAAGCCTTTTTCAAAAAGATTAACACTTTTTAATCCCTATAAAAATATTCTATTTTAGGGGTTTGAATGCTAAAATTGATGGAGAGAAACTCCTATGAACAATCCCGAAAATTCTAAAATTCCTGAAGAGATTGCATCTGAAGTGTTAGAAGTTGCATCTCGACTGTATTCTGAATCCAATAATAGTTATTCTGTAGAAGCGTTACAACAGGCTGGAAAAGAAGTATCCATCCCCCCAGAATTGATTGAAAAAGCGATTCAAGAAGTTCGGGAGACACATCAACGACAAGAGATTGAACGGCAACAATCTCAAGAAAAAAATAAAGTTTTACAAAAAGTTGGGATGGGAATTGCTGGCGTTATCCTACTCTGGAGTATTTTGATTTATAATTCTCTTGCCAGCCACAAACAAAATGTTAATGCTTCCTGGGCGCAAGTAGAAAACCAAATGCAACGTCGTGCCGATTTAATTCCTAATTTAGTCGCAGTTACAAACGCCCAAGCTAAACAGGAAAAAGAAATTATTCAACTTTTAATTCAATCCAGAGAATCTTATTTAAAAGCCAATTCTATCCCCGAAAAAATAGCAGCCAGCACTCAAATCAGTACGGTTATTCAACAATTGAATCAATATGCAGCGACTAACCCCCAACTGCAATCTTCTCAAACCTTTAGTAATCTTCAATATGAACTAGCGGGAACTGAAAATCGCATCGCCACAGAACGCCAACGCTATAACCAAGCTGTCAAGAATTATAATCAATCTCTACAAACTTTTCCTAATATTTTGATCAGTTCCCTTTTCAATTTTCAAGAACAACCTTATTTCCAAGCTGAGGATAAAACAGTTCCTAAAGTTAATATTCCGTAGAGGACTGAGGGGAGAGGGGGAAACGGGGAGAAGGGGGAGAAGGGGAAACGGAGAGAGAAGAGGGGGAATCAACCGCTAACCGTCAACATTCAATAATCGAGTACAATAGGCACACAGACTTAATAAACTTTTATTGTTCGTATTAAAACCGTTGATTGCTCAATTGCATCACCCAGTTACCGTTTTAGGATTTTTAAGGTCATAATGCTGATTGCCAAGCTGTTAAAATCAATCACTCTCCCCTTGGGGTTCACACTGCTGTTACCCTTTGCTCTAATCAGTAGTTTGGTCACAGATAGCGTGATGAGTTCCTCCCCTAGCTATGCACAAACCGTACCTGCGGCTAAAAACGCTGTGGGACGGGCGATGACCGTTCGGTCTGATATTCAAGAAGCGGATGCTCAAACGGGAATTGTTACCGCACGGGGTAACGTCCAGATTAACTATCCCGCCCGCAGTATTCAAGCCACTGCCGCCCAAGCGCAATATTTTAGTCGAGAACGTCGCATTGTTCTGAGTGGGAATGTGTTTGTTTTGCAAGAAGGCAACACTATTCGAGGTGAAACCGTCACCTATTTGATTGATGAAGGACGATTTATTGCTTTACCTCAAGGAGGCGGACAAGTAGAATCGATGTATTTAGTCCCCGATGAAACCGCCAGCCCTAAAAACGCAACGGTGGAACCTTTTAATCCTAAACCTGCGTTTAAAACCCCGTTAAGTTCACCTTCAGCACCTCGTAACCCTTAAATTATTTCTAACAAACCCCGTTATGAAAATAGTGCTGGAGAATATTCACAAATCTTACCGTAAACGCACCGTTGTCAGTCGAGTTAATCTCTCCGTTTCTCAAGGGGAAATTGTGGGATTATTAGGGCCAAATGGTGCCGGAAAAACCACGACATTTTATATTGCAACGGGGTTAGAAAAACCAACCCAAGGAAATGTTTATCTCAATGAACTTGATATTACCCATTTACCCATTCATCAACGCGCCCGGTTAGGCATTGGTTATTTAACTCAACAAGCCAGTATTTTTCGCCATCTCAGTGTCAGGGATAATATTTTATTGGTTTTGCAGGAAACTCGTGTTCCGCGTCATTTATGGCAAAAACGTCTGCATACTCTGTTGCGGGAGTTTCGTTTAGAAAAAGTTGCCTCCACTTTAGGCTATCAAGTTTCTGGAGGAGAACGACGACGCACAGAATTAGCTCGTTCCTTAGCGGCGGGGTTAGAATTGCCTCAGTTTTTACTCTTAGATGAACCCTTTGCCGGAGTTGACCCGATTGCGGTTTCTGAAATTCAAGAAATCGTCGCTCAATTACGCACTCGCAATCTGGGAATCTTAATTACGGATCATAACGTCCGAGAAACCTTAGCGATTACAGACCGAGCCTATATTATGCGGGATGGACAAATTTTTGCATCGGGAACCGCCGAAGAACTCTACAATAATCCCCTAGTGCGGCAGTATTATCTTGGTGACAGTTTTCAACTATGAAAATTACTCTTTTTAAACCGTTGGGTTCAGGTAAAATTTTCCTGCCCTATCTCTCAATTTTAGATCGATATTTAATCCAAGAAATCATTCCGCCCTTTGTCTTTGGAGTCGGATTATTTAGCTCCGTTGCCCTCACGGTGGGAACGGTTTTTGACCTAGTTCGACAAGTGGCAGAATCGGGGATGGCGGTTTCCATTGCTGTTCAGATTTTTCTCTTAAAAATGCCGGAATTCATCGTTTTAGCCTTTCCGATGGCGATGATTTTAAGTGCATTAATGGTTTATGGCCGTTTATCCAGTGATAGTGAATTAATTGCTCTCAGAAGTTGTGGAATTAGTTTATATCGGTTACTAATACCAACTTTAATCTTTAGTTTTTTGATTACAGGTTTAACGTTTGCGTTTAATGAAGTGATTGTTCCGGCTGCTAATTATCAAGCCTCTGTCACCTATGAACAAGCGTTAAATGAAGGCAACCTTCCCATTCAGGAAGATAATATTTTTTATCCCGAATATGAGAAAATAAAAATTGAAGGAACAGATAAAAAATTTAGTCGCTTAGTGCGATTGTTTTATGCTGAAAAATTTGATCGCGGTCAAATGTTGGAAGTGACGATTTTAGATCGTTCTCAACCGGAATTAACTCAAATTATTTCTTCCAAATCTGCCAATTGGAATTTCGCCCAAAATACTTGGGATTTCTTTAATGGTACGGTGTATATTGTTAATCCCGATGGTTCTTATCGTAATATTGTTCGATTTGATCATAAACAGCTTAAACTCTCTCGCACTCCAATGGATTTAGCGTCCAAAAAACGAGATTTTGATGAGATGAATATTGCTCAAGCTCAAGATTATTTAAAGTTAATGAAATTGAGCGGTGATCAACAAAGAATTGTTAAAACCAAGGTTAGAATTCAACAAAAATATGCTCTCCCATTCTCCTGTGTAGTCTTTGCGTTATTGGGGGTAGCATTAGGCAGTAGACCCCAAAGTACCAGCCGAGCGACCAGTTTCGGGATTAGCGTTATCGTGATTTTCGGATATTATTTACTCTCGTTTATCACCGGAGCCTTGGGTCAAAAAGAAATTCTCACTCCCTTTTTCGCGGCTTGGTTGCCAACATTTTTAGGTATTGGAATTGCAAGTTTTTTATTAGTTCGTGCTTCTAAGTAGAAACATGATGCTGATCTCCAAATTTACAACCATAACCTTTGCAACTCCCTACAAGCATAACGTAGAGAAGGCAAAGCAATAGCATCGACTCCTTGAGGACATATTTCTCTAGCCAATATTCTAGCTGATCTTTCCGCTAATTCAATCCTCTCTTCTGGACTCATTGTTTTATCTTTATAATCAGTCATCTCATCACAGTGATGACTTGACGGATAGCTATTAATATAACGAAACCACGTTTCAATATTTCGAGCTGGTACAAAAATAGCAACTTTATCACCAGATTTTCGAGGATCTTGGTTTAACTTACCTGCTGTTTCGTCTAATGCTATATGTAAAGAACGCATTCTATGAGATAGGGTATCGTTATCAGCATCAATCATCACTACTACAGCAATATTTCTATAGTTACGACTTCTATAACTGTTAATAAGCTTTGGATAATACCTGACAATCAAAGCATTGTTATTCTTAATTGTTTGCCCTTTAGGATTGCCAAAGTCTTTAATTTTGCGCTTGTTAAATCCCCGACAGATCAAATATTCTCTAATAAATCGCTCTTGGTCAATATCTTCACAGAGAATAGTTACTTCTGGTAAATCATAATATCTACTCGTCATAAATCCATCCAAGTTCTATAAGTTTAGCAACTGATAAACCTTCTTTATTATCAGTAATTCGCTGTACGCGGACAGTTTCATTATCTTCTCGTTCAAACCAATAACCTGAATTGCTTGCTAAGTAATTAATTAATGATGGGTGATGAGAAATTAACATTACTTGTGCTTCATTGTTAACACAATACTCCATCACCTGATCCCACCAAGGTCTTATTTCCGGTAAAGCTAGGAAATTTTCGGGTTCATCAATACACAACGTAAAATTCTCATCAGGAGAACAATATATTAAGGTATATAGCGCAATCAAAACTTTTTGACCTTGCGATAATTCATTAAGTCGATAAGTAGTTTTGCTAGGACGGGTAAAAGATGCTGATAAAATCCTAACATCACCAGATTTAGGATTTTGAAATGAATCAAATCCCTTGATAATATTTTGTAATTCCAGCGTTAGTTTAAGTATTTTACCTTGAGATTCCTGAGATAAATAGCTGTACCAAGCTGCATAGTTTGACATATCCCAAGTCGGCAAACTTGCCTCCTGACGGCTTTCTGATTCCATGACAAAAGGGTTGATCTCGACAATAAAAAAGTTAGCAATCCTTTTTTTGAACCAGGTCAGCTTTTGATTGTCAGGTCTTTCATAAATAAAACCAATACCAGAACGCGACCAATCAAAAAACGGTAAAAAAGCACCTTCACGATTAGGATCGTCATTATAAAGCCTAGCTTGACCTACAGGCATACCTCTATCGCCCGCATCAACCCAGAAATTAAATAGAGGTTGTCCGTCAAAAGTTAAGCTTTCTAGTCGCATTCTAGGAGGTGCATACTCTCCTTGATGTTCGATCTCTAGGGTATATTTATAAATGCCACCATTTCCTTGAATATCCAATTCAAATTTTTGAATCTGGGATTTTTGCCATCTTGTTAAATCATTGTTTTTAAACAAATCTGATACTTTATAATCTTGTTGGAAAGCTTGATCACCTATAATAAATTTTTGTAGTTTTCTTAAAACATCAAAAACAGTAGTTTTTCCCGAACCATTTGAACCTAGAAAGAGATTTAAGCTATCTAATGTCAATTCAAAATTGACTAGGCATCTAAAGTTATTAACATAGATCCGCGTCAGCATATTTTTTGTGATTAGCAATTATCATAAATGATCTTTATCATTCTTATTATCCCATAAATCAGGAATTAAATCACACCAAAGTAAAATTTCAGGTTTTAAAGTTAGAGAAGTTAAAGATTGACAGCAAAACTTTAGCCCACTGCCCCAGAGTGCGACGCTGATTTTAACGCTATCATCCATTTAATTAGTAACTAAGGATTGGCAAACGTATTAATTTCCCCCCCTCCAATATAACGACCCGGAACACGATTGGGAACAGAAAAATTAGGTTGGGTTTGACCGATTTGACCCGGTTGTAGGTTGGGATTCATATTACTGGGGGTCATGTAACTATTCGGTTGAACGGGTTGAACCGTGCTGTAACTCCCTGTATTCGGCGTGACGGAATAGGAGGGTGCAGTGTTATTTATCGGAAGTGAATTGAGGTTAGAATATCCAGGGTTGGGGGCTGTTCCAGGTGTTACTGTGGGCACGGTAGGAACAACCGGAGGCAGGGTCACGTTGGTTTGGTAGGGATTTGGAGCGGGAAGGGGAACTGTACCCACCACAGGATTAGTATTGGCTCTGGGAACACTCCAACTCGGTTGAATCGCCTGTCCTGTAATGGTGGGAGTAGCTGTAAAGGGTGTCACACCTACTGGTGTTCCTGAGAGGGGATTTAACGCGGCGTTGGGATTTGTTAGGGTATTTGGTGAAAGTGTTGATGGCTTGGTTTCTTGGACTTCTGAGGTTGGTGAGGATTCAGTCGCCGTGTTAGACGGTACAGCCAGATCTTTATTTTCGGTCTGCTGGGTTTGCAGATAGTTCTGCATCGCTTGTTGTAAAGCCGTGGTTGTCGTTTGGGGGTTGGTTGTTTCTGCGGATTGATTTAAACCGATGTTAGGATTGGACTCGGTGGAAGTTGAAGGATTACCAGAAACTGAATTCAGATTGTTAACAGGAGTTGAAGTATTCCCCTGTACCGATATTGAGGGTTGAGTTTTGGGGGCTGATTCTGAGAGGATAGCGTCTACGAGAGGATTGGAATTCGAGGAGGATTCCGGCTTTTTAGCAGCTTCCTGAGCTTGTTTAAATAAGTCTGTTCCGAGTGAAATCGTTGTATTTAAAGGTGCAAGGAATGAATTATTGTGATTTAACTCATCTAATAACACTTTAGAACTATCAATATCCGCCGCAATTGATTGTTCTTCTGGGGTAAGTTGACTCGCGGAGTTACCAGAATCAAGGGTTGATTCTTGATCCAAACTAAACCATTCGGGGTGTTCGGAAAACTGCCAAAAGAAAATTCCCACCACCACCACCACACTGACAGAACCCCAAATACGAGGTTGTAAAAGAAACTGCAATTCTTCTCCCACAGTACGAATCAATTCAGGAAGTCGTTTATAAATAGACATAGCTTACAGACAGCTTATTGCTGCTTTGAAAGGAACAGGGGAAGTCAGGGGATGGGGGACAAGGGGATAGGGGGATTAGGGGGACAAGGGGACAAGGGGATTAGGGGGACAAGGGGACAAGGGGATAGGGGGATTAGGGGACAAGGGGATAGGGGGATTAGGGGACAAGGTGACAAGGTGACAAGGGGACAAGGGGACAAGGGGACAAGGGGACAAGGGGATTAGGGGGAAGTCAACTGTTAACTTTCAACATTGAGCTTAACTGCTGGGTGCTAAACCTCAACCGCGAACGGACAAAACCTCTTATCATTATTGTAGCCTGTTGCTTTGATGCCTAAATTAACCTTTGAGGCTACCCTAATGGAAAAATTTATAGAAATTCTAGCGAATAAAGAAGAAATCACTCAGCGAGCTTTAGATATTCTTCTGGTTAAAATTAAAGACGCGCTTCAAAGTCGGGATCAATTTACAATCGCTTTAGCAGGAGGGAGCACCCCTAAACCGTTATATGAAGCGTTAGCTCAACAAGCGTTACCTTGGGATAAAATTCATGTCTTTTGGGGAGATGAACGTTATGTTCAGTCTGATCATCCCGACAGTAACCAACGCATGGCGCGACAAGCTTGGCTAGATCAAGTTAATTTCCCCCCCACTCATCTTCATCCGATGCCAACGGCAGCTAACGACCCCAAGGTTGATGCCGAAACCTACAATCGGGAATTAGAGCAGTTTTTTCATCTCAATGCCGGAGAATTCCCCGTTTTTGATGTGGTTTTATTGGGGATGGGGGATGATGCTCACACGGCATCGTTATTTCCCCATACCGAAGCCTTAACCGTTCAAGATCGCTTGATTACCGTTGGCAATAAAGACGGTCAACCTCGGATTACCTTTACCGTACCCCTGATTAATCACGCTCGCTGTGTGATGTTTTTGGTTACGGGGGCAAATAAACAGGAACCTTTGGCCCAGGTGTTTGCCTCAGAAGCCGATGCGATCGCTTATCCCAGCCGACTGATTCAACCGGTTGGGGAATTATGGTGGTTATTAGATGCCGCAGCAGGAGCCAATTTAACTTAAAATTTGCCAAAATTAAGCATCTGAACCCTTAATCTCACTCAAATTTTTCCATCAAAATCCATGATTGTTTGTCCCAATTGTAATTATCAAAATCCAGAAGGCGCGACGCAATGTGAAGCTTGTTATACGCCTTTGCCTTCGATGACGAGTTGTCCCCATTGTGGGGCGACGGTACAAACGGATGCGGCTTTTTGTGGTCAATGTGGGTCGAATTTACAGCCTACATCTACCCCAACGAATTCAGGTGAAAACGAAGGCTTAATTCCGACTTTGGTTACCCCTCCTGATGAACCCATCGCTGAACCTCAGCCTCAACCGGTGATCAGTTCCGGGCCGAATTTAGAAAAATCTCCGGCTGTTCCTGATGCGACGCTCACGACTCCTCCGGCTGTAGTTCCTGTCGTGACGGTTGCGGAACCCCCAGCTAATATAGCTCAAGCTTTCCAGGCGGCTGCGACTCAGTTACAGCGACAGGCGGCGAAGCTGATTCATGTTCAAACCAATGCCACTGTAGAATTACCTCAAAATGTCTCGGTGATTCATTTAGGAAAACCTAATGATTTAGTGCCCCCGGATGTTGATGTTTCGGGATTTCCCAACTCAGAAATTGTTTCTCGCACCCATGCTGATATTCGGATGGAGGGCGATGCGTACTATATTGAAGATGTGGGCAGTTCAAATGGCACTTATATTAATAATATCTCTCTTCCCAAAGGAAATCGACATCGGTTAAGACCCGGCGATCGCATTTCTTTAGGAAAAGGAGATTTAGTTTCGTTTATTTTTCAACTGTCCTAGAGGATTCAGAACTCAGAGTACAGGGGCAGAGGGTAGAGGGTCGTTCAGTACAAAACAGCAAATTTACCCGTTATCAATGAATGCCCAACTGCACGAGAGCTTTTGAAAGCCAGGATTTTTGGATGGTGGGGGGAGTGAGTTCTCCTGAATGTTTGATTCGGGGGAAACCTTAATCCTTAATCGCCCTATATCCCCATCCAAAATCTGAGATTTCCCATTTAAAATAAGTTTAGGGCGTAGCTGTTGATTGTTAGATTTTGCCAATGTGATTAAACTAACATTATTACATCCTCTCCAATCGATTCCTGTCCGCAGTTGGGTCTTTAAAAAGGACAATGTGATTCGGATTGGGCGATCGCTCAAGAATGATGTTGTTCTCTATAGTGCGGTTGTGTCTCGGTATCATGTCGAGATTCGTCGCCAAAGTGAAGATTGGGTTGTTGTGAATCTGGGAACCAATGGAACCTATGTTAATGGACAAGCGGTTCAACAAGTTCCCTTAGTCGATGGACAAGTAATTCACTTAGCGATATCGGGGCCCAAAATTCTCTTAAATATTCAACCTGATCCGACAGAATTGATTTTTACTGGAGGAATAGAGGTGCATCATTCATCTCAGCAACAGGAACATCAGTCGGAACCTGTGTATTCCGTGGAAGTTTTAACTTCACCTGGAGTTTCCTCTGATCCATTGTTTCCCAGTCACACGGAAGAGACAACGGAGGTTGATCTGCGTAAAAAATTGATGCTTCCTACCAATTACCCGGTCTAACAGGATACCACAATAAGCGAGTCAGTGCGATTCCTGTCATCCCGGCAACGATTGTCCAAACCAGGACTAAACCCAACACATCTCCCAGAAAAAAACTTGTCCCCTGACGTAGAATTCCCCCAAACATCCAACCGATGGGTAATGCTATCCCCCACGACAGTACACTAGCTACGATCCATCGCCAGGGTTTCAAGACTTCGGTGCGTAAGACCCACCATTGTCCAAGGCTTAAACATAGTCCTAATTTAACTCCCTCGATAACACCATAAATAATTCGAGGGGTAAGATTTAAGGTTCGGGGAACCACCCAACCCAAGAGTCCTATTGGAGTGAACGCAATGATTGTCCAGATTAAAACATGGACGAAAATCCATCGCCAACTCTGGGAAATATGGTCTTTGAGAACAAACCATTGAGACACACTGATAATTAATCCGCCAATGGCTCCTTCTAAAGCTCCTAAATCGGGTCTTTCTCCAATTTCTATCCAAATTAAACTGACTAAAAATCCCACCTGTGTTACAACTATCCACTGGATGATAAACCCTAGGTCGGTTTCTAAATCCCAATTTTTATAGACCCATTTCATAAGGATTTTATAGCAGGGAACAGGGAACAGGGAACAGTAAGAAGTGAAAGGGTTTCAGCTTTCTATATATCTGATAATTTTAGCTTTTAGGGTTGAAAGCGATCGCTTCTAAAATGATTTAATAAAGGATCATATTGTTGGTCTAAAACCCAATTAGAAATTAATTCAGCCGTAACCGGAGCCAATAAAATTCCATTGCGATAATGACCGACGGCTAAGGTTAAATTTTCCCAAGAACTCGGCCCTAATATGGGTAATAAATCTGGCGTTTCCGGTCGAAATCCCCACCAAAATTCTTGAATGGGAAACTCTTTTAAAATCGGATATAATCGCATCGCTCCTGAGAGTAAGGTTTCAATGCCATTGGGGGTTAAACCGCAGGTAAATCCCACATCTTCTGATGTCGCTCCAATCACAATTAAACCATCTCGACGGGGAACAATATAAATATTAGAACCGAATAACACTTGTTTCAAAGGTAAGGGTTCAAAATCATCAGGAACTCGGACGGATAACATTTGTCCCTTGCGGGGATATACAGGAATTGATAATAAGTCTCCAGCCCAAGCTCCCGTTGTTAAAATATAATGATCGGCGTTAAAATTACCTTGATTGGTGATAATTTCTGTTACCTTTTCTGGGGAAGTTACTAAGGTTTTGACTGTGATTTCTTCTATAATTTTAACGCCTAATTCCTGAGCCGCCCTGTACAAGGTTTTGACTAACCCCCGACGGTTATCCACTTGACCATCCTGGGGAAACCACCACCCCCCCACAACGTCATCCCCTAACCCCGGCTGCTGCTGTAAAATCGCTTCTCGTTCTAGCCAGTAACTCGGTGTATCTGGGGTTTGGGGTAAGGTCGTAGAGTCGGGACGTTCATAAACGGGGGCTAAAATCCCACAGGGCCAATATCCAGTTTCTAATCCTGTGAGTTTCTCCAGTTTGCGTGTCCAGTCGTTATAGAGGGCGCGACTACGTAAACATAAGTCTAGCATGGGGCCAGGAGGAATTTGTTCGGCTTGGGGAGCTAACATTCCAGCCCCGACTAAACCTGCTGCTTCCTGTTGATTTCGACTTAGAACGGTTACCGTTGCCCCTCGTAATTTTAACTCAACGGCTAGGGATAATCCGATTAAACCGCCTCCGATTAAAATAATTTCATTTTCTGGTTTCATAACGGGTAAATATTTTTCTAATAATTCTATTGTTTTCTATTTTAAGGGTTTAGGGTTTCTTTTTGGGTTTAACGGTTACAGAAATTTCCCCATTTAATTGAATAAATTGTTGACGTTTGGGATCATAAACCCAGGCTTTAATCTTGTTCTCGCCTACAGGAAGAGATTCCCCTGAAAAAACAATTTGCCATCCGGCTCTTGTATAGGATTTTGATTTTAATAATTCAGCAATATCAGGTCTAGCCACTGTAATATAAGCATTCGCAAAAAAGGATTTTTGATTATTATAGGACAGAAAAATAAGATTAGGTTGTTGTTGGGAATCTGGGAGAATTGCCCACCCGCTTAAACTCATCGGCATTTTGCGCCGAATGACTAAAGGCTCATTATTGGGTAAAGGATGAAGATACCCATATTTTAAATTAGGGTCAGATACAAAAGGAACTGTTTCAGCAAAAGTTCTTAATTGTAAGTTTTTTAGTTTTTTTACCTCCTGTCTTAAAAAGGAAGCATCAGGATAAATTCTGACTAAACAACTGTCTACTGAAGTGTTCAGAAAAGGAGAATCTTCCAGATAATCAATGAGTGTTAAACAGGTTTGACCACTCTTTAAGAAAAAACTTAAATCCGTTGCTTGAATAACAGCATATTCCCCTCTCAATATTGTTAAAATCCCTACAATACCGACTAACACACCATAGGTTAGGACAGTATTAATTACCTGATTCTTTAATAAGTCTAAAGCAGAAAGTTTGAAGCGAACCCAAATCAAACTCAGTTGAAAGATAGCGACGAATAATAATAAAGTATGAGTGGTAAAGCGAGAACCTTGTAAAATAGCATAATCGGAGCCTAAATAATAGCGTCCCTTGGCAATCAGAACACTTGAAAGCAAGCCAAATAACCCAATGGATATCCAAGGAAAGGTTAAAGAATAGAGATGAGGATTTTTAATTAACAGTTCATAGAGGAGATAAAAGAAATAGCAAAGGATGATCAAACCCAAAATCCAAGACCATTGCAGGGAACCTATTAAGGGAGAAGCAATAATATTAAATAGAAAATGAATTAAAAATAAAGTAGGATTTTGAGCTAAATCAGGATTATTTTTAAACGCATCATTTTTTAACGCTTCATCGGGTTGATAACCTAGGAAATAAAGATATACAGAAATTAAAAATAATAAAATCCAAACGAAGAGACGCTTTCGCTTTTGAGTCAAATTTCCTTCTAACCCTAAAACGCAGGGAATTAAAGCCAGCCAAGATGCTAAACCTTGAGCCGAAGAAAAACTAGCGATTCCACATAAAATAGCCGAGCCAATATATTGCCATTTAGTCGATAAAAACTTAGGATAAGACAATAATAAACAAGCAAAAATAGTACAAAAATTAATTAAAAATATAGCAACTTGAAATCCCCAAAGCCAATTTTGATATTGAATCCAAGAAAAAAACACTAAACTGGTTAGCAGGTTTGTCAGATGAAACAAGTTATCTTGTTGAGCAGGGTTCGTGAGTTTGGAGAGTTGATAAAGACATAAAAAGGTTAGAATTGCTAGTAAAAAGCTGCAAATTAGCTCTGCATAAATATTCCAATCTGACGTTAAACCTAAGCTCAAAAAAATTAATTTAGGGAAAACTAATCGATGATAATTATGTAAATTAAATAAATCAATAAATTGTAAAGTTCCGGTTTTAAATTTCTCAAATAAATTAGGTAATATCCATTGATCATGATAAGGGACATCGACTCCATAATAAAGAATAAACGAAGCCGTTGCCAAGGGAGGGATTAGATATAAAATAATTAAAGGAATGTGAGTAGAAATAGATGGCGCACGCAGGTTCATTCGAGATTATCATAAAAACATTGCCAGATCTTAAATGAAGTAAGCCGGATTGTCAACTATGATTCAACAACTGTTTGTGAATACTGTCTCTGCGTTGTGTTATTCTTTAATTGATCAGCGTTTTCCAGCCGATTGTACTCCCCTAAAATTTCCCCATAATTCTGTTGTTAAGTTTGTTTTAGAACAACAGAATCGAATGCCTGATTATCTACAATTTCCCTTATTTTTATTAACGTTAATTTTTGATTTTTGGGGTTTGCTTCGTCGAGGTTCCTTCTTTCATTGTCAGTCCCCATCTATTCGTAAACTTCAAGTTGAAACTTGGAAAAATTCACCCTACCAAATTTGTCGAGATGTGATGCGATTTTATGAAAGTCTAGTGGTATTATATTGGCAATCTGAGTCAATTCATTCATCAAGTAACTGATTATTAATATTATGCTTCAAGCTTCAGAATGTGATTTAAAAGTTGAAATTGCTATCATTGGTTCTGGCCCTGGGGGAGCAATTACCGCCTGTTTATTAGCTGAAGCCGGACGGGATGTTTTATTAATAGAAGAAGGCGACGATTTACCCTTAGAATCCTGTCAACCCTTTTCCGTTGAAGAAATGGTACAAAAATACCGAAATGGGGGGTTAACCGCAGCCTTTGGTCAACCCAAAATTCAATATGTTGAAGGTCGATGTGTCGGAGGAGGAAGTGAAATTAATAGCGGACTTTATCATCGAACACCCTTGAATATTTTAGAACAATGGCGCACAGAATTTGAAGTAGATGCTTTAACAGAAGCTGATTTAATCCCTCATTTTGAAGCCTGTGAACAAGCGGTTAACGTCTGTTATTTACCGGGGAAAGCTCCAACCGCATCTTTAAAATTACACGAAGGTGCGATGCGTTTAGGTTGGCAATCTTTAGAAGTTCCTCGATGGTTTCGTTATGAAGAATCTGATGAAACTTCCGTTCCCAAAGGAACTCGACAATCTATGACGAAAACCTTTATTCCTAGAGCTTTAAAAGCTGGCTGTAAACTCTTAGCAAACACTCGGATTAAAACCCTTAAAGAAACAGATAAAACTTGGATTTTAACAGGAACTCGTCAAGGGAATAATATCCCAGAAAATCCGATTAAAATTCAAGCCGAAACCGTATTTGTTTGTTGTGGTGCAATTCAAACTCCAGCGTTATTAAGACGAAGCGGAATTAAAAATAATATTGGAAACTCCTTAAAAATGCACCCAACCGTTAAAATAATTGCTCAATTTGATCAAGAAATTAACGCCTTAGATATGGGGGTTCCTGTTCATCAAGTCAAAGAATTTTTTCCTCGATTTAGTTTCGGATGTTCGATTAGTTCTCCCCCTTATTTATCGGTGGGAATGACTGACCATCCTCAATATACAGAAACCGTTAAAAAACATTGGCAAAACATGGCAATTTATTATGCTATGATTACTGGGGAAAGTTTTGGGACAGTCAGAAATATTCCCTTTTATAATGATCCTTTAGTTCGCTATAAACTAACTTCTCAAGATTTAAAAGATTTATCAGAAGCCTTACAAAAATTAGCGTTATTATTGTTTGAAGCGGATGCTAAAATTCTCTATCCTAGTATTTCTAATACTTCTCCCTTGACCCATCCCCAAGATTTAACTACAATAGCAGAACAATTGCCGATAAAACAAACAAATCTAATGACCGTTCATGTTTTTTCCTCCTGTCCAATGGGAGAAAATTTACAAAAATGTGCCGTTAATTCCTTTGGAAAAGTTCATGGATTCAATAATTTATATATTGCTGATGCTAGTTTACTGTGTACCGCACCAGGGGTCAATCCTCAAGGTTCAATTATGGCGATCGCTCGTCGAAATGCGCTAAAATTCTTAAATAAAATTTAGAAAAAATTACTTTTTTTAGCTCTTATATCCCTAATTAATGCTAAACTATAACCATAATAAAGAATAATAAAGTTATGGAATTAAAAACTAACCTTATTTTAGTAACAGGTGCATTAGGATGGTTAGGGATTCGTTTAGTCGAATCTTTGGTTAAAGGATTACCCGATTTTGAACCCTTAAATCAACCTCAAAATAACTTGAAAATTCGGTGTTTAATTTTACCCAATCAAGATATAACCCTATTGCAAAAGATCTCAGATCAAATTGAAGTTTATCAAGGGGACTTAAGAAACCCCCAAGATTGCGATCGCTTTTGTGAAAATGCCGAAAATGCTATTTTATTTCATACGGCTGGAATTATTCACCCGCAAAAAGTATCAGACTTTTATCAAATTAATGTAGAAGGAACTAAAAATCTATTAAATTCTGCCATTTGTAGAGGTGTAAAACGAGCGATTATTGTCTCTTCCAATTCTCCCTGTGGTTGTAATCCCCATCCTGATCATTTATTCGATGAAATCTCTCCCTATCATCCCTATATGAACTATGGACGTTCAAAAATGCTGATGGAATTAGAAGTTAAAAACTATCAGCAACAGGGAGAAATTGAAACCGTTGTTATCCGTCCTCCTTGGTTTTATGGCCTCCATCAACCTCAACGCCAAACCCTCTTTTTTAAAATGATTCGAGATGGAAAAGGGCCGATTGTTGGAGATGGGAATAATCTCCGGTCAATGGCTTATGTCGATAATCTTTGTCAAGGATTATTATTAGCCGCAATTACTGAAAAAGCCAATGGAGAAATTTATTGGATAGCCGATGAACGTCCCTACTCTATGAATGAAATTATTGATACCATTGAACGATTATTAGAAACAGAATTTAACCAATCTTGTAGCCATAAACGCTTAAAATTACCGGGATTAGCCAGTGAAGTTGCTTTCGTGGTAGATGGAACATTACAAGCTCTAGGATTCTATCATCAAAAAATTCATGTTCTCTCAGAAATGAATAAAACCATTGCTTGTTCTGTGGCTAAAGCTCAACGAGAATTAGGGTATCACCCTACAATTTCCTTAGAAGAAGGAATGCGAAGAAGCTTAACCTGGATTTTTGAAAATTATGGAGGATTAGATTAATCATGGTTAGCCATATTGTCGTAACAGAAGGATTAGTTTATCGGGAAGATTTCGCCCAATACTACTTTTTATCCAATTATTTTGAAGCAGTTTTACAACAAGTTTTAAAGCAGGTTTCTGTTGAGGAAAAAGTCTTTATTTCTCCGGGTAATTCCTTTGATTGTCCTGAATCAGAAGAACAGTGTGCTGCAAAATATCTTTTACATTATCGTCCTGAACTCCAAGTTATTGTTCCTGAGAATGTTAAAGATCGTCCCTATTTGGATACTTTTGATAATGCTAGATTATTAAGAAAATGGTTAGAACAGCAAGAAAAATGGCCATTAGATGATGTTATTTTATATTGTAATAAACCCCATGCTTTACGAAGTCAGTTAATGTTTAAACTCTGTGGCTATAACGTCCAAGAAGTTATTACTTCTTATCCTGAACTCGCCTATCGAAGAATGCCATTTCGTCTTTTATTTTATCATTATTTGCCCGCTAATTTAGTTTACGAGTGGGGGGCTTTAGTGTATGATTTAATTAGATTTTATGTATGGAAGGTTTCTTCTAAATTGTCAACCTAAAAAAATAAACTTAGTATCGACTTACTATTTTAATCAAGTTCCTAGAGTTTAACCTTTACGAATGGGTAACTTTCGTTTATGATACGAAAAAACAAATGGTGTTGAGGACAAACAGAACTTTATGAAGCACTTAATTACGGGGGGATCAGGGTTTTTAGGAAATTTAATTGCGCGTCGATTATATGAACGGGGAGAAGACGTTAAAATTTTAGATATTTGGGAAGATCCGACCCGTCCCCCAGAAATTGAATTTATTAACTGTGATATTTGCGATCGCACTGGGGTTGCAAAAGCGATGGAAGGAATTGATATTGTTCATCATAATGTGGCTTTAGTTCCCTTAACAAAATCCGGTAATAAATTCTGGGAGGTCAACGTTGAAGGAAGCAAAATCGCCGCCGAAGAAGCCGTAAAAGCCGGAGTCAAAAGTTTTATTCACATGAGTTCTAGTGCTTTATTTGGAGAGGCTGAATGTCCGATTACCAACGATACCCCGACAAAAGCTGTTGAGATTTATGGACGGGCAAAATTAGCTGGAGAATTAGCGGTTAGAGAGATTTGTGATCAAGGTGGTTTACCCTTAATTGTGATTCGTCCCCGAACTATTTTAGGCGAAGGAAGATTAGGGATTTTTCAGATATTATTTGAATGGATTCAAGAAGGAAAGAATGTTTATGTGATTGGAAGTGGTAACGTTAAATTTCAGTTTGTTCATGCTCATGATTTGATGGATGCCTATCTTCTTGCTCTTGATTTAGGTCAACCCGGAATCTATAATGTCGGAACCGATCGTTTTGGCACGTTACGAGAAGGATTAGAACATTTAATTGAATATGCAGGAACAAAATCTCAAGTTAAAAGTTTACCCACTGGACTAACAATTGGAACTTTACAACTATTAGACTGGATGGGGTTAAGTCCTCTCGCCCCTTGGCATTATTTAACCTATCACAAAGAATTTTATTTTGATGTTGATCCTCTGCTAAAACTCGGCTGGAAACCCAAATATTCTAATGATGAAATGTTCCGAGAAAGTTATGATTGGTTCCAAAAGAACTATAATCAACTGCAAGCGGAAAAAGCAGGTTCAGCCCATCGTCGCCCCGTCAAAGAAAAATTACTTTGGGTGTTAAAACAACTCTCCTAAACTAATTTTTAACAATGATTAACTTAGCTATTTGAATAACAAATCGTGAACAATATTAACTCAGCTAATTGGATTTCATGGAGTTTAGTTTTAATTGCGGCTATGAACACGGGAATTGGCAATTTATTACTAAAAAAATCCCGACTAGAAGCCCCCGATCCAAGTTTACTGACTCTATTATTATCTCCTTGGTTTATTGCAGCAATCCTCGTCTATGGAATTAACTTAATTGTCTTTGCTAAAGCCTTAGATCGCTTACCCGTTTCCATTGCTTATCCTGTCTTTGCTGCTATTGGTTTTAGCTTAGTTGCATTCATGGGAAGTTTATTTTTAGGAGAACGGTTTGGAATCAATCAAATGATAGGATTAAGCTTGATTGTGGCTGGAATTGTTATTATGTCTCGTTGAAATAAAAAACCATTAAAGTAAGCTGTGAGGAGTTAAAGGATTCATGAAACCAGCAAATCAAGATTATTATTCAGGTGATTCTACTTCTGTATTAGAGACAATTTCTGATACCACTGATCCTTTATTTGTATCGACTCAATCTAAAACCCTTCCCCCCCTAATCAAACTTCTTCGTCCCCACCAATGGACAAAAAATTTATTCTGTTTAGCCGGACTTTTGTTTGGTGGTAGACTATTACAACCCCAGAGCATTTTGCTATCAGGATTAACGGTAATTTTCTTCTCAGCAATGGCATCAGCCATTTATATTTTTAATGATATTCAAGATCGAGAACGCGATCGCCTGCATCCGAAAAAAAAGTATCGTCCCCTTGCGAGTGGTCAAGTTTCAGTTAAACTGGGGTTAGCGATCGCATTTTGTTTAGCAACGCTTTCGTTTTTAGGTGCTTATTCGTTAGGAATTCCCACATTAATTTGTGTTTTACTTTACGCCATTAATAATATTGCTTATTCTCTCAGACTTAAAAATATAGCTTTATTTGATGTGAATTGCATTGCCTTTGGGTTTGTGTTAAGGCTATTAGCAGGAATCTATGCGTTAGGAGATATGCCAACGGCTTGGATTGTTTTATGTACCTTTTTTCTAACTCTATTTTTAGGGTTTTCTAAGCGACGTTCTGAACTTTTATCTCTCTTGCATTTTCAAAACCATCAAGACAGTTTAGAGTCTGAAAATATACCTCCAGAACATGAAAAATCAGCACCGTTAGAACGCTCTTATTTGCACTTATTTTATCAACGAGGAAGAAAAAACCAACAACGTCCAGTTCTCTCTCAATACACCTTACCTTATTTAGATTCTCTTCTCAATAGCACAGCAACAATGACCATTATGTGTTATGCTTTATTTACAATAACATCGGGTAAAAATCCTTCTTTAGTCATTACCGTCCCGATTGTTTATTATGCCGTAATGCACTATAAATGGTTAGTTACAGTTTTAGCTGAAGGAGAAGAACCCAGCCGCATTTTAATTCAAGATACTACGATTAAATTAAGTTTAGGGGCTTGGCTGATTAGTTATTTAGCAATCTTGTATTTTAATATTCATTTATTTCATTAAAATATAGAACTGATAACTGATAACTGGTACAGACGTGCCATGGCACGTCTCTACTGATAACTGACTTACCGTAGACGTTTTTCTTCTTCTCTGCGTCTGCGATCGCGCCATTCTGCGAGAGTTAAATAAATTACACCCCCCGTAAAAATAATCAGCAGAGAGAAAGCAACCAATACCAAAATATCAACAATTGTCAACTGTTGTAAAACTTCCATAGGTCAATTCAAAAAGCAGTTTTTATCCATTTTAATTGAAAAGGTAGGAGAGATGACATCAATTCATTGATCATCACCCCTTCTACAACCGAGAAACCGAGTTTGTACTGTTTAAACCGCAGGTAACTCATCTAAAATAGTAAACCGAACATGATTAATTGCTAAAGTACCCACAGAGACTTTTTCTCGGTCAACATCAACCCCTTGATTGGTTAATCGTTGAAAGCGGATTCCTTTGCCAATTTCAATATGATACCAAGCTAAACCCATAAAAAACCGCAACGGATAGGGCCCCCCTTCTTGAATATCATCCGGGTTAGATTCCATGGGAACCCAACCGAAACCCGGAATATAAAATTCCAACCAAACATGATTATATTCAGGTTCTAAAGAAACCCCTCGACGGTCAGCAAACTGCGGACATTTATACCGTCCAATGGTGCGGCAAGCAATGCCATTTAATCGGGCTAAAGCTAATAAAACTCCTACATATTCCCCACAGGAACCAATCCCTCGCTTCAAAACCACATCAGGATTTTCAATCTTAGAAGTCAGACTATAGGATAACTGATCATAAACATAATTGCGAATACTTAAAAGTTGCCGTAAAAAATTAGTTTCATTGCGAATCGCAGCTTGGGCGGCTTCTTGAACAATAGCCGTATTCATGGCTAAATGATCATCATCAACTAAATATTTTTGGGGAAAATCCGGTGACAAACGAGGAATATTTTCCACCTGACGAGGATTAATTTGATATTTAATACTTCTAACTTCTAACAACGCTTTCCAACCAAAAATTAAACGTTCTGTTGAAGTTAACGGATTAAATCTGAAAACCGCGACTTTTTCCCCCTCTTCAATTTCTTCCCTAAAGGGAATCCCAATATAAGACACTTCCACAACTTTTTGCCGTTTCGTATTAGACGGTAAAGCAATTCGCCATTCTAAATCTTCAATGTAAACGGCATCTAACGGTTCTAACTCTTCTACATAAGACATTTCGATCAAATAGCCATTAGATGTAGCATAATGCTCGGATTCGTTATAATGAAAATAGAGAGGATGGATAAACGTGCGATCGCGTTTTGCTAATTGAAATTGTTCATAGGAACTGGGATTATCTCGAATATAAAGCTCATCCCCAGCATAGGCAACATAAAGAACTTCCTCACCCGTTTCAGGATCAGTATAAAAGGTTAATCCCGTGGGAGATTCAAACGGTGTTAACACACTAAATCGCGTTTCTCCCGTTCCCCGTTCTAAACAATATACCGTTTGTTCTTCTCGATCACAAACCCATAATTCCTCATTTTTAATCGTGAGATTTTCTACTCCAATTCCTGGGGAATGGAAGCGCGTAATTTCCTGTCGGGTATTGCGACTATAAACTAAGATAGAAGCCAGTCGATCACAAGCTAAATAAAGGGTAGATTCCCAAACCGCAATTCCGGTGACAGCATAAGGTAATTCCAGAAACAATAGAGGCTCAAGATTAACAATAGAATTCCCTGCAATCACTTGGGGACAATAATAAACTTCTCGACCGCGAGTAAACCAAAGGGTATTTTCCCAGACCGCTAACCCTGTAACATCTCTAAATGCTAACGTTAAATCAGGATTAACCACCGTTGCATTATCGGTTTTGGGGTCAATTTTAAGTAAAAATCCGCGTAAGGTATCAACGGCAAATAAGGAATTTCCTACCCCAATTAACCCATATAAAGCAGAAACCCCCATCGGTCGAATTGTCCGGGGTTTAAAACCCGTATTTTGCCCCAAAGTTGGTGAGTTAAGATTCATAGAAATTGTCATGGTGATAAAATAACGATCTTTAGTGCGTGTATGAGGTCAAACTTCAGATTAACCATCGGAAACAAAACCAACCGTTTCCTCAAATCCGATTTCGCCTCAAACATTTAAGATTAAGCACAGATTTTGACAACTTTCGCAGGAACATTGGATACAATAGTTCTGTCAAGAAATGCTACTCTGCTAATCGGTGAGCTTCATTGATTATGGCTAGGCCAATGTTTTTCCTCCACCGTGCAACACTTGGACTAACGTTACTGTTGCAAATCATTTTGGGCAATAGTTTAATTGTACCCATCGCCCATTCAGCATCTTTACCTCCTCTTGGGGGAGATGAACAGCAGGGAATCACTCCTAGACAGGGGGACAAGGCTCAGAACTCTGAACCCTCCTCGCCCACGGGTCATTCACCCTTTACGAATTGGAATGCCTTTACCCCACCTCAACGGGGTGTACCGGGGCGTCGGGAAGGGGGCGGAACTCGGGGTGGAGATTGTCCCAGTCCAGTGACTGCCTTAATCCCAGAGTCTACAATGGGGCGCACAGCGTCAAAACAACCTGCCTTTTTTCTTTATATTCCAGGGACACTCGATCAAAAGGTAACTGAATTTGAAATTACCGATGAAATCGATAAAACCCTATATAAAACCACCTTTACCCTCAATATTGATCGCCCTGGAATTGTGGGAATTCAATGGTCTCCTAACTCTAAATTTATTACTTTAGAAGACGATAAAAATTATCGCTGGTATCTGACTATTAAATGTGATGTCAGTGATTCTTCAAAAGATATTCTTGTAAGTGGATGGATTAATTCAGCCACTTTAACGAATGAGCAAAAACGTCAATTAGAACAAACTCAAGATCCCTTAGAAAAGCTTAAAATCTATGTTCAACAGGGGCTTTGGTATGAAACAATGGCAACTTTAGCCAGCTTACGATTAGAACAATCCAGAGATGTAGCGATTAAAAATCAATGGAATCAACTCTTACAATCTATTGGTTTTGATCCGGCTTTAAAAGAAACTCAAAATGAAAAAAATAAAGCTCAGACAATTCTTGATGCGCCTATTTTAAAAATTCAAATCAATTAATTCAGTCCCTCTCTAAAAACCGAGTTTTTGACTCTAATTTTAGAGAGAAAAATCAAGATATTTTTTTCAGAAACCCGATTTTTTGGGGGTTGTCTGCATTAATCTCGACCGTATTCAATTCCGCTCCTATTCACTGTTGCCTGTTTTCTAATCTAAACTAAACTTAACCTAGTTAGCCACCAACCCCATCGTTCACCAAAAGTAGGCATTTTATGGGTAGGAGTGAAAATCTGATTCATTTTCGTCAGTGTGGAGTGATTTTAACCAGTACCCTATTGCTGGTTTTATCCCTATTTTCTCGTCAAGGTCTTTCTCAAACTCGTTCCTTTGCTGCGACTGGGGAGTTGTGCGATCGCCAAAATTGTCCGACTTTGGCCCAAGGCGGATCAATTAATATTCCGCCCCAAGTTCCCCAACCCGATCCCAACAAAGATCGATTTTTACCACGACCTCCTATTCCGCCTAAACCGGAACCCCCCAATAACCCAGAGTTACAACCCACTCCCACTCCTAGCCCAACGCCGAACCCACCCACAGATGAAACCCCCATTCCCGTTCAAAAAATTAACGTTACAGGTAGCACAATTCTCACTTCAGAGGAACTTCAAACCTTAGTTACCCCCCTAGAAAATCGTTCTGTGACTCTGACGGAACTACGGGAACTCGCCGATAAAATTACAGCGATTTATTTAGAACGAGGTTACATTACCTCTAGGGCAATTGTTCCTGAACAAACGATTAACAATGGCATTGTCGAGATTCAGGTCATTGAAGGAACTTTAGAAAATATTGAAGTTGAAGGAATCAAACGCCTCCATCCGTCCTATATCACCAGTCGCATTCGTTTAGGCGCGGAAAAACCCCTGAGTACGGCCTCCTTAGAAGATCAATTGCGACTGTTACGCATTAATCCCTTATTTGAAAGTGTAGAAGCTAGTTTAAGGGCGGGAACCCAAGAAGGCCAAAGTATTCTGATTGTTCGAGTGGTAGAAGCACCGCCTTTCGGGGTGAGTCTCAATATTGATAACTATTCCCCCCCAAGCATCGGTTCTGAACGCATGGGAATTAGTGTGCGTCATCTTAACCTAACAGGTCGGGGAGACTTTCTGGGACTATCCTACAATACGACTCGTTTAATTGCGGATGGTGAATCGGATATTATCGACGCCTTGTATAGCATTCCCATCAACCCCATGAACGGAACTATACAATTGCGAGTCCAACCTTACCAAAACCGCATTATTCAAGATCCCTTTGATGCGTTGAATATTGAAGGAAAATCTCAACGCTATGAAATCAGTTATCGTCAGCCAATTATCCGTAACCCCATCGCTGAATTAGCTTTATCTTTTGGCTTTGCGTATCAAGATAGTCAAACCCTTTTAGATAATAACGGAGAACCTTTTGCATCCGGGCCAGATAGTAATGGGTATACGCGCACCAGTGTTTTGAAGTTTGGACAAGATTATGTGATTCGAGATACGGAAGGGGCTTGGGCTTTGCGATCGCAATTTAACCTGGGTTTAGATATTCTCGGCACTACGGATGTCGGCACACCCAATGCTTCCTTTTTGAGTTGGTTAGGTCAAGTCCAACGGGTACAACGACTAGGGGAAGATAATTTATTAATTGCTCAAGGCGATATTCAACTATCGGCTGATCCGTTATTTCCTTCCCAGCAATTTGTGATTGGAGGAGCTTTATCTTTAAGAGGATATCGTCAAAACGTCCGGGCTGGAGATAATGGCTTTCGGATTTCCCTCGAAGATCGAATTACCCTAGATCGAAATCAAGACTCTGAACCTGTATTTCAACTAGCGCCCTTTATTGATTTTGGTGGGGTTTGGAACAATGACAGAAATCCCAACCGGATTATTGGTAAAACCTTTTTAGCAGGTGCAGGATTAGGCGTAATTTGGCAACCAGTTTCCGGGTTAAATCTCCGCCTTGATTATGGTCTTCCCCTCATTGGTATCGATGATCGAGGCAATAATATTCAAGATGATGGAATTTATTTTGGTGTTACTTATACCCCTTAATCCCAGTAGGGGAGGGGTTTTCCCGCCCTAACTTAGTTATCAGATGATTAAGCTACTTTCTAAATTGATTAAATTCTGTTTCAGTAATTCCCATTTGCTTCAAAATTTGGGACAACAGCCAACCACCTATTTCAGCATTCCCATGAATCGGGATTGTTGTTGCTCGTCCATCTGGATGTTGCCAACGAGCATGACTTCCTTTCTGTCTAACTTTTTCAAACCCTAATATTCGGGCAACTTTTTCTAACTCTTTAACTTTAGCTGGCATTAGCAACCACCAACTCAACATCTTCCGGTAATGTCTCTCCTTTGTCTTGATATTCTTCCTGAATCATTTCAAAAACATAAACTAATTCAGATAAAGCTTCTTGTGAGCTTTTTCCCCAAGCATGACAACCCAAAATTGCTGGAACATAAGCAACAAACGTTCCGTTATCATCAGGACGGGTAACAATCGTATAGTCTTGTAAAATCTTCATGGCTATCAGCATTATCAGTCTTGATTTTAATTTTAACTGATTGGCGATCGCTCATCTCGTGGAACAGGCATCTTGCCTGTTTTCCTGAAACTTTTGACTTTTGAAGACTTTTGACGGGCGGGACGCCCGTTCCACTTTTCACTTTTCACTTTTGACTATGATTGAGAGAATTTTGCAAAAATTAATATTTAACTCGGTTGGTTTTGATCCTAAGATTTTTAAGGGTTTTTCCTGAAAATAATCCGTACAATTGCTTAGTGTTTTTTTGAAAAAACTCCTCAATTACACCCGAAAGATTTAATATTCATCAAAATTTTACCCAGGGAAACCCTTGGTCAAGACTCCTAACTCTCTTTGATCTGGGGTGATCAGTGGGGGTAACTTTTTTACCGTTGCAGACACTTCTATTTTATTTTTTTGCTTATTGTAACCATTTTTATAAAAATTGTTATATAAAATAATAATTTTTTTTAAAAGAAAGCTTGAAGCTGATTCTGGGTTGATTAAATTAAAATAAATCTTTAATAAACTAGAAAGCTTGAGTTTATAGCCCTATCCATTAAACTTGCCCCTTTATTTTCTGGGGTAGTTATGCCAATAATGGCTGTATCGAACCAGAAAACCCACTGCTCCAGCAGTCAACCGTCAACAGTTTTTAATAAAAACCGATTAAGGAGAAGCCAGCGTGAAATTAGCAGTCTACGGTAAAGGCGGAATTGGTAAATCAACCACAAGCTGTAATATCTCAGCCGCTTTAGCCAAACGAGGTAAAAAAGTCCTGCAAATTGGCTGCGATCCCAAACACGACAGCACCTTTACCCTCACAGGATTTTTAATCCCCACGATTATTGATACCTTGCAAGAAAAAGACTTTCATTACGAAGATATTTGGCCAGAAGACGTGATTTATAAAGGCTATGGGGGTGTCGATTGCGTAGAAGCGGGTGGCCCTCCAGCAGGCGCAGGATGTGGCGGTTACGTTGTGGGAGAAACCGTCAAACTCCTCAAAGAACTCAACGCCTTTGACGAATACGATGTGATTCTGTTTGACGTTTTAGGGGACGTGGTTTGTGGTGGGTTTGCTGCCCCCCTCAACTATGCCGACTATTGCGTCATTGTCACCGATAATGGCTTTGATGCCCTATTTGCGGCCAACCGCATCGCCGCCTCAGTCCGCGAAAAATCCCGGACTCACCCTTTACGATTAGCAGGATTAATCGGAAATCGCACCTCTAAACGGGATCTGATTGAAAAATATATTGAATCTGTTCCCATGCCTGTTTTAGAGGTATTACCCTTAATCGAGGACATTCGGGTGTCCCGCGTTAAAGGAAAAACCTTGTTTGAGATGGCCGAAAGTGATCCATCCCTCAACTACGTTTGTGATTATTATCTGAATATTGCCGATCAACTGCTGTCACAACCCGAAGGAGTAGTTCCTCAAGACGCGCCAGATCGGGATTTATTCACCTTGTTATCAGATTTTTATCTAAATCCGACTCAACCCCTTGTTCAAAGTCAGGAAGATGAGCTAGACCTGATGATGGTTTAATATGTCTAGCTATCTCAGGATGAGGATATAGAGGTTATGGCTTTCTTCAAAGACTTTACCACCGCGCTTAAAGATAAGTGGTTGCAATATTACCAAGCCAATCGAGAGTGGCTGGTACTGCAAATGGATTTGAATTCAATACCGACCCCCGATGGGGGTCGAAGACCCGCCTCCTCCCTCATTTTGGGAACGATCAACGCGCTTGACCCAGAGGCAGCCCAACTCATGTTGCCCTTTTCTAAACTCAATCCAGATCCTGAAAAACTGATTGATGTTTTAGGGCTGAATTTTGATCCCGATATAGCGTTGGGCATTAGGCCTACCCCAGGAGAATCTCCAACGGTAGTTGTTCCAACGCCAACTCCGGTTCCTCCGGCCCCTCCAGAGACACTGAATTTAGAGGAGGAAGTGACTCTGGTAGAACAACCCAATATAGCGGGTGCTGCCGTGGCCGTTGCCAGTGCTGCCGCTGTTGTTGGAGGGGCTGCGGTGATTGCCGATACCCTGGATGACTCCGATGAACTCGAGCTTGATACCGAAGAAGAAATCACCATCGATGAGATGGGCCTGGATGATTCCGGCATGGATGATGATTTCGGAATGGATGATCTGGATGCAGAGGCAATGGAGGACACTGATGTCGATGGGGATCTGGATTTAGATATCGACACAGAGACGGCTAGCGTAGCCGAGGAAGACTTTGATCTAGGGTTGGAGGATGAATCAGAAGCCGTCGGTGCTGATGACCTAGACATGGGCTTAGATTCCGATGAGATGGGTGCTGATGACCTGGACATGGGTTTAGATTCCGATGAGATGGGTGCTGATGACCTAGACATGGGTTTAGATTCCGATGAGATGGGTGCTGATGACCTAGACATGGGCTTAGATTCCGATGAGATGGGTGCTGATGACCTGGACATGGGTTTAGACTCCGATGAGATGGGTGCTGATGACCTAGACATGGGTTTAGACTCCGATGAGATGACATCCGATGATTTCGATTTGAGCTTAGATTCGCAAACGGAATCGGCTGAATTAGACATTGATACCGAATCTGATGTCTGGGACGACAACGTTAATACGGAACTGGGTGAAGACACGGAGACAAGCGATGATATCGATTTTGGTTTGGAATCCTCCGATGATCTGGGTTCAGATGGGATGGACGATCTAAGCTTAGAGTCGGAAGTTTTGGCGGCAGATGACTTGGATGGAGAAATCAGCCTAGAAGCTGACGACCTTGGTTCTGATGATTTAGGAGGGTTGGAATTAGGAGATACAGATTCAAGTCTGGATGATGATCTGGGTGATTTAGGATTGGGGGAAGATAACTCTTCCGATGGCCTGGATCTCGATACCGGAGATAATTTAGACGATTTAGGATTAGGGGATGATGATTTTTCATCCGATGATTTAGGGGATTTTAATCTCGACGATATGGGTGATTTAACAACTGGAGATATGGACGATATTGATATCGACGGATTAACCGGTTCTTCAGATGATGACGAAATTTCCCTGTCAGATTTTAAATAATTTCCTGGTTTAGTTTCCCTAATTCTTAATCGAGGTTGGACTTTGAATCCGCAGGATTTTAAGTCATGGATACTCTTGTCTAATTTTGATTAACTAACATTCGATTAAGAGGAAAAAATTATGACCGTTGCTCAACCACAACCGGAAGGGTTAACCTTTGAGTGTGAAACTGGAAATTATCACACCTTTTGTCCGATTAGTTGTGTCGCTTGGTTATACCAAAAAATTGAAGATAGTTTCTTTTTGGTAATTGGCACAAAAACCTGTGGCTATTTCCTGCAAAATGCAATGGGGGTGATGATTTTTGCTGAACCCCGTTATGCCATGGCAGAATTAGAAGAAGGGGATATTTCCGCTAAACTCAATGATTATGATGAATTAAAGCGGTTGTGTTTACAAATTAAACGCGATCGCAATCCCAGTGTAATTGTTTGGATCGGCACTTGCACCACTGAAATTATTAAAATGGATTTGGAAGGATTAGCGCCGAAATTAGAAGCAGAACTGGGAATTCCGATTGTGGTTGCACGGGCTAATGGCTTAGATTATGCCTTTACTCAAGGGGAAGATACGGTATTAGCCGCAATGGCAGTCCGTTGTCCTGATAAAGCTCCAGTGGCAGAAACAGAAAAACATGAACGGAATGCAATTCAAAAGTTATTGCATTTTGGCAAGAAAAAAGAAGATGTGGTTCAAGAAGAATCGGAATATGCTGACCATCCACCCTTAGTTTTATTTGGGTCTTTACCTGATCCGGTTGTTACCAATTTAACCTTAGAATTGAAGAAACAAGGGATTAAAGTTTCGGGGTGGTTACCTGCCAAACGTTATACTGAATTACCTGTGTTAGAAGAAGGGTATTATGTGGCTGGTGTTAATCCGTTTTTATCTCGGACGGCTACCACTTTAATGCGGCGTCGTAAGTGTAAATTAATTGGTGCACCGTTCCCTATTGGCCCCGATGGAACCCGTGCTTGGATTGAAAAAATTTGTTCTGTTTTTAATATTCAACCCAAGGGTTTAGAGGAACGAGAAGCGCAAATTTGGGCAGGGTTAGAAGATTATATCCAGTTAATTCGGGGTAAATCTGTGTTTTTCATGGGGGATAATTTATTAGAAGTTTCCTTAGCAAGATTTTTAATTCGTTGCGGGATGACTTGCCCAGAAATTGGGATTCCTTACATGGATAAACGTTATCAAGAAGCGGAGTTAAAACTATTAGAAAAAACCTGTCAGGAGATGGGTGTTCCGTTACCGAGAATTGTGGAAAAACCGGATAATTACAATCAAATTCAACGAATTTATGAGTTAAAACCGGATTTAGTCATTACCGGAATGGCTCACGCCAACCCCTTAGAAGCACGGGGTATTAATACGAAATGGTCAGTGGAGTTTACCTTTGCTCAAACTCACGGGTTCACGAACGCACGGGATATTCTGGAGTTAGTCACTCGTCCGTTACGTCGCAATAACAGTCTCAAGGATTTAGGTTGGGATAAGTTAGTTAAGGAAGACGCAAAGGTTTAATCGCTTTAGACAATCGATTAGTATAATGAAGGGGGTGATTGAATGCGATCGCCCTTTTTATGCAGTGGGAGTGAACCAAAATATAATTCCATATAAAAAGTTTAATATCTTTAATAAATTTTACATTAAATATAATGAATTCTAAGAATATTCAATTATTTTCTTTTTTTTCTGGCGCAGGTTTTTTAGATTTAGGGTTTGAACATAGTGGCTTTAATGTTGCTTTTGTTAATGAAATTTACCCGCCATTTTTAGAGGCTTATTGTTACTCTCGACAAATCTTAGGAATTCCTGAACCCGAATATGGATATTTTGAGGATGATATTATTAACTTAACAGAAGGAAATCGAAAAGAGCATTTACAAGTTTTAGTTAAACAAACTCGCCAAACTTCAGATTTAATTGGTTTTATTGCTGGCCCTCCCTGTCCTGATTTTTCTGTAGGGGGGAAAAATCGAGGTAAAAATGGTGATCAAGGAAAATTGACAGCGTGTTACGTTGAGTTAATTTGTCAGCAGCGACCCGATTTTTTTGTTTTTGAGAATGTTAAGGGGTTATGGTCTACGAAAAAACACCGAATGTTTTATGAAGAAATGAAGCGAAAACTTACGTTCAATAATTATCGTTTGACCGAACGTTTAATTAATGCCATTGAATATGGAGTTCCCCAAGATCGAGATCGACTGATCTTAATTGGTTTTCAAGAATCATTACTCAATAATATAGGTTTTGATAGCTGTTATAGTTCAGTAATTCCTGATGGCTTATTCCCGTGGAAACCACATATTATCTATCCTAGAGATCAGGTTTTCTCTTATTCCTGGCCTAAATTAGATTCATTTGTAGAAAATTCTGTTTTAGATTGTCCTCCGGGTATTCCTGAAGAATTAACGGTTGAATATTGGTTTAGAAAAAATAATGTTGTTTTTCATCCTAACGCAGAACACTATTTTAAACCCAGAGCAGGTTTAGCTAAGTTTAGTATCATTCCTGAAGGAGATGATTGCAAAAAATCCTATAAACGTCTTCATCGATGGCGTTATTCTCCAACCGCTTGTTATGGTAATAATGAAGTTCATCTCCATCCCTATAAAATTCGCCGTATTTCAGCAGCAGAAGCACTGGCAATACAATCTTTACCTAAAGAATTTGTATTACCTTCTAAAATGAGTCTCAGTAGTATGTTTAAAACGATTGGTAATGGTGTTCCTTATTTAGCAGCTAGAGGTATCGCTGAAACGATTTTAGATTTTCTAAGCCAAAAATATTTAACCTATAAAGTTCCTAAGCTGTTGTGTATTTAAACTGTGATTATAGCATTACCTTTGTTTTTAAGTTTACGTCCCCATTTAATAGATAACTGTCCTTCATTTAAAAGCTGATGTAATAAACACTCTAGCTCATCAACTGATTTAAAGAGTCGATGAGCTATATATTCTTTAGCTGAATGCCAGACTAATTCAATTAAATTATAATCTGGACTATATGCTGGAAGAAATTCTAAATAGACATTCGGCATTTCTGCTTTAATTTTTTCTAGGTACTCTTCTTTTTTGTGAAAACTTGCATTGTCAAGAATAATCAGGATCTTAGCTCCTTTTTCTACAAATTCTTCTGCTTGATTTCCCGCTAATACCCATTCATAAATTAGCTCTTGATAAAAACTTTTTAACACTTGATAAAAATTATCTGCATTTCCTTTATCCAGAAATTCTACAAATCTTTTTTTATCCGAGTACCTCAATCCTCCCATCACATTAACTCTTCCTTTCCTCCTGTCTCCTCTAATCTGTTTCCTCTTCCCTTTTTTACACCAATTCTTTCTTTTTATCACTCTTAAATTAAATCCACTTTCATCCCAAAACCATACCTGTAATTGTTCTGGACTTTCTTTTGCTATTTTCAAATATTCTTCTATTTTATCTTTAAATAATTTTCTTTTTTCTGGATCTCTTTTCTCTTCTAAGCTATACTTTGCCCACAAATAAACATACTTTTTTTCCTTTAATATCTTTCTCACTTGTGAACTACTTAATTTGATTCCTGTGATTTGTTCTAAATAAGTTGCCAATCTTTCTCCTGTCCATCTCCCAAATTCATATCCTAATTCTTCCGGTTCTTTTTCTACTGTTTCTAATAATATCTCTATATATTTGTCTGTGGCTTTTCTATAATTTCCTTTCATTCTTTCATCTTTTAGGCTTTCTAATTTGTCAGGGTCTCCATGTACACACCAATAACATACTTTGTTTAATGAGCAGCCCAAAAACTTGGCAATTTCACTTTGCTTTTTACCATCATTTAGCAATAATAAAATCAAGATTCTTTCTCGGATTTGTCCATTTTCTTCCTCTTTCAATCTTTTCTGTAGTTTCTCTACTTGCTTTTCATTTAAATGATTTTTAGCAGGCATCTTTTGATTGATTTTTCTAAACTTGGTTTTTCATTATACCCTATTTAGATGCTTAACAGCTTATGGTGTAAGCCTTTGTTCTCTTTAAATTCATCTTTATGAAAGAGTGCTAAAAACTTGGATGCTGCTTCTGATGATACAGTTTCCTCAGTTGATACAGTTTCCTGACTCGTTCCCTTTTTTTGTGATTTCGGTTTCTTAACAGTTTTATTAGTTTCCCCAGAACGTGCTAAGCGAAAAGGTACAAAATAGAGTTTATGAGTTGAATAGAAATCTATAGCAATTTCAGCTAAAAAGCTAGTAATTAAGAATTCATTCCATTGACCTCTACAATTATTCAGTGCACCTTGGGTTAGCTCGATTTCAGAACCTTTATAAGCTTCATTATAAGCTGTTTTTACTTCTGCCTCTATCCAAGTGAGAATATCAATAACTGATTCATTTTTATCAATCTTATCTTTAATTTGTGGATATAGTGTTTGGTAAACCTCACTACCTTTAATTGTATATTTCGTATCCTTCTCTGTTTCTTGTTTTAAAAACCAATGTTCCTTACTCATCCGTTTCCTTCTCTTCCTCTATACTATATTTTGCAAACAAATCAGAGATAGAAATCCTCAAAGCTTGTGCTATCTTTTCAATATTTTCTAAAGAGGGGTTTCGCTGACCTCTCTCTATACTCGAAATATAGGTGCGATGAAGTTCTGAGCGTTCTGCTAGATCTTCTTGAGATAGGTCTAACTCTCGGCGACGTCGCCTTATGGCTTTACCAAAGCGATATTTAATATTTTGTTTTGAATTTATATTCACGTGAATATCATCAACTTTTGTAGGCAATAAGTCTACAGGCAATAAGTCTCATTTTGAATACTATAAGTAACAAAATTGTAAATTGATATGATAGAGTTGGGTTGAAGGGAAGAAAGCCTAATAGAATTGGATTTAATAAAGTAAGATGGAAAGAATTCAAGAAGCGATCGAGCTTTGCTTAGAATTTGATAACTAAGATTACTCAACTTTAACTAAAAACTCATATTCAAACCCTTTATAATTAGAATCTAGTTGTAACGTATATTCTCCGGTTAAGGGAAGTTTATTAGAAAACACTTTTGTATCGGGTGTAATACCTAGATTATCTGTTAATAATTCACCATTGGGACTCATTACCATTGGGAATACAGATTTATAATTTTCAATCGTTAAAGTTTGACCTGCGATCGCTGTAATTTTATAACTGTGACTTCCTCCCCCAATAATTTTTCCCTGAACTAAGGCTGCATTCCCACCGGGTAAAAACTCAATATTTTTTTCCACTATCGAACAACTGCTCTCGGTGCGACTTTTTGCAATCCATCCACTCACAGGATTATTAATTTTAAACCATCCGTTTTTTTCTTCAATTACAAAAACAAAGGTATTATTATTCAATTGACCAACAATATTACCCTCTGTTACTTCCGGTGTTGAACGAACGTTCAACGGTGCATCGGGATCTTTGACAACGGCTGTGCTAATTTTGCAACCCTCCACAGGGGGTTTAATAATAGCAATCGGAGGTGTTTCCGATGGTGGTGATGTGTTGGGAACGGATGCAGGAACGGAGGTAATGGGGGGTTCAGAAGGTCGAGGAGGCTCGGTTTGAGGGGTTGGGGACGATTTCGATGAGGGAGACTGAACCGCCATCACAGCAATTGTTACCCCAGCAATCACCCCGATTCCACCTGCTATGATTAATTGGCTAGGTTTAATGGACATATCGGTTAACCTCGTTTGTGGCGAATAGCGATCGCATAACTCTTGAAAAACATCTTTGATAGAATAGCTAAAATTACGGATTTTAATGTGATTTTTGAGGATATCCCGATCAATTTCAGCTTCTAACAGAGAAAATCTTCTAGGGATTTAGATTGTATTTTTGCCCGGATAAACTCGACTGTCGGGCCGCCTCAGCCACTTTTAGACTATATAAACTGGCTTCTGGTGTTACATAAAGGGGGGTTCCTTGGTAGAGACAATCTAAAACCATTTGGGTATCTTTAACAAATAATCCCCGACGAGAAGCAACTTCAAGGGTTTGAATGGTATCGTTTTGAATCAGTTGGCCCTTTTCGGGGGTAAAAATTAATGTTCCCTGTTCTCCATAGAGGGTAAACGTATTTTCCGACTGCCAAAAAACCTCCCCTTTACCATAAACCGATTCTCCCAGGATGCCATTATTAAAGGTTAACTGGGCATGACATAAACAAGCTTTGTACAGATCCGGTTCAATCTCCCAATATTGATTTTGACAGTTAACACTGGCTACGGTTCCAAATAAATCCGTAAACCGATGCAAACGGGACAAAGCTCCACTCAGGGGAAACCCAAATAAAGACGGTTGATATGTCCATTTCCGAGAGGCTGGATGTTGGGGGTTAAACGTGACATAGCGAACATAAAATACTTGACCAATAGCTGCTAGGGATGCTTTGATTGCGTTGTGCAGTCCCCCCAAAAGTTCAATATGTTCAACATGGAGGAGTTTATTTTTCTCTTGGGCGAGGGTAATTAAAGATTCTGCTTCCTGGGGATCTAAACTCAGGGGATATTCGACAACGACGTGTTTACCGTGTTCTAAGGCGTGACGAGCAATCTGGCCATGATCTCGATTAATTGTACAAATCATGACTAAATCGATATCCGGTCGTTGGACTAAATCTGTCCAAGATGCCGATACTGTCACATCAAATTCTTGACTCAACGCAAGGGTTGAAGCGGAGGTATGACCCGAAATGGCCACAAGTTGCGATCGCTCATCGGCCTTTAAGGCTGTTGCTCGCATTTTTGCTGCATATCCTGTCCCAACAATACCCACTCCTAGGGGTTGAGAAACCTTACCCCAAGATAAATCTAAAGATTGACTCATGATCACCAACTCCTGATCTCAAATATTCATCCGACTTAATACCCTACACCCACTTAACCAGCAACTAAAACCCCATCTGTCCCATTCTCCCCTGGTTTCTCTAATCTGCTCTTCTCCCTGGGACACAAAGACTAGATATAAGTAATCAAGATGTAATTAGAAAAATTTATAATAAATCCCTTTCAAAAGGTCGCTTAACAAGGTTTTACATTCTTCACTTTTTCTTCTAATATCGAGAGGTAAAATAAATCGGCGATGCAAACGAAGGCTAATTAACGCTTTTGATTTGCATAAGTGATTTTTATAGTTTTGTCGAAATTCACGAGAGGATCACTACATGGCTACTTACAAAGTTACTCTGAAAACTCCAGATGGCGACCGCGAGATTCAAGTCCCCGAAGATGAAATCATTTTAGATATTGCAGAAGACGAAGGAATAGATCTGCCCTATTCTTGTCGTGCTGGTGCTTGCTCCACCTGTGCAGGTAAGATTGTCTCTGGTACAGTTGATCAATCTGATCAGTCTTTCTTAGATGATGACCAAATTGAAGAAGGATGGGTTTTAACCTGTGTTGCTAAACCGACTTCTGATTGCACGATCCTGACTCACCAAGAAGGTGAAATGTAATCCTTGGGTTAGGGTTCAGAGTTTAAGGTTGACCCATCTGACTCAACATTAAGCTTTGATCTCCTAATGGGCAAACGACTTCAATGAATTGAAAGGCTGAAGTCAAGGTCTAGGGAAGAAAAATTGAGAGTTTGGACTGCCACTGACCTAACTTCATGCCTTTCTCAGAGCCTTGATCTGAGATAATTCTAGGGTCAATCATCAACAGGTGAACTATAAGCAATTAAGATATAATTATAAAAAATTATAATAAATCCCATTCACAATTTAGGTTAATCCTGTTTTACATCTTTCACTTTTTCTCTTAATATCAAAGGGTGAAAAAAATCTGTGATGTCAACAAAGGCGAGTGAACGCTTTGGTGAAGCCTAAGAGATTTTTCAAATTTTATCGAAATTTATGAGAGGATCACTACATGGCTACTGTTTATAAAGTCACACTGAAAACTCCAGAAGGCGATCAAACCATTGAAGTCCCGGATGATGAGTACATTTTAGAAGCTGCAGAAGAACAGGGGCTAGAACTACCGTCTTCTTGCCGTGCGGGTGCTTGTTCAACCTGTGCAGGTAAGATCGAATCAGGTACAGTTGACCAATCTGATCAGTCTTTCTTAGATGATGACCAAATCAAAGCAGGATATGTTTTAACCTGCGTTGCTTACCCCACTTCTGATTGCGTCATCGAAACTCACAAAGAAGACGATTTATATTAATGATGAGTTTTTGATTCCAAGTTCAGCGTTATTGATATCTTTCAACGTTGAACTTGGAGTTTTTGTTATTGTCCCAACTGCATCACAGTATTAAACGGTTGTAGTTGGGTTCCAGGGAAGTAAAAGTTTAAAATTTCCTCGCTTGACCATCCCAATTTAGCCAAGTGATAAGAACCCGTTTGACTCATACCCACCCCATGTCCATAACCACCCCCAACAAAGACGTAACCTTTCAAGGTTTTGTTGGGGTTGTAAACCGGATCAATATAAAATAACGTGCTAATCGGGGGTAAAAAAGCACTTTGGATTTCATCCTTAGAAATTTCCAAAACGCCTTGATCTGTCGTTACCGTCATTTTCAAAACTCGTCCCGTTTGCGATCGCTCTACAATTTCAATTTTTTGAACTTTTTTAAAATTGGCATCAGGCAGATTGCGCCGTTTCAAGTAATACCGCAATTGTTCTGCAATGGATTCTAAAGTTGTTTCTTCTCGCCAGCGAAAATCATATTCTCCGGTTTCATTAAATCCCTTTTGCAAATTCATAAACCGTCGAAAATTCGGTTCTGACGCTAAATTTTGTTGAGATAAATCCCAAATTTTATTCGGAGCATCAATAATTCCTTGTAAATAAGGTCGCGGTTCCCCATTCCAAATATCATTATAATTAGCAGTAACTCCCCCACTGGTGGAAAAATACACCGCATCCGTCAATTGATTGTTATAGGTTAAAACTAAACCACTCGTAACATTAATCGCTTGATCCGTACTGGGATAAACTTCCGTTAACCCTTTATACACTTGACAGTCCGTATTAGCACAGAGATGATAATTATCCGCTTCAAATCGTCGCAGATTTCGTAACGCATAGGTTCGCGCTAAAACCGCTTGGGCTTCGATAGACGCCTCCGGGGGCCAAGCTCCAATTTCATGTGGCACGACACCCCGTAAATAAGTCTCTAATGGCACGTTATTAACCAGGGTGTAGGTTCCGTAAGCATCGGGTTGCAGTTGTAAACTTCCCCCATAAACCAGAGGTTGGGGATCATTCGGTTTTTGACTCACTTGAATCACATTCTGGGGGGTTGTAATCTCCAGTTGATTACGGTTGTAACGATATCCTGCGGTTGTCCAATAGGGGGTACGTTTTTGGGTGAGAACTTGAGTTTCCAAACTAGGGATTTTATGACCTTGGGCTTGTAAACTATCGATTAACCAACGTCGCAGCAGGGGGGTATTATAGACGCTACGTTTCGCCCAAACTTGCCAGCGATCCGGTTGAGCTAATTCTACTTCTAAACCGAGCGATCGCCATTTTTGAGCATCTTCTTCAGCATTTTCATAGCTGCGGTGGGTACTCAAAACCACCCTTTCCTCAACTTTAGGTTCAGGGAGGGGTTCAACGCCGATTTTCAGGATCACCGTCTCCGTATGCAGTTCTTTGTCTCCTTGGGGCGTTTGAAACTCTAGGGTTAAGTGATCTCCCGGTTGTGCTTTGAGAATGAGTTGATCGGTGGGTTTTTTGCCAAAGTGTTGCACTACACCGATTTTTAACGTTGGGTTGGTGTTTTGAGCTTGGGGGTCTGGGTCTTGGGCGAGGGTGGGAATGGGAGAAAAAACGAGTAAAGAAAAGAAAATTAAGCTGGAAACGGTAAATTTTGCTGACTGAGTGCTTGTCCGAGATAAAAGTTTTGAAGTTCTCATTGATGTTGGGAAAATTAAAACAATCTGGTATTGAGTCTTGAGTCGTTCAAGTTGATGACTATGGTAGCAGGTCAGTTCGTTGTTCGGGGAAAGGATGAGGGTTGATTTAGGAATAAGCTGAGAATTGAGTCAGTTTTATTCAAAGTTGAAATTTTTCCATTTACGATCAAGAGTTTTTACTTCAAAAAATAATTTTATACTGTCTCGTTCTTGTTGATTACAATCACTTCTCAGTCGCTCCATGAAAGGATTGCTTATCCTTGCGTTTGCCTCTTTAACCATTCTGTGCATTCGTTTTGCTAATTCATAAATAAAATTGTTCTTGAAAATTATATTTTTTCCTGCAAAATCATTTAACCTTTGTACTTTTTGTGCATCTGGCTTAGTGAGGGTTGCAGCAGTATGAACAATTGAATGTCTTAATTGCCAAAAACATTCTAAATCTTTTTTATCGTCATTTGAGAAAAAATCAGTTTGAAATCCGAATGATTTCATATATTTATTGACTATTTCAGGATTGTGCCAATCTTTTAACGTATCAGCTAATATAATTCCTGTTGTAACTGCACTTTCTCCTCTATATCCAAGTAAATGAATTGACTTAATTTCTAATATTCCTTGTTTAAAACCTAAGTGATTAAAAAAATGATCAGCCTTGAAATCTTGTAAATATATAGTTTTTTCAAAAATACCAGCAAATAAATACTTTTGATACGTTTCAAAGTGTCCCATTAAGAGTGCTAGTGTAGAATTTATAATATGCTGCGTTCTAATGTTGCTCTCCCGAGTCAAATTCGCAGGATTGTTATAGTTATTGGGGAAGTTGTTTTTACAATATTCAATAGAGTCTTTTGCACTGACACAGAACTTCAGAAATGCGCTTGCAGGGCAATTAATATATTCATCATGTGTTGGATGACCTTCAACTGTATCAGAATTTGGGAATAAATAATTTTCTACTTCAAACATACTATATCTCTTGTGTCTGGGTATATAGATTTATTATATTACAGCTTATAGACTGAATCATTATTAAGTCTCAATCATGTCAATCTTGACAAGACAATGTAATTGCATTACCTTAGAAATACAGTTTAATCCATCGGTTTAGAGGTCGCTATGACTGTAAAACCCGCCCCATGCTCAGAATCTACTCTCACAGATCGTTATCAGACTACAATTCCTGAGCCGATTCGCAAAGCTCTGGGCTTGAATAAACGTGATAAAATTTGCTACACCCTCCAGTCTGACGGTCAAGTCGTCATTTCTCGTACTGACACAACAGAAAATGATCCAATACTTGGAGAATTTCTGAATTTTCTAGCACAAGATATTAAAAACAATCCTCAGCACTTAGAAACACTTAGCTCTGATTTAGTCAACCGTGTTCAGTCGTTGGTTTCTGATGTTGATCTGGATCTGGATGCACCACTTTTGGATGAGGATGAGTAAGTGTGTTTGTCAATCAACCGCTTGTCATTAATGGGTGGAATCTATTTGCTCATCCTCTATTTCTTAACCAGTTTGAAGAACTTCTGACCCAGGTTGAACAGTTGCGCCAGAAGTATCCTCAAGACTACAAAAAGAAAAATGCTACAAAGCGTCTAGCTGCGATCGCAAAGTTAGCATTTGATACTATTCCTCAAGATCCAACCCGTAGCGAGTATCGTCAAGGGAGTACCCTTGGAGATGATTACAAACACTGGTTTAGAGCAAAATTTTTTCAACAATATCGGTTGTTCTTTCGATTTCATCAAGAAAGCAAAATAATTGTCTACGCTTGGGTTAACGATGAAAACTCTAAACGAGCTTACGATAGTAATACAGACGCTTATCGAGTTTTTAAGAAAATGCTTGACAGTGGCTATCCTCCTGATAATTGGGATGATTTACTCAAAGAGGCAACTAGCGAAACGAATCGTTTGGAGAAAGCAGCTAACATAGAGATTTAGTAAGGTGGAAATATAAAGGCAAATATGGATTAAAAATCTGATGCTGAACCTCTTTAGAAATATTAATGCCATTATCAGCAATCGCAATTTCCAACCAATGGTTTAAAGCGGTGGTAGCTCTCAGAAAGAAATTGATTTCTTTTGGAAAATTATTCATTGCTAACCCTGATTTACCTGAACGTTTGGCAACAGATGCTGCTTTTAATACTCCTGATTTTGCAACGTTTTACGGCAAAGGAGATCAGAATTTAGAGAAAGGTTACACCGATTATCTATTTTTAACGGCGAGTTAGCAAGGGTAATTATAAGACCAATTCTGTTAAAATCTGGCTATCCTTGACCTTTCAAGATCAAAGATACCGGATCAAATTAATATTTGGGAATTAACGATTACTTCTAGGGGTTTGTTGTTGCCATCCTATCCATCGAGGATAACCCTTTGCATCCCGTAATTGTAAGGTTTGATTTCCTTTTTTAATTTCTCCGACCATTAAAGTTTGTTGTCCTCCCCAATTCACTCGCGTTCCTGTCACTTCTAAAACATCATTGGGTTTAATTTGAAAGTTTTGTTGTTCTAAATACCACACTGGCCCAACATGAATTCCGAGGGTTTCTGTATTAGTTTTAATGAGTAAATACATCCCGTGAGGCATTCGATTTCCACGATTTCCGCCTTGTATTTCAATTACGGTTCCTTGAATTGTTTCTACACGACTTGGATCATACATTGAACGGGAATATTGACCTTTTCCCCCGGAAGAATTTCCCCACCAACCTTGACCCATCATGGGATGATTTTGCCCAATCAGTTCGCGACAGGGGGGATCAACATCATTGTCCTCTGTAAGATTTTGCTGGGAAGAATTGAAGTTCGGCTGTGCAAATAAAGGATGGGAATAACCCAGAAAAATCAACGCAATACCTGTGGCGATCGCAAATCCTTTAATCTGAGTATAAGATCGGTTAATTTTCATAGTCTATTTCCTCTGATTAATTTAAGACTTCTATTAATAGTTCTAGTATAAAGTCTCCAGTAACTAGAAAGTCTAGTCAAGTTTGGAAAACTTTAGAAAAAATAGCAAATGTTTATAATCTAACCGGAAAATTATCCTGATGCTTTTCCTTTAGAATAACAGACAAGAGTTGCAGTTGGTTTCAGGGGTAATCGAATCGTAAAAGTGCTACCGATTCCGGGCTGGCTTTCCACCTCAATACTACCACGATGCGCTTTAACAATAGCTTTAACAATGGCTAATCCTAAGCCTGATCCTCCGGTTTTGCGAGAGCGATCGCTATGTACCCGATAAAATCGATCAAATATTCGAGATTGTTCGGTTAAAGGAATACCAATTCCTGTATCTTTGACTTGAATAATCGCTTGTTGATGACTAGAATATAAACAGAAAATAATTTGCCCTTTAGAGGGAGTATATTGAATCGCATTAATGGCTAAATTAAAAATAACCCGATAAAGTTGTTCCTCATTTCCTAAACTATAAATCGGTTGTTTATCAGTAATTTCTATTTTTAAAGATAGGTCTGCATTTAATACCATTGCAGCAAGTTCTTCTTGAGCATCACTGATTAAATCATTTAAACAGCATAATTTTTTAGAGAGGGATATGTTTTCTTGATCCATCCGAGATAATAATAAAAGATCTTGAACTAATTTAGATAATCGATGATTTTGCCGTTCTACGGTTTTTAACGTTTCTTTGGCTTCGGTTTCGGTCAAAGGGTCGAGTTTGATTGTGGATTCTACGGTCGCACAAATAGCGGCTAAAGGTGTTCTTAATTCGTGGGCTGCATCGGCGGTAAATTGTTGAATTTGTTGGTAAGAAGAATAGATAGGTTGCATGGCTATTCCAGCTAATTTCAAACTTGCAAACCCTACTAATATTAACGCTAAAGGTAAACCTATGACTAAAATTAAGGTTACAACATTCATATATTGATCAAAATCTTGTAGCGATCGCCCTAATTGTAAAATTCCCCAATTTTGCTGATTTCGAGTATGTAAAATCAACGAATATTGACGATAGCGAATTCCTTTTTGATCTGTAAAGGTTTGCCAAACTTCTCCCCTAACATGGGGCGATACATCGAGGTGATGGGTTCCGGTAAAGGCGACTAAATCCCCTGAATTATTAAATAAATGAATTAAATAATAATGATTATGATAGGGAGCTAACCGATGAAACTCTTTGCCCTTTTCATCAAGAATAGGTAAGCAATTAACTTCTGAGTTTGGATAAGTTAAAATATCATTTTTATTGGATTTATTATGGGGATAATAAGTAAAAATAAACTGAATATTATCACTTTTTTTAGAGTCTATAAAACATAAATCGGGAATAATTCTTAAAACATCCGGTTCTAACTGTCCGGGTTGTTTTAAAACCGTTTCTAAACTATCATGTAATGCGCCAGCAACGGATTCTATTTCTCGATCTAAGGTAATCCAATGAGCATGGGCGATCGCTTCATAAACTCCTAAACCGCAAATACTAAGAATCACTCCCATCACCCCAGCATAGTAACAAGTTAAGCGTAGTTTTGTCCGTTTAAACAGTGAGTTTTGATTCATGAATCATTATCAATTAAAAACCGATATCCTAAACCATAAACCGTTTCAATCAAATGATCACAACCGATTTCTGAAAGTTTCCGTCTTAGTAAGCGAATTTGAGCCGCTACAACATTACTTTCCGGTTCAGATCCGACTTCCCAAAGTTGACCCAAAAGTTGATCACGAGTAACAATTTGGTTCGGATGTCGTATAAAATAGTCTAACAGTTGAAATTCTTTATTCGTTAAACTAATGGTTAAAGGATGAGCAGGATTTTTGTGATCAGAAAATGTATAAAATTGATAATCTAAGATAAAATGATTTAATTGTAATTTTTGGGGTTGAAGTTGAGGAGAACGCCGTTGTAAAGCGCGTAAACGCGCTAATAATTCTCCCATACCAAAAGGTTTCACTAAATAATCATCCGCCCCAGCATCTAACCCCATAATTTTATCCGATTCCGTATCTTTTGCTGTTAAAATTAAAATCGGAATAAAACTACCTTTGTGTCGAATTTTTTGACACAATTCAATTCCCGATAACCCCGGTAATAACCAATCAAAAATCGCTAAAGTGTATTGTGTCCATTGATTTTCTAAATAATCCCAAGCTTCTATCCCATCCTGAACCCAATCTACAACGTAGGCTTTTTGGGTTAATATGCGTTTAATCGCTTCTCCTAAATCGGGCTCATCTTCCACTAATAAAATTCTCATGGGTTACAATCCCTAAAAGGATATAAAATTTTTTCCAGTATAACCCACAAGAATAGTGTTATGATTCGCCGACGTTCAACCCCTTGGATTCAGCAAAAATCCAGATTTATCATTGCTAGTCTCGGAGCCTTTGGTGCAGTAATTACTGCCTATTTAACCTTTGTTAAACTAACAGGGGGAACTGCGGCTTGTCCCGTCACAGGTTGTGATAAAGTTCTGGAAAGTCCCTATGCGGTTGTCTTTGGTTTACCTCTAGCTTTGTTTGGATTTTTAGCGTATACAATCATGGCTGGGATGGCTGTTTCGCCTTGGTTAATTAACCCAGAAACGCACAAAAGTTTAAGAACAAAAACCGAAGATTGGACATGGCTGTTGATATTTGCTCAAGCGTCCGCCATGATGGTTTTCAGTGGCTATCTCATGTATTTAATGGCATTTGTCATTAAATCTTTATGTATTTATTGTATTGCTTCTGCTGTTTGTTCAATCAGTTTATTCGTTTTAGCTTTATTAGGTCGAGATTGGGAAGATCGAGGTCAACTCTTTTTTCTTACCGTTGTTGTGGGAATGATCACATTAATTGGAACCTTAGCCGTTTATTCCCCCATTAATAGCCCTCGTGCTGAAAAAAGTCCCTTTAATATCACAACCACTTCTAACCCGGCAAATATCGAACTGGCTCAATATTTAACGCAGTCTGGAGCAAAAATGTATGGGGCATTTTGGTGCGGTCACTGTCATGAACAAAAAGAATTATTTGGTAAACAAGCGGTGGAAAAATTGCCTTATATTGAATGTGAGAAAGGAGGGAAAAATCCTCAGCCTGATTTGTGTAAATCTAAGAATATTCAAGGCTATCCGACCTGGGAAGTTAAGGGTCAAATGTATTCAGGAGTCCAAAGTTTAGAAAAGTTAGCAGAGGTTTCAGGATATCCTGGAACTCGTGATTTTGGTTCGCGTTAATAGACATAAAGTAGAGACGTGCCTGGGCGGAGCCATGCCGTAGGCTTTTGGCGCGTCTCTACAAGAACCTATTGTGTGAAAATGCGAGTTAAATGAGATGAAAATCCTGAATAGCTTGGGATTTTAAGCGTTTATTTTTGAGAAGCCATTTGAGTTTGCAGTTGTTTTTTAGCTTCTTTGAACTGAGTCGCTAACTGCTCTTGTTCACTGGTTGAGAAATTGCGCCGAATTACAGCAAAGACATCATTTTCTTCCTCACGAGTATGGTGATTTACCATATCTTTGACTTGTTTAATTTTATCTTTGAACAGTGCGGACGTTGGACTCAAAGATTTAAGTTCTTCTAAAACCACTTTCAACTCAGCTTGTTCATTATACAGATTTTGAGTATCATCATAGAAAGAACGAACTTGAGGATAAAGGACTTGTTCTTCAGCTTCGGAATGGACACTTAAATCTTTGTATAATTGTCCGAAATATTCTTGAATTTTTTGAGAATCATTGCAATTTTCAATTTCAGCAATTAACGTTTTAGCCTTCTGATGATCCATCCGAATTACATCTTGAATATTCATATCGGACTTATCAGAACTTTGGGTAACAGCACTTCCCATCACCCCAGATAAGGCTGCAATCGCATCTTGAACTCGTCCCCAAATACTTTGATCAGGAGCTTGACCCGTTAATTCTTGGGTTCCTAAATATTCTAAAATTCCTTTGAGTTTTTCTTGATGAGCGCGGTTTTCAAAGTTAACTGTATTTAAAGGTGTAATAGCAGCTTCCACATCAGCACCGACCACTTGAGCCGCTTTATGAACCAATAAACCAGACATGACTTGTCCATGCTTCAGCAGTTCATGTTGAGCCACTTTTTCATAGAAAGTTAAGTCAGATTTGTTCATCATCTCTTTGGCGAGATCAATCATTTTCGTGGCTTGTTCTTTCGGTTGAGATTGAATGCCATATTGGGTAATAACGGTATCAATGATGCCAATATTTTTGTTGTCATCATCTAACATTTCTTGGAATTGTTGACGAATTTCAGGAACATTACACTCCCGAATAAACATCTGTTCTGTTTCGATTAACAGTTGTTGGACAGATTTCATGGTTGCCAGTTTTTGACCAATTGCTTCCCGTTTTGCATCCGTTAAAGTCGTTACCATGTTGTGTTCTCCAAACTTCTAAATTTCATTTTCATAGATTCTAATTTTGCATAGAAAAAAAAGGAATTCCTCATCCATAAGGCAGATCTAATGTTCAAGTTTTTACAAATGGATTGTTCAGTTTGTTTTAAATAACAACCGAAATCAGATTTTCAGATAAAATCCTTCAATATTTCGTAATTTCCCAACAGATAACTAATAACTGCCCATTACCCCTTCCCTTGTTACTTGAGCACTCTGGTTGCATTAAAGATTGCCAGTAGTGCCACTCCCACATCAGCAAATACTGCCTCCCACAAGGTTGCTATCCCAATCACACCCAAACCGATAAACAACCCTTTAATTCCCATTGCCAGTACAATATTCTGCACCACAATCTGGCGAGTATTTTTAGCAACTTGAATCGCCTCCGCTACTTTAGACGGAGCATCCGTCATAATCACCACATCCGCCGTTTCAATTGCTGCATCTGATCCCAATCCTCCCATCGCCATACCGATATCCGCCCTAGCAATCACAGGCGTATCGTTGATGCCATCCCCGACAAACGCAACTTTGCTGTTTCCAGATCGACTCAGCAAAGCCTCAATTGCCTCTACTTTTCCTTCGGGTAACAATTCAGCCTTATAGGAATCTACACCCAACTGCTCTGCAATGCTTTTAGCAACAATGCCGTTGTCACCCGTCAGCATCACTGTATGTTCAACACCAACAGCTTTAAGGTCTTGAATTGCTTTAACGGCATCGTCCTTAATTTCATCGGCAATTAAAATATAGCCTGCATAGCGTCCCTCAACAGCGAGATGAACAACAGTACCCTCAACATTGCAGGTATCGTGGTCAATGTTTTCTCGATGCAAAAGCCGATCATTTCCGGCGAGAACAACTTGATTGTTCACCGTCGCCCGAATGCCATAACCCGCAATTTCTTCATAGTTCGTGACATCGGCATCATCAATGGGTTGACCATAAGCTTCTCGAATTGATTCTGCAATTGGGTGGCTAGAATGGGATTCAGTTTGAGCCGCTATCTTCAGCAGTTCTAATTCGGAAAAATTGTTTTGAGTTACAATTTTCGCCACTTTAAACACACCTTTAGTTAAGGTTCCAGTTTTATCAAAAACAACGGTTTTAACTGCTGTTAGAATATCCAGAAATATCGAACCTTTAACTAAAATTCCTCGTTTAGCAGCGCCTCCAATACCACCAAAGTAACCCAAAGGAATACTAATAACGAGTCCGCAGGGGCAGGAAATTACCAGCAGAATTAGGGCGCGGTAAACCCATTCCGTGTGAGTTGCACTGGGAATGAAGAGTGGCGGTAGAAGGGCTACAGCTAGGGACAGAACAACGACAACGGGGGTGTAATAACGAGCAAATTGGGTAATAAATTTCTCAGTTTCTGCTTTTTTGCTAGTCGCGTTTTCAACTAAATCGAGAATTTTAGCAATGGAAGATTCCCCAAAGGGTTTGGTGACTTGTACAGTCAGCACACCCGTTTGATTAATCATTCCTGCAAGAACGACTTCTCCGACCTTCACTGTCCGGGGAACGGATTCTCCGGTTAATGCTGAAGTATCGATTTGAGAATAGCCTTCGAGAATTTCACCATCTAAGGGAATCTTTTCTCCAGGTTTGACAATAATAATATCCCCCACATTAACAATTTCTGGGGAGACTGCTTTGAGAGTGCCATTGAGTTTCAGATTAGCCGTGTCGGGGCGAACTTCCAGCACAGATTTGATAGAACGACGAGAACGACCCACTGCGTATTCTTGAAACAATTCTCCGATGCGGAAAAACAGCATAACGGCGACGGCTTCAGGAAGTTGATGAATGGCGATCGCCCCGACCGTCGCAATGGTCATCAAAAAGTTCTCATCAAACACCTGTCCCCGGAGAATGTTCCGTCCCGCCGCTTTTAATACTGTTGAGCCACTGATCAAATAAGCGGGAATGAACACGGCATACTCAGCAATGCTGTAGGGTGTATGGTGAAGTGGCTGTTCAAAGACTATTCCTAGCACAAGCAGGACAACTACTCCGAACACGGGAATCAGTTCTTGTTTCAGGTTAAACTCCCCTGAGCCGTGATGATGGCTGTGGTCATGGTCATGGTTATGGTTATGGTCATGAGCCTCTGGGCTGATGATGGTGAAGCCTAGAGAGATGACGCGATCACGGATTTCCTGTTCACTCACCTGCTTTGGGTCATAGGTCACACTTAAACGTTCCGTCGCCACACTCACAGATATATGTGCCACACCCGGTATTTTCTGTACACCTGCCTCGATCTTGGCTGCACAGCTACCGCAATCCATACCACCGACCTGCATCTGTTGAGTTTTCACCGAAGGAGTTTGAGTCATTGCTCGTTTGCTGAATTAATCGTAATGATCAGCATTGTAGTCAAATTCTTGAAAGATCTGAGCCGTTTTTTTCTAATAAAAATGATTCTCATTCTAAGCTGCTTAGGTCAATCAATTACATTGATAGGAATTAGTTATAATTAAACTAACGTCTAGGTCAATAATGTTGAGCCAATGAAAGCTCTACATCAGAGAACGTTGTGAGGTGAAATTATGAATCGTAAGTCTATTTTCTACACATTGATGATTGAACTTCTAACGGGTGGTACTGCCACAACTTTAGCCTTAGTCCTCGCCTTTAAGACCTTTTCTCAGACTTCTCAAGCCTCACCGATTCCTTCTCCATCGACTCAATTTCCTCAAGCCGTTCCTGGGATGGGGGGGATGATGGGGCAACCGGATCAACACTTCACCGTGATGATGATTCCCCATCACGAAGGAGCGATCGCAATGGCAGACCTAGCACTTCAGCGATCGCAGCATCCCGAAATCCTTACCCTTGCCCAATTCATCAAAGACAGTCAAACCCGTGAGATCGAGAAGATGCGAACTTGGTAAAATGAGATTTGATGGCATCAGGTAATTCTTCTAAACTTTGATAGGGCATTAATTCCCCCTTCTCTTCCTAAAATAAACACTATTTACCACCAAATTCGATTTCCATTTTCATCCATCCTAGCTTGACGAATAACATCAGAAATTTCTTCCGCATCTCTAACATGATGAAGAGCTTTTCTTTCTCCATCAGGATATTCAACCATAAAATAAGTCGGAACAACAATATGATCTCCGGTAATATCTGGAGCATCCACCGCAACTTGTTTAGCTTTTTCAGCTAAGGTTTTAGACTCATCAATCCGGTCTCCAGGATTAGCTGTGAGTGTTTTTCCATTTTTTTCTAACTCTTCCTTTTGCCAACGTTTTTGTTGAGGATCAACTTCCTGAGCATTCATCGGTTGTTCAAATTCTTTTAAATTCGCTCTAGGTTCAGAATCACGATTCATTTTAAATCTCCTTATATAATTTTTAAACCTATTTATACTTTAATTAGTCCTACCTCTAACCTTCATCTTTCCCTAGGAATAACCTAAACAAGTTCTACAATTATTGAGCAAAAATTGAGGTTTGGAGATCAAACGTGAAAATCAAAAACCCGATTTCTTCAAGAAACCGGGTTTTTATAATTAATAGACTCTCACAAACTTTAACTTCCTAATACCGAATTTGTAATGGATTTAAGCGATTGATAAGCTTCTGTCAAAGTTTGAGAAACGGGTTGTTGATGGTGTAAAAATACTCTGGCACAATTGCGACCCGGTAAGCCAGAAATTGAACCACCTGGATGGGTTCCTGCTCCGGTTAAAAATAGCCCTTTAATGGGAGTGTGATAATTAGCGATTTCGGGTAAAGGGCGGAAGAACATCATTTGTTCTAAAGTCATATCAATGTGATAATAATTGCCATTAAAAGCTCCTAATCTTTCTCCTAATTCTGCCGGACTTTCAACTCGACGAGCAATAATTGATTGTTTTAAATTCGGAGAATAGTCCGCTAATTTATCTAAAACTCGATCCGCCACTTTATTCTTTAATTCATCTGTCCAACCTGTTCCTTTTAATCCCGTTCCTTCGGCTCCCTCAATTTTATAAGGGGCAAAAAATTCAATCCAAAGGGTATGTTTTCCTTCAGGAGCCATCGTTGGATCAAGCATTGTTGGAACCACAACATACATCGAAGGATCAGCATCAGGAATTTTGCCTAAAGTAGTATCATGGTGAGCAATTTCCACCTGTTTAACGGAGTCTGCAATTAATACAGAACCTATCAAATATTCGTCTCGATGATCATGATGTTCAAAACGCAAAGGTTCCGATAATGCACAATCAATTTTAAGAATAGTTTCATTATTATTAACAATCCGCCGTTCTAACCGTTCTCGCAATTCAGAATCTGCATCATCGACATCCGCAGCATCCATTAAATTCAAAAACAAGCGTTTAGCATCAATATTAGAAATTACCCCTTTATTCGCTCGATATTCTTTGCCATTGGCGACTCTAACTCCTATCGCTTTTCCATCATCAACTAATACTTTTTCAACGTGTTGATCCGTTAAAATCATACCGCCATGAGCTTGAATTAAATTTAATAAGGCTTGAACTAATGCTCCTGTTCCGCCTTTGGGTCTTGCCATTCCTGGATGGTGTCGCATGGTCATCATCATCGCACCGACGGCGAGATTTTTTTGTGAAGGAGGCGTTCCTAATTCTGAGGCTAACCGAGCTAAAGGTGCTTTGAGAAATTCCTCATCAAACCATTCATTTAATAAGTCCTCAGCACTGGTTAACATGGTTCGAGCAAAATCCAGAGCTTTTTCGGGAGAACCCAGAACAGAAAACAAATCTTTCAGTTTACTAATATTGTAATTTCCAGCAATATCAATAACAGATTGAGGAGGAGCGCTAAAAATTGGAATCGCAGCATTAATAAACCGTTGCCAAAATCCGACAAAATCTCGATATTTAGCGGCATCTCTGGAGTTATATCGTCCAATTTCAGCACAGGTTTCTTCAATGGATTTATGAGCTAAAAAGTATTTGCCATCAGGATGAGGACAAAATACAATCGGATCACAAAATAAATATTCTAAGCCATATTTATGCAGTTCTAATTCCTCCACTACTGGCCCTAAATGAATAAATTCATGATCAATCGCACACAGATTAAATTTAAACCCTGGAGCTTCTTGGGGAAGGGCTTCTTCTGTGGTAGCTGCTCCCCCAGGAACAGAACGTTTTTCGAGTAATAAAACACTGTATCCTGCTTTTAAAAGATAGGAAGCACAAGTTAAACCGTTGTGACCTGCTCCAATAATAATAACGTCGTAAGTTTCCATGATTAATATCTTTGTGTTGAAGTTTTTTGATAGAATTATAGGGGGGCATTAAGACTCTAAAAAAATGCACCCCTAGTCCGAAAAAATATTTAAGCTTGGTGAGGATTTCCATCCCCAATAACAGCAATTTTATGGCGATAGACTAATTCACCTCCATACCATCCTGTAATTCCTAAAAGTCCAGCTACAACTAAAGACAGAATAATTCCCCAAGGAGCAATACTATCAATAACATTATCCCACCGTAAAAATAAACTAATTCCTGATAATACTAAAGCAGCAATATTACCGACCATGTGAATCCATCCTGCTTTATGTTCTCGGACTCGATGAATTTTAAAGAAATCTAACATTCCTGTTAATCCGGCTAAAAGCCCGGTTATAATGCCACCTACAATTAACCAAAATGATGCGGTTGCCCAAAATGAGGAATGGGTGAATAAAAATAGAATATCTGTCAATAAAGCTGTTGTTAAAAATGCAACGGGAAAGGTGACAATAAGAGGATGCAGAGGATGTCCTAAAATCGCCACAGTGCTAGGAATTCCACTATCATAATATTCCCGTTCGTTGCCTTCAATTAAAGGTTCTAAATGAGTAATGCGGGTCATGAGTTGATCTCCAATTGAAAATGTAGGTAAATGTCTGAGGTTGAGCAGAAACTTCAACCAAAACTAACTAGCGGATGGAAAAGACTCAACATCGGCTTCTGCTAACAAGGTGATTTTTTGATGCTCTAAATTTAAGCGTTGAATGCGAAGATTTACCCCTTTCAAGTTAAAATTATCTAAATTTAAGAGTTCGCTAGATTCCTCAATTAACGCCTGAGTTAATTCAGGAGAAACCTTCTCTCCTTGAGAATATTGAATATCCTTAAGTTGAATCGTTTTGCGATCTAAACTGACCTCCGGTAAAGCTGTAAATGCAATTTTTGAGGATTCTCCCTTGGGGCGTGAAATCAGATAAGCTTGGAGAAAAAATCGACCATCTCCAGGGAGTTTGAATTCAACAGCTTGAGTATCAATGGTGTTCTGATTTCCCTCAACTGCTATTTCTAAACCTTGCAGTTTTTTGAGAATATAATCAGAATTAAAAGCGCGATTAATATCAACTTCTGTTAACACAACTTCAGCCGTTGCTTGGGTCGGATGTTTAAGTTCAATTTGTCCGAAAGCAACACTCAAGGGATTAATAGAAATTGCAGAAGTTTTCATCTCCATTTTTTCCATTCTCAAGTCGCTTTTCATCACCATTCCCGTTCCTGAAATTGTGGCTGAGTCAACTTGACCCTGAACTAACTTAATCGGATCAGTATTAACATTGACATCCAGTTCTTCAACTTCATCTAATTGACTAGCTAGAGTCATTTCTGCTAGTTTGCTTAAAGCTTGTTCTCCTAAACCATTGTCTTTCTGACTCACTCAAATTATCCTCAGTCTGGGTTTAGGATATTGTATGAAATTGGCTCAAACTGTTGTATCTATATTTAGGTAGAGAACCGGATTAAGTTTATACCTCCTGATGGAAAAATATCTCGATATTTGTCATAATCTATTCCTGAAGAAAGAGGAGAACAATATTTTTTTTGATAATATAGCAATCCCAAATAGGTTGTGATAATTTAAAACTGATATGAAACAGCTAGAAGTATTACCCCTGTTCCCTGTTCCCTGTTCCCTTTTGAGCAGAAATTTTGGATACAACTCAAATAGGATTGCTATAGTAGTTTTAGTAATGTTTATTTCTATTGGACAACTATGTTGGACAATTGCAGGGTTTATGAGTCGTGGTTCCCGCTTTATTGCGCCTCTGTGTCGGACTTGTTTAGAAATTTGTGAAGCTTGCGCTAAAGAATGTCAAAAACACAATAATACTCACTGTCAAAGCTGTGCTACAGCTTGCCAAAATGCAGCCGAAGAATACCGGAAAATTGCAATGGTGGGTGCTGCGATTTAAGGTTGTCTTTTAATCATAATAACGAAATCTCTAGCTATTCTCTAACTCTGTTTCCAAATTTTAATGCTTCCATCTCCATGACTACTAGCGAAAGTATGACCATCGGGGGTAATAAAAGTAACGGAATAAATTGCACCGCCTTGAGGGTTTAAACTCTCGATTAATTCTCCAGTGTGTAGATTCCAGATATTCAGGGTTTGATCAGCGCTACCACTGACAATTCTATTGCCATCGGGACTAATTGCAACGGTATAAACCCAATTTTTATGATGATTTAACGTGCGAATAAGTTGACCTTTTTGCAGATTCCAAATAAAGAGTTTACCGTCATCGCTACTGGTGACAATAAATTGATTATCGGGACTAATAGCTAAAGATCGAATATAAAATCGTTGAATTAAAGTTCGGCAAATTTTCATATTTCTCAAGTCCCAAATAATCACTTTTCTATCCCTTCCCCCACTAACAATAAAATCCCAATTGGAAGTCATATCGACACAATCAACACCCCCAGAATGTTTATAAAGGGTTCTGAGGTTTTCTCCAGTGGCGACTTTCCATAACTGCACGCTATAATCCCAACAGCCACTAATTAAGTTTTCGCCATCGGGAGTAAATTTTAAACTGGTAATATAATGGGAATTAAGCTTAATAGTTTTGATTAATGCTCCGGTTTGTAAATTCCAGAGTTTTATAGTATTATCACAACTCCCACTGGCAATTATAGAAGAATTGGGACTAATAGCAACGGCATAAATATGATCGTGATGTCCGATAAAACTGTGCAATAGTTCTCCAGTTTGAGGATTTAAAACCTTAACGGTTTTATCTTTACTTCCGGTGACTAAAATTTGACCGTTGGTGCTGATAGTACAGCAAAAAATATTAGCGGAATGGAGTTTTAGAGTTTGGATACAATTCCATTTTTCGACTGTTGAGAGAGGTTCATTGATTTTTTGAACATCTCGAATCATGAAATTAATTTCTTGAACTGCCTTAATATTCCCTTGTTTAGAATATAAATCGGAAGCATCTAATAAATTATCAATGGCTGCCTGTTTTTGACCTATTTTAAAATAAGCTATTCCGCGATAACGATAGGCATCTGCATAAGTAGGTTGTAGTTGTAATGCTTTCGTATAATTTTTAATGGCGGTTTGATAATCTCCCTGTTGTTCAGCACAATTTAACCCAGATTCTAGGTAAAAATCAGGATTATTGGTTAAGCCTTTTAAGAAATTCCTTAGACCGTCGCCATAATGTAAGTCATTAATCTGCAATTTAACAATACTGTGATTTTGATAATATTCTAAACTGATTTCTTTTTGTTCAATGCGCTTCTGAAGTAAACGAGCGGGAAGAAACCCAGCAATAATAGCAGAATATTCGGATTTAAACTCATCAAATTTAACAATAGTCTGAGAATTAGAATAAATTAAGATACAAACAATAGCTTGATTTTTAGTAATTTCTTCCCAACTCACCCACCATTGCGCCATTGTTGGAGAACTATAGCGAGTTTTCACTTGAATTCCAATCGAATAATCCGTACTAATACGGAGATCGATCAGACCATCGCCAGTTTCTGGGATAATTTCATAGTTAATATTACCGACAAAATCTCCTAAATATTTCTTAACGATTTCTTCTCCCAGTTTTCCCATCATCGTATTTCTGAAAACCACTTGAGGGTCAGCTTTGCGATATTTTCTAACCATATCCCAAGCGTGTTGACGAATGGGGTTTAAGTCCTGACCCGAAAGGGTTTTAATCTCTCCATAAATTCCCGGTCTTTCATAAAAGAGTAAACTATTTAATCCATTTTTGAGGCGATGAATAAACTCAGCTTGTTTGTCTTTAAGATAATCATTCATGTACATAGGTCTTGTGATTCCTTTTGAATTGGTGCAATCCCTAGTGTGATTTTAATTGATTAAGGTTATAAATAAAAAATAAAGTTAAGCGTAGTTTAAATTGTAAAATAAATTCTGTCTTTCCTCCCTAACCCCTTCAGTATCCGCCCGGGTCATTCCCCAAATGCCCCTTTTATGGCAATCTATTAGTTAATAGGAGACACAATTCTGATCGCTGATTGACAGAAATCTATTATTAACTATGCAAACTTTACCTGTTCCAACTCAACCGACATCCGATCAAACTCCGGTGGATACGATGATTCACCGTCGCAAGACTCGTCCTGTCCAGGTGGGGACGGTGACCATTGGTGGGGGTTATCCCGTTGTTGTCCAATCGATGATTAATGAAGATACGATGGATATTGATGGGGCGACGGCGGCGGTACGTCGTTTGCATGAAATTGGGTGTGAAATTGTGCGGGTGACGGTTCCGAGTGTGGGTCATGCGACGGCTGTTGGCAAAATTAAACAGAAATTAGCCGAAACATATCAACCTGTTCCCTTAGTGGCGGATGTTCATCACAATGGCATGAAAATCGCCCTGGAAGTGGCAAAATATGTCGATAAAGTGCGAATTAATCCAGGGTTATATGTGTTTGAAAAACCGAAAAGCGATCGCACCGAATATACTCAATCTGAATTTGATGAAATTGGCGATAAAATTAGGCAAACCTTAGAACCTTTAGTGGTTTCTTTGCGTGATCAAGGAAAAGCCATGCGAATTGGTGTGAATCATGGTTCTTTAGCAGAACGAATGTTATTTACTTATGGCGATACTCCCGAAGGCATGGTGGAATCGGCGTTAGAATTTATTAAAATATGTGAATCTTTGGATTTTCAAAATATTGTGATTTCCCTCAAGGCGTCACGGGTTCCGGTGATGGTCGCAGCGAACCGTTTAATGGTCAAACGGATGGATGAATTAGGGATGGATTATCCCTTACATTTAGGGGTGACAGAAGCCGGAGATGGAGAATATGGTCGGATTAAATCAACGGCTGGAATTGGTACATTATTAGCTGGAGGAATTGGCGATACCATTCGGGTTTCTTTAACCGAAGCACCTGAAAAAGAAATTCCCGTTTGTTATAGTATTCTGCAAGCGTTAGGGCTGCGGAAAACGATGGTGGAATATGTCGCTTGTCCGTCCTGCGGTCGCACTTTATTTAACTTAGAAGAAGTTTTACATCAAGTCCGCGAAGCCACAAAACATTTAACCGGGTTAGATATTGCGGTGATGGGATGTATTGTCAATGGCCCCGGAGAAATGGCCGATGCAGACTATGGTTATGTGGGTAAACAACCCGGTTTTATTTCTCTTTATCGCGGTCGAGAAGAGATTAAAAAAGTCCCTGAAACCCAAGGGGTAGAAGAATTAATTAACTTAATTAAAGCGGATGGCCGTTGGGTTGATCCTTAATTTAATTCATGTAGAGACAATTTAATTCATGTAGAGACGCGCCTGGGCCCAGCCATGCCGTAGGCTTTTGGCACGTCTCTACTAAATCCTGTTCCCAGTTCACAGTTCCCTAGCTCTACGCGCTATAACGGTCAACAGTCAACTGAAACCTGTGCTACATTGGGCGTATTGATATTGAAATTTATATTTTCTGGTTCAACAAACAGATGGTTATTTCAAGAAGTGGGCTTGTTCTTGGTGCAACGGCAGTGATGTTAACGGCTGTAGCGGTTGCAGGGGCGGGAATTCATCTTTCGAGTCAAGCATCCTTTCGGGAAAGTCCCAAGGAGTTAATTGACGAAGTTTGGCAGGTGATCCATAAAAGTTATGTCGATGGAACCTTTAATCAAGTGGACTGGACGGCTGTTCGCACTGAATATTTAAACCGCAACTACACCAGCGACGAACAAGCCTACACCGCTATTCGGGAAATGTTGAAGAAGCTCGACGACCCCTACACGCGCTTCATGAACCCCGAAGAATTCAAAAATATGCAAATTGATACTTCTGGGGAATTAACCGGGGTCGGCATTCAATTAACCCAAGATGAAAAGACGAAAAAGTTAGTGGTGATTTCTCCCATTGAAGGTTCTCCCGCCTTTACCGCCGGAGTTCAAGCTCAAGATATTATTAGTGAAATTGATGGTCGCACCACTGAGGGAATGGATATTAATGAAGCGGTGAGTTTAATTCGGGGGCCGGTGGGAACAAAAGTTAATATTAAAATATTACGGGGAGATAAACCTTTAGATTTTAATATTACTCGCGATCGCATTGAAATTCATCCGGTTCGTTCGTCTAAAAATCCCAGTTCGGCGGGAGAAATTGGTTATATTCGCTTAAATACTTTTAGCGCTAATGCCGCCGAAGAAATGCGCGAAGCCATTAATGATTTAGAGAAACAAAATGTGGCGGGTTATATCCTTGATTTACGTTCAAATCCAGGGGGATTACTGTATTCTAGCATTGAAATTGCTCGGATGTGGTTAAATCAAGGCGATATTGTTTCTACGGTTGATCGTCAAGGGGAAACAGACCGTCAAAAAGCAAATAATCGCGCTTTAACCAATAAACCTTTAGTGGTTTTAGTAGATGGAGGTTCAGCCAGCGCCAGTGAAATTTTATCCGGTGCTTTACAAGATAACAAACGGGCGGTTTTAGTGGGAACAAAAACCTTTGGGAAAGGGTTAGTTCAATCTGTCCGAGGGGTGGGAAATGGTTCAGGTTTAGCCGTAACCATTGCGAAATATTTTACTCCCAGTGGTCGAGATATTAACCATGAAGGAATTCAACCAGATATTAAAGTTGAACTCACCGAAGCCCAACGAGATGAGTTAAGAAAAGATCGGACAAAAGTAGGAACAACGGATGATCCTCAATATGTTAAAGGGTTAGAAATTCTCAAGGGTGAAATTGCTAAAACAAAACAAGGAACCCAAGCTCAATCTAAATAATTAGAAGCGAGAATATAGGGGCGGGAACACTCGCCCTTAATGATTAATGATAACATTTTCTGTGAAAATTCTACGAAAATTGAAGATGAAATCCTTAAAGGGGCGCTACAGATAAAATTTATGGCTAGCAAGTTCCGCCAATCTGGTTATCATCCGATTCGCAAGCTAAAAGTAATCTTAGCAGGTCTTCATATTGCGATCGCAACGGAGTTTAGTGTTGCTTACAAAGTCATTGTATCTGTCGTCGTCTTAGTCATTGCTGTGATTTTTAGTCAATGGCAGGATCTAATGTTGATTTTTCTAGCTACAGGCCTAATGTTAATCGCTGAATTATTCAATAGTAGCATTGAAGGTTTATGTGATTTTTTGGAACAACAGTATGATGAGAGAATTCGCGCTATCAAAGACATTTCTGCTGCTGCTGTTGGCATCAGTATTTTAATTTGGGCAGTAGCTTTAATTTTTGAAAGCCACCATCTGTGGTCGTTATTCAATTTGTTTATTCCCTAGAAAATTTTTCAAACAACAAAACCTCATCTCGATAATATTTTAATTGAAAATTAGGGTTATTTTGCAAACGTTTTACTAACCCAATGATTAATTCAGGAGAACTCGGCCATCCGGGGTGACGTTGGTTTAATAAGACGTATTGAAAGGGTTCTAAATCAAGTTTTTCTCGTCCTTGAATAGCGAGTTCTAAATGGGGACGATGGGTGAGATGGGGGGCAATTTTATCGGTTGTTAAGATATTATCCTTCGTTTTAATATAGCCGAGGGCTTCCCGTGTTGCTTGCCAATTATCCAGGGTTGTTAAATATTTAGAGGTAAAATAACCATATTTTGCTAAAGCAAAAAAGGCAATTAAAGACCATAAAATTATCCATTTTTTCTGTTTAAACCATCCTTCACTGTGCGCCAAATTCTCAATAACTGCTAACATCAGAAAGGGTAAAATCGCCAAGGAATATTGTTGCGTTAAGTTCTTCATTTGCAGATTTTCAGCTAACAGATTTAAAAATAAAATTGGTGTGGCAGAAATTAGGGGGGTTAAATGTCGTCCCCATAGGCCCCAAATTAGGGGAATTAGAAGTAAAATTAAGTATTCTAAATTGGCTAAGGTGAAAATTTTACTTAATACTAATCCCGGTTTTAAGATAATATTTAAAGTAATTTCTCCGAGAGAATTACCGAGGAAACTATAAACGCCAACGGCGATAGGAGGGGCTTGGGAAAAGTGGGGGATAATGAATTCTGTAGATAGGAAAAACCAGAAGAGTCCTAAAATGATTGAGACAATAGCATAACGGGTTTTTTTCTCAAAGATGAATAACCAAACTCCCATTGCGATTAATAATAAAGATAAAACTTCTTTGCAACCTAAAATAATAAAAATTGTGAAAATAAATCCTAAAATCTTATTGCTTCTAGCAAATAAAACTGCATATAAAATTGCAGGTAAAGCAATCACTTCGGGGTGAAAATCAAATAAATTAACATTAAAAATTAATGGATATAATAAATACACAAAAGCTAAGGTTTGAGCTTTGGTTTCCTTTAAACTTGCTTGTAACGATAGCTGATAAGTCGGTAACGCACCCAGGGACAGGGAAAAAGCTTGAATCGCAAATAACCAATGAACATCAGGATAAAGTTTATAAAATAAGGCAATAATATACAAAATATAAGCAGCATGATCCCCTAAAATATGTAATCCTCGAAAAGAGACAAAGGGTTCTTTTCCTTGGCTAATTAAGTAAATACCATTATCAAAAATTCCTAAATCATAAGCATTGGATTGAAATAAAGCATGACGTAAACTGCTAAAAGCAAATAAAAGGAAGCTATTAATAATGATTGCTGTTATGACTGGATGAATTTTAATTGTTTTAAATAAAATATTCATATTATTATGGTTTAATTTTGTTCATCCAGTCGGAAATTGTTGAAAATTCGGCTTGCTTTTTTAGCCAAATTAAATACTTTTCTAGTCGATTTAATAAATGAATTCCTGATAAACGTTTCACGGAATTGGGAAGTTTAAATTTAGAAATATCGGTAAATTCCCAAGGATGAAAATTGAGATTGAGATAGCGATCGCTATCGAGGGTAATTTGAGAGGCGAACTGAATTAAAGGAAAGGGAAGATTTTTGAAACTTAACCCGAAGAGGGGAAAGCGGACAAAGGGTGTTACGGAGATGGGAAGATTGAGTAAATGATCACAATAATGAACTGTGCGACGTTTACCCTGATAATAATTAGAATTGAAGGAAGAATGGTATTGATATCCTGATGCTAAAATCGCTTGTTCATTAATAATTTGCTGTTCCCCCATACGGAACCCAGAAACCATTTGTCCCGAAATTTCTTCTAACACTTGTTTGGATTTCCACAAATCTTCCGGGGAGAATTGGGAATGATAGAAACCGTGAGAGGCGATTTCATGGGTTCTAGCGATCGCTTCAATTAATTCAGGATGGTGTAAGGCAAAATTTGCCGTTACAAAAAATGTCGCCCGAATCTTCAAATGTTCCAGTAAAGACAGAATATTTCTTAATCCCATTAACGAGATATCAAACTGGACAGAAGGTTTTATTTTTTCTCCATATTTCAGGGGAGCATCAAATTCTTCTACATCAAAATTTAGGAGAATATACTTCCTCATAACACCCTAAAAAATCTAATTAAGCTGTTGTACAATGACTTCTATATTATTCGGATTTCCCCCCGTAATCACCCGATCTTGACCCATATTTGCCCAAGTTAATCGACCATCAACATAAATTTCTGCCCGAATTCTATAAATCCCATTCTGTTGAATTTGGGCGGGATTATAAATCAAAGAAAAAGGAATTGGAACCTGTTGACCGCGTAAGGGAATGGTTTGTTGAGCAATATTTCTCGGCGCACGATTTGGACTGGTTGTATCTTGTAATGTAACAACAACAGTTGAATTTGAGGGTAATGCAATGCGTTGACGGTAAGTGATTGTTCCAGTTACTTTTGATTCTTGGGGTCTTTGATTTCCTTGGGTTCTGAGTACCCGTTCTGTAATTGGTCTTTGATTATTATTCGGTTGAATTGTGAAGCTTCTGGAGTTCACTTGATAGGATGCTTTTTGAGAATTTCCTGCATAACCTTCTCGCTGTTGTTGTACAGAAAACCGATCAAATAGTTGTCCATTACGATAACTTACCGCCATGAATAAACCCGATTGTCCTTGACAAATATTAATGTGATAATTCTCTGTCATAAAATACGCTTCCTGGGGAACACCACGACAACCTTGGGTAGCAAAATCTATTTCTCGTTGTGCGAGGACGGGAGGAATAATATTAAGGGCTGATGTTAGAGTTAATAATGTAGACGTTAGGAATAAACGGACAAGAAATGGACTTTTTTGTTGATTTTGGGTGCTGATCATCTTTTTCCATTGTAATTTGCTCAAATTGATATTATATAGCAATCCTAAATAGGTTGTGGCAAAATCCCATACATAAAAATTTTGGGGAAATCAAAAATTTGACCCTGAGCGAAAAACTCGAATAGCCACTTAATTACTTTAAAAGATGGGCATAAATGATAAAATTTTCTCACGAAATTTTTGGTTTGTAACCAAATATCTTCTACAGGATTTTGTTCAGGTGCATTGGGGGCAAAATTTAGACAAGTAATCCGCCATTCTTCTTCCGATAAATTTTGATTAACTTCAGTTAAATAATCTCTAAACTTTTGAGAACAATGATAAGTGGCATTATCCCAGACTATAGCTAACCTTTTCCCCGGATTTTGCTGCTGTAAATACTGGATAAAGTCTACGGTATTTTCTGTATTTCCCGCCGCATAACCTTTGATAATAAATTCTTTCGTTTGGTAATCTAAAGCTCCATAATAAGTTTGCCTTTCTTTTTGATTTTTGATCGGAATTTCTATTCTTCTATCTGTTCTTCCCCACACATACCCTAAAATATCTCCCCAGAGAAGATGACATTCATCAATCATAAACACCGTCAGCTTTCCCGCCTCTATTTCTTCTTTCCAACTCGCTAACTTTTTTTCAATTTCTTCCTTTTTCTCTTGGACTAACTGCTCATTCTTAGCCGGATTCTTCTTTTGGCTTTTTTTCCAACTGATGCCAGCCTCTTCCAGCAAGCTATAATAACTTTGATGGGATTGAAACACGACTCCATACTCCCTTTCTAACAAAACTTGTAAATCAGACAATCTTAACCAATCTCTTTCCCTTAATTCTTCAATAACTTTCTGTTTATCTTCGGGACTTAGATAGCCTTTTCTTCCTTTATATTGGAGTTTTAAACTCTCTACTCCTTCCACAAGAACCCGATTTTTCCACTGGCTAATAAATCCTTTATAACTTGTAATAAGTCTTGAATTTCCCGGTAGGCTTTCCCTTGTAATTTGAGTTTGACAGCGATCGCTCTTTTAATTTCTCTAGGATCTTTTGTCTGATTGATAAAATTGTCTATTTCGTTGATTAGATTCATTTTCCGTTGCCAGCTTTGGAGGATTATTGCTAACCTTACATTTATTATAACTCATTTGGAAGTGCTATATCATTATTTTTTCATACCATAAACCCTTAAGCTACCCAAAGATGTTGAGCAAAGCGAAGTGAAAAACTAATCAGTAACAGGGTGAAAAATCCCAAGGTCACATAACCCCAACGGCGATGATGGGATAGCATTACTCCTAAAGCTAAACTAACAGAAACAATCCCATAAGCTAAACGACTGAGGGAAATTGTACCGCCAGACGCTAATAATAAACCCAAGGCACAAAAACCATAGTTCACTGCTAATAAACTAAGTTCATGGCGTAAATACCACAGTAAATAACCACCCCCTAAAATAATCGATGTATTGAGTAAGGGATCACCTGCAATTAACCATAAAATAAACAGTAAAAAACAGAAACTATAATCAAATTTTACCTCTCCTAATTGATCACGATATCGCCAAAGTAAATAACCTATTATAGCAATAATTATAACTAAAAGTGGATGCCAAGGATCAACAATTGCACCTTTTTTCCAATTTTGAGAACCGATTAAAATTTGCATCACCATTTTCAACCAGCCTTGACTATCAAATCCGGTTTGGCGTTGCCATTGGGTGTGTTGAACAGTAATAAAGGCAATGGGATTATTAAATTTTAGCCAACAATAGAGGCTATAAAATAATAAACCACAGCCACTTAATAAACCCGACAAATAAGCGATCACAGGTTTTCGTTTTTGCCAAGCTGTAATTAGAAAAGCTGGAATTAAAGCGATTCCAGTAATGCGCGTTGCTGTGGCTAAACTCCCCCATAAAATCACTTGAGGATATTTTTCTAAATCAAAGGCTTTTAAGGCAGCAATACTCAAAAATAAAAATAAACCTTCCGTATAAATAACAGTGCCAAAAATCGATAAAGGACACCAAGCTAATATAGCCGTTGCCCAACGGGCAGCCTGAGAATTATTGGTGATTTCCACCCATTGATACAGTAAAATTAAAGCTCCCAAAAAAGCTAAATTATTAATTAAAATGCCTGCTACTTCAAAGGATAAACCTAAATTCATTAATCCTCGAATTAATAACGGAAATAATGGAAAAAATGCCACATTTCCGCCCGGTTCTGTCTGATTAATGACTTCATATCCAGAGGTGGCAATAATTTGGTAGAGGGGACTATCCCAAGCTGAAAAAACCTCCCAACCCCACTGAGAAGAAACAGGAGAAAAGAAAGCAATTGCAAAAAACGTCAACAGAATAATGCTGCGACTCAGTATCCCCATTGTTAAGGCAAAAATAATCCCATTAGATTGACAAACATTGGCAATTTTAGTTAAAAAATCTTGTGATTTAGCAAAAAGTTGAGTTAGCACCTTCTGAGAATTCATGGGTTGTTCTTTCACGCCTTTATTTACAATTCAATTAAAAATCAACTTTAATTTACAATTAGAGAAATTCTACCAAGGATCAGGCAAAATTGAAATTCTTAAGAAAAATGGCAGATTCCGATAAACTATGCTAGAAAAATGAACAAGAGAAGAAAAAGCTGACCACTGCTTTCTCTGTAACTCAAAACCTCGATTTGTGCCAGGAAATGTCCTATGTTTTTCAATGCAACTCAACTTTTAATTGATAACTTTGTTGAACAACTTCGCTCAGGATATCATCATACCTATGGGGGATTTAATGCCCATTATGGGGATATTGTCGCTTGGGCTGGAGGGATGGCTTTAGAAAATATTGCCAATAGCGATGCCCTCTATCATGATGTTGAACATACAATTATCGTTACATTAGTCGGTCAAGAAATTTTACGCGGAAAACATATCCGCGAAGGTGGGGTTTCTAGCGAAGATTGGCTACATTTTATGCTCTCTCTAGTTTGTCATGATATTGGTTATGTTAAAGGGGTTTGTCGCCAAGATCGAGAGGGATATTATGCTACAGGATGTGATGAAAACAGGGTACTTTTGCCCTTTGGATGTACAGATGCGAGTTTAATGCCTTATCATGTTGATCGAGCTAAATTGTTTATTCGAGAACGATTTGGGGGACATCCTTTAATTAAGTCAGATGTGATTCAATCTAATATTGAACTGACACGATTTCCGGTTCCTCAAAAATCCGATCATCAAGATACAATACATTATCCCGGTTTAGTGCGGGCGGCGGATTTAATTGGTCAATTGAGTGATCCTCGATATCTTCAAAAAATTAGTGCCTTATTTTATGAGTTTGAAGAAACAGGATTTAATCAAAAAGCAGGCTATCATAATGCCGGAGAGTTGCGAAGAAATTACCCTCAATTTTATTGGCATAAAGTGTATCCCTATATTAAAGATAGTCTACGGTACTTATCTTTAACTCAGCAAGGCCAACAAATTATTGCTAACCTGCACGCCAATGTCTTCCTGGTTGAACATGAGGAAACCATCAAGGAGGTCGTCATGGTTTAATCTGTTTAATCGTTGAAGGATAAAATTTTAATGTTCCATCAGGTCATCTATCCCAAAATAGGGTAAACTACTTTATATTTTAAATTTTCTATGAGTTCCATGACGAATTCTGTTTTTTCGCCTTTACAAAGTCGTTTACTCACGGGTTTACTGATTTTAGTCGTGAGTTGGTTAAGCTTTCAATTTTTAGGTTATGTTGGCGAATTAATCAGTATATTAGTTACCTCTGGATTAATTGCCTTTCTTCTGAACTACGCTGTGGCAAAATTAGAACGCTTTATTCCGCGAGGAATTGCCGCCGCTTTAGTGTATTTAATTGCGATTGTAACCTTTGTAATTATTGCCTTAACTCTTGTCCCGCCTGTCTTTAATCAAGGACGACAATTAATTACTCGATTACCCGAATTAATAGAATCAGGACGGCAACAGTTAGCGGAATTTCAAGTTTGGAGTGCTGACCGAAATTTACCCTTTGATGTCGGAATTTTACAACAGCAACTTTTGTCTCGAATTCAAGGAACCATTGAACCGATTCTCACCGGAAGTTTAGGTTTAGTGCTAGGAACCTTTAATTGGTTTTTTGACTTAATTTTTATTTTGGTCATTGCCTTTTATATGTTATTAGATGGGGAACGGTTGTGGAACCTCCTGATCACTATTTTATCCCCCCAAATTCGAGAGGTTTTAACCTTTTCCTTAGAGCGGAATTTGAAAAAATTTGTCTTAGGACAAACCTTGCAGGGAATTTTTATGGCTGTCACCTTAACCGTTGCCTTTTTAATGTTAAAAGTTCCCTATTTCCTATTATTTGCCGTTGTGATTGGATTATTGGAAATTATCCCCTTTGTGGGAGCCACATTAGGGATTGGAACTGTCACTATTATTGTGGCTTTTATTGATTGGTGGCTGGCATTACAAGTGTTAGCCGTTGCCGTTGCAATTCAACAAGTTAAGGATAATATTGTTGCTCCTCGAATTATGGGAGATTTAACCGGATTAAGCCCTGTGATTATTTTTAGTGCTTTATTATTAGGGGGAAAAATAGGAGGATTATTAGGATTTATTCTGGCGATTCCCATGGCAGGGGTGATTAAAAGTATTATTGAAGTGGTTGTTGATCCCACTTTACCTCCTCAAACCGGTTCCTTCTTTTATAATCCTTTAGATTCAAAAATTGACTTAACGCCAACGGAAACTTTATCTCTAGCTGAACAGGAACGCTTGAAGGTGTAAAATAAAAAAATAGAGACACAATTCTACAAGTTTTTCAACAATTCTTTGAGTGCAAAATCTGACTTATGAAATGGTGGCAACGACTTAAAACTAATCCTTTAGCTCAATTTGGAGCCGGAATTTTATTGTTATTTTATGTGATCGTCATTGCAGCAGATTTTGTTGCGCCTTATAGTCCTTATGAATCGCAACTGAACGCTTCATTATTGCCACCGACTCAAATTTATTGGTATAACCAAAAAGGGCAATGGATTGGCCCCCATGTTTACCCCACAACTCAAGGCCCGGTGGATATTGAAACTGGAATTCGTAAACTTAATGTTGATAAAACTCAGCCAAGTCCTGTCCGATTTTTCGTTCAGGGAGAACCCTATAAAATATTAGGAATTATCCCGTTTGATCGTCATTTATTTGGAACAATCGGAGCCGGACAAATTAATTTACTGGGAACCGATGAACAAGCCAGAGATCAATTTAGCCGGATTGTTTTTGGAGGTCGAATTAGTCTCAGTATTGGATTAGTGGGAATTCTAATTTCGTTCCCGTTAGGAATGATTATTGGAGGAATTTCCGGTTATTTTGGCGGATGGTTAGATACTTTTACCATGCGAATTGTTGAAGTATTAATGACGATTCCAGGATTATATTTATTAGTAGCTTTAGCCGCCGTATTACCCCCACAAATAACCAGTAGCCAGCGTTTTCTATTGATTGTGGTGATTATTTCTTTTATTAGTTGGGCTGGGTTAGCACGAGTGATTCGAGGACAAGTTTTATCCATTAAAGAACAACAATTTGTTCAAGCTTCACGGGCTATTGGAGCTAATTCTTTATATATTATTGCTCGTCATGTTCTACCCCAAACCGCAACCTATCTGATTATTTCAGCAACATTATCAATTCCCGGTTTTATTATTGCAGAATCGGTTTTAAGTTTGATTGGCTTAGGCATTCAACAACCCGATCCCTCTTGGGGAAATTTACTCTCTTCAGCAACAAACGCCTCAATTTTAGTGTTACAACCTTGGTTAATTTGGCCGCCCGCTATTTTAATTATTTTAACGGTCTTAGCTTTTAATTTATTAGGAGATGGGTTAAGAGATGCCCTTGATCCTCGGAGTCTCCAACGATAATGGATGATTATTATAACAACAATTGAATTCAAGTTCTACCGATGTTAACTAATAAATCTGGATGTCGAAATGTTGTGATTGTTGGAGGCGGCCCATCGGGACTGGCGATCGCTTTAATGTTAGCAAAACGTGGCTGGACAGAAATTACTGTTTTAGAAAAAAGAAAAACGGCTGACTATTACGAACCGGATAAAGCGTTTAACTATCAAATTGATGGTCGAGGTCAAAAAATATTGGATTGGCTGGGATTAACCCCAAACTTAGCAGGAATGAGTGTTTCCAGCCAAGAATTTTACTTAACGGTAATTCAACTTAATGGAAAGCGAAAAACGATAAAATTACCCTTTATTAATCCTAATCGAAAAACAGCTTATTGGTTGCCTCGAAGAGCTTTTGTCTCTCTACTCTATGAAGAAATTGAACGCAATTGCCAACAGCAAATTACCGTTTTATTTGAAACTAAATGTATTGAACTAAATCATAAACAGGAACAATTAGAGGTAATTGTTGAATCAAGAAATGGCAAATTAAGGAGTTTTACACCTGCTTTTGTAGTTGGTTGTGATGGTTTAAATTCTATTGTTCGTCAAACCCTACACGACTGGGAAAAACCTGATAATCATCGCTTTGAAATGCAATATTTTCCCTCGCCTAGTTCAGGACTGCGCTATCAAGTATTAACCTTACCGCCTCAATTTCCGCTTTCAAACCAGCTAGATGATCAATCTGTCTGTACAATGGCTTATGCAATTCGGGGTAAAGCTGTAGAAGGTCAGAAAAAGATTTCTTTGGGTTTATTACCGATGAAAAATCCCGATGAACCTCGAACCGCTAATATTATTACTTATCCTAATCATAAAATTTGGACTTTTAAAACCAATGAAGAATTATATCGTTTTTTAGAACAATCTTTCCCTCAATTATCCATTCGTGATATTATTTCCGAGTCTGAAATTACACGATTTGTCAACAGTCAAGGCGGTGTTTTTCCTGTTCCTCAATTTTGTTCGGGATTACACTTTTTATTGAAATCTGATCAAACTTTCTCTGCCATCCTCTTATTAGGAGATGCAGTCCATTGTTTTCCCCCCGATATTGGTCAAGGGGTCAACTCAGCGTTAGAAGATGTTTATATTTTACAGCAAGTTCTCGAAGAAACCCAGGATGATCTGTTATTGGCTTTACCCCTATATGAAGCTCGACGTTCTGGAGATATTGAAGCGTTAATTCATTTAGCTCAAACAACATTTCCTTGGCAATATAACCAAAATTGGTTCCGTCGAAAGTTATGGGATATCAACTTTTTAATCGGACTGCTTCTGAATCGGTTTTTGCCTTTCTTTTTCAGCCCTCCTGCATTTTTGATGATTCAAGATTATCAACTCAGTTATCAAGAAATTTGGCATCAAAACCAACGCACAAACCAACGTTTGTTCATTTTCAGTGTAACGCTATTAGGCATATTATTTGTTCTGGGATTCAGTTTTAACGTCTAACTCAACTGGGATTGAGAAGCTAACTTCTACCTTGTTCACCCAGGTAAGAAGTTAAAGTTTGATAATCCGAAAAATCTGAACAGTTAATGGCTTGTTCCGTTAACGCAATTTTGGGATTAATGGTACACTTTAATTGATAATTTCCGGTAAAAAATTTACAGGTTGAACAAGGAATTTTATGTAATTCTTTAACGCTGGTTATTCCTTGTGTCAGTGTTCTATAGGTACTCCAGATTAACGAAAAAACGAATAACCAAGCAACACTAAAGCAAACAATCTGCAATAGCATCGGTGAAACTTGATTAAAAATATATAAAATTTGAGACATGGCAGTTAGGAATAACAAAGAGGTAAGCTAAAGCTAATACTCATCTATTCTGAAGGGATGACTGTTTCCCCTCATCTAACTTCAGCATGATCTGTTTGTGAATTCGGTTTGTAAATTAAGCGATAAAACTCATCCATTGAAGAAGTCTCATCATTGATTACAAGCGAAATTAACAAAATCTCTACCTTAAGTTAGAAAATGAATTGATCAGAAATCGGTAAAGTATTGATTACTTCTCTATGAAGTTAAGCTTGGGAATTGAAATTTTCTGGATTCATATTGCTAAATATCCCTTAACTCCTTTTTGGATTATTTAATGGGATTTTTAAGTAAAAAATGTCCTCTTTTGAGGGTTGAGATTGCCATCTTTATCGATAAAGTTGGTGATGAATTGTAGCGTTTCGTTTCAACGCTGAAACACAATTTCTCCAAAGTTGGGTGTTGCTAGTGCAGTCGGGTTTGATTTTTTTCTATCCCTTTCTGTGATTAATGAATGGGTTTTTTTTAATATTAACCCGGATGCACTGGCTCATCTTTAGCAACTTGGATTCGCTCTGATGGAGTCAGTAAATACATGGCAGCGAAATTCCCAAAATTTGATCAAGGTCTGGCTCAAGACCCAACCACTCGCCGAATTTGGTACGGGATTGCCACGGCCCATGATTTTGAAAGCCATGATGGCATGAACGAGGAAAATCTCTATCAAAAGATTTTTGCCTCCCATTTTGGTCATTTGGCAATTATCTTTTTATGGACATCCGGCAACCTGTTCCATGTCGCTTGGCAAGGAAATTTTGAACAGTGGATTCGAGATCCCCTGCACATTCGTCCCATTGCCCATGCCATTTGGGATCCTCAATTTGGCAAACCGGCGGTGGAAGCCTTCTCCCAAGCCGGAGCTATAAACCCCGTTAATATTGCCTATTCGGGCGTTTATCATTGGTGGTATACCATTGGGATGAGAACTAACGCCGAGCTTTATCAAGGCGCTGTGTTCCTCCTGCTTTTGGCGGCATTGTTTTTGTTTGCGGGCTGGTTACACCTTCAACCCAAGTATCGTCCGAGTTTGTCTTGGTTTAAGAATGCGGAGTCTCGCTTAAACCACCACTTAGCGGGTTTATTTGGGGTCAGTTGTCTAGCGTGGACAGGCCATTTAGTTCATGTTGCCATCCCTGAATCCCGTGGCCAGCACGTCGGATGGGATAACTTCTTGACCACGTTACCCCATCCAGCCGGACTCAAACCCTTCTTTACTGCAAATTGGGGGGTTTATGCCCAAAATCCTGATACAGCACGGCACGTTTTTGGCTCATCGGACGGGGCAGGAACGGCGATTTTAACGTTTTTGGGTGGGTTTCATCCCCAAACTGAATCGTTATGGTTGACGGATATTGCCCATCACCATTTAGCGATCGCAGTCATCTTTATTATTGCGGGTCATATGTACCGAACCAACTTCGGTATTGGCCACAGTATTAAAGAGATGTTGAACTCGAAAGATCCGTTGTTTGGGGTTCCCACCGAAGGACAGTTCAACTTACCCCACCAAGGTTTGTATGATACCTACAACAACTCCCTGCACTTCCAGTTAGGAATTCACCTGGCTGCGTTGGGTGTGGTGACATCGCTGGTGGCGCAGCATATGTATTCGATGCCACCCTATGCGTTTATCGCCAGGGATTATACAACCCAAGCGGCGCTGTATACCCATCATCAATATATTGCTGGGTTCCTCATGGTCGGAGCCTTTGCCCATGCTGCCATCTTCTGGGTACGGGACTATGACCCCGACCAAAACAAAGGCAACGTTTTAGATCGGGTTTTGAATCACAAAGAAGCGATTATTTCTCATTTAAGTTGGGTGTCTCTGTTTTTGGGATTCCATACCCTGGGTATATACGTTCACAATGATGTGGTTGTCGCCTTTGGGACACCGGAAAAGCAAATCTTGATTGAACCTGTATTTGCTCAGTTCATTCAAGCGGCTCACGGTAAAGCCCTCTATGCAATGGATGTGTTACTGGCGAACCCTGACAGTATTGCCCATACCGCTTGGCCGAATAATGGGAACGTTTGGTTGCCGGGTTGGTTAGCAGCGATTAATTCCGGTAAGAATTCATTGTTTTTAACCATTGGCCCTGGTGATTTCCTCGTTCACCATGCCATCGCCCTGGGTCTGCATACCACCACATTAATTTGTGTGAAAGGTGCGTTAGATGCTCGTGGTACTAAACTGATGCCTGATAAAAAAGACTTCGGTTTTACCTTCCCTTGTGATGGCCCTGGACGGGGTGGCACTTGTCAAACATCCGCTTGGGAGCAATCCTTCTTCCTGGCGACTTTCTGGATGTTGAATACCCTCGGTTGGGTAACGTTCTATTTCCATTGGAAGCATTTAGGGGTGTGGCAAGGAAACGTTGCTCAATTTAATGAAAGCTCCACCTATATTATGGGTTGGTTGCGGGATTACCTCTGGCTCTATTCAGCCCAGGTGATCAATGGTTACAACCCCTACGGAACCAGTAACCTCTCGGTTTGGGCTTGGATGTTCCTGTTCGGACATTTGGTATGGGCCACTGGGTTTATGTTCCTGATTAGTTGGCGAGGTTATTGGCAAGAACTGATTGAAACGTTAGTTTGGGCGCATGAACGCACCCCTCTGGCGAACCTCGTGATCTGGAAAGATAAACCAGTTTCGCTGTCAATTGTTCAAGGATGGTTAACGGGTTTAGTTCACTTTACGGTGGGCTATATCCTCACCTATGCTGCGTTTCTACTGGCTTCAACGGCTGGGAAATTTGGCTGATCATCCCTGAAAGGGTGAATGATTAACCATAGGGGTGGCGAAAGTTGCCCCTATGTTTTTGGGCTTCAGTCCTCTGTGAATTATATGAAATCTTTAAATGTTTGCTACGCATATGTTTTCTGTAGAGACGCGCCATGGCGCGTCTCTACGTGGGGTTTAGGCAATTATCTGTAGTATCAATTTCAGGATTTCATATTATTAGAAATCAGGTTAGGTATGATAGGGATGAACCCTGTTGTAACACCACAATGAGCATCAATCTCACCTCTGACCAAGAACAATTTATTCAAACTCAACTGGAATCTGGGAAATATCAAACCCCTGAACAAGTCATCTCAACTGCGTTGCGCCTACTGGATGAATGGCAAAGGGCTGAGGCAGAATGGGTTAAAGATGTGGCTGATAAAATCGATGCTGCTGTATCCGCTACTGAAGAAAATCCTCCCCTTGATGGTGAAACTTTTATCAATGGGATTTTAGAACGGTTTAAGCCAAACCATTAGGATGCAACGATGAGTCGCTATGTTATCAACATTCTAGCCAGCCATGACCTCAACGAGATTGCTGAGTATTTTGCCAACCACTATTTAACAGTTAGAAAGAAGCTCAACAACTTTTTGAGCAACTTGATCCGCTTTTTTACGAAGTTCTTGCAAATCAGAACAAACAGAAAATGAATTTTCGCAAGCCAAAAATAACATCGTGTAAAAATTATCTTGACTAATTGATGTTTTCTTTTTATTACAATAAGAGCGCACTTTATTAACTTCATCGTTTACGAAGCATAGAGACGCACTGAAAAAAAAGTGACCTTTAATATGCTGAGATGGTTTATGATTTATTAATTGTTCTTTTAATGAACTAAATTCATGATCTTCTAAATTTAAGCTTCGTATGGCTTTTAGTAAATTTTCCTGCCAGGTAACGTGCAATGAAATTTCTGGCTCATCAGCAATAAAAATAACACTTCTGTTGTCTTGCAACAAAACCTCCAAAAATTGGATTAGTAATTGCTTTTCCCCAGATGATAAGCTAGTCCACATAAATTTTTTATTGCTCTCTTGAGCTATATAAAATGATAGTTCGCCAGTCTTATTATCATACTCAAATTTTTTGTTATCCATAAATCTGTGAAGTGTATCAAAAAAGTTCTGGCGAGCTTCTGTTATTTTATTTTTTTCGTTTTCTGACTCGGTTAGTGAATTAATAATATGGCTTGTTCGATAAATTAGAGGTAAAGCAAATACATGGTCAACTTGATATCCACTATTTTTATTTTCATTTTTTAATCCAACTATAGCATCTTCTATTTTTTGTATATGAATGTCAATATCTTGGTTTTTACCTTGAATTCCTAGTTCTTTGAATGCTTGATATAATTTCTCGCTTAAGCTCTTCAAATCAATTTTACTTAATTGAGTTGCTTTAGGACTAAATTGATCAAATTTCTCGTTGTATAGTAAAGATAAAACTGTATCTTGCTGAAATCTTTTTGAAATTTCATTGAGTCTGGTTTCTAACTTTAATTGATATCTAGCAAACTTTTCAAATAGCTGCCTTAGTCTCTCATCAACAGCAGAAATTCTTTGACGAGGATCGGATTCTAAACTATCATCATAGGATTGCCTATATACAGATATTTGTGAAATCTCTACTAAGCTGGAAAGTTCTTTTTTGAGGTTAAGTTGCTCTTCTCTAATATGTGCAGGAATTCTCCAGTATGGTTCACGACGTCTCACAACACGAGAAGACTCTATGAAAAGACGATACACTTTTTGTCCTACTTTATATTCATATGTATCCAATCCCATATTTTCATCGGATATTTGTTTCTCAAGCCTAATTGTTTTAGTTCGTTTGGGTTTACGATCAATCAAATCGATCCGTATAGATTTAAACTGAAGAATAGATAGCTGGATTAAGTCTAAAGATAGGGTAGCAGCTATTAAATTAACAAAAGTTGATTTACCAGTTCCATTAAGACCGATAAAAATAGTTACATCTTGATTGAAGATAGCAGATGCTTTCTTCGTCCCCCAAAATCCTTCAACCTCAACACGCTTTATAATCACAAAAACTTCCTCATAGTATTTAGTTGATCGCATCTAAGATTTTCTAAACCTGGATTTGTCATGAGAGTTGTCCATCGGCATAAGTAAAAAAATGTTACCTTATGGCTGAGTTGATTGAAAAAATTTTATATATTTCAAAAATAAAAAACTATAGAATTTAAACAAAATTAATATTTTTCTCCCCCGTATTGACCCAAACCCCAACACAACCGTGATCCCTATCACACAACTCTAATTCGTATCAGAAGATAGTGGATTTACAGTATTTAGGCCACAACCATGTTGACTGGAGAACGCAAGGCGGACAACCGGATGGATAGTCCTGAAACCGCTAGTGGAGTTATTCGCCTCAAACCCCAACAATATATCCATATTCTCGATACCAATACCGGGGTCACTCGTTTGGAAGTTGGCCCCCAAACCATTACGCTTCGGGATCATGATCGCCTTGCCTTACGTCCAGAGTCCATGATCGTTGTCCCTCCTCGCTATTATTGCATCATTACTAATCCGGTTTTGCGAGATGAAGACGGTCAACCCTTAGCGGATCAACATGGTCAAATTCGCCTGCGCTATGGCGATCAAGAAATTCGCTTTGCTCAAGATCCCTTTCCCCTGTACCCCGGAGAAGAATTAATCGGGGATGTTACCCGCCTGCACGTCGTTGAAACCAATCAAGCCTTACGGTTACGGGCACTGCGAGACTTTAGCGAAATTCAAACCCTAGACACCGAAGAACAAACCCTAGACCGTCGGGCTGGTGATGAATGGTTGTTTGAAGGGCCAGCCACTTATATTCCGCGTGTGGACGTGGAAGTGGTGGAAACGGTCAAAGCTAAAGTGATTAAACCCAACCAAGCTTTACGGTTACTCGCCCGCCAAGCTTGTGTGGATCGCCAAGGTCATCGTCGTCGGGCTGGAGAAGAATGGCTGGTGCGGGAGGAAGGGGCCTATCTTCCCGGTGTCGATGAAGAAGTGATTGATATTATCAATGCCTATGTGTTAACCGAACGCAAAGCCTTGCATCTGCGAGCTAAACGCACGTTTCAGGATGTCTTGGGACGACAACGACGGGCGGGGGATGAATGGTTAGTCACCTTAGCCGATGCAGAAATTCATATTCCCGATGTTTATGAAGAGGTGGTGGGGGAAGTTCAAATTACCACCCTGGATGATCATGAATGGTGTGTGGTACTGAACCCCATTGACGAGACGGGTAGACCCCAATTGGGGTTACGGGAAGTGCGTCAAGGACGAACCTCTTTTTTCTTACATCCAGGGGAACGACTGGAAGCTGGAATTCAGTATATTTATATTTTAAGTGAGCAAGAAGCTTTGTTGTTACGAGCCAGAGAATCCTTTACAGAAGGTACGGGGGCAACGGCTACAATCCGGCAACCGGGGGATCTGTGGATGATTACAGGGCCGAGGGATTATATTCCTCCGGTGGAAGTGGAAGTGGTTCAAAAGCGACAAGCGATTCCCTTAGATAAGAATGAAGGGATTTATGTACGAGATACGCAAACGGGGGAATTAAAGTTAGTTAACGGGCCACAAGCTTATATGTTGAGTCCCTATGAGGAATTGTGGGAAAAAGAACTTCCCCCTGTGGTGGAAGGGTTGCTGATGCAACAGCGAGATCCAATTGCCGATCGCAATGTTCAAGATGGGGATCTTCTGGTAACGCGGAAAACTCCACGCCCGCCCCGCAACAAAACAAGAGCCGTTGTTTTCCATGTTCCGCAAAATTCGGCGGTTCAAATTCACGATTATAAAAATCGCTCCGCCCGAACAGTTTTTGGCCCTGATTTGGTCATGTTAGACCCAGATGAAGCGTTTACGGTGTTGAGTTTGTCTGGGGGTAAACCCAAACAACCCAATTTGATTAAATCCTTGGCTTTGTTGTTAGGGCCGGATTTTATGACGGATATTTTTATCGTTGAAACCTCGGATCATGCCCGCTTACAGTTGCAACTGTCCTATAACTGGTATTTTGACGTCAATCGTCATGATGAACAAGCGGCGGTGCGACTGTTTCAAGTGCCGGATTTTGTCGGGGATGCTTGCAAGGCGATCGCATCACGGGTGCGAGGGGCAGTTGCGGGGGTGAAGTTTGATGAATTTCACCGCAATTCTGCTCGAATTATCCGCACGGCGGTATTTGGGACTGATGAAGAAGGACGGGTACGGGAGGAGTTTCGATTTCGAGCAAATCATTTGGTGATTACAAATATTGATATTCAGACCGTTGAACCCGTTGATGAAGAAACTTTGAAAAGTTTGCAAAAATCGGTACAAATTGCCATTCAAATTACCACCGATGCCCAGGAAGCCGCCGCCCGTCACGATGCAGAACGAATTGAACAGGAGGCAAAGGCAAGGCTGGAACGCCAAATTATTGTCGATAAAAGTGCTGCGGAAGGGGAACGGCGGCAATTGTTAGCGTTTCAAGCGGAAAATGCTGCCATTGAGTCTACGGGACAAGCCACGGCAGAAGCCAGAGCGAAAGCAGAAGCCGCACAAATTCAAGGAGCATTAACGGTGAGTTTGGCGCAACAGGAGGCCGAAGCGGCTCTCATTCGTTCAGAAGCGGAATTGGCGCAGTTACGGGCTAGACAGGAGACTGAACTGGCGCATCAGCAAGCGTTGATGAGTTTGGAAATTGAAAAAGCGCAACGGTTGGCGCAAATTCAAGCGGATGAGTTTCGGCAAAAAGTGGAGGCGATTGGGCCTGACACGTTGCGAGCGATCGCCCAAGCAGGGCCAGAACTACAAGTGCGTCTATTACAAGGGTTGGGGCTTCAAAGTATGTTAATCACCGATGGCAAAAGTCCGATTAATTTGTTCAGTACAGCCAATGGGTTAGTAAATCCCGCTTCCTTACCCAATCAACCATAACGAATCGACTGCCCACACTTTTCTCAAAGTTAGTGTGGGTATTTTATATTCCAAGCTTAAATGTTTGCTAAAAATAATTGCTTAGATGACTAATCACTTTTTCCCTGTTCCCTGTTCCCTGCTATTCAAGCTAATTCCATAACCACATCAATTGTATGTCCTAACACTTCATAGACTTTTCGTTGTTTAAAAAGTTCTAAACAATCAGCATTAATTTTATTGTTGGCGGCTTCTTGTTGTAAGATTTTTAAAGCTGTTACAGTAGGTAATCCGCTTTTATAAGGGCGATCGCCGGCTGTTAGGGCATCATAAATATCTGCAATAGTAATAATTTGAGCTTGGATGGGAATTTCGGGGAATTTTAATCCCAAAGGATATCCGGTTCCATCCAGTTTTTCATGATGTCGATAAGCAATGGTGGGAATATTTTTTAAGTCATTTGTCCAGGGAATTTGCTTTAAAAATTCATAAGTATAACTAACATGGGATTCAATCTTTTCTCGTTCTTCTGGGGTTAAATTGCCTCGTTCTACTAATAATTGATGAATTTCTTCTGAAGTTAATAAAGGTTTGATTTGTCCATCTAAATCTCGATACGTCATTTGAGCCAGTTCCCGCAGATGGTTTAAGGGATCTTCGGCTAATACTCTGGGTTCATTTGCTTCTAACAAAACAGCCCAATATTGGCTTAATTTAGCAATTGATTCTGATAATTTTGTATCTAATTCGGGCAGAGATTTACAAAACTGACATTCAGTTTCTGATGATAATTTCTGGGCGGAATGCTGCAACAAATGTTCGTATTTAGTTTGGGTACATTCTAATTCTAAGGTGCGTTGTGCTAAGGCAAATCGATGGCGAATGACATCTAATTGAAGGGAATAAAGTTTTTTCGGTTTGGTTAAAATCGCTTCAGGAACACCCACTTTCCCAAAATCATGTAATAATGCAGCATAGCGAAGTTCTTGGAGTTGACGTTCACTAAAACAAAAAGGTGCTAAGGAACCCGAATTAACCGTATTAACTTCTTGACTTAAACGAACTGCTAATTCTGCCACTCGTTCTGAGTGACCAAAGGTACAGGGATCACGAGCTTCAATCACTTGTACAGACGTGCGAACAAACCCCTCAAACAGATGTTCAATACTTTCTTGTAAATGATTTCGTTCAATGGAAATAGCAGCTTGGGAGGCAAGCGATCGCAAAATTCGCTCTTCCCAAATCGAAAAAGGTTGGGTCATTTCTACCGCATTTTCTGCCGTAATTGCCACATCCGGGTTAATTTTGCGGTTAATGAGTTGTAGAACCCCAATCACTTCTCCTTTGCGGTTTTTCATCGGAACCACTAAAACAGAACAAGTCCGATAACTAATATTTTCATCGAAACTGCGATCAAGTTGATAGGGTTCATGTTCTGGTAAATTATAGGCATCGGGAATATTTAATGAAACGGATTTTAACGCCACATATCCAGCTAAACTTCGAGGAGTCAAAGGAATCGCAAATTCTTTAAAAGACAAATTCGGTAAAGACGCATTTTGTGCCACTTTAAACAGCAATTTGGGGTTGTTATCACTGTGATCAATAAGATAGACACTCCCCGCATCACTCCAAGTAATTTCACGGCTTTTTGTTAATATTAAATTCAGCAGGGTACTTAACTCTTGAGTTCCAGACAGAGCCGTACCAATATCGAGCAGTTTCTCAATGAGTTCCGCTTGCTCATCGAAGTTATGGAACAATTCAGGTTTCTCAAAAATTATTTTCATTCGACACTTTCACTCCACTTCCCTCGAACTATTAATACGGTGAAATTTTGTTCCTCTATCCTAAAATTATTCAGAAAAAAAAATCAGCACTGATGTTATGATTAACCCAGTGCTGAAATTTGTTGAGCTAAAGCAAAATCTTTCTCGGTTAAACCCCCCGCGTCATGAGTTGTTAGACTAATGGTGACTTTATTATAAGAAATCTCTAAATCGGGGTGATGTCCAGCAACTTCTGAAGGTTCGACTAACTTGTTTACAAATTCAATCGCTTCAATAAAATTTTTAAATCGTTTGACTAATTTTAAATAATGTCCCTCTACTGTCCAAGCTGGAACTTGCTGGGAAAGCTGTTGAATTTCGCTATTACTGAGTCGTCCTACCATGGGCTACTTTAAAAATGACAATAAATGTAGGATTAAAATAACTATCCGCTCTCACCCAGACTTTGTGTTAGCACTTGCCTTCACAATAGGGTAAGAGCGGTCTAGCGGGTCTCCTGGATTAGAACCTGACTGCCGGAAGATCATTGAGTGTGAGTCCGGTTATCTAGGTCAGCGAGTGTCCTAAATGAACACAAACTTTTCACTAGATGACAGCCCCGGCGCACAGTCGGCATTTTCCAATCCGGCGACCCATGCGTTTACTACTTTCAATCATGGGCATCACCTCCTTGGCTCCCTAAACGGTTTAATGCGTTCAGTGTTTACGCTTTTTAAGATAACACAGGATTTTTAAATTGTGTGTTCCCCAGATGTTAAGAAAATCAAATATTTTACATCGATAAAATTAAGATTTTACAATCTATCGAGAGGAAGAGGGAACAGCTTAACTGGGAACAGGGAACAGAAGGGAAAAGAAAATAGGGAACAGGGGGTGAGAAAAAGCGATTAGTCATCTTGTTTAACCCGGCTGTTCCAACTCGGCTAAATTCATGTTTTCATAACATTCAAAGGGTTGATGAATCCAAGGGTTATCCGCCAGATAATCCACAAAATAATCGGGAGCCATTACTGAACAACTTTTATACCAGAGAACAGCCGTTTTCATCTCTTGGATTTGAGGATAACGGGATTTCAACCACCGGATAGATTCTTGTAAACTAATCCCAGAATCGACTAAATCATCCACTAATAAAACGTGACTTCCCAAGGTGTCTGTGGTCATAGTTAAGTGTTCAGCAATTTTGATCGCGCCTCGAACTTTTCCCCCTGGCCCATGATAAGATGATGTCGCTAAAATCGCCATCGGTTGTTCAAAAATCCGAGAAAGAATATCCCCGACTCGTAACCCTCCCCTCGCTAAACAGACAATTTGATTAAATTGCCATTGAGACTGATAAATTTTTACGGCTAAGGTTTCAATTTTGTGGTGGTATTCCGTCGCTGAAATATACAGATCGCTCATACTGGGTAATCGTTCAACACACAAAGGATTGTTCAAATCATATCAAAGACTTAGAACATTTTAGATAAACAGCGTTCTAAATAAATTTGAGCAACTTTATCCATAGGGAGGTGATGTAGGCATTCTTGGAATAATCTGGCAGCCTCTGAGTAACGTTCTAAATAATATTGCATTAATCCATATTCAAAGGTGGTTTTTGTCCGAAGTTTTCCAGCTTTTATTTCCGGCAAATCTGAATCAAATACTTCATATACCGTTACCGCATCGGATTTTCCTTTGACTTTGACTCGATCAATAATCCGAATTGCATACTCGTTGGCATTTTCTAAAGCCATAAAAGTGGGATGGGTAATTAATAAAGACACCCCATAATTTTTTGTTAAATTCTCAATGCGAGAAGCGACATTGACCGAATCACTAATAACCGTACTATCCAGTCGATTTTTACCCCCCACAATTCCTAACATTAATCCTCCGGTATTAATACCAATCCCAATTTTAATCGGAGGACGTTCGGGGCGTTGTCGGGTTTCATTATACTCATTCAGTCGGCTAATCATTGAAATCCCAGCCCGAACTGCATCATCAGCAGACCCGCCAAATAATGCCATAATTTCATCCCCAATATATTTATCAATAAAACCATAATTTTCGACGATGGCAGGTTCCATACGGCTTAAAAACGCATTAATAAATTTAAAATTATCTTCAGGAGTCATATCTTCAGAAAGACTGGTAAAATCCCGAATATCAGCAAATAAAATCGACATTTCTTTTTGAACTGCTGCCCCTAACTGAACTTCCACAATACTTTCATAACCTAAAAAAGATAAAAATTCATGGGGAACAAATCGCGCCGCTGCATCCGTCAGTTCAAATTCCGAATCTAACGCTTCATCTAAATGATGATTCAATTCTGAAAGTTTTGCCATAAATTGTAAGCGTTCTTCTTCGGCAGTTTTTCGTTCTGTAATATCAACGACAAACCCTTCATAATAAAGTAATTCATTTTTATCATTAAAGACAGCCCGTGCATTTTCTGAAATCCAAATAATGCTGCCATCTTTGCGGTAGGCTTTAAATTCAAATCCTGAAACTTCCCCTTGTTGATCAATTAATTGTATAAAATCTAATCGGCGTTGAGAATCTACATAAATTTGTTCTTCAACATTCCTCACCGTTGACATTAAATCCCAGGGAGAATCATAACCTAAAATCTTCGCCAAGGCAGGATTTGCACTAATATAATGCCCCTCCCTGGTGGTTTGAAATAAGCCTTCACTGGCATTTTCAAATATACTGCGATATTTTTCTTCAGCTTGCCTTAAAGCCAGTTCTGTTTGCTGACGTTTTGTTATATCTTGGAACGCTAGAATCGCATACATTAAATCCCCCTCTTCATCATAAGTCGGTGTCACCCAATTTTCAAGCAATATCGTTTGTTCTCCCTGATTCACTTCTAAAATAAACGTGGTATCGGGTGTAGGATTATATAAATCACAATAAGGTGTTAATTGATCAAATTGATGCTGTTGACACCAATTGAGATAAGCTTGATAAATATTAGATAAAGCTTCACAAAATAATCCAGGAGTGACTTTAGTTTTGAGCAATTGTTGAGCTTTTTGATTGGTAAAATAGGGTTTACCCGTAGGGTCTAAAACAGCAACGCCAACCGGAATTCCTTCTAAGAATTGCGTCATCTGTTGTTCATTATTGCGAACTTGAGAATAAAGTTTAGCATTGTCAATGGAAATCGCGGCTTGAGAAAACAGAATTTTGAGGACTTCTAATCGTTCTGGAGTAAACACTGCGGTTGCTAAGTTATTTTCAAGGTACAGAATTCCAATCAATTTCCCCCGATTTTGAATGGGAGTCATGAGGATTGATTTGGATTGATGTTCTATTAAATAAGGATCATTACGATACCGAGATTCTTGACGAGCATCTGCTAAAATCATAAACTCTTGGGTTTGAATCACGGTATTCAGAATCAATAAAGGTAAGGCATTACTTTGCTCTACAGAAACAGATTTTAATAAGGATTCAATCTCAATAGACCCTCCGTTAATCGGATTTAAACTGGCTATTGCTTCTATCGCTAATTTTCCCGATTTAGATAAAAGAATACAACATTTTTCGGCTCCTGCGTTTTCAATCACCACTTGAATTAATCGTTTCAAGAGTTGTTCTAAATCGATTTCTTGAGATAAAGCTTGAGAAGCTTTTGTCACCGTTGCTAAATCGAGAGCAGCCGAACCTCCATGACTACTAGAAATAATGGTTTCTGTCGTATTATTACTGATTGTTGTTCCTGTTGTGGGAATAACAAGTTGTGCTAAAATAGAATTTAAAAGTTGAGGATAACGAGATTCTAAATCCTTCACTTTGGCAAAAGCACCCCAATGAGCATAACTATAATAAGCATCAATTAAATAAACCCTGGCAATTTTTTCTTTTCCCCAATCTAAATAAAATTTAGCCGCTAATTCCTCTGCTAAAGCTTCTTCCTGAATAAACTGATAGGTTTTAGCCAGCATAATCGCTTGTTCATAAGCTTCAATGGCTTTAATATAATCTCCTTGAATGTGGTTAAATTCTGCCTCCACCAAATAAAATAGATGGGAAAAGTTCATCGGAGTCCCCTGAGAAAAAGCTTTTAATTTTTCTTGGTTTTGAGTTACTTTTTCTGAAATTTTAACTTGGTCTTCTGACGATAACTCCGGGTAGATTGCTAAATCAATTAAAGATTGATAACAATAAAAAAACGGTTGTAAAACAAAATAGGTGTCTTTGTTTAAATAGCATTCAGCTTGCTGAGACCATTCCTTCGCCTGTTGTAATCTATCTAATCTATAATTCAGAACCATGAAATTTAAACTAAGTTCAAAAGGAATTTCCTGGGAAGAATATCCAATTTCAGTCGTTCCTATTGTCCCGTTTTCAGCATGACCCGTAAAATTTAATGAGGTGTCTCCCTCTAATTTTCCATTTAAAATTTGCAAGCTTTGATGATAGGTTGTAAAAATTAATAGTTCTGACGGAGATTTAAAATTTTGTAACTGATTTAAACACCGACTCAATTCAAGCTCCAATTCAGAGACATCGTTTCCCGTGAAATAAGCGATTTCAAGATAAGCTTGAGCAAGACAATAAGCTTCATCAATTCTCCCGGCTTCTTGAGCTTGTAAATAGCAAGTTTTGAGAGGAGATAAAATCTGCTTTAAGGAAGTTTTCCAAGGTTTAATAAACCGATAAACCAGTTGTTTAACTTTGATAATTATTGCAAAATTTGCTTGTTTTTGCGATAATTCTAAAGCTAATTCTCCCATTTGATTTCCGAACTCAATTTCCCCTTGCGTACAAAGAATAAATCCAAATACAGCATAGACAAAACTTGATAACGTTGTATTTCCTTGTTGATAGGATAAATGAACCAGTTTTAAAACCCAAAATGGGAATTGTTTGGGAATTACCCGATAAGCAGAAGGAAAAGCAGAGGTTAAAATTCTAAATAAATTTACTAAATTAGTATTAGATAATTCGGGTAAATCTAATAATGCTAAGGGTGTTCTTCCCCCTAAATTTTTAATAAAATTATGCTTGAATTCCTGCCAACTTTCTTCACTAAAATTATCACCCCAGGTGAACCCTAATTGTTGACAAACAGCTAACGCAAGATTGACCGCATTGTGATCTTGATTTTGGCTCCTATAAGCTTGAATCATTAATTCATAAATTCTTACTTTATGCCCGAATATTTTAACATTTTCTAAAACAATATTTCCCCACTTGTGTAAATTTTCCCAATCTTGGCTGAGATAAGCAATTTCTGCTGCTTCTGTGTATAATTCTAATGTTAATTGATAGTCTCGTTCCCAACTCTCCGTTACCAATAACCCCAGACCAATCGCTAAATGTCCAATAGCTGTCGGATAGGCGGTGGCAATTTTCGCTTTTTGTCCGGCTATTAAATTAAATAAGGCTAATTGATCTCGTTCTTTTTGATCCTGAATTAAGCCTACTCCTAAATTGAGTTGATTAATGATATTTAATAAAACTTCGGTTGAAATTATATGTAAAATAATCTTAATGGATTGATTAAAATATTGTTTTTTGATTTGATTTAAAAGCGAATTTCCGATTTTTAAATGAGTCGCTTGTCGTTGATGAGTTGGAATTAAAAGATAAGCAGCTTGTTGAACTCGGTCATGAATAAATTGGTATTTATCAATACCGGGCTGTAACAACGGTAAGGTTTCATTTGGATCAAAGTGTGGAGGGGAAAATACTTCAGTTTCTAAGGAATAAAAGGGATAAATATCTCTAGCAATAACAATAAATTGAGCCTGTAAAGCAATTTCTAAAGCTTTTAATGTTTCTAAATAAGTTTTTTCAGTTACGGTAGCTAAATCTACGGCATTAAATTGATTTCCTAAACAAGCCGCAATTTTTAAAATTTCTTGGGTGTCTGGAGGTAATTGTTGTAATTGATGAAGAATTAAATCTAAAATATTAGAGTTAATCGAACGGGTTTTAATTTGAGTTAAATTACATTGCCAACCTCCGAATAAATTTCGATTTTTTAAGGAAGATTGAGGCGGATTAAACCAAATTAGTTCTTCTGTATATAAGGTTTGTAGAAATTGACGAACAAAAAAAGGATTTCCTTGAGTTTTTTGACTGACTAATTCTGCCAAAGGTTTAGCCCGGTCTAAGGAACAAACTAATGTTTCTGCTATTAGTTGATTAATCGCAGAATCTTCTAAAGCATTTAAAGGAATTCGATGTAAGGGAATTCCTGAATTTTCTAAGGTTTCTAAGATTTTAATTAAAGGATGTGTTTCCCCGATCTCGTCATCCCGATACGCTAAAATTAGCACTAAGGTTGGAGGTGTAGAATAAATATTTTGTTCAGGACTCATCAAAACCTGAATTAATCGTAAGGATTCAACATCTGCCCATTGTAAATCATCTAAAAAAATGACTAAGGGATGATGAGGTTTGGCAAAAGTTTGAATTAGCTTTTGAATTAAACGATTAAATTGATTCAGGTCAAGATTAACCTCTGATTCAGTCAGGGAAGACTGTTGATTTAATAAAACTTTCAGTTCAGGAATAACAGCCATTAAAACCGGGGCTTGATCTCCGAGTCCATTTAAAAGTTTCTTTTTCCAAGCTTCTACCTGTTCCAAAGGTTCAGTTAATACTTGTTGAATTAATTGTTTAATCCCTTGTACCCATCCCCAAAAAGGCGTATTCGTTTTAAATTGATCAAATTTGCCTGTGATAAAATAACTGTCTAAGGTGACACAATGAGTTATAGGCAAAACTCCTGTTCCACAATATGCAACGGTTTGATAGAATTCTTGAACCAGGGAAGACTTGCCAATTCCTGATTGACCTGTAATTACAATAATTTCTGATTGAGCCGTGTTCACAATCGAATTTAAACGCTCAATTTCTGGCTCTCGTCCATAAAATTTATTGGGAATAATAAATCGATCATTTAAGTCAATCGTCGCCAAAGGAAACGGAGGAATATCCCCCAGTTTTTCCCATTGTTCTAAACAATTTTCTAAATCATAGCGCAGTCCTAATGGAGTTTGATAACGCTCCTCTGGATTTTTAGCCATCAATTTTAAAATAATATTATTGAGCATTATCGGTAAGGTCGGTTTAATTTCGCTTAAAGGCTGAGGAAGCAGGGCTAAATGAGCATGAATTAATTCTAGGGGATCAGAAGATGGAAACGGAAGTTTTCGAGTTAATAATTGATAAAGTGTTACGCCTAAAGAATACAAATCTGTGCGATAATCAATACCCCGATGGGTTCGTCCGGTTTGTTCGGGAGACATATAAGCTAAAGTTCCTTCTAATCCTTGAGAATTAACAACTTCTTGATGGGAATGATTCAGTTGAATAGAAATACTAAAATCAATCAGTTGAACTTTCAAAGTTTCCGGGTGAATTAAAATATTTTGCAGTTTAACATCTTTATGAATCACCCGATGTTGATACAATTGTTCTAAAATTTGAGTAATTTCAATGGCAATTTTTAATAATTCACTTAAGGTTAGTTCTCGCTGTACTAAATAATCGGCTAGTGAAATATAGCCTTGATCAGCCATAATCAAGGCAAACCCATTACAATAGGGTTCCAAATCCAGAATCGGAACAATACCGGATATATTAAGAGCTTTGGCAATGCGATATTGATTTCTAAATTCAATCAAAGAGGGTACGGTTGGATATTCACTGCGTAATAGTTTAATCACAACCGGGTAACCATCAGACAAACGAATCCCACGATAAACCAGTGTTCTCGAACCATTATAGATCGGGTTAAGAATCTGATAGCCAGGTAAAGTGATCATAGCGGGGTTCTTGTTTATCGAAACCGGGAAAGGGTGTCATCTGGAAATAGGACGTGTGGTGATTAACACCTCACTCCTTCACATCAGAAAGGCAAGTTACGAAGCGGTTTGTTGAGTACGCGGTGGCGGGTGGAGGTAGCGGGTGTCAGAACATACAACGGTCAACTCTCAGCGCTCAACATCCTCAACTCTTTTCATGATAATTGATTCAGTGAGGGTCGTCCGATAGCCCCTGCAAATATCCAACCATCGGGTAATATTGCCCCTGTTAGGATTACTTCTGTGCCGTTGGCCTCATTAACAACAGCACCCTGAAGAGTAGCATAGGAAAGATCAGCCTGTGTTAAATTTGTCCCACTCAAATTAGCATCCTTCAAATTAGCACGAACCAATTGCGCCTGACTCAAATCAGCATGACTGAGATCTGCACGACTCAAATCACAAGAATTCAATCGAGTCTGTTGTAAATTAGTGCCAACACATTTGACTCGCTGTAGATTAGCACCTGTCATGTTAGCTTGGCTTAAATTCGCCACTACTAATTTAGCGTAATTTAAGTTAGCATGGGTGAGGTTGGTTTGTTGAAGATTCGCTCCAATTAAATTAGCATGACTTAAATTCACCCCCGTTAAATCGAGAGCGGATAGATTTGCGCCTTGAAAATTGCGATCGCCATTCTTATATCTTCGCAGCAGTTCTCCGCCATCGGTGATGCTAATATCCCGTTGGGGGGGAAACCGTAAACGAAACGTTAAAGTATTTCCGCTTTCAATGACTCGTGCTAATTCTTCATAAAAAGGATAGGAACCTAAACCGCTTAACCTCAGCCAACCCCGTGAACGAGTCATCGCCACAAATAATTGATTACGGAAATTAAGATTATTTTCAGCAACCGCAATTTGATCTAAACCCACCAAATAAACCATATCAGCTTCATGTCCTTTCGCTCGATGAATACGAGAAATAGTTACCCCGCCTTCACACCAAAATTGATTCGCATGGGCATTATTAGAAGTCGGTTTGAGAATATTACAGTCCGGTGTTCCAGGGATAAAAATATCAATTCCTTGCTGCATTAAAAAGTTAGCAATCTTGGTTTCAAGTTCTATCGCTTCCCATCCCATTCCTAAAACAATGACTAAAATTTCTCGACTGGGACGCAAGCCATCAATTTTTAAGTTATATAGAATGCGATCGCTTAAGGCGGTTAATTCTTCGGAACGAGAACGATAAGCTTCAAATTCAATTAAAGGTTTTTTCCATAACGCTGATACAGGATTAGGTGAATTGTGTTCAGGACGATAAAGGGTAATCGTTTCGCCCAATTTTAAAGGAGAATTGTGGGGATCATTTTCTGGTTCTTTCAAATTTGTTAATATGACTTTATACCCCATCGTTTCCCAATCTTCTGCCCACTTCATTCCGGTTAATAATCCTTGCGGACGCAATAACCCCAAACCAATCCCATGAGCCGCCGTTAAAATCGGGGCTGGAATCCGATAACATCGAGACATAATCTCTGTTTTTTTAATTCCGTTGCCATATTCTCCCGTAACTAATTGTCCCCACTCATCTCCAAATAATTCACTCGCCGTCGGCACTTTTAAACTTTCTAAACTTTGAACTTCATCATAAGCCCAAATCAAGCGTTTTTGAGGAATTTCAGAATTATTGTCTTCTTCCCGATGAACAGGACGTAAGGCTTGATACGCCATCCAATAAAAGGGCTGTTTTCCCTCAAATTTTAGATCTTCCTCAACAATAAAATCCTGACCTTCATCAATTAAAATAGCATCAAAAATAGCGGGAATCGTTGCCGATGCTAATAAATGATAACAAGCTTCTGCTAAGGCTTCATTCGCGTTTGAACGAGTTGTTTGTTGAACACTTTGGCTCCAAACTCCCGCAGCTTGACAAATGGTGCGATAAAAACCGGGTTGATCCTTTGCCCCCCAAGCATGAAGAACTTTTAATTTAGAATTCTGGGGATCATACCTGATTTGATTGCAACTAAATCGCCTTAACCATTGATCAATTTGTTGTAAAATTGGATCATATAAACTCCGACTAAAAAATACAAACGCAATATCCCATTCAGGATTTTTCAGGTGCATTTGTGCTGCTTTTTGACACAGTAACACCGTTTTTCCTGAACCCGCAATTCCCCGAATTCGTTGTGGCCCTGGGGGGATCACTTTGGCAATTTGTTCCTGTTGTAAATCCAGTTCAGAAATACGTTGTCTAGCAATAGCTAAGACCGCACTGCGGGTTAAAGCGGTTTCTAAATCATCCGTTTGGCTGAAAAAAAAGCGACGAGTCGGTGGACGAAATAACGGTGTTCCACTAATGACCGCCTTTAACAGTCCCCATTGTTCCTCAGAAAGTTCACTTCCCCGCGTGACTAACGGTGCATTCTCAATTTTTTCAATTAAACTGGAATCTTGACCGTTGACAGGTGACGGTTCCGAGAAAAAGGGTGTGTTTGCTGTGATCGAAGATTCGACCCCCTTAAACCCCAGATCCTCTTGAAATAGAATAGGAGGAGAACTCGGCAACCGATCAAATCCCCGGCATTGCCATTGAGAGTGAAGAATGCGAGGTAAGGCGACGAGGACACGACCCGGAACCTTCTGATGCAGAATCTCTTCTAAATTGCAATAGTCCAGTAGGGCAAAGAGTTGATGTTCTGCCTGTTGATAGGGGTTCGCCTGGGTCGTATAAAATTCTTGGAGTTCCCAACGATGACCTGTAATTCCCAGAATTTGCTCAATCGTTATTGATTTCACCTCAATAATAATTAATCCCAATTCTGCATCTACGATTAAAATATCCGGTTCTTTCCGAAAGGTTCCCAATTTTGAGAAAATCGGATAACGCCAATAGGCAATACAATCTCGTGGCTCAAAGCTTTGACAAATCGCCATCCAGACTTGAGATTCGGCTTTTTCTCCTGCCATAAACAGGGGTTCAGTAGTAATAAATTTACGATCTGGGGACAAAGATTCTCCCATTATTTTTAGGGTGTTGGGAACAGAGGAAAGGAGGAGACAAGGAGTAGGGTGCATCAGCGCGACTCGCCCACACCAACAACAGTCAACCCTCAACCCTCCCTAGTTCTACCTTAAAATCTAAGGAAAAAAGTGATTTTTTGGAAGATAATAACTAGGAGCAAAACTCTTGCAACAACAGGACATCTTTACTATTCACCCTAAAATTGTTTCTGACACCATTCTGATGATCTAGGTTTTGACCTTCCTCAGAGTGTCAACTTATCTCAACCTCTGTTAACTTTGTTTTACCTGATATCCACTAAGCGTCGATCACAAACTCAATTGAGTCTCATGGCTCCTTTTTATCGCCTGACCTTATTTGTATTCGCTTGTATTGCCTACTGTGGTGGAACGTTCTGCTTCAGTGGGAGTGCGGTTGCGAAGGTTGAGAACGAAACCCAACATCTCACAGACACAAACAGCCATCTCTTTACCCGACCCCTCACGGCTGGGTCAGATTTAGAGCGTTCTGCTTTATCCTGGCAAATTGCCCAAAGCAACCCTGAAAAACCACCAGCCAAAAAGCCTCAAAAACAGCCCCCTAAAAAATCATCTTTCCGCTTCCCCTCACGGATGTTAATCCTAGGGGTAGGAGCTTTAGTGATTACGGTCGGAGCCATTTTAATCTTAATTCGGCTGATCAGTCCTCCTAATGAGGATGAAGGTACAGTGGTGGATATTGAGGCGCAAACGGTTCCAGAAAATCTCCCTGAACCCCCAAAAATACCATCTCCCCCACCATCGGTACAGGTTAAAGCCATTACCCAGGGACAGATGCAAGTTTCTCCCACCGTTCTCCAACGGTCACAGCCTCCGGCTCCTGTAGAACAGAATGGTTATCGAGACGCGACATTACAGGTTTCTACCCCCGATACCCCATCCGATCAACCGACGACCTCTGAAAACCCCCTAGGAGCGAATATCCCTGTAACGGATACGGTCAATCTTCACCCACCCTCCTATGGACTGAGGCTTGATCCCCAGGAACGATGGATTAATGATTTAAAACAGACCAGTCCTGATATTAGAAGTAATGCAATTTGGGAACTGGCACAAGCAGGAGATTCGAGAGCCATTCAACCGTTATTAGAGTTATTAATCTATTCTGATTCTAATCAACGCAGTTTAGTTTTAGCTGCCCTCTCAGAAATTGGAACTCGCACGTTAAAACCCCTGAGCCGCGCCTTAAGTTTGTCTCTCCAAGATGAAAATGCCGAAGTTAGAAAAAATGCTATTCGAGATTTAACCCGAATTTATGATTTAGCAACACAAATGAATCAAATCTTACAGCGAGCTATGGATGATCCTGATCCTGAAGTTAAAGAACTAGCTAAATGGGCAACCAATCGATTAAGCCGCCTCCGTTCTGTTTCGACCCACGATGAACCTCCGAATTGAAGGTAAGGCGGTAGAACAGGGAATTTCAAGCTAGTTTTTTCTGAAAAAAATTATATAGCAATACGCATTACAGTCAGGACACTTTTAAATCCTATTCCCTGTTGCCTCTTGCCTGTTGCCTGTTCTCTTCTCTAAACCACCGTTTTCCGCAAAAATAAGATTAAAGCTTCACTGATTTCTTGAGGCCAATGTTCTTGGGGATAATGTCCGGCTTTTTCTAATGTCACAATTTCAGCCCCAGAAATTCCGTTTGCAAAGGTTTTAACATCGGTAAACTCTAACCAAGGATCGATTAATCCCCAAATAATTTGAGTCGGATGATGCCAATTTTTAAACCCAGATTCAATTTCAGTTAGGGCATCTTTTAACCGTAAATTTTTTAAGGTTGCTAAGAGCGATCGCCCCGCAGCAGATGCTTTTAAAAAGGGACTCCTATAAACTTCTAAAACTTTATCCTCAATCACATATTTACTGCCACCTTCCAAAGTACGATCCACTAATAACGGATCTTGAGTCATCATATCTCCCACAAACGGTAACGCCATTTGTTGTAATTTCCAGGGAAGTTTAGCAGAAGTTGAAATCGGAGTATTGAGAATAATTAATTTTTCAATTTGTTCAGGATGACGGAGCGCATATTGTAATCCCATTGAACCTAAAAATCCTTGCACAACTAAAGAAAATTTTTCTACTTTTAATTGTTTTAAAAATTCCTCTAACCCTTGAATAAAGGCATCAGGAGTATAAGCAAAATCTCGTTTATCCGGTTTTCCTGAATATCCCGATCCAATCCAGTCCGGTGCGATCGCTTTATATCCTTGTTTTTCTAATTCATCCATCACCACCAACCAACTATAACTCTGAGAAACTAATCCATGCAAAAACACCACAGGAATTTTATCAGTATTTTCCGGATTTGTTTCCCGATAAAACCACTCTAAAGATCCAACTTTAATCTCATTTTTAGTAATTGACATGATAGTTTTAAACCCTAAATTAAATTAAATTACCTATTGCCTATTCGTAATTCGTAATTCGTAATTCGTAATTCCCTATTCCCTATTCCCTGTTCCCTGTTCCCTTCCCCAAAACAGCTGTAGAGACGCTGGATTCAACGTCTCTACACAGGTTGAAATCATGAAAATGAATCAAAATTTAGAAGTTCATTTCAGCCGCTTGAACTTTCTCAATCTGTTTCTTCTTCATCACCAGCATTACTTGAGCTAACATCACCAAGGCGATAAAAGCAATTAACCCAGTAACACGAGTGGAACTTTGCAGAACGATTTCGGTATCATGTTGACCAAAGCCACCGACGTTGGGGTTATTGGTTAAAGCATCACCGGCGGCAACAGTTTGGCCTTCAGACACAATCACAGAAGGGCCAGGAGGAATTTCATCCACAACGGTTTGACCGTCCGCCGTTTGAATCGTCACCTGGGAACCCGCTCCCTCTTCGGTGGTCACTTGGGTAACGGTTCCAGCAACGGAAGCTTTATAAAGCGTATTATTGCTAGAATTTCCAGCCGGATAGACTTGACCGCGACCCCGGTTTCCTCCGACATGAATCGCAAATTTACCATAGTGAACAGATTTATCCGTTGCTGGGTCAGGAGACAACACCGGGAAGATAATTTCCTGATGTTCTTCCCCAGGTAACGGCCCCACAATGACCACATTTTCTTGATCTTCGCGATAGGGTTGGAAATAAAGATCCCCAATTTCCTCTTTCCATTCTTCAGGAATGCGATCTTCAGGAGCAATCTTAAAGCCTTCGGGCAGCATTAACACCGCACCGACGTTTAAACCTCCTTTGCTACCATCTCCAAGCACTTGCTGAACATTGGTATCGTAAGGAACTTTAACAACCGCTTTAAAAACAGTATCCGGTAAAACAGAATGGGGGACTTCAATTTCTGTCGGCTTGGACGCTAAATGGCAGTTCGCACAAACAATTCGTCCCGTCGGTTCACGGGGGGTCAGGGGTGCTGTTTCTTGCGCCCAAAAGGGATAAGCCGCAGCAGACTGGGGTAGAGCAAAATCACCCCCAAAGAAGAAAGCGACGGCAGCAACAGCAACCCACACTAACTTCCACAGCCTAGAACGGCGTACAGTTAGGCATTGATCAATTTGTCGCATAAAAGATTGTTCTATCTCTCTCAAAGTCAACCTACTGTTTCATATTTAGATTTAGATTCCAGATTTTAGAAACCCAAGCCCAAATCTAAAGCCTAAAATTTATTAAGACCACCAGGGATTTTCACCCGTGCGGAAGTCGGTTTCTGTCCAAGGAGTAAAGTTCAATTTGTCGTCATCCGTAACGGTGGCGTGAACCAATGCTAAGGATAACGGTGCTGGCCCACGAACAACTTTACCCGTCTCGTTATATTGAGAGCCGTGACAGGGACACATAAATTTATTTTCGCTGGCGTTCCAAGGCACCACACAACCTAAGTGGGTACAAACCGCATTGATTCCATAGTCCGCTAAGGAGGAATCCTTTTCAACCACCATGTAGGTTGGATCGCCTTTCAAGCCTTGGGCTAAAACACGATCACCGGGTTTATGGGTGGATAAAAATTCACTAACGATAACATCGTTACCCAGAGCATCTTTAGCCGTAACGCCACCACCTGCGGCACCACTAGCGGGAGGTAGAAAATATTTGACCACCGGATACAGTGCACCGACAGCAACGCCTGTGACTGAACCGAAGGTTAGTAAGTTCATGAATTGACGACGCCCCATGCTTGGAGCATCCGAGGTTCCTGAAATTTGAGTCATCTCAACCTTACTGGAGAACGGAAACCGCGATTTTAACTCGCGGAGGAAGTATTATTTGCAGTTTTTCAACTGCGTCCCCTTTTTCAGGGGTAGATCGAAAGAGATACGGAGATCAATCACAAAAAGGATTGCATCTGATTGACTGGAAAACCTGACTCACTCCGCTTGACAACGGCAAGCCCGATCTTCGTTCACTAAGCATTATCACATTATTTGTACCGCTCAACGAAACTTAAGTTAATGATTTCCCCTCCCTCTGCTTCTGCTTTTCTCACCCTGCTTCCCTGGCTCTGTTTTTGGTAATCTAATGTCAAACACAACATCTTAAAGTTAATGAGTGTTACATCTTTTCGCCCTTTGAGGGGGTTTCAGGTTCCTTCTGTGTCAACGGCTATGACTTTTTGTGGATTAGTCCTGACCGTTTTATTTTTATTAATCGCAGTATTATCCCCGTTATTTTCAACTTGGGGATGGATACAAAGTCCTACAGAATTTCTGTCTAATCCTATCCATCAACCGCCTTCTCCGCAACATTGGTTTGGAACCAGTCGCTTAGGATATGATGTCTTTTCTCGGACGTTATTTGGAACTCAAGTGGCTTGGCAAGTGGTGTTATTAGCAACGCTTTTGAGTGTGGGAATTGGGGTTCCTTTGGGAATGGTGAGTGGATATTTAGGAGGAAAAATAGATCGGGTTTTATTATTTTTAATGGATACGATTTATACGTTACCTGGATTATTACTTTCCATTACTTTAGCATTTGTTGTTGGCAAAGGGGTTTTGAATGCAGCGCTGGCTTTAAGTGTCGCTTATGTGCCTCAATATTATCGAGTGGTTCGTAATCATACGACTTCGGTTAAAACCGAGTTATTTATTGAAGCCGCCCAAGCATTAGGAGCAAATACTTGGACAATTTTAACTCGTTATTTATTTTTAAATGTCATCCAAAGTGTTCCTGTCCTCTTTACATTAAATGCGGCGGATGCAATTTTAACGTTAGGAGGATTAGGCTTTTTAGGGTTAGGTTTACCGGATGAAGTTCCCGAATGGGGTCATGATTTAAGAATTGCGTTAGAAGCGTTACCCACTGGAATTTGGTGGACAACCTTATTTCCAGGTTTGGCGTTAACAATTATGGTCGTTGGTTTATCTCTATTAGGAGAAGGATTAAATGATTTTCTTAATCCTCGTCTTCGCAATCAACGTTAACCAAATCAGAACATTTCCCTTCTTCATCATTCCCTAAAAAAATAGCTGTCTTCGATTAAGTGGGACAGCTTTGAAAATTAATATTAAATCCTTAAATGTTTGCTACGCATCTAGTCGCTGTAGAGACGTGCCATGGCGCGTCTCTACAAAGGTTTATAGCACTACGCATTACGGTTAGGACATTTATGAATTCTCAAACCCTTTCACTTCTTACTGTTCCCTGTTCCCTGTTTCCTGTTCCCTTGCGCGTAGCGCTATAGGATAATAATCTGTAGCATCGATTTCAGGATTTAATATAAGAATTTCTACTTTTTAAATTTTGATTAAAACACTGTTTTTTACCCTAAAATTATCTCCCGCTAACCCTAGTGGGTATAGCGGGAGTCAAGAACGCTGTAATTTAGATAGGGTTTTTATTCTAAGCTCACATAAGATGGCTTGAATCACGATTCTACGGTTTCCTCCGAAACTTCTGTATCTAAGTTATCAGGATCAACGTAATAACAAACGGTATCATCAACGCAGATCAAGGCCCAGCCCGATTCATCAATAGTTTTCAATTTATAGGCTCCTTGTTTAACAAAAAAGCCTTTGTGATTACGGGTTTCGGGTTTGACAAAAACTTGGCTATCCATAGTCATCTCATCTCCTTAATTTAACTATCAAGTTTTTTGTGAACGGTTGATTATGATTGTTAATGACTGAAGTTACCAAATACTATCACTGTTTTTTGCTTTTGTTTATGAATTTATGTAATTTTTTGTTACATTTTCTCAATACTTCCTAAGAGTTCCTGGATTTTTAGCCCTTTTCAGTCATTAACAGCCATTTTCCCCCAATTCACCGCAACCGAAATTTCTCAAATATTGCCTGAGTTTCTGTGCATAATTACCTAGATTATTTCATCAGATGCACAAAAATAGGTAAAAGTTCCTTAACCTCCAAACAACCATTGTTTAACTTTTATTAAGGATTTCCAATTTGGTTTGCGAGTTAATCCATCTTCAAAATTTTTAGTGATTTCCTGCTGCCAATCCGTATCGACTAATACCAGTTGACTCGCAAGTTCAACGTGGGAACGCACCCCCGTTTTCCCTAACTCCAACATCGCCGTCGCTAAATTCACTCTGGCTTGAGGATCATGGGGATTGAGTTTAACGGCTGATTTTGCCGCGTTATAAGCTAATTTGGGTTTATCTGCTAACAAATATAACCACGCTAAACTTGTCCAAGCATTACTATTTTTAGGAGCCTGATTACAAATTTCTTTAAACACCGGAATCAATGTTTCTGGGTCTTCACCCGCTTGATACCGTTCAAAACCTTCCTTAAATAATTCTTCTGGAGTTGTCATCGAAAATTTTGGGTAGAAACCCCGTCCTAGAAGGACGGCTTTACGTTAATTTGAACTAGGATTAGAATAATTAAAGCCACGATGACCTTAATTGACGGGTGAGATTCCCAGTGGTGGGACGCTCTAGTTAAAGGGCGTTTAACCGAAATGGTTGAACCGGTGTTGACACTCTAGTTCTAGCCCCCACAAGCAGAAACGATTAAGCGAGTGAGTGAAAAACGACTTAAAAGTAGGCTCAGACCCTGCGGGGCGAGAGAGTAGAGGCAATTGGCATCGCCTGTCGCACGACACTAGAACACGCCTAAGAAGGGTTTTGGGAGTTGTGGTTCGAGCAATGACCATCGGGTTATCTCCTTCTAAAGAATCCTCGCACTTATAGGGCGAGGTGTGTCAAGAGTCGTTGTACATTCAAAATATAGCGATAGGTTAAACCGGTTGATTTCTGCCGGATTCATGACCTATCGCTAATTGCCAATCTTTAATTATAATCTAAAACGCGAAAGCAATCTATAAAAATTTTGATGACTCAGACAGAAACTGGGTTTCTGAATCAGAAAGGTTGATGCTCATCAAACAACAACTGCTAGAAACCCGGTTTCTTAACTCTTAGGTCGCAAAGGATTTACCACAACCACAGGTTTGAGTGGCTTGAGGATTTGTAAACTGGAACCCACCCCCAATCAAAGCATCTGTATAATCGAGGACTAGGCCGTAAATGTAGAGTAAGCTTTTGCGATCGCAAACGACCTGAAACCCTTCATAATCAAAGACTTCATCATCCTCGCGAATGGTGCTAGGGTCAGCAAAATCCATTGCATAGGACATTCCAGAACAACCGCCTTGGCGGACTCCCACGCGCAGACAAAGATCTTTTCCTTGCTTTTCGCGCAGAAATTGAACTTGCTTAATCGCTGATTCCGTCATCTGAACCCCTTGCGTTGGGGTTTGAGTCGCTTGTGTCATGGGTTGGCCTGACTCCTTTTGTAAAGTTTTAACTGATCAAAAAATAATGGTGTTTTGATCCGGCTTCTGTATTCCTGATATTTTATCGCAGACCACCGTTGCCGGGTAATGGATCTCTAATTAGGGATAAATCGGTTTGGAGACTTTCCCTCATTAGTTGTGCTGAATTCTCGAATCGTTATTATAGTAAATATCACTTATAAAAATCTTCTATATGTCTGAAGCCCTGCTAGATAGCCGATTAAAAAGAAAAATTAATAAGCTTTTAGACAACTTTACTGTAAAAAACGTTAATGCCATTATTGAGTTTATTCAAAAAAATGATAGTATTATCCCATTGCTTTAACAAAGTATTTCAAAAATAGGAAACCTCTCCGATTCCGAACCCGCCGCCCATACAATAAGACGGTAGGGATATTAACTCTACCATCTACCCTAAATTTTTAAGACAGGCGCAAATTTCGATGATTCAAGGTCAAGCCAACATTGAACTTGAGGCGTTACAAGGATATTATATACAAGTGGATGAAAAGTCTCCGATTCAGTTACCTGACATGAACCGAGATTTTTCCCATCCCTACTATTGGTCAGGGTTTACAATCGTTGGGAGTCCTTGGTAAGGGTGTGGTGTAAGATTTTGGCTCTCCTGGCCTAAAGTGACGGAGTTTTCAGGAATTTTTCTTATAAGATGGAGAAAGCATTGCATTACAATATGGCAGGTTCAGCCATTGGTTGTGCGGCATCATCATAACTGGTGAAACTACCCAACAAGAAGATTAATTTGATGGCACGTCTCAATCACTCAACCCTTCGTCGGCTTCAAAATTTACCCCAAATTCCCAGTGTGTGGGAAGGGGATCGACGTCCCATGGCGACGGATACGAATCCTAGTATTGATGCAGACTCCGAAGCACCGGGCGAATGTATTATTTGGGTGGACGGTTCTCAGGGGATGGTGCGAGCAATGGATATGGTTCCAACGGATATGGGGCCAGAAGCAATTGTGCGGACGTTATTACGAGCAATGGAACATCCCCAAAGTCCCGCACCTGTCGCTCGTCCTCAAAAAATAGTCGTTAAAGATCGCGAAATTCAATTTTTCCTGCGGGGTGTTCTGCAAGATTTAGAAATTGTGATTGAATATGTCCCGGATTTACCTCTAATTGATGAAATTTTTCGGGGGTTGCAAGAAGTGGCGGAAAGTCGCCCCCCTCAACTCCCTCTGCAATATGCGGAAATTGTTACAGAAAAAGCTTATCAGATTTGGAAAGATGCGCCTTGGGAACGCTTAGGAGAACATCAAATTATTTCCATTGAATTGAATCTCTTTGGAATTGATACCTTATATATCTCTACCTTGGGTAAACTGGGGATGGATTATGGGGTATTAATGTATCGTTCTTTGGACTCGTTAAAACGGTTTCGAGAGCGAGTTGTGAAAAATAAATCCTATGATAATTTAGAAGAAGCTTTTTTAACTCAAGATTGTTTATTTGTCACCTTTGATCGAGAAGATGATTTGGATGAAGACGAAGATGAAGATGATTTTATTAACCTCGCCAGCTTACCTTTATCGGAAATTCAACCGAATTTTGGTAATCTTCATCCCTTAGAAGGATTACGTTCAATTTTGTATGATGAAGAAGCGGCTGTTGTTTTAGTGGCATTAGAAGCACTACATCGATTTTTACGCGATAATACTCAAAAATTAGTTCGATATCAATTCCCCAGTCTTAACCGTCGGTATCGGATTCCGATTAATTTACCCGATGGGGAGAAAAAACAGGTATCGGTGAAGGTGGAAACCTTACCTGATATTGCCGATGAATTAGCTGCAATGACCTCTGATGACGAATCAGAAGAAGAAGAACTAGAGGTAGAAGTTCCTCGGTTACGCGATGATTTAGTTCCTCCTAAATCGTTCTTAAGTTTAGGTGTTGTTCCTTGGGAAACTGCCAAATATTTACGAAGTAATACCCAATTTCATCAAGCCGCCGAGGGGGAAATTCCTGAAATTGGAGATGGTTTACCAGTGGTTGTTATTCAAACCTCTAAACCCAAAGCAGAACTGTTGATTCGCAGTTTACAAGAAGCGGGAGGACTCGAAGGTATTTGTTTTAATCCGGGTGAAGACCCCATGGCGGGACGCAATTATGATTTAGGAATTTTGAAAACCGAAGATGGAGATTTACATTTATTTGGAGAGTTTATCGAAGATGATCCCGTTCATCAAGAAGCGCGCAAAAAATGGGAACAACGGTGTAAAAAAACCAAAGGTTGGTGTGGTTTAATTATTGCGATGGGATTAACCGGAGCTTCACGGGGTCAACCTCAATTTAAGGATATGATGGCATTGTTAGAAGTTCGTTCTATTCCTTCTCAAGAGTTAGGTTTAGGGCCATTACAATTAATTCCAGCCCCGTTTTAAAAATATCTCCCAAACCCCCCTAAAAAAGGGGGGAATTGATGGATTAAGAGTTAGGAAAATCAATATTTTCCTATTAATTCCTGTTTCTAAAAATCCCACATCACCGGATTATCATCTAAATGATCTGTAACAGTCCGCCCAATTTTGTCGATTTTTGCTAAATCTTCGGGGGTGATTTTAATAGTACCAGCATGAGTATTTTGTTCAGCTTGTTCTGCATTTCTGAACCCGACAATTGCATGAGTTTGGGGTTGGGAAATTAACCAAGCGATCGCTAATTGCCCTAATGTACATTGATAACGTTCTGCAATGGGTCGTAATTGTTCTAAGGCATTTTGTACCCGTTGATAATGGTCTTTATTCGCAAATAATTTATTTTTAGATCGATGATCTCCTTCCGCAAATTGATGATTGGGGCTGAATTTTCCCGTTAATAATCCTTGAGCTAAGGGAGAATAAGCTAAAATAGAAATCTTTTGTTCAATGCAATAAGACATGGCATCTTGTTCGACCTTTCGCCAGAATAAAGAATAAGGAGGCTGTAAACTTTCAATTCTTCCATATTGGCTGGCTTCTTCCAATTGTGTTCGGGAAAAATTAGAAACCCCAATCCCTCGAATTTTTCCTTGTTCTTTTAAGTGATTTAAGGCTTTCATTGTTTCTTCAATCGGGACTATTTCTGAATTGAAAGAGCCTGATGGCCAGTGTATTTGATATAAATCAATATAATCGGTATTCAGATTTTTTAAAGATTGTTCACAAGCTGCAATCACTTGATCATATTTCAAATGATTAGCAAATACTTTACTCGCATAAACGACTTGATCTCGGACATCAGATAAAGCTTGGGCTACAATTTGTTCCGAGTGCCCTTCTCCATAGACTTCTGCTGTATCAATGGTTGTAATTCCCGCCTCAAAACCAGCACGAATTGCTTTAATGGTTTCTGCATCTTCAATTCCTACCCACATTCGTTTTCCGGCTTGCCAAGTTCCGATTAAAAGGGGAGTAATTAGAATATCAGATTGACCTAGAGTTCGTTTTTCCATATTGAGTTTCCTAGTTTCAGGTTATTATTATATATAATATAATAGAAAATCAGCATCTATAATTATAATGATGAAAACTGTAACAAATCATGCTCTTAAAGAATGGAATATTACCATTCAAGCCTTAGAACAAGGTGAAACAATTATGTTATTGAGAAAAGGAGGAATTCGGGAACACAACGGGAAATTCAAGGTTGATCAGAACAAAATTCTGCTCTATCCCACCTTTGAACATCAAAAACCCACTTTATTAAAACCTGAATATGCTCATCTTGTAAAATCTGTTTCTTCGGGTTGGCATCCTGAAACCGTTAAAATTAGTAGTTTTGCAGAAATTACTCATATTTTATCATGGAATAATTCTCAAGATGAGTCTTTGATTCATTCATTAATCAAGTTTCATATTTGGAATGAAACCTTTGTGCGCGATCGCATCCAATTTAAACCTCAACAGCCTCTTTATATTCTATTATTGAGAACCTATAAACTTTCTCAAGTTCATGAAATTCCTTATCATCCTAGTTATGGCGGATGTCGTTCTTGGATTGATTTACAGCAACCGATTTCATTAGACAATAAAGTTCCTGTTTTAACTCAAAAAGACTACGACCAAAAAGTATCAATGATTGCTCAAATTCTTCAAGCTTCGTAGTGAGGGCTTTAGCCCTAAATCCAGATTAATAAGGTTTTAAAGACATAATTTCTGAAAAACATTAAAGATTCATATTCAATCGATAGAATTCCCCAATCAAACCCTCTGTATAAAAACATACCGCAAATAAAAAACTCTGATCAAAAATCAGATTTGGGTTGAGGATAATCCTCATGGTTATTTCAGATTATTCATACTGTTGAAGAATAAGAATCAAAGGATCAATCTTTGTAATTTTAACAACTTTTAATCGTGAAATTGATGAGTTTATATAGCTATAAAACCGTTTATTTTCGAGGATATGATGCTAGAATTGACTCCTAGCAGGGTCAGTTTTTCAAGGCTATCTTGATTGCAGAACTGCTACTCATTGGGTGTAAGGAGGTGAGACAATTCAGGAAATCAAACCTAAGACAGCCAAATAAGTGTAAGAAAACGATTTTTAAACCAATCTCATCTAAAACTATCAGATCAGGAAATCAGACTGTAAATTTTTGGAAGCATTATCTCTTTTAGATTTGAGCTTCTACAAAATTTAGGTTTTGTAATTTCCCCAAAATTTCATCGGTTTATTATCCTTTTTTTGAATTTCAGTTGTTTGGCTTTTATTCCTGACGGTAATGGATATCGCATCTACCCCCGTTTAACATGAAAAATTCTCGATCGCCTTCCAGAACCGATACCTGGGTTGGAAAAGTAATAGATCAATTTCCTACTTTTATTATCGGATTTTTTACTGGATCACTGATCACGGTTTATGGAACTTTGACTCAGATTGATTTATTAAGCCATCTGAATGCTGATCCTAATATCCTGAATTTCTATCAACAATTATTGGGGTTATCTAATGATATATCAGAACAAAATAAACAATATAGAGGATATATTGAAAAGCTTAATATTAGTGTAAATCCCAATACATTAATCATTCATGTTTTGCCCAAATCTATTTGTGAATCTGCTATTTCTGAAGGAGATCGTGTACAAGTTTTACCTCCTGTTGAGGTGATTGGTCAACAAAATTCTGCTCAAGATACAGAATTTAATTTATTTAAACAGCGAATCAATCAAATTATTAGTGATGGGTTTGGGTCTATTGAAGTTGTCACTCCTGAAAATCAATTAGCACAAATTGAAATTAATCTACTCAATGAAGAACAAAATTGTGTGAGGAAACCTAAATATATTCAAGAGTTAGAAAAACTCCTAGAGCAGAAAAAGTGGAAAGCCGCCGATCAAAAAACAAATCAGGTTTTACTGAAAATTACGAATCGAGAAAGTGTTGGTTATTTGGATGAAGATGCTATTCAAAAAATGTCTTGTTCCTATTTAAGAACGATTGATCAGTTATGGAAAAAATACTCAGGAGGGTTATTTGGATTTAGTGTTCAAAAGCGAATTTTCGTGGAAACCGAAAATCAATTAAAGGAGGATGCTTTAAACCGATATGATCCCAATGCTTATATTCATTTTACGGATTTAGTTCGATGGATTGAATCGGGAAAAAATGGCAAGGAGAAATGGAAAAATTATAATGAATTAACTTTTTCTTTAGAAGCACCAGAAGGCCATCTTCCTCGTCTAAATCAACTTGAGAAAGGAATGAAAATGGAATCCAATTATCAGCTTTTTTCTCCCAATGCGCTTCCCTTGTCTTCTCAAGAAATTAAAGCCAGAACTTTATTTTTTGCACGAGTTGATACTTGTAAACTTTAGATTCATCTCAGAATGTGAGGAGGTAGGGGAACTTAGGGGGGATGAATTCATCTTCTGAGTTAGTTACTATAGAAAGGCATCTATAAAATTAGTTCATTTGAGGTTAAAGTGATCGCAGTATGCCTATTTCTCGCTATTTACTGTTAATTTTTGGGATTTGCTTGATTTTAGGGTTAATGATTTGGCTGATTAGTTCCCTATCGGCTCTTTATACTCAGGTAATTTGGTCAGCGAATCCGATTTTAGCCAATTTGCTGCTCTTATTATTAATTGTATTATTAGGATTGGCTATTTTTGCCTTTTTTTATTATACTCGATTATTCCAAAAATCAGGAAAATCTACCAAAAAACGGCGACCTTTAAAAATTCCTTTAGATAAAACCGAAGCGGCGGAAGAATCCCTTAAATCGTTAAGACAACAGGTGACTCAAATTCAAGATGAAGTTGCCAAACAAGCGTTATTAAGTCGTTCTCAAGATATCGCTTCCGAATTAGCGAAAGGGAATATTCAAGTGGTCGTATTTGGAACAGGTTCGGCGGGAAAAACTTCTTTAGTGAATGCTTTAATGGGTCGAATGGTGGGAAAAGTTAACGCACCCATGGGAACCACAGAAGTTGGAGAAACCTATCATTTACAATTAGAAGAAATTGAACGGGAAATTTTAATTACAGATACCCCTGGAATTTTAGAAGCGGGAATGGGGGGTTCTGAACGAGGAACATTAGCACGTTCGTTAGCAACGGATGCTAATTTATTAATCTTTGTTGTGGATAATGATTTAAGACAATCAGAATATCATTCCTTACAAGCATTAGTTGAAATTGGCAAGCGATCGCTGATTCTTTTAAATAAAACTGATTTATATCCTGAAAGCGATAAAACCCTGATTTTAGCTAAACTTCGAGAGCGAGTCAAGACGTTTTTAGATCCCAGTGATGTTATTGCTGTAGCTGCAAATCCGCAATCAATTCAATTAGAAACGGAAGAAATGATACAACCAGAACCAGATATTATGCCCTTAATTCGACGAATGGCAATGATTTTAAGAGCAGAAGGAGAAGAATTAATTGCTGATAATATTTTACTACAATCTCAGCGATTAGGAGAAGAAGCACGACGATTAATTGATAGCCAAAGAAAACGGGAAGCTGAAAAAATTGTGGAGCGATTTCAATGGATTGGTGCAGGAGTCATTGCTGTAACGCCTTTACCTGTAATTGATTTAATTGCAACAGCAGCAGTCAATACCCAAATGGTGATAGAAATTGGTAAAATATATGGCTGTGAATTAAATATAGATCGGGGTCGAGAATTAGCATTATCTTTAGCCAAAACTTTAGGCAGTTTAGGAGTGGTGAAAGGAGTGATTCAGTTAGTCTCAACAGCGTTACAATTAAATATAGCAACCTTAGTGGTCGGACGTGCGATTCAAGCGGTGAGTGCCGCTTATTTAACCCGCATTGCAGGGAAAAGTTTTATTGAATATTTCCGCCATGATCAAGATTGGGGAGATGGAGGAATGACGGAAGTAGTACAACGACAATTTCAGTTAACTCGCCGGGATGAATTTGTAAAACAATTTGTTCAAGATGCCTTTGCTAAAATTATTGAACCCCTGAATTTAACGCCAGAAGCAGAAGAGGAAGAATTGGAGATGGAAGTGAATCCAGAACCTTTATTAAAGCGTTATATAGAAGATTGGGATGAGGGAAATACGGTTGATCGTCCTGATTGGTAATCCGCCGAAAATTCTCGATAATAGTCGATTTGCAGATCCCCCTAAATCCGCCTTTCCCAAATTCATAATTCGTAATTCCCTATTCCAATTGCAGTTGTCGTTGAACTTTAACTAAAGTGCGATCGCCTCTGATTAATTGATATTCAGCCTTCCAAGTTCCGGGGGTTAAAGGGGATTGAGGATTATTTTTTTTCCCCACATAACCAATCCAAGTTTTACTCGATTCATTCACAAAACTTTCATTATTAACAACTTTTATTCCCTGGGAATCATAAAGATTAAAAATCATTTTATCTCCTGTTAATACCCCATAAACCTGTACCCAAAATAACAATGCTGGACTATCTTGGGGTAAAATAGTTTCGTTAAATTTACCCTGCCATAATTCATCCATTGTCGGAGGTTGGGTCGAAAATCCAGCCCGAATTAACCCCGTTGGAATATAAGCTAAAGATTGTTCCCAAATGGGGTTACGAGTCACGTTACATCCGGCTGTTGCTCCTGGCCCCACAAAGGGATCAATCACTTCGCCGTTATAACGAATGGTGAGATGAACATGGGGAAAGGATGCTAACCCAGAAGCGCCAACTGATCCTAAAATTGTCCCTTTCTCAACGGTATCCCCCGGTTTAACCCGCAGGCTTCCCTGTCGCAAATGACAATATTGAGTTTCCCACCCCGCACCATTGGGCACAGAGCGATGGTCAATAACAACCCCATTGCCACATTCTGTGCCTTCTACGGCGGTTTTATCCGCTTCCTGTGCAATGCGTTTGTCAACCACGCCATCTCGGACTCGTAACACTGTCCCCGCCGCCGACGCCACCACCGGAACCCCTCTGGCCATGGCTTGTTCGTCTGGTATGGCAAAATCCGTGCCTTGATGACCATCATAGGTTTGCCGTCCACAGCCAAAATCAACGGCATTGGGACTAGGATCTCGATCTGGGTATAACAAAATAAAGCAATCTTCACCCAGTTGGCAATCAATGGGTTGACCAAAACGGGGGGTTTGAGGCGTTTGGGTAATCAGTTGTTGGGTCATCCCTTCCGCCATCGTCTGAGCTTGTTGCAGAGAAGACTCAGCCGTTTGTGTGACATGAGGACTCCAACAACTGACTAATACCATTAACCCCAAAGTCAGGAAGAATGCAACCCCGTATTTTTTAGCGTTTGATATCCTTATTAATTTCTAGGATTGAATTTATAATTTACCGGAAAAGAATATCCGATTGTAAGGTTAAATTCAGGTCTTCACTGGGACGAACCACCACAACATCAACTTTCCGACGTCCAACGAATACTCCGGTAATGGCACCGAGTCCCGCACCGCCTAACACTTCTTCAGTAGCGATCGCATTATCCCCCACAACGGCACTAATCGCCGTCGCTGCGGCTGCTCCAATAGCTGCTCCCCCTAGAATAGACCGGGCTGAAGCTCCTTTGCGAATGGTTTCTGTGCGAGTCACCACTTGAGAATTAGCATCTAAGCGGAACCTTTGGCTGGCACTAATAATCACTTCATTAGCGACAAATTGAGATCCCCCGGAAGCGGGTTTTAATTGTCCGACAATTTCAGCCCCTGCGGGAATCCAGACCCGTCCCTGAGTTGTAACCACATCCTGTGCTACGGTGATAGTTAAGGGTACGGTTTCATTGGGCATGACGACAATTTTTTCAGCTTCGGGATATTCGACTGAAATTACAGTTCCTGCTAAGATTCTATCCCGTTGTAAGGTATTGGGAAAGGATTGAGCCGTGGCTGTAATTCCGGGCAGTAAAGGTATAGCCACCGCCGTTGTTAAACCGAATGCTAGGAAAATTGACAATCCTGAACGCGAAAATTGAGAACTGAACATAAACACAACATCCTTATTTGTTCTTGAGATTTGGATTCATCCTTATATAACCTAAAGTCGATAGAATTGCTGTATTGTTCCTTTTGGAATCCTGTTTGACCCGAAAAACTACGGTTGTCAAGATTTATACTTGCCTTTTATCGTTAATTATATTTTCAAATAGGATTGCTATATGATGACCCAAAGACTCAGGATCGTTACTTGGAATTTGGAGCATCCAAAACCAAAAAGCTGGAAAAAGACACCAGCAGTATTAGATCAAATTCAAACTATAAATGCTGATGTTTGGATCTTGACGGAAACCAATAATCTTGCTGTTGATTTATCAAAACAGGGCTACTTCAAGTTCTCATCAATTGAATATCAAGATAAAAGATTGGAGCAAAATGCTTACACCACAATCTGGTCAAGAATACAGGCTCCTACTGAAATGCTCACAACATTTGATCCCATTCTAGCTGTCTGTATCAAAGTCAATTTACAAGGTTACAACCTGTTAATTTATGGGACAATTATTACCTGGCACGGTGATCGCGGAATAGATGGAAAATCAAAAAACTGGGAAGAACATTACCGATCAATTGAACAACATGGAAATGATTGGGAGCATCTGGTGAAAACCAACTCTGATTGCAAACTCATAACTGTCGGAGATTTCAATCAAGCCAGAGATGGTTCACGTTGGTATGGAACTCAAAAAGGAATTACTTTATTAACGCAGGAGCTAAAACGTAACAATCTCGTTTGTTTAACTGATGAAGTTAAGCCCAAAGAACGACATAATATTGACCACATCTGTGTCAGTTATGAATTGCAACCCTATTGCCAAGTTGGCTTTTGGGAAAATATTTCCGATAGCAATGTAACCATGAGCGATCATAACGGCGTTTTTGTTGATGTGGAATTGCAAGTATAACGTCAGTAAACAACATTACTAATCTAATTCCTGTTCTAATACATTAGCGATCGCTCGTTTTGTATTTTCGCTAAATTCTCGCACATTTACCCGATTTAATAAAATAATTGCCAGCATCATTCCGATGGCTTGAACTGTAAAAACCGTTCCATAAGCTAAAACAGGAACCTGAAAGATCGCCCGTCCTAAATCTAAAACCGCACCCCCTAAAACCGTTGCTAATCCTCGCGCCATTGCTTGAGCTAAACCCCAAGCTCCAATAAAAGTTCCGGCTGTTTCAGCTAAGGTTAAATCTAACATTAAATTAATCGCTCCCGCCGTTAGAATTCCTGAACATAAACCAAAGCCTAATAATGACCCTTTTAAAAAGACAGGGTTAGCGGTAAACCCTGCTATAATGAAGAATATTAAACAAATTGAAACTCCGACACAACCAATTTTAACTGTATTTTTTTTACCGAGACGAGGAACCATTAAAAATCCCGTTGAAGCAATGCCAATTAAGGTTCCTGTTCCAAAAAACGCATTTAATTTTGTGGTTTCAGACACACACATTCCAAAGACTTCACCCCCATAGGGTTCTAAAATTGCATCCTGCATAAATAAGCTAATGGTCATCACCAACAAAAAGGTAAAAAATAATCCGGTTTGGGGACTAGCGGTTAAAATTTTAAGGGCACGATTTAAAGTAATTTGATCTTCGCGTTCCACAACAGTAGAGCGCAATTGGTAACGAGAGAACCGACGTTCAATACCGATGGTTGCAATCACGGATAATCCGATCACCATTAACGGTACAATGATAAATAACGGAGTAACAGAGGCTTGTAATTCAGGTAAATTTGTGGTTGTTGCTATGGGGTTCTCGGTCAAAATCGCAGCCCCACACAGTTCAGGACGATGAAGAATTTTAGAACTGATAATGGCTCCAATGACAATTCCCACCATTAACATTGACCAAACAATACTAATTAATTTAGAGCGATTATCTTCATCGGAAACATCAAATAAAAGGGCAGTAAAGGGAGTGGAACTCGCACTTAATGCTAAACCATATCCGGCAAAAATAAACGCTAATAAACCAGCCCATAAATAAGCGATTCCATTAAATCCATTGGCTTGAATACTAGCCCCTAATTGCCAAACCACTTGTATCGCTAAAAATGAAGCACTGGTAAATAAAATTAACCCAATCCATACATAGCTACTGCGATGATATCCCCATAACGGTTTGGTATCGGACATCTGACCAAACCACACCCTAGCAGGAGCAACAAATTGGTGCATTGCGATCGCCCCTGCTGCAATTAACGCCGGAACTTTTAACTCATCAATCATAATTCGGTTAATCACACCCAGGGTTAGTAAAGACATAATTCCTAACCCCATTTGATACAAACCTAACCGAAACATGGTAAATAGAGGAATGGGGGGCAAGGGTTTACCCTCTAGGGGATTAGAGGTTGAGGATTGCTCTGAGGAATCACCGATTTTCATGGGTCGTGAGTTAAGACAGCAAGAAGGAAAAACAACTCATTTTTAACAATTTTATTAAAATTTAGGCTGAGTTGCATTTTCTGATTATAATAGAAGAGCTACTGAATTTCAAGTTAAACCAAATTCAAACTATTTGTGATAAAAAATGACTAAAGTTTTATCAAATTTTATCCAAATTAAAGAAGCAAAAATTCATTTCTTAGAAGTAGGAAACTCTCAAAATCCATCGGTTTTATTCCTTCATGGAGCCAGCTTTAAAGCGAAGACTTGGCAAGAGATTGGAACCCTAGAATTGATGGGTCAAAACCAATATCATGCTATTGCTGTGGATCTCCCTGGATATGGCAAATCTCAATCCTTTAGCGGAAATCGAGTTGAGCTTTTATTAGAGCTCATTGATCATCTGAACTTATCAGGGTGCGTGTTAGTCTCTCCTTCGATGAGTGGGAATTATAGCTTACCCTTTATCGCTCAACATTCAGACCGCTTAGGAGGATTTGTCGCTGTTGCTCCCGTGGGTATCCCTCAGATGGTAGAACATTTGCAAAGAATTTCACTGCCAACCTTAGCCATCTGGGGAAGTAATGATAGAATTGTTCCATTGGATCACGCAAAGTTACTTCAACAATTCATGCCCAATGTACAAATTGTAATTTTAGAACAAGCCGGTCATGCTTGTTACATGAAAGCAACTCCTAAGTTTCATGAACATCTCATGGAATTTGTGAACCGTATAAACTCTCATTCATAACATTTTATTTATCCGTTTTTTTAGAGTTTATTATTTTCCTATTTTTTGCAATCGGATAAAATTATATCCTCAAGGTTAAATTCAACATTTTTTTCTTAATTACTCCTAGGATGATGATTAAAAGATGACTCACAAAACAGAAAAAGCACTTTTTCTTTTAGGCGGACTCAGCGATGATGATCTAAGCTGGATTATCAATAAAGCAAAAATAGAAAAACTGCCCCCAGGCGAACGGTTAATTTATGAAGGACGCCCCATTAATGCCCTTTATTTTGTATTGAGTGGATTGTTAACGGTGGTGATAGGATCGAAAGAAGATCGAGAATTAGCCCAAATTACGACAGGGGAAGTCGTTGGAGAAATTTCTTTTATCGATAGTCGCCCACCTTTAGCAACGGTTAAAGCCTTAGAAACCACTCAAGTTTTAGCTATTTCTCGTTTTGATCTCAATAGCAAACTTCACCATGATTCTAAATTTGCTGCCCGATTTTATCATGGTTTATCCCTATGTTTAGCCAGTCGGATGCGAGGCACAATTCGACGTTTAGGTTATGATGATCTGACAGAATATGAAATAGATGTACTAGAACCTGAAGAATTTAGTGAACAGACCAAAGAATTTTTAGTTTTAGCTCAAGCTAAATTTAATTGGTTAGTTCAAAATCTTCGAGCTAGAGAATAAAACATCAACTATTTTGAGAGTAGCAACTAGGGGTCATCCTGGGTTGAACTAATCCACTTCCAAAAGGGATGAGTTGGCCCCTGTTTCAGAATTTTAAAGACTTGCTGTTCTAAACGGTGTTGATAGGCGGGAGAAACCCCGAATAAAATGTTGCGACTATGCCAGACTAACGTTGCTGTTGTCAGACCTATACACAACCCCAACCCCAAAGCGGCAAAACGATTATAAGCTAAACCATAACGAACCGCCGACCAAGTAAAATGGTTTTGCCAAAGGGCAATTTCTCCGCGCAACGCCCACATACTTAAAGGCGCTACGGTAATCCACAAAATTCCAATGACTAACCATCGGGTGTAAACGGTGAGTCGATGCAATTTTTGCACTTGAGCATTAAACGTTGAATCATCTGGCGAAGGGTTTAATCCCATTTCGGCCTCCTGCTTTTTAACCCCTATCTGCTGTTGCATGAGGACTGTCCTCATGGGTCAATTTTAGAACAGCTTTCACTTATAGCAGAAGAAATTTTTAACGAACTCATAATTGACCTAACTTTTTTTGAATCCAATCAATTCGAGAATTAAATTCTAGGGTTTCTATGAGCTTGCGGTTCTCATCAGTCATGGTATTTAAGCGTTGATGAATGTCAATTAATATTTGTTCTATTTTTTCAAGGCGCTGCCGTCTTTGTTGAGATTGGCGATATAAAGGGGAAATTATCGGGCGTTCTTGCAGCATAATTAAAATAATTGACTTGAATTTAAGTTAGCTGAGATCAACAGGTTTGACAACTCAACATGGACAGTTTAAAAGCTGGCTCTTTTGAAAAAACCACAACTTGAAACTTTTTGTTAAAGATTGACTCCTGAAACTTAATCGATAAAACCCTGGTTTCCCTAATAAGATAACAAAGGACAGAAAATTTAACTGTCCTAGGCGGAAAGATTGGAAAGGATATCACTAGATTGAAAAATATTTGGTAATTTATCCTCTATCTCAAGATAGAATTTTTGCTCAAAACAGATAAAAATAGGGGATTAGGGGTTAACAAGAGGTTAAAAACTTGTTTTAATCTCAAGGATTGCAGTTTAAAGGTTTAGTTTATGAATCAAATTGTTGAGCATAAAATAAAGCATAACGTTCACCTTTTTCTAATAGCTCTTGATGGGTTCCTGATTCCACAATTTGACCTTGTTCTAAGACTAAAATTCGAGTAGCACGTCTAACCGTTGCCAAACGATGAGCAATAATAAAAACGGTTCGATTCTGCATTAATCGTTCTAAAGCTTCTTGAACTAAGGCTTCTGATTCTGAATCTAAGGCTGATGTGGCTTCATCTAAAATTAAGATTCTGGGATTTAATAAAACAGCCCTAGCAATGGCAATTCGTTGTCGTTGTCCCCCGGATAAATTTACTCCTCGTTCTCCAACAATCGTTTGATAGCCATTCGGAAACTGCATAATAAACGAATCAGCATTGGCAATTTTTGCAGCTTCTTCGATATCTTTTAATTCATAATAAGCTTGACCAAAGGCAATATTTTGAGCAATGGTTCCTGAAAATAAGGTAATATCTTGGGGAACAATCCCAATTTGTCGCCGGAGACTTTTTAAGGTGACATCTTGAATATCAATATCATCAATTTTAATAGTTCCTGACTGGCGATCATAAAATCGGGGTAATAAACTCACTAATGTTGTTTTTCCAGCCCCCGACGGCCCCACTAAAGCCACCATTTCCCCCGGTTTAACACATAAATTGAGATTCTGTAAAACCGGTTTATTGTGATCTTGACTTTGAGAAAAATCCGTTTTAGGATAAGTAAAATTAACGTTATAATATTCGACTTTCCCGGTCACATGGGGTAAAATAAAAGCATTAGGTTTTTCAAGAACCGTTGGCTGCACGGCTAACAGTTCAAAAATGCGATCGCAAGAAGCTTGACCTTGTTTAAAATCACTATAATTACTCGTAGTTAAAGAGATGGGATCTATTAATAACGCCACCGCCGCAATATAACTAATAAACCCACTTCCCGTTAAATTCCCTTGGGAGATTTGCCATCCTCCTAAAAAGAATAATAAAATTACACTCATGGCTTCTAAAAAGCCAACCACCACAAATTGTAACGCCTTAACTTGTTCGGCTAAATATTTGGCTTTGCGATTTTGTTCGGCTTCTAAACTAAAGCGATTAATTTCATATTCTTCCGCCGCAAACGCTTGGACTAACCGAATTCCTCCAAACACTTCTGTTAATAACGCTGCTAAATTAGAAACTCGGTTTTGGCTATGGCGAGTAAAGGTTAATAATTTTTCGCCAAACCAACCAATTAATACTGCCATAAACGGGGCAATAATTAACGTAGCGAGGGTTAATTGCCAGTTGAGATAAATCATATATCCCAAAACTACAATTAACTGCAAAATACAGGGAACAAATTGATGGAAAAATTTATTAATTACTTCGCCAATGCGGTCAATATCTTCCGTGAGGCGATAGGCGAGATCCCCGGTTTTAGCGGTTTCAAAATAGCCAATATTCAGCCGTTGTAAATGACGATAAACTTGTTTTCTTAATTCCAAAGAAATCGTTAAGGCAGCTTTTGCCATCAAGGTATCTTGACCATATTGTACCGTTCCCCGCACTAGAAAAACCACCGCCGCCACTCCGGCTAATTGAGCAATGGCGGAGACATTTCCAGCCCCAATATACCCCGCCATTTGCCCCGCTAACCACGCTAATAACGGCCAGAATACGGTAAAGGCAAGGGTACAAACTAATGCTTTAGCAATGGTTTGTCCTTGGGTGCGAATATAAGGAATTAATTCCCGGTAGCTAGAAGGTTGTTTTTGTTTCAAGTTGCGATCGCCAAAACACCTTTTTTAACCTATCATATTTTAGAGCAGGGAACAGGGAACAGGGAGGAAAAGACTTCACTTGAATTATCCTTGTTCGTGTCTTCGTGTCTTTGAGGTTATAAGTATTGATAATAAATTGCCCAAATTGCCATCGCTCTTAAATAATGACTGGCGCGAAATGTGCCAACGGCTGTAATGGCTTCGGGTGTACGAAATTGTAAACCATTTTCATAGATTTGTTTAACGACAACTTCCGTTAATTCTAACGCTTCCGCTTTCATTCCCATTTGTAAGAAAAACGCGGCTAACCCAAAATTAATTCCTGTCCAAACTTCTAAGGGATGGGTATCTTGAGGATTAACCGCTTCTCCCGTCGGTCTAACACCATTAGCTGCGCCGAATTGTCCATTATGAAACTTTTTAAAACAGGAATCATAAACGTTTTTTAAAGCCGAAATTGTACAATCAGCAGGAACAATATCCGGTAATTCTAATAATCTAGCATAGAATTGACCACATAATTGATCTGCCATGACCACATCAGAGCCACTACCACTATCCAAACGATAATATTGACCATTCCAAAGGTTTTTTTGATACAAAGGTTTAGCCGTTTCTAACCAAGCTTGATAGGTCGGAAGAACGCTTTTAGGAGACGGGGTAACGGCTTCCTTTTCTAACGCTTTCCCCATAGCAATCATCGCTTCTAATGCTGCTAACCATAACCCCCCGCAATAGGCACTAATTCCCTGTAATCTCCAATCATCAAAAGTTTGATCAGGTGCGCCACTATTTTCGGGAATTGAATCTTGATCTAAATCAAAGGTTTTCAGATAATTTAGGGTTTCAACCATCGCTGACCAACAATCTTTTAAAAACTCATAATCTGTTCCCCCCGTTAATCGAAAATCTCGATAAACTTGCAACACAAAATCACAAGGTAAATCCTTCCAAAGGTTACAATCTTGATAACTGGTGTAATTGGTTTTTTCCCAAGGATGTTCATTGGGCGCGCCTAAATCATGGGGAGTTGCACCGACGGCTTTACGAATTGCAGAGGCTTGATTATAACCAATAATTCGCGGGGTATTATCGCCTTGATAAATCGCACGGGAATAGGCAATTAATATGGATTTTTCTAACTCTGGCCATAACATTAAAAGAGAAAATGATCCATATAAACGCACATCTAAACTTTCATACCAGCGATAATCTAAACATTCTAAAACTGCAAATTGACCGATAGGATCACGTTCATCTGCCGCAGTCCAAAGTGCACCTCCATCCGTGAGTAAATATAGCTCATTAAAGAGTGCCATTTTAAACCAATTGGGTAAATCTTGACGTTGTAAAATTGGGTTTTGCCACAGTTCAATCTGTTCTCGCCAAGTATCAGAATGCTTCATCGCTGTGCGAATCATTGACCAAGCATTGTGACCATTCCGACCAAAAAAATCAGTATAACGACGATAATAATTAATTCCTGATGCAAATTCAGTAATAGGTAAATCCCAGGCTAAATAAAATGGAATTTTGCGAGTTTTTCCCGGTCGAATTGTAAATTTAACTGCTAAAGCAACTGCAAGTCGTTCATCTTCTTTGGCCGGATGTTCACTTTCTTGATCTAATAATGTGCCATCTTCAGCAAAATATTGCCAAATATCTTCCCCATTTCCTATAGGGTTCCAACGGGTTTGATAATACACTTCAACCGCAGGATTTATAATGGTGGCAATTGCCATTTGTCCTTCCCCTTCCCGCACCTCTTCATGGGTACTTAGACGAGTCATTAAACAGCCAATACGATGAAAATCTTCAACTAATCGATTAACACTTCCGGCACTATTTCCCCATCGGGGTTGATATTCATAAACCGGACTGCCATCATCTCTGACTTTGACTTCAGGACTCGCTAAACTATTGGTAAACCATCCAATCGTATTTTCCCAGGTTAATAATATACTTAAGGTAATCGGTTCATCCGTTGGGTTGTGAGCTATCCATTCAAAAATTGCAATAGGATAACTACTTTCTTGATAATTTTTTGCCCAAACTGGAGAAAATTGTTCACAAGTTAATTGTGCTGAAAATACATTTTCATAAACAAACCAACTGCGAGGATATAACGCATGATAGGTTCCTGTTTGTTCAGGATAATTTTTAGGATTAGGATACCAATTCCACGCCGCTAAACTCCCATCTTCTGGCGGTTCTGTTGATAAAGCGTAAGCTTTTTTTTGACCGTTGATTTCTTCAAAAATACTAAATTGACAAGCGGGAAGATTTCTAAAAATATGTTCTCCCCCGTCCAAATGCCAAAGGTTAAAATCTCCCCGTGAAGACCGTCCAATGCAACCTGCACCCAACCCCCCTAACGGCATTCCGTGCCAAGGGCCATCATCTAAATTACTGGCGTAGCGAACGGTATAAGGTTTTTCCCACCCTAAACCAATGGGACGACTCCAAGTAGACTCAGGAATATTGTTAATAGGGCTAGAATGGGTCATGCGGTTAAGGGATTATGCTATTTTAACAAAACTCAATTCCCCGTTTGGGATGTTTTGAATTTTCTCATAATTGAGTTAAATAAGCAAGGGTAATTTTATTCCCTCAGTTTTTTTTATGATAAAAAATCCATAATTCTGCTAAATAATAAAATAGAATAATCCCAATTAAACTTGAGCTTAAATCGAGTAAACTAAAGGTACGACTGGGAAAAAGAGTTTGCATCATTTCTTCTGCGATAGTGACTAGGGCAAAAACAAATGGCCCTAGGGGAAAAAATAGGGGATAAATGATAATCTTTTTTCCTCCCCAGGCTAAATGAGTTAAAAAAGAGGCAATTCCATATAAAATAAAGTGTCCATAGACATCATAATAGGGAATTTGTTCTAATAAACTATAGGGTAAATTTCCTAGATCTGCTGTAATTACAATTAATAATAACAACAAAAAATAGAGAAAACAAGCAATTTGCCAAGGTTTTTGAGATCGTTTCATTTTCAACTGATTGATTCAGGGATTACTCTAAATCTACCACCGCATCCTTGAGGATTTCGGATGATTAACAGTAGAAAGGCTTGATGACTTAAAAATGTAATTTGTGTTATAAATAAACAAATGTCTTCTATTGATAGCTAAGTTATGCCACCTCGCTTCATCAACGATCGCTATGCTCTATCCCCCAACCCACGATCAGGTGGAATGGCAGATGTCTACCGCGCAAGAGACTACAACCAAGAAGAACGGCTAGTTGTGGTAAAAGAATTCAAAAATGGACAAATTGAAGCAGATTTTCTAGCCGAATCCTTCAGACGTGAAACCCTAGCTCTCCAAGAGTTAAAACACCCTAGAATTGTGGAACTCCTTGATTCTGGAAAGGATGAAACTACGGGGAATTATTTTCTGGTTCTGGAGTGGATGGAGAAAGATTTAACAACACTTTTAAAAGAATCTCCCCCGGAAGATTGGGATTCATTTTGGAAAGCAATAGCCTTACCCACATTGGAAGCTTTAGCATTTTCCCATAATCGCGGAATAATACACCGGGATATTAAACCTAGCAATATTTTAGTAGGAAGTGACGGTAAACTTAAACTTGCTGACTTTGGCATATCTAAGCTTAAAAGATATTTGGAACCCAATATTACACTCAAAGACTTTGTATCGCGTACATTCACGCCGCCAGAATTTGATGATGGTTCCTATACTTACACCCGCGATGTTTTCAGTTTTGGTGTATTGGTTTTGAAGTGTTTAACTAATATTGAACTAACAGAACATAATAATATTCCCAGCGCTCTAAAAGCGTTTAATGCACCCTCTGAAATCGTAGAAGTAATCGAGCGTGCTGTTTCCTTAGACCCCGCAGAGCGTCAGCATAATGCAGATGTATTGTTAGCTGAAATTAATGCTATTCAAAGAAAGACAAAAACAGGAGAAATTAAAAAACGTCCTTGCTTTATTGAGCTTACACCAAGGTGCTTAGAACGACTTAGGAATGAATTGAAGATTTCTTCAGAAGTTGAGATCAAGAATCTTATCCTTGAAGATATCAATAATGAATCTGGTTGTGGCATTCGTCCCTTTAAATTTAAGGACGACACCAACGATGCTGCGTCCCGTGAAGATCACTACGAAATTTATGGTATTTCCTATCGATATCATATAAAGATAGATCAAAACCAACGACAGCACCTATCCCTCTTCTGTCACTCTCCGAAATCAACAAGTAATAAAAAGTAGAGTTATCCATTGGGAAAATAAGATTGAAATTGATTAATATTCTCAATTAATTTATGAAAACCCACTAATAAATGGCGGTCGGGAAAAATATCTAGCCACGGGACAATCAACCACAATATAATAGTAGGCTGAATTATTAAACGCAGATTATTTAAAACATTTTTCCATCCCTCTTTGTGATTCCATTGTTGATGAGTTGAGCAATCGGTGGTGTTTTTTTTGCTCTCAGATTCTCGGGGACTGCCTTGACTTAAAGACCGGAAAACTTCGGAGTTGAAACTAATCATTAAATACACACAGAAAATGATTTCCCACCATTTTTCTATATCGGGAAAATCCGTCAACCGATAATCAGTCCAACCCAGTTCTTGTTTACATTGTCGAAATCCATATTCCACCCATGTTCTTAACCCGTATAAATTACCTAATGTCTTTTTCATCTGGCTTCTCTTCTCTGTTAAATTTGTCATGACAAACGAAGTTGATGTTTCTGGCATCGTTTCTGGATCTGTGGTAATTTCCCAATAGGTTCTTGTACTTCTTTTCCCAAATATGATTTCTCTAATATATCTGGTTTCTGATTCTTGATTGCTAAAAATCCTCTCAAATTTACACCATTTGTTGGCTCTAACTTTCTGCTCGCTTGACATCCAGACTCCATGATTACTTCTTATTGCTAGTACCCAAGGAATTTGAAATTGATCTAATGTACTGATAAACGAACTACTTTCACCATAAAGGCTATCTGCTAATACCAATTCAATCTGAAATCCCCAATCAACCAATTCTGTTAGAATTTCTGATGCGATTTCAATCTTAGTTTTGTAGACATCTCCTTCTTTTAATGTTCCTTTGGGTTTAAATACTCTAAACACTAAAGGAAAGGTTATATTTTTATAAACACCGTAAGCATTAACTGATACTATTCCCCGATCTGTTTTGCCCACACTTCCCAAGTATTGTCTAGCTATATAGTCGGTTTTTTTTCCCTTTCTCCTATCTCCTGTCTCATCAATTATTACTATAATCTTCTCTCCTTTCAATGCTTTTAGAGTTCGGGCTAATCTTCTTTCCTTTAATTCCCTTGCTGACCAAGGCGAATTGGCTAAGAAATGATGCAGTGATTGTGGCGACCTAATTCCTACTATTTTAGCAATTTCCGGTAAAGATTTTCTCGGAATTGGTGAGATAATTCCTAGATGTAAGTAGGGCTTGCTGAAAAAGTAACAGAAAAGCAAAAGAATGATTAACTAGCAAATGGAGTCAGAAGGATAAATAAGTTTTTTTTGAGATAAGGAGTTAACAGATAAATTCTGGTAATCAATAACTCGAAAAAAGTAATTGAACAAAAAAATTGACCTAAAAATCCGTCTAAGAATCACAGAGAGATTCATGACTAAAAAAGTAATAGCAATTGCTGTTTCGGAAGTATGAGCTAGTTTATTCATAATCCGATTCAGGCTAAATCTTCTTTTCCCTTGGCCAAATTTCCCCTCAATGGAATTCCGAATTTTTTCATCCTCTAACGCCTGTTTCTTAGTAGCTTTACTAAGATTTGCTGACGGTCTCCCTAATGGGAGGCCACTGATTCTAATTCCTCTGTCTTTACACCAAGCTCGGTTGTCTCTAGTCCGGTAAATTTTATCTACATGGACTGATTCAGGATAATGCCCCGTGTATTCTTTAAAAGCCTCTATTTGTGTTTTTAAATCACAGGATTCGTTAAAATTATCCCAACTAATCCGGTCAAGAAATACATATTCATCCAGACAACTCGCAGACAATTTAGCACCAAATTCTACTGACGTTCCGGCTTTACCTCGCACAATCGGACGAATATGAGGTTGGCTCAAACTGACGATTCTATCGGAAATGCTCTGTTTGTTATTCTCATACATCCATTGCTGTTGACGGTAAACTTCTGATATTACTAATAAACTCTTATATTGCTTGTTATTTAAGCAATCTAGCGTTGCTCCATTGTCGATGAGTTGGTCTATATGTCCTAAGTTTCGTTTAATATATTGCAGTTGTTTTTTAACTGCTTTTCGTCTTTTTTGTCGGGAAGGTCGGCGTTGTTTGGCTACTTCTAGGTAGTCTTTTCTGGCTGTTTTTCGATAAGTTCTTGGTTTCTTTTCTGATTTATCCTGACGACTTTTATGCAAACTATCAATGATTTTTTCTGTCTGTTCTCTGGCTTTATTTAAAATTTTTAAGTCTGTTGGATATGTGATATCCGCAGGTGCACAAGTCGCATCAGCTATTAATTTTCCTCGGTTTTTCCTCTCACTTCCCTCTTCAGCTTCTGATTGATTTTCTGAGGCTGGCTCGGAACTCGCCTCTCGCATTCTTTTGACCATTAACCGATTAACTTTATTCACTAAATTTACATTGATTCTCGTCCGAAAGTGCACTAACATTGAGGCATCAAATGGAGCTTCGTTCCTGTATTCTGACAACCCGATAAAATACTGCAAGTAGGGATTTTCTTTGATTTGTTCTACTGTTTCTCGGTCGCTTATCCCTAATTTTTCTTTAATGATTAAGGCTCCTAATGCCATTCTAAATGTTTTGGCGGGTGCTCCCATCACAGATGAGAATAATTCTGCATATTCCACTTCAAATTCTTCCCACGGTATCCATTGAGCCATGATTACCCAGCGATTCTCTTCTGAGAGTTTTCCCTCAAATGGCAGTTTGAACTCTTCGGGTGGTGTTTTCTGTTGTTCGTCTTTACGGTACATTTTCCCCAACTCCTGCCAGGTTTTTGCGCTATTTTACACCCATCCCTTGCACCTGATTCATTTTTTCTTGTCTTCTCCTCCCGCCTGTTCTGGCTTTTCGCCTTTTTTCAGCAAGCCCTAAGTATTTAAAACATTCGTAACTTCTCACTTCTGGGAATAGGTCTTTATAACCTTGACAATATTCATCAATCACTGAAACTGTTGGTTGTGCATCTCGGGCTAAATGTTTGAGCATCTGTAATTCTACATCCATTACCCTATCCCCCTTCTAGCTACCCATCTGGTTTATTTTCTAATTTTACTCCTCGGAGACTGACAGAAGAGGGATAGTTATTTTGAATGCTTGGTCTACTTCTTACTGGCAATTAGAACAACGTCGAGAACGTTCTTGGATTCTTCCCTACGAGTTCAGATTTGGAAAGCCACGTAATTTATATGAAGCAGAAGATGTAATTCGGGATTTAGAGGATGCAGTTATAGAGCATGAAGATAACTTAAAAGAACAGGAAGATGAGAAAGAAAAGCAACGAATATTTCAAGTTTGGTGGGATATTCTTAGAGCGAAGGGTGATTGGGAAAAAAATAGAGAGAAACCGATTAAATACGAAGGCTGTACTCGTGATGGAAACCGCGTTACCTTTGAATTATCAGAACTTCCAGAAGATGATTTAGCTGGACAACCACGCCATGTGACAAACCCCAAAGGAATTAGCATCTTGGGGGGAGATATTGAGCAAGTTATCGGTGACAAATTGACTCTTTATATTAAATATGGAGAATCAGAAAGACTCCCACAATCTGGAGAATTACGTTTTGATACTCGTGCTGCTGAAGTTGCCCTAAATCGACAAAAAAATGCCCTGGATGCGATTAGATTTGATAGGGGAGTCCGTTCAGATATTCGCCAATTACTTGTCAATCCCCAAGAAGTTCGTATTCCTGATTTAGAAGTTGATTTACAATTTATTCAATCTCTGAATGAATCACAGGAACAAGTTGTCAAAGCGGCACTTTCTACAGAAGATTTTCTAATTGTTCAAGGGCCACCAGGAACAGGAAAGACAACATTTATTACAGAAGTTGTTCTGCAAATTCTTAATCAAAAACCTGAGACTAGAATTTTGCTGAGTTCACAAACTCATGTTGCACTAGATAACGCCTTAGAACGAATTAAAGCTAAAGATCCTCACTTAAAATTGTTGCGAATTGGCAACCATGAAAGGGTATCAGAAAATGTTCATTCTCTGTTACTGGAAGAACAAATGGAACAATGGAGAGAGTCGGCGATCGCTAAAGGACAGGAATTTATTGATAATTGGTCAGCACAACGAGGTATTTCTGGGCATAACAGTGAAATAGCCACACTATTTCAAGAAATGAGAAATCTGGGAATAAAAATTGAAACTTTCAGGGAAGAAGTTAATGCCTGGAAACAGGATTTAGATGAAATTCTAGCAATAAATTACGACATAGAAAATCCAGATTCATTGTTAGAAACTCATATTCCCAAAGATAAGCTAGAGGAATGTCAAAGTATTGAAGTGGAAATTAACATTCTACGTCAGCAGTTAAAAGAAGCACGACAGCAACAGAAAGAAAAAGCCAAGCGCTTAAAAGAATTAACTAGAAGTAGTATCAATCAACTTTTGAGATTATCGGTTGAGGAGATACAAGAACAGATTAATCAACTCATTGATCAAAATAATTCAGATTCAAAAATGCTACAAAACTTGCTAAAAATTCAAACAGAATGGTTTGAGCAGTTTGGTCGAAATGACAAATTCAATATACCTTTAATTAAGCGATCGCAAGTAATAGCTGGGACTTGTATCGGAATTCCTAGAGAGATTCAAGACATAGAATTTGACCTGTGTATTGTTGATGAAGCTTCAAAAGCTACGGCGACAGAAGTATTAGTTCCAATGGCGCGATCGCATCGCTGGATATTGGTTGGCGACCCTAAACAACTGCCACCCTTTAAAGATGAAGTTAGCAGAAATTCTGACTTTTTAGACGAATACGAACTGACTCAGGATGATATTCGAGAAACCCTATTTGATCGACTACTTAGGACACTCCCAGATGGGTGTCACAAGATGTTAACAATTCAACATCGGATGGTTGCACCAATTGGTGATCTGGTCAGTGAATGCTTTTATGAGGGTCAGCTAAAAAGTGCCAGGACTGATATCGATAAAGACCTGGCTAAAATATTACTAAAACCCGTTACTTGGTTAACCACAACAAAACTTAAAAATTATCGTGAACAGTCTGTCAATTCTAGCTTTAACAATACCTGTGAAGTAAAAGTCATTGTTGAGTTTCTCAAGCAGCTAAATCAAATAGCAGTACAAGCTGAAAAAAAATACAGCGTCGCTGTTTTAACCGGGTATGCAGCACAGCTAAAATTACTTAATCGTAGCCTTAATTCAGAATTAAAAAATTGGCAAGCATTAACAGTTGAGTGTAATACAGTAGATGCCTTCCAAGGACGCGAAGCTGATATTGCCGTGTATTCTGTAACTCGTTCTAACAGACAAGGTAAAGTGGGTTTTCTGCGTGATGCAGAACGATTAAATGTGGCTTTATCCAGAGGTAAAGTGGGTTTAGTAATTGTGGGAGATCATTACTTCTGTCGAACTTCACAGGAGAATCCATTACACCGAGTTTTGGATTATATTGAACGTCACACTGAAAATTGCGCTTTAACCGAGCCTGGGTTATAATTCCTATATAGCCTTTATCGGGTAAATAATCTGTATATTACTCATTTGAAAACTGGTAGATTACGAAATAAGTAGGTGTTCAATGAATAGCCACAAAGTAACATTAGAAATTTCGGAAACCCTTTTTGAGCAACTCTCTTTACTAGCTGACCTAAAAGAAGAATCAATAGAATATTTAGCAATTGAAATTATTGCTGCTAAATTACCTGGTTTAATTCAAAGAGAGAGTCAATTGAAGCAATTATTAGAAGCAATCAAACCTGATAGCATTCATAGTGAAATTGGGTTATAATAATATATGAATTCTGATAATCCTCAGTTGTATATTCCTCGTCAAGGTGATATCATTTGGATTGACTTTATTCCGCAAATCGGCAGAGAACAGGCAGGTCGTCGTCCAGCTATTGTTATCTCAAAAACAACATATAATCGCCGAGTTGGACTAGCTTTAGTCTGTCCAATTACTAGCCGAGTAAAAGGTTATCCTTTTGAAGTAGCAATTCCAGAAGGATTAGCAGTATCAGGAGTTGTTTTAGCCGATCAAATTAAATCCTTTGATTGGCAAGCAAGGCAAGCAGAGTTTGCTTGTAAAATGCCTCCAGAAGTCCTAATTGAAGTAGTTGCTAAATTAATGAACCTATTACCCGAAATAGAGATTTAGTTAAATAAATATGAAGTTAGAAAATCTCGATTTTTCTCCAGAAGAACTGCGTCGCTACAATAATCGTACAGGCTTCGATTTAGTGAGTTGTAAACAAGTCGGTTTACCTGTTTATAAAATTACTGTTCAAGCTCTAACTCAACTGCATAAACCAATTCCACCAATAGAAGAATATGTCTTGAAATCGATTAATGCTGGTTTATCCTCTGAAACGGATATTGCTGGATTTCTTGGCATTGAATTGCCTATTGTCAGGGATGCAATGATCAATTTAAGGATGAGTGAGGATATAGACCTCATAGCTCCTGATGGCTCTCAGATACAGGTTTGGAAGTTGACGAAAAAAGGTGAAGGAACACTCCGCGAGGCTAAAATTATTGTTCCAGAAGAGCGAACATTTGATATCAATTTTGATGGACTTTTACGGTATCCTCGTTGGTACGGAAAGTTAGAGTCACGTTTACTTAAGCAAAAAGATTTGCGTGATCAAGACATTATAGAAATTGACCCCTTTCCGAAAAAGTCACCAGAAATTTCCGATCTTAAACTCAAAGATGTAGACAAAATTATTCGCCAGATTGATGGAGCCAGCAAAGCCAGAGTTAAGCAAGAGCGAGACCTTTTAGCCTTGAAAGCTATTGAGCGCAGGTCGATATTTTTTCAACCGGCTTTGATGCTAATTTATAAGGCGAAAGATAGTGATAATATTCAGGTATCTTTTGCGATTGATGATGTTATTTCTAATGATCATGAAGAAATTTTTGATCGTACTAATGGAATCAAAAAACTTCAGATATTAGAAAACCTAAAAGAGAGCGCACCCCGAAAGTTAGCTGAAGCAGTTTTAGGATATGAATTTGTTGCTCAAGCTCCTTTACAAGAAATTGAAGCGATTAAGGAAAAAGTTTTTGCTGCTCAAGCTCAAATAGAAGAAAAAATACAAACAACTCAAAATACTCTTGAACAAACTGAAGATGATCAGGAAAAACTCATTCTTGATCAAAAGCTTCAAGAAGCACAACAGCAAATAAAAGAACTTCAAGCTCAACTTGATTCTATTCTAGCTTCAGTTCCGATGCGATGGCTAGAAATGTACGAACACCGTCCTATCCTCGAACAAGCACTTAAAGAGAGTCAAAAACGTTTAATGATTATCTCTCCTTGGATTCGAGCAAGTTCTGTGGATAAAAAGTTTATTCAACAGTTTGAAAATCTTCTCAAACGGGGAGTACAAGTTTTGATTGGGTACGGTTTAGGAGAAAACGATGATAAAAATTCAAAATCTGATATTCAAGCTGAGAAAAATCTTGAAAAATTAGCAAATCAGTACCAAGGTAATTTTATCCTTAAACGTCTTGGAGATACCCACGCAAAAATCCTCATATCTGATGGAAAATTTGCTGTTACAACAAGTTTTAATTGGCTTTCTTTTAAGGGCGATCGCGATCGCACCTTTCGAGATGAACGGGGAACACTTGTATCTGACCCCCAAAAAATTGATGAACTTTTTGATAGCTATAGATCTCGAATAATTAATACAAAATCTACTTGATCTAGGCTGCTTTATAGAAAATCATTATTTCGCTTCCATCCAATTTTGTCCCGCGTGAATATCTACAACCAAAGGCACACTTAAAGGAAGCACTTGTTCCATAATAGTCTTAATTTTGGGTTGAATTTCTTCCCATTCCGTCTCAGGAATTTCAAACACTAATTCATCATGAACTTGTAATACTAATCGAGACTGATATTGAGTTAATAATTGATGCACTTGTACCATTGCCATTTTAATAATATCAGCACTAGAACCTTGAATAGGAGCGTTAGCAGCGGCTCTTAATAGTTGGGCATCATTTTGACCCATTTTTTTTCCTAATTGGCTTAAATCAATGGAATTAATATCAACTCCTTTTAAATTGTTTAAGCTGCTTCCTTGAAAATCAAAATACCGTCTTCTTGCTAATATAGTTTCGACATACCCTTGAGCAATTGCTTGTCTTTTAACCGTTTCTAAATAAGCAAAAACCTGGGAATAGCGTTGGTTAAATCGTTCAATAAATTGCTTACCTTCTGCACTACTCACCTTTGCTTCCCGTGCAAATCGTTGGGCTCCCATTCCATAGATTACACCAAAATTAATGGTTTTCCCTAACCGTCGTTCATCGGATGTTACGGTGTCTTTTTCAAATAATAATTTAGCGGTCACGGTATGAACATCTTGATTATTTTGATAAGCGTCTAATAAAATAGGTTCTTGACTTAAATGAGCTAAAATTCTGAGTTCAATTTGGGAATAGTCGGCTGATACTAATAACCAGTTGGGTTCCGTTGTAAAGGCTTTTCTAATTTTTCGAGAAAATTCAGTTTTAATCGGAATATTCTGTAAATTAGGATTAGAAGAAGATAACCGTCCTGTTGCGGTAACGGTTTGGTTAAAACTGGTATGAATGCGTTGTTTAGCATCAACCATTGTGGGTAACGCATCCACATAAGTTGACTTCAGTTTCGCTAAAGTTCGATATTCTAATATAACATCAATAATAGGATGATCTCCTTGTAATTTTTCTAAAACATTGACATCCGTTGAATAGCCTGTTTTTGTTTGGCGCGTTTTTTTGGTATTTAATTCTAATTTTTCAAATAACAGTTGGCTAAGTTGTTTAGGAGAACCTAAATTAAATTTTTCTCCAGCTAGTTCATAAGCTTGATTTTCAATAATTTCTAACTGTTTATCGAGTTGCTCTGCCAAAGTTTGCAAATATTCAATATCGAGATTTACTCCCCAATATTCCATATCGGCTAAAACAAATTCTAAAGGTTGTTCAACATCGGTTAGAAGTTTCATCAGATGAGGCTTATCTATCAATTTGGCTTTGATGCTTTCTACTAATTGAAAAGTGACATAAACCTGCATTCCGCAATATTCAGCGACTTGATTAATATTAATATCTGCAATAGTTTTCCCTTTAGGAACTAATTCATCATAACTAGGAGCGATTAATTCAGATCCTAAATGTCTGAGACTTAAATCAATTAAATTATGATTAGCTTCCGGGTTTAAAATATAATCGGCTAACATTGGATCAAAGACAACACCTTGTAAATTAATGCCCTGAGATCTAAAAATTGACCGATCATATTTAGCATTTTGAAACGTTTTAGGATAGCGATCACTTTCTAAAATCGGACGTAAAAGATCTAACGTTTGGACTTTATCTAAATTTGTTCCTTGAGTATGATTTAACGGAATATAAGCCACATCGGTTGCTTCTGTTCCCCAACAACATCCTATTCCAACTAATTCCGCTTTTAGGAATTCTAAAGAGGTGGTTTCCGTATCCCAAGCAACGGGATAGTTAACATCAGTATGCTGTTTTAAAATATCAACTAACTCTTCTAAAGCGTCTGAAGTTTGAATTAAACGCACTTTAATGTTAGACACAGGACTATTTAACCGTTTTTGCTCTTGGTAAGCTGTGGTTTCTTCCGGTGTCCAAAAATCGATATCGTCCCCAACAGTAACCGGATTTTCTGTAACTTCTGTTTGAATTATTCCTTTAAATTGCTGTTGAATTTGATTGATTTTTCCTAAAAATGTTTGAAAGGCTAATTTCTCTAAAATAGGTTGAATTTTAGCGACATCAAACCCTTGTAATTTAAAATTTTCTAAACCAACCTCTAAAGGTACATCCTGAATAATTCGCGCTAAGGTTTGAGAATGATCCGCATCGGCTTTTCCTTCCTCTAATTTTTGGCGAGTTGCGCCTTTAATATCCTCAAGATGAGCATAGATATTTTCTAAGGAACCATATTCTCCTAATAATTTAACAGCCGTAGTTTTCCCAATGCCTTTCACCCCTGGAATATTATCGGATTTATCGCCACATAATGCCTTATAATCAATCACCTGATGAGGATAAATCTGTAATTTATCATAAACTTGTTGAGCTAAAAACTCTGTAGGAACACTACCTTTGCCCGGTTCTAAATGTAAAATACTAATCTGTTTTTCAAGATCAATTAATTGAAATAAATCCTGATCTCCCGATAAAACTTTAACTCGATATCCTTCCCGGCTTCCCCGGTTGGCTAAGGTTCCTAAAACATCATCCGCTTCATAACCCGGAGCCGTAACAATGCTTAAATCAAACGCTTGTAATAACGCTTGTAAATTCTGCACATCTTCAATAAAATCTTGAGGCGTTTCAGAGCGATCCGCTTTGTAATTTTCATCCGCTTCATGACGAAACGTAGGAACTCCTAAATCAAAAGCGATCGCTAAATAATCCGGCTTTTGACTTGCCATAACGTCTAATAATGACTTCAAAAACCCAAAACAAACACTGGTCGGAATACCCGTTGACGTGCGTAACCCTCCTTGGCGACTTTTCCCAAAGGCAAAATAGGAACGAAATGCCAACGAATGACCATCAACCAAAAGTAATAGGGGATGTTCCAACACCGTTTTTAATCCAAGCGCAATACAATCTTTATTCTAACGATCTGCCTTCTGCCTCTGTAGGTGAAAATAAAAGAAGATCAACAGATTTCAAACGTGGAGATCGAAAAATACTACAAAATTTTAAACCTAGAACCGGGGGCGTCCTTAGAGGAGGTCAGACAAGCCTATCGCCATCAGGCGTTGATTTGGCATCCCGATCGCTATCCCCAGAATTCTATCTTACAAGCGGAAGCGGAAGCCAAATTTAAAGAAATTAGCCACGCCTACGAAACCTTAAAAACAGATTTAAGTAGCCCCTACCCTACCCTCCCAACTCCCCCTGTGGTTACTGAGCCTGTCGAAGTACCCCCAACTCCCCCTGTGGTCACTGAGCCTGTCGAAGTGCCCCCAACTTCCCCACCTCTACCAATGGGTTGGTTAACCGGGGTCTTTCTCAGCTATGCCATCATTGCCTGGATTTTAACCACATTGAAGATTCCTTCCTGGGTTTGGGTCTTTCTCAGCGTGGGTTGGCTCATGGTTACGATCGCGGCGAGTGAAGATTCTGAGTCCGGTCAACCTTGGTTAATGGCCTTAATCTTTGCCGGAGCGATCGCCGGATGGGTGTTAGGAAACGAAGCTGGGGGGATGATTACCGCCCTAGTCTGGGGAGGCGTGGGCTTGGGATTAGGGGCGATGGCAGGCTCAGAAAGCCCTGCTAAAGGGGTAATTGGGCTCTTGACAATCATGGGAATTGCGGCAATTGCTGGGTTAATCGCCGGAACGAAAAAGGGAGACTGGTTAAGTTCTTTGGTGGGTGGGGGTTTTGGCTCCATAATGGGATTAATGTTAGGAATTATTTTAGATGCGATTTTTCGGTCTAGGGCGAAACTGGGAACCGGAAGTTTATTGGGATTAGTCTTAGGAGGATGGATCGGAGCTTGGATCGGCGCCGGGAAACAAGCGATGATGCGGGTGATCCAACGAATGCAGCCAGAGGTGATTATTGCGGCTTGGGGTGCGATCGCTGTGGTTGCAGGGACGGTGGCGCAAATGGTTGCCGGAGAAAAATTACTTGCGTCCTACAATGGATTTTACACCTTTTTAATTTTAGCGATTACCTCCGGTCTGGGCTTGAGTTTTGGCTGGTGGTTAGCCCACTAACTCAAGTGAATCTTAGTACGGAATTGGGAGGATATCTTCCGAAAGAAAGAGAAAAGTCCCCTCCTTGAAGAAGGATGATCGGGAATTTAAAATTGTCTGTTAACTGTATCACTCAGGGAAAACAATGGAACTTGATTTATCTCGCTTTTTTAAAGCTTCTAATCCGGCTGAAACCCTCGATGTTGAACGTCCAGAAGATCAAAAATATTATATTGATTTTTCTCCAGCACGAGGCGGTAAGTGCATGGAACAAATTGCACGAACAATTACGCGGTTATCCCCTGATCGCCCCACCTGCCAACTGTTTACCGGGCCAGTAGGTTCAGGGAAATCAACGGAATTATTGAGGTTGAAAGCTCAACTCCAAAAAGAAGGATTCCATGTCGTTTATTTTGAATCGAGTAAAGATTTAGATATGGGGGATGTGGATATTACCGATATTTTATTAGCGATCGCTCGTCAAGTGAGTGAAAGTATTGAAAGCTTGAAAATTAAATTACAACCGAAAGGATTTAAAAGTTTATTAAGTGGAGTCATTAATGTTTTAAATACAGAAATTGACTTAAAAGCAGATATTAACGTCCCCGGTCTGGGAACATTGGCTGCTAACACAGAAGGAGAATTTTCCCTCTCTACAGGGATTGGAAATATTACGGCTAAGACGAAAGATAGTCGAGATTTACGGTCTTTATTACGTCAATATTTAGAACCCCGAACCAATAATATTTTAGAGGCTATCAATAAAGAATTATTGGAACCTTCCATCCAACAATTAAAACAGATGGGAAAACAAGGTTTAGTGGTGATTATTGATAATTTAGATCGGATTAGTTATAGCCCCAATAGTACGGGAAGATTTCAACCCGAATATTTATTTATTGATCGCGGTGAACAACTCAATAAACTCAATTGTCATGTAGTTTATACCATTCCTTTAGGTTTGATTTTTTCTAATGATTTAGGACAACTGATGAATCGTTTTGGGAATGACCCAAAAACCTTACCGATGGTGACGGTAAAATTTGAAGATGGCGCACCTTGTCAAGAGGGAATTGAATTGTTAAGACAAATGGTAATGGCAAGAGCATTTCCAGGTCTGGCTGCGAAAGATTATCCAGCTTTAATTGATACAATTTTTGATAGTCCTGAAACCTTAGATCGTCTTTGTACCATTAGTGGCGGTCATGTTCGGAGTTTATTAATTTTGTTATATAGCTGTTTACAAAAAGAAGATCCCCCTTTAACAAGAGAATCCTTAGAAGAGGTAATTCTACAACGTCGTCATCAATTAACCTTAGCCATTGAAGCTGAAGAATGGCAAATGTTACGCCAAGTAGCAGCGACTAAAAAGTTGAGTGGTCAAATTGAATATCAAACCCTAATCAGAAGTTTATGGGTTTTTGAATATAATCATGCTCAACATTTTTGGTATGATATTAACCCGATATTGACGGAAGCTAAGGAGTTTGGATTAGGCATTTAGAGACATTAAACTTAAACAGATTTAACAGATTTTAGCTGGGTAAAGCCCAGCTTTTTTTTGATGAGGTTAAAATTGAATTTCCTATTATAGTGTTATATGAAATCTTTAAATGTTAGCTACAAACAATTTCTAGGGTGGCTATTCCCTATTCCCTATTCCCTATTCCCTATTCCCTATTCCCTATTCCCTATTCCCTATTCCCTATTCCCTATTCCCTATTCGTAATTCGTAATTCGTAATTCCCTGTTCCCTATTCCCTTACTGACTGATAGCTTGCTGAGTGTTTTTTTGCCGATGTATAGCATAGAGTTGAAAGAAAATAATCATCCCCAAAATAAAACTGCCAGTGACAGCAACTGCGGTGTTAAGGGGTAAACTATTTTTGAATACAGCTAACAACACAATCACTAATAAAAGTACCGTTGGAACTTCATTTAAACTGCGGAATTGTTGACTGGTGAACATAATTTTATGAGTGGCTAATTGCCGCATGATCCGACCACAATAAAAATGATAAGCGATTAAAACGGCTACTAATCCTAACTTCAGATGCAACCACATATCTTTTAAAAGGCTGGGCTCTGTGATTAAAAGAGCGATCGCCATTACCACTGTCACCACCATTCCAGGGGTTGTAATAATCCCATAAAGGCGTTTTTCCATCAATTCATATTGTTCTTTTAAAATGCTGCGGGCGGGCTCCGGTTTTTCTTCCGCTTCAGCATGATAAACAAATAATCTCACCAGGTAAAATAAACCCGCAAACCAGACAACCATTCCGATGATATGAAAGGATTTAAACCAAAAATAAGTCATAGATCCAATGACAACCTAAAAATAAAGGTGGGCATAACCCACCTTACCGGATTCTGGACAATCTGGCAATTAAATCGCCCTGGATAATCTTTGTTGCTGTTGGGCGGGAGTATGGGTATCAAATAAAAAGGCAATATTTCTGACCAAGAGTCTGCCTAAGTTTGTCACCACAATTGAATCATAATTGGATTGAACTAACCCATCCGCAATTAAGGGGCGCATCTCGATTAATTCTTCGGCAAAGTAGGTATCAAAATCGAGGTGATATTTAGATTCGATTTGAGATTTATCTAAGTAGAAATTAGACATAATTTGCATAATTACATCTCGTCTCAGAACGTCATCTCGGCTTAATTTAAACCCTTTGCTAACGGGTAAAATTCCTTGATCAATGGCTTGATAATACTCTTTTAATCGCTTATGGTTTTGAGCATAGGTATCTTCTAACATACTAATGGAAGTTAACCCAAATCCATAGAGTTCGGCTTCTGGTTGAGTTGTATAGCCTTGGAAATTCCGTTTTAAGGCTGAATTTTGTTGAGCGATCGCTAATTCATCATTGGGTTTAGCAAAGTGATCCATGCCAATAAAAACATAGCCTTTATCGGTTAATTCTTGGATAGACATTTGCCAAATTTCTAACTTTTCATGGGGTTGGGGTAAGGCCGCTTGGGGAATATTTTTCTGTACAGGTTTCATCCAGGGAACATAAGCAAAGTTAAAAATTGCAATGCGATCTGGATCGAGAGCAAGGGTTTTTTGAATCGTTTCTTTGAAGGTATGTACTGTTTGATAAGGTAAACCATAAATTAAGTCTACATTCACACTTTCAAACCCGGCTTCTTTAATCCAGTCCATAACATTAAAGAGCAGAGCTTCGGGTTGAACTCGATTGACGGCTTCTTGAACTTCAGGATTAAAATCTTGAATCCCAAAACTAATCCGATTAAACCCCATTTCTTTCAAGAAAAAGATATAATTTCTATCCACATATCGAGGATTAATTTCAATTGAGATTTCGGCTTTATCTGCAAAAGTGAACTGTTTATTAATGGTTGCCCATAAGGAATCAACCTGTTCTAAGGATAAGTAATTGGGTGTACCTCCGCCCCAGTGTAGTTGTGTGACCGGGCGACGAGTATCAATAAACTGGGAGGTAAAATCAATTTCTCTGGATAAATAATCGATATAGCTTCTAGCTGCATCTTTATTATTAGAAACAATCACATTACAGCCGCAGAAATAACAGGCACTTTGGCAGAAGGGAATATGAAAATAGAGCGATAAGGGCGATTGACGTTGATTGGATTCAGTAATGGCAAATTCCCAATCTAAGGAAGTAAATCCATCTTTTAATTCCGTTGCTGGGGGATAGCTGGTATAACGAGGAACCGCATTATCATATTTTTGAATTAAATCAAAATCAAACGCCACATTCGCTACCGAAAAAACCATTGATAGAATCTCCTAAATCAGTTGTAATTGCAGATAATAGAAAAATTGAATTAAACGGTGACTGGAGTTTGGGTTTCTCCTAAATCTTTCAACATGGCAATATTGAGGGTAAAGGCATTATTGGCTTCTGCAACAATTTCATCTTGCAGGTCTTCACTCAGGATTAATTCATTTAATTTTTGACGATATTGATTTTTAAATTCATTCACATCAGGAATTTCATCAAATTCATAGAAACAAATACCTTGATGTTCTTCTAAATGAAAGATGGATTGGGCAATTTTCTTTAAGCTTTGCCCCCCAGATAAATCACCCATGTAGCGAGTATAAGCATGAGCAATTAATAAAACGGGTTCGGTGGCAGAAAGTTCACGCAGTCGGGAAACATAAGCTTGTGCGGCTGGAGAAGGGGTGATATTATCCGGCCAATGTTCTCCATAATAAAAGGTTAAGTCTTTTTCTAAATTGGCTTTGCGATTCAGTTCTGGACAATAAATTTTGCTAATAATCGGATGGGTTTGATGGCATTGCAATTCCGATTCTAATTGACTATAAACAAAGTATAAATTACTTAACAGTTGGCAAAAAGAATCTCGACTGACACCCCCTGATAAAAAGTTTTTCATAAATCCGGTATGTTCCGCATTGCTATGAGATTGTTGGGTTCCGAGTTTGAGTTTTTCAGCTAAGTTTGTCATGGTTTTATCAATGAATTTAAGATGAAACTTCTCTGAAGACTTAACCCATTCCCAACAGAGGAAAACAAGGTTTTGTCTTCACCACTCGAATGAGCATATCACTATATCACTGATTGGTTATATATTCTTTACAATTCTTTACAGGCAAAAAAAATGACAACGGGTACTAGACAAAACCGGAGTCATATAGTTTAATAACTAATCAGTAATATTTAAGGACTCGCAGCGATGGTGAATACTGTCCAAAACCCCGGAACTCAAGAACTGCGCCCCGGTATTAAAAATCCGGTTCAAGAGACATTGCTGACGCCTCGCTTCTACACCACAGACTTTGACGCGATGGCGAACCTAGACTTATCGGCCTATGAGGAGGAATTTTCAGCAGTTTTAGAGGAGTTACGGTCGGACTATAACCGTCATCATTTTGTTCGGGATGAAGAATTTGAACAAAGTTGGGAACAAATTGATGAGAGAACACGCTTGGCGTTTGTGGACTTTTTAGAACGGTCTTGTACTTCGGAATTTTCTGGATTTTTATTATTTAAAGAGTTATCTCGTCAACTCAAAACTCGAAATCCCTTGTTATCTGAAGCCTTTACTTTATTGGCTAGAGATGAAGCGCGTCATGCGGGATTTATTAATAAAGCCATGTCGGATTTTAATTTATCTTTGGATTTAGGGTATTTAACCAAACACCGGACTTATACCTTCTTTAAACCGGAGTGGATTATTTACGCGGTTTATTTATCGGAAAAAATTGGATATTGGCGTTATATTACAGTGTTCCGCCATTTAGAAGCCCATCCCGAACATCAATATTATCCCTTATTCCGTTATTTTGAAAGTTGGTGTCAGGATGAAAACCGACATGGAGATTTCTTTAAGGTTTTATTGCGTTCTCAACCGCAAATGTGGCAAAGTTGGCAAGGAAGATTATGGGCTAGATTTTTCCTGTTAACGGTCTTTGCTACCCATACCTTAACGGTTGATGAACGGGCAGACTTTTATGATACCTTGGGATTAGATGCAAAGGAATATAATCGTCATGTTGTTCGCAAAACCAATGAAACTTCGTTAAGAGCATTTCCAGAGGTTTTAGATACAGAACATCCCGACTTTTTCCGCCGCCTCGAAAAATGTTCCGAGAACAATGCCAACAACCAAAAAATTGATGCCAGCAACAAACCGAAATGGGTTAAATTCTTATTAAAATTACCCTCTAACTGTTCAACGTTATGGAATTTATTCAGAATTTATATTACCAAACCCATTGATGCTGAAGCATTACGGGGAGAAGTGCATTAAGTTGCGATTCTCAAAACCTGGGATTTAGAGCAGGTTTGGGGTGTAGAAGATTAAGGATAATCCTATGGAACTACACTCCTAAACTAAATATTAATTCCGAGAGAAACTGGGTTTTTTCATCAATTTTATCTTGTTCAAAGCCCCGTTTCTACAGAATCCTTAATCATGAATACTACCATCTGGCATAATCACCCCATTGAGATTAGCATCCGTTAAAATGGTGCGAGTTAAATCAGCACCTCGCAAATCAGCATTGCATAGATTAGCCCCACTTAAATCCGCATAACTTAAATCAGCCCCTTTTAAATTGACTTCGCTGAGGTTGGTATGATAACTTTGTTCAGAGCTTAAAAGCCCTAAACCCGAAACCCCAAAAATAGAGTGACAGAGCTTGGCTTTTTCCAAGTTAGCTTGATGTAAAATCGCCCCACTAAAATTGGCATAACTTAAATCGGCTTCCGCTAAAATCGCATAACTTAAATCCGTTTGTTGATTATGATTGGGGCGAAAATTAGCTTCAAAAAGAATTGCTTGGAAAAGATTGACATTTCTTAAATCACATCCCGATAAACACGCTTTCATGAGTTGGGCTTGTTTTAAGGATGCCTTAAAAAGTTTCGCCCCAGTTAAATCGGCTTCTCGTAACTGAGCTTGATATAAATTGGCTTCAGTTAAATCAGCCCCCCAGAGAATAGTTTCACTTAAGTTAGCCTGGACAAGATTGGCTTTAGACAGGTTAGCTTTTCCTAATCTCGCTTCTCGTAAATCCGAATAACTTAAGTTAGCTCTGGTGAGGTTTAAGTTCACTAAATTGGCTTCTTGTAAATCAACAGAAGATAAGTCAATCTCAGGAAAATTACGTTCCGCCGCTGCATATCTTCGGAGAAATTCATCGACATTCATAATAATATCAAGTACCATGAGGGATAAAAGAACAACTAAACAGCAGTTTTCAAAGCCCGTAGTTGTTCTAACTGTTGATTTTGCTGATGCATTTGAGCCACTAAAGATTCACAGACTAAATCGCACACTTCAAATAAAAAGGGATTGGTAATTTCATAATAAACGCTCACGCCTTGTTGAGTCCGGGTAACAATTCCAGCTTGAGCTAAAACTTTTAAATGTTTAGAAACATTCGCCTGTCCTAATCCCGTTGCTTCAATAATTTGGGTCACATTTTTAGCCCCGGATTTTAAACAACAAACAATTTGTAAACGACTGACTTCCGATAACACTTTAAAAAAGTCTGCCATCAACGCTAAGGCGGCGGGAGATAATTGTAAATAGTCGCAGCTTGAAGTCGGTTGCATGGATTTTAAAGTGGAATTTGTCATTGTGGGAACTCAATGGCGGTATTAATATTATTTGTTTACTATATTACCACATTATCCAATAAATGGAAAACAAAAATCTCCTTTCAATCTCAGGGATGAGATAGAGATTTTAAGTACATATTCCTACGCAATTTTAATCCAGAGTTTCGTTGCGTTTTCTTTCGCTGAGTTGGAGTAAAATATCGGCGTGAACTTCTTTTGTAATCGGATATAAAAAAGTAAAAATCATCCCAATAATTAAGATAATTGTCGGTAACGGGCCAATAGCAAAGCGAATGGCTAACAGAGCAGAGTCTGGTTGAATGGGGGGAATTTGACCCGGAATACTGGAAATAAATCCGGCAAAATCTAAGGCTTGTCCGACTAAAAATAACCCAATGGCTAATCCAATTTTTTGCAATAACACCATAAACGAATAAAAAACCCCTTCTCGTCTTTGTCCGGTATTTAATTCATCTAAATCAATCACATCAGGAATCATTGACCAAGGAACTAAATAGGCTGTTGCCACACCACATCCGGCTAAAATTGCTAGAATATACATTAACGTAGTTTGTCCCGGTTGCAGGAAAAATAAACCTGCTTGAGTAACAATCCATAATCCCATCCCCATAAAATAAACGGCTTTTTTTCCATAGCGTTGACTCACTAAATTCCAAACAAATAACATTACTAAAGCCGTTCCTTGAACAGCAATGGCAACCTGGGGAAAAGTGGTTTCAGGAAGTTTCATCCAATTGACGACAAAATAAGGCAAAATAGAAGCCGTCAATTGAACGCCTAACCAGGAACAGAGATAAATCCCAATCACTAATAAAAAAGGTCGATTACTGAGAGCAACTTTAATTTGTTCAGCAATAGGAAGACTTTCGGAATTATCCTCAATCGTTTCTCCAACTTGTCGAGAGAAAACTTGTTTACGGGTTCCTAAAAAACACCAAAAAAGTGGGAGAACAGATAAAAAACCACAAACCGCTCCTAAAATTAAATAGCGTTGATAAGGGGCATTGGGAAAAAAGCCAAAAATAATTTGTGCTAAAATTAAAGAAAAAATACTACCCCCAATCGAAAACGCGAAGCGAAAACTATTTAAACTGGTTCGTTCGTTATAGTCCTTGGTTAATTCAGGGGTTAAAGCGGTATAAGGTAAATTAACAGCAGTATAAGCCGTATTAAATAAAATCCCAATAATCACATAATACCAAAACAAAACCGAGTTATTATTACTAGGAACGATCCACTGTAAAAAAAATAAAATTCCAAAGGGAATTGCACCAAAAACCATCCAAGGATAACGTCTTCCCCAAGGATGAACCGTGCGATCGCTTAAAACCCCTACAATGGGATCATTAATAGCATCCCAAATTTTTCCTACCATTAACACACTTCCAGCTAATCCCGCAGGTAAACCCGCAACATTAGTCAGAAAAACCAAAACAAAAAATACAGAAATATTTGCCGTAATTGCAGGGCCTAAATCTCCCGCACCAAAGGCTAATTTTGTAGATAAACTGAGCTTTTCTGGAGGAGAAACCGTTGCAGAAGGCGTTGAGTTCATAAGAATTAATATCAGAGAACATTACCACCCTAAAATCAAGAACGGATGGCTGACAACAGGATAGCCTAAAACGATATGCTAATTAAATAGTAATAATGATTTGGGAGTGATCCAATTATGGCTCCTTTAGGCGATCGCTTTAATCGCATGATAGGAAAAACCCGGTTTGTGGTCAGTCGTTTGTTTCTGCATTTAGGCGGTGATGAGGTGGCGCCACTATTAGGGGTACTCAACCAAGCCGCCAGAAACGTCATTGACGCAGACGGAGACTTGGAGGTGACCGGAGAAGCATTAGTGCAAGTTTGCCAAAGTCTCCTTCAATATGATACCTATTGGCAGTCAGGATCGAATGAAGGGGATGTAGTTTGGAACGAAGGAGAAGCCGCAGATTACTTTAACGAACTGTTCACCGACTCTGGCCAACGGTATTTGAGCGAACCTGACTTATCTCAACCGATGTATGAAAATCAACCTCTGTCCTTACCCATCACCCACAATTTAGTGGTAATGATTACAATAGTTAGTGAAGGAGAAGTTCCCGATTTAGAAACAGATTTAGCGAGTATGGAGGCGATGAATCGAGGGTTAAAAGCATTAATTAATCTTCACTATCAAGGCAGACTCAGAGGAATTCAAATTCATTTTTCTCCGGCTCGTTTAGGAGATGAGTTAACCAATGATCAATTATTGCAGAATTTCCCGGAACTGATTCCGCTTTAAGGAATAGCATCGGTTTTCTTTCTTTCAACAAATTTATCTAACTCGACCGATTTTTGGTTTAATGTTGGAGCAAGTCAATGTTCACAAAAGTTAATTGGTTTATGTGGAAAAAGCTTTTAATTCTGTTCATTTCACTCACCTTTTGTTGGACAACAGTTGCCTGTGGGTCTTCAACAACTTCATCTAGGGTTCAACAATCAACTCCGGTTGTATCGGCTCCAACCAATCAAGTTAAAGAGGGTAAATATCCCGTTCAACAAGCTCAATATAATGATGTGGATGGAACCTATACCCTGATGTTATTGAATACTCCTGCGGGTAAATCTGCCACCTATCAAACCTCCAATTTACAGATGGCACAGTTAACGGATGAACAAATCAAAGCCGGAGAAAAAAGCAACTTAGATATTAATAACGGTCAACCCGTTTTTTATTTAACGCCCGATTTTCGGATTGAATACGTTCATAACGTCACTGAAACCCAGCCTGACCCCGCCACAGGTCAACCCCAAACCATTGTTGTCCGCCAAGAATCGAGTTTCTGGACACCTTTTGCCGCCTCTTTTGCTGGAAGTGCCATCGCCAATACATTATTTGCCCCCCGTTATTATGTCCCTCCGGTGTATGTATCGGGAGGCCCTTTAATCGGATATGGAGGGTATGGTTCTAGCTATAACCAAGCGGTGAACGACTATCGGACTCGTTATAATAGTCCCCCAGCGGCGGTGAAAAATCGTACAACCTTACGCACCACCGGAAATATCCGCAACTCCAGTCCGAATTCCTCCGTAAATCGTCGGACTTCCCCCAATTCCAGCCGTTCAACGGGTTCGGGTGTTGGCGCAACAGATTTACGTCAGTCCCCCAATAAAGGCTCAACCCAACAACGCAAACCTAGTTTTGGCAGTGGTTCCCGCAGTCGTTCTTCCTCTGGGGCTAGAAGACGTCGTTAAAATCGTTGTGAGGCGTTCACGCCTCCTTCTTTTTTTCTCAAAGCAACCCTCATGATCAAAGCTTTTGTAACCGGTGGGACGGGATTTATTGGAGCGAATTTAGTTCGACTATTATTAAACAATAACTATGCGGTTCGAGCGTTAGTTCGTCCTAATAGTAATTTAGAAAACTTAAAGAATTTAGATGTTGAAATTGTTGAAGGAAATTTAACAAATTCTAATTTATCTCAATCTTTAAAAGGCTGTCAAGTTTTATTCCATTGTGCTGCCCATTATTCTTTATGGCAGAAGGATAAATCCTTATTAGAACGCTATAATATTTTCGGAACTCGTAATATTTTAGCCGCCGCCAGACAAGTGGGAATTGAACGCACGATTTATACCAGTTCCGTTGCTGCTATTGGGGTAAAACCCGGCGTTGTGGTGGATGAAACCTATCAAAGTCCCGTTGAGAATTTAGTCGGATATTATAAAAAATCTAAATATTGGGCAGAACAAGAAGCCCATCATGCGGTAAAATTAGGTCAAGATATTGTGATTGTTAATCCCAGTACCCCTATTGGGCCTTGGGATATTAAACCTACACCCACAGGGGAGTTAATATTACGCTTCCTGAACCGAAAAATGCCCGCCTATGTGAATACCGGATTAAATTTTATTGATGTCCGAGATGTCGCCCAAGGTCATTTTCTCGCTTTAGAAAAAGGAAAAACGGGAGAACGTTATATTTTAGGTCATCAAAATTTAACCTTAAAAGAATTTTTAGACTTATTATCAGAAATTACAGGTTTACCCGCCCCTCAAAAAACTATCCCGATTTGGCTTCCCTTAAGCGTTGCCTGGGTCGATGAAATGATTTTATCACGGCTAGGGAAAACCCCTTCTATCCCCTTAGATGGCGTGAGAATGTCCCGACAATCGATGTATTATAATGCCTCAAAAGCGGTTCAAGAATTGGGTTTACCTCAATCTTCGATTAAAACTGCCTTGAAAGATGCCGTTAATTGGTTTATGTTATCACAATAAGTTTCAGGTGAGAGGAGAAAAATGGCTATTCAAATTGAACAAGCGATCGCCGTTGGTAAATATTTATTCATGCAACGGTTAATGGGGCGGAAAAAATTTCCCCTGGTGTTAATGTTAGAACCGTTATTTCGGTGTAATTTAGCTTGTTCTGGGTGCGGAAAGATTCAACATCCGAAAGAAATTCTCAAGCAAAATTTAACGCCGGAAGATTGTTTTAAAGCCGTTGAAGAATGTGGTGCTCCTGTGGTCTCTATCCCTGGGGGTGAACCTTTATTACATCCGCAAATTGATGAAATTGTAGCTGGGTTAGTCGCCCGCAAAAAATTTATTTATTTGTGTACCAATGGAATTTTATTGGAAAAAAGTTTAGATAAATTTAAACCCTCTCCCTATTTAACCTTTAGTGTGCATTTAGATGGATTAAAAGAACATCATGATCAATGTGTAGACCGAGAAGGCGTGTTTGATATTGCAGTTCAAGCGATTAAAACCGCAAAATCAAAAGGATTTAGAGTCACAACCAATACAACGGTATTTGAAGGAACTAACCCCCAGGAAATGCAGAAATTCTTTGATTTTCTGGAAACTTTGGGTGTGGATGGAATGATGATTTCTCCCGGTTATAGTTATGAATGGGCACCGGATCAAGACCATTTCCTCAAACGAGAACAAACCAAAGCCTTATTTCGTGAAATTTTATCTCCCTATAAATTAGGGAAAAAGAAATGGAATTTTAATCATAATCCCTTATTCCTCGATTTTCTGATCGGAGAAGAAGATTATGATTGTACCCCTTGGGGAAGCCCAAGTTACAGTGTTTTAGGATGGCAAAAACCCTGTTATTTATTAAATGAAGGGTATTATTCCAGTTATCAAGAATTATTGGAAAAAACCGACTGGACAAAATACGGAAAATCGAGTGGAAATCCCAAATGTGCAGATTGTATGGTTCACTGTGGTTATGAACCAACCGCAGCAATAGAAGCGATGAAACTGGAAAATATGGGGCGTTCTATTGGGGCTTTATTTTAATAAATTTAGCCACAATTTTATCAGTAGCCTGTTTTTTTAGGCAATTGATAATGGTAAAAGGGGGGATTGAAACGCAAACAGTTGGATTGCCAGGGGGGGTTTGATGCTTTCAGTATGGACTTTTAAGCCCAAATCTCCCTCTAAAGACGAATTTGTATTAAAATTGTTTGAGACGGTAATATTAGCTTCTGTAAGTTCCGATAGTATCGTAATCAAAACATTAGAAGACTTGGCAATATTAGATCCATACAATAAAATCTCAGACCGGGGAGTTAGACCTTGTTTCCATTCTCGAATAATTGAGGCATCATTATAGATGTTATCTTGGGTGAGGGTTGTTTTCCCTAATCCCATTTCTCCCGCTTTACCGTGAGAAAAAATATGGACTGCGCGATATTGCTTTGTTTTCAGGATATCAGCGATTTGTTGCAATTCTGTGCCATTTGCCTCAAGAATAATCGCTTCAACCCCCGGCATTAAACCATTGAGGAGGATAGGTAAATTGGGAACATCGGCAGCAAAAAAAGCAATCTCTGAGGATGTTGTTTCAGCAGATCCGACCGGGAAAAAGGCTAAACGGGAGTTAAGGTTAGAGTCTGGTAATCTGAACATAGCAGCAACATTAGGGTGTCAATTAATGCAAATCCTTAGTGTTTAGATTATTTCATCTAATTGCCTGATGCAAGCACTTTTACCTAATCTTTACACAAGGCTAATCTGGCTTCATATAACACCCTCTTTTTTGAAAAATCCTGCTTTTCAGGTATCTGTAGACCCCCTTGGATTCAGGACTGATTATGGTAAATTAGTGATTAAAAGAGGAGATAAAAAATAGAAAATTAGAAATAGAAAATAAAAAACACCCTAAAAAATTATAGAATAAAACGATTGAATTCTGATCAAGAACAAAAAATGATAACAGAATTAATTAAATTATTTCAATTTGAATTTATGCGAAATGCCTTAATAGCCGGACTCTTAGTGAGTATCGCTTGTGGCATGATGGGAACATTTATTGTTGTCAATCGAATTGTATTTATCAGTGGCGGAATTGCTCACGCAGCATACGGGGGTATTGGCATGGGTTATTTTTTTCAATTTAATCCTGTTTTTGGAGCGATCGCATTTTCTGTTTTTTCTGCATTAGGAATGGGGTTAGTCTATCGAAAAACTCAACAAAGAGCCGATACCATTATTGGGGTGATGTGGGCGATTGGAATGGCAATTGGCATTATTTTAATTGATTTAACGCCCGGTTATAAAGTTGATTTGATGAGTTATTTATTTGGCAGTATTCTTACTGTTCCTCAATCCGATTTAATTCTAATGCTGGGATTAGATATTCTAATTGGAGTTATGGTCATCCTCTTTTATAAAGAGTTAGTTGCCATTTCCTTTGACCCTGTTTTTGCCGAAACTCGAAATGTACCCGTTGATCAACTGTATTTAATGTTAATTGTTGCCATTGCCTTAACCGTTGTCATGGTGATGAAAGTGGTCGGTTTAATTTTGGTGATTGCCCTGTTAACTATTCCGGCTGCGATTTCAGGACAATTTGTGAAGGATTTAAAACAAATGATGGTATTATCCAGTAGTTTAGGAATGATTTTCACCACCCTCGGTTTAGGAATTTCTTACTTTTTTAACTTAACATCGGGTGCAACCATTATTTTAGTCGCAGGTTTCGCTTATTTACTGACTTTAAGCTTCAAAACTTTCATTAAACAAGTTGTTGAGGTTTGACACTTTGCCAAAAAAAATTTTGGGGTTTGTTCAGTTTTCCTGATTTATGCTACAGTTCTTTGTTGAAGCTTTAACAGCTTTCTCAATTAACGTGTCAATTCTCCATGAAAACCCAGATTGCACTCAGTCTAACCTCCCTAATATTAGGTTTTTCCTACCCGGTTACAGCCCAAACTCTAAACTCCTGTCCAACAAACTCCCCAACTTCTATTGTTCAATGTCGAAATTCCAACCCCACAGAAACCGTTGCTATTTTAGAAGATGGTCGGTCATATCAATATGAAGCCGGACAAGGGATTTATCGAGTTCGCTACAATTATACGGGGGAAAATTGGACTCATGCCGATGTTGCTCCGATTCGGATTAATACCAATAAACCCATTGCTATTTTACCGATGCAATATACCCGGAATGGACTACAATCTGGGGCAAGTGTGAATGGTGTTTCTGTCGGTCGAGTGTGGAATTCTATCACCGTTGAAGAAATGAAACGACGCTTAGAAGCGTTAGAGTTTTATGTATTAACTCCGACCATTTCTATGTATGGAGAAACGATTGATGGATTTCAAGCTTTAGAACATTTTATTGCGGGAGTTCATAAGGGAAATTCTTCTGTACAAACGGTGGTTTTAAGTGCCGATGCTAATATTCCTAATGCAGCTAACCCTCATCCAGGAGCGCAAATGTTAGTAACGGGACTTCATCCCCGTGATTTGTGGTGGGAATATCGCATTCAAAACCGTTTAGCACCCTTTTATCAACAACAACGTTTAGTCAATATTGGGCCAAGAGTGCGGGGAGGTCAAAATAACCGTGAGGGTCATTCCTTAGCATGGCATCCCATGATTGAACGAGCCGCCGAATATAATCCTAAAATTGCCATTATTGAAGTCGCTCAAGCCGCAGAAATTATTCAACGAGCCGGGTCTATTGAAGCGGGACGACAATGGGCCGCACCTGTATTTGATGCCGTCGCCCTGGGAATGGCAGAACAAGTCTGCGCCACTGGGGGACAAGGGATAGTGGGGTGTGGGGAGTAGGGGACAGGGGGACAGGGGGATGGGGGGACAAGGGGAGATGGGAAGATGGGAAGATGGGAAGATGGGGAGATGAGGGGAAGAATAGTGCTACATGAGCAGTCAACAGCTAACAGTCAACCGTTTTAATCAATCTAAAATTTTATAAAACTAACAGTAAAAAAGTCAATCATTAAATGTTGAGAAAATCTAAAATTTTGATTTGACATCAGCCAGAAAAGTTATTTGTTTCTCAGGTAAAAAATTAAAGTGTGAACCTCAAAAATATAGATTAGAATGATTGACACACTGATTCTACTTTAATTCCATAAAACCTATGAAACTCAAAATTCTAACAACGGTTGCTTTAGTTGCGACAGTAGGTTTCGCTACTCCAACAATACTTTTCCCTAGTCCCAGTTTTGCCCAAGTTTATACAGGATTTCGAGTTAAAACGGATCAAAAGTTTACCGTTCGACTCATCAATGAAGCGGGAAAACCAATTCAGTATGGTTTAAGCCAAAATTCCTCGAAAGTTTTAGCCAGTGGACAATCAACGGCTATGCCATTCTCACAGGTAAAAACGGGGGGAGTCAACATTTTAATTTATACCCAGGATGGGACTCCTCTGGGCTTTAAAGGCAGTTATGATGCCGAAAAAAATGAACTCACCGTCAATATTTACTCTGGCGGTGCAGGCCATAAAAGTATTAGTATTGGCACTAATGGAATCGTTGAGGCGATTTAAGTTCTCTTGATTAGCTCACAGTAGAGACGTTATTGTGAACGCCTCTACTGAATTTTTAAGAAAAATCAACCGGGATTTCGCCTACATTCTAATTTTGGCAATACTCTTCATACACTCCATCTAAGAGCAAGTTAAACGCATCAACAGCAGTTTGTGCCGCGTCTAATGCTGCTTGTTGTTGTTCTGCGGTTTGACACAGTTGTAACAAGGCTTTGCGAGTCATTTGGCTGTGGATTTCATCTGCTTTTTCATGAACTTTAAAGAAGGATAAAGCCGATTCTTCATTAATCCCATAAAATTCCTCTAGTCCCGCAATTTTAGTAGTCGAAACTTGAGGGAATTGAGATTCGTAAGCGTACAAAGCAGCTAACCCTTTTTCGGGTTCTTCACTGCGAGATAATTCTTTAAGAATCTGAACAGATTCTTGGGTTTTACTTAAAGTTTTCCGGTTGAGAACTTCACTGCGTTCAACTCCTAATCCTTCTGCAAACCGTAACCACAATTCCGGGTGATGGGCAGAACCCCGTTCTTCTTCAATTAAATTTTCTAACAACATTTTGCGAATGTTGATATCATCACAAGCTGCATGAGTTGCACTAACATAGGTGGGGAAGTTATGAACGTGCAGATAATATTCTTGGGCATACTCTTGTAGCATCGTTAATGTCAATTTCCCTTCATTCCACATTTGATAAAAGGGATGCTTGAGTAAGTGATGGGTTTCAATAATTTCGTTGAGTTTAGCCAGAAATGCTGTTTCTGTTAAAGGCTTATCCTGGGTTAACATTCGCGTTCATAAAAATAGAGGTTCATCAGGATTTTATCTTAAAATAAATATTTGTCAAGTCTAATCCCCGAAAAGAGACTGATTAGGTATTAATAATTAGAGAGGCAATAGGTAATAGGCAATAGGCAATAGGCAATAATAAATAGTAATTTTATGGGTGTTAATAAAAAATAGGTAATAACCAGTATTTACCTCTCCCATCCAATACTGTATTAACAATTTAACTACCATTAAACATTCCCCCATCTCCCCTTCCCCTCATCCCCTCATCCCCTCATCCCCTCATCCCCTCATCCCCTCATCCCCTCATCCCCTCATCCCCTCATCCCCTCATCCCCTCATCCCCTCATCCCCTCATCCCCTCATCCCCTTGTCCCCTTGTCCCCCTATTCCCTGTTCCCTCTTATTCTAAGTTTAAAAGCGATCGCAAAGCTTCTTTCATTTCCTCAATAGTTGTTGTTGCCGTACCAAATTGACGCACGACTAAACTAGCGGCTAAATTTCCTAAAACCGAAGCTTCCCACAAGGACGAACCTGTACATAAACCTAACGTTAATGCAGCAACAACCGTATCCCCTGCACCCGTCACATCAAAAACATCGGTGCGATTAAAGGCTGGAATCTGCAAAAGTTGCCCTTTTTCAAATAAACTCATGCCTTCTTCCCCCCGCGTAATTAACATCGCCTGGGCTTGAGTTAACGTTAATAAATCTTGTCCTGCTTGTTGTAACGTTTGTGAATTTATAATAGAATATCCGACGGCTTTTTCCGCTTCAGGAAGATTAGGAGTAAATAACGTTGCCCCGGCAAACCGATGTAAATCTTTTTGAGTATCTACAATAGTGAGAGGAGCTTTTAATGCCGCTTCAATGATCGTTTGGGTTAAAACTCCATCCCCATAATCTGAACAAACCACCGCATCAACGGTATCAATATTTTCCCGAATATATTCTGCTAATTTTAACTGTAATTCTAAATCGGGTAACTCATCAGATTTACGATCTACCCTAACAATTTGTTGCGTAACGGATTGACGGGCATGACCGGAAATGCGAGTTTTTGTTACCGTTGGACGGTCAGGATCAATTAAAATTCCCCTAATATCAATTCCTGCCTGCTCAAAAATTCGACACAAAGCGATGCCTTGATCATCTTTTCCCACAAACCCGGCAACTTTTACCGATGCTCCTAATTTTGCCAAATTGTAAACAGCATTTGCCCCTCCCCCAGGAATTTGGCGAGTATTTTCATGACGCAAAATTAACACCGGAGCTTCCCGCGATAACCGTTCTACCTGACCTGTGAGAAATTCATCTAACGTTAAATCCCCCACCACCAGAACCTTCACCTGAGAAAATCGATCCATTCGTTCACATAACGAATCCATCGAGGCATTTAACTCTGCTAAAAATGAAGCATCCAATATCATGTTCGTTATCCGTTATCTGTTATCCGTTGTCCGTTGTCCGTTGTCTATTGTCTATTAACAAGCCAACAGTCAACAGTCAACAGTCAACAGCCTATTTCAGTTTCTTCTGAATAAAGGTTTTGATTTGTAACACTTGTTTTTTCAGAGCCTCTATTTCTGCCTTCATCTTCGCCATTTCCGCCTTCATCGCTGCCATGTCTGCTGCGTCTCCACTTGCAGCAGAAGCAGGTGTAGGAACAGAGTCAGGAACGGGAGAAGTCTCAGGCCCAGACTTAGGTAACGGTTGACGGGGTAAATTCGCTTTCTGAAACGCGGATTTAATGGCATCAAGCAGTTGTTTCTTTTCAAACGGCTTTTCAATAAACTCAAAATATTGAAACGGTTCTGAAATTTTTTCAGTTACTTCTTCCTTCCGCCCTGACATCAGCACAAGCGGAATTCGCCGTAAGGTTTCATCGGCTTGAATCTGCCTAAAAACATCCCAGCCACTTAACTTAGGCAGGAGGAAATCCAACATAATCAGATTAGGATGTTCTCTCTGAACAAATTCGAGACCTTCTTTGCCATCTTTGGCTTCTAATACCTCAAAGTTACCAGGGGGTAACATTTCTCGAACTCGCACCCGAATGACTTTGCTATCGTCAATTACCAGTATTTTCCGGCCTGCCACGACTGACTCCCATAATGATGCTTAAGGTTTTCTCCGCACTTCAAGACGGAGATTCTAAAATATTGCTGTTCAGGGTTTCTCTTTCCCAGACAAACCTTACAATCAACTAGGCTCTCACGAGCACTACTTAAACCGTTTCATTGTTCTACAGAACATCAGAACAAGCCTAACTTAGTTGATATTCCCAAGGCTATATCTCCAGAGACTTACTCGAATATTGAACCAGGGCGTTATCTTACACCCAAGTTACGTTTTGAGTTGCCTTAATTGGAAAAGCTTTAACTTTTCAGGTTTAGCTACTTCTTTAGTTTTTTGGCTTTTGTCCCTTGGGAATCGCTGCCCATTTTTTTCAACCCACCCTCAGCGTCTTTAATGTACGCTTCTTTTTTATACTGTTAGCATAGAGTCTAACTCCAAAAATGTTAGGTAGGGTGCTGTTGTTGAGACTTTTCAATTTTATCATAAATCCTCAAAAAGCCGTCCTAGAAGCACCGGGCTTTCAAGCCCATTTCTGGGTAAAATAACCTGGCTTTGGTCTGGTTTGACCCCAGTAGTCTGAAGAGATTCGGCCTAAAGCCTGACTCTTGCCGGGAAACTTTTGAGTTAAATGTTTTATCCTCATCTGTAAAAGTATGTCCCCATCTCCCCATTCCTCTGCTGAACAATCTTATCGTAATCGGTCTCAAAATTTTGTTGAACCGCTCCCTTATTGGTTACGCCGTCCCCTGGGTAAAGCGAGTGAACTCTCTGCGGTACAACGAATTATCAAACAGCGTCAAATTCACACCATTTGTGAAGAAGGTCGTTGTCCAAATCGAGGGGAATGTTATGCTCAGAAAACCGCAACATTTTTGTTAATGGGGCCAACTTGTACCCGTTCCTGCGCTTTTTGTCAGGTGGATAAGGGTCATGCACCCATGTCCCTTGATCCAGAAGAACCCCAAAAGGTAGCGGAAGCGGTACAAATTTTAGGGTTACGGTATGTGGTTTTAACCTCTGTGGCGCGAGATGATTTAGCCGATGCGGGGTCAGGCTGGTTTGTCGCGACCATGGATGCCATCCGACATCTCACCCCAGAGACTCAGATTGAAGTTCTAACGGCTGACTTTTGGGGCGGGCAAGGTGGGGGGAATCCCCAAGCCCTTCAATATCAACGCATTGCCACTGTAGTTAAAGCTCAACCTGCCTGTTATAACCATAATGTCGAAACTGTCCAACGGTTACAAGCACCCGTCAGACGGGGCGCAAAATATGAGCGATCGCTTGATGTATTAAGAATTGTGAAACAGCTTGATCCTCGAATTCCTACAAAATCCGGTTTAATGTTAGGGCACGGGGAAACGGAAGCAGAAATTATTGAAACTTTAACAGATTTACGCGGGGCGGGATGCGATCGCATTACCCTCGGTCAATATATGCGTCCGTCTTTAGAGCATCTCCCCGTCCAAAAATATTGGACACCGGAAGAATTTGAGCATTTAGGAGCGATCGCAACGGAGATGGGTTTTGCTCAAGTTCGTTCTGGGCCGTTAGTTCGTAGTTCTTATCATGCAGGGGAGTAGGGGAAGGGGACGGGGAGATGAGGGGACGGGGGGACGGGGAGATGAGGGGACAAGGGGACAAGGGGACAAGGGGACAAGGGGACAAGGGGACGGGGGGATGAGGGGACAAGGGGACGGGGGGATGAGGGGACAAGGGGACGGGGGGATGAGGGGAAAGGGAGATGGGGGGATGATTAATGGTTCACCTCTGTCTCCAGACTCCTGTTATAACTTTTAATAGAAGCGGGGATCATGTAAAACGAAATAAGTTAGTGAATAGATCACAATCGGGACTGAGGTTTGAGTATTAATTCCTGCTTTTCGACGCCCGATCTTTGATTCGTTGAAACCGTCTGCTTCTGTGATTTAATAAAATCAACGTATTTTAGGAACCAAACCTATGACTAGCAAAACTCAAAAATCCGGTGGCCCTTATACCTTTCGTGTGTTTTGGGCACTGCTTCTGTTAGGGATTAACTTTTTAGTTGCCGCTTACTATTTCGGCATCATTGTATAGTTTTAACATCATCCACTTTTAAAGATTGTGCTGCTCTTGATCAATCTTCTAAGATGAGGAGAATAAATTTTAACTTCTCAGATCATCGAGCAGCACTATGATTTCAGGATATTTGACATTCCGCTACAGTCACATCTCCTCGACCCGTTTAACCGTTAATTATTGGGTGTCTATTCGCGCTTTTAAATCCGCGATTTGTTTTTGAAGTTGTTGCACATCTTGTTTTGTTTCTATGACTAAGGTGGCTAACCGATCAAACATCGGATCACCCGAAAGGAAACGATTTTCCGGTTGAGGCGGAGGACTGGTTGCATCTGGTTCAACCTGAATTACTGTTGTTCCTGAGCTTTGATATCGCAAACTATTAATCTGTCCTGCCAGTTGAGACACTTGTGCTTCTAATCGACTCATGCGATATTCAAGCTGAGTGGCTGAACCTTGTGCTAAGGTCAAACTATTCCAACCCAGCGTAACCCCTAAAATGATTGTAATAGCCAGAATAAGATTCTGGAACCCAAAACGCTTTTTTACCATATTTTAACCCCTTATCCTTTTTGTTTAGGATTACTGAACTAATGACTCAAAAAAATATTGCTATTTTAATGTTTAATGACGTTGAAATTCTGGATTTTGCTGGCCCCTATGAGGTATTTTCTATTGCCTCAGAAATTAACGAAGATAAACCCTTTAATGTTTATCTAGTGGCAGAAACCTTAAATTCTCTTCAATCCCATAATGGCTTAAGTATTAATCCTGATTTCACCTTATTAGATAGTCCCGTCCCTGATGTAATTTTTATACCGGGTGGAATTGGCACAAAGGCTGCGATGAATCAACTTCAAATTTTAGCTTGGATTCAATCTAAAGGACATTATGCTGATTTAATTGTATCGGTCTGTACGGGGGCTTTACTGTTAGCTAAAGTTGGTTTATTAGATGGGTTAGTTGCGACTACTCATCATCTAGCCTTAGAGCAATTAAGAGCGCTTGCTCCCCAGACTACTATTGTAGACAATCAACGATATGTTGATAATGGCAAAATTATCACAGCGGCCGGAATTTCGGCGGGAATTGATGTGTCTCTTTATGTTATTGCTAAACTTTTAGGGGATGACAAAGCTTTAAAAACGGCTCAATACATGGAATATGATTGGAAACCCAAAGCTAAAATCACCCCAACGCCTAAAATATCAAATTCTTTGGGGCTCTAATTCTGTTTGAGCTTGCATAAGTTGAATCACTTCAGAGATAGGTAAACTTGAGGGGTGAGATCACCTTGCCCCTCTGTCCTAAATCACTCGTTGGAGTTGTTGGTGGCTTGGGATTTATAAGCCGAATTCAACAAGACACCGACTTCCTCTGTTCCTAATCCATGAGTAAAGCATCAAAGTATTGGACACTGGTTAAACTCGAAAGTTCTGGCCGACAAAAACGGTCGGAAATAGCAGCAGCCAAAGCCTTTTTTGAGAGGGCTTTTCCAGAATTCCTCGCAGAGGCGGATGTTCCCGATGTACCCATTCAGAAGCAATTAGTACAATGGCTTCGTGATGGCAATTCTCAAGGGAATAATATCAATAGCCAAAATGCAGAATGTTGTCTTTTATGCTTTATTTCTTGGGAAATTGAACAGGTTTGTCTTCAGTTAGCTCAACAATTTGGAACCTATCATGGTTTTAGAAGCCAAGACTTATTCCCCTTTGTTTTGGATGAAGAAGGAATTAATCGTCAGCGCCATTTAGGACAAACAAAAACTTCTTATCAATCCTTTGCACGGGAAATTTTACAAACCTTTGATCCCCAGCAAAGTAGTTTAGCAACTTGGACAAACCGACGAGTTAAATTTAATAGTGAAATCAATAAGTTTTTACTAGAGCATGGGGTGTATCTCGTGAGTGATTGGGCAATTTTAAATGATACCCATCCTCAACAACTGGAAAAAATTTTAACCCAGTTTTATCAATTAACGTCCCTGGAAGTTGAACAACGATTACAGCTTTTAGCTTGCTACCATAGCGTTTACCGTAGCCAACGTTTACAACAACGTCAAGCCGGAGCTAGAAAACGCTGTCAACCGCCAACGGCTCAACAATATCAACAAATTGCTCAACGGTTAGAAACCTTAATTCAACAGAGGATTTCTCCTAAAGCCGTCGCCCTGAAATTACAAAATCTAGCGACTCTATTACGCCAATATCGCACCTATATTCGAGGAGGAAAGTTACCCAACCAATCCTTAATTTTTGTTGATGATTCTGATTCCATCATTGAACAAATTCCTAGCCCTGAACCCCTAGAAAACGATGAGGAACAAATCAAAAAACAGGAGTTTTTAAACTGGTATGAAAAACAGTTTTTGATGTGTTTACATAGCAGTATTGCTCAAGTTTTAGAAACCTGGTTAACAACTTGCCAAAAGCGAGACGGAGAAAAAGCGGAACAATTTTTAACCGCCCTTTATCTGTTTCATTGTCAGGGTCAATCTATGAGCGAAATTGCAGCTACATTAGGATTAAAAGCTCAGTATCAAGTAACTCGTTTATTAAAGCTTAAAGCCTTTCGCGCTGATGTCAGACATCACTTATTATTTCAGTTACGCGATCGCATTTTAGAGTATGCCAAACCTGAGCATCTTTCCCAAGAGTTAGAACAGTGGGAAAAACAAATTGAATTAGCCTTAGATGGAGAATTGGAAACCTTGTTTAAACAAGCTGAATCTGATTCCTATATTGCTCAAAATCGTCCCCTAAATAGTCCCTTTTTTAAAGGCGTTTGCTACTATTTAGATTTAAGAGAAAAAAGTCCAGAATTGATTCATTCCATGATTTCTTTATTATCTAAAAATTCCCGACGGAGCTATTAATAATGTTTACTTCTTTCTTAGATGAATCAGAGGTTTTGTTTGAGTTTGAACCGCTTAATCCTGAAGCTTTACCTTTATCTTCTGAACAAATTAATCAATCCTTAGATTATTGTCGTTCTATTCTCGATGATCGAAAACAATGGCAAACCTATCTCAATTCTCTAGCTTTCTTTGGGTTTCAAAATTGGTTAGAACAGCGTTCATCAGAACTTGTCTTCAATTTAGATCATCCTTCTTTAGAAAAACCTGAATTAGCTTATTTTATTGAAGCCGTTTGTAACTTAGCCGTCAATCAATTTAAAATCTGCTTAGTCGCCTTGGGAAATTCTAGGACGGATACTATTATTTTACCTAGGGCTATATTTGAATTACCGGAATATAGGGCTCATTATTATATTTTAATTGAGGTTCAAGAAGAATTAGAAACAACTTCAATTTATGGGTTTATTTCCTATTCAGATTTTCAAGCCCATAAAACACAGATTGATTTAGAACCCAAAGCAGATTGGACATATTCTGTCCCCTTATCTTGGTTTAACACAGAACCCGATCAATTTTTATTATTTGTACGCTGTTTAGAAGTTTCTGCAATTCCTTTACCGGAAATTCAGAATCCTGCAATACTATTATCTCAAATTCGAGAAGAATTAATTAGCAAACTTTCTCAACTGCAATCCTCAGAACCTGGTAGTTTTCATGAATTGTGGCAAATTTTAACTTGGGAACAGGGAAAGATTATTTTCAGTTATCCTGAATTACTGCGATGGATTTATGAAGTACAAAACCAAGCCATTTTATCGGCACAACCGATTTCTCAATTCCATAAAAATCCTATTGCTTATTTAACAGATTTATTCAATTTATTAACACAACCGACGCTAAATTTAGCGGGATGGTTTAACCAGGAATTAGACATAATATCAACAGCTTTATCCTGGGTTTTTATTCCAGATTTTTCTCCAGAAACCGCCTTGCGTGACGGAACTGAAATTTCCAGTTTAGTCAAACAACTCCAAGAAAATGGGGTCGAAATTTCTCCCCAAGCCAAAGGTGCTTATCGAGATTTAGGTTTAGGAGGACGTTCTCTGCGGTTATATGCTTTAACTTGGCCGTTAGAATGGGAAATTGAACCCGAATGGACGCTATTATTAATATTAGGTTTAACTACAGGAACGGATTTACCAGTGGGTGTGAAATTACGAGTCAGTGACGCCACCGGAATTTTAGTTGAACAAGATTCAAATCGCGAAGATCAGTGTTCTTATTTATTTACTCGTGTGGTCGGAACCTGTCAAGAAAAATTTGTGGTGACGGTGAGTTTAAGGGAAGATATAACAGAAACATTACCGCCTTTTGAATTTAGTTTCAATTAAGATTCAAAACCTAAATATGAATGCCATTGTTTCCCCTTTTTATCTCAAAGTTCAACGAGTTGAGCAGGTTTGCTTATTTCAATTATCTTGGGGGGAAGGGCAAAATTTGGGAGTCACGCTTCCCTATCCTGAACGATTAACTCAACTGTATCAAGAGTGGCAATATATTTATTTGAGTTTTTATCAGAAAGCACTGCGAGGTCGAGTGGAAGCGACCGGAAAACTTACCCAAAGCCAAACAGATTGGCACGCTAAATTAGTTCAAGCAGAAGCAAAATTATTATATGAATTTCATCGCTGGTTAAGACATGAAGAATTATATGAAATTCGAGCAACTCTGGCTAAAGCGACATCAAAGCAGAATTTAGAAACTTTACCGCGTGGCGTTGGATTAGATATTGATGTGTTTCTCACCACTGACCCGATAGATGTGGCTCGACTTCCTTGGGAAGCGTGGGAAATTGGTACAGAATTTGCGGCGACTGGAAAAATTAGAATTGTTCGTCAACCGATTAATATTCGTCAGGTTACAACGACTCCCGAACATCGACCAACCCGCAATAAAGTTAGGGTATTAGTAATTTTAGGAGATGAAACGGGGTTAAATTTTCAAGCTGATCAAGAAGCGGTGCGAGCGCTCGCTCCAATTGCAGAAATTCAGTTTGTCGGTTGGCAACCTCAACAAACTGTAATGGAAGTTAAACTTGCAGTGGTTAAAGCCATTCAAGATCAAAAAGGTTGGGATATTTTACTATTTGCTGGTCATAGTAATGAAACGGAATTAACCGGAGGAGAATTAGGGATTGCGCCCTCAGTTTCGTTGTCCTTATCCGAACTGATTCAACCCTTAACTGTTGCAAAACAACGAGGCTTACAATTTGCCTTATTTAATTCTTGTAATGGTTTAAGTTTAGCGAATACCTTGATTGATTTAGGATTAAATCAAGTGGCGATTATGCGAGAACCTATCCATAATCAAGTGGCTCAAGAATTTTTATTACGGTTTATTCGGAGCTTAACGGAATATTATGATGTCCATGATGCCTTATTATCCGCTTGTCAATTCCTCAAATTAGAAAAACATTTAACTTATCCCAGTGCCTATTTAATTCCTTCCTTATTCCGCCATCCCAAAGCTCCTCCGTTTAAATTACAAGCCTTCAGTTGGAAACAACGATTAAAACGATGGTTCCCCACAAAAAAAGAACTCCTTGCCCTAACAACCTTATGCGTTATCGCTTGGCAAACGCCTATTCAAAATTTTTTATTAGAACGACGAATTTTGATTCAAGCAATTTATCGAAATTTAACTCATCAAATTCCAACTCAATCCTCTCCCCCAATTCTACTAATTTTAATTGATGAAAAATCTATTCTAAAAGCTAAAATTTCTAATCCAAGACCGATGGATCGAAGTTATTTAGCTGAGATTATTAATCATTTAATTAAACTCAATATGCAAGTAATTGGCATTGATTATTTATTAGATCGTCATCAACCTCAAAACGATCCCATCTTATCCCAATCTTTACAAAATGCAGTTCAAAATCATCAAACTTGGTTAATATTTGGAACGAGTAAAAATCCCACCGGAGGATGGTTTGAAACCTTACCCGAATTAGCGAGTCCTAATTGGAGCTTACAAGGCGATTTAAGAATATTAGGTTATCCTCCCCTCTATACCACCTTACTGCCTCTTCCTGACTCTCGACAACAACCTTTACCCTTCGCTTATTTATTGGCTTTAGCGTATCAATTAAACTTTCAAGAACGAGAATCTACCCCTGCCCCTCAACTGGACTCATCCGTTGATTGGCTATCCCATTTAAAAGCCTATTTAATTGATAATACCGGAACAGATTATCAAAGGTTATTTTCATCAAAAGCACGTTTACAACCGATCACAAATTGGGCATATTTATTAAAGCAATGGTGGTTTCATCCCCTGATTGATTTTTCAATTCCCCCAAAACAAGTTTATCAAAGTCTTCCCGCTTGGCAATTATTTGAGTCTCCAGAGTCTACCTTGAAACTTTCTACTCCCTTTGTCGTTCTAATTGCACCAGGGGGATATGGTGAAGCCGGAATTGCAACAGAAGGTCAAGATAATTTTCCTTTACCTATGGCATTAAATTATTGGTATTCTCAGGAAACACCACGCAATTATCGCCAAGTCTTACCGGGAGGTGAAGTTCATGCTTACATGACTCATCACTTTATTCAGCAACGATTTGTGATTCCCATTCCTGACCTTTTGCTGATTTTAATTGCCGCTTTATTCGGAAAAGGAGCGACCTTATCCTTAGCAACAGTTCGTCCTCAAAAAATAAAGTATATCCTGGTGTTTGTGGGATTAACAGGAATATATGGATTAGTGAGTGTACAGGTTTATATTACAGGCGAACTTTTGCTTCCTTGGGTGTTACCAGCCTTGATGTTTTGGATGTATATTTTTCTGACATTTGTGGAAAGGAAATTTTATGGCTAAGTTCAACTTTGTGCGTTCTCTTTGGAGGTGCACAACCTTGGTAAGCATAATGGGATTTTCGGTTATCTCTCCCGCCTTGAGTGAACCCACGTTTCATCCTTCAGAATTTAAAAAGATTTCCCCTGCTTGGGAAGAATTGTATCAGCTTGCTAATCAGGATTCTTCAACGACTAATCATGAACCGCCTGTCTATTCTCCTGGGGGTTCACGGGGAAATGAAATTTGTACAATTGTTCCTCTAACCCAACCTAATAATCATCAGGTTGATAGTGAAATTTGGAGTGACAAACCTACCTTTATTTGGCGAGGGGATATTAAATATGTAGAACTGCATTCTGATGACAATGAGACTTTAATTTGGAGTCAAAATATTTCGGATTCTAAGCAAAGTATTTCCTATACGGGAGAACCACTTCAACCCGGAGAAACCTATCAATTATCACTTTATGATATCTCTAATCCTGATATCAGTGATTTTCCCCGTGACTCTTTAACTTTTAAAGTCATAGAAACCCATCAACACCAGAAAATTCAGCAGGATTTAGAACAATTAGAAACGCAACTGCATCAACAAAAAGCAACCGCAGAAGCAATTACTTTAGCTCGGATTCAATATTTTGTGGAACATCAGTTATGGTCAGATGCTCTGATGGAATCTTCCTCACTTCAGATTCAAGACCCCAGTTTAGATGAGTTATTAAAAACTAAAGTGTCCCGTTCTTGTGGGTAACTCAAAATTGGAATTTTAGATGGGTTTGATCTCTGCTTCAACCCCCGACTCATAGGAAGAAGGGGGTGAGATTCCATCCTTCAATGTTGACTACAAATACTTGCTAGGGTGGCTAATCACTTTTTCCTATCCCCTCTGTTCCCTTTTCCCTATTGATAATAAAGTGCTGAATTAATTTAAGATAGGAAGAAGACCTCAATTCCAATTTAGATTAAAATGACAACAGAGACAGCAGCAACCTCAGTCTTGCCAACAGGTACATTATGGCAACGGATTATTACTCAAACTGAATATGCTCTCAACTGTGGTGCTCTTCAATCAATTGCAACAGATTATGATTTTATTGAAGAGGGGGATATTCGCTTTTTAGTCAGAATTTTAGCTAACTTAGCGCGTAAGGAACAAGCGAAGAAACAGCAAAAAAAAATAGAGAAATCCGGGAAAGAGTTTAACCCTTTTCTTCCTTATGAAAAAGATTTATTTGTTGCTGATTTATCGAAAACTCATTTATGTTTACTGAATAAATTTAATGTAGTTGAGCATCATTTATTAATTGTAACCCGCGAATTTGAAGAACAAGAAACCTGGCTGACTCAAGCCGATTTTGCAGCTATGTGGATGGGTTTAGCAGAAATTGATGGATTAATGTTTTATAATGGGGGTAAATTAGCGGGAGCAAGTCAACGGCATAAACATTTACAATTAGTTCCTTTCCCCTTAGTTCCCGATGGCTTAAATCTTCCCATTGAACCCGCGATCACTTCTGTACAATTTAAAAATTCTATTGGCATCATTCTCGAATTTCCATTTGTTCATGCGATCGCCTCTTTTAATCCTAATTGGATTCATACCCCATCAGAAGCCTCAATTTTTACCCTAGAATTGTATTTTGCATTATTATCAGCCGTGGGTTTATCAATTGATGATCATTCCTTTCAATCAGGAGCTTATAATTTATTAGCCACCCGAAATTGGATGATGATTGTTCCTCGATCTCAAGAAGAGTTTGAGGGTATTTCAATTAATTCTTTAGGGTTTGCTGGAGGATTATTAGTCAGAAATTCCCAACAACTACAATGGCTGAAATCCTATCACCCCCTAACAGTTTTAAAACAAGTCGGAATTTCCCGTTAATCCAAATTTTTATTCCCTATTCCCTATTCCCAGTTAAGCTGTTCCTTTAAACTAAATCAGGAAAAACTTCCCGAACAGCCGGATGGACTAAATGGTGATTTTCCACATTTAAACCTTTGGCTAAAACCGGGTTCAATTCTAATGCTTTGAGTCCCCGATCCGCTAACTGAAGAACATAAGGTAAGGTACTATTATTCAAGGCTTGGGTCGCTGTCCAAGGCACAGCACCGGGCATATTAGGAACGCCATAATGTACCACCTTTTCTTCAATATAAGTCGGATGGCTATGGGACGTAGGCCGTAAGGTTTCAATACACCCTCCTTGATCTACTGCCACATCCACAATGACAGAACCGGGGCGCATTTGAGCAACTAACTCACGAGAAACTAATTTAGGGGCGCGTTTTCCTAAGATTAAAACCGCACCAATTAATAAATCTGCTTGGGGAACACTTTCTTCAATTTGGGATAAATGACTGTAGAGTAATTCCACACTCGATCCAAACACCGTTTCTAAATAAGCTAATCGCTCCACATTCACATCTAAAATTTGCACTTTAGCCCCCATCCCTAGGGCAATTCTAGCCGCTTCTGTGCCAACCACACCTCCCCCTAAAATCACAACAGTGGCAGCTTTTACCCCAGGAATTCCCCCTAATAAAACCCCCCGTCCTCCCTGTTGTCGTTCTAAAAAACGAGCCCCAAACTGAATCGATAACCGTCCCGCGATAATACTCATTGGAGTTAGTAAAGGCAAGCGACCATCAGGAAGTTCTACGGTTTCATAGGCGATGGCATGGACACCCTTATGAATTAACTGTTCGGTTAGTTCCCGATCTGCGGCTAAATGTAAATAAGTAAATAAGAGTTGTTCTTTCTGGATTAACTCATATTCCGGGGGTAAGGGTTCTTTGACTTTCACCACCAGTTCCCGACACCAAGCATCAGCCGGAGATTCAACAATTATGGCTCCGGCTCGTGTATAATCCTCATCGGTAAACCCAGCGCCATTCCCTGCACCCGTTTCCACAAAAACTTGATGACCTCGTTCACAGCACACTCGCACACTACCGGGACTCAATCCCACCCGAAATTCCTGATCTTTAATTTCTTTCGGAATCCCAATTTGCATAATCAATTATTTCTCCTTCGTCTGACGTGCGCTATCTTTCAACCGTTGTATTCTAATTTAGAGGATCATAAAGTGAATGTTTCCCACCCTACATTAGAAATTGCTTTTGATCTGTTATGCTCATGAACTCCGCTCTGGGGATCAAGGGTTTTGTAATATAACCGCTTGGCTATCGTTGAGGAACTGATCAATCAGTTGATACAGAAAATTTTGCTGGGAGTTTCTAATCTGAGTATAAAATTCAGGGGGGGACTTACAACCCAATCTTTAAATATCCTTGATGATTTCTAAGTTGGGTATTCCAAGATTAATATTCCGATAAAACCCCTCCCTCAGAGTGATTCCGGGTCATAGATTACCAATTAATGACTGTTTACCCCTAGACATCTGGAATCTTTTCGGTAGAATCAGAACAAAAAATTAACGAATGTTAACGTACAACCCATTTTTGGAGGATAAGCCCATTACACTCGCTATACGCTCATCAAATCTCGCTACTGCGTCCAATCCTAACCAGTCCATTCTAAAAATTTGGGGGAATCAACCCCTACAAGGTCATGTTTCGATTAGCGGGGCTAAAAATTCCGCTTTAGTTTTAATGGCCGGTGCATTGCTGTGTTCTGAAGATTGTCGGCTTCGTAACGTTCCCTCCTTGGTTGATGTCAACCGCATGAGTGAAATTCTCACGGCGCTGGGGGTTAAAATCGACCGTCAGGGTGATGTTCTCGATATTAAAGCGGGTCAATTATCAGAGTCACAAGCTCCCTATGAACTCGTCAGCCAACTCCGGGCTAGTTTCTTTGCCATTGGGCCAATACTCGCTCGTTTAGGGGTAGCCAGAGTTCCCTTACCAGGAGGTTGTGCCATTGGAGCTAGACCTGTAGATCTTCATGTTCGGGGACTGCAAGCTTTAGGGGCTGAAGTTCATATTGATCATGGCATTGTTCATGCTCATGTTAAGGGATATAACCCCCGACTCAAAGGTGCTCGTATTTATCTGGATTATCCCAGTGTGGGAGCAACGGAAACTTTGATGATGGCAGCAACCCTCGCCGAGGGAGAAACCATTCTCGAAAATGCCGCCCAAGAACCGGAAGTCATCGATTTAGCCAACTTCTGTTGTGCGATGGGAGCAAAAATTCAGGGGGCTGGAACTAAAACCATTGTGATTTCTGGGGTTCCTAGTCTGCATTCAGCCGATTATTCGATTATTCCTGATCGAATAGAAGCCGGAACTTTTTTAATAGCAGGAGCCATCACCCGCTCTGAAATTAGTTTATCTCCCATTATTCCAGAACATTTGACTCCGGTACTGGCTAAACTCAAAGCCATTGGGGTCAAAATTAAGATGGAAGGGTCAAACCATTTACGCATTCTCCCGGTGGAGAATTTAACGGCAATGGACATTGAAACCCTACCCTATCCGGGATTTCCTACGGATATGCAAGCCCCCTTTATGGCTCTGTTAACGCTGTGTGAAGGCAATAGCTTGATCAGCGAAACGGTGTTTGAAAATCGGTTTGGTCATGTTCCTGAACTGAGCCGCATGGGTGCAGATATTCGGGTTAAGGGAACGACTGCCTTAGTTCGAGGAGTTCCGTTTTTATCGGGCGCACCTGTAACAGCAACCGACTTACGCGCTTCTGCGGCTTTAGTCCTAGCGGCTTTAGCGGCGGAGGGAGAAACCACCATTCAGGAGTTAAAACATTTGGATCGGGGTTATGAACAATTGGAAGCTAAACTCCGACAATTAGGAGCCAAACTCCAGCGTATTGATCATGCGCTAATAGAAAAGGAATAAGCAACTGATCTGTTAGCAGACAGTCGCTTAACCTCAAAAATGGAGTGTTTGTTGTGAGTTGTTTAGGGTGCGTTTTAGGGTTAATTACAACTCACAACCCACCCAATTTTGATCAGGCAGACGTTAGATTTGTTATAGTTTGACTTTAATCTGTATGTAGCTATGACGTTTTCAACGACCCCTTTAATAGGACTCCGAGCCGATCATTTCCGTCATCCGTTGGATTTACAAGCGACCAATGCTTTGAAACAATTGCCCGGTTTAGATTTATTAGTCCGGCAAATTTTAGGCGGTGTCGGGGAACAGTTTTTTTATTTAGAAAATATTGCGTCTAGTATTTTAGTTAGTGATCAACAATTACCTGATCTTCATCAATTATTATTAGCGGCTTGCAAAACTTTAGATTTAGAACCGCCTCAACTTTATATTCGCCAACATCCGGTTCCCAATGCTTATACTTTTGCGATGCGGGGAAAACAACCGTTTATTGTCATTCATACGTCGTTAATTGAGTTATTAACCTCGGAAGAAATTCAAGCGGTAATTGCCCATGAGTTAGGACATTTAAAATGCGAACATGGGGTATATTTAACCTTAGCGAATTTAGTGGTCTTAGCGGCGAATCAATTGTCTCCTTGGGGAACAATTTTGGCTCAGGGGTTACAAGCGCAGTTAATGGAATGGTTGCGTTGTGCTGAGTTTACTTGCGATCGCGCAGCCCTATTAGCAACTCAAGATCCGAGAGTCGTAATGTCGGTGTTGATGAAACTGTCGGGGGGTTCTCCCAGTTTAGCTTCGCAACTGAATTTAGATGCCTTTGTTGCCCAAGCCCGGACGTATGATCAAATTAGTCGCACAGAATTGGGAGAACTCCTTCAGCAAGCTCAAACTGCCCAGTTAACCCATCCCCTTCCGGTCTTGCGAGCCAGAGAAATTGATCGTTGGTCGAGTAGTCCTAATTATCAGGACTTGCTAAAACGAAACTTTATGGTTTATAATAGTGAAGCTAACCCAAACAAGGGCGGGTGGCGGAATTGGTAGACGCACCGCACTCAAAATGCGGCGGCTTCGGTCGTGAGAGTTCGAGTCTCTCTCCGCCCATTAATCAGCTTTAAAAAGCTGGGCTGAAAATCCCAGGGCGCAAGCCCTTGATTTTTATTCATCGGGTTGTTCTGTTATCAAAATTTCTGGCTATATAGTGCTACGCATGGGAGTATTGAGTGAAACCTGAAACCCTTTCACTTCTTACTTTTCCCTCTTCAAGTAGCGCTATAACATTTACCAAGTAGGATCACTATAAATATTAATGGTGATTTCCGCTTTTCCAGAGGGAACGGAAGAAATGCAAGCACAGATAAAATTATCTTCGTCTAGTTCCACTTCACAAGCATGACAAGACCCCATTAAACATCCAGTGGGAATTACAACTCCGGCGCGTTCGGCGACGGCTAATAAAGGTTCTCCAGGTTGGGCTTCAACGGTAACTTTATCGGGTAAGAAATGGATTTTCATGTTGACTGTTGTTGAGGTTGACTTCTATAAAACCGATCTCAAATCTAAATAGGAATCTACTGTATCTGCTAATAAATCTAATAACAATTCTCGCTGTTCTCGATAATTAGCAATTCCAGTGGGTAAAGCATTTAACCCTCTGGGTTTTCGTAGATGATTTAACCAGGTTCGTCGCCAAGGGCCATTATCAAAAACCCCATGTAAATAATGACCCCAAATCGATTTTTGCTGATTAACAAATCCTAAATTCGGGTCATTAAATAAAGGAGAAATATCGTTAGAATCTAACAATTGAGTTCGTCCTTGATGAATTTCATATCCTTCAACAGGTAAACCTTCTTGGGGATAATGGGATGAAACCAACCGTTGACGGGAGGTTTTTTGAGTGGACATAACGGTTTTAGTCGGTAATAATCCTAAACCTTCATAATCCCCCTGTTGTCCTTCTAAACCATAGGGATCTGACACAATTTTTCCTAACATTTGATAACCGCCACAAATTCCCATGACCTGACCCCCCGCCTCAACATAATTTTTAATTTGATTTGCCATTCCCGATTGTTTTAAGACTTGCAAGTCAGAGATAGTCGTTTTAGACCCTGGAAGAATGACGGCATCGGGATGTCCTAAAGTGTCAGAAGGCATCACATACTTAATTTTAACGCTGGTTTCGGCATCTAGGGGATCAAAATCTGTAAAATTAGCAATGCGAGGAAATCGGATAACGGCAATGGTTAATTCGGCTTGGGCGGAACTCGGACGACGATCTAATAAACTTAAAGAATCTTCTGCGGGGAAGGGATGATCAATCCAAGGAATAACCGCAACAACCGGAATTCCCGTATACTCCTCTAACCATTTTATCCCCGATTCTAATAGCGATCGCTGTCCTCTAAATTTATTAATAATAATTCCTTTAATTAATGCCCGTTCATCGGAGTCTAACAATTGCAAAGTTCCCACAACATGAGCAAAAGCCCCCCCGCGATCAATATCAACCACTAATAACGTTTTGGCATTCAAATATTTTGCCACCCGCATATTGGTTAAATCTCGATGTTTGAGATTAATTTCGGCGGGACTGCCGGCACCTTCACAAACTAAAATATCAAATTCCTGGGTTAAATAGTCTAAACATTCAGTAATGGTTTGCCAACCTCGATCAAAATATTGTTCATAATAATCACTCGCTTGTACAACTCCCACAGGTTTGCCTTTTAAAATTACCTGAGAGGTCATATTTCCTTGAGGTTTTAATAAAATAGGATTCATAGAAACAGAAGGAGTCACTCCCGCCGCCCAGGCTTGCACCGCTTGAGCATAACCCATTTCTGATCCGGCCGGAGAAACATAGGAATTCAGAGCCATATTTTGCCCTTTAAAGGGAGCAACCCGCACGCCGCGACGATGTAAAATTCGACAAATGGCCGTGACCATCATGGATTTTCCAGCATGGGAAGTGGTTCCCACAATCATGATTGCTTTCATAAATGATCACTGAAGACAGAGACTAATATTTTAATCGCTCAAGGTTAAAAACCGTCAACCCATCTCTGACAACGGTATGGGATGATAGTGGAGACTTTTCAACGATTTTGTTATGGCTAATCAACTGCGTATTTATGTCCCCCCCCATCCTCTAATTAAACATTGGTTAGGAGTTGCTCGTGATCAGGCGACTCCTCCGGCTTTATTTCGCACGGCGATGACGGAGTTAGGACGTTGGTTGACCTACGAAGCCGCCAGAGACTGGTTACCAACCCTGGAAACAACGGTACAAACCCCCTTAACCGAATGTAGTGCCACCTTTGTTAATCCTGAAGTTCCCCTGATTGTGATTCCTATTTTACGCGCTGGTTTAGCGTTAATGGAAGGAATTCAAAGCGTTGTGCCTTTATCTTCGGTTTATCATATTGGCATGGTACGCAACGAAGACACCTTAGAAGCCAGTTGCTATTTAAATAAATTACCCGCCCAATTTGATCCTCAAACGCGGGTGATTATTAGTGAACCGATGTTAGCAACGGGGGGAACAATCATGGCCGTGATGGAAGAACTCACCCAGCGTCATCTTGAACCCGCATTGATTCGGGTTATTTCCATTGTCGCCGCCCCCCCAGCGTTACAAAAATTAAGTCAAGCTTATCCCAGTTTGCAAATCTATACCGCTATTATTGATCCTGAAGTCAATGAACAGGGCTTTATTGTACCCGGTTTGGGAGATGCAGGAGATCGAACGTTTGGCACATTCGACCGTCTCCCCACCGAATAGATCGCGGTTGTTGTCGCAACAGTAAGCGTGTCTCCCTTTTTTCCTGACTGTTGCCTGTTCCCTGTTGCCTGTTCCCTACTATAAAATCAAGCTATTGTGACAAAGTGGTTAAATTATGGGTAATCGAGATGGTTTTGGTAGTGGCTTCTTCCTCGGTGCAACCCTAGGAGGGTTTGTGGGCGGGGTATTAGGGGTGGTACTCGCTTCTCGCATCACCAATTCCGAAAGCGGTGAACCCTTGCCAGAAATACCGGGAAAGTCGGGGAAGTCTGCTAAATTGGCGGGAGAAAATATCGAAACCGCCCGTTTGAGTTTGGAGGATAAAATTGCTCAACTCAATCAAGCCATTGATGATGTTCGTCAACAGTTAGGCAATGTCAATGGCAATAGTAGCTCAGAAACTTATGATTAATCGATGGGGCTATCCCGTTTGATTTTCACCCCTTTTCTTAAATGTGATACACTAAGGGTCATAACTTTATCTCAAATTTTGTCAAATTGAGTTAAACATCAAATAAATTTTATGGCACTTCCTTTCAGCTTACTCGCTAACACCCTGGCACAGTTCCTGAACATTTATATGTTAATCCTATTTATTAGGATTTTATTAAGCTGGTTTCCGACCATTAACTGGTTTGATCCCCCCTTCTCAATTTTAAGTCAGTTAACTGACCCCTATCTCAATCTTTTCCGTTCCTTTATTCCACCTTTAGGAGGAATTGATTTTTCAGCCATTATTGCTATTTTTGCTCTCCAATTTGGCTCTCAAATTATTATTGCTTTATTAGGCAGTATGCAGCAAATGGCATTTTAATTCCAACTCCAAACGTAGTAAGCCCTGAAGGGCTTTCTTTCTTTTCCGCAGTTGAGTTAAGAGTCCTAAAGGACTTACTACGAATGTTACTTGAGAAACCGGGTTTTGAGTCTTACAAATTATTCTGAATTAATTCCCGATATAAGCTCTTGGGTTTCACGCCTTTGAGATCTTGAATTAAATCTTTATTTTTGAACATCTGCACCGTTGGAGTGCCAACCACCCCTGCACTTTGGGCAATTTCTGGATCTTCTTCAATGTCAATTTCGACATAGTGAATTTTACCCTCAAATTCACCAACCACTTTATCTAAAATGGGTTTAAGGGCATGGCATGGCCCGCAGGTGGGTGAGGCATATTTTACCATAATTAAGCGATCGCTATCATGGTAAAGTTTCCGCAAGGCATAACCCCCCGTATGGCGGGTATTTTGGATATCGAAATTTTCAGAAGTGGTAATTTGAGGTTGGGTTGAAGTTGGAGTTTCCGCTTCCAGTTCAGAAGTTTCTGTTTGTTGAACTTCCTGCGCTAACCCATGAATGGATAACCACCGTTCTGCTAACATCGCTCCCATACACCCACTTCCGGCGGCTGTAATGGCTTGACGAAACTCATGATCTTGAACATCCCCAACGGCATAAACCCCTTCAACGCTGGTTTCAGGAGTGCCATGTTTCGTGACAATATATCCCACTTCATCTAGGTCTAATTGTCCTTGGAAAATTTGGGTATTGGGAGTATGACCAATGGCATAAAATAACCCCTGTACGGGTAAATCCTGTTGTTCTCCGGTTTGGTTATTCTTAATTTTAATCCCACCTAATTTATCATTGCCATAAACATCCACCGCTTCGGTATTCCAATGTATCGTAATTTTAGGATGGGTGAGAACCCGTTGCTGCATGGCTTTACTCGCCCGCAGTTCATGGCGTCTAACCAATAAATGAACGTGGGTGGCGTATTTGGTTAAATAAACGGCTTCCTCGGCGGCGGTATCTCCTCCCCCGATAACCGCTAATTCGACTCCTTTGAAAATCGGACTCGCCCCATCACAAATCGCACAGGCGGAAATTCCTGCATTCCAAAATTGGTCTTCATGGGGAAGATGTAAGCGTTTCGCCGTCGCCCCCGTCGCAATCACAATGGCATGGGTTTTGAGTTCCCTCTCCTCTGATTTAACGGTAAAGGGACGTTGACTCAAATCAACGGAAATCACATCCTCGGTAAAGAGTTCCGCCCCCCACCGTTGGGCTTGGGCTTTCATCCTATCCATGAGTTCCGGCCCGGTAATGCCTTCGGGAAAACCGGGAAAGTTCTCAACTTCTGTGGTGGTCATTAACTGACCCCCCGGAACTCCCCCCAGTTGATAGCCTTCAAAGACAACGGGTTTCAAGTTCGCCCGTCCAGCATAAATTGCTGCTGTATAACCAGCAGGCCCAGAACCAATAATTACAAGATTTTCAACGGTTGGGTTTGTCATTCTTCTTATTTCAAACTCATAACGACTTCGTTTAAATCAATTATAGCAGTTTTTGTCCTAAGATGGCGAGGGAGCCACAGATTCCCATTGAATTAACCAATTTCGTTCTCATATTGAGTGATCACCTCTTCAATGATTTTATGACTAATATCTGAGTCGTCAGATTTGGAATAAATTGTAGCAAGAATGATGGCTTGATTTGTTTTCAGATAATAAATAACTCGATAGCCCCCACTTTTTCCTTTTTGGATATTACTATTTTTAAGACGAACTTTAAAAACGGTATATTTAATACCTGCAATTCTATCACCAGGAATTTCACCTGCTTGAAGTTGTTCGATTAAGGGTTGGAGATCGGTACGAATTGAACGATAGTGTTTAGCCAGTTCTCGAAGATCCCTTTTGAAGCGGGGAGTAAGCGCGATTTGGATAGGTGGTGGTTCACTCAGCATCAATACCTTCCCACATTTCTGAGAGCGGAATAGTCTGTCCCGTTAATGCTTCGTATAAACCTTGACGAATCCCTTCTATCAGAATTTCAGTCGGCGTTTCATTGGGATCAACTTCGTCATCTTCAGGAATTAAAACAATAACCCGAACACGCTGTGGTTTAGTGGTTCCTAATGATTGATCAAGTGTTAGTTGCCCACTTTCATTAATAGTCGCTGTCGTTTCAATTGCTTTCATAATCATTGATAGTTTACTCAAACATTTTTTAATCATAAGCTTTTTTAAAGTATTACTCCAGGTTTGGTGTCAAGAACGAGTTTTAATAAGGAAAAGCTATAGGTTATGAGAGTTGATTTTAAATTTCAAAAGAATTGGAGAAAAAAACCGGATTTTTGTCAAGAGGTTATTGCAAACAGGTTGCAATTAGTTGACGGAATTAGGGGGTTTGGGCTATAATCAAAAAATGAAAATCTGGGGAATTGTAACTTAACCTCAAAACCCTATACTCAAACCCCGATAATCTCGTAAAAAGTGGTGAAACCCTGACAGAATTTAGCCGTAGGGATGCACGAGTTTTTTAGACAACGGATGGGGGAACAATTGGGGATATTGACAAAAGAGTAATAATGTGCATTGCTTTTCTAGCGTTCGGAACTTCTACAATACTTCTGAACTAACCTTAATCGGAATTACCGTTATGGAACGTATCCCAGAAGTAGAAGTCATGGATACTTGGGAAGAAGCCAGGGAATATGATGCCATGGATTTTACCCAAGTTAATCAAGAATTTGCCGAATTAGCCATCGAATTAGGGCCAGAAACCGGATTAATTTTAGATGCAGGAACGGGGACAGCACGGATTCCAATTATAATTGCAAAACAGCGATCGCGCAGCGGCGTGGCTAACGCATCACAATGGCAAATTACCGGAATTGATTTATCAGCCAATATGCTGTTTATTGGCAATCAAAATATTGAGGAAGCGGGGTTACAGGAACAAATCAAATTAGAACAAATCGATGCCAAACAGTTACCTTATCCCGATGATCAATTTGATATGGTCATTTCCAATAGTATTGTTCACCATTTGTCAGAACCTCTGCTATTTTTTCAAGAACTTCAGCGTGTATTAAAACCCCAGGGGGGAATATTTCTGAGGGATTTAGCTCGTCCGAGTAGCGAAACCGAACTCAATACCTTAGTTGAACAATATGCTGGAGATTGTAACGACCATCAGAAAAAATTATTTCGAGACTCCTTACAAGCAGCTTATACCTTAGATGAAATCATTAATTTGAGCGAGTCTGCGGGTTTAGAAAATATGAGAATTTATCAATCTTCTGATCGCCATTGGACAGCCGAACGACCCTATCGAGTTCTCAAATAACAGTATAATCCAAGAAACTCGAATCAACGAAAATGAAGTACAACAAATTAGGAGATAGTGACCTACAGGTCTCTGAAATCTGTCTGGGAACGATGACCTATGGGCAACAAAATACCCGTGAAGAAGCTGAAAAACTTTTAGATTATGCAGTTTCTCAGGGAGTTAATTTTATTGACACTTCCGAAACGTATCCTTTTCCCAATAAAGCCGAAAAACTGGGAATAACCGAGGAATATATTGGAGAATGGTTAATCCATCAGCGCCGTGACTCGTTAATCATTGCCACTAAAGTAGCGGGAGTAACACCGCTAACTTGGATTAGAAACGGTCAAAATCGGATTGACTCTGCGAATGTAACAGAAGCCGTAGAATCGAGCTTAAGACGGTTACAAACGGACTATATTGACTTATATCAAATTCATTGGCCTGATCGCTATGTTCCTTTGTTTGGTGATGGGGATTATGATCCAAAACGGGAACGGGAAACTATACCGATCACCGAACAGTTAGAAGTATTTGCGGATTTAATTCAAGCGGGTAAAATTCGTTATTTAGGGGTCAGTAATGAAACGCCTTGGGGGGTTTGTGAATTTTGTCATATAGCTCGACAATTGAATTTACCGAAAATTGTTTCGATTCAAAACGGGTTTAGCTTGATGAATCGGATTTTTCACATTCATCTGGCGGAAGCTTGTCGGTTTAATCAGGTGGGATTATTAGCGTATAATCCCTTAGCGTTTGGTTTCTTAACGGGTAAATATCTTTCAGGAATTCCTAAAGATTCACGTTTGGACTTATTTGGAGGAATGTATTCCCGTTATGATCAGAATAATATAGCCGCAGCAGCACAAAGTTATGCTGATTTAGCCCAACAAAACGGAATCACACCCGCACAACTTGCATTAGCTTATGTTCGGTCTCGCTGGTTTGTGACCAGTACAATTGTTGGAGCGACAAAAATAGAACAATTGCAAGAGAACTTGGCTAGTGTTACCGTTGAATTAGATGAAACTATTCTGACAGAAATTGATGCCATTCATCGGCGTTATCCGAACCCAGCGGCTTAGAAAATTCCCAAGGTAATTGCACTCGGTCAAACTCAGGTTGGCTTAAGAGTGGAAATAATCGATTGAAACCTGATTGTCGGGTTTAATTAAGTCATAATACAGCGCTCCGGGTTCAAAGGATTGAAGGGTAGGTTGAGAAACGGGTTTAAATTCCAACACTTGATCACCCATCCTTAAAGGTTCACTTCTACGGAACAATTGATGGTTATGTTCTTGTAATAAAATAATATTACGGCTATCAATCAGACGGGGGGGTTCCCATTGGAGGAAATACTCAAAGGCTTTGTTAGTGGGACTAAAATCCAATTTACCGTTATGAACTAATTGCTCTTGCCAGTTAGGATTTAACCGATATACTTTGGGATACAACGTATATTTTCGCCAATAGTACCATCTGGGTTGATCATCAGTTTTTGGCAATTCCTCCAGACGTTCCCAACTTTTAGGAAATTGATAAATTTGTCTCAAGGTCATCGGAACACCCCACTGAATAAAGGAGTGTAAATGTTTGCCTGTATTCAGAGGAGCATCCACTAAAATAATAGTATCTGGGGTAATATCAGGACAAAGGTGAATCACGTCTGTCCAAAATGCTCGTTGATATTCCCAACTAATTCGATTTTCCTGCTGTACCGTTAAACCGAATCCGACTAATAAAGAGAAAAATACAGCTAAACTTGCATTAGCTAGAGTTTTGGTAAAATTATGGTTCTGGGCTCGATTAAGGATGAGATAACACAATAAACCCACCAGAATAGAAATACCGATGGATGCTGTCATGTGAACTCGCGAACCTCGTCCATTAATTTCAGTCGCCGCACGAGTAAAAAATAAAGGATAGGATAACATTAACAGCGTTAATCCCAAAATTGTTAAGTTTTTAACAGGTGAAACCAAAATAGAATTATCATTAGACGTATCCTGATCCGGTTCCTGATTTAAACCTGATAATAGTAAAATAAAGCCCAAAAATGATAAAGGTACAAAAATCAATAATTCGTCTTTGATGTTGAACAAGGTTTGAGCAGGACGATAAATCAACAGACTCAAACTTACAAAAGGCCCAATCACCATTTGACACAGGGGAGTCAAAATTAAGGTCAAAAAATCTAGCTGATTAATTCTAGCTTCACCCGTGAGCTTGCGCGCCACAAACACTAGAACTAACATAGTAGATAAAATTAATGTATTTCTCAGAATTTCCTTGAGCAAACTTTTATTCCACTGATTTTTAAACAATGGCGCAGTCAGAAAAAGTGGAAACACTGTTTCATAAGAGAATAGAGTGGAAAAAATCAGGAGATAGGATAATATTTTTTGGTTGTTAAAATAGCAGATAAAAGCTAGTAATAAAAAGGTTAAAGATGAATAAAGAGAAATATGGGTTAAATAAGCATGATTTGTATCGGCTGGAAACAAAGTAAAAGCTAGAGTTCCAGTGATGATAAAAATCGGTTGATTCCAAAGAGACTTTAGAAAGATATAGCACAAAATATTATTAATTAAAATAACTAAATAATTGATCAAATAAAGAAATTGAAAATCACCGATTAACTGTCCCAAAAATCCAACCGAAAACTCGATTAAATAAAGAAGCGGACGACCTTCTGTAACATTAAAATTTAGGATATGCCATTTCATGAAATCACCAAATTCGGTGATATCCATGGACATCGGTTGAGCGATCAAAAAATAATCATCTTCATATAAACCGAGATTTTTATAGTTCCAAAAGTGAGCTATAAACGTAATAATAGCTAGGATAAAAAAAGTTTTTAACCCTTGATTATTAAAAATCCTAGATAGATTACCCATTATTTTTAAAGTGTTTATGTTTAATATTGTTAATCATTATCAGATTCGAGTTTTTTTGTCAATGTGTAAGTCCTATGATATGCTTGATAAAATCAAAGTACCTAAAAAGTGTAACCTAATTTTGAACGAATGTGATGATCACGATTGAAGTAATCGCTACTGTGACAAAAGAATCTCAAGTAACCCTTAGTCTTCCCTCTGAAATTTCTCCAGGAGATCATAAAATGGTACTTACTGTTGATGAAAAATTAATAGCGGAGCCAACAATCCTATCACCCCATGAAACTGAAGAGTTGCTTCAATCTTCAATGGAATCCCAGTTAGATGATCTTGAATTGTCTATTGTTATTCCTTGTCACAATGAAGAACCGAATCTTGATCACTTATTTGAGCGGCTCTCTTCGGTTTTGAATCAGTTAAACATGACCTACGAAATTATCTGTATTGATGATGGCAGTAGTGACCATACCCTTAAATGTTTAATCGATAATCGCTCCCGAAATCCAGCTATCAAAATTGTGAGTTTATCGCGGAATTTTGGCAAAGAAATTGCCTTAACCGCAGGACTTGAACACGCACAAGGAAAAGCCATTATCCCCATTGATGCTGATCTTCAAGACCCTCCAGAACTGATTGAACAACTGGTGAGTAAGTGGCGCGAAGGCTATGATATTGTTGATGCCAAGCGTCAATTTCGCATTGATGATAGCTGGCTAAAACGCTTAACAGCCAAAGGATTTTATTATACCATTGCTCAGTTAAGCCCGGTGGATATTCCGGCGAATGTAGGGGATTTTCGCTTATTAGACCGCCGAGTTGTAGAAGCCTTAAAAAAGATGCCTGAACGCACTCGCTTTATGAAAGGTTTATTTGCTTGGGTGGGTTTCAAACACTGTTCTGTTCTCTATGACCGACAACCCCGTTATCAAGGACAAACCAAATGGAATTACTGGAAACTCTGGAATTTTGCCTTAGATGGTATTACCTCTTTTAGTGTAATTCCCCTGAATATTTGGACTTATATTGGGTTTATTTTATCGTTTGTGGCGTTCTTGTATGCGGCCTATTTAATTGTTTTGACAATGATTCAGGGAATTACAGTACCCGGTTATATCTCCTTAATGGTGGTTGTCCTATTTTTAGGCGGTATTCAGTTAATGGGATTAGGAATAATTGGGGAATATTTGGGAAGAGTTTATGAGGAAGTTAAACAACGTCCTTTGTATTTAGTCCAAGACTCTCATGGTTTTACCCTGAACTCTCTCAATGTCGAACATAAAAAGGCAATGTAATCAGATGCTACATTTCTGTAGGATGGTTTTATTGAAGATTAAAAGTCTCTTGTAGGTGTCAGGAAATCCCCCTTTCTTCAGAATCAAATAATTCTGCTTGTTGATTATTCTTGTCCCCTTTAAATACCCAAAAATCATTCATAATATAGTTGAGGACTGCACCAAATAAACCTCCAGCTAATGTATTAATTTTAGGATCAATACTACCATAGTCTAAGAGGGGAAATAAAAACACAATTCGAGCAATAACCACACTTCCGGCTGCTAAATGAAACAGAGGAAGTTGCTTCAAGAAAATTTCTTTGAATTCCCAGTTTCCCTCTGTCCATATCCAAAGACGATACAGAAAAAAACTAAATAAAACCGAGAGTTCAATAGAAATTACATTGGCTAAATTATGAAGCACAGGAGTATTCCAGCCCCACCTATCAATTAGCAGAAAAATTAAGAGGATATTAAAACAGGTTGTTAAACCTCCCCCAATTATAAATTTAAAAAATTTTTTTGCCATTAGGATTCCAAAATTTTAATGTTAATCTGAGCATTGAACTAATCGGCGTTTTTTCCTCGTATAGTTTAAGAATTTTGTTCTGTCGTATAAACCACAAAACCGGATAACTCTGGTACTTCAATTCTTCGAGTAAAATCGGGTAAATAATGAAGATAAAATTTGCCAAATTCCCCTCTTAAATCTGCCCAAGCGGGGATAGCAATTTGGGTAAAATTCTCTGGGAGGTAAGCCATAAACTCCTCTTTACTAATGGGAACTCCAGCTAAATAGCGATCAAAAGGGCCAGAATCAATATGATATAATTGATGCTCTGCCATCAGAACTGAAAAGGGATGCCAAGGAAAATAAACTTGACCCGGATTTTTTTTAGAATATTCATAGACCACTTGATGCACATTATTGAAAAAACTAGGGAAGGTTTTATAAATATAAGGAATGGGCAGATTAATATTATAGATTGTTAGGATTATTACTAAAGATAATAACCCGGTTTGGCTGATTTTTTGTAAAAGTTCTTGACCGGATTTGGGGGATAAATTTGTGGCTTGTTCTAACAACACTAAATGAGCAACCAAGGTTAAAAAGTAAACGGTATACATTCCATTGGCATCTCCTCCAGCTTTGACTCTTCCTAATAAGGATGTAGGAATAAAAAATAAGCTAACAATGACAAATAAAAGCCAAGGATTTTCTTGAATCCAAGTTTTTATTTTCTGAATGTCATTGGGGAGAGTCCCTAAAATCCAAAACCCGACTATCATCCCTTGTAAAAGACAATATCCGGCTAATTGCTGGGCTGCGGATAACAGCATTAATAATTTATCCCAAAACAGCGTAATCGTTTGATTATTTCCATCAAACCAAGGTTGATTCCCTGGAATTGTAATCAGATTAAACAATAAAGCTTGGGGATTAAATGCTATTAACAAGACAGCCGAAATAACGACTCCACTCAGGGCTAAACAAGCTAAATACCGCTTGAAAACCTTGAAATCATAGGCTAAAAATAGATAGACAGGTAAAGAAATCAAAATAGGGGCGGCAATTTGTTTTGTCAATACCGCTAAAACGGCTAGAATTGAACTAATTAATAATTTTTTTAAGGGGATTTCAGGCTTGTTTTTTTCTTTGTAAAGGATGACGCAAGCTAAGGCTGAAAACCCTAAAGCGGGACAATCAGCACAAATTCTAAACGCATCATAGGATAAGGTTCTAATTTGAGTTGTAAAAAAGATAAAAGCAATTAAAGCCAGTATCGATAAATAAAATCCTTTTTTGTTTTTCCAAGTTTCACCGCCATATACCCAAATTACGGGGGTAAAAAAATAAACTAAAGACATTAATTTACCTAAAACCAGAGCAACTGTAGGAGAATTAACTAGGCTTGCGGGTAAATACGCTAAAGCCAGTAATGGCCCATACATATCACTAATCAGTGGCCCTACAGGATCTTTTGGATAATACAAATTGAATTTATATTTCCAAAAAAATGCCATCATTAAACGATCTGCATTCCACTCAGGAATTGATGATGGGTATTGACCGGGTGCAGCAAAGTTATCGAGCAGAAAATGATAGACTAAAAGGACAAGACAAAATAATCCTGATAGGATAATCGTAGAGATAATTAATCGATCTTGAAAGAATTTTGTTTGTTTTAAGCTTGAGTCCATAATCCATCAGTGGTTAACACTCATGTTGCTCATAAATCCTACACGGACTGCTAGATACACGTCAACTGTGATCAGGAATATTGCACTGGAATCTTAAATTAACCTTAAAAGTTAAGTAGATAAAATACTCTAAAATTTGATTTTTATCAATGCTTGACGACAACTTGATCCTGTATTAACCTTTGTGTAGGATTGATTCAGGTTAAACTAAAATTCTATGGATACGCTGACCAATAAGGAAATTATTGCTGGCTTTTTTGAAATCTATAATAATAAAGATTATGAAGCGGTATATCGGTACTTTTCTCCCCACTATGTTGATCATGGATTACCCCAAGTCAAGAGTTTAGAGCAGGTGATCGGCATCTTAAAACTGACTCATAAAAGCTTTCCCGATCTTCAAGTCATCATTAATGATTTGATAGAAGAAAATAATCAAGTTGTGTTTCGAGGTCGCTTTAGCGGGACACACTTGGGTGAGTTTGCCAATCTGCCTCCGGGTGGTGCAAAAGTCGAATTTGAAGCGTTAGAAATTTTTAAAATTGAAAATCAAAAGATCACAGAATCTTGGGGATATTGGCCCCTTTCAGAGATTATTAATCAGATAACAGCAGCAGCCAATCAAAAGCAATAATCACCTGACTTAAAAATAAACAAGGTTGATATTTATAGACAACTTAATTCATGACCCTAACCGCGTCTTGGTTAAATTCCCAGAAACCGAAGCTGAAGAAATATCTCCTCTTTAACCATGAACCGACACCAGAATTATTTGCCATTCTCACCGTCTATTTTATCCAGGGGATATTAGGATTAGCACAGTTAGCTGTCAACTTTTTTCTAAAAGACAATTTGGGGCTGAGTCCATCTCAAATGGCAGCTTTGATGGGAATTGCTGCTGTCCCCTGGATTGTTAAACCATTGTTTGGATTTCTCTCCGATGGTCTTCCCATTGCCGGGTATCATCGTCGTCCTTATTTGATCGTATCAGGATTATTAGGAACCTTCGCCTGGATTGCCTTAGCCACCGTTGTTCATGATACCTGGACAGCCACCCTAGCCATCCTCTTAACCTCTGTGTCGGTCGCCATGAGTGATGTGATTATCGATTCCATTGTCGTAGAACGTGCCCGCAAAGAATCCTTAATCCAGTCGGGCTCTATGCAATCGTTGATGTGGACGGTTTCAGGAATCGGAGGATTATTGACGGCCTATTTAGGGCTTGCTGAAAAAAGGCGAAAAGCCAGAACAGGCGGGAGGAGAAGACAAGAAAAAATGAATCAGGTGCAAGGGATGGGTGTAAAATAGCGCAAAAACCTGGCAGGAGTTGGGGAAAATGTACCGTAAAGACGAACAACAGAAAACACCACCCGAAGAGTTCAAACTGCCATTTGAGGGAAAACTCTCAGAAGAGAATCGCTGGGTAATCATGGCTCAATGGATACCGTGGGAAGAATTTGAAGTGGAATATGCAGAATTATTCTCATCTGTGATGGGAGCACCCGCCAAAACATTTAGAATGGCATTAGGAGCCTTAATCATTAAAGAAAAATTAGGGATAAGCGACCGAGAAACAGTAGAACAAATCAAAGAAAATCCCTACTTGCAGTATTTTATCGGGTTGTCAGAATACAGGAACGAAGCTCCATTTGATGCCTCAATGTTAGTGCACTTTCGGACGAGAATCAATGTAAATTTAGTGAATAAAGTTAATCGGTTAATGGTCAAAAGAATGCGAGAGGCGAGTTCCGAGCCAGCCTCAGAAAATCAATCAGAAGCTGAAGAGGGAAGTGAGAGGAAAAACCGAGGAAAATTAATAGCTGATGCGACTTGTGCACCTGCGGATATCACATATCCAACAGACTTAAAAATTTTAAATAAAGCCAGAGAACAGACAGAAAAAATCATTGATAGTTTGCATAAAAGTCGTCAGGATAAATCAGAAAAGAAACCAAGAACTTATCGAAAAACAGCCAGAAAAGACTACCTAGAAGTAGCCAAACAACGCCGACCTTCCCGACAAAAAAGACGAAAAGCAGTTAAAAAACAACTGCAATATATTAAACGAAACTTAGGACATATAGACCAACTCATCGACAATGGAGCAACGCTAGATTGCTTAAATAACAAGCAATATAAGAGTTTATTAGTAATATCAGAAGTTTACCGTCAACAGCAATGGATGTATGAGAATAACAAACAGAGCATTTCCGATAGAATCGTCAGTTTGAGCCAACCTCATATTCGTCCGATTGTGCGAGGTAAAGCCGGAACGTCAGTAGAATTTGGTGCTAAATTGTCTGCGAGTTGTCTGGATGAATATGTATTTCTTGACCGGATTAGTTGGGATAATTTTAACGAATCCTGTGATTTAAAAACACAAATAGAGGCTTTTAAAGAATACACGGGGCATTATCCTGAATCAGTCCATGTAGATAAAATTTACCGGACTAGAGACAACCGAGCTTGGTGTAAAGACAGAGGAATTAGAATCAGTGGCCTCCCATTAGGGAGACCGTCAGCAAATCTTAGTAAAGCTACTAAGAAACAGGCGTTAGAGGATGAAAAAATTCGGAATTCCATTGAGGGGAAATTTGGCCAAGGGAAAAGAAGATTTAGCCTGAATCGGATTATGAATAAACTAGCTCATACTTCCGAAACAGCAATTGCTATTACTTTTTTAGTCATGAATCTCTCTGTGATTCTTAGACGGATTTTTAGGTCAATTTTTTTGTTCAATTACTTTTTTCGAGTTATTGATTACCAGAATTTATCTGTTAACTCCTTATCTCAAAAAAAACTTATTTATCCTTCTGACTCCATTTGCTAGTTAATCATTCTTTTGCTTTTCTGTTACTTTTTCAGCAAGCCCTATTTAAGTGGTTGGTTGCTGGAGAATTTTACCAGCCAGACGGTTTTTGGGATTACGGCTTTCTTTCCCTTAATCGTGTCGGGGGTTGCGGGTTTGATTGCGGAAAAATCCGTATCAGACCTCAAACCCCATCGAACTGACCCTAGCAACATCCACCAAAAAGTAACCTTGCTTTGGAATACCCTGCGCCAAAAATACATCTTGCTTCCTACCCTGTTTATTTGTATCTGGCAAGCAACGCCCAACACGGAATCTGCCTTTTTCTATTTCACCACCAATGAGTTAGGCTTTAGCCCAGAATTTCTGGGGCGTGTGCGATTGGTAACCAGCCTTGCAACCTTGCTTGGGATTGGCATTTATCAACGCTATCTCAAAGCCGTTTCCTTTCGTAAAATCTTGGGTTGGAGTATTGTGCTTTCCTCCCTACTGGGGATGACGACTTTGATCCTGGTCACCCATGCTAACCGAGCAATAGGCATTAATGATCACTGGTTTAGTTTGGGCGATAGTGCTGTGCTAACGGTGATGGGTCAGATTGCCTTTATGCCTGTGTTTGTGATGTCTGCTCGTCTCTGTCCGCCGGGAATTGAGGCTACTCTGTTTGCTTTTTTGTTGTCCGCCTTCGGCTTATCGGGAATGATTGCCTATGAGTTGGGAGCACTCCTCACCCACTGGTTAGGAATTAGCAATCTAAATTTTGAAAACCTCTGGATTTTGGTCGTTATTGCTAATCTTTCTACTTTGCTTCCCCTGCCTTTATTGGGATGGTTGCCTAACCAAAATTCTCAACAGGAATCTTGACTAGGTAATTGATAATTTTATTCTGAAGCAGCATAACCGTATTTTTCAAACCAATCTCGATATTTCATCTCGATTTGTTGAACTAAATCTGGATCTAAATAATTCACCCAATAACCATTCCTGCCATCGGTAATATGATTACTATGAAAGAGGTTAGTTTTGTGGTGAACCTCATCTCTATCTCCTTCACTTTCGTAAGATAAATTATCAATTTCATCAACAATAGCCGACGCATTCACAGAACCCACCGCGCAAAGTTGAGCTAATTCTTCAATAATACTATTCTTGCCAGTCAAAATTCTGTGGTAAGGGACAACTAAATCTGCCACATTAATCCATTGTTCGTGCATTTGGATCAGATAATCCGCAAATTCAACCGTCGGGGAATCTCCAAATGCTCTCCAATTACTCGCCATTGCATCTCGAATATCTCGATAGGAATATACGATTAATGTAGCTTGATCGGCAATGGATTGAACAAAATCATGGATTTTGATCAGTGTATATTCTTTCTCTGGGATTTTTTTATACTTCCAATCTCCTGACCATCCACAAGTTAAATTATTTTTAATGGTAGGCGAACTAGAAAGCACAAGGCGAGTCGCGTTATATAACCAAGTGCTTCCTGATCTCATCATTCCCGAAGCCACAATCAACTTTGATTCCATTCCCATAAATCCTTTTTCTCTGGATGCAAGAATCTAAATCAACGGGCGTAAACTGTCGTCACTCCGTTTCTCAATACGCTTTTCTTGCTGTTATTGGTCAGTCAATTATACCAAAGTATTGTAACTCTTATTGATCATTTGAGAGGGATCCCAGAAAATGAGCAGGTATTTCATCTTTTGGGATATAATTCGATTCTCTATAAAATGACCCATACCTTGACTTTTGATAAAAAACCGCTAAGATAAATTTTGCCTAAATTTATTGAATAAAGACAGATTTATGAGAATCCTTTTCGTGATTAACTTGCCTTATAGTAGTTTGGAAATATTAGCAGTAGAAGCCATTAAGGTTGTAGAACCTCAAGGCATTGAAGTTTTATGGGTTTATATGAATCAATATATCGAAATGATGGATACCTGTCCTGAAATGTTAGAATGTGTGGACTTGGTTCATTTTGTTCTGGATGTTCAATCCTTCTCCTATGAACAGATTAAAAAAGCTGCTAATATTCGCCCCATTATTAGTAGCTATCACCATTGGAACTTTAAAGAAATACCCCAACATTTAGAGTTAGTTAGCCACTTATTTTATGTCGCTAGATTTTTAGAATCAGAGGTACAACAGATCACATCAGGAAAAACAACCACCAGTCTTTTATTGAATGGAGTAGATACAAACGTATTTTTTCCGATTCTCAATCAAAAGCCGCGTGATCATTTTGTAATTGGTTTTTTCGGAACTCAACGCCCGAATAGTCGAAGCGATCGCAAAGGCAGTAGACTCTTGTTAGAAGCGGCAAAAATTATGGTTGAGTCGGGATACAAACCCAGTTTTTTAATTATGGGTTATGGATGGAAAAATTTAGTCCCCGTGTTAAGAGATCTGGGTTGTCCCGTCACCTATAAAGTTAGTGTACCGCGAGAAGATGTGCCGAAATACTATCATCAACTCGATCTTTATTTGATCACCTCACGCATCGAAGGAGGGCCGTTAACCCTTCTGGAAGCGGGGGCTTGCGGAATTCCTGTTATCTCTACTCCCGTCGGTATTGCTCCAGAACTTTTAACCAAACCGGGCTGTGGTAAACTGTTGTCTGGATTCGAGAGTCAAGAAATAGCAGAAGCGATCATGGATAATATGGAAAATCCTCATATTGCCCAAGAGAGAGCCCAAGCTTTACTTCAAGAAATCCGCCAATATTGGACTTGGAAAGATACTTATAAAGACTTAGCTAAAATTTATTTTGATCTCTATCAAAAAACGGCTCAACTCTCACAAATTAAGTCGTCAATCTCTTCTAAAAATAATATTCCTCCCTACCTGAATTTACAACAGGATGCTGTTGTACAACGAAGCATTGCTAGGAATTATGCTTTATTTTATTTTGCCTTCTGTCTATACGATCACGGTGAAAAACTAGCAGCTTTAAGGACAGCCTTACCAATTTTACATCAAATCAAACCGATCTATTTTTGGAAGGAACTTCAACGGGAAGAACATTGGTAAAACCGTGGGATTTGTAACTACTTTGCTAAATTTTATCCTAATTTTGGATACAACTTAAATAAGATTGCTATATCCACTCAATACTTAACCGTAAAAAGACTCAATAAATAAAGGCTCACGCTTTGCTTTTTCTGAGATAGGATATTCGCTAATGTATACCTGTGCTTTTCTAAGGGATTAATTAAAACATGAATGATAATAACTGAAGCTAAAAGACTCAGTAATATACTAATTGTTCCTAACCAAAGAATCGATATTTTAAAATGAGATACTATTATTAGCCCAATATAAATTGATATTGTATGGGTCAAATAAATAGGATAGGAGAGATTTCCAATATATCTGTCTATTGAATTGTTAAGAGTTAAATGAAATAATAGAGGAATGATTATCATCCAACCTAAATGAGAAATCAAATAAGCATAATTCATATTAGTCAGTTTTCCGATTTGCAAGATCCCTAAGTTTATCAGCCAAAGAATAAACCAAACGAACCCAAAATATAGAATGTAATATTGATTGCTAATTTGTAAGTTTTCAGGTAGAAAATTTTTTAATTTAATTAACCAGCTTGAATACAACCTAAAGCTAAAAATTCCTAGGGCAAACAATGAAAATGCAAACAGAAAAAAATGATGAAGCCAATTGTTAAATCCCATGTATTGATAGAAAAGAATACGGATTGTTAAAGAGAATAACAAATATAGAAATAGTTTTTTGTTACTGAATTTTACGATGCGTGGAGCTAAAAAATAAAATATTAATTCAATAGCCATTGACCAGGCAACAGGGTCAAGTAAATATTCAACCAGAGGATACTGAGTCTCGAAAATATTAGGACTAATACCGAATGATGAAGGTAAATCATAGTTTAAAACAATAAACCAGTTCTGAAATAAAATGATTAAATTAGAAAAAGTTGCAAAACTTATTAATAATACATTAACTATACTATTGTCTGAAAAGGAAAAATTGACAAATGGCTCTAATTCTAACCATTCTCCCCACACAATACCGAATATTAAACTAACGGTTATAATCAGGCTACCAATTAACCAATAGGGAATAAAAATCCGCAAAAATCTGCTCCAATAAAATTCGACTACATTAGAATATTTAGGTAAAATCATTGCCATATAAAAACCCGAAATCATAAAAAATATTTCTACGGCTTCAGCACCATCAAGCATAACCCACGGAAATACAAGATGGGATTGATTTTCTAAACCATTAGGATTAATATCCAATGATACATGAGCAGCTACAACGCATAACGCTAAATACAACCTTAATATTCCCATATTGACTGATCCTGAGAGAATTTTGTCTGGTTTAATCTTGATGCTATCATCTATAATATGATATATTAAGGTTACTGTAAAACAGTAAGCAATCTTGAAAAGCCAATGGAAAATCAACCTTTAAAATCTAGTTTTGTCTTAACTTTAAAGTTTATTTGGCGTTACTGTTCTGAATATCGCTATGCTATTTTATTGTTGCTGTTTTTGATGACAGTTCAGACAATTTTACAAGCGTTAGTTCCGGTTTTGACGGGGAAGTTAGTTAATAGTTTTAGTTATTCCATAGAGACATGGACAGTACCCGTCTTTATTTGTGCGTATCTAGGTGCAGCTAAACTTACTTCTTATCTTTGCCGAATTGGTGCGGCTGCGGTGCTAAGTAATACGGCGACACAAGTGATGAAGAAAATTATCACTGAATCTTTTGATAAAGTCCAACATTTCAGTACAGAATGGCATATTGATAATTTTTCTGGGAGTGTGATTAGAAATATTAACCGAGGAATTTGGGGATTTGACCAGTTAAGTAATACCTTATCGATGTCAGTTTATCCCAGCCTCTTGATGATGGTTTCTTTAATTGTTATTTTTTTTATTAATGGTTTTTGGATTGGAGTAACTGGATTTGTAGGTTTCGGATTATTCTTGTTGGTCACTTATAATTTATCAACTCATTATTTAGCTCAAGGTTTTGAAGAATTTAATCAAATAGATACGGATCTCAATGGTAGTTTATCGGATGTTGTTATCTGTAACAGTGTGGTTAAGTTTTTTGCTACCGAAGATTATGAAAGCCAAAAATTTGAAGAAATAGCAGAAACCTGGCGAGATAAAAGTCAACGAGTGTGGTGGCGAATTGAAACGGCTTTTTCAGCCCAAAATCTTTTACTTTGGGTGATGGAAGTGGTCATTATTGGTCTTTCCATTTGGTTATGGTTTAAAGGCATTCGCACCCCTGGGGATGTGATTACTATTCTCACCAGTTTTCAGATGGCGCAAGGTCAAATGACCACCGTTGGAAATGATCTTCGCTTGCTACAAAAATCCATGATTGATCTTCAAGGATTGATCAATTTGGATGAAGTCGATGCCCAAATTGTAGACAGTCCAGAAGCCGTTGCGTTAGAAATTAAGGACGGATCAATTGCGTTTGATCAGGTGACATTTCGGTATAAAAATCAAACCACACCCATCTATGAAAATTTGTCTGTCACCATTGCTGGGGGTGAAAAAGTGGCTTTGGTGGGACATTCAGGAAGTGGCAAAAGTACCTTTATGAAATTACTTCAGCGCCTCTACGATATCGAAAATGGTCAGATCACCATTGATGGTCAGAATATTCAAAATATAACCAAGCAAAGTTTACGGTCTGCGATCGCCGTTGTGCCCCAAGAGCCCATTCTATTCCATCGCTCGATTGCGGAAAATATTGGTTATGGTAAACCGGATGCGACACAAGATGAAATTGAACAAGCCGCCCGCCAAGCTTATGCTCATGACTTTATTATGGGCCTACCGGAGGGTTATGAAACCCAAGTGGGTGAGCGGGGAACTAAACTTTCCGGGGGTGAGCGCCAACGAATTGCGATCGCTCGCGCCATTTTGATCAATTCCCCTATTCTGATTCTGGATGAAGCCACCAGTAGTTTAGATTCTGTTTCCGAAATTCTGATTCAAAAAGCACTTAATAATCTGATGGCGGGGCGCACAACAATTATTATTGCCCATAGACTTTCTACGATCCAAGCCGTTGACCGTATTTTAGTTTTTTCTCAGGGTAAGATTATTGAGGAAGGAAGCCAAGAAACTTTATTAGCTAATTCTAATAGCCATTATCGCGTCCTCTATGCTTTACAATCTAATGGTTTTCTGCCAGAAACACCCGAAGATTCTAATAGCAAAGTTGAGCAACAAGTATTAGTACAATAAGTACAAGTTTTAACCTCAATGGGGGATGTAGAAATGGAATCTCAAATGTATCAAGAAATGATGGAGGTCGAAGACAAACATTGGTGGTTTGTAGCCCGTCGCTCTATTATTGAACAAGTGCTGAAAAGATTAAATTTACCGAAAGATGCCGAAATTTTTGAAGCGGGGTGTGGGACGGGCGGCAATTTAGCGTTACTCAGTCGTTATGGACAAGTTTATGGGATGGAATTAGATGAGGATGCCCGAACTTTTGCCAGTACCCTTCAAATCGGAAAAATTGAACCCGGTTGTTTACCGAATCATCTTCCCTTTCCTGATCAAAAGTTTGATCTCATCGTGTTGTTAGATGTTTTGGAACATTTGCAAGAAGATCAAGCTTCTTTACAAGCCTTATCGACAAAACTTAAACCCTCTGGCTATTTATTAATTACAGTTCCAGCCTTTCCTTGGCTGTGGACTAAACGAGATGAATTGCTTCATCATAAACGCAGATACACGTTAGAAAATTTACGTTTCATTGTCAGTTCTGCCGGATATAAAATTAATACTGTTAATTATTTTAATTTTATCTTATTTCCTTTAATTGCTGGAGTCGGACGGCTGCAAAATTTATTGAATAAAGGCGGGAATGAACAAGCTTTACCTCCCCTATTGATTAATAAAATATTAACGTTATTATTTGGGTTTGAGCGTCATTTAATTAATCGGGTATCTCTTCCCTTTGGAGTATCAATCTTACTGTTGGCGACAACAAACAAGATCAGGATTACTAACTCTCCCTAAAACCTAGATGGTGAGTGTTATCTCAGGGAGAGTTAACGGATTAGCCCTATTGAAACCGAACGGAAATAGCAGGAGGCAGCCCTAATTTGATATCAATAATGATATCTTTAAAAATCGAAATATAAACGCTTTCCAGCTTATCATTACATTTCTTCGCTAATAAAATAGCGTTGAGAACAGCAACCAACAATTTATTAAGCTGTTAAGCATCTAAATAGGGTATAATGAAAAACCAAGTTTAGAAAAATCAATCAAAAGATGCCTGCTAAAAATCATTTAAATGAAAAGCAAGTAGAGAAACTACAGAAAAGATTGAAAGAGGAAGAAAATGGACAAATCCGAGAAAGAATCTTGATTTTATTATTGCTAAATGATGGTAAAAAGCAAAGTGAAATTGCCAAGTTTTTGGGCTGCTCATTAAACAAAGTATGTTATTGGTGTGTACATGGAGACCCTGACAAATTAGAAAGCCTAAAAGATGAAAGAATGAAAGGAAATTATAGAAAAGCCACAGACAAATATATAGAGATATTATTAGAAACAGTAGAAAAAGAACCGGAAGAATTAGGATATGAATTTGGGAGATGGACAGGAGAAAGATTGGCAACTTATTTAGAACAAATCACAGGAATCAAATTAAGTAGTTCACAAGTGAGAAAGATATTAAAGGAAAAAAAGTATGTTTATTTGTGGGCAAAGTATAGCTTAGAAGAGAAAAGAGATCCAGAAAAAAGAAAATTATTTAAAGATAAAATAGAAGAATATTTGAAAATAGCAAAAGAAAGTCCAGAACAATTACAGGTATGGTTTTGGGATGAAAGTGGATTTAATTTAAGAGTGATAAAAAGAAAGAATTGGTGTAAAAAAGGGAAGAGGAAACAGATTAGAGGAGACAGGAGGAAAGGAAGAGTTAATGTGATGGGAGGATTGAGGTACTCGGATAAAAAAAGATTTGTAGAATTTCTGGATAAAGGAAATGCAGATAATTTTTATCAAGTGTTAAAAAGTTTTTATCAAGAGCTAATTTATGAATGGGTATTAGCGGGAAATCAAGCAGAAGAATTTGTAGAAAAAGGAGCTAAGATCCTGATTATTCTTGACAATGCAAGTTTTCACAAAAAAGAAGAGTACCTAGAAAAAATTAAAGCAGAAATGCCGAATGTCTATTTAGAATTTCTTCCAGCATATAGTCCAGATTATAATTTAATTGAATTAGTCTGGCATTCAGCTAAAGAATATATAGCTCATCGACTCTTTAAATCAGTTGATGAGCTAGAGTGTTTATTACATCAGCTTTTAAATGAAGGACAGTTATCTATTAAATGGGGACGTAAACTTAAAAACAAAGGTAATGCTATAATCACAGTTTAAATACACAACAGCTTAGCCAGTTAGACGAGATAGAAGGTAAAGCATCTAATTGGCTTAAAAGGGGTAAGTTAGCAACGGAGAAGATGGGTGAGAGAAATTCAATAGATGTCATTGTCTTATCTTTAAGTCCCTATGGTTTAATGGTTGGATTGCTAAGAATAGAATTTTAGCATATAATGAAAAAAACGTAAACTCGGTTATTTTCTGCTGATCGGAGTTAATCTTAATAAATCATGACAGAATCGTGATCTCAGCAGTCCTAGACGTTATTAACCCAGATTATGCCCATTTTCTCCTTTCCTCAAACTCTACTTTGATGACCACCAGCAAAATAATATTACTAGAACAAAAGCTGCCTAATGTTCTAACCAAACCCCTGAATTTAATTTTATTATTTATTGCTTTATTTTGCCTATCTTTTGGATTTGTGACTGTATTTTTGCTCTTAGAACCTGTGATTACCGCGATTTTAGCTTGGATAATCTTTGCTGAACATTAGACATCTCCAAAATAGAAAAAAGGAGGGGTAAAAAGATGATAAAATTAAATTTTACCCCGGATTAGAGATGAGTAAATTAAGAGACTATCTGGACAAGAATCCCCAGCAAGCAAAAAGGCTATTAGGGATGGAATATGAACAGATGATAGAACTCATTCAAGCTGCGGAGTTATTAGAAGAAGAAAAACGACAGGAAAAAGAAAAAACTAAAATCAGGTTGATTAAAGCAGGTGGGGGTCGTCGGCAGAAATTATCTGTGGAGGAACAAATCTTACTGACTCTAATTTATCTGCATCAAATGCCCACATTTCAAATGTTAGGGTTACAGTTTGAAGTCAGTGAATCAACAGCGAATGATATTTTCCATAACTGGATAAAAATCTTGAGAGAATTACTACCAGCGAGTTTGCTAGAGCAAGTAAAAAAAAACGAGAGTGATTGGGAGTGGGTAGAAAAAATTCTGGTGGAATTTGAGTTAGTAGTAGATAGCTATGAACAGCCCAGGGAAAGACCAACAGACAATGAAGAGCAGAAAAAATATTACTCAGGAAAGAAAAAGACACATACCTTTAAAAATCAAGTCATTGTCATGCCAAATGGAAAAGAAATAGTGGATGTAGCTGTGGGTTATACCGGAGCAACAAGTGATCTGAAATTGTGGAGAGAAAGAAGCCAGGAATTGGGGAATAATCAAAAATACAGAGGGGATAAAGCTTATGTAGGAGAAACAGCAATTAATACACCACATAAGAAACCGAGGAATCAAGAGATATCGGCTGAAAAGCAAGAAGAAAATCGATTAAAAGCTAAACAAAGGATTGTAGTCGAACATTTAATAAGACTGATAAAAATTTATCGAGTTGCTTCAGAAAGATTTCGGTTAAAGAGGCAAAATTATGAAGCAATAATCTTGACAGTATGTGGATTAATAAGATGGCGAATAGGAGCGATTGTATTACCATCTAAGAATTGCCCAGAATTCTTTTGAGAAATGATTGCATATCAGAGATAAAATTCATTAGTTATTATTAATGTGACTGAAAAAGCCTATGAATCCGTTACTTTTGGAGAAGCCGGCACAGGAGTGCTAGAGATTCCAAAAGTAGCGATAGAGGGCATTTGGAGATTTTCGGAGATGTCTAATTAGGAATCGTTAACTGTCTAGCTTTTATCCTGATTCTCCTGGGAATTTATATTGCTAAAACGGGTCAAGGGGCTGAGAAAAGTTAAAAATGATCATCAATCAGATATTTCAAAGCGAAACGAGACGCATAAATTATTTCTTTTTTATCGTTTTGTCCGGGTAAAATTCCCTCATAGAGTAAATTTTCCGCCTCAGTTTTATTACTTAAACGAACAAAGCTTAAATGTTCTTCCCAACCCTGAGATTTAAAATGATTTTCATCTATCCCCGTATTCACAGCAAAAACTAAATCGGTTTCGCTGGTAAATGGATTTCCCGCCATCCCAATTAAACGAGTATTACTTTTATCTAATGGCAAATCAATCCTGGCTTCTTCTTTTAATTCTCGTTGAGCATCTTGATAAAAATTAATCTGCTCAATTTGTTCGTTAAATGTCGCCAAACCTGCTACAAAATTAAGGAACCCAGGACGATCAATATTGCCAACACGTTCCCCAATATAAACCGTACCTTGGGCGGTAATGGGAATCACAGTAACCGCTAAAGCCCTAGCAAAATAAACAAAGGGATCTTGATAAATTTGTAACCCCTTCAACATTAATTTTAACGCTTCTAGTTTAGACCGAGAACAATCTTGATGATAACGGGGATAAGTCGTTGGCCCCACCTCTAAGATTAGCCGTTCTTCTTCTCGTTTCCAATAACCCGCAATCTCACCTCCTGACCAGCGAATTTTACGATCATCATAGTCGTTAGGATTAGTACCATCAGTGATGATCCCGTTGCTAATTTGAGGCTGAATTACCGTTTTTAAATAGGTGTCAAAATCCGTATCAATCAGTTCTCCCTCTAAATTTTGCGGGCCATAACCTGCTGTTACCTGAATTTGAGTAATATTTTCGACTTGTTGCGGTGTTACCCAATCAATCAAACTGTCATCCTTGATCAAGGCTTGAGCGAGTTTTTCCCCTTGAGAAATCCCAGTTAATTGATTAATAACCGCCTCTAAAGATTGAAGATAATCCTTCATGATCCCGAATAAAATTCACGGATCTTTTCAATCACATAATTTTGTTCTTCTGGTTTCAATCCATAAGATGAAGGTAAAGAAATGCCCCGTTCATAAGCTTGGGCACTAATAGGATAATTTCGCTCAGGATTCATCCATTCTTGATTTTGATAACAAGGTTGTAAATGTAATGGACAGAAAAATCGCCGCGTTTGAATGCCATTTTCCGCTAAATAATCGGCTAATTCAGCCCGTTGATTGGTATAACAGGAGGTAAACCAATGAACAGGTTCGCAACGCGAATCAATCGGCATAATTTGCAGTTCAGGAATATCTTTTAGTCCGGCTACATAGCGATCATAAATCTCTTGTTTGCGTTGAATAATGGCAGGTAATTTTTGTAACTGAGCAACTCCAATTGCAGATTGCATTTCCGTAATCGAAAAGTTAAACCCAATATGTTCATGTACAAAGGTTCCCCGATGATCTCGACCGTGATTTTTAAGACGACGACAGGATTGAGCAATAATATCACTATTGGTTAAAATAATGCCGCCTTCACCACAGGTAATGGTTTTATTCCCATAAAAAGAAATGGCACTCACATCTCCCCGAAGCCCAATATGCTCCCCTTTAAACTGTACCCCAATCGATTGAGCGGCATCTTCAATAACTTTTAAATGGTGACGAGTAGCAAACTCAATAATTTTTTCCATGTCTGCACTTTGTCCATATAAATGAACAGGCATAATGGCTTTTGTTCGTTCAGTTATTAACGCTTCAGCTTCTCTAACATCTATACCCAAGTTATCTTTCTCAATATCACAAAATATCGGTGTTGCTCCGGTCATAATAATGGCATTAGAAGACGCAACAAAGGTTAAATCAGGAACCAAAACTTCGTCCCCAAAACCAATTCCTAATGCTTTTAATCCACAATATAACGCGGTGGTTCCATTGGATGTAGCGATCGCATATTTTGCTCCCGTTAAACTTTTAATCCCTTCTTCAAATTCTTGGGTAATTTTATGCTCGGTCAGATAAGTCGATTCAATCACTCGTTTAAGTTGCACCAGTTCACTTTCATCAATCCAGGGTTCAATTTGAATAATTTTGGGTTTCGACATGATCTCAATTCAAAATATGAAAATGGGTATTCCTAGTTAGGAACGCACGGGATTTTAACCTTACTTAGCCTTTATACCACAAAAGTTAAACTCTCGTTAAAGTTTAAATTACTTTACTTTAACCCAATTTCGATAGGAAATAGGTAAAAGTAAAATACTACAAAAGAGGTTCTCCCGTACTTCAGATGATCCAGTGACGTTATCCTCTCACTCCATAGGCTTTTTCAGCTTAGTGCTTCCAGAACTTTAGATTAAATTTTACTTCTTATATCGAGTATTGGGGACAGACCAAAGCCCAGTAAGAAACCCCCATTCTAAATTTTATTAACCAAATAAAAATAACCACAGAGGTAAGGTTAATAATAAGAGTGTAGAACCCATCGCTAAATTTGTAACCGCTAATTCCCGATCTAAATTAAAGGCTTCAGCTAAAACTAAGGTTGCAAAAGCGGGAGGAGTTGCCATTTGAAGCACTAAAACTAATAAAGGAGATCCGGTTAATCCCAATAGCATTAATCCATAGCCTAATGCCAAAGGTACAATTAACATTTTAATTCCTAAACTTACAGAGGCAGTTTGAAAATAGCGCCAAGAATGAAGCTGACTTAAACGCATTCCCATCAAGACTAATGTTAACGCAACACTACCCCAAGCAATTCCCTTTAATCCCTGTTCAATCGGATCAGCTACCGGAATATTTCGTACCATTAAACCGATCACCATACTAATTAAAGCCGGGTTCGTTAATGATACTGCAACTAATTGCCAAGGGTCTTGTTTTCCCATTCCAAATCTTGCCGCTAAAGCCACGCCTAATCCATAGGCGCCAATGACCGTTCCTAGTCCATCATAAAACACCGCCCAACCGAAATATTGGGGGCCGACTAAGGCTAAACTAACCGGAAAACCAATATATCCCGTATTCCCCACCATTGAAGCTAATAAAAAACTGCCTTGAGCAGGTAAAGATTGGGGTAAAATATTGAATTTAGGAATACGGCTTTGCCAATGTAACCCCATCCAAGCTAATCCAGCACCGAGGAAAATAGCAGCCCAAGCCACTAAGGGAGCAATCCAAATCGAACCGGATAAATCCGCTTTTCTTAAAAATGCCATAATTGCGATCGGAACAATTGCCCAATATAAAATTTTTCCTAAATAATAGGGAACAATAGCGGGTAATTTCCGACCTAAAATCCATCCGATTAAAACGCCACCTATTAGCCATTCATAAAGTGTTAGAAGTTGAGTTACAGAATGAGACATAAAGATTAGGTGTTGACTGTTGAGCATGAACGGTTGACGGTTAGCCGTCAACATGAAGTATTATAAAATTCAGCCTTTAATGGATGTGCAGGAGTGAAGCCGTTGAAGAATTCTAGTCTGCCTAAACAAGCCGAAACTGTCGTGGATGGATCAACAGAAGAGATTCCAGAGGCGATACGAGATCTCCCCGTTGTGACCGTGGCTTCCTCCCGACCGTCCCCCAGACCCGGACTCTTCTGGAAAATGTTGGGGTTAGCCGTCGTTGCATTCTGTACGGCTTTAGCCATTAATTATCAATTTGGAATTCTCTCTCCTAAAGCTTATATTCCTCTGTTAGAACCCACCCCAGAACCCAAGAGTTCTACGGCTTCTTCCCCTTCACCTACTCCCAGTGCTTCAGCAACTCCAAGCGCCGCCGCGTCCCCAACAGCCTCCCCAAGCTTACCGGACAATTTATTGGGCCATCTCCCCTACGAAGAAGCTCCCGCCGCAGAGTTAGAAAGTATTACCCCCGATGGGAGTCATCGGTTACGCAAAGCAGCCGCCCAAGCTTATCAGCAAATGGAGCAAGCGGCTTTAGCCAGTGGGGTGAGTTTAGTTCCGATTTCCAGTTTTCGCACGGTTAAAGAACAGGAAGGAATCTTTTTTGAAGTCAAAGCGCAACGGGGACAAGTCGCAACCAAACGCGCAGAGGTAAGCGCGCCTCCGGGATATAGTGAACATCATACGGGTTATGCCATTGATATTGGCGATGGAAATATGCCCTCAACGAACTTAAATGTCAGTTTTGAACAAACTCAAGCTTTTCAATGGTTAAAAGATAATGCCGCTTTTTATAGTTTTGAGTTATCCTTTCCTAAAGATAATCCCCAAGGGGTGAGTTATGAACCTTGGCATTGGCGGTTTGTCGGAGATCGCCAGAGTTTGGAAACGTTTTATAAAGCCAGAAAGCTGAAGAAAAGCTGATGAGAACGACCAGTTTAAACTTGATTGCAATTAGTGTTTTCTGCATAACCCTATCGGCGTTATTGAGTCCGGTTTTCAATATTTCGCCTTTTATTCCGGCGAGTGTAACTTGTTTTTTATTAGGGGTTGCGACATTAGATGTTTTTCAATTTCAAGGTCAAGGTGCTAATTTATTAGTAGATTGGTTAGCGGGAACTTCGGCTTCCACTCGGGAACGAATTTTACACCATGAAGCCGGACATTTTTTAGTCGCCTATTTGATGGAAATTCCCATTCAGGGATATGCGTTAAATGGTTGGGAAGCTTTCAAACAGGGATTAAAGGCTCAAGGCGGGGTGCAGTTTGCTGATCAACGGTTATGGGAACAATTGCAGCAAGGTCAACTTTCATCACGGGTTTTAGATCGTTATTGTACGGTTTGGATGGCGGGAATCGCCGCAGAAACGTTAGTATTTCAAAAGGCGGAGGGAGGACAGGAAGACCGAGAAAAAATTACCGCAATTTGGACTCAGTTAAACCGTCCGATGAGTGAAGCCAAAGTTAAAGAACGTTGGGCTATTTTACAAGCTAAAACCTTAATTCAAAATCACGAAACGACCTATTATCGCTTGGTAGAAGCCATGAAAAATCGGGCTTCTGTTGAAGAGTGTTATCAAATTATTAAGGTTGAGGATTAAGGTTTAACTCTAAGATAAAGTGTTGATTTTATTGTGTTTTTTTGAAAACAAAAATTTTATTAAAATCATGATAAAATTTATTAACATAAATCCCTATAAAATAGCACTCAATTTTTTAATATTTTTATTACCCCTAAATCCTGCTTTAGCTTCAGAGAATGCTGTACAACCTTTAAATAATTTTGAAACGATTTGTTTAAATCAAAATAATTTAAACTTAGAAACACAAAAAACACTAGATTTATTATTAGAAATTTCTCAAACCAAAGACTGTAAAATAGCAAATAAAATTCTATCTCAACTGATTCAATTAAATTTGAGTGGGTATCAAATCAAAGATTTAAGCCTCTTAAGTTCTTTTTCTCAACTACAATTTTTGTATTTAAGTGGAAATCAAATCTCTGATTTAACGCCATTGGCTAATCTCAAAAATTTAAAAGTCTTAGCACTAGATGTCAATCAAATTCATGATTTGACCCCTCTTTCTTCCTTAATAGCGCTAGAAACCTTAATTTTAGATACGAATAAAATTACGGATTTAACCTCGCTTAAAAATTTGACCCGATTAAAAAGTTTAGTATTATTTGATAATCAAATTCAAGATATTACGCCGTTGCAATCTTTAGTAACCTTAAAAAAATTATCCTTACAGGGAAACCAAATTTCTGATATTACACCGCTACACCCCTTAACGAAACTCAGCTATTTAGCCCTTTATGATAATCAAATTGCTGATTTAACTCCCCTTAGCTCTTTAACTCATCTAAAACAACTGCTACTTTTTAACAATCAAATTGCAGATTTAACGCCCCTGGCTTCTTTAACCGATCTCAACCAATTAACTTTATTTGATAATCAAATTTCCGATCTGCGTCCTTTAGCAACCCTGACCAATCTAACCGAACTTTACATTGGAAATAATCCCATTTCCGATTTAACCCCCTTACAAGCATTGACCAACCTCAAAATCCTCAGCTTGTTTAATACCTCGGTTTCAAATCTTGCACCCTTGCAATCGTTAACTCAATTAATCACGTTAGATTTGTATAATACTAAAGTTTCCGATAGTCGTCCATTGCAAAGCTTGACCAACCTAACCGGATTAGACCTTAGAGGGAATCCCTTGACAGAACGAGCCTGTCCCGTTAAAACCACCTTAACCTGTCGTTTTTAGTTAACCTATAGGGAATAACCGTGATTGATTTTCTCCAATATCCCTAAAAATAGTGACCACATTGACTAAATCCCGAATCACGGCGCGATAAATTATATAAATAGAGTCAGGCTAGAAGTCAAAAATTTTCATCCTTATCTAAAATTTAGGTGAATCAATCATGCTTCAGAGTAAGCGGGAGAATCTTATGACCTTTGAAGAGATCTATCAATTTTTCCAAGAACCCCCGCCTATCTATCTCAATAAAGAACTGGCGGTTTGCTACATCTTATCTGTCTTTCTGCGAGGGGACTCCTATGGAACCGAACTGATTGAACGACTAGAACAAGAGTATTCTGCTTATCGATTATCGGATACGGTTCTCTATAGTGCCTTGAAGTTCCTAGAAAAACAAGGAACGATTACGGGATACTGGCAGAAGGTAGAAGGTAGAGGTCGCCCTCGTAGGATGTACCAAATCATACCTGAATACAAAACCCAGGCGCAAGAGTTAGCCAGACTTTGGCATGAATATACAACTCGTCGAGATAAATTTGTGTAAACTACACATCGACGAGTGACCGTTTAAAACTAGACTAATTTAATCTATGATGATTCCCGTAATTCCTTCCACGTTTGTGTTGACCTTGTTACTGGCGATTGGCTTATTCTTCTTTGTGCGGGCTTCGACCAAAGATCGAACACAGCAGGAAAAGCTAATGGCTGAACAAGAAGCAGACTCTTTGCTTACGCAAATTCAACAGTATTTCGCAGCACGAGCTTATCGTGTGACGAAATTAAATCGGGAAGACAATCAAATCACCTTTGAGGGGTTAGTTCGTCCCAGTTGGTTTCTAGCCATCTTCTTAACCCTATTAACGGCCGTTGGGCTGTTATGTTTAGGATTAGTTCTATCGATGGCTATTCCCAACCTTGGCGAACTGTTTTGGGGACTGGTGTTGCTTTCGCCCCTGGCGGGGTGGTTTTATTGGAAAGGTGCCAAGCGGCCAGAAAAAGTCTCTCTTAAGCTGGATGCTGTTCTCGGTCAGGGAAACCAAACTCAAAGTTTAATTACTGTAACCGCTCACCGAGACGAACTGGCAACGCTCAAACAAGCACTGCACCTCAAACCTTGCGAATAATTTCATCTGATCCTTGCTAGAAGCAGGGACTCCTGGGCTAGTTGGGTTAAAAGAAATTCAACAACCTTTTAACCGACTAAACCCCCAGAGATAGATTGCCTCCATTGACGGTTCACCACCAGACCTATCCGGTTTTTCTGTCGTGCTGGCTTAATCTGAGTTAAGGAAGAAGCTCATGTTGATGATAGCTATCACTCGGTTTCAGGACGCCAGAAAAGTTCCGCATTTAGAAAACCCTTTACTTTAAGCATTAAGAATATTCAACACAGGATCTAGACTTCAAACGCTTTTGATGGCGGAAGCAGAAGATAGGGGTGTTGCTTTTTCCACAAGCTGCTTTAAACTGGGGAATAAAAAATGATTTTCTTCAACATACTGAGCGCCAAACAGACCCTTTTCAGCCCAGAAATACCGATCTGTTGTATGCTCATTGCGTTTGACAAGAAGCACAGCAGGGGGAATAATTCCCTCGGCATGGATAAACTTGCGAGCCGCTGTTACGGGTTTATCTTCGCCACTGGAAATGCTATATTGAGGCACACATTCTAAAATTCTTCGTCCTTCTTGTCTACGACGGCTTTTACGCTTACGTCTTCTAGCCAACTTGTTGACCTCCTTTTTAAGCAGGCGGGTTGTAAATATAGCTACAAAATCCGAAAGAAGTATATCTGTTTTAGTTCAAAATTTCAAGATGTTTTAATAGATTGATACAAAATCAGTACACTGATCCCCCGGCTCCTCCTCCTATGCTTACAGCTAGTTCTGAATTTGTCCAACTCTGTCGCACGCAATTGTCATTGACGGCGAGTTTAGGTGCGTCCTTGAGTGTGGTGTATTTGGCTGAGGCTTGGGTGGATGAGGAACATCAGAAATTAATTCCGATCGCCACTTATCCTGAAACCTCCCTGGAAGATTTGGATATTCCGGGTTTGATGCGCTTTCCGACCCTGTTAACTCCAACTCTACCTCGTTTGTTAACAACAGAAGAAATTACCAAAACCTGGATTTTGTTACCTGCGGTGGATATCAATGATTTTATAGAAGCCGAAGCACAGGGAGAGCAACCCCTAGAAGAAGAGGAAAGTTGGCAACAACGCAGTCAAACGGTGTTACCTTTAATTCAAGAAGAGGTGGTCTTAGGCTTTTTAGTAACGGGACGCAATGATCGTTCCTGGAACCCAGAGGAATATGGCCAATTGCAAGGAATTGCCCATACCTTAGCCCTGGGTTGTATTTTAGATCAACGCTCCCAATGGTTCCAACAACAATTAAGCCGACAACAACACCTACAGGCGCAACAAGCCGATGCCCTTCATAATATCTTTCATCAACTCAAAAGTCCCCTCACGGCGGTGCGTACCTTTGGAAAATTATTATTAAAGCGGTTACTACCGGAAGATAAAAACTATCCAATTGCCAATAGTATTTTACGAGAAAGCGATCGCATTCAAGAGTTGTTACAACAAGCTGATCAAACTTTAGACCGCACAGAACCTGCTGTAAGCTTACCCCTAACCGTTGATTCTGTCTTAATTTCCATGCCGCCTAGGGAAGAAGCCACGTCTGCGTCCTCAATGTTAACCTTGTTACCCGCTTGGGATCAACTCGAATTCCTAGAATTGTCTGAGGTCTTACAACCGTTAATTTTATCAACCCAAGCGATCGCCGAAGAACGACAGCTTCAATGTTTTGTTGACCTTCCCCCTAAATTACCCGTGATCCAAGGGAATCATAAAGCCTTGCGAGAAGTCTTGAGTAACCTCCTCGATAATGCCTTAAAATATACCCCACCAGGCGGAAAACTTTGTATTCGAGTGCAACTGACTCAAAAACGGAAATCTCAACCCCTGCAAGTAGGAATTGGCATTAGTGATACTGGCCCCGGTATTCCACCCGAAGATTTAACTCATTTATTTGAACGTCACTATCGAGGTGTCCAAGGACGTTCTGAAATTCCGGGGACAGGGTTAGGGTTAGCGATCGCAAAAACCTTAGTCGAACAAATGCAGGGAAAGATTGAAGTGTTCTCTCCTGTTAATTCGGTTTGGGTCTCCAAGGAGATGCTTTCTCGGGGGAATATTCCTAGAGGAACTACATTTATCGTTTGGTTAAAGGGTGTTACTCCTGATCAAGAATTGAACAGAAGTTGATAGAATTATTTTTTCTCAACTGATGTTGTCTCCATCCCCAAGCCAATATTAAGCTTAGGAGTCCCAACAAACTGGTCTGAAGATTCATTTTTTACACCTTTATTGTACCCGGTTTAAAGCCTATGAGTGCATCCAGTAACCCTGATAATCTGATTAATAACCCAGTGAGTTCCTCTGTTCCTTTAGAAGAAAATTCAGGTAAACCACTTTCTTATGTTGCCCAGGAAGATATCATTTATCGTGCTTTTGATCGCAAAACCGTCTGTCGGGTTTTAAGCCAAGCTCATATTTATGTTTCCATTCGCTGGACAAGAACTCATCTTTATATTGGCATTCCCAGCACCGTTTTAGCGGCTGTTGCTGGTGTGCAAGCCATCTCCAGTTTAGGCGGAAATTATCAATTAGTGGCGGTGATTATTCCCGTTTTAGTCGCTATTCTTGCACCGTTATTAACCTTTTTAGATCCCAATGGTAAAGCGAATACCCATTTAGTCGCCTCCAGGGTTTATGAACAAATGGCCGATCAATATGATTCATTTTTACTCAAATGTCGTTTAGAACCCCGACCCATCGAGGAAGAACTGAATGATTTAGTTCAGATAAATTCTGTGTATAGTGAAAGTAAAAAATCCCTTCCGGCTTGTCCTGAATGGGCGTATCAAAAAGCCCTCCGCACCGAAAATGACATCCAAAAACTGATTCCTGATGAGATCAAGAAAGCTGGAGGGTATGACAAATATATTGCCGATGCGCCCTCTTGAAAGGAGAATAAATTTTATCCCCTTAAACACCTTTTAATTTCTGTAGAGGCAGGTTTGAGTTCAGTTTTGAATCAGCACCTAAAACCAACCCAAAGCTACTTCTACGGGATGGAGATCTTCAATGGGTAACACACAATCTGATTTAGAAGGATTAGAAATTACACCAGGGGAAATCAAACATTGGAGTGGTATTAATCAGAAGTTACTCTACCGACCAGCTACCGTTAAAAAATTATTAGGGGAAGGTTTAAAAACCTTTTTTATCTTTTTATTATTATTAATGAGTTATTGGATTTGGAGTTTAATTTTTCCAGAACTCTCTTTAATTTTAATCATAATTTATTTAACCATTGGGGGACTATTAATTCTTGAGGATAGTGTAAAACTGTGGAATACCTTAACCCGTCCCCAATTCGTTAAACTGTGTCATCAAGTGGAGCGTTATAACGCCATTGTTAAAGCCTTAAAAATTTATGATCAACTCGATGCAATAGCCCATCCCCCTGGAAAATTAAACAATCGAGAAGCTATTATTGCAGCTTTAAACTTAATTAGAACAGAATTAATTAAAGGATTAAAAATAGAACGAACCTTGAAAAAACATCAAAAATTTATTCAGCAATATTCCGAACTTTTTGATCCAAATTTCACCGCCTTAACGGTCTTACAAACAGAAAAACCCACAACAGAACAAGGAAGACTCCTGTATCAAGCCTTTGAAATTGCTTCAGACGTTCATCAACAATTAAAACAACTTCAGGAACAACAGATTTCCCCTAATCGCAAGCAACAGACAATCAGAAACAAGGAATAGGAAAAAAATCAATCTAAGCTGCTATTACATTTAAAGTGTATATTCTAGGGAGCGGGGACGCTCCAACTACAAGGAATTGGCAATTTCCCCATCACCATTAGAGACTGAATAGCTTATATTAATCACTATTCTGGCGACTTATTGTCAACCCTTGTCCAATAAACGGGTAAAAAAAGTTTCACCCCAACCCCTTCTGGATAACCTGGTTTTACGATATGATAAGGAACTGTATAAGTTTCTAAGTAAACTATCTTGAGTGAGATTTGTACCCCAGTCGCACCAGGTCAACCGTTGACACCTTACCAGAAAATTGGTTTGGAATCAGTCACTCGTCTACATGGCGGACGGGATGTGGTACTGGCGATTGACCTAACGGAAAGCGTCGGTTTGAATGATGAAGGTCATTTGCGTTTACGTCAAATTGTTGAAGATAGCTTAAAATCAGGAGACACCGTTTATGTTGTGCCTTTTGCTACAAAAACTAACCCTTCAACACCTGAGATCAACCCTTTAACTTTAGAAACTGCAATTCAGTTTAAAGGGAAAGCCGATGTAGAAAAGATTTTACAATTAATTCCCTTTCAGCCTGACCTGAGATTACAAAATACCGATATTCAACAAGCTGAGTTAACGATTTATCAGGGTTTAGCAGATCTCAATCAATGTCGTTTAACCCAGAATCAACCGATTAAACCGCAATCGATTGTTTGGATTACCGATGCACCGTTATTTACAAAATCCCCTGCTACCTCTGAAGAATGGACGGAAACCCCAGCAGACAGTCCTTTCCGAATAGCAACTTCTCCAGAAACACAACAGCGCCAAGAGTGGTTAAATCAATTACCTTTAAATCAGCGATCGCTTCCGATTAAAACTCAAGAACAGCGACAATATAACCTAACAATTGTTGATATTCCTCCGAATGTTCAAGAGTTCTGTACTCCTACCCCCGGACAGAAAGAAACTTGTTTAGTTTCTCCTTATTTATGGAAACAGTTATGGCTACCCGGATTAATTTTAGGAATTTTAATTCTTGCTAGTGTCGGGATGGGAATTAAAATTTATCGTTTGAATAAAAAATGGAAACTGATGGTTAATTTTGATGATGATGATCAGGTAGCAGATCAAACCTGCTCTCTCGGTAATCATCAAAGAATTGCCATTGGTGAATATGAATCTGGTTGTCAGGATACCATTGATTTACCTGGAGCAGAAGTTCGGGCTTATTTAGTCAGAAAAGGAGAAAAACTTTATTTAGAACCGACGAACAATAGCCGGATTGAATATCAAGACAAAATTGTCGATCAAAAAATCCAAATAACCAGAAGTAGGATAAATTTTAATTGCCCTAATCCTAAACCTCCCAAAAACTACAGATTAACCATTAAAATTCAAAAATAAACTAACCAAAAGGGATTTATCATGCAAGCTAATGATTATCAACTGCAAGGAGTTCAACGCACAATTTGTATCGGATTAGGAGGAACAGGACGAGATGTTTTAATGCGAATTCGGCGGTTAATTGTAGAAAAATATGGAGATTTAACAGAACTACCAATTGTTAGTTTTGTTCATATTGACACAGATAAAACTGCCACTCAGTCCGCCAGTTTAAAAACAGGTAATACCTATCGGGGTGTTGATTTAAGTTTTCGAGATTCTGAAAAAGTAAATGCCATTTTAACTTCCGCAGAAGTAACCAATTTTGTGCGAGGTGTAGAACAGCGTTCTAAATCCAATCGTTCTGGGCCGTTTGATCATATTTCTCGCTGGTTTCCGCCTCAATTACTTCGTAATATTAGAGCCGTTGAAGAAGGAGCAAAAGGAATTCGACCTGTGGGAAGATTAGCGTTTTTTCATAATTATCAAAAGATCAAAACTGTCATTGAAACCGCAGCAAAACGGACAATGGGTCATGAAGCAACCTTACTGAAAGCCAGATTAAAACTTGAACCCGGATTAAATATTTTTGTGATTGGTTCCCTCTGTGGCGGTACAGGAAGCGGAATGTTTTTAGATGTTGCTTATAGTTTAAGGAAATCCTATGGAGATAAAGGCACGCAATTACTCGGATATTTAGTGGTAAGTCCACAGTTATACAGCAATGCGTCCTATATGAATGCTAATACTTATGCAGCCTTAAAAGAACTCAATTATTATAGCAGTGCGGGGACTCGATTTGAAGCTTGTTATGATATGCAAAATTTGGTAATTGTTCAGGAACCTCGCGCCCCATTTGATTATACTTATTTAATTTCTAATGAAACGAACGGTGAATATACAATCTTAGAACAACAAAAATTATGTAATGTAATTGCCCATAAAATCGCGTTAGATTTTATCGGAGAATTAGCCCCTGTTGCTAAAGGAATGCGGGATAATTTACTAAACCATTTAATTCAATCGGATAATCATCCCCGTCCTAATACTCAAGGATATTTAACCTTTGGCTTGGCTGCGATTTATTTTCCTCGTGAAATTATCGTAAAAATTGCCTTAAATCGAATTAGTTTAAAATTGGTTAATTTTTGGTTAAATGGAGAAGGTCAAAGTCCCGATCCTCAATTAATTATTGAACAATTTTTGATTAAATATAATTGGTATAGCGATTTAATCCAACGGGATGGGTTTAAAGAACGACTTGCTGGAGGCGTTCAAGAAGGGAGCAAAAACTTTTCTACGACCTTAACTAAATTCAGAGAGAAATTAATTCAAAAAATTAATGAGTGTAGAAATAGTGAAGATCGGCTCAGTTTAAAAAACAACTTATTACGAGAATTACGAGAACAGTTCAGAAAAGTTCTGCCGGGAGAAACGGAAACAACAAGAGGAATTTGGTTAACTCGGTTAATGCAGGTACAACCGCTCATCGCTCAACAATTGAAAAATCATATTAATGAATTTATTGAGGAATTAATGACCCCTAGCAATCCCAAATTTTCGACTAAAAGTGTTCGTGATTGGTTAGAGGCGATGCAAACAGAATTAAACACCTATCAACGTCAGTTAGAGGAAGAAATTAGTCAAGGGGAAGGAATGAAAAAAAATGAAGACTTAGAGAAAAAATTGCGAGATTTAGAACAGAACATGGATGAGATAGAGCAAAGAATTGAACTCCCCATACTGAATCGTAAAAATGCCGATATTCAGAGATTAGCGAGAAACGTTGTTCAAAGTATTATGCAGTTAATTCAGCATAATTTCAAATTAGCAGTAACTCAAGAAACATTAAAAATCGTCAATGATTTGCAAAAGTATGTTAGAGATTGTTCGACTGAAGTTGCCACCTTTAGCCGGATGATCGAAAATTTAAAAACGAATTATGAGAAAGAACAAAATGATCTGATAAATTCTAATTTTAATGAAATGAGTGGAGAAGCTATTTTTGCTCAAGAAGATATTGAAGAATGTTATCAAACCTTATTACCTGATTTAGAGTTTCGCTCTGCATTGGTGTTAGTGAGTAAAGATATTACAGAGGCATCTGGGGTAGGAGAATCGATCTGCTATTTAATTAATCGTACCACTGGAGAGCAACTGAAAACAGAAATTGATCAAAAAATAGATGGTGAATTTGGTTCTCGGAGTAACCAAATTGTTAAATCTGTGATTAAGCGTTTTATTCAAAAATATTCTGGGTCAATTCGTCCTACCCGTTTAGGACAAATTATTGAGCAGGCAGAACCTTTATTACGTTTAAATGTGAGTGATCCTTATTTTTCTAATCTTTCGGATAAACGAAAAGAATTTATTGGATTTAAAGATACCGATGAGGTAGAAGTAAATCAGTTTAAAATGACTCTGACTCGTGATTTGGGAATCGACCCAACGGCTTTAAAACCGACTCAAGCTGAAGATCAAATTTTAATTGTTCGGGAATATGGTGGGTTTCCTTTACGGTTGATTAATGGTTTAGAAGAAATCAGAAATCATTATATCCGAGAACAAAATAAAGATGGCTCAACTTGTCATTCTGATTATCAGATCCCCTTTACTGATATTATCCCCCCAGATGCTAGACTCATGGAAGAATTGGAAGATGTTTTCTATCCTTGTTTAGCATTTCAGTTAATTGTTAAAAATCCTAAAAATCAAGGCTTAGAGTTTCAATATTACGATAATTTACGAGACTATTATTATACAGCAGAACTGAACCCAATTTGGAATCAAGCGTTAGAAGAACTAGCGAATCACCGAGAAATGACGAAAACGTTAAACGAGTTATTAGAGGAGGAAATTAATCAGATTCGTCAAAATCCTGATCTCTGGAAAAGTCAATATTTACCCAGATTACAGCAATTTGTGGATTATGTGGATAATTTACCTGAATCTAATCCTAATTATCTTTATAAATCAACGGTTGTGGGGACTCCGGGTACAATTAATAATTTAGGACATGAAGGAGTTATTAATCGTTTTCGTCGAAAAATTCAGGAAAGTCTAACTAAGACTGGAAGTTTACCAACATCGGTTAATGACGATTCTGCCGCTTTAGTAAAGCGTGGAGAAAATTCCAGAGATTTTAACCAAAGTGATGACAGTTTAGAGGCAAAATTAAGGCAGCTAAAACAAAAATTAGATCAGGGGTTCATTACTCAAAAAGGATATGAATTTGAGAAAGAAGAAATTCTACGGAAATATGGTTGTTAACTCATTTTAATTTAGTTACATTGATTTGAATCTAAGCTCATGTTCAATCTTGAGGATATTTTATGTTGTTTCCTTCTTTTCCTCCTTTACCGCCTTTGTTAATCATTTTGATCGGGATATTTGTGTTTATTCCCTCGATCATTACCCTCTATTATCGCTGGAATCTTTATCAACATTTAACCACTCAAGCGAATAAAATTTATCAGATTATCAATAAACGGGAGCTTGAACTCCCGCCTGCGATTGTACAAGTTTTAGAACAGAGTTTTGCAGAATCCAGCCAAAATTTAGAACAAGTGAACACGGCGGCTTTGATTGATCAAGCCTACAGCCAAGAAAAGGTTTTAGGGAAATCCTGCGAACAAATTGAATATTGGTGTCGAATTATTCCGAATTTACTCCTGGCTTTTGGATTAATTGGAACCTTTATTGGAATTACGGTCAATTTGGGTTCTTTGAGTCAAACTATTAGTCAAAGTCAAGCAACGGATGTTAGTCAGTTAGTAGAGGAATTAAAACAACCCCTAGAAGGAATGGCGATCGCTTTTATTACCAGTTTAGCTGGGTTATTGTGTAGTGCATTATTAACTGTTTTAAACTTTTTATGGAATACGAGTCTAGCGAAATATCGTTTAACGGTTTCTTTAGAACATTACCTCGATAATATTTATTATTCATCCTTAAATGGTCAAACTCGGTTGGATAAAGTTGTTAAAGGAATGTCGAGTGAATTTAAAGATTTTTTAGATCGATTTGGTATTACTGTTAGAGATGCGGTGGAATCTGCCATGAGAGATAATATTCATCAAATTACAAAAGCGAATGTAGAAGCGAGTGAATTAGCTCTAAAAGTCTATAGTCAATTATCCAATGCTACAGGAACGTTAGAAAGGGGAGCTAGAGAGTTTCAAACCGCCACAGAAAGTTTTACAAATGCGGTACAAGTGAGTAACACAACGGCTGATAAATTAGAACAAGTTGCTCAAGGTTTTGAACAAAGTGAATTTCCTAAACAATTATCAATAATCGCTACTGATTTTGGAGAGAATCAAAAGAATTTTTCTGACTCAGCATTCGGTTTATTTCAAACGGTTAAATCTTTGGAAACAATATTAAATCAACTTCAGATCTTTACAGAGCAGTTATTAAAAACGGAAACAAAATTAAGTGAACTTAATCAAAGTTCCTTACAAGTTTTAGAGTTAAATCAAATTAATCAACAATCCCTAGTTGAAATTATTCCTCAACTGCAACAAGGAGGAAAAAGCTTGGAGTTAAGTTCTCAAACGTTAGAGAATATCCAAAACAAACTTATTGATAAATCCGATCATTTAGAAGGTATTCATAAACAATTAGAAACCTTAGTTAAAACCCTTAATAGTTATACAAATACAGTGAATTTTGAACTAGAATCTTTAAGTAAAATGATGAATAAGCTCATTAAAGAACAAACAAATAGTAGTCAGTCCTATTCACAAGTCTTAGCGGATAAATTAGAAGCAGCAATTAAACCTAATATTAAGTATATTATTGAGATGAAATCTGATTTATCTCAGGTACTTAAACTCTTAAAAGAACAAAGCGGTAATCCGGGAATTAAGAAAAATAAACCAAAATTTTGGGAAAGTAAATAAATTTAGGACTGATGCTGGAGATTCTCGGCTAGATCAGGAGATTGATCCTGAGTTCAGGTTTTCATATTAGTTACCCGGTTTCTTGGGTACAAGTTGGTAAGTTTTGTAATTATTATTATTAAAGGTTTAAAATTATGCGTCGTCCGACTCAAATTAAAAATTCATCGGAAGATTTGAATGTCTGGCAAGCATTTACAGATTTAATGTCTAATGCTTTTTTAATTATGAGCTTGTTTTTATTGTTAGCCATTGTTAAATCATCGTTATTAACTTCTAATTCAAAAGAAAAAGATCAGAAAATTAAAGGCTTAGAATTAACAGTTGGTTCATTAAAAAACGAAATTGAACGATTAAAAGCTCCACCAGTCATTGTGATTAAAGATTCTGATCGAGATGCACAGGGGCGATCTTTAAAATTTGAGACAGGTAAGGCAGATTTACCGGAAGGGTTGCGAATTTTTATTGAAGGGAATGTGGTGGAAAAATTAGAGGAATTTTCTAAAGTTTATCAAGGTTATGTAGTGGATGTAATTGGACATACTGATGGTCAAGAAACCTTTAATCCTGCTAGTAATTTAGATCAAATCTTAGAACAAGTTGCACAGGGGAACCAACCTGTTAAAAATCTCAAACCCGGTTCCAATGCTGATTTAGGATTAATGCGCTCTTTAGCAGTTGTTAAAAAACTCCAAGCTATTCAAGAACAAGGTCGTTTAAAGGGGTTAAAATTTAGAGCTTATTCAGCCGCACAATTATTTTTACCTTCAGGACAATATGCGTCGCAAAATCGTGCTTCTGATGAAACAAGAAGACGTATCGAAATTCGCTTTACTCCCCCAGGAGTTGAACAATATTAATAGGGTGATACCAAAGTAATCTGGAACTGTCGCCGGCGGGATGCACGGAGACTCTAAACGGACGTGGAGGAAACGTAAGACTATCTCAAGATAGCAGCACCCAAAGAAGCGTCAACCCGCCAAAATTTAAGCAGTTGTCAATTTTTGTAACTTAAATAGATGGAATCTCTGTCCGTTCACGGCGGAGAGGATGTCAACAATGGTAGGCTTTTCTTAATATCCAAAAAATCCTCCAATAAGCTGTTAAGCATCTAAATAGGGTATAATGAAAAACCAAGTTTAGAAAAATCAATCAAAAGATGCCTGCTAAAAATCATTTAAATGAAAAGCAAGTAGAGAAACTACAGAAAAGATTGAAAGAGGAAGAAAATGGACAAATCCGAGAAAGAATCTTGATTTTATTATTGCTAAATGATGGTAAAAAGCAAAGTGAAATTGCCAAGTTTTTGGGCTGCTCATTAAACAAAGTATGTTATTGGTGTGTACATGGAGACCCTGACAAATTAGAAAGCCTAAAAGATGAAAGAATGAAAGGAAATTATAGAAAAGCCACAGACAAATATATAGAGATATTATTAGAAACAGTAGAAAAAGAACCGGAAGAATTAGGATATGAATTTGGGAGATGGACAGGAGAAAGATTGGCAACTTATTTAGAACAAATCACAGGAATCAAATTAAGTAGTTCACAAGTGAGAAAGATATTAAAGGAAAAAAAGTATGTTTATTTGTGGGCAAAGTATAGCTTAGAAGAGAAAAGAGATCCAGAAAAAAGAAAATTATTTAAAGATAAAATAGAAGAATATTTGAAAATAGCAAAAGAAAGTCCAGAACAATTACAGGTATGGTTTTGGGATGAAAGTGGATTTAATTTAAGAGTGATAAAAAGAAAGAATTGGTGTAAAAAAGGGAAGAGGAAACAGATTAGAGGAGACAGGAGGAAAGGAAGAGTTAATGTGATGGGAGGATTGAGGTACTCGGATAAAAAAAGATTTGTAGAATTTCTGGATAAAGGAAATGCAGATAATTTTTATCAAGTGTTAAAAAGTTTTTATCAAGAGCTAATTTATGAATGGGTATTAGCGGGAAATCAAGCAGAAGAATTTGTAGAAAAAGGAGCTAAGATCCTGATTATTCTTGACAATGCAAGTTTTCACAAAAAAGAAGAGTACCTAGAAAAAATTAAAGCAGAAATGCCGAATGTCTATTTAGAATTTCTTCCAGCATATAGTCCAGATTATAATTTAATTGAATTAGTCTGGCATTCAGCTAAAGAATATATAGCTCATCGACTCTTTAAATCAGTTGATGAGCTAGAGTGTTTATTACATCAGCTTTTAAATGAAGGACAGTTATCTATTAAATGGGGACGTAAACTTAAAAACAAAGGTAATGCTATAATCACAGTTTAAATACACAACAGCTTAACCTCAACACAATTTTGATGGGAACTCCAATGCGACCTAAAATTATTGTTCTCGATGATGACCCCACAGGTTCTCAAACCGTTCATAGTTGCTTATTGCTGACTCAGTGGGATGTGGATACTCTGCGAATTGGACTGGCTGACCAATCTCCGATTTCCTTTATTCTCACCAATACTAGAGCTTTAACACCCGAACAAGCCGCTTCTGTTACCCGTGAAGTCACCCAAAATTTAAAATTAGCCCTCGCCGCCGAATCCATTACGGATTTTATGGTGGTGAGTCGTTCTGATTCAACTCTCCGGGGTCACTATCCTGTCGAAACCGATGTTATCGCCGAGGAACTTGGCCCCTTTGATGCTCATTTTCTAGTTCCTGCGTTTTTTGAAGGGGGAAGAATTACCCGCAATAGTATTCATTATTTAATCGTTGATGGTGTAGAAACCCCCGTTCATTTAACGGAATTTGCTAAGGATTCGGTCTTTGCTTATCAACATAGTTATTTACCCGATTATGTCACCGAAAAAACCAAAGGTTTGATTCCATCGGAAAAAGTAGAACGATTTTCTTTATCCGATATTCGGGTAGGAACCTTACCTCGGTTAATGCGTTTAACAGACAATCAATGTGTGGTTGTCGATGGTGAAACTCAAGCCGATTTTGATCAATTCGCCTCGGATATTATTACCGCCGCTAGTCAAGGAAAACGCTTTTTATTCCGCAGCGCGGCGAGTATTTTAACGTCTTTAGCTGCATTGGGAAATCAACCCATTCCCGCAGAAGAAATGGCAAAATATACCCGAAATGGAAAACCGGGTGTAGTGATTATGGGTTCTCATGTTAAAAAATCAACTCAACAATTAGAACGATTATTACAAGAACCTGGAGTTGTGGGGATTGAAGTGGATGTTTCCCATTTATTAGAAGAAAGTGAGACTCAAAGACAGGAACTCTTACAGCAAATTTTAGACCAAATCAAGGCTATTCATGAAGCGGGTCAAACCCCAGTCATTTATACCAGTCGTCAAGAATTACAATTTGACACGGTAGAAACTCGGTTAGCCTTTGGAATTAAAGTCTCTGATTTACTCATGGATATTGTTCGAGGTTTACCGAAAGATATTGGATTTTTAATTAGTAAAGGTGGGATTACTTCTAATGATGTTTTAAGTAAAGGATTAGCGTTAAAAACAGCACGGTTACTCGGTCAAGTGTTAGCAGGTTGTTCAATGGTGAAAACCTCTTCTAACCATCCTTTATACCCCAATTTACCCGTTGTTTTATTCCCTGGAAATGTGGGAGACTCCGATGGTTTAGCAACGGTTTATCGACGTTTAACCCAACCCCCAACCTAACAACCGTAGGGTGCGTAAGCTCCGCGCACGCACCACTCCCTAATTAAACTTAATTAATCTACCAATAATCATAAACCCCTACTAACAAGCCTATGGTTTTTTCTTCTTAAAAATCCAAGCCAGTCCCAGAATTCCGACATAAAAATTTTAGCAACGAAACTGAATCTTTCTCGATCAATTCAGCTTAAAATAGCGGATAAAGTCGATTAATTCAACTATCTTTAGAAAGAGATTGATACATCTTTAAATCTTAAAAATTCATCAAATATCTTGCTGAAATCGTTTATTTTTAGGCTATTCCTTGATGTTCTATCTATAGATAGAACATGGAAGAACTGAAACTTGATTATAGTGAGATGAGCTAACGAAACAAATCTTAATACTTGGCTCAGGTCAGAATTAATCGTTAGGAAATAATCTTGAATTTAGGAATTATCGTATGACAGCAACTTTGAGTCCCGATCAAGTGATTAAAGGGATATCAACCCATCTGCCTTCACTTTCTCAATCCGTTAATTTTATTGAGGCAGAAGAACACTTTATTCAACTGCTAAATTTAGAAAATCTCGATCAAAAAATCAGTATTAAGCCAGAATTAGTACAACCTTTTGAAGTCACACTCAATACCGCTTTATTAAGGGCTTATACCGAAAAAGTTAACAATAATGAGATTGATTTAGCCCATTTATTTTTACAACGCATTCTTTATCGAATTAATCGGCTGAATTTGTTTTGGTATGATGATTTAAAGCACTATAGCAACGAACGGTCTTATTATTTAAACTGGGTGCGCGATCGCATTGAGGAAGTTTGGCAAACGTGGGAAAATGCCCAATTTGATTTGGAAGAATACAAACAACAAGATATTAAACAAGCGTTAAATGAACGCAGCGAGGTTGATCTCAATCCAGCGATTACTGAAAATAAATATTATTTGCGGCACGAAATGACCCTGGAAGGGTATAAACATTTATTAGCGATCGCTTCTTTAGATGGATTAGTAGAAGCCAGTCGAATGTCGCGGATTTTGGGCGGTGCGAGTAACGAAGTTCAAGCCACATTAATCTTAGTATTACTCGAAGAATATGGCAATGGTCGTCTCAATCGAAAACATTCAACCTTTTTTGCTCAAATGATGGCAGAATTGGGGTTAGAGACGGAGCCAGAAGCTTATTTTAACATTGTTCCTTGGGAAGTTTTAGCCTCAATTAATCATAATTTTCTCCTAACAGAATGCAAGCGTTATTTCTTACGTTATAACGGGGGCTTAACTTATTTTGAAATTGCTGGCCCTGCCATTTATACCGATTATAAATTAGCCGCAGAACGACTCAAACTTTCAGATACGGCAATGGGGTATTGGGCATTACATATCCGCGAAGATGAACGTCATGGTCGCTGGATGTTAGACAAAGTGGCATTACCGTTAGTGGATCGATATCCGAATGATGCTTGGCAAATTCTACTCGGTTATGACCAAGAAAAATGGATGGGCGATCGGGCTGGGGATGCCGTGATTAAAGCGGTTAAACAAGCAGAAAAATCGGTTAGCAATTCCTAATTCAATTTTCAACAATTTCCAATTAACATTTATCTCTAAATATTCATCATGCAAAGCGGATTATTACCTTCTAATCAAGTTACAGAATCTTATTCTCCTGATCAAGTATTCTTCTGTCCTGAAGAATCTCAATTTTACTCTCAATGTATTGAGAAAATGGTATTAAATCAATGTACACCCTTTGACTCAATTATTGAATTTGGGACGGGTGAAGGAAGTCCTGTCATTAATTGTTTACTTAAAACTCGATTTAAAGGCTGTATTCATGGCTATGAATTAAACAGTGATGCTTGTAAATTAGCTCGGTCTACTATTGAGCAATATCAGCTTAGAAACAAGTATATTATTCATAATGAATGTTTTTTTAGTGCTTCCCCTGGTTCCGCGAGTTATTTAATTGCAAATCCTCCTTATCTTCCGGCACCTGATAATGATTTATATATGCCTGCTTTGTATGGAGGAATTGATGGAGCTACGATTACAAAGAAGCTGTTTACAGTGGGTTGTAAGAATGTTTTATTAATGATTGCAGCTTATTCTAATCCGGTAGAAACTATTGAGTATGCTCAAGCACAGGGTTATCAAGTGGTTGATTTTATGATTTCACCGTTAAAGTTTGGTTACTATAGTTGCGAACCAAAAGTTAAACAAACCATTGAAAACCTTCAGAAAAAACAGAAAGCCTTTTATTCTGAAAATATCTACTTTTTAGCCGGGGTTCTGTTTAAAAAAGAAGATCCTTTAAATGTTGATTTATCAGCAGAATTGTTGAAGGTTATGACCGCGTTATAACAGAAGGCAGGAGTAGAATGCTTTCCCCCATTCCTCAAGCATAACTAATATTTTGTTGTGTCGCCTCAGACCCCCATAATTCCGCCAAACGATTATTATTTTATTGTTAAAAATTTTAGGGTGCGTGCGCGTTGCTTACACACCCTACGGGTTATATTTTTAAGTTTTGACGGGGTTTAAAGGTTTCAATTTGACGTAATTTTTCATATAATTCTCGTTCTTCGGGAGTAATATTTTTAGGAATAACCACTTGAATTTCAATTAATTGATCGCCCCGTTCTCCTTCAAGATTCGGATAACCTTTATTGGCTAATCGTAACCGTTGACCCGATACCACCCCCGCAGGTAAACGCATTTTAACCAAACCATCTAACGTAGGAACATCAATTTCTCCCCCTAATACTGCTTCTGTGGGAGTGACAGGAATTTGACAATAAATTTCTGATTTTTCTATTCTAAAAAAGGGATGGGGAGTAATATTAATTTTTAAAAATAAGTCTCCCCCATTAATTCCTTGATTTCTCAAACGGATTTGTTGACCCTTCACCATTCCTGGGGGTAAATCCACTTCTAAAGACCGTCCATCTTCTAAACGGATGCGTTCTGTTCCTCCGGTATAAGCTTTTTCTAACGGTAAGGTTAATCGCGCCTCAATATCCCGTTTTGTTTCGCGGGGAGTGGGTTTATAAACTGCTTTTGTTCGAGGAGAATCATAGGGGTCAGTGGAGGTCATTTGAGGGGAGTTTTTCGGGTCAACGGTTCGCACTTCCCGCCGCCGTCCTAATAATTGATCAATGAAGGTATCAAAATCAGAATAATCTCCATAATCTACATCTTCAGTTTGAGAAATTGTCCGACGACTTCCCCAGTTTTTAATTCCTGAAAACGCATTTTTTTGCCAATCTTGAAACCCTTTTTGTTTCCAAAATTGACTATAATTATCATATTCTAATCGTTTTTCAGGATCAGATAAAATATTATAAGCTTCTCCAATATCTTTAAATTTTTCTTCTGCTTCCTTATCCCCAGGATTTAAGTCCGGGTGATATTGTCTGGCTAGTCTGCGATACACTTTCTTAATTTCATCAACAGATGCTTCGCGCGAAACCCCTAAAATTTGATAATAATTCCGAAAATTTTGCATAGGTTAAATTTAGGTTAACGAGTTCATAATTAAGTGGTCAGAAACCCGGTTTCTTTTAGAAACCGGGTTTCTAAGGTTACAACCAATCATCATCATCATCATCCCAATTATCACTAGGAGAATAGCGACGAGAACGTGATACACCTCCACCTAAACTACCGCCATTGCTGCTCCGTTGTTCATAACGGGAATAACTACGAGTCGGAGGTTCATAGGGATCAACTCGACGTTTTTCACCGGAAAAAGTTCGACGAATAGAACCAAATAAATCATCTTCATCGTCCTCCGTCGCAAAAATCGAAACTTCCCGACTTAACTCATATAAAGCATCTTGTAAATCTACACTAATTTGATCAATTCCTCGTTCATCATCTCGCTCTAAACTATCTCTTAAAGACCGAATTAAGGTTTCAATTCTTGACCGTTGACGTTGAGCAAATTGCATTCCATAATCTAAAGCAACTTCTCTTAATTGTCGTTCAGCTTGATAAGTTAACGCTTGGGCGCGGTTGCGTTTTTCGACTCGTTCTCGTTGTAAACGGTCAACTTCTGCATATTTTTCCGCATCTCGAATCATGCGATTAACTTCATCTTGAGATAAGGTAGAAGCACCTTGAATTACAACACTTTGTTCTCGTCCGGTGGTTTTATCTAAGGCGGTAACTTGTAAAATACCATTCGCATCAATATCAAGAGCGACTTGAATTTGTGGAACTCCTCGCGGTGCGGGCGGAATTCCAGTTAACTTAAACCGACCTAAAGATTTATTATCAACGGCTAATTCCCGTTCTCCTTGTAAGATATGAACTTCTACCAAAGTTTGGTTATTTTCTGAAGTTGAAAAAATATCAGAACGACGCACTGGAATAGTTGTATTACGGGGAATTAATTTTTTCATGACTCCCCCAATGGTTTCTAATCCTAACGATAAGGGAGTAACATCTAATAATAATACATCTCGTACATCTCCGGCTAAAATTCCCGCTTGAATTGCCGCACCAACCGCCACTACTTCATCAGGATTCACCCCTTGATTCGGTTCTAAATCAATTAACGTTCTAACTAATTGTTGCACCATTGGCATTCGAGTAGAACCACCGACTAAAATCACATCATCAATATCATTAGAAGTTAATCCCGCATCCGCTAACGCTTGTTTCACCGGACGACGTAACCGTTGAATTAAATCCCCACATAATCCCTCAAATTCTCCTCTGGTTAAGCGGGTTTCTAAATGTTTTGGGCCGTCTTCTGTAGCAGCAATAAAGGGTAAATTAATATCCGTAACTCCAACGCCAGAAAGCTCAATTTTTGCTTTTTCAGCCGCTTCTGTTAACCGTTGTAACGATTGGCGATCGCGTCTTAAATCTACTCCTTCTTCTGATAGAAATTGTTCTGCTAACCAATCGACAATTTTCTGATCAAAATCCGTTCCTCCCAGTTGCGTATCTCCACTGGTAGACTTGACTTCAAATACCCCTTCTCCCACCTCTAAAACCGAGACATCAAAGGTTCCGCCCCCCAAATCAAACACTAAAATTGTGCCATAATCTCTGCGTTCTAAACCATAAGCTAAAGAAGCCGCAGTCGGTTCATTTAAAATGCGTTTAACCTCTAATCCGGCAATGCGTCCGGCATCTCTAGTGGCTTGTCTTTGAGAATCATTAAAATAGGCAGGAACCGTAATCACAGCCCCGGTAATTTCTTCTCCTAAATACCGAGTCGCTTCTTCAACTAATTTTTTTAATATCATTGCCGAAATTTCTTCCGGCGCAAAATCTTTATTAACTCTGGGACATTTGATTCTAATATTATCCGTTTCATCCCGTCGCATCGTGTAGGGAACCCGTTTGGAGGCGGGAGACAGGTCAGAATAGCGACAACCCATCAGCCGTTTGACCCCATAAAAGGTGTTTTGGGGGTTCAAAACCGCCTGACGTCTAGCCATCTGTCCCACGATGCGTTCTCCTTCCTTGGTAAACCCAACGACGGAGGGGGTGGTTCGCATCCCTTCAGAGTTAGCAATCACAACGGGTTTACCGCCCTCCATGACCGCAACCACAGAGTTCGTTGTCCCCAAGTCAATGCCGACTACTTTGCCCATGCGTTGGTTATCTCCTTGTCAATATGGTTTCTGGCTAGATCACCTTATATTCTATCGTGTTGTAACGCAGTGTAACGTCTACTGGTTCCCTGACCTATAATTTAAGTTTGGGGCTATTCTTAATCTTGAAGACTACCGATCCTAATGATTTACAAATTTTGGCACAAAATTAGGGCAGGTGTTAATCAATGATTTTTGAGGATCAAAAGTTAACTTTAACCCGCCCCTATCAACCCTAAAAATAGGTTTTAATTCCCTAAAACGGCATTTTTAATTTCAGAAGCTTGTAAATTTTCCCCAATAAATACTAATTGGGTTTGACGAGATTCTGTTGGTTTCCAGAGACGATCATAAAAGGTTTCAATGCGATCGCCAACTCCTTGTAAAACTAACCGCATCGGTTTATGGGGAACCGAAACAAACCCTTTAATCCGGTAAATTTCCTGTTGTTTAACTATTGTTTTTAACCGTTCAATTAAGTCTTGAGGTTCAAAGTCTTGGGTTAAAATCACAGGAACTGAATTAATATTATCATCATGTTCGTGTTCTTCTTCAGTGTCATGATGACTGGGACGGGCTTCTAAATTATCCTCAACGGCTGAATTAAACCCTAAAATCACATCAGGATGAATATTTCCCTGTTGACAAGAAACAATTTTAACGCCCTCACGCAATTCTTGTTTTAACCAGGTTTCAACTTTCTGTTGAGTTTCGGCATCAACATGATCGGTTTTTGTTAATAAAATTAAATCCGCACAGGCGAGTTGATCTTCAAATAATTCTTCAATAGGGGTTTCATGATCTAAATTAGGATCAGCTTGACGTTGGGCTTCAACTGCTTCAATATCCCCCACTAACGTCCCCTTAGCAATGGCTTCACAGTCTACTACGGTTATAACACCATCAACTGTTGCACCCGTGCGAATTTCCGGCCATCGGAAGGCTTGAACTAAGGGTTTTGGTAATGCTAACCCAGAGGTTTCAATCACAATATGATCGATTTTATCTCGTCGTTTTAGAAGTTCTTGCATAGCGGGAAAAAACTCTTCCTGCACGGTACAACATAAACAACCATTGGTGAGTTCTACTAAGTTGACTTCTGGGGTTTCATCATCGCAAACTTGACAAGAACGGATCAATTCTCCATCAATACCGACTTCTCCAAATTCATTCACTAAAACGGCTATGCGACGACCTTGATTATTTTGTAATAAATGACGAATGGTGGTGGTTTTTCCACTTCCTAAAAATCCAGTAATGACGGTAACAGGAATTTTGGCAGACATAAGATTGAGTTAAAGATTAAAGGTAAAAAGTAGAGATGTTCTCTTCAACATCTCTACAGCAGTAAAACTGAAATATACTTAAGGGAAATTAGCCTGTAATTGCACTAGATAAAGCAATTACCCCAATCGCTACAACAGCAAAACCTGAATATTTGATCAGGGAATATTTGCTAGTTTCTAAGGTTTGTTGGAAGGATTGAGCGAGTTTCATCGTCGCTCCCGCTATTCCCAATTGAATCAAAGTAAATCCTGCCAAATAGGAGATTAAAGGCATCATTCCTGCCCCCATAATTGATTCTCCATAGGCATAGCCATGAAATAAACCCGCTACGCTTGCTAAACTGATTAATACGGCTAGGGGTAATTGTTTTTTCAGCACTAATAAAATGCCAATGGTAATCACCGATAGGGCGATCGCCACTTCAGGAACCGGCAAATTAAAACTCATTAAATGGATTGCTGTCCCTAACATAGCAGCCCCTAGAAACCCGACAATTATCCAAATTCCACCCACAATACTAGCTGCAATTAAACCAATGGAAAGAATAAAGGCAAAGTGATCAATTCCAATGATGGGATGAGCGAGTCCTGATAAAAATCCTTCAAAAAAATTCTTCGGAATTCGACCGCCAAAGGCATGATGGGCTGTGGCAGGTTGCGCCATCAACAGTAATAATAAACTGATGCCTAAAAAAAAGACTCGATTATTATTTTGTAGCGAGAAATCCTGACAAAAACGCTGAAATGATTTGAACATCATAAACATCATCTGTACCGCGCAGATGTGTGAAAGAATAATCTGATTTCGGTGGGTATTCTGACTTAGAGATCAAGACTCTCATCACAGTTGCGGGACAGTGTTGGATTTGCGCCAAACTTTCCCCTTACTTCTAGCGACTGTTCCCCGCTAGAACCGACTCAGATCCTTGACTGTATCATAGGATTACATTTTAGTCAAAAATTTCTCCCAGTATTTAACTAGGAGAAATCTCAGAGATCCATTCAAAAAATTACCATTTTTTATACGGTAAGAATTTTCCATTCATCGTGACTTTAACCCGATCACCATTTGGATCTTCAATTTTATCCACATCTAAGGTAAAATCAATAGCGCTCATAATACCATCTCCAAATTTTTCATGAATGACACTTTTGAGGGGCATTCCATAGACTTGCATAATTTCATAAAATCGATAAATTAAGGGATCAGTTGGAATCACAGGCTCCAGTGATCCTTTTACTGGATAATCAGTCAAGGCTTCAATATATTCTGAACTTAAACCTAACGCTTCAATCAGTTTTTTGGCTTCTTCATAAGAAGCACTAGCTTGCCGATAGATAACAGCAGCAATCCAAACTTCATCGCGTCCCAATAGTTGTTCTAAATCAGAAAATGTGACTCCTTTATGTTTTTTTGCGGCTAACAATTTTTCAGTGATTTCTGAAACAGCCATGTAATCTTCCTCGTAGAATTTATAGCGTGTAGAATCATCTCAGATTATAAAATAGTTTGGGTCAATATTAACAAAAGTTTTTGATTTTTAGAAAAGGTAGGTTATCCTTATTGGGTGGGATGTTTGGGCAGGGGTTTAGGAGGAACGGGCAAGGGTCGAGTCTGAGTGGTTTGTAATTGTTTAACAACGGACAATAAACGTCTCAGATGGGGTTTAATCACCTCTTTATGTTCTTGGGTTAGTGCATCTAATCTCGTTTGAATTTGGGATAAATCTACCGAGGAAGAAGGTTGTACAGATTTTTCTTGTTGTAATTGATGAATGACATCTTGAATTTCTACAAATCGGCCTTGAAAATCCTGTTGAGTTACAGCATTATTTCTTAATTCGTAGGTAATATCCTGTAATTGTTTCAAATTTTCTTGTAACGATTCTAAATGGACAAATTCTGTTGAGGAAAAATTGTGTAATTCTTGACGAAACTGCTCCCGAACTTCTTCTAAAGCTCCAGCAATATGTTCCTGCATGGATGTTACTGACTGTCCTAAAGCGGCAACTTGTTTAGCCCGATAAACCGATTCTAAAGCGTCTGTGTTCGGATATTCTTCTAATTTTTGCTGGAGGGATTCAATTTCATTGAGGAGTTGTTGTCTCAACCCCATAACCACTTTAACCGTATTTTTTTCTAACTTTTCAACGGAATTTTGAACCTGTACAATTTCCATTTGACTTTGATGGGTTTGTTGTTCTAAACGATAGCGGTTAGCAACATTTAATGAAACTGCTAAGGTTAAGGGGGCAACGCCATAAAAGGCTTGACCGGAAAGGGCAACAACTCCAGAACCGATGGCTGAACTTGCTAGGGAGAGATACTCTAACCACTCTAACCAATGCCGTTGTTTCAACGTTGAAAAAACCGTTCTAGGAAAGATAGAGTTAGGCATTGGCATAGCGCTAGGAGTTATAGCATGGGGTCGAGAAGGATGGGCAGAAGAGGCTGGAGGAAACATAATAATCTATTTTACTGGCTAGAGTAGGACAGAGTGGCTAACTCCAGAATACAGAAATTAATCGATCAACGCACGCAAAATTTACTAAGTGATACTCGCTTCCTGAGTGCTTAACTGTTAAGATGTTGGGGTCGGACAGAATCAGTTTAACTTCTGCCGTGATTGTCTTGACTGGTCTGGATTTTAACACCTTTAACTCTTGTTTTCAATCCTCATCCCTAGAAAATGGGGTTTGTAAAAGGGTAACAAAAGACTCAAAAAACGATAATTCCTAGGAGATGAATGACCATGAAACCTAATGAACCCTTAAAATCCGATAGGTTGCGCTCAATATTGAGTCTTACAACTTTTGTGATTTTAGTGATTGGGGTTGGGTTTCTAAGTGTGAATTTTATTCTGGCTTTAATTCACAAATTATCATCAATAATTTAACGGATTTTTAGGGAATCAATTTCGACATTTGATAAGCTCGACTTTCTACAATAGGCATTTGTAATTCGCCCATTGCTTCGTCGAGTTGTTGGATTTTAGATTCGGGAACAGCATCCCATTGGGTCTGAGACTCCCAACGAATCACTAAAACAATTTCCTGTTGTTCAGCATTAACCCAAATTTCTTTTCCTAAAAACCCAGGAAACTCTTGAAGTCCGGCTGTCCAAACTTCTTCATCCCGTTGAATAAAGGCTTCCCATTTTTCAGGGGGAACTTGAAATTTTAACCACTCAATAACCATAATTTTTGGTGCTAATTTCCGATTTGGTATTCCCTCTCCTTCTCCCTATTTCCTTTAACTTTGAAAATATTGTCCTGCTAAACGCATCGCATCCGCAACATCAACATCTCCATCGCCATCTGCATCTAAAAAACTATTCAAAACTTGATTAGAACCTCCTTGAGGTTGTTGTTGATTTGTTCCGGTTTTTAGAAGGTTTAAAACTAAAGGAACAACCACTGGTAAAAGGGATTGAAGGGTTTGGGAACTAACACCCGTATGTTGAGAAATAGTTTGAATTAATTGTTGTTGCTGAGTGGGAGAAAATAACATTTGAACCGCCTGGGTACTCGGTGTTGTTCCTCCAAATTCATTGACGATATTTTGAGTCGCCTCATTTCCAAGTTGGGTTCGTTTTTCTTGTAAAGAAGACCGAACAGAACTCCCCACCATTGACATCACCATTTGACTGGTTTGAGGAGAAATACCTAATTGGTTCCCAAGCTGTTGAGCCGTATTGAGAATATTACTCATCTGAGTGCTGTTTCCGGCTTGGTTTGGATCATTGAGAGCCGTTATAATTTGATCGAATAGTCCCATAGTGTTCCTAAAGTCCTAATACAAATAAACTATCTTGAAGTTTAACTCTATTTTAACTGATCTTTCGTCAACTGCTTAAATTAAATCGATAAAAAATTTGTTATTCCTGTCCAATTTAAGGGCGGTGAAAACCAATATCCTTGTCCGGCTTCGCAACCCAAGGATTGTAAAATTTCTTTTTGAACTGGGGTTTCTATCCCTTCAGCAATAATATCTAAATTCAGGCATTTGGCTAAATTAACAATGGTTTTTGTGATTTCCAAATCTTTCCCTGGAGATTCTAAATTTTTGACAAAACTCCTATCAATTTTTAGGGTATCAATGGGTAAATTCTGTAAATAACTTAAAGAAGAATATCCGGTTCCAAAATCATCTGTAATTGATGAGAAAGAATTTCAACATCAATTAACATTCCATCTTTCTTGCGATGTTTAGATAGATTTTTTTGATCACTACTTTTAGCATTTGATGTCATCAAAAGTTTAAACGATTCAGACTCTTCAGGAGAACACAGATCTAAAATTGTCATCTTCAGAAATTCTGATTCTGAATAACCATAATGAGCGATCGCAGCTTCATTAACAGCCAAAAATTTTAACGTTTTTAGATCATAAACCCCAATAGGTTGAGGATGATTCAAAAATAAATCTCGATACCGTTTTTCGGAAAGTTGCAAACGCTGGGTTTCTTGACGAATTAAATAATAGAGGAGGAGACTGGTAATTAAGATAAAAAACCAGCCTTTAATCGTTTGAAAAACCGTAATAGAATAGGGATAATGGGCTAATAGGGCTAATAGATGATCAGAAAAAGCAATCCAAAGACCACCCGTTATTGCATAAATTAAAGTAATTTGATAGCATGGATCAATCAGTAATTTTTTCCAGAATTTCATATAAAAAACTATGCCTAAAGAGGTTGTTTATAGTTTAACCGAGTCTCCCTGAATATTTCCTGAGTCATTCCAATGAGCTAGCAGAAAACTAGAATGAATCTGAATGCTACACTGATGCAATAATTAGGAGATTACAGGTCAGGTTAACGTATTTTATAGACGAGGAAAAACATAAATGTCACGTCATCCATTCCATTTCGCTTTCCTCAGTATGACCTTAGCCACGGGGCTAGGTTTTAACTTTTCTATATTCCAACAATCTCCACAACCTCAAACCTCTCCCATTCAAGTCAGTGAAGATGTAACACCCCCACCCGATACCGACAAACCTGCCACAGAACCGAATATCACGCGAGGATATTGTTTTGATATTCCATTAATTGCCATTAAACCCAAACAGGGGACACCAACGACCTTAGCAGATACTCCTACTTTTTTATTTTATATTCCCCCTTTGAAATCCGATCAGATTTTATCTGTTCCTGAACAATCACCCTTCCTAGGAGAATTCATCATTACAGATCAAAATAAAAACACAATCTATGAAGGGAAATTGAATTTAGAAGCTCAATCTGGTTTATTGCGTATCAGTTTACCCAAATCCGTTGCTGAGTTATTTGTAGAAACGGGTAATCCTTATTCTTGGTCTTTTCAAATCACTTGTGACACGACAGGAGATTTTAGTGGAAGCACTATGATTAAAGGAAAAATCCAACGGCTTTCCACTAATCGAGAAATACAAACAAAACTTCTACAACAGATGACCGCTTATGATCGTTTTAAACTGTATCAATCCCTGGGATTAGAATATGATGCCCTGATTTTATTAGATGAATTACGTCATCAAAATCCTAATGATGCGACTTTAACAGCTACTTGGGACAATCTTTTAAAAGCGAACGGACTAGAAAGGTTAATTGGAGTTCCTTGGATTAACGTTGAAATTAATTCGATGCCAACTCAACCCCAAAATCATTAAACCCTGACTTTGAATATTTAAGGATAAGGAGATTCTGTTAACTCGATTAATCGTTGAAGAGTAGTTACTGTCTCCCGATGAATGGGTGCGAACCATTCTACATTGACAATCATGACATCGAGAGTATAAGCATCTGGATTTAAGTAAACTCCAGCCGCACGGTTTTGATCTAATTCCACCATCCAATACTCTACCCCATCCACCAGATGTAATTTCCCGCGTTTATCTAACTCTAAAAGAGCATAATCCTTGGGAGTCGCCCAATTCGCATCCACCATCAACCGAGCTTGAGCAATTCGATGTTCGAGATCTTCGGTTTTCCATTGATTTTGTTGAGCAATTCTACAAAGTTGTTCCAACTCAATCTCACCAAATTTAGTGGATAAGGGAATGGGTTTGAGTGAACCCGTCGCGCTCACAAAGGTTTGACTAGATTTGACAACCACGATCATTCTTGTGTTTCTCTCTAAGGGACTATCCTGATTTGTATTGTTAATAATCGCGGTATTATCCCCAACTGTCAGTGATACCACTAGGGTTTCCCCGTGATGCTCTTATCGTCATCTCCGTGAGAATACGCACGATGGCGTTTGACTGAATTAACATCTCAAAAGTGATATGGATCACAACTAGCCCGGTCAGAAGATAAGGGGTTTGACAAGACTAAACCTTATAACAAGAGTCATAACCGACTGTTCTCTTTTAAATTATTACAATCTATTTGGGATTGCTATATGATCAAAAATAATTACCTATAAATTTAAAAATATAGAAAAATTAATTAATCTTAATAAAAAAATGATAATAATATTCCAGGAAAATAATAAAAGTTTAAAAATGAGTTCTTCGGTGCTTCCTATCCGCAAGTTTAAGTTTAAAACTGTTGCATAATCGCCAATTGATATAATTCCCGCGACTCCTGCTTAACCTTCCCTGACATTGCTGCTAACTGCAAATTGGCAAAGGCATTAATATCATCTGTACCATAATGGGTAGTTTGTAGCATTTGTCTTAATTTGTTTTCGGTATGAAGGCTAAGATAGCCGGTAGACATCACTTCTTGAACAACATCACGAATACAAGTCATTGCAATATTCTCCTGGTAAAAGCCATCACAATATTTAGTATCAGGGATTTCCACAAAACCTGGGGTGATCCTGATACCTTTACTGTACTGATTTCTACGGAAACAATAGGGTGATGAGGAACAAAGGTTAATTGTGATCTACATCATCTTAGGAATGTGATCTCTCACAACTTAACGCTACAGCCACTCCATACTCGATACCGCATTGTTAGACTGAGGTTGGCGTCCCCCAACTCCTAATTGTTCTTCAGACCAATGGGAATAATCCGATAATAAATTATGAACTAATCGGTGCCTAACCGTCATCAGCACGCTTTTTAATAATCCATTTCCGGTTGTTTCTAAAATAGGTTGGGGCGTTAACCATAAAGGGGGAGGAAGTTCAACTTTTACTTCTAAATCCGCTTGGCCTTTTAAATGGGTAATTCCTTGTAATTCAACCGGATAGAGTTTCCCGACTAAATTCAGGGAAAACCGTTGATTAATATACTCAATTCCTCGAATTTCACAGCCAACGGATTTTAAGTTAAGAATTCCATCGGACTGTATCCAGACTTTCAAGTCTACCGTCGGTTGTAAACTGAACATCATGAACTGCAAAGGACGCATTTTTAAGCGGTAAATCTCCTCTCCCAAGTGATCCAAACGAGTCGGATCAACTAACGCCTTCACCAAACGTTTCGGTTGACGTAGATAATGGTGAATCAAATTGGGCTTGGGTACAGCCATTTCAACAGTTTGAGAAGCTTGAAAGTGGGTATACATAAAAAATTATTAAAGTCTACAAATTTTGAAATTTATCTTAATAAAATTTAAGAAATTTTCAAACAATTTTCATCCATCGCAAGTCAGGATCAAACCGGGTCGCTGATGATTCACGAAAGCCATGAAATCGGTAAACCTCATGAAATCGGTGAAATCCCTAAAATCCGTAATCTTTTCATGATAAGGGTAACATTGATGAGATTAATGTAAATAATTGTAACGTAATCTAGCAAAATGTAACTGAAGTGGAGGAACCCTCAAAACAATTTCTATCTTGGGGGTTAATTCCATCCTTGGCGATTAATTTATATCTACGGAAGTGAAATTATGACCGTTTCCATTGCCCATCTTGGCCCATCGGGGACTTATGCGGAAGCCGCAGCCTTAGCTTATGCCCAATCTCTGACCCAAAATACCGGGGAAGAGGTGATGTTATGTCCCTGTTCGAGTATTAGTCAAACCCTATGGACAGTTGCCAAAGGAGATGCCCAAATTGGGGTTGTTCCGGTGGAGAATTCCATTGAAGGCAGTGTGAGTATGACTCTGGATACATTATGGCAAATTGGTTCTCTACAAATTCAACAGGCGTTAATTCTTCCCATCGCCCATGCGTTGATTTCCCAAGCCCAAAACTTTGAGCAAATTCAAGTGGTTTATTCCCATCCCCAAGCCTTAGCCCAGTGTCAAGGATGGTTAGAAAAATCCCTCCCCGATGTGCCATTAATTGCTAAAAATTCAACAACAGAAGCCTTACAATTGGTCAGGGATGAAACTCATGTCGCTGCGATCGCGTCTTTACGAGCAGCAGAATTATATCAACTTCCCGTTCTTGCCCATCCTATTAACGATTATTCCGATAATTGTACCCGTTTTTGGGTCGTCAGTTTACAACCTTCAGGGCCGGGAAAATATACGTCTTTAGGCTTTAGTGTTCCGGCGAATGTTCCGGGTGCATTAGCTAAACCCTTAACTATTTTTGCGGAACGAGGTATTAATTTAAGCCGAATAGAATCCCGTCCTAGTAAGCGTTCCCTAGGAGATTATCTATTTTTTATGGATTTAGAAGCGGATAGCCATGAGCAATCCGTACAATCCGCTTTAGCAGAATTAAGATCCTTCACAGAAACCCTCAAAATTTTTGGAAGTTATACCCTATTAAACCTGAATTAATCTCGATTCGGAAACGGGTCAATTTCTCTTGTAGGATGGGTGAGAATCCAGGTTGAGGGGAGAAAAAATTTCCCCCTGTTCTCCGCCACCCTACTGACACCCTACTGAGTTTTTAAGGTTCTATGGATATTTTTTTGAGTAGCATTCCCAGTATTCCTGATTTGACCCATCCGAATGAATTAATTGAATTGGCATCAGGAATAATGAAAGGATTAACCCACTTTGCCATTTTTTTAACAGCAATGGGTGTGATTTTATCTTTGATGAATTGGTCAGTCAAGAAACGAGGGGAGGGGATTTCAGTTCCTCTTCTGAGAACCGCCTTAGAACAATATGTGAAATGGCTGCAAATGTTACCCCATTTTATTTTAATTGTTCTGGTGATCACCAGTGGATTTTTTCTCTGTTCTACCTTAGCCAATCGTTATCATAATTGGGAACAACAACAGATTACTCAAATTGCCACTACCGTTGCGGGAGAACGTTTAGAACAAACCGCACCTCGCATTCGCTATGACATTGAAGAACCCTTCACCGATTATCGATATGTTGAGGGTAAAACCATTGAACTTAAAAGTACCCGTATTGTATCTCGTTGGATGACCTTAGCGGGATCAAAAATTGAGGTTAAAATCAATCAAACGACCAGTCCCGATACCAAACAATGGATTTATAGTGTGGATTTCGTGGGAAACTATGAAGTTAAAAATCAACTCAAAGGCATCTCAGAATTTTTCTTTGAAGTTCCGCCTCCCTATGGTTATTTATTATTACAGGATTTTCAAGTTGAACAAAATGGCAAACCCTTAGTTCAAGTCAACCCTGGAGATTATGGATTTCCGTTTAAATTAGCACCGGGAGAAACCACAAATTTTAAAGTTAGCTATCAAGCTCAAGGCGCTCCCCGATGGGTTTATCAACCGGGGGATCAATTATTATCGAATTTTCAGTTAAATGTTTTAGCCCAGTTTGCGAATGCTGAATTTGCAGGCGCAGTCCCAACTGTTACAAAAGAAGCAGGAGAAAATCGACAACTTTCTTGGGTTTATGAAGGCAATATTTCTGTTAAAAATCCATTAGGGGTCTTTACGGCAACTTCCCCAGTTCGGAATACAGGCGTGATCCCACGATTATTATTATTAGCACCAGGAATATTTTTATGGTGGATTATTTTACTGTATCTCTCTTTACCCTTAACCTTGCGAGATATTATGATCATTGCAGGCTTGTTTTTTGCCTGTTTATTAACTTTAACCTATAGCAGTCGCTTCATTGATGCGAAACTGGCGTGGATGTTGATATCTCCCTTATTACTTTTTGCAGTTTGGGGACTCGGAAAAAACCGTCAAGCCGCTTGGGTGACAATGATTTGTACCATTTCTGGGGCTATATTACCGATTTTTGGTTTATTAGTTCCCTATAGTGGGATAACGTTAAGTCTAGCGGGATTATTATCAGGAATTTGGTTAGCGGTACAACATTGGTATAAGTTAGGGCCAGGGAAATCTTAACGGTTACTCAGAAACCGGGTTTCTTGCTATTATCTCTGGCTGAGAAACCTGGTTTCTTGGATTAGATCGGTTGCACTACTCGATCAGAAAAGATTTCTGCTAATACCTGAAGATAGGGACAAAAGACGGCGAAATTTTGAGGAAGCAAACGTTTTTCTAATTCCTCGGATAGCTCACTCAACATATCCTGAATTAACTTCCAACTAATATGGAGTCTAGGATATAAAATTACACACATGGGAAATAATTCCTGTTGGATTGGGTATAAACTATTCTGTAAGACGCACCAGCATAAATAAATTTGGAATAACTCAATATCGCGAGTAGCAGAGTATTGAAGGAGATGATTTTTCAGATCCCCGCTAATACTGCGATACCCTAGATTCAAATCATACACTTTATGATAAGTATGATGAGCAACGGTTGTGAAGATGGAAAGTAACTGTTGAACCGCAATTAAAGCGGGAGAATCTGGTTGATGTTGGGCGGCTAAATCATTCACTTCCCCTAACGGAGAATATAAATAATCCTCCAACGTTTTAAAGTAGAGAAAGAAAACTGTTCTTTCTTTCATTGACATCCACTCCAACAACATTCGCCCCATATAATGAAACTGCAATTGGAGTAAAACTAACATCAAGGGTTCTGCTTGAGAGTATTTACGACGCAGTTTGATCGTCTCTCGCCCTAGGGATACCGATAGGCGGAAGGGGTATTCATATTGAGCAAAAACTTCCAAGGCTTGATGATACAGTTTAGATACATCTTGAATCAGGGTAGCTGCCTGTTTTAATTCTAGTTTATTGACCGGATAGCGATTCCAGTCAATTCCTAAAATGGCTCCAACTTTATTCCATGCTAATGTTCCTAAAAGGCTCAAGTTTTTCATGATCTCTGCCACGATGCGAGAACGATCCTCATCAAATTCAGTAACATCAACTTCCTGATCGTCTAAAAAAAGATGAGTTGAACTGCGATGGCTATGAGCAGCAGCTTTTGCATAATATTTCTGCGCCCATCGAACAGCCCTCAATATCATTTCAGTTCTATCTACGGAATTAGATATAGATAGAGGGTTGAGTTGTTCTGGAGATTGGGAGAACATCATAAAAGTTTGCGTCCTTGGTAGTCAGGTTCAGTGGAGGATTTAGCAATACATCAGCAAAAGTAGAATTCAGAAAACTGTTCGTTACTAAAATTCTACAGTCTGTTTCAAGTCTAGTCGAATTAATTGATAATTTTAGGCAATTTTTCTAAAGACATTCTATACTTTTTGGAAATTTTTAACTCTGTCAACTTTTTAGTACAATACTTGTAGTTTGGGATACAAAAATCAATAATAGCATGAATAAACTTTAACCAAAACTTAATATAAATGTAGTTTTTTTATAGGAATTGTAAAGGTTTTCCTCCAAAAGAGGGAACAAACAATAAAAAAGAGGGAACAAACAATAAAAAAGAGGCAACAATCGATATCAGAGTGATATATTTCCCTTGATCATCGGCAGTAACGCAGACACTCAGTTTCCTGAATTGTCTGTGTTCCCCTGATTTTAGTAAAACTGAATACATTAAAACAGGAATATTATTCTTAAATCACAGCATTTTCTAACATTGCAATTGTGCCTTGTGTAGTATCAATTTCTACCTTTATTCCTAAAGGAACCGTAAACTGATCTCGAATATGACCGATCATCGAACCATACCAGGCGGGAATCTCTAAGGGTTGAATTAAATTCGTTAAAACTTGCCATAAGGTTAAAGAGGGTTCATTTCCCTCCCCCGGAGTGCAGGATGTACATTGGCTAAAAATAAACCCTGAAATCTGATCTAAAATTCCAGCTAATTTTAAATGAGTTAACATTCGATCAATTCGGTATATATCCTCACCTACATCTTCCACAAATAAGATTTTGCCCTGCCAATTCGGTAAATAGTCTGAACCGACTAAAGTTGATAAAACAGATAAATTGCCTCCTATTAACTGTCCTTGGGCTTGACCTGGATAAAGGGTTTCAACTCGAATATTGGCAGGATTTTGAAAGGTAATAATTTGGGCATCAAATAAGAGTTTTTGTAACCAACTGACTGAATAAGGAGTCCATAATGAAGTGCCTAATAATCCATGAAAGGTAACTAATCCCGTTTGGCTATATAATCCTAATAGCAAGGCTGTGATATCACTATAACCGAGAAAAATTTTAGGATATTGGCGAATTAAATCATAATCTAATAACGATAAAATTCGACTACTTCCCCAACCCCCTCCTGTGGCAATAATTCCCTTAACCATTGGGTCAGCAAACATTTGATTAATATCAGCCGCCCGTTGTTGATCGGTTCCCGCCAAATAGCCGTATTCACTCAGCACATGAGGGGCAACTTTAACGGTTAATTCCTGTTGTCCTAATTGCAGTTGAATCCATTTTAAATGTTCTTTTAAAATGGGGCTGGCTGGAGTTACTAACCCCACTGTATCTCCTGGGTTTAAACGGGACGGTTTGAGTAACCGAGGAACAGATACAGACTGAGCTAAAACGGGCAACTGAGTCGCAATTCCCGTTAAGGTTAATCCTGCTAAAAAATCACGACGATTCATGTAATCAGTTATCAGTTGTCAGTTATCAGTTATCAAGTATCCGCATCATCAGTTATAGAAGGTGATTAATTAATTCTATTACCCCTGCTCCTCGGCTGTTTTTTGTGACCCAATTAACTTTTTCTTTGACTTGGGGTAAGGCATTAGCAACAGCTACGGAATAACCACATTGTTCTAAAAAGTCACAATCGTTTTCTGCATCCCCAACACCTACAATTTGTTGTAGAGGGAGGTTGATTAATTGGGAAAGAGCGTTTAATCCAAAGGCTTTATTAATGCCTTCGGGTAATACCATCACTGCTCCTTTATTGCAAATAATTTGGAGATTAACGCCTAACTCTTGAATCGTTTTCTGGGTAATTTCTAAATAGGGTTCCCAAGTGGCAATAATCACTCGACCCACCCCCAACGCTTCAAATAATTGAGCTTGAGCAATCTGAGAAAATTCCTCTGGAACCGCTTGATTTTTTAAAGATTGTTGTTTTTGGTCAATGCGATCGCGTAAGAGGCTTATAAAGTCTTCAGACGGGCGTTCTGCCAATAATTTTTCGAGCTTTGTAGGGGGTTGATATAATACAGCACCATTTTCTGCAATCACCCAATCAAACACATTAATAACCGGAATATGAGCAATTAAATTATCGAGTTGTCTGCCCGTAATCAGAATTAACTTTCGCCCTGACTGTTGCCACCGTTCTAAAGCATTTAAAGTAGACTCCTCCACCATTCCATCGGTCGCTAAGGTTCCATCAAAATCCGTTGCTAAAGCTAAATAGTTCATGATGATCAGAAAAAAAACTGTTGAGGAAGGGGTAGATTTAGATTGAATTAATTCTACCACTCATCCGTTGAATTAACCTTTAACTTTCTGATTCATCATCTTCATACTCAACCCAAGAATTAGAGGTTTCTGAAACCCTAACTTTTAATCGGACTCCTTCAGGGACTCGTTTTTTGGTGACATCATAAATATATTTGGCAATCATTTCGGCTGTTGTTTCATATTCCGGGGGTAAAATTTCATTTAACACCCCATGATCTAACCCTCCTTTGGTAACATCTTTTTTTGCCCATCGTAAACTTCTAAAATCTGCGACCATCACGGGATGGGGGCAATATTCCGAGGAATGGAGTTGGTTAGATGTTGCTTCCACTTGCACACGATAACTATGACCGTGCATTCGTCCACAGGGGCCATCATAATCTTTAATATAATGGGCGCTATCAAAGGTAAATTCTGTTGTTAATTTCCATTTCGGCATAGGTACGGGCTTCAACTCAACATCTGATCTTATTTTGACGCCACCGTGAACTTTCCATCCATTCAAGAACTTTGAAACATAAATTAAACAGATAAGTTCACTCTTTACGATCCCTAATTGAGTCCGAATACTCAACATCAATTAACTTTGTTAAACGCTAAAAACCATAAGCAGGCAACTTTTCCTTTATCCTTTTTACTTTTTCCTTGTGCGTAGTGCTATAATGTCGGGCTAACACGCCATTTGGGTCATTAGGCAGAATTTTTCTGTATAACATCCCGTATAGGGTGATTAGCCAGAACCTTGACATTGAAATTAGGCTGAGTCTTTTGCTAGTTTACTTTTTCCTGCATGAGTGAAACTGTTTTCCAAGCTGGACGACTTAACATTAATCGAGGAATACCACACTCTGAGGCAGCTTGAGCCGCGATTTCATTCACCTTATCCCCTCTCAGGGGATTGTAATTAAAAACCAATCTGCTATAAGGTTTATTGACTCCAAAGCAATCAGATTTTAAATAATATGACTCAAAAACAATGGTACGAATCCCTGTTCGAGAATTACGGAGAAAAATATGATTCTGAGAATTTTACAAAAGGGACAATGGGTGAATGTGATTTCATAGAAAAAGAATTAGGATTTAATAAATCCTTAAACATATTAGACGTAGGTTGCGGGACAGGAAGACATACAATTGAACTGACCAAGCGGGGATATTCTGTTACGGGAATTGATTTATCCGAATCTCAGCTTAAAAGGGCAAAGGATAAAGCAAAAATTGAAAATTTGATGATTGATTTTCAGCAGCAGGATGCCAGAAATTTGCTATTTAATCATGAATTTGATGCCGCGATCATGCTTTGCGAGGGAGGATTTTCCATCATGGAAACTGATGAAATGAACTTTGAAATCCTGAAAAATGTCACCCAATCATTAAAGACGAATGCTAAACTTATATTCACAACTTTAAATGGATTGTTCCCCTTATATCATTCGGTTGAGCAATTCTATGAATCAACAACAGAAGCCGGAAATTCTACCTGCAAAAGCAATAGTTTTGACTTGATGACCTTCCGGGATCATAACATAACGGAATTTGAAGATGACCTGGGAAACAAGAAATCTCTTGCCTGTAATGAAAGGTATTATGTGCCGAGTGAAATTACCTGGCTCCTGAAATCTCTGGGTTACAGCAGCATAGATATTTATAGCGCTAAGTTGGGGGCATTTTCCAGACATGACAGATTAACAACTGAAGATTTTGAGATGCTTGTTATTGCTGAAAAATGATTGTGTAACTTGTCCCAACTCGCTCAATAAGAACTGAACTTAACAGGGAAACTCAATGATAAAAGTTGTTAAAGTTTGGTCACTTTCAACTTGAATTGTTCCGCCTAATTGTTCAACTAATTTTTGGACTAATGCTAATCCTAACCCGGTTCCTCCTTGCTTCCAGGGGTCTGCATTGGGAACCCGATAAAACTTCTCAAAAATGCGAGGAAGTTCTTTAGCCGGAATTTCTGCTGGGTTACGAATGACAATTTGTAAGGAGTCGGAAATTGAGGGAGAAGGGAGAGGTTTATCTTGTTTTTTACCTTTGCGTTTGGTTTTAGGGGTTGATATTAATTCCAACCAATTTGATAAAGAACGATAATGAATTTCTAGAAAAATTTCTCCCCCATTTGGACTATATTTACAGGCATTATTTAACAGTTCTGCCAAAATCCGCTCTAAACTATTGGCATTTGTTCTAATGGGTTGTAAATGGGGATAATAAGATACAGTGAGCAACTGCTGGCGTTCTTGAGTGCGGGAATAAAAAGGATTTATAATATTGGGCAACCATTCCAATAAATCTAAACTTTCGAGAGCAATGGGGGTAGAGGAGGATTCCAACCGTTGTAAATCCAATAAATCATTAATTAAATTTGTTTCTCGCAGACATTCAGATCCTAGGATCTCCAAATACTTTTGACCTCGCTCAGAATTGGGGGCAATTTTTAACATATGAATCGCCATTTTCATATTCGCTAAAGGAGTCCGCAGTTCATGAGAAACGGTACTCAAAAAATCATCCTTGAGAATATTTAACTGTTGCAATTCTTGAACTTTTTGCTGGAGTTCGGCGGTTCGATCTTGAACTTGACGTTCTAAATCAGTATTTAACGCTTGAACTTGTTGATATAATTGAGCTTGTTGAATGGCGATCGCTAATTGAGTGGCAAGCTGTTGTAATAATAGGGTTTCTGAGGGTTGCCAATGGCGAGAACCTGAACACTGATGGGCTGTAATAATTCCCCACAGTTGCCCATCTTGTAAAATAGGAACCACGAGATAAGCCGTCACTTCCTGTTGATTTAATTGATTAATTTCTTCAGGACTTAAGGAAGATTTTTGAATATCAGAAACGGCATAAATATTATCATGTTCAAAGACCGTTAAGTAACATTTAACTGATTCTTTAAAAAGCTGATCATTAGCCAGGGATTTACATCCAATAGCAACGGATTTCAGCCACTAATTTTCCGGTTTGGTCGGATTCAATATGATAAATAAACACCCGATCAGCTTGTAAAAATTGTCGAACTTCCGCCACTGTTGCATTGAGAATTTCATCTAAATTTAAGGATTGATGAATTCTCATGGAAATTTTAGCTAACAGTCTTTCCCGTTGTAACTGTTCATGAATTTTAGAGGTGCGTTCTTGAACTTGTTTTTCCAGTTCCGCATTGCGACTTTTTAACAGTTCTAATTTTTCCGTTTGCAGTTGATTAATTGATTGCTGTAATTGTTTAACAACCCGATACATTTCCGTCGGATCAAGCATTCTTAATAAACTAACTTGTGTAATTATTCCTAATAATTCTCCTTCATCTCCACAAACGACTAACCATTGTGCCTGTTGCTTTTGCATTTCTTGATGAGCCAGCCATAAAGAATCATTGGGTTTTAAAGAAAAGGATAAAGTTCCCATTACCGTTGTTGCAGGTGTTAAGGTTAAATCTAATTCTAAAAATTGTGCCTCCACAATATCTTGTTCTGTAACTAATCCAACGGGAGTTAATTTTTTTCGAGTTCCCGATTGAAAAATGACAACACAACTGGCTTGATGTGCCGCCATCATTTGAGCTAAACTTAATACAGATGTTGTTACCGGAGCCGTCACAACTTGGGTTAACATTTCATCTCCGACTCTTCGCAATCTTAAAATATTAGACGGTTGTAAAACCCGACGAATTCGTTCTGGGGTAATCACTCCCACTAACTGCCCTCGACTATCTAAAACCGGTAAATGGAGAATTTGATGTTGTCGAAATAAGGATAAAGCGGTAAAAATATCTTGATCATCGGATTCAGTTAAACTAACTGTAACCGGAGACATAATTTCAGCGACACGAATTTTATGAAGCGGTGCTTCCTTTAAATTATCTAAAATTCCCGCCGCAATTAACTGAACAATATCTCGTTCTGTTACAATCCCTAAAAGAGAGGAAAATTGAGGGTGTTCATCAGGAAGAACATGAACAAATTCTTCTGGATCTTGATGAATCACTAACACACAACTTGCCCTAGAATCTTCTACTGAAGAATGGCTAGGGTTTAACAGACAATGATTTTGAGAGAGTCCCAATACCTTGATCACATCGGCTAAAGAAGTTTCGGGCGTAACGATAAATGGATTTCGATCAATGGCTTGTTCTAAGGCTGATGAATACCGCACAGACTGATAAAATTCCATAGTGATACTCTAAAAAAAGTTCGTGGCAAAAGACACGAGGTTTTTAATCTTGAAATGTCAACACAAACTCACTCAGCATTTATCGGAGACTCATCGCTAATGAGTTTAACACAATTTCACAATAAATAGTTATGATTTTATCAGTTAATGAACCCAATTTTTGGGAAGAACACTATCAACAGGGAACCCCAGGATGGGACTTAGGAGAACCAGCACCCCCCTTTATTGATTTTTTGCAATCTTCTCACACCCTACCACCGGGAAAAACTGCGGTTTTAGGCTGTGGACGGGGTTATGAGGCTCTGTTGTTTGCTAGTTATGGATTTGATGTGGTTGGGATTGATTTTGCGCCTTCTGCCATTGAAGAAGCCTTAAAATGGCAACAATTATTGATAGCTCAACCGTCTCTTTTAACAGGGTCAGGACAAGATTTACCCACCTCAGCAACATTCTTACAACGGGATATTTTTGAATTATCGGAAGAGTTTTCAGGACAATTTGATTATGTGATTGAACATACTTGTTTTTGTGCTATTTCGCCCGAAAAACGAGGAAATTATGTGCAGTTAGTTGAGTCTATTCTTAAACCCAATGGGCAATTATTGGGGTTGTTTTTTACTCATTCCCGCCCCGGAGGGCCACCCTTTGGGATCATACCTGGGGAAATTCAACAGTATTTTCAAGAGAAATTTCACATTCTTGATCTCCATCCCGTGACAAACTCAACCTCTAAGCGTCAAGGTGAAGAACATTGGGGACAGTTTAGGGTCAAAAAAAAATAAGAGAAATTTAGGGGTTTTAGGCTAAAGTTGATCTGTCTAACTCCCCTTGATAGAGGAATTCAGAATCCAGTTACCTTTAGGGGACTTTGTGTTCTGCAAATTTTAGTCTGCCTTATTATAATAAATAAAGATTAAATTGAACCTGATTTACGAATGAGTCAACCGTTGAACTTAGAAAATATTTCAAATCAGTTAGAGAGCGACAACTTACGCGATCGCTTATTGGCGTTAGTTTCTTTGCGGGGAGTTCCCCCAGAAGATGCTGTTCCTTTGATTAAAAAAGTTCTTAATGATCCCAGTTTACAAGTCCGGTCAATGGCGGTTTTTGCCCTGGGAATTAAACCCACAGCCGAATGCTATCCCCTGTTGGTGAATCTATTAGAAACTGATCCCGATTATGGAGTCAGGGCTGATGCCGCAGGGGCTTTGGGTTATTTAGAAGATATTCGAGCATTTGAACCTTTAGTTAGAGCTTTTTATGAAGATACAGATTGGCTGGTTCGATTTAGTGCGGCAGTTTCTTTAGGCAACCTGAAAGATATTCGCGCCCGTGATGTTTTATTAGCCGCATTAAATAGTAATGAAGTGATTTTACATCAAGCGGCGATCGCGGCGATCGGAGAAATTAAAGATGTTGAATCTGTTGATCATATTCTGCGCTTTGCTCAAGCTGAAGATTGGTTAGTTCGGCAACGATTAGCTGAAGCATTAGGTCATTTGATGACGCCCAAAAGTCTTTCGGCGTTGAACTATTTAGTCAAAGATAGTCATCCTCAAGTGGCTGAAGCTGCTAAAATTTCCCTAGAACGCTTACAAGAAGCCGGATTAAAATCTTAAGAATTTGATCACAGGGGAATGGAGAACACAAAGGATGATTTAATCTATCTTGACAAATGAACCTGACTATTAGACGATAGATTTTCAGTTTTTATATTTCCCTGAAAAGCTATCCTTAAATCAGCTTATGACTTCTCCGTTCCCTTACCGTCAAAAACCTAAAATTCTCCAATTAATATTTTTTAGTTTTATTGTCTTATTGCTGGCTAGTATTTCAGCTATTTTAGGAGCAATGACAGCTTTACTTGCTCCTGAAAAATTTGATTTTAATGAACCCGAATTAAATATTTTAGATGGGCTATGGCGACATCGGTTTAAATATAATTTATCTCGTTCGGTTAATATTTTGGTGTTGGGAATTGATGGTAATCATAATCAAGATTCAGCGTCCCCTGATGTTTTTAAAGGTCGCAGTGATACGGTGTTAGTAGTGGGTTTTGAACCCCAAGATAAATCCGTGAGTTTATTATCTATTCCCCGTGATACTCAAGTTGAAATTCCGGGTTATGGAACTGGAAAAATTAATGAGGCGAATTATTGGGGGGGTGCTCAATTAGCGCAACAGGTAATTGAAAATACTTTAAATAAAATTGAAGTTAACCGTTATGTTCGTGTAAGTAGCGGTGCATTTCGAGAATTAGTGGATTTTTTAGGAGGAGTAGAAGTTTATATTCCTCAACCGATGTCCTATCAAGATAAAACTCAGCAATTAAAAATTGATTTAGCACCCGGTTGGCAAACCATTAATGGAGAACAAGCCGATCAATTTGTGCGCTTTCGGGGTGATGGTTATGGAGATTTAGGCCGTGTTCAGCGTCAACAAGCGTTAATGGAAGCGATTTTAGTTCGACTCAAAGATCCGACAGTTTTACCGCGTGTTCCTGAAATTATTCGGATTATGCAAAAATATATTGATACTAATTTGAGTTTTGAAGAAATTTTAACCTTAGTTAATTTTGGTTTGAATCTTGACCCCCAGAATTTTAAAATGGTGATGTTACCCGGTCGTTCTAGTTCTCAGGAAGATTCTAATAGTAGTTATTGGTTCCTGGATGAACAGGGACGGGATCGAGTGATGTATCAATATTTCCGTTTAGATTCAACAGGATACACCTTAAAAAGTTCCTATGAACCTTCGGCTTATGAAAGTTTATCCAAAGATTTAAAAATTGCGATTCAAAATGCCTCTGGTCATCCGATTGGGTCAGAAAAAATGCTTAACTTTTTATCCAATCAAGGATTTAATCAAGTTTATTTAGCCCCAATAGAATCAACTCCACAATTGCAAACCCAAATTATTGTTCAAGGCGGAGATTTAGGGGCGGCAAAATTGATGCAAAAAGCCCTTGGCTTAGGGGAAATTAAAGCCTCTGCCACAGGAGAATTGGGTTCAGATTTAACCATTCGAGTCGGCGAAGATTGGATAAAAAACAAGTGATCAGCAACTTATTTTCAAACTTTAGTCAATAATTATTAACTGATAACTGACAACTGACAACTGACAACTGACAACTGATAACTGATAACTGTCTATTGCAATTGATACAAGATTAAACCCAAATATTGATTTTCATCTGTCCAATTCTTTAATGAAACTAATCCTAGGGTTTGTAATTCCTCTTGAATTTGTTCAAATTGAAATTTACGAGAAATTTCCGTATGAATCGTTTCCCCTTCTGCAAATTCAAGGGTTAAATTCAGGGTTTTAAGTTCAACGATTTGCGATCGCAAACTTTTTAAGTGCATTTCAATTTGATGCTTCGTGTCATTGTAAAAGGCTAAATGTTCAAATTGCTCAATCTTAAAATTTCCTTCAAACAAACGGTTTAAATGTCGCAACATATTTAAGTTAAAAGCAGCCGTCACCCCTTGACTATCATCATAAGCAGGTTCTAAAATCGACTTAGATTTATGTAAATCTACCCCTAATAAAAAATAATCTCCGGGCTGCAACGCTTCAACAACATGGGCAAAAAAAACATGGCATTCTTCGGGTTTTAAATTGCCTAATGTACTCCCAATAAAACCGATCATTCGTGATGGTAAAGGAGAAGAATTGAGATGCTTCAAGGCTGTTTCATAGGTACTAACAATCCCATGAATATGCAGCGTGGGATAATCTTCCAGGAGAGAATAGGCACTTTGTTCTAAAATTCCCCCACTAATATCAATGGGTAAATAATGTAAGGGATGACCTAACTCTTGATAAGCGTCTAATAGAATTCGAGTTTTTGTAGAACTCCCACTTCCTAATTCTACAACTTCACAAGGGCCTGTTAAATGGGCAATTTCCGAGGCATAATCTTGTAAAATTTTAGTTTCTGTGCGGGTTAAATAATATTCAGGTAACTCACAAATTTTCTCAAACAATAATGATCCCTGATCATCATAAAAATATTTAGGCGGTAAGGTTTTGGGAGTTTGAGTTAGCCCTTTGATCACGTCCTCTCCAGCCGTAACCGGGCATTTTTCCCGAAAAGTTTCAATTGTTAAGCGAGGGTTAACTCGGATGTACTCCTCTGATGATACGAAGGAAGAATTTGAAATTGGCATTATAAAAGATAAAACTCAGCTTAAGAATAAGATTTTACCCTGTTTTGTTGATTAAAACCTATTTTTAGATAAAATTAAGCCATTATCCATCGTCTGACAGACTCAGAGCAACAAAAAAAATATACAATAGGGAATAGCTGTTAACAAAAGTCTGATGAATGTCTATGACCGCTACTGCACCTGTTACAACGAAGTATGAAGCGATTATTGGGTTAGAAACCCATTGTCAACTGAGTACGGAAACTAAGATTTTCTCCAATTCTTCCACGAAATTTGGGGCTGATCCCAATATGAATATTGATCCCATTTGTATGGGATTACCCGGTGTCCTCCCGGTGTTAAATGAAAAAGTCTTAGAATATGCCGTAAAAGCTGGGTTAGCCCTTAATTGTGAAATTGCTGCTTACAGTAAATTTGATCGCAAACAATATTTTTATCCTGATTTGCCTAAAAATTATCAAATTTCTCAATATGATTTACCGATTGCCGCAAAGGGTCAATTAGAAATTGAAATTGTTGAGGAAGATGGCAGTTCAAGACGCAAAATTATCGGCATTACTCGCTTACACATGGAGGAAGATGCGGGGAAATTAGTTCATGGTGGAAGCGATCGCCTTTCCGGTTCAACCTATTCTATGGTTGATTATAATCGGGCGGGAATTGCTTTAGTTGAAATTGTGTCTGAACCGGATATTCGTTCTGGACAAGAAGCGGCTGAATACGCCCAAGAATTGCGTCGAATTATGCGTTATTTAGGCGTGAGTGATGGCAATATGCAGGAAGGTTCCCTGCGCTGTGATGTGAATATTTCCGTGCGTCCCGTGGGTCAAAAAGAGTTTGGAACGAAAGTTGAAATTAAAAATATGAACTCTTTTAGTGCCATTCAACGGGCGATTGATCATGAAATAGAACGGCAAATTGCAGCCATAGAAGCGGGAGAAAAAATTATTCAAGAAACTCGCTTATGGGAAGAAGGAAGTCAACGAACTATTAGTATGAGAACGAAGGAAGGATCAAGCGATTATCGCTATTTTCCTGAACCCGATCTTCCCCCGATTGAAGTGTCTGTTGAACAATTAAAAACTTGGCAATCGCAATTACCTGAACTCCCAGCCGCCAAACGTCATCGCTATGAAACAGAATTAGGATTATCCCCCTATGATACTCGTGTTTTAACGGATGATCGTCCGGTTTCTGAATATTTTGAAGCAACTATTGCCGCAGGTGCTAATATTAAACAAGCGGTAAACTGGATTATGGGGGATATTACCGCCTATCTAAAAAACGAAAAATGCAGTATCACTGAAATTGCCCTCAAACCCCAAGAATTAGCGGAGTTAATTGCCTTAATTGAAGCCGGAACGATTAGTGGTAAAATTGCTAAAGATATTTTACCGGAATTATTGGCAAAAGGAGGTTCTCCTAAAGCTTTAGTGGAAGCGAAAGGATTAATTCAATTATCCGATCCTAAAGCTTTAGAAGAAATTATCGATCAAGTTTTAGCCGAAAATCCCAAAGAACTCGAACAATATCATGCGGGAAAAACTAAACTTCAAGGGTTTTTTGTGGGTCAAATTATGAAGAAAACGTCAGGAAAAGCTGATCCTAAACTCACGAATCAACTCTTAGGGGAAAAGTTAAAAAAATAAGAAACGTCTGAAGGTTGGGTGATTAACTTTAACCCAACTCTTCTTAGATTTTAAGGAGATTTTAAGCCATGCAAAAATACGAACGGGAGCGATTGTACTGGCGAGTTAGTTTTTTGTTGATTTTGTCTTTTCTCGCTTGGGGAATTTTCTTGATTATTCCTTAATCTTCAAGAAATCAGAAATTGTTTAAAGGGTTGGGTTTCACAATTGCTAAACCCAACCTATTCTTCAGAATTCATCAGATTTGGGGCTAAAAAATAATTGGTTAACTTTACTAATAGCCCAACTGAGAATCGCCCCGCCCATTAAAATTCCAATGGCGGGAGTAAACACAGGTTCCCAGAGTTTGTACCATAAATCTAAGCCTAGATTTACTTTAAAAGAATGTCCTAAAACCGCAATTACTAGCCAAAAAAAACTGAATAATACTAAAAAGACATCCGCCACTAAAATTCGATTTAACCATTTGATCAATTGTTCTTTCATCGTCCCAACTCAACTCAAAATTAGATTAACTCATTTAATCTTAAACCTTTATCAGTCGCTCCTAACGCTTAAAGCCCAGATTAATCATCAACCCTAAACCGTAAAATCTAAATTTCCCTATTGCCTATTGCAAGAGTGTCTATTGCAAGAGTGCCTATTGCAAGAGTGCCTATTGCCTATTCTCTATTTGCTGTTCCCTGTTCCCTGTTCCCTGTTCCCTGTTCCCTGTTCCCTATTGTCTTGTATATTTTAAGCATCAAAGGGTTCTTTTTGCAAATATTAATTCACAATTTGTAGACAAGCTTAACCTAATCTGAACCGAACCTTTGCTACAATAGAAGTCAAGAGTTATCATAGGCAGTCTGTGTCAATATGGTTCGCTACACCCTTGCTCAAAGTCCAGAAATCGTTCTCACCGTCCGAGGTAAAGATTCATCCCAAGCGCGTGAGAAAGCGATGGACAAACTGATGGAATTGATGGATGCAGGTAAACTGCCAACGGAATTAGATGAAGGCTTTAGTCCTCAACAGTTTATCGAAGTCAAAGAACCCGATGATACCCCCGTTGAAGAAGAAGATGCCATTTCTGAAGCTGTGCAGATTTTGAGTAATTTGGCTTCGTTGAAATTGAAAGTAATGGACTCACGGGAAGAAGCCTTAAAAGTACGAGAAGCCATTGATATTTTGTTTACAGATCAACCTGTAACAGTAGAAGAAGTAACCGAATTAAAAGATGGGTTTAAGGTGTTAAAAAATTTCGCGGTTTCTAATCTGCGATATCGAGAAGCTAGAGCAAAAGCCGAAGAAGCCAGAGCGATTTTAGATGAAGCTTTAAAGTCTTCTGATGCTGAAGCTAAACCCGAAAATGCTCCCGGAAAAAAAGATAAAAAATAGGTTTTAGGAGGCTATTATCTGTTGACAGTTTACAATTTGCTGTTAACCCTGAACTGTCAATAGATAACCCTTAAATTAAGCAGTTCTGTAAATACAGTGATTGACAAAAACTAATACAGCAAACTTAAAAAGTAAACTCTTCTTTTCTGTTCCCTGTTCCCTGTTCCCTGTTCCCTCCTCTCTTATGAAATTACCCTCAACTTGGAATCTTCCCGCAACACTTCGCGATCGCTTTGGTCAAAAAAGTTTTGGTAAACAACGGGCGATGATAGCCGATGAGAATCTGTTATTAGTATTACATAAAGTTCCCAAACCGGGCGAGCGCCATCGAGAAGGGGTATTATTTTGGCGTAGACCCGATGGTCGTTGGGAATGCAGTAAAGGGGGTGTAGCGTTTCAACAATTAACCAATCATTTGAAAGAGTATCATTCAGCCGAAGAAGACTTAAATCAATTTTATAATATTGCTAAAACCGCAGAGGATTATTTTAACCTTTTAGAGGCTATTACCCCCCTACAGTTAGCGACAGAAAACTTACACGCCACGTTACAAACAGCCAGAGAAGCAATTCCTCAAGATCGAGATATTCTGGATTTAAGAGATTGGGCTTATGAAATTGAACGCACGTTAGATATTCTTTATATTAACACAAAAAATGCCCTGGATTTTAAAATCGCAACTGAAACAGAAGCCGCTGCTAAAGCTGGAAATCGGCTCAATACTTTAGCTGCAATTTTCTTTCCGCTTACGGCTATTTCCTGTGTATTTGGGATGAACTTAAAAAGCGGCTTGGAATTTCAATCTCCCCTAATGTTTTGGCTGATTTTTTTAGCCGGAATTTGGTTAGGGTTAGTTGTTAGACAATGGGTTTTTACAGGAACCTTTTCCCAATTAAGCTTTAATAAATTAGCAATGGATTTAAAACAAGGGTTAAAAGAATAGCAATACTATTGTATTGTTAACTCCTGAACTGATAACTGATAACTGATAACTGATAACTGATAACTGATAACTGATTCAAGGTGTCGAAACAGTAGCAGCCGCTAGAAATTGCTCAATTTGATGGGGTTGCATAAAGGATAAATATTTCTGGGCAAATTCTGGAGGTAAAAGTTCAATTAAAAATTGATTTTCTACCCAAAATTCTATCACATCAAACGCATTTTCTCGATTACAGCGAACCGCTCGCCATTCGTTTTCTGCTGCAATAGCTTCAATTTCCTCTTGAGTAATGGGAACAGAAAGAGCCAGATGGGTTGCACTATAGTTAGAACCCCAAGCATTATGGGTAAATAGAACATCTTGATATCCGGTTCCCGGTGTTAATTCTGTGCCGAAGGGATAGACCTCAATGGCGGTTCCATATTCATCTAACATTAACACAAAATAACTACCGGGGTGGGGGGAAAAGGAGCAAATTTTCCTTGAGAAATCTGGGCTAGAACTTCAGCGACTTGACGGGGATTTTTAGCTGGAATAGAAAGGTGATGAATCATAGGGATTTTTGAAACAATGAGTTAACATTAATGACTCAAATCTAAAACAATTAATCTCAGGTTTGAGTAGGATCAACAAAGGTGTAAAGATTATTCCTACAAACATTAATCTGGTAGTCTTCCAAGATTTGCCCATCAGCAAATACAGCACGAATATCGTAAAAACACCGAGCCGAGTTTGGATCAGAGAATAAAACTTGAACACTTTGCCCTGTTGGTAACACATCGGTTTGCAAAATGTCGTATTCCCAATTATCAAGGCTCGAATCAGACAGATAGAGTTCTGTTACCATTTTACTACTGTTATTGGCAATCACAAAATCCGACTTATCAGCGATCGCGCGCTGACTATGAAACATCACGAGGGGAAGAACTAAGAAGGCTGTAAATAATCGACTGATGGGTAAGGTTGAGGGTAAAGGAATCTGGAACATTTCTAATTGCACCTCAGCATCTGTTCAAAACTGGGAAATTCCAGTCTAGTCAAGGTTTAATGATCGGCAATTTATCAAAATCAAGAGAGAATAATTGGAGACTAGAGGAAGATCCCGTTAAGATAAGATATAAATCGAGAAGAAGTGAGGAATTAATTTCCTTGCTTCTTCTCAATGTAGAACCCAAGATAACGCCTATCTACAGGTACGTTACACTGGAGAATAAACCGAGAAAAACCGTTTGAGTTGGAGTCAGAAGGAATTCTCAAATCTAAAGTTAAGGTAGGATCGGGAAAAAGTCGGGAAGGTATCGCATTTCAAGGGAAAGATTAAACTCACCATGAAAATTTTGTTGATCGAAGATGATCCAATTTTTGCATCAATGTTGGTACAATCTTTAACCAACCAGCGTTATATTGTCGATCAAGCTGAAGATGGTCAAATGGGGTGGGAATATGCTCAAAGTACCACTTATAACTTAATTGTCATTGATGTAGGATTACCTAAATTAGACGGTATTACGCTGTGTCAAAAATTACGTTATCAAGGCAGTACCATCCCGATTTTATTAATAACCGCTAAAGACGGAACAAGCGAGCGCATCCGAGGTTTAGATGCGGGTGCTGATGATTATTTGATTAAACCGATTGATATTGCCGAATTTCAAGCGAGAGTTCGGGCATTATTACGACGAGGTGAAGTTTCCCATTCTTCCATCTTAGAAATTGGAAATTTACAACTAAATCCGGTAACTTGTCAAGTTCATTATGCCCATCAACCCATTACCTTGACCCCCAAAGAATATAGTTTATTAGAATTATTAATGCGAAACCCCGCACGGGTTTTTAGTCGGGCTGAACTGATTGAATATTTGTGGAGTTTTGATGATCCACCCCAAGAAGAAAGCGTTAAAGCTCATATTAAAGGACTGAGACAAAAATTAAAAGCCGTTGGTGCGGCGGAGTGGATTGAAAATGTTTATGGGTTGGGTTATCGTCTCAGTGCAAAACTCCAAACAACGCCCTCTGTTTCTGCTGATTCTCCTCAGCCCACAATCGAAATTTCCCTAGAACAACAGTTTAACCAAGCTAAAGAAAAACTCTGGAATCAATATCAAGATTTATTAATAGAACGGTTAGCGATTTTACAACATTTAGCGATCGCCTTAACCACAAACACTCTGCTTCCTTCCCTGCGTAACGCCGCCGAACAAGCCGCCCATAAATTAGCCGGAGTTCTAGCCATGTTTGACCTAGAACAAGGGACAGAAATTGCTAAAAAAATTGAACAGAATTTAGAAGGAGATCAGGCCCTAACCTTTGAGCAAATCCAACTGTTACAATCCTATATTCACGAATTAGAACAGTTACTTCCTCACTCAATGTCTGAAACCGATCAATCTCCTCTGCCTTTCCCGACCTCAACCCCCCCAAATTTGGAAATAAATCTTTCCCCCAATGTGAGTTCCTTACCTGAATATTCAGTTTCCGAGATTTCCCCTCGCCTGTTATTAATTGATTCCGATCCCGAATTCGGAAAAGCTCTGCAATCTTTAGCAGATTCTATGGGGTTAGCTTGGCAACAAATCCCCACCTTAGCAGAAGCAAAAACTTGGTTAAACCTCAATACTCCAGAGGTTGTTGTTTTCAATGACTATCCTGATATTAAAACCGAAGACCGATCCCAACTCATTATAGATTTAGCCAAACGCACTCCTCCCATTCCCGTCTTAGTCCTAACCTCCACAGAAGGTTTAATGGATCGAGTCACAGTAGCTCGTGCAGGGGGTCGCAGAATCTTCATTAAACCTGTGACCCCAACCCAAATTTGGGAAGCCACCAGCCAACTCTTACAAGCCTCTCCGCACTCCAAAGTCAATGTTTTGGTTGTCGATGACGACCCCTTATTTTTAGCCACCTTGCGTCCCGTTTTAGAGCCTTGGAGGATAAGAATGACGGGACTCAGCGACCCCCTGCGGTTTTGGGAGGTTTTGAAATCTGTCTCACCGGATTTATTAATTTTAGATGTGGAAATGTCCCCGGTTAGTGGGATCGAACTTTGCCAAACCGTTCGGGCTGATCCCCATTGGCAAGGATTACCCATTGTGTTTCTCACGGCTCATTGTGATAGTAAAACCATTCAACAGGTATTTGCGGCGGGTGCGGATGATTATGTCAGCAAACCCGTCATGGGGCCAGAACTATTAACTCGCATTACTAACCGTTTAGAACGGACTCGATTATTACAAACATTATCTACAAAAGATCCGATTACAGGGTTAGCAAATTATCTCCAGTCTAGCCAAGAATTAGAACAACAAATCCAGAAGTGTCAACAATTAGAACAACCGTTTTCTTTGGGAGTATTAACTTTTAGTCAACTGCATAACATTAATCTTGAATATGGGCATTTGATTAGCTATCAAGTTTTGCAACGGTGGGGGCGTTTATTTCAAGGAATGACTACGGTTGGAGTTGAAACGATTGGATATTGGGGAAATGGGGAATTTGTGGTGGGAATGCCGGGGTTAACTCAAGCAGAAGCTCAGGAACACCTATCTGATGTCTTGATTTCTCTTCGACAGCAGGTGTTTACTACTTTGGAAGGACAACGGTTTCAGGTCGTTTGTGAGGTAAAAATTACAGAATTTCCTACCCAGGGACAAACATTACAACAATTATATCAACAGGTTCATCATCGTAATGGATAGTCATTTATTGGCAACTTCATCAAATTTTCAGTTATCTTCTCAGAGTATTCATGTTTGGCAAACAAACCTGAAGCGATCGCTTTCATCTCTGCAATTTTACCAAACTATTCTTTCTGCTGATGAAAAAAAACGGGCTGAACGCTTTAAATTTGAAAAAGATCAACAGGCCTTTATCATCGCACGGGGAACCCTAAGAATGATTTTAAGTCAGTATTTAACTTTGTCGCCAGAAGAGATTAAATTTAAGTATAGTTTCAAAGGAAAACCCTGTTTAGATCAAAATCCCTTACCGCTACATTTTAATTTATCTCATTCTTATGGAAAAGCTATTTATGCGATCGCCTTAGAAAAAAATATCGGTGTAGATATTGAATATATTCGTAAAATTGAAATCCTCTCTTTAGCAAAACGCTTTTTTTGTGATTCCGAATATCAATGGTTAAATTCTTTACGGTTAGAAGAACAAGATGCTGCATTTTTTCAACTCTGGACGTGCAAAGAAGCTTATCTAAAATCAACAGGAGAAGGCTTAGTGGGGTTACAAGATATTGAAATTAAAACGCCTTTAAGTTCAGTCTTACAAATTTTAAAGATTTCCCAAAATTCAGAAATTGCCAAAAATTGGACATTAAAAACAATTCAAACCGCAGAAAACTATAGAGCAACTTTAGCCATTGAGGGAATAAATTATCAGTTTAAATTTTGGCAGTGGATAGATGAAGAATGACTTAATCATATGATAGCAAAAGGTTGATTACAATTGATTTGAGCTATGTTAATATTACAAGGAGATATAGCAATCAAAAATTAGGTTTTAATCATTTACAACTAACATAAAACAGCCAGAAGTATTATCTCTGTTCCCTATTCCCTATTCCCTATTCCCTATTCCCTATTCCCCATTCGTAATTCGTAATTCGTAATTCGTAACTCCCTGTTCCCTGTTCCCTATAAAGGAATTAATTTTGATCAAGCGTAAAATTTTTGTATTGTTGAATCGGAATCTCAATCATAAACTCTGAGCCTTCTCTAACTTGAGACGAACACTTTAATTGACCGTGATGTCTTTCCACAACAATTTGATAGCTAATAGCTAATCCTAAACCCGTCCCTTTCCCGACAGGTTTTGTTGTAAAGAAGGGATCAAATAATTTATTTTGAACCGCTTCCGTCATTCCCATCCCATTATCAATAATACGGATAATAACCTGTTCATTTTGAAGGATTTCAGTGGTAATAGTAATCCTAGGTTGCCAAGAATTTAAGGAATTACAAGGGATCTCCTCCTGAGAAGATTGAGAAAAAAGAGCCTCATCCCGTTCTAGTCTGCGCTCATGAACCGCATCAATCGCATTCGTTAGTAAATTCATAAAAACTTGATTAATTTGACCTGCATAACATTCAACTAAGGGTAAATCACCATAATTTTTTATCACCTGAATCATTTCTTTTCCCCCTGCTTCTGATAAGCGATTTTGGAGAATTAATAATGTATTTTCTAAACCTTCATGCAAATTCACCTTTTTCACAGAAGATTCATCTAAACGAGAAAAATTGCGTAAGGATAAAACAATTTGTTGAATGCGACTCGCCCCTGCTTTCATCGAACTTAAGAGTTTGGGTAAATCCCGTTTTAAAAAATCTAAATCAACCGTTTCCGTCACCTCTTGAATAGCAGGAACAGGTTCAGAATGATGCTGTTGATAAAGTTCAATTAAACTTAATAAATCCTCCATGTATTGGGTGGCATAATCCACATTTCCGTAAATAAAATTAATCGGATTATTGATTTCATGGGCCACACCCGCCACCAACTGACCTAAAGAAGACATCTTTTCCGTTTGAATTAAATGGGCTTGAGTTTGTTGTAATTTCTTTAACGTTGTTTCTAATTCTAAGGTTTGAGCTTTTGCTAACGTCGCCGCTTCACGGGTTTGGTTATAGAGTTGGGCTTGATTAATTGCGATCGCCACTTGCGCCGTTACAGCCTGTAATAATTCCACTTCAGAATCAGTCCAGCATCGAGGTTCCTGATGATTAGCACAGACTAAAACCCCAATTTCTCCCATTTGGGTTTGAATAGGAAGAGACAGAACAGACACAAATCCAAACTGAAGTAAACAGGATTTTTCTTGAGAATCAGGAAGATTAACAACATGATTAATTCGTCCTATGTTTAAATCTAAATATTGCTGTGACCAAACCCCAACTTCTTCTAAAGAATAGCGACCAACAATATGGGCAAAAGCCGGATCTTTAGCTTCCGTTACAATTTCCCAATAAGCCGGAGTAAAATAGGGTTTAGACGGATTAGAGTAAACGGAATTAAAATTCATTTCTTCCCGGCGATACCAACAAAAATAGCAGCGATCAACCTTCATTAACTCCCAAACTTGCAAAACGGTTGTTTCTAAAATTGTTTTCAAATCTAAAGAATTACGAATTTGGTTAGCTAAATGATTAATTAATTTTTCCTGTTGAGCCAATTGTCGGAACCGAACTTCCGATTGTGCTAATAATTCTTCCGCAACTTTTCGTTCTGTAATATCTTCATAAGTTCCTAAAATTCCCACCACATTACCCTCTGGATCATGCAGAGGAATTTTATTAGTTTCTATCCAACATTGTTCGCCATTGGCATTCAATAAAGTTTCGATAATCCGATAACGGGGGGCATTAGCTGCCATGACTTCTTGATCAATTTTTCGATAATATTCAACTTCAGCTAAAGTCCAAGGTAAATCATAATCCGTTTTTCCAATTAAGTCTTGAGGAGAATTAAACCCCGCATCTAAAGCGACCTGTAAATTGCACCCTTGATAAACTGAATTTCGATCTTTCCAAAAAATCCGTTGCGGGATCGTATTCATAATTAACTTTAACATTTGTTGGGATTGTTCTAGTGCTTCCTCTACTTTTTTGCGATCATTAATATCAGTCAGTGTACCAATATATCCCGTTACCTTCCCGAACGGATCTTTGATCGGAACCGCTTGACCTAAGACCCAAACCCCACTTTGATCTAATGAGTTTAAACGATATTCTGAAGAAAAAGGGCGTTGATTTTGAATCGCATTTGACCATTCTTGAATTAACCGTTCTCGATCATCAACATAAATGCTATCAACCCAACCTCTATTTAACGCATCTGAAGGTTGCTGTCCCGTAATTCGACATCCATATTCATTCACATATAAACAGTGTCCCGTTACATCCGTTTCAAACAAACCCACTGGACAAGCTTGCATTAAAGATTGATAACGCTGTTGGGTTGTTGTTAACGCTTGGTTGATGGCTTCAAGCTCTTTAGGCGTGCGAAGTTGTAATAATTTGGGAACTAAAGGAATAATTGTACAAGATGTAAAAATTGAAATTAAAGCCGTGATTGCCTTCAATCCTCCTGATAACCAATATAGAGGATACCAAAGGGTAAAAATCGCCATTAAATGGTTGAGTCCACAGGCAAAAATAAAGGCACTAAATAGGATAAAAACTTGAGGGTAGGGTAAATCTTGACGCTGGCGAACAAAATAAATTAATGAAATTGGGATGGAAAAATAAGCCAACGCAATCAACAAATCTGAAACAAGATGAAGCCCCATTAATTGAGATTGCCAAAGGTAGCAGGAACCATGAGGCATCCATGAAGCCATTGCAACCAGTTTTTGTGAAATTATCCAGGTCAAGTTCATGACGGTTTAAAAAATTTATTTAAGGAGAAAGGCAGAATAAAATATCGATAATGACCTCAAAGAAAACGACCCTTAATAATTGATAATAACCTCAACAGTACAGGGGAATTATACTGCACAGAGCAAAAATCCCCTTTAGCCTCTATAATTATAAGTTTGATACAAAACCCCGATTTAGGCTTTAGTATGACTACAGAAATCCAAACTGAAATTCAAGCGGAGGTTGAGCGACGTCGTAACTTTGCGATTATTTCTCACCCTGATGCTGGAAAAACGACCCTGACTGAAAAATTACTCCTCTACGGAGGTGCAATCCATGAAGCAGGTGCTGTTAAAGTACGGAAGGCTCAACGTCATGCAACATCAGACTGGATGGCAATGGAGCAACAACGGGGAATTTCGATTACCTCAACAGTTTTGCAGTTCGAGTATAACAATTGTCAGATTAATCTGCTAGATACACCCGGACACCAAGATTTTAGTGAAGATACCTATCGGACTTTAGCAGCCGCCGATAATGCCGTGATGTTAGAAGATGCGGCGAAGGGATTAGAACCGCAAACTCGCAAACTTTTTGAAGTTTGTAAAATGCGAAGTCTGCCTATTTTTACATTTATTAATAAAATGGATCGTCCGGGTCGAGAACCCTTAGAATTACTGGATGAAATCGAAAAAGAATTAGGGTTAAAAACCTATCCGGTAAATTGGCCAATTGGCATGGGTGATCGCTTTAAAGGGGTGTATGATCGGCGTAAAAAACAAATTCATTTATTTGAACGCAGTGCTCACGGAAGTCGAGAAGCGTTAGATACGGTTTTAGATTTAGGTGATCCCCGGATTGAGGAATTCTTAGAGCAGGATCTATATTATCAGTTGAAAGAAGAGTTAGAACTTCTCGAAGAAGTCGGTTCAGAATTGAATTTTGATGAAATTCATTCGGGAAAAATGACCCCGGTTTTCTTCGGAAGTGCCATGACTAATTTTGGGGTTAAATTATTCTTAGATTCCTTCTTAGATTATGCCTTAAAACCGGGTTCTCACCTCAGTACCTTGGGGGATATGCCACCGGAATATCCTGAGTTTACAGGCTTTGTGTTTAAACTCCAAGCGAATATGGATGCCAAGCATCGAGATCGAGTGGCTTTTGTGCGCGTTTGTACCGGAAAATTTGAAAAAGATATGACGGTTAATCATGCTCGCACGGGAAAAGTGATCCGTCTTTCTCGTCCCCAAAAATTATTTGCTCAAGAACGACAATCGATTGAAATTGCTTATCCGGGAGATGTAATTGGATTAAATAATCCAGGGGTTTTTGCCATTGGGGATACGATTTATATGGGCAAAAAATTAGAATATGAAGGAATTCCCTGTTTCAGCCCGGAATTATTTGCCTATTTAAAAAATCCGAATCCTTCTAAGTTTAAACAATTCCATAAAGGGGTTTCGGAATTGCGAGAAGAAGGGGCGGTACAAATTATGTTTTCCGCCGATGAATCGAAACGTGACCCGATTTTAGCCGCCGTAGGTCAACTGCAATTTGAAGTAGTTCAGTTTCGATTGCAAAATGAATACGGTGCTGAAACTTTATTAGATCCCTTACCTTATAGTGTGGCTCGTTGGGTAACAGGGGGTTGGGATGCTTTAAATCAAGTCGGACGGATTTTTAATGCAGCCGTAGTTAAAGATAGTTGGAATCGTCCCGTTTTATTGTTTAAAAATGACTGGAATTGTCGTCAAGCGGAAGGGGATCATCCTGAGTTAAAACTCAGTTCTATTGCTCCGGTTGTTTCCGTTCAAAATTCTTCATCTGGGGAGGAGGAATAAAGGTTAAATCAACAAGCGATAGGTAATGACCCATACCTATCGCTCTTACGGGGATGTTAAGTTATAGGTCTCGCTCTAGTTGTTGGTCTTGCCATGAAATGGGGTCTTCCAACGGTTCTAAGTGAGTGAAAACATAAGTTCCCGGCAACGAGCGCCCAATTGCCAGTTCAATCTCTTCACAAATATTATGTCCCTGTTGAACTGTCCAAGCACCTGGTACTAACACATGAAGGGAGACAAAACGACGAGAACCTGCTACCCGTGTTCTGAGGGCGTGGAACTGAACACCTTGAGCATCGTAACGCGCTAAAATATCTGTGATCAGGCGACGTTCTGCTACAGGCATTGCGGTGTCGAGCAGTCCCAAACCCGTCTCGTGTAGTAACCTGAAACCCGCCCAAACGATATTAGCAGCAACGATAAAAGCAATAATCGGATCAAGAATCAACCATTGAGTAATGGGGACTAGAATTAATCCCAATACAACCCCTACGGAAGTCCAGACATCGGTAAGCAGGTGATGAGCATCCGCGCGCAATGTAATTGAACGTAATCGCTTACTCGCTCTCAACATCACCAAAGCTAATCCACCATTGATGGCAGCCGCGACCAGAGATAATCCGAGTCCAATTCCCAATTGCTCCAAGGGTTGAGGATGAAGCAAGCGTTGCCAAGCTGCGAAGGCAATACTACCTGCGGCGACTAGAATTAATGCACCTTCAACTCCACTGGAAAAATATTCGGCTTTGTAATGTCCGAAGGTATGTTTTTCATCGGGTGGTTTGGCTGCATAAGTAACAGCCCAGGTTGCAATAATAGCGGCGACTAAATTCACACAGGATTCTGCCGCATCCGATAATAAGCCAACAGAACCCGTGAGTAAGTAAGCTCCCGTTTTCAGGGCGATGGTTAGGAGTGCTGCTCCAATGGACAGAAACGTGTAGAAACGGGCAGATTTATTATTGTTCATAGTAAATTTTTCTGATATGACAGGCGAGTGCTCTCAATTGTTTAAGGGATTCAGTCATGTTTGATGGCGGTTTTTGGAATTATATCCGGTCATTTTTCCTGATTTTGAAGCGTTCGCTGATTGCTCATCGGGTTGCTTTATTAATTTTGTTGGTTGGAGTCTTTTTTCCGTTACAAATCTTTGGAGAATTAGCTGAGGAAGTTTGGGAAAACGAAGGGGGCTTTTCGTGGGATGTACCCACGCTTCTAGCGATTCACTCTAAAATAGGTGCGACCCAAAATAACCATAATTGTTGGATTGCCCAACCGCCAATAAACAATGCAGGGCCGGTGCTACGGGCTGGATTTACAGATACATTGGTGACGGGAATTCCGATTAAGTGAATTAAGGTTAATCCTAAACCAATAGCAATGGGGGCAAAGCCTTGAGGGGCGCGGCGATCGGTTGATCCCATAATCACCATCAAGAACATAAATGTCAACACAAATTCATGCAATAGGGCTGAAAATAACCCGTAACCGCCGGGAGAATGGTCTCCATATCCATTGGTTGCAAAGGGGTTAGAGCCACTCTTAAAGGCTGCTGCATCAAATCCCGCTTTGCCACTCACGATTAGATAAAGCACTAAAGAGGCTACAATTGCACCCGCAACTTGAGAGCCAATATAAAAGGCTAACTCTTGCCCTCCAGAGAAGCGTTTACCCGCCCATAATCCGAAGGAAACCGCAGGGTTGAGATGGCAACCGGAAATATGACCAATGGCATAGGCCATCGTTAAAACGGTTAAACCAAACGCAAAGGCAACCCCGGTAAATCCAATACCAAGCGGATTAGTTACGTCTGGAAATTGAGCCGCAAAAACAGCAGATCCACACCCTCCAAAAACGAGCCAAAATGTTCCGATAAACTCGGCAAGACATCGCTTAGTGATCGGCATTATTAAACCTCTTAGAATACAACCTAGTTAAAAGATCTGCCTTTTGGCAGATAACTTTCCCCTGAAACCTACCATAAGATTGAAATATTTTGGTGCTATATGTAGCAAAATCAGAAAAAATTAATAAAACAATAAATAAATTTTAAAGAAAATATGAAAAAATTCTTATTCTTCCAAAAAAGCGGTTATTATTACCTGTTTTATCTCCAATAAATTTTTCAAGTTTGAAGGGGAGTATAAGTCTAGCTTACACACCCCCAATAAAATTAGAGCTAAATTTTACCGAATCTCCTAAGCTGGAACTTGAGTTTGCAGTTGAGCTTTTTGAGCTTTATATTCAGCTAACTGTTGTTCAATTTCGGTTTTGACAATTTGCCGATATTCTAAGAAATGCTCATTATGGGCGCATAAGGTTAAATAATGATCCCAAACGGCGGGATTATGTTTGATAATACTGAACAAATATTGCCAAAATTTCCAACGGGTTTTGCGTTTAAATCCTTGTCGCCAAATCACAGTGGCTAAGGCTTTTAAATCAATAAAACTCGGTATTTTACCCGGAGGATGACATTTAGGTGCGCCTAACTTTAAGAAACAGCGATAGGTGCGTTCTAAATACCGTTCAGGATCATAAAGTTGCCAAAAGGTTTCAATATATTCTTCAGCAATTTCTTCAACGGGACGAGTGGGAATAAAGTTAATTAAAGTGGTTTGGTTAATATCAAACTTTTTGGGATTAATTAACCGTCCTTCTTTTTCTAAACGAGTCCATAGTGCCGTATTCGGTAAGGCTTGTAACATACTAAATAAAGCCGTTGGAATGGCAGCTTGTTCCACAAAGTCAATAATTCGAGAACCAGCACCGGGTTTTTCGCCATCAAACCCTAGAATAAATCCCGCCATCGGACGTAAACCAGCCCGGATAATTTTATCAACGGCTTCTAATAAGGGACTGCGGTTATTTTGATATTTTTTAGTCAGTTCTAAGCTACTGGTATCGGGGGTTTCAATGCCTAAAAATACCGCATCAAAATTACACTCTACCATCAAATCCATTAATTCAGCATCATCCGCTAAGTCTACGGAAGCTTCTGTATTAAACCGGAAGGGATATTGATGTTCGGCTTGCCAAATTTTTAAGGCTTTTAACAATAATTTGACATTGCGTTTATTGCCAATAAAATTATCATCCACCATGAACACCCCTCGTCGCCATCCCAGTTCATAGAGATAATCTAATTCTTTTAATAATTGTTCAGGGGTTTTGGTGCGGGGTTTGCGACCATAAAGCACAATAATGTCACAAAATTCACATTGAAACGGACATCCCCGTGAAAACTGTACCGACATGGAATCATAAGCATCCAATTCTAATAAGTCGTAACGGGGAATAGGCGTTAAGGTGACACTGGGTTTTTCTGGGGTACGAAATACCCCGGATGTTTCCCCCCGTTCAATCGCTTCAACAAACATCGGAAGGGTGATTTCCCCTTCATCTAAAATCAGAAAATCTGCTCCGGCGGTTTCAATTTCATGGGGAACAGACGTGGGGTAGGGGCCACCAACAGCCACTAATTTTCCTCGTCTTTTCGCTTCTTGAATTTGAGCGATAAAATCGGATTTTTGAACAATCATTCCTGAAAGAATGACTAATTCTGCCCAATCCCAATCCGCTTCACTCACAGAGGTAATATTGCGATCAACCAGTTTAAATTCCCAAGTTTGAGGCAAAATTGCCGCCACTGTAATTAATCCTAAAGGAGGTAATAAGACTTTGCGATTAACTAATTCCAGAATTTTTTCATACGACCAAAAAGTAGGAGGAAATTCAGGATAAATCAATAATGTTTTCATGGAAAAAAGGGTAATTGTGAGTTAAAATGTTAACGTAGAATCTCAATTTGTTAAATTCTCCCTGAAAAATCCTCCTTGGGTAGCCGAGTTAGTCTCTCCGCGCTATCATAACAAACGTTAACATTTCATCAAATCATACAGGGTTATCACCACTATGGCCGTTAAAGTCGGAGATATGGCTCCTGATTTCACCTTGACTTCGCAAACGGGCGAATCAGTTAGCCTTAAGGACTTCCAAGGAAAAAAATCCGTTGTCCTCTACTTTTATCCCAAAGATGATACTCCGGGCTGTACGGCGGAAGCCTGTGGCTTTCGAGATAGCTATCAAGTCTTTAAAGATGCGGGTGCAGAAGTGATTGGGATTAGTTCCGATAGTACCCAATCTCATCAACAGTTTGTCAAAAAATACAATCTTCCGTTTATTTTGTTGAGTGATACTGGAAATAAAGTTCGTCAACTCTATGGTGTTCCAGCCGCACTGTGGATTCTCCCCGGTCGTGTGACATACATTATTGATAAAGACGGTGTGGTGCGACATCTGTTTGATTCGATGCTAGAGTTTCAGCGTCACGTTGACGAAGCCTTAACCACTCTCAAGACTATTGCGGTTTCTTAGCCTAAATCCTAATCCGAGTGATCGGTTCTCGTCGATGAATATAGACTATCAAAATACCCTGACACACTTGAGGCAAGAATTCTCTCGAACTTTGTCCCAACTTGTCCAACTTTTACCTCAGTTGATGCTGGCTGTGGGGGTCGGCTATTTATTCAACGGGTTGCACTTTCCTGTGGGATGGCTGATTGGCCCGATGGTGGCGGGCATTCTTTATGCCGTGTTTCGAGGAAAACCCCAGCCCCTACCCCCGATATTTTTTATCGTAGGTCAGGCTATTGTTGCGATCGCTACGGCTACAGGGTTTTCCTTGCATACCCTAGGGTTAATGAAAACTTACGCTTTTCCCCTGATAATCTGTATTGTGATCACTGGGGGAATGAGTGTCTTAAATGGCTATTTATTAGGGCGTTGGGGTAATCTTGATCGGGCGACGGGGTTCCTCAGTTGTGTTCCTGGGGCGAGTTACAGTTTAATTGCTATGAGTGAGGCAATGGGAGCCGATGCGATCGCCGTTGCCCTGTTACAATATCTACGAATTTTATTAGTAGCTGTTATTGTTCCCACCATTGTGGGTTACTGGTTTGCAGGGGATGGGACTGTTCATTCTGTTTTGTCTATCTCAACTCCCAATATATCCGTATTACCTCCCCTTTTAAACTTTTTTCTGTTAGCGAGTTGTGGTGGATTAGGGATTGTTTTAGGAGAGAAATTTCGCCTCCCCTCTTCGTTGTTTTTTGGGCCTTTTTTGGTCAGCTTAATTCTATTTTGGATACTGCCCTATTGTATTCAAATGCCCCCTTTAATCTTTACCATTGGGCTATTGTTTGTGGGGTTTTCTATAGGGTTAAAGTTTGACTGGAACAATGCTAAAACACTTTGGAAAGCTGTTTTAATTGAAATCATTTTAGTTCTACTATTAATTTTATTTTGTTTAGGCGCGGGTTATATCTTCCATGAAATCACCCAAGTCGATACCATGACTGCTATATTAGGTTCCACACCGGGAGGAATTACAGCTATGATTGCAACCGTAATTCAACTGGGGGGAGACTCTGGAATTGTATTAGCGATGCAAATGACCCGAATGTTATTGATCTTATTAATTAGTCCTTGGTTTGGAAATCTATTAATTAAAAATTCAAAGCTTATCTAACTTCACTCCCTGGAAAAAACCGGGTTTTGGGTTTTTATGTTAACTTTATCTAATAGGTTTCTAAAAATACTTTTGTTTTTTAAAAGATTGTCAGGGAATCCTGATATTTTATTAAAAATATTTCTCAAAAAGTTGACGAGATGATCGCGGTTCTGGTATAGTGTGAAAAACACCCTCCAAGGGTTTATTGTGTCTATAGCCCAAAATTAAGTCTGAAACCATGATTCTTTCGTAAAATCTTTTGAGTTTCGCTGCCAATTGCTACCCTGCGATGCGCGAATTTTGGACAAAAATGATTGCCTGAGAAACAGGGGGATTGACAAAAAGCAAAATTTGTGCATTGAGGAACAAGGCATGGGCTTTTTCCCAAAAACCCGATTTCCACCTCGAACAGTTCACTCTTATTAAAAACCGTTATAATTTTACCCTAAACTCAATATATTGTGTCTGAACTGCTACAACAAACAGAATCCTATTTAAAACAAAAGATTTACCCCCAGGCTAATCAAATAGATGAATGTTCAAAAGCCCTGAATCAAGCCTTTAAGGAATTAGGAGAATTAGGGGTTTTAGGATTAAGAATTCCCCAGGGTTGGGGAGGACGACAACTCGACGCAGAAACCTTTTTTAAATTTCAAGAATTAATCGCCCGTTATTCAGGTGCCTTAGCCTTTTTGCAAACTCAACATCAAAGTGTTGCTGGGATGTTAATTCAAAGCTCTAATACTCAATTACAAGCAGATTATTTACCCCGAATAAGTCATGGAATTGCTAAAATTGGAGTCGGTTTTTCCCATTTAAGACGATTAGGAAATCCCTCAATTATTGCTATTCCCAGACCAGGAGGATATCAACTTAATGGCTTTGTTCCTTGGATAACAGGATGGGGAATTTTTGAAGAATTTGTAGTTGCTGCAATATTACCGGATGGTCAATCTGTTTGGGGGTTAGTCCCCTTTTGCGAACAAAAAATAGGAGAAAGTACGATAGCATTAAGTCCTCCCCTGTCCCTTTGCGGCATGACTTCCACTAATACCGTAACAGCAACCTTTACCCAATGGTTTTTACCAGCAGAAAAAGTCGTTTCTATTCATCCCGTTGGCTGGATACAAGACAATGATCAAGCCAAAGTTCTACAAGCTAGTTTTTTAGTATTAGGCTGTGCAAGAGCCGGATTAGATATTGTAGAAACAGCCTTTCAAAAAACAAAATTTTACGTTATTCAAGATGCCTTTAATTCTTTAAATCAAGAACTCAATCAATGTCGCTCTCAAATATTTTCGGCTCAAAATCATCCTCAAACTCTGAATACTTCACAAAAATATAAACTCCGCGCCTGGGCGATAGAATTAGCCGTGCGTTGTGCCCATGCTGCGATAACAGTTTCCAGTGGTGCGGCAAATTTAAACAGCAATTCTGCCCAAAGAATCTATCGAGAAGCGTTAGTTTTTACGGTATCCGGTCAAACAACAGAATTAATGAAAGCCACCCTAGAAAAAATTAAGCATTGTAGGGTTTTATAATCTGTGTTGTAACTTGAATGGTTAGTCCACTTACCATTATGGTAGATTGCTATGATAGAATATCTCTAAAATCATTAATCTATTGATTAATTGAGAGCTATGTCACCACCCCAAGAAACACTCCTAAATGGGATAATATTACCGCCCACGCAAGATGAACTACCTTGTGACGATGGAGTCCCGATGGAAACTCAACGCCATAAACTGCAAATGGATTTACTGATTGATCAGTTAATTCCTTGGTTAGAACAACGAGAAGATGGTTATGTTGGGGGAAATATGTTCCTCTATTTTAGTTTAGCCCAAGTGCGGAACCAAGACTTCAAAGGCCCTGATTTTTTTGCCGTATTAGGCGTTCCCAAAAAAGAACGAAAAAGTTGGGTCGTTTGGGAAGAAGGAAAAGCCCCCGATGTGATTATTGAATTATTATCACAAAGTACCGCATCAGAAGATAAAACCAACAAAAAATTGATCTATCAAAATCAAGTTCGGGTTCCTGAATATTTTTGGTATGATCCCTTTAATCCCGATGATTGGGCAGGATTTACGTTAATTAATGGCAGTTATGAACCTATTTTTCCTGATCACTTTAATCAATTATTCAGTCAACAATTAGGGTTATCCTTAGTGCGATGGTCAGGTGTTTACAAGACAGTTGAAACGGTCTGGTTAAGATGGGCAACTTCAGAAGGTGAAATTCTGCCTACACCCGATGAATTATCCGCCCACAAAGCCGAACAAGCCCAACGTCAAGCCGAGGAAGCTCAACGCCAAGCCGAGGAAGCTCAACGCCAAGCCGAAGAAGCTCAACGCCAAACCGAAGAAGCTCAACAGCGTTCCCAAGAGTTAGAAACGTTGCTAAACCGTTACCGTCAACAGTTCGGCGAATTACCCGAATCTAGTTCTGATCAATTTTGAGAACAAACAGGGTATTCTCAAAATAGGTGCTATTCAAGCCAACTAATCAAGAATCTGAGGAAGGTATTAGCCATGAATCCCGTTGAGAAGGAATCCTTAGAAAGGCAATATGGGGCAGATCGTATGCGCCGAATGGAACGCTCTAAGCAGGTACAAAAAGTCATTATGATCTTATCAATGCTTGCTTTTTTTGGTTCTACCATATTTGGATTAGGAAAAGTGTTTAAAGGTGTATTTGAACCTGAACCCCAACCAACTCAAACCACAGAAGAACAATCTGCAACCGCTTTATTACAAAAGCAAGAAAACGGTTATGAAACTGTACTCAAACGAGAACCGAATAACCCAACAGCTTTGGAAGGTTTAGTGAAGGTTAGACTAGAAAAAAATAATATTCAAGGAGCAATTGAACCATTAGAAACCTTGATAAAATTATATCCTGATCGGCAAGATTATCAACAGTTGTTAACTCAATTAAAACAGGGAAATCAAAAATAAATCCCGTCATGAAACATTTAGATTACTGGAGAAAACAGCAAAAACAGCAACAGTTAGAAGATCAAATTAGAACGGAACAAGCCAGAACAGAAGTTCAAGGGATTGTTAAAGTATTAATAGAACAATTTTCTATTAAAAAAGTTATTTTGTTTGGTTCTTTAGTTCGAGGAAAATTTCATGAAAACTCTGATATTGATTTAGCGGTAGAAGGAGTGCCAAAAAAGGATTATTTTACAGCCGTTGCGATCGCTAATAATTTAACATCCCGATGGGTAGATTTAAAACCCCTAGAAGACTTAGAACCTCACTTTCGAGAAAGGGTTTTAACAACAGGAGAATGTGTTTATGAAGCCAATGTCAGCGAGTAAAATTCGGGAACTAGCGACGGATATTGAAATTGAGTTAGAACGTTTAGGACAGTTGGAATTAACAATCGCTCAAGTCCATAATGAAATTCAACGAAATTCAGAAAGAACACCAATTTTTTATGAAAGTCTAGCCTTAATGACAGCTTGATAAAATTCTTCTAAAGCCGTCACACAAACTTGATCATCAAACAGAAGATGTTGGCGTTCACTCATCTGTTGAGAAATTGTTTCACGTCCTATACAATCTAACCCTAATTTGACCGCAATTTCAAGATATTCTGCTTCATTTTTGGCAATAGTTTCTGTTAAACCTATCATTTTTAGAAAACTATCCGCATGGCGACCTCGCATAAATTCCCCAGGACAGGTTACAATGGGTAAATAACAAGCGATCGCTTCTAAAGAGGTATTTCCTCCCGACCAAGTAAAGGTATCTAAAAACACATCCGAAAGTTGGTTTAACATTAAATAATCAAAGCGTTCGTCAACTTTTCGATGTAAACAATAATCCTGATAATTTAAGCCATAGTTGGAAAAAGTTTGATTTAAGCGTTCATTAAGTAATGTTCCTCGGAAAAATAAAAACTTAGCGTTCGGAACTTTGAGTGCTATTTTAGGTAAAATATAATCATATTGGGGAAGATATTTAAAGGGAGCTTGACAACATAAATAAATCACCGCATCTTCGGGTAGATTATAGTCTGATCGAGTTTTAACTAACGGTGGAATATCTTGAGGTTTTGGATAAGCAACCCCAATATTAGGTAATAAAATTAAGGTTTCTGAATAATGTTCCTGTGCATTTTCCGGTTCCATTAATTGACTTGATAGGAAATAATCAATGGTTGGGAGTCCTGATGTGACGGGATGACCCCAAGCGGTGCATTGAATGGGTGCTAAACGTAAGGTGGCGAGTTCCATTGTTGGGGGGTTCATCCCAATTTCGGGATAAACTAAAATATGCAGTTGATCCTTAATAATTTGTTCACAAACGGCTTCAAAATTGTTAGGAATATGATAAAATTGATGGCTATATTGTCTAAATTGTTCCGTAACAGGATCAGGAGAATTCCCGGTATAATAAGCGTAAATTTCAAACTGATTCCGGTTAGCATAGCGTAACCAACCAATTAACCACAGTGAACCACTATAACAATGCAAATAACTAGAAACATATCCCACTCGAATTTTATCCTTAACTGTTGGTAGGGTTAGCGGTTGAACCCACTGAGGATATTTTAAGCACATAATTTGATGCAGAAAATTGCCATAAATTTTTTGTTCTTCAATCACATTTCTCGCTTGATACCCTAAATAAAAGTTGGTAAATCGTCCCATTCCTAAAAATGCTTGATCTACCGTTTCAGGATTAGTTAAATCTGTGGTTGCAATTAAATTTTGTAATCCTTGATTAAACCGATCTCGATAATTGTTGATTTCCTCAATAGAGTGGTACAACATCGGTACTATGAGATTTTTAAGCAGGGTAAAGGTATAATCTTTGGGTAAGCATTCTGAGGCGATTTCCGCTTGTTTAACAGCTTCTTCTGTTCTTCCTTGATAAAGAAGGTTCATAATTAATGTAAAGTGAAGGGGAGCAAAATCAGGATATATTTTTGTTCCAATTTTCAAGATATCTATGGCATCATTCGGTTGATTGAGTTGCCAGTAACAGTGATTGAGTTTTTCATAAAGATCAACATCTCCTACTTGCAAATTTAGGATTTTTTGATATTCTGTGATCGCTGCTTCATAATTGCCTAATTGGTACAAGCGATCGCCAAAACTACGATAATAAGAAATCGGATTTTTTTCAATTTCATCCGTTAGAGCTAAGTTATGCAGAATATCAGGCTGATCTGGAATAATCCTTAAACCTTTTTGATAGGTTGCTTTAGCGAATTGAAATTGATTTTGCAATAAAAATAAATTGCCTAAATTCAGGTAACTACAAAAATGATTAGGGTTAATCTCTATGGCTTGACGATAAATTGTTTCTGCTTCTGCAAATTGCCCTTGTTGCGTTAAGAGATTTCCTAAGTTATTATAAGCATCAATATGATCGGGTTTTAATTCGATTGTTTTTTGGTAAGCTGCGATCGCTTGTTCAACTTGATTCAATTTTTCATAACTCATTCCTAAATAATAATAAGCTAAATTATTAGTTTGATCTTGGTTTAAAACATGAGATAATATTAAGATAGATTGAAAATAATTTTCTTTTTGGTAATATAAAATTCCTAAATTAACCCAAACTTCGGTGTTTTCTTCTTGCCATCTAAGCAATAATTTATAGTGATTTTCAGCTAAATCCAACTGTTGGTTTTGATGAGCAGTTATCCCTTGTTGATAAATTTGTTGTAACTGTTCGTTTGTGGGTTTTTGTTCTGCTAATTCAAGAATTCCTTGGATGACAGAATCTTGACGTTGTGCTTGAAATATTTGCACTGAATAATTAAACGTTCTTTTCTGATTCCAACTTAAGACTTGAATTTGATCAGGGAGATGACAATTTACTAAAATAGACAATTCTGGAAACAGTTTTGCTTGTGGAAAAGAGGCTAGAAAATCCCAGATTGCTTGCTGAACAAAACTAATATTTCCATGATCAACAATAATTAAAGCTGAATCCGATAAAAGGGGTTTAGCTAATAATAAAGCTAATAAAGTAGAACGATAATCGGTCGAACTCTGGACAACATAAACTCCTATTTTAATCTCCGTTTCCAGTTGTCGCAGTTCTAATAAAAATTCTTCTACATCTTGGTTATAAAAACAAACCTGTTCCTCCAGGTTAAACTGATGTAAATTTTTAAATAACTGTTCTAAACCTTCACCTTTTGGTGTAAAATCAGGATTGTCATTAATAGCATAGGCAATAGCTTCTGGTTGATTCAAAAGCGCACCAATCAATGTTAAACCCTGTTGTGTTCCAATCTCACAATAAATTTCATTGGGTTCCAGACTAGCAACCGCACAGTTGAGTAACGGGAGCAAATTCTGGGGAAACTGCTCTGAAGCGAGGTTAAGCAACTGCTGAAACCGTTTATATTGCGGGTGGACAAAGACAGTTCCCCATTGTTCATATAAACGGGGTAGTTCTTGAATAAAGCGTTGATCATCCATAGTCAAACTTAGGAGCGTTGAATAGAGCCTATATAATATAGTACAAGCTTGTCATAGGCAATGAGTTGAATTTGCATTAAAAGAAACCTGATCGTTTATGGGATTATATCGGGTATTATAGGAGTACAGTAACTTTCACTGAATCTAAGCATTAACTTAGTAGTATTTAGACTAAGAAAGCTCAATTTTTTCTGATTATCTTAAGCCAATTAATCTACATAAAATTAGTAATATTAATAGATTCATTAGTATTACTAATTGAAAAAGATAACTTATTTTAGTTTCGAGGATCAAATAATGTCTGAGCAGAGTTCGAGTTTAAATTCCATAATTTCTCCTGAAATTAAAAATGATGAATTTTATGATTATATTCAAAGAATTGCTCAAGAAGAAAATATAAAATATATTTTAGAAATCGGTTCATCATCGGGAGAAGGCAGCACAGAAGCCTTTGTTAAAGGAATTCGGAATAACCCAAGCCGACCGAATTTATTTTGTATGGAAGTTTCTCAAATACGGTTTGAACAATTAAAGAATAGATATGAAAAAGACGAGTTTGTTAAATGTTATAATGTATCTTCTGTTTCACTAGAGAAATTTCCTGATCAGACAGATGTTATTGAATTTTATAATCAACAACAATCTGGGTTAAATTATTATCCTTTAGAGCAAGTTTTGGGTTGGCTTCAACAAGATATCGAATATATTAAAGCTTCTCAGGTGGAAACGAATGGGATAGCAAAAATTAAACAAACTAATAATATTGATTTTTTTGATGTTGTTTTAATTGATGGTTCAGAATTTACAGGAGTTAGTGAATTACAAGAAGTATACGGTGCTAAATTAATTTTATTAGATGATATTAATACTTTTAAAAATTATACTAATTATCATAGGCTTCTTTCTGATCCCCAATATACATTAGTTAATCAAAATATTAACCTTCGTAATGGATACGCTATTTTTAGAAAAAACACATTTTCTTTTGAAACTGAGCAATCTGAACAAAAGCTCGTTAAAAACCTAGTAACTTCAGGAATGACTGTTTTTGATGTTGGAGCTAATATTGGAGATTATTCTATATTATTGAGTCAACTTGTAGGGAATTCAGGAAAAGTTTATTCATTTGAACCCACTTCTAACACTTTTCAAACCTTGCAAAACCGATTACAAGAAAATAAATGTGATAATGCTTCTGTTTACCAAAAAGTAATATTTTCTAATAATCAACCTATTGAGTTTAATGAATTTTCTGATGAATATTCAGTATGGAATAGCATTGGATCTCCTCAAATGCCTGATCCCAATAAAAGTACAGAATATGTTCCTATTGTTAAAACAGAAATTTTAGAAGCTATTACTCTCGACTCTTTCTGTGAAGAAAATAATATCCAATCTATAGATTATTTAAAAATTGATGTAGAAGGTGCAGAAAGTGATGTTCTGCTGGGTGCTACTGAATTATTAAAAAATCAGTCGATTCAATTTATCCAATTTGAAATTTCTCAAAAAATGCTCGAAGGATTAAATCGTAATGCTCAAACAACTTTTGATCTGTTGATTCAAAATGGTTACGAGTGTCATCGCATCCAAGTCAACGGGGATATTGGTGAACAGGTTACTGGCTCTAACTCTTTCTATGAAAATTATATTGCTTTCCCACAACTACCGATTCATTTCTTTACCATTGTTCTAAATGGGCAACCGTTTATCCGATACCATATTGATATTTTTAATAAATTAAGTTGTCAATGGCACTGGCATATTATTGAAGGAGTTGCTGACTTAAAACATGATACTTCTTGGAGCTTAAAACTGGGAGGTAAACTAACAGATCAGTTTCATGATCATGGACGAAGTAAAGATGGAACGTCAGAGTATTTAGATCAACTCGCTCAACAATATCCAGAAAATATCACGATTTACCGCCAACCTAAAGATATTGTTTGGGATGGCAAGCGAGAAATGGTGAATGCTCCTCTTTCTAATATCCAAGAAGAATGTTTATTGTGGCAAATTGATGTAGATGAACTCTGGACAGTAGAACAAATCCATGCCGCTCGTCAAACCTTTGTTAATCATCCTGAAAAAACCGCAGCGTTTTACTGGTGTTGGTATTTTGTGGGAGAAAATTTACTGATCAGCACTCGTAATTGCTATACACAAAATCCTCAACAAGATTGGTTAAGAACTTGGCGATTTAAACCAGGAATGGTTTGGGCTGCCCATGAACCGCCGATTTTAGTAGAAACTTTACCCGATGGTCAACAGCAAAATGTAGCAGGTATTAATCCCTTTTTACATCATGAAACTGAACAAAAAGGCTTAGTCTTTCAACATTTTGCCTATATTATGCCAGAACAATTGCAATTTAAAGAAGAATATTATGGCTATCAAAATGCACTAGCACAATGGCAGAATTTACAATCCGCCACTCAATTTCCTGTATTTCTGCGGGAGTATTTTGCTTGGGTACAAGATCAAACTCAAGTCAATACTGCAACAGCCTATGGTATAACTCCGATTGTTTATAGAGACCGTCAGACAGAAACTTGGAAATTTCGGAAGCTTGAAGGTTCAAAAATTTTACCTTCACATTACGAACAATTATCACCTAAAATCTTGATTGATGGTGTGTTTTTCCAAATGTATAATACCGGAATTGCCCGGGTTTGGCGTTCCTTATTTGAGGAATGGGCCAATAACGGTTTTGGTCGTCATCTCGTAATTTTAGATCGCAACGGAACTATCCCCAAAATACCTGGGCTTTGGTATCGGACAATCCCTGCTTATGACTATGCAAACACCGCTAATGATCGGCAAATTCTTCAGCAGGTTTGTGATGAAGAAGGAGCAGACTTATTTATCTCAACTTACTACACGACTCCCATTTCAACCCCCTCAGTATTTATGGCTTATGACATGATTCCTGAAGTTTTGGGTGGAAATCTTAACGAGCCGATGTGGCGAGAAAAACATCATGGCATCCGTCATGGGTCAGCTTATATAGCGATTTCAGAAAATACAGCAACTGATTTGGTCAAATATTTTCCAGAGATTAATGCACCTGTAACTGTTGCTTACTGCGGTATTTCAAGTCTTTTTTCTCCAGCAACAGCCGAAGAAATTCATCAATTTAAAATTAAGTATGGAATTCAAAAACCTTACTTTCTCCTAGTGGGAGCAGGCAGTAACTATAAAAATGCCATTTTATTTTTTCAAGCTTTTTCCCAACTCCAAAGTAAACAAGGCTTTGACATTGTGACAACAGGTAGTGGCTATCTACTGGCTGAAGAGTACCGAGCTTTTACTTCAGGTTGTGTTGTTCATCCCCTACAACTCTCCGATGATGAACTCAGACTCGCTTATTCAGGAGCAACGGCACTGGTTTACCCCTCCAAATACGAAGGGTTTGGAATGCCTGTAGCAGAAGCTTTAGCTTGCGGTTGTCCAGTAATTACTTGTCCCAATGCTTCACTTCCAGAAGTTGCTGGAGAAGCTGCAATTTACGTCAATGACGATGATATTAATGAACTCGCTAATGCTCTTTGTGAGGTGCAAAAACCCCTAGTTCGTCAGAAATTAATTCAGGCTGGGCTACAACAATCGAAAAAGTTTTCATGGTCAAATATGGGGAATGTTGTGAGTCAGGCGTTAATCAATGCAACGTTGCTGCGTTTACCCTTAAAAACAACAAATCTTATTATTTTTCCAGATTGGAATCAGCCTGAAGAAATACTATATGCTGAATTAGCAGATGTGATTCGAGAAATTGCCTCTCATCCGAACAAGCATCAGATTACATTACTGATTGATCATCACCCTCTAACAGATGAAGAGGCGGATTTAACCTTATCTAGTGTGATTATGAATCTACTGATGGAAGAAAATGTAGAGCTTGATGAAAGTTTAACTATTGCTTTCATCGGGAACATCAGTTCAGTCCAGTGGTCAGCTTTACATTCTCGTCTGCAAGGTCGAATTATCTTAGAACATGAAAATCAAGAAGCTTTGCTCCAAGTTCAGGGAGAAAAGCTCAGTTCTTATTCTTTAACCCAAGTCAGAAATTTATCCTTGCCATTGAAAACTGATGATTGATCATAATCAACCTTAAAATTTATTCATCAATGAGGAGTTTTCTGATGAACATCAATCAACACTTGATTTTAAAGCGACCTGTATTTTTTTACCTTTATGAAGACAGCTTTTCCCATTTAAGTATTTGTTTAGCAGAAGGATTTAAAGAACTAGGAATACCTTTTTATTCTAATATTAATTATTGGAAACTTTCTGAGCATCCTGATGAATATTTGTTTGAGCATAACCCTGAGATCACTGCTGATGACTGCTCTATTGTTGTCTTAGATACAAAATGGCTCAATAGTAAAGGTGATTTTCCTGAAAACTTTTTTCAGCCAGGTAGACAATACATAACAGTTTACCTAGATGAGATGGATGGTTTAACCATTTGGAATCCACCATTAGAACAGTTTGACCTACGATTTAGAACTCACTATAATCAAAGGTCAAAACATCCTGAAAACTGCGTTTCTTGGGTTTTTGGTTTGTCAAACCGCATCATTGAACAAACTCAAGACTACCCTCAATTTCAAGAACGACAGTCTTCTAAGCTGTTAAGCATCTAAATAGGGTATAATGAAAAACCAAGTTTAGAAAAATCAATCAAAAGATGCCTGCTAAAAATCATTTAAATGAAAAGCAAGTAGAGAAACTACAGAAAAGATTGAAAGAGGAAGAAAATGGACAAATCCGAGAAAGAATCTTGATTTTATTATTGCTAAATGATGGTAAAAAGCAAAGTGAAATTGCCAAGTTTTTGGGCTGCTCATTAAACAAAGTATGTTATTGGTGTGTACATGGAGACCCTGACAAATTAGAAAGCCTAAAAGATGAAAGAATGAAAGGAAATTATAGAAAAGCCACAGACAAATATATAGAGATATTATTAGAAACAGTAGAAAAAGAACCGGAAGAATTAGGATATGAATTTGGGAGATGGACAGGAGAAAGATTGGCAACTTATTTAGAACAAATCACAGGAATCAAATTAAGTAGTTCACAAGTGAGAAAGATATTAAAGGAAAAAAAGTATGTTTATTTGTGGGCAAAGTATAGCTTAGAAGAGAAAAGAGATCCAGAAAAAAGAAAATTATTTAAAGATAAAATAGAAGAATATTTGAAAATAGCAAAAGAAAGTCCAGAACAATTACAGGTATGGTTTTGGGATGAAAGTGGATTTAATTTAAGAGTGATAAAAAGAAAGAATTGGTGTAAAAAAGGGAAGAGGAAACAGATTAGAGGAGACAGGAGGAAAGGAAGAGTTAATGTGATGGGAGGATTGAGGTACTCGGATAAAAAAAGATTTGTAGAATTTCTGGATAAAGGAAATGCAGATAATTTTTATCAAGTGTTAAAAAGTTTTTATCAAGAGCTAATTTATGAATGGGTATTAGCGGGAAATCAAGCAGAAGAATTTGTAGAAAAAGGAGCTAAGATCCTGATTATTCTTGACAATGCAAGTTTTCACAAAAAAGAAGAGTACCTAGAAAAAATTAAAGCAGAAATGCCGAATGTCTATTTAGAATTTCTTCCAGCATATAGTCCAGATTATAATTTAATTGAATTAGTCTGGCATTCAGCTAAAGAATATATAGCTCATCGACTCTTTAAATCAGTTGATGAGCTAGAGTGTTTATTACATCAGCTTTTAAATGAAGGACAGTTATCTATTAAATGGGGACGTAAACTTAAAAACAAAGGTAATGCTATAATCACAGTTTAAATACACAACAGCTTATCATCTTTAACTTTAGAGTAGAGCAAGATCAGATAATAACAACGAGAAGTTGGTTCAAATTTGAAGCTGGGTTTTCATTTTTAAATAGCGGATTATTGGTTTTTGAAAATCCCGTCCGACGGATCTCAAAACAACAGATTCTTCCTCTCTTTCAAGGAATTCTTAATATTGATGATCGGATTGATCAATTTGATCAACCGCCTTCTGATAGCTACCATGCCTTGCAGTGGGAACAAACAGGAAAAAGGCATCATCCTCAATATTACAAGCGATTAAAAGAATCAGTGGCTTGTGCTGGTTTTGCAGGCTGTGTTATTCCCTATAATAACTCAGGAGAATTCTTAGTAGAATGGTGGGATAGTTGGAGATTTTGGGAATCTTTGGCTGCTGGATGTGTTACTTTCCATGTAGACTTTGATAAATATGGTATTGATCTGCCTGTGATCCCCGAAAATTGGCGACATTATATTGGGATTGATTTAGAACATCCACAAGACACGATTGATCGAATTATCAGTGAACCCAATATTTTAGAGCAAATTTCTACTGAAGGACGCCAGTGGGCTATCAATCATTACAGCCCAGTTCCGACAGCATTACGATTTTTAGAAACGATTTCTGCATATCAAAACGCCAAAAATGGTTTTTTTGAAACTTCTCAGCAGTCCTTAGAGCAAACGATTAATTTACCTTTAAGGAAAATTAATCTTGTTATTTTCCCCGATTGGTCTCAACCTGAACTCTCTTTAAGTTTAGAGCTAAAACCGATACTTCAAACCCTCGCCAATCACCCGGATGCTCTGGACATCACATTATTACTGGATAATCGAAATAAAACGGATGAAGAAGCTAATTTAATTTTATCGAGTGTGGTAATGGATCTTTTAATGGAGGGGGAAGTTTCTCTTGGATCGGAACACTTAGAAATTACGTTGATTGGTCAAGGAAATTCTAACCAATGGCCAGTTTTACTTCCTAGACTTTTGGGTCGGATTCAATTAGAAAATGAAGACCAAACAGCGATCGCAGAAAGTAAAGCTGACCAACTCCCCTGCTATTCTCTGGATTGTTTAAACTGGCAATTTTAGATGAATAGATCTAAGTATAGCAGGGTTTTTGTCCACTAATGGCTGTCTAAATATCGTTGCCACATTTGTTCATAAGCTTTTTCCATTTCAAGTGTAAATTGTTTAGCATTCCACAAAGGTGCAGTTTGCCGATTTTTTTTCAATTTCCAGGAAATATTTTGCCGCAAATGTTCATCAGTTCCTAACTTAATACCCCAATCTAAATATTCTTCATCTGTCCAGGCAATCCCTTCGGTAATCCCGGCATTGATCATCATTCCGTAGCTATTGCGACTCGAAAACTGTTCACCCACTCGTGCAACTAAAGGAATTCCCATCCACAAGGTTTCCATTGTTGTTGTTGCACCATTATAAGGATAAGTATCCAAGACAACATCTACAATACCTAAATTAGCACGATGGATTTCTTCTGTTGCCACTCCGGGTAAAAATCGCAAGCGATCTGGATTCACACCTTCCTGTTCTGCAATATCAATGAAGAATCTGTTTAATGATTCCTCAGAGCCCCAACCTTTAATAATAAAGTAGCTATTGGGTACTTCCTTAATAATTTTCATGTGTAAATGTGCGGTTTGAGGATTATGTTTAAATCCCCGTTGACCACTATAAAAAACCACTGCATCCGTTGGAATATTTAATTGATCCCGTCTCAGAGTAGGAACCCCTACATCAAATCCATCAATAGCAATATAGGTTTGAGGAAGACGCCAAATTGTTTCTTGATAGTATTCCTGTGCAGACTCTGGTAAAACATAAGGATCAGCAATAAAATAATCTATAGCAGGTACTCCTGATGCGTCCCAACCCAGCCAAGTCACTTGAATGGGAGCAGGCTTGAGAGACATAAATCCACACGTGCTATTTAAGGTGATACTATCAAGATCAACTAAAATATCAATCTCATCTTTATAGATTTGTTCTGCAACTTCTAAACCTCCTAGTCCTACTTTATACGCCTTTGAAACCTGATTAATATACCAACCTTCTAAGGAATCCGATGTTTCTTTTGGCCCAATAATATAAGCATAAAGCTCAAAATTTTCTCGATTATGATATTGAAATAATCCTCGTGCTAACCAGCCAACCGAATGTTTTCTTAAGCAATGGGAAATATATCCAATTTTTAGCTTTTTAGATGCGTGTTGTCGAGAAGTTGATCTGACTCCCTGACGATATCGCTCCACTTCTTCAGCGCAGTCAATTTCAATATTAGTTTGGCAGAATCGTGACAAACGGTTACGAAGTTGGGCATTTTCTTTAGGCTTATCCTGAATATAATTGAAAAAGAATGTTGCATTATATAAACGAAGAATGTGAGCACCTGAACCCAGATTAGTTGGATATTCTTCAAGTAACTTTTCAATGAGATGTTTATGCTCTTTAATTCTTGAAGCTGCTTCCTCCCAATAGCCACCTGCACTCATCAAGCCTCGTAAAATCATGTGATTATCAAAGATTTTTTCGGGCAAGTGCGTAACTAAAGAATAAGCTAATTTAGCGGATTCAATTGCTTTAGTATGTTCACTAATCTCTGCATAGAATGAAGAAATAGCTCGTAAAAGTTCAGGTTCTAAGGGAGCAATGCGTAATCCTAACTCAATAAACTTAATTGCCCATCTTTGTTGACCCCTAAGATAGGCTGTGTCATAAACAAATTTGAGCAAAATCGGAATTAAATCATTGGGGTTGGGGATATGGGCTAAACAAGCCTCAGTCAATGTTAATGTTGCCGGATGTAGAGGAATATAATCGAGAATTTTAGGCAATAGTTCAAGTAACTGCTGAGTATCTACTTCACTCGCTGGTTCTTCATTTAAAAGATCAATCAACCCTAAAGAAGTTAGTTCTTCGCCAACATCCATCTTCAAATGAATCGAAAGTTCAATCAGATGAAAGAGATTGATAATATCGGAAGGGTTAAGCTCTCGAATATGTTGCCGAATTGCCCAAGCTACAGAATAGTCCTCTAAGGTTTCTCTTCGTTGTGCTTCATTCTCTAAAACTTGATTTAATTCAACTGTCCAAATTTCTATATCTTCTGCTTCTCCATCTCCCATCCCGATCAGCCAAGTGGTTTGAGCTTCGGTTTCTTGTCCCTGTAACAGAAAAACTAAACCTAGATACCAATAGTTAGTTTTAATGTCAGGTTCTGTAGTAATCTTCTGTTCATAGAAATTAGCTGCTTTACTATAATCTCCCTTGACCAGAGATTCATAGCCTAAATTTTTAACCCTGAAACTTTCCACGTTGCACTCTTCTAACATAAGCCCATTGTAATGCGAAAATTTCAAAAAGATCGAGGAACAAAATAGGTAGCGTTTTTGACGCTACCTAATCTGAGTTGACGAATATAATGGTACTAAACACCAGTTTTCAAACCATATTAGAGTTATCAACTATTTAACAAATGTCCAGTTGATACCATCACAAATTGATACACTATCAAAGGCAGTAATAGAGGTTGTTTTACTTTCACACAACACCGTGCTAGTTGTATTCGCTTCACCAGCAGAAATCAAGAAGACTGAACCAGCATAGGCTTTCAGACCGCTAACGGGAGTGGCTTGAGCCGTTGCAGGGGCAGCAGTAGTGTTACTAACAGTGTAAGTGTAATTATTAGTTGCTGTTTTTAGACCTAAACCTAATTGATCAACACTGGTTCCAAACTGGCTCGTTTCTGCATAAACAGCTTGCTGGCCTTTGTTAATCGAAGAAATGTATTGTTTTCCTTCAGATTGTTTAGCTTTGTTGGCTTGGCTGAGGAAGGAAGGCAGAGCGATCGCAGCCAAAATACCGATAATGATAATAACAACTAACAATTCAATTAAGGTGAAACCTTCTTCTTTTTTTCTATTAGCAACGTATTGCAGGAATTTTGCTTTAAATTCGGTCTTCATAGGTTTTTCTCCTCTTGGGGGGATGTTTAACTTTTTATCTGGTAGTTCTAACTTACCCACTCTCTCAACCTTTCATATCACCCCTACAAAAATTTTTTTTATTTCACCCGGAATGCTCCAGAAGCAAATACAGAAAGGCATCCAGGGTGATAAGGACTTCTTTGATCTGTTGCAGTGCCCTCTGGACAGTAATCGGTTCTAGGGTAATAGGATCAATAGGATAAATTTGTTGCCACCGTTCTGCCAGAGAGATTACCGTTTGTTCTCCATCCCATAACGGCAGTAAACAGGCGGCTCGACTGCTTTCAAGGGTGATGGGTATGCGAGTGGGTAGCTTCACATATTGGCTAATTTCATAAGGTCTATGGGTCTGAATACATTCAATTAAGTCTGCTTTAGCTTGAGTCATTCTGAGTTGGGGATGTAAATGAACCCGTGCCGTTTGCCAATCAACTTCAGCCCATTCAGACACCGGGAGAATCAATTCTTGCTCACAATGACCACACCAAAAATCTAATAACCGATGCACGGGGTTAATTAACTCAAATAAATGTAGCTGTTCCTCGATAGAAATTTCGGATAAACTCAAGGCTAGAAACGCAGGTAAGTTATCAGGATCTTTAAATAAATCTAGTAACTGCCATTGTCGCCATTTTACCATACTGATCAATTGTAAATCAGTTGCCTTCAAAACCGCAAAAACCTCTGGGATTGTATAGCCTTTATCCCCTTGAAGTAAATAATTAACCAGCAACCATTCGTCATTTTTATAATCTGGACTATTCCAAGTTTGTGTCTTGAGTACCACTTCATCTTTGATGGATTCTATTGTTTCTCTAGCGATCTCAACCTTCAATTCTTGAGAAGTTTCATCCATGACTCCCATGAGTTTAAACAGAGATTGCGCCCTAAAATAACCGACCCTTTGATATAAACTATGTACATTAGCCCGAATAATACCTTGGGGTTTTAAAACTTGTTTGATCCCTTGCATTGCATTGAATAAATTTGGGCATAGATAAAGCACCTCATCTGCATTAATATAATCAAACTCATACCCAATTTCTGGTAAGTTTTCTATCGGTAAAACATAAAATTCTGTATTATCAAACCCATGAAATTTTAAACGTTGACGAGCCAGTTCAATAGATTGTTCAGAAATATCAATCCCTACAATTTTAGCCCCTGGATTGGCTTCTGCTAACATTAAGGATTTATATCCGCTTCCACAGCCTGCATCTAAAATAACTTTTCCTTCTGTATTAATAACTTTCTGATATTTTAAATAATAAGGCGTGACTAAATTGTGGATAAATAGCAACTCATAATCGGTTTTAGGGGAGTGTTCTAAGGGAATTCTAGGATAGGGGGCTGAGTCAAACTGTTGACGAATTTTTTCTAATAATTTTGGATCTTGGTTTTGCATTGGTATTTCTCAAGTAAACTATGAATTGGCGATCGCACAAAACCCAAGACACCGAGTTTCTCACCCAGATTTTAGTAATTCTATCCAGATTTTTTGTTGAGAAACCGGGTTTCTGCCTAGTTGCGATGCCGACAGGCGGCGGCTACGCCATCGCACCCTCACCCTTTATAAAATGCCCTGTATGGATAACAAAATAACATTTCTACTCAAAGTTCTACTTTTGTCCCTGGGACTATCGGTTGTGATCAAATTCGTTGGCCCCTTGCTTTCGATTCCTGAATCCTCAATTCTTGCAGCTATTGCGGTTTGCTTACCTTCGGTTATTCTAGCCGTTTTATTTAGTTGGCGGATGAGACAACATTCTCAACAACCGGAATAGAAGGGTAAAGAATCGCAAAAGGGAACGTCGGGAAACGGATTGAAAATTTACTGACTGTTCCCTTCAGAATGAGCGATCGCTTAATTTTAACAGATAATTGATATTCTTAAGACTTAAATCGATCATAATAGATCAGAATTTCATCTCATCGGTGTTTATCCTGTGACACTAGGGCAATGGTTCGGTTTTAGCGCAATTCTCTGTGCCATCTATATCCTTTGGCAAGTTCGACAAGCTTTATTACTTGTTTTTGCTGCGATTGTTTTAGCAACCGCCCTGAATAAATTAGCTCGATGGATACAACGCTTTGGAATTAAACGCTCTTGGGCGGTATTCTTCTCAATTAGTTTACTAATTTTAGGGTTTATAACGATATTCTTGTTAGTTGTTCCGCCTTTATTTGACCAATTACAAGAACTCGCTACACGGGTTCCTAGAGGGTTAGAACGAGGATTACAACGGCTAAATCTTTGGATTAATTACCTAGAAACCCAACTTCCAGGGGAATTTTGGCAAAATTTATTTCAAGTCGATTTACAAATTAATGCCCTGATTCAACAGTTACAACGCATCGGAAATCCTTTAATAGGAGGCGTTGGGGCTTTCGTGGGAAATACATTAGGAGGACTTCTCGGCTTTTTATTAATTCTAGTTTTAACAATCATGCTATTAGCTGATCCTGTAGCTTATCGCAGAGCATTTATTCAACTCATCCCTTCCTTTTACCGTCAACGCCTGAATGGGATTTTAGATCAATGTGAAATAGCGTTAGGACTATGGGTTGTTGGAGCTTTAATTGATATGAGTGTTGTGGCGGTTTGTAGTTTAGCAGGGCTTTTAGTCTTACAAGTTCCGTTAGCCTTTGCCAATGCCATATTAGCAGGATTGCTCAACTTAATTCCCAATATTGGGCCGACTTTGAGTGTGATTCCTCCGATGGCGATTGCTTTATTAGAAGATCCTTGGAAAGCCGGGTTTGTTTTTATTTTATATTTTCTGATTCAACAAGCGGAAAGCAATTTTTTAATGCCCTATCTTATGGCGCAACAAGTTTCCCTCTTACCTGCAATTACGTTACTCTCCCAAGGCTTTTTTCTTACCTTTTTTGGCTTTCTGGGTTTACTTTTAGCCTTACCGTTAACGGTTGTGGGACAAGTTTTAGTGCAAGAAATCCTAATTCGAGATATTCTGGATCACTGGAAACAATAATTTCCGACAATTGAAAACGACGAAACATAAACAATAGAATTAAAGGGGTGTCAAAATTTAATGAAAACTATAGCTGAAATTAACGATAAAATTCTTCAAAATCGTGCTGTTGTTTGGACTGTGGAGGAATTGAAAGCCAAAGTCACCCCCGATACTATTCCCCAAATTGCTCAAGAGGTTGATGTCATTACCACAGGAACTTTTGAACCGATGGAAGCCTCTGGCGCGGTGATTAATTTAGGTCATACCGATCCCCCGATTAATATTAAAACCTGTTGGTTAAATGGGGTTCTTGCCTATAGTGGATTTGGTTCCGTTGATTTATATCTGGGCGCGAGTCAAATGATGGAAGATGGGGAAGAGGGAAATGAACAAGGGGGGGGTCATGTGATTGAAGATTTAATTGGGGGAAAATCGGTGCATCTCAGAGCATCAGGAGTGGTTTCTGATTGTTATCCCCGGAGTTCTTTTGAAACTACAATTACCCGTGATACCATTAACCAATTTTATTTATTCAATCCTCGCAATCTCTATCAAAATTTTATTGTCGGAGTTAATGGTGGCGATCGCCCCCTTTATACTTATTTAGGCCCCCTCCAACCCTATTTAGGAAATGCAGTTTATTCTAATCCGGGTGCAATTTCTCCCTTAATTAATGATCCTGATTTACAAGTAATTGGAATTGGGACTCGGATTTTTTTAGGAGGCGGAATTGGCTATATTACTTGGGAAGGAACCCAACATTTTCCCCTGCAAAAACGCCTAGACAATCGCACCCCCATCGGCCCTGCTGCAACGTTAGCGTTAATTGGAGATGCAAAACAAATGAATCCTTATTGGGTTAGGGGTTGCTATTTTAAAAATTATGGCCCTTCATTAATGTTAGGTGTGGGGATTCCTTTACCCGTTTTGAATGAAGATGTGATTGCTCGTTGTGCAGTTTCTGATCAAGATATTGTTGCACCCGTAGTGGATTTTGCCATCCCTCGACGGGTTCGTCCCACCTTTGGTTTAGTTTCCTATAGTCAACTGAAAAAAGGCAAAATTTCTATTGAGGGAAAAATGGTCAGAACTGCACCTGTAGCGAGTATTTCCCGTTCTCGTGAAATTGCCCAAGAGTTAAAAAAATGGATTGAATCAGGAACCTTTACCCTCACAGAACCCGTTGCTTCTATTCCCTTAGATCGATCATTTCTTCCTCAGAATATTTGGGGTTCTCAAATTAGTTTAGATTAAATGAAACTTCACCCTAGTTAAACCCGGAAACACCCAGTTATTTTAAAATCACCTCTTCCATTCCTCTCTAATTGCATAAATTAGTAATTTTGTCAATACCCCTCTCCGTCGCTTAAGGATTTACCCCCAAAATTGATGAATCGTAGAGCAGAAATTGAGTCAGGAAATCCAGATATTTTACGAAATAATAAGGGTTTTAGCCTCTGTTTTAGCAAATAGACACAATAAACCCTTGAGCGGTATTTTCTAAATATACCAGAACCCCCATGCTGTCGTCAACTATTTGATAATTATTTTCAATAAAATATCAAGATTCCCTGACAATCTTTTAAAAAACAAAATGATTTGAGAAAAATGATTATAATAACTTAATAATAATTCCAAAATGAATTCAATTAAGGTTTAACAAGTTAAGCCATTCAGCATTTAACCGGATTTTAAGTTAAGGTTTTGTTAAATGGCGATCGCTAATCTTGTAGAAATTCAAGAAATGGTTAAACAAGGATCAAATACGTTGATGGGATGGGACAAGTAGATCATTAGTTTTGACAAAACGCTTTAATTGTAATGAATCAGATATACTTGTTTTGATCAAGTTAAACTGATCCAACCTTGAACCCATTAGTCCGAAAACCTTTAGAATAAATTCTATTATGAAGCCCAAAATTGCGATCGCTTGTCAGGGAGGAGGAAGCCAAACCGCTTTCACGGCGGGTGTCTTCAAAGCCCTATTTGAAAACAAGATTCAGGATTATTTTAATATTGTCAGCTTAAGTGGAACTTCTGGAGGCGCGATCTGTGCTTTTCTGATTTGGTACGCCCTGAAAAAAGAAGATGATATTATTTGGAAACGACTGATCGACTTTTGGGACGATAATACAGCCCAAACCGCTCAAGAAAAGTTTTTCAACGATTCTGCAATTAAAACTCTGGAATGGGTCAGCAAAGGGAAAATTCCTCAGTACAATTTAAGTCCTTATTCACCGATTGTTAAAGCTTGGTTTTCCTTTGCGACCCAAGGTTTACGCAGTCGATTTACTGATTTTGAGGAATTACTCGCAGCCCATATTGATTTCTCGGAATTAGCGACTTGGGGTATGCAACCCGAACCCCCAATTTTACTGATTGGCGCTTGTAATATCCTCACAGGGAGATTACATAAATTCAACTCCTATCGCGAAGCCATTAAACTCGAACATATCTTGGCTTCTGCTTGCGTACCGAACCTTTTCCCGGCTGTTTCTATTGAAGAAATGGCTTATTGGGACGGACTTTTTTCCGATAATCCACCGATTGATTCTTTGATTAAAAGCAATTTTGTGGGAATTGCCAATCTTCCCCAGGAAATTTGGGTGATTAAAATCAATCCCACAACTAGGGATAAGATTCCTACAGAACCCGATGATATTGCTGATCGTCGTAATGAATTAGAGGGAAACCTCTCTTTATTTCAAAGCCTTGGTGAAATCGAAAATCTCAATAATCTCTTTTTAAGGGGGGCATTTAACGAGGAATTTCTCGCTAAAATTGATGTGAAAGAACCGATGAAAATTCCTAAATCTTTTCCTGATGATCCTGACCGAGATTACCATATTCCTATGATTGAAATGTCTGAAGATTTAGCTAAAATATTGAATTATGAAAGTAAATTAGATCGCTCTCCAGAGATGATTAATCGGTTGATTCAAGATGGGGAAAAACAAGGGAAAAAGTTTGTTGAAACCCGATTAAAACAGATGGGTTTGAAGTGAGAATAGGGAGAGAAATCAATGTTTTAAGTAGGTGGGCATAAATAAACACAAGATGTGATCTAGGTCGAGCCAGCTTTTGAGGCCCGTCTATTTTACGTTGAATTTAGCCTACCTACTTAATATTGATTAAATGCTCTGTTGGTTTAATTGAAACTCCCCTAGCTTGTAGCTCTGGGGAATTTCAATTCATATTAATTGTTAAAAAAACGACTAATAGCTTTAACTTTCTTCTGATGCAGCTTTCCGTTTTAACGGTTTAGCAAGGGGTTCTCGACGGGGAGGAGGCGGAGGCGCATCCGATTGGAATTTAGGCTTATAGGGAGGACGAGAGCCCGTATTGGAGTAACCCTGACCGGGTTGTCTTCTGGGGCCACCTTTTTGAAAGGGAGGTTTGCGCTTTTTAGTAGGAAGAAAGCCGATATCATGACTTTCTTGGATGACCAAATAATCTTCCTGTAACTGAACGTGTAAATCCCAGAAATGACCAACGGCTCTCATTCCAGCAATTCCCATCAGTTTCAGTTTGAAAAACTTGGGTTTATCATTATCTTTACGAGGAGCTTGGCGAATTTTAACAATGACATATTTCTCAACTTCTTGAGATTGATAAACAACCTCACCTCGAATGGAAAAATAGCCTTGTTGAACGTCCGGTAAGGCTTCAGTTTTATTCCCAGATTCTGCTAATTTTGATTCCTCAGAAACCGATGCAGAATCTTTTATTTCGGGTGAAGATTCATCAGAAATTTCAGATTCATCAGATCGGAGGGTTTCAGGTTCCCAAACCCCCATAATTTGAACGTGTAAATTCCCTTCTTGTTGACGTGTCCGAGGATAAACCACCCAAAGATGATCTTGATCTAAGTCAATATGTTTTTTCACTAAACTCATGACTCGACCTAATAACACCGCATCCAGAAGTTTTCCTTCACTGGTGAGTAAGGTTCCTTGGGTAAACTGATCCGCAGAAGCAATATATCGGCCATGAACTAATCCAATAGCACGATACTGGCGAGCTTCGCTAGGTGGTGGAATTGGATGTTGCCAGAGACGTTCTACAGAGTCAGAGGACTCAGAAGATTCAGAAGATTCTTCCTCTGTTTCTTCTTCGGATTCAATCATTTCAGGCTGATCCAATGCACCATCTTGGGGTGTTGGGTCAGGACTCTCTGGTTCTGGTGGTATTTCTTTTAACGCTTCAGGGATGACACGTTCACTCTCGTGAGGGGCATCCAAATGGATATCTTTAGACATATTCACGGCTGGCTCATTAACTGGACTTGAGCGGGAAGAACGTTTAGATTGAGAGGATCGATTGGGAGAAGGACTCATAAAACCTCTTAGCGGAGACACATCCCTTGTGGGATCGAGGACATGGCAAACCAACCTATCTTTCCTAATGATTTGAGGAAAGGTAAAAGTTTGACACTAAACTTAAGTCACGGATCAACACTATCAGGACATTTCAACATTTGCACCCCTTCTTGAGGAATAGGAAGCAGTAAAGATACTTTGACCTAGATCGTTGTTGTTAACAAACAACCTAGGTTGATTTGTGCCTACCCTAAAGCCGTAGCCTATTGTTTATCCTGTCAGAAAATGTTGTCATCTCAAGTTAAGTGCTTGAAGGCTGCCATCACAATTGATCTTGAGTATTAGGGGTCGAGGGGGGCTTTCCAACCCCCAACTCCCATTCAGAACCGTGCTTGCGACTTTCACCGCACACGGCTCCTAGTCTAGTTGACTGTTATCATCAGAGCATCCGGTTTCTTTTGGGTTATAAGACCCATCTGTTGCCGTTTTAATATCGTGACAATGGCGATGTAATAATTGCAGATTTTTATATTCATCTTTTCCGCCTAATGACGTTGAGATGATATGGTCGATTTCTGTAATATCTTCTGGGGTAAAGTATTGCCCACAGAAGTTACATTTGCATTTCTGCTTTTTAAGCAAAAATGCTACTCGTTTGGGAACATCATAAGATGTTCCTTTTCTTGTACTCCAATAAGTCCAGTTTCCGTCATAAGGTGATGCTTCAGGTTTTACGGTTACATGACGGGTAATAGGTGTTTCTGCATGGGTTAATAATTTAAAACCATCTTTGGTTTCAAAACTCCATGTTTTCTTACCATTATTTCTGAAGTAATTTTTCAGTTTCCCGTAACTTGCTTTACCGCATCTGCTGACTGTCCATGCTCTTAATCTTTGCCATGTGATGTGGTCTAAAGAGGAGAATGTTTCTTTGGAAACAACTTTGGAGTGATAATTACACCATCCTCTTATAACAGGATTTAGGTTTTTGATTAGTGCGTATTGAGGTGCAGTTTTGTGTGTTTTAATCACTTCCTTCATCTTGTCCGCGTGAGCTTTGATTGCCTTCTTGCTGGGTTTTATTAAGGTTTTGAATCCTAATAATTTTCTTCCTCCACTTGATTTACCAGAATGGTGTTTGCCAACTGGATATTGTCGAAAGTTCCAACCCAGAAAGTCGAATCCTGGTTTTACCTTTTCATCATTTATTTCGATTTCTCTTAATGTATGACATATCCGAGTTTTAGCTGGTTTCAGTTCTAACCCGATGGGTTTTAGCCATTCTTCTATGGCAATTTGGCATTGTTGAATGACTTCTAATTGTGGGCTTACCACAATGAAATCATCGGCATATCTAATAACTTTGGCTTGAACAGTGCTTTTCTTTTTAGGGAATTTCTGTTCAACAGACCTAATCATTCCATCCAGTGCGATGTTGGCAAGTAAAGGACTGATGACTCCTCCTTGCGGAGTGCCTGCCTCTGTTGCTTCAAATATGCCGTTATCCATCACTCCAGCTTTTAACCATTGTCTGATTTGTGCTTTTATAGTTGATGGACAATCAATTTTGGACAGTAGGTATTCAGGGTTAATCTGGTCAAAACATTTCGAGATGTCAGCATCTAGGATGTAATATTCACCTTGATTGATACTTTGGAAAATTCGTGACATTGCGTCATGGGCTGAACGTCCGGGTCTAAACCCGTAGCTTTCACCCTCGAATCTGGCTTCCCATTGTGGTTCTAATGCAGATTTCACCAAGGCTTGCCTAACCCTATCGTTTATAGTTGGGATTCCTAAAGGTCTTTCCTCACCGTTGGGTTTGGGTATCCATTTCCTACGGAGTGGTTTTGCCTTTTGGTATTTACTCAGGTTTTGGGCAAGTTCTAGTCGTTGTTTGGGTGTGATAGATTTGATTCCATCAACCCCGGCTGTTTTCTTGCCTTGATTGTCTTGAGTTACCCTTCTAACTGCTAAGAGTTTGGCGTAGTATGACTTAACTAGAAGTTTTTGGAGCTTCCGAGCTTTCGCATTTTGTCCCGATAATGATGCCTGGTAAATTCGCTTTTGCAGCTTAAATACTTTTCTTTGGACTTTCGCCCAATTTACAGTATTCCATGCTTCCGTAGTCTTAAAACTCGTTTTCACCGTTTGTACTGCTAATAACAACCTTACCTAACAACCAAACCGGAATCTATCGGCATATCCTAAACATTACATTTAGGCTTTAGCTTCTGACTCCATCTCTGGCCCTCATAACATACGCCTTGGATTTGTGGCTACCTGACAGTATTCGACCACTGTAGGAGTATATGAGGGGTTTTAACGTTCCTTGAAAATGGGTTTATTGCCTTTAGATGTGTCCTATCCGCCGGGGTACTTTGGAAGTCTTTGTAAGTATTAGGTTAAGATACTTACCTTTTATAGATGGAAAGTTGATTCCTCTATCTTTTCCCCTTGTTCTTTTGAACGCAGTGTAACAAGTCAATTTCACTACTTAATAGTCACGACGGTTCAAGACGGACATTTACTTTCGTTCATCATGGGCAATTGGCTAGAGAAATTATCAAGTATTGACTTTACCCGATTTTCCCGTTATTCCCAGCTTCAGCGTTTTGATAATCAGTCTGACACTGTGGGAATTGCCTTATCTCTTTGGAATTGGATACCGTACTTTGAGGGTTCGGTAATCTGTACCATTGACTTCGAGATTGACCTTCCATTAAGGTCACATTTTCAAAGTTAAAATAGGCTTGATTGGATTTATTGGTGGGTTTAACTTTCCGTTTTACCAATTGTCTACACCTATTTCCCTGCTTACGTTTCGAGTTTGACCCTAGACTTTAGCAGGAACGTTTCGCACTAACCTACCTATTGTACTGAATCCACAGGCTGATCGGACAAATCCGTAGGCTTTGTGCCTGAACGACTGAGTTTGTAGAAAATAAAGTTAAGTGGGAATCTCTGGCTTCTGTTACGATATTAGCTGCAAGGAAGTTGGCCTAATCAGTTCAGGATTGAGTTTCATGGTAGATAAACGTCGTGGGTTTATTGGTGTAGTTTTAGTGTTAGCTGTAATCGCCTTTGTGGGATTTTCTATGGGGCCACTGATTAGTGGGATTGTGGAAAACAATCAGTCCAAACGACAACCTGCTCCAACACCCACGCAATCAACTCCAACGGGTAAACAATCCGATTTACAAGCACAAGCTCGTGGTTATGAGTTAGTATTGCAGCGAGAGCCAGATAACGAAACGGCTTTGAAAGGTTTATTGCAAGCTAAATTAGAGCTTATTCGCTTTAAGCAAGCCGAGATTAAAGATGTGATTGAACCTTTAGAGAAACTGTCAAAAAAACACCCGGAAGATACACGTTACAGTGTTCTTTTAGCACAGGCTAAAGCCTATACTGGAGATCAAGAAGGCGCGGCTCAAACCTATCGCACGATTTTAGCGAGTCAACCTGGAGATATTCAAGCATTACAAGGGTTAGTGAACCTTTTCTTAGAACAAAAACGTCCTGAAGCGGCAATTGGATTATTACAAGATACGCTTAAATCTGCCGCAAATGTCAATCAAACTGCACCGGGTACGATTGATGAAATGTCGGTACAATTAATTTTAGGGCAGGTTTATGCTGAAGATAAACGCTATGATGAAGCCCTAGCAATTTACGATGAAGCCATTAAAAATAACGACCAAGATTTTCGCCCCGTTTATGCAAAAGCATTGGTTTTAAAAGAACAAGGAAATACCGAAGAAGCTGAACCTTTATTTGCTAAAGCAGTTGATTTAGCTCCGGCGGTTTATAAAGATCAAATTCAAAAACAAGCCGGAGGAAATCTTGCTCCTGCCAAGTCGGGTGAACCCCCTGAGCCGAAAGCGTTAGAAACCCAACCTTCAACCAAATCAGCACCCGCAACGGAGGTTCCTGAACCCCGACCTTCGGCTCCAGCATCCAGTAACTAATTCCCTACAATAGAAAGTCGTAGAGACGTTAATTGTACCCATGATGAACCTGAAACGTTTAGGCCATGTTGCTATTTGTGTCAACGATATTGACTCATCCGCTCAGTTTTATCAAAACTTAGGCATGGATCTGGTTTGGAAAGATGCGGACTGGGCTTATTTAAAAGCAGGTGAAGATGGATTAGCATTACTGAGTCCTGGTTATGATCAAGCCGGCCCCCATTTTGGCTTTGTGTTTAATGAACGCAGTGAGATGGAAAACGCCTATCAAGCGTTAAAAGCCCAAGGAATTCCGGTGACGGCGATTCATGAACATCGAGATGGTACAGCCTCTTTTTATGGTCGTGATCCTGACGGAAATGGCTTTGAATACCTGTATGAACCCAATAAATGAGTTAAGAAAAGTTGCACTAAAAAACTATGTTTCAAAAAATCCGAGTGGGAAGTCGCCGGAGTTCACGATTTTATGCTTGGGCTGAAGTCGATTGGTTGTTAATGGCGAGTTGCATTGCTCTCACCTTGTTTGCGGGAATTATGATCCGCAGTGTGGAATTAAACCAAGGGTTAACGGATTGGTGGCAACATTGGGTAACTGGAGGGGTGGGTTTAATCTTAGCTCTCATTTTTTCTCGATGTCGTTATGAACGTCTGATTAAGTGGAGATGGGTGATTTATGGCGTTACCAATTTGTCTTTGATTGCGGTACAAATCATTGGAACAACGGCATTAGGAGCGCAACGCTGGATTAATATTGCGGGGTTTCATGTCCAACCCTCAGAATTTGCCAAAGTCGGAATTATTATTACCTTGGCGGCTTTACTTCAAGAGTTAAAAACGCCAAATTTAGGGGATATGGTTCGGATTTTAGGAATTGCTGCGGTTCCTTGGGGATTGGTTTTTATTGAACCGAACTTAGGAACTTCCTTAGTGTTTGGTGCGATTACCGTTGGCATGATGTATTGGGGCAATATTCATCCGGGGTGGTTAATTTTGCTGGTGTCTCCAGTGATTACAGCCATTGTATTTAATGTTTCTCTCCCGGTGGGAATTGTTTGGGCGATCTTGATGGGTTTTGTGGGGTGGTGGAGTCTTCCCTTGAGATGGTTGACAGGCCCTCTGGCTTTATTAGCGAATTTAGGAGCGGGACAGTTAAGCCATATTTTATGGAATGTCCTGCAAGACTATCAAAAAATGCGGCTGATTGGATTTTTAAATCCTGAGCAAGATCCGTTAGGAAGTGGTTATCATTTAATTCAGTCTCGAATTGCAATTGGTGCAGGACAATTGTATGGTCGGGGACTGTATCAAGGGACTCAAACTCAATTGAATTTTATTCCTGAACAACATACAGACTTTATTTTTTCAGCCGTTGGGGAAGAATTGGGTTTTATTGGTTGTATTGCTGTATTAGCTCTATTTTGGTTTGTCTGTTTACGTTTAGTCATTATTGCTCAAACGGCTAAAGATTCCTTCGGGTCTTTAATTACGATTGGAGTGCTATGTATGCTGTTGTTTCAGGTGTTTGTTAATATTGGCATGAATATTGGTATCGCACCTGTCACTGGAATTCCCTTACCGTTTTTAAGTTATGGTCGGTCTTCCTTACTGAGTAATTGGATTGCCATTGGCATTGTCCAATCCGTTGCCAACCACCGACAGCGTATTAAGTTTTAAGGGATTTAAACCGGAAGGGATTGTTGAATAGATCTAATGTTCTTTGTCCTTAAATCAGAGTTTATTAAAAAAATATGCGACGATTATTACCCGGTTTTTTTCTATTGCTTTTAATGGTGAATTTTTTGTTTGGTGTCGATCCAAGTTGGGCAACAGTCCCAATTGTGATTGCTCAAAATATTCAGTGTAATCCGAATGGAACAAATTTAGAAATGAAAAAGTGTGCATCCGATCAATATGTATTAGCGGATAAAAAGCTCAATCAAAATTACCAAACCCTAATCGGTCAACTGTCACCTGAACGAAAACAACGCTTAATTGAAGCTCAACGAGCTTGGATTTCATTCCGAGACAAAACCTGCCGTTTTGAATCTAGTGAAGTTTTAGGAGGTTCGGCAGAATCTTTATTCCTAACCACTTGCTTAACAAAAGTAACTCAGCAACGGGTTCAAGACTTCCAAAACTATTTAGCCCAAATTAAGTAATCTTTTGGTTTTCATTCCCTCCCTAGAGCAAAACTATCTATTGATCTCTAGGGCATTCAAAAATGGCAACCCAAAAACCGAACTGTATGAAACGTTAGTATTAGGTATTTCACCTCCTGATCTACAAAAGGCATCGCCATATTAACCCTTAACTATTACTCCCCCCCTCTCCCATTCTCCCGTCCCCTTGTCCCCCCGTCCCCTTGTCCCCTTGTCCCCCCGTCCCCTTGTCCCCCCGTCCCCTTGTCCCCTTGTCCCCTTGTCCCCAGCATGAGGTTAAGAATCAATGTCCACCAGTTCATGGTTAAATTCAGAGATGAATCGACTGCGTAAGATTTGGCCTTCTCTTCTTGGCTTTCTTCTATTTGCTCTTTCCATCTGGGCCATTAGTCAAAAGCTAGAACGATATTCTCTTCAAGATGTTTTAAGCAGTTTATCGAATATTCCTAAAACTCATCAATCAGGTGCAATTTTCCTGATGTTAATTAGTTATTTAATGACAACAGGTTATGATGTTTTAGCATTTAGTTATATCGGTTTCCCCCTGCATTATAGCAAAATTGCCTACGGTGCATTTATTAGTTATGCTATTAGTAATAATATTGGATTATCCATATTAACAGGCAGTGCTCTTCGATATCGAATCTATTCAGGATGGCGTGTTCCTGCGGGTGTGATTGCTCAAGTGATTGCTTTCGCTAACTTAACATTTTGGTTGGGATTATTTGGTGTTTGTGGGTTTGTTTTTCTAATCACCCCTTTACAAATTCCTAGTATTTTAGATTTACCTTTTGTCTCTGTTCGTCCCATCGGAATGATCTTTCTCCTCACTATTAGTCTTTATTTATTATGGAGTAGTTTCAATCATCAACCCTTGAAACTGGGAGACTGGGAATTAAATTTTCCAACTGTTAGCCTTTCCTTAGCCTTAATCGCTTTTGCATTATTCGATTGGGGGGCTGCGGGTGGTGTTTTATATTTATTATTACCAGCAGGGAGCACTTCCTCCTATCTCAGTTGTTTTAGTATCTATTTATTGGCAATGACTGCTAGTATGATTAGTAGTATTCCAGGGGGCTTAGGTGTCTTTGAAACCGTTGTTCTCACCTTGGTTTCCGCAGAAGCAAATCCAGCAGAGGTTTTAGGAGCTTTATTGGCTTATCGCGCAATTTACTATCTTCTTCCTTTAATTGTAGCGACCTTATTACTGGGAATTCATGAAATTAAAAAACAGCGTTCATTTTATTGATTCTAGGCGATTCTAATAATGCGATTGTCATCTTCTCCATCCAGTGGTTTATCCCTACTCACGGCTCGAATTCTAGCTCTAGTTGTCACTGCTAATTTCTGTTTAGTTATTTTTGATTTAAGCTACATAAAATTTCGGGAATATTATTTAAAAATAGATCAACATCAACAACAATCTGAAAATACGCCTCAAAATCAATATTTACAACAAATTGATCAACTTGAAAAAACGATTAATCAATTTGGGATTGAATCTCAACAAGTTAAACTAGCCTTAGAGCAGATTCAGACATCCAGTGTAGAACTATTCATTAAAAATCCTCCCTTTCCGGTTCTTAATTCATCTGGAACCTTAGCTGAAATTCAAAAACGTTTTCAAAATCAGGTCAAGGCTAATAATTTTCAGCAAGCCTTAGAATTGTTTTGGAGTCCTGTTTATTTTAATCAGAAAACCTGGAAAAAGCAATTACTTTTTTTTAATCAAAATATTCGATTTTTAATTATTTTTTATGAACCTAGTTTAACCTATGACCTGATTAAAGGGGTTGAACCGGATCGACTTAGCCAAAACTATTTAAGAAAAGTTTCTGAATTAAAGGTTAATTTAAAATACAACGGATTAAATCACCCTAAATCTCAGAGTTTATTGAAAGAAATTCGTCAAATTAGCATAGAACTGATTGACCGTAATTATCCCTTACAATTACAACCTAATTTAGGGAAATTAACGGAAATTAAATATCGAATTATTGATCATATTTATGGTCGAGATCCCCAATTTACAACTCGACTGACACCCACCTTAAAATTTTTATATCAAATTAAACTCTTAAATTTTTTAGCCCCAGAGTTAATTTGGTCAGATCGATCCGCTAAACAAGCGTTTAACACTTTTTGGAGCCTTGAAAACTTAGAACAATATGGATGGGAAACTGAACTTCAATTTTTTGAAGCTGAAATGCAAGAGTTAATGCAGTTATTTTATTTTCGACATTTAGGAATAGATGGTGAATTTGTTAACCGATTTTGGTTGATTGATTTACCTTGGATTACCTTATTCTTTTTAACATTTTTAATGGAGATCTATGCCCTTCGTCGTCGTCAACCGGAGTTGACATTAAGGGAAGCTATTTTAAAATTATGGTATTATTTGTTTTTATTAATTCCTAAATTATTGTTCTTGCGGTTTATTTCAGCCGTTTATCACTTGAATCGAGCTAATTTTCCTAGATTACAGCCTACTATTGATTATCTAAAATTAAAATTTATCTATAGTTTTGCTCAAGAATTAATTCAAGTTTTGGTCAATCAAGGCGTTAATCAAGTTCAATCTTTTGTGAAAAAAGGAGCGATTAAAAATTTAATCGGTAATCCTGCTTCCTCCTATCAAGCCCTCGATTTTGTAGACCTGACTCAACAAGTTCCCCCAGGAATTCCTAATCGGATTGTTGAACTTACAATTACTCAGGTTTTACCCAGTATTCATCCTGAATTAGAAGCTTATGTACATTATCAAGTTTCTCAATCCATCCAAAAATCCCCCATTTATAAAGGGTTAAATAAAATTCCAGGTGTTCGTCATCTTCCCCAACAAGTTGCTAATAATGTAGCCCAAAAAATTGCGATCGCTATTTCAGAAAACCCTAAAAAATCTCTGGAGGAAGGTAAAAATAAACCCCCTGATTTTATAGCTATGCAGTTACAAAAACAATTAACTCAAAAGTTTGTAGATCAGTTACGCATAGAATTAAATAAAGAACAGATTATTGATGATGTCGAAACGATTTTAGTGAATTGGCTAGACAAACTAAAATCCAATCAAGTTAAAGATTTAGAAGCAAAATCAAGTATTAAGCCAGCTAATATTGAAGTCATGAAACAGATTTCTCCGACTCCAGATTAAGCGATTTGATTAATAATTTTTAATATTTATTTGTGCCGTAGTATGCAGCTTACACAGCCTAGATGTAAACGGTTTTAAATTGGAAGTTTGACAGCCTGTCTTTTGACAACCAGAAATCTGTTTTGCACGATAGAAGGATTGATTTAATTTCCTCAGAGGAGAATAGTGATGAAAAAGAAGTTAATCTCAGCCTTGTTAATGATTGCAGTGGCTGTTTTAATTGTTGTTCCTAGTGCATTGGCTGGAGATGTAGCAAATGGAGGTAAAGTATTTTCAGCAAATTGTGCATCTTGTCATGCTGGTGGAAAAAATCTAGTCAATGCTAAATATACCTTACAAAAAGCAGATCTCGAAAAATATGGAATGTATAGTATTGAGGCAATCACAGCCCAAGTTACAAACGGGAAAAATGCCATGCCAGCTTTCAAAGGTCGTTTAAAACCAGAACAAATTGCTGATGTTGCGACTTATGTGTTGTCTCAAGCCGATCAAGGTTGGCCAAAGTAATATCAATTAATCCCAAATTTTAATACCCTTAAACCTCTCAAACCCTTGGATCAATTAAAGGGTGAGAGGTGTATCTTTATTAGATCTTCATGTCGAAACATCACCAATCCTTGATTTCTGTTCAAATCATCCACTAAACTAACGAATTAGTTGTATTTCTCTTAATTCCTTATGGCCCCTTTGCCAGATTATCGTCCTCGCCAACTGTCTCTCGGCCCATTAGAAACGGAAATCCTAGAAATCGTTTGGGACTTGGGTATTGCCACGGTTAAAGATGTTCATGAACGAATTTTAGCTGACCCTAATCGAGAATTAGCTTATACTTCAGTCACAACAGTTTTACGCCGTTTAACCGATAAAGGTTGGTTAACCTGTAATAAACAGGAACGTGCTTTTTATTGGCAATCTTTAGTCACCCGTGAACAAGCGCAGGCTATTTTGGCTTATGATCGTTTAAATCGATTTTTAGCGATTGGTAATCCTGATGTAGTGGCTTCTTTTGCCGATAGCTTGGATACAGCAAGTTTAGAACAAATTGATGCCATTGCCTCACGTCTGGATGCCATTCGTCGTCAACGGGAGGGACAACAATAATGCACTTAATGATTATTTTATTAGCACTCTTAGTGGCGCTGGGTTTACGAGTGATGCCTTTACCTCAAGGAAGAAGTTGGCATCAACGTTGGCAAAAATCTCTATTTTTATTTGTTTGTCCTCCGTTAGTATTGTTGATGACGGCGTTGGCGGTGTTGTCGATGGGGACAAAAGGGGAAATGTTAGGACTCCAAGCGAGTTGGTTTAGTTATTTACTAGCTGTGGGGTTTGTCGCTTGGGGACTGTTCACAGGGGTTCAGTTACTGAGTCAATTGTGTCAGTCTCAACACCGAATTGATTGTCTGTCTCAACAGGTGGTGATGGGAAAAACAGCCCGAATTTTACAAGATGATTTTCCCTACAGTGCTCAAGTTGGGTTTTGGCAACCGGAATTAGTGGTGAGTCGAGGATTATTAGAAACCTTAGATGACCTCCATTTAGAAGCCGTTATTGCCCATGAACAAGCTCATTTAAACTATCGAGATACCTTTTGGTTTTGTATTTTAGGTTGGTTAAAAACTTTCACAGTTTGGCTACCCAATACAGAGAATCTATGGCAAGAATTACTGTTATTAAGAGAAATGCGGGCTGACCGTTACGCAACCCAAAAAGTCGATCCGTTAGTGTTAGCAGAATCTTTATTATATCTTGCCAAAGCTCCGTTTAAATCTCCAACTTATTGCAATTTATCGTTTAGTTGTTCGATTCGGAGTAGTCGTTTAGGAGAGCGAATCGATGCTATTTTAGCGGAAGATTCTGATACTTTAACCTGGGGATGGTGGATGTGGATGTTACTGTTCTGGGTTTGTTTACCTTGGATTACAGTTCCTTTTCATTATTCTTAAATTTAGGAAAGAGGGAACAGGGAACAGGGAACAGGGAACAGGGAACAGAAAATAGAGGATAGTAAAAAGTGATTAGCTACCCGATAAAGGATTTTTAGCTAACATTTTTGAATTTCCTATAAGTTTGACAAACTGTCTTTTGACAAGAATAACATGAGGGTGAGAAATCAAGACCAGAACAAAGGAAAAACACTTTCTTGATATAGGGTCTTGATTTCATGAACTGGCAATTTAATCTGAGAAAAGACAAAAACGTTGTGCTGGGATTTTCTCTACTATTGGGAATGGTTTTGAGTCATTTTACAGGATTGGGTCTATTATCTGTCCAAGCCGATGAACAACAGCACCATTCCTCTTCTGGTCATCATAAAACCGTGACGATTCCTCCGGGTCAACCCATTCCAACCGTTGATTTAATTGTCCATCCTGATGCCCGTCAAGGATGGAATTTAGAGTTAAAATTAACGAATTTTAAATTAACACCTGAAAATGTCAATCAAGCCATGAGTTCCTATCAAGAAGGACACGCTCATCTTTATATTAATGGCAAAAAAGTAACCCGAATTTATGGAAATTGGTATTATCTCCCCGAATTGCCACCAGGACGCCATGAAATTCGAGTGGGTTTAACAGGAAATGGTCATGAAATGTTAATGGTTCATGATCAAGAAATTGGAGATACAGAAATTATCGAAGTTCAAAAATAAGAGGGGTGTAGGGACACAGGAAGAGAGGATAACATCATTGATACTCTCTACTTCACTTTGTTCCCCCCACACCCTAGCCTCTAACCCTTAGAGGCGATTTCAACGCTGAGTTTGTTGGAAAAGGACAGCTTACTCTGTAACCGCAGAAGACCGACGGCGACGGCGACGAATAATGGGTTCACCCGGTTCATGGTCTGAGTCAGAAGACTCTTCTGAGAAATCCTCATTATCGGTTTCCAAAATAGAAAATTCTGGGGTGGGTTCCGGTTCTTCAACTTCTGGTGTTTCTCGTTCCAGAATAATCCGCTCAGAAATCGACCGTTCGGGGATAATCCGTTCAGAAATCGTCCGTTCGGGAATAATCCGCTCAGAAATCGACCGTTCGGGGATAATCCGTTCAGAAATCGACCGTTCGGGGATAATCCGTTCAGAAATCGTCCGTTCAGGAATAATCCGTTCAGAAATCGTCCGTTCAGGAATAATCCGGTCTGTGACCCCTATGGAAATCCCAGGAATGTCGGGTTCGTCATAGTCTTCATCGATGAGGGTTGAGGGAGACACGGGGGCTTCCCCAGGGGAACGAACGGTAACAATCACCGAACGAGGGTTTTTCACCTGTTGATGGGAGAGCATCAAGGGAGAAATCCCCATCAACGCATACATTTCCTGCTCTTCTGGGGTCATTTCCACCGAAACAACTTCCGGGGGTTCCACAGGCGGTTTAATAATTTCGGATTTTGTGGGACGACTGCGTTCACTGAATCCGCTTCGGGCGGAGAACCCTTCACTGAATCCCCCCATATCCGAACGAGACTCGCCATATTGAACCGGAGGAGACATCCGCAGGGAAGTCCGGGGGGTTTCTTCATCTCGCGTTAACGAATCCATATCCCGAATTCGACGACGGCGGCGACGGGCGTTACTGGTTCCAATATCTTGATAACTGGGATGGTTGAGCAGTTCTAACTCTTGGAAATTATTAGACGCATCAAATTCAACGACTTCGGGTTCTTCCCGAGAAGTGGGTTCATAGGGGGAAATCGGAGTGCGTAAACTAGGTCGTTCTGGGGATTCACTACTGGCTGGTGGCGGAACAATCCGATTATTGGTGAGGACAACTCGTTCGGCGGGGGGTTCTCCGATTTCGAGTTCAATTTCTCCCGGTAGATGAACGGTATGACCTAAACCGCCACAGGTGGCACAGGTTCGCCCAAACAACTCATAAATATTTTGGCCTTGGCGTTTACGGGTTAATTCTACTAACCCTAATTCCGATAATTGAGCAATTTGGGGTCGGGCTTTATCGGCTTTGAGAACTTTATTAAAATGTTCCAAGACTTGTAATTGATCTCGCCGGGAATCCATATCAATGAAGTCCACAATAATCACCCCAGCAATATTGCGTAACCTCAATTGACGGGCAATTTCCGTGGCGGCTTCACAATTTGTCCATAACACGGTTTCTCGTGATGTCGCCGAACGGGTAAAGGAGCCAGAGTTAACATCAATCACCGTTAAAGCTTCCGTCGGTTCAATGATAATATAACCGCCTGATGGTAAATCAACTCTGGGTCTTAAGGCTTCTCGAATGGCTGCATTAACTCGGAAATACTCTAAAATCGGAATTCGTTCCCGGTGGTGATCAATTAAGACCCCTTGAGGCGCTTTTCCGACGCTCCAATTCATCAAATGTTGTTTGACCCGCTTAACCGCCGGGCTGTTATCCACCACAATTCGGTTAACTTCGGTGCTGTACATATCTCGCAGCACCCGTTGAATAAAGTCATTATCTCGATTTAACAAAGCCGGAGGGCGGGAAGATTGAGCTTCTTGTTGAATCACTTCCCATTGTTTTTGCAGACTTTCTAAATCTTCTAAAATCGCATCTTCAGCCATGCCTTCGGCTTCTGTCCGCACCAATAACCCCATTCCAGAGGGTTTAATTAAAATTGCTAAAGCCCTTAAACGGTTGCGTTCTGTTTCTGAACGAATGCGCCGAGATAAATTTACCCCCCTGCCATAAGGCATTAACACTAAATACCGTCCGGGTAAGGAAATATTTCCAGTTAACCGGGGGCCTTTAGTTCCCGTCGGTTCCTTCATCACCTGTACCAGCACTTTTTGCTGGGGGGTTAATAATTCGGTGATGGAACCAGACGTTCGTTTTAATCGTAATGGCCCTAAATCGGAAACATGGATAAATCCATTGCGCTCAGGATCTCCAATATTGACAAATGCTGCATCAATCCCTGGTAGGACATTTTCAACGATACCCAGATAAATATCACTGACTTGGTGATTTCCGGTCGCTACAACCAGTTCTTGAATTTGATCTTCTGAAAAAACCGCCGCGATGCGTTGTTGTTCTGCGATAATAATTTGTTTTGACATTCAATTCCCTCAAAACTGAGTCATATTGAAGGCACCTACGTTGCGTGTACCTCGCAATATTGACGTGATTAGTAAATCTATTAATGCGAATTGTCGCCCTTTAGGAAGACTAAAAACTGAAGACAGGAAGCCGGAGGAAATTAGGTGAGTGATTGTTTAAAAATAACAGTTAATACCTAACCTAATCCCATCGCAAAAATCCATCAACCGTCAGCCTTAAACCGTTATGGGCAACTGAAATGAAAGCAGGTTATTTGTTATCCGTTAGCCTTCATCATTTTCTGTCTAAAACGATACTTGGGTTTGACAGGGGTTTCCCTCTTGACAGACTCAGCACACCGTATCCGCCTTCTCAAAAGTTTTTTAGAGCGTACAGCTTAGATCGCACGGTCTAAGCTACACAATATCCCCTAATCCTCACTGAACTGGACTTAAACCTAGGCCCTTCAGGTAAGTTTGTTTTGTTCTGGTCTTAAGACATATACCAGAGAAAGTTTTATTGTCAAATACTGGCACAAACAGATGCCACATTGCAAATCAAATGAATTGAATTTGAGCTACTGCAACCCTAGGATAATTTTGGATATTGACCCAATTTTTTCCTGTATTAAGATCCTTCTCAGTCGGTATTCCCATCAAAGATGATTCTCTACAGGCTTAACCTTGGAACAACCTTCCCCCTAGTTCTATTCAAGAAAGCGAATGTTCCCACACGAGACTCCGCTACTTTCTTCCTGATTTCCCTAACTTTCAGCAACATTAAGGTTTCTGGATTTCTCAACCGCCCAAGGGACAGGTACGCTACTCCTAAAAGTAGGTTGGGGTTTCAAAGCTCAACCTTTCTAAACCCTTGATTCTTGACTATCTATTGATTATCAATTGACAAAGAGTTGTCCAATGTTTTCCCATCCTTTCTAAATGAGGATCGGGTTTTATACAACTGTCGTCAGCCATCAAGGTGACTTTGGCGTAAGTCGATAACCCTTCGGTCTACTTCTTCCTCAGCGTTGAGAGATAGCAGTAGCTTTTGTTCAATGAACACTTTTGATTGAGTTTATTTTAGCGTCAGCCTGCATTTTTTGATTCTGACAACCCTAGCTGAATCCAGGTGGGTTTAGCAATATTGTCGGTTTGTAGCCTAGATCTGGACGAACCCGCCTCTACGCCACAAAACTTGGCTTACCGAATTGTATTATAACACTGGATAAAATGCAAATTTTCTCAGTCCGTAGAACTTTGTTAGTCGTGGGTTAAAAGCTGCTGACGGTGGATGTGCAACAATTGAAACTCTTGGTGAGTCACTTGTTCTAACATCTCAATAATATGTTCCGGTCGCAGTTGTGTCCCATCATTGAGACAAGTTCCGACATAACGCAGCACTGTCCCTTCGGGGGAAATTATGTCTAGTTCCTGTAATTGTTCTCGTAAATTGATTAATTTCTTTTTCCCTGATTTTGTGGTTTTTTCCCATAGAATTTCTGATGTAGATTTAACACTATTAATCCACTCTAACCATTGGGGTGAATTTCCGGTTTCGGATTTCCACTGCACGGTTAAATGATATTCTGCTTGTTTAACAACATCCGTTAAGGAAGGAGCATTGACCGGAATATCTTGGATAGAATATAAGGGTATTGTTTCGGGTAAACCCTCGGCTAATTTTTGGCGAAATTCTTCTAAATCAATAAATTCTGTTAATTCAAAATCAACAATTTCTCCGCTACTGGTTGCCCCTAATGGTAAGGCATAAGCAATAGAAATTCGCGGACTAGGGCGATATCCTGCGGTAAAAGCCAGGGGAAGTGAAGCACGACGAACCGCCCGATCTAATAATTTTAATAAATCCAAATGTCCGACTAAAGCCATATCCCCTAATTTTCCAAACCAAACTCTTAACCGTTGGACTTTTTGAGAATTGGGAATAAATTCACCAGAAAATTTAGGAATAGCTGGAGGTTCTATGACAATATTATGACCAAAATCAGTTCCACAAACGCCACAATGGGAACAACTCTCAAAAGAACAATCAGGAACAGTCGCCGCTTCTAACGCCCGTTTTAAATCTGCTTTTAACCAATCTTTTTCAATCCCACTATTAATATGATCCCAAGGTAACGGCTGATCTAATAAAGTTTGATCCATCTGTAGAGACGCGCCATGGCGCGTCTCTACGGGGTTTTCATGGGTTTCTACAGATTGGATTAAACTCCATTCTCCGCTTTCAACTTGACGATATTTCCAACTTAAACCCGCTTCTTCTATCGCTTGTGTCCAAGCACCAAACGCCCGATCTAAACTTTCCCACCAGGAGTCCATTCCCGCGCCGAGTTCCCAAGCTCTACGAACAACTGATCCTAAACGGCGATCGCCTCGACCGACAAAATCCTCCATTGCTGATATTCTAACATCAGTAAAATTCGCTTTCACCCCTTTCATCCGGCGAAATTCATGCCTTAATAATTTTTGTTTCCGTTCAAATTCTGTGGTTGAAACGGAATGCCATTGAAACGGGGTGTGAGGTTTGGGGGTAAAGTTAGAAATCGTTAAATTAAAGCTTAATTTTCTGCGATCTTGAGCCGAACATTCTCGTTGTAACCAAGCAACGGTTTCGGCTATTCCTAATATATCGGCATCGGTTTCTCCGGGTAAACCGATCATAAAATAGAGTTTAATTTTATCCCACCCTTGCTCAAAGGCGGTTTTAACTCCCTTTAATAATTCTTCATTAGTTAACCCTTTATTAATAATATCTCGCATCCGTTGAGTTCCGGCTTCAGGCGCAAAGGTTAACCCACTTTGTCGAGTTCCCCCAATAATATTAGCAATATTTTCATCAAAGCGATCCACCCGTTGACTCGGTAAAGCTAAATTAACATTGTAATCTTTGAGGCGGTTTTTAATTTCCATTCCCACCGAGGGTAAGGATAAATAATCGGAACAACTCAAAGATAATAAAGAAAATTCATTGTAACCCGTTTCTTTCATGCCTTTTTCAACGGTTTGAATCACCGCTTCCGGTTCCACATCTCGCGCCGGACGGGTTAACATTCCGGGTTGACAAAAGCGACATCCCCTTGTACAACCCCGTCGAACTTCAATCACTAATCGATCATGAACTGTTTGGACATAGGGGACAAATTTAATTGAATAAGCGGGCATTGGTGCCGCAACCCGTCTTAAAATTTGAGTTGGAACATCAGCCCGTAAGGGATGAACAGAACCATCTTCTGCCATCTGATAAAATTGGGGAACATAGACCCCTGGAATTTGCGCTAAATCTAATAAAACTTCTTCTCGATTTAAGTTATTTTTATTGCCTTCTTCAATAATTAATCCGATTTCGGGTAATAATTCTTCGCCATCTCCTAAAGCAATAAAATCAAAAAAATCAGCGTAGGGTTCAGGGTTAGAAGTTGCCGTTTGTCCTCCCGCAAAAATTAACGGATAATGGCGTTGAGTAGCTTCGTTTTCATTAGCCCAAACCGAATAATTTTGTCGCTCTTTCCAGGTTAAAGGAATTTCAGCCAAATCTAACATTTCTAGGATATTGGTTGCCCCTAATTCGTAGCTGAGGCTAAATCCTAAGATATCAAAATCAATTAAAGAGCGACGGGACTCAACAGCAAATAGAGGGGTTTGGGTGTCGCGTAATTTTTTAGCAAAGTCCGGTGCCGGGAGATAGGCGCGATCGCATAATTGCCGAGGTTGAGTGTTTAAAATATTGTAGAGAATAACATGGCCCAAATTAGAGACTCCCACCTCATAAACTTCAGGATAGGTCAACGACCAACGCACAATGGCGGACTCCCAAGGTTTGCGTTTCGCGCCTAACTCCTGACCCAAATAACGTGCAGGTTGGTGAATTTCCGGTGTAATCAGTTGTTCTACTGCGACTGCCAAAGTCAACCTCACCTGTATAAAAGGACAATCTTTAAGGTTTTAATCGATAATTCTACTGGCTCATTGTAGCAGAAACTGAGGGGTTAACCTAGACCAGAAAGTATAAATGTTACCGAAATCAGGATGTTATTGTTTTCAGTAGGAGTTGTGATCAGACTGATTGGGTAATAAGACTAGGCTAGAGTACCGTTTTTCTTTTCCCGAAAAGAGTAACAATTAATACAGGAATTTCGAGCCTCAAGTGTCATAAAATAGTTGTTACCGAAACAAAAGACCGATTAATTTTTGAAGCTAGATTTTAAGTAAAATGTATCCAATGACACTAAAAAATATTCCTTAAGAAGGATGGATTGGGGACAGAATAACTATCAATAAAGTTCCTGAAAATTAAGTGATAGGGATCACGCAGAATCAAAGGATGTGATCACAAGTCAAAATAACAGTTTATAAGACAATAAAGCTATCTGAGTTCTCTGTACCTGCCATGTCAGCAACGAATATGATTCGTAAATTGGTTGAAAAAGCACTCTATTTCAAATGTCTGACCCCTGAAATTGAGAATGCGATTAACACTGAGTTAACCCGACTCGGTTATATTTCAGATGTGGATTATGAAGCCTTAGAACTCTTAATGGAAGAAATGGATGCAGGTCGTATTCGGTTAATTTCTAGCCATTAATGAGTTCACGGTTTAAAATTTTGATATAGCCAAATAAAATATTTTCAGCGATTAGGTTGACGGTGCTTACTAAACGTGTTTTTCAGTTCATTTAACATCAACTTCAGGATGATCAACAGACTGAAAAACATCAGGATAAGCTTGCCAAACCTGACGAATAAACTCTCGCAATTGTTGGTGAGCAGAACGAGCATTAACGGGTTTTATTCCCGGAAAATTGACATCTGGAGCGTCTAACTGAGCTAAGAAGGGAATCACCTCCGTATCTAAAGCGGCTCTAAATAACTGAGTCGGCCAAATTAAATCAGGGCTTTGTTGCAAATTGTACAAAATAAAGGATTCTGGGGTATTAGGAACATCCAAATAATCACCTTGATCTTGATCGGCTAACCTTTCAATTAACATCAAAGGGCGTACCCAACACACTCCCCGAAATTCGACAACTTGAATGACTTCTGCATATAAACAACGGTTGAGATGATTTAATCCCACAATCTGACCGGGCTGGAAATTCAAGCTAGAGTTCATTCGTATTGATTTAATCCAAACAACATATGGCTGACTCTTAATCTTGATTATAACGGTTATTGCTGATCAATTTGATGGAGAGCAAATTCTAAATCTTGCATCAGAGATTGAGCATTTTTCTTAATCGAACCTTGAGAATAATCAAGAACCGATAAGGGCGAACCAATCCTAACTTGAACACGAGTACCTTGATGGGGGATAATCGGATCATAGTGTAAGGACATCGGTACAATTTTAATCCCTAAATTGTGATAGCTGGTTTCCGCTTGTAGTGCTAAACGAGCAAGTCCCGGTTTGAGCGGGTGAACTTGATGATCCTGAAAAATATTACCTTCTGGAAAAATCACTAACATTTCTCCTTGGTGGAGTAATTCTAACCCATAACGGAGGGTGGCAATAGTCGGGTGTTTTTGATTCACTGCAAACCCTCCTAAATGACGAATAAACCAGCCTTGGAGTCCTTTCATTTCATCCACTGTCACCATAAATCGTAAATCTCGTCCGGTGACATGGCGACCCGTCGCAAAGGGAACGATCAAAGCATCCCAACGAGAACGATGGGTGGGTGCTAAGATAACAGGGCCTTGTTTGGGAAGATGTTCTTGGCCAATGACTTCCAGGGATTTGAAATAGAACGGTAAAACAAAATATCGTCCCAAGGGGTAAACCAAGGAAGCTAACCAGGGGGAAACATCAGAATTAGTGGGTGTTTCCTTTGTCGGGATGGACATTTTTGCAGAAGATTGATGAGAGTCAAGGATGAGCATAATGGTTTTCTGGATCAAATAAACCTCTTAACTTTAGATTAAAAAGTTTAAAAGGGATTATCTATGGGGTTCAGGACAGTTTTTCTATTGTCTGTTCAGCAAAGCTTTTCAATGGCGTTTTTGAGCAAACCAAGCTTGTAACTGTTGACGACAGGAAGATTCTAATATTCCTCCTAAAACCGATAACCGATGAAACGAACAAGCACTATCAGGAAGGTTCGCAACGGTGCGGATAGTACCCGTTTTAGGATCATCTGCGCCATAAACCAGTAACCCTAAACGAGCTTGTAAAATGGCTCCGGTACACATGGGACAAGGTTCTAGGGTCACATAGAGGGTACAAGTATTGAGATGCCAATTTTTTAATTGTTTTCCCGCTTCTCGTAGCACTAATATTTCTGCATGAGCCGTCGGATCAAAGTCTCGTTCTTTGCGGTTTTGAGCTTGGGCAATTAATTGATTATTATGATTAATAATAATAGCTCCAACGGGCACTTCTCCGGCTTCTCCTGCTTGTTGCGCTAATTCTAACGCTTGATTCATCCAATATTGATGGATGGAATAATTGTTAATTTGGGGGAAGGTCATGAGGCAATTATGGGAAATTGGAACAGTTTGCAGTCAATCCTTACGATCCGAGTTTAAAAACGCATAAACTATCGGGCAAGCTTAAAGAATTTTGGAGTTTTATTATAGATTATGATGCCAGGGTATTATTGGGTATTGTTCTACTTTACCGAAGATGAAAAGGCTGTATTTGTACATATTGGTAGCCATGATGAAGTATATTAATTAGCTTTGGACAAATATTATCGGTAAGAATAAACAATAAGTAGGGCTATCCCAGAAGGTTTTCCTTCCTGTTCCCTGTTGCCTCTCCCTTGCTATAGAATAAACAATGCTGTCTGCAAAGTGCGATCACTTAACCCATGTCTACCGAAACCAATTGTCCCTTTTCTGCTGAAGAAATCGCCTCTGAAGGAATTAAACCCGAAGAATATGAAGAAATAGTCCGACGCTTAGGACGACACCCCAATCAAGCAGAATTGGGGATGTTTGGCGTGATGTGGAGTGAACACTGTTGTTATAAAAATTCCCGTCCCCTCCTCAAACAATTTCCCACGACGGGAGAGAGAATATTAGTTGGCCCTGGAGAAAATGCCGGAGTTGTAGACTTTGGGGATGGACTCCATATTGCCTTTAAAATCGAATCTCATAATCACCCTTCAGCCATTGAACCTTTCCAAGGTGCCGCCACAGGAGTCGGAGGAATATTAAGAGATATCTTTACAATGGGGGCGCGTCCCATTGCTGCATTAAATTCTTTGCGATTTGGTTCCTTAGAAGATTCCCGAACTCGACAAATCTTTAAAGGGGTTGTTTCAGGTATCAGTAATTATGGGAATAGTTTCGGGGTTCCGACTGTTGGGGGAGAGGTTTATTTTGATCCGGCTTATAATGGAAATCCCCTGGTTAATGCAATGGCAATTGGGTTAATGGAAACCCCAGAAATTGTTAAATCAGGAGCTTCGGGTGTGGGAAATCCCGTTTTATATGTAGGTTCAACAACCGGACGGGATGGCATGGGTGGCGCGAGTTTTGCTAGTGCCGAATTAAGTGAAGAATCGATCCAAGATCGCCCCGCCGTACAAGTGGGAGATCCGTTTTTAGAAAAGTCTTTAGTTGAAGCGTGTTTAGAAGCATTTAAAACCGGGGCGGTGGTTGCAGCCCAAGATATGGGAGCCGCAGGAATTACCTGTTCAACGTCAGAAATGGCGGCAAAAGGTGGGGTGGGAATTGAACTGGATTTAGATAAAATTCCGGTACGAGAAACGGGGATGGTTCCCTATGAATATCTGTTATCGGAATCTCAAGAACGAATGTTATTTGTGGCTCAAAAAGGACGAGAACCGGAGTTAATTGAGATTTTCCATCGTTGGGGATTGCAAGCGGTTGTAGCAGGAACAGTAATTGCAGAACCCATTGTTAGAATTTTATTTAAAGGGGGAATTGCGGCGGAAATTCCAGCCGATGCTTTAGCAGAAAATACACCTTTATATCCGCGAGAAATATTATCAGAACCGCCAGAATATGCTCAAAAAGCATGGCAATGGACACCGGAATCTTTACCTCAATCTACAATTTCAGGATTGGAAATTAACGGAGAATTTCAATCGTGGAATCAAGTTTTATTAACATTATTAGATACTCCTTCTATTGCCTCTAAACGCTGGGTTTATCGTCAATATGATCATCAAGTTCAAAATAATACCGTTTTAGTTCCTGGCGGTGGAGATGCGGCCGTGATTCGGTTAAGGCCGTTGGAACCTGTTCCAAATTTCCAAGGGTCAGTTAATAAGGGATTAGCCGCAACGGTAGACTGTAACTCTCGGTATGTGTATCTTGACCCCTACGAAGGAGCAAAAGCAACAGTAGCCGAAGCCGCCCGGAATTTAAGTTGTGTGGGGGCTGAACCTGTGGCGGTGACGGATAACTTAAATTTTGGGAGCCCTGAAAAACCCATCGGATATTGGCAGTTAGCCGAAGCTTGTCGGGGAATTTCCGATGGCTGTAAAGCGTTTAATACTCCCGTAACGGGGGGAAATGTATCGCTTTACAATGAAACCCTTGATGCAGAAGGAAATCCTGAAGCCATTTATCCGACTCCCGTGGTGGGAATGGTGGGATTGATTTCAGATTTAACGAAAATTTGTGGCCAAGCTTGGCAAAATTCAGGGGATTTAATCTATCTTTTGGGGGATGACAAAACCTTACCTACGTTAGGAGCGTCTGAATATCTGGCTGTAGTTCATCAAACCATTGCAGGGAAACCGCCCAGAGTCGATTTTGAGTTAGAACAAAAGGTACAAGCAGCTTGTCGGGAAGGCATTCGTCAAGGTTGGATTCAATCGGCCCATGATTGTGCCGAAGGAGGGTTAGCAGTGGCGTTAGCTGAATGCTGCATGAGTAGTCAAAAAGGCGCAATGGTTAAGCTGAGTTTAAGTTCTACCGCTTCTGTGCGTTGGGATAATATTTTGTTCGCAGAAGGCGGGGGACGGATTCTGGTTTCTGTTAAGCCTGAAAATCAATCGGTTTGGGAAACCTATCTGCAACAACAGTTAGGAACAGAACACGACATCTGGCAGGTTTTAGGTTCTGTGGGTTCGGTGTCTGAATCTTTACAAATTCTCACGGCTGATGATCAGAGCTTAATAGAGGTTAATGTTGCAGAAATGCAGGTTTCCTATGAAAACGCCATTGAACGACGGTTATGAATAATCAGTGATCAGTGATCAGTCGAGAAATAGACAGTTGATTCACTCGCATAGCGGGAGTCCGTCCGTACAGACTCATCAAGATGTTAACCAATGATCAAAATCTGAGTTCTACACGCTGATAACTGATAACTGATAACTGATAACTGATTTTATTCCCTGATCCGTGTCAAATAAGCTACAGTAAAGAGGGACAAGATTAAGAGAATATTAACTTTTTAGTCATTCTACCTCTATAATCCAGTAGCGTTATACCGTTCCCACCATCTGACTTTGCCAATCAGGAGCCAAACCGTAACATGATTCCAAACGATTCCCTTGATACGCACTCTGCCCACCCGGTTGATCACGAACAACCCGATAAACCAGAAGAAGCCTGTGGCGTTTTTGGGGTTTATGCTCCGGGTGAGGATGTTGCAAAACTGGCTTATTTTGGTCTGTACGCGCTCCAACACCGAGGCCAAGAATCCGCCGGAATTGCCACCTTTGAGGGCGACAAGGTACATCTACATAAAGACATGGGTTTAGTGTCCCAAGTCTTCAATGAAACCCTATTAAACGACCTCGTTGGCTATATTGCGGTGGGCCATACCCGCTATTCCACCACTGGATCGAGTCGGGTGGTGAATGCTCAACCTGCGGTCGTCTCAACTCGTTTAGGTTCCCTCGCATTAGCACATAATGGTAATTTAGTCAATACTGGGGAATTGCGTGAGGAATTAACCAAGCGTGAATTTGACTTTCTGACCACGACGGATAGCGAAATGATTGCCTTAGCCATCGCCTCAGAAGTCAATAATGGCAAAGATTGGTTGGAAGGAGCGTTAAGTGCCTTTAACCTCTGCCAAGGAGCTTATAGTTTAGTGATTGGTACTCCAAAAGGATTAATGGGAGTGCGTGACCCCAATGGAATTCGACCCTTAGTGATTGGAACGTTACCGACCAATCCTAAACGGTATGTTTTGGCTTCAGAAACCTGCGGATTAGATATTATTGGGGCAGAATATCTGCGGGATGTGGAACCTGGGGAACTGGTTTGGATCAGCGAAGAAGGAATGGCATCCTTTCACTGGAGTCCGAAACCTGCGCGGAAATTGTGTGTGTTTGAGATGATTTATTTTGCCCGTCCTGATAGTGTGATGTGTGGCGAAAGTCTCTATAGTTATCGCATGGAAATTGGTCGGATTTTAGCCAGAGAATCCTTTGTAGATGCGGATATTGTCATCGGCGTTCCCGACTCTGGAATTCCCGCCGCCATTGGATTTTCCCAACAGTCAGGCGTTACTTTTGCTGAAGGTTTAATTAAAAATCGTTATGTGGGACGGACGTTTATTCAACCTACCCAAAGTATGCGGGAGTCAGGAATTCGCATGAAGTTAAACCCGTTAAGGGATGTGTTAGAAGGTAAACGGGTGATCATTGTGGATGATTCTATTGTCCGAGGAACAACCAGTCGCAAAATTGTTAAGGCGCTACGGGATGCGGGTGCAACGGAAGTTCACATGAGAATTTCTTCTCCTCCAGTAACCCATCCTTGTTTCTATGGAATTGATACCGATAGTCAAGAACAATTGATTGCGGCGACGAAATCTATTGAGGAAATTCGCCAACAAATTGAGGTGGATACTTTAGCTTATTTGAGTTGGGAAGGAATGTTAACAGCGACACAGGAAGATCCTAATACTTTCTGTTCGGCGTGTTTTACGGGGAATTATCCCATTGATATTCCTGAAAAAGTCAAACGCTCTAAATTAATATTAGAAAAAACCGCAACGGTTTAACCTCGTCGGATGAGCTTCACCCATCAGAATTCTATTCAAGATAGAGTTTTGATGGGTTGTTTTTTAGGGTGTTTTGATGGGGAAAAATTCATCCTACTTTTTATCGGTGTGAATATAATCAACGAAATAAAATTTAGGTTCTAAATAATATTTTAACCCGCCATAAATTCCTAATCCTAAAAGGGCGATCACTATTAAGGGAATTCCCCATTGTGACCGAAGAGAATCTGACATTAACGCGACAATGGAAACTGTTAATACAAAATAAATTAATAACCCTAATTGCACCCGTTGAATATTTTTTAAAGCATTTCGACAGCTACTACAATGTTGGGTATGTTGGTGATAAATATCCAGAACTTGGCGACGGTTATCATTAAAAGGGGAATATTCAGGAACCGGAATATGAACTTGTTTCCAAGGTAACTGTCCGTGACAATACTCTTCAAACCATTTACGGAATTCAATAATTAAACGATCAGCACTGGTTGGCATTTTATAAGCGGTTTTCCAGGTTTGATTCGGGTGATTTTGTTGTAACAAGCGTTCCTGTTGATGGAGTAGCATCATATCGCTATCCATGACTAAATTCCGCAACATAATATGATCCCACCATCGAGGCTTAAGCTGAACTAAAGTTTTAGCAAAGTTTTGAGGAAAGAAACTAATTAATCGGGATTTTCCGGGTAAAACAGGAATACAATATGCCAAAATTCCAACTTTTTTACTGTTAGGAAATTCAATTTGATATTCTATATGACAAGGGGGATAAAATTTAATTGTACGACCTGCAACAGAAATTGTGGCTTCAATAGCCTGGATTGTTGATTGCAGAAGTTCAAACGTAATCGGTTGAGCATTTTCTCGTCTTCCTTGTAATCCATGATGAGCAAAAGCAACGTGACTTGGATCAACTAAATTTTCGACTAACGTTTGCCAATCATAGTCTAATTCTCGAAAAAAAGAACTCCAAACAAATCCTTTTTTAGCATCAATTTGAGGGGATAAAGCTAAGGGAGTTTTTGCAGCTAACTCAGGAGATAATGGATCAGTCCAAACCCATAAAATTTCCTGTTGTTCACGGGTGGGAAAGCTTTGAACACAAAATTTATCTTTCACTAATTCCGGGTTTTCGGCTTGGGGAATGCGAGTACAAACACCTTGAGAATTAAATTCCCAACCGTGATAACTACACATTAAATTTCCCGTTTTTTCATCAATTCTGCCTTCACTTAAGGGAGCTAAACGATGGGGACATTCATCTAAAAAGACTTGATAATGTTGTTGATCTTTCGGTTTCCAAATCACTAAACGCATTCCCAATAGGGTGATTGGTTTGGGATATTTAGGATCAAGATCGGCTAGAAGAACTAGAGGATACCAGTGTTGGAAAAAGTTAAATTCGGGTGTTGTCATCTCTTTTTCTCCAAAGACTTTCAATAATATAGCAAGGAACAGCTTAAGGGAGAAACTTTAAGCTACAGTTCACTGAGTCCGGCGAATACTGTTGATAGAATTTGATTGGATACTAAGAAACCATCGGGGTCAGTTAATCGGATTAACCCTTGATTAAAGTTAGATTGAATTAAATTCTGATTAATATCTAAAAATTGAACTAAACCTTCTTGATAAAAAGGCATTAATAGTGTTATAATATTGTGTAGGGTATCTGTTCCAAATTGTTGGGATAATGCTTTTAAATTAATGCCTTCTGATAACCGTAATCCTAACATTAAGGTTTCTAATAATTGTTCTTGAGTTGTATTCACAAATTCACTCATATCATCAGAATGATCCCCTTTCACCCAAGCATAATATTCTAGGCGTTTTCGAGGTCTTGTTAAACGATAACCTTGAAGATAACTCGCCGCACCCATGCCAAACCCATAATAGGATTGTTTTTTCCAGTAAACTAAATTATGCTGACATTGAAAACCCGGTTTGGCATAGTTTGAAATTTCATAATGTTCATATCCTGCTTGTGTTAATAATTGTTGAGCTAAACGATACATTTGAGTCGTAGCTTCTTCAGAAGGTAAAGGAGATTCACCTGGAGTATAATAGCGAGAAAAAGGGGTTTTGTCTTCAACAATTAAATCATAAATTGAAACATGATTAGGGTTAAGTTGTAATAGTTCCTGTAAAGAAAATTCCCAATCTTTGAGCGTTTGTTCAGGTAAACCAGAAATTAAATCTAAACTCCAGTTTTGAATTCCTACTTCTTGGATAATATTAATAGCGGAAAAAACTTCCTCAACGGTATGCGATCGCCCTGCTAATTGTAACAATTTATCTTGAAAAGCTTGAACCCCTAAACTCACCCGATTGATCCCTAGATTCACAAAACCCTGTAATTTTTCGCGATCAAAGGTTCCGGGATCAACTTCCATTGAAATTTCTGCATTTTTAGCAATACCCAATTTTTGATCAATGGTGTTTAAAATCCTCTGAAGCTGATGAACAGATAATAATGAAGGAGTTCCCCCTCCAAAGAAAATTGTATTTAAGTTAGAAGCTGGAACAATTACAGATTCTTGATCAATTTCTTGACATAAAATATCGACATAATCTTGAATCATTGTAGAATTATCCCCGTGTTTGCGATCGCCCACAACCGCAACAGCAAAATCACAGTAAAAACAACGGCGACGACAAAAAGGGATATGTAAATAAGCAGATTTGGGCGGTTCTAAATCTTGAAATGATACCGGAGGCTGAATTTTGTTAACAAGAGGATTAGCATTCATGGAATTTTATCAACATTTGTATCTTCAATTCTAAATTGTTTGTAAAGAAATGAGGAGTTTGATTGGGTATGAAACAGTAAACCTTGAACCCATCAAGATGTAGAGAGGATAGGTACAAGCGGGTTTAGAGTGATCTCTAATGCCAAACTTAAGGGAGGATGGATAGATGCAGTCGGTTTTCCCTAACACTTGAATACAGATCAGGTTTCCGACAGAAGATATAATAGTACGCAAACCTGCGGATATCCTCAACAGGATTTCCAACCCACTTCCATCGGCTTAAAATCATGCTAGATGCAATCATTATTATTTTATTCATAATAGCTGGTGCTGGAACGGGCTTCTACGGCATTGAACTGCTTCCGAAACCTGTACTCGATCAAGTCACCAATATCGAAGGACTGCGATCGGTTACAGGTGCATTTACCGCGTTAATCGGAGGCGTGATGGGTTTAGTGGTGCAAACCACCTATCGCCGTCTGGAAGAACAAATTCGTCAGATGCCACTGGATGTCTTAATCACCCGTGCGATTGGTTTAGTGATTGGATTATTAGTGGCTAATTTAATGTTAGCACCTTTATTTTTACTGCCTATTCCGCGTGAAGTTGGGTTTATTAAACCCTTGTTAGCGGTGTTATGCAGTGTCATGTTTGGATTTACTGGGGTTAATTTAGCAGATACTCACGGACGAGCATTTTTCAGAATTATTAATCCCAATAGTTTAGAATCAATGTTATTGGCAGAAGGAACCCTAAAACCTGCCTATACAAAAGTCATTGATACAAGCTGTATTATTGATGGACGGATTGAAAGTTTGTTAGCAACGGGTTTCATCGAAGGTCAAATTTTAGTTCCTCAGTTTATTTTACAGGAATTACAATTAGTAGCCGATGCTTCAAATGATCAAAAACGAATCAGGGGACGGCGAGGATTAGATATTCTCAACCGTCTGCGGGAAGACTATCCTGAGCAAATTTCTATTCATCCGGCTGATTATGAAGAACCTCAAACAGTGGATGCAAAATTAGTGAGATTTGCTCAAGAAATTAACGGCACGCTGTTAACGAATGATTACAATTTATCCAAAGTAGCAACGGTACAGCAAGTTCCAGTTCTGAATATTAATGATTTAGCTCAAGCCATTCGTCCCTCCTATTTACCAGGGGATATTATTGAGTTAAAAATTAGAAAAGAAGGAAAAGAACCTTCTCAGGGAATTGGCTATTTAGATGATGGCACAATGGTTGTGGTAGAAGATGGAAGTGAATATGTAGGAGATCAGGTGCGCGTCATTGTGACCAGTTCTCTACAAACTTCCGCAGGTCGAATGATTTTTGCTCGTCCAGAACATTCTGTGTTAGCTTAAATTACCAAATTCAGCCCTAAAATAAAACCTGGTTTCTCTTAAAAATCTTAGGAATAAGACCCCAGTGGGGATAGGGAGGCTGGGTTTTTAGCTGATGATCAGCTATTTTTCAAGGAAGATTTATTAGGAGTGGCTGTTTTATTCAGTTAATATTAATAGTCACTAAGCCGAATTATAATTGCTTTTGTCTAAAAATTGCAGAAATAAAGACTATTCCCTATTCCCGGTATTACTTTAAAATACTATTTAAAGAAGAGCGATAATATTGTTATATTCTTCAGGGGCAAATTATTCTCAAAAACTGGCACTGTTTGAAGTTTCTCTATCAATTCACAAAATCCAGGGAGGATTTATGGCAGAAGAACTAACAGATTGTTCCTATCACCCAGAAAGCCAGTGTCAAAAGCTAAAGATTCAAGTTATTAGGGGTCGATGAGGGCTTTACAACCCTCACCTCCCATTCAGAACCGTGCTTGCGACTTTCACCGCACACGGCTCCTAGTCTAGTTGACTGTTATCATCAGAACATCTGGTTTATGATTGAGTTGTAAGACCCATCAGTTGCCGTTTTGATATCGTGACAATGGCGATGTAATAGTTGCAGGTTCTTATATTCGTTTTTCCCGCCTAAAGATGTAGGATGAATATGGTCGATTTCTACAACATCTTCTGGGGTAAAATATTGTCCACAGAAGTTACATTTACCTTTTTGCTTTTTGAGCAAAGTTGCTACTCTTTTAGGTACATCAAAAGATGTTCCTTTTCTTGTACTCCAGTAAGTCCAGTTTCCATCATAAGGTGATGCGTCAGGTCTTACAGTTACATGGCGGGTGATAGGTATTTCTGCATGGGTTAGTAGTTTATACCCGTCTTTGGTTTCAAAACTCCATGCCCTATTCTCGTTTTTTCTGAAGTAGTTTTTCAGTTTTTTGTAACTTGCTTTACCGCATCGGCTGACTGTCCATGCTCTTAATCTTTGCCATGTAACATAGTCTAATGAGGAGAATGTTTCTTTGGAAACAACTTTGGAATGGTAGTTACACCATCCTCTTATGACTGGGTTTAGGTTTTTGATTAATGCGTGTTGGGGTGCAGTTTTGTGGGTTTTAATTACTTCCTTCACCTTATCCGAGTGAGCTTTGATTGATTTCTTACTAGGTTTGATTAAGGTTTTAAAACCTAATAATTTGGGTTTTTGACTTCCGGTTTTACTAGAATGGTGTTTACCAACTGGATATTGCCGGAAGTTCCAGCCTAGAAAGTCGAATCCTGGTTTTACCTTTTCGCCGTTTATTTCGATTTCTCTTAATGTGTGGCAAATTCGGGTTTTGGCTGGTTTCAGTTCTAATCCGATAGGTTTTAACCATTCTTCGATTTCAATCATGCACTGTTGAATAATTTCTAATTGTGGACTTACCACGATGAAATCATCGGCATATCTAATGACTAGGGCTTGAACACGGTATTTCTTTTTTGGAAATTTATGTTCAATTAGTCTAATCATTCCATCCAGTGCGATGTTAGCGAGTAGAGGACTGATAACACCTCCTTGTGGTGTACCTGCCTCGGTTGCCTCAAATATGCCGTTGTCCATTACTCCAGCTTTCAACCATTGTCTGATTTGGGCTTTTATTATTGATGGACAATCAATTTTGGACAGTAGGTAATCATGATTAATCTGGTCGAAGCATTTTGAGATGTCAGCATCTAGGATGTAATATTCCCCTTGTTTGATGCTATGGAAGACTCGTGACATTGCGTCATGGGCAGAGCGTCCGGGTCTAAACCCGTAGCTTTCACCCTCAAATCTGGCTTCCCATTGTGGCTCTAATGCAGATTTCACCAAGGCTTGCCTTACTCTGTCGTTTATAGTTGGAATTCCTAGAGGTCTTTCCTCACCGTTGGGTTTGGGTATCCATTTCCTTCGGAGTGGTTTTGCCTTTTGGTATTTATTCAAGTTTTGGGCAAGTTCTAATCGTTGTTTGGGTGTGATGGATTTAACCCCATCTATCCCGGATGTCTTCTTGCCTTGATTATCTTGAGTTACCCTTCTAATTGCTAAGAGTTTGGCGTAATATGACTTGACTAGAAGTTTTTGGAGCTTCCGAGCTTTTGCATTTTGTCCCGATAATGATGCCTGGTAAATTCTCTTTTGCAGCTTAAATACTACACGTTGAACTTTCGCCCAATTGATAGTATTCCATGCAGTCGTAGTCTTGGTTATACTCGTTTTCACCGTTTTAACTGCTAATTAAAACCTTACCTAACAACTAAACCGGACTCCATGGGCATATCTTAAACATTACGTTTAAGCATTAGCTTCAGAATCCATCTCTCACCCTCACAACATCCGCCATAGATTTGTGGCTACCTAACAGTATTCGACCTCTGTAGGAGTATACGAGGGGTTTTAACGTTCCTTGGAAATGGGTTTATTGCCTTTAGAATCATCCTATCCGCCGAGGTACTTTTGGGAGTCTTAGTAAGTGTTGAACTGAAATACTTACCTTTTATAGAAGTATCGTTGAAACTTCCATCTTTTCCCTTTGTTCTTTTGAACGCAGCGTAATCAAGTCAATTTCGCTACTTTATTATAACGACGGTTCAAGTCGGATGTTCACTTTCGTTATTCTTGGGCAATTGGCTAGAGAAATTACTTAGGTATTTGACTTATATCCGATTCCCCTTTACTCCCAGCTTCAGTGTTTTGATAATCAGTCTGACACTGTGGGAATTGCCGTATCTCTTTGGAATGGGCTACCGTACTTTATTGTTCGGAAAGCCGCACCATTGACTCCGAGATTGACCTTCCTTTAGGGTCACATTTCCAAAGTTAAGACAGGTTTTGATTGGATTTATTGTTGGGTTTGAATGCCCTTCTATCAATTGTCTACACCTATCTCCCTGCTTACGTTTGGGGTTTATCCCTAGACTTTGACAGGAACGTTTCGCACCAACAATTAAAATTACAACTGTACGAAGAAAAACAAAACTGCAAACAGTTAGAAAACCGGCTCAGAAGTCAAGAAAAATATCGAGAAATTGTAGAAACGCAAACAGAATTAATTTGTCGATTTCTCCCGGATGGAACAATTACCTTTGTTAATTTAGCCTTTAGTCGTTATTTTAATCAATCTTTTCAAGAATTAATCGGAAAAATGATTTATTCCTTAATCCCCCCGGACGAACATCAACCCTTAAAAACTTACCTCCAAAGTTTATCTCCCCAAGCGTCAGTCGGCACTTACAAACATCCTATTATTCTATCTTCTGGGGAAGTTCGTTGGCAACAATCAGAAGTTAAAATTATTCTTTCTTTAGCTGCCCAAGTTAACATGGCAATTCAACAATCTCAACTCTATCATAAACTTGAAGAAGTTAATCAAGAATTACACCGCCTTGCCACTGTTGATGGATTAACTCAAGTTGCAAATCGTCGTTATTTTGATACCTATTTATTAGCTGAATGGGCAAGGTTAGCACGGGAAAAATTGCCCATTTCGTTGATTTTATGCGATGTAGATTTTTTTAAAAAGTATAACGATAAGTATGGACATTTAAAAGGGGATGAATGTCTCAAGCAAGTCGCTGAAATTTTAGAAAAATTTGCTCAACGTCCAGCAGATTTAGTTGCTCGTTATGGGGGAGAAGAATTTGCTCTGATTTTACCCAACACAGACCAATCTTGGGCCTTTACTGTCGCTAAATTAATTCAGGAAAAACTCGCTCAAATGAAAATTATTCACCCCGATTCACCCCATCATTATGTTACCTTGAGTCAAGGAATAAGTAGTTGTATTCCTTGTCCTAACACGAATATTGATTTGTTAATTAAAAGGGCAGATGATGCCCTCTATGAAGCGAAAGCTAAAGGACGAAATCTAATCATTGTTTATGGGATGGAATTAACAACAAATTGACTAATCACCTCGGGCTGACGATTAATAATATTAGCAGGACTTGTTTTAATATCAGTTTCGGTGTAGGGTTCAATTCCATAAACTGTGACTTGTAACTGTTGGGTTTGTTCATCTACCACAAATTCTGTCCAGCCAAAATTATGCACCGCAAAATAAGACCCTTGCATTAACTCAGCTTTTCCTTGAGTTTCATCTAAACCAATCGGATTATTATATCCTAATTGATTTAATTGATTATTGAGAATCGTTTGAACCAATTGATCTTTACTAGAAGTGGTCTCTAAAGTTTGATAAAAATCCTTTGTCTCTTGAGTAATCGTATCAATTGAACTCAAGTTAATAATTTCTGAACCAAAAGTTGCGGGAATCAACTCCTCCCCTAAATTCAATTGTTGACCTATAGGCCCCACCGTAATTTCAATCGCATCGGTTTGAATTTGAGGTTGATCAAAACTTAATTGATAAGTTAACTCATTAACAATGGTTCCATCTGCACCGCCTGATACAAACACCACATTCTGAATATTATTTTGATCAATAAATTGTAATAAATCCGTGCGTTCAGCCGCATAGCCTTCCCAACGGTCAGCCGAATCAAACAGTCCTAAATTTTGCATCGGAACCGGAGAAAAAATAAATTTCCAAGTGACTCCGGCGTTTTGGGCATCTAATAAATTAGTCTTTAAATCTTGTAACTGAACTTTACCTAATAACGTCCGGTTGGGGTCAAAAGAAGACGCTAAAAATTGATTAATTTGACTGTCTAAAGCCGGGTCAGGAACTTGAGTTAAAGGTGCATCTCGAAAGGAACGGGCATCTAATACAAATAAAGCCCCATCCTGACCAAAAGGTTGAAATCGATAGAGTTTTTCTTGATTAGCTGTGCGTGGGTCTCCCGTTTCTCCATAAACTTGATTTCCCACAGGATTATAGTCTTTCCAAGCGTCTAAACCGATATTAAATTGATTGGTATCGTTAATAAATTGTCCTTCATTTCCAAAAAAGAATTGTTGAGGAGATAAGGCAGGATTTTCTCCTCCGGCAAAATTGTGAATTAAATTTTGATCATTCCAAGTTCCATATAAAGTTGTGGAAGCTTGTAAATTCGCCCAAGGATTAAGCTCTAAACGGGGGGAAACAATTTCATTATATTTAGTTCTAAAATCTAGGGGTGTTGTTGCTTGTTGGACATCGGGTAAATCGGGAGAGATGGTATCCGCAGAAATAGTATTTCCCAGTTGTACAAAAAAGTCTAAATTGCGTTCGGGAACGTTATTGACAGACATATAAGGCATTAATTCTCCTTGTCCGTCTGCCGTTGCTCCAAATCTTAATTCTGTTTGGATATCGAGGGGTGCTGGCGTGCGAAAACTCCCCACCGAGGAGACACCTTGAGCATTCGTAAACCGATAAAAATATTGAGTATTAGGTACTAAATTATTGACTTCTAATTTAACAGGTTCAGTAATATCTGTAACGGTGGTATTGAGAACGCCAATAGGATTAAAAAAACTTAGATTAGTCGCATATTCTAAAGTAATCGGCCCAGTCGCAGAACTGCGTGTCCAAAATACCGTTGAAGTTGCAGTTGTATCCCCCGTTGCTACTCGGTTGGGTAAGCTAGACCCCTCTGGGTCAATAAAGGGGGTAAACCGTCGATTTTCCGCAGCCCCAATATTAATATAATGTTGAATTCCCGTGAGTTCATCTCGTTCAACAGCAGCCGCTGCATCAGGATTTTGAGCTAAATAATAGCTAGAATTATAGAGGGGTGTGGGGCTACGATCTTCAAATTGTCCGAATTCAATAAAATGTTCAATTCCAGTAATATTACCTTGGGCAACGGCTTGAGAAACATCAGGATTTTCGTTTAAATAATAAGAGGTATTAAATAAAAAACTGGGGTTACGATTTTCAAATTGCCCTAGGGTAATATAATGTTGAAAACCACTAGCAAATGCTCCACTATTAACGGCTTGGGCAACATCAGGATTTGTACTTAAATAATAAGATTCATCATAGAGGGGACTCGGTTGGCGAACTTGAAATTGACCCGACTCAATAAAGTGTTGAAATCCATTGGCAATTACCCCACTCTTGACGGCGGCGGCAACATCAGGATTTTGAGCTAAATAAAAGGATTCATTAAATAAACCAGCAGCATCTAACATAAACGTAATTCAATGAAATGAACCTGATAACCTTTAAGGGCGAGATGACCTCGCCCCTACATCCGAAAATGCTCATTTATGGTTAATAGGACTCAATTTAATATCCTATAGTTCCACAGTTTTAAAGCGGAATCTATTTAAATCGATTTCGCAGTAGCAATAATGGTTCGGTGACGAGGGCTATTAAAATTAATCGTAGGACGTTGAAATCCTGCTTCTATTATGGCTTGTTCAATATCTAAGGTGAAATATTCATCTAAATAAGGTTCTGTACTTTTTAACAAGGTAAAAACATAAGGCGGCATTTTCTTAAATTGTTCTGATTGGGGATTCATATCCATAATGGCTAAATGACCATTCGGACGTAATAAACGTCGTGCTTCGTGGAAAATTTCACGGGTGGGAGCTTGGGGTAATTCGTGACAAATTAAACACAGAGAAACTAAATCAAAAGAAGCACTGGGTAAACTGGTTGACTCCGCAGGTGCATGAACCCATTGGGGAGGATATTTCCAATTCGATTGTTTTTGGGTATTGTAGGTGGCAACTGCTAAAAAATAAGGCGATAAATCCACACCAGTTAACTTCGCATCAGGAAACGTTTCTTGCAGCGCTAATGTACTCATTCCCACACTGCATCCTAAATCCAAAATATCCTGTGGAGGAGTCGGTAATTGAGCTTTTAAAATATCATGATAACTTTGTCGGAGTTTGGCATCCCCCTGGACTCCTGCTTCTGGCCAGATTTTAGCATGAACCGCATAAGCTGCAACTTCCACTTCAACGGCGGCTTGCCAACTGAGATTTCCCTCCTCATAGGCGTGGAAGGACGTAACATAATAATCGGGATATTGCAGATTGGGGTTTTCAACTTGAGATAATTCTGCATCCCAATTCCGGGCGAGTAAGGTTTCCGTCTGTTTTCGCCAAGGAACTCCCATTTTTTCAGCCCGTTTAATCATCATTTGTCGGGCTTGGTGTTTCGCAAAATTGCTGAGGGGTTTAACCGCTAAAATCCCGTTGACGAAGCGGGACATCAATTCGGGTTTGGAGGTGGTGCTGACCGTCATAATTAATATTTGAGTATTTGCATTTATATTCTTTAGTGTTTCACGACGGGGGTTTTTTGTCACCTCGGAAGGAGAAACGAGAAACCGGGTTTCTCCCTTAGAGGGAGGCAGTGAAATCAATAGGTTTTTGTTGGCAATACCGTCGAAAAACGATAATAGGGTAGGTGACGACCCATAACTTTACTGCTGGGATCATAGTTTTTTTTAGGTCACATACCCTACGATAAAAAATGATGGAGAGATGGGTTAATAAACTGAGTTTCTAGGTTAATTATGAAGAAAAAATAGTCGTCAATTCAGATTTTTGAGGGTTAATTTCTAACAGTTGATTATTCAAAACCATTGTGGTACTTGAATTATATTCAAAGCCAATACGTTCATAAAATTTTTGTTGATAGGTTGTCATTAAATAAACCCGTTCAACGCGACACATTTTGGGATGACTTAATACAGTTTGGACTAATTTTCGTCCCAGTCCACTACCTTGATAATCAGGATGAATCACCACATCCCAAATATTAGCGCGATAAATGCCATCAGAAGTTGCCCTTGCAAACCCAATCATTTGCTCATAATCCCATACCGTAACAACGGGTTCACTATTACTAATGGCAATTTTTAAATCTTCTTGGCTTCGATCTTTTGCCCAAAATGCAGCGAGTTGAAATAGAGCTTGAAGCTGGTTTAAATCAATGTTGGTACGAGAATCATTAAATAAGATATGATGGTGATCCGGGTAAACGGCTTTCATAGAGAATAATCCTTCAAATGATTTTGAGCAACCGATAACCACTGATAACTGTTAAGAAACTGATAAATTTTAACTCAAGATTAGCACGTTAAAGCAGATCCAGTTTAATCCACTGAAACAAGGTGCTATGGAACAGATCAAAGTTCATTGAGTGTGTGGCGAATTTAACAAGATTAAAAAAAATACGCCTCTTTTCCAGATGGGAACTGGACTGATATTGAGTGTTTTTCTTGAAATAAATCCTATAACATAGGAATGGAATAATCAAGAGTTTAGGATAAAATATCAGCGTTTAATGACATTTGCAGCCAGAAGGTGAGATTTTCCCTAGAACACTCTCAGAAATTCTGTAATTTCAGTAACTAATTCCCTGATTTGTCATGTTTTTAATCCTTAAATAAAGGGGTGCGTGCGCTGTACTTACAAACCCTACAGGAGTTGAATAATGCTAAATTTTTTCAACAAAAAACGGGCTATTTTAGCCCGCTTTAGCAAGAGATAAAATTAATTAAGCTTCAACTGCTGCGGGTTCAGCTTGAGGAACAGCGTAAACACTAATTTTTTGGCGAGTTTTACCTTTGCGTTCAAAACAAACAACCCCATCAATTTTCGCAAATAAGGTATCATCGCTACCGATACCCACGTTGTTACCTGGGTGGAATTTGCAACCCCGTTGACGAACTAAAATATTACCAGCGCGCACCACTTGACCCCCAAAACGCTTGACACCCAAGCGCTGGGCGTTAGAGTCACGACCGTTACGAGTGCTACCCGTCCCTTTCTTATGAGCCATTTTATTCTCCCAATGAAATAATCAGTATGTTAGATAGTCTGACGCAATGTGGTGTTACTCTTCAGTTATCGTCCCAGATTCTGCGGGTTGTTCTTCCCGCTTTGCCACGACAGACCCATTCAGAGAAATAGAGTCAATCATCAACCGAGTAATTTCTTGGCGATGACCTTGTTTTTTGCGGGTTTTCTTCTTCGGACGCATTTTATAAACAATAATTTTTCGTCCCCGCAGATGGCGCATCACAGTTCCTTCAACGGTCGCCCCACTCACTAAAGGCTGACCAATTTGAACGTCGCCGTCATGATTGACTAACAGAACTTTATCAATGGTAATTTGTTCATTTTCTTCGGCGGCTAATAGTTCAATATCGTAAAACCGACCGGGTTCTACTTTGATTTGTTTACCGCCTGTTTCAATAATTGCGTAACTCATGGAATTTTGGGTTAAGGTTGCCGTACAGGTAGCCCAAAAACACTGAAAGCACGTTCAACCCTTAACAGGTTAATGAACTTTGTGTCTTTTTCGAGCGTTTGCCATGTCTGCACCTGTTCCGAGCAAGGTTTAGACACAATCTCTTATTATCGTTGATGAGTATTCATTCTGTCAAGTCCAAACCCGTAGTCAGCTTTTCAGGGCTTCAACCCAGTGTCAACAACAAAGACAAAAAATTAATTAACTTTAGCTTTTACTAACAGTTGGATTCGGTACTTTTTCAGCAGATTTATCGACAAATAGGGTATCAATATCAATTGATTCATAACCTTTTGTGGCTAATAAATTCAACATTGAACCTAATTGTACCCAAATCAATAAAGCCGTTGGAATCACAACGATTAACCCCATCAATCCCGCAATCCAATAGACGGGAAAAAACACCGCCAAACTGGAACTTACAGACAATGAGATAAATAACGTCATCCCCAAATAAGCAGTAATTAAATTGGGGGTTTTATAAGGAATAGACGTTGAGCGTTGAGCGCTTTCTCTCCACACCGCCACTTGATATTCCAACATATCTTTAAAAATGATTCCCCACAAGACAGCCAACACCGTTGAAGCTACAACAACAATATAAATCGGGGAAACGACAAGGGGTTCAGAGATCATAATCAATGCCAAAAAGGAAGGATTTTTTACAATTTGTTACATAGTATATCGCTTTTGTTAAAACCAGGGAATATCTAGGGACTGTAATAATTCCAGGTCATCTTGCTACGACGATAGCGATTTTGCTCCCACAGGGACGCACGCTTCGGATTAGGGTTCGGTTCAGGGTTATGATAAATGCGGAGTTCCTTGGTACTCAAGACGATTAATTCTTCTCGCCAATCCTTAGAAACATCTGCAACATAGAGGCGATAGGTTTGTTCAGGAAATTGAATTTGATATTCACCGTTAAGGGGATCGAAAATCGCCACATCTCCCTGTTCATGGCGTTCCTTGGCGACGGCTAACTGTTTAGCTTCCCCCGTCCAATCAATCGGAAAAATCACTTCAACCCCTTTCTGTGTCCAACCTTCAGGCGCAGTCTTACTGAATTCATAGTTAGAAATGAGTTGACCTTTAGCATCAAAGACAAAGGGTTTTTGATCCGTATTAAAACGACTCCGACACCAAATTTCCAATCCAGGACGACTGGGATCAAAGTCTCCCACCGCAGCATTTTGAGGTTCCCAATTTTTATAATCTGTTTCCCAAATCAGTCCTTTTTTATTGTAGAGAAAAACACGATCACGTTTAAGACGGTTGGAACCCAGGGCCTTTTCTCTTTTTTCCCCCCCTTCTTCTAAACCCACAACTTCCAACCCAGGAATATCAGGTCGAACATCCGCAATCAAAACAGAATCAAGATGACCTTTAAGAGGAAGACTAAACAAGATATCGCCTTTTGGAGAAATTAGCGTCCCCCCTAACACTTCATCTAAGCCATCTCCATCGAGATCTCCAACCCGTGCGCCATTGTGTGCATTGGCGACAAAATCATTTCTTGTCCACAAAGGTTGAGGATTATCTTGTTTGAGTAAATCTTCAATAGAATAAGCCGCAATATAACGACCCATCCGATAATCAGCATTTTCAGTGGCTTGTAGAAGTAGATCGCGATCGCCTTTTCCGCGAAAATTCGCAATTACTAAATGTTCCCACCGATCAGTTCCTTCAGGAGAGGTGAGTTGAATTTCTCGAATTGTTTGTCCCGTTGCACCCTCAACAATATGTAACCGCTTATCTGACGTCAGAAACAAGACTTCTATTTTGCCATCTCCGTTCACATCAGCAGCTTGAACTCCAGGTGCGTGTAACCCCGGTAAACCTTCGCTTTCTGCTTGTGTGGTGAGTTGCACCTTAGCAGATTTCTCCCAGAGTTTTTGACCGGAATGATCGTAAACCCGAATTAAACCTTGTTGCTGACCCAGAAGATTTGAACGAGACTGGGTAATAATAAAGTCTTTTTGATTATTGTTATTAACATCAACCGCAATCAGTCCCCCTTGATCTTTAGGTTTCATGGAAAAATCTAAGGGAATCACTTTAACATTTGGATTAGAATTGCTTAAGCTTTCTTGTTGATAAGAGGATGCTTCCCCACATCCCCAATTCAAACTTGCTAGGACTAGACTTAAGCTGAATAAGCTCAAAATTTTGTTCATGTTTACTCTCTCAATTGAACTTTCAAGACTTATCCTAGTCATTGCACTGAAGCTGACTTCATCAGCACAGAAACAGATTTTAAGAACTAATTTAGCATAATCCTAAGTCAAAAGACGAAGGTTTAAGGTTTTTTGATTGAAATCTTGCCTTCATCATCAATTTTTAAAGGGGTTTTGGGGAAATCTTGTTGAATGAGATTGCGAATTAACTTAATACTTTTAGAATGGTTATCTAAATTAGGAACTCCTTGAGAATCTAATTGAACGGGGATAATTTTCCCGCTTATAAAATCTCCTTGAGGATTAACTTTTGCTTCTAAAATTAACGAATATCCTAACTCTGCATCCGTTGATAAGGTTCGATATCCCATAAAATTTCCTAAAGAATAAGCAATTAATTTATCTTTATACAATTCTAATGCTCTGGGAACGTGGGGGCCGTGTCCTAAGATTAAATCAGCCCCTGCATCTATCATATTATGAGTAAATGAAACTAAATTTCCGCGATTTTCTCCGTAGAAATATTCCGTTTTATTCTTAACATTTAACGCACCTGTTCCTTCCGCTCCACCATGAAAAGAAATCACGACAAAATCAGCATTTTTCTGAGCTTGTTTAACTAACTTTTTGCCCGCTTCAATATTACTTAAATTATTATGAGCGTCATAATTACTAAATCCAATAAAGGCAACTTTTACCCCTTTGACTTCATGATAAACAATTTTTCCCTTTTCTCCCACCGCCTTGATATTGGCTTTTTGAATATTCTGAACGGTATCTTTAAAACCCGCTTCAAAAAAATCAAACGAGTGATTATTCGCAACATTCAAAATATTAAATCCAGCATCCTTCAATAAAGTCGTATATTCAGGAGGAGTGCGAAAAGCAAAAACTAACCCACGACCTATCGATTTCGCGCTATTAGGATATTTCGTTAATGTACTTTCAAAATTACCAAAAACAATATCTCCTTTTAATTCCGGTTTCACATCTGCAAATAAAGCTTTTTTATTAGAAGATAATTTATTATAAGGATAATTCGTTCCAGGGATAATATCTCCGACAGCCCGAATGGTCAGTTGTAAATCAGGATTAATCGGATTTTGCAGCGTTGTTAAGGTTAACTGCGAGACTTGATTAAGAGTTTTAATTGTTGCAGTTTTGTGAACTGGCAAGGGTGAGGGTGTAGAAACGGGTTCTACTGCTAAAGATAGAGAGGGGATTTTAGGTAAATCGGTAGAGATATGTTGAGAAATTCCCGTTAAAATAGCCGTAATTTGTTGATGATTTTGGTTAACGAGAAATCCTGATAATGGCAAAACCATTAAACTAACAGAACCCGCAATCAACCAAGGTTTAGAAACTGAAATTTGAGGTTTAGGGAAAACAACTTTAGGAACCGAAATGTGCAGTTTAGGGCTTGAAAGTTTAGGAAGGGATACCTTGAGTTGAGGCGTTTTTTGAGGTTGAGGTTTCGGAGGAGTTGGGGGTCTGACCGGGGAAGGTTGAGGGTTAGAGACGAACTCTCTCAGAACCAGAGTTTGTGTCCAAGCAACTTTTTTCTGACCTCGACGGAATGCGGAAATCGTCACAGACCCAATACAGGCGGCATCTAACCGCATCAAACCGTTATGAACCACCCGCACACAGGCTTGAGCATCGGGAACTTGGCTAGACTCCAAAACCACGCTGAGATGGTGGTCTTGACGAGTAGCTTTTGCCGTTACCCCTTTGGGTTGTAGCGCCTGATTGATTAAAATAGCAATTGCTGTTGCATCCCCTGCTTTAGCCAGGGCGATAGTCTTGTGGTCACTCACTCCAATGTCCTCACATCCAATTTAATTTCTGGCGCAATTTCCCTTAGAGAGCCATCTCAACGAGTACAATGATCAACAGTTTATCGGATCAGGGCTTTAAACGGAATCTTCAGCATGATTTTTATCCAGCAGATCTTGGGAGGATATGACATTGGCTGTTCAGTATAGCTACGATAATATAGGTATTCGTTCACCCCATCGCATCATGATTACAGGGGGGGCGGGTTTTATCGGTTCAAACTTTGTCCATCATTGGTTTAGTGCGTATCCCAATGACCGGGTTGTGGTTTTGGATGCGTTGACCTATGCCGGAAATCGCAAGAATTTAGCGAGTTTGGAAAATAACCCGAATTTTCGGTTTGTTGAAGGGAATATTTGCGATCGCGCCTTAATTGATCGTCTGTTACAAGAAGAACAGATCAATACTATTGCCCATTTTGCCGCAGAATCCCATGTTGATCGGTCAATTCTTGGCCCTGATGCGTTTGTGCAAACCAATGTCGTTGGGACGTTTACCCTTTTAGAAGCCTTTCGTCAATATTGGTTAGCCCAAGGTCAACCAGACCATTATCGGTTTCTGCACGTTTCAACCGATGAAGTTTATGGTAGTCTTGGCCCTCATGATCATGCGTTTACAGAAAAGACTCCTTATGCTCCTAATAGTCCCTATTCTGCTTCAAAAGCTGGAAGTGATCATTTAGCCAGGGCTTATTATCATACCTACGGAATGCCTACTGTTATTACCAATTGTTCTAATAATTACGGCCCCTACCATTATCCTGAAAAACTGATTCCGTTAATGTGTATTAACGCTTTATTAGGGAAACCGCTTCCGGTTTATGGCGATGGTCAAAATGTGCGAGATTGGTTGTATGTTTTAGATCATTGTCGGGCTTTAGATACAGTCATTCATCATGGCAGACCGGGAGAAACTTATAATATTGGGGGAAATAATGAAGTTAAGAATATTGATTTAGTTAAAATATTATGTCGGATTATGGATGAATTAGCCGTACATTTACCGATAAAACCGTCTAATCAATTAATTACTTTTGTTAAAGATAGACCCGGACATGATCGACGATATGCGATTGATGCCACTAAAATTAAAACGGAATTAGGCTGGGCTCCATTAGTTACCGTTGAAGAAGGTTTACGTCAAACTGTCGGCTGGTATTTAACCCATCGCCATTGGTGGGAACCCTTATTATCTGAAGAATATCAAGCTTATTATCGACAGGTTTATCCGTCTTAAAAACAGGGAACAGGGAACAGGGAACAGAAAGAAAAACAGTTTTCCTGTTCCCTCCTATAAATTCTAAAAATCATTTAATTCAGCAATAATATCTAAACTATCTTTATTGGCTTTAGGAAGGGGATAAATAATATCCTGTAAATATAATTTACCGTCTTGATAGTAAAGATAAAGTTTCCAGCGTTCAGCTTCATCAATTCGGGCGCAATACAGAGGAATCTGTGTGCCTTTAATGCGTTTTAGTTTGGTTTTGATAAATCGTTGATAGCGATAACAAGATTCATCCTGTAATTCTGCTAAAACTTCTAAAAATCGACCTCGAAGTTGGGGGGGAAGCAGGGTTAACGCTTTACGAATAATTCCCCGTTCATCAACCAGTGACGGCGACAACTGTACCATTGTTTGATTGAACCTCAATAAATTCCGTAGATTGTAAGAAAGATTGATAAATAGATTCTCCAACTTGTTGATAGACCTTCGCTACAACTTGACTATCTACCACTCTAAATAACGTAATAATCGTGCGATTGAATAAAGGATCATCATCAATTGTTAAAATCACTCGCAGGTAATAATTAACAATAAAAGAATAGAGAGAGGAGGCATAATCCCCTAGTAAATCAAATTGATAAAATTGATGAAGTCGTCTTTCTCGATACCCTTTAACTTGTAATAAACAGGAAGAATATTCATGAAGCTGTTGCAAAATCAGCGTTTGTTCTGCTTCACTATAGGTTTTTAAATCCTCTTCAAATTCTTCAGTAGACTCAAATATTATCTCCATGACCTAGACTCCAAAGTCAACATTTTAACGGTTTTGCAAATCAACAGAGAATTCAATTGTGCTATCCTACTTCATCATCTTTGAAATCCTTGTATTCCCGATTCCCTGCTCTACCTAATATTTTACGGGTAAACTTCCCCTCTGGAAAAAATGTTATCTGTTAATCGGAAAAAATTAAGATTTTCTCAACTTTCTTGGATTTTGCCCACTGACTTCAGCCTCAGTTGTCTTCCAAACTCTCTAAATTGAGCCAGAACTAAGTCCATATTCAAGTTGGAAAATTAGAATTCCTTTAAATGTCTGGATGAGGTTTGAACTGAGCCACTACCCATTTGTTCATCATATTATATAAAATACCCGGACAGTCATTGTATCGGGGTATGCCATTTTAAAATTCCTAGATCAAAGTTGACGTTTCATTCAGTAAATTGGACAAGGTATTCGCTAACTTATCCCCAATTCCTTCCACCCAATTTTCATCTTGTTTGGTATAACTCCGAGGTGCATTAGCTCCTAAAATTAAAACTCCCTGATTCCCTAGGGGTTGACAAATGACCCCCTGGGTATTTTCGGGTAAATAATCAAATTCAATTCGCCCCGGATATAACGCTAAATTGACTAAATAGACAGGTTTTTGTTTCTCTAAAACCCGTTGTAAAATCGGCCCTGGATTAACGGTAGGATTGTTCCCTAATACTCCTCGCCGTAATAAGACTTCACCTTGATAATAAACCACAACAGAACGGGTGACAGTATTTGTTAATAATAGATGAGAAGCCCAAGCTAATTCCGTTTTAACAAATTCGGGTAAATCTTGTTTCAATTCAAACCCCTGTTCTCCGATTAATTCAACCGCATCAGGAGATCGAGGTTGAATTTGTTGCCACAATAACCCCGTTAAAATCAATACGGCACTTAAAATAACCCCCAAGGCATCAGAACGCGCTTGAGAGTCCAATAATTCCGGGGTTAGAACCCGATTGATCAGGAGTAGCACCCCCCCTAAACTGCCTGCAAATATCGGTAATAATCGTAAAACCCGATTCCGATCTGATGTCGCCATAACTGCATCTGAATTAAGCTGAAACATTATTGTTGATTTTGGCAGGGGTGAGGAAGAAGGGTTTGATGGTTACAGTACCGAGTGCGGAGTGCGGAGTGCGAACTATCAACCATTTCTCCCTGCTTCCCCAACTCCCCCTGCTTCCCCGACTCTAACCGACTTCCCCCGGTTCAATAATGCGTTGGAACAAATAACCGGTTCCCCTGGCCGTTAAGATTAATTCAGGATTACTGGGATCATCTTCCAACTTAGCCCGGAGACGAGAAATATGAACATCCACGACACGGGTATCAACGTGACGTTCTGGGGTATATCCCCAGACTTCTTGTAAAATTTCAGACCGAGAGAAGGGTTCACCAGAACGACTCACTAAAAGTTCTAATAAACTAAATTCCATTCCCGTTAAGCGGATGCGTTCATCTCCCTTGTAAACCTGTCGCTTGTTGGTATCAATTCTAATATTGCTAACATGAATGACACCCGAACTGGGAATTCCCGATGCGCCATTTTTGTCAATGCGACGTAATACTGAACGAATTCGCGCTTCGAGTTCCTTGGGGGAAAACGGTTTAACCACATAATCATCCGCCCCCAACTCTAGCCCGGTAATCCGATCTGCGACATCTCCCAAGGCCGTTAGCATAATAATCGGGATATCGGATTCCTTGCGTAACTCTTGGCAGACTCCATACCCATCTAATTTGGGCATCATCACATCCAAGACCACTAAATCCGGGTCAGTTTTGCGGAACGTTTCTAAGGCTTCTTCTCCATCGGCGGCGGTAACGACATCGTAACCAATCATGGAAAGGCGAGTTTCCAAAATCCGACGGATACTGGCCTCATCATCAACAACCAAAATTTTTTCTTTATGATTTTCCAATGGATTTCAACGCTCCCTTAGTTGCATTAAGTTACAGTTTAGATAGAACAACAGTAAGACTCGCAACCCTGAATCTAAGGAATTTCTAGCAGACAACCACACCCATTGCCTTGGGGCAAGGCCTTAGCCTACGGTATGAACTCGTGGCTGGCGCGACTGTACTAGGCGAATCTCAACTTATGTTAAGTTTAGTTTGAGAAATGTATTGATTTTTTTACCTTATCATTAAGGGAACCCCCATTGAGATACCGAATTATACCCCCGTATTCCTTGGACATCGATCACTAGCTGTAACAAAAGTTTAATCATCTTTCTTGTCAAGATGAATCAGCTTTAAAGTTTTTTAAAGTTGCTTTAATTTGGGGTTGTTGTGTTTTAGGGGTAAATACAGGTTTTCTTGCATTTCACTTGATGATTCTCAACCATGCCGAAATCTCGCACCCTTTATGTTTGTCACGAATGTGGAGCCGAATTTCCTCAATATTTTGGTCGGTGCTCTGCTTGTCATGCGTGGAATTCTTTGGAAGAACAAGTTGAACAACCCCCTCCGACCTCTTTGCAACGCTTTAGTTGGAGTAACCTGAGCCCAGAACACCCAGAGGGTTCACCGGAAGTGACTAAACCCGGACAACCTCGGTCTTCCTTCCGATTATCCCAAATTTCCGATCAATCCCAATCCCGAATGCCATCAGGTTATGGAGAATTAGATCGGGTTTTGGGAGGGGGTATTGTTCCAGGTTCTTTAGTCTTAATCGGAGGTGAACCCGGAATTGGCAAGTCTACGCTGTTGTTACAAGTGGCAAATCGTTTATCCCACAGCAGTCGGGTACTCTATGTCTCAGCCGAAGAGTCGGGACAGCAAGTAAAATTGCGATCGCAACGTTTAGGGGTGGGTGTGGATGAGGAAACAGACCCCTCACCTGAACCAGAAAACGGCAATTCCCAACCTTCTGCTACAACAGTTGATCCCTTTAGTGAACAGCTTAAAGGTCGGCGACAGAAAAAGTCAAATTCCCCAGAAAATGGGCAAAAAAATCCACCCCCGAAGTCTGAATCTGTGACACCCCAACATCACGAAGACAACTTATATTTGCTTCCTGAAACGGATTTAGAAGTTATTTTAAGAGAATTAGAATCTTTAAAACCGCAGTTAGCCGTTATTGATAGTATTCAAACCATTTATTTCGCTAGTCTGACCTCTGCACCCGGTTCGGTGGCTCAGGTACGGGAATGCACGTCAGCTTTAATGCAAGTGGCAAAACGGGAAAATATTACCTTATTAATTGTCGGTCATGTCACCAAAGATGGAGGTATTGCAGGGCCGAGGGTTTTGGAACATTTAGTCGATACGGTCTTATATTTTGAGGGCGATCGCTTTGCCTCCCATCGGTTATTACGGTCAATGAAAAATCGGTTTGGAGCGACCCATGAAATCGGAGTCTTTGAAATGGTCGCCCATGGGTTAAAAGAAGTTTCTAATCCCTCAGAATTATTCTTAGGAAATCGAGATGAATTTGCTCCGGGGACTTCAACGGTGGTGGCGTTAGAAGGGACTCGGCCCATTGTGGTGGAAATTCAAGCGTTAGTCAGTCCCGCTAGTTACGGTTCGGCTCGACGAGCAACAACCGGGGTAGACAGTAGCCGCTTATTACAAATTTTAGCGGTATTAGAAAAACGGGTGGGGATTCCGTTGTCTAAATTGGATGCCTATGTAGCATCGGTGGGGGGGTTAAAAGTGGAAGAACCCGCAGCCGATTTGGGGATCGCCATTGCTATTGTTGCGAGTTTCCGTGATCGGGTGGTTGATCCACGAACGATTTTAATCGGGGAAATCGGTTTAGGGGGACAGGTGCGTCCGGTGTCCCAACTGGAACTCCGACTGCGGGAGGCGGCAAAATTGGGATTTAAACGGGCAATTATCCCCAGAGGTCAAAGTCCTGCCGATTTAGGGTTACAAATTCTTCCGGTGGGTAAAGTGATTGATGCGATTATCGCTTCTATTCCGGCTCAACCCCCAACCCTCAATGATGAATTCTGATCCTGAATCTTAGGTATCTGGCTGCCAGCCTCACTGTCTGTTGCGATATTTGCGGGATCGAATCTGTTAAACTATTAATCATCCGGGACATTTTTAGGGTGAGTTTGATTGATACCCTAATCCGTGACTGATCTAACCTGGTTAAAAAATCAGTAGATTTAGGGACAATTCGTATTGGTTTTATACAGCAATTAAGAGCAAAATTGTCAACGGCTCTTTCGCTTTTTCCCATCTATTTTTAAAGCATAGGCAATCTAAATCAAACTCAAGCAATTCCCCAAGAAGCAATCTAAACTAGAAATTCAGGGTTACTCACTCCACATCAGCTTACTCACAACGACCATGTTAATGAAATCCCTTGAACGTGCGAAGGTCACCAATGGCCGATACCTCGGTGCAGTGGGTTTGATGGCGATAGCCTACTGGCTCATCGGGAAGTTGACCATTGAATATTTAATGTTGAGTCCTACCCAAACCTTATTTTTGCCGACAGCAGGAGTCGCCCAAGCGATTATTCTGTTGTGTGGTTATCGATATTGGCCCGCAATTACCCTGGGTTGCTTTTTTTCCCTTCTAGGAACGGAACAAATTCCGCTCATGGTGGTGGTATTTTCCAGCGTAGGAGCGACATTACAAGCGTGTTTAGCGACTCACTTACTTCATCGGCTAGACTTTTCCCCAGAACTCAAACGTCTCAAAGATGTTCTGGGATTAATGATTTTAGCCGGAGTGATTGCTACTTTGATTCATCCCACAATTACCCTGCTCGTGGGTTGTTTAAATGGCTGGTTGTTGTGGAAAGATTTTGGAGAAACCTGGGTGGCGGGATGGTTGGGAAATGCCATGGGGGTATTAGTGGTAACTCCGGTACTATTAACCTGGGGAAGTGAATTTCAACGGTATTACTATCGCTGCAAAACTCCGGCTTCGCCATTTTCATCTTTCCTGAACGCATTGTCTCAAAGTTTACCTTTGGGAACAACACGGTTACGTTTGATTGAACGGTCTCCTCGTCAATTTTTGTGGATGCGCCAGGTCGAGGTGGGGATTTGGTTATTACTATTATTCGCCTTAAATTGGTTTGTATTTTGTTCTCGCACCCGCTCCGCAACGATTAGTTTTCCCTTGGAATATTTACCCTTTCCTTTTTTTGTTTGGGCATCTTTACGATTTGGTCAACGGGGAACGGCACTCGGCCATTTTATTACCGCCAGTTTTGCAGTTTGGGGTGTAGCGCGTGAAAGTGGGCCGTTTTTTAGTCGCGGTACGGATACGCCTCAAATTTTTTCGTTGCAGGCCTTTATTTTGGTTATCGCCGTTACAGGTTTAGTGTTAGCAGCAACGGTGACAGAACGCCAACAAGCGGAAATTAGCTTGAGAAATAGTGAAGCGAGTTTAGCCAATGCTCAACGCATTGCCAAGTTAGGTCATTGGGATTTGACCATCAGTAGTTATGAATTATTTTGGTCGGATGAACTTTATCGGATGTTAGGAACAACCCCCCAGGGTGTTAAACCTAGTTTTCCTCAATTTTTAGAATTTGTCCATCCTCAAGACCGAATATTTGTACAACATTATATTGATCAAGCTTTATTTCAACAAAAACCTTACTGTATTGATTATCGTTTGAAATTAATCAATGGTGAGGAACGGATTGTTTTTGAACAGGCGGTGATTACCTCAAGCCATATTACGAGCACAATTCAAGATATTACTGATCGGAAAAAAGCAGAAATTGCTTTAAGAGCCAGCGAAGAACGATTTTCAAAAACTTTTAGTGCGAGTCCGATTGGGATTAGTATTATGACGCTGGTTGAGGAGCTATTTTTAGATGTTAATGATAGTTTTTTACGTCAAATTGGTTGGAATCGAGAAGATGTTCTGCATCACACTCCCGAAGAACTAAAGATGTGGGTTCATCCTCAACAACATCTCAAACTGAAAAAACAATTACAACGTCAAAATCAGATTAGTAATGTTGAGTTAAAAGTTCGCCAAAAATCAGGACGAGTTCGAGATTGGTTGGTCTCGATTGAATTAATTGATTTAGAGGGAATTTCCTGTTTACTGATGATGGCGAATGATATTACCGAACGTCAACAGGCAGAGGTTCTCAGAACGGCAAAAGAAGCTGCCGAAGCGGCTAATCATGCTAAAAGTTTATTTTTAGCGAATATGAGTCATGAACTTCGGACTCCCCTGAATGCAATTTTAGGCTATAGTGAATTGTTAATTGAAGATGCTGAAGAGTTAAAGCAAGACGAATTAGTCGGAGATTTAAAAAATATTTATGTAGCGGGACAACATTTATTAACATTAATTAGTGAAATTTTAGATTTCTCTAAAATAGAAGCGGGTCGCATGAATTTCCATTTAGAAACCTTTAAAGTCGCTACACTACTTTGGGAAGTGGAAACCACGGTTGCACCTTCGGTGGCGAAGAATTTGAATAAGTTTATTTTAGACATGGCAGAAGATGTAGATTTGATGCACACTGACTTAACGAAAGTTCGTCAATGCTTATTAAATCTCCTCAGTAATGCGTGCAAATTTACAGAAAATGGTCAAATCACCTTAAAAGTTTTTCAAGAAGCAATAGATCAGGTTAATCTGAATGGAAATCCTACCCTAGACTCAGAATTACTGAGTTTAAATGAGGAAGGCATTAATGAAGCTTGTTCTCTCCCCGATGTCCCTAAAACCTGTTCAACGGTTATTGTTTTTCAAGTGATTGATACCGGAATTGGTATGACCCCTAAACAGTTAGTAACGGTTTTTAATCCCTTTACTCAAGCTGACGAAAGCACCACTCGCCGTTATGGTGGAACAGGTTTAGGGTTAACCATTACTCAAAAATTATGTCAAATGATGGGGGGGGATTTATCCGTGATTAGTGAGTTGGGTAAAGGTTCCACATTCACGATGAAACTCCCCAAAATCTTGCGTTGTTTGCCTGGAGCCTCAGAAGATACTGCCTCTGATTCAGATTTTTAAAGAACAAGGGAAGAACAACAGAGAAGTGAAATAAGTCCCAAGCAGGTCTAACGACTGGTAACTGATAACTGATTACACACTTCTTCTACCTGATTTCTTTTTTAACAACGAAGGGAAAGTCCTGGTGCATAAGCTTCCACAACTTTACCCGTCACAGAACAGGTAATCATTAAATAGTCGCAACGATGACATTGAGTTTGGGTGATTTTGTGGGTGTAAGACCGTTCTGCTAAAGTTCCGCAGTTAGGACAACGAACCGTTTGTTTAGTAGCCATTTTTAATCCTTTGGGTTTCACCCCATTTATAATTTTTTGTCAAAATCAATTTTTATTCTGCTATCTTTTAAGAGTGGTAATAATAGGGAAATCGGCGAATATTCTGTTGATTTTGAAAAAACAGATGGATTCGTTTCTTTTATTAATTCCTAAATTAATTTTTACACCCTAATCCTATTTTTACACTCTCTCTTTAGTCAGAAACCCTTGATCCCCAAGGATAAACCCTTGAATTTTACCCAGTCTTCCTCCATTGCTAGATTAATTCGTCGAAATTTTTTTTCTCTTGATCTATTCTTAGGCTGCTTTTAACGGCTTGTGGCAAAAACTTAATAAAAATTTAAGACTAGAAGCAGAATCAGCAATATTTGTTAGTGAAGAAATATTAAAGGGGGTGTTGGTTGACGGTTACTGGCTTGTCCTCATCTCTCCTCTTCCCCACATCCCCATCCCGGCTTGAAATACTCCTTCGCTTTCGCAAAGGAAAGTTTATCTAATTGATCATTCAAAAAGTTGTTAAAGCGGGCGAGTGCTTTTATTAGAGATTCTATTTTAGAATTAGAAGGCGTGCTATGATTATTTTCAGGAGTCGGAGCATTGAGCCCACAGCTAGACAACGAGAATCAGTTCAACCGTTTTTAGATTCTGCTTTGGTCAAGTGCATCTATTTGAATGAAATAGAAGTCAGTGAAACCACTCCTTTAGGGGTACAAATTATTCAAGTAATTGTCGCCAAGAAGAAAGAACTCTTAGAGAGAGTCACTCGGTTAATTGCACAAGTCAAACAACAATTTCCCGATGAACCTTCGCGGTTACAATTGTTAAATTTATTAGAAACGATTGTTTTAGCAAAATTACCTCAGATGAGTCGTCAGGAGTTAGAAGCTATGTTTGGTGTTGATGATTTGAGAAAAACTCGGTTTGCTCAAGAGTTAAAGCTGGAAGGAATTATTGAAGGTAAATTGCAAACGATTCCTCGCTTATTAGGAAAAGGTTTTTCTGTTGAGGAAATTGCTGATATTTTACAATTGGATATTGAGCAAGTCCAACAATTTATCAATACGCTCAACTAACCTACCCAGAAACCGGGTTTCTGGAAGAAGCCCGATTTCTAATTCCCCACTTTTTGGAATAAAGGTTGTAGACAAATGAATTTTTTGAATCAGTCGCCCCTCTCCTTGTTTGAACGACTCCCTCTACAGAGCTAAATTGTCAAGTTCCTGTTGCATGGCTGTTTTTACTCGTTGATAACAAATATCGACATACTCGCGGTCATTTGCTGCTTCCCGTCCATTCCATTCAAACTCAATCATTGGACAAATGTGAATTTTAATTTTTGCTGGTAGAGGAAAATTCGGTAACGGCCCAATTCCAACTCCCCAAGGCAACCCCAAATAAATCGGAAATACCTCTGGGTCAAGATTCAATAACCAAGGCATTCCTAACTGGTGCAGTTGTTTTACCCAGTCGTAAATATCCGTGAGTACAATTAACGTATCGTGGGCACCGGATGAAACTACAGGAACAATGGGGGCTTTCTCCCGCAGTGCTAACTTAATAAATCCTTTGCGACCTGCTAAATGAATTTTGTTGCGTAAGTGATGGGGACGAAACACATCCTCACCGCCACCGGGATAAACTAAAACCGTAGCATTTTGTCGTAAAGCTGCCATTCCCATGCGAGGATGGGCTATCACTGCTCCACAACGCACCGCCGAAGTTGCGACTTCTGGGGAAACCAGCCAAACTTTCGGGTGCATGAGTCCGTAAAGTAAGCGTTCTGTTCCGAAGCGACGACACCAAGCGTACAACCCCATAAACATATCGGGGGCGGCTAACCCCCCATTATGGGAACCGACTAATAACATTTTATTTTGAGGGGGGAGATTTTCCCAACCGGTGGTTTTGACCTGAAAATAATGGTCATAGAACCAACCTAAAATTGGCATTAAGGATCGGATATAGTCAGGATCACGATCCTGTAATGACCAACCTGTGAAACGAGGATTGGCTGTTGGGCCGGGAGAGGGATTAGAGTTGAAGAAGAGGTTCAAGATGTCAGAACTGTAAGCGTTGCATCCGTCAAGATAATCTAGTTTTGAGGGAATTGGCAACTAACTCTGCAAGAATATTTGTATGACCTTGGTATTTTTACCCCCCAACAAAGGTTATAACCGTTTTAAAACCATTAGCGATCGCTCAGTTACCGTAATGGCTTTATCTTCAGTATAACGAATATCATCTTTAATAAAACGAGAGTAAGTCGTATCAATCACAACTTGCCATTCTCGGTTTGCCATGGGTTCAGGAAGGAAGAAATCAAGCGGTTCATAATGAGCATTGAACAAGATATAGAAACTATCATCAATAATGCGTTCTCCCCGTTCTCCTGGTGTTAGAATCGCTTCTCCATTTAAAAATACACCAATGGCTTTTGCAAACCCCATATTCCATTGTTCTTCTGTCATCACAGCACCATCGGGGTTAAACCATCCAATATCCGTAACTCCTGAACCATAAATTGCCCGACCTTGGAACCATTTACGACGCCGAAAAACCGGATGTTGACGACGAAAATAAATCAATTGACGGGCAAAGTCTAATAAAGAAGAATTTTCTTCTTGTAAATTCCAATCTAGCCAAGAAATTTCATTATCTTGACAATAGGGGTTATTATTTCCTTGTTGCGATCGCCCAATTTCATCTCCTCCTAACAACATGGGAACCCCTTGAGATAACATCAAAGTGGTTAAAAAATTACGGCGTTGACGGTTGCGAAGTTTCAACACATCAGGGTTATCTGTAGGCCCTTCTTCTCCACAATTCCAAGAGCTATTATGTTGATCTCCATCTTGGTTATTTTCTCCATTAGCTTCATTATGTTTATAGTTATAACTCACTAAATCATTCAACGTAAATCCATCATGAGCCGTGATAAAATTAATACTGGCATTGGGACGGCGACCATTAAACTGATATAAATCTGAACTTCCGGTAAAACGATAGGCAAATTCTGCCAAAGTTTGGTCTTCTCCTCGCCAAAAATTGCGGGCATTGTCTCGATATTTTCCGTTCCATTCTGACCATAATAACGGGAATTCACCGACTTGATATCCCCCTTCTCCAATATCCCAAGGTTCAGCAATTAATTTAACATCCGATAACACTGGATCTTGATGAATAATATCAAAAAATGCAGCTAATCGATCTACTGCATAGAGTTCCCGTGCTAAAGCCGAAGCTAAATCAAATCGGAACCCATCGACGTGCATTTCTAACACCCAATACCGCAAACTATCCATAATCAATTTCAACACTTGCGGATGGCGAACATTCAGGGAATTACCACAGCCTGTAAAATCCATATAATAGCGAGGATCTTCATCTACTAAACGGTAATAAGCTGCGTTATCAATGCCTTTTAAAGATAGAGTCGGCCCCATGTGATTGCCTTCTCCGGTATGGTTATAAACCACATCTAAAATAACTTCAATTCCTCCTGCATGGAGGGCTTTTACCATTTGTTTAAATTCTGTGACTTGTTCCCCTAATGTGCCACTGGAACTATAGCCTGAATAGGGGGCAAAATAATTAATAGAATCATAGCCCCAATAATTTTTTAGCTTTTTATCCACTAAATACCCTGGATAAGCTAAATAATGATGTACAGGCATTAATTCGATAGCTGTTATCCCAATCGATTGTAAATAAGAAATACTAGCCGGATGTCCGACTCCGGCATAGGTTCCCCGTAATTGTTTAGGAATATCAGGATGTAGCTTTGTAAATCCTTTGACATGAGCTTCATAGATAATTGTTTCATGAAAAGGGGTGCGTAAAAGTTGATCATCTCCCCAATCAAAGGATTCATTAATGACAACAGATTTAGGAACTAAATGAGCATCATCTTCTTCAGAATAGGAAAAATCTTGATCCTGATGTTCTACAATATAACCTAACGTTTCTATCCCCCCTTGAATATCCCCATCTAGGGCTTTAGCATAGGGATCAATTAATAGTTTATTGGGGTTAAAACGATGACCTTCATGGGGTTTATAAGGGCCGTGGACTCGAAAACCATAGCGTTGACCTGGCCCTACACTGGGTACATAACCATGCCAAACAAAATTACTAACTTCTGTTAAAGATACACGAGTTTCTTGTCCCTTTTGATCAAATAAACACAGTTCAACCGCCGTCGCATTTTCCGAAAATAAAGCAAAGTTTGTTCCTTTTCCATCCCAATGAGACCCTAATGGATAAGGTTTACCCGGCCATAAAGGAATATACATAGCGTTGACTCCAGGGGATAGGGTTTAAAAATGTTACATCCCAATTTTTAGGGAATTTAAGAATAACAGTTTTGAGATTCAATCCTATCAAGTTGTATAATTTAAAAACATATTCCTAAAGGTAGATTTTTGTTATTTTTACTATTAATTTTTAACAGTCATGTTGTTACATTATTAACATTGCAGGTTAAGTAGAGATTTCTTCAGAAGCTAAAGATTTAACTTGCACAAACATGATTCCTGCTCCTAATAATGCTATCGTTAATCCTGCTAAAAATGAACGTAAAATTCCACTTCCACCCGACCAAGGAATGATAAAAATAATCCCGGCTGCTAGGATGAAACTTATCCCCCAACAGCCACTAATTAAAATGAGCTTTAAAACCGAAATTTCAGATTGAATTTTCTTAACAACAACACCCATGAAACAACCGCCAATCAACCCAGAAATGGTAAAATTAATCAATTGACGAATTGAACCCAAGGTAAAAGATGCTAAATTAAACTGATTAAAGGCAATATCATATTCATTAATATAAGCGCTTAATTGTACTCCTATAGCTAAAGCGATCGCCCACATTAAAGCAATAATAAAAACTCGAATTCTACTTAAAGACGGAACCCCTTTTTTTAATCCCCATCCCACACTTAACCCCCCAATAAATCCACAAGCTGCACTAAAAATTATCCGTTCTTGTAGCAATTCTGAAGTTAATAGATCTCCTGTAGGAACATTTCGGGCAATATCCCATAAATTGAGTAAAAGTCCCACTGACCAAAATAAACTAATAATTAAAAGGTTAAGTATCATTTTAATAAAAATTCAAAGGTTTAAAGCTGATTGCAGTCCCGTAAATAGGCGATTTAAAAGAATAGAACACCCAAAAAACTAGGGTAAAGTTTCTTTTATTTCTGTTCCCTGTTCCCCAATTTTCCTATATTGATAAGAACGATTTTCTGCCCCCCAAACTTGTTTACCTTTAGCATCAAATCCCCGATCTTGAGTTTCCATTCCTTGTTGATCTAACTTAATCGTATTCGTAATTTTAACCGCTCCCTTAAAATTAGTTGCACAGCCTCCCGGTTGAGTTTCACCAATATATTCACTTCCCACAGGTTTCAAAAATACACTACAATTAGCATTTTGTATTTCTTGATAACTAATCACCCGTTCTGATAGAGATTTCTGACACAAACCCATCCAATTTTTAGGATTAATCAGTTTAAAACTAATGGACTCAATACTATTTCTATCCGCACTGGGTTTAATTTCTAAAACTCTCTGACGATAGGGTTTTGATAAATTGCCAGTTAAGGCTTGTTCTTGATAGAGAAAAACCCCGTTAAAATGTTGAACAGAACCGTCTGTATTGTTCAATTTCACCTCACAAGTCGTCATGCGAACACTAGGCGCATCAGGAATAGCTTTAGCCTGTGCTGAAGTCTCCATTACACCTGCCAAATAAGATGCTACTTCCTGAACACGACTTTGCATCGGATCAAGTTGAGTCCTGCATCCACTCAAAATAAAGGCAACCCCTAAAATAGAAATGGGAGATAATTTAATCATCGGAACATCCCAACCGTAGTAAGCCCTTCAGGGCTTCAAAACATTGTAGATCCACTTTCTAACATTACCTTGTAAATTATTATTATGCCAACTTACACCGGAATTTCTAGCGAAGCCTTTCGTCATCCCCTGGATAAAGAAGCAGAAGCCGCTCTCCGCAGCGTTCCAGGTTTCGATTTAATTGCCAGTAAATTTGTAGAATTCGTCTATGAACGACCTCAATATGTTTACTTAATGGGAAATGCGATACAAGTTGGGCCGAGACAATATGCGAGTATTTATCATCTATTTCGAGAATGTGTTCGAGATTTAGATATTTTTCCTGAACCTGGTTTATTTGTCTCTCAAAATCCTCAAGTTAATAGTTATGCTTTGGGACAAGAACACCCTTATATTATTCTGAATACGGGTCTTTTAGACTTAGTAGATGAAGCGGAATTACGAGCGGTTTTAGCCCATGAATTAGGGCATATTAAATGCGGTCATCCGATTTTAAATCAGATGGCAATTTGGGCGATGGGTGTAGCTTCGATGTTAGGAGAATTAACCTTTGGGTTAGGAAATTTAGTCAGTAGTGGTTTAATTTATGCCTTTTATGAATGGCGAAGAAAAGCCGAATTATCCGCAGATAGAGCCGCATTATTAGTCACAGATGATCTCAAATGTGTGATGAAATCCATGATGGAATTAGCGGGAGTGAGTACCAAATATGCCCATGAATGTAGTTTAGATGAATTTATTCGTCAATCAGAACAATATCGAGATTTAGATCAAGATGGATTAAATCAAGTGTATAAATTTTTATTGTACAATGGCGGTCAAGGTATGATGTTAAGTCATCCTTTTCCCGTTGAACGCATTCAATATTTACAACACTGGGCTAATTCTGCGGAATATCAGAAAATTCGCTCCGGTCAATATCAACGAGCAACCGCCGAAGGTTCTGTTAATGTTAAAGCCGAAAAACCTAAAGATGAAGTTGATGATTTACGTCGCCAAATTGAGGAGTTACAAAATCAAATTAATCGGATGAAATCTAAATAATATTCTCCAGAAGCCGGGTTTCTGTATTAATCTAGCTTTAATATCATTAACTCTGGGGGAGAAACCCGGTTTCTGGGCACAATGGCAAGAATTCACAAATTATGAAAATGACTATTTTAGAAACCATCATCCGCGACTATTAATTAATTAAAGTTTGGCTAATGCTATTGGTAAGTAGTTAAGTTTTTAGGGGCGATCGGGCTGCATTTGTTTGTGCTAACATTAAAGAGCTTAAACATTAACTATTAAGAGTCTTTTACTATAATGTCTAATAGTTAGAGTCGATAGGAGCGTTACCACTCCTACCTCTCCTTCAGAACCGTGCATGAGACTTTCACCTCACACGGCTCCTTGATAATTCCACCTTTGTTATAGGTACGATTCAAAACGGTTGATTGTCATAATTCTCAACAGTTTTAGTTAAGGAACCATCACTAGCCGTTTTTGTGTCGTGACAATGTTTGTGTAAAAGTTGCAGATTATCGTAAGTATCTTTTCCACCTAACGATTTGGGTTTGATATGGTCAACTTCTACAATGTCTGTACTTGTAAAATACAAACCACAGTGAGGACAAATACCCTTTTGTTTCTTAATTAATTGGGAAACCCTGTTAGGAGTCTCAGGATATTCACCTCGTCGTTTACTCCAATAAATCCAGTTTCCATCAAACGGACTAGCCTTGCCTTTAACCTTTGTATGCCTGACGATTGGTGTACTAGCATGGGTGAGTAATTCTAATCCATTTTCTGTACTGAAACACCAATTTATGTCGCCTACTGTTCGCCAGTATTTGTTTTTATTGATGTTCCCTTTTCCCCTCGTTCTTGCCCAGGCTCTCAACTTGTCATAAGTTAGATAGTCAACCTTGTTAAAGGTTTCTTTACTGACTACCGTTGAGTAATAGTTTGACCAGCCTCTTATAATTGGATTCAGCTTACTAATTAAAGCAGCTTGAAGCGAGGTTTTATGGGTATCTATTATTTCAGCTATTTTGACGAGGTGAGTTTTGATTTTGGTTTTTGAGGGTGTGATTAATGTCTTAAAACCTAGTGGTGTTCCATTCGTTTTTTTTGCGCTTCGGTAGTTACCTACTTTGTACTGTTGTATATGGAACCCTAAAAACTCAAACCCAACATTTCCTTCTATTTTATTAAGGGTGTGGGTTAATTTTGTTTTATTAGGTTTTAATTCCAGTCCCATATCATTTAACCATTCAGCAATTATCTCTTGAACTCTTTTGATGATGTTCAAATCCTCGTGGATTATTACAAAGTCATCAGCGTACCGGATGAGGCTAAGGGCGTAACGGTTATCCCTTTTTCTCCCTTGTAGAGTTTCTGCATATTGCATTACTCTTTCTTCCATTCCATGTAAGGCAATATTCGCAAGCAAGGGTGAGATAATCCCCCCTTGTGGTGTACCTTCATTTGTTGGAAAGATTTTCTTTCCGTCCATATACCCTGCTTTGAGCCAAGCTTTAATTTGTCGGTTTAAGTTTGGGTAAGTATGTATTTTTGAGAGTAATGCTTTATGGTTAATACGGTCAAAGCATTTAGCAATATCAGCATCCAGTATATATTTAGCTTTATATCTGATATTGTTAAATATTGCTTCGATTGCATCATGACAGGAACGTCCTGGTCTAAAACCATAACTGTTTGGCTCAAATTGTGCCTCCCATTCTGGTTCTAATGCTAGTTTGACTAACGCTTGTAATGCTCTATCGTCTATTGTGGGTATTCCTAATGGACGGGTTTCTGTTGTACCAGGTTTGGGAATCCTTACTCTACGAGTAGGCTTAACCTTACCTGTTAACTTTAATCGTCCTACAAGGTTCATTCGTTGCTTTGGGGTCAGAGATTTAACTCCATCCACACCTGCGGTATTTTTACCTTGATTATCTTGTGTTACCCGACGTGTTGCAATACATTTTGCCGACCAGGAATTAATCAGGGTCTTCTGAAGTTTGCGAACTGCTTTAACATCGCCTCGTTCACTCGCTTGAAATATTCTCTTTTGCAACTTAAAAGTCACCCGTTCTAGCTTGCGCCAGTTAAGGTCTTTCCACTCCACCGTCTGATTTTTATTCAGCGTTTTAGATATATTCATTGCTACTTGTTCTATTTCTTTGGAATTACCGAGTATCTGTCAGCATATCCCTTGCATTACCAAGGGCATTCGCTTTTGATACCATCCCTCCCCTACCTATCATTCGTTAGCTACTTACTGGATTTCGACCTCTCCAGAGATATATGGGGGTTACTTCGTTCCGATTACATATTTGTTTGAAGTCTTTAGCGTGATGCTTTCCACCGGGTTTATTGGGCGGTGCTAATAAGTCGAAGAGTAAATCGCTTATGCCCTAGCCTTGCCTTTTGGCTTGGTGTTAATCAAGTTTTATCTTGATTCAGCCATTACACCATTTCAAATGACGATGGTTCAGATACATCTTTGCTTGCGCTACACATGGACTTCTTGCTCGATAGTTACCAGATTTGGCTTCCAGTAGTTCTACCTTTTAATCCCGCTTTAGCCTGTTGGATGCTACCCTCACAAACTAGGGGTTATGCTTTCACCTCAGCACTTGAGGGATGGGACTTACCGCACGGCAGTTCACCCATAAATGTAATCAGTTATCACCAGTCTTAACTACTGGGTTAACCGTCCCATAAGCTTTTCGGCTTATTTTAGGTTAAACGAATCGCACTAATCTATTGTGAACGTGCAGTTTCAGCTTGAATTTCTCGAATAATGGTGGATATTTCTTCTTCTGAATCAAGATGTCTTGCCAGAACTTGAGCCGTTGTATCCAACAGGCGTTCTGAAAAGGCTTTAGTTAAGTCTGTCCGTAAGCCTTGTCCTATATAAAACTTCAGCAACGCTTCTACAGACATATCTCGAATTGTCGCTATTTTTGTCAGTGATTCTAAAGTATCTGTTGGGATTTCAATCGAGACTGTTTCCGTGATTCGTGGCCGCAATTGCAATTTTATTTCTGCTTCAGGATTGTTCATATAATTTCCTTTTCAAAGCTAACGCCATGTTTTTCTAGGTTGCTCTCGGCTTTGTTTTTGTCCCATTCAAAGTCAACACCTTGTAGTCTGTACAAACTATCCATATTTCGATATTAACATTATTTAGGCAAAAGCGAAAGTATCAGCGAAACTAGGTTTTTCTTTCTTCCACAAATTAAATGTAGAACGTGATCGCACTACATCTATTTGTGCTAACATTAAAGAGCTTAAACATTAACAATTAAGAGTCTTTTATTATAATGTCTAAGGAATCTGTCATCACAGAACATATTGAAATCACCCCTGGGGTACTTGGTGGTAAACCGTGCATTTCAGGTCATCGAATTGCTGTAGCACACATCGCCGAAATGTATCTCAAAATGGGGATTTCTATAGAAGAAATCGCAGGTAAGTATGATTTGCCTCTAGCCTCGGTTCATGCAGCAATGACTTATTATTATGATCATAGAGAAGAAATTGATCGTCGCACTGCTGAAAGTCGAGCTAGGGTGGAAGAATTAAAGCGCAATAGTCCACCCTCTCCGTTACAAGAAAAATTGATCCTAATTAGGAGGTGAGGAGGAGTTATAATGAAACTACCCAATGGTAATCAGGCTGAAATTTCTCTGCAAAAACTGGTCGGCTACTGCTTAAATCAAGAGCATTCGAGTGGCAAACACAAAGCCAGAGTCTTTGCGTCGGTTTTGGGAATCACGACTAACAATGCAGAGGTTTTGCGAGAGCTTATTCAAAAAGCAGCCATTGAAGCAGGGCTGTTTCATTTTCCAGGAAAAACTGTATGACCTCTCCCCCTAACCCCCTCTCCTGCAAGGAGAGGGGGGACTAATTATTACTATTAAATATCAAAAATTATTAATTACTCCCCCTTCCCTAATAGGGAAGGGGGTTGGGGGGTTAGGTCACAGAGGTTTATGGAAGAGAATGAAACAGCCCTTGCCATTGAAGGGGAAGTTATACAACAAGATATTACTGATTTTGGGCAACAGTTTAAAGTTGATTGGACTGTACCCAATACAACAGGGATTAAACTTCGGACAATTTAGGAAATTACTTCAACTAATTCTAATCCTCGTTTGATTTCAGCTTTCCTTAAACTATGACAACACATCTTAAACTTTTGGATTCTGTTGCTATTCTCAAGCCTGTTTCAAGTACACGGTTAACGCTAGTGGAACCGGAATACGAATCTATTCCTAGTTTACCAGTAGGACTTGTGGGAACTATTGTTGAAGTGTATGATACGGGAAAAGAATGTCAGTATTTAGTGGAGTTTGCTGATAGTCAAGGGATTGAATATGCTATGGCTATTTTAAAAGCAGATGAAATTTTAGTTCTGCAATATGAACTCGCAGTTGCTTAGAAACGTAAGAGGAATAGAAGTTAGAGAAAAGCGATCGCGCTTCTAAAAAATATCGATCGCTCCTAATAAAAAAGAGGGATACCAGTGCATTGTCAAATAAAATAAGCTTAATACTTGAAAAGTGATGAAAAAGATTGTAGTATGAAAATTCCTCATGATGCCATTATTCCAGATTCTAAAATAACTCGCTATTTGCTCGTTCTTAGAGAACAAGATGACAAATCAAAATTTCTCGCACAGGCTGGATTTACCCAAGATAATCCCGAACAGTTAATATCAGCGCTGCGTCAATTAGCTGATGCAGTAGAAGCCGTAGAAGACACAACTAACGAATATGGAATTTTTTATCGTGTAGAAGGAGAGTTAATCGGCATTAACAACAGAAATTTATCAGTAATTACAATTTGGCTTAACCGTAAAATAGACGGCAAATTTCAGTTTATCACCCTTAAACCTAAGAAGGAGAAATCAATAAATGTTTGACCTTTACCAGCGCGTTTCATTAAATAGTGATTTTCCAGAATATCACCTCAAAAAAGGCGATGTAGCCACTCTCATTGATTATGTCCCCCATCCCGGCAACGGCGAACAAGGTAGCGTGCTAGAAATCTTCAGTGCTACTGGGGAATCAATTGCCGTTGTTATTGTTCCTATTTCTGCAATTAAACCCTTGAGAAACGATGAAGTTTTAACCGTTCGGCGCCTAGCAGAGGTTAGCTAAATTGTAGGATAGAAGTAAAGTAATGGGGAGAGCGATCGCACTTTCAGAAAATTAGAGCGATCGCACCTTTTGTTATTTGGGAAAAAAAAACGATCGCACTTTCGGAAAAAAGAATGATCGCATCTTCTAAATAAAGAGCGATCGCACCTTTTGTTATTTGGGAAAATAAGAGCGATCGCACTTTCAAAAATCAAAATCATATCAACTATAAGCCTCATCATGACTACCAATATAATATAAGTTTAAAATCCCCTCTCCTGTTGACTCGTCTATTGTTTCCATATCAAAAATAATTCTACAATCATAGGCAACAGAGCAAGACCACAAACCATCCAGATTTCCCTTTAATTTATGGGTTTTTAGGGATGGGATAAAAGGGTCTTCAGATAATAAAGTTATTACTGAAATGACTTTTTCTTGCAGTTGGGGATTCTTCTTTACTAATCTTTTAAATGACCTTTTAAAACTATTTTCATAGACTATTTTCATAAATTAGTCTGCCAAAAGATTTGCAATTGCTTCTTCCGCAGTGCCACAAAAAGCTGTGCCATTTTTCTTGGCTTCTCGTGTCAGCTTGACAGATTTTAGTATTTCTTGTTCTTGTAACTCTAGCCGGCGTTTTTGCAGAAACTCAATCAGTTGATCTCGTTCTTCTGAAGTTAAATTATCAAATGTATTAATCAAATCTTGTTTAAAAGTAATATTCATAATAATATTTCGTCGTTTTATCAAATTTAAATTGATTATAGCAAAAAATTTTTGATGTTCTGAAAATGATCGCCCGATAAAAATAGGACTTACGCAGAATACCCAATTATACACCATCTGTAGGGGCGAACAGCCGTTCGCCCCTACTAGATATGGTTGTTTTGCGTAAGTCCTGAAAAAATCAAAAGAGCGATCGCATCTTCTAAATAAAAACAGGTCGCCCCTAATAAAAAAGGAGCGATACCAGTACATTTCAAATTGAAATAGTGGGTACTAGGGGATCAAGAAACGAAAAGTCAGGAGGAAGAAACTGGGACGACGCATCTGTAGCCGGAGGTAGATTCTGAGGCGGTGGCTGATTAGGCAACAAAAGGCTTGCTGTTGTGAAACTAGAAGATTGAACATTATTCAGTTGAACTAATTGTTCACCTGTACTTTTCAGAACAAGTAAGGTATTAGCACCTGCGGCTTGAATCAAGATGTCACTAATACTTACATCGGCTGGTACTTGGATGAAATCATTGGCATTGTCAAAGTCGGTGATAATATCTAAACCACCACCTGTTGACAGTGCAAATCTATCTCTTCCCTGTCCACCAGTGAGGGTATCAATATCCCTATCACCTGAGAGGAAATCATCGCCCGCATCGCCAAACAGTTGATCATTGCCTTTGCCACCATATAAAGTCTCGTTGCCGTCTCCGCCTCTAATAATATCTTGACCTTCATTCCCGAAAATTAGTTCGCTGTCGGCAGAGCCGATAATGGTATCATTTCCACTAAGAACTAATACGCCACCTAGAATATTGGTTAGTTGTCCAGAGGATAGAGTGATAGATTCAGAGGTGTTATCGCCGATCAAGCGACTAATACCATTATCATTGGTAACTGTTAATGTCATAGATGTTATTGATTCTAAACCGTAAATTTTACTGGATTGGAGAAGGGTGAAATTGGGAATGTTCGCTCTTTCAAGATATGAATGACGATTGCTCAGATGTAGTCTTAATCTAAATCCTAGGGAGTGTAAAGGATGCAGAGATCCTTAGAGATTATGCCTAATATAATCGGAGAAATCGGCATTAATTGTTGCCTAAGTCCAAGTTCTTTGATTGCTACCGTTAGACACATAATCTAAACCAGTTATACTTGCGTTTCCGTTTCCTAAATCTGCTGATATAACACCCTCGTGAGCGCGCTCAAATACATAGTAAGAAGGCTGTACTTTACCAGAGTTATCAAATCGGTTAAAATCGAGAAGAGAAGGAAAAGCGAAGTCACGCGACATTATATTAGAGAAAACATTAACGACACCATTGTGATAATCAGCGCCTTTGTTGAAGGCTTTGTCCTTGGGATTAGACCCATGTTCTTCATAGCCCATAAAATTAACTATATAGGAATCATTAGCACTCGTCGCTTTTTCATTATCACCTGCTACACCTCCTACGGTATCCGCGTCTGAAACAACCAATGCAATAGACTTAGTAGCGGCACTACTAAAATCTATTGGGCGATCATCAATCTTATCTCCTGGGTTATTTCCATCAATATCGTAACTACCTTTCCCAGTGCCACCTGGAAGAGCCGGATCAAGTGCAACCAAATCCTTCACTTTTCCACCTATTCTTCCTATCTCAGAGGCAACGTAGGAGCCTAAACTATGACCTAAGAGAATAGTTTTTCCAGGATCTATTCCTAATTCTTTCAACTTCTTCGTAGCCCAGTCAGCAACTGGCCTGATCCTCTTCGCAGCGTTGTAAGGAGGCTGCGAACCATCGTTTGCTGCTTGTTTCCAGTCTAAGTAAAGTACCTGAGAGTTTGGATAATAGTTACTAGCTGCTGCTGTTTCTGCTAAATTAATTATATTGCCATCTTCCTTACCATCAAAATTACGACCATGAATCACTACAACGGTGTCTTTGTTGGGGTCAATATTGCTACGATTAGCTATCCCCTTTTTACCATCTTTATCGTAAAGCGATAGCTCAACTGGGAATGTCTGATTTTCTACCGTTATAGTGTTGTCTAATGCCGTGGGAGATTGAGCTTCCCAAGAGAGATCGAAATAAGCATCATTAAGTTTTTCAAGGTAATATGCCACGACCCAATACTTACCACTATTTTTCGGTGTAAACTGAATAGTCTTACCACCGAACGCATCTCCCTTCCAGTATTCACCGATTGGTTCTACCTGGTTTTTGTTATTTGCACCTACAGGGAAAGCGAATAAAGCATAATCATCATCGGCTTTTACATTGAAGTTGTAAGTTCCCCCTTGCTGAAAATCACCTTGTGTCCAAAATTGCAAGTAGAAGTTATCCTGATTGACTCCGTTCGCAGGGCTTGTATACCCCCAATCCTTTGCGATACCTTTTCTACCATCACTGCGGGTGTTAGAACCAAAACCTAGGACATCATTGCCTGACCATAATACAGGTTCCCAAGTTCTTGAATTAATATTGGCGTTGTAAGCTCGGATAGCCCAGTTTTTGGAATAATACTCATTGATCTGGTCAGTTGTTGCATACTCTACTGAAAATATGTTTCCATTTATAGTGGCTGTTCCACTATCATCCTCACCCCTCAGCCCGTGAATCTCATCTTTACTCAACTCCTTCCCCTGCACAACTGCGGCAAAAACTGCCCCCTCATCTCCAGGTGTATCCGTAACATTCAACCGTGAATCAATAGAATGCCCGATTTCTTCCAATAACACATCTGCAACATCGGCCGAATTTGCCCCAGTCAATAATTCCCTCGATAAATAAATCGTATCCGTCGCCGCTGCAAAAGCCCCATTCGCCCCACCAATTTCAGCAGACGAGACAACTTTAACTGGGGGAATTAAACTAAAATCACCGTTTAACCAATCTTGGGTTAGAACATTTGCAGCTTGATTATCCCAACTTTCTCCAAAGGCTAAATTCATCTTTTCCACAAAATTAGGAACCTTGGCAAACTGGGTTAATTGTTCCTTGACAATATCCATTGCTTCACCCGTCAACCCATCGAAAGAATTGTCATTTGGTAACGTTATAATATTAGGATCAATAGTTGCAATTGATCCTTCAATTTGAACCAGCAATAAACTATCAGAGGGGTTTGGCGTGACTGCTGGAATATTTAGATTTTGATTAATATGACCGATTAATAAGTCAGATGGTAGAACAACTACTGGATTAGTTTCCTGACTAGGACTCCAATTCAAAGCAGAAAAACTGGTAGATGGGAGCAAATTCTGGTTAGGATCTGGAGAAAGTGGATTAGACATATATTTCCTGAATTTAGGTTAGGCAAGAAAAGTGAGATTTTTATGATAAGTATAAGTAACTAACTTAAACAATAGTATGGATGAAAAACTTGTTTCTGTAAAGTAATGAAATATCACTTTTAAGCAGAAAATTAAAATTGTTTTCGTCATAAATTGTCATAATATTTTGAAAAATGTCAGGTGAAATCACAAAAAGTCTGATATCCTAGTGAAAATACTGATATTTTGTGGAGTTATGGATATAGAAGAATTCTTGAGGTTAGCAGACAATGTGGTTTTTTTGGAGACAGAAAAACATCTGGATGATCTGCAAAAAGCGGTCTTGCGCGGTGTATGGGAAGGCCAAAAATATTCTGAAATCGCAGAAGAATGTTATCGTACCGAGGCTTATGTGAGAAATTTAGCCTCTGAATTATGGAAAATGTTTTCAGGGATTTTAGGTGAAAATATTAGTAAATCGAATATTAAATCGAGTTTAGAACGATCACAATTAGCTGATTTTTTGAATTATAATGAGTCTGTAAGTCTTAGTCCTGTTAAAATATGTAATAATAACTCATCATCCGTCATCCCTAAAGATCAATCTCTCTCCCCCCCAAAACAACAACAAATTGACTTGGGAAGATCACCAGATCTCAACAAAATCTATGATCGCACTCACGAACTAAAAACCCTACAAAATTGGATTATTCAAGAAAATTGTCGCCTAGTTTCTATTATTGGATTAAGTGGAATTGGTAAAACAACTTTAACTCGTTATCTGATTCAAACCATACAACCACAATTTGAGGCGATTATCTGGCGTAGTCTTTGCACTTACCCAACTTTAGAAATAACCCTGAAAAATTTATTATTATTTTTCTCTAATCAATCCTTAACCGAATTACCCGCTAGTTTAGACGAACAGTTATCTTTATTAATCGAATATCTAAGAACAAAACGCTGTCTGATTATTCTGGATGATGTGCAAACTTTACTCAATCAAGGAACCCTAGCTGGACAATATCATCCTGACTTTAAAAATTATAGCCTGTTGTTTAAATTAATCGCCGAAACTCCCCATCAAAGTTGTTTAATTCTCAACAGTTGGGAACTTCCCCAAGATATTGTTACTTTAACTGATGATAATGCACCCATTGGCTGCTTAAAATTGCAGGGGTTAGGTTCAGCAGCAAAGGAGATTTTGCAGGAAAAACGATTAACGGATGAGGAACAATGGGAAGTTTTGATTAACACTTATCAAGGAAACCCTTTATGGTTAAAAATGGTAGCAACAATGATTCAAGATATTTTTAGGGGAAGGGTGGCAGAATTTTTAAAATATGATAATCTATACTTAGGGGAGGAACTGACCGAAATCTTGAATCGGCATTTTGAAAGGTTATCAGAGATGGAGAAAACAGTCATTTTAACTTTGAGTCAAGAAAGGCAACCTCTAGCGATCGCAAAATTAATTGAAATGTCTCAATTACCCGCAAGAGATGTATTTAACGCAATTCTATCTTTAGAAAGACGTTGTTTAATAGAAGCAGAAGATCAGGAACAGGAAACCTGCTTTAAAGTTTTACCAATCTTCAGACAATCTGTTCTTTCAAAAGTTAGTTGATCATTCATCTAACTTTTATGAGATAACAATAAAAAGTTATTTGCAGTTAGGTTATGATGGTAAAATTTGAAATCCAGCTTGAAGAAAATGATGATCTAAGGTTAAAGTTGTAACAATCTCTCGTTCTTCCATAACAATAAACGATAAACAATCAGTGAGGGAATAAGATTTGTCTTTATTCTTTTGAAAATATTGCCATCCCTGATTAAAGAAAGTCCGATCAATCTCTATCAACTCTATATCACGACTTTCCAAGAGACGATTACCAACTTCAACTGCTTTATAATGAAAGTTGCGACTATTAAAAAAAGTTACGACTTCATCAAAAATGTATGTTGTGGTTACTAAAAAAGGTTTGGAGCTTGCTAAAGCCACCCAATTTTGTAATACTTTTTGATGAGCATCTTCATTTCTGATTTCCAGAGCTAAAATATAGCTGGTATCTAAAAAATAGATATTTTTCATGGAGTATACAGATAATGATCATGTTTAACTGCACCATCTTGTAAATCACATTCCACAGGGTTTGAACCTAAATCCCAAATCGAAGATTCTTTTTTGATACCCGTAATAATAATTTTTTCCTGTTCTTGAATGATTTCAAACTCTTGATTTTTTCCTAACATTTCTTTGGGTATTAATAATCCTTGCTCTGTTGCTATTAATCTCATTTAAAATCACCTCAATTGATTAGGTTATTTAATCGGTCGAGTAAGTTAGGGTATTCTATTATAATCTATTTTGATAGCGATCGCACTTTCTAAATTCGGAAATCCTGAATCGACACAGGAACCCTTGAAAGATACAATAAAGATATTCTAGTATGAGTTATCACTCAATCAGTAACTAACATGATGAAACTGGATCACATTCAAGCTAAACCGTCTTCGGGTTATATCGGAAAAGGGGTAATCCTACTCAGCATTTTAGCGGGAACCATGATATTTACAAACCCCAAGCGGGAAGAATATGTCAATTATGCCTCCGATCAATTATCCACAGAAATTAAAAAATCCATTTGTCAAGAGTCTCAAGTCCCTGAATTTTTAAAAGGACTTTCTAATACATTAGTCAATACTTGTAATACCTTAGTTACGACTCAACGAGACTTAATTAAAGATACGATTAATAAATCCACAATCCAACAAAATGCTCTTTTATTCAGTGTTTATACAACCGAAATTATGGGCTATAAATATCAAACTTTAGGAGGATTTGGTAACTTTGTAACCTTTCCCACAAAAGACCCGAAAACTTCTCAATCTGCTTCTAAATAAGGGGATTGAGAACTGCCTTCAATGTCTTGTTTTAATCGAGTAATAAAACTATCTCGATTGACTTGACTTAAAATCCCTTGAATGGCGGTATCAATTCCATTTTCACCCCAAGTACAACCTTTTTCTAAATACACTTGTGCTGCTTGACCGATGGTATAAGTTAAATAGGCAGAAATTGACGCTTGAGTAATGGCAATTCCGGCATAATTTGCGAGATCCGTTGCTAATCCTGCGGCACTTTTACCAAATCCTAAGATCCAACCGCTTCCCATTTCGGCTAATAATAATCCTCCCGAACTTAATAGAATTTTTTTCCATAATTTTCCCGCTTCATAACTGGTCATGGGTAAACCATATAAACGAGCTAAAGAACGAATTAAAATTAAATCACTGATTGTTGCCCCCAATACATCTAAAATAGCAATGGGATTTAACGCCACTGCTAAGGCTTTATAACGGGTAAATTTCCAAATTAATTCTTCTGCTTCTGACGCTTGTAATTGAATACTTTGACGGGCAATAATTCGTTCTGCTTCTCTGGCTTGAACTAACGCATTTAACGCTAAAAGCGATCGCCCTTCTCGATTTAATAATTTTACAATAATTTGTTTTAATTCCTCAATTTGAGGCGGTGGAGATTCCCATTCATGGGTGATTTTACCATCAGGCCATTCAATTCTTAATCGGATGGGGGCGGGTTCAGCCGATACCTTAACAATTTCAAACGGGGCTGATTTTTGCGGAGCGTCAACGGAATAAGCTGGAGAAAAATCATCTCCTTCTAAGGTTTTACTCTTGATTAACTGTTGTAAATTTTGATAGATTTTATCTTGTTCTGATTCTGTATATAAATCAATTTTATTAAAAACAATAATTAAAGGTTTATGGGCATTTTGTAATTCTAAAAGGGCATCATATTCCGTTCGAGTTAAATCCCCCGATACCACAAATAAAATTAAATCCGCTTGGCGAGTTACATCTTTTGCCATCTCTCCCCGAACTTGTCCCGCCACTTCATCTAATCCAGGGGTATCAATTAATTCAACTTGAATCGAATTTTGTTCCTCAATATTATCAATGCGGTTAGGTTCTTCAATTTGTGGTAATGATATACTCCAACGCACAGAACGGGGCCATTGAGTCACCCCATTTAAGGGGCCAGTTTGCAGAATTTTTTCCCCTAATAACGCATTTAAAACCGCCGATTTGCCGCGACTGACTAACCCAAATACTGCAATTCTAATGACTCCTTGTTCAAGCTTTTCTAAATTAGTTGATAGAACTTCTAACTGTTTTTGTAATGTGGCTTGTAATTCAGGATGGGAACTGCGCCGTTGACGTCGTAAATGGTTATAACGGGTTAAGGTTTGTTTTAAACTAGAACGTGCTTGATTAAAATGATTGTTCATTATATAAGTGGTTGTGCAGAATAAATTACTGAGTTGAGAAAGGGAACAGGGAACAGGCAACAGGCAACAGGCAACAGGGAACAGGGAATAGGCAATAATTATGTTTAGGTATTTATAGAACGTATTATATTATTTAGCGATGTTTAATAGGATTGAGGACAGGAACAATAGGTAATGATCAGAAATTAATAATCAGCAATCCTTGAAATGTAGGGGCGAGGTCTCCTCGCCCAGACAAAAGTTTTATCTCTGACAAAATCATCCCATTTACGAAGAAGACAAAATTTCTTCTAGGGCAGGTTTAACCGTAGGATATTGATAATTAAAATTGTAGGATAACGTGCGTTTTGGGATAACTTGTTGACCTTGGAGAATAACCTGCGCCGCATCTCCTAATAACATTTCTAAAGCAAAATCAGGAACAGGAAGCCAAGACGGACGATGAAGAACTTCACCCAAAGCGTGACATAACTGATCCATTTTTACAGGGTTGGGTGCGGTGGCATTCAGAACGCCTTCCACTTGAGAATTTGTTAAACTGAATAGAATTAAATTGACTAAATCTTCCCGATGAATCCAAGAAAACCATTGATGTCCTGAACCTAACGGCCCCCCCGCAAACAGTTTAAAAGGAGTTAACATTTTTCCTAATGCTCCCCCCATTCCTAAAACAATTCCTAATCTCAAAATGACTAACCGAGTGCCCACTTCTTGCACCTGTTGGGCGGCGGCTTCCCAAGCTAAACAGACATTGGCTAAAAAATCCCGTCCACTGGGACTATTTTCATCAAATAAAGCCGTTTCGCTGCTTCCGTAATATCCAACCGCAGAAGCACTGACCAGAACGCTGGGTTTAGAATTAGCTTGGGCGATCGCTTCGACTAACTTTTGAGTCGCCGTTGAACGACTTTCTAAAATTTCCTGTTTGCGTTGAGGCGTCCAGCGTTCATCAGCAATTCCCGCCCCGGCTAAATTCACGACCCCATCACAGCCAGAAATCGCCTGTTGCCAAGCCCCCGATTTCGTTGGAGTATAACCCACAATTTCTAACTGGGAAGAGACAGAACTGGGAAATACTCGTTTAGCCCGCTCTGGGTTGCGGGTCAGGACTAACACCGAATGTCCGTCCTCTTGGAGTCGTTCTACTAAACGACTTCCGACAAATCCTGTTGCTCCTGTAACTGCTACTTTCATTAAAATAACTCTTAATGGCTGAATGGTCGCACCTGTGTCTTTAGATTATCAAATCTTCGCCACTTCCCTAGTGCGGGTAGCAAGCTAACATGGGGGGAAATAACCTCAATCTTTCTGATCAGAAACATTCCTGAAAACCCCCGCTTGAAAATCATCATGCTGATCCAGAAAAAATCAAAGCTTTTCCTAGTTGTTGCAGCGATCGCCTGTGTTGGGAGTATCGCCACCTTCATTTATTTAACTCATCAACGGTACAAAGCCTATAGTTCCGTAGAAACGGGCAAAGTTGTACCGGGTGAAGCGATCATGGCAACCTTTGTTTCTCCCACCCCTCGCGCTTTATCAGAATTACAAAATTTTGGCACCCCAGAAACCCAAGGGTTCATCCGGCAGGGAATTCAAGCCTTTCAACAGCAAAGTTTAGCAGGCACAGCGATTAATTTCAATCGAGATATTCAACCTTGGATTGGCGGAGTGATGGTGGCGTTATTGCCTCGTGATCCGGTTAAACCCGCTTCTGAACCTCAACTGTTAATGGTGGTAGGGATTAAAAATCAATGGAAAGCTTGGCTATTTGCCCAAAAATTAAAGGCTTCATCGGATATTCAAACTCAACAAAGTCAATATCGAGGAATTACCTTATCCCATTATCTCGAAAAAAGTGGAAAACAATATCATGTTGCGGTTGTTAATGATCAATTAGTGATTGCAGCCAGTCCCGAACCTGTAAAGCGGGCGATCGATACCTTTAGAGGATCACCATCTCTAGTAAGTTTATCAGGACAATCCCACCTTTTCTTGAAAAGTGCTAACCTCTCCCATCCCTTAGTCACCGTGTTAATAGGGGACTATGATCGGTTTACAAAAGAGATGGCGACGACTTGGCCGGAGGCTTCCCCTTTATCCCTGAGTTCCTTATCTCCCTTGACCTCCATTCAATCTATTATTTTGGCAGTTGGGGTAGAACCGGAAGGACTTCGCGTAAAAGCAATTGCCCAGTTACGTCCCACTGCCACTATATCCCGGCGTTCCCCGGAATTTGGGGAAATGGTCAATCGTTTTCCTACAGAAACCCTCGCGTTTGTCAATAGCCATGATCTACATCAACTGTGGTTACAATTTTTAAGCTTAGGAAAAAACAATCCCGCTCTTGAGAACCTGAGCCGTCAAATTCGTTTGGGACTACAAGCGATTGATTTAGATGCTGATACAGATGTCTTTGGCTGGATGGATGGGGAATTTGCCTTGGGTGCGATCGCTTCGGAAAAAGGCGTGTTAGCTGCTTTGGGACTTGGAGGCGTGTTATTAATTGAAACCAGCGATCGCCCCGCTGCAGAACGAATGTTAAATAAATTGGATGCTATTATTGCTAATAGTAATCCGCCGATTAATATTGAACAAAATGTTCTAGCTGGAATTGAAGTCACCGAATGGAACGATCCTAAGCAAGGAACCTTATTTGGACATGGATGGTTGAGTCCGAATTTAATGTTTGTTGCTTTTGGGGGGCCAGTGGTGGAAGCAATCACCCAGAAACCCCAACATCCCCTAAATCAAAGCCAACAATTTCAATCGATTAGTAAATTTTTACCCAGTCCCCACCATAGCTATGTTTATTTAGATATGGAAAAAATTACGGCTTGGGCGATGGGATATTTGTTAGCGTCCCCAGCTATTTCCCTGCAACCTAACCGCATGACGATGCTCAATTCAATTCAAGGCTTGGGTATCAGTGCCACGTTTCCTGATGTTTCCACCGTTGAGGTGGAAATGGTATTGGTGCTAAAGCCGAAAAGCTAAAAAAAGGAACATAAGCCTAAGAGATAAAGGTTTTCAAGCCTTTTCTAGTATTTTGGTTGCCGATGTGAGTACCATTAGACTAAGCATAAAAATGTTTTCTTAACATGACTCAGGAGTCCTTGCTTTAGCTACAAATCATGCTAAAACCGTTTTTAGGTCTATCCAAAGCGTATGCGTATATTAATTTACTCGTATAATTACTATCCTGAACCTATCGGGATTGCTCCTTTGATGACAGAGTTAGCTGAAGGCTTGGTTCAACGAGGTCATCAAGTTCGGGTGATTACCGGAATGCCTAACTATCCTGAACGCCGGATTTATGAAGGATATCAGAATAAATTTTATCTGACGGAAGAACGTCATGGAGTGGTGATTCAGCGTAGCTATATTTGGGTACGCGGCCCTAAACCGGGGTTATTAGATCGTCTCCTCCTCGATAGTAGTTTCATGCTCACAAGTATTATTCAGGCATTTAAGGGGTGGCGACCTGATATTATTTTTGCAACGGTTCCGCCTTTATTAGTCAGTGTTCCGGTGGGTTTGTATGCTGGGGTTCGTCGTTGTCCGGTGATTCTGAATATTCAGGATATTGTTTCAGAAGCCGCCCTACGGGTTAAATTAGTGAATCCTGATGGAATTGTGGTTAAAACAGCCCAAGCCGTTGAACAATTGACCTATGAAAAGGTGGATCGAATTTCTGTGATTGCGACGGGTTTTATTGATAAGTTAGTTGAACACGGGATTCCTGAAGAAAAAATTGTTTATATTCCCAATTGGGTTGATACAAAGTTTATTCGACCGTTACCCAAAATTGATAATTCCTTTCGCCAAAAGTATCAGCTTCAAGATAAATTTGTTGTTCTGTATTCAGGGAATATTGCTTTAACCCAAGGTTTAGAAACGGTGATTAAAGCAGCAACTTTATTAGAGTATATTCCTGAAATCTCTTTTGTGATTGCCGGAGAACAGAAAGCCTTACAAGAGTTAGAGAATTTACGCCAGAACTATCAAACCCAGAATATTTTATTAATTCCCCTGGAACCCCGTGAAAAATTACCTGAAATGTTATCGGCTGCAAATGTAGGATTAGTGGTGCAAAAACGAGAAGTTACTGCTTTTAATTTGCCTTCAAAAATTCCGGTTTTATTAGCTAGTGGCTGTGCTATTGTTGGTTCTGTTCCTGATACGGGAACCGCAAAAGAAGCAATTCTTAATAGTGGAGGAGGAATTGTTGTTCCGCCTGAAGACGCAGAAAGTTTAGCCAATGCAATTGTCGATCTTTACAAAAATCCAGAGCAGGTCAAAACTCTAGGTCAACAAGGTCGAAAATATGCAGAAGACTGTTTTAGCATTGAACAAGCATTGAACAAGTATGAACAGTTATTTACAGAAGTAGTAGCGAAGTCTACACCTATCCCAGAACCCTTGACCAAATCTATTAGATGATAATAGAATGTAAACTCGAATGATCGGTTACGGGAAACTCTGGCATTTCCTTCATGGCTTTCGCAAAATCCGAACCATCCAAAATCGAAAACAAGGATTAAAATAATCAGTAGATCTCTATGGCATTGTCACCCCTTGCTACAATCTTAGCCATTCAGGATTAACCAACTGCAACCGATTATTATACGAGGAATACAAGAGCTTAATGTTTGATAACGCCAAAACCAAATACGCCTCTGATCAAGTGATCATCTCTGCCCTTTCTGGGGATGAAGATAGCAGCCGGGAAACCGCCCTAGTCGCCGCACGAGCAGCCGATGATCGGAAAGCGGATAATATTCTGGTGCTGCGCGTATCAGAAGTATCTTATTTAGCTGATTATTTTGTGATTGTAACGGGCTTTTCTCAAGCTCAACTCCGGGCAATTTCTCAAGCTATTTCAGATCAAGTCGAATTAGAATTACAACGGCCTCCCCTCAGAATTGAAGGTCAAAATGATGGTAACTGGGTTTTAATGGATTATGGGGATGTAATTGTCCATATTTTATTACCCGAAGAACGAGATTTCTATAAATTAGAAGCCTTTTGGGGTCACGCCGAGCGAGTCCGTTGGCAATCTTAAATCTATTAGAAATCGGGTTTTTATTGTCACCCAGCCCCCCATTAGAAACCGGGTTTTTGTACATAGCTTTATTAGCAACCGAAAGATTGAAGAAAAACCCGGTTTCTGAGTCCCCCCAATTAGAAACCGGGTTTTTATAGATAGCTTGTTGATAAACCCAAAGATGGGAGAAAAAACCCGGTTTCTGAGAACACTAGCGATAAATTTATTAAAATCTAATTCATCGTAGGGGCGAGGCGCGCCTCGCCCCTACAGGGGTGTAACCATTTTTTAGAATTAATAATCCTGAGCATTAAGATTGTACAATCTATTGAAACTTGCTCTATAAACTATCTCTACCCCTGTGTATGATGAATTGAAAATTTATTTTATTCTAATTCACAAATATTTACTGACTAGGGTAAACCAGTACAGGGGGGTACAGAACTCCCACTGCCTCCTGTGATAATATTACCCAATCGACTTTGGGTATTATCAAGAGAACATTGTGCTGCTGGACAATGATTCATGACATCCTCCATTAATTGACCTCCACGACATTTGGCATTGGGAGGTATAATGATGTTATCCCCTTGACCTGGACATGGAGCCCAGCGTGATGATGAATAAAAACAGAGAGTTTGTCCAGTATCGGGATTGGTGTAAGTTTGGGAACTCACGACTTGACCCCAAGGACTACCGCTATACTGTGCTATAATGCCAACATTGTTCAACTTTGGAGGAATACTACTCTGATTAATACTGGTAGCACGGGTTTCTGGTAGATTAGCATTAGCGTTTTGAGTGCCTTTAATAATAGCTCCACTCATGGCTAAAGCTGCACCGAGCAACAATATCACGGCTTTTTTATTCATGAATTTCCCTCTGATATTTGCAAGTTTCCTTTAACTTTTGTCGATGCGCCAAAATCTAGCGATCGCCACTGACTCAAGCTCAAAAAAAGTAATTGTAACTATTAATATTGATATTATTTTTGATCATCGAATTTTTGTCAGTCGGAAAATGTCGGAAAATGTCGGGAATTTAATGTCAGATATTGTCGGAAATTGTCGGAAATTGTCGGAAAAATTTCTACACCCATCAAAACTATGGATATTCAAGAGGTTTTAAAAATCGCTGATCACCTAGTTTTTAATCATACAGGAAAACATTTAGATGATCGGCAAAAAACCGTACTTGAAGGAGTTTGGGAAGGTAAAAAATATACTGATATTGCAGATAATATCCATTGTAGTGAAGGTTATGTTAGAGATACCGCCTCAGATTTATGGAAAATCTTATCAAATTTATCGGGAGAAGATGTTAATAAATCCAATTTTCGTTCAGCTTTAGAAAGATTACAATTTTCTGTTTCTTCAACGATTGGGTTGAATAATGTTATCGGAATTACTAATAATTTGAGTTTATGTAGCGATCGCATCACACCTTTAGAGAATAGCAGGAATGGGAAAAATCGACAAACAGCAGCACAAAATCAATCAGAAAGTCATATAAACAGCTTACCGAGTCAAGATATTAGAGAAGCGCCGGATATAGGCAAAATCTGGGGTCGAGTTAACGAAATATCAATCTTAGAGAATTGGATATTAGAAGAAAATATTAGATTAGTTGGAATATTAGGAATAAGCGGTATAGGTAAAACAACATTATCCCGTCATCTCCTCGAAAAAATTAGCAATAATTTTGACTATATTATTTGGAAGAATTTATATCACTCTCCCTTGTTACCAACCTTAGTTAGACAGTTAATTTCCTCCTTATCTTCTCCAACTCATAGTAATTTTTTATTAACAGATATTAATTCTATATTAGATTTAGAACTTGCTGAATTATTATCAATATTGTTTGAATATTTGCGGGAATATCGCTGTTTAATTATTTTAGATAATGTTCAAGAAATATTAGCAGAAGGTAAATTAGCCGGAAATTATAAAAATCAATTTGAAAATTATGGCCAATTCTTTAAAAATATGGGTCAACTTTCTCATAGTAGCTGTTTCATTTTAAATAGTTGGGAAGCGCCCTTAGAACTCATCAATTTAACAGGTTTAAGTAACCCTGTAAAACTATTATCCTTAAATGGAATAGGAGAAAATGCGATAGAAATTTTTAAAGAGTACAATTTATCCGATCAAGAACACTGGCTAGAATTAATTAATACCTATCGCGGTCATCCTGACGAGTTGAAAACTATAGCTCGAATGATTCAAGACTTATTTAATGGTAAAATCGGAGATTATTTAAAATATAATAGTCTGTTTTTGGGAGATGAAACAGTTAATCAATTAAACCGACATTTTCAACGAATATCTTTATTAGAAAAACAAATAATATTAGAATTAAGTCAAATTAATCAACCCGTAACGGTGACAGAAATTTCCCAAAAATCACCTCTATCCTCATCCGAGTTATTTCAAGGAATTCAATCACTAGGGAGACGTTCATTAATTGAAAAAATGACACAGGACAAGTTAACATTATTTACAGTATCACCCGTAATTAAGGAATATGTAAAAATGCTAGAAGCGGGTTATTCCCAGAATTAGAAACCGGGTTTTTGCCAAAAACTTTATTATATTAATTCCTTAGTGCCTTAGTGCCTTTGTGGTTCCTTCTCCCGTTAAAAAAATAGCGAAGGGATTGAGAATTAAAAACCTAAAGCTATAACAAAAACCCATTTTCTGGAATACCAGAAGAACATTTAAACCTGTCCTATCGCTTCAATTGCGGCTTCTAATGCTAAAGCAATATGTGTCCAATGAGTTCCGCCTTGACAGAACACAATATAAGGTTCTCTTAACGGCCCATCGGCGGAAAATTCCGAGGTACTGCCATCAATAAATGTACCTCCAGCCATGACTAAATGGCTTTCATATCCGTGCATTTCTGCGGGAACAGGTTCCAAATAAGAACCAATAGGAGAATACTGTTGAATAGCGCGACAAAAAGCAATTAATTTCTCAGGAGAACCTAACTCAATGGCTTGAATCACATCCCGTCTCGGTTCAAACGGTAAGGGATTAACTCGATAACCTAATTGATTAAAAATATAGGAGGTTAAATGGGTTCCTTTAATCGCTTCTCCCACCATTTGCGGTGCTAAAAATAACCCTTGAAATAGAATCCGATTTTGATCAAAAGTTGCTCCCCCACTGCTACCAATACCCGGCGCTGTTAATCGACAAGTTGCGGCTTCAACTAAATCTTCCCTTCCCGCTACATAACCCCCCGCTTGAACAATAGTTCCCCCTGGATTTTTAATCAAAGAACCTGCGATTAAATCAACACCAACCGCAGGGGGTTCACGAGTTTCTATAAATTCTCCATAGCAATTATCAACAAAACAAATCGTCTGAGAATTCTGTTTTTTAACAATCTGAACAATTTGCTCAATATCATCAATAGACAAACTAGAACGCCAGGAATAGCCACAGGAACGTTGAATTAAAACCAGGCGAGTTTTAGCGGTTATTGCAGTGTTTAAGCCTTCCCAGTCAATTTTTCCGTCAGAAGTTAGATCCAATTGACGATAAGATATGCCAAACTCTAATAATGAACCTTGACCTTGGCCCCGCAAACCGATGACCTCTTCCAGGGTATCGTAGGGAGCACCAGCTACCGCCAGCATTTCGTCCCCAGGACGCAAACAGCCAAATAAGGCACAGGTAATGGCGTGGGTTCCAGAAACAAACTGCACTCGTACCGCAGCGGCTTGGGCACCCATAATCTCGGCAAAGACTTGATCTAAGGTTTGACGTCCTAAATCATCGTGACCATAACCTGTAACGCCTGCAAAGTGATGGGTTCCCACTCGGTAGCGACGAAAGGCATCTAAAACTCGTTGAAGATTATGCTTGACCTGCGTGTCAATACCAGAAAAAATCGGAAATAGTTCCTGTTCTGCTTCTTTTAGTTGTTCTATGCTAGATAGGATCACCGAACTCACTCCATTTGGGGGCGGTGCATTATTATGACGCAAATAGGACTCTTTCGTTTAAAAAAGCTCGAATTTTCGTTTCATGACGATTGCAACTTCACCTCAATATAAACCCGACTGGATCACCATTGCTTTTATGGTGTCTCTCCATGCTGCCGCACTGCTGGCATTTTTACCGAGTAACTTTAGCTGGCCTGCCGTAGGCCTAGCTCTATTTTTACATTGGGTTACTGGAGGCTTGGGAATTACCCTAGGGTATCACCGCCTGGTTAGCCATCGCAGTTTTGAGGCTCCCAAATGGCTAGAATATTTTTTAGTCTTTTGCGGAACCTTAGCCTGCCAAGGAGGGCCGATTGATTGGATTGGTTTACACCGTCTCCATCATCAATATTCTGATCAAGATCAAGATCCCCATGATTCCACAAAAGGGTTTTGGTGGAGTCATCTCGGCTGGATGTTGTTCCATACTCCGGCGGATGAACAAATCCCCCGTTTCACAAAAGATATTGCAGACGATCCAGTCTATCTGTTTTTCCAAAAATATTTTCTGGTCATTCAGGTAATCTTTGGATTATTGCTCTATCTGATTGGAGGTTGGTCTTTTGTGGTTTGGGGTATTTTCTTTCGGGTTGTAGTGATGTTCCACTGCACCTGGTTTGTTAATAGTGCCACTCACAAATTTGGGTATCAAACCTATCAGTCGGGAGATGCTTCCCGCAATTGTTGGTGGGTTGCGGTTGTTACTTATGGTGAGGGTTGGCATAATAATCACCATGCTTTCCAATATTCGGCCCGTCACGGTTTGCAATGGTGGGAAATTGATTTAACCTGGATGACAATTTCGCTATTACAAGCGTTAGGGTTAGCCCAAAAAGTGAAATTACCCCCCGCCAATGCTGAAGCTCAACGCATTTAAAACTGCCGATTTCCTTGAACAACGTGTTTCAGGGTCATTAGGGCTTCTAAACCAATTAATCCACGACGATATCCTTTCTGGTTAGAAATCCCCAGAAAGATTGCGTCTCCCCGGTTTAAGTGACGGGAAAATCGAGGAGACGCATTAATAAAGGTCAAAGCACTATTGACATCTTGGGCAAATTTTCGACTTTCAGAGTAAGATTCGGTCGCTAAACAATTAGCGTGACCGCTACTATAGGTATTCATCCAGGCGATCGCTTTTTCTAAGTTTTCCACCACTTTAAAGGCAACAGTTCGTGTTAAATAAGGTTTTGACCATTCCGTTGTTTCGGAAGCGGTTAATTCGGTAAATTCTTGAGCTAGGGCTTCATCCCCACGCAATTGAAATCCGGCTTCCCTTAAGTTATTCCATAATCGAACTAAGGATGAGCTTTTTTGATTGGGATCAATCAAAACTTTTTCAATGGCATTAACCGGATCGGGTTTACTGTCATGACTATCTAATATCATCCATCGCACCGTATCTACACTCGTCGTTGATGACCAATATAAATAACAGTTTCCCATGGCGGAACGCAGGACGGGAACTGTAGATTGATTGACGACTTGCTGCACAAAATGGGGGCGTCCGTAGGGAATGACTAAATTGAGATATTGATCTTGGGTGACTAATCTTTGAATGGGGGCATTTTGTTCAGAAGGCAAAATTTCTAAACAACCTAAAGGAAGTCCTGATTCTTCTAACGCCATTTGCAACGTCTGAACAATCATATTATTAGAATGGGTGGCTTCTGTTCCGCCTAATAGCACTAAACTATTGGCTGTTTTTAAACAAAGCCCCGTTGCAATGGCGGCTAGTTCTGGGAAGGCTTCATAAATTAAGGCGACAACCCCTAACGGAATATGTTGATAATAAGTTTGCCCCTGTTCGAGTTGATAGGAAGCACTCATCACCCGACCAATGGGATCGGGTAATTGTCCCAGACGTTCTAAAATCTGAACGGTGGTTTCTAAGCGTTCAGGAGTCAGTTTCAGCCAGTCTGTAATTAATTCCGATAGTCCTAAATCTCGACTGGCTTCTAAGTCGAGGGTATTGGCTTCTAGGATATCATTCTGCCGCGATCGCAAGGCCTTTGCCATCAGTTGCAAGGCTCGACTCCGATCCATTCCTTTCGTTTTTGCCAGTTGAAAACTAGCAACGTAAGCACGACGCAAAGGATGGTCAGGAGCAAGGGAAGAGAAATCATCAATTATCATCGAGAATCACGCCTGTAAGCGAGCCAAACCATAAGTGCGGGTAACATCGCTAACAGTACAGCAACCATCGCCCATAACACAAGATTTGGCCCCGGTGAATACAAGGCTAATGGCAACCAGATCACTAACGGAACTAATAGCATTCCCAAAGCCATCGGTAAATAATGCGCCCTTAACCCTGGACTGGCTCTGTTCCATTGATGACCTGTCCAACGCCAAGCCTGTTTATAAGGATAATGGGTTGCGAGTTGTTCTAAACAATAACCGCTCTCATCGACGACAAAAATTTGTTGGCAGCGATCGCAGCCAAAGGCTTCAGTTAAGGCAATGGGAACTAACCGCCCCCTCCGCCGACAAGGGCAAGGATAATCCCCATTCAAATCAATCTTTTGAGCTTTTTGGGATGGCACAAGCGATTCATTAAGTTAATATTTTTGTAATAATTTGGATTGAAAATGCAACTGAAATCAATGATAGTCAACTTTAAGTTTGAACCGAAAGGGTTAGCTTTTGCTAACATTCTCTTTGGTTAAAGATTATATCACAACCCTTTAGAGTCTCACCCCTTCATCATCTAAACACGACTCAGCTTCCTGACTATTCTACCACTTCAGTTTTTTTATTTTTGTCTCTATCTAGTGTTTTCTATCTTAAGTGATAGCTCATCTTAATTTTTTGCTCGTATGCTTTCCTTGTTCCCTGGTTCCCTGGTTCAATCTAGCGATCGCCACTTTTAGACTCTTTTATTGTAGAGCCAGCGATCGCCACCTTCACACTCTTATTTACTTGTTGATTCTGATTCAAAATTGCCAAAATTTTTAATAAATTTTCACACACTCTCTAATGTTTTTCCGAAAAGTTGAGGTTTGGGTAAAGGCTCATGATTTTTCAACGCCGACTCTATCAGTAATTCTAAAACTTCCTGTGCATTCTTTAACGCTTCTTCATAGCTATCTCCATGAGTATGGCAATGTTCTCCCCATTCAGGAAGACTAACCACATAACACTGATCTGATTCTGACCATTGAATAATAATAGTATAAGAGCTTTTCATTGTTGTTGATCCTCCTTGATTTTAGCAAGTTGAATTCCTGTAACTACTACATTAATCGGTTAAAAGGCTTCTCACGGTGGTGTATTCAGAAAAGTACGAATCAGATCAGCAATTTCAACAGCTTGATTTCGGGTTAAACTATAATTACTAGAAATATTGATAGTTTGAGCATTAGAAGCAATTTCTAAAACAACGATGTAGATGGGTTCTTTTTGACTTTTTAATAGAGAACTATAGGTTTTGACGCGAAAAGAAGTTTTTTCCACCCTAACATTGAGGTTGTCGAGTGGATATTCTAGTCTTTTTGTTCCTAATAATCTTTGGGTTTCAATTCTTAATTTATTTTGGCTTTTATTCAGATAAACCGTTTGAGTGGAAGTCCAGAAAACTCCGAAAATACCCACAACCAAACAAAAAATGATGAAGAAACTTGGAAAAACTTTTTCAGTAATGACTAAAAAAAATCCCAGAACAGCTAAAATTAAAAAGGGAGTACATACCAATCTAATCATCCAAGATCCAACAGTAGAGTCTTTAAAAATCAGTTGATTAGAATTATGCTCTATAAGTTTCATGGATTTTTTTATCCGGGGTTTAGGCTTACCGGATATTCCTGTAAACAATTAACGGGGCGATTAATAAATCACCCCGTTAACAAGTTACCCTATATTTTCTTTAAGCGGGTGACGCGATTCGAACGCGCGACATTCACCTTGGCAAGGTGACGCTCTACCACTGAGCTACACCCGCAAACCGTTCACCTTTTCTATGATTCCAAAAATCTTTAGATTTGTCAACCCCTATTCCAAAATTTTTTTAAGCCTAGGGTTTAAGGTGTTTCGGACTGATGATTCTAGGTTTCCCCAGTCAAAGCGGGACTGGGACTAGCCGATAAAATTGCTGTAGAATCCACCGTTGTTGGGGGTAATGTTGAACTTTGCTTGATTTGACGCATTAAATTTGCCATCTCAATCGCATCCATCGCATAGTTCCAACCGTGATTGGCCTTAATTCCGGCTCGTTCTAAGGCTTGCTGCATCGTGTCCGTCGTCAACACCCCAAAAATCACCGGAACACCCGTTTGAAACGCCGTTGCTGCAATCCCTTTCGAGACTTCCGCCGAGACATAATCAAAATGGGGGGTTTGTCCCTTAATTACAGCCCCTAAACAAATAATCGCATCATAGCGACGGGTTAAGGCCAACTGATGGGCGACTAATGGAATCTCAAAACTTCCGGGAACCCAAACATAATCAACCTGTGTTCCCTGGGGATCAGGATCAATCCCATGTCGTTTTAAACAATCTTGACATCCTTCTAATAGTTTGGTTGTGATCAAATCATTAAACCGACCAATCACCATTGCAAACCGCAGGGAGTCTGTTTGAGTAAAATTCCCCTCAAAAACCGTCATCTGTCTTCCCCTTTGGAGACTCCCGCTAAATCGGTACTCCGATTAGCGGTGAGAGGAAAAAGGGGTCGGGGTCTATGTTGCATACAAATAACCATCCTTTTTGTGAATTGTTGTGCAATATTTGTAGCTGATGCCTTGAATAATTGCTGCTTTTCTTGTGATATTAAAACTTCCGCTAGAACGAACAGCAATTCGTCCAAAATAGGTTCCTATTTTCTTGCCTTTGGTAACAACAGCTTTAACAATATCTCCAGTCTGAAAGCCTTTGACAAATTTAAAGCGGGGAACATAACGAGAGGGAAAACCAAATTTGTCTGTTCGACACATTTGTCTTGAACCATGACCTGTTGCCTTAATCAACAAAGGTTTATTAGTTAAAACCCTTAAAGCTTCAACTTTCCCAACACAAGCTGCATCTAACCAATGGGTTTTAGGTAAGTTTAATCGAGTTCGATTGAATTTAGTTAAACCCCCACTACCCGTAGAAACAGATAAACCTGTTTCTTTTAATCGGTTAAACAGTGACCCTCGAGTTGAATTAACCGCAGCAGCATCTTTTAATGGTTGTTTGGCTTGTCTCAAAATCCGTTGCAGTAAGTCAGGTTTACCCGACATAAAATCTTGAATATCTTGACTCCCTTTCTTTTGGTTACAGTCATGACAAGCTAAACAAAGATTAGAAATCCGGTCAGTTCCGCCTTTGGATTTAGGATGAATATGTTCTACTTCTAGGGGTACGTTTTCTATCCCACAGTAAGCACATTTTCTACTCCATTTCTCCAGTAAGTATTGTCGAACTTCGTATCCTTGTAACTCTCCTTGTTGATATTCAATTCCAGAGATTTCAGGATTTTCAAGTTGTTGTAAGTCAAATTTGACTAACTCTTGAACAATTGAACTAATGGGTGCAAACTTAATTAATTTATTCACCCAAGTTAAAGTTGTTTCGACTCGATGTTGAAGACTGGGAGCTAACCAACCTTCACGTCTTTTTCGGTTTAAAAACCGTGCTTGACGATATCGAGTATGACGATTTCTTCGGGAACGGCGTAATGAACGTCGGGATTCCAAAGACATTTTAATGACTTGACCTCGATGAGTCAATTCTGCTCCCCAAATTACTTTGTTTCCCTGAACTAATGCAATCCCGGTTGTTTTTGAACCGGGGTCAATTTTGAGAGGAATTGGTTCTATTTTGGGCTTGGGTTTTGACTCCTTCAGAATAAGAGTGAACGGATAACAACGATAAACAGCAGCTTGACCTTGATTTAATAACAATCGAGCTTGAGCAGGATGTATTGGGGTTTGAGGCTGTTTATTTGTATCAATTACGAAAACGTAATTAGACATGAAATAACTCCTATTTCTAGGGTAAAGTTAGCTTCGACAATGTTAGCGGTCGGTACTTTCTTAAAAGCACTGGCTTAACCCTTTAAACCTGTTTAACTTTTAAGTTTTAGAGCTACAAACTAGCTTCGCATTTGTAGGTAAGAACTTTAACACTTACCGCCAACGTAGTACCGCAAAGGTACTCAGTCTGGTCAACTTGGGCTATATTTCAAGCCCCCACTATATCGGTACTCCGATTAGTGGTGGGTTGTTGACTCTTGTTATCCTTTGTTTAAAGACCCATGCGGAATTGTAGGTTAAATCGCTTAGGGGAATTGTCCTAAACCCTCTAACCCCCAATTCCGCCAATGAATTAAACTACTAAGTAGTTTAATACACCTACTAAAATGACCAATGCGAACCAAAGACCAGAACCCACATAGAGCAAAGGCTTAGATTGGCTCCAATATTGAGGGGCGGCATAGGCAAAGGGAACGCCCACCACCATCACAAAAGATAAAATCACCAGTGCCGCAAGGACAACTTGAAACAGAATTGTTAACATTTTTTTCTCCCAACTTGACTTGGCAGTAAGTAAAAATACTGCTGACAGGCTCACCGAATCCTGTTTAGCGGTTCATAGTTAAAACTACCAGAAATTGCCACCTCTGAGAAGTCGTTAAGCTGTTACTCTCAGGAAGAGGGAAGTCGGGAAGACAAGGGCATCAGAAGACAAGGTAAACAGGGGTTATGGGTAATCAGTTAACAGTCCATCGTAAACATTAAGTTTTGTAACAAAAAAGACAAAATATATCTGTAGTGATCTGAAGCGCTTGTAAGAGGTGATGACAATTAATTGAGGGTTTGACCGGAATCACTTTTAAAATGCCAGCTTATTCCTATACTAACCAATATACTAACTAGCAAGGCAGTCATTTAAAAATAAATATTGCTAACCTGATCTTACTCCTTTTGCTTGTCAATGCCCATGATCGAATTGTTTTCTAGGCTTGACCTAAAACGATAGATCCTTGGGCAGTATAAGTTATAGAAGGGAACTGAGAACCTTGATAGTTCGTCATTCAGCAGTGGGCATCTCCTTGGTTAGCTAATCCCCGTAAGTGCAGCCTCTCAATTATCCAGATCAACTGAGATAGAAACTATGCCAGCCACTAAAATCTATGCCGACAATAACTCGAACCAGCCTTTTGAGGGCTATTCTGAACCTGAAGATCTTATAAATAATCACCTGGAGTCTGATGTGGATGATTTAATTGATCTGGATATAGAGGATGCCAGCGACGCTAAACTCCAGAAATCAGTGAATCGTCGCACAACGGATTTGGTTCGACTGTATCTTCAAGAAATAGGTCGAGTTCGTCTGTTAGGACGAGATGAAGAAGTATCAGAAGCTCAAAAAGTTCAGCGTTATCTGAGGTTAGTTGAATTACGGGATAATGCAGCCAGCCAAGAAGAAGGTGTAATCAACGTTTATGTGCGTCTGATTAAAACCCGGGATCAGTTATCCGCCCAGTTAGGTCATCGTCCGTCTTTAGAACGATGGGCGACAACAGGGGGGGTTGATGTGACTGAACTGAAGCCAATTTTAGCCGCCGGGAAACGACGTTGGGCGGAGATTGTGGGTTTAACCGTTGAAGAATTGGATACAATTCAAGCCGAAGGTCTAAAATCCAAAGACCAGATGATTAAAGCCAATCTGCGTTTAGTGGTTTCGGTGGCGAAAAAATATCAAAATAGGGGTTTAGAACTTCTCGATTTAATTCAAGAAGGAACTTTAGGACTAGAACGGGCTGTTGAAAAGTTTGACCCAACGCGGGGATATCGGTTTAGCACCTATTCTTATTGGTGGATTCGTCAAGGCATTACGCGGGCGATCGCAACCCAAAGCCGCACAATTCGTTTACCCGTTCATATTACCGAAAAACTCAACAAAATTAAAAAAGCCCAACGAAAAATTTCTCAAGAAAAAGGTCGTACTGCTACCATTGATGATATTGCAGTAGAGTTAGAGATGACTCCGATTCAAGTGCGAGAAGTCTTGTTACGGTTTCCTCGTTCTGTTTCTTTAGAAACGAAAGTCGGGACGGATAAAGATACAGAATTAGGGGATTTATTAGAAACCGAAGAGGTGACACCGGAAGAATTACTGATGCGAGAATCTTTGCATCGGGATTTACAACACCTGTTGGCGGATTTAACCAGTCGGGAGCGGGATGTGATTCTGATGCGGTATGGGTTGGGAGATGGCCATCCCTATTCCTTAGCTGAAATTGGCCGAGCGCTAGAATTATCACGGGAGCGAGTCCGCCAAATTGAAGCGAAAGCGTTGCAAAAACTACGCCAACCGAAACGTCGTAACCGGGTTCGGGATTATCTGGAGTCCCTGAGCTAATCTGAGAACGCCAGAGCAGCCCGCAGTCAGAATTTAAAATCTGTTACTCTGAACTCTTAAGCCAGCTATTTTCAATAGCTGTTTTTTTTTGACAATCAGGAAATTTGTTGTGTATTATTGTCAGTATGCAAGCTTTATTGAAAACAGTTTAACGTATGGCTTTATATACAACAGTCTCGTTTAAATCCGAACTCAATGATAAAGGCTGGCGGTTAACTCCCCAACGGGAAACGATCTTGCAGGTCTTTCAGAATTTACCGAAAGGAAATCATTTAAGTGCGGAGGATCTGTACAATTTATTGAAAAGCCGAGGAGAAGCGATTAGTTTATCGACAATTTATCGCACATTGAAGTTAATGGCACGGATGGGAATTTTACGCGAATTGGAATTGGCTGAAGGCCATAAACATTATGAAATTAATCAACCTTATCCCCATCACCATCATCATTTAGTTTGCGTTCAGTGTAATAAAACGATTGAATTTAAAAATGATTCCATTTCTAAAACCAGCATGAAGCAAGCGGAGAAATCGGGGTTTCATTTATTAGATTGTCAATTAACAATTCATACCATTTGTCATGAAGCTTTACGCATGGGTTGGCCGTCGCTAATTTCTAGTAATTGGACTTGTTCTAAAGCAATTGCCGATTGTAATTTTGAAATGGATTATGAGTTAACGGAAAATGGGAACACAGATTAGGTGGATTACACAGATTGCACAGATTAAATTAGGACGATTAGGGAAAGATAAGACTTATTAAAACCTGTATTCAATCCGTGTAATTGTTGTCAAAAGGAGTTACTATTTATAGCCCTCCAAATAGAATGGTATCTGCACTAGGGCCATAAAAAGCTCTGGCTTGTGCAACAGCTTGTTGTGTTGAACTATCGTAAATTCCATTAATAGGGCCATTATAAAGTCCCTGAATTCTTAATGTTTGTTGCAACTGTTGAATGTTGGTTGAACCGGAAATAGGCGGAGCCATTTGTGCGACTAAAACGGTACGAGTTGGGGTTGCAGAAAGGGGTTGAATATTAAACAAATAGGTTTGAGTTGTTGGGCCAGCAATTCCCGTGGCTGTAATTCCAGAGGAGCGTTGAAAACAAATTAAAGCCTCTTGAGTTGCAGTATCAAAGAAGCCATTAATGGGGCCATTATAATAGTTTAACTCGCGTAAACGCCGTTGAATTTTTCTAACCTCTGCTCCGCTATCTCCAAAATAAACTGTTGATAAAGGACTGGTTACAGGAGCCATAGGATGTTGAACAATGGGGATTTGAGAGGGAGGAGTGAACATTGGAGTAGAGGTGTTGGCTGTTCTTGCACTTGCTAGATAGAACGTAGTGGTCGGCCCTACTTCTCCGGTTGCGGTAATCCCATAAGCGCGTTGAAAATTGATCACAGCTTGTTGGGTAGATCGACCAAATACACCATCGACTATCCCCGTGTAATATCCTAGTCTTTGTAGTTGTCCTTGTAATATCCGAACAGCAGAGCCTTGGCTCCCTAATCGAAGAATATTATCAAACTGAGGATTAGAGGGAACCCCAGGAACATAAAGATTTAAAGCAACTAATGTTGTGGATGTAACGACTCCAGTGGCAGAGAGCCCCTGAGATTGTTGAAACCGTTGAACAGCTACTTCTGTTTGGTCATCAAAATATCCTGTAATGCTGCCATCATAAAAGCCGAGGTTTTGTAGCGTTTGTTGTAATGTGGCAACCGCAGATCCGCGATCGCCTTGCTGTAACGTTGTACCGGGTAAAACAGCATTCTGACCCGAATTAAGGCCACTATTGAGGACGGCGAGGGTAGCTTCTGTGACCAAACCCGTTGTTGGAAGATTGTAGTCCTGCTGGAGTTGAATCACGGCATTTTCCGTGACAGTTCCAAAGTTACCTGTGGGTTGTTGGTTAAAATAACCCAAGGTTTGTAACCGTCTCTGTAAATCTGAAACGCCGGGGCCACTGTCTCCCCGTCCCAGACCAATTAAGTCTCGATTACTACCAGGATTAGACGGTTCGCTGGTAACTAATTCCAAGGCTCTGAGCGTTTGGGGGCCTACAATTCCATCGGCTGTTAAACCTGCATTTCGTTGAAAGCGAATCACCGCATCTTGAGTCAGACTGCCAAAATAACCTGTGACATTCGCATTAAAATAGCCCAGTTCTTGTAAACGTTGTTGAATTTGCCTGACTTGGGTGCCCGAATCTCCAGACATTACTAAAGCTTGGGCGGTTTGGGCGACGGTTAAGACTGAAACAGCTACGGCTAAACCGAGAAAGTAGCGGTAGGTTTGACTGGAAAGCTTTTTCCAATTAACGTCATTCAATCCTGAGAATGGATCAGAAGTTGGATCTTCGTAGGTTAAGGCTAAGGCCAGAAACGCATAGGATTCAATCATGGTTTTTCAGGAGGAAACATTATTGATCAACTTAAACCTTCCACAAAATCCTTTTTAGAAGGGTTTGTTTCCCCCATTGTAGATCAGGGTTAAAAGTGAGATTCAAACTAATCCGGCGCGATCGCAAATTAACGCAACAATCGCAGCAAAGGCTGTAATTCCTAAAGCAACCCAAGGACTTTGACCTTGACTTACCGCAAAAGAAGTGGCTACACCCGCGCCTAATGCTGCGGTGACGGCGGATTCTAGGGGATCGCGTTGTGAAGGTTTGGGGTTCATAATCTAGGTGAGTAAGATTAAAGCCGTTATGTTTGAATGGCTTTAACCCTATCACTTAGACCGAAAAATTTTATCAGTTTTGACTGAAATTGCAATTAAGCTTTAAATTTGGATACTTTTCTTAATCAATCTGTAGGAGAATTAACGATTAAAGATAACGAGGATTGAGGGTTTCTTCTCCAATATTAGGTTGAATGGGAGGTTGAGGCTGCGGAGACTGGGGACGAGCAATTAACAGGATTAAAAGAGAAATAGCACTCACAATAATAACCAAATTTGTGAAATCAAAGGGACGATTAATCCAGCGTTCACGGGTACATTTTAAGCAAACAAAATGTTGATTAGGGTATTTAACATCTTCTACCCACAGACAGAAAGGACTTGTACATTCTGTTTGAAAATTATTGTTTTTCATGATAGTTTTACCTTCTGATTGTAATTTGTTTTTGGGGGTGAGGAATATCTCACCCAGACTTCTAAGTTTTAGGAAATTAAACAAAATTGTTCATCAACGTTTTTAACAGGGGTAATATACAGGTGAATACTCAACATTTGTCCACATCCAAAGTTACCTAAAGCGTGAGCTTGTTCGGGTTGAACTTGGGTAATCATTCCTGGTTTGACAATTTCGCTATAACATTGACGAAGTTTAATAAAGGGTTTAGTTTCATCAACAATTTCTGCAACTTCATGAAAGGCTTTTCCTTTTAATACTTTAATAAAAGCATGGGAAAATCCATTTTGATAATTATGATGGCGGTGATATTCTGTGATATCACTGGGATTCCATAAAAATGCAATCACACTCATAGATGTTAATTGTAAAATCGGTTTACGATAAAACTTTTCCTGTCTTAACCATTCTTTCGATGCTAAGAGTTCGGTTGCTGTAAATTGGCTCAAATATTGATCAATTAAGCTTAAGCTTTCATCGAGTTTTAATTCGTTTAACTGTTCGAGAAAGTTATCAGTTTTGCGGATAAGATTTTGATCATCTTTGACTGTTAAAATCATTGTTTTGCCTCCTGTTATTATCAATCAATTATATTGATTTACTGTTGAGATGTGAGTCAATTAGTGCTAAAATAAATGTCACTGTAGAGGCGAGAAGACCTCGCCCATAATCCTTACAACGCTAATAAAACAGCGCAGTGATCAACAATCAGCATCAGGGTTTCTTGGTTCATTTCTGTTAATAAAAAAGCCATTAAACCTTCTAACTCATCCAAATGCTGTAACAGTTGCATTTCTGTCATCCAGGTTTCAACTTCGGTAATATTTTCCCGCATTAAACCACCGCTTTGAGAACAATAACCGCCTTCACCGGATTTATCGGTATAGCCTCCAGACCATTGACTAAAACGATGTTTGACCATTTCCTGATATTTTTCGGTGTTGGGGATGGGTTGAGAATTGCAATCTTTTGAAGGAATAATTAAACGGATAGAATGGGGCATCACCTGGGCAATTTTTAACTGTTTTAACGGTAAGTTTCCGGGTTGAAGGATTAGGGAATTTTTATTTTTATCAGAACTTTGTTGAGCAATTAATCTTTGCACTCTGGGGTCTTTCATTAAAATTTCTTTCAGGCTTTCAAATTCCATTGTGTTACCTCTTGGTCTGCTTTCTATATTTTTATCATATCCATTTACCGGGAATTTGCAATAGAAATTTGGTCTAAAAGGTATAGCAATTAAGTGTATTTGAGGTGTAAAAAGTGTAAAGGTAATTGAGGTGTAATCAAGAGGTAGTTAAAGTGTAAACTCAGCTAATTTTCAAGAATTTATCCCAATCGCTAGATATAATATCAATTAGCAAACTAACCTAATATTCTAGGTGAGGTCATGAAATACAGAATTTCATTAACCTGTTAAAACGGGTTTGTAGGGGCGAGGTGGGACACATTAGTGTCAACTTAAGTTATCATGCCCTGAACTAAAGTTCGGGCTGAAAGCTAAAGTTATCTAAAGATAACTCAAGACTTGTCTTTCTTAACCCGTTTTAACGGGTTTGAGCTTTTAGCCTGAAATTTATTTCAAGGCTTTTGATGTTATAATTGAAAAACGACTAACGGAGGAACTGGGTGATGGAGTGGGAAACTTTTATTAAAAATATTGCAGGTAAACAGGGTTTATTACCTGATGAAACGGAAACCTTGTTAGCGCGTTTTCCATCGGAAAATAAAAAGTGTCAGGAAAAGGATTTAGCAAAAAAATTCATTATTACTGAAGACGCTGTTGGTAAACGAATGCAATTAATTTATGAAAAATTCGATAATCTTTTACCTGGATTAAGCAAACCCAGAGGCGCAGGTAAATCTAATAAATTACATCAATATCTGAGACAACAATTTTATCAACAAAATGATCCTCCTATTTCCCATCCTCCCCAAAAGTTAACAACGGGGTTTGAATCTTTAATTGAAGAGAAGGTTAAAAACTTTCAGGGTCGAGAATTTGTTTTTGATGAATTTCAGCAATTTTTAACCCAGAAAGACCGAGGATATTTTGTTATTATTGGTGAACCGGGGATGGGGAAAAGTGCGATCGCATCTAAATATACAATAGATTATCAAACGATACATTATTTTAATGATATTTCTATCGGGAGAACCTCTCTTGAGCAATTTTTAACCGAATTTCGCCAACAACTGATTCAACGCTTTAATATTCAAGATGCTGAACAGTTTGATTTATCGAAATTATTACAAGCTATTAGTGAGAAGTATTTAAACAATGAAAAAGAAAAAAAGTATGAAAAATTAGTTCTGGTGGTGGATGCTTTAGACGAAGTGCAACAGGAAGGCGCTGGAAACCTGCTTTATTTACCTTATACCCTCCCCAAAAATGTGTATTTCCTGATGACTCGTCGCCCTTATTCTCAGGAAGAAAAACGGTTTTCTGTCGCCCCAGGACTCGAACAGATTTTAGATCTCAGGGAGGAAAAATATAAAATGTTAACTAAAAATGATATTCGAGGCTATATTCGTTGTTTTATCACCCATGATCCTGAACATTGCCAAAATTTACAAGATTGGATCAGCAAAGCCGGAATGACTCAAGAGGAATTTATTGAGGTTTTAACGGAAAAAAGTGATTATAATTTTATGTATTTGCGCTTTGTTCTGCCCGATATCAGTAAAGGATATTATCCTAATTTAAAGAGCAACGAACTCCCAAAAGGGTTAGAGGAATATTATTATAAACATTGGCAACGGTTGGGAATGGATCAACCGCGAAACCGTCTAAAAGCGGTGGTTTTAGCGATGCTGTCTGTAATTAATAAACCTGTGAGTGCAGAAGCGATCGCAAACTGTACCCAAAATCAAACCGTTTATGATGTGGAGGACGTTTTAAAAAGTAAAGATTGGATGGGATTTTTAAGAAGTTATCCGTACAAAGGCGAAATCTGTTATACCCTTTATCATAAAAGTTTTGCGGATTTCCTCTCGAAACAAACCGTGATTAAACGAGAAGCGAACCAACTCTTAGATCGCTATACAGATGGCTTTTGGGATGATAATGAGGGGGAGGATAACAACAATGAAGAAGAATAAAAAAAAGCGTAATTTTTACCAATCCTTTACGCACGTTTCCCCCAGTAAACAACGGATTCAACTGCAAGCTCCTCGCATCAGTCTGGAGAATAATAATCTGAAAAAATACTATCGAATTTTAACGGATTTTGATTTTCTCTCCGCTAAAATTGCCCATCCCGAATTTGGCATTGATTCTCTGATTGAAGATTATCAATTGCGATCGCAACCTGGGGTGATCACCGCCCCCGACTATGACCCTGACACCGACATCGCCCTGCAACGCCTTCAGGAAACCCTCACCCTCTCCGACTATATCCTCCGTCAAGACCCAAACCAACTGATCAGCCAACTCTGGGGACGGTTGCAACCTTTTCAGACGTTACCTGCCATTCAATCCCTACTCACCCAATCTTGCCAATCTCAGGATAGCCCTTGCTTGCGTCCCCTCACCCCCAGTTTAACTCCTCCCGGTACAGGCTTACGTCGTACCCTCACCGGACATCAGGATTGGGTAAGGGCAGTGGCCATCAGTCCCAAAGGGGAGTGGTTGGTTTCTGCTTCAGGGGATAACACCCTGAAACTGTGGGATGTGGCAACCGGACAAGAACGCTTCACCCTCACCGGACATCAGAATTCGGTAATGGCAGTGGCCATCAGTCCCAAAGGGGAGTGGTTGGTTTCTGCTTCAGGGGATAACACCCTGAAACTGTGGGATGTGGCAACCGGACAAGAACGCTTCACCCTCACCGGACATCAGGATTGGGTAAGGGCAGTGGCCATCAGTCCCAAAGGGGAGTGGTTGGTTTCTGCTTCAGACGATAACACCCTGAAACTGTGGGATGTGGCTACCGGACAGGAGATGATCACCTTTTGGGGCGATGGTGGCTTTAACTGTTGTGCTTTCACACCCGATGGTCAAAAGATTGTGGCGGGTGACAGCTTGGGGCAGATACACATTTTAGAAATTGTGGGTCTTTATTAGCTGAATAGAATGATCAATCCTAATCGCTCTCGTTCTCCGACTCCTCTTGAGGCCTATTCCAATTCACCGGAATTGGGGGAATTTTTGCAACAAAAACGCCTGAATTTCACAGGCAGAAACTTTGTTTTTGATGCCATCAAACAGTTTATTAACCGCTATTCACGGGGATATTTTACCCTGGTGGGTTATCCAGGTATGGGAAAAACTGCCATTCTGGTGCAGTTGCTTAACCTGTATCCCGATCTAATTTTTACGACAACAGAATTAGACCCGAATTTCAGCGATCGCACCTTGGAAACTCTCTGCCATCAGTTAATTAATCGCTATCAATTAACCGATATTCCCTTACTGGAAGATTCCCCCCAGGGCGGTTGGTTATTCTCAATTATTTTACAAAAAATTAGCGAAAAATTATCCCCCGAACAACGGTTAATCATTGCCATTGATGGAGTTGATCGCATTGACATCACCCGTCAAACCGTCGGGTCAAATCTTTTATATTTACCCCGTTATTTACCCGAAAAAGTCTATTTTATTCTCTCCCGTCGTCCCTATCTAAAAATCAAATCGGGGTTATTAACCGAAACCCCTAGCCAAATCTTAGATTTAAGCAATTATTCCTCAGAAAATCAACAGGATATTCAAGCTTATTTACAGCTTTTTATTCATAATCCTGGCTTTCAAGCAAGTTTAAATCGATGGCAAATTCAACCGGAACTAGGATTAGAATGGCTCAAAATTAATAGCGAAAATAACTTTAAATATATTTCAGAATGGATTGCTTTTTTGATGTCCGATTTATCTTCTTTTTCTCCCCTTCAGGAGCATTCAGAAACCGCAAATCTATTCCAACACATAACCCCGTCCCGGCTAACCGCCTATTATCAAAGCCTTTGGCAACAAATGACCGCAGGAAACCCAACGGAATTACAATTAAAAATCATTGCAGGGTTAAGCCAAAATCAGCAAGGCATTACCCTAGAAGCGATCGCCCAACAATTCAATGAGGATGAATATGATATTGAATTAATCTTAGAAAATTGGATCGAATTTCTGCAAATTGAAATGATTAATAATGAAATCTATTATCGGTTATATCATTCCCATTTTCGAGATTTTTTTAAGAAACTATAGCAAGCCTAAATTGGTTGTAATAACCTCTATGACTAAAACCCTTACTGTAGGGGTAATTCATGAATTACCCCTACCACAAATCAAATAGGATTGCTATATAGCAATCTATTTAAACCTGCTCTCTGTTCCCTGTGATCAATTTATGAATGGGGATAAAAAGGCATTCTAGGGGGTGCTGTTTTCCACATTAATTCGATTTCTTCAGGGGTTAATTGATAAGCTTGATTCACTAAATCTGATAACCGTTTTTCTAAGGTTAAAGCTTCTTGTTTGCGAGATTGAATGGCGGGTACATATTCGTGATAGGCTTCTCGGATTGATTTTAATCCTTTGACTCCTAAAGGGTCAGAGGATTTACTTTTTGGTAATTGTTTGATGACTTCTTCGATTAATTCTTCAAAACTCAAATCAGCAAAATTTTCTAGTTTTCGGCTAATTTTTTTAACTTTATATTGTATTTGTAGCCCGGTTAAAACATCATTACTAGCAGTTTGATTAATTTTTGTGATTTCAATTAATCTTTGGACAATAAAATCATAATCGACAGACATTATATTAGGGAGTGGTGCAATAGGAAAATTTTGAACATAAGGAATATCCATTGCTAATGCTTCATCTTTTTTATGGGGTAGACAACGAAAGCTTAAATACCAATTAGCAGGAGAGTTTAGGCATCCTAATATCCAATAATTATCGCTCGGAATAATTAAGGCTGAATCATTAATAAATAAACTCTGATCATCAAAAGCTATTCTAGGATAAAATGCTATGCGTTGGATAATTAGTTTTGGATCTAAAAAATTCTGGTAATAGGTCGGAGAAGCTTCTATTTGCCACCAAATTTGTTTACTAGCTCTCTTTTCTAATTTATCCTTATATTGACTTAAATGTTGTTTGACACTGGGATAAGAATTAATATCAACTTCGGAGTTAGTATAAATCATCCATAAATTTTGCCATTCTGGACTCCACCGTTTAATATCTTGACCTCGTAAATAAGGTTTAATAATTTCGGCAGATTTTGGATCAGCTTGAACAATTTTATTTTTAGTTTCATCATCAATTAAAAAGGCTTCATTTAACCCAGTTTTAATCCCATATAACGGTTTAACTCCTGCAAAATCTTTAAGAGGAATTCCCACACGCTGAATTTTTTTCATTAACTCCTCAACGTCGGGACGTTCTAAACTCCAAGATTCGGCTGTAAACCTTGACCAAGCAACATCATAACCTTCATTATGGACATATTGAGTTAAGTTAATATTGGTTAATTTTTCCCTAGGGACTGAACAAAGTTTAACCTCTGTTTTAGTTGTTAACTCTTGAGAAGGGTAAGATTTATAAACGGATATAATACAGGGAAAAGTATCTGCATCCTCAAAAATTGGGGCGTGTCCAAAATCAATAATTTGCTCAAAAATGCTATTTTCAATAAAAAACTGACGCAGGGGTTCCCCATAACCGGCTTTTAGCCATTTATTTGTAACAATATAAGATAATTTTCCGGCGGTTTTGAGGATATTTAACCCTTTTTCATAGAAATAAGCATATAAATCAGCCACTCCATTATAGGATTGATAATGATCTTTTAAATAGGGTTTTATCGAGGATAATAACTCTTGTCGGACATAGGGAGGATTTCCAATCACAACATCAAAACCCCCCTGAGCAAAGACTTCAGGAAATTCTGTTTCCCAGTTAAAGGGTTTTTCCGTAAAGTCAGCATCAGCAATGATAGAATTACCTTGTTTAATATTATGATCTAAATCGGTTAAGGATTTTCCCGGTTCAGCCGTTTTTAACCATAACGATAATTTAGTAATTTCGACGGACTCCGCCGATAAATCAACTCCATATAAATTTTGAGTTAAAATGATTGTATCTAAACGTTCTAACTCTGGTTCTGATGTTGTTACTAGGGAAGATAAGGCTTGATTGACTCGTTGATAATCTTGGAATAAATAATCAAAAGCCGCGATTAAAAATGCTCCAGAACCGCAAGCGGGGTCACAAACTTTGGTTTGTTTTAAAACTTGATCTCGATAGGTTTGCCAAAATTCAATTTCTGCCTGTTTTTGTTGCTTTTTAGTTATTTTTGTGGTAGTATTTAATTGAAAGCGATCGCGCAATTCATCTTCTTTTTGTTTGAGATACCCTCCTAAAGCAACTTGCACAATATATTGAGTAATAAAGGCTGGAGTATAAAAAATCCCTTGGGTTTTGCGTTTTCCTGATTTTTGGTTAAAATCTTGGTTTTGAGTTTTAGCTTTTAAAGCTTCTAAATCCGTAATCGATTGTTCAAAAATATGCCCTAAAATATCAACAGAAACTTCTGTTTCAAAGTCATATTTCGTTAAATTTTTGAGTTGTGTACAAAGGGGGTCAGGAACCGTTAACTGTTCATCTAATAACGAATCATATTCAAATAATCCCCCATTATAACCCGGAATCGGTGGATCTTCATTGCCTTTATCAACCCAAGAAAAAACTGATTTATAATTATCCCAGATAGGTCTAGGATTATAAGGATATTTATGATCATGAGCATTATTGAGGGTATTTTTCGGTAATAACCCTCTATCTTGACAAAAGGCTAAAAATAAGATTCTATCTAAGGTTTTTTGAGCTTTTTCAATTAAAATATTATCTCGATTTGGGATATTTTTAGGCCCTGTGAAGCAAAAATGATTAACAAGATTAATTCTGACATTATCATAATCTTGATAAAGTTGTTCTGTAATTTCTTGTTGTGCAGTATCGGAATCAGCCAATAACCGATCGATAATCGATTGTTGTTGTCCGGTTTTGGGTAAAAAGTTAGTGCGACAAAGTAAGTAATAAAACTTTTTAAAATTAGCGATCACTTCTAAATCAGTTAATAAAAAACGTTCAAAGTAAGCGGGTGTCTTCGTGAGTTGATAAAGACGTAATTCTCGATAATTAGAGACAATCACCCAACGACAATTTTCTGTATAATTCGCATATTGCCAACCTTGTTCAACCGCAGAAAGTTTGCGTCCAGGTGCGGGTCGATCTAAATCGTCTTTAGCGCTTTTTAATTCAATGGGTGCAATAATTTTACCCTGAAGTTTAACCTTTCCTCCTTTGCCTTCAATTGCGGTAAATAATCCTAATGCACCATCAGCAAACCCACCTCCATCAGAAATCGTTTGTTCAGCATGAATTTCCCAGGTTTTCCCTTCTCCTGAAATCACAGACCGATATCCTAAAATATCCTGAAAAATATCTTTTAAAAAATCCCCCTGTAAAGATGTTTCTTTAACTTTTTCGAGTGTTCCTGCTTTTAGGGTATTAATCCAACGTTGAAGAATTTCATGGCGGTCTAGCAAATCATCAGGAAAAGTAAAATTTCGGATTGCATTATTGAGAATTTTATTTTGAAATAAGGTTTTAGTAATTTGCATCAGGTTGGCTGAATTAAGAATAAAGTATGATGACCGGAGATGAATTACTGATTTTTATTCAAATAGAATTTCATTATAACAGAATCCTGTAAATTATTGAATCTTTTATTTAATTTTAAGGTTATTAATATTAAGAAACATCATCCTACAGGACAATAATATAGTGCTACGGATTACCGTTAGGACACTTCTACATCCTGAAACTCATTCACTGCTTACTGTTCCCTGCTAAATCAGACAATTGAGCCAATTTGTGGTAAACTTATAAAATTATATAAACGCCTAATGTTGCTATCCTAAATTTAACCTTATTTCTAATATTACGATGACAACAATACTCCCCCCCGAACCACTCACAACAACCTTACCTGACCACACCCAACTCCCTGACTCAGACGGAACCTTTGTGAAAAACTTTCAAGAACATCCTCAAAGTATTTTACTCACAGACTCAATTAACCCAATTCTGCAAAATATTCATCCCGACGGATACTATTGTATTGGTCAAGATAGTGGGATTTATTGGCGAATTACAGACCCACCTCAACGGGGAGCAGAAGCACCAGATTGGTTTTATGTTCCCAATGTTCCCCCCAGTTTAAACGGTCAAATGCGACGTTCCTATGTGCTTTGGCAAGAATATGTTGCCCCTTTAATTATTGTAGAATTTGTCTCTGGGGATGGTTCAGAAGAACGGGATAAAACATCCTTATGGACAGCAGAACCGCAAGGCAAAAAACCGGGTAAATTTTGGATTTATGAGCAAGTCATTCGTCCAGCATTTTACGGAATTTATGAAGTTGAAAAAGCTAGTATTGAAGTCTATCATTTGATAGAAAATCGCTTTGAACTTCTGCCCCAAAATGAACGCGGACATTATTTGATCCCGTCCCTAAATGTTGAATTAGGAATTTGGCAAGGTGAATATCAAAATGTAGAATTACCTTGGTTGCGCTGGTGGGATAGTGAAGGGAATTTGTTATTAACCGGGAATGAACGAGCGGAAATTGAACGTCAACGAGCGGAAACTGAACGTCAACGGGCGGAAACTGAACGCCAACGAGCGGAACGGTTAGCAGAACAATTACGAGCATTAGGAATTACACCCGAAGACTAATTATTTTTCGTTTCCGGGTATAGCACTACCTATTAAGGTGTTTGATAAGACTAAACCTTGTAACGGATTCGGTTGTAACTGTTCTAACAGTTTTTTTAGAGGAGATAAGTCAACATCCGCACTCGATTTTCCATCATATTCAAAGGGGTTATCGAGGTCATAAATTAAAACCAGAATATAGGATAAGGATAAACTAATGAGTCCAGAAATCATTAAATTAATGGTAAATTCAGGAGTTTCTATCAGTAATAAAGCTAAGAGAGAAGAAACTAAAAGAATTTTGAGTAAGGAATAGGCTGGAGTCATAAACTCTGTATCTCGAATTCGTTCTATTCTGGTAACTAACACTCGAATTTTAGCTTGTTCCCCTTGAATTCTAGCGACAATGGGAGCATCAGAATTGATAGCAAAAGTAACAAATAATTGATTCAAATCGGTTAGATTTTTTTCAATCTGTTCAAGAGGTTCTGCTTTTTCTAACCAAAGTAAAATAGATTTAACAATATCAAATAACCCTTGAGTCAGAGGTTGAGGATCATATTCTGGCTTTCTAGCAGCTAAATAAAGGTTACTATCTTGGATGGTTTCAATAGCATTAACGATCTGGATGGGAATATCTTCACAAATGCGATAATCGCTTAAGGTTCCACCTAACATAAAAGCGACAATAAATGTTACCGCAGCTAACAAGGAACCCATCTGACTATCAAAGGTTCCCAGTTGCCATCCTAATTGATGAGTTATCCATTTCATTAGGCAAAATAAGACAACAAAGGGGAGAACTTTGAAGAAGATCCTCCATCTCAACAGGAGAAAATTTAGAGATTGATTCACCATATTTGATTAAATATTAGTTTTCTGATTCAATTTTTTCTGTATTTCCTCCCTTAACCCATCCGGTGCGATCGCTATCCTGAGAAACCCGAACTTTTTGCCATCCTTTATCCTCACTTTCTCCTAACACCACCACTTTTTCGTTATAAGCAATTCCCCCAATTCGGTTCGCGTCTGTACTAGGACTATCGCGTAAAATTAAACCAATGGGCTGTGTCACAATTGCTCGATAAGCACCGGGTTCCAGCTTTTCTTCTGCTGGGGTTGGGGTGGGTGTGGGAGTAGCTTGAGGTTGAGGAGTTGTTGCTTTTGAAGCGACCTTTGCCTTGGGGTTATCATTGGGAAAGGTGGGACGTTCTGGAAGTTCTGCTAAACGCGCTGCAAAATATAAAGCTGTTGCTACCGTTGCACCCGCTAAAATTAAAATAGCCAGAAAAAAGCCAACGATAAATTTAAAAACACCATAAAGATTCATAGTTTTGGGAGCAGGTCTATACATGAATTTTTAACAGGATTAAAAACAACCATGATAACATCAACTGGACAAGGACAGAAACTGGGTTTTTCAGGAAAAAATAGGTTAGAAACCCGGTTTCTTGATCTCATCAACTGGACAAACGACGATTTAAACTACTCTGTCGAGACGCTAAACGCGCTTTTCCCGCCGCCGCCCAATCTTGAAGAAACTGAATTTGTTCTTTCGCAGTTCGGGCTAAGGGAACAATTTGACTCGCGGCTTCTAAGATATCATCGGTTGTGAAATCTCGGTTTTGACTAAAGCCAATGTGCATGGCTTCAATTAAAGTTTGTTCAATTTCCGCCCCCGAAAAATCAGGAGTTTCATAAGCTAACCGTTCAATATCATAATTTTTAATACTCTGAGGTCGGAGTTTAGATAGATGCACTTCAAAAATTGCTTTTCGTTCCTCTTGATAGGGTAATCCCACAAAGAAAATCTCATCAAATCGCCCTTTTCTTAACAGTTCCGCAGGCAAAGATTGAATATTATTGGCAGTTGCAACTACAAAAACGGGAGAGGTTTTTTCGGCTAACCATGTAATAAATGTACCAAATACCCGATTCGTTGTTCCTGAATCTCCCTTTCCATCTACTCCTGAAAAGGCTTTATCAATTTCATCAATCCACAGCACACAAGGTGCTAACGCTTCTGCTAATTGAATCATTTGTCGGGTACGAGATTCTGATTCTCCCACTAACCCTGCAAATAAACGCCCTACATCTAATCTTAATAACGGTAAATGCCAATGATGGGCGATCGCTTTTGCAGTTAAGGACTTTCCGGTTCCTTGAATTCCGACTAATAATAATCCTCTGGGATAAGGTAAACCATATTGTCTTGCCCGTTCAGAAAATGCTCCTCCCCGCCTTAATAACCAGTCTTTTAAATTATCTAAACCCCCAATATCGGAAATATTTTCTTGGGCTGCATAGAAGTCTAAAATTTGAGTTTGGCGAATCGTTTGGCGTTTTTCTTCTAAGATTAATTCCAGATCATCTGCTTGTAATTCTCCATGGGTGGCGATCGCTTTGGCTAAAATTCGCCGAATTCTTTCTAAAGACAATCCTTGAAAAGAACGTACCATTTCATCGAGTAACCGAGGCTCTATCGGATGTCCCGTTGCCATTAATAATCGTTCAACTTCTGTTTTGATCTCAGTTTTATTGGGTAAGGGAAATTCTAATACCGTTAAAACTTCACTGAGATCAGATGGAATTGAAACTTGAGGGGAAATAATGATTAAATTTTTAGGTTGAGATTTCAAATTTCGCGCTAAATTTCTTAATTTCCGAGAAACCGAAATATCCTCTAAAAATCGATGAAAGTCTCTTAAAACAAAAATTGCTGGCATCGCTTCCGGCAATTTTTCTATAAATTCTAACGCTTGTAAAGGATTACGCTTTCCAGCCCCTAAATCATTAGGATTTCCGTCTTGATATCCATCAACAAAATCCCAAACATAAACCGCACGATTTCCTTGTTCTTTGGCGGCTTGTTTAATGGCGGTTTCGACTCGTTCTTCTTCTAAAGTCGGAATATAAATAATCGCGTAGCGCGATCGCAATAGTAGCTTCAATTCTTCATTGAATTTGCTCATAGAAAGAACAGGAGTGTAGAATCCGTGGAACAGACATCTTGCCTGTTAATAGTAGCCTATTAACAGGTTTTAACAGATTAACAGGTTTTAACAGATTAACAGGTTTTAATAGCTTAACAGGCAAGATGCCTGTTCCACGGACAGATCCCTCAACTTGGTAGATTTTGCTTCAAAGCTTGTAACGCAGCCCAACGACCGTCAACAAGGGTCTGGGGTTCGATTGCAGCCGGTTTTGGAGGTTCACAGGGGCCATCACAGAGTTGTCTCAGAGGCAGAGCCAAGCATAATTGCTGATACAGCCAATCCCCAGCTAAAAAATCACCTTGGGGGTGTAAACTTTCTACTGGTTCATCCAGCAAAATTTCCACTTCACCCGTTGCAGTATCCAGTTGATCAGCCGAAACATCCAACCAAATCAATTCGGACGTATCTACTTTTAACCGATGATTATATTGTTTTAAACATCGGTCACAGGTGAGAGTGACAATGGTTTCAGCTTGTACCACAACTTCAAGATAAGTGGTTTTGTGGCTCACTCGCATCCGACCCCGAACCGGAGTTAAGGTTTCTAGGTCTGGAAAAAACTCTTGAAACTCGAATTCTAAAGATCGGTTTTGTGTTCTCAGTAAATGAGGGATATAGATAGAGTCCATAATTACTTTCAAACCCTCCAACAATAAACAAGGCTAAACAAGAAGTCCTCGTCTAGCCCTTTATTTTAATTACCAAACGACGGTCGGGATCTTGTCCCCGACTATAGGTTTCTAAATCATCGCTTTCTTCGAGAAAATGATGAATCAGACGCCGTTCGACCGAGGAAAGGGACTTAATTTCCACTTCCCCGCCCGTTTGACGGACACGATTCGCGGCATGATCAGCTAAAGCCCGTAGTTCTAAATGACGTCGAATTCGATATCCGTTCAGTTCTACGGTGTAAGAGGTGCGTTCTTCGTCCTCTTTGCCTAGGTTGTGAATGGCGTTAAGTAAATATTGAATCGCATCTAAAACTTCCCCATCCTGGCCCACCAAAATAGCCACTTGTTCGGGGGTGAGATTGACTTCATCTATCGTTAACCAACAGGAGTCTGCCTCTAAACTCGGTTTGACGGTGGAAGGAACGCCCCCTAATTTGAGCAATTCCTCCAACCACTCTTGACCCTGTTGTATATCGCTGTTGTTCATTGCTAGGATTGCGCCTTTTTCTTAGAACGTCTCGGCTCAAAGGGTAACGCTTCTCGTTCTTCCCCTTCCGCCGTCGCCAATTTAGCGGTTTTATTGGATTCTTCCACAATTTTTTGCAGGTTTTCAGGCAGGGGTTCCCGCGATAAAATAAAGGCTTGAATGGTTTGGAAGATATTGGCAACCAGCATATACAGCAACACACCTGCGGGGAGGGGGAAGAAGAAGAACATCCCACTAAAAATTACCGGAGTAATTTTATTCACTGTATCTTGCTGAGGATTCCCACTGGAACCTTGCCCTTGTCCAGAGAGGACTTGGTTGAGGTATAAAGACACCCCAAAGGCTAGAATCATGCCGACAATATCCCAGTGAATCGTACCATCGGGATCAACGGCTCCCACGCGACCCAAGGCATCAATAAACAAGAATCCTTTATCCGATGCTAATCCTCTCAAGCCCACTTGAATACTGGCATCTCCAGGAGCCAAGGCAATGATTTGACCGTTTTCATTGACTTGAATTTTGTCTTCTCCTTTGAGAACTTTCCAGGTGGGGGTTAAATGCACATCTGGATATTGAGCTAATTCCGTTTGTAAGGGTTTACCCTCAACGGTTTGGAGTTCAACGGGGACTTGATCTCCAACGCCTAAACGGTTTCCACTGGGAATCATTGCCACAACAGAGGCATGAATTCCATCAGCAAAATAATAGTTTTGCGGTTTAGTGGCGTAGGCTTGGGGTTGAATTTGTTGAATTTGTTCACGGGGAAAAATTTGAACATCAACCGTATAGTTAACGTCTGAAAAGGGTGAACCCCGTAATGTGGCAAACAACGCGAAGAGAATGGGCATTTGAATCAGAAGCGGGAAACATCCGGCTAAGGGATTTCCCAATTCTTTGTAGACTCTACTCATTTCTTCCCGTTGTTTTTCCGGGTCATCTTTATATTGTTGTTGAATTTTGTCAACCCGTTCTTTCATTAACGGTTGGGTTACTTTCATTCGCCGCATATTGCGAATTGAACCCGCATTCAAGGGATAAAGCGCGAAGCGCACCACTAAGGTTAACGCCACAATCGCTAAACCGTAACTCGGCACGATCCCGTAGAAAAAATCTAGGATCGGCAACATCACATTGTTGGAAAGAAACCCGATACCAAAGTCCATTCTTTTGAGTTTATTGAACTGCTTGGATTGAATATAGATTAATTTTAAGAACCATTCGCCAACACTTGACCGATAGGCGGGTGACAACCCAGTTGATTGATCAGCGTTGAGGCTCAACAGGAAGGAACTCAATCCTGTTAAGGGCGATGTTGTCCCATATCAAGATCATCGGCTCATCGCAGCACTGGCTTTTTGAGCTTGGGGCGAGAGTTTTTCTAGGATAAAGTCATAGACTTCTCGAAAACGAGGAACAGCCCGGAGTTCCAGACGAGAACCATTTTTTAGGGTCAATACCATATCCCCCCAAGCCCCAAATCCTCTAGGAACTTTCGCGATTTTGGCGATTTCTGAATAGACGATATCAGTACGGTCTTGACCCATCCATCCACCCATGACGGATATCCGGCGATTGGTGATGCGATAGCGCAGCCATAACGCCCGGACAATTGCCCCAATGGTGAGAGGGATGCCAATAATCGTCAGCCCTATTAATAGATTGATAATGAGGTCGCCGATAGCGGGGCCTCCTTCATAAAAACTTTCCTCCCGTATACCCATTTAAAACCTCTGCTTCTACCAACAACTGTTTTAATTCTTGCAGAATTTCTGCATAATTGCACTGATCGGCTGTTGGTTTGACGACAATCACCACATCCCAACCGGGGGATACCTGGGGTAAAAACTGATGCCAAGCTGCCCGAATTTGGCGTTTGATCCGATTTCGGACAACAGCCCGTTTACTGACTTTTTGGCTAATGGAAATTCCCATCCGAGTCGGGTGAACAGAGGCGGAGTTTGTTAAATTCTTTTCTGTTCTATAAGGTTGACCTCGTAACGCCCTCAAGGTCAAATGAGGGGTTTTTCGATGCAGTCCTTTGCTGTAGACGGCTTTGAAGTCTTTGGGATGTCGGAGTCGATTGATTTTGGGTAACATGAATCAGGTACTGCCACCCACAAATTCACCCATTTCCCTCAGCTTGACCATCGGGATCGCCATGAGTTCGTGGGAATAGCAATAGGGTGTCTTTAATTCGGAGCAAGGAATTAAAACGTTAAACGTGCCCGTCCTTTTTTGCGACGGGCTTTGATCACGGCTTGGCCGTTTTTTGTCCGCATCCTTACCCTGAAGCCAGAAACTCTTTTCTTTTTGCGGTTTGTTCCTTGCAGGGTTTGTTGAGCCATTGCTTACCTCCGGTGCCTTTTCGTTAATTTTTAATCAAAAGTCACAATTTTTCAGTATATCACAATTGTTGGACTTTCTCTCCCGGCTTCACAGTAATCTGTTAATCGGGACTGATCCCTCTTAACAATGGGCACTCTGGCAACGAAGATTAATCATCAATACTCAAAATCCAAGTTCCGACATAACGCAACATGGGAACATCTCCAGGGGTACGAATATTGGCGTTAAAGTTGAAAACCCCCCCAAAGGTGGGATTTTTGACGTTAGACATCACGATTTCAACTTTCGTACCCGCCGGAATCGGTTCTTGAGGATAAATTTGGATAATATGGTTTTCTTTATCCCAAATCACTTCTTCTAAGGGAATTGGTTTATTTTGAACCCGAATTTGTACCCGGTCGGGATCTATCGTCCCTTTGTAATAGTCGGGATAGGTGATGGAAACTTCTGCGATCGCTAAGTTCAACTTATCGGCTGGAAGTCTGAGTTTGTAGCGATCCCACTCCCCTGAACGTCCGCTTTCAAGAAAATAATTTAAAATATTGGTTTTATCGGGGCCACTGAGTAAGGTAATACCCGGTAAACCTTGGGCTTGAGTTATTTCAGCTAAACCCGTCACCGCCAAACCCGTAATCAAGATCGCAGAAAATAGTTGTCGCATACACACTCCCGTAACACAGTGAAATTTTGTTTAAGTTTTCTGAACTAGATAAAGACAAGTTAAAGATAAGAATCCAAATCAGGCATTTAGCTTTACGATGCAAAATTAGAACTCTATTGTTACACAACTCGGGATAGAGAGGAAAGATCGCAGGGGGAGAGGAGGAGTAGGGGAAGTAGGGGCGACAGGAGAAGGAATGCTACGCCTACCAGGGTTCGCTGACTTTTCAAAGTCAATCATCAACAGTCAACAGTCAAGCTAATCGTTAACAGTGAACACAATTATGAGGAGATTTTATGAAAATTGGTATTGCTAAAGAAAGTCAGGTCGATGAACGGCGAGTTGCCCTCATCCCTGATGTTGTTGCTCGTTTGGTGAAACAAGGCGTGGAAGTGTGGGTGGAGGCTGGGGCTGGGGAACGAGCTTGTTTTTCGGATAGCACTTATGAACAGGTCGGGGCAAAAATCGCTGATCAAGGCACAGTTTGGCGTGAGGCAGATGTGCTGTTAAAAGTGGGAGTATTACAAGACTCAGAAGTTTCTCAACTGCCTTCTGGGGGGGTGTTAATTAGCTTTTTAAACCCCTTGGGAAATCCTGAATTAGTTCAGAAACTCGCAGCCCAGAACGTTACCGCTTTTAGTATGGAACTGATCCCCCGTACCAGTCGCGCCCAAAGCATGGATGCCTTATCTTCTCAAGCGAACTTAGCGGGATATAAGGCGGTATTAATTGCAGCAACGGCTTTACCGAAATATTTCCCTATGTTAACAACGGCTGCCGGAACCATTCGTCCCGCTAAGGTGTTGATTTTGGGAGCCGGGGTTGCTGGGTTACAAGCGATCGCCACCGCCCGGCGTCTGGGTGCTATTGTCGAAGGGTTTGATATTCGTCCCGAAGTTAAAGAACAAGTCCAAAGTTTAGGGGCCAAATTTGTGGATGTGTCCCTGGATGAAGATACCGTTGCTGAAGGCGGTTATGCCAAGGAAATCTCTGAAAAAGCCAAGGAACGCACCCGTGAAGTTCTGACCCAGCACGTCGCCGCCTCTGATGTGGTGGTGACAACGGCCCAAGTTCCCGGTAGAAAAGCACCTGTATTAGTAACAGAAGACATGGTAGCCCACATGAAACCGGGTTCGGTAATTGTTGATTTGGCAGCCGAACAAGGCGGAAATTGTGAATGCAGCGAACCGGGAAAAGATGTGGTTAAACATGGTGTAACGATTATTGGGCCGATTAATTTACCGTCTTCGATGCCCATTCATGCCAGCGAAGTTTATGCCAAAAATCTCTCGGCTTTATTAACATTAATGATTAACAAAGAGAAGCAACTCAACCTCAATTTTGCAGATGATATTCTCGATGGAGCTTGTGTAACTCATAACGGTGAAATTCGTTCCGAAAGAGTTAAACAAGCCTTAAGCCTCAATCATCAACAGTCTCCTGTAAACAGTTAACTGTCAATTGTTCTGAAATTATGACTACTGAAACCTTAATTTCCGCATTGTTTGTGTTTGTTTTAGCGACCTTTGCGGGGTTTGAAGTGATTACCAAAGTTCCGCCGACATTGCATACACCCTTAATGTCTGGGGCTAATGCGATTTCAGGAATTTCCGTTTTAGGCGCGTTAATTATTGCGGGCGATCGCGATTGGAATGTCACCGTGATTCTTGGATTTATTGGCATTATTCTCGCCATGATTAACGTTGTCGGTGGCTTTTTAGTCACAGATCGAATGCTGGAAATGTTTAAGAAAAAGGAGGCTAAAGCCTAATGGATATTCGTTTAACGGGAATACAACTCAGCTATTTAGTGGCTGTCACCTTGTTTTTCTTTGGATTAAAAAAATTAGGATCTCCAGCAACAGCCAGAAACGGCAATTTATGGGCAGCTATTGGGATGTTAATTGCCGTTGTTGCCACCCTGTTAGATCGGCAAGTTTTGAACTATGAAATGATCGCTCTCGCCTTAATTATTGGTTCAGTTATTGGGGCAGTAATTGCGTATAAAGTTCAAATGACAGAAATGCCCCAAATGGTGGGGTTACTCAATGGTTTAGGGGGTGCAGCTTCTTCCATGGTAGCGGTGGGAGAATTTTGGCGGTATTTAGCTTTAGCAGAATCTCCCCCTTTAGGCACAACCATTACGGCTATTTTAGGGGTATTAATTGGAGGTGTAACCTTTACAGGTTCCATGATTGCCTTTGCCAAATTACAGGGAATTATGAGTGGTTCTCCCATCTTATTTCCCCTACAACAACAGTTTAATATTCTGCTGTTTGTTGCCTTTGGTTTGGGTAGTGTTTATATTTGCCTAACCCCGTTTAATGTGGCGGTCTTTTTAGGGTTAGTTTTCATTTCTCTAATATTAGGCGTGTTATTTGTCATCCCCATTGGTGGCGGTGATATGCCCGTTGTGATTTCTCTGTTAAACTCCTTTTCGGGGTTAGCCGCATCTGCCGCCGGGTTTGTTGTGATGAACAACCTGTTAATCATTGCTGGGGCGTTGGTGGGGGCATCGGGGATTATCTTAACGGTGATTATGTGTAAGGCGATGAACCGTTCTTTAACGAACGTGCTATTTGCTGGGTTTGGCACAGGAGAAGCCGGTTCTGGGGCTGCCAGTGGAGGCACTGCAACCGATCAAACGGTTCGCAGTATTGACCCCGAAGAAGGGGCGATGATGTTAGGATATGCCCGTTCTGTGGTCATTGTCCCCGGTTATGGTATGGCTGTAGCCCAAGCCCAGCATAGTGTTAAGGAGTTGGTGGATCAATTAGAAAGTAATGGGGTGGATGTTAAATATGCCATTCATCCTGTGGCGGGACGGATGCCGGGACACATGAATGTACTGTTAGCAGAGGCGAATGTTCCCTATCCTCAGTTATATGATATGGATGACATTAATCCACAGTTTGATCAAACCGATGTGGCATTAGTTATCGGAGCAAACGATGTGGTGAACCCGGCCGCACGGGAAGATAAAAATAGCCCCATTTATGGAATGCCAATTTTGGATGTCGATAAAGCTAAACATACCATTGTGATTAAACGCAGTATGAATACTGGGTTTGCTGGGGTAGAAAATGATTTGTTCTACAAAGACAAAACCATGATGTTGTTTGGAAGCGCTAAGGATGTTGTTGCTAAATTAGTGTCGGAAGTAAAACAACTGTAAAAGTATCCTTCTTCACCCTCTCCGTAAGTTCGGGGAGGGTTTTTGATTTAGGAATTATAATAAGATTAAGAGCGAAGCGATCGCTTAAATCAACAATAGAGTAATGGTTAAACAGATGTCATCAATACCCAGTGTTAAACAAGAAATGATAGTTAACATTATTTCTGTTATATTTTGAGTGTATCAGTTGTAAAACCTTCTATCTAGGTAATGGACATGGATCTTACTGCTACCTTAAATCAAATTACATCTCTGAGTATTGTAGACCGGATTCGTCTTGTACAAGCAATTTGGGATAGTATAGCAGAAGAGCAAACTTATCTTGATTTGACAGATGTAGAGAAACAAGAACTTGATCATCGAATTACTGCTTATGAAACCAATCCAGATGATGTGATGACTTGGGAGGATATAAAAGCTTCAATTAAAAGAAAATAAAAAAAATCATGAATTATGTCCTAGTATTTAGACCAGAAGTTCGTGAAGAACTTAATGAAGCTTATGATTGGTATGAAAATCAGCAAACCGGACTAGGTGATGATTTTTTGGATTCTATAGACGAGGTATTAAATCGCATTTGCCAGATGCCAGAGTCTTATCCAATAGTTTATCGTGATGTTAGGCGGTCTGTGGTGCGTCGCTTCCCTTATCTTGTTTACTATCGGATTGTATCGAGTCGGGTGATTATAACAGCAATTTTTCATAGTCGGAGAGATTCAAAAACTTTGAAAATCAGAACATAATCAACAGTTGTAGCGAAACTTATTTTTTATCAATAGTGCTAGTGATGTAGTTAACTCAAATGATGGAGTGAGTACACGGAGATAAAATTTTTTGTAAATTTTTGTAAATTTTTAGCCTAGACATCAATAATTTTAAAATTATGGTATATTAAAAGATTAATATAGTATATAGTGGATTAGTTTAGGTTTTAAAATGACTGAACAAAAACCAGGATTGCACCATACTATAAAGGGCAATATAGCTAATTTTTCTGAAGAAGAAAAAAAAATTATATACAAGTTAGCTGAAGAGTGGTATGTGACCAATGCAGGAGAATTTAGCATAGGCCCAAAAAGCCGATACAATTATGCTTTGATAAAAGCGACACCAACTTATAGAAATATGTTTGGGTTTGAAAAAGAACTCATAGTGATTTTTAGCCGCTATAAAAACTTTGAACCGAGATCAATTGATGCAATCGATACATTATATCAGTCTGTTTTAGACAGATATCAAGTTTTGAGGATAGAAAGAATCTGTAGTATTCTTTTTAGTGAAGATAGCGATATTGAAAGAAAAATTAGTGATCTTCTTAGGGAGTCCCAAGAATCTCAGGTCATTGTGCCAATATCATATCAGGAAATTATAGATAGCTCAGATGCTTACTTTTTAAGGAATAAATTTAAAGATAATTTTTATAAACGTAATCTCTTTGATTTCACATCGCCTCTTAAAAAAGATTTATATTTTTTTGGAAGAACAGATCTTATTAATAAATTAGGAGATCGGCATTCTTCTCATGAGAACTCAGGTGTATTCGGGTTAAGAAGATCAGGTAAAACTTCTCTTATTTTTGCTGTTCAGCGACAGATGGATCTTGTTGGTAATCCATCTGTTCTTATTAGTTGTGATGATGTAAGCTTTCAACAGCGTCGTTGGAATGAGTGCCTCTACTATATTCTTGATAGATTAGTTGATAAATATAAAAGACAAAATCAGTTAAAAGTTTCACTTAGCTCTGTAGATTTGTACACAGAAAAAGATGCAGCTTCACTTTTTGAAAAGGATATTCTTAAGATATATAATAGGTTGGGCAAAAAGCCTATTCTTATAGTATTTGATGAAATTGAAAGGATTACATTTAATACGGCTACTGTAGAACATTGGAAATCTGGGGAAGATTTTATATTCTTCTGGCAAACTTTAAAATCAAAGTTTAATACCTTAGACAAAGTATTTTCGTACTTAATTGTTGGAACTAATCCTACCTGTATTGAAAAATCAAAAATAAGAGGGATAGACAATCCTATTTTTCATTCTATATCGATCCAATATTTGGAGCAGTTTGATGTCCATCAAACACGCCATATGGTTAGTACCATCGGTAAATTTTTAGGTTTAACTTTTGAAGAAATAATTTATAGTAAACTTGTCGAAGATTACGGTGGTCATCCTTTTCTAGTTCGTCAAATTTGCAGCTTAATATATCAGCGTTGTAAACAACAGTTGCCTATTACAGTGGATAGAGCAATGTACAATAAAGCTAAAGATGATTTTGATCAGGAGAAGTCTTTAAACTACATTAGCATGATTCTAGAAGTGCTTACAGATTTCTACCCAGATGAACATACTATGCTTACATATTTAGCAATAGAAGACATAGACTTCTTTAACAGTTTAGCAAATGACTCTCCAGAGTATGTCACTCATTTGATAGGCTATGGGATCATATCTCGAAATCAAAATGCAGATGGATATGATTTTAAAATAGATGCTGTTCAGAAATATCTGCAAAATCGTAATAGGTATAAAAAATTAAGTTGTACCCCAGATGAAATACGCCATGAGATTTGTCAACGGAGAACCGATCTAGAACTAAAATTAAGAAAAATAATTCAAGGGCAATTACTAGGGTATTATGATGTGGAAAAAGCGAAGAGTTTAATGATAGAAAACTTGAAATCACGTAATAAACTATCATCCCTAGAGTCATTAACTTATCCAGATCTATTTGATCCATCTAAGGTTAAAATATACTTTTTTAATTTAAAAGAAATTATTGTTAACGAATGGGGAATATTTCAAAGAATCTTCAGAGATCAAGATCATTTTAAGAAGAGCATGGAAACTATTAACGATTTCCGTAAGGTTGATGCTCATGCACAAGAAACAGTAACTGATAATGAGTTTATAAACTTCAGAACTAAAATAGGGTGGATTGAAAATTGCCTTTTAGAGTGGAAAAAATTAACAGGTTAAGTTAAAATTAAAAAGGCAGGCATAACTATCATGCTCAAAGCTGATAACGTAGTAAGTATAAATCCTGTACTTGTACAAACCTATTTTAATTTAGAACTATGAATCAAAATAATTCTTATAAAGAATACAGAGACATTAATCTAGAAATTACTTTGAAGTCTGGTGTTTCGTATCCAGGAGTAAAGTGTTCTTTGTTCTATGTTTACTTTCAAAAATATAAAGATTGTGATGGTTGTGCAGTTATTTACTTTTCCTGTATTAATACCATAAGAGAGGGTAATCAAAGAATTGACCCTACCGACTATTCAGTTTTTCGTGATCAGCAGGGTAGAGCCTGGAAAGTAGATCATTATGAAGAAAACAGTCCTCCAGAGCCTCCAGGCTTGATCTTCTACCTTATACATGAAGATCAAGCCTAAAAACGGTTGTTATGTTATTTTTAGGATAAATTCTAATTTAGATAATTAATATTAATTATTGGGAAAAATATAATGTATGAGTTTCCAATATATTAAAAATGAACTTAACAGATTTGTTTCCTACCTTGCGAAACTTACCCTGTATCGACAAATCTTCTTATTCATCTAATCAATTAGGAATTATAATTAAGGACGGGATTGAAGTGATCGCTTAAACCAACAATCAAGGACGGGTTAAAAAATTTTCATCAATACCCAGTATTAAGCAAGAATTAATTATTGGATTTAATAGAACAGTTACCTGATCATAAAAGGGTATTATTTACACAATTCGTTTTTATTTATAAAATAAACATATCTATTAATTTACTGAAAGGTAACATCAATGGCAATTTCCCTTTTGCAATGGACAATCGAAGACTATCATCGCATGATTGATAGTGGCATTCTGGATGATCGATCAGTAGAATTATTAAAGGGTCAAATTATTACAATGTCTCCTGAAGGAATTCCCCACGCTTATTTTAGTGATGCGACAGCCGATTATTTAAGAAATTTATTAGGAAATCGGGCAAAAGTTCGGGAAGGAAAACCGATTACGTTATTTCAATCTAGTTCAGAACCCGAACCCGATTTGGCTATTGTTGAACCTCTAGGAACTGTTTATTTAGAACATCATCCCTATCCCAATAATATTTTTTGGTTAATTGAGTTTTCTAATTCTAGTTTAACAAAAGATTTAGAGGAAAAAAGCAAAGTCTACGCAACAGAAAATATTCGAGAATATTGGGTTGTGAATTTGCGAAATCAAACATTAATTATGTTCAAAAACCCTCAACAGGGTGATTATCAATCTCAAGAGATTTTAACTCAAGGAGACATTTACCCTCTAGCTTTTCCTGATGTTGCGGTCTCTGTTCAGAGATTATTAGTTGTGTAGTTAGAAAGATTAAAAAAATTATGTCCTATCTCGTACCCATTTCCGAAATGATCTCAACGCTACACTTGTCCCCGTTGTTCGACTCATTTCTACAAACTGAGAAATTCCTTCTATGACTGGAAAATTGGGAAAAATTGGGCTAGTTTGAGACTGAATGTATTCTCCATTTCGTAGAACATAAATTTGCAATTGATCATTTTCATAACGCCACAGTTCTGCAACACCGAGCACTTGATAAGCACTTAACTGAGTTTTAGAAGTAACATCAACTTCAATCGCTAAATCTGGCGGTGGGTCAACGGTTAAATCTAACCGTTTTTTTCCAATCATTGCTTGATAATTTTGAATATAAAAGCAATTATCCGGTTCAACTCCAGCAGCCATTCCTTGACGTTTAAATGTTGTTGATCCAAAACATTCCCGTTCTATTTCTAATTCTTCTAGCAAAATTTTTACCATATCTCCAATAATTTCTTTATTAAATTCATGTTCTGGTAAAGGCATCCTAATCTCCAAAATTCCTTGAAAATAAGCCACTCGCGCCCCCCGATGTTCGCCCAACTCCGCTAAAATCGCCTCAAAATCTTGCCAGCTTACATCCACAAATAGCACACGCTGTCCAGGGGGAACGCTGAGTTGTTTAAGTTGCAGTGTCACCATCACCATTACCCTTTTCTAAGAGTTACTTTTAGTTTAATACAAATGAACTACGCACATCCGCTATCGCGCTCGATGTGCGTTTCTGACGCTTCAACTGAGAAACTTGCTTGAAGCTTCCGCACTCCTGTAGAGGTATTCTCATCTGCATCTGAAGAGGCACGGCAATATAGCGGAAATAAACACCATCTCATTCTTTGTATCCAAAATGATGTAGGAATATTTCAAGAACCCACCCCCGAAGCTCTCGCCGTTTCCCTAAAATTAGTGGATAAAGAACTAGGATTTTATATGATATGGATTACAAATCAGCCCCTTGATATTCGTCTTCAAGGTTTTCCCCCAGACCAAGATAATCTCATCGGAGCGATTCAAGCTTGTTTAGAAAAACTAACTTAATCCTCTTCATTCTATTAATTTCTCCTAATTTTTATAAATCTCTCTCATTAACCACAAAGCAGCGACAATTCCAACGAAGTGAGCAACAATGGTGTGGGTATTCGCAAGAACCACGAAAAAATCAACAGGCTGGATAAAATCTTGCAGACTGCCTGCGGTCGCTAAAAAATTTCGAGGTTGAGAAATTGCTTTTGCTAATAAAATGCCGTTAATGGCCTCTGATGCAATTAAGGTGACAGCCATTCCGCTTAAGTTACTGGTTAAACCTAGGCGAATTTGCTTCATGGTTTCTGCACGGCTGGGACGGGCCATTCCCGGTGCTTTCAGTCTGCGGGCTAAACGAGTGTAACGAAAGGCTTGAAAAATACTAAACCCTAAAATACCCAGTCCAATTAAGGCAAAAACTAAACCGCCACCCATTCCTGGTGTTGCGCCAGTTTGTGCTGTTCTTCCTGGATTAAAGGCAAAAATCGCAAAAAGCTGAATAAGAGCAGAAACCACCGCTAAAACAAGCTGTGTCCAAAAGCAAACCCAGCCAGTGGTACGCAGGGCAAAGGCAACCCGTTGAATGGCATTTGAAGGGGGGGAGGAGTCGGATGGATAGGACATTGTTTATACAATCAGGGGTAAAATCATAATGAACGCGCTTAAAATCCAAGGAACTCAAGCATGAATCAACCACAACCGACGACAACCCCCAACCTAAATGAACCCAAATTTGGTTTCAATCAATATGCTGAACGGTTAAACGGTCGAGCGGCCATGATTGGTTTTTTGATCACCTTGGCAATTGAATATTTTAGCGGACAGGGTTTGTTATCCTGGCTGGGGTTGAGTTAATTTTAGCGAAGACTGTTCATAGTTGACCGTTAATTATAGAAGGTTGTCATTCGTCTGATGAGTCAAAGTTAATTCAGGGTTCACCTGTTGGGCTGTAATTTTGGGATTTCCCTGGAACTAAGGCTCAACAGAATCAGTCAAATCCTCAGTTTCTGATCACTCTGATAACGGATGACAACTGACCCAACACGGGGTAAAATGCAGCAAAAGTTTGGAGATTAAGTTAAATTGGGATTATAGAAACTCTCTTTGTGAAGAAGATTAGAGAATGATTCTGTCGGCTCCTACCGAGAGATTGTACTAAAAGTTAACACAATTGAAATTTAGAGTAAAACTGTGATGAATGCTTTATGGCCGCGTGTTCTCAGGTCTGCTTATCGTCGAGAACCTATTGTTAGTTTTGTAGTAACGGTTGGAACTGTAGATGCTGTGATTGGTGGAGTGAGTTCAAGTTTATCGTTATTAACCTTTGGGCTTTCCAGCGTGGCGGTGATTTTGGTCTTGCGTTGGTGGATGTTACAACGCTCTAAAATTGAACAACCTGAAACCGCACCGGAATATGCTCTCCCCCCTAGTTCTTCAAGACCTCCCCTCCCTCAACTCACCCAGGACTTACGCCCTCGTCGATCCAAAAAACCGGGTTTTTAAGTTTTTTTAAAAGATTAAATCCCGATGGAAAGTTCAGAAACTCAGTTTCTGGATCAAATCGTTCTTTTGATTTAATGAGCAAATAATCAGGATCACTAAAAATGAGTGCTGTAATTACAGAGGAACGCTTAAAAATTGGTGATGTTGCCACCCGGAGTGGCTTATCGGTGAAAACGGTTCGCTATTATGAAGAAATTGGTTTATTAGCCCCCACCGTTGAACGGTCTGACTCCGGGTATCGACTTTTTGATCCCTCGGTCGTCAACCGTTTAGCATTTGTCAAACGGGCTCAATCTTTGGGTTTAAGTTTAAGTGAAATTCGAGAGATTTTAAATATTAGCGATCGCGGAGAACTTCCTTGTGAGGAGGTTAAACAACATTTAGCGATGAAAGTTGAAGAGATTAATCACCAAATAAGTTCCTTAGAAATTTTAAAAAATGAGTTACAACAATTACTCAACCATTGGCAAGATCATCCATCACATTATCACGAGGATACCACGATTTGTCCTAACATTCAAGGGGAATGTGAATTCTAAAAAAATCGGGAAGGTATCTAATTGATCCTTCCCATTGCTTTGGTTTTGATTGAGTTTGTTTCTGAGGGTTTGCCGTTGTTTTTTCAGTTGTCGCGCCCTCGCCGAACCCCCTTTTCCTTTAATATTTCTGCCTTGGGAACGGGGAGATTCCCAACGTTTTAGTTGTCGTGCCATTTTTACCTATATTTTTTGACAGCTTTTATTAAGGAATGAAAAAGTAATAACTTGATGGGCTTCAGGTATAATGAAGTATAGGCACTGATGGCAGATTTTACAAAAATTGAGAGAACCGGGCAACGGATTTTTCGATTAAACTACACAACTTAACTTAAAACCTATGTTTTATTCTAGTTCAATTGAGGAAGAAATGAAAAAGTTTTATAACTCTTTATCAGAAAAGGATAAAAGAAGATATGCAGCGATAGAGGCTCAAAAACTGGGATGGGGAGGAATTAGTTATATCATCAAACTGTTGGGTTGTACTCGAAACACAATCGTCCGAGGAATAAAAGAGTTAAAAGAACTGGATGAACAGACTATTAATGATGTAAGAATTAGAAAAAAAGGAGGAGGAAGAAAAAGTATTTTTTCCACCCAAATTGGAATAGATGAAGCCTTTTTAGAAGTGTTAAAGTCCCGCACAGCCGGAGATCCTATGAACGAGTCAATTAAATGGACTAATTTAACCCACAAAGAAATTGCTTTGGGACTTAAGGAAGCCGGATTTAATATCAGTCCTCCCACCGTAAAGAAACTCTTAAAAAAGCATGGGTATGTCAAGCGAAAAGCACAAAAAAAGCAAACTACAGGAATTAATAAAGACCGAAATGCTCAATTTGAAAATATTGCTAGACTCGATACCCTGTATAGAGAAGCCGGTAATCCTATTATTAGTTTTGACACTAAAAAGAAAGAAGTTTTAGGGAATTTATATCGTCCAGGTACTCTGTATACAACTGAGCCTGTTACTACTTGGGATCATGATTTTTGGAGCTTAGGTCATGGAAAAGTCATTCCCCATGGCATTTACGATACTCAAAAAAACCGAGGATATGTAACATTAGGTAACAGTAAAGATACCAGTGAATTTGCTTGTAATGCTCTTAAACATTGGTGGAATCATTATGGAAAAGCTCTCTATCCTCATGCCAATTCGATTTTAGCTAAGTGTGATGGGGGTGGCAGTAATAATGCTAATCATTATATTTTTAAACAAGATTTACAAAAGTTAGTGGATGAAATTGGAATTGAGATCAGAATTGCTCATTACCCTCCCTATACATCTAAATATAATCCCATTGAACATCGACTTTTTCCTCATCTAACTCGAGCTTGTCAAGGAGTGATTTTTACCAGTCTTGGTTTGGTCAAAACTCTCATGGAAAAAACTCGTACTAATACAGGGCTATCTGTCGTTGTTAATGTCGTTGATCAGGTCTATCAAACGGGTCGGAAGGTAACTGATCATTTCAAAAAAACTCTGAAAATTGTTTTTGATGAATATTTACCCAAATGGAACTATCGAGCCGTACCTCAACTCACTCATTAATCCATTTATTGATTTTTCATTCCTAAGTATAGCTCAATTTTCGAGTTTGTGTCAAGCAAAAACGGAATTATTCTAAGGATAGTGCTGTGCGATCGCAACTCATCAAAACAATTCATCATCAGGCTTTTCTATCCTTTTCTGATCCGTTCTCCAGTTGCTTATTTTTTCAAAACTTAATATTCACCCTTCAATTCTTAACATTAACTTCTTGATTCTTAATTATTTTTCTTCGATTCTTAATACTTTATTTAGGAATTTATACTCCTCAAATATGATAAAAAAGAATCATTGTTCTTAAAAGTTTTAGCAAGAGGAGCAGGGATTAGTGCTTGATGTGTATATCGTTTCAGCAGTCCGCACCCCCCTCGGTCGTTTTGGCGGTTCCTTAGCAGGTTTTTCTCCCTCCGATCTTGGTGCCCACGTCATCAAAGCTGCATTGGAACGCGGAGGAGTTCCCAGCGATGCCTTAGACCTCTACATTTTGGGAAATGTTCTCCGCGCCGGACACGGACAACTCATTCCTCGCCAAGCTGCCCTGAAAGCTGGAATTCCCGCCCATGTGGATGGATATGCGGTGGATATGGTGTGTTCCTCCGGTATGATGACCCTGATTAATGCCGCAACCGCCATTCGTGCCGGAGAAGCCGATCTCGTCTTAGCCGGAGGCATAGAATCCATGTCTCAAACCGGATTTTATCTTTCCCAACGGGCGAGATGGGGATATAAATTCCTCATGGGCGCACCGGAACAGTTAATTGATATTCTGGTGTATGACGGGTTAACTGACCCCACCACCGGAGAGGGAATGGGGGATGAAACCGAACGAGTGGCTGCTGAACATGGGTTCACCCGGCAAAATTTAGATGAAGTGGCGTTTTATTCCCACAAACGCGCGACAGAAGCGACTCAACGGGGAATCTTTAAAGCGGAAATTGCCCCGATAGAAATTGTGAGTAAAAAAGGCACCCAAATTCTCGATCAAGATGAAGGAATTCGCCCGGAAACAACCTTAGAAAGTTTAGCTAAATTACGTCCAGCTTTTAGTAAAGAGGGAATATTAACGGCGGGAAATAGTAGTCAACTTTCCGATGGGGCTGCGGCTGTCGTTTTAGCCAGTGCTCAAGCGGTGGAAAAATACGGTTTAACGCCCTTAGCTAAACTGATGTCAGGAACTTTAGCCGGAGGTGAAACTTGGCGATTTACGGAAATTCCGATACTGGCAACCCAGAAACTTCTGACTAAATTGAATATGACAATTGCTGATTTTGATTTAGTAGAAAATAATGAAGCCTTTGCGGTCAGTAGTTGTTTATTCAATCAAATGTTAGGCGTTCCTTTTGACAAAATGAATGTGAATGGCGGTGCGATCGCTTTAGGACATCCTATTGGCGCATCAGGAACCCGAATTATTGTCACCTTGTTGAATGCCTTAAAAGAGCAGGATAAAACCCTGGGGTTAGCCGCCTTATGTCATGGAACCGGAGGCGGTACGGCTTTAGCCATTGAACGAGTTTAAAAGCATTGAGCATTCAGACTAATCACTTAAATTGGAGTAAACAGTATGGTTTCTTTAGGTTTAGAAGATAAAGTCATTTTTGTCACGGGTGGCGGTCGAGGAATTGGGGCAACAATTGTCTCTTTATTAACCGAATTAGGGGCAAAAGTTGCTTTTGTCGATATTAATATTCCCGATGATCATCCGGCTGCCTTTGCAACGAAAGCCGATGTCACGAATTTAGAAGAAATGGAGGCTGTTGGCAAAAAAATTGCTAAAAAATTAGGGCCGGTTTATGGGGTTGTGGCTAACGCTGGGATTACCCGTGATAACTTTTTTGGGAAACTGTCTCCCGCCGATTGGGATGCGGTGATTAATGTTAATTTAAAAGGGGTTGTGAATACGATTAAACCCTTTGTTGCGGGAATGTATGAACAAAAATCTGGGTCAATTGTTGCCATTAGTTCAATTTCAGGTGATCGCGGTAATGCGGGTCAAACCAACTATGCCGCAACGAAAGCGGCTGTGATTGGTTTAGTCAAATCTTTAGCTAGAGAAGCGGCGCGTTATAATGTACGGGCAAATGCGATCGCCCCTGGATTTATTAATACCGAAATGACCAAAGTGATCGCCGATAATATCAAAGAAAAAATTATTGCAGAAATCCCATTCCGTCGCTTTGGAGAACCCGAAGATATTGCTTGGGCTTGTGCATTTCTGTTATCTCCAGTTGCTAGTAGTTATGTAACCGGAGAAGTCCTCAGAGTTAATGGAGCCCATCATACTTAAACATCACTCAAGACAGTGGAACAGGCATATTGCCTGTTTCATACCTATTTTGTTTGATTCAAGAAAATGATTAAAAACTCCTCCCGTCTTCAAAGGGAGGGAGGGTGGGGTTCCTCTTAAACAATTGAATTCATGGTGAAAAAAATGGATAAAGAAACCGCAACTTGGAATGATTTAACCGGAAATTGGGTGAATGCTTGGACAGATGCAGGAACTCAAATTTGGAAAGCTTGGTTTAATCAAATGGGAGTAGCAACCGAAGAAAACGGAAATGCGGAAACCAAACCCAATATGACCGCTTTAACAGAACGGTTTACGCAGAATCAACAGTTATTAATGCGTTTTCTGAAGTTGTCTTTTGATGCTTGGCAAGATATTTTACCGAAAGTTCAAGCCGGAGAGGATTGGCAAAAAACCTTAACGAATTATACCGCCCAAATTCGCAAACAATTAGATGATTTTTCCCTCGGAAATCAAAAAATCAATCAAGATACCACTCAACTTTGGCAATTATATTCTCAACAAATCCAAAAATTTAATCAAGTTTGGATGGCTTATATGGAGTCTTCCCTTGGGCCATTAAACCAAACTTGGACAGGAAATAGCCAACCTTGGATCGAACTGAATAACCTGTATTGGGAGATGTTTTATCAACCCACCTTTGGGAATTTTCTGCAAAGTCCCACCCTAGGAATTACACGGGAATTTAATAATAAAATTCTCAAAGGATTTGATCAATGGACAAATCTTTATCGCGCTAGTAACAATTATCAAATTTTATTATCCGATATTCAAGTTAAGTCCTTTGAAGCCTTAATTCAAAAGTTAGTTGAGTTAGCTGAAAAAGGCGAACCCGTTACCGACTGGAGGAAATTCCAAGATCTCTGGAGTATCGTTTCTGATGATATTTTTGAGAAGACTTTTGTTTCGGAAGAAAATCTCAAAGTTCATGGAGATTTTCTCAATGCTTTAAATGCCTATCGCATTCAACAACAAGAATTAATGGAATCTTGGATGAAAGCGATGAATATGCCCTCTCGCAGCGAAGTGGATGAAATTCATAAAACCGTTTATGAACTGCGAAAAGAAGTTAAACGGTTGAAAAAAACTTTGGCAAAGTATGAACCAGAAAGTTAACGGTTGACCTGTTTTGTTAATAGGTTTTTAACAGGCAAGATGCCTGTTCCCCATTCCACAGTCCCTAACTTGAATTAAACCTATGTTACCTTTTTTAACTCAATTAAGTTTGGAAGATACCACCCACGAATATGTGGAGTTAACGCAAAAACTCGTGAAAGGTATGGAAAATTTAAGCCGTTTACGAGAAGAAGATATTGAAGTAGGTTTTTCTCCTAAAGAAGTGGTTTATAAGGAAGATAAAGTGATTTTATATCGCTTTAAATCCCAAGTTGAAAAACCCTTTCAAATTCCGGTTTTAATTGTTTATGCCTTAGTTAACCGTCCGTTTATGGTTGACTTACAGGAAGATCGATCCTTAGTTGCTAATTTGTTAAAATTGGGATTAGATGTTTATTTACTCGACTGGGGATATCCGACTCGCGCCGATCGTTGGTTAACCTTAGATGACTACTTAAATGGTTATCTGGATAACTGTGTCGATTTTATTTGCAAAACCCATCAATTAGACAAAATTAATCTGTTAGGAATTTGTCAAGGGGGAACCTTTAGTCTCTGTTATAGTTCCATGCACCCCGACAAGGTGAAGAACTTAATTGTGATGGTGACTCCCGTTGATTTTAAAATGAAAAATACCCTGCTCAATATGCGGGGAGGTTGTACCCTAGGTTCTGATGCGTTAGATGTCGATTTAATGATTGATGCGATGGGGAATGTTCCCGGAGATTTCCTCAATCTTGAATTTTTGATGCTCAAACCGTTGCAATTGGGATATCAAAAATATTTGGATTTACCAGATATTATGAGCAGTCAAGATAAATTGCTGAATTTTATGCGGATGGAAAAATGGATTTTTGATAGTCCAGATCAAGCTGGAGAAGCCTATCGGCAGTTTTTAAAAGATTTCTACCAAGGCAATAAATTAATTAAAGGTGAAGTTGTGATTGGGGAGAAACAGGTGAATTTAAAAGCGGTGAATATGCCTGTTTTAAATCTGTATGCGGAGAAAGATCATTTAGTAGATCCATCATCTTCTATCGCCTTAAAACAATATGTGGGTAGTAAAGATTATACCGTCCAATCTTTCCCCGTCGGACATATTGGAATGTATGTGAGTGGGAAAGTGCAACGGGATTTACCCCCCACTATTGCCAATTGGTTAAAAGCCAGAGGTTAAGAAAATGTTCTAGGATCTATTGGGGTGATGACTAATCCGTATTGATACAGATTTTAGGAACGAACCCTCCCCAAAAACACCAAGGGGATACTGACTAAAGTTTAAGTTCAGTTCCCCTTTTTGAATATATCTTTCCCAATATTAAGAACTGTAACTAAAAACCTTCACAATCAGAATATTATTTCATTAATATTCATAGTTTATCTTTAAGCAACACTGGATTGAATCGGTAGCAAGCAAACATTAAAAAAACTAAGCTGTTAAGCATCTAAATAGGGTATAATGAAAAACCAAGTTTAGAAAAATCAATCAAAAGATGCCTGCTAAAAATCATTTAAATGAAAAGCAAGTAGAGAAACTACAGAAAAGATTGAAAGAGGAAGAAAATGGACAAATCCGAGAAAGAATCTTGATTTTATTATTGCTAAATGATGGTAAAAAGCAAAGTGAAATTGCCAAGTTTTTGGGCTGCTCATTAAACAAAGTATGTTATTGGTGTGTACATGGAGACCCTGACAAATTAGAAAGCCTAAAAGATGAAAGAATGAAAGGAAATTATAGAAAAGCCACAGACAAATATATAGAGATATTATTAGAAACAGTAGAAAAAGAACCGGAAGAATTAGGATATGAATTTGGGAGATGGACAGGAGAAAGATTGGCAACTTATTTAGAACAAATCACAGGAATCAAATTAAGTAGTTCACAAGTGAGAAAGATATTAAAGGAAAAAAAGTATGTTTATTTGTGGGCAAAGTATAGCTTAGAAGAGAAAAGAGATCCAGAAAAAAGAAAATTATTTAAAGATAAAATAGAAGAATATTTGAAAATAGCAAAAGAAAGTCCAGAACAATTACAGGTATGGTTTTGGGATGAAAGTGGATTTAATTTAAGAGTGATAAAAAGAAAGAATTGGTGTAAAAAAGGGAAGAGGAAACAGATTAGAGGAGACAGGAGGAAAGGAAGAGTTAATGTGATGGGAGGATTGAGGTACTCGGATAAAAAAAGATTTGTAGAATTTCTGGATAAAGGAAATGCAGATAATTTTTATCAAGTGTTAAAAAGTTTTTATCAAGAGCTAATTTATGAATGGGTATTAGCGGGAAATCAAGCAGAAGAATTTGTAGAAAAAGGAGCTAAGATCCTGATTATTCTTGACAATGCAAGTTTTCACAAAAAAGAAGAGTACCTAGAAAAAATTAAAGCAGAAATGCCGAATGTCTATTTAGAATTTCTTCCAGCATATAGTCCAGATTATAATTTAATTGAATTAGTCTGGCATTCAGCTAAAGAATATATAGCTCATCGACTCTTTAAATCAGTTGATGAGCTAGAGTGTTTATTACATCAGCTTTTAAATGAAGGACAGTTATCTATTAAATGGGGACGTAAACTTAAAAACAAAGGTAATGCTATAATCACAGTTTAAATACACAACAGCTTAATCTTAAAGGTTCATCAGGAACTTTTTTTTCAACGAAAGCAAGGCTAGACTAGATTCATGTTAAAACTAGCAGTTTAAATTTCCCTAAAATAGGCATTCTGCCTGCTAGTCAGGGATTTTAATGTGCTAAAATTTAACGCCTCGGTTTCAATGTGACCTCAAAAGAAGGCTTGTATGCGAACCCTTTCTCCTCAATCTTTTTCCCATTTTCCTAAGCCTTATCACCCCCATCTTCCCATGAGGATTGTTGCTCTCGGAGACAGTCTAATTTATGGATTTGGTGATCCCGTTGGTGGGGGTTGGGTAGAACGCTTACGTCGCCTGTGGATGTCTCCCAACCATCCCGGTCATGCCCTCTATAATTTAGGGGTGCGAGGAAATGGTGTCGCTAAATGGTGTCGCTCAAGTTTCCCAACGGCTGGAAAAAGAATGGAGTCACCGAGGAGAATTCCGAAATCGTCAGCCTGAATTAATGATTCTGTCCGTTGGGGTGAATGATTCTCCCCGGTTAGGACGAGCAAATGGAAGGCCATTTACAGAATTTGAACACTTTCATACCCAACTGAATCATTTGTTAGATCAAGCCGTCAATTTGTGTCCGGTTTTCTTTGTGGGAATGGTGCCTGTGGATGAAAGTAAGATGCCATTTCTCGATTGTTTTTATTATAATCACGCTGACCAGTACCGCTACAAACAAGCCACCCAGTTAGCTTGTGAACAACGTCAGATTCCCTATCTCGATATTTTTGACCTGTGGTTGAAACGAGGAGAACATTGGCGACGGCTACACTTAAGTGCTGATGGTCTTCATCCCAATATCCGAGGCTATCAAGCCTTATTACACGATATTCTCAACTGGGAACCCATGTCTGGTCTTCACACCTATCTGCCTTCTTGGGAAACCAGCGCTTGATAGGGATTAATAAAACTAATCACAGAATAGCAAATAGGGGGAAAACTTAAGGTACAGACGTGAAAAAAAATTATACAATATAAGAGTAAGGAGAAAAGCTAAGTTGTTTAGATTCCAGAAGATTAAGTTGTTCAAAATTAAACCTACTTAATTTCTGAGTCACAACGTTCTATTTCTACTCCACTATGGGGTTAATTCTCCTCAACTAACACCCGATTAGAGATAAGGCGGTGAGCAAAACAGTAAAAATAGACGAATTTCCCGCAAACGCAATGTTCGGGGAATACTCCACAAACTAACAAGACTAACCCCTATCAGGAGTTGAAACCATGACTAGCAAATTAGAATTTCAAGTATTTTTTGAATCTGCCCTCCTATTCTTCGGCTTTTTATTACTTTCCTTGCTTTTATAAGAAGATATAAGGGTATAGCACTACGCATTAAAATTGTAGTAGAGAGACGCGCCATGGCGCGTCTGTTCCCTGTTCGGTGTTCCCTAACGCTATAGATGGCACAGGTAGCGATCGCTATTGCCAACTTTAGGGTTTGTTCGCAGATAATCGTAAACCCAATCACAAGCTCGATCAATCAGGTTATCCAAATCGAGATTCCACATAATTAAGGTTTTATCCCGACTGGCGGACACTAAAACCTGACCATCGGGACTGAAGCTAATCCCCATGACGCCATCCCGATGGCCGACTAATGTTTTTAATAATGTGCCATCCTGACGACTCCAGAGTTTAACCGTACCATCAAAACTGGCTGAGGCAATTAACTGACTATCGGGACTAAACACTACACTGGTTACACTATCACTTGATCCCTTTAATAATGTTTTGAGATAGTTCCCCTTGCTATCCCACAGTTTAACCGTATTATCATAGCCGGCGGACGCAATGACTTGACCATCGGGGCTAAAACTGACGCTGAGAATCAAACCTTGATGGCCCGCAATCGTTTTTAACAAAGTTCCCTGATGATTCCACAGTTTAATCGTTCCATCGTCACTAGAAGTCACAATCACTTGACCATCCGGGCTAAACGTAACACTATTAACCCATAAATGATGTCCAATTAAGGTGTGTAATAATTCCCCCTGGCGGTTCCACAATTTCACTGTTTTATCCTTACTGGCTGTGGCAATCGTTTCCCCATCAGGGCTGAAGGTAACACTCATAATGCTATCATCATGAGCAATCCAACTGTTGAGCAATTGAATTGATTCTACGGAAACTCGCTTTTTCTGAACAGGTAACGCCGTTGTCCTGCGATTAAACAGCCAAGGAATTCCCCGGAACATCCCAAACTGAAATAACCGCCTAGAGGATGTTTGGGGGGTTTCGGCATCAGCACTGAGTTGCCACAATTTCACCGTATGGTCATAGCTGGCTGTTGCTAACAGTTCACCATCCGGGCTAAAACTCACCGTCGCCACCCGATCTTGATGTCCGGTTAATGTCGTTAATAATGCTCCTGTACGACTCCACAACTTCACGGTTTTATCCTGACTCGCCGAGGCAAATATCTCACCATTAGGGCTAAAACTTACCCCTAAAACTCGATGTTGATGTCCAGTCAGGGTTTTCAGAGGAATGTGATCAATATTCCATAGTTTTACCGTTTTGTCATAACTAGAAGACGCTAAAGTCTTGCCATCGGGAGAAAATTGAACATTCGTGACTTTATCCCCATGTCCTTGCCATTGTTTTAATAACGTTCCTTCCACTGTCCATAAATAAATATTCTTATCGTCACTAGAAGTCGCTAATAATTTGCTATCGGGAGAAAAATGAACCCCATAAACTCTGGAGCCATCTCCCTTTAAGGTTTTTAACAGTTGACCGCGACGGTTCCACAGTTTCAGCGTTTGATCTTGTCCCACCGTGGCTATGAATTTACCATTGGGAGAAAATTGGACTTTATAAACCGTTTCCTTCGGATCTTGGGTATGGTCTAAATTGTAGAGAATTGTTCCATCCAATTCCAAAATGGTTACCATGCCATTAGCAAGAGCGATGGCTAAAACGCCACCATCAGGGCTAAACGCCACGGACGTTAACGCCGCCCCATTCACAAACGTTCGTAATAATTTCCCGTCTCGACTCCATAATTTTAATTGATGATCTTCAGATACCGAAGCTATCAAACGGCCATCCGGTGAAAAGGTGACACAGGAAACGCTTTTGTGATGACCTCGGAGTGTTACTAAGGGAACAGACATCTGGCCCCTAACTTTTGTTACCTCCGCCTCTAAAGACCAAAGTTTAATTATTCCATCCTGAGATGCAGAGGCGAGTAATTGACCATCGGGACTGAAACTAACGCTCGTGACACTGGCGGTATGACCGACTAAGGTTTGTAAAAGTTGACCTTCAGGTGTCCACAATTTAACGGTTTTATCAAAGCTCCCAGAAGCCATGGTTTTACCATCGGGACTAAAAGAGACATCCCAGGCGACATCCAGATGTCCTTCTAAACGGTTGCGTTCTCCAATACCATACACCGCCTGCTGTAATGTGGCTGCAATTCGAGTTTCCATCGTGGTCAGTTCAGGACTCTGGGCTGTTGTGGCTTTCAATTGTTGAAATTGTCGAGCCGCCCTTAAAGCTTCCATTAAGGCATCAAACTTATATTGTGAGAAGAAAAGTGCTTCGGAAGAAGCCGTTAAGGTTGCTAAATCTGCCAGTTGTTTTTGTTGATCAGCCCGTCGCTGTTGATGAGTCGCTACTTTTGTTGTAAAACCCAATAATAGGGCAACCACCATCGAAACACCTAACAACTGTTGTAAGAGTTGATTGCGTTTTAACAATTGCTCTCGACTCATTTTTTCTAAAGCGGCTTCTGCTTGATATTTTTCAGCTTGAACTTGGTTTAAACGCTGCTGAATATCTTGCTGGCGCTGTTGTTCTTGCAAGGCATATCGTTGGCGAATTGGTAATACTAAATAATCATGCAGCAATTGATATCGATCTTCCGGTTCCTCCCGTCTTCGTAACAGCAAACCGGATTCTAATATTACATCAATAAAGGCTTCAGGTTCCTCCCGATCTTCAACAATTGTTGACAGCTTGGCACTGAGTTTGCAATGCCCTGAGCTTGCCGAAGGGTCGAAGTGTTGACCACCCGCTAAAATCGTGTTGATCCCCCCATCTCCTAGTCCCCTAGTCCCCCCATCCCCTAGTCTCCCCGTCCCCTTGTCCCCCCATCCCCTTGTCCCCTTGTCCGCCTCTTCTTGTCTCCTCCTAGCGGCTGTAATTAATTCAGCTTTTGTTTTAATGGGGCGAGTAAATTTTTCATCTGTTAAGGCAAATAACACTTCCCACGCCGCATCTTCGTTTTCTTGACCACAATCTTGAATCACTTGTTCAATGGAATGTTTAATTAATTCGGCTTTGGGATTAAGTCCCAATTTTTGATAAGCCGATAAGGTGGTAATTCCATGTTCTCCTTCTTCCTGAAGTTGAGCACCCACAACTTGCAATTCAATGGGTCTAACTTCTTGACGTTCATCCGCTAAATCGGCGACTAAAGCATTAATTAAAGCGGGTTCTAATTTTAATTTAGCTCGTTGCGTTAATCGGTCAATCACTGTTTTTGCTTCAGCTAAAGTAAAATCTCGCAAATGATAGCGGATTTTTTTGTCCAAAATGTTATTATTAATTGCTTCTAAATTTAATAAATAATCACATTCCAAAAGATAGTGAAGATAATCTTCCCTTAAAGAAAAAATAATTTTAACAAACGGTAAATCCAAGCAAATTTTCAAAAAATCATAAAATATTTTTCGTCTAGCTTGATGCTGAGAGACAAAAAAGAATTCTTCAAATTGATCAAAAATCAAAACCGTTAGTAAATTTCGATCTGCATTTTGAGTCAATTGTTTTAACACAAAAGAAGACGAATCAAGAATAAAAGAATTAGCTGTTTCTGCGGTTTTTTGGAAAAAGTTAATCGGTTTAGTTGAGGATTGAGCAATCACGTTATACCAGAGTTTTTTAATGGATTCATCAGGATATTTGAAGGTATCACAATTCAGTAAAGCATTGGCTAAATTACGTTCTAATTCTCTGGCCCAATCCGTATAACCCTGAATCACAACGGGTAAACAACCTCTAGCACTAATCGCCGTATTCTTCAAGGCTGGAACTAAACCTGCATTGACTAAAGAACTTTTGCCCACGCCAGAACGCCCATGAACAATAATCAATTTGTGATCATCTCGACTTAATCGATGCAGCAAATTCTGAATATCCTGTTGGCGACAGGATGCCATCATTTCTTCCGCAATAGTTACGATATTTTCCCCATGAAGACTAGAGGGATTTATCGCTTGTTTAGGCGGTTGAAGTTGGGCAGCCCCAATAAACGCTCGGAATCCATATTGATGCTCAAGTTCTCGTTGTTTTTTCTTGATTCTAAACGCTTTACGATACTGACCTTGATGATAGTAAATATTCCGTAATTCTCCCAAAATATCCAGATACAACTGTGGATTATATTGAGGTTTTGTTTGCTCTAAAGCTAATTCTAATTCTTGCCGCGCTTGTAGCCATTCTCGCTGCTGTTGATAACAGCGTGCTAATAATAATAAACATTGTCCTCGACTTGCTGTTCGATTCAATTCGGGTAAAATTGTTAACGCCAATTGCGCTAAAGCAAGGGCTTGATTCCATTGCGACCGTCGTAACGCCACCTCTGCCATAAACCCATAATCTTGAGCGAGTTGGCTAGCGGTTCCATAAATCAGGTGCATTTTTAACCCAGAGATGGCTAATTCTTGTAACTCCTCCCATAATTGTAAACGTTGTAAAACTTCTCCTAAATGGGAGAGAACTCCTGCTGCTAAATCCGGTCGTCCAGCTTGTTCAAAAATCTGCTGACTTTGCTCAAAATAATTTTTAGCTTCCAGTAATAATGTGTGTTTTATCCCTGGATTTCTTGTAGCTTGAATGCAATAAGTTAAGGCAATATGAAAGAGAACAATTCCCTGACGGTTGACCGTGAACCAACACCCTACATCTTTCTGAAGACATTCATGTTGTAGAAAAGCTAAACTTTGTTGATAATGTTGGCGAGCTTTTTCACTGTGGTCATTAGCATCGCAATCTTGAGCGAAAATAAACTGACGAAACGCTTCTAACGCTGGGTCTAATTCATAACCTCGATTTTGTAAATCTTGCCAATGGAGTTCAAGTTCTCGGCGACGATTAGAATTGATGGCAAAGTCAGACGGATAACTCCGAGAAACGGAAGATTGAAAGGTTTGTTGTGTTTCCGGTTCCCAAGCTTTAATTTTGAGTTCTGCCAAGGTAAAAAGGGTATTAGCTTGTAATTTTAAATAATCTAATAACTCCGCCGTTGTTAATTGAAATTTAATCGTTGCGGCTGCCCAACTTTTAAAATCCGGTGCTAGACGAATTAACTGTGTTGCAATATCATCGGTAATCCATAAAATCACAGGAAAATTAAATTGTTTACGAAATTCATCCCGAACTTGATTCGTTGAACTCAGAAGAGCATCGAGATTTTCAACGGTTTCTAACCCTAGAATCATCAATGCTGACGGGGAATGGGTTTGAACGTATTCTGATAAGGTTGTATACAGGGTTGACGTTTGAGCAGAGAGGATGAGAAGTTCAATTGTAATTTCAGAATCAGCTTGTACAGCCTGAAGCACTTGTTGTCTGAGTTGACTAGAATTGCATCGCACTAAGACTAAGGAAAATTGTCCTTGAGATAGGGAAACCGAGCGCACTAATCGATGTAAACCTTGTTGATTAACTGAGGCTACTGCTTGAGAATCCAATAGTCTATTCATAGGAAGATTGCACACTGAGGGTAAAAATACTATATTGACGCTCAATCTTTAATTCTGTCGAAGTTTGGGTTTCTCCTGCCGAATTTTCTGCTTCCTATCAAACTGAAATTAACGAGTCAAGGAAACAATCGGTTAAGGAGGTGATTATCCATCAAAGTTCTGGGGGGTTTACTGGTAATATTATTGAGATTAAAACCCAGAAACACCCTAGAGCATTTCGCCATAGAAACCTAAAATTCCCCATCTCGGAAATTAGGTTTCTCTACATCCCCAAAGTAGAGAGTTTGAAAAAATAGATTGAGTGTACGGAAGTAATCTATACTTCACTATACTTTATTCCCATGAGTCTACTGTAGCGTAAATCATCACAATTGGAAAGAAAAAAACAAAAAAAGCAACATTAAGTTGAATTTAAACTACAATTGGCTACTGATGCAGCTTTTGGGAAGGGAATTAAAGCCCTCCATGCTCTAACAATTATAGCAAAAGTATATCATTAATCAAATACAAGAACAGGTTGAATATAAATTTAACTTTCCTTTACAATATTAAAAAAATATTAAAAAAAGTTATCAAAACACAGAGATTTTGCGCTTCTCCCCAAAATTCATCAAAGAATGGGGATCAAAAAATCACCTTTGTCGAGACAGGAAGCACCGGGGAGTAGGATGTGAACCGTTGAAGGTGTTTACCCTAACACACCCTACACCCCCCTAGCCTCTGACCCCCTAGACTTGTTTCCAAATTTCTTGAATATCGTCTGGAAGCCACCCTGTAATTTCTTCAATTCGTTCTTTAGAAAGTTCAGCTTTTGTTGCAGAAAATACAGCTTTAATCACGGTTTCTGCATTGGTTGTTGGAGGTAAACCCCCTTCATTGGCCACACGAACTAAAAATTTTTCCGAATCAATTCCTGATAGACCAGGCCCTTTTAAAGGGGGACGAATCCGGCTTAAAAAACCGACAATCGGATTAGTATCTTCCCATAACTCGGCAATTTCCATTTGGAGTCTTTTATTAGAAGTTGGCATCACTTCTTTATGTAATTCTTCAGCAACATGGTCGGCGGTTTCTGTACTCATAACATCCCGCATGACCCGAAAGACAACTTCTGTAATATCTCTGGCATCATAGAGATCAGAAAGACCTCCTTCAGTCATAACTTTTTCTAAAAATGGCTGATGTTTTTCTGAAATTTCAACATTCGCATCCGGTTGTTTTTGTTGGGCTTGTTGTGTCGTCATACTTTAACCTCTTTTAAAAGTTTAACTGTATTTAAGACAGTAGAGGAGAAACTGTAGAAGTGAATCTTTCAAAAGATAGGTGTATTAAGTTTTTTTTAAATTATATCTTTGGATATAACATATTAATTTTGGGGTTTGTCAAGATGAAATTATGAATACAAACCAACGTTTAGCGACTTTAAACCGTATCCGTAAACTCAGCCGTTTAATGGATACTTCGATTCGCCTTCCGGTAATTGGTTTTCGGATTGGTTTAGATCCGATTATTGGTTTAATTCCCGGTTTCGGAGATATCATTGATACTGCTTTTTCAGGGTATTTAATTTATTTAGCTGCCCAATTTAAGTTACCGAATTCAGTATTAGGTTGGATGGTTTTTAATATTGTATTAGAAGCTATATTAGGAACAGTCCCTTTGGTAGGGGATATCTTTGATGCTTTCTATAAATCTAATATTCGCAACTTGAATTTATTAGAAGAACACCTGAACAATACAGAACCCGAATTAAGCCAAGTTGAGCCAATGAATTCAGCTAAGAAAGAAAAAATAACGGTCTGATTTTAGCAGAAATCCTCTATTTTTATGTTCATCAACTCCCAATATGATTCAGTAGAATGGGGATAGCCCATCCTACTTGTTGATTTTATTTAATGGTATGGGTTTCTTTGTTTTTTAACCCTTCTTTTCCATGCTCTAAACGCAATTCTCCTGAAGGTTCAGACCGTTTCCAGAAGGGAGTCTCTTTACCCATTGGGCCTTTTGCAGGAGTCACACCGCCATCGACTAACCATAATGCACCTGTAACATAACTGGCTTCATCGGAGGCCAGAAACGCATAAACATTAGCAACTTCTTCCGGTGTACCTCTTCGCGCTATTGGTGTTGCTTGAATTAAAGTTTTTTCCATTTTTTGATCCATCGGGCCAGTTTCTTTATGTGTCCAAGCGGTATCAATTGCCCCCGGACACACACAATTTGCCCGAATTCCATGTTTAGCTTGTTCAACTGCAACCCCCATCATAAAAGAGTGCATCCAGCCTTTTGTACCTCCATAAGGTGCATTTTGAGCGAGTCCATTAAATCCCGCTTCTGACCCAGCCGAAATAATATTTCCGGCGGTTTTTCTTAAGTGAGGAATAGCATATTTAGTCATTAAAAATGCTGACCGAATATTCATCCGAATAGTCTGATCAAAATCGGTAATGGGATAATCATCAATTTCTGCATTGGTTAAGAATACACCCGCATTATTCACTAGAATATCCAGCTTTCCAAACCCATCAATTGTCGCATCAATGCACCCTTGAGCCTGGGTTTCAACGGATACATCCCCAGCATAAGCCATTGCTGAACCGCCAGATTTCCGAATCAATGCAGCGACAGATTCAATCGGATCATCGGGTAAACCATTAACAATTACTTTAGCACCTTCTTTAGCAAATTTATGGGCGATCGCTTCCCCAATTCCAGTTCCAGCCCCTGTAACAATTGCCACCTTATTTACCAGCCGTCCTGTTAACCCATCCATAATTTATTCCTAATAAATTCTCCTCTCCCACTGTTGTTAAATAGCATCAAACTTTCCTCTATCTTCAGTTAGATTCTGGAAGTTTATTAATTCCTGATTGCTCTTGTTGCATCTTAAACAGCAATCAACTATTGTCAACCTCAAGGCATTGCTGTGATCGAATTAATTTAAACGTTTAACAGCCTCTGAGTTCAGATCCTCGGAGGCTGTTAAACTTGGGCGTTTTTACTTTTAGGATTGAATATTTTAATCCCCTTTTATCAGAGGATTATTTACAAAGTTATTATACTGTTGAAATTTTTCATCCTTTCGGATTGCTTCAATTATAAGCATAAAAACTTGGGATTTCCCCCATTTCTTAATAAAAACTTTACCTTTTACTTAAGTTTACAATTACTTGAAACCCCTATGGATAATAGGGTAACAGGAGAATTAGCATAAATAATTCCATGATTTCAAAGCAGCAATCTAAGTGCTTTTTTTCGTCAGACTTCCGTATTTTCTCGTAGTGTCATCCCTTGGAATGCTACGGACATAGGATTTAATTTCGTCCAAGGTATAGCGCGTCTCTACTAAATCCAGCAAACTCATTTCCTGTTCCCTGCGAAGCACTGAGCTTGTCGAAGTGTTCCCTGTTCAATTAGAATTGTCAGATAGGTTCACAGGGGGTGAAACCCTTGATAGATGGGCAACAGAAAGAAGCTGAACCAGAAAATGTAACAGAAAATCAATCCTGTAGAGGTATTCCTAAAACTTTCTAAAAATAGAATAATCAAGCTAAATAAAATTGATTGGCATTAATTGGTGAGTACCTTTCTTTACAATAGGCACTTACCATTTCTTAGGGAAATCCATACAATTAATAAATATAATAAATAAAGGGGTATGAACAATCAAGGCAAATTGCAGATTTTATATTTTGCTTTAGAAGATGTAGTATCTTCAATTTGTAGTCTTAAAGATTGTTATTATAGTTTGGATTATAATTGTGAAAATTTATTGAGTGAACTCATTAAAGAAGGAGAAAACGCTTATCAAAATAATATCACTCTAATCCCGACAAAAAGGGTGATAGAGGGATACATGGGAAAACTAGAAACAGAATATTTAGATATCATTTATCTGCTCTGGTTTGCCTTAAGTTTTGGATTAGCTAAATATTTTTCGATTAAAGCCAAAAAACCTAATTTACTTCAAGAAATAGATGACAGGTTGAGATTAGCATATCATAAATATTCGTCAGAAAAATCTCCTGAGACTTGGGAAAAAATTTATTCAATAGTTAAATTCAACCTACATAAAGATTGACTTAAGGGAATGGGGCAACCCCAGAGTTAAGGTTGATGACCTCATGGAATTGAGTAGGATTTCAACTCCATAAAAAACCCCCTGGGTTGCCCTCTAAATAACTAACTTTGAAAGTTCAGGACTTAGGCTTCCCCGTGTTCTGGGTAAAAATGACGAGTGCCTAACACTCTGCAAATAAACACTCGTCTTGCTACCGCAATGAACATACGAAAGGATTAATTCATTATTTCATTTCTACAACGGTGAAGACATACCCCTACAGTAACGGTTTTCTGTTACATTTTTTGGTTCAATTCCCAATCAGGTGAAGATAAAATACGGGCAGAAATTATTCTGATATCAACTCAAGAATAGCACTCCATCTCAAACCCAGAGGCTTTACAGTTCAGATGGACAACCATTGGGCAAAATTGTTCGATTTAAAATAGCATGGTTGAGATTAATATCAGGGGGGATAACTTTAGTTAAAGCTGCCCACTTGAGATTCGTTCCGTTGAGTTTGGCTCCTGTTAAATTCGCTCTTAAAAGAATAGCTCCTCTTAAATCAGCATCCGTCAAATCAGCATCACTTAGGTTACAATCAGACAAATCTGCACCCATCAAATTGGCTTGACTTAAATTTGCCCCATCCAGATTGGCTTGACTTAATGAAGCATGATTCAAATTGGTGTTTGATAAATTTGCTTGAGTCAGGTTGGCATAGGTTAGGTTTGCTTCTGTTAAGTCTAAGCCACTAAAATTTTTTCCACCTTCTAAATAGCGCTTCCAAAATATATTAAAGCTCATATTCTTAGAGTCGATTTTTAGGTTTAGGTTTTAATGTTCAACTTTAGCTTGTATTCCATTGAAGAAATCGGCATAGTATTTAACTCCCAATGAGCAGTTATTTATCAAGTGATTACTTCTCTTGATAGTCTAAGATTTACTGATAAACTGAATCACACAAAAGAATTAAAGTGTATATCCTCAGAATGTATTCCTCAATACCAAGTCTGAACCCAAAGGGAACAGGGAACAGGGATAATACTTCTGGCTGTTTCATATCCGTTGTAAATGAGCACAACCTCCATCTCGAAGGCGCGGATTGCTATATTTAAGTAAAGTTTAATCTTGCTGAAAGTTTCTATCAAGAGATAGAGGTAATTCTCAACTAATATTTTTATATTGAAAGATGATAAATAAAAATAAAAAATAGGAGAATGACAATGGGTTGGTTAAGCCGATTATTTGGTCGTCATGAAGAAGAAAAAGCTAAAACTGCTCAACCTGTACAAAATGTTCAGGCGAGTGCTCCCGCAACAACAGCAACCGCTACAATTCCACCTGAACGGATGGGTTTAGATGGGAAATATGATCAAAGTGGTTTAGCAAAACGAGTGGCTTATGCGTTTGATCAAGATTCTGAATTAGATGATATGGATAGCGTTTGGGTTGCTCAAACTGATAGTACAGTTGTGTTAAAAGGGAAGGTTCCCAGTCAACAACTGTTTAGTAGAATGGTGACAGTTGCTAAAGGCGTTAATGGAGCAACTTCAGTTGATACTAGCCAATTAACGGTTGGTTAATTCTTAATTTTTAAATTCCTAAAAGCAGCAAGGTTGAAGTAATGCTTTAATCTTGTTGCTTTTCGTTTAAAAACAATCCGTTATTTTATGACTTCAGGAAGATTTTTATTGCTTTCCTTGCTGGTAATCTGAATTTGTCCAGGTAAAAAAAGAGATTAAACCGTGATTAATACGAGTTTATTCAAGGGTGCAAAGCCTCGTAATCTGCAAAAAAATTCATTTTATCAAATTCTGAGCCAAAAACTATTTTCCTTAGTTTTATTTCGTCCCTTCATTTTTTTAAGTCTACTTCAGGGTTTAGCATTGGTTGAGTTGATTACATTTTTGGCTTCAAATCATAATCAACCTAATGTGGGTTCAGAACAACCTATAACTGTTAAAATAGTATCCACTTCTGAACCTAAAAATCCTGTTAAAATCTCGAATTTTAAGGCAAATGAATTATTTTTAACTCCTAATTCCTTGGGTGTAATTGCAATTGGACTAGCAGAAGGGACACGAACCGTTCAGGGAGGATTTACACCCCAATATTTTGGACATCGAGATTCTGGAAATGCAGCGTTAAATTTAGGAACTTTTGCCTATCAACATGAAGCTTCATCACCTTTAGAAGCTGATTTAAAACAAATTAAAAAATTAAGGAAATCCACAGAGCGACTTCAGCAGGAAGCTCAACTTAAAAATTTGCGATTAGGATTATTTGAACTGTTAGCAGGGATTGATTTAATTAACCAATCTCCCGCAGCCGGAAATGCTTATATTTCGTCTCTTCAAGATTGTAAAACCCAATATCTCTTAGAATATGATGTTGTATTATGCGCTCGAATTCAATCCTATCGGAATCCCGATACAGGTGAGATAGAAGCGGCAGGATTTAATAATGATTTAGAACAGTTAAAACAAGATCAACAGCGACGGCTTCAGAAGATTTCCATTGTCCTATCTCAACACAATCTTGAACCTGCTCAAAATTAAAATCCTTTCTAGCAAAAAGTGAACAAATGGCAGTATTATAGAGGCTGTCACCCGTGAATGATGAATTGAGCAGGACATGACTGAACCAAAAACTGAAAAGTTAACTCGTGCTTTAAATCAACTAATTGAGGAACATGGAATTAGAAGTGTTGTCCATTCTTTAGCGGATCATTGTTTTAATGAAGCTGAATTTCTACGCCAAGATCGCAGTACAGATTTGGCTCAAAATTGGCAAGAGATTGCTGAGGGATTACAACGGATCATTGATCAGTGGGAATCCTAAATTTTGGCAGATTGAGGGTATTTAAAAATAAAGCTTTTCAACACATTAAAGGGTGGTTTTGTTCCTTAAACCGCCCTGAATTTTAAATTAAACGTTATCGACAGAATGTGACACTTTAAACAGAAAACTCAAAAACTCATACGGAATCAAAACTCAATCCGGTGAAATAATATAACTATATTTGCTCTCTCTTTCCTTCTTAAGCTAATAATATGACCAGTTTCCAACCTGTTTTTTTAGATATTACCCAGCATTGGGCACGTCCTTTTATTCAACGGTTACAAGCTCAAGGTTTAATTAATGGGTTTAAAGATAACACATTTCGCCCAGATCAAAACCTAACTCGTGCGGAATTTGCGACTCTTCTAAAAGCTGCATTTCCTACTCCTGCTAAACGTCAATATATCCAATTTAGTGATGTTACCAAGGATTTTTGGGCTGCAAAAGCCATTCAAACCGCTTACGAATCTGGATTTATTTCGGGGTTCCCTGATGGACGGTTTTATCCTCAAAATCCGGTAACTCGTTTACAAGTTTTATTAGCATTAGTATCAGGTTTAAACTTGGCTACAGGTGATCATTTAAACTTAGAAGATCTTTATACTGATGCGGATCAAATTCCTAATTATGCAACTCAAGCAATCATTACAGCAACTCGTTCTCAATTGGTAGTTAATCATCCTAATCCTGAAACATTCAATCCTAATTTAAACGCTACTAGAGGAGAAGTAGCTGCTATTATTTATCAAGCTTTAGTGTTGCTTAAAAAAGCTGATCCTATCATTTGTCAATATAGTATAGAATTATCTAAACCCGGAATTATCCGCACCGGAACCCATCTTTCTGTCAATGGTCGAAAATGGAAGTTACCCTGGAGTCAGTGGAGTTCTGGAACCGCAACGAATACAGGAATTAGTGATAAGGGAATTATCCAAGTTTTAGGGATTAATCCCTTAAACACAACCGATGAAAACTCGCAAACTGTCAATTGGTTTTCTTCAACTCCCTATAAATTCCAGACAACTTGGGATACAGAATATCGCTATTTAAAAATTAATCAATTAGCGGAATTATCAGGATGGGATTTAGAAATACAGGATCAAACCTTAAATATTGTTTCTAAATTGGGAACTGTTCAAGCTTTAACCTTTGAAGAACAGCCTAATCGTTCTCAAATGATGGTAACATTAAATCAACCGACTCCTTGGGAACTTTATCAACAAAATACCCCATGGGAAGTTGTGGTTGATGCGGTCACTTCTGCGACCGTTGCTAAACCGTTTCAAGAACAATCTCAACCCACACCCACTTCAGGAACTTCTGAACAACAAAATGAAGGCGAAACCGCAGGAACCACAAAAAAACCCTCTCGACCTATTGTTAAAATTGCCAATAATCAAACGGTGATTCAAGGAACCTTACCCGATGGTTATGGGGTAAAAGTTTCTACCTTAAATAATCCTAACCGAATTTTAATTGAACTCCGACAAGATGCGTTAATTGAACGGGATATTACCTGGACAAAAGGATTGCGTTGGCGACAACAATATATCACCTTAAATAATAGCCGTTTTCCGGTGGTTTGGTTAATGTTAACTCCGGGTTCAAGTTTGAATTTACGTCCGATTTGGGCAAATCTAACGGGAATGAAAGGGATTGACAGTTTAGCGAAAACTGTAGATAATTGTCAATGTCTAGCAGCAATTAATGGAGGCTATTTTAACCGAAATAATCTCTTACCATTAGGAGCAATTCGTCGGGATGGAAAATGGTTTTCAGGGCCAATTTTAAATCGAGGTGCGATCGCTTGGAATGATGCCGGACAAACTAAAATTGCCCGTTTGAGTTTAAAAGAAACCTTAATCCCATCATCAGGACAACGGTTAGATTGTGAATTAATGAATACAGGTTATGTAAAAGCTGGAATTGCTCGATATACTCCCGAATGGGGTGAAAGTTATACCCCTTTAACGGCGAATGAAATTGTTATTGTTGTGGAAAATAATATTGTTAAACAACAAATTGAATCAACAAATACTACCACTGCCATTGCAATTCCTAAAAATGGCTATTTGTTAACCTTGCGATCATTTCGTAGCGCCTTAAGTTCGTTTTCAGTGGGAACATCTATTACGATAGAATCCCAAACCACACCCTCGGATTTTAATTTATTTCCCCATATTTTAGGCGGGGGGCCATTATTATTACAAAATGGACAAGTCGTAGTTGATGCAGTCGCTGAAGGGTTTAATATTTGGTTTGCGGATCAATCTGCTATCCGTAGCAGCGTCGGAATTACCGCCAAGGGAGAATGGTTAATTGCCGCCGTCCATAACCGTGTGGGGGGTGTGGGTGCTAAATTAACAGAAATGGCACTCCTGATGCAGCAACTCGGTGCCACAGATGCGTTAAATTTAGACGGAGGAAGTTCCACCAGTTTAGTCTTAGGAGGTCAACTGTTAAACCGAATTCCCGATACAGCCGCCCCGGTTCACAATGGTTTAGGGGTATTTCGCCGATAAACAATACTCAGGGAGAGAAGAGTATGTTAAGCTATAACGCTAATATAGATTACAGTTCCTATCTCCCCTTAAGTCTGTTTTAATTACATCACAAATTAGGACAAAATTAGGAATAGAAAACTTTTTCTTTTCTGATTCTTAATTTTATAGCAGTCGCGCCTAACAGTGATTGACCAAGACTGATGCAGCCAACCAAGGGACGTAAAATCTTTTCCTCCCTGTTCCCTGTTCCCTGCTATAACTGCTAAATTCTTAATTGCGGACTCCTGCCATGATAACTCCGGGTGAATTGAATTATTACTATAAAGTGTTAGATCTTAAGCCTGGTGCCTCCTTAGAATTGGTGGATCAGGCTTATAAAGACTTAGCATTTATTTGGCATCCCGATCGCATTCCTGAAGAAAATCAACGATTAAGAAAAATCGCTGAGGAAAAACTCAAAGAAATTAATCAAGCACGGGATAAATTACGTTCTTTATTGCGTCGTTCTTCATCGAATTCAACTCAACGCTCATCAACGGTTCAGCGTTCAGAATCCTATGCTAAATCGTCCTCTAATGGTTCAGGACATTCAACTTATAACACCCATCAACGTGCGTCTTCTTCCTATCAATCTTCGACCTATCAAAGCCGCGTAAAAACTCCTGGAAATGAAACTTTTCAACGTCCACAAACTCCTGTAAATTCCCAACCACAAACGCCTCCTCGTCCTCCTTCTCCTTCTCCTTCTCCTCCACCACCTCCCCCTAAACCCACAGAATTAAGTGGATTAAGCTTTAAAGGAGAAGACTTAAAAGAACGGGATTTTTCTAGTCGAAATTTAAGCGGTGCAGACCTCAGCGAAGCCGATTTAAGTGATGCGTTTCTGCATAAAGTTAACTTAAGTGGTGCTTGTTTATATAAAGCCAATTTATTTCGAGCGAATTGTTTACAAGCTAATTTAACTTATGCTAATTTACAAGAAGCTAATTTAATTGGGGCTGATTTAAGTGGGGCGGATTTAAGATGTGCTAATTTAACCGGAGCAAAAGTAGGAATTGGCGATAAAATTATGGTAAAATTAACAGGTGCTCAATTACAAGGGGCAATTTTACCTGATGGTACGGTTCATCCACAATAAAAATTTAGGATGGATTGATCTGAAAAATAGATGGGTTAAATTGGGTTAATCTATTGTCATCTGCGATCGCAATTTTCAACCTTGAATCAAAAAGCTTTTAATGCTTTAACAATTCAGAAACCAATCAATAATTCACCTGTAGGGGTTGGGTCTTCCAACCCAGATCCTAAAGGGTTTGGAAACCAAACCCCTACAATATTTTTTAAATTCTACATTTAAACGGGATTAGGATTGATTTAAAATAATATTAATTTGTTTCTGAATATCATCTAATTTTTGACGTTGTTGATCAATCCAAGCTTTTTCGGCTTCTCGTTGTTCTTGGGTTTCTTGTTCATATCGGTTTTGTTTTTCTAAAAAATCATTGTAGAAATTAATAATGTTGGTTATAGTAATCAATGCAAAATCAAAGCATTCAGAAAATCTTGAAGCCATATTGTCTAATATGATTTTCTTGATATCATTAACAAAATCATTAAATTTCTCTCTTTTAATCAAAGAAGATCCTTCTTTTAAAAATGCACCCCAAACTGGTTTTATCCACTCTTGCATAAGATTACTACTTTGACCTTTTATATTAATTAAATAGTTTTTCTCATAAGAAAATAAACTAGGATTAATTGCAATATTAGCTTGCTTTTTGAAATCAAGTAAATTAATTATATTTAAGATATAATCAAAGCTTAAATCAGATATGACTTCACTTAAAAGATCTAAATTAGTATTGATTAGGCTGATCATCTCATTATTGATAACTTTTATTGCCTTTTCTAACCCTTGAATCATACCATCTTTATCTGAATAACCCAAGTCTTTTTTATATGTTCCGGTTTTACTATCTTTAAACCATGTTTCCTTAAGCTGTTCACATTGATTTAACCATGAATTTTTAATTTCTGGGATTACTTCTGTTTGACATTGATTCTGTAACTCACGAATTCTAAAATCAATAGCTGTTAATTCTCCTATTTGTTCCCAGAGTTCAGACTTAGGGACAGACATAATTCTAGGTTTACTATTCCAGACATCTTCAGCATGATCTAAATCTTTATAACTAACTTCCATTAATTCTTTTAATCTGGCTGCGGACTGTTTTAACTCCTCAGTACAGGATTGAATCGACTGATTTAACTCTGTTGCAGATTGTTTTAACTCGGAAGATTCACCCGGATTATTTTCTACAGAAATCGTTGATTCAGTAATAGACTCGAAGATATTTAAAAATTCATTCATTGCAGCCAACCTCAATAAAGCATACAGTTCTACTGTACAAGATTAAAGATACAATTCACTCACTTAGTAATAAACTATAACCTATTTATCTGTAATTATACGGTTGAATAAAAACAAATTTGTATATATATTAATTAATTTTCCGTAAAAATACTTAAATCATTTAAACAAAATTTTTATAACTTAAAAATTTAGCAATATTCGTTAATTTTTAGAGGATAATGAGTTTACAATAATTAAAAAGTTAGGTCAAAAATGATGTCTTTTTTCAGTCCTTCCATGCAATTTGTATTTCCCCCTGCAATTCAAGAAGGTTTAGCCAAGGGTGTCTATGAGTTAGTTTCTTCCAACTCAGGAGTACCTTTAAGTATGGTTAGATGGGCGAAAGGAACAGCCAATGCGGGTCAGTTTGCAGGTCACGCCATTGGTACAATCATGAATGATAGTCCCCTAGCACCCATAACCGCACCTGTGGAAGTGGGTATGGGTCTAGCTCAAATGTATCAGGTTCATCGAGGATTTCAGAAAACCTATCAAGGAATTAACCAGTTACAAGCAAGTCTCGGAGTTCTACAATCAACGACTGCGGTTATTGGTGTCGGTGTAGCGGTAACGGGTGTTCTTACTGCGGTAAATTTATATCAAACTTTAAAGTTAAGAGAAGATATCAAACAACTTAAATTAACGGTAATGGGAGGATTTATTGATCTCAAATCAGCCTTAAAAGATCAGGGAGACAGTATTATTAAACGTATTGATGAAGTTGCAGAAGATATTAAATATAATAATCATCGTTTGATTTTAATACAAGCTTATGGCAAATTCATCATAGCCTTAGATCGGTTTAAATTAGCGATAAAATTTGAAGAAGTTAATGATAGAAATCATCAAATTCAAGGAGTTTTAAATACTCTCTATGATGCTTTAGCTGACTACTCTAACCCCCATTTATTAGAAAAGACTTGTGCTGCGGGTCAACTGCGTCGGATGGAATGCGCTTGGGCGATTGAACAAGCCATTATTGCCGCTTATCAAGCTCAAAATCAATTAACAGCAGTTAATGAACACCTTGAACAACTGCAAAATAAAATTCATCGAGAATTACTTAATATTATTAATCAATGTAGTTCCGAGGAAGAACTCGATTTTCTATTTCCTGAAATCGCCCGGATTAAAATTCATGATTGTACCGCTTTAAAATCTTGGCAAGATCATACCAATTGGTTTAAAAGCTTATCGGCTGATGAACGAGAACAATTAGCAATGTTAGAACCTGGAACATCAGAAGCGGTTAATTTAGAATTACCGCAAAATGACTTAGCTGTAAAACCCTTAGAAATGCAAATCTATGAAGAATTAAAACAAAAATCTCACTATTCGGCTTTACGAGATCAATTAAAACTTATCGTTAAACCTGAATTACGCCGAGATTATGAATCTTATATTTTTAATAAAGCGATCGCCAAAGGTTTAAATGGATTAGCCCCTAAAAATTGGGAAGAAGTACCGGATTTAACTGTTGCTAATCTTTACCATTATTTTCAAGTTCAAGCTTGAATTTTAATAACGCTCAAAGTAATATATTTTATGGTAGGGGTTGGGTCTCCCAACCCAGACTCTACAGGGTTTGGAAACCAAACTTCTATCACTGCTTCGGACTCATCTCCTACACTATTTCTCACCCAGACCCTAGAGGGTTTGGAAACCAAACCCCTACAGTTAAAATAGTATTGTTACTAATAAATTTATCGAGTTTTTAACCTAAATAAGCTTGTTTAACTCGTTCATCTGTTAATAACTCAGAAGCTTTTCCAGTTAACGTTAAACAACCCGCTTCTAAAACATAACCTCGATCCGCAATTTCTAAGGCTAAATTGGCATTTTGTTCTACTAATAAAATTGTAACACCCGATTGATTCAGTTGACGAATCACAGAGAAGATTTCTCGAACAATTTGGGGGGCTAATCCTAAACTCGGTTCATCTAATAATAATAACTGAGGACGACTCATCACCGCACGAGCGATCGCTAACATTTGTTGTTCTCCCCCACTGAGGGTTCCTGCTAATTGATGTTTTCGTTCAGCTAACCGGGGAAAGGTGATAAATTGTTTTTCAATATCTGTTTTAATTCCTAAGCGATCGCTGCGGGTATAAGCTCCTAATTCTAAATTGGTTAATATCGTTTGTTGAGATAGAATTCTCCGACCTTCTGGACTTTGGGCGATACCCATTTTAACGACTTGATCCGGTCGTAAATTCGTGATATCTTTTCCTTGATAAATTAGTTTTCCTTGACGAAGGTTAATTAAGCGAGAAATCGTTTTTAACGTGGTACTTTTACCCGCCCCATTTGCACCAATTAAAGTGACAATTTCTCCTTGATTGACGACAAGATTAATATCTTTTAAAGCTTGAATCGAACCATAATTAACAGATACATTCACTAATTCTAACATTATTTATTCATCTCCTAAATAAGCTTCAATGACCGCAGGATTATTTCTCACAATTTCTGGTTCTCCTAATGCAATGAGTTTACCAAAATCTAAAACCGCAATGTGATCGCACAACCCCATCACTAACGGAACATGATGTTCAATTAAAATTACCGTTAATTGGAATTGTTTAGCAATTTGGCGAATTAAATCACTGAGTTCTTTTTTCTCACTGGGGTTCATTCCTGCGGCTGGTTCATCTAATAATAATACTTTGGGTTCTAAAGCTAACGCACGAGCAATTTCTAAGCGTCGTTGGTCGCCATAGGCAAAATTACGCGCTTTTTGTTCCACTCGATCTGCTAATCCAAAAATTGCTAATAATTCTCTAGCTTTTTCATAGTTTTTTTGTTCAATTTGTACCGCTTGAGGTAAACCTAAAATCCCTGAAATCAGATTAGATTGGTTGTGTATATGACGAGCGATCGCTACATTTTCTAAAGCGGATAAATTACCAAATAACCGGAGATTTTGAAAGGTTCGGGCGATTCCTTTTTCTGCAATTTGATAAGGTTTTAATTGAGTTATAGGATGATTTTGATAAATCAATGAACCCTTAGAAGGCGGAATTAACCCGGTAATTAAATTAAATAATGTGGTTTTTCCGGCTCCATTGGGGCCAATTAAACCGAATATTTCTTGATTTTGAACGGTAAAAGAGACTTGATCAACCGCTAATAAACCGCCAAAATATCGGGTTAAACCTTGTACTTCTAAAATCGGTTGTACTGTTGATGAACTCATCGGTTAACCTTTAATGGATTGTTTGTTCAAAATTCCTCGAAACGGATTTTTTCGAGCGATTTTATTTAAGAATTCAGGAGTAATTAAGCCTTGTGGATAAAAAATTGATCCCAAAACCAATAACACCCCAAAAATAATTAAACGACCATCCCGTAAAAATTGAGCGAACCATAACGGTAAACTACTAATTCCCCCCATTCCTCGTAATACTTCCGGTAATGCAGTCAGAATAATTCCGCCTAAAACGGGCCCCCAAAAGGTTCTTGAACCGCCAATTAACACAAAAGCTAAATAAATAATACTACTATCAAAGGTTCCTTGACGAGCATTCCAAGTATTGAGAAAATGGGCACTAATCGTTCCCACTAATCCGGCTAAAATAGCCCCCAAAGTAAAGGATAATGCTTTATAATAAGTTGGGTTAATTCCCATCGAATCGGCGGCTAATTCATCTTCTCGAATGGCACTAAAGGCTCGTCCCGCTTTAATTTTTTCTAAGCGGTATAAGAAAACCATGCTCAGAATTAACAAGGGAATGGCTACCCATAAATATTCTAAGGGAGTTGCAAAGGGTTGAGGAATTCCAAAAATACCAACCGCCCCACCAGTTATCTCTAAATTTAACGCTAAAACCCTTAAAATTTCGACAAAAGCAATGGTTGAAATTGCTAAATAAATCCCTCTTAATCTCAACACGGGAATTCCTAATGCTATGGCTAAAATAGCAGAAACCAGAGCCGTTATGATGAGTTCTAACACCAGAAATGGAAAAGGAAAAATAGTCCCCGTGAATTTAAAGACTTGAGTTGATAAAATCGCAGCAATATAACCGCCTAACGCATAAAATCCAGGGGTTGCTAAGGAAAGTTGACCCGCCATTAAGGGTAAATAAACAGACAACCCCAGAACCGCTCCCAATAGCATGGAAACGATTAAAAAGCCATAGGTGTTGAAAAAATTAATCATGAATTTTAATTATACCTTTTGAATCCGTTTACGTCCTAATAATCCTTCCGGTCGAACTAATAGCATAATAAAGAGAATAGCAAAAGAAATCGCCTCTCGATAGCCGGAAAAATCAGGAGGAACAAAGGCTTCTGCTAATCCTAATAATAACCCCCCAATTACCGCCCCTGGAATACTTCCTAACCCTCCTAAAACAATCACCCCTAACCCTTTTAACCCAAAACTAATCCCAAAATACGGCCCTGCAATACTCACACTAGAACCCACTAATGTTCCGGCTAATCCCGCTAAAAGTCCACTGACAAAAAAGGTTATTTTAATAAATTGTTCGGGGTTAATTCCTAATAAACTAGCGGTGGTTTCATCTTCGGCGACGGCTTGTAACGCTTTCCCGATTTTTGTGCCATTCACCAGATAGGTTAATAAAGCCACCATGACTGCACAAACCGCAAAAATAATCACTTGTACGGTTCTAATCATAATCGGTCGAGTCGCAGTTCCGAAATTAATTGCGACGGGAATATTTCCGTAAATATTATCAGGAAAAGTGTAAATTTCTGCCCCAACTAAATATTGAATCACGTTGACAATCACCACCGCAGCCCCTAAACTAGAAACTAGGGTTAATAAGGGATCAGCCCCTCTTATTCTTAACGGTTTAAAGGCTAATCGTTCTAACAAAATAGAGGCAAATCCCGCTAGAATACAGCCTAAAATTAAGGCTAGAAAAAATGGCAATTGAAACGGTAATTTTCCATTGGCTAATAATCCATTAAATCCAAAAACTCCACCAGATAGGGTATATGTAAAATAAGCTCCCAAGGTAAAAATAGCTCCATGAGCAAAATTAATCACCCCTAAAATTGAAAAAACCAAAGTATATCCTAAAGCAAAAATAGCGTAAACACTACCAATTGATAGACCATTTAAAAAGGATTGTAGAAATACATTAAAATCCATAATTATTATCAATATAAGGTTGTTTTTCTCTCATCTCTCGTTGCTAGGTTCTACCTAGCAATGCCATATTGCAGGCTCCGCCTGCTGGTTTATTATAGGAGGCAGAGCCTCCTTAATGATGTTCCCTGGTAGAACCAGGGGAACGAGGATATCAGCGTTATTTTAAATAGGTGAATTTGCCATTTTTTCCCGTTTCATCCATTTTAATTTGAGCAACATAAAATTTTTCTTGTACCACTTCCCCTTCAGGAGTAAAGGAAATATTCCCTAAAACCGTTTGATATTTCCCTGATAAAATTGCTTGATTTAATTGTTCTCTTAGCTGTTCTAAGGATAAACTACTAATTTTATTTTTCTGGTCAACCGCTTTTAACGCATCTACAAACACTTGAATTCCAGCAAACGCTTGGGCGGTAAATTGAGGCGGTTCTTTTTTGTTTTCAGCTACATAAGTTTCCCGAAAGGTTTTATTAATCGGATTATCAATTTCAGGACTATAAGCTTGAGCAATAATCACGCCATCACATTCCTTTTGACAAACGGGTAAAATATTAGAGGTATTTAAACCATTTCCGCCAATAATTAATCCTTGATAACCGAGTTGTCGTAACTGTTTAATTAAATTTCCACCATCAGCAGCGAGTCCCGAAATAATAATTAAATCAGGATTTAAGTTAATAGCAGCAGTGGCTTGGTTTTGAAAATCGGTGTCTGTGGTTTGGAACTTTTGAACCGTTACTAAATCTAGGTTTAAATCTTTAACCGTTTGTTGAAACGTTTCCGTTTCTGATTTACTAAACGCATCATTTTGGGCGAAGAAAACCGCAACTTTTTTTAAGTTAGGGTTGAGTTTTAATGCTGCTTGCACCGCGTTAGGAGCAACCACCGCAACGGGTGCAGAAACCCTGGCAATATAATCTCCAATTTGAGGAATTCCTTTAGCGGTATTAGAAGGGCCTAAAACCGGAACTTTTGCCCGTTCTGCAATGGGGTCAGCCGCAAAGGCTTGTTGAGATAAAGAAGGGCCTAAAATTCCGACAACTTTTTCTTGAGTAATTAAAGTATTAAAGGCATTAATAGCACTTTGTTCATCGCCGCCGCCATCTTGAAGGGCTAATTTTATCGGAGTTCCATTCACCCCTCCTTGTTGATTAAAATATTTTTCAGCCATTTTCGCGCCGATAACTTGTTCTTGTCCTAATAATGCGGCGTTACTGGTTTGAGCAAGAACAACTCCGATGGGGATTCCATTCGCATTTTGACTGGCCGTTGTAGTTGAATTTTGACTCGAAGTTGTGTTAGTTCCAGATGGTTGAGAGGAATTACAGGCTACTACTAAAGAAAAGGTAATTCCTGATAAAAATAGAGGAATAAATTGGCGTCTTTTGATCATTAGGGTGCAAACCACACAAGGAATAAGCGATCTTGCACCCAGAATTGAACTCGTGAGTGCAAGGGGGATGGCTGCTAATTATACAACTGTCTGGGATCGGAGACAAGCTAATTTCAAAAAAGCGATCACAACCTAGAAATATGACAGTTTGATAGTTAAATCAATTTGAATGGCTGATTAAACTCATGATTTGATTTTTGGCAGCTTTTGAAACCTCTTATTCTGTGGCTTAATCCTGACTAGGAAGGTAAATTAAAGTCAGAATCAAGAAGCTTTCGCTCTTTGAATATTTGTTGATAAGAAATACTAGAAAAATAAAAAAACCAGGTTACAATTCCCATCAATTTACTCCCATCTTCTAATAAAAATAACTGGTTATTTTTAGATCCAGTATAATCAACAGAAATAGGTAAAATATCTATAAAAACAGACAATCCAAAAAGAAGTAAAGCCGTTCCTAAAATTTGAAATTGAGTAGAGTTTAAGATGATATTTTTATAGTAAATTAGAAGTAAAGAAAGCAAAGCAAACTCAGCACCAACAATAAACTTTTCAGGGACTTTCAAAAAGTAAGGAAGTAGCATCTCATGGAGCATAAAGAAATCATCCAACATGAACCAAAATGAAATTAAACCGGATAACCCAATAAAATTTTTCAACTTTTTATCTTTGTTGTTAATCGGTGACAGAATAAAAAATGAAAAAATACAAATCACCCCACTACTACCCCAGGTAAAAACACTTAAATTCGATATAAATCCCGTAAAAGGAGATAGGTTAGCAATCGCAAAAATATCTCTTGTTAATAGGGGAACAGGAATACGATTTTGCAACCCAGCCCCAATTAAAATGCTCAGGAAAGGAACATAGAACTTCAGCAAATTTAAAAAAGCTTGATTCCGTTTTTTGGGAGAAATATCCCTGGTCAACCCATGAGCAGGAACACTTTGTCGTCCTCTGACACTCAAAAATTTATTAAAAAAGAATACATAGGATTTGAGTAACATTAATGTCGTTTGGGTGGGGATAATTTTTCTAAAATTAGACACAGTAAAATCTCCTGTCATGACAATAGCAGCGGCGGCGGAAAGTGTTAGAAAGGGTTATCGAAAAGTAGAGATGCGTGTTCGCTGGTTGTTCTCTGGCTTTGGAAGATCAACCTGATCTTAATCTTCTGTTTAACTGATTTTAACTATTCTGAGGTTAATTTTTCCAACAGAAAATATAAATCCCTCTGTAGATAGATATTGGGACTTTAACGCTAATATGTTAATTTGATGTACAAGATTTTAGTTTTCTTGTTTTATCGAGGGGCTGTTTATGCCCGATTAAACAGTCATCAATCGGCGATCGCGAATTTTAATCAAGCCCTGAAAATTAATCCTGAAAGTTCCGAAGCTTATTTATTGAGAGGAGAGCAATATTTAGGAAATAAAGATTATAGTCTAGCCCTCTGGGATTATACTCAGGTAATTAAATTGAATCCCAATAATACAAATGCTTATTTAGATCGAGGCTATATTTATCGAGAATTAAATGAAACAGAAAAAGCGATCGCTGATTTTCAGAAAGCATCGGAATTATTGGGAAATAGTGGAGATGCTAAGACGCAACAATTAACCCTATCAATTATTCAAGAATTAGAAGCTTCTCGCCCGGTCATTATTGTAGAAGAAGATGACGATGATCATGATCACAAGTTAAGACGGAAGAAAAATACTTATTCTACTTCTACGAGTTCGAGTCGGAGTCGCAGTCGGAGAAGACGATAATACACTTAAAACCCACAATTAGGGTTAATTGACAGTCGCCAAGTCCGGTGAAAACCTGAACCAAAGGTATCATAACTATAGCCTAATCGATAGGGAAAATGCCCCAACGGAACCGTTTTAGGATCACTTTTCTCGTAGGTCATATCACGAGGATCAATACGCCAACCCACTGCTTTTTCAAATTGTTCATAACGGTCTTCAAGCTTTTCTGAAGAATGACCGATGGATTTTAAAATTTTACCTTGAACACTTAAACCAAAGCGCCCCTTGGAATATTTTACCCATAGCTGATCAATTCCCTGGAGTTCCGAACAGGGAATTTCAGAAATTACCAAAGGCGCCGGAACATCAGGAGAATTTTCAATCGGAATTCGATAAACTTCAAACAATTCTAAGGTTTTCCAGTCCGCTTTTATCCATTCACCCATCGCTAACGCATCAATAACACCACAGTATTTAACTCGATGGGTGATGGAGGCGACCCCATTCCAAACCCCCCCACTGACACCATTTCCGGTGGTAGCGGGTAAATGTCCATCGGGAGCTCTATGGGAAAAATTCAGTTGATCGTATTTTAGCCACTGACCTCCCCGACGCCAACCCACGCGATCGCCAAATTTCTCAGCCATTCCCGGGGTATAGTTACCAATTATTCCTCCTAAAGATGTCCAAATTTTTTCCTGTTGACTAAACCCAAACCGACCATCACTATAATAATTCCACAATCGATTTATTGTTTGTAAATCCTCACAAGCTAAACCTTCGACATCAGCTTGACTTAACCAACCTTCAGCTTGTCGGTTACTCAGTTTGAGTAAAATTTTAAAGGTTTCTTGATCCGCTTCTTTCAAGCGGTTTTCCCTTAAGAATTGTTTGAGTTGTTGATAGTGTATATTGGCATTTGATGTGAGTTCAAAAACCGGATCGGGTTTAGGGGATGGAGACGAGAACAGACAAGCCTGAAGACCCCAGGAAAACATCACTACAATCCACAAATATCGCCAAGTTGAAGATTTTTTTAACATAAGCTGGAATCATGATATTATCAATAATAAGATTCAGGAGGTATTGAGTCAAGAATTATGTCTTTTTTGAGAAAAGGATTGATCTTTTTCCTGACATGCTTAGTCTGTTTTAGCGTTAGTATTACCCATCATTTTCATTTTTCTCCGGTTTCTGCAACGCAAATCACTATTATTGCTCAAATTCCAACCGTTAATTTAAGTCAACTGCCAGCAGAAGCCCGGAATACTTTAAAATTAATTGAGCAAGGAGGCCCTTTCCCTTACCCCGAAAAAGATGGCTCAACTTTCTTTAACCGAGAAAAATTATTACCCAATAAACCCAATGGTTATTATCGGGAATATACTATACCCACTCCAGGGGAAAGAAGTCGGGGAGCTAGGCGCTTTGTCGTCGGTAGTCAGGGGGAAATTTATTACACCAGCAACCATTATCAAAGTTTTTTTAGGGTTTTAAGACAATGAATCAAATATTAAACCTCATACAAGGTGAAAGTCAACCGAATATTTATCAGTTTCCCTTAGATATTTCTCCAGAAGAATTATCTCAACTTTGTCAAGAGTATAGCTGTGAGTTATTTTATTTTGACGGCAGCACAATTAACAATAAAGCTGATTTTCTAAAAACAGCCAGCACGGTGATGAATTTACCTGAATATTTTGGCTATAATTGGGATGCTTGGGAAGATTGTCTAACTGATCTCAGTTGGTTTGAAGCGTCATCTTATTTGATTGTTTATGATCAATGGCAAAATTTCGCTGAGAATTATCCTGATGATTGGCAAATCTTAAATGATATTTTTTCAGAAGCAATCACCTATTGGTTAAAAAGAAATAAGCGATTTTATGTATTATTAACCAGTCCTTAATCCTCCTTATCCCCTCGTTGCTAGGTTACACATAGCAATGCTATTTTGCAGGCTCCGCCTGCTGTTTACATTCCCAAGGGAAATAGGGAAGACATAATGATTGATTTATGTTATCGTTTATAATTAGTAGATACATTTTGTATATACTCAATCATGCAGTTTGAATGGGATGTAAACAAAAATGCTCAAAATCTCAAAAAACATGGTATTAGCTTTGAAGAAGCTCAAGAAATATTTGACGGACTTGTTTTTACCGCCATTGATGAACGTTTTGATTACGGCGGAGAGATTCGAGAAATTAGTATCGGTGCAATACAGGGTGTTGTTATCGTGACCGTAGTGCATACTGAAAGAAGTGGAGTCATCCGAATCATATCTGCAAGAAAAGCTACTCGTCAAGAAAGAAAAACCTATTATGACTATCTCGCAAAAACGACTTAAAGAGTTAGAAAATCTCCCAGAAAATGCGATTGACACATCAGATATACCTGAATTAGATGCCAGTTTTTGGGAAAAAGCTAAACTCGTTAAACCGATTACCAAAAAAGCTATTTCTTTAAGAGTTGATAGTGATGTTTTAGATTGGTTTAAAAGCCAAGGAAAAGGCTATCAATCGATGATGAATTCCGTACTACGTTCTTATTTTGAACATGAGGTAAACACGACTAAAGAATAAGTCATTACTAATCAATACCTTGGTTTAATTAGGAGAATTAATAGAGTTAAATATCAAACTAATTTAGATTATTCTCAACAGCAAGTTATCAAGAATGATCCTTAATCCAAGTAAAGATGAGGTAATAATAATGGAGTTTTATAGCGTTGTTCTTAGGAAAAGTTCAGGATATTGGGTTGCATTATGTTTAGAAAATGGAATTGTTGCTCAAGGGGACAATCCTGAACAATCCATTAGTAAACTTCAAGAAGCGATTGAATCTTTTTTATTAGTATGTGAAACCGAGGAAAAAGTTGATCAATCTCCTATTTCGATTTTAGAACTTCATGAATTTTTAACTATTGATGAGGATAATAAATCAAATAGTTATGAATTAAGGAAGGTTTATGCCTAAAAACATCCCTTCATTAAAGCCGAGAGAATTGATTAAAATTTTAGAAAAAGGTGGATGTAGGTTTGATCGAGAAGGGAAAGGAGATCATTGCTTATATATTCGTTTAACTCCAGAAAGTAAACATATTGTTCCTATTGATATGGGTGCGAAAGAAATGTCACCTGCTTATGTATTAAGGATTTTTCGGCAATTTGGCTTTACTGATGAAGAAATCGATCAACTGTTAAAATAAAACCCAACTTTAAATCTTTTTAACATATTCTTTTAACAGAGGATTCACAATAAAAAATGTCACGTTATCTTGTTCTTCTCTGACCACTAAAAAACGCCTGATTAGAGATTGAATAGTATTTAATAACTCTGAATTTGATAGTTTAGTCTGAGTTGCAAGAGACTGTAAATTCATGATTTCTGAAGAATGAGAAAGAACAGTAATTACAGTTTTTTCCTGGGGAGATAAACGTTGAAAATGTAGCTTAAGTTGCTCTTGCAGGGAGTCGCATAAAATCGGCTCATCATAGTACAAAAACTCAGTTACTCTACTATTAAATAATTCTTGAATCAGAGTTGCTATCATTCCTAACCATAAAGGGTTGCCTTGATAAGTATTAATTAAGATATCCCATGTTTCAGGATTAGATAAATTTTTATCTCTAAAAATATTTTGAGCAGCTAGACCTAAACTTCCTAATATCAAAGTACGAACAGGAAGATTTTCAAATTCAATTTTTTCAATTTCTCTAGGTTTTTCCCAACTGTTTAAGATCACGCAACTCTGATGACAAACCTCGGCAATTTTTTTATAAAATAGTTGATAATTCTCATAACCAGATTGATAGTGACCTGCCAATTGTCCCTCAAAAAACAGCATTTGGATATCATCTAGGATGAGAAGACAGCGATATTGACGCAGATAATTAAACAGTTGAGAAAGTTTTGTTTCTAGCTTTAAGTAGGTAGGCAGGAAGAAACGAAAGTATGTAAAGATAAATGAAGAGAGAGAAGAAATCTACCGAGGTCATGAAAATATGGGTGCTCGTTTAAGGGTATTTCTAACTCGTGAGCAAGACAAAACCCTGTTCAAGCTCAGAACAGCAGATGTGCCACAGAAAGTTAAAGACCGAGCCGAAGTGATTCGATTAAACTCACAAGGTTGGTACGTGGAAAAAATAGCAGCTTATTTTAATTGGACAGCACAGACAGTTAGAGAAGTGTTGCACAAATGGGAAAAGTTAGGACTAGAAGGGTTATGGGAAAAACCCGGTCGCGGGGGAAAAGCCAAGTGGAAAGAAGAGGACTTAGTATTTTTAGAAGAATGTCTCAGAAGAGAACCCCGGACATACAACTCTGAGCAATTAGCCCAAAAATTAGAACAAGAACGGTCAGTTAAATTGAGTCCCGATAGATTAAGACGGGTGCTCAAAAAAAGGGGGTGAATTGGAAGCGAGCCAGAAACAGCCACAAAGGAAAGCAAGACCCGATAGTCCGCGCGCAGAAACAGGCGGATTTAGAAATGTTGGAATTATCAGCCGCCACCGGAGAAATTGACTTAAAGTATTTAGATGAATCGGGTTTTTGTCTGTGGAGTGAACCGGGGTATACCTATTATTTTAGAGGGGAACAAAAACGTTTAGAACAAACTCGTCGTCGGGGTCGAAGATTAAGCATTATTGGGTTTTTGCAACAGCAAATCAGTTTTGTTTACGGCTTGGTGATTGGAGGTGTCAATCGCCAGTGTTATATCCAAATGATGGAACAAGAAGCAGCAGAGGCTGAAAAAGCCGGACGGATGAGAGTCATTGTCCAAGATAATAGCCCCATACATCAATGCCATGAAGTCAAAAAACTCTGGCCAAAATGGGAAAGTATGGGTTTGTATATTTTCTATTTGCCTAAATATTGTTCGGAAATGAATCCGATTGAATTAGAGTGGCAACATCTCAAAAAAGATGAACTATCAGGACAAACATTTGAGGATGAATTAGACCTGGCCTATGCGGTAATGAATGGTATTCAAGCTAGGGGAGAAAGAGGAAACTACAGCACACAACGGATGAAATTTCACTCGCAGCAACAACCCAGTTAACTTTTCGTTACATACTTGTCGATTTTCTCGCCTACCTACTTATACAAACCCATACTTTCCCATTTTGGCCAGAGTTTTTTGACTTCATGGCATTGATGTATGGGGCTATTATCTTGGACAATGACTCTCATCCGTCCGGCTTTTTCAGCCTCTGCTGCTTCTTGTTCCATCATTTGGATATAACACTGGCGATTGACACCTCCAATCACCAAGCCGTAAACAAAACTGATTTGCTGTTGCAAAAACCCAATAATGCTTAATCTTCGACCCCGACGACGAGTTTGTTCTAAACGTTTTTGTTCCCCTCTAAAATAATAGGTATACCCCGGTTCACTCCACAGACAAAAACCCGATTCATCTAAATACTTTAAGTCAATTTCTCCGGTGGCGGCTGATAATTCCAACATTTCTAAATCCGCCTGTTTCTGCGCGCGGACTATCGGGTCTTGCTTTCCTTTGTGGCTGTTTCTGGCTCGCTTCCAATTCACCCCCTTTTTTTGAGCACCCGTCTTAATCTATCGGGACTCAATTTAACTGACCGTTCTTGTTCTAATTTTTGGGCTAATTGCTCAGAGTTGTATGTCCGGGGTTCTCTTCTGAGACATTCTTCTAAAAATACTAAGTCCTCTTCTTTCCACTTGGCTTTTCCCCCGCGACCGGGTTTTTCCCATAACCCTTCTAGTCCTAACTTTTCCCATTTGTGCAACACTTCTCTAACTGTCTGTGCTGTCCAATTAAAATAAGCTGCTATTTTTTCCACGTACCAACCTTGTGAGTTTAATCGAATCACTTCGGCTCGGTCTTTAACTTTCTGTGGCACATCTGCTGTTCTGAGCTTGAACAGGGTTTTGTCTTGCTCACGAGTTAGAAATACCCTTAAACGAGCACCCATATTTTCATGACCTCGGTAGATTTCTTCTCTCTCTTCATTTATCTTTACATACTTTCGTTTCTTCCTGCCTACCTACTTAAAGGAATTTCTATTTTATCTGGATTGCCGAATATTTCTAACAAGTTCGTTAAGGTTTCATCTAGGGTAGGAGCAAAACCAAGGCTGCGATAAATTATATAATCAAAGTTAGTTTTAATTTCATCTATCAAATGAAGGGAAAGGGTTGTTTTGCCAATTCCACTTAAACCTAAAAGGGTTATTAACTGAACTCCATCTTCTATAATCCATTTTTCTAGGGTAGAAAGTTCTTGAGTGCGATCGTAAAATTTTGTTATTTTTGGTGCGTCGTTTAAATCGATATAGGGTTGATTAGGAGTTATTTCAGGATCATTTAGATGGGATTGCTTTTGTTGTTGAGCTTTAGCTCTTTCTGATTCAGAACAAATATTAATATGATGAACTGTAACTGTCTCACCAACAATAGCTGATGAAATTTTATTCTTATAAATTTTCCCTTTCTCAAATATAGCTCTAAAATTAGATTTTTTAACCGTTTCTCCTAACTCTTCAGAGATCATTTTCCATAATTCTGAACCGACCCATTTAACATGACTTTCACTGGCATAATGATCTTCAGCAATTTCCGAGTATGTACAGTTTTGTATAGTACCTCGCAGAATCGCTTGTTGGAGATGATCTAAGTGTTTTCCTGTCTTGGTAAAAATGAGATGATCTGCCAGTTCTAGGACTTCTTCAATATCCATAACCCAAGAAGATGTTAAAGGTGATCACATTTTACCCTACTTTTAATACTATTCGTACTTTGCGTACTTTTGCAACTTTGTCAAAATTCCTACTTTTCAGACTGACATTGATTTGAGTCTAACCTATTCTTAAATTAAAATTGAGTAAAGTAAAAATGAAAATATGGATATAGAAACTGTACCTGTAAAAATGTCGGATATTAGGATTCCTAAGAGAAGCGAACTTAATGAGCTTAAAATACGCGCATTAGAAAATTCTCCTAATTCGCTATCCAGTTTGCTTCATGACAAAAAAGAGCCTATTGTACTATACAGAGGAACACGACCTTACGAAATTTGTAATGGGAGACATAGAATTTATCTAGCTGCTCAACAGGGGATTAAGGTAATCCCAGCAGGTTTTAATTAATCAGCGACTGCCTTTTTCTGATGCAAATATTCAGATTTTTAGAAAAAGGCACTCTCAATAATCCCTGATTTCTAGGTAGAACCTAACAATACTAGATTCCACACTCCGCCTGCTGTTTTTTAATCCGAAGCAGAGCCTCTTTTTGCATTTATTAAGTCCTATTATCAAAATTTAAAATTTACAGCCGAATTTTTAGCGATTATTTCCAAAAATAAAACAACCTTGTGATTTACTTATGTCTCAGTTAATTCAATGTGCTCGATGCGGAAAATTATTTGACAGTAGTTTAAGAAGTTGTTTTCACTGTGGTGAAACAAAATTTAGATATGTTAATTGTAAAAAATGTCAAACAGCAATCCCAGAGTTTGAAGCGCAGTATTGGCAAATCCTTGACTATCCTTCTGACACTACAAGGAAGGTACCTATCGCTCTCTGTAAGAGTTGTAAACACAAGGCTCCAGAAATTATAAGTGATCTAGATGTCATATTTAATTCTGTTAAATTTACTTGCCAAACTTGTAAACATAATTTTACCAAGACTGCTAAATTTTGTAGTGAAGATACGAGGAGTAATAGTCGTAATGTCCATGCTCGTATCTGTTTAAACCCAAAGCTTGAAGATATGATTAGGTCAAAATCCGAGCTAGAAGATATGATTAATTTACCACGAAATTATGATGTTTGGAAATTAACTCCTGTTAGAAGTCATCGCTATCCTTTGCGTATCCAAGATACTGCCCAATGTCCTAAATGCGGTGGCCAAAGTGTTTCTACTTTGATGGATTATCCTTATGTTCGATGTAAATTTTGTGGAGGACTTACAGAAAGAAAAAATAGTTTTGTTAAATCTACTTATTTAACTAGAAAAAGATTTAATGAAAACACAAGTTGGAAAAATAGAAAATATTATTCTATTTATATAGATGGTTATTTGAAAGTGGAACCTTACTTTTTAGATTATTATCATAAATTTTGTTATGATTTTTCTCCCGAAGAACCATTGGTATCATTTGACGAAATCAACTTTTTTATATCTAAATACTATTCTAAAAAATGTCTTACAGAGAATTTTTACTTTGCTATAAGGTGCATTTTATATTATTCCCTGACAGGTATAATTTTAAGAAATCCTATTTATTTATTTTTAATAGGTAGTGCTTTGGTATTTTTCGATTATAGCGTTTTTTATAAAGAGCAAATAGACGAATTAAAAAAATACAATAAATCGATTGATATTCAAGAAATATATTTTATAGTTTCATTATATCATCCTGATGAACCTATTAGCTTTCCTAAAGTATGAATGGACAAATGAGCCAGAATCAAGTTCCCGAAATTATTCAAGGTCGCACTAATGTATTTGAAGATTTAGGCTTCGCACCTGAAGAAGCTCTCAATCTCAAAATTCGCGCTGATCTCATGTTAACAATTAAACATTTTATTCAGACAAAAGGATGGACTCAAAAGCAAGCTGCTGTATTTTTTGGTGAAACCCAACCTCGCATTAGTGATTTGATGAATGGCGATATCGAAAGATTTAGTATTGATAAATTAGTAATAATGATAGCTAAAGCAGGTATGGATATTCGTGTTGAAGTCAATATAAAAGCAGCCTAAAAGTTCTGTTAATCTCGTTGCTAGGTTCCACCTAGCAATACTATTTTGCAGGCTCCGCCTGCTGTTTTAATTGGAGGCAGAGCCTCCTACTTTAATTCCCTGGTAGAACCAGGGAATCAGGGAATTAGGGTACAGAATGATTGGGTTGATGTTATCGTTTATAATGAGTAGATACATTAGTTTAATCAGGAGCGTTGATATGGTTGTTCTTGATATAGAAAATATTAGAGATACAATTAAGGGGGTAACAATTCCCTTGAAATCATACCCTGATGATTTTCTGGGATTTTATCAAAGGATTAACAACAGTATTTATGCTGAAATAAATATCATTAAGCAGTTACATGGGATTGATTTAATTATTGTTGAAAATTTGTATAAAAATTATTATCGGTCAGAAATTAGTCCTCATGTCATTATCCAAAAACATGAACAGGAAACAATTAATATTTGGATTTTAGGCAATTTTGAGCCTGAGAATCAAATTATTTGGGAATTATCAGAAGTTTTTGCAGACTTTTATGTTGAATTCTTGTTAATGCCTATTTTTCATATTTTTAACTATGCTGATATTAATTCAGAATTAATACAGGAATTTAAACAGGGAATTATTGTCTATGAGTGCGAAGAAAATTTATCAAGAAATAGCGCAACGGTATATGGAGAGTGCTAAATCGAGAAAAGTTTCTCTATCCTGAGTTTCAATCTGATGATAGTTATAAAGCACCTCATGAGCAAATTACCATCACTCAGGCTAGATTATTAATTCAAGATGTTGATAGAATTGTTAATCAAATTATAAATCTAATTTAATACTATAAATCCAGTCACCCCTTTAGACGTACAATAGAAGAAATGAACCAAAACACTAACGCGGGGAAAGAATTGTCAGAATATCCTGACATTTTCCCCCCTTTGTCATGCTCTATCTGAATTGGAGACTTTAAACAGTGGTTGCACAATATCCTGACACTTACGAAGCCAAAACACAAGAGATTGCTAAACAACTTTTAGCAGCGACCCAAGAGAAAAAGCGCTCATTGTTCGGACAGTTACAAGACCAAATGCGCTTTGATGATAAACTCATGGACTGGGCAATGTCAAACCCCGGTTTACGAGTGCAATTGTTCCATTTTATTGATTGTTTACCCGCATTACGAAGTAAACCAGAAATTGCAGCCCATTTACAAGAATATCTGACCACAGAAGCAGTCGAACTTCCTGATGTTCTCAAAAAATTACTCAATTTTGCTAACCCTGACTCCCTCCCCGGACAACTAGCGGCGACAACGGTAGCGCCTGCGGTAGAAACCTTAGCCCAAAAATATATTGCAGGTGCTAATATTCCTAAAGTTATTAAAACTTTAGAACAGTTACGCAAAGATAAAATGGCGTTTACGGTTGATTTATTAGGGGAAGCCGTTATTACTGAAACTGAGGCACAATCTTATCTCAATAATTATTTAGAATTGATGGAAAGTCTCAGCGATGCGGCTAAAAAATGGTCAACTATTCCCCAAATTGATGAAGCCGATGGACAGCCCATTCCTAAAGTTCAAGTTTCCGTTAAATTAACGGCATTTTATTCTCAATTTGATCCCTTAGATGCAAAAGGAAGTGAAGAAAAAGTCGGAGAACGTATCCGAATTTTATTGCGTCGGGCGAAAGAATTGGGGGCGGCGGTGCATTTTGATATGGAACAATACGCCTATAAAGATTTAACCTTCAGCATTCTAAAAAATCTGTTGATGGAAGAAGAATTCCGCAGCCGCACTGATATTGGCATGACGGTGCAAGCTTATTTACGAGAGTCTCAAAAGGATTTAGAAGGCATTATAGAATGGGTGAAATTACGAGGTTATCCCGTTAGTGTACGATTAGTTAAAGGGGCTTATTGGGATCAAGAAACCATTAAATCGATGCAAAATGACTGGCCCCAACCTGTTTATAATGATAAGGCTGCAACGGATGCTAATTTTGAACGATTGACTCAATTGATGTTAGAAAATCATCAATATATTTATTCTGCTATTGGTAGCCATAATGTTCGTTCTCAAGCCAGAGCGATCGCCATTGCAGAAACCTTAAATGTGCCTCGTCGTGCCTTTGAAATGCAGGTTTTATATGGCATGGGCGACCAACTCGCTAAAGCCTTAGTTCAAAAAGGATATCGGGTGAGAATGTATTGCCCCTATGGAGATTTATTACCCGGAATGTCCTATTTAATTCGGCGGTTATTAGAAAATACGGCCAATAGTTCTTTTGTGCGTCAAAGTTCAGAAAATCGCCCTGTTGAAGAGTTATTATCTGCCCCTAAAGATAACCCGAATAGCAATATTTTTGAGACTTGGAAACCCGTATTTCCAAATTCAGCCGATACGGATTTTTCTAATGCTGCGTTACGGGATAAAGGGTTACGGGCGTTAGAAATGGTGCGTCAACAATTAGGACAAACCTATCAACCGTTAATTAATGGTCAATATATTAATACCGCCCAAATGATAGACTCCTTAAACCCCTCTAACCCCTCAGAAATTGTGGGGAAAGTCGGGTTAATTAGCGTTGAACAGGCGGAAACAGCTATTCAAGCCGCTAAAGCTGCCTTTCCAGCTTGGCGGCATACTCCAGTTCGGCAACGGGCAGGTGTGCTACGAAAAGCCGCAGAACTGTTTGAACAACGGCGGGCGGAGTTATGTGCGTGGATGGCGTTTGAAGTCGGAAAACCCCTACATCAAGGGGATGCGGAAGTGTCCGAGGCGATTGATTTCTGTCGTTATTATGCCGATGAAATGGAACGTTTGGATCAGGGCTACCAGTATGACACTGCTGGCGAAACCAACCGTTACAACTATCAACCCCGTGGCATTTCGGTGATTATTTCCCCCTGGAATTTCCCTCTGGCCATTCCCGTTGGGATGACGGTCGCATCCTTAGTTACGGGGAACTGCACGTTATTGAAGCCTGCGGAAGTGTCATCGGTGATCGCCGCGAAAATTACCGAAGTATTAGTAGAGGCGGGTATTCCGGCGGGTGTGTTCCAATTTGTACCCGGAAAAGGCTCAACGGTGGGTTCCTACATGGTACAACACCCGGACGTTCACATGATTACCTTCACGGGTTCCCAGGAGGTGGGATGTCGCATTTATGCTGAAGCGGCACTACTCAAACCCGGACAGAAACACCTGAAACGGGTGATTGCGGAAATGGGGGGCAAAAATGCCATTATCGTTGATGAAAGTGCCGACCTTGACCAAGCAGTGGCAGGTGTGGTGTATTCTGCCTTTGGGTATACGGGTCAAAAATGTTCCGCCTGTTCCCGTGTGGTGGTGTTAGAACCTGTTTATGAGGCATTTGTCAAGCGGTTAACAGAGGCAGTGCGGTCTTTAAATGTGGGGAATGCGGTGTTACCCAGTACCCAGGTTGGCCCGGTGATTGATGCCAATGCTCAACAGAAGATTAAAGAGTATATTGAGATTGGCAAACAAGAAGCAGAATTAGCGATCCAAGTTGCGGCACCGGAAACGGGTTATTTTGTGGGGCCAACGGTTTTTATTAATGTTTTACCGACGGCAAAAATCGCCCAAGAGGAAATTTTTGGCCCGGTTTTAGCGGTGATCAAAGCTCAAAATTTTGAGGAAGCGTTGGATATTGCCAATGGCACTAATTTTGCTTTAACGGGGGGTTTATATTCCAGAACTCCGTCCCATATTAAGAAGGCAAAAGCTGAATTTGAAGTGGGAAATTTGTACATTAACCGAGGCATTACGGGGGCTATTGTTTCTCGCCAACCCTTCGGCGGGTTTAAACTTTCCGGTGTGGGTTCTAAGGCGGGTGGCCCCGATTATTTATTACAGTTCTTAGAACCCCGTCACATCACCGAAAACATTCAACGTCAAGGTTTTGCCCCCATTGAAGGTGTTGAATAACCCCGTTGTTGCGCTTTAGCGCATTAAAAAGCGATCGCTTTTTTTTAAGGGCGATCGCGCTATAATTAATATAGGATTATTGAGGAATTGAAAGAATATGAACCATAAACTCATCGATTCTTTAGTTCAAATCATTTCTTCATTAACACCGGAAGAAAGGCAAACCCTAGAAAAACAATTAGCCAGTCAACAACCCTCAATTCAACAGTCTTTTATTTCTATTAAAGATGATCCTTGCGTGGGAATGTGGAAAGATCGAGAAGATTTACAAGATAGTTCAGCATGGGTTCGTCAAATGAGAAAGCAAGAATGGATGGGTTAGCATGAAGCAAATTTTAATTGATACAGATATCTTAATTGATGTATTTCGGGGAATTGAACCCGCTATTAATCGACTTCAAGATGAATCCCACACAGCCTTGTTGTCAATTAGTGTGGTGACAGAGATGGAATTAATGGTCGGTTGTCGCAATAAATCTGAACAGCAAAAATTAACTGTTTTTTTAAACAACTATGTAATTCTTAAAATTAATGAATCTATTTCGGATCAAGCTGTTGAACTATTGAGGCAATACCGCCTCAGTCATGGTTTATTAATTCCTGATGCGTTAATAGCTGCGACAGCCATTAGTTTTAATATCCCTCTCCTCACTAAAAATCAGAGTGATTATCGTTTTATTACAGAAGTAAATTTGTTACCTTATCCTTAACTTTAATGAATGCCGTCATATTACCAAAAACATTCAACGTCAAGGTTTTGCCCCCATTGAAGGTGTCGAATAACTTCGTAGTTGCGCTTTAGCGCATTAAAAAGTGATCGCCCTTTTTAAAAGAGCGATCGCGCTCTAATTAATATAAAATTATTGAGGAATTAAAAGAATATAAACCATAAAATCATCGATTCTTTAGTTCAAATTATTTCTTCATTAACACCAAAAGAAAGACAAAGCCTATAACAACAATTAGTGGAAAAATCGAGAGGATTTAAAGAATTATAGTAAACCTAATGGTCAATAATAACTGTAAAGACTTGACGATACATTGAATAAATGGTACAATTAAAATAAATTCAGAGAAGTTATTTGGTAAGACTATGAAAAATATAATTGAATTTAAAGATTATGTTCCATTTAATCTCAATACGGAATCTGCGTACTGATACTGCAAAATATCCTGATGTGAAAAAGCAGATTGATGATTGGTATGCAGTTGTCAAAAAAGCCAATTGGAAGAACTTAGAAGATGTTCGTAAAATTTACCGAGATGCTGAAGCCGTGAGTAATTTTACTGTATTTAACATCAAAGGTAACAATTATCGATTAATTGTAGGTATCGACTACGAAGAACAGATCGTTTACTACAAATATTTTCTGACTCATGCCGAATATGACAAAGGCAAGTGGAAAAATGACCCTTACTATTGATAAAACTGTTTATAGCAATCTGTTAGCTGAAGTCACTCCTCAAGTGATTGAAACGGAGGAGGAGTATGATCGTATTTTAGCCATTGTTGAACGATTAACCTTTGCTAAAACTCGCACCCCTGAAGAACGAGCGTTATTAAAATTGCTGGTTCAGTTAGTTGAAACCTACGAATCAGAACAGTATCCCATCGATGAGTCTACACCCTACGAGATCTTACAACATTTGATGGAAATGAGTGGAACTTGTGAAAGCGATTTAGTTGGTGCTATTGGCTCAAGTGATGTTGTCTCTGAAGTTGTTAATGGTAAACGTTCTATTAGTAAGGTGCAAGCAAAAGCACTGGCTGATTATTTTCAAGTTTCGATCAACTTATTTATTTAGTTAAATTTTAATTCAATCTTTAGTGGCACTTAAGTGTGAAAACAAGGGAGCGATCGCGCTATAATTAATATAAGATTATTGAGAAATTGAAAGAATATGAACCATAAACTCATCGATTCTTTAGTTCAAATTATTTCTTCATTAACACCAGAAGAAAGACAAAACCTAGAAAAATGAAGCTCAATCTAACCTACTTTTTATAGTAAAATTAGAATTCTGGAATATCCAAAATATTTGCTTGTGATAGTAACCTTCGTTCCTCAACTCGCTCTGGACGATTTATCTGTAACAATTTTACGGTCACTCGTGCAATCGCAGTTAACGGGATAATTTCGCCTTTTTCTAATTTAAAATGCTCCCGCCAGCGATCACGACGAGGATGATACAATCTCACAATTTCCCCATTCATGGGATCGATTGAAGCCAGATCGCTTCCTTTATATTTGTTGCAGATTGTACAAGCCAACGCCAAATTATTTTCGTTCGTTTGTCCGCCGTGCTTTTCTGCAATAATATGATCGATTTCATGGGGTACAAAAACAGAAATTTCTGGCATCAAACAATACTCACAAGCAAAATTAGCGCGATCGCAAACCAAGCGTTTGAGAGCAGCAGAAACATAAGCCTTGCTCATTTTTTAGCTTCGTTAAGTTTCAGCAATGCTTTAGCCTTAGCCACCCGCACTAAATGTTCAATATATTCATATTGTTGCCATGATCGTTCCTCTTCAGCCGTCAACCCAACGGTTCTATTTTTTTCTAGCAAATTGTTAATATGTTGTTGTAATGGTTCCGACGGCTTCAACGCCAAAATTTCCTCTGGAGTGGGAAGATTTGCCAAAAATTCTAATACATCTGCCAACCCAGAAAATCCTGATTGAGCATCTGCACTCCATTCTCGCAAACCCAGTTCTAAAATGTGTGTTAACTGCTCTTGCAGTGGACTTAACCGCATCGCCAATTCATCGGGAACTTCGACTTTAATCTGCATGATCGAGCTTTGCAACACTTAAAGAGAAATGTAAGTTAATTATAGCATCTTAGTAAATTGTATCAGAGGCGATCGCATTCCCACACATAAACCCAGTCAGAAAAGCGATCATTCTTTTTAAGGTAAACGGCGATCGCAATTGATAATTCAACTCTGCTTAAATAAAATGATAAAACCTTCTTGTTGAAAGTGCTTATCATGGGTTAAAACTTCAGTAATATTAAGTTGATTCATCGTTACCATAGAAATACAATCTGTTAAACTGTATCCTTTATCAAATCGTTGACTAAATAACTCTAAACCTGCGGTAAAAGATTGATGGCTTTGAGGAATAACAGTTATATTCTGATCAGCGAGAACTTGGGTAATTAACTGAAAAACTGCTTTTTTCATAGGGGATGGAAAAGAGGCAAAAAAATTAATCGTTTCTATTAATACTTCTTCTGTTGTCACCAATTGAATATTATTAAGATTGCGACTATAATCTCTAACGGACTGATGCCATGAGTCAGCCACATTAATTAAAGCGACCCAATAAAACGTATCGACAAAAAGAGTTTTCATAATTCTTGATGGAGGTTTTTAGACAAGTAAAAATCATGATTTTCTGCCCCGTCTTTTGGTAATTGACTTATAACTTCTTCAGGAATATCTTTAATAATATCATCTGCTACTTCCCAAATGGGTTTATAAGCTTTCTCAGTCGGTTTAACAGTTTGCTTAAGAGAGCGAATGAAATCTAATACCTCATCCAGTTGAGAAGGGGTAATTTGTTCTAATTCTTGTAGAATTATTTCTTTAGTTGTCATAGTGTTTTTATTGATTAATGTAAGTTAATTATAGTATCTTAGTAAATTGTAGCAGAGGCGATCGCATTCCTACACATGAACCAGCCAGAAAAGCGATCGCTCTTTTTGAGTTAAAGGGCAATCCCACCCCGTAGTTGAGCTTTAGCGCATTAAAAAGCGATCGCTCTTGTAAAAAGGGCGATCACATTATAATTGAAAAAAAAGGTGGATAGCTCATGAGACAAATGATCGCCTATTCAGGTGAAGATGCGTATTAAGTGGTTGAATGTCTGAGTTTACCTACCTTGTTTTTTTTAGGTAGATAACGTATAATCAAACTTGAAGCTAGTTTGAAATTGGTGCTATGAAAAACCTACTGATCCCACTAGGTACTTTATGGAAAGCTTACAAAGCTCATGGTGAGATGGCTTTTAGAGATGCAGCCCTATTGTTAGGATACTCTCACGTTGAGATTAGAAATTTTTTATATAAAGAAAGTTTGATCAAAAATGGCTATTTTTCAATAGCTGAAACCAAGAGTGCTTCTCTACAACTATTATTTAAGAATTATCCAGACAATTTTATAGAAGCTGCTTCTCACTACGGTTACTCTCCTATAGAAATTAAAAGGTTTTTAAAATCACAACAGCCAGTAGATTTAATTGAGCAAAACGATAAACAAAATGATCAACTTCAAGAGCAGTATGCTAGTTAATAGGAGTTTATCAACTTATGAGCGACGAAGTTGTTAGTAAGTTAACTTACTATAATGGTTATATCTTTAGATCACTTTTAGAAGCTAAATGGGCAATTTTATTTGATTATTTGAAAATTCAATATCAGTATGAAAGCCAGAGATTTGATACAAAATATGGCTGGTATCTACCTGATTTTCATTTAAAGAATGTAAATTTATGGATAGAAATAAAACCAAAATTTCCTTCAAGTGAAGCAATAGATAAAATTCAAACTGTAGCTGATCAAACTAATTGTTTTGCCTGCATTTTAATATCATTTCCTGAAATTGACCTTTTTGGAAAGGAATGGCAACCAACTCAGTCTTTTGTCTTTCTCTTTAGTCCAGGGAGTAAAAAATCTGCACACATATCAATTAATCAAATCTATAATTTTATTTTTAATTCACCTATAAATAAAAATCAATATTTCATGGGATCTTGTTTGACAACAGCTATATAGCACTTCCAAATGAGTTATAATAAATGTAAGGTTAGCAATAATCCTCCAAAGCTGGCAACGGAAAATGAATCTAATCAACGAAATAGACAATTTTATCAATCAGACAAAAGATCCTAGAGAAATTAAAAGAGCGATCGCTGTCAAACTCAAATTACAAGGGAAAGCCTACCGGGAAATTCAAGACTTATTACAAGTTATAAAGGATTTATTAGCCAGTGGAAAAATCGGGTTCTTGTGGAAGGAGTAGAGAGTTTAAAACTCCAATATAAAGGAAGAAAAGGCTATCTAAGTCCCGAAGATAAACAGAAAGTTATTGAAGAATTAAGGGAAAGAGATTGGTTAAGATTGTCTGATTTACAAGTTTTGTTAGAAAGGGAGTATGGAGTCGTGTTTCAATCCCATCAAAGTTATTATAGCTTGCTGGAAGAGGCTGGCATCAGTTGGAAAAAAAGCCAAAAGAAGAATCCGGCTAAGAATGAGCAGTTAGTCCAAGAGAAAAAGGAAGAAATTGAAAAAAAGTTAGCGAGTTGGAAAGAAGAAATAGAGGCGGGAAAGCTGACGGTGTTTATGATTGATGAATGTCATCTTCTCTGGGGAGATATTTTAGGGTATGTGTGGGGAAGAACAGATAGAAGAATAGAAATTCCGATCAAAAATCAAAAAGAAAGGCAAACTTATTATGGAGCTTTAGATTACCAAACGAAAGAATTTATTATCAAAGGTTATGCGGCGGGAAATACAGAAAATACCGTAGACTTTATCCAGTATTTACAGCAGCAAAATCCGGGGAAAAGGTTAGCTATAGTCTGGGATAATGCCACTTATCATTGTTCTCAAAAGTTTAGAGATTATTTAACTGAAGTTAATCAAAATTTATCGGAAGAAGAATGGCGGATTACTTGTCTAAATTTTGCCCCCAATGCACCTGAACAAAATCCTGTAGAAGATATTTGGTTACAAACCAAAAATTTCGTGAGAAAATTTTATCATTTATGCCCATCTTTTAAAGTAATTAAGTGGCTATTCGAGTTTTTCGCTCAGGGTCAAATTTTTGATTTCCCCAAAATTTTTATGTATGGGATTTTGCCACAACCTATTTAGGATTGCTATAGAAACCGACTTCATGATAATAAATCTTAATTGATGTATCTTTTCTATTAATATTGTAACATAAATGAAACTGCTGTTAAATCGATTTGTTTCCAATCCTGAAGTAGTTCATTAATTTGTTCAGGACTGTTAAAATTTCCTGTAAAATAATGAAAATCATGAGTATAAATATTTAGAAAGAAGTTTAGAATTGTACAATGATCTTTAACTCCAAATCCTAATTCACAATCAACTCGCCAGTTATCAACAGTTGTAGCATATTCATATAGGGCTTGGGATGCTAATTGAGTTTCTTGAGAATAGTTTTTTGCTAAACGTAAAAAATGACTCGGAGACTGTGCAACCTCACAAAATAGTTCAATGGCTTGAAAGGTTAAATCAGTGGGTTTAGATTTCCACTCTGTTAAAGATTGGCAAATATTGATTGCTTGTAAAAATTTATTTTCTAATAAAGTGTTCATAGATTTTAACGTTGATTAATTAAGTAGACCAGGGATGCTGTTCCTCTAAGCACGTTTCAATATAAAACGCAGTGTGTTTAGGATCTTTTAACAATTCAAGAGAAAATTTCCCCCCACCCGCTTAACATAGAAAATACCTATTCCACGTCTTTGTGACGATGCAATCCTGAACTTTTCTATCCTTTTCTAGCCTGACTTGCTGAGAAAGATTGTATCCCGTCACAAGAAGAATTTAAAAACTCCTGAACTTATCCCTATCGACGGTTTGACGGTTATAGAACACACTTAAGGTATAGATGGATAGATGAAATTGGGTTTATTGGAGGGGCAAGACCATGATGAGAACCGTTTTGGTGGTTGAAGACAATATTATTAATTGGAAAGTCTTTGAACGAATTTTAACAAGACGGGGTGGGTTAGTGGCTAAACACACCGAAGATGTGGAAACCGTGATGCAAATGGCGGTTAATAAACAAGCCGATCTAATTTTAATGGATGTGTCTTTAACGAATAGTTATTACGACGGGAAAGCCGTTGATGGGATTAAAATTACCCAAATGTTAAAAGCCAACCCAGAAACAGCAAAACTACCCGTTATTTTAGTCACTGCCCATGCGACAACAGGTGATCGAGAAAACTTTTTAGCCCAAAGTGGTGCTGATGATTATATTCCTAAACCTGTTGTTGATCATAAAGCCTTTGTCGAACAAATTAAATCTAAATTACCTGTAGACGATTAAAGGTGATGTTAATTTTTTAACCCCTAAACGTTGTCAACATCATGATCTTACCAGAGTGCATTATTCTTCAACATGAAGCAGCAAACCCGACAACTTCTGGCGAACGTTTAGTCGAACTTGCTCAACAAAATATAGAATTAGCGCGACTGGTTGCCAATAATTCTAATGCCCCCCCAGAGGTGTTAAAAGCCTTGGGAATGAGTGTGGACGTGGCAACTCGCCATCTGGTTGCGACTAATCCCAATACCCCTGGAGAAACCTTACTTGAATTACTCAATGAGTTTCCTAAACCGGTTTTGAGTAATTCTCAGTTTTCGATTTTATGTTCAACAGATTCCCCATTATTATATCAAATTCCCCTCTCAACGATTTGTCTTTTGGTTCAGTTGAAGACAGCCCCAGATAGTTTTTTTAATGGGCGGCTAACCATCCAAATCCCAATGTTTTAGCTGTATTAAAACTTTCATCAAATCCTCATTGATTCACTGAGAAATCAGGGAAGACTGAATTTCCTCTATCTCCCCCTTAATTTAATCCCTTCAGTCCTCAATTTCACACTAAATTAGTGGTATTGAAAGGTTAAATATAGACTTTTGTACCTCTAATAATCCTTGTTTTTTATCCTTCATCTTTTCTCTAAATTTAACACCATTTTTATGAATCCTAATCACACAAAGGGGTAGTATTATGATGTCAGGGTTTAATGAATCTGTAAAAAAAGAATTAATTGATCGAGCAGAACTCTATCACAATGGGTCGGAGGATAGCAATTATTTAGATCAGTTATTTCAACTAGAGTTACTCCCTAATTTTATGATTGATGGATTAAATCTTAACGGAAGAGTAAATAATATTCGCTATTTAAAACCATCACTAAGCTTGTTGGAAGCACCTCTTAAAAAGGTAGCAAAAAAAAATAATTTTTTGGATATCTTAGAAATTGCTACTGATTGTAATAAACCTGGGCTATTATGGAAACAACTATCAGAATGTTCCCATGAAAATCGTCTGTTATTAGCGGCTCATTCCCAGACCCCAACGGTAATTTTACAAGGGTTATTATATGATATTGAAGCCCAAATTAGGACAATTGCTGCTCAATCTTTAGCTCAAACTCCAGAAGGAGTAGGACATTTAATTGCCTATTATGCTAAAACTTCCCCTCCGGTGATTCGTGCGATTGTTTTATTAGATTCTCAAACGTCTCCATCACTCTTATCAACAATAATAGAACAGGTTCAATATTCTAATTCTTGGTTGGTTAAATATGCGATCGCTCAACACCCCAATACCCCCATTTCTGTCTTAAAAACCCTAGCTATTGATCCTCATTCTCAAGTTCAGGAAGTAGCTAAACTTCAATTACAAGGGTATTCAAAATCATCGATCATTCCTGCTTAAACTATTATAGCAGAATATCATTAATTATCCCAGGACTTCAAGATGATAGAAAGCAGTCTAGTGTAGAGACGTGCCATGGCACGTCTCTACGTGAAATTTGATGATGATCAACGGTTTAAAAGTTGTAATTCCTCTCGAATAGATAAGGGTTGATATCCTAAATTAAACGCTTTAGAACTTTCTAAAGAAACATCAGGAGGACGGGGTGCAGACATTTTAATCTCTGCTTGAGAACAAGGTTTAATCAAATCAGCAGGAAGCTCTAAAATCTCAGCCATGAGTTTTCCCAATTCATAACGAGAGAGACGTTCTTTCCCGCCTAAATGAAGAATTCCTTGAGTTTTTTCTAACGCTAATAATAATCCCTTTGCTGCGGTTGTTCCACTCACGGGAGTTCTAAATTCATCGACAAATAACTTTAACTCTTTTCCGTCTTTTAGAGCTTGAATAAACGGTTGAATAAAATTGGTTGCATGGGGAGGAACATTCCCAAACATTAACGGCATTCTGCAAATTGCTGTTCTGGGGTATCGTTCTAACATTCCCTGTTCAGCTAATACTTTTTGCTCTCCATAATAACTCACTGGAGAAACCGGATCAGTTTCCCGATAGGGTGGATTTAACCCATTAAAAACTAAATCTGTTGATGTAAATACACAAGGAATATTTAAATCTGCACAGAAGTTAGCAATTAGAAGGGAAACTGTAACATTAATTTGATGAGAGAGTTCAGGATATTGTTGACAAAAATTGGGTTGAGATTGAGCCCCCGCATGGATCACTGCATCCGGTTGTATCTCTTGAAACATGGTTTTAAGAGCTTGCTCATCTGTTAAATCAGCTTGAATTAAATTAATATTAGGAATATTAATAGTTTTAGAATGGGTAATTCCATAAACTTGCCATTGAGCTTGAGCCAGTTGGCAAAGATGCCATCCCAAAAAACCGCTTGCTCCTGTAATTAATAGTTTATTCATAACAGGTAAAAATTAAAATTAAATAGATTAATAAAATTGGCTTTAGGGGCAAATTCTGATCGCTTTCTTCCTCTATTAATTGATTAGAATCAAACCCTGATAATAATATTTTACATTATTTTTTATGAACAAGATACCTTGAATCAGCCAACTAGGATAAAATTGAAAATTAAGAATAACCCGAAATCTCATTCAGTCAACCGAAATAGAAATCGTTATTTTAATGATTAATCCCCATGAACGAATTAACCCTAACTTGGACAGAAGCAGGTCAGTCCTGTACCCGAACCCTGAATGATCAATACCCCACCCAACATCCGGGAATGGTTCGCATTGGACGAGATCCAACACGTTGCGATATTGTATTATCCCATCCAACGGTATCAGGATTACATATTGAAATTTATTTTAATCAAGCTAAACAGAATTTCTATTTGAAAAATCTACGAGATACAAATCCTCCTTTAATTAATTATCAAAAGTTAATAACGGGTGAAGTTCTTTTAAGCCTCGGCAGCCATATCCAATTAGGACAGCAACAACTGGAAGTTACCGCAGTTTCTTTAGAACCTTTTTTAATTCCCCCAACCCAATTATTTTCCCCAAATGAACCAAACTCTCAAGCAATTTTTTATCCAAATCCTGTACAATATGGTTTACAGTGTCCCAAATGTGATCACGTTTCCTCTTATCAACAGTTAAATTCAGGGTGTCCTTGGTGTGGAACGTCGTTAGCCTCAGCAATTAGCGTGGTTTTATCCACTGAACATTAAACTATAACCCTCGAAATCGAAACTAAAAAACGGATGCAAATTCGACTGAGTTGGCAAAACTTAGAAACAGGAGAATGGCGAACCCCAGTTCTAACGCCTCCCATCGCATTAGGACGGGTTTTTGAACGAATGCCTTCTACGGTTAATGGAGAACGAGTTTCTCGTCTTGTTTTAAATGGCGAAAGAGTGTCCCGTTTTCATGGGTTAATTACCTGGGAAAACGGAACGTTAATGTTAACGGATACGGGAAGCCGTAATGGAATTTTAGTCAATGGAATTCCTCAAACCCGTTGTGTGCTTCAAGATGGAGATCTCTTACAAATTGCTCACTATAATATTACCCTTTCTTTAGTCACCAATTCTTTTAACACTCTCCCCCAAAACCAATCTCAAATTTCGTTTTCTCCGCCTACGAAATTACCGGATACTGATCTCTCATCTTCCACGGTTTCATCAGCAAATCGAGAAAATTTCCCGCCTCAATCTTTTGTAAATTCCTTACAAATTTCTGTACAACAATTACAAACCCTAGGATTACCAACGGATGAAATCGATTATCTCACGATTGGGGCAGGATTAGGAAGTTTTATCTGGGTAGATTTATTAAGAATTTCTGGGATTAAATCGAATCAAATTATCGCATTAGGGATAGATAATAAACCCTATACCCATTATCAACAATTGTGTTTAAATTCTCAAATCCCTCCCCAGGAACGGTTACGCTCAAACTCTGATTCTTGTCCCGATAATATTTGGGGATGGCCGAGTTATGCCTTACGCGAAGCTTATACAGAAGCCAGACAAGGGCAATTTTTAACAGCCTTAAAACTGCTGTGGCAAGTGTTTGCAGAACCTACCTTTGCCGAAACCTATACCCCCCGTTCAGGAGATGTTTTTAATTCAATTGATCGAGAAGCGCATCGAATTCAGTGGTCACAAATGTATCGTTATGGACGAGTCAAAAGTATTCGGAAAATGACCGATGGCCGTTATGCGATCGCCTATTCCCGTTCTACCGAAAATCGTCGAGACCATGGCTTTATCCTCGCTAGATATGTTCAGATTGCCACAGGCTATCCAGCCATTCAATTTCTCCCGGATTTACAAGCTTATCGAGAACAAACTAAAGATTTTAAAACCGTTGTGAATGCCTATGAAAATCATGACTATATTTATGAGAAGTTAGAACAATCAGGGGGAACCGTAATTATTAGGGGTCGAGGGATTGTTGCCTCTCGAATTTTACAGCGACTTTATGAAGCTAGACAGAAAAATTCTCAAATCCAAATTCTTCATTTAATGCGATCGCCTAAAGCCCAAGGAAATCAATTTGAAAAGGCAAAACGAACCGTTGAAAATCATTTTGAATTTCAACCCTTTAACTGGCCTAAATCTTGTTGGGGAGGTGACTTACGGCAACAATTAGAAGCTGCTAACCCTCAAGCTCGGTTAAAACTTTTAGAACAGTGGGGAGGAACAACCACCGCCCCCCGAAAAGATTGGCGAAATATTGTTAATCAAGGACTGCGCCAAGGGTGGTATCGCATTACATTTGGAACCGTTGAACGAGTGGAACCCACGCCTCAAGGTCGCACGTTAACCACCATTCGAGAACATGGGTTAAATGCTAACCTTCAGTTGGAAGCCGATTTTATTATTGATGCCACAGGATTAGATGCCAAAGTCAATACAAATCCTTTCTTAAATGATTTAGTGACGCATTACAATTTACCCTTAAATACTTTAGGACGCTTGAGTGTTGCCAATGATTTTGAATTAGTAGAAATGCGAAATTCTAATAGTTCTGGAGAGGGTTTTGGGGGTCGTATGTATGCCGTAGGTGCAATCACTTTAGGGGGGCCCTATGCGGCAGTTGATAGCTTTTTAGGGTTACAATATGCTGCCTTAGTTTCTGTTGAAAATTTAGCTTCTCTTTCAACACCAAGCTTACGCAAATTGACGGGATGGCACTCCCTGTGGCAATGGTTCAAATGGGTTAATAATCAACCCCCTAATTAAAAAAACACGCCCAACGAATGAAGGGCGCTTGCCAGGGTGCATCTACTTATGATCTTGAGTATAGCTTAATGATGGGTATAACCCCTCATATCGCTTAACAAACTGTAATCTTTTGAGGAAGATAGGGCAATATAATCTTTATCTTAGAGAAGATAAGGGCCAAAACCCCTGGAAGTGACATCAATCACAAGATAGTTTCCGAAGAATCACCTACGCAACGTTAATCAATCACTACTCTAATTTGACAAACGGGGGATGATAAAAGTGTCGAGTTCAATCTCTAACCATGATGCCTAACCTTAATCTTTTACCCGGTGCGATTATAGAAATGCTGGCAACCACAGCCCATACCCATTCCTTAACCCAAGCTGACCGCTATGGATTGATGGCTGCAATTTTAGACGAATCCTTATCCGAAGAAGAACGCCGATGTATTGACCGGATGTTAAGATCACTCCTTCGGGGAAAAATTGAAATCGTTAATGAAGTCTCTGCACTTGCCTAAATTCAACCTGAAATCAATAATAGAGCCATGTTTTGTGAACTCGACAAACCCAGAACATGGCTCTAATTTTTTGATCTCAAAAATTATTTCTATTCCTGTTCCCTGTTCCCTGTTCCCTGTTCCCTGCTATAGAATTAAACAGACCCTCATTGCGGCTAAATATGTTTCCGAGTTTTCTACCCCAGTCTGTACAAAGGTTAACTGAAGCAACTTCTATCGCTTTTGCTCAAAATCTCAAATGTAAGGCAATTTCTACCCCTCTACGAGAGCAACCGATTCAAACGGTCTATATTCATCAAGGAACGGGAGGAACCCCCGTTTTATTAATTCATGGATTTGATAGTTCTTCTTTTGAATATCGGCGATTATTGCCGTTGTTAGCCACAGAACAAGAAACTTGGAGCTTAGATATTTTAGGTTTTGGATTCACAGAACGGGGCGCAGAATTTCAGTTTAAGCGATCGGAAATTGTGACTCATTTATATTCCTTTTGGGAAACCTTAATTAATCAACCTGTTATTTTAGTCGGAGCATCAATGGGGGGTGCAGTTGCGTTAGATTTTGCCTTATGGTATCCCGCAGCCGTGAAATCCATCGTATTATTAGATAGTGCTGGAATGAAACCAGGGCCAGTGATGGGTAAATTTTTATTACCTCCCTTTGATTATTTAGCGACAGAATTTTTGAGAAATCCTAAAGTTCGTCAAGCCATTAGTGAAAGTGCTTATTTTGATAAAAGCTTTGCGTCTTTAGATGCTCAACTTTGTGCTGCTTTGCATTTAGAAGCGATGGGCTGGAATCAAGCGTTAATTCGGTTTAGTAAAACGGGAGGATATGGAAAGTTTGGTAATGAGTTAAATGATATTCAACAACCAACCTTGATTTTATGGGGAGATAATGATAAAATATTAGGAACGGCTGATGCTTATAAATTTGAAAAAGCCATTCCCCATTCTCAATTAATTTGGATTAAAAATTCGGGTCATGTTCCCCATTTAGAACAACCTGAAATTACAGCACAACATATTTTAGATTTTGCCAAAAATTTAACTCCCTAGGCATAGGTTAGGCTGCTCTCGCCGGAAGATCCTACTTCTGGCAACTGAAGGGAGAGCAACAGTAGCTAAAAAGCTAATAATTGTTCATGTTAGGGCAAATACCTATATATATTGAGCTAATCTTCTGTGAGGTGTTCGATGTTGAGCAATATTACAATCTTGAACACAACAGCAATGATCGCTGGCAATGGCAGGTTTATGATCGTTTGGATCAGTCAATTCGTCTCCATAGCTTAAATGTGGAATTTCCGGTGGCTGAAGTCTATCGTCGTATTAATTTTGAAATTAAACCGTAGAAACCATTTATAAGCGAAAATAGCAGTTTAAATTAATAAAAATTAGACGATTATTTTTAATATCTGGGGTAAAAGAAAGAAGAAACACACCAAAAACCCGATTAATTTCTACAATTTTATCATTTGATTCATAGAATCTTCTAACTCTTTTAATAATGTATCAACATCTTTTCCAATCTGTTCAAAACAATCAGGGGGAGTGGGATTAGATTCAAAATAAATTAATTTGACACGATCAAAACCAATTCCTATCAAAATCACTTCTTTTTCCGGTTGATATCCATCTACAATTCCTAAGAGTTCTTGCAAACGATTTTCAACACTTACATTGAGTTGTTCAATAGCAGATTTCGGACAAGGAACAAAATGGGGGGTGGGTTTGAGATCAATTCCTAGGGTATCGGGTTGTTCACCCCACTGTAAACGCAAACCCCAAGCTAAAGCTGCTAATTCCGGGCGATGAGCTTCCACAAACCGATCTAACTGACTTTGCCAACTTGGTTTTTCTAAACTGGATTGATTGCTATCAAGTTTAATCATTGTTTTACGACTGACTTTCACTAAGATTATATTTTATCAGTTATCAGTCACCAGTTATCAGTTATCAGTCATCAGTAGCAAGTTTTGAGACAAAGGGTTAATAAAATCAGTATTTTTGAGGAATAGGCAATGCAATTGATAACTCAGTATCCTTAAAAATACGGTTAGCTCAAAAAATGATGTATATTAAATCACGTTTAAAACCTAATTATTATCTTAAAGTATAATTTAATTTGTGTAACTTTTGATCGCAACAACTCATCTTTAAACTTTTGTAGATCCCTCTCTAGCTGAGGATTTAACGGATTTTTACTTATTTATATTCTTAATCAAGTTGAATTAAATATTTTCCTGATTAATAGGATGAATCTCGAATAAATGGTATAGGCATTCTGAGTCTTTGAGAGGAAAATTCGATTATGAGTCTTGACACTTTTAATTCAGGAAATTTACTCTTCAGTCCGTTTTTGGTTAGTGTTCCCGATCCTCAACCCTTATCTTCTTCGTTAGGGTTTAATCTTCCTCTGGGAAGAAATTCAACTCCTGAAATAAATTCTTTACCCACCGCTAATGCTGATTTAATTATGGGTACAATCTTTCAGGATAATATTTTTGCTTTGGGTGGAAATGATACGGTTTATGGTTTAGAAGGGAATGATATTTTAGGAGGAAATCAACAAGCCGATCAAATTTTTGGTAATCAAGGAAATGATAGCCTTTATGGTGGTCAAGATAGCGATACTTTAGCAGGGGGTCAAGATTCTGATCTAATTTTTGGTGATCAAGGAGATGATCTTTTATTGGGTGATCGCGGTGCAGATACATTATTTGGAAATCAGGATAACGATAGAATTTATGGGGGAAAAGAGAATGATTTCGTTACGGGTGGAGATGGTAATGATCAATTATTCGGTGATTTAGGAGATGATATTCTTTATGGAGATTTGGGTGCAGATATGGTAACAGGTGGAGAGGGAAATGATCGATTTTATATGGGTAAAACGATGGGAGGATTTACGATAACTGAGGCTGATATTGTTGAAGATTTTACGTTCAATCAAGATTCTATTGGATTATTAGAAAATTTGACCTTTAGTGATTTGAATATTACTCAGGGAACTGGAAACTATGCAAATGATACGATTATTCAAGATAAAAATTCTAATGAATATTTGGCAATTCTCAAAAATGTAAATAGCAATAGTCTCAGTTCGGATGATTTTATTTTTAACGGTTCTGATCCTACACGATCACCAACCCCTGACCCAACCCCAATACCTACACCCTCACCAACTCCATCACCGACTCCAATACCAACACCGAGTCCCACACCTGACCCCACACCTGTACCCACACCCTCACCAACTCCATCACCGACTCCAATACCAACGCCGAGTCCCACCCCTGACCCCACCCCTGTACCTACACCCTCACCAACGCCATCACCAACCCCAATACCAACGCCGAGTCCCACCCCTGACCCCACCCCTGTACCCACACCCTCACCAGCACCTCTGAGTGTCTTAGGGTTTAGTGCGGCTAACTTTAGTGTTAATGAAAATGGCACACCTCAAGTCGATGTGAGTGTAACTCGGACAGGAAATAGTGTGGGAAATGTGGGAGTTACAGTTAACCTTAATAATGGTACAGCAACCGCACCCGATGACTATAATAATAGCCCCATTTCTGTTAGCTTTGCTGATGGAGATATAACACCTAAAATTGTTACCATTCCTATTGTTGATGATGCTGTAGTTGAAGGAGATGAAACGATTGCTTTAAGTTTGGGTAATATTATTGGGGATGCTGTATTAGGAACTCAATCGATTGCAACCTTAACAATTTTAGACAATGATGTCTTAACAAACCCTGGAACCTTAGCGTTTAGTATTGGCAACATTGATATTAATGAAAATGCGGGAACTGCTACCGTTACTGTTAATAGAACGGTTGGAACCGATGGAATTGTTGGGATTAATTATACCACAAGTGATGGAAATGCGATCCCCGGAAATGACTATACTGCAACATCAGGAACATTAACCTTTGCTGCGGGACAAACTAATCAAACTTTTACGGTGAATATCCTTGATGATACTTTAGTCGAAGGCAATGAAACCTTTAATTTAAGTTTGAGTAATATTACCGGAGGAGCAATATTAGGAACGCCAGCCACTTCTACGGTTACAATTGTAGAAAATGATATTGCAAATTCGGGTATTATTTCCTTTAGTCGTGCAAATTTTAGTGTGAATGAAAATGGCACACCTATTAACAGAATTACGATTAACCGCACGGGAGGAAGTAGCGGATTAGTGACAGCACAAATTACCCCAACGGATGGAACTGCAACGGCTGCTTCAGATTATAACAATACTCCCTTAACGGTGACATTTGCTGATGGAGATATCGCTTCAAAAACAATTACAATTCCGGTGATTGATGATACAGCTTTTGAACCGACAGAAACTATTAATTTAGGCTTAACTCTAACCGCAGGAACAGCAACATTAGGAACCCAAAACACAGCTACCTTACAAATTGTTGATAATGATCCCAGCGATAATCTCCTCTTAAATAGTGCAACTTATTTGGGAACAACGGGAAGTGATAGTGCAGCATCAGTAGAAATTTCGCCCGTTGATAATAATATTATTGTGGCGGGTAATTTTAACGGGGTGGGAGAAATTCAACGCTTACAAAATGGCAATACTTCCCCCTTATCAACTACCCCATTAGGTGGTCTTGTTAATGATTTAGATGTGGATCGAGATAGTGGGGAAATTGTCGCCGTTGGGGATTTTGGAATTAAAGTTTATAATCCTACTGCTAATACGGTTTTATGGCAACAACCCGGCAGTTTTAATCGAGTAACGATCGCAAATGATGGCACAGTTGCCACCTTAAATAATAGTACCGATACCGTAACATTATGGAGTCCAACGGGAACCTTATTAACGAGTGCGACCTTAACAGGAACTAATGTTAATCCGGCGGATATTGCGATTGATCCTACCACAAAACAAGTCTTTGTTACGGGATATAATCAAGTTAGCAGTATCTTACAAACTCCCTTTTTACGAGGGTTTGATTCTTCCTTGAATTTATTATGGAAAACCTGGAACTTTACTGCGGCTGAAGTCACCGGACAAAATTTAGGTGCAGATACACGGGGAGAACGCATTACTATTGGTCAAGATGGTGGACTTTATTTCCTAGGAAGAACCGACGGCGGAAATAATGTTTTTCAACGCAATGGTCAAAATATTACCCAACCTTTAACCACTCTGGTTAATGTAGATTCTTTTAATAATTTCTCCGGTGCAGGTGCAGGCTCTTTCACATTCCATAGCAAAATTAATCCCAATACGGGAACAATAGATCAAGGTCAATTTATTGTCACCCGAACTAACACAGGAGCAAATAGTTTTACCCCGAATTCCATCACGGCTGATGAATTTGGTAACGTATATATAGGCGGATCTTCTGCATTTCAATTGCAAAATCGTCCGACTAAAACCATTAATAGTCAACCCGTTGGTGCTTATACCTTGGGAGAAATGGCAGTATTAGGATTATCCTCCGATTATACCGTCCGAAAATTCTGGACTCCCTTAACCCAAACAAGTGATGCAGATGGCGCTAAAGGAACTATAAATGGTTTTACCGTTGCGAAGGGTCAAGCGGTGATTGTTGGGACGGTAACACAACCCTCTGTTCCCACAACAACTAATGCTATTAATCCTAATCCATTAGGGGGAAATGATGCTTATTTAGCTACTTGGTCAGTTTAGCTCAGAAACCGGGTTTCTTCATAAAATTTGATGGAGACTCACAGATAACGGTTAGAAACCCGGTTTCTATAATCTGCGTCTATGAGCTTAAGCCTACTCCCACTTTTATTTTCTACCTCTAACCTGTGAATTCTCACACACACTCACTATGTTAAAACGCTTTGCAATGACCCGATCTTTGCGCCATCGTTGGTTGTATCCTTTGATTTCAATAACCGTTACCCTCAGTATTTTATTAAGTTCAACGGTTGCTATAGCACTTCCAAATGAGTTATAATAAATGTAAGGTTAGCAATAATCCCCCAAAGCTGGCAACGGAAAATGAATATAATCGACGAAATAGACGATTTTATCAATCAGACAAAAGATCCTAGAGAAATTAAAAGAGCGATCGCTGTCAAACTCAAATTACAAGGTAAAGCCTACCGGGAAATTCAAGACTTATTACAAGTTTCTCAAGGATTTATTAGCCAATGGAAAAATCGGGTGCTTGTGGAAGGAGTAGACAGTTTAAAACTTCAATATAAAGGAAGGAAAGGTTATCTAAGCCCTGAAGACAAACAGAAAATTATTGAAGAATTAAGGGAAAGAGATTGGTTAAGATTGTCTGATTTACAAGTTTTGTTAGAAAGGGAGTATGGAGTCGTGTTTCAATCCCATCAAAGTTATTATAGCTTGCTGGAAGAGGCTCGCATCAGTTGGAAAAAAAGCCAAAAAAAGAATCCGGCTAAAAATGAGCAGTTAGTCCAAGAGAAAAAGGAAGAAATTGAAAAAAAGTTAGCGAGTTGGAAAGAGGAAATAGGGGCGGGAAAGCTGACAGTGTTTATGATTGATGAATGTCATCTTCTTTGGGGAGATATTTTAGGGTATGTTTGGGGAAGGACGGATCGAAGAATAGAAATTCCCATCAAAAATCAAAAAGAAAGGCAAACTTATTATGGAGCTTTAGATTACCAAACGAAAGAATTTATTATCAAAGGTTATGCGGCGGGCAATACAGAAAATACCGTAGACTTTCTCCAGTATTTACAACAGCAAAATCCGGGGAAAAGGTTGGCTATAGTCTGGGACAATGCCACTTATCATTGTTCTCAAAACTTTCGAGATTACTTAACTCAAGTTAATCAAAATTTATCGGAAGAAGAATGGCGGATTACTTGTGTAAATTTTGCTCCTAATGCGCCGGAGCAAAATCCGGTTGAAGATATTTGGTTACAAACCAAAAATTTCGTGAGAAAATTCTATCATTTATGCCCATCTTTTAAAGTAGTTAAGTGGCTATTTGAGTTTTTTGCTCAGGGGCAAATTTTTGATTTTCCCAAGCTTTTTATGTACGGGATTTTGCCACAACCTATTTAGGATTGCTATAGTTGGGCAATTCCGTTACCAGAGTTAATTTTTAGGGGAGTTCAAATTATCCAATTATCGAATTTATCAGCCCGTCAAGAAGTAGCAATTGGAGAGCAAATTAATGAAGAATTACTCACCAAGCAAGTTAAATTATTTCGGAACCCAGAAGCTCAAAACTATATTAATCAAATTGGTCAACGTTTAGCCCAAGCCAGCGATCGCCCCAATCTTCCCTATACATTTCAAGTGATTGAGGATCGTAATATCAATGCTTTTGCCACAATGGGGGGGTTTGTTTATATTCATACTGGGTTAATTGCCGCCGCCGATAATGAAGCGGAATTAGCCAGTGTCATGGCCCATGAAATCGGACATATTGGGGGTCGTCATGCGATTAAACAAATGCGCCAAGCTGCTGTTGCTGCGGGGGTAGCGACCGTCGCCGGAGTAGATCGAAATAAATTAGTTCAAATTGGGGTAGAACTGGCCTTAAACCGTCCTAAAAGTCGTGAAGCTGAATATGAAGCTGATCGCATGGGTTTAGCAACTTTAATTCGTGCAGGTTATGCTCCACGAGGAGCCGTTGATTTTATGGCAAAATTATTAAAAAGTGGGTCTCCTCCAACGATTATCAGCACTCATCCCGCTACCCGCGATCGCATTTCTGCCATGCAACAACTGTTAGATCCAAGTATTATTAATTCTGGGGATGGATTAGATAGCAATTCCTATCGCGCCACGGTTGAACGGATTTTATCTTAACTTCATCGAATTAATTGAACCCTTAGTGCCTTGAATGTAGAGTTCAGGGCATTTTTGATCAGTAGGAATAGACAAAATTCAATTAATATGGTATGGTGACTTTTTAAGTAGAGTCAGTCAGCCTAATCCACTCTTTTTTAATGGAGTTGGAACGGGGGAACCATTTTTAGGGGCTTATCTTGATTGTTTACTATTGTCGAGAAGGACATCTCTCAGTCCTAGCCCGTCAGCTAACCCCGTCGGCTGTGAGAGAAGACTGTTGAGTGGCAAAATTTTTGTCATCGCCTTCACCAGGATTCTAAAAAACGAGGCTCTGTTATTTAATAACATTCAACCTATGAGTGTTGAATCGTGAGGTAAGACACACTTTCCAAGGTGTACGATAGTCATGCAGATGGCTGAGTGTTGAGGTTTACCGATTTTGGGGAATCAAAGCATAAATCGGTTATCCACAAATTTAACGAGTGCGGGGGTTAATCCTTAATCCCTGTTAACTTTCTTTTTGTTCCAATTTGAGGCTGACTATGCACCCTGCAATTTTAGTTCTTTTGCAAGTCTTAATAGTGATTGGGTTATCTCGATTAATGGGGTTAGCTTGTCGCGCCATTAAACAACCCTTAGTCATTGGAGAAATTATTGCCGGAATTATGCTAGGGCCATCTTTATTAGGGTTAATAGCCCCTGATGCGATGGCGGCTTTATTTCCGGCTGAAACCTTATCCTACTTAAATGTTTTATCAGAAATTGGACTGATTTTCTTCATGTTTTTAATTGGGTTAGAACTAAACCCTAAATATTTAAGTGGACAGATAGAAACGGCAGTTTTAGTTTCTCATGTTAGTATTATTGTTCCTTTTTCATTAGGCATTTCTTCGGCGTTAATTCTGTATCCGATTGTTTCTAACGATAGTGTTTCATTTACAGCCTTTGCTTTATTTTTAGGTTCAGCATTATCGATTACTGCCTTTCCCGTTCTAGCTCGAATTATTACAGAAAATAATTTACAAGGAACCCGTTTAGGAACCTTAGCATTAACTTGTGCCGCCGTAGATGATGTCACCGCCTGGTGTTTATTAGCCTTAGCGATCGCCGTTACCCGAACCAATAGTATATCCGGGGCATTTCCTACCATTATGGCCTCAATTCTTTATATTACTTTAATGGCAACAGGTGGACGCTGGCTCTTACAAAAACTCTCCATTCATTATAAACGCCGAGGACGACTCACTCAATGGGTTTTAGCTTGGATTTATATGGGAGTGGTAGCATCGGCATTAATTACAGAACTGATTGGAATTCACTTAATTTTTGGGGCTTTTTTAGTCGGTGCAGTCATGCCAAAAGATCCGGGTTTAATCCGAGAAATCGCCGAAAAAACAGAAGATTTTGTTCTAATTTTCTTACTCCCGATTTTCTTCGCTTACAGTGGATTACGCACAGAAATTGGCTTACTCAATCGTCCTGAATTATGGTTATTATGCGGGTTAGTGATTGTGGTTGCCATTACAGGAAAATATGTGGGAACTTATGTCGCAGCCCGAGTGAGTGGCATTAATAAACGAGAAGCTTCTGCTTTAGGTTGGTTAATGAATACGAGGGGATTAACTGAACTGATTGTTTTAAATATTGGTTTAAGTTTTGGGGTAATTTCACCCTTGCTATTCACCATGTTAGTGATTATGGCTTTAGTGACAACCTTTATGACCTCACCGTTATTAGAAAGAACCTATCCTAAAGAATTAATTAAACTGGATTTGATTCAACCTGAACCTCAAGCCATTAGTCCTCAACCCATCAATCCATCCTATCGAGTTTTGGTTCCCGTTGCCAATCCCAACACTCAAAAAGGATTATTACAATTAGCCTTAGCCATTGCTGGAAAACCTCCTGCGGTCGTTCATCCGTTAAGTTTAGTAGAACTAGAAGAAGATTATTTATTTCAAAGCACCCCCGATGAAGCAAATCGTTTGATTTCTGAACAACAAAAACGCTTAGAAGAATTAATTGAAAGTTTAGAACCCCCGGAACTCAGACAAGGAGTTTATCCTATTATTCGCATTGCCCATGATGTCGCTAAAGAAACGGGAGAAATTGCCCTAGCCGATCAAGCTAATTTAATTTTAGTGGGTTGGCATCGTCCTGCCTTTAGTGACAATCGTTTAGGAGGAAGAGTCGGTAAAATTTTGAATACCTCCCCGGCGGATGTTGCCGTATTTGTAAACAAAGAGCAGCCCCAACTTCAGTCTTTATTAGTAGCCTATGCGTCTAATATTCATGATGATTTAGGGTTAACCTTAGCTCTGAGAATGCTATTTAATGACCCCAATCGTCAGTTAAAGATTTTAGTAATACTCAGCGAACCTGGAGAAGAATTAAGTTATGAATTACGAAATACAATTGATTCCTTACCGACCCCAATTCAAGCCCGTGTACAACTGGTTCGAGCCGAAGAGACTTATCCCATTCAAGCGGTGATTGAAGCTTCAAGAACCGTAGATTTAACCATTGTAGGAACCAGTCGGACTTGGGGAATTGAACGGCAAACTTTAGGACGTTATACCGATCAATTAGCTCAAGATTGTCATTCATCATTACTAATTACTCGGAGCTATTCTCAAGTGACATCACACATCACATCTTTATTACAACAACCCATCAATACCTAACCTAAAATTTAACTTTGATCAATATTATGCACCAACATTTTCACGCCAAATCCTTAGCATTTTATGGGGCTATGACTGCTGCGGTCTTTCTACTTTTTCAAGCTGTCACAGCCTATGGAGAAAAGCAATTAAAAGCACCCGTTAGTCTTGGGGGTGACTATACCATCGAACTAGAAAACCCTCCTCAATGTTTAAAAAATCGAGATCTAGTTTTAAAAATAGAGCAATCAGGAATTTATGTTTTTGCAAATTTAGGGTTAAAAAATGCTGAACATAATCGAGATAAAATTCAATTACAGGGCAACCTTAAGGATCATAAAATGAACATATCAGGAACTTTAAATCCATTCTTTGTTTGTGCAAATGATTCCTTAAATTCTTTGAATATATTGACTTTAGAAGGTATATTTAAAGAAAAAGAAATTACAGGTAAACTCGATACTCCAACTTTATCAAATCCTATTAATTTTAAAGCTGAGTTAAATCTTGTTTCCCCATCAAAAAAACAAGCTCATTAATCCTATCAACAGGAGGTAATTTGTTTAAAATTATGAGTAATCTGCTGGTAAAATCTCTATTTATTTAAAACAAATGTTATCACTAGAAACACTGGATTCTTTAATTGCTGGAAGTATTTTTGTCGGAGTTATTATTCTGATCATGGGAGAGTGGTTACACCTCACCATTGCAGCATTTTTAGGATCTCTCCTCCTGATCTTTTTCCACGTCATGAGTTTAACTGAAGCTGTTCACTATATTAGTCGTAGTTATGCAACTTTAGCTTTGTTTTTTGGCGTGATGATTTTAGTTAGAGCCTTTGAACCCACTAAAATTTTTGAGTATTTAGCGGTTAAAATGATTTGGTTAGCCAAGGGAGAAGGGAAACGATTACTATTAGGAATAGTAGCGTTAACTACCCCCATTTGTGCTATGTTACCCAACGCCACAACGGTAATGTTATTAGCACCTTTAATTCCTCCCATTGCTCAGGATGTAGGCATTGATTTTGTCCCTTTATTAATTTTAATGGTTTTCATTGCCAATAGTTCAGGATTATTAACCTTAGTGGGAGATCCAGCCACATTTATTGTCGGAGATTCGATTAATATTAGCTTCGTAGATTATCTACAACGCTTGAGTATTGGAGGAGCATTAGCAGTTGTTAGCGTGGTGATTTTATTGCCTATTTTATTTCGTAAAACCTGGAATACTAAATTTGAACATTTAGAAGATTTACCCCATCCGCAAATTAATCATCCTCGAACTTTAGCAATGGGGGGATTAATTATGGCTTTTGTTTTAACGTTTTTTGTCATTGGAGAAACCCTACCCGTTCCCATTTCTCCGGCGGCGGTGGCGTTATTAGGAGCCGCTTTAGCCTTAATGTTAGCCCATCACAGTAAAATTGATACGGTTAATCATATTTTGCGGGATTTAGACTGGAGTACCTTAATTTTCTTCATGTCAATTTTTGTCTTAATTGGAGGATTAGAAAAAACAGGAGTCATTAACAGTTTATCAGGACTTCTAGCAATTATTTTAGGAAAAAATATCGCTCTGGGTTCAATTTTACTATTATTAACAGTAGGAATTATTTCTAGTGTTGTGCCAAATATTCCCTTAGTTGTGGCGATGGTTCCTTTGTTAAAGCAATATTTAGTTAATGTGGGATTTGTGGGCGCAGAAGTGCTTGACCCTGCTTTTAACGGACAGTTTCCCCCGGAAGTATTACCACTATTTTATGCAATGATGTATGGAGCAACATTAGGAGGAAATGGCACATTAGTGGGGGCTTCTTCTAATATTGTTGCGGCGGGAATTTCTGAACAACATGGACGAACCATTTCGTTTAAAACCTTTCTTCGGTATGGGATTCCGGTAATGGTTGTCCAATTGCTAATGGCGATTTTATATGTTACGGTTGTGTTTCTAATTAAAGGTTAATTCATGATTTCTGTAGGAATGGGAGGAGAAACTTCTACTTTTTTCCACTCTAAAACCGCATAAACTTCTACAGGTTGTTTACGACCTTTAACTTTGACTTCCCCTAAACTTTTCAAAATAATATCTTGATGAGTTTCTATAGCAGCAGCCGTTGATTCATTAATTAAAATATTATATTCAGGATATTCTTTAGTTAAGGTTTCCAAACGTGCCGCCACATTCACCGCATCGCCAATCACCGTATATAATAACCGTTCTAAAGAGCCAATTTGTCCCGCAACCACTTCTCCACTACTAATGCCAATTCCCGCATGAATGGGTACTTCCCCCCGTTGAATGCGCCGTTGATTCAATTCTCCCAAACGTTCACGCATGGTTAATGCAGCGGCCACTGACCGCCATTCTGTTTCTGCTGGGGATAAGGGTGCTCCAAAAATTACCACAATTGCATCGCCAATAAAATTATTTACATATCCTCCCCAAGGACGAATAGCTGCGGTCATTTCCGTTAAATATTCATTGAGAAATGCTACAACTTCCTGCGGTTTCATTTCTTCCGATAGGGTAGAAAAATTGCGAATATCACTAAATAAAACCGATACCCAACAGAGTTCTCCTCCTAATTGTAATTGACCTTGTAATAATTTTTCTCGCACTTCTGGCGAAACCACACGGCCAAAAATATCCCGTTCTCGTTCTCGTTCTCGCAGTCCCACAATCATCTTATTAATCGCCTGGGCTAACACTTCTAATTCTTGACAGGTTTGAATCTCCAGTTTTGCCACTTCTAAATCCCCATTTTCAACGCGATAGGTTACTTTCTGAATCTGTTTAATCGGTTTAACAAAAAATCGATCACTGATAACAATTCCTAAAGCCGTCGTTCCAATAATTAATGTGGTGATAAACACCAATAAAATTTTATTGTTTCTTTTAATTTGATCCATATATTTATCTTCAGGAATAACTGTTCCCACCAACCAATCTAATTTATTCATGGGAGTCAATGATATATAATAAAATTTGTGGGTTTGGGGATCTTCGTAACCCCACTGTTGAGGGTATCTAACCATTTTTAAGTCAATTCCCCGTTTTTCTATAGTTTTGACAGCAAGCTGAAAAGCAGGATTTTTAGAGTATTTTAATAGCTTGAGTTGAGGTTGATCTTGACCTTTAATTTGAATGGGATTATGTTCATTGGGATCAGTAGAAGCAATCATTTCCCCTTTAGAGTTAATGACGAAAACATCAATATTTCTACGTCCTTTTTGTTGTTCCTTTAAACGTTGAGAAATTTGTTTGAGTTCAAAACCGACACCAATAATTCCTAACAATTCATCTCCTTGATAAAGGGTGACATTAGAATCAATCCCTGGTGTATTGGTTGAACGATAAACATAAACTGTCCAAGCCGCTTGACCCGGTGTTTTCAAAGCATCTTGATACCAAGGGCGATGAGGAGCATACCAATTCGGTTCTTCAATTTGAGTTGTTCCTATAAATTGGAGATCTTTTCCTATTAATTGATAACTATCCGTAGTTTTTACTGCTAATTTTTCATCGGGATACCATTGACGAAAATGAAGTTTTAATAAGTCTTGAGGATCTAGTTTAGACCGATCATTTCCTACAGATAAACGTTGTGCGCCAACATAATTACCATTAGGATAGGCAAACTGAACAAAACTAAAATTTGGATTAGATTGCAAAACACTGAGAAAAAATTTATCTCGTTGTTGTGGATCATTAATATCAATTAAATTTCGAGTAATGGTACTCCCGATTAAATCTTGTGTATAGGATACATCTTGAAATAAATCGGCAAATTCTTTAGAGGTTGATAGGGCAATTTCTTCATTAATTTGAGTCACAATCTGATCGATATTTTTTTTAGAAGTAAAGTACCAGGAAAAATAAACAATTGCTGTAGTAAAACTGATCATTAACAGAATAAAACCTGTAAGCAGAGTTGTTAAACTGATGCTGGTTTCGATTCCCTGATTTTTGTGAATTCCTTTCATGATGATCTGGCGATAGGATAGGGTGGATTAAAAAAATTCCATTCCTAGTATGTTGACTAGATTGGGATGATGGATCAAGTTACGGTGTTCTAACGGAAGAGTTTGAATGTAGATGCAGGAGTTGGTGGGGCTCTGTAAAATATAGTACCTAATTCATGAATGTGTGTAACCCTAAAATAAGTTTAATGAATCGATACTGATCAAGTAAGGTCGCCTTAGAAGTTAAGATATAGTTTAGAGGCATCAAATTCAACCTAGGGAAATTTCTTCATAGGTATCCTTCTATACTAACAATGAGATATTTCAGGGGTGCTATATCGATACCAGGAGGGTGATTATCATTGAAAGCTCGATTCCATAAAATATTTAAAGGGAAAATTCTTAATGTTTTCTTCATCATAGTGGTAGGAATTGGGATTTTGTTTCCATCCCTAACTTCATTCTCTCAAACTCATCAAGCTCCAGCCACAATCCGGGAAACAACAACGTTAGTAACCGTCCCCTCTTCATCCCCCAATAATCCGGCTGCAAAACCCCCTGAATCAAATCCAGAACTCAGTTTAGGAACCTACGGAACTGCGGTTAAACAATTGCAAAAGCAACTCAAGCAAAATGGTTATTTTACAGGGCCAATTGATGGGATTTACGATCAAACAACTGAATTAGCTGTCTATAATTTTCAAATTAGTATGGGATTATTGGCGGATGGGGTTGTAGGTCAAGAAACATTAAAATCTCTCAATAATTCTTCTCTATTGACTGCCTGGACTCCTGTATCAACTCCTCTAAATTCTTCCTCTAATCTTCCTCCCGATATTCAAGGAATTTTGGATCGAGGGATACTGGTTGTTGCGGTTTTAGGAACGGATAACCCGCCCTTTTTTAGCGAGAATTCCCAGGGTAAATTAACCGGATTAGATATTGATTTAGGTCAAGCCATTGCCACAGAATTAGGGGTTAAAGTTAAATTTGATCGGTCGGCAAAAGTTTTTAATGAAGTTGTAGATTTAGTGTATCAGCACAAAGCCGATATTGGCATCTCGAAATTAAGTATTAGTATGGCAAGGGCTAAAAAAGTGCTGTTTTCTTCTCCTTATGTCAGTATGCGTCAAGGATTGTTGGTGAATCGTTTAGAATTAGCGAAGAAAGCTCAAAATAAACGTCCTGAAGAAGTTATTCAAAATTTAGATGGAAAATTGGGAGTGATTAAGGGAACTCAATATGCGCTATTTTTTGCCAAAACTCGGTTTCCCCAGGCTCAAGTCGTTGAATTTGAAACTTGGGATGACGTTGTAGAAGCGGTGAAAAAAGGAGAAGTCCTAGCTGCTTATCGAGATGAATTAGAAGTGAAAAAAATTGTACTCGCTCAACCTGATTCAGCTTTAGATATTCAAACCGTCGCTCTCACGGATACTAAGGATGCACTGGCGATGGTTATTCCCTGGGATTATGACCATTTCCTAGCGTTTGTCAATACTTATCTGGATCTCAATAACTTAAACTATACTGTTGAACAGTTAATTAATAAATATCCAGATATTTTTAAGCAGGAATCCTAAATTCGAGGAATTAATAATGGGACACAGGAGAGTCTACCCATGAAGTTATCAAAAAAAAAGAGTTTGAGATCTCAGGTTATTAATATTTTAAAGAATCCTTGGCTCCTGCTAATTAGCATTATTTTTTCCATTGCCACAGGATTGTTAAAACCGTCCCTGGCTTTTCAACTTGAACCCATTGGTCAGATGTATTTAAGCTTGCTTAAAATGTGTGTTTTGCCGATTTTAATTTCAGCAATTACAATGAGTATTGGGCGACTTATGGCTTCTAATAATGCGACAAAATCCATCAAACGCATTATGATTATCTTTCCGGTGTTAATGGTATTCATTGCCGTAACTGCAATATTAGTTGCTGGAATCACAAAACCGGGAACAGGTTTAAGTACAACAACCCTACAAAACCTGGGAATATTAGTGAATAAATCAGGAATTGATTTAGAAGTCGCATTAAATCAACCTTTACCTCCCTTAAAAAATCAGCCTGGATTAGGGAGTTTTGTGATCAGTATGATTCCCGATAATATTTTTGATGCCCTGAGTAAAGGGGATACATTAAAGGTTTTATTTTTCTCGATTATTTTTGGGATTTCTTTGGGAATGGTTCAAGATAGCACCTCTGCATCTCAGGCTTTTTTAGATGGTTTAGAAATTATTTATCGCACCTTTAATAAATGGATTAGTTGGTTAACCTTGCTGCTGCCGTTTGGTTTATATGGTTTACTATCGGCTCAAATTGCTCACACCGGATTAAACGTTGTGTTTGCCATGGTGAATTTTATTGCGGTGGCTGTTTTTACCTATTTATTAATTTATGCCGTGAGTACCATTTTGATTTGGGTGCGATCTCGATGTCCATTAAGTTATGTCTTCTCCATGGCTCAAGAACCCACAATTTTAGCCTTAGCAACCACAAATGCTTTAGCGTGTTTACCCTCAATGATTTCTACCATGAGTCAGGGTTTAAAATTTTCTCTACAAACCACAAACTTAGTTGTTCCTTTGGGGATCACGGTCGGTCGTTTTGGTCAAGTGGTTTATTTCACTTTGGCGAGTATCTTTGTTGCCCAACTGTATCAAATTTCGATTGGTGTATCGGGGTTAGCCATTATCATTGTCGGTTCGATTTTTGCTGGAATGGCCAGTTCAGGGGCGACCGGAATTGTGACCTTAACGACCCTGAATGTTGTTCTTAGACCTTTGGGATTACCCTTAGAAGCCGCCTTAGTTTTATTTATTGCCATTGACCCGATTATGGATCCCTTTCGGACATTATGTACGGTACATACGGGAATGGCAGCGACGGCTTTAATTGCGGATCAAGATCCTAATTTTTTTAGCTTAGAATCAGAATCTCAACAAGATTTGATTACCACTTAAACTGGGTTGACGCTTCTGGTGCAAATTCCTCGGTTAAAATCTGTTCTTCAACCGGATAGGTATGACCCGAACAGTTAATCACCACTCGTTCTTGAGGTTGGATGATTCCCCGTTGAGCCAGTTTGATTAACCCAGCAAAAGCAACAGCCGTGGCAGGTTCCACAGAAATTCCTTCGGTTTGGGCTAACAGTCGAGTCACGGTATAGGCTTCAGCATCCGTTGCTTGTTCCATCGCTCCCCCATATTTCTGCATTAAATCATAAAGCCAGCTATAGGCAAAACCCGGATTTCCTGTTGCTAAGGTGGCGATCGCCGTTTTTGGGTCTGTAACCGGAATGGCTTCCCGTTCACCTTTTTCAAAAGCTTGTACCATCGGGTTACAACCGGAGGATTGAATCATTCCCAAACGGGGCACTTTATCGACCATTCCTAACGCCATCATTTCCTCAAAACCTTTAACCACTCCAATGGGCCCCATGGCTCCACTCACCCCCTGAATAAACCAGTCTGGGGCTTGTCCGTGCAGTTGTTCGCCTAACTCCAGGGCCATTGTTTTCATGCTTTCCCCACTGGTAAAGCTTTTCAAGCCACTATCTAAAAAAATCCCCTGATTTTGGGCAAATTCCGCAGCGACTTGTTTGGTTTGATCATAGGTTCCAGGGACTTTAACGACTTCTGCACCATATAATTGAATTTCTCGGATTTTTTCATCGGGGGTTAAACCTGACAGAAACGCCCAAAGTTTAATTCCCGCCCTAGCTGCATAAGCTGAATAGGAAATAGCCACATTTCCGGTTGAGGCTAAAACCATTTCTTTAATTCCCTGTTCCTTCATCACCGAAATGGTCACGGAAGCTTGTCGATCTTTAAAGGAACCTGTAGGGTTTTGACGTTCATCCTTAATATAAAGATAATCTAAACCGATTAACTTTCCGAAGCGTTGGGCCTGAATTAAGGGTGTCCAACCTTCTCCTAGGGTGACAATATGATTGGAATCAAATAAAGGTAAAAGTTCGTGATAGCGCCACAAACTGGGGTAACGAGTGGAAAGTTTGTCTTTCCAATGACAATGAACTAACTCTTCAAGATCATACTCGGCTTGAAGAATGGTTCCACCACACAGAGGACAGACAATGGATGCTTTTTGATAAGCGGTAATCTGAGAACAATGGGTGCATTTCAAATGAATTTCTTTGGATTTTAAAAACATTCTTATTCCTTTGCACATAAAATTTAACCAAACTTACAATTAAGTTTCGACTGACAACAAAACTTAACAGGAAACCATTGACCCTGATTCACAATATTCTCTACTTTCAATTGTTACATTACGATTTGAGGGCTGTCAAAAAAACAAGTTTTATTGCCTCAATTGTGCAGCCGTCATGTTCTGGTTGACTATGAGTCCAATACCAACGCTATAACCTCCAACTCAGCAACTGGGTCGTGCTGTCTACTAGCATTACAGAAGAGGGATAGGTACGTTTGTAAAGTTAGTCTAAGATTCACCCGGCAATTTTTGCCGAATTTAGTCCTATATTTCGATCAGATATTTAAAGTTCTCGTAAAGTTGCTGAAGAGCTATTGACAGTGAAGAGAATGCTTGCTTAACATTAAGAGGCAACAAGACAAGAAACTGTTAATAAGTTCCAGAAAATTATCATCAGTTTATCTGAAAATTACTTAGCCAACATCACTGATTTGGTTGATGTTGGTACTTGATCGATTTGACTGATAAATCTGATTTAGATTAACCAGAGGGAAAAAATGAAACGATTCCAAAAAATTTCTACCGTTATTACTGCTATTGCCGCTCTCGGTATGATTGAAGCACCAGCATCAGCTTTTACCGTGACTCAAAATAATAATACTTCTGCTTTGCTGAATGCCCTTTTAGGAAACACCAATGGTTTAAGTAATTTTTCCACCAGTATCACCGGAAACGCCGATGCTTTTGGCTTGTTCCAAAATGATCCATTTGGGTTGAAATCTGGGATTGTGATGAGCACTGGGAGAGTAGTAGACTTACCCGGAGTGAACAGCAGCAGCGTATATAACCCTGATTTAAGCACAAATTTTGGGCTATTCGGTGATACTCCTGGTAGTTATGACTTGGCTAAATTTGATATCAGCTTTCACGCTGACAGCACCGTAAACAAGATATATTTCGAGTATGTCTTCGGTTCAGAAGAGTTTGTCGAGTATGGGGGAACCAGTTTCAATGATTCTTTTGAATTATTGCTTAACGGTGTAAACCTAGCGCAATTAAGTAACGGTCAAACTGTTACTATCAACAACCTTGTTAGTAACCCTAGTGGGCCGTTTCACCCAGACTATATCAACAATCCTGCTGGCCCAGGTACGGTAACAAAACTGGATGGCTACACGAAAAAGCTAACTTTTGAAGGTTTGCTAAAGCAGAACGACACAAATACTTTAAGCATCAAAATTAAAGATCTCGCTGATGGGATTTATGATTCAGGGGTATTGCTTAAAGGTGGTTCTCTCGGAACCGTCAAACCACCTAAAGATGTTCCTGAACCCGGAACAATTATCGGCTTAGTCTTTGCGGCAGGAATAGCTGGTGTGGCTCGGCGTCTTCCATCGGGGCGGTTACACAGAACAGATAAATCTTCCAATTCTTGATAAATTTCGTTCCCTCGTCTTCTGAGAGAGTCTGAATAAAGTCTGAATAAGTCTGATTGACAATCCCCCGTCAAGCCGGCGCGCTCGACGGGGGATTGTTGTTTCACAGAAGAATGCAATAAGAGTGCAAGCACGATAGCGTTACGCAATCTTAGAATAAATAGGGAACAGCTTAACTAGGAACAGTAAGCAGTGAAAGGGTTTAAGGACTAAAAACTGTCCTTAGTGTATAGCGTTAGGCTATAAGTTAGGGTAGTAAAAACCCCCTGGATACAGTCAGGGGGTAAAATTAGATCAAAGATTAATTTAGGCGTGTAGAGTTAAAGCTCTAACTAGGGCTTAACTTAGTTAAGATTCGGTTGAGCTTCCAGAACACTTTCAGGAACCCCTTCAAATTTCTTGAAGTTGTCCACAAATAACTGCGCTAATTGTTTGGCTTGTTTTTGATAGGCTTGGGGATTCTTCCAGGTTTGTACCGGATCTAAAATTTCAGAAGGAATTCCTGGGATATTTTCGGGTACTAACACTTTGAAAATCGGATGGGGATAGAACTTGGCGTTGTCTAAGGTTCCATTGACTGCCGCCGAGACCATAGCGCGAGTATAGGAGATCGGAACCCGTTGTCCGACTCCGTAGGCGCCACCCGACCATCCGGTATTGACTAAATAGACGTTGGTTTCGGGGTGTTCTTCTAATCGTTTCCCTAATAATTTGGCATAGACTGACGCAGCCAAGGGTAAGAAGCATTTGCCAAATCCGGCGGAAAAGGTGGCTTCTGGGTCTTTAATTCCCCGTTCTGTTCCGGCGACTTTACTGGTATAACCGGACATGAAGTGATACATGGCCTGTTCTTTCGTGAGTTTGGCAATGGGAGGTAGCACACCAAAGGCATCTGCTGTTAAGAAAATAATTGTTTTTGGATGGCGACCAATCCCTGGAATCACTGCATTAGGAATATACTCGATGGGATAGGCAACGCGGGTATTTTCCGTTAAGCTGCCATCATCATAATCAGGAACACGGGTGTCATGGTCTAAAACCACGTTTTCCATTAAAGACCCAAACCGAATCGCATCCCAAATTTGCGGTTCCTGTTCCCGACGCAGTTTAATGGTTTTGGCATAACAACCGCCTTCAAAGTTAAACACCCCATGATCTGACCAACCATGTTCATCATCTCCAATTAAATAGCGTTCGGGGTCAGCCGAGAGGGTGGTTTTTCCGGTTCCCGATAAACCAAAGAATAGGGCGGTGTGTCCGTCTGCATCCATATTGGCGGCACAGTGCATGGGTAGCACATCGGCTTTAGTCATAAAGTAGTTCATCAGGGAGAACACGGATTTTTTGATTTCTCCGGCATATTTTGATCCCCCAATGATCACCATTTTTTTCGATAAATTCAGGACGATAAACGCTTCACTATTAATGCCATCATCTTCAGGATCGGCGTGTAACCCTGGAACGGCAATTACGGTAAAATCAGTGTGATGGGTTTTGAGTTGTTCGGCGGTGGGGCGAATAAACAATTGTTGGGCAAATAAACTTTGAGAGGCTCGTTCTGTAATGACTCGTACACCATATTGATAGTGAGGATCAGCACCCACATAGCCATCAAAAATGTATAAATCCCGTCCTTGAACATAAGACCGAACCCGACGATACAGACGATCAAAATTGAATTCCGGGATAGGAACATTCATTTTGCTCCAGTGAATTTCATCCCGGCTTTCGGGTTCATCGACAATGAATTTATCATGGGGTGAACGTCCGGTATATTTTCCGGTTTTGACACATAGAGATCCATTGGCTGCGAGAATGCCTTCAGCACGAGCTATGGAATGTTCAACTAAGGTAGGAATGGGTAAGTTGCGATAAACATGACCTAGGTTTCTGAGTCCTAATTCTTCTAATCCATAATGGGGTAATTCTAATAAATTTGGGTGTTCTGAATATTTTTTAGTCGTATTATTTGTGGGAAAAGCACCTTCCTGCTCGGCTAATCGATTATTAATTAAAGTTGAAGAAGACACATCTTGATAGACATTGTGATTAACGGTATTTGTGGTTTCCATTGTTTCTAGTCTCCAATAAATAAGAGGTTGATAGGAAATTTTCTAGGATTGTGGAACAGGCATCCTGCCTGTTAATAAAAATGAAGAAGGGTGAAAAATTGAAGAATCACTGAACTTACAAACTCGATTATGACTGAGTTAGTGATGTTCAAATCATGTGTATCATTTTAGTTTTCAGGTTGCTAGTTTAACCGTTGCTATTCCCGATTTGGGAGCGTTGACTTCTGAATATTCAGTTAGGACGAGTTTGATATTTGATCTTTAACTTAACCCTTGTTGACAGTTGCCTTGAGTTCGTGAAAAAAATAATTCAGTTCCATGAACTTTCGCTACTCATCATCATACACAGTTTTCCCTGGCAGAACATTAACTTTCTTTAAAAGTTTCTTGTATTTTTTTTGCAATTCCTTAAGAAATAATGCAAGATGCAGGTTTTGCAATTAAATTTTCTATGAGTATGCAAATGTCAGTATTTCCTGATACAAATTAGAAACAAAATACCACTTAATCCTAATCCTACCCCAAAAAACTAAAATTTTTCAGGTAGTCCTGGGGGTTTATGTAAAAAATCATGACAAAATAAGGTGCATCGTTATCTACATCTCAAGTCAAGAATATGTACGAAAAGATTACTCCACCCACCACAGGCGAGAAAGTCACCTTCAAAAACGGCGAACCCATTGTTCCTGATAATCCAATTATTCCCTTCATTCGCGGAGATGGCACCGGAATTGACCTCTGGCCGGCTACAGAAAAAGTTCTGAATGCGGCTGTTGCTAAAGCCTACGGCGGCAAACGTCAAATTAGCTGGTTTAAAGTCTACGCTGGGGACGAAGCCTGCGAACTCTACGGTACTTATCAATATTTACCCGAAGACACCACCACCGCCATCAGGGAATATGGAGTGGCAATTAAAGGGCCATTAACCACGCCCATCGGTGGCGGCATTCGCTCTTTGAATGTGGCCTTACGGCAAATTCATGATCTATATGCCTGTGTTCGTCCCTGTAAATATTACACCGGAACTCCTTCTCCTCATAAAACCCCTGAAAAATTAGATGTGATTATCTATCGGGAAAATACCGAGGATATTTATTTAGGAATTGAATGGCGTCAGGGAACGGAAATCGCCGAAAAATTAATTAATATTCTCAATACCGAATTAATTCCGGCGACTCCTGAACATGGGAAAAAACAAATTCGCCTCGATTCTGGAATTGGGATTAAACCGATTAGTAAAACGGGTTCTCAACGGTTAGTTCGTCGTGCCATTTATCAGGCTTTGCGTCTGCCTAAAAATAAACAAATGGTGACGTTGGTGCATAAAGGTAATATTATGAAATACACCGAAGGGGCTTTCCGAGATTGGGGTTATGAATTAGCAACAACGGAATTCCGCAACGAATGTATTACAGAACGGGAATCTTGGATTTTAGGAAATAAAGAGAAAAATCCTGATCTGTCTTTAGAAAACAATGCTCGTCAAATTGAACCCGGTTATGATGCCTTAACACCGGAAAAACAAGCTGAAATTTGTAAAGAAGTAGAAGGGGTTCTCAATGCTATTTGGGAAACGCATGGTAATGGGAAATGGAAGGAGAAAATTATGGTCAATGACCGTATTGCTGATAGTATTTTCCAACAAATTCAAACCCGTCCTGATGAATATTCTATTCTGGCTACGATGAATTTAAACGGGGATTATTTATCGGATGCAGCGGCTGCAATGGTCGGAGGTTTAGGTATGGGGCCAGGGGCAAATATTGGCGATGAATGTGCGATTTTTGAAGCCACTCATGGCACAGCACCTAAACACGCAGGTTTAGATCGAGTTAACCCGGGTTCTTTGATTTTATCGGGGGTGATGATGTTAGAATATATGGGGTGGCAAGAAGCGGCAGACTTAATTAAAAAAGGGTTAAGTGGTGCGATCGCAAATCAAGAAGTCACCTATGATTTAGCCCGATTAATGGAGCCTCCCGTTGAACCGTTGAAATGTTCAGAATTTGCCGATGCAATTATTAAACATTTCGATGATTAATGAAGGATTAAATCCTTAAGATATCCAATATTGATGGGTGTTGTAAAACTTTTACGCACAGTGTTTTTACAACACCCATAAATGGGTAAAAAAGTATTACTTTATCAAGGAATTTAGATATTAGAAGTAATATATTCTCGGAGGCTAACTCGAAGTTGTTCTACAAGATCACCAACCACAAATTTGATCTCCTTACAGGATATATTTCCACTTAATAAATCTTCTAATAAAATATGGCATAAATCCATATCATTATTATTGTGTCGTTGCAACTCAGATTCAGCATCTGGGCAAAGCCCACTTGCAGTAACAATCACACCCGCAAACATTCCTTCACGCCTTAAGTTTTCTACAAAAGCGTTAATTGTATCCCTTTCAAAGCTGTCTCGCTCAATCTTAATATTAAAACCTGCTTGAGCTTCAACCAACTCAAATTCGCTTTTAGCAATGCTGACCGGGAATTGTGTACCATCAGGTTTCCGTTTCAACTTTTCTGTAATCACACGTTGTCTGATGAGAATTGGAATTCTTCCATCTATACCTCCGTCACCAGTACCACGCCGACGAGGTAATCCTGTAGCTTGTGGAGTTGGGTCGCCTCCTAAAGCACGAACAATTCGGTTTCCAATCTCCCTTTTTTCGGTTGGATTACGAGAAATTAAATTTTCAACTAGCTTTCTTTGTAGTTTTCCCATCATTATTACCTAGCGGTTTTTTTAATAAATTAATACACAAACGAAATACTGTGTTAATAGCATCTTCTACAGTAGCCAGAGGCCCTAGAGCGTTTTCAGGGTAGATTTTGGAGTATAAAATTTTCACCATCCATTGAGGAATATCAGTCTGTTGCAAATTGTTTTCAGTCTGACTTTGAGATGATTGAGATACTATGTTTAGTAGTTGGCTAATAGATGTTTTATCGAAGTGATCAATAATGCTTGGCTCAATATTTATGTAATGCCCTGAAGTCATAGCAAATGCAGTTTCAATTAACTTTACTGAGGATTCGGTACATAGATAGCTCCTTAATTGATTTAATAAGTCTTGATCTAATCGTTCAGCATAGAATCTTATAGTTACATGAGTTAAATTCCCTGAAGATTCTTGAATTTTGTTGTTAAGAGTCTTAGTTACATTTTTGAATATAACATTAATAGCATCTTCTACAGTCACAAAATTTTGATGATTCGTAGAGTAGATTTCGGTGCTGCCTACAATTAGCACTATCCATCGAGGAACATCAACTTTTTGTAATTCTTTTTCAGTTTCACTTTGAGATCTCTTAGATATGATCCCTTCGAGTTTTTGAGCAGGCTTATATTTGATTTGGCTAATAATGGCTTTATCAATATCCATGTAATACCCACAAGCTAAAGCCAATGCAGTTTCAATTAACTTTTCTGATGCTTTCGTGCATAAATAGATACCTAATTGGTTTAATAAGTCTTGATCTAACTGTTGAGTAGAGAATCGTATAGTTATATTGTCTAAGTGATTTTGTACATTGTTGCTTAGAGTTTCAGTTAGCTTTGACATAATTTTTTTAAATCCCAAGCTCAGAGAGAACAGAACCCAAAGTTTTTGAGAAAACTTCATCAGATGTAAAATCGAACGGAGATAAATTTACAAATGGCAACCATTGATTTGACAAAAATTCATCAATAGAAGCAGCCTCAACTTGTTTATATACTTGGTGGTAAAGTTGTTCATAATTATCATTATGATGACGATTATTTACTACAATTCTTGCCCTTGGAACTAAGTTAGTCAGAAGACCAAAATTTAAAAGGGATGCAGTTTCCTCTACTATATCTTCTACCCCAACCGAATCATCAGGTACAATTGGAATGATCAATCTCCAACCTCGTTGTGTTACAATAGTAGCAGGAACTTTATAGTAGTCATCAGTATCAGCAACTAGAAAATCGTAATCTGATGCTCCTGAGAAAGAATCGGGTAAAGTCTCTGTTTCTGGAATATCGATTTTATTGGTACTGTTATTGAAGTAACTGGTAGATTCCAAAAACCTTGCCATGCGGCCTCTCCCTGCAAGATCTAAAGCCCAAACACGTTTGTTTTGCTGGGCAAGTAGTAGAGCAATATTCGTTGCTACTGTTGTTTTTCCTACTCCACCCTTAGTTGCATTGACGACTATCTTGATCACTGTACTGTATTCCTCTGGTAATGTAATCCATTTCTGGATTAGGCTAGTAATAAACGTACCTTAAGTTTGTAAACAAGAAATATTATAGCTCAATTAACCAAATAATTGATTAATTTCAAGACTAAATCCTAATAAAATAATTTGTGTATTAACAATATCGCCAGCTTTAAACGCTAAGGTTTGATTTTCTGTAATAATTAAAACTCGTTTATTTTCAGGAAAAACTAACCAAACTTCCTGACAACCGGACTCTAAATATTCACTGGCTTTAGCAAATAAATCCTCCGCCGCATCACTGGGAGACACAATTTCAGCGAGGAGGGGAGGACTTTGGGGTAAGGTGGGAAACTCCCCAAATTGTGTTAGTAATTCCGGTGTGAGATAGGACACATCAGGACGGCGACCTTGTTTTAAGGTACGACAGGGAAGCTCTGTATAAGCATCTCCTCCTTGTCCTGATTCAACTGCGTAATTTCCCCAATAACGACCTAACCGACATTGAATCTGGCTATGTTTAATTGTCATTCCGGTTGTCTCCACCAATTGTCCATCCACCCACTCTTGATGATCGGGAGGATTTGCCATAAAATCTTCTAGGGAAAAGGTTTCTGTTTCTGTGACAGTAGCGATCGCCATATTCATTCATTCGCCTTGGCAGAACTGACAAATATTATTATATCAAATCGGGATATAAATTTATCCTATCTTGATCTAATTCAATCTAAATTAACGGGATTAATTCTCTTGTGAATAACCCAAATCCGGGAGTAAATCGGGTTGTTGGGAAGCGTTAACTGCCAAGCGATCGCAACATTCATTTTCTTCATCTCCAGCATGACCTTTCACCCAGAGAAATTGAACTTGATGCTGTTGAGAAATATTGAGTAATCTTTCCCACAAATCGGGATTTTTAGCAGATTCTTTTGGATTACGTTTCCAACCATTTTGTTGCCATTTCTTCGCCCATCCTTTGCACATTGCATCCACTAAATAGCGAGAATCCGTATATAAATTAACAGCACAAGGAAACTTTAAAGCTTCTAATCCGACAATTGCCGCCATTAATTCCATGCGATTATTTGTGGTAAGTTGATAACCCCCCGATAATTCCTTGCGATGGGGGCCATACATTAACACGACGCCATATCCTCCTGGCCCTGGATTGCCACTACAGGCTCCATCGGTATAAATTGTAACTTCTTTTAAATTGTCGTTCATAATCTCATCGTTGAAACCTGACACCTGACATCCGTTGCGCTATCATAAACAACAGACGTTAAGTTTTGTTGCATACCCTTGACTGCCAGTATTAGAAGACTCGAACCCGTTACTCAACCAACTGCTTGGCATCGTCTTCGGTGTCGATGGCAGGGGGATGAAGCTATTGTTAAACAAGGACTACCCCACAGTCAACTGTCTCCCCCTTGGCAAATTTTACTCTTAGGAGATGGTTCTCCGACTCGACATTTACAACTGTTAACCGGGGAACCCACAGAGGTTGATGTGATTGATATGTCAGCCATTGGCATCAGTACGGATAATGCCCCAGAGCAGATTTTAGCCGTTCCTGGCCCCCGTGTGCGCCGTCAAGTGTGGTTAAGAACCGCATCAGGACAACGGTTAGCTTACGCAACTTCTTGGTGGGAAGCCAGTCATGTTGATGAATATTTACAAAATCGGTCGTTACCCATCTGGGCAAGTTTAGCACGATTACGGACGGAACTGTATCGGGATGTGCAGGGAATTTATTATGGCGATAGCAAAGCCTTAGAATTAGCCTTTGGCGAATCAGGGCCATTTTGGGGACGTCATTATTTATTTTGGCATCATGGCAAACCGTTAACTTTAATTTATGAAGTTTTTTCCCCTTATTTAACTCAATATTTAGGACAGACAGGAAACTGTTAATTGTTGGCTATTTACTGTTTACTGTTGACAGAAGAATAGATCTGTGGAACAGGCATCTTGCCTGTTAATTTTGGTTTCAAAAGTTAATAATTCCCTCCTCTGGATTTGCTCTCTATCCCCGTCTATTTCAGCTTAGAATAATCCCAATAAAACTCACAAAATTCTTCAAAAGGGAGAGGAGGACTAATAAAATACCCTTGAATGAAATCACAACCTTGTTGCGCTAAAAAATCTTGTTCTAATTGAGTTTCGACTCCTTCAGCAATCACTTTAAAATTAAGCTGACGAGCGAGGCGAATAATCGCAGAAACGATAGCAGAATTTTTATTATTTTGAGTAATATTTTTAATAAAACAACGATCAATTTTTAAAATATCAAATAAGAAATTTTGAATATAACTTAAAGAAGCATAACCTGTTCCAAAATCATCAATAGCAATTTCAATTCCTAATTCCTGTAACTGTTTAAATTTTTCTAAAGTTAAATTAATATTATGAACCAGGACGCTTTCTGTTAATTCTAATTTTAATCGTTGAGGTTCTAAGCCTGTTTGATCTAATATTGATCTCACATCTAATACGAAATTCTCATCTTCAAGCTGTTGAGCGGAAATATTAATCGCAATTTCAATCGGAGGAAGTCCAGCATTTTTCCAAGCAACAGCTTCAGTACAGGCAGTTCGTAAGACCCATTTACCCAAAGGTATAATCAAACCTGTATTTTCAGCAATGGGAATGAATTCCGCCGGCGAAATATTTCCCTTTTGAGGAGATATCCACCGAATTAATGCTTCCGCACCCACAATTTCCCTCGTTTTTAAATCAGCTTGAGGTTGATAGTAAAGACTAAATTCATTATTTTCTAAGGCTTTAGCTAATTCTAAATCTTGTTTGGTGAGTAAGATAATTCGACATTCTTCTAATTGCATGACTTTTCGTTCTAATATTTCTAAAATTCCATACAATTCTAAAGGGTCTAAGACCTGAACTAAATTACTCTCAGTTATAATTCCTTGTAATTCTCCTTGTTCACCCACGACAGCTAATCGTCTGATTTTATGTTTTTGTAAAATTTGCTGTGCTGTTGATAAAGTTTCTATGGATTTAACTGAAAATAAAGGAAAACTCATGACTGTCTCGGCGGTGAGATTTTGTAAAGTCAGTTCTAAAGCTTGCAGTTGTAAAATATCTCGTTCTGTGACAATTCCGACCGGATATAAAAGCCCTTCTTGTTCGACAACAACAACAATACAACTAATATTATATTGAGCTAAAATTTGGGCAACTTCTCGAACTGGGGTAAAGGGATAAACCGTCATGACATGACGAGTCATGACTTCTGAAACTTGACGAAACCTTAAAAAATGGTGATAATTTAAAACTTGTCGCAAGCTCGTTAAGGTGACTAAACCTAAAACTTTTTTCTGTTGATTAAGAATGGGTAAGTGGCGAATTTGAAAGCGACGCATCATATTATAAGCCACAAAGACATCCGTAAATTCTTCATGGTTTAAAGTAATTACGGGTTTTACCATCACTTCTTTAACCGTTGTTTGAGAAAGATTTTCCCCTTTAACTGCTAATTTAACCGTATCTCGTTCTGTTAAAATTCCTACTAATTCTTCATTTTCCATCACCAATACACATCCAGGAGAGTGAGAAGGAAGAGTTGAATTTTCAACCAAATTAGGGGCTTCTGAGAGTAAGCATTGTTGTTTATTGCTTTGATTCATTGCCATGAGTGCCTGTAACAGAGGTGTATCGGGTGTCACGACAGCACAAGCAGGAATAATCGCATTTTGGAGATTAATCATTTCATCTAGCATTTTGAAACTCATGGAATTTGGTGGACTTTATGATAAGAAGGGAAAATTCATTATTCGTATTATGACTCTATTTTTTGCTTTTTAAAAGTAATCTAACTTGATTGAGGTCAATGATATCACCCCAGACCGAATCATTAAGGTATCTTTTTGAAAGAGGCTTTGGGAAATTTAGCTAGAAAACCCGTCGATAAGTTAACTATATTGCATAAGTCTTAGCTAGAATAGAGGGTTAAAGCCCAACAACAGGTGTTGAGTTACGATCTTCGCAGCTTACCATAGGTATCGTTTTTTCCTCTAAAATAAAAATGGGTTATAATTGATCTATAGGATCTAAAATCTATCAAGTTTGTTTAAAATCTTAGTTAGGTTGGTTTGATGATCACAAAAACACCTGATGTTGTCCAATCCCAACTGTTGAAAGTCTTATCCCAATTATCCTTATCTAAGCAAGAGGAAGTGTTGAAATATGCACTTTTATTACATAAAAAACAACAATTTCAGGATTGGGATAGTATTTCTGATCAAGAAGCTGCGGATATAAAAGCTGAGTTTGCTGATCAAGATTTAGCTTATTCAGAAGGGATTTTAAGCGATTATTTGTATCAGCTTCACCAAGAGGATGTTAAGTGATGCGGGGAGATGTTTATTTAGCTGATTTGAATCCAAGTCGCGGTTCAGAACAAGCAGGTATTCGACCCGTTATTGTTGTTCAAAGAAATACGCTTGACCGCTTTACTACAACTGTAGCAGCATTAGAATATACATTACAACTTGATGAATATGAAGATCAAGAATAAAGTAAATTTTGGAGTCAGTCATTAAAAATTAAACTTTTTTTATGAGGCGTGAACGCCTTATCATGAGGGTTTCACGCCTGGTTATAAGAGAATTAACCTAAGTTTAAATCCGTCACAGCCCCCACACTACTAGATGAAACTAATTTTGCATATTTGGCTAAAACTCCTTTCGTATAACGAGGTTTTGGAGCTTGCCAAGTTTGACGACGTTGGGCTAATTCTTCATCGGAAATATTAACTTGCAGTAACCGTTGATGGGCATCAATTGTGATGCTATCTCCCTCTTGAACTAAACCAATATTACCGCCAACTGCCGCTTCTGGAGCAACGTGACCGACCACCATTCCGTAGGTTCCTCCAGAGAAACGACCATCAGTAATTAATCCGACTTTATCGCCTAAACCCGCCCCAATAATTGCCGAAGTTGGTGCTAACATTTCCCGCATTCCTGGCCCGCCTTTCGGCCCTTCATAACGGATAACAATGATATCGCCAGCGTTAATTTTTCCGGCTAAAATTGCATCCAAACATTCTTCTTCGGATTCAAAAACCCGTGCTGGGCCAGTAATCACAGGATTTTTAACGCCTGTAATTTTAGCAACGGAACCTTCTGTGGCTAAATTGCCTTTTAAAATGGCTAAATGTCCTTGAGCATACATGGGATTATTCCAAGGACGAATTACATCTTGGTCGGGGCTAGGTTCGGAGGGAACATCAGCTAATTGTTCGGCTACAGTTTTCCCTGTTATTGTTAAGGCATCGCCATGAATTAAGCCTTTTTCTAATAGCATTTTCATGACTAACGGAATACCACCCGCTTTATGTAAATCTGTGGCGACATAACGACCACTGGGTTTTAAATCACATAAAACCGGAACTTTAGCGCGAATTTCTTCAAAATCATCAATGGTTAATTCAACCCCAATGGCATTGGCAATGGCTAATAAATGTAAAACTGAATTGGTTGAACCGCCGACAGCCATAATTACAGCGATCGCATTTTCAAAGGCTTTTCTTGTTAGAATTTGACGAGGAAGAATGCGATTTTTAATAGCATCTCGTAACACATAAGCCGACTTTTCTGTACTTTCGGCTTTTTCCTCATCTTCTGCCGCCATTGTAGAGGAATACATTAAACTCATTCCCATCGCTTCAATAGCGGAAGACATGGTATTTGCGGTGTACATTCCCCCACAGGAACCCGCCCCTGGACAGGCGCGACGTTCCACTTCAATTAATTCTGTATCATCAATTTTTCCAGCACTATATTGTCCGACGGCTTCAAAGGCGCTAACAACGGTTAAATCTTTACCATTATAATGTCCGGGTTTAATCGTTCCACCATATACAAATATAGCCGGAATATTCATACGAGCAATCGCAATCATTGCCCCCGGCATATTTTTATCACAACCGCCAATTGCTAAAACTGCATCCATACTTTGGGCGTTACAAGCGGTTTCAATTGAATCAGCAATAACCTCTCGTGAAACTAAGGAATATTTCATTCCTTCAGTCCCCATAGAAATGCCATCACTAACGGTAATTGTTCCGAACATTTGTGGCATCGCTCCCGCTTGTTTGAGGGCGGCTTCTGCGCGTAATGCTAGGGTATTAATCCCCATATTGCAGGGGGTAATGGTGCTGTAACCATTCGCAATTCCAACGATGGGTTTGGTAAAATCTTGATCTCCAAATCCCACCGCCCGTAACATAGCACGGTTGGGAGTGCGTTGAGTTCCTTGGGTAATAGTTTGACTTCTAAAGTTATCGGACATGGATAGTTCCTCGGACTTGTGGGTTGTGCTCCAACGGTTCAACGACGTTTTTTTGTAGCGTTGTTCCTCGCTGTAAACCCGTTTTTGATGTCGTTATTATTATCTCAGAAAACGTGATAAATTATCAAGGATTTTATGAATTGACCTAATTGGCTGAGTAATCCATTGATGAATTTTAATCCAGCGATAGCAAAAATTTCAATTATTATTCCGGTTTTAAATGAAGCCGAAAATATTGAGTCGGTGATTTCTGGGATTCAAACTGCACAAAATATAGAGATGATTATTGTGGATGGAGGAAGCCAGGATAATACGGTAGAGATTGCCCAAGGTTTGGGGGTAAATGTGATTGTGGCAAATCGAGGAAGGGCTCTACAAATGAATGCAGGGGCAAAGATAGCAACAGGGGAGATTTTATTATTTTTGCATGGGGATACTCAATTACCTTTAGGGTTTGAACAGGACGTTAGAAAGATTTGGGTTAATTCTAACATAATTGCGGGAGCATTTCAATTAAAAATTAATGCTCCTGAATTCAGTTTAAGGGTAATTGAAAAAACGGTATTCTGGCGTTCAAAATATTTACAAATGCCCTACGGAGATCAAGCTATTTTTATTAAAGCTTCTACTTTTTGGGAAGTTGGGGGATTTCCTGAACAACCGATTATGGAGGATTTTGAGTTAATTCGTCGTTTAAATCGTTTAGGAAAAATTGAGATTTTATCGAGTTCTGTGATGACTTCAGGAAGACGATGGCAAAAGTTAGGAGTGTTCAAAACGACGTTAATTAATCAATTAGTTGTGATTGGATATTATTGGGGAATTTCCCCGATAAAATTATCTCAATGGTATCGTAAATTGTAGAAAATTTCAAACAGATTTCCCCTAGTTCCCTGGTTCTACCAGGGATAACATTTTCTGAGGCTCCGCCTCTAGTTAACAGCAGGCGGAGCCTGCAAATAAGCATTGCTAGGTTGAACCTAGCAACGAGAAAAGGGGTTATCCTATTAATATAAAAGCACCCCAGTTTTTAGGATTAGGATGGGTTTTAATCATTTTTAACATCGCTTGACGTAAGGCTTGGGCGTAATCTGGATTTTGCTGGAATTCTTGATAAAAGGTTTGCATCAATTCCATTGTTCGTTGATCATCAACACTCCATAACGTGACTATTAAATTTTTAACACCTGCGGTTATTAAAGCACGGGATAATCCTAGGACTCCATCGCTGGTAATCTTTCCAGAGGCGGTATTACAGGCACTTAATACTAATAGATTAGCGTTGAGTTTTAAATTCATAATTTCTGCGGTTGTTAGTAAGCCATCAGCTTGATTTGAAGGAGAAAGTGCGATCGCACCCGGAAGCCCTGATCCTGTAAAATCATCGAATAAGCCATGAGTTGCTAAGTGAATTAATTGAGCATCTTTCATTAAATTAATAACAGCAGTTTCTGTCGCTTTTTCTCCAATTAAGGGTTGAGTTTTGAGGAGATTAGCAATCACTTTTGCTTCATTTTCAGAAGCAGGAAGAGACCGAATATTGACTGGCATTTTTGGGTTTCCAACGACTAAAGCCGATTTTAAACTGTGTTGAAAGGTCGGATATTGACGGGTTAATTGTAAAGCTTGAATGGAGGGATTTATTCTAATTGTATGGGATTCAATTAAATACCGACCGTTAGCATCATTTAATGCTGCAAATGGAACTAATAATAGTTCTTGATGGGGAATAAAAATCACCTGTTCTTCTGGAGTCTTTGGAAGTAAATCTGCAATGGGTTCAATGATAATTTGGTATAAATCCTGTAATTTTTTATGAGTAATATCTCTCTCAGGAATATTAGAAACTTCTGTATCAATTCCAGTTAAAGCATTATTAATTCGTTGGTCTTGGTTTCCTTGGGATATAAAAGTTAATAAATTATCTCCTAACTGTGGAAATTGTGTTAAATCAACGGAACGAAAATCAATTTTTCCGGTGGGTGAGATTACCCAAATTAATAACTCAGAATTTTTACCCTTTTCGTCAACTACTATCGAATATTCGACTAAGGTTGATTGTTGTTCTTGAGCAATTTGTTTAATTTGATTAATATTGGGAGGAGTAACATCAATTTTTTTGATGTCTTCGGGATCTAAATTTTTAGCTAATAATTCTACAAAGGCTCTGGATCTTCCCCGTTCAGAAATTTCTAATGCTTTTTCAATTTGATTTTGACTTATTAAAACTTGCTGTAAAATACTATAGGTATTGGCAAATCTTTCAAATAAAGCAATTTTATTTTCATCATTTAACCCCGGACGTAGGGTTTCAAATTGATGAATGGCAGTATAAAGGGTTTCTGTGGCTTGGGGAAGTTTACCAGATTGAAATTGAGCAACTCCTAGATTATTTAAAGTTATCGTTATCCCTAATTTCTCTCCGATTTGTGTTCTAACTTCTAACGCTTTTTGATAGAAATTAATTGCCGATTCATATTGTTGTTGAAGTCGATAAACTGTTCCCATATTATTGAACGCTTGTCCGATGAGTGATAAATCCTCCACTTGGGTTGCTAACTCTAACCCTTGTTGATAGAATTCTAAGGCTTTCGGATATTGTTCTAAACGGTCATAAACGGCAGCTAAATTAACTAAATTTTGAGCAATTCCTTGCTGATCTCCAAGTTTTTGAGAGATAGCTAATGCTTTTTCAAAAATAGGCTTTGCTGGCTCATATTGACGCTGATAAACATAATTAGACGCAATATTATTCAATAGAATAGCTTCTTCACGAGGTTGCTTTAATTGTTGAAAAATAGATAAAGAATATTCAAAAGAAGAGTGAGCTTTTTGATATTGCCCTAAATTTTGGTAAACTCCCCCTAAATTATTTAAAATATAACCTTGGGATTGGGTTTCACCTAAGTTTTTCACAATCTTTAAAGCGGTTTCAAAATATTCTATTGCTTGGGGATAATTCCCTTGTACACTATAAACTTGAGCAATATTAGTAAGACTTTGAGCGATCGCAGATTGATCGTTTAAATGTTGACGAATTTTTAAGGCTTTTTCCCCATACTCTAAGGCAGTTTCATACTGACCTTGATTACGATATACTAATCCAATATCATTTAAAATTCCGGCTTCACTGAGTTGATCTCCTAATACTTGAAACTGACTTAATGCTTGTTTTAATGTTGTTAAAGCTTGGGTGAAGTTTCCTTGATCAATATATTGATTCGCTTGTTCATAGAGTTTCATCGCTTCCTGCGGGGTAGGAAGGGCTAAGGCTGAATTGGGTTTGTTGATCCCCAGAGAAGATGTAAAGGAAAGTAACAATGTCCCATAAAACCAAAAAAAGAAAGTTCGGCGTCGCATACTTGTTTATAATTAATTCTGACCTCAAAATTAATCCTAGTCTAATTTGAGATGTCTTTAACAAAATTTGAGAAAAATTTGCAGCAACTTATTGCTCAAACTTGCCAATTTCCTCCGAAAACCGTAGAACGTCAGCGAGGTTTAACCCAGATTTATCGGGTCATTCAAAAATCAGGTAAACTTTGGCAGGAAAATACATCTTATTATGCAGACGCATGGCAAAAAACCTGGTTATTTTTTTGTTTAAATTTATGTGAATCTGTTACAGGAAAATGCTATAATTCTGAATTAAGTAGTGTTATTACTTGGCTGAATAACCATCTAAAATGGGTTTTACATAATGAGAAAAGTAAAATCCAAGAACAAGCTAATCGGATGATATCGAATGAAATTTTAGTTGAAAATCAATTCATTAATATTTTAGAGACTCTCAAAGCTCCTGAAGATGTTCCACCGATGTTAGAAACGGTGCGAAAATGGGCAGAAAGTGATGTTACCGGGGAGTTACGCAACCATCATATTCGAGGGCGAAAGGATGTTACTTGTCAACTGCTCATTTTACGACGTTTACCCCCGGAAACAAATTGGAAAGACTTATCTCAAGAATTGGGTTTACCCGTCTCTACTCTCAGCAGTTTTTATGAACGAAATTGTACAAAATATTTGCGTAAATTTGGCGAGGCTGAGGGATATCTATAACAAGAGGAAATTTAGGAGTCATCATTAAAAATTTGGAGCCTTTAATTTATGGTTAATCATCGTTTTCATCTTAACAATCAAACCTTACCGATGTTGATTCCGCAAACCGCCCACGAACAAGCACGACAGTTTGCCCGACAACATCCAACTCCTGCTAAACGAGAGCAAGTTTATTTTAATACCTTAGCGGTTTGGGTGGTGAATACTTATTTACAATGGATGGAAATTTCGACTGAACTTAATACCAGTGATAGTTGGAATCCGATTTGTCAATTAGGAGGCAATATTGCGGATTTACAACTCACGGAAAAGGGTCGTTTAGAATGTCGTCCTGTACGAGAACAAGAGCAAAGTTGTTTTGTTCCGGCGGAAGTCTGGACAAATCGCATCGGTTATGTGGCTATCAGAATTTTTGATTCTTTAAAAGAAGCGGAAATTTTAGGATTTGTTAAACAGGTCAATCAAGAACAAATTCCTTTAGCACAATTTCGACCTTTTGAAGATTTTTTTTCGGATTTAAACCCATTACAACAATTAGAATTTCCGATTAAACCTGCCCAGTTAAGTTTGTGGTTAGCTGATGTTTTTGAAGCAGGATGGCAATTGATTTCATCCGATCTTACCGATGAACAACAGGCGTTTGCTATGCGGAGTTTATCGGGAGATCGAGAGGAAATAACTCAAGCGGCAAAATTAATCGATTTAGGAGTACAATTAGGACAGATAACGGTTGTTTTATTAGTCGCTTTTAATATAGAATCCGATGGCAGATTTGCGGTGAGAGTTCGACTGTATCCGATGGAAAATCAATTGTATTTACCACCTGGGGTTCGGTTAATTTTGCTAGGAGAATCCCAAGAGGTAATGCAGGAAGTTCCATCTCGTTTACAGGATAATTATATTCAACTTCCTCGGTTTAAGGGACAACCTGGAGAAGGATTTCAAATCCAGGTAGTGTTCGGTGAAGTTGCTATCACTGAGGCGTTTGAAATTTAAACTTGTAGAGATGTTGTGTACAATGTTTCTACAAATTATACTTGAATTAAGACTGTAAAATTAGAGATAGAATGACCGATAAAATTGTATTGTTAAACTTAGGGTTAGGGGATTTAATCGCAGGTTTTCCTGGGGTAACGGTCATGGTTTTGGACTCAGGAAATCCCTATCCGATGAAGTTTAATGGTAGTTTACCGAGTAGTTCGGAATTAATGGCTATCGCCCGTCGTTGGCAATTAATGTATCAAAGTCTCTATCAAAGTTTAGCGTTTCGTCCGAGAATTGAATTAGAAACAGAAGATATTACTCAGGTTTCTCAAGTAGAATTTGGGGATATTTGTCAGCAATATAAAAGCTATTTCAATAATTGGTTAAATTCTCCTGAGTTTAGAAAAATTGATCAAAAATTACGTTCGATTTTACATCCTTCCGATAGCATTCAATTAATCTTAGAAACCGATAATATTCCTGTTCGCCGTTTACCTTGGCATCAGTGGCAATTTCTCCAAGATTATCCTCAAACCGAATTCGCTTTAAGCACCCCAGAATATCATCAACAATTTTCTTCAAATTCAATTAAAACTCACCTAAGAATTTTAGCGATTTTGGGAGATAGTCGAGGTATTGATGTGAATACGGATCGTCAATTATTGACGACATTACCCGATGTAGAAACAGTATTTTTAGTTGAACCTTCTCGTGAACAATTGGACGAACAGTTATGGAATCAACAGGGATGGGATATTCTATTTTTTGCCGGACATAGTTGTAGTCTTGACCCCGAAGAAACGGGAGAATTTGTAATTAATCCTCAAGAGCGAGTCGCTGTTAGAGACTTAATACCGGGGTTTAAAAAAGCCATTGAGAGAGGGTTAACTTTAGCGATTTTTAACTCCTGTGATGGGTTAGGAATTGCAACGGAACTCACCCAATTAAATATTCCTCAAATGATTGTAATGCGAGAACCAGTTGCGGATGCTGTCGCCCATCATTTTCTTAAATTTTTTCTGCAAAAATTGATATCGGGAGACTCTTTTTATTTGTCAGTTCGAGAAGCTAGGGAACGATTATATATTCTGGAAAATCAGTTTCCTTGTGCGAGTTGGTTGCCTGTTATTTGTCAAAATCCGGCGGTTTTACCCTTAAAATTTAAACCTCAAATTCCTCAGAAGAAAGCTCTGTTTAAAAATAAATTAAAATCTTTATCTTCTTTTCCTATAGCTGTTAATTTATCGATTATAATCTTAATTATAGGGTTTCGATTTTTAGGAGGGTTTGAATTTTGGGAATTACACGCTTATGATCAATTAATGCGATCGCGTCCTCCTGAACAACCGGACAAACGATTATTATTAGTAACAATTACCGAAAATGATATTCAAAATTTAAACGGAGAATCGCCACTTACCGATCAAAAATTGAGCCAAGTTTTAAAAAGCTTACAACGTCATCAACCAAGAGTTATTGGGTTAAATGTTTATCGAGATCGTCCTAAACCCCCAGGTAGTAAAGATTTTACTCAATTCCTAATGGATAACCCAAAGCAAGTCATGGTCATTTGTCAAGGAAAAAGTAATAATTCAGATGGAACTCAACCCCCCTCAAAGGCTAGTCCTAATCAGATAGGATTTAGTGATATTCAAATTGATTCTGATGGGGTATTACGTCGTCAAATTATGTTTATGCCTCCTCCTGAAAATTGTAAGACAGACTATGGATTTAGTACCCGTGTCGCATTCAATTATCTTGAGGGGGAAGGGATTAAACCGGAGCGGATTGACAATACAAATATAGTTATTTTAAATAATACCTTTTTTAAACCCTTAATCCGAGTCGGATTTTATGTTGAAAATAATATAAAAATGTTTCAAATTTTATTAAATTATCGTAACTCCGTTAAACTAGCAAAATCCGTAAGCTTAACAGAGGTTTTAAATCAAGAAGTAGACCCTAATTTAATTAAAGATAAAATCGTTTTGATTGGTACAATTGCATCTTCTTACGTTGTACAATCTAGGCCTACTCCCTATAGTAAGAAACCTGTTCCTGGGTTATTTTTACAAGCAGAAATGGTGAGTCAAATTATATCGGCTGTATTAGATGGACGTGCGTTAATGACGGTTTGGCCTATCAGTATTGAACTCCTCTGGATTAGTTTGTGGTCATTGTTGGGTGGGGGGTTAGCTTGGATTGTTCGAGATCAAGTTGGGTTGTTGGTGATTGGGGGAAGTGCTACAGGTGTGCTGTATGGGGTGTGTTGGTTGTTTTTAGTTCAGGGAGTTTGGGTTCCTTTGGTAACACCCGGTTTAGGGTTAGTATTATCAGCGTTGTTAATCCGACTGAAATAGTGAGGTCTATAATCGAAGAATCTCTCCCCTTTACAACCTATAAATCTTGTATTACAATAAATTTTTGTAGTATTTGCATAAAGTTTACGGTAACTAGCAATAGATAAGTAACCCAGAAACCGGGTTTCTCAAGAAACCTCTGTTACTCAAATCAAACTGAAATCAGAAACCCGGTTTCTTGATGTTTTTGTATTAAAAATAGTATTCATTTATGAATCTAACTCAATTGACAGTGTTCGCCTTTCTTTCAATTCATTTATTGTCTATTTTTGCTGATTTTAACTTAGTAACTCCACAAGTAAATGCCTCAAATTCCCAGCAAGTAGCAACGGAATTTACACCTCCTGATTCAAAAGGAGATGACAACCGAGAAGGTTCGGGAAGTCGAACAGGATGTCCAGCCGTAACGAAACCATTAACGGCTATAATTCCTAATAGTAAAATAGATTTAACGTTATCCGCCTACCCGACATTTTGGGTTTATGTTCCCTATCAATCGAATGGTGAATCTCAAGCTGAATTTATTCTTTTAGATGATCAGGAAGAAGCGATTTTCAAAGAAAAAATAACCCTTTCAGGAACCCCTGGAATCATTAAGTTTAAACTCCCTCAAAATGTTCCTGGTTTAGAAGTGGGTAAAACCTATTCTTGGCAATTTGCCTTTATTTGTAATCCCAAAATTAGGGCAGAAGATGATTATGTGCAAGGAGCCATTCAACGGGTTGCACCCACAGTAGCCTTAATCAATCAGTTAGAACAATCCACAACTCCTTTAGAACAAATAGAGGTTTATGCCCAAAATCAATTCTGGTATGAAACTCTAACCATGTTAGGATCAATGCGACAGCAAAAACTCCAAGATCCTCAAATTTTAGAGGAATGGAAGGAGTTGTTAACCTCGATAGGATTAGAAAATTTGGCAGAAGAACCGATTATATCTCAAGATTAGAGCTTTCTAAATCCTCCTTAAAAGCTAAGGGGGATTAGATATTTTTAATCCAGAGAGTTAGGGGAATCTAAGACACCAGAAAATTATATCGAGAAAGGATATAAAAGTTAAGACTCTAAAGTTTAATGTTTAATTTGTTTGCATAAAGAGCGATCGCTTTCCTTAACATCAATATTGGTTTGTAAATAATCCTTGACCCAATCACAAGCATACTGTAATAAATCTACGTTCAAAGCACGCTCCATATTCCATAAAATCACACTATTATCATCACTAGCTGAAGCCAGGGTTTTACCATCTTGACTGAAAGCAATAGAGCGAATTCCAGAAGCATAACCTTCTAGGGTAACTAATAACGTGCCATCGAGTTTCCAAATTTTAACGGTGTTATCAACACTGCTAGTCGCAATGGTTTGACCCAGACCTAACGGCAAGCTAACGCCAGCAGGATTGAAAGCAATTCCCCAAACGGCAGCGTTATGAGCGCTGAGAGTTTTTAATAAAGTACCATCGAGTTTCCAAAGTTTAACCGTATGATCTGCACTGCCTGTGGCTAATATCTGACCGTCGGGGCTAAAAGCCAGAATCCAAATTACCACAGGATGACTTTTGATAGTTTTTAATAAAGTACCTTGGCGATTCCAAATTTTCACCGTACCCTCGCCCGTACCAGCAACAATCATCTGACTATCAGGGCTAATCGCAACACTCCAAAACCCACTATTCCCACTCTTGAGCGTTTTTAATAAACTACCGTTCGCCGTCCAAAGTTTAATCGTTTTATCCAAACTCCCAGAGACAATCATCTGACCATCAGGACTAAAAGCCAGCCCAAAAATCATCGCCCGATGCCCTGTGAGTGTTTTCCGTAAAACCCCGTCTCGACTCCAGAGTTTAATCGTGCCATCTGAACCGCTAGTGGCGAGGGTTTGACCATTGGGACTGAAAACGACTCTCAGCACCGCAGATTGATGACCAGAGAGGGTTTTGAGGAGGATTCCCTCTCGATTCCACAAGTTCACGGTTTTGTCCCAACTGGCGGAAGCAATCACCGAATTATCAGGACTGAACGCGACACCCCAAACCGAAGCAGTATGTTTAGAAAGGATTCTCAAAAATGGGCTGTTGATTTTCCAAAGTTTAACAATACTATCACCAGAGCCAGAAGCAATTACCAAACTATTCGGGCTGAAAGCCATTGCCCACAACGTCGCTTCATTTCCCTTAAGAGTCGTTAGTAAAGAACCATTATGATCCCAAATTTTAAGGGTTTTATCCCAACTGGCAGAACCAATCATCTCACCATCAGGGCTAAATTTTACCGTCCAAACCGTAGCTTCATGACCGCGAAGTGTGTTGAGTACAATTCCGTCCAGATTCCAAAGTTTAATCGTGTTGTCTGCACTTCCTGAAACAATCCTTTGACCATCGGGACTGAAAGCCACGGTCATGACCGACGCATTATGACCGCGAAAGGTGTTGACTAACATTCCGTCCAGATTCCAGAGTTTAATCGTGTTGTCTGTACTTCCCGAAACAATCCTTTGACCATCGGGACTAAACGTAACTGCCAAGACCGCCTGACCATGAGCCGAGAACGTTTTGAGCAGAGTTCCGTCCACAGCCCAAAGTTTAACCGTACCATCCAAACTCGCTGAGGCAATCTTTTGACCATCGGGGCTAAAAGCTACGTTCGTAATTGCAGCTTGATGTCCCTGAAAGGTTTTCAACAAAATGCCGTCTTGATTCCAGAGTTTGAGGATAGTATCATCACTTCCAGAAGCCAAGATTGAACTATCAGGACTAAATTTGACTGACCACACTATCGCTTGATCTGCTTTAATATTCTTCCACAAACTGCCATCTGGATGCCAAAGTTTAATCGTGCCATCGGAACTTGCGGAGGCAATAAATTGACCATTGGGACTAAAATTAACGTCTAAAATCCCAGATTTATGTCCTGACAAACGGTTATATTCTTCGACTCCATAAACGGCTCGTCTCAGGGCTGAATTAACTTGATTTTTGGTGGTGATATCTACATTTTCTAGCTGTTTGAGTTTTTGTTGGGATCGAATGGCTTCCAGCAGAGCATCAAACTTTTGATTAGAGGCAAAAAGTCCTTTAGAAGAGGATGCAAGGGCTTGAATTTCGCTGATTTTAGCACGGGTTGCGCTGATTGTGGCAAGCTGATATTGTTGGTAAACTGCTATACTTAATATACCGACGAGGACTAAGGCAAAACTGACTAAAAACAGCAAAATCTTTTGGTTCTCGGTACTTTTTTTTTCCTGAATGAGTCTTTTCTGTTGTTCGACTAATTGGGCTTCAATGGCTTTGGATCTTTCTGCTTCTAAAGCTAATTGTACTTCTTGGCGATCGCAGTCTTGACTGGCTGCTAAAAATTGATAATCTAAATCGCTTAAACTTTTTCCTAAAGCCCAGTGTTGGGCATCTTTTAACGCCTGTCCTCTTAATAAACGAGATTCATCTTGTTGACCCGACGCTATCCAAGCATCAAAGGTTTGGGAATAGGGGCGGAGTTTGGCTAACTGTTGTTGTACCCACCCTAAATTAAACACGTCTTGATAAATTAAGTTTCTGACTTTTAAATATCCTTGAGATTTAATGATTAAACCTGATAAAAATAATTCGATTTGTTCTCGACTATCATTCGCTTCAATTTCGGTTTCTTGTAAAATTCTTTGATAAATTCCTAACAGTCTTCCCGCGTTTTTTAAGTTATGAATTAGCCGATCTCGGATGGTTCTGAGGTGTTCCGGTTCGTCTTGGGATTCCCATTTTTCAATCATTTGTGATCGCACTATTTTTTTGATCCAGAGCGTCGAGCTATTTTGAACCCTACAATCTGACTTTTGAGGGTGATTTAATAATAAATTTAATAATTTTTGAGTTAAAAACGGCTGTCCATTTGTCCAGTTTAACACCTCTTGCAGAATCACTTGAGGCTGTTCAAAAACTCCGAATAATCCTTCGGCTAACGGAGCAGCTTCTTCTAAGGTAAACCCGGTTAAATGAATGGCAGTTCCAATGTTAAATGGGGTACGGGTTTTATCCGCAATTAAATCTGAGGGAGTCGCTACACCAAATAAGGCAAAGGTTAAACGTTTATATTCGGAGTTAACCGCCCGTTGATTATAGCAAGCTCGAATTAAAGCAAAAAAGTGGTTCTCCTGTACCTATGGTGATAAGTAAATCTTATAAAGAAAGACAAGCTAGTAGCTTTTCACGCATCATCTCAAAATTTTTGAAGCCATAGCTTTGACGAAGAATTAATTTGATCCGGTTATTTAATCCCTCCATAACTCCACTGGTTGTTCGATTAATAAAATAATGGCAAATATCGGGAAGATGGTGTTTAAGAGTTTGGGCGGTTTTTCCAAAAACAATAAGAGCCGAATTGAGCCATTTCTTTAATCTTCTCATTCCCATAAGAACCGTTGTACTGCTTTCATAAATATCTCGGAGTTCCTCTTTTAATTCATAAGCGATACTCAAACAGGGGGAGGCCTTTAACAACAGTTTCAGATCACTTCTCTCTTCGGGGGTTAAATCGACATAATTTTTGAGCAGTAAGCACCGATTTTTTAAGCCTTTTAGTTCTAATTTAAGTCGAAGTTGATTCAGAGAACTGTTGACTAACTTCATCACATGAAATCGGTCAATGACAATTAAAGCATTAGGAAAAACTTCCCGAATCACTTTTTTAAATCCTCCCCACATATCCACAGAAACCTCTTTGACCTTGGCTCTCATTGATTCGGGTTGCTGCTTTAACACTTCGATAATCTCTGAACTTTTATGAGAATCAATAACTTCTAATAACGAACCATTCGATAGATCACTTACTACAGTAACAAAGTTTCTTTTTCCTTTTTGACGGCTGAATTCATCTAAGCTTAATTTTTCCGGCTCTCCCCAGCTTTTTTTTTCTGAAGGGCGATTCTTTGAAAGATACTTCCCACTTGATGAGGGCTTAATTGTTCGTTCTGGCTGACTTGCTCTACAGTTAATTCTTTAACTCTTTCATAGATATATTCTTCATAACGAATGGTGTAATTCCTCCTTTTCTCTACAAATTCTAAGGGTTCTGTTGGATATTTTTTACATCCAGCACAATAAAATTGGCGACGGGGAAGATGCAAATAAACTCCCTGCCCACAAATAGATAGATCTCGAATTAACATTGAGCGAGTTTGATGAATATGATCGGTATAACTTTGACAATGTGGACAAGTAATTCCCTCGTTTAATAATTCTAACTTAAGAACAACAAAACCTTCTTGTTCTTGGCAACTGAACACCGTAATATTCGGGAGGTTGAGCAAGCGTTCTAATTGAAAGTCCATATTCAGTCGGAGTGTAAAACGTAGCTTACGCTACATTTTACACTATTTATTCAGGAGAGCCTACTATGCAGGAGTTTGCCTTCTAAATTCCAAATTTTGATCGTTTTATCATCTCCTCCCGAAGCAATCATTTTGCCATCAGGCGAGATCGCCAGACCATAAATTGCTCCTTGATGTCCTTTAAAGGTTCGTAACAGTTTAACCGGAGATTGATCGCGATTGCTGACATCCCAAAGTTGCACTGTATAGTTAATACTTCCTGTCACCATTAAACGACTATCTGGACTGAAAACCACAGCGCGAAAACTAGACTGGGGTTGCTCAACGGTTTGCCACAATCTGCCATCGGTGTGCCATAGTTTTAGAGTATTATCTTCACTGACCGTTGCGAATAATTGACCATCCGAACTGCTGGCAAGATTCCCAATGGTATCTTTATGATCATAAAGGGGTTTTAACAAATGTTGATTGCGTTTCCAAAGCTTGACAGTGCTATCAAAACTCGCGGAAGCAATCCAAGCCTCAAAGGTTTGAGAATAGGGGCGCAGTTGGGTTAATTGCTGGTGTACCCACTCTAAATTAAAGACTTCTTGATAAATTAAGTTTCTGACTTTTAAATATCCCTGGTGGTTGATGATTAAACCGGATAATAAAAGTTCACTATGTTCAAGACTATCATTTGTTTTTATTTCCAGTCCTTGTAGAAGAGTTTGATAAATTCCTAACAGCCTTCCAGCGTTTTTATAATTATAAATTAGGCGATCTCGGATAGTTCTTAAATGTTCGGGTTCGTCTTGAGACTCCCATTTTTCAATAATTTGTGATCGCACGATTTTTTTAATCCAGAGAGTCGGGCTACTTTCCGCAATCAAATCTGGCTTTTGGTGATAATTTGAAATTAATAATTTTAATAATTTCTGTGTTAAAAAAGGTTGCCCATTTGTCCAAATTAAGATTTCTTGGAGAATCACTTCCGGCTGTTCAAAAACTCCGATTAATCCTTGAGCTAACGGGGCAGTTTCTTCTAAGGTAAATCCCGTTAAATCAATGGCTGTGCCAATATTAAACGGGGTTCGGGTTTTATCTGCGATTAAATCCGAGGGAGTCGCCACACCAAATAAGGCAAAGGTTAAGCGTTTATAGGCAGGATTTACCGCTCGTTTATTATAACAGGAGCGAATTAAAGCAAAAAAGTCATCTATGGGAAAGTTCAGACTTAAAAGACTATCAATTTCATCAATAAAGATACAGAGATTTTGTTCAGGAAATTGCTCAATTAATAAAATCTTAAAAAGTTCACTTAATTTTTGAACTAAAGAAATCCCCTCTTGTTCTTGCCACCAAGCCTTAAAATTGAATTTACCAAAACATCCAAATCCCCGTAATAAATCTAGCCCAATCCCTTTATACCATTGTAGCGGCGTGGTGTCTTGGATACCGATTTGAGTCATATCAATAACCGTACAACAATATCCTTCGGCTTCGAGTTGATGTTTGGTTCTGACTAATAAGGAGGATTTGCCCATTTGTCGGGAATTAAATACATAGCAAAATTCTCCGGCTTTCAAGGCATTATAGAGTTGATGGTCACTGGAACGAACCACATAGGTTGGGTTTTTATTATGTAAACTTCCACCGACTTGATATTGAGTTAACATTTGGGGATTTTATATTCTTAATTTAATTTAAGGGCATAAAGAGTGTTCGCGTAGCGTTCCGTTTGGTCTATCGCGCTCTTCAACTTCTAAATTTGTTCGTAAATAATCCCTAACCCAATCACAAGCATACTCTAATTCATTAACGTGAAGAATCTTTTTGATATCCCACAAAATCACCGTGCGATCATCGCCTCCAGAAATCAAGAATTTACCATCCGCAGTAAAAGCCAGAGCCATTACCCATCCTTGATTTCCGGGCAAAGACTTGAGTAATTTTCCTTCTAAACTCCATAATTCCACCTGACTATCAAGACTTCCTATGGCGATAATTTGACCGTCAGGACTAAAAGCAATTTCCGTTAAATTCTCCCTCTCTGTTTGAATCGTTTTCAGTAATGTTCCATCTAGTTTCCACAGTTTCAGGTTGCGATCTTGACAGACAGAAGCGATAAAGTTTCCTTGAGGACTAAAGGCAACTCCCCAACAAGCCGCCTTTGAATGAGTTAAAGTTTTCACGGGTTTACCATCAGCTTGCCAAAGTTTCACAGTACCATCTTGACTGCTAGAAACCAGGAGTTGACCGTCCCGACTAAAGGCTAATCCTCCGATTCTTTCCTTGTGAGCCTGAATATTATGCAAAAGTTTGCCATCTAAATTCCAAATTTTAATCGTTCGATCATCTCCTCCCGTAGCGATGATTTTGCTATTGGGAGCGATCGCAAGGGCAAAAACAGTAGCCTGATGTCCTTTAAAGGTTCGCAACAGTTTAACCGGAGATTGATCTCGATTACTGACATCCCAAAGTTGCACTGTATAATTATTGCTCCCTGTCACCATGAAACGACTATCTGGACTGAAAATGACAGCGCGAAAACTAGATTGGGGTTGTTCAACGGTTTGCCACAATTTGCCATCCGTGTGCCATAGTTTCAGAGTATTATCTTCACTAACGGTCGCAAATAACTTGCCATCAGGACTGGTGGCAATATCCCAAATGGTATCTTTATGCTCGTAAAGGGGTTTTAACAGATGTTGATTGCGTTTCCAAAGTTTGACAGTGCGATCAACACTTGCGGAAGCCACCATCAAACCATCAGAACTCATTGCAATATCTCGAATGGCTGAATCATGTTGCTTTAAGTCTTTAATAAAAGTTCCATCAATGTGCCAAAGTTTAACCTGATTATCTTTACCACCTGTAGCAATATATTCACCCCGACAATCAACCCCCATAACAGCATCATTGCTGATCAAAGTTTTCACTAAAGTTCCGTCAGTTTTCCAGATTTTAGCAGTGTGATCGCCACTTCCTGAAACTAATAAATTCCCTTGGGAACAAAACGCCACATCCCAAACCGCATTCTGATGTCCTTTTAGGGTGTGAAGTAACTGACCGTCAAGACTCCAAAGCTTTACGGTATTATCCAGGGATGCAGAAGCAATCAGTTTACCATCGGAACTAAATGCTACATTCCAAACGGGTAGTTGATGTCCTGGAAATGTGTGCAATAATCTAGCATCAAGATCCCATAATTTGATCGTTTTATCTGTACTTGCAGAAGCAATCCGTTTACCATCTGGACTAAACGCTACTCCCCAGACTGGGGTTTGATGGGCTGGAAAAGATTTAACTAAACTCCCATCAACTCGCCAAAGTTGAACTGTCCCATCTAAACTTCCTGAAACAATCTGTTGACTATCAGGACTGAAAGCTACGCGAGTCACTGCTGTAGAATGGTTTAAGGTGTTCAGCAATTTGCCATCTCGCTGCCAAATTTTAACCGTATTATCCATACTGGCAGTGGCAATCAATTGATCGTTAGGACTAATCGCCACACCCAGCAAAACACCTTTATGGCCGATTAAACGGTTAAATTCGTTGGTTCCATAAACGGTTTTTCTTAAGGCAATTTCTACATTTTCTTTGGTTTGACCATCGACATTTCCTAAACTCTCTAATCTGCGTTTGGCTTTAATGGCATCAATCATCGCGTCTAATTGGTGATTAGAAGCAAATAAACCTTTGGAAGAGGATACTAAGGCTTTAATTTCGCTAATCCGGGCTTCTCTATTACTAATCCGAGCTTTTTTATATTGTTTAAATGCAAAGAATCCTAAGCCAGAAGAGAGCAAAAATGCTAGACTAATCGCTCCTAATAATAATCGCTGTAATCGAGCATTTTTTTGTTCTTCAATAAACTGCGCTTCAATTGCTTTAGCTCGTTCTAGTTCTAATTTTTGTTGGCTTTCTTGATAATCAATATTTTGGGATGCACTGAGAAAATTATAATCTAAATCGCTTAAACTTTTTCCGTGTGACCAAAGTTGAGCATCTTTTAAGGCTTGTCCTCTTAATAAACGAGATTCATCTTGTTGACCCGACGCAATCCAAGCGTCAAAGGTTTGAGAATAGGGGCGGAGTTTCGCTAATTGTTGTTGTACCCACTCTAAATTAAACACTTCTTGATAAATTAAGTTTCTAACTTTTAAATATCCCTGATGTTTAATCATTAAACCGGATAAGAATAATTCAATTTGTTCCCGATTATCATTGGTTTCAATGTCTTTCCCTTGCAGAATCGTTTGGTAAATTCCTAACAATCTGCCTGCGTTTTTGGGGTTATGAATTAGCCGATCTCGGATGGTTCTTAAATGTTCGGGTTCGTCTTGAGATTCCCATTTTTCAATAATTTGCGATCGCACGATTTTTTTGATCCAAAGATTCAAACTATTTTCAGCTATAAAATCGAGATTTTGCTCGTAATTTAACAGTAATAATTTGAATAACTTTTGGGTTAAAAAAGGTTGCCCGTTTGTCCAGTTTAACACCTCTTGGAGAATCACTTTAGGCTGTTCAAGAACTTGGATTAATCCTTCAGCTAACGGAGTCGCTTCTTCTAAGGTAAATCCTGTTAAATCAATGGCGGTTCCAATATTAAATGGGGTACGGGTTTTATTCGCAATTAAATCTGAGGGAGTCGCTACACCAAATAAGGCAAAGGTTAAACGTTTATATTCAGAGTTAACCGCCCGTTGATTATAGCAAGCTCGAATTAAAGCAAAAAAGTCATCAATAGCGAAATTTAGACTCAGAAGACTATCAATTTCATCAATAAAAATACAGAGATTTTGTTCAGGAAATTGCTCAATTAATAAGATTTCTAAAAATTTACTTAATTTTTGAACTAAAGAAATCCCCTCTTGTTCTTGCCACCAGGTTTTAAAATTCAGTTTGCCAAAACATCTAAATCCCCGCAATAAATCCATCATAATGCCTTTATACCATTGTAGTGGCGTGGTGTCTTGGCTGACAATTTGGGTCATATCGACAACAGCACAACAATATCCTTCGGTTTCAAGTTGATGTTTGGTTCTAACTAATAAGGAGGATTTGCCCATTTGTCGGGAATTAAAAATATAGCAAAATTCTCCGGCTTTTAAGGCGTGATACAGTTGGTGATCGCAGGCACGCACAACATAGGTCGGATCATTATTATGTAAACTACCACCGACTTGATATTCAGTTAGCATTAGGGGATTTTTTATAGATCATCTATAGCCATTTTTAATAATCTTATCAAATTGGTTCTACTGTTGATAAAATAGTTTTAGTCTTAATGAAGATTTGCCCTTTTCCCCTATGAATCAGAGTTTAATAGCAGAAGCCGAAGCTTGCTTTCAACAATCCATTCGATTTTATAACGGTAAACCAGTCGGAACCGTTGCAGCGACTGAAAAGGTGTTAGTCGAAGAACAACTTAATTATAATGAATGTTTTATTCGAGATTTTTTTCCCTGCGGGTTAGCTTTTTTAATGCAGGGAAAACGAGACATTGTTAAAAATTTTTTAGAAGTTACTTTAGGTTTACAATTAGATTGGGAAAGCCCAATTAAAGGAGAAGGATTATTTGCAGAAGTGCGCCAAGCTCTTTTGACTCAAGACCCTCAAAATGAGGAATGGGTTAGACCCGGACAAGGGTTAATGCCTGCTAGTTTTTTAGTGGTTAATCAACAGGAAATTAAAGCTGATTTTGGTCAACGTGCTATTGGTCGAGTGACTCCCGTTGATTCAGGATTATGGTGGATTTTTTTATTGAAAATTTATGAAAAAGCCTGTGATCAAGCTAACGTTCCCGAAGAAAAAATTGCCCATCGTCCTGAATTCCAACGGGGAATGAAATTATTATTAGATTTATGTTTAGCGAAACGCTTTGATATGACCCCTACCATGTTAGTTCCTGAAGGAGCATTTATGATTGATCGACGCATGGGGGTTTACGGTCATCCTATCGAGATTCAAGCTTTATTTTATATTGCTTTAAAAGTAGGATTAGAATTATTAAATCCTGAAGATATTCAACTTTTAGACTTGGAAAATAGATGTCATCGATTAATCAAGTATATTCGACATCACTATTGGTTAGATCCGGGTTTATTACGTCGAGTTTATCGTTATCAAACTGAAGAATTTGGAGAAACGGCATTAAATAAATTTAATATTTATGCGAATACGGTTCCCGGTTGGGTTTTACGATGGTTAGATCGCAAAGGCGGCTATTTAGTTGGAAATGTTGGAGTCGGTTGGATCGATTTTCGGTTCTTTACTCAGGGGAATTTATTATCAATAATTAGTTCTTTAACTACTCCAAAACAATCCCAAGCCATTTTGACTTTAATTGAGCAACAATGGTTAAGTTTAATTGGAGAAATGCCGATGAAAATTTGTTATCCTGCTGTCAGTGGTCGAGATTGGGAAATTATTACCGGATGTGATCCCAAAAATGTTCCTTGGTCATATCATAACGGCGGAAATTGGCCGGTTTTAATGTGGTCATTAGCAGCAGCATCAGTCAAAATGGGTCAGGCGGAAATTGCGACCCATGCGATTACAATTGCTGAAAAAAATTTAATGAAGGATGAATGGCCAGAATATTATGATGATGAAGATGGAAATATTATTGGTCGTCAAGCAAGACTCTATCAAACTTGGACAATTTCCGGCTATTTAGTGGCTCAATATTTACTCCAAAATCCTCAATATTTAGACCTAATTTCATTTTCAGCTTCACCTGATGATTAATAGAAATTCTATTTTGAATTTCCAGATCAATTAGACGAATGCAAACTGATCCGCTATGATAGACCCAACCTTACAAACTTACAGATTGGAAAGGTCACAGCCATAACAGACTCGAAACCCCCAACTGTTCGTTTCACTTCCGTTTAGGACTGAATTATGAAAGCACAAACCTATGATCGCATTAAAACTTTAGTGGATATTCCCGCAGATTTTGGAAAATCCCTGATTCCAAAAGGCACAATTGGAACGGTTATTGAATGTTATGAACGACCCAAAGAAGGGTATGCGGTTGACCTAACAATTTTGAGTGAAACTGGAGAACCGGGTTTTGAATATGAAAGTGTAATCCTATATCCTGATCAATTTTCAGTTGTGATTGATACACCAGAAATGGGGGCTTTTATTTCTGCTTTTGGGGATATTAGTTATGAAGTTCCTCAAGTCGTTCATGAGCAATCTAATTCCTCAGAATCTCCCGAAAATCAGGCAAATCAAGAGTTATCTTAAACGGTAATTCGAGAAACCGGGTTTCTCAACTTCTCCTATTAATATCACCTTCTGAATACCAGTCAGGAACCCGGTTTAGGCATTAAAAATCCAGAGAAATAATCAAGGAAAACTTACCCTATGAAACGGACATTAAAATTTGGTTTAAGTTTATTTTTAATCGGGCTAATTTTAGCGATCGCCCCCCAAAGCTTAGGATTATTTAACCCAGAATTTAACCTCAGAATTCTCCATACCAATGATCATCATGCTCATTTAGACGCGATTTCGACAAAGGAAACACAACTGGGGGGAATTGCTCAACGGAAAACCTTAATTGATCAATTAAAATCGGAAAATCCTAGAGAAACACTGCTCTTAGATGCAGGTGATATTTTTCAAGGAACTTTATATTTTAATCAATATTTGGGTCAAGCAGATTTATCCTTTTATAATCAGATGAATTATCAAGCTGGCACCTTGGGAAACCATGAATTTGATCGCGGACAAGGCATTTTAGCTGATTTTATTAAAAAAGCGAAATTTCCCCTTGTTTCTGCTAATCTAAAAGTTGCCGATTATTCCCCTTTAAAAAATTTAGTTAAACCTTGGATAATTCTATCCGTTAATGGAGAAAAAATCGGAATTTTTGGCTTAACCGTAGAAGAAACCGCTAAACTTTCAAGTCCAGGGGAAGGCGTGAGCTTTACTAATACGATGGAAGCGACAAAAAAAGCTGTTGCAGAATTAAAGCAGCAAGGGATTAATAAAATTATTGGTTTAACTCATATTGGGTTTGAATCTGATTTGAATTTAGCCAGAAATATCGATGATATTGATATTATTATTGGCGGACATAGCCATACCCCTCTCGGTTCTATGCCGAATGCAACACAACCCTATCCTGTTGTTACTAACACACCCAATGGTAAAACTGTTTTAGTTGTTACAGATTGGGAATGGGGGAAATATTTAGGGGATTTAAAAGTTAAATTTAATCGCCAAGGAGACGTTATTTCGTGGCAAGGTTCACCTCATGCTATTGATAATACAATTCCACCGGATGCCAGTTTTGCTAAACAATTAGAAGCCTTTTCAACGCCTTTAGAAATTTTACGTCAAACCATTATCGGCAAAACCGATGTTCTTTTAGATGGAAGTCGAGATAAAATTCGTACCCAAGAAACAAATTTAGGCAATTTAATTGCTGATGCCATTTTAAATAAATTCCGACCCGATGGTGCACAAATCGCCATTGTAAATGGCGGTGGAATTCGTTCTAGTATTCCGCCGGGACAGATTAGTGTTAGTCAAGTGATTGAAGTGCTTCCCTTTGGTAATACTATTGGTCGTTTAGATTTAACCGGAGAACAAATTAAACAAGCCTTAGAACATGGTGTGAGTCAGGTTGAATTAGGAGAAGGGAGATTTCCCCAAGTCGCAGGATTACGGTTTATTTATGACCCCAAAGCGCCCGTTGGTTCTCGCGTTCTGTCTATTTTTGTTGTTGATCAAACTGGACAAGAAAAACCCCTGAATTTAACTACAACCTATCGAGTTATTACCAATAGTTTTATGCTGAATGGGGGAGATGGTTATGAAGTTATGAAAGCCGGAAAAAATTCTGTTGATACGGGGTTTTTGTTTTTGGATGTCGTCATTGATTATATTAAACAACAATCTAATATTAATGTGAAATCCGGCGATCGCATTATAGTCAAACAATCCCTGTAGGAGAGTAATAGTAGGGGAATATGAACGATTGTTTCTTGTTCCCTATCTCCACTCTTATCCTCATTCAGTCAACCCTAATTTAAGATTGAGTATTTGATTTTAACTTATTATTGGGTGTTAATTCAGAATTAGTCACTAATGCGCCATCTTCCATGTGAAGAATGCGATCAGCAACATCCAAAATTCGATTATCATGGGTAACAATTAAGATAGTACAACCCTGTTCTTTGGCTAAGGTTTGCATTAAATTAACTACATCTCTTCCCGAATGACTATCAAGAGCAGCCGTAGGTTCATCGGCTAAAACTATCGGGGGATGACTGACTAATGCACGAGCGATCGCAACTCGTTGTTTTTGTCCTCCAGAAAGATTATCAGGATAATAATTTAAGCGATTTCCTAACCCCACTTTTTCTAACATTGCAGTGGCTTTTTGCTGCATTTGGTAACGAGAGAATGCTCCTTGAACTTCTAACCCCATTTGCACATTCTGTAAGGCGGTTAAGCTCCCATGTAAATTATGAGCTTGGAAAATATAACCTGTATTTCGTCTAGCTTTAACTAATTCTCCTGCACTAGCACCTAAAAGTTCTCGTCCTAATATATTTAAACTTCCAGACTGTACAGAACGTAAAGCACCAATTAAGGTTAATAATGTGGTTTTTCCTGAACCAGAGGGGCCAGTCATAATCACAATTTCACCAATGGTAATTTCTAAGTTAATATCAAATAAGACTTGTTTTTGTAATTGCCCTTTTCCAAAATAATGATCTAAATTTTGAATCGAGATCGCTGGATTACGTTTTGTGGACTCTTGAATATCTTGGATTTGAGTTTGCATGGAGTTAACCTAAAAATGGATATTTTTTTAGAAACGAAACGGTTAATGTTACGACAGTTTACCGAACTGGATGCAGATTTTTTATGGAATTTAGATAACGACCCCAGGGTGATGAAATATATTAATGGCGGACATCCCACACCCAAAGAAGTCATTCAGACTCAAACATTACCGAGATTTATAGGATATTATAGCAGATATCCTTTTTTTGGGGTTTGGGCTGTCATTGAAAAAGCAACCGGAGAGTTGATCGGTTGGGTACATTTTTTTCCAGCCATTGATCATCCTTTTGCAGTAGCATTAAATCTAGTACAACCCGATGAAATTGCGTTAGGATATCGATTAGTTTATCAAAGCTGGGGGAAAGGCTACGCAACGGAAGCTTGTCAAATTTTAATCGATAAAGGGTTTTCAGAATGGGGCGTAAAACGAGTTATTGCTTGGGCATTAGTGGCTAATCAAGGTTCAATTCGAGTCATGGAAAAACTAGGATTAACTTTAGAAAAACAGTTTAGATTTAGTGAACATCAACTCCCTTATTCGAGTTTTGAAGAACGTCAAGCGGTTAAATATAGTCGAGGTAGATAGATACCGAAATATTCTCAGAAACGTTGTTTCTGCGATAACTTTTGTATTTTAACAAAGATGTGTTCAGAAACCCCGTTCAAAATTACACAATAACGGTTTTTATAATCTATAATAGATATTATCAAATCTAGCTGGAATAAAACTAATGTCAAATCAAAGCCTATACAGTATTAGTCTGGAAAATCAAGATATTATTATTAAATTGAATCGCGAGATGGTAAATTTGGAGTTATTAACTCAATTTTTAGAATATCTTGAGTTAGAATCAATTCGTAATCGTAGTCAACTGACAGCAGAACAAATAACTAACCTGAGTCAAGAAGTTAATCAAGAAGTTTGGGCTAACTTAACGTCTAAGTCTTGGGTTAGTTAATTATGTTAACTCAAAAGCCAATTATTGTTGATACCAATATCTTGTTTTCTGCATTACTGAGGGAAAATTCTCGTTTCAATGAATTATTGGTAACTTCAGAGTATACGTTTTTTGTTTGCGAACTTGTATTTGTAGAACTATTTAAGCGCAAGGAAAAAATTATTCAACTTAGTCATTTAACCGAAGAAGAAATTATTCAAATTTATTATATTTTGCTAAAACGTCTTCATCTGTATAAAGAAGATTTAATTAATTTAGAATATCGTAGACTAGCTTACGAACTATGCCAAGGTGTTGATGTGAGTGATACCCCTCATGTAGCATTAACGCTGCAATTGAATGGATTATTATGGACTGGAGATAAAAAATTAAAACTAGGCTTAAAAAACAAAGGATTTGAACAATTTTTTGAACTCCAATAAAAGATCAACCCCGTTCTTTTACTCCTCATTCACAACGAGACACTTAGAAGTAAGAATCAAAAGATATCAGCCGGATCGGCGGCTTGTAATTTACGAGTGGCGATCGCACCGGATAACATACACATAATAATCGTTAATACTAACACTTGAATTGCTCGAAATAAGGTCATATATAACGGTAAATTTGTAGCTTGTCGGGTTAACCGATATAACCCTAAAGAAATCGTAGCACCGGGGATAAAACCTAATATTGCTAAAATAATCGCTTCTTCAAATACAATTCCTAATAAATAGGCATTTCTAAATCCCATTGCTTTAAAAGTAGCATATTCGGGGGTATGGTCAGCAACATCTGTCGCCAAAACTTGATAAACAATAATCACCCCAACCACAAACCCCATTGCTGTCCCTAAACTAAACACAAATCCAATGGCGGTATTTTTTGACCAATAATCCTTTTCAAAGGCTAAAAATTGTTCATTGGTTAAAACTCTTACATCTTTGGGTAAATAATTTTGTAAATCTGTTGCGACTTTTTGGACATCATAACCCGGTTCAACTTTAACCAGTCCAGCACTAATTCCGCCCGGTTTTCTCCGGGGAAATAATCGTAAAAAATTGCGATCGCTCGTTATTAATGTACCATCCGCCGCAAAGGAAGCCCCCACTTTAAATAATCCCGCAATTTTAAGGGTGCGTTTTTCTAATTCCGTACTGACAATTTTACCTTGATCAACTTTTTCAATGACTTCTTTATAATCCCCCCTTGAAGACCGATCAAATAAAACCTGATCAGGGAGTTTAATCACGTCTAAATTTTGTTGAACTTCGGGTAAATTAAAAGCCGACTGACGGGGATCAAATCCGATGACTAAAATCGCTGTTTTTTTACCTGTTTTGGGAGTTTTCCAATCGGAAAAATTAACATATAAAGAGTCTGCGGATTTCACCCCCGGAACATCCATTGCTTGATATAAACGCCGCCGGGGTAAGGTTGATAAATTAACTAAATTTCTGGCTTGGGGACTAATAATAAAAATATCCGCATCTAAATGGTTATGCAAGCGAGTATTACTATCATATAATGCCGTTTGAAACCCCAATTGCATAAAAATCAAAACATCCGCAAAGGCAATTCCTGATAACGCCACTAACATTCGAGCTTTATCATGACTTAATTGCAACCATCCTAACGGTGTTCTATTTGTTAATCGTTGTATAAATCCAATCATAATTTCAGTTATCAGTTATCAGTTATCAGTTATCAGTTGTCAGTTGTCAGTTGTCAGTTGTCAGTTGTCAGTTGTGAGTGTATAGTTGATATAGCAATCTTAAATCAGCTTGACTTTGTTATTGCTTAAGCTTGGATAGTCATTAACCTGATAGGTTTCTTCCAACAATCTTACAGGGATTATTATAGTTAATGATTGTAAATTCTGGATAGCAAACTTAAAACTATACACTGATAACTGATAACTGATAACTGATAACTGATTACTGATTAATGGTGACTTTTACTTGTAAATTCGTTAAACTCTCGGCTTTTTTGCTAGAAGTTTCATCTAATTTAACGCGAACTTCTATCACTCTGGCATCAATATTTGTCGTCGGATCAATATCTAAAGCACTTTGTTTTTTGACCCTTAACCCCACTTCTTCAACCGTTCCTTTTAACGCTTGGGGTAACGCATCCGCCGTAATAGTTGCGGTTTGTCCGGGGCGAACTTTAGGAATATCGCTATCATAAATTTCTGCAACGGCATACATTTGTTGGGTTTGTCCCAATTCCAGAATGCCTTCATTAGAAATCAGTTCTCCGGCGTGGGTATTCACCTCGATCACCCGTCCAGCTTGGGGCGATCGCACATAAGCTTGTTCTAAGTTCGCTTCAGCTTGTTTAACAGCAGCTTGGGCCTTGGTTAACTCACTTTTGGCTAACTGGACATCCACCGGACGAACTTCTGCAACGGCGGTTAACGTCGCCTCCGCTTCAGCAATTTGTCGGTCTACGGTGGCGATAGTGCGGCTGAGGTTCGCTTGGGCTTCTCGAATTTGTTCTTGACGGCTGGTAACGGTTTCGTTGAGGTTGGCTTGGGCTTCCTGTAAGCGTTTGAGACTGGTTTCAGCTTGCAAACATTGACTATCCCGATCTTGGGCAGATACAGCCCCATCAGCATATAAGGTTTCGTAGCGTTGACAGTTGGTTTCAGCGTTGTTGAGTTCCGCTTGAATACGGTCGAGGGTGGCTTCTTGGGCACTGCGTTCTCCCCGGAGTTGGGCTTCTAAGGTGGCAATGGCAGCTTTTTGGGTCATGATTTGCCCTTCTAACTCCGCTTGGTTGCCCTGAAATCGGGCTTTTTGGGCTTCAATATCTCCTTGTTTTGCCCCGGCTTGAACTTGTTCTAAACGGGCTTGGGCGACTTCCACTTCTGTTTTAGTTTGTTCTAGGGCGGCTTGCAGTCGATCTCGACTATCCAAAACGGCGATCGCTTTTCCCGCCTCTACCCAGTCTCCCTCTTTCACCAATAATTGATCCACCCGACTCCCTTGGTTGGACTGGGGGGCTGACAGTTTAATAATCTCCCCTTGGGGTTCTAACCAACCCAACGCCGTCACCGTTTTGATTTCTGGGGCGAGGGTTTCAGGTGTAGCTACAGGTTCGGCGGGAGTAGGGCGATATCGCCAGAAGGTATAGGCCGTTAAACCACTGATCGCTAGGGTCGTTGCCGCAATCAAAATCCCGGCTTGGGGGAATTTCGGGGCTGAAAGTTTACCAACTGTCGCTTCGCGCACCATAATTGTGCCTCCCGCTTCCACTCATACTAAACTGTTTAGTTTAGTATATCACAACTTCTCTTCTGTGAAGGTGAATAAGTATGAATTTAAGTAAAAAAACTTATCGGGGACTGAAAACCCAGGCTTCTCAGAAGTGAAAACACCTCTGTAAAGCTTGATCCAGGATCAGGAATAACGGATGGCGAGAAATGATTCTGTACAATGAAGGCAATAGCATTTAATAAGAGAATTAATGAACCCCGTGGAACAAACCGAACTCTCTCAGATGGATAGTATTGGCGAGAAAGCAGAACAGATTTTTGAAGGGGCACTGCAAGAATTTTTAGTGCATGGCTATGCTGGAACCAGTATGGATCGGGTTGCGTCATCGGCGGGAGTGTCGAAAGCAACGGTTTATAACCATTTTGGGGATAAAGAAGGGTTATTTATTGCCTTAGTCAAACGATTAGCCCAGAAAAAATATTACATTCTTGTTGAGTCTCAAAAAGCGGAATTGATGCAAGCTGAACCTAAAATTGTGTTGAGGCAACTTGCCAATACTATTTTAGATCATTCCATGCAAGATCAGGAATATTTAGCGTTTATTCGCTTAGTGATTGGAGAATCTGGGCGGTTTCCAGAATTAGCTAAAACCTTTGTCCATAATTTAGGAAAACCGGGAATTCAAGTGTTAACCGAATATTTAACCAATCAGCGCTATATTACAATTGGTGATCCTGAAGCCATGGCACGAGTGATTATTGGAACCTTAGCCCATTATGTGTTATTGCAAGAAATTTTGCAAGGTAAAGAGATTGTTCCGATGGAACGAGATCGTATTATTAATACGTTAGTAGATTTAATTATTCCTCAGCCGACACCTGACACTTGAATGCGTTTATGACTCTATCTTCTTTACAACTTTTGATCCTCGATGATGACCCTATTTTTCGGATGGGGTTGCGAACAGCATTAGAACCTTTTTCAGATTTAGAAGTCATCGCAGATGTTGGAAGTCGGGATGCTGCATTACAGGTGTTAGTCAGTCGCAGTCAGAGCAATATTAATGCCACTCATCAAAAACCTATTGATTTAATTATTTTAGAATTGGGGTTTAAAATCGAGAAAAATCCCGAAATTAAAACTCATCCTATCCTCGATTTTTGTCAACAGTTAAAAACAGAATATCCTGACGTTCCGATTTTATTATTAACATCAATTAAACAATCTAATTTATTACTAGCAGCCCAAAAAATAGGGGTAGACGGTTATTGTTATAAGGGAATTCCGGTTATAGAATTGGTTCCAGTTATTCGCCGAATAGCAACGGGAGAACGCTATTGGTTGGAATCTTTAGTGGCATTAAATCGAGAACCAGTTGCTGAAATCGTATCTCGAAAAACCGGATCTTTTTTTAAGCAAGTTCAAGGGTTTTTAGTCCAACCCGGACTTCGACAAATTGAACAAGCGATCGCCGAAGTTAACCAAGAAATTCAACAAAATTTAGAGGCATTAAATCAACAGGATAAAATTGCAATTATTAATCAATTTATTCTCACCGGGAAACGGCGAGAACTGTTCGTTGCACGTTGGCTAGTTAGTCAGCTTTTACTGGATTCTCCTTCTCTCACGCCAGAAAATTCTGCTTCCATTTCTCCTGATAATTTCCCCGTTTTCAATCGTTCTAAACTCGAACCTAAAAACTCTAATTCAGAAGAAGCCTTAGTTCTCAATTCTAACTCGATTAACTCTCAGAATTCAGCGATTGTAGTCAGTGATTTAAAATCCATTTTGTTTGATAAAACTGTCATGAAGTTACAGTCAGGATTAATTAATGCCACGGGAATCCCCTTAGAAATTGATATTTTAAGATTATCTAAAAAGCGAGAATTATTATATATTTTATTAAAACAATTAGAAAATTTATTGGATGAATTAATATTATCGGATGTTCAACCTGAACAACTCCCAGAGAAAGTTCCTGATTTAGTTCAAGATTTCTGGGAAGCTGCTATTTTAGATTATTTTGGGAAATATTATACTCTGAACATGAACAACCAAGATCTTGAAATCGTTCCGATTTTATTAAAAGATGCTAATCTGATTCAACGGGATATTTTAAATAAAATTCCTCTAGTAACAGAGTTATTTGAGCATTTATTATTCCAAACCCCCTTAACTATTGATAATTTATCCTGTCCGGCTGGAAGTTTGGAAGCCATGCAACGTTCAGAAGCATTATTACAAAATTTATTAATTCAAGTCGCCAATGCGGTCATACAACCTTTACTCAATTATTTTTCTGATTATGAAGAAATTAAACTCAAATTTTATGATCGGCGTTTATTATCAACCCGTGAAATAGAAAAATTCAGAAATAATTTATCCTGGCGATATCGTCTTTCTCAATATGTAGCCGAACCTAAAGCTATTTTTGAAAGTTCCTATTTACTCTTTATTTTAGGAGAAAGAGGCATTCAAAAACAAGTCATTTATTCTCCCCGCAGAGAGGAATTAGAAAAATTATCAGGAATTCCCTTAGCCGTTACATTAATATTAGAAACACGAGATGCTGTTGCTCCTCGTCTGCGTTCGGCTGTTTCTTTTGTGGGTAGTGGAATTATTTATATTTTAACGAATGTTGTCGGTCGAGGCTTAGGTTTAGTTGGAAAAGGGATTTTACAGGGGATTGGAACATCTTTTCAGGATAATCGCATGGGGAAAAAGTGATAGAATTGTTGATTAGTTATGAAAACTGATGAAATTATGTCTTAGTTGCTGTTTCCCACCAACTCCGTAAAGGATGATTTCTATGGGGAATATAGCGTCCTTTAACTTGGATATTATCAAGTATAGACCGTAATTCTTCTGAATTAAGATTAGCTGATTCTGACCAATATTTAATGATTTCTAAGGTTGAAAAAATCTGTAAATTAAGTGCTTCTTTTTCAAAAAATGCGATCGCTTTTTTATCATCTGTTGCAATAGCCCATCCTCGATGAGCAGCGATCGCACAAGTTGCAGATTCACCATCATCTCCCAGTTCAAACGCATAATTAATAAAGGTTTCTTCCTCTGCTTCTGATTCAAAATCTACAACAAAAAGTAAACCTTGTTCAATTGCAATTTCTAACTGAGTTGCATCTTCATTTTCCTGATTTTCAAGTCGTCGCAGGGTCAATAGTTCTCGTTCTTTGACCACTTCTGTTACCAAAACTTGGGCAGGAATAGCCTTTAATATTGATAGGAAATTGCCCGACGCGCAAAAGTTCAAAATACAACAGGTATCAAGAACAATATGGGAGCTTTTAATAAACATAAATAATTCTCCCAAATCCTACCCTTGACGTAAATCTAAATGAGCAATTTCCTCCATCATTCCACTTGAATGCTGCCGTAATATCTCTGCAATACGACGAGTTTCTAAGCGATCAACACCCAGGAAATCGGCAAAACGTCCTTCAGTGATCAGCCCTTGATCAAACGCTTCAATTGCAAGGTATTGATAGTGAATGGTAAGCATATCAGTGCGCTGTGGAATTTCTTCTAACTCAAGTTCCTGTTGAACTTTTCTTACTTTTAATCCGCGATCGCGCAGTCGCTCTACAGTACCAGAAGGGATCAATTTTATCGATTCTAATCGATTACCCAGGGCTTCAATAGACACCCCATAATAATGAGCCAAGGTAAATAAATTAGTTGGAGTAAATTTGCCGTGAGTCTGGTACATATCATTAAACCGTTTCAATAAACCACTGGTTGGCATTAGAAAATGGTCAGGGAAACTGTCAGCTAGTCGTTCAGTATCTGGCTTTCTTTGGTATTGATTTTCATAGTCGAGTACAGGTTTACGTCGATGGGCAAGAAAATGAAGATATTCATGAGCTAATGACCAACGCCGTCTTTCCTCTGGGTGTTTAGCATTAATCGCAATACAGCCACCCAGTTGTTCATCATAGCTGTATAAACCTGAATATTTGGATGGCATTTCTAAATAGAAAATACGCAATCCTACACTCTGTTCTAAAACATCCCGAAGAATGGGAATTGGACTGTCACCGAGTCCTAATCGTTGACGTTCTGCAATAGCAATACTTTCTGCTGCTGCCTCTATGGGCATATTTGTGACATCATATTCTTGAGGATAATTCCGAGGAAGAGGAGCATCCATAATTTTCTCAAGTTCTAAATAGTTTTGACAGAGTTCCTCTAAGCGCAAAATCGCAGGATTAATTTGGGCTTCCTCTGTCTCACTACGTCGATAAGCTGCGCGAAATTGAACCTCAAAAGGCTCGATAATGGGGCTTTGTCGAACAAAATTACTAACAGCTTGCCCATAAGCACGAGCCAGTTTAATAAGTTCGTTGGGTTTAAGGCGACGTTCTCCTTTTTCAATTGCAACAATAGTTGTTCTTGCAGCATTAATAATTTGAGCAGCATCAGCTTGAGTCATGCCACATTTCTTACGAGCTTGTTGCAGTCGTTCACCCAATTGGCGGAGATCAATTTTATCGAGAATGTTGACAGTCATAATATTTTTCCTTTAACTTGACTGAACAGTAACTAGACGGTGATCTGATATCTGCTTATTATTTTCTTGATCTAAAGTAATATATTTTCTGCTCTAACACTTTGATCCAACCTGGGACTACCCCCCCCAGGGCTGTTTCATGTTTGAAAATTATAGCCTACTTTGGGGTCATAATTCTCAAACATGATAGCTATTTTCAGAAAAATTAATAGGGGATATAATTCATATTATATATCAGTTATATTCACTATTGATCTAAACAGCAGAAATATTCCTATTCCCTACGGAGTAAAACTTACGTTTTTAATTCTTATCTATTTTCTCTAAATTAATCGCTCTATTTTTTAAGTTTTAACGTGGGGATCAAGAGATAGCCAGTAATTTCTCCCACTGATTTCCTAACCACCTTCTTCCCTCTGTTATTGATAACAATCCTAAACCTCTGAAAAGATTCAATCCTAGGGTGTTGAGCAGTGCCCAATTAGTCGCCGCTTGTACTTGATGAATTTTCATACTATCCTCTTTAAATAACACATCTTTTACCCAATAAACTTGATTCTCAATCCCCCAATGCCCTTTAATCTTTTGGGAAAAAAATTCGGCTTTTTCCCAGATACTACTTATATAATAAACCGTTTCTCTATAAGGCTTTTTTCCTCTGTATCCCCACCGCTCTACCTGAATTATACTTTGAATATGTTCCCAAGGGCTTTCAATTTTTATCGATTTTTTAAACACTGATACCCGACGAGTTATTTCTCGTCTATGACCCCGCTCTTTTTGAGTATCTATACTTTCAGCTTTTGTCGTCTTTATGATTTTTTCAATTTGATTATACAGCTTGATTTGATTCTTCTTAACAGCGATTAAATAATCGTTTCAACTCTCCATAATCTTTTGTGTTGTGGTGACATTACAATGTAACGCATCCGCCGTTATTAACTTTCCTTTTAGACCACATTTTCCTATTATCTCTTGGGCTACAGCTTGTTCTGACCCCGTTTTACTCTCGAACTTTTCCGTCGCTAATACTAATCCGGTTTCTTGACTAAATAGAGATACCATTATTACCATGTTTTGTCGCTGATTTCCGGGGAATTTTACCGTACTTCTTAAGCTTTTTCCATCGATTGCTAATCCCTCTATTCCCTTTAATTTAGGAGAATTCTCTGTTGACCATTTTTTTACTATTCTGCTTAAATCTTTCTCATCTACTCCTCTCATTACTCTCCTTATTGTTGAATAAGATGGCATTTCTTGGCTATAGATATTGAATGTTCTTTTCAGGATCACTTCGTTGGCTTTGACAAAATATCCCATCTCTCGATATCCTTGGTATCCTGACATCACCCCTAAAACTACTACTAATAACACTTCCCATAACCCATACCTTTTTCCCTGATTTTTTCGGAAATCCTTGACTTCTTTTAAATTTTCTATTAAACTTTTTAGCATCTTTGATTTTATAAAAAATGGCGATCGCTCTTCATTTTATCAGGCTGCGATCGCTATCTCTTTACTCTTTTTCATCCGACTTTGAAACAGCCCTGCCCCCTCACCCCCCTGATGGGTTACTCCCTGCTCCCCAAATCTTCAAGATAGAGGGAAGATAAAAGACACAAGGAAGCATTTAAGTTTTGTTTGCATTTACCAAAACTGCTTCCTAGATACTGTGCAGATTGTTCAGGATTTGATGAGGTTGTTACGACCTTCTCATATTACTGTTCCGTTCAATCAAGGCATCTATTTTGATAGCCATCAGGGGTCATTTCATGAAAAATATTCTTGTTGTTTTAGGACTGGTTGCTTCCACAAGTTTTACCATGTTCTCCATTTCTTCTGCTCATGCAGTCCCGTCCAAATCCGAGGTCAATAAAACTACCATCGAGCGTTGGACAACAAATGATTACAAGGGAAAAAATGAGGATGGGGAAGCCGAAGACATCGATACGAAAAAAGCTAAATAAATACCCCTAACGCCAACTTACTCCTACGCCAATGCGATCGCAACCCTGCCGTTTGGCTTCCTGTAGAGCCTCCTCAGCAACAGTGATTAAGGGATCTGGAGGTAAGTCAGGCAGAGGAATCGCCGTTGCCACCCCTAAACTAAGCGTCAGGTAGGAACTAATCTGGGATTTAGGGTGGGAAATTTCAAGCTGCTTAATTTTAGCTCGAATCAGCTTGGCAACTTCTATCGCCCCCGAACTGCCCGTATGGGGTAACAAGATGGCAAATTCTTCCCCACTATAACGAGCCACTAAATCCGCCGGACGCTTAATGCAAGTGCTCATCGTTTGAGCAATGGTTTGTAAACAGATATCTCCCTGATAATATCCATAAGCTTCGTTATAGCCTTGAAACCCATCCACATCCCCAATAATTAGGGATAAGGGTATTTTTTCGCGGGCTAAACGTTGCCATTCTCTGAATAAATATTCATCAAAATAAGGACGGTTTGCTAATTGTGTTAAGGAGTCAAACCGACTCAAATGCTTTAAGTGTTCCGTTGTCGTTTGTAACTGTTGGTTAATTTGTTCGAGTTGTTGTTCTGCTTTCCGACGAGCCGAAATTTCTTGCTTTAACTGAAGTCTGGACTGTTCCATAGCCTTCTGATTCTGACAATCATGCCAAATATTTCTAATTCTTAAAATGACTTCTTCAGGATAAAAAGGTTTTCTAATTGAGTCACAATGAAGGTTGGGTTCTAACAGAAGAAAACGGCTCTGTTCAGGACAGGAAATCAAGAAAATAATAATAATATTCTGGCATTGATTGTGATAAAGCTTTAAAAAGATATCAAGACAAAATTCTTGATTTTGATACTCTAAATAATCTAAAAAAACAATATCAGGCAGTTTAAACTTTAACTCTTTTAATGCCACAGATCCATTTAAGGCAGTTCTAATAGAATACCCTTGTTCCACTAAAATTTGAGATAGATGTTGTACATCCTGGTCATGGGAATCAATAATTAAGCAATCTAAGAAAGGAGATACTGGGGCTGGCAAAATCATAAGTTTCATCAAATAAAATAGAGTTCAAAATCAGAATTGATTCAGATTGAGCCGATGCTTCTTCTTCAATACTCATGAACTCTTCAATGATCCAAAACTCCCTGATTCACACTCAAGATGACACCTACAAACCCAGGATCAGGGAAAACTTAAAGTTAATCTTGATTGTACTCTTTCCTTGATCATAGACCTCTTGCTGTTAATCTAACGAAACAGTGTGTGAGGAAATTAGGCCATGACGGTCAAAATTCTATCTTTGAGTAATGGTCATGGGGAGGATGCGATCGCAGTTCGGATTTTACAAGAACTTCAGCAACAACCCCACCCCCTAGAATTAGCCGCTTTACCCCTGGTGGGACTGGGACAAGCCTATGGTCAACTGGACAATGTACCGATTATTGGCCCGGTAAAATCTCTCCCTTCCGGGGGATTTATTTATATGGATCAAGACCAACTTTGGCGAGATCTCCAAGCCGGGTTATTTCCGTTAATTCTTCAGCAATATCAAACCCTTCGTCAGTGGGTCAAACAAGGGGGATTTATTCTCGCCGTTGGGGATATTGTTCCTTTGTTTTTAGCGTGGTTGAGTGGTGCTAATTATGCCTTTGTGGGGACAGCGAAATCGGAGTATTATTTGCGGGATGAACAGGGACAGTTACCCTTAACTCAAATGTGGCGATGGTATCGCTATTTTGATTCAATTTATTTTCCTTGGGAATGTTGGTTAATGAAAAATTCTCGCTGTCGCGGGGTATTTCCCAGAGATACATTAACGACTCAAACTTTACAGAAATATTCTATTCCAGCGATTGATTTTGGAAATCCAATGATGGATGATTTAGAACCCATAACAACCCGTTTTGATCAACTCACTATTGAACCGGAAGAAAAACAGCGATCGCTGGTAATTACCTTACTTCCTGGTTCTCGCCCTCCCGAAGTTTATCGCAATTGGGACTTAATTTTACAGGGGGTTCAAAATATTATTCAAGGGTTGACTGATCCCAATCAAGGTTTAATGCTTTTACCCGGAAATCATGTCCGTAGCTATCAACGGTTAGTGTTTCTAGCTGCGATTTCCCCCGGTTTAGAGTTATCCTCCTTTTGTGAACCTCTCACGGCTTTAGGGTGGCAAGAAAGCTCGGATTTAACCCAAGCTGATCTTAACTTTTATTGGGGTCATGGAGACTTAATATTTTCGTTGGAAAAGGCAACATTAATCTTAACAAATCAAGGGTTTAATGCGTGTTTAAGGTTAGCAGATGTAGCCCTTGCAATGGCAGGAACTGCAACGGAACAGTTTGTCGGTTTAGGGAAACCTGCGATCGCTCTTCCCGGTACAGGGCCACAATTTACCCCAACCTTTGCTGATAATCAACACCGTCTATTAGGGCCATCGTTAATTGTTGGGCAAAATCCCACAGAAATTCCTGAAATATTGCAATCGCTGCTTCGCAACCCGGATCGATTACAATTAATCGCAGAAAATGGCAAACGTCGCCTTGGACAGCCGGGAGCGAGTCGTCGCATTGCTGAATATTTATCAACAAATTTTACGGTTTAAGGCTTAATACGGCTTGTCTTAATTGTCCTTGATGCTGATCTAATAATTCTTGACTGGATAGGGCATCTAATCCTGTCCACTTCATCAATAACGCTAACTTCACCGATTTTCCACTTTTTTCTAATAAAATTTCGGCTTCTTCTCGATTAATTTTTGTTAAATCCATTAAAATTCTTAAGGCTCGATCTTGCAATTTTTTATTCGTTACTGCCACATCAATCATGCGGTTGCCATAGACTTTTCCTAACTTAACCATGACGCTAGTTGAAAGAATATTTAACGCCATTTTCGTCACCGTTCCGGCTTTTAATCGAGTTGAACCTGCTAAAATTTCTGGCCCTACTAATAAGCGAATATCCACATCTGCTTCAAATTCTACCTGGTCTACGGGAACACAGGCAATAAACACCGTTTTTGCCCCCCGTTGACGGGCAGCTTGTAACGCCCCCTGTACATAAGGTGTCGTCCCTCCAGCCGTAATTCCAACCACCACATCCTTATGGGTAATTTGCCGTAAGGCGATCACATTTGCCCCATCTTCAGCTTGATCTTCCAAATCTTCAGAACTGCGGACTAACGCCCCCGCCCCTCCCGCAATAATACCCTGTACTAATTCTGGGGGGGTGCAGAAGGTGGGAGGACATTCCGCCGCATCCAAAACCCCTAAACGGCCACTGGTTCCCGCACCAACGTAAAACAGTCGCCCTCCCTGATGCAAGGCGGCAGTAGTCAGGTCAATGGCTTGGGCCAATGATTCACGGGAACGGGCGATGGCCAGTAACGTTTGTACATCTTCCCGGTTGAACAAATCGACTAATTCTAAAGAACTGAGTTGATCTAAGTTCTGACTACTCGCGTTGATTTGTTCGGTTAATAAATGTCCCCGTGACTCCCACTGTTCCATATTTAACTCAACCTGTATGTAATCTGTATGATTTCAGCTACTCCAATATATCCAATTTCTGTCATCAGGTGATGGTTTTCGTTAACATTGAGTGATCAGCTAAACGAATAATATCAATTACAGCCTATTTTGCTATCATTTTTTTGATAGATTAAGCGCAAAAATCGCTATTATTTAAGACTTGATCAGCAAGACATTAATCAGGGATGCAATAGATCTCTAATCGAGATCAATGGAGGTTCCGATTTAACTGATCATTAATAAAACCTTTTTAAATTAGCAACTTGACGCGATTCTCCATTGCCCTTAATATAAGAAACAATACATTTCACCATGTATTGAGAATAGAAATAAATAAACAAATCAAATAAAAAAAGCCATGTCTGAAGCCGATCTCCCCACTCCTGACTCGTTTGATCAGCCTCCTGAAGCGCCTTTATCCGAACCTTTGCCCCCGTCGGAAGAGTCCGTTAGTCCTGCTGCAACCCTTGATGAGGAGTGGGAGACGGTGAACTTTCCTAACACGATTCCCCTGGAGGAATTGTTAACTGAGTTTATCAACCAGTTAGAACAATCGGCAGAAACTGAGGCGAGGGATGAGGATTCAGCCGTTCCCGATGGGATTTTCCTAGAGGGTTCCGAGGGAAACGAAATGGCAACCGCGTCCTTAATGTCGGTGGAAGGGGAAACGGAAGATAATCCCGTGCGGGTGGTGCAAATTTTACATCAGTGTAACCAAGATTTAATTAATCGGGTGGCGGAATTAGAAGCAGAATTAGATGAAAATCGGCAGAATCGACAGAATCAAGACACAGAATTATTGCAACGTACCCAAGAATTAGGGGCAACACAAGATCAAGTTAAACGACTGTTTAAAAAGTTAGAAATTGCCAATCAAGTTATCCGACAACAACAGGTTTTAGTTGAAACCTTAACCCAACAATGGGAATCTACCCAAACTCGATTAGCACAAATGGAACGGGATTGTGCTTTAACGCAACAACGATATAATGAGCAGTTTCATGAGTTAGTTCAAGCCCAAAATATGGGTCGAGAATTGCGATCACGACTCCATCGTCAACAACGCCAAGCCCTACAATTTAAAGTAGCATTAGAACGATGTTTAGAAAATCAAGCTCAATTTGAAACCGGAAAACAAACCTTAGAATCAATTCCGGTGATTACAGAAGAACCTCACCTATTTTATTCTGCTGGTTTATTAACACCTAAAGCTCCCCCAGTACAACCTTGGTCAGCCTCTAACAATAACCCCATACATCCGATGAAAGATTCGGTTAATTCATCGACTGATTCAGGGAATATAGGTGCTCAAACATCCTTAGAATTCGAGATGACGCTTCCAGTGGTTCAAGCTTTATCGGAAGGGTTAGAATCTCTATCTTCTGAGGAAACACCATTGTCTAACCCTGAACCGTTTAAACCCCCTGTAGAATTAACCGTTTCCAACGATGAAATTCCTGTTGAAGAATCTCCCCAACCTCGATTTTTAGAAGGGGAATTAGAACGAATTCGTTTAGAATATGCTTCGTTTATTTCAGAAGATGCGGATTTATTTGTCTTGCAAACGCCATCGGAAACTATGCCGATGCAACAACAATTTGCTAGATCAACGGGGGAACAATCCTTCAATTTAGAGGTAAAAAAATCTCAATCTACCAGTGCAGTAGCAGTTCAACAACGGGAATCGGAGGAAAGTAAAACTGCTAATTGGCCAGCCCCATTAATTTATCCCCAACGACGTAAAAAATTAGAGTCTTTAGCCTCAATTCACTTACCAACTTTTCCCAAAGAAAATCCCTTCTTAACGGAAGACTTTTAAGGCTCAGTTTAAAATTCTATTCTAAAACGGGTCATCTCTTCACCCGTTCACTGTTCAACACAGAGCCGATTTTTTCGATTTAAACCTTTTTCCTGAGTCTATTACTTTCCCAATCACCGTTGTAGGGGTGGCGTACAGTCATCCCTATTCATTTTTGGGGTAAGTATCCAAGAGTCAGGAAGTAGATTTGTCCCCAAAAGATTAATAACAATTTATACTGTTTTGATTAACAAGGATATCAAAATCTACCTAAAGATAGATGTCTGTTCTGGATTATAGCTTTACCAGGTAAAATTAAACACAAGTTAGTTAAAACCCCATTAATTTAAAATTCTCCTAATAAAATATGAATTGTTTACAAGCTAGACAACGCTTTTTTCAAGAAATTCAACAACCGGAGGAACAAATTGATTTAGCAAAAGCGGCTCTTTATATTGCTCAAGAAGAATATCCAGAAATTGAACCTGAAGAATATATCAATGCTTTAGATACAATGGCCTCGGAAATTTTAGAACGATTACCCCAGGAACGCTATCCTCTACGGGTGATTCAAACCATCAATCACTATCTCTATGAAGATTTAGGATTTAGGGGCAACCAAAATAACTATTACGATGCCAAAAATAGCTATTTTAATGAAGTCATCAATCGACGAACAGGAATTCCAATAACCCTTTCCCTCATTTATTTAGAGTTGTGTAAACGCATTGATTTTCCGATGGTAGGGATTGGAATGCCAGGGCATTTTTTAATCCGTCCTGAGTTTGAGGATGCCAAAATTTATGTAGATGCGTTTAACCAAGGAGAAATTTTATTTCCAGAAGATTGTACAACCCGATTAACACAAATTTATCAACAACCTATCGAAATGCAACCCGAATTTTTAGCGGCAGTTAATCCCCGCCAATTTTTAGGTCGAATGTTGATGAATTTGAAAGTTATTTATTTGAATGAAGGCAAAATTGAACAAGCTTTAGGAGTGATTGAACGGATTTTATTGCTCTTTCCAGATTCAGTCAATGAAAAACGCGATCGCGGTATTCTCTACTACCATCAGGAGCAATGGAGAGAAGCACAGCAAGATTTGGAGAATTATTTAGAAATTCTACCAATGGCTCAGGATGCTGCTATAATCCGGCAGATACTGGATCAAATGAGCCAGAATATGTAACAGTTTGGGAAGTCCCCTTCTAAGGGAACCTTAATAGAGGCCAAACAGACCTATAGAAGGGGACAACAAAATAACTGTGTTACTAAATTTTACTTGTGAGGAAGGAACAAATGAACTTAACATCAGGACGTTGGTTTCAAAAAGTTCGTAATCCCTATCAATTTTTTACTCAGGGTCTATCTAAATATATATCCCTTGCATTAGCAATGATTTTGGGATTAACAATTAGTTTAGGAATATTTGCTCAACCTGCACCTGCTATTGATGAGTTAAGATTGATGTATGGGCCAGCCAATATTTCTTTATCAATTGTCGATTTACAAACCTTTGCTCAAACTGGGGATCAGTCTAATCAACTACGTTCTTTGATTACTTTAGCTAAACTGACTCCAGATCAGGTTCAACAATTCCGTCAAGCTCTCAATTACTCTGTTCAAATTCCGACTAATGTTGTTAATGATCTGCTGGACTCCACCTATGGCAGATTAGTAGTAGGAGCTTTTAATCAATTTGTGGCTTCAGGAAGTACCGTTGACGTTGCCGTTGATAAGGTGATTGCTGCATTACGCAATGTAACCCGTGATGGTCAACTCTCAATGTTAGAATTACTTCTCAGCTACCAGGGAGTTAATGCGATTACGATTAATGTTCAAGATTTGATCAACCTCTATAATGATGTTTCTAATTTAGGAGAAGAAGCGATCGCTTTCTTGAAAGCTCAACCCGCAGTTCAACAACGCCTTTGTCAATAAGTCAGTGGGCAGAAAAATCAACAAGTATGTAACGAAAAGTTAACGGTTGGGAGTCGAGTTAAATTTTAGATGTTGCCTACTATTTCTGGATCTCCACTATTCCCATCATGCCTAAATCCTCATGATCGAGCACATGACAGTGGTAAACCGTTTTACCGAGATAATCCAGAAATGGAATCCGAATACGGACGGTTTCGTTAGCTCGCACCCGCAGGGTATCTTCCCATGCTCGATAGGCATCAGGTTGACCGTTGCGACTCACCACTTGAAAGGGATTGGTGTGTAGGTGGAAGGAATGTTCCATCCCGTCTGGGTCAACATTGACTAACTCCCAATCTTCAACTGTTCCCAGCTTGACCTCTGCATCCACCCGATTCATGTCAAATACTTGGCCATTAAACAAAAATGCCATTTGCATTCCCATTCCACGACCCATACCCATCGACATCGACATTTCAATCCGACGAGTTGTAATGGGTTGTGGTAATGATTGAACAGGCAAGAGTGTCTGGGGCAGTGGCAAGGTCGTTGGGTTCGCACCCTGATAGGTCACAGTGGCGATGACTTGCGGAGCTTGAGTTGAACCTCTTGAATTACCGTGATACATCCCCCCCATCATTCCACCTCCGATCATTCCACTCCCCATCATTCCCATCCCTCCGCGATCGTAGGGTAGGCTGAGTAACCGATATTCTCCTGGTGAACGGTTTCCTTGGATTAAAACCTCTGCTCGTTCTCCGGGAGAAAGCAGTAGCTCTGGTAGCTCCACAGGTTCAACGATCGCGCCTCCATCAGTCGCAATCAGGAAAAAGGGATGATTTTCCAGTTGTAATCGATAGAAGCGAGAGGTTGAAGCATTCACAATCCGTAGCCGGGACAGTCCGCCTGCTACCAGAGAGAAGTTGGGATTCACCTGCCCATTCACTGTTAGAATGTTTCCCTCTCGCCCCTGCATCAGATCCATGTGTCCCGGAGTGGAAATTTGCCCATTGGCATCGACCGCAAAGTCTTTGATAAACAGAAACTCTTCTTTTGCTGCCTCGATTTCAGGAATTTTATCCAATTCACCTCGCACCACAAAAATACCACCTAACCCACCAAATACCTGTTCCGCTACAAATTCATGTAAATGGGGATGATAGTAAAAAGTCCCAGCCGGGTGATTTTGAGGCAACGTAAATTCGTAAGTCAGCGTTTCGTTGGGAGGGACGCTGAGAAAGATATTATCTGCATTCTCCGTTGGCGGAATGTGCAAGCCATGATAATGCAGGTTGGTTGGCTCAGAGAGTTTATTGGTGAAGCGAATTCGCACCCTATCTCCAGGCTTGGCTTCTAATCGGGGGCCGGGAATACTACCGTTATAAGTCATCAGGTGTGCCTGCTGTCTTCCCAGATTAATCAAGCTGGAGCGGGCTTCTAAGGCAACCTCTAACAATCCGTTGTTGCTAGTAGTGGAGGAGATTGCTGTTGTTTGCTTGATGGGTAGTAGTAACGCAGGACTTGTTTGACAATGAGTCAATAAAACTGATCCAGTCACACCACCGCTTAACATCAAAAATTTTCGCCGATTGATCAGATTCATAACTTTCCCTACGATCACTTAATAAAAGAGCGATCAAAATTTTTACTAACGTTGTTTTGTCTCCATGCTAAGACGAAAAAATGAAACCCGGATGAAATATTACCCTACCACTACTCAATTTTTAATTCGTTCAGCCACTTGCTTTAAACGTCTTAATTGAGCTTCCATATCTGATTTTGTAACAGCAGCCGCGAAACGATTAAACCCGAATTCAATCAGAGGATTAGGGATTTCAAATTCAAATCGATTTAATAAGCAAGTTCCGGCAAGTTCCGGGACACATTCCCAGCGATCGCAGCCTTGAAAATACCCTTCAAATCCCCAAACAATTAACCCCGGTTCCCGTTCTAAAACCACCGTTTTTAATGTGGGTTGAAACAAAGGAAGTTTAATCACAAATCGACAACGACCCCCTACATTTGTATCCCAGACCTCAAGGGGTTCACAACGTAACATAGGGTTCAACCATTGGTGCATGAGTTCCAAATCGGTAAAACATCGTTCTACAACCGTTGCACTGGCCCGAATTAAAATTGATTGTTCAAAAACTTGACGAGATGGCATGATAACCTTCAAGCTATAGGCAGATTTTTTTCATGTTAAACGTGAAAAAGCCACGCTATTAACGAGGGAATGAGTGGAAAACCCCTAATAACGTTCAAAAATTCCCCTGTTTTCCGCTATTATAACCAGACTTTAAGATGCACCCTCGTTAAAACAGGAGAGCCAGGACTTTGCGAAGAACGGTTCATGTTCCTGTGAGACCAAAAACCTCCACTTTAGGAATTGACAACCGTTCAACTCTACAGAAAGGCTGGGAGAATGACAACCTTGCCGACGTTTGGACATCCAATAAGTAACTGGAACTATTATGAATGGAACATTTTACCAAATAGCACCGTTGGGAACGGAATTATATTCCTTATCCCCGCTTTATTTGGCTCAGGACAATCCCCTAGCGGTTCCCTTAGACTTAAATAACCTAAAGTTAGGTCAAACTTCCGTAGTGGATATTGCTTTAGCTTGTGGGATTTTATTGGTTGGCTACCTCATCGCCTTATTTGCTCAATCTTTAGTGAAAAGCCTGTTTAAAAAAACAGACTTAGATAACCGAATTGCCGCTTGGGTTTCGGGTTCAACGGCACCAGAAGATAAACTTCCGGTAGAAGATTGGTTGGGGAGTGCCATATTCTGGATTATTTTTATCTTTGCAATTGTTGCGTTTTTAGATAAGCTTCAGCTTACCGCAGCATCGACACCCTTAACCAGTTTACTGAACCAAGTTACAAACTATTTACCCCGAATGTTTGGGGCGGCAATTTTAATTGCTATTGCTTGGATTTTAGCAACGATTGCCCGAACTTTATTAATTCGAGTCTTCCGAGCCTTTCGCCTTGATGAACGCTTAAATCAACAAGTGAATGATGCCACTACGGATCAATTTTCCCTGAGTGAAACCTTGGGAAATGCTCTGTATTGGTTCATCATTCTGTTATTTTTGCCTGCCATTCTGAGTACGCTTCAGTTACAAGGATTATTAGAGCCCGTTCAACAAATGCTCTATCAAATCCTTTCGATTCTCCCTAATATTGTTGCGGCTTTAGTCATTGCAGGTGCGGGTTGGTTAGTGGCTCAAGTCGTGAGTCGAATTGTCACCAATCTTTTGGCGGCGGTTGGGATTGATCAATTTGGCAGTCGTTTAGGTTTAAATCGGCTTACAGGGAATCAAAGATTATCATCTCTTATTGGATTGATTGTCTACATTTTAATTCTGATTCCTACGGCAATTTCTGCCTTACAAACCCTGAAAGTCGAGGCGATTTCTGGGCCAGCCATTTTAATGTTGACGGAAATCTTTAACGCCTTACCCCAAATCTTTTTAGCAATTTCAGTTTTAATTTTTGCTTATTTGATTGGGCGTTTTGTAGCGGATTTAGTCACTAATATTCTAACCAGTATTGGGTTTGATAATATCTTTCGCTGGTTAGGGATTCATTCTCCCCAAACTCCTGTAGTTGAGGAACGTATTATTACGGAAGAAACCATTCCAACGGAACCCACCGTTTCTCCGGTTTCTACCCGCTTACCCCAAAACACACCGTCTGAATTAGCCGGAATTATTGTGTTAGTGGGGATTATGTTGTTTGCGGCCGTCACCGCAACGGATATTTTAGGGTTAGCCGCCTTAACTTTAATTCTCAATCAAATTATCGTGATTGCGGGTAAAGTTTTGATTGGTATTATTGTATTTGCCATTGGTTTGTATTTTGCCAATTTAGCTCATGATTTAATCGAGAGTTCGGGAACTCGTCAATCTAGTCTTTTAGCCCAAGCGGCTCGAATTGCGATTATTATCTTTGTCGGTGCAATGGCGTTACAACAAATGGGAATTGCCAGCGATATTGTCAATTTAGCCTTTGGTTTGTTGTTAGGGGCTGTTGCGGTAGCAATTGCGATCGCTTTTGGTTTAGGAGGACGAGATGTTGCGGGGGAACAACTTCGCAATTTCCTCTCTAAATTCCGCAATGAATAGTTAATTCTGTTTTCTGTTCTCCTAGGTTGGGACGGGTTTTTAACTGGGTTCTGGGGTTAACAGAAATTCCGAAAGCACCCGCCCCTAAACCTTAAAGCGGATTGATTTTTTAGCCCGGAATCGGGAACGTAAGTTCAAGGGGGTTTAGGTTAAGATTTTGATCCCGAATTCAGGTTAACCGAGTTGTAGTTGATTAGCGAATTGCTCTAAGACTAACAATTCAGGAAAGCACCATGTCTAATAAAGATAATATCGCGGATCAAATTACCTGCAACAGTATTAAACTGCATGGCCCCTTACAGGGGAAAAAGATAGAAGTTAAAGTGGATGTTAAATCCGTTAAAGAGGAACAGAAACCAAAACCTGAGAAAAATTCCGATTGGGAAACTCTAGGATTTTTATTTCTGCTCCTCTTTTTCTTAGTAGCAATGGTAGGAAATTCCGTCGGGTTAGGTTCCTCTTCCAGTCCAGTCTCACAGCCGAGTTCTGCTCTTGATCGCGTTCAATATGCTCGGTTTTAAATACTGGGAGCTAACCAACCGCGAATAAAATAATAGAAGGTTAAGAAATATTCATCTAAAACCCGTGTTGTTAATAATAAGGCTTCTGCACTGGGCGCGAAATCTGCCCCAGTAATATGACGAACATATTTTTTCTGATGAATAAAGGTATAAAAATTGGTGGGGGCGGGAATAACTTTAAACCCAACTCTGGCAAAGGTTAAACTCGCCCGACGCATTTCTAAGGCAGAGGTTACGAGAATAATCGTTCGACCTAAACGATGTTTTTGCATAATTTGATAAATTTCAACAGCATTATTATAAGTGGTTCCTCCATGAGATTCGAGTAGAATTCGTTCTGCGGGAATTCCCATATAAATTAAAAGTTGTTTAATATCATTAGCTTCAATGATCGGATTAATTAACTCCTGACGAGGCCCTGCACTGACAATAATAAACGGCCCTCGATCTTGTCGAAAAAGTTGGGCTGCGTAGGGAATGCGATCGCCTGTATCTGTTAATTGAATTTGCTTGCGATAGGGTAATTTGGGTTCTGTGGTTCCCCGTCCTAATAAAACAATAGCCCCCGCCCGTTCTCCACAACATAAATCGGTTTGTACGGTTTTTAAGGCAACTTTTTCCACTTGTTGAGCCAGCCAATTCGCAAAGACGGGGGTACTGGCTACAATTAAAATTAATAAAGCGACTAAAATTAAGGTTGGCCCTGGTTTATCGATTTTACCATTTTTAATAAAAATAGAGGCAATTAATAAAAGTAAAATTGATAATCCCAAGGGACGAAAAAAAATTGATAAAATTCCTAATACCACTAACCCGACTTGACTATCGGGTGAAATCAAGGCAGAAACAATTAAGACTAAAACCAGGATGAATAACAACCGACTAATTAAGCTATTATCCTTACCTCCCAAAATTTGCCAGACTTTAAATGCAATGGCTCCTACCAGTAACAGAAATAAAAGTTGAGTCAGGATAATAAACATAGCATTAGAGGAATTTTTATAATAATACCGCTTAACTTGAATCAATCCTTAACAGTGGTACAGACGTGCCAATAGTCTGACAGCATAAATAGGCACGTCTCTACTAATCTACTAAATCCAGCAAACCCTTTCCCAATTCGTAATTCGTAATTCCCAATTCGTAATTCCCAGTTAAGCTATTCCCTCTTCAAGTAACACTAGATTAGTCCTGTTTTAACCGACGGCGAATCGCCTCAACAACGGTTTCAATGACTTTCACACGAGCATAATATTTATTATTAGCAGCTACTAATGTCCAAGGCGCATGGGGTGTATGGGTGCGTTGAATCATTTGATTAGCGGCTACTTCATACAACGGCCATTTTTCGCGGTTTCGCCAATCTTCTTCCGTGAGTTTATGTAATTTATAAGGGTTGTCTTTCCGTTCCTGAAAACGTTTTAATTGTTCTTCTTGATCAATATGTAACCAGAATTTAACTAACACATAGCCCGCACTGGTTAACTGTTCTTCAAATTCATTAATTTCTTGATAAGCTCGTCGCCATTCTAACTCAGTCGCAAAGCCTTCGACTCGTTCTACTAATACTCGACCATACCAACTGCGGTCAAATACTCCTAATTTTCCCCCCGGAGGTAACCAACGCCAAAACCGCCATAAATAATGATGAGCTTTTTCTTCATCCGTCGGTGCAGCAAAGGTATTTACTTCATAACTACGGGGATCTAAAATATCGGTTAATCGTTTAATTGCTCCTCCTTTTCCTGCCGCATCCCAACCTTCAAATAAAGCTAAAACGGGGATTTGTTGTTGATGGAGAGTTTGTTGCAATTGACTTAAATTAACTTGTTGCTGACGTAACTGGATTTTGTAGTTTTCCGAAGATAAGGCGGCACTTAAATTAACCGCAGCCAGGGGGTTAGGTTCTGTGGGTTGTAAACGGTCTTGAGGCGTTGTAAAGGCAGGAGGTAATTGAATATACAAACGGTCTAAGGCTTCTTTTATGGAAGCCACCATTGTTGATAATACCTTTACCCTAGCCCAGCGTTTACAGTCTCCTTCGACTAATATCCAAGGGGCTGAACCTGTCCCAGTATGAATCACCATTTCTTCTGCTAGGGTGCTATAGGTATCATAATTTTTGGCTTGTTTCCAATCTTCAGGACGCACCCGCCAAGCTTCTAACTCATCTTCTGAAGCCGTTTTTAGACGTTTTTTCAGTTCTTTTTTACTCAAATGGATCCAAAATTTCGCCATCACCGCCCCATCATCGACAAGCTGACGTTCAAAGGCGTTAATTTGTCGCATGGCCATGGGCACATCCGGTGCTTCCAGTCGCCCAAACAAGCGATCTTCTAAAATATGGGTATACCAACTATGATAAAAAATGCCAATAGTGCCTTGAGGAGGTAATTTTTGCCAAAACCGCCACAGAAACGGATAACGGGATTCTTCAGGGGTCGGGGGCCAGATGGGATGAACCGTAAACCCCCTCGGGTCCATGTATCCCACCATTTTTTTCACGAGTCCACCTTTTCCCGCCGCTGCCCATCCTTCTAATACAATAATAATCGGTAATTTTTTATCTCGGCAGGTTTGTTGAAGCGATCGCAACTCCTTCATTAAAGCTTCTATCTGAGTTTTATAGCTTTCTTTATCCAGCGATAGCGTCAGGTCAAGGGTATCTAACATTGACTCTTTGATCCTCATGAAGTCCTGATTCAATATTCTAATTCTGATTAGGGCATGACTCAAAAACCTAAATAACTTTTTTAACTTTTGGTTTGAGAACATTCACCGGATTGGGATCAGTTATTGTATAATCAAAACTCACTCAACTACGGATTAGTAAACGTGGGAAATAATGCGTTTAACTTGCAATCGTCGATTTGTTTCGTTTAAAAAAGCCATTTCTCAACAGCAAGCTTGGATTTGTCTGGTAATTTTAGTTCCTTTTATCTTACTTTCTGTTCGATTTAATGTTCACGAAGATTTATTACTGGATCAAATTTTAATTCAAGTTCCCCATCAAATCTTTCCCCAGAGTTGGGATGCTATTTTTCGGTTTTTTTATTTATTAACAGGGGTCAAAGGAACAGCCGTTATTATTGCTTTAACTTTAGGGTTACTCGTTTGGAAACGGTATTGGATTGAAGCCAAAGTTTTAGCGTTTTCCACCTTGGGTATTTTAATTGTAGTCGATGATATCCTGAAACCGCTAATTTCTCGCAGTCGTCCCCCAGATCGATTAGTTGAATCTGTCGGAAGAAGCTTTCCCAGTGGTCACGCGACGGGGAATGTTTTGTTTTATTTTTTTATGGCTTATCTCCTCGCAGAACGTTATCCCAAATTAACGCCCTATATCTATGGATTTGCTACCCTCTGGGTACTGATTATTGGCTTTAGTAGTGTTTATTTAAGATGTCATTGGCCGAGTGATATTCTCGCCGGGTATGGTTTAGGCTATATTAGTTTAACCCTGAGCTTGGCGTGGTTAAAAATAGCGCGTGAAAATCATAAAATCAGGAAATAGTCAACCATCAACCCATGTTATTGAATCAATCTTTTAAAACGATCTGGAAATCCTGGGAAAATTATCCGAAATTTCTTTGGGGAATAACTATTCTAGGATTATTATTGCTCAGTGTGATCGCCTTTTTAAGTCATTTAGGCGATATTGGGTTAATTGATAAAACCGAACCCATGTTTGTTGAAGCCGCCCGACAAATGCACCTCACAGGCGATTGGATTACTCCCTATTGGAATGGGGAAACTCGTTTTGATAAACCGCCCTTAATTTATTGGTTAATGGTGATCGCTTTTCAAGCTGTAGGGGTGAATGAATGGGGCGCACGATTACCGTCAGCTATAACCGCAATTTTATCGACTTTTTTTGTATTTTATACCCTGCGTTACTTTGGAAACCCAGCCTCTTTACTAGGGGAAATTAAACCTTCTACCCTGCGTCAACAGTGGATTGGAGCCTGGTGGGGAATGGCAATGATGGTGTTAAATCCGGCTTGGATTGCTTGGGGACGCACGGGGGTTTCCGATATGCTTTTAGCCAGTTGTTTAACGATTTCATTATTAGCATTTTTCTTAGGTTATGCTCAACCCCAAACTCGCCAACAAAAAGCTTGGTATTTTACATTTTATACCTTTTCTGCTTTAGCCGTTTTAGCCAAGGGGCCGATTGGAATTGTATTTCCGATTCTAATTATTGGTGCATTTTTAATTTATACCCAACAATGGCAAAGGGTGATCTGGGAAATGCAGTTATTACCCGGAATTTTAATTTTTATCATCATAGCAGTTCCCTGGTTTATTTTAGTCACCCTTGCCAATGGTCAAGCTTATTTAGACACATTTTTTGGACATCATAATTTAGAACGATTTACCAGTGTGGTTAGTAATCATCCTGGCCCTTGGTTTTATTATTTCCCCGTAATTTTAGTAGCGTTATTACCTTGGTCTGTCTATTTACCGATAGCAATTTATCAAGTCAAATTTTGGCAACTTCCAGAGTGGCGTTCTCAAGATCGTTCTCAACAGTTAGGTGTATTTGCTTTATTGTGGTTTGTGATTATTTTCGCTTTTTTTAGTGTATCTGCAACCAAACTACCCAGTTATGTTTTACCCTGTATTCCCGCCGGAGTGATTTTAATCAGTTTATGGGGAAATCAGCAGAATAATATTGAGTCAAACAAAACTAAAATATCTCTGCCTTTTTTAATCACAGGCAGTATTAATATTCTGATATTATTAATATTAGCAATTGCCAGTTTTTTAAGTCCGAAACTGGTGGGAGAAGATACTCCTAATTTTCCTCAATTATTACAAACCAGTCATTTACCCATAATATCAGGAATAATCTGGTTAATCGCTAGTGGAATCACCCTTTATTGCCTTTTGCAACCTCGATGGAGACGGGCAGTTTGGATCGGAAATGTTTTAGGATTTTTAGCATTTATGAGTTTAGTTGCCTTACCAGTGGGTCAATTATTAGATACTCAAAGACACTTACCTCTGCGACAATTATCCCTACGAGTTCAACAAGTTCATCAACCCAATGAACCCCTGATTACCATTGGTGTTTTTAAACCCAGTTTGGTATTTTATACCCAACGCCGGATCTATTTCATGACCTACAATATTAAACAACGATTATTAGAATTATTTCCTTTAAATCGTCCCATTGATACCATTTTAATGATTACAAAACCTAAAGAAATCGCCAAATTAGGATTAAATTCTTCAGAATATCAAGTTTTAGAAAATCAAGGCGGTTATCAATTAATTAGAATTAAGCGAGATGTGCTATTAAAATAATAGAGGTGGAGAAACCCCACCTCAAATAGTTCAGCCAGAATTTGGTGTTAAAGATTACATTCACCTTTTGTACAACAACTGGGATAAGTAGACTGATAAGGAGTTGAACGTTTACCAAATAATAGATATCGATGATCCCGAACTTGTTCATAAAGGCGATCGCCAATCCATTTTAACCCAGGTAAGGCTCGATAAGTTGCGACAAAAATTCCTCCTGCGGGTAAAAGTCTGCCAATTTCTTCCGCCGCATCACTTCCTTGCCAACGGTGGTTAGGTTGATTCCCATCAATTAAAATCATACCTAAGTTACACTCGCCGGGAGTAATGGCAAAATGGCTTAACCCTTGCTCATCCTGCATAGGAATATAGGTAAACTGGTGTCCTTGATCTAAAATTTCTAACAGTTGCACCAGGGTTACACATAAGTTGCAATTCCCGTCATAGATTACATGATATGTCATTAAATTAGCCCAGAGTCACAATCCGATAGTGTTACCATGCTCTTATAGGATAAAACATTTCTAACCATCCAGGGAATTAAGAAGTGATATTGATTCAAGGATCACCTCTATCTAAAGAAATAGGGGAATTCATCAGTATTTTTGTACCAGTACCGTATCAAGCCTAATCTGTACAACGCTTAAAGTTCCGTAATATCACTGTTTCCTACAGATATTTTTTTGAGTAAACTAATAAGTTTATCTCGAAAAATTTTTGTGAGGTAGGATCGTTTAAATCCTCATCTTAAAATCTTTTTTTTTCTGTATAAGCCAGTTTTCTTAGCTATAGATAGAGGGAAATACCGAAAGATTGAGGTTAAAATTGATAGCCATCTCAAAAACTGGAATTGTCAATATGAATCAGAATGGAAGCAATCACTCTTGGCAACTCAAAACTCATCTACAACAATCTTTTTTTGAGAAGAAAAAGACGGATTTTGAGCCTTTTTCCCGGTCAATGGGTTTAGACTTAATCAGTTTAGTGCTAAGTGTGCTGTTAGGTTTGTATTTGAACAGTTCGGTTTTGAATATTGTCTTACGAGATTTTTTCAAGATTCAAGTTGATATGGCGTTTTGTCTGGTTTTAGCGGGAATCAGTTTATGGCTATGGTATCAAAACTCTTCATTTGTTTTTCAGAAATTTACACTATTTTGGCTTAAATTTCAGGGCGTGTATCAACTCGCCTGTCAAATCCTCCAACAGTTTTTACCCAGAATATTTTTAATGGGGTTGTTCCTACGAGGATTAATCTTTTTAGGGTTCCATTACCCCCTCTACACTCGTGAACCTGAAGAGATGATCCAAAATCTGACCAATTGGGTTTTGTTTCTAATCTTTATTGGGTGGATCATCCATCATGTTAATTATATGTCCTACCGCCATTCTCAAGCTGAAGACTCAAACCCTCTGGAACTAAAACAGAACTTGCCACCGGGGGAAAATGACACCTCCCAACCCCAAGAAAAGCTTTACCAAGCTCTTTTATCTGCCCCCCATCCCCTGATGCTACACACCGAAGATGGCGAAGTCATTGAAATTAATCAGAGTTGGGCAGAAATTACAGGTTATACTGTGGCTCAATTACCCACCATTTCAGCCTGGAGCGAACGGTTAACGAACCCAGAACCTCTCCCCAGCACTAAAAATTTAGTCGGGGGATCTCGTTTACCTGAACTTCGCCGAGATTATCTGATTACGAATCATCAAGGCTATCTGAGAATTTGGGAATGGAGTGCCCTGACCTTGGGACAATTGACCGATGGTAGAGCATTACTTCTGAGTACAATCACAGATATTACAGAAGATCAACCAACCCAAACGCCTATTCAACAATCTCAACAATCTAATGAACAACTACAACTTTCTTTATTACAATGGACAGCCGAATTAACTCAGGCGAATGATGGGTTACAAGAAGAACTCCAGCGTCGTCAACAAATGACATCGGAACTTCATCAAGTGAGTGAACGCCTCAAACAATTACTTCGCAGTAGTCCGGCGGTGATTTTTAGTTGTCAACCTCAACCCCACTATCAAATTACATTTATTAGTGACAATGTATATACGCTTTTAGGATATGAGGTTGCTACCTTTTTAAAGGAAGAGAATATTTGGCACAACTATGTTCCAGAAGAAGAAAAATCTCAATGGCAGGATGCTTTTATTCAGGTATTAACAACTGGAACCCATATTCATGAAGCTCGTTTTTTACACGCTCAAGGTCATTGGTGTTGGTTACGATTAGAAATGCGACTGATTAAAGATGGGCGAGGAAATCCATTAGAAATTGTAGGTTATTTTGTTGATATTACCGATCGCAAAGAAGCTGAAATGCAACTTTTAACAACACAAAATCGGTTAAAAACAGTGATTGAAACCGTGGGCAGTGGAATTATGCTCAGTGATGAACAGGGGAATTTTTATCTGTTTAATCCTCAAATGACAGAAATTACCGGATATACCTTAGAAGAAGCTCAATCTCATTCCGATTTTCTGGCTTTATTATATCCAACGGCTGAAGGTTATCAGAAGGCGCAAGACCGATTAAAAAAGGTGGCTTCAACGGGTTCAATCTTTAATTTGGAAACGACAATTCAAGCTAAAAATGGGCAGTTAAAAACCTTACTATTATCAACGGTGATGATGCAAGATCAGCAACATCGCTTATTTTTATCGACGTTTCAAGATATTACACCGCTCAAACGAGCCGAAAAAGCATTGTGTCAATTGATTGTTCAAGAACATTTAATTTGGGAAATTACCCATCAAATTCGTCAATCCTTGAATTTAGATGATATTTTAAATGCAACGGTTAAAGAAGTGCAACAGTTACTCGAATGTGATCAGGTTTTAATTTATCGAATTTTCCCGGATCGGCGAGGTAAAATTATTGCCGAAACAGAACCCGATGAATCCTTAAAATTCTTGAGAAACCGACAATCTGAAACCCCTTTAATTCCTCTGGAATGCTATGAAAATTTTAATCAAGGTCGGATGCGAGTGATTAATGATATTAATCATGATCCGATTCATTCAGGAATGCTAAAAGTCTTAAAATATTGGGGAATTTGTTCGGCGATTATGGTTCCTTTATTTGAACAAAATCAACTTTGGGGACTCTTAATGATTTGTCAAAATCATGGGTTACGCCATTGGTTACAATGGGAAGCAACCTTACTGCGACAAATTTCCGAACAAGTTGGAATTGCCCTACAACAAAGTCAACTTTATCAACAAACTCAATATCAAGCTCGTCGTGCCCAAACGTTAAATCATGTGATTCAATTCATTCGTCAATCCTTGGATTTGGATACTATTTTTTCCACAGCCGTCGCTGAAATTGTCACCTTATTACGGGTGGATCGGGCTTGTATTTTACAACATCTTCCCCAAGAAGAACAATGGAAAGAGGTAGCTTCCTATAGTTATGATCGCAATACAACTCCTGCAATTCTTTCCCCCATTCAGCAACTTCATCACTCAGAAACTGAGGATTTGACTGTTCCAAATTCTCAAGAAATTCAACATTTAACCGGAATTTCTGGAACTTGGTTACCGATTCCTTTGCGGGTGGGTTCTCAAGTTTGGGGCTGTTTGGGGTTACTTAAACATCAACATTTAAGGGGCTGGAAAGAATCGGAAATCGAGTTAACTTGTGCCATTGCTGATCAATTAGCGATCGCGATTCAACAATCTGAACTTTATCAAGAATTACAAGTTGCTAACCAACAATTAAAACGCCAAGCCACCGTTGATGGTTTAACTCAAGTCGCAAACCGTCGTCGCTTTGATGAATATTTGGAACAGGAATGGCAACGCTTACAACGAGAACAAGGTTCTTTAGCTTTAATTATGTGTGATATTGACTATTTCAAACAATATAATGATTACTATGGACATCCCGCCGGAGATAGCTGTTTGAAACAAGTCGCTCAAGCGATTGAGAATACGTTACGACGGCCTGCGGATTTAGTCGCTCGTTATGGTGGAGAAGAATTTGCCATTATTTTACCCAATACCAATCAGGATGGAGCGATTCATGTCGCACAACATATTCAAGGGGCGGTTTTACAACTAGAAATACCCCACGACAAATCAACAGTAAGTCCGTGGTTAACCTTAAGTTTAGGGGTAGCTTGTACCCTTCCCTCTCCTTTAACGTCTTTGTCTGTGTTAATTGAGGCTGCTGATCAAGCCTTATACCAAGCTAAACAAAAAGGACGTGCCCGTTATTGTGTTCAACCCGTGTAGAATTTACTATTTTGGAGAAATATTGATTCCCAATGAGAATGCACGGTATAAAATTTTATGCCTAATAGGGGTATCGTTTTTTAAACAGGTGTGATAATATACGATTGTGATGAAATTTTGGGGACTGAGCGCTCTGTTGAACTGAAAGGGGGAGAGCGCTCTTCATTAATTCCAACAAATCAATAGCGGTAAATCACCTCAATTCCCTTAAAATTAACCACCACTAACCGGGGGAATTAAAACAACTTCATCTCCATTTTTTAGAGGTGTCTCAGCACTGGCAAATTCTAGGTTAATGCCAAATTGCGTTAGATTTCGCCATTTCTCTAGTTCAGGATGTTCCTGAATACAGTGGTCTAAAATTGCAGATACAGGCGTTTGAGGTGGAAGGTGTAACACTAATTCGGAAACACTGTAGGCTTCTTGAAAGGCTGCAAAGAGTTTAACCGTAACCGTAATTGACATATTGAGAATGAAGACTTAAAAAATATTATGATAACAAAAAAAGCAGCTGATCGCGGCTTGAAATGAAAAATCAAATTGTTATTTTTTCCACTAGAGAAAAGTTTTAAAAATTAGCTTAATCTTAACGTTAATTTGAACCCTTTTAAAGCAAATAAAAACCCTACCCCTTAGAATCACAGGATAGGGCAAAGCATTGGTTAAGAGTTAATATTTAACTTTTATTTAAAAAGCCTTGAACTTGTCTGAGGGCGATCGCACCAATATTATAGACAGCCCATCCCGCCGCAGCCAGCAAGGGTAACAGAACAATGAGAATCCGAAAATCGAAATCCATAGATTTTCCTCCTAAAAATTTTTAAACGTCTCTCATCTTTTTATTGTGATCGTATTTTTGTCTTTACTGGTCTTAAATTTCCTCCCCAGGCAGGAGTTGGGGTTCCCAAGACCCAAGACCCAAAAAACTGATCTTTGACTGTTTAGCGATTAGCTAAGGTTTCGCTAATGGCCTAAAGTCAAGCATGATAAGGAGATTCTATCAGATTTCCGGGGGGATGGAATGAGAACCCTGTTCAAAAATGTGAAGTTTTGTTAATTATCTTCAGGGAAAGTCCCCAAAACCTATAGCGCTACTTGAAGAGGGAACAGCTTAACTGGGAACACCGAACAGTAAGCAGTGAATCCTTTTGCTGGATTTAGAAATGTCCTAACTGTAATGTGTAGCGCTATAGACCCAAAAAGCAAATCTTAAATTTTGATCGATTTGAACCTTTACTGGGCACAATAGAAACCAGAGAAATTGGGGGATAGACCATGTTAACCCGATCACACTTGTGATGACAGCTTTTGATGAATTTTGAAATTTTGGCTGATCTTTAGGAGTTTAAATTATGATTCAGGTTAACTATTCGCTTTCTCATTCATTAATTGCTACGAATACAGCGACTACCGTTGATTTAATTCTAAATTTTAATGGAGAAAAAACAGCCCGTGTTTCTTCTCGACGACCGTTGAATTTAAGTTTAGTCATTGATCGTTCGGGTTCAATGGCAGGTCAACCTTTGCGTTATGCCATTCAAGCTGCCCAAAAGTTAGTTGAATCTTTAACGGAGCAAGATATTGTTTCTGTTGTCATTTATGATGATCAAGCTGATTTAATTTTACCTCCTCAACCCGTTAAAAATAAAGCGGAAATTTGTAAAATCCTGGGCAAAATTAAAGCCGGAGGTTGTACAAATTTAAGTGGGGGTTGGTTATTAGGCTGCGAACAAGTTAAATCTTGTCTCAATCGTGAACATTTAAACCGAGTTTTATTATTAACCGATGGACAAGCCAATGAGGGCATTACCGATCCTCAAATCTTGACAAAAACGGCTCATAAACAATCAGAACAGGGTATTATCACAACTACATTGGGATTTGGTACTTATTTTAATGAAGATTTATTAATTGCGATGGCTAAGGCGGCGGGAGGGAATTTTTATTTTATTCAATCTCCCGATGAAGCCACCGATGTCTTTCGGATTGAATTAGAAAGTTTAACCTCCGTAGTTGGCCAAAATTTAACCGTAACATTACACCCTGAATCCTCGATTGAACTCCGAGAAATCTTAAATAATTACCGAACATCCTCCACTGAAAAGGGCTTAGAAATTTTTGTCGGGGATGTTTATGAAATAGAAGCCAAACAGTTAGCCGTACAATTAGTAATTCCGCCTCAAAATCCTATTGGTCAACTGCCACTGATCTCGATTCATTATCAATATCAAACTATTGTTAATGACAGTATTGAACAGCTTTCTGGAGAATTACCGATTACCATTAATATCGGTTCCGAGGCAGACGCTCAACAAGTTAAACCCGATCAATCCGTTTTTGAACAAACCAGTAAATTGAGAATTGCTCAAGTTAAAGAACAAGCGATCTCTTTAACCGATAAAGGAGACTATCAAAAAGCGGCGGAAACCTTACGATCTGCGATTCAAGACATTCAACAAAAACTCTTAAACGAAATCTTTGAAATTGCTGAAGAAATTGAACAATTAGAATATTATGCTCAACGGATTGAAACCCGAAATTTTGATTCCGTCAGCCGTAAAGAAATGCGAGATCAATCCTATCAAACCCGAACTCGCAACCGAGAAGACTTAAATTTACGAGGAATTGCAGCCGGAGATGCTGATAGTTTAGAGGCCGTTTCCAGTTTTGAACAAGGGGTATTAGTCGAATGTATTCGCGAGGGGGGAAAATTAAGAGTTCGAGTTATTTCAGACGGGTATAATCCAGAGTTTAATGTTCAGTTTCCACGTCATATTCGAGAAGAAGGCGTTACTTATATTGTCGAAGAAATTAAACTGTCTGCCAATGGAGATTTTTATCGTGCTTCTGGAACCATTAAACGCTTCGTCAAACCCGGAGAAGAATGTCAAGCCGGAACACAGAAAACCCCAAAAACGACTAATTTACAAGCTGCTAAAGCTCCTAAATCCTTCGCTGATTTAGAAACCACTGATACCGTCGGAAATGGCGTGATTATTCAATGTGTGAAAGAAGGCAGTAAACTCCGGGCGCGAGTTGTTTCCGATGGTTATAATCCTAATTATAATATTCGCTTTCCTCGTGATATTCGCGCCGAAGGTGTACTCTATGTAGTTGATGAAGTTCGGGAGTCTTCCGATGGCAAATCTTATGCCGCTTATGGCAAAATTCGCCGTCTGATTCAATAGAATTGGATGCTAACCATCAACACTTAAAGAAAATAAACCTCAAGGTTTCGGGTCTAAACAACTAGCACATATTACTGAAAAAAGGAATCGTCTACGGCAGGCTTGGTCGCTAGTGATTCAATGCTGACTGTAGTTATAATGCCCTGAACTCAAGTTCGGGCTAAAAGCTCAAACCCGTTTTAACGGGTTAAGAAAAACAAGCCTTCAGTCATCTTTAGATGACGTAGAGACGTTGCATGCAACGTCTCTACAGCCTGAAATTTATTTCAAGGCTTTTAGGGTTAAGTTGACGGACTTTGAAAGAAACCTCGCTCCTACGATTTACCTCTAAAAAAATACAATGGGAGATTGGATGTGAGAACTATAACTTCTACACATTTTAACGCTAGATTCGGCAAAACGGAGGGTTAAGGAGAGACGAACTTGACCACTCATATTACAAATCGAACGGTGAATTAAATCATCAGTAAAAAAGATAAATTCTCCCGGTTTTAAACAAACGGGTAATGCCAATTGTTCTACATCTGTTTTGACTTCAAAAAAAGGATTTCCGCTAAAGGGATCATTCATTTTAACCGAACATAACGAGTTATATTTTTCCGGTAAATATTGAAATCCATTGCCCGCATTTACTTCAGTTAAAGCAAGATAAGCATGGAGAGTTTTTCCCGTTTTTGTTAATAACTGAGGATATCGGTCTTGATGCCAAAGGGGAATTAATTGTTGTGCGGGATAATTCACCCATAATTCAGAACGCCAAAGAAACAAAGATTCTCCTAAATATTCTCGAACTTTTTCGAGTAAATAGGGGTTTTGGCAAAGTTCAAAAATAACAGGAGAATCTAAATGGCGTTCCATGTGAAATTCCCGTTTTAATCCTTGAATTAGTAATAATATTAATGAGCCAAAATTTCCGGTTTTGAGAAATTGATAGCTATTAAAAAGGACGGGAATAGGAGAACGGGGTAAAACAATCTTGAAAATCTGTTTTTGAATCTCTTTCAGTTCGGTTTCGGTTAAATTTAAAGAATAAGGCCCCCAGATTCCATCTTCAGGGTTATATTGAACGGGGGTTTGTATAATTGGATTAGATAATCCAGTCCAAAATAAACTTTTTTCCCAAATTTGACTCGCTAAATGATCATTTATGCTAACATCCGTTAAGGGCATCGGTTGAAGATTTCGATTTAGGAATTGACCTTGAACTGAATTATATTCAGGATCAGTCAAAAATTTCATAATATTTTTACTTATTTTTTGAGGAGAATTACCAATCTTTAAAAAACGGCTTAACTGATGCCAAATGGTAATATTAGATTGAACAAAACCCGGATGAAATGTATTGACTCTGACGGCGGTTTGATACAATTGATGTTGTAGAAGATACCGCATCAAGAGTAATAAACACATTTTAGAATCTGCATATAATTTCAGGAAGTTCAAGGGCGTTTTCTTCACCCATCGTTTCCAGTCCAGATTTTTTGACCATAAAGCTACATCAGAACCTATGAATATTATTTGGCTGGATTCTGATGAGTTGAGTTTATCTAATAATAAATAGGTTAATAAAAAATGTCCTAAATAATTGGTTCCCCAAATTAATTCAAATCCTTCTTCTGTGGTTCCAGATTGATTAAAAATACCTGCATTATTAATTAATAAATTTAACGGAAGCTGTCGTTTTTCAAAATGATTAACACAGCAACGAATTGAATCTAATGAAGCTAAATCTAACGGTAAAAATTCAACTTTTCCCTGATTTGTGTGTTTTTCAATATAATCAATGGCTTGATAGGCTTTGCGTTCAGAACGACAAGCTATTAAAACATGATATCCCTGTTTAGCGAGTTCTAATGCGGTGGTTAAACCTATTCCAGAACTTCCCCCGGTGATTAGACAAACTGGTGGTTTCATATTAACTCTGGTTAAAATTCACTCTGGTTAAAAAAATGCCTTTGTAGAGACGTGCCATGGCGCGTCTCTACGGTTATTGAAGGCGCGTCTCTACGGTTATTGAAGGCGCGTCTCTACGGTTATTGAAGGCGCGTCTCTACGGTTATTGAAGGCGCGTCTCTACGGTTATTGAAGGCGCGTCTCTACGGTTATTGAAGGCGCGTCTCTACGGTTATTGAAGGCGCGTCTCTACGGTTATTGAAGGCGCGTCTCTACGGTTATTGAAGGCGCGTCTCTACGGTTATTGAAGGCGCGTCTCTACGGTTATTGAAGGCGCGTCTCTACGATTGTTTATGGGGAATTTGACTTAAAAAATTCTATTCCCATTCAATAGTTCCAGGCGGCTTAGACGTAATATCATAAACGACCCGATTCACGCCACGAACTTCATTCACAATCCGATTAGAAATCTGTTCTAATAAATCATAGGGAACCCGTGACCAATCGGCCGTCATGCCATCTTCACTACTCACAAATCGTAGAACAATCGGATAAGCATAGGTGCGATGATCTCCCATCACCCCAACGCTTCGCACCGGAAGTAATACTGCAAAAGCTTGCCAATAATCGTGATAAACCCCTTGTTTATTGATTTCTTCACGAACAATTAAATCTGCATCTCGGAGAATATTTAACTTTTCAGCCGTGACTTCTCCTAAAATCCGAATGGCTAAACCAGGGCCAGGAAAAGGATGACGTCGAACAATTTCTTCGGGTAAACCAATAGAACGCCCGACTTTTCTGACTTCATCTTTAAACAGTTTTCGCAGGGGTTCTACTAATTTAAACCGTAAATCTTTAGGTAATCCTCCGACATTGTGATGGCTTTTAATTTTAACCGCAACCCGTTCTCCGGTTTTGGGATCAACATTAGTATCAGCCGATTCAATCACATCAGGATATAATGTTCCTTGAGCTAAATAATCAAAGGGCCCTAAACGAGTCGATTCTTCTTCAAAAACTCGAATAAATTCTCGACCAATGCGTTTACGTTTTTCTTCGGGGTCAGTAACACCTTCAAGTTGTTTTAAGAAGCGTTCACGGGCGTTCACATATTGAACCGGAATATGAAATTGTTCATGAAATAACTTAACTAATCGTTCCGGTTCTAATTTCCGCATAAACCCTTGGTCGATAAACATACAAGTTAAATTATCGCCAATGGCACGGTGTAATAAAAAGGCTAAAGTTGAAGAATCAACGCCACCGGAAAGTGCTAATAATACCCGTTTATCACCAACTCGCGCACGAATTTCTCGAATGGATTCTTCAACAAAAGCTTCCATTGTCCAAGTCGGTTGACAGCGACAAATATGATAAACAAAATTGCGAATTAAGGCTTGACCCCCAATGGAATGAACCACTTCAGGATGGAATTGGACACCATATAAACGTCTTTCATGGTCAGCAATGGCGGCGCAGGGGGTATTATCAGTATGGGCTAAAACTTCAAATCCAGGGGGTAATTGGGTGCAGGAGTCAGCATGACTCATCCACATCGTTGCACCCTGTTCAACATTGGTGAGTAAATCCGTTGGATCATCAATCTGTAAAGAAGCTTTACCATATTCGGCGCGTTTGGCTCGTTCTACGCCGCCACCTAGCTGTTTTACCATTAACTGCATTCCATAACAAACCCCTAAAACGGGAATACCCAACTCCCAGAGTTGGGGATCACATTCGGGTGCGCCTTCATCATAGACAGAATTGGGGCCACCAGAGAGGATAATGCCTTTTGGGTTCAGGGCTGTGAGTTGTTCGGCGGTGGTGCGGTAGGAAATCACCTCAGAATAAACCTCGGTTTCCCGAATGCGGCGGGCAATTAATTCGGAATATTGGGAACCGAAGTCAAGAATGACAATCATTTGTCGGTTCAATTTTTCGCCTGAAGTATGAGTATCTTGGGGTTGAGTTGGAGTTTGAGTCTGGGGAGACATATTGAGTTTAATGTAAGGGATAGAAATTAGAAGGTCAAAAACTATAAAATCCACACGTCCTCTAGTCTCACTGAGGAGAATATATAGAGGAGGCTTTCAACGGCTCATGACATGATTATAGATTTAGCGATCCTGAATTAGCGGTTATGGGTCAGGATGGACAAATCTTGACAACAGCCTTCAAGAGTGATTCAAATTAGAATAACAAATTTGCTGTAAAAGTGTATCAGCGATTTTACTTGTGATGATAATTTTACGCTTACGGTCGAACATTAGGGAACCTACCTTGACATTTTTTTCGCAGTGGGTGTAAATATAAGCCTGGGATCGGTGATCAATCGCGGTTGCGATCGCTCCATAAACTTGATTAACCCAATTTTCCCCTTGTATTACCTCTAATTCTCGCAGATATTGTAAGGCATCCTCAGCCGTTGTGCTGTTAAAAATTTGTTGAAGATTTACGGTGGGGAGTCCAGCAGTTGCACAATAGGCGGTTAATATTTCTAATCGGCCATCAGCTAGATGATGATGGGTGTGGAAAATTCCCCCCGCTAATTTGATTAATTTGCCATGATAACCTAATAATAAAATGGATTGAATTCCAGCTAAGGCTGCGGAAACTAACATTGATCCTAACCAATTTGCTGTTTTCACGATTTGTTGAGGTGGAATTCCCATTTTCTGAGCCAAATCTAATCCATTTTCACCAATACAGAAAACTAAACAATCAAATTCTCTAGCTTTTTCTTGTAATTGCGCTTGATAGTGTTCTAATTGTTCAGGAACAGTTAAGGCTTGAGAAATTCCGGTTGTTCCCAATAACGATAAGCCTTCAACAATTCCAAAAGCAGCATTAGAGGTGCGGGTTGCCAGTTGTTTCCCTTCAGGTAAAATAAAGGTGATTAAAATTTTTTCGTTAGGTTTTAGGTATTTCTCAAGATTGGCTAATAATAAAAGTTTTGCATAACGATAAATTGCGGTTTGTCCGGTTTTTTCATGATAGCCAATTCCTTCTCCACCTTGAATAAAAATAGCATCTGAAAGTTGATCCCTTCTCCCTGGAGAAGACAAAGGTAGGGGTAAATGATTCACCCATTCTACCCTTGCCCAAATGGGCGTATTTCGAGTTAAATCTAAATTATCTCCTGGATCAGAACGAGTAATCGCTAAAGCAGAATTTTCGGTTAACATCGCAATTTGTTCAATGGGGATATTAACTGTTTCCGCCGGATCTATTAAATCAATGGAAACTTGCTGAAGGAACTGATTTTTTTGTTGTAAATATTGTAAAGCAGCTACAGCCGCAGCACAAGCAAAAACAGGAAGTGTATATCCAGAACAAGGTTGATTTATAATCATAATTTTTAGCTGTATTCCCTATTCCCTATTCCCTATTACTATATTCAAAGAATTTGCAGTTGATATCCCATCAAAGCCAAGGCAACAAATCCGGCAATAATCATTAATCCAGAAGGCATGAATTTACGGGTTTTGAATAAACGGGAAATAAAAGTAATGATCAAAAAACCCGACAGAACAATGGAGAAAATTAATCCCCAGGTTAACCCTTGAATCTGAAGAATTCCACCTAACACCAGTAATAGACCAGTGGTACAACCTGCAAACAGAGAAATTTTACTTTTAGCTTTAGTATAACCAACAATGCCACCGATAATCGCTAATAAGCCGTAAGCGATCGCAGCAATTACCCCTAAACTCATCATAACTCCTGTTCATCCCATTATTACAAAGTTCTTTTATACAACTTTAGGGGCGAACTGGATTAACATTTGTTCTAATTGTATCAAAAGTTAAACTTTAACGTTGTAAAAATTTATATAGAGCTTGTTAATCCTAGAAATCCAGCATCTGGGAAAAAAAGAGTTTCTGAATCAGACAATTTTTGGTAAAATGGAAGATAAATTGTCAACTTGTTCCTATGTCTTCTCTGAATAGTCAAATCATCTCTCAGGTACGCTTTTTGCAACGTCAAGCTGCATCTTTATTATTATATCAAGAGGTTTTAAATGATGAAATTGGACAGGCATTTTTAAGCCTGCTAGAAGCATTCCATCACGGTGAATCTAGTATTTTAAATTGTTTAAAAGCCTATGGAATTTGGTTTCAAGTTCAAGCCAAACATCGACAAACTTGGCAAGACTATTTAATTACCCAAATTTTACGCGCTGATAATCCCTTTAGTCAACAAGCGCAGCAAATCTCCTTTAATCAATTATCCTCGTCTTTAATTGAAGCAACAAAACTAGACTTAAAAACATTACAAACCCTCTATCAATGTAATAGTGAAAAAATAAGTCAGTGGTTACGAAGTATTGCCCAATTATCCGAAAATCCGACAATTTGGCAACCGCAACCGGAACAGTTAAATAAAATTGAAGAATTGCCCCTAAAAAGTCAGTTTTCAACCTTAGAAAATTGGTCAGATGCCGTAGAAAGTTTAGCAGATCATTATCGGAAATTTGGGACGGGTTTATTTGCCAGTGCCTCTGCATTTCGTTGGCAACAGAAACAATTTATTAAAATTTTAAATCCCGATCCTGTCCATTTAAACCAGTTAGTCGGTTATGAAACCCAACGGGATATGCTCTTAAAAAATACTGAAATTTTATTAGCCGGATATCCCGCCTTAAATGTTTTATTATATGGAAGTCGAGGTGCGGGTAAATCCTCTTTAATCAAGGCATTATTACACCATTATAGGGATCGAAATTTAAAATTAATTGAAGTCGCAAAATCAGATTTAAAAGATTTATCTCTTGTGGTCGAACAGTTGCAAGGTGTACCGCAAAAATTTATTATTTTTGTGGATGATTTATCCTTTGAAGAAGATGACGATGCTTTTAAAGCCTTGAAAGTTGTATTAGAAGGAAATTTAACAGCCCGTCCTCAAAACGTTGTGGTTTATGCAACCTCTAACCGTCGTCATTTAGTGCGAGAATATTTTGAAGATCGACCGTCTCCAAAAGATCAGGATGAAGTTCATGTTTGGGATACGGTACAGGAAAAATTATCCTTTAGCGATCGCTTTGGTTTAACCTTAACCTTTGAACCGGCGGATCAAAATACTTATTTGAATATTGTCAAACATTTAGCTTATCAAGGAGGAATTGAGATTAGTCCTGAAGATTTGCAGTTTCGAGCCTTACAATGGGCCACTCGTCATAATGGTCGATCTGGGCGGACGGCGCGACAATTTATTGACTTTTTAACGGCTGAATTAGCAATTTTCAGAAAATAAATTGGAAAAAATCAGCAGATAGTGTCATCATAAGCGTGGGAAAAATCTGCTTCAATTCCAAATTAGTCAGGAGGTTTTAACAATGCCAAGTCCCATTGAACTGAATTCTGCGGAAGCTTTTGCTGCGATCTCATTAATTGCAGTAGCAGCCGATGGTTATATTACCGGAAGTGAGTCCCAAGCGATAACAACAACGTTTTCACGAATGCAGCTTTTCAGTGATTATTCCGGTGAGAAAATGCGAGCTATGATTGATCAACTCCTAAATCAATTACAAGAGCAGGGATCGGATGTATTATTAAAAGCAGCCGTGGAAAAATTGCCTAAAGAATTGAGAGAAACGGCTTTTGCCGTTGTTACAGATATTACCTTAGCCGATGGAGAAATTACCGAAGAAGAAGATGCCTTGCTCGATAATCTCTTTAATGTCTTAGAGATTTCTGAAAGCATGGCAAATAACATTATTGATGTTATGTTGATCAAAAATAAAGGATGATACAATTAGAGAAAAAGAATTAAAATTGAGTAGGTGGGCATTGCCCACCTCAGTGTATTTTTACAAAATTTAAGTTTTCAAGATTTAGGTTTGAAATGAGAGGATAAAATGACTTATATCTACAGTCGAATCGTTCGTTTTCAAGATACGGATGCTGCGGGTGTGGTTTATTTTACCAATATTTTGGCGATGTGTCATGAAGCTTATGAAGCCTCTCTAACAACGGCTGAAATTGATATTAAAAATTTTTTTATTAATCCTGATTCTGCTATTCCTGTTGTTCATGCAACAGTTGATTTCCGCTTTCCTTTATATTGTGGAGATCACATTTTAATTGAATCAACCCCTGAATTGATTAATGAAACTTCTTTCAAAATACAATATAAAGTTGTCTTGAAATCTTCTGATCAATTAATTGCTCAAGGATCAACGAAACATATCTGTATTGATCCAAAAACTCGTCAACGCAAACATTTACCAGCAGAAATTCTTAACTGGTTAGATTTGGGAAAAGCTCGGTTTTTGATGGCGGATTTAGATACAGTTGTAATTTGGCGAGATGGAAATGCTTATTTTTTCAAAGGCAATCAGTATATTAATTATAATTTAGCCCACCACTGTATTGAATCAGGATACCCTAAAAAAATTCAACAGGGAATCGGAGCTAGTTTTCCAGAGTCCTTTCATCAGGGAATTGATGCGGGTTTACTCTGGAATAATGGCAAAGCATTTTTATTTAAAGGAAATGAATATCTTCGCTTTGATTTATATCAAAATCGGGTAGAACCGGGTTATCCTCAAAAATTAAATAGTGGGAATTGGTTGGGATGGCCTAGTCATTTTTATCAAGGAATTGATGCTGCTGTTTTATGGAATAATGGAAAAGCTTATTTTTTTAAAGGGGATGAATATATACAATATGATATTTATAAAGAAATGACAGATCGAGGTTATCCCAAGAAGATTAAAGACGGATTAGGAAAAGAATGGCCTTTGAAATTTACGGAAGGGATTGATGCAGCCGTAACACTTAATTATCAGAAAGCCTTTTTATTTAAAGAAGATCAATATATTGTCTATGATATTAATCTAGGCTCTATTGAGCCAGGTCATCCTAAAAAAATCAATGAAACTTGGTCAATTTTTTATTGTAAACCTCGTTAAATTCAGGAGCGTTTTTTAAGGTTATGGCAACTCGAAGCTATGCAATTATTGGTACAGGTGCAGTCGGAGGGTTTTACGGTGCGAAACTTCAAAAAGCGGGTCTGGAAGTTCATTTTCTCCTAAATCGAGATTATGAATTTGTCCGTACACAAGGTTTAAAAATTGACTCTTTAGAGGGGAATTTTACCCTGCCCCAAGTTCAGGCCTATAATGATGTTCATCAAATGCCTCCCTGTGATGTTGTGATTGTTGCTTTAAAAACGACTCACAATTATTTATTACCTCAACTATTGCCACCCATTGTTAAACCCGATGGAGTTGTTTTACTCTTACAAAATGGACTCAATGTTGAACCTCAAATTGCTGAAATCGTTGGGGAAAAACGAGTGATGGGGGGACTTTGTTTTATTTGTTCTAATAAAGTCGGGCCTGGACATATTCAGCATATTGATTATAGTGCGGTTCATTTAGGAGAATATCAAGCTCAATATCAACCCGGAGGAATTTCCGAGCGTATGCAAGAGATTGGAAGAGATTTTCAGCAAGCTAATATTCCGGTGGAACTGACAGAAGATTTAATGTTATCTCGATGGAAAAAATTAGTCTGGAATATTCCTTATAATGGGCTTTCAGTGGTGTTAGATGCCAGAACCGATGAAATCATGGCAAACCCAGAAACTCGTCTTTTAGCAGAAGAATTAATGGGAGAAGTCGTAGCGATCGCTTCTAGTTATAATCGCCATCTTCCTAAAAATTATATTGAATTGATGCTCGATCATACGGATAAAATGAAGCCTTATTTAACCAGTATGAAGTTAGATTATGACGCTCATCGTCCTTTAGAACTGGAAGCTATTGTTGGAAATCCTTTACAAGCTGCTATTGCTCAGGGTGTTGATGTTCCTAAAATTACGATGCTCTATCAACAGTTAAAATTTTTAGATGCCCGAAATCAAACTATCCTCCGATAGAGGGAGAAATTAGGAAGGGTTCGTTAAATTAGAAAGATCAAATCTAATTTGAAGGACGTTATGAGTTCTAATCGACCTTCCTATACTGTCACTGCAAATCGTTCAACTTGGATAGAACGTTTAGCCCGCTTAGGGTATATAACGAAAGGCTTTGTTTATGGATTAATTGGAGTGTTAGCCCTAATGGCTGCCTTTGGTTTGGGCGGACAAACAACGGATACCACTGGAGCCTTACAGACAATTGCAACCCAACCTTTTGGACAATTTCTATTAGTATTAATCACGATTGGATTAATCGGATATGCCCTATGGCGATGGATTGAATGTATTCAAGATCCTGAACATAAAGGTAGCGATGCGAAAGGAATTTTTAGCCGTTTAGGTTATGCGATAAGCGGATTAATTTATGCCGGATTAGCCTTAACATCGGCTCGTTTAGTCATGGGTGCAGCCACCGGAGGCGGAAATTCCCAACAAGATTGGACAGCGTTTGTACTCGCTCAACCTTGGGGAAATTGGCTAGTTGCCACCCTAGGAGCATTCATTATTGGCTTAGGGTTTTATATGTTTTATAAAGCCTATAAAACTAAGTTTACTCAAGAGCTAGATTTAAGGAATTTAGAACCCAAAAAGCAAAACTTATTAATTAATATTTGCCGATTAGGGATTTTTGCTAGAGGGATTGTTTTTGTTATTATTGGTTTTTTCTTGATTCAAGCCGCTCGTTTTACTAATCCCAATGAAGTTAAAGGAATTGATGGAGCTTTACAAACCTTAAAACAACAACCTTTTGGTAAATTTCTATTAACTTTAGTCGCTTTAGGTTTAGTTGCTTACGGAATTTATATGGCGGTAAAAGCCATTTATAAGCGCATTGAAGTGGATTAAGGAGTTTAGGGGGAATCTTTACTAATTTGTATCAGATATATAGCAAGTTGAAAGGAATTTTATAAAATGGTCAACTTGATTATTAATACTAAAAAATACTTTGATTTGCAGTTCGGGGCGAGGCGCGCCTCGCCCCTACGATCAATTGGGATCAAGACAGTTGTACAATTGATTTAGACTTACTATAGATGCCACTTATTTAGTTAAGGGTTCTTGAGCATTAAATTGTTGGGGATATTTCTCCACAAAATAACTATTCAAGAAAGTATTAACGGCTGATAAAATTACAGGGCCTAAAATAAAGCCCAAGAAACCATAGACCTGAAATCCAGGAACTAATACAGAAGCCAACCAGAAACACAAACCATTAACAACAAAGGAAAAAGCACCCAAGCTTAAAAAATTCAGGGGAAGAGATAATGTTGAGATCACAGGCTTAATAAAAGCATTCACCCCACCAATGGCTACTGCCGCAATTAAAGCAGCCGGAAATGTGGCTAGATTTACTCCAGGAACAACAAGATCAACAACTAATAAACTTAGAGCCGTTGCTACCAAAGTCAATAACGATGCCATCATAAATTTTCCTCAATTTTTTACAAATCTAACAAATTTTACTTTTTATCTTAGTTAAAAAAAGTAATGATTGACCTCTATAGATAGATAGATTCGTTATCGTAAATCATTTTCATCCCCCAGACCTGAATCGTCCTTTAGAAAGATGTAAATCTAAGGGTTAAAATTAAAAATAAAAGCATAAGGTAGTTGCTATGGAAACCAATTCTGATGAGATTATTACAAGTTATCTTAGGAATTCTTTTGCCACCTCTTGGGGTTTATTTAACAGTTGGGTTTAGTTCAGCACTGTTATTTAATATTCTGCTTACTCTGTTAGGTTGGCTACCCGGTTCAATTCATGCGGTTTGGGTGATTGCCAAGCACGCCGAAAGACAAGGAGAAGTAGAAAGAACCTACAATACTTAACAGATTTTCTCGAATTTTATCTCGGTAATCTCTACAGGGTCGCCAATAAATTTCGAGTTAGGATTTGTTCCAAAGTTAAGCCTGGTTTCATCATGAAACTGGGTTTTTTTACAAGTTATAGAACTACGCGCTTTTATAGCACTACGCATTACGGTTAGGACATTTTTAAACTCTGAAACCCTTTCAATTCTTACTGTTCCCTGTTCCCTGCTCCCTGTTCCCTCTTCAAGTAGCACTATAACAAAGAATAGTAGGTTCTAACCCTTGTTACAAGGTTGAGTATGGTTATTTATCCTTTGACATGAACGGGTAGCCAAACACTAAAAATAGAACCTTTATTAATTTGACTTTCTACGGTAATCACTCCCCCCAAAATTTGGCATAAACGCTGACTAATAGCTAGTCCTAAACCCGTTCCCCCAAAACGTTTTGTTGTAGAAGCATCCGCTTGAATAAACGGTTTAAAAATCTGTTGTAATTGTTCTTCTGTCATCCCAATTCCTGTGTCTCGTACTCGAAACACCAGATATTGAGGAGAGTTAGCAATCAATCCATACATTAACTCATCATCTTCTGAAATAGGGGGTTTTTCCTGAGTTCGTTCAATAATTAAATAAATCGTTCCTTTTTCAGTAAATTTAGAAGCATTACTCAGTAAATTTAATAAAATTTGTCTAACTTTCGGCATATCGGCATACATCGTTCCAATATTAGATTTAGCCTTAACTTTCAAAACATTATTATTTTTTTCGGCTAAGGGTTTAGCCGTTGTAATCACATCTTCTACCAATTTATCAACGGGGAAATTTTCTAAATATAGGGTGACATGACCCGCTTCAATTTTAGAAATATCTAAAATATCACTAATCATATCCCGCAGATGCTTTCCGGCGGTTTGAATTCGTTCTAGGTCAGGTAAAAAGTCTGTATATCCCAAATCTTCAGATTCATCATGAAGCATTTCACTATAGCCAATAATCGCATTTAAAGGGGTTCTTAATTCATGACTCATATTGGCTAAAAAGACACTCTTAGAACGGTTGGCAGCTTCCGCCGCCATTTTTGCTTTTTGCAATTCTTCCGTATACTCAGCAACCCGTTGAATTAAATGATTTAAAGATAGCGTTAATGCTCCCAATTCATCGGAACTGGTCACGGGAGCTTGTAAGGCAAAATCCGATTCTTCACTCACTTGCTCGGCGACTTTAATCATTGTTTCCAAAGGAAAGGCAATCATTCGACCAATACCAATGGCTAATATGATTGCTAATCCCCCAGATATTAATAAAGTAACGATAATAATTTGATTGCTTAAAACACTGATTTTATCATAAGCTTGGATTGCATTTTCGGCTCGTTTCCGAAATCTATTTTCAAGTTGAGTTGTTTCTGAATAAAGGGGATAAACTTGGGTAATTCCGGCACTCCGATTCAAATCAATCAAAGATTTTTGAACGGATTGCAAAATTTTAGGATTAAGGTTAGGTCTTTCTGTGATTTGAATGAGTTTTTCAAACGGGGATGAATAGTTATTGAGTCGTTCTTTATAGCGTTGAGTTAAGTCTTGTAAGAGTTGATAATCCTGTTGAACCTCGTTATCTGTAGTTTCAGGAATATTTTGAAGTTGTTGAAGCTGATTATTCATCACAAAAAGAGTAGAACGCAAGGCTGAAACCCCTCGTTCAACTTTTTCCATATCCTGGCTATTGCTGAGGAATTGGACTAAATTATCTTGATTATGCTTTAACTGTAGAAGACTTTGGCTGAGTCCATCAAGAACCGTTGCTTTCTCCTGATCAATTTGCAATTGGGTTCGCAGAGGTTTTTGAGAAGCGGTTTCAATTAAAAATGCTGTGGTTACGCCAACCAGCACTACCCCAATCACTAATCCATAACCCCAGCCAATTTTTTGCCGAATGCTTAGACGATCAAACATAGGCAATACAATGCCAGAGGAACGTTTACTTTTTGTTAAGTTATGTTGAGATGAAATTAGAGACATCCGCAAGGTCGCTCTTAGCCAAGAAGGTCTATATTATTTTATGCTAGTTGACATCCACCTTGCTGTTCTACGCCAGGGATTTCCTAAAACAAAATTAACTGAATTGCTTGAGGGATGTTGACGCTTCACGGGATGCCACTACTTTTAAGATAACCTTATGTTTCCTTGTCGTCCATTTTCTCTAGCTGATTGCCCACCCGGAACGTTACGATTTACCCCAGTATTTTCCAGCGAGTACACCCAACAAACTGAGAGAGTGGGATTTTTGATCAATATATCCGTGTTAACTCGGATAATAGTTTTAAAACAGGGTCATAGAAGTTAGAATCTCAATTGATTATTCTTAATATTTCTCCACTCATCTATCGCTTCTCTACAACAAGATAATAGGTCTATAACCCTTGTGGGGAGGGATTTGGTTCCCAGATTTAATGAATTGGATTCAAAAAAGCACTTTTACTATATTGATAGTATCTTGTCAACTGTTAATAGGACAATTTTAAATCTGACATATACAGAGTGATTTTCTCAAACATCCGCATTTATACTTACAAAATGTAAATTGTGATACACAATTTTAATTCAGGGTCAAAAGCATCATAATAGTGTATCAGTGTCTCTCGAATACAAACTGGATCATCAGTTTTCGAGAAATCTAGCTTTTTGTATAAAAAAAATCCTTCTTTCTATGAAAGAGCATTGTTTTAATTGTGTATATTTCTGCACAAATCTAGTTTTAAAAGCTTCCCTACTTGTTTGATGATTTCTAAAAGTAGTGATGAATATTTTTGGATTTGCTCGCCAATGCCTTTCAAAGCAAAAACGCATCTCTAATAGGAGTTTATCAGTATAATCTCTAATCTAATGAGCAAAAGCTTTTTTGCTATAAAAATTTGCGTTTAAGATAGATTATACTTAATGGATAAAAAAGTATCTTGCCATTTAAGATACTGAGTTTATCTTGTATAAACCCCATTTATTAAACTTTCTTAAAGCCTATCTCAATCAAAGGAAATCAGGGTATGTCATCTAATCATAATTCCATCCATAATTCTCATAAAACCCTTGTTGTTATTGATTCTCAAGTTGAGAATTATGAAACATTACTACAAGGTATTGATCCAAATGCAGAGGTAGTAGTTCTTGACCCAAATCAAGACGGAATTTATCAAATTACTTCTATTTTATCAAATTCTAACAATATTGGCTCTCTACAAATTATTGCTCATGGAAGTTCAGGAAGTATCCAATTAGGCAATACAATTTTAGATAATCAAACCTTAAATCAATATACTGCACAATTCCAAGAATGGCAAACCGGATTAACTGAAAATGCTGATATTTTATTATATAGCTGTAATACGGCTTCAGGAAGTTTAGGACAATCTTTCGTTACAAATTTATCCCAACTAACTCAAGCAGACATCGCAGCCTCGGAAAATTTAACAGGTGCGACTCAGTTCGGAGGAGATTGGAATTTAGAATATGCAACCGGAACCATTGATACCAGTTTAGCCATTCAAACTCAAACGTTATCGAACTATGATGGCGTATTACTGAACACATTAGTCGATGAATCTTTTAATAATAGCACCCTAACACCTCAACCCCCAGGAAGCGCTTCACCTACGATTAATTGGTTGTATGGAAATAACACGAAAGGTTCGGCGGATGTTGTTGCTGATCCTTCTCTGTTAAATACTCAATTTTTTCCCTACTTAACAGCGCGAACAATTAGAGCACCTCAACAAACTACTGGTGCAATTCCTGGGATTCCTTCATCAGGAGTAACGGCTGATCCTGATGGGACGGGAGCCTTAAGGTTAACTTCAGCTACCACTAACCAGTCAGGGTTTGTGATTTATAATCAACCCGTTTCTTCCACCTCTGGATTAACAATATTATTTGATTATTACTCCTATGGAGGAACCGCTGATGCAACAGGGAATAGAGGAGATGGATTAAGCTTTTTTTTAATAGATGGCAGCAAATCTCCAACCAAAGCAGGAGCGTTTGGGGGTTCCTTGGGATATGCTCAAAACCGCTCTAATAATACAGACGGTATCGCCGGAGGTTATATTGGAATTGGATTTGATGAGTATGGGAACTTTGCTACAGAGGTCAGAAGTAGTGATAGTGCAACTATTCGTGTAGGAGCAAGTCCCCTAGCAGGTGCCGCTAAAAAAACTTCTGTTCCTGATTCGATTACAATTCGGGGGAGGGAAATTCTATCTGGAGCCGGGGTACAAGATCGCAATCAATCTTATCCCTGGATTAATACTTATAATACCTTAGCAGGAGGTATTACTAGCATTGATGGGCCTAATGGTGCAACGAAAAGAACGGATGCAGGTGTTGAAAGAAAAGTAGGAATTCAACTGTCTAAAGATGGAAAATTAAGCCTTTTCTTTGATGCTGATGCTGATGGAATTGGAGATGCAGGTGAATATGTTTTTCAGAATTTGGATATCAAAGCAGCCAATGGAGGTATAGTACCTGCTACCTTCAAATTTGGCTTTGCTGCCTCTACGGGTGGAACTACAAATATTCATGAAATTACCAATACCAAAGTATTAAGTTTGGGTTCTCCCCCAGTTGTTGATTTGAATGGCAGTACCATTGGAACTGATTATACCACGACCTTCACCGAAGGTAATAGTCCAGTTAATATTGCTAGTAATATCGCGGGCAATCTTGCCACAGTCAGTGATCCTGATGGGAATGATATTATCAGTCTTACCCTCCAGATTTCTGGTATTTTAAATGGAGCCTCAGAAGTCTTAACAATTGGGGGTACAGAGTTTCCCCAAAATGCAAATAAAACAGCAACAATTACAGTAGGTAGCACCAGTTTCAATGTTGCTTACGATGACACCCAAAAGGAAATTAAAGTCACTAAACCGGATAATAGCAATATTCTGACGGCTGACTTACAGAGTTTATTACAAGGTATTACCTACAAGAATACTTCAGAAAACCCCACTGCCGGAGATCGTAAGATTAATGTGTTTGCTAATGATGGTGTTAATGTTAGTAATACTGCTGTTAGTACAATTACGGTTGTACCTGTCAACGACCCCCCCGTCATCGATTTAGACAGTAGCCAACCCGGAACAAACTACACAACAACCTTCACCGAAAACAGTGCAGGAGTAGCCATAGCCAATAGCGATATTAGTATCACAGACCTAGACGATACCAATATTGAAAATGCTGTTATTACCCTGACGAACGCTCAAACAGCAGACAATTTAACCCTGCCCACATTCCCCACAGGAATTAGCGGAACAATTGACACCAGTGTAGCTGGACAAATCACCGTGAATTTAACGGGGAGTAGCAGTTTAAGCAACTATCAAACCGCCATTAAAGGAATTCAATTTAGCAACAATAGCAGCAACCCCGACCTCACCCCTCGGAATATTTCAGTGGTGGTCAATGACGGAGAAAATGATAGTAATATTGCTCAAACAACCATTAATATTAATCCGACACCAACACCAACACCATCTCCAACACCATCTCCAACACCAACACCAACACCAACACCAACACCAACACCAACACCATCTCCAACACCATCTCCAACACCATCTCCAACACCAACACCGACACCGACTCCATCTCCATCTCCATCTCCATCTCCATCTCCCACACCTAATCCCACACCAACACCATCTCCAACACCAACGCCGGAACCGACTCCCACACCGCCACCGAATCCCACACCGACACCAACGCCGGAACCAACTCCCACACCATTACCAACACCTTCACCGACACCAGCGCCAGAGAATATTTCTCCGGTGGCTGACAGCCTGAATGCTGCGGTTTTACCCAATAGTAAGATTCCCATCTCACTATCAGGAAGTGACTTTGATGGTACTATTGTTAGTTTTACAATTACCAGCTTACCGGATGCAGCCGATGGGATATTGCTGCTCAATGGTCAACCTGTACAGTTGAATCAGGTTTTAACCCCAGAAGAAGCGACACAACTGGAGTTCCAAGCTATAGGAACCTTTAATGGGGGTAGTTTTGGTTATACCGTTACGGATAATCAAGGAGCAACTGACTCCACTCCAGCTACGGTAACACTGATTCAGCCTTCGGTAAATCAACCTCCGACTGCTAATAATATCAACCTTACCTTAACTCCGAATAGTACCACACTTGTTTCTTTATCGGGACAAGATCCGGATGGAACAATCGCGACTATCACCATTACCAGCTTACCGGATGCAGCCGATGGGATATTGCTGCTCAATGGTCAACCTGTGGAGTTAAATCAGGTTTTAACGCCTGAAGAAGCTACACAACTGCAATTCCAATCTACAGGAACTTTTGATGGTAGCCAGTTTAACTACATTGTCACGGATAACCAAGGTTTAAGTTCGCCAGGAGTTGCTGTTGTTAGTTTAATTGCGCCTCTGGTAAATCAACCGCCTGTGGCGAATAATTTGAACGTTTCTATTACCCCTAATACCACTGTTCCTGTCAGCTTATCGGGGAGTGATCCTGATGGGACTGTCGCAAGTTTTACCATTACCAAACTGCCAGATCCGGCGGATGGGGTGCTGCTGCTTGATGGTCAACCTATAACATCCAACCAGGTTTTGACCCCTGAACAAGCCTCTCGCCTGCAATTTCAATCTACGGGTAGCTTTAATGGTAGTAGCTTTAGCTACACAGTAACAGATAATCAAGGTTTAACTTCAGCCGGAGCCGGAACCATAGGGTTGATCCTACCTCCCGTCAATCAACCTCCCATTCCCAATAACTTAAATACTCTGATTGTCCCGAATAGCACCGTAAATCTACCGAGTCTATCAGGGACAGATGCCGATGGAACCGTTGCCAATTATACAATTACTGCTTTACCAGATCCGGCTGATGGCTTGTTATTACTGAATGAAAACCCTGTCACCCTGAATCAAACTGTTACACCCGAACAAGCTTCTCAACTGCAATTCCAAGCAACAGATCAGTTTGACGGAGGTAGCTTTAGTTACACGGTTACGGATAATCAAGGGACAGTTTCAGTACAGGCGGCAACGGTGGCTTTAGTTTTACAGTCACGGATGACAAAGGCGCAACCTCTCCAGCGACGACTTTAAACTTAAACTTTCAACCCATTCCCAATCAACCTCCGGTTGCTACGGATGAAAATCTGGAAAGCACTCCTAATACACCAATTACTTTTAATATTGCTGATCAGATCACTGACCCCGATGGCACGCTTAATTTAGCCACTGTGGATCTTGACCCCAATACTCCGGGTCAACAAAAAACCATTACTCTGGACAATCAAGGAACCTTTAAGGTTGATGATCAGGGCAATATTACCTTTACCCCAGTTCCAGGGTTTGCTGGAGTTGCAACCCTGAGTTATACGGTTGAGGATAATCAAGGTGCTACTTCAAATCCTGCCAAAGTTGGGGTGACGATTCCCAATCAACCCCCAGTTGCTGAAAATCTTAACCTTTCAGGAATTGTCAATACTTCTGATTCGGTGAAAATACCCAATTTGGTCGCAACGGATTTAACCGGAAGTATCGTTGGCTATAGTCTCACCAGCTTACCTAATTCTGAACAAGGAACCTTATTCTTAGGTCAAACCCCGATTACGGATCTGAGTCAGGTACAAGGACTCACCCCAGAACAAGCCCAAACCCTAGCCTTCGCTCCCAATCCTAACTTTGTAGGTTCCTTTGTTCTCAATTATCTGGCAACGGACAATTTCGGTGCTACTTCTAATCCAGCAACCCTAACCATTTCTGTAGTAGCTGCACCCATTCCCACGCCAGAACCCACGCCAGAACCCACACCCATTCCCACGCCAGAACCCACACCCATTCCCACGCCAGAACCCACACCCATTCCCACACCCATTCCCACACCCATTCCCACACCAGAACTCATTCCCACACCAGAACCTACACCACCACGGTCATCTGGGCAAAATTCTGAGTGTAATATCTGTCTCCCTGCTCCAGAGTTACCGAATGTCATATTCCCTGAACCTCCCATACTAGGTTTAGAGTCACCCAATCCTACTTTCAGTATCCTGAATGGAACACAGGGCAATGATGTTGTCATCGGAGTCATTGCTAATCAAAGCATCTTTACCTTTGGTGGGGATGATTTGATTACAGCCTTTACAGGAAATGAAAATGTCTATGCTGGTGAAGGAAATGATACCGTTGATGCTTTATCCGGTAATGATTGGATTGAAGGAGGCGGGGGTGATGATTTACTTCGGGGTAGCTATGGCAATGATACCCTTCAGGGTCAAGAGGGGAATGATACTCTCTTAGCTGGAATTGATGATCCTGATGTTCCCCAAGACTTGGAAGGACGGGATTGGCTCAGTGGGGGTACTGGAGATGATTTTCTATCGGGTAACGAAAACAACGATACGCTGACGGCAGGAGAAGGCAACGATATCGGATATGGGGGTCAAAATGATGACCTAATTTTTGGAGATCACGGCAACGATACTCTCTATGGTGATGAGGGGAATGATACTGTGATTGGCAGTCCCACTGATGATGTTGTTAACGCAGACGAGGAACAGGATGTCCTCTATGGCTACACAGAGGACGATTTACTCCAAGGCGGTGTTGGCAACGATACGGTTTATGCTGGCCCTGGCAATGATTTTGTGTTTGGCGGTCAAGGTGACGATCTCCTCCGGGGTGAGTTGGGTACGGATACGATCTATGGAGATCAGGGTAATGACACCATCTTTGCCGATAATCTCAGTATTGGTATTGACACCGATGCTCTCAGTAACACTGGAGATGGGGCTGATGTAGTTTGGGGAGGAGCCGGAAATGATTGGATTTCTGGCAACCGCAACAACGACACCCTCATGGGCGGTGAGGGCGATGATACAGGATATGGCGGTGAGCAGGATGATATGCTCTATGGAGATGTTGGAAATGATCTCCTGTACGGTGATCAAGGTACGGATATTCTCTGCGGTGGTGATGGAGATGATACCCTCTATGGCGGTCTGGGCCAGAATAATACCGTTCATGATAGTTCAGCTAAAGATCAATTAAGTGGTGGTGCGGGTAACGATCTACTGTCGGCCAATGAGGGAGAGAATAAACTTTGTGGTGGCGATGGCAATGACACCCTCTACAGTGGACAACAAAATGATACCTTGAGTGGGGGGTCAGGGGATGATTGGTTGTTTGGGGATCTCGGTGATGATTTAATCAGTGGCGGCAGTGGTAGTGATCGCTTTGTTATGTCTGCTGAAACTGGGTTTGACCAAATTATTAATTTCCAAGTCGGAGAAGATATTTTAGTCTTGGCTAACGGTTTAACGTTTAATCAATTAACCCTCACCCAAGATGGAACTTCTACCTTAATTCGGGTAGGGGATAAATCCTTAGCCCGTCTTGCGGGTGTATCGGTAGATTTAATTACTCCGAATAGCTTTGAACTCTTAAGTTAAGCTATAAAGGAGCATTTCCAGCCTGGTACTCTTTGTGACTCGACATCCTGATTCCCAAAAGCTGATTTTCTCTTATCTGTTTGCATTCATCACAACCGTCTTAGTTGTGTTATGGACGCTCAGGGGCTTATCCTTTTTAGCTTTTATTCCGGGTTATGTGATTTGGATATTACTCATCCTCTCAATTGGTACTGGTGTTTTAAGTTCGGTGAGCCGCTAAATTTAGGCTCTATGCCCTACTATCTCCAGGATTGTAGCCATCACAAACATGGACGAGATCTCCCCTATTGCTGTAATATGGCATAAGGGGAATAATCTCACAAAAAATTTTCAAATGTTGTTGTAGACCATTAAGGAGAGGACATGACCCAAGTTATTCTGGGTGAAAATGAACAGCTAGAGTCAGCCTTAAGACGTTTTAAGCGTGAAGTTTCTAAGGCTGGCATTTTGGCGGACGTTAGAAAAAAACGTCACTTTGAAACCCCTCCAGAAAAGCGTAAGCGTAAAGCCATCGCTAACCAACGTCAAAGACGTGCTTTCCGCAAAAAACGGATGTTCTAGTTTTAGGGATTTTACAACCTAAAACCTCACTCTGAATGAACCGCGCCACAACTCCCGCTTGAGGCCCAATGGACAAAGCCGGGAGTAACGTCGCGGATTTTCGTTTTTTCCAGGTCTCTTTGATCTTGCATACCTTCATTCTAACTTGTGGATTCTGAATGTTGAGAGAGGGGAAGGTAATCGGAAATCGTCGCTCCATAATTGACTAACTTTTGCTGATCTTGTTCAGTAAAGCTTTCAGCGTCTAAACGATTCAAAGCCATTAAAGCACCCCAAAGTTGACCTTGGAAAAATAAAGGTATTGCTAAAGCGCTTTTAATTCCCCAGGCTTGTGCAGTATCTTGGCGAACTCGAGGATCTCCCTTGGTATTTTCGACTAAAACAGGACATGAACCTTTAAACACTATTCCCGGTAAACCGGATGTCGCTGCATTTGCTCGTTTTCCCACAACATCTGCTGCATATTTTCCTACGGCTGCCGCAAAGTAAACTTGCTCACCAGAAGATTCTGCCAGCATAACAACAACCGTTTCAGCTTGCAGTAATTCTTGAACTTGTTCAGCAATGGTTTGTAATGTTAGAGCTTGATTCATCATTCTTTCTCTGTGGAGACCCCCACTGAACCTGTAATCAGGTCAGTGGTGGGAGGAAACAGAGGGTGGGTTTTAGACTGCATATAAGTAACCATCCTTTTTGTGAATTATTGTGCAGTATTTGTAACTGATTCCTTGAACAATTGCCCCTTTCGAGGTGATATTGAAACTCCCGCTTGAACGAACAGCAATTCGTCCAAAATAGGTTCCAATTTTCTTTCCTTGAGTCACAACAGCTTTAATAATGTCCCCGGTCTGGAATCCTTTAACAAATTTAAAGCGAGGAACATAACGAGACGGAAACCCGTATTTATCGGTTCGACACATTTGCCTTGACCCATGACCTGTTGCCTGAATCAATAACGGTTGACGAGTTAAGATTTTTAAGGATTCAACTTTTCCCACACAAGCTGCATCTAACCAGTGTCAGTGGGGGTTGTTTACTGCTTAGGAGTTAGTGTTCATGGCATCTCCCACAATAACATTAAGTTGAGCACCAATCAACATAATCAATGAACTGATTTGCAGCCAAAGTAATAAGACAACGAAACCGCCAATTGTGCCATAGGTAATATTAAAATTACCAAAATGGTAAACATACCAGCGAAATAAATTAGACACAAATGCCCAAAATACAGCCGCTAAAATCGCTCCCGGCATCAACGGAGTTCCGGGTTCTCGGTAACTGGGTGCATAACGATAAATAAACGCATAGTTTGTGGAAACAATTCCTAACGTTATCGGCCAGCGAAATTGTTTCCAGGTTTCTAATAAAGTTGATTCTAATAAACAACTTTGTACTGGAGGTTTGATCATACAAATTGCTAAATCCTCTAAAGCACAATTACCAACCGTCTCAAGCATACAACTTTGCCGAGCCATTCCTTCAACAATCAAGTCACTAATTAAGACTAATGCTGATGCCAAAATTAATAATAATAGAGTCCCTAATGCTAAAGCTAAGGCAATTAATTTATTTTTCCAAAAAGGTCGAAGATGATCCTTTTTAACGCGATGAATATGATTTAATGCGTCCATCGCTGCACCAATAACACCTGAAAAAATCCACAAAGAAACCAGAAAACTAAACGAGAGTAAACTAGAACTAGGCGTGAGGGATAATTGATCAATGCCATTTCCAATTAAATCCTGTACCTCTTCCGGGACAATCTGACTCAGTAAGATTGCCATTTGATAGAGTTCAGTTTGTACTAATTGAAATGAACTAATAGCAATTAATAAAGCTAATACGGCTGGAAATAAAGCGAGGGTAGCATGATAAGCCATTTCCGCCGCAAAACCTGGTAATCGTTGTTCTAGGCTGGCTTGAATTAGCTGTTTGAAGGTTCTGCGATTCAAATACAGAAAAAAACAGCAAAAACGCATCATTCGCCGATGAATCCTTTTGAGTCCTTTGATTAGGATAGGAAACAAGGCAATTAATAGATCAGCGACGCAATCAGCACTGTCAGCAATCAGTTTTACTAAATGGGTGTGAACTGAACAAGGTTGCCACTTTACCCATTTGAGATGTCGCCAGAACCGGAAAAAGCTGGCCATTACCATTGACTTAAGGAAAGCATACTTTCTTTCTAATTTACAAGGATTCTGAAACAGTGGTTCAAAATAAATTAGCTCAAGATTGATTTAAGATTATTGTAGCTCTTAATATTATCGGACATGAAAGATAATCCTTCACAGACTAAACCTGAATATTCTGCTTTTCATCGCTATTGGATGTTTGATCCAGAGGTAACTTTTCTGAATCATGGTGCTTTTGGTGCTTGTCCGATTCCAATTTTAGACGCTCAATATCAATTTCGACAACAACTTGAACAGCAACCTTTCCATTTTTTTGTCCGAGAATATGAAACTTTACTCGATCAGGCTAGACAACAGTTAGCTGATTTTGTAGGGGCAAATCCTGAAGATTTGGTCTTTGTTCCGAATGCGACAACAGGGATCAATACGGTTTTGCGATCGCTTTCTTTTTCAGAACAAGATGAACTCCTCACCACCAATCATGAATATAATGCCTGTCGCAATGTCTTAGATTTTGTTGCAACTCGCACAGGAGCTAAAATTATTATAGCAGATATTCCTTTTTTTATCACTTCATCTCAACAAATTATTGAAGCAGTCATGGCAAAGGTTTCTCCTCGTACAAAATTAGTATTAATTGATCACATTACGAGCCAAACGGGGTTAATTTTTCCGATTCAAGAGATTATTCAACAATTAAATCATTTAGGAATAGATACTCTAATCGATGGAGCCCATGCACCCGGAATGTTAGCTTTAAATTTACAAGAAATTAAGGCAACTTACTACACGGGAAATTGCCATAAATGGTTATCTGCACCCAAAGGAGCGGCGTTTTTAGCAGTACAACAAGATAAACAAGGGTTGATTCGTCCCCTTACTATTAGTCATGGAGCTAATTCTACCCGTAGCGATCGCTCTCGATTTTTATTAGAATTTGACTGGACAGGAACCCCTGATCCCAGTGCTTATTTATCGATTCCTGAAGCTATTAATTTTATGGGTTCTCTGTTACCCGGAGGATGGACAGAATTAATCAAAACCAATCATAATTTAGCGGTAAATGCTCGAAAATTACTATCAGAAAAATTAGAAATTCCTTTACCTTGTCCTGATCATCTAATCGGTTCAATGGCGGTTTTACCATTAGGGAAAAGATGGCAAAGTTTCTCCGATTTGAATCAAAAACTTTGGCAAGAACATAAAATCGAAGTCCCAATTATGCCTTGGGATGATGACAATCAACCTTTAATCAGAATTTCTGCCCAAATTTATAATCATTTATCTCAATATGAATATTTAGCAGAAGTTTTATTAAATTGACTCAGGTTGCAGGTGTCACTTATTAGCCAATAACCTTTAAATTGTAGGATGGGTCAGCAAATAAATTTCACTCAATAACACTTTTGACAAAACTTCCTTAGCAATAAACTCTATCACATTAATACTAACTGAATTCCCCAGTTGATAATAAGCCTTATCATCATTATAATGCAGATTAAAATGGTCAGGAAAACCTTGTAAACGGGCTGCTTCACGGGGAGTAATCCGACGAACTCGACCCTGATGATAAATTCCTAACTTATTTGCATCACTCGCTACTAACGTTACAGCAATAGATTCAGGATCTAAAAATTTATACACTTCAAAGGAAAAATTACCACTAGCAGGTTTATATTGATTATTAATCATTTTTAGGTATTTTTTATCAACCAATCCTTGCAGAATATCATCTAAATTAGGAGCATTAAAAAACGTCGCAATTTGCTCTTGGGTTAAAAGCTTTCCGTCTTGTTCATCTCCAAACTCTTTATTTCGTCTTTTTAAAATAAAACGATTCATTAACTCGATTTCTTCGGGACTGCATTCTCCTTTTAAACCAAGTTCCCAAGAATGAATTGAGTTTCCTCCTCGGTAATCAATTAATCTTTTCCCATGTAACTTGTCTAAGTCTCCCTTAAAATGGTGTTTTAAGCGTTCAATAAACACAGGAGAACAATCATATTTAGGATCAGGATTATCTTCTAAAATTGTTTTTACACAGGAAAATTGATGCTGTTGAAACAGAGAAAGTTGCTGACTATAAGAATGAGAATCGGGTGGCCCACAATCGGAAACAATATTTAATTTAGGTGATTTTTCTAATACCCCAATCATATAAGCTCTTAATCGATTTTGGGGTAAACCAAAGTTGCAGCTATTCAATAAAAAAAATTGAAAACTATAACCTCTTTTTGTAATTTCATATTCTATAGTTTTTAGGGTTCTTCCCTGATCATTAGTCTGGATTCCTCGTACATTTTCTAAAATCATGATTTGAGGTTTATTGGTATCAATTAATCTCATGATTTCAAAAAATAAGGTTCCCCTCGTATCTCCAAAGCCTTCTTTTTTTTCCCGCATAAGAAAAAGATTGACAAGGAAAACCCGCTAGTAAAACATCATGTTCTGGTAAGTGTTCAAGTGTTCTAATATCACCGAAAGACTGTTCTTTAAAATTAGCTTGATAAACCCATCTCGAATCTTGATTAATTTCACTACTGAGTAAACATTGGGGTTTAAATCCTAATGAAGAAGCAGCTTTTTCAAATCCGAGTCTAATTCCTCCAATTCCAGCAAATAAATCAATAAATTTAATTATTTTCATTGTAATGTTATGAATTTTCTTGAATAAACTTAGCTAACAGTTGAATTTCTTCTTTTGAGAAAGCTACCGTACAATCACTATAACGGCAAATTGTACTGACTGCATTTTCTCTAATATTTCGATTCATCAATAACACGAATCATTTGATGATGAGTTGCTTGTTCATCAGGAATAAATTGATAAATCTTTTTTACTTCTAAGGAAGCTGGATAATCTTGGTTATTAACACAGACCACAAAATATTGTTCTTGATCTTCTTGATACATGGTTTTAATCACTTAATCTTTATTGCTTAAATACTCCTGAGCATAAACCTCCGCCATTAACTTCGGCCATATCAATAGAAAAAATCCCATCCAAGCTAACAAAGGAATAGCAACTAAAATCGTAATCCAAATAATATGCAATAGAAACCAACTTCCTAAAATCAACGTCATTCCAGTTAATAGAATAGACCAAGGTTGACACCACCAAGGTTTATAATTCCAGGGGTTAAACGGTTCTTGATTCGTCATTTTATAATTCCCTTAAAACGTCAAGTTCTAAACAACAGAATTCTCTGGTAAAGCGGTTTGCATTTGAGCCAACCAACTTACCAAAGATTCTAACTGCTTATCGGCGCTGACGGCGGCTAATCCCCGAACAGTAACTTTACCTTTACTATACACAAACCGACTGTGTAAATGTTCCGCTAAATTCGCTTTTAATAAATTCCAGGCGGGTTCTTCCATTGGAGTTTCTAATAAGATATGTTGTTGACCGTCGGGTTTAATGCGAGAAAAGCCTAATTTCTTGGCAATTTGTTTAAGTTCCATAATTCTAATTAATTGACGTGCTGGGGTAGGAATAGGGCCATAACGATCGCACCAATCTTCTTGAATTCGAGATAATTCATCTCGACTTTGACAAGCCGCTACTGAGCGATAGGCACTGACTTTTTGATCTAAATCAGGGATATAATCGGAAGGAATAAAGGCAGTTAAACTTAAGTCAATTTGAGTATCATCAACCTGCGGGATTTCTTGACCTTTGACTTCTTGAATGGCTTCCTGTAACATTTCACTATAAAGATCAAACCCCACCACATCCATTTGACCGGATTGTTCTGCCCCTAAAATATCACCCGCACCCCGAATTTCTAAATCTCGCATCGCTAATTGATAACCCGATCCTAACTGAGCAAATTCTTGAATCGCTCTTAATCTTTTACGAGCATCATCAGTTAAATTAACCCGTCCATCGGCGGTGGTGGGATAGAATAACCAGGCGTGAGCTTGTACTCCTGAACGTCCAACCCGACCTCTTAATTGATACAATTGAGCTAACCCGAAACGGTGAGCATCTTCAACTAAAATGGTATTAACTCTGGGAATATCTAACCCGGATTCAATAATCGTGGTACACACTAAAACATCCGCTTCCCCAGAACTAAAAGTTAACATAATCGATTCTAATTCAGAGGCATCAATTTGTCCGTGAGCGATCGCTAATCTGACCCCAGGAATCATCTCTCGAATTTGGGCAGATTTTTCTTCAATTCCTTCAATTCTAGGCACAACATAAAACACCTGTCCGCCTCGGTCTAATTCTTGACGAATAGCGGTTCTTACGGTTTCTAAATTTAACGGTGCTAAATGGGTTTGGATGGGGCGACGGGAGGGAGGTGGAGTTGTAATTAAACTCATTTCTCGAATTCCCGATAATGCCATATATAACGTTCGAGGAATGGGAGTTGCAGTTAATGTTAACACATCCACATGGGTTTTTAAGGTTTTGATTTTTTCTTTTTGATTAACACCAAATCGTTGTTCTTCATCCACCACTAATAACCCTAAATCTTTAAAATGAACGCCTTTTCCAAGTAACGCTTGGGTTCCGACAATCACATCAATTTCCCCGGTTGCTAATCGTTTTAAAATTTCTTGTTTTTCTGCTGTTGTCCGAAAACGATTCAGTAAAGCAACTTCAATGGGATAGGGGGCAAATCGTTCTTTTAAGGTATGATAATGTTGTTGAGTTAAAATTGTTGTCGGGGCTAATAATGCCACTTGTTTTCCAGCCGTCGCTGCTTTAAAAATAGCTCGAATTGCCACTTCAGTTTTGCCAAATCCCACATCTCCACAAACTAAACGATCCATCGGGCGATCGCTTTCCATATCCCATTTAACGTCTTGGGTGGATTTAATTTGATCCGGTGTGGGTTGATAGGAAAAGGAATCTTCAAGTTCCTGTTGCCAAGGCATATCTTCAGGAAAGGCATAACCCGTTTGTTGGGCACGTTGGGCGTATAATTTCAATAAATCAACGGCTAATTTCTTTAAGGATTTTTTGACTTTTTCCTTGGTTTTTTCCCACGCTTGTCCGGTGAGTTTATTCAGTTGAGGAACTTTCCCTCCCGCACTTCTAAACCGCGATAAACTTCCGACTTGATCGGCCGCAACCCGTAGGGTTCCATCTTCATATTGTAATACTAAATATTCACGGGTTTCATGATTAATCACTAAACTTTCTAATTTAATAAATTTTCCCACCCCATGTTGACGATGAACGACAAAATCACCGGGTCTTAGTTTATTTAGGTCAACTTGTTTGGAGGTCGCCCGACGCCGCTTTCTAATATAACTGGGAGTGGCGAGGGAATGTTGCCCATAAAATTCTCGATCGGTGATTAAAACTAATCGAAATGTCGGTAAAACAAACCCTTCTAATTCTGCTAGTCCGGTATATTTTAAGGCGACGGGGGTATTTTTAATTAAGTTATCAATAGCCGGATAATCACGGGGGTTAGGAATAAATTTAGACGGACAATCATGTTCGGATAACAGTGCAACGGATCGACTAGGTTGAGCAGAAACGAGAAAAATAGCAAAATGTCGTTGTCGTTCGTGACGAATGAGTTCAGCGAGTTTGGCAAATTGATGGGGAGTGGCAGGTACGGGACGGGAAGATAAATTTAAACTAGGAACATCAGCAATATTAATTAGAGTGGGTTGATAATCTGCTAATTCAGATAAATATAATTTGTCAAACCCTTCAATTTTTTGGAGAGCATCTATAAAAGAACGGTGAATTTTCGGCAGTTTTTCAGGTAACGTTTGCCATTGTTCTTCAATATGTTCTAACCAGCGATCGCTATGGGCACAACATTGATCCGGTTCATCAATAACAATTAAGGTAGTATCGGTTAAATAATCTAATAACGAAGCCGGAGTTTCAAAGGCTAATCCTAATAAAGGATGATAGGATTTGGGGGGTTTATAATTAGTATTATCCAGTTGAAATTCCGGTGTCGGAGTTGGGGGAATCACTTCTGTAATTAAGGTTTCTGCTTCCGGTAAATTCCCCTGAATCATGACATCAAAATTCGTTGGGGTGAGAATCAAACTTTCGATTTTATCTAATGATCGTTGGGTGGTGGGATCGAGTTCTCGAAGTTGTTCTAATTCATCTCCAAACCATTCTAAACGCACGGGTAATTCCGAGGCGACGGGAAAAATATCGACAATATCCCCTCGCCGACTCCATTGTCCTTCGGTTTCGACGGTGGCTACCCGTTCATAGCCTAATTTAGCCAACTGTTGATCCAGGGTTTTTCCTTCAAACGTCATTCCCCGATACAGCGTTAAACAATAAGGTTGAAAGACGTTAACGGGGGGTAAATGGGGTTGTAAACTGCGTTCTGTGGCGACCACCGCAACGGGAGAACCAGGGTTTTTTAAACGTCCTGCTAAGTCGGCTAAAACTTGCATTTGTCCCCAGGTCATTTCTTCAGAAGACACCGACTCGTAGGGGGAGGCTTCCGACGTGGGGTAAAAGTGAACCGTTGTCCATCCCATAGCCTCCAGTTGCGCCGCCCAGCGTCCGGCTTCCTCTAAGGTGGCGGTGACGACGAATAAATTTAATCCCGACTCCTGCGCTAAGGTGGACGCAACTAACCCCTTGGGAATGCGAGGCATACCGTTGAGGTAGAGGGCTTGAAATTTGTTAAGTTTGGTCAGGAGTTCAGCCGTTAACGGCGATCGCCCCAATGCACGCACGATAGAGGAAAACGTCATATAGAGGAGGGAACAGGGAACAGGGAACAGATCATGGCCTGGGTAGAGACGGGCCGTGGCGCATCTCTACAACAGTCGTTCTCATATTTTAAGGAATTCCAGAAGATTCGATCTCGAAAGAAGTTAGATTATTTTCCCGTCTAAACACAGATGACACAATCTGACCTTTGGGGTTTAGAATCATCACATTGAGATGTGATCGGTTATTCTTATCTTTTATCGTTCTATCCTGACCCAAAAATGTCATCTGTGTTCCAAGAAATTTTGATTGTTGTTCTGCTGATTCTCGCCAATGGGGTTTTTGCGATGTCCGAAATGGCGATTGTTTCTTCGCGTAAAGTGCGGTTACAACAATTAGCCAATCAAGGCAATAAAAAAGCAAAAGTCGCTTTAGAATTAGCAAACTCTCCAAATCGTTTCCTCTCAACGGTGCAAGTGGGAATTACCTTAATTGGAATTTTAGCAGGTGCCTTTGGAGGGGCGGCAATTTCGGCTCGATTAGATACCCAACTCAAGCAAATTCCAATTTTAGCCCCTTACAGTAATGCCATTAGTTTTACCGTTGTTGTAATTACGATTACCTATTTATCATTAATTGTAGGGGAATTAGTTCCGAAACGGTTGGCTCTGAATTCTCCTGAATTAATCGCAACTACGGTTTCTATTCCTATGCGTTGGTTATCTCGCGTTAGTTCCCCTATTGTTCATTTGTTGAGTGCGTCTACAGAATTAATTGTTCGGTTTTTAGGCAGTCATACCTCGACAGAGCCGGAAGTCACCGAAGAAGAAATTAAAATTCTGATTGAACAAGGAACAAAATCAGGAATTGTTGAGGAAACGGAACAAAATATTGTCGGACGGGTGTTTGAATTAGGCGATCGCCAAGTGCGAACCTTAATGACCCCTCGCCCGGATATTTTTTGGATTGATATTGATGATCCGGTTGAAGAAAATCGTCAAAGTATTTCCGAAAGTTCTTATACTCGGATTTTGGTTTGTCAAGAAGATTTAGATCATGTTGTCGGGTTTATTAAAGTCACGGATTTATTAACCCAAGCTTTATCGGGTCAACCCTTAGATTTAACGGCTAATTTACGCCGCCCTTTATTTGTACCAGAAACCACATCGGTTTTAAAAATTTTAGAATTATTTAAACAGGGAGAAACCCATTTTGCGTTGGTGGTCGATGAATATGGGGTGATTCAAGGATTAGTCACCTTAAATGATATTTTAATGGAATTAGTCGGGGATATTCCGTCTTGGGAAAACCCAGAAGAACCGCAGAAAGTTCAACGAGAAGATGGGTCTTGGTTGTTGGATGGGATGTTACCCGTTGAGGAATTTTTTGAGCTATTTGGTTTAGAACATTTATTAGAAGAATCAGAAGGAAATTATCACACCGTTGGGGGGTTTGTGATTACCCAGTTAGGTCGTATTCCGGCAGCGGCGGATCATTTTGAATGGCAAAATCTCCGTATTGAAGTTATGGATATGGATGGAAACCGAGTCGATAAAGTGTTAATTGTACCTTTATCTTCCCCTGAAAATAACCCCGCTTCTGATATTGAACCCGAAGAAGCTTAAACCTAACAGACTAGGTTTAGGATATTTGTGATCGCTCATTTCCGTTTCCTTTTGATTCATGTTTAAAAAGTTCTCCCAATTGCGTTTAAAATCCCTACGCCAAAGCTTACTATTGTTATTTTGTTGGACAATTTTACCATTATTTCTTGTGGAATTGTTAATGATTGTCCTCGAACCTTATTTATCCCAAGGGCTATATCAATACGATCCAGATTTAGGCTTCAAAATTCGTCCCTATGCTAATGGAAACAATCAATTTGGCTTTAATGATCGAGATTATCCCCTACAAAAACAACCTGAAAACTATCGAATTTTAATTCTCAGTGATTCTTTTAACTGGGCGGGAGGAAAGGAAGGAAATTATACAGCGTTATTAGAAAAACAATTTGAACGCTATTATCAAAAACCTAACGTTGAAGTGATTAATGCTGGATACCCCGGAACTCATACCGGGGAACAGTTAGCCTTATTAAAAAAATATGCTTTACAATATCATCCTGATTTAGTCGTGTTAGGGTTTTTTGTCGGCAATGATTTTATTGATGCTGACCCCAACCGAAAACGCATTATTGTTAATGATATTTATATTGATATTGATAAACGCAAAGAAGTAAAAATCTTCGGTTATCCCATTATTAATCAATCTCGTTTCCTTCTGTTTCTTCAACAAAAATATAAAATTTTTCAAGAAGCCACCAAAGCAAAACAACACTCCGTTATTCCATCTTCCTCCCCCTATCAATTCCAACTCGTTTCTAATTCATCTCTCCCAGAAAAATCTCCGGGTATTTTATCGTTAGAAACCTTTCTGGATACTGAAAAAACTCGCTTAGACTTTTGTAAACGCAAAGATTTGCAAAAGGGTGTCTGGAATGATAATATTAACTATATTTTCCAAAGCATTGATGAAATGAACCAGCTGTTAAAACAGCAAAATATTCAATTTATCGTTGCCATTTATCCTGATGAATTCCAAGTCAACCCAAATTTATTAACCCAAATTACCCAAACCCATAAATTAAACTTAGCAAATTATGATCCAACCTGTATGCAGAATCTTCTGATTCCTTATCTTAAAACACAACAAATTGCTTATCTTGATTTCTTACCTCAATTTCAAGCGGAACAAAAACAGCGTCTCTTATATCTATTACAGGAACCTCACTGGAATACAGCCGGAAATCAATTAGCTGCGGATATCCTCTTTAATCAGTTATTAGAAAAAACTCAACAATTTTTTAAACGTCTACCTCCTTCCTCAAACAAAATTTAAAATGCAAAAACTTAAACTCAAAGCTTTTAGTAAAATTCTCGGACAAACCGCCTTAATTGCCTTAATTACCTTTGTAATGTCCGAAATTACCTTAAGAATTTATAATAAAATCAATCCCAGTTTTGTGTTTTATGATTCATCCTATAATCGGTTTCGTGGAAAACCTAACGCCCCCGACTATGACTTTAAGTTAAATTCCCAAGGCTTTAAAGATGTTGAATTTACCGTTGAAAAACCTGCGGGAACCTATCGAATTTTAGGGATAGGAGATTCCTTTGCTTATGGCGTGGTTCCCTATCAATATAATTATTTGACGCTTTTAGAGGAAAACTTAAACCAGTCTGGTCAAAAAACAGAAGTGATTAATATGGGAATACCCGGAATGGGGCCAAGAGATTATTTATCAATTTTAGTCAATGAAGGATTAAAACTTAATCCCGATAAAGTGATGGTATTTTTCTATATTGGCAATGATTTTTTAGATAATTCCTTGACCGCTAACCTTAGAACTGAGGAAAAATCCTATGTGATTGCTTTAATTAAATCTTTAATTAAAATTCAAAGTAATTATAAAGGAAAAGTTCTCAATCCAACGTCGGTTAAATATAACGATAATCAACCCACATTTAATAACCAAAAATATCTCCAAGATACGGTTAATAAAAGTAATATGTTTGTTAGAAACCCTGCGGATAGTATTTTTAAAAGCTTTGTAGAGGATGCGGTACAAGATTTACTAAAAATTAAACAAATTTGTGATTCTCAAAAGCTCCCCTTAACCGTTGTGATCATTCCCGATGAAGTTCAAGTCAATTCCCAACTTCAACAACAAGTCAAACAAGTGTTTGATCCTAAGAATGAGAATTTATTAGACTTTGAACTTCCCAACCGAATGTTAACAGAACAGTTACAGCAAGCTAATATTGATTATTTGGATTTATTACCTTATTTTAAGGCTTCTTCTCAACAAACCCGCCTCTATAAACCCAATGATACCCACTGGAATATCGCCGGAAATCGTTTAGCGGCTGAATTAATTACCCAACATCTCACCTCAAAAAACAACCAACCTTAGAAACGGAGTTTTTAACTGTAGAAGAAACTACAAAGACACAAAGGGGATGAGCTTAATTTTATCGGTATTGCATATTCTAACAGTCCCTAGCTTTTTGCAAGAATACTGAGTGGTAATTATCTTTTCTCCCTCTGTCACGAAATTATTCCAATTCTCCATTATAATTTTTCTCTCCGCATCTCTTGGCAACACGGAAACTCTGCTGTGATGAAGCGAAAATGACTCATCAACGATGAGTGTCGGTGACGTTTTGATGCAAGTAAGAATATTATCCAATCTTTCGCGAGAATAGAAAGGATACTGAGCAAAGTCTGGGCACAGGAGTTTATCGTTGGCGGCTCCATATGGTATTATATAAGTGTTTAGACCAAGCCGCGCAAATGCTGCTCCATTTGGATATATAGCCCTGAAAGCTCTGGTTTGAGGTGGCTCTTGAGTTAAGGATGAAATCTTTGTTATTATTTCCTGTGGGGAGACAACATAGTGAGTCAAGCGAAGTGTCCCACTGAGTAGGATTGCCAAAACTACAAATGCAATTCCAAATGATGAATTAATAAAGGCTTTCTTTGGCTTAAAGTTTATTGCTATGTAAATTAATATAAGAGTTTGCGAGAAGTATATTAGCTGCAGGTGATGAGACCATATACCTGTCAACCCCAATATTATTATTGAAATGATGTATGTAGCGAGTGTGCTAATCAAAAAAGACTTGCTCTTCTTCTCGACCGTGGGTTGAGTTGCAATATATCCAGAAAAGCTTATGATTGCTATTATTGAGAGTCCTATGCGTAACGACCCACCAGATAGCAGGAAGATTGATCGAAGATGCGAAGCAAAAGAATTTCCTAGGTTACTATTGTCTACTAGCACACTGTTGGAATATAAAAAGTTATTTTGCTGAGTTTGTATATAGCCAAGTAACTCATGCCTAGTGAGAAGTATTATGATCATCATTATGGAAACAGAAGTGAATCCGATGACCATTCGATTGAAATGTTCTCGGCTATTTTTTTTATCCCACAAAATAACTTCATGAGTAAGGCAAAAGATGGCAGGTAGAGGAAACATGATCAATTTCATATATGCCACTAATCCTATACATCCTCCAGCAAATACCATTTTTTTTCTGAAAAAAAGAGCGCATGCCAATAAGCTTAATGCTGTAGCGGGCAGATGTGTCATTCCTGGCATCCAAAAAGCCCCCGTAACAAGAAGAGGTACTGCAATCAGCAGAAGTATTTTATGCTTTGTGCCAGTGTGATCAACAATTCTCGATATGTCATAGGCGGATACTGCGGCTATGATTACCATTACCAACTCAAATAGGTATTCACCTGCCACTCCGAGCAATCGCTGCATTGACACAGCATAGAAGAACAAAGGGTCTTTATTATCATAAATGTCGATATAAAGTCGATGTCCTGAGAGTAGATACTCAGCTACAGAAACAAAAACCGCTCTGTCTCCATAGGGGTCTGGGATTAGTCTAAACGTAAAACAAATAATGAAGAAAATTGCTATAGCAATCCTAAATAGGTTGTGGCAAAATCCCGTACATAAAAAGCTTGGGAAAATCAAAAATTTGCCCCTGAGCAAAAAACTCAAATAGCCACTTAACTACTTTAAAAGATGGGCATAAATGATAGAATTTTCTCACGAAATTTTTGGTTTGTAACCAAATATCTTCAACCGGATTTTGCTCCGGCGCATTAGGAGCAAAATTTACACAAGTAATCCGCCATTCTTCTTCCGATAAATTTTGATTAACTTGAGTTAAGTAATCTCGAAAGTTTTGAGAACAATGATAAGTGGCATTGTCCCAGACTATAGCCAACCTTTTCCCCGGATTTTGCTGTTGTAAATACTGGAGAAAGTCTACGGTATTTTCTGTATTGCCCGCCGCATAACCTTTGATAATAAATTCTTTCGTTTGGTAATCTAAAGCTCCATAATAAGTTTGCCTTTCTTTTTGATTTTTGATGGGAATTTCTATTCTTCGATCCGTCCTTCCCCAAACATACCCTAAAATATCTCCCCAAAGAAGATGACATTCATCAATCATAAACACTGTCAGCTTTCCCGCCCCTATTTCCTCTTTCCAACTCGCTAACTTTTTTTCAATTTCTTCCTTTTTCTCTTGGACTAACTGCTCATTTTTAGCCGGATTCTTTTTTTGGCTTTTTTTCCAACTGATGCGAGCCTCTTCCAGCAAGCTATAATAACTTTGATGGGATTGAAACACGACTCCATACTCCCTTTCTAACAAAACTTGTAAATCAGACAATCTTAACCAATCTCTTTCCCTTAATTCTTCAATAATTTTCTGTTTGTCTTCAGGGCTTAGATAACCTTTCCTTCCTTTATATTGAAGTTTTAAACTGTCTACTCCTTCCACAAGCACCCGATTTTTCCATTGGCTAATAAATCCTTGAGAAACTTGTAATAAGTCTTGAATTTCCCGGTAGGCTTTACCTTGTAATTTGAGTTTGACAGCGATCGCTCTTTTAATTTCTCTAGGATCTTTTGTCTGATTGATAAAATCGTCTATTTCGTCGATTATATTCATTTTCCGTTGCCAGCTTTGGGGGATTATTGCTAACCTTACATTTATTATAACTCATTTGGAAGTGCTATATCATTATTCCAATAGCAAAATGACCTTTTGAAATTCTTCTTTTGCCCCCATTCATAAGGGTCTTTAAAAATCTAAATAGAGACATTAATTTCTAAGCCTAATATTTACTTTGTTTCAGTTAGATGCCATCAGTAAAGTTGATAATTTTTCTGATGTTAAATCAATTTTTTCTTAATAGTTAACTTTCATATGGATTTTATATTGATTTCTTATGAGTAGCCAAATCAACTATACTCTAACCAACTTCGCTCGTCAATAAGCGTGGCAATGAACATCGAGTGATTGGAGAAATTGGTTTAATAAGCTGTATTTATGTAAATACAGAAACGGGATATTATGATGATATTAATTTTAACCGCTAAAATCAAAAAATAAGTCTATAAAACCTTAAACTAACCTATGACCCTAACATCTTCAGTAGAATTTTTAGATGAATTTGACATTGTTGTTGTCGGTGCTGGACATTCCGGCTGTGAAGCAGCGCTGGCTTCCGCGCGGTTGGGATGCCGTACCCTGCTGTTAACCTTAAATTTGGATAAAATCGCTTGGCAACCCTGTAACCCGGCTGTCGGAGGCCCTGCTAAGTCCCAACTCGTCCATGAAGTGGATGCTTTGGGGGGGGAAATTGGCAAAATGGCTGACCGTACCTATTTGCAAAAACGAGTGCTGAATATTTCTCGTGGCCCTGCGGTGTGGGCGTTACGGGCGCAAACCGATAAACGGGAATACGCCGCCGTGATGAAAACTATTATTGAAAATCAGGATAATTTGACCGTCCGAGAAGGGATGGTGACGGATTTAATTTTAGGTAAAAATGAGGAAATTATTGGAGTACAAACTTATTTTGGAGTTGCCTTTAAATGCCAAGCGGTAATTTTAACAACGGGTACATTTTTAGGTGGAATAATTTGGGTTGGTAATAAATCAATGGCGGCTGGACGAGCGGGAGAATTTGCGGCTATTGGGTTAACAGAAACCCTCAACCGTTTAGGGTTTGAAACGGGACGATTAAAAACTGGAACTCCGGCGCGAGTGGATAAACGGTCTGTAGATTATTCTCAGTTAGAACCCCAACCCGGAGATACAGAAGTGCGGTGGTTTAGTTTTGACCCAGAAGTTCAAATTGAACGGGAACAAATGTGTTGTCATTTGACTCGAACTACAGCCGAAACCCATAGAATTATTCGAGAAAATTTGCATTTATCTCCGGTTTATGGCGGTTGGGTAGATGCGAAGGGCCCCCGTTATTGTCCGAGTATTGAAGATAAAATTGTTCGGTTTGCGGATAAAGAAAGTCATCAGATTTTTATAGAACCGGAAGGTCGAGATATTCCTGAGTTGTATATTCAAGGATTTTCGACAGGTTTACCAGAAACGTTGCAATTGCAAATGTTAAGAAGTCTTCCGGGGTTAGAAAATTGTGCAATGTTGCGTCCGGCTTATGCGGTGGAATATGATTATTTACCCGCCACTCAATGTTATCCCACGTTGATGACGAAGAAAATTGAGGGGCTATTTTGTGCGGGACAAATTAATGGCACAACGGGCTATGAAGAAGCGGCAGCGCAAGGTTTTGTAGCCGGAATTAATGCGGTGCGATTTGTCAAACATCAACAAATGATTGTATTTTCCCGTGAACAAAGTTATATCGGAACGTTAATTGATGATTTGTGTACCAAAGATTTGCGAGAACCCTATCGAATGTTAACAAGTCGGTCTGAATATCGGTTATTATTACGGTCTGATAATGCGGATGAACGGTTAACGCCGTTGGGTCGAGAAATTGGGTTAATTGATGACCGTCGTTGGGAGTTATTTCAACAGAAACAAGAAAATATTATTGCTGAAAAAGAGCGGTTATACTCGACTCGAATTAAGGAAAATCATCCGGTGGGAATTGCGATTTTTAATGACACCCAACAAAAAATTAAAGGGTCAATTACCTTAGCAGATTTATTGCGTCGGCCAGGGTTCCATTACGTTGATTTAGAAAAGTATAATTTAGGCAATATTAATCTTAATCAACTGGAAAAAGAAGGAACAGAAATCGAGATTAAATATTCAGGGTATCTGCAACGCCAACAAAACCAAATTGACCAAGTTAGTCGCCAATCAAATCGGGCATTACCTGAAGATTTAGACTATATGAAAATTGAAACTTTGTCTATGGAGGCGCGAGAAAAGTTAATGAAAGTTAAACCATTAACGGTGGGTCAAGCGTCGAGAATTGGCGGGGTGAATCCTGCTGATATTAATGCGTTATTGATTTATTTAGAAGTGCGAAATCGTCAACATCAGGTGAGTCTTAATTCTTAAAGTTCACTGATTTTTGATAGTAAGTTTAAATCAGTTGTACATCAGTCTGAAAATCCAATTCAGTGTAGGGGCGAGGCGCGCCTCGCCCCTACCCAAAACTTGGGTATTTTTTATAATTAATAATTGGGTTCATTATCGGTACTTAAACAGAAAAAAAGAAATAAAACGTCTATAATATCGATAGGGTAAGTATTCTACGTTGGGAAGCTGCCATGAAAGAAACCACTCCCTCTGCTATGCCACCGTGCTTTGAGAAATGGTGCGCTAGGTTCGATTTGGTATTCAGGAATCCATCTCAAAAAAAAGGATTTAGGCACTATTTAGGAGGATTATTGGGCGAAAGTGAACGAAAAAACTTAACTCAGATGTCAAATAATGCAGCTTTGCGTGGTTTATCACCAATTGCATCAAGAATATCAGACTCGAAGTCTTAAAAGCCTTCATCGGCATCTAATCTTAGTTTTTTGTGCCTACAGTTTCATTATTTGGCAACAGTTAACTGGCGGATTAAGACGGCGTTGGGCTAACAAACCGTTAAATACATTTACTGATGCTTTATCCGCTTTTAGAACAGCTATATCTTATCGATTTGTCGCTTGGCTCCAAGAGAATCATGATGTATTTGCTCTACATCTAAGCAATTTGGGGCTTGTTTGGGCTTGAACTTTGTTCAAATCCCGTTAAGAACTATAGAGTTATAGGCAGTTCCCCCAAGGGTTACGCAAACTTTACATTTCTTTACAATAGTCAACCTGTTGATTAACTCTTTTCCATTGTTAATTGTTTCTGACAATATTTATAAGTAGAATAAGCTAATGTCACCACTCCCGTAATAATCGCAGATTCATCGACTTCAAATTTGGGATGATGTAAGGGATAATTTTGTTTCTTTTTGTGTCCGACACCCAACCGAAACATCATGCCTGGTGCATAATCTAAATAGACGGAAAAATCTTCTGCACCTAAAGAAGGTTCGGGTAAATTAATAATAGCTTGAGTGCCAAAGGCTTCTCGTACCGTTTCTTCTACAATTTGAGTTAATATTGGGTCATTTTGCACCGAAGGAACGCCCCGACGATAATTTAACTCATAATTTGCCCCATACATTTGACAGACATTGGCAACAATTTGTTCAATCCAATTAGGTAAAGCTTCGTAGGTTTCAGGATGAAGCGATCGCACCGTTCCTAATAGTTTAACTTGATCCGCAATAATATTAGGAGCCCGTCCCCCCATAATTTGACCAATAGATAAAACCACAGGTCTTAACGGATTTTGGGTGCGACTAATGGCTTGTTGTAACATGGTAATTACCTGTGCGGCTATCCAAATTGCATCCTTAGCTTCATGAGGTCGCGCCCCATGACCGGACTCCCCGATAATTGTTAATTCCAAATCATCCGCCGCCGCCGTTAACGCACCTTGGCGCAGTCCCACACATCCGGCGGGAATACTGGGGAAGACATGAACCCCCAAAATCGCCGCCACATCCTCCATGACGTTATCATGTACCATCCAGGTCGCGCCTTTGGCAATTTCCTCCGCCGGTTGAAACAGAAACCGCACCTTTCCAGGGAACTCCTGACCTAACTGAGATAACACCATCGCTGTTCCTAACCCCAAGGTGGTGTGCAAGTCGTGTCCGCAGGCGTGCATGACTCCCATCTGTCGGGAAGCATACTCTAACCCGGTTAATTCCGTCATCGGTAAAGCATCCATATCCGTGCGAATCGCAAACCAACGGGAAGCGGTGGTGTTTCCCTTGAGTTCTCCGATAACTCCCGTTTTTCCTACCCCTTCTTGAACTTTAAGTCCACAGGAAGATAAAACCCCAGCAACATAAGCAGAGGTTTGATATTCTTGACCACTGAGTTCTGGATGTGCATGAATGTGGCGACGAATTTCAATTAACCGAGGTGCTAAAGCAGTCGCAATCTCTTTAATTTTTTCAAGCATAGATGGGGGAGTCTGGGTCATGGGCTAGAATGAAATTACCAAGTATTCAATTAAAGTTGATTCTTTATTATAGGGTAATTTTCTAACCCTAGGGCATGGCATTGCCATACCCTGATCTTGAATTTCTCTCCTCGAAGATTCTAAAAATTCGCTACAATTATCCCTTGACGCGGGGGAATGTATACCTCTAATTCTGTGTGTTCATCTTCTGGTTTCCAGCTAATTTTCCCTTCTCCATAAATCAACCGATTCGGACAGGTTTTTAAATCGGTAACAGTACAATGAATATGGGCTGGTTCAGTTCCTGAATTCACCCAAACCATCACTTCTTCGTTTTCTAAACACCGGGCAAACCCATAAACAATTCCCTCAGCATATAATATTTTGTAGGAACCGATTCGTAATGCCTGATACTGATGACGAATAGCAATCAGTTTTTTATGATAATCTAAAACATCCTGATGCCAAGATTCTTTCATCGGGAAAGCGCGGCGAGAATCAGGATCAAGCTGTCCTTCTAACCCGACTTCATCCCCATAATAAATACTAGGTGCACCGGGAAAAGTAAATAATAATAGCGTAGCTAATTGAACCGTAACTTTATCGCCTCCAGCAATCGTAATTAATCGGGCTGTATCATGACTATCAAGTAAATTCAATTGGGTGAGTTGAATGTCCCAAGGATATAAGTCTAATAACGCTTTAATTTTCTCTCCATATTCTTTTGCAAATAAAGGCGGATAGGGAGAATAAGAAGGGCCTTCGACTAATTCCATTTTAACGCGATCGCCTGCGGTAAAAGCAATGGTTGAGCCTGCAAATAAATAATTCATTACCCCATCAAATTGGGTTCCATCTAACCATTCTCTGGAATCCCCCCACACTTCTCCGACAATATAAGCCTCTGGATTAACCGCCTTCACTCGCTCTCGAAATTCCTTCCAAAACCCTGGAGTTTTCACTTCAAAGGGTACATCTAAACGCCAACCATCAATGCCAAAATCAACCCAATATTCGGCAACTTCCATAATAAATTCTCTAACTTGAGGGTTATCATGATTAAATTGAGGTAAAGCCCGATTTCCAATCCAACCTACATAATTTGCAGGTTTACTCCCATCATAAGCTGATAGCGGCCATCCTTCAATTTTAAACCAATCTAACCAAGGAGAATGGGGGCCATTTTCTAAGATATCATGAAACTGAAAAAAACCCCGACTGGCATGATTAAATACCCCATCTAAAACAACTTTAATATTGCGTTGGTGAGCCGCTTTTAGCATTTCTTCAAACGCTGGATTTCCACCTAAGATGGGGTCAATTTGATAATAATCATGGGTATGGTAACGATGATTAGAAGCGGATTGAAAAATGGGGGTAAAATAAATCGCATTAATTCCTAAATCTTGTAAATAATCTAATTGTTCAATCACGCCCCATAAATTTCCTCCTTTATATCCTTGTAAGCTCGGAGGTAAATCCCATTGTTCCCAGCGATCAGAACTTAACAATTTTTTGCGGGGAATGGCAGCTTGAGCAAAGCGATCGGGAAAAATTTGATAAAATACCGCGTGTTTGACCCAATCAGGCGTTTGTACAATCATAGAATCCTTATAACTCATCCAAAATACAGTAAAAGCCTCTATCCTATTTAACCTCTGACTTTAGGTGTAAATTTTGGTAGCAATTCTAAAGTTAAGCAAAATTTCACAAAATTACTTCATTTAACTTAACTAAACTAAACTAAGCTGGGACATTAGTGATTATACCCCTAGTTATTGTTACTTAAAAAGATCAAGCGTCCTGATCAAATATTGAATTTTTCTTAAGACATCCTAAATTTCTCAGTTATCTATGATAGGTTAAAAACAAATTATTGGATTTGCACCCAGAGGGATGAATGACTTAAATAATAAATTACCATCAATTGTGTATGCGGAAGCCTCCGTCCATTCCCAAGGCGGGGTTTCCCTATTCCAATTTTCAGAACAAATTACCCATGAGAATATTAATCAATTTTATTCTCATCCTCAACAGGTTAATTTAGCGATTCAGCGTCTACAAGCAGAAGGATTTGAAGTTTTACAAACCGGACGAGTTACTCTCAGCATTGCAGGTTCTATTGACCTGTACGAGCGGGTTTTTAAAACAAAAATCATTGCTAAAGACAAAACCGTTATCAAAGGGGGAGGATTAGAAAGTATCGCCACATTTTTAGATACTCCCGATACTGATATGGTGGGTTTTGTTGATCCGTCTTCTAGTCCTTTATCCGATTTAATTGAAGGAATTGCCTTAAGTGAACCTGTTTATTATACAGATGTCGGCTTACCTTCGGAATCTCCTCCAAATCCGTCCTATTGGCATTTAATACCCCAGGATATTGCCCAAAAACTCAATGCAGTAACGGCTCATCACCAAGGAATTAAAGGTCAAGGGATTAACGTTGTCATGGTCGATTCTGGATGGTATCGTCATCCTTTTTTTGCCCGGAATCGATATCAAGGTAAAGTTATTTTAGGGGCAGGATGTATTAATCCCGAAGTCGATGAAAATGGACATGGAACCGGAGAATCTGCCAATCTATTTTCTGTAGCTCCAGATATCAATTTTACCATGATAAAATGGAACTTTAAAAATTCCATTGCAGCCTTTAAAAAAGCGGTTTCCTTGCGTCCTGATGTTATTTCTTGTAGTTGGGGAAGCAGCAAACAATATTTGCCTTTATCTGCCTATGATATTGCCTTAACTGCTAATATTGCCGATGCAGTTTATCAAGGAATTATTGTTGTTTTTTCCGCCGGAAATGGACATTGGGGATTTCCCTCTCAACACCCAGATGTGATTGCGGCTGGAGGCGTTTATATCAATTCTGATGGCAAGTTAGAAGCGAGTAATTATGCTAGTGGTTTTAGCAGTAACATCTATTCGGGGCGAATTGTTCCTGATATTTGTGGGTTAGTGGGAAAAAAACCCAGGGCGGCTTATATTGTCTTACCTGTTCCCCCTGGAAGCACGTTAGATGCCGTTTTTGGTATACCCGGTGTTAAACACCCTGACGCGGATGAAACGTCCTCAGAAGATGGTTGGGCAGCCTTTAGTGGAACATCCGCCGCAGCCCCCCAAGTGGCGGGAATTTGCGCGTTGATGAAGCAAGTTAACCCGCAATTATCGCCCCAACAAGCTAATGAAATTCTACAACAGACCGCCATTGATGTAATTGCAGGAAATTGCAATTCTGCGACGGGAGGACATTCGGCAAAACCCGGATTTGATTGGGCAACAGGGAGCGGTTTAGTTAATGGGTTTGAGGCGGTAAAAACAGCAAAAAAATTAGCAAAAGGGGAAACAAAAAGACAAAATCGAAATTCTCAAGTTCGATATGCACACCCAGTTTCAAAACATCAAAACATCAAACCAGTGGAGGGATTTATGAATTTTTCTGTTGATATTCAGTCTAACGAACAGCTTACCCAAAAATTAAACAAATTAGATATTAAGTGGCAACTTGACCAAAAACTGCAAGAGCTTCTAAAGGATGCTCGACGCCATGATCCCGATATCCCCTATCTGGAAATTGATCAAATCAGCTTTACCATACGCTCTCCAAAAACTAATGTTGTTGCTGCACTGAAACAAGAAATTGAAGAAGTGAAAAATAGCATGAAAAATGTAGGAAAAATCAACATTCCTCTGTCGGCTTTAGTCGCGGCTGAAAGTCTATTAAAGATGGGTCAAGCCGATGATTTTGTAATTGAGTTTCTGACAGAAGTATTGGAAAAAGCTGATCGCCCAATAGCAAGATCTCGTGCAATTAAAGCGTTAGGAGAACTGAGTTTTTGTGGTTGTGGTTCAAAATCCAGTAATCCTAATGAGGATGATGAACTGATGGTACGATGCAGTGACGGTACATCTGCGGAGTGTAATATAAAAGAAAATGGAATTTGGAATGCGCGTTGCGGACGAATGCTCATTCCATGTACCCCACCCAATAGATAGAGAAAAACTTAAATCTTTGAGTTGGAGCCTGAACTTGTTCTCGTATCAAGTTCTAATAATACAAACTCAGGGATTTTTGCAGCTTTATCGTTAGCTAAACAACAATCTAGCACTGCTAATAGCAATCCTTTAATCATTTCCGGCGTACCTTGTTGTATATCGGCTTGAGCAAAAAATTCATGCCATAACTGCTCATTATTACCGCAATGTTCTACAACGGACATAGCCGCTAGGTACTCAGCTAAAGGATCAAGCACAAAGCGAATTTCAGTGTAACTAGGAGGAATAGTTTGGATGATGCAGAGACGATTTTCTAAATATTTGAGACGCACTTCTGCATCATCACTCCCTAACGCTTTAACAACAGTCTCTTTTAACGCTGTTGTCGGTCGATACGTTTGTTTTAGACATTCCCAAGCAATAATTTTAACATCCTGATGAATCTTAGAGTTTTCTGGATGATCACCTGATATATTCCCATTAATTCGATTTAAGTATTCTAAGATTAAATCAGGGATATTTTGAGGAAACTTATCAATATTTCCTCCCGTTTTAACTGAAATAATCTGTTCAATAAAAAGTTTAGCTAACAGCACTGTAACATCTCTTTTATCGGCAATCATCAACAGTCGATCACGGGCATTAACTAATTCTTGATCTTTAAAGATATCGTGTTTTCCCCGTTGAGTAATATAAGCCTGCATAAAAGGTAATAGGCGATCTCGCTCAACTCGCATCGGTTGAAGTATCGTTTTATTCACTCCACCTAATGATTCCTCCATCCGTGATGTTACAATCAAAGCATTAACAGGAAATCCGGGTAATTCAGGACGAATTTGTTCGCGGGTTGGTGAACTCATTTCTGAGAAGTGATCCACAATTACCAGTAAACGTTGTTGAATCAGAAGTTGTTCTAAAAATTCTTCAGAAACCGGCTTCTGAGCATCGACTAAATTTTTCAATAAACCTCGGATAACCTCAAGAAAAACCTGTTTTCCTTCAGCAACTTTAACATCTAGTTCCTGTTCAACTAATATTGGCAGCATCCGATGTTTACACAGCCGTTTTTCAGGAACATCTGACATAGCCCAGCGTGCAATTTGACAGGCAAGACTTGTTTTTCCTGAACCCCCTTCACCCCAAATTAAAAGACATTCTTGTTGTTCACTAAATTTAGCTTGCAATTCCTTCGCTGTCAATTCCGCTATATCAATACCATCTAAAATGACTGGGATGGGAACATAAATACTACGCTCTTTAACCGTTGTTTTTTTGTCAAATTCTTTACGAGCTTTACCTAAATTATCTTTAACCCATGCGTCTAGTACCCTGGGGTGGTAACAAGACCGAAATAAAAGCAACCTTAATAAATCTGAAATTTTGAGATTTCCTAGAAAATTTGGTAAGGGAATATCGGTATAGCGCTGTAGAATATCATTACACCTTAACAGCCACAAAGGACGTAACCACAGAGACATTAAAACAAAATATAGCCAAGATATAATGATTAATATTGGCACGGATTCTTGAGGTTTACTGACTATCCAATCCAGTATAATTTTAGGTTCTACTGAGTCGGGTATATTATCAATATTATTGATGGCATAATTTAAAGATTCTTTGGCTTGGGTGATATTTGATCTTGATTGTTGATCTTCACTACTATAGTTTTGATTCAAATAATCTAAAGCATCTTCCAAACCTTCTTTAGCATTGGACTTTTCTTCTTTTGTTAAGTTAGATGATTTTATTGATAATTCATCTCCTGCATAACGCAATGACGTAATTACCTCTTGTGTTATTTCTTGATCTTGTTGGTCTAATAATTGTTTAAAGGTGGTAATTGCGGTTTTAACGTCTCGACCACTACTTGCAAGAGCATAAGCAGCACCTAGTCGTACTTGCCAATCATTGCTTTTAGTTAATGCAACTGATCTCACGTCTACTAGAGCCTGTTGTAAATCTGAAGAATCAATTTTACGAAGTAGAAAATAGATAGCACCAGCAGCGCGATAACGAACACCTTTGTTATTATCTTTCAGGGTATTTAATAAAATTTTAAGTGTCTTCTGTATTTTCTCTGGCGGTGCAATCTTGCTCAAAACATCAATAGCATAAACACGCACTAACTGATCAGGGTGACTGAGCAACTTATGATCAATGATTAAATTAGTAATATAATCAGTTTGTTGAGGCAGAATTTTAGTAGTTTGTGCAATTTCTGATAAGGCTTGGAGTACAGAGGCAATAACTTCAGGATTGTTATTATTTTCTAATTCTTGAATTAAAGTATTAACAACATCAGGAATTTTGCTTAATTGGCTAATAGCTTCTTGATCATTATCAATATTATCATCCATCAACATCTCAATCGGCTCTTTAATTCTCGGATCAACCTGAATAGCTTCTTGCTTAACATTCTGTTGCGCTAACCCAGCACTCGACAACAATAACGGTAAAGAAACGCCAACCACAGCCACTTTAATCGCCTGAGAAACCTTATGCCAATATGGGTGCATCATAAATCCTCTGTTCTGAATCAAAATTGATTCTGTTTATTCTGGTATAACCTTAATTATTCAAAACCGTTCCCCATTAATCCAGCAAAAAAATATAAAGAATTATCAACAACAATGCAAGTAGAAACGATTCAACCCTTAAAATTCAATTCTTCTTGAACAATTCCTTGGCCATTGTTATCCCTTCCTGTTAACTTCCCCCTAACCCAAACTTAAGACAGGTTTTGCTTCTCCCCCCTTGTCAAGAGTACCGTACAGTCGGACACTGGACTTGGGAAGACTATTGGCAGTTGAGAGGTAATTTTTTGTGAAACGAGTTTTAGCAATCATTCTCGGTGGCGGTGCGGGTAGCCGCCTGTATCCTTTAACCAAAATGCGGGCCAAACCTGCGGTGCCCATTGCGGGTAAATATCGGTTAATCGACATCCCCATTAGTAACTGTATTAACTCCGAAATCCTCAAAATCTACGTTTTAACCCAGTTTAACTCAGCATCTTTAAACCGTCATATTGCTCGTGCTTACAACTTCTCTGGCTTTGATGATAGCTTTACAGAAGTGTTAGCCGCCCAACAGACCACCCAAAACCCCAATTGGTTCCAGGGTACAGCAGATGCGGTGCGTCAGTATTTGTGGTTGTTTCAAGAATGGGACGTTGACCAATATCTGATTTTATCCGGTGATCATCTTTACCGCATGGACTATCGACAATTTGTCCAACGTCATTTAGATACTAATGCGGATATTACCCTTTCAGTATTACCCATTGATGAAAAACGAGCTTCTGATTTTGGGTTAATGAAACTGGATGACTCAGGGCGAGTGGTCAGTTTCAGTGAAAAACCAAAAGGAGACGCTCTCAAACAAATGCAGGTCGATACCTCCATGTTGGGTTTATCTCCTGAACAAGCGAAAGAAAATCCTTATATTGCTTCGATGGGGATTTATGTCTTTAACAAAGATGTCTTGATTAAGCTGTTAACAGACAATCCTGAACAGACAGATTTTGGTAAAGAAATTATTCCCAGCGCCTCCGGCGATCATAATGTTCAAGCCTTTTTATTTAAAGACTATTGGGAAGATATTGGAACCATTGAAGCATTTTATAATGCCAATATTGGTTTAACCCAACAACCTCAACCTTCCTTTAGTTTTTACGACGAAAAATCCCCGATTTATACCCGTTCTCGTTATTTACCCCCCACGAAAATCTTAGATTGTCACATTACTGAATCTATTGTTGCTGAGGGTTGTATTCTCAAAGAATGTCGGATTGATCATTCTGTTTTGGGCTTACGTTCCCGTGTGGAAGCTGGATGTGTGATTGAAGATACCCTGCTTATGGGTTCAGACTTTTATCAACCGTTTTCAGAACGTCAATCGGGTTTACAAGAAGGTGGAGTTCCATTAGGGATTGGTTCTAATACCTTAATTCGTAAGGCAATTGTTGATAAAAATGCCCGCATTGGTCGCAATGTTAAAATTATCAACAAAGATAATATCCAAGAAGCAGAACGGGAAGATTTAGGATTTTATATCCGCAGTGGAATTGTTGTTGTTCTTAAAAATGCGGTGATTCCTGACGATACCGTGATTTAAGGCTACTGCCAAAATAAAACTTAACCCATTGTATTCAGAGGACTTCCTGAAAATCAGGAGTCCTTTCTTGCATAGATTCCTTTTCAAAATTGGCTGACTACAATGACAATGCTCTACAATCAAAACAGTTTTTTTAGATAACTTTATCCTGTTGTGTTTACAACTTTTCCGTCTGAATTCTTGTTGGCCCTTGCGGAAGCGATGCCTTTACTGGGAAATGTTGGGCTAGATATTCTGGTTCTGACCTTCATGCTGGTTCTCTCTGCCTTTTTCTCCGGTTCCGAAACGGCTATCACCGCCCTCGATAATTTAAAACTGCGAGCTTTAATTAAAGAACAAGGTGACCCCAATGGAATGTATACCTTGGTTTTAGAAAAACGGGCAAGATTTATTACAACGTTGTTAGTGGGAAACAACTTGGTGAATAATTTCTCTGCCATTCTCACCAGTAATTTATTTGCAATTTGGCTAGGAAATGCGGGAATAGGAATTGCAACGGCTGTTGTTACTTTCTTAGTCCTAATTTTTGGAGAAATTACTCCCAAATCCTTTGCCATTAACAACATTTTACCGATTTTTAAAGCTGTAGTTCGCCCGATTTACCTGTTATCTATTATCCTGTCTCCGGTTATTGTTCTATTAGAAACGATTACTCAAAGCAACGTGAGTTCGACGGAGTTCGATCGCTACACCGTCCGGCTGACGCTCACAGCGAAGCCCCAAGCTGTAAGTGCTAAGGCTTGATCGAAATTTGCTTGTCAGTTTTAATGTTTATTTAAGGCGCGGGAAATTTAAATTTATTCAAAATGATAAACGGGTTGTTCAATGTCATACAATGATGGCTTTTCTGGTTGATAAGTATAAGCTATCATTCCGGCTACTAAATTCACCATAAAATTAGCTACACTTCGATGTCTTGTATGTTCAATTTGGCATAAGTTTTTCAGTTGATCGTTCACTGATTCTATTATACCTCTTTTTCTTAATTTCATTTTATCTGACCACAACATTAATTTATTTTTCATGTTTTTCTTCAGCCTAGTTATCAGTTGTAAACCTTTTTCATGTAATTGCCTAAATAATTTTTCCGAAATATATCCCTTGTCTCCAAAAATTTTCCCCACAATTCCTTCTGTTAATTCTGGGACTACTTTTCGGTCATCAACATTGGCAGGTGTGACTTGAAAATTTAAAATTTCCCCATAGTCGTTGATGATTAAATGTAACTTAAATCCAAAATAAAAGCCCATTGAACTTTTCCCCCATTCCGCTAGTCCAGCAAAGACTTTATGGCTATTTGCTCGATTTTTATGACAGACTTTTAAGGCGGTTGAATCGATAAAACTTGTTCCAGTTACCTCGCCTTTACAACAATACTCAAAGTAACAACATAGTGCTAATAAAGCATAAGACATTAACTCAACAAAACGATTATAACTGACTAAGTTAGGCATAGCTTTCGACCAATATGCCATTACTTGTAATCGGTAAAAGTCTTTAAATGTTCGGTAACGTGAACCATGAAATCCGATCAATATTGTCATTATTTCACTTAAAGTCAAGCGGGTTTTGGGTCGGCTTTGACCCACCACTTCTGGTAACAACATTTGTGCCAATAAGGGTTCAAATACTTGACAAAAGTCATCCACGTCACAAAAAACTTCTGTCATGTCTAAGTGTGATGCTCTGTGATCCATAAAAGCCTCCCTAATTGTCTAATATTTGCTGGTTACATCTCTATTTTCCCACGCTTACTGATTAGATCATCTGCCAAATAGCCGTCTGTTTTATCGCGATCGCCTGCCAAATAGCCGTCTGCTTTATCGCGATCGCCTGTCCAATAGTCGTCTGTTTTATCGCGATCGCCTGTCCAATAGTCGTCTGTTTTATCGCGATCGCCTGTCCAATAGTCGTCTGTTTTATCGCGATCGCCTGTCCAATAGTCGTCTGTTTTGTCGCGATCGCACTCCATCGAACTCACGTCAAAGCATTATTCGCCTGTTTAGCCCCGGTGGAGTCCAGCAGGGGTTATCGGTGCAAGACCTACGACTGATGATTGAAATTTTAGGGGGTCGGGGTCAGTTAGATTGGCAAAAACATCAACTGTTGAATAAAGCGTTGATGATGGATTATTTAATGGCGCGAGAAGTCGTTAAACCGCGAATTGAGATGCGAACAATTTCCAACCAAGCCACTTTACCCGAAGTGATTGAGTTATGTTTAGAAACCGGATATTCTCGAATTCCAGTTCAAGGAGAATCCAAAGATGAAATTGTGGGAATTGTTCATTTAAAACGGGCGTTACAATTAGCTCATACCCACGAGGAGGAACGCAACACTATTTCTGTCACCGAAGCTATGAGCCCGCCGGTTTACGTTCCCGAAACGAAACGAGTCGGGGATTTACTCAAGGAAATGCTACAACAGCGCCTCCACCTGGCGATTGTGGTTGATGAATATGGGGGAACCGTTGGGTTAATCACGTTAGAAGATATTTTAGAGGAGTTAGTCGGGGAAATTTACGATGAGAGCGATTTTCCGAGTCGTACCCAACGTCCCCGCAATCCCTCCCGCCCAAACCGAACTTCAGAACAATCCCGCCGACTCCCAAATCGTCAGTATTTTGAGCCTCCTTCCTCCTAATGGAAAAAAAGTTTTCCAAACCCCTAGACATTTCCTGAGATTGTGCTACTATATAAAATTGTTGAATAAATGGGTCGATGCCCGAGCGGTTAATGGGGGCGGACTGTAAATCCGCTGGCTACGCCTACGCTGGTTCAAATCCAGCTCGGCCCACCTCTAAAATTAAACCTTAGAGATTAGGAACTTCCAAATCTTAGTTCTTACTTCTTAATTTTTTTTGCCCGTGTAACTCAGTGGTAGAGTACCTCCTTGGTAAGGAGGAAGTCACGAGTTCAATCCTCGTCACGGGCTTCTGTTCTTTCGTTCACTCTAAGCACTTGCTGACAAGGCTTACATCGTGACTTCAGCCTTACGCAAGAGAGATTCTACCACTGAGTTACTCAAAAATTACTCAATCTATATCTAGCTTAAGAGTAAAATGAGTAACTCACCCATAACTTTTATATAGAAATGCCCAAACGAGCCCCAAATTAGCTAGATGTAGAGCGAATAAGCTGCTACGCAGCTTGATTGTATAATAGAAGATTAAGTGTTTTTAGGAATATAACCCCCAATGCCAGCCAAAAATCATCTGTCTAAAGAGCAAAAAAGAAAATTACTTAAAGAAATGAAAGAGAATAAAAATGCTCAAATTAGAGAAAGAATATTAATTTTATTATTAATGAATGAGGGAAAAACGTATCAAGAGATAGCCAATTTTTTAGAGATTTCCTATCCGACAGTAGCGTACTGGGCCGTTCATGGAGATCCAGATAAAATGGAGAGTTTTATAGATGGGAGAAGCCAAGGAAACTTTCGGAAAGCCACTGCTGAATATGAAGAAATGTTAGTAGAAGTAGTAGAAAAAGAGCCATCAGAATATGGATATGAATTTGGGAGATGGACAGGAAATAGATTAGCAACATATTTAGAGCAAGCAACAGGAATTAAGTTGAGCGGCTCTCAAGTCAGGAGAATATTACAAAGAAAGTAGAGCAGCTAGAAGACTTGTTACATAAATTATTAATGAAGGAAAGCTAATCATCAATTGGCATCGTAAAATTAAAAACAAGGGAAATGCCGTTTATTAAATCAAGCTGCTACGCAGCTTATGACAAGGAGATTCAGCATAACACGCCCCGCACAACCGAATTGGTTCCATAGTTAATGTACAAGAGTTTTTTATGGCTCGGTGACTGTCCCAGAACGATCTAATCCGGCTTTGACCCAATTAATACAATCTTGTTGTGAAAGGAAAAGTTTAGGGGCTGCAATATTATTTAAACTATAAGGTTTGTAATGATCGTAAAAGTATTTTTCCGCTTCTTGATAAATTACAATTAAATCATTTTGATAGGTATATCGACAGTGAAAATAATCTTCTTTAGGAACAATATCCGAATAGTGATCTAAATGATCTTGAGCAATTTCGATAATTTTTTCCAGTTGACTACAATAGAGATCAGCCGGATTTTCAGATTTGTGAAATTTTCCTTTATGTCCCCATTGGGATAATAACATATAAGAATAAATCTTTTTATCACTCACCGTTACTCGAACGAAGGGAATAATTAAATACCCTTGATAAGAAATAGATTTTTCGTATAAAAAACGATCCATATTAAGAATAAAAAGTTAAGTTTTGACGGCGAGTTTAGATGAATCAAGGGATAAATATCAATCTGAATTGGGTTGATGATAAAGAGAGGATTGATATAAAACTTGTTCTTGATGGGTATAGAGGGTACAATCTGAACGAGGATAAGCAACACAGGTTACAGTATACCCCATCGCGATTTCCGCAGGCCGGAGAAATTTTTGTTCACTTTGATCAACTTGACCGTTTAGGAGTTTAGCAACACAAACTGAACAATCTCCTTGCTCACATCCTGATGGTAGACGAATACCATTGTCTTTTGCAATATCGAGAATATACTGATCATCAGGAACCGGAATGGTGCAATCTAAACCTTGAGCTTCGTTAATTAAGCGGACTTGATAAACCGTCATTGTAAAAATTTGACTCAATTGCTGTTCAGGAGTAGCCTAATTTTTAATTATAAAAGAAGAAGGAGACACTTTAGACCCAAGATCTCTAATCTTGATATCAATTTGTTGCAAAAGTTAAAATGGCTAATAATCAGGATTTAGATTGGCTGACTTGAAGAAAGAAATCAATAGAAGAATAAAGGCTCTGGAGGTTGATGAAATATTCATGCTCTGGACTATTTTCAATTTCTGGATTCCTTAACTCCTAAGACTCTAGTAAAACCAGATTTCTATATTTTTTATGCCTCATTTTTTACATTTTTTTAATATTAAAAACCTGGGTTTTAATTCTTTAAAACTTAATATTAAACTTCGTTTTTTTCCTGCCTATTCTCCATTTTTTATCCTATTTTTACAGATCAATTCTGCCTTAGCTCAGGTGAGTTCTCCTCTAATAGATCAACGTCCTGAATCTTTACCCCACGACGGATCAATTATCCCAATTCCCCCTCAACCCTCACCCCTAGAACCTCAACTTCCTTCTCCTTCCCCTCCATTAGAACCCTTGCTTTCTCCGTCAGTTCCTACCCCAATCCCCTCAGAACAAATTCCTGAGAGTTTGAATACCATTACAATTGAACGGTTTGAATTTGAAGGAAATACGGTTTTTAGTGATCAACAATTAGCGGAAATCACTAAACCCTTTGTGGGTCATCCCATTACCTTTACCGAGTTATTGCAGGCGCGTTCTGCGGTGACAAATTTTTATATTTCTCAGGGTTATATTACGTCCGGTGCATTAATTCAGCCCCAAACCTTAACTAATGGAACCGTGACCCTTACCGTTTTAGAAGGAAGAATTACCGCAATTAATATTCAAGGAAAAGGGCGATTAAATCCTAACTATGTTAAAAGTCGGTTGGAATTAGTAACTCGTAAACCCTTTAATCAAAAACACCTTTTACAAGCTTTACAATTACTGCAACTTGATCCGGTTGTGGAAAGGATTTCGGCGGAATTAGCAACCGGAATTAATCCAGGCGAAAGTATTCTGAATGTTACGTTTGAAACGGCAAACACCTTTAATGTTAATTTATTTACCGATAATAATCGCTCTCCGACGGTCGGATCATGGGAACGGGGAATTGAAGTCAGTGAAGGGAATTTATTAGGACAAGGCGATCGCTTAGAGTTGTCCTATAGTAATACTCAAGGGAGTAATATTGTCGATACGTTGTATACCTTTCCTGTTACCTCTCGCAATACGACATTAAGTTTTTATTTTAACTATACTAATAGTCGCATTGTGGAACCTCCGTTTAACGATTTAGATATTAAAGCTAATAGTGTTAATTATGAATTCCGCATTCGTCAACCCATTATTCAAACCCCAACGGAAGAATTCGCATTAGGGTTAACCTTTGGTCGTCGGGAAAGTGATACCAGCATTTTAGGGGTGGGTTTTCCTTTGTCCAGGGGTGCAGAGGAGGACGGGAAAACGCGACTTTCGATTTTTCGCTTTTCTCAAGAATATACCTATCAAGGGCCAAAACAGGTGTTTGCGGTGCGATCGCAATTGAGTTTTGGGGTCGGACTCTTGGATGCAACGTTGAGTTCAGATCAACCGGATAGTCAATATTTTGCTTGGCGAGGTCAGGTGCAGTGGGTGCGGTTGTTAGCACCTGATACTGTGTTTTTATTGCGGTCTGATGTGCAACTGACAAACCAAGAATTACTTCCTTTAGAACAAATGGGACTGGGAGGGATGGAAAGTGTGCGCGGCTATCGTCAGGATGTGTTGTTACGGGATAATGTGATTTTTGCTTCCGCAGAATTGCGTTATCCCCTAGTTCGCACCAAAAATGGTGAGGGAGTCTTACAACTCACCCCCTTTATAGATTTTGGTCAAGCTTGGAATGCACCGGGAGAATTGGAGTTACCCGATCGCACATTATTGTCCGTCGGGTTAGGATTAAGGTGGAAATATAGCGATCGCTTGACCGCACGAATTGACTGGGGAATTCCCTTAATTCAAACAGAGTCTGGCGATCGCACGTTACAGGAACAAGGAATTTATTTTTTATTAAATTGGCGGCTTTTTTAATGTTTAGCTGCAACTCCTAACTGTTCAAATAATAAACTCGGAACATAGGAACTACTTCCCACCCATTCCGGTTGATTTCCTAAATCCACTAACTGTTTAAAGGCTTCAAAAATATTCCCCGCTACCATTGTATTTTTCACCCGACCGACAATTTTACCTTGTTCAACTTTATAGCCTAAATCGAGGTTAACGGAAAATTCTCCGGCGAGTTGATTGGATTGACCTGCCCCTAAAACTTGATCTACAATTAAACCTTGATCAATACTAGCAATTAAGTCTTCGGTTGAGGTTTTTCCGGGTTCAAGACATAAATTAACTAAGGACGGACTAGGACGAGATAACCCCCCGCGAAATCCATTTCCGGTGGATGAAATTTGATACTTACTTCCCCATTGTCGATCCCAGTAAAATTGATTTATTGTTCCGTGATCAATGAATCGTTTGGCGGTGGTTGGAGTTCCTTCATCGTCAAAAGAACAGGCGGAGGGGCCGAAATTGGGGTCTTCATATAAACTTAAACGAGAATCAAATAAAGTTTCTCCGACTTTATCAACTAAGGGGGAAGATTTTTGAACAATGGTTTGACCGGATAAAATTGTTCTAAATAATCCCCCAAATATTCTCGCAACGGCTTGTGGGGTAAAAAAGATGGGGAAAGTTCCACTTTGAATTGTGGCTTTTTGTTCGGCTAGGCGATATTTTTGGATTAAGTCTTGGAGTAAGCGGTCAGTTTGTAAAGGGCGATCGCTGGCAACATCATAACAGCCAATTTCTAAAAAGTCTTCTCCTCTAACTAAATTTCCCGATAAGGAAGCACTGAATAACTGACTAGAACGTTCGGCATAAACATCTTGATTTGTGGCAATTTGGATTTGTTGACGAGAAATATTAAATCCCACACTCACTAAGATTTCAGGATTATAATTAAGTACCTGTTCAATCAAGTTTTTCCCAATTTCAACTAATTCTTGAGTGGTGGGAGGAATAAAGGAAGAAGTCGGGGAAGATAAATGGAGATCCGCCGCAAATTCAAAATCAGCCGGGGCTCCAATTTCTGAGGTTTGTAAGGCGGCTTCGACTAAATCTTCTAAACGGGTTAAATCCGTTGAACTAGCAAATCCTAATTTACCTTGGTGAATGAGTCGTAATGCTACTCCTTGTCTTGCTTTTGTTTGTAGGGACTTGAGGCGATTATTTTCAAACTCAATAGGAGTATTCTGACTCGACAGATAATAAACCTCAACAGCATCTGCTTTTGGAGTGGCGAGTTGTAAGATTTGATCTAAGATAGGATTTACCATTGGAAATTAATAAAATAGGATTATTTTTATTGTATAACAAAAATCAGAAAGTCTGCAATTATAAGTTACTCTCTATTAGCCTTTAAACTTTTTTTGACTTCTAATGTTAAACCCTAAAATATTAGACAATCACTTTTTTCTATTCCCCATTGATCATTGCCTTATAAGTACCGAGACATAATTATTTATACATTTATTTGATGATTTCCTGTTCCCTGTTCCCTGTTCCCTTATTATTAAATTCCATGACTTTTTCCAATCACCCAATGACGACGGAAAAACCAGGATAGGGAGGATTCTTCTAATTGTAAAACAATCGGGCGACCATGGGGACAAGTGCGGGGGTTTCGAGTTTTGATCCATTGATCTAATAAAGTTTGCATTTGGGTTAAACTCAGAGATGTGCCATTTTTAATCGCACTGCGACAGGCTGTTGCGACTTGGGCGGCTTGTAAATCTCCGCCTAAACTTAATTCTAATAAAGCTTCTGAACAATCACTGCGTTTTGCTAATAATTCCGGTGCATTTCTAACCACCCAAACCTCCTCGCCAAACAAATCAATTTCTAATCCTAAACGCTGCATTTGTTCTAATTGGGCTGTTGAGAGAGATTGTAAAATAATACCAGGTTCGAGAGGAACTAATCGCCATTGATCACAAATTTGTTCATATAAAACCCGTTCATGGGCAATATGTTGTTCAATTAACCATAATCCGCTAGAATGTTCTGCAATAATATAAGTATTCAGAACTTGGGCGATCGCTTTAATTTCGATCATCCCTAATTCATTATGAGAGGAAATTGCAGATTCTTCTAAATTAGAGTTTATCGAAGAATTAATTTGATACTTTCCCTTTTCTTCTGAAACTTTGATTAACTGATCAATTCGATTTTGAGGCAAAGAAATTCGATCAAAATTTAACCGTAAGGCTTGATCAATTCCTTGACTAATTTGTCCTTGTAATACGTTTAAGTTTTGAAGATAAATTTCACTTTTATCCGGGTTACGATTCCAGTCTATTTGATTGGGAGAAAGGTGGACATGAACAAAACAAATGGGATAGCGATCACGGGGACAAGTTCGCGCCAAGGCCGTTAATAAGGTTTGTTCTAATTCAGGCGATCGCACCATCCGGCCATTAATAGCAACCTTCACCCAATCGGGTTTACGACGATGGCATCGGTCGGGTAATCCTAATATTAATTCAATAGTTTCTTCATTAATATTATCAGAATTTTGGGGAATTTTCAAATAATATAAATCATTCAAACGAATATTTTTAATAATTTGGGGTAAAATTTGTTGAGCATTGACTCCCGGACTAATTTGAAACCAAGGAGTATTACCTTGACGAAGTTGCCAAGTGACCTGGGGATGACATAAGGCAATTTGCTGAATTATTAACTGAATCCCCCGCAATTGTTGAGCAGAAGACGGCAAAGATTGGCGACGAGTTTGCCAATTTTCAAATAAATTAGAAACAGTAACAACGGTTCCCGATGCAACCGCAATAGTTTCGGTTTTAATCGCTTCTCCTTGCTGATTATAATGAACTCGCCAACCCGGACTCGAAATAGAAGGAGAACTCGGACGACTAATAATTTCTAAATTTGATAATTGCGCTAAACTATGTAAGGCTTCCCCGCGAAATCCTAAACTTTTAATTTGAAATAAATCAGTAATAGTATTAATTTTACTGGTACTATGGGCGGTGGCAGCTTGTTTTAAATTGGCTAAATCCATTCCTAACCCATTATCCGCCACTTGTACCCGCCACAATTCCGGCCATACGGAGATTGTAATCCGAGTTGCGTGGGCATCTAAGGCATTTTCAACTAATTCTCGAACCACAGCGGCTAAGGAATCAATAACTTCACTAGCCGCAATTAAATAAACAACATCTTGGGGGAGTACACGAATTAAATTCAAAGGAAAAACAGTTAAGTTTAACGTTAAAATGCTGTAGAGATCGAGTTTATTCTTTCCCTACAGTTCCGATCTTGATCTCAGGGTTAAAGCGTATAGCAGTTGCCAAGGCAGTTAGAACATAGACTGATGCCAAAACCGTGTGCAGAGAACTCTTTTCCTCTCTGTTCCCTGTTCCCTGTTCCCTGTTCCCTACTATAATTTTAATTTAATTTGACTTCTTCAGCAACTTCTTCTAGCATTTCTTCGGGTTGGGTTTCTGGCAATAGAATATAAAAGGTCGTGCCTTCGTGAGGAATCGATTTAAACTCGATTTTACCGCCATGAGCATCAATAATTGATTTAGCAATTGCTGTGCCTAATCCCGTCCCACTGCGTTTTCCATAGGTGACAAAAGCATCAAATAAATGCTCTCGAATCGCTTCAGGAATTCCAGGGCCATTATCCGCAATGGCAATTGTAACCCAGCCTGGAGTTTTTGAGGTGGTGATTACAATTTTTCCCCCTGGTTTTTCAAAGGCTTCTACCGCATTCCCCACTAAATTTTGAAAGACTCGAATCAATTTATTTTCATCAACATAAATAACACAATCATCATCCGCCTTCACAGAAAACCCAACTTGAGTGGATTGAAAATAGACTCGATTTAATTTCTCAAAATGTTCCAACATTTTAGCAACATAAACGGGGCGACGATACAATACCGTGCTGCCTTTGGCAAATTCTAAAACTTCCTCCGCCATGCCTAACATTCGTTGAATTTGCATCGAAATTAAATCACACCATTCTTCCGTTTCTTCATCGGGGTGCATTTCCTTCAACATGGCACTGGATAACTGAATTCCGGTAAAAGGACTTCTAAAGTCATGCAAAATAGTATTTACCATTTCCCCGACTAATTCCATTTTTTCTTTCCGAACCAACTGATTAACATATTGATTAGTGGTCACTCGCAAATGGTGAATAATATAACTAAATAAATTTAGAATAACTTTACCCTTAGCATTGCTTAAAATTTCCATCAAGTGAGGTCGGGAAATTTTGGCTAATTTGATTTTTCCAGCCGCCATTGCTCTAGCACTGCGAGGTTGTCCATCTAAAACCCCAAATTCTCCAAAAAAGTCATTAGCTTTAGCAACAGCAACGGTTTGATATTGATTGAAGGAAGCTTGTTTTTTAAACTCAACTTGACCTTCTAAAACTAAGTATAAAAAACTAGGGTCTTCCCCTTCTTCAAAAATAATAGATTGGTCTGTAAATTGTTCAACAACGGCGAGATCACAGAGTTGTTGAGCTTCTGGAGCATCAAAATAACTAATAAATCGATGGGAGGGTAGATCCATTTCAAAATACCGGGTTATCATGCAGAATAGGAGTGATCCGCTCTTGTAGAGTTAAACAGGGGAAGAGAAAGGGCTTGATAGTTGAGAAAAGAGGGATTTCAAAGGTAGGATTGGATTAGGTTTTGGGGATCAAAAAACGAGAGTTCAATCTCTTGACTAAATTATAGCTTGAGTTAATCCAGCAATTGAGCTAAAGACGCTTGTAACACGGGAGGTAGACAACGCATAATTTTTCCGGTTTGTCGGTCTATGGGAACTAAAGTTACTTGAGCCGTAAGATAAAGGTATTGACCATCTAAAGATTCAATCCGATATTCCCAGGGCAATCGCACGCCTTTTGTTGGTAGGATTCGACTTTTAACAACAATCTCCATGCCCATTTTCACGGGTTGATGATAACGAATATTGAGATACACAACCGGCAATTCGCACCCGATTTCTACTAAGGTATGATACTCCAATCCGGTCAAACGTAACCGTTCTACCCGTGCTTCTTCCAACCAAGACAGATAAGTTCCATGCCAAACAATCCCGCCATAGTCGGTATGGTGGGGAAAAACTCGCACAATATAGTCAAACCAAGGCTTTTCGGAAACGGTATCCGTTGAGGGCCCAGACTGAGGGAAAGGATTTGTTTCAAACACGTTACAAATAGATTGAGAACGCAACATTTCTACAAATTATCTGTCAACAGTCAGGTTTATTCTAGGTATAGAACCTTTTTAATCCGAGTCGGAGTTAATCTGACCACTGACAAATCATTTATTTTAATCCAAGGAAATACAGATGATAAAGAAAATTCTAGTTGCTGTTGCAGGTCGGGGATTGTGCGAAGAAATGCTGAATATGCTGTTGGATATCCCCTCCTTCCAAAAAGCATCTGTCACGGTTCTGCACGTTGTTCCCCCTCAAGTCAGTTCAGATACAATGTCAGAAAAGCTAGAGGAGGGGGAAAAAATTCTGGAGGAGGCTGTTAAATCAATTCACCTTGACTCCAAACAAATTACTTCTCAACGTAAACAAGGTGACCCTAAAGATATTGTCTGTCAAGTGGCTGATGAGGAAGATGCGGATTTAATTATTATGGGTTCACGGGGTTTGGGGCGCATTCAAGCCATCCTGGAAAACTCCGTTAGTCAATATGTGTTTCAATTAACCAGTCGTCCGATGCTATTAGTTAAGGACGATACTTATGTCAAAAAACTCCGCAAAATCATGGTAGCGGTGGACGCTTCTGAATCCTCTAAACAGTGTTTGCAGTTGGCGATTTCCTTTACTAAAGATCTTCCAGGTGCTCAACTGATTTTAGTCCATATTAATAAAGATTTATCGGGGAAATCGAGCGAAGATTTCAGTATGAATGCCGAAAGAGACCCGATTTTAGCCCCTGCTATTGAAGAAGCAAAACGCATGGGAATTAGTTACCGTTGTGTGAGTGGGATTGGTAAACCTGGCCCGGAATTATGTCGTGTTGCTGAAGAAGTAAACGCTGATTTATTGATGTTGGGTTCCCCAGACCGTCGCCCCAACGTAGCGAAGAGCTTCATCGACTTAGACCGATTGTTAGGAGCTTCGCTATCAGATTATGTTCGAGTTTATGCGAGTTGTCCTGTGTTATTAACCCGGACAACCAGCGCATAATTTATTCTGAATCAATCCTAGTTAGAAAAAAGCGCCACAGCAATAGTCTGAGGGCGCTTTTTTGAATGAAAATTCAACCCAAATTCACGAAAACCTAAATTAACCTTGTTTTCCTTCGCGGCTTTGGGTTTGAATATACAGAATCAACAGGAAAACAGCCGGAACTAGCACAAACAAAAGGCTGGCTACAAAACCCAGATCATTAACTTGCATAATTGCCCTACCTTAGCTTAAACAGAAAATTCTAATAGACATAGGATATCATTGATTGACGTTTCTGAATAGTGTTAAGGGTTGCCGAGTGCGGAGTACCAAGTACGGAGTTCCTCTCCCTGGTCTTCAGTGTTGCGGTGATAGGTAAGCACAACTTACCAAATTGTAGTTAAATCTAACACAAAACCGGGTAAAATATCCTCTCCTGAAATTTCGTTTGGATAATCTAAAATTTCCACGCCTTGATTCAAGCGATAGATTTCAATTTGTTGCTGTTTCCGATTAATTAACCATCCTAATTTTGCCCCATTTTCTTGATATTCTTGCATTTTTTGACGAGTTTTTTCTAAACGGTCACTGGGAGACATTAACTCCACCACAAAATCAGGACATAAGGGGATAAATTTCTCCTGTTGTTCAGGAGTTAACGCTTCCCAACGTTCTCGACTTACCCAAGACGCATCAGGAGAACGGTCAGCACCATTGGGGAGGGTAAAACCCGTATTTGAGTCAAACACTTCACCTAAATGGGTTTTAGAATTCCATAAATCCAATTGAGTGATGAGTTTAACATTTCGTTTCCCCGTATTTCCTCCCGTTGGTGGCATAATAATTAACTCTCCTGTCGCCGTGCGTTCAAATTGCAAATCATGATTTTCTTGACACAGTTGCCAAAATTGTTCCTGAGTTAAATCGAGTTTTAATGTTAAAATGGGGGGTAAAGTTAGAATATTGGTTTCCATAGGAATTTTGTAAATAAAATTATAAAATTTTATTAAGATATTATAGCATAATATTTTTAAAAGAAACACCTTCAACTAACAAACTCATCTCTAATTTATGTTAACTTTTGTAACATTTTTAATTCATAATCCGGTCACTTTGCACCCCTGAACCCCAAACAGAAACTAAAATTAAATCTTCTGGAATTTTCTGGAATTTTACTTGAAATATCTGTTATTACAAAGGAAAGTATCACCTATTAAAGACGATGAGAAATTTTACCCAATTTCGCCTAATTCGGCGGCGGTTTATCTTCGTTTTTCTATTTATCTTAACTCTGGTGGGATGTCGCATCATTAGTCATGCTCCCGTTAGCGAAGTGATTCCGATGGTGGCTGATTTACCCAAACCCCAACTTCCTAACTGGATTGAAACTATTAATCCGTTAGGGGATAGTCCAGAATTAAGCCAAATTCATGTTATTTTTAAAGATCCTTTAATTCCGGTTGAAAATTTAGACAGTTCCCGACAAAAACAACTTTTAAACAACTTTGAAATTACCCCTAAAATACCCGGAGAATTTCGATTTTTAACCCCGAAAATGGTCGGATTTCAAGCTGATCAAGCCTTACCTTTAGCCACTCGGTTACAAGTCACTCTGAAAAAAGGATTAGCCGATTTAAACCAACATCAATTAGACCAAGATATCGCCTGGACATTTGCCACCGAACCGATCAAATTATCGAATTTACCCGGAACGAAAGAACAACCCGGCTCTCCAGAAAACCCGTTAAGATTAAATCCCCAACTTAAATTTAATTCTAACGTAGAATTAGATTTAAACTCTTTAAAACAACATTTACAACTGATTTCACAAAAAACCAATCAAGTGATTCCAGTTGAGGTTAAACTCGCCGAACCAGAAGACAATAAAACCCCAGTTGAACCCGATGTTAAATTTAATCCGGCTGTTCAAACTATAGAATATAGTGTTACGCCTAAACAACCCTTACAAACTGCTACCCAATATCAATTTAAAATCACACCGGGGTTACGTCCAGCGCAAGGAAATTTAGAGACTCAAGTTGAGATTTCTAGCTTAGTTAAAACCTATGATACCTTAAAATTTATCAGTTTAGAACTTCCCGGTAAAGCCAGCATAGAAGGAACATTTGGAAGGTTTGTAACCGGAAACCCCCAACTACGATTTAATAATGGAATTATTGCAGAATCAGCCCTTAAAAATATAACCCTTAAACCTGCACCTAAAGCCAATATTAAATTAATCCAAGCCTATGATAATAATGACAGTATAACCCTTAATCCTTGGGCTTTAGAACCGCAAACCAATTATACAATTACCATAGGGGGAGAACTTGAAGATCAATTTAATCAGAAATTAGGCAAACCTGTTACGATTACTCATAAAACCGGAGATTTAACCCCCGATATTTTTGTCCCTTCAGGACTCAATATTTTTCCCTCTCAACAAAATTTACAACTCAATATTTCCACGTTAAATTTACCTGAATCTCAATATCAAGCGAGTTATAATGTTGTTCAACCGACAGATTTAGTTTATACCGATAGTGCTTACCCCAGAACTGAGGGTAAAAATTTATTAGTTCCCGTAGAAAAATGGGCAACGTTTGAGGCTTCTACCCCAAAAAATAAAATTCAAGAAACTTCCATTAATTTACGAGAAAAATTAGGCGGAAATACAGGAATGTTAGCTTATGGAGTAAGCGCAAAAACGACTCAATATCAACGAGAAGGTCAACAAAAATGGAGTGAACCTCAATTTTATGGACTGGTACAGTTAACTAACTTAGGAGTCTTTGCTCAATGGTTTCCCGAATCAGGATTAGTCCGAGTTCATCACTTAGATAATGGTTCCGTTGCTGAGAAGGTATCAGTGGATATTTATCCCTCTCAACTGGAGGCAAAATCCTATCCTCAGCCCAAAGTTTGTGCAACGGGAATGACTGATGAACAGGGAATGTTAGTGTTAAATTCTCAACAGTTACAGCAATGTATGAAGGGGAAACGATTTGCTAAAGCTCCGGCGTTATTAGTCATTGCTAAAGAAGGCAAAGATTGGGCATTTACTCGAACTTTTTCCGATAGTGGAGCTTACGGTTATGGAATTTATGCCAATTGGGAAGACCAACAAATTTTATCACGGGGAGTAATTTTTTCCGACCGTCAACTTTATAAACCGGGAGAAAAAATTGCCTTAACAGGTATCGCTTACTCCTTAGAACAGGGAATTTTAAAACCCAATAAAAATGAAAGTTATACCGTGACCTTAGAAAATCCTAAAAAGCAAACCCAAACGTTAGGAGAGTATAAAACCAACGAATTTGCAACATTTTCTGTAGAATTACCCTTAACAGAAAATCAACCTTTAGGAAATTATATTGTTCGAGCAAAAAATCAAAATGGGGTAGAAATTTTAGGGAATTTCCGTGTCGCTGAATTTAAACCCCCTAATTTTAAAGTAGACCTAAATTTAACTCAAAAATTTGCTCAAATTGGAGAAACAATTACGGCGAATGCTAAGAGTGAATATTTGTTTGGTTCTCCCGTTGCGGAGGGTTTAGCTCAATATTATGTCACCCGGACAGCAACGGATTTTAGTCCGAAAGGATGGGATAATTATTCCTTTGGTCGTCAATGGTTTTGGCCGGAAGAAAAACCGAATGTTTCTGATAGTGTATTGCAAGAAAATCAAGCCTTAGATGACCAAGGTTTGGGAAGTAAAACCGTTACCGTTGCTAAGGATTTACCCTATCCTATGACCTATCGCGTTGATGTAGAAGTAACGGATATTTCTAATTTATCCGTTGCCAATTCTCAATCGTTTATTGCCCTTCCGAGTCATCGTTTAATTGGGTTAAAAACTCCCTTTATTGGAGAAGCAGGTAAAGCCTTACCCATTGATATAATTGTCACAGATGATCAAGGAAAACCCTTAGAAAATATTGGGGTAAATTTGCAATTGCAAAAAATGGATTATAGCCGCGTTACACGGGTTGTTGAAGGCGCACAAACGGATAAAAATCAAATCCAATATCAAACAGTTGATCAAATTGAGGTAACGTCCGGTGCTAAAGAAAAAACGGTTTCTTTAACCCCCTCTGAGTCTGGTTCCTATCGAATTCGGGCGAATTTTACGGACACTAATGATGAAATTACAGCCACAGATTTACAAATTTGGGTAACAGGAAATGAATTCGTGAACTGGGGAGGAGTAGACGAGAACCGTTTAGAAATTAAACTCAATAAAACCACCTATAAACCTGGAGAAACTGCAACGGCTTTAATTCAATCTCCCTATCCTGAAGGAGAATTATATTTTGCCGTCGTCCGCGATAAACCTTTGTATGAAACGGTGATGAAAGTCAAAGGAAGTGCACCTGAAATCAAGTTTCAAGTGACTCCTGAAATGTTACCGAATGCAGCAGTTGAAGCGGTATTAGTGCGACAAGGAAAACCGATTTCTGAACTTGAACCGGGGAGCTTAGAAAACTTAGCTAAAATTGGGTTAACACCGTTTAATATTAATCTCGAAGATCAATATCTCAAAGTCCAAGTTGATCCTCAACAAAACAAGCTAGAACCCAGTTCTGAACAAACCTTAAATCTAACTTTAACAGATGCAAAAAATCAACCTGTTCGCGGACAATTGACGGTAATGGTGGTGAATGATTCGATTTTACAACTTAATGGTTATCGTCCCCCCAATTTAATCGAAACAGTCTATGCTGATCAACCGATTTCCACCCGATTTAGTGATAATCGTCCGGCGGTTATTTTAAATCAAGTCGCCTCTCCGTTAGCAAAAGGTTGGGGTTATGGAGGCGGTTTATCCACTGCAACTGCTAATCCTCGAATTCGCAAAGAATTTCAACCTTTAGCTTTTTATAACGGTTCAATTGTTACGGATAATCAAGGAAAAGCAACGGTTAATTTCAAGGTTCCTGATGATTTGACGACTTGGCGAGTGATGGTTGTCGCAACGGATGGAAATCTTAAATTTGGTTCGGAGGAAACCACATTTATTACCACTCAAGCGTTAATTTCTAATCCCATTTTACCTCAATTTGCTCGTCCTGGCGATCGCATTTTAGGCGGATTATCCATTACTAATTTAACGGAAGAACAAGGTAACTTAAATATTACGGGAACCGTTAATGGGGGGATTCAATTTTCGCCGGGAAATACCAATCAACAAACTTTAAAAACTAAAGCTGAAGCCGGAACAAATGCTTACCGTTTTCCAATTTTAGTCAAACAAGCAGGTAACGCCAAAGTTGAGTTCAAAACGGAATTTAACAACAAATTCGATGGGTTTGAAGTGCCTTTAGAAGTTAAACCGTTTAACGTTATTGAACAAGTCATTGAGTCAGGACGCACGACGAATTCCATCACCATTCCCCTGAATATTAGTAAAAAAGTTGTTCCCGATGTGGGAGGATTAGAAATTAATTTAGCGAGTACCTTAATTCCTCAATTAACGGCTGCTGCTGAACAAGTTTTTAATCAAGACGAATGGCCGTTTCTGGAACCTGCGGTGAGTGAATTGCTAATCGCTGCTAATTTGGAAATTCTGGGTAAAAAATATAATCAAAATTTCAGCAAATTGCAGTTATCTAAACGCGCTAAAACCGCTTTAGCTCAGATTAAGACGTTACAGAAGGAAAATGGTGGGATTGCAGCTTATCCGGGTTCAAGACTCTCCGATCCGCTTCTTTCTGCCTATACGGGGGAAGCTTTAGCTCAAGCTACAAAAGCGGGATTTGCTGTTGATTCTCAGGTGATTAATTCCCTCAAAACCTATTTAATCCAAGGGGTTGATAACCCTGGTAAATATGACTTTTGTACCGAAGAAGTTTGTAAAAATGAAATTCGCTTAAATGCGTTAATAGCTTTGGATAACTTAGGAGAAAAACGGAGTGATTTCTTAGATACTATCTTGCAAAACTTTGAGGAATTTGATGCTGTTAATCAAATTAAATTAGTGCGCTATTTATTCCAATTCTCTCAATGGAAAGAAGAGTATAATCGTCTTTTTGAGCAAGTGCAGAAACAGATCTATATCACCGGAAGAACTGCGACGCTCAATTTCCCCCAAGGCTACCGTTGGTTAAATTCTCCGACAACTATTCAATCTCAAGGATTACGTTTAGCACTCACCCAAAATCCCCAATCTCAAACCGTTGATAAACTGGTACAAAGTTTATTGAATCTACGTCAAGATGGCACTTGGGGAAGTAGTTATGATAATGCACAAGCGTTAACAGCTTTAGTTGCTTATGCAGATACAGAAACCACACCTCCTAATTTTAATGTTGCCATTCAACTTGGTAATCAAATCTTAGGAGAAACTCAATTTAAAGGGTATAAAGATTCAAGTTATCGTTTGAATGTACCGATGTCAGAATTACCGAAAGGCAAAAACGATTTAATTTTACAACAATCTAATCAGGGTTTATTAAATTATTGGGTTGCTTATCGATATCGTTTAGAAGGAAATCAACCGGGACGATTAAATGGATTAAGAATTACCCGAACAATTCGTCCGGCTAATGAGGATAAAGTCTTACAAACAATTGATTTAAACTCTCCTCAACAGCTTTTGAAAGTTCAACCCGGACAAGTGTTTGATATTGGGTTAGATATTATTACGGATCATCCCATTGATCAAGTGATGATTACTGATCCCCTTCCGGCTGGATTTGAAGCCATTGATGCTAGTTTTAAAACAACTAATTTGGCAGTACAAGCTCAAAAAAGTAGTTGGCAAATTAACTATCAAACCATTTACAAAGATCGAATTATTGCCTATAGTGATCGTTTGGAACCGGGAATTTATCAACTGCATTATTTAGTTCGGTCTGTCACCCCAGGAGAATATTTATGGCCCGGTGCAGAAGCTAAATTACAATATACTCCTGAAGAATTTGGTCGCAGTGCATCAACAACTTTATTAGTTTCTAAACCTTAGTCCCCTGTAGAGACGCGCCATGGCGCGTCTCTACTAGATCATGAAACCTGTTCCCTGTTCCCTGTTCCCTGTTCCCCATTCGTAATTCGTAATTCGTAATTCGTAATTCCCTATTCCCTGTCCCATTATTTTTTCCGTCTTTTGAGTGCTTTTTTAACTAAAATAGGAATTTCCGAAGGACGTTCTGCAACGAGAACTTCTGCCGTTTTAAAAGCCGCAATTTTACTTTCAACCGTACCTGCATCTACCATATTACTAACAACTTTTGAAGTCATTAATAAACTAGCATGACCTAAAAGTTTAGTCGCTGGAGCGTGTAACCCGGCAATATAAGCAACAACGGGTTTATCAATAGCTTCAGCGATATAAGAAGCCGCTTCTTCTTCGCTAGTTCCCCCCATTTCTCCCACTAAAACAATCACCTCTGTATTTTCATCTTCATCTAAAATTTCTAACCATTGTAAAAAAGAAGAACCCACAATAAAATCACTTCCAATACTCACCGCCACCGATTGACCTAATCCCGCTTGGGTTAATTCTGCCGCCACTTCATAAGTTAAGGTACTACTTCGACTTAATAATCCTACATTTCCCGGTTTATAAAATTCACTGGGGTGAGTTCCTAATAATAATTGATCTGGAATAATAATCCCTGAACAATTAGGGCCAATGACTAAAGTTTCTGTAACTTCCGCTTTGCGGACTAAATGCACCATATCTAAAGGTGGCATTCCCTCAGTAATAATAATTAACTGACGAATTCCCGCCGCCATTGCTTCTAATGCCGCATCTAAAACTTGATAAGGATGAACAAAAATCACACTAATATCGATTTCTCCGACACTGGCAATGGCTTGTTCAACTAAATCAAAAACTGGAATTTCACTTAACTCCTGCCCTCCCTGACCCGGACTGACACAGGCGACAATCTGAGTCCCGTAGGTTTTCATTTGTACAACCGCTTGGGTTAAGGAAGGCGAGATCGTTGTACCCTGTACGATCACTTTACTATCAGGAGTTAAATTCATATTTGATCATCCAATTCGGGGGAAGTTTTACAAGGGTGAGTCACAAACTATTTCGCTAAATTAATCGCTGCAACCACAGCTAAATCTAACCGATCAAATAAATTTACAGGTAAATCAGCAAACTGTTCTCGACAGGATTCGAGATCAATTCCAGCTAACCGAAACACAAATTGAGGTAAATTAGTTGTCCGAGCTTTGCGTTTTAAATACCCGGCAATTTCCACTAATATCGGGAAACGAATCGTAGGTTGAACCCAGAGATTTGCAATCACAACCTTAACCTGTTTGGATTGGGTTACTAAATCAATTCCCCGATATAATCGTTGGCGAAAATCTTCTGTAATTTCATAATGATCCGCCCCACCTAAATTGAGAAAATTTGCAGGTTTACCAGAGGATTGCATGACTAAATCTAAGGTTGCCATGGTTAAGCCAGCCCCATTACATAAAATCCCCATATTCCCTTCTAATTCCACTAAATTCAGTTGGGGATGAAACAATTCATCTGCAATTTTCGGTAGGGAAACCGCATGATAAGTTTGTTGGGCTTTCAAAAGCAAAATCAAGTCTTCATGTCGTCCCAAGGCGCCACTATTGGCGATTACTTTACCATCTAGTGCCATCACTTCACCCGTCGGACTAATCCCTAACGGATTAATTTCAACGAGATCTAAATCTTTCTCAACAAACAAACGATACATTTTTTCAACAATGGTACTCACCGAGAGAATTAAATCTCCCTCTAATCCCATTTTCAACATTAATCGTCGAGCATAAAACGGGGAAAAATCCTGATCGACAATCACTTGCTGAATTTTGGAGAGGGTAGCTTCTACATTCACCCCTCCCTGTTGTGAGCCCAATAACACCGGACGCCGTGAACCCGGATCTAAAGTAACGGCTAAATATAATTCCCGATCTGCATCATATTTGGCTTCAGCTAAGAGGACTTGGGGACATTCACCGCGAATGGGTAAATTAAAAATCATTTGGGCCGCAGCGACCGCATCAATGGTATTTTCCACAAACCGAATGCCTCCGGCTTTTCCCCGTCCCCCCGCCCGGACTTGGGATTTAAGCACCACCGGATAGGGAATGGTCAAACCCTTCAAATCCTGAGCTTGATCAATCCGTTGTGACGGTAAAACCGGAATCGACATTTGACGAAATAACGTTTTAGCTTGATACTCTAGCAAATCCATGCAGTGTTCCTCATTCAGAGACGTGCCATGGCGCGTCTGTACGGGTTCCTTGATGAACGGTCTTGACCCATTTCAGTTGTTTGGGACGAATCGAAATCCGAGCCGTTGTACTCCCGACCACTAATAACCAGTGAAGCATATAGACCGTACCCCGAACAGTATCAATCCAAAGGGTTAGGGATTGGGTTTGGCGAATTCGTCGTAAGCCCAGAAACATTCCCAATAAAGAAAGGGTGACGGTAAAACAAGTTAAGGGCGTTGTTAAGGGTAAACGGCGTTGAATTAAAGACAGTACCAAATCAGGAACCGCCGCCGTCGGTAAGATATATTGAGTGATCCAAAAACCGAGCAAATCGATGGTTTTTGAAGTTCCCATGCGATTACGGAGAATTAAACGCCAATAATCTAAATAGCGTTGATAACCTCCTTCTGCCCAACGATTGCGTTGATGCCATAAGGCTTTGAAATGGGTAACTCCTTCTTCATTCACGGGGGGAAAGGATAAACATTCAATGTCCCATTGATCCAAATGTAATCGAATCGTTAAATCTAAATCATCGGTAATGGTTTCTTCATTCCAACCCCCACAACTTAATAAAGCCTGACGTCGGACAAACTGCCCATTTCCCCGCAGTTCTCCAATGCCACCAATGGTAATTCGTTGTTCTTGAAAATAAGCGTCTAAAGCCATCTCTGCGGCTTGAGAACGAGTCCAAAAATTTTCCGAGGCATTGGCTATGGCTTTTCGCACTTGGACAGCCCCCACCTGTTCGGTATTGAAGAGGGGAACAACGTGGCGTAACATATCCGGTGCGATTTGAGCATCGGCATCAAAAACCCCTAAAATCTCGCCTTTAGTTAAGGGTAAGACTTGATTTAACGCCCCTGATTTTCCACCCGTGGCATTCCCGGAACGCCGTAATACCTTAAGTTGAGGATAGTCTGGGGCGAGTTTTTCCAGAACAACAGAGGTTTGATCGCTGCTATTATCGTCAACAACCCAGAGTTCATAGCAATCACTGGGATAATCTAAGCTACAGAGATTTTTAACCAGACGACCAATGACGGCTTCTTCATTTTTAGCGGCGACTAATAACGAAACATAAGGCCAATTTTGTTGGGGTTGTTCCGATAAAATTTCCTCAAAAGAGCGGGTTTTGGCTAAAAAAATTCTTAAGGCATGAATGGATAATAAACCCGTTAAACCGAGGACAAATCCCATTCCCCAAGAAACAAAATGTAGAATAATGATTCCACCCCAAATTAAGCTCAGGGCAACGGCCGCTTTCTGTCTACGACCTTGATACCACTGGGAGCAAACCTTGAAGTCTGACTTTTTGGGGGAAAAACTCGTGCCAGCCTGTGGAGTAGCGACATTTACCGAGGGATAAACCGTTGAGGCTCCATTCCCACTGACCTCACTATCCTGCTGATTCCGTTGAGATTTCCAAGCCGGAGATGGATCAGGATAGTCTTGATCACTGGTTAGCGCTTTTACATCACCATTGCATAAGCTGTCAGCATCTTTTTCTGGCCAAGACTGTTTTGGCATAGATAATCTGATTTAACCCTCAATATTCGTCCAATCTGCTATCTAGTATCCAATATTGTGACACTTCTTCGCTGTTTGGGGCGGATTAACTGTTGAGAGCATTTTATCAGTGATACTGGAATCATGGCTAGGTTTGGGATCTCAGATAGAAACCGAACCCTAAATTGAGTTCTATGCAGGCAAACAAGATGAAATAGCTCTGCTCCTGTTCAACAAATGGGCTGTTGACCGGGTTTAACGGCATGAATATTTTCACTTCCTGATTGAGGCCATCCTCTTCGATCTCCGGCTTCTCCGGGTTGTCCCCAACCTAATTGTAATAACATCTCTAAAAAACTAGATTTTTCCCATGTCCAAATACAAGCCCATTCCGTGCGTTGGACAATAGCATCTACTTCTTCAACACAAATTTGACGATAATCTTTACCATTATTTAAACTTAAATATAAATCCATTCCAGCCGTTACTTCGTCCCAAAATTCTAAGACTCGAATTTTTGCCCGTTTTAACTGTTCAAAATCACAAGGTAAGGCGATTAATTGTTCATTAACAAAGGGAAACTGTAGGGTTTTTCCCTGAACGGTAATTTCTCGCTCCAGAATCCCAGAAACTTGATTGTCTTTTTGATACTGGTGAATAGTGGCTTTAAAATTTTGATAGGCTGTAAACTTTTGAATTCCCTCCGGCTTCAAAAAACAATCAATGACTGGATTTCCGACGGCAGGCGTTGCCTTTAAATTCAAACGCTCCCCTTTCAGGCAAGCCTCGCGCTCCTTATTTAAGATGTGGATCAGTTCCTCTGTACTATAGATTTTTGACATCAGAAACGTCCTAACTTGCCAGTATTTATCAGATGGGTTTGTGATTAGACGACATGGTAGTGCATCAATCTCAAGGATGTCAAGGAACTGATCTGGGGTTGAATCACATCTGGGGGAAGTTATTGAGCCGAACTCAGTTTAGATTTTAACAGGTTCAGCCGATCTAAACTGAGATTGATTTTCACTTCTATTAACTGTTGATGATCCCGTAATAAAATCATACCATTTTTACCGACTGCTAAATCTGGATCGGTTAATTCAATCAGTTGATAGGGCAGTTTATAGCGTTCCACTCGAATCACAATTTGTTGTTGAGATTGAGGAAAAATATACAATCGTTTTTGTTGTAAATCCAGTTCTAATTTATGGGGGGTAATACTTCGTTCTTGAGGTTGTTCGGGTTTAAACCAATAAAGTGTAGCACCCCGAACTTGTGGGGTCTTGATGGTAAAGATTTCATCAAATCGTTGGGGTTCCCAGTCTAAATGGGTGAGATCTCCATCGGTCGGGAGTAACCGTTGTTGCCAATGAATTTCCTGATCTTGTAAGGATGCCCACCACTGACGAATGGTATCGAGATGGGTTGCATTATCAGGGTTACTACTGCCATACTGCCAAAGGGTTGTCATTGTTTTTGACTCAATTCTATTTGATTTAACTCTAACGTTTTAACTACAGTTAGCAAGTATGGATTTACCGATTGTTTTTCATCCTGATTATGTTGTTCCCTTACCGCCTGAACATCGGTTTCCGATGGCTAAGTTTCTTTTATTATATGAGTTATTATTGCGGGATGGAGTGACGGACATTTCTCAGGTTCATACCCCAGAATTACCGCCTCAAGACTGGATTGAATGGGTGCATGATAAAGATTATGTAGAGGGGTATTGTCAGGGAACTCTTGAGCCTAAAGCACAACGTCGCATCGGTTTACCTTGGAGTCCGGCTTTAGCAAGACGAACTTGTATTGCTGTGGGGGGGTCAATTTTAACCGCAAAATTAGCGTTATCTCAGGGTTTAGCTTGCAATACCGCCGGAGGAACTCATCATGCGTTTCCCAGTTTTGGATCAGGATTTTGTATTTTTAATGATATGGCGATCGCTACTCGTGTGGTACAACATTTAGGACTGGCTAAAACAATATTAATTCTGGATTTGGATGTACATCAAGGAGATGCAACCGCCGTTATTTTCCAAAATGATCCGAATGTATTTACTTTTTCAATGCACTGTGAGGCGAATTTTCCCGCTAAAAAACAAATCAGTGATTTAGATGTTTCCTTACCGATAGGCATGGAAGATGAGGAATATTTACAAACTTTAGCTGATTATTTACCAGATATATTATCTCAAGTGAAACCCGATTTAGTCTTTTATGATGCAGGCGTTGACCCCCATTGCGAGGATCGATTAGGAAAATTAGCTTTAACTGATACGGGACTTTGGCGGCGAGAAATGCAAGTCTTGAGCACTTGTGTTAGTCTGGGTTATCCGGTTGCTGGAATCATTGGTGGGGGCTATTCCGATGATTTAGAAGCATTAGTTTATCGCCATTCTTTACTGCACCGCGCTGCTTCTCAAGTTTATCATCAATATCGTCTTTAAAATCAAAAACCGACAAAAATTATTGAAAATTAAAGAATGATTTTCGAGGTTAAAACCATAACTATATTCAAAAAATAGCTTAAATTTTTATTTTCATTAAATTTCCTCATCCTGATTTGATGAATCTATTTAATTTAGCCTAACATAACGCCATATCCAAGATTAAGGATACTATTCTTTCCATCTGCTGTCATTATTAACTTTAAAGATAGACTTACAACTTCCTCTGGGGTAGTTTAAACTAAAGAATATATTCCCTAAATTCCCGTCCCAACGGTTCCGAAGTGACAATGATCACAACTCAATCTAATTCTATTGTTTCAAGTACGATTGTTATTCTATCCATTCCGATTCTGGTTGGCATCTTTACACCAGAAGTCTTTCAAACCCTATTTAATGGGTCTGGTTTTATTCCTCATGGTCATTGTTATTTATGGAAACCCGGACTGGTCTGGATGCACGTCAGTTCTGATGTTCTGATTGCTTTAGCTTATTTTTCCATTTCTGTCACATTGGTTTATTTTGTTCATAAATCTCGTCGAGAAATTCCCTTCCATTGGATGTTCTTAGCGTTTGGAGCCTTTATTATTGCCTGTGGAATGACTCATCTGATGGAGGTCTGGACACTCTGGCATCCGATGTATTGGTTAGCGGGAGTCATTAAAGTTATTACAGCCTTTGTTTCAGTGGTAACGGCGTTAGCATTACCGCCTTTAGTTCCCGAAGCTTTAGCTTTAATTGAATCGGCTCATTTATCAGAACAACGGCATCAAAATTTAAAATCTGCTAATCAAAAATTAGAAACGCTTTATGATCAACTCAAGGAATTAGATCACCTCAAAACACAATTTTTTGCCAATATGAGCCATGAACTTCGGACTCCTTTGGCATTAATTTTGGGGCCAGCAGAACAGTTATTAGCTTCACCCGAACTTCCTCAACAACACCATAAAGATATCCAAATTATTGAACGTAATGCGCGTTTATTACTCAAACAAGTGAATGACCTGCTAGATGTCTCTAAATTAGCAGAAGGTCAAATGGAGCTTCACTATAGCTCGGTGGATATTGCCCATCTGGTGCAAGTGATGGCCGCAAATTTTGACGGATTCGCCCAGGAACAAAATATTGATTTCACGGTAGATACGCCAGAATGTGTTCTAGCAGAAATCGATGTGGAAAAAATGGAACGTATTTTATTAAATTTACTTTCAAATGCCTTTAAATTTACGCCAAAGGGGGGGAAAGTTTACTGCGGTTTATCTGTGTCTGAAAAAACAGATTCTCCTTGGGGAATTATACAAGTGCAAGATAGTGGAATTGGGATTGCGCCTGAACTTCGGGAGGAAATTTTTGAACGGTTTCGTCAAGTAGATACGGGGTTAGCTCGACAGTTTGGAGGAACGGGATTAGGATTAGCCATTGTTAAAGAATTTGTGGAACTTCAAGGCGGTTTTGTTACGGTTAAGGATGCACCAGAGGACGGAGCATTATTTTGGGTAGAATTTCCGTTAAGAATGATCTCTGAGACTGAAGTTGAGTCTTTAACTACTACCAATATTAACCAGAATTCCCCCATTTGGAGTGAAAAGAAAATTCAACCTTGGTTAGATGAACTGCGAACCTTAATCCCTAATGAGTCCTTATCTCAAAAAATTTCTCAACCGGAAAAACCGTTAGTTTTGGTAGTCGAAGATAATCCAACGATGAGTCAATTTGTCTGTACGACTTTAGCATTAGACTATAATACAGCTACTGCTAATAATGGAGAAACAGGTTTACAGCAAGCCCTCGCCCTACATCCTGATTTAATTATTAGTGATATTATGATGCCTGGAATGAGTGGGGATGAACTGGTACATCAAATCCGAACTTATCCAGAACTAAATATGATTCCGATTGTGATGTTAACGGCTAAAGTGGATGATGAATCACGGGTACAATTATTACGAGAAGGCGCACAAGATTATTTAATGAAACCCTTTTCGGTAGAGGAATTAAGAGCCAGGGTTAGTAACTGGATTATCATTAAGCGAACCAGAGAGTTATTACAGCAAGAATTAGCGACTCAAAGTGTAGATTTAGAAACCTTAGCTCAGGAATTAGCGTTAAGAAAACGAGAATTACAAATTGCTTTAAAAGGACTCCAACAACAAACAGAAGAATTGACACAAGCTAATCAATTAAAGAATGAATTTTTAGCAATCGTTTCCCATGAATTAAGGACTCCTTTAAATGTTATTTTAGGTTGGTTATATCTTTTGCGTACCCGTTCTTTAACTCCTGAACGTTCCCAAGCCGCCTTAGAAACGATGGAACGTAACGCTAAGGCTTTGACGAAGTTAATTGAGAATTTATTAGATATTTCTAATTTATTACAAGGCAAAACTAAAATTAATTTAATGTCTGTTAAGTTACAAGCGGTGATTGAATCTGTATTAAAAAACTTTGAATCTGTCGCAATTACCAAAGGAATTAATTTGCAAGTACAAGTGGATGAATCCGTTAGTAATGTCATTGGAGATCCAGAACGATTACAACAAATTGTAGAACATCTTTTAGATAATGCGATTAAGTTTACCCCTCAAGGGGGACAGGTTAAGATTAGTTTAACAACAAATTCAACTCAAGCTTTTATTCAAGTTCAAGATACAGGTCAAGGCATCCCAGAAGAATCCTTACCTTCTATTTTTGAATCCTTTCGACAAGCTGATAGTTCAATTACTCGACAACATGGAGGATTAGGATTAGGATTAGCTATTGTTAAACAGTTAGTCAAATTGCAGCACGGAAGCGTTCAAGCTGAAAGTGCAGGGGAAGGAAAAGGATCAACTTTTACGGTTACTTTACCCTTGAGAAAATCATCTTATTTCGCTGCTCTTAATTCTAACAATTAAATGAATCAAAATTAGGCTATCTTCTGAATACAGTTTTGCAAAAAAACAGGTTTTAATTATGATTTCACATCGCTTAGAACAATATACTATTAAACGTCCACAAGAAGTTTTAATTGTTAAAATTGAAATTGAGGGAGACGCGGATGAAATTGCTATTTTCAAAGGATTTTCCAGTTCGTTAATGCGTCCTACTGCTTTTGATCCTGATGTTCCAGTTCTTCCTGATACTGCTAAAATTATTGAAATTGATCGCTTATTAAGCCCTTATAATCCCACTAATCCCCGTTATATTCAACAGGCATTAACTTGGGAAATGATGCAGGAATTATTAACAGAATTGGGGCTATAGCAAAACTGGGGTAAGGGTCAGAAACCTAGTTTCTCAATTTATCTTTACTGTTAATAGCAAAAGTTAGGGTCAGTAGGTAGGCTCTATAAAAACTCCCTATGTAAAAGATTGTAAATCGTTCTAACGCTCTCTAATAGTTGATCTAACCCTCCTTTACGTATTGTTATATGGAAAAGTTTAATCCCGTCTACCTACTTACCTACTTACCTACTTAGTTTCCCAATACAATTAAACATCCTCAAGAAGTTTTAATTGTTAAAATGTGAATTGAATTGCAACATTTTTCCTTGGAGAGAGTCATAACTAAAAAAGAATAGTTTATTATTTTGATGAGGTTGACATGGTAAAATCTATCGACAACCTGAATAACAATTTTTTAGTAGGAACCCAAGAGAATGACGAAATCATCGGACTAGGAGGAAATGATATCCTCTTTGGTCTGCGAGGAGATGATCAATTATTGGGTAATGCAGACAATGATATTCTCTATGGTGGACAAGGAAACGACCTATTATTTGGCGGAAAAGGCGATGATAGTTTATTTGGGGGTAAAGGAGATGATACCCTGTATGCCGATGCAGGTTCAAACACCCTAGCAGGTGGAGGAGGTAAAGATGTATTTGTTTTTAAACCACACTCAGGTTCATTAGAACTTGTAAAAACCAATGTCATCACGGATTTTACAAGAGGCGAGGATTGGATTCAACTTCAGGGGATTTCCGTTCAAAATATTGAGTTCAAAGATAGCGATTCAGGAGGTACGATTATCCAACATAAAGACACCCTGGAAATTATTGCAATTCTTCAGGGGGTTGACAGCAATAGTGTTGACAAAAGTATTTTAGTGTCCGATATTCAAGAACCGGAAGTCACACCAGAACCCGTGCTCGCACCAGAACCCGCACCAGAACCCGCACCAGAACCCGCACCAGAACCCGTACCTACACCCGCACCCACACTAACCCCTCAACCTGACTTTAATCCACTCACTGTAGAAGCTAACAAAGGGTTACAGGTCACTAAGGGCGAAACTAAAACCATCAGCCAAACTGAACTCAAGTTTACGGATGACCAACAAACTGACCCAAACCAGATTGTTTACACTCTCATTAATCTGCCCAAGCAGGGAGAACTCAAGTTAGATGGAACGGTATTAGCAACTAATGGAACCTTTACTCAAGCAGATATTAATCAAGGCAAGCTTACTTATTATAATTATACCCCAATTCAGTCTGAAGCTGTTTTGATCAGTGGCGATAGTGTCAGTGATGATTCTGTGAAGTTTGTCGGTTCCGATACCTTCTGGCTGGAATCGTTTTCAGATATTAACAGCGTTCCTTTTAAAAAGGCAATTTTTCGCTATAATGGCAGTCAAACCACTCAGTTAACAGACTTTCTCTATTCCTATGTCGATCGTATGTATAGCGGAAGTAATCCGAATTCCTCAACTACTGCGTTGTTTAGTGCCTCTACCTTTGATAATACTACTGATATTCTGCGGATTGAAGGATCAACAGTAACTTCTATTAGTCCGAATACAACCAATAATCAATTTAAACTATCAATCTTAGGTGAAGATGGTAAGGTTACTTACCTGTTTATAGGAAAAGATAGTGGTGGTTATGAACTATTTACTTATGATGGTCAAACCATAACTCAATACACGAATGAGGATTTTAGGGAAATTAACTCCATTAAGTCATTAGGAACCTCTGTTAATGGTCAAGAAGCCTTCGTGTTTATTGGCGATAAAGAAGGAGAGAGTTCCGCAGTTTATAAATCTGATGGGACAACAACCACAAAGTTAATCTCAATAGTAGGGTTAATGTCAACCTATACTAACTTGATATATTTAGACGTGAGCAAGTTGCAAAATGACCAGTTCTTTATTGAAACCGATAGCCCTATTTTTGCATCAGCTGACTCACACAGGTTCGCCGAGACACATATCTTCTTTCACGATGGTACAAACACCATTAAACTCAATAATGAGGGTGACAGTGAAAAAATGTTTGAGATTTCTTCTTCTAATACTCTTGTCTGGAAAGAAAACGATGGTAGTGGGTATGAACTGTTCCGCTCCGATGGAAAAACTACAACTAAAATTACCAACAACAAGTATAGTTACATTTCGTCATTAGGACAAGTTGGAGGTTTGGAATCAAATCTCTATGCTTTTCAAGCCAGCGATGAGACCACAAAAAATTCTTTGAGTTATAACAGTTATAACACAGAAACAGATGAGATTAAAATACTATCGTCCGAAAGTACCCAGAACTCCGGTATCATTCTTAATGATTCAAACGACTCAAACAATGTTTACTGGCAAGGTAATGATGGTTCAGGTACGGAACTCTACCGTTTTAATGGTACAACTACAGAAAAATTGACTAATGGGGACTTTTCTTGGATTGGTGAAGTACAACACCTTGATAGTCAAAAGTTGATCATTAGTACCTATAGCAGGAGTAATTCCAATAATCCAAAGATTCAAATCTTTTTGACTGATGGAAACACCACCAAAGAAATTAGCAAACCTGATATTGAAGACAATTATCTTCAAAAGGTTGATCCGTTATTAGGTGTTATCTGGACAGGATCAAAAACCTATGTCAATTTTGTGGCTAAAGTAGATTTATTTCGCTATGATCCTGTTACAGATGAAACGACTCAGTTGACAACCCAGTCGGGTAACTCTCCAAATATCTTCTTCCCTTCTAACCCGGAAGACGGTCTATTCTGGTCAGGAACAGATGGGGAAGCAGATGGTAATTCCAATGATGTAGAACTGTTCCATTATGATCTGTTAACTAAGATAACAACCCAGTTAACAGAACAGAACTTTAATAGTTTGTCCGACCTAGACATTAACCCCGAGACAAAAATCATTTATTTCCAGGGAAGTTTAGGAAGTGCAAATAATAACCAGATTTTCCGTTACGATCCTACCACAGTTTCCGGTGGATCTGTAGATAGTTTCGGGTTTAATGTTTCTGATTCATCTATCAGCACCGGGTTACAGATATTTCCTTTTACGGTTGTCTAAAAATTCATATAGCAATCAGCAAGGATGACATCAACATTTTCCTCGAAGTCATGCGGGTTGCGGGTTTCCGATAGGCTCAGAAACCCGGTTTTTAGGAGGCGTGGGTGATGCCTGTTCGATATAATTAAGTTAAAGGAAAAGAAAAGGAGGTGAAACAATCGTACATAAGTTCTCTGGCCAAAAAGTATGTGACATTTTAAAACTAAAAAAAGGCAGTATCAAACAAGCACAACTTCCACAAGGATCGCCTAGCTGGGAAGAATTTAGTGAGATGACATGGGAAGAAATAGAAAAAGGAGTTGCTGAAAACTCTCCGGGTTTTAAAGTTGTTCGCAAATTATTAAGTGATCGGAGGTTTGATAAATGAAAAATGATATTTTTGATCAGTTTCTTGGTTTCTTACAAAATTTAGATCAACAAGAAATTAGCTATTCTCTAGCTCATCATCGGGATGAGGCGATTATGGTGAGTGTTGCGCTTCCTGGGGAGCGTTGGGAAGTTGAATTTTTGAATGATGGATCTGTCGAGATTGAAAGATTTATTAGTCAAGGCGAAATATCTGGAGAAGAAGCTTTAAACGAATTATTTTCTCGATATTCAGATCCAGAGGATGTTTCTATTGAGACTAATTCAAATCCTAACTTGATATCTACGTTCTTAATTCCCAATAATGTCCAATAATTCCCAATTTCCCGATGAACAAATCTATCAACAAATTGCTCAAATTATTCAAAAATACAAATTGTTAGAATGTGCGGAGTGTGCTGCTGCTATCAAAAACTGGTTAAAGGCGAATCAAATTAATGGCATCCATTTGAAAATAAAACTCGTAGGTCGGGGATTATTTATTGTTAGTAAGCGTTGGGATAATGGTCAAACATCAATTACCCAAAATGGAACGCACTATGGTATTGAAGCAAGAGGTAAAGTCTTTGATAACCTATCTACTTTCGGATTAACTAGAGAAGAATGGATAGTAGACTTTGACTGTCCAAGTGGAAAGTTTATAATAGAAGAAATTGAAAAGTTTTAACTATAATATTTCTGGAGAAATAAAGATGACAAACCTCTATGACTTACTCGAACAAATTAAACAAAAACCAGGAATGTATATTGGGAACCCTAATATTAATAATTTATTGATGTTTTTGTGTGGTTATCAATACGCCTGTGAAGCGATGGAACTTCCTGAAACTCAACAAGAAATAGAATTTGCACAATTTCAGCCTTGGCTACAAGCTAAATTTGGAGTCAATACTTCCGCATCTTGGGCTAGAATTATTTTATTGTATTCTAGTGATGAAGCCGACGCTTTTAAAAATTTCTTTGATTTATTATCAGAGTTTAGAAATCAGCAACATGATTCAGAAACAATTAAAAAAGAGTCTTTATCTTTAAAGGTTTAAATTACTGGTGAGGGTCAGAAACCGGGTTTCTTAAGTTATCTTTCTGTTAATAGCAAAGGTTAAGGGAGAAACCCGGTTTCTTGGAGGTGGGTGAGAGTCAGAAACCGGGTTTGTTAAGTTATCTTTCTGTTAATAGCAAAGGTTAGGGCAGAAACCCGGTTTCTTGTTTGTTACTCGACGCTACCACCCGCCGCTTGTAACCTTGCTCTGGCTCTTTTTACTCTTTTTTTGGCTTTAATTTTGCCTTCTTCAGAACCACTACTTTCAGCCGCTTCTAAATCAGCTTGAGCTTTGGTATAAGCAGTCCGAGCATCCTCTAAATTAATAGAGTCACCGCGCTCGGCACCATTCACTAAAATTGTGACTTCATTGGCTTCAACTTCAGCAAACCCACCCATTAAAGCAATAGGAGTCCATTGGTTTTTTAACCGAACCCGCAGTACCCCGGTATCTAAAGCCGTTAATAGGGGGGCGTGACCTGTCAGAATACCCAGTTGTCCTGTGGTACTCGGAAGAATCACCTCATCGGCAGTTTCATCCCAGACCGTCCGATCTGGAGCGATTACACGCACAGTTAATGTCATTTGTCAAGAGGTAAAAAAATATTGTGGAGATTAAAACAGAATCGTTGTTGGACTGATGCCAAATAGCTAAAGCCCAACAACGCAGGTGAAAGTTAGCCTTTCAATTTTTCAGCTTTAGCAATCACTTGGTCAATATCGCCCACCATGTAAAAGGCTTGTTCTGGCAGATCATCAAGTTCCCCAGACATAATCATATTGAACCCTTTAATGGTTTTTTCCAGGGTGACATATTGACCCGGAGAACCCGTAAACACTTCCGCCACAAAGAAAGGTTGAGACAGGAATTTCTCAATTTTCCGAGCACGAGCCACCGTCATGCGGTCTTCTTCAGACAGTTCATCTAACCCTAAAATGGCGATGATGTCTTGCAGTTCTTTGTACCGTTGCAGGGTAGCTTGTACAGCACGAGCGGTGTTATAGTGTTCGCTACCGACAATCCCCGGCTGTAACATTGTGGAAGTCGAATCCAGAGGATCAACCGCCGGATAGATCCCTTTAGAAGCCAAACCCCGTGATAATACGGTGGTGGCGTCTAAGTGAGCAAAGGTTGTAGCTGGAGCGGGGTCGGTTAAGTCGTCCGCAGGCACATAAACCGCTTGAATTGAGGTAATAGACCCTTCGGTGGTCGAGGTAATCCGTTCTTGCAGTTCACCCATTTCCGTCCCTAGAGTAGGCTGATATCCCACAGCAGAAGGCATCCGACCTAACAGAGCGGACACTTCAGAACCCGCTTGCACGAACCGGAAAATATTGTCGATGAACAGCAGCACGTCTTGTTTGCTGACATCCCGGAAATATTCAGCCATGGTCAGAGCCGACAGACCCACCCGCATTCTAGCTCCAGGGGGTTCATTCATCTGACCATAAACCAGAGCCACTTTAGATTGAGTCAGGTCGTTGGTGTTGATAACCCCAGACTCAATCATTTCATTGTAAAGGTCATTCCCTTCACGAGTCCGTTCACCCACACCGCCAAACACGGATACTCCCCCGTGAGCTTTAGCGATGTTATTAATCAGTTCCATAATAATAACGGTTTTGCCCACTCCGGCTCCACCGAACAAACCAATTTTGCCACCCCGACGATAGGGAGCTAACAGGTCTACCACTTTAATCCCCGTTTCAAATACGGCGGGTTTTGTTTCTAACTGAGTAAATGCAGGGGCGGGACGGTGAATAGACGAGGTTTCTTGGGTTTGTACCGGGCCAAAGCTATCAACGGGCTCGCCCACCACGTTGAAAATCCGTCCCAAGGTAGCAGGGCCAACGGGAACACTAATGGGGGCGCCCGTATCCACTACTTCCATCCCTCGGACTAAGCCATCGGTGGTACTCATGGAGACGGAACGGATTTGGCCGTCGCCGAGGAGTTGTTGGACTTCGCAAACAACGGAAACTTCCTGACCAACTTCGTTTTTGCCACTAATTTTTAATGCGTTGTAGATTTCCGGCAATTTACCGCTCGGAAACTTAACATCTACAACCGGGCCAATGATTTGAGTAATGTAGCCTACGTGTGTTTTTTCTGCGGTGGTGACCATGGGTTTGCCTATGGGTTAATACAAGCTGATTCCGAATTCATCTCGGAAAGCTTTAGAAGAATTTAATATTGCCATCTTTTAGGGTATCACGCTATCAGTCACCCGTTAACAAAGAGTTGGCTATTGGCTGCAATCCAGGTTAGACCTAATCCTACTCCTGTGTTCTTGTTTTCTTCTCTTCTTCTGCTTTCGGTTTCTTCCCCTGCTTCTCCTCTTCTGCTGCTCCTGCTTTCCCCAGTGGGGTTGGGGAGGGTTCAGAACTCTCCGTTAGAGGTTCGGGGGGTTTTTCTATTTTGTCAGTTTTTTCCGCTTGAGACGGTTCAGGTTGAGGTTCTGGAGTAACTTCAGGCTCCACCGAATCAACTAATGCTTTTTGTTTAACCCGGCGAATCGGTAAATTAGCAACTAAGGCGGTGACTCGGTTATCGCTTTCTAAATTAAATTCAGAATCATTGGTGTCGATTTCTACATAGCGGGACACCACTTCAAGGATTTCTTTTCGCATGGCTTCCACCATTTCCGGTGGTAAATCAGCCCGGTCATGGGCTAAAACAAATTTCAGACGTCGTTTAGCTGCTTCTCGACTACTTTGATTATTTCGAGGAAAAAGTCGTTCTAGGATTTCATTAATTTTCATGGGGTGTTTGCAGGGTAACTACAGAGGCAGAAAAATCAAAAAACTAAGAGAAAAACCTTTAACCCACTTTAGAGGTAAACAAACGACGTAGTTTTGCAAAAAACCCTTCTGGACGGGGATTGAGATCCAAGAATGCCACTTTTTCCCCTTCAATGCGACGCACGACATTATTAAACGCTTGGGCAGCTTGAGAGGCGTTTTCTGCTAATATCAACGGTTCTCCTTTATTGGTAGAAACAATCACGGTTTCATCATCGGGAACCACCCCAATTAAAGGAATCGCTAAAATTTCTTCCACATCCTGCACCGACATCATATCGTTAGCTTCCACCATTAAGGGTTTAATTCGATTAATTAATAACCGAATTTGTTTAACGGAATTGGCTTCTAATAACCCAATCACTCGATCCGCATCTCGAACGGCAGAAATCTCTGGAGTTGTGACAATAATGGCTTCTTTAGCGGGAGCGATCGCATTTTGAAATCCCTGTTCAATACCCGCCGGACAATCAATTAAAATATAATCATATTTCCCCTCTAACATTTCTACTAATTGTTTCATTTGATCCGGGGTCACGGCTTCTTTCATGCGATTTTGAGCCGCCGGTAATAACACTAAACGGGCTTCTCGTTTATCTTTGACTAAAGCTTGTTCTAGGCGACATTCCCCGGATAAAACTTCCATTGCGGTATAGACAATTCGATTTTCTAAACCCAGGAGTAAGTCTAAATTTCTTAATCCAAAATCGGCATCAATCAGGACAACTTTATGTCCTCGTTTTGCTAATGCCATCCCCACATTAGCGGTGCAGGTTGTTTTTCCGACTCCTCCTTTTCCAGAGGTAATTACAATAACACGACTCATATTTGTATTCAGCAATAATTGATCCGGTGATTAGGATAACGTATTTATGCGCTTAATCGGTTAAGGCTCAAGGGTCAATACTCTGGCTTTAGCAACTTCCCTGGCGTGACTGATGCGAATACCGTTAGCATTAATATAAGCCACTTCAGGATAAACTTGTTCGGGTGATGTTTCTGGCCCCCGTGCCACTTGATCCGCAATCCGAATTAACTTGGGTTCCATTTGCAGGGCCATAATTAAACTGTTACGGTTGCCTTTAGCCCCGGCGTGGACATTTCCCCCTAAACGTCCCCAAATAATAATATCGCCATCGGCAATAATCGAACTACCCGGATTAACATCCCCAAAAATCACAATGGTTCCCGGATGACGAATATCCACCCCAGACCGCACCGTTTTTTTCAAATATAACGGTTCTGCTAAGGTGGATGGGGAAGGTTCCGAGACAGATTGAGTTAAGGTTTCCCGTTCTGCATCTTGATCAACACTATATCCTGCCATGACGGCGGCGACGGCGGTTTGACGACGACTGGTTTTAACCCGTTTCAGTTGCAGTTCGACTTCGTTTAAGGCTTCGGCGATATCTTGCAGTTGACGAACATCTAATAACCGATTTTCGGCGATCAGATGCACCTCGGTTTGGGGTTGTTCTGCGTGTTCACTGCCATTGAGACGATGTTTGAGTTGTTGCCAAAGTTCTGTCCAGGTATGATTGAGGTTAGTCTCACTGTCTTCACGATTATTTTCCGGCGGTAAAAATAAGAGTAATCGTCCGTCTTCGCGCTTAAACCGGACTTGTAAATTCGGATCAACCTCCAGTACACTCACAGGAGATTCAGGTTCAGTGGTGATCAACTCGGAGGTCGGGGTATCCAAAGACATAGATAAAAATGTAATGGGCAATCGTTCAACTCAATTGGTTATTCTAAGGGATCAGGGACAGATCTAATCACTTTAGGGAATTAGCTGAGGGGGTAGAAGCTAGAATTACCCCAGAGATTCAGAAATTTGAGTTCTCAACAAAAATGGAGAATAGGGGATTCGAACCCCTGACCTCTGCGGTGCGATCGCAGCACTCTACCAACTGAGCTAATTCCCCGTGCGAGTCAAACAATCCAGTGTGAGGAATAATGTCTGACTCCGATTTATTATTCTAACACAACGGAACCCCAGATTGTAAAGATTCTTGTAAAAAATTTTTTTGAATTCTGTCTAATTCCAGATCACTGAATCGATCCACAGCCCAATTAGCCCAGCGTTGGAGAAGATGCAGGGGGTAGGTATGGGCGATCCCGACCACTTGAATATCGGCCCGTTGAGCCGCGATAATCCCGACAAAGGTATCCTCTAAGGCGAGACAGTCCGAGGGCTGTAAATTTAACTGGGGGTAGACTTGGTTTAAAGCTTGTACTGCTAATAAATAGCCTTCGGGTTCGGGTTTGCTGAGGATAATATCATCCCCCGTTACAATCACCGGAAAAACCTCCATCAGCCCGATTTTATTTAAAATCAGTTCCACTTCTGGCCGGATCGCCCCCGTCACCAAGGCTAATTTTAGATCAGCTGCTTGCAAGTGTTGAATAAACTCCTCAAGACCCGGATAGATAGGAAGTTGTTCTAGCTGTTCTAAACGCTGTTTATAGGCAAGGGATTTACGTTCAATTAACTGATCCAAATAGCTATTGGTAACAGTACGACCGCAATAAGTTAACAAATCTGTTAAACAAGCCCGATCACTTCTTCCTAAACAAAATTTGCGAATTTCCTCCCGTTTAGAACGTAGGTTTTCTGCCAGTAACAATTCTTCTATCAGTTGTTCATGGATGGGTTCATCATTAATAATGACTCCATTAAAATCAAATAGAACTGCCTTTAAACTCATCGTCCAAACCCTAAACTTAAGAGAGGGAACAGGGAATAGGGAACAGGGAACAGCAATAATACTTTTGGCTGTTTTATGTCAGTTGTAAATGATTACAACCTCGGCGCAAATTGCTATAAGATTTGCTAATTATAAACTGATAACTGATAACTGATAACTGATTTTCATCTAAAACGTTCTATCGCTAACCAAGCCCGAAGAATTTCTCCCACTGACCAAGCTTGTGCAATACAGCCCTGGGGGTGCATGGGGGCATTGCCATCAAAAATTTCGCTAATACTTCCGATCCCGGCTGTTGAAAGATGGTTAATCATGGGGTCTAAAAAAGTACGGGCTATATTGGGATTTTGGAACACCCGCAAATGGGCGATCACAAACGGCCCTAACAGCCACGCCCAAACTGTCCCTTGATGATAAGCACTATCTCGTTGAATCGGATTTCCCCCATAATACCCTCGATAGTGAAAATTATTGGGGGCGAGCGATCGCAACCCAAAGGATGTCAGCAAAAACTGTCCGCAGGTTTCAACAACGGCCCGTTGCTGTTCGGGGGGCAGAGCACTGTTAGGCAAAGAAACAGCAAAAATTTGATTCGGACGCAAGGTGGCATCATCCCCATAAATGCCATCGATCACATCATAGCAATAGCCTAATTCAGGATGCCAGAACCGTTCAAACCGAGCTAAAGCTCGATCCGCTAGGGCATCATATTCTTGATAAGGTCTGCCAATTTGACGGGCAAATTTCCCCATGATTCGCAGGGCATTATACCAAAGAGCATTAATTTCAATGGGTTTGCCGATGCGGGGCGTAACAACCCAATCCCCGATCTTGGCATCCATCCAGGTTAATTGAGTTCCGGGTTCTCCGGCATACAGTAAACCATCGGCCGGATCAAGGTGAATATTGTAGCGAGTTCCTCGACAGTGAGAGTGAATAATATCCGTGAGTACAGGAAATAAATTTTCGATCACATCAAGATCTTCAGTGAGTTCATAATATTGACGAATGGCTTCAAAATACCAAAGGGTCGCATCAACGGTGTTATATTCTGGGATTTCTCCTTCGTCGGGGAAACGGTTGGGTAACATCCCTTGATCAACGTATTTGGCGTAGGTATAAAGAATCGCGCGGGCAATTTGTAGCCGACCTGTGGTGATGGTCAGACCGGGTAAACTAATCATGGTATCCCGTCCCCAATCACCAAACCAAGGATAGCCAGCTAGAATGGTTTTACCAACTGGATTTTCGGGGATGGGACGATTGACAATAAATTGATCCGCCGCAAAAACTAACTGTTGTATCCATTGAGGCGTTTCTCGGATGTTAGCCGGACAGCTATCTTGCCAAAATCCTAATAATTTGCGTTCGTGGGTGCGACGGACTTCTAAGGCGGCTTCTCCATTTAAACTAGGATTGGGTTCTGTACTCGCAACAAAACATAAAGATTCTCCGGGGTTTAAGGTGGCGGTAAAGGTGGCGGCTTGAAGATGATCTTCATAATCTTTTAAGCCCCGTTCCCGTTCCCGTACTAAATCAAAGTTATAGTGCCATTGGGGGGTGGAGGTAACACTAGCGCGATCGGTTAATAAATAAAAAGGCACTGCTTCTGCAAAGGGAGTCACACACAAGCCGTTTTCAACGGGTTCGATCTGCATTTGCCAATTCCCGGCCTGGGTATCGCTATGATAATCTCGATAATTAACAAAAACTTTTAATGTCAGGGTAATAGGGCCAGAGGCACGAGTTAAACTATAACGAACGTAGGTAATATTCGCTTCGGGCTGCATCCAAATTCGTTTTTCCAGCAACGCATCGGCGCAGGCAAATTTCCAGGTGGGGATCGTTCGTTCTAACTGAAACCGTTCAATCTGGTGATGTCCATAACCGTCAATTGAGCCTCCGGCCCAACGGTTCGTATAAAGAGGGTAAACTTGTCCCTGATAGTTTACAAGGTCATCTATTTTCGCCACCAGTAAGGTACGACCCAAGGGAGGTTTTAAAGCCGCCACTAATAACCCTTGATAACGGCGTGTTAGTACACCTGCGATTGTTCCTGAAGCATAGCCACCGATCCCATTGGTGACTAACCATTCTCGTGCTTCAGCACTGGGCAAATTACAGCAAGTTTCTCGTCCAAAATTAATACTCATACTACCTTAAACACTCAAAATTTTGCATCAACAATAAAATTAAAGATTTAGAAGCCTTTCACCCTCTCAATTCACAACTTAAACCTCTACAACAGATGAAGGATCATTTGTCCAATTTCAGGATAGAATGTCAGTAATAACTGTTTACGACTCAAAAAGGTTGTCCTTGTTGACTCCACGTCAAGTACCAGCGTTATTTACTATAACGTTTTATCGTCTAAATCAAAACCCCCATTTCCTCAAATCGAACCCCGACTAAACTCATTCCTCCTTTGTCTCAAAATATTGTGGCGTATTAACTGCACTTTTTTGAGTTTTTGTGTTCCCAAAAATCATGCAATGATCCAATTTTGTGTCCCCATTTATTAAACTTTAGTTTTATGACAAAACCCGAATTTTTAACTCCTTTTCCTCTGTTAGAATACTTAGATTCTAGCCTCCCTAACCTTTGTGGTTGGGAAGCCAAAATTAGAGATCTTGTTAATCATAATTATCCCATATTTTTGCCAAAAACAAATTTAAACTTAGATAAAATCACGGCTGGCTTTGCTTGTGCGTTACATTTTCATCAACCCACGATTCCGGCGGGGGAAAATGGGGCATTAATCAGTAATCTTCAATATATGTATGAGCATCCCCAGGAAGGGGATAACCATAATGCGGAACCCTTTGCTTGGTGTTATCGGCGGATGGGAGAGTTTATTCCTCAATTAGTCGCCGAAGGATGTAACCCTCGAATTATGTTGGATTATTCCGGGAATTTATTATGGGCATTTGAGCAAATGGGGCGAGAGGATATTCTAAATTCTTTGAAAAAAATTACCTGCGATCCCAACTATCAACCCTATGTGGAATGGTTAGGAACTCTGTGGAGTCATGGGGTGGTTCCTTCAACTCCGATTCCTGATATTTTATTACAAATTCAAGCTTGGCAACATCATTTTGCAGCTATTTTTGGAGAAGAAGCTTTAAAGCGAGTTAAGGGGTTTTCACCTCCCGAAATGCACTTACCCAACCATCCCGATACCTTATATGAATATATAAAAGCGTTAAAAGATTGTGGTTATCGCTGGTTATTGGTTCAGGAACATTCGGTAGAAACCTTAAAAGGTTGCGAATTACCTCAAGAGCAAAAATATATTCCTAATCGGTTAATTGCCCGGAATTCTCAGGGGGAAACGATAAGCATGATGGCTTTAATTAAAACCCAAGGATCGGATACTAAATTAGTTGCCCAGATGCAGCCTTATTTTGAAGCCAAAACGAAACAAAAACAATTGATTTCTGGGGTTGAAATTCCGGCTTTAGTGACCCAAATTGCCGATGGAGAAAATGGCGGGGTGATGATGAATGAATATCCCCGTGATTTCTTTAGAATTTATTATGAAATGCGGGATCAAAATGTTGGGAATTCTGGAGTTGTGGCGTTGAATGGAACGGAATATTTAGAATTATTAGAAGCATCAGGAGTGAACCCAGAAGATTATCCTACCTGTCAAGGAGTTCATCAGCATAAAATTTGGCAACACGTTGATCCCCATCAAGCAACACCGGAAGCCGTTGAAACTGCGATCGCCCATTTAAAACAAACCGATCATTCATTTCAAATGGAGGGTGCATCCTGGACAAATAATTTAAGCTGGGTACAAGGCTATGAAAATGTTTTAGAACCGATGAAACAATTGAGTATTGCTTTTCATCAAAAGTATGATTCCTTAGTGCAGCAAAACCCCAATATTACAAAAGACGTTCATTATCAACAAGCGTTATTGTACAACTTGTTATTACAAACCAGTTGTTTTCGCTATTGGGGACAGGGAACCTGGACAGATTATGCTCAAGAACTTTATCGTCGAGGAATGGAATTGTTAAATTAATTCATTTTGGGATAAAAGTCGCTGAAATTATCTTATTGACCGTGTTATAGGAAGTTAGTCATCTCTAACTTCCTCGGAAACTGAACAAAACAATGCCATACTCTACTTAACCCCAGATAGAGGAAATCTCTACTGGACGTGAGTTACATTAATTAGTTACTGAGATTTCAGTATCAGAGATAACAATTAATTTAAAAAAAGAATGATTAACTGTCTAGCCAGCCCTCACCGCCGAGAATTTCGACGATAAATCGAGGGTACTTATAGACAACAGGGTGTAATTAATCATACAATGGAGGGTAATACCCCTCATTCGGGTAAACTTCCATTTAAAAGTCTATTTCAGAAATCAATTTCTTCCATCTTGTATTCAGAAATGGATCAACTTATTTGACCCAACCTTGACTGAGGGAGTGCCAAACCGTGAACAAAAGGCGAGTTCTACCCATTATCATTTCTAACCCTCCTGATCCCCCAGGGAAGTTGATTCTTTCCCCGACTTCTGCCAATGCCGAGGAAGATTATTTCCGTCGTTTCGTGGAATATTTACCAACGGCAGTGGCAATGGTTGACTCGCAACTGCGATATTTAGCCGTGTCCCGTCAATGGCAACAACATTATGCAGGTGGACATCCTGATTTAATCGGTTGTTCTCATCAAGACTGGTTTCCCCATTTACCCGAAATTTGGTATCAAAATGCTGAACAGTGTTTAGTGGGAAAATTACCTTATTGGGAACTAGAAATTTGTCAACCCTTGGTGAATGGTGCTCTGGAGTGGAAAAAATGGGTTGTTCAACCTTGGAAAACCGCATCAGGAACCATAGGGGGGTTAATGTTATCCCTAGAAGTCATTACCCCTCAAAAACAATTACAAGAAAAATTACAACTGACTCAACAAGCTTTTGAACAAGCGGCGACGGCGATTTTTGGGATGACGTTAGACGGTCGTTTTTGTTATGTGAATCAAGCCGCCTGTCGGATGTTGGGTTATACCCAAAGTGAATTGCTACAACTGAATATTCATGATATTGATCGAGATTTAACCCCTGTCATTTGGGGAGAATATTGCCAAGAATTACAGCAAAAAGGATCATTAACTTTTGAGTCCCGTCATCAAAAAAAATCTGGTTTTATTTTTCCAGTTGATTTTACCATTAATTATTTAGAATTACAGTCTACTAAACCCGACTTAACCGTTCAAACGGAATTTGGTTCAGCCTGTGTTCTCTGTTCCCCATTAATTTGTGGTTTTGCGACGGATATTTCTGACCGAAAAGCCACATCCTCTGCGGTGGTCGCATCCAAAGATCAATTAGAAGCGGTGTTGAATGCTGTACCGGGTTTAGTGTCTTGGATTAGTTCTGATTTAAAATATTTAGGGGTCAATCGCCATTTAGCCAATTCTTACAATGTTCCGGCGGAAGAATTTGTCGGGAAAGAAGTCGGATTTCTGCAAAATAGCCCTAAATTTAATGAATTTGTCTATGAATTTTTTGCCCAAGATGCTTGGAAAAGCTCTAGGGAAATTACGGCTAATGTTCGTGGCGTTCCTTACACCTATTTAATTGTTGCTCAAAAATATCATCGCGGATCAGCGGCGGTTTTCGTCGGATTAGATATTACAGAACGACAAAAAATGGAAGAGGCTTTACGCCAAAGTGAAGGACAAGAAGCTAAACGACGAGCAGAATTAGAAGCGATTTTAAATCAGCTTCAACGCACTCAAACCCAACTGATTCAAACGGAAAAAATGTCAAGTTTGGGTCAGTTAGTGGCGGGAATTGCCCATGAAATTAATAATCCCGTGAATTTTATTTCAGGAAATATTGCCCATGCCAAAAATTATATTGAGGATTTAATGAAGTTATTAACTTTATATCAACAGCATTATCCTCAGATTATTCCTGAAATTGCTGATGAAATAGAAGAGATGAATTTGAGCTTTTTAAAACAGGATTTACCGAGAATTTTAGAATCGATGAAAGTCGGGTCAGAACGAATTCGGGATGTCGTGCGATCGCTGCGTCATTTCACTCGTTTAGATGAAGCTCAAATGAAATCTGTTGATATTCATGAAGGGTTAGATAGTACAATTTTAATCTTACAAAATCGTCTGCAAGCTAAAGCGGGACGACCGAGTATTAACTTAATTAAAGAATATAGTGCTTTACCGAAAGTGGAGTGCTACGCCGGACAATTGAATCAGGTGTTTATGAATTTACTCACCTATACCATTGATCAGTTAGAAGCAACCAGTTCTAAAGGAGATTTAACCACTCAACCTCAGATTATCATTCGTACCTATTTACCGGATAAAAATACCGTTGCTATCTCGATTTCTGATAATGGAATTGGAATGTCAGAAGTTGAATGTAAAAGTATTTTTGACCCGTTGATGACCTCACACATACAGGGAAAAGGAACAGGTTTAGGATTATCTTTGGCTTATCATTTAGTCACGGATAAACATCAGGGAGAACTCAATTGTTTTTCTAGCTTAGGAGTCGGAACCGAGTTTTTAATTACAATTCCGTTAAAAAGTTAGATAGAAACTAAGCTATTTCTGCTAATCTATTGAACTATGGGATGGAACAATATTAAGATGAGGATTATTTCGATATAACTGATTAATTTTTTTCAGGGTTTCTCGATAAGCCGTTTTATCTGCAAACAATAAATCAGCAATGCGTTGAGGATAAATTAATTCTTGATAGGCACGGCTTAACCAACAAGCATCCGCAATTAAAAAATACTGTTTTCCGTTATTATCTGTTAAATATAACCCCAGTTGTCCAACGGCATGACCCGGTAATTCAATGGCAATTAAACAACCGTCTCCAAACACATCAAAACCCTGTTCAAAGGGAGTCAAAGTTTCAGGTAATTTTATAGCCTGATTATTGTCCGCAAAAATGACTCGTTCTTCAAAATTATCAGGCATTAAACCTGCTAAAAAACCAGCTTTTAATGCCCTCAAACCCTGTGTATTTTTGATCGTATTATAACCCGACTGAAAACAAATAAATTCTGCTTGAGGAAAATCTTTTAATCCCCCAATATGATCCGCATGAAAATGAGAAATAATAATATATTGAATCTCCTCCGGTTCAATTCCTAACTGTTTGAGTTGAGAAATCGCAGTTTCTTGAGGTTTTAAATAAACCGGGGTTAATAAAGCATAAAGCTTTTGGGGTAAATGCTGTGTTTCTTGATAAAACCGTTCAGAATATCCCGTATCAAATAAAATCCACCCCATAGGATGACGAATTAAAGCAAATAACGCCGGGAAAATTATCGATTTCCAACTTTCCCCCGGAAGTACCATCGCTTCAGGGTGTGTACAATATCCCGCCTTCAAAAATGTAATTTCTACCATATTCTGTTGTTGTACTTTAACCTTATTTTATAAAGATTTCCAATATCTAACAAACTCATCTAAACCTTTTTCAATGGAAATTTGAGGTTTATACCCTAACTGGATTTTAGCCGATGTAATATCCAAAGTTTGACTAAAAGCTAATAATCCTAGAGTATAGCGCGTTAAAGCAGGTTCTCGACTGGGTAAAAAAGATTGATAAAACCATTCCATCCCCGTTGCTAAAGTGTATGAGATCGCGTAGGGTAAAGGTTTAAACTTTAAGGAAATATTCAATTTTTGTGATAATTTTTCTAATAAGGCTAATAATTCCATCGGTTCTCCATTGGTAATATTAAAATATTCTCCTAATTGTTGATCCAGTGCAGTTTGACACAATAATAACGCATCCACAACATTATCAACATAAGTCATATCTAAGATCGCCTTTCCTCCATTAATTAATGGAATACCCGTTGTTTCACTTACTTTTAATAGTCGGGGAAAAATCACCGTATCCCCAGCGCCAAAAATACCACGCGGACGAATAGAAATCACAGGTAAACCTTGTTGAAACCCACGATTAATTTCTTGTTCTGCTAATTGCTTTGTTTTAATATAAGGATGGATAGGATTTTGAACTAAATTATCGGTTTCTTTAATATTAAAGCGATGGGTTAAATTAAAATAAACCGCCGAAGTAGAAACATAAATTAAACGTCTGACATGATGAGTGAAACAACTTTCAATAATATTCCGAGTTCCGATAACATTCGTTTTATAAAACTCTTCTTCTCGTCCCCAGGGAGAAGATAAAGCCGCACAATGAAAAACATCTTCTTGTCCAGACATTGCTGATAATATAGCATCAGAATTTGTAATATCAACGGGTAAGAATTTAAGTCCTAATTGTTGTAAGCAATCGCCTATAATTAAGTTACGTCCTAAAATTGTCACATCCTGACCTAAAGAATGCAATCTCAACGCTAATTTCTGACCTAAAAATCCAGTTCCACCCGTGACTAAAACTTTTTTCATAACTTAATTTTTTTTATTCATTTATTAAACCTGCCTTTAATACATCATTTGTTAACTGTTTTAAAGATTTTCCTTGCGAAATTGCCAATGCTTGTAAACGAGAGTAAATAGCAGGTTGAATCGCAATTTTAGGGGAAGGATCACCCAGTAAGGGGGATTTTAAGGGTTTAACATGATAATTAAGTTCAACTTGAGATAATTCTGAATCCTGCCATGTTTCAGGTTTTTGATTAAAAATCAAAACTCCGCTAATTCGTTGTAAAACTGTTTTTTCGCTATTAAATAATAGTACCGCATCTCCTGAAATTTGACTTAATAATAATATTGAAACATTCAAGAGAGTTTGTTTACCTAAGATTTTTTCATCTTGATGTTTGAGACGAAACCATACATCAATTGTTGGCTTAAATCCGTAATTTTCTAGCATTAGATATTGTGTTGCTGGTTTTTCCGGGGAAACGCCAATAATAATTCCAGAATTAAATAATCGTTGGTCTTCCCCAGGTTGCAAATCGAATTGATTAGATAAAATATCGTAGATATTATTAGAATTAAAATTTGTTTCTAGTCTGAGTTCATAATCTAATGACATTAACTAATTCCTCCTGAATTTTAAAAAGGAAAGAATGGAATAATCTGAGCATCCTTTGTTATAATTATAATCTCTTCTAAACCTTCAATAGAACTTTCAATAAGCTGCTGTTTGAGATTCTTAACAGAAACTTTACTATCTGCTAGATTTAGAATAATCCGACTAGCTTGTTTTCTTTCTACCTTACTCCGAATTGTTTCAATAATATTGTAGAAATTGGCAGTTGATGGAGCATAACAATCAAAAATCCTACCTTCTATTTTATAATCAGGCTCTTTATCACCAGATATAGCAGGGTTTTGTTCTACATTATACCCGGCATTTGCTAAAATTATAGCTGACTCATTTTCTCGGCATTTACCGCGAATGGTATCGACATCATCATGAACTCGAATTTTAGCTGGAGAACCTGTTGGTCTTCCTCCGGTTTGTCCTGATGGTTGAGTTGGTGTCATTGGAATTTAAAAACTCGCTCTCAGCCTTCAATAGATACTTATATCATTAATTCGTGTTTCCTCAATAGAAAAATTCGACATAATACAGAAAGAACAATATTCTGTTATTCTCCTAAAATTCCATGAACCTTGTTGATTATCTTCGCATTAGTTTGATTGACCGTTGTAACTTCCAGTGTCAATATTGTATGCCCGAAGGAGCAGAAATTGATTATATCCTGCAACAGAATTTGTTGACTCTGGATGAACTATTAACGCTGTTGCGAGAGGTATTTATCCCCGTTGGGTTTACTCGATTTCGGTTAACCGGAGGTGAACCTTTATTACGTCCGGGGGTGGTAGAGTTGGTCAAACAAATTAACGCCTTTCCTGAAACAAAAGATGTGGCGATGACAACTAATGGCTTTTTATTAGCAGGAATGGCAGAGGATCTATATAAAGCTGGACTGCGACGGATTAATATTAGTTTAGATTCCCTTGATCCTGATATTTTTGATCAAATTATCGGCAACCGAGGACGCAGCCGATGGCAACAGGTTTGGGAGGGAATACAAGCTGCTTATGAGGTGGGTTTTAATCCTTTAAAATTAAACGTTGTGGTAATTCCTGGGGTGAATGATCATGAGGTTTTGGAGTTAGCAAAATTAACAATTGAACGACAATGGCACGTTAGATTTATTGAATTTATGCCCATTGGAAATAACGATTTATTTGCTGATCGCGGTTGGATTTCTTCAGAAGAATTAAGACAACAAATTCGAGAAAAATGGGGATTAGAAACTGCACAGGTGAGGGGAAACGGCCCTGCGGATGTCTTTCAAATTCCGGGGGCGAAAGGAACATTAGGATTTATTAGTCAGATGTCAGAATGTTTTTGCGATCGCTGTAACCGCATGAGATTATCGGCTGATGGCTGGTTACGGCCTTGTTTACTCAATGAAACCGGACAAATTGACTTAAAAACTCCTCTGCGTCAAAATGTGACGTTTGAGGAGTTACGAGAACAGGTGAATAACCTATTAACAATTAAACCCGATATTAATTTTAAACAACGGGACTCTGGTACAACAGGAAATTACTCTCGAACCATGTCCCAAATTGGGGGATAGCAGCCTGATTGATTTTGGATTTAGGGTTTAATAATAACCGGGTGGGGTACGTTATTTTTAGCCGATAACGCCCCACATAAAATAGAACGGTGAGGAACTCTTAGGCTTGACGTGAATAATATTCAACCACTAACAGTTCGTTAATTTGTAAAGCCACCCATTCCCGTTCAATGACGCTATTCACCTTCGCAGTTAATTTTTCTTTATCTAACTCTAAATGGCTAGGAACGTTGGCTAAACCGGGATATTGTAAATTGGCTTTTACCAGTTCACGGGATTTTTCAGTATTTCTGATCCCAATTAATTCGCCCGGTCTGCATTGATAGCTAGGAATGTTCACGCGATGACCATTAACGGTAACGTGACCATGACTGACTAACTGACGAGCCGCCGGAATTGTAGGGGCCATTCCTAAACGGAAAATGGTATTATCCAAACGCATTTCCAACAGTTGCAGCAACACTTGACCCGTAGAACCAGAGGCGCGGCGAGCTTTACGGACATAGCGTAATAGTTGGCGCTCAGACACACCATAGTTATAGCGCAGTTTTTGCTTCTCTTCTAACCGAATCGCATATTCTGAACGTTTGCGACGGGCTTGACCGTGTTGTCCAGGGGGATAGGCCTTTCTGGGGGTCTTCCGGGTTAATCCGGGTAAATCGCCCAAACGACGAACGATTCTCAGACGGGGGCCTCTATATCGAGCCATCTAACTTCTTCTCCGCATAAAATTTTTTGCACCAATCTTTTATTATAGTATGTATCTAACTAGAATGGTCTAGTTTTTGAGTAATGCTCGAAACCCAGCTTGCTGAAAATGAGTATCGGCGGTTAGTGCATCCGTAATTCCTCGATTTCCCATAACGATAAATGACAGACAATCGACTAAACCCCATTCTTTATCTTTTCGCTGTTTAAACAAATTGAATGCAGCCATATACAAATCATGAGTCAACAAGACAATTTCCACACTGGGATCAGCTTCAAGAGATTCTAATAGTTGGATTGCAGCCATTCTATATTTTAATTTAGAAAGTGCATTACCAATTTCTAGTAAAATAGCTTGAGTAGTAACTAAACGGGCTTGACTAGCTTGCAGTTGAGCAGCCAATTGAACAGCCCGTGCATGATGTTGATCCATAATTGAAGAAAGCGCAATCGCAAAGGAAGTATCTAAAAAAACTTCATTCATGATCAGAAACAGTTTCCCCATATAAATACTGATCAATTTTCTCAGACCAATCTGGATTCCCTTGTAGCTGTAAAGATTGAGCGGTTTCAAAAAATGTTTTTTGGGGTTTTTCTTGAGGTAATATAGTTTCAACAATAATTTTAACCCTTGTACCTATATCCAGGTTTAAGGGAGATTCCAGTTGCAGGGATTTACCATCAAATATGGCATTAATTTCTTGAATCATAATAATTAAAATGCTCTCAAGCCCGTTTTTTAATGATTTAGATTAATTCCATAATAGCATTTTTTAGAGAGGCAGATCGTGAGTTTCGGGTAACACAACAACCCAATACCGAAACCCGGTTTCTATAATTTTGGAGGGTTGGGATATGCAAGGCTGCCATCTCTGATACTCTTAGCTCCTGATCTTTTAAGATTGAAAGCATAGGAGTTGACAGACAACCTATCTCGTGGTTAGATTGCAGGGCTGAATGTGTAGAGCGATCATGTGAATGTCAGGGCAGCGACTGTTACAATAGATTTTCTTTGGTATAAAACTATTACAAGTAAGATATGGCTGGAAAACAGATCCCCGATAGTGCTATCGAGCTAGTTGCTAAACACATTAATACCAGAAGTAATAAAGATCATGGTATTCCTGTGATTGGACATGAAGGGAATATAAAAACGCCTCAAATCTTTGAAATTATCCAGTTTGACCAAATTGATGATAGCGATAGGAGGTTCTATGCGATAGATGGTAGCTACAACAGTGAGCAGTTTTATAATGGTTTAGCCATAGCAATTTATGCTGCTGGTTACATTTGCTTTCATCGAGGTAAGCAAATTAGGATGAATTCATCAGACGATCCCGTTGTATTGGGACAGGCATATTATCCCCAAAATATTTTAATCACAAATGAAAATCACTTAAATGCTATTTATGATGAATTTCTAAATTTAGAGCCAGTCAAATATTTATTAAACTTTCTCAACGACTCACCAGAAAAGATTTTTTCATTTAAAAAAGAAGCAATTTGTACAAATTTATCAAAGCTGCTCGGATTCTGCCAGGAAGTCCTAGAAATTGCACTGATTTTGGAAGTGATTGATCGCCCCGAAACAAAAGCGGGCGATTTTATTTTAAGAGATGGTACATTACGTCCTGTCCAAATAAAGCAGGAATACTTAGTAAATTTGGGAGAGTATGCTCATAAAAAACAGATAAAGATAGTTTCTGTGACTAAGCAATCTCCAGTTAAAATGGAACTGGCTTATACATTCAGACAAATTGATAATTATCTGCAAGATCAGCTTAAGTATGAGTATCCTTTTGTACAAACAGACTCCAAACGCCAAAAGCTCTGCTGCTGGTTTGAAATTCCAGATGCGGTTCTTAAAGCAGCATATCAGGGAGATATGTTTATTAAAAAATCAATTATTGGAGGAAGAGGATTTGGGCTATTTATGGCAGCTAGATTAGATTATGTAGAAAAGCTCCAAAACTATGACTGGCTTATCGCTGATGTGAATATTTTTGATGCCATTCCACAAATCCGAGCAGGTTCGCCTGAAAGATGTAGGGAAGAACTTGAGTTAATATTTAAGGAGCTAACTCGGCTTACACAAGAACACTATATTCTTGGCTATCCCTACCCATTATGTGAAGTACATAATTTCATATCCTTGAAAAGAAATTTTAAAGATGAGATAATTGCTCGCCTTAAATACTCTCTTTATAAGGATCAGAGAATGGATAACGTTGATATTGAAAATCTATTTTTAGACACACACGACAGATTTTAGGAGCGAACGCAATGGGAAAAGTAGATTTTGGTGTTTTATATGGGCAGAAGACAACTGAAGATGCCCTATTGATATACTCATCTTATGAGGATGCTAAAGCTAGTCCACAAACTGGCGACTTTATTGTTCTGACACCCAAAGATGAAGGAAATACAAAATATCTTGCTAGGGTCGAAGCAGAAATTTATGATGAAGATCCTATCTTTAAGTCGCAGGAAAAAACATTAGTAGCAGTACATTATGCTCGAATTGCAGAAAGAGAGCTTTCTGAGCGAGACAAACAGAAAATGTTCAGTTACACCTATAAAGTTCGGATTCTAGGAACATTTACAGATAGTGGCTCTACCATTGCTTTCACAACGGCCGTTAGGAAATTGCCTACAGTTTCTTATATTGCAAGACATCTAAACAAACGAGAAATAGAGTCAATTCTCAATAAAACTAATGAAAATGGCGTTGACATTGGATATCTTTGTGTAGGAGAAACTATTTTTAAGGACAAGGGGCCTATCCTTTTCCAAATTAATAAATTGCGAAACAAACGCACAATGGTATTTGCTCAATCAGGCTTTGGCAAAACTAATCTTGTTAAGGTATTGCTTTACCATATGACTCGTGATAATTCCTATGGAAAGTTGATTTTTGATTTGAACGGCGAATATTTTTTGCGTGGCACAGCTACATACGGATTGGGAGATATAGATGAAAATTCAATCCGCAATAATGTTGTTGTGTATACCGACAAAAAGTTACCAGACACTTATCAAAAACAGAATCGATTTACTGACGGTGGCAAAGTTACGCTCAATATGCACAGGCACTTAGCAGTAGGGGATATATTGAATTTTGGTGGTGGTTTTTCTGAAGTAATGAAAGCCTTTCTTCTCTACCTTGATGAAGATGGTGTATCTAACTTTATCGAAAATATTGACAGCTATGTTAGTGAGCCACAAAAACTTCATAAAGATTTTCCTGATTTCTTTGATGCTAAGAAAGAAGCTTCTGCTAGAACCACAATTGCAGCAATCAGAAAAAGAATTCGTTATCTCATTGATGAGGGACATTTACATTCTAGGTCGTCAAACCTCGTAGAAGATGTATTCAAGTATTTGAAGCAAGGAAAGACTGTTATTATCGATCTGTCCTTGAAAGATAATATGGAAGCTAGTATTATTTCTACGATTCTGGTTCGTAAACTTTTTGAAAGTAATAAAGAGAAATTTACTTCAGATCAACCGGATGAAGTGATCAAAGCCGTCGTCTTTGTAGAAGAAGCCCAAAATGTTTTATCTCAGGAATTCGTTAAGAGTAATGCCAATCCATTTGTTAGAGTTGCCAAAGAAGGACGTAAATTCGGACTGGGATTAGTTGCTGTAACACAACGCCCATCTGCTATCTCTGATGAAATTAGAACCCAAGCAGAAAATTTCTTTGCTTTTCATATGGGAAATTCTGACGATATTAAGGCACTGGTCAAGTCTAATATCAATTATGATGGGGTGATATCAAACTTTATTCAGCGTGAGACTATTGCGGGTAATCTCTACATGGTTTCATCTGATCAAGCTTTTGCCCTTCCTGTACGAGTAACTGAATTTGAAAAGCTTGTAGAATCCAAAGTTTATAGAGAATCTAAATTTAATTAATGGAAAATAATGATTTTTGTACAATTGATCAGAAACTCCTGATTAAAGAACAGATTATCCAACACCTAGAAGATTATGGAGTCTTTTGGGATCGAGATAATCAAAAAATTATTGTAGATGACCCCAATGATTTTAGAGAAGTCCAAAGAAAACTCTCTGAACAAACCAACTTAAAGGGTCAACAATATAAAGAAAAAGTTCAGAAGTATTTGGCAGAACCTTCAGATATTAATATATCTAAAATAGATCCATATCTTGTTGTTGTTGAACCCATAGCAGAACATCAAAAATTATGGGCCTATGCTATATCTCACTGGTCGATACCCGTTACAAATGGTTATGGTAGACGGATTCGATATTTTGTTTTTGATAGCCAAAATCATAAATTGATCGGGATTATTGGACTTTGTGACCCTGTAATTGGTCTGGGAGTACGAGATGAAAATTCTATTAATTGGACAAAAAATCAGAAATTGAAACGGCTGTATAACTGTATGACAGCCTATATTTTAGGAGCAATCCCTCCCTACAATCGAGTGCTTGCCTCAAAATTAGTTGCTCTTGCTGTAATGTTTCCAACAGTGCGTCAAGACTTTTATAGAAAATATAAGAATAAATCTTCTCTTATTACAGGAGAAAATAAAAAATCCGATCTTGTTTATATTGATACGCTAGGAGCTTTCGGAAAGTCAGCAATTTATAATCGCTTGATTAACTGGGAATTTGTCGATTACACTAAAGGTCAAAGTCATCTTCATATAACAGCAAATGGAAGTTGGGAACTAATTAAGCAAGTTGTACCACCGGAAGTTTTTGAAACATACAAATATGGAAAGGGGCCTAATTGGAAAATGCGTATCTTAAAAAGGGGACTAAGAGAACTTGGATTATCAGAAGATATGTTAAGCATTGGTTGGCAGAGAGCATACTATCGTTGTCCACTAGCAGAAAATTGGAAAGAATATTTATTAGGAGAGACAAGTTCTGTCGTGTGGCAAAAATTTACACAAAAAGACTTAGTAACTTATTGGCATCAAAGATGGGTTAATCCCAGAATGGATGTACTACAAGCTAAACTAGATGAGGAATGACCCTAATCTCCCACTAAGCATGGTCTAACTTTTGCCACATAGCCCAGATTGACAAGCCAGACTTCGCCACGCTCAGGACTATTCATAATCAATTTCTTGTTGATCTAATGCTAAGAATAACTCTTCAGCATTTAAGATAAAGTCTTCATCTGTCAATGGTGGAAAGTCAAAATGGACGAGCCGCCTCAAGATTTCTAGCCCAATCTCAAGTTGCTCTGCGTCAGCCAAACTATCAAAAGTATTAAGAATCTCTTGAGCTAAGGCTGTCATAGTTTTTCACTCCTGTAATGAGTAAAGCATTGTGACTAAACTCCTTGATTAATTTATTTTACTGCAAACCCCAAAGGATCGCACCTTTGCTGTGGGCTTGATACCAGTGAATTTTTGCTTCACATCCATACGAGCAAAAGAATTACCTTTATATTAATTCTCTATTACCCAGCAAGATAGATTTATTTTCCTAGATAAATCAAACCTTATGTAGAGGTCAATTGATTTTCCCTAAAACAGAATAAAAGTAAGGATTTAGAGAACGTGTGATGGTTTAACCTTGATTTCAATCAAGATTCTAATTAAAAAAGGAGTCAATTATGACTGGACAAATGTGTTGGCTCTCCCGGTGTGGAGGCGATGGCAAAAAAATTTTACATTTGCGCCTTGATGTCAATAAACCTTGGGTTCCTTATTATTTAATGGCTAATTATTCTGTTCCTGATTATCCTATTCCAGGTGGTTCTAAAGGGTGGGCTACCTATCAAAAATTATTTAAAGCAGGTTGGAAATTAGAACCCACTCCCCAGCCCGCATTTCAAGATCAACAAATACCAAAAGCAGCTTAAGGATGTTAAACCTTGAAAAATTTATCAACAGGCTATGCCTGGGGGCTATAGGGGTGTCCCCAGTTTTTCCATTGTTAAAATAGGTGAGCGTTTGATTCTTTTATCCATAAAGTTTTTTATTTTAATAAAATGAAAATATTTCTCAAAAAATTATACTTAAAATGGAAATTTTTCTGGGTCAATTTAATTTATTTAACCTACACCCCTCAAGCTATCTTATATTCTTATAAACGCGATCGCGCTGACCGCAATATTTCCCCACTACAACCTCACTCCTCAGAAACGGGAGATACACCAGGGAAATTATTAAGAGCAGCAAACACAGAAACAGGCACAATATTTTATTTTGAGAAAGCAGAATTAGAACTAACCTTTTTAACCGATGATTTTGTCAGAATTACCTGGAAACCGACTATTCTACCTTATCCTTATGGTATTGAACGTCACGACTGGGAAATCCTAGAACCAATTTTAAATCAAGTCGAAAATACTTGGACTGTTACCTCTCCAAACGCAACATTAACGATCCAGGTTCAAGATGAAGGTCATCTTAAATTTTTCGATCATCAACACCAATTAATCCGCGAAGAATACCCTCCAGAAAAGTTAAATGAACAATGGATACATCGAGCTAATTTACGACCTGAAGAACATATTTATGGGTTAGGAGAACGTTCATTTCCCTTAAATTTACGATTAGCAAAAGAAATCAATGAAAAAGGGGAACCCACCGCAGAACCGAAAAAATTTAGAATGTGGAATTTTGATGCAGCCGGACAATATAGTCCGGGTTCTGACCCCATGTATTTGTGTATTCCCCTCTATTTAGGATTACATGAACAAGGGAGTTATTTAATTTTTTATGAAAATCCTCATGAAGCAATTTTTCAATTTTCAGACACAGCAACAGCTAATTTTAGTGGCGGTGCATTGCGATACTATTTCACCCTAGGTTCTCTCCCTAAATTAATAGAAAATTACACCGAATTAACCGGACATTCTCCCCTTCCTCCCCGTTGGGCATTAGGCTATCATCATTCTCGTTGGGGGTTTGGAACTGAAACCCAAGTCAGAGAAACCTATCGTAATTTTGAAAAAAATGATTTACCTTTAAGTGCCATTCATCTTGATATTGATGTCATGGTAGATTATCAAGCTTTTACGATTGATCCCAAACGATTTCCTGACTTAAAACGGTTTATTCAAGAACTCGAAGTTCATGGCGTTAAATTTATTAGTATTCTCAACCCTGGAATTAAATATACTCGCCATAATCAAATGTTTTTACAAGGGCAAATTCTTCATGCTTTTTGTAAATATCCCAACGGTGAATTAGTCGTCGCCCCGGTATGGCCAGGATGGACAGTTTTTCCTGATTTTACCCATCCAATGGTACGCCGTTGGTGGACACGACAATATTTATATTTATTAGAAGTTGGAGTTGGAGGGTTTTGGCATGATATGAACGAACCTGCGGCTTTTATTGCGTGGGGAGATCGTTCATTACCTAAAGTAACTCGCCATTTTGTTGAAGGTCGAGGCGGAGATCATCGAGAAATTCATAACGTTTATGGAATGTTACAATCCTCCGCCGCTTTTGAAAGTTTATGTCAATCTCGACCCCATCATCGCCCTTTTATTGTATCTCGTGCCGGGTGGGCAGGTTTACAACGTTATGCGTGGGTTTGGACGGGGGATATTGAGTCGAGTTGGGCGGCTTTACGTCAAACCATTTCAACAGTTATTGGGTTAGGATTATCGGGTATTCCCTATAGTGGTTCAGACACCGGAGGTTTTCAAGGAAACCCTAGCGCAGAATTGTATTTACGTTGGTTTCAAATGTCAACTTTTATGATGTTTTATCGCACCCATTCTTCTAATAACGTCGAACATCGAACCCCTTGGATATATGGAGAACCAACGTTAAGTATTTTACGCGAATTCTTGAAATTACGTTATCGATTAATTCCCTATATTTATACCTTAACTTGGGAAACTCATCAACAAGGATATCCCCCAGTGCGTCCCATATTTTGGCTTGATCCAACGGATAGTAATTTATGGGATATTGATGATGCGTTTTTATTGGGAAATGCTTTAATGATCTGTCCGATTTATGAACCCGGAATGCGATCGCGCAATGTCTATTTACCCGAAGGAGAATGGTATCATTTTTGGGATGATCAGAAATTAACAGGTTCCCAAACTGTTGAATTTGATGCTCCCTTAGAACAAATTCCTTTATTAATAAAAGCCGGAAGTATTATCCCAATGGAAGAGGAAAAAACCTTAATCTTACATCTCTATCCCACCCGTGAAAGAAACGCTCAAGGACTATTATATAGTGATGCAGGAGATGGATATGAAGCGTCAAGAATCGATCACTTTCAACTTCAACCCAGTTTCACCTCAGCAACAACCAATCAACTACTTCCTAACTTACTAGCAGCAACTGAGTCAGATCCTATTGATTCTTCAGGAGATGGGATGAAGGAAAACGGAAATTCAATGACATTGACCTGGGAACAACAAGGAGATTATGCTTTTTCATATCAGCAAATTCAGTTACAATTACATGGCTTTAATTTACAAAAAGCCTGGATTGATGAGGTTGAAGTTAGTTGTGAAAATAATAGTATAATTTGTGATCGCCGCTTTCAACAAGCTCGTTTTATTGCTCTTATTTCATAACTATAGCAATCCTAAATATCCCTCTTCTGTCAGTCTCCGAGGAGTAAAATTAGAAAATAAACCAGATGGGTAGCTAGAAGGGGGATAGGGTAATGGATGTAGAATTACAGATGATCAAACATTTAGCCCGAGATGCACAACCAACAGTTTCAGTGATTGATGAATATTGTCAAGGTTATAAAGACCTATTCCCAGAAGTGAGAAGTTACGAATGTTTTAAATACTTACATCTAGGAATTATCTCACCAATTCCGAGAAAATCTTTACCGGAAATTGCTAAAATAGTAGGAATTAGGTCGCCACAATCACTGCATCATTTCTTAGCCAATTCGCCTTGGTCAGCAAGGGAATTAAAGGAAAGAAGATTAGCCCGAACTCTAAAAGCATTGAAAGGAGAGAAGATTATAGTAATAATTGATGAGACAGGAGATAGGAGAAAGGGAAAAAAAACCGACTATATAGCTAGACAATACTTGGGAAGTGTGGGCAAAACAGATCGGGGAATAGTATCAGTTAATGCTTACGGTGTTTATAAAAATATAACCTTTCCTTTAGTGTTTAGAGTATTTAAACCCAAAGGAACATTAAAAGAAGGAGATGTCTACAAAACTAAGATTGAAATCGCATCAGAAATTCTAACAGAATTGGTTGATTGGGGATTTCAGATTGAATTGGTATTAGCAGATAGCCTTTATGGTGAAAGTAGTTCGTTTATCAGTACATTAGATCAATTTCAAATTCCTTGGGTACTAGCAATAAGAAGTAATCATGGAGTCTGGATGTCAAGCGAGCAGAAAGTTAGAGCCAACAAATGGTGTAAATTTGAGAGGATTTTTAGCAATCAAGAATCAGAAACCAGATATATTAGAGAAATCATATTTGGGAAAAGAAGTACAAGAACCTATTGGGAAATTACCACAGATCCAGAAACGATGCCAGAAACATCAACTTCGTTTGTCATGACAAATTTAACAGAGAAGAGAAGCCAGATGAAAAAGACATTAGGTAATTTATACGGGTTAAGAACATGGGTGGAATATGGATTTCGACAATGTAAACAAGAACTGGGTTGGACTGATTATCGGTTGACGGATTTTCCCGATATAGAAAAATGGTGGGAAATCATTTTCTGTGTGTATTTAATGATTAGTTTCAACTCCGAAGTTTTCCGGTCTTTAAGTCAAGGCAGTCCCCGAGAATCTGAGAGCAAAAAAAACACCACCGATTGCTCAACTCATCAACAATGGAATCACAAAGAGGGATGGAAAAATGTTTTAAATAATCTGCGTTTAATAATTCAGCCTACTATTATATTGTGGTTGATTGTCCCGTGGCTAGATATTTTTCCCGACCGCCATTTATTAGTGGGTTTTCATAAATTAATTGAGAATATTAATCAATTTCAATCTTATTTTCCCAATGGATAACTCTACTTTTTATTACTTGTTGATTTCGGAGAGTGACAGAAGAGGGATATCCCTCTTCTGTCAGTCTCCGAGGAGTAAAATTAGAAAATAAACCAGATGGGTAGCTAGAAGGGGGATAGGGTAATGGATGTAGAATTACAGATGATCAAACATTTAGCCCGAGATGCACAACCAACAGTTTCAGTGATTGATGAATATTGTCAAGGTTATAAAGACCTATTCCCAGAAGTGAGAAGTTACGAATGTTTTAAATACTTACATCTAGGAATTATCTCACCAATTCCGAGAAAATCTTTACCGGAAATTGCTAAAATAGTAGGAATTAGGTCGCCACAATCACTGCATCATTTCTTAGCCAATTCGCCTTGGTCAGCAAGGGAATTAAAGGAAAGAAGATTAGCCCGAACTCTAAAAGCATTGAAAGGAGAGAAGATTATAGTAATAATTGATGAGACAGGAGATAGGAGAAAGGGAAAAAAAACCGACTATATAGCTAGACAATACTTGGGAAGTGTGGGCAAAACAGATCGGGGAATAGTATCAGTTAATGCTTACGGTGTTTATAAAAATATAACCTTTCCTTTAGTGTTTAGAGTATTTAAACCCAAAGGAACATTAAAAGAAGGAGATGTCTACAAAACTAAGATTGAAATCGCATCAGAAATTCTAACAGAATTGGTTGATTGGGGATTTCAGATTGAATTGGTATTAGCAGATAGCCTTTATGGTGAAAGTAGTTCGTTTATCAGTACATTAGATCAATTTCAAATTCCTTGGGTACTAGCAATAAGAAGTAATCATGGAGTCTGGATGTCAAGCGAGCAGAAAGTTAGAGCCAACAAATGGTGTAAATTTGAGAGGATTTTTAGCAATCAAGAATCAGAAACCAGATATATTAGAGAAATCATATTTGGGAAAAGAAGTACAAGAACCTATTGGGAAATTACCACAGATCCAGAAACGATGCCAGAAACATCAACTTCGTTTGTCATGACAAATTTAACAGAGAAGAGAAGCCAGATGAAAAAGACATTAGGTAATTTATACGGGTTAAGAACATGGGTGGAATATGGATTTCGACAATGTAAACAAGAACTGGGTTGGACTGATTATCGGTTGACGGATTTTCCCGATATAGAAAAATGGTGGGAAATCATTTTCTGTGTGTATTTAATGATTAGTTTCAACTCCGAAGTTTTCCGGTCTTTAAGTCAAGGCAGTCCCCGAGAATCTGAGAGCAAAAAAAACACCACCGATTGCTCAACTCATCAACAATGGAATCACAAAGAGGGATGGAAAAATGTTTTAAATAATCTGCGTTTAATAATTCAGCCTACTATTATATTGTGGTTGATTGTCCCGTGGCTAGATATTTTTCCCGACCGCCATTTATTAGTGGGTTTTCATAAATTAATTGAGAATATTAATCAATTTCAATCTTATTTTCCCAATGGATAACTCTACTTTTTATTACTTGTTGATTTCGGAGAGTGACAGAAGAGGGATATAGCAATCCTAAATAGGTTGTGGCAAAATCCCATACATAAAAATTTTGGGGAAATCAAAAATTTGACCCTGAGCGAAAAACTCGAATAGCCACTTAATTACTTTAAAAGATGGGCATAAATGATAAAATTTTCTCACGAAATTTTTGGTTTGTAACCAAATATCTTCTACAGGATTTTGTTCAGGTGCATTGGGGGCAAAATTTAGACAAGTAATCCGCCATTCTTCTTCCGATAAATTTTGATTAACTTCAGTTAAATAATCTCTAAACTTTTGAGAACAATGATAAGTGGCATTATCCCAGACTATAGCTAACCTTTTCCCCGGATTTTGCTGCTGTAAATACTGGATAAAGTCTACGGTATTTTCTGTATTTCCCGCCGCATAACCTTTGATAATAAATTCTTTCGTTTGGTAATCTAAAGCTCCATAATAAGTTTGCCTTTCTTTTTGATTTTTGATCGGAATTTCTATTCTTCTATCTGTTCTTCCCCACACATACCCTAAAATATCTCCCCAGAGAAGATGACATTCATCAATCATAAACACCGTCAGCTTTCCCGCCTCTATTTCTTCTTTCCAACTCGCTAACTTTTTTTCAATTTCTTCCTTTTTCTCTTGGACTAACTGCTCATTCTTAGCCGGATTCTTCTTTTGGCTTTTTTTCCAACTGATGCCAGCCTCTTCCAGCAAGCTATAATAACTTTGATGGGATTGAAACACGACTCCATACTCCCTTTCTAACAAAACTTGTAAATCAGACAATCTTAACCAATCTCTTTCCCTTAATTCTTCAATAACTTTCTGTTTATCTTCGGGACTTAGATAGCCTTTTCTTCCTTTATATTGGAGTTTTAAACTCTCTACTCCTTCCACAAGAACCCGATTTTTCCACTGGCTAATAAATCCTTTATAACTTGTAATAAGTCTTGAATTTCCCGGTAGGCTTTCCCTTGTAATTTGAGTTTGACAGCGATCGCTCTTTTAATTTCTCTAGGATCTTTTGTCTGATTGATAAAATTGTCTATTTCGTTGATTAGATTCATTTTCCGTTGCCAGCTTTGGAGGATTATTGCTAACCTTACATTTATTATAACTCATTTGGAAGTGCTATATCAACGGTCAAGACGCCTGTTCTGCTGTATAATCCTTAAATTGCATATCTTCAATGCAACTGTTGAATACAAAAGAGGTTCTTAATAGAAGCCTCTGGTTTTTTCGGGAGTTAAGTTAAAGCAATACTCGCGTTATTTTCTTGATGTTAAATTTTAGGTTTTCAGGAAAAATCCATGTTAATATAATTAACTTTTTAATAATTTTGGATATTTTGTATTGTAGATTACAATTCACAGTTTAGAATTCCTTTAGTATACAAAGCCTGAATGGGAAATTGTTCATACCATATCTTGATCGAATCGTAGTTAATGGGTCATTTTTAAGCTTTTTTATCTACGGTTCGATGGGGGAAGTTAACCGATATATTATTGGCTAACAGGGTAAAGAAAATGACCTATTCTTCATCCATTTTTTTAAGTTAAATACCTAAATAGTCATCGTGAAAAAAAGATTAGGTAGACGCAAATTCTTAGTGTATGGTTCGGCAGCCTTTGGAAGTGCCTTTTTCCTCAAAGGTTGTGCTAACTCTGCTGTCAATACCACCAGCCCAACAACAGCAAATACTCCCAATCCAACCGCTACAACTGCAAGTACCAGCACAGGAAGTGGCGATACCATTAAAGTTGGAATTCTTCACTCTTTGAGTGGAACAATGGCAATTAGTGAAACCACCGTTGTTGAAGCCGAAAAATTAGCAATTAAAGAAATTAATGCCAATGGTGGGGTACTCGGTAAACAAATTGAAGCCGTAATTGAAGATGGGGCTTCTGACTGGCCGACCTTCGCCGAAAAAGCCCAAAAATTGATCGATCAAGATAAAGTTGTGACGGTGTTTGGATGCTGGACATCAGCTAGTCGTAAAGCGGTAAAAGATGTCTTTGAATCCAAAAACCATATGTTATGGTATCCGGTGCAATACGAAGGTCAAGAATGTTCTAAAAACATTTTTTATACAGGTGCCGCCCCAAACCAACAAATTGAACCTGCTGTTCAATGGTTATTTGATAATAAAGGGAAAGAATTTTTCTTAGTCGGATCAGACTATGTGTTTCCTCGCACTGCAAACACCATTATTAAAGAACAATTAGCAGCCATTGGTGGAACAACTGTTGGCGAAGATTACTTACCGTTAGGCAATACGGAAGTTACCCCCATTATTACCAAAATTAAACAAGCTTTACCCAACGGAGGCGTAATTTTTAATAGCCTCAATGGGGATAGTAATGTGGCGTTCTTCAAACAATTACAGGGTGCAGGGATGACTCCTGAGCAGTATCCTGTAATGTCGGTGAGTATTGCGGAAGAAGAAGTGCGACAAATTGGTAAAGAATTCCTTTTAGGTCACTATGCAGCTTGGAATTATTTCCAAACCGTTGATACTCCTGCTAATAAAAAATGGGTAGAAGCTTTTAAAGCGGAATATGGACAAGATCGAGTCACAAATGACCCCATGGAAGCCGCTTATATTATGGTGTATTTGTGGAAACAAGCGGTCGAAAAAGCGGGAACGGCTGATGATTTAGAAAAAGTTAGATTAGCGGCTGTTGGTCAAAGTATGGATGCTCCAGAAGGTCAAGTCACGATGTTCCCGAACCATCATATTTCTAAAACTGTGCGAATTGGACAGGTTAGAGATGATGGATTATTTAATATTGTTTGGGCAACAGAAGGCCCTGTTGATCCCGTTCCCTGGAACCAATTTGTGCCAGCAACAAAAGGCTTTGGTTGTGACTGGACAGATCCCAAAAAAGGCGAAAAATATAAACTTGACGGGACATAATTAATCCTAGATTAGATCCCCCGAAATCCCCCTGAAAAAGGGGGACTTTGACTTTCTAATTTTTCCCTATTCCCTGCTACAATTTACAGATTTTCCTAAAAAATGCAAGACCTATTCATTGCCATCTTTAATGGAATTAGCATCGGTTCGGTGTTGTTAATGGCAGCATTAGGACTCGCTATTGTTTTTGGACTTATGGGTGTGATTAACCTCGCCCATGGGGAACTGATTATGTTAGGTGCCTATACAACGTTTGTCGTTCAAAATATCTTCAAACCGTTAGGCGAACCTTTATTTAGTACCTATATTATTTTTGCGATTCCCATTGCCTTTATTGTCACGGCTTTAGCAGGATTAGCCTTAGAACGAGGTGTGATTCGGTTTCTTTATGGAAGACCTTTAGAAACTTTATTAGCCACTTGGGGTGTGAGTTTAATTTTGCAACAATTGGTTCGGAGTATCAGTACCACATTTCTGATGGGGATTATTATCTTTTGTCTGCTATTTTTTGGAGGATTATGGGTACTGCGTCGTCAGACTAATTGGCAGAAAATTCAACAGTGGGCGATTTCTGTTTTGTTTTTATTATCATCAGGAATAGCCTTAACAGTCGGATTAGTTATTGGACAAAGCCAAAAAGCTTTAGCGAAACCTTGGTTTAGTGCCAGAAACGTCGATGTAACTGCTCCACCTTGGCTGCGAGGAGGCTTAGAATTAGGAACATTTCAAATCCCCTATTCCCGTGTTTTTATTATTGTTTTAACGATTCTTTGTTTAATCGGAATTAATTGGTTTTTCAACCAATCTAATTGGGGGTTAAGAATTCGCGCTGTCACTCAAAATCGTACCATGAGCGCTTGTTTAGGCATTCCCACAAGCACCGTTGATGCGCTGACTTTTTCCATTGGTTCAGGACTTGCTGGAATTGCTGGATGTGCGATTACATTATTAGGATCAGTTGGCCCTAATACGGGACAAAATTATATTGTGGATACCTTCATGGTTGTCGTTGTTGGAGGAGTCGGAAATCTTTTAGGAGCCGTAATTGCCGCCTTTGCTATTGGTGTCAGCAGTTATTTAATTGGTTCAGGAACCTTAGCCTTATTATTAACTAACATCAATGCTGCGCCATTCTTCGTTGATTTCTTTAATTTTTTTGCAACAACCAGTATGGCAAAAGTCTTGGTGTTCGTGTTAATTATTGCCTTTTTACAAGTCAAACCATCAGGAATTTTTCCACAGAAAGGGAGAACGGCTGAACTATGAAGGATGAGATTAGCATTCTAGCAAAAACTAAAAAACAGAAACGTCAAAAACTGCTGATTGAAGGGGCAGTAATTATTGGATTTAGTTTATTTTTTGCGATTCTGATGCCCTTGATTTTACCGATTTTTCGGTTACAACTATTGGGTCGATTTCTGGCATTATCAATTGCTGCATTAGGCATTGATTTAATTTGGGGATATACGGGATTATTGAGTTTAGGACATGGCATCTTTTTTGCTTTAGGGGGTTATGCCCTAGCCATGTATATTAAATTGCAACTTCCCCCTGGAGAAATTCCCGAATTTTTTACCCTCTATGGCGTGAATGATTTACCCGGTTTATGGAAACCATTTTATTCCTTTCCCTTTACCCTGTTTGCCATCATTATCATTCCGGGTATTGTTGCTGGATTATTAGGCTATTTAGTCTTTAGAAACCGGATTAAAGGGGTATACTTTTCGATTATTACCCAAGCCGCGTTAATCGTTTTCTTTAACTTCTTTAACGGTCAACAACAACTGATTAACGGAACCAACGGGTTAAAAACGGAAACCGATAAAATCTTCGGATTTGTGGTTGGTTCTCCTGGGGTTCAGTTAGCGTTTTATGAAATTACCATTCTGTTTTTAATTGCCATCTATTTAATTTGTCGTTGGTTAACCAGTGGACGGTTTGGTAATTTATTAATTGCCATTCGAGATGATGAATTTCGCCTGAGATTTTCCGGTTATAATCCCACTTGGTTTAAGGTTTTAGTCTTTTCCATTTCAGGAGCTTTTGCTGGAATTGCAGGGGCATTATATACTGTCCAAACCGGAATTATTACCCCAAATGCCATGGATGTTGCCTTTTCAATTGAAATGGTGATTTGGGTCGCCGTGGGCGGTCGAGGAACCTTGGTTGGGGCAATTTTAGGAACCTTATTAGTTCGGTTAGGAAGAACTGTATTGAGTGAACAATTTCCCGAAGTTTGGCTGTTTTTCCAAGGAGCATTATTCCTAATTGTGGTGACAGTATTACCCGATGGAATTGTGGGATGGATGCGAACCGTTGGATTTGATAAAATTCGGTCTTTATTCGGGTTTCCCAAAGTCGTTATTACCTATCCCAGTTTAGAAGAAGACCCGGAAACCGAGTTAGAACGAGAAGAATTTGAACATAACATAACCAAAGATTAAAACCATGACTGCTAAAATTTTAGAGATTAACGATGTCACCGTCAGTTTTGATGGATTTAAAGCTCTCAATCATCTAACTTTTAGTATGGATGTGGGGGAATTACGAGTAATTATTGGCCCCAATGGAGCCGGAAAAACGACGTTTTTAGATGTGATTACGGGCAAAGTTCAACCCACCGAAGGACAGGTAATTTTTAAAGGGCGTAATCTTAGAAAAATGCCCGAATATCAAATTGCTTGTTTTGGCATCGGGCGAAAATTCCAAACCCCTAGAATTTATCTGAATTTAACGGTTAGACATAATTTAGATTTAGCGTGTAACCGCAATAAAAATGTATTTCCTACCTTATTTCAACGCACAACTGGGGGAGAAATTAGAACCGTTGCGGGACTGTTAGAAACCGTTGGATTAATTGCTAAAGCTGATTTTCCCGCCGCCTTATTATCTCATGGGGAAAAACAACGGTTAGAAATTGGAATGTTAGTGGCACAATCTCCTGATTTATTATTAGTGGATGAACCGGTAGCGGGTCTGACCGATGAAGAAACGGAAAATGTCGGCAATTTGTTATTAGCGTTAGCCGAAAGTCATTCAATTATTGTGATAGAACATGATATGGAATTTGTCCGACAAATTGCTCGAACAGTAACAGTTTTGCATCAAGGTTCGGTATTGTGTCAAGGGGATATGGATGAAATCCAAAATGACCCCCGTGTGATTGAAGTTTATTTAGGAAAACAAGAGGAAGAATAAACAGTTTAATCATACCCCGAACGCGCAGTTTGGGCATAGGGGCTATCCTTAGTGAATTAGTGCTGGCGGGGTGACAAACCCGTCAGGTTCAAATAGTTTATAACGCTAATCAACCTTTATTTTTTACCAACTAACCAATAGGTGGTCATTTCTCCTTTCCCTTTAATTGAAATTTTACCCCGTTTTTCAAAATGATATTGATCTTTAATTCGTTCATAGGTGGCTTCTGTGACTTGAATGCGACCCGGTTCACCGGAAGATTCCATACGAGACGCAATATTAACTGCATCTCCCCATAAATCATAAATAAACTTTTTAATTCCAATTACACCTGCGACGACAGAACCCGTATTAATTCCTATTCTAATTTGAAATTGAGAGCCGATATTAAATCGTTCTAAAGGAGCTTGAAATTGAGACATGGCGGCTTGCATTCCTAACGCCATATCGGCGATCGCTTCTGCATGATTGGGTTTGGGTAAGGGTAAACCTCCGACCACCATATAAGCATCCCCAATGGTTTTAATTTTTTCTAATCCATTCTGTTCAGCTAAATTATCAAAAATGGAGAACATTTCATTGAGAACACCGACTAATTCTATAGGAGGAACTTTAGAAGAAAGCGGCGTAAATCCGACAATATCAGCAAATAATATCGTCACTTCTTCAATAGCAGACGCGATCGCTTTTGTATCTTGTTTGAGTTGTTCAGCAATGGCTTCGGGTAAAATATTTAATAATAATTGTTCTGAACGTTCTTTTTCTAACCTTAAATCTGCGGTACGTTCTTCAACTCGTTGTTCGAGTTCTGCATTCGTTTTTTCTAATTCATGAAAAGACGCTTTTAACTGTTGCGTCATTGTATTAAAAGAATGGGCTAAAATTCCTAATTCTTGAATGGATTCTACGGGAATGGTTTGATCGAGTTCTCCACTAGCGATCGCTTGACTGGCTTGACTGAGGCGTAAAATCGGGGTACTAATCCAACGGGCGGTATAAATTCCACATAAGGTGGCTACAAATAACGCCACTAAACATAATAAAATCGTGGTTTGAGTATTCGCATGAATTTCTGCCATAAAATCCGATTCAGGAACAACAACCACAATTAACCAATTAATTCCCCGTTTATCAGATAAAGGAGTGACTTGTAAATATTGTTGTTTACCATTGATCTCAAAAGTAAGTTGAGTTGACTGTTGAATCTGATCTAAATTACCAAAATGTTCTACTAAATAACGAGAGGTGGCTTGGGTTAAAGGATTACTACTTTTAACGGCTTTGATCCGTTCTGTTTCCTCTTTTTTAGCATTAACAATAAAGGTTTCTTCTAAAGTGGATGTCGCGACTAAATAGCCGTTTTTTTCCATAACAAAGGTTTGTCCGGTTTTGCCAATTTTTAAACTATTGAGAAACTGACTAATGCGTTCTAATGTTAAATCGGTACTCGCTACCCCTAATAGCTGTTTTTTTTGATTATAAATGGGTTGGTTAGCTGAAATCACGAGAACTCTGGAACCAAAATAGGCATAAATTTCACTCCAAACGGGTTTTCCAGCTTTCACCCCCGCTTTATACCAAGGACGAACTCTCGGATCGTAATTCTCTCGAACACTTAATAATTGACTGCGATCGCCTTGATTATTGGTTAACCATTTTTCAAATTTTCCTGATGTTCTTTGATCAACAATATCAAATTCGATTGTGCCATCATCGTTACGATTTGCCCCAATATAATAGCCATTTTGCAATCCAACACCAATATAACTTGCGGTTTGAAATTGTTGTAACTGATTCCAAAGATACCGTTCCATCTGGGACGTATTATTGAGGTTAATTAATCCCATTTTTAAGGTATCAACATTAATTTGATTAACAATATGGGGAGTTTCTAAATAGGTGTGAAGTTCCTGTTGAATACGATTACTTAATTCAATTCTTAATTGAGTTGCTAAATCATTAACGGCGATGGAACCATTGCGAAAGGATAACCATCCGGTTAATCCGACCGAGGCAAAAATTTGTAACAGGAAAGGAACGACAAAAACAATCCGCAGGGATAGTTTAGGTGCGTTTTGATTTGATCCAAATAGACGAGATAGAGATGCCATTTTGATACTCCCTGGTTCCATAATCTGGATTCGCACCTAATCCCTGCCAGAACAGGAATAAGTTCTCTATCAAAAGATAGAATTTAATCGAAATCAAACTGTTGTTGACTTTATCTTAACGAATAATTTTAAGGTTGAGCTTATGATTGAACTTGGGATGTTAATTTTTCGCCAACTTTGGGTTCTGTTCCTTTGAGAATCCGATCAATATTACTGCGATGTCGCCAGATGACATAAACTCCCCCAGCGATCGCAAATATTTGATAAGGTAAAGGTTCTCCTGTAACAATCATTAAAATTCCAATCCCAATTGCACCTGCTATCGAACTCAAGGAAACAATTCGAGAAATCGCTAAAACTAAGGCAAAAATTCCTAATGTGGCTAAAGCTAATTTCCAATCTAAGGCGAATAAAATCCCCAAGCTAGAAGCAACAGATTTTCCTCCTCTCCATCCAATCCAAATGGATTTTGTATGACCAATAATAACAATTAATCCCGCCAAAATTGCTATCCAATATTGCAATTGATCCAGATTTTGAATTCCCGCCGTTTGAGCGAGTTCAGAGGTTAAGGAAAGGGAATAAACCCAAAACACCAGAACAACTGCTAATGTTCCTTTTAAAATATCAATCAGTAACACTAACAATGCTGGGAGTTTTCCCAAGGTTCTGAGGATATTGGTAGCCCCTGTAGAACCGGAACCCTCAGCCAGAATATCAACTCCATAAAACCAACGTCCAATTGCATATCCCGTTGGCATAGAACCCAGGAAATAGGCTGTTACTAATAATCCTGTATTAATTAATAACCATTCAATCATGTTTAAATTCCATTATTTTATAGAACAGGGAACAAACAACAGTTAACTGATAACTAATAACTGATGATGCGGATACTTGATAACTGATTAACAGGCAAGATGCCTGTTCCACATATTGGATTTAAAATCTTTCAATGGGTTGTTGTTGTAGGGTTTGGGGATCGGGAGCGAAGGCTAACCACAGGGGAAATTGAAGTAAAGATAGACTAATTTTGTCTTCCATATCATCAATAATAATCAAGGGTAATCGTCCTTCTTTGACTAGACGTTCGGCTTTTTGAGATAAGACTTCTGGCTCTTCAAATAATACAATTCCCTGTTCTGGCCCAAAATCTCGGCGATCAATTCCTAAACAATCTTGTAATCCCCGTCGCCATTCTCCTAAACGTTCAGGAGTATTGGCTAAAACCAAGGTTCTTAAACGGTTTCCATAGAGATTTCTGAGAACGGAAATCGTCGCAGAAGCAATCAAAATATTTTGTAAACGACTCCCCATCGTCCGTAACGCACCCCGTCCTCCTTGGGTAAAGAACCAATTAGAGACCCGTTTGGCGTGGATGGGTTCAAAGGTACGCCGCAATTGCCAAGGAGCACCGTAATAATCGGGAGAATTGCGATATTGATCGAGGAGTTGGCGAATTCTCTTGGTTTGTTCCTGAAATCCCTGTTCAGAAAATTGGGGAATAAGGGTACTTTGGGAGTTGTCTCCATTCTCTATCCGGGACGGTTGAGGTGCTTGAGGGGGGGGAGCAATTTCTCGCAGGGGCGGTTGGGGAGGAGTTTCAGGTAAAAGTTCTAATTGTTCAGTCGTGGCGACTAAATCTTGTAAACTTCCAACTAAATAATCTTTAAATCCTTGCACACGGATGGCGAGTTCTTGGGAAACTCCGGCGAAGGAAGTCCGCATTTCTTTTTGAATGCGATCGCGGCGACGTTCTAGTTTTTCAACTTCAATTTGTAAGGTTTGTTTACGTTGTTCTAACTGCTCTAACGCTGAGGAGATTAATTTCCCCATCGACTGAGTTAAGGCCAATTGTTCTTGCTGCATTTTGGCGTTAGTCGCCTGTAATTGAGCAATTTTTTGCTGAAGTTCTTGTTCTTGACGCTGTAACGTACTTACCCGTTGACCTAACTGAGTGGTTACTTCTTCTATGGGTTCGGACATTAGGCGTTCAGACAGGGTGGGCATTGTTGAGGGTGTTGATACAGGTTCGGGAGTTTGCGGTTCATTAGACTCCCAAGGGTCAGCAATGGCTAGACGATTCATATTGCTAGGGTTCCCTCCGGTTTCTGAATTAGAGGGAACAGACGGTTCTGTGAAGGAAGAAGCATCGCCTTTTTGGGGGTCGTTTTGATCTCGGATTTGATTTTCTTCTGAATTCATGAAATTGACAGTCCCGGTCTAAACACAAAGGGATGTGCTGAGTGAAAGTATAGCGTTAATCTGTTCGGTTATTCGGGTGTTTAGACAGGTTTTTTACCCTCACCTGTTAGAGCGATTGTAGCATTACAGAAGCCTCTGAGGTGAGTCATTGAATCACCTGAAGTCATCTGTCGTTCATCAAGGGTACATTTTAAATTGATAAAAAACGACGGATAGAAGGGTGATGGACAGAATATTGTCCGACCGTTAGATGGGATCAGCTTACCGTTTTAAAAAGGTTCCTAAACGACTGCGAGATTGAGGTAAAACTAAAGCTAATGCCACTAATATTGCGGTAACTAAATTCAAATCTTGGGCTTGAAATCCTAAAAAATCTGCATTTAAGGCTAAAGCAACGGCTATTCGATAAACGACTGATCCTAATATTGCTCCTAATGTGGCTTTCATAACCGTTGTCGGCGCAATAAATGTTTCTCCAATAATCACCGCAGCTAATCCAAAAACAATCGTTCCTACCCCCATTGTGACATCGGCAAATCCATAAATTTGAGCAAATAATGCCCCTCCTAATGCTACTAAACCATTACTGATTGCCATTCCTAATAATATCATCCTTTCCGTTGTAATTCCTTGGGCTTTTGCCATCAAGGGATTAGCACCCGTTGCCCGCATAGCTAACCCAATTTCTGAATTGAGAAATTGATCTAATAGGATTTTAATTATAATGACAATTGCCAATAAAATTATCGGAATCACAAGCCATTGAGGGATTGAGTTAAACAGAGGTTGTAACGGGGTTAAAATTGTTGGTTGTCCTAATAACGCAATATTTGGTTTTCCCATAATTCTTAAGTTAATTGAATAGAGGGAAATCATCGTTAAAATACTGGCTAATAAATGCAGAATTTTTAACTGAACATTTAACCAAGCGGTAACTAACCCGGCTAACGCACCTGCTAGACAGGCGATGAAGGTTGCGATCGCCGGATTTACCCCCTGAAGGATTAAAGTGGCCGCCACCGCACCCCCCAAGGGAAAACTGCCATCAACGGTTAAATCAGGAAATTCCAAGACTCGAAAGGACAAATACACCCCTAAACCAATTAAGGCATAGAGTAATCCCGTTTCAATTGCCCCAAATAATGCCACAATACTCATAGTTTATTGATGGTTGACGGTTGACTGTTGCCTATTGCCTATTTGCCCATTCCCCATTCCCCATTCCCTATTAACTGATAACTGATAACTGATAACTGATAACTGATAACTGATAACTGATAATGGGTATAGAATTACGCAGCTACGTTTATTTAGATAACCTTCAAAGGCAGCACGCAGCCTATATTGGCACGGTGTCACTGGGGTTTTTACCCTTACCGGGGGATTCTTCCCTGTGGATTGAAGTATCGCCTGGAATTGAAATTAACCGGATAACGGATGTAGCTTTGAAAGCGACGTCTGTACGTCCGGGGGTGTTGTTTATTGAACGGCTTTATGGTCTTTTAGAAATACATTCTAGCCGTCAAGGGGATACGGTGACAGCCGGACGGGCAATTTTAGACTTTTTAGGATTACGGGAAAGCGATCGCCTCAAACCTCAAATTATGTCTAGTCAAATTATTCGTAATCTTGACCCCCATCAAGCTCAACTCATTAATCGTAACCGTCGAGGTCAATTAATTTTAGGGGGTCAAAGTTTATATATTTTGGAAGTTCAACCCGCCGCTTATGCCGCTTTAGCCGCCAATGAAGCGGAAAAAGCCGCGTTAATTAATATTCTGCAAGTAACGGCTGTTGGTAGTTTTGGACGGTTATATTTAGGAGGAGAAGAACGGGATATTATCGCCGGATCACGAGCCGCATTAGAAGCGATTGAAAATGTATCGGGGCGAGAATATGGAGGTAGTTTTAATCCTGAATAAAGCTGATTTAAGCAAAGCTAATTCAAGGGTTCGTGTTTTGATTAAATCACGCCCTTGACATTTGAGTTTTCCCCTGAATTAATATTCGATTTGATTTCAGCACTTGTCTGTACCGTGATGTTTGATCAAACCTTCACCACGGGAACAAACTCCTCTAACTGTACTTGTAAGTTATCCACGAGCATTAAACGATACTTTTCAGTTGCTTTCAACTTTTGGAAAATATAACTAGCAAAATCATCACACCACTTTTTTCTCTCAAATTCATTGGAGATATTCAGTGCTCTGATTGATAGATTATAAGGGTATTCTTCAAATTTAATATCGCGATCGTTTTCAAAATCATGCTTTCCTATAGTAAGAGCGATGGTTGAGTTACGAAACTCATACCAGTTGTCAGTACCATCAGAAAAAAGCTCAAATTTTAAATCCAATATAAACTCTAATTCTTTGATTAAATATTCGATTTTATGGGGAAAGTCTACAAAAATATCTAGTGTGCGAGACATAAAAACCTCCTTTATTGAAACTCAGTAAAAGTGATGTCATAGCGATCGCCAATAATTCGGACACAATCGATTTTTCCGCGTGTAATATTTTTCGCCCTCTCCAAACCTCGTTCAGCCTCAGACTCTATCAACCCAGATGTCCTAGCATCTATAATTATATCCCTAGCTTGTCCTCCTCGTCTAATTGAGTTGTTGATCTGATTTTTTACTGTTGCGCTTGTAGCACCAAAATCCAGACTTTTAAATTCAGTAGGTTTTCCATCTACCTCAGCATCGGGATTTCTACCTCCATCGTTTTTTTCTGCCAAGGCTTTAACATTTTTTCCCTCTCTTTCAAGAAATTCCGCGATCGCTTTTTCTCTTGCACCAAAAGCTCTTTCTGATTCATCAATACTGCCACAATTAGCCGAATTTTGCTCAGGGGTTTGGTTAGTCCCGTTATTCACCATTTTTTGTTCCTTAAAATTTGGGCTGGTGTTATAATTTGATCCCGCCCCGAACGTTCCAAATCGCCTAAATTAATATTTTTATTACCGATATATTTGAGTCTCTGACAGTTGTGGTTTTACGATATTAATGACTTGATGGAGTTTACTTTCTACAACTTTATAGTCAAACATGATTCTATCTCCTTTTGGACTTGATGGCGATTGCACTTTTATGGTAGTTTCTCCCGCAGGTCAAGCCAATTATTTAGTTTTTCATCTAAAACATATTGATCGCTGCCAGCAAGGGCTGCGATAACTTTCAATCGATTTTTCAGTTGTCTTAACTCACGAATTTCTGCAATGGGTAGCATTTTCCAATTCGAGGCTTTTTTTTCCACATCTTCGAGGGAATCTTTGATATTATCCCAAAACCATTGTAAAATTAAGTTAACATCGAGAACAGGATGATCGGAAATTACTCCAAGTTTTGCGATCGCGCCAGCCCGCAGCATCATTGAGGAAATCCTAAAAGACTCGCCACTTCCTGTTTTTTTGTGTTCGGCATCATCGGCTAGGCGATCGTAAATTGTGGTAGCTACTTCTGCCCATTGGCTATCAAATAAATCTGAACCATTTTGACCTTTTCGAGCCTTAGCAGAGGAAACATCAGCTAATAATAACCAGTTAAACTCTTGTGATTGGGTGGCTTGATCTGAAAATATCTTTTTTACCCAAATCAGTACAGATTCGGCATCTTTTTCGAGAATGCTATCAATTGATATTGTCGTAGGAGATTGAGTCATAATTTATCTACTCCACATATTCGATATCAGCATTACTTGTGTCAACTCCTTGCTGCCTAAAGGCTGTTATTCCTAGTTCTAAACTCTCTATTGATACTATTTCACTCGCTATATTTTCCTTGGTTTATGTCACATTATCTTACATCAATTGGAATATTCTTGCTTGATAAATCGTATAAGTTTCTGTAAATCAATATAAATAAAATATAAAATAGCCGCGTCTCCTAGTCTCAATTCACCGTATTTGATACCCCTTTCTTCTTGAAAGTCTGTTAAGTCTTGGTCAAAAGAAACAACATATCTGGGCTTAAAATTGATCGTGCCATCATCATTTTTACTGATTGTCTTCATCACTTCTTTGTAGATATAGGATTGTACATAGCTTTCTATGGTATCCTTTTTTGAAAACTCAATTTCAGTTTTAATCTTATCAGGATCTAACTCTTCATAAGAATCAATCCCTCCTTTATCTTTAAAAAAATCCTCTAAAATTGGATAAATAAACTCTTCATTCACTCTCTGCCGAACTTGCGAACTTAGTGAAACAACAGGATTGAAAATACTGATAACACTACTCGCAGAATTATGTTTAATCATAGTAATCCTTGCTTAATATAAAAATCTTGAAGTATTTTGAAATTAATTTTCACCAGTTTAATCTGGCTTTTGTTAAAGTGAGTATTATTTACTTTTAGTGGAGGGATCTTTTCAAACTCTAACGGGTCATTAGAGAAATAAGGTATCCAAAACTCACTTTCAGTTTTTGCTTTCCAATTTTGCTGTACTGTCCATTCATAAATTAATTGCTTTTGTATATCATCTTTTACTTTGTTTTCGCCATTTTCATAAGGTGAGTAACTTTCATAATCGCTAATACGCATATATTTGTAGTCAATAATTGTGATGTAAAAAAGTGATATATACCCTATCTTATCTAAAACAAATTGTTCAAAACATTTTAAATCTTCAGAAAACATATATTGAAAAGTCCCACCTGTTTTATGATTGGGTTCTTTTTGGCAAACTTTATCAAATTCATCAAGAATTTCAGGATAATTATTTCTCAAATACTCGTAATTATTAAACCTTACGCCATATGCACGTCTGCCTTGTTTATAACCTATTGAATTGTCTGTGTAAAAGTCTTCAATTCTTTTTTCTTTCTCTTTTAAGACTAAATCAGGACGTAAACCTGATCTTTCCAAATTATTTAATTTAAATTCAAATGGATTGACTCGGTAATTATTGTCTCTTAAATAATTTTCAAGCCTTCCTTTAACATCTGCAAAGATTGCTCTTTCTTTATATTCAGGTGTATTCAGTACATAAGTTTGGCACATATCCTCCCATATATCATAGAAAGTTTTAAAACCCCAGTAAATACCTTCATTATCTTCTTGTCGCTCTCCGTATAAAAACGCCTCTACTGCTTCAAAAAAATGCCAATAATCATCATCTTTATAGGCTGTTTTAGTGTCAATATCTTCTAGTGTTTCCTTCAAAATATCTACGGTTTCGGCAAATGTATCTTCGCCAAATAAACTACTATTAGGTTGCAAATAGTTTTCTTTAAACTCCTCGGCAAGCTCGGCAGCCCTATCGGAAATATTTTCTAATTCTTCCAACTCTCTTTTGATTTCGGTGTAAATAAAACAAAAAAGTTGTAAAATTGGGGGACTTTCTTTGACTAAGATATTTTTAGCAATATTCATTTCGTCAATATAAATCACATCATGATCAAGATAGATAGCTTGGTGCATATAGCGATGAATCTTTGAGTAGTCAATTTCTTGGCTTCTCATTTGTTTTTTTTCTAAAGATGAAATTCGTAATTCATCGTAACCCTCAAGTATTTTGTCTAAGGAATTGAGTTTGCCATAAAAAACTACCTGTTCATTATTTTCATTAATAAAACTAAATCCGTTTTCATTTTCAATAATTCCGTCTCTATTAATTGTTATGTTTTTTCTCTGCATATAATTCTGTTTTCTTTGCAGATACGTTTTGAACGTTCGGTACATCTTGAAGAAGAAACCTTTGACTAAGTTAAAATCTGTATGATCAAAATCATCGAATCCTAACGGAAGCCAAAACTCTAAGCGATCAGTTTCCTTATTTCTCTGAAGACCAACAAACGCATAACTACTGTTACGTTGTTGATCGGTTTTAATGATATTTATCTTACTGAGGTCAAACATTTTTTTCAAATTCCATTATTTTCTCAACAAATTTTTGAACAACCTCTTTTTGGGTAAATTGTCCAAATGTAACTAAATCTCTTTCTCTTTCAGTCATTTCCAAAAGTTTAGTCAAAGGCTTACGATTGTTACTAAAAACACTATCCCAGATAAAGAACATCAATTTATTTTTGATGTGTTCTTCCGTTATAGTTTCTTCATCAATAAAAAAGTAACCAATCTGTTTGTCCTCGATCTTCCTGACTGTCTTCTGATTGCAGATGAATTTATTTAACTGATCAACAAACTCATTCCATGCACAAATATCAGTTTCGTAAAGTATTACTCTTCTGCTCGATACGAAGTCTTTTGATTCACCATCATCAATATTCACAAACTCCCAATCCCAACGGCGTTTAAAGGCACTATCCATGAAGTAAATTGAGTTGTCAGACGTATTCATGGTAGCCAAGAATGATAGATTTGGGGGCAATTTAATTTTGCACTCTTGAAGTCTAACCCTTTCTTCTTCGCTTAAATCGCTGAAAATATAGTCAAGATATTTATTGTATTCATCTTCTTTACAAATATTTCCATCATACTCAAAGTGTGCCTTTTTAGAAAGAAAATATTGTTTAAAGCTTATTGCTTGCAACAATCCAGTTTTTTCTAAATCTGAAATTGTTATTGGATATTGTGACCAACCGTTTTTGTTTCTATCAAGAAGTTGAAATACAGTACCAAAAATTGCTGCTGAATTACCTCTATTAATTTCATCAATGACCAAAACAACATTTTTAGGTTGTTTTATGATCTTACTGTGTTTTTCTTTCAGAATATCTTTTTGTTCGTCAGAGAAATCTTCTAGACGAGTTTTATTGATTTCTTTCTTGTATCCTTCTGTTGCGTCTTTTTTATCCTTTTCATACTTAATACAGCTTATTATTATATTTTTATATGCTTTAGCTAGTGCTTTTAAAAAATGTCCTGAGTAGTATTTATACTCAACCTTGCCACTATCGTCAGTTAATGGCATCAGTTTACCCATAAAATCACCATAGGTGTATTCTGGGTGAAACACAGTTGGAATAACATTTGATTGATCAGTTATATTCAACTCATCAGGAATTATTTTTTTTTCAACTCTATGACTTTTTCCGGTTCCGGGGCTTCCGAAAAGAATTTTTTGAATGGGTCTATTGGGCATAAGGTCTAATCGTTTTTTGGGAAATTGATAATTATATTGGCGATCGCAAGACAGTCAAAACACAACCATCTTACCTAGTGAAAAAACATATTCTTAAGAGATTATATGGGTTTTGGAGTCATAAGTAAAATGCACTTATTGAATTGGCCTTCTGACTTCTGTGATAAGTCTTAGAACCGCCTTCTTGCTATCCTTTACCAACGCGATCGCAAAATTTCTCCGCCCATTTAAAGAATAGCCGAACCTTCGCCCCCTCATTGCCTGCGTTTCTGACTTGGGCTAAGAATTGGGCTAAGGGAGTGCGATCGCATGGGGGGTTTGTAAGGTTACTCATGGGCTTAACTGAGGTAGACATGAGGGGATTTATAAATTATAACTCTTAAAGTTGAGCTTGAGCCAATTTTTTGACTATTTGCGACAGAGATTCACGGGATTTACGGATGGTAACGGTTTAATAAGGCTTTGAGATTGCTTCGTTACCCTTGCAATGACATAATTGAGAAATGTTTCAGCAGAGATTTCTCTTGTTCATAAACCTTTCGCAGCGACTCCAGGGCGATCGCCTTAAACCTCAAATATGGCAAATCCAGAACATTTAACATTATTACAGTGGGGAACTCAACGCTGGCAAATTTGGCGCTTAAATCATCCTGATATTCAGCCGGACTTATGCGAAGCTAATTTAATGGGGGCTGATTTAAACGGAATTAATTTAGCAGATGCTGATTTAAGTAAAGCTAATTTAATTGCAACGGATTTAAGCTCGGCAAACCTAATAAAAGCGGATTTAAGTTTAGCTCAACTGCGACGCGCAAACCTCAGTGAAGCGATATTATTTCAAGCGAATTTAAGCCAAGCCAATCTAAATACAGCTATATTAAATAACGCAGAATTAATTGAAACCTATCTCTATCGCACCGACTTAAATAATGCCAAACTCATTAATGTTCATTTTAATGGAGCTTATTTATATGGAGCAAATTTAAGTGAAGCTGATTTAACTCAAGGGGATTTAAGATTTGCTAATTTAAACAAAGCGAATCTTTATCAAGCGGATTTAACCGGGGCAAATTTAAGAGGGACAACGTTAATTCAAGCGAATTTACAAAATGCTAATTTATCCTATGCAAATTTAAGAGGAACAAACCTGAGTAAAGCCAATTTACGAGGAGCAAATTTAACCGGGGTTAATTTACAATTTGCTAATTTAAACGGTGCTATTCTTTCCTAATTCTCTCGTAGGGGTTTGGTTTCCAAACCCTCTTTCTTTGAATTCGTAATTCGTAATTCGTAATTCCTAATTCCCTGTTCCCTTTAATAACACTTTAATCGCAAACTCCGGTAACGCTAACATCCGACGCCAACGCCAAGGTTCCTGATATAATCGATATAACCATTCTAAATGATATTTACAAAAAAATTCCGGTGCCCGTTGTTTAATTCCTGACCAAATATCAAAACTTCCCCCCACACCTATCCAAATCGAATTCGGACAAAGATGACGATTTTGACTAATCCAATATTCCTGACGAGGAACCCCTAAACCCACTAATATTAATCGAGGTTGTAAATCTTTTAACGTTATTTTTAAATCTTCTTCTTCTGAAGCAGACAGATAGCCATGATAACTCGAAATACCCAGACTCGGAAATTTTTGTTGAATATTATCAGCCGCCTGTTGAGCAATTCCCGGTTTTCCGCCATAGAAAAAGACTAATTCAGAATTGTCTAATTTACCAATATTTTTGATCAAGGTTTCTGCTAATTCAATCCCCGGACAGCGTTGAATTTTTTTACCTTTATATTGTAAATAAAGTACCACCCCCGCACCATCGGGAATGACTAACTCGGCTGAATGAATAATTTCTGCTAATTGCGTATTTTTTTCCGCCTGTATCGCCATTTCTGCATTCAGGGTAATCACATGAGTTCCTAACCCTTGTTGCCAACGTTTTAATAACCAGTTACTATAATTATCAATTAGATGAACGGGTAAACCCAAAACTGGAAAACGGTTTAGACTAGAATCATAAGGTAAAATCGTTTGACTCATTATCGACTTTAGTAACCTCACACACATTATTATAAGATTAGCGGATTATGTCACCAAAATTTAACCTTTTTTCTAAAGATACATATTTATCAAATTTAGGACGTATCAAGGTTTGACAAATTTCGGCAAAAGTGCTATCAGAAATTAAAAGAATTTGGCTTTCAGTCACGAGATCGAAAACCTGTTGAGCGTTCGATTTTGATAACAACAGACCACTAATAAAAATGTTGGTATCTATAACAATTCTCAGCTTATTCATCTTCTAATAACTGGGCTAAAATTTCGGGAGTTAAACCATTAACTTTAGCTTCTTCTCTCACTTGTTTAACCATCTCATCAAAACTAGATGGCTTTAATAAGCCTTTCAGAACCAAGTTACAAACCCAAATCGCTTTTTCTTGCTGATTAATATCAGCTTCTTGGTAAAGTTTTGCGACTTCATTCTCAACTTTAATCGTAATTGTTTCCATTGGGTACTCCTGATTGATTACCTAATATTAATGTTTCCCTTGGAATGTCTTAAGCTGACGAGAAACTACGGTAAGAATAGCAATTTTAAAAATCTTTCTACACCGTTATTAACTCTATTATAAATTAATTTCAGGTGTAGGGGCAACGGGAGTGAAATATCATTCCTAATTAACAGTAATCCTACTAAACCCGCCCCTACAAACCCATTAATCAGTCAACCGTCAACCCATCTATTTCAACGCTTTTAACGCTTCTAAAGGTCGCACCATTCCCCAACCCCAACGGTTATCGGGACGTTGTTCTTCACCCCCCGGATGATAGGCGGTTTTCTTCAAAACATCAATAATCTTACTTAACGGAGCTTCGGGACAAGCTGACATCAATAACGCTGCAATTCCGGCGATGTGGGGCGTGGCCATTGATGTCCCGTCCATGTAGGTATATTGAAAAACGCCGTTATCCATTTTCACCGGAGGAATACAGGAATAAATTTGAGCACCGGGAGCAGAAACATCGGGTTTTGTCACCCAGGCGTTGGGAGAGTCCGCCGGAAACACTAAACTGGCGCCACTACTAAAAAATGTAATTCCCAGATTATCTGTCTCAATTTGTTCCACAGCACCCACAGAAAAGGCATTATAAGCATTACCTGGAGAACTCGTATTTCCGTGATTTTCGTTTCCAATAGCGACAATGGGTAAAATTCCGTATTGATTGACTAAAATATCAAAAACTTGGGGAAATAAAGGTTCATAATAACTCAATCCCAAGGACATATTAATAATTTTTGCCCCTTTTTCCACCGCCCAAGAAATCCCTTCAATTAAGGTTAATAAAGTTGCGTCTCCGACTAATACCCCAGCAACAATTAAATTGGCTTGAGGTGCGACACCAATGGACAAACCTTCCTCTGTTTTTCCCCCTGCAATTGTGCCGCAAACGTGGGTTCCATGTTGTCCACTATCAAAGCTGGGGGTGGCGGTAATTCGACGTCCTAACGGGTCAATAACAATAAAATCTTTTACCCGTCCTTTTAAAGCCGGATGGTCTCCATGTACCCCTGAATCTAACACCGCAACGGTAACATTTTGTCCTTGGGTTGTTTCCCAAAATTTGGGAATTTCTAACCGTTTTAATCCCCAAGTTAGTTTATCTTCTAATTCTTGTTTTTGCAATCCTGAATAATCCACTTCTTTAGGTTCAATTAAATGAATTTTTTGGTTAGGAAGGATGGCAACAACATCAGGATGTTGTGCTAAAATCGGTAAGCTTTGACGAGTAACTTCGATTTGGGCAATGGGTAAACTTCCGCGACCAACGGGCTCCGCATAAAAGGATTGACGAGTAGCATTTTGATAATCATTAATAATTTTATTGGCAATGGATTGATTGGTTTGTTCTTGTTGTTTTAAGGTTTCAAAATAGGCGGCTGTTCCCGGTTGAGGCATTGACCCTGGAGACACTAAACCTCTATAAATAACGATGGCATCTTTTCTCGCATTGGGTTGACTATGGGCTAAAAAGGGTTCAAAAGCGGGAGAAATTTTAGATTGAGTTGTCATTTAGGGTTGACTCCGTTTTAATAATAATCCTCGAACCCAGTGTACTGATTTTGTGACCCAAGGGATAGAGGGAAAATTCCGTTCAGGATATTAATCTTCTTGTTCTACCTTAAATCTTGAGATTCAGGGTAATTTGATCACTTGGCAGAGATCCAGTATTCCTGTAGGATTAGATAATGATCACAACAATTAACCGTCTTTTTGATTGAAATTAAGAATGAACAATAAAGATAAAAAACTGCATCCGGGTTGGTGGATTTCAATTTTATATTTTGCCCAAGGATTTCCCTATACCGTTGTCAATACAATGTCAGTAGTTTTTTTTAAAGGGTTAGGGGCGAGTAATGAATTAATTGGATTAACCAGTTTGCTATCTCTCCCTTGGGTGATGAAAGGATTATGGGGGCCAATTGTTGATATTTATTCAACCAAACGGCGATGGATTTTAAGAATGGAAATTATATGTGCAATCCTCTTCTTAATTTTAGCATTAGGCGCACCATTTCCCTCAGCCATTCCATTTTCGATTGTAATTTTTTCCCTCATTGCCTTTGTTAGTGCTACCCATGATATCGCCATTGATGGCTTTTATTTAACGGTGTTAAATTTAGACCAACAGGCGTTTTATGTAGGAGTTAGAAACACCGCTTATCGGATGGCGGTTTTAGCTGGAGGTGGCGGGTTAGTATTTTTAGCCGGACATATTGCTGAACAATATATTGATGAGAAAAGTCCAACGGGGGAAATTACATATAATCTAGTTCCGTTAAAGTTTTTGGGGTCTGATTTTTCACTTCCTGCATTAGGATGGGGATGGACGATTGCTTTTTCTCTAGCGAGTTTAATCTTTTTAATCATCTACGGATTTCAGAAAATATATTTACCTAAGCCAGAAAAAGTAACGTTTTCAGAAACGGAAAATCTATCAAATTCTGCTAACTTCCTAAACTCCTTCAAAACCTATTTTACTCAATATAAAATTGGTTGGATTATCGCCTTTATTTTATTATTCCGTTTAGGAGATGCCTTAACCTTCAAAATGGCAACTCCTTTTTTAATGGATATACCTGCAAAAGGAGGGTTAGGCATTTCAACCGCCGAAATTGGGATTTTATCGGGAACAGTTGGGGTTATTTTCCTATTATTTGGGGGACTATTAGGAGGATTTTTAATTGCAAAACAAGGGTTAAAAACCTGGATATGGCCGATGGCAATTTTACAAAATTTTACCAATATCTTTTATTGGTTATTAGCTAAAACTCAACCGGAAATTTTTTGGGCTTATGTGGTTAATTCTCTTGAACAGTTTACCTATGGTTTAGGGGTAGCCGCCTATACGGTGTTTTTAATGCAAACTGTTCGTCCTGAATATAAAGCCTCCCATTATGCGATTACAACGGCATTTATGGCGGCGGGAGTATTAATTCCAGGGGTATTTAGTGGGTATATTCAAGCAGATTTAGGCTATCAAAACTACTTTTTATTAAGTGCAATGGCGGTAATTCCAGGTTTATTAACAATCTTCTTTATTCCGATTAAAGATCAACACAATTTAAAATCTATCCCCCGACCCGGATTAGAGGATGAAGACAGCGAAAGTTGATAAAAGACTCTAGTATAAACGAGCTTAACCTAAAAAAGACTGATCTTTTTAGCTCTATTCCCTGTTCCCTACTATACAACAATTTTGGAGTAAAATCAACCATGAAAACCTTATCAATTGTGGCTGCATTAATGGGTTTATCGATTAGCGGTTTTAGCTATTCTTCTAGTTCTGCTAATCCTAATACTTTGTTAGCGAATTCCTCCATTAATCAACAACATAATTCTACTATCGCTCAAAATTCTATGGCGGTTGAACAATTTATTGTTCGAGGTGCAGAACCTTTTTGGAGTATTACGATTAATCGCAATAATATTATCTATTCTACTCCCGATATTAAAGAGAAAAAATACCCCTTTACTCCACCTTTGACCGCCGAAGGTCGTCCGAGAGATTTAGTGCGCGTTTATCGCCTTAATGGTCAACCGAGTGGAACATTAATTATCAAAAAAGTTAATAGTTGTAGCGATTCAATGTCTGATAAAGTTTATCCTTATAGTGCGACTCTCATTTTAGGAAATAAAGTTTTTGACGGTTGCGCCGAGAAAAAATAACCTTATTCTAATTAGAAAACCATTTTAGGGTGCGTGTAGCTTTGTCTTCCGCACCCTACCAGTTTAGAGAACAGCAATACACTCGATTTCTACTAATACATCCTTGGGAAGACGAGACACTTCAACCGTCGCCCTAGCGGGGGCTGTTTCGGGTTTAAAATATTTAGAATAAACTTCATTAACTTGAGTAAAATCGTTCATATCCTTTAAGAAGATTGTGGTTTTAACGACGTTTTCCCAAGTCGCACCCGCTTCGGTTAATACGGCTTCTAAATTTGACATTACTCTTTCGGTTTGTTTGATAACATCATCGGGATAAACAATTTGATTAATGCGGGGGTCAATGGCAATTTGTCCCGATAAAAAGATCATGTTATTGACCATTACCGCTTGATTATAAGGGCCAACAGGATTAGGAGCGTTTTCGGTTTTAATGATTTTACGAGTCATAACAGGTTGTTGTTCTTCTCCGATAAGAATTGTATAATTGTCTGGGTCATTAATAATGGAATCTGGCATTACGGTGGCTAAAGTTTCAGCTACTTCAAAATTAGCTAGATAAATATTAGCTAAATTTAGTCTAGCACCAATGAAGCTGGCTTTTTCAACATTGGCTCTGATCAAATTAGCTTTTTGAAGATTGGCTAACTTTAGGTTGGCTTTTTTTAAACAAGCAGAACGTAGATTTGCTGATTCAAGATTGGTAAACCTAAAGTCTGCTCCAGTTAAATCTAAATAGGATAAGTCAGCTTCTTGAAAATTAGTATTAACAAAATCTGTTTCCTGAAAATTTACATCTACAAATTTATAACGTTGAAAATTTAAAGCTCTCAGAATAGCTCCTGCACAATTTGCTCCAGTTAACTTAAAATTAGAAGCAGTAACATTCCTTAAATCTGCCCCTTGTAAATCAGCACCTTCAAAATTAGTATAATTTAGAGTTGCTTTTCTGAAATCAGCTTCAGTTAGTATGGCTTGATTAAAATTTGTTTCTGTTAAGTTGGCTGATTCTAAACAAGCATTACTCAAATTAGCTGAAATCAAAGTTACTTTTGTTAAATTAGCTTTGGTTAAATCTGCTTCTTTAAGGTTGATTTCCGTTAAGTTTGCATTTTGTAAATTTACTCCGCAAAGTTCTACCCCCTCAAAATTACGTTCACCTTCTGCATATTTCTCTAACAATTCTTTAGCGTCCATAATTTACCTCTTGATTATCCTTGTATTAGTTTATCATTAATATCAACTCCTAAATATCCTTGTTCCAAGGCTCTGCCTTGGAATGCTAAATAGAGGCTCTGCCTCTGTTATAATATTATGATAGTCTTCTGGTGGCAGAGCCACCTTAATAGCATTTCTAGGTAGAACCTAGAAACGAGAGTTAGGAAGAATTACAGATAATAGCCACTAACTGTTATGATAAAAGATTGCGCTTAAATTAATATAGGAAATCCTAAACATGGCTCCAAATGAAACCCGCAATGAAGTAGAAGTTCGTTCTCAGAAAGTCGATGACTTGAGAGCATTGGGAATAGAACCCTATCCCAGTCACTCCCTTCAACGGTCACATACGACCCAAGAGATTAAAGATTTATTCGCACAACCGGGGAAAGAATTAAATGATGGAGAAAGCGACCCCGACGCTGTTCCTTTAACTGTTTGTGGACGTATTACCTTTAAACGGGATAGTGGAAGTATTGGGTTTATTGGGTTAACCGATATTGCGGGAACCATTCAACTCAAACTAGAGAAAAAATTAGTCACTGGCGAAACCGGATTATCCTTTAATCAAGTTAAAAAATATCTGGATTTAGGAGATTTTATTGCCGCCGAAGGAATAGGATGTCGCACAAACCGAGGGGAATTATCCGTACAAGTAGAACGGATTTTTGTGATTTCTAAAGCAACGATGCCTTTTCCTGATTCCTATTATGGAATTAATGACCCGGAATTGTGTCGTCGCCATCGAGAAATTGATTTAGTGAGTAATCCTAAATCTTTAGAAACCTTTAAAGTTAGAAATCGGATTCTCAAAAGGATTCGGATGTATTTATGGGATAATGGATTTGAGGAATTAGAAACCCCCGTATTACAAGCGATTTATGGCGGTGCGGCGGCGCGTCCTTTTGTTACCCATCATAATGCTTTAGATATTAATTTATATCTACGAATTGCTACCGAACTGCATTTAAAACGAGCAATTTGTGGAGGTTTTGAACGAGTCTTTGAAATGGGAAGAGTTTTTAGAAATGAAGGCATTGATAGCACCCATAATCCAGAATTCACTTCTATTGAAGTTTATCAAGCTTATGCAGATTATTTTGATGTCATGACTTTAGTAGAAGATGTAATTTGTGCCGTTGCTGCGGATGTGTTAGGAGAACAAACTGAACTCGAATATCAAGGTCAAGTGATTAGTTTGGAACGGAAATATAACTATTCTGAACAATATCCGACCTTTACGGGAAACCATTGGAAAGTTCAAACTATGGTGGAAGCGGTGCGAGAAAAAACAGGCTTAGATTTTGATACCTTAGAATTAGATGAAGCTCTAAAATCGGCTGAAAATTTAGGGTTACATTTATCAAAATTAGATACTCAAAGTTTAGGCTATGTTCTCTATGCTGTTTTTGATAAATTAGTTTCTCCTCAATTAATGCAACCGACTTTTATTACGGAATTTCCGGTAGAAGTCAGTCCTTTAGCAAAACGTCATCGTTCTAAACCGGGATTTGTAGAACGGTTTGAGTTATTTATTCACGGAACAGAATATTCTAATGGTTTTTCGGAATTAAATGATCCTAAAGACCAACGGAAACGATTTGAAGAACAATTAGCGCAGCGAAATGCAGGGGATGAAGAAGCACATCCAATGGATGAAGACTTTATTCAAGCACTTTCTTTAGGAATGCCAAATTGTGGGGGAATGGGAATTGGAATTGATCGATTAATCATGTTATTTACGAATACCGCTAGTATTCGAGATGTGATTATGTTCCCCACGATGCGAACCTCTATTTAACGTTAGATTCCATCCTTAAATCTGTGCTACAGATGATCCCTTAAAATCCAAGAGACGCGCCATGGCGCGTCTCTACATTGAAAATTAGGAGGTTGAATTACTGTTTTCATGAAGATGATTAATAACTCGATAAACTTTGATTTTTTGTAATTTTCCTTTTAAAGGTAATTCTCCCCAAAATTCTACGTTATATTGTTCATTCAAATAAATTAATGTTTCATAAGCAATTAAAATTCGACAGGTATCAACTTGACGCTCTTTTAAACAGCTTTCTAAACGAGAAGCGGTATTTACACTATCTCCTATTACCCCATATTCTAACCGATTTTTTCCGCCTAAACTACCAACAACTACTGGCCCGGTAAAGATTCCTACCCGCATTTCAACCACAGGTAAACCTCGTTTTTGCCAATCTTGATTGACCGTTTCTAAGCGCTGACGAATAGATAACGCACAATTGACAGCCTGTTGAGCTTTGGTCGCAATTTCAGCTTCTGTTTTACTCGCAACCGGAACTCCAAATACAGCCATGACACCATCCCCCATAAATTTATTCACAATGCCATGATGGGTTTGAACTTCTTCGATAATAATATTTAGATATTCATTTAACCATCCCATAATAAATTCGGGAGATTCCGCTTCTGAAAGGGTACTAAAATTTTTAATATCCGAAAAAAACACCGTTGCAGTTAATTTTTGCCAAGGTAAACGACCGGATTCTAATAAATTTGACCGTCCTTTCCATAACGCATCAGCAATTTCTGGGGAGGTTTGTTGTCCTAATAAACGCATTACCGTTTTTTGTTGTTTTTGAGATTGATATTCTCGATTAATAACCCCTAAAATAACCGTTAAAATTAAAGCTACACTCGGAGAAATAAGGGGAATCCACCCTTGATTTAAAAAAACTAAAAAGCTGATTCCGCCTAATGCTGTTAATAGTAGTCCTGTTCCTAATAAAAGGTAGGAATATCGAGAAGAAAATTCAGATAAAATTAGACCTGCGATCGCCCAAATTAAAATCCATAATAATTCTTGACGTTCTGACAGAAACCAAAACAGAGATTCTTCCTCTAAAACCACACTCAATAACTGACTGGTCATTTGAGCTAAATTAACCACACCGGGCAATTTTGGCATCCGATTATTCCCAGTATTGAGAGGGGTTAAGACCGAATCTCGTAAACTCGGCGCACTCACTCCAATTAGCACAATTTTATCTTTAATCCAGGCAGAATTAACCTTTCCTTCTAATACATCCATTAACGAAACTTGACGAATTGCATCAGGAGCGTGACGATAATTAACCAAAATTTGAGAACCCCCAATGACAGATTGATAACTCCCATCATTCGGTTTGAGTTTGGGAAAAGCAATTGATCCTAGTTGATAATCTAAATTCTGATTAAGTTTGGGTTTAATGTTTTTACAAGGAATACTTGAATGTAAAGGAGTGTAGCCGGGACAGTCAGCGTTTAAATAGGTTAAAACTAAACGCAGAGGTAAAGATAAACGGTTAATTTTCCCATCCCAATTAAACATTAAATGGCGACGGGATACCCCATCTGGATCCAGGGGGACATCTACCGTTCCCACCTGTTGAGGAGGAACTCTAGGGGGGGGTAAAATACGATCCGCTTCGCTATTTCCAACGCTCATGACTGCGATAAAATTGGGTTGTTTCATTTGCTCAATTAAAGCTTGATGACCGGGTTCTTGGGGTACGTTTCGAGCTATATCTAACCCGATAACGGCGGCTTGTTCCTGTTGTAATTTAGCTAAAACTTGAGCAATAATTTCATCGGACAACGGCCATTGTTTAAGGCGGTTAATATCAGTTTCTGTAATTTCTACCACTAAGAGTCTAGGATCGGGTTGATGGTAAGGACGCAGTTGTACCATCCGATCATAAACCCGCAGTTCTAACCCTTGAAACAAACCCCATTGCTTGAGTCCACCCACTCCCATTGTAATCATCAATAGGGTCAAAATTAACTTTAAAAATTCCCCGAATTGTAAGGATGTTTCATCATGTTGAGAAAGCCACTGTTTCCAGACAAAAGATTTGCGATCGCTCATTGCATTCGCCTATTTAAAATTTTATATTACTTTTTTTATAAAGATTAGATCCGGGAGTTGGGGTTAACTGTTAACCCATCTTCCCTAAAGCCAATCCTCTAAACCCTGATTCTGACGCTGTACACCCTGATTTTTCGATCAGCCAAATGTAAAGGAGCTTATAATCTAATTCTAGGTCAATTTTAGATAACTTTGATGATTGTTTGCGATTCAATTCGGCTGGGTGTTACCCGAATTAGTGATAAAATTTTAGGATGTAGTTTATCATTAGGCTTTATCACTCCTTAAGCAATCTTATCATTATCATTTTCTCAGGTAAACCTTCACAACGCTGTTCAATGGGTTTTATCTATCATCTACTTGAAAATATGAAAATAGACGATCAGGAAAAAGATGGGCAGAAATCTCTGCGAATTATTTGTGCAGTCGGATTAGTAATAATAGTGGCTACCGTTTTGGGGATTGAACTTTTCTATTCTTATCAATTTAAGGCTCGAAATACAGAGCAAAATATTCGGAATATCGCTCAACTTGTAGCTCAGAATATTTCCTATAAATTAAACTCTAAACAGGGTTTAAGTTTTTTCCAAAAAAATTTTGATTCTTCAGTTTTAAACCGTGAAATTCAAGGGATCAACCTAGATAATCGGGGTGTAATTGAAATTATAGATTTAAAATTAAGACTAATCACTAGAGAACCCCACCTATCTTCTGATAAAAATCGATTATTACAACTTGTGGCTTTACAAAAATTTATTAAAGAGAATCAAAGCCAAAAAATTGAGATATTAATATCTCCTAGGGATGGAAAAAAAAGCATTTATGGAATTCAAAGAATTGAAGGTTATCCCTTAATTATTTTAATAGAGTTGCCTTTATTTGATGTGTTTTTGACTTGGTATATTAAAGTAATGATATATGGATTTTTATTTTTATTATTGATAATTTTATTGATGACTTTAATTAAGAGAGAAAACAATTATTTACAGCAAACTCAAGAATTAATGACCCGTTTTGTAGCAATGGAATCGGCAGATGATATGATTGTAATTACTAGCAAAGATGGAACAATTGAATATGTCAACCCTGCCTTTACAAAGATTACAGGCTATCAGGCAAACGAAGTGATTGGAAAGAAACCTTCTCTGTTAAAAAGTGGTCGTCAAAACAAAGAATTTTATCAACGCTTGTGGAAAACTATTTTATCAGGAAAAGGCTGGAAAGGAGAATTAGTTAACTCCAAAAAAGATGGGACGACTTATTATGAAGAAATGACGATTGCACCTGTTAAAAATTCTCTTAATGAAATTATTCGCTTTGTTGCTGTTAAACGGGATATTAGCGATCGCAAACAATTAGAAGCTCAATTAGCTTGGTTAGCTCATTTTGATAAATTAACAGGATTACCTAATCGTGTTTTATTTTTTGACCGTTTAGAACGAGCGATCACCCAAGCCCAACGACAAAAAACGCGGTTTGCTGTTCTTTTTATTGATCTGGATGGGTTTAAATTAGTGAATGATTGTTTAGGACATCAAAGTGGTGATTTCGTATTGCAAGAAGTTGCGAAACGATTATCTTTATCTGTCCGAAAATCCGATACTGTTGCCCGCATGGGAGGGGATGAATTCACCTTGATTTTAACGAATATTTATCATCGAAATGATGTGATTAAAATTGCTCAGACGATTCTTTTAGCACTCTCTCAACGTTGTGTAGTCAACGGTCATGAATGTCAAATTGGAGCCAGTATTGGCATTAGTTTTTATCCTGATGATGGAACAGATTTAGAAACCTTAGTTAATAAAGCTGATGCAGCCATGTATAGGGGCAAACATCAAGGAAAAAACCGCTATGAATTTGCCTCAACCGAGGAAAGCGTAACCGTCTGCATCAATCATTTTATCCCCCTTTCGGATCTTGAGACTCAGGGAGAGGGGGAGAAGGGGACTAGGGGACTAGGGGACTAGGGAATGACGGGGACGGAGGGAGGGGGAAAGAGTAACCAACAGTCATTCCTCCTCCACTGATAACTGATAACTGATAACTGATTAAAGATGGTTAGCTTTACGGGTTTCTAACCACATGGGAATAACGAACCAAGCCACCACTAAAATTAGAGCCAGAATTGCAAATTGGGCAACCCAAGCGACTAATTTTTCCAAGGAGATAAGATTACCGACGAAATAGGATAAACTGACCATCACCGATGCCCAAACGGTCGCTCCAGCAGCATTACAAAGAAAAAATTTCCAGTAGGGCATTTGGGCAATTCCGGCTAAAGGGCCAGCAAAAATCCGTAACAAGGCGACAAATCGACCGAGAAAAACAGCCCGGGCTGCATTTTGGCGAAATTGTTCTTTAACCTCATGGAGTTGTTCTTCGCGGATACGGAATAACTTACCCAGACGCAATAGCAATGGCCACCCACCCCATTTGCCCAGCCAGTAGCCAAAATTATCGCCTAAAATTGCCCCAGCAATGGCACTACCGAGGACAAACCAATAATTCAATTCACCACTCCCAGCCAGAAACCCACCCACGAGGGTAATCGTTTCTCCAGGGAGCGGAATGCCCGCATTTTCTAAGGCTATTCCGACAAACACAGCCCAGTAGCCGTATTGATGAGCAATTTCTCGAATTGTTTCTAAGGATACAAACTCAAAAGACATTCAATGCTGCCTTTATATTTTTTTGCAAAGCTTTATACTTCTCTATATATCTTGACGTGTTTTTCCGAATTGTGTCAATCTCAATTGGGTTGAGGAACACAACAAATTAGGTTCAGTCGATCAAACCTCAGTTAGATGTCCCGCGAAAGGGGATCGTTGGCAAAATCCTAGGAACTGGATCTGAGTCAATGTCAAGACTTCTGTAAAAAATCCAGAATTGCTGTAATTCCCAGTATACCTGGATGTGAGTCCCTCTCGTTTCTCTCTTTCAATTGTAGCTAAGTTAAGATGAAATAAAGTTTAATTCATCCTAAATGGCTATAAATCCCTCTTTGGACAGACCAAAAACTCTCAACAGTTCAATTATTATAGGTGCTTCATCTTGTTTTTTGAGGATGATGAGTCTCAACTGTTTTAACGTTGGTCTGAACAATTCTATTGTTGGGTGAAAGGGTGAGTATCTGCTGCCTTTAACAAGCTAGGAGTGATAACAATGGAATGGCAAGAATTAAATGGGTATGTTTGGCTTCAGCCTCAAACTCGTCTTGACTCCCAAGGAGGTCTTTTTCTCAAAGAACAATTAGTTAATATTCCCATAGAACCCCACAAAATCTGGGTGATGAATCTGGCAACTGTAGATTTTATGGATAGTTCAGGTTTAGGAGCCGTTGTGACGGCTGTTAAATTTGCGCGCAGTAAAGGGTGTCGTTTGGTGATGTGTAGGCCATCTGCAACCGCCCGACTGGTTTTTGAAATTACACAACTCGATCGAGTCTTTGAAATTATCGAAAATATCGAGGAGATTTTCTCTAATTCTTCTATTTCTGAAGAATTATTGTCTGCTTAGTTGTATATTTTCACTCCCGACCAAGGTTATCCGATGAAGGATATTATTTTGAACCCATGCTAAATATCAATGATCTTTTCTTGATGGCAATTGATGATGAACCCTTAGCGGTTCATTTTTTCTGGCTGAAGGAAGAAGATAAGGAAGAGACAACATATTGATTTCGTCCTTGAGCTTTGGCTTGATAGAGTGCTTGATCAGCCATTGCGACTAATTGTTTTGGAGGTATTTTTTCTGAAGGAATAACACTACTAATTCCCAAACTACAAGTCATATAAGTATCCACTAATGAACCCTCATGAACAATCTTTAATTGTTCGATCTGGTTTTGAATATTTTGGGCAATTAAAATCGCTTCTGATACGTCTGTTTTAGGTAAAATAACGGCAAATTCTTCCCCACCATATCGAGCCAATAAATCCCCCGGATATCTCATGACTCGGTTAATTCCTTGAGCGACTTCTCGTAAGGCGAGATCCCCGGCTAAATGTCCGTAGGTATCGTTATACCGTTTAAAAAAGTCTAAATCACACAAAATGACTGATAAGGGCAGTTGGTCTTGAGATAATTGAGCCCATTGATGATGCAGATAATCATCAAAACAACGACGGTTAGCAACTCCGGTTAAACTATCAGAGGTTGCTAAATCTTTTAATTCATGATTGACAAGTTGTAACTGATGATAAAGTTCCGATTGTTGAATGGCGATCGCCAATTGGGCGGATAAAGATACTAATAATTCCTGCTCCCAAGTTTGCCATTGTCGGGGACTCGAACATTGATGGGCGAGTAATAAGCCCCACATTTTTTGTCCATGCCAAATTGGTGTGACTAAATAAGCTCGAACCTGAAGTTTGTGCAACAGTTCGTAATGACAACAGCTTAAATTAGAGGTGTCAATATCAGCAACGGATTTAATTTTCTGAGGATTTTCTAACCCTAATGTTTGTTGAATACAACTATCAGTATATCGATTCCCTAGCAGAGAAAAGCATCCTTTCGTTTGAGATTCGGTTAAAACTTCTCCGCCATAATGGTCATCAAACCGGAAAATAATCACCCGTTCAGTTTGTAGCACCTGACGAATTTCGGTAACGGTGGTATTGAGAATTTCACTTAACTCTAAAGATTCATGAATGCGTTGAGTCAGCCGGGAAGTAAATCGTTCCCGTTCTGCTTGTTGTTTGAGTTGTTGTTCAATTTGTAAGCGATCGCTAATATCGCGGGCTAAAGCATGAATTAATTGTTGTTCTCCCACTTGAATTAACCCAACCCGGACTTCTACGGGAAAGGTGGTTTGATCTTTACGACGGTAAATTCGGCGTAGGGTTATGGGTTCATTCGGAACTAAACTTTGCAAAAAGAGCGCGGGAATTTCCTCAGTTTCTATTTGTTGAATCGATAACTTTAAAAGTTCTTGTCGCGTATAAGCTGTTAAGCATCTAAATAGGGTATAATGAAAAACCAAGTTTAGAAAAATCAATCAAAAGATGCCTGCTAAAAATCATTTAAATGAAAAGCAAGTAGAGAAACTACAGAAAAGATTGAAAGAGGAAGAAAATGGACAAATCCGAGAAAGAATCTTGATTTTATTATTGCTAAATGATGGTAAAAAGCAAAGTGAAATTGCCAAGTTTTTGGGCTGCTCATTAAACAAAGTATGTTATTGGTGTGTACATGGAGACCCTGACAAATTAGAAAGCCTAAAAGATGAAAGAATGAAAGGAAATTATAGAAAAGCCACAGACAAATATATAGAGATATTATTAGAAACAGTAGAAAAAGAACCGGAAGAATTAGGATATGAATTTGGGAGATGGACAGGAGAAAGATTGGCAACTTATTTAGAACAAATCACAGGAATCAAATTAAGTAGTTCACAAGTGAGAAAGATATTAAAGGAAAAAAAGTATGTTTATTTGTGGGCAAAGTATAGCTTAGAAGAGAAAAGAGATCCAGAAAAAAGAAAATTATTTAAAGATAAAATAGAAGAATATTTGAAAATAGCAAAAGAAAGTCCAGAACAATTACAGGTATGGTTTTGGGATGAAAGTGGATTTAATTTAAGAGTGATAAAAAGAAAGAATTGGTGTAAAAAAGGGAAGAGGAAACAGATTAGAGGAGACAGGAGGAAAGGAAGAGTTAATGTGATGGGAGGATTGAGGTACTCGGATAAAAAAAGATTTGTAGAATTTCTGGATAAAGGAAATGCAGATAATTTTTATCAAGTGTTAAAAAGTTTTTATCAAGAGCTAATTTATGAATGGGTATTAGCGGGAAATCAAGCAGAAGAATTTGTAGAAAAAGGAGCTAAGATCCTGATTATTCTTGACAATGCAAGTTTTCACAAAAAAGAAGAGTACCTAGAAAAAATTAAAGCAGAAATGCCGAATGTCTATTTAGAATTTCTTCCAGCATATAGTCCAGATTATAATTTAATTGAATTAGTCTGGCATTCAGCTAAAGAATATATAGCTCATCGACTCTTTAAATCAGTTGATGAGCTAGAGTGTTTATTACATCAGCTTTTAAATGAAGGACAGTTATCTATTAAATGGGGACGTAAACTTAAAAACAAAGGTAATGCTATAATCACAGTTTAAATACACAACAGCTTACCCCAAACTTTGACACGCAAATTGATTAACATCTAAAATCTGGCCGTTCAAATCATGTAACAAAAACCCATCCGCCGCCTGTTCGACTAATGACCGAAACCGATCTTGACTTTGCAACAAAGCTATTTCTGTTTGCTGTAACCGTTGGGATGCTAATCGTAAATCTAACTGTTCAATGACTAATTCCCCAAGAGATTGTAGGGTTTGGACTTCCAACTCACTCAACTGGCGGGGATGATGATCCATTACACATAGGGTTCCTAAGCGTTGTCCATCAGACGTACACAAAGGAGCCGCTGCATAAAACCGGAGATTAAACTCCCCCGTTACCAAAGGATGATTGCACCATCGGGAATCTGTGAGGGTGTCATTAATACAATAAACCCCTGGATTATACATCGCAAAACCGCAAAAGCTGCCTTCACGATCAACCTGAGGATACTCCAGTCCTAGACGGGATTTAAACCAAATTCGATTCTGATCAACTAAACTCACCAAGGAGATAGGCACCTTGAGCAATCGAGATGCTAAAAGTGTAATCCGGTCAAATGCTGCTTCAGAAGGCGTATCTAAGATTTGGTAACGATAAAGCGTTTCTAATCGTTCATTTTCCTCAAAATTAGAAGATAAAAACATACATTGAAGCACTTTAAAAAAACTAGCCATAATATTGGGTTGAGATCCAGCAAAGAAGATCAGGTTTAATTAAACTCAATTGATACAAGTAAGATAGAAGCCTGAAAAGCCAGAAACTTTATTCTTACTGAATTATACTCAAATTTATAACACATCTTATGGGTTAAACTGAGTAAAATATGATACTGTAGAAAAGCACAAAGGGCAGAATCGGGTGTCTGTGTTTATTATTGTAGCGTTCTCTTCTATTGATTTTCATTCCTAGAGAAGAAAGAAGCAGGTATTAAGAGTGTAAGGGATTGATTTTATTGCTCATCGGGGACAAGTACAAAGTTAAATTAATTTAACCCTTCTATTAGGAAAACTAAACTTACGAATGGACTCAACAATAAATAGGATCAATATTTTTTTGATCTACCGCAAGGCTGTTGTAAAAAATCTACAAGTTTCTAATTAATTGGGTGGGTAATCATTTCGCTTTTTTTTCATTCTTGAGAAAGAGGAAGATTACCCTTATATTTATTAAGATTTATAACAATGTCTTCCTTGATTCAATTTGAATCAGGATAAATTACATCGTTTTGCATTAATAAATTGGAGCATTTTTCATGACCTTTACACCCACTCAACAGGATTTAGAACAAGCTTTATCTAAATTCCGAGGATTAGATGTAGATACCCAATTAGCTTTTTTGTGGTTTGTTTATACAAAAATGGGTCAATCTATTACTCCTGCGGCTCCTGGTGCTGCCCAAACGGAGATTGCCGAAGGGTTATATAATCAAGTTCAAGCCCTTTCTTTTGAAGAACAATTGCAAGCTCAACGCGACTTTTTACAAAGTAATGATACCCAATTGTGTCGTGAATATGGCTCTTTAAGTGACAATACCAAACTCTTGTTTTGGTATCGTTTAGCGCAAGGAATGGATGCTAAAACCATTATTCCCATGCCGGAAAATTATGAATTTTCTCAAGAAGGCAAAGCTTTATTAGGTCAATTAGAAAATATGGATTTTGAACAACAAATTACCTTCCTCCGTCAAAGTGTTGAACCTACTGGAGCCGCGCCTCAATCTGGTTCTGGACTGTAATTCAACATTTCTTTCAATTGCTTAGATTGTGTTTAGACCCTCTATTATTCATCCCCCTGAATCAGGGGGATTTTTTTTCTAATTCTTATTGATCAGAGGATTAAATGACCTGAAACTGATTAGCAGTTATTAAATCTAAATCAATCCCGTTTAATTTAGCTAAATCTTCTTCTGTAGAAGTTAAACGAATAATAACTGCATTTTCTTCTTGAATTAAGGTGAGTTGCTCAAAGGTTAATCCGTTACTGAGTCCTAACTGATCTAAGGTAATATCAAAGTCAAGAATTAAGTCATTTCCGGCGTTAATTTGCAACATAAAAATATCTTGACCTAATCCCCCATTGAGGGTATCATCCCCCAGGTCTCCCCATAAACTATCATTGCCAATTCCTCCGATTAAAGAATCATTTTCACTTCCCCCATACAGGCTATCATTTCCTAAACAACCGTCTATAATATCTACTCCTGAATTTCCCGACAGCAAATCGTTATTGTCTCCTCCACAAAGGCTATCATTTCCGAGATCTCCCCATAAACTATCATTCCCAATTCCTCCTTCTAAACTATCTTGATTTTCCCCTCCTAATAAACTATCGTCTCCTGAACCTCCATCAAGCAAATCGTCGTCTAAATTTCCCAATAAAATATCGTTTTCGCTTCCTCCAATTAAGGTATCATTTCCTAAATCACCGTATAAAATATCATTGTCTTCATCTCCCTGTAACTGATCATTTTCTTTCCCTCCATAGAGGGTATCTTCTCCTAGATTTCCCTGGATAAAATCATGATTGCGATCGCCAAATAGCAAATCGTTATTTTCATCTCCTTGCAAAATATCATCATCTTGTCCTCCATATTGGGTATCATCTCCTAACCCTCCCATAAAAACATCTGCACCTTGATTTCCCAATAACAAATCATTTCCATTTCCACCATTAAGGTTATCTCCACTTTCCATTCCGATTAAAGTATCATTTCCTTCAAAACCATTGATTTGATCATTAAAATTACTTCCCCTTAAGTCATCATTTTCTATTGTCCCATTTAAGGTTTTTTCGATTACATTTTGTGTTTTTTCTGGGTTTAAGTTTGGTTTAGGGAATTGATCACACAAACAGTCATTTTCACCAACAATAGGACTCTGTGTAGGTTGTGGTGTTGGCGTTGGTGTTGGACTCGGAGTTGGTGTTGGTGTTGGTTGTGGAATTGGCGTTGGTGTTGGTGTTGGTGTTGGACTCGGAGTTACTGTCGGACTTGAAGTTGGAGTTGGACTCGGAGTTACTGTCGGAGTTAGACTGGGAGTTGGAGTTGGAGTTGGAGTTATTGTCGGAGTTGGAGTTGGAGTTGGAGTTACTGTCAGAGTTGGACTGGGAGTTGGAGTTGGAGTTGGAGTTACTGTCGGAGTTGGTGTGGGTGTTAGGACGGGAAACTCATAAGCACCACTATCAATAATGGCTGTACCATTTTGATCACCATCAATGGGACGAGTTTGACCGAGTTGATCCGTTATGGGTGAATTATTATTATTACCTGTATCAATCGCGGGACTTCCGGTTAATAAAGGATGAATTAATTTTCCATCAATTGTTTGTAAATCCCCTAATAAAGCATCAGCCACTAATTGAATATTAGCCGTTGCTTTAGTATCATTAGGGTTTAACTCATTAGTTTGAATATTACCGCCGCCTTCATTATATTCAGTTCCCGTATGATGTTTAACGTTCCAAGAATTTCCCCCATTATTAGCAAAATTTTTCGCTAAAATCGTATTATGTAAAGTAACATTTGTCCCTCCTCCCCAAAATCCTCCCCCTTGAAACCCTGCATAATTATTAGCAATTGTTGTATTAATAATCTGGGTTGAATTTGTCCCATTAGCAAGAGTTATTGCACCCCCTAAACCCTGATTACCGTCGGAAGATTCGGCACGATTTCCTGAAAATGTGCTATTGGTTATCGTAGTCGGAGAAGTTTCACCAATCCATAAACCTCCTCCTTGACTATAGGCTCGGTTATTGGCAAAAGTTGTATGATTAATCGTTAATTCAGCATTTCCTGAACGCAATCCTCCCCCTAAAGAATCGCCTTTCAGATTAGTTTGAATGATATTATTAATAATCGTACTATTTTCAACAATGATTTGATCAGGAGGATAAGCAAATAAAAATAATCCGCCTCCTTGTCCAGCACCAGTATTACCATCAAATAAAGAATTACTAATCTGAATGATTCCCCCTGTTAATCCCGGCTCAAAATTCGCACCCGAAGCATTTGCACCATCAGTATAAATGGCTCCCCCAGCACCATGATAATTATTAGAACCATTCGGAACTGTACCCCCTGGAACAGAGGTATTATTAATAAATTTAGAATTATCAATTGTTAAATTACCGAGTAAATGATTGATGGCACCTCCATTAATTCCCTTATTATTGGTAAATTCACTATCTTTAACCGTCAAAGAACCTGCGCTTTTTGTAGCGATCGCACCTCCCCCTCGTTCACTTCCCCCTAAAGTGCCATCATTATGATTAAATTTGCTATTAATCACAACCGTATTACTTTTAAATCCGGTATAAATTCCGCCTCCAAATTGGGCAACATTATCATTGAGTTCACTATTTTCTAAGGTGAGGTTTGTTGAACCTCCCATGCGAATTCCTCCTCCTGCACCTGCTTCATCAATTCCTGTTGCATTCCCATTAATAATGATCAGATTTTTAAGGGTTATATTTGTAGGTTGAAATTGCTGATCAACTTGCAGTTCTAATACCCGAAATTGGTTTTCCCCGCTAATCGTAACTGGCGTTGGGATTGTACCCGAAATTAGTCCATCAATGGTAATACTTTTATCAATATTTAATTGACCTGTCGTCAGTTTTATGATAGAATTTTGCTGATTAGCTAAACTAGAATCAAATTGAATAATATCTCCAGATTGAGCTTGAGCGATCGCCTCTCGTAAAGAACCAATACCATTGTCATTTAAGTTCGTAACAATTAAATTAGCCATGTTGATAGATCCTAATTTCGAGGGTTATTCTTAGATAATTATCCTTTCCAGCAAAGTTGATTAATATCCAGGATCTGATCTCATTTTTATTAATTGTTAACAGAATTAATAATCAAACAGAGCAATATATTTTTATAATCAAGACTCTGTATTGGGGTAATTTTTAGCCCTTGTGACTGTTGACGAAAATCAATAAAATGAGCGATCGCGAATTTTCATCAAATTTGAGACCAGATTTTAAATCGTTGATGATTTGGGTCTAGCGGTTTATAAATTTCTAATAAGATTAAGCCTGATTTTAATAAATAGATTGGCCCTTTCACCCAGCCACCACGGGAAAGCACCAATCTAATTGTGGCACACTGCCAAGAAGCCACAAGAGCATATTATTAAAGCCCAAATGATGTTAATTTAAGCTTTAATTTATTAATAAGCTGTTAAGCATCTAAATAGGGTATAATGAAAAACCAAGTTTAGAAAAATCAATCAAAAGATGCCTGCTAAAAATCATTTAAATGAAAAGCAAGTAGAGAAACTACAGAAAAGATTGAAAGAGGAAGAAAATGGACAAATCCGAGAAAGAATCTTGATTTTATTATTGCTAAATGATGGTAAAAAGCAAAGTGAAATTGCCAAGTTTTTGGGCTGCTCATTAAACAAAGTATGTTATTGGTGTGTACATGGAGACCCTGACAAATTAGAAAGCCTAAAAGATGAAAGAATGAAAGGAAATTATAGAAAAGCCACAGACAAATATATAGAGATATTATTAGAAACAGTAGAAAAAGAACCGGAAGAATTAGGATATGAATTTGGGAGATGGACAGGAGAAAGATTGGCAACTTATTTAGAACAAATCACAGGAATCAAATTAAGTAGTTCACAAGTGAGAAAGATATTAAAGGAAAAAAAGTATGTTTATTTGTGGGCAAAGTATAGCTTAGAAGAGAAAAGAGATCCAGAAAAAAGAAAATTATTTAAAGATAAAATAGAAGAATATTTGAAAATAGCAAAAGAAAGTCCAGAACAATTACAGGTATGGTTTTGGGATGAAAGTGGATTTAATTTAAGAGTGATAAAAAGAAAGAATTGGTGTAAAAAAGGGAAGAGGAAACAGATTAGAGGAGACAGGAGGAAAGGAAGAGTTAATGTGATGGGAGGATTGAGGTACTCGGATAAAAAAAGATTTGTAGAATTTCTGGATAAAGGAAATGCAGATAATTTTTATCAAGTGTTAAAAAGTTTTTATCAAGAGCTAATTTATGAATGGGTATTAGCGGGAAATCAAGCAGAAGAATTTGTAGAAAAAGGAGCTAAGATCCTGATTATTCTTGACAATGCAAGTTTTCACAAAAAAGAAGAGTACCTAGAAAAAATTAAAGCAGAAATGCCGAATGTCTATTTAGAATTTCTTCCAGCATATAGTCCAGATTATAATTTAATTGAATTAGTCTGGCATTCAGCTAAAGAATATATAGCTCATCGACTCTTTAAATCAGTTGATGAGCTAGAGTGTTTATTACATCAGCTTTTAAATGAAGGACAGTTATCTATTAAATGGGGACGTAAACTTAAAAACAAAGGTAATGCTATAATCACAGTTTAAATACACAACAGCTTATTCATCAAAAAGGGCGAGGAATACCCCGCCCCTTGTTACACTGAGGGATAAGCTCTCCAACCCAGAATTAATCCCGATTAAAGGCAATCAGTAAGCGCAGGATAAAGATAAATAAATTGATGTACGTTAAATACATCGATAAAGCTGCGGATAAATACTGTTGGTCGTTGTAGGCGCGAGGTAACAAATAGAAATCAACCACCGCCGCCCCAACAAACAATAAGACTCCTAGACCCGAAATTCCTATTTCTAACCAAGAGGGGGCAATTATCCCAAAGAAACTCAGGACAAACTGTGCCAGAATGACAACGAATAGGGCAATAATTCCGAGGTTGATGGTTTTGCTTAAGGCCATCCCATCGGACTCGGAGAGGTTAGACCCAATGGAACGCGCCCCAATAAACGTGACTCCACACCCTAATGCAGCCACACCAATTCCGGCAATCCCAACACCATTAGTCCCTAAAGCAACAGCAACCAAACCGGTGAGGGTATAGCCTGTGAGTAGGCTGTAGGTCGCTAATAGGGGTAAGGCAGCTTTGTTATTCCCTTTATTGGCAACACCAGAGGCAACAAAAAATAGAACGAGTTGTGCAATCACGGCTACCCAGAAGGTCGGCATGAACAATCCGCGGTTTGTCGCTAAAACGTTTAAACCCCCAAAGGTGCCAACCGCAGTCAGAATTAACCCACCACCCACATAGGGTAAAGCGTTAGCAATCACATTGGGGCCGAGGATGGCTTCATTTTTAGCTTCTCGTAAAGCTTGACGGAAGTTACTGGTACTGGTCATATCGTCCTTATGCAATTCACAATCAGAACACTATTTATTATTTTATTGTGACTGATTCAGTCAAGTTTGGTAATCTAAAAAGGATCTCATCCTAATCTACCCCTAAATCCAGGTCTTTTGACATTCGTAGACATTGCGTAGACAATTGAGGCTAGATAGAGTTATGACCTGAGTAGACAAATGAAAACATCCACATATAGTCCGAGGGGTTTGGCACGGATAGAGAAGAATGCGGAAAACCTGCGGATTGTGTTCCCCCGGAGCTTGTTCAATGGCAAAGTTAAAACTTTTGCTTTAGGGCTAAAGGCGGATAGTCCAACTGACGTAAAAAAGGCTGAGGAGATTTGTGATGCAATCAATGCTGATATCCGATTTGATCAACTTGATGTCACCCTAGAACGATATAAACCACGTCATAAAAGCCACTCTTATAAAAACAAAGTCTCGGAACTATATCCAGACATTGACCTGGTAGAACTTTATGAAAAATTTATTGACTATAAAAAACCGACCTGGAAGTTGGCAACTTTACACCACAGAACCCGATGTATTTTGCCACTGATTAAAAAATCTGGTGTTACCTCTCCCTACCAGTCCCTAGAGTTGCGTGAATGGCTGCTTAAGAACACCTCAGAGGGATATACCAAGAAAGTTCTACAACAGGTTAACGCCGCGTTTAAGTGGGCATTATCTGTCAAGATTTTGAGGGGAGATAACCCTTTTGACGGCATGGCAAAAGAATTTAAGGACAATTACGAGAAAAACGAACCGGAGCCTAATGCTTTTAGCCAACAGGAAAAGCAAGCCATTTTAGAGGCGTTTAAAAATCATTCAATTCCTGGTAATAGTTACAAGCGTTATTATCCCTTTGTCAATTTCCTATTTATGACGGGTTGCCGTCCCAGTGAAGCAATAGGCTTAAACTGGGGGAACATTAACGCAAACTACATTGTTTTTAAGGAATCTATTACAACCGTTGGTGGCCGTGTTGTTAAGAATAAAGGCAGTAAAAACAATAAGGTTCGTAAGTTTCCAATGAATGAAAAATTACGAGACTTTATTGAGTCTATTAAGCCAGAGGATATTAACCCTAATGATTTAGTTTTCCCTAGCCCTGACCATCTCCCCATCAACTACAGCAACTTTTCTCAGAGAGCCTGGAAGACAATCGTTGATCCAATTGTTAAACGTAACACAACGCCCTATTCTTGCCGTGATACGTTTATCACAGAACAGGTTAACAACTCGGAACTCATGACTCACCCAATCCCGAATCCTGACGGCAGTAGATTGGCTAAACAATAAATATTGATGATTGAGGCTTGTTTCTAACAGGCCTCTATTATTTCGTGGGGTAGGCTGTGAAAGTCTGGCTACGAGGTGTTGGGGTATCGGGTTGAGTTCAGGATTGTGGGGGCGGTTGTTGTCGTTGTCGTTGGGATTGGAAGTTGCAATATGATCGACCGTCGTTGCCTGAACCATTAAATAAAGTTTTAGGATTAGTGGCTGTGTTGGGACTGGGGAAACTGTGAACTCTGACAAGTTGGGATAAAAGCAATTAAATGTCTACGCAATGTCTACAAATTTCGCGTAGACATTGCGTAGACATTTGAGAGAAAAATTAGGGTCTGAAAGGCTTGGTTTTTAACGGGTGTGGAGGGATTTGAACCCCCGACTGACGACTTAGAAGGTCGCTACTCTATCCACCTGAGTTACACACCCAATCTATAAGATATTTTACCTTATTCCTGCTCAATTTTTAACACAATCTCACAAGACTTTTACTCAAGTCATTGACAGATGCCATGTTATTCTGAGTAAATGGCGGAAATAAGAGGTTTGATCTCAAGCCAACTGTAACCCGTAAAGATCTACCTAGCGTATCTTTGTCGGGAAAAGTCTGAGGCTTCTAGGCGGAGACAGAAGTTAAAGACTACAATCAAAGACACAGCCGACCGCCAGGACAGGAGTAGGTGCAGAAGTGTCATGTTTATATTGAAACGAACGGATGTTGAAATAACAACGGTTCAACACCCTAGTAAAGATCAGCAGATTCCTGTTTTAAATTATCAGGGACAAACATTTCGCCTGATGAAAATGTTTAGCGCCCAACAAGCGGAAGAGGCGAGAGCATTGTGGCGAGATCTCACTGATAATAAGGGAAAAGCTTGTGTCCTATTAGAAGAATCAGATCGATATAGTGTTTGGGGAAAAGTCCGTTTAGATCAACTCTTGGGGGAAGGTCACGGCGGAACAGACACCAAATTACCTATTTTGACTCAAGCCTGTTTACTCCTCTTGCAAGCAGTGTACTTTGATATTGAAGATTTGCTAGGGGCTAAACAAGCGGGCTCTTTTGAAAAAGATTTGATCAAAATTTTTCAAAAGTCTAAGTTTCCCCAAGCCGATCATTCAGAGGCTATAAAAACATTACTGACCCTAAATCCCCTGGATAGCCTGCACATTCCACCTTGGCAAGAGAATCACCTCTGCACCTTGCTGCAAGAACTCTATAAGTTAGGGAAAGGCTATTTTGGGAATACCAGTTTTGCTGAGGGAATAGAAGAAGTGCTTGAAGATTTATCGCCAGATGATCGGGATCTGTTTATCAATTGGTTGAGTCAGTCTGCTTTGGACAAACTCTGGATTATGAATTGACCCATGTTAGACTAGCTGATCTGACCTAAATATGGGACGATCTTACCAAAGACTCTTGTTGAAATGCTGGAGTTAAAAACGATCAGCTTCTCAAGGTTGTCTTAATTCTTTAAGTTGCTAGTTATTTTAATCTTATGAGTAGCACTTCACAACAAAAGTCCTCCTTATCGTCCTCCCTGTTTTCGGCACAGGGCATGGTGATTGCAGGGATTGTGTGGGCTGTTCTTGCCTTGTTATTCTTCCTGCTGTTTAGTGTGACGGTAGAAGGAGAAGAGTTACCTCTGTGGTACTCCATCGGAACCTACTTTTTTGAATTAGGGGCATTTCTGGGAGCAGCGATTGTCTGTTATAGAAACTGGCAAAGTCCCCAGATGGTAAGCGGTCGCAATGTCTGGTTGTGTATCGGGTTAGGAGTATTTTTCTACTTTATCGGGGGTGTTCTATTTGGGGTATGGGAACTGGTTTGGCATTTAGACCCTGCGGTTTCCATAGCCGACGCCTTTTATGTCCTCAGCTACCTATTTCTGGGTGCGGGGATGATTTTGGCAGTGCTTTCTAAACGAGTGGATTTAGAAATTGCACAGTGGGTTGCTTTGGTGGGGGTAGCCGTTGCAGGAACCGCCTTTGGTTTGTGGGTGGCTAGTCCGACCTTTTTTGGATTGCTGGGTTCACCGGAACCTGTGGCTATTGAACAACAGGTTGCTGCACCTTCAGTCCCGGTTCCTGGGGTATCTGCCCCTAAAGTGGAAAAACCGAGCACTCAAACCCGAGGGACGCCTGCTGCTGAATCTGAGGAAGAAACTTCACCCGCTCCTTTATGGGTAGAAGCCATTGATAGTAAACTCGAACCCCTCGAATTCGGGGTGAACTTGTTCTATATTATCGGGGATGTTTTCCTGTTAATTTTAGCAACAGCCCTGATTTTAGCGTTTTGGGGCGGACGATTTTCTCAATCCTGGCGGATGATTGCGTTTGCGATCTTTTCCCTTTACATTGCGGATATGTACTTCAAATGGTCTGACTCCCGACTGGAAGGGGACTATGAAAGTGGCGGTTTGCTAGAGGTGTTCTTTGTGTTTACGGGGGTTTTATTTGCGGTTGGCGCAATTTTGGAATACGACATCTCCACCCGTTCTCGTCAAAGCCGACGGAGCAGACGCACGGCGAAAGGTTAATCGATTAACCTGTTAGTCGAATTCTCGATATCCATCGGATCACCCTGATTAACCCCAACGTTAAATCTGACTATGAAGTGACTCCCAACTCAATGACATCCACGAAACTTTCTGAATCTGAAAAACAGGAAATTATTAGGCTCTATCAAGAGGTGCCAGAGGAAACAACGATAACTTTGGCAGAACGCTATGGAGTCAGTAGCTCAACGGTGAGACGAGTCCTGCAAAATGCTGTTCCTAAAGATGTTTATGACATTCTGACAACTCAAAAACAGCGTCTTCATCGTGCGGGTAAACGCTCCCTAGAGGATCAGGGTGATTTGGATATTGCCGAAACCCAACTCACTCTTGATTTGGAGACACCTGAACCTGTAGAGGTTTCCCGCGAATCTACACTGATACTGCCTCGTAAGCGTAAACGCTCATCTGCGCTTGAGTCGGAGCCGATAGAATCTAACGCTTCTCATTTCTTAGGAGCCGATTCTATACAGACTCAAACGTCTAATTATCAACCTTCTACTCCTGGCTTAGAAGAACTGTTAGCAAAAGATCTGCTTGATTCCAGGGGCCATGTGTTTGGGGACTATGAAGATAATGAGGATGACGAGGAAAACCAGGAAGACGAAGAAGACGAGGATGGGGAAAATCACAATGAGGAGGACTACCTAGACGAGTTTGGCGATGATGAGGATGAGGATGAGGATGAAGACGACAATCGGCACAATCTATTTTCTCACTCTCCGACGAGTGGAGGGACTGCATTAGTCAAGATTTTGCCTCTAACAGAAACGGCATTACCCAGAACGTGCTATTTAGTGATTGACCGCTCCTCAGAATTGATTGCTAAACCCCTGAGAGCGTTTAGTGAGTTAGGAACGATTCCAGAGGAGGAAATTCTGGAAAAAACCCTTCCTGTCTTTGATAACCACCGGGTAGCGAGTCGTTTCTCAGGACGAAACCAACGGGTGTTTAAAGTCCCCGATGGCCGACTCCTGAGAAAAGCAGCCCCCTATCTACAGGCTAAAGGAATCACTAGATTGTTAATTGATGGCCAAGTCTATCGATTTTGAAGCAGACCGCAGACAGGAGACAGAAAAGGGTTTCCCGTCTTTCTCCTGTTCTCCCCCTGCTCTCTCTATTTCGTTCCTTGTAATAAACCAAAACGAATTAATCCGGTTTCATAGCCTCGGCTCATCAGAGGTAAGGCCAGAGCCGCTTGAATGGTTGTCCAGCCACTCAATACCAAACCCATCAGGGCACGGAGATCGAAGGCTGAATTAATCACAGTATTCCAAAAAGGGGCAACGGATACAGACCAGTCGGCAGTTTGGAGATGGTTAAACCCAATTTGAGTGGCGATTGCTTCATATTCAGGTAAAGAAATCACATAAGGTAAGGCATAAACTCGATAAATTTCGGCTAAATGACGACGTTCTGCATCGTTAAGTTGTCCGGCATTTCCATCTAAGGGACGATGACACCAAGTCGCCATCAGTAAAGTTCCTCCGGGTTTCAACACTCGATAGGATTCCTGCAAAAACTTAATTTTATTCGGGAAATGTTCAGCACTTTCTAAAGACCACACCAAATCAAAGCGATTCGCCTCAAAGGGCATTTCTAAGGCATCAGCTACCAAAAACTTCGTTTTTGCCTGTAACTGAGCTTCTAGGGCGCGTTCTGTAGCGCGTTGAGCTTGAACGGGACTCAGGGTAATACCTGTGACCTCAGCTTGAAATTTATCGGCTAAATATAAGCTACTTCCCCCAATACCACAGCCCACATCCAGAATTTGAGATAATGTCAAAGGTTTTGAGGTCAATCCCCAGTTTAAAAGTTCTTCAATTAAATCAATCTGGGCTTGACGTCGCTCTTTCTTTAAGGTTCCATCTGGCCCATAATATCCATGATGCAGATGCTCTCCCCAAATCTCTTCCCATAAACCAGAAGAAGAATCATAGAATTGCTGAATTTGTTGATATAATGCTGAGTTCATCTGAATCAATCAAAGAATTTTTTTCGGACACGCTTAGGTAAGCGTCTCTACAGTTTGATTCTATTGATTCGGAATTATCTTGTCACTGAACTTAAAGATTTATCCTAAACTCCCATGACCGTACCTCGAACAATTGGTTTAGGTTTCCTGGCGGTGATTACCGTTGGAACAATGTTGCTGATGTTGCCCTTTTCCTTGAGTACGGGAACTTGGGGTGATCCTCTAACGGCTTTATTTACGGCCACTTCTGCCGTTTGCGTAACGGGATTATCCGTTGTGGACGTCGGGAAATTTTACTCCTTTTGGGGTCAGTTTATTTTAATGTTGCTGGTTCAGGTGGGGGGATTAGGATACATGACTGTCACCACCTTTTTATTATTGGTATTAGGTCGGAAGTTTCGCCTCAAAGATAAATTAGCTTTACAACAATCTTTAGACGCTTCGGGAATAGCGGGGGCTGTTCCTTTATTAAAATCGATTGTAGCAACCACCGCTATTTTTGAATTAACAGGGTTTTTTCTGTTGTTATTCGTATTTGTTCCTGATTTGGGATGGAATCAAGGATTATGGTTTGCCCTATTCCATAGTTTTAATGCCTTTAATAATGCGGGTTTTGGCTTGTTATCTGATAATTTCATGAGCTATGTTCACTCCCCTTTATTGAATTTTGTGATTACGTTTCTGATTATTTGGGGAGGCATGGGTTATCAAGTGATTCAAGAACTTTATTTATGGATTCGGAATCGTTTTTCTAAAAATCCCCTGCGTCGGGATTTTTCCGTTCACTTTCGAGTTGTTACTTCCACAACAGTTTTTCTATTAATTTTAGGGACAGTTTTAGTATTCTTCACAGAATATCGTAATCCAGGAACCTTAGAACCCCTTAATTTTCCTGATCAAATCATGGCTGCTTGGTTTCAATCGGTCACGACTCGAACCGCCGGATTTAATACCATTAATAATGGAGCATTAACCGTTGGCGGGTTATTTGTATCGATTATTTTGATGTTTTTGGGGGCTAGTCCAGGGGGAACGGGAGGAGGGATTAAAACCACAACGATTCGGATTTTATTCAATGCGACTCGCTCGGCTTTACAAGGACGAGAAGAAGTGATTTGTTATAAACGCCAAATTCCATTACCTTTAATTTTAAAAGCTATTGGTGTTTTATTGGGTTCATTTGTCGTCATTTGTATTTCGACAATTCTCATCTCTTTAAGTCAACCTGAAATTGATTTCGATCCCATTTTGTTTGAAGTCGTTTCTGCCTTTGCAACCGTGGGATTATCAACGGGAATTACCGCGAGTTTAACCCCCTTGAGTAAACTGATTATTATTAGTACAATGTATATGGGTCGGGTTGGGGTATTGTTGTTAATGTCAGCAATTTTAGGAGATCCTAAACCAACCTCCATTGACTATCCTGAAGAAAATCTTTTAGTCGGATAAAACTTTAATTTCCTCTTTCTGGAAAACCCACAATATGAATCTCTCTTCTTGGAATTTTTTACGCAATCTCAGAACCGAAAAAAAACAATTTGCTGTAATTGGATTAGGTCGTTTTGGGAGTGCCGTTTGTTCAACATTGCACAAAAGCGGTTATGAAGTTCTGGCGGTTGATAAAGAAGAAAAACGAGTAACTTCGGCATTAGGGGATCAAATAGCCTCCCATGCGTTACTCTTAGATTCAACAGAAACCTCTGCACTTCGAGAAGCGGGAATTTTAGAATTTGATACGGTAATTGTGGCGGTGGGTAGTTTTTTGGCTGAAAGTATTACCACCACTTTAAACTTAAAAGAAGGGGGCGTTCCTAATGTGATTGCCAAAGCTTCATCAGAAACCCATGTTAAATTATTAAATAAAGTTGGGGCGGATTTGGTGGTCTTTCCCGAACAGGAAATGGGACAACAATTAGCTCGACAATTAACCCGTCCTCGTTTAATTGAACAATTTGAACTGGATGCGGAACATAGTATTGTAGAAATAATTGTTCCTGATGAATTTGATGGGAAAACCATTGCTGAATTAGAACTCCGTCGTCGCTATGGATTGAATCTTTTAGCAATCAAAAACGAAGGGGATAAAATGGATATTAATCCCCTTTCTAATCGACGACTTTACAAAGGAACGTTGATTGTTGTTGTCGGTTCTAATCAAGATATTAATCGTTTAGCGGGTTAGAATTTATCCGCGATTAATTATCCCGTGGATTTTGTTGAGGGATGATTTTACCTAAACTTAAATCGTCTAAATCAATCCCTCTTAAACCTTTTTCTTCAAGTTGATTAAATAACCGAGTTAGCTGATACCAAACTAATCCCGCCATTAATACTGTTAAAGGAATAGAAAACCCATAAGCAATGATTTCTGAAAAGGCAAAAACTTGCAAACAGGAAGCTAGAAAAATACAAATTCCCACTGCCACTCCCGAAAATGGAAAAAAGACTTGAGCGCCTCGCAGGTTCGCTAAATTACGAGTTGAACGATTTTTAGACCATTCTTTTAACAGTTGTTTGAGCGTCACAACAAATGCGGTACAGGAGGTTATTCCAATGAATAAACCTGCAACCAGTAAAATCAAAGGTGGATCAGCAGAATTATACATAAATTATGTCTGAGTCAGGGAACAGGGAACAGGGAACAGGGAACAGGGAACAGGGAACAGCGAAATCTGTATGAATCTCTGAGATGTGTTGGTTGTTGACTATTAACCGACAACCATTAAAGTTTAAGAAAGTTTAAGGGCAGCAACTTGATCAGTTGAAAATTGGGAGATTGCACCCCAAGCCGCATCGAACAAACGACTGGGTTGTAAATCAGGTTGAATTAAACTCCATAACCGTTGAACTTCTGTTGTATGGAGGCGATCATCTTCTGTTAACGCCAAAATAATTTGTCGTCGTAAGAAGTCTCCCTCATCAGACAGTAAATATTTTAATCCTAATTGTGCCGTTGGTAATAGATCAAAATTTCGATCTGAACGGGCGATCGCAATCATATTTTCTAACCGTTGCCATTGGAATTTCCCATCCTTAAATAAAACTTCAATTAAACGACGGCGTAAAGCTGGAGTTTCCCCATTTAATAAGCGACGGGCAACATAAGGATAAGCAACATCCACAATTTTAAAATCAGGATTTAAGCTCAAAGCAATGCCTTCCTGTGTCACCAGAGAGCGAATAATTAAGGCAAATTGAGCCGGAACTCGGAAGGGATATTCATACATCAATTCCGAAAAACTATCAGTAATGGTTTTAAAATTAAAATCTTTAACGCTCGTTCCCATTACATCCCCTAACACCGATTCTAACGCCGGAATAATCGGTCTAATATCAGTTTCGGGAGATAAAAACCCTAATTTAACGAAATCAATCGCCAGTTGATCATAATCTTTATTAATCAAATGCACCACTGAATCCACAAGGGTTTCTTTCGTGATTTGTTCTAACTGATCCATCATCCCAAAATCAATAAATGCCATGCGACCATCGGGCAAAGCAAATAAATTACCGGGGTGAGGATCGGCGTGGAAAAAGCCAAATTCTAACAATTGTCTTAAACCACTGGTAACTCCAATTTGAATTAAAGCATCTTGATCTAATCCGGCGGCTTTAATTCGTTCAGTATCCGTCAATTTAAAACCATTAATCCACTCCAAAGTTAAAACACAAGTTGTGGTGTAACGCCAATAAATTGAGGGAACTTTAACATGAGAATCATCGGCAAAATAGGTAGCAAAGCGTTCCGCATTGCGCCCTTCATTGATATAGTCAATTTCCTCAAATAATTTGATACCAAATTCATCGACAATTAACGTTAAATCATGACCTAAATTTAACGGCAACCAAGGAGAAAGCCATCCCGCAGCCCAGCGCATTAAATATAAATCTAAGGTCAAAACGGGTAACAAATTCGGGCGCTGTACCTTAACGGCAACTTCTTCTCCGGTTCGCAGTCGCGCGCGATAAACTTGACCTAAACTTGCCGCAGCAATCGGCTCAGGAGAAATTTCGCTGTAAATTAGATCTAAATCTTGGTCTAATTCTGCTTCAATAATCGCCATTGCCTGATCATGATTAAAGGGAGGCAATTGATCTTGCAGTTTAGTTAATTCCTCTAAAAAATCCTTGCGAATTAAATCAGGACGAGTGGAAAGAGCTTGACCGACCTTAATATAGGTTGGGCCTAAATCGGTGAGAACGTGGCGAAGGTGGGTGGCTCGTTCGGGGGTATGTTCAACATCTCGATGTTGCCATTGATCCCACAATAAACCCAGAAGAAACCCGGCAAAGTGCCAAATTATTAGGATTGTTCGCCCGATTGCTAACCAAGGACGACGACGATAATAGCGGGCAATCTCCTCTGGGTCATAACGTCGTCTTGATGTTCCTGCCTGTGGATTCACGCTTGTAATAGTCCTCTGTTACCGTTAAATTGTTAGGTTTTGGATAAAAAGTTGACGGTTGAGGGTTGGCGATTAATGGACAACGGACAACCGATACCGAATCAACCAAGATTTGTGAAATTTTTTATCGTTTCATTACATTACAGTATACAAAAATTGCAACGGTAGGGACGCGGCATAGCACATTTCTACTGTTGGGTCGTTTGAACTAATCCTTCTTGAAGGGCATTAATCACTTGCTGTTGTTGGTCTGGGGATAATTCCGGGAACAACGGTAAAGATAAAACTTCCTGACAAACGGCTTCAACATTGGGCAGTTGATGGGGTTGATATCCTAAATTTTGATAAACGGGTTGCTGATGGAGGGGAATAGGATAGTAAATCATAGAACCAATTCCCTTTTCCTGGAGATAATTTCGCAGGTAATCTCGGGGTTTGAGATCAGAATTTAATTGCTCAGAGGTTGATAGAACCCGTATGGTGTATTGGTTCCACACACTCTGGCTCCCAGCAATTTCCTGGGGAGTGATGATTTCAGCAAGAGGATAGAGAAATTGGTGATATCGTTGGGCGACGGCTTGCCGTTGTTGGTTCCAAGTGTCGAGATACGGCAGTTTGATGCGTAAAATAGCAGCTTGCAAGGCATCCAAACGGCTATTAATCCCGATGGTGTCTGAACGATAGCGGCTGGCTTGACCGTGTTCTTTAATAATTCTCATGGACTGAGCCAAAGTTGGATCTTGGGTCGTTACAGCCCCCCCATCTCCGCAAGCTCCTAAATTTTTAGTCGGGAAGAAACTAAAACAACCAATATGCCCAATACTGCCGACCTTTTGCCCTTGCCAAGTGGCTCCCGTTGCTTGAGCACAGTCTTCAATCACCGCTAAATGATAGGATTGGGCGATGGCCATTAACCGAGTCATATTGACAGGTTGACCAAATAAATGCACCGGAATAATAGCCTTGGTTCTTTCGGTAATGGCGTTGGGGATTTGTTCGAGATCAAGATTAAAGGTTTGGGGATCAATATCAACAAATACAGGAGTTGCCCCCACCGCACTAATCATTTCTGCTGTGGCGATAAAGGTAAACGGCGTGGTAATGACTTCATCCCCTGGCCCAATATTGAAAGCGCGTAAAGCCAAAAATAAAGCATCGGTTCCTGAGTTGCAAGCAATGGTTTCTCGGACTCCAATATATTGCCCAAACTCCTGCTCAAAGGCTTCGACGATTGCACCTCCAATATAACGACCCGAAGCCAAGACCGCTTGCACCGCTTGGCTGACTTCATCCTGAATTAATTTGTACTGTTGGCTTAAATCAAGGGGAGGGACTGTATTCACGTTTCACACCACCAAGTAAAATTTAACTGACGAGGGGGTTTGGGGGAGCGATAAGTCCCACACTGAATTTCACGCTCACAAAAAAAATAACCAGAAATCAGTGTGGGTTACATGGACTCCCCCAAGTTAATTTTGAGCGGTAAATCCCGACAAAATTAACAATAATATGTTAGATTATATCTAAGAGTTTTGAAAGCGATAATGTTTCAAGGGTATAAGTTCCGAATCTATCCAACACTTGAACAGCAGATTGCCTTAGCCAAAAGCTTTGGTTGTGCAAGATGGTATTGGAATTATGCTCTGAATTTGTGTCAAGGAACCTACAAAACAACAGGAAAAGGGTTATCAAGAAAAGCAATTCAAGGATTGTTACCTCAACTGAAGAAGGAATATCCTTGGTTGAAAGAGGCTTACTCCCAATGTTTACAAGTTGTCGCTCTTAACTTGTCTGTTGCTTACAAAAATTTCTTTGAAAAACGGGCTAGATTACCTCAATTCAAATCCAAACATGGTAGACAATCAATCAGTTATCCTCAAAACGTTAAATTTGAAGGGGATTACCTAAAATTACCGGGTAAGATTGGGTTGATTTATTGTCGTCGTCATCGAGAAATTGAGGCAACAATCAAAACTGTTACCATCTCAAAGAATCGTGATGGGAAATACTACGCATCCATCTTGGTCGATGATGGCAAGGAAACACCTAACTTGTCAACTAACGGGAAAGCAATTGGGATTGATTTAGGATTGACCCACTTTGCGATTACCAGTGATGGAGATAAATATAGTAATCCCAAGCATTTTGTCAAACATCAACAGAATTTAAAACGAAAACAACAAAAATTATCTCGTAAACAAAAAGCCAGTAACAGTAGACAAAAGGCACGATTAAAAGTCGCTAAAGTCCACGCTAAAATCGCTCGTTGCCGAGAAGATTTTCTACACAAGCTATCCCGCAAGATAGTCAACGAAAACGTAGAGACGTGCCATGGCACGTCTGTACTTGCTGTGGAAGATCTGGGAGTTAAAAATATGGTTAAAAACCATAAGTTAGCTAAAGTAATTAGTGATTGTGGTTGGGGAATGTTTGGCACAATGCTCAAATATAAAGCTGAAAAAGAAGGGAAAACCTATATCGAAATTGATCGGTTTTTCCCGTCTTCTAAGACTTGTAGCGTCTGTCTAAATCAAGTGGGTAGTTTACCACTGGATATTAGAAGCTGGACTTGCGAACATTGTCAAACAACTCATGACCGTGATATCAACGCTGCAATCAATATCAAAACTGAAGCCAAGCGGATTTTATCGTTGGGAACCAGCGATACTGCTAGTCTGAGGGGATGTCAGCCATCAGAAAAAACTTCTGTTTCTTCTGATGCTATCCCCGTTGATGCTAGAAGCCCACACTTACTCGTAGAGAAGTTTGGGTAGTTCACTTATTTTCTATAATTTTTTGGGATTAAACTGGTAAAATTGTTAAAGGTTGAATCTGCATCCCAAGAGCGTGCAAGGGTGATCAATTCTTCCTGTCGGAGAGTACCTCATTTTTGGTTCACTTTTGGGAAATAGAGGGGCTTTCTATTGATTTTTTTGTATAAGACTGGATTTCAAGTGACTATTTTACCAAAAAAATACCATTTGCTATCCTCTTTCCCCGAAGAATACAGCCTGAACAATTTGCTATTTGACTCAGCCTGTGAGGTCGGGAACAGTCGTCAAAATTTTTTAGTTCCCCTTAGCCTATTTTCTCCGGTTTACGGTGATGGTCAAGAGTGAAACCTGAGTCCCTTCATCAACAGGCCGAAACACCAGATATAGAATCTCTGGAAAAATTATCGTTTATTACATCCCTTAACTTATGTCTGAATTTCAGGATTTTCTAAGACGAAAAGTTGCCTACGTTGCTATCGGTGAATTCAAACCGGGTAAATTTAAAGAAGCTCAAACATTATTTGAAAAAGCCGTAGCCACTTATAAACAAGGCTTTCAAGGGGCTTACTTACTTCAAGAGCCGGGAACCGATAAAGGAATTGCCATTATTTTTTGGGAAGATATTGGCGATATGGATGTCTCTGATAATCAAACAGAAGCCTATCAATCTATTATGAATGAAATGGCAACTTTATTTGTCAAAGCACCCACGACATCGTTTTATGAAGTGAGCAGTGCTATTCGTTTAGAGCAACTTGCAGAAGCGTTATTGCGATAAAATTTTTGATCGGTTTCGACTTTTTAAACCGATTAAAATCTGTGGTAACACACACCAAACCCGCGCCTGCGGGTTTTTAAGATTAAAGATGGGATTTATTAATTGTATAATGCCTTATGAATAGCCTACACTGCACTTATACACCCTACAATTGAGGTGAATTATGGAATCAATGATTAAACTTTCGGCCCTGAATACCAGTTTAATCGAAGTTCGCTTAATTGAAGGTCGAGATCAAGCTTATATTACTGTTAATGAACATTATTTTTCTTGGGTAACGGGGACAAAAATTAATATTTCTTCTGCGTTACAAGAAGGAGTTAATTTATTAAACTTAATGATTAAGACCTATCCGCTTATAGAACGAATCCGCAGAGGGTTATTTAATCAAGATTGGTGTGGACGTTTTGAACTTTATATTGATGGAAAATTACGAGGAACTTATAATCAAAGTGGCGGTGTGATTCTCGGTTCCCGTGAATATACCGTTGCTCAAATTGAACTCAATATTGATATTGATCATAGCAAAAATAATCCTGATCAGCCTGACAAAGAACTTTTAAAAATTATTAGTCGTTTAGAAAATATTCCAGGGATGACCTCAGCTAATTCTAAAGATGTTCAATATTCTACTCCTTATATTCTTCTAAAGAAGAAATTTAAAATTAATATTTGGAAAAACTTGGCAGGGGTTGATCATGTTTTTGTCCTTGATTCTTCAGGAAATTGTTGTTTTGCGGGTTATGTGGGATGGATTCATGCTCAAAAATTCTATCAAACGTTACAGCAAATTCGGAATGATTACTCTAATATTTAATAAGCGATCGCCTTTAATCTCATCTAATCCCAGAACCAATCTCAACCCAAAGTTGCAATTTTTAAGCAAAATATTACAATACTTAATAAGACAGAAAAACCCGTTACATCTATCTCATCTTGAACCATGACTGACCCACTCACCAAATTAACCTACCAAGCATTTCAGCAGGGAAAAAGCTATTTTAGCGTAGCTCATAGTACCCTAACCCATCAACTGCTGAACTGGATTAATCCCATTTCTCCTGAGCGGAAAACCGAACCCCTGAGTCCTGAAATTCTGTTAAAAATCCGACAGTTGTTGAATGAAATTATCGAAACAGACTGGAAAGATGCTGAAAAAGGGGTGTATCCCGTTTCTATTTTATTTGATAATCCCTGGGAGGATTTCTTTCATTACTATCCGAGCATTTTATTAGAGCTACCTGAACGCAGAAAACGGGCAAATCAAAAACAACATCAAGATTTTTCTGCTAATATTGATATAGAAGGATATCCGAGTTATTATGTGCAGAACTTCCATCATCAAACCGATGGATATTTGAGTGAGATGTCCGCAAATTTATACGATTTGCAGGTAGAAATTTTATTTTATGGGGGTGCAGATGCCATGCGTCGCCGGGTTCTTGCCCCTTTAAAAACAGGATTAAACGCATTTAATGATATTCCTGAAAAACAAATTCGAGTGTTAGATGTTGCCTGTGGAACAGGTCGAACCCTGAAAAATATTCGGGCGATGTTACCCAAAGCTTCCTTATTTGGTGTGGATTTATCTCCGGCTTATTTACGAAAAGCCAATCAACTTTTATCGGAAATTCCCCAAGAGTTACCCCAACTCATTCAAGCCAATGCTGAAGAGTTACCCTTTTGTGATGATTTCTTTCATGGTGTTACCTCCGTTTTTTTATTCCATGAATTACCCGCTAATGTTCGTCAAAAGGTAATCGATGAATGTTTCCGAATCATCAAACCCGGAGGCATTTTTATTATTTGTGATTCTATGCAAATTTCGGATTATCCCGATTTGACACCCCTAATGGAAAACTTTCCTAAAACCTTGCATGAACCCTATTATAATCATTATATTAGGGATGATTTAGTCGAACGTTTGGAAAAGGCAGGATTCCAAAATATTACCACTCAAAACCATTTTGCCAGTAAATATTGGATTGCCCATAAATCGGTTTAAAGGTGGAGTTGACACAACCCTTTTGACTTCACCTAACCCTCTCCTTAGCAAGGGGAGGGCGATTTAGGATACAATTTAACTAAACGCGAGTAACAGTTTATGACAAGTACAGAACAAGCCCCGTTAACCACTGAAACGAACGACGAACTGATTGAAGATGCCATGGCGACCGTCAAACCGTCAGACGAAATTGAAGCGGTTCTCGCTGGGTTAGCTGAAGACCAAAAGGTGATGGTAGCAACGTCCGAAGCGGGTAAGGTTTGGCAGTTTGAATATGGGAGTGTCGAAGTGTTTGTCCAACTCACCGGAGAAACCGATGAAGACACCCTCAGAGTTTGGGCCTCTGTACTGAAATTCCCAGTGAAAAACGAAGACCAGTTAATGCGAAGATTATTAGAAATGAACTGGTTATCAACTTTAGAATCCCATTTTGCCATTGTTAATGATCAAGTTGTGGTTTTATCCAGTCGGACATTAGCGGATATTTCTGCGAGTGAAATCTCTCGAATTATTACGATTGTAGCGACGGTTGCTGATAATAACGATGATCAATTACAAGCGGAATTCGGAGTCTAAAGTTTGGCGTTTAATTCCCGTATTGAAGGCATCGGGACATCTGCAAATGGCAATTGACCATTGGTTATTTCAACAACATCAGCAAGGTCAACATCCCTCGACTTTGCGGTTTTATGTGTGGGAAACGGCAACGATTTCTTTAGGCTATCATCAAAAAAAATGGCCGCAACATTGGCAACAATTAACCTGGGAAAATCAACCGTTACCCTTAGTCAGACGTCCAACGGGAGGCAGGGCTGTTTTACATCAGGGAGATTTAACCTATGGGGTGATTACCTCTGGATTGCCCGAAAATCGCAAGGTAGCTTATGAAATATTATGCCAATTTTTAATCGAAGGATGGCGATCGCTCGGTGTTGAACTACACTATGGTTGCGGGGGACGAGGATACATTCACAACCCGAACTGTTTCGCCACTGCCACCAGCGCCGATTTAGTCTTATCCGATGGCACCAAATTAATTGGGAGCGCCCAACTGAGGGGGAATGGAACCATTTTACAACATGGGTCAATCCGGTTAACCCCCGATACAGAATTATTTCGTCAAGTATTTGGTTTGGAAATGCCTGCGCCTACTTTAACCTCAGTCGCTTCACCAGACAGCTTAATTCCAACGGTTATCGAAGCTTTGACGATGGCAGCTAGTCGTTGTTTTGGGGTGGAATGGGTAATAGAACCCCTATCGGATACGGAATTAGAGACAATTGTACAGCAGTATTCAACCTCTTGGAAAGTTAGCTAAGAGGTGTTTTCTGTTAAAATCATCAATATATAAACGCATCTGAGTTAAAAACTAAAAAAAGATGGATACAAAAGCATTTAGACGTTCATTGCAACAGTCAGAAAGCTATCATCGTAAGGGCTTTGGTCATGAAGAAGAAGTGGCAAATGTCATGCAATCTGCCTATCAAAGCTCTTTAATTCAAGAAATTCGAGACAATAACTATATTATTAAACGCGGTAATGTTACCATTAAAATGGCTCAATCTTTTGGGTTTTGTTGGGGTGTAGAACGAGCGGTGGCAATGGCCTATGAAACTCGCCAGCATTTCCCCACCGAAAATATTTGGATTACCAATGAAATTATTCATAATCCTTCTGTAAATCAACATTTACAGGATATGAAAGTTGAGTTTATTCCGGTAGAAAATGGGAATAAGGATTTTTCAGTGGTCAATTCTGGGGATGTGGTGATATTACCCGCTTTTGGGGCAAGTGTTCAAGAAATGCAAATCTTGAATGAAAAAGGCTGTAAAATTGTCGATACAACTTGCCCTTGGGTTTCTAAAGTTTGGAATACCGTTGAGAAACATAAAAAGAGAGATTACACCTCAATTATTCATGGAAAATATAGCCATGAAGAAACCGTCGCCACCAGTTCTTTTGCAGATAAATATTTAATTGTTTTGAATTATAAAGAAGCAGAATATGTCTCGAATTATATTCTGAATGGGGGCAACCGTGAGGAGTTTTTAGCAAAATTTAGTCGTGCTTGTTCCGAAGGTTTTGATCCCGACCAAGATTTAGTCCAAATTGGTATTGCTAACCAAACAACAATGTTAAAAAGTGAAACCGAACAAATCGGAAAACTTTTAGAACATACGATGATGAAAAAATATGGCCCCGATAACTTAAATCAACATTTCCAAAGTTTTAATACCATTTGTGATGCGACCCAAGAACGCCAAGATGCAATGATTGGTATATTAGATGACCCCTTGGATTTAATGGTGGTTATCGGTGGATTTAATTCTTCTAATACGACCCATTTACAAGAAATGTCTGTCGAAAAAGGAATTCCATCTTATCATATTGATTGTTCAGAACGCATTTTAACTGATAATCGTATTGAACATAAACCGTTAGGAAAGCTTTTAGAAATTCAAGAAAATTGGCTTCCAGAGGGTGAAATTTTAGTTGGAATTACGTCTGGTGCGTCTACTCCTGATAAAGTCGTTGAAGAAGTCATTGAAAAGATTTTTGCCCAGCAACTTTCTAGTGTTCAGGGTTAAACCTTAACAATAGTAATTCTTAAATGTTTGCTACGCATTCCTATCCTGTAGAGACGTGCCATGGCGCGTCTCTACATAGCGCGTCTCTACTAGACCATAGTTTCGATTACATTAATAATAATTTTTTCATTAACCATTCCTTGCCTTTATAAGGTGCATAACGTAAAGGTAAATCAAATAAAAAGGTTTGTTTTAACACACTACGATAATGGGAAAATCGATCAAACGTAGCTTTTCCGTGAGAACTTCCCATCCCACTCTGTCCTACTCCCCCAAAAGGCAAAGTTCGACTACTAAACTGTAATAACGTGTCATTTAAACACAGAGTTCCTGATGAAGTTTCTTGTAAAATGCGGTTTTGTTTGTCTTTATTTTGAGAAAATAAATATAAAGCTAAGGGTTTGGGACGGCTGTTAATTTGAGCGATCGCATCTCCTAAATCATCATACTCCAAAATGGGTAAAATCGGCCCAAAAATTTCCTCTTGCATAACTGGATCATCCCAAGATACTTGATCAATAATCGTGGGGGAAATATATTGAGTTTCGGAGTTACTTTCACCGCCTGTAATGATTTTACCTACTTTTAAAAATTCCTGTAATCGGTTAAAATGGAAACGGTTAATGATTCGAGCATAATCAGGGCTAATGGCGGGATTATCCCCAAAAAAACTTTGAATAGATTGTTGCATTGCTGTGATTAATTCTGATTTAATCCGAGAATCTACCAGCAAATAATCTGGGGCGATACAAGTTTGACCTGCATTCACAAATTTTCCCCAAATAATCCGTTTTGCTGTATAATCTAATTGAATCTCCTCATCCACAATACAAGGGCTTTTTCCACCCAACTCTAAGGTTACAGGTGTTAAATATTTAGCGGCTGATTCTAACAAAATTTTTCCTACTTTTGCCCCTCCAGTAAAGAAAATATGATCAAACTTTTCAGCTAATAACTCTTGACTGGTTTCCACCCCGCCTTCAACGACAGTAATATATTCAGAATTAAAATTTTTATTAATAATTTCACTAATAATTTTAGATGTATTTTGACTAATTTCTGATGGTTTTAAAATTGCACAATTGCCAGCAGTGATCGCCCCAACCAAAGGAGAAATAAGCAGTTGAAACGGATAATTCCAAGGAGCTATAATTAATACAACTCCTAACGGTTGAGGATAAATCCATGTTGAAGCAGGAAATTGACTTAAAGATGGGGTAACTTTTTGTGGTTTAACCCAAGATTTGAGATGTTTAATGGCATAATTAATTTCAGCAACGGGAGCCAGTTCAAAATAAGCTTCCAGATCAGGACGGCCTAAATCCGCTTTGACTGCGTTAATAATAGCCGTTTCATGGTCTGCGATCGCTTGTTTTAACCGATAAAGTTTTTCGAGACGAAACTGGATATCCTGGGTTTGTCCCGTCGCAAAAAAGTCTCGTTGTTGCTGGATTAAACTTTGAATAGCAGTTTTTTCAGTCATTTTTACCTCTCCAAATCTCCCTGATCCCCTTTTATCGAAAATTTTGGGTTTAAAACCCCGTCCCTTCGACAGGACTTCGGCGTGAGTTCAGTCGAACGCTCAGGGCAAGGTCTTCTAGGACGGCTTTTGATTCAATTGTAGTGTATACTGAAGAATAAGATTTTAATCGCAGATCATGAAGCTAAGATATCGATACAGAATCTACCCAACAGACCAACAAAAGAGGCTAATGTCTCAATTGTTTGGTTGTTGTCGGGTCGTTTTTAACGATGCCTTGGCTTACTGTAAAGAACAATACCGTGCGGGTCACAAAAAACCTAATAGCAAGGAACTTTCTAAAAGGCTAACAGAACTCAAAAAGACCACTGAAAAGCAATGGTTAACAGAAGTTTCTTCTATTCCTTTGCAACAGTCTTTGAGAGATTTAGAACAAGCTTACTCCAACTTTTTCCAATCCTGCAACGGACAAAGAAAAGGCAAGAAAGTTAAACCTCCCCAGTTTAAAAAGCGTAAATCTAAGCAATCAGCTAGATTTATGGATAACGGTTTTAAACTCTACCCTAATTCAGATTACATTTACATTGCTAAAATTGGTGAGATTAAAGTAGTCTGGAGTAGAGAATTACCCGCAACGCCTTCCAGTGCTACCTTAATTAAGGATAGTTCTGACAGGTATTTTGTGAGTTTTGTTGTTGAGTTTAATCCTCAACCCTTACCTGAAAATCAAAATTCCGTAGGAATCGATTTAGGAATTACTGATTTTGCGACATTAAGCAACGGTGAAAAGATTAAATCTCCTCAACCTTTAAAGAAACACTTAAAGCGTTTAAGGAGATTACAACGGAATTTGTCAATAAAACAGAAAGGCAGCAAAAGAAGGGAAATTACTAGAAAGAAACTAGCTAGACTTCACGCTAAGATTTCTGATACCAGAAACGATTTTCTTCATCAGTTGTCAACCCAGATTATTCGTGAAAATCAAACGATAGTTTTGGAAGACTTAAACGTTTCAGGAATGATGAAAAACCGGAAACTAGCCCGTGCTATTTCAGATTTAGGTTGGCAGTATTTTAGAACGATGCTAGAAGCCAAATCTGTTATGTACGGACGTGATTTTCGAGTCATCGATAGATGGATTCCCACTTCTCAAATTTGTTCGGACTGCGGTTTTCGCGGGGGTAAAAAAGAATTAAATATTAGAGAGTGGACTTGTTTAAATTGTGGTAAATCTCATGACCGAGATATTAACGCCGCAAACAATATTTTAGTCGCCGGAGGACTTTCGGAGACTTTAAACGGACGTGGAGAGAAGGTCAGGTGCGATTCGTTCAGTCGAAATAAGTAGAAATACTCAGGGATGACTGGCTTCAGTAGAGTAACAATTATGTTGAGTTCGCACTTTAAAATCCTCTACTGATGACAACTTACATATCCATATAGGTGAAGAAACCTAGCCGAGCATTAGCCTAGATAGCTAGGGGAAAAATGGGAAAGATGAAGGATTACACCAACATCATAACCCAATCCAAAATAAACCAAGCCCTATCGTCCTAGTGCGGGATTGAAAGCACACAACCTACCAAATCAACTTGGTAGCCCCTACGGGAGAGACTGACTATCAAATCCGTAAAGCGGGGGTGAAGACAGGAATAGGTGGTAATAGCTGAAAGCACCTACTGTTATCAGGAGTCTATGGGTAGAACAGACAAAGTGTTGTTGAACCATCGAAATCTCTCACCAAGGGATATAAGCTCGTAGGAATACCCTACCTCTTGGGTCGGAAATAGCCGACAAGGATAAGGACTATCAGGTTTCTGACACCGAGATAGCGCACTTCCTAAACCCCCGGTGGAAAGACACGCCCTAAAGACTCAATCAATGGATAGTAGGAACGAAATAACCTCCTGAACGCTCCTAGTTAGGTCGGTTAACTAGGTAGGCAGTCAAGCCAGACGCTAAGGGAGTTGAGATGGTTCAAGAAGCAAATGCTAAACCCGAAATAACGGGTAATGCCTGAAAAGGGATGGAGTAATTTCCTAGATAAGCAGACGTGAACCGCAATGTGTTAAAGCTAGAGGAACAAGTAGCAATGAATAAGCCTAATTTAGATTCAAATCCGAATACTAAGGGATGGGACGAAATCGATTGGCGTAAAGTCGAAAGATACGTTTTCAAGTTGCAAAAGAACATCTATGCTGCTTCCCGTTGTGGCGATGTCAAACGAGTCCGCAAACTCCAAAGAACGTTGATGAGGTCTTGGTCTAACAGGGTTTTATCGGTTCGTCGGGTCACACAAGAAAATCAAGGCAAGAAAACGGCAGGAGTGGACGGAGTGAAAGCTCTGAACCCCAAAGAACGTATGAGCCTCGTAGGTCAACTCAAAATAACAGGAAAATCTAAACCAACTCGTAGGGTATGGATTCCAAAACCTGGAACAGATGAGAAAAGACCATTAGGAATACCCACAATGTACGACCGAGCCTTGCAAGCAGTAGTAAAAGCTGCCTTAGAGCCAGAATGGGAGGCAATATTTGAGCCAAACAGCTTTGGTTTTAGACCCGGAAGGTCATGTCATGATGCGATATGGCAGATAAAGAACAGCATCCAAAATCAAGCCAAATTCGTGCTTGATGCTGATATATCAAAATGCTTTGACCGCATCAACCATTCAGCCCTACTCCAGAAAATAAACATCAAAGGAAAAGTCAGACAACAAATCAAATCCTGGCTCTCCTCTGGAGTCATAGACCAAGGGGCTTTTACTGCTACATCTGAGGGTACGCCACAAGGGGGGGTAATTAGCCCTCTGTTGGCAAATATTGCCCTTCACGGATTAGAAAACAAACTCAACGAATATATCAAAACCCTAAAAATGATATATCGGGGAGGACGACATTATTCCAAACGGGATAAAGTTAAAAGTCTTAGCTTTATTCGATATGCCGATGATTTCGTCTGTATTCATAAAGATAAATCCGTTATCCAAAGATGTCGAGAAATAATCTCGGAATGGTTATCTGACATTGGACTTGAATTAAAACCTGAGAAAACGAGGCTAACTCATACACTCCAACCAGAGCTAAGTGAGGATGGTAAAGCTGGATTTGATTTCTTAGGACATCATATTCAACAATACCCTGCTGGTAAATATCGAAGCAGAAAAAGTGCAGAAGGTAGAATATTAGGTTTTATAACACTCATCACCCCAACGAAGAAGGCGAGTAAGGTACACCAAGAAGAAATTAGAAGAATCATCAAAAAACACAGGTCAAGCCCACAGGCAGCATTAATTCAAGACCTCAACCCTGTAATAAGGGGATGGACTTCTTACTTCCACTTCTCAGACGCACAAACAGTCGGAGAATTATCAAAACAAGATAAACTCACATACCTGAAACTTCGACGATGGGCAAAACGCCGATGCGGAAATATCAATGATGGTCACAAGTTATATTGGACAAGCATCGGCAATAACAATTGGATATTCGCAACCAATGAAGGGAAAGCGAACCCCCTTCGGTTACTTAGACACTCAGAATTCGGCAGCAGTAGCACTGAGTACGTCAAAGTTAAAGGCGATAAAAGCCCATTCGACGGCGATTTAATTTACTGGAGTTCAAGACTAGGGACACACCCTGAATTGCCGAGTCGGACGGCTAAGTTGCTTAAGCGACAAAAGGGTAAATGTCAGGAGTGCGGATTAAGTTTCCAAAACTGGGATGTAATGGAAGTTGACCACATCATTCCTAAAACCCTCGGCGGAAAGGATGAACACATAAATTTACAACTATTACATCGGCACTGTCACGATAAAAAGACCGCAATTGACCTTAAAGAAATTAGGATGAAAGAATGCTCTATATTTCGCTCAACACTATCTCAAGAATGGGATAAATACGAGTGGGAATGTAACAATGATAATCCCAACATTTCAAGAATAAAACGGTCAGGAAGTCCTATGACAAAAGGAAACACCATTGAGTAGCCGTGTGAGATGAAAGTTTCACGCACGGTTTCGGACGAGAGGGGGAAGATGGTAACATCTCCCTCGACTCTTCTACTTTCTGTGAAGAAAGCACATCTCACTGAAGCGTCAACCCGTCCAGTATTTAAGCAGTTGTCAATATTTGATCTGCTAAAATAGATGGAATCCCCTTGCGTTCACGCCGGGGCGGATGTCAAGGTACAACTTGATCTATAGTGCTACCCATTAAGGTGTTTGACAATTCTAAATCCAGCAAACCCTTTCACTGCTTACAGTCAATTGCTGTTCCCTGTTCCCTGTTCCCTGTTTCCTTGAAAAATGGCAAACCTAAAAGAAATTTTATATCTTGAAGTTCCCACTCCCGATACTCAACAGGTTTGTACTTGGTTGCAACAAAACTTTCAAGCAGAAGTGGGAGAAAAAATTATTACTCCCGATGGGTTTCGGTTGCGATTTTCCCAGCCTGATCAAAATACAACAGAATGGAGTGAACTTTCAACCTTTGTTTGGTCAGTTCAACGCACCACCTATTTAAAAGTCTTTCGAGTAGGTCAACCTCCCAAAGCGCAGGAACAGAAGTTTTTAAAGCGTTTAGAAACTGAACTTAGAATAAAATTTCCTTATCAATATCCTGAACCCCCAGAGATTAATTTATCCGAACAATCCATTTTTGAAGCCTTAGAAAAGGATTATCCCTTAACGGTCAAATACTTTAAAAAAATGCCCAATGGAGAATTTGATCTCCAACGGGTTTATTGGTGGGAAAAACGTTGGCGAGAAGGGGTGAGAAATCCACAAACGCCTCAACAAGTTATCTTTAAGACGGAAACATCCCAGGAATCCAATTCCCCTGAGTATGACTTAATTTATATTGGGGGCGCATTAGGAGTCATTCATGCTGCTGTAATGGCAAGATTAGGTTATAAAGTATTATTAATTGAACGGTTGCCCTTTGGTCGGATGAACCGAGAATGGAATATTTCTCGCAGTGAGTTAAAAAGTTTAACAGATTTAGGATTATTTACTCAAACCGAGATTGAAAGTTTTATCGCCAGAGAATATAAAGACGGATTTCATAAGTTTTTTGATGCTTATAATCCTGACATTGCTAAAGCTCAAATTCTACATACGCCTAGGGTGTTAAATATTGCTTTAAATGCAGATGTATTACTTAAATTATCTGGGGAGAAACTTAAACAAGCTGGAGGAGAAATTTGGGATGAGACAGAATTTTTAAAAGCCGATATTCATCCGAATTTAGTTAATATTCAATGTCTCCATCTTCCCACCCAAACCCAACGCAACGCCACTGCCCGTTTATTAGTCGATGCGATGGGAACGGCTTCCCCCATTGCTTGGCAATTGAACGGAGGACGAGCGTTTGATAGTGTTTGTCCGACCGTTGGGGCGGTGATTGATGGCGGGTTTGAACCGGGGGTTTGGGATTCCACATTAGGAGATGTTTTAAATACTCATGGGGATATTTCACGGGGAAGACAGTTAATTTGGGAACTGTTTCCAGGGGCGGGAAATGAATTAACCTTTTATCTATTTCACTATCATCAAGTCAATCCAACAAACCCCGGTTCCCTATTAGAAATGTATGAAGACTTTTTTACCATTTTACCCGAATATCGTCGATGTGATCTGGATCAATTAGTCTGGAAAAAAGCGACGTTTGGCTATATTCCGGGGCATTTTAGTACCGGAAGTAGCGATCGAAAAGTTAGTTTTGATCGATTAATTTTAATTGGAGATGCAGCTTCTTTACAATCTCCGTTAGTCTTTACTGGATTTGGCTCTTTAGTCCGAAATTTATCTCGATTAACGGATTTATTAAATACGGCTTTAAAGCATGATTTATTAACCGCAGATTGGTTAGATAAAATTCGAGCCTATCAAACCAATATTTCTGTAACGTGGTTATTTTCTAAAGGAATGATGGTTCCCACAGGAAAATATTTACCGCCCGAAAAAATTAACTCAATTTTAAATACCTTTTTTGGGATTTTAGCCACTGAACCTCAAGACATTGCAGAAACCTTTATTAAAGATCGGACAACTTGGTGGATATTTACCCGGTTAGCCTTAAAAGCTGCCCGCATGAATCCTTTATTATTATTGTGGATTTTAGACTTTGTAAGCTTTGGGGAAGTAGTACGCTGGACAAAGAATTTTATGCAATTTATGGTGTTGTCTGTGCTGAGTTTTCTTTTCGGTTGGCTTCCCAATTTCACTCGTCAAATTCAACCTTGGTTAGAACCTCGATATCCTAAACTTTGGATGTGGTTATTAACAACCAGTTATGCTTTAACTGACGGGATGGGGAAACCCCAAGCCCCCCATTTCACAACATTAAAACTCAGGGTTTCTTAAATTTCGGGGTGAAACTCGACGGAATCAATCATAGATTTCTCCGGTTCAAAATGGAAGTTTAAACGTCCAAACCCGAGATCAAAAGAGATTATACTTTGGGGGATATTTAGGCTAACGTTATACCCTAAATCTCGCATTTCTGAAATCACATCACTGGTCGTCCAACCTAAATAAACTTCTAATTCTTCAGGTTGAGGTTGACTGCTAAAGGTACAGTTTCGATATTTTTTCTTAAGCAATGAGTAATAGTTTGTCCCTGGAGACGTGTAACCCGTAGAGGTGGGTAAAGGATGCGATCTTAGATGGCGTTTAAGATCCTGTTCCCAAGGGTTTTGTGCCGTTGATGAGGGAGTTAAAGGGATGGGAATCAGCATGAGTTATCCTCCAATCTAAAATTCTTGTAGAAGTACCTTTCTTCCTAGCTTGTTCTATAACTTCCTCGTTTGTCGATAGGGATAAGTTCAGGATTTCAGGTTTTTACTCGTCTCTCTGGGGATAGAGATTCCTACAAAAAAGGATAGAAAAGTTCAGTTCAGATCTCCCTAAATCTTCCAGGGCTAGTTCCTCCTCTAGGGGAAAATGGTTGGGGCTGGGGGGCTAAGTTATGCAGTCTAATAGATATACCAACCGCTTCTCCGTTAAAATGTTCTCTATTTCCGTAAAATTGTAGCCTTTTTTATATTTAAAATAATTGAAAGTCGATTAAAATGTTCCCTATTTCAGTGAAATTGTAGCCTTATTTCAGTGAAATTGTAGCCTTCAAATTCTGGAATGGATTAATTCCCAAAAGACGTATGTAGAATAATCGCATCGCAGGAAATGGTATTTAACCTGCTTAACCCTCTTCTGTCAGTCTCCGAGGAGTAAAATTAGAAAATAAACCAGATGGGTAGCTAGAAGGGGGATAGGGTAATGGATGTAGAATTACAGATGATCAAACATTTAGCCCGAGATGCACAACCAACAGTTTCAGTGATTGATGAATATTGTCAAGGTTATAAAGACCTATTCCCAGAAGTGAGAAGTTACGAATGTTTTAAATACTTACATCTAGGAATTATCTCACCAATTCCGAGAAAATCTTTACCGGAAATTGCTAAAATAGTAGGAATTAGGTCGCCACAATCACTGCATCATTTCTTAGCCAATTCGCCTTGGTCAGCAAGGGAATTAAAGGAAAGAAGATTAGCCCGAACTCTAAAAGCATTGAAAGGAGAGAAGATTATAGTAATAATTGATGAGACAGGAGATAGGAGAAAGGGAAAAAAAACCGACTATATAGCTAGACAATACTTGGGAAGTGTGGGCAAAACAGATCGGGGAATAGTATCAGTTAATGCTTACGGTGTTTATAAAAATATAACCTTTCCTTTAGTGTTTAGAGTATTTAAACCCAAAGGAACATTAAAAGAAGGAGATGTCTACAAAACTAAGATTGAAATCGCATCAGAAATTCTAACAGAATTGGTTGATTGGGGATTTCAGATTGAATTGGTATTAGCAGATAGCCTTTATGGTGAAAGTAGTTCGTTTATCAGTACATTAGATCAATTTCAAATTCCTTGGGTACTAGCAATAAGAAGTAATCATGGAGTCTGGATGTCAAGCGAGCAGAAAGTTAGAGCCAACAAATGGTGTAAATTTGAGAGGATTTTTAGCAATCAAGAATCAGAAACCAGATATATTAGAGAAATCATATTTGGGAAAAGAAGTACAAGAACCTATTGGGAAATTACCACAGATCCAGAAACGATGCCAGAAACATCAACTTCGTTTGTCATGACAAATTTAACAGAGAAGAGAAGCCAGATGAAAAAGACATTAGGTAATTTATACGGGTTAAGAACATGGGTGGAATATGGATTTCGACAATGTAAACAAGAACTGGGTTGGACTGATTATCGGTTGACGGATTTTCCCGATATAGAAAAATGGTGGGAAATCATTTTCTGTGTGTATTTAATGATTAGTTTCAACTCCGAAGTTTTCCGGTCTTTAAGTCAAGGCAGTCCCCGAGAATCTGAGAGCAAAAAAAACACCACCGATTGCTCAACTCATCAACAATGGAATCACAAAGAGGGATGGAAAAATGTTTTAAATAATCTGCGTTTAATAATTCAGCCTACTATTATATTGTGGTTGATTGTCCCGTGGCTAGATATTTTTCCCGACCGCCATTTATTAGTGGGTTTTCATAAATTAATTGAGAATATTAATCAATTTCAATCTTATTTTCCCAATGGATAACTCTACTTTTTATTACTTGTTGATTTCGGAGAGTGACAGAAGAGGGATATGTGAATTTCTCGTTCACAAATGTTTCTGGTTTCAAACTAGGGTCAGTTCAGCTATCTCCATTCGGACAGGGTTCGGGAATGCTCGGAATACCAGGTGATTTTACACCCCCTTCACGCTTCGTAAGAGCCGTGGCATATAGTCAATCAGTCAGTGAAGCATTCAGTCAGGGATACAATGACAAGGGAGAGGGAGAATCTTTTCACGCAGCCACAGGTAAAGACGCAATTTTACAGGCGTTTCATATCCTCAACAACTTCGATATTCCGAAGGGTGTGGCTCGTGAACATGAACATATCGTAGAGGAAACAGGAACAACCCTTGTCCCAGCAGATTACACACTCTGGACAAGCGCGAGTGACCTCCAACTGAAACAATACTATTTTCGTACTTATGAGAACAGTCAGATCCGGATGGTGGATCTGAACGTACATAAGGATCGCAGTTTCAAGATTGAGAGATTCTCGATAGCGGGTCAAGAGACTATCCAAACAATAGGTTAGTATTAGTATCACCTCTGCCCCTAAGCTGCTTTCCTAGTAACAGAAGAGCTAGGGGAGAGGTTAAATCAGTGTTCCAGAAGTAAGAAAACAACCCGATAAAGTTAACTTCTGGTTGCTAACTGACGCTTTGGAAGGGGAGTTTTTTCAGCAACCAGTTGTCGGAATTGTTCACCATCTAAGGTTTCCACCTCTAACAATAATTCCACTAACTGATCAATGAGCATTCTATGTTCCCGAATAATTGCTCGCGCCTGTTCATAACATTCACTGGCTAGAGATCGAATCAGGTGATCAATTTGGGTGGCGACTTCTTCAGAATATTCGGATTGAGAGGGAAATCCTCGCCCTAAAAACACCTCTCCCGATGGACTTTCTAAGGCTACTAATCCTAAATCTGACATTCCATAATGGGTGATCATTTCCCGTGCTAAATTAGTCACGGTTTGGATATCGCTCGTGGCGCCATTGGTAACTTCCGCATCCCCAAAAACTTCCATTTCAGCGGCTCGTCCTCCCAAACAAATGGTAATTCGATCAATTAACCAGGATTTTGTATATAAGCCACTATCGACCATTTCTTCATTGAACATTTGTTGAGCAAAGCCCCCAATGCCTCCAGAACGGGGAATAATGGTGACTTTATTTAAGGGATCGGAATTTTTCAACAATGTCATTAATAAAGCGTGTCCGATTTCATGATAGGCAATCAAACGTTTTTTCTTACTATCTAATAATGGCGTTAACGCTAACCCAATGGTAATCCGATCAATGGCATCATCAATTTCTAAAGGTGTAATGGCTTCTTTGCGCCGTCGGGCGGTTAAAATAGCCGCTTCATTGAGTAAATTGGCTAAATCTGCACCGGATAATCCAGGGGTACGACGGGCGATCGCATCTAAAGAAACCTCATCCGATAACTTTTTATTGCGAGCGTGAACTTTAAGAATGCCTAAACGACCATTAAAACTGGGTAAATCGACCATGACTTGTCGATCAAATCGACCCGGACGTAATAACGCCGCATCTAAAACATCAGGACGGTTCGTAGCAGCAATGACAATAATTCCGGTATTACCCTCAAACCCATCCATTTCTGTTAATAATTGGTTCAGGGTTTGTTCTCGTTCATCATTTCCCCCCCCAATTCCAGCGCCACGTTGACGTCCGACCGCATCAATTTCATCAATAAAAATTAAACAAGGGGAATTTTCCTTAGCTTTTCTAAATAAATCCCTCACCCGTGAAGCACCGACCCCAACAAACATCTCCACAAATTCTGACCCAGAGATGCTGAAAAACGGAACTCCGGCTTCCCCAGCAATGGCTTTGGCTAATAGAGTTTTTCCGGTTCCCGGTGGCCCAATTAACAACACCCCCCTGGGAATTTTCGCCCCAATGGCTGTAAACCTTTCCGGTTGCTTCAGGAAGGTAACGACTTCTTGCAGTTCTTCCTTGGCTTCTTCAACCCCGGCTACATCCTCAAATAATATGCCGGTTTTGGCTTCCATTTGGAATCTCGCCCTGGATTTGCCAAAATTCATCGCTTGGCCCGATGCTTGGGTAGACCGTCGCAGAATCATTAATAAAAATGCCAATACGCCAAAAATAATCAGCATATTGATAATTAACCCCATGGCTGCACTATTGTCCGCCGTAGGGCTAACTTCATACTCAACATTATTCGCCCGAATTTCCCGCATTAATTCCGGGTTTTGTTCAAACAGAGAAACCCAATACACCGACGATGGCTTTTTGTCTTTGTCTCCCTTCAAGGTGACTTTTGCCATTTGTCGCGAGGGATCTTCTTCAATTTTTTGGACTTCCCCAGCCTCAATTTTCTGCAACAGTTGACTATAGGTTAGGGTTTTTGGGGTATTATTGGCAAATGCTGGAGTCCCCAAGAGTAGACCCTGAGCCATCATCCAACTGCCTAAAATTCGCCCTAGTCGTTTGGCGATGATGGTTTTTTGGGGGACGATCTGTTTGGCATCTGGCCATCCCATCCAGGCTTTGATCCAAGACCTCTTCATAAAATAACTCTACCTTTTCCTGTTGCTATGTTCCCAACTTTTAACAGAAGTGGGGGTAAATCTAGTTTAACGCTCCGACGTTGGGTTGATCGGTTGACGACTGAAGAAACTGGGTTTCTGTACCCGTTTTGATTTAGCTATGCTATTGTTTAATTAAGCGAAGTCGTTATGAGTACATTATAAAACCAGGAGATCCCCATTATGGTTAAAATCGTAGGACTCGCAGGCAGTTTGCGTCCGGGTTCCCATAGTTATCAAGCGCTGATGGAAGTAGCGAAACGAGTCGAAGTGTTGGGTGTAGAGGTAGAAATATTGGATTTGCGATCGCTGAATCTCCCCTTTTGCAACGGTGAAGATCACTATCCCGACTATCCTGATGTGGAAAAACTGCAAGAAACCGTTAAACAGGCAGACGGTTTAATTTTAGCAACACCTGAATATCATGGTAGTGTCAGTGGTGTGTTAAAAAATGCCTTAGATTTGATGAGTTTTGAACATTTAGAAGATAAAGTTGTTGGTTTAATCAGTGTCTTAGGGGGTCAATCAAATAGCAATGCCCTCAATGATTTACGAGTGATTATGCGATGGGTTCATGCGTGGGTAATTCCTGAGCAAGTTGCCATTGGACAAGCCTGGAAAGCCTTTAATTCTGACGGCAAAGTCATCGATGAAAAGCTCTCACAACGGTTTGATGAATTCGCTCAAAGTTTAGTCAGAAGTACCCAAAAAATTCGCAAAGTCGCGTAATAAGTGCAGAGGTTTTTTCTACATCTTCCCTTTTATTTACAGGAAAAGGGGGATTTTTTTATATTTATTAATCTATTCTATAGCAATTTTAATTCTAAAGCAAGGATTTTTAATCTAAATTTTTTCAGTTTTAACAACCTGATTTCTACCATTTTGCTTGGCTTGATAAAGAGCTTGAAAGAATTAATTTTTTGATTCAAAAACTTAATAATGCCAATGGTATATAATATTTGAGAGAAAACGATCAATGAATTTCCTAAGAAACGAAGATTCAATAAAATTGTTTCTTGATTGATAAAAAGGGGACGAATCGGAAAAATTAAAAACCCAATGGCTGATAATACAGTTCCAATCGCATAAATTCCAATTCCTTGATATTGCTTCGCCAGGAAGAAGAAAAAGATCAGGGTAATAGATTGTAAAATAGATGCTGCACTGACCATGACGGACATTGTGCTAATATCAAGGCTCATAATATAATTTCCGAATTGATAGTTAAGAAAGACCGCTATCACGGAAGTTTAAATTAAGGCTAACACAGAAATTGGTGATCCAGAACCACCTGTAAGCTTTATAATTCCTAGGATCAAAGTAATTCCTGTGGGGGGAATTTGATTAAGATTTGTCAGATTTTCTAACACAAAACCGTTGTTTTTTAAAATTAGTTTATTGGTTGTAAAACTATCATCAAAACCCGGATCAACGCCATGACTATCAATACCAACTCCCCGAATCTTTCGCTGTTGAGTTAAAAATTGAATCGCTTCACCTCCAAACCCTGGAAAGTGGGGTTTTCCCTGTTCATCAAGATTTAAAAAAGCAGCCGGATCATGCCATTTTTCTTGCCATCCAGTATAGAGTAAAACTATACTATTTTCGGGAATAAGATGATGCTGACTCTCCCATCTTTCAATATCGTTTACAGTTAAAATTGAATCAGGATTTAAGATAGCTTTTTCGCGAATATCAATCACCACTGCGGGAAGAATACAAGACTCAGGAGAATAGTGCTCCACTCCCATTCCTGCTGGATAAAAACTTTGAGGGGAATTGAGATGAGTACCGCTATGTTCTCCCATCGAAAACTGTCTTAAATAATAACCGGATGTTGAAAAATCTGCCACCGTTTCAAACTGAACAGCAGGATCACCAGGCCATAATGGAATATTCGGATGAATCTTATGGCTTAAATCAATAATTCTACTATAGTTAATCGTTTTCATGATTCTAATGACTAACTTTTATGATTGAATTTTAATCCATTGGTTGATGGTTTTATAAATATTAACTAATCCTTGAATTTGCGATCGCGGTGAACGTCCGTACAAAAAATCATGGAGACTAATTTGATAATTGTGTTGAATCGCTAAATCTAACCATAAATTATGATAAGCTTGTCCTTGCTCATAATCAGGAATCGTGCTAGAATAATGGGAAAAGTAATCTAAACAAGTATTAAAAAATTGTTTTCGTCCTTGATATTTTAAATAATTCAGCCGAGGTTTAAACGTTGTTAAATTATCTAAAGCTGTATGTAATGTATCGGCTAAAAATTCAGCATCAAATTCTGATAATAACCCTGAACCTTGAGGAAAAATTTGAGCTTGACCTCTAGCATATTGATTAAAGGCTTGAAAACAAATCACCGGAGTATTACAACTCATCGCTTCCGCAAGACTGCTATTTTTTCCATCTAAAAGAGAACCTATAAGGCAAATTTTAGAGCGAGAATAATAAAGCGGTCTTTCTTGATAATAGTCAACCTGAGAAATAATCTGAATATAATCTAAAGGATTCACTAAAATATTTTTAACTTTTTGCCATTCTAATTGTGCTTCGCTACTGAGTTTATGAATAGAGTTGGGATCAAAATCATCTTCTACAATAAATATTGTTTTTAAAAGTTTATTATATTTTTTTTTGTAAATCTTTAACGCCTCAGCAATGATAGGGAGATTATTGACAGGAGATAATCGAGATACACATAAAACATCAATATCTTTAACGGTAAAAGGCTGAGGAGCAATTAAATATTCATGAATAAAATCAGAATGAGAAGCTGGAATTAAAATTTTATTGGCTCGTTGTGGGTCGATTTTTCTAAACCATGTTTCACGGGATGGATTATCATATAAGGTAAAATAAGCATCCGCCGTATTTGACCAAGGATAGGAACACCAACGAGAATCAGCAATTGAAAAGAATGTATCAGAAAGTTGAGGTAAAACTTTATTTAATAAATCAACAGATTCACTAAAATATAATCCTTTAATAAATTTATCTTCATACATTAAAGGCGGCAAAATGATCGAGAAATTTACGTTTTCATAGCGTTCTGATTCCGGCTCAAAAATCTCATTTGTCCAGCTATCTAAATCTACATAAATTTCTTCTAAGGGTTTATAAATTTGATCGGTATTAAAATATGACTTTTGCTGTTGGTAGTTTCCGATTCCCATAATAATTGATTGATGAATTTATTTATAATATCGTGTAATGTAACCTATATAAAGCAATTTTCAATCGATTTTAATATAAATTTTATTGTAGGGGTTTGGTTTTCAAACCCTCTAGCTATCTAGGTGAGAAAAAAAGCCACCCCTACAGGATTTTTTCGCCCATCCTAAACATCAAACCATCATAAGCTGCATTGGTTTAACCAATTCAAAATAAGGGTATTAACTTGTTCAGGACGTTCATCATGGGGACAGTGACCAGTATTCGGAATCGAAATAAACTCAACAGATGGATTAATATCGGCTAAATCTTGATAAATTTTTGCCCCTGTAATCGGTGTCCAAGGGTCAGCTTCTCCCCAAATAATTAATAAAGGATGTTGAATTTGGGGTAATAATTCCGAAGGCTGGGGGCCAGGAGGAGCCGTTAAAATTGAGGCAAAAACTTGTTGAGCACCAATATCATTAGAAGGAGCATATAATAACTCAACTAATTCATCGGTAATGGCAGCTTTATTGCCATAAACTTGTTTTAATGTATTGCGAATTCGATGTTTTTGTCGAATTTGATTAAACACAAACGGCCCTATTATCGGATGACTGACTAATTTTGTAAAGAATCCCATCACCATCCGCAACGGTAAATTTAATTCTTCTGGGCGATGATTTAACCCTCCTGCACAATTTAATAAAACAGCCCCAGAGGAAATTTCAGGATGATGAGCAACAATCATTAAACTCAATAATGCGCCAATGGAATTCCCAATAAAAATGGCAGGTTGCTGAATTTTTTCTGCCCAAAAATCCGTTAGTAATTCTTGCCATAAATCTAAACTATAATCGAGGTTGGGTTTAGCAGAAGCACCAAATCCTAATAAATCTAACGTAAAAACTTGATACCCTCCCTCGGCTAAAACAGGAATATTCTGACGCCAATGTCCAATGGATGCGCCAAACCCATGAATCAGGACTAAAGGTTGTCCACTTCCTGTGACGGTGTAGTGAATTTGGTGTCCTTTCCAGACCCAGGTGAGGGAATCAAACAAGGTTGTTGTTTTGGCGGGGGTCGTTGTTGTCATTTTATGAAGATTTGTAAACGCTATGTTTCTATAATAGATGAATTTGATAGAAAACCTTAGTTGAACCCAGTGATAAATCCGATGATTTTACCTTGGAAACAAGACACCATTATTCTGCATACTCAACGTCTGTTGAGGAGTTATCAATATTGGACAGGAGAAACCTTGTTAGACCTTCAAGGAACCCCTGAAGCCATTGCAGAAGCATTATTTTATGCGCCTTTTGTGTTAGTGTCTCATGGCATTGAACCTGACCCAATTTTTAATTATGGAAATCAAAAAGCCTTAGAACTTTGGGAATTAACCTGGGAAGAATTAACCCAAATGCCTTCTCGAAAAACGGCTGAACCGATGGTACAGGAAGCCCGAAATCGTTTATTAGCTGAAACGGAAGCTAAGGGATTTGTGAGAAATTATCAAGGCGTGAGAATTTCAAGTAGCCGCAAACGTTTTTTAATTCAAGATGTATTAATCTGGAATCTTTTAGATGAAGACAATCAACGCTGTGGACAAGCTGCGGTTTCTTCTCAATATACGTTTTTATAGTTGACTAAAACCCCGGTTTCTTGAAGAAACCAGGGTTTTGATCAAACTGCGGTTTTATTTACTATTAATTCGACGTAATGTCAACACATCGCTAATGTTTTTAACTTGGGTACAAGTGCGTTCAAATTGTTCGCGATCGCAAATTTCAATTCCTAATTCAATCAACGCAGGTGCATCAGGAAAAGTTTTTACTTGGGCGCTACAAACGTTAATATTATTATCTTTCAAGCGGGATAAAATATCATTCAAAACGCCTACTCGATCTAACACTTCAATGGAAATATTCACCGCATAGGTTTGAGGACGACCACCACTTTGATAGTTCGGATTCCAACCGACAGGAACTAACCGTTCTCCTTCTACCGTTGCGGTATTAGAACATCCTTGCTGATGAATAGAAATCCCCTTTGTTCGAGTCACAACCCCGATAATCGGCTCCCCTGGAATAGGATTACAACACCCAGCAATATGATAGAGTAAACCTTCAACCCCCATAATCGGAGAATTACTCGGAGAAGAAGAGGGAAGGGGACAAGGAGGAGAAAAATTAGGAACTTGTAAAGAAGTCGTGGTAAGTTCTTGAGAAGTTGTTTGAACTTGGCTTTGGGATTTCACCACATCTCGTAAACGATTCACCACTAAATTTAAAGTGATTTCTCCATAACCCAAGGCGGCTAATAAATCATCCACACTATGATAATTACATCGCTTAGAAACAGAAAGCATCGGTTCAGATTTGAGCAAGGATTCAAAGCCATTTTTGCCCATTTCTTTTTCTAATAATTCTCGTCCCCGTGCAATATTTTCGTCTCGATGCGATCGCTTATACCACTGACGAATTCGGTTTTTAGCCGCACTGGTTTTAACAAAATTCAACCAATCTAAACTAGGGCGAATATTTTTCTGGGTTAATATTTCCACAATATCCCCATTTTTTAAAGGCGTATCTAAGGGAACAATGCGATCATTAACTTTTGCTCCTTTACAATGATTTCCCACTTCACTATGGATACGATAGGCAAAGTCAACGGGGGTCGCCCCATGAGTTAATGCCATCACATCTCCTTCGGGAGTAAACACATAAACATCATCAAACTCTAAATTGCTTTTAACGCTTTCGAGATATTCTTTGGCATCTTTTAAATCACTATGCCATTCTAATAATTGCCGTAACCAGGTGAATTTGTCATCCATTCCTGTGACTTGGCCCCCATTAGAATTTCCTTTTTCTTTGTACTTCCAATGGGCTGCAATCCCATATTCGGCAATATGGTGCATTTCTACTGTCCGAATTTGTACCTCAACGGGTCTTCCCGTATTGCCAATCACCCCAGTATGTAGGGACTGATACCGATTAGGTTTGGGCAATCCAATATAATCTTTAAAGCGTCCAGGAATAGGGCGAAAAGCGTCATGGACAATGGCTAAGGTACGATAACATTCCTCGTTGGTTTCAACGATGACTCGTAACGCCGCAATATCATAAATTTCATGAAATTGTTTCTGTCTTTGGTGCATTTTCTTATAAATGCCATATAAATGTTTGGGGCGTCCGGTGACTTCATAACATTTAATTCCTGCATTCTCTAGTCTATCGCGCAAAACCTGGGCAAGTTCGGCTAATTTTTCTTCTCGAATCACACGGCGATCAGAGACTAATTCTTTAATATTTTGGTAAGCTTCTGGCTCTAAATATTTAAAGGATAAATCCTCTAATTCCCATTTAAACCGACCAATCCCTAAACGATTTGCTAAGGGTGCAAAAATTTCACGAGTTTCTAACGCAATACTGCGCTGTTTATGCTCAGGAAGAAAATCTAGCGTTCGCATATTATGAAGTCGGTCAGCGAGTTTCACCACAATCACACGAATATCTTTCGCCATGGCTAAAAACATTCGTCGGAAGTTTTCAGCCTGCCGTTCTGTGGTGTTAGAAAAGTTAAATTTAGACAGCTTAGTGACACCCTCGACCAGATGGCGAACTTCTGCCCCAAAATGCTGTTCTAATTCTTCTGGAGTCACCTCCGTATCTTCAATAATGTCATGGAGAAAACCCGCCGCCACCATGGCAGAATCTCCTCCTAAATACCGCAGCAACCCTGCTACGGCAATGGGATGATTAATATAGGGTTCTCCTGATTTGCGATACTGTCCTTGGTGTAGTTGATAGGCAAATTGAAAAGCCCGCACAATCAAATCATTCTTGGCAGAAGACGGGGTATCAGATTTGACCAGAGAACTAGAAACCTCCATGCACTGTTGCAGCCAGTCAGGAATGCTACATTCATAGTCAAGGTCAGTTTTAGCAAGGATTTGAGTATTCATGATAGTTACACCTATAGGGTAATCATACTGATAAGACAATCAGGCGTGACAGAGACTTGTGTATTTTTTTATACAAATAAAAACGAGAAAATCCAAACAGGTGAAACGGTTAAGTTTCACGGAGTTGATTTACAACTATCCGCCCCTTCACTCTGAGAAGTGAACAGCACTTGATAAAACAATACCACTCTCTTAAGGTCAGCTTAACCTGCCCCCAAGTGCAGGTTTGAAGATTAGGATCAACCGCTCATCTCCCTCAAAATCAGGATTTGGTCTTGGGGGTACTGCGATCGGATTTTGCTAAACCTCTAGTGAATGAAGCCTGAATCCTTGTCTATTATTTAATAATATAGACAAAATTCTTAACAATATGTTATCAAAATCTACCTCTCAAGTGATCGATCAGTTCCAAAATACCTTGAAACAGCTTCACACGACCTTGATCTCAGCCCCTCTCGATTCTACCGATTTAAAACAGACCTTTCAACAGGCAAAAGTCACCTTTCAAACCCAAATTATGGGGATCAACGAGAGTGATTTTGATCCCCCTGTTGAGTCTCAAATCCAATCCTATTTAACGGAAACTCATAAACAGATGCGACTCTTAGAAATGGATCTCAAATTTCTACAAGCATCCCATCAATCTGCCACCTTCCGCACCCGCCTCACCCAAATTCAAAATCGCCTCGATCTCCTGTTGAGTTATGGTGAAGCCATTTTGAAAGATGTTTGATACTGAAACCTAAATATCAATCTTATTGTTCTCACTCATCCAGTTCGCCTTTTGTGTTTTCTATGGCTTCATATAAACGTCTGGAATTTAATCGCCATTTGATTTCTACCTTTATTGACAAGTTCGATTTAGACCCGAATTTGATTTTAAATCACTCCAATTTTCCTTCTGCACTGTCTTACGGTACTTTAGCTGCTTAAAAACTGTCCGAAGTATTGATCAAAAAGATAAGCTGTTAAGCATCTAAATAGGGTATAATGAAAAACCAAGTTTAGAAAAATCAATCAAAAGATGCCTGCTAAAAATCATTTAAATGAAAAGCAAGTAGAGAAACTACAGAAAAGATTGAAAGAGGAAGAAAATGGACAAATCCGAGAAAGAATCTTGATTTTATTATTGCTAAATGATGGTAAAAAGCAAAGTGAAATTGCCAAGTTTTTGGGCTGCTCATTAAACAAAGTATGTTATTGGTGTGTACATGGAGACCCTGACAAATTAGAAAGCCTAAAAGATGAAAGAATGAAAGGAAATTATAGAAAAGCCACAGACAAATATATAGAGATATTATTAGAAACAGTAGAAAAAGAACCGGAAGAATTAGGATATGAATTTGGGAGATGGACAGGAGAAAGATTGGCAACTTATTTAGAACAAATCACAGGAATCAAATTAAGTAGTTCACAAGTGAGAAAGATATTAAAGGAAAAAAAGTATGTTTATTTGTGGGCAAAGTATAGCTTAGAAGAGAAAAGAGATCCAGAAAAAAGAAAATTATTTAAAGATAAAATAGAAGAATATTTGAAAATAGCAAAAGAAAGTCCAGAACAATTACAGGTATGGTTTTGGGATGAAAGTGGATTTAATTTAAGAGTGATAAAAAGAAAGAATTGGTGTAAAAAAGGGAAGAGGAAACAGATTAGAGGAGACAGGAGGAAAGGAAGAGTTAATGTGATGGGAGGATTGAGGTACTCGGATAAAAAAAGATTTGTAGAATTTCTGGATAAAGGAAATGCAGATAATTTTTATCAAGTGTTAAAAAGTTTTTATCAAGAGCTAATTTATGAATGGGTATTAGCGGGAAATCAAGCAGAAGAATTTGTAGAAAAAGGAGCTAAGATCCTGATTATTCTTGACAATGCAAGTTTTCACAAAAAAGAAGAGTACCTAGAAAAAATTAAAGCAGAAATGCCGAATGTCTATTTAGAATTTCTTCCAGCATATAGTCCAGATTATAATTTAATTGAATTAGTCTGGCATTCAGCTAAAGAATATATAGCTCATCGACTCTTTAAATCAGTTGATGAGCTAGAGTGTTTATTACATCAGCTTTTAAATGAAGGACAGTTATCTATTAAATGGGGACGTAAACTTAAAAACAAAGGTAATGCTATAATCACAGTTTAAATACACAACAGCTTATAGGCATACCCTAATACCGCAAACAGGGCAACTCGTAGACGATAACTTTGAGGATGACTTTTCGAGAAAGTTTCCAACTTTTCGACTAAATACGTCAAACTGTGTCTGTGTGATTGCCATAGGAAATTTAAGATGGGGACGATCAAAACAGGCAACTTATTCGAATTTATGAATATAACAATAGCTGGCAGCGACTTAAAAATAGCCATTGCCAGTCTAAAAAATTTGTACGTTAAAACAGCGTACAACAGTAATTAAATTCAGTCTGAGGATTAAATAGAAGACGATAATCCTATGATTCTTCTTCTTCGTCTCCGGCTTCAACTTGTTTGAGGTGAATATGCTTACGTCCTAGAGAAATTTCAAATTCATCACCAGGATTCAAATCCATTTGTTTTGTATAAGCCGCACCAATTAACAAGTTACCATTTGACTGAACACTAATCCGATAACTAGCGGAGCGTCCACCCCGTCCGTTTCCTTGTTGTTTGCCATCTAACTCAATTCCCTCTGCATCAATTAGAGCATTCAGGAATTTCATCATGTTGACGCGCTCAACATTGTTTTTAGTCAGGGTGTAGTAACCACATTCTCTAGCTTTCTCTTCTTTGCTCAGATGTTCAAGTCCTTTGACTTTATCGAGTAAAGCTTCTCCGGTCAGAGGCTGAGGTTGAGGATCAGAACTTTTCTTTTTAACCATTAACTGTTCCTGTAAATATTTTGCAAAAGGTCTTGACTTTTTTCTGGAATGGCTGTTCAGTCATCCAGAGGGTTTAGCTAGATCGCTACTTGAGAAACTATATTACACTAATTAACGAAATTGTTCACCTGTTTCTTAAATTTTTTAACAGATCTAATTGAGATCAAGGAGTTGAGTGGAAGGGTGGGACATCCAACACCTGTCGATCACGTTCAGCTATCAGCTTGTCAGGAATAGTATCGATCTCCATCACATCAAGTCAAACCCCCCTTTGAACAGAAAACTTACCTGTCCAGACTGATGAGAAGTTATCAACTCCAGACTAAACTCTTGGGAGGGGGTTATTACTGCCATTTTCCTGTGAGTTGTAGCGAATTCCTTTTAGGTATGCTCAACTTGGTAGAATCTGTCAAGACCATCTTTACCCTTTAAAACTCAATTGCAAAGTTATCTATTTTATTACCGAGGATGAAGTTAACTACACGGGGACACTATAGCGTTAAAGCCTTACTCGATCTATCCTTACAACGGGGGATCGGGCCGACTTCTGTAAACGCGATCGCACAGCGCCAAAATATTCCTGCACCTTATTTAGAAAAACTCCTAATTGAGATGCGACGATCGGGGTTAGTTGAATCAGTTCGAGGAGCTCAAGGAGGCTATCAATTGGCAAAATCTCCAGCCCAAATCTCCCTAGGACAAATCTTAGAAGCAGTAGGAGAAACCATTGAACCTTTACCCCGCCATCAAGCGGATATTGAACAAGCAGAAGATTGGGTAACTTTTACCCTGTGGAATCGCTTACACCAAAAGCTCAAAGAGGCTCTCTATGGGATTTCCCTCGAAGATCTCTATTATGATGCTCGCAGTTGGCAAGCTGCACAAGGGGAAGAAACAAGTTTTGTTGTTTAGAGAATTTTGAATCCGAGAATCTTCCTCCAAGATCCAGTGTCCTTTTCGATTTATCCTTTGTCCATGACGGATTTTAATTCCCTGATCATTTTATTCATTGCTGCTGGATTAGATTATCTCATTGGAGATCCCCAAAGTTGGTTTCATCCAGTGCAGGGGATGGGGTGGGTAATTACTCACTATACGCAATTTTTCTTTAAACACTTAAACCAACCCATAATGCTTCGGATTGCAGGGGTATTCCTCACCCTGATTGTCGTGTTAGGGAGTGCCTTGACAGCGGCTTTAATTGGATATGGTGTGCAAGCATTAGTCGTTCAATTTCCCTGGAATCCAATTTTGAGCATTGCAGTAGAAAGTATCCTCTTGGCCAGTTGTTTTGCGGGTCGAAGTTTAAGGGATGCCGCCGAGGATGTTCTGTACTGGATTGATCAAAAAGATTTAGTCACGGCTCGTCAACGATTAAGCCGTTATGTGGGTCGAGATACTGAAAGCCTATCCGAGTCAGAAATCCTTAGAGCCGTTTTAGAAACGGTCACAGAAAATGCCACCGATGGTGTCATGGCTCCTTTATTTTATGCCCTAATTGGTGCGCTATTTCCAGTTGTGGGTAGTGTCCCTCTTGCTTTTGCTTACAAAGCCGCTAGTACCCTCGATTCTATGGTGGGTTATCGAGAAGCACTTTACAACGATATCGGATGGTTTAGTGCCAAATTAGAAGATGTTTTAACGTGGCTTCCCTGTCGATTAACGGTAATCATAATTGCTATCTTATCAGGAAAACCTAAATCTGTTTTAAACATTTGTCAACGAGATGCGGTTTTTGATCCGAGTCCGAATGCCGGATGGAGTGAATGTGCTTATGCTGCCGCTTTAGGAGTACAACTCGGAGGAAAAAATTCCTATCGCGGGGTGATCAAACACAAACCTTTATTGGGAGATCCCCAACAACCGATTACATCTACCACAATTGAACACGCATTACAACTGACTCGATATAGTTTTTTAATCGCGTTAGGATTATTTGCAGGAGGATTTATCCTTTGGGGCCTGGGAAAATAATCCTGAATATCTTTAAAAAACTCAAGATTGTTAATCTTTAATCCAATATGACAAAAATAGTTGAAATTCTATCGGCGACTGAACTCCGGCGAACCCTGAACCGAATGGCTTCCCAAATTATAGAAAAATATGGGGATTTAGAAAATTTAGTTTTATTGGGAATCTATACCAAGGGGGTTCCCTTAGCGAAACTTTTGGCTCACCAAATTGAGGTCTTAGAACAGGTTTCGGTTTCTGTGGGTGCGTTAGATATTACGTTTTATCGAGATGATTTGGATCAAGTCGGAATGCGAACTCCTGAAAAAACCACCATTCCCTTTGACTTGACGGGGAAAACCGTTGTTTTAGTTGATGATGTCATTTATAAAGGGAGAACCATTCGCGCCGCCCTCAACGCCGTGATCGATTATGGCCGTCCTGAAACCATTGGGTTAGCTGTTCTTGTAGATCGAGGTCATCGTCAACTTCCCATTCACCCCGATTTTATTGGAAAAATACTCCCCACCGCCAAAGAAGAACAGGTAAAAGTTTATTTAGAAGACCTGGATGGACGAGATGCGGTTGAATTGTTGTCCCCGAGTTCTTAAGAGGGGACAAGGGGAAGGGGACGCTCGCTAACAGTCAAAAGTCAAGCGTCAAAAGCTAAAAGCCAACCGTTAACAGCCAAGCGTCAACCAAAATAGGTCATACTGTTAAAAGTTGAGTTTTATTGAAACTCAATGTCTGTGTCAATTTCCCCGAATACTGTTCCGATGGATATTGCTTCTACTCAAATTGAAAGCCGCAAAGCAGATCACCTGCGGATTTGCTTAGAAGAAGATGTGCAGTTTCGACAAACAACAACGGGATTAGAACGTTATCATTTTACCCATTGTTGTTTACCGGATTTAAACCGCAGTGAAATTGAAATCACAACCTCGTTTTTAGGTAAAATATTAGGATCACCGTTCTTAATTTCCTCAATGACCGGGGGAACACAACAAGCAAAATTAATTAATCATCGGTTAGCGGCTGTCGCTCAACACTATAATATTGCAATGGGGGTGGGTTCCCAACGGGTAGCGGTAGAAAATCCTGATGTGGCTGATACTTTTGCCGTGCGATCCCTTGCTCCTGATATTTTACTCTTTGCCAATTTAGGAGCGGTGCAGTTAAATTATCAATATGGTTTAGAAGAATGTCGAAAAACCATTGATTTATTAGCAGCCGATGCCTTAATTTTACATCTTAATCCCTTACAAGAATGTATTCAAACCGAAGGCGATACCAACTTTAGAGGATTACTCCCTAAAATCGAACAATTATGTGCTCAACTTCCTGTTCCTGTGATTGCTAAAGAAGTCGGAAATGGGATTAATGCAGCCATGGCAAAACAATTAATCGAAGCCGGAGTTGCTGCCATTGACGTTGCAGGCGCAGGCGGCACATCTTGGGCTAAAATTGAAGGAGAACGCGCTCAAGACCCCTTACAACGTCGCCTAGGGGAAACCTTTACCAATTGGGGAATTCCAACGGCTGATTGTATTAGCAAAATTCGCGAACTTTCCCCCGATATTCCGTTAATTGCTTCCGGGGGATTACGCAATGGTTTAGAAGCGGCAAAAGCGATCGCCTTGGGTGCAAATTTAGCCGGGTTAGCATGGCCGTTTTTGCAAGCCGCTGCTGAGTCTGAAGCAGCCGTCTATACTTTAGTGGAAATTTTACAAGCTGAACTGATTACGGTTCTTTTTTGTACGAATAATCGTACCCTTTCTGAACTGCAAACATCAGGAGCATTAACTCTGGAAAAATAAAATCATCCCTCCCTCTCCTCCCTCCTAATTGAAATTAATTACAATAGATTTAACCCTATCCCTGAATCATAATTATGAAAGATTTTTTCAAGTTTACATTGGCAAGTTTATTAGGAAATTTAATCGGACTTGTCTTAATTACCACAATGGGAATTGGTGGATTAATTTTCCTGATTATTATGAGTGCCAGTCAAGATTCAGGGCCACAAGTTAAAGATAAATCCGTATTGGTATTTGATTTATCCTTAAGTGTTAGTGATACTGGCCCTAATCCCTCTACTTCAGAAGCACTACAACAAGCCTTATCCGAAAATACTTCCACAGAAATTCAATTAAGAACCTTAGTTCAAAGCATTGATCAAGCCAGCAAAGATAAGAATATTATCGCCCTTTATTTGCAAGGAACTAATAGTCCAACCTCCGCAGGATTAGCTAATTTAAAAGAAATTCGTCAAGCCTTACAACGGTTTAGAGATAGCGGGAAAACCATTATTGCTTATGATATGGACTGGACAGCACCGGAATATTATTTAGCTTCCGTGGCGAATCAAGTCATTGTTAATCCTTTAGGTTCTTTAGATATTAAAGGCTTGAGTTCTCAAGTCATGTTTTTAACTGGTGCATTAGAAAAATATGGTATTGGCGTGCAAGTTACACGGGTGGGGAAATATAAATCAGCCGTTGAACCTTTTTTACTCAAAAAATTAAGTCCCGAAAGTCGGCAACAAACCCAACAATTGTTAGGAAATATTTGGGGAGAATGGTTAAGAACAATTGCTCCTAGTCGTCAAGTTACACCCCAACAGTTACAAGCTTTTTCTAATACGGAGGGAATTTTATTAGCAAATACGGCATTAAAAGGAAAGCTGGTAGATCAGATTGCTTATGGAGATGAAGTGGTTACTAACTTCAAAAAAATCACGGGAGAATCTCCAGAAGAGGATAAGCAATTTCGCCAAATCAGTATTACTTCCTATTCAAAACTACCTGATGTTGCTAAAAACAATAGTGGCGATAAAAATAGCGATAATAAAATTGCCATTGTTTATGCTGAGGGTGAAATTGTTGATGGAAAAGGAACCTCAACTCAAATTGGAGGAGATCGGTTAGCGAAAGAATTAAGAAAACTTCGCTTAGATGTAAAGGTAAAAGCAGTAGTTTTACGGGTTAATAGTCCAGGGGGAAGTGCCACAGCCTCAGAGGTAATTGGACGGGAAATAGAACTGATCCGCAAGCAAAAACCTGTGATTGTTTCGATGGGAAATTATGCCGCGTCCGGGGGATATTGGATTTCAATGGGTGCGGATCAAATTTTTGCCGAAACCAATACCATTACTGGATCAATTGGGGTGTTTGGATTGTTATTTAATATTCAAGATATTTCTAGTCAAAATGGCATTACTTGGGATATTGTTAAAATGGGTAAATTTGCCGATATTCAAAGCATTAGTCGCCCGAAAACCCCTGAAGAATTAGCAAAACTACAACGGATTGTAGACTTAATTTATGAACGATTTGTTTCTCATGTAGCCACGAATCGCAAATTACCCAAGACTAAAGTTCAAGAAATTGCTCAAGGGCGAGTTTGGTCAGGATCACAAGCCAAACAGTTAGGGTTAGTCGATGAAATTGGAGGGTTAGATGCCGCGATCGCAGCAGCCGTTAAAAAAGCGAATTTAGGGGATAATTGGACATTACAAGAAGCTCCGAAACCTCGAAGCTTAGAAGAACGAATCTTGGAAAATTTATCTGGAGAAAATACCAGACATTCCGTAGCGATGCCTGTTGATCCCTTGACAGATGAATTTCTCAGACTTAAAGAGGAATTATCGACCCTAACAACAATGAATGATCCCAAAGGAATTTATGCTCGTTTACCCTTTAATTTAAGAATTGAATAAAGAAATCGTAAAGATTAATTAACGATGGGTGCGTTTGGTATTGAAAATCCTAAAGACTACCCCTACAATCAATAAAACATAAACAGATTCTGAAATTTCCCCCTCCCTATAGGTCTATAAACTTAGAGATTGATGTCTCCAACAATCTACATCCAGTGACATTAAAATTTTCCCTCTGTTTTTAGGAGATTCTCATGACATTACCCTCAAAAAAGGCTCCGACCATTGGACTTGTGGAAGTACCCGCCCTGGGATTATATGACGAAGAGGGGCATAATTGGACAGCCTTATATCGACGGAATACTCTACTCAGTAAGCAGGTTTTAATGGCTGACTTACAAGCGGGTGGTTTCGATGCTCAATTGGTTAATCTCAAAGATGGTGATTGTCGAGAACCCTTTGGAGAAGTGACCTGGAAAGGCATGAATCTGACCAAAGCTTATGTGGGGCGACGGATTTTTGATGTCGATCCAGACGCTTATGATGCTTGGGGAGTGACGGTTAACTACACCCAAGAACGCCAAGTCACCTGTATGACCATCGCCCATCTCGCCAGTAAAGGCAAACCCGTTGTTGTGGGCGGTTCTGATGCTATTGCTGAACCCGAACATTACCTAAAAGCGGGTGCAACAGCCATCGTCACTGATAAATCCGGTGCAGCCAATTGGCCGATTTTTGACGATGTAGTGGGAACACTGCCACGAGAAAAGCTGACGGGTGTACTTTTTGCGGATGGTCGTTCTTATCCCAACCGTACTAAAGCCATGAGCCCGGATGAGTGGGCATTGCCATCGGTGGACGTAGCCCAGCAATGTTTGGGCCAAGAATATTCAGAAGAGCCTTTTATTGAAGACCTTGTACCCATCGGCTCAGTCTATCCTGATATTGGGTGCGATCGCAAATGTGACTTTTGCCAAACCCCAACCTACACATCAGGTTATCGGCGGATGTCACCGGAAACCACCCTCAAATGGATTGCTCGTCAGAAGGAAGCCGGGGCAAAATGTACAGTGATGGGTTCTGATCAATTTCTGGGTCGCGTTTTGTTTCCAGAGGGACGAGAAGAAGTTCTAAAAATTACTAAAGGCGCCAGAGAAATTGGAATGCCGCTTTTATGGCCTAATGGTTTGGAACTGAGAAAAGCGACTTTAGGCCGAGGACGTAACTATGATCATACAGACCTTTCACCAGACGAAGAATTAATCGAAGCCCTTTGGGGATGGGATGGCAAAGTTGGGGGGTTTCTCGGTTATATTCCCGCCGAACGTCCGGTTTTTGGCCGAGAATCCTATGCAAAGCTTCTCCCTTGGCGGCAACATTGTGAGATGATGCGAGCCATTGTTCGAGTCGGTCTTCCGGTAATTGTCTATGGTTTTATCATTGGATTTCCTGATGACAACCATGACAGTTTATTGCGTCTTGAAGAAGCCATTTTAGAACTACATCAACAACTGCGAGAAATTAACCCAGATTTAGAATTTCAAGTTGCTTCCTATTCTATTTCTCCCATACCCGGAACACCCCAAGGCGAAAATATCCGTAAATCGGGTTTATTACGCTTTGATGATCCCTCAATTGTGGGTGGTTTATGGACGCCCTGTTGTGACACCCACCACCTCAGTTATGAAGAGATTTCTGAGTGGCAATTTCGATTAGCTCAAATTGGCAAAGCTGAATCTAAATTGATTAACTATCATGGCGGACTGACCAAACTATCAACCGCTAGTTAAACAGAAATTCTACCCAGTTATACAACAATGAGAACACCCAATCCTATTCCACCAGAACCCGGTCAAGAATCCGTTTGGGATTATCCCCGTCCTGCTTGTTTAGAAGATACAAATAAACATCTGAAGGTGATTTGTAAGGGGATTATTTTAGCCGAAACCAATAGAGGCAAAAGAGTCTTAGAAACTAGCCATCCTCCAACTTATTACTTTCCTCCAGAAGACATTAAATTAGAACATCTGATTGCAACACCCAAAAAAGGATTGTGTGAATGGAAAGGGCGATATCAGTATTACGATGTCAGCATCGGTGATCAATATATTAACCATGCCGCTTGGTGTTATTTTGAACCGACCCCCGGTTTTGAGTCGATTCAAGAATACTATGGTTTTATTGCTAGTTTAATGGATGCTTGCTATGTTAACGATGAGCAAGTAATCCCTCAACCGGGGGAGTTTTATGGGGGATGGATTACGGCTGATATTGTGGGGCCGTTTAAAGGTAGCCCTGGGACTTATGGATGGTAAGTCATGAAAATTGAAGTCATTAAAATAGATGATTTGGCAATTCATGAACATCATCTTGATATCTCCTATCGTGCCGATCAATTTCGATTTTCCACGAAAGTTTTTTATCATGATGTCTCATTTTCAGCCCTGATAGAAAAGTATTCTCAACCCTTAATAGAACGCATTACTGCCCATATTGCCTTATTTGAAGGCATGAAATTCTGTTCTTTATTTCCCAAATATTACGATATTTCAAAAATTTCTCCCCATCTGGAAAAGCCTGTTTTAGATTTATTTATCAAAATCTATCAAGGCGTATTTGGTCAACATTGGTATGAAAATAATATTACCAATTATCAACATCCTGAAATCATTTATTCACAAACATTAGGAGAAAGTCATCCGGTTTCAATTTTAGGGGATAATCATACAATTCTGACAGGTTGTGGAGGAGGCAAAGATAGTATTTTAGCAATGAAAATGTTGCAAGAAGCAGAAATTCCTTTCGCTTCTATGCAATATTCTCATAGTGTTTATGGCAAAGCTGATTTACAACATCAATTAATTGCTCAAGTATTGGAAAATGTTCAACCGATTAAAAGCCATAAAATCTCAATTTTTGACGATTTCGTTGACTTTCCCTTTTTCCAACTTTATTTTCCCGAAAATTCAGGAATTACCGCCCCAGAAACCCCTGTTTCTATCTTTGAATCCTTAATTTTAATGCTCGATGGAGGATACAATTATTTATGTTTAGCCCATGAAAAAAGTGCTAATACAGGAAATCTGTTTTGGTCAGAAATTGGACAAGAAGTTAATCATCAATGGGGTAAAAGTCTGGAATCTGAACAGATTTTAGATCAATTTGTTCGAGATCATCTTTTATCCAACTTTAAATATTTTAGCATCTTACAACCGATTTACGACTTCCGCATCTTTCAAAACTTAAGCAAATATCCCGAAGTTATTTCTACAATCTATTCCTGTAATATCCAAAAACCTTGGTGTAAAAAATGCCCAAAATGTGCTTATGTTTGGTTGGGGTTAATGGCTTTTTGTCAGCATGAAAAGGTTGATGCTGTATTTCAATCTAACTTATTTGATGATGAAGATTTACAGCCTACATTTCGAGAAATGTTAGGTTTATCAACCCATACTCCGTTTGAATGTATTGGCGAAATCGATGAAAGCCGTTTGCTGATGAAAAAATGTTTGGAGAAAGGTTTATCGGGTAAAGCGTTGGAAATGTTTACTCAAGAAATTCTTTCAGATGTTTCTATAAATTGGCAAAGTATAGAAGAAAAATATAATTTTGTTTACTCCAAAGAACACGCCATTCCTGATCAGCTTTTTGCTCAACTCAAAGATCAGTTATAAAAATGAGTTGTTCACTGATACTGCTAATTTTTCTTGTGGCTTTAATATTCATCTATTTCATTAATTTGTGATAAAGAGGTATAACTTTCCCGACTTCTCTGAAGTTGCATCGACGCTTCTGCTTCAGCAGTTAAGGGTTCACGTTCCTCCGTTTCAATTATGGGTTGATAAGGCTTGCGAGGATTAGATAAAATGGCTAAGGTTAGAGAACGGGCTGTTTTACAAAAAGCGTGATTGGGGTCAATTTCCAGAACTTGATCAAAACAGACTAGGGCTTCTGGGTATCGTTTTAAATAACTTAACGTTGTGGCTTTATTATACCAAAGATCGGTTATATTAGGATTAATGTCAATCGCTTGATTATAGGAGGCGATCGCATCTTCATATTTTCCCATTTGTTCTAAGGTCATTCCCTGATAAATCCAAGCGGGAATAAACTGTTGATTGATTTTAATTGCTTCTTGAAAACAATTTAAAGCTAGGTCATATTGTTGCTGATCATAATCATTCAAACCTTGATCAAACCAGTGTTCAGCATCAGGCGATGGATTCATAATAAGTTAACTCCTGGGGAGAGATGGGCGACAGTGGTGTCAACTTTCGGCTAAAATTAGGCTAGAAAACCATAAGTCTGTTGATCTGATCTGAAGTATTAGATCCACCCTAACCCCCATTAGACAGGCAGGGCTGTTTCAAAGTCGGGTGAAAAAGAGTAAAGAAATAGCGATCGCTACCTGATAAAATCAAGAGCGGTCGCTGATTTTTTTGTCAAATAAAGATGCTAACAAGTTTAATAGAAAAATTAAAAGAAGTCAAGGATTTTAGAAAAAGTCAGGGAAAAAGGTATAGGTTATGGGAAGTGTTATTAGTAGTAGTTTTAGGGGTGATGTCAGGGCATCAAGGATATCGAGAGATGGGGTATTTTGTCAAAGCGAACGAAGTTATCCTGAAAAGAACATTCAAGCTCTATAGTGAAGAAATGCCATCTTATTCAACAATAAGGAGGGTAATGAGAGGAGTAGACGAGAAGGATTTAAGCAAAATAGTAAAAGAATGGTCAAGAGAGAATTCTCCTAAATTAAAGGGGATAGAGGGATTAGCAATAGATGGAAAAAGCTTAAGAAGTACGGTAAAAGACCCCGGAAATCAAAGACAAAATATGGTAATAATGGTATCTCTATTTAGTCAAGAAACCGGATTAGTATTAGCGACGGAAAAGTTCGAGAGTAAAACCGGGTCAGAACAAGCTGTAGCCCAAGAGATAATAGGAAAATGTGGTCTAAAAGGAAAGTTAATAACGGCGGATGCGTTACATTGTAATGTCACCACAACAAGAAAGATTATGGAGAGTGGAAACGATTATTTAATCGCGGTTAAGAAGAATCAAATCAAACTGTATAATCAAATCGAAAAAATCACAAAAACGACGAAAGCTGAAAGTATAGATACTCAAAAAGAGCGGGGTCATGGACGAGAAATAACTCGTCGGGTATCAGTGTTTAAAAATCCGATAAAAATCGAAAGCCCTTGGGAACATATTCAAAGTATAATTCAGGTAGAACGATGGGGATACAGAGGAAAAAAGCCTTATAGAGAAACGGTTTATTATATAAGTAGTATCTGGGAAAAAGCAGAATTTTTTTCCCAAAAGATTAAAGGGCATTGGGGGATTGAGAATCAAGTTCATTGGGTAAAAGATGTGTTATTTAAAGAGGATAGTATGAAAATTAATCAAGTACAAGCGGCGACTAATTGGGCACTGCTCAACACCCTAGGATTGAATCTTTTCAGAGGTTTAGGATTTTTATCAATAACAGAGGGAAGAAGGTGGTTAGGAAATCAGTGGAAGAAATTACTGGCTATCTCTTGAACCCAACGTTAAAACTTAAAGAATAGAGCGATTAATTTAGAGAAAATAGATAAAAGAATGAGGAATGTAAGTCTTACTCCGTAGGGAATAGGGGTATTTATGCTGTTTAGACTAATAGGGGATATAACTGATAGATAATATTAATTATATCCCCTATTAATTCTTCTGAAAATAGCTAAGCTGTTGTGTATTTAAACTGTGATTATAGCATTACCTTTGTTTTTAAGTTTACGTCCCCATTTAATAGATAACTGTCCTTCATTTAAAAGCTGATGTAATAAACACTCTAGCTCATCAACTGATTTAAAGAGTCGATGAGCTATATATTCTTTAGCTGAATGCCAGACTAATTCAATTAAATTATAATCTGGACTATATGCTGGAAGAAATTCTAAATAGACATTCGGCATTTCTGCTTTAATTTTTTCTAGGTACTCTTCTTTTTTGTGAAAACTTGCATTGTCAAGAATAATCAGGATCTTAGCTCCTTTTTCTACAAATTCTTCTGCTTGATTTCCCGCTAATACCCATTCATAAATTAGCTCTTGATAAAAACTTTTTAACACTTGATAAAAATTATCTGCATTTCCTTTATCCAGAAATTCTACAAATCTTTTTTTATCCGAGTACCTCAATCCTCCCATCACATTAACTCTTCCTTTCCTCCTGTCTCCTCTAATCTGTTTCCTCTTCCCTTTTTTACACCAATTCTTTCTTTTTATCACTCTTAAATTAAATCCACTTTCATCCCAAAACCATACCTGTAATTGTTCTGGACTTTCTTTTGCTATTTTCAAATATTCTTCTATTTTATCTTTAAATAATTTTCTTTTTTCTGGATCTCTTTTCTCTTCTAAGCTATACTTTGCCCACAAATAAACATACTTTTTTTCCTTTAATATCTTTCTCACTTGTGAACTACTTAATTTGATTCCTGTGATTTGTTCTAAATAAGTTGCCAATCTTTCTCCTGTCCATCTCCCAAATTCATATCCTAATTCTTCCGGTTCTTTTTCTACTGTTTCTAATAATATCTCTATATATTTGTCTGTGGCTTTTCTATAATTTCCTTTCATTCTTTCATCTTTTAGGCTTTCTAATTTGTCAGGGTCTCCATGTACACACCAATAACATACTTTGTTTAATGAGCAGCCCAAAAACTTGGCAATTTCACTTTGCTTTTTACCATCATTTAGCAATAATAAAATCAAGATTCTTTCTCGGATTTGTCCATTTTCTTCCTCTTTCAATCTTTTCTGTAGTTTCTCTACTTGCTTTTCATTTAAATGATTTTTAGCAGGCATCTTTTGATTGATTTTTCTAAACTTGGTTTTTCATTATACCCTATTTAGATGCTTAACAGCTTATCATGTTTGAGAATTATGGCTCAAAAGTAGGCTATAATTTTCAAACATGAAACAGCCCTGATTAGACAGGGGGGGATCGACCAAACGGCTGTAATCACCAGTTTTCGGCGGTTGTTGACACCAATAAATGGATAATCGCCTTAAAAATTATCAATAAATATTATATAACTAAAACTTGAAAATGTTATGGAAGATCAGGAAATTGATGCACTAATTGAGACTCTAAACAGTAGTAAAGATTCGTCGAGTATATTCGACGCAGTGCGAAGATTGGAGAAAATTGCTACTGGCAAACCCAAGGAGATCGCAGCATTAATTCAACTCCTCGATACCAATAAAGATGATTACACCCGTTGGGAAGTAGCAGCAATTCTGGAGAAAATTGCTACTGGAAACCCCAGGGTACTCGCAGCATTAATTCAACTTCTCAATACTACTAACAATGATTACACCCGTAGGATAGTAGCAGTAATTCTGGGGAAAATTGATCCAGAAAACCCCCAGGTACTCGCCGTATTAATTCAACTTTTCGATAATACTAACAATGATTACACCCGTATGCAAGTAGCAGCAATCCTGGGAAAAATTGATCCTGAAAACCCTAAGCTACTCGCAGCATTAATTCAACTTCTCGATACTACTAAAGATGATTACACCCGTATGAAAGTAGTAGCAATTCTGGGGAAAATTGATCCTGAAAACCCTAAGCTACTCGCAGCATTAATTCAACTCGTCGATACTACTAAAGATGATTACACCCGTATGGAAGTAGTAGCAATTCTGGGGAAAATTGATCCTGAAAACCCTAAGCTACTCGCAGCATTAATTCAACTCGTCGATACTACTAAAGATGATTACATCCGTATGAAAGTAGCAGCAATTCTGGGGGAAATTGCTACTGAAAACCCCAAGGTGATCGCAGCATTAATTCAACTCGTCGATACTACTACAGATGATGACACCCGTAGGAGAGTAGCAGCAATTCTAGGAGAAATTGATCCGGGAAACGCCAAGGTAATCGCCGTATTAATTCAACTTCTGGATACTACTAAATATGATTACATTCGTGTGGAAGTAGCAGCAATTCTGGGAAAAATTGCTACTGAAAACCCCAAGGCGATCGCCGTATTAATTCAACTCCTCGATACTACTAATGATGATTACACCCGTAGGGAAGTAGCAGTAATTCTGGGGAAAATTGATCCGGGAAACCCCAGGGTACTCGAAGCATTAATTCAACTCCTCAATACTACTAAAGATAATTACACCCGTAGGGAAGTAGCAGTAATTCTGGGGAAAATTGATCCAGGCAACCCCAAGGTGAGCGCAGCATTAATTCAACTCCTCGATACTACTAAATATAAAGATGAAGATACCCGTAGGGAAGTAGCAGCAATTCTGGGGGAAATTGCTACTATCAACCCCAAGGTACTCGCAGTATTAATTCAACTCCTCGATACCACTAAAGATGAAGATACCCGTAGCAGAGTAGCAGTAATTTTGGGGAAAATTGATCCAGGAAACTCACAAGTGATTGAGAAATTATTAAATATTCTCCGCAACAACAAAAAAGTACAGGTTGAGAAACTAATTGTTGATATCTTAGGACAAATTGCGGTAGGAAATGCAACAGCAATTGCCGGGTTAAGAGAATTAATTCAAACTACTCAGTCTGCCTTAACTCGTTTGCGCTTAATTGAAGTTTTAGCAAAAATTGATACTATAACGGATTGGAAAACCGAACAATTTGAAGATGAGCTACAGTTATTTTTACAAACAACTCGAATTAAAGAAACCGCAGATCATTATTTTTATCTCAACCATAATCAAAAAGCAAAATTTTGCTATCATCGCATCATTGCTTGTCTGGAAAGGTTGCAAGTGGGACAAGATATTATTACTCGTCGCACCTTAATGGAATCTTATTTAAACCTTTATCAAAAAATTGTTAATTTTGCTATCAAGACTCAGGACTTTAAAACTGCTTTTTTCTATGCTCAAATCTTTAGAAATCGCTATTTAGTCGAACGCATTACCCAATATGATACTCCCTTACCTAAAACCCTAGATATAGAATTAACTAAAAGTATCGAACAAGCAAAACAAATAGAGTGCAAAACCCTAATTAATTATACCGATGCACTCCTACAAAACCTGCCTAAACCAGAAATTGATCAACTCTCCCAACAATGGGAAACTGCTAAACAGAAATTAGAACAGCTATATCAACAAGTCGCTTTAACTGAACCAGAATTTATTGCCAAAACCCAAGTTTATCCAATTTCTTTTCATGAAGTTCAAACCCTTCTACCCTCCGATACTGCTATTATTGATTTTTTCTTTACCGAAAATCGCTTAATTACTCAGATTATTTTACCCCAAACATCCGATCCTATTGTTCCTCCAGAACTCTATTTAGAGTTTCAAAAAAATCCTTTAAAATCTTTAGCAGAAGCGTGGGTTAATGATATTAGTGGAAAACATTATTCAGAAAAAGATAAATCCCGTATTGAAGCGTTAGATGTTCAAGGAAGAATAGAAAAACTGTCTGCTTTCCTTAATTTTAGTCAACTAGAAAATTATCTTCCTAAACAAATCAAACATTTAATTTTAGTGCCGAATACCTATTTACATCTGTTTCCTCTGCACGCTCTCCTAATTAACGATAATCAACCTTTAATTAACAAGTTTTCAGTCCAGTATTATCCAAATTTACTATTGTGGAAAATCTGCCAACAACGCCAACGCCCGCAACAGAATTTTATTGCCGTTGAAAATCCCACCCAAGACAAAGATCTAATTTTTGCTCAAGCGGAAGTTGCCAGTATTATTCAGTGTTCTAAATTCCAGAAAACCCATATTATTAAAGGTAAAAACGCCTTAAAATCAGATATTTTAAAACTCGCACAAGATGAGCATTATTTTCATTTTTCGGGTCATGCTGAATACAATTTTAAAAATCCCCTTAATTCTTATTTAATGCTATCTGAAAATTACCAACATAACTTAACCTTGAATACAATTTTAGTCGAAATGCAGATGTCTTGTGCGGATTTAGTCACCCTTTCCGCTTGCTGTACAGGGGTTGTGGATGGGTTACAACCAACCGATGAGCATTTAGGAATAGCAACCGGATTTTTATTAGCAGGTGCTAAGGCAATTCTAGCGAGTTTATGGCAAGTTAACTCGATTTCAACTGCTTTTCTCCTAGATGAATTTTACCGCCAGTTTGATGCTGTTGGCAATAAAGCGATCGCTTTACAAAATGCCCAAAACTGGTTACGTTGCTGTACCGCCGAAAAATTAAGAGAACGGGCGAACACTTGGGATTTAAGTGTGCTAGAATCAAAATCTAGGTTTCGTTTAGAACGAGCGGTTAATCGTTTAGAAGGTATTCCCTTTCAAAATCCTTATTATTGGTCAGCGTTTATTTTAGTTGGGTGCTAAAAGATGATTTACCCTGAAATTGAGATAACAGAGAGTGATTTCTTTATCTGTAAAGCGTTTGAACAAATTTTAAAAACGCCCCGCACAGAACTGAATGCTAAACTAGGGGATAAGGGTTATTTAGCGATCGCTAATTATTTAACCCAAATACCTGTTGATGATTATTTATATGGGTCTAAAATGGCAAGTCATATTACTGCTTTTTGTCAGCAAACCGGGAATGAGGTATTATATGAATGGTTAGGGAAAATTTACGATCAACTCGATATAGATGGCATTAATAACATCCTCAAAAAAACTGGAGATCCTGGGGGTGAAGCGGATCAACCTATCGATAATTTAGATGGTTTAGAAAACGATAGTCGAGATATTTGTCTATTTATACAAGATTGGGCAAAAGAAACCCCAAAACCAGATAATCCTGAAAATCAAAATGGTTCAGACTCCAAATAACACCGATATTAAATTATTATCCCCGACGCTGCATTGCTATTATTATGTGCTGCAAAATAGTCTTAATGATTCTCCTACCAGTCTGAAAGAAAGGCGAAAAATATTTAGTGATAATCTCAACAAAGTTGCAGAAAATTTAAAGATAGAATTAGGTAAAAACAATGATAATTTAGTTAAATTAATTCCCCTTAAACCGGATATATTAGGTTCAGGATCACTATTAGATTTTGAAGCGATTTCTGCTGATTATTATAAACCCAATGATGATCGCCTCTATATCGATTATGGAATGTTTAAAAACCGTTTAGCAGTTCGTTGTTTAAACGATACTTATTTTTTAAGGTTTACGCGATATATTTCTAATCAGGATGGAGTACAATCCCTAAAGCAATTCTACCATCTTAGACAACCAATTTCTAACTTAGAAACGAAATTAGGAAAAACTGTTATTTTAGCCGGAATTTTACCGCAATCGGTGTCATCGCCTACGGAAATAGCCGCAGCTTGTTTAAATTATTACTATAATTTTCCGGTTGAGGGTGAGGATTCTATTCAAGCTAAGAACTTGATTGAAAATGAATTTTTAGGAAGCAAATTTTATATTTATAAGAAAATGGTGATCGCTGAACAAGTGAAGGAATATACTATTAAATCAATAGAATTAGTTTGTGTTTTCCTTTATGCCAATGAAGAAACAGAAAAAAAAGCAGATAAAGTTTATCAACTTTTGCCAGAATTGTTGCTTAGTTATCATAAAATTCACTTCTTTGATTCTCAAAGTCTAATTTTAAAAAAGTTACTTAATCAAAAGTATGAAATTCTGGAACGTCAAACCGAAAAATCGCATCTAACACTGGATAAACTAACGTTAATTAGAAATTTGCCTCAAGAATCCTTAAACTATTATAAAAAGCTATCTTTTTTAGAAGATCAACAAAGAACGATTTCAATTAATAGTACGAACTACGATAGTCTTATCAAGAATATTGAACAAAAAATAAATAATAAAATGCCCGATTTTTTTGTTGAAGCTCAAAAAGATTTTAAATTTTATTCAGACCAAATTGAATCCAATATTAACTTTTTGCGTCCTGGGATTGAACTTTATGAAAAGTTAATGTTAAGTGTACAAACAGAAGTAAGTTTAGATCAAGCAACAATTCAAGAACGACAGGCTAAACTAGGACAGTTATTAACAGGTTCCTGCGCTGCTATTGCTATTGGTCAAATTCTCAATACTCCTATTACACTCACGGTTTCTAAACATTTGGATGAAAATTCAACTCAACCTTCTATTAATAGTTTATGGTTAGGGTCACTGTTAACAATTCTTTTAAGTGTTCTAGCGGGTTATGGAATTAGTAAAAGAGTTTATCAATGGTTTATCAAAGATAAGTCATAACCGAAAAAGGTTTATGCTGTGTTTCAATCTAACTTGTTTGATTTTGAAAAAGGTTTATCAGGTAAAGCCTTAGAAATGTTTGCTCAAACCATTCTTTCAGATTTTTCTATAGATTGGCTAAATATCGAACAAAAGTATAATTTTATTTACTCCAAAGAACACGCTATTCCAGAGCAGATATTTGCTAAAATAAAAGATAAATTATAAACCGAGTTCTACCCGTCTTACAACTTATGTTTCATGAATGATTCTCAACCCAAAATCCGCATTGAACATCTGATCAAAATCTATGGAGAAAATTGTCGTGATGCACTGAAACTATTTTCCCAAGGCGCAAACCGAGAGGCGATTTTGCAAGCAACGGGTCAGGTTTTGGGTATTGCAGATGTGTCTTTTACCATTAACCCAGGTGAAATTTTTGTGGTGATGGGGTTGTCCGGTTCAGGTAAATCGACTCTAATTCGTTGTATTAATCGTTTGATTACCCCAACCAGTGGACACATTTATATTGATGATGAGGATATTGCCTATATTGATGAAAAACGTATTCGTCAAATTCGCCTCACTAAAATATCAATGGTATTTCAGCATTTTGGGTTATTTCCCCATCGAACTGTCGCTGATAACGTAGAATATGGGCTGAAGTTACGCGGAATCAGCAAAACCCAACGTCGGAAAAAAGCCTTGGAAGCCTTGGAAGTCGTTGGGCTGGCTCAATGGGCCGACTACCGACCTTCGGCTCTGAGTGGGGGAATGCAGCAACGGGTGGGACTGGCTCGTGCGTTGGCGACGGATGCTGAGATTTTACTGATGGATGAACCCTTTAGTGCCCTCGACCCCTTGACTCGCCGGGAGATGCAAAATGAATTATTAAGACTTCAGAAAGAGTTGAACAAAACTATCGTTTTTATTACTCATGACACTCCCGAAGCTTTAAAATTAGGCGATCGCATTGCGGTAATGAAAGAAGGAGTAATTGTTCAGCTTGCGACTCCTGAAGAACTATTAAATCAACCGACTAATGATTATATCCGGGATTTTATTCAAGATGTTAATCGAGGACAAATCCTCAAAGCAGGAACCATTACCCGTCCAACCCTTTCCTTAATTCTCGGTGAAGATTTAGATCAACTCGCACTCCAACAGATACAAAGCTCAAATAAAGAGCGAATCTATATACTCAATCCTAACAAAGAACCTGTTGGTTTTCTTGATCCAAAACAGCTTGATCTCGCAATTCAACAAGACGTTAAAAATATTACTCAATTCATGGAAACCAACTTTTCTAAAGTTTCAGAAACTGTACCTTTAGAAGATGTTTTTCACCTTTACCGCCATGAACAAAACCTAGTCGTGGTTGATGAAGCCGGAAAATTTAAAGGAGTTTTAAAACCCACAGATATCCTCGCTAGTCTAAGCAAGTTTAGCGATAATTTTAACTAAAAAAATCGTAATTCGTAATTCGTAATTCCTAATATGTTCAAATATTCAAGAGTAAAACTATTAAAAACATTAATTTTAACAATTCTATTGTTAATCGGTTTAATCAATTTTTCCTCCTTAGCACAAACCACAACTAATTCAGATCTACCTGGAAAAGGCGTGATGATTCGTTCCGCAACAAGTGATTGGATTGACGATCGATTTCAAGCTGAAATTATTAATATAGGCTTAGAGAAACTCGGTTATAAAATAGCGCCCCTGATAGCAGCAACTTATCCGGCTGTCTATACCGCAGTGGCGAATGGAGATTTAGATTTTGCGCCCATTTTTGGAGATCCTGGACATAATGAATTTTATAAAAATGCGGGCGGTGACAAAAAATTAGAGAAAGTGGGTCTACTGTTTCCCCTGATTCAAGGTTATCAAATTGATAAAAAAACGGCTGATCAATATAAAATTACTAACTTACAACAATTTCAAGATCCGCGTATTGCCAAGATCTTTGATACCGATGGAGATGGGAAAGCAGATCTCGTAGGTTGCGATCCCGGTTGGAGTTGTGAGTTAGAAATGGATTACCATTTAGATGCTTATAAACTGCGGGATACTGTAGAAATTAATAAGGGAAATTATACCGCCTTAATTGCAGATGCTTTAACTCGTTACCAACAAGGAAAACCAGTTTTTTTGTATGCTTATAGTCCCTTCTGGTTGGGTGATATTCTGAAAGTAAATCAAGATGTGATCTGGTTAGAAGTTCCTTTTACTGCTGTTCGCCCAGGTTATGGAAAAGTAACTGAAAAAGATACATCTGTCAATGGTAAAAATCTGGGAATGGTTCAAGGAAAATATCGAGTAATTGCTAATCAGAAATTTTTAGAAAATAATCCATCTATTCGACGTTTTTTTGAACTCGTTAAAATCCCTTCTGAAGATATGGCTAGAGAAAGTTCTCGCATTAAACAAGGTGAAGATAAACCCCAAGATATTCGTCGTCATGCTGAAGAATGGATTAAGGAGAATCAAACCCAATTTGAAGGGTGGATTAATCAAATTAAGCAGATTAATAACAATCCCGAAGCACCCTCATCCAGTATCCCGAATCCAACTAACCCAGAAGCTTTAAACAAGTTAAATATTCTATTAAATCCCTTCCAACTTTACACAATTCCTCTCGCTCATTGGATTACCACCGCCATTAATTTTCTAGTAGACCACTTTCGCCCCTTTTTCCAAGCCATTCGGATTCCGATTAGTTGGGTACTTGAAGAAATTCGCCGTTTATTGTTAACAATTCCTCCTCTGATTTTCCTGCTGCTGTTGGGTTTAACGACCTGGAAACTAGCTGGGCGAAGAGTCGGAATTTTTAGCGTACTAGCCCTTACTTTAATTGGTTTTATAGGACAGTGGGAAGCAGCAATGATTTCCCTGGCTTTGGTCATTACGGCGGTGATCTTTTGTATTCTTGTGGGGATTCCGTTGGGTGTGGCTTGTGCACGCAGTAACCGATTTGAACAAGGGTTTCTCCCCCTTCTGGATGTGATGCAAACCCTACCCACTTTTGTTTATTTAGTTCCGGTGATTATGTTATTTGGAATTGGGGAAGTTCCGGGAGTAATTGCTACAATTATCTACGCCCTTCCTCCCTTAATTCGGTTTACAAATTTGGGAATTCGACAAGTCTCGACCGAGTTTGTTGAGGTGGGTTATGCGTTTGGTTCAACCCCTAGACAAATCCTCTGGGATGTGCAAATTCCCCTGGCTATCCCGACAATTTTGGCGGGAGTCAATCAAACGGTATTATTCTCTCTGGGAATGTCGGTTATTGCTTCGATGATTGCAGTTCCAGGGCTGGGTTTAACGGTATTACAAGGGATGGGACGTTTGGATGTGGGAATGGCGGCGGTGGGGGGACTAGCAATTGTTTTGTTGGCTATTTTACTTGATCGAATTACTCAAGCCATTGGAAAGGTGAATTAGGAATTAGGAATTAGGAATTACGAATTAGGAGAAAAATTGCCCATAAAAACCGAAAAGGATAGCTGAGATCGCACCGATTAATGTATTAATAAAATTCACAATTTCATTGGTTAACCAGGTAAACTTTGTTTGTAAGGTTGCCCCAATCACACTTTCTAAATTCGTCGCAATAAACGCAGCAATAACACACCAAAGAATCCCCCAGATATCAATTAACCCAATACTATAACCCAAAACAGAAACAATAATAGAAGCCACAACACCTGCTAATGTTCCTTCTAAACTTACAGCCCCTTCTGTCCCTTTAGGAACGGGTTTTAAGGTAGTAATTAAAAATGTACTTTTACCATAGGCTTTACCAATTTCACTCCCACAAGTATCGGATAATTTTGTACTAAAACTGGCAACATATCCTAATAATAATAGCGGAATCCAAGGCTGTAGTTCAACTGTATTAGGAAAAAAACCCTCTAGGAAAAATACTCCTAACCCACATAATGTAGCGGTTAACGCCGAACCCCAGACATTTTCTGGCCCCCTAGCCCCCCCTCGTTTTTCGGCAATTCCGGCGGCTTCTTTTTGGGTTTTTCCAATGCGAGTCACACCCGAACCCACTAAAAAATAAAACACCACAATTACATAACCTTGCCATCCTAAACACCCCCAAATTAGTACCCCCAACAGCCAAGCGTGCAGCCATCCGGCGGTTGTTAATAACGTTTTGGCTAAAATTACCCCTAAACTAATTAAAACTGTATTTAAAGCGATCGCAAATAGCCAAGGATTAAGCCACACTAATTCATAAATCATGATTTGGATCTCAAAACGATGAACAAAACTTTATTCCATCTTGCCTTTCCCGTGAACAATATTGAAGAAACCAAAGCGTTTTATGGGGAAGGGTTAGGCTGTGGACTGGGGCGAGAAACCCCCAATTCCATTATTATGAACCTTTATGGTCATCAAATTGTTGCCCATGTCAGTAAAGAACCCCTAACACCCCAAAACGGGATTTATCCGCGACATTTTGGCTTAGTCTTTACCTCGGAAGCTGACTGGGAAACCCTCTTAAACCATGCCCAACAAAACCATCTTAAATTTTACCAAGAACCTAAACGCCGTTTTCCGAATTTACCCACAGAACACCGCACCTTTTTCTTAGAAGATCCCTTTCATAATTTTTTAGAGTTCAAATACTATTGTTATCCCGAAGCGGTGTTCGGTTGTAATGAATACGCCCAAGTCGGAGACGCTTAAAATTCGGTTTGTTACCCGTTATGACCGGAAACCATAGCGGGTGATACCGGAGTGGGGAGGGTTTTTAACGGTGTATTTAAGGCTTCCTCAACCCGAACTAAACACTTTGGATCATTGACCATCCAGGAGTGAACTAAAACATTTACAATAAATTCTTGACCAATGGGCATTTGAGAACTTTGAGCCGGAACAATCATGCTGTCATAGGGTGTCCAAATTGAGGTAAAATTAATTCGGTCTAAGGTTTCTAAATCTCGATTTAAGTCTTGTAAAAACGGACAATTTGAACGCATTTGAGATGCGGCTAACGTGGGGTAAAGGTATCCGGTTAAAGTGCCATGATGAGGTGAGGAAATGGTGATGAAACGTTGAACTCGTTCAATCCCGCCTAACCTTTGGACATAGTAACGACTGACAATTCCCCCCATACTAAAGCCGATTAAATCAATCGGTTGTTCGGCGGGGAAAGTTTGAGTCACATAATCAGCAACTTGCTTGGCTAAGACTTCTAATCCTAATCGGCCATCATTAGGAATGAGATTCAAACTATGAACATTCCATCCCCATTGAGTTAGATGGGCTGTCATGGTTTTAAAAATAGCTTTAGTATCAAAAATACCATGAATCAATAAAACCGGATTGCGAGGGGTGCTGTTATTCATCGGATCAACACGAGATTAATCTGGTTCCAACTTAGACTATCACAAACCCTACCCGACTACGGGATATGACACTCCGGGAATTGGGTGTTAGGGAATGGGCAACCGTCAAGCAATTCTGAGAATTTTGTAAATAAATGCAAAGATTTAACAGAATTATGGTGAATCAAGCCCAAGACAGGGGCTTATCTTGGAATAAATGTAACAAAATGTAAATTTTTATAGACAAATCTTTCATTCTTCTTTAATCTATCGTTAGGGCTAAAGCTTTAAATTTGTTAAAAATACAGACGGAGTAAACATAATGTTAGGTAAACTATTCAATTCTAAAAAAGATGAATATTTTTTAGAGTTTGGCGAAGCGAAAGATAAGCAGGCTCCTCAACCTGAGTCCAAACCTGCACCCCAAGCTCAAACAAAACCAGAAAAATCTGCAAAGACTAAAACCCCATCGGCTCCATCAGCGCAACCTCAGACCACCGCCGTTGTTCCTCCTCAACCTAAACCCGCCCCTGCTAAGGAACCTGCACCCCTCAACCCGGGACAAGTCAAAACACCTGCGGGGATGACCTTCGCCCCAGATAATTTAATGCCGAACTCCTCTACTCCTCGCCGGTGGCCAGGGCCAAGTATGGCAATGTTTACAACTATGGCAAATCAGATGAATCGTTCTTAATCAATATCAATCCTTCAGAACAATTTTTCAAGCCTTTAGACCCCCCTAACCTCATTGAGACGGCTAGGGGGGTTGTTCTCTTTCTGAGGGATGAAAAATATCCAAAAATTGGGGGAATTTTATTGAGAATTCAGCAAATTCTTGTAGAAAGCAAGAGGTCTTGTATAATAGAGTCGTGTGACACATCCATCAATAAAGAACCCTGAGTGCCAAGGGTGCGAAATAATCTACTTAATTTTTGACGATGCTCATCAATAATCGTGTCGTCACATCCCAGTTCAATTCACAACGCTCACTCAAGCGTCAAAACCTCACTCATCTCAGGGATAGGAACTGGCGTAGATTGAGTAAAAAACTGACTTCCCCTAAACTTAGGGTTTCCAAGTCAGAGAATTTCTCACAATTTAGGGAGGATGCTACCATGCCTCCAAGGTAGGCGATTTCAGGGATGATTATGACAAAAGATACCGATCTGATCAAAAGTCTGAGCCCCAGCGCCATGGATCAGATCATGTTATATCTGGCCTTTAGCGCGATGCGAACCAGTGGACATCGACATGGGGCTTTCCTGGATGCAGCCGCAACGGCGGCAAAATGCGCTATCTATATGACTTATATGGAGCAGGGAAAAAACCTGAGAATGACAGGACACCTGCACCATATTGAACCGAAGCGAGTTAAAGTGATTGTTGAGGAAGTTCAACAAGCATTAACCGAAGGTAAACTGTTAAAAATGTTGGGGTCTCAAGAACCTCGATATTTGATTCAATTTCCCTATGTTTGGTTAGAACATTATCCTTGGCAACCCGGTAAATCTCGCATTTCCGGTAGTAGTTTAACCTCAGAAGAAAAGCGGGTTATTGAAAGTAAACTCCCGAAATATTTACCCGATGCTCAATTAATTAATTCCTTTCAATTTATGGAATTAATTGAATTTTTGCATAGGCGTTCTCAAGAAGATTTAGAACCGAGTCGCAGAATGCCTTTAAGTGAAGCTTTAGCAGAACATATTAAGCGACGTTTAACTTATTCCGAAACAGTTATTAAAATAGAATCTCCTTGGGGAATGCCCTTTTATGCCTTGAATCGTTCGTCCTATTCTCCAGAAGATCAGGAAGAACGCACTTATATTATGGTTGAAGATACAGCTCGATATTTCAGATTAATGAAAGATTGGGCTGAACGTCAACCCAGGGTCATGAGGGTTTTGGAAGAATTAGATATCCCTCCTGAACGAATTGATCAAGCGATTGAAGAATTAGATGAAATTATTCGTCAATGGGCTGATCGATATCATGAAAAAGGGGGAGAACCCATGGTGGTACAAATGGTATTTGGGCCAAAAGGAGAGGATTAAAAAGCAAGGGCTAGGGCTGTTTCATGGGTCAGGTCAGAAAGAATAAAGAAAAAGCGGTCGCATCTAATAAAATCAAGAGCGATCGCAATTTTTTATTAAAACTGAACATCTACTTACTGTTCCCTGTTCCCTACTATTAGAAAATTAATCTTGAATATTGAGGGTGATTTTAGCGGATTGAAGTTGTTGATTTAACCAGCGTTCAAATAACTCATTTTGCAACCGTTGTTTGATTTGAGGATTCTCTAAGGACGCTTCTAAAAATTGTTCAACTCGGAAAATACACCAGCCTCCCTCCACTTCTTGGGGGCTAATAATTTGTCCGGGTAGGGTTTGCTGCACAATGACCTTAAGAGAATCGGGTAAAGTTGACAAAGAAACGGCTCCCATCATGCCATTAAACGAGCTTTCATTGGTAATAGAATACTCTTTTGCTAATTCTTCAAACCGGGTTTCTTGTTCTTTTAAACGGTTGAATAATGTTTCTGCTAATTCATAGTCATTTAAAGAAATGCGGGACAGAATCACCGCATCTAAGGCGGGTTTTCGTTGGACAAAATAGTTTTCCAGTTCGGGTTCTACCACCAAAAGTTTAAGTTTTTCTCGTTTGAACCCCAGCATAATTTGCTGGTGAAACCCTTCATAACTCATGCGATTATTTTCTAACCACTGTTGAAACGCTTGAGGGTCACTGAGATTGCGTTCTAGCCTAAAGTTCACAACCGCTTGTTCAATACTCGCAGCCGGGACATCTAAATCAGACCGAGCTTGCAATTCCCGATCCAGAATATATTCTCGCAGAATATCTGTGATCATCGGCTGTAATTTTCCAGCCGTTTGCAAATATTTCAGTGCTTGACCTAAAATAATGGGTTCGTCGTTAACGGTTAAAAAGGGATTCGCCACTGAGATTTACATCCTAAAAAATTCTATTCACCAATATTGTATGGGTTGAGGTTCCCTTCCTGTAAAATTTGGGCGTAGATGTTGATAGGAAATTGAAATGAGCATTCACGTTGAATCTCAACCCAGTTTAGAACGATTGGAACAATTGGGGGTTTTTAATTGGCCTATTTGGGAAAAGGAGGTTTCAGAGTTTCCCTGGACGTATGATGAAAGCGAAACCTGCTATTTATTAGCGGGGGATGTCATCGTTACCCCAGAGGTTGGCGAACCAGTCCAGTTTGGGAAAGGGGATTTAGTCACCTTTGAGGCGGGACTGTCTTGTCGGTGGAAAATCCGGGCAGATGTTCGCAAACATTATAGGTTTGGGGATTAAATCTCTGCTATTTAGGCGTGCCGTTATTTAGACGTGCCGTGGCACGTCTCTACAGTAACAACCCACTAATCATTCCCCCTAATAAAACAAAACCAATTCCGACATTATCACTAAAAATTTTGCCATAAATCGGTCTAGGAAGATCGGGGTTTCGCAGTTGCCAATATTGTTTTGACCAGATCACAATAGAAGCAGTTAGGGTCAGCCAATATTCCCAATGTAACTGTAGATTCCAGCCTAAAATTCCTAATAAAATTGCTGTGCCTAAAAAGAAGATCCCAACGGCATTAGCAGATTGTTCTCCAAAAAAGATGGCACTAGAATTTACCCCTAAACGAATATCATCTTCGCGATCGCTCATGGCATAAACGGTATCAAATCCCAACGTCCATAATACCGTTGCAGCCCATAAAAACCAAGTAGCTGTTTCTAAATTTCCCACCGCCGCCGTCCAACTAATTAAGACAGCAAATCCCCAAGCAATTGATAGAACTAATTGGGGAATGGGAAACACCCGCTTTGCTAAAGGATAGCCAATAATCACCGGAACAGCCGCCACACATAAGCCAAAACTTAAAGGGTTTAAATAAACGGCCAGTCCCGCCGCACAAATGAAGGCAACCCCAGCGATAACCAACCCGGTTTTGACCGTTAAGGCACGGGAAGCGAGGGGACGGGTGCGAGTGCGTTCTACTTCCGGGTCAATATCCCTATCCCATAAATCATTCACGACACACCCAGCGGCACTGGTGGCCAAGGTTCCAAAGACAATCACTAAAATTAAAGCTAAAGGAGGTGTGCCATTGGTTGCTAAAACAATAGCCCATAAGGCAGGAATCATCAAAATTAGGCGTCCGGCGGGTTTATCCCATCGCAACAGTCGAATAATAATTTGCCAAGTCGGTTCCGGTAGATTAGATTGGGTCAGCATTGCGCGTTGATATCGAGATTAAGAGATGGAGTCTTCACAATATTTTTTAACACAGATCCGCAATCGGTCTAAAATTAAAAAGAATAGCTTCTTAGAGAGTGATTATGGTCACATCAATGCCTTTGGTGAAGAGTTTTGAACCCGCAGATGATCGAGATCGAATCTTAGCCGCCATTGATTTAGGAACAAATTCTCTGCACATGGTTGTGGTGAAAGTTCAGCCCCAACTGACCACTTTTACAATTATTGCACGGGAAAAAGAAACCGTTCGTTTGGGAGATTGTGGAGAAAAGGGCAACCTCAAACCAGAGGTAATGGAACGGGCGATTAATTGTTTAAAACGGTTTCAAGGCATTGCTCAAACCTTTAATGCGGAACAAATTGTGGCCGTAGCAACCAGTGCGGTTCGAGAAGCCCCCAATGGTCGAGAATTTATTCGCCGAGTCGCTGATGAATTAGATTTAGAAATTAGTTTAATTTCCGGTCAGGAAGAAGCCCGACGCATCTATTTAGGGGTACTTTCGGCAATGGAATTTAATAACCAACCCCATATTATTATTGATATTGGTGGGGGGTCTACGGAATTAATTTTAGGAGATGGTTGGGAACCTCGATTTTTAAGTAGTACAAAAGTGGGGGCGGTGCGGTTAACCCATGATTTTGTGCATACAGATCCGATTAGTCGTGCGGAATTTTTATATTTACAAGCTTATATTCGAGGCACATTAGAACGAGTTGTTGATGAATTATCTTCCCATTTAAAATCCGGGGAAATTCCTCGTTTAGTGGGAACTTCAGGAACGATTGAAACCTTAGTTGGAATTAAAGCTAGAGAGAAGTCAGGAACAGACCCCACTCGGTTAGTTGGGTATAAATTAACCTTAGAAGACTTACAAGAATTTATTAATCGCATTCGCAAATTATCTTATCAAGAACGATTACAAATTCCGGGAATTGCTGACCGTCGCGCCGAGATTATTTTAGCGGGGGCTTTAATTTTACAAGAAGCTATGACGTTGTTAAATCTGCGGTCTTTAACGGTGTGTGAACGCAGTCTCCGAGAAGGGGTGATTGTAGACTGGATGTTAACTCATGGGTTAATTGATGATCGACTTCATTATGGCCGTTCAGTTCGGGAAAGAAGCGTGTTAAAAATTGCTCAAAAATATCAAGTTGATTTAGAATCTAGCCAACGGGTTGCTACTTTTGCCTTAAGTTTATTTGATCAGACAAAAGGATTATTACATAATTGGGGAGAAACTGAACGGGAATTATTATGGTCGGCGAGTATTCTTCATAATTGCGGATTATATGTGAGTCATTCTGCTCATCATAAACATTCCTATTATTTAATTCGCTATGGAGAATTATTAGGATTTACAGAAATGGAAATTGAAGCGATCGCAAATTTAGCTCGATATCACCGGAAAAGTAGTCCTAAAAAGAAACATGAAGCTTATCAAGGTTTACCGCGACGGTTTCGACAAGTGATTGATCAATTGCATCCTTTATTAAGATTAGCAGTGGCATTAGATCGACGTTTAATTGGTGCCATTTCTCAAGTTATTTGTGAATATAAACCGATGGCACGGGAGTTTTATTTGAAATTAAAACCAACCCATGCTGATGATGATTGTGCTTTAGAATTATGGAGTTTAGACTTCAAGAAAGAAGCTTTTGAAACTAACTATGGGTTAAAGTTAGTGGCTCAATTAGAACCTTAATCTTTTGGGGTGCGTGCGCGGAGCTTACACACCCTACAAGATTTAGAATTGGGAGACTTTCATGGCTTTAATTTTGGGTTTTTTATCAAATAAAAATCGGGGTTTAATTAAGGCTCTAAAAACCAGAAAAAGCGATCTCAATTCCCCTGGAACTTTTTGGTTTTTCCATTGACCGGGACGACAAAATAAAAGTTCAATCAGTTGACGATATTGAGATAAACTCACGGCTTCAAATTCGACCTGTAGGGTTAAGTTATCTCCTTTGTAATCGAAGGTTTTGATGTGTCCCTGTAGGCTTAAATTTTCTTCAACCCAATCTAGTTTAATGGTCTGCTGAGTCGAAAAATCCAGGGGATATTGGGTTGTAATATCAATTTCTGCACCAGCTTCTGAGACTTGGGTTGTAATTCCCCAAAGAGTTTGATTTTGAATCTGAATTTGTACCACTCGCCGTAATTCAAACCAATCATAATGATCAGGTTTAGGGGCATCAATTGTCATTAAAATAGATAAGGTAATAATAATTAAATTGTAAACGCCCCAAATAATTCCTAAACTGATTCCAGATTCGGTATTAATTTCGTCTATTTCAGGTGTTCCTAAAATCGTAATTTTCAGGACAGCTAAAGCTGTTAAGATCCAAAATCCAATTAAGGGTAAAGCCAAATTATGATTCCAATTATAGCGATCTTGAATGATACCCTTTGGCGTTACCTTAAATCCTTGATTAAAAGGATTAAGGATTGTATTAAATACCATTAATCCTAACTGAAAACAATGTTGAATAGAGCAAATTTCATTAAAAATAAAAGAGCGACTATGATAATTGAACCAAGAAAAAGTTATCATCTGAAAGAAATAAATGGGGGTAAAAAAGTAAAGCCATTCATCTAAAGAGGCTTGAACGGGAAGAATATTAAAGAAGGCATAAATTAAGGGCATTATCAGTAAATAGATTCTCAATCCAAACATAAACCAACTGGCTAATCCTTCTAAATGAGCTAACCGTTGTACGAGGGTTAAACCTGGAATGGTTAAGGGATTAGACTTAATAAAAAAGGCTTGTAATGTTCCTTGTCCCCATCGTTCTCGTTGCGTTAAATGAGCATTAATATTTTCTGCTGCTAACCCAGCACTTAATTTTTCATTCAAATAAACCAGGCGATATCCCTTAGCTGTTAACTGAATTCCGGTGAAATAATCTTCACAAATAGATTCTGTAACAAACCCTCCAATACTCTCTAAAGCACTGCGGCGCACAACAAAAGAGGTTCCTGAACAAACGGTACTCCCCACCGAATTTTTGATTAATTCCAGTTGACGATAAAATTGTTCTTCATCAGGAAGTAATTGATTTTCTAAGCCTAAATTTCGGGCAATTGGGTCAAAGTTATAATAAGTTTGGGGGGTTTGAACTAAGGCAATTTGAGAATCTTGGAAAAAGCCAATGGTTCGATTTATAAAGTTTTTGGTGGGAATAAAATCTGCATCAAATACAACAATTAATTCTCCTTTTGTCTGCATTAACGCATGATTTAAGTTTCCGGCTTTAGCGTAAAGATTATCAACCCGTGTAATATATTGACATCCTAAAGTTTTAGCTAATTTTTTAATTTCTGGGCGACGAGTATCATCAAGGAGATAAATTTTTTTATGGGGATAATCTAAAGCTTGACAGCCAATTATTGTCCGTTTTATAATAAATTCAGGTTCATCATAGCTGGGAATAAAAATATCCACTGAAGGGGTATATCGAGTTTCTATAATATCCTTAGCTAGGGGATTGACTTCAGATTTATTATCCTTAATTTTTAGGGATAAATAAAGTTGTAAGCTACTCAGAAGCAGCATAAGTAATTCAGCTAAAAATAACCCTAAACTTAAGATTCCAGCAACAGGATGAGTTAAATTGAGTGTGGTAATACCCCGCCATAATAAATATCTCAGAATAATGGCTAAATTAATACTAATAATTAACGCTCTTGTCCAAGTTTGAGGCTGCGGAGAGACTTTAATAATAATTGCTGCAATTCCAGAAAAAATTAGGGTCGGTAACAACAAATATTTAGGAGACAATTCAGGAACTTCAGACCACCAGGGAGGATTATTTTGGAAGTTACAAAGGAGATTAAAAAATTTGGTAATGTTGGGTTCGCCGTTCAACCACGCTAGGCTCAATACAGTAATCAATGTAACTAATCCCAGAAACACTAAAGTGGCCGTTTGAGGGAGAGGATATCCCAACAAAATTAACCGTTTCAGGCGTTGACTACTAAACCCAAATGTCATAATGCAGAAACTCCTATTGGAACGCATTTAGTCTGTATTGAGTCAGAGGTCATCCCTAAGACTCAGATTCGCAGAAGAACTGCTTTACATTATTTAACATTTTTTTGAAAATTGCAGGGTTTCTGTTATTTTTCGTTGAATTAATTTTTTATTTTACCTTGAAAATATTATCGAAAATGCTTCTGTATCGGGGTTTGAGCCAAATTAATGCAGAGTTTTTGCCTTATTCCCAGGTTTCTAATTCTGTCATCCAGTTATTCCAAAGAGCAATTAATTGTTCTCGACGGGTTTCAAAAGTAGCAGCAATCCAAATTAAAATTAACCCTAAAATAAAGGAAATTACCCATTTCATAAAAGAATAATGAGCATTGAGAATCATCAGTTGCTCTACAATATTAATTAAAAATGTTGCAGTTCCAATATAGAGAAACGCTCGAATTTTAAATCCTAACCCAGCAAAAATTGTGATTAAGCTTAAGATTCCCGGAAGAATCCCTATCCCTTGATTAGTTATCAGAGACATTCCACAAAATAGACTGGTTCCAAAAATCCGAAATCCATGTCGCCAAGGGCGATTTTGTTCTAAGGTTAAATTGGGTTCAAATTGGGCAAAATAAAGTAATGATAAGGCAATGGGGAGGGTCAGAATAAACTCATCCGCTTGATAATTAATAAACCCTAACCCATTATAAAAGGTAAAATTAATTAAGATTAAACTGAAATAACTTAAGCGAATATTCCGGGTAAAGCTCGATAACACCATATACAATATTATGGCAAGAATGGCTGAAATATACCACGTTAATTGTTGTTCGGGTTGTAAGAGGAAAAAGGAAGTGATAACCGTGATAATCGGAAGAATAATGGCTGCTCTTTTCCAGGGTTTCTCCGACCATCCACCATTATTCCAAGGCAAAATATAAAAGAACCAGGATATGATTGATACAATTGACCCTGACCAAGGAATAAAAAATCCGTTTAAATTGAATAAATGTTGAAGATAAAGAATTAAAGCGGTTGCTTCTGCTAAACCGAGATAGACCCAAATTTCAGAGGCTGTAGGATTGGAATTATAACGACCTTGGAAAATAGCATAACGCACGACTAATATACTGGTTCCAATGGCTAAAAAAGGTTGAGAATAACCTGGAGTTAAACTGGCTAACACTAAAAATAGACTACTAATAAACCAATGAAGATGGGCAATGAATTTGATTTCACTTTCCAGCAGTCGTAAATAAACCGTTAACCCAGGACTGAGAACTCGATAGGCATACATTAAACTGGTTCCTAATGTGGCAAAAGCAATCCATTGTGTGGCTAAAGGTTGAGACTGAATTTGATAGAATAAAATTTCATAGGTAGAAACAGAAACCCCTATCAATCCTAAATAAGTTAAAGGTTTGGTGTCGTTACTGCGTCTGCCAATACCGATTAAAATTAAAGCCAGCCCTAAAGATGTTAATCCTGTCCAATTAGCAACAGTTTGGAAGCGGAAAATAACACCTAAAAGACCGTAAAGAATAGGAATAACTTGCCAAGGGTTAGGCAGTTTTTTAATTTGATAATAACGTTGCCACCAATCTCCAAAAAGTTGTGTAATCAGTCCTAAAATAATATTAGTAACTGCTAAACTAACTAAAGAACGGTCGTTAAAAATTAGAATTTCAACAATCAGTAATTCAACCGCCCAAGCTAAACTATATAATATCCAAGGGGAGAATCCAGACCTGTCTCTTCTGGGTGGTTCTGCTATATTGAATCCTCGGAGAATTAAGGCAATTATTACAATGATTAACGTTGAAATCAGGTTAGAATTCGCTGGAAATTTCGCTGCATATAATCCAAAGGAATGAAGGGTTATCGCTGAAAGTTCAAACCCTAATAGTACCATTGCCCAACCATCAATGGATTTTTTATAAAGTTTAATAATCTTTGATTGAGGTGAACCATAGCGAGATAACATTAAACGTAATATCCATAACCCGGTGACGGTTAAACTCAATAGCATTAACCATCCTTCTCTAACTACAAAATCCTGTACGGATAAAAAGAGTAAAGTTAATCCTAAACCAACGGTAAAAGTTGATGTAAATAATGTTTTTAGGATTTGAGTATTAACAACCATTAATAGCGTTGTTAAGCCTAAACTCCATAAACGGATTTCAGGATGGGGTAACGTTAAAATTTGAACTAACCCACAAGCTACAAGACTAAATTGGCTGGCTTTTATTCGTTGGGTGTCTGTGGTTTGGGTTGCTACAACTGTTAAGGCTAGGGGTGTGATTAACCAAGTAATTTCTAAAGTTTTGTTATCAAAATAAAAGTTAGTTAAAAATAACATATAACTGAGTTCAGATAATACTATTCCTAGGTTTAAGGCATCTTTTCGGATAATATTATCTAAGGGGCTATTGACCGTAAATAATAAAAATTCACCCAGCATTAAGCCCAATAAAATTATTGCCCAAAGTTCTAAGGTTAAGTTGGGAAATTGCCAGTAAACTAGATTACAAACGGTAACTAACCCTAAAAGATGGGTGGCTAAAACTAAGGGGGGTTTTAGGGGTTGACGACGGCTCGTAATCACCGCTAAAGTAATAGTAGAGGCTAATAAATTTAGCGATCGCAATGGGGGGTTTAATAATGATAAACTGGTTAAAAATAACCCGAAAATTAAACCCATTTGATCTCCAAACTGAGCTAATTTTCGTTGGGGACGGTGGTAAATCCAATCCGTAAAGACAACCATTGCAATGAGATAGGGAAACCAGGTTAAACTGAGTAAAGCCCAAGGAGACTGCTGAGAACGGGCAACTTCTACTCCAACTGTAATGGCTGTTTGTCTAAGTTCCGGTGGAATTAAACGACCTACTAACACCACCATTGATAATCCAAAACCAAAAATTGCAGCTAAATCTTGTCGTTTCCAGTATTTTAATAAATTATGAGTAAAAATTCCAACTCCAATTCCACTGATTAAAAAGGCTTGTCCGGGTTGAGTAAAAAGAGTTGTTAACCAGCCGAAAATTAGAATACCATAGCTACACCGATGTAAAATAATAGAAGGAGAAAGATATAAAAATATTGAAAAGATTCCTAATGCTAATCCGAGTTCACTAATGGGAATATCAACCCCAAAAATTGCCCGACCAAACAGCAAGGCTAAAAGATAAATCACAATAATTTTAGGGTCGATGCGTTGGTTGGGAGTCGAAGATGTTGAGGGCAGGTTAGCAATAGTTAAAATTCCACTGATGATAATTCCTAAATAAACCGCTATGATGGGAAAACCTGGAATTTGCCACCCCCAGTTTAGATAACTTAATCCTAACTGGTTGAAGAGGAAACGACATTGCAATTGTCCTTGATTTCGATATAAGATAATAGTGAGGGCAGTTAGCGCAATTGTAGCGATCGCTATTGTAACTAAACCCAAAGGATATAACCACAACTTTAATCCATCCATTGCCCAAAAATTTAGAGGAATTAACAGTAAGGTAACTAATTTTAAAGCTTCCGCCGTCACGGGTAAGCTAGACTGTTGACTTCCCCATAAACTCGTCCCCCAAAACGCAAAGGTATAGGCAAATAAGATTAAATATTGTCCGGTGGCTGGAAATTTTTCCCATTGACTCGCTGCTAAAACCCCAGAGGAAACAATGACTAAAAATAACCCTAAAAATAATAGCCAGCGAACACTCAATTCAGCTTTTAAAGATTCCACTAAATCTGTTATAATCGCTGGTAATTCAAAAGCAGGTTGAGGCGGTTTAGAAACAACAGAATTTCGAGTTGTTGTTTCCGTGCTAACCACTTTAGTTTTCTCAGAAGAGACAACCTTTCGAGGGATAGGGTCACTTAAATAAAGTTCACCAATTTCGCGCACTTGGGCATCGGATAATAAACCTAAACGCAACCAAGCTTCTAACCCTTCTAAAATCATCGGATTAGTTGTATCAGCTTGAATTAAGATGCGAATCAGGTGTTTTGAAGGGGACATGGGGAGAAATAGGGTTTTGGGGAAAAGACGGAATGGATTTTGATGTATGTCTACGATAACGGCTAATCTTGCGAGTTAGATTTTTATTAATAATTATTTTAGATCATCAAACAGCTAAAAACCCAGCTTCTGGTCTGAATTCATTAATGATTGAGAACGGCTATAATTTCCTTTGAAATTAATGGCTATTTCGGTTATTTTATGCTATCTTAATCCTTAAGCATTTATTCAGTCTGCTATGGTTCAAACTGACCCCCCACGTTCCCCGAAAGAAGTCCTACCGACGATGTATGACCTCAAAAGTGAAGACCCGGAGGAACCCGGTTTGCCAGACGAATTCCATGATTTACAACCCGAATTATTGAGAATAACGTTTCATCCCCCCGGTTATTCTCCTGACTCGGTTTTTATTGCCAGTGACCTCAATCTCTATTATGACCCTCACCATTTGAACTGGTATAAACGCCCAGATTGGTTTGCAGTTATGGGGGTATCTCGGTTATATGAACAACGGGATTTACGCTTAAGTTATGTAACTTGGCAAGAAGGAGTAAACCCGTTTGTGGTGGTAGAATTATTATCACCCGGAACAGAAGCCGAAGATTTAGGTCAAACCTTGCGGGAAATTCATCAACCTCCGACAAAATGGGAAGTCTACGAACGGATTTTACGCATTCCTTATTATGTAGTTTTTAGTCGTTATACCAATGAACTGCGGGTGTTTCAAAATAATGCCAGTCGCTATCAGGAATTAACGGTTTCAAATTCACGGGTTTGGATGCCCGAATTAGAATTAGGTTTAGGATTATGGCAAGGATGTTATCAAGGAATTGCAGGATGTTGGTTGCGTTGGTATGATCAAAATCAGAATTGGATACCAACACCGACAGAACAAATAGAACAAGAACGACAAAAAGTTGAAGAATTAGAAGCCCTATTGCAGCGTTATCGAGAACAATATGGCGATTTATCCTAATAATTATAGAGACGTGACCTATAAATAATTTAGAGAGACGCGCCATAATTTAGAGAGACGCGCCATAATTTAGAGAGACGCGCCATGGCACGTCTCTACAGATTTTGGTAAGGGTTAGAGAAGGAATCAATGTTAGAATCCGTTACGAGCCCAAACAACCATTGAAATTGAAAAAGTAAACAGCACTAACAGCGAAACCCAGCCCAGTGAGACAATATCCATAGTAATGTTAAAAAAAACGTTGCAAAATAACTGCACTGTAGATCATAACTTGAAACGGAGCGATCGCGTGAATCTAAACTCCTCCTCAAATTTTACGGCGACCGAACGGTTAGAATCTCTCAAGGGAGGTCTTTTAGCCGGATTTTGTGTCGGACTGACTCATATTCTCCTCAGTAGCCTTAACCTGTGGCTTTGGGGACAACCGATTAATGTTTGGTTTTCCGTCCCCATCGCAGGAGTTAGCGGGTTTTTATTTGGTGTCACCTATCGATATATTATTCGGGGTGACAATAACCCGCAATTAAAATTAGGAGGAATTTTTGCCTTTGGACTGGTTCGCGGCTTGGCAGAAATTGACATCCAACTTAAAACCCAAACTTCCCTGGAACAAATAGTTATTGTAGCTGGCGAAAGTTTATTATTATTTGGAATAGCGGGATTAATCTTAGATAAAGCCTTACAAAAAGGTTGGATTAAACCCTTTTGTTAAACTTTTCCCCCTATTCCCGGTTGCCAATTTTAACTTAAATTCAAAACCTCAAAATCCGGTTCTCCATAGGTCATATTGCCGTCAATGGCTGACAAAATCTTACCATTTGCTAAATCTGAAAATAAACAATCACAGACCAACTGACCCACATCCCCCCGATGAATGATACCTGCAACTCGGTAATTTTCCGTTAATATCCCATTTCCCGTTGCGGGTTCAGACTTTAACCCCCCCGGACGAATAATGGTGTAAGTCAGCCCACTATTAATTAAATGTTGTTCTGCTTTTTCCTTTTCCACCAAAACCGATTTTAAGGTTTCCAACGCTTGGGGCGGTAAAGCCACCACACTCTCCCCACTCCCAATCGAAGACACTAAAATAAACTTCCTGACCCCCGCTTTCACCGCCGCATCAATTAAATTTTTATTTCCTAAATAATCAGCCCTCTCTCCCTCTTTGGGTAAACCGCCAATGGTACTAATCACGGCGGAAATGGGTTCTGGGCCTAATAGTGCCTGTTCAACGGCTGTTATCTCTAACGCATCCCCCATGACCACTTGTACCCCCATTGCTTCCAATTCGGGGCGAGTGTCCGGTGTTCTTAACAATGCTTTCACGTTTTGCTGTTGGTTTCGTAAGCAGTTCACCACTTCTCGTCCGACACCTCGACTCGCACCAGCGACAAAAATATAAGATTCCGTGTTCATGGCTGTTAAAAATTCCATCAATTCTTTATTATCTATCAATCTACAAGATGGTTGTGCTAACGTGACCAACGACTACACCCAATCAAAGATGTTGAGGGAAAACCCTCTGATAAATCAATAAAAGCTACAATCGTTTTATATTATGAATCCTTGTACGATTAAGTCCCCCTATTAACAGTTCTAGCCGTGTCCTTACAAAAATTATTTCAAATTAGCACTTCGGCGCCGCCGCCTATCCATTGTACAAATCCCGCCTGTCCCCAACCGCGTAACTCGTTAGGAAATCACATTTGTGAAGCTTGTCAAACTCCCCTAACCTATCGATATTTGTGGGCGACGGGTTCTGGGGCGAATCAAATTCAACCGGGTCAGTTAGTGGGAAATCGCTATTATGTGACCTTTCCGCAAGTTTGGTTAGATACCAAACCCGGAGCTCCGCCGATTTTGCCCGATATGCTCTCGGAGTCAATTTTGTCCTATTTATACTTACATCCCCATCGACTCCATATTCCTGGGGTGTTTGGGGTGTATCCCTTGGGAATTCCCCCAGAAGCAACGGAAACTTTATTATTAGATAACATTCCCGTTGATAGTCGGGGTCAATTGTTACCGACGTTAGTAGAAGCATGGCCAAAAACGAACCCGGTACGTCAGGTGTATTGGTTATGGCAAATGCTGCAATTATGGACACCGTTAACTGAACAAGGTGCCTCCTATAGTTTATTAGTCAAAGATAATTTACGAGTAGATGGATGGCGGGTGCGGTTGCGAGAACTGCATCAAGGTAAAGTTCAACCTACCCAACGAGATTTAGCCGAGTCTTGGACAGCGTTTATTGAAACCGCCCATCCCACCATCCAATATCGGTTACAAACCCTGCATCAATTGCTGCGTCATCAGGAAGACTCGTTAAAAGAAGTGGCGAGTCAACTGAATCACTTATTAATGGAACAAGCGGCTCAATTACCCTTACATTTAGCGGTCATGGGCTTAACCGATGTGGGGATTAAACGTTCCCATAATGAGGATAGTTGTTATCCGAATCTTCACGATGTACGGAATCTTTATATTTATCCCAATGATAAATTAATTCCTAATTTAAGTATTGTTTGTGATGGTGTGGGCGGTCATGACGGGGGCGAGGTAGCCAGTCAATTAGCGGTACAATCTGTTAAACCGTTAATTCATAGTTTAATGGCGGAAATTTATGCTCAAGAAGAGTTAGCACCGCCGGAATTAATTATGGAACAATTGCAAGAAATTGCCCGCGTTGTTAATAATGTAATTGCGGCACAAAATAATCAACAGGGACGAGAATTTAGACAACGGATGGGAACAACCTTAGTCATGGCGTTGCAACTCCCCCAAAAAGTCAAAACCCCAGAGGGAGTTGAATTGAATAATTGCCATGAACTTTATATTGTTAATGTTGGGGATAGTCGAGCTTATTGGATAACCCAGAATTCCTGTCAACAATTAACCATCGATGATGACGTGGTAAATCGAGAAGTCCGTCATGGTCGCTGTTTATATTGGGATGCTGCTCAACGCTCTGGTTCCGGTGCTTTAACCCAAGCGTTAGGAACTAGAGAAGCGGAATTTTTACGCCCAATGGTGCAACGATTTATTATCGAAGAAGATGGATTATTATTATTATGTTCCGATGGATTAAGTGATAATCAACGGGTGGAACAATGTTGGCAAGATTTTTCCGCTTCGGTGTTAAATGGAGAACAATCTTTAGAATCTGCTGTGCAAGGATGGATTGATGTTGCTAATGACAAAAATGGTCATGATAATGTTTCCGTTGTTTTAACGTATTGTGGGGTTTCTCCTCAAAAATTAGTGTTAGTAGAAACCATCCCGTTATCCACAAAACCAGAACCCCTCGAAACAGAACCAACGGAAGCATCCAAAGTTTTATTATATGGTGAATCTATTCCTGAACCAGAAATTCAACCCACACCAAAACCTCCCTCCAAATGGAAGGAAGTTGCCTTTATTCTGAGTTTATTTGCTATAGTAATATCCGCAGGTTTTGCGATTTGGTGGCAAGTTAGTCAATCTCAACTCAAATCAATTCCTGAACAACCAAAACCCACCAATAAACGTTAGTTCTGATTCTAACTTAATTATGGTGTTCCCCCAGGCGTTCCACTTCCTAACTGCACATTAGGGGTTTGAATAATATTCGCTTGTTGACCATTCCATTTTTCCACCCTGACTCGTTCTACTCTTAAACGTTCTAATTCTAATAATTGGGGGGTAATGGAATTGGCTAATAAACGGTTTGATTCTGCTTCGGCTCTGGCTTGTTCAATGGTGACTTGAGCTTCTCCTTTAGCTTTAGCAACATTAGATGCAGCTTCTGCTTCGACTTTACGACGATTAGATTCAGCCGTTTGAGCCGCTTGTTGCGCCGCAAATTGTTCATCAATACTCTTTTGAATTTCAGGTGGTAAACGTAGAGGATTCAATAAAGAAATATCTTGAACAACAATAATTGGAAACCGCTTTTGGGTACAATCTCTCACACCATTCACTAATTTTTGTTGATTCATCGGTAACATGGCTGGCGTTAATTTCTGATTTTCTGCGACTTCTCCAAAACAATTTCTTAACCCATTTCTTAACTCATTAGCTCGAAATTGCTCAGGGGTTTTTCGGTAGGTTTCATAAAATTGATGAAGTTTGGTTTTTGTTGTTCCTGAAAGAGCTTCTGTACTAAATCCAAAGGAAACTCCGACATCCGCAGAAACGGGACTCCCTCCGACTGAAAATACCACGGATTCATCCGTCGGTGAACCCTCGGTTGCAGCTTGAGTAAAGGGATAGGTATTAATAAATGTAGGGAAAACTACAACTTCTTCTGTATAACCATTATACCACACTCTTCCTGTAACTACTTTGGCGTTTTCGATGCCTTTTTCTCCGCCATAAAGTTGAATTTTTAACCCAGCGTAACCCGGTTCAACAGTGGTGACACTGGTTCCTGGAACAATACCACAGGAACTTAAACTGGTTCCTAAAAGAGTGGTGAATAGAATAGATGAAAAACGGGTGAATTTCATCGCTTTTTAGCTCCCTGTAATAAATCAAGGGGTGAAAAATTTAATTGAGAACAATCAGGATCATTTTTTAAGGTTTGATATATTTCTATTTTTTCCTGAATTGAAGTTGGAGATAATTCGATAAAATCCCAGATTTTTAATTTTTTATATTCAGGAAAGTAAGAAATAAATACTTTTTTTGCTTGAGAAGCTTGCCCTATCTTTAATAAGCTATAAACTCCTGAACTGCTTAATAAGATAAAAACGAAAAGCCACATTAAAAAGCCAATCATTGGTAGATTAGAGTTTAAAAAATGAGGAGCCATTGCAATTAAGAATAGAGAAATAAAAACTTCTATCATTCCAATGACTAACCATTTTTTTAGAGGATTAGTTCTCAAAATCCCCTCCTATATAATAACAGATTTGATTGTTTATCTGGACTATTTCACGATGGCTTAATTTTTGGAAACCATACTAATATTATATGTTGTCTTTCCTAAACCCTTTCTTGGGGGATAACCGTACTGTTTAAACGCTGTTGACAAGTGATTATGGTTTGCTATAACGAGATAGAATCGGGAAATTTGTGATCGCTATTGAAAACAAACTTAATTTGATCAATCTTTTGGCTTCTACTAGCGACAACTGATAGGTGTTGGGAACAAGGAAGGTAAAATTTAGGGCTGAAATCTTTGTCTATTCTGGGTTTGAAGCCTATCTACTTGATTAAGGGGTTGGCGCAAGTTCTGAAAGTCTTATGGGAAAGGGATTTTAGGATATTTTTCTTTTTACCCCTTGTTACGTCAATGGCTGAAATGGTATATTTAGATCACGTTGGCGCAATCGAACCTCGAAAACTTCATAAATTAAGGGTTTCAAAAGCCTGCGGTTATAATAGCCATTAATCCCTTTCAGGGATTGAAACACGCCCATTTTCACTTATAGGTTGGGCGCCGAGGTTATAATAGCCATTAATCCCTTTCAGGGATTGAAACATAGTGAGAAGATGAAACCAGCAAGTGACAAGATAGGGGGTTATAATAGCCATTAATCCCTTTCAGGGATTGAAACTTCCCGCTTATGGCTTCGCTCCTACTCCCTCGAAATCTCCAGTTATAATAGCCATTAATCCCTTTCAGGGATTGAAACAACAATTTTCTGGAGTCTATCTTAAAATTTTCTAGTTATAATAGCCATTAATCCCTTTCAGGGATTGAAACAACTGCTGACGATATTTAGCTTTGGTGGTATTAGTGGCATCGTTATAATAGCCATTAATCCCTTTCAGGGATTGAAACGTTCTGCTATGTTCTAGGGGAATTGAATCTTATAAGTTATAATAGCCATTAATCCCTTTCAGGGATTGAAACCTTGTGCAAGCATTTCTAAAGATGAGTGTTGTCCTAATCTGTTATAATAGCCATTAATCCCTTTCAGGGATTGAAACACCTGGTAATCATTTCAGACATTTATAAGTTAGATGTTATAATAGCCATTAATCCCTTTCAGGGATTGAAACCCATTAGTTCAGATTTTGCTAGTCCGAACGATTTGTGTTATAATAGCCATTAATCCCTTTCAGGGATTGAAACGCTGAAAGTGCCGAATCAGTGGAACCAATGACAGCGGTTATAATAGCCATTAATCCCTTTCAGGGATTGAAACAACAACAAAAACAGGAGTTTAAAGATCATGTCATTCGGTTATAATAGCCATTAATCCCTTTCAGGGATTGAAACGTGCAAAACTGTATAAGCCCATTTATCCTTCCAAGTTATAATAGCCATTAATCCCTTTCAGGGATTGAAACAGAATCACCTAGTCGTGGGCGGTTCCTGTTCGATGCTAAAGTTATAATAGCCATTAATCCCTTTCAGGGATTGAAACTTGACTCTTATTTCTTTCCTGCTCATAAAATGATTTGTTATAATAGCCATTAATCCCTTTCAGGGATTGAAACTTTACTACTACAGTAGGCACACTCCCCATCAAACGTTATAATAGCCATTAATCCCTTTCAGGGATTGAAACTTTAGCGGTGAATGGACTGCTGAAGGATTCAGAGCTGTTATAATAGCCATTAATCCCTTTCAGGGATTGAAACCACTTATGAACAACATCAAATTGTCCAGCCCGTGGTTATAATAGCCATTAATCCCTTTCAGGGATTGAAACGGGTTTAGGTGTAAGGTGGTCGGGGTGTTCTTATTGTTATAATAGCCATTAATCCCTTTCAGGGATTGAAACTAATTAATAAGTATGGTTCATCAGTTGCCATGGTTATAATAGCCATTAATCCCTTTCAGGGATTGAAACATGGTTGGAGTGAAGGTAAAAACATTAGTGATGATGAGTTATAATAGCCATTAATCCCTTTCAGGGATTGAAACGAGATTGGGCAAGGGCTGGCGTTTGTAGCGCAATAGTTATAATAGCCATTAATCCCTTTCAGGGATTGAAACCTTGCCGCGTTCTTTAACGATGCGTTGGTACTTGACCCGTTATAATAGCCATTAATCCCTTTCAGGGATGGATTTCACCGCCCGGACTCAGTTATCAGTCAATAGGGAATCTTGAAATAGGGAATCTTGAAATAGGGAATGGGGAATGGGGAATGGGGAATGGGGAATGGGGAATGGGGAATGGGGAATGGGGAATGGGGAAGAGCCAACATCCCTCTTTTCCACTGATCTGTTTAAGAATGTTGTGAATCATTTAATATAGTGAAATTCTGTAATAATTTATGTTTAGTTTAATGATTCATCAACAGCATTTTTCCAGATTGTTATTGAGTTTCTTGATAACTTTTTCCTTGAATCCTTTCCTGTTAGCGTCTGTCGCTCGTTCTCAAACTTTAGCTTATTGTAAATTATCTCCGCAAGCGATCGCTCAAAAAGAAAGTTTACGACAAACCGCATTAACCGGAGATGCCCAGGGTATTCAAAACTATAATACCATTTTAATTCAACACGCTCAACAAGTCAATCAATGTCGTCAACGAATTAACCCCAAAACTCAAGCGATATGGTTACGATTATATCCCTGTGATGCTCGACCCGGAGAAATTGAGCGGATTTTAGATAATATTATTAATCAAGGCTATAACAAAGTTTATTTAGAAGTATTTTATGATGGTCAAGTGTTGTTACCTGCTAGTAAAAATCCCACTGCTTGGCTATCAGCAATGCGATCACCAGGAATGGAAAACCGCGATTTATTAGCAGAAACCATCCAAAAAGGTAGACAACGGGGCTTAAAAGTTTATGCTTGGATGTTTATGTTAAATTATGGTTATACTTATACTTTAAAACCCGATAAACAAACTGTTTTAGCTCGTAATGGTAAGGGAGAAACAACAACAACAGCAGTCATTGATCAAACGAAAATCGACGAATATGGCGAAAGTTTTGTCAATCAAGGGTTTGTTGACCCCTATCATCCCACTGCTAGACAAGATTATTTGACCTTATTAAATGCTATTTTACAACGTCGTCCAGATGGCGTTTTATTTGATTATGTCCGCTATCCCAAAGGGTTAGGAGGAGAATCCGTTGCGACCAAAGTAAAAGATTTATGGATTTATGGAGAAGCGTCTCAACAAGCATTTTTAAATCGAGCCAGTAGTCAAAAAGGCAAAGACTTAATGCAGCGATTTATACAGCAAGGATTTATTACTGAAAATGATGTAAAAGCGGTGACAGAAAAATACCCTGATGAAAAAGATAAACCTTATTGGCCTGATGAGAAACAGTGGAAAACTTTAGCTTCTGTTCCTAAACTGGGAGAAACATTACAATTACAATTATGGCGGTTAAGTGTTGCCCATGCTAGACAGGGAGTTTTAGACTTTTTAGCAACCGTAACTCAACCTGTTCAAAGCCAAGGAATTCCTGCGGGAGCCGTGTTTTTTCCTGAAGGAAATCGTAAAATAGGAGCCATGGGGTTTGACTCCCGAATGCAGCCTTGGGATCAATTTTCACCCTCAATTGAATGGCATCCCATGTCCTATGCAGTGTGTGGGGAAACGAACTGTATTACAGCACAAGTTCAGCAAGTTATTCAGCAAGCTCCCCCAGGAACTCAAGTGATTCCCGCTTTAGCCGGAGACTGGGGAAAATCCATAAAAAATCGCCCTTCTTTAGAACAGCAAATGGTGAATATTTCTGCAATGATTCCTCAAATTAATGCGTTTAGTCATTATGGTTATGATTGGCAAGATTTGGAAGAAACTCGACAACGAAAATTCTGTAAATGATAAGGATTAAGATAATTAGCTCTACAAAATGACTGATTGTAGTTCATATTGGATAAATCCCGCTATAATGAATTTATCAATTAGAGTGAACATTATGAAAAGAGCAGAACCTCAAACAGGTTTAACCAGTATTATTTTAGGAATTGCATTAGCAATATTGGCGTTAATCTCTGTCAATTCCTTTGTTATTGTTAACCCTGGTCAAGCAGGAGTATTGAGTATTTTAGGAAAAGCGCAAGATGGGGTATTATTAGAAGGAATTCATTTTAAACCTCCCTTAGTTTCTAATGTTGACATTTATGATTTAACGGTGCAGAAATTTGAAGTACCTGCCCAAAGTTCTACAAAGGATTTACAACAGTTATCGGCGAGTTTTGCCATTAACTTTAGGCTTGACCCGGTACAAGTCGTCAGAATTAGACGAGAACAGGGAACGTTACAAAATGTTGTTTCTAAAGTAGTTGCTCCCCAAACTCAAGAATCTTTTAAAATTGCAGCAGCAAAACGAACCATTGAAGAAGCAATTACGCAACGGGAATTATTGAAATCAGACTTTGATGAAGCACTGAATGAACGATTAGATAAATATGGAATTATTGTCTTAGATACCAGTGTGGTTGATTTGGCTTTTTCTCCTGAATTTGCCAAAGCGGTTGAAGAAAAACAAATTGCTGAACAACGAGCAAGACGGGCAGTTTATATTGCGAAAGAAGCAGAACAACAAGCTCAAGCTGATATTAATCGGGCAAAAGGAACGGCGGAAGCTCAACGATTATTAGCAGAAACATTGAAAGCCACAGGGGGACAATTAGTCTTACAAAAAGAAGCTATTGAAGCTTGGGAAAAGGGAGGAGCCCAAATGCCAAAAGTGTTGATTTTGAATGGGGATAATAAAAGTATGGTGCCGTTTTTATTTAATTTAGGAAATCTCCCAGAAATGGGTTATGAATAAGGGTTAAAAAAATCCTAAGAAAATGAACTAATCAGTTTTTTAGGTAAATTTTTTTAGACCATCTGTAGGGGCGAGGTGACCTCGCCCTTACTTACGCCCCAAATAAATTTCGGAGCTTTTGGCGTTAGTTTAATACAACTTGAAGAATAATTAGAGTATAATCATATCAGATTTACCTAATTTCTATATTTTAAAGAATTAAAAATCATGTCTATCTTTACATTACAATCTGTTAAAAAAGAATTTGGAACCAAAGAAATTCTCAGAGAAGCTAACTTTAGTTTAGATGCAACGGATAAAGTCGGTTTAATTGGAACCAATGGGTCAGGAAAATCAACCTTATTAAAAATGATTGCTGGACAGGAACCCATTGATGGGGGGCAACTTTGGGTGAACCCTAGAGCTAAAGTCATCTATTTACCGCAACAACCGAATTTAGATGAAAATCGCACGGTTTTAGAACAAATTTTTGCCGATAGTGGCGAACAAATGCACTTAATTCAAGAGTATGAAGATTTATCTCATAAATTAGCAAAACATCCTGAAGATTCTCAACTCTTAACGCGATTTTCCCAAGTGACTCAAAAAATGGATGCAACCAACGCTTGGGAATTAGAAAACCGAGCTAAAATTATTTTAACAAAATTAGGCATTGAAGATTTTGACACACCTATTCGTAAGTTATCCGGGGGATATCGCAAACGCATTGCTTTAGCAACAGCGTTATTAGTTGAACCGGATGTTTTATTAATGGATGAACCGACTAACCATTTAGATGCAATGTCCGTTGAATGGTTGCAAGATTACTTGAAAAATTATCGTGGTGCTTTACTTTTAATTACCCATGACCGTTATTTTTTAGACCAAGTAACGAATCGAATTTTAGAATTAGACCGAGGGGACTTATTTACCTATTCAGGGAATTATTCTTATTTTTTAGAAAAGAAAGCAGAAGCGGAGGATATTGCGGTAAGCCAACAACGCAAACATCGGGGGGTTTTACGTCGAGAATTAGAATGGTTGAAGCGAGGGCCAAAAGCCAGAAGTACCAAACAAAAAGCTCGAATTCAACGCATCGAAGGAATGCAAGAAACGGAGTTTAAACAAATTCAGGGGAAAGTGGAAATTTCAACTCCAGGTCGTCGGATTGGGAAAAAGGTAATTGAATTAAATAACGTTTCTAAATCCTATGATAATCGGGTTTTAATTCAAGAGTTTACCTATAGTTTTAATCCCGATGACCGTTTAGGAATTATTGGGGGAAATGGAGTCGGAAAATCAACGTTATTAGATATGATTACAGGTCGAGTCCAACCGGATAGCGGAATATTAGAAATAGGGTCAACGATTCATATCGGTTATTTTGACCAACATTCCGAAGATTTGTTAGCCGCCATGAATGAAAACCAGCGTGTAATTGATTATTTAAAAGAAGTAGCTGAATACGTTAAAACCGCCGATGGAACCCAAATTACCGCCTCTCAAATGTTAGAACGGTTTTTGTTTCCTCCCAATCAACAATATTCACCATTAAACAAACTTTCAGGAGGTGAAAAACGACGGTTATTTTTATTACGAGTATTAATGAGTGCGCCGAATGTATTAATTTTGGATGAACCCACGAATGATTTAGATGTGCAAACTTTATCGGTTTTAGAAGATTATTTAGAGGATTTTAATGGCTGTGTGATAGTGGTTTCCCACGACCGTTATTTTTTAGACCGAACCGTTGAAACAATTTTTTCCTTTGAATCTGGGGGGATTTTACGACAATATCCAGGGAATTATTCGGTTTATTTAGATTATAAAAAATCCGAGGAATTAGAGTTAAGTCGCCAGACGGTAAAAGTTGAAGAAAAACTGAAAGATGCAGGAATAGAGTCTGATAAATCTCAACGGTATTCTTGGGATAAAAGTGGACAACGGAAATTATCGTCTAAAGAACGGCGAGAATATGAAAAGTTAGAGACAAAAATTGCTGAGTTAGAAGCGAAAAAAATAGAGTTAGAACAGCAATTATATCATGCACCTCCGGGGGCGGTTTCTAAAGTTCAAGACTTACATCAACAAGTAGAAACCATTACCCAAGAGATTGATAATGCCACAGAACGGTGGCTAGAATTAGCAGAAATTGCTTCTTCTAACTAACAAAAGGTAGAGATAATTTTAATTACCTTTACTCCTGTAAATTAAGCTATAAACGGCTTTGTTCGATGGGGGCTGAGGGATTAAGATTGGTATCAATGGTTTTAGGTTGACTTGCCACCCGAATTAATCCTATTAATAATACCAAAATCACTCCCATCAACGGCCAGAATGAATCTTCGGAGGATTTCTGTTTAGAGCTAGCGGATTTTTCTCCAATCTCTCGAATATCATATTCATTCCCGCCACAACTTTGACAAAACATCACGTTTTTGTTGTAGGGATGGGGTAGAAAGTCACAGGGAAGTTTTTGAAGACCTTCATGATTTTTATAGGGGCAATTCACTTTATGAGTCATATCAACCTCCCTCTTTGTGGGATGATTAAAGAGTATTCCTTTTAAATGAAATACACCCTGCTAAAAAGGTTTATCTTTATAATATAACGGTTATTTTCCGCAAAAGTCTCTATGAAAAGGGGGAAATTAAGCTTCTATCCATAGGCTGATAACCTCAGATATTTTTCTATCTTATTATAGAGTTAAGTTTAGAGTTTAGCTGCTTTTAAAGCCCGTTAAAAAAAATTAGTTTTTATTAAAAATAGAATATGGGGGAATTTCAATCGAACGTAAAAATGCAGCACTTTCTTCAGGTAAAGCCGTATTAATATACATTCCACTGCCGAGTTCAAATCCGGCGGATAAAGAAACTCTGGGAATTAAAGCAATATACCAATGGGAATAATCGGTACGTTGTTCAGCAGTCGGGATTGAACGAATGGTATAGTTATAATCAGGATTATTTAACCCATAGTAAAGTTTGGCTAGGACAGTTTTTAAAGTTTTAGCTAAATCTAAAATTTCCACTTCGGTAATTTCATCAAAGGAAGACGTATGGCGACGGGGAAAAATCCAAGTATGAAACGGTGAAAGAGCGGCATAAGGAATAAACGCCACAAAATGTTCACTGGTAAAAATAATTCGTTCTTGTGCTTGTAATTCCTCTGCTAAAGTTCGGCAAAAAATACATTCTCCCGTATCATCATAATAGCGAATTGCTTCCCGTGCACGATCTCTCCATTGATAGGGAACAATGGGAATGGCGGCAATTTGAGAGTGCGGATGTTCTAAGGAAGTTCCCGCACCTCGACCATGATTTTTAAAGATAATAATAGTTTCCACACGAGAATCTAGGCGAATATCAGCATAGCGTTTGCGATAAACTCGAATAATATTGGCTAAATCGTTAATTTCCATTAATGCCATTGTTAAATCATGGCGAGGATGTTCAATCACAACTTCATGAAATCCAAACCCTGATAAAGCTCTAAAAATACCGTCAGTTTCTCGGACTCTTTCACCTTCAGGAGATAAAGCGGGATATTTATTAGAAACAACGCGGACTCGCCATTCTAAATCATTCGATAACCTTAACATTTCTCGACCTCCTGTTAACGGTTCATTCCCAGCACAAAAGGGACAGTTAGAACGATAGTGAGGAATAGGGGTGAGAGACATTTCAGGCTTAGAAAATTCATCGGGTCGTTTAGCCCGTTCAGTGGCAATAATCACCCAATCTCTTGTAATTAAATTTTGTCTGAGTTCAGTCATATTATCAAAAATGAATTGAAAAGGCTGAATATAAAAGGAGGAACAGAGAGAATGATTTAATTAGGTAGAGTTAGTCCTCGTTTTGTCCCTAGATAAACAGCAAAACTCCCTAACCAATGACTTCCCCCATAGGAATTTCCTGATAAAGGATTTAAACCGACTTGGCGATGAAGATTTGCCACAGCTTTTAAAGCAGGAATTCGGTTATCTTCTGGAAATAAGCCTGAGATAATCCCGTCTAACATCCATGCCCGACTTAAGTTTAACCCATCAAAATGGGATTGTCCGTAATCTTCAGTATTTTCCAGAGTAATCGGATAAAGCCAGTCCGTTTTCAAGTCAAGGGGAAGTTCGGGTAAAAAAAGAGTTAACCATTCGCTAAATTCGACAGCCGGAAGCACCCGTCGCATTAAGTCTGCTTCTGCTAAACACGGAGAAAGAAAATCATAACCCAAGGGTTCGCAATGCAAGGAATAATTGTGATCTTGGCTATAGAATTTTTGAACTTTATATTCAACTTCATCTAAGAGGTTTTCCTGATCCGTAATCGTTGCCCAATCTAACATTAATCCTAATGCAAAGGCAGTTTGATTGTGTAATCCGGTGCGATTAGGATGGGTTAAAGTATTTAACCAATTTCGCAGATTATTCACGACAACGGTTTCTAATGGTGCTAAATCTTCCAATAAACATTTAGCTTGGTTGTCGTTCCATTCGGTTAATTCTGCTATTAATTGTAAAAACCAAACTAACCCATAGGGACATTCAAATCGAGGTTGAGACTTTAAAAACTCTGCTTCAATTCTAATATTTTCAGGTGTGAGATTTTGAGTTAAAATTTCTCTAGCGGGGGTAACAAAATCTGCTTCTGGAAAATATCGAATTAATCGGGTTAACATCCAATGATTATGAACCGCAGAATGCCAATCTAAACAGCCATAAAAAGCCGGATTGAGTTTTCGAGGAGGAATCAAATCAGCATCACTTTCTAACCAGTAACACTGAACATGAGGATATTCTTGAAGGGTACATTTCAAGCCGAATTCAGCAAAGCGATTAGCAACTTCTAAAGAAAAGGTTTCAGGGTTTAAATTCACGGGTTTGAAAATGGGATTTTAACTCATAAATATGATATAAATATCAGTTATATTGGGCAGTTGACTAAATTGCAATAATAATTAATAAATATTAAACTTAACTCTATATCCGTATATTTACCGACACTTTCAGTCATTGCTCTTAATCTGACTTAAAATTGGCAATCCTTCTTAACCTTAACCCACAACTGAAGATGAAAGTTAAGGTTAAACAGACACAAAATTTAGGGAAACTTTGTGATCTTATTCATATTTGAGGCTGCCATCAATATTGGCAATATGTTCATTCAAGTTAATTGATGTTTCCACATCTGAACTCATTTTTTTGGATAAATTGAAACACATCCCTTGAAGTACCCCCTGATCAGATACAGTCAAGTCGTAACAATTAATTAATGCTTGCCGTCCTAAGTTTTCTTGTTTCCAAGATAGAATTCCTTCGCGATTATTTTCAAGATATGGATTTAATTCCAGCGTTGTTTGCTGATAAGAACCGTTCATTTTCTCGCAGTTTGCTGAGAGAATTGCTTTTCCTAAACTTGCCATATCTGTACCACTCGAAACAGTAATATCTGTACAGGTATTACTAAATTCACCAATTGCCCATGCCTGACCACCCCATACATTGAAGCCTAGAACAACGGCTAAGATAAAGGTAATGATTACTTTTACCCACAAAGATAAAATTTTCATACTTTCCCTCTGAAAAATTAACATCTTCTCTAAGTTTACAAGACGATCAGTGATCGCTGCCATAAATTTCTCTCAATCACCTGAAGTACCCAGGAGAAACTAATTGTCAGGGTGCTAGCACCATTTGGTCAAAGATTTTGTAGCGAGAACGCAGCACAAATTCGTTATTTAGGGGTTGCTGACGGGTTTGGAGTTTGAGTTTGTGTTTGACTTTGTTGAGGAACTTTAGGCGTTTCTGGGGGAAGTTTCCAATCTTCCAGGGAACGGTTCATTGCCGATAAAATCTCATCAGAAATGACTAAAACTGTGATATCTTTTGGTGTAGGTTGAGGTGAGTTAATTTGAGCATATAAAGACTTTCCTTGAAAATCTTTTTTTCCTAATCGTAATTGATAAGTTGTATTGTTCTTGAGTTTGATATCTATTTTATCGGTTACGGTATCTAACCCATAATCCTTGATTTTATCGGGTGAAACGGTTAACTTTTGAATTCCCGAATGAGGGTCAGAGGGGATGCTTTGATTTTTTAATAATTCCATCAAAAGATAATTTACTGAAGCAGGGTTTGCTAAAAATTGTGTTGGGGTTGTAATTTTCCAAGGGGATTTTTTTAACTCATCGGCATTCGTAACTCGTTCCACAGTAATGATTTGTTGAGGAGTTGTCACCGTAAAAGATTGAATTTCATCCTTACCAAAGGAAAATATTTTTTGTTGTTTGGCTTGGATTTCTTCCTGCTGTGTTTTTCCTCGAATTTCAAACACATAAACAAACCCTGCTAAACCTAGGGCTAAAGTCATTAAAATTAAAGTTGAACGTTGAAATTTCATAACCAATTCAGCATTAAACTACTTTTCAACCAGAAACGGGGTTTCTACACCTAGATTTACCGTCTTTTCCACCACAAAAACACAGCCATTCCAAATCCAAATAGGGGTAAAATGACTAACCCTAACCAACTGAGAGTTTGTCCTAAAGTTGGAGTTATAGCAAGGCGACGACTGGTGGGTAATTTGGGGCGAATGGATAACGTTTCTTGGTCAGACTTGCTTAACCAACTCACTGAATTTAGAAACACGTCTCCATTGAGTTGTTGACCAAACCATCCATTGGTTGCAAATTGTGAATTTCCAAACACCACTAACCGCGCTTCAGGTTTTTCCGGGGTGGGCTGGGATGTCGGTGTTGGACTTGGTGATGGTTTATTAGTCGCATCCTCAGCTTTTTTTGGGGTACGACTTAACGCTACCCCTAGAGATAGGGGGCCTTGTCGGTCAACTCCTGGGTTAAGCTGAAGTTGGGGACTCTTCAGGTCACTTTCAGCCCAAGTTTGATCATTTGTCCAAATTAACGGACTTTCCGTAATTCCATCAATGGTGCGAGTTTCAACGGGACTAGCGTAGGGATAAATGGAAATGCCATTGCCAAAATCTTGCGTAATCGGATGTTGACCATATTCTCGCACAATCGGAACCGTAGGCCCTAACCCTACTAAACGCCCACTTCCTGACCCATCAATAGCAAGGCGAGTATCAACTTTAACGCCCCATTTTTCTAATAAATCATCTAAACCATGATTGGTTTGTGGGTCTAACATTAATAAAATAGAGCCACCTTGGTCTAAATAAGCTTCTAATGCTTTGACTTCTCCTTCAAATAATTTCCGTTGAGGACTAGCAACAATAATCACATCCGCATCCGTTGGAACTGCTGTTTTTTCGGCTAAATTTATCGGTTCTGCTATAAAATTCTTTTCTTTTAAACTATTTAAAGCCTCTGATAATCCGCCTTGTCCTTCGGTTAAAGGCCGTTCCCCATGACCTTGCAGAAAATAAACTTTTGGGGCGCGGTTACTGACTAATTGTTCAAGATTATTCGTTAGTTTTATTTCTGTTAACGGTTCTAACGCTTCTTTTCTGACTCGTTGACGTTTTTCTCCCGATTGTAAATAAATTTCTCCAAATTCTTGTACTCCAAATTGTTGAGCCAGCCCCGGTTTAGCTTGGGGGTCTACAAATTCATATTGAAAATTTTTGCCGCCAATGCGTTCATAACTGACTAATAATTCTTGGGTTTGAGGATTTTCTCCTCGGTCAAAAACCCAAACTTTCACAGGTTTTTTAAAGCTTTTTACTAAAGTTTGGGTTTGTGGAGATAACGTAAATTGTTGATTTTCCGTTAAATCAATTCGCCAGTTATTTCTAATGGCAATGAAATTAATGAGTCCTAAAATAACCAAGACAGAAATTGTAGAAGCTAAAGCATTTGTTCCGGCTTGGGTAGAGCGACGACTCCAATAAGGTGTTTGAGATTTATCCTGGGGTTTAAAATAAGCTTGGAACAAAAACCATAAGCCTAAAAATACCACTCCCGTAATGATTAAAATTAAGGAAATCGGTTCCCAGCTTCCCATAACTACACCCGCCGATATCCCCATCACCATTAGACACGGCCCCAGCCAAAATAGAAAGGGAATGAGTTTACTATTGATTTTGAATTGTTTTTTTTTCATAATTTAATCAAGAGTTAGGATAAAAAACTTTGATAGATTTAGATTCAAAAGGTAGCTGATTATTAACTTCGTTGGAAGCGTAACGCATCAATAGATTGGGCTGTTAGAAATATTCCGACAATAATATAACTAGCTAATAGAATAATGCTACTACTATCAACAATTCCTCGAATAAAGTTGGTGTAGCTGGAAATTAGAGATAAATATTTTAACCCTTCTCCCAAAATTCCCCCTACACTGCTTCCAATTAAGTCTATAACCCATAAAAATAAAATTAGGGCAAAGGTAAATACAGCCGATAAAATTGTGCTATCCGTTAAAGAAGAAATAAACATTCCCAAGGATAAAACCCCCGCCGCAAATAAAATTAACCCTAGATGAGCCAAGAGAAATACCTGCGGCGCAAGAGGCGGGTTAGAAGCACTTAACGCTAACGCTTCTAATCCCATCAATGGTAAAATCATCGTGAAATAAAAGGTCAGTACCCCCAATAATTTTCCGGTTGCTACTACCCAATTTGTTAGGGGAGAAGTGGCTAATAGTTCTAAGGTTCCCCGTTTGCGTTCTTCCGCATATAATCCCATTGATAACATCGGTAATACGAATAAAGATAACGTTCCAATTAATCGCAAATAGACTTGTAAAAATTCATAAGGTAAATCAATTGGTGGGTCAGTCATTCCCATTTGATCTCGATAAGCAACCTGTTGAATTAACCCATCTGGCCCCAATAAAATCGCAATAAAAAAGTAACCCGTAATCAGCCAAAAAACTCCTGCAATGGCATAGGCTAAGGGAGAGGCAAAATACCCCTGTAACTCTTTCCGATAAATTGCCAGAATATTGTTCAGAATCACTAACATAATTATTATTTATCCGAGTCAGATGTTAAATTTTCGGGTTGAAAGTCAGTATCTTCTCGTCTTTCAGATTCCTGATTTTCCGGTTCTGAAGCCAGGTCTTCCTCTGTTTCTGTATCCGTTATCATATCTGAGTTTGTGTCTGTTATAAACTCAGTTTTTTGAGGCGGATTTTGGGTCGTTAACTCTAAAAATACATCTTCTAAAGTGGCGCGAGTTCGTCGCAGTTCATACACTTTTAAATCTAAGGCAAATAAAGCTGCAAGAATTTCAGGCGCAGGTTCTTGATCCAGTTCACAACTTAGCCTTAACTGTTCTCGATTGCTTCCCTCTGAAATTTTGAGTTGCTCAACAACTTTCACCCCGGAGATCTGGTTTAAGGTAACTAATTTTTCAGACGTGATTTCCCCCTCAACTTCTACTTCATATCCTGATCCCCCAGTTAACTGTTCCATCAGGGTTTCTGGTGTTCCCGTTGCCACAATTTGACCTCGATTAATAATGGCAACTTGGCTACAAGTCATACTTACTTCCGGTAAAATATGAGTTGATAAAACAATCGTATGGCTTCCCGCTAAACTTTTAATTAAATTACGGACTTCAATAATTTGCCGGGGATCTAGCCCTACCGTTGGTTCATCTAATACAATCACAGGCGGATCATGAACAATAGCTTGAGCAATTCCGACCCGTTGTCGATAACCTTTTGATAATTTCCGAATTAAAGATTTTCGTCGTTCTAATAATCCACATTTTGCCATCGCCGTTTCTACATTGGTTTTGCGATCACCAGCGACAACTCGTTTAATCTGTGCGACAAAATGCAAATATCCTTCAACCGTCATATCAGGATATAACGGCGGATTTTCTGGTAAATATCCAATTCGTTGTCGCACATCCATTGATTGTTCGTGGACATCAAACCCAGCAATTCTGGCCGTTCCACTTGTTGCGGGAAGATAGGCTGATAAAATTCGCAGGGTGGTTGTTTTACCCGCCCCATTAGGCCCTAAAAATCCCAAAATTGCCCCAGGTTCCACCGCAAAGGAAACATCCCGCAGCGCCACAGTAGAACCATAGGTTTTACACAACTTCTCAACTTCAATCATGCTGACCGATAGAGCAACGTTTCTTACTTTAGCTTGAAATGGGCATCCTCAGACACAGACATAAATCCTTCAGGACTAACGCACCCATTAAAACCTATCTCTAAAAGATTCAACGGCTCTATCCTCAAGTTATATCTATATATATAAGAACTTTTAACAGATCAGTATGAACTGTAATTCAAGCTGTATCAGTGTTTGAGGTATATATAATTTAAATTTATGCAAAATACTCTACTTTATAAATATTACAAATGCAAAAAATCCCCCAAAGGGGTTGACACAGCCAAGAAAGGCTGTTAGATTAATAAGAGTGTCGAAAAACAAAGACGGCACGCCGAACCTGGACAACTTAAGAGTTTGAAAGCCAAGTTAGCACATTCTGTATATCTCGTCTTTAAGAATTTCTTCTTAATCGGGGAGTTTAACACAAACTTTCTGAAAAAGCAAAAAATTCTAAAACTTTGAGAAACAAGTTTTAGAGCCAAAAAAACAGATTCTTCAAAATGGAGAGTTTGATCCTGGCTCAGGATGAACGCTGGCGGTCTGCTTAACACATGCAAGTCGAACGGGAATCTTAGGATTCTAGTGGCGGACGGGTGAGTAACACGTAAGAACCTGCCTGTTGGACGGGGACAACAGTTGGAAACGACTGCTAATCCCGGATGAGCCGAGAGGTAAAAGATTAATCGCCAACAGAGGGGCTTGCGTCTGATTAGCTAGTTGGTGTGGTAAGAGCGCACCAAGGCGACGATCAGTAGCTGGTCTGAGAGGATGATCAGCCACACTGGGACTGAGACACGGCCCAGACTCCTACGGGAGGCAGCAGTGGGGAATTTTCCGCAATGGGCGAAAGCCTGACGGAGCAAGACCGCGTGGGGGAGGAAGGTTCTTGGATTGTCAACCCCTTTTCTCAGGGAAGAAGAAAGTGACGGTACCTGAGGAAGAAGCATCGGCTAACTCCGTGCCAGCAGCCGCGGTAATACGGAGGATGCAAGCGTTATCCGGAATGATTGGGCGTAAAGAGTCCGTAGGTGGCCCTTCAAGTCTGCTGTTAAAGAGCGAGGCTTAACTTCGTAAAAGCAGTGGAAACTGGAGAGCTAGAGTGTAGTAGGGGCAGAGGGAATTCCTGGTGTAGCGGTGAAATGCGTAGAGATCAGGAAGAACACCGGTGGCGAAAGCGCTCTGCTGGGCTACAACTGACACTGAGGGACGAAAGCTAGGGGAGCGAATGGGATTAGATACCCCAGTAGTCCTAGCGGTAAACGATGGAAACTAGGTGTGGCCTGTATCGACCCGGGCCGTGCCGGAGCAAACGCGTTAAGTTTCCCGCCTGGGGAGTACGCACGCAAGTGTGAAACTCAAAGGAATTGACGGGGGCCCGCACAAGCGGTGGAGTATGTGGTTTAATTCGATGCAACGCGAAGAACCTTACCAGGACTTGACATCTCTGGAATCTCTCTGAAAGGGGGGAGTGCCTTAGGGAACCAGAAGACAGGTGCTGCATGGCTGTCGTCAGCTCGTGTCGTGAGATGTTGGGTTAAGTCCCGCAACGAGCGCAACCCTCGTCGTTAGTTGCCATCATTAAGTTGGGAACTCTAGCGAGACTGCCGGTGACAAACCGGAGGAAGGTGAGGATGACGTCAAGTCAGCATGGCCCTTACGTCCTGGGCGACACACGTACTACAATGCTAAGGACAGAGAGCAGCCAACCCGCGAGGGAGAGCGAATCTCAGAAACCTTGGCACAGTTCAGATTGCAGGCTGCAACTCGCCTGCATGAAGGAGGAATCGCTAGTAATCGCAGGTCAGCATACTGCGGTGAATCCGTTCCCGGGCCTTGTACACACCGCCCGTCACACCATGGAAGTTCGCCACGCCCGAAGTCATTACTCTAACCCGCAAGGGGGGAGGGTGCCGAAGGCAGGGCTGATGACTGGGGTGAAGTCGTAACAAGGTAGCCGTACCGGAAGGTGTGGCTGGATCACCTCCTTTTTAGGGAGACCTACTTCTGGAGAAGTGCCAAATCCCAACAAAAAAAGCACTCACAGAAGTCATCCCAGGTCGGTCGAGAAGAATGAGTCAAACAAAAGCTTTCAAACTCCCAAGTCCGGTTCAAAAAGCAGGATAATTCAGCACCTTAGCTGTTAGAAAACAGCAAGACTGCTGGAGAGGATTCCAGCCAGAACCTTGAAAATTGCAGAGAAAGAAAAAACTGGTAGTAGTTCGTAGTTAGAACTCAAGCTCAGGGAAAGGAAACAGACCCAAAAGCAAAAGAACTAACCACAAACAAAAAAAGAGAATTGGTCAAGATAGAAAGGGCTGACGGTGGAAACCTTGGCACACAGAGGCGAAGAAGGACGTGGCGACCGACGAAAAGCTCCGGGGAGCGGGAAGCAAGCAATGAGCCGGAGGTATCCGAATAGGGCAACCTAGAAACACTACATTGAATCCATAGATGTAGATGAGCGAACCGGGCGAACTGAAACATCTTAGTAGCCCGAGGAAAAGAAAGCAAAAGCGATTTCCCCAGTAGTGGTGAGCGAAAGGGAAACAGCCTAAACCAACTGGGTATCCAGTTGGGGTAGTGGGACAGCAAGACTGGACTTAGAGAATTAGACGAAGCAGATGAAACCTGCACCAGAGAAGGTGAAAGTCCTGTAGTCGAAAGTTTGAAGAGCCAAGCTGAATCCCGAGTAGCACGGAGCCCGTGAAAGTCCGTGTGAATCCGCCTCGACCACGAGGTAAGGCTAAATACTCCTGTGTGACCGATAGAGAAACAGTACCGCGAGGGAAAGGTGAAAAGAACCCCGGGAGGGGAGTGAAATAGAACCTGAAACCGTCAGCTTACAAGCAGTGGGAGTCCGATTAAACGGATGACCGCGTGCCTGTTGAAGCATGAGCCGGCGAGTTAAAGGCGATGGCAGGTTAAGACCGAAGAGGTCGAAGCCCAAGCGAAAGCGAGTCTGAACAGGGCGAAGTCGTCATCGTTTTTAGACCCGAACCCGGGTGATCTAACCATGTCCAGGATGAAGCTTGGGTAAAACCAAGTGAAGGTCCGAACCGACCGATGTTGAAAAATCGGCGGATGAGGTGTGGTTAGGGGTGAAATGCCAATCGAACCCGGAGCTAGCTGGTTCTCCCCGAAATGTGTTGAGGCACAGCGGTTGCAGAAAAATCTGGGGGGTAAAGCACTGATTCGGTGCGGGCTGCGAGAGCGGTACCAAATCGAGTCAAACTCTGAATACCCAGAGGAAAGCAACCAGTCAGACGGTGGGGGATAAGCTCCATCGTCAAGAGGGAAACAGCCCAGACCACCAGCTAAGGTCCCGAAATCATCACTAAGTGAGAAAGGAGGTGGGAATGCTCAGACAACCAGGAGGTTTGCCTAGAAGCAGCCAACCTTAAAAGAGTGCGTAATAGCTCACTGGTCAAGCGTTGCTGCGCCGAAAATGAAAGGGGCTAAGTGATGTACCGAAGCTGTGGAATATGATTGTATTGTATTGGTAGGGGAGCGTTCTGGCGTAGGGAGAAGCATTAGCGAAAGCAGATGTGGACGAACCAGAAGTGAGAATGTCGGCTTGAGTAGCGAAAATGTAGGTGAGAATCCTACACCCCGAAATCCTAAGGGTTCCTCCGCACGGCTCGTCCACGGAGGGTAAGTCAGGGCCTAAGGCGAGGCTGAAGAGCGTAGTCGATGGACAACGGGTGAAGATTCCCGTACCATTGGTAGATTGGTCAGGGGGACGGAGAAGGTGTGTGCTAGCCGGACGATGGTTACCGGTGCAACCGTTCAAGGTGTTGAGGTCTGGAGAAAACAGACTGAGCTAAGGCGGGAGTCCGACCCTCTAAGGAGGGGAAGTAGAGAGCATCAAGCTTCCTAGAAAAGCCCTAAAACCGTTAATTTATCAATGCCTGTACCCGAAACTGACACAGGTAGGAAGGTTGAGAAAACCCAGGGGCGCGAGATAACTCTCTCTAAGGAACTCGGCAAAATGGCTCCGTAACTTCGGGAGAAGGAGTGCTTATGAAAGTAAGTCGCAGTGAAGAGGCCCAGGCGACTGTTTACCAAAAACACAGGTCTCCGCCAACTCGAAAGAGGAAGTATGGGGGCTGACGCCTGCCCAGTGCCGGAAGGTTAAGGAAGTCGGTCAGGGGAAACCTAAAGCTGATGACCGAAGCCCCGGTGAACGGCGGCCGTAACTATAACGGTCCTAAGGTAGCGAAATTCCTTGTCGGGTAAGTTCCGACCCGCACGAAAGGCGTAACGATCTGGGCGCTGTCTCGGAGAGAGACTCGGCGAAATAGAATTGTCTGTGAAGATACGGACTACCTGCACCTGGACAGAAAGACCCTATGAAGCTTTACTGTAGCCTGGAATTGGGTTCGGGCTTCTCTTGCGCAGTATAGGTGGGAGGCGTTGAAGTCATCCTTGTGGGGATGATGGAGCCATCGGTGAGATACCACTCTAGAGAGGCTAGAATTCTAACTGGTTCCCGTGAATCCGGGAACAAGACAGTTTCAGGGGGGCAGTTTGACTGGGGCGGTCGCCTCCTAAAATGTAACGGAGGCGCGCAAAGGTTCCCTCAGAATGGTTGGAAATCATTCGCAGAGTGTAAAGGCATAAGGGAGCTTGACTGTGAGACTTACAAGTCGAACAGAGTGGAAACACGGCCTTAGTGATCCGACGGTACTGTGTGGAAAGGCCGTCGCTCAACGGATAAAAGTTACTCTAGGGATAACAGGCTGATCTCCCCCAAGAGTTCACATCGACGGGGAGGTTTGGCACCTCGATGTCGGCTCATCGCAACCTGGGGCGGAAGTACGTCCCAAGGGTTGGGCTGTTCGCCCATTAAAGCGGTACGTGAGCTGGGTTCAGAACGTCGTGAGACAGTTCGGTCCATATCCGGTGCAGGCGTAAGAGTATTGAGAGGAGTCCTCCCTAGTACGAGAGGACCGGGAGGAACGCACCTCTGGTGTACCTGTTATCGTGCCAACGGTAGACGCAGGGTAGCCATGTGCGGAGTGGATAACCGCTGAAAGCATCTAAGTGGGAAGCCCACCTCAAGATGATTACTCTCATTGGCTTAACCAAGTAAGGTCACGGGCAGAACACCCGTTTATAGGTGTTAGGTCGAAGTCCAGCGATGGATGCAGCCGAGACACACTAACAGACCGAGGGCTTGACCTCATCTCTCCAGTTTTCTCTGCAATCTTCAGTGCTCCTGATTCTGAATTAGAAAGTACCTACATTTAGTTTTTTCTGAATGGAAATTTAAAATAAAAAAGTATTTCTATACTATTATTCTTACCATCTCCAAGTTTGTTATCATGACGGAGGTGGTTAATTTTTTTCTTTATCTCAATAAATAAATAAAACCGATCTTCTCTTTCTTAAGAGAGATTACAAATCAATGGATATAAAGTAACTCTACAAAGATCTGTAGGTTATCTTAATACAGGAAAATATTCTTTTACATAAAATTGAGATTGCTGCTAATAGAATTTACGAGATATTACAACCCGCAAGCAAGCAGAAGAAGAACTACACCAAACACAACTTCAAAATTTGCAATTGATTGAGGCAGATCGTCTGAAAACTCAGTTTATCTCAACTATTTCTCCTCACGGGGTGACAACCCCGTCAAAAACCTGAGCTAGAGGGAAGGGAGCCAAATTGCGGTAAAAAAAGATGGGGTAGTATTCGTGAAAAGCCCCATCAAGTCAAAATGATTCCTCAATTTTACCAAATCTATCTGCAACAACAACTCAAAGAGACTGAATATCTAACTCTCAAACAGAAGAGTGTATTTGTTGCAATGTCATAAAACAGTCAGCATTGAAGCACTAGCCACTTTAATGCCGTATCCGATTAAATTTGAAAGTCGCCGACGCAACATCCAAAGATTCCTAAACTTAGAAAGTTTAAAAATCGAAACTTTATGGTTCCCTCTGATAGAAATAATTTTAAAAGAAAAGTTTAAACCTGAGCATCCTTTAAAATTAGCCATAGACCGGACTCAGTGGCGGGACAGGAATCTAAGTAGGGCTTGCTGAAAAAAGGCGAAAAGCCAGAACAGAGGGGAGGAGAAGACAAGAAAAAATGAATCAGGTGCAAGGGAGGGGTGTAAAATAGCCCAAAAACCTTGCAGGAGTCGGGGAAAATGTACCGTAAAGACGAACAACCAAGGACACCAGCAGAAGATTTCAAACTGCCGTTTGAGGGAAAGCTGTCGGAAGAGAATCGCTGGGTCATCATGGCAAAAGTGATACCCTGGGAAGAATTTGAAGCAGAATATGAAGAATTATTCTCATCTGTGATGGGAGCACCAGCCAAAAGATTTAGAATGGCATTGGGAGCCTTAATCATTAAAGAAAAATTAGGGATAAGTGACAGATCCAACGGACTTAAAAATTTTAAATCAAGCCAGAGAACAAACGGAAAAAATCATTGATAGTTTGTATAAAAGCCGTCAGGATAAATCAGAGAAGAAACCTAGAACTTATAGAAAGAAAGCCAGAAAAGACTACCTAGAAATAGCCAAACAACGCCGACCTTCCCGACAAAAAAGACGAAAGGCAGTTAAAAAACAACTGCAATATATTAAAAGCACAAATAGAGGCTTTTAAAGAATATACGGGGTATTATCCTGAGTCAGTCCATGTAGATAAAATTTACCGAACTAGAGACAACCGAGCTTGGTGTAAAGAAAGAGGAATTAGAATCAGTGGCCCTCCGTTAGGGAGACCCCCAGTAAATCTGAGTGAAGCTACTAAGAAGCAGGCGTTAGACGATGAAAAGATTCGGAATTCAATTGAGGGCAAATTTGGGCAAGGGAAAAGAAGATTTAGCCTGAATCGGATTATGAATAAACTAGCTCATACTTCCGAAACGGCAATTGCTATTACTTTTTTAGTCATGAATCTCTCTGCCATTCTTAGGCAGATTTTGGTGTCAATTTTTTTAGTCAATTACTTTTTTCGAGTCATTGATTATCATAACTTATCGGTTAACTTCTTTCCTCAAAAAAAAACTGATTTACCCTTCTAACTTCATTCGCTAGTTCATCATTCGTTTCCTTTTCTGTTACTTTTTCAGCAAGCCCCAAGTAGCTCAGTCATATTTGATATCTAATATTGATGTCAATAATCCTATGGGGATAATTCGTTATAAGGAAGATTTTTACCTGCCAAGCTAAGAGGCTTTATTGACATAATCTATCGGCGGTCGGCTCTATCAATTTGTTATGCAGCGATCGCTACTGAGTTTACAAGGGCAAGTACAGGACGATGCCTTTCCACTCATCTTGTTCACTACAATCAATCAGTAGTAGCAATTCATCGATTACCTGCCTAACCGGCATCCGATCATTGATCACAAATAGCCCCGACATTTGGTGTCCCTGAGATAACCGCTCATAAGCAAAGTCTGGCATTGTTGCACGATCATGAGTTAAGAGAATGCGCCCATTGCTTGTGGCCCAATCTAGAATTTCTGGATCATCCACTTTTCGCAACCCAACATCCTGAACACGCAATAAGTCAAGATCTGGTTGACGAAGAAACAATCCTCGCACGATATCGCCATTAAAATTTTCATCACTCAGCAACCTCAACATAACAAAGCTTAGGGAGTTTGTTGTGCTAAAAGTCTGGATCGAATCAAGCTCAGATCAGGCTGAATTTCAGAAAATCGTTGATGAACGGATTCTGCTAACTGTTCGCGCTCGTTCAGATAGGATTCTATTTCTTGCTGATGCCGAAGATAATAACCAATTGTGATGTAAACGTCAGACAGAGAAAGTGTTGAGTATCTTTGCACAATGGTTTCTGGAGAAGCACCATCCTGGAATCCTCGGATTACCAGTTCCAGGAGAACCCTTGAGTTACCAACCCGAATTGCTCCTGTTGCATCTTTTCTAAGTGGTGGGGACTCGCACTCCAAGACAAGACTCACAATTTTATCTCCATTAGGGACTACTAGAGCAGGCTTTAAGTCAAAAGTATCAGTCCTAATTATACCTACTAATCCTGTGTCGTTACGATATACGGAAAACTTTTGCATCAAACTCCCGAAATTGTATGTCCTAACCACTAAAGCGGTTGCTATAATTCTGGATTGATATCGATAATCCTATGGGGATAATTTGTTGTTGCGCTTGAACAGATGTTAAAGAGCCCTGAAGGGCTCACTACGATTCAATCACCTTACCTCTAAACACAACATAGTTATAGATATTGTAAAACAACATAATCGGAATTAGGAAACCAATAAAAGTGATCATGAACACTAACGCGCTAGGGGAAGCTGCGGCTTGATAAATGGTGATCGAAGGAGGAATAATATAGGGAAAAACGATTAATCCTAAGCCGATAAACGTGATCAAAAAGATTAAAATAGTCCAAATAAAAGGTGTTGTTTCCTCCCGTTGCTTCAGACTTTTTAATAGCAACCTAACAAAAAGAAGACCTAAAATCGGAATCACCGCAAACACATAAATCTCTGGCTCATGAAACAACTTAATTCTGATATTTTCAGAAACAAAAGGCGTGGTAATTGTGATTAAAATTGCACCGACTAATGTTGTTAAAGCAGCCAGTTTAGCGGTGCGATAATGGATGATTTGCAACTCTCCCTCAGTCTTCATAATTAAATAGGTAGAGCCAATTAAAACATAACCTTGAATTAAAGTTAATGCCACCAATAGCGATCGCCAATCTAACCAATCCCACATTCCCCCAGTAAAATGTCCAAGCTCATCTACCGCAATCCCTTGTAAAACTCCTCCTAATGCAAATCCCTGAGAAAGTGCAGCCAAAAAACTCCCCGCCCCAAAAGCAAAATTCCAGAGTAATTTGTTGTCTGCGTGTTCTCGAAACTCAAAAGCCACCGCCCGAAAAATCAATCCAAAAATCATCCCAAAAATGGGAATATAAAGAGCATTGAGGATAGTAGCATAAGCTAAAGGAAACGCCCCAAATAAAGCACCCCCCATTAACACTAACCAAGTTTCATTGGCATCCCAAACATTGCCCAAACTGGTCATCAAAATACTGCGACGTTGTTCATCAGAACTGGTGAGAGATAAAATTCCTACCCCCAAATCAAACCCATCTAACATTACATATAAAAGTAGAAACAAAGCTAGAATTACAAACCAAACCTGATCCAAAAAATGCGTTAAACTCTCCATAATTCTCCTATTGTTGAGTTTCTAAAGGACGACTATCAGGGATATGGGTCGCTGGAGTTGTCTCTAATGCCTGTTTTTCTTCCCCAGGAATTGAGAGTTGTAAATTCGGCCCTTGGCGAATAATTTTGCTCCCAAAATAGAGGGCTGAAATCAATAAAATTGTGTAAATTGTTGTAAATACTAATAACGAGCTTAAAACCTCTCCTGGCGGTAAATGAGACGCTGCATCAACGGTGCGAACTTGTCCATAAACTGTCCAAGGTTGTCGTCCCACACAACGCACAATCCAACCCGATTCAACTGCAATATATCCTAAAGGTGCAGCTAACAACCAACTGCGTAATAACCAACGTTGTTGAGAAATTTCTGAAGCTGATAATTTTCCTCGCCACCATTGAAATACACTGACTAGCATTAAACCTGCTAAAAAGAAACCAATTCCACTCATAATCCGAAAGGCATAATAAATCAATCCCACCATCCGAGGACGGTCTTCAGGTTTCCAAGCTTTTAATCCTAAAACGGGTTCAGAGAGTTGTTTTTTAAACTCTAATACATATCCTAAACCGTTGGGGATTGACAATTCCCAATCATTTTTTTGGGCTTTTTCATTCGGGAAGGCTAACAGCGTCCAATCAGCAGTTTCTCCGGCGGGAGTCGTTTCCCATTTTGCCTCAATTGCCGCTAATTTAGTCGGTTGATAATGATAGACTTGTTCAGCACTTAAATGCCCAATATAAATTTGTAGGGGAGTGACTGCAATCGTCGCCGCTAAGACAATTTTGAAAGACTTAGCAAAAAAAGCAGGATGACGTTGATTCAGAATATACCAAGCACTAATTCCACCAATTACAAATAGGGAGGTTTCTAGGGTGGCGAAAAACATATGGAGAAAACTTTTCGCCATAAATGGATTTAGAATGGCTTGAAAGTAGTCATTAACGATAAATTTACCGTTAACTAATTCTGTACCCGATGGCGTTTGTAACCAGGAATTAGCGGTTAAAATCCAGAAGGTAGAAAGATTCGCCCCAAATGCGACCATGATAGTTGCTAGGTAATGAATCCGGGGATTAACTCGCTCCCAGCCAAATAGCATAATTCCTAAAAATCCGGCTTCTAGCATGAACGCCATCGAGCCTTCAAAGCCTAAAATACTACCAAAAAAATCTCCGACGGCTTCTGAAAAGGGCGCCCAGTTTGTGCCAAATTGAAATTCCATCGGTAAACCGGATGCTACGCCAATTCCAAAGTTAAGCACATAGAGTTTTGACCAAAATCGAGCATGATAATAATAGTCTCGATTGCGAGTTTTTAGCCATAAGCCTTCAACAATGACTAAATAAATTGCCATTCCAGTTGTTAGCACTGGCCATAGCATATGGAAAATTGCAGTCAAGGCAAATTGAATCCGTGACAAAACCACAGTATCGGACAAAAATTCCATGTTTATCTCGATCAGTTCATCGATGAGTAATTTAACTTGATTCGAGTTTTTAAACTTAGTTTCACTGGAATTTCTTAATGTTTTATTATTTGACGTTTTGTCAAATAATTTTGATAAAGATATAATTTAACTTTAACACATTTAGCCCCGATTTTGCTATGCTCAGGCAAACAATAGAGCCCTTCAGGGCTCACTAAAGTAGAAGTTGTTGCGCTTTAGCGCATCTTAAAGAGGCGTTCACGCCTCCCCAATTAGGGTATTGCTACATGAATAGACTTTCCGGGGATTTTATGATAAACTAAAGTTAATCTTGATCAGGATGACAGCATCCACAATGGCTAAAGATATTTTCCATCAACAGGTTAGAAATGCCTTGATCAAAGATGGATGGAATATTACTCATGACCCTTTAACGATTCGTATTAGTGAAGCTGTTAAATTACAAATTGATTTAGCGGCAGAAAGTGCCATCGGCGCAGAACGAGATTCTGAAAAAATTGCTGTAGAAATTAAAAGCTTTATTGGAGATTCTGATATTAGTGCCTTTCATACGGCCTTGGGGCAATATCTTAACTATTGTCAGGCTCTTGAAGAACAAGAACCTGAGCGGATTGTTTATTTAGCAATTCCTTCTGAAACTTATGAAGATTTTTTTCAACTTGCTTTCATCCAACGTGCTTTGAGACGTTATCAAGTCAGGTTGATAATTTACAATCCCAAATTGGAGGAAATTAAGCAATGGATAAAGTAGAATATTATCGCCAATATATTAAACAAATTTTGACCGAACACGCTCAGATTGCAATGACTACGGATACGGTAAAGGCAGAATTAATATTTGATAGTGAACATGACCATTATCAACTCGCCTATGTCGGTTGGCAAGGAGATAAGCGAGTATTTGGCCCTGTAATGCACTTTGATATTCAAGAGGGCAAAATTTGGATTCAATATAACGGGACAGAAGACTCCGTTGCCGAGAGATTAGTTGAAATGGGTGTACCGACTTCCGATATTATTCTGGGTTTTCATTCCCCTTTCAAACGCCAATTTACTCGTTATGCAATCGGTTAAATTTAGATTCAAGAAGAAGATTTTTACCCGCCAAGTTAAGATGCTTTATTGATTTTCTCAAGGATGAACTTGCAACTCCATTGAGTTAGTGTAGTTTAGGATGGGAGATAAAGGTAAAGTTGTGTGGCGACAGATAACCTTGAACTCTCACCGATAAGCTCTGTTCCGTCCGCACTAAGGTATGGTTGGGTTGTGCTGCTACATAGGGCTTGCTGAAAAAGTAACAGAAAAGGAAACGAATGATGAACTAGCGAATGAAGTTAGAAGGGTAAATCAGTTTTTTTTTGAGGAAAGAAGTTAACCGATAAGTTATGATAATCAATGACTCGAAAAAAGTAATTGACTAAAAAAATTGACACCAAAATCTGCCTAAGAATGGCAGAGAGATTCATGACTAAAAAAGTAATAGCAATTGCCGTTTCGGAAGTATGAGCTAGTTTATTCATAATCCGATTCAGGCTAAATCTTCTTTTCCCTTGCCCAAATTTGCCCTGTTTGTTATTATCAAACATCCATTGCTGTTGACGGTAAACTTCTGATATTACTAATAAACTCTTATATTGCTTGTTATTTAAGCTATCCAGCGTTGCTCTATTGGCGATAAGTTGGTCTATATGTCCTAAGTTTCGTTTAATATATTGCAGTTGTTTTTTAACTGCCTTTCGTCTTTTTTGTCGGGAAGGTCGGCGTTGTTTGGCTATTTCTAGGTAGTCTTTTCTGGCTTTCTTTCTATAAGTTCTAGGTTTCTTCTCTGATTTATCCTGACGGCTTTTATACAAACTATCAATGATTTTTTCCGTTTGTTCTCTGGCTTGATTTAAAATTTTTAAGTCCGTCGGATCTGTCACTTATCCCTAATTTTTCTTTAATGATTAAGGCTCCCAATGCCATTCTAAATCTTTTGGCTGGTGCTCCCATCACAGATGAGAATAATTCTTCATATTCTGCTTCAAATTCTTCCCAATTCTGTCAAATGGATCACGGTGTAATGGGGGCAGTTTAGCCAATTGAACCACGCTACTTTCATCAAGAGCAAGACTGGCAATTTGATGCAGATCGCGCTGTTTAGGTAAATATGTTTCGGGTGGCTCCGGCAAAGGTAGCTTGCCCAACTGGTGCTTGACAATTGCTTCCCAGATTGAAACTGCACTCAGATAGACCTCATTAGACATCTCCAAAATAGAAAAAAGGAGGGGTAAAAAGATGATAAAATTAAATTTTACCCCGGATTAGAGATGAGTAAATTAAGAGACTATCTGGACAAGAATCCCCAGCAAGCAAAAAGGCTATTAGGGATGGAATATGAACAGATGATAGAACTCATTCAAGCTGCGGAGTTATTAGAAGAAGAAAAACGACAGGAAAAAGAAAAAACTAAAATCAGGTTGATTAAAGCAGGTGGGGGTCGTCGGCAGAAATTATCTGTGGAGGAACAAATCTTACTGACTCTAATTTATCTGCATCAAATGCCGACATTTCAAATGTTAGGGTTACAGTTTGAAGTCAGTGAATCAACAGCGAATGATATTTTCCATAACTGGATAAAAATCTTGAGAGAATTACTACCAGCGAGTTTGCTAGAGCAAGTAAAAAAAAACGAGAGTGATTGGGAGTGGGTAGAAAAAATTCTGGTGGAATTTGAGTTAGTAGTAGATAGCTATGAACAGCCCAGGGAAAGACCAACAGACAATGAAGAGCAGAAAAAATATTACTCAGGAAAGAAAAAGACACATACCTTTAAAAATCAAGTCATTGTCATGCCAAATGGAAAAGAAATAGTGGATGTAGCTGTGGGTTATACCGGAGCAACAAGTGATCTGAAATTGTGGAGAGAAAGAAGCCAGGAATTGGGGAATAATCAAAAATACAGAGGGGATAAAGCTTATGTAGGAGAAACAGCAATTAATACACCGTATAAGAAACCGAGGAATCAAGAGATGTCGGCGGAAAAGCGAGAAGAAAATCGGTTAAAAGCCCAACAAAGGATTGTAGTTGAACATTTAATAAGACTGATAAAAATTTATCGAGTTGCTTCAGAAAGATTTCAGTTAAAGAGGCAAAATTATGAAGCAGTAATCTTGACAGTATGTGGATTAATAAGATGGCGAATAGGAGCGATTGTATTACCATCTAAGAATTGCCCAGAATTCTTTTGAGAAATAATTGTATATCAGAGATAAAATTCATTAGTTATTATTAATGTGACTGAAAAAGCCTATGAATCCGTTACTTTTGGAGAAGCCGGCACAGGAGTGCTAGAGATTCCAAAAGTAGCGATAGAGGGCATTTGGAGATTTTCGGAGATGTCTAATATACATAATTCTTAAAGATAGCTTTTCGATAATTTGCTTTCCAATACTAACAGATAATCTCCAAGCAGCGATCGCATCCTGCTGATCGGGTGGAAGTTTTTCAATTTGAGCAATCGCTTGTCGAAGTAGTTCAGTCATAGCTTAACAACGGTAAACACTCACTACTATGCGTTTTTATTGTAACCGTTGTTGCGCTTGAGTGCATCCTAAAGAACCCTGAACGCCTCACAACTTAGGGTATAGGAACTGTTCTTAATAACTGTTCAATAATTGTTTTTGACCGTCTTCCTCCGGCTGGAATTAAACGATGGGATAAAACATGAGGTGCGAGATATTTCACATCATCGGGTGTGCCATAATCTCTTCCTAATAAAAAGGCTAAGGCTTGTGTGGCTCGATGTAAAGCAATTGCGCCACGAGGACTTACTCCTAATGTAATTTCTTCTGATTCTCTTGTAGCTCTCACTAAATTGAGAATATATTGTTGTAACGAAGTTTCCATTTTAACTTGATGACACCAGTGTTGCAGTTCTAAGACTTCATCCTGAGAAATACAAGGTTCTAATTCCTCAACGCTTATCCCATCGGATAATCGTTGTAACATTTGCAATTCTTCGGCTTCGCTGGGATATCCTAACGTTAAGGATAATAAAAATCGATCCATTTGGGCTTCCGGTAAAGGAAATGTCCCTTGATATTCAATGGGGTTTTGAGTCGCTATCACAAAAAACGGTTTAGGAACAAACCGAGATACCCCATCAACGGTGACTTGTCGTTCTTCCATGACTTCTAATAACGCGGACTGAGTTCGAGGGGTTGCTCGGTTAATTTCATCCGTTAATAAAATATTGGTAAAAATTGGCCCAGGGAGAAATTCAAACTCTCCCGTGCGGGGGTTCCAAATATTGGTTCCGGTGATATCTGTCGGTAATAAATCCGGTGTACATTGAATCCGTTGAAATTGTCCCGCAATGGAACGCGCGAGGGATTTTGCGAGTAAGGTTTTTCCCACACCCGGTACATCTTCTAATAACGCATGACCTCCCGCTAATAAGGCAACTAACGTTAGCCGAATAGCATCTTCTTTTCCTACAATCGTCCGGCTTAAATTGTGTTTTAGACGTTCAATTCGTTCTTTCATATTAACAGTTATCAGTTATCAGTTATCAGTTATCAGTTATCAGTTATCAGTGTAAGAGTTAGCCGTTAGTTAGTCACGAGTCAGACGTTCATAATTTCCCCTCTTCCCCTTGTCCCCTCTTCCCTCTTCTCTTTTCCCCTTTCCCCTTGTCCCCTTATCCCCTTGTCCCTACTTCCCCTGCTTATTTCTGTGACTCCACTGCTAACACCTCTGTTGCGTGTAAACAGTCAGCTTGAATTTGAGTTGTGAGACTCTCTAAAGAGGGGAATTTCTGTTCCGGTCGCAAGAATTCTTCTAGGCTAACCTTTAAGGTTTTCCCATATAAATCTCCTGACCAATTTAATAAATGAACCTCGACAGTGATGGTTTGACCTGCGACCGTTGGACGACAGCCAATATTCATCACCCCCGGATGATTTACTAATCCCAAATTAGCATTATTTTCGGTTTCTGAGACTTTCACCGCATAAACTCCAGACCGAGGGAAAAACTTTTCTGGGGGGAGGTGTAAATTAGCAGTCGGAAATCCGATGGTTCGTCCTAACTGTTGACCCTGAACCACTGAACCGACTAAATGATAGGATCTTCCTAATAATTGATTGGCGCGACGAATTGCACCCTTTTCTAAAGACGTGCGAATTTCTGAACTGCTAATTCGTTCCCCATTTTCACATAAATATAAAGGAACTGTTTTAACTTTAATTCCGTGATGTCCGGCAATTTTTTCTAAATCCTTCACTGTTCCCGTTCGCTTTTTTCCAAAGCGGAAATCAAATCCTACACTAATACAACGAGGTTGCAATTTTTGAATTAAAATTCTTTCAACAAATTCCCTCGGACTTAAGGTTGCCATTTGTTCATCAAACGGTAACAACACCCATTGTTCTACCCCCATTGTTTTTAACCATTCAGCTTTTTCATCTAAGGGGGTGAGTAACTTTTTGGGTTGACCTGTAAAAAATTCTTGAGGATGGGGATGAAACGTTACCACTGTACTATAACAGGGTTGAGATTCTCCTAAATTGTTATCCAACAGCCCTCTATCCCACGTCAACAGGGTGACGGGGTTCGTTAAAAGCATCTCTGTCCGTTGTCGGGAATCTAAAGGTGAGTGTCGCTTTAAAATCGGCTGAATCACCTGTTGATGACCACGATGTAAGCCATCAAAGTTCCCCAAAGCAATGGCAGTGGGCGTTAATACGGTATCAAGCGATGATGTTATCCACACGCTTCACATTTTACTCTACTTTGGAAATTACCCTATTTTTAAAACCCTACCAAGATTAAGGAACTCAGTAGGGCTTTAAAAAGTTTAGCGTTTAAACCGCTTAAGTAATTCTGAGTAAAGCAAGTTAACGTGAGTTCGACGAAGCGATGGCGTAGCCGCCGCCTGTCGGCATCGCACCTGAGCACAAGACCACGAAGCGAGCGCATAGCCAGGGCTGGGGACGGAATTAGACATCAACAGGAGAAAGGGGGAGCGATAATAGAATATAAAAAATGTTCCGGGTCAAACGGATAAGCCGCCATTGCCAACGCATCCACCGCATCGTTTTTCCCGTGGCCGGGTAAATTTTTTCCCTCACGATAGCGTTTAAGCTCCATGTGACCGACCCATTTAACCTCAACTCCCTCACCCTTTAAAATCTGATAGAAGATGCGACTATAATGAATACCCGTCGGCTCTAAGACTGCTAAATTTGGCTCGTTTTCCCGAACAAATTCTACAAAATCCCACAGTGATTTTTGCCGATCACCTTTTGGGTTTGAGTAAAATCGTGGGTATTCTACCGCCGCGTTTCTTGCAGATTTTCGCCAATAATTTCCGAGTCCGCCTGCTGGATAATTCTCTAGCGGTTTAATTCTTGTAATAAAACCTCAGCTTGTACACCGTGATAAAGGCAGATGAAAGGGGGAAATTAATCCCCAAAGACAAATGATTTGGAAGTCTTACTCACCCTCCCGAATATTACGGTGTTCAGTTGCCAAGAAAAAGAAGGTTTTGTTGTTCTTAAGTTAGAACTATTAAAGGAATTACATCATTCGTTATGAAGAATATATCTATGAAAGAGTTAAAGAATTAACTGTAGAACAAGTCAGCCAAAACGAACAATATCGAACAACCAGTGGAGTCATGGAGGGATTAAACAACCGAATCAAATTAATTCTTCGTCAAAGCTATGGCTTCAAAAATTTTGAGATGATCCGTGAAAAGCTACTAGCTTGCCTTTTTATATAATCTTTACTTATCACCCTAAGTATAGGAGAGTCCTATTCATCTGCGTTTTACTGTTTGTTAAAAACATAATACAAATGTAATCTTTGTTAGGGCGATCGCTGTTTTGTTATAACCACGAATCTCTTTCAGGGATTTAAACTTGTCTGGGGAATCGATGCTAACGGATTAGTCAGCTTCTCGTCTATGGGGAAATGCTATCAACTGGAGAACAGTTGCAGTAGTATGGGAAAGGGGGTAAAGAGTAAGCGCAGGCGATTACGGACTTGTTAAGAGTCTGAGGAAAGTCCGGGCTCCCGAAAGACCAAACTTGCTGGGTAACGCCCAGTGCGAGTAATCGTGAGGATAGTGCCACAGAAAGATACCGCCTTTTTACAGTCAACCGTGAACAGTCAATCTTTTGATAACTGATAACTGATAACTGATAAGGGGTAAGGGTGCAAAGGTGTGGTAAGAGCGCACCAGCAACGTCGTGAGGCGTTGGCTCGGTAAACCCCGGTTGGGAGCAAGGTCGGAGGAACTAAGGTTGGTCTTTTTCCCGTTCCGATCAAAAGTGGTACCGCTAGAGGTGTTTGGTAACAGACATCCCAGATAGATAATCGCCATCTAAAGCTGATTTCAGCCTGGATAACAGAACCCGGCTTATGTCTGACTCTTTCCCTCCCTTTTTGACTAACAGGCAAGATGCCTGTGACACACACCTGACTTGATTGACAGGCAAGATGCCTGTTCTACTTTCACACTTATGACTCTTGGCTATCCAAATCGAAAACGCCAGTTACAAAAGCTGATCCAACGTTTGGGACTTTCTAATCAGGCTCCCATTCCCTGGGACTTGTTAGATTTGGCTTTAACTCACCCTACATTGTCAGCAGAAGCCAATTATGAACAATTGGAATTTGTCGGAGATTCGGTGGTGCGGTTGGTGGCATCTGAGTTGCTATTTGAAGTTTATCCCCACTGTCCGGTCGGAGAATTTGCGGCAATTCGTTCAATTTTAGTGAGCGATCGCACCTTAGCAGAAATCGCAGATTATTACGGAATGTCCCAATTTTTGCTCGCCGCCGGTAGTGCAATGCGGGATAAAGCTGGGGAAGAATCTCGTCTGGCGGACTGTTTTGAAGCGGTGTTAGCAACATTATATCTTGGGACTCACGATTTAACCTTAATTCGTCCTTGGTTAGATCCCCATTTTCGACAACGAGCCGCAGAGATTATTCGAGATCCGGCTCGTCATAATTATAAAGCTGCCTTACAGGAATGGACGCAAAGCCATCATAAAATTTTGCCCGAATATAAGGTGCAGCAAAATCGCCAAATTCATAATGATGAAGAACGTTTTACCGCAGAAGTTTGGTTAAAAGGTCGTAAACTGGGTGAAGGAACGGGACGGTCAATTAAATCGGCTGAACAAGCGGCGGCTCAAGTTGCATTTCTTTCTTTAGTAGATACCCAAAATCTGACAACTCTTCAGCATTAATCCCTTAAACACTGAACAACTAATAACTGACAACTGATAACTGACAAAATATACCCTGAATTTCTATGACTCATCCAATTAATATTGCTATCTTTGGTGCAGGTCGTTGGGGTGTTCATTTAATCCGTAACTTCCAGCAACATCCTGACTCTCAAATTGTGGCGATCGTAGATTCTAATCCCGAAGGTTTACAAGCTGTTAGAGAACGATTTCAACTCCCTGAAACGGTCAGGTTAGTAACGGATGGATCAACCATTTGGAATTTACCGAATTTAGATGCCGTTGTAATTGCGACTCCGGCGGTAACACATTTTTCTTTAATTTCAGCCGCTTTAAAAAATGGATGTCATGTTTTTACAGAAAAACCTTTAACTTTAAGTGTTTCTGAATCTTTGCAATTGTGTGAATTAGCAGAACAAAAACAGAAGCAACTTTTTGTGGATCATACTTATTTATTTCATCCGGCTGTAGAAGAGGGTCAAAGGGTTATTCAATCAGGAAAATTAGGAGAATTACGCTATGGTTACGCCACCCGAACACATTTAGAGCCTGTCCGACAAGATGTTGATGCGTTATGGGATTTAGCCATTCATGATATTGGAATTTTTAACCATTGGTTAGGGGAAAAACCCATCAAAGTTAAAGCGACTGGAACGGTTTGGTTACAACCTGAATCAGGGTTATCGGATTTAGTGATCGCTAATTTAGCCTATCCCAGTGGATTTCAAGCGTTTCTACATTTGTGTTGGCTAAATCCTGACAAACAGCGTCGTTTAGCAGCAGTTGGAACTCAGGGAACCTTAATTTTTGATGAACTCCAATCAGAAGCACCTCTTACTTTACAACACGGTTATTTTAATCGAATTGATAATACTTGGAAAGCGGCTGGATTAAATCAAGAAATTATTTCTATTGAACGCCGTGAACCTTTAGCTCAAGTTTGTGATCGCTTTCTCAATTCGATTCAGAATCATCAACCTTCCCCCATTTCTTCCGGCTGGGTTGGTGCAGAATTAGTTAATGTTTTGTGTGCGTTGAGTGAATCGTTAAAAGCAGATGGACAGCCTATTTTATTAGAGTAGGGAACATTTACAAGTTATTGATTTTTCATTCCTAAGTTGAAACTGAGTTAACTTTAGGAGGAGAAATTGAATCTTGATTTTCCGGCGATTTAACATCAGTATCGGACAAAGGAATTCCAATCATCACACTTGTTCCTTGATTTAATCCCGCACTATCGAGAACAATATAACCCCCCATCATTTGCATTAAACTCCGGGAAATCGCTAAACCTAATCCAATTCCCCCAAATTCCCGTGTCGTTGAACCATCCACCATCGCAAACGGTTGAAAGATTTTTTCCTGTTGTTCGGGCGCAATTCCAATTCCCGTATCCTTAATTGTTACCATAACTTGATACCGGATTAAAGCGGATTTTGAGCGGGGTTCATCTTCCGTTATTTCAAAAGGATTAGTATCAGAATTTTCGGGGGAATTTGAGATAGATTCAATGCAGGTTGCCATTGTAATTCCTCCAGACTTCGTAAACTTGACGCAATTGTCAATAATATTAATAAAAACTTGTTTTAACTTATCAGGATCAGCGTGAACAATAATCGGTTTATTTAGAATGGGTAGAGCAATGGTTAAGCCTTTTTGTTGAATATCTACCATTTTTAAATTCACCGCATCTTTCAGGGTTTGTTCTAAATCCGTTGGTTCAAGCATGACCGACAACTTGCCTTCTTCAATTAAAGCAATATCTAAAATATCATCAACTAAATTTAATAAATGTTTGCTGGAATCATAGGCAATTTGAAGATAATCGTCCTCTTCTTCTTGGGTATCACAAAATCCATCTTGAATTAAGTTAATTGAATTAATAATCCCATTTAAAGGGGTTCTTAATTCGTGAGAAACAACTCGCAAAAATTCATTTTTCAATCGATTAGCAACTTTGGCTTCTTTGGACGCATACTCTAAAGCTTGCGCTCTTGCTCTAAGACTCCCGACCATTGTATTCAGAGCTTCAGCTAATTGATTAAATTCTCGAATTTTAAGATTTCGAGGAACATTACCCGGAGCATCTAAATCATTAGCTTTGAGGGCATAATCTCTCAACTTTTCTAATGGATAAGCTAAATCTCTGGAAATATAAAGGGCTGCAATAATGCTGGCAATAACCAAACATAAAATTAATGAAATTAACAAAGACTTAATATCTCTTAATCCTGATAAAGCATCGTCTAAATCAACAACCGCTAAAACCACCCACTGATTATCCTTTTCTTGGGTAATTGGGCTAGGAATTGCATCATATCCTGCTAAAAGTTCCCGACCGGATTTATCAAAAGAAAATAAATGAATATAAGAATTTTTATTCTCTGCTAAAGCATTAGATAATAAGTTATTTAATCGATCAGAATCTGTTTCTTCTTCAATATTTCGCCCCACTTGATCAATGTTAGGATGACTGATAATAGTTCCCCCTTGATCAATAATCACTGTAAATCCTGTTAAAGATTTAGGACGATCTTTGGCTTCTAAATATAAGGTTGATTGCAAACTTAACGCATATTTTAATACGCTTTTATTTTTATTCTGATTAATATAAACTGGAGAACTAAATACTAATCTAACTTGATTCTGCCAATCTGACTGCTGTGAATCTACTTCAGGAGCTAAATAATTAATATAAATCTGAGAGTTTTGAGGCTTTTGTAAAGGCCAGAAATTTTTAGGGATAGAATAGATGGGCTGTTTTCCACAGGTACTCGCAACCACTTGTTCTGTTTGCAGATTAGTCAATTGTAGACAATTGACCACAGGAAACATTTGCCCTTTAAGCTGGGAAAGAAAAACAGAATACTGTTGAGTTTTCCCTGATTGTAAAACAATATTGTCCGTTGCAATCCTCAAATTAGACTGGATAGAAGCAGTCCATTCCTCAAGGGTTTGTGCTTTTTTAGTAGCACTCTCTGTTAAATTAAAACGGGCTGTTTCTAATAAACCAGAACGAGCTTTTCTATAAGTAACATACTCTCCCACAAGCAGCACAGGAAGACTAAGCAGTAAAATCTGCGTCAGTAGAATCCGGCGAAATGAAGATTGACGTAGCTTGGGCATAGTAGAAGATAGGAAACAGGAGACAGGTGGCAAGGGTGAACAGCACAGAGCAGTTCCCTGGATAATGGATCAATGATGCTTTGACTTTAACCGATCTGAATCCATCAGATCTAAAAAAACAGATCCCTATCCTAACCGACTGAGCGTCAAGTTTTGCAGCATCATCACGAGTTAGGGTTAAACCCTGACAATTTATCACTAAATTTGCTCGTTTACAAAACTGGACATGAGAGTTTTCATTGATTCAGTCTTAATTATTATATAAGATCAACGGTTCATCATCTATCCCCAATTGATCCCAGAAAATTTCTGAGGCTGCTCCACAAAGGACAAAAACTTCTCTGTTAATCGTGATCTGTTATCCCTGATGATCCTCTATAACGGCAATCTGATTTTTGCTCCCCAGGAAATCTTCTAAACTGTTCAGACACAGATCAAAAATTGATCATAGATCATCAAAGATAAATTGTTTTTTATTCAGAAAAATCTCAAATTTAACGCATGAGTTCTTTGAATCAGATCCAATGAATAATACTTTTAATTGATGGGGTTTATAGCTAGACTTTCTCCCCCAGGAATTGCAACTGGATTTGATGCTGTTTTTAGAGCTTTAATCCGGTCTCCTGTGTTGAGTCTGTGCAATCTTTAAAATTCTTATCGTTATCGCAAATTTTCCCCACCGATTCCACAGGTTTTCCACAGTGAAGCGCAACGTTTTCCCCAGGTAAAGCAGAGTTTTCCACAAGAGAAGACGTGAGGTTGCAGCCTGCTGGTGGAATTGGGGATTTTGCCTATCCCAGGGAAAAGGATGAGAAAAACGAGTTGTTTATGAACTTTTGTAACAGAAATAGCAGGTCAAATATCGATTCTTTCGTGACTGAATAGAAACTTCGTGACAGGTTGTAACAGTTTGCAACATTGACAACCCTACCCCTAGATCGCACAAAATGAATCGACTACCCAATTTCAACTTTTAGGGCTGAGGGGGAAATTGAGTCCCAACCCATCCCTGATGTTGAAATTGTGCATTGTCCTGTACCAACACCGATGAGAGCAGTTTCATGAACACAAGTGTAAGCATCTTGACCGAAATTCCTGAAACGCTGCACGAATCCCTCCAGGGCTATCTGGAGACCCACCCAGACTGGGATCAAGATCGGGTTTTTTCCGCAGCCCTGTCGCTTTTTTTGTTGCAGAATGGAAATAGCAACACCCCAGAAGCATCGAGCACTTATCATCAAGCGGCTCGTGTTTATCAGGAAACCCTATTTCAGTCTTAGGAAGAAAAATACTTCTGTGCAGTTGTTTCAGGTGAATCAGCAACAGGGGGATAAAGAAACCATTACCTAATTTTGTCGGCATCCGGATCGAATCTAAGGTGTTGCATCAACAGGTGCACCCTTTCGGTTCCGGGGGATAGACTGAGTAGAGAGTCCTTGACAACTGTTTACTCATCAATCAATCAAATCGATAACCAACACTTCTAACCGTTTGAATAAAGGAAGGATTTTTAGGGTCGGGTTCAATTTTTTTCCGAATTTGACCAATATGAACATCAATCACCCGTACCCCTTCACTACTCTCATCTTGATAGCCCCAAACTTTTTGTAATAGTTCTTTGCGTTCCCAAGCTCGACCCGGTTTACTCGCTAAACAATATAGCAGATCAAATTCCAACGCACTTAAAGTGACTAATTCACCTTTAAGATAAACTTCTCGTCGATTAGGATCAATCATTAAATCTCGATAGGTTAAACTCTGACGTTCTTTGTTAGATGTTGAGCGATGGCGCTTCAAAATGGCTTGAATCCGAAGGGTTAATTCTTCTAAATCAAAGGGTTTGGTTACAAAGTCATCTGCTCCTTGTTTTAACCCCAGTTTAGGATCTTGTTCACTGGTTAGCATTAAGATAAATACACTGGTTCGACTTTGCATTTCTCGGCATAATGCTAAACCTGTGGTATCGGGCAAATTCAAATCTAAAATCACTAAATCCGGGTTGAACTGTTCAAATGCCTTTAACGCTGAATCGCCGTCGGATGCAACCTCCAGTTGGTAGTTCTGTTGGCTAAGATAGCGACTAATTAAATTCCTGATTGCCGGATCATCATCAACTACAAGAATTTTTGCCGATGTCATAACAAGAGGGTTAAACGAAGAGGTGACTAAAAGGATAAGCTAAACACTTTTATACTCATTAAAGAGTTGAATTTTGTCCTCATTTCCTCAGAATGAATAGAGGGTATAAAAGAGGATAATATTCAAAACCTTAATATCAGTAGCTCCCCTTTGAATTGGACAATTATGTTCACCTACAAACCGTTAACAATTAATGATAATTATCTTTAATTATTGACGTTCTGTGGTGCGTCGATCAAACATATATCCCACACCCCGAATAGTCTTAATAAAAGAAGGTTTATCCGCATCAGGTTCGATTTTTTTACGAATCTGACCGATATGAACATCAACGACGCGCTGCTCTCCTTCATACTCATAATCCCATACTTCTTGCAATAATTCAGCCCGTCGCCAAGCTCGACCGGGTTTACGAGCTAAACAATACAGCAAATCAAATTCTAATGCACTCAGTGGGATGATTTCACCCCGAATATAAACCTCACGACGATTAGGATCAATGGTTAAATCCCCATAAACTAAACTTTTGGGTTGTGTTTGTACCGGAGTTCGTTGACGCTTCAAAATCGCTTTGATGCGAAGGTTTAACTCTTCTAAATCAAAGGGTTTTGTTACAAAGTCATCTGCTCCCTCCTTTAACCCGAGTTTGGGATCTTTTTCACTGGTTAGCATTAAAATAAATACACTGGTTCGACTTTGCATTTCTCGGCATAATGCTAAACCTGTGGTATCGGGTAAATTGAGATCCAATACTACTAAGTCAGGATTGAACTGTTCAAACCTTTCCAATGCCGAATGGCCATCACCCGCCGTGTCAACTTGATAGTCTTGTTGGCTGAGATAGCGACTAATTAAGTTCCGTATTGCCGGATCATCATCGACCACGAGAATCTTTGCAGATGCCATAACCACCCATATCGAGCAGAAGGTTGAGCAAGAATACTAAATAGACATCTCAATGTTAATGGAAAAGTTGAACCTACACCTAACAAAATGTCAATTTAGTTGTATTGCGTTACAGAGCGCGTAATATTTCAGGTAGTAGATGACCTGGAATTTGAGATAAAGCCTGATTTTGTCCCTGTAACCCAAACTCATTGTAGAAGGCGCGAATGGTTCTGAGCAAATAACTCAACGTCGTTTGATGATGTTCGGTGATCTTTGAGTTAGGGATAACACCCTCTGTTGGCCGTTGTTTTTCTAGCTGACTAGACCCATTAATATCAGCTTGAATATGGTGTTTGAGTGCGACTTCTAATAGAGAAATTCGAGTAGCTTTGCTCAGGGGGAAGTTCGAGTCTGTGGCAAGCTGGTAATGCGTAAGCCCTAGGTTATTATGAGTCGCTAACGGATCAAAGGTGAGTTGGGTTGGACTCAGAGCGGATGCAATTGAGAGCGCCTTTTGATAGGCTGCAATTGCCCTTTTAAAGAATTTAGCACGAATCTCTGACTTCTGATAGTGGTTGGCTAAATGCCAATAGGCTATGCCCAAGTTATTATAGGTGGCTGCACAGGCAATGGGGGCTGATGCGCTGGTGCGATAGGTTAAGGCTTGATGATAGGCATGAATAGCTTGCAGGAGCAATTTAGCTGAGGGTTGATATTGGCTGAGTGTCCAATAGGCGGTTCCTAAGTTGGTTTGGAGGAGGGCATAGTTGAGGGGGTCTTGTTGCGGGGTATAAAATTCCATCGCCTCAGTATAGGCAGCAATGGCGGCTTTGAGGTGAGGAATGGGGTGAGTTTGTTGGGCGAGTTTCCAATAGGTGGTTCCGAGGTTATTTTGAATCGTGGCATAATCTTGGATGTCAGAAGCATCAATTTTACTGTTGTTCAGCTTGAAGCAAGATAAGGCTTCTGTATAGGCAATCAAGGATTGTTCTAAGTTTTCAATGGGATCTCGTAGGGTGGCTAAATCACTGTAGGCTGTTCCTAGGTTTTTTTGGATTTTGATGATCAGGTGGGGTTGAACTTCGGGGTTAATTTTCATCAAAGCATTTTGATAGAAAATAATGCTTTGTTCTAAATCGGAAACCACATCGGCTGAAGAATGTTTCTCTGGAACTCGTTGGCGAAATCGCATCCAATACAAGGTTCCTAAGTCATTACAGATATCAATCGAATTAGGGGAATGATTTAACAACAACTCGGTTTCTGGGACAATCTCTAAGGCTTTTTCATGGGCTTGAATGGCAAGGGTGTAGTTGAGTTCTGAATTTTCTCCAGCTAAAATGCGATCGCGGTAAATTGTTCCTAATTGGCGATAGGCTTGGCGCAGGGAGAAAGTGTCGGACTGTCGTTGCAGGTGCTGAATCTGATCCAGGAGTTGTTTTAAAGGATCAGATATTGTCTCGTCTCGGTGTGCAGCAACCCCAGGAGAATCTAAGGGAATCGTCTCTGATTCTAAATCACTGGGGGTTGGATCACTCATCCAGTGAAACACTCCGGTTCGTCTGCGCCAAAACTCCGGTGCAGATTGTTGGATACAGCATAACCAAGGGGAAGAAATCCACAGCACTAAGCTACATTCTAAGCTCTCAAGATGCTGTTCTAGGGTGCGTAAATGCCGTAAAAATGACCATTGCATCGCCGGAGGTTGGCGGGTGAGATGTTCAACGCCTAAAATTTGAAATCCGAGCAAAGATTTAGGGTCAGAATTAGATGAATTTTGAGCATACCATTGGGTAATTGCTTCAAAGGGATTAGGATCGTTTAAATCCAGTTTTAAATTAATTAAGGGTGAGAAAAGCGGGGAATTTAAACTGTGTTGCGCGGTTGAGACTGTCTGATTTTTGGCTAACAAATCTTTTTCTAATTGGAGTATCAGATAATTCCGCAACTTTAAGTTATCACAAACCGCAATAAAAATTTGATGGCGAAGTTGTAAACGTAGCGCCTGTTGTAAACGATGATAAGTTTGCTGATCAGTTTCCGAGAATAGAATGGAAGAATTGTTGCTCGTCGCCATTGTCAATCATTAAGCCATTACACCTCTACTTCTTTTCTTCTATCAAGTTGTTCTGGCTCAGGAGGAGGCGACTTTTTAACGGTTATTTAAGAATAGTAAAAATTTTCACAGAACCCGCCCCTACTCTTAAAATTCCCTATTTTCCATAAGGACGAGTTCAATTGTATCTTTGAGATTAACAAAAAAATTCCCAAAACCCACCTGGACTGAAACGTTGATATTTTAGGATATGGAAGCAGCGAGGACGACTAAACCCCCCACTAAGACAATCCCGGCAATACCCGCAATCAGATAATTCCGTTTTTGTGAACTGGTCGGGGGTTCGGCTGTATAAACTTTAGGTTCCACCGCGAAGTTATTTAGGCGTCCACCCTCTTCTTTTGTATAAGGCATGAGTAAAAATCCATAGATTACTATCTGGGATCAACCATAACAAAAATTTACACAAAAGGGAAACATTAACTGGTAATTGTACCTGTTAAGGGGGAAGAAGCTTCAGCGTAGGTTTTAACAGGGATGCGTCCGGCCAGATAAGCTAAACGTCCGGCTTCGGTAGCCATTCCCATCGCTTTTGCCATAGCGATTGGATTTTGGGCTAAAGCGATCGCTGAATTAATTAATAACGCATCCGCCCCCATTTCCATAGCTAATGTGGCTTCACTGGGCGCACCAATGCCCGCATCCACAACAACCGGAATTTTGGCATTATCGATAATAATGGCAATATTGGCAGCGTTCCTAATTCCTTGTCCTGAACCAATGGGAGATCCTAATGGCATTACCGTTGCACAGCCAACTTCTTCTAATCGTTTCGCTAAGAGTGGATCGGCGTTAATATACGGTAACACCGCAAAGCCTTCTTTCACTAATTGTTCGGCGGCTTCTAAGGTTCCAATCGGGTCAGGAAGCAAATATTTACTATCAGGAATCACTTCTAATTTGACAAAATTATTGTCTTCCTGTCCTAATAATTTTGCCATTTCCCGCCCTAATCTGGCTACCCGAATGGCGTCTTCGGCGGTTTGACATCCGGCGGTATTCGGAAGCATCCAAATTTTATTCCAATCAATGGCTTCAGCTAATCCTTCATGTCCGGGAGCTTGGGTTTGGACTCGTCTAACAGCAACGGTGACAATTTCACAGCCACTCGCTGCAATACTATCTTGCATTTGTTGGAGGTTGCGATATTTCCCGCTTCCCGTCATTAACCGAGATTTAAAGGTTTTTCTCCCAATGGTTAAGGGGGTATCCAGAAGAGATGGGGTTGGTTTTTCTAGGGTTTGCATCCGTGTTAATCCTGAATCTAAATTGTTCAAATCGGTTTATTTTATCGTTCAACTTTTATTGTAATTCAACTGGGGAAAAACCGATCAATTATCTCGGATTTTTGAAGTTAATCTTCAAAAATCCTAATGGATTATTATTGTTCTTCGATTAAATAAGAACACCAATCACTCCAACTTCCTCCGTACAGTTTGGCGTGATGAATTCCAGCTAATTCTAAGGATAATAAATTGACACAAGCTGTAACTCCTGAACCACAATAAACGATAATTTCTTCAGCCTCTTTAATATTTTCCCAACGTTGAGATTGTTCATTGATTTTAACAAATCCGGTGGGTTCTGTCACCTCTTGCCAAGGATAATTAACCGCCCCCGGAATACACCCAGCAATGGGATCAATGGGTTCGGTTTTTCCTAAATAACGTTCCGGTTCACGGGAGTCTACAACCACAACTCCGGGTAAATCTTTTCGGGCTTTTACCGTTTCAATATTAACTAACATTTCGGGATGAATTTGCGGTGTAAATTGTCCGAATTGGGCTGAGGGAATTTCCGAACTAATCGGATATCCCGAATTTTTCCACTGGCTAAATCCACCATCTAATAAAATGACTTTTTCATGTCCATAATAACGCAGCAACCACCACAACCGCGAAGCAAAAGCGAATCGAGAATCATCATAAGCTACAACTAAGGTTTGTTGAGAAGTTATGCCAATTTCTGATAATTTCGCAGCAAGTTTTTCTGGGTTGGGTAGGGGGTGACGTCCGCCGTGTTTTTGAATCGGACTCGCTAAATCCTGGTCTAAATCTAAATAATAAGCACCCGGAATATGACCGTCTTGATATTGTTGTTGACCGAGTTGGGGATTTGCTAAGGAAAATCGACAATCTACAATGACGATATTGGAATCTTCGAGATGGTTTACTAACCATTCTGGGGAAACAATTAATTGGGGTTCTGTCATGGCAATATTGATAATAATGTGATTTAAAGGTTCATGGGTAGCCCTGAAGGGCTTACTACTTAATCAGGGGAATTTATTTTATAATTATCATATCGGATTCTTAAATAGAATGAGTTTAATCTTTTTTACAGAAATCAGGAAAAACGTTATGATGGCTAATGCTCAACCCGATAGGGCGCGTGAAGATGATCTCGAAGCTGAAAAGAACAGTCTAATCAAGCATGAATGGTTATTATAAATAGTTAGATAGTGCCTGTGCTGCACTTACACACCCTACAGAGGAGAAAAAATGATAGAAAATAGAGGATTAATACCCCAATTAACGGCTGATGGTTCGTTTACGTTTTTCTCTTCGGAATTTGGAGAATTATTCCATAGTCATTTTGGGGCGAAACAGGAAGCAGAACACAAATTTGTTGAACCCTTACAATTAAGAAAGAAAGCCCAAAAATCTTCTTTATTTTTGCTTGATATTTGTTACGGTTTGGGTTATAATACAGCCGCGGCTTTAACCGCGATTTGGGATATTAATCCTAACTGCAAAATTGAATGGATCGGCTTAGAATTTGATCCCAGAATTCCGCCAGCAACCCTAGAGTTTAATTTACTGAATGACTATCCTAATTATATTCAAGAAATTTTAAAAGAACTCGCCCAAAATTATTATCTAAAAACAGAATTATTGAATGCTGAGTTAAGGATTGCAGATGCTCGAAATACCATTCAAACTGTTCATCATTCTGGGTTTAAAGCCGATGCAATTTTTCTTGATCCCTTTTCCCCGCCCCATTGTCCCCAATTGTGGACAGTCGAATTTTTAACTCTAGTTGGCCAATGTCTCAAACCCCAGGGACAGTTAGCCACTTATTCCTGTTCGGCTGCGGTCAGAAGGGCTTTACTGGACGCGGGATTAAACATTGGTTCTACCTCTCCAGTGGGTAGGCGCACACCAGGAACAATCGCCAGTTTTGAGGGTTTACCGCCTCTGTCTCTCCAAGAACAGGAACATCTGCAAACCCGCGCCGCCATCCCGTATCGAGATCCCAGTTTATCCGATACGGCGGAAGTGATTATCCTCCGTCGCCAAGCCGAACAAGACATCTCCCCCCTAGAACCCACATCCCATTGGAAGAAACGATGGCGCAATCAGTCCATCTTGTGAAAAGATGGATTAAGATGCGATTTATCGTGTCTATTACTCACAGTTGACACCAAAACGGTAGATGGTAGCGGTAGCAATTTTAGCGGCGGGACGCGGAACTCGCATGAAATCTGACCTTCCCAAGGTTTTGCATGAATTGGGGGGACGTACTTTAGTTCAACGGGTTTTAGAAAGTTGTGTTCGGCTGCAACCTTCTCGGAGATTAGTAATTGTGGGCTATGGTGCTGATTTAGTCCGCGATTCTCTTCAACAAACAGATGCTATTGCAAACGGACAAAATCATCCACCAGCTTTAGAATTTGTTGAACAAATCGAACAATTAGGGACAGGCCATGCGATTCAACAATTACTCCCCTGTTTAACAGACTTTACAGGAGATTTACTGGTTTTAAATGGGGATGTTCCTTTATTACGCCCTGACACTTTAGAACAGTTAATTAAAATTCACAAAGAACACGGAAATGCAGCGACTTTATTAGCCGCCCATTTACCTAATCCTAAAGGATATGGTCGGGTATTTTGTGATAGTCAAAATTTAGTCAAGCAAATTGTTGAGGAACGAGATTGTACCGATGCTCAACGCCAAAATCATCGGATTAATGCGGGAGTTTATTGTTTTAATTGGCCGAAATTAGCAGAAATTTTACCCCACCTCAAAGCCGATAATGATCAACAGGAATATTATCTCACAGATACGGTTCATCTTTTGGATCAAGTGATGGCGGTGGATGTGGATGATTATCGAGAAATTTTAGGGATTAATAGTCGCCAACATTTGGCGAATTCCTATCATGTTTTGCAAGATTGGGTTAAAACGAAGTGGATGGCAGCCGGAGTCACCATAATTGACCCCGATAGTATCACAATTGATGATACGGTACAGTTAGAACCCGATGTGATTATTGAACCGCAAACTCACTTACGAGGAAACACAATTATTCAAACGGGAAGTCGCATTGGCCCTGGAAGTTTAATTGAAAATAGTCAGATTGGAAAAAATGTCACGGTGCAGTTTTCCGTTGTTTCTGATAGTGTTATTGCGGATGAAACCCGCATAGGGCCTTATGCCCATTTAAGGGGTCATGCAAAAGTCGGTGAACACTGTCGCATCGGAAATTTTGTAGAATTGAAAAATGCAGAGGTGGGAAATCGCACAAATATTGTCCATTTATCCTATTTGGGAGATGCCACATTAGGAGATAAAGTTAATATTGGGGCGGGAACAATTACGGCTAATTATGATGGGGTGAAAAAGCATCGCACAACTATTGGAGATCGAACTAAAACCGGGTCAAATAGTGTTTTAGTCGCCCCCCTAACCTTGGGAACTGATGTGACGGTGGCGGCGGGTTCTGTTGTTACTGATGATGTTCCTGATGATAGTTTAGTCATTGCTCGTGAACGTCAAGTGATTAAACCCGGTTGGCGCTTAGAATCCCCAGAATAATATTAACCCAATTCCCCATTCGTAATTCGTAATTCCCCATTCCCTGTTCCCTGGTTTAATATGACGAAAACTTCTTCTTCTCCTCCGGTGATTTCTTCCCCTAACTTGATTCAACAGAGTTTTCCAGGTTTATACTCCTTTTGGAAATTTTCTCGCCCCCATACAATTATTGGAACCAGTTTAAGCGTATTAGGGGTATATTTAATTGCCATGAGTGAGTTTAGGCAATTTCCAGGTTTTAGTTGGAATGGGTTGGCTTTATTTTTCAGTTGGTTAGCTTGTATTTGTGGCAATATTTATATTGTGGGTTTAAATCAACTGGAAGATATTGAAATTGATCAGATCAATAAACCCCATTTACCCTTAGCTGCTGAGGAATACTCCCGGTTTCAAGCTCAACTGATTGTCGGAATAACGGGAATATTAGCATTAAGTATTGCAGCCTTTCAAGGCTATTATTTATTGGGAATGGTAGGAATTAGCTTGTTTTTAGGGACAATCTATTCTTTACCCCCCATTCGGTTAAAACGCTTTCCCTTTTGGGCTGCATTTTGTATTTTTACCGTTAGGGGAATTATTGTTAATTTAGGGTTATATTTACACTTTAGCTGGCTTTTATCGGGGAAATCCCTATCCTTAATCCCGACAATACCGCCTTCTGTTTGGGCGTTAACATTATTTATTTTAGTGTTTACCGTAGCGATCGCAATTTTCAAGGATATTCCAGATTTAGAAGGCGATCGCCAATTTCAGATTAACACTTTAACGATAAAATTAGGAACCGTTACAGTCTTTAATATCTCTCGATGGATACTTACTCTTTGTTATCTCGGAATGATTCTAGGGAGTTTTACTTTACAATCCCCTGTCAATTCTCTATTCTTAGGGTTAAGCCATTTTATTTTACTGGCTGTCTTATGGTGGCGTAGTCTAAGCATTGATTTAAGCCAAAAACAATCCATCGCCCAAGGTTATCAATTTATTTGGAAACTCTTTTTCCTAGAATATTTAATCTTTCCCCTCTCCTGCTTATTCACTTAATTAAACTCAGGAAAGGGTATCATAACCGACCCTCTAATTTAACTCTGGAAGCAACCCCAAAGACAGGAAGAGATAGTTAAGTTTTTGTAATCAGTTTGTAAAAATAGTTTTATTTTTTAAAAGTTTGTCAGGGAATCTTGATATTTTATTGAAAATACCTCTCAAATAGTTGACGAAATCATAGGGGTTCTGGTAGACTTAAAAAATACCACCCAAGGGGTTATTGTGTCTATAGGTCAATTTTGGGGCTAAAACGCTTATGCTGTCGTAAAATATCTTGATTTTCTGACTAAATTTCCGTTTGGCGATGCACGAGTTTTGGGAGGGGAACATCAAACCGAAAACAGGGGGCTTGACAAATTTCACATTTTATGCAATTAGACAATAGCGATCGCCCTATACCCGGATAAATCTTAAAGACCTTTGTGGTTTCTAGCCAACGACCAGAAGTCAGTAATATTGTATCCAAATTCCTGGATCATTTTTCTTAATAAAGGTAAGCTCAATCCAATCACATTGGTATGACATCCTTCTAATTTTTCCACAAATAACCCCCCCTTTCCTTCAATAGCAAAACACCCAGCACAGTTGAGGGGTTCTCCGGTAGCAATATAAGCTTCAATTTCCCTATCGGAAATATCAGAAAAATAAACGTTAGTCGTTTGACAATGAACTAAAGTTTGGTGGGTTGAAACATTAACTAAAGCATGACCCGTATAAAGTTGTCCAACTTGACCTCGCATGGTTTGCCAACGGGCGATCGCTTCTTCAATATTAGCAGGTTTGCCATAAATTTCTCCCTCAACCGCCAGAACCGAATCACATCCCAAAACTAAGATTATTCCCTCCTCGATCTGAGGAGAATTGATTAAGGTTTGGGTTACAACTTCTGCTTTAGCTTGGGCGAGTTTCTGTACTAACTGTACCGGATTAGAATCTTGGATTTGAGATTCATCAAAATCACTAGGGGAAATTATAGGCTGAATTCCCACCGTTTCTAATAACCGTTTGCGCGCTGGAGAAGCAGAAGCTAAAATAAATGTGATTCGATTAGGCTGAGTCATAAACGCAATGGATCTTAATTAATACACGTTAAAAGATTGAACAACTTGTTCCAAAAGTTGATGAGCTTTTTGCCAACGTTTTTCAGTGGTAGAAACATTTAATGTAAATAGTTTACCGCGACTAATGGCAACACTGGCAAAATCATGACGTTTTTGTTCATTAGGGAGTTGTACCGCATATTCTAACCAATAATAAAGATTCGATCCTTTCGTGTATGATTCTGCACTAATCAGTTCGGCGGTGCGTCCTGAACCTTCAGGAGCGATCGCTTTTTTACTTAAGGTATATCCGACTTCTGTGGGGCTTCCAATATCGGATAAAGTTTGACTGGGATTAGAAATAGGATTAATTACCACACTGACATTTTCACTTTGTTCAATCATATCGTGTAGCACCGTATCAGGGCCGTTAGACACACTCACCTGCGTCCATCCATTCGGATACGCAAATTCATAGCCATCTGCGGTATCAACAAAGCTATTTAATCCGACACCAACAGACACACAACCTGTTAAGCTAAGGCTAAAACAGACTAAAGCAATTGCCAAAATTCGTTTGAACATCTGAGCGTTTCCCTTATTAAATCTTGAATAAGTTCGTTTTACTGGGATCTGGGCGATCTCAGTTCTGTTATTTTCTCATTATTTGGGCGCTTGGGTTCAATTTTTATCAATTCCTGTTTGAATGGGAGTAATTGGCGATATTCAGTTAATTAATTCATCACTTGTCTGCAAATCTTTCAAGAGTTTCTCCGTAATTTCAATCAGTTCATAGACAAAATTTTGCGTAAGTTGTGTCGTTTTAAAACCATGAGCAATAGCGTTACGGAATGAGATCGCATCCATGAGTAACCGATACTCAGATTGAGAAATTATGCCCTCTGTTGCTAGTTGTTTGACTAAATAAAGTGGATCAAGTCTTTGTAAACTCAATTCTTCTTTTTCTGTAATTAACCTTAAAGTTGCCTCAACTAAAGACCAACAATACAACATCGCTGATTCTAAATGTTGCGTTGTTAGTTGCTTTACTACTTGCAATTGTGATTCAATTTCATCTTTTTGCAACGAATATTCTGCTTTCGGGGAATAGGTTATATCCTCCGGGTTAATCATCACAAACTCAAACCTCCAGCCCGGATGTTTTTCTACTGCTTGGGCTAAATTTTGTAAATATTGATCAGAGTAAGAGTTGAGTGAAGCGCGGGACTTAACCTCAATAACGACTGCTTCTTCGCCCCGACGGACTATCAGATCAGGACGATAACTTTTCAGGAAATCAGGTAATTCTTCAAGGTTAGGATGAAGGAAAATCTCATAACCTTTTTGGCAATAATTCTCGGCTAATTTGAGTAATTGTTCTCTTTCCTGCTTGGCAGTTAAAGTTGACATCATATAAGTACCTCTTGGTCAGGAGCATCAAGTACGACAATATGCAAAAATTGATTCCCACGGGCAAAGCCTTCTGCCAATATCGAGGTCATATTTTCTATCTTAAAGTTACCTGATAAATTCCTCTTCCTAACGATAATATCGGTTACTTGACCATCATCGACATAGGCTAACCCGATAATTGAATCTTGAATGGGTTTAACTATATTATCCACATCTATAGCCACAGAATCGTAGAAATAGGTTATTTGCAGCATAACAAATCCAGTAGGGGTTTGTTGATCCGAAGACCAGTATTTTTCCGCCTCTTGTCGTACTGTTGCTTTCCATTCTCTAAGACGCTCTCGTCTACGAGCTTGTTGTGATACTGGTGGCCCATCTACTATAAACTCAAATTTGCTCAATGTGTTAATTACCCCAAACGAATCCTGTCTATAACTTACACTCTCTCTTAGCTATAGTAATTCGCGCCGAGATTGTAATAATTTTAAACGTCTATGAAACAGCAAAAAGTAGCGGAAATTATTTCTCGAATTCATCGAATCTCTTGACTTCTACTCCTAAAAAGCTGACTACAATTTGATAGAATAAAACCAGAAAATTAGGGTCAGAGAATCTCATGAGCTTAGACAAAATTATTGTTCCCTTAGATGTTCCAACTCAAGAAGAGGCGATCGCACTGGTTGAAAAACTGCCTCAAGTCACATTTTGGAAAGTCGGTTTAGAATTATTCGTCAGTTGTGGCCCCGAAATTCTAACCTTCCTCAAAGCTCAACAAAAACGTATTTTTCTTGATTTAAAATTCCATGATATTCCCAATACTGTAGCCGGAGCTTGTCGATCTGCATCCCGATATGGGGTTGATTTAATCACCGTTCATGCAACCGCCGGAAAAACAGCCTTAAAAGCAGCCCAAAAAGCAGCAGAAGAGGGAGCAAATGAAGCCGGGTATCCCACCCCCAAATTAATCGCCATTACCCTATTAACGAGTTTAAATTCCAGGGATTTAGCCTTTGATTTAAAAGTCCCTTTAGAATTACCAGAATATACATTAAATATGGCTTTATTAGCTCAAGAAAGCGGGTTAGCAGGAGCCGTTTGTTCCCCCCTGGAAGTCTCCCAACTCCGTCAAACCTGCGGAAATGAGTTTTTATTCGTCTGTCCTGGGGTACGTCCCGCTTGGTCAGAACGCGGCGATCAACAACGCACCTTTACCCCCGCCCAAGCTCTCAAAGCCGGAGCCGATTATCTTGTCATCGGACGTCCGATCACCGCCTCAGATGACCCCACAACTGCCCTACAACGAATTGTTGAGGAAATAAGTTGATTGTTGACGGTGAGTTTATAATCCCAAATCAACAGCGACCCGATGGGCACAGGCGAAGCCGGAGAAGGCAACAGCGTTTAATCCTTGGCCGGGGAAGGTGCTATCACCGACACAATATAGCCCTCGAATTGACGTGCGGTTAAAGGGCATTCCTAGGAGTCCCTTTAACTTGTAGGCGGGAATGGGGCCATAGGTTCCATCCTGTCGGTTCAAAAAGCGACGATGCGATCGTGCCGTTCCCACTTCCATATAATCTAACCCCGCATCTAACCCCGGAAAAAAGGTTTCTAACTGATTAATAATTCTACCTGCGGCTTCTTCTTTTTTAGCTTCATATTCTGACTCTGGTAATTTTTCCCACTCATCAATCCAACTAGGGGTAAAGGTATGAACAATATGATACCCTTTTGGAGCTAAACTCGGATCTAATAAAGTAGGAATGGAGACAAAAATTGTTCCTTCTGGTTCCTCCATTTTTTCCCAATCTTTAACAATAATATGGTGACAATCCGTTTCCGGGGGTAAGACAGACGCTTCTACTCCTAAATGTAAACTCAAGAAACTCGGAGATTTTTGATAACGTTCTCGCCATTTATGTTCAGCCCTAGGAATTAATTCCGGGGGGATTAACTTACCAAAGGTATCCCAACGAGTCGCATTAGAAACGATGCGTTTTCCTCGATAAACTGTGCCATCAACAAGCTGCACACCTACCGCTTTTCCGTTTTCTAGCAAAATTTGTTTAACTCTAGCTTTATATTCAATTTGTCCCCCGAATTTTTCTAATCCTTCCACTAATTTCAGGGCGATTTGACCGACGCCTCCTTTAGGATAATTAATTCCTCCATAATGGCGATCGGAAAATACCATTCCAGCGTTGATCATCGGAGTTAAATCCGCCGGAACCACTGACCAGCAGTAACATTCAATATCGATAAATTTTAAAAGTTCAGGATCAGTAATATAACGTTTCGCTATATCCCCGACGTTTTGGGGAAGATACTGCACTAACCCTAAACAAGATCCGGGCTCTTGGAAAAACACCCGCATTAAGTAACGAGGTTCTTCCAAGGACAGCAACTCCATTGAGTTCAAACAGTTAAAGACGTTCCAGCATTCATCATAAAATTTACGAATTCCTTTTTCTTCGTGGGGGAACCGGGTAATGAGTTCTTGCAAAAATTTCTCATAATTCCGGTGAACTCTCAATGTCAGATCATGGGGTAGATGATAGTGGATTTGAACCGGGTCGGGAATCGTCTCTAAGGTAACGTTTACCGCTTGTAACGCACGAGTGAGAAGATTGGTAGTTCCTTTGTCCCCAAAGCCAAAAATCATCGACGCACCGACATCAAATCGATATCCCTCTCGTTCAAAATATGCAGAACTTCCACCGGGGATGATATAGCTTTCCAACACAAGAACTTTTGCGCCCTTCGCAGCTAATTGGGTCGCAGTCACCAGTCCTCCAATACCAGAACCAATGACAATCACGTCAAATTCCTGATAGGCATCAGAACTATATTCAGCAAAAGACTGGAATGGCGTAGAAACAGGCATCGGGTCAACTCTCTTAAGCATTTCCTGACTCTACAGTGTAGCGTCTTCCGCCCAATTCAGAGAGTTCAATCTTCACACTTCCCCCAAAAACCCTTAACCACTATGGCGCTACGCTTTAGGTAACAGGGAACAGCGAACAGGGAACAGTAAGAAGTGAAAGGGTTTCAGGATTCAAAAATTTCCTAACTGTAATGCGTAGTGCTATAACTCTTAACCCCCTCCTCTCCCAACTCATCCCCTCATCCCCTCATCCCCTCCTCTCCTCATCCCCTCATCCCCTCATCCCCTCATCCCCTCATCCCCTCATCCCCTTGTCCCCTTGTCCCCTTGTCCCCTTGTCCCCTTGTCCCCTTGTCCCCTCATCCCCTCATCCCCTCATCCCCAACAAGAAATTCGGGGCGAGTCTACCATAGCCGACTGCCCCGTTTGCCGATCCTTTGAGAGGAGAACACTACAATTTACTATAGTCTTATTGAAAATAATTGTCAACTTATAGTTACATTTTTTAAAATATTGAGTAAAAATTTGGGTTTATAGCTTTGTCGTTATAGGATGTCACTATGGAGCAAAAAATATACTTAGTCTAACTTTTAGGTTTTAAGTGGGCTGTATAGTCCCACGTTAACTTGTAGAAACATGAAACACACCCTATCTGTTCTAGTAGAAGATGAAGCCGGAGTCCTGACGCGAATTGCAGGTTTGTTTGCGCGTCGAGGTTTCAATATTGAGAGTTTAGCCGTAGGCCCTGCTGAACAATCTGGTATTTCTCGAATTACAATGGTTGTTCCAGGAGATGACCACATTATTGAACAGTTGACTAAACAACTCTACAAACTGATCAATGTTCTCAAAGTGCAGGATATTACCGAGGTTCCCTGCGTGGAACGAGAGTTGATGCTATTAAAGGTCAATTACAATAGCAGCACTACTCGCTCAGAAATTATTGAGTTAGCCCAAATTTTCCGAGCGCGGGTTGTTGATATTGGCGATGACTCCCTGACCATCGAAGTCGTCGGCGACCCTGGAAAAATGGTAGCCATTGTCCAAGTCTTAAGCCGCTTTGGTATTCGGGAAATTGCTCGCACGGGTAAAATTGTCTTGGTGCGGGAGTCGGGCGTGAATACCGAATTCCTCAAAACTCAAGCTCCTGTTGAAGCTCGGTTCTAGGACTTCCCGGTTTCTGAAAACCAGAGATGAGGACTGTCCACTTCCCCCCTTCAGCATAAAGTTAGGGGGGGATATGATTTTCCTTTTTAAAGAAATGTTGATTTTTAAGTCATTATTCCAGAAAATCCGTTAGAATAGATCAAGGTGAGTGTTCACGCAGTGTCGAGGCTGATCAGTTAAAGTTATGAACATTAACGTCATGAATGAAGAAGATTGTTCAGCCGTTTATAACGCGCTGATAGAGATGTTAAATTCTATAAAATTGGGGTGGGTAACAGAACAAGTCGCCGATGTTATTAGCGCGGGAAAAACCACTGAAGAGATTGTATCCGGTCGAAAATCTCCTGATTTAAAATTAAGTTATTATACCCCCCAAGAACAATTGTTACTGTTGATTTATGCGATTGAAAAATCGGTGATTCATACCGGAGAAATTGAAGGTGAAATCATGGATATTTTTAGCCATGAAGCGACAACTTCTGATTTAAAACCCGAATTAAGGTTTACCTCATCGGTGGATGGAAAAGGGAAACTGTTTAAATATAATATTGAATCCGTTAATAGCCGAAAACAAAAAATTCAAGAATTACAAAAATTATTGGGACAATTACGTCAGGAGATTGGAAGCGATGTCAATTAATACAGCCTTACTCGAAAATATCAATCAACAGTTAAAACAAAGTTTAAATCCTGATCTCAAAACGGCTAAAGATCTGAACGATTGGTTTAAATTTTACATTTTCAATATTATTGTGAAAGCAGCCCGGAATGAAGGAGCTTTTGTTTATTATAAAGATGTTTTGAAACGAAATCCTGAAACCTTAGTATTTCGTAGACGGGCTGGACAAATTTATGATCTCACCCAACCTTATACCCATGCTGTGATTGAATTTGAACAAAAACCTCCGTTAGAAATTCATGTCGGAGTTAAAATTCATGGTCGGTTAAGGGTGTTGTATGATTGTGATGTTTGTGTTCTTTATAAAATGGAAGCCGATAGTTGTCGCACTAATAAACGAGAACCTCGCGCCTCTCGAATTTTTCTCGCCATCGATTGTCAACATTATGCCTCGGAATTGCGCCTAGAATTTGCTCAAGCTTTTATTGCCTTTTCTTCAGAATTAAGAGTAGCTGGGGATTGTTATTTTGTATCTAATAGTGCGTCTAATCCCGTGGCAAAACTGTTAGCCAGTCGGAAACGTAAATGGGAATATGATATTGTTCCCAGCCAAACCAATAATGTTAATCGGTTGATGTACGAATTTCAGACCAAATTCAAAGATTTTAAAGCTAGAAATTAATCCTTTAAAGATGAACTCAGGGACATTTCGCTCCCGGATGATCCAGGTAGAAAACGTTGATCTTAAGCAATTTTTACCTTGATCCAAGGTCAGCAGAGGAGAGAGGATTATTAACTGTCCCCCTAATCTGCAACAATAGTAACATCCCCACTCGGAAGGGTTGAGGGACTGTTGTGTTTTTTTATTCAACTCAAAATATTTGGGATATGAAACGTTATCGTTCACTTCTGGCTTGTATTTTAGCCCTAGTTAGGGCTTGCTGAAAAAGTAACAGAAAAGCAAAAGAATGATTAACTAGCAAATGGAGTCAGAAGGATAAATAAGTTTTTTTTGAGATAAGGAGTTAACAGATAAATTCTGGTAATCAATAACTCGAAAAAAGTAATTGAACAAAAAAATTGACCTAAAAATCCGTCTAAGAATCACAGAGAGATTCATGACTAAAAAAGTAATAGCAATTGCTGTTTCGGAAGTATGAGCTAGTTTATTCATAATCCGATTCAGGCTAAATCTTCTTTTCCCTTGGCCAAATTTCCCCTCAATGGAATTCCGAATTTTTTCATCCTCTAACGCCTGTTTCTTAGTAGCTTTACTAAGATTTGCTGACGGTCTCCCTAATGGGAGGCCACTGATTCTAATTCCTCTGTCTTTACACCAAGCTCGGTTGTCTCTAGTCCGGTAAATTTTATCTACATGGACTGATTCAGGATAATGCCCCGTGTATTCTTTAAAAGCCTCTATTTGTGTTTTTAAATCACAGGATTCGTTAAAATTATCCCAACTAATCCGGTCAAGAAATACATATTCATCCAGACAACTCGCAGACAATTTAGCACCAAATTCTACTGACGTTCCGGCTTTACCTCGCACAATCGGACGAATATGAGGTTGGCTCAAACTGACGATTCTATCGGAAATGCTCTGTTTGTTATTCTCATACATCCATTGCTGTTGACGGTAAACTTCTGATATTACTAATAAACTCTTATATTGCTTGTTATTTAAGCAATCTAGCGTTGCTCCATTGTCGATGAGTTGGTCTATATGTCCTAAGTTTCGTTTAATATATTGCAGTTGTTTTTTAACTGCTTTTCGTCTTTTTTGTCGGGAAGGTCGGCGTTGTTTGGCTACTTCTAGGTAGTCTTTTCTGGCTGTTTTTCGATAAGTTCTTGGTTTCTTTTCTGATTTATCCTGACGACTTTTATGCAAACTATCAATGATTTTTTCTGTCTGTTCTCTGGCTTTATTTAAAATTTTTAAGTCTGTTGGATATGTGATATCCGCAGGTGCACAAGTCGCATCAGCTATTAATTTTCCTCGGTTTTTCCTCTCACTTCCCTCTTCAGCTTCTGATTGATTTTCTGAGGCTGGCTCGGAACTCGCCTCTCGCATTCTTTTGACCATTAACCGATTAACTTTATTCACTAAATTTACATTGATTCTCGTCCGAAAGTGCACTAACATTGAGGCATCAAATGGAGCTTCGTTCCTGTATTCTGACAACCCGATAAAATACTGCAAGTAGGGATTTTCTTTGATTTGTTCTACTGTTTCTCGGTCGCTTATCCCTAATTTTTCTTTAATGATTAAGGCTCCTAATGCCATTCTAAATGTTTTGGCGGGTGCTCCCATCACAGATGAGAATAATTCTGCATATTCCACTTCAAATTCTTCCCACGGTATCCATTGAGCCATGATTACCCAGCGATTCTCTTCTGAGAGTTTTCCCTCAAATGGCAGTTTGAACTCTTCGGGTGGTGTTTTCTGTTGTTCGTCTTTACGGTACATTTTCCCCAACTCCTGCCAGGTTTTTGCGCTATTTTACACCCATCCCTTGCACCTGATTCATTTTTTCTTGTCTTCTCCTCCCGCCTGTTCTGGCTTTTCGCCTTTTTTCAGCAAGCCCTAGTTACAACATTTGTCGTCGGTTGTAGTTCTCCGAAAGTGGAAATTCCTAAAACCTACACGGAAATTCAAATTCAACAGATCCAAAAACATAACACTGATATTTTAGCCCTGCGCGATCGCTTTACCACCGAACTTCCTCGGTATATTAGCGCTCGGAATTGGGTACAAGTGGACACCTTTGTGCATGGGCCATTAGGTTCATTGTTGCAAGAAATGAATTATATTACTAAAAATTTGTTGCCCGATGCCCAACCGAAAGCCCGCAAACTGTCGAGAGAAGTGTTTGAACACTTAGTTGAAGTGACCAAAGCAGCAGAAAATCGTGACCCGGTAAAAGCTGCGTCAGGATATGAAGAAGCACTCAAAGATTTAGATTCATTTTTGAGTTTAGTTCCTCAAGCTTAAGGAACATTCGTTGAATCTGGAATAAATTTGAGACAATAGAGGCGTGAAATATCACGTCTCTATTCGATTTTTAAAGCATAAATTCCGAAGCAACAATCATTGTTCCTATCCCGGCATCCGTGAACACTTCTTGTAATAACGCATGGGGAACACGACCATCTAAAATATGAGCCGCCCGGACTCCTTGGGCTAAACTTCTGACACAACAAGTCACTTTAGGAATCATGCCACCCGAAACAATCCCTTGGTCAATTAATTGTCGAGCTTCCTGAATATTAACTTGGGCAATTAAAGTATCAGGATTATGATAATCCTCTAAAATTCCAGCCGTATCCGTTAACAGAATTAACTTTTCAGCACCCAAAGCCGCCGCAATTTCCCCCGCAACCGTATCGGCATTCATATTATAAGCCTGTCCATTTTCATCCGTTGCGACACTAGAAACAACAGGAATATAACCACTACTGACCAAAGATTCTAATAATTTAGTATTAACACTACTGACTTCTCCCACAAACCCAATATCAGCTTGACCTTGAGGACGAGCTTTAATTAAATTGGCATCTTTCCCGCATAACCCAACGGCTTCTCCTCCAGCTTGGTTAATCAGAGAAACAATTTCCTTATTCACTCGACCCACTAACACCATTTCCACCACATCCATCGTTGCTGCATCCGTCACGCGCAACCCATTTTTAAATTGAGGTTCAATTCCCAGTTTTCCCAACCAACTGTTAATTTCCGGGCCACCTCCATGAACCACCACCACTCGAATTCCGACAAAGGAAAGTAAGACAATATCTTGCATCACCTTATCTTTGAGGGTACTGTCCTTCATCGCAGCCCCACCATATTTCACTACAATAGTACGATTGGAAAACTTTTGAATATAGGGGAGCGCTTCACTAAGGACTTTAGCGCGAATCGCCGTTTCGGTTTTGTCGAAGTCGCTATATTTAAGCATAGAAATTTCCTGAGCACGTTTAGAGACGGATTCATTAGGGTTTTGGTTAATTAGGTCAAGATCTCACCGAACCCGCCCCTAAGATTTTAGTTGATTTGAGGGTTCCATAAATGCCCACCAACGACTAAGCGGCAAATAGATGACAGGAGCCCACAAACTGCTCAGAATGGCCGTTGACAGTGCCACCCGTTGTTGATGCAGCCACAGTTGTTCCAAATTAGAATAACCAAAGGCACTAAATTGTAAACCTCGAATCGTTTCTACGATAACAGCCATGCCAAAAACAATCAAAGCAACAGAAATAAAATCCTCCTGAATTTTTTTGATAATCCGTCTGTAAATCACAACGGTTAAAACGGCAACAGCAATAAAAGGAAGGATATGGGAAGGTTGAACGCGGGTTAATCCATCTAAAATTAATCCACAGCTTAAACCTCCAATAACGGCTTCGAGTAAAGTTCGTTTAATACTCCAAGCCACCAGCCAAATTAACACCCAGTTTGGAGTAATCCCAAACAATTCTAAGCCAGGGATACGAACCAAAGATAACCACATACAAACCATTAAGGAAATAATGGTAACAGTCCAATTTAAAACTTGATTCGGTTTAAAAAACATGAATATAGCAATCCTATTTGAGTTGTATCCAAAATTTCGGTTCAAAAGGGAACAGGCAACAGGGAACAGGCAACAGGCAACAGGGATAATACTTTTGGCTGTTTCATATCAGTTTTAAATTATTACAACCTCCGTCTCGAAGGCGCGGATTGCTATATTTAGGGAATTAATTCATTAAAAATCACTATTTTTTGAATGATACAGGAGTTTTAGGAATAAATTAACGTGAATAGCCCCAACCCTAGAATTTAATTTAAACGTTAAATTTATTGTCCTGGGGGAATAGGTTGTACAGAAGGATTAAGAGTTTTATTCGATTCCGAAGAGTTTTTTTGATTAGGATAAATAATCACCCATTCTAAAGAAGAAATCGGCACAAAAAATTCAACAATCGCTTCAGGAGCAGGAGCTTTATTCATATCTAAAGAAACAACTTTTCCAATGGGTAAACCAGCGGGTACAAGCTGACTAAAAGCGGACGTTACAACCACATCTCCCACCTTAACATTGGGATCACTTTCAAAAAATTCCATCACGCCTTGCTCCGTCGCATTTCCCTTCAGAAATCCCATATTGCGACTGCGGCTTACTGTGACACCAATGCGACTCATCGGATCACTCAGAAGCATGACTGTGCTAGTATTAGGCGTGACACTGATAACTCGTCCGATTAATCCCCCAGGTGCCACAACTAAATCTTGATTTTGAATTCCTTGCCGACTCCCACGACCGATAATAATTTGTTTCCACCAGGAATCTGCACTGCGACCGATTACAGGAGAAACAATTCCTTTATCTTGTTTTTTAGAAGCCACATAATTTAAAAGTTCTTGAAACTTTTGATTTTGGGTTTGTAATTCTTGAATTTGGGCTTCTAACTGATTAATTCGAGGATCAATTTGTCGAACAATTTTCTCTTGTTCTGTAACCGTTGATGTTGCTAAATGAAAGGGACGAGTTAACCAATAATACATTTCATATAACGCCGCCCCTTGGGTTTGTCGGACTAACCAAGCCGCTAAAACAGCTAAACCCAGTAAAATCCATTGATTCCGACTCCGATTCCACCAACTCCGTGTTTCCATACATCAGACCATTAAACGCTTAAAAAAAATTGAGGATGGTAAAAATTTTCCATCCCCTACTTCCCCAAGAATATCACCTAGAGATTACGAGAACCTCCAGTAAATACCCGTTCTAGTTGTTTAAAGTTTTCTAACACCCGACCTGTTCCCAACACCACACAACACAAAGGATCAGCGGCAATATGGGTAATAATTCCGGTTTCATGACTGATTAAGGTATCAATTCCCTTGAGTAAAGCTCCGCCCCCTGCCAACATAATACCCCGATCAATAATATCAGCTGCCAGTTCTGGGGGAGTCCGCTCTAAGGTTCGTTTAACCGCATCAATAATAATGGATAATGGCTCTGACATACTTTCCCGAACTTCCGGTGCTTTAATCGTCACGGTTCGGGGTAAACCCGATAATAAATGAATTCCCCGCACTTCCATGATCAATTCTTCATCCGCATAGGTGGGATAGGCTGAACCCATCTTGACTTTGATCTCCTCAGCCGTTTGCTCTCCAATCACCAAGTTATGAACTTTTTTCATATACTGGATGATAGCATCGTTGAGTTCGTCTCCTGCCACCCGTACCGATTCACTCAAGACCGTTCCTTGTAAACTGAGAACCGCGACTTCTGTAGTTCCCCCCCCAATATCCACAATCATATTTCCCGTCGGTTCCGCAACGGGTAAACCCGCACCAATGGCTGCTGCTATGGGTTCTTCAATTAGTCGGACATCTCTAGCTCCGGCTTGAGACGCTGCTTCAATCACCGCTCGCCGTTCTACTCCCGTTACACCACTGGGAATGCCAATCACAATTCGAGGAGCAATCAGGGTTTTTCCATCATGGACTCGCCGAATAAAATGTTTCAGCATTTGTTCAGCAACATCAAAATCCGCAATCACCCCATCTCGTAGAGGTCGCAGCGCAATTACATTTTCTGGCGTGCGACCTAACATTTTTTTGGCTTCTTCTCCAACAGCCAACGGGATCTTTTCCTGTTGGTCAATGGCAACTACAGAGGGTTCTTGTAGTACAATCCCTTTACCCGATACATAAACCAGCGTATTAGCGGTACCCAGGTCAATACCCATGTCCCGCGATAAAGAAAAACGACTAAAAAGACCCACTATTATTTCCGCCCCCAATATACGATTTTTTTTAACAAAGTTTGATAGAAGTTTGACAGATTCCCGCGTTAATCAGAATGTTAGACGAGGGATGCTAAAGCGGTTCTTTGCTGATTCGGAGTGTCCCCAAGAGCGAGTAACCGATGTGAATTTTATTACGTTTTGGTGTTTGCGTCTAGTCATCCCGCTTCTAGCATGAATCAGCAAGAGCTATCCTTCTCTTAACTATAGCCATAGTTCGTTGGCTCAAAGACCGGATCAGGATTGATTCTCGGTTATGGAGACCAAGGGATAAGGGGATAAGGGGATGAGGGGATGAGGGTGAATCAATAGTTAATCATCAACAACCCACGGTGAAATCGAATACAATACCATCAGGGTTGTTAATACCCGTACATCATTCGCAATCGTTAATTATTAGTCAATTATTAATTCAAAATAATGAGTCTAAATATCGTTACCTTGGTTGGTCGTGCTGGCAGAGATCCCGAAGTTAAATATTTTGGTGCGACCCGTTAAGCGTAAAAGTCATCAACCTTGATGGTGTAACGCTTGCAAGGAATTGTACAAACATACAAGACCTTGACAACTTAATTCCTGAGTGGGTGAGAATTATTAAGGAGTGTTACAGAAACATAAATCTTAACAAAATCTTAATAATACAATTCCCATCGTCTAAATGCGAGACGAAGCAATGCCCCCACTGGGGAGACTGACCATCAAACTGGTGAAGCGGGGCATAACGGAGGTAACTCTGAACCCAACAGGGAATCCCTTCTAGTGAGGTGAGTATGAGTAAGGAAAACTGAATCTGCGATTGAACCATCGTTATTGACAACAGCCTACGTGGGTTATGGGCTGGGCCAAAAGGCAAGGATAAGGGCTAGGCAACTCGAAGTTTGACCTAGAGCATTCCCAAAGAAACCCGGTGGATAGCAGGACTCTAACCTCGCCGTAAAGCAGGAATTAGGAACGGGATAACTTCTCGGTAATCTCTCAGGAGGTCGAATACCTGAGTAGGCAGTCAAGCCGCATGATGCCAAGAAGCGAGATTGATTCAGAAGCCAACGCCTTTAGGAAAGCTAAAGGATATGCTGACGGAATCACGGTGATTTGGAGATAGAAAATCGAGTAAAGGTAAAAACGTCATGGACACGGCTATTAAACCGATGTATGAATGGGAAACAATAAACTGGGCAAAAGCCCAGAGATATGTTTTCAAGCTTCAAAAGAGAATCTATCAAGCCTCTGAACGTGGTGATGTTAAGGCAGTTCGTAAGTTACAAAGGCTGTTGACTAATTCGTGGTACGCCAAAGCTTTGGCTGTCAGGAAAGTGACCCAAGATAACAAGGGTAAAAATACTCCCGGCTTTGATGGGATAAAGCGTCTTCGCAATCCTCAGAAAATCAGGTTAGCCAAAGAGTTACACTTCAATGACAAATCCGACCCCACTAAAAGGGTATGGATTCCAAAACCAGGCAAAGAGGAAAAAAGACCTCTTGGAATACCTACGATGACAGATAGAGCGAAACAAGCCCTAATGAAACTGGCACTTGAACCCGAATGGGAGGCTAAATTTGAGCCTAACTCTTATGGATTCAGACCAGGACGGTCAGCACATGACGCAATAGCGGCAATATACAATGGCATCGTTCAAAAACCGAAATATGTTCTTGATGCCGATATTGAAAAATGTTTTGACCAAATTAACCATGAGAAACTACTCGAAAAGTTGAACACCTCACCCACTTTTAGACGGCAAATTAAAGCATGGCTAAAATCTGGGGCAATGGCAGGCGAAAAATTATTTCCAACCCATGAAGAAACTCCCCAAGGAGGCGATATAACGCCATTATTGGCAAATATAGCTTTACACGGGATGGAAAACGCCTTAGAAGGTAAATTCAAACGAAGAGTCAGCAAAACTAAACAAAAGCGGGATATAAGCTTTGTTAGATATGCCGATGATTTTGTAATCATGGATGAAGATTTAGATGTAATCCTCGAAGCAAAATCAGTAATCAAAGAATGGTTAAAAGAAATGGGGCTAACTCTCAAAGAAAGCAAAACTAGAATCACTCACACTTTTGAAAAATACGAAGGTAAAGTGGGATTTGACTTTCTAGGTTTCAATATTCGGCAATACCCAGTTAGTGATAAACAAAGTGGGTCAATTGGTGGAACCGAATTAAAGAGAGGACATAAAACGCTCATCAAACCCAGTAAAGAAGCCATCCAAAGACATTTGGATAATATTGACGATTTACTAAGAAGGAATCGTAACTCAAGCCAAGAGCAAGTTATAAACGCCCTAAACCCGGTAATACGAGGATGGGCAGCTTACTACTCAACGGTAGCCAGTGCCAATACCTTCAGCAAAATCGACAGCATAATTTTTTCCAAACTAAGAGGATGGGCTAACAGCAGAAGTGGACGAGGACAGAATAAAACTGAAACCGTCTCAAAATACTGGGGAGTCAACAGAGGATTAGGCTGGATATTTATCACCCCCGATAACAAATATGTACTGGAAAAACACCAGAACATGAAAATTCGTCGCCATATCAAAGTAAAAGACACAAAAAGTCCTTTTAACGGAGATTGGATATATTGGGGACAAAGATTAAGCCAACATCCAATGCTAAGAAATATGGCATCCAAACTTCTTAAAAAACAAGAAGGAAAATGTAACCACTGTAATCTGAGATTCATTAGTATTGACTTGCTTGAAATCCATCATATTGACAGAAATCGAGCGAATAACAAAACGAAGAATCTTGAATTACTACATACGCACTGTCACGATATCAGACACGCGAATAAAGAGGTACTCTAACCAGCCAAGTCACTGAGGAGCCGTGTGAAGCGAAAGTTTCATGCACGGTTCTGAACGAGAGGTAGGAATGGCGACATCCCTATCGACTCTAATAGTCGGGCAAAGTCGTCTGTAAATTCACACTCGCTGTCAGACGTCGTAGTAGCAAAACCGATGAGCCGGATTGGTTCGATCTTGAACTGTGGAACAAAACCGCAGAAGTAGCGGCTAACTATGTCCGCAAGGGGACTTTAATTGGGATTAAAGGGGCATTAAAATTTGACCATTGGCAAGATCGCAATACCGGACTTCAGCGTTCTAAACCCTTAATTTCGGTTGAAGACTTAGAGTTACTGAGTTCTAAACGGGATGAAGAAGGCGCACCTCGGAACACTTACGATGAGTTTTAAGACGAGAATATTGTGGCTCAAGAATCATTAGACATCATCCAAAGTCAATACCAAGCGGGTCAATTGGCGTTTGAACAGGGACGTTATCGAGACTCTGTTCAATATTTAGAACAAGCTCGTGAAGCTGTGGACTCTAATTCTCGTCTGGGTGGAGAAATCCAAATCTGGTTAGTGACAGCGTTAGAAGCCTCTGGTCATCGGTCGGAGGCTCTCGCCCTGTGCAAACAGTTGATTCGTCATCCGACCGTTGCGACCCGTCAACAGGCGCGTCGGTTACGAGAAGTGTTAGAAGCACCCAAACTCTATATTGACCCAGAGGGATTTGTGAAAATTCCTGATTTAAATCATCTCGATGAGAAGGAAGATTCGCGCTCCCAAGCTTATCCGGTAACATCAACTCAGTCTGTTTCTAAATCCTCTCCTCCGGTGTTTGTGAGCAATATCGAGGGGGTAAAAACCCAAGACAATTACTTTTTGTGGGTGGCGTTAATCATGATGTTGCTCATCAGTGGTGGGTTATTTTGGCTAGGCTCCTTTTAACTTGAATATTCCCCCTGCTATAAACTTTGAGCAGGGGCATTCACTGTCATATTTTCGGCAACAAACCTGATAGACTGAGTATTGATGTTAATCTGCCTGCTCCCAGTCTGAAGCGGGGTTTCCTGTTTGCCATTAATTTTTTGATTGCAGTTTCCGGTGGATACCGCAGGAGTACCAACCGCGGAGGTATAGATGGAAGTTGAAATTCCCCAACTAGAAAGTGTTAAGCGCCAACTCATGAACCATCAGCGACCCAAAAAGCCCAAGATGTTGGTAGTTGACGATGAGCCAGATAATTTAGATCTGCTCTACCGTACATTTCGACGGAATTTTAATGTATTTAAGGCTGAAAGTGGCGTTCGAGCACTCGAAATTTTGGAAGATGAAGGGGAAGTGGCCGTTATTATCTCCGACCAACGAATGCCTGAAATGAAAGGGACGGAGTTTCTCAGCAAAACAGTGCCTCAGTTCCCTAATACCGTGCGAATTATTCTAACCGGGTTTACCGATATTGAGGACTTGGTAGATGCGATTAATTCTGGCCAGGTCTACAAATACATTACTAAGCCTTGGGACCCCAATGAACTCAAAGCCGTTGTGGAACGCGCCGCAGAAACCTATGAGTTACTGAACCAACGCACCGCAGAACTGAATCGTGCTCAGGCTCAAACCCAACTGTTAGCAACGATTATGGAAACTGCACAAGTTGCTACTAATCAAGAAAGTCTATTGACAACTATTGCTGAAGCGGTAGCAAAACAGTTCCAAGCGGATGTTTGCATTTTACAATCCATTCAAGACAATCACCTGACTCCAACAATCGGTCATTATAGTGGTGCAGGTGTTGGGGAAAACTGGTTAGAACATGATCCCATTGTTAAAGAAGCGATGACAACGGGAACCGTACAGGCTTCTATTAATATTACGGCTGATCCCACCTTAGCAACTCTCCCTCACTATCAAAGTTCAGGAATTCAAGCCCATATTAATGCTCCCATTCGCTATCGAGATCGTCAAATTGCTCTATTATCAATACAGTGGAAGCATCCTTGTCAGATGAGTCCCGATGATTTAACCACCATTTATTTAGTTGCCCAACAAATCGCCTTGGCTGTTATCAGCCTTGACCATTAATCCCCAAACTTAAAATGATCAACGAACACAACCGCGTTCAAGACATCTTTAATCGCATCGCACCGGTCTATGATCAGTTAAATGACGGGTTAAGTTTGGGACAACATCGGATTTGGAAAAAAATGGCAGTGGGCTGGAGTGGTTCAAAATTAGGAGATACAGCCCTAGATTTATGTTGTGGAAGTGGAGATTTAGCCCTATTATTAGCCCAACAAGTGGGAGAAACGGGACAGGTATTTGGAGTGGATTTTTCTAATTGTCAATTAGAAATTGCTAAATATCGACCTCAACCCTTTACCATTCCATCGGCTGCGATCGCTTGGGTAGAAGCGGATGTCTTAGCTTTGCCCTTTGCCGATAATACCTTTGACTGTGCCACTATGGGGTATGGTTTGCGGAATGTTCCCGATATTCCTCGCAGTCTCCAAGAACTGTATCGAGTCCTTAAGCCTGGATCAACGGCGGCGATTTTGGATTTTCATCGTCCTTCGAGTTCCCTACTGCGTACCTTTCAACAATGGTATTTGGATCAAATTGTTGTTCCCGCCGCAGAACGATTAGGTTTTAAAGAAGAATACGCTTATATTAACCCTAGTTTAGATAAATTTCCGATGGGCAATGAACAAGTAATATTAGCTCAGGAAGCCGGATTTTCTCAAGCCACACATTACCCGATTGCAAGCGGTATGATGGGAGTATTAGTGATAACTAAAGCCCATTAAACGATTAGCAAAGCTGCTCTGTTCCCTTGATTGGATGGGTAAAAAAACTGATAGCGGTTAGCTAGGGTGAAGGCTCACTCATAGTTTTTTGCGATAAGAATGGCTAATTTTTCTGATCTGTGGGTTTTAATTACGCCCCCAATTGTGGGGGGAATTATTGGTTATTTTACCAATGATTTAGCGATTAAAATGTTATTTCGTCCGTACCGACCCCTACAGGTTTATGGTCGAAGGGTTCCGTTTACTCCGGGTTTGATTCCTCGAAATCAAGACCGTTTAGCAAAACGGATTTCTGATACTATTATGGGGTCATTATTGACTCCAGAGGAGTTACAAAATTTAGCGCGTCGGTTGCTGGAAACCGAACGAATGCAAGCGGCTATTAATTGGTTTTTAAGATTGGCATTAGATCAAGTTAAATCTGATACAGAGCAAAAAACTGCTAAGATTTTATCAGGAATTTTACATGATTTTATTGGGGAGTCTTTACCTAGAATTTTAAGAGTTTTAGCCCGGAGAGATGATTTTTTGGCTCCTCAAATCAATCAAATTTTTGATCAAGTGTTATTAGAATTTCAACTTAGTGATAAACAATCAGAACAGTTATCAGAATGGATTTTAGAGGTTGTGTTACCTCCAGAAGTCTTGCGACAAGCTTTAATTGATTTTCTCACAGATCGCAATATTTCAATTATTGATGAGGGATTCCGCGAACAAAGCAGTGGAACTTATTGGGTTGTTGCCAATTTATTAGGATTACGCAATAGTTTAACTCGGCTGCGAACTTTTTGTTTAGATGAAAAAGAAGAAACAAATCGACGACTAGCGGAATTAATTAAATCGTTAGGATTAGGAATAAGGCTGCAAGAATGGTTACAGAATATTACCTTGCAAAATTTACCTGTTTCTACCGTTAAACAACTGCGAAAAACCCTACGAGATGCCGTTAAAGTTTATATTCAGGAACAAGGAATTGATGTCATGCAAGGGTTAAGCCAATCCATTGATTGGGATCATCTTTCAACGTTGATTTTAAAACGATTACAAACCTCTCCTGTGATGAATACATCTTTAGAGTTAGTGAGTCAAGAATTAGCCTTACTTCTGGAACGATATTTAGAACAGGATTTAGAAAAAATTATGACTCAAGTGATTCCCATTCTCAATATTGAACAGGTGATTATTGATCGAGTTAACGGAACTTCCCCGGAAAATTTGGAAGCTGCTATTAACGGTATCGTTAAAAGTGAATTACAGGCGATTGTTAATTTAGGGGGAATTTTAGGCATTATTGTGGGGCTATTGCAGACGCTTTTGTTAATATTACGATAGCGTTTATCTTTTCTAATTTTGTGAATGAATATGACAACTCCTAAATCAAAACTCAGTCCTGAAATCTATGCGCGTCTGAAAGCAGAAGCAAAGGCTCCCTATCGGGGTTTGCGACAGTTTATTTATGTTGGTTTTGGGGCTTCCGGTTTAATTGGTGCGTTTGTGTTCTTGGCCCAACTATTAGCGGGGCGGAATATTGAATCTGCGTTACCGAACTTAGCCTTACAAGTGGGAGTGGTAGCTCTGATGGTGGGGTTGTTTCGTTGGGAACAACGGGCCAATCGCCGGATATCTGGCCCAAAGTAACATAACGACACATTTCTCAATCAACCAAAACAAGACGCAATCAAAAGAAAATAAAGAAAATATTACGAAATTAAGGTTTCGTCATAATCCCTGAGAAGATTAAGTTTAGTGAATCAAATGGGGTCAGTTTTATAAAGACCCTAAAAGATAAATCCACTTTAATGCTTCAAATGGGGTCAGCTTTTATAAAGACCCTAACCATAGGAAAATCCATTCATAAAAACCTAGAGGTCAGCTTCCAAGGTACGGAAGCTGGCTTTCTTGTTTTAAAATTCCACTGCGCCGGAGATTTTGGATTGATCGATTTCATTCCCCACCACCGTAAGGGTGTAACCGCGTGTCGCATTATACACATCATAGCGACCATTACTCCGAATAATATTTTGACCGGGACTGGTGGCTGTTCCTAAATCAGGTTGAGCTTGGGAGATCGCAACAACTCCATCTCGTTCATTATTTTCAATTAAATTATTGCGGAGGATGGGTTTGGCTTGGTGAGAAATCACAATTCCATCCCGATTTTCAATAATTTTATTTTCCGTAATGGCAGGGGTTGCTTCGTCATTAATCGAGATGCCAAACCCTGTATTTTGGAAAATATTATTGCGAATTTCTCCCCGTCCTGAACGAGCAATCGAAATTCCATTTCCAGCATTTTGAGTAAAGATATTACTGGTCACTTTAGGGTTGCCTTCGGCACTAATAAAAACCCCATCTCGCTTGCTATTAATAAACGTACAGTTACTCACCGTAGGATTAGAAGATTCTATCCATAAAGCCGTTCCACGAGTATTTGGATTCGTTAAAGTTAACCCTAAAATTTGACTGTTTCCTTCCGTTCTAATGGTGGCATTTTGTCGAGCAAAAGTAGGACTAACAAAATTACCGCCGCCCATAATAACAGTATTTTGGCCATTGGTAGACACATCTCCTTGTAATGTGATTCCCTCTGGGAGAACGATGGGAAAACTCTCTCCGGTTTCTTGGCTATAGGTTCCGGGGTTAACTTGAATCACCGTACCCGGTTGGGCTTTTTGGACAGCATAGCTAATCGAACGATAGGGGCCAGCTTGACTTCCTGTGGAAGCACCGCTATCAATTCCACTGCTAGAATCAACATAAATCACGGAACCTTGGGCCAAATTTTGGGAAATTGAACGGGGATAGGGTGGAATCCTCTGGAGATTGGCCAAAACTGGAGTTTCTAAACTCGCTATTAGTCCGAGCCCCACCATTGTCGTCACCCAACCCCTGCTTTTGTAAAGCCTAGAGGGAATGGATAAAGTCAATCGTTGTATCGGGTTAGGTTGATTGCACATATGGTATTGATGGGTTGTCCTGATCAAGAGCGGATTTTCCTCCAGGGGGTTCCTGTCCCAGATTTGATTAGAACAATCGACCTTTGGGATGAATCGCGCTTGATTCTTTTAACTCCAAGCATTTTAGCCGATTCAGATCAATGGATTTTGTTTTTTCTAAGATTAAAGATAATTCTCTGGGAACATCTCAGCCGTGGGATAAGTCAATGAGGCTAGACTTTATCTTGCGTTCGTTTCGGCGGTAGTTTAGGGTTGTTGTCAAGAAGAGAGTTTTAAACGAAGCGATGTCAGGGATCATCAGCATTGAGAACTGGCGTTTCACGCTTGGGCAGTACAGGGATAGTTTTCACATCAAGCGATCATTAATTTATGAGGGGTTTGTCCCCTAAAAGCAATGAAACAAAAGAGGTGAGATCATCGAATCGTTCTTTTCTGTCCATTTAGCCCTTAAACAAAAGTTTCTCAATCGCTTGCTATTTTCTTGACACTTCTGTTAAGCTGATACGATATTTTTTTATTCATTACTGAAGAAAGTTTAGCTTTACGATCAGGGTTTCCCCTAGGTGATGCTCAACTGTTTTTTGTATTGACAGAGATGCAGGTTGCACAACTGCCAGCGATGTCCTTTTTTCAGTTAGAATACACTGGATTGTTTATTCCTTTTAGGATAAACTAAACCTGGTGTTCATTACCAAACTGGAATCACTGGTCAGTTAAAGTTTAATCATCTCTAAGACTACCAGTAGCGAAGTTCCTATTGTAGAATCCCAGAAAAATCAAAATCCTAACAACATTAAGCTCACGTGAGGAGGACTTGAATGTCTCAGATAGCAGGAACCAATCCATCAACAGTGGAAGTACAGACTGGCTCTAACGGGTTAGTTACTCTAGTTGCGGCAACAGCTGGAGAAAACAACATAACAGGAACCGCTAATACCGTCCTGATTAAGGGTAACGCTCAAGGTGGCCCTCTCGTAGCTGGTGCAGCAAACCCTATTATCATTCAAGGTTTGGGTGGCAATGATTCGATTGTAGGTAGCAGTGGCAGCAGTACCAGCAGTGGCAACGATCAACTGTACGGTAACGAGGGACTTGACACCATCTATGGTTTAGGTGGAAATGATGTGATTGCCGGGGGTGCTGACAATGACCTGCTGTACGGTGGAGATGGAAATGATAACATCTTTGGTGATCTAGGAGATGATAAGGTGTACGGTGGCGTTGGTAATGACCAGCTTGCGGGTGATGGTGCCCCAGAGCTACCCGGAGGAAATGACCTTATTGATGGTGGCGATGGCGATGACACCATCTGGGGTCAACAAGGCGATGACAGCCTTTATGGTGGAGTCGGAAACGACACCATCTTTGGTGGCAAAGGAGACGATATTATTGCGGGTGGAGACGGTAATGATTTCATTACTGGAGACAAAGGCAATGATAACCTATCGGGTAATGCCGGAAGTGACACATTTGCCTTCACCCAAGTTGGTAGTGCGGATGCTGACGTAGTAGTTGATTTCACATCAGGAACTGACAAGATTGCCTTATCTACTACTGAGTTCGCATCTCTAGGTGTCAGTGTAGAAGCTGGTGAATTCCAAGTGATTGCTAACTTCAATACTGCTAACGTCGGTACTACGACTGGACTGATTTATGACTCCCAAAGTGGCAAGTTATACTTCGTCACGGGTGGTGCTGCTCAAGAAGTAGCTACATTTGTCAATAAACCTACTCTAACAGCCAGCGACTTTGAACTATTCTAAGTCTGAACTTGCTATAATTTAGTTCTAGGGGGTAGCTAGTCTACCCCATTTTTTATGGGCAGTAATGGCTTAATCTTCCGGCTTAGGAGGGACAGGATCATATCCCCCTGGATGATAGGGATGACAGCGTAGAATGCGTTGCACTGCTAACCAACTGCCTTGAATTATTCCAAAGCGTTCGATGGCTTCAATGGCATATTGGGAACAAGTGGGGTGAAAGCGACAAACGGGAGGAAACAGGGGGGAAATTAAGAATCTGTAGCCTCGAATTAAGGTAATTAATAGAATTTTCATATCATTAAATTTGTTAATTTTCAGCGAGAACAACTTGAGGAGCGAGGAGAACTTGATCGGAAGTTTCGATAAATTTTCCAATTCCTAAAAGTTGATTGTCTAAATCATAAACACTCACGGGTTGAGGTTTTAAGGTTTCAGAATCTACAGCAATTGATTGTCCTTGACACCAACGTTTTGCAGATTCATCGGTGAGTGTAATAATTGTTAAATGATTTAAAGCTAAGGTCGGAGATAGGGGAAAAAATGTTTGTTGTTGAACTTGGGTTTCTAGGGTTTCTAAAGTTAAACTATTTTCTAAAGAGAAACCACTGCTTTCTGTTCGGATAAGATGAGCTAAGGTTCCACCGCAATTCAGTATCGCTCCTAAATCTCTAGCAATAGAGCGAATATAAGTTCCTGAACCACAGGCGATCACAATTTCTAACTCAGGAAATTCTCCCGGATACCAATTTAAAATTTTGAGATCAAAAATTTCAACTGTCCGACTTGGAACTTCAATATTTTCTCCTTTTCTCGCTAAATCATATAATCGTTTTCCTTGAACATGAATGGCACTATAAAGCGGAGGAATCTGTTGAATTTTACCCTTAAATTGAGGAAGAATTTCTTGAATTTGTTGGAGTTGTAAATGGGGTACAGGTTGACTCGTTAATATTTCTCCTTCCAAGTCATCGGTTGTGGTGGTGACACCAAATCGAATTCTAGCTTGATAGGCTTTTTGAGGCGGGAGAAATTGTAATAAACGAGTGGCTTTTCCCAGAGCAAGGGGTAACACTCCTGTTGCTGCTGGGTCGAGGGTTCCGGCGTGTCCGACTCGTTTTAATCGTAAGATTCGACGCACTCGCGCCACACAGTCATGGGAGGTTAAACCCGCAGATTTATTAAGGTTGAGAAACCCGTACATTATGGTATTGAATACTCTCTATGAAATCGTTATTTTATCCTATTATTTTCTCAAATTTTAGCTAAGAGAGAGATTTAAAATCTCCAGATGTTAAATTTCCTGTAAAACCGGGAAGGAATGCTAAATAAGTGGGATTATTAACATTATCCGTGCGAATCAATACACCGTTAATGTCATTAACACTTCCCGTTTCAATGACTAATTGACTATAGGTTAAGTCTGACGGCAGAAAAAAGAAGTCGTTATTATCATTATAATCGAAAATCACATCAACGAAAGCTGAATTAGCACTACCAGAATTAACAGAAATCAAAAATCCATCTTGTCCTTCACCGCCGACTAAAATATCTTGACCTCGATCTCCCGATAACAAATCATCTCTATTTCCCCCCAAGATACAATCATCACCGGCTCCGCCATATAGGGTGTTATTATTATCATCAGTTCCGATCGAATCACTACCCGCTATCAAGAGGTCATTATCATTATTTCCTGATAAAAAATCTTGTCCATTCCCTCCATATAAGGTATCACTACCTTTTCCTCCAAACAAGGTATCATTTCCTTCATTCCCTAAAATAGAATCCCGACTTTGATTCCCATTAATATAATCATTTCCCGTTTCACCCTCAATCAAATCCTCTCCGTCATCACCAAAAATGGTATCCCCTCCCCCCCGACCATACAAACTATCATCCCCTATATTGCCTCGAATAATATCAGCAGCAGCAGTTCCAGCTAGACTAGCTCCCAAGGTATCACTCACCTGGGGAATTTGATTTCCGGTCACGGTATCATTTCCGGTCACGGTATCATTTCCATTATTACCCCCGGTTGTATCATTGGTTAAGGTGTCCCCAGGAAGGGTTTGGTCGTATAATAGGAAAATTAAGTTAGGATCAAATGCGGATGTCATAATCAGTTAAGCATTAAGTTTGTCTTAAATTTTACCAACTCTGAAGTAGCCTAACGACAACCAAACGGTTAGTTTTTCAGATTTTTGCCTGTGCATTACTCAATTATATTAAAATCCAGCCTATTTGTTCTCCTCATTCCGAACCTTCGAGACTGCAAAATTCAACAACTGTCAATTGCCATAATTCCGTAAACTCACTGATAGCAAGATAAGGGATAAGTCGAATATAATAGGATCAACCTTGAGACTCTAAATAAATTTACTGCAAAAATGCGGGATTGCCAATCACAAGCCCAAACCTTGCACTCTTTTGTACCCGGATTGACATCTCTAATTCTTTATCCAACGGATTATTATGTTTAATGCCACAGCCATTCTAATTGATGCCTTTGTTCAACAATTACAAGCCGGATATCGTCGTACTTATGGAGGGTTTAAACCAGACTACCCTGAGATTATTGCTTGGGCTGGAACAATGGCTTTAGAAAATATTGCCAATTGTGATGCTCTTTATCATAACGTCGAGCATACTATGTTAGTGACGTTAGTAGGACAAGAAATTTTACGCGGAAAACATATCCGAGAAGGCGGTGTTACACCTCAAGATTGGTTGCATTTTATTATTTCCTTGCTGTGTCATGATATTGGTTATGTCAAAGGCGTTTGTCGTCAGGATCAAGAATCAATTGGTTTATATGCAACTGGAATTGGAGATGGAATTGTTTCGATTTCTGTTGGAGCCACGTCAGCTAGTTTAACACCTTATCATGTTGATCGCGGAAAATTAGTCATTGATGAACGATTTGGCGGTCATAATTTAATCGATGCGGAACAAATTAAACGCAATATTGAATTAACTCGTTTTCCGGTTCCCGCCGATGAAACCCACCAAGATCGACATAATTATTCAGGACTAGCAAGAGCCGCTGATTTGATTGGTCAACTCAGTGATCCGCGCTATTTGAAAAAAATTAGTTCCTTATTTTATGAATTTGAAGAAGTGGGAACGAACAAAGTTTTAGGGTATAAAACCCCTGGAGATTTACGCCGAAATTACGCTAAGTTTTACTGGAATGGCGTATTTCCTTATATTCCGGCGGCTCTCAAATATTTAGAACTCACCCAAGAAGGAAAGCAAGTTGTAGCAAATCTCTATGCTAATGTCTTTCAAGTGGAAAATGAATCTCGAATTTTACAAGGAATTAATCAATTTCCCACGGAAACGAATGGCGGAAGTCGAACAGATCAAAATAAAGACGGTGTTCTCAATGAGCAAAAACCGTTAGTCTTTAGTGAATTAACGGAGTTAAATTTATAGAGACTTAGGATGGTTTGAAAAAAGGGAAATTCAAAATTGAGAAAGGGAGGTTGATCAATTAACTTTCCTTTTTATCTCTATAACTGTAAAAGATTTGAGGTCTTAACCATGACAGAAGCTACCCAAAAAATGCAACAACGAGTTGAAGAATTAAGAAAATTATTGCAAAAAGCTAGTTATGAATATTATGTCTTGGATGCTCCAACAATGGAGGATTCTATTTATGATCAATTATATCGAGAACTGCAAGATTTAGAACAAAAATATCCTGAATTAATTACCTTAGATAGTCCGACCCAACGAGTTGGAGAAAGACCTGCTACCCAATTTCAATCTGTTCAACATAATATTCCTTTATATAGTTTAGAAAATGCCTTTAATTTTAACGAGTTAAAAACTTGGCAAGATCGAGGACAAAAAATAGCCACAAATTCCTCCAAATTACCGACTTATGTTTGTGAATTAAAAATAGATGGTTCAGCCTTAGCATTAACTTATGAAAACGGAATATTAGTTCGAGGCGCAACGCGAGGAGATGGAATAACCGGGGAAGAAATTACTCAAAATGTTAAAACAATTCGTTCCATCCCCTTAAAATTAGAAGGAGAAAATCCACCTGCTTTAGTTGAAGTACGAGGAGAAGCTTTTTTATCCTTAACTGTATTTGAACAAATTAATCAAGAACGAAAACAAGCAGGAGAGGCGTTATTTGCTAATCCGAGAAATGCTGCTGCTGGAACTTTAAGACAATTAGATTCTAAAATTGTAGCTCAACGGAAGCTTGATTTTTTTGCTTATACTTTACAAATTCCCCAACAAGATAATTTAGAAATTACTGATTTCCAAACCCAATGGGATAATTTAGAATTATTGCAAACAATGGGATTTAAAGTTAATCCAAATCGTCAAGTCTGTTCTAATTTAGAAGAAGTGATAAAATATTGTGAATATTGGGATCAAGAACGGCATAATTTACCTTATATGACTGATGGGGTTGTAATTAAAATTAATCCTTTGTCTTTACAGAAAAAATTAGGATTTACTCAAAAATTCCCCCGGTGGGCGATCGCTTATAAATATCCCGCCGAAGAAGCCCCAACGCAAGTAAAATCTGTCACAGTACAAGTGGGGAGAACTGGGGCGTTAACCCCGGTTGCAGAACTTAACCCCATTTTACTCGCAGGAACTACGGTTCAACGAGCAACATTACATAATCGCGATCGCATTACTGAGTTAGATTTGCATCTCGGTGACACTGTAATTGTACGGAAAGCCGGGGAAATTATTCCCGAAGTGCTGAGAGTCTTATTAGAATTACGCCCCAAGGACGCTAAACGGTTTGAAATGCCCACCCATTGTCCCGAATGCGGCCAACCCGTTGTACAACCTGTGGGAGAAGCAGTGACGCGATGTATTAATGAGTCTTGTCCGGCAATTTTACAAGGATCTTTGATTCATTGGTGTTCCAGAGATGCCTTAGATATTAATGGCATTGGGGATAAATTAGTACAACAATTAGTCAGTAAAAAATTAGTTAATTCTGTAGCTGATTTATATGATTTAACCGTTGAAAAATTAATGGTTTTAGACCGCATGGGGGAAAAATCAGCCACTAAAATTATGAATGCGATCGCTACCTCTAAAACTCAACCTTGGTCGCGGGTATTATATGGGTTAGGCATTCGTCACGTTGGCAGTGTCAACGCGGAATTAATTACTCAAAAATTTAAAAGTGTTGAACAGTTAACCCAAGCATCTGCCACGGACATTGAAGGGGTTTATGGAATTGGGCCAGAAATTGCCTATTCAGTTTATCAATGGTTTAATCTTCCCGCAAATCAAGACTTAATTGAACGATTAAAACTCGCAGAATTACAGCTTGCTAATTCTGAAAAAATAAATTATAATATAACTAATAGATCTCAATATTTAGCAGGTAAAACTTTTGTAATCACAGGAACTTTACCCACTTTAAAACGAGATGAAGCTAAAAAATTAATTCAAAATGCGGGCGGAAAAGTAACGGAATCGGTGAGTAAAAAAACTGATTATGTTGTGGTAGGAGAAGAAGCCGGATCTAAACTCAAAAAAGCCCAAGATTTAGGAATTACCCTGTTATCCGAAGAAGAATTATTAACCTTACTGTAGAGTTCAGTAACTGTGCTTAAGCAGCAATTAAATCATGAGAATAATCAATCCTAAGACAGATCAATACAATCGATTTTATTGTATAATTAATATGAGCTTATTTAAATTTTTAAAATGTCAATTCATTCAACATCAGGGCGTTGGCGGTTAGGATTAGGGTTAGCGCTATTAACAACATTTTTATGGGGAATTTTACCATTAGGATTAGCCATTATTTTACAAGCTTTAGATGTTTATACCGTTACTTGGTTTCGATTTTTAATTGCTTTTATCCTGTTAGGAGGATATTTAGCAACTCGTCAACAACTTCCTGATATCCAAAAGTGGCGTTTAATGCCTTGGGGATTATTAGCAATTGCTACAATATTTTTAGCTGCTAACTATGTACTATTTTTACAAGGGTTAGCTTTGACTTCCCCTACAAATGCAGAAGTTTTAATTCAACTGTCTCCTGTTTTAATGGGGTTAGGGGCGATTGTTTTTTTTAAAGAACGTTATACACGATTACAAGGGTTAGGTTTAGGAGTTCTGACATTAGGTTTTAGTTTATTTTTTAATGAACAATTACGAATTTTAGTTACGGCTTCTGATCAATATTTATGGGGAAGTTTTATAATTGGAGTTGCAGCAATCTCATGGGCAATTTATGCCTTAGCTCAAAAACAATTATTACAACAACTTCCCTCTACTCATATTATGTGGTTTATTTATGGAAGCTGCACCATTTTATATTTACCCATTGCGACACCAACAGCTATTTTTACTCTCACCCCTTTTCAACTCTTAATTTTACTGTTTTGCGGACTCAATACATTAATTGCTTACGGCGCTTTTGCCGAATCTTTAGAACATTGGGAAGCATCCAGAGTGAGTGCCGTTTTAGCCTTAGCCCCGATTATAACATTAATTGCTGTTGATCTGGTTGCCCTATTATTTCCCCTATTAATCGAACCCGAACATTTAACAAGTTTAGCAATTATAGGAGCAATTTTAGTTGTATTAGGTTCGATGATGATTGCATTAGGAAGAAAAACTTGGGGTGCGTAATTCTATTGAGAGTTTCAGAGTTTAAAGGTTAACCAACTGAATAATTAATTAACGGATAATTGATAACCTTTTAAGCTATCTAAAATCGGTAAAATTTGTTCTCCTTCAAATACTTCCAGTTCTTGCTTCGGTTTAAAGACTAATATTAATCGTTCCTGCGGATCAATTAACCAACCTAATTGCGTTTGATGTTTTAAACAAAATAAAATATTATTAATCACACGGGTTGACTGTTGTTCTGGGGATAAGATTTCAATTGTCCAATCTGGGGCGATAGTCGCATCATTGGCAATTTCTCCTTGTTCATCTAAAGGTATATTTTGCCATTCAAAAATAACAATATCAGGAACAATTGTTGTGATCCTAAACTGTTTTGTAGAATTGCGATCGCTTCTAAATACAAGGGTTCAGTTTGGGTATTGTCGAAAATTCCAACCTAGACTTTGACAGGAAAGTCTCGCACCCGTATATTTATTGTAGCGGTTTGAGATAACACAAGGCATCCTGGAAATAGGAAGAAACGCTTGTAGGAGAATGGATCATGCAGTATAATATGGCTGAACTTCAAGCATCAAGAGCATCATATAATTTGATTGATGATTCTACTGCTCTCCCAAACCCTGAAGACGAAACCCAGACCGTGCTGGATTCTCAGGAGTTAATGTGGTTTCATAGCCAGTTTGAAGACTGTATGGAAATGTTCGCCGATATGGATACGGTGGCGGAATATTTAGGTCAGCATAGTGGCTGGTTTTGTCGGTGTGCGTTACCGATGAAAACAGAACCGTTAGGAAATAACGCTTATGATTTACTGATTGGCAGATTTGGAGCTTTTGGCTATCTGGTGGAAGCGCGAATTGGGTTAGAATTAGTCCCACCGGATGCTGAGGGGGTTTATCGGATTCGGACAGTTCCCATACCCAATTATACGGCTCCCGGTTATGAGGTCGATTTTCAATCTACCATGACTTTAGTGGAATTACCCCCAGCAGAATTTTGCGCTGAACGCGGCATTAAATTAAGTGAATGTCCTACCCAAATTACCGGAGCAAAATGGCACTTAGATTTAGCAGTCGGGGTACAATTTCCTAAGTTTATTCGTTCCAAATCTCAATCGTTAATTCAAAAAACTGGGGATACCTTATTAAAAAATATTGTTAAACAAGTTTCCCGTCGTCTCAGCGCCAAAACTCAACAAGATTTCCACAGCACGTTGGGAATTCCCTTCCCCAAACAACAGCGTTAAGAATTGATTTAAAAGATAGAAGAAACTAGGTTTTTCACCTGGGTCATTGATCAACCTAGTTTCTAAGTTAGTTTACCAAGTAATGCGATCGCGGATTTTTTCTAATAATTTTGGCCCAACGCCGGACACCTGATCTAAATCTTCGAGGGAAGTAAAGGGTTTTTTCTGCCGAGCCGCTATAATATTTTGAGCTAATTTTGCACCGACTCCGGGTAAGGTTTCTAATTCCGCTTGGGTTGCTGTATTGAGATTAATTTTAATATCTGAAGACCCTGAATTTAAAGGTTTTACAGATTGATAAGAATTAGATGTTGTAACAATAGAATCCCCACAGGCTTTTAAATCTTTTTCGACTTTTGTTAATAGCCAAGTGGGAATCCCTAAAGCTGAATTTTGATATAATCGTTCAAATTCTCGCTTAAAATGAGTAGCAACTGTTGTATTATTAATAATTATCAAAGTTTCATCATTTTGAGTATTGGCGGCTTCTGTCCAATTATGGGAACCTGTAATCACAATTTTATGATCAATAATTCCAAATTTATGATGTAAGCGATCGCTCGGAGGTAAATTCGGACTTCCTACCGTTGAAATGGGTTGTTTCCAAGGCTTATTTTCCGCTTCATAACGGCATTGATTAACTAAGGAAATTCCCATCATATCCAACCCTTCACTATAGGAACGATAGGCAAAGCTCGGATCAATTAAGCCTTGAATTAAGACCTGATTTTGATGTTTTTTTTCTAAGGTATTGACAATTTTTTGATCTGAAAATACAAACAAAGCAAAATCAAAGGATTGTTGAGTTTTCTGTAATTCTTGTTGAATTAAACCATTGGTACTGTTTTGCCAAGGTTGTTTTTGAGAAGTCGGAGAAAATTGAACGGTTACAGGAGTATTCCCGACTAAAATTGTTTGATGACCTCGAAAAGGTTTATTAATTCCAAATAAACTATCCTTTTTTTTCCCAACCCCATCCCCCCACATTAAATTAAACTCTTGAGTCATTAATTGGGCTAATTTGGAACTTTCAATTTTTAATAAATTATTGGCATTTCCTTGACTTTCTAAGGTTTTAAAATCTCCATGAACATCACTGGTTGTCCAGTTAGCAGACGTAATGATAACATTCTTTCCATCAACGACCATAAATTTATGGTGCATTAACCCTGTCCCTTTGGAGCCATCTTCCGTATCGTCAATCATCGGAATTCCAGCGTTTTCTAATAACATTAAAGCGTCTCGTTGCTGACTTTCCTCTGGGCCAACTTTTCCATCCTGATTAACATCTGCTAGTAAGATAAACTCCTGATATCGCTCCTGCTCTCGTTCAGGTAACTGCTGAATTTCGGTGGCTGTAAATTGACTCCAAGGACGGCGATAAGTATTTTCTACAATAACTCGTATCTTCACCCCAGCTTGGTGACGTTCCACTAACGCTTGAGCAATATTCGGTAAACGAAATTCTTGAACCGCGATATCAATTGTTGATGTTCCTTGATGAATTGTATCAATAATAACTTGTTCTAAATTATCCCCAAACCGCAAAGATTGACGATAGGGTTCTGGATAAACAGAAGCTTCAGAATGATTAAAATAAACTTGAATTAAAGCATCTTGTTCTAAAGAATCTAAACGAGGTTTTAATACAGACTGGGAGGATGTTTTCACACAAGCACCCAGACCCCCAGCCCATAATAGTATTAACCCTAACCGCAGTGAAATTTGACGCAATTTATTCACCGATCAGCAACCATTAAATGGATTCTATTAACAGTTTGGCAGCAACAGGAGCGACAAACAAGGGATGGAACACAGTTCCCTGAAGGGATGAGGGAACTAGGAGTTGCTAACGGGTAACGGTTGACTTACTCCTGCCTCCTGATTCAGGTAATCTATTAATAGGGGGGAGATTAACTTAATTTCTGCCAAGCTACCGAGTTAAAAGGATGTTTCACTTTTTAACGGTCTGTCGCTGTAAGCACTCGCTCAGGGCTTATCGGCGCGGGTAATAACCCTCACTGCTGTATTATGCCAAAACGAAAGAGGACATTTCCCTGTGGCCATAAAGGATATGGGAAACTTTGTCATCGTTGTAATCAACAAGAAGTGACACAGGATTCCCAACATCAGGCTATTGAGGACAAACGAACTAAAAAACTAGAATGGGAAGCCTCCTTTGCTCAGGATATTATTGACCTGAGAGGCTTACCAGATTATGTCGTGATTAAAGCCAGGGCCATTATTGCTGGCTTAAATGACCAGAAAAGTTATCGAGACTTTGGGGGGAAGCGACTTCGCCATAATCGGTTTATTATCAGTATTCCCGTAACGCGGAATTATCGGATGCTTTGTCAAGATAGTGGTACTTTCCTCGTTCCCCAAAAAGTTCTTTCCCATGAAGATTACAACGTTTGTAAACCGGGAGATTAAATCGCTAAAATCCTAACCCGTTTATTTTTTTCCTTGATAACAAAACTTAACTTTTGATTGAGAAACATCCATGCAAATTTATCTCGACTATAGTGCAACCACTCCTCCCCATGCTGAAGTGATGACCCTGATGCAAAGGGTGATGGCTCAACAGTGGGGAAATCCTTCGAGTCTTCATGAGTGGGGTCAAAGAGCCGCAACGGTTTTAGAACGATCTCGAATACAAGTGGCTCATCTGATTAATGCTCCACCGGAATCGATTATTTTTACTTCCGGGGGAACTGAAGCGGACAATTTGGCGATTTTAGGGGTAGCCCGTCAATATGCTCAACCCCAACATTTGATTATTTCTACGGTGGAACATTCGGCTATTGCGGAACCGGTGCGAATGCTGGAACAATGGGGATGGCAAGTCACCCGATTACCCGTAGACTGTCGCGGACGGATTCACCCCTTGGACTTACAAGCGGCCATTCAACCGAATACGGTGTTAGTGTCGGTTATTTATGGTCAAAGTGAAGTAGGAACACTGCAACCGATTGAAATCTTAGGTAAAATAGCCCATTCCCAGGGGATTTTATTCCATACCGACGCGGTACAGGTAGCCGGACGTTTACCCCTGGATGTGCAGCAGTTACCCGTTGATTTATTATCCCTATCCAGTCATAAATTATATGGCCCCCAAGGAGCCGGGGCGTTATATGTTCGGGATACGGTAACGTTAACGCCGTTGTTAGCCGGAGGCGGACAGGAATTTCAATTGCGTTCAGGGACGCAGGGGGTTCCCACCCTTGCGGGATTTGGGTTAGCCTGCGAATTAGCCGCCCAGGAAATGGCCACGGAAACCCCTCGGTTAATTCGGTTGCGCGATCGCTTATTTGACTTATTGGCTGATGTACCCTATTTATTACCCACAGGCGATCGCTTAAATCGTTTACCCCATCATGTCAGTTTCTCTGTTATTCCCCCAAAACACATTGACCCCGCCACCCTAACCGGAAAAACCCTGGTTCGTCAACTGAATTTAGCCGGAATTGGCATTAGTGCAGGTTCGGCTTGTAGCAGTGGTAAACTCAGTCCCAGTCCGATTTTATTAGCGATGGGATATGACGAAACTGTGGCTTTAGGGGGAATTCGGTTTACCTTGGGACGGGATACCACCGAAGCAGATATTGATTGGACAGCAATGGTTCTGAAACAAGTCTTAGAACGCTTGATTCCCAATCAGTTGTTAGCCATGAGTGTTTAACTTAATCAGGTTGATAGAATTCTAAAGAGTATGCTCAACACATTTGAACAACAGTTGCATTCCTATTCACAGATTGCAGAGCAAATTCCTGATAATCTGGAGTCTGGAAAGTTTATAACTGTTGAAAGAGTTCCCCCTCTAAAAGTCTATTCTTTAGGATTCCAACCTGCAAAATTTATCCCAGAGATTCCTCGTTGGTTTCTCAAAAAATACGCTGTTCCTGCTTGTACAATTCTTGACCCATTTTGTGGCTCCGGTACAACTTTATTAGAAGCCATTCAACAAAATATTTCAGCCTACTGGTTAGACTATCACCCTCTCAGTCGTTTAATTTGCCAAGTTAAAACCACTGTATTTTCAACCCAGGAGATTTTAGAAGCAACAACCCAAATTATCGAAAAAGTATCTACCCAAAAGTTTGCACCCGCAACCATCAATTTTTCCAATAAAGATTTTTGGTTTCAGCAGCCTGTACAAGAAGGATTAGAACTTTTAAGAGAACAGATTCTATTAGCTGACTATAGCCTTCAACCTTTACTTTGGTTAGCATTTAGCTCAACCGTTAGAAAGACTTCAAATATGAATGATGGTATGATTTTGGCAGCCCGACGTTCCCATATTGAGAAAATCCCTATTCGTTCCCGTTCAGATGTATTTCAATATTTTCAACACTATGTTAAACAATCTATTGAAGCTTTTGGGGAATGGAACCCTTTCTTAAAAAACTTTACGGCTCAAATTCAACAACTATCTTCTCAAGATGCTCGACAACTGCCAGAACCCTTAACAGTTGATGCAATTATTACTTCTCCACCCTATATTAATGCGATTGATTATGTTTGGGCTTCTAAGTTTGAACTGCATTGGTTAGGATTGGTAAATAGTAACCAGGAACGTTTAAATTTATACTCTCAAGAAATCGGAACTGAACGAATTCCCAAGCAGGAGTGTAAAGAATTAGGAAAAACGGGTTATTTGCATTTAGATCAGTTGATCGAAAATATCTATTTTGGTAAAAAATATCAAGCAACTTCGGGTCAAAATCAACTTAGATCCAGAGTTGTTTATAAATATTTTATGGATATGAAGTTACATTTTTTACAGAGTTTACAGGTATTAAAAAAAGGTGGGTATTACTGTTTTTCTGTAGGCGATGTTAGCAATATTTGTGGCGTGGAAATTCCTGTAGCATCTCTTTTGTCAGAAATTGCTTGTGACTTAGGCTTTAAGAAAATATTCAATTTCAACCTTCTTTTAAAAAATCGACGTTTGAATCTACCCAGAAACGTTAATTGGGCTGGAACTATTAAACATGATACTATTATTGTGCTGGAGAAAATAAATTAATGTCTAATTCCATTGATGATCGGCATCTTGAATCCATTTTACAGCAGTATAGTGTATCATTCAATGCAAAAAAATTTATAGAAGAATCCTTGGAAGAAGATGATTTAATGCTGGTTTTTGGTTTGACACAAGAAATCAAAGATCTCAATAAACAGTATTGGGGAAGAGAATTAGGCAAATGTTGGGAACGTCTTATTATTGAAGTTGGTAGACAAAGTTGTATAGACTTTTCTCCTGCCATTCGAGATGGAAAAGATGAATTATGTGATTTAGTCATTGGAACCGATGCTATCGATGCAAAATATAGAATTGGATCAGGAGATTCAGGAACGTTAAAGAAGTTTAAGCAATACGCTGAACGATTAACGAATAGGGGGTACAAACCTGTTTTACTGATTTTGCGAACTGATAGTTTACCTCAAGCTATCAATGCTTGTATTGTAGGGGGGTGGAGGGTGCTATCGGGACAAGATGCCTTTGACTATTTATCTGAAATCACAAATTTTGATTTACAAGCTTGGTTAAAAGCCCGAAGAGGGTTATACTCAAGATCAATTAATCAACAACAGTAACTTAATCAAAGCCATTAATAATCCTATCCCACCTATGTCTCAACTACCTAACAGTTTAGAAGAAGCAATTGAACAAGCTAAACAAGCAACAAAAGCGGCATTAGCCGATGATTATAAATTAATTCAAGTTGAATTAGTGTTCCCTGAAATTGAACTACAAGCTCAATCTATCGCTCAAGAATTTATTCCGGCGATAGAAGAACCGAATCATCAATTAGTGGTATTGTTCCCCGATACCGGTGCCGCAGCCTTAGCTCGTCGGGACTGGGGAGAAACTTCTTTTCGGGTGACAGATTTAGGAACCTCCCGTTCTCCGGTTGAAACCCGATTAGAGCCAGAAGATCAACAGTTTTTAGTCGTCTCTCCCTCTGCGGTGGAAGTGGCGCAGGTGGAAAAATTGTACCAATTAGCCGGAGATCGCCCCGTAATTTTACTGAATCCAAAGCTTGAAGATCTTGCTATTATAGGAATAGGATATGCTGCTCGTCAGTTACGCGAACGGTTTATCAAGACTATTGAGTCTTGCTATTACCTCAAAGCCTTAGAAGGTGCTGCGCTCAGACGTTGTTATCCTTCAATGTGGGAAGTTTGGTTAGAAATTGATGGGCAGTACCAGTTGATCACTGAGCAGCCGACAAAACCCGTCGGCGATGAACTGGATCTAATTCTGGCACAGGTGACTCAAGAAAGTGATGAGTCAGTGGCACAACCTGTCCAACGGCCCAAAAAAGGTGTTTTGTCTGGACTTCAGAATTTTATTCGCGCCTTAAGCCGATGAGTCCTGTTCCTACGAACACCCTCTAACGTGTGCAAGTGAATCAAAAATGTTGACTCGACGCATTGTTATTGGTGACGTACATGGGCATTATGACGGGCTAATGACCCTTTTAGAGCGTATTGCTCCGGGTGCAAATGATCAAGTGTATTTTTTGGGGGATTTAATTGATCGTGGCCCCAAAAGTGCCCAGGTGGTCGAATTCGTCAAAAATAGCCCGTATCATTGTTTAAGGGGCAACCATGAACAATTGATGTTAAATGCTTTGCCGGAGGACGGAAAAAATCCTCAAGCTTGGCAAGCATGGTTGTATAGTGGCGGTATGACGACAATTACCAGTTATCAAGATTTAGGAATTATTCCTAGGGATCATGTGCACTGGATGGCTTCTTTACCTTTATATGTCGATTTAGGAGATGTTTGGCTGGTTCATGCGGGTGTTCATCCCAAAATGTCCATTAAAGAACAAGATGAAGCGGAATTTTGTTGGATACGGCGAGAATTTCACAATATCCCTAAACCCTATTTTGCCAATAAATTAATTATTATCGGTCATACCATTACGTTTACCTTTGATGGCATTGAACCCGGTAATTTAGTTCAAGGCCAAGGATGGTTAGGAATTGATACGGGGGTTTATCATGCCAGAAGTGGCTGGTTAACGGGATTGGATATTACGAATAAAAAAGTGTATCAGGTGAATGTTCTGCATAATAATCAAATTCGGATTTTACCCTTAAATCGGATTGTTACCCATTTAAAACCGCCTTCTTTGTTGGCGCGATTAAGTTATGTTAGACCTTAAATCAGTTATCAGTTATCAGTTATCAGTTATCAGTTATCAGTTTAAGATAGATTAAAATCCGTGAAATCCTCTTAAATCCGTGATCCCCATTACCTCTGATATTGAACGATGCGATCGCTGTCTTCAGATACAGAATAAGCCTGAATAATCGCATATAAATCAACATCATTTTCTAATAAACAAGCATGACCACTATCGGGTAAAACCACCATTTGAGAATTGGGTAAGGTTTTAGTTAAATATTGGGCTTCTAAAACAGAAGGTAATAATCGATCCGCACCACTAGCAATGACTAAAACAGGAATATCAATTTCCCGAAGATGGGCTTCATTCGGTTTAAACGCTTGCAATAATTCTAATCGCCAAGCTGAAATTTCTGGAGGTAATGAATTCATCGCTGCTAATAAAGCTTGACGTTCCGAAGCTTCAATGCGTCCTAAAGAAGCTAAAAATGGCAGTAAACCCATCACCGAACTCGGATAAAACCAATCAGGAAGCCATTGAGTTAAATAGGAACCCCATCTTAACCAAGGTCGTTGTTTAAAGGATGAAGCGGGATTAACTAAAATTAAACGGCTGAACCATTGAGGAGCTACAATAGCAACTAATAAAGCTAAACACCCCCCAAAGGATTCTCCACATAAATAAATCTCACGTTTAGGATTAGCTTTACGCTCTGCATCAATTAAATCAATGGTTTTTGAAGCTAAAGTTTCCCAGTCAGATTGATCAGTTTTAGGAATGGTTAAACACCGAATTTCAAACGCATCCATCAACCGGGGAATTTGAACACTGAATAGTTTCCCTGTCCCATCCATTCCCGGTAAAAACAAAAATAACGGTAAATCGGGTTTAGGGGAAGTTGGTCGAAAAAAATGCAGGGTGTTTTCAGCGACTCTGGATGGTGTGAAGGAAGAAACAGTCATAATTTAGGTGTCAGGGGTGTGGAGCGGGTTTTCCCCGCCCGCTAACAGTATGTTATTAGGTTTCAGTCAACTGTCAAAAGTCAACCATTAACTTATATTTTGCAACACAATTTCAGGAAAAGTCCGCTTCATTAAACCCGTTAGAACGTTTCCGGGGCCAATTTCCACCACTTGTTGCACCTCTAATTCTGATAATTGTAAACAAATTTCTCGCCACCGGACAGAACCCGTCATTTGTTGAGTTAGGCGTTGTTTTAACAAACTTGCATCCGTTGTGGGGGTAGGGTCAACATTGGATAAGACGGGAACTTGTGCGTTGTTAAAGGGAATTTCATCTAAAATTCGTTGAAATTCTGTAGCTGCTTCCGCCATTAAAGGAGAGTGAAATGCACCGGAAACGTTTAATTTAACGGCTCGTTTGACTTTAATATTTGCTAACACTTGATCGACGGCTTCTGGGGTTCCTGAAATCACAACTTGTGCTGCACTATTATCATTAGCTAGAACAACATTGTCTGTTTTTTGAATTTGTTCTTGTAACTGTTCTGAGTTAAACCCAATTAACGCCGCCATTTGACCCCCATCGGCACTATCCATTAATTCAGCCCGACGTTTAACTAACGTTAAACCTGTTTCAAAATCAAAGACACCAGCAGCATATAAAGCTACATATTCTCCTAAACTATGACCCGCCACATAATCAGGAGATTGACCTTCCTGTTTTAAGCGATCCACCAGTAAAGTTTCAACCACATATAAGCAGGGTTGGGTATACAAAGTTTTAGAAATTTTATCTTCTGGATCACTACAAATTTCAGAAATAGACCACCCCAAAATATTTTCAGCTAATTCTAATTTCGTTTTAAGGTCAGATTGTTCAAATAAACCTGCTCCCATGCCAATTTTTTGCGAACCCTGACCCGGAAAAATCCATGCTGTTTTTGTCATTTTCAATAATTAACGGTTGACTCTTAACTGATAACTGATAACTGATAACTGATAACTGATAACTGATTATCTTCCCCATTCAAACACGGCAGCCCCCCAGGTTAATCCGGCTCCAAAACCAGATGTAACAATGCGATCGCCGAGTTTAATTTTTCCCTCTCGAACAGCTTCATCTAAAGCTAAAGGAATAGAAGCTGCCGAAGTATTACCATATTTTGCTAAATTACTAATGACTTTTTCTGAGGGAATATTTAACCGTTCTGCGACAGCATCTAAGATACGTTGATTCGCTTGGTGTAGAATTAACCAATCGATTTGATCAACGGTTAAATTCGCTCTAAATAATGCTTTTTCGATAACTTCTGGAACTTTTTTCACCGCAAATCGATAGATTTCTTGACCATTCATCGTAATGGGATGATAGGTTCCTTGACCAATCGTAATTCCCGGTAATATTTCTTGCGGTTGGGGTTGATAGGATAAATTTAAAGATTGATTTTGTCGGCCATCACTTCTAATTTCAAATCCCAATAAATGCTCCTGTTCATCAGCCTGTAAAATCACGGCTCCCGCCCCATCACCGAATAAAATACAGGTTCTGCGATCTGACCAATCAACCCAACGGGATAGAACATCAGCACCAATGACAAGAACAGTTTGATAGACCCCTGTGCGAATAAATTGGGCGGCGGTAACTAACCCAAACACAAACCCCGAACAAGCGGCGGTCATATCAAAGGCGACCGCTTTAGTTGCACCCAATTGAGCTTGAATTAAACTGGCACTCCCAAACAAATCATCAGCCGTTGATGTCGCTAAGATAATTAAATCAATGGCGGCTGGGTCAAGGTTCGCCATGGCGATCGCCTCTTGAGCCGCCGATGTTGCTAATGTACTTAACCCAGTATTGGGATCAGCTAATCGCCGATGCTGAATTCCCGTGCGAGAAGCAATCCATTCATCGGACGTTTCGACCCGTTGAGACAGTCCGTGATTATCTAGTAAAACCGAGGGAGTAGCAGATCCGCAGCCCGTAATTGCAATGCCTGTTATTGTCATCTGTCTTCCCCCTTGGAGACCCACACCATAGCTGTAATCAGCTTGGTATTGGGAGGAAAAGGGGGGCAGGGGCTATGTTGCATACAAATAACCATCTTTTCTGTGAATAAGTGAACAATATTTGTGACTAATACCTTGTACAAGTGTTTTCTTTAAGGAAATATTGAAACTACCTGTTGTACGAACTGCCACACGACCAATATAAGTTCCCACTTTATGGCCAGAGGAAACAATTGCTTTCACAATATCTCCAGTTTGAAACCCTTTGACGAATTTCAACCTGGGAACATATCGAGATGGGAATCCAAACTTGTCCGTGCGACACATCTGCCTAGAACCGTGTCCTGTCGCCTTAATTAACAAGGGTTGAGAAGTCAATACCTGCAAAGAATTAACTTCTCCAACACAGGCTGCATCTAGCCAATGAGTTTTTGGTAAATTTAACCGGGTTCGATTGAATTTTGTTAAACCACCACTACCCGTAGAAATAGGTAAGCCTGTTTCTTTAAGACGATTAAACAATGCCCATCGAGTTGAATTAACGGCTGTAGCATCTTTGAGAGGATGTTTAGCTTGAGATAAAATCTTCTTTAAAATGTCAGGTTTATGGGTAAGAAATAACTCAATGCTTTGAGTTCCTTTCTGGGTATTGCATTTTTCACAGGCTAGGCATAGGTTAGAAATTCGATTACTTCCACCCTGAGATTTGGGATGAATATGCTCTATTTGTAAACGCACATTTTCAATACCACAGTAAGCACATTTTCTCTGCCATTTATTCAGTAAATATTCCCGAATTTCATAGCCCTTTAATTCCCCTTGTTGATATTCAATGCCTGAGATTTCAGGATTATCCAGTTGTTGTAAGTCAAATCTTACTAACTCTTGAACAATGGAACTGATGGGTGCGAGTCGGAGCAATTTATTCACCCAAGTTAGGGTTGTTTCTACTCGATGCTGTAAGCAGGGTGCTAACCAACCCTCTTGTCGGGTGCGATTTAAAAATCGAGCCTGACGATAGCGAGTATGGCGGTTTCTTCGAGAGCGACGCAATAAACGACGGGACTCCAAAGACGCTTTTATTGTTTGACCTCGATGGGTTAATTCAGCACCAAAAATAACTTGCTCATCTTGAACTAAAGCTATCCCCGTAGTTTGAGAACCTGGGTCTAATTTGAGAATAATTAATTGCGGAGTTGCGATTACCACCTTTTTGAGAATAATCGTAAATGGATACCTTCTAAATACCGCAGCTTTACCCGCCGTTAACAACTTATGAGCCATTGACGGCTTGCATGGTGTTAGTGGTTTTTTATTGGTATCAAGGACGAAAACGAGATTAGACATTGTTGTGTCTCTCCACTGTTGTGTAATGTTAGCTTCGGCAATGTTGTAGGTTGGTACTTTCTCAATACACCTGCCTCCCAAATGGCTAATTAATATTGAGATTACAGAGCTTAGAACTAGCTACGCATTCTAAGGTGTGAACTTTAACGCTTCCCTACAACGGAGGTATTTCTACCTGAGCCTGGTCAACTAGGGCTTTTACAAGCCCCCGCTATATTGGTACTCCGATTAGCGGTGGGTTATTGACTGAACCTCTGTTCTGTATCAAGAGCTTGAAGATGGCGAGCAGTGATGAGAAAAAAGGTAAAAGGTAAACGTTAAAAACAAGAACATTTTGCCGTTTTACTTTTTACTTTAGTCTTCAGTCTTCCAGTGGGAATTAACCACTGATGGCTTTTTCATCTGGTTCAAGGTGGTGTTGATATTGGGATTGAATGCGTTCTAGCACTTGGTTATCGATGGCATCTTTTGCCAAACGAACCGCATTAGCAATTGTTGCTCCTTTCGAGGAACCGTGACTAATAATGCAAACCCCCGCCACCCCTAAGAGTAAAGCACCGCCATGTTCAACATGATCCACCCGTTGTTTAAACCGCATTAAACTGGGTTTGAGCAAACTTGTTCCTAATTTAGCTTGTAATCCAGAGGTTAATTCCTCCTTCAGCATTTGTAAAACTGCTTCTCCCACCCCTTCAGCAAATTTCAACAGTACATTCCCGACAAAGCCATCGCAGACAATGACATCAAATTTTCCCGATAGAACATCTCGCCCTTCAGCATTTCCACCAAAGGCAATCTCAGGATGATTTTCTAGGAGTTGATAGGTGCGAATTGCCAGATCATTACCTTTACAGGCTTCTTCACCAATATTCAGTAACCCCACTTGGGGTTGGGACGTTCCCAGGACATAACGACTGTAAATCGTTCCCATTACGGCAAACTGTTCTAAAAATTTGGGGCGACAATCGACATTCGCACCGACATCCAACACCAAAACCGGAGAGTCAGGCTTCATGGTGGGCAAAACAGCACCGATAGCAGGGCGATCAATACCGGGAAGACGTCCTAAACGCAACAAAGCCGAAGCCATTGCTGCACCGGAATGACCCGCCGAGACGACAGCATCCGCTTTTTTTTGCTTAACTAAATTCATTGCCACGTTAATTGAAGCCTTGGGTTTGCGTTTCAATGCTCCCAAGGGTTCTTCGTGCATTTCGATCGTTCCCTCAGCAGGAATAATTTGGGGCAGGGGCAAATTGCTAGAGTGGTGTTTGAGGGCGGATTCAATTTGATCGGGATCACCAACCAAAAAGACGTCCACGTCCCATTTTTCCTGGGCCATGATTGCCCCTGCAACAATTTCGGCCGGAGCATGATCTCCGCCCATAGCGTCAATTGCAATTCGTGCGCGAGTTGAACCCATTGACCAACGTTAGAGAAACCTTCAAAATTTTACCGGAAGATTGCCAAGTCTAAAAGAGGGGGGGAGATGGGGGGAAGGGGGACGGGGGGATAAGGGGACGGGGGGATAAGGGGACGGGGGGACGGGGGGACGGGGGGATAAGGGGACGGGGGGATAAGGGGACGGGGGGACAAGGGGACGGGGGGACGGGGGGACAAGGGGACGGGGGGACAAGGGGACGGGGGGACAAGGAGACAAGGGGACGGGGGGAGATGGGGAGATGGGGAAGTAGGGGAAGTAGGGGAAGTAGGGGAAGTAGAGGAAGTAGGGGAAGTAGGGGAAGTAGGGGAAGAGTTTTTCCTTTATTCTTTAGTATTGGGTTGGTTTTATGTTTTTTAGCGATTAAATATGATTGATATTATTAGTTCGGGATTAGTGAGTGTTTGGTTGGAAATGGCAGGGGTGAATCAGGAAGGACTGAATGCCTCTGTGTTGGAGGATTTGGAAACGGAGTTATCGCAGGTGGTGTTTCCCCAACAGCCTGATCCGGTTGCGGAAGCGGTGGTGCAGCAATATTTGAATCGGTTATCAGCTAAGGGACTTTCCAAGGATATACAGGGCGTTTGGGTGCAGTCAAGTTGGGTTCCCTTAGCTAAGAATTCGGGGACAACACCCCTACCCGCAGCTTCTCTGACGAAGATTGCGACTTCTTTGGCATCCCTCCAGGTCTGGAGTCCTGAACATCGGTTTGAGACGTTAATAGGGGTCACAGGGCCGATTGTTGGCGGTGTGGTACAGGGGGATTTAGTCATTACCGGGAATGGCGATCCGTTTTTTATTTGGGAAGAAGCGATCGCATTAGGAAATACTTTAAATCAAATGGGAATTCGCGGGGTCGCTGGCAATTTAATCATTTCAGGTAGTTTTTATATGAATTATGAAGTTGATCCCATGAAAGCGGGTCAATTATTAAAACAAGCCTTAAATTCAGCATCTTGGAATGAAGAAATTATTTACCAACATTCTCGCATGACACCGGGAACCGCTAAACCGCAAGTTTTAATTGCGGGAACGGTCGTTTCTCAATTGGGGGGAGCTAATTCAACATTAATTATCCGTCATCAGTCTTTAGCTTTAGCAGAAATTATTAAACAAATGAATATTTATAGTAATAATTTGATGGCTGAAATTTTAGCAGCTAATGTTGGCGGGGCTGCTACGGTTCGGCAATTAGCTGCACAAGCAGCAGGAGTTCCTATCGATGAAATTCGATTAATTAATGGTTCGGGATTAGAACCTGAAAATCAGATTTCTCCCAGGGCTGTGGTGGGAATGTTTATGGCTTTAGCCCGATATTTACAAGATACAAATCTTACGGTTGCTGATTTATTTCCGATTTCAGGCATAGACACCCAAGGCACATTAGAAGACCGAAAAATTCCCATTTCTACTCCGGTCAAAACCGGAACCTTATCTGATGTTAGTGCGTTAGCAGGGGTTTTACCCACCCGTGATCGCGGTTTAGTTTGGTTTGCTATTATTAATCGCGGAACGGATTTAGATGGGTTAAGAGCCGATCAGGATTTATTATTACAACAATTGGTAAGTCAATGGGGTTCTCCTAATACTTTACCTGAATTAATTCAACCTCATATTGATAGTCATCATCCGGGTATTGGTGATTCAAATCGTAATCAAATTTTAGTCCAAACCGTTGCACCTTCTTCCTAAAATATTATGAGAATTTTTAACATCAGATATCAGGTGTTTGATCTAAACACCTCAACTTTTTAATGTTTGCATAAGGAGTAATAAATTTAATGACTTCACCTTATCAGGGTTTAAGTATCGAAGAATGGACAACTAAAACACAAGAGTTAATTGCTGATCATCCGCTTCATTTAGAAATGATTAGAGAAATTGCTTTGAAAAGTTATTTGCTAAAGAACTACAAATGAGAGAACCTCAAGTATGGAGGGGTGGTATTAGTAAAGAAGAAAAAGATCTGGTTTATATTCCGAATCAATTTTACTCCATTTTGGTTGGATTGATCATTCAGATTGGAAAGCACAATTATCACAAACAGGTCAAGCCGCAGGTTTAAGTGAAGAGACTTACACCTATAAGTTAATTCCTATTGTTGGAGAATATCGGTTAAATACTCCTGTCACACTGCTTAAAGGCGTTGGTAAAAAGACAGCTAAAATATTTGAAGCAGAAGGCATTAAAACAGTTCGAGAGTTGAAAAACTATCAAGGGAACAATCAAAAATTGTTGGAATTTAAACAAAAGCTGGAAAATTTAGAATAGAGTTAATCTAACAAATATCCGTTACCAGATTTATAGATTCATTATAAATCAGAGGCAACAATGAAGTTTGTATTAAATTTATTCCTTCTAAATAATTTTGTATTCTTTGAGTCGCAATTTCACAATATTCGGGTTTAGTTTCAAAACCAATCACCGGACGATTTAAACTTAAAGCTGCGATCGCAGTTGTTCCAGAACCCAAAAAAGGATCTAGAATTAAATCTCCGGTATTAGAAGAGGCTTTAATAATACGATCAATAACAGCAATGGGAAATTGTGCCGGATGGGAAGTTCGTTCTTTAGAAGCACGATTTTTACCGGATGTAACTTTAGGAAATGACCAAACATCTGTCGGGTTTTTACCTAATGGATTAACTTTAATTTTACCATTTTTATTTTGATATCGTTAATTTGACGCTATCAGCAGGAATTTGTTTTAAGGCTTCTAAGCAATCTAAATTATAAATCAAGCAGTTATTAGTTTTAAAATAAGGTTCACCCAAAATTCCTATTGCTTCAGTTAAATTCATTTTTCGCTTTTAGGATATAGAAAAGATTGAATCAATATAATTATACCAAAATAATTATTTTTTTAGTAAAAGCAATAATAATTTTTTTTAAATATGCTAAACTTATTTATATGATGAACGTTAAGCTCTAATAACATGATCTCCCCTTTAACAACTCTACCCTTAGAAAACGGCGATCAATTAACTCGAATCGAATTTGAACGTCGTTATGCCACGATGTCGGATATAAAAAAAGCAGAATTGATCGAAGGAATTGTTTATATGGCAGCTAGCAGATTCAGAAGGCATTATAAAAAGCGAAGTATTTCCGGGTTTATGGTTAGATGAACAAGCCTTATTAGCGGGTAATTTAGCTCAAGTTTTAGCGATTTTACAACAGGGAATTGCCACCGTTGAGCATCAAGATTTTGTTCAACAGTTGACTGCGAGTTAACCTAAATTAGACCGATTTAAGTTTAATTCGATACCCAAGGCCCTATAATTGATTCACCCTGCTTTTCTTTTTCTGCTAGTTCAAAATTTAAAGTTAATAGGCGTTCTAAAATATTATCATAAAGTTTGAATTCATAGGTTTCTATCACCAGACTGTCAAGCTTTGCATGAAGTTGATAAAGCTGAGTAGAGGGCTGATCAAAATATTCGTTATAAAGTTTAGTAATTCCCCAATTATTTTTATCCATTTGTTTAGTCCGATAATGATGCAATTCTATAGCAGTATCTCGAATCTGTTTAACTAAATTGGTATTAGGTTTTTGAGGAAAAGGGAAGGTTTCAAAACAAGTATTGTGAGTGTAAGCAATATCCGCTTTTAATGTAGATTTTTGGGCGTGCATCCATATCCGATGAACTTTAGATAAAAGTATACCCAAAATATAAAAATCTTCTGAAACAACAACTTTAGTTTTATTTCCTGATAGCCAGTCAGAATTACAAGGAATAAAAATAGCCCATTTTGATACTTCTGGAACAGCAAAATAATACGATAAATTTGCCAGTGCTTTTCTCATTGCAGGTCTTTTTTCTCCAAATTTCCACCAATTAACTTTAGTCACCTCTCTGCGGTTTTTATCTCGCTCTGGTTTGACAGTATTTTGAATATGTTCAAAAGGTAGCTGATAATAACTAGCCTCTTCAAAAGTCATATCATTAAAATCAATAATCCACCTATCCGGTAATCCATGAGGATTTTTAGCTAGATTTGCACCCATTGAAAAAAGTTTAAGAACTTCTTGATTTTTTGAATCCGCTTTTATCCATTCTTTAACCTGATTTTCAGTGACAATAAATCCCATCCCCACAGGAATGATACCCTGAAAACATTGATTTAGATTAGCTGATAAGCGAACAGCTTGAGAAACATCGGTATTACAATTTAGAGAAGAATTAATAGATAAAACTTCTTGATTATCTAAATAATATTGTTGGGGTTTTTGCTTACTCCAGTTAACAAGACTGACGTGAACCGCAGCTTCTCCAGACCAAGGTTGAGTTGAAATTGCATTATAGATATAACCCCCATTTTGAGTAATGTAATCTAATGCAGCGATTCTACTTTTTCCTTGACTAATTGAGTTAGTCGCTACTAACCCGGCTCTTCCATTTTCATTAAGATGATCCTGTGCCAAACGAAACCAATACGCACAAAAATCAACTGAATCTTTTACATCTGAAAATCGTTTAAAGACTTGATCAATATATTGATCACCGAGTTGAGTTCTGATATGTTTACCGCCTAAAAATGGGGGATTACCAATAATTGCATCGGCTGGATACCACTCATTTAAAAGTGCATCTTTACAAGTAATATTTTCATCTAAAGTATCTAAAGGTAATGCGGATTCAGTCAACCCTAATTTGTCAATTGCTATTTTTCGGGCGATGAGTAATGTTACCTTAGCTAATTCAACGGCAAAAGGATTATTATCAATTCCATAAAATTGCTTAGGACTCACTTTTCCTGCTACAATAGGAGAAGACTTCTGAAATTCTGCTAGTTTATCTAATAATAATTGTTCGGTTTGTTTGAGTTCCTGATAAGCAATATAAAGAAAATTACCCGACCCACAAGCGGGATCAAGTACCCGATAATTTGCCATTTCATCATGCAGTAAAGTTAATTCTTCAATCGTAGTTGTTGCTTCAATTCTCTCTTCCCAATATTCTGTAATTGTGGGATAAACAATTTTCATAATATCATTTTCAGACGTAAAATGGATACCATACTTGTGGCGTTCCTCTTCATTAACTGTGCCTTCAAATATGTTACCAAAAATTGCAGGTCTAACTTTACTCCAGTCTTGTTCAGCCGCAGCTTTTAAATATTCTAATTCCTTTCGCGTTAGATCAATTTCATGGACAACCGAGAATAATCCCCCGTTAAAATATTGTACTTCTTTATAACGACGACCCACAGTTACTACCCCTGGAAGGTTCATGTGTCTAAATAAACCATCCGATAAAACTTCGTATGTACTTTGTCCATTCATGCACTCATCAATGCACTCCATAAAACGATTAGGGGGTAATAAATTTCTACTTTGAGCAAACATAGCAACGACACACTGAAGAATAAATTGTTGTGCTGTTTGTTCACTAAAACCTGCTTTTTTAGAGCGATTTTTGAGTTCTTGAAATAATTCTCCCATCCTCCGAGCCGCTAATGCTGTAACTTGAACTTGGTTGTTTCTAAATTTTGGAATTTCAGGCGTAAATTCCATGAATTTAAAAGCGTCTAACCGTTCAGGAAGCTCTTGGAGAGTAATAATATCTACGGGGGTATCAATTTGAATGCTAAAATCATAAATCCAGAATTCATCAAAATTGCAGAGTATTACATACTTAGGAAACACAGGTAAACATTGACAATATCTCCAAGCTTGACCATAATGTTTATTCAGTTTTTTCTCCTTACGAGACTTCATCTCAATTAATACAGAACCCAAGCGATCACGCTGCCACCATAAATCAGCAAAACCCATATTTCCTTTTTGGCTACTTTTAGGTATAGGGAGATCAAATTGTGCATTAACTTCTTTGAGTCCTTTATGTCCAAAGGCTTGAAAAAACTTGATTAAAAACTCAGGTGAATCTTGCCTTTCTCTACCTTCAGTAATATGTTGTTCACAAAAATTAATAAATTCATAAATACTCTCACGGGTCGCTGCCATAACTTCTGATCCTAATAGAAAAGCATTTCGAGTAGATAAAAATCATAATAGCTTATAAAAGAGCTTTGTCCAAGTTTTTCTAGTGTTAAACTTCTTAAATACTAAAATGGTAGAGGTTAATCATTAATTTATGGTGCGTGATGGTGGAAGGGTGAGAAAATCTGATTCCTAAGCTCTACAAGTGTTAAAATTTTTGATATTGTCAAAAATGAGATGAGAAAAATATGAGTAAGAAAACTGCACCTTATGGATCTTGGAAATCTCCCATTACCACAGATTTAATTGTAGAAGGAACTGTAGGACTCGGTGGTTTAACGTGGGATGGCGATAATATTTATTGGATAGAAGGACGGCCATCAGAAGCGGGACGAAGTGTGATTGTGCGTCTGACACCTGATAATCAATTAAATGATGTCACACCTCAATCCTTTAATGCTAGAACTCGTGTTCATGAATATGGTGGGGGTTCTTATACCGTTGATCAAGGAAATGTTTATTTTTCAAATTTCGTGGATCAACGTCTTTATCAACAGAAAATTCAAGGGAAAAATATACCTTATGAAGTTACTCCAGAACCCCTGACCCCAGAAGGAGACTATCGTTATGCAGATGGGGTAATTGATACCCAAAATCAACGGTTAATTTGTGTTCGAGAAGATCATACGCAAGGGGGAGAACCTGTTAATACAATTGTTAGTATTAATCTGAATAATAGTGAGGATATTCGGGTTTTAGTCGAGGGTAATGATTTTTATGCCTTTCCCCGTTTAAGTCCCAATGGTAACAAATTATCTTGGATTTCATGGAATCATCCGAATATGCCTTGGGATGGTACAGAATTATGGGTTGCTGATGTTAATTCCGAGGGGTTGTTAGGAGAAAAAATCTTAATTGCGGGAGGTTTAGAAGAATCTATTTTTCAACCCCAATGGTCGCCAGATGGGATATTATATTTTGTTAGCGATCGCTCGAATTGGTGGAACTTATATCGCTATACTGGAACAATAGAACCCTTACATCCAATAGCGGCAGAATTTGGTTTACCCCTTTGGGTATTTGGAATGTCAACCTATGGGTTTAGTTCTGCTGAAAAGATTATTTGTACCTACAGTAAAAATGGAAATTCCTATCTAGCAAGTTTAGATACTAAAACTCTGCAATTACAGGATATTGAGACACCTTACACAGCAATTGATGGCTTAACCGTTTCAGGAAATCAAGTATTATTTATTGGCAGTTCTCCCACAGAAAGCAGTGCTATTGTCAAACTCAATTTAGAGACGGGAGAACTGGAAGTATTAAGACGTTCTAGTCAAATTGTCCTCGATAAAGGCTATTTATCTGTACCTCAACCGATAGAATTTCCTACAGAAAATGGGAAAACGGCTTATGGATTTTTCTATCCGCCTCAAAACAAAGATTATCAAGCTTCAGAATCAGAAAAACCACCTTTAGTTGTTAAGAGTCATGGGGGGCCAACGGCAGCTACTTCGAGTAGTTTAAGCTTAAAAAATCAATATTGGACAAGTCGGGGATTTGCGGTTTTAGATGTTAATTATGGGGGAAGTACAGGTTACGGACGAGAGTATCGTCAACGGTTAAATAAAAGTTGGGGAATTGTGGATGTTGATGATTGTTGTAATGGGGCAAAATATCTCGCAGAACAGGGTTTAGTGGATGGAAATCGCATGGCAATTGCGGGGGGAAGTGCAGGCGGTTATACCACTTTATGTGCTTTAACATTTAAGGATGTATTTAAGGCGGGAGCGAGTTATTATGGAGTTAGTGATTTAGAAGCTTTAGCAACGGATACCCATAAATTTGAATCCCGTTATTTGGATAAATTAATTGGGGATTATCCTGAAGAAAAGGCTATTTATCAACAGCGTTCTCCCATTCATTATGTCGATCAATTATCTTGTCCGGTGATATTTTTTCAAGGGTCAGAGGATAAAATTGTTCCTCCTAACCAAGCCGAAATGATGGTAGCAGCTTTAAAAGCAAAAGGTGTTACTGTAGAATACGTTTTGTTTGAAGGAGAACAACACGGTTTCAGAAAAGCCGAAAATATTAAACGCGCCATTGATGGTGAATTTGGTTTTTATGCCAAAGTCTTCAATTTCCAACCTGCAAAATAAATCCATTTAACTTTAGGGTTCTGGTCTTATTATCCTATTCTTATGGGGGGTTTGAGACCAAATCCTAATATTTTTTACAGATCCGATAGGGATTGTTATAATAGTTGATGAACAGAAATTTTTTTATGAGTAATTTATTCACCTGCTGCTTGCAAAATAGTTGTGTATAACTCTTGACTAACTCGAAAGTCAGCTTGGTTAATGAGTTGGTCAAGAAGTGGTTTAAGATTTAAGACAAAACCATTCCGTTTAGCTTGTAGTAATACTCCTAGTAAACCTGTTACTTTTAACCTATATTCTGCTGCTAACAATCTACCTCGACGTTCATCCATTAACAGAAGGTCTGCACTTAATTCTAAAGTCAGTACAATCGCTTCAGCTTCACCTAAATCAATATTTTCTTGGCTTTCTAATATTTCTGTTACTCGCTCATAATTGATGACAGATTGAGTGACAATCCAAGGTAATGTTTGAACTTCTACAGCACCAGGAACTAGAGATTCAACTCCTACCATTTCATTATAAACGGCTGTGGGAATGAGTACACGAGTATAAAGTTTTTCTAGCAGTTCTAATTGCCCAATTGCTGCTAAATTGGTAATAGGTGAAGTATCACTAACAACAATCACAATAACCCCATGGATTGCAATGTTTTTATATCGGCTTCAAAATCCTCTACATCATAGTTGATACACAAACCTCTTTTAGCAAGTTCATGTTGAAACTCAATCACAGTTAGCTTAGTCCAAGTCCGAGCTTTACCACTACTAATTTTTTCTTGCTGATATAGCAAAATAGCAATTTCTAACTTCAATTCATCCTCAGTCATCTTTGTGGCTCGGAGGATATCATCAGGAATCAGAACACTCATCAGGGTTGTACCTAAAATGATCGATAATATAATTTTAGTATAAGCGATGATATTGAATTGGTGATGTTTTTTCCAAATTCCGCATCATTTTCAGTTTTATGAATAATTTTTAAATTTCTTTAGAAACAGAACGCCGTTTTCTAATTCCTTTGGTTAAAATTGCTAATAAAAATCCCATTAAAAACGATAATTCTAACGCTGGATTTTGAGTTGTTAACAAAAACGAGCCGATAATTGAAACAAGGGCTAAAGTATATACAATGTGTTTGGGTTTCATCGTTCTGAACTGTCAATGTCACAAACCTAGACAAAATGAATTATAATAAACGATGTAGAAAAGCTGAATGAACCTTTCTACAGAAATAGGATACTTCTGAAATTCGATGACTACAAATTCTCGACGTTACCATATTACAACTTTCGGCTGTCAGATGAATAAAGCCGACTCGGAACGCATGGCAGGTGTTTTAGAAGAGATGGGATTTGATTTTACCGAAGATCCCAATGATGCCAATGTGATTCTTTATAATACTTGTACGATTCGAGATAATGCCGAACAAAAGGTTTATTCCTATTTAGGAAGACAGGCAAAACGCAAACAGGAAGAGCCGGATTTAACGATTATTGTCGCGGGATGTGTTGCCCAACAGGAAGGGGAAACCTTGCTGCGTCGGGTTCCTGAAATTGATTTAGTTATGGGGCCACAACACGCCAACCGTTTACAAGACTTATTAGAACAGGTGTTTGATGGTCATCAAATTGTTGCCACAGAACCCATAGAAATCATCGAAGATATTACAAAACCTCGTCGAGATAGTGATGTTACGGCGTGGGTTAATGTAATTTATGGTTGTAATGAACGCTGTACCTATTGTGTGGTTCCTAATGTGCGCGGTATTGAACAGTCACGCACACCGGAAGCAATTCGCGCTGAAATGGAAGAATTAGGTCGTTTGGGTTATAAAGAAATAACATTATTAGGGCAAAATATTGATGCCTACGGTCGTGATTTGCCGGGTTCAACTCCTGAAGGTCGGCATCTCTATAACTTTACGGATTTATTGTATTTTATTCATGATGTACCCGGTATTGAACGGATTCGCTTTGCCACCAGTCACCCTCGTTATTTTACCGAAAGATTGATTCGAGCTTGTGCGGAATTACCGAAAGTTTGTGAACATTTTCACATCCCGTTTCAGTCGGGAGATAATCAGATTTTGAAAGCAATGGCACGAGGTTATACCCATGAAAAATATCGCCGAATTATTAATACGATTCGGGAGTATATGCCGGATGCTTCTATTAGTGCAGATGCCATTGTGGGATTTCCAGGGGAAACTGAGGAACAATTTGAAAATACACTAAAATTAGTAGATGATATTGGCTTTGATTTGTTAAATACTGCCGCTTATTCTCCTCGTCCTGGGACTCCGGCGGCGTTGTGGGAAAATCAACTGAGTGAGGAGGTGAAAGCTGATCGTTTACAACGATTAAATCGCTTAGTTTCTGTTAAGGCAGCTGAACGTTCACAACGTTATTTTAACAGAATTGAAGAAGTGTTAGTTGAGGGAACAAATTCTAAAGATCCATCTCAAGTCATGGGACGAACACGGGGAAATCGTTTAACGTTTTTCTCTGGAAATTTAGCGGAATTAAAAGGTCAACAGGTGAAAGTGAAAATAACCCAGGTAAGACCCTTTAGTCTCACTGGGGAGCCTGTTGAGTTGTGTATACCCGTATGACCGCTAAAAATAATTTGAGAACGACGATTTTATCCTTGGGTTTGGGGTTAGTTGTAACGGGAATGGGAGTGAGAGCCATCGCCTGTCAACTCGCTCCTAATTCCCCAACTCCTGAAGCAGAGGCGACGGTAGATTATTATTGGGAATTACCAGAAGTTCCCTTAAATTCTGGGGAAACCGAGAAAAATCCTGTACAATTACCCCAACCGCAGGCGAATGGAGATTATCAGCGATCGCCTCATTCCTCCTGGGAAGCCACCAACCCCAATGCTCAAGGAATTGATTGTCGAATGTTAGGAAATACCCCTTATGAAAAATTAGAAAATCCCAGCAATAAAACCGAATTAAATATTGAAAATTGGCCTGTAGTTGGACAACTAAAACCCGGACAGGATTTTGAAATTAATTTAGGCCCAGCAGGGTTTGGTGTGGTTTACGATACGAAACAACAACCTTGGATTTATGTTGAAAAAACCAATGAAACAGGCGCACCTTCTCACTGTTTTGTTCGAGCAAATCAACGCTTTGTACAACCGATTTCTCCTGAATAAAGTATACAACAAAAACCCGGTTTCTTCAAGAAACCGGGTTTTTGAGAAACCGGGTTTTTATCTAATTTTACAACTTTCTATTTTTTCTGCTAATATTTCTAAATGTTGCCACCATTTTCCGGTAGCAATAATCCAATTGCGGGTGGGTAAATGTCCGATAGGAGCAGAGGTTTTATATTCAATACCATAATCAGGATCATGGGGATTATAAGTTAACCATCCCACTTGCTGACAAAATTCTCCATAATCTCTTTCAGTTTGTTGATAAATTTGATTTTGAATACTAAACCCAAACCGTCCATTACTATATTTTACCCACAGATGATTAATCGTTTTTAAATCTTCACAGGGTAAGTTTTCTAAATCCTTAGCGTGTATGTAAGCTTTTTTCGATTTTTTGAGTGCTGCACACAAGACAAGCCAGGTTTCTTGATCCGCTTGTTTCCACCGTTTTTGAGCTAAGAGAGTTTGTAGTTTAGTATAATCAACACCAACGGCGGATTTTAAAGGATCATTTAATGGCTGATAGCCAAAATTTTCTTTAATTCGCTCTAATAAATTAGGCGTTTTAGGAGGAGTCTGGGGAACCTTTTGAGATGTCTTTTTAAGAGGAATAACAGGTTTAACTGCAAGATTTACAGAACTTTCAAAAGATTCAATCGATTTTAAGGCTTCTTCAGCCGATTTATAACGCTGATTAATGGCTGGTGAAGTTAATCGATTTAATACAATTTCTAAGCGATCGCTAATGATTTGTTTAGGTGTTAAATAATTGCGCCAATTCCATTTTTCCTCATGCTCATCATATAAATTCCCTGGGGAAATTCCTGTGATTAAATATAAACAAGTAACCCCTAAACTATACAAATCACTCGCGGGATAAACATTTCCTCTGGTTTGTTCAGGAGCCATAAATTCTGGCGTTCCAATAATCGTTCCACTCTGGAGTAAAGCAGTTCCCGTTAACACTTTTGCTACGCCAAAATCAATTAAAACAATATCACCTGTTTCTATATTTGGGTTAACTTTATTTTGAAAATTATTCTCATATATAATATTTGAAATCTGCTGTTTTAGTTTTATACTAATTTGAGCCTGTTCTTGTTCTCCCATTTTCAGAGTTGGAGGACTTTGGGTTAAATCTTCATCAGGATCGAAGGATTTTTCATAAGCAGGAGAGAGAGAACACCGCCGCATCAAATTAGCAGGTTTAATATCTCGATGAATAATATTGTGTTCATGAATAAATTGTAAAACGGGAAGAATTTGTTTTAAAACTTGCCAGATTTTTTTTTCTTGAAATAATCCGCTTTCTTTTAATTCATCAAATAAAGTTTTTCCCTCAATATATTCTTGTACAATAAACAATTGTTGATTTTGTTCAAAATGAGCTAAAAGTTGAGGAATTTGAGGGTGTTTTCCCAATTGATCTAAACGCACTGCTTCTTGACGAAATAATTTCGCGGCGGTTTCATAATCTTTGGGGTTTTCATATTGAAACAAAAATTGTTTAATCACACAATAGGGATGGGAAGGAATTTGTTGATCAATTGCTAAAAAAGTTCTACCAAAACCGCCTCGGCTTAAAGGCTTTATAGCGAGATAACGGTTTTGAAGTAATAGGAATTGACCACAACCTTGACAATATTCGGCTAAGTTGGGATTTTCTGGGTGAGAACATCCTACGGTCACACAGTAACTCATCGCAGGGAAGGGGGGGAAGAAAGTATTGTTGAGCCGATAATAGCACAACTGATCATAAAATTAGTTGTAGATTTTTGAAGGAACCACAAAGGCACTAAGGCACTAAGAAAGAATGAAAAATATTAACAATTTCACAAAACCCTTCCACTTCTAAACCTGCGGTTATATAACGGGGTTTATGGGTTAATTGATCAGTATAGTCTAAAAGATTAGCAACTCCAACGGATTCAGGAAATAACTCAGAATTAAATAAAGTTTGATCATTGGGACTATCGCCAATGGTGAGAATTTGTTCAGGGGTTAATTCTGACCAATATTGCTGAATTACTTTTAATAATCCTGTAGCTTTATCTTGGGTTTTGGGTTTAATATGACCTTGAACGGTGCTATAGGTAAATCCCCATCCTAATTCTTCACAAAGTTCTGTTAACAGTTGAATTTCGGATAAACTAATATTTTGAATATCAAAAGTCCAGTCTGTAAACCGAAAGGGATTATCGGCGGAAGCGTGTAGATGGGGACATTGGACTTGGAGAATTTGAAAAACTTGGGCTAAGTTTTGACGATGTTGGGAGAGGGAATTTAAGGAAATTAAAAATTGAGGCTGATCAAATTCAAAAGGATAAAATAATCCGCCATTTTCGGCGATCGCACCTGTCACCGGAAGATAATATTTTAAGGCTTGAACCCATCCCGCAGAACGTCCTGTAATTAAAATGATGGGGATTTTAGCTTGCTTTAATTGAGATAAAGCTTGTAATAAATCCGTTGTCAATTTTCCCTGTTTTGTTAGGGTTCCATCGATATCCGTTGCGATCAAACGAATATGCTGAAGTGCATTTGTTTGTATCGCTTCCGTCAATGGTATTAGAGACATGAACCGAACCTCCGTATGATTACTTAAGTTATTTTACTGGGTTTTTACATCAACTGAGCTTTCCTTAAAAGTTGCCAATTTAGCGGTGATATTTATCACAAGCTTGTTAAAAAACTATCACAAGATTATTTCTCAACCATACGGGTTTAATTTAATATTTAAAATCAGATTACAATTAGCACCTGAGAATAGGTTAAGGTGGATAAATGATTAACAGCTTGGGCTGATGATCAATTTCTAATTAGCTCTGAACCATTAGAAGAATTTGTGATCACCTGAATCTTCCCTATTTCAAAGGCATTTGCCAAATTTTAATCGTTTTATCTTCACTACCACTGACTACGATTTGACCATTGGAACTCACAGCCAAGGCATTAATGGGTTTAGAATGACCCCATAATGTTGCCAGTTTTTTCCCAGTTTTGAGATCCCAAACCACCACATTATCACCGCCACTGAGAAGGGTTTTACCATCCTTGGTGATTGCTAAAGATTTCACAGGATTATTATTCGCTTTCCAGACTGCTTTTTGTTCCCCAGTATTGGGATTCCATAACCGAATTGTGCCATCATCACTGGCACTAATTAAAGTTTTACCATCGGGACTATAAACTAGGGCAGTAATAGTTCCTTCATGACCGGATATGCTGCGTTTGCGAGTCCCGGTTTGTAGATTCCAAAATCGAATCAAGCGGTCTGTTCCGCCACTGACTAAAGTTTGACCATCAGGACTAAAAGCTAAGGTATTAATTGCCCCTTCATGACCTGTAATTGTTAATAGCCGAGATCCAGTTTCTGAACCCCAGAGGCGAATGGTTCGATCATCGCTACCACTCGCTAAAATCTGACCATTGGGACTAAAGGCAATCGCATTGACCGCTTCAGTATGCCCTTCAATGGTTCGCATTCGATTTCCGTCCTTCAAATCCCACAGACGAATGGTTTTATCATTACTACCACTGGCTAAAACTTTACCGTCTGGACTAATGGCTAAGGCTTTCACCCAACTGGAATGGGCTGCAATTGTACGGGGTGGGGCATCTGTTTTTAAATCCCAAATTCTAATCGCTCCAAAACTTCCCACCGCTAAGGTTTGATTATTAGGACTAATCACAACCGCATAAACCTGACCAACGGCTCGTTTGTAGTCCTCTAAAAAAATACTACTTGGTAAACTTTTTAAAATTAAAATAGGATTAGCTGGAATGAATCCATAGCGTACATAGCCATCAATTTGAGTATAAATTCCCCCCAATATTAGTAAAGAGGTTCCGAAAACCCAGAAATATTTAATTGGAATTTTAGGGAGTGTAATTTTAGGGGCGGAAAAATTAAAACCTGTACTTTGGGTGGCATTTATCTGCTCGCGTTTAGAGCGTTGACGTTTAGAGCCAGCAGTATCTTTAGATTCAGACGTATTATTCTTATTATTTGCAGATTGATTCAGATCAACCTCTGCCAAACATTGCAAAATCATCTGTGGATTTTGGGGGCGATTACCGGGAAAAGTCGCCATTAAATAATCAATCAGTGCCGCCAATTGATCCGAAATATTAGGAGCTCCTTTACGCCACAATAACTTCCCAGTTCGAGGATTTTCGGGATAAGCAGTGGGTGGTTTTCCGGTTAATAAATAAATAAAAGTTCGCCCTAGGGCAAAAAAATCAGATTGAGGGACGGCTTTCCCATTCATTTGTTCTGGGGGCGTATATCCAGGGGAAACAATACCCGTCACATTTTGCCCCTGTTCTACCTTGGCTAAATAGGTTCCTGAAACTTCTCGTGCGGTTCCAAAATCAATTAAAACTAACTGGCCATTGGGTTTCCTCATAATATTTTGAGGCTTAATATCCCGATGGAAGTATTGCAAATTATGAACTTGATCTAAAATTTCGGCTAGTTGTTTTAACCATTCCATCGCCTGTTCTTGGCTGATGGGCTCCTTTTTCCGTTCCTTCATCCAATCCTGTAAATTTAAACCCTCAATTTTTTCCATGACCAAACAATGGAGGGTTTCTTCGCTCCCTTTGGGGGTATAAGTGAAGTATCCATCAGGATCAACTTTAGGGATACCCGGATGGTTAAGATTGCTCAAAACCTTTGCTTCTTGCTTAAACAAAGTGACTGCTTTGGGATGGTTTTTTAATAAAACCTTCAGAACTTTACATTTTCCTTGATCATCAATTTCAAATGTTTTGCCAAAACCGCCACCGCCAAGTTGTTTGATGACACGATATCGCCCCTCCAGCAAAAGCTCTGAACCGCATTGACAACAAATGCGCCGATTCTCGTTTGCTGAATCAGTTGGATTTGGGCACTTAGGATTAAGGCAATAACTCACAGAAGCGAGAACCCAGATCTAGGTTGCAGAGTCAGGAGCCAGAAGTCAGAAGTCAGGAGGCAGAAGGTTATGGGGTATGGGGTATGGGGTGTGAGGTTTCGGATATTGGGTTTTGGGTTTCAGGACTTGGGTTTCAGATGGAATTAATTTCCCCCGTTCCCCTTGTCTCCTGACTCCCTTCGTCATGTCCTTGTCCTGATATCCTTCCTGCTCCCTTAATCCTCTACCCTTTTTTCCTTCTATATCCCGTTTCCTGTCTTCTGTATGAATGTCCTTAGACTAATTCCACTATAACAGGGAAACGAAGTATTCAGTGATCCATCCCCTACACAGGTAGTGGTTTAGTATTAAATCAACCAATTCCTTCAATAATCGGATGGAAGTAAAACGCAATCCCCAGTACCGTATAAGCAGCTAAGAGTAAAACCCCCTCCAGCCAATCAGAACGACCATCAGAACTGACGGAGTTGGCAATTAACACAGAGACCGCAACGGCGATTAATTCAAAGGGATTAAAATTCAAATCCATTGGTTTGCCTAATATCCATCCAGCTAATACTAAGACTGGGGCGACAAATAAAGCAATTTGTAAACTAGACCCCAAGGCAACGGAGACGGATAAATCCATTTTATCTTTCATGGCAACGGTAACGGCCGTGGCGTGTTCGGCTGCATTTCCAATAATGGGAACTAAAATCACCCCGGTAAAGAGTGCGGTAAGTCCCAAATTATTAGTTGCTTCTTCCAAGGTACCGACTAATAATTCCGACTCGAAGGCGACTGTCAGCGTCGCGAGCAGCAAAACACCAATCCACAGCTTTAAATTAACCTTTTCCGCTTCATGTCCGGCTTCTTCTGGGGTGATTTGTCCATCCGCATCGTTTTCAGCCACTCCCACATCATATAAATAGGAGTGGGTTTTCATGGAAAACAGCAAGGTGAGGATATAAACCGTAATCAAAACAATTGCAACCGCCGCCGAGAGGGTTTGCATGGTGGGTTCCTGGATGCCGATAGAGGTCACATCCACAGCCGTTGGCACTAAAATGGCAATCACGGCTAAATTCATGGCGGAGGCATTTAAACGGGCAATCACGGGCTGGAATTGCTGCTCTTTGAAGCGCAAACCTCCTAAAAACATGGATAATCCCATGACTAACAGCAGGTTTCCCATAATTGATCCCACTAAACTGGATTTCACCACATCCACTAATCCAGCGTTTAGGGCTACAATTCCAATAATTAATTCAGTGGCATTACCAAAGGTCGCGTTTAACAACCCCCCTAAATTAGGGCCAAGGACAACGGCGATTTCTTCGGTCGCGGTTCCCATCCAACCCGCTAAGGGAATAATCGCCAAGGCTGAGGTAATAAATACAATTGTTGATCCCCACTCGAAAAAGTGCGCCGCGATGGAAATGGGAACAAAAATTAAGAGTGTTGACAGTAAGGTTTTGGTATTTAACATGGAATTTAGAACCAATATGGGAATACAAGACTGGAATTTGGCAGTTGAGAATTTAGAGTAAGCCGTTTTCGAGATTACCACCAGCCCTTGTTAACAGGATTCATACCCTAATGTAGGAGAAAAGTCAGGATTTGCAAACATTAGGAGGATGGAACAACCGCCATCAACTCTTCATCCGTTCAATTCATAGATTTACAGGATAATCTGTTCTTTGCTGTGATCTGACTCTTAATTTATCCCTGAAAAACCTATTTCCTAGGGAGGGTTTAAAATTAAGCTCAATCAGTCATAGAAAGAATAACAATACTCCGGTGTACTGCAAAGCGATATAAACAAATATTAACTTTTTTAACTTAACTTGCCAGACCTTGAAATTTTAATTATCATACAATCACAGCAGTCAAAAATTTTATCCTAAAATTTCAGAACTATCTCTTCAAATTGTACGGAATTAACACCGATGAAAAGACTTTGATCATTCCTTAAACCGATTAAAAAAGCTGAAGACTTCGGTTTATTCTGTTCTGATAGCATTGCCCTGTCTTTATTAGAATAGACAACAAATTTTGAGGCGGATTATCAATGCTGATTCCTCTTAAATCTACTAAAAGTTAAAGCTTTTTTGGGACTTCTTGAATTGTTTGTATCTTATAGGATTACAGTTGCATGGTTTCTACATCTAATTTTCAGGTTTTTGGAATTGCTGATACTGACCTGAATTTTGCTGGGTCAGAATTCACCCAACCTCCTGAATTTGATTCCCCATCCACAGCGACGGGAGTGTATGTCACAATTCACGGACATTTTTATCAACCTCCCCGTGAAAATCCCTATCTCAATGTAGTTGAACGTCAATCTACCGCAGCCCCCTATCATAACTGGAATGAACGAATTCATCATGAATGTTATCGTCCAAATGCCTTTGCTCGTATCCTCAATGATCGCGGAGAAGTGGTGGGAATTGTCAATAATTATGAATATTTAAGCTTTAATATCGGCCCTACCTTGATGAGTTGGTTAGAACGCTATGATATGGAGGTTTATCAGAAAATTCTGGAAGCGGATCGCAAAAGTTGTCAACGCTTAAATGGACATGGAAATGCGATCGCTCAGGTTTATAACCATATTATTATGCCCTTAGCGAATGAACGGGATAAATATACCCAAATTCGTTGGGCAAAAGCAGATTTTCGCTCTCGTTTTGGCCGTGATCCCGAAGGACTGTGGTTAGCAGAAACAGCGATAGACTACGCTACCCTAGAAGTATTAGTCAATGAAGGCATTCGCTTTACCATTTTAGCCCCCTCCCAAGCGGAACGCTGTCGGCCCTTTGCCACATCGAATTGTCCCGAACCAGAATGGCAGGAAGTGGGGGGAAGTCAAATTGATACCACCCGTCCCTATCGCTGTTATCTGCAAGACAAAACCGGAGCTAAAGACGAATCTCGTTATCTGGATATTTTCTTCTATGATGGCCCCATTTCGCGTGATATGGGGTTTAATGATGTTTTAAATAGTTCCCATCACCTATCGGGACGCATCCGCCAAGCCGTCCGGGGAGATCATCGTCCAACGCAATTAATTTCTGTAGCCACCGATGGTGAAACTTTTGGCCATCATCGGGGGGGAACGGAAAAATGTTTAGCTTATGCTTTTGTAACAGAATTTCCCCAGAATGGCTGGACAGTAACGAATTTTGCCCATTATTTAAGTTTGTATCCCCCCACTTGGGAAGTGCAACTCAAACCTGTGACCGCTTGGAGTTGTAGTCATGGGGTAGACCGATGGCAGGATGACTGCGGTTGTGCTTCTGGAGGCGGATGGCATCAACAATGGCGTCGTCCCCTGCGGGATACGTTAAATGGATTACGCGATCGCTTAATTGAAATTTATGATCAATATGGTTGTCAATTCTTCCATGATCCTTGGGTCGCTAGAGATCATTATATCCAGGTGATTCGGAATCGTTCTGATGCCAATATTAATGCTTTTTTTGCCCAACATCAAACCCATGATCTGACTCATTCAGAACAGGTAGACGCTTTACGACTGTTAGAAATGCAGCGTCATTGTCTGTTAATGTTTACCAGTTGTGGCTGGTTTTTTGAAGAATTATCTCGACCCGAAGGTGTCCAAGTTTTATGCTATGCCAGTCGTGCCATTGAATTGGCAGCAGAAGTCGCAGGGGTAGAATTAGAAACTGAATTTATCTTTAATTTGGCGTTAGCACCGAGTAACGTTGAATTATTTAAAACAGGGGATGAAGTTTATCGTCAATTAGTCACAACGGCGCGAGTTAGTTTAAAACAAGTCGCTGCCCATTATGCCATTACTTCGTTGTTTACGACTTACCAAAGGGAACAACGGCTGTATTGTTATAAGGCTCAACAATTAGACTATCAAATGCAGCGCATGGGGTCTTTGAACCTAGCAGTCGGTGAAGTTTTATTAGTGTCTGAAATTACACGAGAACAAACCCATTTTGTGTTTGCTGTTTTTCATTTAGGCGGTTGGGATTTCCATTGCTGTATTCAACCTTTTAGCGGACGACGATCCTATTTTGAATTAAAACGGCTATTATTTGAGGCATTACAGGAAGCGAGTGCCGCTCATTTAATGTTGCGATTAGTACAGAGCTTTGGCGATGATTCCTTTAGTTTACGAGATTTATTTGCAGAAGAACGGCAGCGAATTATGGGGTTATTGTGTCATGAAACGTTAACTCGTTTGGATCAATTGTATACTCAGGTTTATCGAGATAATTATGGAATTATGATGGCGTTTCATCGCGATGAATTAGCGGTTCCTCCTGAGTTACAAGTCGCAACAGAAGTGGCATTAGGGAATCGATTTTTAAGCAGTGTTCGTGCTTTAGAATCAGAAAGCAGTGAAGGACGATTAAGTATTAATCATTTGGGAGAATTAGAAGCGATCGCCAAGGAAGCTCAATTATTACGATGTCGGCTACAACATCCAGAGGTTAAAGAGAGTTTTGAACGATTAATTATTCAGTTTCTCTGGCGACGGTTACAAGATCATGATCTAGGGACAATTGCCGAAGATTTACAGAATTTACAACGGTTAATTCAACTCAATTATAACTTGAATTTAGGCGTTTCTTTAAATCAAGCTCAGGAATTTTATTTCCAATATCTGAAAACCCATATTATTCCATTATGTTTGGGTTATTTACAACGAAATCATCAGGAAATCTACGTTGATTTTGCAGAAAATAACAATTCAGACACAAGGGTTGCGGTTCAAATTGTATCCGAAGGTCATACAAGCCAACTCCATCAAATTCGTCGCCTGTTACAATTAGGTCAAACCCTAGGCTTAGACGTTCAAGAATGGTTGAACCTTTTGGGCTAACCGTTAACGGTTTATATAGGCGCGATTGTTTCTAAGATGGGCGGGTTCTATAATTAATATTACTGAAACTTGAATATCATTACAGAACCTGTCCCTAAAATTTGGGGAGTTAACTGTTAACAGTCAACAACTAAACGTTTCTTTTCTAAAAATGCAATTAAATCTTGAGCCGTTACCCCTTCCAAATGTTCAATTCCCATACTAGGAGGTAAGGATTTGAGCAGAGCTAAAGCGGTACTATACATTTTAACGGCTCTTGTGTAATCTGCTTCTTGCTCATAAATAGATGCCAGTTCTAAATAAGCAGGAACCGATGAAGGAAGTAAATAAATAATTCGTTTAGACAATAATTTTGCTCCGGCTAAATCTTCCTGCTCTTGAGCAATACGCAGAAGTAAATAATAGGGAAAAATTGATAAAGAGTCTATTTCCAGTGCTTTTTTACAGTAGAATATGGCTTGTTCATATTGACCTAAATTAGCGGATGCTTGTGCTAATAAATAATAAGCCTCAAATTGAGTTTCCGGTTTCAGATTTCGACTTCCTATTCTATCTTCTTGCCCTTTAATACCTCCTTCTGGGTTTTTGTTTCCGAGTTCCCAACTTTTCAAATAAGGGTTACTACTTTGAAGAAATTGTTCAGCTTTTTGAATAGCAGTTTTATACTGTTTATTTTGGAAATATTGTTTTGCCTCTTCTAAGGTTCGTTTAGGTAACTTCACTGTTTCGGATAGATGACCCAAGGATCTCGCTTGCTGGATTTTCAGATGTGAATCTTGATGTTGCACCGATGAAGATAATAAATGTTCACCCTGATTATGATGAGTCAATCCTGTTTTTTGACTCAACACAGATTCTTCTATTAAACCAATCATTTTTTGATAAACCATCGATTCAGGGTAAATTTTAGATTGAAATAATTCAATACAATCTTGATGATTTAATTCTGCATGACCTGTTATTAAATAACCTCCTGGTTTCAAAACGTGATGAAATTTAGAAACGACTTGATTAATATAATTCTTCTCAAAATAAACAAAAACATTCCGGCAAACAATTAAATCAACGTCTTGAATTGCAGTATAATTAGGATAGCAATAGAGGTCTTTAACTAAATTTAACTTAAAAAATTGTACAGAACACTGAGTTTTTGAATTGATTTTCCAATCTTGTCCTTGTCGCGAAAAATATTGATTTCTAATTTCTGGGTCAACCATGCGAAAAGACCAAGACGTATACAAGCCTTGTCTGGCTTTCTGCAATGCTTCTTCATTAACATCAGTTCCCAGAATATTAATAGTCCAGTTAGTCCAATCAGGGAGTAACTGTTGCAGTAAAATTGAAAGGGTATAGGGTTCTTCTCCGGTCGAACAACCGGCACTCCAGAAGGTTAAGGTTTTCGTTTTTTGTCGAGACGCTATTAAATCTGGTAAAATTACCCCGCGTAATAAATTAATTTGACCTTGATCTCGAAAAAAATAACTCTCAATCGTTGTAATTAAAGGAATTAATTGTTTCCATTCCTGTTGGCTCGTTACCGTATCGGCACTTAATAAATTAAAGTAAGCTTGGGGATTCGGTAACTTTAAAGCTTTAACTCTTGCCTTAATTTTTTGAGCCAATCCAGCATAGTCTTGTACACGAATGGATAATCCCGTCTGCGTCGCAATAAGCTGAATAAAAAGTTCGATTAGTGCTGGTTCCATGAGCAATGTCAGGCGGTGAGTGGAAATCGAAAGATAGCCAACGGAAAAATAAATCCTGATCGAGGGTTTTTGGCACAATGAAAGGCTGTGGTGAACAAATACACTCTAATAAATGAATTATACGATTTCTCGTTAAAAATTACCGAATTTTGGTTATTGACGGTTAACGGTTAATGGGTATCGGGTGTCAGGTTTCAGGTTTCAGGTTTCAGGTTTCACCGAAGGAGTGTCTATTATTTCCCCTTATCCCCTTGTCCCCTTATCCCCTTATCCCCTTATCCCCTTATCCCCTTATCCCCTTGTCCCCTTATCCCCTTATCCCCTTATCCCCTTATCCCCTTATCCCCTTATCCCCTTATCCCCTTGTCCCCTTATCCCCTTATCCCCTTATCCCCTTGTCCCCTTATCCCCTTATCCCCTTATCCCCTTGTCCCCTTGTCCCCTTATCCCCTTGTCCCCCCTTCCTTGCTTGAATTCTAAGCTGGATAAATTCGCAAACGACGGTTGGGTTCTTCTCCAAAACTATTAGATTTCAAGCGATAATGTTCTACCAATTCATGCTGCATTTTCCTAACCTGCGGAGACCGAGGAAGTAATTCCACCGGTTGTCCCTTCGGAATCACAATTTGTTCCACTGCTAAACGTGCTTCTTCTAACGCTTCAATTTCATCCGAAGAACCACTCTTTGTAAACAAACTCAAATCCGCAATTTCTGGGGTACTGGGATCTTCCATATTCAATAAACGCCGCAACGCTCGTGCAATTTGAGGGGGTGTTCCTGATTTAATCGTATGAATTGGAACTTGACGGGTTTTTGCCATGTGGCGCAGTTTAGATTGATTCCGAATATGCGATCGCAACGCCAACACCACATCCGCACTATCAATATCCTTGGTCAAAATTACAGGTAAAGAAAGGGTTTGGATCACCTGTTCAATTTGATGACGAGGAACCCCATACGGATAAATATTTAAAGATGAACCTTCCCCGATAGTCTTGATAAAAGGGAATTCTTCATCAGTATGCAGAGGTGTGACCCCAGAAAACGATTGTTCTAGGAGTTCTTCAAAATATTGAGACTCTGATACTGTATCTTCCCTGGCTTTTCCTAGGGGAGTTGGGGGAACGGCCATCATTTTCCCTGAACCTCGCAACCCTCGCAGACCGGGTATTGCAGCCACAGGCTCACGGGGTTTGAGGGCCGAGCGTCCTTCCATAGAAACCGGAGTTGTGGGAGTATATCGTTCTTCAAAAATATTAACCTCACCCTCATCATTAAGCGTCCGAACTTGTAACGTCGGTTGCAGTCCCCGTAACAGATGATCAATGGTGGTCGAAACAGATTCATGTACAACCCACCTTTGTTGCTCTAACATTTCAATGGCAATATCAAAGGTGGGGGGTGCTTTCCGTTCTAATACCGTTTTTTGCGAACCCCGGCGCCGAGCTTCCTCATCCCCTAACGTTACCGCTTGAATTCCCCCAATTAAGTCTGCTAAAGTAGGGTTCTTCATTAAGTTCTCAATGCGGTTGCCGTGAGCCGTGCCAATTAACTGTACCCCCCGTTCTGCGATGGTGCGAGCCGCTAATGCTTCGAGTTCTGTACCAATCTCGTCAATCACAATCACTTCCGGCATATGGTTCTCCACAGCCTCGATCATGACTTGATGTTGCAGTTCAGGACGTGCGACTTGCATCCGCCGGGCTCTGCCAATGGCAGGATGAGGAATATCGCCATCTCCAGCAATTTCATTGGACGTGTCAATAATCACCACCCGCTTTTCTAACTCATCCGCCAATACACGAGTAATTTCTCGCAATGCTGTTGTTTTTCCAACTCCAGGACGACCTAGCATCAGGATAGATTGACCCGTTTCTACCAAATCCCGGATCATGCCAATTTTGCCAAAGACCGCTCGACCGACCCGACAGGTTAAACCAATAATTTTTCCGGTACGGTTGCGAATGGCACTGATCCGATGTAGGGTTTGCGAGAGTCCTGCTCGGTTATCACCGCTAAACTCTCCAATTTGTGAAATACAATGTTCCAGATCTTCTAAGGAGACGGGAATAGTTGAGAGATATTCGGCTTTAGACGGAAAACGGGCTTCTGGAAGACGGCCTAAATCCATCACAATCTCAATCAAACTGTCTCGTTGTGGATGCTGCTGCAAATTCTGCCGAATTTCATCGGGAACAACTTCGAGTAATCTATTCAGGTCGTCTGTAATTTGCATACTCAAAACAGTTATCAGTTATCAGTTATCAGTTATCAGTTATCAGTTATGATTTGAGTTGGGAAACTAGGGTGGAAGCTTTACCTACCGCTTGCCACAGCAAGTCAGGGTTGGCTTCAAGCGTATATGTGACCGGGCTTGTCTCTACTTGTTGAACGATCTCGTCTTCCCTCAAAGATTTATAGGTTTGGGTGATTCGTTCTTCCCCAGAAACAGATTCGGCTTTGAGTTTTAGGGTAGACCGGGATTCTAACTGTTCTAAAATCGGTGATAACAGGACACGGGCATAGCTTCCATAGGCGACACCCGCCACCCGATGTTGGTAGTTGAGCCTGTCGAAACTAGCGTCATCCATTGACCGTATCCCGTTTTTCAGAAACGCTTGAGTCGGTTGCTCGGAATTAGCCAAAACGGAGTTGGGATACACAGGCGGATAAGCGGTACCAGATGATTGTAAAAGCCCAAGGGATTTGAGCTTGGCTACAGTATAATCGTTTGTGCCACCCGCAAGCTGTACATATCCCGGTAAATTCACAGCTAAAATTTTTTGAGCCAACTTGACACTAGCGATAGTTGTACCCACCCCAATATCTCCACTCATTGGACGCCCATCAGTTTGCCAAATTAAGGGGCAGGAAAGGGGGCTGATTAGGTCATATAAGGTTTGGAGATATTCAACTACACCCTCCCCATCAGGGCAGCTAATGGCAACCAGTTTGAGTTGGGCTAGATGGGGTTGAATACTACTCCACAACCGTTTAAAGTCTTTGTCTCGTCCAATTTGGGTATGAATTTCCAGGGCGTCTACTCCAGTTTGTAAGACTAAGGGTGCAATTACATCGGGGCGGAAGACATAAGACCGGGCATAAATTAAATCACTGGGACAAATCGGAATACAACGTCCACAGCCGTAACAGAGTTGATCGATGATGCCGGATTTTACGTCAGAAAAGGTAATTGCCCCCGTCGGACAAACAGTTTCACACGGTCGCCTACAACTGGATGGGCAAGCGGTTGCTTCAAATTCTGCTTTACGAAAATGGGGATCTTCACCATCATTGAGGCTGACCATTAACCAAGGACGATAGCGATAACTAAATCCTAAAGCTTGAGCTTGTTCGCCTAAAGCTTCGGCTTGTGTTAAAGCCTCCTGGGTTATGGCAATCACGGCTGGGTCAGCAGCTACATCAATACAGTCTGCACCTGCTAAGGTGTAAGCCAAGGTTAAACTTCTGACCGCAGGCAAGTGCTGGTAACTCGCTCCGCAGATAAGTTTGAACCAGTTACCTTGTTGCAATGCCGTTAAAGGGGAATCATAAGTGTTCACTCTTTCTATCATAACGAAGCAAAAGGGTTCATCATCTAAATTTTTGAGGCAATCTAAAAAAAATAAGTTGGGTGTTTACCCAACTCATTCGGTTTAATATCAACCTCAAAAATAAGAGCACTCTTCAAGCGGCAACATTAACATCTTTAAGGGGTGTCCATTGCACGACTCGTGCTCCTCCCATCTCCACTACCAACTTGACACGGGGTTCTTGTTGGGGGAGTTGTGTCAAAAAGGCGATTTCTTGACTGGACAAAATATGACCTTCAATGATCCAAAGCACTAAACCTTTGGATTTAGGGGGAAGTTGATCTAACTGTGTATTTAAAATGGGGGGGACATAATAAACATTGCCAACAGCCGCTTCATTCCCACTATTTTTTTTGCCTAAGTGGGGAGGACGAACCCCATGAACTCCCGTTAAATACGCGGCTAAGTCTCCGAGTCCCCGTGCAGACAGGTTATAGGTTGTATATCCATGGGCTCGTAACCGACGACGATACCGCCCCTCAAACCCCCCTTCTAGGGGAACATACAGTCCTAAAGCTCCGTATGTTTCTAAATCTCGAATTAGTTTGCTCCCGGTTGTAATCAGTGGCATAACTCGATAATAAACCTCTTTACTAAATCTTTGTTATCTTCGCTTGCAATATTTTGACTTGACACTCTCGGCGCGTAAACGCGCGGAGATTCTTAATTCAGCGACTGACCTTTAAGCACCGTATCTCTTTCGAGCAATACTCAAACCTTTCAATCCTCTCTATCTTAATCCAAAGCCGATGCTCAAAGCACGGGGTTTTAGACCCAAATTCTCGATAATCTCCCGTCAACCAACTCACTCATCAAGACTGCTCTTGCTTTTCCAATTGTCCCTAGTGGTGAAACAACCCTTAACCTAACTCCCCTGAGTTAAATTAAAAATCTTATCAAAGTCGCGATTCGTTCTTGACAGTTGGTAAAAATTACCCTACAATCAAAAATTGTCGCTAATCGGGAAGATGCTGCTAACTTTCTAAAGACTGAACTTAATTCATGGCGTTAACGTTGTTAGCCCCCATGAATCAGCGATTGGGCAAAAATAGTTAAGCAGTTAAGCCGAATCGGTCAGAAAACAGCAGCAAGGCTGACTTTAAACCCTAAACAAGCTTGGCGCAAGCCAGTCATCTGCATGGGATTAAAGATCTGTAACCCACAGGATACTGAGTAGCTTGCTGCTCAAGTCCCAGCGACATACAGGCAGAATCGAGGGAAATCCTTGATCCGCAAACAGCTTAAAACTTGTTGATAGCCTGAAACTGTTCTAAACTCCCAAGGGTTTATCCTCCTTAAACGGTGGGAGACTATTTTGGTGTGTTTAAACATCCACAAGGCATTTTAAATCATGTCTTGTTCATTTCAGCAAGCGGATTCTTCCTCACGGTCGATCCGAACTTTATTGTAATGCGTAGAAAAGAGAGGCTAGTTTAAGTGTCTGTAGGTATCCTCGGCACAAAAGTCGGCATGACCCAAGTGTTTGAAGCGGAAAGCGGAAAAGCTATTCCCGTTACCGTGATTCAAGCAGGGCCTTGCACTATTACCCAGATTAAAACCAAACAAACGGATGGTTACACCGCTATTCAACTAGGATACGGTGAAGTTCCTGATAAAAAACGCAAGCTTAATACGACTAAATCTCCCAACAAAGAGGTCAATAAGTATCTCAGTAATGCGGAACAGGGGCATTTAGCCAAATCTGGTGGAACAATGCTGCGCCACCTCAAAGAGTATCGCGTTAGCGATCCCGAAACCTTTGAATTAGGCCAACAACTGAAGGCGGATATTTTCACCCCCGGACAACTGGTGGATGTCAGTGGAACCAGCATGGGTCGTGGTTTTTCGGGTTATCAAAAACGCCATAACTTTAAACGGGGCCCTATGGCTCACGGTTCAAAAAACCATCGTCTTCCCGGTTCAATCGGCCCTGGAACCACCCCAGGACGGGTTTACCCCGGAAAACGCATGGCTGGACACTATGGAGCCAGCCAAGTCACCACTCGCAAATTAACCGTTGTGCGTGTTGATTCCGAACGTAACCTGCTGTTAGTGAAAGGCGCAGTTCCTGGCAAACCCGGCGGTTTGTTAAGTATCGCACCCGCTAACTTAGTCGGTGGCAAGTAGAGGAGAAAACAACCATGGTTGATTGTGTAGTCCGAAATTGGCAGGGTGAAAGCGTAGGACAAGCCACCCTTGACCTAAAAGTCGCATCCGAAGAAAATGCCAGCCACGTTGTCCATAGAGCCTTAGTGCGGCAAATGGCAAATGCGCGTCAAGGTACAGCCAGCACTAAAACCCGTTCAGAAGTTCGGGGGGGTGGCCGTAAGCCTTGGCGTCAAAAAGGAACCGGTCGCGCTAGGGCGGGTTCCATTCGTTCTCCCTTATGGCGAGGCGGTGGGGTAATTTTTGGGCCAAAACCCAGAGATTATTCTCAAAAAATGAACCGCAAAGAAAGACAGTTAGCATTGCGGACAGCGTTTCAAAGTCGTGTTGAAGATCTGGTTGTCGTTGAAGAATTTGCCGATCAGTTTTCTCGACCCAAAACCAAAGACTTAGTATCGGCGATGACCCGTTGGGGCGTTGAACCCGAAGCTAGAGTGCTGTTGGTGTTACCTGAGAAACAACCCAACGTTTATCTATCGGGTCGGAACATTCCCAAACTGAGAATGTGCTTGGCGGATAGCCTTAACGTTTATGATGTGCTCGCAGCCGACAAAATCGTAACCACAACTGCTGCCCTTGCCAAAATTCAGGAGGTTTACGGTGAGTGAACATAATACCGGCGATCTGATTGATTTGGTCAAGCGCCCCATTGTGACCGAAAAAGCCACAAGGTTAATGGAACTGAATCAGTTCACCTTTGATGTTGATCGCAAGGCGACCAAGCCCATGATCAAACAAGCCATTGAACTGTTATTCCCCGTTAAAGTCAAAGCCGTTAATACCCATATTCCGCCTCGTAAACGTCGTCGGGTCGGTAAGTTTGTTGGGTACAAAACGGGCTACAAACGGGCAATTATCACCCTGGAGGATGGGGAACCTCTGCGGAAAGTCCTGTTCCCAGAGGTATAAAGTTGTCTGTTGTCTGTTGTCTGTCAACTGATAACTGATAACTGATAACTGATAACTGATTTAGAATCTAAGGATCAAATATGGGAATTCGTTCATACCGACCCTATACTCCCAGCACTCGCCAACATACCGTTTCCGATTTTGCAGAAATTACCCGTTCTGAACCTGAGCCTTCTTTAACGGTTTCCAAACACCGGGATAAAGGGCGCAATAACCGAGGCGTGATTACCTGTCGCCATCGGGGAGGCGGACATAAAAAACTGTATCGGATCGTTGATTTCCGCCGGGATAAACACAATATCCCTGCTAAAGTTGCTGAGATTGAATACGATCCCAACCGGAATGCTCGGATCGCTTTGGTGTATTACACCGATGGCGAAAAACGCTATATCCTGCATCCCCTTGGGCTCAAAGTGGGAACCGTCATTATTTCTGGCCCCGAAGCTCCGATTGAAATCGGCAATGCCCTGCCTTTAGCTAAAATCCCGTTAGGGACAGAAGTGCATAACGTCGAGTTAGTTCCCGGTAAAGGAGGACAAATCGTTCGCGCTGCGGGTGCAACGGCTCAAGTTATGGCAAAAGAAGGGAGCTATGTCACCCTCAAACTGCCGTCTGGGGAACAACGAAAAATTCCGGCGAAATGCTACGCCACTATCGGACAAGTCGGCAATATTGATGCGCGTAACATCAGTGTTGGGAAGGCGGGTCGCACCCGTTGGAAAGGTCGTCGTCCTGAAGTTCGCGGTAGCGTCATGAACCCGGTGGATCACCCTCATGGTGGTGGAGAAGGACGCGCACCTATCGGTCGTTCTGGCCCTGTAACACCTTGGGGTAAACCCGCATTAGGGGCGAAGACTCGCAACAAGAAAAAACGCAGTACCGCTTTAATTGTTCGTCGTCGTCGGAAATCCTCGAAACGGGGTAAAGGTGGACGGCAAACTTAATCAGTAATCAGTAATCGACTGATAACTGATTACTGACAACTGACAACTGATAACTGATAACTGATTACTGTATGTCTCGTTCACTCAAAAAAGGCCCCTTTGTGGCGGATCATCTCCTGAGCAAAGTTGAAAAACTCAATGCCAAGGGAGAAAAACAAGTCATCAAAACTTGGTCAAGAGCATCCACAATTATTCCCCAGATGGTCGGTCATACGATCGCCGTCCATAACGGAAAACAACACGTTCCTGTGTTTGTTACGGATCAAATGGTGGGTCACAAATTAGGGGAATTTGCTCCAACTCGCACCTTTCGGGGTCACGCTAAAAGTGACAAAAAAGCCCGCCGTTAGAAGAGTTGCGACGCTGAAAACTCCATTGAATGCCGACTCGGAATTAACATGAACTATGGCTATAGATACTAGCGCCGAAGTAAAAGCGATCGCTCGTTACATTCGGATGTCACCCTCCAAAGTAAGACGAGTTTTAGATCAGATTCGGGGACGATCCTATCGAGAAGCTTTGATCATCTTGGAATTCATGCCCTATCGCTCTTGTGAGCCGATTCTCAAGGTTTTGCGCTCGGCGGTCGCTAACGCAGAACACAACGAGGGATTAGATCCAGCGAACTTAGTGATTTCTCAAGCTTACGCCGATCAAGGCCCAACGATTAAACGGTTTAGACCCCGCGCTCAAGGCCGTGCTTACCAAATTCGCAAGCCGACTTGTCATATTGTTGTTGCTGTAGCACCTCAAGCCGAAAGCTAAGAGCTATCAGGACATCAAGGAATGGAAAAGCTTAACTCTTTTCGATTCGAGAATTGAAACGAGAATTGAAACGAGAATTGAAACTACCTCACCCTTAATCTGCTATGGGACAAAAAATTCATCCTGTTGGGTTTCGACTGGGAATTACCCAAGAGCATAGATCTCGTTGGTTTGCTGATTCCAAACAGTATCCTGAACTGTTACAAGAAGACCATACCATTCGGGAATTTGTTCGTAAGGAACTCAACAATGCTGGGATTTCTAAAGTCCGCATTGAACGCAAAGCCGATCAAATTGATTTAGAAGTCCAAACCGCTAGACCTGGTGTTGTGGTTGGTCGTGGGGGAACAGGGATTGAATCTCTGCGCCTCGGCCTTCAGAAAAAACTAGGGTCACATCGTCAAATTCGGATCAATGTCGTGGAAGTTGCCCGCGTTGATGCCGATGCCACCTTGATTGCTGAGTATATCGCTCAACAACTCGAAAAACGGGTTTCCTTCCGTCGAGTTGTGCGTCAGGCGATTACACGGGCACAAAAAGCCGGAATTGAAGGGATCAAAATTCAAGTCAGTGGTCGGTTAAACGGTGCAGAAATTGCCCGAACCGAATGGACTCGTGAAGGCAGAGTTCCTCTGCATACCCTGCGGGCTGATATTGACTACGCCTACTGTACCGCCTTGACTATCTACGGCATTCTGGGTGTTAAAGTTTGGGTCTTCAAGGGCGAAATTATTCCGGGACAAGAAGAAGTGGCTGCCTCAACGACAACTCAACCTCGTCGAAATCGGCAACCTCGTCGTCAGAAATATGACGACCGTTCTAACGAAGGATAAAGAGAAACATCAAACCCCAAATCGAACACGATCATGTTAAGTCCCAGAAGAACAAAATTCCGCAAACAACAGCGTGGCCGGATGAAAGGTCAAGCCACTCGCGGTAATGATCTAAACTTCGGTGATTTTGCACTGCAAGCCTTAGAACCCTGTTGGATTACCTCCCGTCAAATTGAAGCGGCTCGACGAGCCATGACCCGTTATATTCGTCGGGGTGGCAAAATTTGGATTCGGATTTTCCCGGATAAACCTGTAACGATGCGGGCTGCTGAAACCCGGATGGGTTCGGGTAAAGGGGCGCCTGAATATTGGGTCGCTGTGGTCAAACCCGGTCGGGTGCTCTTTGAAATTGCAGGCGTTTCCGAAGAAATTGCACGGGAAGCAATGCGGTTAGCGGCATTTAAATTACCGATTAAAACCAAGTTTATTGCCCGTTCCGTTGAGGAAGAAGCTCAGTAAATCTATTGTTAACAGTAGTCGATACTGTCAACCCCAAAGGACTCAGTTATGTCTTTTCCTAAAATCGAAGAAGCAAGACAGTTGAATGATGAAGAACTGTCTCAGCAAATCTTAGAAGTCAAAAAACAACTGGCTAACCTTCGTTTACTCAAAGCGACAGGGCGTTTAGAAAAAACCCATGAATTTAAGCATATTCGCCATCGTTTAGCTCAATTGAAAACGGTGGAGCGGGAACGCCAAATCAGTAATCAGTTATCAGTTAACAGTTAACAGTTATCAGTGAAGAGTCAAGGGTTAATTGTTGATAGCTGATATTAATCGTTACTCCTTATCAACTGATAACTAATAACTAATAACTGATTACTGATTACTGACAACTGATTACTGATTTTGGAGTACAGCAATGGCAGTAAAAGAACGAGTTGGCTTGGTCGTTAGTAACAAAATGGATAAAACGGTGGTTGTAGCGGTGGAAAACCGTTCTCCCCATCCTAAATACGGCAAAATTGTCGTTAAAACGAAACGATATAAAGCCCACGACGAAAATAACGATTGTCAAGAAGGAGATCGAGTTCGGATTTCTGAAACTCGTCCTTTAAGTAAAACCAAACGCTGGAATGTGGTCGAAATTCTAAGCGATAAAAGCAAAACTGATCTGTAGAGACTTGAGCTTTCAACTCTCTATAAGGAATCGTCATACCTGAGAGGGAAAAAATAAGACTATGATCCAAGTTCAAACGATTCTGAATGTTGCTGACAATAGCGGTGCACGAAAATTAATGTGTATTCGCGTTTTAAAAGGTGGCAACTGTCGTTATGGCGGCATTGGTGATGTCATCATTGCTGTTGTTAAAGATGCTATCCCCAATATGGCGGTCAAAAAATCCGATGTGGTTCGGGCTGTAATTGTTCGGACTCGTCATAGTTTACGCCGGGATAGTGGCATGAGTATTCGGTTTGATGACAATGCGGCTGTGATTATCAACGCCGATGGGAATCCCAGAGGAACTCGTGTATTTGGCCCTGTAGCGCGGGAACTACGGGATAAGAATTTCACCAAAATTGTTTCTCTTGCACCGGAGGTTCTTTAATGTCCAAGAAAACAACATCCGACAAATCCCAACGTTATAAAATGCACGTTAAAAAAGGCGACACCGTGCAGGTGATTACGGGTAGCGATAGAGGGAAGGTGGGAGAAATCCTACGAGTTCTCCCTAAAGTGAGCAAAGTCGTTGTTAAAGATGTTAACGTGAGAACCAAGCACGTTAAACCTCGTCAAGAGGGTGAATCCGGTCAAATTACGACCTTTGAAGCTCCGATTCATAGTTCTAACGTCATGCTTTATTCCACCAAAGAAAACGTTGCCAGTCGGGTGTGTTATACCTTTACCGACGACGGCCGCAAGGTGAGAATGTTGAAAAAAACTGGTGAAATTATTGATTAAAGAGGGAACAGGGAACAGGGAACAGGGAACAGGCAATTACCCCTTACTCATTACCTATTACCCATTCGCAATTCGTAATTGCAACTGTCAACAATTATCCTGACCAAGCCCAGGGTTCATAAAGAGCAACAACTATGGTAGCTAAACTCAAGACGATCTACTTGGACAAAATCGTTCCCAAAATGATGGATCAGTTCAAATATGAAAATATCCATCAAGTGCCTAAGATTGTTAAAATCACGGTCAACCGGGGTTTAGGCGAAGCTTCTCAAAATGCCAAAGCTTTAGAGTCCTCCATCAATGAATTAGCTGTGATTACGGGACAAAAACCCGTTGTCACCCGCGCTAAAAAAGCCATTGCCGGGTTCAAAATTCGCAAAGGAATGCCCGTCGGTGTGATGGTAACCTTACGTTCAGACCGGATGTATGCCTTCTTAGATCGACTGATCAATTTATCTTTGCCTCGGATTCGTGATTTTCGCGGTGTCAGTGGCAAAAGCTTTGATGGTCGAGGAAATTACAGTTTGGGTGTCCGAGAACAATTGATCTTTCCTGAAATTAACTATGACAGTATTGATCAAATTCGAGGCTTAGATATTGCAATTGTGACCACAGCCAAAACCGACGAAGAAGGGCGAGCCTTGCTCAAAGAAATGGGAATGCCCTTCCGGGACAGCTAGTGTGGAACAGGCATCTTGCCTGTAACTTAAAGTAACGAGGAAACTATGGCGGCAAACGATACCATTGCGGATATGTTGACGCGCATTCGCAATTCTTGCATGGCGCGGCATCAAACTACACAAATTCCTTCTACAAAAATGACCCGTAGTATTGCCCAAGTTCTTAAACAAGAAGGCTTTATTGGGGATTTTGAAGAAACTGGCGAAGGCATTAAAAAATACTTGGTTGTCTCTCTCAAGTACAACTCTAAAACGAAGGCTCCCACCATTCAGAAGTTACAGCGAGTCAGCCGACCGGGTTTGCGAGTGTATCGCAACCGCAAAGAACTCCCTCGCGTTTTAGGTGGAATTGGCGTAGCCATTATTTCTACATCTCGCGGGGTGATGACCGACCGAGAAGCTCGACGTCAAGGACTCGGTGGTGAAGTGCTTTGTTACATTTGGTAGTTGTAAGAGTGTCCGTTGTCTGTTGACTGTTGAGGTGTTCATTGTCAACTGTCAACCGTCAACTGTCAACCGTCAACTGTCAACCGTTAACTGTCAACAAATAGATAACTATGTCTAGAATTGGTAAACGTCCAATTTCCGTACCTAAGCAAGTCACCCTTACCATTAATGGTCAACACGTGACTGTTAAAGGCCCCAAGGGTGAGCTTTCTCGTGTTCTCCCCCCGGAAGTCGTAGTGGAACAGGACGGAGAAACCGTCAATGTCAAACGAGCTTCCGAATCCCGGACTGCTCGTCAGCGTCATGGCCTTTGTCGAACCCTTGTATCTAATATGGTCGAAGGGGTTTCTAATGGGTTTGAACGACGTTTAGAAATCCAAGGGGTGGGTTATCGGGCTTCCGTGCAAGGGACAAACCTGGTGTTAAATGTGGGTTACAGTAAACCCGTAGAAATGATACCGCCTGAAGGCATTCGCGTTGCTGTTGAAAATAACACGAACGTCATTATTAGCGGGATTGACAAAGAAATTGTCGGCAATATGGCCGCCCGCGTTCGGGCTGTGCGTCCCCCAGAACCTTATAAAGGCAAAGGCATTCGTTATCAAGGCGAAGTGGTTAGACGTAAAGCTGGTAAAACTGGTAAGGGTGGGAAAAAATAAACTATGAAACTAACTCGTCAAGAATCCCGTGATCGTCGTCATCGCAGAGTTCGGGTCAAGGTATTTGGCACTGCTGAACGTCCCAGATTAGCAGTGTTTCGCTCCAACCAGCATATTTATGTGCAGGTGATAGATGATACCAAACATCACACTTTAGTTGCGGCTTCTACGGTGGAACCGGGTTTTAAATCCGAAGATTTATCAGGTTCAACCTGCGACGCTTCTGTCAAAATTGGCCAGTTAATTGCTGAACGCGCTGTAGCTAAAGGCATCAAACAGGTTGTTTTTGATCGGGGTGGATACATCTATCACGGTCGTGTCAAAGCTTTAGCCGATGCCGCCCGAGAAGCTGGACTAGACTTCTAATCAGGTTGGCTGTGGTGGTGTTTCAACAGTTAACAGTCAACCCCTCAATCGTAAAAGTTGTTCAGGATATTAAAACTATGGCAGAGCAGCAGCAACAGCAGCGTCGTAAAAAAAGTAATCGCACCAAAGAAAAAGAAACTGAGTGGCAAGAACGGGTTGTCCAAATCCGTCGGGTTACTAAAGTGGTCAAAGGCGGTAAAAAACTCAGCTTCCGGGCTGTGGTGATTGTTGGTAATGAAAAAGGTCAGGTTGGTGTCGGTGTCGGTAAAGCCGCCGATGTCATCGGAGCCGTGAGAAAAGGGGTGGCAGACGGTCGTAAAAACGTTGTAGAAGTTCCCTTAACTAAATCTAATTCGATTCCCCATCCGGTTAATGGTGAAGGGGGAGGCGCTCAAGTCATGATGCGTCCTGCTGCTCCGGGGACAGGGGTAATTGCTGGGGGAGCGGTGCGTACCGTTTTGGAATTAGCAGGGGTTCGCAATATCTTAGCCAAACAACTCGGTTCCAGCAACCCTCTGAATAATGCCAGAGCCACAATTCATGCTTTAAAATCATTACGAACCTTTGCAGACGTGGCCAAAGAGCGGGGCATTCCCATTGAGCATCTTTACGCCTAATTCCATTATTCATCTGAAACAGTTCAAGTAGAAGCAATCATGAGACTCAACGATGCTATACCCAAACCAGGCTCTCGCAAACGCGGTCGTCGCCTAGGTCGTGGGATCTCTGCTGGTCAAGGCGCAAGCTCTGGAAAAGGGATGCGGGGTCAAAATTCTCGTTCCGGTCGCAGTACCCGCCCTGGCTTTGAAGGAGGTCAAAATCCTCTCTATCGTCGCCTTCCTAAACTTAAAGGCTTCCCTCTCGTTAATCGTAAACAATACACTACGATTAATGTAGGTCAGTTGGCATCCCTGAGTGCTAATACTGAAGTTACCCTGAATTCCCTATTAGAAGCGGGACTCTTAACAGGATCTCGTGGCCCTCTGAAAATTTTAGGGCATGGGGAACTGAATGTGGCACTGCGGATAGAAGCGGCAGCCTTTACCCAAGGAGCCCGTACCAAAATTGAAGCCGCAGGTGGGACTTGTCAGTTACCAGTCAATAGTAATCAGTAAATCCTTAAGAGGTTAATAGTTAATAGTCGTCAATTGTTAACTAAAAACTGACTTCTGACAACTGATTACTGATAACTGACAACTGATTACTGATAACTGACAACTGATTACTGATTGAGGTCGTCCTTCATGGTCGTTAGTCGAGACAAAGCGCCAACTGCACAGGAAACCTTCTTGCAGATGGCACAAGCTGCTGGTCTAAGAGGTCGGATTTTAGTCACCATTGGTTTACTCATTCTGGTGCGTGTGGGGGTATTCATCCCCATTCCCGGAATTGATCGGGCCAGTTTTTCTGCGGCAATTCAGAATAGTCCGGTGATTGGATTCCTTGATTTATTTTCTGGAGGCGGACTATCGGCTCTGGGAATTTTTGCACTGGGGATTTTGCCCTATATTAATGCCTCCATCATCATGCAATTGATGACGGCGGCTTTACCCAGTCTCGAAGATTTACAAAAAAATGAGGGAGAAGCCGGACGCCGGAAGATTTCTCAAATTACTCGTTATGTCGCTTTAGGGTGGGCCCTGTTACAAAGTGTGGGGATTGCCATTTGGATTAATCCCTTTGCGGATAATCCCGGCATCCTATTCCAAGTTCAAGTGGTTCTTGCCCTGGCAGCCGGATCAATGTTTGTCATGTGGCTCTCGGAACTAATTACTGAACGCGGCATTGGCAACGGTGCTTCTTTACTGATTTTTCTGGGCATTGTGGCCGTATTACCGACATCCCTCGGTAATACCTTTGAGTTAGCTCAAAGCGGAGATCAGGCGATTGTGGGTCGGGTGATTCTGCTGTTAATCGTTTTTCTAGCGATGATCGTGGGGATTGTGTTTGTTCAGGAAGGAACACGACGAATTCCGATCGTTTCTGCTCGTCGCCAAGTCGGTCGTAAATTATACCGAGAAAAAACCAGCTATCTGCCTCTGCGCTTAAATCAAGGCGGGGTGATGCCGATTATTTTTGCCTCGGCGGTTTTGGTCTTACCGGCTTCCCTGGCTCAATTTACAAACAATCCGATTCTGGTTAACATAGCAACCGCTTTAACGCCAAGTGGTTCCCCTTGGCTCTATGCCATTTTCTATTTATTCCTGATTGTGTTCTTTAGCTATTTCTATGCTTCATTAATTATGAATCCTATAGATATGGCACAGAACCTTAAGAAAATGGGAGCTAGTGTTCCGGGTATTCGTCCAGGTCGCGCTACCAGTGAGTATATTGAGCGGGTTTTGAATCGCTTGACCTTTTTGGGAGCTATCTTTTTAGGGTTAGTTGCCATTATCCCAACCATCGTTGAGAGTGCTACACGAGTTCCTACTTTCCGGGGCTTTGGCGCCACCTCTCTGCTGATTTTGGTGGGGGTAGCCATTGATACGGCTAAACAGGTACAAACCTACGTGATTTCTCAACGATATGAAGGAATGGTGAAACGATAGTGCACTTGATTTTTCTAGGCCCTCCAGGGTCGGGAAAGGGGACTCAAGCAGGCCAGATTTCTGCCAAGTTTACAGTGCCTCATATCTCGACCGGTGAAATTTTACGCACTCATGTCAGTCAAGAAACTGATCTGGGTCAAAAAGCTAAGGATTATATGGATCAAGGGGAATTAGTCCCTGATGATTTGATCTTGGATATGGTTGTCCATCGTCTTGAACAATCTGATGCTCAAAACGGTTGGATCTTAGATGGGTTTCCCCGAAACATTTCTCAAGCGGACTTCGTGGCAACCACAATTATCCCGGCTGACAGTCACCCGAAAGAATTAGTCAGAGAGCTTCGAGTGATTAACTTAGATGTTCCTGATGATATTCTGGTACAGCGATTGTTAGCCCGAGGACGTCAGGATGATCATGAGGAAATCATTCGTCACCGCTTGCAAGTGTATCGGGAACAAACGGCTCCCTTAATTGATTATTATCAGGATCGAGATCAGCTTTATCACATCGATGGAAACCGTTCTATTGATGAAGTGACTGAGGATTTGAGCCAGATTGTTTCTGCTTAGGAGATTTCCGGGTTCTTGAAGTGTAAACTTTTTCCCGAAGTTTTCCAGCAGCCAGATGGATCGAAGAGCAACTCTTTGGACTAAAGTTCCTCCTACCTTACGAGTCAACATCTCCCCTCAGCCGTTGGTTTACCCTAGATTTCCCCAGGAATTGAAGGAAAGAGATTGACAAAAAACAGAGATTACGCTCAATTTTTTGATAAAATCTGTTAAGAAATGCGTTTGAACTCGAATTTCTAAACGTCGTCAGAGGAGCAAATCTCGGTCTTCTGTTGATCGAGGGGACAGATTGTTGAATTGAGGTAAAAATAACTTGGCTAAACAAGATCTCATTGAAATGGAAGGGACAGTCACTGAATCCCTTCCTAATGCTATGTTTCGCGTAGACTTGGATAATGGGTTTAATGTCTTGGCGCACATTTCGGGCAAAATTCGTCGGAATTACATTAAGATTTTGCCGGGAGATCGCGTCAAAGTAGAATTAACCCCCTATGACCTAACCAAAGGCAGAATCACCTATCGTCTACGCAAAAAATAGATTGAAATCTTATCCCTTAGCCTTTGGGGTAAGGGTTAGACTAGATAAAAATCAGGTTTTCAGTGATATAATAATAAATTTGTTGTAGTGTCGCCCAAATTGGCATGAAAGTTCGAGCATCAGTCCGCAAAATTTGTGAAAAGTGTCGCGTCATTCGCCGTCGAGGACGAGTGATGGTGATTTGTTCTAACCCCAAGCATAAGCAACGCCAAGGCTAACACCCTGGGTGATTCGGCGAGGACTGGCTCTGGGTCTTCCTGAACACAGGAAAACGAAACAGACTCAAGATTTCAAACTGCTGCGATTCACGCCTAGCTTTGAACCCGCCTAGATCCTGGTTAAGTCTTTAAGGAGTAGCTACAATTATGCTCCTTCCCACGCGAAAGAGTGTGCAGTATCCATCTAAACCGTAGCTTCAACTTGCATTCAGGGCTCAAGCCCTTCAGCCGATTGGGGATCAATTAATTGCCTATCATTCTACTGCATGATTTAGGCATTGTTGTGATTGTACATTTTAAAGGGAGACGTTCATTGTGGCACGGATAGCCGGAGTAGACCTTCCACGGGATAAACGTGTTGAAATCGGTCTGACTTACATTTATGGAATTGGACTTTCACGGTCTCAACAAATCATCAAAGACACGGGTGTCAATCCTGATATCCGCGTTAAAGATTTGAGTGATGCTGATGTTGCAGCCCTACGCGCCGCCGTTCAACTGTATCAGGTGGAAGGGGATCTGCGACGGATGGAGGCGATGAATATTAAACGCCTCATGGATATTGGTACCTATCGGGGGCGTCGTCATCGTCTAGGTCTGCCTGTGCGCGGTCAACGCACACGGACAAATGCTAGAACCCGTCGAGGCGTTCGCCGTACCGTTGCGGGCAAGAAAAAAGCAGCCGCTAAGAAATAATTAGGCAGGGCGTTTCCAACGACAGAAACTGCTGATTAAACTCCAGCAGCGTTCTGAATTCACAGAACAAGAAAATCGTAAACGAGATTACTATGGCGCGACAAACGAAAAAAACAGGGCCTAAAAAGCAAAAACGTAACGTCCCCAATGGGGTAGCCTACATCCAATCCACCTTTAACAATACGATTGTAACGATTACTGACCCTAATGGAGAGGTCATTTCTTGGGCCTCTGCCGGGTCTACAGGATTTAAAGGGGCTAAAAAGGGGACTCCTTTCGCTGCACAAACCGCAGCAGAAAACGCGGGACGCCGAGCCAATGATCAGGGAATGCGTCAGATTGAAGTCATGGTCAGTGGCCCGGGTGCGGGTCGGGAAACCGCGATTCGCGCGTTGCAAGGGGCTGGTTTAGAAATTACCCTGATTCGAGACATTACTCCAATTCCCCATAATGGTTGCCGTCCCCCCAAACGACGTCGAGTTTAAGTGCAGTTGTGCAAAGCTGTACAGGTGCACGTGGGTCGCGTCTCTACTAGCAAGAATGAACCAAAACGCTTAGTTTCATTCTTTGCCTTATACTGTCAATTCATTTTGGGGTTCAATGGAGAAGGGAGGTCCATCGGTGGCGCAGTTTAAGATTGAGTGTATTGAATCGAACACTGATACAGACCGGAGTCAGTACGGAAAATTTGTCTTGGAACCTTTAGAACGGGGTCAAGGGACAACGGTTGGTAATGCCCTAAGACGGGTTTTACTCTCGAACTTAGAAGGATCAGCGATTACATCAGTCAGGGTTGCTGGTGTTAATCATGAGTTCGCAACGATTACAGGGGTTAGGGAAGATGTTTTGGAAATTCTGCTCAACCTCAAAGAAGTTGTTCTCAAAAGCTATACCCATCAAAAACAAATCGGTCGCTTACTTGTCCAAGGCCCAGCGACGGTAACCGCAGGTCATTTTGATTTACCGTCCGAGGTTGAGGTAGTAGACAAAAACCAATATATCGCTACCCTGGCTCCTGGAGCAACCTTGGAAATGGAATTCCAAGTTGAGAAAGGAACGGGATATCGGGCTGTTGAGCGCAGCCGGGATGAGGCAACGGCTTTGGATTTTCTCCAAATCGATGCCGTGTTTATGCCTGTGCGAAAAGTAAATTACACCGTTGAGGATGCACGGGTCGGGGGGTCTTTAGAAAAAGACCGACTGATCATGGAAATTTGGACAAATGGGAGTTTCTCACCCCAAGAAGCCCTGAGCCAAGCCGCCAATATTCTGGTGGATTTGTTCACCCCGTTGAAAGATATCACGCTGGAATCGATTAAAAGTGACCAGAATGATGATATCGATCCGACCAGCCAAATCCCTATTGAAGAACTTCAGTTGTCGGTTCGGGCTTACAACTGCCTCAAACGCGCTCAAATCAACTCAGTGGCAGACTTACGAGATTATACTCAAGAAGACCTATTAGAAATTAAAAACTTCGGTCAGAAGTCTGCTGAAGAAGTCATCGAGGCGTTACAAAAACGCTTAGGAATTACGCTACCTCAAGAGCGAGCCTCTAAACCGGCGGCTTCATCACCTTGAGAAGCTAGTTTGACCGAATTCAGTAAACAGTAATCAGTAATCAGTAATCAGCCAAAAGAAAATATAACCCTAAACTCTTGCACTGATAACTGATAACTGATAACTGATAACTGATTTAACCCACTCAATCATTTTCTACCTTAAGGTAATTATGCGTCATCGTTGTCGTGTTCCCCAATTGGGCAAACCTGCGGATCAGCGTAAAGCACTGTTGCGATCGCTGGCAACCGAACTTATTCGTCATGGTCGAATCACCACCACGAAAGCTAGAGCGAAAGCGGTACAATCAGAAGCAGAAAAAATGATTACCCTGGCCAAAGACGGCTCCTTAGGAGCCCGTCGCCAAGCCATGGGGTATATCTATGACAAACAACTGGTTCATGCCTTATTTGAGGGAGCCCAAGAACGGTATGGTTCGCGCAATGGGGGTTACACCCGTGTTGTTAGAACCGTAAGCCGTCGGGGAGATAATTCACAAATGGCAATTATTGAATTGGTGTAGGAACCCTGAGTGCTGTTGACGATTGGCGGTTGGCGGTTAATGGTCAACGGTTAAGCCTGGGGTTAATCCCTCCATTGCATAACAAATAATGGATCAACAGCGTATTGCCTTAGTGATTCAGTATCAGGGAACTCACTTTCAAGGTTGGCAACGACAACCGAATCAACGGACAGTACAGCAGGAAATTGAAACCGCGATTGCGACGGTAACTCAAACTCCCGTGACACTGCACGCAGCGGGTCGCACGGATACGGGGGTTCATGCGGCAGCCCAAGTGGCGCACTTTGATGCACCCAGCCATATCCCAGCTTATCGTTGGGCGACCATTCTCAACAATCGCTTATCTGAGGATGTGTTGATTCGGTCATCAGCTTCTGTTCCCTCCGCTTGGCACGCTCGCTTTTCCGCCAAATGGCGTCGATATCGGTACACCCTCTATACAGATCCTCGACCCAACTTATTTGTCCGTCCTTTCACTTGGCATTACTACCATCATCCTTTGGATGAACAGTTAATCCAATCCGCCTTAGAGCAATTACTGGGATATCACCATTTATCGGCTTTTCAACGGAGTGGCACATCCCGCCCCCATGCTTGGGTAGACATACAATTTGTCAGTTGTCAACGCCAAGAACCCTTCATCCATATTGAAGTGCAAGCCAGTGGATTTTTATATGGAATGATGCGGCTGTTAGTCGGGTTGCTGGTACAGGTTGGAAACGGGGAACGCTCCTTAGAGGAGTTTCGAGACATCTGGGTTCAAGAACGCCGAGAAGTCGTTAAATATGCAGCCCCAGCCCAAGGGCTTTGTTTATTGCGAGTTGGTTATCCAGAGTTTCCCTTTGATCAGGCTATTTGGTTTGATACTTTTCCTAAATTTGTTGTGGGTTGATGGTTGATGTTCCAACAGAGACCTGACACCCCAGTTAACGGGCAAGATGCCTGTTCCACACAACCGATTTATTCTTAAACTTAAGGACAATCAAGAATGACCACAAAAACCTTCCTTCCTTCAGAAACATCCCTAGAACCGAAATGGTATGTCATTGATGCGGCTGACCAACGTTTAGGTCGTTTAGCCAGCGAAGTCGCCCGCATTATTCGGGGAAAAAATAAACCCATTTACACCCCTCACTTAGATACGGGTGACTTTGTGATTATTGTAAATGCGGAAAAAGTTCAAGTGACGGGTAAAAAACGGACTCAAAAACTGTATCGCCGTCACTCCGGTAGACCGGGGGGCATGAAAACCGAAACCTTTGATAAATTGCAAGCCCGGATACCCGAACGAATTATTGAGAAAGCCGTTAAAGGGATGTTACCCAAAAATACCTTGGGGCGGAACCTGTTTACTAAACTAAAAGTATATGCAGGGCCGGATCATCCTCATCAAGCTCAAAAACCCGAAACTTTAACAATTAATACAATTCCAACAGGAGGTAATTAATGCAAGCAACCGATACTGGCCGTGCTGTTTATTGGGGAACGGGCCGTCGTAAATGTTCTGTGGCAAGAGTTCGTCTGGTTCCTGGCACAGGCAAATTGACGATTAATGGTAAAGAGGGCGATTTGTATTTGCAATACAACATGGGCTATCTGTCTGCGGCTAAAGCTCCCCTGGACACCCTGGGACTGGAAAATGAATATGATATTTTGGTCAGTGTCAAGGGTGGGGGTTTAACCGGCCAAGCCGAGTCTATCCGTTTAGGGGTAGCCCGTGCCTTATGTGAACTTAGCCCGGATAACCGCAAACCGCTTAAAACCGAGGGTTACTTAACTCGTGACCCCCGTGCTACAGAGCGGAAAAAATATGGTTTACGCAAAGCGCGTAAAGCTCCTCAATACTCCAAACGGTAAACCGAGACAAGGTTTACGCCCCTTGGGGAACAGAATCCCCGTTAAAATTGTAATTGAACACTTTGTAAATTTAGAACATTACTCGCCATGCCTAAACCTGGTATTCATCCCGAATGGTATCCAGAGGCTGAAGTTTATTGCAACGGTGAATTAGTCACAACCGTTGGTTCTACTCAGCCTCGGCTTTATGTTGATGTGTGGTCAGGAAATCATCCTTTCTACACTGGAACTCAGAAACTCTTAGATACGGAAGGACGTGTTGAGCGCTTCCTTCGGAAGTACGGCATGATGGATGATAAGCAAGCCCAAAAATAGCGAGGTTGTCGTTTGTCTGTCGTCTGTTGTCTGTAGTTTTCTCTACTGACAACTGACTTTTTCCGTTTTGGCAGGGCATTCGGTGCTGATTTCAAGTTGGACTCAGCCCTCCCCCAGCCTTTGATTTGATTGAGAGGTTCAATGCCTCTGACAACTGACAACTGACAACTGACAACTGACAAAGGACAACCTTATGGCTGATGCTTATCTTGTTGATAAACTTAAATCCATTGAACAAACTTTCAATGAGTTGACCCTGCGTTTAGCTGATCCTGATATTGCCACCGACCCGGATGAATTTCAACGGGTTGCTAAAGCTCGCTCCTCAATGGAAGAAATTGTGGTCGCGTATCAAGATTGGAAAACCGCTCAAGAACAACTCCTGGGCGCTCGTCAAGTTATGAAGGAAGCTGGAGAAGACCCGGAAATGCGGGAAATGGCTTCTCTGGAAGTGGCAGAGTTGGAAACCCAAATTAACCAACTGGAAATTCTACTCAAAATCCTGTTACTACCCCGTGACCCCAATGATGAGAAAAACATCATGTTGGAAATTCGGGCTGGAACCGGAGGAGAAGAAGCCAGTATTTGGGCTGGGGATTTAGTGCGAATGTATACCCGATATGCGGAAAGCCAACGCTGGCGGGTGAGTATGGTGAGCGAATCTCTGGCGGATATGGGTGGCTTTAAGGAAGCGATTTTAGAAATCCAAGGGGATAGCGTTTATAGCAAACTCAAGTTTGAAGCAGGCGTTCACCGGGTTCAGCGTGTTCCGGTAACGGAAGCTGGTGGTCGGGTTCATACTTCTACTGCGACGGTGGCGGTGATGCCAGAAGTGGATGAAGTGGACGTCGAAATTGATCCCAAGGATATTGAGATGACAACGGCTCGTTCCGGGGGTGCGGGGGGTCAAAACGTGAACAAGGTGGAAACGGCGGTTGACCTGTTCCATAAACCCACGGGAATTCGGATTTTCTGTACCGAAGAGCGCAGTCAATTACAAAACCGGGAACGGGCGATGCAAATTTTACGCGCGAAGTTGTACGAAGCAAAACTGCGGGAACAACAGGAGGCTGTAACGTCGATGCGTCGTTCCCAGGTAGGAACGGGGTCACGTTCTGAGAAAATCCGTACTTATAACTATAAAGACAATCGCGTGACTGATCATCGCTTAGGTGAAAATTTTCCTCTGGCTACAATTTTGGAGGGAAATTTAGAAAATGTACTGGGTGCCTGTATTGCTAAAGATCAAGAGGAACGGTTAGCTGAATTAGCAAACTCCACATCTAATCCCGTTTCAGTGTAATTCAAGGGGTTTTGGCTTTACTGTTGAGATCATGTTCTCCCAGAGTCAGTCCTAATTGCAGCAAGTGCGAGAACTCATCGGAGTCTCGCCTTTTTTTGACATTAAGCACCACTCATATTCAATATTTTCTCCCTAGAACCTATTTTTGGGGGTAAATGCAGTCCTCTTGCGCGCTTTAAGATAGAATTGAAGTTACAATTAATGGTTATCCTAAACTCCAAATTTTATCTAATTTTATTTTTAGTTTCCTAGAGATCAAGATATGCCGCAAAGCAAACTGAAACTCATGGTGGTTGATGATGAGCGAGATAATCTCGATCTGCTCTATCGAACATTTAGGCGGGAATTTCAGGTATTTAGAGCCGATAGTCCTTCTAGTGCTATGAATATTCTCGATACAGAAGGAGAAATGGCGGTGATTATTTCTGATCAAAGTATGCCTGAAATGACGGGAATCCAGTTTTTTACCCTGGTCACTGACCGTTTCCCTGATACAATTAGGGTTCTACTAACGGGTTATTCTGAAGATGCTTTAGAGTTGGATTCGGAAACGATAACATCAACTTTGATTTTTAAATGTATTACAAAGCCCTGGGAGCCTGAAGCATTTAAAGCCATTATTCAAAAGGCAGTAGAAACTTATAAAGCCAGCAAGGAGAGAGATGATAATAAAACTTAAAGGGTTAAACTAGATAGAAAATAAATAGATTATTTTTTAATTTAAAGTTTGGCTTTAATAAAATAACAATTATACTCAAGGAAATTAAAATGTTACGACTTGAACATATCAGTAAAATTTATTCTACAGGTTTAGTTCTTAAAGATATTAATTGGGAAGTAAAACCGGGCGATCGCGTGGGTTTAGTTGGGGTGAATGGGGCGGGAAAATCAACTCAATTAAAAATTATTGCGGGGGAAATGGAACCGACTTCTGGGGAAATTATTCGTCCAGCAAGTTTAAAAATTGCCTATTTAACCCAAGAATTTGAAGTTAATCCCACTCATACGGTTCGGGAAGAGTTTTGGACAGTTTTTGAAGCTGCAAATCAGATTCATGAATCTTTGACACAGGTACAACATGAAATGCAAACAGCAACTCCAGAGGAGTTAGATCGATTAATTAAAAAATTAGATCGTTTACATCGAGAATTGGAAGCCATTGGCGGGTATACATTGGAGTCTCAAATTGAGAAAATATTACCGGAAATGGGGTTTGATTCAGAAGATGGCGATCGCTTAGTTAGTGCCTTTAGTGGCGGTTGGCAAATGCGAATGAGTTTAGGAAAAATTTTACTTCAAGAACCGGATTTATTATTATTAGATGAACCGACCAACCATTTAGATTTAGAAACAATTGAATGGTTAGAAACCTATCTCAAAGGCTTAACAACGCCGATGGTAATTGTTTCCCATGACCGAGAATTTTTAGATCGTCTTTGTACTCAAATTGTGGAAACAGAACAGGGAGTTTCTAAAACCTATTTAGGGAATTATTCAGCTTATTTACAACAAAAAGAAGAAGCGGAATTAGCTCAATTAAGTGCCTATGAACGGCAGCAAAAAGAGTTAGAAAAACAACAGGCTTTTATTGAACGATTTCGAGCTAGTGCCACCCGCAGTACCCAAGCAAAAAGCCGTGAAAAACAACTGGATAAAATAGAACGAATTGAAGCTCCTACGTCCTATTCCCCCACCTTAAAATTCCGGTTTCCGTCGGCGGTGAGAAGTGGTCGAGAAGTGGTAAATATTAAAGATTTAACTCATTTTTATGATGAAAAAATCTTATTTTTAGGGACAGAATTATTAGTTGAACGGGGCGATCGCATTGCCTTTTTAGGGCCGAATGGGTGTGGAAAATCGACCTTACTGCGTTTAATTATGGGGTTAGAAGCACCCACAGAAGGCACTGTTAGTTTAGGGGAACATAATGTTATTCCGGGCTATTTTGAACAGAATCAAGCGGAAGCTTTGGATTTAGAAAAAACGGTTATGGAAACCATTCATGATGAAGTTCCTGAGTGGAAAAATGAAGAAGTTCGGACTTTATTAGGACGGTTTTTATTTAGCGGAGATACGGTTTTTAAACAAGTTGGGGCGTTAAGTGGAGGGGAAAAAGCGCGTTTAGCTTTAGCGAAATTATTACTGCAACCGGTGAATTGCTTAATTTTAGATGAACCCACAAACCATTTAGATATTCCGGCGAAGGAAATGTTGGAGGAAGCTTTACAACATTATGAGGGTACGGTTTTAATTGTTTCCCATGACCGTTATTTTATTTCTCGTGTTGCTAATAAAATTGTTGAGATTCGAGATGGAGAGTTTCGGGTTTATTTAGGGGATTATCATTATTATCTCGATAAACTGGAAGAAGAAAAAGAACAAGCCCGTTTAGCTAAATTGGAAGCGGAGAAAGCCACTAAAAAAGCAGCGAAAGATGCAAAGAAAAAAGCTAAGGCTAAAGGGAAATGATGACTCTCCAAAATTGAAGAAACAATGCAGGAATGGGGACAAAAACATGAGTGTAACTTTTCCAATTCAAGCGATTAAACTCACTCCGGGTAGCCAGATTACTATTTCTAACCTATCTTGGCAAGATTTTGAACAAATTTTGATCGATTTGGGAGAAAAACGCAGTAGTCGTGTTGCTTACTACCGAGGAACCTTAGAAATTATGTCTCCTTTGGCACGACCTGATCGTCCCCACCGGATTATCGGTTATATTCTAACAACAATTCTTGATATTCAAGGACGAGATTGGGAGGATTTTGGTTCAACGACGCTCAAACGTCCACCCCTGGCTGGAATAGAACCGGATACTTGCTTTTATATTGAAAATGCTCAACGGGTGCAAGGTTGTACTCATTTAGATTTAAAACAATATCCACCGCCAGACTTAGCAATAGAAGCAGATGTTACTTCTAAAACAACATTAGAAGCCTACGAAGCTATCGGAGTTCCTGAAGTTTGGATTTATGAAAATCAACAGTTAAAAATTTATTTGCTTTGTGATCAAAGCTATACTGAAACGGTTAATAGTCGGATTTTTCCTGAGTTATCCCTAACAGAAATTATTCCCCAACTGGTACCAAAAGCAATTGATTTAGGAACAAGCAAAATGTTACGCGACCTTAGAACTTCTCCCCCTAGCCGCCTCTCCTAAAAGGCAATGGGTTGGGGTGAGGTCAAAACTAATATGGAGGTGAAACGTAATGTCTCAGCAATATTCAATTGAACAAATACCTGTTAACCTGAATAAAATTATTCAGGAAGTCGAACAAGGTGAACCCATTGAAATTACACGCCAAGGTCAACAAATTGCCGTTATTCTTTCCACAACAGAATATGAACGATTAGTCAATAAAGCTCCTGGTTTCTGGGAATCTCTTCAACAATTTCGCCAAGAAATGATCGAAGAAGGCATCGAAATTGACCCCGATGAAGTGTGGAAAAATGTCCGCGACAAGTCCCCTGGACGTGAGGTGAACCTGTGAACCGCTTCTTACTTGATACTAACATTATATCTGAACCCTTAAAACTGAAACCCAATCCAGTTATCATCTCCAGGTTGCAACAATATCAGGAGGAAGTTTCTATTGCTACCGTTACTTGGCACGAATTAGTTTTCGGTTGCTATCGTTTACCTATTTCTAAAAGAAGAGAGAGAATTGAACAGTATCTTCACGAAATAATCGAGCCGAATATTCCAATTCTTTCATATAATGTCGCAGCGGCTGAGTGGTTTGCTTTAGAAAGAGCGAGACTGACAGCAAACGGTAAACCTCCTGCTTATGCAGATGGACAAATCGCCGCAACTGCACAGGTTAATAATCTTACCCTGATCACTAATAACGTTTCAGACTATGCTAATTTTCAAAACTTAAGAGTAGAGAACTGGTTTGTGGTCTGACTCACAAAAAAATCAAATTTTCGCTAATCAGTTGATTTCTGCTCATCTTTCAATTAATTCTTGAGTGTATCCCTTATTTTCCTTAATTTAGCTAGAACGTCTTTTTCTAAACCTGTAGACCAACGATATTTATCGCTTTTATGCTGGTATATGCTAACCTTTTCCTTAAGGTTTTCTATATATTCTATCAGTTCTACCAAATCTTTTTGAGTTTTAACACCCCTAACAATACTAGCAGTCTTTAGATAATAATTCCCGATTACATCTGCTTCTTCTTTTGAGGCATGATGATCTCGATGGTAGTGGCGAATCTTACCATTCATTTATTCAAAATAAGAGGCTATACTTCTGACAAGAGCAAAATCTAATTCATCTAGTTTTTTAGTTTCATAATTAATTTTTTCCTGAACTGATTTAGGAGGAGTATCTGGTTCAGAAATAGAAGCAGAGGTTTGAATTGGATCAGAATTTTTAGATTCAGCATTACTCAAGATATACTCTAGCGTTTTTACACAATCCAGGAAAGATGAGATATTGCGGGCAATTACCTGTTTTGTTTGAGTATTGATGATCGCATACCCAGAACCTTCATTGACTACAGCATATTGCCCTTGTACTGTCACATAAGCGTTTGTGTCTATTCTTTTGATGTCACTCATTTGGGATTGGGGAAACTAAAAAGACAACTTTTTTGTATTATACCCTCATTGAAACATAAATTTGCATAACCCTTTTGTTTGGGCTTAAAATTGATCTTGCTTATATTAAGAATTGTTGCAAATTAAAAAAAAATAAGAATTTTTGAACAACACAGAAAAGGTCACTGTATCTTAAACAATATCCAGGGTTGAACAACCGACCCTGATTAAAAAACTAAAATTGAAACAGAGCTTAATAATGATTAATACTGTAACACCAGTTTCTCAAGGGACTGGCGTTGTCTTAAAAGCACCTTTATCGGGATATATTCTCCCCCTTGAACAAGTTCCTGACCCGGTATTTGCTCAAAAAATGGTTGGGGATGGGATTTCAATTGACCCGGTGAGTCAAGTTTTAATTGCTCCTTGTGATGGGGAAGTTATACAACTCCATCCCTCCCATCATGCTGTCACTCTCAAAACAGCCGAGGGGTTAGAAGTCTTGATGCACATTGGTTTAGATACCGTAACATTGCGGGGTGAGGGGTTTAAGCCTAAAGTAAAAATGGGCGATCGCATTCAAACCGGTGATCCCTTAATTGAATTTGATATTGATTATGTTGCCCTTCATGCTAAAAGTTTGCTCACTCAAATTGTAATTACAAATAGTGAGGAAGTGGCAAATTTTCAGGCGAATTCTGGCACTGTTATTGCTGGCGAAACGGTGATTTTAAAACTCATTTTGTCCACAACCGTTAAAAAGCAGACTCCTACTTCTAATCAGACCATTACTTCCGATGAAATTATTATTCCTAATCCCACAGGATTACACGCTAGACCTTCGGCTGTCTTAGCCAATTTAGCCAAAAAATATCAATCGAAAATTCGGTTACAACGGGGCGATCAAGACGCCAATATTCGCAGCGTTGTTGGGTTAATGGGGTTAGAAGTTAATCACGGAGATCGGGTGGTTTTAGTCGCCCAAGGGCTAGATGCAGCAGAAGCGATCGCCGAACTCTGCGATGCCATCCGTTCCGGTTTAGGAGAAGAAGGAACAGTCCCCATTGCTGCACCTGCGAGTGTTGCTCAAGGGGACATCTCAGCACCGCCTCCCCGTCGCCGTTCTGATGATCCCAATCTAATTTTAGGGGTAGCAGCATCCTCCGGGGTAGCTGTCGGTCAGACGTTCCGAGTTCGGGAACAGGAGATTGAGGTGAAAGAACGGGGCGAAAACCCCAATTCAGAACGGCGTAAACTAGAAGCCGCCATTAAACAAGCCCAATTAGAGGTAGAAGCGTTACGCGCTAATGTACATGGACAAGGTGATCCGAGTAAATCGGCGATTTTTGCCGCTCATCAAGAATTATTAGAAGATCCCGAATTAATTGATATTGCAACCAGTACCATTGATAAGGGAAAAAGTGCCGCTTTTGCCTGGAAACAAACCTTTACCAATAGTGCAGAACAATTAGCAAAATTACAAAATGAATTGTTATCTCAACGGGCAAATGATGTCCGAGATGTGGGACAACGGGTACTCAGAATTCTTACAGGAGTCAATTCAACCGGGCCTATTTATCCCGATAATACTATCTTGATTGCTGAAGATTTAACACCTTCAGATATGGCAACGTTAGATCGATCTAAAGTGATTGGATTTTGTACTGTTGCGGGGGGAGCGACTTCTCACGTTGCGATTTTAGCTCGTTCAATGGGAATTCCAGCGATCGCAGGAACGGAACCCCAAGTGTTAGATTTACCTGATGGAACTTGGGTGATTTTAGATGGCAATAAAGGAACGTTGCAGCTAAACCCAACTTCCGCAGAAATGGAAGAGGTGAAAACCTTACAAATTGAAATTGCTAAAAAGCGAGAACAGGATGTAGCTAATGCGATGAAACCCGCCATCACAACGGATGGGTATCGAATGGAAATTGTGGCAAATATTGGCAACCAACTAGATGCAGAAACTGCCGTTCAATTAGGCGGAGAAGGGGTGGGTTTATTGCGAACCGAATTTATTTTTATGGATCGCTCATCGGCTCCCACAGAAGACGAACAAACCGAGATTTATAGCAGTATTGCTGAAGTTTTAGGAAAGGAAAGACCGTTAATTATTCGGACGTTAGATGTTGGGGGAGATAAACCTTTACCTTATTTACCCATTCCCCATGAAGAAAACCCATTTTTAGGAGAAAGAGGCATTCGAGTTGGGTTTGATCGTCCTGAAATTTTAAGAACCCAGTTAAGAGCCATTCTGAGATCAGCGTCTTCGGGAAATCTGAAAATTATGTTTCCCATGATTGCGAGATTAGAAGAAATAAAAATGGCAAAAGCCATGTTAGAAGAAGAACGAGAAAAGTTAAATGCTCTGGCGGTTTCTGTGGGAATTATGGTAGAAATTCCAGCCGCAGCAATGATGGCTGAACAGTTTGCCCAAGAAGTTGATTTCTTCTCCATTGGAACCAATGATTTAACCCAATATACTTTAGCAATGGATCGAGGACATCCAAAACTTGCTCCTTATGTTGATGGCTTAAATCCCGCTATTTTAAGATTAATTGATTTAACCGTAAAAGGAGCAACTAAACAGGGAAAATGGGTAGGTGTTTGTGGTGGCATAGCCAGTGATCCGCAAGCAATTCCATTATTAATTGGTTTAGGCGTTAAGGAATTAAGTGTCAGTGTTCCCAATATTCCTAGTATTAAGGCACAAATCCGAGAATTAAGTTTAGTTCAATGTCAAGAATTAGCCCAAAAAGCATTAAACGCAGAAACAGGAGCAGATGTTCGGGTGCTTTAATCAGTGTAGAGACGTGCCATGGCGCGTCTGTAGCAGTTATCAGTTATCAGTAACAAATCTGATAGAGTCCTGAAGGACTCACTACATTTGATAGAGCCCTGAAGGGCTCACTACTTAAGAAAAACAATGCTAAAAAACGCTTTTGCTTTATTACAAAAAATGGGAAAGTCTTTAATGCTTCCCGTTTCTGTGTTACCCATTGCTGGTTTATTATTGGGATTGGGGAGTGCTCGTTTAATTGAATTGCAAAACTTGGCATCGGGAACGATTACCTCCCCTAAATTTTGGTGGTTACCTGATTGGTTAGCCACCATTATGAAGAATTCCGGGGATGCTATTTTTGGCAATTTACCGATTATTTTTGCGATTTCCGTTGCTATTGGATTTGCTGAAAATGATGGGGTTTCTGCCTTAGCTGCGACCGTTGGATTCGTTGTTTTTGTGGCTTCATTGGGGGCAGCTTCTACCACTTTATTTGGCATGAATCCCGACGATTTAGTCAAAGTCATGGGGATTTCTTCGTTAGATACGGGGGTATTTGGGGGTTTAATTATGGGCTGTGTTGCAGCTTATTTATTTAACCGATTTTTCCGAATTCAACTCCCACAATATTTAGGATTTTTTGCCGGAAAACGATTTGTTCCCATTATTACGTCCTTTGCAGCGATCGCAATGGGAATTTTAATGAGCGTGATCTGGCCCCCCATTGGAGACGCGATTTCTGCGGCTGCAAATGCGGCTGCATCGGGAAATAATGTTAGTATTACCGCCGCAATTTATGGGGTTGTAGAACGCTTATTATTGCCCTTTGGATTACATCATATTTGGAATGTTCCGTTCTTCTTTCAAATTGGTTCCTTTACTGATCCGATTACAAACCGAGTCGTTACCGGAGATATTAATCGCTTCTTTGCAGGTGACCCAACAGCCGGAATTCTAGGGGGTGCTTATTGGTTTAAAATGTTCGGTTTACCTGCTGCTGCCATTGCCATTTGGCGGGCTGCAAAACCCAAAAATCGGGTGGTAACGGGAGGGATTATGATCTCCGCAGCTTTTACCTCTTTTCTAACCGGAATTACCGAACCGATTGAATTTTCATTTATGTTTGTCGCCCCAGCTTTATATGGAGTTCATGCGTTAATGGCAGGGTTTTGTGATTGGTTATTTATTACCCTCGGTGGGCGTATGGGATTTACCTTTTCCCAGGGATTTATTGACTTTTTCCTATTCAATAGTTTAGGAACAAAAGCTTGGTTAATTCCCGCTTTAGGGCCATTTTTTGCCGCTTTATATTTCTGTGTGTTTTACTTTGGAATCCGACAGTTCAATTTACCTACCCCAGGTCGAGAAGATGATGTAGAAATAGTAGAAAATATTGCCCTAGGAACCGGAGTAGGTAGTCTAGCAATGGAACTGGTACGAGCTTTTGGAGGACGCAGTAATATTACAACATTAGATGCTTGTATTACTCGGTTACGCATCACGGTTAAGGATATGAAAAAGGTCAATAAAGACCGACTGAAAGCGTTAGGCGCATCGGGAGTGTTAGAAATTGGAAATAACGCCCAAGCTATATTTGGCCCTCGTTCAGAAAACTTAAAAACCGATATGATTGAATATCTCAAAACGGCTGGCCCAGAAGCAGATATTGTGGAAAGTTCACCCTCTGCAACAGCTTCTGCTGATTCCATACAAAATGAGGAAATTTCACCTACAATTACCCTAGATGTAGAGGCAAAAAATCGGATTCAAAATATCATTATTGCTCTCGGAGGAAAACAGAATATTCAAACGGTTGAGGCAGTTGCTTTAACTCGATTACGAGTCCAAGTGATTGATAATACCCTAATTGATGAAGCGGCATTAACAGCGGCAGGTGTAGAAGGAATTTTACGTTTACCGGATGGGATCTTGCATTTATTAGTCGGTTTAGGAGCCCAACAATATGCAGCCCAAATTAGTAATCAGTAATTAGTTAATAGGGAACAGGGAGCAGGGAATTACGAATTACTGATCACTGATAACTGTTTACTGATATAGGCGGAATTCAATATGTAGGGGTAATTCATGAATTACCCCTACTCCTAATCTTTAAATCGGTGTAAAATCCAGGTTAAGATTAAGTTGATTGGCTTGTACTCCCGGTAAAAATGCAATTAATTCCTGTTGACCGGATTTGTTAACATAAATACCGGCTCCTGTTCCATAACCTGATAATGTTAAATCATTGAATGTAATTACATCCCCAGTTTTATAAGCAAAGTAATCTTCACCAACCTTAAAATCAGTAATAAACGCAAAATCCGTTAAACCTCCAGTTGAATAATAACTGGTAGAATCAGAACTTCCCAAATAAAACGCATCAAATCCGGCTCCACCCACTAAGGTATCAATTTCACCCGATCCCGGACTGGCAGTATTAACATCCACACCCGCTACATAATCATCCCCAACATCACCAGAAACATAATCATTCCCCCCTCCACCTGCCAGTAAATCTTGGTCTTTCCCCCCAAACAAAGAGTCATTATTAACTCCCCCAACTAAGTAGTCTGAACCTAAATTCCCAAAGAGTTGATTAGTGCCTGATTCTTCAATCAGAATATCGTCTCCTTTTCCTCCAAAGAGTAAATCATTTCCGGGGTTGCCATAAATCAAGTCTTTTCCCGGATTGCCATTAATCGTATCATCACCCGCAAGACCTTGTAGAGTATCATCTCCTTCTAAACCATAGATTTCATCGTTTTCGACAAATCCAGCGAGATTATCAGCTAACGTAGTTCCTAAAATTAAAGTCATTTTAATCAGTTATCAGTTATCAGTTATCAGTTATCAGTTATCAGTTATCAGTTATCAGTGTAGAGACGTGCCTGGGCGAAGCTGGTTCATGCCGTAAGGCTATTGCCGTAGGCTTTTGGCGCGTCTGTATAAGTAATCAGTCATTAGTTATAAAGCAGTTGTTGTTTGTTGTCAACTAATGGAAATCTTTATTTTGCTTCATTCACGGGATTTCTTTGATTTACTGATTACTGATTTTTGAGTTGTGGCGATCGCAACAACACCCGCCACCGGAATTTTAGCGTGTTGGAATTGATCAATGGCTGCTTTTACGGTTGCACCTGTGGTATAAATATCATCTAAAATTAAGACTGAACCTGGGGGACGGCGACGACGGAAATCTTGACCTAAATTAAAGACACTTTGCATTTTTTTAAACCGTTGTTCGGGTGATAATTCATGTAATGCTTCTGTTTCTTTAATTCGTTCTAAACCGTGAGCCACTAGAGATAAACCTGTGATTTCACAAAAACTTTTCGCTAAGAGTTCTGCTTGATTAAATCCCCGTTTTTTTAATTTAGCGACGTGTAAAGGAATCGGTACAACTGTAACAGACGACATTTCCCTCGGAGTCGATAACCAAGTTTCTGCTAATCCATAGCCTAAAGGTTTAGCTAATTCTGTATGATGATTATACTTCAAGGCTGCGATCGCTCGCTTGAGAACGTCTTTATATTGTCCCCAGACACAAAGCGGTATTTCTGTAGCAAATTTAGTCCCTTGGGGAAATCGACAGCGAAGTAACTGTCGTTGACAATAATCACAGAGTTCTGTATTAGCAGGTCGGTTACACAATGGACAATTGGGTTTAAGAAATAAGTTTAAAAGTGCTTTCATCATTCTGTTGACTGTTTGCTGTTGACTGTTTTCTGTTCCCTAGCACTACGCGCTATAATACCCGACCCCCAGCTAACCCCCAAAATCAGTTTGTCATATATCACAATTAGTAATTAGTGAACTTAGCTGAAGGCGTGGATAATTTTTATTGGCTTGACGAAATTCAACCTTCTGATCGAGAAGTTGTCGGGGAGCAAGCGTTCTATTTAAGTCATTTACTCCGTCAAGGTCATCCGATATTACCGGGTTTCGTTGTGACGGCTCAATTATTCTGGGAATTTCTACAAACGATTGACTGGTTAGAACCTTTGTTTGTGGATTTACCCCAATCATCCCTTTATTTTGATGTTAATCAACCTCGTCAATTACAAGCGATCGCTCAACACCTTTGTCAACAACTCATCGATACCCCTTTACCGGAATCTTGGGTTCAACAAATTCAAGCTTATATTAACCCATTAAATACACCTGCATTGATATTTTATCCAAGCCTGAGTATTCCCCATCAATCCCCCATATCAGGACTATTAGAATCGGTAATTTGTTGGGGAGATGCTGAAGCCGCCTTATTAGGACTTAAACAAGCATACTGTGAATTTTTTCGGGCTAGAAGTTTATTATATTGGCAACGATGTGGTCTGCGATTACAAGATTTACAGCCTACGGTATTAGTTCAACCCCTTCAGTCTGCAATCGCGTCTGGATTGGTTCAGATTCAGCCTGATGCTTGGGAAATTCACTCAACTTGGGGTTTAGAATTCTCCCTACTCTGGGGAGAGAACTATCCTGATCTTTATAGAATTGAACCCCAAACCGCAAGGATTGAATATCAACATTTAGGCTCTAAAACAATTGTCTATGATTTAAAATCTTCTCCGCAGCAACCGACCCAATATCCCATTCCTCAAAAGCAATTTGGAACAGGAGTTACTCAACTTCCGATTTACGCCACCTTAGTTTCTGAACAACAACCGGAATTTTCCCTGACACCGAAACAACTCCAACAGTTAATTGAAAGAACTCAACAGGTTATCAACGATTTACCTGTGATCACCCAATTCCATTGGGGTTTATTTCAATCGTCCCAGAACCCAGAACCCCAATTATATCTCGCTGGGGTTGGATCTCCTGAAATCCGTCTTTTATCTCATCCGTTGAATTCTGAGTCTACCTCTGAACGTCAACCCCGTTTTCAAGGACTGGCGGTCGCTTCTGGACAATGTAACGGAACTGCTTACATCCTGACTACCCCAGACTCTATTCCCTCCCAATTACCCGATAATACGGTGTTAGTGGTTCCTACGATTACTTGGGATTATTTACCGTTATTAAGGCAATGTGTGGGAATTGTGGCTGAACAAGGGGGAATGACCAGTCATGGTGCAATTGTGGCGCGAGAACTGGGAATCCCTGCGGTCTGTGGTATTGTGAATGCAACAGTACAAATTAAAACAGGTGAGTCCGTGTTTGTAGATGGCAAGCGCGGAGAAGTTTATTTTATGGAACAAGATCATTCGGTGAATGAAGGGTTATCAGAACAAAGTCTTCAGCAACAACACTTCTTTGAAACCCACTTCATACCGAACGCGACCCCGTTGATGGTCAATATTAGTCAATCGAGTTCTATACATCGACTCCACTCTTTACCCATTGATGGAGTGGGTTTACTGCGTTCAGAATTAATGGCGATTGAAGTCTTAGAATTTCCTCAACATTCCCCTGTTTCTGAGGGAATCCGAAGCAAATTCTATAATTATAGTCGTTGGATTGAACCAGAACACCAACCCGCATTTATTCAACGAATGGTAGAGCCCCTGAATCAACTGGCAATTATTTTATCTTCTCGACCTCTCTATTATCGAGCGTTAGATTTACGCGAATCAGGAAAAGAGGAAGGTAATTTTCCGGTTTCAAACTCCCCATCGCTAGAACGTCTCGCTTTATTCGATTTAGAACTCAAAATTTTATTACAATTATATGAATCCGGTTATCAAAACATTTATCTAATTTTACCGTTTATTCGTTGCGTTGAAGAGTTTTTAATCTATCGTTATCGCATTGAAAGTTCAGGATTAAGTCATTATCCTCAGTTTCAAGTTTGGATTATGGCAGAAGTGCCATCGCTGTTATTTTCATTACCCGATTATGTCAAAGCAGGAGTGCAAGGTATTTCTATTGGAACGAATGATCTCACGCAATTATTATTCGGAATTGATCGCAATCAAATCCACAGTTCTCCTGACAATCAGATTGAATATGAACGCCATCCTGCGTTAAAAAAAGCGATAAAACAGTTCATTAAAAAGGCGAGAAAAGCCAAAATTCCTTGTTCAATTTGTGGCGATGCACCCGCCTTATATCCTGAATTAATTGAAGATTTAGTGCGTTGGGGAATTACATCGATTTCTGTTAATTTAGATGTCGTTGAATCCACCCATACCGCGATTACCAAATCCGAAAAACGCATCCTGCTTAAAGCTGCACGTCAACAAATTTAGAACCAGGAACAGGGAAAAAAAGGAGGCAATTCTACATCCTAAAACCCCTTCAATTTTTTCTGTTCCCTGTTCCCTGTTCCCAGTTAAGCTGTTCCCTCTTAATATTGAGTCCGTTGAAAGGCTTCTTCAGGTGAAATATTACCGTAAATCACAGATAAAATCCCCGGTAAATAGTCATCCATTGTTGTGATGCTGGTATAAATTAAATGTTTAATAAATGCCGGAGTGAGTGCGGCATCTTCCGCATCTAAACTGGTTTTATAGCGAACTTCACCATCGTGGAAATTCATCTCAAAGTTTCCAACTACTGTGCCATAATTAAGCATCGTAATAAACGCCGCCATATTATAACGTTTATAATCAGGAACTTTCACCGGACAAATAGAATAAACGGCAATTTGTCGTTCTGCTTCCCGGACAACTGTATAACAATCAAATCGTCCATTTTTACCTTCCACTCCCAATGCCAAGACTCGCCGATGTTCAATTTCTCTATAAACCCAACCATCTAGGTTCATAAAATCAATGAGAACATCAAATACAGCCCGATCACTGGGGTATTCTTGAGACATTAATTCCGGGTTTTGTACTTCAGGGTTTTGTTCTGACACAGTAAACATCCTTAATTTTCCTAATCTTTACAAAATTCTATGAATACTAACTTCAACAATTACGCTCTATTGTTCGGTTTTCTTGCGTTGGAATATTATACGCAATTTTATTATCTTTGGCACTGCGGTAAGCAATATTAGTTAATTCATAATAAATCGGGGAATAAAGAGAGTAAAGCTGACCATAATAAAATCGATTTCGATATCGATAATAATCTTGAAGTTTTTTTCTAATGACTAAGGGTAAATGAGGATTCTTTTCAAAGGTTTGATCCCGGCGTTCAATCACCCATTTAATTTCCTGTAAATCAACTCCCTGAGTGATTAACTGAAAACACTGTTCAATGACTTGACGAATTTTTTCCCGTTCTTTAGCCTGAAATTCTAAGCCTTCTTGCTCTGGATTTCCAGCTAATAATTCTAACCGATAAGCTCCTTGCGGGTTAGCGTGGGGATACCAGCCCAATTTTAAGCGATCGCCCGTTTGATTAATAATCCAGTCTGTTCCATTAAACTTAATGGGTTGAATCATCAACAGGTTTTCATTATAAAACTGCTCATTGACAATACGGCCATCTTGAATGAATGGATCTTCATCCCCAAAAGTATTATGAGTGATTGCCCAACCACTGGGAATATTCAGACGCACAAGTTTTGAATACATAAATTAGGATTGACTGGATCAAGACTCAATGTAAACCATGAGAACTAACGCTGTCAGCAGCAGTTGATGTTGCTTTCAGCTTACTTCTGGTGGAATTATAATGCAACTTCTGATCTATATCATGTTTTTTCCTCAATTGCAGTCTAAAAATCAATGTCCCTTTTCCGGATCGAAGGTTGACAGGCGGATCAGTGGAAGTATGATTGCGTTGAAGTAAGTTTATGTTTAAATCTCGTATTTTAATCTTAACGACCCTAGTAACGACTCTCAGCTTAGGGTTAGCTTCCTCAAGTCTAGCTGAATGGTTTTCTGACTATCCTGACAGGTTTTCTGACTATACTGTGTCCCCTTCTGACTCTAAGGTAGAAGCAACGGTTGATCCCAGTCAATTGATCACGGTGAGACTGCGGAATAAAACTGACCAAACCCTAGTTTATGCCTTAGCCAATGATAATTCTCAACAGTTAGCACCGGGTAAAACCGGAGAATTTTTAGTTCGAGTGGGACGTCATCCCGGAGAAACTAGCACAATTTTAATTAACACACCCGAATATACTTATCCATTAATTTATAGTGTCCGGGTTATTCCCAAAAATACATTAATGGTTGAAATTACCCCCACCAGTGCCGCAAACCCCCATCAAGAACGTACCATTTATATTGATGAACAGGGAAGAGTTTACTCATTTTAATTAGAGCAGGGAACAGGGAACACTTCGACAGGCTCTTTGCTTCGCAGGGAACAGGTAGGAAAAGAGGAGTTTACGGTTTAGATTTTAGCATCAGTCTATGTCCTAACTTCCAGGCGTGACTGCTATAAGTTGCGAGGGAAGTTATATTCTATATTCCATGCTTCAATATTTTCTACAAATAATTGTCCGGGTTGCTAATCACTTTTTCCCATTCCCTATTCGTAATTCGTAATTCGTAATTCGTAATTCCCTGTTCCCTTTAACAATTAATTTCACAAGCCCCAATACTCACCCAACTACTTGAAGCATCTTTCCAATGTTCTTTTTTCCAAATAGGTGCAGTATGTTTTAAAGTATCAATTGCATATTGACAAGCTTCAAAGGCTTCTCGACGGTGAGGACAACCCACCGCAATTAAAACACTAATTTCACCAATTCTTAAACGTCCAACCCGATGATGAATCACTACACGAGTCACATCTAACCATTGTTGGCGGATGTCCGTAGCAATTTTTTCAAATACTTTTAAAGCCATCGGTTGATAAGCTTGATATTCTAAAGATTCTACGGCTTGACCTTGGGTTTGATTTCTCACCATTCCACTCATGACCACAATTGCACCATTCCTGGGGTCATCGGCTAAAGCATAAATCTCCTCCAATAAAAGAGGCGCAATTGTAATCGAGAAACTATCGTGAAACGGAGAAGGAATCAGTGTTAAATCCTTCTCCAAATCATTAGAAACAATCACAACTTTTGGCTCCTAAATTAATGGATGAATTGGCTTAGAGTTTCAATCCGAAACCGGGTTTCTACATCCATCTTATTTTAATCCATTTTTTCCGATGATTTCTGATTTAGGGTTGGCTGCTATCCGTTGACTGAGGTTGTTCAACTGGTTTTTGATCAGCCAGTTTTAATAATTCAGGAATTGTCACAAATGTATAACCCTGCTCTTTAAGTTTCTTGATGACAATGGGTAAAGCTTTTACCGTTGCTGAACGATCTCCGCCCCCATCGTGCATTAAAATAATTCCACCGGATTTAGCTTGTTTTAAAACATTACTAATAATTTTGTCCGATGAAGATTTCCAATCCTGCGAATCCACTGACCACATAATATTAACATGATTTTGCTTAAACGCATAATCCACTAATCCGTTATCTAAAACACCTCCTGGCGGTCGGAACATCGGAGTGTCAATTCCTGTTAAGTCTTCCATTAATTTAGCCGTGCTTTCAATTTCTTCGGAGGCACCAGAAGGACTATATTTTTGATAACGATGGCTCCAAGTATGGTTCCCTACAACATGACCCTCGTTAACCACTACCTTCGCAATATCTTTCTGATTTTTTAAAGCCGAACCCACCCAGAAAAATGTAGCTTTAATATTATTTTCTTCTAAAATATCTAAAATTTGGCGAGTGCTTTTCGGCCAGGGGCCATCATCAAATGTGAATGCAATTACTTTTTGTTCGCCAGGGATTGTTACTTCTTTAATGGTTTGGCTTTGAAATTGTTCGGGAATACTATAACTAAAGCGTTGGGTTTGCAATTGTTCTAAGGTTTTTTGGACATTATCAACTCGTTGAGTGATTGCTTTCTGAAGATTTAATCCCGACTGTGATAAGGGTTGAGAAGGTATTTCTGAGGAAGAATTTTTGAGTTTTTCAGTAATATTAGAAATAATCCTGGGGGGTTGGGAAGAACGAGCAGAAAGGCTTTGTTTTGTCGCTCGCTCTACACGCAGATTAAGGGGTAACATCACACCCATCGCAAAACTAGCAATGGCTGCTACAAGAGCAAATAAAGCCACTTTTTGTTGTCGTAAGAGAGGACTGTACTGAGCCACGAGATTACTCCTTCACACGGAAATAAATTTTAGAATTGAGCGTGATCGAACCGCATCTAAAAAGCCAACTGATTCACCCTTGACATCAGAGATGCACATTTTCAATAAAAAGTCAAGCCTCTGATTACAAACGTAATCATCTGAATTTTGAGGGTTGAACAATAATACCTCTAAAATCCTAGTGCATAAGGACACGAACAGGAAGACACTTTTAGGAAAACGTTAGGTTTTGTTGATAATGGTTTCACGGTATAAACTCACCGCTCGTTGAATCACATCGTCAATTGTTAAATTGTCCGTTTGAATTTCAACCGCATCGACGGCTTTTCGCAAAGGTGAAATGGCCCGATTACTATCAAGGTGATCCCGTTGAGCAATATCCTGTTCGAGTTGTTCTTGAGTAATATCCGTTTGACCTTTAGCGTGCAGTTCTAATAATCGCCGTTTAGCCCGTTCTTGCACGGATGCCGTTAAGAAAATTTTCAATTCGGCATCGGGAAATACCGTTGTTCCAATATCCCGACCTTCTGCTACAATTCCGCCTTGACGACCAAACGCTTGTTGCTGTTTGACCAACCCTTGGCGAACAGCCCATTGAGAAGCGATCGCAGACACATTCGCCGTGACCTCCAAGGATCGAATTGCCTCCGTCACATCCTGGCCATTAATCACCGTTCGCGGTTGTTCCCTATCGGGGATTAATTCAATTTGGCATTGACTCACGATTTCAGCGATCGCAGGTTGATCATCAATCTTAATTCCCGACTGAAGCACCAACCACGTGACCGCCCGATACATGGCCCCCGTATCCAAATACAACAACCCTAACGCCTCGGCAATTTTACGAGTCACCGTCGATTTCCCGGCTCCGGCTGGCCCATCAATGGCAATAATCGGTTGACGATGACGCAAAATCAAATTATCAATTAACCGAGTTGTCCCCACACGAGCCGCAACGGCCAATAACCCCATTGTTTCAACGGTTGTCAACGGAATTAACGTCTCAGGTTGGACTAACTCAATATATTCAACCTGTACCCCAGGTTCAGTTTCTAATTCAGTTTGTACAATTTGTTTAATATCCCTAGCCGTTTTACAACCCTGTTGAAAGTGTTCTTGACCTCGACGCAGCGCCCGATATAAAACAGTGGCTTGCTGTTTTTCGTTATCTGTTAAATATTGATTGCGAGAACTATAAGCCAGTCCCGAAGGTTCTCGAATAATCGGACAAGGAATAATCTCAATCGGCCAGTTTAAATCCTGAACCAAACGTTGAATAATGGCAATTTGTTGAGCGTCTTTTTGGCCAAAATAAGCTCGATCCGGTTGCACCAAATTAAATAATTTAGCCACAACCGTCGCCACCCCTTGAAAATGTCCGGGTCGAGATTTTCCACACAACCCCGACATCATCGATGCAGGAGGAATCACCATTGTTTGCATTGAGGAGGGATACATTTCCTCCACTTTAGGAGCAAAAACCACATCAACCCCCGCCTGTTCACACTGTTGCAAATCCGCCTCTAAAACACGGGGATATTTTTGGAAATCCTCTTGGGGGCCAAACTGTATAGGATTGACAAAAATACTCACCACCACCAGGGAATTTTCTGATCTCGCCCGTTGAATTAAACTCAGATGCCCTAAATGTAACCCTCCCATGGTGGGAACCAAACCCACTAACTGGTCAGGGTTTTGGGTTCGGTAGCCCCGAAGATAACACCGCAGAGCCGCAACGCTAGTCAACAGACGAATCATAAATCAGTTATCAGTTATCAGTTATCAATTGTAGGGGCGGGGTTCTCCCGCCCATATCAGTGATCAATTATCGGTCAACCGTCAACAGTGAACAGCCAACTCCGACACGGATAACTGATCACTGATAACTGATCACTGATAACTGATCACTGATTCGGAGTCAATACATCAATTTGAACCGGGGCAACGCCACTGCTAATCATGCCAATGGCTTGAGCCGCAGCTTTCGATAAATCAATCACCCGACCTCCAGCATAGGGGCCACGATCATTAATTCGGACGACAACGGATTGACCATTATCTTGATTAGTGACTTTTACTACTGTCCCAAAGGGTAAAGAAGGATGGGCCGCCGTTAAATCGTATTGATTAAAGGTTTCCCCATTGGCCGTTTGTCCGCCATCAAAACCAGGGCCATACCAAGACGCCCAACCCTCAATTCGCCGGAAGAAAAACCCAGTGGCGACTTCTGGAACAGATGGCTTGGGTAAACCTTCAATTGCATTTAAAGGGGGAGCATTACCAATTTGCCGTCGAATGCGATTAGTCGCTTGTAAAGCATCCGTTGCTTTGTCATTGGTCGTATCCGGCAGAATCGTTTGTGAGTCAATGGAAACCAGTTCTTTGCCAGCTACTTCAATCACATAATGCTGGCGCTGTTCGTCCCATCGAACTTGAATCGTCGTCGCATCAAAGTTATTGCGAATGAGTTGATTAATTTCGGCTGCAACGGCAGTAGCACGGGAAACTGGGTCGGTGGTTCTGGTAGATTGCGTTGCAGGAGTTTTAGGATTAGGGAGATCAGCTTGGCCAGAATACGAGCCCACTTTTATCGGTTGAAGCGTTGGGGCTGTTCTAGCTTTGGGATCAAAGTTGGCATTCTGGATAAAGGTCAGGACTGGAATATTCCTAATGTAAAGGGTTGCCGCTTGTTCTTGATTCAATTCATGAGCTTTGATTTTGGCAACCGTGTCGGGTAAAAACGCGGTAGTGGTTGGTTGGGATTGATATTCTCCAACTTTCATCACGTCGGCAGGTTCAGGTTGGGTCGTAGATAGGTTGATCTCTTCAGAGGGCGTTTTTAATAATGGGATTGAGGGTACAAAATCGGGAGGATTTAAACGTTCTCCTTCATTGACTGAGGGTTTAGGGTTAAACGCTGAGTTAGATTCAGCGTGACTGGAGGAGCTTATGCTTAAAATCGGCAGAAGAAGAACTGCTGTAAGACCGCTCCAAAGTTGATGCTTCATCAATCTTCCCCCTAGTCGAGTTCCGCGCTTATCTTTACTCCGATTAGCGGTGAGAGCAAAAAGGGATCGAGGTCTATATTGCATATCATTTGTTTCCATAAAATGAAACCGTTGCGCCTCAAGAGAGGTTATTCTCCTTGACATACCTGAATCGCACTCTTTCTGGTAGAAGCTACCGATATTGTTCTGGTTAGACCCGCCTCGGTAGGGCGTTTAATTGGGTTTGGGGATTTCTCCCCCTCCTATTTCTAGGGTAAAGTTAGCTTTGCCAATGTTATCAAGGCTTTTTCGGCTTAGTACACTGCCTCCCAAATAGCTGTTTAATACTAAGCGACAGAGCAGGGGACTAGCTACGCATCCGCCCGGTGTCGTGACCTAAATAACGGAGTCAGCCAAGACTTAGGCGGGTCAACTAGGGCTATCTTTCAAGCCCCCAATGAACTTGTACTCAAGTCAGTGGTGGGTTGTTGACAAGTCTATTCTCAAAACTGCTGGTTGATCGAGTTGAAGCTTTACACGGGTTGAAATCTCCTTAATTCAGAGCATTGAGATCAGCATTTGGTTTTTAGACAATCAAAGGCTGAAGATTTCAATACTGGGTTTAAAACCCGAATTTAAGGTGATTCAATTCGTCAACTCACACTCGTTCCGCATTCACCTTTGTTTGAGGAACTGCAACAGACTAACATGAACTTGCGAATTTGGGGATCACTCCCTCATGGGGGTTTGCAGGGTTTTTTCACAAACTAAACTGTTCAGTTTTAAGGTAAAACCCCTATCTATCAAAGGGTGTAGAGATTCTTACTTAATGAAAATTTTCAAAATAGACTTTTGATTGAATTTTCTTATAGGTTTGACAACTGACCCCAAAATCGAGAACACAGAAGCGGAAATAATAGAGCCGAAAATTGCTTAAATAGGTTGTAGAAAGACAAGGATCGAACAAGATGGATTATCGGGAAGCTGGTGTAGATATTCAAGCAGGTCGAGATTTTGTTGATGGCATTCGGAACCTCGTCCAAAAAACCTATCGACCGGAAGTATTAGGGGGATTAGGAGGGTTTGGAGGTTGTTTTGCCCTCCCTTCCGGGTATAACGAACCCATCCTCGTTTCTGGAACTGATGGGGTGGGAACTAAATTAAAACTAGCTACAAGCCTCAACCGTCATGACACCGTTGGTATTGATTTAGTGGCAATGTGCGTTAACGATGTCCTGACCTGTGGGGCCGAACCCTTATTTTTTCTGGACTATTTAGCGACCGGAAAGCTTGATGGTGACCAATTAACCCAAGTCGTCGCCGGAATTTCCACAGGATGTCAACAAGCCGGATGCAGTCTTCTAGGGGGAGAAACGGCCGAAATGCCCGGATTTTATCAACCAGGGGAATATGATATGGCGGGTTTTTGTGTGGGAATTGTGGAAAAAAGCCGAATGTTAAACGGTTCCCAAGTCCAAATCGGCGATATCGCCATTGGATTAGCGAGTAGTGGCGTTCACAGTAATGGCTTTAGTTTAGTGCGAAAAGTGGTCAGTGATGGCGGATGGAATTGGAATGACTGTCCTGAAGCTTTGGGAGGTCAATCCATTGGAGAAGTCTGTTTAACGCCGACACAAATTTACGTTAAACCAATTCTACAAGCTCGGAGTAATGGTGTAGAAATTCATGGCATGGCCCATATTACCGGAGGCGGTTTACCGGAAAACTTACCACGCTGTTTGGGAGAAGGACAGGCCGTTAAGATTCATCCCAATAGTTGGCCCGTGCTACCGATTTTTAACTGGTTAGCTGAAGCGGGACAAGTGAACCTAGCAGCAATGTTTGATACCTTTAATATGGGTCTGGGTTTTGTGGTTTTGGTTCCTCCTCAACAAGCGGAAACCACACGAGAATGGTTTGAAACTCAAGGAATTCTAGCTTATACCATTGGGGAAGTCATATCAGGAACCGGGGGTTTAATCGGATTACCCCTCAATTGATTGATCTCCCAATCCTAGGATAAGCTATAGTGCGACCCATTACAGTTAGGATACTGTTGAATTTAGCCAACCGTTTGACTCCCTACTGTTCCCTGCTCCCTGTTCCCTATTTCCTATTAATTACCCATCATGTCAGTTGCATGGCAAATTGCCAAAACCTACGAAGATATTCTCTATCACAAAGCCGACGGTATTGCAAAAATTACGATTAACCGTCCTGAAAAACGTAATGCTTTCCGACCGAAAACTGTTTTTGAACTCTATGATGCCTTTTGTGATGCCCGTGAAGACATCAATATTGGTGTAGTATTATTCACCGGAGCGGGGCCGCATACCGATGGTAAATATGCCTTTTGTTCCGGCGGGGATCAAAGCGTGCGGGGAGATGCAGGATATATTGATGATATTGGAATTCCGCGATTAAACGTTTTAGATTTACAACGGTTAATCCGAACAATGCCCAAAGTTGTGATTGCAATGGTGGCAGGATATGCCATTGGTGGCGGTCATGTTTTACATTTAATTTGTGATTTAACCCTAGCAGCAGATAATGCAATTTTTGGTCAAACAGGGCCGAAAGTGGGGAGTTTTGATGGGGGATTTGGAGCCAGTTATTTAGCCCGAATTGTCGGTCAAAAAAAAGCACGAGAAATTTGGTATTTGTGTCGTCAATATGATGCTCAACAAGCCCTAGATATGGGGTTAGTTAATTGTGTCGTTCCCGTAGAACAATTAGAAGCCGAAGGCATTCAATGGGCGAAGGAAATTTTGGAGAAAAGTCCCATTGCTATTCGGTGCTTAAAATCTGCCTTTAATGCCGATTGTGATGGTCAGGCGGGTTTACAGGAATTAGCGGGAAATGCCACCTTACTGTATTACATGACGGAGGAAGGAACCGAAGGCAAACAAGCCTTCTTGGAGAAACGGCCACCCAATTTCCGCCAATATCCTTGGCTTCCCTAGGGAAAAGATAATCTATGGGGGGACGAAAAACCCTTCGCCCCCAAAATTTCTGGACTAAGCGAATAAGGACTCTGCCTCTTCTGGCTCATGAACTCGATGGGACTCTAAGGGAATTACATCCCGTAACCGAGGTGTTTCTGGTTGTAACTGAATCAAGGTTTCTAAGGTTTCCCAAGATGGAGCAAAGGCAGGGAGCGCTAACTGACAAGACTTCCACCCGCCTTTAACTGAAACTTGAAGCAACTGACAGTGCCCCCCACGATGACCTTCGGGTGTGTAACGTTGGCAATGCCGACAGACTGAAATCAAGTTTGCAGACTCCATTTGTAATTCCCCAAGAAGATTATCTATTTATAATTGTCGGGGATCAGCAAATCCGGGTTTTTTATCTGCAAACTTAGATTCTGTCTGCGTTTGAGTTCGATTTTTAGGCCGTTTAAATTTAATACTTCTTTTATGTTTTGTTTAAAATTAGACACACAATAAATTCAAAATATTAAGAATTGTAAATTTTCTATAGCGTGCCTAAAACAGGATAAAATGAATGGGGATCAAGGTAAAATTCGGAGGAAGGGCTTAATAACTCCGTATAAATCCCGTTAAAACTCAATTGTAAACTACCTAAAGATAGAGTTTCGGAGAGAAACTTAGGCTTCAGTTCCAGGGCCTTCTAAAGTTTGCATTGCACAAAGACAACAAACTGACCAGCGAGTCAATTCCCCTGGAGGAGTTGGACAGTGACATTGAGGACAGAGGGGGATATGTTGCGATCGCTGTTGAATACTATTGGCCCAACGTTGAAAAGCGGTTAACGGCGTAGTAGAACCATGAGGATGAGAATGAATTAAAGGTTCGGTGGGGGTTGGAGGCCAATTAACCCGACTTGGATGATCCTGCCAAAGTTGAGAGAATTCATCTGAGGTTGAACCTGGAGAACGGTGTTGCTCCCCATGAGATTGATATCGCCATTGCGCCGTAGAAAACCGGATATCCTCAACGGGAAATAAGAGTTTTTGATTTAATCGATACAGCAGTTGAATTCGTTTTAAAGTCAACTCTTGAGACCAGGTGGAGCTAGAGGTAGCAACATTCAACACTCCTCGATGCCAACTCACCGCACGGCTATGAAGACGAGCAACAGTTCCGACAATTTCCGGCCAATAGGCACAAAGTTCTTGAAATTGTTGTTGTTCTGGGGTGAGAATTTGAGATTGAAGCAGACTTAAGACTTGATGGAGGGATTGCATCTTTAAAAAAATGAGCGAAATCGATCAAAAATAGATAAACTGACTTGTTAGCGGCTCTAAAAATTGTCAATAATAAGGTTTATTCGTGAAACCCTAAATCTAAAAATCTTTATTTTAAAATTATCAACAAGTGGGTAGGAGTTTAAGCATGAGTCAAGGAGCCCGGATGAAATCCCCTCAATCTCCACAGCCAGAATTAAAGTCTGAACTCAAAGCGGTTTTAGGCTGTCTGGATGTGCAACTAGAGCCAGAATTAACCCGTTATCGGCGTCATCGACGACGCACGAAACAGACAACCCCCGACTCAACGGGACAAACCACCCCCCAATTTCAACAAACTCCTGATGCGGTAGCCGTCGCTGTCAATGAAGGGGCTGCATCTCAAGGAAAACTGTTTGAACCCCAAGCTCAACCGTCGGGCTGGGAAACGGTGGTTCCCTCCCAACCTGCACCCTTAGTCGTTTCTAACTCAGCGACAACAACAAACGATCCCAAAACCAATGGTAAAGATCCTGCCGTTAGTTTTAACTTAAAGTCATCGGCTCCGGTAGCAGCACCATCAGATGGATATTTAGAATCAACGGAAGCCCTAATCAAAAGTATAGAAGAACGGCGTTCTCACTCACCAGAAAAACGGAGTTTGATGGCGAGTTTATTAACTCCGATGGGAATAGCCTCAATGTTCTTATTTTTGTTATCTTGCACCGCCTTAAGTTATGTCCTGTCTTCCCCTTCCAGTCGGACTAGCTTAGGGTTAAATCGGTTTTTCCCAACCCCAACCCCAACGGCTAACCCTAGTCCGGCTGCTCCTCCCACAACGGCTTCAACGGAAACCTCACTCCCACCTACAGATTCCCTGTCTCCCAACTTAGCGGCGAAGGAATTTGTTAACTTGGATTTAGATACCTTGAGCCATATCAATCCTAACCCGAATGTTCTGCCGACGCCTGCGGTTGCTCCCCCTGTGCCACCCAGTCCAGCCACAACCTTACCCGCACCCTCAAACAACCTGACCTCTCCAACTGACCCCGGTTTAAATAATCTCACTCAGGAATTATTACCCAAAAAGCCCACCACTTCTACAGTTCCTACCCCCACAACAACCGCCCCAGCCCCAGTTACAGGACAAGGAAGGGGTGCTGCGACGGTGCAACCGGGGGGTGGTACAGCCCCAAAAGTTGCAACTGCACCTACCCCACCTAAGCCAATGGAACCGATAAAATCCCAGGATGGTTATTATTATGTTGTCCTGGATTACGTCGATGAACGTTCCTTTGAGCAGGCTAAAGAAGTCATTCCTGATGCTTATATTGCTGAGTTCAAAACCGGGAAAAAAATCCAAGTGGCGGCTTTAAGCGATGCAGCTTCAGCTAAACGCCTGCGGGATGAGTTAAAAGTTCAAGGGATTAATGCTTATTATGATATTCCGAAGCCGTAATCAGTTAACTCCTCTGGCATCATGAACTAGCGTTAAACTGTAGACAGAAGTGATTACAGAACCGTACACCCTCAAAGGAAGAACAGCGTCATGGGATTATTTGATCGGATTGGCCGTCTTGTTAGAGCTAATTTGAATGATTTGGTCAGTAAAGCCGAAGATCCAGAAAAAATTCTGGAACAGGCGATCATTGATATGCAGGAAGACTTGGTGCAGTTACGTCAGGCTGTTGCTCAAGCGATCGCTACTCAAAAGCGTAGTGAACAACAATATAATCAAGCCCAGTCCCAAGCCAACCAATGGCAATCTCGCGCCGAATTAGCTTTGCGGAAAGGGGATGAAAACTTAGCCAGAGAAGCCTTACAACGCAAGAAAGGCTACATGGAAACGGCGAATACGATTAAATTGACTTTGGATCAGCAAGTTGGCCAAGTGGATGCCCTCAAGCGCAATTTAATTCAGTTGGAGAGCAAAATCTCTGAGGCTAAAACCAAGAAGAATATGCTCAAAGCTCGGGCGCAAGCCGCCAAAGCCAACGAACAATTACAAGGTTTATTGGGGAATATTAATCCCAGTGGAGCGTCGGCAGCTTTTGAGCGTATGGAAGAAAAGGTATTGCAGTTAGAAGCACGTTCTCAAGCCGCAGGAGAATTGGCGGGTTCAGATTTTGAAAGTAAATTTGCAGCGTTGGAAGCCGGAAGCGATGTTGATGACGAATTAATGGCTCTGAAAGCCCAAATTTCCGGTGCTCCGGCTCCCCAAGCTTTACCTGCGGGACAAACAACGGCGAAAAATCCAACACCAGTGGATGATGAGTTAGAGGCGTTGAAAAAGGAATTGGATAAGATGTAAGCTGGAATTGCTATCTATTAAAGCGTTTGGGCTTTTTATCAGGGGTCAAGGGTAACAAGCTGTTACAGCAACCATTGACTCCCAAAGTTCGATGGAAAGCCCTTGTCTGGAAATGTTGAAAAAACTCCGATGCGTTTAGCCATCTATTAGAATTTCGCTGTATAGTATTAACGAGTTTGATTTGGTAGTTTTACTTATATAGCAGGGAACAGGGCAGGGCTGTTTCATGTTTGAAAATTATAGCCTACTTTTGAGCCATAATTCTCAAACATGATAGCTATTTTCAGAAGAATTAATAGGGGATATAATTAATATTATCTATCAGTTATATCCCCTATTAGTCTAAACAGCATAAATACCCCTATTCCCTACGGAGTAAGACTTACATTCCTCATTCTTTTATCTATTTTCTCTAAATTAATCGCTCTATTCTTTAAGTTTTAACGTTGGGTTCAAGAGATAGCCAGTAATTTCTTCCACTGATTTCCTAACCACCTTCTTCCCTCTGTTATTGATAAAAATCCTAAACCTCTGAAAAGATTCAATCCTAGGGTGTTGAGCAGTGCCCAATTAGTCGCCGCTTGTACTTGATTAATTTTCATACTATCCTCTTTAAATAACACATCTTTTACCCAATGAACTTGATTCTCAATCCCCCAATGCCCTTTAATCTTTTGGGAAAAAAATTCTGCTTTTTCCCAGATACTACTTATATAATAAACCGTTTCTCTATAAGGCTTTTTTCCTCTGTATCCCCATCGTTCTACCTGAATTATACTTTGAATATGTTCCCAAGGGCTTTCGATTTTTATCGGATTTTTAAACACTGATACCCGACGAGTTATTTCTCGTCCATGACCCCGCTCTTTTTGAGTATCTATACTTTCAGCTTTCGTCGTTTTTGTGATTTTTTCGATTTGATTATACAGTTTGATTTGATTCTTCTTAACCGCGATTAAATAATCGTTTCCACTCTCCATAATCTTTCTTGTTGTGGTGACATTACAATGTAACGCATCCGCCGTTATTAACTTTCCTTTTAGACCACATTTTCCTATTATCTCTTGGGCTACAGCTTGTTCTGACCCGGTTTTACTCTCGAACTTTTCCGTCGCTAATACTAATCCGGTTTCTTGACTAAATAGAGATACCATTATTACCATATTTTGTCTTTGATTTCCGGGGTCTTTTACCGTACTTCTTAAGCTTTTTCCATCTATTGCTAATCCCTCTATCCCCTTTAATTTAGGAGAATTCTCTCTTGACCATTCTTTTACTATTTTGCTTAAATCCTTCTCGTCTACTCCTCTCATTACCCTCCTTATTGTTGAATAAGATGGCATTTCTTCACTATAGAGCTTGAATGTTCTTTTCAGGATAACTTCGTTCGCTTTGACAAAATACCCCATCTCTCGATATCCTTGATGCCCTGACATCACCCCTAAAACTACTACTAATAACACTTCCCATAACCTATACCTTTTTCCCTGACTTTTTCTAAAATCCTTGACTTCTTTTAATTTTTCTATTAAACTTGTTAGCATCTTTATTTGACAAAAAAATCAGCGACCGCTCTTGATTTTATCAGGTAGCGATCGCTATTTCTTTACTCTTTTTCACCCGACTTTGAAACAGCCCTGGGGAACAGGGAACAGGGAACAGGGAACAGGGAACAGACAAGAAAAGAGTTCTCTATTTAGGTTTTAGCATCAGTCTATGTCCTAACTGCCTTGGCGACTGCTATATTAATCCTGAAATAAGAGAAGCAGAAACGACAGATCAACTGAATAACTCTATTTAATTTTTATTCAAACCTATCCCTTAACGATGGCTAAAGTGCGTTTACTGATTCTCAGTTCATTTGCAGCTGGATTTGGGCTTTGCTCAATTGTTTTTTCCATCTTTACGATGATGTCTGAATTCAATTTTTCCACCGTATTTAGATTTATTTTAACTTTAGGCTTTTTTGCGATTAATTTTTTATTTGCCTTACATTATTATGGATTACTCTTGAAAGAGTTTAAACTCATTAGTAAAATGAAAGCTCAACTTAAACGCTTAAATTATGATTTTTAATGGATAAGAGGGAACAGGGAACAGGGAACAGGGAACAGGGAATAGGGAATAGGGAATAGGGAATAGTTATAATTCAGAGTCATCACTATCCTAAAATTGAAAATAGGTTAAAGTTAAAACTAAAGTGAGTTGATTTTGAGGAATTTGATTATGTTAGATGCGTTTAATTCCCTATTCGGTCGTCATCCTGAACGAAATCAAGCCAACGTTGAAATCTATACTTGGCAAACTTGTCCCTTTTGTATGCGAGCTAAACTCTTGTTATGGTGGAAAGGAGTTAATTTCACAGAATATAAAATAGATGGGGATGAGAGTGCACGATCTCAAATGGCTGAACGTGCCAATGGACGACGCACAGTTCCCCAAATTTTTATTAATAATCAATATATTGGCGGGTCTAATGAGCTCTATCAATTAGATGGAGAAGGAAAATTAGAACCGCTATTAGCTGAACCTGCTTAATATTTAGGCTAAAAATTACTAACCCTATTTTTTTCTAAGTTGACTCACGAGTTAGATCAATTTGGATTTTTCCCGTAAAATCAGGAATTGGGGGGTTTGGTTTCGTTAACTGTATACGCACTTTTTTGACTAAGGGCTGTTTTAATAAGGTGTCGGTAATTTCTGTAGCCAATCGTTCTATAAGGGCAAATTTGCAAGTTTTAATGATAGTCTCAACAGTGGTAATGGTGTGGCGATAATCGAGGGTATCTGCGATTTGATCACTGGTTCCGGCTGGTGTTAAATCCAACCACAGGGTCACATCGACTTCAAACCATTGGCCTAACATTTGTTCTTCGGGTAAATAACCCGTATAGCCGTAGCTGCGAATCCCGGTAATGTGAATGGAGTCCATGATAACTTAAATTAAAATGACATTTTCCAAAGGATATGTTATAGTAACAAAAGTATGGGTATGTAGCTCAGTGGATAGAGCATCAGATTCCGGTTCTGAGGGTCGGGGGTTCGAGTCCCTCCATACTCGTTTAATTTAACGGTTATCAAACGTATGTATAGATTTTAGATACGGACCATATCTCTGATGTTCTGTCTCAACAAGCAATTTTAGTCACTCGTAACCGTCAAGATTTTGAAAAAATACCGAATTTATTAATAGAAGATTGGACAGTTTAATTCTTAACTTTCTGCAATGCGATCTAAGCGTTCTCGAATAGCCAGATTAAAGAGCGATCGCACTGACATCCATAACCCTAATATTGATAAAAGTAAGACAAATACTGCCCATCCTTGATAATTTCCAATTAATAAAATCGCACCTGCAATTAAAGTAAACCCTGTCCAACAGATATAAATTAAACTTTTTAAGGCTAAATTAATTCGTTTTAAGGCGCGATCGCTTTCTACAGACCTGACTCTAATTTGTAACTCTCCTTCTTCTAAACGTTCTTCTAAACGACGAATTAAAACCTCTGATTTACTGGGTTGTTGTAATCTAAATTTAATAAAATCTCGCGCCTGTTGTGCCAATTCTCCGACTAAATTACCCCGTTCTTGAGAAATGGTTAAACTCTTAACAAAGGGTTGAGCACAAGCGACTAAACTATATTTTGGATCTAAGGTTCTCGCTAAACCATCTAAGGTGGTTAAAGACTTTAAAATAAACATCATTTGAGCAGGTAAACGGAAGGGTTGTTGCTCAAACATGACATAAACTTCTTCTTTAATTTGATTAAACATTTGAAAATCAACCGGTTTTTCTGTAAATTCTTCTAATAAAAACCGAACCATTCTCCGTACTGGTCTCATATCCGCTACGGGTTCTATTAAACCAATATCCACTAACGTATCTAACACCACATCCGTATCTTTTTTTAACACAGCAAAAAAGGTTTTAATCATCTGATCTTTGGCTAAGGCTTTGACTTCTGCCATCATGCCAAAATCATAAAAAATTAAATTCCCATCCGCACTCACCGCTAAATTTCCAGGGTGAGGATCAGCCTGAAAAAAACCATCCTGAAGAATTTGTTTTAAATAACAACAAATCCCTAATTGATTTAACCGTTTAACATCAATTCCATAGGCTAGTAATTGATCTCGATCATCCGCTTTTATTCCCGGTAAATATTGCATTGTTAAAACTTTATGGGTGGTATATTTCCAATACACTTTAGGAACTAAAATCCCTGGATAATTTTTAAAGTTATCTCGAAAGTGATCGGCATTTTTACCTTCTTTAATATAATCAATTTCTTGATATAAAATTAAAAAAAACTCATTATACAAATCATCCAGATTATAAAGCCTTGTCCAATTAAAATTCTGTTGACAAAATTGAATCACCCGACGCACCGCTTGTACATCTAAATCAAATAATTGTTTTAAGCCTGGACGCTGCACTTTAACAATTACATCTTCTCCAGTATGGAGTCTAGCTTTATGAACTTGTCCTAAACTAGCAGCCGCTAACGGTTGTTCATCAAAATCTCGATATAATGTAAATAAAGAATTGCCTAATTCCGCTTCAATAATAGCGACGGCTTGATCACTACTAAAGGGTGGAACTTTATCCTGTAATTTCTCTAATTCTTCAACATATTCTAAGGGTAAAATATCGGCTCTTGTCGATAAAGCTTGGCCAATTTTAATAAAGGTTGGCCCTAAATCTAACATGGTTTTAACTAACCAAGTTGCCCGTTTTCGTCTCTGAAGCGAGGTATTATTTGCCAGTGTTCTATCCCACCACAAAAAGAACATAAACAGTCCGCAGGCGGTGAAAACATCTAATTGTCTCGTTAAGGGAGAATATCGAGTTTGTTGCCAGCGAAGCGGTTTAGAATCCATTTGAGTGAGCATGGGAAAGATTAGATAAAAATGAATAAAATTTGAGCCGTTAGAAATCAGTTTTTAGGATTGCATTACTGAGGCATTTATTGAGAATTTTCGAGCTAAGGCACTGCGGGGTAAAACACGCTGAACTTCTTCAACAGTTGTCGCTCCAGTTGTTACTTTTTCAATGGCAGCCATGCGAAAGGATAAAAAACCGGTTTCATGTAAATAACGATGTAATTCTGTTAAGGTTCCTTCATAAATAATTTGACGAATTCGATCATCTACGGCTAATAATTCTACTATCGCTTCTCGCCCTGAATAGCCGGAATAAAAACAGTTAGAACAGCCTCGACCTTTGCGCCAACTGTCGGGATTTGCTTCTTTTAATTTTAACCCTAAAAGGTCTAAATCCATCGCCGTTGGGGTATAAGGTTCGGCACAGTGGGGACACACGCGACGAGTTAAGCGTTGTCCGACAATTCCTAATAAAGCATCACTAATTAACCCTGGATCGGGGCCGATATCTTTGAGCCGAGGAATTGCACCAATAGCATCATTAGTATGCAAAGTTGTTAACACTAAATGACCCGTTAATGCGGCACGGACGGCGGTATCTGCGGTATCGCGATCGCGGATTTCTCCCACCATAATAATATCAGGATCTTGTCGCAAAATCGCGCGTAATCCGGCTGCAAATGTCATCCCTGCTCGTTCATGAACTTGTGTTTGAGTAATGCCGGGTAAAACATATTCAACGGGATCTTCAACCGTAACCACATTAACATTTTCTGTGGCAACGGCTAACAAACTATTATAAAGGGTACTGGTTTTTCCTGACCCCGTTGGCCCGGTAAAAATAATCATTCCTTGGGGTTGACAGAGCCAACTTTTATAAATATTCAGTGTTTTTTCTGAAAAGCCTAAATCCTGTAATCCTGAGAAAGGATTTTCTTGAGGTAATAATCGAATCACGGCTTTTTCTCCCCCCACACAAGGGAGGGTACTCACGCGCATATCCAGGGCAACTTCTAAGTCTTGTTCAGAGACATAATTCTCTCCAATTCTACCATCTTGGGGGCGACGACTTTCGGCAATATCCATATTAGACATAACTTTAATTGCCACAATTACTTTGCGCCCAATATCTGAAGGTAACAGCGTAATATTACGAAGTAAACCATCAATTCGATAGCGAACTCTTAAGCCCTCTTGGGAAGGTTCTAAATGAATATCGCTGGCACGATTTCTTAAGGCTCCTGAAATTAAGGTTTTAATTCGAGTCAGTTGATCAGCCGCTTTTGATAAATATAATTCTGTGGTTTCACTAACATTTTCTGATTCTAATTCTCCCGTTAAAGGGTTAATTAATGGGGTGGAACTAATGCGATGGGGGTCAAGATTTTGGGCATGATACCAAGCGCGATAACTTTTGTCATCAATGGGGATAATTTTAATATCAGAAAAGGTGCGATCGCCCATCATTCTCAGGGCATCCATTGAAACTTCTACCGGACAGCCTAAATAATAACAATTTCGCCATAATAATAACGGAATCACGGGGGGTAAAATGTTGCGATCGGGAAATTCTCGAAAAAATCTGAAACTAACATCCCGATCTAATAATTTTAGGTTTAAAATTCCCTGGTCATCAACTAAATTTTTTAAGGCTTGTTCACAGGTAATACTTTGGTTCCTCAGTTGTTGCCAAGCTGATAAAACGGGTGTGCTTGAAGTCATAGGGTTAGCTCTGGGATGAAGGTGATGAAATTTAAAGTCAAGTTAAGAAATACTGAGACTCTAATCGCTCCTCTAAAATAATTATAAAGGGAAGGAATATTTTTTAAACTTTTTTAACTTGAATCCTTCTCATCTATATCAACAGGACACAATTAACGCATAATAGAGAATGAACTCCCATCGGTCACTGTTATTCGCTCAACTGTTAAATTTATGAAAGGACGCTCATTTCCTAAGATTTTGGTCATTGGTCTAGTCGTTTTGGGACTCCTGGGAATTGGGGGGTTTTATTGGCTGTCGGGTACTGATCCCGCCTCCTTAGTAACAGGTAGCACAAAAACAGCCCCAGAGGCGGCAATGTTTGTTCCTCGAACTGCACCCGCAATGGTTTCATTATTAGTGAATCCAGATCGGTTAGAATCTGTTGGAAAGATTTTAACCTTTTCCCAAAAAAGTAATAATAATCGAATTCAACTAAACCCAATTAAAGAAAGTCTTTTAACGAACACAGGGTTAAATTATGGGCGGGATATTCAACCTTGGCTAGGAAATGAAATCACTTGGGCATTAGTTACCCCCGATGTAGATCGAACCCCAAATAATGGTCAACAACCGGGGTATTTTGTCGCTTTATCTACAAAAAATTCTCAAAAAAGTCAAGAAGCTTTAGAACAATTTTGGCAGAAACAAGTCAAAGCAGGATTAGATATTATTTCTGATCAATATCGAGGGGTTAAATTAGTCTATCGCCGACCTTTTGAAGGAGAGGTTAACGATGCACCGAGTTTAGTCACAGCCATGATTAATGATCGCTTTGTGTTATTTGCTAACTATCCCAAAGTGATGAAAGAAGCGTTAAATACGGTGCAAGCTAATCTAAATTTAAGTCAATCAGAATCCTATCAAAAAGCTTTACAAGAATTAAAACCAAGGGGAGTTGGATTTGGATTTTTTAATTTAGGAAACTGGCAATTAGTGGCTGATCAAGCAGAAGAATTTATTAGTCAACAACCCAGTTTAGCCGTATCTTTAGGAATTAACCCGAAAGGAATTTTAGCAGAAACGACATTAATTACAGCCCTAGAATCAGATACGATTAATCCTTCTCCTGCCTTTTCCAAACCTGTGGAAGCCTTAAACTATATTAGTGCCAATAGTCCCTTATTAATTGCCGGAAAAGACTTAAAACAACTCTGGACAGACTTTTCAAAAATTGTTTCAGTAAATCCAGCTTTAGCAGAATTTGTTGACCAACCCATTGAGGGAATTAAAACTTTATGGGGGTTAGATTTACCTCAAGATATTTTTAGTTGGGTAACGGGAGAATATGCTTTAGCTGTTGTTCCTCATGGGGATGAAAACTGGGACTGGGTTTTTGTCGCAGAACGTTCAGAGAATGCGGATCAATCGATTGAAAATTTAGATAAAATAGCGACAGCACAAGGCTATAGTGTGGGATCATTTAATCTCAATAATAATACTCTATCAGCTTGGACAAAATTAACCCCTGTGGTGTTGGAGAAAAAAGATAAAGCAAAAACCCAAACCCGATTAATTCAAGCTAATGCAAAAGGAGTCCATTCGACAGTCGGGAAATATGAAATTTTTACAACTTCTGTTGAAGCCATGGATGAAGCCTTAGAAGTGGCAAAAACGGCAAATATTATTACTCAAGATCCCGATTTTAAAGCCAGTCTTGAAGTCTTACCCCAAACCCATGATGGTTATTTCTATCTCAATTGGTTAACCAGTCGAGACTTTTTGAATCAACAATTACCTCTGTTTAAATTAGTGGAACTTTCCGCTAAACCCTTTTTTGATAATTTGCGATCGTTTACCATTAGTAGTAGCGATCGCGTGGGAAATGTTCAACACGCAACGGTATTTTTAAGACTGCGTTAGTTGAGCCAATAAACCCGGTTTCTGAGAAACTGGGTTTCTGTCTAAACTGTAAATCTAAAATTAGAGGTTAAACAATGATGAACTTACTAAATCTTTCTCTCCCTGAGTCAATTCAAACTTTTGTTGAACACCAAGTTGCTAAAGGAGGTTATGCTAATGCTAATGAATATATCCTAGATTTGCTGCGTCAAGAACAAGTAAAAATAGAACGAGTTGAATCTTTATTATTAGAAGGGTTAGAAAGTGGTGAACCGATAGAGTTAACAGATGAATTGTGGGATCAAAAACGTTCTCAATTAATACAACATTTTCAACCAGAGTAATGACTAAAAGAATTATAATCACTCCTAAAGCAAGCCAAGATATTGATGATCATTTTATGTATATTTCTTCAATAAATCAGAATGCAGCATTACGTTTTTTTGATGCAGTCCGTGAAACCTTGGCAAACTTGGCTAGAATGTCAGAAATAGGGAGTTTGTATCCTATTAATAATGTTCATTTAGAAAAGTTAAGGAGATGGTCAGTTAAAGGATTTGAAAAGTATTTAATCTTTTATTTATCCTTTGAAGATCGGATTTTAATTGTTCGTATTCTTCACTCGGCTAGAGATATTGAAAGAATTTTAAAAGAAGAATAACGATTGACTATTCTTGAGAAAAGCAAGCGAGCGAGGACGCTCGCACTGCAATTTAACGATTTAAAACCCGTTTTAACGCCGATAATAATAACAGAACATTTTCAGGACGGCTATTATATCCCATTAACCCAACTCGCCAAACTTGACCTGCTAATTCTCCTAAACCATTGCCGATTTCAATATTATATTCAGTCAATAATTGACGAGAGATCGCTTTTCCATCTACCCCTTCAGGAATGCGAACCGTTGTTAATGTGGGTAAACGATAATCTTCATGAACATGACACTTTAATCCCAAATCGTTTAACCCCTCCCATAATAATTTAGCATTGGTGAGATGACGATTCCAACTCGCTTCTAATCCTTCTTGTGCTAAAATTCTGAGAGCTTCTCGCAAAGCATAATTCATATTAATAGGAGCCGTGTGATGATAGACTCGATCCTGACCCCAATATTGAGACAGAAGAGACACATCTAAATACCAATTCGCCACTTTAGTTGACCGATTTTTCAACTTTTCAACGGCGCGAGGACTCATGGTAAACGGCCCTAAACCGGGAGGACAACCTAACCCTTTCTGACTACAACTATAAGATAAATCCACACCCCAACTATCTAAAAATAAGGGCACACCGCCTAAACTGGTAACAGTATCAACTAATAACAAACAATCAAATTCTCGACATAATTCCCCTAACCCTTCCAACGGTTGACAAGCACCTGTAGAAGTTTCCGCATGAACTATCGCTAACACCTTGGGACGATGGGTTTCTATCCCTTGGCGCAATTCTTCCAAACTAAACACCCGACCCCAGGGTTTGACTAATTTTCTCACATCAGCCCCATAACGGCCCGCCATATCCACTAACCGATAGCCGAAATACCCCATCACCCCTACTAACACCACGTCTCCAGGTTCAACAATATTCGCCAGAGTCGCTTCCATCGCCGCGCTTCCCGTCCCACTCATGGGGATAGTCATGGGGTTATCGGTTTGCCAAGCATAGCGTAATAGGGTTTGTACCTCATTCATCAGTTGCAGAAAATAGGGGTCAAGGTGTCCAACGGGAGACATCGCCAAGGCTTGCAATACACGCGGGTTGGCATTGGATGGCCCAGGCCCTAACAACAGACGGGGAGGAACATTCAATTCTGGGGGAATAATGCGATTTTTATCATTAACCGAAGGTGAAACTAAACTCATAAATTATTTTTGACTCAATACTATTATTGTGCTGTAATTTGCCTTTAAGGAAAATATGGGTGGGAATTACGATTTTCTTCTGATGAAGAATTATTAAATTAAATTGCATAGAATTGTCTTTGCACTCTCCTTCTCAGGACAGAATTTCTGGCTGATAATTCCGATAGTGCAGGCGTTTTGTTTTTAGGATTAAGAACGGGACTGACGGGGCTCGAACCCGCAACTTCCGCCGTGACAGGGCGGTGCTCTAACCAATTGAACTACAGTCCCTTGCTGTCGTTCTTTTTTTGCGACAATTTTTATTATTACTGCTTTTTTTGAATTTGTCAACACCTGCTGGAAATTTTTTTGGGGGGAGGTCTGGATGGACGGTTAGCCAATGACCCAGGAAGGGGAAACGCTAGACTAAAGAAAATCAATCAGGAGCGATCAGGAGTGAATTTAGGGGTTAAACAGTTAGACGGATTAACTCAAAAACGACTGGAAACTTGGGTTAAGGAAGCACAACGGCGGAGTCAATTGGGCCAATTACCCACCTATATTCCCCAATTAGCTCAGGTGAAACCCCTGGAATTTGTGGTACAAATCCTCACCCTGACCGGGAAATCTTACCAAGCCGGAGATGCCACCCTTCGGTTTCCGTTGATGAGTGTGATTAAGCCTTTTTTATTACTTAATCGACTGGTGGAATTAGGAGAAGATGAGGTGTTCAAGCGGGTCGGTGTTCAACCTTCTGATCAACCCTTCAATTCCCTCGAACAACTTCAAACCGATGACGGATGGCCGCGTAATCCCATGTTAAATAGTGGAGCCATCGCCCTAGCCGCATTACTCCCTGGACAAGATGCTGATTCTCGCTGTGATTATCTCTGTTCTTGGTTAAATCAATTTGCCCATTGTGATCTCGTTTTAGATCAAGACATTCTGGAGTCGGTGCGTTCGGTTCCCAACCCCAAAAACCAAAGGCTGATTGCTACCCTACAAGCGTCCGGTTATATCAATAATCCTGATGTAACCCTCGATACCTATAACCAAATCTGTTGCTTATCAGCCACAATTTCAGATTTAGCTCAATTGGGTCTATTATTAGCCCAACCCTCCCAGCCACAATGGCAAGTTTGCTGTCGCATGGTGAAAGCGTTAATGATGACCTGTGGGTTATACCAAGCATCAGGACAGTTTGCAGTACAGGTGGGACTCCCGACAAAATCAGGGGTAAGTGGGGCTGTATTATCGATTATTCCACAACAAGGAGCGATCGCGTGTTACAGTCCCCCCCTCGATTCCGAAGGAAATTCCGTGGGGAGTTTATTTTTAATTCAAAAAATGGCTCAAAGTTTAGGATTAAGTGTGTTTAATTAGGCTGAATTAATTCTCGAATTTCCTGAGCCGTTGCGGGTGCTAATAAAATCCCATTTCGATAATGTCCAGTGGCTAATAAAATATTAGAAAATCCGGGTAAATTGCCAATAACAGGAGCCGGAATACCTTCAGGACGAGGACGTAAACCCGACCAGGTTTTAAGAATGGTTGCCTTTTCTAAAGCTGGACAAATGGCGAGTGCTCCTTTTAATACTAAATCCAAAGGTTCAGGATTCACCAAAATTTCTTGATCATTTTCAGGAAATTCAACCGTTGCTCCTACCCAATATTCGGCATTTCCTAACGGTACAATATGAATATCATTTCCCGTAATTACAGGTTCTCGTCCTAATATTCCTAACGGTTCAATACAACGAATTTGCAAAGCTTGTCCTAAAACCGGACGAATTTTAATCGGTTTTTTCCCTGAATTTTCGGTTTCCAGGGGAGAAATTAAGGGTGTTGTTCCTAACCCTGATGCCATCACCACCCAATCAAAATTAAAGTCTCCTCTATTAGTTTTAACTTGTTGTGCTTCTAGGGTTTGTAAGGTTTCTAAAGACTCTACCGTTACGCCGAATTTAAAAGTTACCCCTCGCTGTTGTGCTGCTGCAACTAAGGCTAAGGTTAATTGAGTGGGATCTAGTTGTCGATCCTGGGGAGAATAAACCGCACCGAATACTTGTTCAGTATTAATTTGAGGATAGGAATTTTTAATTTCCGTTGGGTTTAACCATTGTAATTCAAAGCCTTGAGAACGCCGTAAATTAATTAACTGATGCCATTTTTTTATTTCCTCTTCGGCATAACATAATAATAAAATTCCTTGACGATTAAAGGGAATTTTTTGACCTGTTATGGCTTCTAATTCAGGAATTAAGGTTTCATAACGTTGCATACTATATTGTCGGAGTCGCCACGCTCGTCCTTTTGTTTTTTGGCTAATAATCCCCATTAAAACCCCTAATGAAGCTTTCGTTGCAGCTTGAGCCGGAGGGTTTTGATCAATGACTGTAATTTGGAAATTGGGAATTTGGGAAAGTTCATAAGCCAGGGTTGCCCCAACGATACCACAGCCAATAATAACGATAGAATTCATAACTCAATTTTTAGGAATTTTTTCAATCTGAAAATTAATCAAATCCCGTTTTAAAACAAGTTAAATTGTTTTTCTGTAATTCGATTTGATTCATACAATGTTTCTGCAATTTCGGATAATTTTAAAACCGCATGGGCATTATAATCATTCTCTTTTAAACGTTCTTTAACTCCTCGTTCATGATCAATTAAAACCACAATATCATACACTTTTAATCCTGCTGATTTTAATTTTTCGGCTCCTTTCATGACACTGTTTCCAGTAATTAAAATATCATCAACCACAACAATAGTTTCTCCGGGTTGAAAATGCCCTTCAATTAATCGTCCTGCACCATAAGTTTTGACTTCTTTTCGGGGAAAAATCATCGGACGTTGTAACCGTAAAGATAACCCCGTTGCTGTGGGTAAAGAACCGTAGGGAATACCTGCTATGCGGTCAAAGGTTAGGGTTTCTAAAATTTCTCCATAAGCTCCTACAATTTGATGGAAAATCTGCGGGGTTGAAATAATTCGTCTCAAGTCAATATAATAGGGAAAAATTTCACCCGATGCTTGAACGTGATCTCCGAAAGTAATACAACCAATATCATAAAGTTGTAAAATTAAATCTCGATGGGGTTGATGCCTTAAAAAACAGACATCAGGCAACCATAAATCACAAGTCGGATTTCCTTGAATGACCCGATATCGTTCTTCATTAATTTGATCTCGTAATTGTTTGACTCCCTTCTTAAGGTTTTCTTGTTCTAATAATTTAGGCGGGATAGGTAATAATAATCCTTCCCCATTTAAACTTAATCCTGCGGATAAAATAGAAGTTAAATCTTCTATATCCGTTAAATCATTTTCTTCCGCTACATCTCCCTGCAATAAAATTAATCGTTCCGGTGCAGCTTGACGAATTTTAGCTAACATATCTGGAACCATTCCCACTTCTAACCCTAATTGCTCATGAGTTCCCCAGGTTTGAGACGCATTGACTAATTCTAAATATAAAGGTTTATCAAATTGGGGATATTCTTGGATAATAGAAGCAGAAGGATTAGCCGTTGCACATAAAATAAAAACAGCTTTATCAGGATAAACTAAAAACGGTGCAACTTGATCTAATCCTGCATAGGGAGTTAGGGTACAAGCATCTACTTGTAAATCTTTAAATATAAAACGTGCAAATACGGTACTGGAATTAAAATCGCTGTGTTTTGCATCTAAAATAATAGGAATATGATCGGGAATCAATTTTAGGGTTTTTTCTAATAATTTTAACCCAGGAATTCCCAACCCCAAGTAAAAGCCTAATGAGAGTTTATAAGCACAAACTAACGCTGCTGTTTCCCGAATAACAAACTGTAACCATTCTTGCCATTGTTCAATAATATCATGGCGATCGCCTTCAATTCCTCCACAATTACCATTATCAAAAATATGGCTATCAGGATCAGGTTCTAAAGCCACATAAAGTAAACTATTCTGTTGTTCGATGGCCATTAATAATTTATCAAAAAAGTTCATGAGTTAACGGTTGAAAGTTGACAGGTGCAGACAAGACCTAACTTAAAATTGTAATATTTTAGGGTAGGGGTGGCATCCCTTCCCATCCTATTTAGGGCTTGCTGAAAAAAGGGGAAAAGCCAGAACAGGCGGGAGAAGAAGACAAGAAAAAATGAATCAGGTGCACGGGAGGGGTGTAAAATAGCCCAAAAACCTTGCAGGAGTCGGGGAAAATGTACCGTAAAGACGAGCAACCAACAACATCAGCAGAAAGCTTTAAACTGCCATTTGATAGCTTAATATTAGTGCACTTTCGGACAAGAATCAATGTAAATTTAGTCAATAAAGTCAATCGGGTAATGGTCAAAAGAATGCGAGAGGCGAGTAACGAGCCAGTCGGAGAAAATCCATCAGGATCTGAAGAAGGAAGTGAGAGGAAAAACCGAGGAAAATTAATAGAGTCGTACAACTTGTGCCCCGGCTGATATAACGTATCCAACGGACTTAAAAATTTTAAATCAAGCCAGAGAACAGACAGAAAAAATCATTGATAGTTGGCAGAAAAGCTGTCAGGATAAATCAGAAAAGAAACCCAGAACTTATAGAAAGAAAGCCAGAAAAGACTACCTAGAAATAGCCAAACAACGCCGAGCTTCCCGACAAAAAAGACGAAATGCAATTAAAAAGCAAAAGAATATACGGGACATTATCCTGAGTCAGTCCATGTAGATAAGATTTACCGAACTAGAGACAACCGAGCTTGGTGTAAAGAAAAAGGGATTAGAATCAGTGGCCTCCCGTTAGGGAGACCCCCAGTAAATCTTAGTGAAGCTACTAAGAAACAGGCGTTAGACGATGAAAAGATTCGGAATTCAATTAAGGGCAAATTTGGGCAAGAGAAAAGAAGATTTAGCCCCAAAATGACTCTTAATAATACTAGCCATATGGGATGCCTTGTTCCCTGGGCATTCCGGTAATCCTTGACTTTTTTAAGTTTTTCTATTAAACTTGTTAGCATCTTTATTTTAGAAAAAAATAAGCGACCGCTCTTAATTTTATCAAGTAGCGATCGCTATTTCTTTACTCTTTTTCCCCGACTTTGAAACAGCCCTGATCTAACACCCAATACTAACGACCTATGGATAGTCATGCTTATCTTATTTTTGCAATTAGGTTAATGCGTTATGCAATTGCAGCTTCTGCGGTTCAAGAAATTTTTTTCCTCCCCGAATTAACTCCACTTCCATCGGCTCCGGCTGATTTAGTAGGTTTAATTAATCTACGTGGGGAGTTAATTCCGATTATTGATCTCACGATTCGATTAGGGTATCCTCCATCCAATTATGCTATATCGGATAGCGTTGTACTCTTAAAATTTAACAACATTAAAATCGGAATTATTGTGAATCAAGTTTATGAAGTTCAGATGATTACGACTGATGCCATTAAAACCGAATTGGCTTATAATCTTCAACATAAGTTTAATTCTACTAATAATTCCTATTATCTTCAAGGAATTGCTCAAGTAGATGAATATCTAGTCATGGTCTTGAATCCCGAAACCCTGATTCAATATATAAGCCATTTCTTAAGAGATATTAATTTAGACCAAGGAGAAATTAATCTTGAAGAAAATCAACAAAAACTCGCAGAATTTTCAACTAAAAACCATTTCAAAACTCAACAAAATTTTGTTTTTTGCCCCGATGCAACTTCAGAAGAACGGACTCTTTTTCAAGAACGAGCTAAAAATTTAAGACGTTCCCTAGATAACCAAGATTTTACGGGGTTAGTTCCTTTAGCGGTCATTGGTTTAAATGGGGAATACTTTGGTGTGAATTTAGAAATTATTCGAGAGTTTACGGATATTCATCATGTTACACCCATTCCTTGTACACCGCTTCATATCGTGGGAAATATGAATTTACGAGGGGAAATTTTAACCTTAGTTGATATTCGAGGATTGGTTAATTTACCGTTAGAGATATCTCAGACCTTATCCAAAGCAATGATTGTTAAAATTAATGATATGGTTGCTGGAATTGTGGTAGAAGGGATTTTTGATGTGATGTACTTAAAAGAGTCCGAAATAAAAACGATTCCCACGGCTGTCCATTTAAAACAAGATGAATATTTACAAGGCACAGCATTTTATCGGGATAAAATGATGAGTATCCTGAATATTCCTAAAATCATGATTCAAGGAGAATTAGTTGTGGAGCAAGAAGTTTAAAGGGATGTCGGTTGTCGGTGCTCTATTTTCTACCAACGGTCAAGCTCACAGTCAACAGTCAACTATTAACGATTAACAATCCAATGCTAACTAACTTAAAACTTCGAGAACGGTTATTATTAGGCTATACCATCCCTGTTGCTTTGTTTATTGGGTTAACGGTGGTCGTATACAGTAGTATCAATCAAGTTTCTAATATCTTTAAAGAAGTAGAACGAGTTCAAAATGTCATATTAGAAGTGAACTTGATGGAGCGAGGAGCCCAGGGGATGATTCGCAATCTGCGGGGATATTTAGCGTTAAAAAACTCCGAGTTCCTGACTGAATATGAAACAAGCTTACAGACCTATCGTAAAGCGTCTGAAGATATTGAACCTTTAATTATCAATGAACAGCAAAAAGAACGTTTAAATCGTTTAAATACTTTAGTTAATCAATATGATCAAGTCGCTCGCAGAGCATTTGATTATGTCAATCAAGGTAAACTGGAGTTAGCCTTTGAGCAAGCTCGAATTGGGACTCAATATGTACAAGATTTTGATACAGAAAGTATGAGTTTCTCTGAGTTTGAACGTTCAATGTTAGCTCAAAAAACTAACAATACTGAAGAATCTTTACAGTGGTTATTATATGCTCTGGCATTGGGTTCGATAGTTATCCTAATTGCAGCGATTGTAATTGCTTTATCTATTGCCGTTAATATTAGTGGGACGATTCATCGTGCGACGCAGGTGATTGCGACTTCTTCGACTGAAATAGCAGCGACTATTGAAGAACAGGAACGAACCGCGAACCAACAGGCAGCTTCTGTTCATGAAACAACAACTACAATGGATGAATTAAGTGCTTCTTCTCAATCAACCGCCGAACAAGCCGAGTCTGCAACATTCGGAGCTAGACAAGCGTTAGGCTTAACAGAAGGAGGGAAAAAAGCCGTTAGTACCACCTTAGAGGGGATGGGAAATCTTCAACAAAAAGTTGAAGCCATTGCTCAACAAATTATTCGATTAAGTGAACAAACCAATCAAATTGGCAATATTTCGGAATTGGTGAGTGATTTGGCAAATCAAACCAATATGTTAGCGTTAAATGCGGCAGTAGAAGCTGTTCGAGCCGGAGAACATGGGAAAGGATTTGCCGTTGTAGCGACAGAAATTCGTAAATTAGCGGATGAAAGTCGAAAATCGGCTTTAAAAATCAATACTTTGGTCGCTGATATTTTAATGGCGATTAATTCAACGGTAATGGCAACGGAAGAAGGAACAAAAACAGTATTATCCAGTGTAGAATTAGCCCGAGAAACAGCAGATACTTTTGCTGGGGTGGCTGAAGCCGTGAATAATGTTGTTTTAAATAATCAACAAATTTCTCTCAATGTCAAGCAACAAGCAATTGCTATTGGGCAGGTTTTAGAAGCGATGAATACCTTAAGTCAAGGAGTCGGGGAAACGGCGAATGGGTTAGGTCAAGCTAAAATTGGAATGCAAAAATTAAATGAAGTTGCTTTAGATCTTAACTCCATTGTTTCATAACTGTTCCAAGACATGAACTTTTTTAATTAGGATTGAGGAAAGGAGAAACCTATTGGTTAAAATAATCATAAAGTTTTCGTTCTCATTCCTAAGATGACTGCTATAGTATGCGGGAAAGAGATAAGCGTGAATCATCGTGTTCAAAACCTTGAAATTTATTTCAGGTGTAGAGAAGGAGATGCACTACAGTGTGTCTCTACAATTGAGAATGGGGGGTCAAGGTGCAAGGAGGTTAGAAATGTACCCTATATCATCAGACTTATGTTAAATTTTAATAATTAATGCAGGCTATTAATAATTTAATTTTGGCGATAAAAGACATAACAGTTGAACAAGTAGTTGATGCGATGAATAACTTAAATTTTGTCGCGAAAGAAATGGCAACCAGTATCAACCAAACAAAACAAGGGATTGAAAAATTAAATGAAACTGCAAAAAACCTGCAAACCCTCGTTTAATCGTCCACAATTGAATTAGAGTCAAAGGATTAACCACCCATGATGATTGAAGATGATGAACTGCGAGAAGTTTTTAAAACCGCCAGTGCAGAACATTTGCAAAACTTGAATGACGGATTGTTATATCTGGAGAAAAATCCCCATGACCTGATCAAACTTGAAGAATTATTACGAGAAGCCCATAGCCTCAAAGGGGATGCGGGAATGTTAGGGGTAAAGGATGTTGCCACTTTAGCCCATCAAATTGAACATTTATTAGGAGGATTAAAACGTCAAGAAACGATCCTATCTGCGGAATTAGTCGATCGCATTTCCCATGGAATTGATGCGATGGGTCAATTGGTTCATGCAGCCGTGACCGGAGAACCTTCTGGAATTAATACCTTTCATAGTCTTGCCTATTTGATGGGTGCTAAACCGGCTACTCCGGCTGCAACTGTTTCTATTCCCCCTGCTGTTGTAAAACCTGAACCGCCCGCCCCTGCTCCTGTAGTGGTGGAAACTTCAGAAGAAGATAAAATTGCTCCCGTTACGATTCATCAGCCTCCCACCCCCAGCCCAGAGCCTATTTCCCCGACTCCCTCCAAGCAAAAAGTTCCCGTCACGACAACCCCGGAAGCCGCGTATAAAATTGAAACCATTCGAGTTCCGACGGGGAATTTAGATGGGTTAATGACTCAAACCGGAGAATTAACCGTAACAAAAATTCGCATTGCCCATCGATTAAGTGAAATTGAAGAAATTACCAGCTTATGGGAAGAATGGAGCCGAGATGCCTTTGTCAATCGCTTTATTGTTCATGACTTAGAAAATCGCCTGAATCATCAAAATTCCGGTAATGGAACAATGGGGCAACTGCAAAATTATTATCATCGCAGCGCGGAACGTTTAGAACAGTTGGGACGATTAATTAATCAACTCAGAAACACCTTTTCTGAAGATATTGCCCGCTTAGAAATGATTAGTGACGAACTTGAAGATGGAGTTCGGACACTGCGATTATTACCCTTATCAACTATTTTTAATTTATTTCCCCGGATGGTACGGGATTTAGCACGACAACAAGGCAAAGAAATCGAATTAGTGATTTCGGGCGGAGATACCCGTGCGGACAAGCGGATTTTAGAAGAAATGAAAGATCCGTTAATGCACATTTTAAGAAATGCCATTGATCATGGAATTGAAACGCCAGAAGAGCGAGAACAAAAAGGCAAAGTTCCTCTAGCAAAAATTGAGTTAAAAGGGTATCAAACGGCAACCCATGTTGTGTTGGAAGTCAGGGATGATGGTCGAGGTTTAGATATCGAACAAATTAAACAAACGGCTTTAAAACGAGGTATTTGCCAAGCAGAAGAATTATTAGGGATGAGTGCCCAACAAATTCATGCTTTAATTTTTACCCCTGGTTTTACCACCCGAACCGTTGTTACCGAAGTATCAGGACGGGGGGTTGGTATGGATGTGGTACGAACCAACGTTGAACGATTAAAAGGAATTATTCAAGTTGATTCTTCTCCGGGAAAAGGTTGTTTATTTCGGATTCAATTAGGCACAACCTTAGCTACTGCTCATGTTTTAATTGTGTCGGTTCAGGGCATTTCTTATGCCATTCCTGTAGAATTTGTTCAAATGACTCGGCTGGTGATGTCCACTGAAATTTTTGCAATTGAAGGGCGAGAAACGATTGTTTTTGAAGATCAACCTATTTCTGTAGCCAAACTCGCAGATTTATTAGAAATTCGTTTAATTCAATCTGAAAGGGCATCGGAAAAAATATCGTCTACCGAGACAAAATCTCGCAGTTCGGCTTCCTCATCATTCCTTCAAAGTTTCGCTCAAACTTCCCCTTCAGTTGGGGGAAATGGGCTATCCATGCCTGCGGGTAATCTCGAACAAAGTTTCTCCCCTCGAACCTTGAACAAGACTGAAAATTCTGAACCTGTTGATGTTTCTTTACCTTGCATTATTCTGAAAGTTGGGGAAGAGAAATTAGGATTATTTGTTGATGCTTTAATTGATGAGCAGGATGTTGTGTTAAAACCCCAAAGTCAATTATTAAAGCGGGTCAGAAATGTTGCAGGTGCAACGATTTTAGGAACGGGGGAAGTGTGTATTATTTTAAGCCCCCAAGACTTAATCAAATCCATTCGCAAACAAGCTGGTGTAATTCCCTCTCCAACTCGGCGAGCGCCTTTAAATATTCAGGAGTCTTCCTCCCATAAACCGGTAATTTTATTAGTAGAAGATTCCATTGCTACTCGTACCCAAGAGAAACGAATTTTAGAATCTGCGGGTTATGAAGTGGTCACGGCTGTTGATGGGTTAGATGGGTTTAATAAGCTCACGGCTCGTGCCTTTGATGCTGTGGTTTCTGATATCCAAATGCCTAATCTTGATGGGTTAAGTTTAACCGCCAAAATTCGACAAAATCAAGACTATAGTGAACTGCCGATTATTCTTGTTACCTCCCTGGCGTCGGATGAAGATAAACGTAAAGGAGCAGAAGCAGGAGCAAATGCTTATATTACCAAAGCCTCCTTTAATCAGGAAGTGTTGATAGAGACTTTAAAAAGACTGGTATGATCAAAGTCAGTGTTGACCGTTGATCGTTAACCGTCAACTGACAACTGACAATCACTTGACAAATGCCAATTCGAGTTCTCCTTGTTGAAGATTCGACCGTTGCTTTAATTATTCTGAAACGAATTTTATCGATTTCTCCAGACCTTTGTATTGTGGGAACGGCTCAAACCGGTAAGGAAGCATTAACATTAGTTCCCACTTTACAACCGGACGTGATTTGTACCGATTTTCATATGCCCCAAATGAATGGGCTGGAATTTATCCAGGAAGTTATGGTACTTTATCCTCGTCCAATTTTAGTGATTAGTGCCTCCGTTCAAACCGATGATACCCATAATGTTTTTCAACTGTTAAATGCTGGGGCTGTTGATGTCTTTCCCAAACCCAAAACAGGTTTAGCTTCTGATTATGAGTTAATTGGACAGGAATTAATTCAAAAAATTAAAGTGCTTTCTGGGGTGAAAGTTTTTACTAAACATCGTAAATCTCAACAGACGTTAAATCCCTTACCCTTGAATAACCGCCTCTCTATTCCTCCTGCTCCTTCCCCCTTACCCGTCACAAGAACAATAGGTTCTTCCCCTACCTCTATTTCAAATTGGACTGATACCCCAAAGGTTCCGTTTGTTTCTTCTAAAATCATTAAAATGCTGGCGATTGGTGCCTCGACGGGTGGCCCCCAAGCATTACATACTATTTTGACCCAACTTCCGAGTAATTTTCCTGTTCCCGTGGTTTGCGTTCAGCATATTAGTGAGGGATTTTTGCAAGGGTTGGTGACTTGGCTTGATGGGGAATGTCATTTATCGATTAAAATTGCGACACCAGGGGAACTGCCTCACGCAGGATGTGTTTATTTTGCCCCAGAAGGGCATCATTTAGAATTTAGTCGGAATGGTCGCTTTGCTTACTCCACTGCACCCCCTCTGGCTGGTCATCGCCCTTCAGTGACAACAACGTTAGAATCGGTCGCCCAATTTTATGGCAGCAATAGTGCGGGTATTTTATTAACCGGAATGGGACGAGATGGTGCTGATGGGATGAAAGCTATTGCTGAGGTGGGAGGTTTAACCATTGCCCAAAATCAGGACAGTTGCGTTGTCTTTGGAATGCCCGCAGAAGCAATTGCTTTAGGGGCAGCCCAATATATTCTATCCGTTAACGAGATTGCACCCTTTCTATTAAATCGAGTCAAGGGCTTGAGTTGATTGTTCACGATTTGCTATCTCTTGATTCCAGGATGCTCTATTGCCGATTCCCTATTCTCAGCTATATAGCACTACACATTACAGTTAAAACTTCGGAGTGAATCCTGAAACCCTTTCTCTTCTTACTGTTCCCTGTTCCCTTGCGCGTAGCGCTATAGTTTTGAATTAAGGACGATTAACATGAACTTGAAGATGAATTTTAAACAAGAGGGTAATCAGCAAAATCCCATTTTCAAAAGTTTAAAACTATTCAGTTTAGTTGCAACCTCTTTTTTCATTAATTTTCCGGCTTTAGCGCAAATTAATTTAGCGACGTTGATGGATATTATTGGGAATAAAAATGAAGTCTTTATTGAAGAGCAAGTGGCTCAAGTTCCAGAACAAGCAACATTAGGACAAAATATCAGAACAGAACAAGCTCGTGCTCAAATTGATTTTAATACAGGGGCGACGGGACGGATGGCGGAAAATTCTAAAATTATCGTTGGTCAATGTGTGGAAGTCCAAGAAGGAGTTTTAATTGCTTCTGGCCCTGCCAATGGTTGTCTTTTAGAGTTTGCAACGGGAGTCCAAGGCACGATTTATATGTTAAATGTAGACAGAAATAATAATACGAATAGTAATACAGGAACGATTCGGGTTTTGGAAGGTAAAATTCAATTATTGTCACGAAATAATCCGAATGATCCTAATCCCATCACCATTCAAGAAGGACAAAAAGTTTCTAGTTTAACGCCAGGTTTAACTTTATCTCAAGTCTCGGTTCAACAAATTAGTAAACAAGAATATGAAGACATCATTACAGGGCCATTGTTCCAAGGGTATAAAACTCCCCTTCCCAATCAAGATAAGCTGAATGAGGTTTGTAAACGACTCTACGGAAATTGTCGTCCCGTAGGCGGAAATGGCCCAGTTCGGGGGTTATGGTAAGGGTTGCGTAAGCTGTGTACACGGATTTTACCAATTAACCGTCAACATCCCATTTAATACCGTTTCATCGCCCTTTCCATTGTCCGTTTATCATCCCGTTGGCGAATATCTTCCCGTTTATCGTGGAGTTTCTTACCGCGACCAACGGCGATGTCAATTTTAACTCGTCCGCCTTTAAGATACATTTTCAAGGGAACTAATGTTAGTCCCTTTTGTTCGACTTGTCCTAAAAGTTTATTAATTTCTTCTTTATGCAGCAACAGTTTGCGGGTGCGACGAGGATCATGATTAAAATAACTACCCGCTTTCTCAAAGGGTGATATATGGGCATTCAACAGCCATGCTTCACCTCCCCGAATTAAGGCATAGGCATCTTGCAGGTTAACTTTACCCGCCCGAATCGATTTGACTTCCGTTCCCTGGAGGGCGATTCCCGCCTGATACGTTTCTAAAATTTCGTACAGATAGCGGGCTTTGCGGTTGTCGCTAACAATTTTATATCCTTCACTGTTTTTGCTCATATTCCCAATTTAGCAGATTTCCCCACAATCAGTAATCCTGAGAAAAATATCAATTTTGTTGGTGTTGGGTCGTTCACACCATTGATTTTAAGTGATCAGCGACGATTTTTAAGTTCGCCATTCCAATTTTAACTTGGGAAATTCCGGCGGTTGTTTCTTGGACAGCACGATTGAGTTGATTCATTGCTGTAACCACTTGTTCAATCGCCCGTTCCTGATCTTTGGCACAATTTAAACTTTGTTGATTATCTGAAACAACATGGCGCATCATTTCATTCATACCCATAAATGTTTGAGAAATTTTATGAGTCATTTGTACCCCTTGTTCTACAGCTTCCTTGCCTGCATGAGTAGCTTTGACTGTGGAATCTACGGCGGTTTCAATATCATTAACTAACAGATCAATACTACTTGCAGATTTTTGACTTTGATTGGCGAGATCTCTAATTTCAGAGGCGACAATACTAAATCCTTGATTCTGAGTATCTGAGCGCACCCACTCAATACGAGCATTCAAGGCTAAGACATTCGTTTGATTAGCAATATGACTGACTAAGGTAGAAATCTGGCTAATTTGTTCCGCATGATATTGTAAATTGAGCATTTTTTCAGAAATCTGGTTGACTTTCTGATTTAATAGCTCCATTCTGGCTTTAATATCAGTTATTGATTGATTATTTTGTTCAATTAAATTCAAGGATCTCTCGGCATATAAAACGGTATGTTCAGATTTTTCATAGGATTCTTGATAGGCATTATTTAAAGACTCCATCAAGCTTTTCGTTTGCTGAACGACGGTAGATTGTTGTAGAGAAAGTTGTTCCTGTTCATCCACAACGGCTGCAATTTCTGTAGAAGAGACAACAATATTATTAATAATGGTTTCAAAGGTTGAAATAATACCCCGCCTAATCACGAGAAATCCTACAGGAGAACCGACTAAGATTGCCAGAAATAAAAGCGGTAAAAACACTTTTAAAGTTTGTTGATAAATTAAAGCGGATTTTTGACGTTCTTCGGCTGCAATCTGTAATTGAATATTGCTTAATTCTTCTAGCTTTTGAGTTAGGGGGTCAATCACTTTATATAAAATTTTTATAGATTTATAAACCTCAGATTTATTTCTTTCATTTAATACTTGTTTTAAGTCTTGGATGTGAGAATCGGCATCAAAAAATAATTTCTCGATTTCATTGGCTAACTGTTTCTCTCTGTTCTCTAATTTAGTGTTTTTATAAGCTTTCCATTGTTTCCTGATATCAATTTCAGCTTGATTCACAGAGCTTAAAGCTTCTCCCATGGATAACATATTAGCATTGACTTTATTAACAGAATCAATAATATTAACTGCATAAGAATCTGAAACAATTTTTAATTGTTGTAATGGCACAACCCGATCATCATAAATCGTGGAAACTTGACGATCAATTTGTTGAAAAGAATACAAAGAATAGGAACCCATGAGCACTAAGGTTGCTAAAGGAATCCCGCACCCAATATATAATTTTTGACTTAATTTCATACCGTTCTCTTCTCGACTTCTGATCCTGTTGTAACACGTCCAAGGAGCTAGGTACTGACACACTAAGTAGGTAGGCAGGATTAAGCTATACCATGTAACAATATGTAAAGAAGCCTCGATCAACCATTACAGAGCGTTAGAGCGGTTTACAATCGTTTACATAGTGGCGTTTTATAGAGCCTACCTACTTATATAGCAATCCTATTTGATTTGTGTCCTATCAAGTCCAGAAAGTATTTTCTCAATTTCATTAATCATGATTACTTTCTTAAGCCAACCCCTGCTTAATTAATGATACCAAAGCATAAGCCGCTTCAATATGAAGATTATGTCCTCCTGAAACAAAGACTCGTTTTGCTTCAACCATAGCAATTTGTTGTTGTTGCAAATCTTCTGGACGATTCAGTTTACTGTGTTCTCCATAGACTAATATAGTCGGAATTTTAATCTGTTTAAGCATTGCTAAATATTGCTCTCGACCTCCATTAAAACTGCTAAAACTTAGGGGGGAACGGGTACGAAGAATTTCATCCCAACTCCACATCACTCCCCCTTCACAGGGTTGGGTTGTTCTTTCAGCTAGAATATCAGAAAATTCTTCCGACAGAGCGGGCGTAACTTGACGCAATCTTCTTGCTGCGGTTGCCACATCTGGGAAGATTGGATGTTGAGGTGCAGAGGCAAAATATTCTAAAAAAGTTGTTAGCTGATTAACGGGTTCTTGCTTCTTTTCTGCCGCAGGTACTGGAGGTTCTACTAACATTAATCCTTTTATTTTATTCGGTCGTACACTCGCAATCATCGCGGCTAACATTGCCCCCATAGAATGACCCACTAAAAACAAGGGTTGGTCAGGCAATTCCTGAATCACCCAATCTATTTGAGCTAAAAATGTCAGAGAATTGTAAGAGGTTGCGATTTCCAAATGAGCAGAACGTCCATGACCCAATAAATCAGGAGCCACTACCCAATAACCGGCATTTGCTAGAGGAAGTGCGACTTCTTGCCAAGCTAATCCTTGTTCCAAAATTCCATGAATACACAGGACGACAGGATGATTTTGGGAACCCCAACTACACAAGCAAATCTGTTTGCCTTTGAAATCTAAAAACTTTTCCTCATGCTGATTTTTTCTCTGGAAAATTTGAGCAACTTCCCTTTTACTAACAGAGGAAATCCTGTCAATTGAGTTAGGGAATTCATAATTGAATTGTTGGGCAATCTGTTGCGTTTCTTTACCTAAATCATGAGGTAATTGAATCGTTTTCCATTGATCTCCTAAACTGGAATCAATAGAACTGTGTTTAAGAAAGTTGGGATCACTGATTGACAAAGAACTTTCATAAATGCCCTCAGTCATGCGATGACCTTCATAGGGTTGCAAAAGTGCAGAATCAAAATTAATATTCAGAAAATCGCAGAGTTGTGATAATATTTTATCGGGTTGTTGAACTAATTCCTCATAGCGTATCTGATGGTGACGTTCGGGTTCTAATTTTGTCAGAAAATCTAATATATTTTGATTACTCTTAGTCCATATTTCTTCTGCGAATTGGTAAGGATTTCCATCTCCTAATCCTGCTAATTTTTGCATCCGCATCCGCACGAATGATTCAATGACTGAATAGGGATGACGAACTAAGTGAATATATTTAGAGTTAGCAAATAGAGATTCTGCTCTTTCTAAAATTGCACGATTTATGGCGTAGGATGGAGATTTATCAACTAGCAAACGAGGGGCTATATTTTGTTGAATTTCCTGATACATCTGCTGAATAGAAAAATTCTGCAAGCATTTATCTTGAATTAATGCTTGACTAGCGGCTGCACTAGACTTGTAAATTGCCATCAAAGCTTTCTGTAAACCTTCACCCAAATGAGAAAGCTTGAGTTTTTCCTCTCGTTCTCTCATCGTATTAAAGGGTAAAAGATGCAATTCAGGTGGAGAAAATAAACCCGGATGACCTGCTAACATTACCCTCAGTAACGTTGACCCAGACCGAGGACTAGAAAGGATAAAAATAATCCCAGGGAGACGTTCTGAACTAGGAGTTACAAACGGAGAATTAGCAATAGATTGTGTCTCTAAGATTTCTAAAGTTTTAGAGGATAGTTGTTGGAAACTTAAGGTGGTGTCTTGCTTCCTAAGTTCAGCACTCAAATACTCAGTTAAAGAGTCTATTCTCGGTCGTTCATAAAATTCTCTGGGATAAATTATAAAATTCAAATCCTGACTTAATTGATTCACAATCTCCATTGTCATCAGAGAATCCATACCCAGTTCAATCAGATTCCTCTGGGTGGGAATTTCTGATAAATTGATTTGCAGAGTCTTGGCAACTAAAGATAGGAGATAATTTTGCAAAATATCTTTATATTCTGCTTCCGTCGTTGCTTTTAATTTCTCTAAAATTCCTTGATTATTCTTCGGCGTTATTGCTGGTTTCTGTTCTAATTTCTCCTGTTCTAACAGTTCCGAAAGTAATGAATTGGGGTATCCTAAACTCCATTGTTCTGTCAAAATTGACCAATCTGCGGCTAGCACTCCCACCTGTGGAGAAGACTGATTGAGTAAAAGTTCTCCTAATATTTGTAACCCTTGTTTTGGAGTAATAGAACTGATGCCAAAAGTTTTCCATCGATTTTGATATTGACTAGCTACACGAGTCGCCATTCCAGCTTGTGACCATGCTCCCCAGTTAATAGTTAATCCTGGTAATCCTATCTGACGGCGATAATAAGCTAAAGCATCTATAAACGCATTTGCTGCCGCATAGTTTCCTTGACCGGGGGAACCGAGTAACGAAGCCATTGAAGAGAAACAAACAAAGAAGTCTAGTGATAGTTTTTGCGTGAGTTTGTGTAGATGGCAAGCCCCTTTTACTTTCGGTGCTATCACCTGAGTAAAACGTTCCCAACTCATATTTTGTAAAATCCCATCATCCAAAATACCAGCAGCATGAATTACTCCTCGCAGTGGCGGTAAGGATGTTTGAATTTTGTCTATAATTTTGCTTAGATCGGTTTCAATAGAGATATCACTAGAAAAAATATGAATACTAGCACCTGCGGTTTCTAATCTCTCAATTTTTTTCTGTGCTTGTTCAGAAGCTGGGCGACGACTTATTAATACTAAATGTTTGGCTCCCTTTGACACCATCCACTCGGCAGTATGTAATCCTAAATCTCCTAATCCTCCAGTAATTAGATAGGTTGCTTCTTCATAGAAAGACATTTCTACTTTTTGTGGCTTTAAGTTATATTTAACTAAAGAAGCTTTATATAATTGGTCACTGCGTAGGGCGAGATGGTCTTGTTTTTGCGAGTCTATTACAAGTTGCAATAATGTTTCTATTTCCTGTTGTGAACCTTGAGAATCTAAATCGATTAATCCTCCCCAAAGATGCGAATATTCCCAAGAAATTACTCGACCTAATCCCCATAAAGATGATTGAGTAACTGCTATTTTTTCTGTGTTTAATACAGGCTGAGATCCTCTAGTGATTAACCACAATTGCGGTAAGATAGTCTTGGAGTTTTTGATTACAGCTTGTAACCAGTGGATTACACTACCACATCCCCAAAGTTGTAATTCTTCTAAGGCAGAAATGGTTAAATTCTGTTCGGTAGTAGCATCTAAACTCCACAAGTGAATAATTTTTTGTAAAGGTAATGTACTGCTTTCAATAATAGCTTGATAGAGTTGATCAAATTCCTGGGGCTGTTCGGGATTTAGTCGATAAATTCCTGTCTCTGAATGTTGATAGGTATCGGCTCGATAAACTAAACTACATTCATGTCCTTGGTGCTGTAATTGATTCTTTAAGGCTTGTCCTAATCCTTTGGAATCAGCAAAGATTAACCAATGACTCGGTTGGAAAATATGATGTGATTGAGTAATATTTAAAGGTTTCCACTCAATTTTATAGAGCCAATCTTTAATATTAGGTTCTGATAATTGACTCTGCTCTTTTTTAGTCAAATCATTTAAGGAATTAACAAGTATTTCTAGCTGGCTGTCTGAAAATTTATCCGTTTTTTCCAGCTTTTGAACTAATTCTTCAATATCTTTTTGATTCAGTTGTTTAAGCGGAGAAATGTTATTTTGTCTGGTAATGGAGGTAAGTTTTTTTTGTGTGTCTTGTAACGATTCTATCCAGTATCGTTGCCGTTGAAAGGGATAGGTTGGTAAGGAAACTTTAACAGGCAAGATGTCTGTTCTATAGGGATAGTTTATTTTAAATCCTTGCACATATAACTGTGCCAAACTGGAAAACGTTTGTTGGGAATCTATTTGAGGTGGATGCAAAGAGGGCAACCATATTGCTTTATTTCCAGGGAGACATTGACGACCCATTCCTAACAGAATCGGCTGAGGGCCAATTTCCAAAAAAACTGTATATCCCTGCTGATGTAATGTATCGATACCCTGAGCAAACTTTACAGGTTGTCTGAGATGTTGCACCCAATATTGAGAGGTGGCAATACTTTGGTCATTTTGCTGACCTGTAATATTAGAAATTAGTGGAATTTGAGGCAAGTTGTAGGTAATTTGTTGAGTGATCGCAGCAAATTCTGTTAATATCGGTTCCATTAATGGAGAATGGAAAGCATGAGATACCTGTAATTGCTTTGTCTTGATTCCTTGTGATTCTAAATGACTACAAATTGCCCTAATCGCTTCTTTGGTTCCCGAAATTATGATACTTTCAATCCCGTTAAAAGCGGCAATAGAAACTTGTGAATTGTAGGGTGTGATCGCTTTTCTAACCACCGACTCTGAAGCTAACACTGAAACCATTTCACCCGCTTGGGTTAACTGCATTAACCTTCCTCTAGCAGCAATTAATTTCAAACCTTCTTCGAGACTAAAAACTCCGGCAACAGTTGCGGCAACATATTCTCCCACACTATGACCCATCAGAATATCTGGTTTGATTCCCCAGGATTTCCATAACTCGAATAAGGCATATTCAATGGCAAATAAGGCGGGTTGAGTATAAACAGTTTGGTTAATAAGATCGGGATTTTCTAAATTAGAATAAAGTGCTTCTAGGAGAGGAATTTCTAAATAAGGTTGTAGAATGCGATTGCATTCCTGCAAAACTTCACGAAAGCGAGGTTGAGTTTGATATAAATCCCATCCCATTCTATGATATTGAGCACCCTGACCTGTAAATAGAAAAGCAATCTTAGGTTGTCTGCTCGTATTCAGAACTTGACCATAAAATGCTCCCGATGCTTGATTTTCCCTCTGGAAATTTGCCAATTTTTCCCCAAGTTCGGCAGAGGTTGTTGCTAATAAAGCTAAACGATATTGAAAATGAGATCGTCCCATATTAGCGGTAAAACAAACATCTTGTAATTTTTGTTCGGGATACAGTTGTAGATGATTTTGATATCGATAGACTAAATCTTTGAGAGCATTTTCAGTTTTCGCTGACAGCATTAACAGATTTACAGGACGCTTTAAACCCTCTTCAGATTTAACCGTTTCTGGAGCTTCTGACAAAATCACATGAACATTGCTGCCACTCATGCCGAAGGAACTCACCCCCGCCAAACGCGGCGCTTTTTCCCAAGGCATAACTTTCGTTGAAATCACCACAGGAATCTGATTCCAAGGGATATAAGGATTGGGTTGATTAAAATGTAAATGAGGGGGAATTTCCTGATTTTTAATTGCTAAAGCGACTTTAATTAAACTAGAAATTCCAGCAGCGGCTTCTAAATGTCCAAAATTGGTTTTCACCGAACCTACAATTAGAGGTTGATTGATAGGCCTGTTTTTCCCATAAACTGCTGCTAAAGCCTCTAATTCAATCGGATCACCCAAAGTTGTGCCTGTACCGTGAGCTTCTACATAACTAACTTGATGGGGTTCAATTCTAGCATTTTTCAAAGCTTGCTCAATCACATCTTTTTGAGCCTTTTTATTAGGAACTGTCAAACCACCACTCGGCCCATCATGGTTGGTTGCCGAACCGCGAATCACTGCTAAAATTCTATCCCCATCGCTGATAGCATCCGAGAGACGTTTGAGGACGACCATCCCACATCCTTCTCCCTGACCATAACCATCTGCGGTGGCATCAAACGTCTTGCAACGACCGTCAGGCGCTAGAGCTTTCATTTGGCAGCGAGCAATTGTATTTCCTGGGGACAAAATCAAGTTAACTCCACCCACAAGAGCGAGATTGCATTCTTTTAAACGCAAACCACAACACGCCAAATGTACAGCAATTAAAGAAGAAGAACAGGCGGTATCTAACTGAATATTCGGCCCTTGTAATCCGAGAAAATGGGAAATTCGACCCACTGCAATACTACGAGCACCACCGATACCAGTGTAGGCATCAACAGAGGTAGAAACTTCTTGATTTGTAAGTGCTTGGGTGACTAATCGAGTTGTTGCGTTGATGATTTGGTTAGATACATAATCGTCTGTGCAAATGCCAACATAAACACTCGTGCGACTATTTTTGAGTTGATGGGGTGCTATTGCTGCATTTTCCAAAGCTTCCCAAGTCACCTCTAAAAGCAGTCTTTGTTGTGGGTCTAAACTCGCTGCTTCTCTCGGAGAAATCCCAAAAAATAAAGGATCAAACTGGTCTATTTGCTGAAGGAAACTACCTTGTTTTGTATAAGCTTTCAAAGGTGTTTTGGGATCGGGATCATAGAAAGCTTCAATATCCCATCGGTCTGATGGGATTTCTGTGACCGCATCTACACCTTTGCGTAATAACTGCCAAAATGAAGCCGGATCGTTGACGTTACCGGGAAATCGACAACCTACACCAATAATTGCAATGGGTTCGGTTTTTTCCCGTTCAACTGCCTCCAATTTATTGTGAACTTGCTCTAAAAGTTCAAGTAACTGTTGAGATGAAAGCGGTTGATTCATATCATAACCCCTGATTAAGTAGGTTTTGGATTTGTTGGAATTTTTGGGCGATCGCATCAGTTACTTCCTCACCGGAAACAGAAGGCTGTTCTATCTGCTGGGAATCGGTATTCTGAATCGTCGCTTCTAACTTTTCTGCCAAAACCTCTGTTGTTAAATATTCAGCGAGAGCCTCAATATTTGTGTATTCAAATAAAACCGTAGCCGACACCGCACAACCTAAACGGGTTTGCAACAGATTCCTGAGTTCTAAAGACAGCAAAGAATCCATTCCCATATCAAAAAATCCTAACTGTGAATCTAACATTTCTGGGTCAGGATATCCTAGTAATTTAGCTACCAAACTCTGCAAATAATTTGTCATTAATTGAGTGCGATCGCCTTGTTTTGCAGTCTTCAATTCTAACAAAAATGGGTTATGTTCAGTTTGTTCTGTGGAACAGGCATCTTGCCTGTAATCCTGCCTGTAATAACATTCCATTTCCTCCAAAATCGGCAGTTTCATTCCAGAAGGTAACGTAGCTGTAAATCGATCCCAATCAATCGGCACCACCGTTACTTGCGTCGCCGCTTCTTCTAATAATTGTGTCAAAATTTGTAATCCCTGTTCCGGTAGAATACTACCCATCCCCAAAGAACGAATCCGACTTTGGAACTGACTTGCCAAACGAGATGCCATGCCCGTTTCTGCCCAAGCACCCCAATTAATACTTAAACCGGGTAAACCCAAACTGCGCCGATAGTGAACCAAACCATCCAAAAACGCATTTGCTGCCGCATAATTTCCTTGCCCTGTTGAACCTAAAACCGACGCTGCTGAAGAAAAACAAACAAAGAAATCTAAGGGTAATTCCTGAGTTAACTGATGTAGATGCCATGCACCTTGAACTTTTGGAGCCATTACTTTAACAAAACGTTGCCAATTCATCTGTTGTAAAACCCCATCATCTAAAACTCCAGCAGCATGAATTACACCCCGCAAAGGTGGCAAAGATACTTGAATTTGTTTGAAAAGATTAGCCACATCTTCTGCCACAGAAATATCTGCCAATAACACCGAGACTTGTACTCCCAACTGCTCTAATTGAGCGATCGTTTGTCGTGCTTTTTCTGAAGGTTCTTTGCGCCCAACCAGTACCAAATATTTAGCGCCTTTATCCACCAACCACTTAGCGGTTTGTAATCCCAAAGCTCCTAATCCACCTGTAATTAAATAACTGGCTTCAGGGACGATATTAATGTCTCGTTTCTCTGCCGCTGCTTGCGGTTCTCGGCGTACCAATCGTGCTACCTGCCGCGAGTCTTGTGTGTAGGAAATTTGGGTTTCTGTTGTAGTTAATGTTAATTCTTGATATAGCACCTTCGCCACTTCTTCAGCTTCGATATCTGCTGGTAAATCGAGTAACCGACATTGCAATTCTGGATGTTCCAAAGTGACTACTCGACCTAATCCCCAGACGGGTGTTTGTTGAACATTTCCTGCACTTTGGGTAACTACCCACAGAGGCGGTATTTGTGGTTCTTTTATCTGTATCAAAGCTTGTACTAAGTGTAGCAAACTACCGCAACTATATTCTAAAGCCGTTTCTAATTCACCGGCACTTGTTGACAAACTCCACAGATGAACAATCCCCTGAAGTGGTAAATCTTGAGCAAGAATATCCTGCAACAGTTGTTTAAAATCTTCTGGTATCGTGGGGTTTATTTGGTAATGTTTAGCGCTGATTTTTTTATAGCTCAAACCCGGAGAAACTATCACAGATTTTTCTGCTAATTTTTGCTTTAATTCTGTTGCTACAGCACCCGCTTCTATGAACAGTAACCAATTTCCGGTTATCCGTGCTGGCGTTTGTTCTGGGGGAGTTGAGTGTTTCTGAGGTTGCCATTTCAATTCATAAAGCCAGCGTTGGGGTGTCACCTCGGAGTAAGATGACAATTGCGCCAGCATTTGTTGATTCCATTCGGCTATTTCCTGTTTTGATAAATGCTGTTGTTTTTGAGCCGTCAGCAACACATAGCTCGCCAATTCCTTACTCAAAACTTTACCTAACTGATAGTAAGACTTAAACCCAGATTTTACATTTTCATCTCTATTTTTTTGATACAACTGTTCTAAATGTTGCTCAAAGTCTGGGTCATACAAAAAGTTAGAAATTTCTGGGCTAACATCGATCGCACCCACTAACTGAAGTTGATGTTCAGACAAAAGTTCTACCCACTCGGATTTAGTAATAAAGTAAGAAGAAGTTTCCTGATGATCGATGGCAAAATCGCTATTAGAGATAAAATCAGCTAACACTAAATATCCCTGGTCGTTCAAATGATTGCCGATATTAGCAAATAACGACTTTTTATCGAGAATATGGTGGGAAACCTCAAACCCAAATACCAAATCATATAGGTCGGTAAAGTTATCTTTAGCACTATCTCGATTAAAGATTTTTACCCGTTCTTGAAGTTGACTTTTAGTAACTCTTTGCAGAGCAAACTTAGCCTGTTCGCTAGAAATTGTATATCCAGTTAGCTGCAAATGTTCATATCTTTCTGCCAATTGAATCAAATCGGAACCATAGCCACAACCAAAGTCTAAAACCTTTTGACATTTGGAAAAATCAACTAAAGCAAATAGGAGCTTTCTCAACTCTTTTTGAGACTCAACAATCATCTCACGAGATTGTTCTTGATTGGCTTCGGTGAGACATTTAATCCAAGAAAAACCAGGGACTTTTTCGGGAAACAAACCAAAAGTTAAATAAGGGGATTCTGCTAATCCATCGGTTTGACTTCCAACTTGTTCTTGGCCCAAAGTGGCAACCGCATTGTAATATTCGTGAACAGTTCCCCCTTTGAACTCTAAATAATTCTGCTGTCGTTTAACCAGAAGTTCCAATAATTTTGGTAACAATTGTCGCTCTTGTTCTGTTAATTCCCCCGCCAGTTCTACCTCCTGAACTAACTGTTGTGTTGCACCTTGATTCAGCAAATTAATAATCGGTGTAGAGACTGTTTCATCCTGGGGTTGCTGTTGGTTTTTCTCGATTTCCCACCAATACCGTTGTCGTTGAAAGGGATAAGTTGGCAATGCTACTTTATGACAGGAATAATCCCGGTTAAAGCCTGACCAATCTATTGCCACGCCCTGGATATAAAGTTGTCCTAAACTAGAGATAATTTGTTGCCAATCTTCTTGAGGCGGACGTAAACTTGGCAACCAAATTCCCTGCTTTTCTGGCAAACATTGCCGACCCATTCCTAACAAAATTGGCTTGGCTCCAATTTCTAAAAATAGTTTATATCCTTGCTGATCAAGAGTTTGCATCCCATCACTGAAACGGACAGGTTGTCGGATATGGTTCACCCAATATTCAGGAGTTGCTATTTCTTGTGTTGCTAACTGTCCTGTAACATTAGAAATTAGCGGTATCCCCGGCTGATTGTAAGTAACCTCTTTAGCTGCCAGTTCAAACTCTGCTAACATCGGTTCCATCAAAGGCGAGTGGAAAGCATGGGAAACTTGCAGAGGTTTGGTTTTAATTCCCATCTCAGTTAATCGGCTACAAATTTCTTGGATGGCTTCACTAAGACCAGAAATGACAACACTTTCCGGGCCATTAATCGCAGCAATATTAACTTGTGAATTGTAGGGAGTTATTAATTCTTTGATTTGAGATTCTGTTGCCAAAACTGACACCATTTCGCTACCAGTTGGCAACTGCTGCATTAATTTTCCCCTGGTTGCTACCAGTTTTAAACCTGCTTCTAAACTGAATACTCCAGCGACGGTTGCAGCCACATATTCCCCTACACTATGACCCATAACTGCATCAGGTTTAATCCCCCAAGATTGCCACAACTGAGCTAAAGCATACTCAATCGCAAATAAAGCGGGTTGGGTGTAGATAGTTTGATCAAGTAGAGACTCGCCATTGCGCGTCTCTACAGTGGGATAGAGAACTTGCAATAAAGGGATTTCTAAATAAGGGCGCAGAATTTCGTCACATTGATCTAGAGCTTTTCTAAAAGTAGGTTGAGTTTGGTACAACTGTAAACCCATATTGACAAATTGGGAACCCTGACCCGTAAACAGAAAGGCTATTTTGGGTGAACCTGCGTGACTAGAGATTTGACCCGAAAATACTCCAGAAATTTCTTGATTTGTGGCTAAGTTTTTCAGTTTAGTAGTCAGTTCAATTTTATTAGACGCAATCACAGCTAATCGATGATTAAAATGAGAACGTCCCGCATTTACTGTATAACAAATATCTCCTAACTCTAATTCTGGATGGTTTTGCAGATAATTAACATAATCAATCCTTAATTCTTCAAGGGCTTTCTGAGTTTTTGCTGAAAAAGTTAAGAGGTTGAATTTAGGCTCTAAAGACTTTTCAGTTTTGACGGGTTCTGGTGCCTCTTCAAGAATTAGATGCACATTTGTCCCACTAATTCCAAAAGCACTAATCCCGGCAATTCTAGGCTGATTTCCTCGATTCCAGGGAATACATGAAGTTGGAATTACCAAAGGAAGTTGATGCCAAGGAATATGGGGATTGGGTGTTTTTAGATGCAAATGGGGCGGTATTTCTTGATTCTGAAGCGATAAAACTATTTTAATTAAACCAGAAATTCCGGCGGCGGCTTCTAAATGCCCAAAATTGGTTTTCACGGAACCGACAACCAAGGGCTGATTAATCGGTCGGTTTTGCCCATAAACTGTGGCTAAAGATTCAAGTTCTATTGGGTCTCCCAAGGATGTTCCTGTGCCGTGAGCTTCCACATAATTAACTTGATGAGGTTCAACTTTAGCATTTTTTAAAGCTTGCTGAATTACATCTTTCTGAGCCATTTTGTTCGGGACTGTAAGACCGCTACTAGGGCCATCATGGTTAATAGCAGAACCTCTAATTACTGCTAAAATTGTGTCGCCATCAGCGATAGCATCGGAAAGACGTTTCAGGACTACCATTCCACATCCTTCTCCCTGACCATAACCGTCTGCCGAAGCATCAAAGGTTTTGCAGCGTCCATCGGGGGCTAATGCTTTTAATTGGCAACGACCAATGGTGCTTACAGGCGATAAAATTAGATTCACTCCCCCAGCAAGGGCGAGATTACATTCTTTTAAACGCAAACTTTGGCAAGCTAAATGTACTGTTACTAAAGAAGAAGAACAAGCCGTATCTAACTGAATATTCGGCCCTTGTAAACCCAGGAAATGGGAAATGCGACCGACGGCCATACTGCGAGCATTACCTGTGCCAGAGTGAGCATCAACTGAGGATAGGTTGTCTAGATTAGTAAATCGTTCCCTATAGTCATCTGTGCAAATTCCTACATAGATACCCGTTTGGCTATGCCTCAGTTTTGTTGGTGTTTGTCCTGCGTTTTCCAAAGCTTCCCAAGTCACTTCTAAAAGTAGTCTTTGTTGTGGGTCTAAACTCGCTGCCTCTCTCGGAGAAATCCCAAAAAATAAAGGATCAAATTGGTCAACTTGCTGAAGGAAACCTCCTTGTTTGGTGTAGGTTTTCCCTGGTGTTTCCGGGTTGGGATCGTAATAATCATCAACGTTCCATCTGCCCGGTGGTACTTCCCCAACAACATCAATTCCTTGTTGCAGTAAACTCCAGAATGCTTCCGGGTTATTGGCATTACCTGGAAATCGACAACCCAGACCAATAATTGCAATCGGTTCTGTTTTTTCTCTATTGAGTGCTTCGAGTCTATTTCGCATTTCTTTGATCGTTTGAAGCACTTGCTCGGAAGAAATCATTTGTTGTTCTGTCTGTTGGGTAATCTTAGCCATTTTATATTCCCTCTAGTAAAAGTTGGATGTCTTGGAGTTCATTTTGAATTTGATGTGCGATCGCTTCTTCTTGTATAGCATTAGCGATAGCTTCTTCAGTGAGAAATTCTATTTCATCCTTAACCCCTGTTGAATTTTTAGTTTCAGTTTGATAATTTGGGTTAATGTTTAAAAATTTTTGCTCTATTTCTCCTCTAAAAACACTTTGAATTAAATAATTAGCCAGTTTTTGGATATTAAAATGTTCTGACAAGGTGGTGACTGTTACAGAACAACCAAAACTTTTCTGTAACAAATCTCCGAGTTCCAGTATCATCGAATAGTCTAAGCCTAAATCAAAAAATCCTAACTGTGAATCGGGAATTTGCGAGTCATTCAATCTTAATAATTGAGCAACCACACCTTGCAGATAATTTATCGTTAGCTGGAGGCGTTCTCTTTCTGGAGTTTTTTCCAGTTGTTGCAAAATCCCCGTTTCTTGTTCGGAACATTTACTATCTTGTTTATACCGATTGCTTAAAATTTTTAGCAGTTTAGGGAGCAGTTTTTTCTCTTGTTCGGTCAAGTGTTCATTGTCCTTCAAATCCTCAGCTAATAAATTGATATCAATTTGATTGAATAAATTGACAAGTTGACTGGTGTTATTTTCAACGTCTTTTCCCTGTTCATTTTCCGAAGTTTTCAGCGAATAACGTTGTCTTTGAAACGGATAGGTTGGCAACGCAACTTTGTGACGGGGATAATCGCGGTAAAACCCCGACCAATCGACATTTATTCCTTTGATATAAAATTGTCCTAAATTCAAAAGCATCTGTCGCCAATTGTCTTTAAAAGCAGATAAGGTTGGCAACCACACCCCCACATTTTCAGGCTGTATTGGCTGCACTCCAATTTCTAAGAAGAGTTGATATCCAGCCCGATGCAAAGTTTTTATCCCGTCACTGAAACGGACAGGTTGCCACAAGTCGTTTACCCAATATTCTGGGGTGGCAATTTTATCCGTTTCCTGTTGTCCGGTAATATTAGAAATTATAGGGATCTGAGGTTGACTGTAGGTGATTTCTTGGGCTACAGTTTGCAACTCCTCTAGCTGATATTTACGATTAGGAGAATCTAAATTATGGGATATTTCTCCACTCCGAGGGAACTGCTGCCTTAACCTTGATCTTGTTGCTATTAGTTTCAAACCTGCTTCTAAACTGAATACTCCGGCGACAGTTGCAGCCACATATTCCCCTACACCATAACCTATAACCACATCGGGTTTAACGCCCCAAGATTGCCACAATTGAGCTAAAGCATACTCGATGGCAAATACGGCAACTGGAGACGTTGCATGGCGCGTCTCTACAGTGGGATAAAGGAATTGCAACAAGGGGATTTCTAGGTAGGGTTGCAGAATTTTGTCACATTGTTCTAGGGTTTTTCTAAAAGTAGGTTGAGTTTGGTACAACTGCCATCCTATGTTCACAAAATCAGAAGTTTCGCCAGTGAACAAAAACGCTATTTTAGGTTTTTCTCCTTTTCCTGTTTTCTGTCCGTTTCTCTGATTAATCTTGACGAAAGTTTGCAGTTGTTTCTGTAATTCAACATTAGATTCAGCGACAAAGAAGCATCTTTTTTCAAAAGGGGTGCGTCCTGTATTTGCGGTAAAACAAATATCGGCGATGGATACTTCTTGATTTGACTGCAAATAAACTTGATATTTTTTGACCAATTCTTCCAATGCTTTCTCATTCTTGGCAGAAAGAGTTAAAATGTGCTCATGACGCTCTTCAATTTCTGCCTTTTGAATTTCTGGCTGTGGTGCTTCTTCCAGAACAACATGAGCATTCACACCTCCAACCCCAAAGGAACTAACACCTGCCCGTCGGGGAATTATTTCCTCTGATTCGGTTTTTAAGGGCTGCCATTCTTGGTTTTCATCAACGATATAAAAAGGGCTATTTTCTAACTCAATGCGGGGATTTAATCGCTTAAAATTGAGAATCTTAGGCAATTTTTTATGCTTCATTGCTAAAAGAACTTTAATCAGTCCAGCAATTCCCGCCGCCCCTTCCAAATGTCCAATATTAGTTTTAACTGTCCCTAAACCACAATAATGTTTTGGCGATTCTGGAAATTTATATTGTTCATAGAGTTGTCTAAATCCTCGTTTAAGCGCGTTAACTTCAATCGGATCTCCCAAAGGTGTCCCAGTACCATGAACTTCAATATAAGAAACTGTATTAGGGGGGACATTAGCATTAGTATAAGCAGCCCGAATCACTTGGGCTTGAGCATAAATATTGGGAGAACTCAGAGTCCGTGATTTTCCTCCATGATTAACGGCACTGCCTTTAATCACAGCATAAATATGATCTCGATCCTCAATCGCTTTTGTCAGAGGTTTTAATAATATGATTCCTGCCCCTTCTCCTCGAACATAACCATCAGCATCCTGGTCAAAAGTTTGGCACTGTCCTGTAGGAGACAACATCCCTAATTGACTCATTTGGATGAAGACTGTCGGTGTATTTAAAACGCTAATTCCTCCCACCATTACCATGTCACATTCGCTGTCTTTGAGCGCATTAACACCTAGATGAAGGGCAACGAGGGAACTGGAACAGGCGGTGTCTACAGGAACACTTAAACCGCGAAAATTCAGGAAGTAGGAAATGCGGTTATAGCACTTCCAAATGAGTTATAATAAATGTAAGGTTAGCAATAATCCTCCAAAGCTGGCAACGGAAAATGAATCTAATCAACGAAATAGACAATTTTATCAATCAGACAAAAGATCCTAGAGAAATTAAAAGAGCGATCGCTGTCAAACTCAAATTACAAGGGAAAGCCTACCGGGAAATTCAAGACTTATTACAAGTTATAAAGGATTTATTAGCCAGTGGAAAAATCGGGTTCTTGTGGAAGGAGTAGAGAGTTTAAAACTCCAATATAAAGGAAGAAAAGGCTATCTAAGTCCCGAAGATAAACAGAAAGTTATTGAAGAATTAAGGGAAAGAGATTGGTTAAGATTGTCTGATTTACAAGTTTTGTTAGAAAGGGAGTATGGAGTCGTGTTTCAATCCCATCAAAGTTATTATAGCTTGCTGGAAGAGGCTGGCATCAGTTGGAAAAAAAGCCAAAAGAAGAATCCGGCTAAGAATGAGCAGTTAGTCCAAGAGAAAAAGGAAGAAATTGAAAAAAAGTTAGCGAGTTGGAAAGAAGAAATAGAGGCGGGAAAGCTGACGGTGTTTATGATTGATGAATGTCATCTTCTCTGGGGAGATATTTTAGGGTATGTGTGGGGAAGAACAGATAGAAGAATAGAAATTCCGATCAAAAATCAAAAAGAAAGGCAAACTTATTATGGAGCTTTAGATTACCAAACGAAAGAATTTATTATCAAAGGTTATGCGGCGGGAAATACAGAAAATACCGTAGACTTTATCCAGTATTTACAGCAGCAAAATCCGGGGAAAAGGTTAGCTATAGTCTGGGATAATGCCACTTATCATTGTTCTCAAAAGTTTAGAGATTATTTAACTGAAGTTAATCAAAATTTATCGGAAGAAGAATGGCGGATTACTTGTCTAAATTTTGCCCCCAATGCACCTGAACAAAATCCTGTAGAAGATATTTGGTTACAAACCAAAAATTTCGTGAGAAAATTTTATCATTTATGCCCATCTTTTAAAGTAATTAAGTGGCTATTCGAGTTTTTCGCTCAGGGTCAAATTTTTGATTTCCCCAAAATTTTTATGTATGGGATTTTGCCACAACCTATTTAGGATTGCTATATCATAGTTATCAAGTAATATTATCTTAATTTCCACACAAAAAGAATAATTTTTATAAACAACTCCATAGAAAAACTCGTTATTTGTGTCGCCCACTGGTAAATATTCTTTCCTAACCCATTCTTTGGATAACCATTTTTGGCAAATCAGTAGAGTGAATATATAATAATTTAGACATCGATAAAAAATATGATCGCGTTTGGTTAAATTTTCCAGGTAATTATTAACATCATTAATAGGAATGGATTGAGTCTCAGTTACTTTATTTTCATCTATTTTGATAGCTGGTAAATTAATAGACTCTGACCAATGATAGTATCTTAAACCTAAAGTATATTTGCCGGGGTTCAGTTTTAATTGAGTCCATTCTTCCTTAAGGTTTAAATCATGAGAGGGTATATGTTGAATCGATGCGGCTTGAGGAAATGTATAGATTCCTATACTCCATGATTTGGCTGAAGTGATACAGGATTTGACCTCTACAGCTAAGGATTCTTTCACCTCAAAAGGGCCAAGACCAGCAGCAATCGCATGAGGGTTCCACCGGGGCCCAGTCACTAAAATCGAGGGTAATATTAAAGGTTTTTTGAGAAGTTCATCAGAGTACACTAGCCATCTAAAGACTGTTTTTTTGTTAAGACTTGCATTGATATTAGCTAGAGTCCGTAGCAATAACCTAACTGTTTTGAAAAATATAAAAGATAAAAAAGCTGCTGGAATTTCCCACAATAATCTTTTATCTGCAATTTTTTCGCTCTTGGTCATTAATTAATAATTCCATAGCGTTATATTACCAAAAAATGTGAACGGAAAGCAGAAAAAAGGGTAAAGTTTAAGAGGCTCTCTACTTTCAACTTTCACCCTTTTTTTCAGGTAACAAGCTCAAACGGAGATCAATTTTTGCCTTTCTTGCAGTAGCTGAGTCACCGCTTAGAAGTTGCCAAATAGCCAATTACTCGGAGCATCTTCGTCGTCTTCGTTCAAATAGAACTGTTCGATATGTCCTATCAGTTCATCGATGGAGATACTACCATTAAGCTGTTAAGCATCTAAATAGGGTATAATGAAAAACCAAGTTTAGAAAAATCAATCAAAAGATGCCTGCTAAAAATCATTTAAATGAAAAGCAAGTAGAGAAACTACAGAAAAGATTGAAAGAGGAAGAAAATGGACAAATCCGAGAAAGAATCTTGATTTTATTATTGCTAAATGATGGTAAAAAGCAAAGTGAAATTGCCAAGTTTTTGGGCTGCTCATTAAACAAAGTATGTTATTGGTGTGTACATGGAGACCCTGACAAATTAGAAAGCCTAAAAGATGAAAGAATGAAAGGAAATTATAGAAAAGCCACAGACAAATATATAGAGATATTATTAGAAACAGTAGAAAAAGAACCGGAAGAATTAGGATATGAATTTGGGAGATGGACAGGAGAAAGATTGGCAACTTATTTAGAACAAATCACAGGAATCAAATTAAGTAGTTCACAAGTGAGAAAGATATTAAAGGAAAAAAAGTATGTTTATTTGTGGGCAAAGTATAGCTTAGAAGAGAAAAGAGATCCAGAAAAAAGAAAATTATTTAAAGATAAAATAGAAGAATATTTGAAAATAGCAAAAGAAAGTCCAGAACAATTACAGGTATGGTTTTGGGATGAAAGTGGATTTAATTTAAGAGTGATAAAAAGAAAGAATTGGTGTAAAAAAGGGAAGAGGAAACAGATTAGAGGAGACAGGAGGAAAGGAAGAGTTAATGTGATGGGAGGATTGAGGTACTCGGATAAAAAAAGATTTGTAGAATTTCTGGATAAAGGAAATGCAGATAATTTTTATCAAGTGTTAAAAAGTTTTTATCAAGAGCTAATTTATGAATGGGTATTAGCGGGAAATCAAGCAGAAGAATTTGTAGAAAAAGGAGCTAAGATCCTGATTATTCTTGACAATGCAAGTTTTCACAAAAAAGAAGAGTACCTAGAAAAAATTAAAGCAGAAATGCCGAATGTCTATTTAGAATTTCTTCCAGCATATAGTCCAGATTATAATTTAATTGAATTAGTCTGGCATTCAGCTAAAGAATATATAGCTCATCGACTCTTTAAATCAGTTGATGAGCTAGAGTGTTTATTACATCAGCTTTTAAATGAAGGACAGTTATCTATTAAATGGGGACGTAAACTTAAAAACAAAGGTAATGCTATAATCACAGTTTAAATACACAACAGCTTACCATTACTATCAAGCTTTTCAAATGCAGTGAGTGCATCACCTCTTCCTACACCTACAGACCTCGAAAAGATTAGATACTCATCGTTAGTGATCTCCCCGTCTCCATCAGCATCTAGGGAGTTCAAAAGTGTTTGTATTGTTTTCACGATCTGTCGGTTAAACCGATCCTCGTCATGGATCACATCGTCAAGATATTGATACCATTCTTCGAGGGTTACTTCCCCGTCTCCATTAAGATCTGCTTTGGACTGTATTTCGTACCACTGTGAGTGTAAGCTTGATATTAGTCGGCCACTTACAGGAATACCTCGTTGGATCTGGGCGAGAAAACCATCAAAGTCTCTATCCGTTAATACTCCACTGCCATCAACATCCTGAGAGTCAAAAGCCGCTTTAAACTTACGCTTTTGCAGTTCTGTTAAAGCCATAATTTGTATCCTTGTATCAAGGGTAAATATTTTTATTGATAGGATTGTATTGCCAAAACGGGTAAACAAGCTGTTTCCAGCAATAAAAATCCCTCCGTAATAATACAGAGGGATCAAATTGATCAAATTTTCACGAATAGCCTGAAAACTCGTTTTCGTTAGCTGCGGTCAGCGGCCGCCACAGGTTCAAAACTAGGAACCACTAACTCATCGTTTTGCTTGGTTAATTGGTTATACAAGCGTTCGGTATTCGGGAAGTTAGCCGCAGGTAAGGTGGGATAACGACGATAGGGAACAGTATCTTCCCCGAACAGTTGAGCATATTCCACACTGTTCACCATGGCGTTAATAAATCCTTTCAACCCGTTAGCAGCCAGGATTTGGTTATACACCCGGATTTCTGCTTGGTTAAGCGGTGCACGACCTAAGAAGTGCTTGGTTCCCAACTCAATCACCTTCGTATTGGGGTAGGGGGTATAGAACTCTTTGATATACAGAGAAGTGCTTCCCAACGCCTCAACGAACTCTTTGAGGTTAATTTCATTGTTCCCCAGTTTACTTTCCAGAGCAGTAAACTCATTTTTGGTCACATAGGGATCAATATTGCGTTCAAAGATTTGACGATAAACCGCTTGAATTAAAGTCTTCAGAGCCACTTTATCCGTCGTTGTCGTCAGCTTGAACACTTTGCTTTGTTGACGACGCTTGCTGACGCCTTGAGCGATGCGATTGTCTAATTCAATCTCACCCTTAATTTCAGGAGTACCTAGTTCGATAAACCGAGGCGTAATAACTTCTGTCCCCACCGGTTTTTTCTCAGCAAATGCCGCAACACGACCTGTCCGCAAGGACACACCACCCGGAGTCAAATACCGTTCATAAGGAACCGTATCTTCCCCAAAGGCTTCGTTGTATTCCTGACTATCGAGAATTGCATCCACCAAAGCATAGAAGCCTTTTTTGGAGCAAAGATCGAAATAGGCATTCATTTCCTGACGACCGTAGGTGGGACGACCTAACAGACGACGATGGATGTATTCAATCGCTTTACAGACATAGAGCGACGTCCAATACATCTTGCGGAAGACATCAGACTTAGCCAGGATGCGAATAAACTCCCGAACGGTAATATCGCCGTTTTCGAGTTTAATTTCAGCAACGGTTTGGCGTTGACCCGCATACAGTTCCCGACCAAACACCTGGCGATAGGCTGCCTGAATTAACGCTTGGGTAGAGGTTTCGGAATAATTAACACTGGTTCCTTTGCTGCTACCACTGCGCTTGAACCGACTGCTAATATAACCCCCAGGCAGTTGATCCAGTTTGAACACTTTGGGCCCTAAAGAACCGGGATTGTTGCCCCGTGCGGCGGGGTTGCTTAACTGGTTATCAATACCTGCCCCATTACGAATCAGAATCCGACGGGTATCTTTGCCAAAGGGTGCTGGACGATTGCTGGGATTTCGGGTTTCTTTCGGGAAAATAGCACCGAACTGGATTTCCAGAGGATCATTCCCAGTTCCGTAAACGTGTTGATCCCGCAGAGGTTGTTTGTAGTCTGCGAACAGTGTGACAAACTGGGGCACTTTGCGGAAGGGTGCACTGTAGTTAAACAGGTCAATTTGCGGCCCCCAGTTGCGACATTCTTGGGCTTCTTGACCCAAACCCCGCAAATAGGGAACGGTTTCTTCCCCGAAATAATCCGAATATTCTTGAGAATCCACCATTGCATCCACTAAGGGGCCTAAGCCACCTTTGGACACAATCGAGAAATATTTGCTAAATTCTTCAGGAGAACTTAAACCCCGACCCAGGAAGTGACGGGCTGCCAGTTCCACCACCCGACTATTGACAAAGGGTTGATAGAACTGTTTCCGGTATAACGGAGATTTACCTAAACGGCGGATAAACTCTTTAGTCGAGATTTCGCTGTTTTTCACTTTGGATTCTAAGTCGGAAATCCCCAAACTGTAGGCGCGGGTAATATCCCGTTCAAACACTTGGCGATAGGCGGCTTTCACCACATCTTGTTTTTCCGTCGAAGACAGTCCGGGTTTCATCACAAACTTCTGACGTCGCTCGGCGGCGTTGAAGTAAATTTGAGGCAGCGCTAACCCTTGGTGGTCACTGCTAGGACGTTGCCGGACTTTGTTAGCAGGGGCTGACGCTTCAAATTCTGTGATTAACACATTGAAGTATTGCAGGGCGATTTCTTGAGTATCTTTATCGCCTTTCAAATAGCCTAACGCTGCCCGACGCATTTCTTGGAGGGCTACTAAAGTCGCCGCACTAGAACAGGCATTTTCAATAATTTCCCGCAGTCCCCGCACGTTAACGGCGATCAGATTCGGATCTCCGGCAACAATTGCGTAGGTTGTATAACGCAAGAACCAGCTTAAATCCCGCAGGGATTTGGTCATGTTCCCAGGGCCATAACGAGAAACGTTAATTGGCCGGAACCCAGGGGGTAAAAATACGGCTGGCCCTGCTCCCGCATCCACAAAAATTGATCTTAAACCCTCGAACAGACCGCCACCTTTGTTATCCACATAGGAAATAGTTCCCAGTTTCATGCCTTCGGTGAGGTTGACTTCACCTCCCCCAACTGTGGCCATTGCCATAGTGGGAGTTTCCGTCGGTTTCTCCAAGAATGCTAGAGGTGAACCGCCCGTGAAAATCCGGTTTGCGGCACGGGAGACAATCAATTCGGCGTTTTGCGTCAGAATTTGAGCAATTTCTAAACGCTTTGCGCCAGAACTGAAATAGGTTGCCAGTTCACTTAATTCGCTTTTACCCAAAAAGCGATCTTGTTGCTCCGCTTGGGAAATGGTTGCAACGGGTACGGTTTGATAGAGTTGCGGACGCGCAACTGAGCTTCCACCACTTGCCTTTACACTCATTCGATCTCTGTCGCTCCCTATCTGAATCGTTACAGCATGGAACCTGAAGTATGGTACTGTTCTCAAACAATAAACGGATTAGTTTTGGCTAAATATAAGAATGCCTTCCACCCGATCATCGTGCTTGAGTTGTTGCCAGTTTAATCTTTCAGATTAAAATGAATTTTGGCTGATTACCAGACATTTATAAAAAAGCGTACCGACAATTATTGTATAGACTTGGGTGATGTTATCTGAGAAAAAAGAATAAGTTTTGTTACGCTCTCAGAGGTCGGTTGCGGGTTGTCGGTCAACCGTCAACCCCAGCACCCAACAGCCAACGGTCAACATGAATCAATCTTAATGCTTAATTGAGTTAAAACGATGGAAGAAGTTAGTTCTGCGGTTAAACGGCTTTATGATACCTATCCCTTTCCTCCTGACCCCCTGTTAGATGAACCCCCGCCAGGGTACAACTGGCGATGGTCTTGGCCAGCAGCTTATAGTTTTTGCACGGGTCAAAAACCCAAACATCTTGATATTCGCATTTTAGATGCCGGGTGTGGGACGGGTTCGAGTACGGAGTATTTAATTCAACTCAACCCAGAAGCGTCGGTACTGGGAATTGATTTGAGTGAAGGGGCCATTCAAACGGCGCAAGAACGCTGTCGTCGGTCTGGAATTTCTACCCCCGGAACACCCTCACCTGAATTTCGCCGTTTAAGTCTTTATGATGCAACCCAGTTAGAGGGACAGTTTGATTTTATTAACTGTGTTGGCGTTTTGCACCATTTACCTGATCCGATTCGGGGCATTCAAACCCTAGCATTAAAGTTAGCACCGGGGGGGTTAATGCACATTTTTGTTTATGCTGAATTGGGACGCTGGGAAATTCAATTGATGCAGAACGCGATCGCTTTATTACAAGGAAATAAACAAGGGGATTATAAAGATGGAGTTAAAATTGGTCGTCAAATTTTTGAAGCTCTCCCGGAAAATAATCGGTTAGTTAAATATGAATCTCAACGCTGGGGATTAGAAAATCAACGAGATGAATGTTTTGCTGATATGTATGTTCATCCCCAGGAAATTGACTACAATATTAATAGTTTATTTGAGTTAATTGATGCGTCAGGTTTAGAGTTTATTGGTTTTTCTAATCCTAATTATTGGAATTTAGAGCGATTAATTGGTAATTCACCGGAGTTACGTGAACGGTCAAAGGATTTAAGCGATCGCCAACGATATCGTTTAATTGAACTTCTTGATCCTGAAATTAGTCATTATGAATTTTTCCTCGGACGTTCACCTTTACCTCGGAATACTTGGTCAAATGATCAAGCGTTATTAGCAGCAATTCCTGAGCGTAGTCCTTGTATGAATGGGTGGCCGAGTCAGAATTTATTTGATTACAATTATCAAATTGTGAGTTTATCTGATGCAGAATTTGAGTTTCTCAAAGCCTGCGATGAAAACACAGAATCTCCTCGAACTGTTGAGGAAATTTTAGCTCAAAGCCAACTGGATTTAGACGGGGTGCGATCGCTCCAGGCTCGACAATTTATTTTGTTATCAATTGGCTGAATGACCGATACTCTTTTGTAGTAAGCCCTTCAGGGCTTTCTTCCTGTCTTCATTAACCCCTTAAAACGGGTTTTAGCGTAGAGGGGGTTACATAGCGCGTCTCTCTACTGAAATTTATTTCAAGGCTTTTAACCTTAAAAGGAACAATGGTAAAATCCCCCACCTTTTCCGCCATCAAAGGTCGGGGATTTAACTAAAATCAATGATTTTGTCTTATAATAATCAGAAAATCCCTGACTTGTCCCTTTGTGACGGTATAGAAACATCTTGCAGTAAAATTGTATAATATCAATTAATTATTTTTATCCATCATTATGAAATGTTTTAACCCTGATTGCCTTCACCAAAATACTCAACTTACTAATTTTTGTCAGAAATGCGGACAAAAGTTATTATTAACTGAACGTTATCGCGCCCATAGTTATCTTGGAGAAGGCGGTTTTGGGCGGACTTTTATTGGTGTTGATCAAAATAGAAGAAATAGCTCTTGTGTGATTAAGCAATTTTTACCTTTATCACAAAATAGCGGTGCATTGCAAAAATGTATTCAACTATTTGAACAGGAAGCAGAGCTATTAGAAAAACTAGGTAAACATCCCCAAATTCCTGATTTATTGGCTTTCTTTGAACAGGATGGTAAGTTGTATTTAATTCAAGAATATATTGAAGGTCAAGATTTACTCAAAGAATTAAAACAACAGGGAAGATTTAACGAAACGAAGCTCAAGTCTTTTTTAGTGGAAATGTTACCTATTTTGGATTTTATTCATAATAAGTCTATTATCCATCGTGACATTAAACCAGAAAATATTATTCGTAGAAAAAATAAATTAGATCCTACTATCTATGGACAAATTAGCGATTTAGTGTTAATAGATTTTGGTGTTTCCCGACAAGTTAGCGCGACTATTATGACCCGTATGGGAACTGTGACAGGCACTCCCGGCTATGCGTCACCGGAACAATTGAGAGGAGTAACGAATGCTTCTAGTGATATGTATAGCTTGGCAATTACTGCTATTAGATTATTAACGGGTGTCTTTCCTCAAGAAAGAAATGGAACCTTGGTTGATGAGATTTTTGACCACTATAATTTAGGTTGGGTTTGGAAGGAATGGTTAAGCAAAAATCGCCTATCTATTAGTCAAAATTTGGCTAGTGTTTTGGATAAAATGTTAGCGGATAAACCTAGCGATCGCTTTCAGTCTGCTCAGGAAGTTTTAACTGCTATTGGACAACCCAGTTTCGTTGTTTTACCTCAACCCCAACCTGCTCCAAAACCTAATATTAAGTTACAAACTTCTAAAGCTAATTTTACCAAACTAGACCAACTTTTATCAACGGTCAAATGGAAAGAAGCCGATCAGGAAACTGCGAGAGTTATGTTGCAAATTATGGGGAGAGAAAAAGAAGGTTGGTTAACGACAGATAATTGTCGCAATTTTCCTCCAGAAGAATTAGGCATTATTGACCAATTGTGGTTAAAATATTCTGAGGGCAGATTTGGTTTTTCTGTGCAGAAACAAATCTGGTTGGAAGAAGGTGGGAAAATGTGTGAAAACTGGGATGCGGCTACTTTCGAGAAACTTGCGAACCGGGTTGGATGGAAAAAAGGAGGAAAGTGGTTGAATTACGAACAATTTAATAAAAATGCACTTCCGGGTCACCTTCCCGTCGTGGCACTCGGCTGGGGCTGGGGGGGGTGGGGGAGGGGGGGGGGTAGTGGAGGAGGTTGATGGGGTTTGGGATTGGTTTTGGTTTGGATTGGTGTGAAAGGGTCGGGTATTCTTCTCTCTTCTCTAAACTCTCCTAAACTCTAACACATAAGGTATTCATCGCAATCCAAAATATTTGATCTTAAAGTAGTGAGTACGAAGTTATAAGGTTTTCCGCGTTTCATTACCTGTCATGGTAAAGGGTGATACTGTTGATTAAGGGACAAAATATAATTTCTCCTTAGAATTAAATCAAACAATGTATAAATAACTACAGAAATCAGCGTCAAAACATGATTTTTGACACACTACTCCTGATGAGGAAACCGGGCTAAAAAAAACCAGGTTTCCAGCATTGTCAATAATGAATATAATTATTTAAAAATTCGGCTACCGATTTTTTGTTATAACAATTAGCAAAAATAAACTTTTCCGAAACTTCCACAATTTCAGGATGATTTTCTCGCCAAATTTCATAAAATCTTTTAGCTTCCTCATCGGGTTGATGAGGTTTTTTATTCTGAGGAGAAGCTTTCTTAATTCTAGTTAACTTAGGTAATAATTTACTCCCCCAATGAAAGCCTTTAGACTGCTTTTCTGGGGGCTTGTATTTATAACAGAAATTACGATATTTTTCCGCACACTCTTCTAAATTTTCTCCCAAAGCCAAAAAAGCAGGATGCCAAGTAGTAATACCATCATCACTTAATCTTTCATAAACACCATAATTACTAAAATCATAGAAAAAGCCCTTTTGCATTCCCGCCGCTTGGGGGTTAGCATGGATATATCTAAGAGTATTTAAAGCCCTTCTTTGATCACTACTAGGAAAACTTGTACTATGGTATCTTTTTTCCCAAAAATGTCCTGTACGTTTTAACATTCGATTAAAACACATAGCACTATACCAGTTAAGATAGTGCATAATTTTCGGTATGTCTTCTATTTTTTGAGGTTCAATTAAATAGTGAATATGATTAGACATTATACATAAAGAATAAAGCTTAAAATCATATTTAATAATTGCTTTTTTGAGAATGTATAAGAAAACTTGACGACATTCTAAACGAGTCAAGCGAAACTCACGATTATTACAACGGGAGGTAATATGATAGGAATAGGGCATTTTCAATTTGGGAGTGATTCAGTCTATCATTAGAAAATCGGGATAAAGATACCCGACTCAAATTAAATCTACAATTCAAAATCGATGGAAGATCCCCAAAAGACTCGTATTATTCCCGTTAGAATTGTGGCTGGAATTGCCACTGTTTTAATTGCTGTGGGTGCAGGGTTAACCTGGTGGACATCAACGTCTCGTTCTCCCCAAGAACCCGTTATTTCTTCCCCGGATACAACCTCACCCAGTCCTCTAATTTCTCCTTCTCCATCACAAACCGTTGAAAAAACCCTTGCCATTTATTGGGTGAAGGATACAAACGGTAAACAGACAATTGTTGCTCAACCTGTACAAATTCAAGCCCAAAATGATCCCACGACATTCTTAACCGTCGCTTTTGAGCGATTATTAACAACTTCTCCTAATACTAATCAATTGAGTGAAATTCCCAAAGGAACAACAATTCAGAAGTTAACCACTAACAATGATGATGTTTATATAGATTTATCCCCAGAATTTACTCAAGGTGGGGGGAGTGCATCAATGACCGGACGACTAGGACAAGTGGTGTATACTGCGACAACCCTTAACCCCAATAGCAAAGTTTGGCTTTCCGTTGGCGGTAAACCATTAACCGTTTTAGGCGGAGAAGGGTTAGAAATTCCTCAACCCATCACTCGCCCCATTTTCGAGAAAGAATTTTTACCTGTTCCCTAATAGCCCGTTTTTAATCCGGTTTAACTCGCATTAACGGCTGGCCATATTCCACCGGGGAACCATTCTGAATCAAAATTTCCATGACTTGGCCAGAAAATTCCGCTTCGATTTCGTTCATCAACTTCATCGCTTCAATAATACAAACGGTCTGACCCGTCGAAATCCGATCACCCGTTTCCACAAAGGGCGGTTCATCGGGGGCGGGAGAACGATAGAACGTTCCCACCATTGGGGACGTAATTTCAACCCACTTAGATTCAGTCGAAGTCGGTGGGGGAGGCGGTGATACAGTTGGGCTAGATGCAGGGGACGTTCTGCCAACGGAATCAACAGCAGTGGGAACCACCGGAGACGAAACCAACTGTGAACTAACTCCTGCATCCGTTAACAGCGTCTCAACGGAAGGCAGAGTCCCAGAACTGAGCGAAATTTCTTTGCGAACAGTCAGTTCAAAATCTGCGCTTTTGAGCGTTAGCTCTGAAATATTGGTTTTATCGAGATCAGCCAGCAGTTCACGAAGCTGGTTCAAATCTAGTTGCACAGTTGGTACGTCTCCCCTAAATTTGCAATCTATCTTGATTTAGTCTGTTGGGTGGCTATACGAGCAATAACCCAACATTCTAAATGCCTTGTGTTTTTGTCTAAGTTTGGCACGCTTAAAATATCAAATCATGGTTCGGTGAGTCTTTATTCTCGACCTTGATAGCTGTCAGTCCGGGTATCAATCCGAATCCGTTCTCCTTTAGCAATAAATAAGGGAACCATCACTTGAGCGCCTGTTTCCACAATAGCGGGTTTTGTACCCCCTGTTGCTGTGTCTCCTTTGACTCCGGGATCGGTTTCAATGACTTCTAAGGTGACAGAGTTGGGGAGTTCAACTTCCAGAACCTGCTCTCCCCAGCGAACAACGTTAACGGTCATTCCATCTTTAAGATATTTCACGCGATCGCCAATTTCACTTGCCTTTAAACGGGCTTCTTCATAGGTTTCCATATCCATAAAGACGTATTCTTCCGCGTCTTTATAAGTATGTTGCATTTCGCTTTTTTCCAGGGTCGCTTGAGGAACCGTCTCTCCCGCCCTAAAAGTGCGCTCTACCACATTCCCGTTTTGTGCGTTTTTGAGTTTTGTCCGCACAAAAGCAGAACCTTTTCCGGGCTTAACGTGAAGAAATTCTACTACACGCCAGACTGACCCATCTAATACAATCGTGACACCTGTGCGAAAGTCGTTACTGGAAATCATAAGAAAAATTGTGGGACGTTTGGAAACTGCGTCTCTTTAGGGCGCAGAGGAAAAACGACTCAGGGGAATAAATTCCCCGTGAAATATTGTTGCCACCTGGGAGTTGCTTTACTCGGTGTACTTTTGTGATGTACTTTCAACGGGACAGTTACCGTCTCAAGTATTGCAACTCTCTAGGCACAACAGTTTGCTCAAAAGAGCCTCCCATTACTGGGGTAATGTTCGCTTCGCCAATGTTATCTGAGCTTGTTAGGCCAACCACACTGTCTTACCCCTCGTAAAACTGTTTAATGATTGACGATAGAGCCACAAACTAGCGACGCATTTGTGGGTATCTTGACTCAGATAACGTAGCCAGTTAAGGCTTAGGCTGGTCAGCTACCTAAAGGGGAGGCACGAAGACCCGTCTCTTTAGAGCGGGGTGCTGACGCAAGCTAATACCTGGGCAGAATAATCGGCATCTTATTTTACCCTTGAACGGGGAACAGGGGATTAATTTTTTTAGGATGACTGGTGACGGAATAATGGCAAGATCAGTAAAGAGAACAAACGTTAAGATTTATGTTGCATTTGCCCAATTCCATGAAAAACACCTATAAACATTGGTTGAGAACGAGTTTGGTGGCTGTACTGCTGTTTACCCTATCCCTAGGTCTGAGTGCGGCTTGGTGGGAGGGAGGGAGTCCACCAAAACGAGAAAGTATTTTACCTCAAGGAAATGCGATCACCGATGGTTCGGCACTATTACGCTATGCTCTGCCCATTGATAACGAAGCGGTCAGAAAACTGCAATCGAGTTTAGAATCTATTTCGTCTCAACTGCGAGGAAAGCGTTGGAATAATATCAATGGAGATATTACCCTTGCTTCCAGAGTTTTATCGACCCGGGAGGCGGAACTCTTGGCTAATATTCCAGAGGAACGCCAACCCCAAGCTCAAGCTTTAGTTGACCAATTAAAACAAGACATTGATACCCTACGCTCTGCTGTTGAAGTTAAAGATGCGACAATGGTGTTAGCAACCCGGGGAAAAATGTTAGATAGTGTTGGCAAATTAGAAGAATTAATGGTACAGGAATTTCCCTTTGAAGTTCCCGCAGAATATTCTAATTTACCTCAACTCAAAGGTCGGGCTACCGTTGCAATTCAAACCAATAAAGGCAACTTAACCGTTGTCGTTGATGGTTATAGTGCTCCAATTACGGCTGGGAATTTTGTGGATTTAGTTCAACGGGGATTTTATAATAACTTAAAATTCATCCGTTCAGAAGAATCCTATGCGTTACAGGTGGGAGATCCTGATGGAGAAGAAGACGGTTTTATTGATCCCAAAACGGGACAATATCGAGGGATTCCTTTAGAAATTTTGGTTCAGGGAGAAACAGAACCGATCTATAATATTACCTTTGAAGAATCTGGTCGTTATCAAGAGCATCCAGTTTTACCCTTTTCTGCTTTTGGAACCGTTGCATTAGCCCGTCCAGAAGCCATTTTAGATGGAGGATCTTCTCAAATTTTCTTCTTTCTTTTTGAGCCGGAATTAACACCTGCCGGACTCAATTTATTAGACGGTCGTTATGCTGTCTTTGGATATGTGACTGAAGGAAAAGACGTGTTAGAACAACTCCGTAAAGGGGATGTGATTGAATCTGCAAAAGTGATTCAAGGGGGAGAAAATCTCGTTGAACCTGCTTAATTAAGGTCAATCCTTAACAGTTGACAGTTGATTTTCAAAAATTAGCTGTTAACTGTTAATATTGATTTTATTCCTATTTTCTATTGTGTTAACTATGGCTATTATTGAATTAATTTCTATTGCTGGATTGGGTGTATTAGTCACTTTATTAATTGTGAATGTCGGAAATAATCGAGAACAACAGCGCCAATTAGATTCCGCATTTTATCGATTAATTGCTGCCCAAGCAGGTCGAGTTTCCCTAATTCAACTCTCTGCTTTAGCCGGAGTGAGTGCCGAAGTTGCCCAAAAATATTTAGATCATCAAGTACAAGTTTTTGCTGCATTTCCTGAAATCGATGATGAAGGAAATACCTTTTATCGGTTTCCTAAACTGCGTTTACCTCCCCGCTTAGAGCGAGAATGGTAACAACACTAACTGACTAAAACTCCATAATCTGATATAAGTGTTAATGATCAACTCGATAGTCAAACATCTCATCTAAAGAGTCAGCGTCGTTAGTACATCTGAACCTATGGCCAGTAAAATTGTATCACTTGTTTTTAACTTCTGTGGAGTGGCAGTAGTAGTGGGTGTTTCGAGTCTGAATCCAGCTTATTCATTGAATATTTCATCAACGTCGGAAACCACTGCCAATTCTAATTCTAACGCCGAACAAATCAACTCTTCATTCCAACGGAAGCAATACGGTAAACATCTTGATTGTTTTACATGGCATGATAAAAGTGCTATAGATGGTGGGCAACAAGATATTGATGGATACTGTAACTTAGAAGGTGTGACACCTAAATTAGAATTCAATGAACCTGCACCTGATGTATCCTCTGATCAACAGATTGAAAAATCTGTGATTGATCAAGAAAATATTGATCAAGAAAATATTGATCAAGAAAATCAGGATGCTTCCTCATTGCCATCAACAACGACATCAACATCGGGGTCTAAGAAACAAGGGTCTAAAGAAAAAATTGTCAACTCAGAAAAGACAATACAACTTCCCGGTTTTCAAGATGCACTTCAATATCAAGCCTTAAATTCATCCTTAGATGAGGAACCCTCTTTTTCAATTCCCATCACTTGGGTTATGGGAATTGTGATTACATTATCATTAGGATTAACTGTGTTTTTTGAACAAAAATGAAAACATAGATTTATAGCAACTGCTTTGCCTGATCAATGTTAAGACCTAACTCCCTATAGTAATCCTATTTGAGTTGTATCCAAAATTTGGGTTCAAAAGGGAACAGGGAACAGGGATAATACTTTTGGCTGTTTCATATGAGTTTTAAATTATTACAACCTCCGTCTCGAAGGCGCGGATTGCTAGAGTTTTTTTCCTCACAAGCGGAAGACGAGTCATTAGTATTTTTAAATGGCTGGGATGTTTAATAGGTAAAAGCCTTTTCACCCTGCTTGTAAGAGAAGAAGTTAAGGGGAGAGGCCTTACAAATCTACCCCCAGCAAAAAATCGTCCTATTTTTCTCAAAAATCCTCTAATTGATCTACTTCAATTTTTCCCGTATTAAATTTTTCGCGTAAACTTTGTTCTTGAAATTTAACAGCCGCTAAAAGTTCAGCATTTTGTAAAATTACCCCAACTTGATTATTAAAAATTTGCATATATTTCTGATCATTACCATCAAAACTGACTCGAAATGCTTCTGGAACTTGGCTATTATAACTTAAAACTTGATCATCCTCTTCAACAAGTTGCTTTTTATTCACTAATTGAGTAACACCAATTAACTCGCCATCGGGGTTCCAAACTGGCATACATAATAAACTACAGGTACGATATCCTGTTTTTGTATCAGTTTTTTTAGCCATTCCTGAGTCAGGATAATCATATAAATCAAAAGGAATATTCAAAGTCACTCCAATTTCTGCTACTTTTCCGGCATACCCTTGACCCACTTTAATTCTAATTTCTTGTTCTGAACCATCGTTAAAAATAATTTTAGTCCAAAGTTCATGATTTTGCCGATCTAATAACCATAATGTACTCCGATCAGCCATCATTAAATCCTTAGCGGCCGCCATAACTCGCTTGAGGATTTCATCGAGTTCTAAACTACTTTGACTCACCGAACGTGTCGCTGCCATTAAGGCGGCTGCAACTCGTTGTCCTCTGGCAGTTTTATGATAGGAACAGAAGCTTTCTAAGATCATCAGTTCAATGGCGCGACCAATATTAAAAGGATTGTTGCTTTTATTCTGCATTAAATCATGGGGAGAAGCCACTCCTAATAATGCAAAGGTTAATAATGGATATTCGTCACAGGTTCTAATAAAAGCAAAAAAATCATCGGTCGAAAAGTTGAGGCTCAAAATACTATCAACTTCATCAATAAAAATAACAATCGGTTGTTGAATACAATCTAATAAAACTTGTTCTATTAATTCACTTAACCGTTGAATAGGAGGTAAAAATTCTCGTTCCTGTAACCAAGCTTTTAAATGAATAGGAAGTCGAAAACTGGTAACTAAACGTCGCATAATTCCAGCATACCATTGATCGGGCGTAATATCCTGAGAACCAATTTTAGTTAAATCAACAGCCGCACAAGCAAACCCTTCATTTTGGAGTTGATGTAACGTTCTCACTCGTAAACTGGTCTTTCCCATTTGTCTAGCATTTAAAACATAACAAAATTCTCCAGCTTTTAATGCTTCATAAAGTTCTCGATCTGCTTGTCGAGTTACATAACTGGGGGTATCCAGAGAAAGATGTCCACCGACTTTATAATGATAGGTTGGAGAAAAAGTTAAATCCATAGAATGGGGGTCAGTAATTAGGGTTTAAGTTTTAAACGACGACCAAAATAGTTTTGATAAAGTTGAAACCGAGGAGTAACTTCATTTCCTTGGAGATGGACTAAACCTAAACTATGTAATTTAAACGCTAAAATTGATTCTAACTCTACAGGTTGAGAAGAACAAACCACTTGATAAAAGGCTTCGGCTAATTGAGGATGTTGTTGTAAATTCCACAAATGTCGGCGGAGGTGGTCGCTATAAATTCCTCCTTCCGTTGGTGCAATTTCTGCAAATTGATCTAAACTCATTGAATATTGAACCAGATGATAAAGTGCGACCCGAACTAAATAAGGATGTCCGCCAACCAGTCTCATCAAAGTTTCAACTTCCACGCCTCCCCAATTTAATCCATGTCGCTGTGCTAATTCTTCAACTTGAGTCGCCGTAAATTCAGTTAATTCAATGGGTAAACCCACGTTAAACGGCGATTGATTAATATCTAAAGGAATATAAACTTCTGTCGAATGAACAATCACTAATCGCAATTTTTCCCACAGTTCACTATCTCCCCCTCCATAGTTAGCTTCTTCATACCAAGCACGGAGTAAACTAAAGAAATCATCAGCAATATTGGGATATTGAAACACCCGATCCACTTCATCTAATCCTAACACTAAAGGTTGATCGCTTTGGGATAATAAATAATCTTCAAAATAGGCAGTACAATTATCTTTACTTACAAAAGTATTACTCCAATAATCAGGAATATGATAAGCTAACTTTAATTTACGAGTTACCTTAGAACAGAGCCATTGTAAGAGATGATTTAAGTTCGTAAAAATGGTTTTATCGGCGTGTTGAAAACTTAAAGGAACTGCACGATAACCTTGTTCTCGTCCTTGTTCTAAAATTCGCGCCATGAGTGAAGTTTTTCCCATCTGACGGGGTGCTTTTAAACGAATTAATGCACCGGGATGGCTAATTTCTTGATAACATTGATCTTCATGGGGAACCCGTTTAATATAAAAAGCTGATTCTAAACGGACTTGTCCACTGGGTAGTTCAGGTTCTGCGACGGGGAAGGGAGAGGGAATTACTGAAGAATAAAAAGGTTTAATGGAAAGAGAAGAAATAGAGGGAGATTTATGAGATTGGATGACTAGATTAGGCTGATTTTCTAGTTCAGATTCATCCCAATCTAGCGGTGAATATTGGGGAGGAGATTCGTGAATTAACTCCTGGAAAACACTGAGAATTTTTTGTAGGAGTAAAACCGTATCTTGTTGACCACTCCAGGTATATTGCATTGTTCCCCATAAATAACTTCTTAGATCATGATTTAAGGGTAAATTCGCTGGACAATTCACCCAAATCGGAATAAGTTTTGGTAAACGATGGGGATGAGTATCTTGTAATTCTCGAACTTGACGCAATTCTTCAATTACCATTTCACTATGACTAGATTGAGGAGATAACAATAAAATAAAAGCATCACACTGTTTTAATTCTTTGTCAATTTGAGCGAGAAAATCACTGTCCTGTTGATTGAGAGGAGATCGAATCACTTCCCAAGCCGCTAAAAATACAGAATTTCCAACTTGAGTTAAAACCGCTTCTAATTGTTGTGCTAAACGCAGATTTAACTCAGCATAACCATGACTCACAAACACTCGATAAACTGGGGTTGAAAGTTGCAGCAGTTCCCCAGAAATTTGACTGGATTGAATAATATTTTCTTTTTGCTGATATCGTTCTACAGCACCTCTAATCGTTTTTTTAGTAACTTTATCTCCCAACGCTTGAGAAATTTTTTGCCAAAGTTTATAACCTACATATTTTTCAATATAAGTTGGATTCAAGGGGTAGATTTCCAGGTAACTTTTTCCATCCCAAGAACCTAGAAAAACTTCTCGCTCTAAATCATTGAGATGCTTCCCTTGATGCTCAAAAACTAATTGGTCAACCCATTCTAGTGCTACTTTAGCATCCATAGTCTCGTGATAATCCCTTTGGTTTATTCAGCCAAAACCACTTTGATTAAACTGATGATGCTACAATCTTAATTAAGATTTGTGAAAAAAGTTTTCTTATCCGTCACCATGATACCCTCTAGGAACTGGTAAATTTTTATTATAAGTATTTTTTGTATTGCCAGTGTGAGGGAAATCACTGAAAGTTGATAGACAATTGTGATATGACCCAATCTAAGTTATCTCCTCCTGAATATTTCTGAGGTTTTATGGGGTTTTGAGGAGAAAAACCACGATAAAATATAATTTAGCCTCAAAAGGATTTTACAGGTTGGTAAAAATTTGGCAAAACTCATGGGCTTTTCTGGTTTTCATTGGGTTCAAATTGAATCAAACTATAAGTAATCCATCCTCCATCACAATTGTATGAAGAACCCCCCTACCTCCTTAACCCAAACCCTCCTTATGTGCTACCAGACCCAAGTTTTTATGATTCAAGACTGCATTCATTCTTTATACACAGGTTACTATCAAGTTTATGGTCGCCAACACCTGAATTATGCGTCCTTAATTGCTAAAGTTGCTGACTTTGCTTTGCATCAAATTTTACACAGTGACGCACCTTACCACGACGTAGAACATACAATTTTAGTAACCTTAGCCGGACAAGCAATTTTACAGGGAAAATATCTTAGCGAAGGAAACGTTTCCCCTAGCGAGTGGCTTCATAGCATCATTGCTTTACTATGTCATGATATTGGCTATATTAAAGGCATTTGTGCCTCAGACAAAATCCCAGATAGAATTTATGTAGCAGGACAAAATGGAGGCTTAATTCAACTTCCACCTGAAGCAACAGATGCCAGCCTCACTCCTTATCATATTGATCGGGGAAAGCAGTTTGTTCAAGAATATTTTGAGCAGAACCCCCTGATTAATATTACCACCCTTCAAAATTATATTGAGTTAACTCGTTTTCCTGTTCCCAATGATGAAGAACATCGAGATACAACGGATTATCCGGGTTTAATTCGGGCTGCGGATTTAATTGGTCAGTTAGCTGATCAAAAGTATCTTAAAAAAATGCCGAATTTATTTCAAGAATTTGAAGAAACGGGAACAAATCAACAGCTTGGGTATGCTCATCCCGATCATATCCGAGAAGCTTATCCGAAATTTTTTAATAACGTTGTTGCTCAATATATCCAAACGGGTTTGTATTATTTATCGTTGACTATAGAAGGAAATCAAATCATTCATAATCTCTATCAAAATGTAGAGTCTGCAAAACAACATCCTGAACATAAACTGGGGAACGCTTATTTGATTTCCGCTTACAATTCTTCCCGATCTTCAATCTCAAGTCAAAAACGATAAACTTTTGAATCCTCAATTCATTTAAACGTGTTAAAATTAAAAGAGTAGGGGTTCTGACTTCCCAATAAAATATCCTTAATTCAAAAAAAAGATTATGTTAAAATCATCCTTAGCATTTCGTGCAGGATTTAGTACAGGCTTATTTTTTACCCTCTGCTTTATTGTGCTGGGGGACTCATTATTTACCAGTTTAGGGCTAGGGATTCTATCAGGATGGTCTGTAGGATGTTTAGTAAAATGGTGGCAAATTGATCAAAAACCAGAACAGTCAGAACCCTTTGAAATTGAAGTGATTACCGATAATCTTTCGGACATTTTGGTTAAATCTAAACTCTTACCCCCTCAAGCTAAATCCACTGCCCGTCCTACCCAAGCTACAACCCTTTTAGGGTGGATGTTTAAACGCAATAAAGATTAAACCTTATTCGTTATTTATATTAATTTTATCCTATGTTTCTCTTTTTATCTAAACTTTTACCCTTATTTATTTATCCATTAGGATTGAGTTGTTTATTAATGTTTTTAGCACTCTTTACTTTATGGAAATATCCCCGATGGACAGGTGCAGTTATTGGTTGTGCTTTAGTCATTTTACTCTTAGGAAGTAGTCGAGGTGTTGCTCAAGGGTTAGTCCGATCATTGGAATCTCAAAATGTTCCTCAAGGTGAACTTCCCAATGCGGCGGCGATCATTGTTTTAGGAGGAGGAACAAAACCCGCTTTATCCCCTCGTCCTTGGGTTGATGTTGGAGAAGCAGGTGATCGCATTTTATATGGAGCCTTATTATATCGTCAGAAAAAAGCCCCTTGGTTAATCTTAAGTGGGGGAAGAATTAATTGGCAAGGAGGGGGCGATCCTGAATCTCAAGATATGGCAAAAATTGCTGAAGTTATGGGTGTCCCTCCCTCTGCTATTTTACAAGATCCGACTTCATTAAATACCTATGAAAATGCAGTCAATGTCCGAAAAATTTTAGATGAAAAAAATATTAAAGATCCGGTTTTATTAGTGACCTCTGCCTTACATACACCGCGATCCCTCTTAATTTTTAAGCGTCAAGGAATCAATGTTATTCCAGCACCAACAGATTTTTTAATGATTCCTTCAGAAATTAATGAAGCTCAAAGAACTTGGCAAGGAATTCTACTCAGTTGGATACCCGATACCCTCTCTCTGCATCAAACCACTCAAGCGTTAAAAGAATATATTGGCTTAGGGGTTTATCGCTGGCGGGGTTGGTTGTGAAAAAATTATGCTAAGGTAACAGTATCCTTAATTTAGGATTGTGTACTCATGCCATTTGAATGGGAACAGATTGTTCAACAACCCAGTCCACCAGCGGCGGAAGTTCTCAAAGCTCATCAACTGACCCGTGAGTTTCATCAAGAAGTTGAATATCGGGAAGAATTTGAGCAATATTGTCATTGGTATTATCAAACCGCTGCCCGTCACCGTCAAGAACTGGAAAAAATGCGAGGCGATATTAATATTTTCGGCTGGTTTTTAGGAGGAAAATAGGAGATCGGAGAAACAACTCATCCCCAATCCTCCTATCTCCTGTTTTTTGTATTTTTCAACTATTGTATCAATTCTAACTCATCTTCTCGGAAGTGAGCTTTAAATTTATTACCAAAATCGACAACAATAGGCAAATTAGGGCTAATGGGTCTTCCATGCCAATCAGTAATAACAGATACAATATTTCCTTCCAATCCCTGCACATCAAACTTTTGATTTCGATGTTCGGGATGGACATACACGATAACAGATGCTTTAACCGTAACGCGATCGCCAACCTTCATATATTCTAACCTAGTATTTCCTCTCTAACTCTCTGGTACGAGCACCTGTAACTATTACAGGTACTTTGATCAGACAGCTTTTCTATATTTACACAAAATTGTCACAAAACCTACAATAACACAGGGGAAATTTGAGAGGATCGTTTTTTCCCAAGATCAACCTTTACCCGGAAACTGCCATTGGGACAATGAAGAAAACAGAATACCCACTCAAATCCAATCTTCTTGATCGCTCTTTTTCCCTCGATAAATTTGACCCGTAGCGTGAATTTGACGAGTCTTTTCAAATAAACTTTCGTCAGTATATCCCCAGATTTGTAAAATTTTTTCTAAATCATCTTGAATATCTCGTGCACCGGGAAAACCTCGATAGCGAATTTTTAGACGTGCTAATTCAGCAAGATTATAATCGGTTGCTTCTTGCTCTAAAAAACTACTAACAATCTTTCGGTCTGTATTGTATTGAGGATGTTTTTGTTCTTGTGTGGTCATAATTGAGAGTGCCAACCTGATTTTGATCACCCGATTAATCCTTTTAATTATAACACCATCCTTAGACATTAACCCAGACCCTCAGTCACTTGTTATCACTTCAGATCTTGATGCCTTGATGAGTTGTGCCTATCTTCTCTGCTACATCAAGTTTAAATCGATTGTCCTATCACTGGACTGAAAAATAATTGTGGAAAAGTTGACGGTTTTTACCGGATTAATTTCAGTCAACTCGTATTAGAGAATGGACACTCTAAGACGGACAACTATTATGCGAATCTACAGCACTATTTTACTTTCTACTTTGTTATTGGCTGGTATGAATCGTCACAATCCTACTCCTATGAATGTTGCTTTATCTCCAACTAGCGAAGTAACAGCCGTTCTTGTCACACAAACGAATCCAGAAGTTGAGCCACAAGCGGTTCCTCACCGAGGCAGTGGACGTTAATGATTCTGATTAAAACCCCACAGGAGTGAGTTAAGAAGCTACCGACTAATCCTGATAGACTTCTTGGTGTTGGAAACTCACTCCATTTTTTGACTCTGAATTTTATAAGCTTTAGCTTTATTTTTCATCGATTCTCGATTCTCTTCACCTGACCTGACGTTGATAATATTTGATATTTTTATCCGGTTCCTAACCCGTTTATTCCTTAAAAGTTGTGCAAGTCTAAAGCCTAAATACACGGGATTTGATCAATTGTTTGATCAGAGGATCATGATGAGATTTTATCAACGATCCGGATGAAGAAGTCAAACCTTGGTATTGAAAAATAGCCACCTAAATACCTAATCCGAAAATGTCTAACTTCATTGTCGCCTTAATGATGAGTACCGTTGTGGGTTTACCTCCAAGTTTTAACCTCCAACCTCAAACAATTCAACAGCTTGATGTAAAACAAATTCAGTCTTGCCCATCTAGCAATACGCTAGTGTATCTCAAGAATTATGATATAAAAGTTGCCCAGCACAACAATAATGATGAAGATCCCAGTGATAAAGCACCATTACGGGGTGATGGGCGACGAGACAGTTAATCACAGATTTAAACGAATGACTTAGATTTCAAGGCTCGATTCTGTTTTGTCATTCTATTGCTTCTCCTCCAACAACCACATTACGAATGCGTAAACTAGGGCCACCACAGCCAACAGGTAAACCGTTTTGTCCCCCTTTTCCACAACCCCCCGATTCATCCCAGTAGAAGTCATTGCCAATGGCTTCAATATCTGTCAATGTTGTAAAGACATTTCCCGATAACGTCACATCTCGAACAGGTTCTGCGAGTTTACCATTCCGAATCATCCACGCTTCTCCGGCACTGAATGTAAACATTTCGCCATTGGTCATTCCCCCTAACCAGTTACGAGCATAAACCCCTTCTTTAACATCACTGAATAAATCTTCAACAGACGTATCCCCCCGTTCAATCCAGGTGTTGGTCATCCGCACTAAGGGGGGAAAGTGATAATTTAAACATCGGGCATTTCCGGTTGGAACTTCCCCTAATTTGCCTGCGGTTTCACGGGAATGAAGGCGACCAACTAACGCGCCATCTTGAATCAGTTGTGTGGTGGTCGCTGGAGTTCCTTCATCATCGTATTTATAGCTTCCCCGATGGTCAGGAGGAGCAGCACCATCAAAAATTTGTAGGTTTTTGGGGCCAAATTGACGCCCCAGAGTCATAACTTCCAATAAGTCAGGATTTTCATAGGTCATATCCGCTTCAGACAAATGACCAAAGGCTTCATGAACAAATAAACCGGACAAAATCGGGTCAATAACAACGGTATAAACATTCCCTTTAACGGGGGGAAGCGCTAAGGAATTAACGGCCCGTTGCGCCGCACTGCGAACTTGCTCATCCAAATTCGTTAAATCTTCATAGGCTTTTCGGGAACCTGTGGTTTCTCGTCCCGTTTGTACAGTGTCCCCATTTCTAGCGGTGGCTGCAAAGCGCATTTCCATATCCACCCAAGATTGTTCTAAGAAAGTGCCTTCGGAGGTAATCAGAATTAACCGTTGGGTGCTGTCATTGTAGCGTACAGATATGGTGGCAATACGCGGATCAACACTACGAAGAATGTGACCATAGCGATCGCAGAGTTCCTTTTTTTGGGCGAGGGGAACTTGACGCGGATCGGTTCCCGTTAACGGTAAGGTACAGCTATCTTGAATAATAGGAATCGGAGCAAGCAGAGTTTCTTCGTCGCCGATGAGTTTTGCGGCTGCGATCGCTTCACCGATGCGTTCTTCGAGGGTTGAGAGCCGATTAAAACTAGAAAAACCCCATCCCCCTCGATAACAAGCGCGGACTTGACCCCCAATAGAAAGCCCTTCGCTTAAAGTTTCAATCCGATCTCCTCGCAACAAAATATCTGTTTCTTCCGCTTCCTCCAAACGAATTGCTAAATAATCCACTTGGGATTGGTAACGAGCCATTAAATCGGCTAACAGATTCTTCACATCAGCAAGCAAACTGGGCATAATGGTCAGCAATGTTGACTATAATTTCCCTATTTTGCATCATCTTGGATTGTTGACGGTTGACAGTTGACAGTTATCAGTTATCAGTTATCAGTTATCAGTGTAGGAGTCAGGAGCCAGAATTTAGGAGTGAATGATTTCCCCCTCTTCTCCCCCACTTCCCCCACTTCCCTGTCCCCTTGTCCCCTTGTCCCCTTGTCCCCTTGTCCCCTTGTCCCCTTGTCCCCTTGTCCCCTTGTCCCCTCGTCCCCTTGTCCCCTCGTCCCCTTGTCCCCTCGTCCCCTTGTCCCCTCGTCCCCTTGTCCCCCTATCCCTCTTCCGGGGTAAACTCCCCCCTAGAGGGTTCGGTTCTACGAATATACGATTAGGGAAATATGGCTATTCTGAAAGGAGAACTAATCTTGCTTGTTTGCGAGTAAGAGTAGGATTCAATTTATTTCTAAATTTTATTTTTAAATTTCACAAATAGTTTTGGTGCAAAATGATGAATGAAATATTATTACCCACACTTAGCGATATTTTAGCCGAAGATGAAACTCATGATTTGAGTTCTTTATATTCGGCTAAACTGCTCGATCAGGCAGAAAATAATTTTCAGGATTCTTCTACTTTTAAACCCTATTCAAAAGCAGAAAAAGAATGGTATAGCGGGGTTCAATCTATTAATTTCTTATTAGAAGAAATTCGATTAAAAGCGAATGCAGAATCGACCAATACTATTTCAAGTTGTCCTTCTATAAAATCTGAACCTTTATCTTCGTTAGGCTTAATTATTTCCGGGCCTGTTCCGGTTTTAATTCATCCTTATTTAGCGATTCATTTTGCCACCCAAATTTTTACTCATGATCTCTCAAAATTAGGAGATGAATTAGTCTTAAAATTACGCCATCCTTTAGCTTTGCTTCCGGCTTCTGATGGAACGTCTACTTCCCTCCCTGAAACTTTAGCCTGTCCTTTACATGGGAAAGATCCCTTAGTCAAAGAACAGTTTTGTTTAGTTTTAACTCGTCAGTTCAGTTTGATCATGGTTTTGGGTCAAGATGCAAAAGGAAATCCGGCTTTTCTGTTTTCCTTTAATCCTGATATTGTTGAAAAAGCCTTATTGATGCTGCGCGATCGCATGGACTTAATTCAAGGAACAGCAAACCGTGAATTAAGAATGGAAATCGCTAGACAGAAAGCCAAATTAGAGGAAAATATTGCCCAGTTTTTACCCATTGAACCGAGTTATCAAACGGTGATGAAATTTAGTCGTTTATTATTAAACAATTTATGTTTAGAAATCAATAAAAAAGCCGAAGTAAACCCTTTAAACAATAATTTAAAAACTGTTACAATTACAGTCCCTAAATTAGCTAAAGTTGCCGAAAAAATTAGTCCGAAACCGTCTTCTCAATTCCCAGAAACACCCATTCTGGACAATACCATCCAAACCGCAGAAGTGGAATTATTACAAGCGATCGCCCATGAAGTCCGAACCCCGTTAGCTACGATTCGTACCTTAACACGACTGTTATTAAAACGGCCAGACCTTCCGCCAGAAGTGATTCGGAAGCGTTTAGAAATGATTGATCAAGAATGTACAACCCAAATTGATCGCTTTAATTTGATTTTCCGGGCTGTTGAATTAGAAATAGAACAAGCTCGACAAAATAGCCGAGGTCATCGGGATGAAAAACCTTTACCGCTAACTGCAATGTCATTAGCAGAGGTGTTCCAAATTAGCCTTCCTCGATGGCAAAAACAAGCCAGTCAACGCAACCAAACCTTAGAGGTGATTTTGCCCCAAAAATTACCTACTGTTGTCAGTGACCCCACCATGCTTGATCAAGTATTAACCGGAGTGATTGAAAATTTTACCCGCAGTCTTCCCGATGGTAGTCATATTCAAGTGGGAGTGAGATTAGCCGGACATCAATTAAAATTACAATTAGAATCCCAACCTCAACCCGGAAACGAAGGAAATTCTAGCTTTGCAGTCTCTCCCCAATCCCCTTTAAAATCTATTGGGCCGTTGTTAATGTTTCAACCGGAAACAGGTTGTTTAAGCTTAAATATGGCGGTGACTAAAAATTTATTTCAGGCATTAGGAGGGAAACTGGTTGTTAAACAGCGCCCTCAACAAGGAAACGTGATGACGATTTATTTGCCACTTTGGGAAACCTACAATAATCCTTGAACTCTTGACATTAAACCCAGATTTGTGTAAAAAAGTGCAAAATAACCCTCAAAGTCTTACCTAGAAACATTTTATCTTTTCCTGTTCTAGGAGGAATAGCACGGGTAAGTGTGACAATGGGGGACGTTCAAATCTGGGATGAGTGATGGGAGAAAACCCAAGGTTTTTAATTTACCTGAAATGTTTTGTGATTCTCAAGGATTCAATTTTATTAATCCTTTTTTTTAATTCATAATATTTATAATTCTCGACGGTGATTACACATGAGTTATCACTAGAGAATGCCGATAAATCACGCCCATTATCCCATATCAACCAATCTCGGTAAATCCCAATCATGTCCTGCAATCCTTTTTTTATTCTTATGATTTTTCATTAATTATAATTCCAATTTTTATAAAAAATTATCACAATATTCTATTAATCTAAAGCATCAACGGATACAATTAAAGGAGTTAAGATGAAATTTAGCGCAGGGCTTACTCTTCCCCCAAACGTCTTCTAAAGTTACAATCTAAGATGATCTATTGTGCGGTTAAATTAATTTATGGGAATCAATTCCGCCAAACAGCATTTTCTATTGATCAGTGCTTGTGCTTTAGTTCTTGAAGGTTTAATAGCTGGGGTCGCAGTTGCTCAACCGGATCGTTATGGAGCGATCGCAACCTCAGCATCAGGGGGTTGGGGTTATGGTTACGATTATCTGACTCGACAAGAAGCTGAACAAAAGGCATTGAGAGAATGCGGTAAATCTGATTGTCAAGTCCAGGTTTGGTTTAAAAATGCCTGTGGCGCAGTGGCTAAGGATCAATTAGGAAACTTGGGCTGGGGATGGGCTGTAACCCGTGAGCAAGCCGAAGCCAGTGCTTTGTCGGGATGCGGTACAGGGGCTTGCAGAATTCAAGTTTGGGCTTGTACAACGCGGTAATTAGTTTAATGATAAATCAAGTATTGTTAATTTTCTTAATTTTCATGGATAGTGTCATCGCGCTCTGATTAAATATGCTCAAACAATCTGAAATTTATAGACTTGTAAATGACTACATTGGTGTATCTAAAGGATATTTGAATGGTTTTTCCTACAGAACCCACTATGAGTTCTATCCTTACTATTGCGACTTGGAGATTGATGTAGCTGACTACGAACCTGGTACTACACGAGAAAAATTCATTCGTATACTCGAAGAATCTAATCCATTAGTCCAGGCTAAAATTTTAAAGGGAGTATTTAAAAAAATTCCTGTTTCAGCTTTTGAAGAACAAGATCGAGAAAGAAAACAGGAGCTTTACGATGAATATCAGGTAATCATTGCAAGGCTTGACCCAAAGACTCAAGGAGTGAGTGGCGATTTTAAGAATTTAATCTTTGCTGCGAACGGGCCAAAACCTGAAATCGTATTGGTAAATGCAACTACTAATGAAATCAGGATTGTGAAGAATGAGGAATATTGTCTCGTATATGATAGACCATTGACTGAAAAGGGACTTCTATGGGAGGAGTTAGTTGATTGGTGGTGTGATAGAGAAAATTTACAAAGTCAAAACCGCTCTGAACAGAGACATGGACTGTTCAATAGATTGCTAACATCTATTGAAGATAACGAGCCAGAAAAAGTCTTATTCCGAACATATTACAAATTCTTTTTTGAAGAATTTGTAGATAGACTACCAGCATTAATCCCGCAAGTCTACTTACATTATGATCCCTATACCTGGAAGTACCTAAAAGATGAAAAAAGGTTAGTTCGGCAAAGGATGGATTTTTTGTTATTACTTCCGTATGGCAAAAATGTTGTAATTGAAATAGACGGCAGACAACATTATTCTGAAAATGGACAATCAAGCCCTCATCTCTACGCAGAAATGGTTGCAGAGGATAGACGTTTGAAACTTACAGGCTATGAAGTATACAGATTTGGTGGGTATGAGTTCTTAGATCCTGAGAAGGCGCAGGAAAAAGTAGGAGTTTTTTTCAGCGAACTTTTCAAGCTTTATGCTATTAGCTGATACCAGCAGCCCAACATTTCATGTGATTTCTCGGATTAAGGGAAAAATTTATAAATATCTTTTCGATGTAAAAACCTAGTAAAAATAATTGTATCTTTACTCAATTCTATCCCTATTCTATAGTTGCCTAAACAGATAAGATAGAATGTATCATAACCTTGTAATTTTTTGAGATGATTCGAGCGCTAGAAACGTTTTTTCCACTGTTGAGGATCACGCTTAACATGGAAAAAAGCCAAGATAAAAATAATATCATCGTGAATTACATAAAACAAACCATAGGGAAATCTTGGCAATAATTTCCGGCGTACATTATTATAAATAATGGGATAAGCGAGAGGATTTTGTTGAATTAAAGCTAAATTTTGATCTACAACTCGAATCAACTCTGATCCAAGTTGGTTAACTTGTGATTCATACCACTGATAAGCATCATCTAAATCTAATTCAGCTTCCTCTGAAATTTTAATTTTATATGTCATCTTTAATAATTCTTCGCTTAACGACTTCCCAAGATTTACCTTCATTTTCAATATTTTGATAAGATGCTAAACGCCGATCTAATTCCTGTTTTTGAGATTGAGTTAAAGGAATTTGATCGGCATCCATAACAACACTATCCCAAATATCTCCTATTAATTGAAGTTTTTCGGGAATAGTTAGGGGTAAAATTTGTTCAGATAATAAACTATTCATAAATCAAACAATGTAACTTGATAATCTTTACTTAGCTTAACTTGTTTTTACCATTTTGTGTCATTTTAATGATTGGAGATCGCTCTTGGGGTGCGATCTTCGCAGCTTTGGATGGGGGTTTGAGGTGCGTTAGCGAAGCTGACCGAAGGTATCGCTGTTTTTTTCTTTTGCTGAGATTAAAATTATCCAGAAAATTTCTGGTTGTCATCGGTGAGTATACCGAAAGTTTCGGCTTTTTGTCCCCCAGTGGTTGACAAGAAAGAAAGTTTCAGTATAGTAAATAGTTATACGGATTAATCTCCCTACCTTGACGTACAGCATGGTTGATGGCTGACTTTCAAAGTTTAGTAGTTGTTAAATCATGGGAACTTTTAACCTAAACGATTACGAGCAGTAAGTCTCTTAGATGGAAAACAATAAATTTGCGTTTCGATGCTATTACAAATTGAAAGATACACTAGGGCGTTTTGATTCAGTTGTTGAGTGCAATGAACTAGCAGTGAGGCAATTCGTAGAATCCTTAAATTGCAGCGATGATAAAGAAAAGTTTTTTTCTGAGTCCTATGCAAAATATGGAGTAAGGGTGAATAGCCTGGATTCAGATGTCTTTCATACAAGAATATCACAATGGTACATTCTGTCTGTTTATCAGCAAGCCGAAGATTTCTTTACAGAGTTTAGGCGTGAGCATCCAGATGGAAGTACATGGGGTAAGCGAAATGACAAAGAATCACAACTTGCTGGCTTAATGAGAGTTCTAAGCCTCAATGAATTGGGATTAGATCCAGATGGACAAGGAATCAGATGCAAGATATTTGAATACTACAGGCTAATTCGAAATCGTTTTATGCATACAAGTGTTAATGAAAAACAGCTTTCAACGGCTCTCAAAGATATCGAAGAGCATTCTGTCAGTGTAGATAACGAATTTCGTGTAAATGCTCCCAACAGCTATAACTCTGTTGATTTTGATGACTTTATTTTGTTCTCCCGCGTTACCAAAGACATTGCTCAACAGCTTTGCTATGTTACTAAGCCTTCGGTTTCTGGCATAGTCGAAATGTTGATTAAGAGATCAAAAGCGGAAGATGATCTAGATGTAAATCTGAAGGGACTTAAGGTTTTTGCGAATAATCACAATAGGCTCCGAAGGGCTTTAAGTCGTTTGCTCAAAAGTCAGTACAACTTGCAAGAGAGCGAGGTCGATGCTATTATGGAGGAATTGGTGAGGAATTGGTGAAGCGCGGGCTGTTAGTTCAGAGGTAGAACACCCTCTCCACGAGTAATTTTGCAATATAGATTATTCTTGAAGGGGCAAGAGAGGTTCAATTCCTCTACAGCCCATCAAGTTGTGTTGAAATTTCTGCTTACGTATTTTTACCGTAAAAGCATAATTGGAATCAGGGAAGGTTTGAACTCAATCTTTTGGTAAGATTAGCTGTGATCCACACTCGCTTATCAACAATTGCAATGGCACCAACCCTACTTTTTAATGCGCTGAGACAAGCAACCGATGAAGAAATGGCTCGTGACCCCTCCGTGTTTGTGTTGGGAGAAGATGTGGGTCACTATGGCGGTTCCTACAAAGTCACGAAAGACCTTTATCAAAAATATGGAGATTTACGGGTTTTAGACACTCCCATTGCAGAAAATAGTTTTACCGGAATGGCCGTTGGCGCTGCAATGACGGGGTTACGACCGATTATTGAAGGGATGAACATGGGGTTTTTGTTACTCGCCTTCAACCAAATTGCTAATAACGGGGGAATGCTGCGCTATACCTCTGGAGGCAATTTTAAAATGCCTTTGGTCATTCGTGGCCCTGGGGGTGTAGGCCGTCAATTGGGTGCGGAACATTCTCAACGGTTAGAATCTTATTTTCAATCGGTTCCGGGGTTAAAAATGGTCGCTTGTTCGACTCCTTATAACGCTAAAGGGTTACTGAAAGCGGCAATTAGAGATGATAATCCGGTTTTGTTTTTTGAGCACGTTTTATTATATAACCTCAAAGAAGATATCCCCGACGAAGAATATATTGTTCCGATTGATAAAGCGGAAGTGGTTAGACGCGGAAAAGATGTGACGATTTTGACCTATTCTCGGATGCGTCATCATGTGATGCAAGCGGTTCCGACTTTGGTGAAACAGGGTTATGATCCTGAAGTGATTGATTTAATTTCTCTCAAACCCTTAGATTTTGACACGATTGGTGAATCCATCCGCAAAACCCATCGCGTGATTATCGTTGAAGAATGTATGAAAACCGGGGGACTGGGAGCAGAAATTACCGCTTCAATTAATGATCGTCTTTTTGATGAACTGGATGCACCTGTATTACGATTAGCATCTCAAGATATTCCCACACCTTACAATGGAGCTTTAGAAAGACTCACGATTGTTCAACCGGAGCAAATTGTTGAGGGGGTTCAGAAGATTTTGAGTAAGAAATTTTAATCAGGTTTTTCAGTTATCAGTAGAGACGTGCCATGGCACGTCTGTACCAGTTATCAGTGAAAGAGTTAATAGTTAATAATTGTCAACTGTTAACTCAAGCTTAAAAAATGATGACTGAGTGCGGACGGGGGTACCCCGCCCCTACAATAGATTACTGATAACTGATAGCTGATAGCTGATAACTGATAACTGATAACTGATTACAATGCGAAAACAACGTTCTGTTTTAATTCTAATTTTGGTGGTGATTATTGCCTCCATTGTTGTCCTTGCTAATGTTCCTTTACGATTAGGTTTAGACCTACGGGGAGGTTCTCAACTTACCATTCAATTGAAGCCTTCAGAAGCGGTTCCAATCATTGATGAACGGGTTCTAACGTCCGTTCAAAGTGTGATTGAAAACCGGGTGAATGAATTGGGGGTATCGGAAGCCTTAGTGCAAACGGTCGGACAAAATCAAATTGTTGTGCAGTTACCGGGAGTAAATAACCCGGAAGAAGCAGAGCGAGTCTTAGGAGGAACAGCACAGTTAGACTTCCGAGAACAAAAATCGGGAACGGAACAACAACTTCCGGTGGAATTACAAGTTCAACAAGGAATTAAACAACAAATTAAAGAAGCTAAAAAAAAGGGAGATTCCCCAGCTTTAGCTAAAGCGATTGAATCTTTGAATAAGAGTAATGAAGCGATCGCCCAACTCTATAATAGCCCTGTTTTAAGAGGACAAGATTTAAAAGATGCCTATCCTGAACCTGTAAAGGGAGGAGGGAACTGGAATATTGGTTTAGTCTTTAGTTCTGAAGGGGGCGAAAAGTTCGCAGAACTCACTAAAAAGTTAGCGGGAACTGGGCGAACAATTGGGATTTTTCTCGATAATGATTTATTAAGCTCTCCGTCGGTTCCTGTGGATTTTGCCGATACCGGAATTACAGGAGGTCGAGCCGTTATTACAGGACGATTTACCGCCGAAGAAGCTAATGCTTTAGCGGTACAATTGCGAGGTGGGGCTTTACCTGTTCCCGTAGAAATTGTGGAAAATCGCACCGTTGGGGCTACCTTGGGGCGGGATAGTATTAACAAGAGTGTTTATGCTGGGGTAACGGGTTTAATTTTAGTCCTGATTTTCATGATTGTTTATTATCGATTACCCGGATTAATAGCGGATTTTTCGTTATTAATTTATGCCCTATTAAGTTTAGCCCTATTTGATTTATTGGGTGTGACTTTAACGTTACCGGGAATTGCAGGTTTTATTCTCAGTATTGGGATGGCGGTGGATGCTAACGTTCTAATTTTTGAACGAACTCGTGAAGAATTGAAAGCTGGAAAAAGTCTGTACCGTTCTGTAGAATCTGGTTTTTATCGTGCCTTTAGTAGCATTTTAGATGGTAATGTAACTACGGTTATTGCTTGTGTTGCCTTATTTTGGTTAGGCACAGGATTAGTAAAAGGATTTGCCTTAACATTAGGATTAGGGGTAGCAGTAAGTATGTTTACGGCGATTACTTGTAGTCGTAGTTTTCTCTTCCTCGTTCTTGATTTTCCAGAGTTAAGAAAACCTGAATTATTTTGTCCGAATGTCAAAAAAAGCTTTGCCAATAATCAGTAATTAGTCATCAGTCAATCGGGAATGAGGAATCAGCAATAAGCAACTGTCAATCGTTATTTCTAATTAACTGATTAACTTTTAACTCTTACCCTGATAACTGATAACTGATAACTGGTACAGACGTGCCATGGCACGTCTCTACTGATAACCATTAACCTTCAACAAATTTATGGCTTTTAGTGTTATTAAACAACGCAACCTATGGTGGGGGATTTCCAGCGCAATTATTCTGGCTGGAATCATTGCCATGGCTATTTCTTGGACTCGCCCAGATATTGGTGCACCCTTACGTCCGGCATTAGATTTTGTGGGAGGAACTCGCCTTCAGTTGGAACTAGATTGTTCTGTTCCCAATAATTGTAACGGCCCCATTGATCTGACTGAGGTTCGGGACGTTTTAGCAACTCAAGGTTTAGCAAATAGTTCCATTCAACTGTTAGATAAAGATTCAGCTAAAAAAGATAAGCAAATTGTTTCCATTCGCACGAAAAGCTTGAATGTTGAAGAACGAACCAATTTGCAAAACGCCTTAAGTCAAAAAATCGGTGCTTTTGACCCAAAAGGAACTCAAATTGACACAGTAGGCCCCACCGTAGGCCGTCAAATTTTTCTATCGGGATTAACGGCTTTATTATTAGCATTTGCCGGAATTACGGTGTATTTAACCTTTCGGTTTAAGTTTGATTATGCCTTTTTTGCCTTTGTTGCTTTATTCCACGATGTTTTGATTACTATCGGAATTTTTGCAATTTTAGGATTACTTTTTGGCGTAGAAGTTGATAGTTTATTCCTGGTAGCTTTATTAACAATTGTGGGATTTTCTGTTAATGATACGGTGGTGATTTATGACCGAGTTCGGGAAGTGTTAGCCCGAAATCCTGAACTTCATATTAATCAAGTCGTGGATGATGCTGTCGAACAAACCTTAGCTCGATCAATTAATACCACATTAACAACTTTGTTACCCTTAACTTGCATTTTCCTGTTTGGAGGTGAAACTCTCAAATATTTTGCTTTAGCATTATTAGTGGGTTTTATTGCAGGGGCTTATTCCAGTATTTTTATTGCTAGCACAATGTTAGCCTGGTGGCGCGAACGCCAACCCGCTTCTGTGTCTTTGGCAACAGAAAAAGAGTAAATCAGTTATCAGTTATCAGTTATTAGTGAAAGAGTTAATGGTTAATCGTTGTCAAGTGTTAACTAAAACTTAAAAAATGATGACTGATTACTGATGACTGATAACTGTTTTTAAGACAAATGAACAGGGGTTAAATTCCAGTCGGGACGGAGGTTTTTAGCCCCTCTTAAATAAGGGTGATAAACTTGGGTTTGATGAGCAGGTAAGTTAACATGAACTAAGAAGCGAATACATTTTTCTAAACTGCCTTTGACATACATTTGTTGAACATCTAATAGAGGAACATTGTGCCAAAGGGGACGCTCACGGGCGATCGCGGCGGGAAAAATAGCATCTAAATCTTTCGTGACTGAAAACGTTAAACTAATAATTTCATCAGGATCAAGTTGATTACGGGTTTCTAATTCATTTAATAATTCTATAACCGCTTCTCGAATGGCTGCAACCGAATTTTCTGAAACCGTCGTTGCGCCACGAATTGCACGAACTCGCCAGTCCACAAATAGAATCCTCCGATATCGAAATGTTCATCGTTCCCAGTGTAGCAAGAGACGGAGACGGGGAAGAGGGGGATGGGGGGACGGGGGGATGAGGGGATGAGGGGATGAGGGGATGAGGGGATGAGGGGATGAGGGGATGAGGGGAAGGGGGAGGGGATGAGGGGGAGATGGGAAGGGGGAGGGGATGAGGGGGAGAGTATTAGGGTTTGATGAGCCAGCTTTTGGGGTGGTTGATCATGTTGACTAAACTATCCAGGATTTTGTCGTAGGTGGTGTAGAGTTCTTGACCCGTCTGTGTGTTTAAATATCCACATTGAACCGCAAATTTAATCCAGACTTGAGTTTCACTGGCTTCGGCTTCTGAATCATTGAGTTTAGCAATGAAAGCGGCTTCATATCTCCGTTTTCTCCAAGCTTCCGCTAAATTAGCACAGACAGAACGAGAAGAACGTCGAATTTGATCGGTTAGAGAATATCGTTCTTCTATAGGAAATCTCTGGGATACTTTAAAAATCTGCATGGCTCCCTGAAAGGATAACTGATACACCTCCAAGTCTTCATGAGTTCTAATAATTTTCCTCCTTTCTTCCCCCATCTCTTATCCCCCTCATCTCCTCATCTCCTTGTTCCCTCTTCCCCTTGTCCCCTCATCCCCCTGTCCCCTTGTCCCCTCATCCCCCTGTCCCCTTGTCCCCTTGTCCCCTTGTCCCCTTGTCCCCCTGTCCCCTTGTCCCCCTGTCCCCTTGTCCCCTCATCCCCCTGTCCCCTCATCCCCCTGTCCCCTCATCCCCCTGTCCCCTTGTCCCCTTGTCCCCTTGTCCCCTTGTCCCCTTGTCCCCTTGTCCCCTTGTCCCCTTGTCCCCCTGTCCTCTTCTACGGTCGATACATCCACAAGGGTAGACCGTTTGTAGATAGCTCGAATTCTAACCAATGGTTAGCAGCAATTAAACTATTAGGGGTTAAATTATTTCCTAGAACCTGATTAATCAAAGTATTTCCTAGAACTTTATTAACAAAAGGTTTGGGTTTTTCTAACGTAAAATATTCGGTTTTGTCGGGATCGAGTTTAACCAGTTCAGCCGCCCAGCGACGGGCATCTTCTTCTGTCCCTAAACGATCAACAATTCCTAGTTCAACGGCTTGTTGTCCGGTAAAAATTCGACCATCAGCAAAGGTTCTAACGGTTTCTACGGGTAAGTTACGAGATTCGGCAACGGTTTGTACAAATTGTTGATAACTGGTATCAATTAATTCTTGCAAAATTTGTTGTTCGGGTTCCGTGAGTTCTCGATCAAAAGACAAAATATCTTTATAAGGGCCAGACTTAATCACTTTGAAAGAAACCCCCACTTTTTCTAATAACCGTTCTAAGTTATTACCGCGTAAAATTACACCAATACTTCCGGTGATTGTTCCTGGGTTTGCCATAATATGTTCGGCTCCCATGCCAATATAAACGCCACCGGATGCCGAAATATTGCCGAAACTGGCAACAATTTTGACTTTTTTCTGCAACCGTTTTAGGGCACTATAAATTTCTTGGGAGTCGCCAACGGTTCCCCCAGGACTATCAATTCTCAACAATAGGGCGGGAAATTTCTTTTCTTCAATGGTTTTCAGGGCTTCTAACACCCGTTTGCGCGTATCTCCGCCGATCGCGCCATTAATTTCTATGCGGGCGATTTGTTTGCGGTATCGAGGTTTAAATGGCCAAATCATGGGCAATGACAGAACTGTATTAAATTAATAATATTGTATAAACTTCTTAATAAAAGTACATAATTTTCGTCCCCCCTACCCGGAGAAGCGAATGCAGAAACCGCAAACCCAAGCAAAATTACCCTTTCAGCCGTTATTGTTAATTGCCCCATTCTTCTTTTGGGGGACAGCAATGGTGGCGATGAAAGGCGTTATTCCCCATACAACGCCGTTTTTTATGGCAGGTGTGCGGTTAGTTCCCGCCGGGGTTTTGGTACTCTTGGCAGGGCTGCTGTCGGGACGTCCGCAACCGAAAGGCTGGCAAGCTTGGCTGTGGATCTCAATTTTTGGGTTTGTGGATGCAACATTATTTCAAGGATTTTTAGCCCAAGGGTTAGTGCGAACCAGTGCTGGGTTAGGATCGGTAATGATAGATTCCCAACCCTTAGCCGTTGCGATTTTATCTCTATGGTTATTTCAAGAAACCATTGGATTTTGGGGATGGTTAGGGTTAGCCATTGGCCTTATTGGAATTAGTTTAATTGGTTTACCTGATGATTGGATTTTAGGCTTATTTAATTCGGAATTATTGACAACTTCTGCCGATTTCACTCAACTGTTTAATAGTGGCGAATGGTTGATGTTATTAGCGGCGTTATCAATGGCGGTGGGAACCGTATTAGTGCGGTGGGTTTGTCGATATGCTGATCCAGTCATGGGAACAGGATGGCACATGATTATTGGGGGGTTGCCTTTATTTGGGTTATCGGCACTTTTAGAAACTCAACAATGGCAAAATATTGATCTGTCGGGTTGGGTGGCCATGGGCTATTCTACAATATTTGGCAGTGCTATCTCTTATGGTTTATTTTTCTATTTTGCATCGAGTGGTAGCTTAACAAGCTTGAGTTCGCTAACATTTCTTACCCCAGTTTTTGCCCTATTCTTTGGAAATTTATTCCTCCAGGAAGTCTTAAGTTCGCTACAATCAATGGGAGTCGGCTTAACATTAGTCAGTATCTATTTGGTAAATCAACGGGATACCTTAGCAGAAAAGCTTAAAATCAAACGTTCCAAGGATTTAGCCCCATCTCAACCAGAAACCAATGTATTACAACCCGCAGAGGGAAATTCCGTTGAGTTACCGATAGAAATTAAAGAAATAGAGACCAGCTAAAGCGCATCTCTATACCTGAAGATGTAGTTAATCCCCAAATTTTATCATGAAACTCGGTGCAAATTATTTAGGCGAAAATCGCTGTGAATTTCGCGTCTGGTCGCCATTAAGAGAAACCGTTTCTCTCAAAATTGTGTCTCCCGAAGAACGATTAATTCCCTTAGAACGAGATGAACAGGGATATTGGAATGCAACGGTTGAAAATATTCCCCCAGGAACCCGTTATTTTTATCAATTAGAGGGTCAATTTACCCATCCTGATCCTGCTTCCCATTCTCAACCGGAAGGGGTTCATGGTGCATCTGAAGTCATCGATCAAAATACCTTTGTTTGGCAGGATCAGAACTGGAAAACAATTCCGTTAGATGAATTAATTGTTTATGAACTGCACGTTGGTACGTTTACCCCAGAGGGAACCTTTGAAGCCATTATTCCGCATCTTCCTGAATTATTAGACTTAGGAATTAATGCCATTGAAATCATGCCCATTGGTCAGTTTCCCGGTGATCGCAATTGGGGTTATGATGGTGTTTATCTGTACGCGCCTCAAAATTCTTATGGCGGAGTAGAAGGGTTAAAACGTTTAGTAAATGCTTGCCATCAGCAAGGCGTTGCGGTGATTTTAGATGCGGTTTATAATTACTTTGGCCCTGAAGGAAATTACATGGCAGAATTCGGCCCCTATTTTACTGAACGTTATCGAACTGCTTGGGGTTTTGCGATTAATTATGATCAAGCTTACTGTCAGGGGGTGAGACAGTTTGTGATTGAAAACGCCCTGTATTGGTTAGGAGATTTTCACATTGATGCGTTGAGATTAGATGCGGCTGATAACATTTTTGATCTCGGTGCTAAACATATTTTAAAGGAATTAGCTGATAATGTAGCCGAATTCTCTCAACAGCAAGGACGAAAGTTTTATTTAATGGCAGAAACCGATTTAAACGATGCAAAATTAATTCGTTCTAAAGCGGTCGGAGGGTATGGGTTAGATGTGCATTGGTGTGATGATTTCCATCATGCCATTCATACCGTATTAACGGGTGAAAATATGGGGTATTATAAAGATTATGGTCGCTGTGAGCAGTTAGCCAAATCTTACCGAGAAAGCTTTATTTACACTTGGGATTATTCCCCTAACCGTCAACGGTTACATGGAGAGTCGGCAATCGATTGTCCTCCCTATCAATTTTTAGTATTTAGTCAAAATCATGACCAAGTTGGCAACCGTTTACTAGGAGAAAGGTTAACGGCTTTAGTCTCTTATGAAGCGTTGAAGTTAGCGGCGGCTACGGTGTTACTTTCGCCTTATATTCCCTTATTGTTTATGGGGGAAGAATATGGGGAACCTGCACCGTTTCAATATTTTATTAGTCACTCCGATCTTGAGCTAGTTGAAGCTGTGCGAAAAGGGCGAAAAGCTGATTTTGAAGCGTTTCATCTGGCAGGTGATCCTCCTGATGTTCAAAGTCGAGAAATCTTTGATCAATGTAAGTTAAATTGGAACTTAAAACAGGAAGGAAAGCATAAAATATTATGGGAATTCTATCAAAATTTGATTCGATTACGGCGGAGTATTCCAGCTTTAAAATTACGCGATCGCAATCATCAAGAAGTCCAATGTATTGAGGAAGATAAATTATTAATCTTCCGGCGTTGGTTTGAAGATCAGCAGGTTTTATGTCTGATTAACTTTAGCAAAAATCCGGTTTCCTACAGTCCTAATTTAATCGGTAAAACTTGGCATAAGCTTTTAGATTCTACCGATGAAAAATGGATGGGTTTAGGATCAAATCTACCCGAAACGTTAACGGATACTTCAGAATTAACCTTAGTTCCTGAAAGTTTTGTCTTGTATGAAACTTAATTGTTGTTTTGCTCAATTCTAACGAGATATAGCAAGTTTAAATCAGTTGTAGAAATGACTTAAAATCCAATTCATCGTAGGGGCTTGTGTCCTTTCTCGCCCTAACACTGGGATTTGTGTCCATTTTTGAGGATTAATAATCCTGATGATGATGGTACAATCCATTTAAACTTGCTATATCTACCTGTTAATTCCTCGTAGCATCGCTTGTATTGGGACTTGCCATAAATTCTCTAAACCCCAAATATATTGCAGATAACTGAAAAAATTGAAGAGGTTAAAATTATCCGTATTGACTGTTCTGGAATATTGAAAATATCTTTTTTTTAAACGATTTAAGGCGGTATTTTTTTTACTCGTTATCACCTGATCTTCCTGATCTTCAAATTTAGAAATTGATAATTTTTCGAGTTCGGATAAAATTGAGGATAAGATCGGTAAATTGAGAATTTCCTGTAACTGTATCATCCTCGATTTTAATTGTAAAATAAAACGGTATTTTTTAGCTAATGTTAGCAGTCGATCTTTATCAATTTCAGATGGGTATGATTGAATAATAATCGTAGCATCTGCTAACCGACTAATCGGTAAAATTAGATTTGTTAATCCTCCAAATACACAGGTATAAAATAACTGGTCAGTTGTAGATAAAAGATAAACGGGAAAATCGTTGACTTGAGTTAATATTGCATTCTGCCAAAACTCAGTTTCCACATTTTCATTAAAACCATCCGCGAAAAGATGCCAACGAAGACTTAAATATTGCTTAGATTCATTTTCAAATCCAATATAATGGCTAAAGGGGATAGTGGGATTCGGAATTTTTTCTTTTGGTGTCCAACCCAATTTTTGTAATAATTTTATAGAGTTTAAAACATTTTTTGAGTTAATTAAAAACTCGAGATGATTCATATAACGTAGACCATAATCTTGATAATAATGCAAATTTAAAGCGGGATCTTTAAGCAGCATAATTTTAATATCAGCTTCTTGAAAAGACCCTAAAATAGAGCGAATTTGTTGAAACCAAACTTGATTTTCAACCCAGGTACGTCGGTAAACTCCCTTAAGCCTGCCAATGTATGGATCTGTAACATTATGAGCGGATAAATTACGATAGAGTAACGGTAATAACCGATAAGATTCTTGATCTACATCATCAATATTGACTAATGTTCTCCATTTTTGCCAGGAATTAATGGCTGCTTCACCTTGTAAAACTGCGGCTTGCAAAAGTAATTGTGGCTCTTGATTTAGATTAAAATTCATGGTATACTTTTAATTAATTACGGTACTTTAATCCCTGGAATATTAACTCTAATTCGGTAAACTGAAGTGCAAGCAGTGATATAAAGACTTTGCCCATCTTCATCTCCCCAAGCACAATTTGCAGGGCGTTCAGGAGTGACAATTGTTCCTAAATGATTGCCTTCACAATCAAACACCCACACCCCCCTGCTCCAGTACAATAGATGTTTCCCTGGACATCAATTTTCATGCCATCCGGTGAACCGGGTTCCTTGATGTTCATATCGTGAAACACACGACTATTAGCAAGTGTACCATCAATTGTGACATCAAAAACTCGGATATGACGACATTGTGAATCGTCAATATAAAGCTGTTTTTCATCCGGTGAAAATGCCAAACCATTGGGTTTAGAAAAATCATCGGCGAGGAGAATGATTTCTTGATGATCTGGCGGAATTAAGTAAACTCCTTGGATGGGTTGTTCTTGTTGTTCCGGTTGAATTCCATAAGGAGGATCTGTAAAATAAATTGCACCGCTACTTTTAACCACAACATCATTAGGACTATTGAGTTTTTTGCCTTGAAATTGATCAGCTAAAATCGTAATTGAACCGTCTTTTTCGGTACGGGTAACTCGGCGCATCCCATGTTCACAGACAATTAATCGTCCTTGTTTGTCCCTGGTTAAACCATTAGAATTATTACTAGGTTTTCTAAATATTTTTACCTCTCCATTAGGAGTCAACTGCAAAATTTTGTTAGCGGGAATATCGCTAAATAGTAGATGCTTTTCTTCATCTATCCAAATCGGCCCTTCAATAAACTGAAATCCGGTAGCTACACGATCGATCTTTACTTTCTTAGGAAAGAGATTTCTAAACCCTTGAGATTTGGCTTCTAATCGACCCGATGCTAATTTTTGGGGAAAAGTCGAACCTAGTTTTTTTATCTGTCTATTGACCCATTTGGCGATACGCAACATTATATTTCATCCAAATAAACAGTGCTTTTTTATTGAGGTTGCTGCTGAAATACACGATAATTAAATAACGATAATCCCCCATCAATTTTAATGATACTGCCAGTAGTAAACCTGGAAAAATAATCAGAAGCTAGATAAACAGCCGCTCTGCCGATATAACAAGGATTAATAGAACTTTTATTCAGGGGCGTATACTCGTGGCTGAATGGATTTCCTTGCTCATCTTCTAAAACCCAACCTGGAGCAATTCCATTTACTCTGATTCCGTAGGGAGCAAATTCTACCGCTAATTCTTTGATAATCATGCCTAATGCTGCTTTTGAAGAACTATAACTAGGCCAGCGAACAAGTATTTCTTGGTGTATAGAAGTCAGAAAAATAATAGCACCCTGAATAGAATTATTTACCATCATTTTGGCGATACGTTGGGTGAGGTACATCGGCCCCAATATATTAGTTTGAAAGGTTTTCTGCCATTCTCCAAAATCCAAGTTATTGATCCCAATTGTTTCAAATTGAATTCCTACATTATTGACAAGAATATCAATTATGATTTTTTTCTTATCCAAAATGCTATATAAATAATCAATATCTTCAGGCTTTGATATGTCGGAAACAAAGCTTTTTACCTTAACTGGATAAGTATTTAATTCTTCTTCTAAGTTTAAACATCCTTCCTCAACAATATCGGTGAAGAAAATATTGGCGCCTTGTTTGGCCATTTCAATAGCAATACTTCTACCAATATTTCTTGCTGCTCCGGTAATCAAGACATTCTTTCCAGCTAAAAGCTGATTATCTAAAACTACAGCAGGATCTACTGTTTTGACAAAAACTTTTGGTTTGAGCGTAGGCATCGGATTAAGGAAGGCTTTGGATGCAGCTTTGAAACGAGTTTTGATGTTGTTTAGCCGAGTTTTTAAATTCATATCCGTCGATTATTAGCCACCAATTTCAATATCCTAACCTTTAGCACGGCGGCGGTCTAGTGATGCTTTCAAAATTTGAAGATATTCAGTTTGGTATTCGCGTTGTTTAATTCCCTTATTGGTTTCATGCAGTCGCCGTTTGGCTACTAATTCGGGTAACATCATCGTTTGGAGTCCTAGCTCTGTAACACGCACCTGCCAACTAGCGAATTCGGCTAATTTCCACTGAGTTTCAAATAAGCCAACTTGAAAAAAAGAATCCCGTTTGATTAGCAATGCTGAAGGAATATGTCCTGGTACTAATTTAGGAGAAACCTGTAGTTTTGCTTCCAGATTTTCCCCCAATTCTGGACTAATAAACTGTTGAACCTGTCCGTATACGACATCAAGATTGGGGTTATTAGTAAATGCTGCCATTTGCTTGGTTAATTTATCTTCTACCCAAAGGTCATCTGCGTCGAGAAAGGCAAAAAAATCGCCTTTGGCTAATTCTATTCCTCGATTACGAGCCGCCGCCGTACCGCTATTGACTTGAAAACAGTATTGCACTGTAGTACCAAAGTGCTTTGCTACTTCTGCACTGCCATCAGTTGAACCATCATCTATTACAATAATTTCTAGTGGCTGATAAGTTTGATCTAGTACGCTTTCGATAGCTTCTGCTAGATACTTTTCGCAATTGTAGACTGGTATAATTACGCTCACCAACGGGGTATAGTTCATTTTTTCCATTTCCTTTACTCAGGGTTAGATAGCTTCTGATTGCGTTTTCGCTCAATTGATGACCTTAAAATGCCCATAAGTTCTGAGTTCATTTCTTTTGTTTGATGGGATAAATTAGAGTTATGAATACGCTTATATAAAAGGACTTCGGGTATAATCGCAATTACAATACCCCCATCTTTGGCGCGAAAAAACCAGTCAGCATCATTGGTACGTCTGTAAGTTGGATCGAAATTACCAATTTTTTCAAACACAGTTTTACGGACAACTAAAGCACTGGGAATATAGCCTGCTACATCTGCATCTATTTGCTCTTTTTTTAACCACGAAGGCCAATCATTGTCAGATTCCAAGAAGTGACGCATTTGGCAAATTGTAGCCTCTATATGAGGGTGTTGAAGAAGATAATTAACTTGCAAATTCAATTTATTAGATGTCCACAGATCATCAACATCTAAAAAAGCAATCAACTCCCCCTGAGCAACTGAAATTCCCGTATTTTTTGCTGGCCCGTTACCTTGATTGTTTTGATAAATGTAGCGGATTTGTTGATCAGATCGCGCTATATTAGCACTATTATCAGTTGAACCATCATCAACTACGATAACCTCGATTGGTCGATAGGTTTGTGCCAAAACACTTTCGATTGCTTCAGCCAGATGGCGATCGCCGTTAAAAACTGGTATGATTACGCTGACTAGAGGGTTATTTTCTTTCATTATCCTATACCGTTTGCATCAGAGAATTTTGGCAGTTGTGTAACTAATCCATTCTTTTGTTCTTTGTGCGGAGGCGCTACACCAATGTAGTCTTTCATATTTGGCAATTCATTCGAGCGCGTAAAATCTCCTTTCTGTCGGCATCGATCCAAATGTTTTTTATAAATTCTTACAAACCCCAATTCAACTAACTTTTTATCCTTAGTCATGTTGTCATCGTGCTTTCTATAAAATAGACATCTCCAAAATAGAAAAAAGGAGGGGTAAAAAGATGATAAAATTAAATTTTACCCCGGATTAGAGATGAGTAAATTAAGAGACTATCTGGACAAGAATCCCCAGCAAGCAAAAAGGCTATTAGGGATGGAATATGAACAGATGATAGAACTCATTCAAGCTGCGGAGTTATTAGAAGAAGAAAAACGACAGGAAAAAGAAAAAACTAAAATCAGGTTGATTAAAGCAGGTGGGGGTCGTCGGCAGAAATTATCTGTGGAGGAACAAATCTTACTGACTCTAATTTATCTGCATCAAATGCCCACATTTCAAATGTTAGGGTTACAGTTTGAAGTCAGTGAATCAACAGCGAATGATATTTTCCATAACTGGATAAAAATCTTGAGAGAATTACTACCAGCGAGTTTGCTAGAGCAAGTAAAAAAAAACGAGAGTGATTGGGAGTGGGTAGAAAAAATTCTGGTGGAATTTGAGTTAGTAGTAGATAGCTATGAACAGCCCAGGGAAAGACCAACAGACAATGAAGAGCAGAAAAAATATTACTCAGGAAAGAAAAAGACACATACCTTTAAAAATCAAGTCATTGTCATGCCAAATGGAAAAGAAATAGTGGATGTAGCTGTGGGTTATACCGGAGCAACAAGTGATCTGAAATTGTGGAGAGAAAGAAGCCAGGAATTGGGGAATAATCAAAAATACAGAGGGGATAAAGCTTATGTAGGAGAAACAGCAATTAATACACCACATAAGAAACCGAGGAATCAAGAGATATCGGCTGAAAAGCAAGAAGAAAATCGATTAAAAGCTAAACAAAGGATTGTAGTCGAACATTTAATAAGACTGATAAAAATTTATCGAGTTGCTTCAGAAAGATTTCGGTTAAAGAGGCAAAATTATGAAGCAATAATCTTGACAGTATGTGGATTAATAAGATGGCGAATAGGAGCGATTGTATTACCATCTAAGAATTGCCCAGAATTCTTTTGAGAAATGATTGCATATCAGAGATAAAATTCATTAGTTATTATTAATGTGACTGAAAAAGCCTATGAATCCGTTACTTTTGGAGAAGCCGGCACAGGAGTGCTAGAGATTCCAAAAGTAGCGATAGAGGGCATTTGGAGATTTTCGGAGATGTCTAATAGAGTTACTTGATCGAGCACCACTTTAGATATATTACTTTCCCAGGCTTTAAAAAATAAATCCATATCTTCAGCATACCGTAGTGTTTCATCAAGTAGGCCAATTTTTGCAAACAGGGACTTTCGATATATTGAGCTACCTAAGTAAACAAATTGATAGGGATTAGAAACTATTTTAAAGATTGAGTGACTATTTTCAGGATCTTCAAAACGCTGAATTTGTTGGATTAATCCCTGGACAATTTCTACCGAAGGATTATTTGCTAAGTAATTTGCTTGCAGTTTCAGTTTATCATCCGACCAGAGATCGTCAACATCTAAGAAGGCAATTACATCACCATTGGCTACTTTTATACCGTGATTGCGAGCCGCTGCTGGCCCACTATTTTGCTGGTAAATATAGCGGATACTGGCCTTAAATTGGGCAGCTATTTCCGCCGTTTTATCTGTTGAACCATCATCAATGACAATTATTTCTAAGGGTTGATAATCCTGATTTTTGACATTTTGAATAGCTTCCGCTAAATATTTTTCTCCGTTATAAACCGGAATGATAACGCTAACAAATAATGGCTGATTTTCCATTGCTTATTGCTTGGTAATGAGGTTGAAAATGACTTGAGGAATTTGTTCTAAATCAGTACCGAGTTCGAGATAATAACAAGGAACTTGTTGCAAGACTTGCATCATAATTTGGCAAGCTTCTTTACCAGAACCTGGTAATTGAATTAGGGTACTGGGGACGAGTGAAGCTAAAGCAGCAGCAGCAGAGGTAGCTGTTAAGGATGTATCTGTTTTTCCCGTAATGCGCGGCATTAAAACTGCACGGATGGGGAATTGTATCAATATTTTTTCGGGGAAATGGTCGTTAATGAAATAAACTGCTTTTTCCTTTGAAAGGCGATCTCGATTACTGATAGCCGTCGCCAAAAAGGGTAATCTGTTCACATCATCGGCATTTTTTTTGCCCGTGTTGTAGATGCTAAATACCGTCGGGGTTGGTTCGGGGGAGATGAGACTGTAATCGTCGCTGGCATAAAAAAGCTCTGAATTCAGGCAAGTTAAAGCGGTTGTCGATTTACCAGAACCTCCTTTTCCGACTAGCAACACGCCACCCGATGGAAGTCCGACAGCACCACCATGAACTAGCTGAATTCCCCGCTTACTCATCCAGACGTTTAAAATTGTCCGTAGAGGAGATCCGCTTTCCCAATAAGGAATCCGCTCGGCGTTTTTAACCCAATAAATTCCCAAATTGCGATCACTATCCAACAGACTTAACACAAATGTACCCCATTGGAAACTGGTGTGAATGCGATCGCTATTGTAACCGTGAATTTCTCCGCGCTTGGAAAGATAATCGTTTTTCTGCCAAGGTGGAGGAGGCATTACGGTATTTGTCGAGGTGCTATCCCACAAACAAATTGTAAGTGCTGGATCAGAAAAAGGTTCTGTTTCTAAGTGTGCTAAAGCCGGAGTTATGTATGGAATTAAGGCACCACCAGCAAACCGCAACCGAATTTTAAACCCTGCTATGCAGTAAAAACGGTCAATACAACCCCCAGCAGAAACCTCAGCTTTTTCATAGAATTCATAAACAGTATTGAAAAAATCTAAAGGGTCTTTCTGAGCAGAATGATCAATATTTTCAAATGTATTTGTAATCATCTGATTTTTGGGACTCAGCGACAATGATTAAAAAATGGGGAGGAAAAACCCTCCCTTTTTTGAAGCAATTAAACTTCAACTTTAGCACTCGGCCAACCGATTTCCTCGTCAACTTCATGGATAGGATCTAAAGCCAGTAGTTCTTCCATATCCGTGTATTTCTGTAAGCTGGGAGGTTCAAATTTTAATTTTTCTAAGTTAGGAAGGGTTGGAGTTGGATCGTTAGGGTTGTTGTGACTGTCTACCCCATCTCCTGTATTGACAACAATTAGTTCTTCCTGTTGTAATTGTTCGATAAAATGATTAACTGCATTTTCAATAACGCTGTGATCACCTTCATAGTGCTGAATGATTTCTGATACAATATCGCCTCTGGAAAGACCTCTAATCAAACCGTCCCAAATATCTGCACCCACTTTAACTAAACTAAAATAATCTCCCTGCTCCAAGTTGACAACAACGACTTCACCATCAATAGTTTCATGAACAACTTTGGGCGTATTGGCATTAAATTTTTCGTCTGGATTCATCATTTTTGCTCTGGTTTTTGGGTGGATAAACTCAGTTGTATTTAACTATCTTTAACCTTACTATAACCTTAGATGAATGTCAAGTTCATTTTCCGTGAATTTGAGATTTGATTCGCAAAAAAGTGTTGTTTATTTTGACTCAATAAAAAAAGCCATAGTGTTACCTTCCTTTAAATATTTAAAGCTTTAAAGGATTAAAATTTCTCTTTTAAGAGGGGAGTAGATGACACCCAAAAACTTTTAGAAAATTGAAACGATGTTCAGTTATTTCTTAACTTTTTTAACAACCTGCTCTATTATTAACCGTAGGGGTCGCAGCAGATAGTAAATAAAAGCGGGAAATTTCGCTAAGGGAAGTACCAACCAATCAGTCGTTGTTGGTGTAATTGCAACCTGGACAAAGTATCGCACCTGATCTTGAAGTCGTTCTCTGACTTTGATATGAAAGCGGGTCGTTGAACCATCTTTAAACGAACTATCGACTTGATAAACAAGCTGTTTGTATACTTGATTAGCTAGGGATTCTACTTCTGGATCGGCTTTTATTTTTTGTAAGATATCCTGGGGTAGAATTGTTCCTAAAAGATGATCAGCAAGGGTTAAACCTAAAAACAACATTCGTTGACCGCCTTTTTCTGTTGCTTTCTCGATTAATTTTGCCCAGTCTAATTGGGGATGAGAGCGAATATATTCAGATAAATCGCAGATGCGAGCCAGTTGTGTCCAACACTCTTTGGTTCCGTGTCCTATAATTGCCAAAACTGTATTTTCTGGCGATAGATTGGGTATTGTTTTCCCCGCAATCACCACTGAATCTAAGTTTTCCCATAACCCCTGATCATCAATAGGAAAAGAAAAATACTGTGGCATAATTCCCCAGTGAAGTTCTACCAATATTTCTTTTTTAGGGTGAAGAAATGGGTAGGCAGCTTCGCGGACAAATTGATAGATTTGATCTGATCGCAAAAACACTTTTTCCTGTTCGAGGGTTAGTTCGACGCGCTCAATTTTCATTTGATATCCCTCAGATAAAAACAGTGCTTTTGATTGTTCAATATCTGAAGTATGAATTAGAATATCTAAATCGCTGAATTGTCGGAGTAGCAAATTCCCATAAGCAGCCGCTGCTAATACAGGCCCTTTAAACGGAAGAAGGGGGATTCCTTGGGTTTCAAACAAATTCAACAATCTGACCAGTTCACCACTCAATAACAGGCTTTTGCGAGTATTAAACTGAAACTCTAGTCGTAACTTTGTCAAAATCGGTTTGGGAACGGCTTCTGGACAAATCCCATTCAGGTTTGAGTACAAAAGCGGCATCACCTTATGGTAATTTGCCATCTCTATCAACTTGACCCAATCTATATTCTCTTGCCGTAGAGTTTTCAATCTCTGCCTGTTTTCTGGGTTTACCTGAGTGTTAGCACAAATTAGCAATACTTCTAGTTCATGCTGAATTCCCACCGATGAAAACCAACGTGGTGATTTTAGTAACATTTGGCTCCAATTGTCTGGCTATCACTCCATTAGTAACTTAAGTTTTGGCTTAACGCAAGTTACCCGTGAAACCTATCGAGATGTTCCCTGGGATTCAGAATATCGCCCCATTTCCTTCACTAGCGCAAAAATTAAAAAAACACAAATCATCTCCAACATAGTCCGCCTGAAAAAATCAAAGAAGATTTGAGATTAATCCGCTAAACACTATTTTCACCCTAGAGATAGATACCTAAGATCAATCATACAAGTTAGAATCAGCCTGATTTTTCCAATTTCATTTCAATAATTATTATGCGAATTCCTCTATAGCAATCCTAAATAGGTTGTGGCAAAATCCCGTACATAAAAAGCTTGGGAAAATCAAAAATTTGCCCCTGAGCAAAAAACTCAAATAGCCACTTAACTACTTTAAAAGATGGGCATAAATGATAGAATTTTCTCACGAAATTTTTGGTTTGTAACCAAATATCTTCAACCGGATTTTGCTCCGGCGCATTAGGAGCAAAATTTACACAAGTAATCCGCCATTCTTCTTCCGATAAATTTTGATTAACTTGAGTTAAGTAATCTCGAAAGTTTTGAGAACAATGATAAGTGGCATTGTCCCAGACTATAGCCAACCTTTTCCCCGGATTTTGCTGTTGTAAATACTGGAGAAAGTCTACGGTATTTTCTGTATTGCCCGCCGCATAACCTTTGATAATAAATTCTTTCGTTTGGTAATCTAAAGCTCCATAATAAGTTTGCCTTTCTTTTTGATTTTTGATGGGAATTTCTATTCTTCGATCCGTCCTTCCCCAAACATACCCTAAAATATCTCCCCAAAGAAGATGACATTCATCAATCATAAACACTGTCAGCTTTCCCGCCCCTATTTCCTCTTTCCAACTCGCTAACTTTTTTTCAATTTCTTCCTTTTTCTCTTGGACTAACTGCTCATTTTTAGCCGGATTCTTTTTTTGGCTTTTTTTCCAACTGATGCGAGCCTCTTCCAGCAAGCTATAATAACTTTGATGGGATTGAAACACGACTCCATACTCCCTTTCTAACAAAACTTGTAAATCAGACAATCTTAACCAATCTCTTTCCCTTAATTCTTCAATAATTTTCTGTTTGTCTTCAGGGCTTAGATAACCTTTCCTTCCTTTATATTGAAGTTTTAAACTGTCTACTCCTTCCACAAGCACCCGATTTTTCCATTGGCTAATAAATCCTTGAGAAACTTGTAATAAGTCTTGAATTTCCCGGTAGGCTTTACCTTGTAATTTGAGTTTGACAGCGATCGCTCTTTTAATTTCTCTAGGATCTTTTGTCTGATTGATAAAATCGTCTATTTCGTCGATTATATTCATTTTCCGTTGCCAGCTTTGGGGGATTATTGCTAACCTTACATTTATTATAACTCATTTGGAAGTGCTATAGCTACCTACCGGATTCAGTTTAATCCCGATTTTAATTTTAATCAGACTAAAGAGATTATTGCTTACTTACAGGAGTTAGGGATTTCTGATTTGTATGCGTCTCCAATTTTTAAAGCTCGAAGCGGAAGCACTCATGGCTATGATGTTGTTGATCCGAATCAATTAAATCCTGAACTAGGAACGCAGGAAGATTTTGATCAATTAATGGAAGAAGTTAAAAATAATGGCATGGGATGGTTACAGGATATTGTTCCCAATCACATGGCTTATGATAGTCAAAATCAATATTTAACAGATATCTTTGAATTTGGTTCTGATTCGGATTATTTAGAATTTTTCGATATTGATTGGAAACATCCTTATAGTGATTTTCAAGGTCGTGTTTTAGCTCCCTTATTAGGAGATTTTTATGGCAATTGTTTAGAGAATGGACAATTAAAAATTTCTTATGGAGAAGCAGGGTTATCCGTTAATTATTATAGTTTAAAGTTTCCCTTAAAAATTGAATCCTATACTTATTTAATCACTCCTCGTTTGAAAGAATTAGAAGAACGATTAGGACGAAGACACCCCAATGTAATTAAACTGTTAGGGGTGCTTTATGTGTTGAAAAATATTCCCCATGAAGAATCCAGTCAAGATCGGCGATCGCAAGCCGTATTTGCAAAAGGATTACTGTGGGAACTGTATCAAGAAAATAGCGATATTCAGAAATTTATTGATGAAAATATTGAATATTTGAATGGAAAAACAGGCGATCCCGAAAGTTTTAATTTCTTAGATCAACTCCTATCTGAACAATTTTTCCGATTATCCTATTGGAAAGTCGGTGCAGAGGAATTGAACTATCGGCGGTTTTTTACAGTTAATGAATTAATTAGCGTTAAAGTTGAGGACGAAAAAGTTTTTAATAAAACCCATGACCTAATTTTTAAATTTGTTAGATCGGGTAAATTTACCGGATTAAGAATTGATCATATTGATGGATTATATAACCCCCTGCAATATTTACAAGGAATTCGAGAAAAAGTCGGAAATGTTTATCTAACTGTTGAGAAAATTTTAGATGTTGAGGAAGAGTTACCGAGTAATTGGCCGATTGAAGGAACTTCAGGTTATGAATTTTTAATTTACTTGAATAGTTTGTTTTGTCAACGCCAAAATGAAGATCGTTTTAGCCAAATTTATCGAGATGTAACGGGTTTAAGTGCTTCCTTTAAACAATTATTAATTGATAAAAAACGCTTAATTGCTGATCGGAACTTAGCAGGAGATGCAGATAATTTAGCAGGATTACTGAAACGAATTGCAGGTCAATATCGTTATGGACGAGACTTTACATTACAGGGGTTACAAACTGCTATTTTAGAGGTATTAGTGCGGTTTCCAGTTTATCGAACTTATATTAATGAAGGTCAAGTCAGTGAAGAAGATCGCTATTATGTTCAGTTTGCAATCCAAGAAGCAAAAGGACAACATCCTGAACTGATTAACGAACTCAATTTAATTCAAAAGTTTTTATTGCTAGAATATGATGACTATTTAAGCGATGAAAATAAACAATTGTGGCTGCATTTTGTCAGGAAGTTTCAACAGTTTTCGGGGCCATTAACAGCTAAGGGCGTGGAAGATACACTGTTTTATGTTTATAACCGTTTTGTTTCTTTAAATGAAGTGGGTGGCGCACCTAATCAATTTGGAATTAGTTCTGATACGTTTCATCAGTTTAATAAAAAACAAGCTAAAAGTTGGCCCCACAAAATGAATGCAACCTCAACCCACGATACAAAACGTAGTGAAGATTTACGCGCCCGATTAAACGTAATTTCCGAGATTCCTGATGAATGGGAAGCACAAGTCAGAACTTGGATCGCGTTAAATCGGGATCATAAAATAGAAACCGAAGGACGGATTATTCCTGATGGAAATGATGAATATTTCTTGTATCAAAATTTAATCGGTTCCTATCCCTTTTATGAAGCAGAATATCCTGAATTTGTAGAACGAGTTAAACAGTTTGCTATTAAAGCCGTAAGAGAAGCAAAAGTTCATACCGCTTGGTTACGTCCTGACTCGGTTTATGAAGAAGGCTTTTTCACTTTTGTTGATAAAATTCTCAACCCTTCGGAGGACAATCAGTTTTTACAAGAGTTCAGAAATTTTCAACAAAAGATAGCTTTTTATGGGATGTTTAATTCCCTCTCTCAAACTTTAATTAAAATCACCAGCCCCGGTTTACCCGATTTTTATCAAGGAACAGAACTTTGGGATTTAAGTTTAGTTGATCCTGATAATCGCCGTCCCGTTGATTATGAAAAACGGATGCAGTTTTTGGAGGAGATTAAACACCGTTCTCAGGAGGATATTTTGTCTTTAATTGAGGAGTTAAAAGCGAGTCCTGAAGATGGACGGATGAAGTTATTTTTAATCTATCAAGGATTAATAATTCGCAAACAATATCTGGAAGTTTATCAACAAGGAACTTATATTCCCTTACAAATAACGGGAGATTATGCTGAACATATTTTAGCCTTTGCTCGAACCTATGGTCAACAAATTATTATTACCGTTGTTCCTCAATTTTTAACGAATTTAGTTGAACCTAAACAATTTCCATTGGGTGAGAATATTTGGAAAGAAACAGCCATTGAAATCCCGGAAGATTGGGAAACAGATTGGAAAAATACCCTAACAAATCAATTAATTAAAGGTAGCCATTCCTTAAAAATTGGTGATATTTTAACGGTGTTTCCTGTAGCTTTATTAACGAGTTCTTAGATAGGCAATATAGTATATAATACGGATACCCGGAGTTTCAAAAAATTGTACCCATTAAGGCTAACGTTGATTCAACCAATTTTCTAAATCTGTTAATTCTGAAAAATCCAGAAGAGCTTCTCCTAAATTCTCTAATTCTTCGACAGATAAGGTCTGAATTTGTTCTTGGATTATAGGCGCGATCGCACCGACTCGTCGAGTCAACTGACGAGTAACAAACGATATCGCCTCCCGTTGTCGCCCTTCCAGGAGACCATCTTCCCGAATTTCTTGGTAAATGACAGACTCGCGCATTGTTTCGCTCCTAAATAATTGTCTGATTAAGTTTTTTTCAAACCTCAAACCCGCGAGAACTTGAGTACAAGCGAGGAGATCGGCTTGTTGATTGGGTTCTTCAATTGTAGCAATCCGATTTGCTATTTGCTCTAGCAATGTTCGGGGTGAGTTGGTTTGAGATAATGTCGCAAAGGGTAACAAACCGGGGACAGATAGCAGTAAATTGGGGTCTTGTTCCCACAGGCGAATCACCAGAAAAATATGGGAAGGTTGGAAGCCTCGTCTATAAGCGAGCGAGGAGGAAAACCGACCCAAGCGGTTTTAACCGCCTAGTATTTTTGAAAGCCATAAGAATAACCATCCTTTTTATGAATTGATTGACAATATTTATAGCTAATTCCTGTTATCCTTCCATTTTGAGTGGAAATATCAAAACTGCCGGATGCGCGACAAAGAACTCGACCCAAGTAGAAACCTACTTTCTTGCCTGCTGTAACGGTGGCTTTGATAATATCGCCAGTCTGAAAGCCTTTGTGAATCTGTATTCGTGAGCGATGTCGCGTTGGAAACCCGTATTTATCTGTACCACACATTTGACGAGTTCCACGTCCTGTTGCCTTAATTAGAATAGGTTGATTTGTCACTAACGTTAAAGACTCGATTTGCCCAACACAAGAAGCATCTATCCAATGAGTTTTAGGTAAATTCAAGCGAGTTCGATTGAACTTCGTCAAACCACCTGAACCCGTTGAAATAGGTAAACCCATTTCTTTTAATTTATTAAATAATACCCACCGAGTTGAATTAACTGCGGTTGCATCTTTAAGAGGTGATTTTGCTTGTTTTAAAATCCGGTTTAGTAAATCAGGTTTACCCGAAAGAAAATCTCGGATATCTCGATTTCCTTTTTCTTGATTGCAATTATGGCAGGCAATGGCAAGGTTGGAAATTCGGTCAGTCCCACCTTTTGATTTCGGGTGAATATGCTCTACTTCAAAGGAGACGTTTTCGACTCCACAGTAAGCGCATTTCCTTTGCCATTTTTCTAACAGGTATTCTCTGACTTCATAACCCTGTAACTCTCCTTGTTTGTACTCAATTCCAGAGATTTCAGGGTTTTCGAGTTTCTGTAAATCAAATCTAATCAACTCTTGAACAATTGAACCAATGGGTGCAAGTCTAATTAACTTGTTCACCCAAGTTAGAGTTGTTTCTACTCGATGTTGAAGACTGGGAGCTAACCATCCTTCTGAGCGTTTTCGATTCAAAAATCGAGGTTGACGATAGCGAGTTTTGCGATTTCTTCGGGAACGACGCAGTAAGCGACGAGACTCAAGACTCGCTTTAATTACTTGTCCCCGATGAGTTAATTCTGCACCCCAAACCACTTTGTCACTTTGATTCAAAGCGATACCAGTTGTTTTAGAACCCGGATCTAATTTAATAGTCATTGGCTCTGGAGTTTCTTTTACTACCTTTCTCAAGATAATTGTGAACGGGAATAGTCGAAACACGACTGCTTTTTTGGCTTTAAGTAACTTCCTTGCTGTTACTGGACGGCAAGGAGATAAAGGTTTTTTATGTTGATCAAGAACAAGAACGTAATTTTGTTTAGACATGGTTTTGTCTCTACTGATTGCTCGTAAAGTTCGCTTCGCCAATGTTATCTAAGCTTGTTGGGCTAACCACACTGTTTTACCCCTCGTAAAACTGTTTAATGGTTAACGATAGAGCCACAAACTAGCGTCGCATTCGTGGGTATCTTGACTCAGATAACGTAGTCAAGTTAAGACTTAGGCTGGTCAACTAACTGAAGTTAGAGGCATGAAGCCCCGTCACTTCAGTGCGGGGTGCTGACTCGGTAGCAGTGTTGGGTGTTGGTGTCTGTATACTCAGATACAAAAGCTTGTTCTGAGGTGGTTTGCTGTAAAAAGAGTACAACTTGATTGACGGAACAAGAGTATTGTCGCTTGAGCCTGACGTAGTAGTCAAGCATTCTGAATGGCAGGGGAGGGTTAGAATAGGACAGGGTTTGAAATTCCAGATGCAGAATTTGGTTATCGGCTTGCAAAAAGGTGAGAGAATCAGCCCGAATTGGTTCTTGAATGAGTTCAGTTTTGAGAACCTGAATGGTGGTAGGTTGTTCAAAGGGGAGCAACCATTGAACAAAAGCATCTGGGAATTTTTCAGCAAGATATTTACAAGTGTTATCGTAAACCAAGGAAGTTCGGTTGGAAAATAGGTGTGAATAGTCTGTGAGAGCAGTGTAACTCTTAGGCACATCTGTCTGACAGGATATTTTAGCAAAATCTGGCAAAAGTATTAATATCAGCCCTATAGAAAGACGCGCCGTGGCCCGTCTCTACGGGGTGTGAAGAATACAGAAATTAACGAACAACGGACACTAATCGTTTCAGAGAAATTTCTAATAATTCGGGGTGATAATCTAAATGATAGCCTAATTGTTGAATGGCTTTTTCTAACAAATAACAATCTAATAAAACGTTAAGTTCTTGTCGTCCTTGGGGTAAAAAATGATCAGAAGATGCTGTTTCTAAATAATGCTTGAGGAAGGCAGCACTGACCCAATTTGACCATAATTGTCCCCACTGTTCCATTAACGGTAAATTTTCCGGGCGAATCATGCCATTGTTGATTTCTTCTCGAAGGGCAAAACGGGTCGCTAAATCAAAAGATTGCAACATTCCAGCGACATCTCGTAGAGGAGAACGTTTCATACGTCGTTCACTTAATGACCGATAGGATTCTCCTTCAAAATCAATAATAATAAAATCTTTCCCCGTATACAATACATCCGTTAAGGAATAGTTTCCATGACATCGAGTTCTCAGAGCAGTAATTTTCAGATTTAATAAGTTTTGGAATCTTCCTAAAATGTAATTTTGATCTCCTAAAATATGTTGAATTATGGGTTTAAGTTCTGGAGGTAATGTTTCCATTCGTTTCTTTAATTTGATCAACACTTGTCCCGTTAAATTGCGAGAATATTGATAGATTGAGCGTTGATAAAAGGTAGAAAAGGGTTCAGGTGCAAAATCAGAATTATCAGGATCACTGGATAGAATAATATGCAATTCTGCGGTACGTTGTCCTAAAAGTTCCGCGTTCCTGAAGTAGGAACCAATGAGTAATAAAATGTCTTCAGAGATGGGGTGTTGATAGAGGTCAAATAAAGAACGGGTTGGCAATAAAACCTCTAAGTCTTGATTAGGTTGTAAGATTACTCGATCAAAGTAATCTCGTAAACTATCTAAGGTATAATTCCAAGCATTAATCGCATCGGGAATATACTCTTGTAACACTCCAAATGTGATCGATTCTCCTCGATGACGATGATATTCTAATCCACCGATTAAAGGAGTTGTATATTCTAAATGTTGTTTTTGTTCTAAAAAGGAACGAACTTCTAACTCTGGATTAATCCCATCTTCGACTCGACGGAAGAGTTTAAATAAAAAGCGATCACCATACACAACAAAGGAATTATCAAACTCTCCTTTTAACAAATGGGGGTCTAATCGTTGTTTTAAATCCTGGTGTTTTAACGCTGCGGTTGTCGTACCAACTAAATTACCAAATTGACCGGAATAACGATCAGAATTGATAATCATTTCTAAAGGTAAACTTAAGAATTCAATATCTTGTCCGACCTCTAATAAAATTCCGGTTTCTCCAGAAACTTCTACGGTTGCTAAAATGAATTGTGGCGTTTCTTTTTTAACCTTTTCTGCAAGTTCTTCCTTCAGAAAAACTAAAGGTAATAAATAGGTTTCAGGAAATCCTTCTGTATATTCCGTTTGCAATAAAATTATAATCCCTTGGCTATCTTTATACGGAATTGGAATTGCTTCTGTAATCTTGACAGATTGGAGAATTCGGGATTTTCCCATAAACCAGTGAAAACGATAGAGATATTCGGGTAAAATTGATTCTAATCGGGTTCTTAAAGTCGGTTGGGTTAAGATTTCTTGCCAGTTATTTTGAACAACAAAAATGGGGAGTTGAGTTTGAGGTCGAGGAAGTAAAGCGACTTTTGGATCAAATTGAAGCATAAACCAGTAAAATCCATAGGGAGATAAACTCATAAAATAAGAATTTTCCCCAATTTTAGGAAATTCTGTCCGGCCAAAAATTTCAACGGGAACCATCCCTTTAAAGGGGGACAAATCTAAATGAACGGATTGCACAAATCGAGATAAATTAGCAACAATTAAAAGATGTTCTCCCTGGTAAGTGCGGGTAAACGCTAAGACTTTGCGGTTTTCAAAATGTAATAATTCAAAGGTTCCTCGTCCAAAAGCTTGAAACCGTTTTCGCATCGTAATAATGCGTTTCATCCAAGATAATAAAGAATTAGGATTGCTACTTTGGGATTCAACATTAAGGGCTTCATAATTATATTCAGATTCAAAAATTAAGGGTAAATATAGTTTTTGAGGATTGGCTCGACTAAATCCAGCATTGCGATCTGGACTCCATTGCATCGGGGTTCTAACTCCGTTGCGATCGCCGATATAAATATTATCTCCCATACCAATTTCATCCCCATAATATAACACCGGAGTTCCGGGTAATGAAAGTAATAAACTATTCATTAATTCAATTTGGCGGCGATCATTTCCGAGTAAGGGTGCAAGGCGACGTCGAATTCCTAAATTAATTCGAGCTTGGGGATCTTGGGCATAAACTTTATACATATAATCTCGATCTTCATCTGTCACCATTTCTAAGGTTAATTCATCATGATTTCTGAGAAATAATGCCCATTGACAGTTATCAGGAATGGCAGGAGTTTGATTTAAAATATCAATAATGGGGAAACTATCTTCCATCCGTAATGCCATAAATAATCGAGGCATTAAAGGAAAATGAAAATTTAAGTGACATTCATTGCCTTCCCCATAATAAGCCGCAGCATCTTCTGGCCATTGATTAGCTTCAGCTAAGAAAATTCGGTTACTATAATTAGCGTCTAAATAAGTTCGTAATTGTTTTAATAATTGATGGGTTTCGGGTAAGTTTTCACAGTTGGTTCCTTCTCGTTCAAAAATATAGGGAATGGCATCCAGCCGCATTCCATCAACGCCCATTCCCATCCAAAAATCTAACACTTCTAAAACCGCTTTGATCACTTCAGGATTATCATAATTCAAATCCGGTTGATGGGAATAAAACCGATGCCAATAATAAGCCTTGGCTAAGCTATCCCAAGCCCAATTTGAAGTTTCAAAATCTTTAAAAATAATTCTAACTTCAGAATATTGATCCGGGCTATCACTCCAGACATAAAAATCCCGTTCTTTACTGCCTTTGGGGGCTCGTCTTGCCCGTTGAAACCAAGGATGTTGATCAGAAGTATGATTAATCACTAATTCAACAATGACTCGAATTCCCCGCTCATGAGCCGCATCTAAAAAGGTTTTAAAATCTTCTAAATTCCCATATATTGAATTAATATTCATATAGTCGGCAATAAGCTGTTGTGTATTTAAACTGTGATTATAGCATTACCTTTGTTTTTAAGTTTACGTCCCCATTTAATAGATAACTGTCCTTCATTTAAAAGCTGATGTAATAAACACTCTAGCTCATCAACTGATTTAAAGAGTCGATGAGCTATATATTCTTTAGCTGAATGCCAGACTAATTCAATTAAATTATAATCTGGACTATATGCTGGAAGAAATTCTAAATAGACATTCGGCATTTCTGCTTTAATTTTTTCTAGGTACTCTTCTTTTTTGTGAAAACTTGCATTGTCAAGAATAATCAGGATCTTAGCTCCTTTTTCTACAAATTCTTCTGCTTGATTTCCCGCTAATACCCATTCATAAATTAGCTCTTGATAAAAACTTTTTAACACTTGATAAAAATTATCTGCATTTCCTTTATCCAGAAATTCTACAAATCTTTTTTTATCCGAGTACCTCAATCCTCCCATCACATTAACTCTTCCTTTCCTCCTGTCTCCTCTAATCTGTTTCCTCTTCCCTTTTTTACACCAATTCTTTCTTTTTATCACTCTTAAATTAAATCCACTTTCATCCCAAAACCATACCTGTAATTGTTCTGGACTTTCTTTTGCTATTTTCAAATATTCTTCTATTTTATCTTTAAATAATTTTCTTTTTTCTGGATCTCTTTTCTCTTCTAAGCTATACTTTGCCCACAAATAAACATACTTTTTTTCCTTTAATATCTTTCTCACTTGTGAACTACTTAATTTGATTCCTGTGATTTGTTCTAAATAAGTTGCCAATCTTTCTCCTGTCCATCTCCCAAATTCATATCCTAATTCTTCCGGTTCTTTTTCTACTGTTTCTAATAATATCTCTATATATTTGTCTGTGGCTTTTCTATAATTTCCTTTCATTCTTTCATCTTTTAGGCTTTCTAATTTGTCAGGGTCTCCATGTACACACCAATAACATACTTTGTTTAATGAGCAGCCCAAAAACTTGGCAATTTCACTTTGCTTTTTACCATCATTTAGCAATAATAAAATCAAGATTCTTTCTCGGATTTGTCCATTTTCTTCCTCTTTCAATCTTTTCTGTAGTTTCTCTACTTGCTTTTCATTTAAATGATTTTTAGCAGGCATCTTTTGATTGATTTTTCTAAACTTGGTTTTTCATTATACCCTATTTAGATGCTTAACAGCTTATCATAACCATCATCTCGTAAGGGCGAGGGAAAAAAGGGAAGAATCCATAATGCTGTCACCCCTAAATCCTGTAAATAATCTAATTTTTCGGTTAATCCAATAAAGTCTCCAATTCCATCTTCGTTACTATCGGCAAATGCCCGAACTGGCACTTCATAAATAATGGCATCTTTAAACCATAAGGGATCGTTAGACAGTTTATTGTGTGGCATTTGTTTAATTAAATAAGGGTTTAATTTATTCTTTTAATAGAAGAACAAGATTTTGTGATTTTAGTCTAAAATTAATCATAAGGGAAGTCATCAGCCTTTAGGGAGAACTTAACAAACCTATCAAAATTTACACAGCTTAAATTTATCCCCTCCTCTGAAAAGAGAAGGGAATAGAACGTTAGCTTCGGTTACGATTTAGCCTGTTTTATTCATCTCTTCCATGTACTTCAGCCAGAGGAGATGTAGCTTCAACTGCGGTAAAAGGTTCGAGAATTTTATAAGCGTGATTCGACCCTTGGGGAACCACCCAAGAACTACCCGTTTCTAACAAAATGATTTGTCCTTCTAAATGCAGTTCAGCACGTCCTTGAATCACATAACCAACGGTTTCATAATTCCGTTTGGTTTCGGGTTTAAGTTCTCCAGGTTGCTCTTCCTCCCACAGTCGCATTGAGAGTTTTACCCCCGATGCTAAATATTTTTGTCCTATCTTTCCGGTGGGTGAAGATTGAGAATTGACTTTAACTACAGTTGTATCTGTCATGATTTTTCCTATCAGAAATGTTCAAAATGGTACAAGTGATCATCGATTTTCTAAGCTTCTTCTAACGCTTGTCCGACTGAATTTCCCATATTTTCTTCTATCCGTCGATTTCCCTCTTCACTGCGTTGAAGAATACGGTCTTGATCTTCAGGAAAACTGGAACCTGATTCGGGTTGAACAGATTGATCTGATTCATGTTTAGTATGTCTTAATTCAGAATCAACAGTTGAACTGAGATCAGGATTTTGATTCGTCATGATTAAAATCTCCTAAATTAATTTAAAATTAATAGCGAAATACTGCGGCTAATCTTGCTTCATCAGGAACAGAATCTGGAGGAACTGCATAAACAATGCCACCATTTAATAAGGTTTGAACAGCCGCTAAATTTAACAAATCATCATCCCCTGGTTCAGCTTCGGGATGAACGTTTAACTCATTAGCTTGGGGATCAAAATTTCCCCATTCTTGAACACCCACCGCTACAAATAATCGTTCAACTCGTCCGTAATACGCGGCGGATATAGTTTCTTGCAAATCCGTTGAGGTTTTTCCGGTTCCGATTAAATTATGATAATCTTCGATAGCCGCTTCTTGTTCCTGAGTATAATAAGGTTCAATCAGGGGCAAAACTTTCTCATGAAATTCCCCAGGTTTGACCACTCCTATATTATCAACTGGAAGAATATCTTCCACTAAATGGGGATAAGTATTAGCTTCCTTATAAAGGGGAAAAAGATACTCTACTCCTGCAATAATTAAAGGTGCTGTTTTCCCGTTTAAATATTTATGTAATCCTTGATCAACGAGATGGAAAAATTGTAAAATTCTTTCCTGGGGTTTATCCCGATCTGGGCTACCTTGACCATGATAACTTCCGGCTTCAGGAACAGGATTACCCGTTCCGCCTTTGGAGGTACTAATGCGGAATTGACCTGCTTTGGCGGTTTCATCATAGAGAAGTGCATCATCCATATTGGTGGGCACATCTTCTAATTCGATTTCATGGATATTATAACGGCTGCCTTCAAAGAATCGAATTTGTTGTTGACTTAACGCTAATAAATAAAAGGTTCCATCCCCGCTTAATAAGGGCATTAAGGGTTTAAGATGGAAGCGATCGCCGACACTAACAAATTCATTAAATTTCAAGGGTAAGCAGTAATATTTTAAGAAATCCTGAGCTATAAAAACGGCTAATCCCTCATCTTGAGATTGCCAAAAATCATCAATATCCAAATCCATTGCAGGTTTTAAAAATGCTCTAGCTTCTGTTGTATTGAGATCATATTTTTCCTGGAGTAAGGCTTCAGCTTGCTTAATGAGATTTTTAAACCGAGTCGGATTTTGTTGAACTTCGGTTCCGGCTCGATAAGTCGGCATATAGAGGGAAACACAGGAGCTTTCTGACTGATCAACTAAGGCTTTAAGTTCATCAACTGATAATAGGCTCATACTCTTGATCCATTTTTAGATTGAAAAAAATTGAAATCCTATAACATTCAACTTTGACAAAATTAAACGTCTTATTTTTGATCACTTTAAAGGTTTCAATTTTAAGCTTCATCTTCCTAAAGTTAGGATTATTCCTAACAAATTCATCTATTCTAAACTGACGCACTTAATAAAAATACGTTTTTTTGTATTCAAACTAATTTCAATAAAACTAATTTTTGGGTTGTGTTTCCACTCGGCTATTATCTGCTGTTGTTGAATGGGTAACGAAGTAATACTAAAACTGCTATCACAATGATTGCAGCGTATTCTGGGGATAGACTTACAATCTTTTAATTATTGTCCTCAACAAAAAAAAGATATGAAGCATTTTCGCCTATCGTCCCCACTTGCCCAAATTTTCCCCATTTTGACCTGGTTACCCCATTATCAACGGGATTGGTTACGGGCGGATCTGATTGCTGGGTTAACGGTTTGGGCGGTCATGATCCCACAAGCAATGGCCTATGCAGGAATTGCCGGAGTACCTCCTTTAATCGGGCTTTACGCAGTCCCCTTTCCTCTATTTTTATACGCCATCTTGGGAACTTCTCGGTTAATGGTCATCGGGCCAGACTCAGCGACCGCTTTAATTTCTGGTGTAACGGTATCGGCTTTAGTGGCGTCGGGTTCTCAAGATTATTTGGTATTGACCTCGGCGATGGCTATCATCGTGGGCTGTTGTTTTCTGCTGTTTGGTAGTTTAAAAATGGGCTGGGTCGCAGACTTTATCCCAACACCTGTAATGAAGGCATTTGTTCAAGGCTTAGTTTGGGTAACGATTGTGGGGCAAATTCCTAAACTTTTGGGTCTGCATTCGATCTCAGGTAATTTTTTACAAAAGTTAATGCAGATTTTGGAACAATTGCCCCAACTTCATCCCCTAACGGCATTGATAGGTGTCTTGAGTTTGGTGCTGCTCTTTGTTCTCAAAACCTTTGTTCCCCAAATTCCCTCTGCTTTAACAACAGTTATCCTTTCCAGCCTGGGAGTAACAATCTTTCATTTAGGGGAAAAGGGTTTGGATCTCATTGGTGCAGTTGAGACAGGTCTTCCCCATCTCAGTTTCCCTTTAGTTTCCTTAACTCAACTGAACGCTTTACTACCGGGTGCTTTAGCGATTGTCCTTTTGGGCTATGCCGAATCCCTCGGTGCAGCGAAGACAGCAGCAGAAAAAACGGGCGAAGACATTGATCCCAATCAGGAATTAATCAGTCTAGGGCCAGCTAATATTGCTGCGGGGTTGAGTTCTGGCTTTATTGTGATGGGCAGCCTCTCAAAAACCTGGGTTGCTGTTGCTGCGGGGGGAAAAACTCAGTTATCATCTTTAATTCAAGGGATTTTGGTGTTATTAACCCTATTATTTTTATTGCCTCTGTTTCAGAATCTTTCCCATACCACCCTAGCCGCGATTGTAATTGATGTGATGCTCGGTCTGGTGAATTTGAGCTACTTTAAACAGTTACGTTACATTAATCAATATGAATTTGCGATCGCTCTATTGGCTTTTACCGGAGTCTTAATCTTCGGGGTACTTCAAGGTATTAGTTTAGGAGTGATTACATCAATTATTTTTCTCATCTATCGAGCCAGCCATCCCCACACCGACGTTCTAGGACGCATCCCCGAAACTCAGATGTATCGGGATATCAACCTTCACCCCGAAGCGATTATAATTCCTGGGTTATTAATTTTCCGCTTTAGTAACAACTTAATTTTTGCCAACGCTAACTATTTTCGCACGGAACTCAAGCAGAAGATTCGGCAAGCCTCGACACCGACTCAAATGGTACTGATTGATGCTGAAACGATTAATTTGATTGATAGTACAGCCTTGGAAATGTTGCGTAAATTACGGGTAGAACTTATGAAGGATAATATTGTTTTAGCTTGGGCTCGGTTGCGTGATCCCCTGTATCAGAGGATGTATCGGGCAGGATTAATAGAGGAAATCGGCGAGCACAATTTTTATGAACGGATTACCGATGGAGTCTCGGAATTTACACGCCAATCTTCATCAACCTTACCCAATCATCCAACAACGGATAGTATTGATACTAATCCTGAGATTAACTAAAAAATGGCAGCAAATTTAATATTGCTCCGTAATCCAGCGTCGATTGCTCATCGAAGCCTCATCATCGTAGCTGTGTTTCATTGAGCGCTCAGGAAGCTTAACCTTTTCATGGGGAACGGGTTCGTAGGGAAACAAGTTTAGAAAATGAGACAGACAGTTAAGACGGGCTCGTTTTTTATCATCAGAATGAATAATATACCAGGGAGCCCAAGGGGTATCGGTGGCATCTAGCATCATGTCCCTGGCTTTGGAATATTCATACCAGCGTTCACGGGAGGGTAAATCCATAGCGGATAACTTCCATTGACGCAGGGGGTCATTAATCCGAGCTTCAAATCGCCGTTTTTGTTCTTCGTTGCTGACTTCCAGCCAATATTTAACCAGCTTAATCCCACTATCGACAATGTATTGCTCAAATGTTGGACAAACTTTGAGAAAATCCCGATGTTGTTCTTTGGTACAAAAACCCATGACATATTCCACACCCATTCGGTTATACCAACTCCGGTCAAAAATAATGACTTCCCCCGCAGCCGGAAAATGGGTGAGGTAGCGTTGAATATACATCTGAGTTTTTTCTCGTTCAGTGGGAGCAGGTAAAGCTACAGTACGGAAGACTCGTGGACTCACCCGTTCAGTCAGGGCGCGAATTGTTCCACCTTTACCCGCCGCATCGCGACCTTCAAAAACGACAATAACTCTTTCCCCTGTATATTTGATCCAATTCTGAAGCAAACAAAGCTCGGTTTGGAGTTTGCGTAATTCATGAGTGTATTCTTTTCCCGATAGCTTTGGTTTAGTGCTATTGAGAGGTTCAACTGGATGAATTTCGGTCTGTTTTTTCTCTTTGTGCTTGCCCATTAGATTCTCCTGGTTTTTGTTAATTTAGCTGAAATATTCTTCCTGTAAGGGTTTAAAGTTATTTTTGTCTAATTTCCACGATTAATTAATTTTAATTTTACTCAAGATATTAATTTCTTTTCTATTATTTTTTACCCCACGACATTAGCCCATGTCAAGTTTAAAGGGCAATACAGCCCTTTTATATGCGGTAGTAGTAACTCTCTGACCGTTACCTATTTTAACATCTCACAATACTTCTGGAATCCAGCCAATTTGTGCGGAGTTGCGCGATCGCTAATTCTTTTTGTTTGGCTTCCACTTCAATCCAAGGAACGGTTTTATAACAATCGGGCATTAAATGAATATAATCGCTATGTTTTGGATCGGCAAAAGATTTATCTCCATTAGAAATATGAACCAGTTGCCATTCAGGAATTGTCCACGTTTTTTGAGCTTCTGCTAACATTAAGGCAACACTGGGATGATCATAACTCTCTAACTGTTCATGAATCACATGATGATGAGCATCAAAAACCATTGGAATTTGAGCAGCGTGGCACACTTCTAAAATATCTTCAGAACTATAGGCATATTCATCATTTTCTAAGGTTAAACGCAGCCGAATTTCATCGGGTAAATTTTGAATGACTTGAATTAATCGTTGAGCGCGATCGCCTTTTCCTCCATGAATATTCATCAGTGACCAAGGCGATCTCGGCAACCCTAATAAATCCAAAATCAGAGCATGGGTTTTTAGAATTTTAATAAGCTGTTGTGTATTTAAACTGTGATTATAGCATTACCTTTGTTTTTAAGTTTACGTCCCCATTTAATAGATAACTGTCCTTCATTTAAAAGCTGATGTAATAAACACTCTAGCTCATCAACTGATTTAAAGAGTCGATGAGCTATATATTCTTTAGCTGAATGCCAGACTAATTCAATTAAATTATAATCTGGACTATATGCTGGAAGAAATTCTAAATAGACATTCGGCATTTCTGCTTTAATTTTTTCTAGGTACTCTTCTTTTTTGTGAAAACTTGCATTGTCAAGAATAATCAGGATCTTAGCTCCTTTTTCTACAAATTCTTCTGCTTGATTTCCCGCTAATACCCATTCATAAATTAGCTCTTGATAAAAACTTTTTAACACTTGATAAAAATTATCTGCATTTCCTTTATCCAGAAATTCTACAAATCTTTTTTTATCCGAGTACCTCAATCCTCCCATCACATTAACTCTTCCTTTCCTCCTGTCTCCTCTAATCTGTTTCCTCTTCCCTTTTTTACACCAATTCTTTCTTTTTATCACTCTTAAATTAAATCCACTTTCATCCCAAAACCATACCTGTAATTGTTCTGGACTTTCTTTTGCTATTTTCAAATATTCTTCTATTTTATCTTTAAATAATTTTCTTTTTTCTGGATCTCTTTTCTCTTCTAAGCTATACTTTGCCCACAAATAAACATACTTTTTTTCCTTTAATATCTTTCTCACTTGTGAACTACTTAATTTGATTCCTGTGATTTGTTCTAAATAAGTTGCCAATCTTTCTCCTGTCCATCTCCCAAATTCATATCCTAATTCTTCCGGTTCTTTTTCTACTGTTTCTAATAATATCTCTATATATTTGTCTGTGGCTTTTCTATAATTTCCTTTCATTCTTTCATCTTTTAGGCTTTCTAATTTGTCAGGGTCTCCATGTACACACCAATAACATACTTTGTTTAATGAGCAGCCCAAAAACTTGGCAATTTCACTTTGCTTTTTACCATCATTTAGCAATAATAAAATCAAGATTCTTTCTCGGATTTGTCCATTTTCTTCCTCTTTCAATCTTTTCTGTAGTTTCTCTACTTGCTTTTCATTTAAATGATTTTTAGCAGGCATCTTTTGATTGATTTTTCTAAACTTGGTTTTTCATTATACCCTATTTAGATGCTTAACAGCTTACTATTTTCAATCACTTCTGGACGGTCTGAACTTAAAACGACAAACTGATCGGGATGTAAAACCAAACGCAGTCCTAACAAGTGTGCCTGTTTTCCAATTAACTCCATTTCCTCGGCTAATTCCATTAAAATAGCCATTCCAATGGGTTCATCTGCAAAGGGAAATAAAGCGGAACTTAATCGATATAAATGGATGTTTTCACGGGTACAAAACTCAACAGCTTTATTTAAACGCTTCAGATTTTCGGTATAAAGCGTTCTCAACGTTTGCTCTTGTTCTGGAATCGTTAATTGTAATAATCGTTTTCGGGTTAATGCTCGAAATCTTACTTCTTGAGAAGCCGTAATACAAACTAATCCTAATTCAGGAACTTGGGTTGAGTTTTGAGTATTCATTCAGCAGTTATAGCACTACGCATTAAAGGTGTTTGACAATTCTAAATCTAAAACCCTTTCAATGCTTACTGTTCCCTGTTCCCTGTTCCCTGTTCCCTCTAATGATTGAGTTGAGATTCAATGGTAGCCATAACATCGGGGGTTCCGGGTTGTTCTTCGGGATGGCGGGTATACCACCAAGCCCAAGCTATCAAAACCGCTTGGAACGGCAATCTCACCCAATATAATAGAGGATGATGGGGGATTCCGTCTATGGGAATACTATGAAGGGCTTGATTAATATTAGCGGGAAAAACGGCAATAAATAAGGCAATGATTCCCCAAGCCGCAGCTACACTAATGACCGGAATTAATAATCCAATTCCTCCGAGAATTTCAAAGAAACCACTGATATAAACTAACCCGACCGGATAGGGTAATTCAGGGGGAACAATTCGAGCATATTGTTCAGGACGAATAAAATGAGTGATCCCAACAATAATCAGCGAAATTGCTAGAACAACACGAAGAATTTCCTTGCGTCGATGGGATGAAGAAAACGAATCGGTTTTAGCAGCCATAATCCACAAGATTAAACTTCAGCTTAGTTTATAACCCTTTCTCCGAATCGACTTCTATCCAGAGTCTAAAGATTAGATTGATGAGAGAGATAAAATTGCATTCCCTATACTCATGCCGGAATCCCCCTAAGTGTAAAATCCCATTCCCGACTCGCTCAAAAGTTGCTTCAAAAGGCAGAGGACGAAGATTCCTAATGTCGTTAAGCTAAAAGGTATTGGAGTTAAAAACTCATGAGTGAAAACCTGTAAAACTCAGATCCTTTTATGAGGAGATGAGAACACTTAAAAGCAAGTTGGTAGTCTGGAGCGGTGCGACAGAATTTGTCGTTTGATTTTAGCAATAAAACTCAAAAACTTAAACCGATCTGGGAAAACAAACCAACATAAATAATTAAAATATTTTCAAGGAAGAACATTATGGCAATTAGTCATTCTCATCCTGTTACGGGTCACAACCGACGTGCTGTCGGTGTGTTTCCTAACCGTCACGCCGCCGAACAAGCCCTTTATGCCCTCAGAGATTCCGGTTTTCCCATGGATCGGGTTTCTGTGATTACCAGAGATGACATTCGGGAGTCGGAAATTGCAGGAGCCGATGTTCAGGATTCTGTTTCTGAAAGTCGCGCAGCCCAACACGTCGATAACAAAGCCGAAGAAGGCGCGGCGGTTGGAATCACCACAGGGGGCGTTTTAGGCGGACTAACCGGATTATTAGTGGGTTTAGGCACTCTCGCCATCCCTGGAATTGGCCCCGTTATGTTAGCGGGAGCCGCTGCAACAGCACTCGCCACAACCTTAGCGGGGACAGCGATTGGTGCGGCGACTGGAGGTTTATTGGGAGCACTGATTGGCTTAGGAATTCCCGAAGAAGATGCCAAAATCTATAACGATCGCATCGGTCGCGGTGAATATCTGATTATTATCGATGGCAATGAAGCCGATATTGCTCACGCTCATCAAATCTTAAATCGCCATCACATTGAAGAATATAAGGTTTATGATGCTCCCGGTGTTGCTTCCGCTACCCCGGCTCACCTCAACCAAGATATTACTCCCCATCATCATCATGAGCATTCCGTTGCTGTAAGCCGGAATAAACACGCCGTCGGTGTTTTCTCCAACCCTCGTGATGCTGAACACGCCATTACGGACTTAAGAACTGCTGGTTTTCCCTTAAGCCGAATTAGTATCGTCTCGAATCAGCCAAGACGGAATTCCTTCACAGATGTTGACATTCGCGATCGCTTTGACGCGGTGAGATATGGTATCCCCGTTGAACGGGCCAGAGTCTATAATGATCGCTTGGATCGCGGTGAGTATATTGTGATTGTCAGTGGCACAGAAGAGGAAGTGCGCCAGGCTGAAGCTATTTTACGCCGTCACAAAATTGAACAGTGGCAGATTTATGATCCAACAGTGATTTCCTCAACAACGACCGTAGAACACAGCCGTCCAGTGGAAATGTCCGCACCCTTGGAAAGCTCAAGACCGTTAGAACACACTCACCCTGATATTGCTAAAGTTGCACCTGTTTCTGGCCCAGCCGCTTATCCGGTGACACCTGTAACAACATCTACAACAACACCCATCACCGAGAGCCGCCACCATCCCTATAAACGAGCAATTGGCGTGTTCCATCATCGTCATGATGCTGAAATGGCACTTACCGATTTAAGAGATTCAGGTTTCCCCATGGGACGTGTTTCCGTCATTGCTAAGGATATCGACGGTCATCATCCCCTCACCAGTGCAGGTCAACAAAATTTGGGCGTTGATCTCAATCCTCGAACTCACGGGAATAAAGCCGACGAAGGAGCAAAAGCCGGAGCAGCAACGGGAGCCGCCCTCGGCGGTTTAGGGGGTTTATTGGTGGGACTGGGAACCTTAGCCATCCCTGGTGTTGGCCCTGTGATTGCTGGTGGAGCCGCAGCCACAGCCCTTGCAACCGCCTTATCCGGTGGAGCCATCGGTGCAGTTGCGGGAGGGGCAACGGGGGGATTAGTCGGTTTGGGTATCCCTGAAAATCGCGCTCACGTTTATAACGATCACCTCAACCGAGGAGATTATGTGATTATGGTCGATGGCTTTGAAGAAGAACTGCGACGAGCCGAACCCATTTTCAAACGTCATAGTATTCATGAATGGGAAATTTATAATGCTGCTGATGTCGATGTTAGTGCTTATACCAACCCTAATCCGTATACTCCTCGTCCGACTTCTAAATCCGTTGAACGCGATCGCACGAATTCTACCTGGTAACACTCTTTAATTCAAGAATTAGGAACGACAAAAATTTAAGGCTTCGTTCCTAATTCCTCAACTCTCATTTGTTTTTCAGTTCAACACAATTTTTATATATTTACTTCGGAGTTTCAATCATGAAAAAATTAACCTCTTTACTCATGGGTAGTTTCTTATTACTCGGTGCTGTCGCCTGTAATGATGTTGCCAAAACCAGCACAGGTGCCCCCGATGCGCCGAACCAAACGGCAGAAGCTCCCAAACCTGAACAAGCCAAAGAAATTCAGAAAGATGCCCAAAGTGAACTGCGAAGACGTCAGCTTAATGAAGATATTCGCGCTCGTGAACAACGCAATAATATCACCGGGGGTGATGCAATTCGAGCCGATGGTGATTTAGAAAGTGAAGTTCGCTCGAAATTAGAAGCGAATTTACCCGCCAGTCAACTCACGGTTGCCGCTAAAGATGGAGTGGTAACAGTGGCTGGAACAGTCCCAACTCAACCCCAATATGAACGTATTGATCCCTTAGCCAAGGAAATTAAAGGGGTGCGACAAGTGGTCGTTAATGTTGCGGTTGTCCCGGCTAAAGAGGGACAAGAAGCTCAATCTCAAACCGAAGATAACAATGCTCAACCTGTGATCAATAATAACAATTCGGAACAACCTGAAACGGAGCCTAACACTCAACAGTAATAACTACGAGGACAAAGGTGGGGGGTGTAGGGGAAAGGGAAAGAAAAGCTGGAACCATCCTCCTCTACTCACCCCCCTGACTCGCTATAGAAACTTGGTAAAATTGAGGAATCATTTTGACTTGATGGGGCTTTTCACGCATACTACCCCATCTTTATTTTACCGTAATTTGGCTCTATTCCCTCTAGCTAAACGAAGGTTTTTGACGGGGTTGTCACCCCGTCAGTTGACGGATTTTGGGCGCGCCTCGCTCCTATGGGAAGTTACCTTTTAACGGCTTAATTCTTGTTTCCGCAAGATACAGAAACCGATTTCTTGAGATTAATTCCTTAATTGTACAGGCATGACTAAATACGTCATTTTAATCCCACCCAAAGGATTAACAATAACAGGGCTAGTTGCCGCATTTAACTGGAGAGAAACTTCCGAAGCATTAAATACTTTTAAACCCTCTAATAAGTATTTAACATTAAAGGCTAACTCCTTCGGTTCATCCCCAGAAATTTGAGCCGGAAGAGATTCTAACGCATTCCCCACATCGGCGGCTTCTACAGATAAAGCAATTTGTTGATTAACATGATCAACAGTACATTTAACAATATCATTTTTTTGGGAAGCTAAAACTGCAATTCGTTCTAAAGCTCCCACAAAACCCCGTCGATCCAAATTAATTTGATTTAAAAATTGCTTGGGAATTAAAGTTTGATAAGCTGGATAGGCTCCTTCTAATTTGCGAGTATTTAATCGTTGTTCTCCCAGTTCAAAAATAACTTGACTTTCATCAAAACGCAAGGTAATTACCACTGGAGAATCGTTTTTAGACGCGCCATGGCTCGTCTCTACACTTCGCATTGCCACCATCCGTTCCACTTCCCTTAAAGCCCGTGCAGGAACAGTCACTTCAAATTCTTCTAACTCTTCATCGGGATCGGTTTCACTTAAATTTTCTGTTTGCACAACAGCTAACCGATGACCATCCGTTGAAGCAAATTCTATCGTATTATTTTCAACCTTTAAATGTACCCCCGTTAAAACTTGTTTCGTTTCATCAGGACTGGTGGCAAATAACGTTCCTTTTAATCCAGAAATTAAAGATTCTGCTGCTAAATGAATCGAATCTCCGGCCTTAATAGACGGTAATTCTGGATATTCTTCCGCCGCCATTCCTCGAACTTGATACCTTCCTGAACTTGAAGTTAAAGTTACAATTGCATCTCCCATTTCATCATCTAGGGTAATTTCTCCCCCTGGTAAACGGGAAACAATATCATTAAATAATTTAGCCGGGACAGTTAAAGTTCCTCCCTCCTCAACGGTCGCCTGCATACTGGCGCGAATCCCTAAACTTAAATCAAAGGCTGTTAAATTGACTCGTTGATTTTCTTCATCTACATCAATTAAAATATTAGATAAAATGGGATGATTGGGACGAGAAGGAATTGCCCTAGAAACCCAAGATAAATTAGAACTTAATTTGTCCTGCTCAACAATAAATTTCATAATGACCTTAAGACTCATCAGTGTTCCCATAGGAACTCTCTCCAACGGTTTCTGATGTTGACGAGAGAACCAAACCTTTGATTATACCTTACCCAACTTCGATTTGAGCCCAATAAAATAAGCATAATTTTCCTAGCTCATCCCCCTGGAGAGTCGAAAATTGGATGGGATATGCAAGGGTTTTCAGGGGATGACCTGTGGAAAACCTGTGGAAAACTTGTGAAAAACAGCAACACTTCAACCGGGTAATTCCCTGATATCATAAGGATCTTATCTGTTTTCGGCGTTATCCACAACGTTTTCCACAAACCCCAATAAAGGTGTCGAGTTTCTATTCTTTCTTCTCCTGTTCCCTGTTCCCTGTTCCCTGTTCCCTCTGATTCTAATGAGAACGACTGGTAAAGTTAATTTGATCGCTGAGTTGTCTTAAGGTTTGGGCTAAATCAGAATTTTGGTGGCGTAACTGGGAAATTTTTTCACAACTATACATGACGGTGGTGTGATCTTTTCCCCCAAATAATTCTCCAATTTTGGGTAAGCTTAAACCCGTATGTTGTCGCATCAAATACATCGCCACTTGACGCGCTAAACTAATTTCTCGTCGTCGAGAATTGCCTTTTAAATCTTCAATAGAAACCTTATAAATTTCTGCGACAATTTGCATCACTGCTTCGGGGGAAGATTCCTCTAATTTTTCCGTTGCGGTTAAAACCGGGGCAATATTATCTACGGTCATGGCTAAACCCGAAATTGATAAATAGGCGATCGCACGAATTAAAGCTCCTTCTAATTCCCGAATATTAGACCGATAATTAGACGCGATATATTCAATCACTTCACGCGGTAACTGCACATTTTCATATTCCGCTTTTTTCTGTAAAATTGCCATCCGCGTTTCCAAATCAGGCAGTTGAATATCCGCTACTAATCCCATCGAAAATCGAGAACATAAACGTTCCTGTAATCGGGGAATTTGATGGGGAGGACGATCAGAAGCTAATACCACTTGTTTTCCCGCTTCATGCAACGTATTAAAGGTATGAAAAAATTCCTCTTGTGTATATTCTTTCCCTTCAATAAATTGAATATCATCCACTAATAAAACATCGGCTTCTCGATAATGTTCTCGAAAACTCTGCATACTATCTCGACGAATCGCCGTAATTAAATCATTGGTAAACTTTTCCGTTGAAACATAAAACACTTTAGAATAAGGTGCAATTTCTAAACGATAATGACCAATGGCTTGCATTAAGTGGGTTTTTCCCAAGCCTACACCCCCACACAAAAACAATGGGTTAAACTCCCGACCTGGAGACTCCGCTACCGCTAAAGAAGCCGCATGAGCCAAACGACTATTCCCCCCGACCACAAATCGAGAAAACACATATTTGGGGTTTAAATTAATCGGTTTGGGGGGTAAATCGTGAGGGTTTTCCGTTCCCAAGGGAGCGACGGGAGACGGCCAAATAAAATGAGATAAGCTAGAATCCGAGGCAGATTCGTTAATCTGGGTTGTAATATAAATTTCTACCGGATAACCCAAAATTTCCTGGACTGTATCAGCGATCAACTCTCGGTAATACTTCTGGAGCCAATTACAAGAAAACGGGTTTGGCGTGCGAATGATTAAACAATTGTTGTCTAGTTGTTGTGCCCAAGCGGTTTTAATCCAGGTATCAAAGGTTGGACGTCCCAATTGTACCTGGAGACGTTCAAGAACTTGATTCCAGAGATGATCGATGGGGAGTTCCATAGCTAGACCCACGAGTTCACATTACAGGATAACAGTTTCTATCAGATCCCTGAGACAGGAGCAACGGAAATTTAAAATTTTTCAACTTCTGCAAACCCTGGAAAATAAAAGCGATAATAATAAAGGAATGATCCAATTAAAGTCAACATTAATCAATGGGAGGCTCAGAAAAACCCTGAACTCTAGGAAATAGTTCAAAACTACTGATATTATAAACATCTTAAAATCCGTTGATGAAGAGTACATCTGACAAACAAAATCGCCAAAACCCCCTCCGTACTGTTTTCTTATTACTGATCGGAGGCGGGGTTGCTTTACTCGGTGATCGCTGGTTAGCCACCCGCAACGCTTCAATGGTTCCATCGTCAACCCCTCAACCCCTGGCTCAAGTTTCCCCTTCTGCTTCTGCTAATGCCAATAATAATGGAAGCTCTCCCCCCAACCCGACGGCTTGGTTAGGTCAAAAAGCGAATTTAGCAGCCACGTTAAAGCCTGTAGAGTCTAACTTTATTGTTAATGCTGTTAACGAAGTTGGGCCGGCTGTGGTTCGGATCAATGCCTCTCGTCAAGTGGCTCGTCGAGGATTTGACCAGTTTGGGGACGGCTTTCCAGAGGAATTTTTTGGGGCTGAATCTCCTAAACGCCGTTCTAATGGCCCTGTTGAACAAGGGACGGGTTCAGGGTTTATTCTCTCCTCTAATGGCATCATTATGACCAACTCTCACGTTGTTGAGGGAACTGAGCGGGTACAAGTTGTTTTAAAAGATGGTCGTCGGTTTGATGGAAAAGTTTTAGGATCAGATTCAGTCACTGATGTTGCTGTAATTAAAATTAATGCGGATAATCTGCCAAGTGTGAAAATTGGCAATTCTGAGACTTTATCTCCGGGAGAATGGGCGATCGCCATTGGCAATCCTTTAGGATTAGATAACTCCGTTACGGTGGGAATTATTAGTGCCACAGGACGCTCTAGTAGTGATGTCGGGGTTCCTGATAAACGCATTGGCTTTATTCAAACCGATGCGGCCATTAACCCTGGCAATTCTGGGGGGCCTCTTCTGAATGCTAGAGGAGAAGTCATTGGAATGAATACCGCTATTATTAGTGGCGCTCAAGGGTTAGGATTTGCCATTCCGATTAATAAAGCTCAACAAATTGCCCAACAATTAGCAACAACGGGAACTGCTGAACACGCCTATTTAGGCATTGAAATGGTAACACTCAGCCCCGAATTGCGTCAAGAATTAAGAGAAACTCCTGATTTAGAGTTTCAAATTGCTCAAGACAATGGCGTTTTAATTGTTAATGTTATTCCGGGTTCCCCTGCAATGAAAGCTGGATTAAAACCGGGGGATATTATTGTAAAAATTGATGATAAACCCATTACAAAATCGGATGCCGTTCAAGAATTAGTCCAAAATCAAAATGTAGGAACTCCGATGAAAGTAGAGTTAAACCGTAAAGGACAACCCTTAACTTTAGAAGTCAAAACGGGGAATATGCCTGAGCAAATTCAAGGGTAATTAGTTGTCAGTTATCAGTTATCAGTTATCAGTTATCAGTTATCAGTTATCGGTTATCGGTTATCAGTTATCAGTTATCGGTTCATAAATTAGTTAATAGTTGGTAACAGTTAACTTTTAATCAAATGAGTGAAATTTTAGCGATTTCTGAATTAGGGAACACTGTTTTGCGAGGTTATACTCATCCTATTGAAAATATTGGGGAGGAGAAAATTCAAACTTTAATTGATAATTTAATTGCAACGGCGTCTCAAGCCAATGGGGTGGGAATTGCCGCGCCTCAAGTGGGAATGAGCGATCGCTTATTTATTATGGCTTCTCGCCCTACATTGCGTTATCCTAACGCACCCGTAATGGAACCCACTGCGATTATTAATCCTAAAATTCTTAACCATTCTAACGAAACCATTAAAGGTTGGGAAGGCTGTTTAAGTGTTCCGGGAATTCGAGGGTTAGTTCCCCGTTATCAAAGGATTGAAGTTGAATATACCAGCCGTGAGGGGAAACTCTGTCATCAGGAATTAACGGATTTTGTAGCTCGAATTTTTCAGCATGAACTCGATCATCTCGATGGAATTGTATTTTTAGATCGGGTGGAAAGTACCCAGGATCTAGTTACAGAAGCTGAGTATCAAAAACGTCTTGTTAATTCGGCGGAATAGCTCCCTAATTAAGTGTAGAGTATTAGTAATTTTATTTGAGGAAAATGGATTTAAAGCCATGACGATTAATTTAACTAAAGGGGAACGCATTAGTCTTTCTAAAGAAGCACCCGGTTTAAAAAAAGCAGGACTTGGATTAGGATGGGATATTAATGCTTCTGATACGGGAGCCGCTTTTGATTTGGATGTGTCGGTCTTTATGCTCGGAAGTAATGGCAAAATTCCGAATGAACAATATTTCGTATTTTACAATAACTTAAAATCCCCTGATGGTTCTGTAGAATCCCTGGGAGATGACCGCACTGGAGAAGGTGGCGGGGATGATGAAACCATTCTGGTTGAGTTAAATACGGTTGATCCGAATATACAAGAAATTGTCTTTGTCGCCACCATTTATGAAGCAGAAGCAAGACGGCAAAATTTTGGACAAGTCCGTAATTCTTATATCCGAATTTATAACAATGAAACCGACTCAGAAATCACTCGCTATGACTTAGAAGAGGATTTTTCCAGAGAAACCTCCATTGAAATGGGTCGCCTCTATCGAAAAGACGGTGAATGGCGATTTCAAGCTGTTGGACAAGGTTATAATTCCGGTTTAGAAGGTTTTGTTCAACAATATACCTAAGATGTTTGGCTGTTGACGGTTGATGATTAAGGGTTAACCGTCAGCCGATAATACTAATAGAATTTACAATTTTAGGAGTTGATTAATCATGTCGATTAATATTAGAAAAGGGGAAAGAATTAGTTTATCAAAAGAAGCCCCTGGCTTAAAACGAGCATCCATTGGTTTAGGATGGGATGTGAATGCTAGTGATACAGGAACAGCTTTTGATTTAGATGCTTCTGTTTTTATGTTAGCAGAAGATGGTAAAATTCCAATCGATGAATATTTCGTATTTTATAATAACTTAATTTCTCCTGATCAATCTGTGAAACATTTAGGAGATAGTCGCACGGGAGCAGGAAGCGGGGATGATGAAACCATCGTTGTAGATTTAACTAAAATCAATTCTTCTATTCAAGAATTAATTTTTGTTGTTACTATCCACGATGCAGATAAACGGCGACAAAACTTCGGACAGGTGAGAAATTCTTATATTAGAATTTACGATGATGACACTCAAACCGAAGTCACAAAATATGATTTAGAAGAAGATTTCTCACGGGAAACTGCTGTTGAATTTGGGAGATTATATCTCAAAAATGGTGAATGGCGATTTCAAGCCGTTGGACAAGGTTATAATTCTGGGTTACAAAGTTTTGTAGATAAATACGTTTAATTTATTAGGACTTTAATTATGGCTATTAATTTAAAAAAAGGTCAAAGCATCATTCTTGATAAAAACGAATATGATTTATCAAGGGTCGTGATGGGATTAGGATGGGATGTGGCAAAAAAAGGGTTATTTGCAGGATTATTAGGGGGAAATGCAGACTTTGATTTAGATGGATTTGCCTTGTTATTAAATGCTCAAGGAAAACTAAAAAATCAACAAGAAGATGTGATTTATTTTGGGCATTTAGCCACAAAAAATAATACCGTGATTCATTCAGGAGATAACCTCACTGGAAAAGGTTCAGGAGATGATGAACGAATTATTATTGAACTTAAAACCCTTCCAGCAGCTTATCAACGGATTATTTTAGGGGTGAATATTTACCATGCAGAAGACCGTAAACAGCACTTTGGAATGGTTAATAATGCTTTTGTTCGGTCAATAGATGCCACCGGGAAAGAAATTGCGCGTTATAGTCTTTCTGGTGAAACGACTTACTCCGGGCAAATTTCTATGTTACTCGGAGAACTATCGCAACAAAACGGACAGTGGAAATTCCAAGCGTTAGGAACACCTTTAAACTTAACGTTAAACGGTGTTGTGCGTTCGTTTATGTAGAGTTAATTTGATCCTAAACAGGTAGGGGCGGATGATTCGGCTATTGATTGATGGGTGTTTTCACCAATCTTTATCCGAATCCACCACCCCTAGAACTGCAAATCGGTTTTAAACGCTATTTTAATAACGTTTCTGTTGAAAATTAGCTGGCTTTGCCCTCGCCGAGATTAGCGTTTGCGGGGAACCATCGTTTCAATATTGATATCGCCCAATGCAACACGAGTCACGGGAGTGATGGTCGGAGTAACAGCCCGTGCTGCATCCAGGAAGTTCCGGGGATCGCCAGCTTTGGCTTGTTTTTCTTGAGGAATAAAGCGACGAACTTCGTTTTGCCAAACGATTTGAGGGAAACCTAGCTGGTTACGGTGGTACTCGTTATAGCGAGGTGTTCTGAGATTAAAAGGAACTTCCCCTGTATTGCGCTGAAGCAGAACCCGACGGCGTTGGTAAGGAACCGTATCATACCCGAAGTTATCCAGGTATTCATCGCTATCGAGTAACTCATCAATAAAGCCTTTGGGGCCTTTGTTTGCAACCACAATAGACCATGCGATCTTTTCACGTTCGCTATAAACATCCCGTCCTAAAATGCGTTGAACACACATCTCGACAAAACGGTAGTTGCTATTGGTTTGGTAGTTGCGACGCAGGAAGGGATCGGAAATTGCTAAACCCCGAATGAAATCCCGTACATTAATTTGACCAAACTTAAGCTGAGACTCTAAGTTAGTTTGACGGTTGCTTTTCAGGATTTGATGTTCGCTGTAAATTTGGCGATAAGCAGCCCAAATGATGTTATCCCACTCAGAACCAGAGGGCATATTTTCAGCCGTAAAAATTCTGGGTTGTTCATCACCGGCTACTTCAAAGCCAGCAACGCGAACATTGCGGCTGGTCGGGCCATAGCTTAATAAAGGAAGCGCCACCTTAATATCTCCTTAATCTCGAACTCAACGTCGTTTGTTATCTTGTGTTGACATCCTCCACTGCCTAACGGCAAGTAGATTCCTACCAGGCAAAGCCTTTCGGTGGGTTGACGTATCAAGAATTGCCTAAAAAATAGGTCTTACACTCTCTCCACGTCCGTTTTAAGTCTCCGAATGCCCTCCGGCGACCCCCTAAAACAATCTTGGGTTCTTAATTCTGCCTCAAGTTGGGATTTTAGACCCTTAACTTTTGGCTTTCCCGTACTCCTTAAGTCCACAGTCGATGCTGCTTTCAAAGTCGGGTGGGTCTGTGACCATCTAAATCTTAATACGAAGCCATCCTAGAAGGACGGAGTGTTAAACCCAAATTTTCGGTTATTTTAACCAGGATCGCTCAGAGCTTTAGAGCAACATGGTTGGCTATCCTACAGATTAAGGGATTAAGGCAACTCCATCTCAACTTTCAGGAATCAACGCAATAATATGTAACATTTTTTGACAAGGAAACAGGGGGACAGGATCAGCATCTCCCACTTTTCCTCCCAACTCCCACACTCTACCCTGGATTTCTATGCTAAAGTCAAGATTAAATCCCCTAGGGGGGGATAAAAAATATGATATATTAAATTATGATAATTTACTTCATAAATCTTAAAGATCTTGTTCAACATTCTAGTAGGTTTTATTTTGACTACCACTCAACCGATTCAGTCCACCTCTCGATTGATGCAAACGGTTCTGGCCAAAGTTAAAGAATCTCAGATTTGGCTGGTGTTTTTAGCATCGGTGTTTCTCGTCTGTGTTCCTGTCTTTTTCCAAGCTCCCCTGGTGCGACAATGGCCAGAACTCACCTTAGTTCTGACCTTGGGATGGCTCGGAATCAGTTGGACATTACTTAAGCAACCGACGACTTGGGTTTGGGGAGACTTATTATTAGGATTTAGTTGGAGTTGGCTAACCGGGGCTATCTATTGGGGATGGTTACGGTGGGAACCTTTGTTACATTTACCGGTAGAAGCTTTAGGGGTTCCCTTTGCAGTTTGGTGTTTATATCGAGGTTGGGGTAAAGTTGGCAACTGGTTTTATCTAGGTTCTTTATTTGGAACAGCCGTGACCGATGGGTATTTTTATATCACGGGATTAATTCCAAGTTGGCGGCAACTGATGCACGTTGAACCCGCCTTAGCGTTACCCATTTTTCAAAATGCCCTCCAAATTGTCAGTACCCCTTGGGGAATTAGTTGGGCCGTCGGATTTGCTTTATTTTTATTTGGGGTTGGGGTTTTTCCATTACAATCTAAAGAACAGCATTGGTGGGCATTTGGGGGAGCGGTATTGAGTACAATTTTAGTAGATAGTTTATTTTTGATTGCAGCTTGTCTAGCTTAAACAGAACTTAAAAGAGGGTGCGGAGAAAAAAATGTTTATGATCATAGGCGTGGCTTTTTAACCGTTTTAGCGTTTAAAAAGTCATAACTTTAATCTTCCAATGTCCCCTACCCATTGATTGTGACCTTACAACCCACTCCCCACTTAGTCTTACATACCGAAGGTGGTAATCACTATTTGCCACTGATGGGTAAAAATTACTGGACATTGGGTCGCAGTGAAGATAATACCTTTGTCATTAAAGACCGATGGATTTCTCGGAATCATGCGATGTTACAACGCATGGAAAATGGTGAGTTTTTTTTAATCGATTTAGGAAGTCGAAATGGTTCCTTTGTCAATGGTCGTCGAGTTAGTATTCCCGTCACGCTTCATAATGGTGACCATATTGTTTTTGGACAAACGGAGTTAGAATTTTATTGTCCTGATGTTACCCAGGAAACTGACCCTTCAGAACCGGAATCTGAAGATTTTACCGCTACATTAACCGTGCGTCGCTTGATATCGGTGATGGTGATGGATATTCGAGATTTTACTGTATTAACTCGACAATTAGATGAACGGATTTTATCAGAAGTGATTGGGCGTTGGTTTCGTCACGCCGGACAAATTCTTCGAGAAAATGGCAGTTGGGTCGATAAATATATTGGGGATGCCATTATGGCGGTTTGGTTTCATGGAACCCAAGGGGTAACGCCCCAAGAAATCCTAAAAATTGTCACAGCATTAAGTGAGTTACACAAAATTACGCTGGAATTAAGTCATCTTTATCCCCTGCCTTTTCCGTTACGAGTGGGGGCTGGAATTAATACCGGATATGCAATGGTGGGAAATACCGGAAGTGGCGGAAGTGCGGACTATACAGCCTTGGGAGATACGGTTAATGCGGCGTTTCGTTTGGAGTCAGCCACGAAAGAAATTGGCAGTGATATTGCTTTAGGAGAAACAACTTATCAATATCTAGCCCAAGCTTGTCCTCAACAAGGTTTTAAACAACATACTGTTCATCTTAAAGGTTATGATACCCCGACTATTACTTATGGGGGAACATTTGCCAATTTAGATGAAGTTTTAGAACTCAAATCAGGAGGATAAATTTATTCTCCAAAGCGATATCCTTTGCCATAAACGGTATGAATTAAAGGCGTTTCTCCCGTAATTTCAATTTTTCGTCTTAATAAACGAATTTGTGCTGCCAAGACATTGCTGCTGGGCTGTTCACCCTCTCCCCAGAGATGTTGATGGATTTGATGATGGGTTAATAACTGCCCTGGATAACGCATCAAATAAGCTAACAGTTGGCTTTCTTTTTCCGATAAATCAATGATGCGTCCTCCCCGATAGGCGAGTTGATTTTCGGCATCTAATTCTAAATCTGCCACTTGCAAACGGTTAGAATTGGTAACGGGGGATTCGGTGACTAGATGGCGACGCAATAAAGCCCGAACTCTCGCTAATAATTCTCGCAGTTCAAAGGGTTTCATTAAATAGTCATCCGCCCCAGCATCTAACCCTTGAACCCGATCATCGAGGGTATCTTTTGCGGTTAAAAATAAAATCGGTGTTCGATTCGATTGTGATCGCAATTCTTGACAAATTTCTAACCCCGATTTTTGGGGTAACATCCAATCTAAAATTAACAAATCATATGGATTTTGACGAGCCAACTCACAACCTAAATGTCCATCTGTTGCAAGATCAACCGTATATCCTTCGCGGCTCAATACCCGACTCAAAGGTTCCGTTAATTCAACTTCATCATCAACTAATAAAATTCGCATCAGTCATAGGGAACAGGGAACAGGGAACAGGGAACAGGGAACAGTTTTACGAGAAACTAACAAAGCCAACAGTTAAAACTCAACCGTTAACCGTTAACCGTTAACCGTTAACCGATAACTGATAACTGTTAACTGATAACTGTTAACTGATAACTGTTAACTGATAACTGTTAACTGTTAAAAATACATCATTTCAGGTTCTAAACAAGCTGCATCAATCCATTGCTGCATGGCTGGAAGCGACCAAATGGTTTTAACATAGTCCTGTTCAATTAATCCTAACTTGACATCATAGCTAATAAATCGAGAAACAACGGGGGCAAACATGGCATCAGCAATGGTAAATTTTCCGAATAAAAATTCACCCTTAGACCCATACTGTTGACGGCATTCTCGCCAAATTGCAGTAATTCGATCAATATCTCCTTGTACCCCTGGTTTCATTCCTTCTCTGGGGTAGCGAGTACGACAATTCATCGGCATTTGTTGCCGTAAATTCATAAATCCGGCGTGCATTTCATGACTCACAGAACGAGCAAAAGCCCTAGCGTCTCGGTCTTGAGGCCATAAATCTCGAATAAAATTTTCAGCAATATATTCACAAATCGCCAAGGATTCCCAAACCGTTAAATCTCCATCTAATAGCACCGGAACTTTTCCCGATGGAGAATAGCGCCTGATTTCCTTGTGGGTGTTGGGAGTACCCAAATCAATCATAATTTCAGCAAAATCAAGTCCTACTTGTTTTAAAAGTAACCAAGGACGTAACGACCAAGACGAATAATTTTTGTTACCGATCACCAGAGTTAACTGTCCCATAATCTGGTAAATAAAAGTTGGGGTAATAATTGCAGTTTCATCGGATAGCGATTCGCTGCTGTGTCACTGTCTCTATAAATCCCAAATCCCTCATTTCTCATCTTTATGATCACCGTAGCACTGCCTAAAGGCGCTTTATTAAAAGACAGTATCCGGCTTCTGCAAGCCGTTGGACTTGATTTTAGTGCTTTTTTAGATCCGAGCAATCGACAACTTCAGATTCATGATCCCACCCAAACCGCTAAGGGTTTGTTAGTGCGGGCACAAGATGTCCCTGTTTATGTGGAATATGGCCAAGCGCAGTTGGGGATTGTGGGTTATGATGTCCTACGGGAGAAAAAGCCTCAAGTCGCTTCTCTGGTTGATCTCAAATTTGGCAAATGCCGGATGTCGGTGGCTGTTAAACAATCAAGTCCCTATCAGCGTCCAGTAGAATTGCCACCCCATAGTCGGGTTGCGTCTAAATTTGTCCACTGTGCCAGCGAGTATTTTGAGAGTTTAGATTTACCAGTTGAAATTATACCGCTATATGGTTCCGTTGAATTAGGGCCAATTACGGGAATGTCTGAAGCAATTGTTGATTTAGTTTCTACAGGTAAAACTTTACAACAAAATGGATTAACAGAAATAGAGGTTTTATTTGAAAGTACAGCTTACTTAATTGCTCATCCATTAAGTTATCGTTTAAATACAGGCGGACTGAAGGATTTAATTAGTCAAATTCGAGAAGAATTAACGGTTAAATTGTAAACCTGAACTTAATGATTTAACATTCCAAAGGAGATAAAGGTTTAGTCGGGATTTCTGCGGCATTAGCCTTGACAAGTTGCTCAAAAATCCGAGGTTCTACCGGGCGACTAAACCAATATCCTTGTAAACAATCACATTCATGATCTCGGAGAAATTGTTGTTCAGCTTCCGTTTCTACGCCTTCAGCAACCACTCTCATATTTAAACTATGAGCCATGACAATCGTTGCTTTTACAATTGCTGCATTTTTAATATGGCGGTTCACATCTTGGACAAAACAGCGATCTAATTTCAGGGTGTCAAACGGGAATTTTTGTAAATAACTTAAAGAGGAATATCCTGTTCCAAAATCATCTAAAGAAAGTCCGATTCCTAAATTCTTCAGTTCATGGAGAATGGCAACGGAACGTTCAGGATTTTTAACTAAAACACTTTCAGTTAATTCCAATTCTAAATATTTGGGATCTAAACCCGTTTGTTTTAAGACTTGCATCACATACCGTCCTAAGTTGCGCTGATGAAATTTAACCCCCGAAACATTGACAGCAACAGAGAGTTCAAATCCTTGATTTTGCCATTGTTTCACTTGTTGACAAACTTGACGAATCATCCATTCATCAATTTCCACAATTAAATCATTTTCTTCAGCAATACTTAAACATTCCAGTGGCGGAACAAGCCCTCGTTGCGGATGTTGCCACCTAAATAGTGCTTCAGCCCCAATAATTTTTCCGGTTTTCAAGTCGAGTTGAGGTTGATAATGAATAATAAATTCTTCGTTGTCTAACGCATGATGCAGATCAATTTCTAAGCGAAACCGATCTTGAATTTTTGTCCAAATTTCATTAGTATATAGAAAATAAGAATGAGTTCCCTGCTGTTGAGCTTGACGCAAGGCAATATTGGCTTTAATTAGTAAGTTATCAAAATTATCATCATGTTGGGGATATAAAGAAACCCCTAAACAGCATCCTAATAATAATTTATAGTCGGAAATTTTGATCGGTTTTGATAAACAGTTTAAAAGTTTTAAAGCAATTTCTTCGATTTCTTCAGAGTGGGAAATGGGCGGTAAAATTAAGGCAATTTTTTCATCTTTAAATTTAACAACAAATCCGGCTCTTTTGAGTTCTTCATGAATCCGATTAATTACCGCCTGAACTAGAATATCTCCATAATCTGCTCCTAAATAATCTTGAAACCGTTCTAGGCGATCTAAACTTAAAATAAATACCGGAACCGATAGATCCGGTGAATCAATTCCTTTAATAATTTGTTTGAATTTACTTTGTAAACTTAACTGAGCCGTTAAATTAATCTGAGATTCATCTTCCCGATTTGCGGTTAATTGAATTAACCCTTGAGACTCAGATAATGACAGGGGGAGATTAACTCGTTCCTGTTTATTAAACTGCGCTTGAATGGCGGCTAATAGTTCCGATTTACTATAAGGTTTGGTGAGATAGTCATCAGCCCCCAATTCCATTACCCGTCGTAAATTGCTCCGTTCATGTTGGGCGGTTAAACAAATGAAGGGAATGGAAAGGGTGTCCGGGTTACTGCGTAAGTATTCTAGCACGCCATAGCCATCCATTTCAGGCATGATTAAATCACATAAAACTAAATCAGGTTGTTGGCTGTGTAGAAGTTGTAAACCCACTTGTCCATTATCGGCTTCGAGGAGTTGAAACCCTTCCGCATGGAGAATTTTTAGTAAACTCCGACGGAGCAGAACATCGTCTTCAATGACTAGAATTTTTTTCATGGCTGTTACTTGACCTCAAATCGGATTTAGAGTTCCTATAGACTATAAATCTTTTGGTTATTGATTGTCTCTGATTTCAATAGCGAGGGTTTCGTGAAAAAAGATAAAAGATATTATATGACTTAAGATATATCATTCATGATTCAACCGTCGTGATAGAAAAAAAATAATCCTGTGAGATGTTACACAAAAAAATGTGATCTACATCGCTAAAATACGAGCATAACCTTCAAAATACCCGTACTTATACGGTTGTAAGCTTCCAGACAAAACTGTTATTTGTAACCCAATGACTATTGGATAACCATCATCTGTAACACCTTAAGCTAACCGAACTGAACCAAGCATTTGATAGAAAATCGGTGATCCCAAATCTGTTTTCTTATAGACTATTGATAATAATTCCCTAAAATGCTTATAGATTCCTACGCGGAGAAGAATGACATCCGATCTCTCCAATTTAACAACAACTTGAACTCTCAGGAGAACAGCAGGAATTATCAGAATTTGTAATGGTAACGTGATAATTTTTGCCTTTGGTTTCTTCCGGTTTGCGAATCACATTGCGTCTACAATCAAACTCTGGGGCTGATTCTAAAGGAATCGTTTCATGGGGTAAAATTCCTAAAATATCTTGACAATAGGGGCTGTTTATGTTAGTATAAATGTGGTAGGTTTTATCACAAACTGCCATCCGTTCACCGCGATATAAAATATGTCCGTCATCGTCCATGACTTGTTTCCAAGGGCCTTTATAAATTACCGCTTGATTAACATCTAAACAGGGGCCGTCTTTACCTTTAAACGCACAAACCGTTAAAGAACGAAATTCAATGCCATCAATCACTTGCCAAGGTTCTTCCTGTCGAGCTAATATTTTAATTCCATAAAATCCCGCTTGTTCAAAGCGTTGTAAAAATTCATTTTCGCGAAAGGCTCCCGCAATACAGCCACTCCATAGATCGGGATCATTTAAAATATCAGGAGTTGGATCTTGATCACAAACAATATCCGAAATAACCGCCCGACCCCCTCGTTTTAACACCCGATAAATTTCTTGAAACAGTTGATCTTTATCTTGGGGACGGACTAAGTTTAAAACGCAATTGGAAATCACCACATCAACGCTATTATCTGCAATTAAAGGATTTTGTTGACGCAGGCGATCGCATTCTAACTCAAATTCTGTAATTTGTTCGATAGACTGAATGGGATGATTGGTTAACCACTGTTGAACTTGATCTAAATCTAAGGCTAAATCCTGAATTTTTGCTTTAACAAAGCTAGTATTTCCATAACCTAATTTTTCGGCAACTTCTGCTTGATAGCTGCGAGATAAAGCCAACATGGTATCATTAAAATCGACCCCAATCACTCGACCCGTCGCCCCAACTTTTTGAGCGATCATATAACAATTTTTTCCCGCCCCCGAACCTAAATCTACAACAATTTCTCCGGGGTTAACATAACGAGTCGGATCACCACAACCATAATCTTTTTCAATAATTTCTTGAGGAACAATATCTAAATATTGATTTTCTTGATATTCCACCGGACAACACAGAGAGGGCTGTACCGTTGTTGCTCCAGCTTTATAACGTTCAATAACCGTTTCTTCAATATTGTAATTCATAAAATCCGCAATAGGTAACAATAAACTATAACTAAAAACTGACAACTGACAAGGTACAGACGCGCCATGGCACGTCTCTACTGATAACTGGTACAGACGCGCCATGGCACGTCTCTACTGATAACTGATAACTGATAACTGATAACTGATAACTGAATTAACCGCCCCAGATTTTTTGAATGACTTCATCGGGAGAGATATCAGACATTTTCCCAGTCGGAGATTTAATCCCAATCACGCGATCGCTTTTCGGTAATAATTTAGCAGGTTCAGTGGGGCCAAATAATGCAATTGTATAAGTACCCACCGCAACAGCCAAGTGCATCGGAGCACTATCGGTACACAACATTAAATTCGCCGAAGCGATCATTGCCGCTAATTTGCCAATATCATCCGGTTGGGTGACTTTAACTTGAGGACAAGATTGGACAATTTCGCGCACTAACGCGGCATCTTCTGGCCCTTGAACAATAACAACAGGAAGGTTAGGTTGTCGTTGTTGAATATCTTGAATAATTTTTTGCCAACTCGCAACGGGGTAAATTTTATCAATGCCTTTTTGTTGTGCTAACTGACTAGACCCCCCATGAATCAAAATATAACCACTTTCAGTAACCCCCAGACGTTTTTGTTCAGCATCTCCCCAGTCAATATCTAGTTTAGGAACATTAATGGATAATCCAGAGAAGGGGGTGGTAATTTGTAACCCTTTAAGCAGGTCATAATACATCTCGGCGGCGTATTGTTCGGGTTTCAGGGAGACTGGGTTGCTAATAAACATCCCTTCACCGCCACCCGCGTATCCAACGCGAATGGGGATACCCGTTAACCATAATAACAATCCCACCGTCCAACTTTGACCCAAGGATAAGACCACTTCATACTCTCGGTCACGGACAATACCCAGAAAATTTCCCCAGTCGGCTAAACTGTTACGTTCCTTGAAATCATAGGTTAAAACTTCCGAAACCGACTTACAAACTCGATAAGCTCCCTTGGCCCTGGGTTCTACCATAACAGAAATTTGGGCTTCAGGATAAGCTTGCTTAAGGCCATCAAGCGTCGGAAAAAACAAGATTTGATCGCCTATTCCACCTGGGACAAGGGCTAGTATTCTCATTAGTAAAGAGTTAATCTACAAGATCAGCTTAATTCTAATATGAACACAGGATTGTCAATCTTACCTCTAAATTTTCACAATGCACTTATTAATTCCAGCAGCAGGGATGGGACGACGAATGGGAAGCGAACGCAACAAATTGCTTTTGACGTTATTGGATAAACCGTTATTGACGTGGACACTCTTATCGGCGGAAGCAGCAACCTGCATTGACTGGATCGGGATCATGGGTCAACCTGTGGATTTCCCTGAGTTTAAGGATATTTTAGCCACTGTTAACTTAAGTAAACCTGTGGAGTTAATTCAAGGGGGAGATACCCGTCAAGAGTCGGTTTATAATGGCTTACAAGCCTTACCCAGCGATGCAGAACAGGTCTTAATTCATGATGGGGCTCGATGTTTAGCCACACCACAGCTATTTGAGCGCTGTGCACAAGCATTACAGGAGTATCAGGGGTTAATTGCTGCTATTCCGGTCAAAGACACGATTAAGGTGGTGGATGAGGATGGATTAATTTTAGATACCCCTGAGCGTAAACAGTTATGGGCGGCACAAACTCCCCAAGGCTTTAATGTGAAACTCTTAAAAGACTGTCATGAGCAAGGGCGTCAACAACGTTGGGAAGTGACCGATGATGCGGCATTATTTGAAAAATGTGGGTTATCGGTTCATATTGTGATGGGAGAAGAAACCAATTTAAAAGTTACTACTCCTGTTGATTTAAGTGTGGCTGAATTTATTTTAAAAGCCAGACACAATCCGTAGGGGTGGGGTTATCCCCATCGGTGTCAACTTTAAGGCTAAAAGTAGGCTGAAAAACCAAAAGTTCGTTGATTTTTTTAAGCGTCAATGATCCCCCCTAACCCCCCTTGAAAAGGGGGGAACAGGAGATCAAAGTCCCCCTTCTTAAGGGGGATTTAGGGGGATCTAATCTTAACTATAATCAGAGGTTTTCGGCTTAAGTTGACACTGATGGGTTATCCCGCCCATCATCGGGTTATTCTACCCATCACCAGGTTATCCCGCCCATCATCAGTTATCAGTAGACAATAGAAAAAGATCAACCATCAACTTTAATTAATCTATGACTAACAAAACAGCACCTAAAAAAACTCGGAAATCAGCCTTAATTGATGAGTTTATTAGTTTATCAATTGTTAATTTGTATTTAGCTTTATCCTTTAGTGTTTTAATCACGTTGAATTCTCTGGCGTTATTAAAACATGGGATTGACGCTTTTAACTATGGGGTTGCGATTATTGGAGCTTTAATTATCGGAAAAGTGATTGTTTTATCTGAAAAACTGCCCCTGGTAGAACGCTATGGAGATAAACCTCTGATTATTTCAGTGGGTTATAAGTCAATTTTATTTACAATTATTGTTGTAATTTTTAATATTGCAGAACATTTTATTATCGGTTTGTTTCAAAAAGAATCTATCGCTGAAAATTTAATAGGATTGAAAGATCATTTTTTTCAAATCGATATAATTTATCAAATTTTCTGCTTGTTTCTGGTTTTTATTCCTTTTTTTATAACACGAGAATTAGATGAAATTTTAGGGAAAGGTAAATTATTTAATTTATTTTTTAAAAGCCGAACTTTAAACCTGAATTAAAAAATAACTCCGTATTTTTACGGATTTATACTGTATCTAAATTCAGTAAAAATACAATGGAAATCAAAAAAAAATCATGCCATTATAGAAGAGTCTTCTTTCTTCTGATCCTTCGGTGTTCAATAGCCTTTTTACAACTCCCCCTTCTAAAAGATACAATGAATTCATATCTCTAACTACATCTCAATGGTCTATGGCCCTAACACTTGCTTGGTTAGATAATTTAGAAGCTGCCATTATTCCAGATCCCCTACAAGCTGCACTCGATACTCCCTTAGATGAAGTAATCGCATTAATTACCCACTCCAGAGGAAGTTGTTATCTGCATTCATCAGAATCTAACCCCTTGGAAATGGCAAAACAAGAAGGTCGGGGCAGTTGTGTTATTATTGTGGAGAATAATCAACCCATTGGCATTGTAACAGAACGAAATATTATTCAATGGATTGCCAAGGAAAAACATACAGAAAAGATTAAAGTCAAGCAGGTGATGAGTCAACCTGTTGTCACCCTTCAATATGAAGAGACACAGGATATTTTTGCAGCTATCAATCTATTTAAAGAGCATTCGATTCGTCATTTACCCATCGTTGATCAAGGAAATCTGATTGGATTAATTACCTATGATACGATTCGGGGATGTTTACAGCCTGAAGATTTATTGCGGTTTAGAACTGTTTCTGAAGTCATGAATCATCAGGTGATTTTGGCAACGGCTCAAACGTCTTTATTAAAAATAGCACAACTAATGGCAAATCATCATATTAGTTGTGTGGTAATTGTGACTCAAGATGATCCAAAATATCCCGTAGGAATAATTACAGAACGAGATTTAGTTCAATTTCAAAGGTTGGGGTTAGATTTGAATCATACCCTAGCTGTAGCAGCCATGAGTTCTCCTATTTTAACGCTAAATCCTGATGATAACTTATCGGTTGCTCATCAAATCATGGAGTTTAATCGTATTGGTCGTTTAATTGTTACGGGAAACCAGGGAGAATTATTAGGATTAATTACACGCACTAATATTTTACAGATATTACAGCCTTTAGAAGTTTATAATGTTATTGAATTATTAGAAACACAAGTTAAACAGTTACAAGATGACAAAATAGAACTGTTAGAAAGTCAGAATTTAAACCTCAAACAAACAGTACAAGAACAGACGGAAAAACTTTATTATCGGGAACAGGAATTTCAACTCATAGTTGAAACGGCTCCTGATATTATTTTTAGAATTGATTTAGATTTAAAATATCTCTATTTTAATCATGCTGTTGAAAAATTGGTAGGAGTTCCGGTTCAAGATTTAGTCGGTAAATATCCAGAAGAAATTGGGATTGATCAAGACGTAATCAATATTTGGAAAAACTGTCTTCAAAAGGCAATTGAAACGAAACAAGAACAAACAGTTGATTATCCCTATCCGACTATCAACAGTTCTATTTGGTATCAAACTCGACTGGTTCCTGAATATTCTCCTGATGGGACTTTAATTTCTTTTTTAGGAATTGCTAGGGATATTACGCCGCAGAAACAGGCAGAAAAAAAACTGTATCAACAACTGGAATTAGAAAAAATATTATACAAAGTAACGATTAATATTCGTCAGTCTTTATCTTTAAAAGAAATTCTAAACACAACGGTGACAGAAATTAGACAACTCTTAGACTGTGATCGAGTTTTAGTGTATCAATTCGATGCTGAATTTAATGGTCAAATTGTTGCAGAATCTGTTACTGTTCAAGGAAATAGTATTCTGGGAATTTATTTAGAAGATACTTGTTTTAAAATGGGCGGTGCTGAACATTATTTGCAAGGGAAAAAAACTGCTATTAATAATGTTGAAACCGCAGATATTTTACCTTGTTATTACAAGTTACTATCTGATTTTAATGTAAAAGCTAATTTAGTCGTTCCCATTGTCATTAACGATCCTGCCTCTGCTCATCAGTTATGGGGATTATTAATTGCTCATCACTGTACTGCACCCCGTGAGTGGTGTTCGGATGAGTTACACTTATTAGATCAACTGGCTGTTTCTATTTCTATTGCCATTCAACAGTCTCAACTTTATCAACAAATTCAATATGAGTTAAAAGAACGCTGTAAAGCAGAAGATGCTTTAATCAAATTGAATGGTGAATTAGAGCGAAGAGTGCGAGAACGAACCGTCGTCTTAAGCCAAACGAATCAACAACTTTTAAATGAAATTCAAGAACATCGACGCACCGAGAAAAAATTACATCGTCAAAATATTAAGGTTGAATTATTTACGGATATTACTCTGAATATTCGTAAATCTTTACAACTCGAAAAAATATTGCAAACGACTGTAACCGAAATTCGTCATATTTTAGATTGTGATCGCGTTTTAGTTTATCGTATTTTTCCGAAAGGAAAACAACAAATTATTACAGAATCAGTTATTAATCCAGAATTATCGCTTCTGAATAGCATTTTAAATGAGAACATTTTTTCTGATTCTTGTATTGAGTTTTATAAACATACAAAAGTAAAAGCGATTGATAATATCGAAGAGGTCTATCCTTTAGATAACCCAGGAAATTTATGTATGAGCGAGTTAATGCAGCAATTAGAGGTTAAATCTAAATTAATTGTTCCGATTTTTCAAAATGGTATACTTTGGGGCTTAATGCTGGCGCATCAATGTTATCAACTCCATCAGTGGACAGAATTTGAAATTGAGATTATGCAGCAAATTTCCGAGCAAGTAGGAATTGCGATCGCCCAAGCTCAATTATTAATGGATTTAAGAGAAAGTCAAGAACAGTTAAAGGATTTATTTGAAAATGCTAATGATTTAATCCAACTAATTTCTCCTGAAGATGGACGTTTTATTTATGTAAACCGAGCTTGGAAAGAAACCTTAAAATATAGCGAGGAAGAAATTAAAAAATTATCGGTTTTTGATTTAATTACAATCCCTGAAGAAATTTCTAGCTTTCGTCAATATTTTGAACGCTTAAAAAACGTAGATTTTATTAAACAGAATTCTATTGAAACAGAATATATCACTAAAACTGGAGAAATTGTGATTTTAGAAGGCAGTGCTAACTGTCGGTTTGAAGAGGGTAAACCAACGGTAATTCGCGCTTTTTTGCGGGATGTTACGGCTAAGAAACAAGCCGAGAAAAAACTCAAAAGTGTCCTGCAAGAATTAACTTATCATAAAATCGCCCTTGATGAAATGGCTATTGTAGTCATAGCAGATCGCAATGGGGTTATTAATTATTTTAATTATAAATTTTCTCAGACTTATCAATATTCATACGAAGAAGCAGTGGGGCAAACCTTTAGTTTAATTAATTCACATTATCATCCTCAGAGCTTCTTTAAACACCTTTGGTCTACAATTTCTCAAGGAAAAGTATGGCGGGGTGAAATTAGAAATCAAGCCAAAAATGGAAATTACTATTGGGTGGATACAACTATTGTTCCGTTTGTGGATGATCAGGGTAAACCGTTCCAATATTTGTCAATTATGTTAGATATAACCGAACGGAAATTGGCAGAAAAAGCCTTACAAATCAGTGAGGAACGTTGGCAATTAGCCGTTCATGGAAGTAAAGATGGAATTTGGGATTGGAATGTTCCAACCAATGAAGTTTTCTTTTCCCCTCGGTGGAAAGAAATGCGAGGGTTTGATGAAGATGAAATTAGTCATCACTTAGAAGAATGGATATCTCGAATTCATCCCGATGATGCTGAGAGGGTTTGGCAAGGAATTCAGGATCACTTTCAAAGAAAAACGCCTTTTTTTATGGCTGAATATCGGGTAAAATGTAAAGATAATTCCTATAAATGGATTTTAGATCGGGGTCAAGCACTCTGGGATGAAAACGGCCAAGTGATTCGCATGGCAGGTTCTGAAAGTGATATTAGCGATCGCAAATTAGCAGAAGCCAAACTCTTAGAATTAAATCAACTCCAACAAGCCATTTTAGATGGTACAAATTACGCCATTATTTCAACGGATATCAATGGAATTATTCAAGTTTGGAACCGAGGTGCAGAAAATTTACTCGGTTATCAAGCTGAAGAAATAATTGGTAAAACAACTCCTGCTATTGCTCATGATCCTCAAGAAATTCTGGAACGTTCCTATAGTTTATCTTTAGAATTAGGAACTAAAATTGAACCGAGTTTTGATGTTTTTGTTGCGAAAGCTCGTCTCGGACAGATTGAAGAACGAGAATGGAGCATGGTTCATAAAAATGGAAGAAAATTTCCGGTTTTACTCTCGGTTTGTTCCTTGCGAGATCCGATAGGAAATATTACTGGATTCCTAGGAATTGCTCAAGATTTAACGGAACGCAAACGCAGTGCTGCCGAAATTAAAGTGGCGGAAGAACGGTTTCACTTAGCGATTCAAGCCGCACAAGATGGCTTTTGGGATTGGGATTTCATCACAAATGAGATTTATTTTTCTCCCCGTTGGAAAGAGATGATTGGCTATAATAATGATGAATTACCGAATACTCTCTCCTCCTGGGACAAAGTTATTTTTGAAGAGGATAGAATTGCTGCCATTAAATTGATTGAAGACTATAACAAAGGTCGAGTAGATCGATTTCAGAGCATTCAACGTTTTTATCATAAAAATGGTTCCATCGTCTATATTTTATCGAGAGCCATTCATCTAAAAGATGACCAAGGAAACGTGATTCGCATGGTGGGTGCTCATACAGATATTACAGAACTTCAGAAAGCACAAGAAGTATTAAAACAACAGTTAGCCGCCATTGAAGCCGCCATTGATGGTATTGCGATTTTAAAAGATGGGCATTATATTTATTTGAATAAAGCCCATGTTGAAATGTTTGGGTATAGCCATCCTCAAGAATTACTAGGATACAGTTGGGAAAGTTTGTATATACCGGAACAAGTTCGTTATTTTGAACAGCATACTTTTCCTGTTTTATTCCAACAACGTCATTGGCAAGGTCAAACGACAGCTAAACGTAGAGATGGAAGTACCTTTGTTGAAGAAGTTTCACTGACTTTAACCGATGATAATTTATTAATTTGTGTCTGTCGAGATGTGACTGAACGCTTAAAAGCGGAAGAAAAAATCAAAGCTTCACTGTTAGAAAAAGAAGTTTTATTGCGAGAAATTCATCATCGAGTTAAAAATAATCTCTATGTGATTTCTAATTTATTAGATTTACAAGCGGATACCTTAGAACAGGAGGAACAACGGAATTTATTTGCAGATAGTCAAAATCGGATTCAAACCATGGCATTAATTCATGAGCAACTTTATCAATCTGATGATTTATCCCAGGTGAATTTTGCAAATTATATTCAAAATTTAGTCGAAAAGTTAATTTCATCTTATCAACCCAAAGACTGTAAAATCAATATTAGTCTGGATGTTGAACCTGTAACTTTAAATTTAGAAACGGCGATTCCCTGTGGATTATTAATTAATGAGTTAGTAACAAATGCGTTTAAATATGCTTTCCCTGACTCAACAACTGGAGAAATTAAAATTACTCTAAAAATGGATTCTGAACAACAAATTTATTTAAAAATTAGTGATAATGGCATCGGGATTCCAGAAGATGTAGATTGGCAAGATAGCCCTTCTTTGGGATTAAGATTAGTTAATATTTTAGCTGATCAATTAGAGGCAACCCTTGAATTAGACTGTACCCAAGGTACAAGTTTTACTCTAATTTTTCAAGAACAAAGCTATAATTAAAAATTAATATGAGCTTAATGTTCAATTAATATTCAGAGGGTTTTAAGCCAATGACAGCGACCATTTTAATTGTTGAAGATGAATTAATTGCAGCCGAAAGTATTGCCCGGAGTTTAAGAAAACAAGGGTATACAGTTATTGCTCGAATTAATTCAGGAGAAAAAGCCTTAGAACAGGTAGCGAAAAATTGCCCGGATTTAATTTTAATGGATATCCACTTACGCGGCGAATTAGATGGGGTAGAAACCGCAAAACGCATTCGAGAACAACACCAAACTCCCATCGTTTATATTACTGCTTATTCTGATACCTCTACCATTGAACGCACAAAAGAAACCAATCCTTCGGGCTATTTAGTTAAACCGTTTAAATCTCAAGACGTGATTGATATTGTTGAAAAAGCATTACAATCTATAGCATTAGGGAACAGGGAACAGTAAAAAGTGAAAGGGTTTTAGGATTTAGAAGTGTTCCCTGTTCTACTTTTTCCAGGGAAGTTTGGTTCCCATTTCCGTTAAGGCTGAAAAGATTAAGTAGAGCGTTAGTACAGCAATTCCTAACAAAAATAATCCTAAATCTTGATTCATCATAATCCGTTTTTGTGATTAAGAAATTGCCCTATCCTGATTTAGAAACAGGGACTTTACAGGCTAAATAGCTGATTGTCTGTTCCCTGTTCCCTGTTCCCTATTATTATGAAAATTGACTTAACCGTTCTCGCAGAATTTCCGCTTGTTTTTCAGCTTCTGCTAAATTATTACGGGTATTTTCCACCACTTCGGGTTCGGCACGGTTAACGAAATTCGGGTTATTCAAATTGCGTTGAAACCCTTGAATTTCCTTTTCAACTTTAGCCAATTTTTTCTGCAATTTGGTTTGAAAAGCGGCTACATCAACCACACCCGCTAACGGCATTAACACCTGGACTGTTCCCACAACTCCGGCTATAGTTTGTCCTTCATTTCCGGTTAACTGTTCTGTAATGGTTAAGGTTTCGACTTTACCTAACTCTTGAATATAGGTTTGCCCTTGTTTCAAGATATCCTGTTCTTTGCGGCTTTCCGTTTGTAGAATAGCATTAACTTTCACTTTCGGTTTAATATCCGCTTCGGCTCGTAAATTTCTAACAGTACGAATTGCCCCAATAATTAACTCAAAATCTGCTTCCAATTTCGGGTCAAGAATGGTAGTAATTTCCGAAGCAGAATCTTGAGAAACAGAGGAAAAACTGTTAGGAACTTGTAAGTTTAAATCAACAGGTTTGACAGGTTCTCCACTGCCGATAAATTCGTTTTTTAACTCTTGTAGAATTTTCCCCAGTTCTTCTCGTTGAGACGCCTTCAACAAATAACGATACACAAACCAGCCGGAATACCCCATCCCAATCAATTCAAAAATATTTGGTAGTAACGGGATTTCATTAATAGCATTCAACGCCGCCACAAAACATTTAACTGTTAAAAAGGCAACGAAAAATAACCCCGTCAAAATTAACGGTTTTTGATATTGTTTAACGAAATCTCCTATCAGGTCAGGTAATTCTAATAGGGTACTCAAAACTTGACCGACAATTGAATCAGGATCTTTAACAAATTTGCCTAGCCGTTGCACTTCTAAGATATTTTCTTCAACCACAACCGGATAAGCTTGCAATGCTAAACAATCTTCTTCCCCAGTTTGCGTTAAACTATGCCAAATTTCCTCAGTAATATGGGGCATAAAGGGATGGAGAAGTTTTAAAATTCCTTCTAACACATAAGCTAAAGTTTGTTGAGCAACGTGACGAGAATCAGCATTTTCTCCTTGTAAACGGGGTTTAACTAATTCAATATACCAATCACAAAAATCTCCCCAAATAAACTCATAAATGCCTTTTGCTGCTTCACCAATGCCGTAATTTTCCATCTGGTTACGGGTTTGTTTAACAGTTTGGTTAAAACGAGACAAAATCCATTGATCACTCAGTTCTAACTGATTAATATTGGGTTCTCCTAACTGTTTCGGAGATTTCCCGTCTAAGTTCATCATTACAAACCGAGACGCATTCCACAGTTTATTGGCAAAATTTCGAGACGCTTCAACGGAGGCAGATTCATCGGTTTCTCGATTATATTCTAAACGAATATCTTGCCCTGCACCAATCACTTCTTTCATTAACGTAAACCGGACAGCATCGGTTCCGTATTTATCAATCAGTAATAACGGATCAATCCCGTTTCCGGCAGATTTTGACATTTTTTTGCCGTTTTCATCCCGAATTAACCCGTGAATATAAACGGTTTTAAACGGCATTTTTCCGGTAAAATATCCCCCCATCATTGTCATCCGAGCAACCCAGAAAAAGATAATATCAAACCCCGTTGATAAGGTAGCGGTGGGATAATATTTGCTTAAATCTAAAGTTTTTTCCGGCCATCCTAACGTTGAAAACGGCCATAAACCGGACGAAAACCAAGTATCCAAAACATCAGGATCTTGTTCTAAAATTACGGTTTCTCCAAATTTTGCAATTGCTTTTTCTTGGGCTTCCGCTTCAGTTCTCGCCACAATAAACGGTGTTTCATCGGTAATTTTGCCATCAGTTTCACTAATCGCATACCAAGCGGGAATTTGATGGCCCCACCACAATTGTCGAGAAATACACCAATCGTCTAATTTAACTAACCAATCTCGATAAACCTTCGTCCAGCGTTCAGGAACAAAGGCGGGAGAATCTTGTTGATCTAAACAATCTAAGGCTTTATCTGCTAAAGGTCTAATCTTAACAAACCATTGGGTTGATAATAGCGGTTCTACCGGAACTTTACCGCGATCGCTATAGGGAACCGTATGTTTATAATCTTCAACTTTAACTAAAAATCCCAAATCTTTGAGACGTTGAACCACATTTTTTCGCGCCACAAATCGATCTTGCCCCTTGAAGGGCCCTGCATTTTCATTCAGAGATCCATCCTGATTCATAATATTAATCATGGGGAGTTTATGGCGATGACCCATTTGAAAATCATTCGGATCATGGGCGGGAGTCACTTTCACACAACCCGTACCAAAACTCGGATCAACAAATTCATCCGCAATAATCGGAATTTCCCGTTTCATAATCGGTAAAGTTAGGGTTTTTCCGATTAAAGCTTGATAACGAATATCATTCGGATTAACTGCAACTGCCGTATCCCCTAACATCGTTTCCGGTCGAGTGGTTGCTACTTCCACATAACCGCTACCATCGCTTAAAGGATAGCGAAAATGCCACAAATTGCCATTAATTTCTTTATTTTCTACTTCTAAATCCGATACCGCCGATTGACTCGCCGGACACCAATTGACTAAATATTTACCCCGATAAATTAAGCCATCTTCATATAACTGAATAAACGCTTCTAAAACCGCTTTTGATAATCCTTCATCCAGGGTAAATCGTTCCCTTGTCCAATCACAAGAAACTCCCAACCGTCGCAACTGATTAACAATGGTTCCCCCCGATTGTTCTTTCCATTCCCAAGCTTGTTCTAAAAATTTTTCTCGTCCTAAATCGTAGCGGGTTTTGCCTTCGGCTTTGAGTTGTCGTTCTAAAATTGTTTGGACTGCAATACTGGCGTGATCCATCCCCGGCAAATACAAAGCGTTGTCACCCTTCATGCGATGATAGCGAATCAAGGCATCAATCAGGGAGTTATTAAAGGCATGACCCATGTGCAGACTTCCCGTCACGTTAGGGGGGGGAATCATAATGCAATAGGGTTCTCCCGGTTGGTTGGGGTCAGCTTTAAACACCTGATGATCTTCCCAATACTGTTGCCATTTGGCTTCGGTACTGAAGGGTTCGTATTTTGTGGCTTGGCTTGGGGTCGTTGCAGTCATGGGTTTCGACAAGATGGACAATTTTAGACAATCCTTTCTATTTTGCCACATTTCGGCTAGAGGGCTGCTCTTTCATCCTAGAAACCTTGAACCGTATGGGCTTGAGCGATCTAAAAATTTTTTTGAAATAGGGGTTGACATTCCTAAAAAAACCGAGTAGATTAGTAAATTGTGAGAGGCAAGCAAACAACACACAAACGGCTGCAACCTCTCAAAATCAGTGAAAGTTTACAAAGCTTTCCTGGTGCCTATGGCTCAGTGGAACCACTCCGATCCATCTCGAACTCGGCTGTGAAACGCTGACACGGCGAAGATACTTGGCGGGTAGCCGCCTGGAAAAATAGCTCGGTGCCAGGTTAATACTCAAAAAACCCCTTCCAGTGGTAAATCGGAGGGGGTTTTTTGTATTCACAGATTTTTATTATTTTTTATACTCGGTTAATATACTGTTAAAACATCAATATCTCGAAGGCGTAAACCCACTGTAATCGCTGAATGGATGTGTTCATCCATGTAAATTGCTAGACTCATTTTAATAGCCCTTGAGCACGTAATCTAGCAGCAAAAGGAGATTCACCAGCTTCAATTTCTGCCAGTTTAACATAGTCTTCTCGTCGCTTAATTTCTGCATCAAGTTCTGGTTTATGATCCCAATAATAAGCTAAACCAGAAAGAATTTGACTCATGGTTAAATAGCGATGATTGAGGTGCAATTCTGCTGGACTCCAACTATAAGCAATTTGAGTTTCAACTAATTCAACGACTTTCATTGTAGTTCCAGCTATGATGGGAATATTCTCTTCATTTAGCTCTACATATTTATACTCGGTTTTTGTAAGTGTCATAGTTTCTACTTTACAGATAGTTCTAATTAAGATGAGGAGGCGGTCATCAATCAACCCCCTCAAATTATGAAATGGGTCTAACTAGCTAATAGCACTAATAAGATGAGGTTAATAGGCTATAAATAGTTATCCCATTCTACAAGAATTCGGGTTTTTAAATCAACAATTTAGGATTCTTGATTCAACCGTAATACCGCCATAAATGCTTCTTGAGGAACATCCACAGAACCCAAAGATTTCATCCGTTTTTTACCTTTGGCTTGCTTCTGTAAAAGTTTTTTCTTCCGGCTAATATCCCCCCCATAACATTTAGCTAACACATCTTTTCTTAAGGCTGGAATATGTTCACTGGCGATGACTTTAGATCCAATTGTGGCTTGAATGGGAACTTTAAATTGATGACGGGGAATCAATTCTTTGAGTTTTTCCACCATAGCCCGTCCAACGTGATAAGCTTTATCACGGTGAACAATCATGGCTAAAGAATCAATTGCATCTTTATTAATCATAATATCGAGTTTAACTAAGGCATTTTCTCGATATCCAATTAAATGATATTCCATACTCGCATAGCCACGAGAGCGAGATTTCATCTGATCAAAAAAGTCCGTGACCACTTCCGCTAAGGGTACTTCATAAACTAATGTGGTTCGTCCCTGGGCTAAATAACGCATATCTTTAAATTCACCCCGACGACCCTGGGCTAATTCCATTAAACTCCCCACATAAGCTTCTGGGGTAATCATTTCTACCCGGACATAGGGTTCTTCTATTTTTTCTCGGTGGTTGGGTTCAGGTAAATGACTAGGGTTATCCACCATAATCACTTCCCCTTTTTGGGTGGTAACTTGATAAACCACCGAAGGAGACGTTACAATTAAGTCTAAATCATATTCCCGTTCTAACCGTTCTTGCACAATTTCCATGTGCAGTAATCCTAAAAATCCACATCGGAAACCAAACCCCATTGCACTTGAAGTTTCCGGTTCATAGGATAACGCCGCATCGTTTAATTTCAGCTTTTCTAAGGCTTCTTTTAAGTTCGGATATTCATCAGAATCTGTTGGAAATAATCCACAAAACACCATTGGTTTTGCTTCGGTATAACCGGGAAGGGCTTCTTCAGCTTGGCTATTGGCTAAAGTAATGGTATCCCCAACTCGTGCATCTTCAACAGCTTTAATGGCGGCGGAAAAATAGCCTACTTCTCCAGCATGGAGTTCATCAACGGGAATTTGGGTTGGAGATAATACGCCAATTTCATCGATTTCATATTCTTTCCCCGATGCCATTAAGCGAACGCGATCACCTTTTTTTACCCGTCCATCCATCACCCGAAAATAAACAATCACGCCTCTATAACTATCATAATAACTATCAAAAATTAACGCTCTTAATTTCTGATCAACGGTATCTTTTGGAGGCGGCACTAAATGGACAATCGATTCTAAAATTTCATGAATTCCTACTCCTTCTTTAGCCGAAGCTAACACCGCCCCCGAACAATCTAACCCAATAATTTCTTCAATTTCACTTTTAATGCGATCCGGTTCGGCTCCGGGTAAATCAATTTTATTTAAAACCGGAATAATTTCTAAGTTATTTTCTAACGCCAGATAAACGTTGGCTAAGGTTTGCGCTTCTACCCCTTGGGACGCATCCACGACTAATAACGCGCCTTCACAAGCGGCTAAAGAGCGGGAGACTTCATAGGAAAAGTCAACGTGCCCCGGAGTATCGATTAAATTTAATACATACTCTTCACCGTCATCGGCTTTATAATTCATCCGGGCGGCTTGCAGTTTAATCGTAATTCCCCGTTCTCGCTCTAAGTCCATCGAGTCGAGAAATTGTTCCTTCATTTCCCGCTTTTGAACCGCACCCGTCGCTTCCAACAGTCGATCTGCTAGGGTAGACTTGCCATGATCAATATGAGCAATAATAGAAAAGTTACGAATTCGAGAAACTGGAACGTTTGTCATAAAGTGATATTCACAAGCATAATAGGGAGACTCCCGTTAAAGTAACGAGGGTTGGCTTCAAGTATTTTAACAAAAGAAACCCAGGGACACACCGATTTTTTTAGGGAAACAGAGGGGATTAGGGCTGTTTTTCTAATTCCGACTTCATCCGTTCTAGGGTAAGGTGCATTTGTTCAAACATTTGGTCGGGGGTAATTCCAAACTGGCCAAGTTGGGTGCGTAACTGTTCAACGGTCATCTGGGCCATAAAGTCTTCGGACAGTTCAAACCGCTTCATAAAAATGCGGTAACGATCCATAATCCCTTCCATCTGCTCAATATAGAGTTTTTTGCCTTCGCGATCAAACTTGCCATAGTCACTCCCAAGCTTGATCATGGATTGATAATCTTCAAATAGCTGTTTAGCTTCTTGTTGAACGATGTCTGAATCAAAGAATCCCATAGTTTCTCGAATTTTTTTAGGTATAGGGTTTGAGTTTAAGAGATTGGATAGATTTTTTCATATTTTAACCCCTGGGGAGCGGGTTACTCACACTGTTACAAGTCGCAATTTCCGTACTTCGGATTAAATAGGGAACAGGGAACAGGGAACAGGGAACAGGGGGAGCGGGGGAAGAAAATAATGGGTTTGTTACTGGGTACTGTTATGATAGACTGATAACCTAATCCTTATTTTTCGATTTGATTTCGGATATGTTCTAAATATAATTTAGCAACTCGATCAATGGGATTTAGGGTTAAACACGCCTCAAATGTCTTAATTGCTTCCTGATGCTTTTGGAGATTATGCAGAGAAACCGCTTCTTCAAATATAACTTTAGTGGCTAATTTTCCCTCCTTAATGACAGGTGAATCAGCATCAAACACTTCAAAAACAGACACCTTTTCCGATTTGCCTTTAACATTAATTCGACCCATTAAGCGAATGGCATAAAGGCTGGGATTGTGTAAGGCTTTTAAGGTATGTTCAGAAATTAATAAAGGGACACCAAAATATTTAGTTACCCCTTCAATCCGAGACGCTAAATTCACAGCATCACTAATCACCGTACTGTCCATCCGATTTTCTCCCCCTACCGTTCCTAACATCAGAATTCCGGTATTAATTCCAATTCCAATCGAAACTTTAGGGCGGTGAGGCTGTCCTCTTTTAGAATTATATTCCTCCAGTACCTTTAACATGGTAATTCCCGCTTGAATGGCATCATCTGCACCGCCATTAAATAAAGCCATAATCGCATCGCCAATATATTTATCAATAAACCCTTGATGTTGAGTAATCGCAGGTTCCATCCGCGAAAGATAGGAATTAATAAATTGGAAATTATCTTCCGGGGTCATCTTTTCACTGATGCTGGTAAAGTCCCGAATATCAGAAAACAAAATCGACATTTCATGTTGTACACCTTCCCCTAACTTCACTTCGGCAATACTGTTATAACCTAGGAGAGATAAAAATTCTTGAGGGACAAAACGAGTTGCTGCTTCTGTTAATTCTAATTGCGTTTGCATGGCAATTTCTAAATTACTATTGACTTCAAATAGTTCTTCAATAAACTGTTGACGTTCAACTTCAGCTTTTTTTCGTTGGGTAATATCAGCAATAAATCCTTGATAATAAAGTAAATTTCCTTCGGCATCAAAAACAGGTTTAGCACTGGCAGAAATCCAAATTTTATGCTGATCAGCCCGATAAATTTGGAATTCAAAATTAGAAATTGTTTCCTGTTGCTGCATTAAATAAATAAATTCTATATGACGTTCCGGCTCTACATATAACGGATAATCAGAATCCTTTAAAATCTCCATCAAAGCGTGAGGAGAGTCATACCCATAAATCCGAGCCATGGCTGGATTAACATTAATATAAGAATGTTGAGGATTATATTGAAAAATTCCTTCTAACGCATTTTCATAAATACTTCGATAGTTTTCCTCTGCAATTCGCAAAGCTTCTTCCGCTTGACGACGTTCTGTAATATCAATTCCTACCGCAACAATAGCACCGCCTTGTTGATATTTTTGTACCACAATTAAATAATAACGTCGTTGATCATTATAGAGAATTGGCAAAATTTGAGACGCTGACTGTTCTGGACTAGCGAGAAACTGACGCAGGAATTTAACATAGTCTGAACTATTTTGAAAAAATCCGATTTCTCGACCAATAATTTCTTCAGGTTGCAACCTTAAACGATCCGCTAAGTCACGATTGACCCCCAAATAAATCCCTTCAGAACTCATCCAAGAAATTGAACCGGGTACAGCATTTAATACCGCTTCTAACTGTTCCTTAGCCGCCGATAAAGCTTCTTTTGCCTGTTGCAAATCAGCGTTTTTAGCTTCTAATTTAGCAAAGGATTCTTGCAGTTGATAAGTCATCGTATTAAACGAACTCGCTAAAATTTCCAGTTCCGTAATGCCTTTCGCTTTAATATGTTGATCTAATTCCCCTTGAGCAATAGCTTTCGATGCGCTACTTAATTTTAAAATCGGTTCTGAAATCCAACGAGAGGTGATCATTCCGGCTAAAATAGCGATCGCTAATGCCACTAAACATAACAAAATCGTCAAGCGATTATTGGCATTAATTTCATCCATAAAATCGCTTTCTGGAATCACCACCACAATTAACCAATCTAATCCTCGACCATCTTTAAACGGTAAAACTTGAACAAATTGACGTTCCCCTTGAAGGGTAAATTCGGTTTGTAAAGATTGTTCTAGGGTAGCAAAACTTCCATATTGATGTAGCAGTTGTCGGGTTGCGCCTCGAATTAAAGGATTTTGGCTGTCTATGGCGGGGAGAAGTTTCGCCTGTTTTCCTTCCCCAACGCTGAGGGGTTCATCGGTAGAACTTGATAATAATTGACCGGCGCGATCGCTAACAAATGCAATTCCCGATTTTCCAATGGATAAACTGGATAGGAATTTACGGAAATCATCAGGAAGTAGCACATCCGTCGCACAAACCCCTAGAAGATCCTTAGTCGTCGGATCATAAATCGGTTGACTAGCCGTAACCGTGGGTAATCCTGTTGAGAAGGCTAAATAGATATCAGTCCAGACGGGACTTCCTGTTTGTTGAGCTTTTTGATACCAAGGGCGTTTGCGGGGGTCATAAATCGTGCCACTATCCCGCTTTAAGGTCGTCGGTCGTCCTTCAGTATCAATATTGTAGAGGTATAAATGCTGTCCCGTCCAGGGGTTTGCTGTCCACAAACCGATAGAATTATCATCCAAAATTCGCACCGCCCCTAAAAATTCTCCTTGAGAAGTACCACAATAGATCGCATAAAGTAGGGGAGATATTTTTAATTGATCTAATAGGGGGAAGACACTTTCAAGGTTAGCAACATTCAATTCCCCTCGCAGAAACGCCCGACTATTCAGTTGATTTAATCGATAGGGGTTCTCAAAATAGCTTTTGAGTTCCTGTTGAATTCGGGCACTGAGTTCGCTCCGCAGTTGAGACGCTAGGGTATTGACTGCTTTTTGAGCATTTCTAAAAGAAAGATACCCAACTAATCCAACCGCCGCAACAATTTGAACGACAAAGGTAACGACTAGAGTTGTTCGCAAACGCACTTTAGGTAATTTTTGGGGAACAGTACGGGGTGCTGACACAGTAAATCTCATGATTCTGATCGGTTAGAGCAGTGGATGGAAGATGATGACTTTATTCTGAATCCTGGGTCTTTCCACAGACATTTTTGCATAGCACCCCCAAGCTGAAGGCATCATAACTCATAATAAACCGTCTGCAAGAGAGCAAGTGTTTATAAAATCACGGTTCCTCTCCCCATCTGTCCCAGAGGGAATTTTTCCCCCTTGTTCAATAGGCAAACTTCTGATTTTACGAATTAACATATAGCCATCAATTACAGGCATTCATTCCAATATCCCTCTTCTGTCACTCTCCGAAATCAACAAGTAATAAAAAGTAGAGTTATCCATTGGGAAAATAAGATTGAAATTGATTAATATTCTCAATTAATTTATGAAAACCCACTAATAAATGGCGGTCGGGAAAAATATCTAGCCACGGGACAATCAACCACAATATAATAGTAGGCTGAATTATTAAACGCAGATTATTTAAAACATTTTTCCATCCCTCTTTGTGATTCCATTGTTGATGAGTTGAGCAATCGGTGGTGTTTTTTTTGCTCTCAGATTCTCGGGGACTGCCTTGACTTAAAGACCGGAAAACTTCGGAGTTGAAACTAATCATTAAATACACACAGAAAATGATTTCCCACCATTTTTCTATATCGGGAAAATCCGTCAACCGATAATCAGTCCAACCCAGTTCTTGTTTACATTGTCGAAATCCATATTCCACCCATGTTCTTAACCCGTATAAATTACCTAATGTCTTTTTCATCTGGCTTCTCTTCTCTGTTAAATTTGTCATGACAAACGAAGTTGATGTTTCTGGCATCGTTTCTGGATCTGTGGTAATTTCCCAATAGGTTCTTGTACTTCTTTTCCCAAATATGATTTCTCTAATATATCTGGTTTCTGATTCTTGATTGCTAAAAATCCTCTCAAATTTACACCATTTGTTGGCTCTAACTTTCTGCTCGCTTGACATCCAGACTCCATGATTACTTCTTATTGCTAGTACCCAAGGAATTTGAAATTGATCTAATGTACTGATAAACGAACTACTTTCACCATAAAGGCTATCTGCTAATACCAATTCAATCTGAAATCCCCAATCAACCAATTCTGTTAGAATTTCTGATGCGATTTCAATCTTAGTTTTGTAGACATCTCCTTCTTTTAATGTTCCTTTGGGTTTAAATACTCTAAACACTAAAGGAAAGGTTATATTTTTATAAACACCGTAAGCATTAACTGATACTATTCCCCGATCTGTTTTGCCCACACTTCCCAAGTATTGTCTAGCTATATAGTCGGTTTTTTTTCCCTTTCTCCTATCTCCTGTCTCATCAATTATTACTATAATCTTCTCTCCTTTCAATGCTTTTAGAGTTCGGGCTAATCTTCTTTCCTTTAATTCCCTTGCTGACCAAGGCGAATTGGCTAAGAAATGATGCAGTGATTGTGGCGACCTAATTCCTACTATTTTAGCAATTTCCGGTAAAGATTTTCTCGGAATTGGTGAGATAATTCCTAGATGTAAGTATTTAAAACATTCGTAACTTCTCACTTCTGGGAATAGGTCTTTATAACCTTGACAATATTCATCAATCACTGAAACTGTTGGTTGTGCATCTCGGGCTAAATGTTTGATCATCTGTAATTCTACATCCATTACCCTATCCCCCTTCTAGCTACCCATCTGGTTTATTTTCTAATTTTACTCCTCGGAGACTGACAGAAGAGGGATAGCTCGGTAAATCAGCCTTGCAAGGGTTAAAAATTAAACAACTTGGGCAACAAAAATATATCAATTATATAAAGTGAAGAATTTTAAAATTTTAGGTTAAATCTAAAATTAAAATTCGATCAAACCTCACTCAAACACTCTTGAAAATATTGTCGATATAATTCACAACTGGGAATCACTTGATTTCCATGAATATGAACTAACCCCATACTTTTTAATTTAAAGGCTTTTACTTGTTCGATTTTGATGGGGTGAGTTGTGCTAATAATTTGTTGATAAGCGGTAACTAAATTAGGATCTTGTTGAAGTAACCATAACTGTTCATGGAGGTGATCGCTATAAATTCCTATATCGGTGTTTGCTTGTTCTAACAATTCTGGAAGAGGAATATTTCGACGCACACAATGATCAAAGGCTAATCTCACTAAATAAGGAAATCCCCCAACAAATTCTGTAAGTCTTTTTAATTCTTGATCGGTTAACCTTAATCCATACCTTTGAGATAAAATTTTAACTTGATCAAGATTAAAAGGATATAAGTCAATCCCTAAACCGACATTAAAGGGAGATTTATTAGTATCTAAAGGAATGTAAATATCGGTGGAGTAAACGATCACAAATCTTAGTTTTTGCCAATTACTAATATCCCGTGTTTCTTCATGCCAAGATCGCAATAAAGCTAAGATATCACGCGCTAAGGACGGATACTCAAATAATTGATTAACTTCATCCAGGGCTAATACAATAGGTTGCTGAATTTTCTCTAATAAATATCCTTGGAAATAGAGAGAGCTACTGACTAATGCTCCTACATCTTCATCCCAAAATTCATCGAGTTCCGATTCTAATCCTAACTGTTGAGTCACATTGGCACACAACCAACGTAAGAATTTTTCTGTTGAGGTAAAAACTAAACTACTCGCCAGATGAAGACTTAAACGAACCGGGTGATAATTTTGCTGTTGAGAATAATCTAAAATTCGAGCCATTAAAGAAGTTTTTCCCATCTTTCGAGGGGCTTTAATTCGCAGTAATGCCCCTTGATTTTTAATTTCGAGATAACACATTGGTTCACTGGAGGAACGCTCAATATAAAATATAGAATTAAGCGGAACCTGGCCTTCGGGAGATTCTAAAGAAATGGGTTTAGGTAAAACCAGTTCTGGAAAAACGTTAGGGATAATTTTAGTCCCTAATTCCCGGTCTAATAAACAGCGACAATTTGCTTTAGTCACTTTTTCGCCCACCAAGTCCGATAAGAGTTGCCAAAGGTGAGGGGCAACCCCATTTTTTAAATAACTCGGAGAATAACCATTCTCTTCAGCTATTTGATCGTAGGTTTTTTTTGTTTCTAATAAGGCTTCTGTTAAAATTATTTTTTGGATATAACTTAGGGGATTTTTACCTTTTGCTATGACTAAAGCTTCAGTTAATCCTAAAAGTTCCTCAAGACTTTTGACCATGATTAACCTCTATGTCCCTAGACTGACTCACTAGATCATCAGATCTGGGTATTTTAATGATTATGACAATAGAAGACCTATTTTAATTATCTATCTCAATTCTAAACAAAAACTAACTTTTTGTATAGAGGTTAAGTTTAATCAATTGCTGACTCAAGAATTGATTGTTAAAGGGGTTAATCTGTTGGCTTTTCGGGTCAATTTATTGTCCCTTATTCATCTTTGATATATCCCTGGGTATGGAGAATAAAAACCTTGTTAAAAGTTTTTATCCCCCTGAGTCGATTCTAGCACTAAACCTGGATATTTTTCGTGGATATTACAGGTCTAAACTAGACTACACTGTACGGACTAAATCGATAGTTTTTTGGGGCTGTGAACGTTTATTCAGGAGTTGCATTTTAATCCCTCCTTTGGGTGCTAAAGTTACCCCTCGACGGACTGCTTTTACAGGTTGTTTTTCCAACAAATTTAACTCATAATTTAACAAAATTGTAGCTAACACTAACTTCATTTCATATTGAGCTAAGGCCATCCCTAAACATAAACGACTTCCGCCTCCAAAGGGCAAAAATTCATAGGGAGAAAACTTACGTTCTAAAAAGCGTTCCGGTTTAAATTGATCCGCTTGCGGATACAAATCTTCCCGGCGATGGGTTAAATAAATACAACCCACCACTTGAGTTTTTGGGGGTAATTGATAACCCATCAAATCCACTGATTCTTTATTAGTGCGCGCAAATGTTAACATGGCGACGGGATAAATTCGCAAAGTTTCCTGACAAACGGCTGTTAAATAAGGCAAGCGAAAAATATCCATTCCATCAGCATTCAAGGGCAAATTTGTTAACTCTGACCTTAATTTTTCATGGACTTCTGGCTGGCAATGAATCCAATATAATGCCCATGACATCGCTGTAGCAGTCGTTTCATGTCCGGCAAATAAGAATGTTAATAACTCATCTCGTAATTCTTGATCCGTCATCGGGTTGCCGTCTTCGTCCCGTGCAGCGATCATTAAATTCAGCATATCTTTTCGAGATTCATCCGGGTTTTCACGACGTTCTCGAATTTCTGCATATAATAACTCATCAATTTTTTGACGCTGTTTCAAGAAATATCCCCAAGGACTCCAAGCTCCTAAATCTTTTTGTAAAATTGGAAAGAATAAAAAACTGGAACTCAAGGGAGATTTAAAAACGTCTAACATTCCTGACAATAGCTGTTTCAACTGACTATATCGTTCTCCTGTATATACCCCAAAAACCACTCTTAGAATTACATCTAAGGAAATTTCTTGCATTGTTTCTCTAGCAATAAAAGGTTGTCCTTCGGATAGTTGATCGATGACTTTTTGGGTAATATCCGTGATTAATTCCCCATAGTCTCGCATTCTTTCCCCATGAAAGGATGGCATTAATAATTTTCGTTCTCGTTTGTGGCGATCGCCCTCCAACAGAAAGATAGAGTTATCTCCAGTTAAAGGGGATAAAATTTTATTCACCGAACCTGGAGCTTCAAAGATATCATCCGTTAAAACTTTTTGAATACCTTGGGGCTCACTAACAAAAATCCAAGGAGTGTTTGCACCGAGAATATAATTGGTAAAGATATCCCCATATTTTCGGGCGTAGGTATCCATATAATCAAGGGGGTCAGCAATCCAATATACTTTTTCTAGGAAAGCAGAACGTGAAGATGCGGGAGGGAGTGGTGTATTCATAATCAAGGTTTCAGTTTGTTCAAATTAAGTTAGAGTTTCTTCTATGGTAACGATATGCCAAGAATTTGCAACCGGGCTAAAATACTCCCATAACACTGTAATAACAGACTGATTTTTTACCTATTTATTGAAATCAATGATTTTAATTTATCTCCCCTGTTGAAAAATATAATCATTTTTAGCGACAACCAATTGTAAAATAAATCTTAACTCAAAAAATTAGAATGACCGAAAAGGGATTAAACATGACAGCAACAACATTACCAGAATTTTGTCAAGGAATTCAATATTTTAGCGAGAGTTTCCCCGAATTTGACAGCTATGGTAAAACTCCAATTATTGCTGAAAATAGTGTAGCGATTTCTGATCCCCATGATGCCACAGCCGCTTATCAAACCTTGCTTTATGCCGATGCTCTGCGTTATTTAACCTTACAAATTACTGCGAGTAAAGCGTCTGGACACCCTGGCGGATTTGCCTCTAGTGTAGAAGCTTATGCCGCGTTAGTGATGCTCGGTCATAAAAATATTATGACAGAAGTGGGACACCATGCCCCAGGGTTTTATAGTGCGGTATTCTTAGATCGTTCCCTAGAGGATATGGGGATTTTCACCGTTCAACAATTGCGCGATCGCTTCCGCGAAAAACATGGACTTCTCGGCCACCTTTCCGGCTATATTCCGGGTTTGCTCAACCCCGCAGGGCCCTTGGGTCAAGGACAACATTTTGCCATGGCTGGGGCGTTGTTACACCGAAATGTCCTATTTCCGTTCACTCTCGGCGATGGGGGCATGGGCGAACCTTACCCCATGAGTAGCATGATGCACTTCAACACTGCCTATCCTAACGTGACCAATTTCTTGCCTGTGTTGGTGTGGAACGGTTACAGCCAAGAACATCATAGCATGGTTTCGACAAAAACCAATGAAGAAATGATTGCCTATTGGAAAGGGAATGGATTTTCAGAAGTGATTTTAGTCGATGCTAAAGAGTTTGATGACCAAAATCAACCCGGTGATTATGTTGATAGTACCGCCTTTTCGATTAATAAGCGGATTGAATTTACCCAAGCCATTTTAGTAGCAATAGATAAAGCTGCAAAATCGGCTTTAGGAGGTAAATTAACCGTGTTTATTATTAAACAATTGAAAGGGGCAGGGGTTCACGCTCGCGGTGCGAAATCTCACAACCTTTATCCAGGGGATACTTTAGATAGTCCCCACATTATTAACGCTTTGAAAGAGCGGGCCTTACCGATCGCAGCTTGGGAATTAGTGCGAACCAATTTAGAACGATCCAGTGGTGGCCCTGCGGCTAAAACCGTTGTCACTGAGTTTGATTACCATTTACCTGATTTGGGTGAATTACCCCTAGAAGAATATTCGGTTGGCGGTGATCCGAAAGTGGCAACAACGGCAATGGGGTCATTAGTCGTTTATGTTGGGCAAAAAGATCCCCATTTTATTGTTACCAATGCCGATGGAAATGCCGCTTCTGGAATTAACAATATTAACCAGGGATTAAAGATTATTCACCCGACAACGGATAATACTTATTTCCAACAACCCCAAGGGCAAGTTTATGAACCCTTAAGCGAAGATGCTTGTGCGGGTTTAGCAGTCGGATTATCCTTATTAGGAGCGAGAACTTTATGGTGTTCCTATGAATCTTTTGCTATTAACGGGGTTCCGATTTTGCAAACAGTAGCCCAAGCCATGGCCGAGTTACGACGTGCTACCCCCTCAACAGTCTGTTTATTCACCGCAGGGGCGTTAGAACAGGGGCGGAATGGCTGGACACACCAACGGCCGGAAATTGAAGCCTATTTTGCGGCGATGATGCGGAGTGGCAACGTTTTCCCGGTATTTCCCCCTGATGCGAATAGCATTCAAGTGTGCTACGATTGGGCTTTAACAACCAAAAATAAGAGCATTATTATTACTGCTAGTAAGTCTCCGTTACCCATCCGCACGACGTTTGAACAAACTCGCCAAGGGTTAAAAGATGGGGCTGTGGTGTTACAGGAAGTCCCTGGGGATAAAACCGTTGTGTTTGCGGTTATTGGGGATATGACCTTAATTCCGGTGTTTGAAGCGGCGGCATTTTTGGAAACTGAAGGAATTGGAGTGCGAATTGTTTCTATTATTAACCCTCGGCGTTTATATCGTTCTCACGATGTTTTATCCGAGACTTGTTCGGAACCGGATAACGATTTTGCCAGTGATGAAACCTTTAATCAACTGTTTGCTGGAGATGCGTTAATTGGAGTAACAGGCGGGTCAAGTTTAATGTTAGAACCGATTATGTTACGCAGCAATTCTAAGCGGGATACCTTTGCTTGGAAACGAGGCGAAACCACCGCCAGTGCAGGGGAATTAATGGCATTTAATGGCATTACTTCGGAAGCGTTGACGAAACGAGCGATTGAGTTGATTCATTAGTCTCCCTATAACTCTCTTTTAGTAAGGGAGGATTAAAAAGCGGATTTCTTTAACAAGAGTTGGCTTTTTTTTAACTGTAGAAGGAACCACAAAGACACGAAGACACAAAGGGGGTTATTGTGGGTTATTCTGGTTCTTCCTCCGAACCAGGATAACCTACCACAGCTAAAATCACTAATTAAATGGTCAGAATTGAGAGGTTGGGGAAGGCTAAAATTCATTTAATCTTCCCAAGGTGCTTTAGTTTTCATCGTTTTTAATAACTGTTGGTTGGGTTGGGGTGGTGCATCAAGCCGGGTAATAAACTCCTCATAAGTTTTGGGAGTAGCAAAAAAAATTGTCTGATTAAGTAAAGCATCTTCCGCCGCCGCCCTTGCTGACTCTAAAATAAAATCAGTGCGGTTTTTACCCATACTTTTAGCGGCTAAATCAATCAAATCACGGTCTTCGGGTTTAATTCTTAAATTGAGGGTGGTACGAGGATTTTGACTGGTCATATTGCTGACACTAAATAGTTGATAATACTATTTTACCACATTGTAACGTCAATGTCATTACAGTAAATATTGACTAACTAAAAGTAACTACAAACTTGGTAGCGCAACCCAAAAAAAACCTTATGAAAGTTGGGTTGAAGTAACGAAACCCAACCTACAATTTTTAACTTTCATAGGAAAAACTAAAGCCTCGGATTTATGGAAAGAGTTTAATCAAGTTTCTGCTTAGTTTTCTTTCAATTCAGTTTCGGGGTATTTTGTGAATATTTGTAAATTTCAAAAAAAATTGACATCTACAAACGTATAGGATAATATTTAGTGTATAGTAAGAAGCTGTTAAGCGTTTAGACTGTGTTACGGAGATCGGTGTCGGTTGTCGGGTATTTCTAATTATAGAATTTAGATGCAGGCGCAGCATATAATAACTTAAAATAGTATCATGAACAATGGAGGAAAAACCGTGAATGAAAACGACAGGGACAAAGAATCATTGTCAGAGTTCTCTGACCAGGTTAGTGTCAAATTGATCGAGTTTATAAATAAAGATTTGAGGGATTTTTGGTGCAGTATCAGGACAACATTTTCTCAAGCATCTGACCCTGTTAAAAATTTGGCTGAAAAACTACCTGAAATATTTGCTGAGACTGAACCTGATGATAATTTGCGAGAGCAGAGGGTGATTTACCTAGCAATTGGCCAATTTATTCGGGATCATCTCCAGAAACCGCTTCCTATTTGTCTGAATGCGGTACACATTTTCCTAGAAGAAAAAAATTTGTCTCTTTTAGAAGATGGTGCGATCGGTGGTGATAGACTTATAGAAGATGTTAAAAAATTAATTGTTATGATTAGAATAAATTATGAACAGCAAGATAGTTGGATGTACAACCGCACAATTGAAATTTACTTTCTTAAAGAAGGTTTACGTAAAGTTCAAAAAGTTCCGGCGTTAATAGATTGGGATAAACTACCATCTAAAATTCGTGAACAACGTATGCGACAACAGCAAATAAATATAATAACATTATATCCCAAGGAAACATGAATTATGAACGGAAGACTTGTTATTGTTACATTTTCGACTTTGATAACATTATTTGCCGGATTTGCCGTCATTCTCTGGGACAAAGTTCTACAATGGGCTATAGATAGTTTATTGCCTTGGGTTGATCAAGAGATCCCTACTCTTGCACCGATAGTTCGTATAGCTTTTACTGTTGTTGATAAAGTTGGTTCACCTGCTTATAGCAAAATCAAACAGTCGTGGCAAGAAGTTCGTCAATATTTACTCAAGCAAGTAATGCAATTTGAACAAGAATCATCAGATACATGGGTGAGACGAGTTACATCTTGGTTAATTCCTGTTCTTCATAGCAGTGATTCTTTTCCCAAAGTGAAACAAAGGAGTGAAACAGTAGAGGTTGATTTCTATAATCTACCTGATGATGTCCGTGAAGCTTTTTTAAGAAGAGAAGAAAAAATGACTGAATGGGATATTACAAAAATACAGGATGATAAACTAGAAAAAGATGATCTGACTTATGAAAATTAATTTCATTGACAAATAAGAGGGAGGAACAAAAATGCGTATCTGGAATCAAGTTTTACAATGGGCTTTGGATAGTTTATTTCCTTGGTTTGAAGAAAAACTACCCATTTTTGCTCCAATAGTCCGTCAAACTTTTGCTACCCTAGATGGTATTATTATGTCTCCTAATCAGTGGGTTAGACAAATAACATTTAACAAAGCCCAAAAAGTGGTAATAGAGGAAGAAATTGATTTTTATGATCATGATCTGCCTGATGAGGTGCGTGAAGCTTTTATTCAAAGAGAGGAAAAAGATTAAGATGGGCAAGGCAGATGAAAATTAATTTTATTCATAAACAAGAGGTAAAAAATGAAAATGCGTAGTTATCTATGGATTGCTGTTGCGGGTATTGTTATTAGTGGAGGAATTATGTTCTTTGATCGTTTAATTAAAGAAACAGAAAAAGCTAATCGTACTGATATTGACCAATGGATTGATCGTCAACTTGCAGAAGTATTAGCTAGAAAATTGCATCAACCAGTAGATGTGATTTTACAAACTCTCACAGGGACGCATAATCCAGAATTGGTAATATTAATTAATGAAACTGTCAATTCAGTTACTTTAACTTTTACACGCCAATCTGGAAATCTTAATGTTCAAGTCTGTCTTGATATAGTATGTGAGGATGAAACATCTTTTAGAATTACTACCGAACAAAATTGGGAGAATTTACCAGAATCTATTCGCTCAGAATTTCTTCGCAGTGGCAGAAATACGACTTATCGAAATTGGGATTTTCCTTGGGTACAATCACAAACTGTATAGGAGATTTTTATGAGTTGGGGGCGCATTTTAGCCGTTGCTGTATCCATAGCTGTTCCTGTAATCATGGGATTTCTTATAGCACGATTTTGGAGAGATATTAGAGATCAAGTTGCCGCTTGGTTGCGTGAGCAAGGCTTGGAAAATAGTATGCTAATGGATGCGTGGATCGAGCTTGATAATTTGATTGGTGCTGTTAGAAGTCGTATATTTGTTAAAGTTAAGCCCCTGGGTGAAACAAAAAGGATTTCAGAAACAACTTATAACCTAGATGAAATTGATGATCCTGATTTAGTTGCTGAACTTGAAGCAAGGGGTCATCTAACAAAAGATATTATGGAATATCTTGAATAAATTGGTTTGATGAAATAATTAGTTTTTTGAGGAAACACTATGCCCACTTCTTGGAATCAACAACCACCAAAATCAATGAATCAAAATACTGATGAACCTTCTCCTTCTAAACCCGCTAAAAAAGGATTTTCTTGGTTAGAAAGAATGGAGACATTTATTGCTGAGGAACCTATCAGAAGCATGGATGATTTAATTGTCTCGGCAACCGTGCGGAATCGAATTGAAACTACACTTAATCGTTTACGTTTCCATGATGTGTTATATAATGAATGGAATTTGAAAAAAATTGATCCTCATGGTAATCGAGTGGCGATTAATTTGTTTGGTTTACCTGGTACTGGTAAAAGTTTTTGTGCAGAAGCGATCGCCCATTATCTTCAGCGAAAAATTATTAAGATTAACTATGCTGAAATTGAATCAAAATATGTAGGTGAAACCCCCAAAAATATTACTGCTGCTTTTAAAAAAGCAAAAGAAACTAAGGCTGTTTTATTTTTTGATGAGGCTGATTCTATTTTAGGTAAACGATTAACTAATGTTACTCAAAGTGCGGATCATGGTGTCAATGTTAGTCGCTCAACAATGTTACTGGAGTTAGATAAATTTGATGGTGTAGTGATTTTTGCAACTAATTTAGCAGGTAATTATGATCAAGCATTTGTGCGCCGAATCTTAAGTCATATAGAGTTTGAATTACCAGATCAAGAATGTAGAATTAAGCTTTGGGAATACCTATTAGTTGCCGAAATTCCTAGAGATAATAATGTAACTCCAGAATGGTTAGGTGATGTATCTGATGGACTTGCAGGAGGTGATATTTTAAATGTGGTAATTGCTTCAGCTAGTTGCGCTGTAGAAAGAATTGGTGAGGAAAGAAAAGTTTTACAAACAGATATTCTGGCAGAAATTAATCATGTGAGAACATCTAAAAGTAAAATAGGTTCTCGCTCACAATCAAATCGCAAAGTATCTGTCACTGAAATGCCAATAGAGGATTTACCTGCTGATGCTCGTGAACGTTATGATCAGATTGTTTCTGATTATGATACTGAAGATTTACCGTCGTCCTGACATTCGTTTTTCAATTTGATACTTTAATTGCGAAAATCCCCAGTGTAAAGGCTCTTTTTCAAGTTCACGAGCTTTTTCGATGTCTTCCAAAGCCAACATATCATCACTTTTGTTATTGCCCTTGAACAGCATAGCCAGTTGAGGGTCATTTTTATAACGATTTTCCCAATCAATTAAGTTTTGTACGATACTTTTACCACGATTAAAGTAACTTAAACTGCGACAATAGTAATATTCTGTTTTTGACGGATTATTAAGAATTGCGAAAGAAAAGTAAATAATTGCCCAGTCTTGATCATTTTTGGTTTGATAACTTAAACCCATTAAATAATTATAATTATAATTCGTTTGATTACGATTAAGGTTATTAGCTTCATTGAAGTCTTTAATAGCAAAGTCTTGATTACCTTGAGCTAAATAGCATAAACCACGAAGCCAGTAATAATTGGCTACTAAATTTGGGTTAGCTTGTATTGCTTTATTCAAAAAATTCAATGCCTCTCCAAGTAGTGAATTCATTTGCTTTGACTTTTCGGGATCAATAGAAAATAGAGGATAGTAAAAATTAGGAGGATAAACAATCATAAAAGTAGATTCTACAGCTTGTGGTGCTATAATAGATATAGCCTTAGCATAAAGGCTTCTACCAGATAGATAATAATAGTCAGCTTTAGTCGAACTTAGATTAAGTTTAATAGAATTTTCTGCATCTAAAATGGCTTGATCATAATTATTTTTTTCGTAGTAAGCTAAACCCCGTTGCCAATAATAATCAGCTTCTTTCTTTAAATTGATAGCTTTAGTACAATTTTCAATTACTTCTTGGAAGTTATTTTTTTGATAATATGCTCTAGCACGTTGATAGTAAATTTCCGCAAAATCAGGCTTTAACTCAATAGCGCGATCACCATCTTTAATTGCTTCATCGTATTTTCCTTGATTATAGTAATTTAATATTCTTTGTTTGTAAGCTTGAGCCGTTTTAGTACGAGCAATTTGATGTTGAATATCTATTTTTAAAATTTGTTCCCCTAGATTAATTACTAATTCAAAGTTTCTTGCTCTTTCAGCTTGAATAAGTTGAGACAACAGAGATTTTAATAACTTCCCTGTATTACTTACTAAAGGATTTTTTCGTAACTGAAAATTTTGAAATATTAAAGGTTTAGCTTTGCCACCAGTGTGTAAACCTTGATAGGTAGGAGGTTGTATCGCGGGATATTGAGAAATAACGGGAAGCCAACTCACCCCCGGATATTGCATTTCCCAGTCATCTTCTAATTTGAGTCTCGCTTCTCGTAATGCCATGTATAAAGCATGATTTCCAGCAAAAGCCGTGAGAAAATGGCGTAAAAATTGCTGTGCTACTTTATCAGGCACTTTTTCCCTCATTACCATTACTTGAGGGAGGTGTAAGTCTTCTAATTGTTTTGCTAATCCTAAACCATCACAAGAGTTAAATATTGCTAATTGTAACCCGTTTTCAATGGCAGTTTTGAGAGCATTTTTTAACTCAGAAATAGTGATCCGTTGTTGAGGATTAATTTGTATCCATCCCGTTTCACGTAATGTATCACTTTCACTATGTCCAGCAAAAAATAATATATGCCATCCTAAATCATGCCATAACCATTGTCGTAATTCCTCTGGTGTGGGTTCATCTAATCGTTTAATTTCGGTGTAGGGTAAACTATTAATTGCTTCCCAATCATTTTGAGTTTTAATCTCGTTAGGAATATTTTTATCAGGAGATTGACCAAAAATAGCAAGGATTCTTACCTTACCTTTGGGGGGCGTTTTTCTACCCTGGGGTGGTTCATATTCGGGCGCACTTACAGCAATTTCTGTATGGGGATAATCTTTTTTAAATAAATCCCATAAATGCCAGGGAAGTTGACGCAATTGAGGGTTTTCTGTTTGAATAATTACCCGAATTTCATCATTAATATTTAAGTAACGTTGTAATGCTTCTCTAATTTTTTTCCACTTAGGAAAATCGGAGTTTAACCAGTTATTAATAGCGGTGGTGACATCATCAGCTTTTTGCCGATAAAAAGAAGCGTTTTTAGTTGCTGGTTGAGGCTTAATACCACGAGAATCAGCTAAATCTCGAAAATTAGTTTGCCATTCTTCTAAAGGTGGCATAATTTGGGATAAAGGGGGTAAAATTCCTTTTTTGTCCGTTTCTGGTGGTGCGCCATCATCTCCCATCTGAAGTAAGATGGGAAAACCCTGATTAATGTCACCTTCACCAATTTTAAAGAGAATTAATTTACCCATTATGGTTACTCTGTTGGTGGTATTTCACCTGCCGTTATTAAAAGATTAGCATAAAGTTGTGGATTAATGCGAAATCCTGCTAGATTGATTAAATCATCCATAACAGGTTTTGTATTGGCAATAAACCCTCTTTGTTTAGCGATTAAAAGAATCCCTAAAATCCCAATCAAATTGAGATTTAACATCTTAGCTACATTCCTACCTGGATTTTCGTCTATGATCAGTAAATCGGCTTTTAATTCAATGGCTAATGCGATCGCTTCTGATTCACCTTGATCTAATTCCGTTTTTAACTGTTCAACTAAAGCCAAATTGCTAACAGTTTTAGTTTCAATCCAAGCTAGAGTTTTAACTTCTTTTGTTCCCGGTACTTCATAACCTAAATTTGCCATTTCATTATAAACTCCTTGGGGTATAATAATCGTGCCATAGACTTGTTGTAACAAATCTAATTTACCAATAGCCGCTAGGCTAGTAATAGGTGAAGTATCACTAATAACTATCATAATTCACCTAGTCTTTTTAAAGTTTCAATATCGGCTTGAAAATCCTCAACATCATAGTTAACACAAATACCTCTACTAGCAATTTCTTTTCTAAATTCTAGTAAGTGCATTCCTGCTAAACGGCGAGCTTGTCCTGTGCTAATTTTTTTCTGTTGATAAAGTAAAATAGCTAATTCTAATTTAATGTCATCTTCTGACATTTTAGCAGATGCTAAGATTTCATCGGGGACAGTGATATTCATAGTTTTAATCCTTTTTATTTTTTTGAATTAAGCAGTATATTACACAATATTAGCACAATTCTTCGAGTTTGTAAATCTTAGCAATTAATTTATAAATTACGCCGATAGATTATGTGTAGGGGTAAACAGTCTCAGCCCTGCTAGATAATATAAATAAAGAGATGTTTCTAAGAAACATCTCTTAACTTCAAGAATTAAGCCACAATCAAGCTATATCTAATCCTCAGTGAGTTCTTCACCCGCTCTGCGCCGAATAATTCGTTCTTGCATTCTTGCAATTTCAACAGACCAATCTATTTCTCTTTTATCATCAAATGAAACCCAATCTTCGGGAAGTTTCTCCTCCGATTTATCAGTTAAATCATTTGCTATATCTTCAAAAATTCTTTCTACTTCCGTGACAATAATCTCAAAAGATTGATTGATATTTTCAGAAGGAAGATGACTCATTGAAATTTGATTTTTGCCTGTTTCTAAGTATTCAATTTTAGTCGCTAAGTTGAACACTTTTTGAATAATTAAATTCAAGGATTCGTCATCTAAGCCATCTACATTTTGATTTAAAAACACTCTAATTCCTTCTTCTTTAACACATTTGTCTGGTTCAGAAATAAGGGTTTTAATGACTTGTATTAGAGTGTGCTTTGCTCTATTAAGAACTTCATCGCTACTAGGGGTTGCTTTTCCACCATTGTTATTCATTTTAATTACCTCACTTTTGACTAAAATTAATAGGCAGCGTAAAGACCGATTTTTAACTCAGGGAGTTCTTCAATTCCTAAAGTGATTAACTCCTGTTTTTCGCCAGACCAATTAATAGGACTTCCAGGGGCAAAGCCATATTTGTAGATATCTGTACCATAGACAAAGGTAACTCGATACTCTCTAGTTAAAGAGTTGCTTTTGATGAATTTATCAAAGGTTCTAGCCGCTTCTTGGATTTCGATAGAAGCCCCATCAACCCATCGATCATCAATCGCTATGTAGCTTTTACCTGCATCAATTTGGAGTCCATATTCTTTCCAGTCGATACTTATATCGAGTTGCGCTCGACATAATTTACTAGAGTTAAATCCATAAATATGAAAAGTCTCTCCTACCTTATCGCCTAAAATTTTGTCAACAACATCTAAGCCCGAATCCGATAATCCTGCTGCCATTTTTAGGGCATACCGAATTTGAAATTTGATTAAGTCTAGGCGAGCAGCCGTAGTTGTAATAGTCTTGGTTATAGCCATTTGATTTTTCTCCTAATAGGATACAAAAAGTTTGTTAACACTTGGGGTCATACAGTTTTTAGCTGACTAAAACCCCAAATAAAAGTTAGTCAATCTAACCTGTGATCGCTTTTTTGAATTGAGATAAAAACTCGTTATTGGGTTGGCTATTAATATTAGAACTTAAGCAATTAACATTACTATTAATTTCTTCTATTAACAGACGACCAATTCTGACTAAATTCTGATAGGTAACAGATTCGTAAGTAATACGAGGGACTCCGTGTTGCAATTTAGAAAAAAAGCTTTCTAACCCAACTTTTTGTACTTGTAGCCAAAGACTTTCATCAACTGTTCTTGACCGGATTTGGGAGAAGAAAACAGTAGGTTGCCCTGCAAATTCTCGCACTAATTTCTGACACTCAGCCTGAGTAAGCTCAGGGAAGATGTTATGGCTTAGTATCAGGGTCATCTCCTCTGGAGTGGGTTGCCAATGGAAAAAACTCATTCGTCCTGTACGAATTAGAGGAGCATAGAGCCTCGTCAAATCATTGCCTGTCATGAAGACGGCGATACGGCGGGTTTTTCGTCCCTCTACGTCATTAGGAAAATCAGCTAGGTGCATTAGCTCACCGCAAATGGTCTGCGTATTGACGGTGTACTGCACTAATTCACCCCAGTTACCAAGTCCTGTATCAACATCATTAATAACGATTGCTGCCGCTTTACATTCACCTTTATCTATGGCTAGTCCAGCTTGAATGTATTTATTCCGAATCATTTGAGCAGGCGCACCCGCTTCTGGACTCTCAAACTGTCCTCCAGATATCAAAAAGGTTTTAACCCCCATTTGTTTAAGTATTAAATCCAATTGATAGGTTTTGCCTTCCCCTGGAGGCCCCACAATAGCTTTAAATAAAGGTGGATTGGTTTGTTCTGGGAGAGCGTTTTTAATCATGTGTAGACTAACAACTTCAACCATACGCTCTGAGATGTATAGATGTTTTGCTTTTTGCATTGTAAAACCTTGAATTTTCAATCAGGAACTTTGATAGAATTACTCAAGTTACAAGACCTTAACTTGCTCCTTGAATTGCTCTTAATAATGTATCTTTCAAATCAAGCCTGAATTATGCAAAAATTAAAATTGATTTTTTAATCAGCTAAGAAACTAGGTTTCTTCAAGAAAGTTTGTTTTTAGACAGGAAGATTATTAAAACAATTAAACCAATTTATAAAGGAATATATTGCACAATATTAGCAAAATCTTCAGGTTCATAAACTTTAGCAATTAATTCTAAATCCCGAATACAATCACCAATAGAAATACGAGTTTGACGAGCATAAATTATCCCTGAAAAATAGATCCCCTCAGCTTGACGGCGAAAACCTTCATTGGGAAAATCTTCATCTTGAGAAAAGATGACTCGTCCCAATTCCGTTGCACGGTCAAGGACAATAGGATCAGGTGTACTGGTAAAGCCATCATCTTGAACAGTTAAAATGTCCACTCCTCTTTGACGTAATCCTATTGTAATTGCTTTGGGAACTTGTTCATCCATATACAGAGCAATAGTCATTAAATTAATCCTTGGACTCTTAAATCTTTGACGATATGAGTTTCGCCAGTTTCTTGACGCATTTTATCTACCCATTGCTCGATTCTTTCCATTTCGGCATCAAGTTCTTGTTGATGATCCCAATAATAGGATAACGCCGCATGAATTTTACTCAGGGAAACATGAGGGTAGTTTTCATGTAATTCTTCTGGAGTCCATTGGTAGGCTTTTACGGAAGTCATTAATTCTACTACTTTCATGGTTGTTCCTGCAATAATCGGAACATTATTTTCATTCAGTTGAATATGTTTGTATTCGGTAGTTGTTAGGGTCATGATTTTAAGAGAATCGTGATCAGATTAATCTCAGGTGTGGGTATAGTCCACCCTAAAATTATAGCAAGAAGTTTTCTGTAATGCTACTCTCTTCTAAACTAACTTTAACACTGAATTGATCTCCTGGTTCGCCTGTAAATTTAAGTTGTAACCAATTATCAGCCCTCGCTTGTGCTTCTAATTCAGGGATAGGATTACCTGTTTCATCTAATACACTCAGTTTAACTCCATCTGGTAAATACATTGCCTCAGCAGAGGGATATAACCGTAAATTTACTTCTATTTCTGCTTCACTAAGTTGTTTTTGTCGAAGAATTAAGATTACGGTTTCTTGAGGAATTTGCATCCCTAAACGAATGACTTTTGCTCCATTCACTTCTGGCTGTTCAATATTAGCTGGTTGTAGGTTACGATCAGGTTGAATACTAAGCGTTAAAGCCCTTTTTTCAGGTTGCCACCCATTGCTAAAAACACCTGAAAACCACTGCTGTAGCTGAATTAGATTTGTTTTTTGATCTAAAAAGTTAATAGCATTTGCTAAAACATCAGGTAATTGCTCTCCCAATATATTGTTTAACCATAAAGTTAAATCTTCGACAGACTCTTGAATTTTGCCAAGGGAAGAATTGACGAGATTTTGAACATTAACAGAAGGCTGATTTTCTTCTAATTGTTGATTAAGCTGCTTCAAAATATCCAATAAACTTAAGACTTCCAAAAAAGTTTGAGGATTTCTGTGTAATTGACTCAGATCTATTTCTGATTGTGTGACTTGAGCCAAAAAGTCAAGGATATTAGCTTGCCAATTTTCTGCGTCAATCTCAATGATAAAATAACCAATTCTATCTGAAAAAGCTTCAGGAGGAATATAACAAAATTCTGAATCGGGTAAAATAGCACGACATTCAACTTTCCCCCAACCTTTTAAAGTTAAATCAGATACATCCATAAAATAATCAGTAAAGTAATCTGTACGATTATTTTCTAAAAACAATTCATCAAAATTAGTCTCAATATCAAGATATTGACAATAAGAGTGAATAGCGCATCTACTTAAAGTATTGAGATAAATTTGCTGTTGTTTTTGAGAGTGTTCATGTTGTTGACTCAACTTTTTAGCTAAATCAAAATCTCGCTTTCTTAAAGGAATGGTAATCGTTAAATCCTTCGTCATTTCTGTTAGATGTAACTTCATGGTATTGTACCTCTTTTTCTTGAACCTTAGAATGAATGTCTCTCTATTATAGATATTCTTGGCGAATTTCTTACCAATCCGATAAATATCTATCAATGTATTGATTTAATTCAGCTTTTCTTTCCTGACTCTTTTCCAAATACTCAATCCAACGAAAGGCGGTCTGTTCAGGATTTTTTGTTTTGACACCAAACTCAAGAGCAATTTCTCTCGCAGATTTTCCCTCCAGTCTTAGTAAGAAAACTTTTTGGATAGTAATAATTAGGGACAGGTAAAGAAAAAAGTAACCCACTAAGGAATTAACTTCAAATACAAAAATAAAGAAGTTAAGATGAGTTTGAATTCGCCAGTCTTTATATTTTTTTGAGACGTTCTTTTGGAGTTTGATTTCAGGGTCAACTGTAATAATCTCTCGGATTTTTTGACTAGGAGTCATAGAGCTATCCGGTGGATTATCTGTTGGATTAATGATCTCTTTTTTTACTTGTTCAAGTTGTTTTTGTTCTCGTTTTATGTTACGAAATTCATCCATTATTTTATTGTTCAAAATCTGGATAAACCACGAGATAAAAAGTTCTTCACGAATCTGATAATTTTCCAGGGAGTTATTCAGAGAGCAAAAAGATTTTTGAAGAGCCTCATCTAAGATATCTATATGCTCATGAATATATTTATTTTGAAAGGTTTTAAATTTTTGAGATTTAGGAATCAAACGTATTAACTCATGGAGGACTTTCTTACGCTCTATACTCTTTAAATCAAGTAGTTTAGCTTGACTAGCTAACTGTTTAAGTTGTTGGTCAAGTTCATAATCCATAAAACTCCGAGTCTGTGATAAGATATAAATATACCAAAAATTTAAACACACACAATCTGATAAATCATCACCCATTAACGCTTTCAGAAGTAGAGGGGAGTTGATTAACAGTTCTTTATCCTTACGAGTAGGCTTTTGGCTGTTGATCCTCATATTAGTCTGATTAGACAAAAGTGGATTACCTGCTTTATCATTTGAGCGTAAGTTGCTTAACATAATCGAGACCTATCCTTTTTACTAAATCAGTAACGGAGTAATCTTTCTCTTTTTAGGCAAACTTGGGGGGAATTTATGTAAAGTTTTGTAACATCACCTGACACTAGGGGGTAACAAGGAGGTTAGGTTTTGCTAAGGTGCGATCGCTACAATCCCAAAATAGGGTCACTTCTGCGAAACCAGATGTTTAATTCTTACTAACCTAAAACCCCCCCATAAAAGCAATCGGTAATAATTGATCTGTTACCTGAATAAATGAATCAATTTTTTGCAGAATATCCTCACTTCTGCGATAATGAATCGGAGACTCTAAACGCCAACTCTTATCATCTAATTCATCAGGAATAATAATACGCTGACGCAAAGATTTTTGATCAATTTCTACTTCTTTGGCTTCACCGCGAGAGCGACATCTTCCTGTACCATGAGACATAGAACAACCAATTTCAGTAATTCCCTGATTAGCTTTTCCTAAAGTGATAACATCATCAAAGGAAGATGCGATTAAAATAGGAGCATTAACTGGACTATGGGTAACTCCTTTACGCAAAACCATAAAGCCACCATCATGAATCACTGTATCATGGGGAAGAACAATTAAATCTTTATAATCACCCAAAATTTCTTGAATACAATCCCAAATCTCAGCATGATTTTCAAACGCTCGATTTAAGTAATTTTGGTAATCATAATTATAGTTGAATTCCTTCTTTTCTGGAGAGGTCATTCGTGAGCCAACATGAACTAAAATTACTAATTCGTTGTTCTGATTAATACAAGCATCAATAAAATGATTTCCTGAACCTAAAATTGTTTTGTTTAATCCTTTTAATTTACGATAAAGATGATTCCATGCTGTAGGTAATAAATCTAAGTTAAAATTGACAATAACCCCATGAGACATGGCACAACCAATATCACCAATAGCCTCCCGAAAAGCAAAGCTAGAAAGCCAATCTTTTTTGACAACTGCCATTGTTCCATTCGGGATAATTCCGGCTGGACAAACATCGGGTAATACCACCGCTTCTACAAGAAAATCATTATAAAAACGGGGATTAAACCATTGAAGAATTTGCCAATCTGCTTCTAAGGAATGGTTAATTATTTTTGTGGTTTTCATTGTTTTTTTGTATATTAAAGTTATGACTATCTGTGGTTGGTTTGTTTCCCCCCAGATTGTTCTATGAGGGTTATCTGATCAAAGAGCCTAGAATTATGCAAAACAGTTGTCAAGTTTTGTAAATTAATATTTTTGTAAAAATTAATTTTATCTTAGCAAAATGTTTTTGTAAAATTCGATGGATAGATGTTCCTTATAGGACTGACGCAAAAACCCGGTTTCTGAACATAAGCTCCAGCTTTCACCCCTAAACCCTAACGAGGGACACACGGTTTTTTTACCCCTGGGAGAGCAGTGCATAAGTTCTGCCTTAGTTATAATGGTGTAGAGGGAGGTTTACTCACGGAAAAAAATTTTTTCACCAGTTGGTGTATAAATTCTCTGTTTCTTTCGATAAGCAACATAAGCAGAGAATTTTTTCGCTTAATGCGACCTCTGCGAGTTGATAAAGCGATGTTTGAGGAGAAACCATGAGTAACCAAGCTAATAACCACCAAAAACGCCAGTCTTTGAAAGAAAAACTCTTATCCTGTGGTTTACTGGAGAAGGTTGATCTTTTATTATCCAAAAGAGAGCAAAGGGAGATGGATCTGTATTTACAAAGACTGATATTAGATTATTATTTATGCTATGGAGTTGAGATTTCTGTTTTGTATCATTTAAGCCGAGAAGTAGATTATTGCCAAGATAGTGAAATCAATGGGATAGTTGTAAGTCAGTTCGGAATATCCCTATCTATTTTGTATGAACTTAACAATCAAAATTCTCGGCTAACTCTCGACAAAATTATTGGTTTATTTCCTTCCTTACCTAATATTTGGAAGTATAATCACTGTGGTTATTCTACCGCATTAGAAACAACATCGAAAGCTGTTAATAAAAAACTTTATGGATGGCTTAAACATAGAAAGTATAATGCACGATTGATTCTTGAAATCCAAGAATCTCAATTCCGCAGTCATTTCGTTAATTGGGTGAACAGTATCTTACTTCTCGATATTTACGATGTTTACCGTTCAACTCGTCAACCCTTGAAAGTAATTCAGAGTTTAGATCAGCCGATTATCACCGAAAATCAAGACAGTAGTTTTTCCGATGTTCCTGATAATGATAATAACCCAGAATTTTTACTGGAAAAGGCTGAAACTTTAGAACAAAGTCTAATTGTACAACGTTTTATTGAAAGGGATGAAAATTTTAGCAAAAAAACAACTTCTGGCATTCCTGAATGCAATTTACGCACCTTGGCGTTACTGATTGCCCAGAAAAAAGAAAACTCTCAATCTAATTTTACAGCACTAGCAAGAAAATATGGGATCTCTGAACAAAATCTCCATGCTTTATGGAGAAGACATGGTAAACCAAAGTTAGAAGAAGTACGGGACAATTATCATCAATATCGCTATTTACTGAATCCTTTACCCTTGAGTGAATGGTTGAATGATAAGTTGGATTCTGCTTGGTTAAGTTTTGAATCTTTATTGCAAAATGAAGATGTCCCTTTGGTGTATCCAACTCGTAAAGCAGTTAATAATTCAACTCAAATGCGTTGGAAAGAGATTAACTTAGGAATAGCTAATGATGGTCAATCCTTAGCTTTAGTTGTTGGTATTACACCTGATACTGAGCAGGATTTTATCATCACTATTCGAGTTTATCCTATGAAAGAACAATTGCATTTACCGTCTAATCTTGAGTTAATTATTTATGATGAAAATAAAGAAGTATTTTCAAAAGTAAAATCAAGAGATCACGATAATTGGATTCAGTTTGAGCTTTCAGGTCAAGTGAGTGAGACATTTTCCATCGAAATTAGTTTGGGATGTGCTAAATTTAGAGAGGATTTCATCATTTAGCCAATGTTTATTAAAGTTAGGTTAATTCTTTATCACAGTATTTCAATAACTTAGGAAAAGAAAATACACCTAACTTTAAAACTATTGTTCTATTTTCAAGGTTAAAAATGTGCTAGTAAAAATAGTGTTTTATGGAGATTTTGAAACTGGTTTTTGGGTAGTAGTAGATATTTTAAAAGATGAGCGTCTTATTCAAGGTATCTGCGGGAAACTCCCCCCAGCACCTGAAATATTAGACATTTTTAAAACATGGCAATGTTTATATCGACAATTGAATCTAATTTCTGTAAGAATTAAAAAAGTACCCACAACAATCACTAACTCTTCTAGTCTTGAGCCTAACGAATCAAAAAATAATTTAAAAGAAGAACTTAATAAATGGTTAAAATCTGAATCATTTATGGTAGTTAGAGATGCTTTATTTTCTACTTTTCATAAAAAAGATGAAATTAGAATAATTATTCAAACTGATAATATTTATCTGAAGCAAATACCTTGGCATTTGTGGGAACTGTTTGACTATTACCCCAACGCAGAAATAGCATTTGCTTCACTTCAATATCAGATAATTTCTGTGAATCAAACATATAATAATAAAAAACATAAAGTAGCTATTTTAGCTATTTTAGGGTCTGTTGATCATATAAATACAGAAAAAGAACGTCGATTTCTTGAAACATTTACTCCTGATGCAGAAGTTACATTTCTTGTGGAGTCTACTCGTCAAACCATCAATCAATCTCTTTTTGAAAAACAATGGGATATTTTATTTTTTGCTGGACATAGTACAAGTAATAAAGATAAGAATAGTGGTATTATTTATATTAATGCTACTGATAAAATTACAATTTCTGAGTTGAAAAATGCTTTAAAAAAAGCTATTGAAACAGGATTAAAACTTGCTATTTTTAACTCCTGTGATGGTTTGGGTTTAGCTAATGAATTAGCACAATTAAATATTCCTCAAATTATTGTAATGCGTGAACCTGTACCAGATCAGGTAGCACAGGAATTTTTAAACTACTTTTTAAGTGCTTATTCTGGAGGAAAATCTTTGTATTTATCAGTAAGAGAAGCTAGAGAAAAATTACAAAGTTTAGAACATATTTATCCCTGTGCTTCTTGGCTACCTGTTCTTTTTCAAAATCCGGCTGAAAATCCTCCTAGTTGGAATGATTTACGAGGTTAGAGTATAATAAAGATTCAGAAAATCGGTGGGTTTCATAATCAGTATTCCTCTAAAATTATCTAACACCAATAAGTCTTGATCTCCCGTAATTAAAACTTCAGCCTGAGCGGATAAAGCAGTTGCTAAAATATGATTATCTTTAACATCTCTTAATTCGGGTACATTCAGAGAAAGATTGGGGCATTTATTAGAAAATCCTTGAGTGATAGCGATTAAATATTCAACGGTATGATTTCGCTTTTCAAGCTGATTTTTAAACTTGGTACGTTTTAAAGTTGTTTCTAATTCTCCCAATAAAGATTCAGAAACAAAAATAGTTATTTTGTTCTGTCTGGATAGATGTAATATTTGAGATGGTAAACCTCCCCATAATAAGGCAGAAATCCAGATATTAACATCAAGAACAACTCTCATTATTTTCCCCACAATTCTTGTCTAACTTCTTTGACAATTTTACTAATTTCTTCTAAGGTTGGTTGTTCAGGATCAGGTTCTAATTGATCTAATTCTTGTAAAAACGAATCTAAGTCAACCGTTACATTAGATTGTTTTTTCAGAATAATCTCTTGGTCTGTAATTGATATTTCATATTCTGTTAAAGGTTGAAGTTGTTGTAAAATTTCTGTGGGAATTTCTAGTTTTCCTTCAGAAGTTACTTTAGCAATGAGTTTTGTTGTCATGTTTTTTCTCCTGAGTTGTTCGTGTGATGATTTGAAGAAAATGAGGATTAGATTGAGCTTAGGTTTGGTGGGCATAGCCCACCCTACAATTATAGCAAAAGGCTCTCATACTTTAGATGTTGTTAAGGAGAATCTTGATTAACCCACAATTCTCCATTTTCGTGATTGAGTTCATTTTGTAAGATTTTATTATAAATTTCGGGTAGGTCACTGGTAATCATGTTATCTTCAATTCCATAGCCTAAACTTGTCCAGGTTCCTGATAATAATTTCAACACTTCATCGAGTCTATCTTCGCGCAATAATTGAGAAATATTGACTCCCCAGAATTTATCATCTAATAACCAACGATAAACGACTGTATCTTGATATTGGGGTTCAAAACTATAGGGAAGCCAAAACCAAAATTGAGCAGGTTTAGGATGGTAGTGTTCGGCTTTTTCATCCCAAGTTGTTTTTAACATTTGATAGCGTCCGGCTGCGGTGCTACATTTGCCTTTATTCGGGCCTGTTACAATCTTAATACACTCATCGGGATGGCGATGCAAATCCCAGACATATTTGCCCCCATATAAAACATAATAGGGGTCAGAGTAACTGGATTCACTGGCGGAAATTGTTCGCATCAACGCGCGAATATAGGGGTCACCACCGCGCATCACTAACGGTGGCCATTGTTCTTCCACCTGTTGATCAATTAAGGGGTGAAATTCAGATTTTCCTTGACAACTTCTCACCCCAATAAAGGTTAAACTAAACAAAAGCAAAACACTCCAAAATAGTCGCTTTCGACGACGAAGTTGGTCTTTTCTTCGAGAGATTCTCATTAGTTCAATACACTAGCAAACAATTGTTCAAAAGGTTTTGGAGCCGCCTCTGAATTTGCTACAATTTCAACAATTTTATTTCGAGAATTATCCGAAAATAAGGCTTCTACACAAACTTGAGCCACTTTAGTTCGGGGAATACTCCCCTCAAATAATGTATCGGCGGACTGCATCACAACGTTGTTATTATTATCCTCATTTTTTAAACCCCCTGGACGCACAATCGTATAGGTTAAACCGCTTTTTTGCAGATATTCCTCTGCTTGTTTTTTCCACACCAAAATTAACCAAAATAAATTTAATGGGTGAAAAAATTGGGAAACACATAGAGAAGTCACTAAAACAAAGTGTTCAATTCCCTGAGCTTTGGCGACATCAACTAAATTTTGGGTTCCTTGATAATCGACTTGATAGGGCCCGGTGGGATCAAAACTGGGTCTTGCACCTGTGGCACACAACACAACCGTACAATCACGGATGGCTGTGGCTAAAGTGTCAGGTTTTAAGACATCTCCCGTCACCAGTTCAACCGTTGGGGGTAAAATTTGTTGCGCCGTTTCGATATCCCGAACCAAAGCCTTTACGGGAATTTCCCGCTTGACTAATTCAGCGACAATCCGCCGTCCTGTTTCTCCCGTTGCACCCGCGACAAATGCTTTCATGTGATCAAAGGTTTCTAAGTAGGGGTTAAGTTGTGCAAACAACATCAAAATTTATAAAGTTAAGATAGGCTAGATTGGATTTATTATTGGATTGATGCCCATTTACCAATTGTCTGCACATATCTTCCTGTTTTAACCAAGTTTCCGCTTGGGAAAGGGGTGAGGTTAATCTTCAGATTTCTCGAAATCTAACGCCGCAGAATTCATACAATAACGTTGTCCAGTAGGTTTAGGCCCATCCTCAAAAACATGACCTAAATGGGCATCACAAGCCGCACAAAGAACTTCAGTTCGACGCATGAAGAAACTAACATCACTTTTTAAACTAATATTATCTTCTTTGAGCGGTTGCCAAAAACTCGGCCATCCGGTTCCTGAATCAAATTTTGTCTCAGAACTAAATAACTCTGTGCCACAACAAACGCATTTATAAATACCCTTTTCTTTATTATTATGGTATTTTCCAGTAAATGCGCGTTCCGTGCCTTTTTTCCGAGTTACATGGAACTGTTCATCGGTTAATTGTTGTTTCCATTCAGCATCCGTTTTTTTGATTTTTTCTACCATAAAACCTCTAGGACAAATGGGGTGATTGATACAGGGTTGGGTTTCGCCTCAACCCAACAAACTAGGATTAAAATTAGAATTAGTTACGAGTTAACCATTTTTGTGCATTCAGACGTTGAACAACTCCAAACACTAATAAATCGAGGGTAATCTTTCGTTCATCGACTAAAAATGATTCAATCGTAGAGGGTTTATTCCCATTTAAAGCACAGGTAAATAGCTTTTGAGATTTGATATCTTCATTAGGAAAATAGAGATTAAACTGTCGCTTTCCCGCTTGCCATTTACCAACTACTTGCCAACAATCTTTATTAATTCCTAACCCCGAAGGCAATTTTTCTTTAGCAAATTTCAGGTCTAAATCCTCAACGCCTTGACTATTTAATGCTTTTTGTAAGGCGGGAATATAGTCTTGTTGGATAAACTCTGGAAAGGGTTTATCTTCTAAAGCAGGTGCTTTGGGTTTCTTCTCGGCAGGTTTTTTCGCTTCTGTTTCTGGGGCGGTGGTTTCAGCCTTGGGTTTTGTTTCCTCAGACATAGAGACTTCCTTCTGTTAATGTCAACAACAATTCACGGCAATATTGAAAATATTTTAACGGATCACAGATCACAATGCAGGGGTGGGAAAACCCTACCCCTAAATTTTTACTCCATCGCGGATTAAATTTCTGCGACGGCTCGTTCAATTAAACGACGGGCTAAGGTTTGAGTTCCCGTATGGGTATAATAGTTAGTGGTCATGTCCAAAAATGCAGCGACATAATCTAACTTATCATTGGTAATATCAACAAACCCTTGCAGATTTTTAACCACTTTTTCAGGGGTTAAATTATGTTGGGAAACAAAATCCCCCATCCAACCCGTGACGGAACCAAAACTCTGTTGAATCAAGTTGAGTTTCTGTTGAGAACTATTACCCGGAATCACATCTTGAATTTTTTTAAACCCTTCATTTTGCTCTAATTCTTTGGGTGTTAATCCTTGAATAGTAGATAACGCTGAACTAATAAAATCTGGCCCTAAAGGAATTAAACCATCTAAACAAACTAATGCAGTCATCCGCATTAAGGATTCGCCGCTATAATCTGCTAATGAACCCACGAAATCCCCAATACTATCACCTGGAATTCCATTAATTAAACAAAATCCTACTAATTCTGCCACTAATTTCAAGGATAAATCAATGGCTTGGGCTTTATTGGCTTTAGGAGTTAAATGATTTAAAAATCCTAAAAAGCTAATATTTTCTCCAATTTTATTGGCTAACGCTGCTGTTCCTAAAGCGGTTCCAGCACTATCAATGGTTTGATATAACCACAACGCTTTTTGATAGCCTTCACTTTTATCATTATACAGCCATAACGCCCGTTCACTAATTTGTTGAATCAGGGCAGGATCATTTTCTCCTGTAATCGTGCGAACGCTATTTTCAAACCCAACTAAATTATTCCATTGACCGGGAATTACAAAGTCTAACCCGCGTAAAACCATGACGGTAACGCCACCTGTGGGTAATTCATCCACTAATTGAGTAATCGTTTTGCTCACAATCCTTCTCCTCAAAAACTATTGTAAAAAATCATCAAGATCGAATTTATCGATATTATTTTAGTCGGGATAATCCACTTAAATCAAATTTTTCAATCCATTCTTCTCGGTCACCAGCATCAAAGGAGGCTGAACGAGATTGAACTTTAACTTGATAGCGGTTAGAGACTAAAATAGCAGTGATATTTGTGCCTTGAGTCACCGCCGGAAAGCCATCAATGGTTTTGCTGCTGCTTTTAAATTTTGTAGCCGCGCTAGGACTATTAGCAATATCATTAATCGAAAGCATTGCCACATTTTGCCCATCTTTATTCAATTTGGCTTCAGCAAAACCCGTTTTTTCTTGAGCAAAAACCACTTTATACTCATCTTCACTTTTCGGGAAAAATTTATTAAAACTTCCCCCCGAAACGGGTTTCTGTGCAACAGCAGGTTGCGCGGGACTACTAACAGATTGATTCCCCTGTGGTGGCGCGGAAGTTGTTCCAGCACAAGCGGATACAAATAACGACATTGCCAAAGTTAAGGCAATTAAAACTTTAGGAAATCGTTTTAAATTCATAGGTTCAGTTAGACAGAAGGTAAAAAATAACCCATTATTTCCTCTATCTTGAGGAAAATAACCGCTATTCACCCTAGTATACGCTTTTTACACAGACCGAGAAGCCAGAAGTTCTATAAGGTTTATTGCATCAAGGATTGAAGATAGTTATACCACCGGACAGCCAGAGAAATTTCAGTAAAAGGAATTTGGACAATTTTAGCAGAATTTTTGAATCTAAATTCTAAGGCAATCGCTTTTCCTTTCTCCGGGGGAATATTGGGGTCAATAGCTTGATTATCCACGAATAATCCTAGAGACGCTACCTCGTTGAGGGAAAAGGTTTGTAAATTAATTGGCCCTTTGCGGGTGGGTTTTCCCCAGGTTAAGTCTGCTTCCTTTAACCCCAAGACTGCATAAATATCATATTTAGCTTTATCAAAATTGGTCGCCCAAGCTTGATAAGCTTCAAGTTTTTGGTATTCATTCCAACCCGACCACGCTAAACCCATAAACACCGCCAGTAGGGGAAGCCACAATAAACCGCGTTCCATTGCAATTTTTACTCCGTATAAATTTATTTTCTATGATCCTTTATTTTGAGAACAGTAGATAGAATAGAAACACGATTGTATAACAGGGAACAGCACCCAAGAAACCGGGTTTCTTCCCTTTGTCGGTTGTCCACAAGATTTAGTTTCACCAAACCCGGTTTCTGGAAAGTACCAACCTCTCATCAACCCCAAGCGTTGAAAAACGATGAAAAAATTTTTCCTCTTCTGCTTATTTTTAATTGGCTTAGGCTGGGCAATTTCTAACTTTTCCGGTCTAGCTAATCAAGGTAGTTATGACAGCATTGTCCTTGACTTTCGAGAATCTTTAGGAGAAGAACAAATTGCCAACCAAGTGCGGTCACTCGCTGAACAATATCAAATTGTTCCCTATCTCAATAGTGAATTTTCCAAGGAAGATCACGTTTATGTTGTTCGCGGGGATGAAAAACTACTGAAATCCTTGAGAAAATCCCTAGGAAAGCAAACGGAATTTATAGAACCCAACTACATTTATCGGGCTGATGAAATTCCAGGTAAAAGTGCCCAAGCCGCGATTATTTATCATACAGCCAATACCATTCCTAATGATCCATTATACGGTCAACAATGGAATTTTCGCAGTATTAATATTGAAGGGGCTTGGAATGAAACCCAAGGAGAAGGAATTACCGTTGCCGTTATTGATACCGGAGTCAGTCGGGTTCCTGATTTAGAACAAACCCAATTTGTGGAAGGCTATGATTTTGTAAACGATAAAATAGAAGCCTTTGATGATAACGGACATGGAACCCATGTAGCGGGAACCATTGCCCAATCTACTAATAATAATTATGGCGTAACTGGAATTGCTTACAAAGCCAAAATTATGCCCTTAAAAGTCTTAAGTGCAGGAGGAGGCGGAACCATTTCTGATATTGCAGAAGCGATTAAATTTGCGGCTGACCATGGCGCTGATGTCATTAATTTAAGCTTAGGTGGAAGTGGCGAAAGTGGGTTAATGCAAGAAGCCATTGATTATGCCTATGCTAAAAGAATTGTAATTGTTGGTGCTGCGGGAAATGCAGGGCAAAATTCCGCCGGATATCCAGCCCGTTATCCCAAAGTTTTGGGTGTTGCTGCTTTAGATGCGGCTGGAAATAAAACTCCCTATTCTAACTTTGGGGCTGGTGTTGATATTGCCGCCCCCGGAGGATTAATTGAAGGAGAAAATGAAGTCGGAGGAATCTTACAAAATACGATTGACCCGACCACAGGTGAAGCTGTATTTGCAGCTTTTCAAGGAACCAGTATGGCGGCGCCTCACGTCGCTGGGGTAGCGGCATTAATTAAAGCCAGTGGCGTTATCGAACCCGACCAAGTTGTTAATCTTCTCAAAGAATCTGCCCGTAAAGTTTCAGAAGACCCTTTAAATTATTTTGGGGCTGGTCATTTAGATGCAACTAATGCTGTACAAATGGCATTAAAAGGACAAATTACCTTCCGCGATTTCTTCCGGTGGTTACGCGATAATGGCTATCTGAATCCTCGGTTTTGGGTTGATGGTGGGGCTGTGGCATTATTGCCTAAATTAGCGATGGTTTTAGGTTCCTATTTATTAGCTTGGTTTCTGCGAAATTATTTCCCCTTCCAATGGGGTTGGTCATTAACCGGAGGATTAATTGCGGGAAGTAGTGGTTTATTTTTCCTGCGAGGTTTCTATATCTTTGATTTACCTCAATGGCCGATGCGAATTATGGGCAGTTCTGTACCGGAATTAGGCGGTGTAATTCAAGGAAGTGCTGTATTAAATCCCATTTTTGCCAGTGTACTGATTCCCGCCATTTTGATTGTATTATTGCTTGGGCATCCCCAATGGAAGTGGATTGCAATTGGACTGACGATTGGAACCGCGAGTTGTTTAGGAATTAATGCGATAGTGTCTCCTGCTGTTTGGGGATTAGGAACAGGCTGGGCTGCTCAACTGTTCCTGATTCTCAATGCTTTGTTATGTTTTGGTTTAGCTCGTTTAGCCATTAAAACTCAAGTGAAAACCGTATGACTATTACAGTAACAGGCACTATTGAACGCAAAGGATTTGGTTTTGGAACCTGGGCATTAGTCAGCGATAACAAAACCTATGAACTGCACAATCCTCCTTCAGATTTGCAAAAAGCAGGGTTAAAAGTTACTGTTCAAGGTCAGGTTCGAGATGATGTGATGACCTTAGCAATGATTGGCCCAGTTTTACAAATCGAATCCTTTGAAACCGCTTAATTTCTACTCTATTTTAAGCGTGAGGGTGGGTTTATCAAAGACATTTGTAAGTCACAAATTCTCTAACATAACCCGCCCCAAAACTTAATTATTTAAAATCTCGTCTGGTTAAACCGGTAGACCGAATTTGAACTTGACAACGTAAAGGAGAGGTTGTGAAATCACAATGATAATAGGCGAGTAAATCTCCTTGTAGATTACAAACTCGTAAATTATAACCATAACTTCGAGTTACATTAGCAAATCGATTCACAAATACATATTGTCCTAAATATCGTTCTGCATTCCAATTTTCTCGCTCTACAACTAATGTTACCGGGGAATCTAAATAAAGATTAGGTGAAAGTTGAATAAGCTGTTAAGCATCTAAATAGGGTATAATGAAAAACCAAGTTTAGAAAAATCAATCAAAAGATGCCTGCTAAAAATCATTTAAATGAAAAGCAAGTAGAGAAACTACAGAAAAGATTGAAAGAGGAAGAAAATGGACAAATCCGAGAAAGAATCTTGATTTTATTATTGCTAAATGATGGTAAAAAGCAAAGTGAAATTGCCAAGTTTTTGGGCTGCTCATTAAACAAAGTATGTTATTGGTGTGTACATGGAGACCCTGACAAATTAGAAAGCCTAAAAGATGAAAGAATGAAAGGAAATTATAGAAAAGCCACAGACAAATATATAGAGATATTATTAGAAACAGTAGAAAAAGAACCGGAAGAATTAGGATATGAATTTGGGAGATGGACAGGAGAAAGATTGGCAACTTATTTAGAACAAATCACAGGAATCAAATTAAGTAGTTCACAAGTGAGAAAGATATTAAAGGAAAAAAAGTATGTTTATTTGTGGGCAAAGTATAGCTTAGAAGAGAAAAGAGATCCAGAAAAAAGAAAATTATTTAAAGATAAAATAGAAGAATATTTGAAAATAGCAAAAGAAAGTCCAGAACAATTACAGGTATGGTTTTGGGATGAAAGTGGATTTAATTTAAGAGTGATAAAAAGAAAGAATTGGTGTAAAAAAGGGAAGAGGAAACAGATTAGAGGAGACAGGAGGAAAGGAAGAGTTAATGTGATGGGAGGATTGAGGTACTCGGATAAAAAAAGATTTGTAGAATTTCTGGATAAAGGAAATGCAGATAATTTTTATCAAGTGTTAAAAAGTTTTTATCAAGAGCTAATTTATGAATGGGTATTAGCGGGAAATCAAGCAGAAGAATTTGTAGAAAAAGGAGCTAAGATCCTGATTATTCTTGACAATGCAAGTTTTCACAAAAAAGAAGAGTACCTAGAAAAAATTAAAGCAGAAATGCCGAATGTCTATTTAGAATTTCTTCCAGCATATAGTCCAGATTATAATTTAATTGAATTAGTCTGGCATTCAGCTAAAGAATATATAGCTCATCGACTCTTTAAATCAGTTGATGAGCTAGAGTGTTTATTACATCAGCTTTTAAATGAAGGACAGTTATCTATTAAATGGGGACGTAAACTTAAAAACAAAGGTAATGCTATAATCACAGTTTAAATACACAACAGCTTAACGCTATTTTCAATATACCAAGTTTGCAGAACTTTACCTCCATAAAGTTGTTGTGCTAACCAAAGACTGGGAATACTCGGTTCAGTTTGAGATAGAGGAGGAAAGGGTAAAACCGCATCTTCTGAAAAACAGGGTTTAGGCGGTTTATTCAGGTCAGGGGATACAGAATCTTCTTCGGGTACGGGTAATATTTGCGATCGCACGGGAACAATTAAACTATTAAAAATCAAGATAAAAGCAATAAAAATTTTAGCCTGTTTATTAATTGAATTCATAAATTAAAATAAAATAATATAATATATATAGCAAGTCTAAATGGATTGTACAATCCTAATCATAAATATTATTAATCCTAAAAAATGGATACAAATCCCAGGGTTGAGGCGCGCCTCAACCCTACGATAAGTTGAATTTTAAGACATTTCCACAACTGATTTAGACTTGCTATAATAGCAGGATTCAAGAAGGACTCAGCAGTTAAACGTTAATTATTTCCCCTCCCTCTCCCCTTATCCCCTTATCCCCTTATCCCCTTATCCCCTTATCCCCTTATCCCCTTATCCCCTTATCCCCTTATCCCCTTATCCCCCTGTCCCCTTATCCCCTTATCCCCTTATCCCCTTATCCCCTTATCCCCTTATCCCCTTATCCCCTTATCCCCCTGTCCCCTTGTCCCCTTGTCCCCTTGTCCCCTTGTCCCCTTGTCCCCTTGTCCCCTCTCCCTATTCCCACAATCTTCTCCCTTCCGTCCCCTTCAGACGTTCATGGGTATCTCTTAATAAAGTGGGAATGTCTAATTGTTCAGGACAACGAGGTAAACAGTCGCCACAGTCATTACAACGATTAGCTTTACGACCGGGAAACCAATGACCTGCATTTTCAAACATTCGATAACGATATTTACCAAAATCGGTCATATCATAAGCAACCGCTAAATTTCTTAACCGTAACACTTCAGGTATATTAATCTGTTCAGGACAAGGTAAACATTGATAACATTGACTGCATAAATCGGTTCCTAATTTTCCTATTTTTTGAGTTTCTAATTGTTGAAAAATAGCGATTTCTTCTAAAGTTAATTGACCGTATTGATCAGCAACTTTTAAAGGTTCATCTAATTCATCGGGAGTAGCAGCACCTAAACTTAAGGTGGTAATGTGGGAATCACTTAATAAAAATCGATAGGTTAAGGTTAAGGGAGAAATGGGATCACAAAGGGTTTTTAAGGTTTCCGAAGGCGTATAAAGTTGTCCGCCTTTATCCCCAGGAGAAATAATAAAAATCCCCATATCTTTTTCAAAGGCTAACTCAATGGCGGGAGCATTTCGTTGAAAAAAATAATAATAATGGAGATTGACAAATTGAAATAAATCTGTATTGATGGCTGCTAAAATCACCTCAAGGGGAGCGTGAGTGGAAAACCCTAAATAATGAACTCGACCATCTGAGATCGCTTTTTCAACTCCCGATAATCCTTGCAGGGTTTGTTCGAGGTGTTCGGTGGTATTAATCCCATGAATAGCCAGACAGTCGAGGTAATCTAAATTCAAACGTTTTAGAGATTGATCAATCTGCTGTTCTAATTGATCTGGGTTGGGTGTTGGGGAGATTTTAGTCGTAATATAAAGTTGCGATCGCTCAATGGATAAACCCGCTAATATAGCTTCCCCTAAAAAAGATTCACTTTGACCATAACCTTGAGCCGTTTCAATATGATTAATCCCCAGAGAAATAGCCCGTTGTATTGTTAAATAGGCATTTTCTGGGGATGCTAAATACCGCATTGTACCCAAGGAAAATACAGAAAGATCTAGGTTTGTTTTGCCAAACCGCCGATAACGCATTGTTAATTTTTGATTGTTGACTGTTGGCTGTCTCTTTCCCTACCCCCCATATCCCTGTTATTGCATTTCATCGGTTTTATTCAGTTCTGAACGTTTGATTAAATCCGAAGGACTCAAGTTAGATACAAAGTCTCGAAACGCTCGTCGTTCAGCTTCATCGGCGTCCCTATCTACCGGAATGGAAGCATCTGCAATCACTTCTTCCATCACCCAAATGGGGCTATCGGTGCGTAAAGCAATAGAAATCGCATCACTGGGACGAGCATCAATTTCCTTTCTAATTTCCCCTTGACGAACAATTAATACTGCATAAAACGTGCTATCTTGCAAGGAGTGAATGACAATCTTCTCCAGAGTCATATCCCAAGTTTCGAGAAGATTCACAAAGAGATCATGGGTTAAGGGGCGGGGTGGTTTGTGATTTTCTAAAGCACCGAGGATGGACTTTGCTTGATCTTGACCTACATAAATTGGTAAAGCACGTCTTTCAACCGCATCCCGCAGTAAAATAATAGGGCTGCGTGTAGCGGCGTCGAGTGCAATTCCAGCGACTTTCATTTCAATCATTGGTTTAGCCTTAGCCTCTCTATCAAATACTCTCGACAAACTCAGTGGTTAAGCTTTTTGACACACCAGACCACCTCCATTCCAGTATGCCTTGATTTTTGTCAGAATCGACATAGGATTTTGTGGTCTGTTAACCGTTAACCGTCAACCGTCAACCATCAAATGTTTACAGGACTTATTCAAGCTCTCGGAACCCTTCAACCACTAGGACAGGATCAGTTCCAGATTAGTTGCGTTTTAGGGGATGTAGACTTAATTTTAAAGGATTTAGCCATCGGGGATAGTGTAGCAGTGGATGGGGTTTGTCTAACGGTGGTGGACATTCGGAATAAAGGGTTTATTGCAACAGCGTCTCCTGAAACGTTAAATCGGACAAAACTAGGACAGAGTTTAGAAGGTTATTTTAACTTAGAAACGTCCCTGCGGGCTGGAAGTAAGTTAGGGGGACACTTTGTTACAGGTCATGTCGATGGGGTCGGGTGTCTCCAGTCCGTTATTCCCACAGCAACCTCTTGGGAAATGCGGTTTTCTGCTCCTGGGAGTGCTTCAACCCTTTGGCAACGTCAAATTGCGCCTTATATTGTTGCAAAAGGAAGTATTGCCGTCAATGGCATTAGTTTAACGATTTCCGATTGTGATCTTGAGGGTCGTTGGTTTCAAGTGGCGGTTATTCCCCATAGTTATCAAGAAACGAATTTACGCTATTTACACCCCGGAAGTTGGGTAAATATTGAAGCGGATATTTTAGGAAAATATGTGGGAAAATTTCTGCAAAGTTACCTCAAAGGAAATTTGAGTTCTGTTGAAAGTTATAATAATATTCCAGCGATTTCCACCTTAGAGGAGATTACCCCAGAGTTTTTAGCAGAACATGGGTTTAGTTAAGGATTGACTGATAACTGATAACTGATGACTGATAACTGATAACTGAAAAAAGGATAAAATACGATGACAGTAAATAGAATTATTCAACTGTTGAGGACGGGTCAACCCAACGAAACGGTCACAGTTCAAGGTTGGGTCAGAACCAAACGGGAACTCAAAGAATTTACCTTTGTGGAAATTAATGATGGTTCCGCTTTGGCCAATTTGCAAGTGGTATTAAATCCTGATTTATCCGACTATGAAACGATTTTAAAACAACTGAATACGGGTACATCAGTTCAAATTTCTGGGGTATTAGTAGAGTCTCCGGCGAAGGGGCAACGAATTGAATTAAAAGCCTCTGACGTTAAAATTTATGGGGATGCTGATGCAGAAACCTATCCGTTACAAAAAAAACGTCATTCCTTTGAATTTTTACGCACCATCGGACATTTACGAGCGCGAACGAATACATTAGGGGCGGTTTTTCGCGTTAGAAATGCTTGTGCTGCTGCGGTGCATGAATTCTTCCAAGAACGGGGTTTTTTATGGGTTCATACTCCCATTATTACCTCCAGTGATTGTGAAGGGGCGGGGGAAATGTTTAGTGTGACTAATTTTAAATTAAAGGATATTCCCTTAACAGAATCTCAACAGGTTGATTATAGTCAAGATTTCTTTGGAAAGCCTGCTTATTTAACCGTTAGTGGGCAATTAGAAGCAGAAATTATGGCGATGGCGTTTGGGAATGTTTATACTTTTGGCCCCACATTTCGAGCAGAAAATTCTAATACGTCTCGCCATTTAGCTGAATTTTGGATGATTGAACCGGAAATGGCGTTCTGTGATTTAGAAGGAGATATGGATTTAGCAGAAGCCTTTCTCAAACATATCTTTAAATCCGTGTTAGAACAATGTCCTGAAGATATGGAATTTTTTAACGAACGCATTGATAAATCGGTGTTAGAAACGGCTCATAATATTATTAATAATGAGTTTGGACGGATTACTTATACCGAAGCGATCGCTATTTTAGAAAAAGCCGATAAAAAATTTGAGTATCCCGTCAGTTGGGGCTTGGATTTACAATCGGAACATGAACGTTATTTAGCAGAAGAATACTTTAAAAAGCCTGTAATTGTTACGGACTATCCGAAAGATATTAAAGCCTTTTATATGCGCTTAAATGAGGATGGAAAAACCGTTAGAGCGATGGATGTTTTAGCTCCTAAAATTGGCGAAATTGTCGGAGGTTCCCAACGGGAAGAACGGTTGGATTTATTGGAAAACCGCATGAAAACGTTAGGGATAAACCCGGAGGAATTATGGTGGTATTTGGAATTACGAAAATATGGAACTGTCCCCCATGCGGGATTCGGATTAGGATTTGATCGCGTGGTACAATTTATGACTGGGATGGGTAATATTCGAGATGTAATACCCTTCCCCAGAGCGCCTCAAACCATTGAATTTTAATCCGTAGGGGCGGGGTTTTCCCGCCCTATCAGGGTTCTAATTACGAATTACGAATTACGAATTACGAATTATCAATTATCAATTATCAATTATGAATATGGTGCGTGCGCTTAGGCTTACGCACCCTACGGGGATTTTTTTATTTTTAACATTTGATTTCCGTTTTTTTGGAATTCATAATTAACGGTTTTAATCGTAGTTAGATAGCCTTTTGTTTCTAATTCTTGAATTATCGGTTGCAGGAAAGGAGAGGGTTCTCCTGATACTTTTAATAACGGGAAAATTCTGACTTGTTGAGCGACTCGACATAACTCTAAAATAGCGTTTAGATGAAAATCTTCTGAAAAATGATCCGAATAAGTAAATAGAAAATGACTACATAATGCTAAATCAAATTGCTGAGAATTAAAAGGAAGTTGGGGTAATTCTGCGGTGAGATAACGTCCTTGTGGCTTTCCTATGGGAAAATCGGCTAAAAATTGTTTCATCGCCGCCATTCTAATTTCTGCCAATTGTTCAGGAGAAGAAATATAATCCCAAATATAATCCTGAGAACTGGCTTTTACTCCGTCTATAACCGTTCTATAGGTATCTTGAATGCGTTGGGAAATATCAGCCGCCGAAAATTGATAAAGAGGGTCACAAGAAATAATAGAATAACCCTGTTTTGTCATTTCAACATTAAAACTAGCTGGGCCAGACGCAGAATCTAAAATCGAGAGTTTCAAATCAACAGACGTTAAATCAAACATCCTCATATATTCGTTAAAATTGCGACCCCAAGGAATAACAGTATTAAGTTGAAGTCCCATTGCAACAATAATCCCACGCTAATAGGGTGAGTATAGCGTGGGAAAAGTCATGAAAAATTGCTATAGCCAAAAAACGTTAAACCAACAGGAGCATATTGTCTCTTGGGATGAGGGAAATTAGGTTGAGCGTTTAAGCCACTTCATCAGAAAGACCTGAAACCATCTCTTTGAAGGCTTTACCCGCCGAGAACACAGGAACCGTTGTCGCCGGAATGGTCATCGGTTCGCCAGTGCTGGGGTTACGACCTTCACGAGCTTTGCGTTCTCTGGCTTCAAATGACCCAAAACCCACCAAGGTCACTTTTTCCCCATCGGCCACGGCTTCCATAATAGAATCACAAATGGCTGAAATGATTAAATCAGCTTGCTTTTTAGTGACACCCGCTTTAATAGCGGTTGCTTGAACGAGTTGTTCTTTATTCATCTGATGTGAACCTCCTGAATTATGTGAGCAAGTCTGCAAATATTAAGGCTGATGGCAGTTCTAGCACAACCTCATCAGCAGTTGGCAAGTCTAAACCTGCTAATAGCCCTCAACCCGCAGTGAAATTCTGTGTCTCGGTTCTCCATTGGCTTTGCCAGTCGATTATGGGGAGTGAATCAATTCCTTTAAGACTTATCCCCACCAATGAATTCAGGGGCTTGCATCCTCTGGAATTTGCTGACTCCGACAAAACACTAATTTACCGCCTTTTCAGAGATTAACATTGATTTGAGGGAGTTGTAACGCGGTTGGATGAAATTCTTCAGATGGTTGGCCATTAGCTGTTGGCTCTTGACTGTTGACTGTTGACTGTTGATCGTTAAAATTCTTAATTCTTAATTCTGATTTGCCAATTTTGGCTTTTGGGTTTGTGACAATGGGGAAGATCCTAGACTTGGGAAGATGGAATATGACGGCGGAAGAACTTTTGATGGCTTATGCAGTTGGAAAGCGGGATTTTCGAGATACAGACTTGTTTCGGGCAGATTTTAATAATGCTGACCTGAGTGGGTCGAGTTTATTTCGATGTAACCTGTTTCGGGCTAATTTATTTCGCGCTAATTTGATTGGGGTGAGTTTGTACAACGCCAATCTCATTGGTGCTAACCTCTATTGTGCCAATTTAAGTGGTGCTAATCTCAGTGGGGCCAACTTGACACGGGCTGATTTAACGGGCGCGGACTTGAGTGGAGCGGACTTAAGTGGGGCGGACTTGAGTGGGGCGACTTTATCCTTGGCTAATTTGAGTTATGCTGATCTCAGTCGAGCAACTTTATTAAAAGCGGATTTAGTGGAAGCCAATTTAAGTCATAGCACTCTCAAAGGGGTTAATTTAAAAGAAGCTAACCTGACGGATGCTATTGTTGAAAATGCTAATTTTTCAGATGCGATTAATATGGCTTTGGATTTAGTCAGTTCACTGAAACAGCAAGGGGCAATTTTATGGGAATCTTCACAGGATCTCAAAAATATTAACCATTAACGATTTAATTTTATAACAAAGGGGAAAAAACTATTTTTCGGTTTTTCCCTTTTTCATCAGGCTAAACTATTATTTTTTACGGCTTATGGCTCCCTCAAAACGTCACTCTCAAGATCAAACAAACTCTAGTAAAAACCGGATAGTTTATTCAGAGTTTGGGGAATCTGCAAACTCCCCGGCTTTAGAACGTGCCCTTCCTGAACTTCCCCCTAATCAACAAAACTTGAAAGTTCAAGCCACTCGTTCAGGGCGGAAGGGAAAAACCGTGACGGTGATTAGTGGATTTCAAACGAAACCGGAAACATTAGAAGGGTTAGTTAAACAGTTAAAAACCCAATGCGGAGCAGGGGGAACGGTTAAAGAAAATACGATTGAAATTCAAGGAGATCACCGTCAAAAAGTGTTAGAATTTCTGATAAAATTAGGATATAAAGCTAAAATGAGTGGAGGATAAATTAGTAAGATTTTGAGGCTTGAAATTCCAGTTCATGAAACCTTTCAAAGTACAATTCAAGGCGAAGGATATTGGGCCGGAACCCCGGTGGATTTTATTCGTTTAGCCGGGTGTCCGGTGGGTTGTCCTTGGTGTGATACGGGCTATGCCAATGGGGGGATGAATTTACCCCGTCAAGTTCGATCTTTTCAGGATTTAATTACAGAATTGCGATCGCCTAGAGTCGTAATTTCTGGGGGAGAACCGTTTATTTATGCTCAACTTCCGGCTTTAATCAATACCATTGAAGCGACGGGAAGAAGCGTTTCCATTGAAACATCAGGCTCCTTTTGGCAAGATATTTCTAATTCTGTTTGGGTTACGTTAAGTCCAAAACATCATGTTAACTGGAAATATCCGGTTGTTGAGTTCATGTGGAAACGGGCATCAGAGATTAAACTGGTGATTGAAACGGGAAAAGAATTAGAATTTTATGCAGAATATTTAACGCTTAACCCTCAAATTCCTGTCTTTTTACAACCCGAATGGACTCAACGTGATCGCACCTTTCCTTTAGTATTAGACTTATTAAAACAATTTCCTCACTATCGATTATCCGTGCAACTTCATAAATATTTGAATGTTCCTTAATTATACACCATTTTTTAGGGATAGATAATGAAAATATGGAAGCTGTGATCGCCCACTGGTTTATCAGCATTCATACCTTGACACCATTGATAGAAAGATCCTAACTATTCATCAATCAATCACAACCACTGGAATATCAAAAAGATGCGTTTCCACATTACCTGTAACTGTAGCTTCTGAATAGCTTTCTGGTTCTTGTTGAACAAAGGTCACCAATTCACCAGGGGTTTCATCTTGTTCGGGTGGGGTTGCTGCTTCAAAAGATGCTTGAATTGTTGCTCCAATCACAAAATCATGATCCTTCTTCTCAATGCGTGCGTAAGGTCGCTTTAACATTTCCGAGTATTTAGGAGAAACAAAGAAAATATCTTTGAAAGTATGAGATTTTCCAATTAGAGCATTTGAGCCAAAATCTCTAACTAAATCTTTAAATAAATAGTAAAGAAACTCCTCTAATACACTAGAGTGAAGGTTAGATCGAGAATCAAATTTTTCAGCATAATGTTGCTGATCTAAAAAATCTTTATAATCTGAGAGAAGTTTGACCCTTTGGGCAATAATTTCATTATCCTTGTCTGTTGGTGTTGAAGTTGGCCCAATTAGTTCGAGATTAGCTGAGTGCCATTGATTATACTCAGTTCTAATCTCCGTGAGAAATTTCTTACTCTCAACATCTTGATATTTTTTACGATTACTTTCTTTTTGTTGCAGATTAGAACCATGAACTAAAGGGTTTCTATCACTTGTGGACATAACTCTAATTTTTTTGTCAGATGGAGTGCAATTGCTTTAGCCAGTAAGGGAGGAACAGCATTACCAAAAAGATTGAATTCGCGCTCCTTCCCGTGCTGTTAAATTCCGGTGTTGGAAGGGATGAAGAAAATTAGCATAAAATGAGGCAGTGATGGTATGGGATGGTTTATGGGGGTACAAACGGCGATTATTTTGATCGTAAGTTTGACCAGATAATTCTCCATTCCCGCTTCGATGTCTTGCCCCATATTCTTTGGATACATTAGCACTTGATTCCCCCCATTTAATCTGTTTAAAGCGTTCTACAAGTCTTTGAGAATGATCCATTGCAACATGATTATAGATTGTTTGGCTCCCCTTTCTGAGCCAGTCTTGATAAGGATTTTGAGATGCTAAACTATAAGGCAATTCCTCTTGACCTTCACGGGCATTCAAAGGTGGTAAATCTGATATAGCATCCCATAGAGTTAAAGCGGGGAATAACTGCTGATCCGGTAATATAGATAATTGTAAATGATTAGAATTAGAGTCATTTATAGAATGGGACTTGGGTGGAAAACCCATTACTTTTCCCCTATTATTTCCTACAATAAAAACACGCTCTCTGATTTGAGGTACACCATATTCAGCAGCATTTAATAACCAAATTTCAACAAAATATCCTAATTCTTCAAAGGTCTTTTTAATCAGATCTATGACCTTTATTCCTTCACCATTTTTGCGAGAGAGCAAACCTTTAACATTTTCCATGATAAAAGCTTTAGGTTGCAGAAAACTAATCCATTGAGTAAAGTTAATAAATAGGCTATTTCTAGGATCTTGAGGATCTTTGTGGGCTGGCCCTGCAATACTAAAACCTTGGCAGGGAGGGCCACCAATAATAATATCTGGTTTAAAGGTGCAAATGTCTTTAACGTGGCTTTCCGTATTAAAATGACAAATATCACATTTTTAATTGTAATAATACTTATTAATTCCAAATAAATTCTAATGAAAAACCCCACCTGATTCTTCAGGCGGGGTCTTTGATTAACGATCTACACTGTCATCAGACATCAGGATTAAACCTTAGTCTAAATTAGGCATAGAAAGTACAGCTTCTGATTTCCGGTCAATACCTTTCTCAAAACCAGCCACCGCAGCACGAGCGCGACCTGCGTGCCATAAGTGACCAATTAAGAAGAAGAAGCCCATAATGAAGTGGAAACCAGCCAACCAAGCGCGGGGGTTAACATAGTTAAACCCTTGAGCTTCAGTAATGATCCCGCCCACGGAGTTAATAGAACCGTTAGGAGCATGAGTCATGTACTCAGAAGCGCGGCGAATTTGCCAAGGTTGGATATCGTTTCTCAGCTTATTCAGGTCAAGACCGTTGGGGCCACGCAGAGGCTCTAACCAAGGGCCACGGAAATCCCAGAAGCGCATGGTTTCACCACCGAAGATGATTTCACCTGTCGGAGAACGCATCAGGTATTTACCTAGACCTGTAGGGCCTTGAGCAGAACCGATATTGGCACCGAGTTTTTGGTCACGGACTAAGAACACAAAGGACTGAGCTTGAGAAGATTCAGCGTTTGTGGGGCCGTAGAACTCGCTAGGATAAGCGGTGTTATTGAACCAAACATAAGAAGCGGCGATAAAGCCCATCAGGGACAGAGCGCCTAAGCTGTAGGACAGATAAGCTTCTCCAGACCAAATGAAAGCGCGACGTGCCCAGCCAAAGGGTTTGGTGAGGATGTGCCAGATTCCGCCAGAAATGCAGATCAGACCAATCCAAATATGACCACCGATGATGTCTTCCATGTTGTCAACACCGATGATCCAGCCTTCTCCACCGAAGGGAGCTTTGGTCAGATAGCCAAAGATCGCCCCTGGGTTGAGGGTTGGATTAGTAATGATGCGAACATCACCACCACCGGGTGCCCAAGTGTCATAAACACCGCCAAAGAACATGGCTTTGAACACCAACAGGAAAGCACCCAGACCTAACAGAATCAGGTGATACCCGATAATATTGGTCATTTGGTTTTTGTCTTTCCAGTCGTAGCCAAAGAAAGAAGAATATTCTTCTAAAACTTCAGGGCCACGAACGGCATGATAAATCCCGCCTAAACCGAGAACCGCTGAGGAAATTAAGTGCAGAACCCCAATCACAAAATAGGGGAAGGTATCAATGACTTCACCACCAGGGCCAACACCCCAACCGAGGGTTGCCATGTGGGGGATCAGAATCAAACCTTGTTCATACATGGGCTTTTCAGGAATGAAGTGAGCCACTTCAAACAGGGTCATTGCCCCAGCCCAGAATACGATCAAACCAGCGTGAGCAACGTGAGCGCCCAGCAACTTACCAGACAAATTAATCAGACGAGCGTTACCCGCCCACCAAGCAAATCCTGTGGAATCTTGGTCACGGCCGCTGACATAAGAAGTATTAGAGAGCGTTACCACGCGGTAATACCTCCTCCGGGAAAATAAAGTTTTCGTGGGGTTGATCCGCAGGAGCCATCCAAGCCCGCAGACCTTCATTTAACAGAATGTTCTTGGTATAGAACGTTTCAAACTCAGGATCTTCGGCTGCCCGTAATTCTTGGGAGACGAAATCATAAGCCCGCAGGTTGAGTGCTAAACCGACAATACCGATGGAACTCATCCACAGTCCCGTGACAGGCACGAACAACATGAAGAAGTGTAACCAACGTTTGTTGGAAAACGCAATCCCGAAGATTTGTGACCAGAAGCGGTTGGCGGTCACCATAGAATAGGTTTCTTCTGCTTGAGTCGGTTCAAAAGCCCGGAAGGTGTTGGCTTTGTCGCCATCTTCAAACAAGGTATTTTCCACCGTCGCTCCGTGAATGGCGCACAGCAGCGCACCACCGAGGATTCCCGCGACTCCCATCATGTGGAAGGGATTCAGTGTCCAGTTATGGAACCCTTGCAGGAATAGGATGAAGCGGAAGATTCCCGCCACCCCAAAGCTAGGGCCAAAGAACCAGCTAGACTGACCCAAGGGGTACATCAGGAACACACTGACGAATACCGCAATCGGCCCAGTGAAGGCGATGGCGTTGTAGGGACGAATGCCGACTAAGCGGGCAATTTCTAACTGACGCAGACAAAAGCCGATCAGGGCGAAAGCACCGTGCAGAGCCACAAATGCCCACAGTCCACCCAGTTGACACCAACGAGTGAAGTCCCACTGAGCTTCTGGCCCCCACAGGAACAGCAAGGAATGTCCTAAGCTGTTGGCGGGGCTACTAACAGCGGCTGTTAAGAAGTTACAGCCTTCTAAATAAGAGCTTGCTAAACCGTGGGTGTACCAGGAAGTAACAAAGGTTGTTCCGGTTAACCAGCCACCAAGGGCTAGATAAGCACAAGGAAACAGTAGAACTCCTGACCAACCCACGAAGACGAAGCGATCGCGTTTGAGCCAGTCGTCGAGGACATCAAACCATCCTCTCTGAACTTGCGGCCGTTCGACTGCTATAGTCATTTCAGAACGATCCTCTTGGGTTATCTAAAACATTATCCTTTGTGAACTACCCCATAATCAATCGGTTTCTCGATTTTTGATGGGGCTGATCGTTTCACTGGTTTGACCTTCTGTGGAAATCAATCCGAACGCAGTTCGGCCGAAGGTCTTACAAAGCAGTTTTTTTCCCTTGCGAGACCAACTGTTCAGCGATCGATCGGATGCTTTGAGTCTACAGATGGTGTCCTCGGTTAACCGGGGGACATTTAGCGGTAGACTATTAAGCAAGTTAACATAACTATATATTACAGTTAACAATTTTTGCAAAGGTGTTGACTGTGAAGATTTACACTCTTACGTTTCATGAGTACCCAAACAAAGACTACAACGAATCAAATCCTTGATCAGAAAGTTACGGGTTCCCGTCGCTTCAGCAACTACTGGTGGGCCAGTGTAATCACCATTGGTGGGACTGGTTTTCTCTTATCGGGTATATCCAGCTATTTGAAAATTAATCTTTTACCCTTCGCCGATCCGACCCAACTGATCTTTATCCCCCAAGGAATTGTCATGGGGTTATATGGAACAGCAGCCTTGTTACTGGCTTTGTATCTATGGCTGGTGATTCTGTGGGATTTAGGCGGTGGATACAATGAATTTAATCGGGAAACGGGAAAGATTCATATTTTCCGGTGGGGCTTTCCGGGGAAAAACCGTAAAGTTGAATTCAATTGCAACGTTAATGAGGTTCAATCAATTCGGGTAGATATCAAAGATGGACTCAACCCCCGTCGAGCGTTGTATCTCAAACTCAAAGACCGTCGAGAAATTCCCTTAACCCGTGTAGGCCAACCCCTGCCTTTGTCAGACTTAGAAAATCAAGGGGCTGAATTAGCGAAGTTTTTACAAGTTCCCTTAGAAGGACTGTAAAATATCCGACTGCACAAAAAAAATTGAGACCTAAAATGAAACAATTCAACACACAGCACTGGTTTTTACCGCTCCTGCTCTTATGTGTGTTAATCGTGGCGGGCTGTAGTTCTACGACAACTTCAGCAGAAACTCAAGCTCAGAACAATCCATCTGTCGAGCAGACCCTTACTCCCAGTTCTCCAACTTCAACCCAACCTATGGCAAATTCACCCCAATTAAACGGAAAAGCAACGGTAGTAATGACGGTCAATAAATCGCCAATTACTATTGAAATTGATGGCACTAATGCCCCCATTACCGCCGGGAACTTTGTCGATCTCGTTAATAAAGGGGTTTATGATGGTCTAGCTTTTCATCGGGTTGTCCGTGATCCTCAACCCTTTGTGGTGCAAGGGGGCGATCCTCAAAGTAAAGATCCTAAGTTTCCCAGTGCTAGATTAGGGACTGGGGGATTTATTGATCCCAAGACATCCAAAGAACGGATGATCCCCTTAGAAATTAAGCCCAAAGGTGCAGAACAGCCGATCTATAGTAAAACCTTAGAAAGTGCCGGAATCCAAAAAGCTCCTGTTTTATCCCACAGTCGGGGTGCAGTAGCCATGGCTCGTTCTCAATTCCCTGATTCCGCTTCTTCTCAGTTCTATTTTGCCTTAGCAGATTTACCGTTCCTGGATGGGAGTTATGCGGTTTTTGGTTATGTTACCGACGGGATGAATGTTGTTGATCAAATTAAACAAGGCGATCGCATTCAGTCTGCTAAAGTGACCCAAGGGTTAGAAAATCTGAAAAATTAATAAACTGTCAAAAATTGTAAACTTTTAGTTTCCCAGGGTGGGTAAGGATCTCAAACTCAATCAAGCTGGATTGGGATTAGTATTTTTACTCACCCTTCTTTGATCTATCTGCTCCCATGGGACATTTACCTTGCTTGATGCCAGAAGGTGAACAGTGGAAAAATAATAATCTTTATAGTGAAATTGGTAAGATTTTCTGTTTTTTAGAGAAATTTGAACATTGTGATTATTTGGGATTATGCGAACAGAACCGTTATCAGAAAGTTTGGATGAAAAACCGATTTTCAACTTCTGTTTAAAATTAATCAGATTCCCTATTTTCTTTTCCCTTCTGTTCCCTGTTCCCTGTTCCCTTTTGTAGCATTATTTTCAGGATTTCATATTAGTTAGAGTTAATTCTGACTCTCGGTTGTTGAAGACAGATTACTCATCAATAATGAATGTTGTTGTTACTGGTATTGGTTTAATCTCAGCATTAGGGAATTTAGAAACAACCTGGAAAGGATTGCTATCGAGCCAATCAAGAATATTACCTTATCAACCTTTTCCTGAACTTCTGACCCAACCCCTCGCTTTAATTCATGATATTCCGTCTCATCCTACGGAATTATTAGAAAAGGCGATCACGGATGCGTTAATGATGGCTGATTTAACTCCCCCTTTACCCGACTGTGGGGTTGTGATCGGTTCGAGTCGGGGATATCAAGGAAAATTAGAACAGTTAGCAAGGGGGGAAGAGAATATTAATTTAATTAAATTTAGGGATTATTTACATTTTAATATTGCTGTAAATGCAGCTAAAAAAATCGGATCTACAGGAATTATTGTATCACCAATGGCTGCTTGTGCTACAGGAATTTGGGCGATCGCTCAAGGATTGGAACTGATTCAAACCCAACAATGTCAGCGTGTGATTGTCGGTGCGGTAGAAGCACCTATTACCCCGTTAACGTTAGCCGGATTTGAACAAATGGGAGCGTTAGCAAAAACAGGTTGCTATCCCTTTGATCGAAATCGAGAAGGATTTGTGTTAGGGGAAGGAGCGGCTATTTTGATCTTAGAATCAGAAGATTTAGCACAACAGCGAAAAGCTCAAATTTATGGGAAAATTTTAGGATTTGGATTAACCAATGATGCGGCTTACAGTAATAAACCAGACTTTAATCAAAAAAGTGCGATCGCAGCCATTAAAACTTGTTTAAAAAATAGTCATTTATCTCCTGATAAAATTAATTTTATTCATGCTCATGGAACTGCAACCGCATTAAATGATGACTATGAAGTTAAATTAATTCAACAATTATTTCCTCAAGGCGTTTCCGTCAGTTCGACAAAAGGGGCGACCGGACACACATTAGGAGCGTCAGGATCGTTAGGAGTCGCATTTGGTTTAATGGCATTAAATTATCAACTTTTACCGCCTTGTGTTGGATTGAAAAACCCTGAATTTGATTTAGATTTCGTGACCTCAGTTCGTTCTAGTTTTGTCAGAAATACGTTATGTTTTAGTTTTGGTTTTGGCGGACAAAATGCTATTATTGCACTCGGTAAACCTTAATTAAAAATTAACTAGATTTAACAGATTGAATTTTAATCGAACTCACTAGACTTATGGATTGAGTTAACAAAGTTTACAACCACTGCTATATACTATAAATTATCCCTAATAATCCAAATAGAAATGCTATTAACTGAACGTTTATCTCAAGTCAAATGGAAATATACCTCCTCAACATTGTCTCTTTTTTCAGGATGTGGAGGAATGGATTTACCCTTTCATAAAGCAGGATTTAAAGTAGTTTGGGCGATTGATTCTAATGAAAATGCTTGCCAAACTTTTAAACGGAATATTGCAGATGTAATTGTTCATAATCAAATCGAAAATATTGATATTTCTGAAGTACCTGACACAGATTTAATTACGGGAGGTTTCCCCTGTCAGGACTTTTCAATGATTTGGAAACGTCCTGGTTTAGAAGGAGAACGAGGAAATTTATATACTTATTTTCTTAAATTTGTGCAAGCGAAAAGACCGAAAGCCTTTATTGCTGAAAATGTCAAGGGATTATTAAGTGCGAATAATTATAAAGCCATTCAACGGATTATTTCTGAATTTGAAAATATTGAACCGGGATATTTAGTTAAACCGAAACTTTATAATTTTGCTGATTATGGGGTTCCTCAATTTCGAGAACGGGTGTTATTAGTTGGAATTAGAAAAGATACCGGATTTAATTTTATTCATCCCCAACCGGAATATGGGTTAAATCGAAAATATCCTTATCGAACTGCATCAGAAGTATTAGCCGGGGTAGAAAAAGTTCCTTATAATAATGAACATCAAAAAATCCAACCGAGAACCATTGAAATTTTAAAACGGATTAAACCTGGAGGAAATTTTACTGATATTCCGAAAGATAGCGAATATTATGTTAAAGGAATGATTAGTCATGTTTACCGACGTTTACACCCTGACCAACCTTCAACAACTATTATTGCAGGTGGTGGCGGTGGAACTTGGGGATATCATTATAAAGAACCGAGAGCATTAACTAATCGAGAACGAGCTCGGTTACAATCGTTTCCAGATAATTTTATCTTTGAAGGATCATTTACTGAGGTTCGCCGACAAATTGGGAATGCAGTTCCTCCTGATGGAATTGTTGCGTTAGTTAAAGCGTTAATTCCTTTATTTCAAGGTAATTATGAGCGAGTTAATTTATATGAGTTGAGTCAAGATTTACAACAATTATCAATTAAAGAACGTTTAAAATTAGCCAATCAAGAAATGTGTGAATTAGTATCACTCCGGTAAATAATCTGGGTTTAATGTATCTTCTTGAGAAAATGGAGATTCTACAGGAAAAGTATCGACGGTTAATCCTGTTTCATCAGCCGTTAATTCTCTTGCATCTTGATAACATTCTTCAAAAACATCAAGAAAATATCGCTTTAAACTTGGGCTATTTTTAAAATCGTCTCGTAATCTTTTTCGATGTTCTCGAATAGTAAATAGCCAACTATTCGTTCGTTTCTCAGATTGATACTTATATTTTAATAGGTGGATTAATAAAATTCTGAGATTACTTCTGATAGCCTTTTTTTCACTTCTGACCATAGCTTCTAATTCTTCAATTAAATTAACCATATCAACTTCAGCTAATTTTCCCTGTTGTAACTGGTGAATAGTATTCATTAACCAAAGATGATAATCTTCTTCGTATAAACTTGAATTGGGTTTAGATTCTGTGATCGGGAGTTTGGTTGTCATGGGATATCCTAGACTCAGTTAGATTTAATTATAACAACTTAAATAAAAAAGTTGGGTTAAGGAAACAAAACCCAACTTACTGTTATTTTAAAGATATAACCCTCGTGCCTGGGGTGTTAGGACGTAGACTGATACTAAAACTGTGCGCCGTACACTCTTCTTTTCCTCCCTGTTCCCTGTTCCCTGCTATAAATTTAGAACGTGATATCGAGTTTACTGTGATTACGATAACACCAGCCTAAAATTGTGCCTAAAAGGGATAATTTAATCAGTTCTAGGGTAAAATAACCCCAGTGGAGTTGGTTCATGCCATCAGGAATAGCAGTTAACCCATTAAAGAGGTTGAGGTTAATTCCTAACGCACTCATTTGAGGGGTGAGAATGTAGGTGTAAATCATCGTAATCGCTAATAGGAAAAAGGATAATCCGGTCAGTGTCCGTAGGCGATTACTAAATTTTTCAGGAAGGTTCATTGCTAATGCAATTAAACCGGTTAAACCCACTGCTGCACAGACTAGCTCAACCCGGTTAAAGACTGAAAAAATCAGTGTTCCAGTAGAGGTAAATCCTGTATCTTCCATCATGCCTGAAACATACATTGTCGGCATAATTACAAAGTCAAGAATTAAGCTACCTGCCATCCAGAACGCTAAGGTTCCTAATACCAAAGTTAGCCAGCGCGTGGGATGATATTCTAGTTTAGAGACTGTAGCCATAGTAAAAACTACCTATGTATAGAGATATAATTGCTGTCTTTAAATTTAGTGTAGCGAAAATTTCAGAGATAGAATGTGAAGTATTTTGTATAATAAAAGTTTACAAAATTATAGAAATGTTTAAATATTGATTTTAAAGCCAGCTTGTCCATTTGGGAGCTTTGTAAAAATTGTAACTTGCAGAGGGATGCGATCGCTTTATTTTTTGTTAAAATTAACTTAAATAAAATCAACATTATTAAAAAGGGAAAAAGACTCTAGTGAAAGCAGTTATTTTATTGTCGGGTGGTTTAGATTCTTCTACGGTTTTATACCAAGCTAAAGCAGATGGGTGTGAATGCTATGCGATTTCTTTCGATTATCAGCAACGACATCGAAAAGAACTCGAATCAGCCCGAAAAATTGCTGAATGTGCAGGAGTCATAGAACGTCAAGTTGTTACCTTTGATCTCACCTTATGGGGAGGCTCTGCATTAACAGATAATCACCTCGATTTACCCCAGGATAGATCGATTGAAAAGATGGCTGAAAGTATTCCCGTTACTTATGTTCCGGCACGAAATACTATATTTTTAAGCTTCGCTTTAGCTTATGCAGAAGCGATTGTTGCTAGTCGGGTTTATATTGGAGTAAATGCTTTAGATTATTCGGGTTATCCTGATTGCAGACCCGATTATATTCAATCAATGGAAGAAGTCTTTCGCTTAGGAACAAAACAAGGTCGAGAAGGCAATCCAATTACGATTGAATCCCCCCTGATTCATTTAAAAAAAACAGAGATTATTCAACTGGGTAATCATTTAGGTGTTCCTTGGGAATTTACTTGGTCTTGTTATGCAGGACAGACAAAAGCCTGTGGAACTTGTGATTCTTGCCGTCTGCGATTAGCAGCCTTTTCAGAACTAGGGTTAACTGATCCGATTCCCTATATTAAAAGTTAAATGAACTCAATAAAAGAGAAGGAATAATAGAGTTTTATTCCCTAACTTCTCTGGGTTTTAACTTGTTTAATCTGTGATTTTGATTTCCCCTGTATATAACCCCCTTTGGAGGGTATAAACTAACTGTTGTTCGTGTTCATCGAGTTTGCGTAATAACCAATACCTCAGTGCATATCGTTCTTGACGACTCATGGATTGAGTTCTTAAAATTTGCTCGACCATTTGCTTGAAACTTAAAGCAGAACAGGATATAGGTTCAGACATAAACAGACCCAAAGGCAATCCATTAAGCCTTTTTAATATCTGTGATTGAGCGAATCTATCCAATGATTTCTGTGGCACTGTAGGTGTGATCATTCTCATCATGAATCAGTAAGCTGGATCACAAATGCAGAATATCCTGTTAAATTCAGTATTATTACTCACTATAGCAATCCCAAATAGGTTGTGATAATTTAAAACTGATATGAAACAGCTAGAAGTATTACCCCTGTTCCCTGTTCCCTGTTCCCTGTTCCCTGTTCCCTGTTCCCTGTTCCCTGTTCCCTGTTCCCTTTTGAGCAGAAATTTTGGATACAACTCAAATAGGATTGCTATAGCTGTTATCATTTCCGTTAACACCTAGCAGTTTTTGCTTAGGGAGTGAGGTGATTACAACTAAGTATTATTTTCTGGCGAAAGCTTTCCCCCCAGATTAACTTTATGGTATGGTTCAACAAATTAGAAGCTCGTTGGTTTCTCTGTCGAGGGACATACCGTGTTTTTATTGTAGATGTAAAATCTTTGTGTTACCAGTTGCCTATTTCGGATTCAAGGAGATTCAATTGAAAAAATTATTATCAGTTTTTATTCTAGGTTTTGTATTGTTAACGTTAATCCTACCTCAACCTGTATTAGCAGAAGAGGCGTTAAATGGATCTCAAATTTTTTCTAATTCCTGTGCTGCCTGCCATATTAATGGAAATAATGTGGTTGTTGCTAATAAAACTTTAAAAAAAGAAGCTTTGGTTAAATACCTAAAAGGATATGAAGAAGATGCTCAAGCCGCAATTGTCAATCAAGTAACCAATGGTAAAAATGCGATGCCTGCCTTTAAAAATCGGTTAACGGCTGAACAAATTAAAACCGTTGCTGATTATGTTGCTACACAAGCAGAAAAGGGATGGTTAAGTTCCCCCTCTCAAACCGAAGGAAGACCGGATGTGGAAAAGTCAGGAGAATTAAATTGATTGATTTGAGAGGTAAAATACCTTGAAAATTACAGTTAGGATAGAGTTTTCAAAGGATTTAAACCTTAAGTTAAGGTAATTTTTAAAGGGAATCAGTTAACAATTCTCCCCCTATTGCTAAAATAAGGGGGAATTATTAAATCAACTATGCAAGATAGCCCAGAACCCTTAAAACCGTCACGGAACCCTGTCGATGGGTGGAAGTTAGCTGAGTATGTTTCTGTTGGGGGAACCGCACTTGGAACACTGATTGCGGCATGGTATCAGCCGGTTCTCTATGCGCTGACTCCCCTCAGTGCGGCGTTGCTGTTCAATCTTGTCAATCGTCAACGGTTTGAACAGGATATGCGTCAAAGTCTGGATGCAGCAATTACGGATGTTCACGGGGTCGTGGAATCGTTGCATGAGCAACTGCAAACCTTACCCCCAGAATCGAATGAACTTGATCCGATTACGGATGTGCTCACGGAGTTACAACGGGTAACTCAACGGTTAGAAAAAAATGCGTTGCGACAAGAGGATTGGGAAGTGATGAATGTGCGGTTTCAGTTAATGCAAGAAGCTATTGATAAATTGAAGACCTCAACACAAACTTCTACCCCTCATTGGGAAGGACAGGAACATCAATCCTTAACAACAGCTTTAGAAGCCTGGGTAAGTCAATCTGTTGCAGATTCAGCTACAATCCACACTCAAATCGATCAGCTTTCTCAACAAGTTAATACCTTACAAACCGAACAAAAAACCTTAATTAAACCTTATCTAAAACGATTGGTTCGCGCGGTTCAGGCGTTAAAAAATTCTTAGGAGTTAATTGATAACCCTCAACAAATTATCGATATTCATCTCCACAGTCACCAATGATTTGCATTAAATCACGGGATTGGTAAAAAATAGAATTCAGGGTTTGATCATCCTCAGAATCAAGACTAAATTCAAAGACTTTAGCATTGTCTTCAATATGTTGAGAAATACCTAATCTTGTCCCTACCATTGCTCCGGCGACGGTGGGTTGTTCGAGGATATAACGAACGGCTATATTAGGAATAGTAACGTGATGTTTTTGGGCGATCGCATTCAGGGTTATTAATAAGGTTTGGAATAAACTCCATCCTCCCCAAGCATCAATCATATTTTTATATTTTTTCAAGCTAACGGTTTCTAATCGCAATTTATTGGGTTCAGGTTGATCCAGATATTTTTCGGATAAAAATCCTCCACAAACAACACCATAAGGCAGTAATTTGATATTGTGAGTTTGACAAAACTCGGTCATTTTAGCTAAAGGACGACGATCAATTAGGGAAAACTGTACTTGATTGGATACAATGTTAATGTTATGTTCAACAATAATTTTTAAATGTTCTGTATCGAAATTGGTTAAGGCTAAATGCTTAATTTTGCCTTCAGTTTGTAACTCTGCCAGATAATGTAAAGCGTCTAAATAATTTTGATCTTGATAATCCCACCAATGAAATTGTAGTAAATCGAGACAGTCTACCCCCATCCGTTGACGAGAAATATCAATATTTTTTTCCACAATATTTTTTGTCATTTTCCCCGGACGAGGAACCCATTTTGTAAAAGCTTGAAGTTGGGATAATGCGGCTTGTCCACGAGTTGCAATTAATTGTCGTCTAAACTCCCCAATAAAATCCTCCGCCGGGCCATAATGATCGGCGAGATCCCAAGTCGTATATCCAGCATCCCAGTATTTAAACATACTCTCAATGGCTGTTTTGCTATCAATCCGTCCATGAGATCCAGACACTTGCCACATCCCATTTAAAATGCGACAAATATTCAGGTCTTCTGTCAATTGAAATCGGCTGGAAACGGGTAATTTCATGTTCTACGTTTAAAAAAATCGGCAATACATTCAAGGTAAAATTTCGACTAGCTTATAGGAGATCTTAATCAATCTTTGCGTTTTAAGTAAAGGGTTAAGGTCGGAAATAAAATTTTTATTAATCTTTTATAAATCCGACTGATCGGACATTGTAAAATACAATATTATCAATTTTTGAGGATATGTCAACCCCTATTAATAAAATGTGACGGATTGTTTTGTCACAAGCTCCTTGAGCGAGATTCTACTGGACTCGCCAAGAAGTAGAAGAATAAAGTTCAATTGAGTTTTATCCCAATCCGATGAATTTAAGCCACAATAGAATTTTAAGCAGTATCTTTTGTGGCAATCTGGCAGATAGCAGTCAGGGAACGTGTCATAAAAAATTCTGATTTCAATCACAAAAATATAGTAATCAGCAATGCCATCTAATTTACTGATTGTAACATCAGATACCCCCAGTATAGATGCGATTAACCTCATGAACCAGAGGGATCATGACTGTATTTTAGTCATTGATGAACAACGACTGATCGGGATTGTGACTGAACGAGATATTGTGCGGGCAATTGCAGCTGAAATTCATTTTGATCAAGTCCCCATTACCCAAGTGATGACAGCCAATGTTATTACCTTATTGGAATCAGAAGCGGCGGATTCCTTAAAAGTAATTCAACAATTTAATCACCATAAAATTCGCCATTTACCCATTGTTAATCTTCAGGGTGAAGTTATCAGAATCATTACCCCCAAACAGATTCGTGACCGTCTGATTCCTTACGATTTACTAAAATTAAGACGGGTGGAGGATGTGATGCAAATTCGGGTGATTCATGCCCCTCCCAGCACGTCTATCAAACACTTAGCCAACTTGATGATCACCTATCAAGTGAGTTGTATTGTGATTACCCAATTACAAAATCAAGGACTGATTCAACCGATTGGAATGATCACAGAGCGAGATATGGTGCGATTCCAACAATTGAATCTTAATTTTGAATTAACCCTTGCAGAAACGGTGATGACTTCACCCGTAATTGCTATTGCAGCCCAGGATTCTTTATGGTTAGCCCATCAACAAATGCAGCGTCATCAAATTCGGCGATTAGTGGTGACAACGGCTGAAGAAAATTTAATCGGAATTGTGACTCAAACCCATATTTTACAGGTTATTGATCCGTCAGAATTACTAGAAACAATTGATATTTTACAACATACCTTAGAAGTTCAAACGGTACAACTTAAACAAGAAATGCAGCTTGTACAAACCTTAGTTCAGCAAGAAGCTCGTTATCATCACTTACTCGATAGTTTTCCTGAATTTGTCTGTTGTTACACCGTTAAAGGAAGCTTAACGTTTATTAACCAAGCCGGTTGTCAATATTTGGGTCAGTCGGCTTCCGAATTACTCGGACAAAGTATTTTTTCCCTATTTCCCGATCATGAACAAAACCTGGGGCTAGAGCAAATCACCCATTTGTTAGAAACCCAAGAAACCCTAAGCTATCAGTCTTGTCTGACAGAGGAATCTAATCAACAACGCTGGTTAGAATGGACGGTGCAGGTGATTCCCGATGAGATGGGACAGAACTGGGAATTTCAAGCGATTGGTCGAGATATTACCAAACACAAGCAAGTTGAACTTCAGCGACAACAAGTTGAAGCTGCCTTAAGTCAATCGGAAGCAGAACTGCGGGCTGTTTTTGGGGCAATGTCGGATTTAGTCTTAATTTTAGATGAGGAAGGACGGTATCTCAATGTGATTACGAATAATCCCCATATTCTGTATCTACCCGTTGATCAAATTTTAGATAAAACACCCCAAGAAATTTTTCCTGAACCCCTCGCAACTCAAATGTTAGAAACTGTACAAAAAGCGATCGCCACTCAAACCACAGCAACCCTAGAATATTGTTTGGAAATTGGCGGAAAAAATAGTTGGTTTTCGGCTAATATTTCTCCCCTTTCTTCCTCCTCCGTTGTCGCGGTGATTCGAGAGATTAGCGATCAAAAACGAGTTGAAGAAACCCTACAAGAAACCAACTTGGCTTTAGCAGAAGCCCAAAAATTGGCTCATTTAGGGAGTTGGTCTTATGATCTGCTCACCCAAGAGATTCAGTGGTCAGAGGAAAGCTTTTGTATTTATGGGTTAAGTTCCGATCATCCTGTTCCCACCTATGAGGAATTATTACAAGTTTTTACCCATCCTGATGATCGAGAACTCATCCGTCATCGCATGGAAAAAGCACTTAACGAAGGTCAACAATTTCAACAGGAAATCCGTATTTTTCGCCCCGATGATTCTCTGCGTTATCTTTTAATCAAAGGCAAAGTGATGAGGAATGAACAAGGTCAAGTCATTCGCTTATTTGGAACGTTATTAGATATTACAGAACGCAAATAAATCGAAGAAACCCTGCGTCAACTCCTGAAACGAGAACGAGTTGTTACGGAAATTACCCAACGGATTCGCCAATCTTTAAATTTAGAAGAAATCTTAACTACAACCGTTACAGAAATTCGCAAATTATTACAAACGGATCGGGTTTTAATTTATCGGTTTGAACCGAATGGAAATGCCCTCGTAATTGTACAATCCGTTGGTGTGGAGTGGATGTCTTTATGGGGTCAACAAATTCCCAGCAGCTATTTAACTCAAGACCAATGTATTATCCCCTTTAGTCAAGGGTGCCTTCATAATATTTCTGATATTTATACGGCCCATCTTAAATCCGATCAGTTACAGTGGTTTGAACAGTGTCAAGTCCGGGCGTGTTTAGGAGTTCCGATTATTAAAGGTGAACTATTGTGGGGATTTTTAATGGCTCACCACTGTACTTGTCCTCGACAATGGGCCTATTGGGAATTAGATTTACTTGAACAAATTTCGGCTCAAGTTTCTATTGCTATTCATCAAAGTCAATTGTATGAACAAACCCAAGAACAAGCGCAACGGGAAAAAGGATTAAGACGAGTGATTCAAGCGATTAGTCAGCCCTTAGACTTAGAAACAATTTTCTCAACAGCGACCTTAGAAATGGGTCAACTCTTAAATGTTGATCGAGTGTCAATTGCTCAATATATCCCCGATCAAAACCACTGGATTATTGTGGCAAGTGCCACTCAAGGCTCTCAAATTCATGATACCATCGGAATTATTATTCCTGATGATGATAATTTAATTTCCGCCCAAATCAAGCAACAAAAAGTGATTCGGATTTCTAACTTTCAACAGTATGCTGATCAACCGATTAATCAGAATTTAACCGAGATGAATCCGGGCGCTTTATTGATTGTTCCATTATGGGTCGGTTCCTCAATTTGGGGAAGTTTAAGTGTCTATCGTCATCACCAAACTTGGATTTGGCAAGATACCGAAGTTGAATTAGCTTGTACGTTAGTTGAACAATTGCAAGTTGCCATTCAACAATCTCAACTCTATCAACAGTTACATATTGCTAATCAACGTTTAGAAGGTTTAGTCATGATGGATGGACTGACTCAGGTGGCAAATCGACGTCGATTTGATGAATATTTAGAGCAAGAATGGAAGCGAGGTACGCGAGAAAAACAGCCTTTATCATTAATTTTTTGTGATGTAGATTATTTCAAGTGTTATAATGATCAATACGGTCATTTAGCCGGAGATGAATGTTTAATTCAAGTTGCCCAAGCCATTGATCAATCTGTTCGCCGTCCGGGGGATTTAGTCGCTCGTTATGGGGGTGAAGAATTTGCAGTTATTCTTCCTCAAACCTACATCCAAGGGGCTATTCAAGTCGCTGAAATTATCGCTAATACCCTTAATTCCTTGCAGATTCCTCATCCTGAATCACCCCTGAGTTCACACTTAACTCTCAGTATGGGAATTGCCAGTTTCATGCCTTCGGTTCATAGCTCTCCTCAAGTTTTAATTGAAGCGGCGGATCAAGCCCTGTATCAAGCCAAAGCACAAGGTAGAAATCGTTATATTGTCTATACATCTCCTGAATCTGCGTCTGAATCTTCACATTAATTATTAATTTTGTGAATTTAGCATTCCTCGTGAAAATGCCTTCTTTTTTAAGCCGTTACTTAGTCAAAGTTTGTTGTAAAATTCCATTACGTTATGTTTTGGTCGTTCCTTTTTCGGTGTTGATTTTTAGTTCTGTGGGGTTAGTGAGTTGGTTGTCTTTTCGGAATGGACAAAAAGTTGTCAATGATTTAGCTAATCAATTACAACACGAAATTAGCGATCGCTTAAAACAACATCTAAATACTTATTTATCGGTTCCAGTTTCTATTAACCAACTCAACGCTCAAGCGATTCAACTCGGCTTACTGGATCTTGATAATTTTAAAACTACTGGACAATACTTTTGGCAGCAATTACAAATTTTTCCCAACGTTGGTTATATTAGTTTTGGCAGCAGCACAGGAGAATTTATTGGTGCGGGTCGATACCCAGAAGGTTATTATGAAATTAGTGAAACGTCTCGGAAATATACTCAAGGAAAGAGTTTATCCTATAAAACTGATTCTCAAGGAAATCGAATTAAACCTGCCTATGATATTGCAGATACCTATAATTTTAAAGCAGAATCTTGGTATGCTGATCCAGTAAAAGTCGGTCATGCAGTTTGGAGTGATATTTACAACTGGGAAGGCTATCCTCAATATATTTCTATTTCTTATAGTCAACCCATTTATAGTCAAAATAAAAAGTTAATTGGCGTATTAAGTGTTGATCAGCAATTATCTCAAATTAGCAATTTCTTACAACACATAAAAATTAGTTCATCAGGAAAAACATTTATTTTAGAACGCAATGAATTATTAGTAGCGAGTTCTAGCACCACTAAATCTTATCGTTTAGTGAAAGGAGAAGCACAACGAATTAAAGGCACGGAAATTGAAGATTCTTTAATTTGTTTAACCACTCAGCATCTCTTGAAATATTTTACTCATCTAACTCAAATTAAACAACCCCAAAATTTTAGTTTTAATCAAGCCGGGGAAAAATTTTTTGTTCAGGTCAATCCTTGGCAAGATCAATTGGGTTTAGATTGGTTAATTGTTGTTGTGGTTCCTGAATCGGATTTCATGCAGCAAATTCATCAAAATACACGAAATACAATTTTATTAAGTATTGTTGCTTTACTCATGGCAACTTTGATGGGTTTAGTAACTTCCCGTTGGATTTTGGTTCCTTTAATGAGTTTAAAAGAAGTTGCGATCGCTTTTTCTCAAGGAGATTTTTATCAAAAAATTGACCTTAGCCGTTCTGATGAATTAGGAGTTTTAGCCAAAACATTTCATCAAATGGCACAACAATTAAGAGATTATTTAATCCGATTAGAAGAAACCAACCAATCTTTAGAACAAAGGGTTGAAGAACGGACAATAGAACTGAAACACGCGAAGGATATAGCAGAGGTAGCCAACCGTGCTAAAAGTGAATTTTTAGCGCGAATGAGCCATGAATTAAGAACTCCTTTGAATGCTATTTTAGGATTTACGGGAATATTAAATCATCATCATTCTCTCAATATGGAGCAAAAAGAATATATTCAAATTATTAGCCGCAGTGGAGAACATTTATTATCTTTAATCAATGATGTCCTCGATATGGCTAAAATTGAATCGGGTCACATTTCCCTAAGCCCCAGTAGTTTTAATCTCTATCATTTATTAAATTTAATTCAACAGATGTTACAACTAAAAGCAGAATCTAAAGGATTAGATTTAATGATAAACTTGGAGAAAGATGTTCCTCAATATATAAAAACTGATGAGAAAAAATTACGTCAAATTTTAATAAATTTATTAGGAAATGCAATTAAGTTTACCGATTATGGCTCTGTTAGTTTACGAGTCAAAAAAGGATGTAATTCTCAGTTTAACTCCTCACCAGAAATCACCTTGAATTTTGAAATCGAAGATACGGGGGTTGGGATTGAAGCCACTCACCTAGAGAGTATTTTTGAAGCCTTTATTCAAACTGAAGCCGGACAAAAAGCTTTAGAAGGAACAGGTTTAGGATTATCCATTAGCCGACAATTTATTCAACTGATGGGAGGAGAAATTAATGTTAAAAGTACCGTAGGTAAAGGGACAATATTTTATTTTAATATTCAAGCTAAATTAACTGAAGAACTGGATAGTTATCAATCTAATATTTTAAATAAACCTGTTATTGGAATTGTAAATTTAACCCAACCCTATCGAATATTAATTGCTGATGATCGTTGGGAAAATCGCCAAGTTCTACGGAAAATATTAGAACCGATTGGCTTTGAAGTTCAGGAAGCAAAAAATGGAGAAGAAGCGATCAATATTGCCTTAAATTGGTTGCCTCAATTAATCTTAATGGATATGAATATGCCTGTTATTAATGGATATATAGCAACTCAATCTATTCAATCTCAATCTTCTCAACAACCTCCGATTATTATTGCCGTTACAGCCAGCGTTTTTGAAGAAGAAAAATCTAAAATTTTAGCCGTTGGCTGTCAAGATTGTCTGCACAAACCTGTACAAGCAGCTATGCTTTTAGAAAAAATTGCTCACTATTTAGAAATTCAATATCAATATCAAGAAAATCAGGATCACATCCTTCAGCCTGAATCTCTCTCTGAACTCACGCTCAATGCCTCTGACTTGAACAATATTTCTTTAGACATTATTGCACAACTGAATCAAGGCGCGGTTCAATTGGATGATCGCTTAATTTTTGAAGCCATTGAACAAATTGCTATTCATCATCATGAGTTAAGCGAGATCCTGACCCGTTTAGTCAATAATTTTCGCTATGATATTATTGCGAATGCGACCGCTATCCTCCTCCCCCAACCTTTCTCTTCTGTTTAAGCACCAAATCCTGTTGTCCTGCATTTAACGTCAAAAAAAGGCTTGAGATTTCCTTTAAACCTTAAGCCTTTTCTGATTTGTAGTACCCCCAACGAGATTCGAACTCGTGTCGCCTCCGTGAAAGGGAGGTGTCCTAGGCCTCTAGACGATGGGGGCTTATGACATTGGGCATTGAGTCGTTGCTTGATTTCGCGCTTGACTTCGTGCCTTTCACCTTTATTAATCTAGCCTATATCCGAATCGGTGTCAACCCTTTTAGAAAATTTTTTTTAGATTTTTTTAAACTGCGCTGAAATCTTTGCTGCAAAAGGCTTGTAGAATTTTAACACAGTTCGCGATCGCTCCTAAGTGAGCAATTTCATAACCGTGAGTATTCTGAGTCGGGAAACTCAGACAAGCCGCCCGTGCTACATGGCCAAATTTCATTGCAATAGAAGCATCACTTCCAAACCCATTTAAGATCGCCAGTTGTAACGGTACTCCTGCGGTGGTTGCCGCCTGTCGCAGTTCACCATTTAACCCCTCATCATAAATTCCATAGCTATCCTGAGACAGCAACACCGGTTTTTCATCTCCTGTGATAGGGTATTCGGGTGCGAGGGGGCAAATTTCCAGGGCAATTAACGCTTCTAAAGTTTGCCTCTGGGTAAAATATAAAGCCCCAATAGCCCCAACTTCTTCCTTCGCAGAAGCCACAAGATACACATCGATGGGCGGGTTTTTAACGGTTTCTGCCAATCCCAATAAAATCGCAACGGAGGCTTTATTATCAAGGGTATAACTAGCAATATAATCTTTGAGGCGGATAGGTTTTTTCCGGTGTTTTCCCACAACTCCCCGTGTTCCCGGTCTAATTCCGGCGGTTTCTAATTCCTGCGGGTTGCATTTCGTTTCGATCCAAGCATCTTCCCATTTTAACGCTTTCTCTTCTTGGTGGAGTTTTTGCGGAGATTCATGGGAAATATGACGAGAACCAAAACTCAAAATTCCGCTAATGGTTTGGTGATCTCCTAATAAATCAACTACCCCTTCTCCATACACCCAAGGAAAGGAACCTCCTAATTTCCGAATCAAAACTCTTCCGTTATCTTCAATACTTTTAACAATTATGCCAATTTCGTCTTTATGTCCCGTAATGGCAATGGCCCGGTTTGGATTTTGACCCGGAATTTTAGCAATAATATTATCAGCTTGATCTCGCCAAGCTTCCACACCGCGTTGAGAAAACCCTTCTAATAACCATTGATTAATTTCACATTCTGCGCCACTAGGAGAATGTTGTAAAACCAAATTTTCAATGGTTTGAAATAAAGTATTATAATCCATTTTTTGCTAATTACTGATTACTATTTATTCCCTGTTCCCTGTTCCCTGTTCCCTGTTCCCTGTTCCCTAATTACTGACTTACTGAAGTTGGTTTTAAGAATAAGGCTACAATTAAGGCAGGTGTTCCTCCAATTAATCCAATGATTAACCATCGAGGATAACTTCGTCCTTTTTGTTGAGCAACAAAAGCAGCGATCGCACCAATAATACCATGAAGAATCGCCAAAGTTAAAATAACAGAAGGGTTGGTCAAAAAATCAAACATTTTATCGGACAATAAAAATCTCTCCTACTATCATACAGGATCATTAGCTTAAGTTTAGAGCCGGAGTTAATCAATATCTAATAAAGTTTTGATAACCTATAAATAGGTAAGACGTGATCATAAAAAGGGGGATTATGAGTTCTCATAATCAAAATTTATCCGAATAAAATAAATCGAATTTCTGGTTTTTCAGTTCAGAAACCCGATTTTGATTCACAACAACAATTCAATCTGAGATTTAATCCAAAAATCCCATTAAAGTAACAGGATCATCAATGTCATTGGTCGCAATAGGACGGTTCATCACCATAGAGGTAATTTGCAAATGACTGGCTTCAATGGGACGATTTGCTAAGGCTCCCACCGCATCTTCTAAATGAATGAGCGCCACATCATTAGGAGTATTAGATTTAAAAATTGGACGATTTGCTGATAACATCCCCGCAATTTCAAGATGACTATGTTCAATGGGACGGTTCATAAACGTCATCGTTGAAGCGACTTGAATTTGAGTCGGTGCTGTATTGGCTTGAGAGCCTTTTTTGGCAGGTTTGTCCACGATCTCTAATTGATTTTCTGGGCTCATATCTGTAGTTGGTTCGTTGTTAACAATGTCTACTTTAACCTGATCAGCTTGAGTTTTATTATCTTGATTTGAGTTTGCTGTTCCACTGGTTCGCTTCCCAGCATTCCCCCTTTTGGGTGTAGATGAGCTAACTGTCATGATGAATACCTAGTTTTTTTTGACAGGGCGAATTTAGAATTTATACTTAACCCTGCTATTAATTTCATCATTGAAATTTTCCTAGCCTTTCACTCAATTAAGGAGATAATTAAGGACGGGTTAGGTGTTAATTTTGGATTAAAGCTAAATAAATTATAAAATAAACTGGATCTTTAGTAAATACCGCGTTGAGACAAATCTCTTTTTGCCATAATAAGTAAAACTGTTGACCGTTGACTGTGTACAGACGTGCCATGGCGCGTCTCTACTGACTGTCGGCTGTTGATGGGCGAGAAGACCTCGCCCCTACTCCCCCTACTCTCCTATGATCCCCTTTCAACTTCAAGCTCCCTTTCAACCCCTTGGCGATCAACCGCAAGCGATCGCTCAACTCACTCATAATATTAAGGAAGGACAACCCTTTAGTACCCTATTGGGAGCGACGGGAACCGGAAAAACCTTTACCATCGCCTCGGTGATTGAAAAAATTGGCCGTCCGACTTTGGTTTTAGCCCATAACAAAACCTTAGCCGCCCAATTATGTAACGAATTCCGTTCCTTTTTTCCTGAAAATGCCGTTGAATATTTTATCAGTTATTACGATTACTATCAGCCAGAAGCTTATCTTCCCGTCACCGATACTTATATTGAAAAGACCGCTTCTATTAATGATGAAATTGATATGCTCCGCCATTCCGCCACTCGATCTTTATTTGAGCGGCGAGATGTAATTGTTGTGGCTTCCATTAGTTGTATTTACGGCTTAGGAATGCCTGCGGAATATTTAAAAGCGGCTATTCCCTTACAAGTGGGAGAGGAAATTGATCAACGGGAATTATTACGGGAATTAGTTTCTGTTCAATATACTCGCAATGATGTGGAATTAACACGGGGGAGATTTCGTCTCAAAGGAGATGTATTAGAAATTGGCCCAGCTTATGAAGATCGAATTATTCGAGTTGAGTTTTTTGGCGATGAAATTGAAGCCATTCGTTATATTGATCCGGTCACAGGAGAAGTTTTACAAAGTTTAGACGGATTAAGTATTTATCCAGCGCGACATTTCGTAACGCCAGAAGATCGGTTAGAAATAGCTTGTCATGATATTGAACAGGAACTCAAACAACGAGTGATTGAATTAGAAACCCAAGGTAAATTATTAGAAGCGCAACGCTTATCTCAACGCACTCGTTATGATTTGGAAATGTTACGGGAAGTGGGATATTGTAATGGGGTGGAAAACTATTCTCGCCATTTAGCCGGACGACAAGCGGGAGAACCTCCAGAATGTTTAATCGATTATTTTCCCAATGATTGGTTATTAGTCGTCGATGAATCTCACGTTACTGTTCCTCAAATTCGGGGAATGTATAATGGTGATCAAGCGCGAAAAAAAGTTTTAATTGAACATGGGTTTCGTTTACCCAGTGCGGCGGATAATCGACCGTTGAAAGCGGAAGAATTTTGGCAAAAAGTCAATCAATGTATTTTCGTATCAGCCACACCCGGAGATTGGGAAATTGAACAATCTCAAGGTCAAGTCGTCGAACAAATTATTCGTCCTACGGGAGTTCTTGATCCTGAAGTGTTCGTGCGTCCAACGGAGGGACAGGTGGATGATTTATATGGAGAAATTCAAGAGCGAGTGGAACGAGATGAACGGGTTTTAATTACAACCTTAACAAAACGGATGGCGGAAGATTTAACGGAATATTTACAAGACCGAGGCGTGAAAGTTCGATATTTGCATTCGGAAATTCAGTCTATTGAACGGATAGAAATTATTCAAGGATTACAAAACCGAGATTTTGATGTGTTAATTGGGGTGAACTTATTACGGGAGGGATTAGATTTACCCCAGGTGTCGTTAGTTGCTATTTTAGATGCGGATAAAGAAGGGTTTTTGCGCTCCGAACGCTCTTTAATTCAAACCATCGGACGCGCAGCGCGAAATATTCGAGGACAGGCGATTTTATATGCGGATAATTTAACTCAAAGTATGAGCAAAGCTATTGATGAAACCAACCGACGGCGCGAGATTCAACAAAATTATAATCAAGAACATCAGATTATTCCCCAACAAATTATCAAAAAATCGAGTAATTCAATTTTGGAATTTTTGGATGTGTCTCGACGGTTAAATGCTCAAACGGTAGAAAAACAGGTTGAAATTTTGGAGGACTTGCCTTTAGAAAGTATTCCCGATGTCATTACTCAGTTAGAAACCCAGATGAAAGCCGCAGCCAAACAATTAGAATTTGAGGAAGCCGCTAAACTACGCGATCGCATTAAACAATTACGCGATAAACTTATCGGACATTAGCTAGAGTTAATATGTCCAGCAAGAGGGGAAAATTTCAGTTTAAAGTCTACAGCACAAAATGTGTATTTTGTCAACCCCTCTTTCTAACGCCTCCGGTTTTAGTCCAAAAACCTGTGTCACATCTCCTCCCAATTTCGTCAGAAAATTAGCATATTTTACGATAGAATCAAGGTTCTAGCTGCCATTTTTGCTTTTAGACACAATAACCCCTTGGGAGGTATTTCTTTTATAGTACCAGAACCCCCATGATTGCGTCAACTATTTGAGAAGAATTTGCAATAAAATATCAATATTTCTTGACAATCTTTTAAAAACCAAAACAATATGAGGAAATTAATAAGTTAAACTTAACGATATCAAACTGTTGTTCTGTTATTCCTCTTGTTAATTTTGTTGGGGTTTTGGAGTATCAGTTAATGCGTCTTGGGCTGAAATTCCTTCTCCTTGAAATCCAAAAAACCAAAGGGTGGCTGCGGCTTCGGCGCGAGTCACATTCTTTTTCGGTTGAAATAAGGTTGTAAACCCAAAAACCCGACGAATATTGGAATTGTCTCCATTATTATAGTCTTCTAAAATAGCAGGTAAAGCTCCCGCATCAATTTTAGAGGTATCCTTAAACCCCCAGCGTTCTTTAACAGCATCAAGACTTGCTTTCGGTAACGCTTGTCGAGTATCTAAAGGCACTTTCCAGCGAATTAAATCTTCACGGGTTAAACTAGAATCAGGACGAAACTTGGTAACAGTATTATCTCCCGATAAGGGACTGGGAATTAACCCCGCTTCCGCTAATCCTTGAATTTCTGCAAAATTAGGATGGGTGGTGGGAACATCTGTAAATACAGGGTCACTACTGGGAACAGCTAAACGAATTTGTTTAGCGGGATTATTGGCATATAATTGATTATTAACGTCTACAATCCATCGGGCATATTGACTGCGAGTAATTTTACCATTAGGATCAGGTAAGGTTCCGGTTTCCTGAGAATTAGGAGCTTTAAAAATACCCAACTTGGCAACATCAGACACCAAGGGACTTAATTCTTTAGGAACAGAATTGTTATTGGGTTTTTCAGGATTAGAAGTTGGGGTTGGAGTTGGGGTGGAGGTTGGAGTGGAAGTGGGAGTTGGAGTTGGAGAACTTACTGTTTCTACCGGAAGCGGTTGATAACGAATTTGAAAATAGGTTTTTCCATCCGCTTGAGGATTAGGTTGTTGAGCAATTGTTAGTTTTAAGTTATCTTTTTCGGCACTGAGATTATCGTTATTTTCGTTAGCAGAATTCTCGATAATTTTCCAGTTTTTTGCTTTTAACTCTTTTTGGTAAAAAGCCTGAACAACATTACTAGGATCTGTTGTTTCCCAGAGGGTAATCACCGCCGTTGAATCTGGGGTTGGAGGCATCACCGTCTGTAAAGTTGCGTTAGGATAGGGGGGAATTTCTGAGGGAAAATCACTGGGAAGTTCAACAGGCGGAATAGAAGGTTTAGGGTTAGTAACGGGTGCAGTTGTTGCTTGAGGTGCGGGGGTATTGGTTTGTAATAATGGATCAGCTTTGAGAGAATTTTCTATTGCTTTCCCGGTGGGACTATTAGCACAAGCAGAAAGGGAAGTGATTAAACTGAGGATTAAAATAATCTGTTTCATTGATCTAGCAGGGAACAGGAAATTGGAAATCGGGGACAGAATTAATACTTTTGGCGGTTTCATATCAGTTTAATTGATGACAACTTCTTGAACACTGCTATCGATCAGCGAATGGTTTCATTTTAACAGAAATTAGAGAATTAGAGCAAAAATGGGAATCAGATTTTAATCTCAGTGGTGAAGGTTTAGGGTTGGGTTCATCAAGAGGGGTATAAGATTCCCTCTTCCTGCTTTTAAGGTTTCCAAAGTTGAAATTTTTAGACAGGAATTACCTCAGCTAAAACTTGAACTAATGTTTGTAATTGTATCAAGGTATGAGTCGCCATTAAGGAAATCCGAATGCGGCTGGTATTAGCAGTGGGGGGACGAATAGCGGCGGCAAAAATTCCTTGCTCTTTGAGTTTTTGTCCGATAGTTAATACCGTTGCTGCATCTTTGATGGGAACACAAAAAATGGGGGAAAGAGATTCAGAAAGGGGGATATTAAAGCGGAGTTGTTTTTCTTGGAATAGGGTTTTTAAAGTTTCAACATTTTGCCATAATTGTTCCCGTCGTTGAGGTTCAGTTTGCACAATATTAATCGCAGCTAAAGCCGCAGCAGTATCCGCCGGACTTAATCCAGTAGTATAAATCCAACTCGGTGCACGATTTCTTAAAAAATCAATGAGTTCCGCCGAACCTGCCACATAACCTCCTAAACTTCCGAACGCTTTACTCAGGGTTCCCATTTGGATTAAAGTTTCTTTGGTGCAATTAAAATACTCTACACATCCGGCTCCTGTTTTTCCAAAAACTCCCGTAGCATGAGCTTCATCTACTAATAACATACAGGAAAATTCTTCACTGATGTCAAGTAAATCCAGTAAAGGACATAAATCTCCATCCATACTAAAAACACCATCGGTAATAATCAGTGCTTTTCGATAAGGAAGACGATGTTCTTCGAGGAGTTCTCTTAACTGTTCAGGATTATTATGTTGATATTCTAACACCGTTGCGCCACTCATTTTCGCGCCATTTTTAAGACTAGAGTGGTTATATTCATCAGATAGAATTAAATCCCGTTGTCCAACTAAAGCACTAATCGTGCCAATATTTGCTAAATAACCAGAACTAAAAACAATGGCATCCTCTGTTTGTTTAAAATGAGCGATCGCTAATTCTAAATCTCGATGGAGTTGGCGATGTCCCGTTAACAATCGAGAACCCGTAACTCCGGTTCCAAATGCTTGAGTTGCGGCAATAGCCGCATCAATTAACCGTTGATCTCCGGCTAATCCTAAATAATCGTTACTCGCAAAATTAATCAAGGGTTTCCCGTCAATGATCAGGGTAGCACCTGCTTGATTTTCTACCGTTTGAACAGAACGATACCAATCGACTTTATGAATCGTCTCAAGGGCTTTTTCTATCCAAGCGTAAGCATCATTGATCATGTTCAATATCGGAAGAATAAGGTTGACTGATTTCGGCACTTTCGCCACGAACCGGAGGTAATTTATCAACTAATCCCAGATCAAAGGCAATATCGGGTAAATCCCCAGCGATATAATGTCCGGGTTCAAAAATACGACTGGGAGTAAAACAAAGTTGACGGAGTTCAACCACTTCCGTCGGTTCAAACATTCCTCTAAAGTGTCTTCGTTCCAGACTCATGATTCAGATTCCTCTTGATTTCCCTGTGATGATATTGAACATTTTAAAGCATAACTGCAACGTTGATTAATCCCTGAGATGGGTTGGATTATTAAGGGTTTCATCCAGAGGTTTTCCACAGTGGGGACAAATTCTAGGGGGAGGAGTTTGAGCTAACTTTTTATTAGCTGTGATCACTTCAGTAAAACCCGACGCAATTAACCCCGCAGGTAAGGCAAAAAGTCCAATGCCTAATAAAGCTAAAATTCCCCCTAATATTTTTCCTAAAGGAGTAATGGGATAAATATCTCCATAACCGACTGTGGTTAAAGTAATAATCCCCCACCACATCGCCGCCGGAATATTGGGAAATTTATCCGGTTGAGCTTCATGCTCGACAAAATAAATTAATGTAGCCGAAGAAATCAATAAAAAACATACAATATTTAAGGTTAAAATTAGTTCTTCCTGACGCAAGTGAATGACTTCACCTAAAATTTTAATTCCACGAGAATAACGACCTAATTTTAGAAGCTGTAAAAATCGAGTTAATCCAAATAATTTGATACTTCTTAGGTCAGCATTCGTAAAAGGGAGATAAAAGGGTAAGAAAGCAATTAAATCAATAATCGCTAGGGGTGTTACCATATATCGGAGTCTTCCCCAAATCGGATGGCGATATCTATCAAGGGTTGTACATGACCATACCCTTAATAGATATTCTAATGTAAAAACCCCAACTGAAAATCGGTTAAAAGCAATGAAATAAAATTCATAAGCTTTAAAAATTTCTTCAATAGATTCTATACAAACAGCCAAAGTATTGGAAATAATTAGAAATATCAAAAAATATTCACAAGCACGGCTTAAAGTTTGTTTATGCTCTTTTGCTTCTAAAATTAGAAATATGCGACGCTTAATTTTTCTAGCCATTGATTTATTGTCAGTTATCAGTAGAGACGTGCCATGGCACGTCTCTACCAGTTATCAGTTATCTGTATTTTTTTACATTTCTTGAATTAACCTTAGCTGATTTTGTCGCATTTGAGTCATCGTTTCCATCATATTACTTGCCATGTCTTTTTCAACATCTGACATTTGTTCCCAAAAAGAAGCCGCACGGCGAGCCGAGATCAAATCTTGCCAAATTAAGTTTAATAATTCTGCCATTTGGGGAGATTCTGTTTTAATCACTGTCAAAAGTTCATCAAAACATTGATTAGCTTCAGGATGAGTTTCTACCGCTTTTGCTAAGTCTAAACAGGTTTTCAGTTGCTCAACCCAATTTTTGCTCGGAACAGTCATCCAGGTTTTCTCCTTAACTATTTAGAGTCTTGTTCTCATTATGTAATTAAATTCTGAGAATCCCCAAACCCCAGATCAAATTTCCCCAGGGACTGACGACTGACTCCCATTCATGCCAAGATAGAGTATTAAGTTCAGTTGATATCAATCTCATGGGTAAACAGCGAGTTCTATCAGGAGTACAACCGACCGGAAACCTTCATCTGGGGAACTACCTCGGTGCTATTCGCAACTGGGTCGATAATCAAGCGCAATACGATAACTTCTTCTGTGTTGTCGATTTACACGCGATTACCGTTCCTCATAATCCAGCCACCTTAGCCGCAGATACCTACACCATTGCCGCCCTATATTTAGCTTGTGGCATCGATTTAGACTATTCTACAATTTTTGTTCAGTCCCATATTTCCGCCCATAGTGAACTCACCTGGCTTCTTAATTGTATTACCCCGATTAATTGGCTACAAGATATGATTCAGTTTAAAGAAAAAGCCATTAAACAGGGGGAAAATGTCAGCGCGGGTTTACTCGATTATCCCGTCTTAATGGCGGCGGATATCTTACTTTATGATGCGGATAAAGTTCCCGTCGGAGAAGATCAAAAACAACATCTGGAATTAACCCGTGATATTGCAGTAAGATTTAATCATTTATTCGGTCAAAAGAAGGCTGTCCTGAAATTACCTGAACCTTTAATTCGTCCCGAAGGTGCACGGGTGATGAGTCTCACCGATGGAACTCGAAAAATGTCAAAATCCGATCCTTCAGAATTAAGCCGAATTAATTTATTAGATGATCCCGATACAATTACTAAAAAAATTAAACGCTGTAAAACGGATTCAGTTCGAGGTTTAACCTTTGATGATTCTGACCGTCCAGAATGTCATAATTTATTAATGCTTTATGGCATTCTAACCAATAAAACCAAAGCAGAAGTTACCGCCGAATGTCAAGACATGGGATGGGGTCAATTTAAACCTTTATTCACAGAAACTGTCATTGAAAGTCTAAAACCCATTCAAGAAAAATATAAAGCCGTGATGGATGATCAAGGCTATTTAGAATCTGTATTAAGAACAGGTCGAGAAAAAGCCGAAGCTGTCGCCAATGAAACCCTAAATCGGGTTAAAGATGCAATGGGATATTCCCGACCATTGTAATTTGATAATCGGGAATAGGAAACCCAGAGAAAAAAAACTTCCTGGGTTGGCTACATCAGTTCTTAGCCTAACTGTGTTTCCACAACTGTTATAATTCTGATAAAATTTAGGGGATCAAGAAAAAAATGTAATCAAGTTCTTATCCTGATTTCTGATATAATTTGGAAACTTTCATCAATTTTTAAACTTCTAAAAAACAACCTTTGAAAAACAACATCAACCCTTAAGAATGAACCGTTTTCGTACTGCTTGTTCAACCCTAGATGAATTTATTGTTACGGCTGAAGTCGCACCCCCAAAAGGCACAGATCCAAACCACATGATTGAAATGGTTAGACTGCTCAAAGGTCGTGTTCATGGAGTTAATATTACCGATGGTAGTCGGGCTGTTTTAGGTATGAGTTCCCTCGCGGCTTCCATTATTCTGCTGCATCACGGAGTCGAACCCATTTGCCAAGTGGCTTGTCGCGATCGCAATCGAATCGGATTACAATCAGATTTATTAGGAGCCCATGCGTTAGGAATTAGAAATATTTTAGCCTTAACCGGTGATCCGGTCAAAGCAGGAGATCACCCCGATGCAAAAGCCGTTTTTGATTTAGAATCAGTTCGTTTATTACAAGCCATTGATAAACTCAATCACGGCTTAGATTGGAATCAAAAACCCTTACCCGATGGCGCAACAGACTTATTTGCAGGTGCTGCGGTTGATCCCCAATCTTCCAGTTGGTCAGGCTTACAAAGCCGCTTTGAACGAAAACTGCAAGCCGGAGCCCAATTTTTTCAAAGTCAATTAATCACCGATTTTGAAAAATTAGATAAATTTATGACCGAAATTGCCGCCGGAACTCAAAAACCCATTTTAGCCGGAATTTTTCTATTAAAATCGGCTAAAAATGCACGATTTATTAATAAATTTGTTCCCGGTGTTCATATTCCTGATAGCATTATTAATCGCTTAGAACAAGCAAAAAATCCCTTAGAAGAAGGCATTTTAATTGCTTCTGAACAAGTTAAAATTGCCCGTCAACTTTGCCAAGGTGTGCATATTATGGCAGTTAAACGGGAAGATTTAATTCCTAAAATCTTAGATTTAGCTGGAATTAAACCTTTATAGGAAAGAACGAAGATGGGGAACAGAGGCGATTTCTTATGAAACAACCGGAACCTTTTGAGCAATTTTATTATTCAATTCCAAAGTTAAATTATCCTCACTGCGATAAGCTTCCCAAGCTCCCGATGATAAACGGCTAATTTGCCATTGTCCCTGAAGATAATTTTCATCCTCAGAGACAGTACCCGTATAACTTACCAAGTCAGGAGAAGTCGTTAAATATTGTTTCGTGAAACTCACTCCACGACCCACCACTGTCCCACTAATTTGAGCTTCTCCCAAATAACCCTCATCTAAAATATTCCCCGCCAAAGTATTCCCGCTTTGAATAAATGTCACTTCAAAACGAGTTGGAACTCCCTGTTGCCAATAGGTTCCTAGCCAAATTCCACTTAAATCAGCCATATTTTATCGTTAATCGTAGTTTCAAAATCAGTATTAATTTGGACAACTTTGCCCTATTGATAAATTAACAAAATTTGAAACTTGACAGGGAGTGGGCAGATGAGCCACTAAAGTTCTTGTCCAAGGCGATAAAATATCCTCCCTGGGAATCTTGAGAAATTGTACCCGCAAACTGGGCATAACTGAACTTGCAGCTTGATCCAGTTTAAACTTAGAACCCGTTTGATTAGTGCGGTAAACCCAACGTTGATTTTTATGACCGATAATCATCCGCCAACCCGTCACTAAACTTTGGGTACAAAACATCCCCGGTTCTGCTAACCCTAAACAGCCATCGGGCCATAGTTGTTCCTCCACCGCTTCCAAAGTTAATTCAGAACGCGATAAACCCGACTGTTGATGGATATCCTCAAACACAGTTTCTAAGAGGGAAGAAGGTACCTTAAAGGAATGATTTTGAGATTCTAAGCGAATATTTCTACCCTGAGCATCTGTACGATAAACCCAAGTTTGGTGGCTATCGGACACCACCACTCGCCATCCTCGCACCAACATTTGTCCACACACTTCCTCTGCTGCTGCGAGTCCTAAACAGGTATCGGGCCAAGTTTGTTGACGCGCTTCCACTATTTTAAGATCGGTGAGCGCAACTCCTGATTGTTTAGCAATCATTTCCCGAACCTTTGTATCGACTAAAACGGGTAAAACCGGAGCAGCCTCGGCAGAATATTCTACCCATTCGGGATTTAATGGCTTTGTTTCAAAAACAACTGGAAGGGTTTTCGGTAACTGTCCTTTAACATTAAATAAAGGGTTCGGTAACACGCGATAAGTCGGTGTCACCTGCGAAGCAACTGTGGTGTTTGGGGATAGATCCCATAAGGATTGATTTTCAGGCTCAACAGAAGCAGAGAGACGCTTTTGAGCAACTGTCATGGAGTGAGAAAGCAGGGCTTGGGTCTGAGCAAAAGCAGATTGTACAACCGTTGGATAAGCTTCTAAAGCTAAAACGCCAGTCAACATCAACGCCAAAATCAAAGGGCGCGGCTGCTTCTCATTTACAGTGGAAGTCGCTCTCCAGCGACGTTTGGAGGGGCTAGGTTTCATGGGGAAGCATCCACGAATACTGGACAACTTATGGCACAGATGACACAGACATTCCAAGATTTGTTTCCTCTGATACAGTCAAATCCTGTCATCCGGGAAAAATCCCTATCTTAGAACATCAAACTGTGCCAAGAGAGCTTCAACAACCTGAGTCTATTTTCCGGTATCGTTACCCAACTTTAGGGATACAGTTCAATTCTGTCCCAGGGAAACGACTTGAAAAACTCGGTTTCTGGGTAAGAGGAACAGACCCACAACTGTAGATTAGCCTGAAACCTTACTCAAGATTAGCGATTGCGCCCCATCCTAACATATCAATTACTGAATTGCCTACAGTTTGGGTTGAATGATTCCAAGACCTGCTAGGTTAATAATACCGTCAAAAATGGGAGCCAACAAAAATGGACATTTTGTTAGAAGGAGGATCGGTTTTACGCGAGCGAGATTACACGCTGATTATTGATAGTAGTAATAGTATGGCAACCCTTGAACAATCCGAAGGCAAAAGTCGCTGGGAGTTGCTTCAAGAATCGATTTTAGCGATCGCCAGCTATTGTGAACAATTTGATCCTGATGGGATTACGCTTTATTTATTTTCTGATCAATTTCAACGCTATGAAAAAGTCACATCTGACAAAGTAATTTATATCTTTGAACAACATCAACCCTCTGGAACAAATCGTTTATCTCCGGTGCTAAAAGATGCGACCGATAACTATTTTGGACGTCGCGCAACGGAACAAGCCAAAGCCAATGGCGAAACAATTATTATTGTAACGTCTGGAGAAATTGAAAATCCCACCGCCCTCAGACAGATTATGATTGATGCTGCTAATCAACTGAACCGAGATGAAGAATTAGCCATTGAACTGATTCAAGTGGGTTCTAACTCCGATGTAACAGAATTTTTCCATATCCTTGATGACGATTTACAAAGTCAGGGTGCTAAATTTGATATTTGTAATACCATTACTTTATCGGATTTAGGAGCGATGAGTTTAATGGATGTGTTACTCAAAGCCATTGTTGATTAAATAATAAATCAGGTAAAACCGGAGTCTTTAACGGATTTAACCCTTGATTTATAGTATTTTATGAAGAGAATTCTTTTGATTTTTAGGGGTTGCTCATCATGTTAGACTCCTCCCTGCAAATGCTCGTCTCCCAATCTATCAAAACCTTAGATTCTATTTTGATAGATGGAACTTTGCCTGCATCAGAACGGGCTGCTGTTGCCTTTAAAATATTAGAATTGGCACAGAATATTACCCCAACGGTTTCTTCTGATTCACCGTCTGCGATCGCCCAAACCCAACTTTTATCTTTACCCAAACTTAATTTTACCGATCCCAAACTCTTTTTACATTTAGCAGCCTATCGAGATTCTGAACTCATTCCTACCCTTAAAGATGCGTTAAAAAAAGCCCACCGTCCTGAAAAAATAACCTTTGGAATTGTTTGGCAATTTATTCCAGGGGAAGATGAAATAATCACTGAAAAAATGCAGGAATTCCCCTGTAAAATGATAGAAATTGATGCCCGACAATCCCTCGGTGTGTGTTGGGCAAGATCCCTCGGTCAACGTTTACTGCATGATGAAGATTTTATTTTACAATTAGATAGTCACCATCGATTTGTCGAAGGGTGGGATAGTTTATTACTGCAACAACTTGCCCAATGTCCGAGTCCCAAACCCGTGCTTTCTGCCTATACTCCCCCTTATATTCCCCCCGATGAAATTCCCCCCGGATATCCCTGCACTCGTTTAACCGCCCATCATTTTGATGAACATGGTATTCTGAGTTTTATTGCTGGAGAAAGTATCGCGTCCTATTCTGAACCTCAGTTAGGAATGTTTCTAGCCGGAGGATTTATTTTCGCCCCCCGACAATTTTATTTAGACGTTCCCTATGATCCCTTTTTGTATTTTCGCGGAGAAGAAATTACCCTTTCAACCAGAGCTTGGACAAAAGGATGGGATATTTTCTATCCTCATAAAATTACAATTTATCACTATTATACTCGTACCAATGCTAAAAAACATTGGGATATTAATTCCGAATGGTACAAATTAGAACAAAAATCCAGAGAACGTATCAAAAAAATATTAAGAATAACTCCTTTAGAATTAGATAGTTTAGAAATTTATGATATTGGCAATATCAGAACCTTAGAAGATTATCAAAGCTTTTGTGGGATTAATTTCCAAACCCAAGAAATATCAGAAACTGCCTCAAAAGGAATTCCCACAAAATCAGTCATCAGTAATTCGTAAAGTAAGCATAACGCTAGAAATTAATCTTTGCGGAGTGTCTAGGGGCACTTTGACTATGCCTTTAAGAGTCCGTCTCTGGACTGCTGAAGAATCCCCGTCTCTTGAGAGCGGGGAGTATCAACAGCAGTAGCTTTCCGCCAAGTTACGGCGTTCTATCCTATATATAGGTTAGCTACTCAGCAATGGATGTCCGGCGACTCCATCCCGATAGACATAATTCAGGGGCAACTGGGAGTGAAAAAAATATTTTGCCAAGAGTATTGCAATAATTCTTTACATTCTGTTATATTAATTTACATAAAGCCAAACAAGGATTCAAGATGATCACAACTCGCGGACAAATCATTGAAGATGGTGGGCGAGCTAATGTTTATGCCGTTGAACCCAAAATGTATGTCGATGATGCCCAGCAGTTTGGCTTCAGCGAATACGCCGAAAAACTCAATGGTCGGTTAGCAATGGTTGGATTTGTTTCAGCATTGGCCATGGAAGTCCTGACTGGACATGGATTGATTGGCTGGCTAACAAGTCTATAAAGACAATATTGTCAAGATATTTTGTACTGATTAATTTCTATTATTTTGGAGAATCCCAATGAAAACTGACTTTAACTTTCCTAACTACTACTTACTAGGCCCTGTTGTATTTAGACCTAGTTTTAATACTTCCTCTGAAGTGATCAATACCAACCAAGCCTGGTCATTGTTTTTTACCGCAGGTCAAGAAGATAAGGCGCTAGGCTTTAATCAAGAATCAGGTCGTTTCTTCACAAACTTATTGATTGCTTTAGGTGTTGCCGGGGCTTTAGGAGCAATAATTTTTAGTAATATTGCTTAAATTATTCGGTATTTTGTCCTTCCTATCTAATCATATTTATTAAGTCCTGGAAATTATATTTTCGAGGGCTTTTTTTGTTATGATTAATAATGAATGGGGAATCCCCATTACCTATTCCCCAAAAATCCTATCTACCGAAGAACCGATTATTTTTATGTATGATCATGACTCTCAATCCTGGGGTAAACTTTATGGAATTGGTGTGGGGCCAGGTGATCCTGAATTAATCACTTTAAAAGGGTATCATCTCTTGCAAAGAGTTCCCATTGTGGCTTTTCCGGCTGGAGTTGGGGATAAACCAGGAATAGCCGAACAAATCATCGCCCCTTGGTTAAAATCCGATCAGCTTAAACTTCCCTTAACCTTTCCCTACGTTCAAGATGAGGTCATTCTTCATCAAGCATGGCAACAAGCCGCCGAAACCGTTTGGCTTTATTTAGAACAGGGACAGGATGTGGCGTTTGTTTGCGAAGGAGATGTCAGTTTTTATAGTACCTTCACCTATTTGGCACAAACCCTCAAACAATTTCGTCCTGAAGTTCTAGTGCAGACCATCCCTGGAATTTGTTCTCCCCTCGCGGCGGTAGCAAGTTTGGGTATTCCCCTCACCATTCGGGATCAAAAGTTGGCAATTTTACCTGCAATTTATGCGATCGCCGACTTAGAAACAACCCTGCACCAGGCGGATGTTGTGGTGTTGATGAAAGTTAGTTCCGTTTATCAGCAAGTTTGGGACGTGTTACAACGGTTCAATTTGCTAGAACAGGCTTATATTGTAGAAAGGGCGACCCTACCTAACCAAGTTATTTATACTGGGTTAAGCGATCGCCCCCATTTACGTTTATCCTATTTTTCGATCCTGATTATCAAAACAACCTTGGCTCACACCAGCAAGCAAACGTGCTAAAACAGATAGGATTAATTAAATTTGTAATTTTATTCAAGTTTAAACTTTAACGTTTATTATGACGGCTTCGACAACCTCCTTAACTGAATTTTTCCCCCCCACCTTTCGCCCACCCGTTGTATTGTGTGTGTTGGCATCCTTGGGGGTTCATGGCTTATTTGCTGCCAATATTCAATATATTAATTTTTACTCTAAATCGATTAAATTACCCCCAACGGTTCAAGTCGTTGAACTCTCTCCTGAACAAATTAGTCGCGTTTATCCGGCGCCTCCCCCTAAATTATCATTTACCCCCTTAAATTCTCTTTCCTCATCTTTATCCGTTCTTCCCGTCCCTTCAACTGATAATATTGTTCCCCCCCCTGCACCGGAAGACTTTATGCAGGCGTCATCCCTCCCGGTGTGGCCAACGAATATTCCCTTACCACCCCCCAGTAATTCCCCCAGTTTACCCAGCTATCGTTTACCCCCCGTTGTTTCTCAAGGGTCTAATTCTAATTCTAATGATCTCAATTCCGGTTCTATCGGATTTCTGCCTAACTCTAATCCATCTTTATCTTTTGTTCCAGGGCCACCTTTAGGTTTCGATAACTCTAATTCTTCCCCTCCCCCTGGACAATCTGGACAGTTAAAACAACCGGGGAGTTTACCCCCAAATGATGAATTAGCCTTGCGACAACAGTTAATCCGAGATTTGGGCCAGGATGTTGATTGTCCCCCCATGTTTAATAATGCCAATTGTGGCCCTAAAACCCCCAATCAAAACGATAATCCTACTAATACCCCACCCCCTGAAAATAATCCTAACGTTCAACCGTCTCACCCCAAAGGTTCAATTTTGGCAGGACTGGAAAAGGGTTTACAACAACAACCTTCTACTTCCAACCCCCAACCCCCTGAAGGTGTCGTCAATGAACAGCAAACAGCAATGTTACAAGGCGGAAGTGCCTATCTGAACTGGGTCAATGGTTTACTTACCAACTATCCTAATTTAGAAACCACCTCTCCCATCGGAGTTAATAATTTATATCCCAATGCAGCTTGTGAACAAAAGCTAACGGGGAAAGCGTTAATTGGGGTAGCGGTGGGTGAAACCGGGGAGATTTTACAAGGGCCAGAAGTTTTATTAGCCACAGGTTATCCAGTGTTGGATGATGCGGCAAAAGCAGCCGTCCAGGAAATGACCTTTGACCCGACAAATTCACCGAAAGCTTATCAAATTCAATTTCAGTTTAATAGTGAGGAAAATTGCAAAACGGTTAATAATCCAACTCCCCAACCTGATAATACGCCTGCGGTTTCTTCCCCTCCTCCCGCACAACCCACACCCCCGACCTCAGAAACCGAACAACCTGTTAACCCTGTTGAACAAAAACCCCCGGAGTCTGACCAACCCAACCCCGAACAATCTCCTTCCCCCCAACCTCAACCTGAATCTAATCCTTAAATTAAAAGTTAGGAGTGGACTAACGACGAGCTTTTTTACGGGCTTTTCCTTCTCTTAATCCACTCCAACCGATGGTGAGATAACAACTGGCTAACAGCAAACTGGTTACGCCAGTTCTGACATTGGATTTTAAACTTCCTTGTTTGGATTTCATTTCAGCTTGCCGACGGCGTTCTTCAATATCCCGTTTGAATTGCTCATTTAATGCCGAGGCTTGCAGATTTAAAGCTTCGGGATTCTTTTTAAATTGTTCTAAGCGTTCTAATTCTTCCGGCGTTAGTTGTTTACTGGCAATATATTCTTCCAGTTTTTGATTATTTTGTAATAAATCTGTCATTTGAGTCTGTTGCAGTTGCAACTGTTCAGACACTTGTTTTTTTGCCTGTTCAGCGTCTTGATTAAGACGTTCTATAGCTTGATTACTCGCCGCATAAACATTGGCAAAATGAAGGGGAATTAATAATAGATAAATTAAGCCTAAAATAGTAGAAATCAAATAAACCCAAAATTTTAAACTATTAAATTTGGATTGAGTCTCATCGGCTGAAACTCCTGATAAATCTTCTAATCCATAGGCGCAAAACATTAAAGCAATCGCCAGGATAGGAATAATTCCCTGTTCAGCCATTTGAGTCGTAAACTGAACTTGCCATTCCAAATCTCCTAAATTTAAAGGAAAAAATAATAAGATAATATTAACAATCGAAACCCAAAATAAAATTACTCCTGCTAGCTTTAAAAAACCAGCCGATTGAGAGGGAATCTTACTAGGATGCTTAGATTTCATAATCAGATTTTTTTTAAATAACTATTCCTTAATACTCTCAGATTGGCAATTTTCTGGAATAGCCCATATTCCTCATATTGCCTGAAGATGTTTTCCCTGGGATGATTTCACCGTCTGAGCCCTTCTAGTCGTCCATTATAACATTAGTGTTTATACGGAGATAAGATATTACTTAGTATTTAATTTTACTGCTCACGAATTTTGTAAATTCTTTGATGATTGACCAGATTTTAGGCTTTTATACTTGCATAGAAAGCTTCAGAGCGTTATAATGAATATAGAGAAAGGTTAGTTCGTTCCCTTGATACTGATCATCGAACTGCATAACCCTTACCATAAAATCTAAAATTTGCATCTGCTCTAACTCAACAATACATCTGCTCTAACTTAACAAGATATTTATGAAAAAATTACTAGCTTCTATTGCTAGTGCTAGTTTATTTATGGTCACGGCACTGGCAGCAACCCCATCCCAGGCAGTGTTGTTCTTCGGCACCGATAGCACTGACCTCAATAACGTTTTCAATAAAACTGACCTCAATGATGTTTTCACTCAAAAAGTCTCTGTGAGGACAGAACAAACCAATGTGCTTCATCCTGTTTCTCAACAATTAAAAATTACTCCCACAACTTTCCTGGACACTCCTAGTCAAACCAGTAGTTTATCCACCATTAATACAACAACCATCGTTAATTTAAGCTCACCTCCCGGTGGAAAAACGATCTACAGCAAAGCTTACGGAAAAGGTGTATGCAACGTTCATGCAGGTTGCGCTCTTAAAGCCATCGGTTTATCTTTGACTATGCAATGCTCTAGTTCTGGAACTGATCCAGAAGCCTGGGCTAAATGTGTCAAAAGCAAAGACTACGACAAATATTTAGCAGCGGCTCAATGCACTTGGGGTACTTGCCCTGGATTTGCTACTTTGCCAAATGGCGGTGCTGCCTATGCTTGTACAAATCCTACTCATTCTATTTTTGAGGGTAAAAGTTGATTACATCTACCTAACTTACCTTACGTCCAAATTTCTAAATCAATATCACCCTTCCTTTCCATCCTAATGCCCACAGAGCTTATATTGATCAGCTTTTTCTCAAACTCTAACAATAACAGAGGAGTTCAACTCCTCTGTTATTGCCTAATGGTCAATTGTGTAGTGTTTCATTAACCTTATGAATGATTTTTGCGTTTGGCTGCGCCGAACAAACCACCAACGGCTATCAGTCCTAAGATTGTAGAGGGTTCAGGAACAGCCACAGGTACACCCGCTTGATTCCAAGAAAAGACACCACTGTAGGATTGTCCATCATCTTTAGCGGTGAAGTTTGATGCTTCTGCGTTGAAACCGTAGACGTACTGGGCTTTACCATTGAGTTCAACTTTGGTGATTTCGCTGATTTGTAAATGCTGAATTTGATTCAGGGCATTGTTCAAGGAATCAACCTGTTTTTGAGTTTCGGTCAGGGTGGCAAGTGCGGAGGTTACATCTCCTTTCTTAGCTTGCAACTGTGATAATCCGTTTTGCGCCGTTTCTAATGTAGTGTTTGCTGTTGATAACTTACCGTTTAATGTTGCTAATCCGGCTTTTGCTGTTGATAACTTATCATTTAATGTTGCTAATCCGGCTTTTGCTGTTGATAAGTTGCCGTTTAAGGTGTTATAATTATTGATTGCATTTTTTTCGGCAGTAGTTCTCTGAGTCGCAAGTTTGCTGATTCCCGACTTGTAGTTGGGGTCATTAGCAGCGTTAGCCACCAATGGAGTGAGGGTATCAACAGATCCTTGGGCAGTGCTAATCTGTCCATTAAGACCGTCAATGGCCTTATTGGCATCGGTAATATTTTGCTTAAGGGTGATAATGCCTGTATTGAGGGTGTCAATCTGCCCCTGAACAGTAGTAATCTTGCCATTGATGTCAGCAAGTGCGGTTTTGGCTTGAGCAAGGGGTGAAGTGATAGTATTGCTATATCCACCAATGATGGTATTGACTTTCGCCTTCAGGTCAAAGAAACCCAAGGTTTTCATTGACATCGCGCCCGTTTTATCTAAGGAAAACTCAGCAATGTTGGGATCTCCAAAACCAACGGTACTCTTGAAGGCTTCAAGGGCTAAATTTTGGAAAGGGGATGCTAAGTTATTCCAAACTGTTTTTAGAGGTTGATAGGCATTTAACAAGCCATTTAACCATTCCCCTTGGAAAGTGTTGAACTCAGCCGTCGTCACACTGGACACTTTAGCGGTGTACTTTCCGGCTTTCGCGGTAAAACCCACGCTGGAACTATTGGTTTCATTATTGTAGTTGAGTTCTACGTTCGTTTGAAGATTACCATCAGTTAAAGCGCTGATGGCGGCAGCTTCATTGCCTTGAATCCAAAGTTTGTTGCTGTTGTGGGTATAGGTAGCGTAATTGGTTTCGCTATTGTCAAAGTCAAAAGAGGCGGCTTTCGCTGGGAGACTAGCAATCGTGCTCATTCCCACTGCGACAGAAGTGCCAATTAAGATTTTTTTTAATGAAGCTGCCATGGGTTTTCTCCAGAAAGTAGAAGGTTTTCTTAGAATTTCGTCTATATTGTGATGCTGAATCTTATTAAAATCGATTTTGATAGATTTTTGGGTGATTCATGTCACTTTAGACGGTGATTGCTGACTATGTTTTCTTAATATAGAAAGTTCCCATTTGTTGTAAGAACTTTAGCACCCAACTTTAATAGTGAGTTTCTGAACGCTTTGAGCTAGTGAGCTTTTCGAGTTCTTTTGTTTCTCTATATGTTATTATAAACAATCTAATGTAGATGTCTATAAAATTTTGGTCAATTTATCGGTATTTATGTAAAGATTGGGTAAATCTGTAATTTAAACTAAAAATAAAATTAATTGATATCCCTCTTCTGTCAGTCTCCGAGGAGTAAAATTAGAAAATAAACCAGATGGGTAGCTAGAAGGGGGATAGGGTAATGGATGTAGAATTACAGATGATCAAACATTTAGCCCGAGATGCACAACCAACAGTTTCAGTGATTGATGAATATTGTCAAGGTTATAAAGACCTATTCCCAGAAGTGAGAAGTTACGAATGTTTTAAATACTTACATCTAGGAATTATCTCACCAATTCCGAGAAAATCTTTACCGGAAATTGCTAAGGAATGAAAAAGTAATAACTTGATGGGCTTCAGGTATAATGAAGTATAGGCACTGATGGCAGATTTTACAAAAATTGAGAGAACCGGGCAACGGATTTTTCGATTAAACTACACAACTTAACTTAAAACCTATGTTTTATTCTAGTTCAATTGAGGAAGAAATGAAAAAGTTTTATAACTCTTTATCAGAAAAGGATAAAAGAAGATATGCAGCGATAGAGGCTCAAAAACTGGGATGGGGAGGAATTAGTTATATCATCAAACTGTTGGGTTGTACTCGAAACACAATCGTCCGAGGAATAAAAGAGTTAAAAGAACTGGATGAACAGACTATTAATGATGTAAGAATTAGAAAAAAAGGAGGAGGAAGAAAAAGTATTTTTTCCACCCAAATTGGAATAGATGAAGCCTTTTTAGAAGTGTTAAAGTCCCGCACAGCCGGAGATCCTATGAACGAGTCAATTAAATGGACTAATTTAACCCACAAAGAAATTGCTTTGGGACTTAAGGAAGCCGGATTTAATATCAGTCCTCCCACCGTAAAGAAACTCTTAAAAAAGCATGGGTATGTCAAGCGAAAAGCACAAAAAAAGCAAACTACAGGAATTAATAAAGACCGAAATGCTCAATTTGAAAATATTGCTAGACTCGATACCCTGTATAGAGAAGCCGGTAATCCTATTATTAGTTTTGACACTAAAAAGAAAGAAGTTTTAGGGAATTTATATCGTCCAGGTACTCTGTATACAACTGAGCCTGTTACTACTTGGGATCATGATTTTTGGAGCTTAGGTCATGGAAAAGTCATTCCCCATGGCATTTACGATACTCAAAAAAACCGAGGATATGTAACATTAGGTAACAGTAAAGATACCAGTGAATTTGCTTGTAATGCTCTTAAACATTGGTGGAATCATTATGGAAAAGCTCTCTATCCTCATGCCAATTCGATTTTAGCTAAGTGTGATGGGGGTGGCAGTAATAATGCTAATCATTATATTTTTAAACAAGATTTACAAAAGTTAGTGGATGAAATTGGAATTGAGATCAGAATTGCTCATTACCCTCCCTATACATCTAAATATAATCCCATTGAACATCGACTTTTTCCTCATCTAACTCGAGCTTGTCAAGGAGTGATTTTTACCAGTCTTGGTTTGGTCAAAACTCTCATGGAAAAAACTCGTACTAATACAGGGCTATCTGTCGTTGTTAATGTCGTTGATCAGGTCTATCAAACGGGTCGGAAGGTAACTGATCATTTCAAAAAAACTCTGAAAATTGTTTTTGATGAATATTTACCCAAATGGAACTATCGAGCCGTACCTCAACTCACTCATTAATCCATTTATTGATTTTTCATTCCTAATTGAGAATATTAATCAATTTCAATCTTATTTTCCCAATGGATAACTCTACTTTTTATTACTTGTTGATTTCGGAGAGTGACAGAAGAGGGATATTAAATCAAGCTATGGATTTAATGATTAATGATGACTAAATTAAGATTATAATCCTATTAAATAGGATTAAAGATATTTTTCGCGTTCTAACCAAGCTTTCATTTTTCCCGGATTTAATAATCCATAAGGGTCTACTTGTTGCTTAAATTGTAACTGTTCTAAATTAATCATTTTCATCCCTCCATCCTCTAAAATATAAGTATGGGGATTGAAAATAACAGCACCTCGTTCTTCATGATAACGAATAATTTCATTTAACCGTTCTTCTGTGGTAAATCGAACTAACTGTAAAGAGGCGGGGTGCATTTCTCCATGCAATCTTAAAAACTCTAAATGTTGCATGACTTCATCCCCAAAATGATCATAAAGATGTTCCAATAATTCTAATTTTCGATCCGCAGGTAATAAAGTTTGTAAATAAGTAATAGACGGATCTACACTCCGAGCGTGTAACGTCGTATGGTTCCAAGTATATTCCATAATTGTTGTTCCTTTCCCGGCTTCCTGGGAGGATTTTTGATAACAAATTTCTCCCTGATATTCCTTCACTAATTCTTGAAAAGGTTCTAAACTGGTTTCCGAAATCATTAACAATGCTGCGTGTTTTCCGGCTGGAATTATATCTTTAAATGCAGTAAAATAGGAGGGGATGGGAGATGCACAAACAGAGATTAATTTTTTAATAACCCCATCGGATAACGCTAAGGCTTGACCAAATCGAGCCGAGGTCATAAAATCATCAAAGGTAACAATAATTTCTGACCAAGGATAGGCAGGAGCTAAGGGAATTTCTAACTCAGTAATAATTCCATTTGTACCATAAGCATGATTGACTTTCTGCACATCATCCCCTCTTAATTCAATGATATTTGGTTCATCTTCCAGTGTCACAACTCGCGCAGCTTGTAAGTTACCGCGATCTCGTAATTGTCCATAAGTAATGGAACCAATTCCCCCACTTCCCCCCTCAATAAATCCTCCAATTGTTGCAGTCCGATAGGTGGAAGGAACCATGCGTAATTCCCATCCCATTTCCCGCGCTTGTTTATCAAATGCTGCTAATTTTACCCCCGGTTCTACACAAGCTAAACCCGGTTTTATCCATTTAATAGTATTCAATTTAGAAATATCTAAAATTACTCCCCCTTCTAAGGGAATACACTGTCCATAATTTCCGGTTCCCGCACCCCGAACTGTAAGCGGAACTTTATATTTCACACAAACTTTAGCCACTTGTAAAACTTCAGCTTCCGTTGTGGGACGCACCACAACATCTCCGGTTTTATCCTTAAGTAACGGTTGCAAAATCGGACTGAAATGGTAATAGTCTTGAGACAGTTTCATCACTTGGGTTTGATCCCGAATAATTTCAATCCCTGATAGTTCAGAACAGAAGGTATCCCAGTTAATATCAATCATGGCTAGGCTTTAACGAGAAAATTTTATTATAGTCTTTATAATATTAATAATAGCTTCGTGTGGGATGCGTGCACCGCACTGATACACCCCACCGATGAAACGGAATTAACGAATAGTAGCCAACTGTTTTTCCCCAGAAATCGGCGCGCTTAACGCTTCTTCTAAGGGGGCTCGTCCTAAACGTTCTTCTAAAATATCCATTACCGTGCGTCCAAAATCATTGGGGTTGCGGTTCCAGGCTTCTAAACAGATTTCCCCAAAAAATGATCCCAATGGTTCTGGGTTCCAGAGTAATTTTCTGGCTGTCCAAGGCATTAAACTCATGGGATTATACCCTGGTTTTAACATATCCTTTTTGAAGGCATATTCCTCTAAATGGGTGTGGGGTTGTAACCCAATAAAGAAAATCGCAGGTTCCACTTTATCCGCCCCAAAAATCGCTTCTAATTCCCGATGATAAGAGATAGTTTGACGAATGGTATCAAAGGTTTCATCAATGACATTAAAGGAATAATTTACCGAAACCAAATCATTAAACCCGGCTGCTTTTAAATCTTGACAATTTTCTAAAACCACTCGTAGGTTATATCCCATCCGCATTTTTCTAACTAATTCCTGGGAACCGCTAGTAATGCCAATTTCAAAATAATTCATCCCCGTTTTTGCCATTAATTGACATAATTCAGGGGTTAAATTATCCGCCCGAATATAAGCCGCCCAGTGAATATCGCTCATCCCGGCATCAAGAATTTTCTGTAATAATTCTACCGCATCATCAATAAATCGACGGGCGGGAATAAATTGAGCATCGGTAAACCAAAAATTTCTAATTCCCCGGTTATAAAGTTGCTGCATTTCCGCTACAACTTCATCAGCCGGATTAATTCTAACTTGTTTTCCTTCAATGACCGTGTAAATACAATAACAACAGTTATGGGGACAACCCCGCTTTGTTTGTACGCCAATATAAAAGTCTTGGTCTTGAAAATAATATTGAAATTCCGGCCAAATTGTTTCAATATAATCGTAATTGCAAGCTGTTTTTTCAAAATTCATGGGTTGTTCATGAATTAAGCGATCTCGCGGTGTTGTTTCTCCCACAATATAACAACGTTCCTCGGCTAAATCCTCCCCTCTTAATAACTTTTCTAATAAACTTTCCCCTTCCCCAACAGAAACAATACTTCCTTTCGGTAAACTTGTTCCCAACTGTTCATAAAAAACACTGACAGCCCCGCCCCCAACAACAACCCGCGCTTGAGGGTTATATTTTTGAGAACGAGATAATCCGCGTTTAATTAATCCTAAATTGCGCCACAGTTCGGTATAATAGGACGACGCTAACTTTAAGCCGCCCAACGCTCCCCGTAATTTAATTAAAGGGTTTTTAGCATAATAAAATTCAAAGGCATTTTGCAGAGGATTTCCACCCCGTCCGCCCACAGGCGCGTAAATTTGAATATCTCGCCAAGAAAACACTAATAATGTTGGTTGAAACTCATCGACACAAGCATCCAATGCAGCAGCATAATCCAAAGGAGGAACAGCCCCTAAATCAAAAATGCGTTGTTGAACGGTGGGAAACAGCTTGTGAACGTGATCAGACAGATAAACCACCCCAATTGGGAAAATGGGGTTACAGGGGAGACGGACGTAAAGGATCTTATCTTCCATAGGGCTGCTGTGGGTCAGGCGGAACTAAGGCTAAAATCAGTGAAGTTATATCGACTTCATTTAACATTCCTTAACACTATAGCGCTACGCATTACAGTTAGGACAATTCTAAATTCCGAAATCCTTTCATTTCTTACTATTCCCTATTCCCTGGCCCTGTTCCCTAGTGCTACGCACTAACGAATTTTGGTGCGTTTAGGGTTGCCAATCTGAGAAAATGATGAAGTTTGGATAAGCACAGGGGACAGGGATTAATCGATCCCCATCCCCTGAAGCTCAACTTTTTTCAGAATTTTAATTTTGAAAGAATTTCTTTAAAATCAGGTGAAACCTTTGAATGGGTTGAGAAGTTTGCCCAAAAAATGGTGAGTACAATAGCTGATTGGTAGTCGCAGTTACAACCAACGGGGATCAGCAAATGTTAACGTGACAAGTAATCCATAAAATGTTTAGCTCAAAGCCCCTTGATTCAGATATGGCTCAAATTCTTGATCCCCTACCGTCGAATAGTTCTGGTCGAATTTTGTGCTGCTATGTTAATGCTACCAGCCATATTCAGATCGCTCGCATTACTAACGTTCCGAACTGGTACTTTGAGCGGGTAGTATTCCCAGGACAACGTTTAGTGTTTGAGGCGATTCCCCAAGCGACCCTAGAAATTCATACTGGGAGTATGGCCAGTGCTATTATTGCGGATAATATTCCTTGTGAGCGACTCCAGATTGATCAAGAGTCTATTTACTATGATGGCAAACCTTTAACACTCAATGCTCAACCTTTAACACAACCGAGAACTTTTACCAGTAAGCGTACAGTTAAACTGGAACCTTTAACAACTCCAGCTTTAACTGCTGTTGATTAATTTAAAAAAAACCTTGATAACAAAATTATGACACCCATCGCACTATCAGTTGATCCCGGTTCATTGATGCAGCGCGATGCTCGGTGTCATCAAGACCTCCTAGAGGTTGGAAACCTTGTCTCTTCAGAGCCAGGAGGAAAACCGATTAGCGGCTTTAGCCGCCTAGTTATTAGATTGTCAACACCAAAATCTACTTTCGCTATATAATAGCTGTAGGCAGAGGACTAATTGATGTATCTGACTCAAAAATGTCAAATTCGTGACCTCAGTAAGCAAGAGTTCCTTGCCTTGAGAGAACTGTGTAGATTGAGTAAAAACCTTTACAATGTAGGGCTTTACTCGGTTAGACAGTTCTATTTTTCTGAACAAAGATACTTGAGATATGAATCGAACTACCATCAATGCAAGGATAACGAGAATTACAAACTTCTCAATACCGATATTGCACAGCAAACACTGAAAGTGGTAGCTCGGTCGTTCCGTTCTGTTTTTAACTTGATTAAAGCAGCAAAACAAGGATTGTATCGATTTGAGCAAATTCGTTTGCCCAAATACCTTCCAAAAGAAGGTTACTTTCCGTTGATTATGCCACGCATCAAGGTAAAAAACGGAGGGTTTGAAGTCCCTATGTCTAACGCATTCAGAAAGGAATTCGGTTCTATCCGTCTTCCATTTCCTGAACGGTTAAATGGGAAGATATTGAAAGAGGTGCGAATTCTACCCAAATACAATGCTCGGTTCTTTGAAATTGAATACGTTGTAGAAGCAGAACCCGAACCTCAAGATATTAATCCTGATCACGCTATTGCCATTGACTTGGGACTTGATAATCTTGCTACTTGTGTCAGTACCGTTGGGGCATCCTTTCTTTTGGATGGTAAACCACTTAAAGCAGTTAACCAATGGTTTAACAAGGAAAATGCAAGATTGCAGAGTATCAAAGATCTGCAAAAAATCAAGGGAACCACAAAACGTCAAGCTAGATTGACGCTTAACCGCAACAATTTTGTTAGAGATTATCTGAATAAATCGGCTCGATATATTATTGATTGGTGTATCAAACACCAGATTGGAACGGTGATTATTGGCGTTAATCCCGGTATCAAACAAGAAATCAATATCGGAGCTAAAAACAATCAGAATTTTGTTCAAATTCCCTATTGGAGTTTGAGACAAAAACTCAAAAACTTGTGTGAACGATATGGATTGAAGTATCACGAACAGGAAGAATCTTACACCAGTAAGGCAAGTTTCTTGGATGGTGATCATATTCCCGTCTACAATCCTGACCCGTCCCAAAAATATCAATTTTCTGGAAAACGGGTTAAACGTGGATTGTATTGTTCTCAACAAGGGCATTTGATTAATGCTGATTGTAATGGCGCTGCCAATATCGGAAAGAAAAGTAGCCACAATGGTTTTGCCGGAGTGGGTAGGGGTTGTTTGACTCAGCCTTTAAGAGTGAAAATCTCTTAAGAATCCCCGTCTCTTCAGAGCGGGGAATGTCAATCCATTTGTAAACGCTTTTAATATGACCGTTGAACCTGTCGTTTTATCCAGTCCCACTGTATTTCGCATTTCTGCTGTTATCCGCATCACCTTGTTAAGTCTTTACACTGTGTTGATGCTCCCGTTGCCGTTTTTGGCACAAGCTGTCCAAGCTCCCGTTTCTCCCCTATTCCTGGCGATGGGAATTGGGCTAGGAGCGATCATTGTTTATGGTCTTCTAACAGAACGGGTGATTGTAGATGAGCAGGGAATTCAAGTCACCTATTCCCCTTGGGTTACTGTTCTTCCCCGGTTTCGTAAGGGATGGTCACTTTCCTGGAGTCAGATTAAAGCTTTAAAACCCAGAACTACTGGACAAGGGGGACTGGTTTATTATTTTTTGAGCCAGACGGGAGAGGGCTATTTACTCCCCATGCGAATGGCTGGATTTGCCAAGTTTGTAGCCATCGTTCAAGAAAAAACCGGAATTGATACAACGGATGTACGTCCCTTGGCTCAACCTTGGATGTATTTTATTGTATTTGGGTGTAGTTTATTATTGGGTTTAATGGATATTTGGACAATTTCTACGGCTCTCCATTATCCTCCGTTTAACGGTTAATTCTTAGTCTATTTTTGGCAGGGCTAAGGCTCTAATTAAAAGCTTTTGCTCATATTGGCAAGAACAACGGCAAATTCTCCCACAGTGGTTTCATCGCCAAGAATTCCAACTTTCTACCGATAACAGTAATGGGTTGGTTTGATTCCAGAGTTTGCGGTTAACTCCCCATCTTCACTTAGAGATAAATTCACTACAGGACTTGATCCCGAGCCAATAACAGCCCTGACCCTGCAACAATCCCAGGAGAATTGGGAATCATTAAAATAAACGATTAGACCGCCAACAATTAACGCTCTAATAGTAAGAAGTTTCAGCTTAGGGATTAGCCACTTCCGGTCTTCACGCGAATTGGTGGATATTTGCCATTGAGTCTGGCGGTGCGAACGGTTTCCGCTTTCAGAATTTCTAAATTGAGACGATAGCCAACATTACGAACCGTTTGGATTAAATTCGGTTGGCGGGGGTCAGTTTCTACTTTTTTCCGTAACGACAGAACATGAGTGTCAATCGTGCGGGGATTATCAATAGAATCTGGCCATGCTCGTCGCAATAGTTCTGAACGACTCAACGGTTCTCCGCAAGCTTGTGCGAGAACATAAAGCAGACTGTATTCTTGGGGCGTGAGTTCAATTAATTGACTGTGTAAACGAACTCGACGTTGTACCAAGTCAATTTTGAGCGCTCCATAATCCAAGGTTGTTGGCGGAACAATCGTGCGACTACGCCGTATCAAGGATTCTGTCCTCGCCAAAAACTCCTGCATTCCAAAGGGTTTTGCTAAATAGTCGTCAGCACCCGCTCTCAAGCCTCGGACAATATCCGATTCCGTTGTGCGAGCCGACAACATCAGAATTAACGATTGTCGTTGCTGCTGAAGCCATTGGCAAAATTCCAAACTATTCCCCTCTGGCAGTTCAGCATCCAAAATCACTAAATTGGGTTGATGAGCATAGAAGATATCCCTTCCATTATGCAAATCAGCAGCTTGATAAACCAAGTAACCAACGTGCTGTAAATGCCAACCCAAGAGTGATCGTAAATGCGGGTTTCCTTCAATAATTGAAATACAAGCAGATCCCACGGATACGAGCTTCCTTCTTCAATATTGACTTCCAGGGTAACAGGGTAATCTTTCTGATTTTGTAGCTCCTGTTACTCTGCAATCAGCTTATTCCGTCAAAAGTATAAAAGTAAGAAAAGGAAGTCCGGGTGATGGGGAGAAGAAGTTAAGATAAAGGGAGTTAACATAGAGATAGACAAGTCACTGTCCCTTTAGTCCTTTCTAACCTCCCTAGTCAGTGTCGGACTTGCCCAATGATTAAACTCTTAATAAAATGACCGGATGGCGAACCCATCCTTGTTGAATCTAGTAGTCACTACTCAAACCCCATTAAAACTATGCTTCAGGACACACTCACCATTCGCCATTATCAAAAACTCACCGACGCCCTTGTCGAGATGTGGAATCGAGGTTATCGCTATGATGATCTCAGGTTATATTTGGACGGTTATTTGGCAGCACTCAGACACACTAATACTTTAGAACCCTATTTAATTAGTCGTTTGGAGGAAGAAGCAACCCGATACATTTACGATCCCTCAAATTTTGAAATGCCGATGCCTCAACCTCAAGTAGACTATTATTAGGAAGGCTATCAGCAAAGGGTTTGGGAAGGGGAGATAGAGAGAGCAGGAAAAGAAGAGGAGCAGGGGGAGAACAGGAGCGGGAGGGGAAATTATTAACTTCCAACTTCGCACTCCGCACTTCGCACTCCGTACTTCGCACTTCGCACTCCAACACCCCACACCCAACACCCCACAACAATCTTATGAAGCTAGAGCGACTTCTAGCAGCTGCTGTAATTCACCTTTTTGATAAAGTTCAATCATCACATCGGAACCCCCAACCAATTCACCATTGATATAAACTTGGGGAATAGTAGGCCAGCTAGAATATTCTTTAATCCCTTGGCGAATTTCATAATCTTCTAAAACATCACAGGTTTCAAAAGGAACGCCTAAACTATTTAAAATCTGCACAACATTATTAGAAAAACCGCACATAGGCATGAGCTTTGTCCCCTTCATAAAGACAAAGACTTTGTTTTTCTTGATGAGATTTTCAATTTTTTCTGTTACTTCTGGAGTCATGGTTCTTTCGAGAATTAATAAAATCAAATGAGTTGGATTGAGATCAGAAAATAGAGACGCAAAACGATTGCACATTCTCCGATTTGAGTTTAACCTATTTTTGAGAATTTGAGCATTAATCTCTGCCCAAACCAAATCAAAATTAAGCTACTTCGCTGTTTTTTTGCCATTCTTGAGGGGTATAGGTCTTTAATGCTAAGGCATGAATAGCTTCTGTTGCCATTGCTTCTTTAACAGCCTTATAAACCATTTGGTGTTGTTTGACTAACGTTTTACCCTCAAATTCAGCAGACACCACAATTGCTTGTAAATGGTCGCCTCCTCCCAAATCTTGAACTTGAACCAACGCATCCGGCAATTCCGACTTAATCATTGCTTCAACTTGATTGAGTGTAATCATCTCTATTCCTGAACGATAGTGTTTAAATATTTTAGATGTTGACTGTTTGGTTACAGAGTGCGGAGTGTAGAGTGCGGAGTGCGGAGTGCGGAGTACGGAGTGTAGAGTGCGGAGTGCGAAGTTAGACGTTAATAATTTCCTCTCCCGCTCCTCTTCTCCCCCTGCTCCCCTTCTCCCCCTGCTCCTCCTCTTCCCCTGCTCCCCTTACCACTATGGTGCAGCAGAAGTAGGTTGGGTTTCTGCGTTACCTGTGCGGGGAAAGGGATCAGTTACAAATCCTAATTCGAGTAACTGTTGATATGCTTTTTTCCCTAAATCTCTCGTGGGTGCTTGGGATCGGATAATCTGAATTAATAGGGGAACAGCGAGTTCTGGTTGATTTTTAGCTCGGTGTAATAATGCTAATTGATAGGTGGCGGTATCGCGCATTTGTGCTGTTTCACGAGCCGCATTCCGATGACTGTCTGCAATGCGGTTATCAACACCCGAAAAACTGGTCGCTAACTGTTGATAAAAATTGGATAATTGGTTAAAAACTTGACGCGCTTCCTGAAGTTTTTTTTCGGCTTCAGCGTAATTTTCACTGGAAACAGCAGTATCAGCTTCTTGCATTAACCGTTTCCCGCCCTCAATACTTAAAAAACTACTATCCAAGGACAAAGGACGAATATCATTAGGATTAAGCGGCACCGGCTCACCCGATGGCGGCGCAACCTCCGTTTCTGTGCCATCCCTCAACTGTACATCCCCTGGTGAAAGGGTGGGAGAAGATTCTTGAGCATTAACACCGAGCGGGACTAAGACACCCCAAGCCATCATCAAAGGGATAGATAGGTAGGCTGTACGTTGAAGGAAGCTAACAGTTCCAGAGGATACCATGACTCAATTGCGCGAACGCGATAAAAAAAACATTAAACTTCATGGATCTTATCATTGATCTTGACCAATCCCATACTGTGTCAGTAACCTCATCCCAGCTTTACCGAGACAGGTTATATTTTTTTTGGGGGGTGGGGAGCCAGGATTTTATTTGTTTTCTGCCAAACCGTCCAGAATAGATAGATCTACATTATGAATGTGAATTTAAACCTTTGAGGAGAAAGGATAGATTAAATATGACATCACCAGTTAACTCATCTAATGCTTCGCAACAAAACTATCAAGGAATTGGCGTCCCTGACGAGAGTATCAGTAATGTTTTGCAACGGGGTGGAGAGGAATTAATTCTGCATAAAGTTCCTGATCGCTTTACGGTCAGATTATCTCCCAGTACCTCTGGAATGAAAGATTTACCACAGCCACCGATTCCAATGCAACACGCCAATAGTGTTCCTCCAGCCTTAGAGGAAGTTACAGTGGCTCCCAATCAATTGGATGAGGCGATGGCATTAGCCCGGAATTCCGAGTATATTGACTTTGCCAGTCATGTTTACCAACTGGATAACGATCCCACCTCAGTGATTTATTTAACTAATCAACTGACCATTCAGTTTCAAGAAGAAGTTGATGCTTCAACACGAGAGTCTATTACTTCAGAACTAGGATTAAAAGAGTTAAAACCGATAGAAGGGATACCGAATGGTTTTGTTTATGAAATCACAACTCAAGCTCAAGACAATCCTTTAAAAATTGCCAATCGTTTAACTCGAAATACTCAGGTTTTATTGGCTGAACCGAATATTGTGATTAGAAGTCAGCCCCATTATGTTCCCCGTGATTCCCTGTACAGTAAGCAATGGTATTTACATTGTAATGAAGGTAATCAAATGGCAGCAGGTTGCCATATTTCGGCTGAACAAGCTTGGGATATTACCAGAGGAGTTCGTTCTATTGTTGTGGCAATTAGCGATGATTCTGTTGATATTAATCACCCGGATTTTCAAGGGGTTGGTAAAATTGTTGCGCCTTTGGATTTAAAGGGTCGAGATAGTTTACCCCTTCCCGAAGTTCCAACGGATAATCACGGAACCGCTTGTGCAGGGGTGGCTGTAGCGGAAGAAAACGGCCAAGGAATTGTTGGGGTAGCACCCGGTTGTGCTTTAATGCCGATTCGGACAACAGGGTTTTTAGATGATGAATCCGTTGAACAAATTTTTAACTGGGCGATTGATAAAGGAGCTTCTGTTATTTCCTGTAGTTGGGGGGCGAGTGCCATTTATTTTCCTTTATCAGTTCGTCAAAAAGCTGTTATTAATAAAGCTGCAACTAAAGGTCGTCAGGGTAAAGGTTGTGTAATTATTTTTGCGGCGGGAAATGCGAATCGTCCCGTTAATGGAATACTCGATGAATCCGGCTGGCCTAATGATATTATTAAGGGTCGGGTTAAATGGTTATCTGGTTTTGCAGTTCATCCTGATGTCATTGCGGTTTCTGCTTCTAATAGTCTGGGTAAAAAATCGGCTTATAGTAACTGGGGAACCGGGGTTTGTGTCTGCGCTCCCAGTAATAATGCGCCACCCGGAATGTGGTTACAAGAAACCGGATATATTGGTACTCCTCCGGTTTTGAAAGGAACGTTACCTGGATTAGGGGTATTTACGACTGACCGCATGGGAGCCGCCGGTTATGATCAATCGGATTTTACACCCTATTTCGGTGGAACCTCTAGTGCGACTCCGGTTGTGGCTGGGGTTGCAGCTTTAGTGTTATCTGCTAATCCGAATTTAACAGCCCAAGAAGTCCGACGAATTCTTGAACAAAGTTCAGATAAAATTGTGGATTCTGATCCTGATCCTCAGTTAGGAATTCGCATGGGAAATTATGATAAAAATGGCTATTCTCAATGGTTTGGCTATGGCAAAGTCAATGCGTTTAAAGCGGTACAAATGGCACAAAATAAACGCATGGTTCAGCAACAAATTTCTCGCAATATTTCCAAAGAAAATAGTCAAAGTCTAGCTATTCCTGATAATAATCCGAATGGTCTGATTAGTTCAATTGCGATTACAGAAACCAGTCCTATTCAAGATATTCAGGTAACAGTTGAAATTGAACATAGTTTCTTAGGAGATCTTGAAGTTTGGTTAGTTGCACCCAATGGGGATAAAGTCTTACTTCAAAATCGAACTTTAGGGGTTAAAACTCAATTAAAAACCACCTACACCTTACAAAACACACTTTATTTAAGACAGTTTCTCAATCTTCCAGCCGAAGGGAATTGGCAGTTAAGGGTGATTGATGCTGTTGCTGAAAATACGGGAACTCTCAAATATTGGAAACTGGATTTAGGGTTGTAATTTATAAAAACCGGGTTTTTGATTTTATCTAGGGGTGGAAATTCAACGTTTGATCAAGCAACCCGGTTTCTAATTAAGGCTTACCGAAGTTGAATCACCTCTCAAGGAACGGAATATTACTCCGGTTGAGATGGGCTAATGGTCAACGGATCTCTTAAAATTGCCAACAACCCTTGATTCTAGGGTTCCTTTTTGGCACAATAGAGCATCCAGTTGAGGATAGATGATGAACCAACCTTCACCTATCCTCACCTCTGTAACTTCTGCCCTCAAGCAGTAACACCCAGTTCCCTAATGACTCCCCGCGAAAAAGCTCTTTTTTTCTTCCAATTGGCAACATTATTTAACTCCGGCTTAACGGTACAGCAGAGCTTAACTTTGGTGGGGAAAGAAAGCTATCCTCAATTAAGCCGTTATCTCAATAAAATGATAGCAGCAACAGGAAGAGGGGCTGATTTAGCCTCCGCCTTAGCCTTAGCATCCCGATATTTTGACCGTTGGACAATTGGTTTGATCCAACTGGGAGAATCCCAGGGGATGTTACCGGAAATTTGCTATCGAATTGCTGAGATTGAGGAACAACAAGCTCGTCATCAACAACTGTATCAATCTGTCACCCTTGCTGCTATTACTACAGCTATCAGTATTGCCCTGTTGGTACTCACTTTATGTTATTTATCGGGTTTATCGGGTCAGGGGTGGTTTTTCGTGTTGGGAATTTTAGCGGTGATTGGATTGGCGATTCCTAAAATTGTGCCTCGTTTACCCTTGGTGAAAAAAATTGCCACAGCCCGGATGATGTTGTATTTGGGAGAATTAAAATTACCCCTGAGTTGTGGAATGTCGTTGTTAGCCGCATTGGAATTAATTCGCGCTCATATTCCGAAATCGGAAATGAAAGCTACTATTACCATTGCATTAGGTCAAATACCTGCCGAAAAAACCTTGAGTCAAAGCTTAGAAGGGCGTTTACCTGCGGTGGCTTTGCAAATGATCCGCACCGGAGAAGCGACGGGAAGATTAGATTTAGCCTTACAAAAACTCACAAATTACTATGAAGAGGAACTTGAACAAACCTTACGTCGTCTACAGAGTCTTCTCGTTCCTGCCACAATTATTATTGCGGGTACAGTTGTCTTGCTATTAGCACTACAATCTCTAAAATCCCTATTAATTCTGTTACCCAGTTAATGTCGGCTCTATAGCCCACACCCTAAACCTTACACGCTATGCTTTAGACCCTACACCCGACAATTTATTCCCTACTCTTCTAAAAAATTGGACTTTACTCTTGTGAAACTTGGCAACACCATTTAAGCTGTTAAGTCAAAACACACTGATTTTTTTGCAATTATCAGTTGATAATGAAAATACCCAAACCTCAAAGACTACAACCGAGATTAATTTTGGGGGTACTAGCTGGGGTATTATTCAGCAACACTGCTGTTATGATTCCCCAAGCAAAAGCGCACCATCCTAGCGCTTGCCCCCCATCCCCGGATTATATGAGAGTCCCTTCACCGATTCTCGATTTTCCTAACGCGGATCGCACGGTATTCTGTGGAGAAGATCGTGTAATTCTGACCTACGGCCCTTTCCAAGTCCCCATCTTAATCAGTGAGTTAAAGACTTTTGCCGAAACTGGGGAAATGACCAAAACGATTAGCCAAATCGTTAAGGCCTCTAAAATCGAACCTGATACCCTTCGAGGTCTGATGACCTTAGAGGTCGGTTTTGATTTAGTACCTTTTACTTGCATTATCACCTCCCCAGAAGGTGAAGAATTAACGAATGCGGTGGGGAAAACGATTAGACTGCATCGCGGAAAACCCGGAATCTCGAATAGCACTGCTGCGATGAACGGGACAGCAATCCGTGCAGCCTTGATCAATGCCCTCAGTGCAGACGGGAAACTCTCTTTCTTGGATATTCTCGATAACTATCCCACCCCTGGAGCATACGTTGATATCGGCAATATTCCTGAGACAGTGGATAAAGTTAAGGGTCTAGCCGGGAATCTCGATTCTCTGTTTAAGAAAGCCTCTCAATATGGAAAAGCTGGGTGTTCACTGCAAGAAGTAAATTTCCCTCCTGCACCCCCAGCACCACCACCTGCACCCCGACCCCCACTACCGCCACCCCCACCCCCACTACCGCCGCCACCACCCCCTGTCCGAGGTCTGTGGTAAAGGTGTTGTTCTAAACTAACCTTTTTCTGTGGGTGATGCCATCTCTTCAAGGGGTGGCATCGTTTTGTAGAGTAGGAACGGTTGTTTCCTCTTTGTTGCGATCGCTTCAATTTAAGTATGTTTCATCGTCTCCTCCTCTTTATAGGGTTCTACGGCTTCAATATATTGACTATCCAGTAAGAAGGCTCCTTTGGAGAATAAAACCCCCCAATAGCCACCGGGTCGTCTATCAATCACAACACCGACTTCACCGAGTTTAATCACACTTGATGGCCGTAAAATTGGCATGGGTTCGGCTGTTTTCACATAGGGAGGAATGGCAATCACTCTTACTTTTTGCCGGATTTCAAACTCTTTTTCCATTAACAAACCCAGAAATGATCTTCAATCCGTAAGATATCATGGGGCTTAATCCCCCAATTATCGGGATTTTAGCGGTCAAATGAGAAATAAGCACGTTAAACTTGAGACAGTGGAAGAATAAGACTGTTTGAGGGGGTCGTAATCATGGCTACAGATCGTCGAGTGTCCCGTGTGGCTTCACAAATTAAACGGGAGGTCAGTCAGATCCTGATTGATGGGATTAAAGATGACCGTGTTGGCAGTGGTCTGGTGAGTATTACGGATGTAGATGTTTCAGGTGATCTACAACACGCCAAAATTTTTGTCAGTATTTATGGGACGGAAGAGGCTAGACGAGAAACGATGGAAGGGTTAAAGTCTGCAACGGGTTATATCCGTTCCTATTTAGGTCAGCGCGTTCGTTTGCGTCGTACTCCAGAAGTGATTTTTTTAGAAGATCGTTCCTTGGAACGGGGAGACAAAATGTTAACCTTATTAAACGAAATTGCCCACAACCGCAAACCTGACGAAGAAGACTTTAGTGATTATGGGGAAGAGGAGTAGAAGGCAGGGGACAAGGGGACAGGGGGACAAGGGGACAAGGGGACAAGGGGATAAGGGGATAAGGGGAGCGGGGGAGAGAAAAAAATAATTAACGCTCCTTATTCTGTACTGTGTAACTGTCAATCGTCAGCCAACACTGATAACTGATAACTGATAACTGATAACTGATAACTGCCCATTTATGACTCTTTCTTTAGCAGAACAAGTAGCCCAGATGGTCGTGGTGCGCGCCTCTGGTTTTTTATTTGATCATCAAATTCGTTATTCCCTTTGGGAACCTCCGGCCCAGCGCTTGCAATATTGGTTACAGGATTTGGGCGTGGGAGGAGTCATTTTAGTGGATGGGAGTGTGGCGGAATTGGCGGCTCGGACTCAATTATTGCAATCCTGGGCTAAATTTCCGTTATTGGTGGCTGCCGATGTGGAAGAGGGGGTCGGTCAGAGATTTGCAGGGGCGACTTGGTTTCCGCCTCTGATGGCAATTGGGGCGTTAGCAAATCAATCCCTGGAACAAGCCGAATTTTATGCGGAAAAAATGGGGGCGATTACCGCCCAAGAAGCTCTGACGGTAGGCTTAAATTGGATATTAGCTCCGGTCGTAGATGTTAATAATAATCCTAAAAATCCGGTGATTAATGTTCGTTCTTTTGGGGAAACTCCAGAACGGGTGAGTCAGTTAGCAACGGCTTTTATTCGGGGATGTCAAGGTTATCCGGTATTAACAACAGCGAAACATTTTCCGGGTCATGGAGATACGGCGATTGATTCCCATTTAGAATTACCTGTAATTCCCCACGCGGATGAACGTTTAGCTCAGGTGGAATTACCCCCTTTTATTGCGAGTATGGCATCGGGGGTGGATGCGGTGATGATGGCGCATTTATTAATTCCCGCTTGGGATACGGAACGTCCGGCTACCTTATCTCCGGCCATTGTTCAGGGTCAATTAAGACAACGGTTAGGGTTTGAGGGGTTGGTGGTGACCGATGCTTTAGTGATGGGGGCGATCGCTAAACAATATAGTCCCGAAGAGGCGGCGATTTTAGCGGTTGAAGCGGGGGCGGATATTTTATTAATGCCCCTTGATCCCCAAGTAACGATTAAAGCTGTTTGTACGGCGGTGGCTGAGGGTCGGATTTCTCGTGAACGAATTGAAGTATCTGTGCAGCGAATTTGGCAGGCAAAAGCCAAGGTATTTCCAGACTGGCAACGGTCGGAGTCCTATTGTTTCCCGCATCGAGATCCCAAGACTTTATTTGATTCCCTATCTCAACCGACCTCTCAACAACTGGTGAGGACAATTTTACAGGATTCTCTAAAACAGGGAGGAACCTTACCGTTAGTTCTTCCTCAGACTCCGCAACCGATGCGAAATTTGGTGATTGTCGATGATTTGCTCAATTGTGGGATTTTAGGAAATCATACCCCGGCGATCGCTCGTCCAGCCCAGTTGGGTTATCGGTTACAACTGGTTGATTGTCATGCTCCGGTATCTTCGGATTCGCAAAATGATTCATCACTCCGTATTTCTTCTGATCCGACCTTACTGCAAGTCTTTATTCGCGCGAATGCCTTCCGTGATAGTTCAGGGTTAACGCAAATTGCTCAAGATTGGTTAAATATTCTATTAAGACAGAATCAGTTACAGGGGCTTGTAATTTACGGAAGTCCCTACACCCTAGAACAGTTTTTACCTCAAATTCCCCCTAAAACTCCTTTTGTTTTCTCCTATGGTCAAACGTCGGTTGCACAAGAGATTGCATTAAAAGTTCTCTGGGGAATTTAAGAAAAAGTTAAGAATAGTGTCTGATCATCAATCCAGACGGTGATCACAGAAAAACTTCGGAAGGCTTAACCTACGTCCTGGGCGTATGTCTAGGGGCTTTTCAGATTTTTATGGAAAAAGCCCTGGTATTTGTATTGGCTTATACTGAAAAAAAACCTTTCCTAAAATCAATTTTTCGATTATATTAATAGTGATGCCAAAAACTTCTCCGGCAACCCCAAGAGGGCGAACTATGACTTACACCACTGTCCAATATTCATTAGATGTGATCAAAGACGAAGCCCGCCAACTCGTCACCAAGGGAATTGTGAGCCGTCAGCAACCCATCTATACACTTTGCCAATATATTCCAGCGCGGGAATGGGCTTGTGTGGAGTGTGAGTTGGAAGAGTGCAATTTCTTGCTCAGAGATCGAATTGGCGACTTAATTGGCCATGAAACCTGGGATAACGATTAAAATCTCGACTGAATTTTAAAACACAAAAGATTTTTCACACTTTTTAGTTCGCTAAATGTTGGCTCCTGCATCTGTAGTCTCAAATTTATGGGTCTACTGATCCAGGTCAAGTTAGAAACTCAATCTATTGGCTCTTTCAAGCCTTGCTGATTTCCGATGTCTTAAGTCTAAAATATCTTGAATTCGTAATCAATGAGTTGACTTAGGATTAATCCTGGCAGTTTGAAGGAACCTTCCTCAAGATCTGAGATTTGGGAACGAATAATAAAGTTAAAATTTAAGCTCGTGCGATGTGGTATCGATGGCAGTATGAAATTGAACAATTTCAGGATAGATTCTGCGATTAGATATCAAGCAATAAGACTGAAAACGATAATCCCGCCCGTTCCTCTGGAGCCCAATTCCGATCAATTCTGATCCCAATAGTTGAGTTTTGGAGGCGGGATTAATCGTTATTAGTGAGAAGAATTGGATTCGCGTAGGTGTTTTAATTCATCTCGTAACTCGGCGATTTGAGTTGTGAGGTCTTGAATTTCCCGGATAGGTTCTGGGTCAGACCCACTTGGAACTGTTGAGGGATAGGGAACAGAAGACGAAGTTGTTACCGTTGTTGTGTCTGTATTAACGTTCTGATGACGTTGAGAAAGGATCGTATCCACAAAATTGCGAGCTTCTTGCTCGGTCATTTTTCCTTTTTCAGCCCATTCATCAGCTAATTCGCTAACCTGTGACTGAATTTTTCCGAGATTCTCATTGCGTTTGTAAGGATCTTGTAGGATCTCAATCAGGGAAGAAGTCGCGCCAAGGGTGACGCGAAATCCTTTGTGGAGTAGGTCGGTTAAGTGTTCAGGATTCATCAGAATCAAAACATTCCTCAATTTAGATAGGATTCAAGCTTGAATGTGATCAGCGTTTGGTAGATTTGTTCGGGATGAGTTAGCCTAAGCCAAAAAAAGCCCGATTTTGCTTGTATATTCTAACAACTTATTCCCTTACTTGGTCGAGGTATTGATTCACATCATCAATAATTCGGGTGAGTTCCGCTTCAGTCATGAGTTTAATGCGTTCATCGCGGACTGTAATCAAGACTTTCGCCGCAAAGGGACTTGGCCAAATATTAGGGTTACAAAAAACTTCTAAAAAAATATCCCCGGTATATTGATATTCAATCGGTTTTTGAGGGGTGGGTTTACCACTTCCTGGAGTTGTTTTTGCCGCCACCGCTTTGAGTTTTTGCATGATTTCATCGAGCACCCCTTTTAAATTCTGGGCGGCTTCGGGGGTAAACCGCAGAGAGACAGAACCTTGAGTTAAATTGAGTGTGAGTGGAGAAGCAGACATAGAAAACCTATTCAAAACAACACTTAAAATCCTTTAATCTGATTTTACTGTTAAGTTAACCGAAATGAAAATTAATTTCAATAGCTAATTTAATTAGAGAAGATGATATTCTAAAAAAAGTTTTCCTTTAGCCTCAAAGTTTCAAAGGGGAGGTTTTATGGTTCAGGATAATCGTTCAAAAATTCAATGGGTTTTATTACTAACACTCGGTTTAAATCTGTTAGTCATGGCGATTAAAGTGATTATCGGAACCATAACAGGGTCTTTGAGCTTACTCGCTGATGCCCTCCATAGTGTAACAGATAGTGCTAATAATGTTTTAGGGTTAGTTACGAATCATTTTGCCTCTCCCAAACCGGATCGAGAACATCCCTATGGACATCAAAAATTCGATGCGTTAGGGGCTTTGGGTGTTGGTGTTTTTTTGGGAATTGCCTGTTTTCAAATTTTAAGTGGAGCCGTGGAACGAGTTTTTAGAGGAGGTGAACCTGTCAAAATTTCTCCTCATGAATTATGGATTTTGTTGATTGTTTTAGGGATTAATATTTTTGTAGCTTATTATGAACGGACTGCTGGACAGCGTTTAGGCAGTGCTGTTTTAGTAGCCGATGCTAAACATACAATGAGTGATGTTTGGATAACCATTATGGTGCTTGGAGGATTAATTGGAATTTGGCAAGGAGAAGTTTGGAATTTGCCTAAATTGCAATATTTAGATGTAATTTTAGCGTTTCCCGTAGCCTTATTAGTATTTAAAAGTGGCTGGAGTGTATTAACAGAAAATTTGCCTTGGTTAGTCGATCAAATGGTGATTGATCCCGAAACCATTAAAGAGATTGCCATGTCTGTTCCCGGTGTCGTAAATTGCCATAATATTGCGTCTCGTGGGATGATTGGACGGCAAGTTTTTATTGAAATGCACATGATTGTGGAAGCAACAGATGTAGAAACAGCCCACAGTATTACAGAAGCAGTTGAAACAGAATTAGAAAACCGTTTTAGTCCGGTCAGAATTTTAATTCATGTTGAACCCCCCCAATATCAATCGGAACAAATTACCTATGAGTCTCAATAGGCAAAGATGAAACCGCAAAATTCTCTCTGTAGATAGATAATATTTAATCCGTTTTTTTTTATGCTGATTCAATAAATAAGTTTAAAAATCAAACTTAATTGATTATATTAAGGAGATAAAAATGACATCTTTAACTCAACAAAGGTGTGAGGCTTGCCATCAAAAATCAACTCCCGTGAGTTTAGAGGAAATTGCTGCCCTCAAACCTCAAATTCCTTATTGGCATTTAATTGAAGTAGATGGAGAATCCCGACTACAAAGATCTTATTCATTCCCAGATTTTAAAACGGCTTTAGCTTTTACAAATCAAGTGGGTGAAATTGCTGAATTAGAAAATCATCATCCTGCTTTATTAACAGAATATGGAAAAGTTACGGTAACTTGGTGGACTCATGCTATTTCAGGGTTACATCAAAATGACTTTATTATGGCAGCTAAAACCGATGATTTAGCAGGCGTTAAGAATTAAAAATTACGAATTACTCATTAGGAGTAAGATGCTTAATGATTTCCCTATTTCCTATTATTAATTATAACAGCTTATCTCCTTTAAGATGAATGAAAAAGCAAGTCTATTCTGCAAATCGTTCAAAATCTTGGTCTTTTGAGTGCCAAGAACTGGTGCGAGGAATGTCCGGGGGATTTTTATTTGGAATTCCCCTGTTATATACAATGGAAGTTTGGCAAATTGGTTCCTTTACAGAACCCCCTTTAATGCTAACGCTATTGGGAATTACCTACTTTGTTGTGTTTTTATTAAACCGAGTCTCTGGATTTCGTCGTCATCAACAGAAAACGTTAAAAAATACACTTTTAGAAAGTGTTGAAGCTTTGGCTATTGGGTTAGTTTGTACCACCTTAATTTTAATATTACTAAAAGAAATTAATCAAAAGACTCCCCTCAATGAAGCTCTGGGAAAAATTATTTTAGAAAGCATTCCCTTTGCCATTGGTGCTGCGTTAGCTGAGTTAATGTTAAGTGATGAACCCTCTAAACCTTCCTCATCATCTCAACAGAAAAAGCCCGAAAAATCCACTTTTTTGAAAGCGCATAAAATCAATTTAAAAGACACAGTGGATGATATCAGTGCTACCTTTATTGGAGCGATGTTTATTGCCTTTAATATTGCGCCTACGGATGAAGTGCGGATTCTTGCGGGTGCAACTTCTCCTCCTGGGTTAATTGCTATTATTATAGCCTCTTTAATCATTTCCTATGGAATTGTTTTTGCGGCGGGTTTTATCAATCAACAAAAGCGTCATCATCAGCAAGGATTATTTCAATCGCCCCACACCGAAACCATTTTTTCTTATTTAATTTCTCTAATCGCTTCCGTTTTTATGCTGTGGTTCTTTCAGAAATTAAATTTTAGTGATCCTTGGTTTTTATGGCTACGCTCGACTTTAATTTTAGGCCTTCCGGCAACCGTTGGAGGAGCAGCAGGACGTTTAGCAATATGATTAAAGATGATATATCGAATCAAAATTCATCAGAATCGAATTTCTCAATAGCTGAAAAATTTAGCTTTAGTATTGCTATCGTTATTCTGGGACTGTTGTTGGGATTGGTAATTTATAGTTGGCGAATTCAAAAACATAAACCTCCAGTTTTAACCTTGGGTCAACGGGAAATGATACGCCAAGAACAGGAACAATTTTATATACCCTTTACCGTCATCAATGAAGGAGGAGAAACCGCACAATCAGTACAAGTAATTGGAGAATTTTACTTGAATGGAACAGTCATTGAACAGGGAGAACAACAAATTGATTATCTTTCTGGCGGAGAATCAGCATCAGGTGCATTTATTTTCAGTCATAACCCCCAAGAAGGAGAAGTTAGAATTCGAGTCGCCAGTTATAAGTTACCGTGAGACTGATTCATTAAATAAAAACAATTTCCTCCCCTGAGTAATGGGAGAGGAAATAAAATCGAATCCGGTAAAATTAATTCCCTTATTTGGGAGAAGCCGCCGGAGAAGGAGAAGCTGCTGGAGCAGTGGTCGCTGCTGGGGAAGTAGTCGCTGCTGGAGAAGGAGAAGCTGCTGGAGCAGTGGTTGCTGCTGGAGAAGCTTCAGGAGCAGGGGTAGTTTCAGTGGTGGTATTACCACCACAAGCCGTTAATAAACAAGAAGAAGCTATTGCTAAACCCGTGAACACTACAGCAAACTTTTTCATAGGAGATCTCAAGAAGATTGGAAATAGGTAACTAACTAGATTGAGAAACAACACCCCTTAATCTCAGAAATAGTTCTGAAAGGGAAGTTCAATATTAAACCCAGATTGAGGTTTAACTCTTTCGGTTTTCAGGGACATAGTTTGAAGCAACTTGAAGCTATTCAATTGAAGATTCTCGATTCCTAGAACGCTTAAATTGAGTGCAATACAAGTCACTTTTGTATTCCCCTGACTTTAATATCGGCTGAATGAGTAGTGAGGGTTCCCAGTTCCTAAAATTCTAGCGAGAAATTAGGAAAGATTGGGAATAAAAACACTTCACTCACCAAAGCTATTCTTAACTCAAGGAAACCACTTTTGTCAATAAGACACCCAGAATTTCCTGAGTTATTCTGACCTTACCCTTCAGAAAATGCAACTTTCCTGAGTTATTAAGGAAGTTGTGATATTTCTCTTTGTTTACCTTACATATAATACAGGGTTTTATTCAAAATGGAAGATACTTTAAGGTAAATTACTTAGACCTGTGATCACAGATGATTAAATCCCTGTAAATTCGCGGATTTTAAGGGTTTCAATTCTTACACCTGGACTTGAATGTTTCCTCGATTGTCCTGAAACCTATATTATTGTGTTAGAGTAGAAAAACACTACAAATTACAGTCAACTAGAAAAAGATTGTGCCAGTTTGACAAACTGTCCTAGGGAGTTACCTCACTCCAGATCACCTTAAGACCCATCCATCGGAGTTGAAGTGTTGACTGTCTAGGTATTGAGGGATCACATCAAAAACTAGCACAACAATGAGTAGAAATTCAGCAACTTAGGTTTTACTGAGTACAGGTAAACATCATCGACTTGTGAGAATCTGACTATGGAATTATTGTTGTGCTACAGTTCTACTTCTACGGTTGCTGGTGCATTTTATTCCCAGGAAAAAGTTAAACAAGCTCAGGAACTTTGGTCTTCAATTAAAAACTTCTTTCCTCCTGCAATTTTAGGAACCCTTGACTACACTATCACCGAAGAATTAGAAGCATTAATGAGGATTGGATAACCCTTGAATAACCGATTTGTAGACGTATTGGAAGGGGACAGGACACCGAAGGAGAGAAGAAATTAGGGATTTCAATACGTCTGAACTTCATCGGATAAAATTCGAGGTTTAGGTTGATAATAACTGGCTATTAATGCAATCATGAGCCACCATAAAGTATTAACTTGGGGACGATACCAAACCGTATCAACTAATCCATGACCCAACATTCCAACTAAAGTGGAAATTGCTGCCATTAACCAAAATCCTTGGATATTTCCTAACTCTCTGAGTCGTTTTAATTGCATCCATCCTTGATTAAAGGTTATTGTTAATAACCACAGAAAACAACTTAAACCAATAATGCCAGTTTCAACGGTAATTTCTAAAAGAATTGAATAGGCACTTAAAGCGGTGTAACGAGGCTGCATATAAAGAGGATAAATCTTATTAAAAGCTACATTTCCAGGGCCAATTCCTAAGATGGGGCGATCTTTAATCATTTCAATCACCGACATCCAAACATTAATTCTAAAGTTATTACTACTATCTCCCCGTCCAGCAAAAATACTCGCTACCCGATCTCGAACTGGGGGAACAAATATCACTGCGAATAATAGGAAAAGGGTTAATCCAGTTAAACCTATGGGTAAAGCCCATTGTCGCCAAAAGGGAGAAAATCGAATACTGAACCAGTATAATAATAGAATGGAAAAGGTAAACAGTAATAGCACTAATCCAATCCATCCTCCTCGGCTAAAGGTTAAAATTAAACAGGAGGAATTAACAATAATCATGGTTAAGGCTAAAGCTTTTGGTAAAATCCCTTTCCAAACAAAGAAGGATGCTAAACTTAATCCCACTGCGGGTAATAAATATCCGGCTAATAGATTTGGGTTATCTAAATAACTATAAACTCGTGTTAAGTTTGACTGAGGAGAGGTCGGATCAACCCAAGTGGCTAAGGCTTCCGCCCCATAAAACCACTGTCTTAAACCATAAACACTGACGATTAAAGCCGTTAACAAAAAAATAGTAATAAAAATTGAACGGATTTTTGGCGATCGCAATATCTTCGCCATTAAAGCGAATAAAATTAAATAAAGGGTTAATTTTGTCCACCCACTAAATGCCGCTATTTTTACAGGAGATAAGGCGGTTGCAATGGTAGCAATTCCCCAGTATAATAAAACAATTAAATGAATCGGCGTAAAGGCTGTTTGTGAAGGTTCATCGGTGAGAGTTAATATTAGCCACCAAGCGGCACAAGCAATTAATAAAACCCCAATTAATGCGGTTCCTACAAAGGGTGCTAAACCAAATACAATACTAATTAATACAGCCGCCAAGGGTTCACCCCACTGCAATAACCAACTTCCCTGTCGCCATTGGTGTAAAACGCCTGTTAAGCGGTAGAGAACACTGGTATTACGCCATTGGTAGATTAATACATTTTGCAGGGTAAATTGTTGCCAAACGGTGTTTAAGGTGGTCATGCCATGTAATAGGTTTTGAGATCATAGAGAATGAAATTCAGACATTAGTATACCTTAATTTACCTGTTGTGAACAACATTCTCTATTCTTTCTCTCGACTCTGACCCCATAACTGTTTAATACTAGGTCAATAAACCGTTATAGAAACTGGGGCTGAATTAGGTAGAATTTTAAAAAATAGGGAGTTATAAGCCCAGATTAAACAAACACTAAAGGTTTATTTTTTAAGGGTGCAAATGCTTCCGCATCAAATCGATATAAACTTGCTGGTCTACCCGCCCCCCGTGATGTTTTTACCCCCGTATCCGAGAGAAATCCTAACTTCAGTAAACGGGTTCTAAAGTTAGAATAGTCGGAAAAGCCTTCTCCCAAAATTGTTGTATAAAATTGATATAAATCTCCTAACGTAAACACTTGCGGTAGCACATCAAAAGCAACGGGACTATATTCTACTTTATTTTGTAATCGACGATAACCATATTCTAAAATTTGATTATGATCAAAGGCTAACTGGGGAACTTTGTCAATGGGATACCAAGCAATTCCTGTGACTTTATCCGCAATTAATTTAGCTTCTTCAAACCGAACTATGGCAAAATAACTGACGGATAAATAGCGAATATTATAACTATCCGGTGCTTCTCTGGGATCACGATTTGGCCCTCCAAAGGTATATAATTGTTCTAAATATAAATTTTCAACCCAAATTTTTTCTGATAAAATTCGATAGGCTGCATCTTCTAAAGATTCTCCTTTTTGGACTAAAGTTCCTGGTAAACTCCATGTATTAATAAAGGGTTCTTCTTTTCGCATGACTAATAAAACTAATAGACGATTTTGCCCGGTATCAACAGAAAAAATCACATTATCAACCCCAACCTTAAAATTTTCTAAGAGAGGAGATTCTGTTTTTTTAGAATTTCTTTCAATCATTTATTTATCCTAACCCTAGATTTTTAGATGCCATTGAAAAAAGAAGTCTATAGAAGGAATAGGGAAGCGACAATAGTTCTTACATCCCTAGCAGAAATTTAAGTATTTCATATTAGCATAGCATTTGATTAAGTTTTTAACCTTTTCAATAAAGCTTATCTAAAATAATGTTAATAATGTTAAAAATTAATTGTAATATTTTTTTCAGTGTTTAACAGTAGACTCATATAACTGTTCTTGATCAATATAAGCTTGTACAGGAGGCGGTAAAACCTCTATATTTCCGGTTTGACGATAGTGACTTGAGGAAACTGGTAAACCTTTAATATCAGCAATTTTTACCTGTCCCCCTAACTGTTTAAGTTTCTCTAAATCTGTTGCTTCTACCCCATAACCCGGTCGAGGAACAATTAATAATTTTACTTGTTTTAAAAGATTTTCTATTTGATACCATTGGGAAATTTGTTGAACTAAATCTGAACCAATCACTAAGGTATATTCTGCATCTGACCAATATTGTTTTGCCCTTTCTAGGGTTTCTAAGGTTCGGCGACTACTCAGTTCAGGATACACAGCAATATTAAGGTTGGGCGGGTTAATTTCCTCTATTAATAAACATAGCATTTTCATCCGATGTTCCAAGGGCGTTTGATGGGTTTTAAACGGATTATCTGATGCCCAAACTACAACTCGATCAAACCGTTGAGATAACCAATGGAGAATGGCTTGATGTCCTGCGGTTGGAGGGTCTGCACTGGTTCCAAATAGGGCAATTTGAGTCATTGTTGATTTTTGTTTAAGTCACTTTTATTAACAAAATAAAAACAAAATTATTGGAAAATTGCTTGTTCTAACCGCTTAGATAAAGCAATAATATCATCTTTGCGAGCAATTTGTTCAATCCATTCTGACGGAATATTTTCCAACCCATAATAAAGTCCGGCTAAACCTCCGGTTACTGCGGCTGTTGTGTCGGTATCTTCTCCTAAATTAACGGCTTTGAGAACGGCTTCAGCGTAAGAAGATGTCGTTAATAAACACCACAAAGATGCTTCTAAGGTATGAATCACATAACCACTGGATTCAATTTCACCCATTGATAACTGATCAATTTTTCCGGTTAAAACCCGTTCAAACCGAGAAGCTTCTACCGTTAAAGTGGGATTATAATAAATCGGTTTTACAGCTTCTATTCCTTCAAGGTAAGCAGATTTTAGGTCTAAACCTTCAAGTAGTTTAACAGCAATACTAATATAAATCCCGCAAGCCATTTGAGATCGGACATGAGCATGGGTTAAACAAGAACATTCATGAACCCACTGGATTAATTGATAGAATGAAACGCTGGAAGATAAATACACCATCGGTAAAATTCGCATCAAGGAACCATTTCCATTACTGCGTTCATCGGTTTCTCCTGCTTCCACAGGATTAACCCCATTGAGGATATTTCTAATCGCTTGATTTGTTGTTCCACCAATATCAAATACTACACCATGAGGTGTCCATTCTTGCTGATAGCGCCAACGACCAAAAGAATCAGCAATCGTTTTTAAATTATATCCCTGACAGAGACTATCTGCTAAACATAACATCAACGAACTATCATCCGACCAAGTACCCGGAGGTTGTCTATAAGTTCCATGTCCCGTCATGGTTGTGATGGGATTTTGAAGACGTTCTTGGCGACTAGAAAATTCTACAGGAACCCCTAGTGCATCACCCACACAAACTCCCATTAAACCCGATAAAATTGATGATTTTTTCATATTTAAAATGGGTTGCTCCTCATGATTATTTTTTAATCCATTTAAAACCGTAGGATGTGTCAGCACTTCTCACAGGAATTACCCCACATTCTACTCCATTTGATAATCTTTAATTTTCCACACCCCAGACCCCACACCCGATATCAATCATGAGTTTCAATCGGTAGCAGATGAATGGGGGGTTGTTCCCATTCTACAACAATGAATGACGGGTGGTTTCTGTTAATTCTTGTAACGCTGGAGAATTCTGAATTGTTGGGGAAATGGGATGATTTAAACATCGGGTTTTTGAGGGTAAACTGGCAACGGATTTCGCTGTACGTTTTGCTATTTCTGTTAAAGATTCAGTCGGATAAAGTCGTTTTCCTTCCTTCATCACTAACTGCATTAACGGTATCCGTGACGAAAATATTGATTGCACATTAGAATAATGCCCAGATTCAGACTCCATTGGTTCTGTTATTAACCCAATCTCATCAGCCATTAATTGACCTTGTTTCAACGTTCTGAAAATTTGCTTTCTCCCTGGATAAGTTGTTTTTCCCGTTGCTTCTTTCATCACGGGTTTTCCTTCAATTTCAACTAACTTATAAACCCCATTTACGGGAGTTCCTGTCACTAATTTTGTCCCCAAACCATAGCCATCAATGATTGCCCCGGCTGCTTTTAAACGGGCGATTTCATATTCATCTAAATCCCCACTGGCAAAAATCGGAACATTCGGAAGAAGTGATCGCACTTGCTGTGATAAACTCACTAAATCCCCCGAATCTAAACGCACCCCTTTTAGTTCAATTTCTCCCCGTTTCACCTGTTCTGAAAGTTGATGGGCGGCATCAATTGTATTATAGGTATCGATTAATAAAGGAGATCCTGGAAAATAGCGATGAAAAGCCGTAAACGCCTGAGTTTCTGACCCTTCTAAAGCCGAAATTGCCATTACTAACGCATGGGCCATCGTTCCGGTGGGTTTTCGCCCTAATTTCAATGCTGCTAACACGTTAGAGGTTGCATCCAACCCCCCAGCTAAAGCCGCCCGCGCCGCCCAAATGGAAGCCTGGGGACTAAACGCCCGTCTTGTGCCAAATTCTAATAACGTTGCTGTTGGCCCCGCCACATCCCGCAACCGGGCTGCACGGGTCGCAATTAAGGTTTGGTAATTAATTGTATTTAATAGATAAGTTTCGATTAACTGAGCTTGCCATAGGGGTGCTTCTATTCTCAAAAAGGGTTGGTTCGCAAAAATAGCTGTCCCTTCAGGAACTGCCCACACATCCCCGGTAAAGCGTCCGGTAGCCAACAGTGACCAAAAGTTCTGGGGGGCGTGGGTAAACAGTCCTGTAGACTGTAGGGCATGAAGTTGAGCCTCGCTGAAGCGGAATTTTTCTAAATAGTCGAGGGCTTGGGCGAGTCCCATGGCAATTAAATAGCCAAACCCTTCCGGTAGACGGCGCGTAAACAGTTCAAAACTGGCTTGTCGTTGGTCGAGTCCCTCCCCGGTATAACAGGCAATCATTGTCAGTTGGTAGAGGTCGGTCAATAGACTATAATCATCGGGGGTAAAATTCAGGTCGGGGTCTTCCCAAACTTCCTGAAACTGAAGGGGAGACAAGGCGGTAGTCATAACGTCACATCCTAGGTGAACTCAATACTTTAATTATAGTAGATTTTACCAAATTTATTAAGAGTAACCCTAGATACCGTTTGAGAAAAATGCTGTTTTTTCGAGATTTTAAGCGGTTTTCAGGAAAAATTTACATTTATTTATGGTAATTTTCATTAAAATCGAAGATTAGATCATAGAGCAGTCGAGCCGGGGGTGTGAGGACAGAGACTGATGCTAAAACCTAAACCCCTTTCACTTCTTACTGTTCCCTGTTCCCTGTTCCCTATTCCCCCCTATAGTTTCAGAAAATCAACATTTGTACAAAAGTAGAATTCCGCTTAAACTGGTAATAGACCTATCAAACTCAAAGTGATGAGTTTGCTCTGCTATTTTAGATCTGCTACCAAACAACCACTCATCTTTCAAGTCTATCCATCCCTAATCTTGTCTCCCCTGTTCTCAACAGACAATTTTTAGGCGTAACGTTTCTATACCGGATTTTTCATCAATTTCTGCTGCACCTGGTCTATACACAGCCGATGAAAGCAACAGAAAGTTTTGTTATGCACATTTTTGGTGCTGTATTTCACTTCAATGGAGACTTGCAAATTTATGTTGACTCTTCTGTTATCTAGTGTTGTTAACGGTAGTATTTTCTTGCCTGAACAATTTGAAAATGCAGGTATAGGGGTCTATTCTATTGTTAAAAGACCTCAGACATCTCAACCCTTCATCATTCTGTCTCAAATCCAGAAAACCGGTGAAGATGACCCAATTGTTCCTCCCAATTAAGAAGTTTTTCCTAGGCCCCCCCCAGGGCTGTTTCATTCTAAAAAAATTAGGTACACAAAAGGCAAAGATAATTGATATTGTCGGCTATCATTCTTTGAGTTGTTGTGGGAGAATGATAGCCGTTAATTCTGAGAAGATTAAGGACAATACTTCTGATAATGGCGAAGTTTTGTGCAGCCCAACCTGAGCGAATCTTAGAACTATCTTCACGGAATAAAACATCCCTTATCCAATGATTTTGGTTTTCGATTAACCAATGTTCTCTAATCTTCTCCCCGAATTCTTCCGCACTAATCAGTATACTGCTAATGTAGTAAACTCTCTCGTAGTAAGGCTTTGCTTTTCTAATTCCGCTTCGAGTTACACAAACAAAGCTCTTAATTCCTTTCCAATAATTTTGATTAATACAACTGAGATTATCGAAAACTTCTACCCTTCGGGTAATCTGTCTTCCCTTTGTATTATCTTGACTAATATGCTGGTCTACACTTTCACAGCTTTCTCGTTTCATCTCTAACATTTCATACAGCTTTTTTTGGTTCTTCTTGACGGCGATGATATAGTGGTTTTTGCTCTTAATAATAACTTCTGTGGTTTTTTTTGGCAATGAAGGGCATCTAAGGTAAAGACTGCATCCTCTAATCCCAAGGTTTTAATTAAGTTTTGCACCACTATTAGTTCACTATTAGACTGACTTAACCATTCTGCCATTCCCGCTATTAATCCTTGAGTTGTGCTATACACTGACACAACTTGTACAAATTGTGTATAATTTTCTTCTAAGGTTTTCTGGCTTCCTCTTAGAGTTTTTCCATCCACTGCATACCACCTCCTCCCTTCCGGTTCCATCGTCGCGATCGCCCAATTATTAAACACCGATAAAAATTCTTCAAAGTCTATCCCCATCATCACTCTACGGATTGTTGAATAAGAGGGTAGACGGTTTTTAGGGACTTTCAATGTTTGAATTAATGCTTCCTTATGTCTTGTTACAAAATCTCCTAATGCTCTGTATCCTAAATATCCGCTCATTGTTCCCATAATTACAATCAGCAATACTAACCATAACGGGTGTCTTCTCCCTTCATTAATTCGGAAGTCTTTAATTTTTTTCAGTTCTTCTACCAGATTTGTTTCCATTGTTCATTCCCCAGAAGTTTCTCTTCTATTTTAGCAGTCTCTTCTGCGGAATGAAACAGCCCTGGGCCCCCCCCCAGGGCTGTTTCATTCTCGGATCGAAAATGCGATCGCTAAACTCTAAAAGCCTTTTTCTGTAAAGAAAAGGAGAATTATTTCAACAGTTTTGATATTTTCTGTTTAAATAGGGTCTAAAACTTGCCCCAGATCAAAGGTTTAGCGATCGCAAAAAATTAGAATGAAACAGCCCTGGGGCCCCCCCCAGGGCTGTTTCATTCTAAAAAAATTAGGTACACAAAAGGCAAAGATAATTGATATTGTCGGCTATCATTCTTTGAGTCATTGTCGGAGAATGATAGCCATTAATTCTGAGAAGATTAAGGACAATACTTCTGATAATGGCGAAGTTTTGTGCAGCCCAACCTGAGCGAATCTTAGAACTATCTTCACGGAATAAAACATCCCTTAATTATCTAACTCTAATAGTAATTAGAATTTTTTATTTAAGTATAGAATATCCTAAACATATTTCGCTTTCAGAGGTAATAAATTGATGATGAGTTATTGGCATAACGTCTAGTAAGGTTTAGTAAGGTATGGGGAAATTTTGATTTTTAGAAAATCTTCAACGGGAATTTTGCACTGTAGACTGGATTGTTTTTCGTCGCTACACATCTCCAGCACTTTGCTAATTGGTAAGATTTCCTGGCTTGCTCCGATAGTTTGTATCATTTGAGTAGCAAACTTTAGGCATATTGAATAGGAATCAGTGTTTTTCCTATTGACAATGTTTTTATATCATCTTGTTATTACTTGATTAAGAATGCTGGTGAAAAACAGTTAATTCGGATTGATGGTGATGGTCATGGGGTTTGTTTAACTTCTTTGGGTCAATCCTCTATAACCACGAATCTCTTTCAGGGATTTAAACTTGTCTGGGGAATCTTCTTTGGTAGAATCAAAAAGATCAAGTGATCCAGAACAGTGACTGATGACACTTAACTGGTGTATGCTAAGTTTTATTAAGTTTTATTGCTTCCTCAGAGAACACTATGGATTTGACCCTTCCAGCATCGATTAAGCCTTGGCTGAATTTCTTTCATCCCCTCCTAATGTGGATTTTATTAGGATTATCCGTTTATGCGATGTATTTGGGTGTCCAAATTCGTCGCACCCGTGAAGCCCAAGGCGACACCAAAAAAGAATTAATTAAAGGAAAATTTAATCTTAAACATCACCAAATCGGTTCCCTGCTCTTGGCTTTGATGGTTTTGGGAACAATTGGTGGGATGGGTGTCACTTATATTAACAACGGTAAACTCTTCGTCGGCCCCCACCTCTTAGCAGGACTGGGAATGACCGGAATGATAGCCATTTCTGCTTCTTTAACCCCTTATATGCAAAAAGGAGCAGATTGGGCTAGAGTCAGCCACATTGCTCTTAATACCTTAATTCTAGGACTTTTTGCTTGGCAAGCTGTCACTGGAATGGAAATTGTGCAGAAAATTATTAGCAATTTGTAAGAGTTGACGGTTAACGGTTAACTGTTAACCGTTAACCGTTTTTTGGAGTCAAATTTTAGCTTGATTAAGCCTTGAGAATATCCTAAATTGTCCCCTTTCCTAATTCAATTCATCGATATTCCCAGAATTAACCCGATAACCGTAAAAATTAATTTGATAATCCGTAATTTTGACTCCGGTTTGTTGTTCAACTAAGGTTAATAATTCCGGGGGTAATTCGATATGGACATCTAAAATCTGATCCGTATCCAAACAATTTACATGGGAATGGGAATCACTAATATGTCCATATAAACGGCCATCAGAGCGTTCCACACACTCAATAATATTTTCACGCGATAAAGCCTCTAAATTTTGATAAACCGATGTATGACCAATGGCTTTCCCCTGTTGATTCAATCGATCATAAATGTCCCTTGCGGACAGATGTTCTTGAGCTTGCCAAAGCAACTCTAAAATTAAACGCCTCTGACGACTCAGGCGCATTCCTCTGGCTTGACAAGAATTTATGGCATCTTCTAAAGAACGAATCGGTTTCACTACTCTCGCCTCAGTTTATTTATCCAATTTCAATAGTTTTGAGATAACGAATTAAACGCTCACACTATGCTTCCATTGTATCTTAGGGATTTTAACGAACTTCCGTTATCCTCGTCCCATCTAAAATTAATCTAAAATCGACTGTAATCAAGGTTGACATTGAATGGCAATTACAATAACGCTAAATTCCGAGCAAGTAAATCATTTAGATTTGTCCCCTGTTCAAACCGTCATTGAACCCCTCCTCAAAAATACCGCGATTAGCCCTTATGAACAGCAGATCAGCTTCGTGATCGACTATTCTCGTGACCCAGAAGACCCCAGAGAAATTTCAGAAGTTCCTGAAGTCCGATTATGGTTTATCCGCCTCGATGCTTACTATCCTTGGCTACCCTTTTTTCTGGACTGGAAATCCGGTGAACTCGCCCGTTATGTGGCGATGCTCGTTCCCCATCAATTCCATCGTACCGAAGGCATTCAATATAACCCCGAAGCCCTAGAAATTTTTTTAATGCAAAAAATCTTTATCCTCAACGACTGGCTCACCCAACACCACCTCCCCCCCAAATCCCGCCTCATGGCAATGGCGCAAATGCTCGGCTACGACCTCGATGATTCCTTCTTTGAATATATCGTTAACCCTTAACCCTGCCCTACTTCCCTCATCCCCTCATCCCCCCGTCCCCTCATCCCCTCATCCCCCCGTCCCCCCCTCTTCTTCTGTAACGGTTCTTTACGACTACTACAGACAAGGGCAACATCAGTGTTACGATTCCGTAAAAACATGATTTGAGTGATATTTCTATGGCAGAAACACTGACTGGACAACCACCCAAGTTTGGCGGCAGCACCGGTGGGTTATTAACAAAAGCCCAAGTGGAAGAAAAATATGCAATTACCTGGACTAGCACAAAAGAACAGGTGTTTGAAATGCCCACTGGCGGTGCTGCGATTATGAACGAAGGGGACAACCTTTTGTATTTAGCCCGCAAAGAACAGTGTCTAGCTTTAGGTGCTCAACTGCGGTCAAAATTCAAACCCAGAATAGAAAACTTTAAAATCTATCGCGTTTTCCCGAACGGCGAAACTCAATATCTGCATCCTAAAGATGGCGTTTTCCCTGAAAAAGTCAACGAAGGACGTCAAGCCGTCAATGGCGTTGCTCACAATATCGGTAGCAACGTTGATCCGGCTAAAGTCAAATTTACAGGTAAATCTACCTCTGACGTTTAAAACGCTTTAAGTAATTCCAGGGCGCAATGCCCATAAACATATTAGGATGAAGGATGGTTTATTCTCACCTTCATCCTTTTATTTTTTATTGTTCGCTATTAGTCGCCATGATTTTTCCAGATTTTTCCCAATTTGCTCAACGCGCTTCCACAGGAAATTTTATTCCGGTGTATCAAGAATGGGTGGCTGATTTAGATACTCCGGTTTCTGCATGGTATCGGGTTTGTGCGGATCAACCTTATAATTTTTTGTTAGAGTCCGTTGAAGGTGGCGAAAAAATCGGACGTTATAGTTTCTTAGGTTGTGATCCAGTTTGGATTTTAGAAGCCAAAGGCGATCGCACCGTGCAAAAATGGCGAGATGGAACAATTCAAGAATTTACAGGCGATCCCTTCAACGCTTTAGAAGTCTGTTTAGAACCTTATCATCCGGTAAAATTACCTCAACTCCCCCCAGGAATTGGCGGACTCTTTGGGTTTTGGGGTTATGAATTAATGCAGTGGATCGAGTCCCGTGTTCCTGTTTATTCCCCCAATGCGGATGATTTACCCGATGGGTTATGGATGCAGGTTGATCAATTATTAATCTTTGATCAAGTTAAACGTAAAATTTGGGCGATCGCTTATGCAGATACTCGCAATACCGATTTAGAAACAGCTTATCAACAAGCGTGCGATCGCGTTCAACAATTAGTTACTAAACTTCAATCTCCCTTATCCCCAGAAAATACCCTTTTAGAATGGACTCCCCCCGATCAGCAACCGCCTTTAACCTACAGGAGTAACGTTTCCCAAGAGCAATTTTGCACCAATGTGGAAAAGGGTAAACAATATATTAAAGCCGGAGATATTTTTCAAGTCGTTTTATCTCAACGGTTAACCACAGAATATTCCGGTGATCCCTTTTCCCTTTATCGTTCTTTGCGGTTAATTAATCCCTCTCCCTATATGGCTTATTTTAACTTTAGAGATTGGCAATTAATTGGCTCCAGTCCTGAAGTCATGGTCAAAGCAGAAAAAAATCCCGAAGGAAAATTAATTACTACCGTCCGTCCCATTGCGGGAACCCGTCGCCGAGGTCAAACTCCTCAAGAAGATCAAGCTTTAGGAAAAGATTTATTGCAAGATCCTAAAGAAGTTGCTGAACACATTATGTTAGTTGATTTGGGACGCAATGATTTAGGGCGAGTGTGTCGCATGGGAACGGTTAAAGTAGACGAATTAATGGTAATTGAACGTTATTCCCATGTGATGCACATTGTTAGTAATGTGATTGGAGAATTAGCAGAAACCAAAACCGCCTGGGATTTATTAAAAGCCTGTTTTCCTGCTGGGACAGTTAGTGGAGCACCCAAAATTCGGGCGATGGAAATTATTCATGAGTTAGAAGGCTGTCGTCGTGGCCCCTATTCTGGGGTTTATGGTTACTATGATTTTGAAGGACAACTCAATAGTGCAATTACCATTCGCACCATGATTGTTGAAAATCAAGGTCAAAATCAACATCAAGTTAGTGTTCAAGCGGGTGCGGGTATTGTGGCGGACTCCCAACCTCAAAAAGAATATGAAGAAACCCTGAATAAAGCACGGGGGTTATTAGAAGCCATTCGGTGTTTAAAAGGTTGAGAATTGACTGTTGAGATCATAGGGAATGGTTTTCCTATTCCCTATTAGCGATTCTACACTGATAACTGATGACTGATAACTGATGACTGATTATTGCCAACACCTGCTAAACTTAGGGAGAAATTGTATCGTTCTGTATCATGTCTTCCACTGCAACCCCTTTACCCCCTACTTTAGAACGGATGGTACAGCGTTTTAAACGCGCCTCATCTAATAAATTGCGTTATGAACAATTAATTACCATCGCCCAAAAACTTCCTTCCTTTCCAGAAGATCAGAAAATTCCTGATAATAAAGTTCCGGGTTGTGTATCCCAGGTTTATGTGATTGCTGACTTAGATGAAAATGGAAAAGTTCAATTTCAGGGAGAGTCTGATTCTCAATTAACAAAAGGATTAACTGCTTTTTTAATTATGGGAATGAACGGACTCACCCCCACAGAAATTGCTCAACTACAACCGGATTTTATTCAAGAAACGGGGTTACAAGCGAGTTTAACACCGTCTCGCGCTAACGGCTTTTTCAATATTTTCCAAACCCTGAAGAAAAAAGCCGTTACCTGCGATCCCAACCTAAATTCTGAAGGGTCAGGAATCTGAAAAAATACTTGACAATTTAACCGAGTAATGAATCAAGATTATTTGTGGATAGAAGCGTTAAAATTTAATGACCAAGGGTTAATTCCAGCGATCGCTCAAGATGCAGAAGATGGAACGGTATTAATGATGGCTTGGATGAATAAAGAATCCATTCAAAAAACCCTAGAAACCCAAGAAGTTCACTATTGGAGCCGTTCTCGTTCTGAATTATGGCACAAAGGAGCCACATCAGGACATATTCAAAAACTGAAATCTTTATATTATGATTGTGATGCCGATACTTTATTATTAAAAATAGAACAAATTGGCAATATTGCTTGTCATACAGGCGCAAGAAGTTGTTTTTTTACAGAAGTCAAATGTTAACAGTTATCAGTTATCAGTTATCAGTTATCAGTTTAAAAATAAACTAATAGCTCCAATCTTGTCTCTATTCCTAATTCGTAATTCGTAATTCGTAATTCCCTCTTTCCTATTATAAAAAAATATGGTTATCAAACTTTATAATACTCAAACTCGTCAAAAAGAAGATTTTCAATCGTTAGAAACCGGGACGGTGAAAATGTATTGCTGCGGGGTGACGGTCTATGATTATTGCCATTTAGGTCATGCTAGATCCTATATTGTGTGGGATACCGTTAGACGCTATTTAGAATATGCGGGATATCAAGTCAATTATATTCAGAATTTTACCGATATTGACGATAAAATTCTTAACCGTGCCAAATTAGAAGGCACAACAATGGAGATCGTTTCTGAGAAATATATTCAAGCTTATTTTGAAGATATTCGTCGCTTGAATATTAAAGATGCTGATAATTATCCCCGTGTAACTGAACATATTCCCCAAATTATTCAACTGATTCAAGAATTAGAAAAACAAGGGGTTGCATATTCAGTGGATGGGGATGTTTACTATAGTGTAAATCAGTTTCCTGAGTATGGAAAATTATCAGGACGACAACAGGAACAACTGCAAGCAGGCGCAGGAGGACGGGTTTCTTTATCTGATCCTGAAGCCATGAAGAAAAAAGATCCCTCGGATTTTGCCCTCTGGAAAGCTGCAAAATTAGGCGAACCTGCTTGGGAATCTCCCTGGGGAAATGGTCGCCCTGGATGGCATATTGAATGCTCTGCAATGGTCAAATCGTTATTAGGAAATACCATTGACATTCATAGCGGTGGTGGGGATTTAATTTTTCCCCATCATGAAAATGAAATTGCCCAGTCGGAAGCCGCAACCCATCAACCTTTATCTCGGTATTGGATGCACAATGGCATGGTGCGGGTGAGTGGAGAAAAAATGTCAAAATCCCTGGGGAATTTCACCACAATTCGGGGTTTATTAGATACACCCCTTGACCCGATGGTAGTGCGTTTATTTGTGTTACAAGCTCATTATCGCAAACCTTTAGACTTTACCGATGAAGCGATCGCTTCTGCTGAAAATAGCTGGAATACCATTAAAGAAGCTCTCTTATTTAATCATGAATATGGCGAAAAATTAGGGTTTGATCTACAAAAAAATCTGATTGATCAAGATGCTATTGAACGGTTTAAAACGTCAATGGATGACGATATTAATACACCCGAAGGGTTAGCGGTTGTTTTTGAATTAGCCAAAGAATTAAAACGCGATCGCAATATTTTAGTACATGGCGGAACTCCAGAAACCTCACCGGAAACCTTACAAAAATATTGGCAAACGTTAGTAGAATTAGCAACAGTATTAGGGTTAGAAGCTCAACCAGAGAAAAGTCAAGCGTTAGGGTTAAGTGATGCTGAGATTGAGGCGTTTGTTCAGCAACGGTTAGAAGCGAAAAAAGCTAAGAATTATGGGGAAAGCGATCGCATTCGAGATCATCTCAAACAGTTAGGGATTACCTTAATTGATCAACCCGGAAATCAAACCATTTGGCATCGTTAATTTGAGTTGCTTTATCGGTTCTTCTAGGCTGGTTATGATAACTTAGTAATAAACAAAAAATCAAGAAGGAAAAAATGTTTAAAGTTGAATTGAGTGAAACTGATAATGGGAGATTGACATAGACAATATTTTATGGTATTAAATATTGACTAAATCACTAAGAAAAATGACTTTTTTATAAAAATGCCATCTAACTCCCTACTTTATTTTATTACTCAAATCATTAACTTTCCCGGTTTTAAAGCAACAAATTATCATTTTATTACGGAGAATGAACTTCTGATTGAATTAGAAAATAAACAGACTAGCGCGACTTGTCCTCATTGTGGGAAGAGTACGAGTAAAGTACATCAATCACATCGACATAGAGTGCGAGATATTCCTGTGAGTAGTTTTGATGTCTTTCTGAATGTAAATCGCCGTCAATTTAGATGCCCTAACTGCCAGAAAGTATTTTCCGAAGAATTAAGTTTTGTGAAGAAAAGAAGAACATATACAAAAAGACTAGCCCAAAAAGTGGTTGAAGAAGTGTTAGCAACAGATGTGGTGAATACCGGAAAAAGAAATCGAATGAGTCCGGCAGAAATTGAAACGATATTAAAAGAAATGGAAGCGGTCAGTATAGACTTGTGGGTTCCCTATAAAAGTGTAGTGGAAGAACTGATGCCGAATGCACAAGTAGTTGCGGATAGATTTCACGTCATGAAACAAGTCAATGAAGAGTTAGACTATCGGAGAAAAACCGAGAAAAAACAGGCAGAAAAAATCAAAAATAAAACGGAAAGAGAACGTCAAATCTCAGGAATAAAAGAGAGTAAATATCCTTTGCTGAAAAAGAAAGAAGATTTGAACGAGACGGAAAAATCAAAATTGTCAGTTCTCAAAGAAGTCATGCCAGAATTAATGGATATGTATGATAGAAAAGAGAAATTTAGAGATATATTTGAAAGTCAAATAACGGGAGATGAGGCATTTTGGCAACTGGTAGAATGGACTGAATCATCTTATAAAGACTTCCCAAAAAGCTGCCAAACAATCAAAAGGTGGATTGCCGAAATTCTCGCCTATTTCGACAATCGAACTACCCAAGGAGCCGTCGAAGGAATCAATCAGAAAATTAAGTTAATTAAGAGAAGAGCGTATGGCTTAAATAATTTTGCTAACTTTAGAAGAAGAGTTCTCTTAAATTGGCATTTTTCTCCTAATTTATCATAGTTACCCTAGAAGAGCCAAAGTTATGAAGCAATTTATGAAAACGGTCAGTTGAAATGGTTATCAGAACAACCTCAAGTTAAGTCCCCCCCCAGGGCTGTTTGAGTTGAATTTTGATCTGGGTAGAAGAGGAGGGGGGTATTGAAGCTTGATGGTTGACAGTTCGGGTCAAAAAAGTCTATTCTTTTCCTTTTGGTGAGTTACTAAATTTTATTGAAACTTTCTATGACCTATTGTTTGGGCATTATTACCAATACTGGCTTAGTGATTGCGGCGGACTCGCGCACAAATGCTGGGGTTGATTATATTTCTACCTATCGGAAATTATTCGATTTTTCTAAATCAGGTGAGCGCGTAATTCTATTATGTACGGCGGGAAATCTCTCCATCACCCAGGGAATTGTCAGCGAATTAGATCGGGATCTCAAAACCCAGGAAGAGATTAATTTACATACCCTCCCTTCTATGTATGAAGTCGCTCGCTATATTGGATCAAAACTCAGAAAAATTCAAGAACTGGATGAAAAATGGCTAAAAAAAGACGGAATTGAACCGCAATGTTCAATGCTATTAGGAGGGCAAATCAAGGGACAAGATCCGGCTTTATTTTTAATTTATAGCCAAGGTAATTTTATTCATGCCACGAGAGAAACACCGTTTTTGCAAATTGGAGAAACTAAATATGGTAAACCGATTTTAGATCGAACATTGAGCTTTAATACTCATTTAGAAGCAGCCGCTAAATGTGCGTTACTTTCTATTGATTCTACTATGAAATCTAATATTTCTGTAGGGCCTCCAATTAATTTAGTGTTATATGAAAAAGATACTTTAGAGGTCAAAAATTGGTTAAAACTACGCTTGGGTGATCCCTATTTAGCAGAAATTCGTAAACTCTGGGAAGAGTGCCTCAAACAAGGATTTAATAATATCCCTAATATTAATTGGCAGCATCGAACTAGCGACACCTCGGAGGATATTTTAATTGATTAGATCTTTTTTAGAGATTATTTGTTGTATAGGATACGGTTAAACTCTCGAAGTTATCCTATCTTTTGATTGAGGTGGATCGTTAAATAAATCCGCTAAATTTAGACCCATGCGTAATTTTAAATTCACGCATCTTGTTGAGACAGAAATCTGTCCATTTTGCCGTTCAAAATCCTCAAAAAAATGATGTTAAATTCTGGTCAAATCTACTGTTTTCGCGCAAGTTGGGAACTTTCAAGCCCTATTCGAGAACATACACTCCCAGATTGGTTATCAGTGGGCTCGAATTGGCAAGGATACACCATTTGGACTGTTCCTTGGATTGCGGATGTTGCTAGGGTACTGGGTGCATTAGACATAGAAGATTCCCCAGACGGTTGGAAATCTTATCTGGAAAGCTTAGGGTTTCAAAACGTCACCCCAGTTTTCGGAGAAGATTTATTTGAAGATCAACTGTATTCAATTTAAGTCTATTAAACAGGCATTTAATTCAGGAAAAAACTAATCAATCCACAAGCCCTTCTGACGCCATTTCTGTTCTAAAAGGGCTTGTTCTAAGTCAGTGGTCTGAATCCAACCTTCAGTCACTAACAGTTCTCCTAATTTTAAATGACAAACTCCTTGAACGGTAATGGCTTGTTCAAGTTGTATTGAGGAAATTAAACCTCTACGCACTAAAATCTCACCGATTTTCATGAGCTTACACCTGTACGAAGGTTAACAGATGCGCCCTGATGGTTTGAAATTTGTGAAAATTGTAGTTATTAAATTTTAGCTCTATTATGATCTAGGTTGCAATATTAAACCAACTGTAACCGAGCATCAAAAGTTCTAATCAATGGGAGTTAATATCAAATGAGAATTGGGATTATCGGAACGGGGTTAATGGGGTTTCCGATGGCGCAACGATTGTTAGAAGCTGGATATCAACTCATTGTGTATAATCGCACAACCTCTAAAGTCGAACCCTTAAGAGAAGCAGGGGCTACCGTCGCTGGAACGCCTCAAGGTTTAATTGCTACCAGTGATTGTATTTTATTGATGTTAACGAATCAAGATGCCATTGAGTCAGTTTTGTTCCGTTCAGAATTTCAATCGTTTTTATCGGGAAAAACAGTAATTTCAATGGGAACAATTTCTCCAACAGATAGTAAAACGATTCAAAAAGACATTCTGAAAGCGGGAGGAGACTATTTAGAAGCTCCTGTTTTGGGGAGTATTCCTGAAGCGAAAGCCGGAACATTACAAATTATGGTGGGTTCTACAGAAGCGCAATTTGAGCAATGGTTGAATTTGTTAAAATGCTTAGGCGAACCGAAATATATTGGGGAAGTGGGAAGTGCGGCTGCATTAAAATTAGCCTTAAATCAATTAATTGCTTCCTTAACAACGGCTTTCGGCTTAAGTTTAAATTTTGTTCAACAGCAAGGAGTAGACATCGAATTATTTATGGAGATTTTACGCAACAGTGCGTTATATGCTCCCACCTTTGATAAAAAATTACAACGGATGTTAGAAGAAAATTATGAAAACCCCAATTTCCCCGTAAAACATTTATTAAAAGATACGAATTTGTTTCTACAAGAAGCGGTCAAAATGGGGTTAAATGCCAGTTCGTTAGAAGGAGTAAAAGCAATATTAGAAGCAACGCAAAAACTCGGAAAATCAGACGATGATTATTCCGCCCTATTTACCACCATCAAACCGTAGGGTGCATAAGCGCAGCGCACGCACCACATCAAAATTTATAGATCATTCTTTCTTGAATTTATGAGAATTAATTGATCAAGAAACGGTGCGTGTGCGTTGCTTACGCACCCTAGGAATAGGTTAAAATTCTAATACAAAATCAGATACTAGATCAGACCTATCTGAAATTGAAGGTCGTGAGGAAATATTATTATTTAATGGACATTGACTGACCGACTCTAAGGTAAACGAAATTTTTAGATCAGGTAGTCCACAGTTTTTTAGAGATTCAATCATAGTCTGTCTGACTTGATCGTATTTTACAATCGTTTCCGATGGCCCAAATGGAATTATAAAAGTACGTTGATTACCCAATGATATTTTGACTTGAGCAGGTTTGATACACTTTCTTGGTGAAACATATACTCTTGAGATATAGCCATCATTTTCTGATAGAGTAACTTTAGCAAAATCTGATAAATAACGTTCAAATAGTAACCATGCTTCTCGCTCTACAGATGTCAGCATATATACATTTTGATAAGGGAATAGATTAAGATCAGATCCCTGACGAAATGAACCTTTAGAGCCTTGTATAGAGTGAACAATTGATGTTGTGACTTTTTCTCCATTTTCAGAAATGTAGTTTTTTTGTCCTGTAGGTTCATAAAGATTAGCTGAAAAAGATTTAACATAGAGATAAATTCTTTTGTGAGAATAATCTTTAACATAGGGATGGGTACTATAGCACTTTAAATCAATTCCTCTTTGAGCTAAAATATCAGAAATATCATATTTATTTTGATTAGAACGACTATCAATTCCTCGCTTTTTTAATTTGTATTCTTCTTCAAGTTGTTTTATATTTTCGTTAATATTTCGAGAGTTTATTGATTCATTAAATAATATCTTGATGGGATCTTTTTGATAGGACGATAGGCGTTTTAGAGGGTAATTGCATAACTGAGAAAACTCACTATCGTCATTGAGCTTGAAAATATTATAGCTAGACTGACCACAATATTTTTGAATGGCTTGTAAAGACTCTTGATTAATAGCTCTCACAGGAATTCCGGCTAATGCTGTTAATTCATAGCCTGTAATTAATGTAATAGCTTCTTTACTGATATCATACACTTCAACAGCATAGCCATTTACAAGAAGCCTTATTGATGTACGCTCACCACTTTTTCTAAATTCCCATTTGTTAGTATATGCTTTTCGGCTTGAAAAAGCTTTATTAATCGCAAGCTCGGTGGCGCGGCTATCTTCTGTATTGTTATAAATACTACTTTTATCAATACACAAATGTATAATCGGTAAAGGCAAAACTTTTTTTAGAATTCGCCAATTTTTTTCAAATTTATTACACTTTTCAACATAAACAGGATCGTCTTTTCTGGGTGGTTCAATTCCGATTAAGATCATATATTCTGAAAGGGCATTGAGGGTTTCACGCAGTAATGTTTCAGCCGGACGGATTGTTTTCTTTGTAACTTTGCTCCCGTTAAGCTGAGGCTTATATTTCTCAATTCTAGCTTTTTCAACTTGGGTTAGCTGGTCAGGGGAGATTTTCTCATAATAAATATGAAATACTTTTCTTTTTTGAGATCCTAACTGTAGAATTCTATGATGGGTTTTTCCATCCCATCTTGTCTTAAGATTTTTAGCTTTTCCGATATACCAAATCAGTTGATTCTCATCGATAACATAATAAATTCCTGAGTCTTCTGGTAAAAGTTCTTTTGACTTAAGTAATACATGAGGCAACTGTAGTATATAAGTATCTGCATTCATTTTCTTCTTCTAATTTTCTAATTATTATGCGATCGCTAAACTTTAAATTTTACCATGCCTCCATCACTTCTGTTTTTTTAGTATATCAAAAAAGTGCCTTATCATCAAGGGAATAAGCATCAGAAACCGGGTTTCTTATGTTATCTATCAGTGACAACCGAAAGTGTTGTTAAGAAACCCGGTTTCTATTTCCCTAGCTTACTCACTTCTTAATAATTGATCATAATCTGCATGGGAACCAATCCAAAACCACACCATTTCACCGTTTTCTTCGACTGCTAAGGCTCGATAGTGAATTCCAATCCGCACTGACCAGAATGGCCCCACCTTCTTAAAGTGCAGCGAAGGATATCGAGAATCCTGCTTGAGTAACTCATAGCATCGATCAGCTAGTTCTGGAATCTCATTCGGTAACTGTCGATAATGATACCAGAAATCAGGGGTTACACGATATTTCACAGGTCAGTACAACGTCCTTCCCGTAGATGTTGGAGTGCTTGTTTAGCCAACCCATCGAGCCGACCTGCTGTAACATCTTGTTCAAATTGCTGATCCCAGATTTCTGCATCAAACTTTGCAAACCAAACCCGGAAAGCTGCTAGTTCCTCTTTCGTTAATTGACTAACAGCACGTTCAATCTCCTGTAAATTACTCATACACTTAAAGTAAATTCAGCAATTAGGAATATAGCTAATTATACCCCTATTTATTTAATTTAATCTTCTGTATTTAAAATAGCAATTTGGAATAGGCTCAGAAATCGGGTTTCTTATATTATCTATCGGCGACAACCGAAACTGTTGTTAAGAAATCCGGTTTCTATTTCCCAAGTTAATTAGTGTAATGTTGAGAAGTTGCCCAATAATTCGATCTAATTCCGTGCGATCGCTACAGTTTTCACTCAAGAGTTCTAATTTTTCTAATGTATTCATTATTGCCTCTCTTACAGACGATTTATTACTACTATAGCAAGCCTTATCATATTTTAATGTTTGCCTTCCTTTTTTTAAACTCTAGGGAGGTGTTATGATCCAAGTATTCTGATTAATGAGTACCATTGAAAGCAAAAATGTCAAAAGAAAATATAGCAACCGTTGTTAAAATCCTAGAATCTCTAACAGATGCTCAACAACAACAGATTATTGAGCATTTACGGAAATATATTAATGATCTAAAAAATAAAAACGCCGATTTTGAAGATGAATTGCAGTGGGATCAATCTTTTCAAAAAACCCAAAGCAAGTTAGTCGCAGCAGCAAAGCTGGCAAAACAACAAATTGCTCAAGGACAAGCACAACCTATGGACTATGAGCAATTATGAGGTCTGCTACTTTACCGTCTTTTTGGTCAGAATATCATCGCCTTTTGATATAGCTAGTTTATTGTTCTAGTTCCCTATAGAAAATACCCCTTACCGATTAGGTAAGAGGTAAGAAAAAAAGATCAATTTATCGTTCTTGAACTGTTAATAATTCAACGGGTAAACGTTTAAATGCTAATCGTTCGTTTTCGATATCAACAAAAATGGTATCTCCATTCACAAATTCACTGCGAAGAATCGCTTTAGCAATGGGGGTTTCTAATTCTCGTTGAATAGCTCGTTTTAACGGACGCGCGCCATACACCGGATCATAACCCACTTCTGCTAAGAAATCTAAGGCAGAATCCGATAATTTTAACGCCATTTTCCGGTCTGCTAACCGTTTCGATAACCGTTCAATTTGGAGACGAACAATTTGCCGTAATTCCTCTTTTTGTAACGCATGGAAAATGATCATTTCATCAATACGGTTGAGAAATTCCGGTCGGAAACTTGCCCGCATTGCGTCTAATACCCGACTCCGCATTTCTTCATATTGGGAATCGGAACCTGACACATCTAAAATATACTGTGATCCCACATTACTCGTCATAATAATAATGGTATTTTTGAAATCAACAGTATGACCTTGTGCGTCTGTTACCCGCCCATCATCGAGGATTTGCAGCATAATATTAAACACATCGGGATGGGCTTTTTCAATTTCATCAAACAAAATTACAGCGTAGGGACGACGACGAATGGCTTCGGTTAATTGCCCGCCTTCATCATATCCCACATACCCTGGAGGAGCACCAATTAAACGGGAAACGGCGTGTTTTTCCATGTATTCCGACATATCAATTCGCACCATCGCTTCTTCGGTATCAAATAAATAGGAAGCTAAGGCTTTTGCTAATTCCGTTTTCCCGACTCCTGTAGGGCCTAAAAAGATGAAACTGGCGACGGGACGATTGGGATCAGCTAACCCGGCTCTTGAGCGTTGAATGGCATCTGCAACGGCCGTTACCGCTTCATTTTGACCGATAACTCGGTGGTGTAATTCATCTTCTAAATTCAGGAGTTTTTGCATTTCCGACTCGACTAATTTACTAATCGGAATTCCTGTCCATTTAGAGATAATTTCCGCAATATCGGCTTCGGTCACTTCTTCCCGCAATAAGGTTTTTCCACTGGTTTGAGTCGCTTCTAATTGCGCTTCTGTGGCTTTGAGTTTTTTCTTGAGTTCTTCCAGTTTACCGTATTTTAATTCTGCCGCCCGGTTTAAATCATAGTTCCGTTCCGCTTGCTGAATTTCAATATTAACCCGATCAATTTCTTCTTTGATGGATTGAATATCGGTAATTACATTTTTCTCAGATTGCCATTGAGAACTCAGGCTGCGTTGTTCTTCTTTTAAGGTTCCTAATTCACTTTCTAACCGTTCTAACCGTTCTAAAGATGCTGGATCGCTTTCTTTTTGCAACGATAATCGTTCCATTTCTAATTGCAAAATGCGCCGATCAATTTCATCAAGTTCTTCGGGTTTAGAGGTAATTTCCATTTTTAATTTAGCTGCCGCTTCATCAACTAAATCAATGGCTTTATCGGGTAAAAAGCGATCGCTAATATATCGAGTGGATAATACGGCGGCGGCGACTAAGGCACTATCGGAAATTTTGACCCCATGATGAACCTCATAACGTTCTTTTAATCCCCGTAAAATCGAGATAGTATCTTCAACGGTGGGTTGATCGACATAAACTTGTTGAAAACGGCGTTCTAAGGCGGGATCTTTTTCAATATATTTGCGATATTCATCGAGGGTTGTTGCTCCAATACAGCGCAATTCTCCCCGTGCTAACATGGGTTTTAAAAGGTTCCCCGCATCCATCGCGCCTTGGGTTGCACCCGCTCCCACAACGGTATGAATTTCATCAATAAATAGAATAATTGCGCCCTGAGAGTCGGTCACTTCTTTTAACACGGCTTTCAAGCGTTCTTCAAATTCACCTCGGAATTTTGCTCCGGCAATTAACGCCCCCATATCTAATGCAATTAACCGTCTTTCTTGCAAAGATTGAGGCACATCTCCGGCAATAATTCGTTGGGCGAGTCCTTCTGCGATCGCTGTTTTTCCAACACCGGGTTCCCCAATTAATACGGGATTATTTTTAGTTCTGCGGCTTAAAATTTGCACCGTGCGCCGAATTTCATCATCTCGTCCAATGACGGGATCAAGTTTTCCTTGACGGGCGGCTTCGGTTAAATCTCGACCATATTTTTCCAGGGCTTCATATTTGTTTTCTGGGGTTTGATCAGTCACTTTATTGTTTCCTCTAATTTGAGTAATAATTGATTTGAGTTTAGGTTCATCTAAGTGAAATTCTTGAAATAAAGCCTTGCCAAAACGATCATCTTTAAGATAAGCTAAAAATAGATGTTCTATCGAAATAAACTCATCTTTGTATTCTTGACGATAGGTTTCGGCTCGATCCAACAGCGTATCTAAACTTCGACCTAAATAAACATTAGAAATTGTACCTGTTATTTTAGGCTGACGATTAATAAAGCTATCGGTTCTTTCTCGAAATTGAGCAACGGATATTCCGGCTTTAGTTAAGATATTTTTAGTTAATCCTTCTTGTTCCAGCAACGCTTTCATTAAGTGTTCACTTTCAATTTGTTGCTGTTGGGATTGTTTGACAATATCGGGAGTTCTGGCTAGAGCTTCCCAGGTTTTTTCTGTAAATTTATTGGGGTCAGTTGGTTGCATATTGATTAAGCCTCCACATAGATTAAAATGAATTGAGTGATAATTATCAATATTAGCAATGCTAGAAGTTAAGGATTTCCTATAACACTTCCTTACTATACTGAACTCTCTGACGGAAGTTTATCTGATTTTCACGACTTTTTGAGTACGGTTCACCGAAAATCCGGGGTTAATCTCAAAATCTGAAGGACAAAGGAGAATCGATCTATAATTAAAACAGTCTAACTTGTTGAGGAAATTTTAACAATGACACAAACTGTTAAGCCTAGTTCTCCCATTTCAGACGGAACTAACCCGACTACATCGGAAGCAAAACCGACGTTATTAATTAACGAAATTTTAACAGAAATTCAATTAACCCCGCAAGAACAATGGCACAATCTGTTACAAATTATGAGAACGTTTCGACAAGCCACGAATCCAGACCCTAAACCTGTCCCTTTAACACCGGAAGAACAGCAACGGAAAGAACAAATTAAAAAAAATCAAGCCGTAATTGAATTGTTAAGAAAGTGGAGAGATGATGATGATGAGCAAGAACAAAAAGAAACTTGGGAAATTTTAAATCAAGCGTTAGAGATTGAAAAAACCGAAATTTAAGGACGTGTAAATGCGATTAATTTTTTTAGATGCTGGCCCTTTAGGAATGATTGCTAACCCGAAAGCGACTCCCTCAAATTTAGGCTGTCAATTGTGGTTAGACAATTTATTAGCCCAAGGGGAAAAAGTGATTTTACCCGAAATTGCTGACTATGAAATCCGTCGGGAATTATTAAGGGCTAATAAACAACGGAGTATTAGGAAACTTGATCAATTAAAATCTATTTTAGAGTATAGACCGATTAATACGGAGGTGATGTTATTAGCAGCAGAACTATGGGCCGATGCGAGAAAAAGTGGCAACCCAACGGCGGATAATCGTGCTTTAGATGCAGATGTTATTCTAGCGGCGCAAGCTAAATTAGAAGAATTAAACGGTAATTCTGTGATTGTGGTGACAACGAATAAAAAGCATTTATCGATATTTGTAGACGCGAGAGAATGGCAAGAAATTCCTGCTAGGGATTAAAAGCAAAAGCAGAAATGGATGCAGTCAGTGAGTTTGATTTTGAAGTGATTAATGATGATTTGAATTTCGCCTTGATTAAGGTATAAAGAAAGAACCACAAAGAAACTAAAACACGAAGGAATATTTGTTCAAGTTGATAGAACTATATATTTTAGTATGGAGAGATAATATAATATTTAAAAATTGAATTAATCTTTAGTAAAGAAGCACGATCATGATCTGTATGGCTACTATCTTCTAACAAACAACGTCTTTTTAAGGATTGTATAGCCTTTAATATATCTGTGGGTTGATTAGGGATTTCTTGTAAAACCTGCATCAAAGCAACCTCATTTTCTTGTTTGGCTAAATAATTGATCACTTGTTGTTCAGACTCAGTTAATCTACTCCATAAACGATTAAGTTGAAATGTGATTTCATTGCTTAATATCAAGGAAGGATAAGCTAAAAATTCTGTTACTTTGCAAGAAAATAGTTCTTGAATCATCGTAGCTGTCATTTCTAACCATAAGGGATGTCCTTGATATTTTTCAATTAAATCATGCCAATTTTCTTGATCTAATAATTCTTTATCCTTTAAAATTTTTGTAGCACAATCTCCTAATCCTGACAGTTTTAACGATCTGAAGAATTTAGGACTATCGACTGTTAAATATTCCGGTTGTTCGCTGGTAATTAGTAAAAAACTACTGGAATGAGACAATTCAGCAATTTGTTTAAATAATAAATAATACCCTTCAAATTCGGATTTATATTGACCTGCATATTGTCCGGTTTTAAAGAGCATTTGCAGATCATCAATAATCATTAAACAGCGATGTTTTTTAATGAATTTCAGCAATAAATCAACTTGACGATCTAGGGTATTTGGAAGAATAGGAGGAGAAACAACACTTTGCAGTAAATCTGTTAGAAAAACATCTATAGTTGGACAATACTGGAGACTGCGATAAATAATATATTGAAATTCCGTTTGGATTTCTTCAATCAGTTTGACAGCCAGCGTCGTTTTGCCAATTCCAAGTATCCCCACTAAGGTAATCATTCGGATATGGTCTTGAATTAACCAGGTTTTTAAAGTGTTTAGTTCATGATCTCGTCCAAAAAATGTGGTAATTTCTGGAGTCGCATCTAGGTCTAAATGGTTGTTTTCAGATGGTTTTAATAAAGGACAAGATTTAGGTTTTTTCTGTTGTTTTGGACAAATACTGATTTGATGAAAACTAATAAAATTTCCAGATGAAACACTGTTATAGATAGTAATTTTTTCTAAAATAGACCGTGCATTTGATTTATTAATATCTTCCCCTAAAGTTTTCGATAAAGTTTGCCAGAGTTCTGATGCAGTATCTCGAACATGACCTTCACTTAAATGATTTTCTGATGCAATTTCAGCGTATTTATTGCCTTGTAATGTTCCTTTAAGAATTGTTTCTTGCAGAAGGTCTAAATGTTCGCCTGTATGTGTAAAAAGCAGTTGATCTGCGAGTTTCAATACTTTTGCAATATCCATAGCGAGATGACACTGAATAATCTTATCCAATTGTATCCGATCTTTCCGATATTTTTCCGACATTTTAGGAATTTTTTAGGAAAAAGTTCCGACACGATCCGACTGACAGAGGAATTGGTTTTCGTTTATGACTGTAGTAACACACAGATGTGCGGATAAGCTAACCAAAGAGAATATTATCTTACATCCAGTGGTTGAATCAATAGTTAGACCTTGGAGGTACAATGTCAAGAGATTTACGGGGTACAGGAATTGCTAGTGCTTTAGAAAATTACTTTGATTCAATCTGTATTGGCAATGATGGTGATTCAGAAATAAAAAAACTACAGTTGAGTGACAGTGGAATCCTAAGCTACGATGTTCAAATTCGACATAGACAAGTCACCACTATTCACATTCCATTTAATGGAAATAAGAATATCATTACTTACAGCTTGACAACCCATGCTACTGGCGATATTAATCCTCGCAACCCCGATCCCAACAAATTACATTTTGGAGTTGATACTCCATTTGGAACAGTCACAGTAAATCTGACTGAACTTATGCAAGTTATAGCAACTATGATTTGAAGTAACTCACTTAAAAACAATATGAAACGTTATTTTCTGAGTTCAGTAATCATTGGTATTATAGTAGTCTCTGCTGCACAAAAACCCGGTTTTGCTGAGACAATGCCAGAGAATATTGATGGATATTTCGCCTATAATGGGTCAGTATATGCTAAAGCTGGTGGAACAATTTGTGCGTTTAGTAAACCTGGACATCTTGATATTTTTAGAAGATCAAGACCTGCTCCTGATCTAAATATAACCGCTATCTCAACGTATAAGTATATTGGGCTTTGTCCAGTTCCTAGAGCATTTTTTGATTTTGGCAATTCAGGATATTTCAGTTTTGGTAATGGTAGCTTTTGTGGCTTTCCAAACCCTCAAGTACAACTGGAATATAGACAACGGTATAATGCTCCTCTTGTTAAGAAAATTTCCTCAGATCCTAAAGCATTCATGAAGTATACAGGTCGGTGTTCTTAACTTTTGTAGCGAGTCTAAATCCGTAGGGTGCGTAAGCTCCGCGCACGCACTATCTAACATGAAATCCCAAAATATTTGCTCCTGATCATTACATTATCATTGTATCTGAGAAATGGTGCGTGTGGCTTCGCCTTACGCACCCTACGTTTTTGCTATAGCTTTTTTGTCAATACTTTCAGTTTTTATTCTGCTATAAAAATTTGCTCAACGGTTAAATTAATTTCAGGAAATAGTTGAGAAACAATATTTTGTTGACCTATAAAAATAGTATTCTCGTAACTTCCATTCATCAGAAAATTGATTATTACTTCCTCTGTTAACGGATCAATAATCCAATATTCAGAAATTCCAAATTCAGCATATTCAGTTATTTTTTTAACATAATCTCGGTTTTCGTTATCTTCCCCAGGACTCACAACCTCTACTACTAATAAAGCCGGAACTTCAAGAATGGCTGATTTTTTCAATTGTCGTAACCGTCGCCAATCTTCCCCTTGAATAATAACAATATCCGGTTGTCGAGAGCGATTTATTTGAGTTCGTATCCCGACATCTCCCTGTTTGATTTTCAGGTCTAACCCTAGCCTTTTGACCTCAGCTTTGAAGGTATCGTAGAGAAATTCAATAATATCAGAATGAATGGGACTCGCAGGTGTCATTGGAATTAACACCCCATCTTCAAGTTCATAACGGTTATCTGTTCCGTCATCGTAGGTTAAATACTCCTCAAAGGTTAATTTAACAGGGGTTTGAGTCATGTTGTTACCTCAACTTTCCAACGTCCCTTTTCTATTAATTTAACATGAAATTCACAAATATTTGCTCCTGATTATTGCATTATCATTGTATCTGAGAAATGGTGCGTGCGGCTTCACCTTACGCACCCTACACTCTTGCTATAGCTTCATCAGCAAAAGGTTCTCGCTCCAGTAAATGATCAAGAATAATATTAGTATCTAGCAGGACTCTCATTTTAAATATTTCTCCGTCAAATATTCTTCTTTTAGGGTTTCTGTTTGAGATTATTGGTAATAAACATAGAATTTTATAGAAACCCGGTTTCTGGTTATTTTACTGTATTATAATTGAATAAATGCCAACATTCTGTTGCGATCGCCCAATCTTCCTCCGTATGAATGACTAATATTTTAACCTTTGAATCTGCGGTAGAAATTTCTTCATCAACGGGATGAGAGGCATTTTTTTCTAAGTCTAATTTTAACCCTAAAAACTCCCATCCTTGACAAGTGGCTTCTCGAACTTGTTCGGCGTGTTCTCCGACTCCTGCGGTAAAGACTAAGGCATCTAAACCGCCTAAACTCGCTAACATTTGTCCTATTCCCATTTTTAAGCGGTGAATATACATTTCAAAGGCGAGTTTGGCTTTGGGATTTCCGGCTTTCATTTCTGCTAAAACATATCGCAGATCTCCCGACTCCCCAACAATCCCTTTTAACCCCGATTCCTTATTTAAAATTTGATTAATTTGATTAACATCATATTGATATTTTCCTTGTAAATATAAAATAATAGACGGATCAATTGAGCCGCTTCGGGTTCCCATCATTAATCCTTCTAAGGGGGTAAATCCCATCGTGGTATTAATACTAATCCCATCTTGAATCGCAGCTAAGGAACATCCATTTCCTAAATGACAGGTAATTATTTTTAAGAATTCTAAGGGTTTACCTAGAATTTTAGCGGTTTGTTTGGCACAATATTTATGGCTAGTTCCATGAAATCCATAGCGTTTGATTCCTGCTTGTAAATATTGATAAGGAATTGGATAAATTGTTGCATAATCGGGCATTTTTCGATGGAAAGCCGTATCAAATACTGCAACTTGGGGGACAGTTCCTAATAGGGTTTCTACGGCTTCAATTCCTTCTAAATGGGCAGGATTATGGGTAGGAGCAAGGGGAATTAAAGATTGAATGGTTTCTTTTACTTTTTCATTAATCAATATGGCTTCAGAATAATCTGAGCCGCCATGGACGACGCGATGACCGACAATATTAATTTCTGAAAGGTGATTTAACACTTTTGTTTCCCCTGCACTTAGGGTATTAAACATTTGAGCGATCGCGTCTTGTTTAGATTTTAAATCGATTTGATATTCTTGCTTAACCTTTAAAGTTTTCACTTTCATTAACCCAAATTCTTGAGAAGCTGTCCAATCAATCGTTGCTTCCCAAATGGGGTGTAAGGGATAGTCGGGTAATGTAGATTTTGTAATTTCATACAAACAGCTTTTTTGAGAACTTGAACCCGCATTTAATACTAAAATTTTCATAGGGTAAATTCGGTAAAAATTAAGATAAATAATAATATCATCAATTGAACTCAAACCCGAAAACATAAACTAAATTTTATGGGCAATCCCATTAATCCCTTAAATCCGGGTTCTAGGTTCCAATAGAAGACCGTAAGGTTTCATCTAAATGACACCGATCGGCTAAAGTGTGTAATAACGGCCCATGATTCGATAATTCTACTATACTAACAGCCCCTGTGGGCATGGCAATGCGATCGCGAAATCTGCCAATATCAATTCCTAATAATCCACAGATCATAATTCTAATCGTGGCTTTATGGGATACAATTAAAACATTACCCGATTGATAACGTTCTCCTATTTCTTGAAGTACCGGAGCACAACGACGAGCAATATCAACCCCTTTTTCGCCGCCTGTAGGTGCATTCCAACCGGGATCAGTTAACCAGCGAACATACTCATCATGGTAACTTTCATTAACGGTTTGGGGTGATTTTCCTTCCCATTCTCCATAGGCAATTTCTTTTAAACCGTCTCGAAATTGCATTTCTAAACCCACCGCTTCGCACAAGGGTTTTGCAGTTGCAATGGTTCGTTTCATTGGACTTACAAATGCAGCAACCCAAGGTAAATTTTGGTAAGATTTAGCAAATTGATCCGCCATCTTTAAGCCATTTTCGGTTAAATCGGGATCTAAATTTCCACAATAACCGCCTTGTTGACTATAGGTGGTTTCTCCGTGTCTCAAAAAATACAGTTTAACGCTCATCATTTTTAGCAAGTTAGGGGATGCCATTAGGAATGAGAGGAAACTCCTCCTAAAAGCCTATTCCTTAATGTAGATATTGAGTTTAACATTTGTTTAAATTTTCCCAATACCTTTAGGTTGCCGTTAGCTTAACATATCAGCTTGAGTTTCTCAAACCGAGAGAAAATTTTTAACTTTTTTAACTAAAATTTTAATTTTTTGTTAAGGTTTCTTTGTTATAATGGCTAACCCAGTCAAATCTTAAAAAAATAATAAGAATAAAAATATTATGTCTCTGCAATCAAGATTCAGTGCTATGATTTAACCAAATTTTCAACAATAGGGTGTATACAAAACTGCAAACCGCCGTTTTCAAGATATCCTATACTCTCAAAAGTTGAAAAACGAAAACCCTTTATAACGGTCAGGATTTATGGTAGCTGCACCAGATAAACCCATTGAGTTAAATAACCCTTTGAATGAGGAGGAACTGCTTAAGATTAACGCTTACTGGCGAGCTTGCAATTACCTAGCCGTTGGTATGATTTATCTACGCGAAAATCCTTTATTAAAACAACCCCTAAAACCTTCAGACGTTAAACATCGGTTATTAGGACATTGGGGCTCCAGTCCAGGGTTGAGCTTTATCTACATTCACCTCAACCGCTTAATTAAAAAATACGACCTGGATATGATTTATCTCGCTGGCCCAGGTCACGGCGCACCCGGAGTTTTAGCCCCAGTTTATTTAGAAGGAACCTACTCGGAAATTTATCCCAATATTAGCGAAGATGCTGACGGGATGCAGAAATTCTTCAAACAGTTCTCATTCCCTGGCGGTATTGGCAGTCATTGTACCCCGGAGACTCCCGGTTCTATCCATGAAGGCGGAGAGTTAGGCTATAGTTTATCTCACGCCTATGGGTCTGTGTTTGATAACCCGGACTTAATCTCCGTTTGTGTGGTGGGAGATGGAGAAGCGGAAACCGGAGCTTTAGCCACTGCTTGGCATTCTAACAAATTTATCAACCCGATTCGAGATGGGGCGGTGTTGCCTGTTCTGCATTTGAATGGGTATAAAATTGCCAACCCGACTATTTTATCGCGGATTAGCCATGAGGAATTAGAAGCGCTGTTTAAAGGTTATGGCTATAAACCTTATTTTGTCGAAGGGTCAGACCCAACCTTAATGCACCAGAAAATGGCGGCGACCTTAGAAGAAGCCATTACGGAAATTAAAGCTATTCAGGCGGAAGCACGGTCAACGGGTACGGCAAAACGTCCGATGTGGCCCATGATTGTGTTGCGGAGTCCCAAAGGTTGGACGGGCCCAGCCGATGTGGATGGTCATAAAGTGGAAGGGTTTTGGCGAGCACACCAAGTTCCGATGGCGGATGTGACGACAAACCCGCCCCATCTGCGGTTATTAGAAGATTGGATGCGGAGTTATAAACCGGAAGAATTATTTGATGAAAACGGCCGTTTAATTCCTGAACTGAAGGCCTTAGCCCCCCAAGGCACGAAACGCATGAGTGCGAGTCCCCATGCCAACGGTGGCACACTCCGAAAAGACTTAAAGTTACCCGATTTCCGCCAATATGGGGTTTCTGTGGAACATCCGGGTAAGGCAGAAGTGGAGAATACAAAGCTTTTGGGCAATTTCCTGCGGGATGTGATGCGGAATAATCTGCACAATTTCCGAATGTTTGGCCCCGACGAAACCGCTTCTAATCGTTTAAATCCGGTTTATGAAGTTAGTAAAAAAACTTGGTTAGCTGAATTTTACCCGGAAGATTTAGACGGAAGTGAGTTAGCCACCGATGGTCGGGTGATGGAAATGTTGAGTGAGCATACCTTAGAAGGATGGTTAGAAGGGTATGTGCTCACCGGACGACATGGATTTTTCCACACTTATGAAGCCTTTGCTCATGTGATTGATTCCATGTTCAACCAACACGCGAAATGGTTGGATATTTGCAAAAATGAAGTGTCTTGGCGAGCACCGATTTCTTCCTTAAATATTCTATTGTCTTCAACGGTTTGGCGACAAGATCATAACGGGTTTAGCCATCAAGACCCCGGATTTTTAGATGTGGTTACGAATAAAAGCGCCAGTGTGACTCGGATTTATTTACCACCGGATGCTAACTGTTTATTATCCGTTGCTGACCATTGTTTAAAGAGTACCGATTACATCAATGTGATTGTTGCAGATAAACAGAAACATTTGCAATTTTTGAGCATGGATGATGCCATTAAACATTGTACTAAAGGCATTGGCATTTGGGAATGGGCGAGTAATGATGATTGTGGAAAAGAACCGGATATCCCTGATGTGATTATGGCGAGTTGTGGGGATGTGGCGACGATGGAATCTCTCGCAGCTACGGCTATTTTACGAGAAGAAATACCGGATTTAAAAGTTCGGTTTGTGAACGTGGTGGATTTATTTAAGTTACAACCGGATACGGAGCATCCTCACGGGTTATCAGACCGCGATTTTGATAGTTTGTTTACCACGGATAAACCAATTATCTTTAATTTCCATGGCTATCCTTGGTTAATTCACAAGTTAGCGTATCGTCGGAAAAATCACCCGAATCTGCACGTCCGAGGCTATAAAGAAAAGGGGAATATTAATACACCCTTGGAATTGGCTATTAATAACCAAGTTGACCGTTTTAATTTGGTGATGGATGTCATTGACCGAGTACCTAAATTAGGTTCGGCGGCGGCTTACGTTCGGGAACGGATGAGAAATGCTATCATCGAAAATGTCAATTATGCCTATGAACATGGCATTGACAAAGATGAAATTGTGCATTGGAAATGGCCGTTTTAAATTCCTAGAAACTTAGAAACCGGGTTTCTCTGGTAGATTTGTTGTGAGAAATTCAGATCACTTCAGAAACCCGGTTTCTGTGAGCCTTTACTAAGTTGTTAGAAACCGGGTTTCTCTGCTAGATTTGTTGTGAGAAATCAAGATCACTTCAGAAACCCGGTTTCTGTGAGTCAACGCTAAGTTGTTAGAAACCGGGTTTCTCTGCTAGATTTGTTGTGAGAAATCAAGATCACTTCAGAAACCCGGTTTCTGTGAGCCTTTACTAAGTTGTTAGAAACCGGGTTTCTCTGGTAGATTTGTTGTGAGAAATCAGGATCACTTCAGAAACCCGGTTTCTGTGAGTCAGCCCTAAGTTGTTAGAAACCCGCTTTCTCTTTGAGATTAGCAACTCAATTTCTCATTCAAGTCTAAATATAGCTGTTTTTTGTAACGTTTAGTAACAAACTCAACCAAAAGTCAAGAGCAGGCTAGATAATTATACTTGTAAGCTCAAAAGAAAAGTTCAGCATCACCTAAGTAGAATCACCGTTGTCAGGGTTAGCTGATAACATTGTCTCAGAGAACGCCCGGTTAATCAAAGGCTTATTGACATCACCGAGCGACCTCACTCAGATTCTGCCCTAGTGCCTCAACTCCTCGGTGAATACCCGGAGGGTTATAGTTCCCATCATCGTTCACCGATGTTAGCAGTATTGCGATCGCTTTAACTAATAAAAAATTTTTGTTGAGCAAAGTCTGATTCAAGGCGGGTTTGCAGAAAAAAAGCTCCCTAGTTCGTTGATCAAGATCGAGGTGGGTTAAATAATTTGTGATTCAAGCCTCAACCGAAATATCTTCTTGAGCTTTGTCTGGTTCCTGATGAATAAATACAGGAGTTAAGTCATAACATCAAGTTTTACCGAAGATACCAGTATTTCCCTTCCTGGTGTTAGCTCCAGTTCTGTTGCCTGGTCTGACTACAACGGAGATGGCAAACAGGACTTCCTGTTAACGGGTTGGGATTATTTATACCCCGGGATCTCGAACAACGGGATCTCGAAATTGTACAAAAACACAGGCAGTGGTTTTATTGAAGATACCAGTATTTCCCTTCCTGGTGTTCAATACAGTTCCGTAGCCTGGTCTGACTACAATGGAGACGGCAAACCCGACTTCCTGTTGACGGGTTTAGATAGTTCTTTATACCCCTCCATCTCGAAATTGTACAAAAACACAGGCAGTGGTTTTATTGAAGATACCAGTATTTCCCTTCCTGGTGTTGCAGGGGGTTCCGTCATCTGGGCCGACTACAATGGAGACGGTAAACAAGACTTCCTGTTGACGGGTAATGATAATTCATACACCCCCCTCTCCAAACTGTACAAAAACACAGGCGGTGGTTTTATTGAAGATACCAGTATTTCCCTTCCTGGTGTTCGGAGCAGTTCAGTAGCCTGGTCTGACTACAACGGAGACAGCAAACCGGACTTGCTGTTGACGGGTGAGAGTGGTTCAGGCATCATCTCGAAACTGTACAAAAACACAGGTAGTGATTTTACTGAAGATACCAGTATTTCCCTTCCTGGTGTTGACAGGAGTTCCGTCGCCTGGGCAGACTATACCGGAGATGGCAAACCCGACTTCCTGTTGACGGGTGAGGATAGTTCATACAACCACATCTCGAAACTGTACAAAAACACAGGCAGTGGTTTTACTGAAGATACCAGTATTGTCCTTCCTGGTGTTTACGAGGGTTCCGTAGCCTGGTCTGACTACAACGGAGACGGCAAACCCGACTTGCTGTTGACGGGTGTCAATAGTTCATACAACCAAATCTCGAAACTGTACAAAAACACAGGCAGTGGTTTTACCCAAGATACCAGTATTTCCCTTGCTGCTGTTCGGATCGGTTCCGTAGCCTGGTCTGACTACACCGGAGACGGCAAACCCGACTTCCTGTTAACGGGTGATGATGTACCTTCAGACAGCGTCACCTCCAAACTGTACGAAAATACCACCACCACTTCAGACACAACCCCACCCAAAGCCAGCAGTTTCACCCCTGGTGATAATTCCACCATCGTTGGCGTTGATGCTAACCTAGTCCTTAACTTCAGCGAAGCCATTCAAAAAGGTACAGGTAATATTGTTATCAAGAAACTCTCTGATAACTCAGTGGTAGAAACCATCGCTGTAACTGCCACTAATGTCATAGTCAATGGCAATCAACTCACCATTAATCCAACTGCAAATTTAGCAGAGGGTGTAGATTACTACGTTGAAATCGCTAATGGAGCAATTCAAGATATTGCGGGTAACAACTATGCGGGTATTACCGGAAATAGTACCTGGAATTTCAAAGCTCAGGCAGTCAATTTTTTTACCAAAGATCCCAGTATTTCCCTTCCTGGTGTTTCTGCCGGTTCCGTAGCCTGGTCTGACTACAACGGAGATGGTAAACAGGACTTGCTATTGACGGGTCAAGATAATTCAGGCAACCAAATCTCGAAACTCTACAAAAACACAGGCAGTGGTTTTACCCAAGATACCAGTATTTCCCTTCCTGGTGTTACCTGGGGTTCCGTAACCTGGTCTGACTACAATGGAGACGGCAAACCCGACTTCCTATTGACGGGTTTGTCAGATTCAGGTGGCAAAATCTCGAAACTCTACAAAAACACAGGCAGTGGTTTTAGCGAAGATACCAGTATTTCCCTTCCTGGTGTTTATGGTGGTTCCGTCGCCTGGGCCGACTACAATGGAGACGGTAAACAAGACTTGCTGTTGACGGGTGAGGATAATTCAAACAACTCCATCTCGAAACTCTACAAAAACACAGGCACTGGTTTTACTGAAGATACCAATATTTCTCTTCCTGGTGTTTGGGCTGGTTCCGTCGCCTGGTCTGACTACAATGGAGACGGTAAACAAGACTTCCTGTTGACGAGTTACGATAATTCAGGCTCCATCTCGAAACTCTACAAAAACACAGGCAGTGGTTTTACTGAAGATACCAGTATTTCCCTTCCTGGTGTTGGCGGGGGTTCCGTCGCCTGGGCAGACTATACCGGAGATGGCAAACCCGACTTCCTGTTGACGGGTTCCGATAATTCAAACAACCACATCTCGAAATTGTACAAAAACACAGGCAGTGGTTTTACTGAAGATACCAGTATTTCCCTTCCTGGTGTTGACAGGGGTTCCGTCGCCTGGTTTGACTATAGCGGAGATGGCAAACCGGACTTGCTATTGACGGGTTTAGATAATTCATACAACCAAATCTCGAAACTCTACAAAAATACAGGCAGTGGTTTTAGCGAAGATCCCAGTATTGTCCTTCCTGATGTTTACTTGAGTTCCGTAGCCTGGTCTAACTATAGCGGAGATGGCAAACCGGGCTTCCTATTGACGGGTCAAGATGGTTACAACTCCATCTCGCAACTGTACAAATATAGCACCACCACTTCAGACACAACCCCACCCAAAGCCAGCAGTTTCACCCCTGGTGATAATTCCATCATCGTTGCCGTTGATGCTAACCTAGTTGTTAACTTCAGCGAAGCGATTAAAAAAGGTACAGGTAATATTGTTATCAAGAAACTCTCTGATAACTCAGTGGTAGAAACCATCGCCGTAACTGCCACTAATGTCATACTTAATGGCAATCAACTCACCATTAATCCAACCGCAAATTTAGCACAGGGTACAGATTATTACGTTGAAATTGCTAATGGTGCGATTAAAGATCTTGCAGGTAACAATTATGGGGGTATTACTGGAAATAGTACCTGGAACTTCAAAACTGAAGGATTTCCTCCGATTAATGGTACGGCTAATAATGATATTCTCACCGGAACAGTCCACCCAGAAATTATTAATGGTTTAGGGGGAAATGATCAACTTTTCGGTAATGCTGGTAATGATAGTTTAAATGGCGGTGATGGAATTGATACCCTCAATGGCGGAGCAGGTAACGATTTACTCAAAGGCAATGCGGGTAATGATATTTATATTGTCGATAGTGCTGGAGATATCGTTACAGAATTAGCTGCCGAAGGTACAGATTTAGTCCAATCTTCCATTACCTATACCTTACCTGCAAATGTAGAAAACCTGACCTTAACCGGAACTACCGCTATTAATGGTACGGGTAATGCTTTAGCTAATGTTATTACCGGAAATACTGCTAATAATATTCTCAAGGGGGGTGCAGGAAACGATACTTACGTTGTTGATAATGCTGGAGATCTTGTCACCGAATTAGCTTCCGAAGGTACAGATTTAATCCAATCTTCTGTGACTTATACCTTACCTGCTAACGTTGAAAACCTGACCTTAACCGGAACTACTGCTATTAATGGTACGGGTAATGCTTTAGTTAATACCATCATCGGAAATACTGCTAATAATATTCTCAATGGCGGTATCGGGGGCGACCAACTCAAAGGTAGTACAGGAAACGATACTTACGTTGTCGATAATGCGGGAGATATTGTGACAGAATTAGCTTCTGGAGGAACAGATTTAATCCAATCTTCTGTCACCTATACCTTACCTGGGGAAGTCGAAAACCTGACTTTAACTGGAACTACTGCTATTAATGGTACAGGTAACGCTTTAGCTAATATTATTACCGGAAATACTGCTAATAATATTCTCACAGGGGGTGCAGGAAACGATACTTACGTTGTCGCTAATGCTGGGGATATTGTTACAGAATTAGCTTCTGGAGGCACAGATTTAATCCAATCTTCTGTAACTTATACCTTACCTGTAGAAGTGGAAAACCTGACCTTAACTGGAACTACTGCTATTAATGGTACGGGTAATGCTTTAGCTAATATTATTACCGGAAATACTGCTAATAATATTCTCACAGGGGGTGCAGGAAACGATACTTACGTTGTTGATAATGCTGGGGATATTGTTACAGAATTAGCTTCTGGAGGCACAGATTTAGTCCAATCTTCTGTAACTTATACCTTACCTGTGGAAGTCGAAAACCTCACCTTAACTGGAACTACTGCTATTAATGGTACGGGTAATGCTTTAGCTAATATTATTACCGGAAATACTGCGAATAATATTCTCAATGGCAGTAGCGGAGCCGACCAACTCAAAGGTAGTACAGGAAACGATACTTACGTTGTTGATAATGCTGGGGATATCGTTACAGAATTAGCTTCTGGAGGTACAGATTTAATCCAATCTTCTGTCACCTATACCTTACCTGGGGAAGTAGAAAATCTGACCTTAACTGGAACTACTGCTATTAATGGTACGGGTAATACTCTGGCTAATATTATTACCGGGAATACTGCTAATAATATTCTCAATGGCAGTACCGGAAATGATAACTTGATTGGCAGTAGCGGTGCTGACCAATTATTAGGTGGGGATGGCAATGATTCTCTGAGTGGAGATGCTGCTAATGATACCCTGACGGGTGGACTCGGTGCGGATAAATTTATCTACAATACTAATGCTGCTTTTGCTACTTCTGCGGTAGGTGTGGATTCTATTACCGATTTTACCATAGCCCAAGGTGATCTGATTGTATTAGATAAAACCACCTTTACCAGTATTAGCAGTATTGCAGGGACGGGATTTTCTGTTGCTACTGAATTTGCCAAAGTAACCACCGATGCTTTAGCTGCTACCAGTGCGGCGGATATTGTTTATAACACTGCAACCGGAGGATTATTCTACAATCAAAATGGTACAGCCGCAGGTTTTGGCACAGGTACTCAATTCTTAACCTTAACCACTAAACCTGCACTGACAGCAACTCAATTTGTAATTCAAGCCTAAATTGAACGGTGTTATTTTGTTTGACTCTAATTTCAATAGAGCAAGTCTAAATGGATTGTACCCTCATCATCAGGGCTGATTATTAATCCTAAAAAATGGATACAAATCCCAGTAGGGGCGAGGCGCGCCTCGCCCCTACGATAAATTGAATTTCAAGACATTTATACAACTGATTTAGACTGGCTATAGTTGTCAAGCAAAATAACAATATTACTGGAGACTTTAAGGTTAATAATCTACTGATTTAAGAAGATGTATTCTTCTTAAATTAATTCAAGGGGAGTAAAATAAAAAACCTGACGGGGTGACAATTCTGGAGAGCAATATCTACTACTATTCTGTTCTTGAGCTATAATGCGATCGCAACAGTTGAGTTCATATAGCAGAGAAACCTAGCTTCACTGCTTCTCAACTAGATCTGATCGCATTGACAACTTCTATCATATCAATCTCATGTATTCAGTTACGCATCTCCCCCAAAGCAAATTTCATCACTTTCAAGCCACATTGAACCCCGCTTTATCAACCTTAAATAAAACTCAAGAGATCATCTTTATTGACTCTCATGTTTCTGACATCGATCAACTCATTGCCGGAACTAAACCCAATGCAGCCGTTTATATCTTACATCCTCAAGAAGACGGAATTGCACAAATTACCTCGATTTTAAAATCTCACGCTCATCTCCAAGCCATTCATATTGTTTCTCACGGACTGCCCGGTTGTGTATTCTTAGGAAACAGCGTATTGAATTTAGAAACCCTAAAATCCTATACTTCACAACTACAAAGTTGGTCAGTTCCTTACCTATTATTATATGGTTGTCACGTTGGAAAAGATCAAGCTTTTATTCAACAATTAAGTCACCTAACTCAATCTATCATTGCCGCTTCAGATGATGTCACTGGAAACCCAAAATTAGGGGGAGATTGGGATTTAGAAATTACCACAGGGAATATGAATATTTCCTTAGCATTTGAACCGGAAGTCAGGGCTAATTATCCTTCTGTGTTAGGTGCGGAACTCCTAAAAGATATTGTTCCCGGAAGTTCATATCCCAGTTATAGCGATTTTACCAATGTAAACAACACGCTTTACTTTGAAGCTAGAACTTATGATTCTACCCTGGGGATCTATACCAATCAATTATGGACAAGCAATGGTGCACCGAGTGGGACTCAACTGGTTAAAAACTTTTTAGGTGATAACCCAACCAATTATATTCCTGTTGGCAATTCGGTTTATTTCACAGTCTCTACCTATAATTCCTCAACGGGATATCAGTATCAATTGTGGAACAGTAACGGAACCGCAACCGGAACAAAACTGGTTAAAAATTTTGGCAATAATAATAATTATTACGATTTTACTGCTGCCAATAACACCCTTTATTTTACTTTAACTGACTCAACTTACGGCAAAGAATTATGGAAGAGTGATGGCACAACCGCAGGAACAACTTTAGTCAAAGATATTAAAACAGGGTCAGGAACTTCCTATCCCACCGACCTGACCAATGTGAATGGTACTCTTTATTTCATTGCAAATAATGGTACTATAGGTAATGAGTTATGGAAAACGAATGGAACAGAGGCGGGAACAACTTTAGTTAAAGATATTCGAGCGGGATCATGGAGTTCCTCAGCCGGTAATTTGATCAATGTGAATGGTACTCTATTTTTTACAGCCAATGACGGAATTTATGGGGATGAATTGTGGAAAACGGATGGTACAACAGCAGGAACAACGTTACTTAAAGATATTGTTCCTGGAAGTTCAGCCCCAAGTTATTCTGACTTTACACCAGTGGGAAATCTACTCTACTTTGAGACTCGCTCCTATGATTCTAGTCTAGGAATCTATAGCAATAAACTGTGGAAAAGTAACGGAACAGAAACCGGAACAACACTGGTTAAAAACTTCTTGGGGAATAATCCCGATAATTATATTGTGGCTGGGAATAACATTTATTTCACAATATCTACCTATAACTCCTCAACGGGATATCAATATCAATTGTGGAAAAGTAACGGAACAGAAACCGGAACAACACTGGTTAAAGACTTTGGCAATAATTCCAGCTTTGATAACTTTATTGTTGCCAACAATATTCTTTATTTTACGATGAGTGACTCAACGTATGGTAAAGAGTTATGGAAGAGTGATGGCACAACGGCAGGAACAACATTACTTAAAGATATTCGACTGGGATCATCGAGTTCCTATCCAGGTGATTTTACTAATGTCAATGGGGCTCTTTATTTTACAGCCAATGATAATATTACAGGTTATGAGTTGTGGAAAACCAATGGCACAACGGCAGGAACAACTTTAGTTAAAGATATTAATCTTGGTTCAGGGAGTTCCTCACCCAACAATCTGATTAATGTCAATGGTGTTCTTTATTTTACCGCTACCGATGGAATTAATGGTTATGAGTTGTGGCGTTCAACAAATTTTGATGGCACATCTGGAAACGATATTCTCACCGGAACTCCTGGCAACGATAACCTCTATGGATATGCAGGTAACGATGTTATTAATGCCTTGGCGGGTAATGATTTGTTAAATGGAGGAACAGGAGCCGACCAACTTAAAGGAAATGCAGGAAACGATACTTATGTTGTTGATAAGCTGTTAAGCATCTAAATAGGGTATAATGAAAAACCAAGTTTAGAAAAATCAATCAAAAGATGCCTGCTAAAAATCATTTAAATGAAAAGCAAGTAGAGAAACTACAGAAAAGATTGAAAGAGGAAGAAAATGGACAAATCCGAGAAAGAATCTTGATTTTATTATTGCTAAATGATGGTAAAAAGCAAAGTGAAATTGCCAAGTTTTTGGGCTGCTCATTAAACAAAGTATGTTATTGGTGTGTACATGGAGACCCTGACAAATTAGAAAGCCTAAAAGATGAAAGAATGAAAGGAAATTATAGAAAAGCCACAGACAAATATATAGAGATATTATTAGAAACAGTAGAAAAAGAACCGGAAGAATTAGGATATGAATTTGGGAGATGGACAGGAGAAAGATTGGCAACTTATTTAGAACAAATCACAGGAATCAAATTAAGTAGTTCACAAGTGAGAAAGATATTAAAGGAAAAAAAGTATGTTTATTTGTGGGCAAAGTATAGCTTAGAAGAGAAAAGAGATCCAGAAAAAAGAAAATTATTTAAAGATAAAATAGAAGAATATTTGAAAATAGCAAAAGAAAGTCCAGAACAATTACAGGTATGGTTTTGGGATGAAAGTGGATTTAATTTAAGAGTGATAAAAAGAAAGAATTGGTGTAAAAAAGGGAAGAGGAAACAGATTAGAGGAGACAGGAGGAAAGGAAGAGTTAATGTGATGGGAGGATTGAGGTACTCGGATAAAAAAAGATTTGTAGAATTTCTGGATAAAGGAAATGCAGATAATTTTTATCAAGTGTTAAAAAGTTTTTATCAAGAGCTAATTTATGAATGGGTATTAGCGGGAAATCAAGCAGAAGAATTTGTAGAAAAAGGAGCTAAGATCCTGATTATTCTTGACAATGCAAGTTTTCACAAAAAAGAAGAGTACCTAGAAAAAATTAAAGCAGAAATGCCGAATGTCTATTTAGAATTTCTTCCAGCATATAGTCCAGATTATAATTTAATTGAATTAGTCTGGCATTCAGCTAAAGAATATATAGCTCATCGACTCTTTAAATCAGTTGATGAGCTAGAGTGTTTATTACATCAGCTTTTAAATGAAGGACAGTTATCTATTAAATGGGGACGTAAACTTAAAAACAAAGGTAATGCTATAATCACAGTTTAAATACACAACAGCTTAATACTTTAGCTAATATTATTACCGGAAATACTGCTAATAATATTCTCAATGGTAGTAGCGGTGCTGACCAATTATTAGGTGGGGATGGCAATGATTCTCTGAGTGGAGATGCTGCTAATGATACCCTTACAGGTGGACTTGGTGCGGATAAATTTATCTACAATACCAATGCTGCTTTTGCTACTTCTGCCGTTGGTGTAGATACGATTACCGATTTTACCATAGCCCAAGGTGATCAAATTGTATTAGATAAAACCACCTTTACCAGTATTAGCAGTATTGCGGGAACTGGGTTTTCTGTTGTTGGTGAGTTTGCCAAAGTGACCACCGATGCTCTCGCTGCGACCAGCGCGGCGGATATTGTGTATAACACTGCAACCGGAGGATTATTTTATAATCAAAATGGTACAGCCGCAGGTTTTGGTACAGGGGCTCAATTCCTTACCTTAACGAATAAACCAGCCTTAACAGCAACTCAATTTGTAATTCAAGCTTAATTTGAAATTGATAAACAGAGGAGCCGGGTTTTTTCCACAATACCTTCGTCAGTTTTTTTAACTGTAGAAGTAATATGAAATCCTCAAATTTATATTACAGATGATCCCTAAATCCCCTGTAGAGACGCGCCATGGCACGTCTCTACACGATACGGATGCGTAGCAAACATTTAAAGATTTCATGCGGGATACATAATGATTAGCTCTCATTGATTTAATAATTTTCTGAATCATGTTTTTCTATTCCCTATTTCCTTCTACAAATTTAAACGGGATTTAAAATTCACAACCGAACCAATTACAGCGATCGCAGGGGCTTCAAAACCTGTTTCTTCTACTTTTTGAACAATAGTTTCTAAAGTTCCAATTAACTCTTCTTGATCCGGTCGAGTTCCCCAGCGAATTAACGCCACAGGGGTTTCAGGGGATTGTCCAGCTTGGGTTAACTGTTGAATAATATAAGGTAAATTGTGCACCCCCATATAAATGACGATGGTTTCTGAACCTTTGGAGAGCGCTTCCCAATTCACAGAAGGTCGATATTTTCCTGCGGTTTCATGACCTGTGACAAAGGTAACAGATGAACTATGATCTCGATGGGTTAAGGGAATTCCCGCGTAAGCAGGTGCCGCAATTCCTGATGTAATTCCAGGTACAACTTCAACCGGAACACCCGCTTGAATTAAATCTTCCATTTCTTCGCCACCGCGACCAAAAATAAACGGATCTCCTCCTTTTAAGCGCACCACAACCCCATGGGTTTGAACCTTTTCAATTAACAGTTGAGTGGTTTCTTCTTGTAATAATGAGTGTCGTCCTCGTCGTTTTCCCGCATGAATTTTTTCCGATCGAGGGTTAATTAAATCTAAGATTTGAGGACTAACTAAGGCATCATAAATGACGACATCTGCAAATTCTAATAAGGTTTTTCCTTTAATCGTTAACAAACCGGGATCTCCTGGCCCTGCACCCACGAGATAGACTTTACCTAAACAGTGTTGAGGTTGATTCATAGTCACTTTACTCAAATCTTAGTTCGTTGAAAAGGGAGTTAAACAAATTAACTGTATCTTTCGAGGCGATGGGTTTGCTATGTTGTTCAATTACCGATAACTGAATGGATGATTTTACTCACTGATTTAACACGACTTGGTAATACAAATCTGTAATTAAAGATAACTTTTTTCACAGTAGCAATTTTTCCTAGAGGGAAGAACAGTATAGAGGGGAAGAAAACCAGAACCTTTAAGGTGAATTTTCTCAGATCATCGATTTTTTATGGGTTCCGGTTAAGCGATCACACCTCAACTATTCTCGTTCCTGAAAGATGATAAGTATAGAATAATACGAAACGGTAGTGATTTTGTCATGTTTTAATCATTTTCATCTACAAACTGCATGGCTTCGATCAATTGAGAACCCGCAGGACAACGAATTTCTTTAGAACCTGGGGAGGGAGGTAGAATGGGAGTGGGAGGAATAGCGGTTAGGTCATCCCTTTGGCAAATTCCGCCGACCTGCACCATATAACCTTCTATTTTAACGGTAAATAACGCACCGGAATAAATTTTAATCCGAGGAAGGTTTGCAGAAACTTCAAATAATACTTGCTCCGATTCCACTTTCATTTTATATTGATATAGATGCAGCCATTAATATTAAGTTGATTTTCCAGCTATTTTTTAATTTTATTTATTTGATAAATTTCATCGAATCCATCAATTCAGAATCAAGAGGACAGCGAACTTGATAAAAGTTGGGAAAAGGAGGTTGAATGGGAGTTGGAGCCGTAAAGGAGGAGCGAGGACTTTTACAAATGCCTCCCACCAGGATAACGGATTGATTGTTTTTAATCTTAAAGATCGCGCCAGAGTAACTCACCCGACGCCAAATAATAGGAATCGCTTCAAAAAATACTTGATCTGACTCTACAGTCATTTTAAATTGATAGGTTCCGATGCCTTTTGAAGTCCCTCGATATAGATTTTCTAAGTTAGGAGTAAATTTACCATATTTTCTGAATTGTTGATTTTGATTTTTAATTAAACTCTTTAAAATTGATCTACCTTGTGCTTGTTGACTTCTACGAATTTTATTATCAAAGTGAAAAAAGCCTAGAGTAACCAGGATTAATAATATACTTGAACAAGACAAATATATCCATTTTTTTTGAGAATTTAAAAGAGAAAATTTTGACATATTTGTGATCCTAGATTGGATAATAAAACCGAAATTTTTAATGAATGATGCTAAATTTAATATAACGGTTATCAGTTAAAAACGGATAAAAATTTACTATAATATAACTTAGTTTATTAAAGTTAACTCAACGTTTGCACGCGCAACTGAAGTCGGGGAGGTGAATATAGTGCTCCGCATGATGGGTTAGGACTTCGGAGTCAAACCTGAAACCCTTTGACTTCTTACTGTTCCCTATTCCTGTTCCCTGTTCCCTTGCGCTATAGCTAACAGCTTAAGGAAAATGAATATTGACCAATTGGAAATTTTATTAGTCGTGTCAGAACAAGGAAGCTTTTCAGAAGCAGCATTAAGTCTGAGTATCTCTCAATCTGCCGTGAGTCGAGCGATCGCAGCCTTAGAAGATGAACTTGGTGTTCCCTTGCTGCTGCGAGGACGGTTTGGAGCTCGTCCCACCCTGATAGGAGAACGGGTAATGCTACACGCGCGAAAAATCTTAGAACTGCGTGAAACCATTGATTATGAAGTCAATTTAGAAAAAGGCTTACAGCGAGGAAAAATTCGGGTTGCATCCTTTCGCAGCGCCGCAACTCACATCCTTCCGTCAAAAGTTGCTCTGTTTCGCAACCGTTTTCCCGATGTAGAAATCACAATTACCGAAACCGATCCGTTAGGAATTGAACAAGCTTTGCGAACAGGTCAAGTCGATATTGGCTTAGTTCCTCTACCCCGTTCTGAAGAATTTCAAACCTGGGAAATAGCCAGAGATGAATATGTAGTCTTGCTCCCAAACTCCATGCCTCACATTCCCGAAACCTTGACCTGGGAAGAACTCTCAACTTACTCTTTTATATTATTTAATTATGCCGAATGTACCTCTGCGGTGCGTGAACATTGGGCAAAATGGGGACAATCGTTAAAAGTCGCCTATCAAATTAAAGAAGATTCAACAATTGTTAGTATGGTCGCTCAAGGCTTAGGAGCCGCAATTTTACCCCGTTTAGCCGCCTTACCCATTCCTCCCCAAGTCCAAGTTAGAGCTTTACCTGCTCCCCTAGAACGAGTGATTGGTGCTGCAATTTGGTCAAATGGCTTCCATGTTCCTGCCGTCTTCGCCTTTCTCGATGTCTTAAGAGGAACAGGAGTATTTTTCAAGTAGACAGAGGAGTGTTGAGTGTTAACCCTTAACCATCAACACTCAACCGTCAACATCTAGCTGGCTTTACGCTTGGCGGCGATCATGCGTTCAACACTCATGGCTCCCACGCCCAAAATCACTAATGCCATCCCATAAATTTGCTGCTGTTTAATGGATTCACCAATAATCCAGAAAGCAAACAACGCCGTTAATGCTGGCCCCGTAGTCCCGATAATCGAGGCTAAGGAAGCTCCCGCCGAACGAATGGCAAAATTGTTTAATAAATAACTCGATAGGGTGAGAACCCCTAAAACAACGCCACCGATGATTAACCCGTTCCAAACACCCGGTTCGATACTAATCCCTAAGTTATCGGGTAATACCATTAAGCTCAGGGCTGAAAACACAAAGATAGCCGCAAAGTTCACCAAGCTAAAGGGAATCGGATGCAGTTTTCCCGCCGCCACTTGTGTCAACAATACATAACCCGCAAATGCTATACCTGCACAGATGGCGGCAATTACCCCTACCTGTACATTGCCCATCGCAATATTAGGATTTCGGGCTGGTAAACACAGAATACCTCCAGCCAAAATCGTAATCATGGCAATCACTCGGATTAACGTGGGTCGATCTCCAAATAAACCCCAAGAAGCAATTACCGTAACAATGGGGTAGATAAAGAAAATCGTAATCGCAATTCCGGTTGGAATTTCACCAATTGCGACATAAATAGCGACTTGAGATAAAAATAAGAAAAATCCACTCCCAATCACCGTCAGCATTAAGCGACGATCACCAGACTGAAGAAAACGTCGCAGATCCTGCCATACCGGGGGATACAAAAACGTTGCCACAATCGGCATCAATCCCATGACCACAATCATGCGGAGTAACAAAATTAATAAGGAATTTCCGATTCCCGGAGTAATAATTCCTTCCAGCGAAAATAGACCAAAGATTTCACGGGGTTGTGGCCCTTTGAGAATAATCTTGAGACAGACGTTAAATAACGACAGGGATACGGCCGATAATAACGCTAAGAATAAGCCCAATTGCACCGGAGAAGAGGATTTAGCCCCAGAAGGAGCGGTTTCCGGTGTCTTCGTTAAAATCGTCTTCGCTGGGGGAAGGGCTTCAGGACGTCCGCTTGAGAATTCTCGTCTGGAACTATCCCCTCCCAGGGTTGAAGTTTCAGCTTGTTGCTGCAAACGAGCAACAATGGTTTCTAGCAAAGCTTCGGCTTGCTGTTCCAGAGTTTGCATATTGTTCAAGCGTCGAGACAGGTCACTTTGGTAGTGACTTAATTCCTGCTGTAACGTCTGGAATGTATGGTTGAGGCTTGTTTCCAAGACCGCTTCCAATTGCCGATTATTAAAATTTTCATCCCCCAGATCAGACAGGGGAACCAGTCCACTAGGATCGGCTGCTAATAGAGGCGGATCGCTGGCTGCTTTGATTTGATTAATCCGAGCGATCAAGGCTTGTTCTACATTACGAGCAACAATTTGGGTCAGTTGTTTCAGCCAAGCTGGATTGGGAGGAATGCGATCGGATAGCGTTTGGAACTGCTGAGATTGCAGCCGCCGATATTCCGTTTGCAGGCTGTCAATATCCTCAATTAGGCGATCTTTATCTGCTTGGAGTCGTTGAATGTCCTGAGACATTTGTTCCTTCATTTGCCGATGAAGCGCTTCCAACTCCTGCATCACCGAATTGAGGATTTCGTCTGTTGGTGTTCTGGTTTCTCCCGATCCCAAGGGTGGCGGTTGATTGTCCTGTGTCCCCATTCGTGATTAACCTCTTAATCTATCTGCTCATTCAGCTATTCCGCCACTCATACCCACGCTGCCTGTGTCCCGGTTTCACAATCTGACTCCGATAAAGGCACAACGGGAAAAATGGCGACTGGGGTAAAATTGTCCCCAAAACCTGGTACAGACCAAGCATGGTCGGTCTCTACACAATAGCTCATTCTCTATTGATTCACCAAAAATATCAGCAAAATCTCGTCCTTGTATAGTCCTAGATTTGCTAAATCCGATCTCAATCACAAGTTTTATAGCATGAGGGAACAGGGAACAGCGAACCGCGAACAGTAAGCTGTGAAAGGCTTTGCTGGATTTAGAAATCTCAAACCCCTTTTTGCGTAGTGCTATAGCAGTGTGCCACTCATCAAGACCTCCTAGAGGTTGGAAACCTTGTCTCTTCAGAGTGGGGAGTGTCAATCAGGATCAGCTTATAAAATCGATTCCATCATTTTAAATAGAATCGCACTCAACAAAGCTGCGGTGGGAACCGTAATCACCCAAGCTAAAACAATGGAACGGACGGTATCTAACCGCACCGACTTTCCCCCCTGCACCAGTCCAATTCCCACCACACCTCCGACTAAAGCATGGGAAGTGGAAACCGGAAGTCCTAAACGAGACGCTAATAATACAGTAGTTGCAGTTGCTAATTCGGCACAAAACCCTTCACTCGGAACAAGAGAAATAATATTTTCTCCCACGGTCTTAATCACATTTTTACCCCAGATCGCTAATCCGGTCACAATCCCACTCCCTCCTAAGAGTAACAGCCAAGTGGGAATTTCAATATCGGCTAGAGGGACAGAACCCGTTTTGATCACGGCTAAAATCGCGGCTAAGGGTGCAATTGTATTCCCTACATCATTTGATCCATGAGCAAAGGCAACAAAACAAGCACTAATGACCTGAAATTGAGCAAGTTGCTTTTCGATCCCTGGAAATTTTTCGGGGGTCGTATTAGAAATAGAAAGGTTCTGTTGTTGTTCCAATTGTCGCCAACTGATCCAGGTTAAACTGACCGCCGCTATCCCCCCAATGGCTAAAGGAATATCATGAGCAGGCAGTGTCCACCCCCACTGATTTAACGTGTTTTGTAAGGGAGGACTCAAAATCGGGAAGACGATCACCCCAAAAATTCCAATTAAGGCACAACTCAACCAAGGAATCCATTCTCGAATTTGCTTATGAGGATCGGGTTGATCTAAAATCCAATGCTTGATCAAGGTGTAAAATAAGGCTGCAATGATGCCACTCATCAACGGTGTAAGTAACCACGTCAGGGAAATCAAACCAATGGTGAGCCAATCTACCGCGTTGAGTCCGGCAGCGATGCAACTAAATCCAGCGATCGCCCCGACAACGGCATGGGAGGATGATACGGGTAATCCATAACGGGTGGCAATTTGTAACCACAATCCGGCGGAAATTAAGACCGATACCATGCCAATCACAAACTCTTGAGGCATTGAGATAAAGACTTCTGGATTAACAACCCCCGTTGCTAAGGTTTTAGAGACTCGTTCTCCAAACAACACCGCCCCGGTAAATTCTAAAATCCCGGCGACGATAATTGCTTGTTTCAGGGTCAAAGCCTTGGAACCCACCGATGTCCCCATGGAGTTAGCCACATCATTTGCCCCCAAATTACAGGCAACATAGAAGGCTAACCCACATAACAGGATGATTGGTACGATTAAATCCATTTTGGTGACTGTTAGCGGTTGACAGTTGATGATTGACGATGGCAAGAGTGCCTATTGTCCGTTGCCCCTGATAACTGATAACTGATAACTGATTTGATCTAGATTTTACAATCCGTTTTGATCTATAATAGGGGCTTGTGAGTTTTGGAAAATCATTATGAAGGCGGAAGAAATTATCCGTTCTATTGAAACGGCAGAAATTGAAAACCTGCGGCAACAACTCAATAAACCCGATCTCCCGGACATTTATGTGGGCGATACGGTGAAAGTTAGCGTGAAGATTCAAGAAGGCGGTAAAGAACGCATCCAACCTTATGAAGGCATTGTGATTGCCAAACGTCATGGCAGCATTAACGCCACCATCACCGTGCGTAAGATTTTTCAAGGAGTCGGGGTTGAGAGAGTCTTCTTAATTCATTCTCCTAGAATTGTCAGTATTAAAGTTCTGCGTCGTGGGAAAGTGCGTCGGGCAAAACTCTACTATCTGCGCGACCGTGTGGGTAAAGCCACTCGCGTTAAACAACGCTTTGATCGCAGTCTATAACGGACTCAACACCCGACCATCTAGGATTCCCCTAGAGATTTTCGGAAAAATTTTTAACTAAAGTCTGCAAGTTGTGTTAAGCTAGATAAGGTAAAAGATCAGCCACTCCGCTATGCGCTCTTAGTTCAGTTGGTAGAACGCAGGTCTCCAAAACCTGATGTCGGGGGTTCAAGTCCTCCAGGGCGCGCTGGATACCTCCAATGCCCAGACGAAAGGAAATCTTACGTCTGGGCATTGTTCCGAAAAGCAACGGATCGGAACATTGTGTCGGAGGATTCAGTGTGATAAATTAACAAGTTTGGGCGGATGTGTGACCCTCTTTCAGATAAGATCAGGATCAGATACCGTAAGATCGCAAGGGGAGTTCATGGTGGTCAACAAGAAAGAAGAAGTTGGAGGTCAAGAAACAACTTCTGGCTTTAACGCTTCTACGTTCCTCAAAGAAACGAAAGAGGAATTGGACAAAGTAGTCTGGCCAAGCCGACAGCAACTCTTAAGTGAGTCGGCCGGCGTATTGTTGATGGTCACTCTCTCGGCTAGCTTGATCTATTTAGCAGACAACTTCTTTCGTTGGGCGTCGGGGCAAATCTTCGGATGACTTTTACATCGGACGAATCACAACATTCAGACCTCATGGCAGATACAGACGAACGTTCCCAGGAGTTTTCACCGGGAGAGCGTCGTTGGTATGCTGTTCAGGTGGCTTCTGGCTGTGAAAAACGAGTCAAAGCGAACCTGGAACAACGGGTACAAACCTTGGATGTTGCGGATCGGATTTTGAAGGTGGAAATCCCACACACCCCAATGATTAAACTGCGGAAAGATGGCAGTCGTCAACACGGTGAAGAGAAAGTGTTTCCAGGTTATGTCCTCATTCAAATGAGACTAAAGTGGAATAACGAACTTAATCGCTGGGAAATTGACGATGAAGCTTGGCAGGTGGTCAAGAACACGCCACACGTCATTAATTTCGTTGGGGCGGAACAAAAGCGGCATTCGGGTCGGGGTCGAGGTCACGTTAAACCTCTACCATTGAGCCATGCTGAAGTGGAGCGTATCTTCAGACAAGCGCAACAACAGGAACCGATTGTCAAGGCAGCAATGGCGATAGGGGATCATATCATTGTCCTTTCAGGGCCGTTTAAAGACTTTGAAGGAGATGTGATTGAAGTCAGTCCAGAACGCAGTAAGCTCAAAGCGTTACTGTCGATTTTTGGGCGAGATACCCCTGTGGAATTAGAGTTTACTCAGGTTGAAAAACAAGGCTAAGGCTAAGGAATGGCAAAAAAAGTTGTAGCAGTTATTAAGTTGGCAATTACTGCGGGCAAAGCCAACCCTGCACCCCCCATTGGCCCCGCTTTGGGTCAACACGGGGTGAATATTATGGCGTTCTGCAAAGAATATAACGCCAAAACCGCAGATAAAGCAGGTCTTGTAGTTCCGGTGGAAATTTCGGTTTTTGAAGACCGGAGTTTTACCTTTGTTCTGAAAACCCCTCCGGCTTCGGTGTTAATTCGCAAAGCCGCAGGTATTGAACGGGGTTCAGGGGAACCGAACCGCAAGAAAGTGGGCAAAATTACGCAAGCTCAGTTACGAGAAATTGCCGAAACCAAAATGCCCGACCTGAACGCAAATGATGTGGACGCTGCCATGAAAATTGTGGCAGGAACCGCCCGCAACATGGGAGTTACCATTGTCGATTAAGGCGACTTCAGGCGTTGGTTGAATACTTTGATTTAAGTTAACCCTTTAATGGGGGAGAAGTGTCCCTTCGTTAATTACCCCAGGAGATTAGAGAATGACAAAAAAAGTATCTCGTCGATTACAAGAACTGAGAAAAAAGGTTGAAGAACGGCCCTATGAACCTTTAGAAGCTATTAAACTGTTAAAGGAAACCGCTACAGCTAAGTTTCCTGAAGCAGCCGAAGCTCATATTCGTTTAGGGATTGACCCCAAATATACAGATCAACAACTGCGGACAACCGTGACCTTGCCCAAAGGAACGGGCCAAGTGATCCGGGTGGCGGTATTAGCCAAAGGTGAAAAAGTCACGGAAGCTCAAAGTGCAGGGGCTGATATTGTTGGCTCAGAAGATTTAATTAATGATATCCAGAAAGGAATGCTGGATTTTGACTGCTTAATTGCCACACCGGATATGATGCCTCAAGTGGCAAAACTGGGACGGCTGTTAGGGCCTAAAGGCTTAATGCCCTCTCCAAAAGGGGGAACCGTGACGATGGATGTCGCCCAAGCGATCGCAGAATTTAAAGGCGGGAAACTAGAATTCCGGGCTGATCGGACTGGGATCGTTCATATTATGTTTGGGAAAACAGCGTTTTCTGCGGAAGATTTGCTGGTGAACCTGTCCGCACTACAAGAATGTATTGACCGTAACCGTCCTTCGGGGGCAAAAGGTCGTTACTGGCGCAGTGTGTTTATTGCTGCCACAATGGGGCCATCCATTGAAGTGGATATTACCGCACTGCGAGAACTGAAAATTGGAGATGTAGCTTAATGCGGTGATGGGGAAAAGGGTTCTCGGCAAGAGCTTTTAACAGGCAAGATGCCTGTTCCACTTTCTTCAAGATTTTTACTGATTTCCTTGACAAATTCAATAAAATATGCAATGATAAAAAATTGCGTATTTAAACCAATAAACGGCTAACTCACCGCAGACAGCAGGGGCAAAACGCTTAATGTCCTGCCGAGGTTAAACGAGTTTAAAGCTAAACAATTATAGGGGAAGTGACAGACTAACAGGAATCTGTATTTCTTTATCCTGAATGTTTAAGTTTTAAGTTTTGACCTCGGTAAAAAACCGAGGTTTTTTATGGCGAATTCGCGCTCTGTCGCGTCGGGGAAGAAGTCAACCATTGTAGGTCATCACATCACCTTAAAGGGATGAACATGAACCGCAATGTCACAAGGAGGTTCCACAAGAATGGGAAGAACCCTAGAAAATAAACAAGCAATTGTTGCCGAACTCAAAGAAACGCTCAAAGATTCACAACTGGCAATTGTGATTGACTACAGCGGCTTGTCCGTTGCAGAAATCACCAATTTACGGCAACAACTTCGTCCCTCCGGTAGTGTTTGCAAGGTGACAAAAAACACCTTAATGCGAATTGCCATCGAGGGTCAAAGCAACTGGCAGCCATTGACAGAGTTGCTGAAGGGTTCTAATGCTTTTTTATTAGTCAAAGAGGACTTTGGTAGCGCGATTAAAGCTTACCAAGCTTTCCAAAAGGCTTCTAAGAAAACGGAAGTTCGCGGCGGCGTTATGGAAGGCCGGCTGCTGAGTGAAAGTGATGTTAAAGCATTAGGAGATTTACCCTCCAAAGAGCAACTTATGGCTCAAATTGCTGGGGCTATTAATGGTGTGGCGACCAAACTGGCCGTTGGTATCAACGAGGTTCCAGGGTCTTTGGCACGCGCTCTTAATGCCTATGCCGAAAAAGATCAAAATGGCTCAAACGATGAAGCTGTATAGTTTCTCGTGTGGGCTTTGGCAACAAGTATCAAACAAAAACGTTACATTGTCTAGGAGTTTAAAGAATGTCTGCAACTACTGATCAAATTCTGGAACAACTGAAGTCTTTAACGCTGTTAGAAGCGTCTGAATTAGTTAAACAAATTGAAGAAGCTTTCGGTGTGAGTGCAGCCGCTCCCGTCGGTGGTTTCATGATGGCGGCTCCTGGTGCTGGCGGTGCCGCAGCAGCAGAAGAAGTTGAAGAGAAAACAGAATTTGATGTTGTTCTGGAAGAATACCCTGCTGATAAGAAAATTACAATTCTGAAAGTGGTGCGTGAACTGACTGGTTTAGGTCTGAAAGAAGCTAAAGATTTAGTGGAAGCCGTACCTAAAGCGGTTAAAGAAGGTACGAACAAAGATGATGCTGAAGCAACGAAGAAAAAACTGGAAGAAGCTGGTGCTAAAGTTTCCGTTAAATAATTTTAACGTAGCTTAATTTTAGTTTTTTAGTTCGTTCCTCACCTGGTTTCTGATTCAGAAATCAGGTTTTTTGTTCTAGCTAGGGAACAGGGAACAGTAAACAGTGAATAAGTTTGTTGCTATCTTTTCTCTAATACTTCTGTTTCAAATTAACGGCTATCATTCCCTAAGAAAAGTTCAAAGAATGATAGCCGACAATATCAATTATCTTTGCCTTTTGTGTACCTAATTTTTTTAGAATGAAACAGCCCTGGGGGGGCAGGGGAAAAGGGAGAACTAGCGACTTAACCAGCGAAATATGGGTAGAATTAAATAGTGCGTGATTCCCAGAGAAAAGGCTGTTGTACCACTGAGTAAAGCCATAAAACCCAAACTTTGCCAAAATTGAGGTAAATTAGGCTGTTGCATTTCAGTGGGAAACGTTAATACTTCTTGAGGAAAAAGATCAAATTGATTGAACCCTAAAAATAAAGTTGTGACGGTTAATAAAACACAAATTCCCTGAAAAAGTTGATCACTTCGTAACCCTAAACCTAACGTTACTAATATCGCCGCTATTCCGAAAGGAAGTTGATTTAAAAGTTCTAATTCCCTTCCTTGAAGTCCTAAATTTCCTAAGCGATTAATCAATTCTCCACTGGCTCCCCCTACAATATAACCGAATAGTCCCATGATTCCAGCTAAAGGATAACGGCGACGTTGATCAAATCCTCCTGCATCCGTTAAGCCAATTCCAGTTCCTAATCCTGCTAATCCCCAAACTAATATTTCTGCGCCTAAAGTTAGGGGAACATTCGGCAAAAGTTGAGGTAATTCTTGGGCTAAAAAAACAGTTATGGTTTCTCCTAACCCAGAGAAATAAACAAACATTGCTCCTATGACGGTTCCAATTATAGACCCAATGACGGCTAATGCCATTTCCCAACTCGTTTCTCCTACTCCCCGAACACAATGGAGGGTTAATTTTCCCAGTCCTAAAACCAGTTGAATTAATCCGCGATCCCATTGAATTAATGTGGTTTTGATGCGGTCTAGTAATTGTTGATGAGACGACATCATCCGTCGAGGATGCTTTTTCTGTCGAACAATTCTAAAGATATCCGTTTGAATTTCCGTAGCACTTTGGGGACGTTGACGGGGATCGAGTTGAACCATGCGATCTAATAAATTAGCAAACCCAGGACTCACCTGTGCTTTTTGTCGCCACTGTAATTCCGTTGTTAACCCATCTTCTAATTCCCCTGGAAATTGACCTGTTAATAAATGAATACAAGTGCGTCCCAAGGCATAAAAATCCGTTGCTGGCCCCACCATTGCCCCCATCACCTGTTCTGGGGGACTGTATCCAGCAGACACGAGGCGGGTGGTACTGCGGGGGGTACTTTCGCGATCGCCATGTACTAGATTACCAATTTGTTTCGCTCCGCCAAAGTCAATCATCACCAGTTGGGTTTGCCAAACTTGAGTGGTACTCAAGGGTTGATGGGGAGTCATGCGTAACATCAAGTTCGAGGGTTTAATGTCTCGATGAATAATTTGATAGCTATGTAACTCGCGTAAAATTTCCAAAGCTTGGGATAACCAACTGAGCACCCAGTCTTCGGGACAGCCTTGGGGGTATTGGTTCAAAATTTCCTGTAACGTCGGGCCATGAATTTTTTCCATGACTAAACAGGGGAGATGGCCATCGTTCCCATTGCGTTTTTTTAAATAAAAATAGCCGTCTCCTTCAACTCTGGGAACTCCAGAATGGCGTAACTGAGCTAAAACTGCCGCCTCCTGTTCAAAGAGTTCTAAGGCTTTGGGAGAAGGTTCAACCAGAACTTTGAGGACTTTTTCAGTTTGGGTTTTGAGATCCCAGACGGTATAGAGTCGGGAAAACCCCCCACTCCCTAAATTGTGTAAGGGAATATAACGTTGGTTGAGTTGTAGGGGAGCTCCACAACTCTGACAAAATTTGTTCCCCCAAGGTTGATGGGAGGGATGGGAACAGTGGGGATTAATACAGTGGATATTGGGTGGATTCACAATGGGCAGTGATTCAGTTATCAGTGTAGAGACGTGCCATGGCGCGTCTGTACCAGTTATCAGTCAGGAATAGGGAAGGGGTAGTCTTGCAACCGTTAATCGTCAACGGTCAACTGTTATAACAACAATATTAACGAAGAGTTCTACGCAAAACCCAGTTTTAGTTGAATAGATTAAAGTCAATTGTTAATTAATTTATCATAGATTATATACTATTTAAGTGGCAACTTGATCCTCGGTTCAGACTCAACAAAGCCGAAACGAAGGGTTAGAGGAGGAGGGAAATTTGAACAGAGGAAAAAGAGTCGGGTACAGACTGGCAACCTGATGGAGACTATGGCTAGAATTCTGGGGTAAACCTAGAAATACTTCTGTGCAGTTCCTCCCTCGGAAATCTGAAGACTGAAAATCGGGGATCATAGCGTTTTGCTTGACAGCAGGCTACAACTGTGCAATCAAAATCTCTAAAAAATTTAAGTAAAATCACTTATTCTATTCAAGAAAATTACCTTAATAAGACTTAATATAAAAAATGCCAATTTAATGGTAAAGAAGGTTAAAAACAAACAAGGATTCTGAGGAAATTATGGCTAATTCAGAAGAAATATAAACAAATGTTATGAAAATATTAAAAAGATTCAACGTTGCAATGACTCATTTCTTGATACTATTTTAATCAATTGCCAATTAGCGCATAAAATAAGCGATTCCTCACGAAGGGAGATTTAAGGGAGATATGTCTTACTCTCAAACACAAACCAAGTCCAAATCCGGCTATCAAGCTGGGGTACGGGACTATAAACTGACCTATTACACGCCCGACTATACACCTAAAGATACAGATGTTCTGGCTGCCTTCCGCGTCACGCCTCAACCTGGAGTTCCCCCGGAAGAAGCGGGTGCTGCCGTTGCTGCTGAATCCTCTACCGGAACCTGGACAACGGTATGGACAGACTTACTGACTGACCTGGATCGTTACAAAGGTCGTTGCTATGAAGTCGAGCCCGTTCCCGGTGAAGATAACCAATATATTTGCTACATCGCCTATCCTCTGGATCTGTTTGAAGAAGGGTCTGTCACCAACTTACTGACCTCTTTAGTCGGTAACGTTTTCGGGTTCAAAGCCTTGCGCGCCCTGCGTTTAGAAGACTTACGGATTCCCATTGCTTACCTGAAAACTTTCCAAGGGCCTCCTCACGGGATTACCGTTGAGCGCGATAAATTAAACAAATATGGTCGTCCTCTGCTCGGCTGTACCATCAAGCCCAAACTCGGTCTGTCTGCCAAAAACTATGGCCGCGCCGTTTATGAGTGCTTACGCGGTGGTTTAGACTTCACCAAAGACGACGAAAACATCAACTCTCAGCCCTTCATGCGCTGGCGCGATCGCTTCTTGTTCGTTCAAGAAGCCATCGAAAAAGCTCAAGCTGAAACCGGGGAAATCAAAGGCCACTACTTAAACGTGACCGCCCCCACCTCTGAAGAAATGATGGAGCGGGCTGAATTCGCCAAAGAAATCAAAACCCCCATCATCATGCACGACTTCCTGACGGGTGGTTTCACCGCTAACACCAGTTTAGCCAAATGGTGCCGTAGCAATGGTCTGCTGCTCCACATCCACCGTGCCATGCACGCGGTTATTGACCGTCAGAAAAATCACGGGATTCACTTCCGCGTGTTAGCCAAATGCTTACGGATGTCCGGTGGAGACCACCTGCACTCCGGTACCGTTGTGGGTAAACTCGAAGGTGAAAAAGGCATCACCATGGGCTTCGTTGACTTAATGCGTGAAGATCACGTTGAAGTCGATCGTGCTCGTGGGATTTACTTTACCCAAGATTGGGCTTCTATGCCTGGGGTTATGCCCGTTGCCTCCGGTGGGATTCACGTTTGGCATATGCCCGCCCTGGTGGAAATCTTCGGCGATGACTCTTGCTTACAGTTCGGTGGTGGAACCCTCGGACACCCCTGGGGTAATGCTCCGGGTGCAACTGCGAACCGTGTGGCTCTGGAAGCTTGTATCCAAGCTCGTAACGAAGGCCGTAACCTGTTCCGTGAAGGCGGCGACGTTATCCGCGAAGCTTGCAAATGGTCTCCTGAACTGGCTGTTGCTTGCGAACTGTGGAAAGAAATCAAGTTTGAATTCGAGTCGATGGATACCGTCTAATTGATTGGAGATTCAGGATTTTGGATTTTGGGTCAGACTTGACAAATCAAGTCAGTTGTGGTTACAACTCAATCCAAAATCTAAAATCTAAATCCACAATCAAGAGGGTTAGGTCAGCCTATGGATATCAAACAAGTTGCGAAAGAAACATCAAAGGTGCTGGCAAGCTACCTGACCTATCAGGCTGTTAGGATTATTACGAATCAACTACGGGAAACGAACCCTGGACAAGCAATTTGGCTGAGTGGATTTTCCTCAACGGGTAAAATTCAGGACGGAGAAGCTTATCTACAGGAAATGCTTCAAGAAAATCAGGAAATGGCTTTTCGCATTATGACGGTACGAGACCATCTGGTGGAGGAAGTCGCTGATTATTTACCGGAAATGGTTCGTGACAATATTCAAAAAGCCAATATGGATTATCGCCGTCAGTATTTAGAACGAATGACGCAACTCAGTAGTATTGAACCTAACCCAGAGACAAAATTGCAAACCGACTCGGAACCCAATGCCGATCCTCGGTGAGTGAAAGATTAATTGCCATTGCGTGTAAACCTTTAGTGGATTGAACTTCAGAAACAACAATGCGGACATTACCAAAAGAACGTCGTTTTGAAACCTTATCCTATCTCCCCCCCTTGACCGATGCTCAAATCGTCAAGCAAATCCAATATATTTTGGAGCAAGGATATATCCCTGGTGTAGAATTCAGCGAATCTTCTGAACCCACCCAACACTATTGGACACTGTGGAAGTTGCCTCTGTTCGGTGCTTCTACCCCCCAAGAAGTGTTAAATGAAATCCAAGCTTGCCGCCAAGAATATTCCAAATCTTTTATTCGCGTCATGGGTTTTGACAACGTGAAACAGTGCCAAGTGTTGAGCTTCATTGTTCACAAACCTTCTACTTCTCTGTACTAAGATTAAGTCTTAAGACTGGATGAGTTAGAACTAGATTCCAAAGTCCCTAACTCATCCTTTGCTTAAAATTGTTTAGAATTTGAGCCCAATTTAGGCAGGGAAATTCCCTGCTTTTTTTAATCAAGAACACAAAAATTAAACGTTATATTCTATCCTTCAATTTCCTATTCTCTCTTTCCTTTTCTTCCCTGTTCCCTGTTCCCTCCTATAAAAATATTAAACTTAATGTAACCGGATGTTATGTTCCATCCCCAAAAAATTTTTAACAAAATTCGCCTTCAGATTCTGCCGTTATTTTTAATTGTTGCCATTGTTGTTGGTGTCAGCTTTCGCTTTGTAGCATTAGATGGAAAAATCTATTGGCATGATGAAGTTTATACGAACCTGCGGGCGGCGGGATATACCAGTCAAGAATTCGCCCAAGAATTCTATCAAAATCGTATTGTTTCCCCCATTGATCTCCTAAAATATCAACAACTTAAACCCGGAAGTACCCCCCTAGATACCCTCAATTCTTTAGCCACAGAAGATCCTCAACATTCTCCCTTTTACTTTTTATTGGCACGAGGATGGATGTTTGTAGGCGGTAATTCTATTCTGGCTTCTCGTCTTTTACCCGCTTTAATTAGTTTAATATCCTTACCGTTTATGTATTTATTGGCTTGGGAACTGTTTCAATCTTCCCAAACCGCTTTACTCGCGACAGCCTTTCTTGCTTTATCCCCCTTTGATATTTTATTTGCTCAAACTGCCCGACAATATAGTTTACTCACCTTGATGGTAATTGTAAGTAGTTATTACTTACTCAAAGCCGTCCGTTGGCGACATCCTTTATTTTGGGGCGGCTATAGTTTAGCTTGTATTTTAGGACTCTATACCCATATTTTATTCGGGTTAACAATTATTGGTCATGGAGCTTATATTCTATTATTGAGTCTTGAACCTTCCCCGTCCTTTTCCCGAAGGAAAAAACTTCCTTTCTCTACTTTTTTGTTAGAGTTTTTGGCAGCAATTGCGATCGCTATTCTGGCTTATAGTCCTTGGTTAATCATTTTAATCAATAATTTACAACAAGCTATAGATGTTACACATTGGTCAGCCTATCCCACGAGTTTACTCAACTTAATTAAGTTATGGATCTTGAGTTTTACCTGTCTATTTATTGATATCAATTTTGATTTTAATAGCATTCAAATGTACTTACTCAGGCTGCCTTTTATTTTAATTATTGTAGCAGCACTCTATCAAATTAGCTTACAAACAAATCGACCCACTCGTCTATTTATTTGGACATCAATTTTAGTTCCCTTTTTAATCTTAGCCTTACCCGATGTGTTGTTAGGGGGAGGACGTTCTGGGGTAACTCGCTTTCTAATTCCTTCTTTTCCAGCCCTTCAATTAGCTGTTGCTTATTTATTTTCTACCCATATTCAGAGTAATAAAATTTCGTTAATGGATGGAGAAATATTCTGGCGAGGACTCTTAGCAATCCTATTCACTTCCAGTATTATTTCCATTAGTATCAGTGCCAATTCTCAAAGCTGGTGGCATCAAGTTCCCAGTCATGAAATTCCCCAAATGGCTCGTTATTTGAATCAAAATCCCTCAGCGACCCTCATCGTGGATCAAGGAATTGATTATACAAATTTAGGAAATATTATTTCGTTAAGTTACGAATTGAATCCCAACATCAAACTATTTATGGTCAATTCTCAACCGAATCTATTATTACTCCCAGTAGGGCCAAAAATTTTGGTTCTCAACCCCTCTCAAGAATTACGCCAAAGGATTGAAACTTCTAACTATCAGCTAGAAAAGGTTGCTCAACAAACCCAACTCTGGGAACTCAAGTAACAAAATTTTGCAATTTTTATCAAAACCTCTATCTGGTTGATCCCCTAAACTAAGATGGTAATATCGGGTTCAACAGGTTAGGGTTATGAATGGATTACCTCACTCCAATACAAACACTGTTCAACGGTTTCGAGAATTACAAACTCAACTTCGCCAACGGTTTCACAGTTTAAGCTATCAGGAATTAAAAGATCAAGATGTCGTCGTGATTCCCTCTCTGAGTTTAGATAGCCATCAATTAGAAAAAGTTCAAGGTGCCCATCAATATGAAGAACGATTACTCTTTTCTTTAATTCGATTACGCAACCCTCAAATGCGGTTGATTTATGTGTCTTCTCAACCCGTTCATCCGACGGTGATTGATTATTATTTACATTTAATGCCCGGAATTCCCCTCAGTCATGTTCGGGATCGTTTACTGTTGTTTTCAACCTATGATACCTCCCCGAAACCTTTAACCCAAAAAATATTAGAACGTCCCCGTTTAATTTCCCGAATTCATCAAGTTTTAAGACCCAATAAATCTTATATGGTTTGTTTTAATTCCACACCTTTAGAACGGGAATTATCGGTACAATTAGATATCCCGTTATTTGGAGTTGATCCTGACTTAAATTATTGGGGAACGAAAAGTGGAAGTCGGCAAATCTTTAGTGAAGTCGGAATTCCTCATCCCGATGGCAGCCCTTTAGTTTGGAATTCCGAAGATTTAACAGAAGTTGCCCTGGAATTATGGGATCGTCAACCCACTTTAAAACGGATGGTGATTAAACTGAATCAAGGATTTTCTGGGGAAGGAAATGCTTTATTAGATTTAAGACCTTTCCAAGATTTAACTTTTCATGAAAGAGCAAAAACTTTAAAAAATTCTTGGCATCATTTAAGGTTTCAAGCCCCCGATGAAACTTGGGAAACTTTTAGCGATCGCATTTCAGAATTAGGAGCTATTGTAGAAGCCTTTATTGAAGGAGAAATTAAACAATCGCCGAGTGTTCAGTGTGAAATTTTTCCCACCGGAAAGGTTGAAGTTCTCTCCACCCATGATCAAATTTTAAGTGGCCCCGATGGTCAAGTGTTTCAAGGATGCCGATTTCCAGCCCAACAAGCTTATCGATTACAATTACAAGAAATGGGGGAAAAAATTGGTCAAAATTTAGCCGATAAAGGGGCGTTAGAGCGGTTTAGTGTGGATTTTATTGCGGTGCATCAACCCGACAGTTCTGAGTGGGATTTACAGGCGATAGAAATCAATTTACGTCGTGGCGGGACGACGCATCCCTTTATGACGTTAAAATTATTAACGAATGGATCTTATGATTTAAAAACGGGGCTATTTTATAGTCAACAATCTCGTCCTAAATTTTATATTGCCTCTGATAATTTACAAAGTGAACGATATCAGGGGTTATTACCGAATGATTTAATGGATATTATTGTCAATCATGAATTACATTTTAATAATAGTACGGAAACGGGAACGGTATTTCACTTAATGGGATGTTTATCTCGTTATGGCAAATTAGGATTAACGTGTATTGGCAATTCTCCTGAACACGCCCAGGAAATTTATGATCGAGTTGTGGCGGTTCTTGATGAAGAAACCGAAATTCATCCCTTTAGAAGTTGGGAGAATGATTCTTTATCGAAGGGGATACCTATTATTCAGTAAAGGTGAATTTTGTTACAGGGCATCGGGTGTGGGAAATTCCTGCTCTTGTGTCCTATTGAGATCTAATTTTTGTAAGCGATCGCCTATTATTAAGTTAGGGTATAAAACGGTAACATCCTGACCTAAAGAATGCAATCTCAACCCTAATTTCTGATCTAAAAGCCCAGTGGCTCCGGTAACTAAAACCTTCTTAAAGCGATAGGTAAATGAATAATTTGATTTTGATATTCTTCTTCAAAGGAACCAGCAGCTATTAGGATTAACTCCTCTATTGTTTCTCCAATTCCCATTTCAGAATTAAGAATAAAAATCCCTGGTATATGACGACCTAGCTGTAAATGATCCGCTAAATGCACAGGCATTGATGTGCGGTTATTTGTGACAAGGACAAACTTATAAACTTCACACCAAATCAAAATTTCTGGATCTAATGTTCCTGTTGGTGGAGTATTAGGTTCTCCCACAGAACGAATTACTAAATCGGGTTCTCTCCGTCTTAGTTGATTAATATAAATTGGGTTAACATTTTCATCCATGAGATATTTAAGCATTTTTCAATTTTGTAGCTTCCTTTTCTGCTTTCAATTTCATTAATTTTTGAACAATAGGGGATGGATTTTGTCGTTGTTCTTCTCGCATTTGGTGTCCCCATTCCAACCATTCAGTAATATACTGACTTACCGATTCTTGATGCTGTAAATAATATAAAATTGTGGCATAAACTTGATCTAAACTTAAGGAAGTGTAGATTTTAGCGATTTCTTCTGGAGTCCGATTTCGATAAATGTACTCATAAAGAATGGTTTCAATGCCAATGCGTGAACCTTTCAAACGAATATCATTAGGGGCTAAAAAGTTGAAATAGTCTTCCAGTTGCATTGTTATACCTTAGAGAATTTACTGAATATAACTACATTTATTATACCACAACACGGGCTTAAAGTTTAAACAGGAAAGTGATGTTCATTGATTAAATCTTGCTTAATTCTAAGGTAATTATAACATTTTCTACTGATTTGGGTAAGTTAGGGTGAGAGCGATCACATTTGTAAAACAGTAATTTTTAATTAAATTATTCTTCTAAATTCCATAGCGTTATACCAGGAGTTACTGCAAAGACTTTCATCTGAACTTTTCTCTCGCCTATTTCATTACAAGGCATTTGATTAGCATTGATAAAATCAAATCCTCTTAAGCTATTAACACAAAAAGATAAATTAGGCAAATTTGAATTCCAAAATTTAGTTCCGCTTTGTCCGTACATATAAACATCACCTGTATAGCGTCTTCCTAGATCAACCTCTTCACATCTACTCGGATAAATAGTCAACCATCCTTTTGTTCGCAGTTCTGTTCCATTATTTCCATCCCAGTAACCGACTGCAAGATTAATTGTTTCGCCACGAGTTTGATGGTTCTCCTGTACCTATGGTGATAAGTAAATCTTATAAAGAAAGACAAGCTAGTAGCTTTTCACGCATCATCTCAAAATTTTTGAAGCCATAGCTTTGACGAAGAATTAATTTGATCCGGTTATTTAATCCCTCCATAACTCCACTGGTTGTTCGATTAATAAAATAATGGCAAATATCGGGAAGATGGTGTTTAAGAGTTTGGGCGGTTTTTCCAAAAACAATAAGAGCCGAATTGAGCCATTTCTTTAATCTTCTCATTCCCATAAGAACCGTTGTACTGCTTTCATAAATATCTCGGAGTTCCTCTTTTAATTCATAAGCGATACTCAAACAGGGGGAGGCCTTTAACAACAGTTTCAGATCACTTCTCTCTTCGGGGGTTAAATCGACATAATTTTTGAGCAGTAAGCACCGATTTTTTAAGCCTTTTAGTTCTAATTTAAGTCGAAGTTGATTCAGAGAACTGTTGACTAACTTCATCACATGAAATCGGTCAATGACAATTAAAGCATTAGGAAAAACTTCCCGAATCACTTTTTTAAATCCTCCCCACATATCCACAGAAACCTCTTTGACCTTGGCTCTCATTGATTCGGGTTGCTGCTTTAACACTTCGATAATCTCTGAACTTTTATGAGAATCAATAACTTCTAATAACGAACCATTCGATAGATCACTTACTACAGTAACAAAGTTTCTTTTTCCTTTTTGACGGCTGAATTCATCTAAGCTTAATTTTTCCGGCTCTCCCCAGCTTTTTTTTTCTGAAGGGCGATTCTTTGAAAGATACTTCCCACTTGATGAGGGCTTAATTGTTCGTTCTGGCTGACTTGCTCTACAGTTAATTCTTTAACTCTTTCATAGATATATTCTTCATAACGAATGGTGTAATTCCTCCTTTTCTCTACAAATTCTAAGGGTTCTGTTGGATATTTTTTACATCCAGCACAATAAAATTGGCGACGGGGAAGATGCAAATAAACTCCCTGCCCACAAATAGATAGATCTCGAATTAACATTGAGCGAGTTTGATGAATATGATCGGTATAACTTTGACAATGTGGACAAGTAATTCCCTCGTTTAATAATTCTAACTTAAGAACAACAAAACCTTCTTGTTCTTGGCAACTGAACACCGTAATATTCGGGAGGTTGAGCAAGCGTTCTAATTGAAAGTCCATATTCAGTCGGAGTGTAAAACGTAGCTTACGCTACATTTTACACTATTTATTCAGGAGAGCCAGCCCAGTAATCCCGAAATACAATCACTTTAGCCCTAAGTTGATCAATTTTTTTCTGTTTAGTCTCCATCTTAGCTTCTAGTTTGGGATAGAAGTTGAGGGCTGTAGACTTGACTTCATCAATCAAGTGACCCATTGAACCTGTACCATCAATGCACATGACTAAATCAACAGCATACTTAACATATTTGTCCCCTGGTTCGTTTGTCATACTGGGTTTCAACCTCCCAACGCTGGTGAATAATTAGATTTGACTTAAATATCTATTGACTTGGCTTGCAAACTTTACGCAAATTCCTCAAAAAATTTTTTAACCTGGGTTTTGTTGCCATCGGGAGATGATGACACAACGCTAATCCAGATCAATATGCTTTCGTGAGTCGTAGCGAGTTAGAGATGAGCTAGGCTTGAGCTTTACTTAGTATAAAATGATTAATCCTATTTGCTCCTTGTATTCAAACAGGATTTGTGTTATGATCGTGATAGGATATTGAGGACGCAACATCATGACTTCCCTTGATCAACAGTTCAACCAGGCTGCACTCCATTGGGACTTGGAAACCCTTTATACTGACCTCGCCTCTGCTAAGGGAAAACGTCTAACTCCGATGGAAAAGCTGCATTTGCGGGGGTTGTTATGTGGGTTTAGCCCTGCGGAAATTGCTGAACAACTGGGAAAGAACGTTAAAGGTGTGAAAACTGACCTCTGTGTGACGTTATATCGATATGTGAAAAGTTTGGTAGATAAGTTAGATGCTCGGATAGAAAGTTGGCGAGAAGTGACTGAATGGTTAGAAGAAGCCGGATATAAACGACAGACACCCCCTGAGATTCCCGTTGATAGTTTGCTGACTGAAAAAAGTGTTGTTAATGTTAATAATATTCATATTGAAAATCATCAGTTAGTTGTTGTTTTTAGTTTAAAAATCCCTACAACATCCGTTACTTCAGAATCAAAAAAATATTCAGAGATGACAGAAAATTCAATAATTGCTGAGAATTTAGTTAATTAACCGTTGAATATAAAACGACAATAGCAAGTTCAAGTTCTTGAATTTATGCCCATTGTAAATAAGGATACCTTTAAAAAAATCAGACAATAAGAAGATTAAAGGGATCATCAGGGGTATTTTATGGCAAAATAAAGATTTACAATTTTAATCTCATCTCCAATGCTGACTCCCCGAATTCATCCCGATACCATAGAGGACGTTAAAGAACGCGCTGATATTTATGATGTCGTTTCCGAGAAAGTGATTTTAAAACGACGGGGGAAAGATTTTGTGGGGTTGTGTCCTTTTCATGAAGAAAAAACCCCTAGTTTTACCGTTAGTCCCACGAAACAAATGTTTTATTGTTTTGGATGTGGGGCGGCAGGAAATAGCCTGAAATTTATCATGGATTTGGAGAAACGTTCCTTTAGTGAGGTCGTTTTAGAGTTAGCAAAACGCTATCAAATTCCGGTAAAAACCTTAGAGCCCGAAAAACGGCAGGAATTACAAAGACAGATTTCTTTACGAGAACAATTATATGAAATTTTAGCGATCGCCACAAGTTTTTATCAACACGCTTTAAGACAGCCGGAAGGATTACAAGCCTTAGATTATTTAAAATTGAAACGTCAGATTAAAGAAGATACAATTCAATATTTTCAGTTAGGATACGCCCCCCAAGGATGGGAAACCCTCTATGATTATCTTGTGGAACAGAAGCATTTTCCGGCGGAATTAGTAGAACAGGCGGGGTTAATTGTGCCTCGAAAAACGGGTAATGGCTATTATGATCGGTTTAGAGATCGGTTAATGATTCCCATTCAGGATAGTCAAGGGCGAGTGATTGGATTTGGAGGTCGGAGTTTAGGGGATGAACTTCCGAAATATCTCAATTCTCCCGAAACAGAATTATTTGATAAAGGTAAAACGTTATTTGCCTTAGATAAAGCCAAAAATGCGATTAGTAAACAGGATTTAGCGATTGTTGTAGAGGGGTATTTTGATGCGATCGCTTTACATAGGGCGGGAATTGAAAATGTTGTAGCATCTTTAGGAACTGCTTTAAGTTTAAATCAAGTTCGGCAGTTAGTTCGCTATACAGAATCTAAACAAATTATTCTGAATTTTGATGCGGATGCTGCGGGAAATAAAGCCGCCGAACGCGCCATCGGAGAAATTGAAGATTTGGCTTATCAAGGATATATTAATTTACGGATTTTAAATATTCCCTCCGGGAAAGATCCTGATGAATTTTTAATCTATAATTCTGCCGAAGATTATCAAAAATTAGTCTTGAATTCTCCCTCATGGATTGAGTGGCAAATTCAACGGCTTTTAATCGGAAAAAGCTTGGAAACCGTTGCCCAGTCGCAACAAGTTTCAAAAGTGATGGTAGAATTATTAAGAAAAATTGACAACGGCATACAAAGAACTCATTATATTCAATACTGTGCTGAACTTCTCAGCCAAGGACAATCTCGATTAGTTCCTTTGTTCGCTAAAAATTTACAAACTCAAGTTAATAAACCTTATTCAGATCATGAAAAACAAAAGGTATCTTCTGATTTACTAACTCTTAATTCTGAACGGAGTTTATTAGAAGAAGCGGAAGTGAAACTGCTGAGAATTTATTTACATTGTCCTGAATACCGTCTGACCATTCAGGATGCCTTAGAAGCGAGAGATTTACAGTTTAGTTTAGCCCATCATCGGTTTCTCTGGCGAGAAATTACTAAAATTGAAGAAATAGCTGAAAAGGATTTAGATTCCGTTGATTTGATTCTGGAATTACAACAAGTTTGTTTACAGGAAAATCAACCTACAAAGCAATTTTATCATTTATTTTATTTGGATGAACATACAGAAATTGATATCCGTCGCGCTCGTTTAGTAATTCGCAGTTCCGTGGCTTCTATTGAAACGGTTATTTGTCAAAAAAGACGAGATATGGCATTAAAATTATGGCAAGAAACAGATGTGGGAAAAGAGCAAAATTTAGCTCAAAAATATTATCAACAAATTGATGCTGAAACGAAATGGATGTGGGAATTAAAACGAATTCGTGATACCCAATTTGATGATTTAATTTCTGTTCCTTTAGGGGGAATAAATTTTAATTAAAAATTAGAGATTATCCCTTGAAATGTGCCATTTTTTTGATTGAAACATCATATATAGCAATCCTATTTGATTTGTATCCAAAATTTCTGCTCAAAAGGGAACAGCTTAACTGGGAACAGGGAACAGCTTAACTGGGAACAGGGAACAGGGGTAATACTTCTAGCTGTTTCATATCAGTTTTAAATGATTACAACCTATTTGGGATTGCTATAGCAGTTGTAAATTATTACAACTAGCCTGAAACAGCCAGAAGTATTATCTGGTGTTCCCTGCTTCCTAAGATAGTGTTTTTACAGAACTTTATTAAGTAGTATAAATGTAATATAGCAACTTTAAGTGACGCTAGAGAAAGTGGAATAACTAGACTCGAATTCTCCCAAATAGCGAACTATCCTAGGGAATAGAGAGGGAAAAGTTGACCCTCTCTCCTGAAATATAAATAAAATGAATCTATGATAAGAACCTACTCATGAATGGCAACTATTCCTGATCAACGCCAAGGAAATTGTAAAGTAGAGTGTTCACTTTGGAAAGTTTTATTATTCATTAATTTGAAAATTTCCCATTCATTACACCCATCCGCTATCCACCCATCTAATAGCAATTAAATCCGCCAATACCCCCCTCTAAATTAAACCTTTTAAGTTGACTGAAACCCTTATTTGAGTTCAATAATTCACGGGTTTACAAGGCGGATTAACACTTTAATCATCCCAGAAGGAGTCAATGATGTTACACAAAAGTCTGCTAATTTTAACCGTAACCCTGTCATCAATGATAACCTCTACGCCAGCGAAAGCTTCGGAGTTTATTCGGTCGAGTTTTTCTGTAGAGTCTCCCTGTCCTATTCTGAATACTACATCCCAACAACAGCTTTTACCTTCTCTGTGCCGCCAAGCTAGAGAGGAAGGTCAGGAAATCATTCAAGATACGGGTAGACCTCCACGAGATTAATATTAAAGATCAGCCCAGGCATTACTGGAACAAATTCTAATAACCCTCATCCCCCCAGTAGAGATATGAAGTTTAAATTCAATATCTCTACTGTTTTTTGTTCTTGATAAAATCCCTGAACCCAGTGAGGCAACACCGAACACCGAACAGTCAGCAATGAATCCTTTTGCTGGATTTAGAAATGTCCTAACTGTAATGGGTAGCACTATATCTTTTCCCTTAATTTCCCTCAATCTCCTAGGAGTAGGGCTTTGAACGGTATGACAACCCCAGAAACTGTAATCCTGATTGCCGATTTTGTGATAAAGTTAAAAATTGTAAAGAAATATGAGAGTCGGATGATCTCCGGGTTAACAAAAAACCCATATTGCTTACATTTATAGACATTGATAGGAACTTCCATGCAACAGAATTGGCTGCACAGATTGCTTCTCTCTCTTGCTGTATTTGCTCTAGTGTTTTCGACTTGGGCATTTGCACCCGTTGCTCATGCGTTTAATAATCCTGATTTACTGCCTAAAATTCAAACCCCCGTTATTGACCTCGCCGGAATTCTGACCGACGTTCAGGAAAACCTATTAGCAAAAGATATAGAAGAGTTTGAAACCCAAACAGGATGGAAACTGAGAGTCTTAACTCAATTTGACCAAACCCCAGGGCGCGCCGTTAAAGACTATTGGGGACTGGATGATAAAAGCGTTTTATTAGTCGCCGATGAACGGGGTGGGAATATTCTCAACTTTAGCGTCGGTCGTCAGGTTTACCCGTTTCTGTCTCGGACATTTTGGGTAGAATTACAAACCCGCTTCGGAAATCAATATTTTATTCGAGAAAATGGAGAAGACCAATCGGTACTCCAATCCATTGATACGATTCAAGGCTGTTTAGTTCAAGGTGGCTGTCGAGTTGTTCCCGGACTTCCTCAAGAACAGTGGATTTTAACCTTAATTACCTCGGCTCTCGGTGGAGTGATTTGTGGTATCGCCAGTATTCCCCGCAAACCCGGACAAGTGATTGCATGGCAATGGGCGTTAATTTTCTCTCCTTTGTGGGGGATTTTATTCATTGCCTTTGGAATTGGCCCTGTTGTTTCTCGTACCCAGGAATGGCTTCCCCTTGTTCGCAATATTTCTGGCTTCCTGATTGGTTTCTTAGTGGCTTTTCTGACTCCGGTGTTCAATCACTCCTCCTCCCCAGAAGCTTAAGGGCTTTGACCGTTGGCGGTTGACGGTTGATTGTCAAGGTGCGCGGACGCTGGCACGACCTTACTCCTACACCCTATTTCTCGTCACAACGCCAACAACCTGATACACTGAATAAGTTGTAATCTGGTTGTGCTAAGTCAATTTTCCTTAGCCACAGAACTGAAGAAGCTAACAATCGGCGAGTCACAATGGAATGGCATATTACCGATGCCCAGAGTTTAGGAATTATTGATGACGAAATTGGCGATCATGTATTTTCGCCAGCCGAATACGAAATTGTTCGTCGAGTGATTTATTCGACGGCGGATTTTGAATATAAAAGTTTAGTTCGTTTTTCTGACCAAGCGTTACAAGGGGGGGCGGCGGCTTTAGCGGCTCGGACAACGATTGTTGTTGATGTGCCCATGGTACAGGTGGGGATTACTCCCCGCATTCTTTCAACCTTTGCTAATCCTGTTTATTGTTCGATGGAGGCGGTAACACGACCCCAACGGGAAAAAACCCGCTCGGCTTGGGGGATTGAAACCTTAGCAAAGCGCTATCCTGAAGCGATTTTTGTTATTGGTCAAGAACAAACAGCCCTTTCTGCCATTGTCGATTTAATTGAAGCGGATGAGATTAAACCCGCTTTAGTAATTGCGACTCCTTCAGGTTTTGTCGGGGCTGATGTCGCCAAGTCCCGTTTAAATGATTCGATGGTTCCCCATGTCCGCATTGACGGACGCAAGGGTAGTGCAGTTGTGGCGGTGGCCTTAGTCGATGCCTTAGTTGATCTGGCTTGGCAAGCCTATGGTCGAGAAGGTAATGGTAGTTAGATGGGTTTGGACTGTTGGGATAAGATAGGGGAAAATTCAAGTTCTGACTTCTAACTCCTTCCCCGTCAGTTCGATAACTTTCGAGTTTGTTATCACATTTTTGCTTTTTTGTCAAGGAGGGGTCGCTAAGGGGGGAATTGAAGCTGTGCGCGAGGTTAGTTGATTTTAGGGGATTTTTGAAGGCTTGAATTAATTTTTAACGATAGAATGGCTGTTCGGGCTGATTTTTTGGAGCTAAGATACAAGAATAACAATTTAGTCTATCTACTAAAATGCTAACATTTGCTCCAAACCTTGTCAAGTCGTCCCCTTAATAAAAATAATTCTCATTAATTTTGCTTTTATTAAGAATTGTAAACCGACGATTGTTTTGAAATTTAAAATTATTTAACTAGATTTATTAGATTAGTTAATAATTTTAGGTTAAAAAACAGCTATTTTTGGGGTCTTCATCACACCGGGCGGTTAAAACATAGTTTGAAGGTAGACTCTCCGATTTTATTCAGTGGAGGACTTTATTTTTGAGTTTAAGAATCTCAGGAAATCGCTTAATTAAAACTTTACCAGGGGAAGAAACACGTCCCACATTAGCGCGGGTTAGAGAAGCAGTTTTTAATATTTGGCAGGGTCAAATAGAAGGCTGTCGCTGGTTAGATTTATGTACGGGTAGTGGTTCAATGGGAGCCGAAGCATTAGGCCGGGGAGCATCAGTTGTGATTGGGATAGAACAACATAGAAAAGCTTGTCAAGTGATTCAAGAAAATTGGCAAAAAATTGCCGATTCTTCCCAACAGTTTCAAGTCATTCGAGGGGATATTTTAGGAAAGTTAAAAACTTTATCTGGGCAACAATTTGATTGTATTTATTTTGATCCACCCTATGATAGTAATCTTTATCAACCCACCTTAGAGGCGATCGCCCAATATCAACTTCTGTCTGCGGATGGAGAAATTGCGGTTGAGCATCATCCCCATCGTTGGCAAATTCAACCCATTATGGGGTTAGAAATTTGTCGGGAAAAAATCTATGGAAATTGTGCTTTAACGTTTTATTGTTTAAAATAATAGAATCCGTAGTAAGTCGCCTCTAATGGGAGTTTTTATGTCTTACGAACAAGAAAAGCAAATTGCAATTGCAGCTACATTAGCGGCTGGGAAACTATGTGAAAAAGTGCGTCGGAATATCCCACCAGCAATGGAGAAAAGTGATAAAAGTCCGGTGACGGTTGCCGATTATGGTTCTCAAGCAATTATTTGTAAAGCCATCGCAGAAGTATTTCCTCATGATCCCGTTGTCGGGGAAGAAGATGCAACGGAATTGCAAACTCCAGAAATGGCAGAAAATTTAGCAAAAATTACCCAATATGTACAGGAAATTATTCCTGATGCCACCTCAGAACAGGTTACAGATTGGATTAATAAAGGGAATGGAAAAGTTGGAAACCGCTTTTGGACATTAGATCCCATTGATGGAACAAAAGGATTTTTAAGACAAGATCAATATGCCATTGCTTTAGCTTTAATTGAAGACGGGGAAGTCAAAGTTGGGGTGATGGGATGTCCGGCTTATCCGGTGGAAAATCATGAACCGGGAGCTTTATTTGTTGCGGTGCGAGGACAAGGCGCAACGATGATAATTTTGGCAACGGGTGAAGAAATTCCGATTCAAGTTGTGCAGGCAAATGATGTAGAAAATCTTCGGTTTGTGGGCAGTGTTGAAGCCAGTCATGGAGATATTGATCGTCAGGATGCTGTAGCAAAAGCAGTAGGAATTATTGCCCCAGCAATTAAAATGGATTCTCAAGCAAAATATGGGGCGGTTGCTTCTGGAAAAGCGGCGTTATATTTGCGACTTCCTTCTCCTAAAACTCCTAATTATCGAGAAAATATTTGGGATCACGCGGCGGGGGCAATTGTTGTTGAAGAAGCGGGAGGAAGAGTCAGTGATATGTTTGGTAAACCTTTAGATTTTGCCTCTAATCCTAAAATGTTAGATAATCGGGGGATTTTAGTTAGTAATGGCATTATTCATGATACGGTTTTATCGGTATTGAATCAATAAATTTCTCCGAGTTAATCAGGATTAAACCTAGGATAGAATTAAGATCGTTTTAGGGCGAGGAGCTCCATCCGTTTTAACTTAACGCCAAAAAGCCCTGATTACAGCTTTGATCAGATGTCCCTAAATCCCCCTTAAAAAGCAGGGGGTTTTCATTTTACAAAATTGGCGACTCAATTTGACTCTCCAATTTTGTAAAATGGGGCGAAAAAACTGTCAGTATTGTCTTAATTTTTAAGTTCTGGGCTATGTGTTTTCCAGTCAAAAAAGATGATCCATAAACTACTACTAAGAGCGGCGGCAAAGAAGCACCACACTGAAATAAAAGTAGTTTGATAAAAGCTATCCGCCAAAATAAAAGAAAGAATGACCACAATGCCAAATATTACTAATAACCTTTGGCTTGATATCAAAAAAGGAACACTAATTACTAGCAAATATAAATATTTACAAACATCATAGAAAGAAATAAATTTAAGATCATATAGCAAATTAAGGTTATATAACAAATTTCCTGAATAATTAGTAGCTAAAACCCCTTCTCTAATCACGCAACTCAGAAGATAAATTGCTAAACTTAATCCAATGATAGCCAAGGTTAAAATTACTTTTTTGCGAAGCGGATTGTTTTCTAATAAATACACAGAAACCGGGCATAAAATTAACCAAATTCCTGTAGCAAAGCCTAAAAAACCATAAGCTCCTATAAAATAGAGAAGAGATGATTGATGATCCAAATTTAACCAGACCATTCCCTCCAAAAATTGCTGAGTTGCAAATAAGTAGGTAGGCAGGAAGAAACGAAAGTATGTAAAGATAAATGAAGAGAGAGAAGAAATCTACCGAGGTCATGAAAATATGGGTGCTCGTTTAAGGGTATTTCTAACTCGTGAGCAAGACAAAACCCTGTTCAAGCTCAGAACAGCAGATGTGCCACAGAAAGTTAAAGACCGAGCCGAAGTGATTCGATTAAACTCACAAGGTTGGTACGTGGAAAAAATAGCAGCTTATTTTAATTGGACAGCACAGACAGTTAGAGAAGTGTTGCACAAATGGGAAAAGTTAGGACTAGAAGGGTTATGGGAAAAACCCGGTCGCGGGGGAAAAGCCAAGTGGAAAGAAGAGGACTTAGTATTTTTAGAAGAATGTCTCAGAAGAGAACCCCGGACATACAACTCTGAGCAATTAGCCCAAAAATTAGAACAAGAACGGTCAGTTAAATTGAGTCCCGATAGATTAAGACGGGTGCTCAAAAAAAGGGGGTGAATTGGAAGCGAGCCAGAAACAGCCACAAAGGAAAGCAAGACCCGATAGTCCGCGCGCAGAAACAGGCGGATTTAGAAATGTTGGAATTATCAGCCGCCACCGGAGAAATTGACTTAAAGTATTTAGATGAATCGGGTTTTTGTCTGTGGAGTGAACCGGGGTATACCTATTATTTTAGAGGGGAACAAAAACGTTTAGAACAAACTCGTCGTCGGGGTCGAAGATTAAGCATTATTGGGTTTTTGCAACAGCAAATCAGTTTTGTTTACGGCTTGGTGATTGGAGGTGTCAATCGCCAGTGTTATATCCAAATGATGGAACAAGAAGCAGCAGAGGCTGAAAAAGCCGGACGGATGAGAGTCATTGTCCAAGATAATAGCCCCATACATCAATGCCATGAAGTCAAAAAACTCTGGCCAAAATGGGAAAGTATGGGTTTGTATATTTTCTATTTGCCTAAATATTGTTCGGAAATGAATCCGATTGAATTAGAGTGGCAACATCTCAAAAAAGATGAACTATCAGGACAAACATTTGAGGATGAATTAGACCTGGCCTATGCGGTAATGAATGGTATTCAAGCTAGGGGAGAAAGAGGAAACTACAGCACACAACGGATGAAATTTCACTCGCAGCAACAACCCAGTTAACTTTTCGTTACATACTTGTCGATTTTCTCGCCTACCTACTTAATAACGGAAAAGAAGCTAATAAAAGCTGATTTTTCGAGGTCGTTTGTGTTAGTGTCGCAATTCCTAATACTGATAAGGAGAGACTGGCGGTAAAACTTGCCGTTGCTGAAAAGCACATAAAAATATTAGACTCCTAAGTTCTTAAAACCGTAGATTTTTTGAATACATCGTTAACAAGTCTGTTGATTTCTTTGCTTTTCCTGATACATTAGAGCAACAGGGCAAGTTACTATACAGCATTAAGAGGATATTGTATTCGTGGTAGCCGTGAATCAACCGATTACAGTCAATGATCAAAATCTAATTGAAAAAGCACTTTTGCTCAAAGTGAAACGACTGACTTCTGCACGAGGACAACTGGTGCTTCCTTGTGCCCCTGCTTTGCTCGATGAATATATGAGTCAGTTTAACGCTTTGTTAATCGCATTGGGGCAGAACTTTACCCCGGATGAATTGAATGGGTTACGTCAGCTTGTAGAACGAAAACTCAATGAAGGATATCAAGCTTCACCCCATGCTCGTTTAGTGTTTAAATATGAACCCCCTGACCCCACCCAAGGATTAACCAGTGGATTAAAAATCACGGTGACAACGGAAGTAGCCTCTTTAGAAAATAAATATCAACGCTGGTTAACCACCCGTGAAGGGCCGTTGTTTGGGTCACATCCCGATGCCAAATTAATGGCGGTAGCGTCCGATTTATCTGACCCAGCCCGCAGTCCCATTTTAGATATTGGGGCGGGTGTCGGTCGCAATACCCTGCCTTTAGCGCGAAAAGGACATCCGGTAGATGCTGTCGAACTGACCCCAGACTTTGCTCAAATTATTGCTAAGGAAGCCAAAGAAAACAACTTACCTATTCGGGTGATTCAAAGCAATATTCTCAACCCGGCTTTAGTTTTACCCGCTAATTATTATCGATTAGCTTTAATTGCGGAAGTGATTTCCCATTTTCGCAACTTAGAAGATGTGCAAACTCTATTAACAAAAGTTTGTGATGCGGTTGTTCCTGGGGGGTTAATTTTATTCAATACGTTTATCACCCATGACAACTATGAACCCAATAATAAAGTGCGGGAAATGGGGCAAATTCAATGGTCATACTTGATTACCCGTCCTGAAATTAATCTGCTTTTAAAAAGTTTACCTCTAGAACTGATATCCGATGAGTCAGTTTATGAATATGAACGTGCTCACCTTCCCCCGGAAGCTTGGCCGCCTACCAATTGGTTTGAACATTGGTCACAGGGTCGAGATATTATTCCCATCCAAAACCCGCCCATCTCTCTGCGTTGGCTACTATGTCGGGTTAAAAAATAATTCGGGATTTCTGATAATTCAGCCGTTTCCGATTGTCGATTCCCCCGTTGGTTACAATAGGGGGGATTGTTAAATCAACTTGACACCGTAGGATAGAAGATATTAGCACTCATTGGTCAGGAGTCAAACAGCCCATGTCGGAAGAGTTAACCCCCTCCCTGTTTCCTGTGGACTCTCCTCCACCCACTCAACCCGCCTCTAAATTAGGATTTTTAGGCGTTTTTAAAGCATGGCCTGAATATAATAAAGGCAATCGATTTTATAAATTAGGACGCTATGAATTTGCCTTTGAACGATATGATCAAGCGGTAAATTATAAACCCGATTGGTATTCTGCCTGGTTAAGACGGGGAAATAGTTTGCGGAAATTAAAACGTTATAAAGATGCCTTAGCATCTTATGATCGGGCGATTAAAATTAAACCAGAAGATTATTGGGCGTGGACGTTTCGGGGTATTGCTTTAGCTAAATTAGAACGATGTGAAGAAGCGGTGGCTTCCTTTGATAAAGCGATTACTATTGAACCGGAAAATTTTGAAGCTTGGTATGAACGGGGTTTAGCGTTAGAAGCATTATTACAATATAAAGCAGCGGCAGCTTCTTATAAACGAGCTATTGAAATTAAACCGAATGTTTCTTCGATTTGGTATCATCAAGCCAATGCTTTAATGAATGAAGAACGTTATAGTGATGCGGTGGCTTCTTATGATCGGGCAATTCAATTACAGCCTGCTAATTATGAAGCTTGGTTTAATCGGGGTGAAATGTTATTAAGTCAACAGAAATATGCCGATGCGATCGCGTCTTATGAACAAGCGATTCAATTGCAACCCAAGAGTTATCAAGCCTGGTTTAATCGAGGAATTGCTTTACAAAAATTACGGCGATATGCAGAAGCGATTACGTCCTATGATACGGTAATTCAACTGCAACCCCAGGATTATGAAGTTTGGTTTTATAAAGGCATGGCGTTACTGCATCATCAACAACATCAAGCCGCCTTAACTTGTTTAAATCAAGCCTTACAAATTAATCCTGATTCGGCTGCAATTTGGATTAGTCGCGCTCAAGCCTTATTAGACTTAAAACAATATCAAGCCGCGATCGCATCCTTTGATAAAGCCACCCAATTAAACTCTAATTTTCCTGAAGCTTGGTTAGGTCGAGGCAAAACCCTGTGTGAACTCAAACAATATCAAGAAGCGATTATTGCCTATGATAATGCCTTGCAAATTCAACCGGATTTTCTGGATGCTTGGAATTGTCGAGGAGAAGCTTTAGAACAATTAGATCGGTTTGAAGAAGCGTTAATTGCCTATGATAAAGTGGTACAAATGACCACAGAAGATACCGCCTTAGCAACAAAAGCAGGCTTACAACGGGGGGAAGCATTAGAAAAATTAGAACGCTATGATGAGGCGATTATTGCTTATAAAAAAGTGATTCGGGTACAACCGGATAATTTTGATGTCTGGGTACATTTAGGGAAAACTTTAGAAAAGGTTGAAAAGTATTCAGAAGCCGCAGAAGCCTTTCAGCAAGCGGTAAAAATTTGGCCGGAATCCTATTCTACTTGGTTAAAATGGGGATTAGCCTTAGAATCAGCCCAACGCTATCAAGATGCGTTAAATGTTTATGACAAAATTATTCAACAGAAACCCGACTATTATCAAGCTTGGATTCGTCGAGGAATGACCTTTGAACAAATGAATTGTTATCAGGATGCGAATCGTTCCTATGGTGTCGCCTTAGAAATGCAACCCAATTCTGCTGAAGCGGTCATTCATCGAAATCGCGTGAATTTGAAGTTAAAAAATAATCAGAATAAAGAGTGATAGGAGGGGATTATCGGTTCTGCATTAAAACTCTATATCCTAGCTACTGAGAACACTTTTATGATCAGGGTTCTAGCCTTTTCCTATCTCGTATTTAAAAATTAATAATGAGCAAAATATCCCGCCCAAAATATCCCTATCATGTTCCGATTTATTCAACAGTAGATGCTGCCCGATATCTTAATATACCAGTATCGACTCTTAGAACTTGGATAAAAGGACGCTCTTACCCAACAAAAACAGGACACAAAGACTTTAGACCCCTGATCCAACGTCCAGATCCCGACTATTCTCAACTCTCTTTTACTAACCTAATAGAAGCCCATGTGTTGAGAGTTATTCGTACCGTTCATAATATTCCCCTTGATAAAGTCAGACTTGCTCTTGACTATATCAGTGAACAATTTAAAACCGAACATCCCTTAGTTCTCAAAAAATTTAGTAGCGATGGCGTTGACCTTTTTATCGAACAAGTCGAACATTTAATTAATGCGTCTCGTTCTGGACAATTAGCCATGAAACAAGTCTTAAACCATCTTCTTAACCGTATAGAATGGGATGAGGAAAACATTGCTGCTAGACTCTTCCCTTTTATTGAAGCTTATGGGGAAGACTCCCCCGAAAAAATAATAACGATTGATCCTAATATCTCCTTTGGAAAACCTACAATTTCTAAAACAGGAGTTCCTACAAAAATTGTAACTGAACTTTACGATGCAGGGGACTCCCTAGAAGAAATTGCCTCAGACTATAACTGTACTATTTTACAGATAAAAACAGCAATTTTATTCGAGTCCAAATTACGGGTAGCATGACCTATAGCGCTACGCGCAAGGGAACAGGGAACAGGGAACAGAGAACAGGGAACAGTAAGAATTGAAAGGGTTTCAGGGTTTAAAAATGTCCTAACCGTAATGCGTAGCACTATATCATTACACCTATTTTATAGATCGTGCGTTAGGAAAATCTCTGGGTGATGCCTTACAATCATTAGGGGTTAAAATTGAATTTCATCATAACCATTTTCCTCCTGATTCTCCTGATACAGAATGGCTACCTATTGTTAGTCAACGGGGATGGGTGGTACTAACGAAAGATGACAACATTAGTAGAAATATTTTAGAAGTTGAACAAATTGCCCAGTCTCAGGCACGAGTTTTTATTCTGGTATCAGGTAATCTTTCTCGTCAAGATGTAATTACTATTTTTGTTAATGCAATTGATAAAATAGAGAAAATAACTCAAGGAAATCAAGCTCCTTTTATTGCTAAAATTTATCGACCTGCTAAAGTTATTATCTGGCTAAATCGAGCAAAACTAGGCAGATACATCTAAACAGTGAGTCATTGGGTATATCTTTTAACCGATATTCCAATTTTAAAGCAGTACAATCTTTTGAAAAGATATTGATCAATTGTTTCTTGCTTGGTAGAGACGCTGTGTACAACGTCCCTACAATCACCTCACCCACCTTGCTCATAATCTTAATTCATCACGGATACGGGAAAAGAAATTCCTAACCGTTGAATAAAGCGATCCAGATGAAAATGTTCTTTCATCAGTTGATTCACTGATTCTACTTTAATCGGTTCATGGAGGCGAACATGACCAAACGCGCGATCAATAATTTCTACCGTTGCTAATGTATCGAGATCAACCGATAAAACCGGAACTTCTAAATCTTCAGCCCGACTTAATACCATCGGTGCGGGGGGAAGTTGACCCGTGAGGATTAAACAATGGGTAGATTTTTCTAAAGCCGCCAATTGAATATCGGTGCGATCGCCTCCGGTGACAACAGCCATATTGCTAGATTTATCAAAATATTTCATGGCGGAACTCACATTCATCGCCCCGACACTGAGACTTTCGACCATCAAGTCTAAGCGTTCCTTACAGCAAAGTACCTGCGCCTTCAACTGGTTGACTAATTCTTTAACCGTTACACTGCGTAAAATTGGATTTCTCGGTATAACCCCAAAGACAGGAATTCCCTGCACTTCCAAAAACGGTTGCATTTGAGTGGTTGTAATTTCTAGTTCTTCCGGGGGAACATCATTAATAACAATACCTAATAAGCGATCGCCTAAACGTTGTTGAGCTAAGAGCAAATCATCCACAGCCAGATGAGAATGTAAACGAGCGACCAACAGAACGCAAGCATCCAATTGCTCGGCCATTTGAGGTACAGATAAATTAAATAACAGTCCCTCTTGCAAGGTTCGTGGCCCTTCAAGAAAAATTAAATCCGCCGAGGATTTTTGCCGATAGGACATGAGGGCTTGACTATAGTTAGCCCGATCTTCACCCAGCAAACGCCGATGAATGGTTGTTTCATCCAAAGTCAAAATAGGGAATCGAAGTTGTCCCTCAGACAATTTTAACGTTTGAGCAACGAACTGAAGGTCAGCATCGTTCTTTTCATCTCCATCACTCCAATCGGTGGCTAAAGGCTTACCGTAAGCAATGTCTAAGCCTTTACCCTGAAACAGATGAGCCATACCCAAGGCAATTGTCGATTTCCCGGTATAAGGCTCTGTTGACCCGATTAATAAATACTTGACGGATTCAGCCACGCAATTTACTCCTCAATTTAATCTCATTAAATTCAACAAATGATGACATTTTCCTTTGGCGGTCTAAACTCTTCAAATACTAGAGCAAGGAGCCTTTGTAAAGGAAATTGAGATAGTTGAACAATAGCTTTTCTATTGTAGGGTGAATCCTTAACCCCATTCCTTAAACTTTGGGGTTTTCTTGATTTTTTAATTTTTTAATGGCGAGGAGGGGTTTTAATTGGTCAACAGATTAACATTGATGAATAGAACAACGGGGGTGGGTCTGTTTTAGGGAGGAAACTCACCTGCTGATTGAACTGATCACGACTTAGTGAACGCAACCCCAACAACAGAGGTTTCCACGCCTAACAGATAACAACAACCAATATTAATGATCCAAATGCAAGAGCCGTTTGTAAAACTCCTGAGAAAAATCAATCGTCCGAGTCCGGCTAAAATTTTGCAAAACTTCAATTAAATATTTAATAAACTCATGGTTGCACAGGATCACCTCATAACTGAGATCGGCATTGCCATCAAACTGAACCCGACAACGGGTTAAATCCGCAGGTAAAGAAGAGACGTTCCAAGTTGCTACAAAAGGAATGCCATCTCCGCCATCAATATTGCGAGCACCTTCTAAACTTTTTTCTTTATAAAGGCTAATCGAATAAGGTAAATATTTACGTTTCTTTTCATCATAGTAGGGAATATAAACTACATATTCCCGTTTCTCGGCGACTTTGAGTTGAGTTAAAGCCACTGTGGGATCAGTCATAGCGTTTCTACCTTCGGTGCAAAATGCTGGTCAACTAAGTTGGAGAGTCACTTCTGCGACTCCTCTGGAAAACCGTGCTTGAAAGTTTCCCCTCACACGGCTCCTTAATTTTAGCTCTGTTGTCACCCTCTGAACTATTACAATCTCAAAAGTATTTTCCCAAAACTCAGAAGATGATTAGGCATTGGTTGGATGAGATTATATTGCAGATTTTGATCACAGAACAAGCAGTGGGGTAGTGGAAGGCATTAATAATAAGGTAAAATTGATTAAATGTTCAGCTTATGGGTTTAGAAATTTTAAAAATTTTCAACGTCGATATTGACTCAATTGGCATTTCAACTAACACTTTAGCATAGTTTTTGCTAAATAACCATAATTATTAACTATTACAATCTAAATTTATGAAATATTTACAACAATCAAGTGTACTTCAAAAAAAGTTCTCGGAGCAAGTTAATGAAAAAAATTCTGCGAATCGAGATGAATTTAAACAATCTATAAAAAGCAATTTCAATAATAATTTTATAGGTGAATTTGCCGGATTTTTCTTTGATATAAAGCAGTTTAAAAATCAATTTAAAGGAAAATTAGGGGAAACAATCATTTCATTCCTATTAAAATCTTTACCAGATAGCTGGGTTATGTTTAGCAATGCGATAATTCCTGCATCTTCTGGGAGGTTCACAGAAATTGATCACTTAATTATCGGTACTCAAGGTGTTTTTTTAATCGAGGTTAAAGCTTGGAAAGGATCATATAGTGCTTACAAAGATCAATGGAAAATGCGAGATGGGAAACACTGGGTTCCTCTATCTAAAAGTCCTAGTGAACAAAGTCGATATCATCAGCAGGTTTTTACTGAATGGATTCACAAACAAGTTGCTGATTTACCATCAGATTTCATAACAGCACCTGTTGTATTTACCTTAACCAAATGGATAGGGACTAATCAATGTTCTGTTCCTGTAGTACAAGGAAGTATAGCATTAATGCAGCTAATACAAGATACACCTGTGCGTCTTAATCTTCAACAAGTACAAGCAATATCAGATGCAGTACAATATTATCTACCCAGCGATAATGCTGTAGAAGAAAAAGTTTCAAACTTAGAAACAATCAAGAAGCCTAAAATCGAAATAGTCAAGAAGTCTAAAATAGAACCTAAAATCGAAAGAGTAGAAAGTCAGGAATCGGCTATTTTTAAACAAGCAATTGATGACGTGCTGAATTGGTTAAAAAATTTACCTCAAACGTCAGATTTACAAATTGTTGAAACACAACCTGAATATCAAGCACAAAAAATCGATTTATTATTGACCACGAATAAAGGAACTTTTAAAATCAAGATCACACCTGATTCATGCAATACAACAGAAAATTTCTTCTTTGAAACCAATCCTTCAGGAGCTTTTATGAGTTCTCAAGCTGATTGGCTATTTTATTATTTTGTTAATTCTCGTTTGCTTTATCTCTTACCTCTACCAGAAACGCGAAATTGGCTGAAAGACAATCTTAATCAATTCTCATCAAAAGTTATAGACAATGAAAACAAGAAAATTATCGGTAAATTAGTATCAATTAATGATTTAATAGAAAATATTAATGAAGCTAGGGTAATTCGGCTTTAATCAAATAAAATTGATGGCTTACGCTTATCCTACAAATGCAGAGGATCAATATCAATGGTAATATAAACAGAACTGGAATTAAACTCAGAGAATTTAGGTAAAATAATAGAAGATTCTTGAGAAGTTTTAATTAAAATTTGCCAGCGATAACGATTTGCAACTCGAAGAATAGGAGCAGGAGCAGGGCCTAATAATTCAAAATCAGAATTAAGATTATTTTCTAATAAAAATTCTGCTAATTTTTGAGCAGTTTCTTCAACATCTTGCTGATTAAAACTACTTAACCGTAATAGAATTAAACGACCATAAGGCGGATAATTTAATTCCTGTCGCTGTTGTAATTCGGTGGCGACAAAGGATTTATAATCATGACGTTGTACCGCTTGAATCACCGGATGTTCGGGGGTGTAGGTTTGTAAAATCACTCGCCCTGGATCATTTCCTCTTCCTGCTCGTCCTGCGACTTGGACTAAGGTTTGAAAGGCGCGTTCACTAGCGCGATAATCTGATAAATGTAATAACCCATCGGCGGATACAATTCCGACTAAACTAACGGAGGCTAAATCTAACCCTTTGGTTAACATTTGGGTTCCCACTAATAGATCGGCTTCTCCATTTGCAAATTGAGTTAATAGAGTGCGGTGAGCATTTTTTCGAGAGGTGGTATCACTATCAAATCGAATACATTTTAACTCAGGGAATAAGCGGTTTAATTCTTCTGTTACCCGTTGAGTTCCACTGCCAAAATGTTTAAAATAGGGAGAGTCACAATCAGGACAACGTTGGGGATACAATTGACTATAATTACAATAATGACATCTTAACAGTTGGGCTGCATCGGGATGTTCATGATGATACGCTAATGACACATCACAATGGGGACATTCCATCACATAACCACAACTGCGACAGGAAACAAAGGTACTGTGTCCCCGACGATGGATAAATAAGATTCCTTGTTGGCGAGTTTTTTTGAGTTGGTGTAAGGCGGTTTGTAAATCATAACTAAAAATAGATCGATTTCCTTGACGCAATTCTTGACGCATATCAACGATTTTGATGGGGGGAAGGGGTCGGGCTTGAATGCGTTCAGGAAGGGATAAATAAAACCGATTTTGTTGGGTTTTGTGTTTAATTTCTAACCAGCTTTCTAAGGATGGAGTTGCTGATCCTAATATTAAAGGACAATTTTCTAATTCCGCCCGCCATTGCGCTACTTTTCGAGCATGGTAACAGGGAGAAGGTTGATCTTGTTTGAAACTGCTATCATGTTCTTCGTCTAAAATAATTAATCCTAATTTCGGTAAGGGGGCGAATATTGCTGAACGAGTTCCGATAATAATTTGAGGTAAACCCAAGGTCATATTGCGCCAGGTATCATAACGTTCTCCATCGGAAAGAGCACTATGATAGACGAAAACTTGATCGCAAAAACGAGCGCGAAATCGGTCGGTTAATTGGGGGGTTAAGCCAATTTCAGGAACTAAGACTAATGCAGATTTCCCTTGAGTTAGAATAGGTGCGATCGCTTGTAAATAAACTTCGGTTTTTCCTGACCCTGTAACCCCGTGTAATAAAACTTGAGCATAACCGGATAAAGAGTTAATGGTTTGTAAAGATTCCGTTTGATATTGATTTAAAACTTTAGGCTGATCGGAAGTTTGAAAAATTCCTTGATTTTGTCTTAAAATTTCTCTTTCAGTGATAACAATACAGCCTTTTTCTGCTAAATTTTTTAATAAGCTAGAACTGGTACTACAAATTTTAATTAAGTCATTGAACCAAAGTTCTCCTCCCTGTTGTTTGAGAACTTTAATCACAACCGTTAAAACTTCCTGTTGGCGGGGAGTTAAATCTAAGGGGATAATATCATCAACTAATGTAACCGCTTGTTTTAATTTTGGACGAGGGGGACTAGGAGGTTCTAAATAACTTTCCACCCAGTTTCGTTGTAATAAATCTTTTAATCCTCGTTGAGGATTAATCACATTTTGTTTTAAATATTTCCAAGTAAAATCTCCGGTTTCTGAAGATTTTAAAAGATTTAAAATAGAAGCAGCAGGCGGATTTAAAAATAATTGAGCATCCTTGGGGATAGGTTCAGAGGTTAAACGAATGCGACGTTGACTTCTTCCTAATAACCCAGGGGGTAAAGCCGTCCGAATCACTGAAATTAAAGGGGTTTGATAATAATTAGAAACCTGTTGTAAGAGTTGCCAATAGGTTGAAGGGAAGAAACCGTTACAAATAATATCTTCAACTGCTTTGACTCGATGTTCGGGTAAATCAGGAGACAGTTGTTCAAGCAACTGAATTGCAATTCCTCCTAATTGTTGAGTTCCAAAGGGAACACTAACGATATCTCCAGGCTTTACCCTTAAATCTGAAGGAACTCGATAAATAAATAACTTTTGTTCCTCTTGATCTTCTGAGTTAAAACTATAAGGAACATCAACTAATACTTCAACAAATCGTTCTGAACCCCAAACAGAATCACGGGAATTATCTTGAGAGTAAGATGCACCCGGTTCAGCAACAATAAACTTAGATTGATCACAAATCAAAGAAGACATCAGCAGTTTTTGTTGAGTATTAATAAGGAGAAAGGCGACGGGTGACGGATACCGAATACCGGACACCGACACCGCTTAGATTAAGAATTACCCAATAAATCGACGATGGCTTGTCGTTCAGAAGAATCTGAATTAAACACTTGACGAGTATCTGTAATTAACCAATCAAGGGCCGCTGCTTGGACATCAATGGAAGCACCGAGTTTATCTACACAATAGCGCCCAAATACCAATTTATCGACTAAACGCACTCCTGGGCCTAAACGAGAATATTCAAAAATCACGCTATTGTCTACATAAGCATCGTTGCAAATCCAGCAGTTAGGGCCAATCATCGTCGGGCCAATAATCGTTGCTCCATCTTCAATACGAGTCATCCCTCCAATATAAACCGGGCCTTGGATATTGACTTGATCCCAGTTGACAGCCACATTTAACCCCGTATAGATCCCTGGATACACCTGATGACCGGGAATCGAAACGTTTTTAATATATCCTAATAACACACTGCGAATCGCTTGCCAATAGTCGGGCACTTTGCCAATATCCACCCATTCAAAATCCATAGAAATGCCATAAAAAGGTGCACCAATATCGACTAAATGGGGAAATAATTGGCTACCAATATCATACTCACACCCGGATGGAATATATTTAAAAATCTCTGGTTCAAAAATATAAATCCCCGTATTAATATCTGTGCTGAGAGCTTCTTCTACGGAAGGTTTTTCTTGAAAAGCTTTAACACGACCCGTTTTGTCCGTAACAACAACCCCATAACTAGAAACTTGATCTTGAGGAACAGATTTCATAACAATGGTGGCAATAGAACCTTTTTCTCGATGCCACCTCACCGCTTCTGCTAAGTCTAAATCAATTAACGCATCCCCACACAAAACCACAAAGGTATCATCAAAAAAGGGATTAAAATCTTGAATTCGTTTCATCCCTCCGGCTGAACCCAAGGCTTGTCCGATTAAATTTCCCTCCTCAATTCTTCCTTCAAAGGAATAAGAAATTTGAACCCCAAACCGTTGACCATCTCGAAAATAGTTTTCAATTTCATCTGCTAAGTGGCTAACATTGACCATAATTTGGTCAAACCCGTGCATTCGCAGTAATTCCACCAAAAATTCCATTACTGGTTTTTGCAGAATAGGAATTAAAGGTTTCGGGATCGTATAAGTAATGGGACGGATACGAGTTCCTTTTCCAGCGGCCAAAATCATGGCTTTCATGTTCACTTCCTCAACCCTAAGCTATGTTTAAAGTTATCAAATGAGATACAACTCATGGATCAAAATCAGTTGGCTTTTTGTTTATGCAACACTGTCCTAGAAGCATGACTTCATATTACAATCTGATCTAGGAAATCCTGATCAATTAATAGCCTATCAAGGTTTATTAGGATTGATCCGTGAGATTCCTGAAAAGTTGTCGTTAAAAGGATTTAAGAGTTTGGTGATAGCTCAGTCAGAGAGCGAATTTTAAGGTCTTGATAAAATTCCTCTTGGACTAGCTCGACTTTAGATTGAGCCGATAATAATAATAAGGCCCAAAACACCCCCACCCGATCATGATTTGGACTTAAGTGAACCGGGTTTTCTTCCGAAACGGGGGGGGGTTGCGGTGGCTTCGTCTGTAACCACAGGGCTAATAGCTGGTCAAGCTCAAACCATTCCTGACTCTGTTGTGCTCCTTCGAGATTCAAAAGTCGTTCAACTTGCGCCGCCATTTCCACTAAGTTTTCCTGGTGGGCCAACTCAGCGATCGCCCGTGCGGTTGTTGATCTGGTTTTGGCGGTACTGGGACGGGGGCGGGGGCGAGCTTTTTGGGCTGCAATGGTAGCAGCCATCAGTTGCAACTGTTCAATCAGTTCTGACAACGTGACTCGCCGTTTTTGGGGAATTTTAGCAACGGCCCGTCGTTTCAGTTGTCGTTCCAGTTGTTGGGGCCGTTGAATGCCATTGCCTTCCTCTTCTGGTTCGAGGAACTCTTCTGCTTCGGGTAAGGTCGCATTCGGGTCTATTTCCGTTGCCATCAAACTATCTGCCTTGAGCAAGACGAGCATAGAGGCATACAAAAAGGCTTGGCCGGACTGGGACAACTCGGTAAAATTATTGCTAGAGGTTGATTCCTCTGGGGGTGTCAGTTTACTGAGATAACGATCAATGACATCAATCACCTGAACATCCCAAGGATCAATTTCTCCCCTCTGCGCCAAGTCAATTAGGAGTGCAATTCCCTCGGATAGAGCCGTTAAGGCATCTTGAGGGGTGGCAACGGCCAAGGGAAAGTTAGAGAGCGGATCAGGACTCGAAAGAATAGAATCGCCTGAAATCACTGAAGGTACAAAACTCAGTAGTTCACTTAATGCCTACCTATTGTAAACCAAAACTTTCGTTTCTTACCCGACAACACCGTCGGCGGGTTGTTCCTTTGAAAGGACTTCAGGAGTATGGGTTAAAACTTCAACGGTGGGAATCAATGTTTTTTGTTGAGTTTCTAAGGAGTTTTGATAATCATTGAGTTGTTTTTGCAGATTCGTTTCTAACTCTTGAATTCGTTTTTCTTGTTGTCGCAGTTGACGGGATGCTTCCCGGTTAGCAAGGGTGCGTTGCAATCTTGACCATAAACTAAAAATCCAAGCTAAAAATGCACCAAATCCGGTAGCAATTATTAATTCAATCGCAATGGGGGCTTGTACTTCTACTCCTTCGATGAGTTGAACGGTGGCCAGATTAGTGTTTTGTAAACTAAACAAAACTAATCCTAAACAGATAATAAAAATAAACAAAAAATTCAGCGCGCGCATGAGTATTTTCTCCGTTCAGGGGAATGTTGAGTTTGTACCGATGCCCCGTCAAGACAAGCTAAGGGCGGAGTGATGCCATGAGAATATTGGCAGTCTTGAAAGGGGGATATATCAGTCGTAAAAACCTGTTTTAATTTTAAGGGTTTTTGGGACTTTTGAATCGGGTTAAACCTTCGTCGGAATCAAAGGTTTCTCTGTTTTAATCTTGGGGTAGGTACTCGATTTCAGGTAAATTCCTAAAGCCGTTACGAGAATAATTAAAACGCTTCCAATTCCAATCGGACTCGGAACCCAGAACATGGCTTCGAGGTGATTAATTTCTCCGGGTTTGAGTGTCCAGATAACCTGTTTTCCATTAGACTCAACATTGACTAACAACGGTTCACCCGATGGGTCAGAAAGACTGACTGGATTAATCACCGTTGCACCCCAAGGCGTTGTTAATACAAATTGCAGTTCTAATAAGTTGCCTGAACTGATTAATACGTTATCTGAGGTGGAGAGTAGAGAAAGCGATCGCAAATCTAATTCTAAGCTGAGATGATTGCGTAAGGCAAAAATAAAATTATTTTGTTTAACGTTAAAATCTGAAGAAAATTGAGGAAGTTCGATATGAGATTGTTTCTTAGATTTTTTAGATTTAAATTCGGCAGGATTAAAGAATTGATTAAATTTTTTCTCTAAATCCTGACCATTATAGAAAGGAATTGTCACTAAAATTTCTTGTTTAGAGAGTCGTTTGGTTTTCCCTTTTAACTGTTTAACTCGTTGTTCCATCGTAGATATCCATTCATCTACGACGTCATGGCTAAAGCTGGTCAATTGTTCTCCTAATTGAATCTTTTGAACAATTTGACCGTGGGTTTGATCCTGAAATTCTACTCCTACATCATATCGAACACAGCCACTTAACAGAAAAATAGCGCAAAAAACAAGTGTTAATTGTTTAATAATTTTGATCATAATTTTATCTCCAGTTATTGTTAAATCCTATTATATAGCGAGTCTTGATCAATTGCGCCAGTGCTAATCCTCTGGTTTGTTAGGGTTGTAGGGGAAATTTGAGCAGGAGTTTTTCGGGCGATCGCATTCACTTAAAGATTCTTAATAATGTTGATTTTTTGATAATCCTGTACTATAGAGGTATAGACTCAATTAAGGCTAAAGGCCCTGAATTATTTTTAAATTTCTTCCAGACTATTCAGGAGTTGATTTTATGGGGATTACACTCGCGCAATGGCTACCCGAATATGAAACAGGGGATGACCTTGTTGATGAACAACATCAAAGTCTATTTAGTATCATCAATTCCCTGAATAATGCCATGTTAGAGGGACAGGGTGAAGCGTTACTACAAAAAACCCTGGAGAGTTTAAAAGACTACACGACTGTTCATTTTGATACTGAAGAAGAATTCATGCTTCGTCACAACTATCCGGGTTATGAACAACATCGGATTAAGCATGAAGCTCTCAAAACTCAAGTTTTGAAATTTGAACAGAAAAATCACAATAACCTATCTCAGTTAACCATTGAAGTCTCCCATTTTTTAACAGATTGGTTAATTCATCACATCAAAGATGAAGATCGAAAAATGATTAGATTTTGCTGTCACGGCTGTTGGTTTAAGCCTCATTCAGATTCTACTCATTCCTCGGCTACACTTTCTTCCCAGTTTGAGATTGCTCGTTGGCATTCCAAATATGAAACGGGTTATACTTTGATTGATGATCAACATAAAAGCCTCTTCCATGCGATTAATGCACTTAATACTGCAATGCTGGCAGGACGAGCAGAAGAATTAATCCAACGAACCCTCAAGAGTTTAAGGAATTACACAACTATTCATTTTGAGACAGAAGAACAATTTATGCTCCACTATGGCTATCCGGGCTATTCGGAACATAAAGCTAAACATCAACGGCTGCGGGAACAAGTGGAACAGTTTAATCAACAGGAAAAAACAGAATCTAGTTCAGAACTTAGCATCAACGTCTCTCATTTTTTGACCCATTGGCTGATTGATCATATTAAAGATGAAGATCAAAAAATGATTATTTTCCTCAGCCAAAAACGACAAAAGGGACTTAAAAATTAAGGAATAGGTTGAATATCATCGAATGTTGTATCAGGATTACAATCTGTCATTCAAGATTTAACGAATTCACCCAGCAGACCCTGAAAATTGATCAAGGTGTTTGTATAAAATCATGCTACTATGGAAATAGTGTCAATTTGGGGCTGTGGCTCAGGTGGATAGAGCAAGCGCCTCCTGAACAATCGGGCACCATGTGGGGAAACCTCGTGAGTGAATGTGGTCAAATTCAAGGAAGCCTAAGTCTGGGAACAGATAAGGTAATCTTGAGCCAAGCTTTACCTCTTATGGAGGAAAGAAGGTGCAGAGACTGGTTCTACAGAATAATTGATTTTATTCTTTAGACATAACGGCCACCACCTACAGGCAGCGTCAGCCTAGGGTGAAGGGATAGTCCAGAGAGTGGGGAAACTCACACAAATCTGAAGCGCTAGGTCGGCGGTTCAAGTCCGCCCAGTCCCGTTTAATCCATTTCAGCCATTATCCTCCTCAACCGTCAGTCAGGAACACGGGTTGAGGTTTGTGTGTTGTATTCTAATACAAGAGCCGAGAGCAAGCTGAGACTACCCAATCAATCAGCGTGAACTACCTACACCGCCCTAATCGGGTCAGTCGTGGGGCACGAGTGTGGAAGAAGCTAAAAGTCGTAAGTAGAAATACTCGATACAGATTTTTTAAATAAAGCTGTAGCTTACGTTACAAAATTTTAAGATTTTGCAGCAATGTCATCCAAATTTTGCGAAAGGGGGGATATAATAGAGGAGTAAGCACAAAAGATTATTAAAAAAAGTCCATGTTGAACAAAAACTCACGCAGAAATTCAGTTAAACTCTCCGATGTCCACCGGGCTAACATCCAAAAAAGATTAGAACATCGCCTGGAAGTTGCTAGAACGAATGGAGATGAAAATCTGATCCGTCTTCTCGAAGCCGAAATGCGCCAAATTTAGGCTAAATTTAGAAAGATATTCTGTCAAATAATACCTGCATTCAGCTAGGCAGTGGTGAAACCCAGTCGTGTTAACCTTAGCCCTAGAAGAATATATGATTAAAAATTTCCCCAAAGCCTGGTTGAATCACATCACCAGGCTTTCTAGTTACTGTCTAATTAACGACCCCCGACCACTACATTTTTGATCCGAATATGAGGCCCCCCAACACTGACGGGTAAGGGCATTTGTCCCCCTTTCCCACAGCCACCATTGGTGTACAGTAAGTCATTTCCTATCCCTTCAATATCTTTGAGGGTTTGAAACACATTGCCACTGAGGGTAACATCACTCACGGGTTCAGCGATTTCACCGTTGCGGATCATATAGCCTTCGGCGGCGGCGAACGTAAACATTTCCCCGTTCGTTTGTCCTCCCAACATTCTAACGGCATAAACTCCCTCTTCAATATCCTTAATGACTTCTTCAAAGGTGTGATCGCCTGCTTCAATCGCCGTATTTGTCATTCGCACAATCGGGGGATAGGTTGCACTTAAAGCTCTAGCATTTCCTGTTGGCTTTTCTTTCATTTTTCCGGCTGTTTCCAAATTATGCAACCGTTGAGTTAGTATTCCATCTTTAATTAAATATTTGCGTTGAGCTTGAACCCCTTCATCATCATAACAAATTGAACCGGGAAGGTTGGGAATGGTGGCATCATCAACCACCGTTAATTGTTCAATTCCCATCGGTTTTCCCAATTCTAATAATTCCTGCATTCGGGGATTTTCATAGACAAAATCAGCTTCCGATAAATGACCAAAGGCTTCATGAATAAACACCCCAGCTAAATAGGGATCTAAAACAACAGTATATTGACCCCCTTTAACAGGTTTGGCTTCTAACTGCCGAATTGCTCGTTCTGCTGCACTTTGCACCCGATCTTCAATGCCCTGAAGCACGTTATAATCACACCGAGAAGCAACGGATTCAAATCCTTGACGAATAATATTTCCTTCTCCTCTCGCGATCGCCCCAAACCGACCATTAACATCTAACCGTTCTTGGATAATACAACTTCCTAGGGAATTGACAAAATAAGTCTGACTAAATTGATCGGTATAACTTACAGTGGTTGTTTGAATTCGAGGATCAAAATCTAACAGCAATTGGTTATAATTTTCAATCAGTTGACGTTTTTCTTGGAGCGAAATTCCCCTGGGATCACGTTTCAATTCCACATTAACTTGATCAATAATCCCTTCAACAAGGGCGAGTTGGGTGGTTTCTTCCCCGACTAAATGAGCTTGAGAAATTGCTTCCTCAACACGGTTATTTAACTCATCTAAACCATTAAAAGTCACAAAACTCCATCCTCCCTTCTGGCAAGCTCGAATTCCTCCAGCCAGGGAAAAATTTCGGTTTACCGCATCGAGTTGGGAACCTCGATAGGCAATAGCCGTTGATTCACTTTGTTGTAACCGAATTTCTAGGTAATCCACCTGATTTTGGTAGATTGCCATCGTTGTCAGTAGCCGATCTTGAATTAAATCCACAAGCCCAATCCCTTTTAACAGTTATGCCCCAATTAAAATCAGGGTGTCTTTATTTTAGTGTTTCTGAAATTTTAGGGATGGGAAGACTCGGATCATCAGGGCAGGGCTACTCGCCACCCGCCATGAGTTTTTGTAAGGAACTTAAGCCTTTTTTCACCCGACGAGAAACTGTTACGGAACTAATTCCCAAACGTTCTGCGGTTTCTTTTTGGGTTAAATCATAGAGGAACACAAATTCCAACACTTTTCGGGTTCCGTCTTCTAATTTAGCTAAAGCTTGCTGTAACCGAATTTGATCTTCTTGAGCTAACTGAAAACTACGATAGCGACTATCGGGAACTAATTCCCCTAAACAAGTTGTCCCTTCTTCTTCATCTTGAATGGGAGCATCTAAACTCAGTAAAGAACGATTGCGGTTAGCGAGTTTAACTTCGTTCCATTCTTCTACCGAAATCCCCAATACTTCGGCGACTTCGGCATCGGTGGGGGGCCGTTTGAGTTCTAAATGGAGTTGTTGAATCACCTTCAAGGATTGCCGTTGCAGGGTCAACCATTGACGGGGAACTCGAACCGAGGGGCTTTTGTCTCTTAAGTAGTGTTGAATTTCACCCCGAATATAGGGAATTGCAAAGGAACTAAAGGCATGACCTTTAGACAAATCAAATCTTTCTATGGCCCGAATCAAGCCGATGCACCCGACCTGAAGTAAGTCTTCATAACTTTCGGTACACTGGTTTACCCAATGATGTACCTCCTTACGCACTAATCCAATATTTAACTGGACAATCCGGTTACGGACATCCTTAGAAGGAAACTGTTGATATTGGCGTAACAGTTCCAAACTTTCGCTTCTGGGATAGTTGATGACTTGAGTAGGCATGACAAGATCCTGCGTTGGTAGGGCTGGCTAATGAGTTCAGTATCAATCTTGACCACACTCGGCTTAATATGGGAGGTGAGGTTAGAGGGGAGTACCTGGGAAAGACAGAACGCTTAACCTAGATACTACAGTCAATATGGGGTCGAGGCTGTGCACTAAACGAGGACTTTTGGGAAGTACCCTGGAAGCCTAGCTTGAATCAATTTATACAGATTAAGGGGAACAATATACTATTTTAGCTCTACTTCTGGGGTTGACACAAGATTTTTATACAAATTAATGGATTGACTCAATCGTCAATAGACCCCCTAACCGCGACTCCTCATTCAGGAAAGCTGATGATGGTGGGGTATAGGGTCTGGGTGTCGGAAGATAGAGGGTTAAAGTGTTACCCCTGACCCGTTAACCGTCAAGCCATTGTCAAGGGATGGTCAACGATGAACGGGAAATAGATAACCGTCAATCCCCCTGTCTTCCAACCTCAAAGTCTCTCATGAAGAGATCAATTTATGGATAGGTTAGCTTAGACGGCAGATTCAATGCGACCATAGAACACACCCCGAACTTTGACAGCCAAGGCTTCTTTGGCGCCTAAGTCGTCATCAGAAGGCTGTTCACTTTCAAAAATGCCAGCAACTTCTCCAGTTTCGCCATCAATTTTAGAAACTTGTAAGGAAATACGACCCGCTTTGACCTTTGTATCCGCCAACTTGACATTAGCCGATTTTAAACCTTCTTCATCGGCGGTTGCGGGTAAAGCCACAGCATTATCATAGCCAGAAGCCACCCCACGAGCTTTGGGATCTAAGAAGTTAGCACCTCGATAGGAGGGAACGTTAAAATCTCCACTTAAATCCGTAGAGGTATTGATACTGCTGACTGCATTTTTAGAGCTTGCGACTAAACCTTTAACGGTAAACAGGAAAGGAACTTCCTCACCACCGGGTAATAAAACCGTAATGGGTTGGAAATCAATTCCATCTTTTTCTTGAAAGGTTAGTTTTCCATCGGAACCAATCAGAAGATTACCACTGATTTGATCTAAGCTATAAGTGAAACGAGTTAAAAGACGACCCGGAACAAATTCGGCTTCTTTGCGTTTATTGCTGGGTTCTTCTTTCACAAAATAGTTGGTGGGTTGCAGACACAGACCACTCAGAGTATAAGACTTTTTCGGATCAAGAGGAATAGAACCTCGTGCTGTTTCCGGTAAGGTCGGACAGTTTACAGCTAATCCTGTATTTCTAATATCATCATAGGTCAGTAACTTAGGATCTTTGGCTTGTGGGCCATCAGAACAAGCAGTGATTACAGTTAAACAGATTGCTAACAGTGCAGCAACCAAAGCGCGATATCTCATTGTCAACCTCAATATCCAAAATTGATATGTGAAATTAGGATTGTGGCGTTGAAATCGTTTTCGGCGACAAAGCCACAAATGGGAACACTTCTAGGGGTGCGTTCTCAAACTCCTCGGTCTAAAGACATAAGGACTTTTGCTTCAACGGGGTTAGTCACGTTGAATCAGGGAGCTATTGGGTAGCTGAAACATAACCCAATAGAGATTTTACACGGCTTGTGACTCTTTTTTTACCACAAGTACAAATTCGTTCACTCGGAAGCAAAAGCGCGGTGGTATCTGGGGGAAGAAGACTGGAGACAGGGAACAGGAGATCAGTTAAACTACTTAAGTTGATTTGGCGATCGCAATCTTGAAGTGGGGGTCTGCCAATTTATGGAGAGAAGAACGTTTTAATTGATTATGGATAGTCACACTCAATTGCATTTATCAGCGTCGTTAACTCAGCTTGAATCCTTAGCGGATGAGGTTTGGACATTAGCGAAGACGGCGGAAGGAAATAGTCTGGAGCTTTTGGCAATACTTAGAATTTTAGAACAGTTACACCAAGACATTCGAGATAGTCTCTTTCAACAATCTTTACCCGATAATCGTCAGCAACTTTATCATTTATTGCGAGAGATTGAATCCAAAGGTGGGTGGCCCTATATTCCCCGAAGTTCTCTCAAATCTGTTATGGAACACTTACAGAAAGAGTCTCCCGTCATGGGTTTAGAGGAAGCATCTGGACAAGAGGAAATTCAGGGATAGGCTGGAGAAAGAGGGGGTGAGTTTACAAGAAATTGAGGGAGTTGGCGGCGAGAAAAACGCCATCTAATGCAAAGTCATCAACATTTAAAACCACACCCAAGATTTCCTGAGTTTGAACGAGGACAATAACGGTATCGTTCACTAAACCATCGCCTTCATAATCCATTAATTGTTGATAGTTTAAATCAGCATTGGTTAGCCCATCTGTTAATGCAATTTTATCATTTTGGCTAAACCATTCAAAGTCTGCAATCACATCAACTTGCTGTGGGTTGGAGTTGGCTTCATCGGTTCTGAGAATAAAAATATCACCGCCTTCCCCTCCTGTTAAGGTATCAATGCCTAAATCCCCCGATAGAATATCTTTCCCGGCTTGACCGAAAATTTGATCGTCTCCTTTACCCCCATATAATTGATCAGTTCCGCTTCCACCATCAATAACATCATTGTCCATATCTCCTCGGAGAAAATCATCTCCGGCTTCTCCAAAAATCTGATCATTTTGTTGACCACCAAAGACTTGATCATTTCCCTCTCCGCCATAAATGCTATCTTGACCTTGATTAGCAAAGATATTTTCATTATCGATACTTCCGGTAATTTGATCGTCTCCAGCTAAACTCCAAAGTCCATCGGGATAGTTTGTTAGTTCTCCCTGAAATAAGGTAATATATTCGGAGGTATCACTTGCTAATAATCGCAGGGAACCATCGGGATCAGGAATTAATTGAACTGGGGAAGAATTTGAAGCCATAGAAGTAATATAAAATCCTCTACTAATAAAAATTTAAATTGTTTGTTAACACGTTTTAAGATATAATTTTACGCAATATTAGGAGTTTTTAATCTTAATGAACTCATTTCAATAGCTTTCAATAATTGACGAACTTTAGCTAAATCTTTATCACCGGGAGAACGTTCAACACCACTTGAAAGATCAATCCCATCCGGTTTTAACTGTTGTAATGCGTCCTGAATATTATCAGGGGTTAATCCTCCGGCGAGAAACCAAGAACAAGGGGGAGAAAATTGTTGTAAACTTTGCCAATCTAAAGTGTGACCTGTACCCCCTAACTGTTGAGGGTGATAGGCATCTAATAAGAGGGTATCAATAAAGTTAAAATAATTTTGGGTTTGGAGTAAGGTTGCTTGAGATTGAATGCGGAATGCTTTGATTAATTCTATTTGGGGTAATATTTGACGTAGGCGATCGCAAAAATCGGGGGATTCATGACCATGGAGTTGTACACCCGTTAATCCCGTTTCCATCACGGTTTGATGAATTTGCTCTAAACTGGCATTAGCAAAAACCCCAATCGTTTGAACCGCGTTCGGTAAATCCTTTAAAATGTTGCGAATTTGTGCGGATGTGACATAACGAGGGGAAGAAGGCACACAGATAAACCCTAACACAGTAACACCCAGTTGAGCGATCGCAGACCCTTGATCCGGTTGGGTAATTCCACAAATTTTAATTCGCATTCATCCTTTTGCTGTTGAGTTTACGGTCTGATTCCTGGTGGCAATTCGTATCAAAATTTTACATGAAATATTAACTTTTTCAACAAATTAGAAGTTTTTACAATCAGATTTCTATAATCCTGGGAGTTAAAGACGGTCATTCCTCAACGGCTAACGATTAGGAAAAGATTCAGTCCATTCCTTGCAATTAACAAATTTGTCAATTCATCAGGAGATAGAAACTTGATTTACACTTCCCTACTCATGTCGGTAAAAGGGGCAGTTCCCACCACCGTTAATTGGTCTCCCAGCGTGGCAATTGTTATGATTGCCTGTAACTTGTTAGCGATTTTCATCGGTTTCTACGCCATTTCTAAAGAAAATCGGGGCAAGGGGCCAAATTTACCCGGTTTACCTCGGATGTTTACGGGGTTTGGAGTTCCTGAATTATTGGCAACGGCAAGCTTTGGACATATTTTAGGGGCTGGGGTGATTTTAGCATTAGGTAACGCTGGAGTGCTGTGATCGCCATTTCCCAAGCAAAGTTAAAAAGAATCAGGAAATTTAACCGTTCTGGGATTTTCTCTGTTATCCTCGGTTCAACCTTCTAACCTGCCCATGCGAATTAAGCGCAGGCTCAAGAATTAACAGCTTGCGCGATTCGCGTTATTAACAATAACTTCAAGAGCTTGAGGTTCTTGATACACTATTAATAGGGAGGCTAAACCCACCTTATCGAGCAGAGTGAAATAAACGGAGTCAAAGGCATCTCATGCAGGCAGGTTGGCGGATTGGATCTTTATTTGGAATTCCACTCTTTGTTGATTCGTCTTGGTTTGTGATTGTTTTATTATTTACAGTCGCCAATCGCCAAGATTATTCTCAATGGGGGCCGACTTTATCTTGGATTGCTGGGTTAGCGATTGCATTGTTGTTATTTGCTTCAGTGCTCTTACATGAACTTGGCCATAGTTTAGTGGCTCAATCCCAAGGAATTCGAGTGAATTCGATTACCCTTTTTCTCTTCGGAGGGGTTGCTTCCATTGATGAAGAATCCAAAACACCGGGTCAAGCGTTTCAAGTGGCGATCGCTGGCCCTATGGTGAGTTTTAGCTTATTTTTTATTCTCAATCTGGTTGTCCAATTTTTACCCACTTCAAGTTTAATTTATTCCCTGATTCAAGAATTAGCGAGAATTAACTTAGTTTTAGGCATCTTTAATTTAATTCCAGGGTTGCCCCTCGATGGCGGACAAGTCCTCAAAGCAATAATCTGGAAACTCACAGGAGATCGGTTTACCGGAGTCCGTTGGGCAGCAAAAACAGGTCAATTTTTAGGAATTTTAGCAATTTCCTTGGGCTTATCGGCGGTTTTATTTGCTAAAAGTTATGGTGGATTATGGATTGCTTTAATTGGCTGGTTTGTGTTACAAAATGCGGGTTCCTATAATCGCCTCACGGATTTACAAGAAGCCTTAGTTAAGATTAAAGCCGTCGATACAATGACCCGTGAATTTCGAGTGGTAGATGCTGATTTAACCTTACGTCAATTTGCGGATGAGTATTTAATTGGGGTTGATGTTGTTCCTGTATATTTTGCCGCCTCTAATGGTCGCTATCGAGGGTTAGTGTCGGTGGATGCACTGCGAATCATTGAGCGAAGTCAATGGGATATTCAGAAATTACATCAAATTATTCAACCTCTGAATGAACTGATTACCGTATCGGAAAAAGCCTCATTAGTTGAAGTTATTAATGCTATGGAAGAGAAAGAACTCCGCCGGATTACCGTATTATCTCCGGCTGGAGCCGTAGCAGGTATGATTGATCGGGGGGATGTGGTACGATCTGTGGCAAATTATCTGAAAGTTCCCATTTCCGAAGCGAGTATTCGCAGTATTAAAGAAGAAGGAATTTATCCTCCGGGTTTGCCGTTAGTGACTTTAGCAAAAACCATGACTTCAAGTTATAGCAACCACCCAGAAAGTTAGGGTGTTAATCATAAATTTGACTTCTGAATCTTGCTCAAAATCTACCCGTAAGGACAGGTGAATATATTGAATTAAAAACTCCGTTGTCCTTGATTTTCAGAGGGAAGGGTATTATTAGCCGGAGGAATTTGAGGGACAAAGGGGTTGACGTTATCCGATGGGGGGATAGAAGGAGTTAAGGCTGGACTATCCTGAGACGGAAGACTATTAGGCGCGTTCGGTAAGGTGGGCGCAAGGGGAGGTAAAGCATCGCCAGAATTGGGCGTTGTCGGGGCAAAGGGAGGCTGAATATTAGACGGATTGGCAGGAGGAGTTACACTAGGATTTAAGGGGTTTGTGGGCGGTTGAATTTCCTGAGAGCTTGGTAACGTGGCTAGGGCGACCCGTTCCCCACCAATCGCCCTCAAACGATCTAAAACCCGAACAACATCGTTGTAACGGGCTTCTTTCGGCGCATATAATACAATTAATCCACTGGGATTCCAACGACGAAATCGTAATAAGGTTCGGTCTAATTGATCTTGATTAACAGGTTGTTGCTCAATATAAGTTTGTCCAGCCGTATCAATCCCCACAATTAACATTTTTTGCATTTGGGTTTCCCCGGTACTGGCTTTGGGTAAATCCACATTAATCGCTTGTTGACGAGTTAATTGTAAGGAAGCCAAAATAAAGAACGTGAGAATGCAAAACACCACGTCAATTAAGGGAATTAATTCTATTCTGGCTTCATCAACGCTTGAATCGGTTCTAATTTTCATAAAATTTTGTGATTAATGTCTTGTTTTTTTCGGAAAAAAGGGCAGTATTAGCTGTTAAAACCATTTATTTTTTATCTTCTTCCTCATCCAAAACCTCAGACGGTTCTCCCGGTTTAATGATTTTTTCGGGTTCTACCGAAGCATTATGATTATTGTCTCGGTCTACGAACAAATGTTTGAAAATCGGTTCATCTGTTTCTACTTCCTGTTCTTCTTCCTCTTCAGTTTCAGGAATTTGTAACTGAGATTTGGCATAGGGCCAATTCTGACGATACAGCAGTTCTAATTCATTTCCCGCTTTGCGGAAGATTTTAGCTTGACCAAACATTAAACCCTGAAACAATCGATAAAAAGCCAAACTCAAAATGGCAACAATTAATCCTGTTGCGGTTGAAATTAACGCTTCCGCAATTCCCAAGGTCACATCTGAAGCGGATGAAGTGCCAATATCTCCTAAGCGAATTGAACCCAAGGAGTTAATTAACCCTAATACGGTTCCCAAGAGTCCCAATAGTGGGGCCATGGCAATCACCGCCTCAAAAACTTTGTCTCCCCGACGCATGAAGGCTAATTCTTCATCGGCTGCGGCTTCTAAGGCCAAGCGAAATAACTCCGGGTCTGGAGACTGTAACCGCAGGGGTGCATAGAGAAACCGTCCCATGGGTTGATTGCTGGATTGTTTAGCAATTTGATGGGCTTTTCCCCATTGTCCTCGCCGCGCCGAATCAATCACTCGGTTGACGATTTGCTTTTCTTTGGTGAGGGTGGTAATCCAAAACCAAATGCGTTCTACAACCACAGTCATCGATAAGATGGATAAAATCAGCAAAGGCCACATTGCTGGCCCACCCTTGGCAAAAATCTCTTGAATATTCATGGAATTGGCACAACCTCCTAAAAACCGAACCCCTACAACTGTATTAGATGTGCAGGTAATATGGCGAATAAAAGCCAAACCCTTTCAATTTTGCCATTCTCTGGAGCGAATCGCTACTATAACAGGAGTTGTCAGGGTGGGGAAACCCCCCTCGTCAGCGAGTGAGAAGACAGCGAGAATCCTGCTATCGGGAAATCAAGTAAGTTAAAATCAGAATTGCTCTGTCTATTTTTCCGCTCTGTTCTTTTTAAACATCCATCATGATTAAGCGACGAATCTCGAAAGTTTGGATTTTGCCAGCGATCGCGTCTGGGGCTTTGTTGGTGGGTGTATTTTTCCCCCTCACTCAATTTCAAGAGTGGAAAAAATCATTCCAGCAAAGTCCGGCTTCCGTTTCACAAATTCCTGAATCGGAAGTTTTAAAACTGGCTTTATTGCCTGTTTCTCAACGTCAACCCGAATTAGAAGCGATCGCCAAAACTAAAAATGATTCCCTAGAAACCAGTCGGGCGCGATATTTATTAGCCAGCGATTCTTTAAAGGAAAACCCGGAAACGGCACTCAAATTATTAGAAGGATTAGAAAAAGATTATCCTTTATTGGCGGGTCAGATTTTAGTTAAACGGGCGCAAGCTTATGAACAAATGGGAGAGTCGGAAAAAGCTGAAAAAACTTGGCAGGAACTGTTAGCGAATTATGGTGATCAACCTGTTGTCGTAGAAGCGTTATTTGCTTTGGGAAAAACGAATCCTCAATATTGGGATCAAGCGATCGCAAAATTTCCCAGTCATCCCCGCACCCTAGAAATTGCTCAAAGTCGCCTGAAACAAAATCCGAACCAACCGGATTTATTATTATTAATTGCCCAACATGGATTATATTTAAAAGACTATGGAACTTATTTAGAACAATTAAAGGCAAAATTTGGCAATCAACTCACACCGGAACAATGGGAAATTATAGCTTTTGGTTATTGGGAAAAACAAGATTATGGGAAAGCCGCGATCGCCTATTCCAAAGCCCCAAAAACCCCTAAAAATCTCTATCGTTATGCCAGAGGCTTATGGTTAGATGATAAAATTCCTGATTCTCGAATTGCTTATAAACAATTAATCAATACCTTTCCCAATGAGATTGATCCCCAAGGAGAAGATGCCGGATTTGGTTTATTAAGATTATCGCGTCTTTCCGATCAAAAAGAAGCTTTAGTTTATTTAGATCGAGTGATTACTCAATTTCCTCGCCATGCAGCCGAGGCTTTATTAGATAAATCTAAACTCTTAGATCAAATGCGATCGGAAAAATCTGCTTCAGAAACTCGTCAACAATTACTCAGCCAATATAGTGAATCTGAAGCCGCCGCCCAATTGCGTTGGGAACTCGCCCAACAAGCAGTAAAAGCCGGGAATTTACAAGTAGCATCCGACTGGGCTAAACAAGTTTCGTTGAAGAATCCCGATAGTGAATTTGCCCCAGAAGCAACATTTTGGGTGGGGAAATGGGCAGAGAAAATCGGCAATTCTCAAGAGGCAAAAAAAGCTTATGAATATTTAATTGTACGTTATCCTTCCTCTTATTATGCTTGGCGTTCTGCGGTTCATTTAGGATGGCCTGTGGGAGATTTTACCACCGTTCGACCCCTCTCTCCCCATGTTGAACATCCTGAGATTCGAGAAGTGCCTCCAGCAGGTTCTAAAACCTTACAAGAACTGTATGCGTTAGGACAAAATCAAGATGCTTGGACGCTATGGCAAACGGAGTTTAAAAACCCTATGCAGCCTTCGGTTTCTGAACAATATACCGATGGGTTAATGCGAATGGGAGTGGGGGATAATTTAGATGGAATTTGGATGTTATCGAGTTTAAATCGGCGAGATGATCCCCAAGAGCGATCACAATATTTAGACTTAAAACAAAGACCCGCTTATTGGGAAGCATTATATCCTTTTCCCTATTTAGAAACCATTGTCAACTGGTCAAAAGAACGGCAATTAAATCCAGTTTTAGTAACGGCTTTAATTCGTCAAGAATCCCGATTTATGCCTCAAATTAAATCCGTTGTTGGCGCGACGGGATTAATGCAGGTGATGCCAGAAACGGGGGCGGATGTTGCTAAACAAATTAAATTGAAGGATTATTCCTTAGAAAACGTCAATGATAATATTAATTTGGGAACCTATTATCTGGATTTTACCCATCGTGAATATAACAATAATTCGATGTTAGCCGTCGCCAGTTACAATGCTGGGCCAGGTGCGGTTTCAGATTGGCTGAAACGATTTGGTTTTCAAGACCCTGATGAATTTGTAGTTAAAATCCCCTATCCTGAAACCCAAGGTTATGTAAAATCGGTGTTTGAAAATTACTGGAATTATCTCAGAATTTATAATCCCGATCTTGCTCAACGTTTACAAGAACATAGTTCTAATTATAAAAATTAAGGAGGATTTATGGAATCTGGATCGTCTTCAATCTTAGCCGTTGCTCAACAAGGGTTTGCTCGACTTCAGCAAGGTTTAGCGACTGGACAGTGGGAACCTTTTTTAGAAATGGTGATGGAAGATTGTACCTTTTCTTTTCCTGCGGGCTCCTACAAAGGCTTACATCAAGGAAAAACAACGTTAGCCAAGTTCTTAAATTATGCCAGTGAATGTGTGTTTAAAAAGAGTTTAATGTTAACGTTACAACGGATAACCCATAATCAAACAACGGTGATTTTTGAAGTCAGTTCAGATGGGGAAATGTGGGGTCAACCCTACCAAAATCAAGCCGCCATTGTCTTTGATATTCAAGACGATCGCATTTGCAGTTACCGAGAATATTTAGGTGTTATTTATACCTTACCTTCCTAATAAAATGTAGTCAGCCCTTCAGGGCTTTCTGGATTTGTCGATTATCAAATTAAATGTCGCATTTACTACATTTTCTATAATATTGATTAGGTAATCAATTTGATGCGGGTCAACTCCTCTGGTTCAACTTTAGCCTTAGCTCTATGTTCTGCTCAGATAGATTCTCCTGATTAACGTTGTTGGTTAATTATCGAAATCAAATTAATTATTCGTCAAAGCTATGGCTTCAAAAATTTTGAGATGATGCGTGAAAAGCTACTAGCTTGCCTTTTTATATCAGCTTTACTGATCACCATAAGTATAGGAGAACCCCAAAAGTGATAAAATTTTCCTTAATACCGAAAATTCATTAAATTTATGGCTCAAAAAAATGATGCTACAACTTTAATCTTAGCCTTACTGATTAGCGGTGGATTAATAAGCGGGGGACTGTGGTGGTTTAGCCGCAATATGAGTTTATCAACCCTGTTTAATTCTAATTCCTCTCCTTCTGCTTTCCCTACCCCCAACTCGCCACCCGTTCAATCTTCAGCAACACATTTTAAAACCTTTGCTGAAGTTCCTAATGTTCCTAACGGACTTTTTACTTATGGGGGAAGTACCACTTTTGCACCACTGCGTAAAGTTATTAATTCAGAAATTCAAACTGTTTTTCCTCAATTTAAATTAAAATATTTCCAAAAACCTAGTCAATCTCCTGGTTCAGGGAGTGGAATTAAATTATTAATTGAAAATCAAATTACTTTTGCTGAATCTTCCCGCCCATTACTAGAATTAGAATATCAACAAGCTAGACAACGGGGATTAAATTTAACAGAAATTCCGATTGCTATTGATGGAATTGTGGTGGCTGTTAATCCTAATTTAAAGATTCCAGGGTTAACGATTAATCAATTAAAGCAAATTTATACGAGTAAAGTTGATAATTGGAATCAACTCGGAGGCGAAAATATTCCGATTGTTGCTTATTCTCGTCCTCAAGAATCCGGGGGAACAACAGATTTTTTTATCCTCAATGTATTAGGAGGAGAAAAATTAGGAAAATCCGTAAAATTGATTCCGACGACTACAGAAGCCTTAAGAGCAATTGCTAATCATCCGGGGGGAATTTATTATGCGTCTGCGCCGGAAGTGGTCGCACAATGTACTATTAAACCTATCGCTATTGGTTTAACACCTGATACGTTAGTTCAACCGTATCAAGACCCGTTAATTCCTTCTGAAGCTTGTCCTCAACAACGCAATCAAATTAATCCTGTGGTCTTTAGAACAGGAGACTACCCTCTAACCCGACGTTTATTTATTATTGTTAAACAGAATAACCCTATAGATCAACAAGCAGGAGAAGCCTACAGTCAACTTTTGTTAACTTCTCAAGGTCAAGATTTAATCGAAGAATTGGGATTTATTAAAATCTATTAAGCCTCGCTTTCTGTAGGGGTTAAAAATTCCTAAAGATGTTAAAATATAAAATAAGCTTTAATTTCAAAAAATTATACCCTTTTAAAATCCAATGTCTCAAAAAAATGAATCTCTAATCTTTGTCTTAGCCCTTGTAATTACAGGAGCATTATTAGGCGGAGGTTATTTTTTATTTTTTAAGTCTTCTTCTCCTTACCTACTCAATCAAAATTCCCCTCCATCCCCCTCTGGAAACTCTCCCTCAACTTCCGCTCCTAATCAAACTATTGAAACTCGCATCAGTCAAGGAGAAAAAGTTTTAATTCCATCAGGAGATTTAGCTCTCAAACAAGGAGGTACGACTGCTTTAGCTGCGGGTCAATATCAGGAAGCTGTTCAACAGTTTAATGCAGCTTTACAACAAAATAAAAATGATCCTGAAGCATTAATTTATAGAAATAATGCTCAAATTTTGCAAAATAATCAATCCTATTATACGATAGCAGTCTCAATTCCCATTGGAACTTCAGTCAATACCGCCCAAGAAATTTTAAGAGGCGTTGCTCAAGCTCAAACAGAAGTTAACCAAGGAGTGGGATTAAACGGAAATTTATTCAAGATAATTATTGTTAATGATGATAATAGCCCCGAAATGGCTTCAGAAGTGGCTAAAAAATTAGTCAATAATTCTGAAATTCTAGGGGTAATTGGTCATTTTGGGAGTAACGCCACCTTAGCAGCAGCACCCATTTATGAAGCGGGAAAATTAGTCTTGATTTCTCCCACCAGTACCTCCACAGCTATTTCTAATGCAGGAGACTTTATTTTTAGAACTGTTCCCAGCGATCGCTTTGCGGGAAGTACCTTAGCGCGATATCTTTTAAATACATTAAACTTAAAAAAAGCGGTTGTCTTTTTTAATAGTGCTAATGATTATAGTAACTCTTTACAAACGGAATTTACAACCGCATTAAATGGGGATGGGGGCGAAGTCGTCACGGTTTTTGATATCGCTAAACCCAACTTGAATCCAACTCAAGCTTTAGAACAAGCCCGTCAACAAGGAGCAGAAGCTATTGTTTTAACCCCTGATTCTTCAACCATTGAACAAGCCTTACAAGTGGTACGAAGTAATCGCAAACAGTTACCTTTATTAGGGGGAGATAGTTTATATCGACCGGAAACGTTGAAGGTGGGAAGTGATACAATGGGGATGGTGATTGCCATTCCTTGGCATATTTTAGCCAACCCTAATTCTGAATTTGCTCAAGCCGCAAATCAATTGTGGGGAGGAGATGTGAACTGGCGGACTGCAACAGCTTATGATGCAGCCAAAGCGTTAATGATTGCCATTAGTAAAAATCCCACTAGAACCGGGGTTCAAGAAACACTTTCCGCCTCAGATTTTACGCCCGAAGGAGCAACGGGAATAATTCGTTTTTTACCGTCCGGCGATCGCAATCAACCCTTACAATTAGTCAAGGTTGAACCGGGAAATCGTTCAGGATTTGGTTATGATTTTGTTCCCGTTCGTTAATGGGATCACAAAGTAATGGATAATAGGCAATAGGTAAAGATGAGTAGGATTAGGTTTATGATGGTTGCAGACGAAAACCGTCTAGGTTAGCCGTAATTGAGTCGTGCAGGAAGTGAGTTAACCTTTAATCAAAAGGATGAACTAACAGAAATGAAAGCTTCCCACCATGATGTCTTAGAAGCCGGACGCATCTACAAATCCACTGGAGCTATTCCGTCTCGGATGTTGCGCTCAAAAATTTATCGAGCTTGGGAGCGTTCACATTTGCAAGGCGCTAACCCCTATGCGCTCCAAGCGGAAAAACTATCCCGTTCAGATACCGAACATCTAATCACGAAAAATAGTGATTTGATGCAACTGGCTAAACCTTACATCCGTATGCTGTCACAGGCGGCGGGTACAGAGCGTCATGCTGTTATGTTGAGTGATAACCAAGCTTTGTTACTGGATGTTGTCGGTGACCAGCAGACTGTACACGGGACAGAAGCTTTTCCAGAACCAGGTTCTTGGTTATCCGAATCGGTCGCAGGTGCAAATGGAATTGGTACACCCCTAGCAGAAGCCGATTATGTAGAAATTATTAGCGCCGAGCATTTTATTGAGGGGTTTCATCCATTCACTTGTCAAGGAATTCCTTTGCGGAATGACAAACAGGAAATTATTGGTGTGCTCAGTATCTCTATGCGTCGTCAGGATGCTGGACAAAGGCTCAAAGAGATATTGCTCTGTGCCTCTCACGGCGTTGAAGCGGACTTATTGAGCGCTAATTTAGAAAAAGATGTTCGTCGTGTATTAAAGTCTAATCCTGATGAATATCAGCCCTTGGAAGATTTGCGTCAGGATATCATTCAAGCCCATCATGCAGCCCGTTTAAAACTTGAAGTGGTATCGCGGATGGTAGCGGTTAACCGCCTAGACTACGCGATGCAATTGGTAAGACAGGCTGAAGATTCAATTGAACTAAGCTGTTAAGCATCTAAATAGGGTATAATGAAAAACCAAGTTTAGAAAAATCAATCAAAAGATGCCTGCTAAAAATCATTTAAATGAAAAGCAAGTAGAGAAACTGCAGAAAAGATTGAAAGAGGAAGAAAATGGACAAATCCGAGAAAGAATCTTGATTTTATTATTGCTAAATGATGGTAAAAAGCAAAGTGAAATTGCCAAGTTTTTGGGCTGCTCATTAAACAAAGTATGTTATTGGTGTGTACATGGAGACCCTGACAAATTAGAAAGCCTAAAAGATGAAAGAATGAAAGGAAATTATAGAAAAGCCACAGACAAATATATAGAGATATTATTAGAAACAGTAGAAAAAGAACCGGAAGAATTAGGATATGAATTTGGGAGATGGACAGGAGAAAGATTGGCAACTTATTTAGAACAAATCACAGGAATCAAATTAAGTAGTTCACAAGTGAGAAAGATATTAAAGGAAAAAAAGTATGTTTATTTGTGGGCAAAGTATAGCTTAGAAGAGAAAAGAGATCCAGAAAAAAGAAAATTATTTAAAGATAAAATAGAAGAATATTTGAAAATAGCAAAAGAAAGTCCAGAACAATTACAGGTATGGTTTTGGGATGAAAGTGGATTTAATTTAAGAGTGATAAAAAGAAAGAATTGGTGTAAAAAAGGGAAGAGGAAACAGATTAGAGGAGACAGGAGGAAAGGAAGAGTTAATGTGATGGGAGGATTGAGGTACTCGGATAAAAAAAGATTTGTAGAATTTCTGGATAAAGGAAATGCAGATAATTTTTATCAAGTGTTAAAAAGTTTTTATCAAGAGCTAATTTATGAATGGGTATTAGCGGGAAATCAAGCAGAAGAATTTGTAGAAAAAGGAGCTAAGATCCTGATTATTCTTGACAATGCAAGTTTTCACAAAAAAGAAGAGTACCTAGAAAAAATTAAAGCAGAAATGCCGAATGTCTATTTAGAATTTCTTCCAGCATATAGTCCAGATTATAATTTAATTGAATTAGTCTGGCATTCAGCTAAAGAATATATAGCTCATCGACTCTTTAAATCAGTTGATGAGCTAGAGTGTTTATTACATCAGCTTTTAAATGAAGGACAGTTATCTATTAAATGGGGACGTAAACTTAAAAACAAAGGTAATGCTATAATCACAGTTTAAATACACAACAGCTTATCAACAACTTCAATTAGCAGGAATTAAACAAACAGTGGTATTAGCCACAGGTTACGGTGATCTAAAAGAACTGGCTTTATCTATGGGAATTACCCATTTTATTTCTAAACCCTTTGACATTTTGGAGTTATTACAAATCATAGAATCGGCTTATGAAAGTTCACGACAATAGGGAATATTTACCAGCTTCAGTTTAATTTAATTTCCCCCCTCCAATTAAATATAACAGTGCCATTCTCACGGCTATTCCACTGGTCACTTGTTGAGAAATTAAACTCAATTCTGGATCATCCATTAATTCTGAACTTAATTCTACCCCTCGATTAACTGGCCCAGGATGCAATATTTTAACATCCGGTTTACAGGATTTTAACTGTTCATGGGTGATGCCAAATAATTGATGATATTCGCGTAAACTGGGTAATAAATGGGCGGTCATTCGTTCCTTTTGTAACCGTAACGTCATGACAAAATCTGCATTTTCTAAAGCGGGTTCTAAATTCCAATGTAAAAATAATTTTCCGGGGCGATTTTTGCCAAATTCTGCAAACAGTTCGGGTAATAACGTTGGAGGTGCTGCTAAATGTAATTCTGCTTCCGTTGCGGTTAAACTCCAAATATTAGAACGGGCTACCCTAGAATGTAAAATATCTCCCACAATCGCTATTTTTTTACCTTGTAATAATTCAATTTTAGGTTGATCAGAATCCAGAGTTCGGCAAATTGTGAATAAATCTAATAACGCTTGAGACGGATGTTCGTGTTGACCATCTCCGGCATTTAACACTGCAACTTTAGCATTTAAACGGTCTAATTCAGCCGCGATCGCAAAGGGAACTCCAGCTTCTTTATGACGAATTACCATCATATCCGTTCCCATTGCTAAATAGGTTTTAGCAGTATCAAGAATTGTTTCGCCTTTCGTTAGAGAAGAGGTTCCCGGCGCAAAATTTAATGTATCTGCGGAGAGTCGTTTAGCCGCGAGTTCAAAACTATTCCGAGTCCGAGTTGAAGGTTCAAAAAATAAATTTGCCACCACCTGACCTTGTAAAGCCGGAACTTTTTTGGTACGACGACCTAACACTTCTTGAAAGCTTGTTGCTGTTTGCAAAATTGTGTTATATTCCGTCGCCGTAAAATCAGCTAGGGATAAAATATGACGGCGAGTCCAGGGAGCAGTAGCCATTGTCAATCCAAAATGATGAGGATTTTGATCCAACGTTTAATCATACGGGGTGATTGCTCAAAACGGAATAGGAATCGGAAGACTTGAATAATAAAGTAACAGTTACTTCCAGAATCTCCTTTGAACCATGAACCGTATCCAACAGTTTTTGACCCGTTGTCTCGTTGGCGTTACTATTCTTAGCTTAAGCAGTTGTGGTACTCCTCCCGTTGACACCCCAACTCAACCGCAAGTCTCTCCTGAAGCCACAATTTCTCCTTCAACCCCACCTGAACCTCAAAAACAAGCTCTTTCCCCAGCTAACACGGTTCCAGTGACTATTTATCAGGTCGATAATCAATGTTCTGAGTTAATTCCTCGTCAAATTACGGTTCCTAAAGAACAAGCCTTAGAAACGGCGATTTCTGAGGTTTTAGAACAACAAAGCAGTTCTGATTTTCCCTTAAATTATCGCATAAATGTTGATAAAAATCAACAAATTGTCACGATTGATTTTCGGGTTCCCACAACAGCTGAACGGACGTTCAATTCTTTATCGAGTTGTGAACAATTAGCGTTATTTGGGAGTTTACGCCAAACGATTACCAGTAATCCTGACTGGCAAATTAATGATGTCATTTTTACAGAACAGGGAGAAGAAATTACTTTATAATAAAAGCTTCATGAATTTAATTAAGCTAGAGGTTTGTCTACAAATCCAAGAGTTGCTATAGTAAGTTGTGAACTTTTTATGCAATTAAATTTTTTTGTGAACCAACTTCGCCGCTTAGATTGGTCTTACCTCTATGCTTTCTTAGGAGAAGCCACTCTTGCTTTAACCTTTGTATTTTATATTGCGATCGCTCGTGTTCTGGGGCCAGCAGAATATGGAGTTTTTGCGGCTGCGATCGCCCTGGCTGCGATTCTCTCCCTATTTATTCAATTTGGTTTCCCCACCCTGATTAACCGTGAAGTCGCAGCGAATCCTGTTGAAGGGCCTAAATACACCATTCGTTTTCTACTGTTGGAGGGTTTAACTTCTATCCCCGTCCTCTTGCTGTTACTGCCTTTAGCATTAGTCTTAGGTTATGAAGGGAATGGATTAATCGTTTGTTATTTAGCCGTTTTCTCAGAAATAGCCCGTGCTGCCAAATTGACGCTGCGGGGAACTCTCAAGGGGATGGGATGGTTTAGAGCAGAAAGTATTTCGGTCGCCATCGAACGTTCTGCTGTTGTTCTCATTTCCACAGCAGTTCTGTTTTTAACTCACAATTTAGTATTTGTCGTTGGCACAATCGTAATTGTCCGTTTTTTAGACATCTTAGGACTGCTTTACTTCCTCAACCGTAAGGTCAATCTTTGGTCTAGCTTGAACTTCAACACAGGTCTAGCCTCCCTGAAAATAGCTTATCCCTTTGCCATGTCGGGTCTTCTCTGGGTTCTCTACTACCAGGTTGATTTAGTCATGATTAAAGGCATGGGTTTCGATGACCAAGCGGGACTTTATAGTGCCTCTTATCGGATTTTAGAAATTTTTTCTGCATTACCGCGTGTGATTTTTTATGTCATCTTTACGCGCCTAGCTCGTTATCACGTCAGTGAACCTCACCGAGTTCCAGAACAAATCTACAAAGCCACACGCCTTTTATTAGTGGGAGTTTTGCCCATTCTCTTAGTTGCTATCTCTATGCAGGGAACTTTAGTAGAAGTGCTTTATGGCGCGAAATATTCAGGTTCTGTTGCTTCTCTAAGAATTCTGCTTTCGAGTTTGAGTGTGAGTATGTTTGGTGTTTTTACTCAAAATTTTTTACAAGCAACGGGCCGGGAGCATTTTTTACCCCGAATGCTATTTTTAACAGCCAGTATAAACATTTTTCTCAATACCCTCCTCATTCCTCAGTGGGGCGCAGCAGGAGCCGCTTTTGCCACCTTAATGAGTGAGATTATTTTGTGCAGTGCCGGGTTCACTATTATGATTCGGGAGGGGTATCAACGCTCTACAACACGTCTGGCAATCATTGTGATCTGCTCTTTGATTTTAACTATGAGTCCTTCTTTTTTGTTGATGGGTTTATCTCCTGTTATTGGGATCGGACTGATAGGGATCAGCTTAATTACAATCCTCTTCCTCATGCAACCCAAACAATTTTTAGGAACATCACTGACCCAATAAATGCCCATTGACACTCCCCGCTCTGAAGAGACGGGGATTCTTAAGAGATTTTCACTCTTAAAGGCTGAGTCAAACAACCCCTACCCACTCCGGCAAAACCATTGTGGCTACTTTTCTTTCCGATATTGGCAGCGCCATTACAATCAGCATTAATCAAATGTCCTTGTTGAGAACAATACAATCCACGTTTAACCCGTTTTCCAGAAAATTGATATTTTTGGGACGGGTCAGGATTGTAGACGGGAATATGATCACCATCCAAGAAACTTGCCTTACTGGTGTAAGATTCTTCCTGTTCCTGATATTTCAATCCATATCGTTCACACAAGTTTTTGAGTTTTTGTCTCAAACTCCAATAGGGAATTTGAACAAAATTCTGATTGTTTTTAGCTCCGATATTGATTTCTTGTTTAATACCGGGATTAACGCCAACAATTACCGTTCCAATCTGGTGTTCAATACACCAATTAATCATGTATCGAGCCGATTTGTTCAAATAATCTCTGACAAAATTGTTGCGGTTAAGTGTCAATCTAGCTTGACGTTTTGTATTCCCCTTGATTTAATGGGAAATGGGGAATCAGAATAAGGTATTAGCCAGCCCATCAATTATCAGTCGCAAACCGTTAAAGATTTTATCTAAGTCGGTAGGCAAGAGTATTCCTACCTTTAAGCCTGCCGATTTCAACCAGATAGTAAGACCAGATTCCTATTATAGTTGAGATTAAAAATCCCTTGAATATCACCAGCCCTAGATCTTATCGGGTTTTTATAATTTTAGCGGGAACTCCAGTGGCGATCGCATATTCTGGTAAATCTTTTGTAACCACTGCACCCGCCCCGACAATACAACCTTTGCCAATTTTTACCCCATCTAAAACCGTTGAACCTGCCCCTAACCAAACATCATCCTCAATCGCCACCGCACCTTTAGTATAAACTCCTTGTTCGATCATCGGAATATCCAAACGGTCTGTAATATAGCGTCCGCCACCAATATAACAATTAGCTGCAATTAAAACGGAACGACCTATCATAATTCCAGCCCCTGATGTAATCACAGTATTGCATCCAATATCGGTTTTATTTCCGATGGTAACTCCCCCCGTTTTGCCTTGAATCACACAATTTCGGGAAATAATCACATCATCTCCTAGAGTTATTCCCTCATTCCCTGAACCACTGGCATCTAAGAGCACATAATCATCAATGGCAACCCGATTTCCGAGTGTTATTTTGTTGGGATGACGTAACACAACGCCTTGCCCTAAAATCAAGCTTTTTCCAGCCTGTTTAAACAGAGAATGATAAAGCAGTTTACGGGTGATATAACCGAGACTGCCGGGGAGGTTACTGCCCAGTAATAAGGCAAGTTCATAGGTCAGAAACGGCAAAAACTTTGTTGTGCCAACGGCCTTTTCTTGATAGCGTTTTAAAGCCGAGGATTGACTTTGATTGAGTTGTTCCGAAAGGGGAACTTTATTAATTTTTTGTTTTTCTTCAGGGGCGACCATAATTTATTGTTCAAGAATAGGTTTAAGTATTTTTGAGGGTAATCCAACCTTGGTCGAGATACCATTGAGCCAGTTCTTTTAATCCTTCTTCGTCTGAATGACGAGGTACAAAGTCTAATAGATTTTTCATTTTAGACGTATTAAAGGAGCGATCTTTGGTATAAAAAGCCAGCCGTCGCCGATAGATGGGAGGTTCAATTCCCAAGGGTCGGAAAATCATCTCAAATAGATCTCCAATGGCAAAAACTGGAGCGGCTGGAAATTTAATAAATTTAGGAGAAACGCCATAATAATCCCCAATTAAATTAACCATATTTTGGAAGGTCATGGCTTGGGGACTACCACAAATAAAGACTTCTCCAACGGCACGGGGATGTAGGGCGGTTAAAATAAAGAAGTCTGTTAAATCATCAACATGAATAAAATGCAGTAAATTCTGAGCATTTCCAATCACAGGAACCCACTTTTTAGCAACCCATTTATAGATTTTTAAGAGTCGTCTCTCTCCGGGGCCATAAATTCCAGCAGGTCGAACAACGGTGACGGGTAATCCTTCAGTTTGACCAAATTCTTTAATCCAAATTTCTCCTTCTAATTTGCTTTGCTGATAAATATCCCCTGGATCGAAAGGGGCATTTTCATCTCCTGGGGGATTTTCAATATGACCATGAACTCCAATCGTAGAAACATGAACAAAGCGCTTAAAATCTGGTTGTTTTAACGCTGCTTTTGCTAACAGTTGGGTACTCAGAACATGAACATTATAATATCCCTGATCAGGAGATTTGGCTTCCCGAAAGGGTGTAACCATGTGAAAAATATAATTAACATTTTGGATGGCTTGATTAACCAAGTCAGGATCAAAAACGTCACCCTGTAACCATTCAATGGGCATTCCCTCGAAGGGTTTGAGGTTGGAAGTAGGGCGGGCAATTGCCACAACACTCACTCCTTGATTGACTAATTTTCGTAACAATACTGAACCTGTAAATCCAGTTCCCCCAGTGACTAAAACGCGAGAACCAGGTGGTAGTTTATAGCTAGACTCTTCCATTATTTTTCCCCTATAGGACAATCAAAAATTCAACTTTTGATAAATTTAGCAATGACGGGTGAACCTAAAAGATAAGTTAACCCAGACACTCGAAAGGGCTGTTCTAAAACAGATGAGACTGTAGGTGATTTTAACGCACGATGCAGCACCATCGGGATAAAAAATTGGGGATAACGTTCCGTTTGTTTTAATCCCAAGGATTTAAAAAAGTCTACCAATTCTGATTCATCATAGGTAATATAGGTTCGAGTATTGCCTTCTAAACCTTTTTTAAATTTAAATAAATAGGGGGCAATGGAATTAACACTCCGTAGGGTGGGATAGTCAATAATGACGGCTTTTTTAGCAACGCGGCTAAGTTCACTAAGAAATTTTTGCCACTGGGTAACATGAGCTAAAAATCGATAACTAATCACCACATCAAAGGCATTATCAGGATAGGGTAAGTCCAGAACATTACCCACTTTGAAGGAACATAAATTGGCATCAATGAGGGTTTGAATGCGGTTTTTACAGATTTCATCGCTTCCTAAAACCGTGACTTGATAACCATTTTCAATCAGGGGTTTTGTTATTTGTCCGTGTCCGCCTCCCACATCTAATACCGTTGCTTGGGGATAGGCTGCTAACAGTTTTAAGGTAGCTTCTTCTTGAACTTTCAGTAACCATTGTCCCAATTCTCCCGCAAAACGTGAGGCGTAGCCGTCTGAGGAGGTTTCAATATCGGCAGTTTCAGGAAAGCCATTTGTTGAAACGATAGTTTGTTCTTGGGGTGGCATTTTTGCTGATGAATGAGAACGAATTGCTAACTGATTTTGAATAAACCGTACAGGATTTTCTAAACGGCCATAGGGTTGAATTTTTGTCTGAGAATTAAGTAAAATTTGCTTGATGCTATTTCCGGGTTTTTTGGGGTTAAATTCTCCCTCGATATTAAAGCCAAAACTTCCGGGTCGAGATGCTTGTGTTGCTAAGGATAAGGGATCAGTTCCGGGTAAAACTTGCCATCCTTTCTGTTCGGCTAGTTTAAAATAGGGAGGTCGTAACCAGAAGACAGGACGACCAGAATTATCTCCTAAAAATAGTAAGGGAATTTGATCAGAATTTAATAAATGATTCAGTAATTTTCCTCGTTTCCCGATCCATTTTCCAACACCCCAAGGCAGAACTGGAATTCCTCCTCTGTCTTGAATTTCAGTTAAAGTTGTTTCTATGGGTAAACCATCCTCAACGGTTTTGTCTGTAATTAAAGCCAGAACTTCTAATTTTTCGGCGGTCACGATTTGGCGACCTGCAATAATAAAAATACTTTGATTTTGTTGATTTTTAGCTTCTATTGAAAAGATCTCTTGAGTTTTATGAAATGTCCATCCTGCAATATTATTGGGTTGAGATTCTGCATAAATTAGAAGCTTTTTAAACTGATTTATTCCTTGAATTTCTGTTAAAAAAAGTAGAGAAGTTGGGGATTCTATTTGGGAAACCTGTTGAAAGTTTTTTAAAGCTGAGTTCAGCAGTTGATCGAGGGGAAAACAGTCATGGATATGAACATGAGCATCAATCCATATCTTCTGACTATTTTGGGTAAAAGCTTGAGTTTTAAGAAGGTTCATTTTTTTCTTGGCTATCGTTTATACTTTAGAAAAATATTAAGTGATCGCTAAAGATTGTATTCCATTACTCAAATTAATATCTTTGAGTTCCTCCTCAATTCGGGTTTGACTCCATCCCAAAGCTTCACCCATTGTTTTAGCACAAATATTAAGGGTTTCCTGAGAGATATCTCCTGCACTTCCCAATTCTGTCCGACGAAAAACAACATCACTTAATTTTTGTGCCATTTCCTCATGAATGGCATGAAGCACTTCTGCTTTAATCAATTCTGTCTCATTCAGAATTCCTTGAGAATCTGGGGAATCCTTGAGATAGTTTAACACATTAGGATAACTAGAACCATAGTTATAAACTAATCGATGAATTTGACTTTCTGTTAATCCTTGAGTTTTTCCCTCTAAGATAGCTTGGTGTAAAAAATTATTAAAACTTTCGATTTTTCCGCCGTCAATTGGTGTAATCGCTGATTTAGATTCAGGGGGGTATTGATCCCAAGTTTTAAACACAAAATCAATAGCTTTTTGAGCCACATCTCTAGCGGTTGTATATTTTACACCTAGCACGGAAATTAATCCTGGACATCCATCTTGAGTATGATCTCGGAGTTGATATTGATCTGCTAATTTGGGTTCTCCTGTTTTGGCATCAATTCCAATTCTAGGAAGCAGTCCCCCATGCACAAATGAAATGTCTTCTCGCTGTAATTTTGCGGCGGGATAGACTTGATTAATTTCGCTAATAAACTCTTGAATTTCTGCTTCTGTAATTTTAAACTGATTGGGATCTTGATCGTAAACACTGTACCAGGTTCCAATCATAGATTTACCGCGCCAAGGGGCAATAAAAAAGAAACGACTTTTCTGAACTGAACCGTTAGGTAATTGACATTTTGCACCGGAAAGACCAACGGCATAGGTATTAAATAAAGGCCGAGTGATTAAATTCATCGCTTTTGCCAAATTCAGGGGCGGTAGCGGTGATTTTTGGGGTAAAAAATTGAGAATTTGATTCAGCCAAGGGCCACTGGTATTAACAACGGTTTTCGCGCGAATCTCTAGTTCTGATGCGGTTAATTCGTCTTTAACTTTAACCCCAGTTACTCGATTTTCTGTGAATAAAAATCCGGTGACTTCTACATAGTTAGCTAAAGTTGCTCCTTGTTGTTCAGCAGACTTGAGAAACGATAGGGTTAAACGTTCTGAATTGTAAACTTGAGCATCACAAAAAATTGCTCCCCCAGTTAGTCCAGCTTCAGGAATATTAGGAAGCAATTCTTGACATTCAGCTTGAGAAATAATTCGACCATTGGGGATATGTTTTTGGGGATCGTTGAGTTGATTGCGATCGCTACTGATAATATCATTAATGAACATTCCCAGAGTCAGTGCTTCTCTCCCCTTTGTTCCGTGTCCGTAGGTAGGTACTAAAACGGGTAAAGGATGGATTAAATGCGGTGCAATTCGCATTAATGTGGTGCGTTCTTTTATTGATTCTCGCATTCGCTTAAAGTCGGCTTTTTGCAAATAGCGCAAACCACCATGAATAATTTTTAAGCTATTAGCAGAAGTCGCCCCTCCAAAATCTGCTTTTTCGACTAAAGCAACTGATAGCCCCCGCAAGCTGGCATCCCAAGCGATACACGCTCCATAAATGCCTCCTCCAATAATTAAAAGATCATAATTATTTTCGGTCAAGGCTGTTAAATTTCTTTTCATAACCTAATGATAGGAAACTGAAACCGTGACAAGTTACTCCTGGTTATATCCGACTGACACGGAGTTTGGCAAGAGTTCCTGTGTCAATTCATTATAAAGGCGATTTGATTGTTGACGGAATGCACTATAACTATATTTTTCGTGAACTAAAGCTTTTCCTGCTTCACCGAGTTTTGTTCTCAAGGTTTCATTGGTAATTAAATTCACCATCCCTTGAGCAAATGCTTCAGGTTCGGGTATTGCGAGTTGAGCAACTTCAGGATTTAAAACTTGAGTATGGGTAAATAAATCGGTGGCTAAAACGGCTTTTCCACTATCGAGGTAGGAATAAATTTTCATCGGTGTATTCTTCCCTTTGGTGCGGGGAGAAACTAAAATATCGGCTTGGGAAAGATAGATATCGAGTTCGCTAGCAGGTTTTTTACCCAGGAAATGAACGTTATGATCAATACCGAGTTGTTGAGCTTTTTGTTGATAGAATTCAACGTCTTCTGGTTCTCCCCCAACAATGACTAAATCTGCTTTTTGAGTTTGTTTAAGGGTCAGCGCAAAGCTATCGAGCAATAAATCAATGCCTTGATAGCTTTCTAAATTCCCCACATACATCATCAGTAGATGATTAATGTTTAAATTCTGTTTCAAATCTTCAGTGAGTTGATTGGGATTTGATTTCAACAAAGAAACATCGGGAAGCAGAACGACTTTTTGTGGCTTATACTCAGCAATATCATTTGCTAAAGCTTGACACACTGGGACAACCGCTTGTGCGTGTTTAACGGCTAATCCTTCAAAGGTATTGAAAACTGATTTCAAGGGAGATAATTTTGGATATTTTTCGATCATCTGTTGGGCTACAGAAGAATCCATGTCATAAATATAGGGGGTTTTAAAGAGGAATTTAATCAGGAGGGCAATGAAAACGGTTTCTTCAATGGCATGAATTAAATCATATTTTTTCTGAAATGTTAGTTGTAAAACTTTAAATAGCATCAAAACATCATAAACTAACTTTTTCCAAGAAAACCCGGGTCGAACATTGCTACATCCTGGAAATTTGGTGGTGCGATATAAGGTTGTATTACTATAAGTTACATTTTGCCCTTCAGGATAGGCAACAACATCAATTTTGTCTCCCCGTTCTGATAAAACTTTTAGAAGCATATCATCGGCAATGGGAGAGCCTCGATCTTCATAAAAAGGGTGAGGAATCAGAAATAATATATTAAGATGCGTTTTATTGTTAGAAACGGATAATGGGGATGAAGTTTGAAAAAGTATGCTCTCAACAGGGTTCGTTTGATTTAACTCCAATTCTTGATTTAATTGCATAAGCTTCCCCTATATACCTATACCCAAGGAGTTATAATAATCAATGTAAAGTTAGCGGGCATCCCCCAAAAGTGGTAAAAAAAATGAGCCTAATAAATGAAATAAACGATTTCATCAATAAGCTAAAGATTCTATCCTTCTTTTATGACTAAAGAGAATTTGAACAGCGTCAGCTTGACGAGGAAGTGTCAATTTTTAAACTAATGTCAAATTCTTTAATTTGGACTTTTTTACACAGCCAACTTCACCAAACTTTACGAGATCGTCAACTGTTACCTCAGTCTCAACGGCTGTTGGTGGCGGTATCGGGGGGTCAAGATTCTGTGTGTTTACTGAAATTGTTGTTAGACCTGCAACCGAAGTGGGGATGGGAATTAGGGGTGGTTTACTGTGACCATCGTTGGCGGTCTGACTCCGGTGCTAATGGGGACTATATCGCACACCTTGCCGAGTCTTGGCAATTACCGTTTTATCGAAGGGTGGCGACGGAAATTCCTAATAGTGAGGCAACGGCTCGGCAATGGCGTTATCAAGTTTTGGCTGAAATTGCCGAAGAATATCATTATCCAGTTATTGTTACAGGTCATACAAAAAGCGATCGCGCGGAAACCTTACTTTATAATTTAATCCGGGGTAGTGGTTCCGATGGTTTACAAGCTTTAACTTGGCAACGTTCTCTACACTTAGAATCTCCTATTCTTAAGCCAGATTTAACGGCTTCTATTCAGTTAGTGCGTCCCTTATTAGAGATTTCTCGTGAACAAACCGGGCAGTTTTGTCAAGAACATCACTTAAAAATTTGGGTTGATACTACCAACGAAGATTTACATTATGCGCGCAACCGAATTCGTCAAGAACTTTTACCGTATTTACAAACTCATTTTAATCCTCAAGTTGAATCCCATCTCGCCCAAACAGCCGAATTATTACGAGCAGAAGTTGACTATTTAGACTCATTAACAGAAACCCTTTTTCAGCAGGTTGTAGTCTTTGAAAAGGAAAGTCAAAAACCCTTAAAAATAAATCGATTGATCTTACGTCAAACCCATGAAGCTTTACAACGTCGAGTCAGTCGAAAAATTTTACAACAGGTTATGTCAAAAACTCCTAACTTTGAACATATTGAAAAATTAAAAGCTTTAATTTCAGCCCCCAATTGCAGCCAAACTGATCCGTTTCCAGGAGGAGTGATCGCCTTTGTAGATAAGGAGTGGATCGTCTTTAATTTTAAACTTTCTTGAAATAAATTCCCCCTCTTGACAAAACTATTCATCATGATAAATATAATTTTATACCAATTCTAGTTTTTGGTGAGGAGTCAGTCATGATTAGTCTATTGAGGAAAAATAAATCCCTTTCTATCTTGTTACTAGCAACAGCCGTATTTAGCCCCGGAATTAGCTTAATATCTTCAAAAGCGATGGCACAACCAGGGGCTGTAACGATTAAATTGATCAATGGAACTGATAAAGTGATGACCCACTTTTATGCCTCTCCTCCCAGTACATCAGATTGGGAAAATGATATTCTTGGTGCTGATGTTCTTAACCCTGGCGAGAGTATAACTATCAACATAAATGATGGCCGAGAAGATTGTGACTATGACTTTCGAGCTATCTTTCAAGATGGCACTGAATCTGTAGATGCCGCACAAAAAGTTTGTAGCGGTGAAGAATACACCTATCAATAACCTTTGGCTGGGGTCATTTCTAATACAATTGTTAAGAACCTTTCTCCTTTGCAAAACACAGTCCTACAATGCACAGTAGAACAATAACTTGACAAAGGAGCCTTCCTATGGCGTATGTATGCGAACTAGGGGCGGGTCAAAGAGTTTATTTAGAAAATCAGGGTGTGCAAACCGTTGTCACCTTGATTAGTAGTAGTCCAGGACAACAGCAACAAGCCAGTAGCAGTTTTGCGACCGGAGTTTGGAGTTCACCTCCCCAGGTGTTCCAAACTCCTTATGGTATGATGCTCAAAATCCTATCCGAGCAAGGGGAAAAAACCTTACAAATTCAAGGAAGTAGTGTCAGTGTCATCAGTGGAACCCCCTCGATGAACAACTCTGAACAACTACCTGTGCATGAAGTCACCAGTTTACCTGTGTCCCCGATGCCAGGAATAGAAGTGATGAAACCCCTGAAACCCATGAGTTCGATGGAACCGATGACTCCGATGACCCTGAGTCCGATGGAACCGATGAAACCCCTAGAACCCATGAACCTAAAAATGGGAGATATGCAGATGAGCATGAACCCGATGGAAATGCGAATGGGGAATATGGAACTGCGAATGGGGGCATCTGCACCCAATAAACAGAAGTTTTGCAGCCAATGTGGAACATCGGTCAAACCCGAAGACCGATTTTGCTCCAGTTGTGGACATCAGTTATAAGCCATCAGTCATCAGTCAAGAAAATGTCTATTAAAGTTAGTTTAAACCACCAGATTTGCTATCAGTTTGAACGTTCTGTGATTCTAGGGCCTCATACGATTGGGTTGCGCCCCTCTCCCCATTGCCGGACACCAATTTTGAGTTATGCTCTCAAGATTGCCCCCTCTGACCATCAACTAACATGGTTACAAGATCATGATGGAAATTTTTTGGCTAGAGTTAACTTTCCTCAAAGCACTGATTCTTTAAAAATTGAAGTGGATTTAATAGCTAAAATTCAGCCTATTAATCCCTTCAATTTTTTTATTGAACCCGATGCTTCAAACTATCCCTTTCAATATCAACCTCGTCTGGCTCAAGAATTAATTCCTTTTTTAGAAATTCGGGAAGCAGGAGAATTATTAACTCAGTGGGTTAAAATTAATCATAAAAATAATGTTTATACCCTTGATTTTTTACTAGATTTGAATCGAAAATTAGCGGAAATAATTGAATATAAAGTTAGATTTGAACCCGGAATTCAAACCTGTGAAGAAACCCTGGAGAAAAAAATCGGTTCCTGTCGAGATACAGCTTGGTTATTCGTACAAATTTTACGCCATTATGGATTAGCAGCGCGATTTGTTTCGGGATATTTAATCCAACTGAGTAATGATATTCCCCCTCTGGATGGGCAACCTGGGCCATCGAATGATAATGCTGATTTACACGCTTGGGCGGAGGTTTATTTACCTGGTGCGGGTTGGCTTGGACTTGACCCCACATCGGGTTTAATGGTAGCAGAAGGTCATATTCCCTTAGTTTGTGTTGCTGACCCCTTAGAAGCTCGTCCCGTTTACGGAACCTTTGAACCTGCTGAGTCAAAATTAGACTTTTTTGTCACGGTTTCTCGTTATCATGAAATTCCTAGGGTAACAAAACCTTATACAGAAGAACAATGGCAAAATATTCATGATTTAGGGGAAAAAGTTGAAGCTGATTTACAGCGTTTAAATGTGGGTTTAACTATGGGAGGAGAACCGACTTTTGTTTCTATTGATGATTTTGAATCTCCCCAATGGCGAATTGCAGCACTCGGAGAAGAAAAACGTCAACTGGCTGGAAAATTGCTCACCCGTTTACAAGATAAATTTACTCAAAAGGGGGGATTACTTCATTATGGATTAGGCAAATGGTATCCGGGGGAAGCACTACCCCGTTGGGCGTTAGGGTGTTATTGGCGAAAAGATGGAATTCCCTTATGGCGAAATCCCGAACTCTATGCCCAAGAGGAGCAAGATTATGGTTATATTCAACAAGATGTTTTAACGTTTATTGAAGCTTTAGTTAAAAATTTAGGCGTAAAATCCGAGTGTATTATTCAGGCGTATGAACCTAACTCTAATACCATTGCTGGATATACCTTACCGATTTTATCAATCGTTAAAAATAACGCAATTCGCTGGAGTAGTTGTCGTTGGCGGTTGCCTAACTCCAATAAAATTGAACTATTAACCGGAAATTCTCCCATTGGGTTTCGTTTACCTTTAAGCTCTTTAAATTGGCACGCAGATGAACTTGAACAAGAAGCGGTTCTCCCCTTAACTCATCCCCCCATTGTTCCCAGTTCTGAACCTTTAGAATCTCCCATTAATTCTATTCGAGTAGCTTTAAGTGTAGAAGCAAGACAGGGAAAAATTCACGTTTTTTTACCTCCTGTAAGCTCGGCGCGAAGTTTTGTAGATTTAGTCGCCACGATTGAAAATACAGCCGCCCAGGTTCAATATCCCGTTATTTTAGAAGGATATACACCCCCAGCGAATAGCGGGATTATTGGGTTTCAAATTACTCCAGACCCCGGCGTGATTGAAGTTAATATTCATCCCGCTTCTAATTGGAAAGAATTAGTTGAAATTACCACAACGTTATATGAAGAAGCGAGATTATGCCGTTTAGGAACGGAAAAATATCTCTTAGATGGACGACGGATTCCAACGGGGGGTGGTGCCCATGTTACCATTGGTGGAAAAACGGTTTATGATAGTCCATTATTACGCCGTCCTGATTTATTAAGAAGTTTAATTACTTATTGGCAAAATCACCCTTGTTTAACATTTTTATTCGCTGATTTATTTGTTGGGCCAACCAGTCAATCACCCAGGGTAGATGAAGCCAGACATGAGAGTTTATATGATTTAGAAATCGCGTTCCAAAAATTAAATTATAATGCAAATATTTCTCCTGAATTAGTCGATAGATTATTAAGGAATTTATTAATTGATATTACGGGTAATACTCACCGTTCTGCTTTTTGTATTGACAAATTGTACCCCATTGAAAATCATAGAAATCAATTGGGATTATTAGAATTTCGAGCCTTTGCGATGCCTCCTCACCCCCAAATGAGCTTATTACAATTGTTATTAATTCGGGCGTTAGTGAGTTGGTTTTGGGAAAAACCCTATCATTATCCATTAATTCGTTTGGGAACTACTCTACATGATCGATTTATGTTACCGTATTATTTAGGAGAAGATTTAAAAGCGATTTTAAGGGATTTACAAATTATTGGTTATGATTTTGATTTTGATTGGTTTGCCCCATTTTTTGAATTTCGGTTTCCCCGTTATGGAGAAATTATTAAAGAAGGAATTGAACTAGAACTGCGTCATGCCATTGAACCTTGGCACGTTTTAGGGGAAGAAACTGCATCGGGAAATACAGCCCGTTATGTGGATTCTTCCATGGAAAGATTGCAAGTTAAATTAACGAATGCGTTAGGAAATTCCCCAAATTTTGACAGTTATTCGGCTCGATATATTGTCACTTGTCAAGGTCGTGCCATTCCGTTAAAATCTACTGGAAATCTAGGGGAATATGTGGGGGCGGTGCGATTTCGGGCGCGACGATATGCCTCAATTTTACATCCCGATCTTGAGCCCCATAATCCTTTAATTTTTGATATTGTTGATACTTGGGCAGAGCGTTCTATTGGGGGCTGTACTTATTTTGTTAACCCTCCCGACGGGAAAATCTATCAACAATTTCCCGTTAATCATCGAGAAGCTGAAGGCCGAATGTTAGAACGATTTATGGAAATGGGGCATACATCAGGATTGATGAAAATTCCGCCTTTACATCTTAATCCTGAATATCCCTTAACCTTAGATTTGCGTCAAATTCCTTAATTTATACCCGTAATTTTTATTCTAAACCTGCATAGGTTGTTGCAGAATCATCCGGCACTTCTGCGGCTTCTTTGGGGCTGGGTTCTATCCAAATAATCGGCTTTTGACTCGGATCAATTCGGTTGCCTTGTTCCTGCATAATACTTTGAGTTTGCTGGGGATCAAAATAGCGACTGAATTCTTCCCTTTCTTTGGCTACTCGTTCTTCGGTCATTTTCACCTCAGCCCGAATATCCTGAACTTTTTCCGAGACTGAACGATGGTGGGGTAACATCTGAATTAAGGCTGATATAGAAAAAGCCGATAAAATTAAATTTACCCCTAACTTAACTGTTGTTTCCACCGTCAATAGGCGTCGGTTCTGCTGGGTGCGTCGTTGCTGAGAAATTCGACGGGTACGGGGACGACGAAAGGGAGAAGCAGATGGAATCGTTTGGGGAATAGGTCGAGTCGCAGACATGATCTTTTGATTCGGGTAACAATTGAGATCAGCAACGGTCGGAGTAAATTTTAGGTTTCCCGAAAACAACTTAAAAATTACAGCAGTCGCCAAGGCAGTTAGGACATAGACTGATGCTAAAACTGTTCGCAGAAAACTCTTTTCCTGCCTGTTCCCTATTCCCTGTTCCCTGTTCCCTGCTATAACATCGAATTCGGATTCCCATAAAAAAACCGTCTCGACAGTTTGACCGAGTTAACACACAATACTCTATCCCATTCGGATAGTCATTGTCTGCACTCTTAACATTTTCTGTCGAGACAGCTTGAGGAAGTGACCCGTTACCAGTGAATTCTCACCAGTAAGTTCCAAATTTCTATTTATACAGTTCTGTAGCCAAACGGAAGGCTAAAATTCCAGGAATCAAGGCAATAACTAGGGCAATAAACACCTGAGTATCTGTCATTTTTGAATAGCTCCTTCATAAAAGTAGGATGGGAGTGTGTAAACGAGCGCCTCTTTAGACAACAGAGGAAACACGACTCAGGGGATAAATTCCCCGTGAATATTGGATTGGGAACCGACACAAATTGTTTGATTTGCCGATTCCCGGTTTTTTTGGGATTTCTCCCACTCCTATTACTAGGGTAATGTTAGCTTCGCCAATGTTATCGGTCGGTAACTATCTCAAAAGCACTGTCTTACCCCTCGTAAAACTGTTTAACTTTTAAGTTCCAGAGCAACGGACTAGCTTCGCATCCATTGGTGGGTCTTTAACACTTGCCGATAACGTAGTCAATTAAGACTATAGCTGGTCAGCTATCCAAAGTTAGAGGCATGTTGGCGAAGCCTGCGCTCCGCGCATAGCCCCGTCTCTTTAGAGCGGGGTGCTGACAAATTGAGATAATCGTTCACCAATGTCAACTAATTTGGGCATTTTGGGAAGAGCATTGTAACAAAAAGTTGAAAAAGCCAAGAACAGGGGGGCGGGGTATGAGGGAAGAGTGCGGGGACAAGCGGGGACAAACGGGGGGTGTCGGGGGAAGAGTGCGGAGTGTCAATCCTTTATCCTCTATAATTTGAAATTAGGACACTATTAGGAATCATCAATCGTTAATGTTAGACCTTGATCACGTTTTTGAATTTTCTCGGAATTTAGAGTTAAATCTTCTTGTATTATTGCCTATTTTAGTTGCCCTAGAAGCCGTATTGTCTGCGGATAATGCCATTGCTTTAGCTTCTATTTCCTGTGGTTTAGAAGATAGCAAGCTTCAAAATAAAGCTCTAAATATTGGGTTATTTTTAGCATTTATTTTACGGATTATTTTGATTATTACGGCTACTTGGGTAATTAAATATTGGCAGTTTGAGCTATTAGGAGCGTTATATTTACTCTGGTTAGTTTTTCGATATTTTACCAAGAAAAATCAGGAAGAAAATTCAGAAGAAACCGTCCGTTATCATTCTTTTGGACAAGTCCTAGTCCTGATTGCTATTACAGATTTAGCCTTTTCTCTCGATAGTGTGACTGCTGCGATCGCTATTTCAGATCGAGCGTGGTTAGTGATTACCGGGGCAACGGTAGGGATTATTATTCTGCGATTTATGGCAAGTTTATTTATTCAGTGGCTAAAAGAATATGTCTATTTAGAAACAGCCGGATATTTAACGGTTGGTTTAGTGGGATTACGATTATTACTACGAGTAATTGATTCAGCGTTAGTCCCACCGGAATGGTTAATGGTTGTCCTGACCTTGAGTTTATTTGCTTGGGGATTTTCCCAACGAGTGACTGATTCTCCGAGTAATTCTTAATCGTTAACGGTTAACTCTCAATTGTTAACCGCTAACACCCTAAAAATTACTCAACTAACCAAGGTTTAATCGTGGGTTCCCAATTGGCTAATTCGGCATCACTAAACCATAAGCTGATTTCGTTTTGTGCGGTTTCAATGGCATCAGAACCATGAATAATATTGCGACCAATATTGATTCCAAAATCTCCCCGAATGGTTCCGGGTTCAGCGTTTAACGGGTTCGTCGCGCCGATCATTTTACGCGCAGAAGCTACCACACCATCTCCTTCCCAGACCATTGCCACAATTGGGCCAGAGGTAATAAAAGACACTAAATCCTTGAAAAAGGGTCTTTCTTTGTGGACTGCATAGTGTTTTTCTGCTAATTCCTGAGAGGGGATGAGCAGTTTCAAACCGACTAGGGTAAACCCTTTGGTTTCAAAACGCCGAATAATTTCGCCCACGAGTCCACGCTGAACGCCATCGGGTTTAATCGCAAGAAATGTCCGTTCCAAGGGAATCTCCTTAGTTGTCATTAAAGTTCACAATTTAGATTACCGTATCCCAGGTGACAGATTGCTAGTCATTCTTAACTTAACCCGTTAAACTGTCTGATGGTTGCTCAACGGCAAGGATAGAAAATATGGACGTCAACGCACTTACCCCCACAACACAAACACCCCAGGTTTCGACGGACTCCCCCAACGGAAAACCTCAAAAAACCTGGACAATTGAAGACAGTGAAAAACTCTATCGCATTCAAGGGTGGGGTGATCCTTATTTTTCCATTAATGCCGCAGGTCATATTACGGTTTCTCCCAAAGCCAACCGAGGGGGATCTTTAGATTTATTAAAATTAGTCGAATCTTTAAAAAGTCGCAATATTGAGTTACCGTTATTAATTCGGTTTCCTGATATTCTCGAAGATAGAATTGAACGATTAAATGCTTGTTTTGCTAAAGCGATCGCTCGTTATAGTTATCCAGGGGTTTATCGGGGGGTTTATCCGGTTAAATGTAATCAAGAACGGCATTTACTAGAAGATTTAGTCCGGTTTGGTCAACCCTATCATTTTGGTTTAGAAGCGGGTTCAAAGCCAGAATTATTAATTGCTTTAGCGTTATTAAAAAATCCCGATTCCTTGTTAATTTGTAATGGTTATAAAGACCAAGAATATATTAATACCGCCCTTTTAGCGCAACGGCTGGGACAAACGGCGATTATTGTTTTAGAACAAATTGAAGAAGTCGATTTAGTCATGGTGGCGAGTCAACAATTAGGGATTCGTCCGATTGTGGGAGTTCGGGCTAAATTAAGTACAAGAGGCGTGGGACGTTGGGGAGGATCAACGGGCGATCGCGCTAAATTTGGGTTAACGATTCCTGAAATTATGGAAGTTGTTGAAAAGTTGAAAAAAGCTGAAATGTTAGACAGTTTGCAACTGTTACATTTTCATATTGGTTCTCAAATTTCTTCCATTAGCGTCCTGAAAGATGCCCTACAAGAAGCCAGCCAAATTTATGTAGAATTAGCTCAATTAGGGGCAAACATGAAATATTTGGATGTGGGGGGTGGTTTAGGGGTTGATTATGATGGCTCTAAAACTAATTTCCATGCCTCTAAAAACTATAATATGCAGAATTATGCCAATGATGTAGTTGCGGAGGTTAAAGAAGCTTGTGAGGAGCGAAAATTACCAGTTCCTACATTAATTAGTGAAAGTGGACGAGCGATCGCATCCCATCAATCGGTATTAGTTTTTGATGTTTTAGGAACCAGTGATATCCCCATGGGAGAACCTCCGACTATTTCCGAAAAAGATCATCTAATTTTAAGAAATTTGGATGATACTTATCAATCTATTAATGAAGATAACTATCAAGAAGCGTATCATGATGCAACCCAATTTAAAGGAGAAGCCATTAGTTTATTTAATTTTGGTTATTTAAGGTTAAGTGATCGCGCTAAAGCGGAAAAACTCCATTGGGCTTGTTGTCGAAAAATCTTAGAAATCGTCAGAAATTCTGATTATATTCCCGATGAATTAGAAGACTTAGAAAAGATTATGGCTTCGATTTATTATGTCAATCTTTCGGTTTTTAAATCAGCGCCGGATACCTGGGCTATTGATCAATTATTCCCCATTCTACCGATTCATCGATTAGATGAAGAACCGACAAAACGGGCAACTTTAGCGGATTTAACCTGTGATAGTGATGGCAAAATTGATCAGTTTATTGATCTACGCGATGTCAAATATGTTTTAGAATTACATCCTTTAGAACATCCCTCAAATTCTGCTCAAAATCCCAATGAAAAACAACCCTATTATTTAGGAATGTTTTTAGCTGGTGCTTACCAAGAAATTATGGGAAATCTCCATAATTTATTTGGGGATACCAATGTTGTTCATATTAAACTCACCCCCCAAGGGTATCAAATTGAATCTGTAATTAGAGGGGATACCATGCACGAAGTCTTAGGTTATGTTCAATATGATACAGAAGATTTAATCGAAAGTATTCGTCGCCAAACTGAACAAGCATTGGAGCATAATCGCATTAGTTTAGAGGAATCTCAACTCTTATTACAAAACTACGAACGCAGTTTGCGCCGTTATACCTATCTGCATTAATCAAAGAATCACAAAGACACAAAAAAGAAGGTTGAAATCTTTTCTTTGTGTCTTTGTTGTTTATATCCCACATTCCGCAGATGGGGGCTAAATTTCCCAGTCATCCTTAGACAGATTTTGGGGTCAATTTTTTTATTCAATTACTTTTTTCGGGTAATAGATTATGAAAAGTTATATGGGGTTTCTGGAATAATCAAGAAACCCCATTTTTATTTTTTTAATTATGGAGTCCAGGTGGTTTGCGAACCCTGACCCCAGAACCCGTCATATTTCTTAACTTTGATATCCCCCAAAACTTTAACCTGACACGCTAAACGGCGCTGGTTCTTGGAGGAATGGGGAGGAAGAGAAAGACGAATTTTCTCTTTCCCTTGGGGTTCAGAGACTTCCCCTTCAATTTCGACGCAACACGTCCCACAGGTACCAAATCCATGACAGTTTATCAGGGAAGCTTGACCATTGTAGAGATCAACGCCATTCTCTAATAAGACTTTCCGCAGATTCGCACCCGGTTCGCAAGTGATGGTTTTTCCTTGAGCTTGAATTTGTACCATTTTTCCCTTAATAAAAGTTATGCAATGATTCTTAACTGAATTGTTACTTTTTTTCAAGATCAAAACTAGACTTTTAAAAGTAAAATAAGAGTTAAAAAGGAAAATATAGCTAACAGATTTATAATAATGTAGCAGTTAGAGAGCAGAACGCCACAATAACAATGTGATGGAATGCTGACATCTGCATCTCGATCATTCATCGATCTCATCTTGATTTGCGGGTGATCAAAATTATTGTTAACTGTTAAATTTACAAGCCATGACTCAACCGCTTTGGATCTACGATACAACCTTAAGAGACGGCGCACAACGAGAAGGATTATCCTTATCTTTGGATGATAAATTGCGAATTGCGCGTCAATTAGATAGTTTAGGAATTCCCTTTATTGAAGGAGGATGGCCCGGTGCGAATCCTAAAGATGTTCAATTTTTTTGGAAGTTACAAGAACAACCGTTAGTGCATTCTGAAGTTGTTGCTTTTTGCTCGACTCGACGACCGAATAGCCATGCGGAAGAAGATGATAATTTAAAAGCCATTTTATCGGCGGGAACCCTTTGGGTAACGTTATTTGGGAAATCGTGGGATTTGCACGTTACCGAAGGATTGCAAACAACTTTAACCGAAAATCTCGCCATGATTGAGGATACCATTAAATTTTTTCGCAGTCAAGGAAGACGGGTAATTTATGATGCAGAACATTGGTTTGATGGGTATAAAGCTAATCCAAATTATGCCCTAGAAACCTTGAAAACGGCAGCAAAAGCTGGGGCTGAATGGTTGGTTTTTTGTGATACGAATGGTGGGACATTACCCCATGAAATTACTCAAATTGTCCAAGAAGTAATTCAAGCTCTCAAAGGCTTAGAAACCCCTTTTCCTCTACAATTTGGAATTCATACTCATAACGATTCAGGAACGGCCGTTGGGAATGTGATCGCAGCCGTATTAGAAGGCGTTAATATGGTACAGGGAACTATTAATGGCTATGGCGAACGTTGTGGAAATGCCAATCTTTGTACTTTAATTCCCAATTTACAATTAAAATTAGGCTATAATTGTATTGGAGATGAAGCTATTAAAAAACTCACTGAAGTTAGTCGATTTGTCAGTGAAGTTGCCAATTTAGCCCCAGATGATCATGCGCCGTTTGTAGGATTATCTGCCTTTTCCCATAAGGGAGGAATTCATGTTTCGGCGGTACAAAAAAATCCCTTAACTTATGAACATCTTCCCCCAGAAGCAATTGGAAATCAACGGCGCATTGTCGTTTCAGATCAAGCGGGATTAAGTAATGTTTTAGCAAAAGCCAGAACCTTTGGTATTGATTTAGATCGAAATAATCCCACCAGCCGCAAAATTTTACAACAATTAAAGGATTTAGAAAATCAAGGCTATCAATTTGAAGCGGCGGAAGCGAGTTTTGATTTATTAATGCGAGAAGCATTAGGAACACGGAAAACCTTTTTTACCTTAAAAGGGTTTCAAGTCCATTGTGATAAATCTAGTGATGAAATTTGCCATGCTTTAGCAACGGTAAAAGTTACCATCAATGGTCAAGATATTTTAGAAGCCGCCGAGGGAAATGGCCCGGTGTCAGCCTTAGATGCCGCTTTAAGAAAAGCCTTGATGAATTTTTATCCGATGATTGCTGAATTCCAATTGCGGGATTATAAAGTTAGAATTCTTGATGGAGGTTCAGGAACATCCGCGAAAACTCGTGTTTTAGTCGAGTCGAGTAACGGTCAGCAACGTTGGACAACGGTAGGGGTTTCTACTAATATTATTGATGCGTCTTATCAAGCCGTTGTGGAAGGACTAGAATATGGGTTACTACTGCAACAACAGGAACAATCTGTATCCGTTGTTACGGTGAGTTAATTCATTGAAGAGATAGAAAATGGGTTTCTGGGTGAGATCTACTGAGTATAATCAAATAGTGCTGAACAGAACCCATTTTTTAGAATATTTTAATTTTCTGAAACTTAATAAAAAATATAGTTTTTATTGGATAAAGTTGCTCTAATATACAAATAGAAACATCTCTATTTAAACTGGAAATGCAAAAATATTTCGACAAGAGCGGAAATTGAATTGTTATTTTAAGATTAAGACAAATTAAACAATAGCCAGCCCTAAAATGACCCTCTTGCCCAGAAATTGAATTTCTCAGCAAAATTTTTTGAATCTCAGGAGAACAAGATGAAAACTCAGCAACAAGTATCGGGAGCCTTTGCCTTAATTGATAGCCTTAAACGTCATGGCGTTAAGCATATTTTTGGCTATCCAGGGGGGGCAAATTTACCCCTTTATGATGAAATTTATCGAGCCGAACAGGCGGGAGATTTACAACATATTCTGGTGCGCCACGAACAAGGTGCCGCCCACGCCGCCGATGGTTATGCCAGAGCAACGGGTAAAGTCGGCGTTTGTTTAGCCACCTCTGGCCCAGGAGCTACCAACCTCGTCACCGGGTTAGCAACGGCCTACTTAGACTCTGTACCGATGGTCGCCATTACCGGACAAGTCCCACGCAGTTCTTTAGGAAGTGATGCGTTTCAAGAAATTGATATTTATGGCATTACCTTACCCATTGTTAAACATTCTTATTTAGTGCGAAATCCGGCTGATATTCCTCGCATTGTAGCCGAAGCTTTTTATTTAGCAAATAGTGGCCGACCGGGGCCAATTTTAATTGATATTCCCAAGGATGTTGGTATTGCTAAAATTGATTATCAACCCGTTGAACCCGGTCAAGTGAAACTCATTGGATATCGACCCACTATTAAAGGAAACCCTCGCCAAATTCATCAAGCGTTAAAGTTAATTCAAGAAGCAGAAAAACCCATATTATATGTAGGCGGAGGTGCTATAACTAGCAGTGCCCATGCGGAAATTCACGAACTGGCTGAACGCTTTCAAATTCCGGTGACAACAACTTTAATGGGAAAAGGCGCTTTTGATGAAAATCATCCTTTATCTTTAGGAATGTTGGGAATGCACGGCACAGCTTATGCCAATTTTGCTGTAACAGAATGTGATTTATTAATTGCTTTAGGAGTAAGGTTTGATGACCGCGTGGCGGGTCAAGGCAATGACTTTGCGAAAAATGCTAAAGTGATTCATATTGATATTGATCCAGCAGAAGTTGGAAAAACCCGCACACCCGATGTTCCCATTGTTGGAGATGTGCGTCAAGTTTTAATTGATTTGTTGCGTCATGTTCATGAATTAGGCGATAGTATTAACCCCGAAAAAACACAAGCTTGGTGTCAACATTTAAGCCAATTGCGCTTAGAATATCCCTTAGAAATCCCTCACCCAGAACAAGGCATTTCCCCCCAAGAAGTGATTGTAGAAGTGTCTCGTCAAGCTCCCCATGCTTTCTATACAACGGATGTCGGACAACATCAAATGTGGTCGGCTCAATTTCTGAAAACGGGGCCGCGTCGATGGATTTCTAGTGGCGGTTTAGGCACAATGGGATATGGAATTCCGGCGGCGGTGGGTGCAAAAATGGCTTTACCCCATGAACAAGTCATTTGTATTAGTGGGGATGGAAGTTTCCAAATGAATATGCAGGAATTGGGAACCATTGCTCAATATAATATTGGGCTGAAAGCGATTATTTTAAATAATGGTTGGTTGGGAATGGTACGACAGTGGCAACATTTATTTTATGATGATCGTTATGAAGCCACAAACTTAGAAAAAGGCAGTCCCAATTTTGCAAAATTAGCCGATGTTTATAATATTCGCTCTTTGAATATTTCTCGACGGGAAGAGTTAAAAGGTGCCATTACTGAATTGTTGGCTTATGATGGCCCGATGTTATTAGATGTGCGGGTAACTCGGAATGAAGATTGTTTCCCAATGGTAGCTCCCGGTCACAGTAATGATGATATGATGGGTTTAAAACCTGCAATTGTAGAAACCAATGGTAAGGCGTTAGGGTGTCCGAGTTGCGGAACGCTAAATCCAGCAAATCATAAATGTTGTTCGGAATGTGGTTCACCATTAACACCTAATTTAGTGTTAGCTTAGATGGGAAAAACCCGGTTTCTAGCTTTTGTTCATCCAGTCAACTCAAGGCTTTTATACAGAAACCGGGTTTTGTTGCAACTTTAAAAAAAATTGTCATAATAGAGTTAGTCTAGGTTAATCTCCAAAATCAAGGAATTTTAGGATTTTCAAGATGATGGTGATCAGGATCAATTCGTCTATTAGCAATTATGCCCTCTCCTTTATTTCATGCAACGGCTGGATATTTTCTCGGCAAATATTTACCTTCCCATATCATCCCCAAATCCTATCCATTTCGCCGTTTTGATCTGAATATTTTATATCCAGTTTTTATAGCAACCTGTGCAGATTTTGATTTTATGCCCCAAATTTTAACAGGAATAGAGTTTCATCGAGGAATTTCCCATAGTTTAATCTTTACCCTGGGTTTTAGTTTAATTATCAGTTGGGTTGCCAGTAAAATTTGGAAAATATCCTATCAACAATTATTCCGATTTACCTTAATTCTTTATAGTTCCCATTTAATTTTAGATTTTTTTGCAGAAGGGCGAGGAATTAAATTGTTTTTACCCTTTTTAGATCAGTTTTTTAAATCCCCAATTCTCTTGTTTCCAGGGGTTCATTATTCCCTAGGATGGTTTCATCCCAGTCATCTTGTATCCCTTTCCTATGAATTACTATTAACTGTTGTTTTGTATCAATTGTTGACTCAATGGCAAGCCTATAAAGCTCAAAAAGCAACTTTATCTACTGTTAAAAATAATATCCATTACCATCGAAAACTCAAATCAAAGTCAATCCTTAGAAACTAATATGAAATCTCGAACAGAATGCTACAAAAGGGAACAGGGAACAGGGAACAGGGAACAGAAGGAAAAAGAAAATAGGGTATAGGGGGTGGAAAAAAGAAGTTATTAGCCATCTGATCAGTTTTTGTAGCAAACATTAAAGAATGGAATATAAATTTTTAAGATTTTATGCACTACAATTTGTAATAACTAATAACGGATAACTGATGATTAATTGTTAAGAAAGTGGTAATGTTCTTAATGGATTACATTTTGCCCTTCTGCATCACTTCCTGAAGATGGTGGCGGACTTCTTCAGCTTGTCTCATTTCTTCTTGTTGCAACTTTTCAAACAATTGAACACAAGGCTGAGAATCCATCTCTTGGGCATCTTGCATATAGGTTTTATAAATTTCAATGGCTTCTGTTTTGTTTTTCAAAACAGCCAACAAATCGTACTCCAGATCACTAATAACCTTGGCATTGTTTGTGGCAACCATACGGTTAGACTCCATGAGAGAACTTCTCACTAACCCTAACTGAAGGTTCTAGGTTCATTCATCTATCTAAAAGCGGATGATTTGTAAAGAGTCATGAGTTTGCAAACTCAGACAAGGTTTTTGAGCTATTTTACACCTATCCCTTGCATTTGAAGTGACCAGCTTTGATTGAATCCACTATAGGGAAAAGTTTCAGCCTTTATTGTCTTAGGCAAATAAAACTTAATATTTTCCTATCTTTCCTGAATCTCAGCTTAAGTTCAGGGCGTTCCAGAACAGATGTTCAATTTATGCGATCGCGTAGCATCGCACTGTTTTAATTCTGATTACCTATTGCCTGTTATAACAATTCTACAACTCGATTCAGTTGCACCGAATGAGACGCTTTAAATAAAATCCGATCACCTGGTTGGATAAACTCTTTTAACCGTTGTGCCATTTGTGGGTGAGCATCCGACGCTTGCAAATCCACAATTTCCACCAACGGTAAACCTCCGGCTCCGGTTGCTAAAGCATTTGCTTCTTCAAATTCGGCTAAAATAAATAATCCATCTAAATTGAGTTCCCGTGCCTTGCGCCCCACCTGTTCATGGAATTCTAGCGATCGCTCTCCTAACTCTTTCATCGTTCCCAACACAGCAATATGGCGTTTTCCCGGTGTATCCGCCAGTAACCGTAATGCAGCCAACATCGATTCCAAGCCCGCATTATAGGTTTCATCTAAAATAACAATATCTTCTCCCCATTCATAGCGTTTTGCTCGTCCATCGGGTAACTGAACCGCGATCCCTTGCAGAAACGGTGCATACAAGGTTTCTGGGGACATATCCCAACCATAAATTCCCCTCAATACAGCCAATGCTGCTAAAAAATTAGAGGCGTTATGAATACCCGGTAAAGGTAAAGGCAAATTCACTCCCTCAACTCGTAGGGTTTGGGAGTCGATTAATTCTCCTCGCAGATCTCCCCCTTCCAACCCATAGGTAATTGTGGTTCCAGACCAAACCGTTGCTGCGGTATTCATCAAACGGGGTTGATCCTGATTTAAAATCGCCACACTGGTTTTAGGCATTTCTGCTAACAGTTCACATTTCGCCTCAGCAATGGCTTGTTCTGACCCTAACAGTCCAATATGAGCGGTTCCTACATTGGTAATCAATCCAATGGTCGGTTGTGCAATCTGGGTTAATTCAGCAATTTGTCCTTTTCCTCTCATGGCCATTTCAATCACCGCAAACTCATGATCAGCCGTGAGTTGTAATAAGGTTTTAGGAACGCCAATTTCATTATTGTAGTTGGCTTGAGTTTTTAAGACTTTGCCTTGAGTTCCTAATACCGATGCAATTAACTCTTTGGTTGTGGTTTTCCCCACCGAACCTGTCACCCCGATGATCGGAATTTGGAATTGCTCTCGCCACCATCGGCCAATCTCTTGATACGCTTTTAAGGAATTGGTAACAGCTAAAAGCGGTAAATTCGGGTGAGTTTCGGCAAAATCCGGTGTAACAATTGCCGCGATCGCCCCTTGGTTAAGGGCCTGTTCTACAAAATGATGGCCATTAAATTGTTCCCCCTGTAATGCTAAAAATACTTCTCCGGGTTGAAGACTGCGGGTATCAGTTGTGATCCCAATCACGGGGGTGGAATCAGGGAAATCACAGTTAAAGGGTTCATTAATCGCTACAATTTTAGCAAGCTGGCCGATAGTGATGAGATTAGACATTCTCTGACTCTATAAATAAAATTGATTGATCATTATTGATTACCCAAAAAAAGAGTTTAAAGCCCCGTCCTGACTTGAGCAGGCTCCGGGTAGGGCTTACCCTGGGTAATCTCTCCCCTGAGGTGAACAGGCAGCGACGGGAAACCTCTCTCGCCTGAACGGCAAACCTATCTTTTAAGTGGACTCTTAGAATCCACAATCTCCGTACTAATTGTGCAGAGAGTGTCAGCCTGTTATGGTATTATAAAACATCACTGATTTTATAGCCATTTTGAGCGAAATGGAGTATGATTTCAGCCTTAATTTGGACATAATACCGGACTAATACAAAAGTCTATTTTTAATCGAAACAACTCCAAGCAGTGGTTTCTTTGCTAAGAGACTTTTGAACAAAATGTTGATATTAGTTTTGAATGGGCTATCAGGATTGCCTGTTATCGAGGACAGATTTTTCCAGGGTGCATAATCTTCAAGTCCTTCTAAGACTGAAAGCCATGAAAAACTGAATCAGCTTGATTTTCAGATCAACTTGCTTCTGTTTCGTGAGGAGGATTGAAGGCGAAAAAGTTGCAAAGTCGAATCTTATCAATGAAGTCACATCGTTTCTGTAGGCTTTTCAGTGGAATTATTGGTTTCAAAGTTTGCCTCGGTGAATTTTATTATACTCAATACTAGAACTTTCTCTTGTTCGTGTGCCACAATTCTATTGTGTCTTTTTAACTTTTAAGTTTAGGCGTTAACTTTCAGATCTGTCCATGAGGGATGGGAATTCAGACAACGGATAAACATTTTTCTGGTCATTCTTCCCAATAGGAGTTATCCCTAATCTTAAGAGGCATTGTTACCGCAAAAATCGAGGGAATTAAAATCCCTAGAATGAAGTCAAGATAGCCACTGAAGAATATGAAGGGATTTCACCAGACAAGACAACTCAAATTGAGCAGATGGGTAATCAAAAATGAACAACAATTTAGTTAATTCTTTACATCGAGCTACGGCCCTAGAGGAACAGACGATTTATGATCACTTACTCAGTCGGGTCGAAATAGATGAGCCGTATCAACTGATAGAGCGACTTAATTTATTATTTATTGAAGGATCGGGGTATCCTGATGTAGAAATCTCCAGAGCCTTAAATAAATTAGTCATCTCTAAATTAGAAGCTCAAGATTTTAATCATATTCTGAATCGCTGTTGTTATATTTTAATTAATCGTTGGCATACGTCTCCTCAACGCAAAGCCGCGATTAATAAATTAATTCAACTTTTTGATGACTCGATTCCCAAAATCCGTAAAGTTTACTCCTACTCTAAAACAGTTCGTCAATTGGGAGATTTAGTCTATGAATTTACAAAAAGTGATCAATATTTAGCTTTAAAACGCTTTGCAGCCGTTATTAATCAGCCAACTGAATTAGATTATAAAGCTCAATCTTCCGAACCTTTAAGAATATTAATTCCTCGCTATCCCTATCTTTATAAACATTGTTTATTAAGTGAGGATAGTTCTTATGAACATCAACAGATGATTCAACAAATTCAAGCGCAAAAACAACGCAAATTTGAACTCGATTTATCTCAATATGCCGCCCATCAAATTCGACTCGCCACTATCGCCCGTCGAACTTCTGTAGAAGAAGCTAAAAAATTTGCTTCCCCCATTCCTAACCCCACTCTTTTAAATAATCGAGAACTGTTTGTAGCCCTCAAACAATTTGTTGGAAAAGTAGAAGGATCACAAAGCTATCGAGATTTAGCTCAAAACTTTATTGCTCAAACTCAACCCAATCAATCTTTTCGCTCTTTTAAAGAGAGTTTGTATGAATATATCACGCCAACATCAATTGATTCATCCTACATCCGTAACCAGTTTAACGACAAATTATATAAATTATTACAAAATACCATTCCCCACAGTGATGACGAAAAATTTAGTGAGTTTCTCTTGCTGCGAACTTGTAACCAAATGTTAAATTTTCTAGTGGTTGAGAGTCCACAGAAACCCAATCATTTTGTCTTTATTGATTTGATTGCTAATGTCGGGCCTACCATGACCGTTGGGTTATTACTCAAAATTGTATTAATCTGTCGAAAAGTCAAACCTTACCTGGAAAAACGGTTTGCTATTTTATTTAATCATTACGAGTCTTGTTCCCAAGATGGAGTGCTCTGGTTAGTAAAAGTCTTAGAAAATTTGAATGTTGCCTTAAGTGCTAACTTTGGAGGAGTTGATTTATCGTTCATCCAATAAGCTTTAAAAACCCTAATTGTATTGATCGCGACTAAACTCAATTGACGATTCTATGTTATAATATGGATCGTTAATCAAATTCGGTTATGTACATTGTTTGAAGTTACAGAAATCTTAATTTGATAAGCTTCTGTAGGGACGGGTATGTTGCCGAAATTGAATTTTGTCCGAGTTTAAGGTTGGAGTTATTCCATGTCGATTTATGTCGGTAACTTAGCCTATGAGGTTACCTCTGGAGACCTAGAGCAAGTTTTTCAAGAATACGGTAAAGTCAGACGAGCCACTGTTCCTCAAGATAGAGAAACTGGGAAATCTCGTGGTTTTGGCTTTGTAGAAATGGTGAATGAAGCAGACGAAAACACTGCAATTGAGGCTCTCGATGGAGCAGAATGGATGGGGCGTCATCTGCGAGTCAACAAAGCAAGACCGCGTGAAGAGAATGAAGGCGGTGGCGGTAAGCGACAGTCACGGGGAGGCTATCGCAATAATTCTTATTAGAACAGAAATTTAATTCCATCAATTACGGGTTTTGC